>NZ_CP122310.1:0-2005000 GCF_046103685.1 Streptomyces sp. SYP-A7185
CCGGCGTGGGGGTGTTCCGGCCGCCGCGGTCGGCCCAGTCTGCTGGCCGAGATCGCCTTGCCCCTCGAACAGCGCGATCGTCGGCTGATGCACCGCCTACAGCATCACGAGAGCAGCATCTGCCGGACGGAAGAGGAAGGCCCCTCACCGTGGATGACGATCCGTCGGCGCACCGCGAAGTCGCACCAAACCGCGTAACACGCTGGTTCGAACCGAAGCGTGGCGGGGATCTTGATCCCGCGTCGTGGATACCTCAAAGGCCTGCGCAGCGGATCCGCGACTCTACTCGCATGCCCCTTACCGGAGATGCCTTCACCCAGTACAGCCGCGCCGAGCCCACGAAGGACAGTGTGGGTGGACGGCCGCTCGACGCGCACCGGCGAGCGGCCGCCCCTTCCCGCGTCGGCCCTTGCGGCGGGGCCGCGGCGCCTTCACGAGCACGCGCAGCAGTTGCTGATCCGGCGTCAGGGCGCCGAGGGCATCCAGGCGCAGCGCTGCGTCGAGGCGCTCGTCGACCTGCGGCCTGCACAGCGTCACGGACGGCCACTCCCGAGGCAGGTGTCCACTGGCCTCAGTCAGGTAGCAGACCAAAGTGTCCATCTCCGCCAGTTCTGCCGGATCAGACTCGGCTTTCAGCCTCGAGTACGGCAGCCCGTCGTGGATCATGGACGCCTGGTCACGCAGCAGCAGCCCGATGACACGGTCCCGTTCCCATATCGCACCGCTGATCACCCCCAAGGCGAAGGCGTCCAGCCAGTCCTTGGCGGTCGAGGCGTGCTCCACTGCGTCACCGAGGGCCAGGTCCTCGCTGCTGATCTTCTCGTCGACGAGAGGGAAACTGATCTCCTGGTCACCGTCGGGACAGCAGCCGAGGTCCAAGAATCCCAGGGCGCACTCCGCCGCGGTGCGCAGGACCATGCTTGAGGGAGCGCCGCTAAGTTGAGGGCCCGTCACCGTGCAGGCGGCGAAGTGATCGAGGAGGTCCTCGCACATGGCCTGCAACTCCGCGTCGGAGTAGCAGTCGTATCGCATCGTGTGCCATCGGCGAAGAGTCCGCCCCTCGATATCCTCCAACGCCTGGGCGATACTCCGCTCAGGCACGTCGTGCCGCTCTACGTTCCTGATCGTCATGAGCGTCATCCTGGCAGCCACCACCGACATCACAGAAGCCCAACCGGCGTACATGTCATCGCCGTGGCATCGGGCGCCGACTTCGTGGACCTCTACAGCCGCACCGGACGCAACACGGCGTGCGACGGCGCCAACCGGGGCATCGCGGCCTGCTGGAGAACTCCCAGGTCGAACTCACCCAGCCGATCCCCTGGTACGCCCACCCCAACGAGAAGGGCCGCGACCTCCAGGCCCAGCACGTGGCCACCACGATCGAGGCGGTCCTCGACCGCTGACCGGCCCCCGACGGCCCAGAACGGCAGGCATCATCGGCTTGTGAACGAGGCCCCAGGTCCACGACCTGGGGCCTCGTCGTGTGGGACCGCTGAGCACCGGAGAGAGCGCCCTTCACATCCGGCCTCTACCCAGCTCAGCAGTGACGTTTCTGAGACGACAGCTGCCTTTGAGACACCAGTCCAGTCACAGCACGTCACCAGCCAAGGAGAAGCGGGACGGCTTCTTAGGTAAGGCAGGCTCCCTGTGGCTCAGCCTTAGATACTGTGCAGCCGTCGGGTGGGTGATACCCGCCATGGTGAAGCATCAGGGGGCAATGCACGTGCGCATCATCGAAGGATCACCACAAGAGATCGTGGAATACGAGCGCGTGCACACCGCCGTATCCCCCACACAGCCGGCCGTGGACGCCGCTCCCTCCCGCGAGGAGACCGCGGACACCGAGAGCGGCGGCGAAGCCGCCACGCTCAGCGCCTCGGCCTTCTTGACGCCCGAAGACCACGTCGCCCTGATGAAGTTCATCTACGGCCGGGCGGGCAAGAACGACCTGCGTACCTTCCTGACCGAACGGTTCGTCATGCGACTGCTGAACGAGAAGGACATCGTCGTGGCCTTCGGCCGCTCCTCCAAGACCTTCGACGGTCTCGCCGACTACCTGATGATCCGCGACGACGGCCCCCAGCGCTACGGAGCCGTTGCCTACCTGCGTCCCAGCAACGGCGGCCTGACCCTCCGGCTCGGCCCCGACGACATCGAGCGCCTCGGCGAGAAGGACAACCCCCGCATCCAGCCCCGCAACGTCGCCTCCTCCGACCCCTACAAGATCAACTGCCCCCTCGCCGACGACGCCGCCCTCGACCTCGCCCTCACCCTCGTCGACGCCGCACTGGACATCGTGCGCCGTGAATAACCCCCACCCCATCGACGAGGATCACACGATGCGGTGCGCAAGTTTCCCCAACTGCACACCAATTCGTGAAATCTGCTGAATTCGTCAGTCTCCCACCAGCGCTCTTCGAAGACTTCGCCGCCGCGGCTCAACCAGTTTCAACGGCTCGTCCGCCCCGGCCCACGCTCACGGCAAGAGGCGGCACCCTGGGGCAAAGGGCCTACTGCCTGCCGGAATCGCGGCAACCGTCCGTGGGGTTGGCGGCCTCAGCCACCAGCCGGGCCGCTTGTACGGCCCGGCGAATTCGTCGTCCGTCCTCGCACGGCTCCACGGCCCGGCACTGAGGGCAGGAGGTCACGTGCGCGAGCTGCACCTGATAGGCCTCCTGTGCCCTGCGGGCGACCTCGGCCGGGACGGCGGGCTTCACCGCTTGGTCCCTCTGGCCGTGTTGCAGGCGAGGGTGATGAGCGCGTCGACAGCGGCGGGCTCGCACAGGTCCCCCACGTGACGCGGAGGCACAGCCCAGTACGTACCCGGCGGCTGGCTGCGCTCAATGCGGGGCACGCCGAGATAGGTTCCCCGCCCCAGGAGCGGGGCGACGGCCTGGTGCTTCCACACGGGCACGGTCAGCGGCCAAGTCAGCGGATAGTAGGTTCCGCCCATGGTCCGGCCATCGAAGAGGACAGGACCAAGAGCCTGCGCGAGATACGCGGCGGCCTCCTGCAGATCCACCGTCCCCGCAGCGGCGTACACCAGGGCTTCGGGCAGGCGGGGTGCCACGAAGGCGCGGCCGAGCGGGAGCAGGGCCACCCCGCCGCCGCTGGGGGACCACTCACGCCATGCCTGTGCGGGATTTTGATGAGCGCGCGCGAGCCACTCGCAGATGGCGTTGTCTCTTTGCCGCGTATCCACCCTGTGCCCCTGCCGTCATCAGCGTCGATCAGGTCTCAGACCAGGGTGATGACGTGCAGGGACGCCAACTGTCACTCTTGGGTGACAGCAGATGTCACAGGCCAAGCCACGAGGACAGGTAACTAAGGGCGTCTGGTGTGCGGCGCTGTTGCTGCACCAGGCCCTCGATCGTTGCTCGTGCCCCGGGGTGGTAGCGGGTCTGCTGCGGGGCCACTTCGCGGGCTTTCATGATGGAGTGCAGCGCCGCCTGGTGGTGGCCGCTCTCCATCTCCGAGCGGCCTCGGTCGATCCAGACATGGGCCCGGCGGGACGCGGGCCAGGACGCGGGCATGCGGCTCTTCTTGGCCTTCGCGAACGCTTCCCCGGGACCGGCGTCAGGCAGCAGACTCACCTTCACGGCCTTCGTCTCGATCGGTGCACCTTGGTCGGAGCACATGATCAGACGAAGGTCGCTCCAGCGTCCGGCGAACGCCCAGGTGAGCGGCCTAGTACGAGGCCCATTTCGACCTCCGACCATAAAGAACAAGCTGAGTAGCTGTGCCATATCCCTTGAGCGGTGACGGTCTGTGGTGGTTGGGCAGGTTCGGTCACTTTGGGGTCGTGGCGGGGTGAGGCTCGGATGGGGACGGGATACTTCGCGCGTGGATGCGAGAGCTTCTGGTCGGCTCTGGTGCCATGGGGGGTGCGGAGGAGCCTGTGGTGTACGGGCTGGAGCCTCCCTTCGTTGGGGTTCTGGCGTCCGCGCCGGCCGCGTTCGAGCGGATCAAGGACCCGCCGCTGAACGAGCGCACGGGCCGACGCCAGTGGAGCGGGGATGCGGCCAAATGGGTCGTCGGCTGGGCGACCGCCACACCGGTGACGGTACAGGCGAAGGTGGAGAGCATCCGCGGCCTGACCGTCGACGAGACCGTGGCGGTGCAGGGGCTTGCGAACTGCTGCAACACCCGGAAGTGGCCATGCGGGACCGGCAAGCCCCGACAGCCTTTCTGATGCTTTGCTCCATGCCGGACGGGTGGGTGCAGCCGGGAGGCCCCCCGGCCAGGGACGTCCCTTCAGAGGAAACACACGTGGGCGCCGAAGAGTTCGCCCAGCGAGGCCCGTAAGGCGTCAGCTCTGTGCCGTGGGGCGGACGACGATGTCGCCGACGTCGACGTTCGACGGCTGCTCGATCGCGTAGGCGACAGCACGGGCGATGTCGTCCGGGGAGAGGGAGAAGTCGACCGCCGGGGTCTGCGACTTGACGGTGGGGCTGGTGACCGAGTCGGCGAACTCCGTCGCGACGTAGCCGGGCGAGACCATGGTGACCCGCAGGTCGGGCCCGGCCTCCTGGCGCAGCCCCTCCGAGACGGTGCGGACCGCGTTCTTCGTCGCCGCGTAGACAGCCTGGTTCGGCACGATGCGCAGCCCAGCGGTCGAGACGACGTTGACGAACTGCCCCCTGCCCTGCTTGCGGAACACGGGGAGTGCTGCCGCGATCCCGTGCAGCACGCCGCGGAAGTTGACGTCGATCATCTGGTCCCAGTCCTCGACCCGCAACTCGTCGAACGGCGAGATGGGGCCGATCCCGGCGTTGCTGACGAGGACGTCGAGAGCGCCATAGCGTTCGCAGGCGTACGCCACCAGGTTCGCGAGGTCTCCGCGGCGGCACACGTCCGTCGTCGTCCAGGCGGCCGTACCGCCATCGGCCTCGATGCGGGCGCCGAGCGCTTTTAGCCGGTCGCTGCGACGCCCGCCGAGGACGAGCTTGGCGCCACGCGCCGCGAGGAGCAGCGCGCTCGCCTCGCCGATCCCGCTGCCCGCGCCCGTGATGGCCACCACCTTGCCGTCGATCCCTGTCATGGGCCGTCTCCAGCGCTAGAAGTAAGAGGGCTATCACTTATAAAGTAAGTGGCCTCTTACTTATGGTCAAGAAAGGTGGACTGAGTGACTGATGCAGCAGTTGGGGCGGGCGGTGTGCGCCCTGCCCGAGGGTGGCTCCGCTCGGCGCTGATCGACGAGAGCTTCGTGCTGCTCTCCGAGAGGGGGATGGCCGGCTTCTCCATCGCCGAACTCGCCCGCAGGCTCGGGGTGAGCACGGCCGCCCCGTACCGTCACTTTCCCAACCGTGAGGCGTTGCTCGCCGTCGTCGCGGCACAGTCCGCCGACGAGCTCACCCGGTCCATCAAGGCCGCCGCGCAGGCGGCCGGCCCCGACCCGATCGACCGGCTCGCAGCCTTCGCGGGTGCCTACGTGCGCCACGTGTCCGACCGCGGCGCCGGCCTCGACGTGATCTTCGCCAGCGAGCTGAGGCCGCTGCGCGACGCCGACGTGGCGCGGGCCGGCCGGAACCTGATGACGCTGTTGCTCGACCTTGCCCGGCAGGCGGGCCACGCCGACCCTCCCCAGGCACTGCTCCTCCTCGAACAGCTCGTCGTCCTGGCCCACGGCTACGCCATCCTGGACACGGAGGACTTCCTGACCCGCTCCCGCCTCTCCCCCGAAGATGTCGCCACCCGCGCCACGCGCGCAGCGACGGCGCTGCTACGCGGCAACGTGACGTGAGCACCAGCCGGGAACTGGAGCGGTCACCACTCCCCGACCGCAGCTCCAACGTCGTCGACTGGAAGATCCACAGGGCCCGGGCTTGCCCC
Source organism: Streptomyces sp. SYP-A7185 (assembly GCF_046103685.1). Taxonomy (NCBI): domain Bacteria; kingdom Bacillati; phylum Actinomycetota; class Actinomycetes; order Kitasatosporales; family Streptomycetaceae; genus Streptomyces; species Streptomyces sp. SYP-A7185. The sequence continues at coordinate 5,836 of NZ_CP122310.1, forward strand.
GCTCCAACGGCGTCCGGCCGGGGGCGGATGTGTTCATACACGCGCCGCCAGGTCCAACACGGTGAACCGATGCGCGGGCACGGACTGGCGGGGTCGCCCTGCTCCCCCCCCCGTCGGCAGGCGACGCATCGTGCGCCCTTCGACCCAGGCGTTGAACACCTCGACAAGCAGGCAGAACTGCTGGTGCGGGGAGGGCTTGGCTGTTGCTTTCAGGCCCGCCACCGAATGGATCCGCTCGCGCAGCAGGTAGACGGGGTCTGTAGCGGTGAGGCCGGTGCCGTCGACGATCCGTTCGAAGAACTCGTCTGCCAGCGCGGGGTAAGCGGCGCCGGAGCAGGCGATGTGCCACCACACAACCGTGAGTGGGCAGGTTGACTGCGCTTTTGAAGCGCCGATAGGTCGATCGGGAGACCGTCACACAGTCCCGGAGCGCCGGGTGTTCGTTGATGAAGTCGGTCAGCTCATAGCCGGAGAGGCTGTCCCGGCCGCCACCGTGCTTACGGATGGTCCCCTCTTTCTGGAGCCGGTAGACCCATCGCGCGATGGTCTCGAGCTTCAGGGCGTTGGCTTCCCCTTTGAGCGCGAGGGTCTCGTGGACCTTCCTGCCGCGTCCGGTGTCGGTGTAGAGCTGGGCTTCGAAGTCGATTCCGACTGCGATGCCGACGTCGAAAGACCGTTGAGAGTCAACGATGGCCCCCAAGCGGTGCTGACCGTCGATGGTGAGAGCCCAGGGGTAGTCGGGATGGTGCCCGAACTTGAGTGTGTCGCCAGTGGTAAGGAAGCGCTTGTCCTGCATGGCCTTGGCGTGCCGGGCTCGGGCGAGAGGAACCATCTTGCGGTTGTGCAGGTTCCTCTCCGCCAGCAACAACTCCGCCGTACGCGATGTGAGTCTCACGAAGGCGATGTCTGGAGTGCGGCTGTCCAGCCGGATCTCCCCACCACCTACTCGGGGAAAGGCCATCAAAGTGGGGCGCCGCATTTGAGGAGCCACTTGGGCACTGCTTCTACCTGGAGTCACTGTGGTCATTGCTGCTCCGTACTCGTCCATCTACCGATCGCGCACACTGCTCCGTGCAGCCGTTCAACTGATGAGCGAGCGGTTTGACGCGGCCGCAACGGGCCCCGATCTGCGGCCCGGCTGTGCTGCGGAGCCGAAGTGGGACGGATTCCGGGCTCTCGTCCACCGCGCTGTCCTCCAGCCCCGCCGCCCTGCCCACCCTGCTCGCCTTCGCCCGACCCGGACACGTGCTCTTCGGCAGCGACTGGCCCTTTGCCCCCACTCCCGCCGGGCAGTACTTCGCGAGCGGCCTCGACGACCACCTCGCCCCGGACGCCCGCGAAGCCGTCAACCGCACAAACGCCGAAGCACTCTTTCCCCGCCTGGCCGCAACTCCCCCCACGGCGCCCCCGCTACCGCCGGCACCGGCGCGCCTGCGCCAGGCGGCGCAGCGCAATGCCGCGCGCCTGGTCTTCAAGCTCCTCCAGCCCAGCACCGGCACGCAGTAGCCGTCCCCCAAATCCGGTGCGGAAGCGTGAGAGATCGGCCTTCTTTCCCAGCCGGGCGGGCCCTCACGCCGGCGGGTCCTTGCGCCAGGTCCACTGCGCGTCAGGCGGCTCCTCGCCCAGTACGCGCAGCGAGTCGGTGGAGATCTGGGCAAGTCGTTCGACCTCGACGAGGTCGAACCACATTTCGTGATTCTCCGAGCGCCCGCCGCGCGGTGGGTGGGCGTCCGGGTCGGACCAGCCGAGCGACAGCAGCCGCTGCTTCTGCGCCTCGGTCATCTTCCGGTACGCCAACGAGACACATTCGGCGCTGAACCCGTCGTGCCACCTCATGAACTGTACGTAACGCCCGGTTTCCGGCCGGGATTTGGGGCGCCGCCGCCACCAGCGCCGGCCCGGGGCGTCGGGCACCGGCGCAGGCTCCGGGTCGGGCTCGAAGACCACCAGAGTGTCCCCCTCACGCATGCCGGCCACTTCCGCCCGCAGCCGGTCACGGAACCTGCTCCACGCCTCGTCCATCGGGCCAACGTACCGGCACCGATCGCAGAGACACCCCCGTGCCCGTTCGCGAAGAGGAACTCGTGCCTCTGCCGCTGCGCACGCCCGCCGGATCATCGAGGAGGAGCAGGAACGGCTGGGTGCGGGCGACCAGGGGCCCTGAGCGGAGAGCGACTCGGGGTGTGCCAGGAAGAAGTAGCATCGTCGCCGACGTGGCGAGGTGAAGGCCCTCGCCAGCCGACAAGGCGGGGTGAAGCGTGGAACAGAAGAAGCCCTGGACGATCCAGTGGCATGTTGCCCCAGATGGAACGGTGATCAAGCAGCGGTCCCGGGGCAGCGCGGAGCACGAACAGTTGTTCCAGCAGTTTGCGACGACGCGGACGCCGAAGATCGAGCAGCTCGATGCCATGGAGGAGGGGCTGCAGCGTGCCAGCGCCTTGGGCGAGCGAAGGTCCAGGGTTCTCCTCTGCCTGGCCTATGTGGCTCTCGCAGGGCTTGTGGCCGGGATCGTGTCGGCCTGGGCCGGCATCGATACCGGGTTCTTGACGCTGGGGTCGCTCGCTGTCGTCGTTCTCCTCGGGCTCAGCACGGGCGTCATCATGCGGGCATCGATCAGCCGCTATCAGCGCGCCCACCGGGAGGCCGGGTTCGAATCGTCGAACGGCGTAACGCTCGCCGCGCGCGAGGCCCGCACGATGATCAGCGGTCCAGGTGCCGTCTCCGGCAGGGAGTTCGCCGCCGTCCGAGCCTGAGGGCCCACGTGGGCGCGGCGGTCGCAGCGGATCGGCACGGGTGTTGTCACACCCCGTCCATATGCTCGAGGGCATGAGTGTGTCCCTCTACTACGGCGCGCGCCGGACAGCGGCGCTGATGCCTCTCGAGACAGCCGCGATCGAGCGCATCGTCGCTGCCCGCATGTCGTCCTTTCCCTATGAGGACGAGGAAGGGCTCTGCCTGTACGACGACAGCGGACTTGAGCCGGGCGAGATCGTGAACGGATCGACGAAGCTGCCCCCCGATGACGCCCGGGTACTGCCGGTGATCGCCCACATGCTGGAGGCCGTAACAGAACTGCGCCGTGCCCTGCCGCACGCGCAGTGGCGCGTACACCTGGACGATCTCGACATCCCGTGGGACGAGGAGCAGGGCTACATCCTGCCCGGCGCGGACGATGCAAACCTCACCGCTGAGCCGGGCGACCGGTGACTCGTTGGCCGCGGTCCAGCCCCGGCCACCCTGCCGGAGCAGGCGGTTTGACCGCGCCGGGGCCGAAGCGGGCACAGGCCCGCTCGACGGCAACCTCAAGCACCCGCGCTTCGACGGCACGGTAGCGCGGACGACACGCTAAATTGTCGGAAATAAAAACATGCTCGAAACCCCGCAAGGAAGAGCCTAACGGGACTTCGAGCACCAGCTGCGACTTAGGTACCGTCGGCTAGTTTTTCAGTCAGTCCTTCGTGCAGGATTTCATTCTGTTCGCGGCCAGATGACCATGCGCGACTGTAGTGAACCACCCGCTTGGCCTCAGAAGGTTGACAAATACCCAGGTCACCCAATGCGCGAATGCAAGCTATTTGCGAGAAACCGCGTTCCTTAAGGGACCTGAGGATGAATTCTACCTCAACTCCTTCTGGGTGCTCATCTCGAACCTCTTGCAGTATCCTATCGTACTGCGCCTGACCAATCACTTAGGTCCTCCACGCTATCGGGTTAGGTCGATGGTGAAGTCAACCTCCTTGTCACCAAGTTCAACATCTTCGATGTCTTTGCTTGAACCATACGTCGGTGCCAGCGGGGAAGCACTTACCGCAATTCTTTGCGAGCCTCTCCCCGACCTTCCGACCCCCGTTCTTGGCTGCACCCGACGCCAGCTTCTTTGCCGCTCCGCCTATTCCAACGTCAACAGTTCCGGTCTTTGGGGCACAAGCCATATCCTCTATCGGGCAGTTGTTCTCAGGCTTCAACCGCCGCTTGGTTTCCTCCCAGTCACCCTGCAAATCCGAGACAAGAGGACCGTCCGGCATCACGCGGCGGAGGAAATCCAGAACCCTAGACCTTCCGGCATCGGGGTAGGGGCCAGGAACCGGGGCTGGGTTGGCACTGGGGGATGCTCCGCGACTTCGACGCAGTGACAGCCGGACTCACCCTCGAATTGGAGCTCCGGCGGTACCGAAGGCGCCGTGAACCGCATCAAGAAGATCAAAAGACAGCTCTACGGACGGGCCGGATTCGAACTCCTTACGTGGTAGAGCAAGGCTTACGGGCCGCGCAGGCGTAGCAGAACAGGTAGAGGGTGGTGGGGTCGTCCAGGAAACTGACCCCCTTGCGGGCTGTGGGTTCCTGGCACTCACTGCAGGTCAGCGGATCGGGCTCCGATCGCCACGGGTCGCCGCGCGCCAGCAAGGAGGCGTCGGGGTAGGACCTGCCACAGAAGTGGCAGCGATTGCTGCCCGGCTCGACCACCAGGGCTGCTACGTAGCACTCGGGACAACGTACGGCCCGATTCGCCTGGCCGTTTTCGGTGAGTTCACCGTGAACCCGCTTGGTCCGCTGAACGACGAAGGCATCAATGCCGAGGACCCCTTGCCGGACGCGGTCCAAGTCCGTGCCGATCTCGTGCTCTTCGCCGGGAGCAAGCCCCGGCCGCAGTTCCTCGTCGAGGAAGCGAACCAAGAAGTCCAGCACACTGCCCGCGCGCGCTTCGACGGCCGGCGCGCTGAGGCTCAGGCCGTAGTGCTGTAGGGCATTGCGGTCCTTGGCCAGGGCCTTGAGTGCCCTTTGGTCGGCCTCGGATATGGCGACCCCGGCGATGCTGCGCAGCCGCCGCACCGTCTCGTCGGTGCCGCAGGTCTCGAAGTCCCCTTCGCGGAACCGGCGTTCGGAGGCCTGCCCGGGATCCTTGAAGACCAGACTCCAGTGCTCGCGCAGCAAACGGGCCTTCAAGAGCACTTCGGCCGCAGCCTGCAGGTGGAGCACTGCGTACTTGACATCCCGCGGCGTGGGCGCGTCGTCCGCGAACCACGTCACACCCTCTCCATTCAGCAGCTCGACCACACTGCTCAGGTAGTCCACACCGTTACGAACCGGCGGGAAGTCCAGTGCGCCGTCACGGCGACCGGTCCGGGGGGTCTCGGCCGCCTCGGCCCACGGGTCGGGCCCTGAATCGCGCCTCACAACCGACCCGGCCGCTGGATCCCGGGGCTGCACTCCTCGCCCCCGCGGTCTGTGAGGCAAGCCCAGGGCGACATGGGCAGGGCGTGGAGCAAACGAAGGAGGGCGGGCATCGCTCCCCTTTCTGGGACGTGAGCGGCAAGTCGGTCGGAGCCGCCAGGTTGGTTCCGGGCATGAACAACGTAGTGCCATACGGGACGAGCCGTCGGCCCATCTCACCGAAGCTTCGAACTACTCCGCAAGATGATCCGTAACCCCTCGCGACCATTCCCCAAGATCTGTGCCAGAGCCCCGTACTGAGATACAAAGCCAGGCCGAGTTACAGCGGCTGTGTGACCGCAGGGGCGTCCACGTGCCGGCGCAGCCGACGGACGTCGGCGGACGCGACTGGGGGCCCGCGCCGCACCCGCACAGACCAGGGCCCCGGCCGGCGAAGATGGCGACCGGGGCCCTGTCGTGCCTGGACAGTCCATGCGGCCGTCAGTCTCTGAGCTGCCCCAGCCATGCACGTAGCGGGTGCATCCCTGTGGCGTGCCGCCTCACGTCTGCTTCGGTGCCACGCCCCGTCACCGCCCAGGCCGCTTTGGCCAACAGGCAGCCGACCAGAGCCCCCACGGTGTTGAAAATGACATCGTCGACGTCCACCACCCGGCCGGCGTTCATCACCAGCTGCACGGCCTCGATGGTCACACTCAACGCGAAGCAGCCCACGACGATCGTGAGAACCGAGGGGCGCCGTGCCGCCGCATAAGCGAACAGGCCCAGCGGCACGAACATCGCAGCGTTGGCGATCTGCAGGACAAGGATCATGTGCCGCTCGCCGGCGTACATATAGTCGGCAGCGCTCCCCCACAGCCCCTCGCCGGGAATCATCGCCACGTAGGGGACGCCGGAGCCGATCGGCTGGTCCGGGATGACGGTGGCTGCCAACGCCGCCCCCAGGGACACCAGCCACAGCACCCGGGCGGCCCGACGCTGGCGGCGGGGTGAGGTGCGCCGCCACGTGCCCAGCCCGACAGCCGCCAGTGCAACGGCGGCCACGAAGCCGCCTACCATCCACACATTGACGTAGAAGACGATGCGCCACACGCCAGGATCCTCCCCTGCCCGTTCAAATACGTCAGCAGCCGAGGTACTTGGAGATGTAGTGCTTGCCGTCGTGTTTCATCTTGGCGCGGATGCAGGCGTCGTCGCCCATCGGGAGCCGCTTGCTGAAGGCCGCGTAGCCGTTGCGGGTCCTCTTGGTGCCCAGCCACCTGGACTCCGCGATGATCCCGGTGCGTTTCATACGGATCTCGTAGCCGAGCCTGACGGTGATCTCCCCGCCCCGGTAGCGGGCGTAGTGGGCTTTGTACACGCCCGGCCGGTGGCCACCGGCCGGACTGGACATGCACACCCACCCCCTGTCCGTCCTCCCGCAGCCGTTTGGGTCCTGGATGCCGGCCGGGGCCATGCCGATCGTCGTGGCCATCAGCACGATGGCCGCGCACGCGGTGGCGAAATGCCGGTTCACAGGCGCTCCTCCCATTCGATCCGTCCCGTTGGAGACAGCGTTGAGGGGCGCGGTGGTGCGGCGCCACCGCCGCACCGGTGGGTTCACCCTGGCGAGTGGATCAACGGCAAGCAGGAACGATCCGCTGCACACCCACGCCCGTCACGCACGACGAAAGCCCCGGTCGGGGGCCGGGCGTGTCGGGTTAATCGATGCTGCCGTCGATCGTGCCGTTGTCGAAGTAGTCGAGGGTGTCGCGGTCCTTCCTGGGCAGGTTGTCGATGACGTGCGACATGAGGATGGGCCTTGACCCCGGATCTTGAACACACGAGACACTGGATCCTGCGGATCTGAGAACGGACATCTCGTGGTCATGAAGAACTACCCGCCGCAGTTCAAGGCGGACGCGGTCGCGCTGTACGAGTCGCGGCCGGAAGCGACGATCAGGTCGGTCGCCGCCGATCTGGGGATCAACCCGGAGACCCTGCGGAACTGGGTGAGGGCAGCCGGGGTGAGCCGTCCCCGGGGACGGCGGACGCAGGAACCGGCCCTGCCGCCGGCCCCGCTGGAGGCGGAGAACGCCGCCTTGCGGAAGAAGGTCCGTGAGCTGGAGGAGGAACGGGAGATCCTGCGCAAAGCGGCGAAGTATTTCGCCGGGGAGACGCGCTGGTGAACCGCTTCCAGTGTGTCGCCGACCTCCAGCGCCGTCACGGCGTGAAGCGGCTCTGCAGCATTCTCGGCGTCAGCCGCTCGAGCTTCTACTACTGGCGCCGGACAGCTGCGGACCGGGCCGCCCGGCAGATGGCCGACGCCCGCCTGGCCGCCCGGATACGGGCGGTGCACCAGGAATCGGACGGCACCTATGGAGCCCCGAGGATCACCGCCGAGCTCCGCGAGGAGAACGGTGAGTCGGTCAACCACAAGCGTGTCGCCCGGATCATGCGAGCGTCGGGGATCGAAGGGGTCCGGTTGCGCCGCAGGCACCGCACCACCGTCTCTGATCCGGCAGCGGTCAAGGCGCCGGACCTGATCGGCCGCGACTTCACCGCGGACAGGCCGAACACGAAGTACGTCGGCGACATCACTTACCTGCCCATCGAGGGCGGGAAGTTCTGTTACCTGGCGACCGTCATCGACCTCGCATCACGCCGTCTGGCCGGCTGGGCGATTGCCGACCACATGCGCGCTGACCTCGTCACCGACGCCCTGGCCGCGGCGATCCGCACCCGCGGCAGTCTCGCCGGATCGATCATGCACACCGACCACGGAGCTCAGTACACGAGCAGGATTTTCGCCGAAGCCTGCAGGTCAGCAGGGGTTCGGCGAAGCATGAGCGCGGTCGGGTCCAGCGCGGACAACGCCCTCGCCGAGTCCTTCAACGCGACCTTCAAACGCGAGACCCTGCAGGGACGAAAGGGCTGGGCAGACGAGCGTGAGGCGCGACTCGACGCCTTCCGGTGGCTCCACCGCTACAACACCCGACGCCGACACTCCCGCCTCGGGCAACGATCACCGATCGCCTTCGAAAACGCCCTCCACCTCACACCAACTACGCTGACACCAGCCGCATAACCCGTGTTCAGGAATCGGGGTCAAGGCCCGATCGTGCTGTAGTCCTCCTCGGTGAGTCCGTCGCACGCTTCGGGCTTGGCCTTGTCGTCCTTCGGCCGTTCCTTGAGTGCGGCGATGCAGTTGTCGGCGATGTCGTTGTAGGACGGCCTGCTCAGCCAGTAGACGCCTCCCCCAACGGCGAGGACGGCGGCGGTGATCGCGGCAACGATGATGATCGTTCGACGTTGCATGGTTCCCCCCGGAACGTGGTGTGCAGGCATGGTGCGCCCGATGTGGATGGGCTGGCTGGGAAGCGTCCGGGTTGTGACATACGGAAGGCCCCGGACTAACGTTCGGGGCCTTCGTCGTCCGGCAGTTCACCCCGCGGCGACGCCCCGGTGGATCTCCGGGTGGGTGATGCCGGTGACCGGGAGGGCACGCTAGTCGTCGGGATCCGCGTCGAAGACGTACAAGGAGTCCACGCCGAGGCAGCCGTTCGGGTTTCCACAGCCAGCCGCCCGGCGCCGCAGGAACTCCACCCAGCCCTCGACGAGATCGACGCAGGTCAGGGCGCGCAGCTGCTGCGGCGTCGCGTGCCCCCACGACGCGTGCGCTGCCACCGCGGCCAGGACCTCGCCGACGGGCAGGCCGTGCCCGATCGCGTACAGCCTCTGGCAGCCCGCGTCGAGACCGACACCCTCCCCCGTCGTCCCGGTCGCCCGGGCAGCGGCAGGCGACGCCGACGAGGCAGATGGCGCGCCAGGCCCGGATACCGTGCCCGTCGGTGCCGGACTGCGGCGACCACCACCACACCTGCCCCGGATCGACGGCAGCCCGATCGAGACGCTGCTCCTGACCGAGGATGAGAGGGCTGGGCATGGGGTCCTCCTACTGATTGATGTCGTTCCTGGCCCAGACGGCGTTCGGCCTCGTGCCAACTTCGCGCCTGTCCCCGTGCACGTCGCCGGAGAGGTGGTTGTGGATCACGGGAGGGGCGGCTTCGGCCGCCGGGCCACGCCCGCCCGGTCGGGCGTGCGACCCCTGGCAGCAGAGGCCACCAGGACGATGTGAAGGTGATCGCGTCGAGGGCGGTGAGGGGGGCACACTGAACTCCATGACCCGAGGCGGCAAGGCCCACTACTACCTCACCGACGCTCTGGGATCCGTCGTCGCCACCGCCGACGAGACCGGCGCGAAGGTGAACTCCTACGCCTACAGCCCCCGCAGCGTCACCCGCACGTCGAGCAGCGAGAAGGTCGCCCAGCCCTACCGGTTCGCCGGCGGCTACAAGACCCCACCGGGCTCTATCACTTCGCGGCCCGCTCCTACGACCCAGCCATCGGCCGCTTCACCCGGCCCGACCCCTCCGGACAGGAGAAGAACCCCTGCCTCAACGCCGAAGGCGACCCCGTCAACCGCATCGACCCCACCGGGCTCTTCAGTTTCAAAGACCTCGGCATCGACACGCTGATCGGTGGCATAGGCGGTGCTGTCACGGGTTGTGTCGGCGGCGCGGTCACGGCCGGAATGGTCGGCTCTGCAGCAGATCCCGGCGGCACGACGGTCGGCGCTCTTGGAGGCTGTGGCATCGGCGCGGCCCCGGGCGGATCCGCCGGTTTGGCTGGCGGGGCTGTGACACCGACCCTCAACCAGCTCCTCAAGTAATCATCGAATTGGAAGCGGAGGCCCAGGAAATTGAGCACTCTCACTGTCGCTCTAATTGGTGCAGTTATTGGACTCGTCGTCGGTCCGGTGAGTGTGTTGCTCGTGACGAGGGCCCAGCGACGCCGGTGAGCAGATGGGCTGTGTGCGGTATCTCCGGGTTCGCAGCTGACCACGACTCCAACGACGCACGCGGTGACCTGGTCTACGGACCAGGTCACCGCGCGCCTTTGAAGCCGGCGATGCCGCGCCTATCTGGTTCGTTAACCCCGTTGCGACCGGGGGCGCTCGCCCCAGCCACTGCGACGCGGGCGTCCCGCCAGGGGATGTGTGGCCGGGAGCACAACCATCGGCCGCATCCGCGTGTCTCGCACATGAATCACATCCGCGCGCACGCGTCTCGACGTCGCTTGCGCTCTGAGGAGGAACCGTGGGCATACGCCGACCCGCCCTTTCGACCGCCGTGGCCGCCGCCCTGATCGGGTCGCTCGGCGTGCCGATCGTCGCCGGCACCGCTGCCGCGAAGGACGGCGCGAGGGACGGGGGCGCCGCAGCCGTGGGCACCGTGCGCGAGGACTTCGACGGTGACGGCTACCAGGACGTCGCCGTCACCGCCCCCGGCGCAAAAGTCGGCGGCCATGCCTGGGCCGGCTACATCACGGTCAGCTATGGCTCGGCGCAGGGCATCGACCCCGCGCGCACCACGGTCATCACCCAGGACACCCCGGGCGTGCCCGGCGAATCGGGCGACGACAATGCCTTCGGCTACACGATGGTCTCCCGTGACCTGGACGGCGACGGCCTGGCCGACCTGGCGGTCAGGGCCCGCAGCTACCGGCCGGAGGACAACGTCAACGGATCGGTCATCGTCCTGTGGGGCCGCAAGGGCGGCATCTCGGGCCAAGACGCCGTCCGCGTCCCCGCACCGGCGAACGCGGATGTCGGGGACCACCTCACCGCGGGCGACTTCGACGGTGACGGACACCCGGACCTGTTCATGCGCAACGGCGACGACTACGACTACCACGACGTGCTCCACGGCCCCTTCGGCCGCGACGGCGCCCCCGCCCGCTCACAGCAGCTGAAGGTGTACAGCACCGACAACTCCATCAACTCCACCGCCGCGGGCGACTTCAACGGCGACGGCATCGAGGACCTGGCGACCTTCTACGTTTATGAGAACCACGCCGAGGGCGGCAAGCTGTGGCTGGGCAGCAAGTCCGGCCTGTCCACCGCTGCGAAGGCCCTGAATTCCGCATCCAGCACCGCCGTCGCCGACTTCGACCAGGACGGCTACGCCGACCTCGCCACCCGGATCATCCCGAACGGCGACACCGAGGGCACCGAGACGGACCCCGGCACCCTCAAGATCTACTACGGTTCGCCGTCCGGCCCCAGCCAGACCCGCACGCAGACCATCACACAGAACACGGCGGACGTGCCCGGGGCGAGCGAGAAGGGCGACCAGTTCGGCGGACGGCTGAGCGCGGGCGACGCGAACGGCGACGGATACCCCGACCTGGCCGTCGGCGTCCCCGGCGAGGCCATCGGCTCGAAGGCCAAGGCCGGAGCCGTGGTGCTCCTCAAGAGCGGCAAGAACGGGCTCACCGGCAAGGGATCGCAGGCCTTCCACCAGGACACGGCGGGCATACCGGGCGCCGCGGAGTCCGGCGACGTGTTCGGCAGTTCACTGCGGCTGCTCGACGTGAGCGGTGACGGCAAGGCGGACCTGACCGCGGGCGCGCCCGGCGAGAACCTGGGCACGGTCGTGAACGGCGGCGCGGTGTGGCTCCTGCGCGGCTCCGCCTCCGGAGTGACGGCCACGAACTCGACCGCCCAAAACCCGACGGACATCGGAGCACCGGCACCCAAAGCACTGTTCGGCGAAAACCTGAGCGCCGACAACGGCCCCGGAACAAGAATCCCCTAAGCCCCTGACAACGACCCGCCCGAAAGGGCGAAAGCGGCCGGCGATGTGACCGCTGACCTACACCGCAGACCCGTCGAGCGGCACAAAAGACAGCAACTCCACCGCACGCAGCACGCCACCTCCGAGACGACCACGTCACACACACCGGCCTCCACGGAGATGCCGCCGGACGCCCTGGAAACCGTACGGGAATTCTGGAACATATCCACACAGCCCCCCAGGACACCGAGAGACGAAGCGGAGGAAGCTCTGGACTCCTGGACGGGGCAACTCCTCACCCCACACCACTTCCACACGAAGGCTTTCCCGCTCACCGACCTCACCCTCGCATGAGGCTGAGGCGGAGCAGTGAAGCCGGTCCACCAGCCGGTCACTGCCGGGCCGTCCTCACACAACCGAAGCCGAACGATGCACGACTCGGGGTCGCCATGCCCGCAGCTTCGCACGGCTGGCCGAATGCAGCGGATACTGCTGCCGGAACCTGAGCCGTGACGGTCCATGGCGCGGAGTGTTCTTGCAGGTGACGCGATTATGGAGCTGCCTGAGGTTGTCGCTGGACCGATCAGAACCGGCCGCGATCGATTCGCCGCTTCCACCGAGATCCACCGCGCCACCGGCCGCCAGCTCGACCTCGACAACCCCCACGTGCCCCTCGACGACGAAGCCACGTTCGAGATGATCCGCCGCTCGGACACGCTGGGCTGCTTCCAGATCGAGTCACCGGGCCAGATGGATCTTGTGGGACGGCTGCAGCCCTGGTTCTCCAGACTTCGGTGTGTCTCATGAGACATCGGCGGACGTCTATGCGCGGGCTGGAGAGGCTGCATGAGCCGTCGAGTGGCGTTGGGAAGAGGCATCGGCTGGTCCGAGAGGTGGACCGCGCACAGCAGGCCGTTGTCTCCGGCGTCCGGACGGATGTCCGGCGGAGCATCTGAGCGCAGACAACGCGTCGACTCTGGGTGGTAGTTGAGCTTCGTGAGGCAGAATAGGGAGCTGTCGCAGTTGTTCCTGAAGCCGGTTGGGCACCAAGGTGCTTCCGTCGGCCTCACGCCTCGTGGCTGACGGTGGCCACGGCGAGGAAGCAGAGCGTGCTGAACGAGCTTGGCGTCTTCTGCGAGCGGTGCTTCGGCCTCGGTTTTGGTAGAGGTGAGTGGGAGTGCCGCAGCCGTCTTGGAACCGGGCAGAGGGGAAGTCAGAGGGCATCGCATGGGCACCGTAGACGAACAGATTCGTAGTGCTGCCAGCACGATCTCTTCGAACATTACGTCCCTGGGCCACGATCGAGCCCTACTGGCACAGAATATCCTCAGCCAGCTTCGCAACTTGGTCGAGGGCGTCATGGTGCGAGTTCACGCCGGCCGCGGAGACGTGGAGTTCCAGTACTCCTCCGTAAAACCTGCGGCAGGCCACGTGAGTTCGGATGCCAAGCTCAACTTCCTCGCGAGATTCCATAAGCTGCTTCAGATCAGTGCGTCGCACTACACAATGGGCGGCGATCCTTCCGAGCGGCTGATGCTCAAGTACTACGACTACCTGATTCGGATCCGAGACCTGGCTCGTACTCAGCTCAGTCTCGCTATTCTGCCGAATCTGGGAGACTTTCCCGTCGACCTCGACCCCTCGCTTCGGGAGTACCACGAGAAGATCGCGGCTCGGATCCAGGCTGCACGCGCGTTTCCACTCAGCCAAGTTCCCAAGGCTCGCTACTACATCCACGCAGTGCGCCCCTTCTACACGGGCGGGCACATCTACTACGAGGTGACCTTCTACAACGCCGTTAATAGGGTGAGCAAGTTCGATCGCATCATTGGCTTCACGGACATCGAAATCACTGATAAGCATGCGGCCAATCTGACGCTTGCGAGCGACTCGATTCAGGTACTCGGGCAGACCATGCCGATCACGATCATCCGCGAGTGGGAGGTGTCGATCCGGCCATGCGAGTTCGACAACTTCGCAAGGATCTTCGGCCAGACCATCAGTGCATCCTCCGGCAGTCCCGAGTATCGCTACCTGGCGCAGTATCTGACTGCAACCTCATCGAGCGTGCTCGACCTCGTAGACCTCTCAGATGATCAGTACTCGCGAGTGAGGACCTGGGTAACGCAGCGGTCGCAGGCGCCCCAGATCTTCCCCGTACTGGACATGGCACGCCAGATGATCCAGTCGAGGGCCGCCGGGCACAACGTACTCCGCTACCTGATGCTGCAGATGAACAACCAGTTCATTAAGTGGCAGTACAGGCCGGCCGCATGCGGTGTGCTGTCAGACCTTAATCTGGAGTACGGGTGCAAGCCGTTCGACGAGATGCCCTTCTGCACGTCTTTGTATAGGCATAACCCTCGATTTTCTGACCTTGTTGAGAGCTTGGACACGAGCGGTCACACTCATGAGTTCCTAGCTCGACGCGTAAAAACCAACGTCGAAGACCGCGGCATGCTCTATACGCCGGTAGCTGACCTGGAGGCTCTCGGGGACGTAGATCAGCTAGTCGCAGCCCACAATGGCAAGTTGTACTACAAGCACACTGCTCGGAAGCTACTCAAGGACAAGGGACACGTCTTCATCAAGGGCTATGAGGACGACATCGTCGAGATCATCACCAAGCTCCAGCAGCTCGCGGCTACAGGGATTGCTGGGTATGAGACTGCGGTCAAGCAGTGGCTCGCTCAGGCGACTCCCGCCCCCGACGACCCAATTAAGGTGCGGGCACTCCAGAAACTCTTCGCAGATTCGCAAGTCGCACTGATCTACGGGGCTGCTGGCACGGGCAAGTCGACGATGGTGGGCCTCATCGCCAACTATTTCAACGGCAAGGAAAAGCTCTTCCTCGCTCACACGCACCCGGCCGTCGACAACCTCAAGCGTCGAGTAAGTGCACAGAAGTCCACCTTTCGCACGATCAGCAGCCACATCGGCCGCAGCGACGTGACCGAATACGACGTCTTGGTTATCGATGAGTGCAGTACGGTCAGCAATTCTGACCTGCTCAAGGTGCTTGAGCAGACCTCCTTCAAACTCCTCGTGCTAGTGGGTGACGTCTTCCAGATTGAGTCAATTCAGTTTGGAAACTGGTTTGGGCTTTCCCGGTCGTTCATCCCGAGCACTGCAGTATTCGAACTTGAGACGCCTTTCAGGACCAAGAACGCGAACCTTTTGGACCTATGGTCGACTGTTCGCGAGTTGAAGGAGGACATCACGGAGACGCTGGCGCGCAACAGCTACTCCACGGTTCTCGATAAGTCTCTGTTTGCAGCACAGCGGAACGACGAGATCATCCTGTGCCTGAACTACGACGGCCTGTATGGCATCAACAACGTCAACCGGTTCCTCCAGAGCAGCAACCCTGGTGCGGCGACCGTTTGGGGTGCTTCGACCTACAAGGTCGGCGACCCGGTGCTGTTCAACGAGACTGATCGGTTCAAGCCGGTCATTTACAACAATCTGAAAGGCAAGATCGTAGCGATCCAGACGTTCCCTGGTCGGATCCAGTTCGATGTGTCGCTCGATCGACCGGTGACCGCCTTCGATGTTGATGGCGTCCAACTTCGCTACGTCCAGGACTCCACGGTGCAGTTCGATGTCTATGAGCGTGGCAGCGGGGACGACGATGACGACTCGACGACCGGGTCCGTACCGTTCCAGGTTGCCTACGCAGTATCCATCCACAAGGCACAGGGCCTGGAGTATGACTCGGTGAAGGTCGTGATCACGGACGCCAACGAGGACGACATCTCGCACAGCATCTTTTACACGGCGATCACCCGGGCACGCGAGCATCTCCAGATCTTCTGGACACCCGAGACCGAGCATGCCGTCCTGGGCAGCTTGCAGCGGAGTGTCAACAAGAAGGATGTCGCTTTGCTTTCAAGCCGACGTGGACTGAAGAAGGCACCGTGATCGGGTGGGGCAATTTTCAGGCTCTTCCCATCATGGTGTCCCGGCTGACGCCCGCCTCGCGCCAGAGGGTTTCACTGCCGGGTGGCTTGCGCTTGGCTGAGAGGGAGTGGAACGACGGCGGCTGAGCCGTTGTCTGCGTGTTCGCGAAGTGCGGCGTTCTCCGAGAGTAAAGTCATGATGACGGGTTGCGGCGGCGTCCGGCGCCGGGGCCGAAGCCGATGGTCTCGCCGCGGCTGTCCGCGGCGAAGAGTTCCTTGAGACGGTCGAAGCGGCGTTCGGCGATGGCGTTGTCGAGGTATTTGGCCCAGGTCGGGTCCTTGACCATGTAACCGGCGGTGGTCCGGTTGGCTAGGGCCCGGGTGGCGACGTGTTTGAGTTGCATGCCGACAGCGATCTCGGAGCCGGGGAAGTCGCGGGTGAGCATGGCCATGGTCCTGCGGAACATGTGTGGTGCGACGTGCTGCGGCGGGATCGCGTCGAGCCCGGTGACGTGGCGGGACTCGTTGACACGCCGGATGAAGTCCAGGAGTGCGTCGCCGCTGTCGAAGAGTGTCTCGGGCCCGTAGCCGGGAACGGAGCCGAAGGCGAGTTCAGGGTGCGGGGACAGCTGCTCGACTGTCTCGATGGCGCAGGCGACCTGGTCGACGATCCACCAGTGTTTGGTGGGCAGGTCCGGATCAAGTTTCTGCTTGGTCGACTTCACCGCTGTGGTGCCGAAGTATTCGACAACGGACCCCTTGGAGATCTCCCGGATCTCGGAGTCGCGCATCATCGACAAGGCGACGGCGAGGCAGTAGGAGGCATTGCGTAGAGCCAGGGCCTCGAAGTGCAGTTGCTGCGGCTGGAGCGATTCGTGCCAGGGACCACGTGTCCCGTCGGGCCGCTCGACCTCGGCCAGCCGGGGCAGCAGGCCGACCTGGACCCGGCCGTTCTCGGCGAGTTCCTCGACCGTGCGGCGGCGTGCCCGGCCGGACTTGGTGTCGATGGGGAAGAAGTTGAACCTGCGGGGATGACGCCCGAGGAGCGCGTTCAGCAGTGACCAGTTGACCGCCTGTCGCCCGTCCTGGGCGGGGCGGATGGGAACGCGGCTGGCGGGATCGTCCAGCCAGGCCGCGAAGCGGCGGTGAATCTCATCGATGTGGCCGTCGTGGTAGTCGGCCTGGATGGCCTTCCAGCGGTCGAGGGCCTTGAGGATGTCGGGGCCGAAGGTGTCAATGTAGGCCCAGGCGGCCCGGACCAGTGGGAACCAGGTCTCCGGCCTAATCACGGGCGTCTTCAGCGGGGCATCGCGCGAGATGTTGAGGATGTCGTGCGTGCTCTGTCCCGGCCAGGGGTCCGTCTCGCGGCCGCCGCAGGCCAGAACGGTGCGGAACCGGTGCAGAGCCCGGATGACCGTAATGGGCTCGACCTGGGTCGTCGTCCCGGGGGAAGCTGCTGATCATGAGCCCGTCGACTGTTCTGCCCGTAGACCTGTGTATGGGAAATCGCGAGTCGCGGCCGTGGATCGTCTCGGATGAGCTGTGGTCATTGATCGATCCGTTGCCGCCGCAGCCGGGCCGAAGCTGGTCGAGGGCAGACCGCGGGTGCCGGACCGGCAAGCTTTGTGCGGCATCCTCTTCGTCCTGCACACCGGCAACTACCGTCCGTTGAGGCAGTCGGCAAACCTGTGGCACATGAGCACCGTCCCGGGCCAGGATGCGGCTATGCGCGATGTCCAGGGCGATCCCCAGTTGCAGGATCTGGTTCGGCGGTTCGTCACGCCTGATCGGCGATACCTTCGGTTGGGCGGGAGCGTTTTCCGGTTGAGCCCGGTCGAGCGCTCCGCGTTTGTGCGGGATCTGGCTCAGGCCGCGTACGAAATCACGCCGGCGGACCTCGGCGTCCTCTTCGAGGGTGGATGGCGCGAGCGCAAGACTGCCGCCTGGCTGGATGCTGTGGCCCACAGGTCCGAGTTCCGCGAGCTCATAGGCCGGCTCCTGCTGGCCAGCGAGGGGCCGTATGCGGGCGCGGCATACTGCGTCGCCCTTGCGAAGTTCGGTACTGCAGCGGATGCCGAACTGCTCAGCGCATACCTTGATCACCACTTGTCGCGTCCCGACCTCGACTACGACCAGGCAGTCGTCCTTGGGACGCTTCTGTATCTCGATGAGCTTCTCGGCTCCGAGTACACGACACGGTTCCTTGCCCCGGCCGGTCCCTGGGACCGATGGCTCGACGTCCGGGCCGTGGCGGCTGTCGACCCGCATGACTGTCGGCAGGCCGTGCAGCACCTGTGTGCTTTCCTCGACGAGACCGCCGAGGTCTTCGCCTCGCCGGCCTGCGGGAGCTGATCATGACCGAGCGGGACATCATCCTCAACGAACTCGCCCAAGGACTGCGCCCGAAGTCACAGGGCATCGAGTGGTTCGACACCCACAGCCCGGACGAGCAGGCCGAGATACTCCTGTTCCTGTGCCACCACTGCGTGCAGGCGCGCGCCGTCACCGAGGACGGACCGCAGAGCATCCGACGTGCCGGGCTGCGCCCGACGCACACCCCGGCGGTCTTGATCACCCGCGGCCCCATCGACCAGCAACTGGGGAAGATCGCCGGCCTCACCCCCGTCGACGAACGACGCAAAGCGTTCCGGCTACTGATCGAGGTCCTCGCGGTCGCAGACGAACGGCGCCGCAAACGCTTCTGCTCCGGCGGATGCGGTCACTGGTGGCACAACCTGCCCGTCGCCGACGGGTGAGGACGAGTCCCCCGCCGCTGGCCTCCGCCCCTGGACTCCATGTGCGGCACCTATGTGGCGGGTCGCGGTCGACACATACAGCGGGTAGGCGACATACTCCATGCGCTGCCGCGCCTCCGGCTGTAGGGCTCACCTCCACCGAGCCTCCGGATCGAACGTCACCGCGCAGTCCCGTATCTCCACTCCCGGCACACCCGTATCCCCGCGCCCGGGCAGTACACGCACACTTCGGAAATCGGAAGCCATGAGCAGAGCAACCGGGACGTTCTCCACCTCTTTCCCTCCGGGATCGAGCGGGGATGCGCGGTAATAGCGCCTGGCGTACTCGATCAGTGCGTGGGGATCCGTCACCTCGCACTCGAACTCCACCGTGATCATGACGCGCTGCGAGCTTTCATCGCCGTCCATGGCACACCGCTTTCTTGTCATGCAGGCGGGCGCCCCCTGGTGCCGCCGCCGCTTCCGTTCAACGGAATCAGGGTCTCCAGGCGAGCGCCCCTCACCCAGGCTCCCAGTAGGTCGCGATGGAGGGCCACGATGTCCTGGCGCAGCGCCTGGCCGAGGGCGTCCTTGGTGAACGAGCGTCCGGTGGTGACGAACAGGGCGACATCCGCCCGGTGCTCGAGGCGGGCGGTGCCGACGAACTTCTGCATGTCCGGCGAGGACACGCTGCGCTGCGGCGCGTATTTCTTGCACTGGGCAACAAGTTTGCGGCCGTCCGGGAGATAGCCGATGACGTCGGCGCCCAGGTCGCCGCTCTTGCCGCTGACGACGACCTGCGTGCAGCCGTCCCGCCGGCACAGATCGGCGACGTAACGCTCGAACTCCTGCCAGGACAGCGCGTCGACCTCCGTCATCGACAGCTCCCGCGCCTTCGCCTCCTCCTGTGCCCGCCACAGCCGGTCGCGCCCGAGCGCGAGCCGGTGCGCCCGCCACAGGCCCCACCCGGCCCCGCCCGCCACCGCGATGGCGAGCCCCCACACCAGAACGGGCCACACGCTCGCCCAATTGCCCGCCACCCACACCGCAGCGACGACCGCCGCCACCGCGCCCCAGCCCTGCAATTGCCGGCGCGTACGCTTCCTCATCCGCCGACGCCGTCGTCGTGCCGCCATCACTCCCCCACTCCCCGTGCCCCTGGTCCGCAGTGTGGAAGGCCTGTCCGGCCCCGACAAGAGGGCCCGCCTCACCCACCGGACGCTGCGGCCAAACTCATTGGTCCTCGAACCGGATCGGGTAGGAGACCGTAGGCCGCGGTGCGGGCTTCGCATCCTCCTGGCCCTCGAAACGCACCGGGTACGTAGCCGTCGGCGCCGGTCGCGGATCTGGCCCCGGATCCCCGCTGCCGGACGCACCACTCGTCCCGCCGTAGCCCGCGACCACGATCCCCAGCAGGACCAGAATCGACAGATCCCGCCGCGCGCCGGGCGCCCAACGGAAGTGCCGGCGCACCTTCCTGCCGCCGCGCTCGTGCTCCTCCACCCAGGGCATGCCCGTCCTCCACCTCAACTCGGTTGCTAGACCGGTCCGTTGAGGCGAGGACACCAGCCAGGACTGACAACACGTCACGAGCGGGCAGCCGAAAGCGGCGGAATCCAGACGCCGATGCCTCCCCTGCACCTGCGGCGGAAGGCCATGACCAGGCTGTTCATGCGAGGCGACGGCCGAGACAAGCCGAATACGGCTGACCCGGACTGCAGCGTGATCCTGGCCACGTCCACTATGCCGGGATAGTCGCCCTGCACTTGCTCGACCACGGGCTCTGGGGCGTCGCCGACGATCAGGCTGCAGCGGCAGCAGTGCGGCCGGGGCCTCCTCCCTTGAGCTCCACCGCGGTCAGCGGCCACACTTCGCCGAGCAGCCCCGGGGTGTAGGCGATCGACTCCTCACGCACGGGGCGGTGCAGGTACTGGCGGCCGGCGACCCTACACAGCCAGGCGGCGGGAGACGGGATGCGCACCCCACGGAATGCTGGCCGTAGCGAAGGCGTCTACAGCTCTGCCGCCTCATGCGGCGCTACCCCTCTGGCGAGGGCGCTGGGCGAGCGAGCAGGCGTCCGGAGCGATGATCGCATTACCCGTGCTCAGGGTGAACCGGAGCGTGAACTCTCCGCCCGCAGAGGGGCCGTGCAAGGCCGTCATCCTCGGGTTCGCTATCACCGATGACGGGCCAGGAGTTGAAATTCCCGGCCGTGACCCAGGCAGCGGTGGACGTGGTAAACGGCGCGAAGGGGCCGAACTGATCACTGCGGACCCTCCACGGGGCGGTCGGCACGACCGTCACCACTCGGCGGTAGGGCACCAGTTCTCTGAACCCCCGCACCCACCGCGCATCAGCATCAGCTTGCGGGTGCGCGGCGGTGCCGACGGCCGGCCGATGCTTCTTACCAGCTGGTGAGATCCACAACGTGGGAGCAGTGGGGGTCCGTGCTGTCCTCCACCATGCGTTCTTCCTCGACGATGAAGGACGGAAGGGCCGCGAGAAGCGCGGTGACAGCGCCGGACGGTCGAACATCTGCGGCGATCACACCAATAGCGTCCTGGACGTCCAGGTACAGCCGTAGCCGATCTTGATCCAGGAAGAGGAACCCGAGCAATCGCGGGTCCGGCTGCTCCTCAGTGAAAGGATCGGCGATGGCGCGCAGGATCGTCAGCGCATTGTCCTGTCCCGTGGGCCTGGCCGCTTCCACGGAGGCGGAGTCCAGGTGGACGAGGGTCATGCCCATCACGCTGCTGATGCGATCACTGGGGTAGATGCGAGTGCCAGCGGTCAGCGTCCGCAAAATCCCGGTGATGTCATGTGTCGGCGTACAAGTGAACGTGCGCCACCTCGTACGGAGGAATGTGCTCCAAGTGTGGTGCGGTGATGGGGCGCGAGCCGTGAGTCTGCTGCTGTCGGTTCGGGGTGGCAGGGAGGCGGCTGGCGGTGGTCTTGGATCCACATCGGTGGCTGGAGTTGAGGCGGTTTCGTCCGCTGTATGAGTCCGGTGCGATGAGCCTGCGAGAGATCGCTAAGGAGACCGGGCTGAACCGTCGGACGGTCAGTAAGTACTTGAGGGCTCGGGCTCCGGTTGCGCCGCCAAAGCGGGAAGGGACTGGTCAGCGGCCTCGGCGGTTGGTGGACGAGGTTGCACCGCTGATCGATGCGATGCTCAGGTCCGAGGTTCTACTCAAGGCGTCGGTGATCCATGAACGTCTGGTCCAGGACTACGCGGTCACCATCAACTACCAGCGGGTGAAGCTGTATCTGCAGGAAGCCCGGCCGCGGATCGCGGAGGAGCTGGGCATCAGTCCCGGTGAGTTGGCGGGTCTGCACCGGCGGTTCGAGGTCGTTCCAGGTGCTCAGGCCCAGGTGGACTGGGGCGATGAGGGCAGGGTCCTGGCTCATGTCGGCATCCCGAAGGTCTTTTCGTTCCATATGACGTTGTCGTACTCGCGTGATCCGTTCTGCTGCTTCACCACCAGCCAGGATCTGGCGACGTTCTTCGACTGCCACCGCCGCGCGTTCGCGCACTTCGGCGGAGTGCCGATGAGCATCGTTTACGACCGCACCAAGACGGTGGTGCGCCGGCATGTCGCTCCAGGTGAGGCAGTCCCGCTGCACCCGGAAGCGGTCGCTTTCGCCGGGCACTACGACTTCGACATCGACGTTCTTGCCGCTTACCGGCCCCAGGGCAAGGGCCGGGTCGAGCGCCAGGTCGGCATCGTCCGGGACCACGTGCTGGCCGGGCGGGCCTTCTCCTGCGTCGAGGAGATGAACGCCGCCTTTGCGGCCTGGGTCCCGCTGCGTCGGTCGAAGGTCCATGGCACCCACGGCGAGATCATCGGGCATCGCGCCGGACGTGATCACACGGCTCTGCGGCCGCTGCCGACAACTCCGTATGTGGTTTCCCAGCGGCATCTGCGGCATGTCGGCAAGGACTGCCTCGTTGCCTTCGACGCGAACCTCTACTCGGTTCCTGCCCGCAAGGTCCGCCCTCGCCAACTGGTCGAGATCCGGGCCACGAAGTCCCAGATCACGCTGCATGCAACGGTCGCCGACCTGAACGGCCAGACGCTGCTTGCGGCCCATCGAAGGGCGGTTGGACGAGGCGCCCGCATCGTGGATGAGACCCACTGGGAGGGTCTGCCCACCGGCGCCGGCCGCCGCGTCACGACCGGGGACGACCTCTCCTCTCCCCGCCGCGGCCAGCCTCTGGGAGTGCCGAGCGGCCCGCTGCAGAATCTGCTGAACCGAGCCGCCGTCGCAAGTGTCGAGGTCGGCCGTCGTCCGCTGTCTGTCTATGACGAGCTGACCGGCACTCGTCCCTTCACGACCAACGCACCGACGAAGGAAGTCCGTTGAGCGAGCTGACCAGCAACCGCATCCGCTCCACCGCCGGCAAGCTCGGCCTGCCGCATCTGGCCGAAGCCCTGAACCAGTACATCCAGCGGGCGGACGAGGCCAAGATGGGCTATCTCGATCTGCTTGATCTGGTGCTGGCTGAGGAACTCGTGGTCCGTGAGGATCGCCGCTTCCGCAACGGGCTTCGGCTCTCGAAACTGCCGCACCATAAGACCCTCGAGGACTATGACTTCTCGTTTCAGCCCGATCTTGACCCGCGCAAGGTCAAAGACCTGGCCGCGCTTTCCTTCGTCGAGGACAAGGCCAACGTCGCCCTGCTCGGGCCGCCTGGAGTCGGCAAGACTCACATCGCTGTTGCCCTGGCCGTCGCGGCCTGCCGGGCGGGCTACTCGATCTACTTCACCAGTCTCGACGACATGGTCCGCCAGCTCAAGGCTGCCGAAGACCAGGGCCGGCTGATGAGCAAGCTCACCAGCTATCTCCGCCCCGCCGTCCTCGTCGTTGACGAGGTGGGCTATCAGCCTCTGGAGCGGGCCGAGGCCAACCTAGTCTTCCAGGTCATCTCCAAGCGCTACGAAAAGGGCTCCATCATCCTGACGTCGAACAAGACCTTCAGCGAATGGGGACAGGTCTTCGGCGACGAGGTCCTGGCCACCGCAATCCTTGATCGGCTCCTGCATCACTGCGAGGTTGTCCCGATCAACGGCAACAGCTATCGACTCAAGAACCGCCTCCAGGCCATCGAGCGGGACACCGAAGTGGCCTGAGCAGTGGTGCACATACCTTCGTACTCAGTGGTGCACTCAGACGAGTACGCGGACATCATGTGCCGTGACGATGTCGTCATGCACCCGAAGGGGGATCTCGTAGGCCATCAAGCGGTTCGGAGTGTAGGCGTTCGCTGCGCCCGTCACGACGCGCACGGCTTCGGCCGGGGCCGGGAGGGGCAGGATGCCCCGGATGTACAGAGTGTCAGTCAGAGGTGCCTGGACATGGTGGAGCAGCAGACGCGTGACGTCCGCCTGCCGCTCCGCGATCTCTTCGTCCATAGTTGTCACTCGTTGACCCAGTTGGGGCACTTGTTCATGCCCTTGCAGTAGGCGGTGATGACGCCGATTTTCTGGCCGACGCTCGCATCGTAGCGTCGGTCGGAGGTCTTTCGTGCGTACCGCGCGACGACGATGATCGTCACCTGGCGGGCCGCCGTTGATCGCGTAACCCCAGTACCCCAGGCGCGCGCCACTCACCTTGTCCGGCTTGCCGTTGAGGGGGGCGTTGACGACCTTGCACTTCTTGATGTTGTGCTTACCCGAAAAATGGTTCCAACCGAGTTCGCCGTTGCCCACGCGCGTGGGCACGGTCCAGCCATCTGCCCCAGGCCGCTGACCGACCCGGCCGTGCGCCTGTTCCTGCTGCACCACGCCGGCGGCTCGCACCTGCTCTACCGAGGCTGCACGGAGCACTTCCCCGAGGGCTGGGAGCTCTGCCTCCTAGAGGCACCCGGCCGAGGCCGGTCGCCCCTGTTACTCCTGGTCGACGACTGCGGCCGGTTGGTCGACTCCCTACACGCCGCCATCGCCCCGCTGCTCGACCGGCCCTTCGGATTCTTCGGTCACAGCATGGGCGCCCTGATCGCCTACCAGCTCACACGCCGCCTTCACGAGCGAGGCCCGCTGCCCACTTGGCTGGGCGTGTCCGCCTACGGCGCCCCGCAGGGCGCCCCCGCCGCCGCCCAGCCTCATCGGCGCGGACCGGCTGCTCTCCTGGCGAGCGTTCACGGCGCACTTCGGCGGACTCGACGGCCGCCGTGACGGCAGCGATGCGGTCCGCCGCGTCATGAGCGCATCTACAGTGCTCCGCCCCTCCGCCGACGACCAGCCCCTGGGGTGCCCGAGTGGGGAGGAGCTGGCTGTCAGGCGCCGGGATCGATTTCGGGATGCGTGAACCTCACCGGCTTGCCCAGCGACCGGGCGTAGGCGATCTCAGCGCGGGTGCTGTCCCCGATGTAGTCGCCGACGACGAGAACCTCATCAGCGAGAACGATCTTGGACCGGTGCAGTTCGTCGAGCCGGATCTGCAACGCTTGAGCCTCGACGGGATCGGACCAAAGATCGTGCGACGACTTCATGTCACAGCCCGGCTTGACGACAATCTTCGCGGGCCGAGCGATGGTCTCCCGCAACTCGGCCTCAGCCATCTCGGCCATGAAGCGAGTGGAGCCGCAGATCACGACGATCCGCGGGAAGTTCAGCTGCTTCTTCGCGTCGGCGAGCTTCGCCTCCGGGGTGCTCAACTGCGCGGAGTCCACGGGTTCCTCCTGATCGTGCGGCCCGAGAGGAGCCTGCGAAACGAGATCCAAGAGCGCCCAGCGGTAATCGGCAAACGCGTTCTCGCGACGGAACGCTAGTGTCCTGCGCCAGAGATCCGTCGGCAGAAGCGGGCGAGGGAGTCGAGGATCTCTTGGGCTGTCTTGGTCCAGATGAAGGGCTTGGGGTTCTGGTTCCAGTCCTTGACCCAGGCTCGGATGTCGGCTTCCAGGGCCTGGATGTTCTTGTGTGCGCCGCGGCGGATCATCTGGTGGGCCAGGTAGCCGAACCACCGCTCGACCTGGTTGATCCAGGAGGATCCGGTCGGGGTGAAGTGCAGTTCGAAGCGCGGGTGACTGGCCAGCCAGGTCTTGATCGCGGGGGTTTTGTGGGTGCCGTAGTTGTCCACGATCAGATGCACCTGCAGGTGGGCGGGCACCGCCTTGTCGATCCGGATCAGGAACTTCTTGAACTCCGCGGCCCGGTGCCGGCGGTGCAGGGCGGTGATGACCTCGCCCGTGGCGACGTCGAACGCGGCGAACAAGGTGGTCAGGCCGTTGCGCACGTAGTCGTGGGTGCGCCGCTCGGGCATGCCCGGCATCATCGGCAGCACCGGCTGGGACCGGTCCAGGGCCTGGATCTGGGACTTCTCATCCACCGACAGCACCACCGCACCCTCGGGCGGGTTGAAATACAGACCCGCCACGTCGTAGACCTTCTCCACGAACAGCGGCTCCGTCGACAGCTTGAAGGTGTCCGCCAGGTGCGGCTTGAGCTGGAACTGCCGCCAGATCCGGCCCACCGTCGACTTCGACAGGCCGCTGTGCCGGGCCATCGAGGTGCGCGACCAGTGGGTGGCATCCCTCGGCAACTGTTCCAGCGTGGAGACCACGACGGCTTCCACCTGGTCGACACTGATCGTGGGCGGCCGGCCCGGCCTCGGCTCGTCGACCAGACCCTCCAGCCGTTCGCCAAGGAGCCGCCGCCACTTGCGCACCGTGTCTGCGGTCACCCGCAGATCCCGGGCAACCGCGACGATCGCGGGCACCTCAGGACCCGCACACGCCAGCACGATGCGGGTCCGTAACGCCAGCGCCTGGGCCGACGTCGCACGACGCGTCCACCGCTCCAACTGGGCCTGTTCTTCAACGGATAGAAGAAGCGGCTCTAGCTTGGGACCGCGACGCGGGACTGACCCTTCAGCAGCAGAAGTCACCATGCGCTAACTAACGACCATTTACTGGTGCAGGACACTAGCCGCCCGGGCATCAGGTGGTGGCGCGAAGGGTGTCGCGGAGGCTGGTGGCGGAGTCGGCGAGGGCTTGGAGTTCGAGGGTGCGGGGGTCGGGAGGGGCGGGGGCGCCGAAGAGGAGGAGGCCGATGAGGCGGTCAAGGAGGGCGGCGGCGCGGGCGCGGTCTGCCGGTGGGCCGGTGGGGAGGGTGTCGGCGAGGGTGAGGATCAGCGTGGTGGCTTCGGCCGCGGCGTCTCGTTGGCGGGTCCGTTCCGCGGCCGGGTCGGGAGCGCCGCGGACGAACGAGGTCTCGTGGTGACGCTGGGACAGGCCGGTGAGGGCCTCGGCGAGGTCGAGACTGTGGTCGCCGGGCAGGGCGGCGTAGACGCGGCGGAGCAGGTCGGCGGCGTGGACGCTGGGGCCGGAATCCGGTGAGCCGAAGGAGGCCACCCCGATCAGGCGGGACAGGAGGGGGGCCATGCGTGTCAGGTCGGATGCGGGCGGCGCGGCTTGGACCAGGGGGCGGAGGAGTGCGAGGGCTTCGGCGGCGGCCTCTCGCTGGCGGGTGAGTTCGGCGGGTGGGTCGGGGTGGCCGGGACGGACAGCCGCCGAGTGGTGGATGAGTGCCTCGTTCGTCCAGACGGCGGCGATGTCGAGGCGGTGGTCGCCGGGTAGGCGGGCGTACAGGTCCCGGGCTACGGCCCCTGCCGCGACGGCGTCGGCGCTGTCGGCGGCGCCGAAGGCCAGGTAGCCCGGCAGACCGGCGATGCGGGAGGCGAGGTCGGGTGCCGGGGGCTGTTCCGCGGCCAGGAACTGGTAGAGCTGCCAGGCGCTTTGGGCTGCGGCCAGTTGGAGCGGGATGTCGGCGGGGTGGGCGGCGCGGGCGATGGCGTGGAATCTTCCGGCGGCGGCGAGGAGCCCGGCGCTGTCCAGTTCGGGGGTGTTGAGACGAGCCTGGCGGAATTGGTCCAGGGTCTCGTGGGTGAGGGACAGGGCGGCGGTGGTCTGCCCCGTGCGGAGGCGGTCGACGGCCAGGTCCGTATAAGCGGGCCACAGCCGGTCGTACCAGGCGGAACAGGCCGGCTTGCCGGTCCGCTTGGGGTCGAGCGGGTTGCGGTAGTCGAGGACGAGGGGGGCGTCACAGCCCGGGGTGTGGATCTCCAGCATGCCCGTATGGCCGTCCGAGCGCAGGAACTCGCCGCTGACCAGGGGCAGGGTGTCCAGGTCCTGGACGTCGCCGCGTTCGTCTTGGATGCGGGCGCGGTACTTGCTGTCCTGGTGGCTGAACCAGATGCGGAAGCCGGTGCCGTCCGGGGCATGGAACACGTGGGTCGAGCCGTGCTCCAGGATGCTCGGCAGATGGTTGTTGGACTGCACGATCCGGTCGCGGAAGTCGTCGAAGGTACGGGCCGACGCCTCGGCGGCGTAGACGAACCCCAGATTGTTCACGGGGGGCAGGCGAGGCTGGTCGGGCAGGGGCGGCGGCGGGAGCGGTGCGGCGGGAGGACGGTAGACGGCCAGGTGGATGCCGAGGTGGGACAGATCGGTGAAGATCCACGGGCCGGGGGCGGTGAAGGAGCCGTCCCGCGAGATTCGCAGGTTGAGCAGGTCGGAGCCCTCGCCCTTCCACGCAAGACAGAGCAGGCCGGCCGCGGAGGCGAGGGCGGGCGGTTCGGTGCTGATGTCCGGCAGGATGACCTTGGACGTGAGCCCGTCGATGCCGAAGTCGCCGGCGGTGCTGCCGTACAGGACGACGCGGGCGAGGTTCAGGTCCTCGTTCCCGGATCCGCGCCAGCCGAGGTAGAGCAGGTCGTCGTGGGTGGTGAGGGCCGGGCCCCTGTCGCTGTACTCGCCGAAAATGTGCTTGCCGTGGAACGTCAGACCGTCGTCGCCCGAGAAGGCGAGGTTGAGGTCCTCGTTGCCGGATCCGCGCCAGCCGAGGAAGAGCCGCCCCTGGCAGGAGCCGAGCGCGGGTGCGCCGTCGCTGGTGTCGCCGAGGACGGCCTTGCGCTCGAGGCCCTCGATGTCGTATGTACCCGCGGTGCTGCCGATCAGCACGATGCGGGCCACGTTCAGTCGTTGTTCGCCCTCGCCCGTCCAGGCGAGGTACACGCGGCCGTTGTGGGAGGCCAGCGCGGGCGCCATGTCGGAGCTGTCGCCGAGCGTGGTGGGGGTGGAGAAGGTGCGCCCGTCGTCGGCGGAGACGGCGAGGTTGAGCTGATTGTTCCCGGCGCCCTTCCAGGCCAGGTAGAGCAGGTCGTCCTGGGACGCGATGGCCGGAGTGGTCTCGGTCGTGAACGCGTAGGTGACGACGTCCTGGAGTCCTTCGATGCCGTCGATGCCCATCAGCGTGGTGGTCTGCGCCCGCGCGATGTTGATGTTCTCGTTGCCCGAGCCCTTCCACGCCACGTACAGACGGTCCTTGTGCGTGCATACCGCCGGCCCGTGTGAGCTGGTTTGCCCGATGATCTGCTTCTCCGCCGGACGCAGGTTCGCGCCCGCCATGATGCCGCGGTGGACCCCGATATTGACCGCGGACATCTTCTCTGCGTACGGGTCCTCGTCGGGGTCGTATCGGTTGACGACATACGGATCGAGCTGGGGATCCGGCCAGGACTCGAACCTGAGCAGGTCGGCGTAGGCGACGTCGGCGCCGGTCGGGATGAGCGTGGTGGCCTGGGCTCTGGCGGTCTGCTCCCAACTGTTGACGCCGATGTTGAACTCGTCGCGTCCGTAGCCGCTGTTGAGGAAGTTTCCTCCGGCGGTCAGCAGGAAGGACGGCGAGCGGTAGTAGATTTCCAGGCCGCCGTCGGCGTCGTCGGGTGAGGTGGTGAGGCGAGGACGGTTGCCGTGGAAGAAGCGGTGCAGCGAGGGCGGCGTCGTGCGGTCCATCGCGATGAGGTAGGCCGCGGCCGGCGGACGGTAGGAACTCGTCGCCGCGATCAGCGCGGTGTCGGTGAGCGAGGGCGGGAAGCGGGCGGGGTTCCCGGCGGTGTCGATGTACCCGGTATAGGCGGCGAACATCCCCGTCACCTGGTCGCCGGAGGCGGCGAACAGGTCGTTGCGCTCGTTCGCGGCGTGGTTGATCCGGTGCTGCACACGCCGGAAGGGGCTCACGCGGCGCACTCGGTTGCTGGAGACCGCGTATTTGACCATGGTGTAGTCGAGTAGCACCTGCGCGGCCGTGCGGATCTGTGGGTCTCGCGCGAACTCGTACAGGTTGAGCAACGAGTGCAGCGCGAGGCGGGCGTAGGGCCTGGAATTGAATTCCAGGAAGTCATGCTTGGCGACGCGCTGGAGATATCCCAGGAGCCAGTCGCGCAGCCCGTTCTTTACGTTGTCGTACGCGGGGTAGGGGTTCCTGTCGTGCAAGAGCTGGTTGTTGAGGTACCGGCAGCTCTCGATCATGAGCAGGTGGTTCTCGGTCTCGGGGACGTCGATGTTGAGGAATGTCACCTCGTAGTACTCGATCGACGGGCGGTGGCCGCTCGTCATGTGGTAAGGGATCAACGTGTCGAGGATGAAGTCGTGGTCCTCGGGACCGAACAGGCCGGGGTAGCGGCAGACGGCCGTCATCAAACCCTTGAGCGCGATGTCGTAATCGCGTTTCGTGCCGACCTCGCCGTCTCCGGCATTCCAGTGATGCAGCACCTTGGGGATGAGGGTGCGACTGGCCTCGGCTCCGGGGGCGGCGAACGCCGGGTCCGCAGCCGCGGCGTGGAGGTGCGCGATGAGCGCGGTGGCGGCGTCCTCGCTGAACTCCCTGCCGCCCGGGTCGTCGAACTCGCCGAGAGGGTGCGTGTAGGCGTAGTGGCGAGCGATCCCCAGGGCCCGTTCCTCATGGCTGGCGTAGGCCGCTTCCGGGGTTCCGTTCAGTGCCGGGGCGTCGAGGTGGGAGTCGGGGAGGGGCATGCGTCACCTCGGCGGCAAGAGTTGTGACTTTCTGCTCTCTGCTGTGACTCAACACCAATCCGCCAATTTCCGTCAAGGGGGGAAATTTCGAACGTTTGACGGCATCCCGAAAGGCGCGAGTTGCGTGAGTTCGCCGAGATGGCCTGGCGCGAAGGGGCCTCCGGCCACGCGAACGGCACGGGTGATGGCAGACCGTCCGGAAGGCGGAGCCTCCAGGCTTTGAAAATGACTTGTCTTGGTCGACAGCCAGTTCTACCGGGCCTCCGCTCCCCCTGTCCGGTGAAATCGCAGCCGAGAGACCCCGCAACAACCCAACCGGACCCGTAACTTCACGGCCTTGGCACTGAGTAGGACTCCGCTAGGTCTGTCTTGGTCTTGCTGTTCGGGTGGGCAGGGGCTGGTGGCAGGTGGTGCAGATGCCGGTGCTGCTCACCGTCCGCTCCGCGCACGCGCGGGTGGTCCCTGCTCGCAACCCTTGACGACTTCCACCCCGCCCCATGTCTCCGTCACCGAGCGGTGGATCTTGCTGGGGACGGGGTGCCCCTGCCCGTGCGTCGCAGACCGCAGGCGCGTGGTGGCTACTCGCGCAGTCTTGTATCCCTGACGGGGTGTGCTCCGCAGGCCGTCGTCGTGCCTCTTCCCGTCCCAGTCCATCGTTCCATGGGGACGGAACTCCTGCAGGCCACAGGCTGCTTCACCGTTCCAGCATCCCTTCCTTCCAGTAGAACGTTGTGGGTCGGGCCGCCCCGGCGCGAAGCTCGTTCCTGCCGGCGGCGGCGCACGCTTGTCACCGTTGTCCGGCGCATCAGTCCTCTCCCTCACCGCCGAATGCGCTTCCCGGCAACGACAGCGCCGGAGACCGGCTTTCGCTGACTCCCTGCGGTTGTCCGAAGGCGGGGCGCCCGGAGGCGGAGCCCCGTGGAGGGCTCCGCCTCCGGCCCCGGGTCCGAGGAGGAGAGGGCCGGTGGGGTGCCTCCGTTTCCGGACGGAGATCCCCCGCCCCGCGGACGCATGGTCCGCTCAGCCCCGCTCCGTGGCGGGAGCCGGCCGACGATCTCTCCGAAAGGAACCCCCAGGCAATGCTGTTGAGACATCGCAAACATCGGATACGCCTTCCACGGAGCCGCCGCGCGCGCGTCACCCTGTTCGGCGCCGTGGCAGCCCTGCTGGCGCTGCCGCTCGTCGTGCCGGTTCTGCCCGGCATGGGGACGCCCGCCCACGCCGAGCCCACGGACCGGCGCCTCGGTTCGTGGAACATGAACGGCCAGTTCCTGGGCGTGGACGGCCCCGGGCGCGATTCGCGCTGGGCGACCAGTGTGGTGCCCCGGTTCGACAACGTCGACGTCCTGGCCCTTCAAGAGGCGGGCAGCGAGCCGCCCGGGGCCAATACCGGACGCCGCTTCTCCCAGTCGACTGTCTCCGAGCACATCTGGCATGCCGGAGCGAACGAGCGCAACCCGAACCGGATCGGCCCGGCCAACATCTACTGGGCCGACGTGGGCCAGCAGCGCAACGGCCTGGCTTTCGTGACGCGGGAGACCGTGACGGACGCGGTCACGGTGGACGTCGCCGGGTCCCGGCGACCCATTTTCGGGATTCAGATCAACAACGACTGGTACTGGACCGGCCACGCCCGGTCCCTGGGCAACCAGCCCAACGACCAGGTGCAGATGTACGAAGCGGCCAGGGACTGCATGCGGGGCCACGCCCCGGGCGCCGACTGGATGTTCATGGCTGACTTCAACAACCCGCCCGGCAGCATCCCAGTCCAGCTCCAGCGCCACGCCATCGTCGCGGACCAGCCCACCCACCAGGGCGGACGCGAGCTGGACTACTGGCTGATGGGCGGACGCAACAACGGCACCCTCAGCCTCGACCGTCCGGGCGGGCCAGACACCTCCGACCACTTCTACCTGAACCTCGTGCGCAACCAGTGCCGCAGGGACATCGCCGACTGCACCTCCCCGCTGCCGGGCCGCACCTATCGGTTCGAGTCCCAGAAGGAAACAGGACACGCCCTTTCGATCGCGGACCGTCCACAGGTGGCCAAGTTCGACAAGATCACGGCCGAAAACGATCCCAGCTTCCGGGTGACCGTGCGCTACAGCAACTACCCCGGCACATACATGCTGTCGGTCGCGGGCGACAAGTGCCTCGTCGCGAAGCCGCAGGGCCGGGACTGGTACGCGGACACCGGGCAGTGCAGTCCTGACGACCCGTCGTACCAGTGGAGGCTGACCGCCGACGGAATCCACTCCGTGGCCGCCAAGAACGCCGGTGCCGGTACGGAGCTCCAGGCCGGGATATCGATCATAGGGAGGGGCCTCAGCAACCCGCTCCTGACAGACAACCCCTCCCCCTACCGCCCCGTCGAGGTGGAGGAGCCCCTGCTCGACGACACCGCCGACGACAGTCCCTACAAGCGCGGCGACGACGACTCTCCCGGCGGCAGTGACGACGACCGGGGCGACCCAAGTCTCGGCCAGGCCGGCTGACCTCTACACGGGGCGTGTCCCTTGCGGGGCGCGCCCCTGGCTGTGCCGCGCCGCCTGTTGTCGTGCTGCGTGCGACCCCGGCGGGGCCCGGATGCGCCCATCATCCCGAAGCCCATGCTGCCGCCGGACCGCTTGCCCGCCGCCTACCAGTCCCCCGGTCAGGCTGCACGCGCTCGTACCCGAGTCCGCCTTCCACGCTCGATTCGAGTCGGGCGCGAGGATCATGCAGGACCAAATGGGCCGGCTCATTGGCGTCTCCCAGCAGAGCACCGTGCGCCTGCGGGTCCTCCCGCTCACGTCGCATCCGGCCTCGGATCCAACGCAGCGACCACCCTCCTGTCGTTCGCGCATCCCTGGGCAGCGGTCGTCAGCGTCGCCACTCCACTGGGCGGCACGCACAGCGAAGACCGCGACGAGATCGCATACATGACCGAGGTCTTCAAGAAAGCCGCCGACGCCGCACTGCCCGTGACCACATCACGGGAACTCATCAGCCAGTACCTGAGAGGAAAGACTAGGTGACCACCCCGCCTCCACGCCTGACACACCGCAAACGGCCCGCTACCCCCGCAGTGCATCCCGGGGGCGCCGAGCCGCTGCGTCAAGACGGCGCCCGGTCAAGCCGGAAGTAACGGCCCAGCACCGGACGCGGCCAAGCTCTACCCGAGGTGGGCGCATTGGCCCGAGTGCAGCGCTCAGTCAGACTCTCTCAGCGGCCCCTCGCATCCGACATCGGAACCAGTTCATCCGGATGCTGTACCACTTGTGCTGGGAACCACTCCGGCTGTCCGGGACTCTCCTTCGGTGGCGCCTGCGGTGGATCACCATCGTGGTGCCTTCCTGATCCAGCCGAGCAAGAACCGAGGATGACCGTGCCTCTGTCGTCACACCGACGTCTGACCGTAAGCGCCGCTTTGATCGCCGCCCTCGCCGGTGCTCTCGCCCCCGCCACCAGCGCGTCTGCGGCCCCCACCACCACCCAGACCCAGACGCCCGCGCCCGATATGGCCGGCATCGATGCCGCACTCAAGTCCGCCATGGCCAACGGGGCGCCGGGCGCGATGGCCCGCTACTCCGGCCCGGACGGGGCCAGAGGTAGGGCCTTCGGCGTCCGCGACCGGGACTCCGGCGCGGCCATGGACACCCAGGCACGGTTCCGGATCGGCAGCGTCAGCAAGACGTTCTCCAGCGTGGTGCTGCTCCAGCTGGTCCAAGAGCACCAGGTGAAGCTGGACGCGCCCGTCAACACGTACCTCAAGGGGCTGTTGCCTGACGACCGGATCACGGTCCGTCATCTCCTCACTCACCGCAGTGGCCTGGCCGACTACACCGACGCCATGTTCAACCAGACCGTGCCAGGCTTCGAGGCCGTGCGAAACCGGGTGTTCAGCTACCAGGAGCTGGTCGACCTCTCCCTCGCCGAACCTCGGACCACCGAGCCCGGTGCCGCGTACAAGTATTCCAACGCCAACTTCGTCGTCGTCGGCATGCTGATCGAGAAACTGACCGGAGGGTCGGTGGCCGACGCCTACCAGCGACGCATCATCAAGCCGCTGGGGCTGCGCAAAACCGCATACGTCCACCCGGACACCCGGATCAAGGGCGCACACGTGCGCGGCTATCTGCACCCCGACGAGGCTGGTGCGCCGCTCGTCGACTCCACCGAGCAGACCGTTTCCTGGGCGCAGTCCGCCGGCGCCGTCATCTCCAGCCCCGCCGACCTCAACACCTTCACCAGCGCCCTCATGCGTGGACGACTGCTGTCCCCGGCGATGCTGGAGGCGATGACCACGGTGACGCCGACGGACACCACCAATACCCGGTTCTACGGTCTCGGTCTGCGCCGTTACGATCTGACATGCGGCACCCAGGTGTACGGCCACACTGGCACCGTCCAAGGCTATTACACCTACGCATTCTCCACCCGCGACGGCAGCCGCAGCCTTTCGGCATTGGCCAACACCTCCAACCACGGCGCCGCGAACACCGCGCTGGGCGGCACCCTGGAAGCCGCATTCTGCGGCAAGAGCCCTACAACCACCTCGACCGCCCGCTCCACGGCGCCCTCCGCAGCCCCTGACCACGCACCGCTGCCCGCCGAGCGTGACCTGCCCGAGCGCTACTGAGATCCGGCGCGACCGGCCGATCCACCCCTCGGGTCGGCCGGCCCAGTCGGCCATCACTCGATGCTGTGGGCGCGGCCAGCGGGAACCGGGCGCAGGTGATCGGCCAGCGGGTGCAGGCAGCCGAGGACACCGTGCGATGTGATACGCCGCTTACACGAGATCGGCATGGCCTTCCTGGACGCTCGCCGGTCGGGATGCTGGCCCCGCCAACTCATGTGTCAGCACGCACACTTCGTCATCCAGACGGCCACCACCGGACCAGTCGAGCTCGGCCAGCGCTTCACCTGCTGGTCACCGCGGAAGCTCGCCGCGTAAGTGCGGAAAGTCCACGACCGATCCATCCGCAGCAACCGTGCAACATTGCGCTGCCTGCTCGCCCGCCGTGGCCTCACCTTCCAGCACCCCGAGACAGGGAAGGAGCCTCCGGCCCGGCCAGCGAGAGGCACAGCTGGACCGAAGTGAGGAAGGGGTGGCCCGTTTTCCCGCACCCGCTCTTCGCCTTCGATGAGTTCGGCCTGCACGAGATCCAGCCCACCGCAGGCTACGGCTGGGTCCGTCAGGAACCTGCTCGGCGCGGTGCTCCCCGCGGCCCGCGGCCCGGCCGGTCGCGGTCCTGACTCTGGTTCTGGACACCGGTGGCTTGCTCCGCATTCAGCCCGGCGATCCCCTCGCCCCGTCGGCAGGTGCGGAGTGGCCAGGAAGCTGACGAGGGCGACGCAGCCGGTGGCCAGGATCGCGGCCTTCAGGCCGTCCAGCTGCGCCGAGGCCGTAGGAGTCCGCCACGGCGTCGACCTCGGTCGGCGGCAGCCCGGTGCGCTCGGCGGACGAGCGCACCTGACCTGCGCGCGTACGGCCCGCGCCCCCAGTGCTGGGGGCGCGGGCCGTACGCGCGCTGCGAGCCTCTTCGCTGGATCGCCTCGAAGCGTGCCCGGGATCCTGCCGCTGCTTGGCATTCGCGCCATTGCGCGCCTTTGCCCACTACACACGGCAGCGGTGCGCTCCACTGCTCGGCGACGCGCAAAAAGCCCGCGAAGGAAGCGGCGCAGTCGGGAAGATAATCTGCCAACTCCCCCCTTGCGGCACCCAAGGAGCTGCAGTCTGCCTGCTCAGTTAAGACCGCGTGTCTCGCGTTCGGCTTCGACCAATTCCTTCATGAGTTGCTCCGGCTCAACCGTGTACTCGGTGTCATCGAGGGCGTCGTAGTCCCGGGTGCTGGGCGGCAGCCCGAGCTCGGCGAGCCGGGCGGCCAGGTGCGTGAACGCGATCCGCTCGTCGGGCTCGTCCTGGTAGCTTGCCTGCGCGGCGGCGGCCCCCTCGGTCAGGGTGAGCCCGGCCAGACCCCAGAAGCTGAACTCCGTGTCCAGCTCTATGAGGGGCCAGGCACGGTCCGCGGGTTCGTCGGGGTGCAGCCAGTAGCCCATCCACCCCTTTCCGCCCTTTGCCACGAGCTTGACGTACCTGGCCATCTTTGCGACTCCGGCGTCGACGGCCTGCGACTCCGGGTCCGCGAGTTCCTTCTCGCTGCGATAGCTGGTGTCCAGGAGCGGATGGACCTCTCCCGTCTCGAAGAATTCGAGGTCGAGAAGGTGAGTGAAGTCGGTGCGGCCTTCCCACTGCGCGACCAACAGCTCGCGCAGATCGCCGGGTATCGGACGGCCGTCCAGTCGCTCGCGGGAGAACTCGGCGAGCCGTTCGTGGTATATGCGCCTTCTCCAGAGGTCGAAGCAAGATCCACGCGCCAACGTAACAGCAGGGTGTGACAAGAGGCTGAGTATGCCGACGGCGGCCGGTGATGGGACGTCAGGCTGTACGCCGCAACGACACGAGGGATCTGTCGGAGGACCAGGAGGAGCGGATCGGTCTCACCTTGAGGCTGCTCGAGGACCGGATGGCCGAACCGTGCGAGCGCTATGGCCTCGGCCCCGAGGACCTCAACTTCGAACTCTGACCGCTCGGACCGCTGCTGTCGCGCTGATGGCGGCAGGGCACGGGATCGAGGCTCTTCTCAGGAATTCGGGGATACCGAATCCCCGCAGGCACGTCGTGGCACGGAACGGCGTCAACGCGGCAGTTCCACGCCGGCCTTCCGGCCGTGGGCGCTCCCTCGGCAAGAGTCCACCTGCGTCCCGCGAGGTAGATGCTGACCAGCCCGAAAATGATCACAGCCAGCAGCACAGGAGCGGAGCTGGACGCAGCCAGACCGGCCAGATGGGTTCGCATGATCTGCGTGTACCCAGAAATGGGTCCGTGAGCGGAGTCAGATAGTCCAGACCCCCCTTGATTTTTGCGAGGGCGGGCCGAAAGCCGCTTGAGAACGGCCGAATTTCTTCCGTAAGACCGCAATTTTGGGGCACATGGCACAACAAAGGCCTTGACTGACAGAGGCTCCTGATGTGCAAGGAGATGACGGTGCTGCTTCCCACGCCTGCCGAACTTCGACGGGCATTGGCGCGATACGCCGACGCTGCCATTGATGACGAGCGTCATTCGACGCTTGAGACAGCCCGTACACGAGAGGACCGCGCCCACACGCTCTGCACCATGACGGGCACCACCAACATCTTCGAGGCGATGCGTGTCGCGGACGCCATCGTGGAAAGCACCGCCACTGGCCTGCCGACCGTGACGTCAAGTGTCGGCCCGGCATTCTCGCCCGCCCAGAAACAGGACGACGTCACCGAGGCCGCCTGACCACGGCAGGGACATAATTCGCCTGCGCCCGCCGAGCCTCCGGGCCACGGGCAGGCCGGCGTTGGCCGTTGATGGCCTGACGAGTAGCCCACTAGAGCGCGGACAGCATCGTGAACACGGCTTCCAGCGCGGCCACCAGGTAGGCGCGGGTGTATCGCGGCATCGGTTCGTAGGTCTATGCGAGGGGCGGACGGAGGGGTGCGCACGCGGGTGGCGGTCGTCGTGGACTCGCTTCGCATGGCCTGGCCCCTGGGTGGCAAGGTCACGCAGCACGACCGTTCGCTCATGAGCTAGCCACTGATACCAGCATCCAGCTAAAGGGTGTCGCACAAAGCTGCGAAATGGGCAGTTCCTCGTGGGGCGTTGCGGGCTGAGGCGTTGTGGGTGGAGACGTTCACTGGGCTGCGGATAGGTGCCCTTGAGCGGTTGCTGAAGGTTGTGCGTGAGCGAGGCGGCAACGGCACCGGGATGGGGCGTTCGTGGTGTCTGCCACTGGGCGAGCGGGTGCTGCTGTTAGCGGTGTACCACTGCGCGCATCTGACGATGCGGCAGCTGGCGCCGTTGTTCGGAGGCCGGCGACTGTCTGCCGGGTGATCCAGAAACTGGGTCCGCTGCTGACGATGGAGCCGATGGGCCTCCTTCGGATGCGGTTGGCCGGTTGGCCCCGGTTGGCCGGTTGTGGACGGCACGCCCATCCCGGTCCGCGACCGCAAGGTTGCCGCCTCCTCGCGCAACTACCGGTTCTCGGCGAATGTGCAGGTCATCATCGATGCCGAGTCGGCGACTGCGGGCCAGTGTCGGGCGAGTCGAATGAGGCGTTGTAGCGTGCAGAATGGGCGAAGCCCATAGCGCGCGTCAGCGACGCTGGTGATGGGCATTTACTGCAGGTCGGACTCCAGGGCGGAAGCCGTAGATCCTGCACTTGTGGGAGGGATCCTCCATCGGTAGGTGACGCCGTCACCGTCGATGTAGATGAGGGTGGCTCCCTTCTGGGCCATGGTGATGTCGAACGCGACTGTGTCGGTTACAAAGACCTTGGGTGGCACTGTTGCTCCACCTTCATTACTGGATCCGAGGGAAGTTACCCCTCGTGCAGCCGTGGTGTTGCCCGCCTTGACGGTATGCCCGTCGGATGTCTTCCATCGGAAGCCACCCGTGTCGGCCGTGCTTGTCACCGGGGTCTTGGACCGATTCGCTGCGTCGTACCTGATGACGGCGAAGAGATCATGCTCCGGGGCGGAGGAGCCGGCTTTCTCCACGTAGGCGACGCTGTCTGCAGTGATCTTCACAGTGCCTTTGCCGTCGACCCCCGCAGTGTCGGATCCCTGCCCCAGCTTGAGCACGGTGCGCGGACTTGGCCGTGGATCGCTGCTATCACCGCTGTCGGAACAGGCGGCGAGGCTTAAGCAGCAGACCGCTGCGAGCGCGGGTGCCGTGGTGATGTGACGCATGATCCCCCTGAAAGGAACAGTCGAAGTGCGCGAGGCTCCCTCCGCGCGACGACTGAGCCTATCGGTACCACCTAGAGCCTATGGTCTGGACTTCAACTGGCCGATCTCAGCTGGCCAGGGGCGTGTCGAAGGCAGGTCCGCCGCCTCTGCTCCGGGGCGAGCTGGGGCAGCTGTTCACTCACCCTGGTTGGCTAGGGCAGCCCCACCAGCCCCCAGTTGCGGCGGGCGGCTTCCGTGGTCACGTCGCCCCACTCGTGCAGCAGTGCGGTGAAGTCCTCGAAGGTGTCCGGGCGGCCTGCCCAGCCCTCGCACTCGGCGAAGAACGGCCCGCGCAGCTCGGCAAGGTGGGATTTCACCCGCTCCCAGGCACGGGCCTTGGCGGTCACGCCCGCGGGCGTGCACACGAGAAGGACGTGCGGCCTCCGGCCATCGGCGGCCGGCGGGAGGAAGCCTCCGCCGCCTGTCAGCGCTGGGTCGTCGGCCGGATCCGCGTCCCAGATCAGACCATCGAGAAAGGTGTCCATCCCGTCACGGAAGGATGCAGCGACGAGGACCCGCATATCGGCCCATGCGTCGCCCGCGCGAGCGTGCGGGCGATAGGCGCCGGTGGTGGTGAAGAAGTCATACTCGGCGCACCACGCAGCCTCCCGGTCCACGGGCCACAACCAGCCCCCTGCTGCGTACCTCTGGTACTCGTCGTCAAGCTCCCGCGGCCAGGTCGTGTCGTGCAGTGCTTGGATCCGGTGCTCGACGGCGGTGGTGCTCAACTGCTCCCAGTCCGCCATGAACAGCGTCAGATCCAGTCCCATGGCGGCAGTGTAGACAGGCCCAGCACAATGCACCTGGGCGGACTATCGCTTGCGCCGTAGCGCCCGTGTCCGAACCTCTGTCCCGGGTGAACACCTTCACCACAAAGACCTTGACCTCCGAGGTGAACCTGCCCGCCGCTGTCGGGCGCCGCAGCAGATCACCGGATATCTGCGCCGCGATCTGGTGGTCCTGCGCGAGCGTGTGGATGGCTGCCAGCTTTGGAGCACACCACCAGTCTGGGCAGTCAAGCGGTGGGGGGCTGGTCCGGGAACGAGACGGCGTAGTGCGGGTCGCGGTTGGGCACGGGCGTGGCGCAGGAGTTCGCGGATGATGCCCGCGTTGCCCATGGCCCAGCCGGTGGCAGGAGCGAGGTCCCTGGGTGTGTCGCAGTGTTCGACGTTGGACCAGCGCACGCCCTTTGCGTCGGCCGTCGCGCGGACCGCGAGGTCGGCGACCAGGAGGTCGGCGAAGTCACGGCCGTCGCCGCGTTCGGCGCCCCGGGCCGGCTGCCCCCGGACCGCCGGTAAAGGCAGCAGGAAGCCTAGCCGCCTTCGGTGGCGCTCTCCAGACGCGACTGGGGGGCCGTTGCTGCGGCGGTGCTCCGATATCCGGCGTTGGTGCGCTGGGCTTCCTCGAGCCGGTCTTCGAGGATCACGATGCGGCAGGCGGCCTCGACGGGGGTGCCCTGGTCGACGAGTTCGCGGGCGCGGGCGGCGATGCGCAGCTGGTGGCGGGAGTAGCGGCGGTGTCCGCCCGCCGAGCGTAGCGGGGCGATCAGGCGGGCCTGGTCGAGGGCGCGCAGGAAGCCCTGGGTGGTGCCCAGCATGTCGGCGGCCCGGCCCATGGTGTAGGCGGGGTAGTCATCGTCATCGAGTCGGTTGAACGTGTCGTCTGCTGTCATAGCACCTGTTTCTGGAACACGCGTGGAGCATCTGGAGCCCCTGGAACCTTTGGAACGCGTGGAGGGGCCCTGGTGCCGTACTCGCACCAGGGCCCCGAAGGAACTACTGCACCATCTGCCAGCCCTATATCTGCGCCGACTCTTTGTTTCCGCCTGCCCGACCAACCTGCCGTCGGGGCTGCGGGGATCGCGGTTGCTTGACCGGAGACCACCTCACTGTCGATGTCCTGCGGTACCCGGACTCAGACGTCCGTCCGGGCGATCCTGATGGCGCTCGGTCCTCCGTTCTTTCCCTTTGGGATCGCGCACTTGCCTACTGGCGATACTGCTGTTCTGCGTACTCCTCGTGATGCGAACCACCTGGTGGCCTGTGACAGCGCCACTCTTCGACAGCCAGCCCCGTCGCCCCTCCTGCATCTGCTCTGGCTTGGAACCCCACTGCCGAACCTCCCGGTGCGCGCGCCCGCAGCCGACGCCTTCACCAAGGTGCTGCTCTGACTTCGCTGCTGATACTGCGAACTGCACTTACCTGTACTGCACTTACGGTCCTGCTCGTGGCAGCCCCCTGATCACTGCGGGCCACTCGGTCCGGTCGTCAGTCCCGTCGCCGTCCTGCAACCGCTCTGGCTTCGCAACTCCACCACCGCACCGTCCTGCAACTGCTCCTGCGGGTACTACTGCCCGGCAGTTCGTGTCTGCCGGGCCCTGCTGATCTCGGCTACGAGAGAAACCATAACCACACCACATCCCAATGTCTACTCCAGC
Organism: Streptomyces sp. SYP-A7185; assembly: GCF_046103685.1. Taxonomy (NCBI): domain Bacteria; kingdom Bacillati; phylum Actinomycetota; class Actinomycetes; order Kitasatosporales; family Streptomycetaceae; genus Streptomyces; species Streptomyces sp. SYP-A7185. Next base: position 47,310 of record NZ_CP122310.1, read on the forward strand.
CAACATAGATTTTCGTTCATTCGAAACGAAGACACTCGGCATCGAACGCAGAAGGAGAGTTGGCGCGGAGAGAGGGAGGCAGCACGAGGAGGGAGACCCGACACCGTGTCACGAGGCGGGCCGCCCCAGGGGGCTGCACGTCCTGCCGCCCCCGTTCCGGACGGCCGTCAAGGGAGAACCCGCCCTGGCGCCCACAGTCCTTCCGGTACCCGCCGCCCCCTCGGGCGGCAGACCCCCGCGGCAGCCACCAGGAGGAAGCTCCCGCACAGCATCCCCCCTGCCCGGGGGCCACGGCAGGTCTCAGCTTCCCGGCCACGGCCGCTGCCCCCGCCGCAGCGCCCACCATGAGTGCCGCATTTCAAGTGGACTGCCGACTTGGCGGGGTCGGCGTGGGAGCTACATGGCGCACGTCCGCTCCTCGACCGTATGCCTCTGGATCAGCAGATCCTTGGCGCCCTCCTCCACCCACGCCCCGGGGCTCTCCCCTACCGCGGCTGTTGCGAGGCAGCCACGGGGCGGGGGCTATCGCTGCATGCGGTGGAGGCATCCCCCCGCTTTGCCCACCTCGCGTGCAGGGTGATGGGCGCTCCGCCTACCGAGATGGAGATCTTGAGGAAGGTCATCGTCGGCTGCCCCGGTCTGATCGGCTCGTCGCAGAGCCAGCACCACCGCCTACCCCCGCTCATCAGCGGCGCCCCTTGCCGCGGCGCGAGCCGCATGCAGCACACGCCCCTCCCCCGCCGGCACCTCGCACCTGGCAGGGGCAGTCCCGCAGCCGGAGCCACAGCCTCGACGACATCGTCTGGGCCCATAGCGGCTGTGCAGTCTTCCGTGCACAGCCGGTGGGAGATGAGCCCGTAACCGCCGGGCCGACACCTCGGCAACGGTGCGCGGCACCAGCTCGCCTACACGAGCCCCGGTCTCCGCGGGAGCTCAAACGCTCGGGCGTATCAGGGGCCGCCTGCGGCCGGCTCGTACCACCAACACCAGCGAGTGATCAAGGCGATGGGAGTCGACACTCGACGGCCCTGAGCGGCGCCGTTCTCCAACCAGGTGTTGCGGGTCGGGAGGTTGATGACGGTGGGGCGGCCTCGAAGCGGTCGTCGACCTGGACCGATCGCAGCGTGATACGCGTGACCTTCTGATTGGCCGTGCTGATCTCGATCGTGGCGAGAGGGTGTCCGCCCGGGGCGATGAGGTACACCGGTTTGTTGTCGAGGGTGAGCCTGCACGCTGCCTGAATGCGATCACGGAAGTGCGCGGTCTCGGTGGCGATGTCGACAGCACCGATGACGGCGGTGCGGGCTCCGCGAGGCAGGAGGGCCGCGTCGGCGTCGCGGACACTGTCGGGCGCCAGCAGCTGGATCATCCTGCGTGTATCCCCGGTTTGGGCCGCGGTCAGGAAGGCTTCAACGATCTGCTGGTCTGGTCGACCGTCCTGCTCTGAGGAGGGCTGGGCGCTGTCGAGGCGTTGTCTGGCCCTGCTGGCGTGCTTCTTGGCACCGGGCACTGTCCCGCCCAGCACAAGGGCAATCTGGTCGAACGGCACGGAGAACAGGTCATGCAGGACGTAGGCAACCCGTTGAGGCGGGGTCAACTGATTCGACAAGACCATGAGCGCCCGAGAGACGTCCTGCGTGCGGAGGATTGCTTCGTCTGCAGCCAGTTCTACGGCCGAGATGGCGTCCGCGAGCAGCGGCGCTTCATTGCGACGGCGTCGGGCACGCAGCTCGTCGAAGCAGACCCTGGCGGTGACGGTCGTGAGCCAGGCTGACGCGTTCTCGATCGGTGACGAGGAACGGGCGGTCATGGCCCGCAACCATACGGTTTGGACGGCGTCTTGGGCGTCATGAGCCGAGCCGAGCATGCGGTGGGCAGCCGACAGTAGATGCGGTCGTGCGGTCTCGAATTCTTCGACCGTGACAGGCATGGGTGTCACCTTTTCGGGCTGGCGGACGTCAGGACGGTCGGTTCAACCCATTCCTGTTCGCATCCCGAGGAGATGGCAACGCCATGAGCCTACAGATGGTGCGGTTCCGCACCAACAGTGACACAGCTGCCGAGGTCCGGTCGCAACTTGCGAAGGTGTTCGCCGCCCTGCAGACGGCATCACCCCAGGGCGTGCTCTATACGGCGTACTCCAGCAAGTCTGGGACGGACTTCATCCTGGCCCTTGAGATGGAGGAGGCGCAAGCGAATCCGCTGCTGACACTGCCGCAAGCCGCTGAGCTGCGAGAACTCATCAGCCGAGCGGCGGGGGCGCCGGTGCCGCCAGAGCCTTTCGTCGTCGTGGGGTCGTACAACCCGTGAGCTCCGTGCTGATCATCGCCACTGTCGGGTGTGTCGTCGCGAACGGGTTCATGGCGATCGCGGACTACCTGCGGGCGCCGTTCGTACTGGCGAACTCCGCAGCGATCCGGCTCCAGCCGGCCGCGTTGCCGTACCTGGCAACCCTCAAACTCGCGGGCGCTGTCGGCCTGCTCGTCGGCCTTCTGGGGGTCCACTGGCTGGGCCTGGCGGCAGGAGTCGGCTTGACGGCCTTCTTCATCGGTGCGGTCCTAGCTCACATCCGCGCATGTGTCGTCCACAACATCGCCTTCCCGGGCGGCTACCTGCTCCTCGCAGTCGCCAGCTCCAGCTTCTTCATCGGCAAACTATGACCCACGCCAACGCGCCCCCACCTCAACTGGCCCGCCGGAGCCGCCCCCCTCTGACAGAGCGCCAGCACCTCATCGCCGACGCCCTGATGCACTACGTCCTGCACACCTTCAAGAACCAACGGCCCACACTCCGCGACCTGATGAAACTCGACCTGACGCGCGGCAGCAGCTCCGCGGTGTCGGCGTCGGCGGGCCAAAGCCCGCCGGGCAGGCTGACCGTGATGCGTGCCGCAGCCCAAGTCGCGTCCGGGCGCCGCAGGTACGGCAAGTGGCCCACGCGGCGCCCGTCGGATGTGGAGATGTGCCAGCACTGGACGCAGCTGCCCTCGTGGGCGGGTGTTGGCTGCGCTCGTTCGGTGCGCCCTCCAGCGGGCGGACCAGCCGGTGTGCACGATCAGGCCGCCCGGTGGAAGGAGCCGGTGCCCCTGCGCCATTTCAGGTTGTCGGGCACGCCCGGGGCGAACGCGATCTCGCGCGCCCCGGCGCTCTGGCTGTTGTGGGCACTCACGCCGGCACCTCAACGGGTTGCGGCACCATCACGACCGGACGGCCGCGTGCGCCGAGCCCGACCAGGGGGCGGCGTTCGCTGACGGCGTCGAACACGGCCTGCCTGATGTCGTTGCCGCCGATGACGGCGTCCGGGCTGCCGGTGACGTCCCTGAAGTCGACCGGGCGCTGGAGGGCTTCCCGGACGGTCTCGCGCAATGCGGCAAGGGCCAGGGGCCGCAGGCCCGCCCCGGTGGCGGCCTGGTCGGCGTCGGCGTGGCCGCGGCTCGAGCTGAGCGCCGCGCACACCAGGGCGACCTGGTAGCTGGCGGGGTTGCGGCGTTCGCTGATCGTCATAGTCAGGCATCCACTTCCCCTCAGTGGCTGGCCACTGAGGGGAAGGTTTTTCGCATGCCCCCTCAGCGCCCCGACCGGCGCAGAGGCCCAGGCCTGACCGTCCTTCCCGACGCCACCTTGAAAACGGCAGGCCACGCAGGCGCTGAGCGACCGCGACCGATGTTTCTCCGGCCCGGAGTGTGCGGATGGAGTTTTCGCACCTCAGGAGCGGCCGCGAGCCCTGCAGCGGATGCAACAGGTGTGGTGCAGCAGCTACTCGCCTTCGCCGTCTGCAGTACGTCGGGCGATCTTGGGGTGGGATCGAATACTCAGAAATCTGCCGTAACGAACGATAAGCGCTGGTCGGCAGGCGGCCGATCCCAGTGAGGGAGCGCCGGCCCCAAGCCGGAGCGGTGGCGCTCGACCGGCCTGTTCGCGGTCCGGAATCGCGACGATGCCGACCAGATCATTCCGTTACGGGAAGGCACTCGGCGAGCAGGGCGACGACGTCGTGCCAGGCTCGCTGCGCGTGTCGTGGGTGGTAGCCGACGCCGGGGACCACGGGGTGGTCGACCGGTGGGTGGTGGAAGGCGTGCAAGGCGCCGCCGTAGACCACGAGGCGCCAGTCGACGCCTGCGGCCTGCATCTCGGCGCTGAACGCGTCCCGTTGCGCGGGCGGCATGATCGGGTCGTCCGATCCGACCCCGGCCCACACCGGGCAGCGGATGCGCGCCGCCTCGCCCGGTCGGCCCGTGGTAGTTGCGTTGACTGTCCCGATCGCCTTCAGGTTGACGCCGTCGCGTCCGAGTTCCAGCGCGATGGCGCCCCCGGTGCCGTAGCCGATGGCGGCGATCCGGTCGGGGTCGGTCCGCGGTTCGGCGTGCAGCACGTCGAGTGCCGCGTGGCCGATGCCCCGCATCCGTCCGGGATCAGCGAGCAGGGGCAGGCAACGGGCCAGCATCTCCTCGGGGTCACCCAGGTAGCGCCCGCCGTGAAGGTCGAAGGCCAGCGCTATATATCCCAGTTCGGCAAGAGCATCGGCCCGCCGGCGCTCGACGTCACTGAGCCCCATGCCCTCGGGTCCGACCAGCACCGCGGGTCGGCGATCGACACCGGCCGGGACGGCGAGGTGCCCGATCATCGTCAGTCCGTCGGCCTGGTACTCGACCGTGTGCGTCGTCATCGTCATGAGACGGGACCGTAGTGATTGTCGAGCTCGGTTCGGCCGGTGTTCACCGCCGGCAGAACAGCGCGGGTATGTCTCTGAAATGGGGTGATGGCTCACAAGATCCGTCACAGGCCCCGTTCCCGACAACCCGGTTCCCGGCCGCTGAGAGACCGGGACCGGGGTGTTGCGGGTGCGTGCGCGTGCCCGGGCGGGTTGGGTAAGCGGTCGGCGAGGCGGTTGAGGTGAACCTGAGTTCCCGCTTGGCCGCGCGGGCAGCGGCCAGGGCGGCGTCCCGTTGTTGGAGCTTGAGCTCCAGGTCGATCAGCTGCTGTTCGAGGGGCGTGATCCGAGCGTTGAGCTGTTCGGTGTGGTCGGGTCCGCCGACACCGGGCTCGCTCCAGGCCTGGTCACCGAGTACTTCGCTCAGTCGTGCTTCGAGGCGACGGACCTGTGTAGTGAGGGCGGGCGTCGGCGGGCGCAAGGTCGGCCATGAGCGAGGCCCGGTTGACGGCCGGGCCGTGACCGGCGGCGACAGTGCGGGGTCGGCGGCCTGGGCGTGGATCTGAGTGAGGAGGTCGCGGTGGCGGGAGAGGAAGGTGCGGTCGGTACCCGCGCGGCGCGCGATCGCGGTGACGCTGATGTCGGTGCCGTTCTTCGTGGCGTCGGCGAGGGCGGACAGGACGCGTCTCCCGATCAGGAGGGTTGCACTGCGGCGGCGAAGCGTTCGACGATCGCCTTACAGAAGGCGGGGAGGTCCTGCGGGCTGCGGCTGGAGATCAGCTGGCGGTCGATGACGACCTCCTCGTCGACGACCTCGGCGCCGGCGTTGCGCAGGTCGGTACGAATGCTGGGCCAAGAGGTGAGGCGGCGACCGCGCAGCACGTCAGCCTCCGCCAGTATCCAAGGTCCGTGGCAGATGGTGGCAACGGGCTTCCCGGTCTCCACGAACTGCCTCACGAAGGCGACGGCGTCGGGGTCGGTGCGTAGCTGGTCGGGGTTCATGGTGCCGCCGGGAAGCAGGAGCGCGTCGTAGTCACCCACGCGGGCGTCTGCGACCTTCTTGTCCACGGTGAAGGTTCCGGCCGGGTCGATGTCCATCTGGCGGGCGTTGATCTCGCCGGTATGGAGGGAGAGGAGCTCGGCCTGCGCTCCAGCGCCCAGCAGTGCGCCGAGAGGCTCTTCGAGCTCGACGCGCTCGACGCCGTCCGTGGCCAAGATGGCGACCTTCGTGCCGTGCAGTTCGTTGGTCATGATGCGTGGTTCCTTCCGGTTGTCGGCGGGGAGCCGGTTCGGGTCCGCGCTGTCGCCGCTCAGCTGCCGTCGAGGTGGCGGAGGACCTTGGTCCAACCGTCCGCGCAGTGGCCGAAGTGCCGGTCAGCCGGGGCTCGGTCCAGCGACAGCTCTTGGCAGACGAGGCGGGGCAGCTTGGCCTTGGTCTGCCCGATCAGTCCGCACGGCTGCCGCTTGAAGGAGGTGTGCTGACGGATGGCCAGCAGGCCGCCCAAAGTTGCCAAGTCCGGCGCCGCGTCGCCGTTGGCGATGTCGTGGCGGGATATCGGAATCCGGCGTTTGCCGGCGGTCGTGGCGCCTCTTTCCCTCGCGTTTTTCACCGTATCCGTTGCCGGTGGGCGGTGATGGCGAGGAGAGCGGCGGCAAGCACCGGCAGGAATGATGTACCGGTACCAGGCGTCGCGGATGCGGACCTGGTAGCGATCCAGCCCGGTTTGTTCTTGGTGGACGAGAAAGATTCCAACGAGCGGCCGCGCTGCGGCTGCGCTGACCACGGCCTGGCGCGGGCCAGTCTTCAGAAGGCCGTCGCCGCAGCCTCGGCCACGGTCTGGTCCTGCTCACCGCTGCCGCCGCTGACGCCCACGGCGCCGACGATCCGGCCGCCGTGCCGCAGCGGGACACCGCCCGCGAAGATCATGACGCGTCCGTTGTTGGATGTGTTGATCCCGAAGAACTGCTCACCGGGGCCCGCGTTGGCGGCCAGGTCGGCGGTGCTGATGTCGAAGGCCCGGGACGTGAAGGCCTTGCTGATGGAGATGTCGACGCTCCCGATCCAGGCCTCGTCCATCCGGATGTGTGCGACGAGATTGCCGCCGACGTCGACGACAGCGATGTTGCTCGGCGAGCCGATCTCGTCGGCCTTGGCCTCCCCCGCGGCGACGACTCGCCGGGCGTCCTCCAGGGACACGGACTCCGTCTTGATGGTCATGGCAAGGTCCCATTTCTGCCGTGGGTACGCGGTTGTGTACCCACAGCGTGGTCCACTTCGACCCCGCGCGCCTCCACCTGCCAGACCGAACCTCGCGTGCTCCGCTGCGCACGGCGGGCCCACCCGAGGACCGACCCAAGCACCCGTGGCTGCGAAACGGGCAGGGGGCGACCACCACGGTCGACCGGGTGCCCCGTGCTCGGTTCACCGACCTGGCCGGACGGCCCGACCGCCGCGCCCGGAGGCGGCCTGGTGGTGGGCCTTCCCGCTGCGGCCTGTCGGCGGCCAGATCGGCTACCTGGTGGCGTCCGCCGTCGAGCCGTCGGTGCACCAGCAGTACCTCCTCAGAACGCCCGCTGACCGATCGTTGCAGAATGTCGTCCTGCGGAGTCGCCGGCGGCCCGTGGAACAGTTTCTTCAGCCACGGGCTCAGGGGGATGACACCGTATGGAACGGGTTGGGGCTGCGCGAGACCTCGTGCTCGGTTACGTCCACGCTCTGAACGCGATCGACGAGGCCATGAGGGGGGCGATCCCCTCGCTTGAGCGCCTGGCAGATGTACTTGGCCTGGCCCGTTCGCGCCGGATCAGCCGGAGTGGGCACCTGGGTACCTACTCCTACACGGTTCACGGAGCGGGATGCCGATTCGTCGGTGGCAACGGCACTGAGGTCGATGTGGACTTCGCAGCCGACGGGAGCGAAGTCTTCGATCTCTGGCGACTGCGCCAGTATGGGCTGAGCCTGCCGGAGCCCCTTGACGTCACGGAGGAGGACCTGCGGTCCGCCGTGCGGTCCCTGCAGCTGCTGGCCGAAGTGCGGCCGGGGTGGTTCAGCGTAGTCAGCTGATCGCTTCAGGATGTCCGCAGCCGGCGGAGTCATATGAGGCTGCGAGCAGCTATGGGTATGGCGGTTCACGGCATGCCAAGTTCACTGCCTGCCAAGTTCGCGGCAGGCAGTTCGTCGTGCGGCGCTGTGTCTGATCGGCCGGCGATCTGGATGTCGGGGCGGAACGGCGATGACCTTGACGTCAGGTCAACGCTTCATGCTGCCAGCAGGAGCTTCCTCGCCGCGGGGAGCGGCTCCGCGAAGGAGGCAGGTGCTCGTGCCGGCCCGATCGATCGCCGGTCTGGTGATTTGGGCGCCGGCCGGGACAGGTTCGACGCGACCGGCGTGGACAAGGCGGTTTGGTCTTCAGGGGAGTTTGTGGGCAAGGACGTCGAGTTGCTCGACGGAAGGAGGCTGGGCGAACAGTTCACCGGCTCGTTCCATCAGGGCACTGCCCAGGCGGCCGGCGAGGTGGGCCTGGCGTGCGTCGTCGTGGGGGAAGGCGTCGAAGATGGCGAAGGTGGACGGGCTCAGGCGTACGGCGAACCAGGCGACGGTGCCGGGCTCCTCTTGCACGATGGCAAGGCCCTCGCGGAGAAAGGTGGCTACCTCTTCCTCCTTGCCTGGCTGGGCCTCGACCTGTACGTGTAGCGCGACGTTGATGGCGTTAGCCATGAGGGACTCCTTTCAGGTGCCCGGTCGCCCCTAGTGGCGGCCGGGCACTGCCGTGACCGGTTGGCGTCGAACGGGTCTCCTGCACGACCGCACCGATGCCTCATATTGCCCACTTTGTCACTCTTTACGTCTTTAGGGGCCTTGCGTGGAGCTTTCTTTGGACCGCGTCCTACGTGGCGCGGCGGACGAGCCGTTTGTCACAGCACAGCGCGGCGGCGAGTCCGAGGAATGCCAGGTACTTGTCGGGGTTGGGCTCGCAGCGAGGTCTGAGACGGTGGTAGCCGGACGTGCCGGCTCGCTGCGCTGGATGTGACGAAGCGTCAGTGGCGGCCGTGGTTCGTGTCGGGTGAACTGTGGTCGCTCAGCGAATCGTTGCTCTGCCTCGGGCATTCGCGGTCTGCCCCGTGCCAGCTGCGGGCCCGGTTCGTCACAGAGGAACGTCGGCGGCTCCGCGGGCCGGCGCCGACCTGACCGGTGACCCACCCGGCGTCGGCGTCGAGCCGGACAGCGTGCAGAGCCTCGCCCGGCGCAGACGGTCGGATGGGGCGAGCACCGGGTCGACCGCCGCGGGAACGTCGGCGGTGTCCGGCGCGGGCGAGGTCCCGGGCGACACCGCGCGGTTCGTGTAGCCGGCACGTGCGGAGCACGCGTGTGGGGGCGGCACGCGTGCTCCGCACGTGCCGGACCGGTCGGCCCGCACCGGGCAGGGGCCTTCTGCGCTGTCCTCTCGCGTGGCAAGGAGGGGCTGGCGGTGCTGGAAGCCGTGGGGGTGAGCGCGTTCGACGAGAACGTGTACCGGGCGGTGTGGACATCCGGGGCGTGTACTGCCTGGAGTCGATCGATCCGCCCGGCCGGATGGAGACGCTTGTGCGGCTCGCTGCGCTCGGCGAGAAGTCGCGGCTGCTGCGTCATCTCCCGTTCAAGGCGCGGATCGTGGACCGCAGGGTGGCGATGGTGCCGCTGACCGGTGGCAGCAAGGAATCCATCGTGCTCGTGCATCCGTCGGGCCTGCTGGATGGGCTGATGGAGCTGTTCGAGGCGTACTGGGAACGCGCCGAACCCCTGCTGGCCCCTCAGGTGGCCCAGGTGCAGGAGGGCCCAGCGAGGAGGAGTTGGTGCTCGTGCGTCTGCTGCACGCCGGCTTCAAGGACCAGGCGATCGCCCGGCAGTTGGGGGTCAGCGTCCGTACGGCGACGCGGCGGGTGGCGGCTTTGATGCGCACACTGGATGCCGGCACGCGGTTCCAGGCGGGGGTCCGGGCGCGGGAGCGCGGCTGGATCTGAGCCCGCCGGGGGGTGAGCGGCCTTCACCCTCTCGTGCGTCCGGTCCTTGATAGCGTCGCCCCAGCGACTGCGGAGCACTCCCCGCCGGGGTCGCCGCTCTGCCGGGAGGCCGTCGCCCCCGCGCGGGCGGGTGCGGGTGGCAGGGGATCTTCAGGCAGGGACGAAGAGAGCCGACGCATGAGCCTCGCACAGTTGCACTACACCTCGGCGGACGGGGACAAAACCGGCGAGGACGGCGGCACGGCCGCCCGGTTCGCGGCCGTGGACCCCTCCATACCCGGGTCCGTGCTGACCGAGGCCGGATCGCTCCTCGCGTACGAGCCGCCGCGCGGTATCCCGGACCACCTCACCGACGCCGATCTGCGCGGCCTGCCCCAGGCGCTCAGCTTCAGCGTGCTGTCCGACGGCAGCCGGCTGCTGGCCCGGACCGTCGCCGTCCGCTGCGCCCGCTCGTCCGCCGTGGGCTTCCACGCGCACGCCGTCCACCTGCCCGCCGGCACCCAACTCCCCGGCGGCATGCTGCCGCTCACCGCCTGCCGCTCCGGCCGCTGGGCCGCCGTCGTCCCCGCCCGCCCGCTGCCCGACCCGCTGGCCGCGCCGCCCGCCGCGATCGGGCACGAGGCCCGCGAGCGCGAGGCCCTCAACGACTTCGCCGTTTCGCGCGGCCCCTGGCTCGCCGGTGTGCTGGCCGACCTGCGCCGGCTCCACGGGCCCGGGGCCCCGGAGCGGGTCGTGCTCGTCGAACGCCACAGTGCCGATGTCGCACGCTGGCTCGCCCTCGCCGGTTACGCCCTGCCGGATGGGCTCGCCGAGGGCCTGACCTTCACCACGTACACCCGCCGCCCGCGCGAGGCCGCGCAGCGGGTGGTGGGTGTGCTCCCCGAGGACGCCGCCGAGCTGGCGGACTCCGGGCTGTGCGTGCATGTGTGCGGCGGCCGGCGCCCGGAGGGGCCGGTGGGCGACGTCTGGGCGCAGACGGCGGCCCGCGTCTGGCGCGGCCGGGCGCCGGAGCTGTTCGGGGAGGCGGCTGCGCTGCCCGGCGAGCCGTTCGCGGCGGGCCCGCTGGCGGTGACCGCGCTGTGCGCGGGCATCGCGCTGGGCACCCAGGAGCGCGCGGCGGCGGCCGACTGGGCGGCGCAGCGGCCGTACGCGCTGGACGGGAAGCGCACCCAGCAGCTGGTCGAGGCGCTCACCGCGCCCGGCGTGGACGACCGCTCCGGGCCCGAGTTCGACGCCGCCGGACGGCTGTTCGCCGCGCTGGATGGCCGCTCCCCCGCGACCGCCACGGCCCCGCTCGCCGCGATGCTGGTGACCGAGGCGGTGCGCGGCGGCAACGGCTCGCTGGAGCTGCCCGGCCGTACCGCGTTCAGCGGCCCCGAGGGCGCGGCCGTCGCCGAGGTCCTGGGGCCGGAGATCCGGACGGAACTGGGCGGCACCGGGCTCGGCCTGGACGTGTCCCGTACGGTGCAACTGCTGCGGGTGGCCCGGCTGCTCGAGGTCGACTGCGCCGCGCTGCTGCCCGGGGTCGTGGACCGGCTGGCGCCCGCGCTGCTGCCGGGCGGGGCCGCGGCGCAGGGCGCGCCGGGCTGGGCGGCGGCGCTGCTGGAGCTGATGGACGAGCAGTTCGACGTGCGGACCGCCCTGCTCGGCGCGCTCGACCGGATCGCGCCGCACGACCCGGCGGCGGTGGAGGGGCTGCTGGCCCGGGTGCCGCTGCCGTTCACCGGCAGCCAGGCGCTGGCGCATCTGCGGATGTGCGCGGGGGCGCCGGAGGCCCGGTCCGGCTGCGGCGACGACCGGGTGGCGGCCCTCCAGCGGATTGTGCGGGCCGGCGGGGTCTCCCCGTTCGGGGAGCCGCTGGTGCTGCGGACGGCCGTGGGCCTGGTGTGGGGCGCGGAGGCGCCCACGCCCGCCGAGGCCCGGCTGCTGCTGGAGGCGGCGACCTCCGACGCGCACCGGGCGGCCGGGACCTGGCCGCGGCTGGTGGCCGCCGCGCTGGAGGCCGGGGCGGCGGACGCGGAGGCGCCGGAGCTGGCCCACGAACTGCTGCGCGGCTTTCCGCGGGAGACCGGAGGGCGGGTGCGCTCGGCCCTCCAACTCCTGGCGTTCGCCCGCGAGGTGCGCTCGGGTGCGGCGGAGCCGGCGTGGGCGGAGCGCGTACGGGAGTTGCGCGCGCAGGCGGAGCCGGTGGAGGCGGGTGTGCTGGGCCAGGCCTGCGACGCGGTGGCCGGGCGACTGCTGGCGCCGGAGCGGCCCGACGAGGAGCTGTACGCGCTGGTGCACAGCGGGGACGAGGAGCTGATCGGCGCCTACGCGCGGGCGGCGCGCGACGACGGCGTCCGAGCCCGGCTGGCCGCCGTCCCCGGCTACGCGGCCGACTGCTTCACGCTCTGGACGGCCCATCCGCACGCGGGCCGGGTGTGGGGCGAGGCCGCCGCCGGACTTTTGGAGGAGGTGCTGCGGCCGGTGGTGCGCGGGCTGACGGCCGACCGGGTGACGGCGGTCGAGGAGGCGGTCGGGCGGTCGGGCAGCAGCGGCCGGGCCGAGGCCTTCCGCGCCTGGCACCGCCAGGAGCGCGGCACGCTGGGCCGGCTGAGCCGGCGGCTCGCGGGCCGGGTGCGGCGCGGCTGAGTACGGGGACCGGCGCGGCGCGGCAGGCCGAGCTTGCCTGCGGCGGCGCGGATGCGATCGCTGGTCAGCCCGCTCAACCTGCCCCTTTCGTCCGTGCGTTGGTGGTGAAGGGGCCGGTGCCGGTCAACTCGTCATCGACCGGCAACGGACGACGACCGACCTCGACACCGGCGACGGCGGCCCCGCTCAGCACATTCTCCAGCGGCCCCTCCCAGAGCCGCGCGGCTTGATGCTGGGCCCGTGCCGCTGACCGCAGGGCGCCCTCAGGGTCCTCGCCTCGCGGGCCGGAACGCTGATCGGCGCGCCGATCCTGGGCGGGTTCGTCGGGCGGCACAGCGGCTGGCGGTGCGGCAGGCCATCGAGGTTTACGGACTTCCGGGGGCGCCCGGAGGGGTCGCGGGGCCGGGCAGCGTCATCCCGTCGGGCCATCCGGTCTCGCCCGCACGGTAGACGTCCAGTGCCGCGGCCCTCTCGTGGTAGGGGATGCGGGAGAGCCGGGAGACCATCGTCCACATCTTGCGCTCGGCGTCGATGGTGTCGGGGAGCAGAAGTCCGAGCGCTTGGGCGAGGGGCTTGCGCCCGATGTTGACCATGGCGCGGACCGCGGCGGCCCACTCGTCGGTGCTGGAGACCGCCGAGCGGTACCAGGCGGGGACGAGCAGGGCCAAGACCGTGATGGTGCTGAGCAGCAACGGCCGGTCGGCCCGTTCGGAGGAGGTCAGCGCGATGGCTGCCAGGGCGATGACCGCGAGGTGGCCGTAGAGCAGGGTGATGAAGAAGTCCACGCTGGTGCGGGCGAGTTCGACTTGGCGGCGTACCTGGTCGGGAAGGCAGCCGGTGAGTTCGTTCCACAGCACCTGGGTGTCCAGGCGATAGCGGTCCCAGCCATATTCCTCGAAACGGCGGATCGCGTTGCCCAGCCGGGTGGGGGCCATCTCGTCGTCCGCGATGGGGTAGCGCGCCAGCTGCTCGCGGAGGAGGGCGCGTTGGGCGGCGGTACGGCGCCGGTCGCGCGGGACCCGGCGGGCGAGGTAGGGCTGCGCGCACAGCCGGGCCAGTTGGTCTGCGGCTTCGGCGGAGAGGGCGCCTTGCTCGCTGCGCCGGCGCTCAAGGCGCAGCACGGTCAGGCGGTCGGTGAGGCGGGCTTTGGTGCGGCGGCTGCGTTTGCAGCCGGCGGCGTACAGGGGGGCGGGCCACAGCAGGTAGCCCTCCAGGAGCCGGTACAGGAGGTTCTGGCAGGCATAGGCGACCAGCCCCAGCAGCAGGGCTCCGGTGGTCAGCAGCACGCCAGTACCCACGCGGGTCTGTGGCTGCAGCTGGTCCAGGACGCCAACGCCCCGCAGGCTGGGGGCGACGGCGACGAGCAGGACGGCGAGATTGAGCGCGGTGGGCAGGATCCAGCCCACCATCAGGGTCCAGGCCCCGCCCAGCGCGCCCTTGGCGATATCGCCCATGCGCTACTCGGGCCACTCGTCGTCGTCGGAGCCGGTACTGGGGCCCGGAGAGGTATGGCCCGAGGGATCAGGCGCGGGTCGGGGGGTGCCGCTGGAGGCCGGGCTGGCCGGTTGGATGTAGGGGGTGGAGGCTCCGGGACCGTCCAAGACCACGCGGATCACGTGATCGAGCGCCATGGCCGAAGCCAGCGCTCCGGTGGCGGCAGACTCCGCCAGGATGATGCGCAGCCGGGCCCAGCGGGCCACGTCGGCATGGCCTGTCCTCTCGAGCTCCCGCACGGCCTCTGCCAGCTCCTCATCGAGCCGCGCGGTGTGCTCGCCGGCCGCGAGACGCGCGAGATCGGCCCGCAGCTCGTGGGCCGCGCGGAGCAGCTGTTCGATCTCGGTCTGACTTGAGGCTCCCGACCGGTACGAGGTGACGGACGTCGAGTGGTCGCCGATCGCCCATCCGCCGGTGTGCGAGCCGATGTTGACCGTCTCGCCGGACTGCGTCGTCTCGTCACCGGACTCCGGATCGCCTTTGGCCGCCATCGTCGCTCCCGCCTGCCGGCTTCATCCCGCACCACCCCACGCGCCTTACGGATCTAAGCGCATGCGTTCCCATGCCAGCAACGGCATCGGGCACTCTGTGACACCGCAGATGGTGCGGGCCTGCGTCTGGGCTTCCCGCGCTGTCGGCTTCCCGCCTGGCCGCCTTGAGCACGCCGGCGCCAGCCCACCGGAGCGGAGCGGTGGTACTCGCCAGGCGGCCCCCACTCCGGATGATGAGCCTGGCCGCCCCCGCATGCGCGTGACGACGTCCCCGGGTGGGCTGGTCACGGACCCTTGCGCCACCAGTTCGCGACCGTCGTGACCAGGGTTCGCAGCGCGGTCGCCAACCCTGCGCCAGGAGTGGCGGCCGTGGAGGCGACCACCTTGGAGAAGTACTCGTCGCCGGGCACCTTGCCCGCCATCCAGGCGCGCCCTGCCTCGATGATCTCTGTTTCGCGTTCAGGCATGCCGTCCCCCCGGAACAATGTGCCAGCCATTCAGCACGCTAGGCCGCTCCGTTTGATGTCGGGCCAGTTCGTGCATCTCACTCCTCCTTACCCGGAGTTGGGGTAGCCTTACCGTTCTGTCCGCGGCCCGGCTGGCGGGGCACAACCCTTCCGTTGTCGCTTTCCCCCATGGCATGCGCGGTGCCCAGCAGATGTGTGATGGCGCGAATGTAGGACTCGCGCACATGCTTTTTCGTCAGCCGACTGGGATCCGGCGCGTCGATCAACAAGACTCCCTGTGCTTCGTTTCCGGCATACACGGGTGCGGCAATAGCCGATCTGTAGGAGTCGCCGAGGCTGACGTTCAGGTTTCCGTCGGCGTTCAACGTGTCTTTGGTGTAGACGATCTCTTTTCCGTTCATGGCGTTGACGAGCCGTTCTTCGTCTCTGCGGTCCAGCTGACTGGGCTTGGTGTCACGGTTGTAGTGGGAGACCAGCCGCAGCTGCTTCTTGTTGCGCAGGGCGAAGAACCCGGCCCGCGCCTTGCTTCCGGCGTGCTGGGCAGCGCAGTCGGTCAGCCGGTTGTGGATGGTGGCGAGGGTGGCCTCCCGGTTTTCGGGCTCGGTCGCCAGCGTGCCCATTTGGTTGGCGACCGCGGAAATGACCGCCTCATTCTTGATCACGGCGTTGCGGCGATCACGCGTCTGGGTCAGGCGGGTCGTCCAGGGCGCCATGATCGCGAAGAGCACGCCGAGAGCGATGAACAGCCACCTCATCGCCCCGTGCGAGGAGGCGAGTTGACTTCCGCAGAAGAACGTCAGACCCGGCGAGACGACCGGCAGGAGAACGAAAGCGATCGCCCTCAGCGTGGCCCATATCTTCTTCACCATGAAACCCCCGCGGGGCATGCCGCCCCGTCACCGCAAACAATGCCCTGTCATTCATCGGAAGATGAAGCCAGCAGTATGTCGGAGAAAATGCCTGCGGCAAGGTCGCAGGTCGTCAGAACGAGTGAAGCTACATGGATGCAAAGGCGTGAAAGAGGGGGCGTGGAATTGTTGACGCACGCCTTGCGCACCGCGGCCGCGCCCCTGCACCATGCACGCCGCAGGAAACCCGCACGCGCGGCTACCGGGAGTGGGACATCACCGTGGGCCGTCGACGGCCACCTGAAACCGGCGGACGAGGAAGGCGCACCTACCGGGACCCGTGCAGAAGACTGCTCTGGCTTGCAGCAGGCCAAGCCGCCACGGCCCGCTCACGCCCGCGCCGTGCGGCATGCACTCCTCTCCCCCGCCATGGGCCGGGAAGCTGGGTGGACGGCCCTCAAGGCCGGTGCCGCCGAGTCCGCGGGTGAGAGGTTCCGCATGGCGCTGGTTGCATGCGCTGTCCAGGGAAGGCCCCTCGGGTCAGGTCCGCACAGTCCCGTCCGGCGGCCGGGCGGCGATCAGGAACGCGGCCCGACGGCGTGCCGTGACACCCCGTGCGCGACGGCCGTCGCCGCGGCGGCCCACGCGATGCCGACGACGGCGTCGCGGGGCCGCGCCGGCCGCAGCACCCCGGCCCGCTTGAGGCGTCCGCGCGCCCACAGGGTGAAGGGCACGACCAGCGTCGGTGAGGTCGCGACGCCGGGGGTGTAGCCCCGTACGGCGAGGGCTTGGCCGAGGTGGATGAGCCCGTGCAGCCCGAACGCGTTCAGCATCGCCTGGTACACCGCGCTGCGCCCGCCGCTTACCTGCCCCGCGATCGCGCCGGCGGCGACGATGCCCGCCATGACGCCGACGGCGGCCCGGAACTCGCGCTCGTCGATGCCCTCCATCACCCGCCAGAGCCGCTCGGGCAGTTCGGGCCACCGCTCACGCAACTGCGGTACGCGCTGCTTGATCCAGCGCGGGGCGGTGAGCACCTCTTCGGTGTCGTGCAGCGCCCAGGCGGCGAACAGGCCGAGCGTGACGGCGGCGGTCACCTTTTCATCGGTCGCTGAATTCCCCATGCCCGTAGGCTACTTGAGGGACTCGACGCCCGCCTGAAGACGCAGGCCCGCCAGGCTCAGGTCCAGGGCGGCGAGGAACTGGTCCCGGTCGTCGTGCCCGGCAAACTCGTCGGCGATCTCGTGCACGAACGGGAAGTCCTCGGCGTCGAGCGCGCGCCACGCCTCGGCGAAGCGGCCGAGGTGCCCGTCGCGGTCCGCCTCGCCGTCGAGCAGCTCCTGCGGGATCTCCATGCCCAGGTCGGCTGCCGTGCCGACGACGACGCCCGCGATCGCCGACACGGCGTGGAAGCGCTGGCGCGGGGTGAGGTCGAGCCGCAGCGTCTGCTGACCGAGCTTCTCGTACAGCCGCAGCGAGTTGCCCTGGATATCGGTGTTGCGCATGAAGTACGCGGCCAGCCACGGCCGGTCCACGATGGCGTCGAACAGCGCCACGGCCATCGCGCGCAGGTCGGCGATCGGGTCGTCGCTGGCGGGCTGCGCCTCGACGACGGCCAGGACTCCCCCGATCGCGTGGTCGGTGGCGCGGTCGAGCAGCTCGTCCTTGTTCGAGACGTACCAGTAGATGGTGCCGACGCCGGTGCCGAGCCGGGCGGCCAGGGCGCGGAAGGTCAGCGCCGGCCCGCCGGCCTCGTCGAGCAGGGCCACGGCCGCGGCGAGGACGGCCTCCATGGAGTGCGAAGCGCGCTTGCGCCCTCGCGAGGGTCCATCGGCGGGGCGGGTGCGCGGGGGCGTCATGACTCATATCCAATCACAGCTTGCGTCACATCGAACGGCGTTCTACTGTAGAACCACGTTCCATTATCGAACGCTGTTCGTTCATCGAATCGTGTTCCATGCAGATCGTCGTTTCCGGGCCCGCGCTCAGCGACGTTCAGAGAGGAGGTCGGCCATGACCACGACCACCCAACCCGCCGTGCCCCGATCCGGCACCTATACGTCGCTGCGCGCGGCGTGGATCCCCCTGGCCGCGCTCTGCCTGGCCTTCTTCGTCGAGATGGTCGACAACACGCTGCTGTCCATCGCGCTGCCCACGATCGGCCGCGATCTCGGCAGCGGCACCACCGGTCTGCAATGGGTCACCGGCGCCTACTCACTGACGTTCGGCGGCCTGCTCCTGACGGCCGGCTCCATGGCCGACCGCCTCGGACGCCGACGGGTGCTGCTCGTCGGCCTCGGCGCGTTCGGCCTGCTCAGCCTGTGCGTGGTCGCCGTCGACTCCGCCGGGCAGCTCATCGCCCTGCGGGCCGGTCTCGGCATCGCCGCCGCGGCCATGGCGCCCATCACCAATTCGCTCGTCTTCCGGCTCTTCGACGACCAGGCGCTGCGCATGCGCGCGATGACCCTGATGATCGTCGTCGGCATGTCCGGATTCATCCTCGGCCCGCTGCTCGGCGGCACCGCGCTCGCCCACGTGAGCTGGCAGTGGCTGCTGCTGATCAACGCGCCGATCGCGCTGATCGCGGGCATCGGCGTACGGTTCGGCGTCGCGGCCGACCGGCCCGAGGACCTCACCAAGGACAAGCTCGACCTGCCCGGCGCGGCCCTGAGCGTCCTCACCATCGGCCTGGCCTGCTACTCGCTGACCAGCGGCGTCGAGCACGGCTGGCTCTCCGCGGCGACCCTCGCCTCGATCCTCGGCGCGGTGGTCTCGGCCGCCGCCTTCATCTGGCACGAGCGCACCAGCAAGGCGCCCATGCTGGACCTCAAGATCTTCACCAGCGGCACGGTCCGCGGCGCGGCCATCGCCCAGATCGGCACGTCCATCGCGATGGCCGGCGTAATGTTCGGGCTCATCCTCCACTTCCAGTACGCCTACGGGTGGAGCCCGGTGAGGGCCGGCCTGGCGAACCTGCCGCTCATCGTGACCATGATCGCCGCGACCCCGCTGTCAGAATGGCTCGCCCAGCGGTTCGGCCACCGCGTCGCCTGCCTGGTCGGCGCGGCCTGCCTGGCCGGCGCGCTGGCCGGACTCGCCTGGGGCGTCGACCACGGGTATGCCGCCATCGCCGTCTGCATGGTCGTGATGACCATCGGACTGCGCACCGTCATGACGATCTGCGCCATCGCCCTGGTCGAGGCGATGCCGGAAAACCGCACCTCGATCGGTACGGCACTCAACGACACCGCCCAGGAGGTCGGCACCAGCGTCGGCACCGCCCTGGTCGGCACCATGATCGCCGGTCTGGTCACCACCCAGCTGCCCGCGGGCGTGTGGAGCAGCAGCCTCGTGCAGTCCTTCTTCCACGGCGAGCGGATCACCTATGCCGTCCTGGCGGTGGTCGTCGGCCTGGTCGCGGCGGGCGGCGCCGTCACCCTGACGAACTCGCGTTCCGTCGAGGAGCATGGCTGAGGAAGGCCGCCGAGCCCCCGGCGTATGGGTTCGCAACGTTAAGGAGGGCCGGAGTCACCGGCAGGCGAGGGTGACCATGGCCTGGCAGTGGCGGGCTCGTTGTGAGCGGTTGGTCAGTTGATCGGATGTGTCTGTCCGGTGAGTAATCACCGAGGCGATGCGGAACCGGATCGAGCCGCTGATGCCGGCCGGTCCGGTTCGTAAACGGCGGTGGGCCGGTCACCGCCGAACCCTGGGGGCCACGGCCATCGCGTGGAAGTACCGCGCCTGCCCGCCCTGCCGGGACCTGCCGGATGAGCTCGGCTCGTTCCAGACCGCCATAAACGGCTGACCAGGTGGGCCGCGGACGGCACTGGGCAACGGATCCTTGCCGCAGTACTGCCCCGCCGCGGACGGCAGCGACGATGGGGGCGCCCACCCTCATCCCGGCGCCTGCCGAGCAAGGCCTCGGCGGGCAGGACTGGATTCGATCCGATCCCACCTGGTCAGGGCCCGGCTGCATCAGCGAGGGCGCAGCGCAGTCAGGTCCTGCGTGCAGGGCGCGTGAGCCGGGCCCGCACCTGCAGGGGCGGGCCCCCGCTTGTGCAGGGGCAGGCTTCCTTTCCCGATCTTGGGTGACCCGTCGGGCGGTTGTTCCCCCACCCGGGCAGCGCATCACTCTCGTGCGACGGTCGTTAGGCGGGCGTGACACAGCAAGAAGACCTTGAAGAAACGATCCTTCTCTCCTCCGCGCCGCCGTCCGCGCCTTGTGCACTCCACGTGCCGGCCTGACCGAGAGGACGGCAACGATTGACATGGACAGGTTCACCGACGATGACTACATGCACGCCCAGGCCTACGCTCCCTGGGCGCCAGAGGAACCAACGAGCCGCTACGACAGCGTTCCTCTTCCGGCCCCGCCGGCCTGGGACCATCCGCCGGCGCCCACCGCGGTGGCACCGGGCTGGGACCCGGACGAAGAGCTGGCGGCTCTGACGTCGCCCTCCCCAGCAGCAGCGAGGCCCCCGGCCCTCACCCCGCAGCCCACTCCCGGCGCCCCGGGCGGGCCGCTGAGCCGAAGCGACCGCCGACGCCTGCAGAAAAAGCCGCACTTCCTGGCCGGGCGGCGCATCCCCCAGGCCGCGATCCTGATCTGCGCGATCTGCGGGTGTGCGGCGTTGCTGCTCGCCTGGTCCGTCGCCTACACCTACGGGCGGCTTCGCGCGGTCGCAGAGATCATGCTGCCCCACGCCGTGGCGCAATGGTGGCCGCTGGCGGTATACGGACCTTGGTTCGTGGCGGCCCTGTCCATCTTGCGGGCCGCAGTGCAACACCGCGACGCACGCCGCTCCTGGGCCGTCCTCCTCACCGCCTCCGCCACGGCCGCAGCCCTGTGCGTGGGCTACTCCACCCGCTCCCTCATGGCCTACGTGCTGTTCGGCATCCCGCCCCTGACCGCCCTGGTGTGTTTCTGGGAACTGATCGGCCAAGTCTCTTCCAAACGCTGGAGCCGCCACGCCGCCCATGCCCAGCGGCGCCCCGGACCCTGAGGACCTTTCTGGCGACCGGTCAGATGCGCGGCACGGCAGGCGGCTGCCCTACGCCACCGGCAGCACCCTGCCCCGGGCCGGCCACTTGCACCCCGCACCCGGCCGCTTGCACAAGCCGGACCCCCATACCGCACCATGATCTTATGGATCACTCCGTACCCCTCAGTTAAACCGGAGGCACCCACCGGTGAAGCAGCCCACCCTCCCCCTGACACAGCACAGCACCACCGTGCCCCCGGGCCGGGCCCCCGCCTCTCCCCCGGCCGGCGCACACCACCCCACCGCGGCGGCGCCACCCCGCGGCCGGGAGGAAACGATTCCGCACCTTGGGGCCGCAGGCGTGCCCGCGGCGGCGTGCGACGCCTTGCTGGGGGAGACAACTCCCCATCCCGGGGCCGCACGCACCCCCGCCCAGGCTTTCGACGCGCTGTACGCGCGGGCGGGCGGCCCGCTGGTGTCCCAGATGACGCTGTTGACCGGCAGTCCCCTCGAAGTCGGCCGAGGTGAGCGTGATGCCGGTCAGGACGCGTACCGCGAGGATGAGGCAGCCGTCGGGCTCTTCGGTGTCGGCTTCGCCGGTGGGTACACACGCGTCGGAGGCGTCGAAGCCGGCCGCGGTGAGGGAGCCGAGGACCGGGTGGGCGGTGTCCACGCTGCCGGAGAGGCCGTCGAAGTAGCCGCCCGTCAGGTCGAGTTGGCCGAGGATGGCACCGTCGTGAGCGATGGCGGCCGTCTTCGTGTCGGGGTCGCGGTAGGCGCTGACGGCGGTCTGGCCGCCGGCGGCGAGGGTGCGCAGGACCTCGTCACCGAAGCCGATCCAGGTTTCGAATTCCATGATGAGGGTCCAGCCTCCGGGCAGTTCGCGGCCGAGCAGGAAGGCGCCTTCGCCTTGGCTCTCCTGCAGAAAGCGGGCGGCTTGATCCACGCCCTCGGGGCAGGGAACGGGGCCAGTGACGCCCATCAGGCGGAGCGTTTCGGCGAGTGGGTGGGCGGCGAGGGTTACGCACCAGCCGTCGCCGAACATCTCGTCCAAGTCCACGGCATGGGGCCTTTCGTCGGGTCCGCGGACGTGGTCCGTTGGCGGGAGTGCAAGAGGCCTGCGCACAGTACCGCCAGAGAATGCACGACCGGGTACGACCCCGGGCACGGCCCCTCAGCCGCGAGAGGGCCATCTCTCAGCAGATTCAAGGGACTGTGTCGCTCGTGATGAAAGGGTCGACTGCCTGCCGCGGCCCCGGTATTCGTCGAGGTACTTCAACGGGGTGGTGACCGGTCGGGTTCCGTCAGGGCGATGCGGACGTCCACCACGCCTTCGACGGCCCGGGTCAGGCGCGCGGCGACCGGGACGAGGGTCCGGTCGCGGATCTCTCCGCCGAGGGTGACCACGCCGCTCTCCACGGCGACGGTGACGGTCCGGCCGGGGAAGAGGAAGGCGGTCACGGTGTGCGTCACCTCGTCGGCGAGGTCCTCGTCGGTGCGCAGGAACACCTTGAGGAGGTCGCTGCGGCTCACCACGCCCTGGAGCAGGTCATGGGCATCGGTCACCGGGAGTCGCTTGATGTGCCGTTGCGCCATGATGCGAGCGGCCTGCGGGAGTGTGGTGTCCGGGTGGACGGTGACGGCGGGAGTGCTCATCACCTCGCCCGCGGTCACCCCGCCGGCCTTGGCCAGGTCGGAGAGGCGTCGCAACTGGTCGGTGCGGGTGGGGTCGCTGTCGCGGAACTCCTCTTTGGGCAGCAGGTCCGCCTCGGAGACCACGCCGATCACCCGGCCCTCGCCCGCGAGAACGGGCAGCGCGCTGATTTTCCACTGCTCCATCAGCGCGACGATCTCCTTGAAAGGGGCCTCACGGCCGACGGCGATGACGGTGTGCGTCATCACGTCGCTCACGGTGCGCGGGGTGTGGAGCACGGTGTCCTCCTCTGGGGTCAGGTGCGCTCGACGGTCAGGTCGAGGAAATGGGTGGACCAGGAGATGCAGGGGTCGTGGTTGCGGATCGTCCGCTCGCACAGCCGTTTCAGTTCCGCGTCGTCCAGGCCCTGTTCGGTGATGGCGGTCTGGGCGGTGCGCCGCAGGTCCTCCTCGATCGCGCCTTGGTTCTGCGCGGTGGGCGGCACCATGCGGGCGTCGGCGACCGTGCCCTCGGCGTCCAGGAGGTAGCGGTGGTAGAGGAGTCCGCGCGGGGCCTCGGTCGCTCCGTGGCCGGTGCCCGCGACGGGCGGAACGTCGGTGTACGGACGCCGCGGCGGCTCGCAGGTGTCGATGATCCGCAGCGTTTCGTCGATCGCGTACACGACCTCCACGGCCCTGACGAGGATCGAGCGGTATGGATTGCGGCAGACCACTCCCTCGTACGGGTCTCCGAGCCCGGCCGCGCGGGCGGCCTCGACGGCGGTGCGCGACAGCCACCGGCCGCTGATCGCGAAACGGGCGAGGGACCCGGTGAGGTGGCGGCGCCCGTCGAGTGTGGAGTGCAGGGCGGTGGAGTGCGAAAGGTGCTCCTCGTGTACCCGGTCAAGGAAGGTGTGCAGCGGGAAGGTGCCCAGCGTCCCGTCGGGGCGCAGCACCGCCGGGGTGCCGGTTTCGATGGCGTACGTTCCCGGCTGGGCCAGGGCGAACAGGTCGGCGTCGGCCTCGGCGTCCGGGAAGTCGATCCGGCCACCCAGTGAACGGTCTGCCAGGCATCTTCCAGCGCCCGTTTCAGTTGCTCGGCCAACGGCCGCAGCGCACTGCGGGGCGGGGTGCGGTGGAAACCGCCGACGCGGACGTTGACGGGGTGGACGGCGCGGCCGCCGAGGAGTTCGAGGATCGCGTTGCCCGCTTGGTTCAAACGCAGTCCCCGTTCGACCTGCGTGCGGGCAGTGCGGGCCAGTTCGATGGCGCCGTCGCAGCCGAGGAAGTCGGGTGCGTGCAGGAGGTGGATGTGCAGCGTCTGGCTCTCGATCCATTCGCCGCAGCACAGCCGCCGCAGTTCGCGCAGGGCCGGATCGATGGCCACGCCGCAGGCGTCCTCGATGGCCGCGCAAGCGCTCATCTGATGGGCGACCGGGCAGATTCCGCACACCCGGGCGGTGATGTCGGGCGCCTCGGTGTAGGCCCTCCCCCGCAGGAAGGCCTCGAAGAACCGCGGCGGCTCATAGATCCGCAGCCGTGCTTCGGTGACCGTGCCGTCGTGCACACGCAGGTGCAGGGCGCCCTCGGCCTCCACGCGGGAGAGCGAGCCGACGTGCAGGGCACGGCTGCCGCGGTGCGTCATCGGCGTAACTCCTCTTGATGAAGGGGCAGCGGAAGCGGCGGCCTCCGGGATCGAGGAGCTCGGTCGGGCGGGCGGCGCAGTTCGCGGCGTCGGGCGGGATCACGGCGAAGCGGAAACCCACCCCTTGGACCGCGCCGAGCACCTCGAAGTGGACCGCGTCGCGCTCCGTCATGGCCTCGCCTCACCCGCGTGCCGCGGCGTCCCGGTGCTGGACGATCTCGTTCTCGATGTCTTCGGCCAGCGGTGCCACCACCGGCTCGACGGCCGCCGAGAAGCCGGTTCCCAGCGCGTCGTCGGCGCCCTCGACCGCGTAGACGACCAGCCGGCCCGGCAACCGGCCCAGGACTCGGGCGAGCTCGACGGCCTCCCCGAGCCCGAGCCCGTGCGAACTGGTCGTCCGGGGCCGGTCCAGGGCCTCCGCGTCGAGTGCCAGCCGGTGCACCAGCCCTGGACGTGCGGGATGCGCGTGGGCGGCGTCCACGACCACCGCGAGGTCCGCGCCCTCCCACAACCCGATCAGCCGCGCGGGATCGCCGTCGCAGGTGGCCAGAAGCACCCCCGGCGGCAGGGGGCGCACGGCGGCTCGTTCCCGGAGCCGCGCGATCACGGCCCATCCCACGCCGTCGTCCCGCCGGAACTCGTTTCCGACGCCGATCACAGCGATGCGCGTCCGCGTGGACATCGCGCCTCCTTCCGCCGGACCTCGCTTTCACTGTGCGCGGTGGCCATCGCCCTCGGTAGGGGCCGGATGTCCCCCCTCCTGGGCCCGTTCGCCCCTCCCCCACGGAACGCCTCGGTGGAACCGTGCGCAGTAGGGCCTCCGCGAGGAGGCACGGCGGAGGGCGGTGACACCGTGGACAAGCCTCTGGTGGTCGGAGTGGACGGCTCGGATCCGAGCCTGCGCGCACTGGACTGGGCGGTGGACGAGGCCGCGGCACGCGGTGTGCCGCTGCGTGTCGTTCACGCGTCGAGGTGGGAGTGGTACGAGGGTCACGAGCCGTCGTTCGGCATCAACCGGACGTCCGTGCAGGTTCTCTCGGATCACATCGCCGCCACAGCGGTCGAGCGCGCACTGCGCCGCGCGGCCTCCCTGAAGGTGACGAGTGACGTGCTGTCCGAGGATCCGGCCGCCGCTCTGGTACGGCTCAGTTCCGAGGCGGGTGCGATCGTGGTGGGCAATCGAGGGCGCGGCGAGATCGCCGAGTTGCTGCTCGGCTCGGTCGGCCTGTCCGTCGCCGCGCACGCCACGTCACCGGTGATCGTCGTACGCGGCGGCGAGAGGAACCTCAGCCGCGGGTTCGGAAGTGTTGCCGTCGGGCTCGACGAACCCCGGGAAGCCGACGCCGCGATGGAGTTCGCTCTGCGCGAGGCGGAAACCCACAAGGCCGCGGTATCGGTCATCCATGCCTGGCGCTGCCCGGCCCGCGAGGCCCCTGACTTCCCCGCCAGGACGTCCGACGAGCACCAGCGCCGCGGCGAGGAACAGGTCGAAGAGGCCCTGCGGGGTACGGCGGCCTCCCATCCCGGCATCGGGATTCGCCGCCAGATCGTCGAGGGCCACGCACGCGACGCGCTCCTCGACGCGGCCCGCACGGCCGATCTCCTGGTGGTCGGCGCACGTCGCCGGAAGGGACACCTCGGCCTGCAGCTCGGTCCGGTCAATCACGCCGTCCTGCACCACGCGGCCTGCCCGGTGGCGGTGGTCCCGCACGGCTGAGCCGACTTGTGGGCCCCGCCCGCCGGCGTACCCAACAAGCCACGAAGGTGCACACCATGTCCTTGCGAACACCCGTGACCGCAGGCATCGACGGCTCGCCCGAAAGCCTGACTGCGGCCGATGAGGCAGCGCGTGAAGCCCTGCTCCGTGACCTCCCCTTGCACCTCGTCCATGTATTTGACCAGCCGTCGCAGCGAACCCGTCTACCGGAGATCGAAGTCCCGTTCCATCGGGAGAGCGGCGCCCTCGACCGAGCCGTCCTGAAGATCTCCGACACCTATCCCGCGCTCGGCATCATTGACGAGCAGGTCACCGGGCCACCGGTGGAGGCGCTGCTGGCCGCGGCCGAAACCTCGGCCTTGCTCGCGGTCGGCTCACGCGGCTTCGGGTCGGTGACAGGTGCCCTGATCGGCTCGGTGGCCCTGGCCGTCGCCGCCCGGGCCACATGCCCGGTCCTCCTGGTCCGTGCGGGCGAGGAAGCCCCGAAGGCGCGTCAGGGCCCCGCGGCCGGGCCCTACGCCCCGGTGCTGATGGGCCTTGACCTGAACCACCCCTGTGACGAACTCCTGGAGTTCGCCTTCCTCGCGGCGACCCTCCGGGACGCACCACTGCACGTGATGCACACCTGGACGCATCCGCTCGGCCCCAGCACCGACGCCACCGCGCCCGCCGTGACGAAGTCACACCTGCTCACGTCCGCTCTCGCCCCCTGGCAGCACAAGTTCCCGGGCACGCGGGTCATCGAGCGGCTCGTCCACGGTGCGGCGGGCCACCATCTGGTGAACGCTGCCTCCACCGCAAGCCTTCTCGTACTCGGCCGCCCCATCTCCGCCGGACCGCGCCTCGGAGCGACCGCGCACAAAGCGATCCACCGTGCCACCTGCGCGGTCGCGATCGTCCCGCACGCCTGACGGGGCACCAAGGCGCGCGGTGCTCAGTCAGGAAGCAGCAGCCGACACGTCTCCCCCGGCCGTACACAGATCGACCGATCGGCCAGGCGGACATCGACGGCTGAGCGGTCGGACGCGGGCACCGAGATCTTCAGCACCCCCCGTTCCAGGCGCAGTTGCACGCCCCAATGACCTTGGTATCGGAGAGCGAAACCGTACGAGGACAGCTCCGGCAGGGGCGCCGGGTCGAGCCACAGGGCACCCTGCCTGGTTTCCAGCCCGGTCAGTCCCCGCTGGACCAGGTCGAGGGTGCCGGCCATGGCTCCCAGGTGGATGCCTTCTCCGGTGGTGCCGCCCTGCAGATCGGCGATGTCACCCCGCAGGGCTTCTTGACAGTAGCTCCACGCATCGGCTCGCCGGGCACGGGCGAGGACCCAGCCGTGGACCAGGCCGCTGAGAGTGGAGCCGTGGCTGGTGCGGTGCAGGTAGTGATCGACGGTGCGACGCCAGGTGGCCTCGTCGAGCCGGTATCCCAACCGCCGGAACAGCCCTTGGAGTTCGGCGGGCGAGAAGAGATAGCCCAGCATCAGGACGTCGGCCTGTTTGGAGGCCTGATAGCGGTTGACCGTGTCCCCTTCCGCCTCCAGGATCCGGTCCAGACGACGGATGTCCTCATAGCGCTTCCGGTAGCCGTCCCAGTCGAGTTCCATCAGGCTGCCGTAGCCGTCGAACTGGCTGATGACGTCCTCGTGGAAGGGCACGTGAAGGGTGCGCGACACGTCCTCCCAGACTTCCAGCTCACCTCCGTCAAGGCCGGTCCGCTCGAAAAGTTCCTGGCGGCGCGGGGCAGGCAGGCTGCGCAGCACTTCCAGCGTGCGGGCCAGCACCCAGGCAGCGGTGACGTTGGTGTACGCGTTGTCGTCGAGGCCCGGCTCCTTCGCGCCCGGGTAGGCGTCGTGGTACTCGTCGGGCCCGACGACACCGCGAATGCGATGCCGTCCAAGGCTCTCGTCGTAGGTGGCCGAGTCCGCCCAGAAGCGGGCGATCTGCAACAGCATCTCGGCACCCTTGGTGTGCAGGAACTCGATGTCCCCGCTCGCCTCGCAGTACTGCAAGACGTTGTACGCGATGGCCGAGCCGACGTGGTGCTGGAGACGGGAGTGATCCGGGAGCCAGCGCCCTGAGCGCGGGTTGAGGTGCAGTTCCTGCGTCTCCTCGCGCCCGTCGCTGCCGCTCTGCCAGGGGTACAGCGCGCCCGCCCGGCCGATGCCGCGAGCAGCCGTACAGGCCTGTTCCAGGCGTCGGTGGCGGTAGCGGAGCAGGGCGCGGGACACCTCGGGAAAGTGCAGGTTGAGGTAGGGCAGGACGAACAGTTCGTCCCAGAAGACATGTCCGCGGTAGGCCTCGCCGTGCAGCCCCCGGGCCGGTACGCCGACGTCGAGTTCGGCGGTGTGCGGGGAAAGGGTCTGCAGCACATGGAAGAGGTGCAGGCGCAGGATGCTGCCCGCTTCCCCCGGCACCTCCAGCTCGGCCCGGCGCCAGAGTTGGTCCCAGGCACTGATGTGCCGGTCCAGCAACTCGTCGAAGTCCGGCGCCCCCTGGACCCGGTCCAGTGCGGCGCGCAACGGGTCACTGATCGCGGGGTCGCGCGAGGTGTGCAGGGCTGCGGTCTTGTCGACGGTCACGGTGCGGCCCGGTGTGAGCTGCAGGAGCGTGCGCTGGGTGGCCCGCGAGGCCGTGTGGCGGGTCGAGACGGTGGTGGGCACGGCGAGGCGGGCCGCCATGGCGACGCGGATGTCCGACGTGCGGGTACGGCAGCGCAGCCACACGGTGTCGACGGCGGCGGTCCCGGTGTGCACGTGGGTCAGATGGCTGCCGTCCAGATCGCCGTAGCGGGGCACGCCGCCATTCGTGACGGTGCCGTCGAGTGTCGCCTCGACCTCGAGACGTCCGGAGAAGTTCTCTGCCGTGAACTCGGTCCGCAGGGTGGCCAGATGAGGGTCGGCCATGTGGACGAGGCGCAGCTGACGGACGACGAGCCGGCGCCCCTGACCATCGGCGTAGCGGCTCCGGCGCTCCAGCAGGCCGCTGGACAGGTGCAGGGTCTGGTGGTGGTCGAGCAGGGCCGCGGTGTCCGGCGAGAACCACGTGCCTGCGTCCGTGTCGCCGGGCAGACGGAAACGCAGCGGCAGCCAGTTCGGCAGGTTGACCATGTCCTCGTTCTCGACCTGTCGTCCGGCCACGTCGGAGACGAGCCGGTTGTAGCAGCCCGCGGCGTACGAGCCCGGGTAGTGCACGTCGTCCGCCGTGCACTCGGGCAGCGCCCCGCGGGTCGCGAAGTAACCGTTGCCCAGCGTGCACAGCGACTCCCTGAGCCTCTCGTCCACGGGGTCATAGCCCTCGTACTCCCAGGTCTGGTCCGTCACTTCGCTGTACCTCCCACGAGGAGTTCCTCCAGGTCGCGTACGACGAGGTCGGCGCCGTGCCGCAGCAGTCTCTCGCGCGAGCCCTCGGTTGACGCGCGGTCCACGCCGGTGAAGAGGGCGAACCCTCCTCGCCGCCCGGCTTCGGCACCCGCGAGGGCGTCCTCGACGACCGCGGCCCGTCCGACGGGGACACCGAGGCGGCGTGCCGCCTCCAGGAAGTGGTCGGGCCGCGGTTTGCCCGGCGGGTCCAGGCGGGCCGCCTCGTCGCCTCCGGGATGGGCGTCGATGCCGTGTTCGCTCAGCCGCGTCACGTACAGCCGCTCCTTCTCGGCGGCGACGCTCCCCGCACGGTCCGGACGGAGCGTTCGAGCCTGCGTGAGGCCAGGAACGCCTCCGTGCCGTCGAGGCGGGACATGCCGTCCACGTACCGCGGGTAGTCGTCGTGCGAGGGCGTGCATCCGGGCCGAGTCGGTGATCACTCCGTCCGTGTCGAAGACGACGGCACGTAGGCCTCGCAGGACGGCCGCCAGGTCACCGCGGGTCACGTTCGTGAGCGGGGTCATGGCGTGCTCCTCGGCAGTGCGGGACGGGCAACGTTCCGAGCTCACGTCAGTTGCGGCACGATCGCCACCGGGCAGTCCGCATGGTGCAGCAGCGTGTGCCCCACCCTGCTCAGCTGGAGGCCGAAGTGGCCGTGCCGGCGACGAGCCCCGATGACCATGAGGTCCGCGGCGGCCGAACGGCGCAGCAGTACCTTGCGCGCCGATCCCTCGACCGTCCTGTGCCGCACCCGGACCTCGGGGTGATCCGCGGCGGCATCGTGGAGAGCGGCGTCGAGCAGGGCCGATGCCCGTTCCCGGTGGTATCGGGAGAGTGCGTCGGAGGACAGGGGGTCGTCGGTGGCCTCGTACGCGGGACACCGCCAGGCACGTATGGCATCGAGCGGGCACTTGCGGGCCGCGGCCGCGCGGAAGGCGAACCGCACGGCCTCACTGTTGGTCTCGGGGTCTCCGACACCGAGCATGATCTGTTCATGTGCGCCCTCAAGGCCCGCCTTGTCTCCGCGCACCACGATCACCGGGCAGTAGGCACGGGCGGCCACGGCGAGACTCACCGAGCCGAGCAGCAGTCCGGCCAGCTCTCCACGCCCTCGCACGCCCGTCACCAGGACCGAGGCGTTGTGTCCTTCACTCAACAGCGCGGACGCCGCGTCGTCGTGCACCAGGTCCGCCGAAATCTCCATGCCGGGGTTACGCCGACGGGCGCGCGCAACGGCCGATTCGACGATGCTCTCCGCCGTCTCCTGTGCGGAGGGGCGTTCCACATCGCCATGGGGCAGCGCGGTCTCGTGGTGTTCCGAGAGGGAGGCGTGCACCAGGCGCAGGGGGAGGCCGGTAAGGGCCGCCTCGTCCACCGCCCAGTCGACGGCCACGAGACTCGCGTCGGACCCGTCGACTCCGACCACCAGAGGCAGCTTCATCGTCCCTGCCGCCTTTCACGCGGCTGTACGGACGGCATGACGAACTCGGTGAGGTCGAGGAGCCGGTGGGTGTACCCCCATTCGTTGTCGTACCAGCCGAAGACCTTCACCAGGTCGCCGTGCGCCTGGGTGAGCGGCGCGTCCAGGACGCACGAAGCGGGATCGCCGATGATGTCGCGGGAGACGATCGGCGCGTCGGACACCCGCAGGACGCCTTTCAGAGCTCCGTCGGCGGCTTCGCAGAACGCGGCGTTGATCTCGTCCGCGGTCGCGGACCGTTCGAGGACCACGCTCAGGTCGGTCAGGGAGCCGTCCTCGACCGGCACCCGCACGGCGATGCCGTCCAGGGTGCCCGCCAGCTCCGGCAGGACGAGGCCGACGGCGCGGGCGGCTCCGGTGCTGGTCGGGATGATGTTCGCGGCGGCGGTGCGGCCCCGCCGCAGGTCCTTGTGCGGGCCGTCGAGCACCACCTGGTCGTTGGTGTAGCCGTGGATGGTGGCCATCAGCCCTTTCACCAGGCCGAAGTGCTCATGCAGCACCTTCACCATCGGCGCCACACAGTTGGTGGTGCACGAGGCGTTGGAGATGACGTGGTGCTGGTCCGGGTCGTAGGTGGCTTCATTGACGCCCACGACGAGCGTGGCGTCCACACCCTTGCCGGGGACGGACAGCAGTACCTTGCGCGCCCCGCCCTTCAGGTATCGGCCCGCCTCGTCGCGGGTGCGGAAGCGGCCGGTCGACTCGATCACCACGTCCACGCCGTGATCGGCCCATGCCAGGTCGGCGGGGTCGGGCTCGGCCGTCACCGCGATGCGCTGTCCGTCCACCGTGAGCGAGGTGTCGTCGTGCTCGACGGTGTGCCGCAACCGCCCGTAGGTCGAGTCGTACTCCAGCAGATGGGCCAGCGTCGCCGGGGACGTGATGTCGTTGACGGCCACCACCTGCACGGCGGACCGGCCGGCGGTCTCGGCGCGGTCCAGTACGCAGCGCAGATAGTTCCGGCCGATGCGCCCGAAGCCGTTGATCCCCACGCGCACGCTCATGTCCGTCGCCTCCCGGGTCGGTGTCCTGTCTCCCGTGCCAGCCTGCGCGCCCGCCTGCGGCGCGGGCAGGGGCCGACCGGCCCCACGATCGGGGCCGTACGGGACTGCCTCGCGTCGTGCCCGCCCCGTCCGAGCCTGTACGAATTCGCAGAGGGCGGCCGCCACGTGGCCGGCTTGCTCGGCTCCGGAACGGAACAGGGTCACGAGGCGAACAGCGCGACCTTGAGCGCTCCGCTCTCCTCGGGCCGGGTGAAGACGTCGTACGCCTCCTGCATCTCGTGCAGACCAAACCGATGGGTGACAAGCCCCGCGGTGTCCAACTGCTTGGCCGCGACCATGCGCAGCAGTGCCGGTGTGGAGTACGTGTCCACGAGGCCCGTGGTGATCGTGACGTCACGGGTCCAGAGGTCCTCCAGGTGCAGGGTGGCCGAACGGCCGTGGACGCCGACGTTGGCGACGCGTCCGCCGGGTCGGATCAGCCGGGTGCACACCTCGAAGGTGCCGGGAATACCGACCGCCTCGATCGCGACGTCCGCGCCGAGTCCGTCGGTGAGTTCAGCGATCCGGCCGGTGACGTCGTCGGAGGGGTCGAGCGTGAGCTGCGCGCCGTGCCGTGCGGCCGCCTCCCGCCGTGCGGGAGTGGGATCGACGGCGATGACGCGGCTCGGGCTGAAGAGGCGGGCCGTGAGGATCGCGGCGAGGCCGATGGGACCGGCTCCGACGACGGCCACGACGTCTCCGGGCGAGACCTGACCGTTGAGCACTCCCACTTCGTACGCGGTCGGAAGGATGTCGGCGAGCATGAGTGCGCTCTCGTCGCTGACCTGGTCGGGCAGCACGTGGGTGGAGGTGTCGGCGAAGGGGACCCGGGCGTATTCGGCCTGTACGCCGTCGACGCGGTGCCCAAGGATCCAGCCGCCACCGCCCAGGCACTGCCCGTACTGCGAGGACCGGCAGAAGCGGCAGCGGCCGCACGCGCTGATGCACGAGATCAGTACACGGTCCCCGGGGCGCACGGTGGTGACCGATGGCCCCGCCTGGTGCACGGTGCCGACGGCTTCGTGGCCAAGGATGCGACCCGACTCGACGGTCGGCACATCGCCCTTGAGGATGTGCAGATCCGTGCCGCAGATGGTGACGGCGTCAATGCGTACGATCGCGTCGCCGGGGTCATGAATCACCGGGTCGGGAACGTCTTCCCAGGATCGCTTGCCGGGGCCGTGGAACATCAGAGCCTTCATGGCTGCCTCCCTGAGGCGTGAACCTTCTTCTTCCGCACGACATGGCGGGCGCTGTGCCCGCCCGCCGTGCCGGTACGCGTTCAGCCGTGGCGGGCCCGTGTCAGTTCGCTCGCGATGCCCGCCGCCCACTTCTCGATCTGCGGGAAGTCCCGGAAGTCTCCGCCTTTGCCGGAGCTCACGATCTTCCGCGCGACGAAGCCTTTCGCTCCTTCTTCCAGGCATCCTCCAAAGGTGCGGTGTTCCTCCGCGCCGAGGCGGTCCATGGTTCGCCTCACCCCCCGTACGGGCGGGATGTCACGTTCCGACGCCGTGGCGTCGAGCGGGCCGCTGCTGAACAGCCACAACGGGCGCTCGGCCAGCGCGCGGTGGTGACGGCGGACGAAGCGACGGGCGTCCCTGTGCCAGCGCCCGGCATAGAGTCCTCCCCCGAGCACCACGGCGTCGTAGGAGTCCAGGCTCGCCACCGACCGTGCCGACAGGGCCTCGGCCGTGAGGCCGTTCTTGTGCAGCACCTCGGCGATGGCATCGGCTATCCGGGCGGTCGATCCGTTCGTGGTCGCATAGGCGACCAGTACCTTCTTGGGCATGGCGCTACGTCTCCATTCACAGTTTACGCAGCCAGTCGTCGGCGACACCGTGCAGTGCCTGGTCGTCGGGCCGCAGATGTGAGTCGTCCAGCCGGTAGTGGAGCTTGTCGACGACCGCGACGACTCCGTCGATCTGCCGGGTCATGGAGACCGCGATCTCCGTCTCGCTCCTGCGTTCCAACTGGCCGGCGAGCGTGACCACCCCCTCCTCCACGGAGATATCGATGGTCCGGGGAGCCAGCCACAGGGCGTGGACCAGCACCTCCTGGATCACCTCGTCCCGGATCGCCGCGTCGGTGCGCAGGAAGACCTGGAGCAGGTCGCGGCGGGTGACGATGCCGACGAGCCGTTCCTCCTCATCCAGGACCGGCAGCCGCTCCACACGTCGCCGCGCCATGGTCCGCGCGGCCTCGACGATGGTTTCGTCGGCGTGCACGGTGACGGGCGGCGTGGTCATGAGCTGGCCGGCGGTACGGGCCTTCGCCTTCGCCGCCTGCCTCTTGGCGCCGCGTGTCCACGCCTTGAGGCCGGCCGACCGGTGGCGGTGCTTCGGCTCGGGCGCCTCGGCCTGCCTGACCAGCAGGTCCGTCTCGGAGATCACTCCGATGACCATGTCCTCGGCGTCGACCACGGGCAGCCCGCTGATCCTGTTGGCGGCGAGCAGCCGGGCCACCTCCTTGAACGGTGTGGCGTACTCGGCGCGGACGACATCCGTCGTCATCACTGAGCCGACCTTGTCGTGCTTCATGGCTGTTCCCTTCTCGGTGAAGCCGGCCTCCTCCTCAGCGGAGTCGGCGCAGATAGGGATCCTGGGGCCGGCGCGGCAGCAGGCGTACGCGCGCGTCGAGGACGGTGACACGTTCCGGTGCGGCGATCACGGGGTTGAAGTCGGCCTCGGCCAGCTGGGGCAGGTCGGCCGCCATGCGGGACAGCCGCAGCAGGATCTGCTCCAGGCTTTCGAGGTCGACCGGTCCACTGCCGTGGGCGCCGAACAGGAGCGGTGCGCAGCGCGGGGCCGTGATCAGCTCGTGCACATCGCGGTCGGTGAGCGGGGCGAGGCGGGCCGCGTGGTCGGCCAGGACCTCGGTCGCGGTGCCTCCCAGTCCGAACAGCACGAGCGGACCGAAGACCTCGTCCTGGACGACTCCCGTGAACAGCTCCGTGCCGCGTTCGGCGAGCGGCTGGACGACCACGCCGGTGAGCAGGCCCGCGAACCGGGTCTCGAAGTCCCGGAAAGCGGCCCGGATCTGGGCGTCTCCTTGGAGGTCGAGATGGACGGCGTGCTGTTCGCTCTTGTGCAGCAGCCCCGGCCAGTGAGCCTTCATGACCACCCGGCCGTCGGTTCCGCGCAGCCGTTCGGCGGCGAGCACGGCGTCGTCCTCCGTCTCCGCCCAGGCCCAGGGGAGCTGCGGGATCGTGTAGCAGGCGAGAAGCTCGGCGCAGGTGCGCGGATCGAGCCAGCCGCCGTCCGGGTGAGCGGCGAGGTAGGCCTCGGCCACCTCGTGGGCGCGGTGCGCGTCGACCCCGTCGAGGTCCGGGACCGTGGCGGCAGGCCGGCCAAGCCAAGCCGCCCGCTGCGCGGCGTGGGCCAAAGCCCGTGCCGCCGCCTGGGGTTCAGCGTACGAGGGTACGGTTCCGGCAAGCGCGGGCAGCAGCCTGACGGGCTGGTCCTGTTCCAGTCGTACCGCCACGACCGGCCGGCCCCGGGGGTCAGGCGCGTGGGTGAGGGCCCGGATGAGGTCGTCGCCGGTCGCCGTGGCGACCGCCGTGGGGACGAGGGCGAGCAGCACCGCGTCGATGCCCGCGTAGCGTTCGAGCCGGTCCACGCAGGCCCTGAGCTGGTCCTCGGTGACGGCCGCGGTGACGTCCACGGGGTTGCCGACGGAGGCGCCGTCGGGCAGCACGGCCAGCAGGTCGTCGATCGTTTCGGATGTGAGGGGCGGAAGGGAGAGCCCTGCCTCCGCGCAGGCGTCCGCCGCCAGGACGCCCGCGCCGCCCGCGTTGGTGACGATCGCGACGCGGATGCCCGCCGGAAGGGGCTGGGAGTACATCAGGGCCGCGCTTTCGAGGAGTTCACCGACGGAGCGGGTGGCGGTGATGCCCGCCTGCGTGAACAGGGCCTGGCGGGTCATGGTGCGGGTGGCGGCGGCCGCGGTGTGCGAGGCGGCGGCCTGACGGCCCGCGTCGGTGCGTCCGGCGTCGACCGTGAGGACCGGCATGCGGCGGGTCACACGCCTGGCGGTGCGAGAGAACGCCCGTGGGTTGCCGAAGGACTCCAGGTGCAGCAGGGCGAGTTGGGTACGGCCGTCGCTCTCCCACCACTGGAGCATGTCGTTGCCGCTGACGTCGTACTTGTCGCCGAGGGAGGCGAAGGAGGAGACACCGATGCCGAGCCGGGCGAGCCCGCCGAGCAGGGCGATTCCCACACCGCCGGACTGGACCGCCACGCCCGCCGTACCGGGGCGTGGATGGTCGGCGGCGAACGTGGCGTCCAGGGACAGTGCGGGGTCGGTGTTGGAGACGCCCAGACAGTTGGGGCCGACGAGGCGCATCCCATACGTGCGGCAAGCGCCCAGCAGCGCCTGGGCCTGAGCGCTGTCGAGCCCTGCGGAGACCACGAGCAGGGCCCGCACGCCCATTTTGCCGCATTCCTCCGCCGTGGCCGCGACCGCCGCCGCCGGCACGGCGACGACCACGAGGTCGGGTGTGCGGGGCAGTGCACTGACCGAGGGATAGGAGGGGACGCCGAGGACCGAGGTGACGCCGGGGTTCACCGCGTAGAGCCGACGGGTGAAACCGCCTGTGTGCAGCTGCCGCAGTACAGCCCGCCCCACCGATCCGGGCCTGCGCCCGGCGCCCACGACGGCGACCGTGTCCGGCCGCAGCAACGGCTCCAGGCTTGCCACATCGGCGGCGCGACCGCGCTCTTCCACGGCGGCGAGGTAGGTGGCGTCCTCACCGAGCTCGATGGTGCACCGGACCTCCGGCCCCTCGAAGTGACGGGCCGTACGCAGGCCCAGGTCGGCGAAGAGCCGGAGCACCTCGTGGTTCTCGCTCAGCGCGTCCGCAGTGAATGTGGTGATGCCGTCCGTGCGGGCGGCGGAGACGAGGTGCTCCACGAGGAGCGTGCCTATCCCCCGGTGGTGCAGACCGTCGGCCACGGCGATGGAGATCTCCGCGGAGTCGTCGCCACCGGCGGTGTCGTACTCGGCCAGGCCGATGATCTGGCCCTTCGTCTCGGCCACCAGGGCCCGGTAGCCGTGGCGCGGCGGCGCGCAGGCGCGGTCGGCGGCCGCCTTGGCCGAGGCCCGGCTCACCGCGAAGAAGCGCAGCCGCAGATTGTCGGGGGACATCTCCTCGTACAGCCCCTGCAACTGCTGGTGGTCGCCCGCTGTCGTGGGACGGATGCACACCGTGGTGCCGTCCGCGAGTAAGGCGTGGGCCATGGGTCGGCTGAGCGCGTCGTCGGTCATCGCGGGTCTCCTCCAAGCCTTTCGACACCTTGAGCATCCGACGGGCCTGGTGTGAGGCCCATGGGCTGAACGGGGGCGCCCGAAGGGCCGATCGGCCCATAACGGCAGACGAGCAAAGTTCCGCCGTCAACACGGTGTCGTCCCGGTGTTCGACCTGGCACGGTGACTTCACGGGTCATCGGGCGGAGGGTCATCGGGTGGAGGAGGCCGCATGGCCGACGAGAAGACGGCGAAGCTGCCGCGCGCGGTGTACGAGCGGGAACTCCTGCGCCTGCAGACGGAGTTGGTGAAGCTGCAGGAATGGGTACGGGCCGACGGGGCCCGGCTGGTCGTCGTGTTCGAAGGACGGGACGCGGCGGGCAAGGGCGGCACGATCAAGCGGCTCGCGGAGCACCTCAACCCGCGGGTCGCGAGGACCGTGGCGCTGCCGAAACCGACCGAACGCGAGCGGACCCAGTGGTACTTCCAGCGCTACGTGAAGCATCTGCCGACCGCCGGGGAAATCGTGCTGTTCGACCGGAGCTGGTACAACCGGGCCGGCGTGGAGCACGTCATGGGCTTCTGCACGAAAGAGGAGCATCAACTGTTCCTGCGCCAGTGCCCCGTCTTCGAGCGCATGCTGGTGGAGGGGGGCATCCTGTTGCGCAAGTACTGGTTCTCGGTGAGCGACGCGGTACAGGCGGAGCGTTTCCGGCGGCGCCTGGCGGATCCGACGCGGCGATGGAAGCTCTCCGCGATGGACCTGGAATCGATCACCCGCTGGGAGGCGTACTCCCGGGCGAAGGACGAGATGCTCGTGCACACGGACATCTCGGACGCCCCCTGGTACATCGTGGAGAGCGACGACAAGAAGCGGGCCCGGCTGAACATGATGGCCCACTTGCTCGACTCCGTGCCGTACCACGAGGTACCGCCGCCGGTCCTCGAACTTCCGCCACGGCCACCGTCGTCCGGCTACGAGCGGCCACCGCGCGGTCTGCAGACGTACGTTCCCGACCACTCGGCGAACCTCTGAGGCGGGTGCGGCCCTCCCGCCTGTGAGGCCGCGGCTTTCCTGATCGTCGGTCCTTTTCCGCGACGCGCTCTGCCGCAGTCCCTGCCTCAGCCGTGCGCGACGACAGCGACGGGAGCGGCGCTGTGATGCAACACGGCGTGCGTGACGGGGCCTATGTGCACGCCGAACACGTGCCCACGCATCCGGCGGCCCACGACGACCAGGGATGCCTCCCGCGAGGCATCGACGAGGTGGCCGGCCGCCGCCCCGAGGCGGGACTCCTCGACGACCTCGACAGCGGGGAACTCCTTCCGCCACGAGACGAGAGTCCCGCTCAGGGCCGAGGCCTGCTGCCGAGCCAGCTCACCGGCGATCTCAGGGTCGGCGGAGAGGCCGTACGCGTAGTACGGAGCAATCTGCCAGCCATGGACGACCCGCAGGGCCGTGGCGCGCCGGACTGCCGCGTCGAAGGCGAAGGCGATGACCGAGTCATGAGGGCGCTCGATGTCAAGGCCGAGAACGACTGGCCGGTACGGGCTCGCGGCCGACGGGACACCCACCGGGTCCATGGTGTGCTCGTCGGCGGCCTGCTCCCCGGCACGGACCGGGACCACCGGTGTCTCGGTGTGGGCCACGACAGCCTGGCCGACCGAGCCGACCAGGTAGCCGCCGACCCCGCCCAGACCGCGCGAGCCCAGCACGAGGAGCGCGGCGCTCTTCGCCTCGGCCAACAGGACATCCGCGGGCCGACCGGCGACCTGTTCGCTGATGACCTCGACTCCGGGGTGGCGCAGGCGCAGGCCTTCGGCGGACTCACGGGGAAGACGTGCACCCCAGTACTGCCGGGCCTCCGCACCCTCGAACGGGGCCTGTGCCACAGGCTCGGGTGCCGGGTCCATGACGTGGACCAGCTTCACCGGCAGACCGCACAGCGTTGCTTCCCGGGCGGCCCATTCGGCCGCGGCCCGGCTCTCGGGTGAACCGTCGATGCCGACTGTGACAGTGCGGGACATGGTCCTACCTCTTGGATCGGGGTCCGCCATCAGCTTCACGGCCCCGTGCCGGGCGGTGCAGGGGCCGCAGGACCCCCTCGGGGACCGACCGGCCCCAGCGCAGGGGGCCCGCAGCCGCGTCGCCTCACCCCGGACAGGAAAGTGTCCGCGCGGTCGGCCCGCGCGGACACCCGGCCGGTTCATGTCCCGCACTCCGGCCGCAGCCACGGCAGCACCGACTCCACCGTGACCTTCCCGGCAGGAGGCCTCGCACGGGACCGGTAGGGGGGGAGCAGTCTCCGTGCGTCATCCTGCCGCCTCGAAAGGAACGGAGACGCTTTTCCACTTGCATCATCCCGCCGCCGCAACACGGGAAGAAGGGCTGGTCGACCCACCGCTGAGGGCCGACGGGGCTCTCCTTCCAGACCAGGCACACGCTGGTGCGCCGGACACCGCAGAACCGGACGGCCCAGCCACGGGACCAGGTGGCCCATGGACCGGCCCGCGGTACCGGACCACGCTGGGAGCGGCCCAACAGTTCGCACGCCTGGAGGCACGCCATGAACGCACCCCCCACCCCCAGCATGCTCCGGGCGCTGCCCGCGGAGCACCGGCAACGGTTGATGCGGATGGCCCGCGAAGTGTCCTTCCCCCAGGGAACGCGCCTTTTCGAGGAGGGCGGACACGCCGACCGGTTCTGGGTCATCCGCACCGGCACGGTCTCCCTCGACATGCACGTGCCCGGCCGCAGGTCAGCGGTCATCGAGACCCTCGGCCACAACGAACTCCTCGGCTGGTCCTGGCTGTTCGCCCCCTACTCCTGGCATCTCGGCGCCGAGGCGACCACGCCGGTCCGCGCCTACGAGTTCGACGCCGTCGCGGTCCGGCTGGCCGGCCAGGACGACCCCGCGCTGGGCCTGGCGGTTGCGCTGTGGACGGGTGGCATCGTCGCCCACCGCCTGCGTTCGGCGCGTACGCGGCTGCTGGACCTGTACGCCCCGTACGGCAGCGCAAGTCTGCGCTGACGCGAGCCGACGGTCCCGGGCCTCCGTCCCCTGTTCCCCGCGGGCGTACCCCCTCGTGGGCACGTGGGCGCGCATACTGGAAGGGCGGTCTCATCGGGTTGGCGATGCGGGAGGGACATCGGGCCGTGGCGCCGGAGCCGTCAGGGGTCTCCGCGCTGCGTAATAGGGCCGGTCGGCCCTAGTGTCCACAGCCCCCGAGCATGATGATCGTCGTCACGGAACCCGCAGTCCGTCAGTCACCGGGGAACGAGGGATCGTCATGACTGAGGCGCGCACCTACACGGAGCAGGACCCGATCCGGGTCTTCCTGCTGGACGACCACGAGGTCGTACGACGTGGCCTGTCCGACCTGCTGGACGCCGAACCAGACATCTCCGTGGTGGGCGATGCCGAGAACGTCGAACACGCGCTGGTCCGCGGCCCGGCCCTGCGCCCCCACGTGGCCGTCCTCGACGTGCGCCTCCCGGACGGCGACGGCATCTCGGTCTGCCGCGAGCTGCGCAGCCAGATGCCGGAACTAGCCGTGCTGATGCTCACCTCGTTCGACGACGAAGACGCTCTGCTCGACGCGATCATGGCCGGGGCCAGCGGTTATGTGCTCAAACAGATCAAGGGGACCGACCTGATCGCGGCCGTTCGCACCGTCGCCTCCGGCCAGTCCATGCTCGACCCGGAGATGACCGCCCGCCTCATGCGCTCCCTGCGCGCGGATCCCAAGGACTCGCCCACGCTCGCCCCCGAACTCGCGAGCCTGTCTCCACGGGAGAGAGCCATCCTCGCGCTCATCGGTGACGGTCTCACGAACCGGGAGATCGGCAAGAAGCTCTACCTCTCCGAGAAGACCGTCAAGAACCACATCTCCCGGCTGCTGGCCAAACTGGGCGTGCAGCGCCGGGTCCAAGCGGCAGTCCTCGCCTCACACCTCGAACACCCGGAGACGGGTGAGCGCCCGGCCAGGTGACGTACGGGCCGAGGGCCGTCCGGCCCCACGCCGGGCCCTCCGGCCCCTCCCCCTGTCCCCCTCGGAACCCCACGCTCAGGTCACCGGAACATTCCGGCGCAAGGGCAAGGAGGAGTTCCGATGCCTTCCCCGACGTTCGACGTCCGCACACTGGAGACGCTCGTGTCCGCGGCCGTGGCGGCACCGTCGATCCACAACACCCAGCCCTGGCGTTTCCGGCTCGATCCGGACACCGTCACCCTGGAGATCCGTGCCGCCCGAGGGCGCGGCCTGGGGCATACCGATCCGCACGGGCGAGCCCTGCACGTCTCGGTCGGTGGAGCGCTCCTGAATCTGCGGGTGGCGGTGGCGCACTTCGGCTGGGAGCCCGTGACCCGGCTCCTGCCGCGGCCCCACGAACCTGACCTGCTCGCCGCCGTGCGCCTCGGCCGCACCGCGCGCACCTCCACCCCGACGTCCGGCCTGTACGAGGCGCTGTGGCGACGGCACAGCAGCCGCTTCCCCTTCTCCGACCGGCCCCTGCCCACGCCCGTGATCGCCGAGCTCATCGAGGCCGCGCACGTCGAGGGGGCCCTGCTGGGCCGTCCCGAACCAGACGACACGGACCGTCTGCTACGGCTCACCGGGGAAGCCGAACGCCGCAATGCCACCACCCCCGACCGGGCGACGGAAAGCCGCCGCTGGTCACACGATCCGGATGGCACGCGGCTCGGCGTGCCACCGCGGGCCCAGGGCGTCCAGGATTCTCGCGGGCACGTCCCCATGCGGGATTTCACCGCCAACCGGAAGGCAACCGCGCTCATCGCGCGCCCCTTCGAGACACGGTCCTCGATCCTCCTGCTGTCCACCGCACACGACCGGCGGACGGATTGGCTGCGCGCAGGCCAAGCACTGGAACGCGTCCTTCTGGTGGCCACCTCCCACGGCGTACGGGCATCGCTGCTGCACCAAGCACTGGAGTGGTCCGACCTACGCGAACTGCTCACCCCCGCCCCGCGCCGACGGCGTGAGCACGCGCAGATGGTGATCCGCCTGGGATACGGACCGGAGGGGCCCGCCTCGCCGCGCCGTACGGCGCGGCAAGCACTCCAGTGAGAAGCGCCTCCGGCGGCTGTCTCAATTCTCCTTCGAACGCGCCGGTACCCGCCACACCAGCCGGGTACCGCCACCCCCCGGCCGTTCACCGAGCGTGAGCACTCCACCCAGCGCCAGGGCACGCTCCTCCAGGTTCTTCAGCCCGCTGCGGGCCACACTCTGGGGCACCCCGCAACCGTCGTCCGAAACCGTCACCGTCAACTCCCCCTCAAAACACCGCAGATGAACGTCCACCGAACGCGCCCCGGAATGACGGGCCGCGTTACTGAGGGCCTCTCCCAGGACCGCCAGAGCATGACCGGCCACATCAGGGTCCACCTCGGTGTCGATCAGTCCCTCGATGCGCAGCGCGGGTGAGAAGCCGAACGCGCTCGCCGATGCCTGCACCGCGTCCGAGACCCGCTCGCGCAGACCTCCTCCCTCCTTGGTCGCGCCGTGCGACCGGAGGCCGAAGATGGTCGACCTGATGATCTTGATGGTGTCGTCGAGGTCGTCCACGGTCCGCGCCAGACGCTCGACCGCTTGGGGGTGATCCACGAACCGCTGCGTGCTCTGCAGGGTCATTCCCGCCGCGAAGAGCCGCTGGATCGCCAGATCATGCAGGTCGCGCGCGATCCGGTCACGGTCCTCAAGAAGCGTGATCTGCTCCGTGTCACGGCGCCGCTCGGCCAGTTCCAGCGCCAGCGCCGCCTGTCCCGCAAAGCCCAGCAGCGGCCCCGTGTCGGCATCGACAAACGGCGTCTGCCCAGCCACCCGCCCCAGCAGCAGCACCCCACGCCCCTTGCCGCCCGAGCCCAGCGGCACCGCCACCATCGGGCCGAGCCCGGCCCACGGCGCCCCCTGCGCCCCCTGCGCCCCCACGCGGGTGTCGTGCTCGATGTCCGCGCTCACCACCGGCTCCGCCGCCGACAGCGCGGCGCCCACGAAACCGTCCCGCGCGGACAGCACGAGTCCACTGCGCAGTTTCGCCTCCACTCCTACCGCGAACGTCGGCTGCAGGTGCTCCGCCCCGGCCACATACTCCGCGATCATCCCCACGTCCGCGGCGG
Organism: Streptomyces sp. SYP-A7185; assembly: GCF_046103685.1. Taxonomy (NCBI): domain Bacteria; kingdom Bacillati; phylum Actinomycetota; class Actinomycetes; order Kitasatosporales; family Streptomycetaceae; genus Streptomyces; species Streptomyces sp. SYP-A7185. The sequence continues at coordinate 90,124 of NZ_CP122310.1, forward strand.
CGATCACGCGGGCCTGCTCGACGATCAGCCCCAGTACCTCGGCACTCGGCGCCCCGGACAACAGGGCGTTGGTGGCCTCCGAACTCGCCCGCAGCCACCGCTCCCGCAGCCTGGCCTCCTCGTACAACCGCGCGTTCTCGATGGCCACCCCGGCCGCCACCGCGAGCGTGGAGAGCACCGCCTCGTCCTCGGCGTCGAACTCCACCGCCCCACGCTTCTCGGTGAGATAGAGATTGCCGAACACCGTGTCACGCACCCGGATCGGTACACCGAGGAACGAGTGCATCGCCGGGTGGTGCTCGGGGAAGTCGTACGAGGCCGGGTGCTCGGAGAGTTCGGGCAGTCGCAGCGGCTGCGGATGCCGGATCAGCTCGCCAAGGATGCCGTGCCCGCTGGGAAGATCACCGATCTCCGCGCGGCCCTCGTCGTCGATGCCGACGGTCAGGAACTCGGACAGTCTGCGATCGTCACCGATCACCCCCAGAGCCCCGTACCCGGCGTCCACCAGGACCACGGCCACCTCGACGATGCGACGCAACACCTGCGGCAGATCCAGCTCGCGCCCCACCGACAAAACCGCCTCCAGGAGGCTGCGCACCCGGTCCTGCGCCCCGCGCGCCGCGTCGATCCGCGCCTGCAACTCGTCCAGCAGCTCATCCAGCCGCAGCTTGGGCAGCTGCTGACCAGTCCCACCCCGCTCTTCCCCACTCATCGCATCCTCCGACCGGTACACGCAGACAGGGGACAGCCCGCCCAAAGGCCCACGATTCCCACCCTACCGAGCGTGCGGTTCACCGCAGAGCCCTAAGCGCAGACCGTGACATCGTGACCACGGATCGGCGCGAACACACCCTCCAGCCCTGGTTCGTCCGCGAGCCGCGTGCTCGACGCCGACGGGGAACCATATGAGCCGATCGGCCCTGCTCAAGGACCGTTCAGGCCCATCCGGAGCGCACGCTCCGCATGCAAGGGTGAAACCGGCCCACTTCACGGAGGAGGGCAAACCATGACCGAAACAGCCTCGAACCCCGCTACGGCCGCTCCACGGCCGGCGCTGCTCAGCTTCCTCGGTGGCGTGGGGACGGTCACCGGAAGCAAGTTCCTCGTCGAGAGCGACCATGCGCGGATCCTCCTGGACTGCGGCCTCTTCCAAGGGTTCGCGGACCTGCGGCGGCGCAACTGGGAACGGTTCGGCCGCGACGTCACCGACATCCACGCCGTGGTCGTCACCCACGCTCATCTGGACCACTGCGGCTATCTGCCGCGGCTGGTCCGGCAGGGTTTCCGGGGCCCGATTCTCGCCAGTGCCCACACCACCCGCCTCGCCGGGATCGTGCTGCGTGACAGCGCCCGGCTCCAGATGGAAGCCGCTCGGCACGCCAACGAGCACGGCTGGTCCAAGCACCGGCCGGCCAAGCCGCTCTACAACGACTCCGACGCCGAGAAAACGCTGGCGTTCTTCGACCCCATCCCGGTCGGTGACGACGTCGAGATCATGGCCGGCACCCGGCTGACCCTTCACCACGGCGGGCACATCCTCGGCTCGACATGGGCCCACCTCACGCTGGAGGACGGCCACACCCTCGCCGTCTCCGGTGACCTGGGGCGGGCAGGACACCCGCTGCTGCTGCCCCCGGAACCGTTCGCAGGTGCCGACGTGCTGCTCATGGAGTCGACATACGGCGACCGTCACCACGAGCGGGAGCTCGGGCGGTCGGCATTCGCCTCCGTGATCGCGCGGGCCCTCGCCCGCGGCGGCACCGTCGTCATTCCCGCCTTCGCGATCGACCGTACCGAGGTCGTCCTGCATGAGCTGAGCGCACTGCGCGACACGGGCATCCTGCCCCGGTCCGTCCCCGTGTACGTGGACAGCCCCATGGCACTGGCCGCCCTCGACGTGTACCGGGACGCCATACGCGAACAATCGGTGGAACTGCGCCCGGAGGTACTGGCCCAGGGGGAGGCCGCGCTCAGCCCCGAGCCGTTCCTCGCCGCGCGGACGGTCCAGGACTCAATCGACATCAACAGCGTGCACGGCCCCGCCGTGATCGTCTCATCGGCCGGCATGGCCACCGGCGGCCGTGTCCTGCACCATCTGCACCGCCTGCTCCCGGACCCTCGCAACGCCGTGGTGGTGATCGGCTTCGCCGCGGCCGGCACCCGGGCGCGGGACCTGGTGGACGGGGCGCGGGTGCTGAAGATGTTCGGCGAGTACGTGCCCGTACGGGCGGAGGTCGCCGACGTACCCCATTTCTCGGCGCACGCCGACGCGAGCCAGATCATCGACTGGTTGCGTGCCGCCCCTCCCCCGCACACCACCTACCTCGTCCACGGCGAACCAGCCGCGTCCGCCGCCCTGCGCGACCGCATCGATCACAAGCTGGGCTGGACGGCCGTCGTACCCCGCTCCGGTGAGGGTGTCCTGGTCCGCTGACCTGAACCACACGTCCTTCGCCCAGGCTGTCCCTTGTCCGGCGTTCTGGCTGGCCTTCACCGAGCGACGCGGGGGCCGAGCCTCGGCCGCCACGTCTCCGGTATCTGCCGTCGCCACTGCGTGGGCCACATACTGGATGGCCGCAGCGTCGGCACAAGTCCGGGGAGCTGATCGCCGATGACGTCGTCGCCCGGTAACAGGATCGTGGTCGCCGTTGAAGCCGGCCGGCCCTGTGGTACGGCCGTCGACTGGGGAGCCGAGGAGGCGCGCCGCTGCAGACTGCCGCTGATGCTGGTCCTCGTCGGCGAGGGGGCGCCTGGCCAGAAGCCGTATGCGCCCGAGCGTCGGCGCGGAGACGAGGGGCGCAACCCGGCGGAAGAGGACCTGCGCAAAGCCGTGGCCTCCGTCCGTCAGCAGCATCCGCAACTGGAGATCTCCACGTCGGCCGTGGCGAACATCTCGGTTCGGACGCTGTGCGGGCCGGCCCGTGCGGCGGCGGCCCTGGTGGTCGGCGCACGGCGGCCGAACAGACTCCCGGCGTTGTTCGCCGGGGAGGCGCTTCGCCCCAGGCCGATCATCGCGCATGCCGGCTGCCCGGTGGTGGTCCCCGAGGCTCAATCCGACGTGCGACGGAAGCCCTTGTTCGTCGTAGGGGTGGGCGTCGGTTGGGACGGCAGACGCCATTCCGCGGCTGCCTTGCATTACGCCTTTGAGGAGGCCGCCCGGCACAAGGCCGCGCTGCGGGTGCTGCACATCTGGCACGGGCCGCTGCTGGGCTCCTTGGACGAGCGTGCGGCCTTGGAGGAGTGCAGGCGTCTGCTGTCGCAGATGGTGGCAGGCTGCCAGGTCGCTCATCCGGCCGTGCCGGTACACCACGCGGTGCTCCGCGGCAGGCCGGCGCGTGTGCTGACCAAGGAGTCCGCACACGCCCTCGGCCTCGTTTTGGGGGCCCGCGGCCCCGGTTGGCCACTGTCGCGAAACTCCACGGCCGTTCGCGCCATTCGCCATGCGCGGTGTCCGGTCGTTGCCGTTCCCTGGCCGAACACGTACGCCCGCGGATACGGATGGCCCCAGGTCAGACGTATCGTTCGGTGGTCGCACAGAGCCGTGGGGCACTACACCCGCCTGGTCGCCCGCGCGGTGCTCCACCCGGCCGGGCGGAGCACCGCAGAAGTGCCACGGTACGGTGCGCCCGCACAGCGGGCGTCCGACCCCGGATGAGGCCGGACGCCCCGGTGACCACCCTCTGGCGGGTCGATGTCTGCCGCATCGATGCCCGGAGGCAGGCCCGGTCACAGACCTCGGCGTTGCCCGGCCCACGCGACGGTGAGGCGGTGCGTTCAGGAGCCGATGGGAATCCGCAGCACCTGTCCCGGGATGATCTTGTCGGGGTCACTGATCTGGTCCGGGTTGGCGCGCTGTATGCGCTTGAACAATGACGCGTCTCCGTAATGCGCCTTCGCAAGTCCCGACAGGGTGTCGCCCTTGACCACCTTGTGCTCGCGGTAGCCGTAGTAACCGGGCACGATCCGGGGCCCGTACAATACCGGCACCGTCACCACGTTGATCTCGCTGCCGTCCTTGGGGCTCTTCTCGAACACCTGAACCAGGATCTGATCGGAGCTGAACTTGACGCGGCTGACGTCCGCGGCGACCTGGAACTGGCCGTGCTCCCCGGTGCCGCCCCCCGCGCTGAAGTGGCCGGTCACCTCGACGTGACCGTCACCGACGCGATAGTGCAAGGTCGCCTCGTGGCCCGTGCCACACCCTCCTACGAGCACCGGGTTACCGACGAGATCAAGCTTTCGCGGTTGATCCATGCGATTGGTCATGACCCCTCCAGGGCTGGTTGTGGAGCCTGTGCCTGCCACCAGACAACTGCCTTCCAGGCGCCCCGCAAACGGAACTTTCGGACACAATCGCCTTCGGTGCCACTTCGGCCGCATTCCGGCGCTGCGGACGCACTGCCGACGCCCGCCACCACAGATGAGGGACAGCGGTGATGACCCCCGATGTACATGCCGCACGGCGTCCGCGATCACCCCTGTAGGCAGCCGTTCCCACGGCTCCCTACTGGGGCCCAAAGGCTGAGCCTTGTCGGCGGAGGGGGCGACGAACTTCGTGCACCCGGGCCGGACCGGATTCGACTTCGACGGCGCTTGAGGCGAAGCTCGGCCTGCGTCTACAGCAACGGCGCCAACGGCGCGGCGCTCTACGCTCGTCACGCCCATTTCGGTGCCGAGGCGATGTGCCGCCCTTCAGTCCGCTCACCCCTCCTGCTGAAGGTGTGAGCCGCCGCATACGCGTAGAGGGCCGTTCGGCCTGGCCCCTACCCGCTCAGCCCCTGTGCCGTCCGGGGCCGGCGCCAGACACTGAACTTGCATCAGAAGGGAGCGTTGGTGGCGATCGACTTGCCGATGGCACAAACAAATGCCCGGCCGCCGCGGCAGGACGGACCCAACCGCTCATCACCGGTTGTACCTGCGCTCCCACTCGTGGCCTGTACAGGCCTGAAGCCCGACAAGCGAGTTGGCGGCATACGAAGGAAGGCAGTCATGGTTCCCCTGCTTCTCATAGGCGCGACCGTTGCCGGAGCATGCATCCTCTTCGGCCCCAGCTCCTTCGTCGTCGGATTCACCCTGCTGGCCGCGGGCATCCTCGGCCTCATGGCCTTCATGGGTACTCCCGGGATGGTCAAACGGCCCGGTGAACGCGAGACGGTCATACAAGAACGGCACTACATGGGCAAGGGCGACGACCACCGTCGCTACCGTGACTGAACCGCCTGCTCTCCTTGAGGCGGTCACCGCACCCGGTTCTCATCGGCCGCGGCCCGCAGGCCGCGGCCAAAGGCGCAATGGACGCTTTGCCGCCCAGTCCTCGGTCCATCCGATCAGCAGCACCGCCACGACGATCAGCGGCCACGCCACCAGGAAGAGGAACCATTGGGTGTCCAGCGGCAGGTAGGACTCCATCGCAGGCACCTTCCACATCTGGTCGACGAGAAGGATGCCGCACACAAGAGCTACTTCGTGCCACAGATAGATCGTCACGGCGCGGGCGTTGAACCACACCACGGCCGCGTGCAACGGCCGGTGGCGAATCACCCAGCTGTCGTCCTTTGGGCCGAAGCGCAGCAGGAGAAGGACGAATCCGAACGACCACAGGGCCTGGGCGAGGGGGATCGCCCCGAGGTCGTACCCCTCTTCCGTCCGATGGGTCATCGCGAACCATCCGCCGACCGCCATCACGCCCGCGCCCAGCGTCCACACCAGAGCGGTGGACAGCTCCTTGACCATGCCGTCTCGATGGGCGAAACCCAGCAACCAGCAGGCGCCGAAGATGGCCAGGTCGACCACGGAGTCCTCGACCCGCGCGGGCAGCGGAGTGATCTCGGCCTGTGCAACGGCCGCCAAGGCCAGGAAGCCGATCACGCAGGACCGGGGCGACCTGCGGAACATCCGCAGGAGCAGGGGCGAGAAGAGGACGAACAGCAGGTATGCGCGGATGTACCAGAGCGGTGCGACGATCTCCTGTGCCCAGTCGTCGGGTGCGGCGGGCGGGTCACCCAGAGGAACGACCCAGAACAGCATCGCGGGCCATGTCGTGGACGTGTCGCCGTCCTCGTCCGGGCGCCAGCCGCTCAGCAGCATCACGCCCACGACGATCAGCCCGAACAGCCACACCGGTGGCAGGAGTCGGCGCATCCGGGCGCGTACCACCGCTGTCGCCGTGCGGTCACGGCAGTCGAGGGAGCGAGCCATCAGTGAACCGGCGAGGGCGAACATGACGCCCATGGCGGGAAAGGCCAGCGTGAGCCAGGCCCAGTTGAAGGTGTGGTACATCACAACGCGTACCAGGGCCAGGGCGCGCAGGAAGTCCAGATAGAGGTTGCGACTGCTCTTGCGCGGAACGCTGCCCGGAAGGCGTACGGTCTCGGTCGCGCGGGTGGCGGTCGCCCGGTCCGACGAGGCCGGTCCAGGCAGGGGCGGGGTTCGCGACACGGAGTTCGGCGACGACACGGGAAGTGGCCGCGTCACATCGGTCCCTGACGGCCTGGGCGGCGGCGGAGGCTGCGCCGCAGGAAGCCGTTTCGGACGGGGCTCCACGGTGACTCCGCCCACGCGCCGGAGCTTGTGCCAGCGCAGCCGGCCGCCGGTGACCGCCGTGACGCAGGACTGCAGCAGGACCAGGTACAGGAGTTGCCGGTAGACGATCTGCTGCAGCGGAAGCGCCCACAGTGTCCGTAGTTTCTCACCGTCCAGGCGCAGCGCGTATCCCGCGCACAGCATCTGCACCCCCAGCAGCCCGCACCACGCCACGGCGGTGCGCACCGGGTCCTGGAAGACCAGCCCGTACAGCAGGAACAGGTCGATCAGCGGAGCCAAGAGCGGGGTGAGGACCGTGAACAGCACCACCAGGGCGAGACCGAAGCGCCCGAAGTGGCCCGCGTGGCCCCGCTCGACGACGGCATGCCGGTGCTTCCACATCGCCTGCAGCGTTCCGTAACTCCAGCGGTAACGCTGCCGCCACAGTTGACCGATGCCGGTCGGAGCCTCGGTCCAGCCGCGCGCCCCCTCCTCGTACACCACTTCCCAACCACCCCGGTGCAGCGCCATGGTGATGTCGGTGTCCTCGGCCAGGGTGTCGTCGCTCATGCCGCCGACATGGCGCAGTGCGGTGCGCCGAAACGCCCCGACGGCGCCCGGCACCGTCGGGATGCAACCCAGCAGGTCGTACATACGGCGGTCGAGGTTGAGGCCCATCACGTACTCGAGGTGCTGCCAGGTGCCCAGCAGACGACCACGGTTGCCGACCTTGGTGTTGCCTGACACGGCCCCGACGCGCCGGTCGGCGAACGGCTGCACCAGACGGTGCACGGTCGTGGGCTCGAAGACGGTGTCGCCGTCCATCATCACGATCAGCTCGTGGGAGGCGAGTGCGACACCGTGCTCGAGTGCGGCGGCCTTGCCCCGGTTGGCCTGCCCTACGACCCTCACCCCGGGCAGGCGCAGGGAGCGGACGATGGTGGCGGTGCCGTCACTTGAGCCGTCGTCCACGACGACGACTTCGACCGGGTGCTCGCCTTCGACGACCGACCGCACCGTCTGGGCGATGCACTCGCGTTCGTTGTAGGCGGGGATGACGACGCCGACCGGGGCGGTCACCTCCGGGCCCCAGGAGAAGCCCGGGCGCCGACGCGTACGCGCGTGGTGGTGGGCCAGCAGCAGCATCGCGACGAACCGGACAAGCATCAACGTCCCGACCGCCGCGAGGAGCACCGCGAGGACGGGCACGAGCCAATCGGCGACCACGACCGCTGCCACGAACACACGACCACTCCACAGTTCAGTGCCTCCGACCTGCCGATGCGCAGCCGCAGCGCTCAACCCGCCGGTCACGGTGGTGAAGCGGTAGCCCCGGCTCTTGAGTTCGGTGACGATCCGGTCCAAAGCCCGCACCGTCTGGGACCGGTCGCCGCCTGAGTCGTGCAGCAGTACAACGGCGCCCTGCCCGGTCAGGGGCCGGGTGACGCGAGCGGCGATGGCATCCGCCCCCGGCCGCCGCCAGTCCTCGCTGTCGATGTCGACGAATGCGCTGGTGTACCCCTTTTCTCCCAGCCGCCGGATCACCGGCCAGGACTTGTTGTCCAGGTCCGAGGCGTGAGAGGAGTACGGCGGGCGCACCAGCGAGCTGTGGATGCCGGCCGCTCCTGCCAGCGCCAGCTGGGTCTGGGCCAGTTCGCGGTCGAACCGCCCCTGGGACTGGTAACTGAGATCGGGGTGGGTGAAGGTGTGCACGCCGATCTCATGACCTGAGCCCACCAGGTCACGGACGATGCCAGGTTCGCGAGCGGCCGCCGCGCCGGTGACGAAGAAGGTTCCGTCCACTCCGTGCCGGTCGAGTGCCTCCCTGACCCGCGGCGTCCATGTCGGGTCCGGTCCGTCGTCGAAAGTAAGGGCGACCACATGGTCCGGGAGGCGGTGGCTGCTCGTCCGGGAGCCGGTGGTGTCGACGACGGGCCCGCCGCGCAGGACCGCCGCCGGAACCCGGTCGGTCGCGGATACCGGCGCACGGACCCGATGGTCGGCGCCGAAGTCACCGTGCACGTAGCCGTGCAGGAACAGGATGCCGGCCAGGACGCACAGGATCAGCAGCAGGAGAGCGACTCTTGGGCGCGACACCGCCCCGCGCCGCCGCTCCGCGGGCAGGACGCGCCCGGTCCGTGACTGGCCCCTCGGGTGATAGGGAGTCATGACCGGGTCGCCCGAGTCAGAGGTGAGGCGATGAGGACGATCACCCAGGGAACACCATCGCCGGTGAACGGTGCAGGAACCTTGGCAGCGGATGGTGTGCCCCTTGTGCCGAGTGGGGGCCCCGTCACCGATTCGCTGGTGTCCGAGGTCGGGCCGGGGCCCGTCGTACTCGGCGTCGTACTCGGCGTCGGTCGGCCGCTACTCGTCACGGAGGGAGTGGGGGCCGTGGTGCCGGGCGGTGACGCGGCGCTCGACGCGCTGCCGCTGGGGCGTGATGGATCGGCCGGCTCGGATGATGTCGGCACGGGCCGGCTGGGCACGTCTGTCGAGGAGGGACTCGCGGGTCCTGGCGCCGCGGTGGGACCCGGCGAATGCGTCGGAGGTGTCCGCCGCACCGTGCCCGGCTCGTCGGACGGTACTCCGGGGATGGGCAGCAACGTTCCGGGGGCGAAGGGCGCCGCACCCATGAAGCTGAGCGCAAGCGCGATCGTGTAAGCGACACACAGCGCGCCGAATCCATACGCGAGACGCCGCACGACCCGGCCCCGACGGCCCGTCGAGTCGACGAACACCGGGGCGGTACGTTCCGTCGATCCGGACGAGCGCGCGAAATCAGGACTGGCAAGAGGAAGCGTTTCGGTGCTGTCGGTGCCATCTTCGGACAGGTGCGTGCGCCGCCACCGAAAGCGTGTGCTCACCCGGGGAAGCATGGCCCTCCCCCTCCTGCCGGATGCGCGTGCCCGTCGTCACCACCATCCTCGCGTCCGGGCGAGCGCCCGAAGAGGCCGGTCGGCCTCGCCAGGGGACCGCCCGGCCCCTTCCGGGGGCGGGCCGGACGGGCGCGTTGGCGAGTTGCCGGTTCGTCGTCTCACATACCGGATCGGTGACCGCGTGCAGGACCGCCACGGAAGGTTGGGGATGCCTTCCTCCAGCAGCTGCGCTCCAAGGAGATGGATCTCAAGTGACCGATGTGCCGGCACTTGCCCCGCTGGAACGGCTGCGTACCGTCGTCTGGCCCGGCGGTTGGGACCACACGCTTGAACACGCCCGGTCACGACGCCTATTGATGCTGCTCGGAGTCCTGGAGTTCGGCCAGCAAGGCGGTCTGGCCGACGAGGAGTTCGGTGAGGATGCGGCGTGCCGCACGCAGGAGTTCGGCGACATCGCCACCGGCCAGGGCGTACGTGACGGTCGTGCCTTCGCGGGTGGAGACGACGATGCCGGAGCGGCGCAGTACGGCGAGTTGCTGAGAGAGGTTCGAGGGCTCGACGTCGATCTCGATGAGCAGGTCCCGTACCGATACCGGTCCGTTCTGGAGGAGTTCCAGGACGCGGATGCGGACCGGGTGCCCGAGCATGCGGAAGAACTCTGCTTTGACCTGGTAGAGGGGCGCCTGCACGGGATCTCTCACTCTCCTGACGCGGATGAGGCCCTGAGACGGGGGTGCGGCGGCCCTGACCGCCGCCGCCGCACCCGGCGTGACGTCCCCCCTCCCCGGCCGGGACCACTCGATCCGAGAGTTCGGAAGATGCAGAGCTAGCGGCTTGAACAATTCTTCAAGTAGCGGGCGTAGAAAAAACGTCGGGGCTCACACCTCGATCTGCTCCTCGGTGAGCTTGAGGAGGCGGCGCGCCATAGCGAGATTCGACCGGGCCTTGTCGATGACGAGATAGATGAAGAGACCGTTACCTGACCTTCCGGTCACCGGACGGATGAGGTGGTACTGGGTGCCCAGAGTGACGAGGATGTCCTCGATCTCGCTCTTGAGGCCCAGCATCTCCATGGTGCGCACCTTGGCGCGGATCAGGTCGGTGTTGCCGGCCGCCGCGACGTTCAGATCCAGGTCCTTGCCGCCGCCCAGCGTGCCGAGCGCCATGCCGCTCGTGTAGTCGACGACGGCGGCTCCGAGCGCTCCTTCGGCCTCGGTCAGCAGGGTTTTGAGGGACACTTCCACACTGGTCATGGTTCTCCTTCGAAAGACGTGAAGGCTGGTTGTCCGGCCCTGGCGGAGACTCTAGGAGCCGCGCCGCCACCCGATGCGAAAGCAGCCGCAGTTGCCCTCTTCGGATCGGTTGGATGCGCTTGCGTGCCGTACTCGAGCCGCTCACTTGACCTACTTGTCGGTCGCGGACTGTGCACGCGGCGTGCCCGGGTGAAATCACCCGGGCGTGGACGGCGGCGACGCGGGAGAGCCACTGCATGTCGGCCGCCGCGCCAGACACGGTGCGGTCGTAGGACATGAGCACTCCCACTGGCAGGAAACGGCCGTTTCCTCTATACCCCACCGGGTACCCGCGCAGCTTGAGGCGGCGCCTGGCAAGGGGGTGCCGTCCATCTCTGGAATACCCCCCCCGGGTATTGCTGTTAGGGTGAGTGTCAGATACCCCCCGGGGTACACCGTCCCACCGTTCGTGAGGAGTCGTCGTCGTGTTCTTCATCGACACCCTGGAATTCGAGGGCCTGGGCAACCGCAGCTACCTGGCCGGCGGACCCAGTGCCGCGGTGGTCATCGATCCGCCGCGTGACATCGATCAGGTCATCGTCGCGGCAGCCCGGCGCGGTGTGCGCATCGCTTTCGTGGCCGAGACCCACGTGCACAACGACTACGTCACCGGCGGTCTGGAACTGGCCCGGGTGACGGGCGCCACCTACCTGGTGCCGGCCGAGGCCCAGGTGTCCCTCGCCCGCACCCCGGTTGCCGACGGCGACACGGTCACGGTGGACGATGGCCTGGCGCTGCGCGCGATCGCCACTCCCGGGCACACCCCGCACCACACCTCCTACGCCCTTGCAGAGGACGGGCGCGGGGTCGCGGCGTTCACTGGCGGATCATTGCTGATCGGCACCGTGGGCCGCCCGGATCTGGTTGAACCCAGGCTGACCGAGCAGCTGGCCCGCGCCCAGCACGCCTCCGCCCACCGCCTGGTCGACGAGCTGGACGATGAGGTACCGGTGCTGCCCACCCACGGCTTCGGCAGCTTCTGCTCCTCCTCGCAGGCCGAGGAGGACGCGACCACGATCGGCAAGGAACGCGTCACCAACGACGCGCTGACCCTGGATGTGGACACCTTCGTCACGCAGATACTCGCCGGCCTGGACGACGTGCCCGCCTACTACGCGCACATGGGCCCGGCCAACGCAGCAGGGCCCGCACCGATCGACCTCACCCCGCCGCGGCGGGCGGACGCCGAGGAGATCGCAGCCCGGCTGGCCGCGGGCGAATGGGTGGTGGACCTGCGCAGCCGCATGGCCTTCGCCGAGGGGCACGTGGCCGGGTCGTTCAACTTCGAGGGCGAGGGCAAGCTCGCCACCTACCTGGCCTGGCTGATCCCGTGGGGCAAGCCCGTCACCCTGCTCGCCGACACTCCTGAGCAGATCACCGACGCACAGCGGGAGCTGGCCCGGGTGGGCATCGACCGCCCGGCCGCCGCCGCGACCGGCGACCAGGCCGACTGGATCCGTCCCGGCGAAGAGCTCGCCTCCTTCCCCCGCGCCCGCTTCGCCGGCCTCGCCCAGGTGCGCGAGCGTGGCGCTGACGTGGTCGTCCTGGACGTACGCCGCAATTCCGAGCGCGCGGACGGCTACATCGACGGCTCGGTCCACATCCCGATCCACGAGCTGCACGGGCGTATCGGTGAGGTGCCGGACGGGGTGGTGTGGGTGCACTGCGCCGGCGGGATGCGCGCGGCGATCGCCGCCTCCCTGCTGGATGCCGCAGGCCGTGACGTGGTCGCCGTCGACGACGGCTTCGACGCCGCCACCGAGGCGGGACTGCCCCTCACCCGCCCCGATGCCACCGACTGACAGCCCGCCCGCACCACCTGCACGAAAGTGACCCGACGATGTTTCCGCTTCTTCGCCGCGGCCCCGGCCGCCTCACCCCGAAACAGGCTCACCAACGCACCCGCGACGGCCAGGCCGTGCTGCTGGACGTGCGCGAGACACCGGAATGGGCGGCGGGACACGCGCCCGGCGCGCTGCACCTGCCGCTGTCTCGCCTGATGGCCGGGGCATCGCTCCCGCCCTCCGCTCAGGGCAGGCCGGTGGTGGCGATCTGCCGCTCCGGTCACCGCTCCCAGCAGGCCACCAAGCTCCTGGCCGGCCGCGGCATCGAGGCCACCGACGTCACCGACGTCACCGACGGCATGGTCGCTTGGGCTCGAGAGGGCCTGCCGGTCACCGGCCAGGGCGGCGGCGGCGGTGTCATAGCGTGAGCGCGCTGATTCTGGCCCTGTTCGCAGGAGCCGTGGTCGGCCTCGCGCTCGGCGCGCTCGGCGGGGGCGGCAGCGTCCTGGCGGTGCCCGCGCTGATCTATCTGCTCGGCTTCACCCCGGCTGCCGCCACCACCGCCAGCCTGATCATCGTCGCCGCGACCTCGCTCACCGCTCTGTACGCCCACGCCCGCACCGGCAACGTCCGCTGGAAAGCCGGTGCCCTGTTCGCCGCGGCCGGACTGGTGCCCGCCGCAGCGGCCGGAGCCGCCGCCTCCCGCCTGCCCCAGCCCGTACTGACCGCCGCATTCGCCGCCATCGCAGCCCTCGCCGCCGCGAAGATGCTGCGTCCCGGCCAGGCGAGCGCCGCTCGGACGCCCGTGGTGCAACCGGCAAAGGCCGCCGGCGCCGGCGTGGGACTCGGGGCGCTGACCGGGCTGCTCGGGGTCGGCGGAGGCTTCCTCGCCGTCCCCGCCCTGGTCACCGTGCTGGCCTTCGAAATGCAGGCCGCCGTCGGCACCAGCCTGCTGGTCATCTCGGCGAACTCCATAGCCTCCCTGGCCACCCGCGGCGCCACCACCGCCGGCATCGACTGGGCGGTCATCGGCCCCTTCACGGGTGCGGCGATCCTCGGCGCCTGGGACGGCAAACGCCTGGCCGCCAAAGTTACCGGCACCCTGCTGCAACACACCTTCGCCATCGTCCTCCTGGCCGTAGCCGCCTTCATGCTCATCGACACCCTCATCTGACACCTGGCGGACGATCAGATGCCGACGGCGCCCCGGCTTCAGGCAAGAGAAAGGAACAGCTTCTCCAGCCGGGCCCGCATCTCCTCCCGGTCACCGGAAGCGGCCATGTCCGCATCGGTCAGGCAGTGTTGCAACCCCGTGGCGATGATCGCGAAACCCGCCTTGTCCAGAGCCCGGGACGCGGCAGCCAACTGCGTGACCACGTCCTCGCAGTCCCGCCCCTCCTCGATCATCTTGATCACACCGGCGATCTGTCCCTGCGCCCGGCGCAGCCGGTTGACCACGGTCTTCAGTTCCTCAGCCGCCATCGCCAGTTCCACAGCCACACACTCCTTCTGGATACCCCCGCGGGTACCCTACCGAAGGGGTAACCCCAACCGAGCAGAGATAAATCCCCGGGCCTCCGGTGCCCGCTCCGCCATCGCCACCCAGCGCCTGGCCGACCCGGGCATCGCCGCCTTCATCCTCACGGGCGCACCAAACCACTGGGATGCCATGCTGAGCCTCCGGCAGAAGCGGGCGGCCGTCGTGGCGTTCGCGGTCACTCCTGCACCCCATCCTCGTAGTCGAGCCCGGTGGCGTCCGGGTCACGCAGCGCACGCCGGCCCCGACCGCCGGGACCATGGCACGGGAGCTGTAGCGTCCCAAGCAGCTCAGGTTCGCGTGACGCGGCGGGGACGGCCGCGCGACATTCTCATCCAGCACGTCGTACTCCTCACCGGAGTACTGGCTGGGCGCTGAAGAGCACTCCATGCGTCTGGGCGTCCTGTTCGGCCTGGGAGACGCGGGGAAGGCAGCCCTGGTTCCCCATCCTTGCCGGGCTGACTCTCCGCTGTATGGGCACATGGGCCGGACGTCCCCGGAGCGGGGCCGACTGGCCCACAGCGCACGGGTGTGCCGAGCGGCACGATGAACGAAAGTCACGATCTCGGGTGAGAGGGGATCGGCATGAGGTGCTACGACTGCGCCGAGGCCGGCGAAACCGAGCAGGCAGTCGCTGTGTGCCGCCATTGTGGAGGTGGAGTGTGCCCGAAACACGTACGCGTGACCGGTGAGGAAGCGCGGCATGTGGCGGGCATGGGGCTGAGTCACGGTCTTCGCGACGCACGTCACATGACCTGCGGTGTATGCCACGACGCGGAGTCAACGGGTTAGGCCGACCGCACGCTCGGAGGCACTGCGCCGCTCACGGTCGATGACCAGAGGCGTCGGTTCACGGCACTCCGTGGGAACGCGGTGCCGGAGGGCACCACGCTCTCGGTCGACGGACGAGGGGTCCTGTCCACGTAGGACAACTCCAGCTCTCAGCCTCGGGCGTGAAGCAGTACCCCGGCTCCGGCTGTTGCGCCCCCTGCTGCCCTGCTGCCTGCCTCGAAGCGGGCGGGGCAGCACTGGCGTGACGTTGGAAGGCACTCTGTCCGCCCGTGGCGTGATCCTCGTAAGCGTCATCCCAGATGCGGGACCACCGCCACGGGGCACTGAGCGTGATGCAGCACCGCGTGCGCCACCCGGCCGAGCTGCAGACCGATGTGGCCGTGGCGCCTCGTGGCACCGACCACCAGTAGGTCGGCGGCGGCTGAGCGGCGCAGGAGTGCCTTGCGAGCGGTACGTTCGGGGGTGGCGCGATGCACCACCACGCCGGGGTGATCGATGGATGCCTCGCGCACCGCTTCGTCGAGCAGGGTGGAGGCCTGTTCCTGATGGAAGTGCACGGACTGCGCGGTAAGCCGAGGATGGCTGGCCCCCTCAACGGCTGGGCGGCGCCAGGCACGCACGGCGTGGAGCTCACAGCGCCGGGCTTCCGCTTCCTCGAAGGCGAATCGCACCACGGCATCGGCTGCCGGGCTGTTGCCGACACCGAGCAGAATGCGCTCGTGCCTTCCCTGCCGACTGAATGCAGCACCCCGCACCACGATCACTGGACACTCGGCGCGCGCCGCCAAGGCCAGGCCGACCGAGCCGAGGAGCAGCTCCGTGATCTCGACACGCCCGCGTGACCCGGTGACGAGCGCGGTCGCGTGCCGCCCTTCACGCAGGAGCGCTTGCACGGGGTCCGCGTAGAGCACCTCGGTGGTGGACTCCACGTCGGGTTTGCTGCGCCAAGCGCGTTCGGCGGCATCGTGGACCAGAAGGTCGGCATCCACGTGCGGGGAGGATCGGTCTTCCACCGGGGATACTGAGCCTTCGTGCGACTCTCGTACAGACACGTGGACCAGGCGCAGCACAAGGCCATGCCGCGCCGCGTAGGCGGCCGCCCAGTCCGTGGCCCGGAGGCTGGACTCGGAACCGTCGATGCCCACGACCAGAGGCAGCTTCATCGTCCCCCTCACCTTCTTGCCGGTTCGCTCGGGCACCGCCGGCAACACCGGGCCGAGGCGGGAACGGTTGGAGAAAGAGCGATTCGGCCCGTCTTGGGGTGCTGCCCGCCCAGATGAACGTGGGCACGGCGCCTGTGCGGCCGATGTGGTCTGGTCACGCAGGCGCCGGCGGTACGGGCGGGTTACGCTCCGGTGTGCCGCACCGGGATGGTCTTGGTGCCGGTCTTCGTCTCCGGTACCGGAACGGTGATGGTCAGTACGCCGTCCTTGTAGTCGGCCGTGGCGTCGTCGCCGCGGGCGTCGGCGGGCAGCCGGACGGCGCGGGCGAAGGTGCCGTAACGGAATTCCGTGTGGCGTTTGTCCGTGGCCTCCGTGCTGCGCTCGGCGCGGAGCGTCAGGACGCCTTCCGTCACGGTGATTTCGACGTCCTTGGCGGGGTCGATGCCGGGGAGCTCGGCCCGCAGGATGTATGTCCCTTCGGTGAAGGACTCCTCGATCCGGATACCGTGCAGCCCGGGCACCGTGTGCAAGCCGGGCAGTCCCGCCTCGACCCAGCCGAACAGGTCGGGCAGGGCCGACGGCCAGTTCGGCAGCCGCTCGATCATGCCACTCATCTCGCCCCACCTTTCACGTAGTTGGGGTCTTCCTTCCCTCCCAGCGTCGCGCCGCCCCGGCCCGTCCACCAGGGCCGACCGGACCTGCTTCGAGCCCGGCTGGCCCCGACTGGGCTCACAGCCGTCGCGCGCGTGTCACGGCGCCTCAGCTGTGCCCGTAGGGGCCGCAGGAACCGACCTGAACACGGTGTGAGTCCTCATGGAACAGCAAAGGCTGGCCGAGGCGGCAGCCCAGGAAGTCGAGGACCCGCGATCCGGGCAGTCGGCCCGTCGGTGGTCCCGTAGGCGATCAACACGCTGCTGGGCATGGGTTTCCGCTTGCTTTCACAGCTTTCGCAGCCATTCTTCGGTGACGCCGTGCAATGCCTGCTCGTCCGGCCTGAGGTGTGAATCGTCCAGCCGGTAGCTGAGCTTGGCGACCACCGCGACGACGCCGTCCACCTGACGCGCCATGGAGGCGGCAATCTCCGTCTCACTCCTGCGCTCCATCTGGCCGGCGAGAGTGACCACGCCTTCGGTCACCGACACGTCGATGAGCCGAGGCGACAACCACAGCGCGCGCACCAGCACCTCCTCGATCACCTCGTCATGGATGTCGGCGTCCGTCCGCAGGAAGACCTGGAGCAGGTCGCCCCGCGTGACGATGCCCACGAGCCGCTCTTCCTCGTCCAGGACAGGCAGCCGTTCCACGCGTCGCTGCGCCATCGTGCGGGCGGCCTTGACGATGGTGTCATCGGCGTGAACGGTTACGGGTGGTTCGCTCATCAGCTGGCCGGCGGTGCGGGCTTTCGCCTTCGCGGCCTGCTCCTTGGAGTTGCGGGACAGCGCGGAGAGCTGGAAGCGATGCTTGGGCTCGTAGCGGTCGGGGGTGGCCGCCTGGCGGGCCAACAGGTCGGACTCGGAGATCACTCCGACGACCTTCTCGTCGTCGTCGACCACCGGCAGCCCGCTGATGTGATGGTGGGCCAGCAGGTGTGCCACTTCCTTGAACGTGGTGTCGTATTTGGCGCTGATGACTTCCTTGGTCATCACGGAGCCGACCTTGTTGTGCTTCATGAGTGTTCCTTCCTCAGCGGAGTCGGCGCGGATAGGGATTCTTTTGCAGGTCGCCCGCCCTAAGGGCAGGCGCAGCGACAGTTACTCCAGCCCCTCAAAGCCGGCAGGTCCGCTGCCATGCGCGCCGAACAGTACGAAGGGGCCAAAGACCTCGTCCTTGACCACGCCGGTGAGCAGACCGGCGGACCCGGCCACCAAGTGCCCCGAGGCGGAGCGCACTTGGGAGCCGCCCTGCAGATCCAGGAGGCCTGCACAGGCACGCGGGGCGAGCCAGCCGGCGTCCGGATGAGCTGCGAGATGGTCCCCGCACCTGTCCGTGATCGGCTGGTGTCAGCGAGGAGATGCACACGGTGGTGCCGTCGGGGAGTAGGGCAAGGACCGTGGGTCGGCCGAACCGGTCGTCCGTCATAACGGATCTCCTCCATGCTCGTGACGCTTCGATCGTCCAACGGACGAGAGAGGGCGCCCATGGGCTGACCGGGCGCGACCTGGGGCCGACCGACCCTGCAGACACGGTGCTCGGTGCCGACCGGTCAGCTCGGCAGGGTGCGAGCGCAGGGACTCCCCCAAAATCCCCGACACCGTGCGGTCGGAGACGGAGACCGGATCGCGGTCGGAGTCCGGCACGGTGAGGTGCAGCGTCCCCGACCGCAGGTGCTGACGGACACCCCAGTGGCCCTGGTTGCGGATCGAAATCCCGTAAACGGAAAGTTCCGGCAGCGGAACGCGGACGAACCGCAGGGCGCCTGCCCTGTTCTCAAGCCCTGTCGAACCACGCTGGACGGGGTCCAGCGTGCCCGCCGTAGCGCTCAGGGCGCCTCCTGCACGAAGCCACAGGCCGGGCACGAAGGGCACGGGCCAGCATCCAGCCGTGGACGAGGTTGCTCAGGGTCGATCCATGGCGGACCTGCGGCGGCAGCCAGTTGGGCAGGTCGGCCATGTCCTCGTTCTCGACCTGGCGCCCGGCCACCTGAGAGGTGAGCCGGTTGCAGCAGCCCGCCACGTACGTCTTTGGACAGTGGACGGAGTCGGCGGTCCACTCGGGGGCGGCGCCCCGGATCGCGAAGTAGCCGTTGCCGAGGGTGCACAGGAACTCGCGCAGACGCACCCGCGCCGGGTCGTATGCCTCGTACTCCCAGGTTCAGGCCCGCATCGTCAGTCCTCCGAGTCCAGTAGCTCCGCGAGGTCGTCGACCACCAGGTCCGCTCCGTGCTTCAGCAACGCGGCACGGGTACCCGGCGTGTGGGTCCGGTCCACCCCGATCACCACGCCGAAACCGCCACGGCGCCCCGCCTCGACTCCGGCCAGTGCGTCCTCGACGACAGCGGCACGAGCCGCGGGGGTCCCCAGGCGGCAGGCCGCCTCCAGGAACAGGGCCGGGTCGGGTTTGCCGGCCAGGTGCAGCCGGGAGGCCTCGGAGCCGTCCACGAGTGCGTCGAAGAGATCGCGCACTCCCGCGTATTCGAGGAGTTCGAGGGCGTGCCGGGAAGCCGAGACGGCGGCTGTCGCGACGCCGGCGGAGCGCAGGACGCCCAGCAGGCGGACCGTGCCGGGATAGGCGTCGATGCCGTGCTCGCGCAGCCGGTCGGTGTACAACCGCTCCTTGTCGGCCGCGACGGCCTGGACCTCGGCCTCCGTGGGGGTCAGGCCCTGGGACTCCAGGTAGGCCCTTGCCCCGTCGGGACGCGACTTGCCGTCGACGTATCGAAGATAGTCGTCCCGTACGTCGAAGGGGCGCCTGCCGCGCAAGAGCGGAGAGGCGTCGAAGGCCGTCTTCCACGCGGCGGCGTGCACCCGGGCGGAGTCTGTGATCACGCCGTCGGTGTCGAAGACCACGGCCGCTGTGTCCCGCAGTACGCGGGGTGTGGCAACCGTGCCGTCCTGGCCGGTGTCCATCAGCGGTCGGCCACCAGCGCGGTGAGGTCCAGAAGCCGGTTGGTGTAGCCCCACTCGTTGTCGTACCAGCCGAAGACCTTCACCAGCGTGCCATTGGCCTGGGTCAGGGCGGGGTCGAAGACGCAGGACGCCGGATCCCCGATGACGTCACGCGAGACGATGGGCGCCTTCGAAACCCGCAGGATGCCCTTCAAGGGGCCGTCCGCGGCCTCGGCGAAGGCGGCGTTGACCTCGTCGGCCGTCGTCTCGCGGCGCAGCACCACCGCGAGATCGGTGAGCGAGCCGTCCTCCACCGGCACGCGGACGGCGATGCCGTCCAGGACGCCCGCCATCTCCGGCAGGACCACACCGACGGCGCGGGCGGCTCCCGTGCTGGTCGGGATGATGCTGAGGGCCGCCGAGCGGGCCCGGCGCAGGTCCTTGTGCGGACCGTCGAGGAGGGCCTGGTCGTTGGTGTAGCCGTGAATGGTGGTCATCACTCCCCGGTCGATGCCGAACGTCTCGTGCAAGACCTTTACCATCGGCGCCACACAGTTGGTGGTGCAGGAGGCCGCCGACACGATGCGGTCACTGTGGTGGTCGTACGTGTCGTCATTGACGCCCAGCACGATGGTCGCGTCCGCGTTCTTGCCGGGTGCGGAGAGCAGCACCGTGTGAGCCCCGCTCTTCAGGTGCAGGGCGGCCGATTCGCGGTCGCGGAACCGGCCGGTGGACTCGATGACGATGTCGGCGCCGTGGTCGGCCCAGCGCAGGGCCGCCGGGTCACGTTCGGCGGTGACCTCGATGCGCCGGCCGTCGACGGTGAGGGAGCTGTCGTCGTGGGTGACCTCGCGGCCGATGCGGCCGAACGTCGAGTCGAATTCGAGGAGGTGGGCCAGGGTGGCGGGCGGAGCGATGTCGTTGATGGCGACGACCTCGACATCCTGGGTGCCCGCCTGGGCCTGGTCCAGTGCCGCGCGAAGGTAGGTGCGGCCGATGCGGCCGAAGCCGTTGATGCCGACGCGTGTGGTCATGGTCGTGAACTCCTTTGTGACGGGCGGGTTTCAGTCGGTCCAGGTCCAGTCGGCGACCTCGGGCATGTCGGTGCCGTGTTCCCTGATCCAGGCGTGGTGCCGGGTGCGGGTGTCGGCCATGTGCTGGCGCACGGCGGCGGCGCGCACCGCGAGGCCGGGAACCCGGTCGATGACGTCCATGACGAGGCGATAGCGGTCCATGTCGTTGCGGACGACCATGTCGAACGGTGTGGTCGTGGTGCCCATTTCCTTGTAGCCGCGGACGTGAAGGTGGCTGTGTCCGGAACGGCGGTAGGCGAGCCGGTGGATCAGCCACGGGTAGCCGTGGTACGCGAAGATCACCGGCTTGTCAGTGGTGAAGAGGCCGTCGAATTCGAAGTCGCTCATTCCGTGGGGGTGCTCCTCACGGGGCAGCAGCCGCGTCATGTCGACGATGTTCACAACCCGCACGGCCAGTTCCGGAAGGTGTCGCCGGAGCAGGTCGGAGGCCGCGAGGATCTCTTGGGTGGGGACATCGCCCGCGCAGGCGAGGATGACATCGGGTTCGCGGTCCCCGTGCGCGGAGCCTGCCCAGTCCCATATTCCGGCCCCGCGGGCGCAGTGGGCGCGGGCCTGGTCCATGGAGAGCCAGTCGAAGCACGGCTGCTTGCCGGCGACGATCACGTTGACGTAGTCGCGGCTGCGCAGGGCGTGGTCCGCCACCGACAGCAGGGTGTTGGCGTCCGGCGGGAGGTAGACCCGTACGACTTCGGGGCTCTTGTTGAGGACATGGTCGACGAAGCCGGGGTCCTGATGGGAGAAGCCGTTGTGGTCCTGGCGCCAGACGTGTGAGGTGAGCAGGTAGTTGAGGGATGCGATCGGTGCCCGCCACGGCAATTCCCGTGACGTCTTGAGCCACTTGATGTGCTGGTTGACCATCGAGTCGACGATGTGGACGAACGCCTCGTAGCAGGAGAACAGGCCGTGCCTGCCGGTGAGGAGGTAGCCCTCCAGCCATCCCTGGCAGGTGTGTTCGGAGAGGATCTCCAGCACCCGACCGTGGCGGTCCAGGTGTTCGTCCACCTGGAGGGTCTGGGCCTGCCACGCCTTGCCGCTGATGTTGTAGATGGCTCCCAGCCGGTTGGAGGCGGTCTCGTCCGGTCCGACGACACGGAAGTCGCGGCGTTCCGAGGTGTCCTGCATGATCTGTTCGAGGAGATCGCCGAGGATCCGGGTGGGTTCATGCAGCGTGGCGCCGGGCTTGTCGACGGGTACGGCGAAACGGTCGAGGGACGGAACGGGGAGGTTCCGCACCAGCAGGCCCCCGTTGGCGTGTCCGGTGGCGCCGAGCCGACGGGAGCCCTCGGGGATGCAGGCCAGGACGTCGGCGGCAGGCCGCCCAGCGGCGTCGAAGAGCTCCTCGGGACGGTACGAGCGCAGCCAGGCCTCCAACTGCCTCAAGTGTTCCGGGTTTTCGCGTACCCCGGACAGAGGGACCTGGTGAGCGCGCCACGTGCCCTCGACCTGGACCCCGTCGACCTCGGCGGGCCCGGTCCAGCCCTTGGGGGTGCGCAGCACGATGACGGGCCAGTGCACCCGTTCGGCCACGCCTTCCTCGCGGGCTGTCGACTGCATCAACTTGATGCGGTCCAGTGCCTGGTCGAAGGCCTTGGCCATGGCTCGGTGGATGTCGTGCGGGTCGTCGCCGCTGACGTGGATGGGTTCGTGGCCGTAGCCGCGCAGCAGTGCGTCGAGCTCGGGCTCGGGCAGCCGGGAGAGCACCGTCGGGTTGGCGATCTTGTAGCCGTTCAGGTGGAGGATCGGGAGGACCGCGCCGTCGTGTACCGGGTCGAGGAACTTGTTGGAGTGCCATGAAGCGGCCAGCGGGCCGGTCTCCGCTTCCCCGTCACCGATCACACAGGCCACGAGAAGGTTCGGGTTGTCGAACGCGGCGCCGTAGGCATGAGCGAGTGAATAGCCCAGTTCGCCTCCCTCGTGGATGGAGCCAGGTGTCTCCGGAGCGACATGGCTGGGCACTCCGCCCGGGAACGAGAACTGCCGGAAGAGGCGATCCATGCCGTCCGCGTCGCGCGGGACATCCGGATAGGTCTCGCTGTAGCTGCCCTCGAGCCAGGAGTTCGCGAGCACGGCGGGGCCACCGTGGCCCGGCCCCCACACGCACAGTGCCTCCAGGCCCCGCGCCTGGATCACCCGGTTGAGGTGGGTGTACACGAGGTTGAGGCCGGGCGAGGTCCCCCAGTGGCCCAGCAGTCGCGGCTTGATGTGCGCGGGCGTCAGGCGTTTGGTCAGCAGAGGGTTGCCCAGAAGATAGATCTGGCCCACGGAAAGGTAGTTGGCGGCTCGCCAGTGGGCGTCCAGGGCGCGCAGTTCCGCGTCGGTCAGTACCGTGCTGTCCTGGTGTGCGGTCTGGGGCATGGTGACTCCGTAGTCGTCGAGGCACGTCATCGAGTGGAGCGGGCGGCATGGCCCAGGAGCGGGTGCGGGCCGGGGGCGCCCGGCCGAGGGCCGGGAAGCGGCGGTCGGCAGGCGCCGCCGACCATGCGGCGGGCCGCTGAGCCGGTCACGGCGCTCATACCCTTTGCGGTACGACAGCGACCGGGCAGGCGGAGTGGTGCAGGACCGCGTGCGCGACCCGGCCGAGCTGGATTCCGAAGTGCCCGTGCCGGCGTCGGGCACCGACGACGAGCAGATCGGCGCCGGCGGAGGCAGCCAACAGCACCTTCTGGGCGGGGCCTTCGGCGATACGCCGGTGCAGTTCCACTTCCGCCGGGACGTCCCAAAGCGCCGCTTCCAGGGCCGTCGCCGCCTGCTCCTCGTGCAGCCGGGCCGGCTCGCCCGCCAGCAGCGGATGGTCGACGGTCTCGTGCGCGGGGCATCGCCAGGCACGTACCGCCTCGAGGGGCACCGCGCGGTGCGCCGCCTCCTGGACGGCGAAGCGCACGGCCACCGCACTTTCCGGCTCTTCGCCGACCCCCACCACCACGCGTCCGCGCCCCGCAGACTCTGCCAGGTTGCCGTGGCTGCCGCGCAGCACGATCACGGGACAGTCGGCACGGGCGGCGACCGCGAGGCATACCGAGCCGAGGAGCAGCTCGGTGATGCCGCTGCGGCCGCGGGACCCCAGAACCAGCGCGCAGGCGTTACGCCCCTCGTTCACCAGCTCGGGCACCGGCTCTCCGCGCAGTACCTCGGTGGAGATCTTCACGTTCGCCTCGCGGCGATGGGCGCGTTCCGCTGCTGCCTCGACGATGGTGTCGGCCTGTACCTGTTCTGAGGTCACGCCAAGCGCTTCGGAGAGAGCGGCCCCCTCGTAGCGCTCCCACAACGAGGCGTACACGAGCCGCAGAGGCACACCGCGCAGGGCGGCTTCGCCGACAGCCCAGTCGACGGCGCGCAAACTGGTCTCCGACCCATCGACGCCCACTATCAGAGGCAGTTCCATGATCCTCACTTCCCGTGGCGAGATCGAAGGCGATGCGCGCTTTGGCGTGACCGCGCAGCGCGTTGTCGGGGGACTCGTCCGCTGCCCTCACGGCGTGGTGCAGGACAGCGTGCGCGATGGGACCGATGTGGACGCCGAGGGAGCTCCGCCGGACGCGACGGCCCACCACGATCAGGCAGGCCTCACGGGCCGCATCGACCAGATGCTCCGCCGGTGGTCCGTACCGGGACTCCTCGATGACGTCGACGGAGGGGAACTTCTGCCGCCACGGTCGCAGGGCGTGCCTGAGGGTGATGGCTTCCTGCCGGGACAGCTCGTTGTGAAAATCGCGATCGGCGGCGAGGCCGTACGCGTAGTAGGGCGGCGGATTCCAGCCGTGGACGACCCTGAGAGTGGTGGCGCGGCATCGAGCCGCTTCAAAGGCGAACTCGACGAGCGCGGGGTCCGGGTCGTCGTCGGTGGCCAACCCCAGGACCACGGGCCGGTAAGGAGTCGCGGCGGACGGGATGCCCGCGGGGTCCATCAGATGCTCGTCCGCGGCCTGTTCCTCGGCGCGGACCAGGACCACCGGCCGTTCTGCGCGCGCAACGACGGCCTGGCCCACCGACCCCACCAGAAATCCGCCGAGCCCGCTCATACCACGCGAGCCCAGGGCAAGCAGGGGGGGCATCCTTCGCCACCTCGGACAACCGCTCGGCGGGCCGACCCGTGAGGTGTTCTGCAGTGATCTCGACACCCGGGTGCCGTAGCCGCAGCCCGTCGGCGGACTCACTCGGGACCCGCTCGCTCCAGTGCTGCTGTGTCTCAGCGCCGAGGAGCGGCGCCTGTACCGTCGGATACGGCAGTGGCTCCCGGACATGAACCAGCTTCAGCGCCAGTCCGCGCAGCTTGGCCTCGCGGGCCGCCCATTCGGCCGCCGCCCGGCTCTCCGGCGAACCGTCGAGGCCCACGATGATGGTGCGCGGCATGGTCTCCACCTCCTGGAATCCCTTGAGGGTTCCAGCGTCGTGTCGATCGGGGTGGTTGTGCAGGGGCCACAGGGACCTGGCCGGGGCCGTTCGGCCCTATGGCCGCAGGCGCGGCGGCCCCATTCTGGGCCCGCCGCGCCTCCCCTGCCCCACGTCGGGTCAGCGAAGCCGGCTGTGGGTACGGACGAGGGGCAGCTTTGTGCAGAGCTTCCCAAGGCCCAGGGTGTCGCCGGCAGAGGCCGGTGTGGCGGCTAGCCGGAGCGCGAACCCGCCGACGAGGATCTGAGCACACGCATCACAAGGAGACTCATGCCCCTCAGCTCGGGTGATCACCTTGCGCAGTGGCGTCGCACGGCGCCCGGGCTCGCCATCCTCTGCCGCTACCGGCGTTCGTGGCTGAAGGGCGACCTGTTGGCGGGGGTGACGGTGGCCGCCTACCTCGTCCCACAGGTCATGGCGTACGCGGGCGTGGCCGGCCTGCCGCCGGTCGCAGGGCTGTGGGCGATCCTGCCCGCGCTCGCCCTGTACGCCGTGCTCGGCTCGTCACGCCTGCTGTCGGTGGGCCCCGAGTCGACGACCGCGCTCATGACGGCCACCGTGGTCGGCCCGCTCGCTGCCGGGGACCCTGCCCGCTACCCCGCACTGACGGCAGCTCTCGCCATGACCGTCGGGGTGCTGTGTCTTGTCGCGTATGCGCTGCGGCTGGGCTTCGTCGCCGATTTGCTGTCCCGGCCGGTGCTGATCGGCTATCTGGCGGGCGTGGCACTGATCATGATGGCCGATCAGTTGACAGAACTCACCGGCGTGCACACAACGGGCTCCGCCTTCTTCCCCCAGCTCTGGTCCTTCGCGGGGAATCTGGCGGAGGCCCAGCCGACCACGCTGGTGTTGGGTGTCGCCCTGCTCGCGTTCGTGCTCGCCGTAAGTCGATTCGCCCCCGTGTTGCCCGGCCCTCTGCTGGCCATGGTGCTCGGCACGGTGACCGTGGTGATTTTGGACCTCGACAACCGGCACGGCGTCAAAGTGATCGGCGAGGTCCCGACGGGCCTGCCCGGCCTGGCCGTGCCGGGCTTCACCGAGCTGCCGCACCTGTTGCTGCCCGCTTTGGGAGTGCTCCTGGTCGGCTACACCGATGTCATCCTCACCGCGCGAGCCTTCCGTGATCGTGGCGATCAAGGGCCGGATCTGGACGCCAATCAAGAACTCCTGGCCCTGGGCGCGGCCAACCTCGGCGCATGCGCTGTGCATGGATTCCCTGTGAGCAGCAGCGCCAGCCGCACGGCACTCGCATCATCGACGGGCGCCCGCACGCAGGCCTACTCGCTGATCGCGGGGGCGGCGGTCCTCGCTGTCCTGCTCTTCCTCAGCCCATTTCTGACCCGCACCCCTACAGCCGCCCTGGGGGCGCTCGTCGTGTACGCCACCATACGCATGATCGACCTGGCGGGCTTCCGGCGCCTGGCGGGTTGTCGCCGCCGGGAGCTGCTCCTGGCAGTCGGCTGTCTGGTCGGCGTCCTTGCTCTGGACATCCTGTACGGCGTACTGGTAGCCATCGGCCTGTCGGTCGCGGAACTGCTGTCCCGGGTCGCGCGCCCGCACGATGCGATCGAAGGACTGCTGCCAGGTGTGGCCGGCATGCATGACGTGGACGACTACCCCCAGGCCCGAACGGTTCCCGGCCTGTTGGTCTACCGCTATGACTCGCCACTCTTCTTCGCCAACGCAGACGACTTCTACCGTCGTGCCCTGGCCGCCGTCGACCAACGCGATGGGCTGGTCCACTGGTTCGTCCTCAACACCGAGGCCAATGTCGAAGTCGACATCACCGCCCTGGACGCGGTCGATGCCCTGCGCCGTGAACTGACCCGGCGGGGCGTGGTCTTCGCTCTCGCCCGGGTGAAGCATGATCTCTTGGACGACTTGGAGGCGTACGGCCTGAGGGAGACCGTCGGCCCCGATCTGATCTTCCCCACACTTCCGACGGCCCTGGCCGCCTACCGCAAGTTCTACCCGTCACGTACGTCGCCGCCAGCCAGTCCGACGTCTGGTGACATACCGCCATCAGCTCCGTAGTCCAGGTACTCGCCGTTCAAGCGCGAGTGTCCTCAGCACGACGCCGGGACGGCCGTCCCGGCAATCTCAGTTGTGCGGGACGACAGCCACCGGGCAGCGGACGTGGTGCAGCGCCGCGTAAGTGACGGCACCGATGTGCGCACCGAGGCGACTGTCCCGAGTCCGGCGTCCCACGACGACGAGGGAGGCTCCCGCTGACGCGCCCACCACTGCGGTGGCCGCCCGTCCTTCACGGACGGTTTCCCTCACGGGGACTTCCGGGAACTTCTCGCACCACGGCCGTAGCATCGCTTGTAGGGCGCGTTCCTGCGCCGCCAGCAGTTCCGGTCCGGAGACCGGTACCTGCGGTTCCTCCACCGGCTGGTCGTATGTCACACGGTAGGCATGGATCACCCGAAGTGCGGAGCGGCAGCGTCGAGCGGATTCAAAGGCGAACTCGATCAGTTCGTCGCCGGGGTGATGGATGTCGAGGCCGAGGACGACATCGCGGTACGGGGTCTCGGGTATCTCATCGGGAGAGATAGATACCGTCCACGGCGGGAAGGTGTTCGTCGGCGGTGCTCTCATCCGCCCGTACGAGCACCACGGGGTGGGAGGACCGGGCGATGACCCGCTCGGACACCGAACCGAGGAGGAAGCCAGAGACTCGGCCAAGGCCACGGGAACCGAGCACCAGCAGCTCTGTGTCGTCCTCGGCGGCCACCAAGGCTGCCACCGCGGAGTCGCTCACCAGGCGCTCCACGACCCGCAGCCCTGGGTAAGCGGCACGGAGGCTGCCCGCCGCCCGATCCAGGATCTGTTCGGCCCACTCGTGCTCGGCCCTGCCCGCGGGGACCGAAGGGGCGGGGCGGGGGTGCCACGTCCAGGCATGCAGGAGATTGAGCGAGACGCCGCGGCGCATGGCCTCACGGGCGCAGGGCCTTGATCTGCTCGGCGATCTCCTCACGGTCGCGGATGACGTTCGCGGTGGACGGCACGGCGTCCAGGAGGGCGCGTTCGGCGCGCTTGGCCTCGATGAGACGGTCGGTGCCGTAGAGGGCGACCCTTCGGTAGTCACCGATGATCCGGCCACGGCCGTAGGAGTCGGGCAGCCCGGTGATGATGCCGACCTTGCGGGCGGTGCGCATCGCGGGCGTGTACGCGTCGAAGACGCCGTCGTTGTGGGTCTTTCGGTAGCTGCCGAAGACCTTACTGACGAAGGGGTCGGGCTCGTAGCCGTACGCCTTGAGGCTGTTCTCCACCGTGCGGATGCCGCCGTTGGGCATGATCGCGCGCTTGAGGGGGGCGTCGGTCTGCAGGCCGACGATCAGCTCGCGGTCGCGGTCGATGAAGCCAGGAGCGTGCGAGGTGATCGTAGAGGGGGTGGCGGCGTCCACATCAAGGACACCCCGGCTGCGCTCCTCCGGGAAGAGCGCGCTGGCCTTCTCCCACACGGCGCGGGTGCGGTCCGTCGGCCCGGCGAGAAAAGACGCGTCCTTCTCGTAGGGCGTGTAGTTGGTCTGGACGAAGGCGCGCACGTCGACGCGCTCGCGCCACTCGCCTCCGGCGAACTTCCGCCAGGCGTCGGCGGTCCCAGAGCCGTCTGTCACCGTCGCGGTCATCCCAGGTCCTCTCGTCGGGTCGTCGTCTCCACGGCCGATACTCGTCCCGGGCTCGAGAGGAGAGGAGGGCCGGGCAGGGCACCCAGGGGGCCCTGCGGCCCTGACAGGGATCGGGACCTTCGGCCCCCGCCGTACGTACAGGTCCCCTGCCGCGCACCGGCCCGGCAGGGGCGCGATCGAACGCCTCAACCGTGCGGTACCAGGGCGACGGGGCAACCGGCGTGGTGGAGCGCCGCGTGCGCCACCGGGCCCACGTGGGCGCCGAGCCGGTGGCCGCTCGCGCGGCGGCCCACCACGAGGAGCCCGGCGTGCTGCGCCGAGTGCACCAACTCCACAGCGGCCCGGCCCTCGATGACCGATTCGGTCACCGGGACCCTCGGGTACTTCTCCCGCCACGAACGGAGCACTGCGCTCACCGCGCCTTCCGCGTCAGCCTGGGCTTGGGCCCGCGCGGGCGACTCCGCCTGCTGGTCCGTTGCCGGGCGGCCGGAAGCAGGGGGCGCGATGACCAGCGACGCGTCGGACACAGGCCGCGTGGGCGACCGGAAGGCGTGCACCACACGCAGGCCGGTGCCGCGCCGCTGGGCGGCGTCGAAGGCGAACTCAAGGACCTCGTCGGAGGGGTGGCCGGTGTGCAGGCCGAGGACGACCTCACGGTAGGGCGTCTTCGGGATCTCGTCCGGAGCGACGCCGTCGGCGGCGGGAAGATGGTCCCCCACCACTCCCCGGCCCGCCCGGACCAGCACCACAGGGTGAGTGGAGCGGGCCACGACGCGCTGGGACACGGACCCCGTGACGAAGCCGCCGATGGCTCCCAGGCTGAGCGAGCCGAGTACCAGCATGTCGCTGTCGGCGCCCACCGCGAGCAAGGCGGCGACCGTCGAGTCGCACACCAGCCGCTCGGTGATCCGAAGGTCCGGGTGGGCCGCCCGGAGACCGCTTGCGACCTCCAGCAGAATCTTCTCGGCCCAGTCGTGCTCGGTACAGTCGATGGGAACGGACGGCGCGGGGCGGGGGTGGCGGTTCCAGGCGTGCACCACGCGGAGACCGGTGCCCCGCCGCCGTGCCTCGTGAGCCGCCCAGTGCGCGGCGGCAAGGCTCGCGGGCGAGCCGTCGACCCCCACGGCGATGTCGTGAAGCATGACGCGTCCTCTCCCGAGTCGGTATACCTCCTGATGTCTGTGAGCCTCCTCTTTGACGGACGGCGACTCCAGGGCCACTCGGCCCTGGTCCGGGTCTCGCCGGGCCCTACATGCCGAGTGGTCGTCCTACGACGCCAGGGGCTCGCCCGGCCGCGTTTCCCGGCGCGGCACAGGGCCGGTCGGCCCACCCGAGGGGACCGGCGGCACCTCGCGCCCGTGTCGGCGCCGTCCGAGGCTGGAGACACCGAGCCCCGCAGCAGAGGAGCGCGCGTCATGGTCCGTTACGTCTACGACTTCACGGAGGGCGGCCGGGACATGGCCGGCCTGCTCGGCGGCAAAGGCGCCAACCTCGCCGAGATGACCCGGCTCGGCCTGCCCGTGCCCCCGGGCTTCACCGTCACCACCGAGGCGTGCCGGGCCTTTCTGGACAGCGGTGGTGAACCCGAGGGCATGTGGCGCGAGGTGTCCGACCGCCTGACGGCCCTGGAACGCGCCGCGGGCCGGCTGCTGGGGCAGCCGGACGGGCCGCTCCTGCTGTCCGTCCGCTCCGGCGCACGGTTCTCCATGCCCGGCATGATGGAGACGATCCTCGACATCGGCCTGAACGACGAATCCGTCCTCGGTCTCGCCAAGGTCTCCGGCAACGAGCGCTTCGCCTGGGACTCCTACCGGCGCCTCGTCCAGATGTTCGGCAGTACGGTCATGGGTGTCGACAGCGCGCACTTCGAGCGTGAGATCGCGGTGCTCAAGGAAACGCGCGGCGTACAGGACGACGTACACCTGACGGCCGGTGACCTCGCCGGGTTGGTCGATACGTTCAAGGAGTTGATCCGGGACGAGACCGGCGAGACCTTCCCGCAGTCCCCCGCCGAGCAGTTGCGCCGTGCGGTGCTTGCCGTGTTCGCGTCCTGGAACGGGGAACGCGCTCGCCTGTACCGACGGCGTGAGCACATCGCGGACGACCTGGGCACGGCCGTCAACGTCCAGCGCATGGTCTTCGGCAACCTCGGGGCCGACTCCGGCAGTGGTGTCGCCTTCACCCGTGACCCCGCCACCGGGCGGCCCGGACTCTACGGCGACTACCTGCCCGACGCGCAGGGCGAGGACGTCGTGGCCGGCATCCGCAACGCGGTGCCGCTCACCGAGCTGCAACGCCTGGACCCAGGCTCCTACGACCGGCTGCGCGCGCACATGCAGACCCTGGAAGGGCACTACCGGGACCTGTGCGACATCGAGTTCACGATCGAGCACGGCACGCTGTGGATGCTGCAGACCCGGGTCGGCAAGCGCACCGCGGAGGCCGCCTTCGCCATCGCCGCCGAGCTGGCCGACGAAGGGACCATCACCCAGGACGAGGCGCTCGTACGGGTGAGCGGTGAGCAGCTGGCCCGGCTGATGTTCCCGCGGTTCGACGCCGACGCGACCGGCGAGCCGCTCGCTCACGGCGTCCCGGCCTCGCCCGGCGCCGCGGTGGGCGCCGCCGTCTTCGACTCCGCCGAGGCCGTGCGGCGCGCGACAGCCGGCGAGAAGGTGGTGCTGGTCCGTCAGGAGACCACCCCCGACGACCTCCCCGGCATGATCGCCGCGCAGGCCGTCCTCACCAGCCGTGGCGGCAAGACGAGTCACGCGGCCGTAGTGGCCCGCGGCATGGGCAAGGTCTGCGTGTGCGGCGCCGAGGCGCTGTCGGTGGACACCGGGGCACGGCGATTCACGACCCCGGACGGCACGGTCGTCGAGGAGGGCACGGTGCTCTCCGTGGACGGTTCGGCCGGAGCTGTGTACCAAGGACCGGTGCCGCTGGCCGACTCCGCGGTCATCCGCTTCCTGGAAAACGGCACGCGCGACGAGAACGCTGCCGGGACGGTCGACGCGGTGGCCGGTGCCCTGGCCCGCGCGGACAGCGTGCGACGCCTGGAGGTGCGGGCCAACGCCGACACCCCCGAGGACGCGGCACGGGCCCGCCGGTTCGGCGCGCAGGGCATCGGCCTGTGCCGCACCGAGCACATGTTCCTGGGCGAGCGCCGCAAGCTGGTCGAGGAGATGATCCTGGCCGGCTCCGACACCGAACGGGACCGGGCCCTGGCGGCCCTCCTGCCCCTCCAGCGGCAGGACTTCGCCGGAATCCTGGAGGCGATGGACGGCCTGCCGGTCACGATCCGGCTGTTGGACCCGCCGCTGCACGAGTTCCTGCCCGACCGCACGGACCTCGCGGTGCGCATCGCCGCAGCCGAGGCACGCGGCGAGGTGCCGGCCCCGCACGACGTGGAGCTGCTGGCCGCCGTCAACCGCATGCACGAGGAGAACCCGATGCTGGGCCTGCGCGGTGTCCGGC
This sequence comes from Streptomyces sp. SYP-A7185, assembly GCF_046103685.1. NCBI lineage: Bacteria > Bacillati > Actinomycetota > Actinomycetes > Kitasatosporales > Streptomycetaceae > Streptomyces > Streptomyces sp. SYP-A7185. The sequence goes on from NZ_CP122310.1 coordinate 122,230, forward strand.
TGGGCCTGCTGGTGCCCGGTCTGGTCGCCATGCAGGTACGGGCGGTCGGCGAGGCGGTGGTCGAGCGCACGCGGGCCGGTGGCGCACCCCGGGCGGAGATCATGGTTCCGCTGGTCGGGGACGTCCGCGAGCTGCGGATCGTCGGCGAGGAGGTGCGGCGGGTGCTCGCCGAGGTCTCCGAGCGGTCGGGCGTGGCGGTCTCCTGCCCCGTCGGCACCATGATCGAGCTGCCCCGCGCCGCGCTGACCGCCGGCCGGATCGCCGGGGAGGCCGAGTTCTTCTCCTTCGGTACCAACGACCTCACCCAGACCACATGGGGCTTCTCCCGCGACGACGTGGAGGCGGAGTTCTTCTCCGCCTACCTCGACAAGGGCGTCTTTCCCACCTCCCCGTTCGAGACCCTCGACCGGGAAGGTGTGGGCAGGCTCGTCGAGATCGCCGTCACCGAGGGCCGTGCCGCACGGCCGGACCTGAAGATCGGCGTCTGCGGCGAACACGGCGGGGACCCCGACTCGGTCCACTTCTTCCACGCGACCGGCCTGGACTACGTCTCGTGCTCGCCGTTCCGGGTGCCCGTGGCACGGCTGGAGGCCGGGCGGGCCGCGCTGGAGGGGACCGACGCGAGTGACAGCAGGTGAGCGGGCCGGGGGCGGGACCGGAGAACGGGGCGGCACGGGCATCAGGCCCGGAATGCCGGGCGGAACAAGGGCAAGGGGTGGGACACATGACTGACAAGGTCGGCGGTACTGGCGACATCACCGACACCGTGCGGGTGCGCGCCGAGGGAGAGGTGGACGAGGAGTCGCTGGCGTATCTCAAGGAGAAGATCGGCGCCGCCCTGGACCGGCCGGGGCTCGCGCCCGTGAGCGGTGAGGTACGCGTCGTCAGGGCCACCGGGCACCACGTCGAGCTGCCCTGGTCGGCCGGGGCCGAGATCAGGCTGGGCGGCGGCCTCGTCATCGTCCACGCCCGCGAGGCCAGCGCCCGGGAACTGGCCGACCGGCTGCGGGACCGGCTGCGCGAGCGCACGGACCGCACGGCGCACCGCAGGGCGGAGGCCCGCAGGGCGGCCCCGCCGCCCCCGTGGCGCGGTGGTCCGCTGTAGCGGAGGCGCTCCTGCGAAGCCGCTCGACCGTCACCCCGTCGGCGGGCACTGCCTGGACGGACGAGGTGGCGGGAGGGCAGTGCGTGGACGAGCGGGCTGTGCGTGGTCGGGATGCGTCCCGAGCAGGCCGTCCGTCACCTTCCCGCACGCGGCCCAACCGGTGACACATCGAGGGGCGGAACGGCTCTCTGTGCCGGCCGAGGAGGATTGACTCACCGGCACCGCGATCCGCCGGTGCCTGTCGCAGGTCTCCGCGGACGGAGCGTCCGCGCATGGCGGCGCGGGCAGGTTCCGGGGACCATCGGTGCGATGTGACGGCCCGAGGGCGTCGTCGGGGGTGGTGACGGTCTGACGACCGCGAGTCGACGACTCGTGTACGGTTCGCCGCCGCCGGTCCCCCGGGGCCGACCGCTCCCCGGGCCGTCGCGCCCCGGGGGCCGACAGACCTGGGCCGTCCGGGGCCAACAGGCCCCGCCCGCGCGGGCCGTGCGGGCCCGGAAGGGGTCCTTCGGCGCCCGCGCCCGGCATGGCCCAGGCGTGAGAGTGGTCGAAGGAAGCGGCTTCCCCGCGAAACCGCTCCCGCTTCAGCGCCGCCGCACTCGCATGGCGGCCCTTGACGACGGAGGCAGACCACCATGACCCGACAGGACGCGCGGACCCGCGCCACGGCCGGCCCAGAGTTTCCGTCCGACACCGCGGTCGCCGTGAACCAACTGGTCACGGCCGGTCTGAAGGCGCTCGACGACTACGAGTCCCTGACCCAGGAGCAGATCGACCACATCGTGAAGAAGGCGTCGGTCGCGGCCCTGGACCAGCACACCGGCTTGGCCCGCTTGGCGGTCGAGGAGACCGGACGCGGGATCTTCGAGGACAAGGCGGCCAAGAACACGTTCGCGTGCGAGCACGTCACGCACAGCATGGGCCACATGAAGACCGTCGGGGTCATAGCCCGCGACGACATCGAGGACATGATCGAGATCGCTGAGCCGGTGGGCGTGGTGGCGGCGGTCACCCCCGTCACCAACCCGACCTCCACCACGATCTTCAAGGCCTTGCTGGCACTGAAGACCCGTAACCCGGTCGTGTTCGCCTTCCACCCCGCAGCCCAGCGGTGCAGCGCCGAGGCGGCGCGCGTCGTCCGTGACGCGGCCGTCGCCGCGGGCGCGCCGGAGCACTGCGTACAGTGGGTCGAAGCCCCGTCGGTCGAGGCGACCAGCACCCTGATGCGGCACCCCGGCGTCTCGCTGATCCTCGCCACCGGCGGCAACGCCATGGTGAAGGCGGCCTATTCGGCGGGCAAGCCGGCCCTCGGGGTCGGTGCCGGCAACGTCCCCGCCTATGTGCACCGGAGCGCGAAGCTGCGCCGGGCCGTCAACGACCTGGTCCTGTCGAAGTCGTTCGACAACGGGATGATCTGCGCCTCCGAGCAGGCCGTCATCCTCGACGCCGACATCTACGACGCGGCCCTCGCCGAGTTCCGTGGCCTCCACGCCCACCTCGCGACCGCCGAGGAGAAGGCGAGACTGGAGACATTCCTCTTCCCCGCGTCCGGCGGCTCCGGCGCGGGCTGCGAGCCGAAGGTCAACGCCGCCGCCGTCGGACAGAGCCCGGAGTGGATCGCCGAGCAGGCGGGCTTCGCCGTGCCCGCCGGCACCTCCCTCATCCTGGTCGAGGCCGAACGGGTCGGCGCGGACGAGCCGTTGACGCGCGAGAAGCTCTGCCCGGTCCTGGCCGTGCTGCGTGCCGAGGACGAGCGCCACGGTTTCGACCTGGCGGCCGACATGGTCGCCTTCCACGGCCAGGGCCACAGCTCGGTCATCCACACCGAGGACCGCGCCCTGGCGGAGGCGTACGGCAAGCGGATGAAGACGGTACGTGTCATCGTCAACGCCCCGTCCTCGCAGGGGGCGATCGGCGGAATCTACAACGGCCTGCTGCCCTCGCTCACACTGGGCTGCGGTTCCTGGGGCAGCACGTCGGTGTCGAACAACGTCTCCGCCGCCCAGCTGCTGAACATCAAGCGGGTCTCCACCCGCCGCAACAACCTCCAGTGGTTCAAGGTCCCGCCGAAGATCTACTTCGAGCCGCAGGCCATCCGCTACCTGACCTCCATGCCGGACGTCCACCGCGTCACGATCGTCACCGACGCCACGATGACCCGCCTGGGGTTCGTCGACCGGATCAGCCGTGTCCTGCAACAGCGCCGCGAACCGGTCATCCTCCAGATCATCGACAACGTCCAGCCCGAGCCCAGCATCGACTCCGTCGAGGAAGGCGCCCGCCTGATGCGGGAGTTCCGCCCCGACACGATCATCGCGCTCGGCGGCGGCTCCCCCATGGACGCCGCCAAGGTCATGTGGCTGCTGTACGAGCAGCCGGACATCGACTTCGCCGACATGCGACAGAAGTTCTCCGACATCCGCAAGCGCGCCTTCCGCTTCCCGACGCTGGGCAAGCTGGCCCGTCTGGTCTGCGTTCCCACGACCTCCGGCACCGGTGCGGAAGTCACCCCGTTCGCCGTCATCTCCGACCCGGCGACCGGCAAGAAGTACCCGCTGGCCGACTACGCACTCACGCCGAGCGTGGCCATCGTCGACCCGCTGCTCACCACCGCGCTGCCCCCGGAGCTCGCCGCCGACAGCGGCTTCGACGCCCTCACCCACGCCATCGAGGCGTACGTCTCCGTCTACGCCAACGACTTCACCGACGGCCTCGCCCTGCACGCGATCCGTCTCGTCTTCGGCAACATCGAGGCGGCGGTGACCGACCGCGACGGAGCGCCGGAGGCACGGGAGAAGATGCACAATGCCGGCACCATCGCGGGCATGGCCTTCGGCAACGCCTTCCTCGGCATCGTCCACGCCATGTCCCACACCCTCGGCGCCACCTTCCATGTCGCCCACGGGCGCACCAACGCGATCCTGCTGCCGCACGTCATCCGCTACAACGGGACCGTTCCGACGAAGCTGACGGGCTGGCCCAAGTACGAGAGCTACCGCGCCCCCGAGCGCTTCCAGGACATCGCCCGCACCCTCGGCCTGCCCGCCACCACCCCCGGCCGAAGGCGTGGAATCGCTCGCACGGGCTGTCGAACAGCTCCGGGACGCCGTCGGCATCGAGCCGACGTTCCGGGCGCTGGGCGTCGATGAGCGTTCCTACCTGGACGCCCTTCCGCGGCAGGCTCTCAACGCCTACGAGGACCAGTGCGCACCCGCCAACCCGCGGATGCCGATGCTGGACGACATGCAGGGGATCATGCGCGCGGCATACCACGGCTGAGGGTGGCCTTTCCGGACGGGGCGGGGTGGCCCCGTCCGGAAAGGCACGGCAGGTCCAGCCGCTTCGGTCCGAGGAGACCGGGGCGGCTGGACCGCATCACGTCGGCCCACCTTGAGGTGGCCTCCATTCAGCGAGGAGAGCCGGCCGGCTCCGGATCATCGGTAGTGCCGCCGTGTCACTGACCCGCAAGTCCACGGCCACCAGGGCGCCGGCCCGTCGGCCACAACGTCGAGCCGCACGGGCGGCCTGCACGTCGAACCCCCGGGACACCGTCGTGCCGACCGCTCGGCCTGCACGCCCGTACAGTAGCGGCCACCGCTTGTGCGGCACGGCGGCATCACGCCTCCCGGGGGATGCCCGGGCTCCAAGCCCGTGGTGACCCACACCCTCGTGGCCATCGGACTGCCGCGACCTTCGAGGACCTCGCCGACTTCACGCGGGTCTGGCAGATCTGCGTCTTCCCGGTTCGGCCGACCGGCCGCCTGAACGTCGGGCGTTCCTGTGCGCCCAGGGAGCAGTCGGAGGGGGCCGGGTGATCCCGGCCCCCTCCGGACGCCTCCCGCAGGTCGTTTCGCTGTGCGCGTGGTGCGTGTGCGGACGCCGCTGTCACACGGCGTCGGGCACGATCGCCACAGGGCATGCGGCGTGGTGCAGGAGGCGATGCGCGACCCGCCCCAGATGGGGTCCCAGGTGTTTCGGGTGGCGGCGGCCGATGACCAGCAGACCGGCCTCGTGGGAGGCGGCAAGCAGCACCTTGCCGGCCGGGCCCTCGGTGGTGCGCCGCCGCAGCTTCACGTCGAGCGGGGCGTCAGCGAGAGCCGCCTCCAGTTGCTCGACGGCGCGGTCCTCGTGCAGGCGCTCCGGCTGGCCCGCGAGCAGCGGGTGGTCGGCCGTCTCGTGCGAGGGGCACCGCCAGGCCCGTACGGCCTCCACCGGGACCGCGTGCAGCCGTGCCTCCTCGTAGGCGAACCGCACCGCGGGCGTCGGCCCGTCGGTCACGCCGAGGACCACGGGGGCGGACAGTCGGCCGGCGGTCCGGTCGTCCCGATCGCCCCGGACCACGACGACCGGGCAGTGGGCGTGGGTGGCCACGGACAGGCTGACGGAGCCGAGCAGGGCGTCGGCGAGCGCCCCACGCCCTCGCGTGCCCACGACCACGGCCGAGGCGTTGCGGCTCTCGTGGATCAGGACGTACTCGGCTTCCTCCGTCACGACCGCGGTCGTGACCGCGAGGTCCGCCCGGCCACGAGCCCGCCGCTCGGCGACGCGCACGATCTCCTCGGGGCTCACCTGCGCGGACGGTTCGCCGAGTTCCCGGGCGAGCGCGGCGCCCTCGTACCGCTCCCACCGGGAGGCGTAGACCACATGCAGGGGCGCCCGGCGCAGCGCGGCCTCGTCGGCCGCCCAGTCGACGGCCCGCAGGCTGGATTCGGAGCCGTCGACGCCGACGACCAGGGGAAGCGACATGGTTCTTCAGCCTTCCGTGCCGAGGTCGAAGACGATACGGGCCTTGACCTGCCCGCTCAGGACCTCATCGATGGATTCGTTGACCGCGGTGAGCGGACGGGACTCCCGGATGACCTTCGTACGGCCGTCCGCGTGCAGCCGGAAGACCTCGGCGAGGTCCTGGCGGGTGCCGACGATGGAACCGATAACCGAGGTTCCGTTGAGCACGGTGTCGAAGATGGGGACCTGGATGGTGCCGTGCGGTGGCAGGGCGACCATCACGAGCTTTTCGCCGCGCCTGAGACCGGAGTTGACGGCTTCGAAGGCGGCCGGGCTGACGGCGAGGGCGAGCGCGGCGTGGGCGCCGCCGTGCCGCTTCAGCTCGGTGCCGACGTCCTGGGTGCGGGCGTCGATGACGATGTCGGCCCCCAGTTCGCGGGCGAGTGCGAGCTTGTCGTCGGTGCCGTCGATGGCGGCGACGGTGGCGCCGGCGATCTTCGCGTACTGCACCGCCAGGTGGCCCAGTCCGCCGACGCCCGATATCGCGACGAGCTGGGCGGGCCGGACCTCGGCCACCTTCAGGGCCTTGTACGTGGTGACGCCCGCGCAGGTCAGCGGGGCGGCGTCGAGGGCACTCACGCCGGCGGGCACCACCTGGGCGTAGTCCGCCCAGGCGAGCATCTTCTCCGCGTACCCGCCGTCGCAGCCGTAGCCGGTGTTGACCTGGCTCTCGCACAGGGTCTCCCAGCCGGACAGGCAGTGCTCGCAGCGCCCGCACGCCTTGCCGAGCCAGGGCACGGCCACTCGCTGCCCCACCGAGAGGTGGGTGACGCCGTCGCCGAGCTTCTCGACGAGGCCGACACCCTCGTGGCCGGGGACGAACGGCGGGGTCGGCTTGACCGGCCAGTCGCCGTGTGCGGCGTGGATGTCGGTGTGGCAGAGGCCTGACGCCTCGACACGGACACGGATCTGTCCGGGACCGGGTTCGGGGTCGGGGCGCTATTCGATGACCAGGGGTGCGCCGAACTTCCGTACGACTGCGGCCTTCATGTGTTTCTCCTTGTGCGCGTGCGGTCGGCCGTGCCGGTCAGCTGTGCGCCACGACGGCGACGGGAGCAGTGGCGTGGTGCATGACCGCGTGGGCGACCGCCCCGATGTGCACGCCCAGCGGATTGCGGCGCACGCGGCGGCCGACGACGACCAGTGAGGCGTCGTGGGAGGCGTCCACCAGTTGGTCGGCGGGACTGCCGAGACGGGACACCCCGGTCACCTCGACATCCGGGTACTTCTCCCGCCACGGACGCAGCGCCTCGGTGAGCGCGGCGGCGTGCTCGCGGGCGATGTCCTCGCTGGGGTCGTAACCGGCCGCCAGGCTGTACGCATAGGAGGACGGCGGGTACCAGGCTTGGAGGGCGGTCAGCGGAGCCTGGCGGCGGCGTGCCTCCTCGAAAGCGAAGCCGATCACGGTCTCGTCGGGACTGCGGGTGTCCAGACCCAGGACCACGGGCCGGAAGGCGGTGGCGGCCGATGGAACGCCGGCCGGGTCGGCGACGTGTTCGTCGGCGGCTTGTTCACCCGCTCGTACGAGGATCACGGGCACCTCGGTGCGAGCGACGACGGCCTGGCCGACGGACCCGATCAGGAATCCGGCGATGCCGCTCAGCGCGCGCGAACCGAGAACCAGAAGTTCCGCTTCACGTGCCGCTTCCAGGAGGTTCGTGGCCGGGGCTCCGGTGCGCTGTGTGGTGGTCACCTCGACGCCGGGGTGACGCCGGCGCAGACCGTCGGCGGCTTCGCGGGGTACGCGTCCGGTCCAGTGCTGGTGGGTCTCGGCGCCCAGCAGGGGGGCTTGGGCCATCGGTTCGGGCACCGGCTCCCAAACCTGAACCAGCTCCACCGCGGCGTTGCGGAGCGCCGCCTCGCGTGCGGCCCATTCGGCAGCGGCCAGGCTCTCGGTGGAGCCGTCGAGCCCTACGATGATCGTGCCGGGCATTGAGCCCACCTCCTGTGGTGTGTGTGCTGCTTCGAGCTTGTCGTTCGGCGATCTCCCGGTGCAGGGGTCGCTGGTCCCGGACGGGGGCCGACCGGCCCTTTCGGCCGGGCAACGCGGTGGGCCGCTGGGCGGACCCACCGTGTCGGTGACGTTCAGCGCAGCCACCCGTGATCGCGGACGATCGGGAGCCGGGCCCACAGCCGGCCGAGGCCCAGGGTGTCTCCGGCGGAGGCGGCGGCGAGGGCGACGAGCAGCACGGCGTAGACGAGGTGGTAGTCGGCGAACGGGTTGGTCGACATGCTCGGCGAGCCATCCGACAGGTGCTGGGCCGGTGGCCACTCGGCCACCCACATCAGCGCCATCATCACGGTGCCCGCCAGCGCCGTCAGGCGCAGGGCCACCCCGGCCGTCAGCGCGAGACCGATTCCGAGCAGACCGAGCATGAACAACCAGTCCGCCCAGGCGGCCCCTGCCCACGAGTGGAAGGTGGATTCCATCGGCCCGACGGCGACATGGCCGAGGAAGCCCTCGGTGGGCGAGCCACCGTCGACCCAGCCCTTGCCTGACTGGGTGGCATAGCCGAAACCGAAGGTCTTGTCGAGGAAGGCCCACAGGAAGACGAAGCCCATCAGGACGCGGGCCGAGGCGAAGACGTAGGCGCGGATCATGTGTGTGTCGGTGCGTGCCGCTGGGGCGGAGCCGGGTGCTGAGGCAGGGTGGTTCCTGCGGAAGGACGGCAGGTGAAATCCGTTGTTCCGGTTCGCGTGCTGGTCCACGGCCACGGTCGTGTTCCTTTCGGGGGACGGTCCGGTCGGCTTCTGGCGGCACTTACTCTCCTGGCCGACGGCGGGCCGTCACCGGGTGCGGATGGTCCACGGCCACGGGCTGAACGTCCCTTGGCGCGTGGGCCGTTCAGTCCGTCGCCGACGAACCGGGACCGTTCGGAGCAAGGCGGGGCCGTCCGGCCTCTCGCGCCCTCCGGCCCGTCGGGAGCAGCGTGGGGAGGCATCGATCGGCCCAGAGACGCTCTGGGTGTGGTCGGAAGGAGTTCCGATGAGTCTCACGACGCTCGACGTGCCCGTACTGGAGAAACTGATCGGTGCGGCGGTCGCCGCGCCGTCCCTGCACAACACCCAGCCCTGGCGGTTCCGGCTCGATGTGGAGACCCGCACGGTGCTGATCCACGCCGCGACGGACCGAGGACTGAGGCACACCGACCCCACGGGACGCGGCGTGCAACTGTCCGTGGGCTGCGCGGTCTTCAACCTGCGGGTGGCGGCTGCCCATTTCGGCTGGGAACCGGTTACCCGGCTGCTCCCCCGCCCTGAAAAGCCCGACCTGCTCGCTTCCGTACGACTGGCCGACAGCTCCCGGGCCTTCGCGGCACCCGGCCTCTACGAGGCATTGTGGCGTCGGCACAGCAGCCGCTTCCCCTTCTCCGGCCGACCGTTGCCCCCGGGCCTGCTCACAGAGCTGACCGAGGCAGCCCACACCGAAGGGGCCTGGCTCCACTTCCCTGACCCCCGGGAGACCGACGAGGTGCTGCGCACGACATGGGTGGCGGAGGACCGCAACCGGGTGGATGCCGACCGGGCAGCCGAGAGCCGCCGCTGGACGAGCGCTCCGCATCCCGCCTCACTGGGCCTGACCGCTGCGGCCCTGGGCCTTCAGGACGCCCTGGACCGAGTTCCGATGCGGGACTTCGGTGCCCACCGGCACCCGGTGGTCCTACCCGCCCGCCCGTACGAGACGCGGCGCACGCTCGCGGTGCTCCGTACCGCCCATGACCGGCGGACGGACTGGCTGAGGGCCGGTCAGGCGCTGGAGCGGGTACTGCTGGTGGCGACCGCGCACGGCGTGCGGTCGTCGCTCCTGCACCAGGCGCTGGAGTGGGCCGATCTGCGCGGACGGCTGGACCGTCTGCCCGCCGACGGTCGACGCGGTCACACGCAGATGGTGATCCGGCTGGGGTACGGCCCCGAGGGCCCCGTCACGCCGCGCCGCGCTGTGCGGGAGGTCCTGGACACCGGCGCGTGACGAGCCGAACGCGGTGTCGGCCCGAACGCCGCGGTCACCCACCCGTCTGCCTCCTCCGACGTCGCGCGGAGCACGCGACGCACCGCCGAGCAGGCGCGGTTCGGCCGGGCGCCGCCCGGTTCGGACAGCGCACGCACCCGCCTCGTACGGTCTCGGCTCCGCCGAACCCCATGCGCCTGGCTCCATGAGCCTGGTTCCCGCGCCCCCCGCTGCACGCTGACCGGTCCCCCGCGGTCTCAGTCAGCCGGTCTCCAGGACATCCGCCACCCGGCGGCGCGGGGTCGCCGGGCCTCTCGGTCCGTATCCGATCCGCAGCACCATCTGCACCTGGCCGTGGCCCGAGGCCGGGTCACGGGCCAGCAGGCGCAGCCCGGGGATCTCCAGGGCGTGGGAGGTCAGGGAGGTGGCCAGGTCCGCGAGGGTGGCTTCCAGAAGGACACGCTCCAGTGCCTGGCCGGCGCGCAGCCAGTCGGCGGGACTGTCGCCGGGAGTGCTGAGCAGGACCAGGTGCGGAATCTGCTCGAAGGAGGTCGTGCCGCGGTCGGCCACCCGGCGGCGCCCGGCGAAGTCCCGGACAGGAGCCTGGCCGCCCCGTTTGCGGGGCCCGAACGCGTACTCGGGAACGCCGTCCACGGCGATGTCCGCCTCGTCCCCGAGCCGGGTCCAGCGCACCAGGTCTTCGTTGGCGTCGGGGTCCAGGATGTCGCGGCTTTCCGCGTCGCGCACCAGGTCGAGCACGGTCTCCGCGTGCCAGGAGTCGGGGAACGACAGCTCGGCTCCCTCCTGCGCGGCAGCGTCCCGCAGGACGGTCCGAACATCCTCGGGCAGCTCCTTGTCGGCGAAGGGATGCCGGCTGGTGTGCCGCTGCCGGATCGCGGGATGCAGCCGCGCCAGGTCGTCGTCCTGCGGACGCTCGGCCGGGTCAGCCAGGTGCACGGAGGCGAGCAACGCGGGATCCTGCGGGTCGGGCAGCAATCGCGTCTCCGGGCGGAGGTCCGCGTGCGCGGCGGCGACGCGCAGATTGAGCAACGCCGCGCCGCAGCCGATGTGCAGCGCACGGTTGTCAGGATCGGAGTGCGGCATGGCCCGCTCCGGATCGGCGTACAGCCGCAGGAGGCGCTCGCCCGCCAGGAAGCGGAAGCGCCACGGCTGAGCGTTGTGCATGGACGGGGCCGCCGTGGCCTGGGCCACCAGGCTCACCACCGTCTTGTCGTCGAGTCGAGAGGCCATGGCACTTCCTCGCAGGCTGGGGTTGCGACGGGGCCTGTCTGTCGGGTGTCCGACAGACAAAGCGTACACACGCGCGCCCCGCTTCACTTCGGCGAGGAACCTTCTGCCGCCCGCGCTCTCTCGCCTTCCGGAACCGGACGGTCACGAGATTCCACGGCGCAGTTGAGCTGTCTTCGGGCGATGGGCGCCACCGTGAAACCGGCGGGTGCAGCGCGGGACCGATGGCCTCCACGACGACCCCGGACGGCTCTCGTGACGGGGGCCGCCGATGGCGACGCTGACAGCAGGCCAGACCCGGGCGCGAGCGGTGGTCGTCAGCCGTCCCACACCCTGCGGCTACGCCCTCTTGACGGCCGACAGGTATTCGACCGTTCCGGCCCGGCACGGTCGGCGTGGAATCGAGTGAACCGGAGGTGCTGTCGTGACCACTTTCCTGGTGGCGGCGTTCCTGATCGTGCACGGGCTGCTGCACATAGGCGTGTGGACGGCGCCGCAGCGGCCCGACAAGGCGTCCCCGTTCGACCCGGGGCACTCACGGGCCCTGGCCGCCTCCCATGTCCTGCCCTCCCTGGCCCGAGGCACAGCCCTGGCGCTCGCCTGGTACACAGCGGTCGTCTACGCCGTCGCCGGTGCCGGGGTGCTCGCCGGCAGCGAATGGTGGCCCACGGCGGCTGTCGTCGCCGCCGGGGTCGGCCTTGTCCTCAAGGCGGTGTGGTTCGACCCGTGGCTCAGCGTCGGCGTGCTGCTGGATGTGGGCGTCATCGTGGCCGTGGCCTGCACGTGGCCCGCTTCCGCGTACTGAGTTCGAGCAGGGTTCGACGCACGGCACGGGCTCGCAGGACCGACGACGCCCAGCGCGGCCCGGTCCGGTCCGGCTTCACCATGTTCATACGGCGAAAGGGCCGCCAGGAGAGCGTCCCGGTGCCGAGCGGCCCCACCGCGAAACGGGTTGCGGGACCGATGCTCCTGAACCCAGGGGGCCACTCGGCCCTCCTTCGTCCAGAGCCCTGCAACAGCGCCGAATGGCGCTCGGACGCCTGCTAGACAGAAGATGCCGCCCGACGCGATGCGGCGCCCTTCCCCCCTCCTCGTTCCCTCTCTCATCCCTGCCCGGGAGGCCTCATGCTGTCCGCAGAATCCGCCGCCGTGATCCGTTCCACCCTTCCCGCCGTGGCCGGAGCGCTAGACGAGATCACTGCCCGCTTCTACGGTGCGATGTTCCGCGACCGGCCGGAACTTCTCGACGGAATGTTCAACCGCGGCAACCAGGCCAGTGGGGCCCAACGCCGCGCACTGGCCGGGTCGATAGCCGGGTTCGCGACGGCGCTGCTCGCCGATCCGGACACCCGCCCCGACACACTGCTGGACCGGATCGCGCACAAGCACGCCGCGGTCGGCGTCACCGACGACCAGTACACGATCGTGCACAAGTACCTGTTCGGGGCGATCGCCGAGGTCCTCGGCGACGCCGTCACCCCGGAGGTGGCGGCCGCCTGGGACGAGGTGTACTGGCTGATGGCGGGCGCCCTGATCAGTCGTGAGGCCCGCCTGTATCAGGACGTCGGCGTGCGTCCTGGCGAGGTGTGGCGGGACTGGACGGTCGTCGGGCGCCGCGTCGAGACCCCGGACGTGGTGTCCTTCCTGCTCCGCCCGGCCGACGGTCGGCCGGCGCCGCGAGCTCGGGCGGGCCAGTACGTGAGCGTGCGGGTTCTGATGGCCGACGGAGTGCACCAGTTGCGGCAGTACAGCCTGTCCTCCGATCCAGGCGGGGACCTGCGGCGGATCACGGTGAAGCGGGTCGCCTCGACGGCCGACACCCCCGCCGGCGAGGTCTCCAACATGCTGCACGACCAGGTCCGTGAGGGCGACGAGCTGGCGCTCTCCGTGCCTTTCGGTGATGTCTTTCTCGACGACCCGGACGACGCCACCACTCCGCTCGCCCTGATCTCCGCCGGCATCGGCGGCACTCCCATGACCAGCGTCCTGGCCCATCTCACCGCCCACGCCTCGACCCGCCCGGTGCTGGTCCTGCACGCCGACCGGTCCCCCGTCGACCATGCCCTGCGCGCCGAGACGGGCAGGCTGGTCGGACAACTGCCGGGCGCCCGTGCCGTTTTCTGGTACGAGCACCCCGGCGCGGAGGAACCTGGCGCCCGCGAGGGTCTGATGAACCTCGACGGCATCGAACTGCCCCGGAACGCCTCGGTGTTCCTGTGCGGCCCGCTGCCGTTCATGCGCGGCGTCCGCGCACAGCTGCTGGCCGCCGGCGTTCCGGCACGGCGTATCCGCTACGAGGTCTTCGGCCCCGACCTGTGGCTGCCCGGCCCGGATGCCTGAACTGTCCCCCTCCGCACAACGCCGGACCGACCCGTCTCAGCACGGCGCCGAACGGCCACGTCAAGAGGGCCGGTCGGCCCTCCCCCCGCACCGGCCGACGACGCCACGCTGAGCCGACGGAGCAGCGGCCCACACGGTCGCGCTACGCCCCATAAAACGTTTGCGAAAGGTATGCGATGACCCCCGCGATCACCGTAGGAGTGGACGGCTCTCCCGAGAGCCTGGCGGCGGTTGACTGGGCCGCCGACGAGGCCGCGCTCCATGGAGCACCACTGCGTCTGGTGCACGCCTGGCTCTGGCAGCCCCTCGACGTGCCCCTCGTGCAGGATCCGGAGGAGCCGGCGAAGTCCGCCCGCGGCATTCTGCGGGAGGCCGAGACCCGAGCGGCAGGCCGGCACCCCGACCTGCGGTGCACCTCAGAAGTGGTGTCGGACACCGCCGTTGCCGCCCTGCTGCGCGAGGCCGAGCACGCCGAAACGCTGATCCTCGGTTCACGTGGGCACGGCGCCCTCCTCGGGTTCCTGCTGGGTTCGTACGGTCAGCAGGTGATCGCCACCGCCTCCTGCCCGGTCGTCTCCGTCCGTGTCCCGCGGGGCGGCGCTTTGCCGGACAGGGGTGACGTCCTGGTGGGGCAGCAGGGCTCCGCGGAGGACAGTGCCGAGGTGCTGGGCTTCGCCTTCCGGGCAGCGGCGGCGCGAGGTGCCGCGGTACGCGCGGTACGGGCGTGGAGCCTGCCGCCCGTCTACGCCTACAGCCCGGGCTCGCTGCGGCTGGCGGACGAGGCGGGTGGGCTGGTGCAGTACGAGGAGAAGGCCCTGCGGGAGGCACTCGCGCCCTGGCGCGACCGGTTCCCCGATGTCCCGGTGATCGAGCATGTCGAGCTGGGCAGCGGCGGACAGGTGCTGCTCGCGGCGGCTCCCGGCGCGCGACTCCTCGTTGTCGGCCGACGGGCCCGCCGTTCGCCTGTGGGGGCCCGCATCGGCTCCGTGGCGCACGCCGTCCTGCATCACGCGCCCTGCCCCGTGGCCGTCGTGCCCCACGCCTGAGGCACCGGCCTCGCCCCGCCCTCTGTCTCGTGGAAGGAAGCCCATGACCGTCTCGCCCATCGTCCGCATCACCCCCATCCACCTGACGGCCGGGGCACGGTGCGACGGAGTGACGGGCCTGGCGCTCGAAGGAGAGCTCGACCTCGACACCGTCGCGCGCATCGAGCCCGAGCTGATGCTGGTGACGGCGGGGGGCGGGACGGAGGTCGTCCTGGACCTGGCGGGCGTCACCTTCTGCGACACCTCCGGGGTGAAACTGCTCCTGCGCCTCCACCGGCGATGCGCGGCAGACGGCGTCCGGCTCCGTCTGTGCCACATTCCGCGTCGGCCGGGACAGGTGATGCGCACTCTCGGTGTGGACCGCACGATTCCGTGTGCGTTCATCTGAGGGCGACCACGTGCGCATCACGCGGGTCCACGAGGAGGCCCGCCCTAAGGTCCGTTCGGCCCTAGACCCGATGGACGCGCACAGGAACGCTTGACGTCAGGCCGAGACTGATTCGACACACAGCCGCTGTGAAGGATGCGCACGATGAACGAGTACGCGGACTACGCGGGAGATCCCCGCGAAGTGCCGCCCCGCCACCTGGTCTCCCTGTCCCGGACCGACGCACTGCGGCTCCTGGGCGGCGTCTCGCTGGGACGCATCGTGTTCACCCATCAGGCGCTGCCCGCGGTACGTCCCGTCAACCACTGCCTCGACGGCGACGACGTCATCGTCTCCCTCCACGACGGCACGACGCTCGCCTCGCTCACGGCACCCGCCGAGGGGCCAGGGCTCGTCGTGGCATACGAAGCCGATGCGATCGATCCCGAGACCCACCTCGGCTGGAGTGTGGTCGTCACCGGATACGCGCGCCCGGTGACGCATCCCGACGAGTTGGACCACTACCGGTCCGTGCTGCGGCCGTGGGTGGCGGGGGCCATGCAGCATGCCCTTCGTATCCAGCCCGACCTCGTCACCGGCTTCCGGCTGACCGATCAGTTCCCGACGGGGAGACCAGCACCCTTCGAAGGGACGCCCACCACCGCGGCCGCGACTCCGCCCCGCGCCTGAGGCAAAGGGCGGCACGCCGCGAGGCGTCATGCGTTGTCGGCGGCGTCCAAGGGGGCACGCCACACGAGTCGGGTGCCCTTCCCTGCCGACCCTTCGATCTTGAAGGTGCCGCCGACCGCACTCGCCCGTTCCGCGAGGTTCCCCAGACCACTGTGCCGGCCCCCCTCGGGGATTCCCTTGCCGTTGTCCGTCACCGTCAGGACGACCTCGTCGGTGGTGGCTTGCACACTGACCTCCACCCGCGTGGCGTGCGCGTGCCGGGCCGCGTTGCTGAGCGCCTCCGTGAGGGCCGCCATGACGTGGTCGGCCACCTGCACGGGCACATCGGTGTCCAGGAGCCCCTCCATGCTCAGCCGGGGCGGATAGCCGAGCGCCGACCCGGCTTCCCCGACCGCTCGGGCGACCTGGGCGCGCAGGCTGGGGGCGGTGCCCTCGTCGCGGGTACGGAGGCCGAAGATCGTCGAGCGAATGATCTTGATGGTCTCGTCCAGGTCCCCGACGGCCCGTTCGACCCTTTCCGCGGCTCCCTTGTGCTCGACCAGTCGCGCGGCGCTCTGCAGGGTCATGCCGGTCGCGAAGAGCCGCTGGATGGCAAGATCGTGCAGGTCGCGGGCGATGCGGTCCCGGTCCTCCAGCAGGGTGAGCTGCTCGGCGTCGTGACGACGCTCGGCGAGCTCCAGGGCCAGTGCCGCCTGACCGGCGAAGGCGAGCAGGGGGGCGAGCTCCTCGTCGGTGAAGAGCGGCCCGTCCGCGGAGCGCGCCAGGAGGAGTACGCCGCGGGTGTCCTCACCCCCGGTGCCCAGCGGCACGGCCACCGCGGGTCCCAAGCC
The DNA here is from genome assembly GCF_046103685.1 of Streptomyces sp. SYP-A7185. NCBI lineage: Bacteria > Bacillati > Actinomycetota > Actinomycetes > Kitasatosporales > Streptomycetaceae > Streptomyces > Streptomyces sp. SYP-A7185. The sequence goes on from NZ_CP122310.1 coordinate 138,590, forward strand.
GTCGAAACGGCGGGGCCCGAAGTGGAACCGCGTGTCGTCCGCCAGGACGGCGGAGGTGACAGGGGTGCCGGACTCGTAGGCGGCGCCGGACAGAGTGCCGACCACGGGTACGACCAGACCTCGCCGCTCGCTCTCGTCCCCCCCGATCGCCAGCTCGACGACAAGGTCGTCGGTTCCCGCGACCGGTACCGACACGTCCGCGAGGCGTGTTCCGGTGATCTCCTGGGCGCGGCGGGCGATCAGTTCGAGGACCTGGAGACGAGGACTGCCGGAGAGCAGGTGATTGGTGATCTCCGCACTGGCCTGCAGCCAGCGCTGCTGACGCTGCGAATTCTGGTACAGCCGGGCGTTGTCGATGGCCACGCCGGCGGCCACGGAGAGGGTGGAGATCACTGCCTCGTCCTCGGCGTCGAAGTCCTGCCCGCCCCGCTTGTCGGTCAGGTACAGGTTGCCGAAGACCTCGTCGCGGACCCGGATCGGCACGCCCAGGAAGGACCGCATCGGCGGGTGGTGCGCCGGGAAGCCGTACGACGCCTCGTGAGCGCCGAGATCGCGCAGCCGCAGCGGTTCGGGGTTGTGGATGATCTCGCCGAGCAGGCCGTGTCCGGCCGGCAGGTGGCCGATCTCGGCGATCTCCTCCTCAGAGAGTCCCGTGGTCAGGAACTGCGACAGCGTCCGGCCGTCAGGACCGATGACGCCCAGCGCGCCGTAACGTGCGTCCACGAGCTGCGCGGCGGCCTCGACGATGCGACGCAGCACCTGAGCCAGGTCCAGTTCCCGGCCCACCGAGACGACGGCTTCCAGCAGGCTGTGAACGCGGTCCCGCGTCCCGCGTGCGGCGTTGATGCGCGCCTGCAGTTCCTCCAACAGCTCATCGAGCCGCATCTGAGGCATCCGCGACAGCGGTTCCTCCACGCCCACAACCCCCTCCTCGGTCCGCAGTACCCCGCCCCTCTCCAGCCTATCCACTGGCACCGATGCTGTGGGAACGCGGAGGTGGAGCCGACGTGATCCGCGGGAATCCCGGAGTCGGCGGACACGGCGGCATGGTGACCCGCGTGGGCACGGCAGACCGGTCCCCTGGAGGGGGCGGGCCCCGAGCGGCTCTACCTACGCGTGGGCGGCATGGAGATGCCGTTCTGTGGCCGCTCCGTCAGTTGGGTGGCCAGCACGGCGGCCTGCACACGGCGCTCCACTCCCAACTTGGCCAGCAGGCGGGAGATGTTGTTCTTGACGGTCTTCTCGGACAGATAGAGCCGCTTGCCGATCTCCCGGTTGGTCAACCCCTCCCCCACCAGCGCGAGGATGTCCCGTTCCCGCTCCGTCAACCCGGCGAGGGCGGACGGCTGCTCCTCCTTCTGCCGGTCACCGCCCCGCAGCCGGGCCATCACGCGCGCGGTCGCTCCGGGGTCCAGGAGGGACTGTCCCGCGGCCACGGTGCGTACGGCGGAGACAAGGTCCGTGCCGGTGATCTGCTTGAGGACATATCCCGACGCGCCGGCCATGATCGCGTCGAGGAGTGCCTCCTCGTCGTCGAAAGAAGTCAGCATCAGGCAGGAGAGCTCCGGCATTTGCGAGCGGAGTTCACGGCAGACGCTCACTCCGTCTCCGTCGGGCAGGCGAACGTCCAGTACGGCCACATCGGGACGGAGGGCGGGGACGCGCACAAAGGCCTGCTCCGCGGTGCCCGCCTCTCCGACCACGGTCAGGTCCGGCTCGGCATCCAGCAGGTCGTGCACCCCTCGACGCACGACCTCGTGGTCGTCGAGGAGAAAGACCTTGATCGGCTCTCGCGCCGCGCCGCCGGTGCCGGCGGTGTTGTCCGTCATCAAACAGCTCCGTCATTCCTGGTCTGCCCCCGAAGTGGGGCGCACTGGCAGCATGTATCCGGCCAGGGTCGAAAGACCAGGGCCGGATGGCCCGCTTTCCCCTTACGTATGCTCCGTTCACCGTGGCCCTACTCCTGCGACGTTCCGTAATAGGGGGTCTGCAGGAATAGGGGTCTGCATGCTCTCCTCCAGGCTGCGGAACGACTGTGGCGACGTCGTCACACGCACGGTGCCGGTCTCGGGCGCTGCTTGGCCGGTTCGGGGGCCGTTCGGCCCTGTTGGTCGTGTCCGCTGAGTGGTGTACTGCAGGTGAAGCCAGGAACTGGCCCGAAATGGCGCGGAGAAGCGGTTCGGTACCGTGCACCGCGCAATCAGGGTCCGCGAGAAGCGGGCGCCAGTTCTTGGCTTCCGTCGATGCCGCCGCCATGGCCGAGAACCAGTCGTCGATGACCTCAAGTCCGGTCAGCCAGTGCGTGATCAGTACGGTGGCGTGCCCTCACAGCCGTGAGCACGCGGGCGCATGGGCCGGTCGGCCGCGCACAGAGGTCCACCGGCCTCTACAGACGTCCTCACCAGTCATCGGAAACTGGAGGGAAGAGACGTGCGCAGAAGGAGGCGGGAACCATGCGGCATCGTATGGTGAGCGACCTGATGACGACATCCGTCGCCCGCGTAAGCCGAGACACCAACTTCAAGGACATCGCCAAGCTGCTGGCCGAGTTCGACATCACGGCCGTTCCGGTCGTGGACGATGACGATCGTCCGGTCGGCGTGGTGTCCGAGGCGGATCTGCTCCGCAAAGAGGCAGCGCAGCTGGACCCGGTGGGGCTGATGTCCGCTCTGCGCCCGCAGCCCGCCGACCGGGCCAAGGCGGCGGCGACCACGGCCGAAGGCCTCATGAGCAGCCCGGTCATCACCGCACGGCCGCAGTGGACCGTGGTCGAGGCCGCACGCGTGATGCAGCAGGGCCGGGTCAAGCGGCTGCCCGTGGTGGACGAGGCGGGCCGGCTGGTCGGTGTGATCAGCCGTGCCGATCTGCTCCGCGTATTTCTGCGCAGGGACCAGGCCATCCGTGAGGAGATCGACCGGGACGTGCTCACGCACACCCTGGGCATCGCGCCCGGCGCGGTGACCGTCCATGTCGTCGACGGCCGCGTCTCGCTGAGCGGCACGGTCGCGCACAAGAGTCTCATCGCGGTCACCGTACGGCTGTGCCGAGGTGTGGACGGGGTGGTCGACGTATCCGACAGCCTGGACTACCGGGTTGATGACACCGACAGCCCGACCGCGCACCCCGGGTCGCGGCGCTCCCAGCTGTCGCCCTGAACGCAAGTCACCGGCCGGGTACCGGCGCGACCTTGAGCGCAAGGCATTCTCGTCATGCCAAGCGCCGCCGGTGACTGACCCCGAACGGCCCTACGTTCACGTCTGGTCGGCCCATGCCTTGACTCTCTCGCAGGTGTCACCTTGCTGACTGTGACGACGCCGAGGAGGTGCGGTCCCATGCACGCGGCAGAGCCCAGGCAGCAACTGTTGTGGCGGTGGCGGAGCAATCCGCTGCGTCGGCGCGAGGACCTCGTGGAGGCATGGATCATCTTGGCCGTATGGACGGTCATCGCACTGGGCGGCGCGTTCGTGGGCGTGGTGACGGCTCGTGCCGCCGATGAGTCCTTCACCCGGCTACGCGAAGGACGGCATGCGGTCCGTGCCGTGCTCGTCGAGAACACCGCCGGGGTCGTGCCGACGGACGAGGACCCGTACGGAGGCCATGTCCGGGCGAAGGTCCGCTGGACGGCGTCGGACGGTTCCATACACACCGGCCGAGCCTCGGTGGACTCCGGGCGCAGGGCCGGATCCAAGGTGCTGGTCTGGATGGACAGCAGAGGACGGCTCACGACGGAGCCGCCAACTGCCGCTGAGGCAGCCGCTCAGGCCGGCTTGCTGGGCGCCGGGGCCGGGCTCTTCTTCGGTGGCGTGACGTTCGCCGCCGGGCGCGTCGTCCAGTGGCGGCTCGACCGGCGTCGCTACGACCAATGGGGCCGGGAATGGGACCAGATCGGGCCGCAGTGGGGGCGCAGGGCCACGTGATCCGGCCCTCACCACGGTCCTGCTCGCCACAGGTTTCCTTCGCTGACGCCGCGCCGCTGATCCCGCCCGAGTCAGGGGGCGCCGGAGAATGCGGGGCCGGACGGCCACCCAGGAGGGGACCAAACGCCCCTGGCAGCCCGAACCGGCAAGGCATGTGCTGGGCGTGTAGGCCGACGCCCGCCGAAATGGGAGGCCGCGATGACGTGGAATAGGTCCTTCACCGAGCCCAGCCGGACCCGTACGGAGTGCGGACGCACCATCGCCGTGTCCCGCTTCGACGCCGAGGAGCTGCCGGCCGGATCGGGGCGCGTGATTCTCGACATCCCACGCGAGCCGTACGACGACGGCCAGATCTGGGCGAGCCTGACACCGCGTGAAGCGCGGGATCTGGCCGGAACGTTGCTGGCACAGGCTGCCGCCGTCGAGCGCGCCGAGGCGCAGCGGCACGCGGAAGGCAGTGCTCGGGAATCCGCAGTTCGCCACCAGGTCGAAGTGGTCCATGTCCGGGGCGACGTCTACGGGGTCGAGGTCCGCGGGCACCATCTGGCCGTCGACCAGCCTGTCGACAGCGGCGGTTCGGACTCGGCACCCACCCCCGTGGAACTCTTCGTCGCCTCGCTCGCCACCTGCGTCGCCCACTACGCCGGCCGGTATCTGGACCGTCACGCGTTCCACCGCGACGGTCTGACCGTGGACGCCCGCTACACCATGGCCACAGACCGCCCGGCGCGCGTCGCCTCCGTGGCGCTCCGTGTGAACGCGCCGGGAGTGCCGCCCGAGCGCGTCGCCGGTCTGCTGGCCATGGTGCAGCACTGCACGGTCCACAACTCCCTTGAGCACCCGCCCGACGTCACGTTCGGCATCACCTCGGCGCTCTCCCCGTCACCGGAGGAAGGAGAACGACCGAAGTCGACGACAGCCGCCTCGTGGTCACTGCCGGTCGGCGCCGGGGCACAGGCCGTTCGGCCCTGCGAACCGGCGCCCGAGTCATGATGACGAGGTGCGGCGATCCTGGAGGATCTGATGGAAACCGAACCCAAGCCCTCGATCTGTTCACCACTGCTGCTGGACGGCGTCCTCCCGAGGTTCCGCTTCGCGCGTCTGGAGACCATGGCGATCGCGGCTTCGCCGGACACGGTCTTCGACGCCGCGCGCGGGCTGGATCTGCTCAGCGTCCATGCCCCGCTGTTCGACGCGGTGATGTGGGTGCGCGGGATGCCGGACAGGCTCTTTGACCGCACTCCGCCTCCGCTCCCGTCAATGCGGGTCGCCGATCTTTTCGACCTCGCCCGCAAGGGTGAGCAGCCTTGGCTGCCGCTGGGCGAGGTCCCCGGCCGCGAACTGGTCTTCGGCGCGGTCGGCAAGGTGTGGCGGCCTTCGATCGAGTGGCGGTGGATCTCACCGGAGGACTTCACGGCGTTCGACGAGCCGGGCTGGGCCAAGATGGCCGCCTCGTTCGTCGTTCATCCGTACGGGCAGCGGCGTGCCCTGCTGTCCTACGAGGCCCGCACGGCCTGCACCGACCCCGAGTCCACCGCGCGGTTCCTGCGGTACTGGACGCTGACCTCGAGCGGTGTCGGCATCGCGCTGCGGGCCACTCTCAGGGCGGTCAAAGCGGACGCCGAGCAGAGGTGAGCAGCTGATCAGCACGCGCATGAGGACCGTGCACCAGAGCATGTGCCGCCGTACGCGGGAAGGCGTAGAGGCCCCCGACGGCCCGACGGACGTGAGCGCCATCAGGTACCGAACGGGCCCTCAAACAGGGTCACTTGCCCCTCGATGACACAGGTCCCAGCGCGCTGTACTCAGTGGTAGGCACATCCGCGTTCCACCTCACGAAGGGAGAGGAACGTCATGGCCACATCTCGCAAGGTCCGCCGGCTCGCCCTGTGCGCCTCGGTGCTGACTCTCGGGCTGACGCTGCCGACGACCGCGAACGGCAGTCCCGCGGACACCACGTCCACCGCCACCGCGATCACCCCGTCCGGCCGCAGCGGTGACCCGCAGTCCGCCGTCGACCACGTCGCCGACTTCTACGGCACGTACATCGACGCGCTCTACGATTCCGGCCGCGGCCGGTTGACCGACGCCCTGCGCCGCCACTACCTGACCGCTGACGCGCGGCACAGTCTGGCTCGCTGGGAGGCCGCACACCACAAGGACGGGGTGCTGCGCGCCAACGGGGTCCCGGCGCGGTGGACGGTCGTCTACAACGACAGCGGTATGGGGCACTGCTGGACCCGCGTCACCCTCACCTGGAAGGACCCGGGGCACGACACCCGCCACACGCATCTGATGGTCCAGTCCGACCTGGCGACACGGCTCATCTCCGGCATCCGCGCCGGGGAGTGACCCTGCGCCACGGCTGAGGCGTCCAGGCTTCCCCCGCGGCACATGCGAGACGGAGACTGGCAGAGGGGAAGGACACGGTGCCGGAACCGAGGAATTCCATGAACCGCTTCACCACGGCAGGACCGCTCCGCCGGCTCCTCACCGCGGCCCTGCGTCCGCGGACCGAACCGGCTCTGCTGGTCGTCACGGTCGCGGCCCTGACGGCCGGTGGCATCGCCTGGTCCGTCGGCGCGCCGGACATCGCCGACTGGTGCTGGGGCCTGGGCACCCTGGCTGCCATCGCGCCTGCGGTGGCCTGGGTCTTGGATGCGTTGCGGCAAGGGCGCGCCGGAGTGGACCTGATCGCGGTGCTGGCGCTCAGTGGCACCCTGGCCGTGCGCGAGTACCTCGCCGGGGCCTTGATCGCGCTGATGCTGGCGACCGGTCGCAGCCTCGAGGCCGCAGCCCGGCGGCGCGCCTCCCACGACCTGCGTGCGCTGGTGGAGCACGCGCCACGCTCCGCCCGACGCCGATCCGGCACCGAGGTGCACACCGTCCCGCTGGCCGACGTCGCGGTCGGTGACCTGCTTGTGGTGGGCCCCGGAGAAGTGGTCCCCGTCGACGGCCGAGTGGTCGGCGCGACAGCCGTTCTCGACGAATCGGTGCTCACCGGGGAGCCCTTGAACGTCGAGCGCAAGGCAGGTACCCAGGTGCGCAGCGGCGCGGTCAACGCGGGCAGCGCCTTCGACCTGCGGGCCACCGCCACCGAGCAGGACAGCACCTACTCCGAGATCGTGCGCCTGGCCCGGCAGGCCGGGGCGGACTCCGCTCCCGTGATCCGCCTGGCCGACCGCTACGCGGCCTGGTTCCTGCCGCTGACCGTCACGGTGGCGGGTCTTGCCTGGCTGGTGAGCGGTTCCGCGGTGCGGGCGGTTGCCGTCCTGGTGGTGGCCACCCCGTGCCCCCTGCTCCTCGCCGCGCCGGTCGCGATCGTCTCCGGCCTGTCCCGCGCCTCCCGCTGCGGCGTGGTGGTCCGTGACGGAGGGGCTCTGGAGAACCTCGGGCAAGCCCGCACACTGCTTCTGGACAAGACCGGCACCCTCACCAGTGGCCGCCCGCGCGCCCTCGACGTGGCCGCCGCCCCCGGCCAGAAGCCGACGGACGTCCTGCGGTGGGCCGCCTCGCTCGACCAGTTCTCCCCGCACGTCCTGGCGCACGCCATCGTCGACGCGGCCCGCGAGCGCGGACTGGACCTGTCGATGCCCACGGAGGTGACCGAGGAACCCGGCCGGGGCGCCATCGGCATCGTCGACGGGCATCGGATGTCCGTCGGCCGCTGCAGTGTCCGGGCCGACAGGCCGGCCTGGGCGCGCTCGGTCGACAACCGGGCGCTCCTCGACGGCGCGGCCGTCGCCTGGCTCAGCGTCGAAGGCCACCTCTGCGGCGCCGTCCTCCTGCGCGACCCGCTGCGCCACGACGCACCCCGGACCCTGCGCCGTCTGCGCGCGGCAGGCATCGAACGACTCGTGATGCTCACCGGCGACCGGGCCGGACCCGCCCGTGAGATCGCCGCCGTACTCGGCCTCGACGACGTGCGTGCCGAACTCGACCCGGCCGACAAGGTCGCCGCCGTGCGTGCCGAACGCGAACGCGCGGTCACCGTGATGGTGGGCGACGGCGTCAACGACGCCCCCGCACTCGCCGCCGCGGACATCGGTGTGGCCATGGGCGCACGCGGCTCCACGGCTTCCTCCGAAGCCGCCGACATCGTCTTGACCACCGACCGCGTGGACCGCCTTGCCGACGCCGTCGCCATCGCTGTGCGCTCCCGGCGCATCGCCGTGCAGAGCGCACTCGGCGGCATGCTGATGTCGCTCACCGCGATGGCCGCGGCCGCCCTCGGCCTGCTGCCCCCGGCGGTCGGCGCCCTGCTCCAGGAGGGCATCGACGCGGCGGTCATTCTCAACGCACTGCGCGCCCTGCGGGTCGACGAGGCCGCACGTCCCGTCCTCCCACCGGCTACCGAGGCCCTGATCCACAGGTTCGCGGCCGAACACGAGGATCTACGGCACGTCCTCGAGGCCGTACGCGACGCCGCCGACCGCCTCTCCGACAGTTCCGGCCCGAAGGCTCTCGCTGCGGTGAGCGAGGCACACAGGCTGCTGGTCGACCGGCTGTTGCCGCACGAGTACGCCGAAGAGCACCAGCTCTACCCCGCGCTCGCCCCCGCACTCGGCGGCCCCGAGTCGACCGCCACCATGAGCCGCGCCCACGCGGAGATCGAACGACTCGCCCGGCGCATCGCCCTCCACCTCAGCCTCACCGGAACCGACGGCCGACTGACCCCGGAGCAACTCGACGACCTGCGCGCCTGCCTCTACGGGCTGCACACGGTACTGCGCCTGCACTTCACGCAGGAGGAGGAGAACTACTTCTCGCTCGCCCCCTGATGAGGGTCCCGAAGAGCTGATGCCGTCACACGAGTTGCGGCACGATCACCACCGGGCATTCCGCGTGGTGCAGCAGAGTGTGACCCACGCGCCCGAGTTGGAGTCCGAAGTGGCCATGCCTGCGCCGAGCTCCGACGATCACGAGGTCCGCGGCGGCCGAGCGGTGCAGCAGCACCTTGCGGGCCGGCCCCTCGACCGTGGTGCGGCGTACCCGCACGGCCGGATGGTCCGCCGTCGCATCGTGGAGCACGGCATCGAGCAGGGCCGACGCCCGCTCCTCGTGGTGATGCTCGGGTTCCTCGGCCAGCAGGGGGTGGTCGGTGGTCTCGTGCGCGGGGCAGCGCCAGGCGCGTACGACGTCGAGCGTGCAGGTGCGTGCCTCGGCCTCGCGGAAGGCGAACCGTACCGACTCCGCACCCGCGGAAGGGTCGCCCGCGCCGAGGAGGATCCGTTCGTGTGTGCCCTCCAGCGCCGCCTTGCCGCCTCGGACCACGATCACCGGGCAGTGGGCACGGGCCGCCACCGTCAGACCGACCGAGCCGAGCAGCAGGCCCTTCAACTCGCCGCGGCCACGTGATCCCGTCACCAGAGCCGAGGCGTTGTGGCCTTCGCGCAGCAACGCGTCCACCGCCTCCTCGCGCACCACCTCGGCGGAGACCTTTACGCCAGGGTTGCGCCGTCGGGCGCGCTCCACCGCGGCTCCGACGATGTTCTCCGCCATGACGTGCGCGGAGGGCCGATCCAGGCTGCCCTGCAGCGCGATGCCTTCGTAGCGCTCCCAGAGGGACGCGTGCACCAGGCGCAGCGGCAGACCGTGCCGAGCCGCTTCGTCCACCGCCCAGTCGACCGCCAGGAGGCTCGCATCCGATCCGTCGACTCCCACGACCAAGGGCAGGTCCATCGTCCCCACCGCCTTTCGTCCCGTTGCGGAGATCGCGCAGCGAAGCGGGTTCCACGGTCATCGTCGCACCACCGGCTGAGCGGGAGTAGGGGCGGTTCGGCCCTTGTCAGGGACGTTCGGCACCTGCCGTCCCCGCTCCGGGAGGCAGAGGATGATCACGTGTCGCGGAAGGAGACCGGAAGGAAGACAGGAGCGGGAAGATGGCTGTCGCCCCCCGGATCGTGGTCATCGGTGTCGGAAACGAGTCCCGGCACGACGACGGGGTGGGGCGGGCCGTGATCGAGCGGATCAAGAAGCGCGCGACCAGCCGTCCTGGCCCCAGTTCACGGCCCCATTCGGGCGAGGGGAACCTCCTGCGGCCCGGCACCCTCCTTGAGACCTGCGACGGCGAGACGAGCTCGGGCACTGGTCTGTCCGATCCGGACGCGGCGCGGGTGGACGACGTGGCACACAGCATGCGGGAGGACATCGTGCGGTACCTCGGCGACACCGCGCGCGGTGCCCTGGAGGACGGGCCATGAGCGAGCGGATCACCCAGCACATCGAGGTCTTCGGCCGCGTCCAGGGCGTCGGCTTCCGGCCGTACGTGCACAGGACGGCGACCACGCTCGGCCTCGACGGATGGGTGTGCAACGTCAACGGGCACGTGGAACTCACCGCTTCCGGACGCCCCGATGCCCTGCACGACCTCGTCGCGAGAATCCGCGAGCAGGCACCGCCACTGGCCGCCGTCCGCCTCGTCCAGGTGACGGACGTGACGGACGTGCCGGACGACGGCACCCCCACCCACAGCGGCTTCACAGTGCGCTCCAGCCACACCGACGCATTGACCGCACCGCGCGAGATCCCACCCGACGCAGCCACCTGCGAAGCCTGTCTGCGCGAGCTGTTCGACCCCGCGGACCGCCGCTTCCGCTACCCGTTCATCAACTGCACCGACTGCGGCCCCCGGGCCACGGTGATCGAGGACCTGCCGTACGACCGCGAGCGCACCACCATGCGCCACTTCCCGTTGTGCCCCGCCTGCGCGGCCGAGTACGCGGATCCCGCCGACCGGCGTTTCCATGCCGAACCTCTGGCATGTCCCGTCTGCGGACCTCGACTCTTCTGGGGCGCTGTGACCGGCGAAGGCGCCCTGCGGGCCGCGGTGCGGACCGTCGCGGGCGGCGGCATCGTCGCGGTGAAGGGGCTCGGCGGGTACCAGTTGGTGTGCGATGCCACCGACCCGGTGGCGGTCGCCGAACTGCGGCACCGCAAGCGCAGGCCCGTGAAGCCGTTCGCCGTCATGGTGCCCGACCTCGCGGCCGCGCGGCGCCTGGCGCACATCGGCCGTACGGAGCATGCCGTGCTGATCTCGCCGCAGAGGCCCGTGGTGCTGCTCCGCGCACGCAGGCCGCGCCTTCCCGGGACACGCCCGCCGACGCGGCCGGAAGCACGCCTCGGTGACGCCGGCCACGCCGTCGGGCGGATCGACCCGAAGGTGCACCCCGGCACCGACCGGATCGGCCTCTTCCTCCCCACCACCGGACTGCATCACCTCCTCCTGCGCGAGCTGGACCGACCGCTCGTGGTCACCAGCGGCAATCTCGCCGATGAGCCCATCGCCACGGACGACGCCGAGGCCCTGCGGACGCTCGGGCCGGTCGCGGACGGCTTCCTGACCCACGATCGACCGATCCACGCCCGCTACGACGACTCCGTCGTCCAGACCACCCGCCGCCGCGTGCACATGCTCCGCCGGGCACGCGGATACGCCCCCGTCCCCCTTCAGCTCCCGAGCTCCTCCGAATCCCCCGTGGTGAGCGCCGGCGCCCAGCTCAAGCACACGTTCACGCTGGCCGAGCATGGCCGGGCCCATCTCGGTCCGCATACGGGGGACTTGGCCGACGCGGCGACATACGACGCCTTCCAGACCTCGTACGCGGATCTCACCCGCCTCACCGGGATCGCCCCGCGCGTGGTCGCCCACGATCTGCACCCCGGCTATCTGTCCACGCAATGGGCGCACGCCCAGCGCGTCGACCGCCGGATCGCCGTGCAGCATCACCACGCGCACGTCGCGGCGGTCGCGGCCGAGCACGGACTGGACGGGCCGTTCATCGGGATCGCCTACGACGGCCTCGGTCTCGGTGACGACGGCACCCTGTGGGGTGGCGAGATCCTGGTCGCCGACCTGACCGGCTACCGCCGCGTGGGGCGCTTCGCCCACGCGCCGCTGCCGGGCTCAGAGGCCGCCGTGCGCCACCCCGCCCGGATGGCACTGGGCTATCTGTACGGGACGGAGCCATTGGGCGTGCCCCGGACCGCGCCGTGGCTCACCCGGCCGTTCACCGACCGGCTGGACGCAGGCGAGGTGCGCGCGGTCCGCGCCATGGTGGAGCGCGGGGTGAACTCCCCGCACGCTTCGAGCGCGGGACGGCTGTTCGACGCCGCGGCAAGTCTGCTCGGCCTGGGGGACACGGTGTCGTACGAGGGGCAGGCAGCCATCGCCCTGGAGAACGCCGCGGGCACCGGCCGCGCGAGCGCGCTGCCCTGGCGGCTGACCCGGGCGGACGGGCTGTGGGTGTACGACCCCTCCCCCACCCTCACCGCCCTCCTCGAAGGACTCGCCGCCGGCACCGAAGTGCCCCGCCTCGCCGCCGCGTTCCACACCGCCGTCGCCGAGGTCACCGCAGCGATCGTGGAACGTGCCGTCACCGCCGGCGCCCCGCGCACCGTGTGCCTGGGTGGTGGCTGCTTCCAGAACCGACGCCTGCTGACCGAAGCGGGCCGCCTGCTGCGCGCTCAGGGACTACAGGTCCTGACCGGCAACGAGGTCCCCGTGAACGACGGCGGCATCAGTTATGGGCAGGCCGCGGTGGCGTCCGCCCTCCTCGCACCGCGAACCAGGAAAGGATGAGCGCGATGTGCCTGGGCATCCCCGGACGGATCCTCGACGTTCACGACAGCGCCGGTGTGCGGATGGGCATGGTCGACTTCGGCGGCGTACGACGCGAGGTGTGCCTCGCCTACACCCCGGAAGCGGGCATCGGCACGTACGTCATCGTCCACGTCGGTTTCGCCATCGCCGAGGTCGACGAGTCCGAGGCCGAGCGCACCCTCGACGTGCTGCGCGCCATGGCCGACGCGGTCGCGAGCGAACTGGGCGAGCCCCTCCCCGCGGCGGCGGAGGGCGTCTCCGCGGCCGACGGAAGAGGGCCGTTCGACACCTCACAGAAGCCGCTCGGTCCCTCCCCCCGAACTGCCGCTCAGGGCCACGGTGAGGCAGGAGGACGTCCAGGGAGGAAGTCATGACGGAACTCGCCGGCGGGCGCGACATCGTGGTCGGCATCGATGGCTCGGAGGCGTCCACGGCCGCCTTGCGCTGGGCCGCGTCACAGGCTCGGGCACTGTGCGCCGAAGTCGTCGCAGTGCACGCCTGGGAACCAAGTGCGAACAGGATCGCTCCCTACGCACCTCTGTCGGCGCTGCCCACGGCCACGGAGGAGCGTGACCAGGCCGCCCGCCTGCTCGCCTCGACGGTACGAGCGGTCTTCGGCCCGCGGATCGACGGCTCCGTACGTGCCGTTCTGGCCGAGGGACCACCGGCACGGGTGCTGCTGGAGCACGCGCGCGGGGCGCTCATGCTCGCTGTGGGTCGCACGGCCCACGGTGAGTACGAGGGCCCCTGGAACGGCTCCGTCGGCCGCGAGTGTCTGCGTCACGCGACGATCCCCGTGGTCGCGGTACCCGTCGCCGACCGGCCGGCGTCACCACTCCGGGCGGTGAAGGCGTCTCCTCTCACCCGAAGGGAACGTGCCGTGGAGGTGATGTCATGAACGTCCTGGTGGGGTACGCGACCGCGCACGGCTCCACTCGCGAGATCGCGGAGCGACTGGCCGCGGAGCTGAGCGAGGCCGGACTGACGGCCGAGGCGCGGGCCATGGAGACCGTGGACGACGCCGACGCGTACGGGGCGTTCGTACTCGGCAGTGCCGTTCACGGGCAGACCTGGCTGGCCGAGGCAAAGGACTTCCTTGGCACCAACGGAGACATACTCGGCCTGCGGCCCGTATGGATCTTCAGCGTCGGGATGCCGGACGCACTGCGTGGCCCGTGGAGGCGCATGGCCCCCAAGGAGATCCCAGTGATCGTCGAGAGTCTGCCGGGCGGCCTCTCCTACCGCGGTCACCGGCTGTTCTCCGGAGTCGTCTCACGGGACCAACTGCCGCGTACCGGACGTATCCTGTTCCGCCTGGTGGGCGGCCGTTTCGGCGACTACCGCGACTGGGACGCGATCGACGCATGGGCGTCCGGAATCGCCGAACAGCTGGCCCGCGGACAACGCCAGGCAGGCTACCGCTGACGGGCCGCGGCCATCCGTCGCGACTTCAGCGCCCTACGAGCATGCGAGGGTTCGCGGTGGCCGAACTGGACGGCGGCTCCTGAGTCGGCGGCTCCTGAGTCGGCGGCCTGCGTACGCGACGGCGCAGCAGCCGGACGGCAAGCGCGTCGAGCGCCGCGGCGAGGATGAACGTCACACCCATGGCCGCGACCAGCAGCACGGCGACAGTTCCCAGAACTCCGGCGTGAGAGTCGTACGCACGGTCCTCACTCCCTTCAGGCCGGTGCCGTTCCCTTCACTGTCAGTCAACTCCGAGACGACGCGCGGCTCATGAGCCGACCGGCTCGAACACAGGTCTGAGACGGCCCTTGCGCCGGCTGCATACGCCTTGCACACCTCTATCGCGTCCGCTTGACCAGGAATGCCACGGTGTCGGCCAGGGTGGTGAGTTCTGGGTAGTCGTCCTCGTCGATCCGCGCACCCGTGCGTTCGGAGAGGATCTCCACCAGGCTCAGAAAGTCGAGGGAGTCGAGTTCCAGTGCGTCGCGGAACTTGTCGTCCGGTCCGACGCCGTCGAAGTCGGCGTCCGGGACGATCTGCGTGATGGACTCCTTGACGACGGTCATCGCCTCCGAGCTGTTCAAGGGCTTCATCTGGCTCACCACTCCTCCGGTTTCTGCAACAGACGATCGACAGCCATGAGATACCGCGCACCGATCGCGCCGTCGCTCGCGCGGTGGTCGGCGGACAAGGTGGCGGTCACGACGGGTCGTACGCCGAGCATTCCGCCCGTGGCCGAGGGCCTCTCGGCAACCGCTCCGAAGCCGACCAGGGCCACCTGGGGTGGGTGAATGACGCCGAAGACGGACTCCACACCTTGGTCGCCCAGACTGGTGACGGTGAGCGTGGCACCGGACAGCTCGCTGCCGCGCAGGCGGCCTTGACGGGCCCTTTGGACCAGGTCCTTCAACGCGGCCATCAGTTCCTCCGGCTTCAACGTGTCGGCGTCGTGGATCACGGGTGTGAGCAGGCCCCCGTCCCGCAGCGAGACGGCTACACCGAGGTGCACGCCGGTACCGGGCACGAAGCCGCCGTCCTGCCAGAAGCCGTTGAGCTGCGGTACGTCACGGCCCGCGACGGCGGCCGCCTTGAGCAGCAGGGCCGCGGGAACGAGGCGCGCGCCCGGCGAGCGGCCGCGGTTGGCCCGGCGGAGCCACTCCGTGGCGGCCGCGAGGTCGATGGTGGTGGACAGGTAGTAGTGCGGGATCTCCCGTTTGGAGCGGCTCATGAGGTCGCCGATCGCCCGACGCATCGCGGCCGCGCGCTGCGCCTTGGCGTCCTCGTGCGGCTCGGCGGGCGTGGGCGGCCTTCGCTCCGGCCGCTTGGACTCCCCGTCCAAGGGATGCGCTGTCCCGGAGTGCTCGGATTCGCCTCGCAGGCGTACGGCTTCGCTCACGTCCACCGCCCGTACGGCGCCGCTCTCGCCGGAGCCGCGCAGCGCAGCCAGGTCGAGGCCGAGTTCATGGGCGAGCCGTCGCGCGTAGGGGGTGGCCCGCACTCGCGTCCCGGTAGCAGGGACAGCGTGTTCGATGTCGGCCCGGGTGATCCGGCCGCCGCGCCCGGTGCCGTGCACGGCGGTGAGATCGATGCCCATCTCCGCGGCGAGATGCCGGATGAGGGGCCCTGCCTCGACGACAGCAGACTTCGCCGTGGTCGAGGCCGACGCCTTCGCATGCGGCTTCGTGGAAGCGGCACCATCAGCAGCCGACGTCGGCACCGGCTCTGTCACCAGGACGGGGGGCGAGGGAGCCGGCTCAGGGATGGCGGGGGGTGGCTCCGGCACGGGCTCGGCCACGGTCGCGGCAGCGGGCTCCGCAGCCGGTGCGGCCATTGTCGCGGCAGCGGGCTCCGCAGCCGGTGCGGCCACCGGCTCGGCGTCCGGTCGCCCGACCCCCGCCCCGGCCCCGGGCGCCTCGATCAGCGCGAGCGGCGTCCCCACCGGCACCCGCGTTCCCGGTTCCACCAGCAGCCGCCCTACCGTCCCTGTCTCGAAGCACTCGACCTCGATCGCCGCCTTGTCGGTTTCCACGACGGCCACCACGTCGCCCTTGTGCACCGGGTCCCCCGGGTGCACGAGCCATTCCTGCAACAGCCCTTCGTCCATGTCCGCGCCGAGGGAGGGCATGGTGAACTCAGCCATCCGAACCCACCGCCCAACGTGCTGCGGCGACGATGTCCGCGACCTGGGGCAGCGCTGCTTCCTCCAGCTTGCGGGCGTAAGGGATGGGAACCTCGGCGCTGCACACGCGCTCGACAGGGGCGTCGAGATCGTAGAAGTTCCGCTCGGTGATGCGGGCTGAGATCTCCGCGGAGAGGCTGCCGCTGCGCCAGGCCTCGTCGATGACGACGGCGCGGTGCGTGCGGGCCGCCGAGCCGCAGATCGTCGCGTCGTCGAGCGGCCTCAGGACGCGCAGGTCCACCACCTCCGCGCTGATGCCGTGACCCGCCAGTTCGTCCGCTGCCCCGAGGGCCTTGTGCAGCGAACCGCCGTACGTGAGCAGGGAGATGTCCCTGCCGGTCCGGCGCACCACCGCACTGTCCAGGTCCACGGGACCCGCGTCCGCCGGCAGGTCGCCGGAGGCGTTGTAGAGGCCGCCGTACTCGAAGATCAGCACCGGGTCGGGATCGGCGAGGGCCGGGACCAGCATGTGCCGGGCGTCAACGATGGTCGCCGGGGCCAGGACCCTGAGGCCGGGGATGTGCGCGTACCAGCCCTCCAGGCTGTGCGAATGCTGGGCCGCCAACTGCCGTCCGGCGCCCGTGGTCATCCTGATCACGAGGGGGACGGGCAGCTGCCCGCCCGACATGTGCTGCAGCGTCGCGGCGTTGTTCAGGATCTGGTCGAGCGCCAGCAGGCTGAAGTTGACCGTCATGATCTCGACGATCGGCCGCATGCCCGCCAGGGCCGCTCCGATTCCGGCGCCGACGAACGCGGACTCCGAGAGCGGGGTGTCGCGGATGCGTTCGGGGCCGAACTCCTCCAGCAGGCCGAGGCTGACGCCGAAGCAACCGCCGTAGCGGCCGACGTCCTCGCCCATCAGGAAGACACGGTCGTCGGCGCGCAGGGCGTCCCGCAGAGCCTCACGCAGGGCTTCGCGATACGTCGTCTTGTGTTCGGCGGGGTCAGTGGTTCCTTTCACCTTCTCAGTCGCAGACATGATCAACTCGCCTCCCCCACAGGGCTGGTGACGAACCTGAGCAGGTCCTCGGCCGGTTCCTCCGGCGCCACTTCTGCCGCCTCGACGGCTCCGCCCACCTCCGCGGCCACCTGGCTCTCCAGGCGGGCGAGCACCTCCTCGTTCAGCCCGCCACTCTCCCGCAGCTTCCCGGCGAGCAGTTCGATCGGGTCGCGATCCTTCCAGTGCTCGATCTCGCCCTTGTCGCGGTATCGGTCGGGGTCGTACATCGAGTGGGCGCGGAAGCGGTAGGTGCGCACTTCGAGGAAGTGCGGTCCGGTTCCGGTGCGGATGCCCTCGGCGGCGCGGCGGGCGGCGTCCTCGACGGCGAGCACGTCCATCCCGTCGACGGCCCAGGAGACCATCCCGTACGAGGAGGCCCGCATCGCCAAATCGGTCTGGGCCTGCTCCCTCTCGAGGGCGGTACCCATGGCGTACCGGTTGTTCTCGCAGACCAGCAGCAGCGGCAGGCCCCACAGCGCGGCCAGGTTGGCCGTCTCGTGGAACTCGCCTTCGGCAAAGGCGCCGTCACCGAAGAAGCAGCAGGTGACGCGGTTCCGGCCGTTCATACGGTCGGCGAGCGCGAGTCCGGCGGCCAGCGGCAGACCACCGCCGACGATGGCGTTGCCGCCGTAGAAGCGACGGCTCGCGTCGAAGAGATGCATGGAGCCGCCGCGGCCGTGGCTGCAGCCGGTTGTCTTGCCGAACATCTCGGCCATGACGGCGTCGGCGGGAATGCCGCGGGCGAGCGCGTGGCCGTGTTCACGGTATGTCGAGACGACCGCGTCGTCCTCGGTGAGTGCCTCGTTGACGCCGACGGCGACGGCCTCCTCACCGATGTACAGGTGGACGAAGCCACGGATCCGCGCGGCGCTGTACAGCTCCACGCAGCGTTCTTCGAAGCGGCGGATGCGGAGCATCGACTGGAGGAGGTCCAGCCGGTGCGCCGCCTTCTGCTTCTGCTGTGTGGTCTTGGGCTGCTTCGGCTGTGCGGTCTTCCCCGCGGCCTTGTGGTTGCCGCGCGGGGTGCGGGCGGCGCTCATGCCGACCCCTCCTTCCTTCCCTCCGACGACGAGGGGTCGCCCTCCAGGGTGGAGATGTCCCCCTCGGGCAGACCGAGTTCGCGGGCCCGCAGCAGCCGGCGCATGACCTTGCCGCTGCGGGTGTGCGGCAGGTGCTGGTCGAACGCGATCTCGCGCGGCGCGACGGCGGGGCCGAGCCTGCGCCGGGCGAAAGCGAGCAGCTCCCGACGTGTCGCGCCGGTCGCCTCGAAACCGGGCCGGAGCGACACGAACGCCTTGATGATGTTTCCGGCGACGGGGTCAGGCCGCCCGATCACTCCGGCCTCGGCGACCGCGGGGTGTTCCATCAGTGCGCTCTCGACCTCGAAGGGCCCGACGAGGTGTCCGGCGGACTTGATGACGTCATCGGCGCGGCCCACGAACCAGTACCAGCCGTCGGCGTCCTTGCGCACCAGGTCACCGGTCAGGTACCAGCCCCCGGCGAACGCCGCCGCCGACTGCTCCTCGGCATGGAGATAGCCTCGGAACATGGACGGCCAGCCGGGCCGTAGCGCCAACTCCCCCTCCACTCCGGGCTGCTGAAGAACACGCACGCGCCCGTCGACGACCTCGATCTGCCCGTCCGCACCGCGCTCCAGGACCGCCGCCTCCACACCGGGGAGGGGGCGCCCCATGGAACCCGGGCGGATCTCGCACCCGGCGAAGTTCGCGATCATGATGGCGCCGGTCTCGGTCTGCCACCAGTTGTCGTGCACCGGCAGCCCGAGCACGTCCCGGCCCCACACCACGGCCTCGGGATTGAGCGGTTCCCCCACCGAGGCGATGAAGCGCAGGGCGGTCAGGTCGAAGGAGTCGGGCAGGTCGTGCGGTCCCTGCCGTGGCGTCGTGCGCATCAGCATGCGCAGGGCGGTGGGCGCTGTGTACCAGACGGTGACCCGCTGTCCGGCGAGGATGCGGTACCAGCGGCGGGCGTCGAAGTCACCCTCGTCCACCACGACGGTCAGCCCGTGCGCGAGCGGCGCGATGATCCCGTACGACATCCCGGTGACCCAGCCCGGATCGGCGGTGCACCAGTACACGTCGTCCGGGTGCAGATCAAGGGCGAACGAGGCGGTCGCGTAGTGGGCGATGATCGCCTCGTGCACATGGACGGCACCCTTAGAGGTCCTACTGACCTTTCCGATGAGTTGTCGGGGGTGACGCTGACGGTGCTTCGCGCTATCCCGGTGATATGCGGTATGCGCAAGGAGGTGGGCTCAGGACTCATGAACAAGCTGCCCGGGAACGGATACGGATGCTGGCGGCAGAGGGTTTTGAGCAGGGTGAGAGGAACTCGGTGATCGCGAAGGGCCTTCGCGTGAGTGTCCGTTCGGTTGAGCGGTGGCGGCGGGCATGGAGGGAGAACGGCACCGCTGGCCTGCGCTGTTCGGGACCGGCCAAGAGCCCGAAGGTGAGCCTTGAGAAGTTCGCTGAGCTGGAGGAAGAGCTGCTGCGGGGATCGGTGTTCCACGGGTGGCCGAACGAGCGATGGACACTGTCCCGGGTGCAGGCCCTCATCGCCGAAAAGCTGGGTGTGAGCCTGTCCGTCCGCGGAGTCTGGGAGTTACTGCGGCGTCACGGCTGGTCCTGCCAGCAGCCCGGGCGTCGGGCAGTGGAACGGGACGAGGCAGCCGTTGCAGGCTGGGTGAAGGAGACCTGGCCATCGGCAAAGCCACCGCGGCGGCGCTCGGGGCCTGGCTCGTCTTCGAGGACGAAGCCGCTGTCACGATGACGTCGCATCGTGGACGCACCTGGGCGCCGAAGGGGAAGACCCCGGTGGTCCGGTTCAATGGCGCCTCCCGCGGCCGAGTGACCCTGGCCGCACTCGCCTGCTACAAACCCGGCGAACGCAGCCGGCTCATCTACCGGCCACGGATCCAGGGCCACCACCTGGGCGCTCAACGAGGCTTCACCTGGCAGAACTACCGTGACCTGCTCGTGCGCGCTCATCTCCAACTCGGCGGCCCCATCGTCGTGATCTGGGACAATCTCAACGTCCACCGCAGTGCCGCAATCCGCGACTACGCAGCCGAGCACGACTGGCTGAGCATCATCCAGCTCCCGTCGTACGCACCGGACTTGAACCCAGTAGAAGGGATCTGGTCTCTTCTGCGGCGGGCCGTGACAGCCAACACCGTCTTCGCCAGCCGGGACCACCTCGTCCAGACCATCCGCAGCGGCCTGAGACGCATCCAGTACACACCGCCCCTCATCGACGGATGCCTGGACAGCACCGGTCTGTCGATCACGACGTAACCTCCGACAACTCATCGGAAAGGTCAGTAACAGAAGCTGTGATCGTGTGACTGTCGGCTTGATCGCTCGTTGTCGTTGTTGTGGGAAAGAGGGATTCGCGGCCGTGGATCGTCTCGGACGAACTGTGGTCGCTCATCGAGCCGTTGCTGCCCCAGCCGGGTCCGAAGCTGGCGGAGGGCAGACCTCGGGTCCCGGACCGGCAGGCGCTGTGCGGGATCCTGTTCGTACTGCATACCGGCATCCAGTGGGAGTACTTGCCCCAGGAGCTGGGCTTCGGCTCGGGGATGACGTGCTGGCGGCGTCTTGCCGCGTGGAACGAGGTCGGCGTGTGGGACGAACTGCACCTGGTGCTGCTGGAGAAGCTGCGGGCCGCGAAGAAGCTGGACTGGTCGCGGGCGGTGATCGATTCCTCCCACGTCAGGGCGGCCCGGCGGGGCCCAAAAGCGGCCCCAGGGCGTTTCTGATGGCTCTTGCTGGGTTGGGTGGATCAGTGCTGACGCCGGGCACGTGGGTCATATGGTGCGACGTCATGAACTGACCGATGCGCAGTGGCGGAGGATCGAGTCGCTGCTGCCGGTGAACGGCGGCCCGGGCGGGCAGTGGGCGGATCACCGGCGGGTGATCAACGGTGTGCTGTTCCGGGCCCGCACGGGGGTGCCGTGGCCGGATCTCCCAGAGCGGTATGGGCCGTGGCAGACCGTCTAGGAGCGCCATCGCCGCTGGTCGGCCGACGGGACCTGGCAGCGGATCCTGGCCGAGCTGCAGATCGACGCCGATGCAGGTGACCCCGATGGTGCCCTCGTCCGGTCCGCAGACAAAGAGGCCGAGTGGGCGGTGAACATCGACTCGACCTCCTGCCGGGCGCATCAGCATGCGGCCGGGGCCCGGCATCGGCCGCCGCGTGATTTCCCGCAAAAGGGGGCGGGGCGCGTGTGGAGGCCGATGGACGCGAGGCCCTGGGACGTTCCCGGGGCGGACTGACCAGCAAAATCCACTTTCTGGCCGATGACCGGGCCCGGCCGCTGGTCTGGGAGACAACGCCCGGCCAGCGGGGCGACAACCCCATGCTCGTGCCCGTCCTGGAGCAACTGCGGGTCTACCGGCACGGGCCCGGACGCCCCCGCACCCGCCCGGACCGACTCCGCGGCGACAAGGCCTACTCCAGCCGTGACACCCGCGCCTACCTGCGCCGACGGCACATCAAAGCGACCATCGCCCAGCCCGATGACCAGCGTGAACACCGTCGCCGGCGCGGCCGCAGCGGCGGCCGGCCTCCGGCCTTCGACTCGGATCAGTACCGGCGCCGCAGTGCCGCCGAACGCTGCGTCAGTAAGTGGAAGCAATTCCGTGCGGTCGCCAGCCGCTACGACAAACGCGCCTACATCTTCCACGGCACACTGACCGTCACCGCCATGGTCATCTGGCTCCGCGACATCGTCCAAGAGCCATCAGAAACGCCCCAGCCCGGTCGACCGCGCGCGGCCGGGCAGCAAGCACCACGTCGTCACCGACGCCGCGGGCATCCCACTCGCGGTGTCGCTGACCGGCGGAAACCGCAACGACGTCACGCAGTTGCTGCCCCTGCTGGACAAGATTCCCGCGGTGGCGGGTGCCGTCGGCCGGCCAAGACGCAGACCCGACGCCCTGCTCGCCGACCGCGCCTACGACCATGACAAGTACCGGCGCCAGCTCTGGCAGCGCCACATCCGCCCGGTCATCGCCGAACGAGGCGTCGAACACGGATCTGGCCTGGGTGTTTTCCGTTGGGTGGTGGAGCGCACGATGTGCGCCACGTGGCGCTCTGTTTGTATCCCCGGTTCAGCCGGGAGAAACTCGGAAGGAGGTTCCTGGGCCAAATGACTCACCTGGATCCGAAAGGTGAAGGGGACAACAGCATGTCAGAAAACCAGTGACCGGGCCCAGTTGTCAGGGGCGGTGTGCTGGGTGGCCCGCGCGATATGGCGAAGGCTGGATTGCTTGAAGCCTAATCTCCAGAAGATGCAAGCTCCCATCCGTCGGAAAGACGACTGAAACCGGCGCCGCGCTCTGCACTGGACCGATCGTCATCTGGTGCACCTCCGGAGCGTGGAGCGATGCCCAACGAGGGCATTCAAGGAGATGAGTGGGACGCCTACGTCGCGCTATGACGTACAGCAGAGACGAACGTGGGATCGCCTACGGGACGCGAGTCCTATGGCGACGGAGGCCCCGTAGTAGTCGCCGGAGTCACGCCCGGCCAGGGAGGACGGGAAAGCCGTCCGCAGGGCCAAGGGGGCCAGGTGATTCGGACACCGAGACTCGGGAGGTATGCGAAATGCAGAGCGCCGAAACGGTGCTGGGTGTCCTGCGTGAGCGCGGCAGGCGTGGCCTGCCGTGTGACGAACTATATCGGCAGATGTCCAACCCGCAGTTATATCTGCTGGCTTACGGGCGCATTTACGCCAACCACGGCGCTATGACCCCCGGAGTCACGAGGGAAACAGTGGACGGCATGTCACAGCGGAAGATCGGACGCATCATCGATGCGATGCGCCACGAGCGTTACCGATTCCGCCCAGTGCGCCGCGTGAACATTCCGAAGAAGAACGGGACAACACGGCCGCTGGGGTTGCCAACATGGTCGGACAAGCTCGTCGGTGAAGTCGTACGCCTCCTGCTGGAGGCGTATTACGAGCCGACGTTCTCCAGCCATTCACATGGGTTTCGGCCTCGGAAGGGATGCCACACTGCCTTACGTGAGGTGGCTCACACCTGGACTGGAACTTCTTGGTTTATCGAAGGGGATATCGCCGACTGCTTCGGAAGCTTGGACCATGAGGTCCTGCTCTCGATCCTCGGAGAGAAGATCCACGACAACCGATTCCTTCGGCTGGTGCGCAACATGCTGACGGCCGGATACCTGGAGGACTGGAGGTGGGGAGCCACGCTCTCCGGAGCGCCGCAAGGCGGAGTGGCTTCCCCGATCCTGTCCAACATCTACCTGCACAAGTTGGACGAGTTCGTCGAGAAGGTTCTCATTCCGGAATACACCCGAGGGGAACGCCGGGCTCGCAACCTGGAATACCTCATGGTGGCCAATGTGCTGGCAAGGGCACGCCGGCGCGGTGACAGGGCTGAAGCCCGGCGACTGCGTCAGCAGATGCACGGTCTGCCGAGCTCTGATCCGAACGATCCGGAGTTTAGGCGGCTGCGCTATGTCCGCTACGCCGATGACCACTTGCTCGGGTTCACCGGGCCGAAGGCAGAAGCCGAGGAAATCAAACAGCGTCTGGCCGAGTTCCTACGTGATGAACTCAAGCTGGAACTCTCCCAGGAGAAAACGCTAATCACCCATGCCAGAACCCAGGCCGCACGGTTCCTCGGCTACGAGATCACCACTCAGCAGAACAGCAGCAAGGTCACCCGCGGCCGTCGAGCGGTCAACGGTCAGATCGCGCTGCGTGTCCCACTGGATGTGATCAAGGCCAAATGTTCCCCGTATATCGATCGCGGAGAACCCGCGAAACAACCGGCCCTGTTGAACAGCGACGACCACGCTATCGTCGCCACCTTCGGGACCGTCTACCGGGGCATCGTCCAGTACTACCTGTTGGCCGGGGACGTCCACCGGCTGCACCGCCTGCGATGGGTCATGGAGACCTCGATGCTCAAGACCCTGGCAGGAAAGCACCGTTCCACAGTTTCGAAGATGGCAGCGAGATACAAAACCACCTACGAAACAGAGAGCGGGCCTCGAACTGCTTTTGAAGCCCGTATTGAACGGAACAACAGGAAACCACTGGTCGCGCGGTTCGGTGGAGTTCCACTCCAACGGCAACGGACGGCAGAAATCGTCGACCGTGAGCCGGTCCGGGTGGACTATCCGCAGAAGGAACTCATCACGAGGCTCCTTGCGGATACCTGCGAGATCTGCGGGAGCAAGGGCAACGTTCAGGTTCACCATGTCCGTGCACTCGCTGACCTCGCGCACGCCGGATGGCAGACTTCTGACTGGGCGCGCGTGATGCTTCACCGACGCCGCAAAACAGTTGTGGCTTGCGACACTTGCCATGACCGAATCCATTCAGAACGACCTGCCAAACCACTCACGCAGTAGTCACTGGAGAGCCGGATGACAGGAAACCGTCATGTCCGGTTCGGCGGGAGGCCGTGCGGAAAAGGACTCACCTCTGGTGGGCTCCTCGCCGCGCGGCCCACCCATCCGCCTGGCTGCACGGCTTCCGACGGCTGCGGATCCGTTGGGAGCGACGCGACGACATCCACGAAGCCTTCCTCGGCCTCGCCACCTGCCTGGTCGTCCACCGACACGTCCAACGCCTTTGTTACTGACCTTTCCGATGAGTTGTCGGGGGTGACGCTGACGGTGCTTCGCGCTATCCCGGTGATATGCGGTATGCGCAAGGAGGTGGGCTCAGGACTCATGAACAAGCTGCCCGGGAACGGATACGGATGCTGGCGGCAGAGGGTTTTGAGCAGGGTGAGAGGAACTCGGTGATCGCGAAGGGCCTTCGCGTGAGTGTCCGTTCGGTTGAGCGGTGGCGGCGGGCATGGAGGGAGAACGGCACCGCTGGCCTGCGCTGTTCGGGACCGGCCAAGAGCCCGAAGGTGAGCCTTGAGAAGTTCGCTGAGCTGGAGGAAGAGCTGCTGCGGGGATCGGTGTTCCACGGGTGGCCGAACGAGCGATGGACACTGTCCCGGGTGCAGGCCCTCATCGCCGAAAAGCTGGGTGTGAGCCTGTCCGTCCGCGGAGTCTGGGAGTTACTGCGGCGTCACGGCTGGTCCTGCCAGCAGCCCGGGCGTCGGGCAGTGGAACGGGACGAGGCAGCCGTTGCAGGCTGGGTGAAGGAGACCTGGCCATCGGCAAAGCCACCGCGGCGGCGCTCGGGGCCTGGCTCGTCTTCGAGGACGAAGCCGCTGTCACGATGACGTCGCATCGTGGACGCACCTGGGCGCCGAAGGGGAAGACCCCGGTGGTCCGGTTCAATGGCGCCTCCCGCGGCCGAGTGACCCTGGCCGCACTCGCCTGCTACAAACCCGGCGAACGCAGCCGGCTCATCTACCGGCCACGGATCCAGGGCCACCACCTGGGCGCTCAACGAGGCTTCACCTGGCAGAACTACCGTGACCTGCTCGTGCGCGCTCATCTCCAACTCGGCGGCCCCATCGTCGTGATCTGGGACAATCTCAACGTCCACCGCAGTGCCGCAATCCGCGACTACGCAGCCGAGCACGACTGGCTGAGCATCATCCAGCTCCCGTCGTACGCACCGGACTTGAACCCAGTAGAAGGGATCTGGTCTCTTCTGCGGCGGGCCGTGACAGCCAACACCGTCTTCGCCAGCCGGGACCACCTCGTCCAGACCATCCGCAGCGGCCTGAGACGCATCCAGTACACACCGCCCCTCATCGACGGATGCCTGGACAGCACCGGTCTGTCGATCACGACGTAACCTCCGACAACTCATCGGAAAGGTCAGTAGGACCTCTTAGGGGTGCCGGTGGTGCCGCTGGTGAAGTGCAGCAGGGCCATGTCGGCGGGGGACGTCGGCGGGATGGTGAAGGTGTCGGCGGCACCGGCCATCAGCGCCTCGTACGAAACCGTGCCGGGCAGTTCGTCCGCGCCCTCGCCGATGATCAGGACGTACTCCAGCTCGGAGAGCAGCGCACGGCGATCGGCGACCTTCTTCCGGTACAGGGCCGCGGTGGTGACCAGCGCCCGCGCATTGCTGATCCGCAGCCGCTGCTCGACGGGGTCGGGGCCGAACGCGGAGAACAGCGGGCACAGCACGCTGGTGTTCTTCAGCGTGCCGAGGACCACGGTGTACAGCTCCGGGCACCGTCCGAGCAGGGTGACGACCCGGTCACCCCGCCCCAGGCCGAGGGCGCACAGGACGTTCGCGAACTGCGCGCTGGAGCGTGCCAGTTGGCCGTACGTCACCGTGGTCACGGAGTCGTCGCGGCCGATGCAGCGCAGCGCCACCGCACTGCCGTGATCGGATTCGGCGTGCCGGTCCACGGCCTCGTACCCGATGTTCAGCCCGCGTCCGCCGGGCAGCCCGGAGAGCTTGGTGCGTGCGCCCGCCCAGGAGAAGGCGGCACGCGCCTTCTCATAGTCGTCCAGGTTGGGCGGGACGCTCGGCGGAGTGTCTTTGCGGATCGTCTCCCAGGGCATGGCGGTCCCCTTCGCATCGGCCTGCTTCGACCATCCGCCGACGGCAGTACCACCCGCACTGGGCCGAAGGTCCCCCGCACAGTGCCACGCGGCTCCGCCCGGACCGTCCGGGCCGCGACAAGGGACCGGCGGCCCCTGCTCCCGGCGCCGCCGACGCACCACGATGGGAGTGAACCCGTAGCCGACTGCGAAGGCGCTGGAGGTGCCACACCATGCTTCGACCGGTGGTCACCGGGGTCGACGGATCCCCGGAGAGCCTGGCCGCCGCCCTGTGGGCGGCCCGCGAGGCCCAGCGCCGCTCCTTGCCGCTGCACCTGGTCCACGCGACCAGCTGGAGCCCCCATCCCTCGGCTTCGGATCCCGCGAACGTGATCAGGCGCCAGATGGGCCGCGGCGTCCTACGCAAGACAGAGAGCCACATCGCGCGGACGTGCCCGGACGTCCGGCTCACCGACGAGCAGGTCGATGGGCCGGCGACCGCCGCCCTCTTGAAGGCGGCGGACCGGGCCGAGCTGATGGTCCTGGGGTCCCGCGGGCTGAGCGGGTTCACCGGGCTCCTGGCCGCCTCGGTGGCCCAGGGCGTCGTGGCACGGGCGACCCGGCCGGTGGTCCTGGTCCGAGCGGGAGAGCACCCTGAGGACGGGCGCCGACAGGACCAGGACGGCCGCCGCTCCGCGCTCGCCACGTGCCGGGACGTCGTTCTCGGTCTCGATCTGAACGACCCGAGCGACGAGGTGATCGGGTTCGCCTTCGAGGCCGCGCGGGTTCGCGGGGCGCGGCTGCGTGTCATGCACGCGTGGAGCGGCCCGTCCCTGTTGTCCTTGGGTCCCGGCGAGATAGGTCTGGAGAGCGCTCCCGAGCGCGCCCAGGAGTGGCGCGGTTTCCTCGAAGCGGTGCTCCAGACCTGGCGGGAGAGGTTCCCCGGCGTGGATGTCGACGAGACGGTCGTCGAGGGAAAGGCGGGCCCACATCTGGTGTCCGCCTCCTCCGGCGCCGGACTGCTCGTCGTCGGCCGCCGCATGCACGAAGGCGACGTCGGCCCGCACGCCGGTCCGGTCACCCACACGTTGATTCACCACGCGCGCTGCCCCGTGGCCGTCGTCGCCCACGACTGAGGCGGCCACGCACTCCTTGAGGGAGGTGTCCGTCATGTTGAGGCCCGTCGTCGCCGGTCTGGACGGCTCACGCGAGAGTGCCGCCGCCGCGGACTGGGCGGCACGTGAGGCACTGCGCCGCGGACTGCCGCTGCGGCTCGTCCACGCCTGGGAGGGACTGTCGGACGAGGCGGCGTCACTGCCCGAGCTGAAGGTCCCCCAGGAGTGGGCGCGCCGCATCCTGTGCGGCGCGATGGACCGGCTCACCGAACGGTATCCGCAGGTCCGCATCAGCGCGGAGCAGCTGCGGCAGTCCCCGGTCCAGGCCCTCGTGGCCGAGGCCGAGGAAGCGGAGGTGCTGGTCCTCGGCAGTCAGGGATTCGGCGGCGTCGGCGGCTTCTTCGCCGGTTCCGTCGCGATGGCCACCGTCGCGCACGCGCAACGGCCGGTGGTGCTGGTGCGGGCGGCGAACCGCGCCGAGGACGAGCGGTTCCCGGACACCGACGGACGCCCTTGCGACCGGACTCCGTACCGCGTCGTGGTCCTCGCCGTGGCCCTGGGTGACCCGTGCGACGCCCTCATCCGCTTCGGCTTCGAGGCCGCGGCCTGCCGCACCACGACGCTGCGCGTCGTGCACGCCTGGCACGCCACCCGAATTCCGGCGGCCGCGCACGGGCACGGCGGGGACCAGGCCGTGGCAGACCGGGCGCTCGCCACCGCGCTGCAGCCCTGGCAGGCGAAGTACCCGACGGTGCGGGTACGGACTCTGGCGGTGAACGGCGGACCCGCACAGGAGATCATGAAGGCATCCCGCGACGCCGGGCTGCTGGTGGTGGGCCGCAAGCCCCGTAACGCGGCAGTCGGCGCCCGCATCGGCGCCGTGACGCACGCGGTCATCCACCACGTCGGCTGCCCCGTCGCCGTGGTCCCGCATGTCTGAGGAGCCGGGCGGGGCTACGCGCCGCGGCCCCTGCCCGGCACTGGACGCAGAGCGTCATGACCTGTGCATACCCGTCCCCGGCCGGGCCGGGAAGCTCCGCGCGCAACCACACGGAGCGTCACGGATCACGAGGTTCCGACACAGGCGCCGCGTGAACCTCAGCCGACATCTCGTCGCGCAAGAGCCACGAAGCGATCAATCAACTCGGTGGCGGCTCTGCGCCGCCTGTCCAACTCGGATACGTCGTCGCCATGATGGACATCCACTACCCCCTCGAAAGCCTCCTGCCCCTGGCGCAGGACTTCTTCGCTGTCCGTGAGCATCTGAATACGGAACAGCGCCTCCTGCGCATCGGAGCGGAGATCGTACGAGCGTTGCCGGGCCTCGCGTGCCTGCTCCTCGGGCCGGTCCTCGTGCGCGCAGTACCAACGGGTGACCAGCACCCGGCGCAGATTCACCAGGATTCCGGCATACACACAGAACGCGTCGAGGCGCTCTCTCCTGAGCTCTTCGTCCCGTTCGAAAACCCGCCCACGCTGAGTGGCGCGTTGCTGGAAGAGGTGCGTGAATGCCGCCCCCAGCAAGGTGCCCAGCACCGCTATCCCACTCGCGGCTATTGACTCCACACGGTCAGTACAGCATCAGAGTTGCACCAGAAGGACCCCGTTGCGACGTCCGAGAACGCAGTCTGCGTCACCCCAAAGCAAATCGCGCGCGATCACCCCAGTTGGCACCATCGGTGACCATCAAATGCAGTCCCGTTATTCGTGCCGTGAACGGCAATGTGGACGCCAGGGTCTCCTCGATTGCGTCGTACACCTGCGTCGACCGGTCAGAGGCGACCGTCAGGTGAGGGATGACCTCCTCGAATCGCCCGCCGTGCGGTGGCGTCCCGGGCCAGTGCGCGGCGATCGCCTCGGTAAGTGCACGCAGAGGCTGGGGCGGCTCCGGCGCCAGCCACAGAGCGTTCGGGAAACGCCCGAAGCGGGCGAAGGTGACCTCGAAGGCCCGGTGCCGTGAAACAAGGCCCGTCAACTCCTCCAGCACGTCCGGCGTCAGGCGACCAGCGGGCAGGAACGGCGACAAGACGGTGACGTGAGCCGGCATTCCGGCCCGAGCGGACTCGTCGTACCGAGATCGGCAAGCGGCCACGACCGGCTCGGCCTCGAGAACCCTGGCCAGCACGATCGACCGCCCGGGGAGCCAACGAGGGCTGTCGAGCACGGTCACTGTGGAAGTGTGTCAGCACGCGGCTTCCCTGGTAAAGGGAGGATGCCGGACCTGCGGGCCGCACGAGGACCCCCCTCGACCACCGTCGTCTCGCGTCGGCGTGGTGCAGGTCCGGCACTGGGGCGGAAGACCGGTCCGCCCCTTCCGAGGAGCCGCCGTAGCGGCCTGCGCCGACCCCAACCGGCGCACCCGCAAGCGAGTTGACCTCCCGCAGGGAGCTGCGACGCTCATCCTGGAGAAGTGGATACGGGTGGAAGTCCCCGTGAGGGAGACCATCCGCACGCTCGTCACGGGCTTGAGTCCCGACCCTGGCACCACAGGCCCGTACCGCAGCAGGGGCCGACCGGCCCACCCGAGGAGCCAACAAGCCCCATGCGCGAGCCGGGAAGAACTACAGATCCTCACCGATCCCGCACGACCGTGCGGCACGTCACCAAGTCCCTCGTGCTCCCGCCCGCGCATCAGCACATTCTCCGCAGGCGCCCCACCTGCTCACCGGAGACCGGTCCGCACTGCCAACCGACGAGGCATCGATCGGGACCAGACCGGTGCCGGGTGACGGCCCGTTCGCCCCTGGACCGGCAGCGCGGTCCGGCGCACGCTGGAGATGAGCGAGGTCCCGCAGACGTTCGCCGGTCCTGCGCGGCGAAGCAGCGTCCCCACTCCGCACAAGTCCGCACCCGTCCACCTCCTCCACCCAGGAGTGATCACGATGGAAGCCAAGCAGTGGACCGTTCAGATCTACATCACCGAGGAGGGCGACGACACGCACGCCCGTGCCGTGCTGACCACCCAGGACACCTCAACGGTCACCGGACGTGGCGTGGCCAGGCGCAACCCGATCGACCGCTCCATCCCGGAGATCGGTGACGAGCTCGCCGCCAGCCGCGCTCTGGAAGATCTGGCCATCAGGCTGCACGACGTCGCCTCCGACGACATCGTGCAGCTGACAGGCCCTGCCGATCCCCCACCGCGCGGCCGGTGACCACCACACGACATCCGGAGGTGCAGCGTTGAGCGACCTCCCCGGACAGAACAACTAGGGCCGAACGACCCCCGCCCAGGACCGGGCGGCCCGTGGCGCCTCGCCCGCTCGCGCGCTCACGCTGGGATCAGCAACCGTCAACAACCCCCACAGTCGCGGAGGGTAACGATGACGTGCAGCCCAGCGTCCGCCGTCCTGGACAGGAACGGGCTCGACGCCCTCATCAAGACCCTGGCCGCCCAGGGACGCACAGTCGTCGGCCCTACCGTCCGGGATGGAGCGGTGGTCCTTGCGGAGCTCGCCTCGGCCGAGCAGCTGCCCTTCGGCTGGGGCACCCAGGTCGAGGCCGGCCACTACCGTCTCGTCCCCCGCGAGGACGGCGCGGCCTTCGCGCACTCCTCGGGCCCGCAGTCCTGGAAGACGTTCCTGCACCCGCAGCGGGAGAAGCTGTGGAGCACCGACCGAACCGCCGACGGTCCGTCACCGAAGAGCGTGCCGCCCCACCGTCGTACGCCTTCCTGGGCGTGCGCCCCTGTGACCTGCGAGCCATCGCGATCCAGGACCGGGTGCTGACCGGGGGCGCCTTCAGGGACACCGGCTATCAGGAACGGCGGAAGGGCGCGTTCCTGATAGCCGCCGAGTGCACCGAACCAGGAGCCACCTGCTTCTGCGTCTCCATGGGCAGCGGCCCGGCGGCCGACACCGGGTTCGACCTCGCACTGACGGAGGTCGTGGACGAGAACGGACACCGTTTCCTCGTACGCGTGGGCAGCGAGGAAGGCGCCGAGCTCCTCTCCGGCGTCCCGCACCGCCCGGCCGACACGGAGACAGAGACGACAGCCCGCGTCGCGGTGGACGCCGCACGGCACCGGATGGGCCGGGCCATGCCTCCCGTGAGCCTGCGCGATCTGATGGGCGAGAGCCTGGAGGCCGACCGCTGGGACGATGTCGCCGACCGCTGTCTGACCTGCGGCAACTGCACCATGGTGTGCCCCACCTGCTTCTGCACCACCACCGAGGAGGTCACCGACCTCACCGGCGACCACGCCGAGCGGTGGCAACGCTGGGACTCCTGCTTCGACCTCGACTTCTCCCACATCCACGGCGGCCCGGTACGCAAGTCACCCCGCAGCCGCTACCGCCAGTGGCTCACCCACAAGCTCTCCACCTGGTACGACCAGTTCGACAGCTCCGGCTGCGTCGGCTGTGGACGCTGCGTCACCTGGTGCCCGGTCGGCATCGACATCACCGAAGAGGCCGCGGCCCTGCACGACGAACTCGCCGAACGGCTGCAGCAGGACGAGCACGAGAGGCAGCGGGAACGAAGGGAGACGGAGCAATGACTTCTGCCACCACCATGGCCGCGGCTCTCCCTGCCGAACACCGGGAACGGCTGATGCAGATCGCCCGCGAGGTGTCTTTCGAGGCGGGCACCCGACTGTTCGACGAGGGCCGCCGAGCCGACAGGTTCTGGATCGTGCGGACCGGTGTCGTCGCGCTCGATCTGCATGTCCCCGGCCGTCATGCCGCCGTCGTCGAGTCGCTCGGACACGGTGAACTGATCGGCTGGTCCTGGCACTTCCCGCCCTATGTATGGCAACTGGGCGCCAAAGCCATGAGTCCGGTGCGCGCCTACGAGTTCGACGCGTCGGCGGTACGGGCGATGTGCGCGGACGACCCCGAGTTCGGCCGCGCGATCGCGGTATGGGTGGGCCGGGTGGTCGCCCACCGGCTGCACGCGTCCCGCACCAGATTGCTCGACCTGTACGCCCCCTACGGCAGTGGCGGCCGGCCATGACCGGCATTCCCCTGCCCTACCGGGTGACGCGCGTGCGCGGCGAGACGGCCGACACGGTCACCCTCACCCTCACGCCCGCGGGCCAGACGGCCCTCGCGCCCTTCGCGCCCGGACAGTTCGCCATGGTGTACGCCTTCGGGGTCGGCGAGATCCCGGTCTCGGTGTCCCGCATCAACGGTCACGAACTCGTGCACACCATCCGCTCGGTCGGAGCGGTCTCGGCCGCCCTGTGCGGCCTTGGGCCGGGCGCCCAGGTCGGGCTGCGCGGCCCCTTCGGTACCGGCTGGGAGCTCGACGGAGCCACCGGGCAGGACCTGCTGATCATCGCCGGTGGTATCGGTCTGGCCCCGCTGCGGCCCTTGGTGCTCGACGCACTGGCCGCCCCGCACGCGTACGGGCGGCCAAATCTCCTGATCGGCGCCCGCACTCCGGACGATCTGCTCTACGCCGACGACCTGCGCGCCTGGACTGCGGCTCGCGGCCCACTGCACTGCGCGGTCACCGTCGACCGCCCGGCCCCCGCCTGGAGCGGCCACGTCGGCGTCGTCACCACCCTGCTGAACGGCGCCCGGTTCGAGCCCGAGAACACCACGGCGTACATCTGCGGCCCCGAGGTGATGATCCGCGCCACCGCCCGCGACCTGCTCCACCGCGGCCTGCCCTCACACCGGATCCGGGTCTCACTCGAACGCAACATGCGCTGCGCCACCGGGCACTGCGGCCACTGCCAGCTCGGAAGTGTCCTGGTGTGCCGCGACGGCCCGGTGATCGACTGGGGCCGGGCCGCATCCCTGCTCTCCGTAAGGGAGTTGTGAGATGACACCGAAGCTCGCAGTGTTCAAGCTGGCGTCCTGCGACGGCTGCCAGCTCACTCTCCTCGACTGCGAGGACGAACTCCTCGCACTGGCCGGGCAGGTCGAGATCGCTCACTTCCTGGAAGCGTCGAGCGCCGCGCGTCCCGGGCCCTACGACCTCACGCTCGTCGAAGGGTCGGTCACCACGGCCGCCGACGCGGAGCGGATACGGGAGATCCGTGCGCAGTCCCGCGCCCTGGTGACCATCGGGGCCTGCGCCACCGCGGGCGGCATCCAGGCACTGCGCAACTTCGCGGACGTCGAGGAGTTCCGCCGCACCGTCTACGCCCGGCCCGACTACATCGAGACCCTGGCCACCTCCACCCCCGTCTCCGCCCATGTGGACGTCGACTTCGAACTGCGAGGCTGCCCGATCGGCAAGGGCCAGCTCCTCGAGGTCATCACCGCCCACCTGGCCGGCCGCAAGCCCGGCATCCCGAATCACAGCGTGTGCTTCGAGTGCAAGCGGCGCGGCACGGTCTGCGTCACCGTCGCACACGGCACCCCTTGCCTCGGCCCGGTCACGCACTCCGGCTGTGGCGCGATCTGCCCGGCGTACGGGCGCGGTTGCTACGGCTGCTTCGGCCCGTCCGGATCGGTGAATCTGCCCGCGCTCATCCCGCTGCTGCATCGCGACGGCATGGACGACCGCGACACCGAACGCTTCCTGCACACCTTCAACGCCGCCGCCTTCGCGGAGATCGAGGAGGAGACGTGACCCACCGAGGCTCCCGCGTCCTGCACGTCGGCTCACTCTCCCGTGTGGAGGGCGAGGGCGCCCTGCACCTGCGGGTGGACGGCACGGCCGTGACCGAGGCCAGGCTGCAGATCTACGAACCGCCGCGCTTCTTCGAGGCCTTCCTGCGCGGTCGTGCGTACACCGAGCCGCCGGACATCACCGCCCGGGTGTGCGGCATCTGTCCGGTCGCCTACCAGATGAGCGCCTGTGCGGCGATCGAGGACGCCTGCGGAGTCACCGTCACCCCGGCCATCCGCGAGCTCCGCAGACTGCTGTACTGCGGCGAATGGATCGAGAGCCAGGTCCTGCACATCTACCTCCTGCATGCCCCCGACTTCCTGGGCTGCGACGACGCGATCGGCCTCGCCCGCACCCAGCGCGCCCACGTGGAGCGGGGCTTGCGCCTCAAGCAAACGGGCAACGCGATCCTGGAACTGCTCGGCGGCCGCGCCATCCACCCCGTCAACGTCCGCCTGGGCGGCTTCCACCGGGCACCCACGCCCTGGGAACTGCGCCCACTGGCCGAGCAGTTGAGGCGCGCCCAGGACGACGCCTGGGAAACGGTCCGCTGGGTGGCGGGCTTCGACTTCCCTGACGCCACCGTGGACGCAGACTTCCTGGCGCTGGCCGCCCCGGAAACGTACGCCATCGAGGGCGGCGACCCCACGGTCCTGCGCGCCGACGGAACGCGCACCGCGTTCCCCGTCCCCGACTTCCCGGACCACGTACGCGAGGAGCAGGTGCCGCATTCCACGGCGCTGCATTCCCGGCTCGACGGTCGGCGCCATCTGACCGGCTCGCTGGCCCGGTTCGCGATCAGCGGGCACTTGCTGTCGCCGACCGCCCGGGAGGCTGTGCGCGAGGCCGGGCTCGACGGGGAGGTGTGCCTCAATCCTTTCCGGTCGATCCTGGTGCGCGCGGTCGAGGCCGTGTACGCGGTCGAGGAGGCACTGCGGATCATCGAGACGTACGAGCCGCCGCCGCGCTCCTTCGTGGAGGTACCGCCGACCGCGGGCACCGGCCACGGCGCGACCGAAGCACCGCGCGGCCTCCTCTACCACCGCTACGTCCTGGACGCCGAAGGCACGGTCACCGACGCCCTCCTCGTTCCGCCGACCGCGCAGAACCAGGGCGCCATCGAGGAGGACCTGCGCCGGATCGCCGAGACCGCGATCACGGGGCGGGGTGTGGACGACGAGGAGTTGACCCGGCTGTGCGAGCGGGCCATCCGCAACCACGACCCGTGCATCTCCTGCTCCACCCACTTCCTCGACCTCACGGTCGAGCGCGTCACCAGACGCTGAGGAGGCCTGCATGACTGTCACGCCGGAACCGGCCTCCTCCAAAGGGCCCGTTGCGCTGACGGGGCAGACGACCACCCTGAAGAAAGGGGTGGTGACGGTGGGCGGTGCGCCCCGCGACCGGACGCTGGTGCCGCTCCCGGCGCGTCTGGTGCGCGCCGCCGAGGGCGCCGTCGACATCCTTGTCGACCTCCCCGGCCCGAACGCCGCCCCCTCCGCCAGGCAGAACACCCATACCGCCTCCGGACGGGGCGCCTCATGAAGTACCTCGACGAGTACCGCGATCCCGAGCTCGCCCGCCGCCTCCTGGACCAGCTGCGGACGACCGCTACACGCCCTTGGCAGATCATGGAAGTATGCGGCGGACAGACCCACACACTGGTCCGCCAGGGAATCGACGAGCTGCTGCCCGCGGGCATCCGCATGATCCACGGGCCCGGATGTCCGGTCTGTGTCACGCCCCTGGAGACCCTCGACCGGGCCATGGCCATCGCCGCCCGGCCCGGCGTGGTCTTCACCAGCTTCGGCGACATGCTGCGCGTGCCGGGCTCGGAGACCGACCTGCTGGCCCTGCGGGCGCGCGGCGCGGACGTGCGAGTCGTGTACACGCCGATGGACGCGGTGCGGATGGCGCAGGAGTCACCTGATCGTGAAGTGGTGTTCCTGGCCGTCGGATTCGAGACGACGGCGCCCGCGAACGCCATGGCGGTCCTGCACGCGGCCCGCCTGGGCCTGACCAACTTCTCGGTCCTGGTCAGCCACGTCCTCGTACCCCCCGCGATGACCGCCCTGCTCGACAACCCGGACTGCGAGGTACAGGCGTTCTTGGCGGCAGGGCACGTGTGCGCGGTCATGGGCTGGCGCGAGTACGAGCCGATCGCCGCCCGGTACCACGTACCCATCGTGGTCACGGGTTTCGAGCCCTTGGATCTCCTGGAGGGCATCCTCATGGCCGTGACCCAGCTGGAGCAGGGGCGCCACGAGGTCGAGAACCAGTACGTACGGGCGGTGCACCGCGGCGGCAACACCGAGGCCCAGGACGCGGTGCGTGAAGTCTTCCGCGTCACCGACCGGGCCTGGCGCGGCATCGGAGCACTGCCCGACAGCGGCCTCGAACTCGCCGCCCCCTACAAGAAGTTCGACGCCGCACACCGCTTCGAGGTGGGCGCACTGTGCCCGGCCGAGGACCCCGAGTGCATCGCGGGCGCCATCCTCACCGGTGCCCGACTGCCCACCGACTGTACGGCCTACGGCACCCGCTGCACCCCCCGCCACCCACTCGGTGCTCCCATGGTGTCCGCCGAGGGAACGTGCGCCGCCTTCCACGCCGTCGGCCGCACCCCAGACCCCGAGGAAGCGCCATGACCATGGAATGCCCCACCCCGCGCCACGAGGACGAACTCGTCCTGCTCGGCCACGGCGCTGGAGGACGACTGACCGAGGAACTCCTGGACGCCGTGGTACTGCCGGCCCTTGAGGGACAGAATGGCCCGCTGGAGGACGCCGCGCTGCTCCCCGGTCACCCCGACCTGGTCGTGAGCACCGACAGTTTCGTCGTCAGCCCGCTGTTCTTCCCCGGCGGGGACATCGGCTCGCTCGCCGTACACGGCACCATCAACGACCTCGCGATGCGCGGAGCCTGGCCGCTGGCCCTGTCCGTAGCCCTCATCGTCGAGGAGGGCCTCCCGCTGTCCGAACTCCGCTCGGTACTTGCGTCGTTGGGCAAGTCGGCCCGCAACGCCGAAGTACCCGTCATCACCGGCGACACCAAGGTCGTGGGGCGGGGCGCGGTGGACAAGGTGTTCATCAACACCACCGGAATCGGGCAACGTCGTTCGATGCTGCACCCCTCCGCCGCACTCGCCCGCCCCGGCGACGCGATCCTGCTCTCGGGACCGATCGGTCTGCACGGCACCACCGTGCTCTCCACCCGTGAAGGGCTCGGCTTCGAGAGCGAGATCGCCTCGGACAGCCGCCCCCTGCACCGTCTCGTCCGCGCCTTGGCGCCGCTCGGCGAACACATCCACACGCTGCGTGACCCGACCCGTGGCGGCCTCGCCGCGTCACTCAACGAGATCGCCCGCGACTCGTCCGTCGCCGTGGAGATCGACGAGATCGCCCTCCCGGTACCTGATGCGGTGGCATCCGCCTGCGACCTGCTCGGCCTCGACCCCCTCATCGTCGCCAACGAAGGCTGCCTGATCGCCTTCGTCAGCCCCTCCACGGCCGACGAGGCCCTCGCCACCATGCGTACGCTCCCCGAGGGCCGGGGTGCGGTCCGCATCGGCGAGGTACTGCCGCAGGGGCCGAGCGGCCGGGTCACACTGCGGACTCTGGTCGGCGCCCGACGGGTGGTGGACATGCCCCTGGGCGAGCAACTCCCGCGAATCTGCTGACAGATGACGAACCCGTGGCCGACCGCGCGGCACGGAAGCGGCGGCACCTCGCTCGCGCGCAGACGGTGATCCGCCTGAGATACGGACCGGCGGGGGCCCGCCACGCCGCACCGCGCGGCACGCACTCCTGTGGGCGCTGGCACCGGTCGACATGGCCGCAGCGCCGGCAGTCCCCACGGCGGCCTCGGTTCGGACTCACCTCTCGTGGGCGAAACGGTCAAGGGCCCTGAGCACATGGGCGCGTGACGTGTCACTGCCCAAATGGCCCGCGTCATCGAAGACGATCAGCTCGGCGGCGGGCCATGCGCGAGCCAGCTCCCAGGCGGTGTCGAGCGGACCGGCCAGATCCAGTCGGCCGTGGATCAGGACACCGGGGATGCCGGCCAAGCGGTGGGCGTCGCGCAGCAGTTGACCTTCTTCCAGCCACGCACCGTGGGAGAAGTAGTGCGCACAGATGCGCACCAAAGCCAGCTGTGCGGAGGGCGGGCGGTCGCCGTAGGGGTTGGAGGCGCCGTTCATCTCTCCGGACAGGACCGCGTCTTCCCAGGCGCACCAGTCGGCCGTGGCCCTCTCCCGTACCGCGGCCTCCGGGTCTTCCACCAGACGCGCGTAGGCCGCGACGATGTCGCCGTCTCGCGGTGTGCCGGGGGCACCCGCCAGGAAGCGTTCCCACTGCTCGGGAAAGAACCGGCCGACACCGCGGTAGAGCCAGTCGATCTCGGAGCGCCGGGTGGTGGTGACAGCGGAGATGACGATCTCCGACACCCGCTCCGGGTACGTCTCGGCGTAGGCCAGGATCAGCGTGGAGCCCCACGAGCCGCCGTGCAGCAACCAGCGGTCGATCCCCAGGCGCTCGCGCAGCTGCTCCATGTCGGCGATCAGGTGCTGGGTGGTGTTGTGCCTCATGTCGGTGAGGGGGTCGCTCGCGTGTGGACGGCTGCGCCCACAGCCGCGCTGGTCGAAGAGGACGACTCGATACCTCTCCGGATCGAAGTACTGGCGCGCACCGGCACCGCACCCTGACCCCGGCCCTCCATGGACGACGACTGCCGGTTTGCCGTCCGGATTGCCACAGACCTCCCAGTACACGAGGTGACCGTTCCCGACGTCGAGCATCCCCTGGTCGTATGGCTCGATCGGTGGGAACAGCTCGTCCATTTCCGTCCTCCGCACGGCACACCTCCAACACGTACATGCACGCACAGGCTTTCACGCGGGGGTGGGCGCGCACCTCAGGCAGCCGGGCAA
The DNA here is from genome assembly GCF_046103685.1 of Streptomyces sp. SYP-A7185. NCBI lineage: Bacteria > Bacillati > Actinomycetota > Actinomycetes > Kitasatosporales > Streptomycetaceae > Streptomyces > Streptomyces sp. SYP-A7185. Next base: position 177,823 of record NZ_CP122310.1, read on the forward strand.
ACGTCTCTGAGGGGAAGACGCGCAGCCGGTTGTTCTCCTCCATGGGCGACACCCAGGGGCCTTCGGCTCCGCTGATAGATTCCTGCAAGTGAGCGAGCAGCTACCCAGCGGTGGCATCGAGATGTCACCCGACGAGATCGAAGCCCTGCACGCCAAGTGGTCATCCTGCTGGACCCCGGGTGAGGTCGCGCAGCGGTTGACCGGGATCAGTACGCCTTGGTACGTGGCCGCGGGCTGGGCGCTGGACCTGTTCCGCGGCAGGCAGACGCGTGCGCATGGAGACATCGAGATCGCGATTCCGGCCGCGAGTTTTCCAGAAGTCCGCGACCGCTTCCCCGGGTACGTCTTCGCTGCGGTAGGCAGCGGCCGCATCTGGGAGGACGCCACACCAGAGGTGCTGGCCACCGTGCAACAGACATGGCTCCGCGATCCGGCGACCGGAAACTACCTGCTCGACGTGTTCCGCGAACCGCACGACGGCGACACCTGGATCTGCCGACGCGACGAGAGGATCCGGCTTCCCTACAGCGACATCATTCACCGCACCCACGACGGCATCCCGTATCTGGCACCCGAACTGGTCCTGCTGTTCAAGGCCAAGCACACCCGTCGAAAGGATCAGACGGACTTCGAGGCGACCGTCCCGCACATGACCTCTACTCAGCGCGAGGCCCTGGCCGAGCTGCTCGCCCGTGTGCACCCGGGTCACCGCTGGATTGCGGACCTGCAGCCGAGGCTTGGCTTGGAACCTCGATGACTGTGGCCGTCCCGACGACAGGTCGGCCCTCATGCATGGTGATCACGTGACCGGGCCTCAGAATCCGCCACTGCTCGGGGCGCAGAGGAGCCAGCCGGACATCTGCGGTCTCCCCAGGGCCGAGTTCCCGCGCGAACTCCACCCATATCGAGGCGATGTTCAGATCTCGCTCTCCATCAGCAGTGCGGTTACCGATGTCCCACAAAGGTCGGAGCTGACCATCCCCTGAGAAGGCGCCACGGCGTCCGCCCTCGTCTGTCCCCAGCAGGGTCAGCGTCGCACGGAAGGTTCCGAACGTGGCTTCCCGGCCCCGCCACTGGCACCAGCGGCGCGTGCGGTCGAGCATCATCTGCCGCGCGGCCTCAGCAAGGGCCTCCCAGAAGGATTGGGCCGTGGGATGAACATCCGCGATCTCGATGAGAAGGTCGAGCACGATTTCCCATTCCTGGTGCGCGACACCCTCACGAACCTCCCCGAGCGGCGCGCCGTTCTCAGCAACGGCGTCCTCGGGCAGCAGGTCGACAGCCCGCCGGAGAAGTGTGAACGCATCATCCATGCGCTGGATTCTCGCTCGTCTGGTCCCAGCCCTGTTGTCGCAGGCGGCAGGTCGGGATACGTCGGGGCCCAAGAGCGCGACGTACCCGGACACTCCGGGGCGTGAGGGGTATTCGATGGCAGGGCATGGTTTCTGCCTGTCAGGCTGTGCCCCATGAGTCCCGAGTCCAACGGTGTGTCCGGCAGCTCCTGGCTGGGGCCCCCGATCGACGCGCGTGCGCTGTTCGGTCCGGAGCACAGGTCGCTGCTCGACACCCTGCGTGGTCTGGCACCCTCCGACTGGGGCAGAACGGCAGCCGGGCAGTGGACGGTGCACGACGTCGCCACCCACCTTCTCGGCGGCTACTACGGCCGCCTCGGCCACGGTTACCGGAACGGCTTCGCCGATGGCGAGACCCTCGAAGCGTTCATCCACCGTACGAATCAGGAATGGGTCGAGTCGCACGCCGACGACAGCCCGGCCGCGCTCATCGATGCCCCGACAGCAGCCGGGACCCAGCTCGCCCAACAGTTCGCCACAGCCGACCTCCACGCGGCTGCCCTGGGCGTGTCGTGGGCAGGCGTCGCGCCCGCGCCGGCGTGGCTGGACATCGCCCGGGAGTTCACCGAGCACTGGACTCACCGGCAGCAGATCCGCCACGCCATCGGCCGCGACACCGATCCGGAGCCGCGTGCCCTGGGTATGGTCCTCGACACCTTCATGCGGGCCCTGCCCCACACACTGCGAAACACGTCGGCACCCGTAGGAGCGCAGGTCCAGGTGATGGCCGAGGGCCCAGGCGGCGCATGCTGGACAGTCACTGCCGCAGCGGATCGCTGGTCGTTGGCGGAAAGGCCGAGCGGGCGACCAACCGCAACCATGCTGCTGGACACAGAGTCCGTATGGCGCTTGTCCACGCGGAACTTCGATCCCGCGGACGCCCTGTCCCGGGCCCAGGTGCGGGGAGATCGCCGGCTCGCCGAAGCCGCGTGCCACATCGTGTCCATCGTCCACTGACGGCGCCGGCATCGCCAGCGACCTGATCTGCCCGGCCGGCTGCGACCTCTGCGCGCCCCGGACACCCTTGAAAAAATGCCGAGTGGGCATCGGCAACGCCCTGCTACCGGTAGTCCGGTGCGGTGAGCCTGCCCGAGCCCGCTATGAAGCTGGGTCGCCTCCTGCTGCCGAGCACCGGTACGAACCGTCCCAAGGCGACTCGGTGCGCTGGGCCTCCTGTTCCAGTGATCACGCGTCGTCCAGAATGCCTCCATGGCAATTGGCGCACCCATCAAGTACCTGCAGCTTGCGGCGGAGTTGCGGCGCGGGATACGGGGCGGCGCCTGGCCGCCGGGCAGCAAGCTGCCGACCGAGGGCCAGCTGGCCGCCGACCATGGCCTGTCCGTGAACACCGTACGGCGCGCCTTGGAGGTACTGGCTGCGGAGGGGAGCCTCGAGCGGCGCCAGGGCGTCGGCACGTTTGCCCGCATCGCGCCTGATCCGCCGGGCGCACGGCGGCGGATCGCTGTCGTGCTCCCCGAACGCTCCTGTTACTTCCCGCCGATGATCGCAGGCATCTAGGCAGCGGCCGAACGCACCCGAACAACGATCGACGTATACACCACCGGTTACGCCGACCGTGGCTGGAAGCGGCTGGCCCGTCTCGCCGACCACCTGGCATCGGCCCAGGGGTTGCTCCTCACCCACCCGGGCCCCGCCGACGCCGCTCCCCGCGCACACGCCCGCCTGCTGCGGACACTCCCCCTGCCCTACGTCCTGGTGGAGCGAGCGCCCACCGGAATCGACGACCCCAGCGAGCATGTCTCCACCGACCATGCCGGCGGCGCCTATCTCGCCCTCGCGCACCTGGCCGCACTGGGCCACCGCGATGTGGCGCTCGTCTGCCGGCAAAAGGCCGCCCCCAGCCGCGGAACGGCGGCAGGGTTCACCCAAGGCGCCGCCGCTCTCGGGCTGCGCGTCACCGCTCGCCTGAACTGGCCGCTCATCGCCGGCCACGACGGCTTCGAAGCGGTGCTGGCCGCTCAACCACCCCTCGCGGACGCCGTCCTGGCCGCCGCTGTGAGCAGCGGCGCGACGGCACTGGTCTGTTTCGGCGACATGGAGGGATCTGCGCTGCTGGCCGCCGCACGCCGGGCCGGCGTATCCATCCCCGGCGATCTGGCCCTGGTCTCCTGCGAAGACCGGCACGCCGCCACTGAGCCCATACCGCTCACTTCGGTCGCACCAGAAAAGTTCCGCCTCGGCGCGCTGGGCCTGGAGACCCTGCTGCGCCGCCTGGAGGAACCCGACGCCGAGCTACGCCACATCTGGCTGCGGCCCCGACTGACCGTCCGTGCCTCCTGCGGCGCGCGGGCCGCCAGTCCTTCTTGATTCCTTCCGTCCCGGTCCGGCAGCGTTCCCCTCATGCCGACGACCGCTCCACCAGTTTTCAGCCTCTTCCGCCCAGGCCGCAGGCATTGGCCCTCCGCGCGGGGACAACACTCTCCCCGTCCCCCGCACTCGACCCTCCTGGCCACGCTGACTGCGGCGGTGCTCGGCTCGGACCCCGGCGCCGCCACCCTCCTCCGCCAGGACACGGCAGCCCAAACCAATAACTGACACGCGACCACCCCTGCGGCCGGCACTTGGCACGAGACCACTGGCCACCAGGAGCCGCTCCGCAGCCGGCCACTCCTCAGGCCCACTTCCACCCGCGTGCCGTGCTGCCACTTGAAGGCAGAGAACACGATGCGGATGAGCAGCACAGGCAGAGGCCCGCCCTCGATGACCTGCCAGATCAAGGACAGAGCCAAGCACCTACCTATGACCGCCAGCATCCTCCACCGCTGGAGGTGCGCCGACACCTCCTCGTCCACGCCCGATCATTCATCGCCGCAGTCCGGCGACGGGATGACTCAGGCCGCTTCCAGGGCCGGGCGCAACAGCTCCGACCGGGTGCTCCCGCAGGGCCTCACTGAGCGCCACTCATCGTCGACCGGAAAGCGTGCAAGGTCGAGACCGAGCCACGGAGGCTGAGCCGGAACCCCCACCTGCGCAGCTTCGAGTTCAACCCGCTGCGGGGCCCGCCCAGCCGTGAGCCCGCGGAGCGCAAGGGTTCGCCGGACGGGCCAGCCGACTGTCTGCAGACGATGGCACCCTCAAGTGATCAACGCACCACCCACGGATGATCATGTGATCGTGGAGGCACAGGTGCGTGACTACGGGTTCTCGCCGGCTCAACAGGACGAGATCTGGAGACGCTGGCGCGAGGGGCAGTCGTTCAGCTTGATCGGTCGGGCGCTCGGGGCACCGATGCAGCACGCCCGTCGCTTCCTGCACCAGAGCGGCGACGTCCGCCTCCCTCCGCAGACGCGGTCAGAGCGGCATCTGAGCGGCAGCGAGCGCGAGGAGATATCCCGCGGCATCGCCGCCGGGGAATCAGCCCGGCAGCTGGCCAAGCGGCTGGGCCGATCCCCTTCGACCGTCTCCCGCGAGATCGCCCGCAACGGTGGCCGGGACCGCTACCGAGCCGCGTCGGCCGATGCGGCCGCCTACGAGCGCGGGCGCCGCCCCAAGCAGGCCAAGCTCGCCCAGCGGCCCGCTCTGCGCGCCTTGGTGGAGGCCAAGCTGGCTCTGTGCTGGTCACCCGAACAGATCGCAGGATGGCTGCGACGGCAGTTCCCCGGTGACGCCTCCATACAGGTCTCGCACGAAGCGATCTACCTCTCGCTCTACGACCCTCGCCGGCGCCAGGCGATCGACCGCAGCCTCACCCAGCGGCTGCGGTCAGGCAGGCCCATGCGTCGTCCGAAGATCGCCCGCCGGCCCACAGGCCGGGGCGTCATCCGCGGTATGGTGTCCATCACCGCCCGCCCCGCAGAGGTCGAGGACCGCAAGGTTCCCGGCCACTGGGAGGGCGACCTCGTGATGGGCACCCGGCCCTCGGCCGTCGCCACGCTCGTCGAGCGCACCAGCCGCTACACGGCCATCGTCGCGCTGTCCGACGGCATCAAGGCCGAGCAGGTCGCACCGCACCTCACCAGGAGTCTCCTCGGCATCCCGCCTCGGCTGCGACGGACCCTCACCTGGGACCGGGGCCGGGAGATGGCCGAGCATCAGGCCATCACCGCCGAGACGGGTATGCCGATCTACCTCTGCAAGCCCCGGAGCCCGTGGCAGCGCGGCACCAACGAGAACACCAACCGGCTGCTTCGGCAGTACCTGCCCAAGGGCGCGGACCTCCGTACGTTCAGCCAGGCCGACCTGGACGCCATCGCCCACGAGCTCAACCACCGCCCGCGCAGGACCCACGGCTATCGCACTCCGGCAGAGATCTACGCTGACCTCCTGAACAGCGGTGATGCGCTGACCGCTTGAGCTCGCCATCGTTTGACGTCCGGCAGCTCGGCTTCGCTGGGCCTGGGAGCATGCCGTGGCGGTCTCACCCGGTGAGGGTCTGGGTCCCTATGACGGAGAGCAGGGCCAGGCGTTCGGCGTCCTGGGTGCCGGGTTTGGCGGTGTAGGCCATGATCCGCAGGTGGTTGCCGGCGACGTGGAGGACGTCGCAGTCCAGGGTGAGCGGACCGACGGTGGGATGGTCGATGGTCTTGCGGCTCGACTGGTGTTCGGCGGTCGCACCGGACTCCCACAGTTCACCGAACAGCGCGCTGCGCGAACGCAGTTGGTCGATCAGCTCGGCGAGCGCTGCGTCCTGGGGATACAGGGCGCTGGTGCGGCGCAGATCGGCGGCCAGGAGGCGTTGCAGGGCTCCGTTGGACTCCGGGGTGTGGCGCACGCGGGTGGTGGAGGTGACGAACGCCCGCCATGCGGCATTGAGGTCGGGCCCGGACCATGCTCCTATCAACGCGGTGTACAGCGGGTTGGCCAGCAGCTGGGTCCATGTGGCGTCGTAGACGGCGACGGGCGTGGAGTCCAGGCGGTCCAGGATGCGATGGACGCCGGGAGTGATGTGGCGGGGCACGGTGCCGGGCCCGGGCACCGCGAGGCCGGCGAGCCGGAACAGGTGCTCGCGTTCGCCGCTCTCCGGCCGCAGGGCGCGGGCGAGCGATTCGACGATCTGGGGGGAGGGGTTGCGGGCGCGCCCCTGTTCGAGGCGGATGATGTAGTCCGCGGAGATCCCGGCGAGCTGGGACAGTTCTTCGCGCCGCAGTCCGGGGGTGCGCCGGCGGCCACCGCCGGAGAGTCCGGCCTGGTCAGGGGTGACACGGTGGCGCCAGGCGTGCAGGGCTTCGCCGAGTTCCGTGGTGGGCATGCCGCCATAGTGACAGAAAGGCCTTTTGCCTAGCCTGGTACTGATAGTCCCAGAAAAGCGGGTCTATTACCTATTCATTCGAATAGTGCGGATGCTGGGATTGATGAACGGACCCACAGCACCCAAGCACACTCCCGTCGTCGGATTCATCGGCTTGGGCGACCAAGGTCTGCCGATGGCCCGCGCCGTGGCAGAGGCCGGCTTCGCCCTGCGGGTCTGGGCCCGGCGACCCGCCTCCCTGGAGCCCCTCGCGGGCACCCCCCACGAGGCGGCGGGCTCGGTCGAGGACCTGGCGGCCGCGTGCGACGTCGTCGCCCTGTGCGTGGGCACCGACCAGGACGTCGAGCGACTCGTCGCCCAGATGCTGCCGCACCTGCGCAGCGGTGCCGTCGTCGTCAACCACGGCACCGGCGTACCGGCCACCGCCACCCGTCTTGCCCAGCAGTGCGCGGCCCGGCGGGTCGCGGTGCTGGACGCGCCGGTCAGCGGCGGCCGGCCTGCGGCCGAGGAGAAGCGGCTGACCTGTATGGTCGGCGGGCCCGACGCGGCGTTCGAGCAGTGCCGCCCGGTGTTCGCGGCGTTCTCCGCGCACGTCGTGCACCTCGGGCAGACCGGCGCGGGGCAGACGGCGAAGCTGTTCAACAACGCGCTGCTGATGCTCAACCAGAGCTCGATTGCCGACATCGTCGCCCTCGCCGCCCAGCTCGACCTCGACCTCGGCTCGCTGGTGGACGTACTCCAGCTCGGCAGTGCCTCCAGCGCCGCCCTGAGCCTGCTGAACACCATGGTCCGCACCGACACCGTCGAGCACCTGTCCAAGGTGGAAGCCCTGGACATGGAGTTGTTCGACCAGGCGATGCGCGACGCCGGTGTCGAAGCAGGTGAGGTCACCGCGCGCGGCCTGTCCGGAGCCCGCAGGCTGCCCGCGCTGCTGACCCGCCTCAACGGCTGAGGCCGTCATGGACGGCATCAGCGAGGCCACCCAACCCGTCACGCGCGAGCCCGGGAGCCGCAACTGCTCCTGGTACACGCAGTTGGCCGCCTGCCCCAGTGCCGACAGCCACATCCAGATGAGCTGGTTCACCGCCAGCGGTGCCGACTTCACCGCCCGCCCCCGCGAGATGGCGCACCGCGGTGACATCGCCGTATACCGGCTGGGCCCGCCCGCCGTCCACGTGAATGGCGGGCACGTGGAGAGCGCCCGCGTGGACAGCGGCCTTGCGTTGGCCGAACTGCCGTTGATCGTCGAGTGGCGCCTCGACGCGGGCGATGCCGAAGCAGACCTCGACGCGTCGCCGAGCAGAACCGCAGCAAGTTCGCCTGGCTGCACCAGACCCCCCACCGACCCGGCCGCCTGAGCCGCGTCCCGCGAAAGGACCTCCCTCATGAGCAAGCTCGCCCTCGTCACCGGCGCGACCTCCGGCATCGGCAAGGCGTTCGCCGAACGTTTCGCCGCCGACGGCTACGACCTGATCATCGTCGGCCGCCGCCAGGAGCGCCTCGAGGAGTTCGCCTCCGCCCACCCCGAGACCACCGTGCGCACCGTCACCGCCGACCTGGCCACCACCGAAGGCGTCAGCGCCCTCGCGGAGATCTGCGCCACCGAGCCGCTGGACATGCTCGTCAACAACGCCGGCGTCTCCCACTACATGCCGCTGGTCGACCTGCCCGCCGACAAGGTCCAGGAGCTCGTCAACGTCAAGGTCCTGGCCCCCACCCAGCTCATGCGCGCCGCGGTCGGCCCCATGCAGCAGCGCGGAACGGGCACCATCCTCAACGTCGCCGGCATGATCGCCTTCTCCGGCCCCGCCGACAAGAGCGTCATGCCCCGCCGCGCCGTGTATGCCGGAACACTGGCCTACCTCGTCACCATGACCCAGACGCTCGCCGCCGAGGTCCAGGACTCCGGCGTCACCGTCGCCGTGGTCTGCCCCGGCGTCGTGGCCACCGAGTTCCACTCCTCCCAGGGCCTGGACATGAGCGCAGTTCCCCGCATGAGCGCCGACGACCTCGTCACCGGCGCCCTGCGCGGCCTGGAGCTCGGCGAGATCGTCAGCGCCCCCGGTGTCGAGGACTACCAGCTCCTGCAGAACGTGTTCACCGCTGACCTCGCCGCCTTCGGCGGCCAGAGCCCGGCGCTCGCCACCCGCTACAGCAAGTAGCCGCAGCCGACGGCACTCCTACGCTCAACACCATCGCCTCGTTCGGGCGCCGCCCCCATGCACGGGCGGCGCCCGCCGCGTGCTCAGCAGCGCGCAAACCAGAGGCCGGGTCGATGATCTGCGCCACGACCAGCAGGGCCAACATCACGCAGACTGCCACCAGCGCCCACGTCGGCCCCCGCGAACCCACGCCCGTCGCCCGCCACGCGCATCAACGAGGGGTGAGCAGGGCCGTGCTGACCGGCGCGCCGATGCGGTCGGGGCCCGGAACGCGCAGAGGGCCCTCGCCCGCCTCCCCACCCCACCCAGGCGGCAGGCGAGTACACAAAGGCATCGAGGCGGCCCAGCCGCGAGGGTCCGTCCTACGACCACGCCCCACCCCCGTACACCCTGCGCCCCGGGGAGCTCTCCAGGGACAACACATACCGCACCCTGCATATCCAAGACGCCGAACCCGCTGACAGGCCTTCACATCCCAGGGCGGCACCGAAGAGTGAAGCTGAAGCTGACGTCGAGACATCTCCCGCACGATCACTCGACAGGCCCTTCACCCACTACCCCCGAGGCCGACAGCAAAGGTCCAACTGGCCGCCAGGCCCAGCACCACACGTCGCCCTGTGCCGCAGAACGACACACAACCTCAACCCCCGGCTCGTGTCGAGCAGCTGTGCAGGAGCCGCACCCCTGCATGGCCGTCACCGCAGGGGCCAAGAGCCAGCTCCTGAGCCAGGGCTGCCCCTCCAAGGAGGCGACGACCACCCTCTGTGTCGCGCACCCCTCCCCTGCCTGAGTACGGCCATGGAGAGGTGGGGCCGGGGCCTGGGGAGGCGGTGGGGGCGGACCGTGGGGATCGCCGTGCAGGCGTTCATCCCTGGAGGGGTGCATGAGTTCGTCCCTGGACCCGAGAACTGCCGCAAGTTGTGCGCGGTCAACCTCCAGGGGCCGCTTCGCGCAGGGGTGTGACTCCCGTGGAGGCAAGAGCCGCGGCCGGGCCGATGCCGCATTCAGCGGATGGACGGGTACAGGAGTTGACCAGTCCGCGCGACGCATCGGCCGGGAGCGGGCCTGCGGGGCCTCGTGGCGGTGAGGGCGGCGCACGCGCCCGCGTGGTCGCGGTGGACACCCCTCGTGCGCCGTGAGCGGTGTCGAGATCGTCAGCGCTCGCGTGCCATGGCCGTCATCAGCGCGTCCAGCAGGCCCGGTGCCGCTTCCTGGAGAGAGGTGCGGCGCAGGCGGTGTCCGCGGGAGGGGCCGACCATGACCGGGTGCAGGACGCCTGCCTCGACCAGGATCTTGAAGTGGTGGGTCGCGGTGGACTTGTTCAGGCCCTCGTAGAGGTCCGAGCAGGGGGCTTCACCAGCGGGGTGTGTGGCCAGGCGACGGACCATTTCCAGGCGCGCGGGGTCCGCGAGGGCGCGCAGCAGCTTCTGGACGGTGGCCACGGGCGGCAACTGGTCGGGCGGGGTCTCCCAGGACGGCATCAGACAACTCCACAAGTTTGACGTGCGTCGTACTTCTCCCTAGCATCCTCGAAGTACGACCCCCATCATACTTCCTGGAGCCCTCGTGAAGGCACCCTCCCCGGGCCGCCGACCCCAGTCATGGAGCTACGCGGCCCTGCTCGCCCTGCTCATGCTGGGGCAGGCGACCTCCGCCATCCCCTCGCCGCTCTACTCCCTCTACGCCGAGAAGTGGCACTACCCGCCCATTTTGACCACCGTCATCTTCGCCGCGTACGGGGCCGTGGCGGTCGTCGCGATCATCGTCTCCGGGCCCCTGTCCGACCGCTACGGCCGCCGGCCCGTGCTCTTGGTCGCCCTCCTGCTGCTGTTGGCCGGGCTGGCCGTCTTCATCCTCGCCACCGGGCCCGGCCATCTCGTCGTGGCCCGGATGCTGAACGGCGCGGGGATCGGCGCGGTCGTGGTGGTCGCCGGAGCCGCCCTGCTGGACGTGAGCCCACAGCGGGCGGCGCGCAGCGGAACGCTCACCGCCATCGCGTTCAACATCGGCATCGCCCTCGCCGCGCTCGGCACCGCGGGCCTGGCCCAAACCGGCTTCCACCCCCTGCTCCTCCCCTATCTCGCCGACGCACTCATCGCCCTGGTCCTGCTCGTCCTGCTCGTGGTCATGCGCGAACCGCACTCGTCGGCCGGTACCGCGCCTTTGGGGATCCCGCGTCCGCAGGTGCCCAGGGAAATCCGCGGGCACTTCGTCTTCGCCGTGATCGGCGCCGGTGCCGCCTGGGCCGTGCTGGGGGTCTGCTTCTCGCTGGAACCCTCGATCGCCGCCCACGCCGCGCACGTCGACGGGCCGTTCTTCGGCGGCGTGGTCATCGCGGCGGTGACCCTGTCCGCCGCACTCGCCCAGGCAGCCAGCGCCCGCCACCCGGCCCGCACGGTCGCGCTCGCCGGAGACACCGCGCTCGCCGTGCTCATGCTGGCCGGCATAGCCGGCTTCGCGACCGGCAACGCCACCGTCATCATCATCACCGTCGCACTCCAGGGCGGCGCCTACGGACTGGCCTTCGGCGGCTCCCTGCGCCACCTCAGCGCCCACATCCCCGCCCAGCGCCGCGGAGCAGTCATGTCGATGTTCTACCTGCTCGCCTACGGCGCACTCATCACCCCCACACTCCTGGTGGGCATCGGCGCGACCCTCTGGGACGACACCGCGATCTTCCCCGTCTTCTCCGTAATCGCGGCCCTCCTCTGCCTCTGCGCCGTGATCACCGAACGCGTCCTGGGACACCGAGGAGGACACCCTGCGCCGACGGAGACGGCGACGACGCCGACGACCGAGGCGCCCCAAGAAACTAAGGCCGGCTGAGCAGCGCCCCCAGCCGCCCGTCACCCGCCCGCCGGACAAACCCCCCACGTCCCCGGACAGGTGACTGGGGGGAGCCCAGCCCTCGTGATCTGACCTGCCGGAAGGTGGCGCTGCTGCGCTGGAACAGGGTGCCCTCGCCGACGGTGGCCGCGAGCTCGGCGTCCCGGGTCTCGCCCGCCCGGTTGTTGATCTTCTCGTAGTGGTCGACGATCCGGTGGGCGTCGGTGCGGCCTACCACCCCTGGTCTTGGCCGCGCCATGTGCGGCGGCGGGCTTGTTGGGACCGGCCCGGTGGCCGACGCCGTCTCCGCCGCCACCGGCGGTCATCAGCAGGAGGGCGGTCTCCGTGAGGGCGGTCGCGGTCAGGGGCCTACGTCTTCCACCCCACCACCACGCAGCAGCGCCCGGCTACGGCTTCGCTCCGGTGCTTGATTCGCCGGACAGCCCCTGGCTCCCCGACGCGCTGACGCGGTCCTGGCCGAGCACGGCGAGCAGCCGCAGCTTGTCCGCGCTCTCGCTGCGCGGCGCGGCCGTGAGCACCAGCAGGACCTGGCTCTGGTCCTCCGTGAACAGCGCCTGGCAGTCGACCTCGACCGAGCCGACCTCGGGATGGACGAGAACCTTGTGGTCCTCAAAACGCACGGCCACCGCGTGCTGGGCCCACAGGTCGTCGAACTCGCCGCTGGCCTTGCGCAGCGCTCGTACGAGATCGCCGGCCCGGGACTGCGGCCCCCTCGCCCCATAGGCGGCCCGCAGGTTTGCCACCTGGCTGCGGCTCTGGCGGTCCCAGTCGGACTCGGGGTACACCGACCGCGCCGCAGGGTCGGTGAACCACCGATAGACCCCGCTGCGCGCGAACCCCGTCAGATGCGAGACGTCGCCCAAGAGCGCCGCAGCCATCGCGTTCTGCACCAGCGTCTCCCCCAGATCGCTGAGGATCAGCGCGGGCGTGTCGACCAGGCGATCGAGCACGCGCAGCAGCGCGGGCGCGACATGCGGCGACACCGACACGGGCGCCGGCGCGTTGCGGCCCGCGACGCGGTAGAGGTAGTCGCGTTCGCTGCTCGTCAGGCGCAGGGCCCGTGCGAGCGAGGCCAACATGTGCTCGCTGGGCTGCGGACCGCGTTGCTGCTCCAGCCGCGTGTAGTAGTCGCTGGACATCAGAGCGAGGGAGGCCACCTCCTCGCGCCTGAGCCCGCGGGTACGGCGGCGGGCGCCAAGGGGCAGCCCGACGTCGGCAGGCTGGAGCGCCTCACGGCGTCGTCGCAGGAAATCGGCGAGAGCGGGTCGGTCCATGCCCCCATTGTCGGCTGAATGGCCCAGCTCAACCAGGGATCGCCGATCCCCCGACAAGTCGTCTCTGCACCGCGACCACCGCGGCGGCCAGTATGGAATTCATGAACATCCACGGAAACACCGTCTTCATCCCCGGAGCCACGAGCGGCATCGGCCTGGCCCTGGCGATCGAGCTCCAGGCACGCGGCAACACCGTCATCGTCGGCGGCCGGCGCACCGAGCTGCTGCGGCAGATCGCCGCCGAGCACCCGGGCATCGACACCGTGCCGATCGACACGGCCGACGCGGCCGCCATCGACAGCGCGGCGAAGGAAGTCCTGACCCGGCATCCGGATCTCAACGTCCTGGTGCCCATGGCCGGTGTGATGCGCGCCGAGGACTGGCACGAGTCGGCCTCGTTCCTCGACACGGCCGAGGCGACGATCACGACGAACGTGCTCGGCCCGATCCGGCTGATCGCCGCGTTCATCGAGCACCTCCAGACCCGGCCGGACGCCACGATCCTGACCGTCTCGTCCGGCCTGGCCTTCACACCCCTCAAGGCCACGCCGACCTACAACGCGTCGAAGGCGGCCATCCACATGCTCAGCGAGTCCATCCGGCTGCAGCTCGCCGACACCTCGGTGCGGGTGGTGGAACTGGTGCCGCCGGCCGTGCGCACCGCCCTCATGCCCGGACACCAGGACAACGAGGCGGCGATGCCGCTCGACGAGTTCATCACCGAGGTCGTCTCCTTGCTCCAAACCCAGCCCGACGCAAAGGAGATCCAGGTCGAGCGGGTGAAGTTCCTGCGGTACGGCGAAGCACGCGGCGACTACGACACAGTGGTCGAAACTCTCAACGGCTCCGACCCGCACTAGCAGGGCACCAGTGCTTGCCGTGCACAGGTGGCCGGGTGGGGAGTAGAGGAGCACGGCAGTGGGCGCCTCGCGCGAGACGGGGCGCCCGCCTCTCAGTGGCTCAGGCAGGCCCTCAGGCCCGTGCGGGCTCCCCGATGAAATACAGGTAGCCGAAGGAGGCAATCGCGAACTCGGCCGCCGCGATGAGCTTGCGCACCGTGCTGTTCTTGTCCCGTTCCGGGAGGGCAGTCAACTCTGCGACGAATCTTTTGAGTTGCAGCTCGTTGAACATGGTGTCGCCGTGGCGGTTCACTGCGCGCAGGATGCTGTCCTCCGGCGCCGACTCACACAGGGCCAGGAACGTCTCCTTGTGGTCCTCGTAGGTCTTGGCCATGCGGCCGTGCACTTGGTCTTCCACATAGATGACAAGGGGCATGCGGTCCGTCTTCCTCCAGAGAGTCGTTGGGGAGCGGTCCGGTCAGTCCCCGGAGATGAACAAGTAGCCGCGCGAGGCTGCCGCCCGCCGTGCCATGTCGGCGACCTGTCGGGTCGTGTCCGTCTTTCGCTCCTCGGGGAGCCGATCCAGTTCGGCTGCGAACTGCTCCAATTGCCGTTCGTTGAACATGGTGTCGCCGACGGAGAAGACACCGCTCAGGACACTCCCGTCCGGAGCGGCATGGCATGCCGACAGGAAGCTCTCATCCAGATCGTCGCCGACGCACGCTATGCGCTCGTGCACCCTGTTCTCCCCGTAGATGGTGACTGCCATGGGTTTTCCCCTGCTCGACCGGCTTCATTGATTGGATCCATGCTGGCGTACGCTGCCGCGCCTATCCTGCACGACCTTGAGCGAGAGGTGGGCTGGCTGCCGGTCACCTGGGAGGTGACTTCGACCAGCGCGCCGGCAGTCCCGCAGTATCGTTGCGTCCGGACCACCCCTTGCCGTTCGGGCCGACGACCTCGGCCGGGTGGGGCTATGTACGCGTTCACCCGCCACCGTTGCCCAGCAGTTCCAAGCAAGGAAGTGACGTTGGGGGCCTGATCAGGGCCGCCGGAAGCTGTTCACGACAACCGCGTCGCCGTAACTGTGCGGGTCCGCTTCTTCCGCGTCGAACCCCGCCGAGGCGAGGATCCTCAAAAGAGCCTCCCGCATACATGCATGGACGGTTGAGTAATGGCGCAGCACGCAAGGCGGATGTGAAGGATCAACTCCGGCCTCCAGAAGGGTCACAGCGGTAGTTGTCAGTTCTTCTCCCGTTTTCCATTCCACCAGCACACCGCCGTCGGCAACGGATTCCACGTGAACCTCCACCCCGGGCATGTCTTCGGCCCCGCCCCCGAGGCCGCTCCGATGAACGGGAAACCCGGCCAGGGTCAGCGAGCGGCAGGCCTCTTCAGCCAGGGCAGTGCGCTGGGCGAGGACCTCCGGTGAGGCTGTCGGCGAGCGTTCGAATCCGTACTCGGCCATGCGTCGTTCCCTTCCCTTTCAGGTCCTGGTCCTGCTCTGCCAGGGAGCGTGCCGCACGACTCCCGCCAGCTTTCTTGACGTATTAAGCCAGTAGTTGCTTCGCCGCACTCTCCATGCCCGGGTAAGGGAACGACCAGGTGACCGGGATGCCCTTCTTGAGGGCGGCGGCCCATGCGGAAGAGGCCCTCAGGTGCCGGGCGATCGGTCTCGAGCAGGACTGGGAGGCGCCGGCCGAGGAGGAAGCATCTGCCGTGGTGACCGTCGGTCCGTCGCGCGGAAGGCGGTGGGACCGCGCCGTTCGGTGCCGCATCGGCAGAACGCTGCCGGACTCGAAGACCTGCCCGTGGACTATCAGACGGTGACGGCCGCCGTCGCGGCGTGTGCGGGGCTGACGAGGACGCTGAGACCCATCTCCTCTACGCTCAGTGATCGACGCGGCGGGCGCCGCGAGCGGGAGGGGCGGGGGAAGCACATGATGGGTGCGGGCTTGCGGCGGCTGTGGCTGACGACGGCCGTAGGCGGGATCGGGCTGAGCCTGTACGCGGGCTGGCTGACCGCCGACGACTTCCGAGACCGGGCCTCCAGCGAACGCGACATAGCCGCGGCCTGCGACCATCTGGTGTCGGGGGCACAGGTGATGGATCTGCAGGGCGGCATGGTCCGAGCGCGGGCCGAAGACTACGACGACTACCGGCTCGATGCACGGCATCTGCCCAGCGCCTGCACCATATACAGGGTGAGCGGCGCTCGGAGCACCGGCCTGTTTCGGCTGATTGCCGAGAGCAGCGGCCACTCCGATCCGGTGAACATGATCGGCCAAAGCTCCCCGTTCTTCACGCGCAGCAGCTCCTACCCCGAGAACGTCACCGCGGCCGCCGATCGCGAGCCTGAGGCGTGGCCGCTGGGCGACGGCACACTGGGCTCCTACACGAACTTCCGCACCACCATCCGCGCCCAGTGCGGCTCCGGCAGCGCCAAAGCAGCGCCGCGGCTGCTGCACGTCACCGCCGTGGGCCGATACGAGGACGTCTCAGCGGGAGACCGCCGACGCCTGGCACGCCTCGCATACTCGGCCACACAGCAGCTCACTCAACGCATCGGCTGCCGCACCCGGCTAGCGGACCTGCCCGAGCAGATGCCTGCGGTCCCCACCAAGTTGCGTCCGGTCGCCTCGGCCACCGGCTCCTGCCGCTGGGCCGGCCCACTGGCCAAGGAAGACGGGCCAGGCCGGCTGCCCGACCGTGCCCTGCCCATTCCCGCCCGGGATGCCAACCCCATGGAAGGCTGCTTGCTGGCGGTCGGACCCGCCCGGGTCCGGGCCATCGCCGGCGGCCTGGACGCCGATCAGCGCGCCTGGGCCGACGGCGCGCTCGACTATGCGCCCTGGTGGCTGCGCACGGTGTCCTACTTCGGTGCCGATGCCGCATCCGTGGGCTACGAAGCGACCAGCGGCGACGTGCGGCTCAAGCCGGGAACGGCGGGAGGTGAGAACGGCATGTGGTGGGCGTCCTCGACCTGCAACGGCCAACCCGCCCTGCACACCCTCACCGTCGACCATCTCTACGACGACGTCCTCGGCCACCAGGCACTCAGCTCCCTGTTCCGCGCCTACGTCGACGACATCACCACCCGGCGGGGCTGCACCCACGTCACCTACCCCCCGGCCAGGAACTTCCGCGACCTGTGAGCATCCCGGCGCCCGGCGCCCTGACAGCTGACGACACATCCCGGAACCTCCCCACGCCGAGCCCGTCTACTTCTGGTCCCGGTGCAGCGCCCAGATCGCCCAGACGAGGGCCAGCGGAACCACGATGGCTGTGGTGCCGAGCGTGGCACCGGCCGCACCCAGAAACGTGTGAGCGCCAAGGACACCACAGCCAGGCACGCCAGCGGGGCACGGCTCATGGGCTGTTCCTGGGCACCGCGGCTGAGGTGCAGGTGACAAGGAACCCTCGGTCCCCAACCTGGGCCGGCCGGGCGAAGGCCAGCGAGGCGGTCATGCCTGTCGACAGGCGGAACAAGCGGCTGATGCGCCTAGGATCATGAGCCGGTGAATGTGGCGGGGCAGTGAGGTTAAGGGGCGGAGCGCCGGTATGGCGTTGGTACATCGTGAGCAGTTCCCGGTCTTGATCGAGCGGTTCTTGCTGTGGTTGCAGGATGCCGAGGGGGATCTGATCGACGCCTGGCCTGAAGGCGCCCAGGGGTTGGTGTCGGAGCAGCACGGGCGGGTGGACATCAAGTCGGGAGGCCACACGCACACAGCCACGTTCACTGTCGAGGTCTGGGACGCACCGCCTCAGCCCGATCACACCGTCTCCTGGGAGGCGACGGGTGAGGCGGAGCTGGAGTCCGCCTCAGGGCAGCTTCAGTTCCACACGGTCGGTGGACCGGACGAGAACGTGATCGATCTGGGCATCCCCCACCGGCGGTGGCGGCTGCGCGCTCATGTGGTGGGGCAGGAAGAGGTCACGCCCCTGGCCGAGCAGGGGGTGCCCGAGGGGGTGGAGCGATTCCTGCTGCAATTCTGGCCGGTGTGAGGGGGGCGACGAGTTCCGCGTCCCGGCCGGGGAACCGCTCCCGGAACCACGCGCGCAGAAGATTTTGTGCCGCGTCGAAGACGGGCTGGGCCTGCTGGGATGAGACTTGGGCGACCCGCGAGCTCGACGGGTGTGGGGTGGTCCGCGCTGACCAGCATCGCCACCGAGGGGATTGCAGACCACCAACCCCTTGGCCAGTAGATCCCCCGCCCATCCTCGACCGTCGTCGTGATCAAGCGTAGGGCCCGCGCACGATGCTCCGTCCCGAGTGGTCGGGTTTGCCGTTGAAGGGCTGCACGGAGACGTCAACGACCGAGTACTCGCTAAGGTCCACGTTGGCGGGGACCGGCAGGGTGGCACGTCCATCGGCGTTGAGGACACCCATGGACACGAGTTTGGTGTGGGAACGGTCCATGAGCCACACCTCGAAGTATCCCTTCGTCGAGGGCAGCCCTTTCACTTGGATGGCGAGGGTGCGGTGACCTCGGTCGCCGGTGAGGCTGGCGTAACCCCTCGAGGCTGGCGTCAAGGACCGTAGTTTTTGGCTGTCCGCTGTGGCGGTTGACGTCTCTGGGCGAGTTGCCCACCAGGTGACGGCGCTGCCGGCGGCGGCGCCCAAAAGCGCGGCGCACGCGGCCACGGTGACGCTGAGGCGACTGATCCTGCGTACACGCAGCATGAAGGCTCGTCGAGGACGGGTTTGGGATGCACTGGTGTCGGCAGGTGCCACGCGGTCATCGGCCGGGCCGGCCGTCTCGTCGGCCGCGGCCGTGCTCGGCTGCGGGGCGATGTCGAGCGCGTTGGCAATGTCGGTCCAGAGCTCCGCCGGAGGGACCAGCAGGTTTTGCTTCTCGGCTGCGGTCGTCCTGGCAGCAGCCACCACCCGGCGCAGGGACTGCAGTTCACGCCGGCACTGCGGGCAGGTGGACAGGTGAAGGTGGTCAGGGTCCGAGGGCTGCTCTCCGAGCGCCATCAAGGCCAAGGCCTCCTCATCAGTGTGCTTCATCATCCACCTCCAGCCGTTTCCTCAGGCTCTGCATACCGCGACGGGTGTGACTTTTGACCGTACCCAGGGGAAGGCCGGTCCTCTCGGCTATCTGGGACTGGCTCAAGTCCTCATAGAACGCCAGCTTCAGGACTTTTTGCTGTTGTGGCGGGAGTCGATCGAGTTCGTCGGTGAGCACCACATGGTCGACGATCAGTTCTGCGGTGCCGGTGGCAGAGGGTGTCTCATCGGAGCGCAACGTCACAGCGAGTGCATCCCGATCTCGGCTGAGTCGTGTACGTCTGGTGAGGGCGTCGGCGACCTTGTTGTGCGTGATGCCCATCAACCAGGTCTTCAGGGTGCCGCGGCGCGGATCGAAGTTCTTGCGGCTGTTCCAGGCACCGACAAAGACCTGCTGGGTCACGTCTTTGGCTTCTTCCAGGTCTCCCAGCTTGCGGGAAGCGACGGTGAACACGAGGGCTCCGAAGCGACGGTATGCCTCGCTCAGGCATGCCTCGTCCCCGTCGGCGAAGCCGAGGCCGAGGTGGTCGTCGGAAGGAGGCGTCACGCCCGCCACACTAGCCGCCAGAACCTGCGATCCGGCCCAAATGGGCTTCATGAGCTGACCTGTTGGGCGGTGACCACCAGATTCTGCTGATAGCCGCCGGCGTCAGGCCTGAACGGACCCGTGCACGTGATCAAGGTCAGCACGGGTGGCCCCTGGCGACGGAAGACGCCGGCAGCGCCCAGTCCGCTCTTGTCCACCGTGCGCCGAGCGACGATGCGGTAGAGGAGGTCCTTTCCGGTGGACCGCGTCAGGCGCACGCTGTCCCCTTGGCGCACCTCGTTCAGCGCTGCCAGGACGCCGAGCCCTCGGTCCGTGGAGTCGAGGTGCCCCACGAGAACGGCGGATCCCGCGGAGGATCCTGGCGCCGGGGAGAAGCGGTACCACCCCACGCGCCGTGGATCGCGCGGCACTTGCATCTGCCCCGAATCGGTCACACCCACTGCGTCCACGGGTGCCTGGACCTTGAGCCGAGGCAACGACACGGTGACGGGTGCCGGGGGCTGCGCGGGGGTGGGTGTTGCGTCAGGTGAGGGCCTGGATGCCTCGCCCGGCGAAGAGACAGGAGGGCTCGAAGCGTTCCCCGCGGGCGGGGACTTGGCACCAGTTCCGTCGTGAAAGCCGGTACCGAAATCTTCCGGCTTGTCTGGTGTGCTCGGCCAAGCGCTGACCGTCCAGACCGTCGCCGCCACGAGGCTCACGAGTGCGACCGCCAGGGCGGCCAGGAGGAGGCGCCTCGATACGGGCCTGCCCATGAAGCACTTGCCTTTCCACGACCGGAACGAATGATGGGCACCTCGCCGCGTCAAAACGATGTGGAAAGCGCGGGAGGTGCGGTGGGTGCCGCCTGAGCGACGGCACCCGGGATGATCTGTGTGGTGCGCGCCGGCTGGATCAGCGGGAAGTCCGCAACCTGCGCGATATCAGCACTGCGGTGAGGGCAGATGCGGTGCCGAGGGTGAGTGCGCCAACGGGTACGAGCTGGTTGCGGGCCGCGGCTTGTCCGCCCTCGCCCGCAGGCACGCCGCTGGGCGCCGAATGCATGCCGGTCAGCTTCTGGGTCTTGAGCGCCAGGTCCTTGGCCTTGGCGCTGCCCCAGGCGTACACGACCGTGTTCGAGCCCTCGGCCAGGTCCAGCTCGGCCGGGCCGATGGCGACCGTGTCGGTGCCCGCCAGTGCGACGTCGGCTGAGATGTTCCCGGCCGGAACCTCACCCTTGGCTTCCTTGGGGTTGACCAGGTCCTTGAACACCGGCTTCTTGTCCGCCCGCACGTCGACGGCCGGGGCGGCGGCCACGTGGCGCACCGTCAGGCGGGCCTTGCCCGCGGGAATCTTGGACGTGTCGTTGACGAAGGCGTCCAGGGCCGGTTTGCCGTTCTCATCCAGGTGCGCGACCAGGGTGGCGTTGGCGCCCTCGGGGACATCCACCGTCTTCTCGATGGCGGGCGTTCCGTCCGGTCCGTCGCCGTCCTTGAAGACCTTGATGTCGTAGGAACCGGCATCCAGCTTCATCGGGTCGGTGAGTGTCCCCGGCTTGAAGTCCGGGAGCAGCTCCTTGTCCCCGGCGTACACATCCACCGTGAGGCCGGGGACGGCGTGCAGCACCGACACCGTGGCCTGCCCCTCCGCCGCCTGCGGCAGGGCCCACGCGGCTCCTCCCGTGACGACGGGTGCGGCGAGAGCGACACCCACGACGACGGCGGCACTGGCAACGCGAACGGTCATGGTGAAACTTCCCTTCGAAGAACCACTCAGCGGATTCGGTCGGGAACGCATTCCGCCGGCATCCCCCTACCGGTTGCAGCGCCGGGTCGTCGATTTCTCTCGGCTCTCCCGCAGGGTTGTCCTTCGGCCCGGCCCACGGCGTAGGCCTTGACGGCACGCGGCTGGCGGCCCGCCCCGATGCGGGGCACGCGGATCTTCTCCGGCACCGGTTCGTACTGCGGGAAGTCTCCGCGGCCTCGCCGTCACCACGGCCGGCATGGGCTTGTGGCCCTGTTCGACGACAGCCTGGTGCAGCTTGGTGGTGCATCGGCCGCGCGAACGCCGCAAGCCGTGATCGCGAGACTCGGCAGACCGGCGGCAGCCCTGTGATCAGCAGCGTGTACTGGAGCCGGTCAGCGTGCCAAGCGTGGCGAGACAGGCAGCGATCGCGGGTTCGTGCGCTGTGCCGTGTCGGACGGCAACCTCGATCGTGCGGGTGAGGGTGGTGTCCGCAACCGGCCGCGCCACCATGGTCGGCGGCAGATGGGCCGCAGCCATGTGCGGGACGAGCACCGTATGCCCGCTGCTCGCGGCAAGGGCGATCATGGCGGAGAAGTCGGTGCACGTATGGCGCACCTGAGGGGCGAAACCAGCCGTTCGGCAGGCCTGGAGGACGGCGTCCCCGCAGCTGGTCTGCGGCGGGGCTGTGATCCAGGGGGTGTCAGCCAGTTCCCGCAGATCGATCGGAGATCGCTGGGGGGCAGCCGTCGGGCGATCGTGCCGCAAGATGGCGACCATCGGCTCGCGTTGCAGCGTATGGGTTTCGACGCTCGTGTGCGGGGGCGTGGCGAGGTTGGTGTAGTTGTACAGGAGGGCGACGTCGACGCGCCGCTGGAGCAACAGGCGTACAGCGGCATCGGGTTCGGCTTCGACGAGATGCATCCGCACGTTCTTGTGGGCGCTTTCGAGAGCTTCGCCCAGGGGGGCGGCGATCGGTGCAAGGGCGCTGGGAAAGCAGGCGATGTGGAGGGGCCCGGCCGGCTCCCCGGCCGCGGTATACAGCCGGTTTTGGGCTAGTTCGAGCGCTGCAAGCACATCTTCGGTGTCTTCCACCAGCCGCCGACCGGCGGCGGTGAGATGGATGGAGCGGCCGGTTCGTTCCAGCAGGTGGGTACGGGTCTCTTCTTCCAGTTGCCGCAGCTGTTGCGAGACGGCAGACGGCGTCACGCTGTGGAGCTCGGCCACGGCGGTGACCGTGCCGTGGGCGGCCAGGTCCCGCAGGAGGATGAGGCGCCGAACATCGAGCATAAGTTCACCTTAAAGCAACGCTGAAGCTGATGTAGCTGGACGCGGAACCGCCTCCGCGGCGAATCTGGCTCCTGCAGCCCTTTCCCCGGACAGTTCCAGGAGCGTTTTCGTGCGTGCCACCGTGATCCACGGCCCCACCGACATCCGGATCGTCGAGGCGCCCGACCCGATGGTCCAAAAGCCGACCGACGCCGTCGTGCGCGTCGTGAACGCCTGCATCTGCGGCAGCGACCTGTGGGCGTATCGCGGCGTGGCCTCCCGCACAGCGGGGCAGCGCATCGGGCACGAGTTCGTCGGCATCGTCGAGGCGGTCGGCTCCGAGGTGCGGGAATTGCGTTCGGGTGACTTCGTGGTCGCCCCGTTCGTCTGGTCCGACGGCACCTGCGCCTACTGCCGCGAGGGCCTGCAGACCTCGTGCCCGCAGGGGGGCTTTTGGGGTTCGGTCGGTGCGGACGGGGGCCAGGGCGAGGCCGTCCGCGTGCCCTTCGCCGACGCCACGTTGGTCAAGCTCCCCAAGGAGACAGCCCACGAAGAGAAGCTGCTGCCCGGCCTGCTTGCCCTCTCCGACGTGATGAGCACCGGCCATCATGCCGCGGTCACCGCCCGTGTCCGGCCCGGCTCCACGGTCGCCGTGGTCGGCGACGGCGCGGTCGGCCTGTGCGGGGTGCTTGCCGCGCGGCGCCTTGGCGCCGACCGCATCATTTCCCTGGGGCGGCACGAGCAGCGCACCGCCATCGCCCGTAGCTTCGGCGCCACCGACGTGATCGCCGAGCGCGGCGAGGCCGCGATCGAAGCGGTCAAGGAGCTGACCGGCGGCCAGGGCGCACATGCGGTACTGGAAGCCGTCGGCACCGAGGAGTCGATGCGCACCGCGATCTCCATCGCCCGCGACGGAGGCGCCGTCGGCTACGTCGGCGTGCCCCACGGCGGTGGCGCCGGTGTCGACATCTCCCAGATGTTCGACCGGAACGTCACACTGGCCGGCGGCGTCGCCCCCGCTCGCGCCTACATTCCCGAGCTGCTGCCGGATGTGCTGTCCGGCGCGATCGACCCAGGCCTCGTCTTTGACCGCACCGTGGGCCTCGACGGGGTGCCGGAGGGCTACGAGGCCATGAACGACCGCACAGCCCTCAAGGTCCGCATCACCCTCTGACGGCGCAGCCTGAAGTCGTCCCGGGCTTTGACGCTGAGCATGGGATCGCCGCCCGCAGTACCCCAATGGACAGCGGCGGCTTGGGCTTCGTGGGGGCCAGCACCACCTCCCCGCGCTACGGCGGGGGCATCTCGCAGCCGGATAGCATCGAGAGGGCGCGCGCGAGGACCGATCAGAGGGAGAGCCCTTCGGCTCCTCGCGCCCGGCCGTCGCCGCATCAGCCGCGGCGGTGGCCGGCCACCTGCGGCCTCGCACTCAGGACGCAGCATGTCGCTGGATCCGGCGTACTCTCTGTCTGCGATGAACGCGTCCCACAAGCGCAGCAGGAAACGCAGGCTCGGGAACCGACGAGGATTGCTTCCCTATTCGCCTCCGGGTCGCCTCCCGCCGCAATCGCGCCGGGGCGTGCGCTCCCCCGTCCTGGTCCAGCAGCGCGCGCAGCCGCCACCGCCCGGGCAGCACCCGACACACTGCTCGCATGGGCAGTGACCCCCGCACCGCACCGTCCGCCACAGACGACAGCTCACAGCGCTCGGACTTGGGCGAGGTGATGGCCGATGAACAACGGCGGGCCGCCGACGAGCGGGATGCCATCGCAGACGAGCGGGAGGCCCTCGCGGACGAACGCGAAGCCGCCGCCGTTCAGGGCGAACCTGCAGCAAATGCACGGCACGACCAGCTCAGCTCCCAAGAGAGCGACCTGGACACACGGCTTCGCGCGGCAGGAAACGCGGTGACCGGCAAACATCAAGGGTCGCACGAGAAGATCGAGCAGGCTCAGGCCCTGCTGGAGGCCAGTCATCAGCGCCTGGCCAGGAGCCTGGCAGCACTACGCCGCTTCGGCGACACCGAGGTACGGGAACAACGCGCCGATGATCGTGAAGCTGGCCTGTCCGGTGTGCGCAGGCCCGTTCAGGACGGGGAGCAACTAAAGGCCCAGGAGGCCTGGGTCAGCAGGGTTCGAGAGCAGGCCTCCGCGGCCGTCGAGGCGTTGGCCTCGGCCGAGGACACTCTGGCCCACCAGTACGCGGCGCATCGACAGCCCCAGCAAGCCGCCGGGCACCGGCGCCATGCCGCGCAGGCCCGCACCGCGGTGGGCGTACTGCGCGCCATCACCCGATCATCCGAGGCCGACGACGGCACCACGCCGCTTCGGCGCCCACCGTTGTGACGGTGCACGCGAACCGGCGGCCGAATCGCGCCCCGCATACCGCTCGGCGTCCTTCGCGCAGACCACGGCGCTCATCTCTGCAGCGCCGCTTTGCACCTGGGGCCTGGCTCCCCCCGTCGGTTTCAGGGCGGTCCTTCGACCTGACGGCCGGAGGACATGGACGCCGCCGAGTCGCGCAAACGGCGCCGTCCGCCCAGAGCGGCAGGTGGTCTGTTCCGGCCGGCACCGCGGGCACCGAGCTCGACCTGGAGAGTCAAGGCACGGAGGGGCGCGGCCGGAACATCGGGCGGCAAGACCTCCCACCAGCGGACGCATTGTCTGGGCCCAGCGCTCCCACGGCGGCCGGTCGGCCCGGTGCAGGCTCTGTGTTCCCCTGCCGGCAGTGAGGTCGAGCCAATTTGAGGCGTTGTCCACGGGGTTGGCGCAATGCAGGCCATCCGGGCGATGCCCGGTGCTAGCGTCATATGCCTATCTCAGCTTGCACGCCCGCCCGTTCACTCCCCCGTCGCCTCCGGAACGGTCCGTTCGCGTGCCGTGAACCAGGAGACGCGATGGTGCCCATCCGACGCATGCCCGAGCGCACGATCGCCTTTTTCGAGATCGTCACCGAGGCCGCAGGCGAACAGCGTCGGATCCCCCAGCTGGACTGGGACCAGGCCTTGCCCTCGCTGGCCACGGCGTCCGTACAGGAACGGATGATCGACAAGGAGACGACGCTGATCGGCTCGGTGGCCACCGTGCACGAGCAGGATCACTTGCTGCTGCACCGGGTCAAGGACAGCGCCGAGTGGCTGAGCGTGATGGACTGGAGCACCGGTGAGTGGCACGAGCTCGAGCAGAACGCCAGCCGCGGCTTCGTCGACACCTCCGCCATCGGCCTCCTGTCCTTCGGGAACGTGGTGGGCATCATGCAGGGCTCGGTATCAGCCCCCACGCACAAGGGGCTGGAGACCTGGCTGAACGAGCTGCACCTGTTCCCCGGCGCCCGGCTGGTGCTCCGGCCCGTGCTGTCGAAGGCAGAGGTGGAGCGGCTGGGCAGCGCAGAGGGGGCCTCCAGCATCGAAATCAGGATCGGGAATCACAAGGCGGCGGCGTTGCGCGGCCGTACGGGGCGGCTGGCCAATTTCCTGCGCCTGGCCCATGACGCGTACGGCGACATCAACGTCACGATGATCATCAGTGTGCCCCGGGGCAAGGCGCGCGTCCAGGACCGCCAAGCGCTCCTGGACGATCTGCGCGACATCGCGCCGGTGGCGCCCGGGGCCGCCGACCGGGCCCGGGCGAAACTGGTGTTCGCCGAGGCCGACGGGGTCGAGCACAGCCGACTGGTAGAGCTGACGGAGCATCACATCACAGCGAAACGGAAAGTCTCCGCCGTCGACGACCAGGGAAACTCCATCCGGATCTTGTCAGCGGTAGATGCGATCCTGGATGTAGCAGCCGAGCACGAGGGCGAACTGCGGGCAGCGGTGGAGGCCGATCTGGCCTGACATGTCACAAGGGGGCGGGCATGAACGCACGGGAGTCTGTCGTGGACCGGTGGTCACACGCAGTGTGGTGGGACTACGTGATCGCCTTCCTGCTCGTGTCGGGCCACGTGGCCCTGGTGCGGACCACCGGCCGGGGAGACTGGCTCGGGTGGATCGCCAGCGAGCAGCGCATCTCCCTGTACGGGACCGCCGCCGGCGTCGTGTCCGCGATCGGAGGCCTCAGCTCGATCGCCATTTCGATCTACCTGTCCAGCACCGGGGAACGGATCAGCGCCGCGCGCCGCCACTACCCAAGCGAACTCCGCCGCAATTGGAAAGCACTGCTGGTGGCCACCGCTCTGATCTGCATGGGCTGCCTCATCGCGCAGGGCCTGGACAACAAGGCCGACACGCATTCAGCCCGCTACCTCTTCGAAGCCTCCATAGCCCTGGCACTCATCCGCTTCCTGCGCATGCTGTGGCTGCTCGACAACATGATGAAAATCAACGACCGTGATCACAGCGACCCCCCACCGCAACCCGCACCCCGCTTCGACCCCAACTGGCGCCAACGACGCCGCAACCGGACGCTCTAGTCGTGCTTCGCTAACTGCTGGCTCGGGAGAGGGTGACGTGGTGGTGCCCTCCGCGCCAGGTGCGGCCCGCGAAGTGATCCAGCCCCAGGCCGCGTTGAAGCTCGTGGTAGTTGTGCTCGATGCGCCGGCGGAGTGCTGCCCGGCGCCCCGGTCCGCGCTCGGGGTGGCGGCAGGCAGGTTGCCCGCGTCAGCCTGGCCCGGTGCCGGCCGTGTCCCGGGCCCGCAGCCGCGGTCAACTCGTCCTCGCAGAGCGCCTCGCGCGTGACCTGGGCCCGTTCCCCGCGGCGTGGAGCACGGCCGTAGGGGCCGCTCGTTCGCGCTCGCTGTCGAAGCATCTCCCCCGTGCGGTGGAGGCGCTCCTCCCGTAAGCCGACGCCTCGCCCGCCCTCGGCTCATAGCGTCAAGGACATGCAATCCGAACCCGGGAAAGCACTCCCGCGCTGGGCATACGCTGCCGTCGCCTGGTTGGTGGTCAGCTTCGTATGGCACGTACAAATGGGCGTCATGTACGAGCACTCGATGGGTCCCGACAACGGCACTCCGGTGTGGCTCTTTCTCTCCTACGACGCCTTCATCGTCCTCATGTCAGTCGTCGGTGTCGTGTGTGTGCTGGCCATGGTCGAACCATGGGGCCGGCGTGCGCCGTCCTGGCTGGTACGCGTGCCCTTGTGGATCGGCTGCGCGATTTTGACGATGCGGGGCGTGCCCGGCCTCGTGGAGAACGTCACCGTCGCAACAGGGCTCACTCCGCACGGCCTGCTCGGGAGGGAGAAGGAGGCCGTTGACGCAGGGGCATGGGACTTCTGGAAGACGATGGTGATCAACGGATACTTTTCCCTCGGCGCGGTGCTGCTTGTGCCGGCCACCGTGTTGTCCCGACAACGCCGGCACCGAGCGAAGACGACGTGCCGCGTGGATGCGGTGCGATCCGCCGCAGCGCGCTCCTGAGTGCTGCCTGTCGCGTCGACAGCGGGTGCCTCCCTCATCGTGGGCACGTTCATCTCCGGCAAGAGCAAGCAGAACGCCGTCAAGACGATGGTCGTCACGGCGGTGAAGGCCGCGTGCCGTGATGCAGCCCAGCCTGGCCCGCAAGCTGGGCGGATATCACTCACGCCTGCCAGTTAGGGCTGGTCAGGCTCTTGGTCGGCGGGCCCGCGGAATTTCACGATCAGGTGTCGGCCGGAGGCTGTGCAGCCGGATGAATCGTGGGTGACTGGCCGTCCACCGCGCCGTCCCCCGGAGACGAGGCCGCAGAGCCTGCGTCTGGTTGCCCGCGCTTGATGGCCGTGTCCACCGCGGCACCGATGCGGCGCAGTGCCGCCAGTTCCTGAGGACCGAGATCATCGATCAGGTACTCGCGGACTGCGGCGACGTGTCCCGGCGCCGCTGCCACCACTACGTCGTAGCCGGCCTCGGTCAGCGTCGCGGTGGTGCGCCTTCCGGAACCGGGGATCCGCTTGCGTGCGAGCAGTTCGCGCTTCTCGAGCCGACCGACGACATGGGACAGCCTCGACAGTGACGCCGCCGTTCGCGCGGCCAGGGCACTCATCTGCATGGTGCGATCCGGCTGCTCGGAGAGGACCGAGAGCACCATGTACTCGAAGAAGGTCAGCTGAGCCTCGCGCTGCATGCGCGCATCCAGCGCGGCCGGCAGGCTGATCATGATCGCGGAGTTGGCCAGCCACGCCGCCAGCTCGTCGTCGTTCAGCCATCGCGTCTCAGCAACAGGAGCGGTGGACTCCCCCGAGTCGGAGCCTTCGTCGGCACGAGCCGTCGCCTCGGATGTCGGGCCGTTCCGAGGTCGCCGACGGCGCCGGCCGTTCGTGTCATCTTCCGTCCTTGCCATGAGGACACCCTAAACCCACTTATTGACGCGTCAAGTTCGAAAGAGTAGAACTTGATGCGTCAAGTTCGCTCTGCGGTGCTGAGGCCCGCCCCACACGGAATGGACAACAGATGCAGTCCACGTCGCTCGGCAAGCTCGATGTCCCGCGCATCGGCCTTGGTGTCATGGGGATGTCGGCGTACTACACCGGCGCCGGCCGGGACGAAACCGAGTCGATCCGCACCATTCGTCGCGCCGTCGACCTCGGTGTCACCCATCTGGACACCGCCGAGGTGTACGGCCCCTACGTCAACGAGGAACTGCTGAGTCGCGCGATCAAGGGCCGCCGGGACGAAGTCGTCCTCGCCACCAAGTTCGGCCTCGTCTCCCACACCGGCCGGCCGGGCCCGGACAGCACCCCCGCCAACATGCACACGGCTGTCGACGGCTCACTGCGGCGGCTGGGAACCGACCGCATCGACCTCTACTACCAGCACCGGGTCGACCCCAACACTCCCATCGAGGAGACGGTGGGGGCGCTGAGCGAGCTGGTGGAGGCGGGAAAGGTCCTCCACATCGGACTGTCGGAGGCGGCAGCGGCGACCGTCCGCCGGGCTCATGCGGTCCATCCCGTGACCGCTGTCCAGAGCGAGTACTCGCTGTGGACGCGGGACCCGGAGGCCGAGGTGCTGCCCACGCTGCGTGAGCTCGGCATCGGACTGGTTCCCTATGCACCGCTGGGACACGGCTTTCTCACCGGTGACATCCGCACCCTGGACGGCCTGGACGCCGCCGACTGGCGTCGCTCCAATCCCCGGTTCACCGGCGACAACCTCACGCACAACCTGCGCATCGTCGACCAGGTACGCGAGGTCGCCGACGACGTCGGGGCCACGCCCGCGCAGGTCGCTCTGGCCTGGCTGCTCGCGCAAGGAGACAACATCGCGCCCATTCCGGGGACGAAACGCCTCGACCGCCTCAAGGAGAACAGCGCCGCCGACGGCATCCGACTCACCCCGGGCCAGATCGCCCGCCTGAACAACCTCACACCGGCGTCCGGCGAACGCCATGCCGAGCCCGACATGGCCGCCGTCGACCAGTGAGAGCAGCGCGAACGCGCCGATTCGCCCCGCACACACCACGTCTTGCTTCAGCGAAAGAAACGGAACACCACATCATGTCAAGCAATCTCATTCGGGTCGGCATCATCGGCGCGGACACGAAGGCGAGCTGGGCGGGCGCCTCGCACATACCCGCGCTGGCGGCACAGCCCGACTTCCACCTGGCCGGTGTGGCGACGCGGCACGAGGAGAGCGCGCGTGGCGCTGCCGAGGCGTTCGGCGCCGAGCGTTGGTTCGCGGACCCCTACGCGCTCATCGGTGACCCTTCGATCGACCTCGTCACCGTCGCGGTGAAGGTCCCGGCCCACCGCGAGCTCGTCCTGGCGGCCCTGGCGGCGAACAAGGCCGTGTACGCGGAGTCGCCGCTGGGCGCGACCGTCGCGCAGACCGAAGAGATGGCTGACGCGGCCGGCTCACTGCACACCGCGATCGGCCTGCAGGGCCGGCTCAACCCCTCGGTCCGCCGCGCGGCGGAGATCATCGCTGAGGGCCGGCTCGGGCGGCTGCTCTCGGCCCGAGTCGCCGCCACGACCTTTGGCAACGGCCCGGAGTCGGTGAGCGCGTACGAGTACTTCGACAAGGCAGCGTCCGGAGCCGGTTTCCTCACCATCGCCGCGGGCCACGTCCTGGATGTGGTCGAGGCCGTTCTCGGCGACATCACCGAGATCGACGCCCGCACCGAACTCCTCTGGCCCCAGGTAAAGTTGGTCGACACAGGCGCGATATCTGTCCGCGAGGTCCCGGATCACCTCGACGCCATCGCCAAGACCTCCTCGGGGGCGCCGGTCGGGGTGCAGATCCTGGCGGGCGTGCCCGCCTCCGACGCCCACTTCAGTCTCGAAGTCCGCGGATCGGAGGGCTGGCTGAAGCTGACGGGCAACCACCCCGCGGGCGTCCAGGTCGGCGACCTCACCCTCTCGTCGAGCGTCGACTTCACCGCGCCCGACCGCCCGGTCGCCACCGGCGCGGGACCCACCGCCGCCGACATCTGGACGGGCGCTTCCATCAACGTCGGCGAGGTCTACGCCAGCCTGGCCCGCGACATCACAAACGGCACCCACCACACCCCGGGTTTCCGGCACGCCGCCCACAACAGCCGTCTCATCGCCCGAGTCGAACAAGCCGCCCGGACCGGCGTCCGGCACTGACGCCACCGCACCTCGCGGCACCGTGCCTTACTGCCGTGACGGATACGGCGACCGATCCGCGAGTACGGGCGGCCGACATAGGTTCGGACCCGCTGATGGGTTCCTGCGGGCCACCCCCATTGTCTTCTTCGCGGTCCTGCAAGAGGGCCGCTGGCCTCCGGGTCCGGCATGGCTGTTCCCCCTGTCGAACCGATGACGAACCGATGACCTGGGGGGGCGGTGCCACCGGGCCCGATCCGTTGCGGACTGGGACCGGTGATTGCGCGGGCGGCCGCTCGCGGTGTGGCTTCAGCGGTGCGGGAACAGGAACGGGTTACGGGACCAGGACGATCTTTCCCGTGGTGTGGCCGGCCATGATCTTGCGGTGGGCAGTGGCGGCCTCGCGCAGGGGGTAGCTGTCCGCAATCACGATGCGCAGGCGGCCTGCTGTCGCGGCTTCCGTGAGCTGCAGGCGGGCGGCTTGGCGGATCTCGGTGCCAGGATCCGCGCCCGGCACACCACCCAGAAGCTTGATTCCCGCGCGAGCCCCGCGCTCGTGGCCCGCGATGGTGGCGATACGCAAGCGGTCCGGCACGAGCTCCACGGAGACGTCCACCGCCTCCTCGGTGCCCACGAGAGCGGCGGCCGCGTGCACGCCCTCCGGCGCCACCGCGCGCACCCTGTCCGCCAGTCCCGGACCGTAGACGACCGGGATCGCTCCCAGCTCTCGCAGGAGGTCGTGCTTGGCCCGGCTCGCCGTGGCCACGACCGTCGCGCCGCGTGCCACCGCGAGCTGCACGGCCACGAGACCGACGCCCCCCGCGGCACCGTGGATCAGCACCGTATCGCCCTTGCCCAAGCCGATCGCCTCAAGCGTGTGTACGGCTGTGACCCCGGCGGCCAGCAGCCCGCCGGCCTGCTCCCAGGACAGGGCGACAGGCTTCGGGACCACGGACGGGGCCGGCACCACGATGTCGGCGGCGTAGGCCCCCGGTGCGGAGTAGGTGATCACTTCGTCACCCACTGCGATCGCACCTGAGGGGCCGAAGGCGTCGGTACCGACGGCTGTCGCCACGCCCGCAGCCTCGACACCGAGCCGCACCGGCAGTCTCTCGGGATCGGTACCAAAGGCACCGCTGTATGACTGGTAGTCGAAGGGATTGACGCCGGCCGCGCGGACCTTGATCCGTACCTCGTTCGGCCTCGGCTCCGGGATGGCGACATCGATCACCGACAGGACCTCGGGACCGCCATATGCGCCCGCCAGTACCGCAGTTGTTTCGCTCATACGAGAGGACAACAGGTGCGCGAGGTGCCCCATTCCTACGGTCCGACGGGTCCGATCACACGGGCCGGGCACGGTCGCGTCGCTCAGGGCCGGGGCGCCGCCCCCGTACGGGGACTCGTCCACGGATGCACGGCGAGAGCGATCTTGCCGCGCGGGCGTCCGCGTCCTTGGTCGACGGAGCCGCCTTCCAAGAGGCTGTGGGCGTGGGTGACATCGGCCAGCGGCAGCACGGCGCCGATCACCGGCCGGAGTGCTTTCCGAAGCCGCCGAAGGCGGTCAGTCTTCAGTATGAAGGGCTGGGCCACGATCCCATGTACCGAGACCTCGAAATCGGCAAACAAGAGCCGGGCGAGCTCCAATTCGGGACTCGTATGGCACGTGAGTCCGGGTGGTTGCTGACCAGTAGGTTCCCGCGTGGTGCCGTTGCCCCTTGTACCAACGGAAAGTCCGCCAAGGAGCAGCCGCCCTCAGTAGGTCGGCCCAAACCGATGGCCAGCGGCACCGGTGGCGAGGCAAGCTGCCGAACCTCCGCATGGCCCGAACCTGCCCGCCAAACAACGAGAAGACCAGTCCTGATCGGCTTCATTCCGGCGCCTGAGCACGCGAAGCGATCAACATCTTCACGTCTACCCACCGCAGGATAGAAAGGGCTCAGTGACGTCCGTATCCAGGAGGAAAGACCGTGGCTCTCGACGCCGTTGCAGCGATCCGCCAGCTTCAGGACCGGAGTTCCGCGAAGCGCCGCTCGGCCGCGAAGCGTCTGCGAACACTGGGCGACTCAGCCGCCGGTCCCGCCCTGCTCGAAGCCCTGAGGAACGAGGTGAAAGATGCGCGGACCTGGGAAACCCAATACCAGATGACGATGGCGCTCGGTACTTGCGGCTCCCCGTCCGACCTTCCCCATCTGCGAGATCTCGTCCTTCGACGCGACACTGTCCAGGCGGTTCACACTGCCGGGGGCGACGCCATCGTCCGGCTGAGCTATATGGAGCACTCCCACACCGAGGCGATTCGCTGGTGCATGAGTAGCGGTAACGAGAATCTTGTGGACGGAGCGATGCAGGCCGTGGCCATGCTCCGGCTTGCCCTGGACCAGGAAACCGTCACCGAAGTCCTCGACTTCATCGAAGCCAGGCCCCCACACGAGGGGATCTACTTCTGGCCCGCAGTGGCCGCGGCCGGCTGGACGGGGCAGCGAGCGCACGACTTCCTCACCTCCTGCGTCGACAGCCCCCGATCCGATGTCGCCGAAGCCGCCACGAACTCCCTTGCCGGGAACTACGGCGCCTACCGACCCTTGTAGACGGTCCCGCACCCCGGATTCGCCGTGAACCCGGGCCTCCTTACCCGAGAACCGGCTGTCGGACCCGTGGCTTCCTACCCCGGGCCCTTCAATCCTGGCGAACTAGCAGAGCTCTCGGGCCTCGGGGAGAACAGTTGGGCAACGGCTCCCGATCTCGTTCCGCCACTTCTCCCCGGGGCGAATCGTCACCGGGGCCGAAGCGAACAACAACTGACCGAGGGAGCCCTCCCGCTCCCACGCAGCCGCCTCCGGACGCGCTCCACGTCCACGGGCGCTCACCATCAACATCAACGCGCGGGGTTACCTGCGGAAGCAACACCCTCCGAAGTCGGCGCAGGTAAGGCTTCCCCTGCGTGGTCAGCTTCCCTGGCCGTGCGCTTCGCGATGCGAGGATTTGGTTGCGCTGCGGCCCTGGCGCGCATGGCGCGGACGCTCTTGCGCATCCGCCGGGCATCTGCCTGCTGCCGGCCGGCGCGATTGCTCATCTGCCGGGCCCGCTGGCGCAACTCTGAAAGCCATATAGAGGTCTGTGAAGACATTCCGGCCTTCTGTCCCCGCAGGACCACACCATGCTCAGCACGGACCACGGACCACGGACCACGGCCCGCTGCCCGCTGCCCGCTGCCCGGGCAAACCCGCCGTCCTACACTTCGCGCGTCACCCGGCCCACTGCATTGCCCTGACCTACCTCGTCGCGATGCATTCGGCCGTCTCCTCACGTGCTGTGCCCCCTTCGCTGCAGCATCCCGAGCTCGGTGCCAGAGCGGCAGGCTGGGCACGCGGCCATCTGACCCACCGCGAGCCCCTCCAACGCCTCCCCACGTGCGCCCCCCGGCCCGTCCGTTCCTCGCCCTGCCCGAGCAACACGCACTCTGCCACCGACTCTTGAGGTAGGACATAATCCCTGCATGGGCATGAATACCCAGGCGAAACCTTCCGCTGCAGGCCAGACCCCTCACCTGACGGACCGGGGCGGGTTCAGGGGCGATGAACAACGCCGGGCCGCCGACGAACGGGACGCCGTCGCAGACGAGCGAGAGGCCATCGCCGACGAGCGCGAAGCGGCCGCCGACGAACGCGAAACCCTCGCGAACGCGCGCCACGACCACCTCGCCGCCCAGGAAAGAGACTTGGACGCACGGCTCCGCGCCACTGGGCAGGCCGCTCCCAGCAGCCAGCAGCGTTCGTATGAGCGAATCGAGCAAGCCCAGGCTCTGTTGGGGGCCAGCTATGAGCGCCTGGCCCGGAGCCTGTCAGCACTGCGCCGCTCCGGCGCCGCAGAAGCACGGGAGCAACGCGCCGTCCACCAGGAAACGGACCTGCCCGGCGCACGAACAACAGCCCACGGCCCGGAAGCAGCGGCAGACCTGCAGGCCTGGGTCGACCGACTCCGCGAGCAGGCCTCAACGGCTGCCGAGACGCTGGCAGCGGGCGAAGACGCCCTGGCGCACGCATGCCTGGCGCAACACCGGCCCCAACAAGCCGCCGAGCACCAGCGCAACGCCGCGCAGGCCCGCACCGCGGTCAGCGTTCTGCGCGCCCTGACCCAGCCGCCCAAGGATGACGACGGCACCACGCCGCTTCCCCGCTCACCAGCCTGACTACAGGCCGCTCCTCGACCCGCTTCGCCCCGCGTTTTCTACAGCTTGCTACACGGCCCTCACCTCGTACGAGCCGGTAGAGCCGCTGACTCGGGACTTGTTCGACGCCGACGGGGTACTCGGCCGTCGTGCGGCACCGTGAGAAGCCAGACGCGGCCGCCGCCGAGTCGCTCAACGGCGGCGGCCGCCCAGGCGCGGGGCATGGCTCCCCCATCTCCTCCGCGCCGGCGTCCTCACGGGCCGAGGGATACAGGATCAACCCCGGACCGGTGCGTGAGGACGTCTAGCCGGGGTCGCGTTCGCTGCAGAGCGTTACCCCGGCCGCATGGGGCCCTTCCTCCGTGCACGCCCAGGGTCCGGGGGGGGGGGAGCAGAATCATGGTGCCCCGTCGTCGGGTCTCCACGCCAGGCCGTCGGCGAAGATCTGTCGGCTCGACGCGCACCCGCGACGGCAGATTGTTGCGTTCGGTGAGTGGCCTTCGGGGGCTGCCTACCACTCGTCCGCCTTCCTCAGGGGAGGCTGAGGCGCGGGTCTCGGCCTGTGGGTGCAGATCGCCCGTAGGTCATCCGATCGCCGGCGCCGCGGACCGCGGTGAGGGGTGTGGCCGTCGAAAACGTCGGCTGATGGTGATGGCGGGCACCGGCAGGGGCCGGTCTGCCGCCGAACCAGTCGTCGTATGGGCGTTGAGTCCCGGATGATGCCGTTTTCACCCAGTGCCACGTACCGGGATGCCATGATGGAACGATGGCTTCTTCGGTTCCTGCGCCGCAGGCAGTGTTCGTCACCGAGTGGACGGATCTGTTCGTGGTGGTGATCGCGGGCGATTTCGAGAACCGGTCCGAACTCGATCTGTTGGACATGGCGCTGGAGTCTGGTCGTGTGGCGGGCAAGCACATCGTGGTCGATGTGTCCCGCGTCGAGTGCATGAACGCTGAGGTGCTTGGCGCGCTGCTGAGGCATCGAAGCGGGACGGGCCGCCTTCCCTGGCTTGTCGGCCCCCTGAGCTTGTCCACGAAGCGGCGACTGGAGGTGACGGGGACCCTCACCCGCTTCCGGGTCCTTCCGACCTTGCTGGAGGCGACGGCGCAAAGCCGGGCCGAGTGATTTTCTGCGGGGCAAGGCGCCTGGCTCCAGGACGCTCCCGTGTCTGGCGTCGAAGACGACGAGGATGTCGAGGATGTCGCGGTCGCCTACCAGACAGCGGCCCATCTCGATGCAGTCGGTGACCATCTGGCGGACCAGGACCGGACAGGTCGGGGCCGGTGTCTCCTTCGCTTCTGCTCCTCCGCTCGCTTACCAGCCGCCTACGGCAGGCTGCCTGGCAGGTTCGACGTCAGCGCCGACGACGACCACCCCGGTGATCTTGTCGGCGAAGGTCTGCTTCTTGGTGTCCCAGATGGCCCACCACCAGCCCAGCCCGAACACCGGCCAGTTGAGGAACTGGCAGAGGCGACGGCTCAGCGCAAGGCCCACGCCGGGCGCGAGTCCGTCGCTGTCCCGCACGGCGCGGATAGCGAAGAACGCCTTGCCCACGGTCTGCCCGGTACGGCCCTCACGGATCAGCTGAAGCACGACAGCGACCAGCATGGCGAGGATGCCTACCCAGCTCACGATCGACGCAGGGACCTCACCACTGTCGCCGGAACTCTGCTCGTCGATGGCATACCCGACGCCCATCAGGACCCACATCGGCCCGAAGTTGATCAGGCAGTCGAGGAAGAACGCCTCGGCCCGCGGCAGCCACGCAGCGTACGACGCGTACTGCTCCGCATACCGGGGGTATGTGGGGTGATGCGGCGGATATGAGGGCCAGGTCTCCTGCTGTGGTGTCGGGTAGCCGGGCGGGCCTTCCGGCCTGGGGTAGGTCACTTGAGATTCCTTCGTGGTTCGGGGCGACTGCGCATCACACAGAGTACGAATGTGTGTACGGCCGGGTGGGGCTGGGGCCCGGTGGGAGGCAGGTTCGGTGACGCATGGAAGGCTCACGTGGGCGGCGCCAGCTGGCTGTGGGCGGTCGAGGGTGGGCCTGGACGTGATCGACAGACGATCGGGGCGCCAAGTGCCGGGCCGTCTCACGAAGCGGGCCAGGCATGGGGCAGCAGGCCACCGCCCGGCCAGAGCGGGTGTTCGGCTTCTGCGGCGCTGAGCTGTCTGCGCAGTGCGGCCAGGACAGCCGAGCGCTGCTCGGGTCCGTGGATCTCCCGGCGTCCGGTGTCCGGGTTGTAGTTGATCACCTGGCTGTTGGGTCCGTTGCAGATCAACGCCCGCTCCAGGGCGGGCAGCCCCACGCTCAGGGAGTCGCAGGAGCCAAAGCGCGTGAGGGTGAGCAGGTCGTGCACGACCCTTTCCCAGTCGGCGACCCGGTGCCATCCGGTGCCACCGTCCAGCTCGTGGGTGAGCGTGGCCAGTGGGACGATCTCGCCTTCGGCGCGCGAGCCGTTGACCAGAACGCGGTGGGTGCGGGCGCCGTCGGGCTGGCGTACATGGGGGTGCAGCAGGGTGTCGGCGGCGACGATGGTGCAGTTGACCTCGCGCAGGCCGTGCGGCGGGAGGTAGGGCTCGTGAGCGAAGAGGAGATAGGTACGGCTCGTGGCGGACTGCTCGTGCACGGGGTGCGTGGTCATGGCGTATTCCTCCGGGTCGTGGCGGATCAGGGCCATTCAGGCTTCACCGGTGCGCGTCGGGGCGAGGCGTGTGCGACCGGCGCGTACGGCCGTGTCGATCGCGTGCAGGTGCCCGGCGGCGTGGTGGCTGGCCGCGGCGGCCTGCCGCAGCTGCGCGGTGACCTCCTCAAGTGCCTGCACGGGTACGTCGGTGTGGCCGGAGCAGGGCGCGGGCCGAGCGGAGGACAGCAGTGGTGCGGCGATGATGTCGTCCAGGTGCTGCTGGGCCAGGCGGGCGTCCTGGGCCTGCCAGGCCAGTTCCGCCAGCAGGCCCTCGTACAAGTGCAGGTGGGAGTCGACCCCTTCACGGGGCCCAGGGGCTGCGGC
Source organism: Streptomyces sp. SYP-A7185 (assembly GCF_046103685.1). Taxonomy (NCBI): domain Bacteria; kingdom Bacillati; phylum Actinomycetota; class Actinomycetes; order Kitasatosporales; family Streptomycetaceae; genus Streptomyces; species Streptomyces sp. SYP-A7185. The sequence goes on from NZ_CP122310.1 coordinate 215,718, forward strand.
CAGACCGGCGACCGCGTGCAGGAAGCGGTGCCCCAGCTGGACGGCGCAGGCGAGTTCCGGGGGCTGTGAGGTGCGGGCGCTGTCGGTGATCTGTGCCTGCCAGTCGGCCAGGCGCAGCATGAGCGGCAGAGCCTGGGGGTGGTCGACCACGTGCGCCAGACGGCGTGCCCGGCGGTCGAGGCGGGCAGGCAGGCGGTCGACGAGGAGGGGTGGCAGCAGCGTCAGGGGCAGTACGAGGCTCAGGGGCAAGCCGCGGCCCAAGGCGCAGATCATCCCGAGGAGGCTGAGAATGCCGGCGTTCAGGGTTGCCGCCGTGACGGTGCCCCCGTGGTCGAGGGCGATGCGCGTGGGCGACCGGCGGGTGATCCAGCGCCGGGCCCAGCGGACGCGCGACGTCATCTCATGCGGCAGCACGCCCATCTCCAGCGGCAGTTGCACCACGGGGTCGGCGGCGTTCCAGCACAGCCATCCCCAATCCGTACGCTCGTAGCAGCGCACGAGGGCACCACGCGTGGGGAAGGCCTGGAGCTGCAGGTGTGCGCGGCGCTGTTCGCGCTCCCAGCGCTCCGGCTGCGAGGCGAAGGGCGTCAGGGGTGCGCTGAAGGGATGGTGGCGGTCGGTCATCGGTCCTCGATTTCAGATCCCAGGGCGACAGTGCGGAGCGGAGCTTCGAGGTTCGGCGGTGGTGTGTCTGATCAGGTCGTGGCGCGCAGAAAGCGGCGGCCATCTCCCTGCGGGTCGGTGCGGCGTGGGGGCTGGTGCACGTGCGGCACACGGGCTGATCCAGACAGGCGGCTGCCCCAACCCCAGCCGCGCGCACGGCCAGGACCGGTGTCTGGCCGTGCGGTCGGTGCGGTGGCGGTCTGCGCCGCTCCCGGCTGGGCAGCGATGATCGCCCCGAAGGTGTGACGCAGCGGCCCGGGCCGCTGCCGACAGGTGCTGACGTGCCGCACCTGCCCGCCCCTCCCGCCGGAGTCCAGCAAGTCCTGGACAGCCAAGCCCAGATCGGTCAGTACCTGCCCGGACAGCGGCTCAGGCTGCACGGCGCTGATCGACGGGAACAGGTGCTCGCCGGGCACGACAGGAACGCTGTCTTGCCGAGCGGGGACCTTTGGGTGCCGTGGGCTCTGGCGGGCGCGCTCCGCATGCGGAACATCGCTCACGCGCGCACACGGCTCGGGAGGCATGGGCAGAGGGAGGGCCGGAGTCGGTGTTCCGGGCGACGCTCGACGCGTGGTCGCCCAACCGGTCGTACAGATGGGTCGGAACATCGGCGACGGCGTAGCTGACATCGCCCAGGGTGCCGCCCGCGCGCCGACCACAGGTCCGCGTGAGGCGGCCGCACTTCCCCAGGTCATGCAGAGCGGCCCCCTGGCACTGCTGTCCTCGGGTGCGCAGCGGGCAAGTTCGGCCAACCTCAACCGCCACGCGTCGCGGTGCGTCGAGATCCGACCGAAGATGCCCTTCGCCTTGGAGGAGATCCGTGGACCCCGGAAGGAGGCTTGGGTGATCTTTGTAGGGCGATCCCCCCTCATCTCCCCACGGTGGATCCCGGCCCAGTGGCCCGTCATCGCCGCGCGCCTGCCATGGCTCCGCGTGTTTCTACGGAGAGCCGGCGTCCGCCGGGCCCCGTAACGCTGTTCGGCCTCGGCGGCTCGAGAAAGGAGCGGTTGTGGTTCATAGAAGGAGAGAAGCCGGCCGCCCCGACCAGCTCCCCGACCACCAAGCCCCCACCGCCATCACAAGACAGCTACGACCGCGGCCGAGTGCGGTGGTCGGGCCGACCACCGGGCTGTCGGGCGCGCAGCCGACGGCCAGCCAGGCGGGCGGCCGGAGCCGGTGAACTCATAGGACCGATCCGCAGGGCGACGCCAGGCTTCTTCCTTCGGCCCCGGCACGCTCGGCGCCGCGCTCGACGCAAATGCTCTGCGACCACGGCGTTGCCTTAGGCGTCGGATTCCGGCTGTCGGTCCTACAAGTGCGTTGTGCCAGCGGTGCGGAGGAGTGCGCCCTCGGTCCTTTGATCAGGCCGGGGACGATGCGCTGCTCGTACTGGCACTCCCCCGGCCGGTAGCGTCGGGCGTCAGAGTCCCCGCACCGCGCTGCCCGCGACGGGCAGCGCGGTGCGGGGCCGCGACCGGTCCCCCGTTCCGGTCGCGGCCCTGCCCCGTGCCGGGTGTGGAAGGCGGTCACGGGGCGCAGCAGCCGCCCGCCGATGCCTGCGCCTGCTCGGGCTCGGGCTCGGCTGCCGGACCGGCGCTGATCTGGACCGCTACCGGGGCGGGAGCGCAGCAGCCCGCATCGTTTGCCTGGTCGGCTTCGGGTGTATCGAAGAGGCCTGCGCCGCCGCAGACTCCGGTCTCCGGCAGGGTCAACTCCACGCGCTCGGCGGCCTCCTGGTCGCCGGCGAGGGCCGCGGCGATGGAGCGGACCTGCTCGTAGCCGGTCATGGCCAAGAAGGTCGGGGCACGGCCGTAGGACTTCATGCCGACCAGGTAGATGTCCTGCTCGGGGTGGGAAAGTTCCTTCACGCCGTGCGGGTAGACGGTGCCGCAGGAATGCTGGTTGGGGTCGATCAGCGGGGCCAGCTGGACGGGTGCTTGCAGGCGCTCATCCAGGTTCAGGCGTACCTCGTCGAGGAAGGACAGGTCGGGGCGGAAACCGGTCAGCACGATCACCTCATCCACCGCCTCAAGACGCCGCCCGTCCTCGCCCACCAGAATCAGGCGGCCCTGGCCGTCGCGCTCGAGGGCCTCGGTGCGAAAGCCGGTGACGGCATCGGCGTGCCCCTGGTCGACGGCGGCCTTGGCGGCCAGGCCCAACGCGCCGCGGGCGGGCAGTTGGTCGGCCTCGCCGCCGCCGAAGGTGGCGCCGGACAGGCCACGGCGCAGCACCCACAGGGCCTTCGTTCCCGCGCCGTCCTCGCTCTTGGCCAGATCGGCCAGGTAGGCCAGCGCGGTGAAGGCGGAGGCGCCCGAGCCGATGACGGCCGTGCGCCTGCCCGCATAACGCGCCCGCACCGCAGGGTCCTTGAGGTCCGGGACCCGGTAGGTGAGACGGTCGGCCGCGCTTTTTTCGCCGAGCGCGGGCAGACCACCTGCGCCTGCGGGGCTGGGGGTGCTCCAGGTGCCGGAGGCATCGATCACCGCACGGGCGAAGACACGCTCCTCGCGGCCATCGGCCCGGCGGTAGTGGACGGCGAACGGCTGGTCCTGGCGGTCGGCATCCACGAGCCGGTCGCGGCCGACCCGGGTGACCCCGGTGACGGTGGCGTCGTAACGGACCTGCCCGGCCAGAACGTCGGCCAGCGGCTGGAGGTAGAGCCTGGCCCACTCGCCGCCGGAGGGGTACGTGCTCGCCTCGGGCTTTGTCCACCCGGTGGGGGCGAGCAGCTTCTCGGCGGCCGGGTCGGTGACTTCGCCCCAAGGCGAGAACAGCCGCACGTGCGCCCACTGGCGCACGGCCGCCCCGGCCACCGCCGCGGCCTCCAGGACCAGGGGCTCAAGACCGCGGTCGATGAGGTGGGCGGCGGCGGCCAGGCCGCTGGGCCCGGCCCCGATCACGACGACGGGCAGCTCGGTGGTGGCGGGCGTAGGCACGGCGACTCCTCGGCTTGATTCGACATCCGTCGATGGCTTGCGCCGCCAGCATCGCAGCTGATGCGACGGCCGTCAATATAGATGTTTGTCGAATCAGTGAGTCGTTGAGGGAGTACGTGGACGTCGCGGCGATCGGCGGGGGGACGGTCGGGGCTGACCACCGCCCGCGCCCTTAGCCAGGACGGGATCGCTCCGGTGGTGCTGGAGGCCTCGGACCGGGCGGGTCGGCTCGTGGCCGCGCTGCCACGATCCCCTCCCCCTGCTCTCCCCCGCCCGCTACGGCTCACTTCCCGGGCTGCCGTTCGGCGGAGACCACGCCACCGCGACGCAGTCGCGCTCTCCCGCCCCGAGCTGGCCTTCGTCGGGCCGCAATGGCAGCGCAGCCCGTCCTCTGTCTCCCTGCGCGGGGTCGGCCGCGATGCGATGCGCACAGTCCGGCGCCTGGCGGCCCGCCCGGCCCGGATATGACCCGGCAGCCACCGGGCGCCACTTGGTTCGGCGTATGTCAATATAGACGTATGTCGAATGCGCAGGCGATGTTGCAGCTCGCTGACGACGGGGGCAGCGCGGCGGAGCCGTGCTGCCCGCCGCTGACCGAGCGTCCCTTCACCGCCGAGGAGGCGGTGCGGACGGCCGCGATGTTCAAGGCGCTGGGTGATCCGGTCCGGCTGCGGCTGTTCACGGCCGTCGCCTCGCGCGAGGGCGGCGAGGCCTGCGTGTGCGACATCTCCGATGTCGGGGTCTCCCAGCCGACCGTCTCCCACCACCTGAAGAAGCTCAAGGAGGCGGGTCTGCTGGTCTCCGAGCGACGCGGCACCTGGGTCTACTACCGGGTCGAGCCCTCGGTCCTTGCCGCGATGGGGCAGCTGCTCGGTTCCCCGGGCTGAGCCGCTCGGCAGACTCCCGGGAGGAGTGGGGAGTGCGATGTGTGCATCATCGCCGGACCGTCAGGCGATTCACGAGGAGTTGGAACGGGCCCGTAGGGCGTTCCACCAGCTCCTCGATGACGCCGGTGCCGCCGACTTGCGCCGGCCCACCAGGGGCACCCGGTGGACCAATCAGCAGCTGTTGTTCCACATGCTGTTCGGGTACATCCTGATCCGGCCGCTGCTGATCCTGCTGCGCATCTTCGGGCGGCTGCCGCGCCGGGTCGGCCGGGGCTTTGCCCGGCTCCTCAACGCCGGGACCAAACCTTTCGACGTGGTGAACTACCTCGGCCCCGTCGCTGGTGCGAGGCTTTTGGGACGCCGCCGTATGGGGACCGCGTTCGACCGCATGATCGCGTTCCTGCATCGTCGGCTCGACGCCGAGCGGGAGGGCGACTTCGGGCTCGCCATGCCCTATCCCACGCGCTGGGATCCCTTCTTCCGTGACGTCATGACCGTCGCGGATCTGTACCGCTATCCGGCCCGGCACTTCGACTTCCATCGCGCCCAGCTCACCCTGTCCGGCCGACAAGGACCGCGGACCGGGAAAGGGCCGCAACCGCGCGGCTAGCTCGCCTCGGTGGACGACAGCGCGCCGATCTCGCCGGCCGCATCGACTGCGGGGCGCCCCACGCCGATCAGGGTGGCGCAGGCGGGGTCCGGTCCTTCAGTGTGCTCGCCCGCTGGGTGGACGCAACGGGCGTGGCCCGCTGGGTGGACGCGACGGGCGTGCCCCGCTGGGCTGTCGGCGACGTCCGGTGTTGACCTTCGAGTCAGGTCGAAGGTTTACCGTCAGCAGGTGGGCATGATGCGTATCTCCCAGCTGGCCGAGCGGTCCGGCATCCCGGCCACCACGCTGCGCTTCTATGACAGCGTCGGCCTTCTGCCAGCCGACCGCACCCCCTCCGGCTACCGCATGTACGACGAAGACGCCGTCGAGCGGCTGTCGTTCATCGCCACCGCCAAGCGCCTGGGCCTGCCCTTGGAGGACATTGCCAAGCTGCTGACCCTGCGCGACTCCGCGGCCTGCGCCGACGTCAAGGCCACCCTGCGGCCACGCCTCACCGCCCGGATCGCCGACGCCGGAGCCCGGGCAGTAGAGCTCGCCGGGTTCACCGCCACCTTGCACCGGGCACTGGAACACCTCGACGCGCTGCCCGACCGGTCCGGCCCCTGCGATCCCACATGCGACTTCCTTGACCGCCCGACACCCGCCTCTCGGCCGGTGGAGGTACCCCCGCTTCTCGGCCCCGAAGCCGCCGAAGCCGCCGAAGCCGCCGAAGCCGCCGAAGCCGCCGAAGCCGCCGAAGCCGCCGAAGCCGAACGGTGGCGTTGCGCCCCGGTCACCTGCTCACTGACCGCCACACGACTGAGCGATCGCACCGTCCGGTGGCACGAGGCGGTCCACGGAGCCGAACGCGCCGCGATACCCGAGGGCCTTCGGCTGACGCTGCCCGCCGCGCGAGCCGGGGCACTGGCCGAACTCGCCGCAGCCGAACAGCAATGCTGCCCCTTCTTCGACTTCCGCCTTCACTTCGACGGGCCCGTGCTGCACCTGGACGTCCGCGCCCCGCAGGAGGCCGCCGGCATGATGGCCGAACTCCTTGGCCCGTCGGCATGACGGGGGCCCGCCCGGCCGATCTCTCCGTTGCTTCCTCGCAGAGTCCCGCCGTGCTTGTCGCTCGCTCCGTGGCGCCGCTCGTCGTCGTTGCCCTCGTTGACATCGCTGGCACCTGCCTGGTCTGACAGGGGGCGCGCGAACACCGCGGCCGGCCTGGATCGGCTCCGGCGTCATCGCCTTGGGCGTGTACGGTTTCGTCGCGACGCTCCCACCGGATGCTGCATTCAGCCGCATCCTCGCCGCATACGGCGGCCTCTTCGTCGTCGGATCGATCGCCTGGGGCATGGCCGCCGACGCCTATCGCCCCGACCGCCACGGCATCGTCGGCGCCGTGGTCTGCCCCGTCGGCACGGCCGTGATCATGTACGCACCACGGGGCTGAACGCACTGCCTGATGCCCGGCGCGCAAGCTTTCCGTCGGCCGGTGTCAATGCAGCAGGCTGCGGATCTGGCGGGCGGCGTCCCGGGCCGGGCGGCCGACGCCGATGAGGGTGGCGGAGGCCGGGCCGGTCCAGTCGCCGTAGCCGAGCAGGTGCAGCCGCGGTTCGCCCAGAGCGCGCGTGCCCTCGGTGGGGATGCGCCCGCGCGAACCCCGCAGACCCAGCGGCGCGAGGTGGGACAGGGCGGGGCGGAAACCGGTGCACCAGATCACCGCATCGGCCTCGGCCCGGCTGCCATCCGCCCACTGGACCCCGTCCGCAACCAGGCGCTGGAACATCGGCGCGGCCTTGAGGAGCCCGCCGTCGCGCGCCGCGCGGACCGGCGGGACAGCGACGATGTCACCGAGCGAAGCCACCCCGCCGGTATCGGCTGCGCCCTGGTCGAGGGCACGGCGGCGGGCGGTCGCGGCGTCGAACAGGGCGCGCCCGTCGATGTCGTCGGCCAAGAACCGCGCCGGACGCTGGGTGACCCAGGTCAGCTCAATGCCGGCCAGGGCGAGATCGGCGGCGATCTGCGCGCCGGAGTTGCCTCCGCCGACCACGACGACCCGCTGCCCGGCGAAGTCGGCCGGATTGCGGTAGCCGACCGTGTGCAGCTGGCGGCCGGCGAACACCCCGCGGCCCGCGACCGCGGGCAGGAAGGGACGCCACCAGGTGCCGGTCGCCGAGATGACCGCCCGCGCCGACCAGGCGCCCGCATCCGCCTCCACCCGCAGCCGCTCGCCTTCGGGCCGTACGGCGCTGACCCGGACCGGGCGCTGCACGGGCAGGTCGTAGCGCTGTTCGTAGTCGGCCAGGTAGTCCACGACGTGTCCGGCGTCCGGGTAGGTTTCACCGCTCTGGGCGGGCATGGGCCGCCCCGGCAGGGAGGAGAAGGCAGCCGGGGAGAAGAGGTGGAGCGAGTCCCAGGTGTGCCGCCAGGCGCCGCCGGGCGTGGACTGTGCGTCGAGGATGACGAAGCCCACGCCTTGGCGGCGCAGGTGGTAGCCGGCGGCGAGCCCGGCCTGCCCGCCGCCGATCACCACCACATCCGCCGTGCGCGTCACGAGGCCGTGCTCACCGCGTCCGCGGCGAACTTCCGGCGCCAGGCCAGCGCGACGTACACCAGGCCGATCAGGACGGGGACCTCGATGAGCGGGCCGACCACCCCGGACAGCGCCTGGCCGGAGGTGACGCCGAAGGTGGCGATGGCCACGGCGATGGCCAGCTCGAAGTTGTTGCCCGCGGCCGTGAACGCGAGGGTCGCGGTGCGGTCATAGGCGAGGCCAAGTCCCTTGCCCAGCAGGAACGTACCGAAGAACATCACCGCGAAATACACCAGCAGCGGCAGCGCGATGCGCACGACGTCGACCGGCTGCGAGGTGATGGTCTTGCCCTGCAGCGCGAAGAGGATGACGATCGTGAACAGCAGGCCGTAGAGCGCCCAGGGGCCGATCTTGGGAAGGAAGTTGGACTCGTACTTCTGACGGCCCATCTTCTTCTCGCCGATGCGGCGGGTGAGGAATCCGGCAAGCAGGGGGACGCCGAGGAAGATGACGACGTTCAGCGCGATCTTCCACATGGAGATGTCGAGCTTCTCGCCATCGCCCAGGCCCAGCCAGCCCGGCAGCAGGTCGAGGTAGAGCCAGCCCAGCAGGCCGAACGCGATGACCTGAAAGACGGAGTTCAGGGCGACCAGGACGGCGGCGGCTTCGCGGTCGCCGCAGGCCAGGTCGTTCCAGATGATGACCATGGCGATACAGCGGGCGAGCCCGACGATGATCAGGCCGGTGCGGTACTCGGGCAGGTCCGGCAGAAAGATCCAGGCCAGCGCGAACATGACCGCCGGGCCGACGATCCAGTTGATGACCAGCGAAGATGCCATCAGCTTGCGGTCGCCGGTGACCGAGTCGAGCTTGTCGTAGCGGACCTTGGCGAGCACCGGATACATCATGATCAACAGGCCGATGGCGATCGGCAGCGAGATGCCGCCGATCTCGACCTTGGCCAGCGCGTCATTCATGCCCGGAATCAGCCGCCCGAGGCCCAGGCCGACACCCATGGCGATGAGGATCCACACCGCGAGGTACCGGTCCAGGGTGGAGAGCTTGGCGACGATGCCGTCGCCGGACGGCGCCGCTTGCTCATCGTCTTGCGGGGTGGTGTCGGTGCGGCTCATCAGCAGGCCCTCTTGTTGTCAGCCGCGGTGTGGGCGGAGGCGGCCAGTTCGGCGAACCGTTCGGAAATCGAGGCCAGGACCTCGGGGCGCAGCTTGTAGTAGGTGAAGCGGCCACACGGCTCGGTCTCCACCAGGCCGGCCTCGCGCAGCACCTTCATGTGGTTGGAGAGGTTGGTCTGCTTGGCGCCGGTCTCCTCCACCAGGTGCGTCGTACAGAGCGTTTCCTGGGCGAGCAGGGTCACGATTTTCAGGCGGAGCGGGTCACCGAGCACCCGGATCACATCAGCGTCGACTGAAGTCAGCATGCACTGATACTGTCACATCATTCGGAGCTGATACCAGTCCGGGCTGAACCCTAGGGCCCGCCGAAAGGGTTCCCTCATGACCACCTCATCCCTCCCCCGCCTTTCCCGACACGCAGCTGTCCGCCGTAGTCGCCCGCCTCGTGGCTGCGGCGACACATGCCCCGTCGTCGCGGACCGCCGCGACCTGCACTGGCCGGTCGCACACCCCGACAGCGCCCTCAGCACGGCCACCCGCGACGAGACCGACGCGCACATGACCGTCCTGCTCGACACCCTGCCGGGCACCTGAACACCCTGGCTCACACCCCTGTTGCCCGCTCATCCCTCGCCAAGGAAGATTCCATGACCGCTTCCCCTCTCACCTCCGTCCTCTTCGTCTGTGTCCACAACGCAGGCCGCTCGCAGATGGCCGCCGGATTCCTGAACCACCTCGCGGGCGACCGGATCGAGGTCCGCTCCGCGGGATCGATCCCCGGCGACCAGGTAAACCCGGCCGCCGTCACGGCCATGCAGGAGGTCGGTGTCGACATCGCCGACCAGAAGCCGAAGATCCTGACCACCGAAGCCGTCCAGGCCTCCGACTACGTCATCACCATGGGCTGCGGCGACGCCTGCCCGATCTTCCCCGGCAAGAAGTACCTCGACTGGGCGCTGGAAGACCCCGCGGGCCAGGGCGTGGAGGCGGTCCGCCCGATCCGCGACGAGATCAAGAACCGTATCGAGGCCCTCATTGCCGAAATTGACGGCCAGCACAAGGCGACGCCACCTCACAGTGCAACGCCGTGAGATGAGTACCGATCGGCCTGCACCGGCGGCAGGCCGATCGACTGCGTCCTTTGCATGAACAGCGCGGTCTCGGCACGGGACATGCAGACCGGCCGCACTCGCACTGTCTCAGCGCTGAGCCTCACATGAGGCTGCCGCAACGAGCACACGACGGCATGCAGCTGAGGGCCAGCCACACCGGAACACCACCAGGCCCACGGCCGGGGCGTCATCCGCGATCGGACCAGAGGCCGACTGCGCAGCGCCGACTCTGCGCGCCGTCATCACCCTCGGTGTCATCGCCCGACTGCGCACTCCGCGGCGGGCCCTACGGATGACGTCCGCTGCGCACCGTGGTGCGCAGCGCAGCGCGCAGCCATCACCGCCCGGCCGCTCACGCATCGAGGGCTGTCGCAGCAGCGGTGTTGCGGTGGTCACCCGCGGGGCCATCGCCCTGTGAACGGGCGGTAGATGGCGACCACGCAGTGCCGCCCCCTGCCCCGACCACATGGTCTCTAGCCCGACCACCGCAGGTCACAGCAGTGCGCAGCCGATGAGGATGGAGTCGGCCGCCGGGTGCACACTCGTCGTGTTCTGCGGTCGCCAGCGGGCTGCGCACTGGCCGGCGGGCCAGGCCACTGCCGGCCGCAACCGGTCATCGCCGACAACGCCGAAGTCTTGAAACGCGATTGCGCACCGCCGGCGATGGCCCGCATCAAGCGGTGCACAGGACGTCAATGCGCACCCCGCCTACAGCCGGTCCCGTCTGATCGCCTGCCCTCTTGGCGATGCGCATCACTCCGCTCGCAACGGGGTGAGTGGCTGTGGTGGTCGCGGCTACCACCCCGACCACGCATTCGTGACCGGTTCTTCACCGTGGTCGGGCCGCTGTGGTCGGCAAGCCGGTCGAGGCCGGCGGGTTGTCTCCAGACAGCAACCCTCCGACCTCAGGGAGATCCCCTCGTGTTCCGCTCCGCAGCATCACCACCCGGCGCCGGCCCGCCGGTTGCCGCCGGCATCGCCCTGACCCAGATGCGCCGGCGCGTGCAGCTGGGACGCGCCGGGGTCTGGACCGCGCTGGCAGCCGGGCCGCTCGCGCTGGCCCTGGCGGTGGGCCGGCCCGCCGCCACTGTCGCGGCCCCGCCCGCCCCCACGCCGCAGCACACCGAGCAGACCGCCACGGTCGCCGACCCCGCGGGCTTCGTCGTGGAGTTCGTCGACGCATGGCTGCGCAGCAGTGACGAGACCGGCAGCGCGGCCGCGCGACGCGTGCAGGCGATGGCCCCCGGGATTCTGCTGCCCTCCCCCGCCGACGAGGCGCCCGTGCCGCGGCGGGTGACGGCGGTGCGCAGCATGCCGGGAAAGGACGGCCGGTGGTCGGTGACCGTGGCCGCGCAGTACGCGGACGTGGTGCGCTACTTCGCCGTGCCCGCGATCGCCTCTGCCGACGGCGCCTCGTTCGCCGTCACCGCGGCGCCGGCCCTCGTCGCTGCCCCCGCCCGGCACAAGATCCCTGACTCGCCCTACCGCGTCACGGTGCCCGAGGGCCCGCTGGCCACCACGGCCGCGGAGTTCTTGACCGCGTATCTGGCCGGACGCGGCCAGGTCAACCGCTACCTGGCGCCCGGCGTGAAGCTGACGGCCATCTCTCCGCCGGCCGCCGCGTCCATCGAGGTGCAGGAGGTCACCGCGCGCGAACACGCCGCGGCCACCGAGCAGGTACCCGGTGACCACACCACCGTGCATGTCCTGGCCCAGGTCCAGGCGCGCGCCGCTGCGGGCCGCTGGCCCCTGGCCTACGAGCTCACCTTGTCGGCGCGGGACGGCCGCTGGGAGATCGCTGCCCTGGTGTCGGGCACGACGGGCGGTGCGCGGCGATGAACACACTCCATCAGGTTGTGCTGGCCGGAGAGCTGGCCGATCTGGGCGAGGCCTGGATCGAAACCGCCAAGGACTGGGGCACCACGGGGCTGCAGGCCGCGCTCATCATCATCGTCGTCGTGATCATGGTGCAGCGGTTCTCGCTGAAGGCCGGCATCGGCGCCCTGATCCTCATGGTCATCGCGCTGGGCCTCTACTCCTCCCGCAACGACCTGGCGGACATGTTCGAGGACGAGGTGAACAACCCCGCCAACGGGGCACCGGCCTTTGACCGTTCCGAGCCTGGCCCCCAGGGGCGCTGGTGAGCGCGGCCGCCGCGCCCCGTACGGCGCGCTTCTACACGGCCGCGCGGCGCCACCCCTGGGTGCTGGGCAAGCTCGCCGACTGGCGGCTGCCGCTGGGCCCCTACAACGCCGCCCAGATCGCCCTGGCGACCGTGGGCGGCTTCCTCCTGGTCAAGACGATTGCGGTGTGGAGCGTGCTGGGCCCCATCCCGGTCGCCGCGTGGCTGGTGGGGATCTGGCTGCTGCGCAGGCCCAAGATCGGCGGCCGCCACCCGGTGTCGGTCGCCCTGGGCCTGGTGGCGCTCATGGCCCAGCCCGCCGGAGGCCGCATCGGCCGGCGTGCCGCACGTGATCCGCGTGCCCGGCGCCTGAGCGGCGGCTTCATCCTCGAAGACCTCACAAACCTTGTGCCCGCGGCCGGCGCCCCGGCGCCCAGGCCGCCCCAGCAGGCGGCGCGGGTGGCACCCACCCAGCCCGCGCCGCCTGCACATCCACGCCCGCCCCGGCCTGCCCCGGCAGCTGCCACCCCCGCCTCCGGGGCGACCCGGCCGGCAGCACTGCTCGCGCATGCCCGCCGTTGCGCACCGAACCAGAAAGGGCACCGCTGATGCGCGTTCCCATCCGGCATATCGCCGGGCATCTGCTGTGGTCCGCCCAGGGCCACGTCTGGGCGCTCTATCGGCTGCACCCCGGCCCCGATCCGGGGGGCCGCACTCAAGAGAGCGTCCCGGGCACCTATGTGCCCGCGGCCGTCCGCGACGAACTCCTCGCCCAGATCACGCAGGTGGTGCGCTCGCTGTCCGGCACCCCGCGGCTGTTCGGGCTGTGCGCGCAGGTCGATCCGGCCGAGGTCGTCTGGCAGATGGTCGAGGGCCTTCAAGACAGCGCAGAAGCCCTGATACCTGAGGCCAGGCCGTGGGAGGAGCATCTGGACGCGGCCTTGGATCTTCTGGCGGGCCAGGAGATGCACCAGCGCACCTGGTGGTTGGCCATCCCGCTGGAGGCGGAGAACCCGGGCCTGAAGGTGCTCGGCGCCCTGTGGGCGGAGGTCGCCGACACCTTCGGCATGCGGGCCGCCCCGGTGCCCCTCGCCGAGGTGAACTCCTGCCGCGAGCAGGCCGGCCAGGTGGAGGCACAGCTGACCGGCGGCGCCTGGTTCCGCCCGGCCCGGCCCACGGAGATCGTCTGGATGATCCAGCATGCGGTGCACCGCGGTCTGGACGAACCGCTGCTGGGCCAGGCCCAACTCAGCGAGCACTACGCAGGTCAGGTCCGCTCGGGGATGCTGTACTCCCCCAGCTATGCCGACCTGGGCCAAGTCCGCCTCGAGGAAGGCGGCACCCACCCCGTCGCCGGCCAAGACCGGCAGGCCACCCGTGGAGCACGCGGCCGCACAGCCGGTCGGGCGCGGTGGTGGAAGACCCGGTCGGCGTCCCCGTTGCGGCGGCGCTGGCTGCAGGTCGAAAGCGACGGCGGGATCGGCTATCAGGCGCATCTGGCGTTGGCCGAGTGCCCGCCCACCATCTCGCTGGAGGCCGCGGATCTGTTCGCGCAGCTCGAAGTCCTCGACTTTCCCGTCGACTTCACCATCGATTTGACGTTGGTGCCCGCGGAGAAGGCGCGGGCACAGGTGCAGCGCAAGAAGACCGAGCTGGTCGACCAGGCCGACCAGTACGAGGCGCGGCCCACCGGCATGCCCGCCTCGCTGCCGGATGCCGCCCGCGATCTGGGCGAACTGGACGCGCGGCTCTCTCGCACCTCGGTGGAGGTGGAGGTGCAGGCGATCACCGCCCTGACCGTGTGGGGGCCCACGCCTCAGCTGTGTGACGCACGGGCCCGCGCCCTGGACAAGCTGCTGGCGGGCGCCGACTACCGCGCGGTGCGCCCGGCCGGACTGCAGGCCGACCTGTTCGCCCTGGGACTGCCCGGGGCGGTGCGCACGCACCGGCTGCGCGAGTTCACCCAGCATCAGCTCAGCGAGGACTGGGCGCTGTCGGGCGCGTTCACCCACAGCGAGGTCGGCGATCCCACCGGGATGCTGCTCGGCCTGGACCTGGATTGCGGCACCACCCGCCCCGTCCTGATCAACCCCGCCGACGCCCCCAAACAGGACGCCTCCGCATCGCTGGGCGTGGTGGGGGATCTGGGCGCGGGCAAGAGCGTCATGCTGAAGCTGATCAGCCAGTCGGTCGTGGACCGCGGCGGCCGCGCAATTTGCATCGACCGCACCCCGGTACGCGAATGGGCCACCTTCGCCCAGGCCGCCGCGCCGGGCCGCTGCCAGATCATCGACGCCGCCCGCGCCGCGCTGTCCATCGACCCGCTGCGCCTGTTTCCCGGCGCACAGGGCCGTCACTACGCGCTGAGCTATCTGACCCTGCAGCTGGGCATCGGCCCCATGACCACCTCCGGCGAGGTGTTGCATCACGCCATCGAACGGGCCGGGGTGTCGGTGTCGCCCTCGATGAGCGGCGTCCTGGAGGTCCTGCGGCAGATGGCCGGCTCCGAGAGCGGCAAACGCCAGGACGCGGCGGCCACGCTGGCCGGGCTGTTGCGCCTGGTGGAGCAAAACCCGCTGGCGCGCATGGTGTTCGATCCGGCGCTGCCCCCGGTGAGCCTGGACGGCACCGGCGCCTCCGACATGATCGTCATCACCACGACCGGGCTGAAACTGCCGCCCAAGCAGGCTTTTGAGCACGCCGAGATCCTGCACCAGCAGCCGCTGGAGGCTTTGATCGGCCGCGCGGTGCTGTATCTGATCGCGGCGATGGCCCGCCAGGCGGCGTTCTCCCTGCCGGAGCGGTTTTGTGCGGTGGTCACCGACGAGCTGTACTGGCTGACTTCGTCGGCGGAGGGCACCGCGCTGGTCCACGAAATCCTGCATGACGGCCGCAAGCACGGCGCCGGATTGTTCGCCGGGGCTCATGACGCCAAGGAGCTGGGCCCCGACCGGGGGCTGATGGCCTACCGGGCCCTGGCACGGACCTCTGAGCGCGAACGGGCACGCCGGGGGCTGGAGTTCATCGGTCTGGACCCGAGCGACTCCGACCTCGTGCGGATGGTCACCTCGGGTCTTTCTCCCGTCGGGCACAAGGACCGCGCCGGTGAGGTCCTGCTGACCGGGCCGCGGCAGAACACCGGCCGCGTCAAGGTCCTCATCCCCCACATCCCCCGCATCACCTCCCGTATCACCACCACCCCGGGCCAGCGGCACTCTGCCCGGGCGTCCGGTGTGGGAGCGGACCTGTCCAAGCCGTGGCCGCTCCCCCGCAAGGAGGTCCGATGATCACCGATGAAGGGCGGCCCGCCCGGCGCCGCACCACCGTGCGCCGCGCGGCCGGCATCCTCTTGCCGGCTTGTCTGCCGCTCGCCGTCACTCTCGGTGCGCTCGCGCCGGCCTCATCTTCTGCTCGGTCCGCTCCCGCCGCAGATCCCCCGGCCCGGGACGGCCGCGCCTTCGTGCGCAGCGACCGGGACGTGTGCGCCGCGATCGCAGGTCCGGCCCGGGAGCACTGCGAGCGCATGATGCGCACCGCTACGGCCCCGCGGGCGGCGAGCCAAGAACAGGGTCCGGCGCTCTGGATATGGGCACCCGCGGCCACGGCCGTGCTCGTCCTGGTGGGCGTGCGGCGTGGGGGAAGGCCGGAATCGTCGTGATGCAGTGGCATCTGGCCCACGGTCGGCTGCGCACCCTCCTGCACGCTTCAGGGCTGGCCGGGGTGTTCCTCCTCGTCAACGCGCAGGTCGCCTCCGCCGCCGACGGCGGCGGGGACATGATGGGTCCGCTGAACGTGGACAGCTCCGAAGGCGTGCCGCTGGACGGCTATGAGCTCTCCGCCCAGGGCGGCTCGATCTTCTCGGTGCGCACCAACGCTTTTGCGTTCATCATGAACGGCCTGTTCACCCTGTTACGGCTGGTGGTGGGCCTGGCTTGCTGGGCCGTCGAGTTCGCGCTGCGCTTCCCGCTGATCAAGATGCTGGCCGGTCCGGCGCAAAAGCTCTCCGACACCTACACCGACATCGTCGTCGACACCCTGGGGCTCAAGGGGCTGCTGCTGGCCTGGGCGTTCATCTTCGGCGGAATCCTGCTCGTGCGCGGCAAGGCCGGCAAGGGCCTCGGCGAGATCGTCCTCACACTGGTGATCGCCGCGTTCGCGGCCTCGGCGTTCGTGCGCCCGGATTACCTGCTGGGGCCAGACGGTCCGCTGGCCCAGAGCGAGCGATCCGCCTCGGAGGTCGCCTGGATGACGGTCGACTCCTACGACTGGGGCGGCAAGATCGCCAGCGGGGATGCCGGCCCGTGCGGCGGAGGCCTGTCCGGTCCGGCACTTCACAAGTGCTACGAGAGCGAGAACACGGAGCGGCAATCCCACGTGGCCAAGCCCATCCAGGACTCGCTGACCAATGTGACGGTGGTCAAGGGCTACATGCTCGTGCAGTACGGGCGGATCCTCGACCCGGGCAAGGCCTCGGACCGCAAGGCCTATGCCCTGCACCTCAAATGGGTCTCCGGCGGCTACAAGCCGACCTCTGCGGCCAGCAAGGCCGATCGCGAGCGGGCCGAGGAGGTGTGCGACAGGATCAAGGGGCCCGCACACAAATACTGCGTGAAGGGCAAGTTGAAGAACCCGGACCCCGGTGAGCCTGCGTTCGAGGACGGACCGGCGCTCACTCCCGGCGAGGCGTTGCTGGACGCCACCAACCCGCTCCTGAACGACCAAGACCGGCAGTTCGCGGCGTTCCTCAAGGAGATGGAGAAGGCCGGGCCGGTGGGCAAGGCGGCGGCCGCGTACGCCAAAGAGCCCACCGGCTGGCGGACCGCCGGCGTCTTGATGCTGTTCGCCGCCTCACTGCTGATCTCCGCGATCCCGCTGTCCGCGGCGTTCGTGTTGCTGGGCATGCAAGCCGCCGACGCCGCGGCGGCCGCGGCCGGCTCCATCACGCTGGTGTGGGCGATGCTGCCGGGCCCCAACCGGCAGGCCGCCTGGAAATGGCTGGCGCTGCTGGGCATCTCGATCGCGGGCATGTTCGCGATCTGCGCCTTCCTGCCCACGTACGCCATCGGCATCGATGTGGTCCTCACCGAGGGCCCCGAGGTGCCTGCCGAGCGGCTGCTGGCGCTCATCGCCCTCGCGCTGGCCGCACTGGCCTTCCACCGCAGGCTCCTGGCCGGGATCGCCCTGGCCGGGCAGCGGCTCTCCCTGCGGATGCGCTACGCGAAGATCGGCGGCACCCATCTGCCCGGCGACACCTCCGAGATCGGCGCCGCGATGGCCGTCCACGGGCACGGCGGCCTGGGAAACGGGTTGGGTCTGCGGGCCCTGGGCGGCAGCGGGTATGGGCGGCTGGGCACACGCCAGCGCCTCATGCGGTCCCTGGCCGCGATGACCGACGGAACGGGCATGCCCGTGGACACCGGCCGCCTCCTGTCGGACGCGGGCGCCGAGGCCTCGCGCGGCCTGGCCCCCATTGCGCTGGCCGCCACCGGCGCCGCAGCCGGTGCCCGCGGCGCCTGGGGGCTGCTGGTCGGCAAGCATCCCGGCGACAAGGAACTGGAACGGCTGCGCAAACCCACCGCGGCAGGCGACGCCCCGGGCAGCGGCCCGCAATACGACGGCACGCACGGGAGCGGCCCCGGTGGACCGCAGGGCGATGCGCTGCGCCAGGGGCCGGCGGACCGCTATCGCGACGAGGACGGCGTCATCGCCGACCGGGCGTCGGGCGAGACGCTCCACGACCAGAACTCCGATCGCACCCTGCTGTCCACCCGCGCCCACAACCGGCTGGTCCGCCTGCGCGGCTACCGCATCGCGCACCGCACGGGCCGCGTCGCCTACAACGCCACCGACGCTCTGCCCTCCACCACCCGGCGAGCCCGCCAGCGCGCCTCGGAGAACACGAAGGATGCCCAGCAGCAGGTCCGGGTGTGGAGCAACACCGTGCGCGAGGACCTGCGCGCGTGGAAGCCGCAGGGCCAGCCGCCGGCCGCGGGCTCAGGCCGGATGGGCGGTGGCGGCTTTGGCCCTGCCGGGCCCTCCGGCCCGGGGACTCCCCCCGCACCCGCAATGCCTTCCCTGCCCTCTGTGCCGCCGGGGCCCGCCGAAGCCGACTGGCCCGCACGGGTGGCATCCCCCCGGATCCGCCCGGCTGCCACGCCGGGCAGCACCAGCATGAGCGGCGGCGGTCGTTCGTCGGTGACCGCGCCGCCCCGGGCGGGGTCCGGTGCGGGCGAAGGCACTCGGGGGATCGATGCCGCCGAGATCCGCCGTCGCGCGTCGACCGATCGCGAATACCTGCGAGCTCGGTTCGCCCGTTTCGCCGAGGAGCGCGAACAGCGCCGGGCGCGCGAGGAGTCCCTGGGGGGCGGCGACGCGGCAGATCCGGGCGTGGGCGGGGAGGGCGGATGAGGTCGCCTGGACGACCCCGGCGCCGCGCCAGGTGGGGGTGCCTGCTGATCGTGCTGCTGGCCGCCGCCAGCTGCGCCGCCCCCTTCGCCAGCGTGCTCTCTGCCTCCGCCCAACTGGCCCGCCAAGAGGAGGAGACCGACACCGGATCCCTGGACGGCGGCAGCGCCGCCGGCATTCCGCCCACCATGCTCGCCGCCTACAAGAAGGCCTCCCAGCTGATCGTCCGTCATGTGCCCAAGTGCCGGGGCATGTCCTGGCCGATCCTGGCGGGCATCGCGAAGGTGGAGTCCAATCACGCCGCCGGACGCACCATCGCCAAGGACGGCGGCATCACCCCCCGCATCCTGGGCGTGCTGCTCAACGGCTCCGGCCAGGGCGGCAACACCACCACCTTCCCCGACACCGACGGAGGCCAGTGGGACGGCACCGCCACCGGTGAACGGGCCGTGGGTCCCTTCCAGTTCCTGCCCTCCACCTGGCAGAGCAACGGCCGGGACGGCAACAGCGACAAGACCCGCGACCCACACAACGCGTTCGACGCGGCGCTGGGCGCCGCGGTGTATCTGTGCGGCAACGGGCGTGACCTGACCAAGGCCCGCCAGCTTCAGGCGGCGATCTTCCAGTACAACCACTCGCATGAATACGTCACCAACGTCAGCAAACGGATCACGCAGTACCGGGCCGCCGCGAACAGCTCGGGCAAGAACGTGGATCTGGGCGGCGCCTCGGGCAAGGCCAAGAAAGTCCTACGGGCGGCGCTCGCCCAGCGCGGAGTGCCCTACTCCTGGGGTGGTGGCAACGCCAAGGGGCCCAGCACGGGGGTGTGCTGCTCGCCCAGCGGCAAGAGTGGCGTCGGCATCGTGGGTTTCGACTGCTCGGGGCTGACCCAGTACGCGTACGCGCGAGTGGGCATCATGCTCCCCCGCACCGCCTCCGCACAGGCCGGCAAGGGGCAGCGCATCAGGTCCAAAGCCGCCCTCAGGACCGGGGACTTGGTGTTCTACGCCTATGCGCCGGGCGCGGATTCCACGATCTATCACGTCGGGATCTACGTGGGGAACGGGCAGATGGTCAACGCCGCCCGACCCGGCACCAAGGTCCGTCTCGACCCGGTGGATGCCATGAGCGGGTTCGCGGGAGGGGCCAGAGTCCTGTGACGTCCAAGAAGACCGGTGCGCGGCCCCCCGGACGTGGGCCGTGGCTGCTGCTGGCCTGCGGCCTGGTCTTGGCCGCCTGCGGCTATCTCCTCCTAAACGGCGGCCAGAAAACCGCTTCCTCCGGTGTGGCCGCCGGATCGGCGCCGCACTCGCAGCAGCCATCCCACAAGACGCCGGCACCCCGGCCATCCGTCTCGTCCACCTCATCCGCTCCCCTGCTGCCGACGCCGACCCCGCCGCCGCACGGCGAGGGACGCGAAGCTGACCGGCCAATCCAGCAGCTGTTGGAGAAGGCCTGGCCCGCCGACCTGCCCGCCGCGCAGGAGCGCCAGCTGCGCAAGCAGGGCGCCCTGCTGCTGTATGCGGACGCCACCGGCACAGGGCGCAGCCGGTTCCCCGACATCTTCGGCACGCGGCCGACGCAGCAGGTGGCGCCCGCGTTCAGCCGCTTTCGCATCCAGGCCGTCATCGCCCGACAAGACAAGGGCGCCAAGACCAGCAGCGGGCGGGCAGTGGTGCATCTGGTGTGGGCCGCGGCCGACCGCGGCGGCACCTACACCGACGGCCGCATCAGCGACCTGTACTTCCACCGGCCGAGAAGAGGCGCACCGTGGACAGCGCTGCCCCTGAACCTCTCGTGAGCGCCGTTGCCGCTTCCCTCGTCCCGGCAGTCGCACAAGATCTTGCGGCCGCGCTGGGGTGGCTGGCCGGCCACTGGTATCTGCTCGCCGTGCTCTTGGCGGCCGCAGGCATCGGCGGGGAGTGTCTGGTGCGGCATCTGGCCGCGACGGCTTCCCAGGAGCGGATGGCGCTGGAGCTCACCCCGGCCGCCCACTTTGACCCCGGTCATGAGGAGATCTTCCGCCGGGGTGTGGAGCTGACGCGCGCCAGCACGTCGCTGCCCTGGTGGGCGCCGCGACGCAGCAAGGCGGTACGGATCCGCCTGCGCTCCGATGGCCGGGCCCCCTTCTCCTACCGGCTCGAGGGTCCCGCCGGCGCCGAGCGCCTGCTGACCACGACCCCCTTCGGACCCAGCGTGCGCGTGGCCAAGGCCACGATCCTGCGGGACACGCCCCGGCCGCACGAGGTGCGCGCCGAGTTCCTTCTGCGCGGCAACCCCGTCGCCAGCTTGCGGGAGGTACCGCTGCAGCCGGACCCGCTGCAGCCACTGGTCGACGCGGTCGCCGACCTGCGCGCCGACCTGGGCGAGCTCGCCGAAATCTGCATCGACCTGCAACGCGCCCCCAAATGGGCGCTGCGCGCACGGCGGTGGAAGCTGATGCAACAGGCCCGCCGAAGCGAACGGCGCCAAGCCCAGCGCACCACGCGCTGGATGAACCGCCATGGCGATGACTCGTTTCTCGGACAGCTCCAGCAACTGCTCACCCCGGGAGGCGGCGGCCCGGCGCAGCTGGGGCGCCGGGGCATGGTGATGACCGCGCCACCCGAAAGGGTGGACCGGGAGGCGACGCTGGGCAAACTCGCCCAGGACGCGCACCTGGTGCGGGTACAGATCCTGGTGCGTTGCGCCTCGACCATCGAGGGCCGTGCCCAGGCGCGCCTGGCCCGCATCCAGGCCGCTCTCGACGTCTTCGGTGGGCCGGCCCGGTGGGCGATGCGCGGAGTGCGCATCGGCCCCTGGCGGCTGGGCGCCGACCGATGGCCCCATCGCGGACGCTTCGACCTGCGCTGGCGCACCGGGCAGTGCCTGCCCCCGGCCGTCAACTGGCTGGGCTTGGAGGAACTGCTGGGGCTGCTCAAGCCGCCCACCATTTGGTGCCGGGTGCCGCTGCTGCCCGTGGACCTGCCCACCTTCGAGCACGGCAATGCGGATCTGCTGCTGCAGGGCTGGTATCGCCAGCCCGACGGGCGCCGACGGCTGGTGGCCACCCGTGCCGAGCAGACGCTCTTTGAGCTCGGCGTGGGCAAGGCCGGCGGCGGCAAGACCGAACGCGCCGCCGCCCAAGCCGTCGGCTATGCGCATGCCGGGGGCGGGCTGCTGTTCATCGACCCCCACCACGACTCCTGGCACCGGGTGGCGCCCTTCCTCGCCCACCAGCCGATCATGGACCGGATCGCGCGCATCGACCTGCGGGCACCCGGCCGCGGCTCCAACCCGCTGATCAGCACGTGGAATCCGATCGGCATGCAGCACCAGGGCCAGGCCGCCCACGAAGTCGTCGAAGATGTCGTGGACGCCTTTGCCACCGCGTTCGGCTGGGACGACGCAACCGCGCCCCGCGCCATCGCCATTTTCACCCAGGCCCTGACCGTACTGACCGCGATCAACGAACTGGCCTGCCAGAGTGGACGCGGCCAGGACCAGGCCACCCTCTTCCACCTCCGGCCGCTGCTGACCGATCCCTCCTTCTGCCACAGTGCGCTGGCCGCCACCGAAGCTGTCCTGGACGCCGACTCCCACGCCTGGTGGCACACCACCTTCCCCACCTTCCCGCCCGACGCCTTCAACGTCTTGCTCAACCCCCTCACCCGGCTGGCCGCCAACCCTGTCACCCGCGCCTTCCTCGGCCAGCCCCAAGGTGCCTACAACATCCGCGCGGCCATGGACCGCCGGATGATCGTGTGGATATCCACCGCGGGCAACGGCCCCACCGACCGGCTCCTGACCGCTCTGATCAACCGCGACCTGCTGCGCGCCGGACGCTCGCGCACCGACACCCCCGCACACCAGCGGGTGCCCTTCCGCGGCTACCTCGATGAACTCACCACCCTCACCAGCTCCGGCGCCGACTCCATCGCGTCGATGTTCGAAGACTTCCGCAAGTACAAGATCCGGCTCCACGCCCTGACCCAGCTCCTGGCCCGCCTGCCCGCCCCGGTCCGGCAGTCGCTGGTCCAAAACGCCTCCACCCTCTCCACCACGCGTGGCTCCAGGGCCGCCATCAGCCCGGTTATCGAGGAGTGGGGAGAGCGGCCCAGCGCCGCCCAGGTCGCCGGCCTCGACCAGTACGACCACTACAGCTCGTTCACCGTCCAGGGCCGCCCGATCGGCCCGGTGCTGATCCACGGCCCGCATCTGGAAGAGGTGTTCGCCGAGCAGTACCGGCCCGGCCAGGTCGCCGCCCTGGAACAGGCGGCCCACCGCAACGCCCAGGCCCGCCCCCTCAACCAACTCACCGCCTTGGCCACGAACCAACTGCAGCGGGTCCAGGACTTCCTTCACAACCAAGCCACCGCCCACACCCGCCCCATCGCGCTCACCAAGACAAGGGACTACCAATGAAACGACCTCGGTCCGCCCCGTCGCCCTCCGCGCTGTTGGTCTCGCGTTCCTGCGACTTCGGGGCCAAAGAGCGCAGCCGAGTACGCCGGTCCACACGCGCACGTCTCGTCGCCCACTGCCCGAGTGCACCCGTCGCATGATCGGAGGGTTCGGCACGCGTAGTTCGGCGAGGCGGCGGTGGCCTAGTGCCCGACCACGACGTGCCGTGTCATGCGCTGCGAGGCTGTGCCTTGACGGCGCCGACGGCCGTCAGGGATTGCTGCGGGAATCAGCAGCCATGGGGCGCGAAAAGCAAGACTCCGGCCACAGGGCGACAAAAAGTGCTGTGTATCCGCTTGAGGTAGGCGGCCGTAGGTGCAATTCTCCAACGAAAAACACGTGGAGTTGCTCCTCCAGGTACGGTTCGGCCGCAGGGCAGCACCGCGGGCCCAGTCCACGGCGTCCAGCTCCCAGAGCAGGGTGCGGTAGCCGACGACACGTGAGGTCGGCGATCTACTGGCCATTCGTTCCGGGCCCCCGAAACGCTCAAGCGTGCGGTTTGGCGCAGGCGGATCACGGTGAAGCCTCCGGCCGAGGAGATGCGAGGCGATCAGGTCGACCGGGTCGGGGCCGACCCTCATGACCCGCCTGCGCGCGACGAAGAGCGGCGGGCAAATGGCTTCAATAGCACTACGAACCTTGTAGGTTGCTGTGCGCCGAATCGAAAAATCGGCCGGAAGGACTTCAGCCGGCGGGGATGGCGCCAACGAGGGGCAGCAACACCTGGTCCACCAGGCGAGCTATCCCATCGACGTCGAGAACGGCACCGAGCAGGTCCTCCTGCAGGACCATCACCCCGACGACTGCGGCAATTTCCAGTCTGTCCGGTGCCAGCAGACCCTAGACCCTCTCCGCGGTGATCTCACCGCGCTGTTGAGCGCGGTGTAGGCAGGCGGCGATTCCCTCGCGCTGCCCGGCGATATGATGCGGCACTGTCACGCGACGAGGCTGATCACGGCTTCGTGGACCAGTAGGCGGACAGCATTTCGTTGGGCCACGCCGGTTCCCGTACGGGGCCGCGCGGTCCCATCGCCTGGAAGTACGGCGACAGGTCGTAGATCGTCGAACCGACTACTGCATCCAGATCGGTCACACGTAGCCGCAGCCCTTCGATCCTCAGCAACCGCGGAAACTCTGGGCAAGCTGGTTGGGGCGTCGGTGGTTGCGGTGCGCAAAGGTGCCCGTGGCCGGCCACTTGGGGTTCCCGCGGGGGCTTCGGGCGTGGTACTCGATGTCCTCTGGCGACGCCTGGTTGAAGTGCCACAACACGACCAGATGGGAAAACTCCTCAAGTCCCTGCACAGAGTCGAGGGGGAACTTCCCCTCATCGAGCTGGATCACAGACTCGATGCCACCCCAAAAGTCGTCGGCGACCTCGGTTCGGCCCTCAACGACCTCTCCGATGGGCTCGATCTCCAACGTCATCCTCCTGCCCTCCGCTAGTCCCTAACCGGAGTGATCAATCTACGTTGGCCAGGTACGCGGTCGCGCGCGCATTGAGTACTCCAACGGCGGAAATCGCACGCAACCCCTTAGGAAGGCTCAGTAACAAACGTCTTTGATCATGCGGCTGTTGGAGGCTTCGCTCGTTGGACTGGTTGTGGCGAGGGCCCAGTCGCGGCCGCGGATCGGGGCGTCGGGTGGACTGTGGTCGCTCATCGAGCCGCTACCGCCCGAACCGGCATCGAAGCCGGTGCAGGGCAGACCGCGGGTGTCGGACCGGCAGGCCTGTACGGGGGCTTCGGCTCGGGAACGTCCTGCTGGCGAGGCCTGGGCCCTGGAACGAGGCCGGCGCCTGGCACCAACTCCACGTCGTCCTCCCGGAGAAGCCGTGCTCGAAGGGCCAGCTGGCCTGGGACCGGGCGGTGATCGATTCCTCGCACGTCCGGCCGGCGAGCACCACCTATCGTCGACGACCAGGGCATTCCGCTCGCAGTGTCGCTGACCGGCGGCAACCGCAACGACGTCACTCAGCTCCTGGCCCTGTTCGAGAAGATCCCGGCTGCAGCTACCTGCGCAACTGGCTGCGGCGACGATCAGACAGGGCGAGACGCTCAGCTAGACGTCTCCAGCGCGGTCCACTCGCGTTCGAGCATGGAGTGCACGACGGAGTCACGCCATTCGCCAGCCTTCAGAATGTGCTCACGGATGGTGCCCTCTTCCGACATGCCCGCGGCGGCCATGGTCTTGGCCGAAGCCGCATTCAACGGCGCACGCGCACCCCATATACGGTGCAGCCCCAGATCCTCGAAGCCGAGGCCGAGGAGGAGCCGTACGGTTTCCAGCCCATAGCCGACACCCCAGACGTCGGGGCGCAAGGCGAAGCCGAAGGTCGCGGCCCTGGGTTGGTGGGGGTCCATGGCGAGACGGCCGAAGCCGATCAATTCGGTGCTGTCCCGCTCGACGACGGCAAGGGCGTATTCACTCCGCGGTGTCGTCGTGGCGGAGGCGACCGATCGGGCCACGATGGCGCCGACGTCGGCGTGATTGCGAGGCTCGAATGACAGATGCTGAGTCGCCTCAGGACTGCCGTAGACGGCGAACACCGCGTCCACGTCCTCGATGCTGAGTTCTCGAAGGAGCAGACGCGGGCTCAATCGCTCTACCGGGTACATGTCCTGGGACTTTACCTGCGTACCCTTAGCGGGGAAGGGCCGGTCGCCGAGCCGGGAACTGCTCCAGCTCTTCGCGCAGGTCACGTGCGGCGATACCGGTGCTCAGCGGGCCGTTGGTCAGAGCACTGTGCACCCGTTGGGCGGAAACGATAATGCCGTTGTTGCGGTGCGTGCTTGGCAGGTCGAGTACGGGGCGGATTGATTGGGCGGCTCCCTCCAGCTCGCCGCTGTGCAGCCGGATGAGGGCCAGGTTGCACTGTGCGCCGGCGAGGTCTGCGAAGGCCCAGTTGGGAGAGGTGGGGTCGCTGAGGCCGTGTACGGCCAGTTCGGCCTGCGTGGTGAATTCAACGCCGCCTTCACCGAGAAGCGCTCCGCTCTCCACGATGTAGTAGTTCTGTTTCTCGATGGCGTACGTGAGCAGACCGCCGAGGGCGTCGAGTTCGTCCGGGACTACCTGCTCTCGGCGCTCCGTGGCTTCTTGATTAGCTGCGGCGACGGTCTGCGTGTCGCCGAGGACTGCCGCGGCACGCGATTGCAGGCCCAGGAGCCACAGGCCGACGGTTCCGTTCAGCGGTTCCGCGATGTCGGACCCCCGGCGGGCGTAGTGCAGCGCGTCGCCCGTCTTCCCAGCCCAGTAAGCGATCAGGGACTTCAAGCCGTCCACCAGGGCGATGAGGCCCAGATGCTCGGATTCCTTGGCACAGTAGCCAGCCACGCGGGTCATCATCATTGCCTGGTGGGGGTCTTCCATGTCGTGGAAGCCCTTGGCGATGAGGAAGGACAGCACTCCGGCGTTGAAGTTCAGGTCGCGCAGCTGCGTCGGCCGGGTCCGGCCTCCCTCCAGGATGCGGAAGGCGTCGTCCTGAGCCGACAGCAGGTCTTGCCAGATCGTCGCCAGCGGGTCGCGTGGGTACGCGGAGACCAGTCGCGCCACTTCCTCGTTGAGGAAGCCAAGGGTGTCATCGCCCACCTTGTCGCGATCCGCTCCGAGAACGAACTCTTTCGCGCGTCGTGCAGCCATAGCGCCCATCCTTTGCATCTCGTTCAGTGCCATGCCGGGCTCGGCATGGCGTTCGGTGAGTGGCGTACTGGCCAGGGGCACGAAAGTCGGTTCCGTACCCGCGGGGACCTCCGTCCAGAGGTCTTCGATGCTGTATCCGAGCATCTCGACGATGACAGGGCGGAATACCCTGTTCGGCTTGCGTCCGTCGTAGAGCCATCCCTGGAAGGTTTTCGGAGCCGGGTCCACTTGTGCGTGTGTCAGTTGCAGCCGCTCAGCGGCCTTCCTGTACGGCGGAAGGAACTCTTCATGGCTTCGGATGCCGCGCTCCTCCAGAAGGTGCCGGAAGAACAACATGTCGCCCCCATCCCACTGGCTCAGGCCGTCACTGCTTCGACGGTAGAGCGCTGTCCCTACCAACTTGCCCTATAGAGACGCCATTTAGCAGAGCCGAGGACAAGCCGAGGAAAAACCAAGGACAAGCCGAGGAAGACGTCAACGTGCCGTCTGAAGCCGAGGACAAAGTGGGGGTAGAGCCGTCCGGCGCACGGCGCCACGCTCGGAACACACCTCGCTGAGAGTACTTGAGTGAACACAATCGTGGCGCCAGGGAGCCCCCGTGAATCCGCAGACGCAGACGCAGACGCAGACTGCCGATCTACCGCTGCCACCTGCAGTTGATAGCCGTGCAGAAGTCGCTAAGACAGCTTTGTGGCCATGGTGCAGGCTACTTGGATGGGGCGCGGCCAGTGACTGGAGCACCGGTGACCTTGCGGTGATGGCGACAGGCAACGCACGGCTAGACACCCGCACACACCTCGCCCCGGTGCGCCAGCCCGGAGGCACCGAGATGGACGCGCGGGAGACTGCCAAGCTCGTCGACAACTCCGTCCGCCATGGCCGCACTCTTCCGGCCCGGATACGCCTTGCTTTGATGGGTACGGGGCAGCTCCTGATCGACATGCTGGACCTCAACCCGACGTTTCCCAGGTTTGACAAGGTTTTGAAGAAGCCGTCCGAGGCCGGACATCGCAGGCCCAGCCTCGGACTGGTCCAGCGGGCCGGGGCGAAGCTCACGTACGAGGTACGTGAGGACAGGCCGGGCAAGACGGCGCGGGCCGTACTGCCGGTGCCGACCACTGCGAGAGGTCGGTGAGCGCCACCGTGACCGCCCCACGATCCACTGCAGCCGGTGCACACGGCGTATCCGGCTACACCGAACAGTTGCCGTGCCAACCCGAGGCCGTGGGCCGAGCCCGCGCATTCGTCACCAAATCCCTGGATACCTGGGGCATGAGGGAAGAGCTGGCAGACAGCGGCCAGCTCATCGTGTCGGAACTGATGGCGAACGTGGTGTCCCACACGAAGACGGACCTCACGACGGTCTCCATCCGGCGCGGCAAGCGCCGGGTGCGCATCGAGGTCGCCGACTCCTCGTGCACCACTCCACAGATCGGATTCGCTGACGGCAACTCCGGCCACGGGCGGGGCCTCGTCCTCGTCGACGCGCTCAGCTCCCACTGGGGCTACGTGAAGTACCCCTGGGGCAAGATCGTCTGGGCTGAAATGAGTGTGAGCGAGCAATGAACGCCGCCATGGTCAACCCACAAGCCTCCCGGCGCGAGGGCCAGTGGATGCCGGCTCTCAGCGTTGACCGGCTGCGAGACATTCGAGACGCACTCGTTGCCTGGACGCCCCTCGATCTGGAACCGATTTTCGACGACCTCGATGCGACGATCGGCAACCAGCCTCCGCCCGCGGCCACCGTCGGCACGCTGGTCAAGCGGCTGCGCGGCCGTCTCAAGAGGCTCTGTGACATCGCCGCCGCTGGCCCGAAGCCGAGTCACCTCATCGGGCAAGGACGCCTCGTCCGGGGTGAGTTCCTGCCGGCCGACCACCAGCAGGCCATCGGCCTCGCCCGGCGCCTGGCCTTCGCGGTCGGAAAAGTGATTGAGGCTGGCAGTACCAGGGGGGCCGACGATGCATGACCCTACGAACAGTGCACATCCACCGGTGAAGGTCATCGTCATACAGGCCCCGCAAGAGGCGTACGACTTCGAGTACTACGAGCAGCGGCTGGCGGACTCATGGCTCCTGCAGGAGGCCATTGCGGTGCGCACGTTGCGTATGCCGTTCCTGGCGGTGCCGGTCGGCGGATCGCGCCGGGGCGGGACCTACAGCGTGGCCTGCATCTGTATCGCCCTCAAGGTCCGCGACCTCCTGCTGAGCCGCGCGGGATTCCCCCATCCGCGGTTGAGCCTCTCGACCGACCTGGATTCTCCGGCGGTCTTCGTCGAGTGGGGCGAGAAGCCCCCGTCACTCGGGGAGTGCGGTGACGAACAGGCTCTGGCTCGCTTCTACGGCTACAGCAACGCCGCCATCGCCCGCTACACGGCCCGCCGCACAGACGCGGCATCCACCCCCGAGTCGCCCTGCTCGGTGTACCCATCCGGCTCCCCCACCGCCAGGTAATCCACCGAGCAGGGCCGACGGCATCGGAAGCTGGGCGCGGCTGTGCAACGGCGTCTTTCTCTTTCACGACATCGGCGCGTTACTGCCGGACGGCGCGATCGTCGCCCCAAGCCGTCCCGTCAGCCTTACGGGAACAGCAGCATGACCACGAGCCCTCTGGCCCCCTACATCAGCTCCCTCGAAGGGGAAGAGGCCGAGCCGGCCGCCTGGCCGAGCCCCCAGACCGTCGCTCGGTGAACCGGATGCCTCCGGCCAGTTCATCGAGCGGCATAAATCCCCGGCGCCGGGAGTCGCTCCCCCCGTCGGCCCGGCGCCGGGCCTCTTGGATCCGACGTGCAAAGGACACCTTGTGGACTCCCTACTCCCCGCCTTCGTCGACCAACTGCTCGACCAAGGACGAGACCCAAATGCGATCCCCGAGATTCCGGTGGCCGACGCCACCGGCTGGCTCACTCCCCTGGCCGCCAAGCTCCTGAGCCTGATGGAAAAGGGCCTGACCGGCGCCCCCTCCCGCGCCTTCCTCGCACACGGGTTCGCCTGCCTTCCGCTCCCGGCCCTCGACGGGCGCGGCGTCTATCTCCGTCTCGCCCACGGCTCCCCGATGACGGCGTGGCCGATCGCCTCCACATCTGTCGTCCTGACGCTCACCGGCAGCCTCGATCTGGAGATGTACCAGGGGCCCCAGGACGTCCAGACGTGCAACCCTCAGTACGTGCGCAGCTTCGGGCCCGGGGAGGCTTTCGCAGCGCACGCGGGCACCCTGTGCCAGATACGGAGCACCCCCACCGGCACGCAGGTTCTCGCCGTCCGGCAGTACGAAGCTGCCCCCGCCGGGGCAATGAGTCCCTTCGAGCACGCTGATGTGGTCCAGCGAGCCCGCCGCGCCCTCGAACGCGTCCTGGACGCCGGGATCGGAGCTGCCCCATGAACGTCTGGCTGGACGAGGTCCCCTCACTGGACACGCCGAACCTCCGTGACGTGCAGCAGATCAGCGGCGACACCCTGAACCGCCTTGCCGCGGACCGCAAGCTCTTGACCCGCCTGGTCGACGAGATCCTCCACGATCCCGAGCGCCTGGCGAATAGCCGCAGCACCCTGCTCCTGAACCGGCTCTCCCTCTACCAGGCACCTGAACGCGGGTTCGAGGTCCACCTGAACCTCAACGTACGCCCGGACAACCAGCGGGCTCCGCATGACCACTGCTACACCTTCGCCACGCGCATCCTCACCGGCGGCTACGTGCACGTCGTACGCCTACGGACCGACACCGGGAGTGGAGCGTTCAGCGAACGCAATCTGGAGCCGGGCATCGTGACCATCGAGCACCCGGGAAGCGCCTACACGCTGGGGCATTCGATGGTGCACCAAGCCGCAATGGAACCCGGCAGCGTGACCCTCTGCGTCCGCGGCCCCCGCCGGAAAGCCACCGCCGAGCTGATGCCGCCGTCCGATGCCTGGCCGGCACCGGCCGAACCGGGCGCCGAGATCGCAGAGTCCCGGCCGATGAACGAGCACGAGTACCGGCTGACACGCTCCTGGCTCTTCCTGCACGACCTCATCGACTGATCTCGCCGCACGTCCCGTGTCCGTGTACGGCAGCCTCGCCCCGGCCCGTCGGTCGAGCGCCCGAGGGTGGCAGGGCGCGTTCGACGTACTGACCCGCACGACCTAACCCGGCTCACGGATCGTAGAACCGAAACGACCTGAAACTCGACGCGGAGCGGCAGCGCAGCGCCGAGAGTCGTATCTACCGCTCGGGGAGTGGTCATGCTGAACGAACTGATCGTCACACCGGGACCACCCCTGCGGGTGCGGGGATGGTACTTCGCTGAGAGACGGGCGCACCCGGTAGTCGGCGATCAATTGAAGGGCGCGCGCTTCGCCGATTCCACCGCCACACCGCAAGACGTCCCGCAGCCAACCACCTTCGCTGAGGAATGCTTTGCGCCAACCTTTCCTCTCCACCTCAAAGCAGGAGCCTCCGCATCCAGGGCTCCGAGGCCACAGCAGCGGGCGCTTCGGCACCCCGACGAACGCCCTCCGGAATATCAAGCGACACGGTCCAGAGCCTGGGAGCGGAGTACTGCTGGATTCCGCTTTCTTTCCTGCGAACCTAGCCAATGTCCGCCGGGAGCAGTCTGGTTGCCTGCTCTACACCGCAAGCCTGCAACTACACCACGCACCCAGCGGTGCACCGTGCTCCCGCTCCAGGGCGGCGTGGCAGGCGCCCCTAGAACCGCCTGGCGTCGCATCACACTTACGCCCCCGACAACCGTCGGACGCCTGCCCCTGAACAGGTGACATTCTGCCCTGCAGGGCAACCGCTCGCGGCCCCTCCCCGCCAGATCACTTTCGCAGCCCCTCTAGCCACCGGGCCCCGCCGCTGCGCCGTCTTCAGCCCGCTGGAGACTCAGCAACTCGCGCCTCCACAAAGCCGTCCGGCGGGCCTAAGACGGAGCGACGGAGCATGATCAACCCAGCAGAGCCGTCCTGGATTCGCTCTCCGCTTGAACGTTTGCCTTTGCACTGAGAAGGATGTCGGACTCTGCATGCCCCTCTTCCGGCGGCGAGTCTCACCTCCCGCGGGGACTCGCCGCGTTGTGGCCGAATAGCCACCAACTGCCGCGCACGACAGACGGGAACAGGGTGACCGGTGGGCGCCCTGCGTCCTATCGTGAACGCCATCGGCGCATTGCCGCAGCTCGGACCAGCCGCGCACTCATCCATCGTTTTGCTCCGTGCTCTGGGAGTCGGGCGGCACAGAATCACGGCGTATGGAGAGACACAGTGACTCGATCAGTTGGCCAGCAGGCATATTCCGGCGTTCGCATCAGGAAACAGCAGGCAGCAATCCTACTCTTCGTCATGTGCACGGCGGGCACAGTCACTGCCTGCACCAGCGACTCCAACACACGCGCCGAGAAGCCCTCTGCCCCTCCGAGCACCGGCGACGAGCCCAGCAGGAGCACTGATCCGCAGGCCGAGGAGAAGAAGGCGGTCCTTGAGGTCTACGAGCGGATGTGGGAGGAGCAGGTCAAGGCCTACGCGGCCGCGGATCTTAGGGGCACCGACCTGAAGAAGTACTCCCTGGGTGCCGCGCTCTCTCGCGCCAAGTCCGACGTGGAGGGCATGCAGAAGAAAGGGATCATCACTAAGGGCAGGCCTGGCCACAAGACCAAGGTCACCAGCACTGACCTGGAACGCAGGGTCCCGCGTGCTGAGCTGACGGACTGCATCGATACCTCAACGTGGAAGTTCGTCTACCGCACGTCCGGTAAGCCGGTTCCCCTGCCCGAGGGAGCCATGCCCCGATACGTGACGAAGGTGAGAGCCGAGAAATGGGGGAAGCAGTGGAAGCTCCTGGAGCTCACACCCACTCAGCGCGCCTGCTGACCGTCCTTATGGCTTCAGCTTCCCTGGCCCTACTGGCCCTTTGGTCTCCCGAACCGGCCAACGCAGCTCCTCCCGAGAGCGGGTCGTGCACGAAGGGGCCAGCCACATGGATCGTATGCGAGGCAGGGCAGGAGGAAAGCAACCTTCCGCCAGGCAGCGGCGGACCTGCCAGTCCTGCCGGAGGGAAGGGCGGCAAGGGCAAGAAGGTGGACCATCGCCAGGTCTGCACCTCGGTCAAGAGGATGGATCCGCAGCCCCCCAAGGACAGCGCGCTGTGGTCAGGCCACACTGACGGTGCCATCTACGAGCGTTCGTGCCGGACCTCGGCCGATGCTGCCTTACCTCCCCTGCCCGTGCCGTTCTGGGCGGCGGAGGAGCCTCCGCCGATCGATCCTGCGGCCTTGGCCCAGGGGGCCGTGGACAAGATGAACTTGCTCGGCCCGAACATCGCCAGCCCCCGAGCGGCCGGCAAATACACAGTCGGGGTGCCGATGTGGATGTGGGTGAACCCTTCCCCCACCACTTTCGGCCCCAACACGGCGACTGCCACAGCCGGAAGTGTGACGGTATCCGCGACGGCGAAGGTGTCCTCGATCAGCTGGTCCATGGGCGACGAGAAGACCGTCACGTGCCAAGGCGCGGGCACCAGGTACAAGGCCTCCTACGGACTGGCCAAGTCCCCCGACTGCGGTCACCAGTACCGCATTTCATCCAAGGCGCAGGCCGGTGGCCGGTTCAAGGGCACCGCGACCGCGACCTGGAACGTCACCTGGCAGGTCACCGGTGGCGCCGGGGAGCAGGGCGCGTTCACCGAGGTGCGCGAGAGCGACTTTGCGGTGTCCGTGGGCGAGATGAGAGTCCTCGACTAGGCGGGATGGCAAGCGCGTGTTGAAGAGCATGGCGAAGAACAGGGCGATGGTGCCCGCCCCGCCGGGCGGGGACGTGATGCGGCCGGATCTGGACATCATCGACCCGGAGCCGCCGCGCCGGCGGCGCCGGTCGTTCATGGTGATCGGCGCGGTGATGGTGCTGGCCGGGGCGATCGGGTTCGCCGGTCTGCTGAACGCCTCCGGGGAGCGGTCCGATGTGCTGGCACTGGCCCGGGACGTGCCGGCCGGTCAGAAAATCACCGCTGCGGATCTGCGAGTGGTCGCGTTGCCGGAGGATCCCGGGCTCATGCCGGTGGCGGCCGAGAAGAGGGACGCGATCCTGGGGCGGCGGGCCGCGGCCGCGCTGTCCCGGGGGACGTTGCTCACCTCGCGGCAGCTGACCGGCAAGGGCGGCCTGCGGGCCGGTGAGGCGCTGGTGGCCGTGGAGGTGAAGCGGGGCATGGCGCCGGTGGATGCGCTGCGACCCGGCGCCGCGGTGAGTTTGGTGACCCGCCCCAAGGAGGGCGCGGTCGTGGGCAAGGAGCCGGATCTCGGCCAGGTGACCGGCCGGGTGGTGAAGGTCGGTGTGCCCGCCGGCAGCGGCGATGTCGTCGTGCAGGTCGCCGTGTCCGATGCCGACAGCGGCACGGTCGCGTCGGACGCCAGCGCGGGCCGGGTGGCGATCGTGCTGAAGGCTGGGGGCTGAGAGGCGATGTCCGTGATGGTGCTCGTCGGGGGGCACGGGTGCGGTGTCACCGTGTCCTCACTGGCCTTGGCTCTGTCCAGTGCCCGGCCGTCCCTGCTGGTGGAGGCGGCGGCGAAGCAAGCCTCGATCCGCACCGGCTACCGGCAAGGCGCGTGGGGCGGGGAGGTGGGGCTGTGGCATCTGGCGCAGGCCCACCTGCAAAACCAGCTGGCCGAAGCCTTCGAGGCGCACCTGCGGCCGCTGGACACTCAGGGCAACCGGCTGCTGCTGCCGGGGCTGACCGATCCGACGCAGGCGTCCGCGCTGGCCGGGACGTGGGAGCCGCTGTCACTGCTGTTGCAGGCGATGGACCAGCACGCCGGGTATGACGTGGTGGTCGATGCCGGGCAGGCCGTCATCGACGGCGGCGGCCTGCACCCGAGTCTCTTCCCTGCGGTGCTGGCCCATCGGGCCGATGTGGTGCTGCTGGTGGTGCGCAATTCGCTGACGTCGGTGGCACAGTCGTTGCCGGTGGCCCGGCTCTTGCAGGGTGAGCTGGAACGGCACGGCAGCGGCGCCGACGCGTTGCGGCTGCTGGTCATCCAGGAACTGCCCATGACGGCCGGGGGGTTGCGGACCGATGCGATCGCGCGGCGTTTCGTGGTGCCGGTGGTCGACATGCTGCCGTGGGATGTGTCGGCAGGCGCGCTGTTCACGCACGGTTCGCAGCGTCCGCCGAAGCTGTTGAAGCTTGGCCTGGTCAAGCAGGCCCGTAAGACGATGCAGGCCATCGGCGTGGAGGTGCACTCTCGGCGCCGGGCATTGGACATGCCTGCGGCTCCGGTGAGTTCGCCGGTGGTCGCCGGGGTGTTGCAGCGGCTCTCCTCGCGTCGGCAGGCTCCCCCTGTCCCGCACCAGGATCCGCGTCTGAGGGTGAGCGCTCATGGCTGACGGGTACGGCGAGCAGCCCACGGCCGGGGTACCGGCGCGGTTGCACGATGTGCTGAGCCAGGCCCTGCGGCCCGCGGCTCCGGGCGCGGTGGGCGCGGTGGGCGCGGTGGCGCACACGCGGCACCCGGCGGTGGACTTGGCGTCCCCGACGGCGGTGCAGGTCAGCGAGCAGGGCGCGCTTCCCGCGTCGCCGCAGGTTGTTGCCGACCTGCGGGATGCGGTCAGTGATGACATCGTCGCGGCCGACGATCAGGAGCCGCTGCCCAACGAGTCCGCGCGCCGGGAGCGGGCACGCTCGCTGGTGGTCGAGCGGGTCTCGCGGTGGGCGGTCGCCCAGGCTCCCCGCGGCAAGGCGCTGAGCCCCGTGCAGGTGGAGACGCTCTGTCAGGCGGTCTACGACGCGCTGTTCCATGCCGGTCCGCTGCAGAAGTACCTCGATGACCCGGATGTGGAGAACGTGGTCGTGCTGGGCGAGGACGTCCAGGTCGACTATGTCAATCGGCCCACCGTGAGGGTTCCGCCGGTGGCCCAGGGTGACGACGAGCTGATCGCGCTGATCAACCGGCTGGCCTCCAACTCCGGTCACCGGGAGCGCCGGTTGTCCTCGTCCTCGCCGATGGTCAGCTTCCGGCTGCCGGACGGCTCACGGGCCGAGGCCACCACACTGACCCCGGTGCCGTTTTTGGGGGTGCGCCGCCACCGGGTGCTGACCTCCAGCCTGGAGCAGCTCCAGGAGTGGGGCACCCTCTCCCCTGCTCTGTCCGCTTGCTTGCACTCGCTGGTCCTGGCGAAGAAGAACATCCTGTTCGCCGGGGACATGGGCACCGGCAAGACGTCCCTGCTGCGGGCGCTGGCAAAGAAGATCCCGGCGGAGGAGCGGGTGGTCACCCTCGAAAGCGACCGTGAGCTCTTCTTGGACCAGCATCAGGGCGGCGCGCAGTTCCTGGCGATGGAGTCGCGTGAGTCCAACGGTGAGTTCGTCGACGGGCACCCGGTGGGGCAGATCAGCGTCGCGGACATGTTCCCGCACGCGCTGCGCATGCTCTCCACCCGCGTGATCGTCGGCGAGGTCCGTGACCGGGAGGCGATCGCGATGCTGCAGGCGATGAGCGCGGGCGGCGCCGGATCCATGTGCACCCTGCATGCCGCCTACCCCAAACTGGTCCTGCCGCGCCTGGTCACCTTGTGCCGGGACATGCACCGCGACGACGTCCATGAGCTGGTGAGCACCTCCATCAACTTCATCGTCTATCTGAAGCAGATCAATCAGACCCGCGTCGGCGGGCGCCGGCACCGTTTCGTCTCCCACGTCCTGGAGGTTCAGCCCGGCGAGGGCGGCCACCCTGCCCTCCAGGAGATCTTCGCGCCCAGCGGGTCTGATCCGCGCGGGGTGCCGCAGCTGGTGCCCTCGTGCATCACCGAGCTGGAGACTCTGGCCGGGCTCGATCGGCGCTGGCTGACGGTGCCCCCGTACGGGGCCTGGCCCAGACCGTTGGAGCTGGTGGGCGGAAGGGAGAGTGCGGCATGAGCAGCGATCAGTGGAGTCTGCTCGCCGCGCTGTGCGGCGCGCTGATCGTGGGCGGGCTGCTGGTCGCCGTGCGCGGCGCGATCCGGGTGCCCGTGGCGGCAGGCCGGCCGCCGTCGCGGTGGGCGGTGCGGTGGCAGACCGCCCAGGCCTCGCTGCCCGACGCCTGGGCCCGCCGGTATCGGTTGATCGTGATCGCCGCCGGGCTTGCCACTGTCGGTTCGTGGCTGGTGTGGGCCCGTCCGGTGCACGGGCTGCTCGCGGGGGTGGTCGTGCTGGGGATTCCGTGGATCTGGAATCCGGCGGGGACCAGCAGGCGCGAGATCGTACGCCTGGAGGCGCTGGCCGAGTGGATGCAGCAGCTGGCCGGTGTCCACGAATCCGGCGGCACCCTGGACAGCGCGATCACCGCGTCCGCGACCCGGGCCCCGCAGGTGATCCGCCCGCAGGTGCGGCTGCTGGCCGCCCGGCTGCGGGTGGGCGTCAACCCCTCGCAGGCTTGCCGGCAGTTCGCCGACGCGTTCGCCGACGGAGCCGTCGACAACATCGTGATGCTCTTCCTCACCCACGCCCAGGACCACGGGCCGGGCCTGAGCCGGGCCCTGCAGTCCATGGCCAGCCTCACCGAGCAGGAAGCGATCTCGCTGCGCAGCCTGGACGCCAAGCGCGCCCAGGTCCGCACCGGCACCCGCTGGGTGTCGATCATCTCGTTGGCGATCGCGGTGTACATCCTGACCAACCCCTCCTGGGGCGGGATCTATCGCACCCCCACTGGGCAGCTGGTGATGCTGGTGCTGGGGGCGGTGTTCGGCGGCGCGCTGGTGGGGATGCGCAAGCTCGCCCGGTCACGGCCCGCGCCGCGTCTGCTGGCCCCCCTGCCCTCGGCTGCCGGGCACCGCAACGACACGCCCAGGGCCACGGCGATCCTCCGCAGGCACCAGGTGAAGGGGGCCGTGTGATCTCGCCCGGAGCGCTCGCATGCGGGGCCGTTGTCGGCGGTGGACTGTTTTTGCTGGTACGGGAACTGCTGCCGTCCCGGCCGGACATGGCCGCGGTCCTGGACCGTCTGGAGAACACCACCCCGAGCCGGGGCCGCGCCGCCTCCCCCGCCCCTACCGGCGCACGGCGTCGACCGGAGGCGTCGGTGTGGGAGCGGGCTGGGGAGCAGATCCTGGCCTCACACGGCCACCTGCTGACGGTGTCGCGCGCCGATCTGGAGCTGCTGAACAAGTCGGTGGCACACCATGTCGGCACGAAGGTGCTGGGTTCGCTGCTGGCCTTGGTGATGGTGCAGGTCGGCGGGCTGCTGCTCAGCCTGGCGGGCTTCGGGCTGTCGTGGGCGCCGCCGCTGGTGGCGTCGCTCGTCTTCGCCGCCTACATCTGGTTCGACGCTGATGCCACGGTGCGGCGTCAAGCCAAGGCGGCCCGCCTGGAGGTCCGGTACGCGATCGCCAGCTTCTTGGAGCGGGCGCAGCTGGAACGGGGCGCCAATGTGGGCCCCGAAGCGGCGGTCCAGCGCACCGCCGAGGTCGGTGACCACTGGATCCTGACCCGGATCAGCGCCGCCCTCAAGCGGGCCGAGCTGGCGGGCATCCCGCAGTGGGAGGCGCTGGGGCAGCTCGGCGAGCAGCTGGCCATTCCCGAACTGGCCGCCCCGGCGGAGTCGTTCTCGCTGGCCGGGGCCGGTGCCTCCATCCACAAGACGCTGGCCACGCAGGCGCTGCTGCTGCGTCAGCGGCTGCTGACCGACCGGGAAGCGGAGGCCAATGCGGCCTCCGAGCGCCTCGTGGTGCCGGGCACGGTGCTGTTCACCGTCGTGCTGGTGATGTTCGCCTATCCCGCTTTCGGTGCCCTGACCAACATCTGACAACCACCCACCGCGATACGTGCGTGCGTGCGTGGTGGACACGAGGGGACAGAAGATCATGAGGTTACATACTGTCGATCAGGCCGTGATCCGGCTGCACTGCGTCTGGCTCACCCGGGTGGAGAAGATGTCCGGCGCCCGCCGGGATGCCGGGATGGAGACCCTGGAGAAGCTGATCCTGGGGGCGGTCGTGCTGGGGGTGGCCGTCGCGTTCGGCACCGTGTTCAAGGGCACCTCCGAGACGCTGATCGACCGGTTCAAGGCCGCTGTCGGCGCATGAGAGATCGGATGCGGCGGTGGTGGCGCAGCCGCCTGGAGGCCGGGCGCGGCCGCCGCGGAGATGGCGGCATCGCCACCCTGGAGTTTTTGATCATCGCGCCCGTCCTGCTGGTCATCTCCTGCATCGTCCTGCAGCTGGGCGTGTTCTTCTTGGCCAGCACGGCCGCCCATACCGCTGCCCGCAAAGGCGCGCAGAGCGGCGCGCAGTTCCACTCCTCCCCCGGCCAGGGAGCGGAGCGCGCCCGCTCCTGGCTCGCTCAGGTCGCAGTGGTGCAGCAGGCGCAGGTCAACACCGCAGGATCGACGGGGGACCGGGTGCGGGTGACGGTCACCGGCACCGTCATGCACTTCCTTCCCTGGGACCTGCGGATCGAGCGCAGCGCCGAGGACACCGTGGAGAAGAACCCGTGAGCGGCAACAAGATTCCGGTTCCAAGGCCGGGCGGGACACCGCGCGGTGCCGCAGCGGCGCGTGCCGCCCTGGCGCGGGCCGGGCGGGCGCGAGGCGGCCAGGAGCGGGGGTCCTCCACCCTGGAGGCGGTGCTGTGCCTGACGGTG
Organism: Streptomyces sp. SYP-A7185; assembly: GCF_046103685.1. NCBI lineage: Bacteria > Bacillati > Actinomycetota > Actinomycetes > Kitasatosporales > Streptomycetaceae > Streptomyces > Streptomyces sp. SYP-A7185. Next base: position 254,757 of record NZ_CP122310.1, read on the forward strand.
CTGGTGCCGATTCTGGGCATCATCGCGGCCTTTGGCCTGGCCGGGCTGGGCGACAGCACCGCGGCGAACGCGGCGAACGCCGCCGCCCGCGCCGCCAGCACATCAGCTGACCCCGACACGGCTGCGGCCCGTGGCCGGCAGGCCGCGTTGACGTCCCTGGACCAAGCGCAGCGCACCTGCGCGAGCTCGGACATCGTGGTCGACACCAGCGGCTTTCCCAGCCGGCCCGGCCAGCCGGGGACCATCACGGTACGCGTGGACTGCACGATCCCGCTGGCGAAGCTGGCCGCTCCGGGCCTGCCCGGCTCCACGACGCTCACCGCGACCCGGCACAGCGCCGTCGACCGGTACGTCGCCCGGACCGGCGAAGGGGGCGGCCCGTGAGGATCAGAGGCCTGCTGTCCGCCCGCTGCGGCGATCGAGGGGAGGGCGAACAAGGTTCGGTGACCTTGTACTTCCTCGGCTTCGCCCTCGTCATGATCGGCCTGCTGGCGCTGCTCGTGGACGGCGGCCGTCTGTTGATGGCGTCCGCCGATGCCGAGGACATCGCGGCCGAGGCGGCCCGCAGCGCGGGCCAGGAAATCAACGGACCCGATGCGATCACCGGTGAGGGCACCCGCGCCGACCCGCAAAAGGCCGTCACAACCGCCCAGGCTTTTCTGACCGATGCCGGTGTACAGGGCATCGTGACCATCGCCGAGGACGGGCAGCGCATCGCCATCACCGTGCACGACACCTATCAGACACTCCTGCTGGGCGGATTCGGCTACTCCAGCATGCAAGTCACCGCGCACGCCGACGTCACGCTCGAACGTACCGACCCCGGAGCCTGAGAATGCCCCACCCCTCCCCCGGCCACCCGGCCCTGGCCATACGCCTGGTGCGCGCCGCGGGCAGCCTTGCCGCGCTCACGCTGCTGCTGGCGGGAGTGCCCACGCTACTGACCGCCGCCGGCACCCTGCCCGGCAGCATCCCCAGCGGTGCGGACCTCAGCGACACACTGCTGTCCCCCGACGACGGGCACGTGCTGCTGACCGTGCTGACCCTGGTGGCCTGGACGCTGTGGGCCTGGTTCGCGCTGGGGGTGCTCGCGCAACTGCCCGGCCAGGCGCTGCGGGGCGGCCAACACCCGCCGCGCAGACGCCGGGTGCTGGCCGCCCCGCAGCGCCTGGCCGGCTTCCTCCTGGGCGGGTTGCTGATGCTGCCCGCCGGGACAGCAATCGCGTCACCGGCTCCCGCGCTCGCCGCCACGGCGCCCGTCCATCCCGCCGCGCACACCGACGAGGCAGGCCAGGCCGCCGACGCCGGGCGTAGGCACTCCCCTGCCGCAGAGGTCGCCGCTGGGCCGGTGCATGTGGTGGGTGAGACCGGCGAAACCGTCTGGGACCTGGCCGTGGAGTATCTCGGCTCCGGATCACGCGCCCACGAGATCCGTACCCTCAACCCGCACCTGCCCGACACGGCGCTGCTGCCGGCGGGCCTGTCGCTGCGCCTGCCCGCCGACGCCCACCTGGTGCAGGCACAACCCGCGTCGGACACACCGACGATGTCCGCACCGCAGGTGCAACTCGCCGCCGGCGACCAGCCGATCAACAGCGCCGATGACGGCGAGCCGCGCCAGGAGCACACGCACACCGTGCGGGCCGGTGAGTCGCTGTCGCTGATCGCCGAGGACGAGACCGGTGACGCCGGGCGCTGGCCCCAGTTGTATGAGGCGAGCAAGAACCGGGACCAGCCGGGCGACACGCCTCGCGTGCGCGACCCCAACCTGATCTTCCCCGGCCAGAAGATCACCATCCCTGCGGCCGCTGCCCCCGCAGACCCGCACCCAGAGGACCAGCCCGACACCCCGAGCGACACCTCCGATGACGACCAGACCGACCCCGGGGAGGACACCGGCCAGGACCACGACGGAAAGGATGGTGGGAAGGACGCCGGGAAGGATGGTGGGAGGGATGGCAGCGGGGCCACGGGCGGCGCCGACAAGCCCACCGCACCGGCCAAACCCACTGCCCCACCTGTCCCGGACCGCACGGAACGCAAGCCGTCGACACCGCCACCCGACCGGGCAGGCAATACCCCCCAGGCCACCCCCAATACGACGTCGAGCCCCGCACCATCCACCCAGCGCCCAGCCGAGCCCGGTGCCGAGGACTCCCCGAGTGTGCTGACCACCCGCCTGGCCGGGGTCCTGGCGTCGCTGGCGGCCGCCGTGACGCTGGCCCTTGCCATCCGACGCCTCCTGCAGCGCCGCCGGGCCCAGCCCGGCGAGCTCATCGCCCTGCCCGAGGAGGTCTCCCCGGCCGAGGCACAGATGGCCCAGGCCGCCGAACCTGCGGGCCCGCTGCGCCTGGACCGGGCTCTGCGGACCTTGGCCGATCACGCCGGCCGCGAGGGACAGCCGCTGCCCGCACTGCGCGGCGCGCGCCTCACCGGCACCGGCGTGCAGGTCCTGCCCGAGGACCTGCACGCCCGCCCCCTCGCCCCGTTCACCGCGGGCGTCGGCGGCTGGTGGGTGTGCGAAGACTCCGTGCAACTCCTTGACGAGCAGGAGGCGGCGCACATCGCAGCCCCGTACCCGGGGATGGTGACGATCGGTGCGGACGAGTCGGGCCACCTCGTGCTGCTGAATCTGCCGCACGCCGGCGTCGTCCTCTGGGACGGCGAGCACGGCCAGATCGAGGAGGTCCTCCTCTCCCTGGCCCTGGAGCTGGGCATGAGCCCCTGGGCCACGGACGTGGAAGTCGTGCTGGTCGGCTTCGGTGAGGGTTTGAACCATCTCCTGCCCACCTCCCGGATCGCCTACATGCGTGAAAGCGCCCACGCCGCACGTGACTTCGCCGAGCGGCTCTTGGAAGCCCACCAGGAGCGGGAAGAGGCCCGGCCCCCCTACCTCATCCTGAGCGCCTGCGACCTCACGGCGGACAGTGCCTGGCAACTCGCCGAGACATTCGACAAGGCCTCCGGCGTGCTCAGCGCGGCGCTGCTTGCGCCCGCCTCATCCGCCCACCTGCTCTTCGAGCAGGCCGAGATCATCGACGCGGCGAGCCATGGGCCGCAGCACATCGACATCCTGGGGACCACCGTCACACTGCAGCGCCTGGAGCGTCAGGCCGTCGAAGAAATCACCGCTGCGCTGGCTGTGTCCGGCCAGGACGCCCACCCCGCTGAGGGTGCCTGGCGGCATGTGCCCTCCGAATCCCAGACCTCACATGCGGCCCAGGAAGCAGCCGCCACCCATCGGTTGGACGAGGCCGACGGCGCCGTCCGCGCCCCCGAGCCCACCACCCCCAGCGCCCCAGCCGCCGAGGCAGCTCCGCAAAACGACGGCGAGCAGAGCACAGCGAAGAGCGGTGAGGGCCTGGGTGTCTTCCCGGCGCTGCTGGCGGCCTCCCCGGCCCCGGCTGCCATCAACCTGCCGGTCCCACCGCCCGCCTCCCAAGCGCTACGCCCCGGCGCCCCCGGCAGTGGTGAACAAGCAGCCGCCCCCAGCCCCCTCCCCCGATCAAAGCCTACTCCCGCCGGGGCCACCGCCCCCGGGCCTGATCCCCAGGACACGGCATCGCGCATTCCCGCCGCACACGCTGACCCCGGCGTGCCCTTCATCCGCCTTCTGGGGCCACTCACCATCTGTGGGGTCACGGCTTCCCGGCACGGCACCCGTGAGGCTCACCTCGCCGCACTGCTGCACCTGAAGCCGGGCCGTAGCGCGGACACCCTGTGCGCGGACATGGACCCGGCCAGCCCCTGGTCGACCGACACCCTCAACGCACGGATGGGTGGGCTGCGCCGCAGCCTGGGCCACGACGAGGACGGCAACCCCTATGTGCCGCGCCGCGCCGTCAAATCCGACCCCTACGCACTGTCCGAGAAGATCTGCTGCGACTGGCACCGCTTCCAAACAGCCGTCCAAGCCGCCCTGCCGCACGGACCCGACGGGCTCGCTCAGCTGGAGAAGGCCCTGACCCAGGTGCGCGGACGGCCTTTCGGCGCACGGCCGCTGCCCTGGAGCCAGCCGCTGCAGCAGGAGATGGCAATGCGCATCGTGGACGTCGCGCACACCGTGGCCACCTACCGGCTGGCCCCCGGCCACCAGCACGACCTCACCCTGGCCCGCCGGGCCGTCGCCACCGGTCTTGAGGTCGACGACACCGCCGAGCTCCTCTACCGCGACTGGTTCCAGATCGAGGCCGCCGCCGGGAACCGTAGCGGCCTCAACGCCGCCCTCTCGCGCTTGGACCAGGTGAATCGTTCGCTGGGCCTGCCCATGGAGGTCGAGACCGAGCAGCTGATGCGCAGGCTCCTTGACCAGACCAGCACCAGGCAGTCGTAAGCGTCAGTATCGCCCCCCGCGACCTGTGCCCTCTCCCGAGCCCGCTGGCACAGTGTGGGTGGGGCGGACCGGGTGGCGGTCGGTCAGGTGGACTTGGCCGGTTTGGGCAGGAGGAACATCAGCATCCACATCAGGATCAGGGCGGCGATGACATACCAGAGGGTTCCTGCGTACGCGCTGGTCACGGTGGCGCCGTGGCTGCCCGCGGGGGCGTGGTTGAAGAAGATGAAGGAGGCCATGGCCAGGCCGAGGGCGGTGCCCAGCTGCATGGCGGTGTTGAACAGGCCGGCCGCGGATCCGGCGTCGTCGCCGGTGACCTGGCTGAGAGTGAGTGCGGACAGGCCCGAGCCGATGGCTCCCAGCCCGATGCCGACCAGGAGCATCGGGGCGGCGGCGGCCACGAACGGGGTGTGGGTGCCATGGTGCGAGATGAGCAGCTGGTAGCCGGTCAGGGTGAGGGCGATCAGTACCGTCCCTGCCTGCGGCGCCCGCCGCAGGTGACGGGCCGCCGCTTTGGAGGCGAGCATCGCCCCGGCCATACCGCCGGCGGAGATGGCGATGTTGGCGGGGGCGAACTGCCAGGGGGTGTGGCCGAGGCCGTCCTGCATGAACAGGACCCAGGTCAGCAGGAACACCCCGAGCATCAGGCCGAAGAGAAGCTGCGCGGCCAGTCCGCCGGTGAACGCCCGGTTTCTGAAGAGGGACAGTGCCACGAGCGTGAAGTCGCCCTCGGCGGTCTTGGCTCGCTGCTGCACGACAAAAACCGTCAGCACGACGATGCCGGCGGCCAGCGTGGCCAGGCTCCAGGCGGGCCAGTGCCGCTCGCCGCCCACGGTGAGCGGGTAGGCGATCAGGAGCATGCCGGCGCCAGAAAGCAGCACGCCCGCCAAGTCCAGGCCGCGGGCCTGCGGCGTGCTCGACTCCGGGAGGTAGCGCAAGCCGAGGAGGAGGGTGGCCAGGCCGATCGGCAGGTTGATCAGGAAGATCATCTGCCAGCCCAGGCCGGCGACATCGGCGGCGGTGAGCACGGCGCCCAGGGCGGGGCCGAGGACTCCGCCGAGCGACATGACCATGCCGTACAGGCCGAACGCTTTCGCCCGGGACGGGCCTTCGACGGTGACCGCGATGGTGGCCAGGACCTGCGGCACCATCACCGCGGCGCCGGCGCCCTGCACCGCCCGCGCCGCCACCAGGAGTTGAGGGCTGGTGGCGATCCCGCACAGCAGTGAGGCCAGGGTGAAGACGGCGGTCCCGGCGAGGAAGACGCGTTTGCGGCCATAGAGATCGCCGAGACGTCCGCCGGTGATCAGACCGAGGGCGAAGGTGAGCGCGTAGGCGGCGGGGATCCACTGCATCGCGGCGCTGGAGGCGCCGGTGTCCGCCTGGATCAGGGGCAGGGCGGTGTAGACGATGGAGGCGTCGAGCGCATTCATCAGTTCGGCGACCAGCACAACGGCCAGAATGATCGCGGTGCTGCGGGCGGCCCCGGCAGGGCTTTGGTGGGTCTGGGTGAACACGGGGGTTCCTGTTCGCGCGAAGGAGGGAGTCGGACAGGGGCGGGCCTGGGCAGGCCCCTGTACGCCGGCAGCGCGACAGGGTGGAGCGAAGAAGGTGCACCGGGCCCAGGCCATGGGAGGGGACCGCCATGTCGAGGCATGCGTCAGCGGTCCGGCATCGCGGACGGCTGGGAAAGAGCCTCGGAACGAGCGGCTACAGGGCCTGGCGGATCGGAAGTCACCTCGTGGTCGGGACGGAAGGCCGGGCGCGTGAGCACCGGCGTAACCCGAAAAGGGTAGAGGAAGAACCGGCAGACGTACAAAGCGGTCAGCGGGTCCGGCTGCCTCGCTCGTCCTCGTGCCCGGCCCTGCCAGAAATTCGGGTGGCACGGCTGTGGGGCCGATGTGTACCGTGGTGAACGGTCTTGTTGTCACCGATTGAGGTGGATTTTGCGCATCTGAGGTACGTGCCCGCTGACAGCACGGCGATATCGCCCGTGCTGTCCTGCCACGCCCGGCTCCGCCGGCGATGGTGGTGTGCTTGCGTCCTCTGCGCGCTCCGAGCCCTTGGCGGCCGGTCCGACCTCACGATCGTCTGCACTCCCGCCTGCCGGCGCCTGCCGAGCGCGTGCCTCCCCCTCACACTTGTCACCACAGGTGACCCGCTTTTGGTAGGCGACCACATGACCGCAACCCTGACCGTCAAGAACCTCGCCGCGGGCCACGGCGACCTCCCCCTGTTCACCGGCCTCGACCTTGTCCTGGCCCCGGGCGAGGTGATCGGTCTCGTCGGCGCCAACGGCGCAGGCAAATCCAGCCTGCTGCGCGTCCTGGCCGGATTCGACCGGCCGGACGAAGGACAGATCCGCACTGCCCCGGCCGGCGCGACCATCGGATACCTGCCCCAGGAACCCGAGCGGCGCGCGGGCGAGAGCGTGCACGCCTTCCTCGCCCGCCGTACCGGTGTCGCCGCGGCCCAGCACGCCCTGGACACCACCTCCCAGGCACTGGCCGACGGCGCCGCCGGAGCGGACGACGCCTACGCCTCGAGCCTGGAGCGCTGGCTGGGCCTGGGCGGCGCGGACCTGGAGGAACGCGCCGAGCACGTCGCCGCCACGCTCGGCCTCGGCGTCCGCCTGGACCAGGCCATGACGTCCCTGTCCGGGGGCCAGGCCGCCCGCGCCCAGCTCGCCTCCCTGCTTCTCTCGCGCTACGACGTCTTCCTCCTGGACGAGCCCAGCAACGACCTCGACCTCGCGGGCCTGGAGCAGCTGGAGCAGTTCGTGCGCGGGCTGCGCGCGGGCGCCGTCGTGGTCAGCCACGACCGCGAGTTCCTCACCCGCACCGTCACCCAGGTCCTCGAACTCGACCACGCCCAGCAGCAGGTCCGCCACTACGGCGGCGGCTACGCCACCTACCTGGAGGAACGCGAGCGCGCCAAGCGGCACGCCCGCGAGGAGTACGAGGAGTACGCCGAGCGGAAAGCCGCCCTGCAGGACCGGGCCAACGTCCACCGCTCCTGGGCCGACAAGGGAGTGCGCACCGCGCAGCGCCGCAGCCGCGACAACAACAAGCTCGGCCGCAACGCCCGCACGGAGAACAGCGAGAACCTGGCCGCCAAGGCCAAGCAGGCCGAACGCCTCATCGAGCGACTTCAGGAAGTGGAAGAGCCCCGCAAGGAGTGGCAGCTGCGCATGCACATCGCCACTGGCTCACGGTCCGGCGCGGTCGTGGCCACCCTGCGCGACGCCGTCGTCCGGCGCGGTGATTTCACCCTCGGACCCCTCGCCCTGCAAATCGACCGGGGCGACCGGATCGCCATCACCGGCGCCAACGGCACCGGCAAGTCCACCCTGCTCGGCACAATCCTTGGCCGTGTCCCGCTCGACTCCGGCGACCACAGCCTCGGCACCGGGGTAGTGACCGGTGAAATCGACCAGGCCCGGGCCCTGTTCCACGGGGCCCAATCCCTCCTGGACGCCTTCCGCACCGCAACGCCCTTCATGGAACCGGCCGAAGTGCGTACCCTACTGGCCAAGTTCGGCCTCGGCGCCGACCATGTCCTACGGTCGGCGACCACGCTCTCCCCCGGCGAGCGCACCCGGGCCGCCCTCGCCCTGCTCCAGGGCCGCGGGGTGAACCTCCTGGTCCTGGACGAGCCCACCAACCACCTCGACCTCCCGGCCATCGAACAGCTCGAAGCCGCCCTCGACTCCTACGACGGCACCCTGCTGCTGGTCTCCCACGACCGCCGGCTGCTCGAAGCCGTCCGGGTCACCCGCCGAATGCACCTGGAGAACGGCAAGGTCAGCGATACGCCCGTGTGAAGGTGACCGCGCCCGGGCGGGAACCTGCTGCCCGCCGGTCGCCTGGTGGTGAGCCGAACCCCTACACCACCAGGCGACAGTGGCTGTGCGGTGGTGGCCGCACAGCCACGCTCCTGACACGCGGCGCTGATGGTGCGAGCCGGACTTCCCCTGCATCCCCGGTGACACCACGGCCCTCGCCCACGGACCAGGGGCCCAGCCTTCTTCGTTCAGTCACGTGCGTGCGGATCACCCAGGAAGGGGAACTCGGGGCGTAGGTCGGTGTGGAGCCGCAGCCCATCGTGGGGGACAGCGCCGTTGCTCAGCTGGACGATGCCCATGTTGATGACATCGTCGGTGAGGTTACGGCCGTTGGGGAATCCTTCGGCGCTGGTGTAGTCATAGGTCAGAAGGTCGGGGAGCAAGCTCTCCGCGAGAGCAGTCGCCCGGTGCTTGGAGTGGCCCGCCTGTTCGAAGACATGGGCGAACTTGCCGAGGAAGCCCTCGCGATCGTGAGAGGGTTCCTGCTGGTTCCAGACGCGCTTGTCGTGGTCGTTCTGGTTGAAGTTGGCGTCCACCCCTGGCCGGCCGGCCCGGTCGCCCTGGACCAGGCGGCCATCGTGAGGTACCAGGACTCGGGCCCAGACACCCACTTGCGGGTTCGGGCCGAGCGCACTGTTGGGGACTTCCAGCACGATGCCGAACACGTTCTTGTCGGCGAACAGGTCCTTGCCGGTCCACTGGAATTTGTCACTCGCGCCGATGGGATCGGCGAAGAACGGATCGCTGCGGAGCCCGGCGAAGAACCTGAAGTCACCGGCCGCGGTAATCTGCGGCTCGGAGCCGAAAGTCACCGGCGCATCGCGAAAAACCGTGTCCCCGGCGTCAAGGTCGGCCGCGGCCTCCCGGCCGGTCGCCAGCTGCAGACTGGCGCTCTGCACGTCGCCCTGCACAGGTGAGAAACGTATCCGTAAAGCGATGTCGGTGACCGCGTCGGCGTCGGTGTCCACGCCAAGCTCATAGACCGACTCGTGGTCGACGGCTTCGTCAGTGATGGGCGAGGTCGGATTGATGTTGAGCACCAGGATCGTCTTGCTCGCATCACCCGGCTTCTGAAACACGTAGAGGTCGGTGATATGGCTCCTGGGGTCCATGCTCGTGGGGCTGATACCCAGGCCAGAGACGTGGTGCGCCATTTCGAGACTCCTATCCGGTGGCTGTGCGGACCAAGTGACGTGGCGCGCTGTGCAGAGGTGGAAGTTCATCGCACGGCGCTGCGCCCCCGGCGCCGCATCTCGCCCGGGACGATGGCCGTTGACGACTCACTGGCAGGCTTCTGCGTTTCTCGCTGAAGGAACGTCGAGAGCAACAATCTGCCTGTCGCCAGCGGCTGCATATCCGTCATCCGGCGTATTCGCGGCGGCAGAGGGCGCACACGCTGCCCCCGGGACGGCCAACCCATTGTCGCCCGGCACCCCGCGTGCCCCATCTGTCACCGCCTCTACCGTGCAGACGCGGCCACGTTCGAGGAGTGCCCCGACTGCGGTCAGCTCCGACATCCGGCGTTACGGCGCGAATTCTCGACCTGCGGCATATCCCGGAAACGCAACCAGCACGGCATCACGGTTTCGCACCGCGTGCAGCGCGACGCCGCCCCCCATCGCTGATCTCCACGGCCCGATCCTCGCCCACGTGACCGGGATACCCGCCGCACCGCACTCCGCTGGGTCGCCTGCGCCCGACGGAACTGAGCCGAGTATCTCGCCTCCCGGGCTGAGCCAACGACGGCCGACCCCAGGGAATCAGACCTCCACGCACGCGATAGGCAACACCAGCTCGTCGCACAGGAGTCACCACCGCACGGTGGCTCATCGCTCATCCGCAACCCGTCGGACGCTGCGCACAACAGGCTGCGCGGCCTGCGCCGAATACGGACAGCGGCGCAGCCTTGCTGGTGCGCATCGCGGTGATGAGCAGTCGGCGTCAGGACGTGAGGTCGGCATCGTGGGCGATGACCGCCTGGTAGCGCCGCTCGAAGTCGGCCTGGGCGGCCATCGCCTGGACTTCGTCCTCCCGCCAGGCTGCCTTCGCGGGGTCCTTGATGTGACGCTTCCGCACGCCCTGGTCCGCAAGGCGCTGCACTACGTCCGCGATCCGCGGCTGGTCGGTGTGCTGCCGTTCGGCGTCCCAGACGACGTAGATGCGGAACTGCGGCAGGTAGCGGCGCAGCGTGCTGGGATCGACCGGAGCTCCGCTGCGGCCCGTCACGCCGCGATCGGCCAGGAAGACAGACAACTCCTTGTCCGAGGGCTCAGTTCCGTGGGTGTTCTGGTAGTCGCGCCAGGCCAGGTAGTAGCGGTCCACCGTGGTGAGCTGCGCTGCGGCCGGACCAGCTGACGCGAGCGCTTCCGCCACCACCTCGACTTCGTCGTCGGGAAGCGGAGCATTCACCCGCCGCGAGCGCACCTGCTGTCCGGGGTCCGGCGCCCGGCGGTCGACCTCCGCCGTAGACCGGTCCGTGGTCGACGCAGCCGCAGGATCCGGCTGCTCCTCGGCTCCGGCGGAGGCTTCAGCCGCGACAGCGCCAAGATGCGCGGCCAGCCGTTGCTCGTCGAGGGCATCGTCCCCCGCCATGAGGCCAAAGCGCTCGGCGAGGAAGGAGACGAAGGCCCCCACGTCGGAGAGCGTCCCGTTCTCGGCAGCGAACTGGCGGGCGGCATCACGGTAGAACAGAGCCCACCCATCCGCGTGATCGCCGTGGTCGTATTCGAGGACTTCAGCCGCGTCGGCCGACAGCAGGGACCGGCCCGCGTCGCGCTGCTCGAACGCGATGGTCATGGCGCACAGCTGCTCGTCCGCGAGCGGTGCTCCGTTGAGTCGCGTGATCCCGTGTGCCTCCCTCAGATAACAAGCGAACTGGTGGGCCGTGGGAGACATGCCGAACTCCGCCACGAACCCGAGGTACGCCCGGAGGTAGGCATCGGGGTACGCCCCCTCGTCCCCCCTCAGGTCCCAAAGAGGTCCCTCCTGCTCGTCCACGGCGCGGAGAGCTTGATGCTCCTGCGGTGGGCCGAGTGGGATGCGCTCTTCCCTCGCGTCCGGGCCCGGCACCGGGGCCTTACTCTGCCGCGCCTCCTGTCGATGCACTTCGACAGCACCCATCTCCTGCGACGCGTGCCGCTGGCCCGGTGTGCCGATGCCCGCGGCGGCCAGCCCGGCGGGGCCCGTCTCCGCGAGCGGGACGCCGAAGCGGGCCAGGCGCAGCGGCATCAGGGATTCCACGGGGGCCTTGCGGCGCCAGGAGCGGCCGAAGCGGGCCTGGAGGCGGGCCTGGTAGATGAGGCGGTCCTGCTCCAGCTGGATGACCTGCTCGTAGGAGCGGATCTCCCACAGCTTCATCCGCCGCCACAGCTTGAACGTCGGCACGGGAGAGAGCAGCCAGCGCGTGAGGCGCACGCCCTCCATGTGCTTGTCGGCGGTGATGTCCGCGATCCGGCCCACCGCGTGCCGCGCCGCCTCCACGGCCACCACGAACAGGACCGGGATGACGGCGTGCATGCCCACGCCCAGCGGGTCCGGCCAGGCCGCCGCGCCGTTGAAGGCGATGGTCGCCGCCGTCAGGAGCCACGCCGTCTGGCGCAGCAGCGGGAAGGGGATACGGATCCACGTCAGGAGCAGGTCCAGCGCCAGCAGGACGCAGATGCCCGCGTCGATGCCGATCGGGAAGACCGCCGAGAAGCTGCCGAAGCCTTTCTTCTCGGCCAGCTCGCGCACGGCCGCGTACGACCCCGCGAAGCCGATGCCGGCGATGACGACCGCACCGGCCACGACCACGCCGATCAAGGCCCGCTGCGACCTGCCTAAAGCGCCAGGCACCTTTTGCCGCCCCCACTCACACGCGACTCCCCCCTCACTGTTCCAATCGTCAGAGCAAATCACACTCGCACATTGCAGTCCAGGTTCCCCTCGCGTCGGACACGCCCACAAATCTCACTCTCCCCGCCCTGGCATCGCTTTGCTGCAGCACCAAGAAGGATCAGCGAATCTCCATGCCGAACTGAGGTGATCGCGAACGAAAAGCTGCATCCACTGCAGTCGGGGAAATCGGCGCGAGCGGCGTGCCGTGAGCCACCCAGCACCACGCCACGAACAGATGCCCGGGCAAGCTGACACAGGTCTTTGCAGACGCCACGGCGTCAGGCCGACCGCGGCTCGCCCCAAACCGGCCGGGGTTCGACACACAGTCACCGCTCGCGGATGCCATCCAGATCTGCCGACTTCTTCCAGGTGCCGTCACATCGGGTGGCGGGTGGCGATCATGGCAGTAGCCCGGTGACATGCGGCACGCCCGAAGCCTTGAGCCGATGCTCGCCTCAGGGGATCGACAGCGAATCGTCTCAACGAGGACGACTGCTTCGTCCCGACTGGTCGCGAACCCTGCCAACCCGCACAACCGTCCAGGCAGCGCACCCCGCCCAGGAGGCGCGCCGCGTTCAGGCGCCGCCTACCTGGTCAACAACCATGCAGCGCCGCGTAACGTGCGACGTGGATCCCACGAAACTCCAGTGGGTCTTCAGCCACAGGCCCAGCGGACGCGCACCGTCTTGCCCTGGGCCCCGGTGAGTATTTCCAACGGGCCGAAGAGCTGTCGCACGATGCTGAGTCCATGACCGCCCACCGCATCAAGCCTCCGCGGGCGCAGAGACGGCAACGCGACACTGTGGTCAGCAACATCCAGTACGAAACCCTGCCCATCCCTGCGCACGGTCAGTCGCCACCACCCACCGGCGTGACAGACAGCGTTAGTGACCAACTCGGATACCACCAACGCCAACGCGCCGAGATCGGCACCCGGCCATTCGCCCGCGACGAACGCGGTCGCGGCCCGGCGGGCGTCCCGGACGTCCCCTTGGGACGATGTCATCGTAAGCAACGGAACTCTCCGATCTTCCAAGGTGGTCACGGGCCTCGTGTCGGTATCTCCCTGCGGAACGAACGGGCGCAATCAACCGAATTACCTGAACGCCGGGTTGCGCCTATCACTCGTCCATCTATCCGAGTGCTTGCGGCCCACCCTCGCATCAGCGAGGGCCGCCTTCGAAACGAAGGCCTCAGACAGGCCGACAGCGCTTGGCGTTGGAAGGGCCACATCTCTTGGAGGTAGCCCTTGGTTGGACTGCAAGGGTGGTCAGGCCAGCATGCCGGTGCGGAGCTTGAGGAGGGTGCCGGTGAGCAGACGTGAGACGTGCATCTGGGAGACGCCGAGTTCGGCACCGATCTGCGCCTGGGTCATCTCCTGGCCGAAGCGCAGCTCGATGAGGCGGCGCTCCCGCTCCTCGAGCCCCTCGAGGAGCGGGGCCAAGGTGTGCAGGTCCTCCACCGTCTCCATGGCCGGGTCCGCGCCGCCCATCACATCGGACAAGGTCCGCGTCGGCATGACCGCACTTTCGCCACCGTCGGTCGGCGCCTCCAAAGAACCGGCCACATAGCCGTTCGAGGCAACGATGCCCTCGGTCACCTCTTCTTCGGTGAGATCCAAGTAGTCGGCGAGTTCCTTGACCGTCGGATCACGGTCGAGGCGGGCGAAAAGATTTTCCTTGGCCCGGACGAGTTCCACGCGCAACTCCTGCAGCCGGCGCGGTACATGCACGGCCCAGGTCGTGTCCCGGAAGAAACGCTTGATCTCGCCGGTGATGTAGGGGACGGCGAAGCTGGCGAACTCGACTTCACGGGTGAGGTCGAACCGGTCGATGGCCTTGATGAGACCGATGGTGCCGACCTGGATGATCTCCTCCATGTCGCCGCTGCCCCGGTTGCGGAATCGGCGGGCCGCGAATTGGACGAGGGTCAGGTTCATCTCGATGAGGGTGTTACGGGCGTACTGATATTCGCGCGTGCCCTCTTCCAAGGTCTGCAGCTTGTCGAAGAAGATCTTCGACAGCGCTCGAGCGTCCTTCGGGGCCACCTTGTCCGTGTCCTCGATCCACGGCAGCTCGCTACCGGCAACAGACGTCTCCCGAGGCCCCACCCCATCGCTCAGGCCGGGCATCTCAACCTCATCTGCGGTTCTGACAGCTCGTTGACGGTTGAACGACATGCCTTGCCCCCACGCTGACGGTACGACTTCTTTGCCTAGCCTCTGCCCCACTTGCCGTCCAGCATGTGTGTTCACCCAAATTTTCTTGCCGTGGGGAAACAATTGCCGCCTCGGCCCTGCCACGCGAGCAGCTGGCTCGGCTCCACGACATTCCGCGGTGGACGGCATCGCCGCCGCGCTCGCGCAGAACTGGGCGGAGTGCCACGAGGAACTCTTCGACGACCGCGACCGGTTCATCGAGCAGCGCCCGCAGGGCGACGCCATCGTGCAGGTGGTGCGCGGCTCGGCCAGCATCGGCTGGCAGGACATGCAGACGCCGATCCGGGACATGCCGGAATCGACCGAGAGCCGCGTCCGGCTGTCCACCGCGTACCTCTCGCCGGACTCGTACCTCACCAAACTGTTGTGCTACACGGCACGGCGCTGAATCCCATCTCGTTTGTCCGCCTACCGGGGGTGAACGAACACGCAATCGTGCACGTGTCCTCCTCACGGCGTGCGGCCTGCAAAGACCGACGGTGCGACAACCGCGGAATTCGGTGCCCTTCGCGATCAGAACGCCCATGCGGTGATCTTGGACGAGATCCGCTTCCGGACAATTCCGCTGTGCGGCCATCGCTATCCTGAAAAGGTGCAGATGACGCCTGTCGCGTCACACGGGAACCGACGAAAGCGGGGGCGGAGCAGATGAGTTCGACAGTCGGTGAACTCCTGGACAGCCTGCCGGCAGCGGCCACCCAGGACGAGCGCCGGGGGTGGGCGGTCGCCTGCGCCCAAGCCCTGGGCCTGGGCGGGATCGCCGTCGCCTTGGGACAGCAACTCGTGTGGTTCAGCGATGAAACCAGTGCGCGCCTCGAGGACCTGCAGTTCGTCCTCGGCCAGGGCCCCAGCCAGCGCATCCAGGACGAGACGGAGGTGCGGCAACTGCCCGATCTCGGCCGGCTCCTCGTCCAGCAGTGGCCGCAATTTACCGCCGAGGCCGAAGGGCTGGGGATCGCGGCGCTGTTCGTCTGGCCCGTACGCATCGGCGCCGTACAAGCAGGAACAATGACCGGCTACCGGCGTACGGTGGGCCCGCTCACCGAGCAGCAGGTGGCACAGGGCCAATTGGTCGCCGACACCCTGGCCCAGCACGTGCTGAGCCACTGGCCGACCACCCACGTAGGCAACGGCTCGGGCCACCCAGGAGCGGTGGACCTGCACCGAGCTGAAGTGCACCAGGCAACCGGCATCCTCAGCGTGAGACTCGGCGTCTCGCTCAGCGAAGCCCTGGACCGACTGCGCGCCCGCGCTTATGCGTCGGGCCTGTCCTTGTCGGACACCGCCCACACCATCATCCAGCGGGAACTGCCGCGATGACACTAGCCCGGTCGGCTATCTGCACCGGCCATGCTCCGCTCGGGACTCAAGGAGTGCACCCATGAGCAGGGAACAACACATTGCCCGTACCTTTGTGGAGCTGGCCGACACTTTGGTGGAGGACTTCGACGTCATCGATTTCCTGCACCAGATGACCGTCCGCTGCCAGGAGATCCTCGACGTCACTGATGCAGCCGTCTTTTTGGCCCATCCAAACCTGCGCCTACACACCCCCGCCCCCTGTGACCCCAGCCCCGCCCTGCAGCGAGTCCTGGAAGCCGCTTGCACCGAAGGCCCGGCCGTGGACGCCCACGCAACCGCCCAACCGGTCAGCGCCTCAAGCACCGCCGACGCCGCCGCACGCTGGCCGCAGTTCACCTCACGGCTCCAGGACGGCGGCTACACCCTGGCCAGCGCCATGCCCATGCGGCTGCGCCAGGAAAACATCGGCGGCCTGCTCTTGCTGCGCACCGCAGACCGGCCCCTAAAGACTGACGACCTCGCCCTCGCCCAGGCACTCGCCGATGCGGCCACGATCGGACTGATCCAGGCACGCACGATCCGCCAGCAGCACACCATCAACACGCAACTCCATACTGCCCTGCAGAGCCGCATCATCATCGAGCAGGCAAAAGGCGTCCTCGCGGCCCGCAGCAACACCACCCTCAACCAGGCGTTCGACGCTCTGCGCCGGCACGCGCGGCGTCATCGGATCCTTCTCAGCAACGTCGCTCGGGACGTCATCGAGTCCGGCCTGACACCGGTCACCGGCCCCGCTCGACCGCAGACCGACAAAGCAGGCAGCGAGTAATACCAGTAGGCGCACGCTTTCCGCATTCCTCGGCAACCCTCGAGAGCCTGCCGAGCGCACGGCTTGATACACCGATACATTTCCGGCGCCCCCGCCACCCTCCCGCCAGAACAATTCCGTTTAAATGCCGTCAAACCGATGCGAGTGCAGCGGCCGGGCAAGGGCTTGATGGCCGCGCCCCGAGCCTGAATACTGGAAAAGTGGGCACAGAACCGTCAGACCGGTCAACCTTCAGCGATGTCGTCGGCACGATGGCGGATGCCGCCGGTGAGCGCGACCGTCAGGCCGACGACCGCGAGGCCACCGCCGATGAGCGCGAGGCCACCGCCGACGAACGCGAGGCCATCGCCGACGAGCGCGAACGCGCCCTGAACGCCCGGGAGGAGCAGACCGACGCACAGGCCCGCCACCTCGGGGAAGCAGTCCCCAGCTTCTTGCAGCGTTCCCGGGAAGCGAGCGACAGGGCACGGGCCCTGCTCGCCGCCAGCGAGGCCCGGCTGGCGCGTGCCGACGCCAACTTGACGCGTGCGGAAGTGCTCGAAGCACGCGAGCAATGGGTCATAGGGCAAGAACTCGCCGTCTCCGACCGGCTGCTCGGCACCACAAGCCCGTCGCGTAAGAGCAACCTGGAGCTCTACGTGCAGCAACTCCACACGCGCTATCTCACCGCGTCGGCCAATCTGGCCGACGCGCACGACATGGTGGCCCAGCACCACGAACAGCTCGCCCAAAGCAACACGTCAGCCGGCGAAGAACACCGCACCCTCGCCCGGCAGGCCCGCCAGACGGCACTGCACCTCCGCACGGCCGCCCACCAAACCACCCACCCAGAGGGCGACGCCCCCTCTGCCGAACCGCCGCCCGACGCCCGCCCCACGCCGTGAAGAGATAGCCAACGCTGGTCCGTGTACTACCCCCGCAGCCGTGGGGCTCGTCACTCCGGTGTCGCGGGGCAATAGTGAGGTCGCCACGCTGTTTTGTAAGCTCCCTCCGGCCCTCCTCCAGCGGCAAGGCTGTGAGCGCCTGCCCGCCTCCGACGGCGCCGCGGCACCACCGCACCACCGCTCGATCAGCTGGCTGTGCGGCGAATATAATCTTGCGCATGTCGAAGCCTGACGAACTGCTCGTTGATCTCGCCGCCCTGGTGGAGTCCGGGCAGAGCAACCAGATGTCCCTGACCGTGGTCACCGGTGGTGCCGTCATCACCGGTCGTCTTGCTCCCGAGGCTGTATGGCGGCAGAGGGTCTCGGAGGTCCTGACGGATTCGGAGCGCCTGGGAGAATTCTCCGCCGTCTTCGATGCCCCCGTGAAAAGGAACGGGCCGCCTACGTATCTGCACTTCCACGTGGCCCGGATTCTGCAGGGCACGGTGGGGATCCCCGAGACGGGCGGGATGTATCGCGTGGCGATCGATGACATCAACAGCTGGACCGTGGGCGACTTCAGCTATTCCGACCACTGAGCAACAAGCCCCGCCCGGGGCGCCAGGGGCTTCCGCAGCAGCCGTAGAGTCAAGGGGGCACACCGCACCGGCCCGCTTCCCTCTGCCCGTGCCTCTGGCGATCGAGGGCGTCCGCCGCGCACAGCCACACGGTGCGTCGCGTCTGCGGCTCACCTCGCACAACGTCGCCTGGGTCACCGGGCGACGGTGATGCGTATCCCTGCCAGCGCTTTGAGTGCCGCCTCGTTCACCGCGGCCGGTGTGGCGCCCCGCAGGGCGATGTGGCCCACGCGCTGGAGGTTGTCGGTGGGGTCGTCGAGGTGGTCCCCGGGCTCCTTGGTGAGGATGATGTCCGACTCCGGGCCGTCGCCAGGGACCCCCTCGACTGGCGGTCCGCCGACCGGGAGTCCGTCGCCCGGGAGTCCGTTCACGGACAGCAGCGTGCCGGCGTGCGGAGCGATCAGGAAGCGGATGCCGGCGGCCGCGGCGCGGGTCGGGGTGAGGTCGGAGGCGTGGCCGAGGGCGATCTGGACGGCCGCCCGGGCCATGTCGACGCCGGTGGCCCCTTCGACGAGGTCCATGATGCCGTCGCCGGGCGGCCGGGCGCCGGTCTCCAGGACGGACGTCCGGCCCTGATCGTCGAGTTTGATCTCCGTGTGGGCCAGGCCGTTGCGCAGTCCCAGGGCGGTCACGGCGCGGCCGGCGGCGTCCAGCAGCTTCGTGCGCGCCTCAAGCGAGATGTCCGCGGGGACGGTGTGACCGGTCTCGGCGCGCGCCGCCCCTTCGGTGGTGAACTTTTCGGTGACGGCAAGGTGGTGGATCTCGCCGCGGACGACGACGGTCTCGACGCTGAACTCCTCGCCGTGCGCGTACTCCTGCGCAAGGAGTGTGGGCTCCAGGGCGATGCCGTGCGGCAGTTTGACCGTCTCGGCTCCGGCCAGGGCCACGGCCTGCGCCAGCTCACCGGGCTCGGTGACCACGCGTACGCCGATGGAGGCCGCGTTCTCGGCCGGTTTGACCACCAGCGGATGGCACAGCCCGGCCGCCGCGACGCGCTCGGCGAGGGTGTCGGCGTCCGGGGCGGTGACGGTGCGCGGGGCCGGTACGCCGTGGGCCGTGAACGCGTCGGCCATCAGGCGCTTGTTGCGGCTGGCCGGGGCGGCAGCGGCGTCGTGGCCGGGCAGGCCGAGGTGGTCGGCGAGCTGCGCGGCGAGGGGGGTGAGGAACTCCCAGCAGGCCAAGATGCCGTCGATGTCCGTGCGGTGGCAGAAGTCGGTCAGTTCCGCCAGCGTGGCGTCGGGGTCGGTGAAGTCGGGGCACACCGTCCCGGTCACCAGTGCTCTGGTCGCGGGCGGGTACTGGGCGTACATCTGTTCGTGGGTGGCCACCCACGTCTCGGCTCCCAGATCACGGGCGGCGCGCAGCAGGGCCTGGCCGGCGGAGACGCCGGCTTCGAGGAAGAGGATCTTCGGCATGGGGGTCCTTGGGAAGGTGGGCGGCGGTCCAGGGGTGTTCAGGCGACGGCCGTCGGCGCCGCGGATTCCTGCTGTACGAGGAGCGCGGTTCGCCTCCTGATGGCGGGCGCCAGGGCGAGTTGGGCCAGCGCCGCGGCCAGGCAGCAGGCGGCGCAGGAGAGCCACAGGACGGCGGGGCCGACCGACAGCAGGCGGGTGCCGGCCAGCGGGGCGATGAGGAAGCCCGTGCCCCAGGCCATGCCGAGCAGGCCGTTGTAGCGTCCGCGCAAGGTGGCCGGCGCCAGGTCGGCGACGATGGCGGTGGTGATGGCGAAGACCAAGACCTCCCCCAGGCTCCACACCGCGACGGCGAGCGCGAAGGCGGGGCCCGCGGACGCGGCGGCGACCAGAGCGTTGCCCCCGGCGGCGAGCACGAATCCGGTGGCCAGGACACGGCTCTTGTCGAACGCGCCGAGCCGGTGCCCGATCAGGGGCTGGACCAGGATGAGGACGATGCCGTTGACGGCCATGACCATGCCGTAGACGTCACCGGACAGTCCGTGCCGTGCCATGACCAGGGGCAGCGTGGCGAAGGCCTGCTGGAAGACGACGGCGTACAGGACGACGACTCCGGCGAAGGCGAGCATCGCCCGGTCTGCCAGGACATCGCGGTAACTTCCGCTGGTTCCGCGTTGCGCGGGTGTCGGCCGGGTCTCGGGGACGGCGAACCACACCAGCAGGCCGAAGACCGCGCAGGCGGCGGCATCGACCCAGAACAGCAAGGAGAAGCCGCGGGTGGCGAGGTGACCGCCCAGGACCATGGCGGCGGAGAAGCCGAGGTTGACCGACCACAGCAGCAGGCCGAAGGCGCGGGTGCGGTCGGCGGCGGGGACGGTGTCGGCGATCAGGGCTTGGGCGGCGGGCCTGAAGAGGTCGAGGGTGACGCCCAGGGCAAAGCCGGCCGCCGTGAGGGCGACAAGGGACTGGGCGTGGCCCAGGGCCAGCAGGGAGGCGGCGTTGGCGAGCATCCCGCCGGTCAGGGCGATCCTACGGCCGAAGCGGTCGGTGAGGAATCCGCCCAGCGGCTGGGAGATCACCGAGCCGACCCCGATGATCGCGAGGATGACGCCGATGGTGCCCAGCGGCACGTCACGGACCTGGCTGAGGTAGAGGCTCAGGAACGGATTGACCATGGCGCCGAGGCGGTTGACCAGGGTGCCGGACCACAGGACCCAGAACGCGCGGGGCAGACCGCCGGCGCGGACCTTGACCAGGGCGCGCAGGCGGCCTGCGGGCGGTAGGGCGGGCGGGGTGAGGGGCAACGTGTTCCTCCGTGGGAGCCGCGCGGCTCGGGTGGGGCGCAAGCGGGTGGTGTCGGGTGCCGGTGCGGGTGGGCGGGGCGCGTCGGACCGGGCCCGGCCGGTGGTACAAAGCCGCGCGCGGCCAGCGCCGTTGGGGCGCAAGCGGGTGGTGTCGGGTGCCGCTACGGCTGGGCGGGGCGCGTCGGACCGGGCTGGGCGGGTGGTGCAAAGACGCGCGCGGCCAGGGCCTTCCGGTCGACCTTGCCGTTGCCGGTGACCGGCAGCACGTCGATGACCTGCAGTTCGGCGGGGACCATGTACGAGGGCAACGTGCGCGCGCAGAACTCCCGCAGGGCAACGGCGATGTCCTGGTGCGGCGCGATCGCGTCGCCCTGGTGCAGCGCGATCCCGTCGCCCTGGTGCGGCGCGATCCCGTCGCCTTGGTGCAGCCCGACCTCATCGTCCTGGTGCAGCGCAACTTCGGCGTCCTGGGGCGGCGCGACCTCGGCGCCGCTCGTACGGCGGGAGCCGGCCGAGTCTTCGTCGCCGCTCTTGCGCTGCCCCGGAGCGCCGCCGCCCGAGTGAGCGCCTTGGCCCGGTGTTGCCTCCTCGGCGTTCGCGACGACGAAGGCGGCCAGGCAACCGCCGCCGTCCGGGAGGGGCAGGTGCAGGGCCGCGGCGGCGGTCACCGCGGGGTGGCTCGTCAGGCGGCGTTCCACCTCGCCCAGTTCCACGCGGTTGCCGTTGATCTGCACCTGGGAGTCGGCGCGTCCCAGGAAGTACAGCTCCCCCTTCTCTCCGCGCACCGCCACGTCCCCCGTCCGCAGGACGACTTGCCCCGATTCGGGGCACAGGGGGTCGGGGACGAGGGCGGCCCGGGTGGCTTCCGGGTCGTCCCAGTAGCCGGAGAACAGCGCCGGGCTGCGCAGCAGCATCTCCCCCAGGGTGCCCGGTCCGTCGACGATGCCGTCGTCGTTGCGGAGCAGGAGTTCGGCGCCCGGGTGGGCGGTGCCGATCGACAGCCGCTGCACGGCGGCCGGGATCGGCTCGGGCACGTCCTGGAAGGTGGCCGCCATGGACTCGGTCGCCCCGTAGCAGTTGACGATCCGCATGCCCGGGCGCAGTTCCTGAAGGCGGCGCAGCTCCGGCAAGGGGAACTCCTCGCCGCAGAACAACACCCCGCGCAGGTCGTCGAGGGCGGACAGTCGGTCCGCTTCGTGGCGCAGGACCTGTCGCCAGATCGACGGCACGCCGTTGACCTGGGTCGCCCGCGTGTCGCGCAGGACGCGCAGGAAGTGCCGGGGCCAGCGCACCTCGCGCTGGGAGACCGGGACCACGACCGCGCCGCTGCCCAGGGCGAGTCCGATGCTGAGCAGGGAGAAGTCGAAGTGCAGCGGGGAGGTGGCCGCGATGCGGTCACCCGGGGCGGCGATGCGCTGGGCCAGCATGCCGCGGTAGAAGGCGATCACGGCCCGGTGGCTCATGACCACGCCCTTGGGGCGGCCGGTGGTTCCGGAGGTGAAAATGATGTACGCGGGGTCGGCGACACACGGCACGTGCCGACGGCGAACGGCCGGCTCGGGGGCGCGTGTCACCACCAGTTCGCCGTCGCCGAAGCGTGCCGCGCCCAGCGTCGTGGGCAGATCCGTGCGCGGGGCGCTCGCCGCCTGTACGTGCAGGGCGGGGCGGGCCGTCTCGATGAGTGTGCGCAGCCGGTCCGGCGGTGTCTCCGGGCTCACCGGTACGAAGGTCAGTCCGGCACGGGAGCAGGCCAGCAGTACGGCGATCGAGGCGGCGCTCACCTCCGCCTGGAGCAGCACCCGCGACCCGGGCTCCAGTTCCTGCGCACGCAGGGTCGCGGCGAAGGCGTCCACGGTGGAGCGCAGGTCGGCGTAGGTGGTGACGACGGCCGCACCGCCGGCGGCGGGTTCCACGACGGCCGGGTGAGCCGGGTCGTGGCGGCCGGGGTCGAGCAGGAAATCGTGGAGGAACTCACCGGTCGCCGCCGGGATCTCGTCCGGCCGTGGGCTCACTGCGCAGGTCCTTTCCGTCGCGGATGGCGTGCGCGTCCCTCGCGGACGGCCTGCGGGCCGTGCCCAGTGCGTCGGGTTCACGCAAACGCCATTCACTTTTCCATATACCGGAATTCAGTTTCCAATGAGATCGTCACGCTCTCACATCCGACCGCGAAAGCACCACCCACCTCGCCCAACACCCCCCGCCAGGCGGCGAGATGACCGGGGAGCCCGCGCCAAGCGGAATCCACCCCTCCCGATGACCGCTGGACAGATTTCAACAAGCTGTGGCAGCTTATGCCGCACATCGGAATACCCTTTCCGCATTATGGAATTCGGAGGTTCACGGCGTTGCAGATGACTGAGGCGGCACCTCTTTCCCTGGGCCAGCTCTCGGTGTGGCACGACATCCGCGATCTGCCGCCGCACCGCCGCCACGAACCCAACAACGCGGCCGTCTGGGACCTGCCGTCCGGCGTCGGCCCCGATGCCGTGCGGGCCGCGCTCACCGCGCTCGCCGCCCGGCATCCCTCCCTGCGCACCCGGTATGACGTGAGCAACCCCGACGCGCCGCGCCAGTGGGTCCCGGCCGCAGCGCCGTCCGTCACCCTCGCCACCGACGCGGCCGGGGACGAAAAGGCGGAGGAGCTCGCCCTGCGGCTGGCCGCGGAACCCTTCGACCTGGGCCGGCAAGACGGCTGGCGGGCCCGGCTGGTGCAAGGCGGACCCACCCCCACGGGGCAGCCTGCGCCGGACCGGCTCGTCTTCGTCAAGCACCACATCCTGGCCGACGCCTGGGCTCAAGAAGTGCTGCGCCGCGACCTCCTGCGCGAACTCGCCGCACCCGGCAGCCTCCAAGGAACGGCACCGGGCCCCGCCGACCTGGCCGCCGCCCAGTACGCGCCCCACGGACTGCGGCGCCAAGACGCGGCGTTGGAGCACTGGCGCGGCGTGCTCAGCCGGGCCCCGGCCGCCCGCCTGCCCACGACCGGCGACGTGCCCGGCCAGGTCGTGCAGGGCACGCTCCGTTCGACGGCCGCGCTCGCCGGGGCCCGGGCGCTGGCCGAACGGGCCGAGGTCTCCGTCGCCAGCGCCCTCATGGCCGCGTATGTCCGTGCCGTGGCCCGCCGGTGTCACAGCGACGCGCTGCTCGTGCAGTTGATGAGCGCCAACCGGTTCTCGGCACCCTGGAAGGACCTCGTCACCTCGATGAACGAGTGGGTGCCCGTCCTCGTCGAGGCAGCGGACGCGGACCTCACCCCGCTCGCCCGTGCCGTGCACTGGAGCAGCCTGCGCGCCGTACGCCACGGCGTGCACGACGTGACGGTGGTCGCGGCCCTGCGCGCCCGCATGCCACAAGCCCCCGAGCCGGCCTGCGCCTTCAACCATGTGGCCCTGCCGCCCGGGACCGCGGTGTGCCAGGCCGCGCCCGTCGAGTCGGCCGTGACCTTCGAGGCGCCGTTCACCACCATCGGGCCGCGCTGCTACGCCCGCTCCCACGAGGACGGGCACGTGCTGACCATCCGGCTGACCGCGCGGGACACCGGACAGGCCCCGTGCGCCTCCCTGCTCTGGGAACTGCACGACACGCTGCTCGCCGCCGCCTGACCCGCCGGCCCCCGCCCCGACGTCCCCGCGCCCTTGGAGGCCCCGTGCCCGACCCCGCCCTCCCCCTCGACCAGACCCCTTCGGGCACCGACGCCCCCGGCCACGTCATCGTCCTGCACCGCTGGAGCGACCGGTACGCCCACTACGCCCGCTACCTCGACCACAGCACCCACCAGGTCAGCTACATCACCACCGAACGGGCCCTGACCCACCTGCCGCTGGACGCCGCGGCCGGCGTGGAACTGGTGGACAGCACCGAGAACGCCAAGGCCGTGCGCGAGGCCGTGGACCGGCTGACCGAGCGGTGCGGGCCGCCCACCCGCATCGCCGCACTACAGGAGACCGACCTCGACCTGGCCTCGGTCCTGCGCGACGAGCTGTCCCTGCCGGGCCCCGGCGCCGAGGAACTGCAGCCGGTGCGCGACAAGTTGCTGATGGCCCGCCGTCTGGCGGCGCACGCGGTCCCGGCACCGGCCACCGCCGCCGCACCCGACCACGCCGCCGTGGCCCGCTTCGCCGCCGAGCACGGCTGGCCCCTGCTGGTCAAACCGCGCCGCGGCACCGCCAGCGCCCACGTCACCCGCCTCGACGACCCGCAAGCCCTGGCCGCGTACACCTTCCCCGCCGACACCGAGATGATCGTCCAGCCGTGGGTGCCGGATCGGATCCTGCATGTCGACGGCGTCTTCGACGGCCACGACCTGGGCTTTTGGCGGGCCTCTCGCTATGTGAGCACCTGCCTGGAATTCACCGCCGGTGAGGTGCTCGGCTCCGTGGAGATCGACGACGCCACCGCGCTCGATCGCATCGGCGCCCTTTCGGCCCGGGCCGCGCGAGCGCTGCTGGGCCGGCCCTCCGTCTTCCACCTGGAGCTGTTCGAGAGCGCGAGCGGGGACCTGACCGTGCTCGAACTCGGAGCGCGGCCCGGCGGCGCCGAAGTCCCCTTCATCTGGCGCGAGGTGCACGGCGTCGACCTCATGGCCGCCGCCTTCGCCCACCAGACCGGCACCCCCGACCCGACACCGGCCGCCCCGGGCGCCGGCGGCCGGATCGGCGGCTGGCTGCTGGTACCGCCATCGGCACCCACACCGTGCCGGGTACGGACCGTGACCCAGCCCGCCCACGGCCCGGCATACGCGCGCAGCCTCCCGCACCACGGACAGCTCATGACCGGGGGCGGCTACGAGCACGCCGGCGCACGCTTCCGCTTCGCGGGCCGCAGCAGCGCGCAGGTGGAAGAGGATCTGCTGCGCACGGCCCGCGAGACGGCCCTGGAGTGCACCCCCCTCGACACGCAAGCGCCCGCCCGCCTTGTCCTGGTGGGCTGCGGCAACCCGCCCTACCGCGCCTACGCGCTCGCCGCCCTGGCCGGGCGCGTGGAGACCGCGCTCGTACAGCCCGCACCGCCGCAGTGGCAGCGCCCGCACATCGGCGATCGCTTCCGGGCCGCCGACACCTCCGACGCGGACGCCGTCACCGCGGCCGTCGCCGACCTGCTCGCCACCACCAACGGTCCAGGCGCGGTCCTGACCTGGGACGAAACACTGCTCGCCACCACCGCGGAGGTCGCCCGCCGACTCAACCTGCCCCACCTGGGGCCGAGCGCCGTGCGTGGCTGCCGCGACAAGCTCACCACCCGGCAGATCCTCGAGGCGGCCGGAACGCCCTCCGCGCGCTTCCGCCACGTACACGACCGGCAGGAAGCGATCACGGCCGCCGGGGACCTCGGCCTGCCCGTCGTGGTCAAGCCCCGCGGCCTGGCCGGCTCCATCGGGGTCACCCTCGCGCGCACGCCCGACGAAGCCGGCCGCGCCTTCGACCGGGCGACCACCTCCGCCTTCCCCGGGATCGACCGGCTGGCGGGGGCCATCGTGGAGGAATACCTGACCGGGCCCGAGATCAGCGTGGACTGCGCGGTCGAGGGCGATCGCGTCCATCTCCTCAACGTCGCCCGCAAACGCCTCGGCTTCAGCCCGCACTTCGAGGAGGTCGGGCACCTGGTGGCCCCCTGGCGGGAGGAACCCTGGGCCTACGACGTGGAGTTCGTGGTCAAGGCCGCGCACGCCGCACTGAACCTGCGCACCGGCATCACCCACAGCGAGCTGCGCCTGACCCCCTCGGGCCCGCGCGTGGTCGAGGTCAACGGACGCCTCGGCGGCGATTTCATCCCCCTGCTGGGCCACCTGGCCACCGGCGTCGACCAGGTGGCGGCCGCCGCGGACCTCGCTCTGGGCCGCACCCCCGACGTGTCACCGCGCCAAGAGCGCTGCGCCGAGGTCCGCTTCGTCTATCCCGCGCACGACGGCGTCGTCAGCGAACTCGAGGTCTCCGCCGCCGCGGCCGTGCCCGGCATCACCCACGCCATCGCCCTCGCACCCCCCGGCACGACGCTGCGCCTTCCCCCGCACGGCATCGTGCCCCGGCTCGCCGCGCTGATCGCCACGGGCGACACGCCCGAGGAGTGCGGCACGGCCCTGGACGCCGCCGAGCGGGCCGTGCGCCACCGCCTCGCGCCGCTGCACCCCTGAACCCCGCACCCTCCCGCGAAAGACAAGGAGCTCTCCGATCATGTGGATCCTGGGCGTCAACGCACCGCCGGCCGGCTGGCACGACACCGCCGCCTGTCTGATCGACGGCGACGGCCGGATCGTCGCCTTCTCCGAAGAAGAACGCCTCAACCGGCGCCGCCACTCCCTGTACCGCAAGCCCACCGGCGCCGCCCGGCTCTGTCTGGAACAGGCCGGCATCAGCGCCGCCGACATCGACGTCGTGGCGCTGGGCTGGGACGACGAGCAGCTCTACCCCGGCCGCTTCGCCGACGACGCCGCATTCCTCTCCTACGCGGTCGGCCTCGACTTCGGCGAGCGCCTGCCGCAGGTGGTGCGCGTGGGCCACCACCAGGCACACGCGGCCTCCTCCTTCTACGCCTCGCCGTTTCGCAAGGCGGGCGTCTTGGTGGTCGACGGACACGGCGAGAACGAGTCCTCCAGCATCTGGACCTACGAGGAGGGCCGCGCGCCGCGCCTGGACCGCTCCTGGCAGCGCACCGCCTCCCTGGGCTACGCCTACGACGCGGCCTCCACCTGGCTGGGCTTCTCCTTCCTCAACGCGGGCAAGACGATGGGCTTGGCCGCCTATGGCCGCGCCCAGGGCATGGTCACCGAGAGCCTGGTCGACCTCGCCGGCGACGACTTCTCCCTCGCCGTCGAGCCACTGGCCGAACGCGCGGGGCGGGCCACCGCCGAAGACATCAAGGAGCAGTACGAGCACACGGTCGCCCGGTGGCGAGAGCGCTACACCCGGATCGCGGGCGCCGAGGGGCCGCGCGCCGCGGAGGACCGGCTCGCCGAGGACCCCGCCGCCGTCCTGGTCGCCTACACCGCTCAGCGCATCGTGGAGGAGACCGTCACCCACCTCGCCTCGCTGACCCGCAAGACGGCCGGCGTCGAGGAGCTGTGCATGAGCGGCGGCGTCGCCCTGAACTGCTCCACCAACGGCACCCTGCCCGGCCCCTTGTACGTGCCGCCGGTCCCCCACGACGCGGGAGTGGCCCTCGGCGCCGCCTGGACGGTCCGCCCGCCCCGCGTGCGCACGGCCCCGCTCTCCCCCTACCTCGGCAGCGACATCGCAGCCGGGGCGGTCACGGCAGCGGACACCGAGGACCTGCTGCGCACCCCGCTGGACATCGACGCGTTGACGGCGCTGTTGCTGGACGGGCGCGTCGGCGCGGTCGCCCAGGGGCGCGCCGAAGTGGGACCGCGCGCCCTGTGCCACCGCTCGATCATCGCCGTACCGGACACCGCGGACGTCACCACGCGCGTGAACCTGGTGAAGAACCGCGAGCAATGGCGTCCGTTCGCCGGTGTCACCCGGCCCGGCTACGGCGCCCGGCTGTGGGAGCAGCAAGAACACCTCAGCCGCTACATGCTCGGCGCCGCCCGCGCCACCGACCTGGGCCGGCAGGTCGCGCCCGGTGTCGTGCACGTGGACGGCACCACCCGGCCCCAGACCCTCACCGGGGACGAGGCACCGGCCGTCGGCGCGGCCCTGGACGCTTTGGAGGCCCAGGGGGCGCCGCCGGTGTTGCTCAACACCTCCTTCAACGACCGGGGCGAACCCGTCGTCGACACCGCGCAGGACGCGCTGGCCGCGTTCCGCTCCATGGAGCTGGACTTCCTCGTGCTCGGCGACTGCCTCTACCGCAAGAAGAGCGCGCCGGGAGGTGGCGCGTGATGGCGGGCGACCTGGCGCCGCCGGGGCGCTTTCGCGCACAAGGGCCCAAACACCTCGACGAGATCGCGGCACGCTACGGCCTGCACGAAAAGGTGCGCGAGACGGTGCGCCGGGTGTCGCTGGTGTTGCCGTTCCGGGTCAACGAGTACGTCCTGAGCCAGCTGATCGACTGGCACCGCGTACCGGACGACCCCATGTTCCAGCTGACCTTCCCCCAGCGCGGCATGCTCGCCGCCGCCGACGAGGACCAGCTCGCCAAGCTGTCCGCGGATCCCGGGGACAAGTTGCTCCTGCGCGAACTCATCGGCGACATCCGCACCCGCCTGAACCCGCACCCCTCGGGCCAGCAGCAGTACAACGTGCCGCACCTGGACGGACAGTCGGTGCCGGGCCTGCAGCACAAGTACCGCGAGACCGTCTTGTACTTCCCCGGCCAGGGGCAGACCTGCCACGCGTACTGCACCTACTGCTTCCGCTGGGCGCAGTTCGTCGGCGACGCCGACCTGCGCTTCGCCGCCCCGGACCCCACCGGGCTGCTCGCCTACCTCACGGCCCATCCCGAGGTCAGCGACGTCTTGGTCACCGGCGGCGACCCGATGGTGATGACCACCGAGCGGCTGCGCCGCCACCTGGAGCCGCTGCTGGCCCTCGACTCGGTCGACACCGTGCGCATCGGCACCAAATCGGTGGCGTACTGGCCCTACCGCTTCACCACCGACCACGACGCCGACGACGTGCTGCGCCTGTTCGAACAGGTCGTGGCGGCGGGCAAACAGCTCGCCGTGATGGCGCACTTCAGCCATCCGCGCGAACTGGAGACCGCACCCGCGCAGGACGCGCTGCGCCGCATCCGCGCGACCGGCGCCGTCGTGTACGGCCAAGCGCCGCTGATCGCCCGCGTCAACGACGACGCGGCGACCTGGAGCGCGCTGTGGAAGGCCGAACTGGCCGCGGGGGTCGTCCCGTACTACCTGTTCGTGGAGCGCGACACCGGCCCGCACGCGTACTTCGAGGTGCCGCTGGCGCGCGCGTCGGCCATCTTCCAGGACGCCTACCGCACGCTGCCGGGGCTGGCCCGCACCGTGCGCGGCCCGGTCATGTCCGCGACGCCCGGCAAGGTCGTCGTGGACGGGGTGCAGACGACGCCCGAGGGCTCCTACTTCCAACTGCGCATGCTCCAGGCCCGCGATCCCGCTCTGGTCGGCCGGCCCTTCCGCGCCCATTACTGCCCCGACGCGGCCTGGCTCGACGACCTGGAGCTCGCACCGGACTGCCCGCCGGACCTGGCGGCCGCGCTGCGCGGCGCGACCCGGCCCCCCGACGCGACGGCGTGATCCCGCCCGCTGCCACGTCTGTCGCCCTCCTTCCTCCCCCTGCTCCCTCGCTCCCTCGCTCCCTCGCTCCCGTGAAAGGAACCCGCACGTGCCCGGCCTCCCGCACCACCCGCCCTCCCCCAACCTGGCCCTGGACCAACTCGTGCACGAGCGCCGGGCCGCCGGGCAGTCGCTGGTGCACCTGGCATTCGGCGAGGCCCGCTTGCCGCTGCTGCCCGGGCTGGCCCAGGCCCTGGCCGACGGGGCAAGCCTGACGTCATACGGGCCGGTGGCGGGCCGCGCCGACGTGCGCCAGGCGGTCGCCGGCTACTTCGCGCGCCGCGGCCTGCCCACCGACCCCGACCAGATCGTGCTGGCGCCGGGCAGCAAACCGCTGCTCATGGCCCTCCAGCTCGCCCTCCCCGGCGACGTCCTGCTCCCCGCCCCCGCCTGGAACACCTACGCTCCCCAGATCGCGTACGCCGGCAAGCAGGCCATCGCGGTCCCGGTACCCGCGCAGTGCGGGGGCGTTCCGGAGCCCGCGGCCCTGCGCGCCGCGCTCGCCCGGGCCCGCGCCGCGGGCCGCAACCCGACCTCGGTGATCCTGACCCTGCCGGACAACCCCACCGGCACGCTCGCCCCCGCTCACCTCATACGCGAGATCTGCGCGCTGGCGCGCACCGAGGACCTGGTCGTCATCTCCGACGAGATCTACCGCGACGTGCTGCACGACCCCTCGGGCCTGTACCTGAGCCCCGCACAGGTCGCGCCCGAGCGCACGGTCATCACCACCGGCCTGTCGAAGAGTCTGGGCCTGGGCGGCTGGCGCATCGGCGCCGCCCGCTTCCCCGCCGGCGACCTCGGCCGGCAGCTGACGCAAGGGGTCGTGTCGGCCGCCAGCGAGCTGTGGTCCGCCCTCGCGGGCCCCATGCAGCACGTCGCCGCCTACGCCTTCTCCGAACCCCCGGAAGTCGTACGCAGATTGCGGGAGGCCGCCCGCCTGCACGGGGCCGTGGCCCGCGCGGTGCACCAGATCGCGCTCGACGCAGGAGCCCTGTGCAGGCCCCCCACCGGCGCGTTCTACGTCTACCCCGACTTCGGCCCGCTGCGCGCCGAGTTGGCCGCGCAGGGCGTCACGGACTCGGCCTCGCTGGCCCGGCGGCTCCTGGACGAATCCGGCGTCGTCGTCCTCGCCGGGCACCTGCTGGGCGACGCGCCGGACGCGCTGCGCTTCAAGGCGGCCACCAGCCTGCTCTACGGGGACGAACACCAGCAGGCCGAAGCCCTGGCCGCCGACGACCCGGTGCGGCTGCCACACATCGCGGACCAACTCGCACGCATCGCCGACGCGTTCGCGAAGCTGACGGGCCGCTCCGTACCCCTGCCCCACGCCTTGGAGGCGGCGCGATGACCAAGCCCCCTGTGCCGAAAGGATCCCGATGAAGGAGATCGATCCCGGCCCCGCCGTCTTCGGTGAACTCCAGCGTGCCACCGAGCGGCTCCTCACTGCCGCCACCACCCTGAGCGATCAAGACATCGCCGCCCCGTCACGGCTGCCGGGCTGGACCCGCGCCCACGTCCTGAGCCACCTCGCCGCCCAGGCCCCGGCCCTGGAACGCCTGCTGACCTGGGCGCGCACCGGCGTCAGGACCGATCAGTACGCCGACCGCGCCGCCCGGGACAGCGAGATCGAGGCCGGGGCGCTGCTGCCCGCCACGGACCTCGTGGCACGGCTGCGCGAGAGCGCACAGAGCTGGCAGCACGCGGTCGAGACCCTGCCCGGGCCCGCGTGGGACGCCACGATCGTGCCGTTCACCGGCGAGAGCTGCACCCCCCGCCGCATCCTCGTCATCCGGCTGCGCGAACTGACCCTGCATCTGGTGGACCTGGACATCGGCCACGAGGTGTCCGGCATACCGCCCACGGCACGCGACATCGTGCTGGACGACGTCGTGGGGTACTACGCCGAGGCCAAGCAGGTGCCCGCCTTCACCCTGCGCGACGCCGAGGGCGTGGAGCTGGCCCGGTTCAACGGCGGCGGGCCCGTGGTCAGCGCTGCGCGGGCCGAGCTGCTGGCCTGGCTGAGCGGCCGCGGCGGCCTCGCCGACACGCCCGACGGCCTGCCGGTCCTGCCGCCCTGGATCTGACCCGCGTACCTCTCCCAGCGATGGAGGACACCGTTTCATGCCCATCCCCCTGCCCGTGAGCGCCCCGGCCCCCCTGCCCCTGGAGGGCGTGCGCAGCGACCTGCTCGACTGCATCCAGGTGAACCTGGCCGTACTCGCGGACCACTTCCACGGCCCCGGCACCCACCTGAACCTGGGCGCACACCTGGATCTGCCCCTGCGCGCACTGCCCGACGGCCTGCCCACGGCGGACCCCACCCTCGAGGCGCGTCTGCTGACCGACGCGCCCCTGGCGGGGCTGCGCACGGCCGCCAGGCGCCGCCTGACCGCCGCCGAGCTGCTGGCCGAAACGGCCCGCCATCCCGAGGTGCACTACGTCGTCGCCGACAGCTACCACCTGCCGTGGCTGCCCTACCACGGCACCGCGCACATGGACCACAGTTTCCTGCTCACCGCCGGTCCCGTGGGATGGCACGTCACCGACGCCTACCGCATCGAGACCCGCTGGGGTGCGGCGCTTCCGGGGGAACACGTCCTGGGCGAGGCGGCGTTGTCCGGCATCGGCCCGGCGCAGGTCCTCACCTTCCTCCCGGCCCCACCCCAGCCGGTGCAGCCCAGCGTGGCCGACATCGACCCCGAGCCCTATGTGCACGCCTACGCGACGTGGCCCGATCGGCTCCGCGCTCTCGAACAGCTCTCGGCGGAGACGTGGCTGCTCACCCGCGCCCGCAAGCTGCACGCCGCCTACCGCGCACAGCGCGCCGGGCGCAGCGAACCGACCGAGGCCGAGCGCGCCCACCTCACGGCCTGGGACAAGCTGGTCGAGCAGGTCTACCTCGCCCAGCGCCGCGTCGCCCGCGGACGAGCCGAACCCACCGGCACCACCGACCGGCTGGCCGCACTGCTCGCCGCCGACCGCACCGTGTTCACCGCCGACCCGGCCACGACCGTGGCCACGGACGCCGACGACGCGCTACGCCGTGCCATCGCCGCCATGGCCGCCGACGTCCTTGGCGTGGCGCAGGCCGACCTCCTGGACGGCGCCGCGCTGGACTCCTTCCCCTCCTTCAGCTCCTTCCGGCTGGTCGAGATCATCGACCGCATCGAGAGCGACCTCGGCCTGGAACTGGACGCCGACGAGCTCATCCCCGAAAAGCTGCGCCGCGTCGACGACTTCTGCCGCATCGCCCGCCGCTGACGGCTGCCTCCGCGCAGCTTCACCCCGTACCGAAAGGACCCGCCCCCGTGGATCCCCGCTTCACCGACTTGCTCCGGCCCTTCCTCAAGCACGCCGGCTCCGGCGACATCGCCATCACCCCCGAGACCGATCTCCGGCGGCTGGGCGTCGACTCCATGCAGGCCATCGAACTCCTCTTCCAGCTGGAGGACGGCTTTGGCATCCAACTGCCCGACGAGGACATGAACGACGCCACGTTCGCGACGGCGGGCAGTCTGTGGCAGGCCGTCGCCGCCCAGCTCGCCGACGAGGAATCCGGTCAGGTGAGTGCGTGAGCGCCGACGCCAGGCCCTCTTTGGCCGATCGACTCGCCGAGGTCGTCGAGGTGACCGAGGCGCACCTGGCCGACGCCGACCGCGACGCCGCCTTCCCCGTTCAGGCACTGGACGCGCTGCGCCGTTCGGGTCTGCTGGGGCTGCTGGTGCCCGTCACGCACGGAGGCCTGGGCGGGTCCGTGCGCGACCTGGTGCAGGCTGCCGAGACGCTGGGGCGCGCCGACATGTCCGTGGCCATGATCTTCGCCATGCACTGCCAGCAGTCCGCCGCCCTGGTCCGGCACGCCGACGAGCGGCTGGCCAAGGCGCTCCTGCCCCGCGTCGCGGCGGGCGAGGTCTACCTCGCCTCCGTCACCACGGAAGCCGGCAAGGGCGGACATCTCACCACGGCCCAGGCGCAGTTGACCGACGCCGACGGCCTGCTGGAGATCGACCGGTTCGCGCCGGTCGTCACCGGCGGGGCGCACGCGGACGGCTTCTTGATCACCATGCGTGCGGCGGGCGACGCCACGGCGCACGAGGTGTCGCTGGTCTACGCCGACCGGGAGCAACTGACCGTCGAGGGCACCGGCGACTGGCAGCCGATGGGCATGCGGGCCAGCCACAGCGCGCCCCTGCGGCTGACCGGCCGTGTACCGGCCCACCAACTGGTCGGCGAGCCGGGGCACTTCCACGAGATCGCCGCGCACGTCTTCGGCCCGCTGGCCCACCTGGGCTGGTCGGCCGCCTGGCTCGGTACCGCGGCGGGCGCGCTGGGCCGGGTGCTGCGGCTGGTGCGCGGACCGGGCGGCCGCGCCCGCTTCGACACCACCTCCGAGCTGCTGCTCACCCGGCTCTCCCGCGCCCGGCAGCGACTGGACATGGTCCACGCGCTGCTCCACCGGTCGGTGAGCGTGGTCGCATCCGGCGCGGACCTGTCCCGTCCGCCGCAGCAGCTCCTGCTCAACTCCCTCAAGATCACCGCCTCCGAGCAGTGTCTCGCCGCCGTCGACGAGCTGGTCGAGGCGGTCGGGCTGCGCGACGGCTACCTCAAGAATTCGCCCACCCGGCTCGAACTGGCGGTACGCGACCTGCGCTCGGCCGCGCTCAACTACCACAACGACCGCCTGCACCTGGCGGACGGCCGCCTGGCCCTGCGCGACCAGGGAGTCACCTTTGCCTGACCTGCCCGCCCTCCTTCCGCCCCCGGCACCGGCAGCCGGCGGCCCCCCGCACCCCGGCCCCGCCCTCGACGGGTCGTCCCTATGGGCAGCCCTCGGCGCGGCCGGCCACCTCGCCCGCGCCTACCGCGACGGCGACGTCCGCAAGGGCATCGACGTCGACGGGCTCGCCGACGTCCTGGCGGCCGCCGACGCCCGCTGTTCCATCCCCGCCACCTTGTCCGCGAGCGTGCAGCTCGCCACGGCCCTGCCGATCCTGGCCACCGCAACCGGCTCCCCGATCGAGCCCGTACTGACCCGCACCCTCAGCGGCGCGGCCACCCTGGCCCTGGCCGCCACCGACACCACCGCGGGCACCGACCTGACCGCGCTGCGCACCGAGGCGGCCATCGACCCCACCGGCGTCACCGTGAGCGGCAGCAAGGAGTGGATCACCAATGCCACCACGGCCGAGGCCTTCCTCGTCCTGGCCCGGCACCGGCCGGGCCGGCACTTCGCGAACTTCACCTGGGTCCTGGTCCCGGCCGACGCACCCGGCGTGCGGGTCCGTTCGGCGGGCTCGACCCTCTATGAAGGTTCCGGCGCCGGCCATGTGTCCTTCGACGCGGTGCGCCTGGGCCGCGACCACGTGGTGGGCCGGGTCGGGTTCGGACTTCCGGTCTTCGCCCGGCACATCGCCGTCGAGCGCCTGGCCGGTGCGCTGTGGGGCGTGGCACTGTGCCGCCGTGCGCTGATCGCCACGCGACTGCGGCTGACCGAGCGCGCGCACCAGGACGGCACACTGTGGAATCGCGGCCACGTCCGCCAGCGCTTCGCCGCCGCCCTCGTGCGCGTCCAGGAACTCAACGCACTGACCGCACAAGCGGCCTCCGCGATCGCCGGAAACTACGACCTCCAGACCGCCGCGGCGTTGAAGGCGGCCGCCGGTACCACCGTCCCGTACGTCCTCGGCGAGTGTGCCCACCTGTGGGGGGCGGCCGGTTTCGCCGACGGCGGCATGCAAGAGCTCCGGGCGCAGGCCGCGCTCTTCGGCATCGGCGGCGGCACGACGGAGGTGGTGCTGGACGCGGTCGCCGAGGGCGCCGAGCACGTTCTCGACGACCTGGGCCGCCCGGCGCTGCAATGGTGAGGACCGGGCTGTCGGTGGACCCCCTGGAGGTGGCCGCAGGGGTGTGGGTGGCGGCCGGCTCCGCCGCCCCGAGCAACCACGACGACGACGCACGCCACGCCGCCGCACTGCCCCAGTGGCAAGCCCGCCGCTTCCTCCACGGGCGTGGCCTGCTGCGGCAGTTGCTGCGCACGGTGGCGCCCCCGCTGGCCGGAGCCACCATCGCCTACGACCGGCGCGGGCAGCCCCACCTCCCCGACCATCCCACGGCCGGGATCTCTGTCTCGCACAGCGCGGGCATGGTGGCCTGCGCATTCGCCACCGAGGCCCGCGTGGGGGTCGACCTCCAGCATCCGGCCGCCTCGGTCAGCAGCACCCTGGCCCATCGGCTGCTGCGGTCCCACGCACCCGACGTGCTGGCGCTGCCCCCGGCTCGGGCGGCCGAGGAGCTGACCTGGGTATGGACGGCACAAGAAGCGTGCGTCAAAGCGGCGGGGGCCGGGCTAGCCGGACGACCGTGGGACATCGACGTACCGCCAAGACAGCACGGCGGCGACTGGGAAACGTACCGCTGGATGTGCCTGCGTGCCGTCTCCCGCACGCCTCTGAGCTGCGCGGTGGGCTCGGCCGCTGACGGCGGCGATACACCCCCGCACCACCCCCTCCAGGCCCCTGCTTCCCTTTGAAAGGCATGAACGACACGTGACCGAGTCCCTACCAGCCGAACGCCGGACGCTGCGCGACTGGTTCGCGCACACGGCCGCCGCCTTTCCCGCCACGACGGCACTGGAGATCGGCGACACACGGCTCACCTACAGCGAACTCGCCGCCTCGGCGGAGTACGTGGCCCACCAGCTCTGGGAGCGGGCCAACACCGGCACCGCGCCTCGCCGCGTCGGGCTGCTGACGGGACGCACCTCGGTCGCGTACGCCGGATATCTTGCCGTCCACCG
Organism: Streptomyces sp. SYP-A7185; assembly: GCF_046103685.1. Lineage (NCBI taxonomy): Bacteria > Bacillati > Actinomycetota > Actinomycetes > Kitasatosporales > Streptomycetaceae > Streptomyces > Streptomyces sp. SYP-A7185. The sequence continues at coordinate 291,383 of NZ_CP122310.1, forward strand.
TCTCGGCGCGGCCGTGGTCCCCCTGGGACCCGCCTCCCCCCTCGCGCGCAACACGCGCGTGACCGCCGCCGCACAACTCGACGTGATCTTGACGGACGGCTCCTGCGACCACGCGGACGAGCTGCCCGCACCGACGCTCACGCTCACCCCTGAGCACCTGCTCGAAGCGGCCGCCACCGCACCACCGCACCTGCCCGAACAGACCGCCGGCTCCGACGATCTCGCCTACCTGCTGTTCACCTCGGGATCGTCCGGCGAACCCAAAGGCGTTCCGATCAGACACGGCCAGGTGTGCGCCTACCTGGAGCAAGCGGTGCCGCACTACGGGCCCGGCCCCGGCGACCGCGTGTCCCAGACCTTCGAGCTGACCTTCGACCCGTCCGTCGTGGACCTGTACGCCGCCTGGGGCACCGGCGCGACCCTCGTCGCGGCCACCCGCGGCGACCTGCTGCGCCCCGTCCGCTTCGCCGCCACCCGCGCCCTGACCCACTGGAACTCCGTGCCGTCAGTGATCTCCCTGGCCGAACGGCTACGCGCACTGAAACCGGGCAGCCTGCCGTCCCTGCGGCGCAGCATGTTCTGTGGCGAGGCCCTGACGCTGCGTCAAGCGCGGGCATGGGCACAGGCGGCCGAGAACAGCACGGTGGACAACGCATACGGCCCCACGGAACTCACCATCACCTGCACCGCCCACCGCCTGCCCCGCGACCCCGACTCGTGGCCCGACACCCCGAACGACACCGTGCCGATCGGCCCCCTGCACCCCGCCCTGCAAGGCCGCCTCCTCGACGGCGAACTGTGCGTACGAGGACCCCAGCGCTTCGGCGGCTACCTCGATCCGGCCAACGACGCGGGCCGCTTCCTCACGCCCGACGCCACTCCCTACGATCCCGGTACCCGCCTGACGGACGCGCACTGGTACCGCACGGGCGACCGCGTGACCACGCTGTCCTCCCCCGCAGCCGAGGACGGGCCGTTGCCCGCCGGCGTGCCCCTGGTCCACGTCGGCCGTGCGGATCAGCAGGTGCAGGTGCACGGCTACCGGGTCGAACCAGGTGAGGTGGAGGCGGCGTTGCGGCACCTGCCGGGGGTCCTCGACGCGGCGGTGGTGGCGCTGGGGACACCGGACGGCAGCACCGAACTGGCGGCGGCCCTCACCAGCGCGTCCGGCGCGGCGGCCGTGGACCATCGCGCCGCGCTGCGCCTCCGGCTCCCTCCTTACATGGTCCCGAACCGGGTCGTCCCCGTTGCGTCGCTCCCGCTGAACGCGAACGGGAAGGTGGACCGTGCAGAGGTGGTGCGGCTGTTGTGCGCACCGAATCCGCCCGAGGCGCCCTGAGCGCACCGACGACGGCTGGCGCCTGCTGTCATGGCGCCACCGTGGGCAGCACGTTGAGGGGCCCGGGTGCCATGTCGGCACCCGGGCCCCGAAGGAACTGCTACACCATCTGCCGGCCCTGATGTTGCACCGGCCTTCTGTGTCCGCACGCCCTCCTGGGAGCGGGGGGATGCGGGGATCGCGGTTGCGTGACCGGAGACCACCTCACTATCGATGTCCTGCGGTACCCGGGCTCTGCAGATACACCCGGGCGATCCTGATGGCGCTCGGCTCCTCCGTTCTTCCCTCTTGATCAACTGATTACCGAAGGGGACTGCGCACTGCTGGTACTGCGTACTGCTGGTATTGCGAACTTCCGGTGATCTGCACGAGCATCACCCTTCGACAGCCAGCCCCGTCGCCTCTCTCGCATCTGCTCTGGCTTAGAACCCCACTGCCGAACTTCCCGATGCGCGCGCCCGCAGCCGACGCCTTCATCGAGGTACCGCGCATTTATCTACGCTGCTGGATCTTGCGGGTACTGCGGTTCTGCTCACGGCGGCCCCTCTCCACTGCGGGCCACCCGGTCCGGTGATCAGCCCCGTCGCCATCCTGCGACCGCTCCGGCTTCGAAACTCCACCACCGCACCGTCCTGCAACTGCACTTGCGGGTACTACTGCCCGGCAGTTCCTGTCTGCCGGGCCCTGCTGATCTCGGCTACGTGAGAAACCATAACCACATCACCGCGCAATGTCTACTCTCGCCGTCATAGATTTCCGCGTCTGCGGTAGTAAGTTAATCAACCGCGACCGGCTGCGGTGGCTGGGTCCGCCACCGGGCGATCACGACCACCGCCTGTCGGCCCGCCGGGTCTGCGCCTGCCGTGGCCGCCCTGCCCGGCCAGGCAGGTCTGGCTGTCTGCGCATGCAGGGCCTCGCCAAAGACGTACAGATCAGCGGCCACCAGAGCGGAACCCAAGGTCTGCCGTGCCGGCGTGCACGGATCGCGCGCCCGTTCCCCGGCTACCGCCGAAAACCGACCGCGCGACCCAGCTCAAGGCGTCGGAGTCGTCGCGCATTCTGCGGGCAGGGGGAAACGCATGACCAACATCTACGAAGGCCCTGCCACCCTCATCCTCGGCGAGGAGGCGACCGAGGTGATGGCCGCCCTGGAAGCCGTCGGCTCCGGGGCATCCACGTCCTGGTCGGGCTCGATTCACGCCGATGGGCTCCAAGCCTCGTTCTGGGTGGCCGTCCAGAGCAGCAGCGTCACGATCCGCATGCCCGACGGCCGCCAAGGGACCGCGCGCATCGACATGGACGCAGAGAGCGGGAGCGCCGTGCTCAGCGGCAAGGGCCCGGCGCCTTTCTCACCCTGAGCAAGACGCGAACAACGACGCCGACACCGCGTCGAAGAACGACTGCACCCGGCGCCCTCACCGCAACTCGAGAGCGCCCTGGACCCACTCATCGTGAGGGCACGGCGCGCCGCTGGTGTCCCTCACGACGAGCTCTGGTGGCCGCAAGGGGAACCCGCGGCGATCACCACGCTCCTGTCGCAGTACCACCCGATGAGAGACCCGGCCCTGCGCGTCAACCTCTCGATCGCATTGCAGGCCGGGTTTCAGCCGTCGGGGTCCTGGGAGATCAGTCGGGTCCTGGGAGATCAGGTGACGATGTAGGTGCCGCCGGGGAAGTCCCAGCCGTCGGTACCTTCGCCGATGTCGTCACAGATGACGAAGTCGATGAAATCGTCCTCGAATTCACCGTCGTCGAGCTCTCCCTCGCGCCACTTGGCCTCGATCGAGGCCCAGTGGCCGTTGCGGCCGTCGATGCGCAGCGGCGCGGAACCGCCGGCACCACGATTGCGCTCGTCCGCGCCGGTCTTAACGATGCCGCGGATCTCGAACTGGTGGTCCTTGAAGGCCTGCGGGATCGGGTCGGCGGGAATCGTCGCGGCTGCTTCGTAGGCCTGGCCGATGATCTCGCGATAGCGGCGGCGCACGTTGTACTCGTCGTCGGCCAGCCACTTGGTGAGGGTGACGGCCGTGATGTGCAGGCCGGTCTCCTCCAGGGCGCTGTAGCCGCGGTGGGTCTGGGTGAGGTGGACCAGCTGGGCGTGCCAGGTCCTGGCCTTATAGGAGGTCAGGCGCCCCTTGGGGGTGAGATGGTAGGTGGCGAGCAGGCTGTTGAGTGCGGCGCCCAGAGTGGGACCCTGGCCCTGGGGCATCAGGCCTCACTCCCCTGCTCGGCCTCTACCTTGACCTTGACCTCGCCGAAGCCGGTGCCGACCTTGTACCTGCCCGGCGCTTCGCCGTCCGGGGTCCAGAACACCGCCTCGTCCACGTTGCGCAGGGCGATGAGGGTGTGTCCTTCCTGGACGGCGCCCCAGGCGACGACCCAGTGGCGCACGGAGGCTTCGGCGACCATGCTCAGGCGCCAGTCCGGGCGCCAGAAGGGCGAGTTGAGGTGTTCGCCCTTGGGCCACAGCAGCCGCAGGGCGATGGACAGGCGCCGCTTGTACTCGGTGTACGGCTCGCCGCCCGCCTCGATCAGCTCGGCGCGGGCCTGCTTCGCTTCTTGGTAGAAGGGCTTGAGGAGGCTGTTGTTGGCGCGGCCGGTGAACGAGTCGTAGATGCGCAGCGGGTGCGCCATCTGCTCTTGGCGGATCAGCTTTTCCAGGAGTTCCATGTGCGGGGTGGTCACCCAGATCCGGCCCTGGTCGTCGGGGCGGTCGGCCAGCCGGCCCAGCGGGTGGGCCATGGCGGCATGGTCCCAGGCGGGCACGTCGATGTAGAAGATGCCGGCCTGGTCCTTGGCGCGCTGCTCCAGCGGTCCGGTGTGCAGGAGTTTGTTGGGGGCCAGGGTGACGGCCGAGCAGGCCGAGGGATAGGAGCCGTTGCGGTCGATCGTGCAGAACTGGCCGGGGCCCAGGCTGTCGGGCACGATCAGCCGGTGGCGCTTGCCGCCGCGGCCCCGGACACTCTGCACCTGGGGGTGCACCCAGCGCGGCTCACCGTCCATGACCTCGTTGAACAGGGTCCACGGCTCTTGGTCACGCTCGGCTTTGCCGATCACCGCGATGGGGTGCATCTTCGACCGGCCGATGGCCTCCTTGAGCAGCCGCAGCGCAGGGAAGGAGGCGTTTTCGGGTTCGTCGTCCTCGTCGCCGGGTTGCAGAGTCTGCTCCTGCTCTGCCGCTGCCTCCTCCTCCGCGGGCGGCTGCTGGTGTGCCGTCTGCGGGGTGCTGCGCTCGGCTCGCCCAGTCAGGGCCTCGGCGTCGGCGTCCTGGCCGGTCTCTGCGCCGGTATCGGGGGCGGGGGTCGGGACCTGGGCGTGCTCGGCGCGCTGGGCTGCGGCAAAGGCGTCCAGGGCGGCGCGCAGACGCCGGCCTTCCGGGTTGTCGGGGAGGGTGAGGCCGGCGGCCGAGGCCAGGGCGGTCGTATAGGGGCGCAGGTCGGGCAGTTCCTCCGCGGCTCCCTTCAGTACGGCGTCGCGGTGATCGGACAGGAGTTGCAGGGCCTCGGAGGGCAGGCCGCGCAGGGCGCCGGAGGTAAAGGGCAGGACGGCCTCGACCAGTTCACGCTCGGTCTCGGTGACGGGCTCGGGGACCGCACCGGCCACGGCTGCGGCGGTGCCCTCGGCGGGCGATGCGGTGGTTTCCGAGGCAGCCGGATGCGGCGGCGCGGCGGTGTCGGTGAAACGGGCCCGGTCGAGCTGCGCCTGGAGGCGGATCGTGGTCTGCCCGAAGTCCCGCTCGGCGACCGCGACGTCGGCGAGCCCGCAGTCGTCGGCGACGGCCAGGGTGAGGGTGACATCCGCGTCCAGGCCGCGCACGGCCTCGGGGTCGTCGGTGTTCAAGACGGCCAGTACCGGCACCGCCAGCTGCCGGGCCAGGTGCGTCAGCGTGCGCACCGCGGGCGGCACCTGGTCGCCGGAGAGCGGGATGTGCGGGTCGTGGGTCTGGTGCAGGCGGTCCACGACGATCAGGGCGAGGTCGTCGACGTAGGGTGCGGTCTCACAGATGGCCCTAGCGGTCAGCCCGGCGCCGTCATCGAAGAGCACCGGAGCATGCCCCACGCTGGCACCGGCCGCCTCGGCGGCTTCGCGTTCGAGTGCGGTGAGCGTTCCGGCGCGCAGGTTGCGCAGGTCAACTCCCGCCTCGGCGGCGATGATCCACCGGGTGACGACTTCCTTGGTCAGGCCCGCGGCCGCGTACAGCACGTGGTGGCCTTGCACGAGGGCGGTGTGACGGGCAGCGGCCAGGGCCAGCAGGCTGCCGCCTGCGCCGGGGGGCGCGGCCACCAGGGTCAGGCGGCCCGGCTGGAGGCCGCCGGTGGCCGCGTCCAGATCCCGCAGCCCGAAGGCTTGCCCCTTGGGGGTGGTGGGCGTGAGGACGTCGCCGACCATGTCACCCAGGGCCGCCAGTTTGCGGGGGGCGGGGCGGGGCGGGGTCTGCTCGCTGTCCACCGTGTCTTCTCCCTTGGGGAATGCCGTGTGCGCGTCGAGAGTGTCGAGGGGGTCGGCGTGGCTCAACGGGCCGGCCCGTTCAGATGTAGGTGACGGGGTTGCGGGACCGGTGCGGGCTGGGGGTGGGCCGGCCGACCCGCGGGTCACCGAGCAGGAGGTCCCCTTCGAGGGCGTAGCGCTCCCCGTGCTTGGAGATGCCGGTGATCGTCGCGACCGCGAGTACGGTGCCCTCGGTGTTGATGATCTGCACCTCATCCTGGGACAGGGCCCGGTCGGCGTTGAACTTCCAGATCCCCCGGCTGACTTCCCAGACTTCGGCCTCGCTCATGCCGGGACGCCATCCCAGGGTGGCTCGACCCAGCAGGTCCCCTGCGTCCGCGGCGCGTTCGGCACCGATCTGGATCTGCAGCACCCGAACCCCCTCCCCATACTTTTCAACTTGTTGTAAAGTTACCATATCGAAGCTAACTTTCCAACAAGTTGGAAAGTTGATTCGTGGTGTCGGCGGCCAGGAAGAGGTCCGTCCTCGCACGCGCCGCGGGACCGGTGAACGATTCGCCCGAGCCCGGGCGGACCAGGCCGGGCGGCGTTCGGCGGGCGCGTCGAGCGCCGACAGGTCGCTCAGTGAGCGGGGTTCGTGCGCAGGTGGGCAGCGCCCGAACGTACCGCCCAACCGAAGACGGCGAAGGCGAGAACGCCCACCACGAGCGAGTCGTAGGGCGCGGGCAGATGTCCCGAGCCGCCGAAGGTGCCGAGCCACGACAGCAGCGTCAAAGCCGCCAGGTGGACCACCAGCCAGGCCCCCTGGCGCAGTTCCAGGCCCGGGGGCTTGCCCGCCGTCTTGCGCTGTTGCAGCAGGAACAGCGGAACACCGGCCAGGACCAGGGGCAGGGCCAGCCGCAGGTCGTCCCAGCCCGACCAGTAGATGAACTCGCTCGCCACGGCGAAACTGACCGGGGCGATCCAGCGCACCCCCGGCATGTGCCCCTCGGCCAGGGGCAGGCCACGCTCCCGGTCGTGGGCCCGGAAGGACGCCACCGCCACCGCCGAAGCGGCGTAGATGATCAGGTACATGTCGCCCATCACGCTCACGATGTCCTGCCAGCCGCCGAACGGCAGCATGAAGACGATGATGACGGCGAGGTTGAGGACCAAGGCGCGGCGCGCGATACCCGAGCGGGGATCGATGCGCATGAAGAAACGGGGCAGCAGACCGTTCTTGGACAGGGCATAGGTGTGGCGGGCGTCGATCGCCACACCCACGTAGGCGGAGCCGCCCGGAGAGACCACCGCGTCGGCATACAGCAGCGTCGCCAGCCAGTGCAGGTTGAGGACGAGCGCGAGCTGCCCGAACGGTGACTCGAAGTTGACCCCCTGCCAGCCGTGCGCCAGCAGGGAGTCGGGCACCGTGTAGAGGAAGGCCAGTTGCAGCCCGAGGTAGACGAGCACCGCCAGACCGATGCCGGTCAGGACGGCGGCGGGTACGTTGCGGCGCGGGTTGCGGGCTTCCCCGGAGAAGTCCAAGGGGGCCTGAAAGCCGTTGACGGAGTACACGATGCCGCCGCCGGCCAGAGCGGTCAGGCAGGCCGCGTAACCGTAGGGGGCGAACCCACCGTGGTCGGTGAGGCGGCCCGAGTGGGTGCCGGACAGGAACAGGGCGGCCACCGTGAGCACCGGCACGACGACCTTGAACACCGACACCAGGTTGTTCATACGGGCGAACAGCCGCACGGCGAACCAGTTCAGCGCGGTCAGCAGCACACTCAGCGCGGTGGCCACTCCCAGGCCCGACGCGGTGAGGCTGCCGCCGTCATAGAGCCCGGGCACATAGTGGGCGGCGTACTGCATGATCGCGCTGATCTCCGCCGCGGTGCCGCCCACGGACAGCATGACGGACCAGCCCACAACGGTGCCGACCAGGCGGCCGTTGGCATACAGCGGCCAGCGCACGGTGCCGCCGCCCTCGGGCCGGGTGGCGCCCAGTTCGACCATGACCAGGGCCACCAGCGCGCACAGCAGACCGGCCGCGATCCACGAGAGCAGCGCGGCGGGTCCCGCCATCTGGGCGGCGTACATGGCGGCGAACAGCCAGCCCGAGCCGAGGATGTTGGAAAAGCCGATCGCGGTCAGAGCCCAAAACCCCAGGTCCTTGCGCAGCCGGCTCTCCTCGGCGCGGACGTCCGGCACGCCGGCCGTCTCGGCCGGCTGTTGCTGCGCCACGTGGCAACCTCCTCGACGATCACAGATCCACGGGGCTCAGCGTGTCACGCGGCCCGCGGCACGCAGCGCAACGCGGCCCGCGAAGGTGAATCGCAGCTCGCCGCACGGTCGAGCAGGGCACCCAGGACTCCGGCCGGTACGGACGCGGCGTCCTACCCGGGGGCGCAATCGTGTGCGGCACCCGGATCCTCGGCTGCGTGAGCACGCTCCGTTCCTCGCACCACGGTTGGCCCTGAACGATCCCCTCAATCAGCGCGGAGTCGCGGTGCAGGTGAGGGGCGGGCCTTTCCGGGTATCCGGAGGAGGACCTCAGGAGGATCCCATGCCGCTCACTTTCCGCAAGAGCTTCCGCATACTTCCCGGCGTACGGCTGAACATCAACAAACGATCGTGGTCCCTCACCACAGGCGGCCGCAACGGCCCCCGCCATACCCACAGCAGCACCGGCCGGCGCACCACGTCGATGGACCTGCCGGGCCCGTTCGGCTGGCGCCGCACGACGAAACGACCGTAAGAGGACAGCAGGAGAACGGTCATCGGACGAATCCGGGGCGCCCGGAGAATGTGTTCGCGCGGCGCGCTGTGCCGTGCTGAGAAGCACCCACGCCAAGAGCTCGGCCGCGAAACCCCGGCCGAGCTCTTGGCTGCTCCCCCCTGGGGGCGGGATCGACCGGTCCGGGATCAGGGCCTGGATGCTGAAGTGAGCGGCGCGCCGCACGAGTTGGCTCCGGTGGCGGCCGTTTCGGGGTCGCCGGTTCGTACACTGAACCGGGTGAAGGACCCTACGGCTACCAAGATCGAGGCACGTCCGGCGCCCGCCCTGCGACGCTACGTCGGCTCGTACGTCGGTTTTGACCTGCGCGGCTTCCCGGCCGGGGTGCACTGCGGTCCGCCGGGCCGGGAACTGACCGCGGTGATCAGTCTGTCCGGCCCTTTGGAGGTGGCGGCGGGCACCGACGAGGGGTCTTCGGCCACCCGGTTCGGCGGTGTGGCCGGGGGTCTGATGTGCCGGTCCGTCGCGATCCACCACGACGGACGCCAACACGGCGTGAAGGTGTCGCTGACCCCGCTGGGGGCCCGGGCCGTCTATGGCATGCCCGCCGCCGCGCTCGCCCATCAACTCATCCCGCTCGAGGAGCTTCTCGGACCGCTTGGCGTGGAGCTGGTCGAGCGCCTTCGCGCCGCGAAGACATGGCCCGCGCGGTTCGCGGCGCTGGATGAGGTGCTCCTGCGAGCCGTCGGCCGCACCGAGGGTGGACGCGTGCCCCGGGAGGGCGCCGAGGTGGCCGAGGCGTGGCGCCGCCTCGTCGCCGCGCAGGGCCGCATCCAGGTGGGGGCGCTCGCCGCGGAACTGGGCTGGAGTCGGCGCTACCTCACCGATCGGTTCCGCGGCGAGGTGGGCCTGTCGCCCAAGACCTTCGCCCGCGTGTTGCGCTTCGAGCACGCCCACGCCCTGGCAACCGTGCACACTCCGCTCCCCTGGGCCGAGGTGGCGAGCGTCTGCGGCTACGCCGATCAGGCCCATCTGGTCCGGGACTGGCGCGAGTTCACCGGCCGATCGCCGACAGCCTGGCGTCGTGGCGAGATCCTCCTGGGGGCCGGGTAGGGGTGGGCCGACCGGTTGTTCGCGGGCCCTTTGTCCGTTCCCTTTTCTTCAAGACCGCCCGGTCCTTCTCCTGTGACGATCCTCCACATGAGACTTCTGGATCACGAACGCGACGCCATCGACCTGCGCACCACGCCCGTGCACCTCGGACTGGGATCGAGGGCGCGATCGATCGAGGGCTTCGCCTGGGACCCGCAGGTGCTCCAGGCCTACAGCGCCGCGGTCGCAGCCGACGGCGCCGAGGGCCGGATCGTAACGATCTTCGACGGTGACGGCCCCGGAGACCACTGGGAGCGCCACCCTGTCGGCGACGAACTGGTCGTCTGCCTCGGCGGGTCGGTCACGGTCACCCGCGACGTGGAGGGGAGGGCCGAGCGCGTGGTGCTCGGGCCGGGTGAAGCCACCGTCAACCCGGCCGGAACCTGGCATGCGGTCGACATGACGGGGCTGGCGTCTATCCTGACCATCACCGCCGGACTGGACACCGAGCACCGTCCTCGAACCGATGCCCGCCCCACCGAGCACGCCGGCACGCCCGGTCCGCGAGCCCGGTGACCGCACGTCTCGCGTGCCTGGGCGACAGCCTCACCCGCGCGCAGCTCAGCGTCGACTACGTGGACCTGCTCAAGCGATGCCATCCTCGCGGCGACGTGCGGTCCGCTCGCTTCGCCGCCAACGGCGACTTCGCCTACAACCTCCTGCGGCGCCTCGACGCCGTCGTCGCGGACCCACCCGACGTGATCACCGTGCTGATCGGGACCAATGACGCCCGAGCCAGCCTGTCCGGCTATCCCATCGAGCAAGCCATGAAGCGCAAACAACTCCCCCGACGCCCGTCGGCCGACTGGTTCCAGCAGTGCCTGACAGCCGCCGTCGAACGGTTGCGCACGCAGACCGACGCGACGATCGCCCTGCTGTCGCTCCCGGTCCTTGGCCAACAACTCGACGATGCGCCGGCGCAGGCTTCACAGACCTACAGTCGGCTGATCGCCGAGGTCGCCACCTCCAGCGGGGCGGCCTACCTCCCGCTGCACGAACGCCAAGTGGAGGAGCTTCACCAAGCCGACCCGCCGCCGATCCCCTACCGGGATCCCACTGCCTGGGCGAGCGCCGGCGTCCTGGCCCGGCGCACCGTGCTGCGCCACAGCCTCGACACGATTTCACAGCGCCGAGGCCTTCTCCTGACCACCGACCACATCCACCAAAACACCCGCGGCGCCACCCTGATCGCCGAGGTCATCGACGCGTTCTTGCCGCAGCACAGGTAGTCGCGTGTGCTGCTCGGGACGGCTCTCCTGACGGCTGCCTGGTAGGGGCGCCGTGCAGCGGTGGCCCTGACTCAGGCGGTCAGGATGGGTTCGCTGTCGAGATGCGGGTGGGGGGTGGAAAGCTGGTGGCGTGCGGCGTCGAGGGCGGCATCGATGTGGCGGGTGCCGGTCGATATGCACAGCGTGTAGGCGACGTCTTCCATGCGCTGTCGTGCTTGATCGGTGCCGTTCTCGGCGTGCAGGGCGCTCAGCGTCTCGTACTGCTCCAGCAGGTTCTTCAGCACGACGGGGTGTGCCATCAGCATCGAACAACTCCCTCAAAGCCACTCACAGGGGTCTGTGCTGCACCTTGTGCCCCACCCAGACCACGCTATGCCCCTACATTTTCCGCCTTCTCGCCCCGCCTCCCGGCACCACCACCTGCGGCCGTTTCAGGAAGGCGGGGCGGCGGGGTGCTCCGGGCGAAGCGCGAAGGCCCGCAGGACAAGTGCCATCTGCATCGCGCACAGAGCCACGCCGAGGGTGGCATGCGCGGCGAGCGAACTGTGCAGCCCCAGCGCGGTCTGGGTGAAGGTGGCCAGCAGGATCCCGGTGGTGGCCTTCAGCGGCCAGGTGAGCCAGCGATCGCGCCGCCACAGCCATAGCGCGGCCACCACCTGCAGGATCACCAAGAGTTCGAAGACGTAGGCGTTGAAGCCGTGCGGGTCGATCGAGGCGATGTCGCCGTTCAGCAGCATCCCGGCCAACAACCCCTGCACCAAGGTCTCCACACCGGCCAGGGTCGCCACGATCCGCAACAGCACGGTGGCGCCGCGGCCGTTCACGTTGCGGGCGATCATCGCTGCCGTATGCGCGCCGGCATGGCAGGACGGCTCCGGCGCGGCGTCCTGGGGCCTGCCGGCGGACGAAGTGTCGTGCATGGAAGTCCTCTTTTCATAAGCGATGTTGCCTCACCTGGTCTTACGGCGATGCGGCCTCACCGGGACATGGACGCACTCATGGACGCACTCCAAATGATCGAGTTGTGTCGGACCGGCACCCGGTGTCGGCAGGGGCCCGGCGTCGGCAGAGTCCGGGGGCGTGCCGAGCGGCCCACCCGATGGGCCCGCATCAGAACTGAGCGTCGAGCCACTGCTGGAAGGTGGGGCCCGCGAGCGTGGCGTGCGGGCTGGGCAGGAAGCCACCGGCGGCGGCGATCTCGGCATCGGGCATTCCCGACCCGTCGATCTCGACGACCTCGATGCCGCGGCGGGCCCCGAGGAGCTTGGCCGCAGCGGCCATGGTTTCCGTGCGGGGCCCGGCGATCTCGGGGATGGGCGTTCCCCCCGTCGCTTGGGCGGGGGCGTCGGTGTCGGCGGCCAGGTCGGCCAGCGTTTCGGCCACGGTGCGGCAGGCCACCAGCTGCGTGGGCAGCCGCGGTATGTACGCCACGTCGCCCTGCCGCCAATCCAGCAGCTGACCGACGAACTCGTGGAACTGCGCGGCCCGCAGAATACGAGCGGGCAGCGGGCCGTGCAGAGTGGCCTCCTCGTGGACCTGCTGGGCCGCGACGAACCCTTCGGTGGCCAGGTCGGCGCCGATGATCGACACGGCCAAGACGCCTCCGACTGCCGCCTGTTGTCCGGCCCGGTGCAGGTTGCGCGCTGCGGTGCGGAAGAACTCCGTGGCGGCCTGTTGGTCGGATGCGTGCCACGACGCGACATCGATGATGGTGTCGACACCGGCGAACGCCTCAATCAGGCCCTCACCGGTGATGATGTCAACGCCGGTGGCGCGGGACATCGGCACCACCGAATGTCCCCGCTCGGTCAAGACGTCCACCACGTGGCGCCCCAGTCGCCCGGTGGCTCCGGCTACCGCGAACTTACTGCTGCTCATGTTCCATGCCCTTCGTCGGTGTCAGGGATCTCCCACCGGTCAGCGAGTGCGCTCCCGGACGGACATCAGACGCACCTGTCCTGACGCCCGTAACAGCCGCCATCGTGTGACCTAAGACACCGGCTGGACGGTGTTACGAAAGGGCGGCGGCCGTCGTCTAGTGCGCGTGGAGCACAGCTGTGAACGACCAGACAGGAGCCGGGGATGAGCCAGCGGCGCAGCAACCCAAGCCCAGGCACAGCCGCACCTCGTGAGAGCACGCAGCAAAACCAGCCGGTGGACTCGGCCACAGCCGTGTTCGTGATCCACCGCAATCTGCTGTTCACCGTCGCCTACGAGATGCTCGGTTCGGCCACCGACGCCGAAGACGTCCTGCAAGAGACCTGGCTGCGATGGATCGGCGTCGACCCGGCGACCGTACGGGAAGAGCGCGCCTACCTCGTACGGATCGTCACCCGGCTGGCCCTGGACCGGATGAGGGCACTGGGCAGGCGCAAAGAGTCCTACGTGGGACCGTGGCTGCCCGAGCCGCTGCTCACCGCGCCGGACGTCGCCGAGGACATCGAACTGGCCGAGAGCGTCTCGATGGCGATGCTGCTGGTTCTGGAGACACTGACGCCGGTCGAACGAGCGGTGTTCGTACTGCGTGAGGTGTTCGACGTCCCCTACGACGAGATCGCCGAAGCCGTCGGCAAGAGCCCCGGCGCGGTTCGCCAGCTCGCCTACCGGGCCCGGGCCCATGTCGCCGCCCGCCGACCGCGCGGCACCGTCTGCGCGGACCAGACCCGAGCCGCGCTCCAAGCCTTCCAGCAAGCGGTCGAGACCGGCGAGTTGCAGAGCCTGCTCGACATCCTGGCGCCAAACGTCGTCGCCCTGAGCGATGGAGGCGGAATCAAACACGCCCTGCTGCAGCCGATCGTGGGCGCGGACAGGGTGGCCCGTCTACTGGAGGGCGGCTGGTGGAAACGCACCGCCCCCAGGTCGGTCGAGCTGGCCCAGATCAACGGAGAGCCGGGGCTCCTGGTCCGCGTCAATGGGGAGGTCGACGGCGTGGTGGCGGTGCGGATCGAAAACGGCTACGTCACCGGTGCCTACCATGTCCGCAATCCCGAGAAGCTGAAGCGCGTGGGGCGAGAGACGGCTGTGAGCCGCAACCCGGCCCCCGTGCGCGACGAGACCACGTGATCATCGCCGGCACGAGCCGGTCGCTCACAGGTGACCGTCCAGGAACGTGCGCACCTCGGCGGGAGTCACGGGCCCCGTGCCCTGCGCCACCGCCTCCCCCTCCTTCAGCAGGACCCAGGACGGGGCCGCGGTGATCCCATAGCGCTCGGTTGCGGCCGGACAGCGTGTAATGTCGGCGCGGACGGCCGTCAGACGGCCCGCGTAGTCGTCGGCGATGCCAGCCACCACCCCGTCCATCTCGCGGCAAGGCTCGATGGCCTTGGGCCATGCCCCGGTGAAGTATGCGAAGACCGGGAGCCCACTCATCTTGAGAATGAAATCGAACTCCGCGTCCTCACGGGGTCGGTGAATTCGCTGTGCCATGCCGCTCCTGCCCTCACGCTGCCCCATTGCAGGCCCATCATCTCCCACCCGGTGCAGGCCGATCCGGTCGCCCGTCCCGTCGTCCTGCCGGACGGGCAGCACTGACACGCGAAGGGGGCAACCACGTTGTGCTGGGTGCGAATCGTGCGTGACCTGATGCGCGGGGCCACTGTTGGGCGGGTGTGAAAACGACGAAGATCTGCGCTGCTCTGTCCATGGCCGCCGGTGCCCTGCTGCTATCCACCACAAGTGCGGCCGCGGCCCCACTCCCCCGCGGTGCCGACATCGTCGACGACATCACCCGAGACAGCCTGGGCAGTACGCCATCCGTCGGCACCATCGACTTCTATCCCAACGACGGGGCATCCCCTCAGCCGGGTGCATGGCAATCGTCAATGACGTGGCACCTCTGAGTGCCAGTCGGCCTGACTGGTCGTGACGAGCCGGTCGCCCGACCGGCCAGAGGTCGTGGGCCAGGACGCTCTCGCCGCCGCACCGCACGGCGGCAGGGCCCCTGGCTGCACGGTCAGTGCACCGGATGCCAGTGGGCGGACGCCTCATCCAGAGTCCGGAACGGCTGCTGCCGCGTCGGGTCGTCCCAGATCAGGCACCCCCACACCAGGCCGGGCACATCGGAGCCCATCCGGTCGGCCGGCCCCTGGGTGAGGGTGGAGAACACTTCGTCGAAGTAGTGCGCGATCGACGTGAAGGGGGCAGGGCCTTCCGGCGGCTCACTCAGATACCAGCGGCCCACTGCGCCGTCGCACACCCAGTGACCGGATTCAGGGCCGGCTTCGTCACGGGTCAGCCACGGCACCGCGGGCAGGCCGCCCCAGCCATCCTTGTGCCCCACGCCGGGAAGCCGCAGCCCCACCGCCTGGCTTGGGGGCAGGATGATCCCGCCCGGCAAGAACGCTCCGGAAGCGACCTCGCCTTGTTCGTCTTCCTCGATGACCTGGTGCTCCACTCCCCCGCACAGCCGCCACAGCGCGACCAACTCGGCGGGAAGCCCAAAGCCCAGCTGCCGGCGAAGCTCCGCGTCCGCCGCGCCGATCTCCTCCTCGGACGCCGGCGCAAGCACACTTCGATGCGACAGCGGTGCGTGCCGCGCCAACCACTGCTCGAGCCGGGTCCACGCCGCCCGCACCCGCTGTATCTCCTCGCTCATGCAGCGCACCGTACCGACCACACGCGAGCGGCCACCGCGGCACGGCACGTCCTCTATCGCGTGGAAACACCGTCCGCAACCGCTTTGGGCATCTGCCCCCAGGCAGAGGGTGCACCTCCTAGGTTCTGTGCGAGGGCCTGGAACCAGCCCTCGTACCTCTCTCCCTTTAGGAGAACCCATGACCAGTGTGGAAGTGTCGCTCAAGAGCCTGCTGACCGAGATCGAGGGCGCGCTGGGAGCGGCGGCCGTCGACTACACCAGCGGCATGGCCCTGGGCACCCTGGGCGGCGGCAAGGACCTCGACCTGAGTGTCGCCGCGGCCGGCAACACCGACGTGATCCGCGCCAAGCTGCGCACCATGGAAATGCTGGGCCTCACGGACAAGATCGAGGACATCCTGATCACTCTGGGCACCCAGTACCACCTCATCCGCCCGGTGGCAGGGAAGTCCGGCAACGGGCTGTTCATCTACCTCGTCATCGACAAGGCCCGCTCGAACCTCGCCATGGCCCGTCATCACCTCAGGCGCACCGAGGAGCAGCTGGAAGTCTGACCTGCAACAGCCCTTTTTTGCCCGCTGCTTGAAGACTTCTTCAAGTCTCTACGTCTGCATCTGTCGAACTTTCGGCTTCAGCGGTCTTGGCGGGGAAAGAATGGGGAGAACGACGGGCGAGGCGGCCGCGCCCCTCTTCGCAGCCTCATCCGAACCAGGGAAGTGAGCGATCCCGTGCAGCGCCCCCTCTACCAGGTCAAAGCAGAGTTCTTCCGCATGCTCGGGCACCCCGTCCGCATCCGCGTCCTCGAACTCCTGCAGAACGGGCCGGTATCCGTACGGGATCTGCTCATCGACATAGACATCGAGCCGTCCAATCTTTCGCAGCAACTCGCCGTACTGCGCCGTTCCGGCATCGTCGTCTCCACCCGCGAGGGGACCACGGTCACCTACGCGCTGGCCGGAGGCGACGTCGCCGAACTCCTGCGCGCGGCCCGCCGCATTCTCACCGACCTCCTTGCCGGTCAGACCGCCCTGCTGGCCGAACTGCAGGATTCCGACGAGCCCGACCGCCCCACCGCGCAAGCGGTCCCTGAGTAAGGACTACCGGGCCGGTACGCTCCCCCCCCACCCCCCGACCGCGAGACCACTGCCGCTTCCTTCGCATCCCCGATCGGTAGCGACGTGGCGTCACGCGCGCGGAGCAGGGGTGGAAGGGCGCGACCGGCGCCCACGCCGTCGGGAGGCGCTACGGGAGGCATCGACGTATCAGCAGGCGGACGGTGTCCCGTCGTAGAGTCCGGCGTCCGCCCTGCCGTCGATGACGCTGCGCAGGTAGTAGCCGCAGGTGGGGCGTTGGGCGAAGTCGAAGGTGGCGCCCGGCGTCAGGTGCCAGATCTTGAAGCCCTTGTAGGTGAGCGGCTGACCGGCCACCGCCTTTTCGGGCTGGTGGTCGGCGAGCACGATGTAGGCGTCGGCGCCGTAGAGCGTCGCCTTGCCCTGGGCGTCCAGGAAGAGCGAACCGCCGCCCTCGTCCACGCCCACGCCCCATGCCCGGCCCTGGGTGGTGCGTCCGTCCTTCACTGCCCGCGCGGCGAAGGACATCAGTCGGCCCATCCGGTCGCGGGCCACGAAGTGTGAGTCGTTGATCGTGTCCGCGTAGTGCGGCCAGGAGAACATGCCCGTGGTGAAGGTGGCGTACGAGTCGTAGGGATCGTCGAGCGCCTCGTCGCTGGTGATGCTGCCCCGGCAGGCGTCGTACACGATCGAGCTGTTGATGTGCGTGCCCGCGCTGCCCCCTCCGCTGCCGCCGCCCTTGGCGACGACGGACTTGACCGACGCCGGCAGGCTGGTTCCCTTCCACGCCGTGTAGCGGCACTGGTCGCCGCCGGCGAAGTAGACGAATTCGGCGTTGCGGATGTCCTGGTTCACCTGCGCGTTGTTGCCGTCGGATGCGGTGGTGAGGGTCCAGGTCGTACAGGAGTTGACGCCGGCGAGGCGCATCACGCTGTCGCATTCGGGGGTGGTGCTGCCGGATGAGGCGGCCGACCCGGCCAGGACCACCACGTCGATGGTGCCGGTTCCGCCGCGGATGGTGTCGATCGCCCGGCGCATCGATGCCGCCACGACGCCGCCGTCACCGTTCATGGTGAAGGCCGGGCCGGACCACGCGCTACGGCTGACGTCGCCGGCGCTGCCCAGGCGGACGCGGTCGCCGCGCGCGGCGGCGGGCGGTGCCGCCAGTGCGGTGGCGGTCAGGGCCAGAACCGCGGCGAGCAGCGCCGAGCGCAACCCGCTGCGGGTGGTGAAGAAGGGGTTCACGAGGTCTCCTTCGGCTCATGCCTCTCGGCGCGGCGTGAGTACGCCGTCGGTGCCTTGAGGTGAACCCGGAACATACAAGTCGCTCACCGTGAGCGCTATACGTAACGCTGAGTCTTCTCCGGGCCGCCTGCACAGATCGCTCCATTAGTGCACTTCAACCGCTTTTCTTGCGGGTCGAGCTCGCCACCGTGCCGCGTTACGCGAACGTAACGCCCGATACATCTATGCACTCTCAGCTTCAGGATGTAACTTCCCTCTTCGAACGGGCCCGTCGGCCACCGCCCGCAAGCGAAGCGAAGAGGAACCCACCGTGACGCCCAGATCCGCACCACGTCGCACCGCCTTGGTCACCGTCCCCACAGCGCTCGTCTGCCTCCTCAGCGCCTGCGGCGGCAGCGACGAGCCGGCCGGCAAGGCTCCCGCCTCCGCGGAGGTCGCCGGGGTCACGGTGAAGAAGAACACCGACCTGCACGCCGCCCTGCCGGACGCCGTCAAGAAGTCCGGCACGGTCCGCGTGGCGACCGACGTGCCCTACGCACCCTTCGAGATGTTCGTGAAGGAAGGCGGCAGCGAACTGACCGGACTGGACTACGACTTGGGCCAGGCGCTGGGGGCACGGCTCGGCGTGACCTTCAAGTTCACCCCGCAGAAGTTCGACGGGATCGTGCCGGCCATACAAGCGGGCAAGTTCGATGTGGCGATGTCGGCCATCACCGACAACAAGGAACGCCAGCAGGTCGTCGACTTCGTCGACTACTCGCAGTCCGGCTCGGGCATCCTCGTGGCGCAGGGCAACCCGAAGAAGGTCACGACGCTGGAGGACCTGTGCGGAAGCCCGGTCGCCGTGCAGGCCGCGACCAATCAGCTGAAGCTGCTCAAGGCCCATCAAAAGCAGTGCGCGCGCTCCGGCCGCAAATCCATCGACATCCAGACCTTCCCCAAGGACTCCGACGCCCAACTGGCGCTGCGCTCGGGCAAGGTCGTCGCCGACGTCCTGACCAAGC
Organism: Streptomyces sp. SYP-A7185; assembly: GCF_046103685.1. Classification (NCBI taxonomy): domain Bacteria; kingdom Bacillati; phylum Actinomycetota; class Actinomycetes; order Kitasatosporales; family Streptomycetaceae; genus Streptomyces; species Streptomyces sp. SYP-A7185. Next base: position 310,177 of record NZ_CP122310.1, read on the forward strand.
CGGCCGCCGGCTGGACCGCCAAGACCGCTGACGGCGGCAAGGCCTTCGATCTGGTGGAGGACCCCAAGGCGCCCGGCGGATACAACGCCTCGCCCAACGGCATCGCCGTCTCCAAGAAGCAGCCACAGCTGACCGACGCCATCCAAAAGGCGCTCCAGTCGCTGATCGACGACGGCACCGTCAAGAAGATCTACGCCAAGTACGGAGTCGCCTCCATCGCCGTGCAGACGGCGACCAAGAACGCGGCGGTGGACTAGACATGAGCGCCGCGTCCCTCACCACGCACACCTCCCGCACCGATGTCCCGCCGCCCGACGAACCGCGGATCATCCCCGTTCGCCACTGGGGCCGGTGGATCGCCGCGCTCGCCGCCCTGCTGGCCGTCGGGGGGCTGATCGGCTCCCTGGCCGGCAACGCCAACCTCCGCTGGGACATCGTCGGCGACTACCTCTTCGAACCACTGATCTTCGACGGCCTGGCCACCACCTTGTGGCTGACCGTGGCCGCGATGGCGCTCGGACTGGTGCTGGGCACCCTGCTCGCCGTGATGCGGCTGTCGCACAATCCGGTGCTGTACGGCCTGTCCACCCTGTTCGTCTGGATCTTTCGCGGCACCCCCCTGCTCGTCCAGATCATCTTCTGGGGATACGCCGCCGCGTTGTACAAGAAGGTTCTCATCGGCATCCCGTTCACCGACATCACCTTCGTCAGCGGGGACACCAACGCCCTGATCACGCCGACGGTGGCCGCCCTGCTCGCGCTCGGCCTCAACGAGGCGGCCTACGCCAGTGAGATCGTGCGCGCCGGCATCCAGTCCGTGGACCCCGGCCAGACCGAAGCCGCGCATTCCCTGGGCATGCGGCCGGTTCTGACGATGCGCCGCATCGTCCTGCCACAGGCCATGCGCGTCATCATTCCGCCGATGGGCAACGAGACCATCAACATGCTCAAGATGACCGCCCTGGTCTCCGTGATCGCGGCCCATGACCTGATGTCGAACATCCAGGACGTCTACGCGCAGAACTACCAGGTCATCCCCATGCTCGCGGTCGCCAGCATCTGGTACCTGGCCCTGGTCAGCCTCCTGAGCGTGCCCCAGGCCTGGCTGGAGCGCCGATACGGACGCGGACAGGCGACCGGACGCCCCTCGCCCCTGGCCCGGTTGCTGTCCACCGGCGTCCGCCTGCGCACACCCGCGAGCGCCCAGGCCGCCCCCGCCCAGATCACGAAGGACCCGGCATGAGCACCGCAACCCAGCCCGCCCACGACCCCGCGCCGCCGGTGGACCAGCCGCTGGTCCGGGCCGAGGGGGTGCGCAAGAGCTTCGGCCGCCTGGAGGTCCTGCGCGGCATCGACCTGACCGTGCAGACGGGCCAGGTGTGCTGCCTGCTGGGCCCCTCCGGGTCGGGAAAGTCGACCTTCCTGCGCTGCATCAACCACCTCGAGAAGATCGACGGCGGTCGCCTGACCGTCGGCGGCGTGCCCGTGGGCTACCGCGAACAGGACGGGCGCCTGTACGAACTCCGCGAGAGCGAGGTGGCCGCCCACCGCCGATCCATCGGCATGGTCTTCCAGCGCTTCAATCTCTTCCCGCACCTGACCGCGCTGCAGAACGTCACCGAGGCGCCCGTGCGCGTGGCGCGTCGTCAGCGCGCGCAGGCACGGGAGGAGGCCATGGAGCTCTTGGACCGCGTCGGCCTCGCCGACCGCGCCGACCACCACCCCGCCCAGTTGTCCGGCGGGCAGCAGCAGCGGGTGGCCATCGCCCGCGCGCTGGCGATGAAGCCGCGCCTCATGCTCTTCGACGAGCCGACCTCCGCCCTCGATCCCGAACTGGTGGGTGACGTCCTGGACGTCATGCGTTCCCTGGCCGAGGACGGCATGACCATGGTGGTGGTCACGCACGAGATCGGTTTCGCCCGTGAGGTGGCCGACACCGCGGTCTTCATGGACGACGGTGTCGTGGTGGAGGCGGGCAGCCCGCGCGACGTCCTGACCCGACCGCAGCAGGAACGCACCCGCGCCTTCCTGTCCAAGGTCCTGTGAGCGCCCCGGTCGCCGGCGGTCCCACCACGGACCTGCTGCTGGCACGCACGCGTGAGGCCCTGCCCCGGTATCTGCACGAACTGGCCGCACTGGTGGCCGTGGACTCGGGCTCCTACAGCGCCGACGGGATCGACGAGGTCGCCGACTGGATCGAAGGGAGGCTGTCAGGGCTGGGGTTCACGGTGGAACGGCTTGGCGGCGGCATGTTGCCGACGGGGCAGCGGGCCGGGGATGTCGTGGTGGCCCGCCGGGCCGGTGCGCTCGCCCGCACCGACGGGGGCGGCCGCATCCTGTTGGCCGGTCACATGGACACGGTGTTCGACGACGGAACGGCTGCCGCCCGCCCCTTCACCACGGCCGTAGATCGCGCCTACGGTCCTGGCGTCAGCGACGACAAGGGCGGTCTGCTGGCCGGCATCCACGCCATCGAGACACTCGACGGCCTCGGCTTCGACCAGTACGCCGAGCTCGTCCTGCTGGCAACGCCCGACGAGGAGATCGGCTCCCCCGTCAGCCGACCGGTGACCGAGGCCACGGCCTCCGGCGTCGACTGGGCGCTGGCGCTGGAGTGCGCACGGGAGAACGGCGACCTGGTCATCGCCCGCAAGGGAGTGGCCGACCTGCGGGTGACGGTGACCGGGCGCGCCGCGCACGCCGGGATCGAACCCGAACGCGGCGCCCACGCCGCCCTGGCCGCGGCCCATCTGGTCGTCGCCCTCCAGGCGCTCAACGGCACCATCCCCGGCGTGAGCGTCAACGTCGGCGTGGTGCGCGCCGGTTCACGTCCCAACATCGTCCCGGCACAGGCGGAACTGGACGTGGAGATCCGCGCGACCAGCACCGGCGGACTGCACGAGGCTCGTGCGGCGGTGCAGGAACTCACCGCCCGGACATCGGTGCCCGGCACGCGGGCCGTGGTCGAGGTCCACGACCTGTGCCCGCCGATGGAGGCCACCGAGCGCGTCCGCGAACTGGCGGCCACGGCGCGGCATCTGGGCGAGCGGCTCGACCTGACCGTGGGGGCGGCCGCGACCGGCGGCGTCGGCGACGCGAACATCATCGCCGGGACGGGCACCCCGGTGCTGGACGGACTGGGCCCCGTCGGAGGCGGCGACCACAGCCCCGGCGAATGGCTCGACGTGTCCTCCGTGCCCGGGCGGATCGCCCTGCTGGCCGCGCTCATCTCGGAACTGGGAGACGCCGGCCGTCGCTCGTCCCTGTGACCCGGGCCTTTGCCCGCCCTGGAGCGGGGCGCGACGGCGTCCCCCCTGCCGTCGCGCCCCGCGCGCCACTTCACCGTCACCGACCGGTGCGCCCGGATCGGACCCATCCCACTCAAGGAGACCTTCGCGATGAGCGCCCCTGTGATCCGTTCCCTCCCCCCGTGCGGGGTCCGCCGTGTCATCGGCGCGGCGGGCCTCACCGTCTGTCTCGCGGTGTTCGGCGCGAGCCCGGCGCCGGCCTCCCCGGCCCTCTCGTCCACGTCGGCCACCTCGGCCACGTCCGCCTCCGGGCGAGGCTCGCTGGTGCTGATCGGCGGCGGACTGAAGGACGACAACACACAGATCTACGGCGAGATCATCCGCCGTGCGGGCGGCCCCCGACACGCCCGCATCGGCATCCTCACCGCGGCCTCCGTCCCGGCCAGCCAGGACCCGCACGCGGGCGACCCCGAACAGTGCAGCAACGCGGAGTGCAACGGCGCCTACTACGCAAACCTCTTCCGCCGCCATGGCGCCGCGGACGCCCAGTGGATCCCGGTGGACCTGGACCACCTGGCCAACGCCGACTCCGACGCCGTGGTCGCACAGGTCAACTCCATGTCGGGCTTCTTCTTCGGCGGCGGGGACCAATACCGCTACGTCACCAGCCTGCTCAACGGCACCCGGCACACCGATTCCAAGGTGCTCGCGGCCATCCGCGCCAAGCTGGCGGACGGCGCCGTGATCGCCGGGTCCAGCGCCGGTGCTCAGATCGCCTCCGGCCCCGACATGCTCACCGGCGGCGACTCCTATCCGGCGCTGCGTGAGGGCAGCAAGCCCGGATACTTCGACGACCCTAGTGTGCCCGGCCACCTTCCGCAGGGCGGATTCGGGTTCCTTCGCTCCGGCCTGCTGGACACCCACACCGGCACGAGCGGACGCGAGGGCCGCTCGTTGCGGTTGGCCGCCGACACCGGACACGACATCGTCTACGCCCTCGACGAGGACACCGCTCTGGTCGTCGACAACCCCGGCAGCAGACGCGAACGCGTCCGGGTCCTTGGCCGTCAGGGCGTCAGCGTCCTCGACCTCTCGCGCGCCTCCGCCGGGACAGGAACGCACGGCTGGCATCTGCACAACGCCCGCTACAGCTACCTCACTTCCGGTGACCGCTACGACCCGCTGACCGGCGCGACCGCCACGCCGCACAAACGCCGGCTGCTACCGTCGGCCCATGCCCCGGTCCCGGCCAACGAGGACGTCTTCTACTCCCCCGCCAACCCCGACGGCACCCCCTACAGCCTGCGGGGAACCGCCCGCGCCCTGGCCGCCTCCACCCAGCGCACCGCCACCGCGAGCAGCTACGAACGCGGGCCCCGCTTCACCGTCACCCTCACCGAGCCGGCCCGCTACCGGCCGCTCACCGGCGACGGCCACACGCCCCACACCCTGCTGAACCTGCGCCTGGACATCGACGCCCACTGACCCGCCCGCCCATCCCGGCGCTAGGCTCGATCAACGACATCTCCCGCAAAGGAACCGTTTCATGGCCAAGGGCACCCTCGCCGACCGTATCCGCCTGCGGCTGGGAGAACTCAGCCCCGCGGAGCGCCGGGTCGGACGGGTGCTCTTGGCCGACTACCCCGCCGCCGGCTTCGAGACCGTCGCGAACGTGGCCGAGCGCGCGGGCGTCAGCGCCCCGACCGTGCTGCGGTTCGTCACCCGCTTCGGCTTCCAGGGCTTTCCCGACTTCCAGGCCGGGCTGCGCGCCGAACTCGACGAGCGCAGCGCCTCTCCGCTGACCCTGTACGAAGCCGGCGACCGGACCGGCGGGCCCGCAGAACACCCCGCCGACGAGGACTTGCTGAGCCAGGGCCGCAGGGTGTTCACCGCGGCACTCGAGCAGACGTACGCCGAGCTGCCCCCGCACGACCTCGAGCGTGCCATCGAACTGCTCGGCGACCCCAAACGCCGCATCGTCCTCACCGGCGGCCGCTTCACCCATCACCTCGCCCAGTACCTGGCCCTGCACCTGATGCAGCTGCGCGACGGCGTCAGCGTGCTGTCCGAGCGCCCCGTGGAGCGCACGACCGCCGTGACCGGCTGGAACCGCCGCGATGTGCTCGTGGTCTTCGACTACCGCCGCTACGAAAAGGACAAGATGGCCCTCGCCGAACTCCTCGGCGAACGCGGCGGACGCGTGGTGCTGTTCACCGACACCTGGTTGTCCCCCGTCGCCGCCCACTCCGAAGTCGTCCTGGCCACCCAGGTCACCGCGCCCTCGCCCTACGACAGCCTGGTCCCCACGATGGCCCTGATCGAGACCGTGGTCGCCGGGCTGGTGCAGACACTCGGCGAAGACGCCCATGCACGACTCAAAGAAGGCGAGCGCCTCGCACAGGCCACCGGCCTGGTGTGAGATCGCCTAATCCGCCGGGACCAGGATGACGCACGCCCCCGGTCACCCGGACTGGTCCGGGTGACCGGGGGCGTGCGTCCCTGGGTTCCTAGCGCTTGGCGCCGTTGCCCTGTCCGTCGGGATGCAGGACCACCTTGGTCCAGCCATCGTCACGGGCGTCGAAGCGCTCGTAGGCGGTGGGGGCCTCGTCCAGGCCCAGCTCGTGCGAGACGACGAAGCTCGGCTTCGCCTTCCCGCCGGCGATCAGATCCCGCAGCGCCCGGTTGTACTTCTTCACCGGCGCCTGCCCGGTGCCCATGCGCTGCCCCTTGAACCACATCGTGCCGAAGTCGATCGGCACCTTGCCCTGCGCCTCCAGCTCGCCCTGGGCCTCTGCGCCGCCGGGGTCCTCGGGCAGGAAGACACCCACCACGCCGATGTGGCCCGTGAACCTGACCGAGTCGATCAGGCCGTTGAGCGTGAGGCTGGCGTCCTCGCGTCCCTCGTGGTCGTGCGCCTGGTAGCCGACGCATTCACAGCCGTTGTCGGCGCCCAGCCCCAGAGTGGCTTCCTTGACGACCTCCGCCGGGTTCTGGTCGGCGGTGTTGATCGGAATGGCCCCGATCTCCTCCGCCATACGGAGCCGGTCCGGCTGGTGGTCGGCCACCCACACGCGTCCTGCGCCCTTGAGCAGGGCGGAGTAGGCCGCCATCAGCCCGACGGGGCCGGCACCGTAGACGATCGTCTGGTCACCCGGTTTGACGTTGGCCATCTCCGTGGCGTGATAGCCGGTGGGGAAGATGTCGGCGAGCATCACGTAGTCGGTCTGCCGCTCGGCGGCGTCCTCGCCCAGGCGCAGCGCGTTGAAGTCGCCGTAGGGCACACGCAGCAGTTCCGCCTGGCCGCCCTGGTAGGGACCCATGTCCGCGAACCCGTAGGCGGCCCCGGCAAGGGCCGGTTCCGGCTGCATGGTCAGGCAGTAGTTGGTCAGCCCCCGTTCGCACTGCTTGCAGAAGCCGCAGGCGATGTTGAAGGGCAGAACCACGTACTCGCCGACCCGGACCTTGCTCACGGCCGAGCCGACCTCCACGACCTGGCCCAGGTTCTCGTGTCCCAGCGTGCGGCCGGTCTCGAACGAGGTGCGGCCCTCGTACATGTGCAGGTCCGAACCGCAGATGTTGGTGGTGGTGATCTTGACGATGATGTCGCAGGGATGCTCGATCTTCGCGTCCGGGACGTCCTTCACCGCGACGGTCCGCGGGCCTTCGTATACCGCTGCCTTCATGATTGCGCTCCCTTGCTGTCACGGCATGACCGCATCACGGTGGTGATGGAGATGGCGCGGGGCATCACTCGCGGGCGTTGACCCCAAGGGTGGGGCCCGGTCCGTGTCTCCGGCATGCCTGTGTGGGTCGTCCACCCAGATCAGGTGCAACGGCGCCGTCGTCGGCTTTCGGTGTGGAGAACTGGCTCCCCGGCGGCGTGCAGTCCGGGTCTCCGCCGGCCTCGACGCGAAACGGGCACACACGCACCTATTTGCGAAGTTTCCCGTCCGGACGACAACGGCCACCGCCGTGTCGCCGGCTCGGAGCCGGACTAGGCATCGTCGTCGCCCTGCAGCCTGCGGCGACGCTCCTGTTCGCGCTTGGAGTAGGCGGCTGCACGGATCGCCTCGTCGCTTTCCAAGCCGGATCCCAGCGCGCCGCCCACGGTGGCGACCGACGCGACGAACCATGCCAGCGTGAAGTACTCGTCGGCGTGCAATGGGGTTCGCGTCATGGAAGCGAACACCTGTTCGTTGAGGATGAACAGCGCCCACACCCAGTTGATGAGCATCAGACCCACGTAGCAGACGATCACCCCGATACCCAAGGTGGCGACCGTCGAGGCGTTGTACAGCCTCGCCCGCTGCCGCGCCTCCGGCGAGCTCTCCGCCGATCGATGCCACAGCTCCGCGTCCACGATCAGCCAGCCGATCATGATCGCGACAGAACCGACCGCGGCGATCACCAGGCGTGGCGTGCCCAGGTATGCGGCCAGGTTCCACACGGTGGAGTTCACCGTGGCGACCGCCCCCGTGGCCAGTGCCGCCGCCAAAGCCTTCGACAGGCCCGGCACCAAACGCCACGGCCGGTTGGCGCGGACCATACCGGCGAGTACCCGCAGGTAACCGCGCGGTCCTTCGGCGACGTACCGAACATCGTCGCTCTCCTTCTCACCGGTCTGGCCGGGACGAGCAGGCGCGGAGCCAGGGGCGGAGGGCTCCAGGATGGGCTGACTTCGCGAAGCTGCATCAGCCCCAGGGTTTTGCGGACCTCTCATCAGGCCGAGCACGGCGTCTTCGACGGCCCGCCGGGCCCTCGTCAACAGCCGCAGGCCACCCAGTGAAGGCAGAGAGAGCAGCGCCAGGCCGTGTTCGTGATTCAGGTCCACCGCGAGCTTGCGCCCGTGTGCGTGCAGCGGAAGGTCGGTGAGGGCCACGACGACGTCCCAGTTCTCCGCGCTACTACGGTCCATGATCCGGCGCATCAAGGTGGGTGGGTCCTCGCGCCCAGAAGTAAAGGGCTCACTGACCACCTCGACGTCGAACCGTCGCTCGTGGCCCGACCTGTCGGCGAGCCGAGCAGAAAGCGTCCGGGCCACGCGCCGCGCGATCTCCGTGGGCGCGTCGGGATCCGCCAGGAGAGCCACGACCGTCACGGTTTGCGATGACACCTGCATGACTGCAACCTCCGTATCGGCTGCCCCGTCGATCCCAGGTACCCACGACATCACCGAGGTAACGTCCACACCGCGTGACACGCTGGCCCCGACCATCAGATGCCGGTGAGACGGGCGAATCCCCCGTCCGCCCGCCCCGGGCAGTGCTACGCCTGGGCCCGGCAGGGCAAGACAGGGAAGCTATTTGGGCCCGCCATGCGCATGCGTCCGCGCGCCCCCGTCGGCCAGGCTGGCTGAAAAGCCCAGGGGCCGGGAGCCACCCGCACCCCGCTACCGGAGGTTGCCCTCATGACCGTGATGTCCATCGCCAAGTTCGAGAGGTTCTTCCGTGCGGCCGCAGGACTGGACGTCGACAAGAACGATCTCAAGCGCTACAGCGACTTCGTCGATGCCAAGCTCTACGATCTGCTGACCGTCGCCCAGGCCACGGCAAAGGCCAACGGGCGCGACATCATCCGGACCTCTGACCTGCCGATCACGAAAGGCCTGCAAGAAAGCATTCACCGCTTCCGGAAGATCGACCAGGAAGTGGAGCTCAAGCCGATCCTGGAACAACTCGCCGCCCACCCCCCTCTGGACCGAGCGCCCGACGAGGAGACCGAGGCGGCCTATCCGGACATCATCGGCGGCCTCAGCCTGGCCCTGGCCCAGAGCTTCAAGATCCTCCACCCTGATCTGAGGAACCCCCAGACCCAGGACTGGGACGAGGCGCGAGCCCTCTTCGATCTCCTGCTGTGAGTGCTCCTGCTGTGAGTGCTCCCGAGTGCTGCTGTTGTGCGTGGAGCCCGTCCTACGGGCTCCACGCACAACAGCAGCACTCGCCAAGGGATGAGTCCCTCCAGGGTCACGCCAGCCAGGCGGACCCCTTGGCATTCGGACGAGTCCGGGGGGAGTCGTCGCTGCCGCCGGGCGCGGCCGAGCGGCCCAAATAGCGGTGCACGAAGTGGATGCTCATCGCACCTTCGCCGACGGCGGAAGACACGCGTTTCACCGAGCCGCTGCGCACGTCGCCGACGGCGAAGACGCCCGGCAGGCTGGTCTCCAGCGTCAGGCAGTCGCGGCCCTGGCTCTGCCACACTTCGGGAACGGAGCGGTGTTGCGCCTCCGCGCCGGTGAGCACGAAGCCGCGCGCGTCCAAGGCGAGCGCGGCGGACAACCACGCGGTGTGAGGGTCGGCGCCGGTGAAGACGAACAGTGCCCGCACCGCGAGCCGGCGGTGCTCGCCCGTGCGGTGGTCGACCACGTCGACGGCCTCCAGCGTCTGGTCGCCGAGTGCCTCGGTCACCTCGGTGCGCAGCAGCACGCGCACCCGTGGGTGGCGCTCGACCTGGTCGATCAGGTAGCGGGACATGTGCGCCTCAAGACTTGGCCCGCGGACGAGCAGATACACCGTCGGTGCATACCCGGCCAGGAAGAGCACAGCCTGCCCCGCGGAGTTGCCGCCCCCGACGACGGCCACCGGGTCGGTGCGGCACTGGCCGGCTTCGTAGACGGTCGCCGAGTAGTGGACGCTGGTCCCTTCCAGGCGTTCGATGCCGGGCACATGCAGGCGGCGGTAGCGGGCGCCGGTGGCCAGGACGACGCTGCGGGCGGTGATTTCGCTGCCGTCGGCGAACCCGACGGCGTAGTGGCCCTCCCTCGGTTCGAGGCGGGCCGCCTCCGTGGGGACGCTGATGCGGGCGCCGAATTTGTCGGCCTGGAGCACGGCGCGGTCGGTGAGTTCGGCGCCGGAGATGCCGGAGGGGAAGCCCAGCAGATTCTCGATGCGGGACGACGTCCCGGCCTGGCCGCCGGTGGCCATCGCCTCGACCAGGGTCGTGTCGAGGCCCTCCGAGGCGGCGTTCACCGCGGCGGCGAGACCGGCGGGTCCGGAGCCCACTATCAGGAGATCGCCGTGATGGTTTCCCGCGGGCAGCGAGGGCAGGCCGATGAGCCGGGCCAGGTCCGCGTTGCTGGGGTTGCGCAATACGGTGGTGTCGCGCCAGATGACGAGCGGTGTCTCCGCCGGGCCGACGCCGAAGCGGCGCAGCAGCTGCTCGGCCTCCTCATCGGTCTCCAGATCGATCCAGCGGTACGGCAGCCGGTTGCGGGCGGCGAACTCACGCAGCCGCCGGGTGTCGGGCGAATAGCGCGAGCCGACGATGCGGAAACCGGCGCCCTGCCCGACGAGCAGGGCACGACGGCCCAGGCAGGCGCGCAGCACGAGATCGCCGAGGGCGGAGTCCCGGGTCACCAGGTCACGCAGCTGGTCCATGGACAGGGCGAGGACCTCGCCGGGATCCTTGACCGTAGCGGTGTAGAAGGCCACCTGCCCGTTCAGGAGGCCGAGTTCGCCGATGAAGCGGCCGGGGCCGTGCACACGCAGCAGTCGTTCGTCGGGCGTGCCGTAGTCCTCGACGACGGCGACCGAACCGCTGAGGACGACGTAGAACGTCTCGCACCGCTCTCCCTCCCGGATCAGTACGTCGCCGGCGTTGACGGCGCGCCGTCGGCCGCGCTGCGCCAAGCGGGCCAGCTGGTCGTCCGGCAGGCGGGGGTAGGCGCCGTAGAGGTCGGCGGTCTCGAAGGGGACGTTTTCCTCCGCCTCGTCCGGCGTCTGCGCCGCGCCGGGCCGCGCCTGGTCGCCGGGCATCACACGAGCGCCTCGTGGACGAAGCACCAGCGCCAGTTCTCGCCGGGCTCCATCGACGCCACGATGGGGTGGCCGTCGGCGGCGGCGTGACGGCGCGCGTGCCGGTTCGGCGAGGAGTCGCAGCAGCCGACGTGGCCGCAGGTCAGGCAGAGTCTGAGGTGGACCCACGGCGAGCCGAGCAGCAGGCACTCTTGACACCCTTCGGTGCTCAGTGGCTGAACCGGCCGGACGAGCGCGAGGTGGGGGTCTGTTCGTACGGTCATGGCTGATCATCCTTTCCGGCCGGGTCACGGCCCGCGATCGACTGCTCCACCCAGCGCCGCAGGGCCGGGGCCGGTGCGGCACCCGCCTGGCGGGCAAGGGTCTGCCCGTGGTCGAGGACCAGCAGCGTCGGTACCGCCTGGACCTCGAACCGCTGCGCCAGGCGCGGGTTCTTGTCGATGTCGACCTTGACCAGCTTGATCTTTCCGGCGAGGTCGGCGGCGACCTTCTCCAGCGCGGGGCTCACCATGCGGCAGGGGCCGCACCAGGTGGCCCACAGGTCGACGACCACGGGCACGGAGGCCTTCTCGACGACCTCGGTGAAGTCGTCGTCGCCCGCGTCGGCCACCCACGGCAGCGGCTGTTTGCAGTTGCCGCACGTGGGCCGGCCCTCCGCGGCCACGGGCACCCGGTTGGTGCGCCCGCAGTGCGGGCAGGTGACGTTGGTGGCCTGCCCGGTACTCATGCCGCCCTCGCCCCCTCCACGTCCTCGGGCTGGTCGTAGGTGACCACCAGCTCTCCGTGCTGGGCGTCGACGCGGACCTTCGCGCCGTCCTGCACGTCGCCGCGCAGCAGGGCGCGCCCGACCAGCGTCTCGACCTCGTGGGAGATGTACCGCCGCAGCGGCCGGGCCCCGTACACCGGGTCGTAGCCCTGCTGGGCGATCAGCTCCCGGGCCGCCTGGGTGAGTTCGATGCCGATGCGGCGCTCGGCGAGGCGGCTGCGCAATTCGTCGAACTGCAGCTCCACGATCTGCTCGATCTGCCGCTCGCCGAGCGGCTTGAACAGCAGGATGTCGTCGACGCGGTTGAGGAACTCCGGGCGGAAGTGTCCGCGCAGCTCGCCCATCACCAGGGCGCGGGCGTCGGGCTTGATCTCGCCCTCGGCGGTGGCGCCGTCGAGCAGGTGCTCGGAGCCGATGTTGGACGTCATGATGATCACGGTGTTGCGGAAGTCGACGGTGCGGCCCTGGGCGTCGGTGATGCGGCCGTCGTCGAGGATCTGCAGCAGCGTGTTGAAGACATCGGTGTGCGCCTTCTCGATCTCGTCGAACAGCACGACCGAATACGGCTTGCGGCGTACGGCCTCGGTGAGCTGGCCGCCCTCCTCGTAGCCGACATATCCGGGCGGCGCGCCCATGAGCCGGCTGACGGTGTGCCGCTCTTGGTACTCGCTCATGTCCAGCCGCACCATGTTCTCCTCGGAGTCGAACAGGGCCCGGGCCAGGGTCTTGGCCAACTCGGTCTTCCCGACTCCGGTGGGGCCGAGGAAGATGAACGAGCCGATGGGGCGGCGCGGGTCGCGGATACCGGAGCGGGCGCGGATGATGGCGTCGGCGACGAGCTTGACGGCCTCGTCCTGGCCGATGACGCGCTCGCGCAGGATCTCGTCGAGGCGCAGCAGTTTCTCGCGTTCGCCCTCCTGGAGGCGGGCGACGGGCACGCCGGTCCAGGCGGCGACGATCTCGGCGATCTCCTCTTCGGTGACGACCTCGCGCAGCAGCCGGTTTTGGCCTTGCTTGGCGGCCAAGGCCTCCTCCTCCGCGGCCAGTCGGCGCTCCAGGTCCTGAAGGCGGCCGTAGCGGAGTTCGGCGGCGCGGTTGAGGTCATAGGCGCGTTCGGCCTCCTCCGCCTCAAGGCGGACCTGCTCCAGTTCCTGGCGCAGCTCCTGCACCCGGCGGATCGCCTGCCTCTCGGCCTCCCACTGGGCGTGTTTGGAGTCGGCCTCCGCACGGAGGTCGGCCAGTTCCCTGCGCAGCTCCGCCAGGCGGGTTTGACTGGCGGGATCGGTCTCCTTGGACAGGGCGGCGTCCTCGATCTCCAGGCGGGTGACGCGGCGGGTGATCTCGTCGAGTTCGGCGGGCATCGAGTCGATCTCTGTGCGCAACCGGGCGCACGCCTCGTCCACGAGGTCGATGGCCTTGTCCGGCAGGAACCGGTCGGTGATGTAGCGGTGGCTGAGGGTGGCCGCGGACACCAGCGCGGTGTCCTGGATCTTCACTCCGTGGAAGACCTCCAGGCGTTCGCGCAGTCCTCGCAGGATGGAGATGGTGTCCTCCACGCTCGGCTCGTCGACCACCACCTGCTGGAAACGGCGCTCGAGGGCGGCGTCCTTCTCGATGTGCTTGCGGTACTCGTCGAGGGTGGTGGCGCCGATCATGTGGAGCTCACCGCGCGCGAGCATCGGCTTGAGCATGTTGCCCGCGTCCATGGCTCCTTCGGCGGCACCCGCGCCGACGACGGTGTGCAGTTCGTCGACGAAGAGCAGGATGCGCCCCTGCGCGGCCTTGACCTCGCTGAGCACGGCCTTGAGCCGTTCCTCGAACTCGCCGCGGTACTTGGCCCCGGCGACCAGGGAGCCCATGTCGAGGGCGAAGACGGTCCTGTCGCGCAGCCCTTCGGGCACGTCGCCCCGGACGATGCGCTGGGCGAGACCCTCGACGATGGCGGTCTTGCCGACGCCGGGGTCGCCGATGAGGACCGGGTTGTTCTTGGACTTGCGGCTGAGGATCTGGGTGACCCGGCGGATCTCGGCGTCCCGGCCGATGACCGGGTCGAGACTGCCGGACCGTGCCTCGGCGACGAGATCGCGGCCGTACTTGTCCAGCGCCTCGTAGGCCACTTCGGGGTTGGCGGAGGTGACGCGCTGGTTCCCGCGGATCTCGGTGAGCGCGCTCAGGAACGAGTCCCTGGTGATGCCGGCCTCCTTGAGCAGACGCCCGGCGGCGGTCGAGGAGCCCTCTTCCGCCAGGGCGAGCAGGAGGTGTTCCACGGACACGTACTCGTCCTTGAGGCGCCTGGCCTCCTGTTCGGCGGCATCGAGCAGGCGGGACAGACGCTGGGTGACGAAGACCTGTCCGGGAGCTGCGCCGGGGCCGGTGACCCGGGGGCGGCGGGACAGTTCCTCGCGCACGGCCGCGCGCAGTTCGTCCGGCCCGCTGCCGGCCTGTTGCACCAACCGCGGGATCAGACCGTTGTCCTGATCGAGGAGTGCGAGCAGCAGGTGTTCCCCGTCGACCTCGGTCTGCCCCATGCCGACGGCCAAGGTCTGGGCTTCCTGGAGGGCTTCCTGGGATTTTTGGGTGAGACGGTTCATGTCCATGGGGGGTTTTCACTCCTCGTGCCGGTTGCTCGCAGGGCGGCTTCGAGCAGGCTGATGCGATCGAGCAGATCGAGCACCAGGCCGATCGAGGCGTAGTTGAGGCAGAGCCCGGAGCGCAGCCGCTGGATGCGGGCGAGCACCGCCGGGGCCGTGGGGTCGAACACCAGGTGCCCCGCGGCGTCGCGGTCGGCGTCGATCAGTCCGAGGGCGCTGAGCCGGCGGATCAGGTCGGGGTGGAGGCCCGAGCGACGGGCCACGGTGTCCAGGGAGAGCCGGTGCACGGGTACGAGCGCGTAGCGGACAGCCGTCGTGGCGGTGAGGCCGGTCCCCGTGTGCACCGGGCGGGCGCCTGTGCCGGCACGGCCGACGTCGGCCGCTTTCGCGGGTCGTTCGTTCATCGTGTCCTCCTGGGGTCGAAGGAGGAGGCGGCGGCGAGCTCCTCGAACAGTTCGCGCTCCCGGTCGCTGAGGGTGGGCGGCACCATGACGCGGAGTTCGGCGTACAGGTCACCGGCTCGGCCGCGCGGATGGGGCATGCCCTCGCCGCGCAGCCGCAGGCGCCGACCGCTGGACGAGCCCGCGGGCACGGTGACCTTTGCGGTGCCGCCGCCCGGGGTGGGCACGGGGACGGTCGCGCCAAGGGCCGCTTCCCAGGGGGTGACGGGGACCTGGACGTGGACGTCGCGGCCTTCCAGCCGGAACTGCGGGTGGGGCTGGATGCGCACCCGCAGGTACAGATCGCCGCCAGGGGCCTCGCCGCTCCCCCGGCCGCCCTCTCCCGCCAGCCGGATGCGCTGTCCGTCGCTGACGCCCGGCGGCACGTTGACCTCGTACCGCCGCGGCTGACCGGCGGGTCCGGCGAGCGTGACGGTGCGTCGGCCGCCCTTGAACGCCTCCTCCACGGTGAGCGACAGCTCGGCCTCCTGGTCGGCTCCCGGTACACCGCCGCGGGCGGCGCCTGCTCCGAAGAGCGAGCCGAACAGGTCCTCGATGTCGACGCCGTCGGCGGCGAAGTCGTCGCCGAAGCCGGTGGCGTAGCGCACTCGAGGGCCGCCGCCGGCGCCCGCGCCCCTGCGGGCGCGGAAGCCGTCGCCCGCCCCGGCCGCCACCCGTTCGTCGAAGTCCTCGGGAATCTTGCGGAAGTCCTCGCCGAAGCGGTCGTAGCGGGCACGGGTCTTGGGATCCGACAGGACGCTGTGCGCCTCGTTGAGGTTCTTGAAGCGCTCCTCCGCTGACGGGTCCTTGTTGACGTCGGGGTGGTATTTACGGGCGAGCTTGCGATAGGCCTGCTGGATCTCGTCCTGGCTCGCGCTCCGCGACACGCCCAGTACCTCGTACAAGTCCTGTGCCATGGCTGGTCACTCCCGCTTCGCGACCGTCACGGCGGCGGGCCTGAGCTGCCGTTCGCCGTCGCCGTAGCCCGGGCGCAGCACGTCGACGACCGTGCCCGGCGTGGCGTCGGGGTCCTGGACGACGCCGATCACCTCGTGCCGGGCCGGGTCGAACGCGACGCCGGTCTCCGCGTGCCGCGGGTAGCCGAGCAGCTCGAGGACGTTCACCGCCTGGTCGCGGACCGCTTGGACGCCCTCCACGATGGCACCGGGATCGGCGCCGGCGTGGGTCAGGGCGAGTTCGAGGTTGTCCAGAACAGGCAGGAAGGCGGCGGCCGTGCGGGACCGCTCGGCCTTCTGCTCCCGTTCCAGTTCCCTGACATGGCGCTTGCGCTGGTTGTCCAGGTCGGCGAGCGCGCGACGCCAGCGGTCTTGCAGCTCCTGGAGCTCGCCCGTGTCGTCCTCGGGCGGTGCGGGGTCCACGTCGACCGCGCCGGCGCTCTCCGGTGCCGGATCGGTGTGCTCGGTCAGGGGCGGGTCGGGTTTCTCGGGGTGGATCGGCATGGCGGTTCCTCAGTCCTTGTCGAACTCGGCGTCGATGACGTCGTCGTCACCGTCACTGCCGCTCGGGGGACCGCCGGCGGTGTCCTGCGCGGGGCCGCTCGTCCCGGCGTCGCCCTGGTGGGCCGTCAGGGACGCCAGCAGCTGCTGGAGTTCGGAGGTCAGGGGCCGCACGCGCTCGACGTCCGCCTCGTCTTTGACCGCCGCCCGGGCGTCGGACACGAGCATCTCGGCGCGTGCCTTTTCGTGCGCGGGCGCCGTGTCGCCCAGTTCCGCCAGGCGCTTTTCGACCTGGTAGGCGACGGCGTCGAGTTCGTTGCGGGCGTCGACGGCCTCGCGCAGGGCCTGGTCCTGGCCCTGGTTCCGCTCGGCCTCCTGGACCATGCGTTCGACCTCGGTGCGGTCCAGGTTGGAGCTCTCACTGATCGTGATGCCCTGTTCCTTGCCGGTGTCCCGATCGCGGGCCGTGACGTTGAGGATT
The DNA here is from genome assembly GCF_046103685.1 of Streptomyces sp. SYP-A7185. Classification (NCBI taxonomy): domain Bacteria; kingdom Bacillati; phylum Actinomycetota; class Actinomycetes; order Kitasatosporales; family Streptomycetaceae; genus Streptomyces; species Streptomyces sp. SYP-A7185. The sequence goes on from NZ_CP122310.1 coordinate 326,911, forward strand.
CCGTTGGCGTCGATGTCGAAGGTGACCTCGACCTGGGGTTCGCCCCGCGGCGCCGGCCGGATGTCGGTGAGCTGGAAGCGTCCAAGGACCCGGTTGTCGGCGGCCAGTTCGCGCTCGCCCTGGAGGACGACGATGTCGACGGCGGGCTGGTTGTCCTCGGCGGTGGAGAAGGTCTCGGAGCGGCGCACCGGGATGGTGGTGTTCCGCTCGATGATCTTCGTCATCACGCCGCCACGTGTTTCGACACCCAGCGACAGGGGGGTGACGTCGAGCAGCAGGACGTCCTTGACCTCGCCCTTGAGCACCCCGGCCTGGATCGCGGCGCCCAAGGCCACGACCTCATCGGGGTTGACGCTCATGTTGGGTTCCTTGCCGCCGGTCAGCCGGCGCACGAGGGCCTGGACGGCGGGGATGCGCGTGGAACCGCCGACGAGGATGACCTCGTCGATGTCGCTCTCGCCGACCTTGGCGTCGGTCATCGCCTGCTGGACCGGCCCCAGGCACCGTTCCACCAGGTCGCCGGTGATCTGCTCGAAGGTGGACCGCATGATCGAGTCGGTGAGGTGCTTGGGGCCCTCGGCGTCCGCGGTGATGAACGGCAGACTGACCTGCGTCTGGGTCACCGAACTCAGCTCGGTCTTGGCTTTCTCCGCCGCCTCGAACAACCGCTGCAACGCCTGCGGGTCCTTGCGCAGATCGATGCCGTTCTCCTTCTGGAAGTCGTCCGCGAGGTGATCCACCAGACGGCGGTCGAAGTCGTCGCCGCCCAGGTGGCTGTCACCGGCGGTGGAGCGCACCTCCACCACGCCGTCGCCGACGTCGAGGATGCTCACGTCGAAGGTCCCGCCGCCCAGGTCGAAGACGAGGACGGTCTCGTGCTGCTGCTTGTCCATGCCGTAGGCGAGCGCCGCGGCCGTCGGCTCGTTGATGATCCGCAACACCTCCAGTCCGGCTATCCGGCCGGCGTCCTTGGTGGCGGTGCGCTGGGCGTCGTTGAAGTAGGCGGGCACCGTGATGACCGCCTCCGTGACCCGCTCCCCCAGCTGTTTGGAGGCGTCCTCGGTGAGTTTGCGCAGCACCTGGGCGCTGATCTCTTCCGGCGCGTACAGCTTGTCGCGGACCTTGAAGCGGGCCGCCCCGCCGTCGCCCTCGACGACGTCGTAGGCGACCGCCCTGGCCTCTTCGGAGACCTCGTCGAAGTGCCGGCCGATGAACCGCTTGGCCGAGTAGATCGTCCCCTTGGGGTTGAGGATCGCCTGGCGCCGGGCCATCTGGCCCACCAGGCGCTCGCCGGTGTCGGTGAAGGCCACCACGGACGGTGTCGTGCGGTTGCCCTCGCTGTTGGGCACCACGGTCGGCTCGCCGCCCTCCCACACGGCGATCACCGAGTTCGTGGTACCCAGGTCGATACCCACTGCCTTGGCCATGAGAATTCTCCTCCCGGTGCGGCGATCTTGTGCCGACTCTCCGGATCAGGTTCGTTCAGGTACGCGTGGAATCTCCGCCGGTGGTGCGCAGCGTGCCGAGCAGCCGTAGAGCCTCGTCGGCGACCGCTTCGTCCGCGACCACCTCATAGCGGCTCGGTTGCAGGGAGCTGAGCGAGGTGAAGTCCCGACGACCGCCCTGCAGCGCGTGCAGCAGCACGCCGAACAGCGCACCCACGACCGCTCCGAAGATCAGCCCGTACAAGGCCAGGAGCAGTGCGGAGACGAGGGGGTCGAGCCAGTTCACCAGGCCGAAGAGCCAGCCGATCAGCACGCCGGGCAGCGCGCCGCTCGCCGCTCCGTGCAGTGCGGCCCTGCGGTAGTCCATGCGGCCGACCACCTGTTCCACCAGGCGCACGTCGTGCCCGATGATAGCCACTCTCTCCACGGGAAACCCCTGGTCAGAGAGATGATCGACAGCGCGTTCGGCTTCCTCGTACGTCCTGTACGAGGCAATTGGCCTGCGAGGTTGCTCGGTCATCGCCCGGTCCTTCCTGCCGATGCCCGCGGAGACCGCAAGACGCTGTCCAGGATCACCGTCGGAGCGGGCTCGCACCTGCTCCTGGCGAGTCGAAAGTGCGCGGGTCGGATAGCCCCGCGAGTACGAGAAGGAATAATCTAGATATCTGGTATTAATCACCCGCGAATGGGTACACATGAAGGCCATCGACTTCCCGGAGTTCCGGGACGAACGGAGTGATCCCATGGCCGGCAGCCGGTCACGCGACGTGGACGGCCGCCGCTCCGACCAGGAGGGCAGCCCTCCTCAGGATCTCGCCGACCGGCCTCCCCCGGACACACGGAACGAGCCGCACCCATCCGACACGAGCCCGGTCGACGAGGCCCTCCACGAGCTGGCGGCCCTTTCCCGCGTGCTGATCGAAGCTCCGGACGAAGGCGAGGTCCTGCGCCTGGCCATGCACCACGTGACCGCCGCCGGCCCCTACCGCGCCGAAGCCGGATACCTCCAGGTGGACGGTGACCTGGTCCCCAGTCCCGGGAACGGTCAGACCCACGCCGCAGCGGTGAACCACAGGGTCCGGGAGCTGGCGGGGCACGACGGCCCGGTGCCCGTCCCCGGCCGGCTCTGGGGCTGGGCCCTTGCGCTGCGCGGGCTGGAGAGACTTCACGGCTACCTCGTCGTGACGTCCGCAACCCGCCCTACGGGGACCGATCGATCCCAGCTCGCCATGCTCGTCTGGCACACCGCTGCTGCCCTGTCGGTCGCTTTCGCGCACCGCCGCCAGCGCGAGGACGCGGTGGAGCTTCGCCAGGCCAAGGAGGAACGCGCGATTCTTCAGGAGCAGCTGATCTCCCTAGAGGCCGAGCTGGGCTATCAGAAGGCCGTCCACGTGCTCATGGCCGACATCGCCGTCTCGGGCGGCGGTGAGCAGGCCGTCACCCGCGCGCTGCATGAGCTCACCGGACTTCCCACCCTGGTCGAGGACCGCTTCGGACGGCTGAAGGCCTGGTCAGGGCCCGGCCGGCCCGACCCCTACCCGGATCCGGACCCCGTCCGCCACACCGACATGCTCACCACCGTCGCCCGGGAGGTCGGGCCTGTACGGATCAAGAACCGGCTGATCACTCTGGTCCGCCCGCACGGCGAGATCCTGGGCGTGCTGGCACTGGTCGACGCCCTCGGTGAGGCCGACGAGAACACCGTGTTCGCGCTGGAACACGCCGCCGCGTCGCTCGCCCTGGAGCTGGCGCACCTGCGCACTCTGGCCGAAGTGGAGCTGAGGCTCCACCGTGAGCTGGCCGACGACCTCCTGGCGGGCACGGACACCGCGAGCGCCTACGCCCGGTCCGAGGCCGTGGGACACGACCTGCGCCGCGGCCACTACGTCGTCGTCGTGAAGTGGTCCAACCGGGCCGCGGACGATGCGTTCGCCCAGACCGTGGGCCGGACGGCCGCCGCCGTCGGTATACACGCGCTGCTGACCCGACGCTCGGACCACGTGGTCCTGATCGCTGACGCCAGACCGCACGCTCGCGCGCTGCACGAGGCGCTGACCCAGGCGACCGGAACACAGTCCGGGACGATCGGGGTGAGCACCCCCTCCGACTCCGTGCCCGACATCCCCCACCGCTACCAGGAGGCGCAGCGCGCCCTGGAAGTGCGTCTCAGCTCCCGCGAGCACTACGGCACGATCTTCTTCGACGAGCTCGGCCTGTACCGCATCCTGGGACCTGGCACCGGTCACCAGGAACTGGAGTCGTTCGTCCGGGAGTGGCTCGGGCAGCTCATCGACTACGACGCCCGACATCACGCCACGATGGTGGAGACCCTCTCCCGCTACTTCGACTGCGGCGGCAACTACGACGAGGCCGCCGCATCCCTCGCGATCCACCGCAGCACGCTGCGCTACCGGCTACAGCGCATCCGCGAGATCGGCGGCAACGACCTCGCGAACGTCGAGGACCGGCTCAACCTCCAGGTGGCGACCCGAGTGTGGAGGATCGTGCTGGGCGGAGGCGGCTGAGGCTCCTTGCGACAGCTGTGAGCGGGCCGGTGCAGGTCTCGTCCGTCCGCATGACTCCGGTCAGCCCTGGGCCAAGAGAGCCCGGGTCTCCAGGTCGATCTGCTGCGTCTCTCCGGTAGGAACGACCACGACAGGAACGCGCGCATCCCGCGCGCTGACGATCTCAGGCCGCTCTGCGATCACGGGTCGCAGACCACCCGTGAGGCCCAGCACGGACAGCCGTTCGCACACCTCCTCACGGACCTCGGGCTGGTCCTCACCGATCTCGCCGGTGAAGACCAGGGCGTCCAGACGGCTCAACGACGCGGCCATCCCGGCGATACCGCGACGGCAATGGTGGGTGAAGACGTCAAGGGCGAGCGCGGCACGCTCGTCGCCCGCGGCCCGGCTGCGGACCAGGTCGCGCGTGTCGTCCGAAGTGCCGGACAGGCCAAGGAGACCCGACTTGTGGTGCAGAGCGTCTTCGATCTCATCCACCGACACCTTCTTCCGTCGCGCCAACCAGGTCAGGGCGCCGGGGTCGACGCTGCCGCTGCGACGACACATCACCAGACCCTCCAGGGGCGTAAAGCCCATCGTCGTGTCGACGCTGCGCCCCTCGCGCACCGCGCAGGCGGAGCAGCCGCCGCCCAGGTGCACCATCACCACATGCAGCTGCTCCGGGCGCCGTCCGAGGAGTTCGGCGGTACGGCTCAACGCCCACGCGTAGGACAGTCCATGGAAGCCGTAGCGGCGCAGTCCATACGCCGTGCGCCAGTCGGCAGGTACCGCGTACTCCCGTGCCGCGGCCGGGAGCCCGGCGTGGAACACGGTGTCGAAGCAGGCCACGTGCGGAACGTCGGGCAGCAGCTCCCGGGCCGCGTCCAAAACGGTCAACGCTTGCGGGACGTGCAGGGGCGCGAGCTCCGCCACCCGATCCAGACCGATACGCACCTCGTCGTCGAGCAGAGCGTGGCTGCGCAGCTCCGAGCCGCCGTGGACGATGCGGTGGCCCACGGCCGCGGGCGCCGGGCCTTGGCTCAGCAAGTGCCGCAGCGCATCACGTGCGCCCTCGCCGGGAGGAGACGCGCTGTGATGCTCGTTGAGGACCTCGCCGCCGCTGCCGAAGACCGTCAGACGCAAACTCGATGATCCCGCGTCCGTCACCAGTACCGGGCCGATTCGTGCGCTCACACCGATCCTCTCCCTGGTTACGCGACATATTCCGCAAGACGTTATGTCACTCGCATATCGGTCTTTCATGCCTCGGCACTGGGTACCCGATCCGACCACCCGGGAAACGGAACATTCCGCGGGACGACCAGCGCCTGGGGATGCTCATGGGAGCTGCTCGTCGGCCGGGGGCGGTGGCCGACGAGCAGCGGCGTAGCAGGTGTGCGCTACTCGCGTGTGCCGGCGGGTTGCAGCTGCGCGGCGGGCGTGGGCGGGGCATCGCGCTGCACCGTTTCACGCGCGAAGTAGACAGACACCAGCGTGATACAGCCCAGGAAGACGAGGTAGAGCGAGATGGGCCAGGAGGCATCGGTGGCAGCCAGGAGCGCGGTCGCGATGAGCGGCGAGAGACCACCGGCGAACACCGAGGCGAGTTCATGGCCGAGCGAGATGGCGCTGTAGCGCGAGCTCTTGCCGAACAGTTCGGTGAAGAAGCTCGGCTGGGTTCCGATCATGGCGCCGTGGCCGATGCCGAGGGCGATGATGAAGGCGAGCCAGACGAGGGCGGGGGTGCCGGTGTCCACGAGCCAGAAGAAGGGGAACGCGAACAGGACGAGGGTAGCGGCGCCGGCCATGTAGACGGGGCGGCGGCCGATGCGGTCCGAGAGGGCGCCGAACCCCACCATGGAGACGCCTTCCACGACGTTCGCGATGATGATCCCGGTCAGCAGGAGGCCGCTGTCGACCCCGATGTGCTTGCCGTAGGCGAGGGTGAAGACCAGGAAGATGTAGGAGCCCCCGTTCTCCGCCATGCGGGCGCCCGCCGTGATGAGGATGGAGCGCGGGTGGGTGCGCAGCGCGTGCAGGACGGGCAGCCGCTCCTTTTTGCCCTCGTGCTTGACCGCCTGGAATTCCGGTGTTTCTTCGATCTTGAGGCGGATGAGGAGCCCGACGAGTGCGGGGACGGCTCCCAGCAGGAAGGGAACGCGCCAACCCCAGGACAAGAACGCCTCGTCGGACAGGGTCTGGACCGCGGCGAAGGCTCCGGCGGAGGCGATGAAGCCGAGGTTGATGCCGACCTGGCTCCAGGCCGAGTAGAAGCCGCGCCGTTCCGCGGGGGCGTGCTCGGTGATCATGAGGACGCTTCCGCCCCACTCGCCGCCGACCGCGATGCCCTGGAACACCCGCAGCAGGGTGAGGAGGATCGGTGCCCATACCCCGATCTGCGCGTAGGTGGGCAGGGCGCCGATGAGGCAGGTGGTGACGCCCATGATCAACAGGGTGATCACCAGCATCGGTTTGCGGCCGATCCGGTCGCCGAAGTGACCGAAGATGACTCCGCCGAGGGGGCGGGCCGCGAAGCCGACGGCGAAGGTGCCGAACGAGGCCAGGGTGCCGGCGAGGGAGCTGGCCCCGGGGAAGAACAGGGTGCCGAACACCAGGGCGGAGGCAGTCCCGTAGAGGAAGAAGTCGTACCACTCAAGTGCCGTGCCGGTCAGGCTGGCGATGGCGACCCTGCGGATCGACTGCGGTCGGGCCGCGGGTTGGTGCGGGGTGGTGGGGCTCATCTGGTCACCTCTGAGTGAGGACGGTAACCACCAGGACGCCGGGGATCGCGTGGCGACGTCGCGGTAGTCGCGGATGGGGATGCGCCGGGGCGGGGACCGCCCAATGGGTGTTGCGAAGAGGGCCGTTCACGGCCAGCACCTGGCCGGGGACGGCCGATGCCGTTTCAAGGGGCGGGGCGCCGGACGACGGTGGCCGCGGTCTGGGCGGCGAAAATCGACTGCCACCTGGGCGTGGCCTGGAGGAGGGGAATGGTCGCCGCCTCGGAGGGCGGTCTTCGCCGCGGTGGGCCCGCGCATGATGCGCGGGACCTCGATGCCGTGCGGGGCCCTATCCCAGGCCACGGACGCGCCGTCAGGGGCGCCCCTCCTACCGGGCTCCTGCGCGCGGCAGCGGTAGGGGCGCGGCCGCGGTGGCGCCAAGGAAGCGTCGCGCGTTGTCGGACAGCACCAACGCGCGCTGCCGGTCGTCGAGGAAACCGGCCGTGCGGACGACGTTGCCCACGGGCCGTTCGCCCAGTGGGTAGGGGTAGTCGCTCCCCACCATGACGCGCTCCGCACCCATCGTGTCGACGAGCAGTCGCAGAGCCCGCTCGTCGAAGACGACCGAGTCCACCGAGAACCGGTCCAGGTAGTGCGAGGGAGGTTCGGCGGAGGTGCCGATCACGTCGTGCCGTTGGTGCCAGGCGTTCTCCACGCGCCCCAGCCAGAACGCGAAGGAGCCGCCGCCGTGTGCGAAGCAGATCTTCAGTTCGTCCGAGACGCGGTCGAAGGTGCCGCCGAGGATCATCGCGAGGATCGACAGATGGGTCTCGGCGGGCATCCCGGCGAGCCACTGGGCCATCCATCGGTCCGAGCGGACCGAGGTGGCCATGTCCCAGGGGTGGACGAACACCGGTGCGCCGAGGTCGGCACAGTGCTGGAGGAAGGTCACGATCCCCGCGTCGTCGAGATCACGGTCGCCGACGTGGTTGCCGATCTCGACTCCCCGGTGGCCGGCGGCCATGCAGCGCTCCAGCTCGGCGCAGGCGGCGTCGGTGTCCTGCAACGGCACCTGGCAGAAGGGAATCAGCCGTGCGTCGGAATCCGCGGCGATCTCCAGGGCCAGGTCGTTGAAGATCCGGGCGATCGCCGCCGACTCCGTGGGGTCCCGGTCGTACGAGAAGAAGACCGGCGTCGGCGACATGACCTGCGCCTCGACCCCGTCGGCGTCCATCTCGGCCAGCCGCGTCCCGGTGTCCCAGGCGTTGGAGGCGATGGTGCGGAACGCGCGCGAGCCGAGCATGATCACCGCCTCGCTCTCGGTCCGTACGTCGAGCCAGGGGTTCGGGCCCGCCCCCGGCAGGTGCGGCCACCCCCGGGGCACGTAGTGCGTGTGCACGTCGATGATGCCTGTCATCGCGCGCTCAGCCCTTGCCCGGGTGCAGGGTCCCGCAGCCCTTGCAGGTGCGGGCCCGTTCGTCCTCGTAGAACGCGGTGAACACCGGGGGCAGGTCGGCGACGATGTCACGGACCTGGAGCTCGACCTCGTGCACCAGCTGCGCGCACCTGGGGCAGTACCACTGGAACTTCTCCAAGGTGCCCTCCTCGCGGATGCGCTCGATGACGATCCCGATGGACCCGGCCTGGGGACGCTGCGGCGAATGCGGCACGTTCCCGGGCAGCAGCCAGGTCTGGCCCTCCTTGATGTGCACGGTCCGTTCGCCGTCCGCCGTCATCAGATTGACGTGCATGTCGCCCTTGATCTGGTGGAACCACTCCTCGTAGGGGTCCACGTGAAAGTCGGTGCGCTGGTTGGGGCCGCCGACAACCTGGACGATGAAGTCGTCGCCGGTGAAGATCGCCTGGTTGTTGACGGGCGGCTTGAGCAGGTGTTCGTTGTCCTTGATCCAGGCGGCGAAGTTCACGGCCGGAGGGATGCCGGGGGCGATGTCGGTCATTGCTGCTCCTGTGTCGTGTCACGGGCGGGATCGATCCAGGCGACCGCCTGGATCTCGATCAACAGGTGGGGATGCGGGAGTTGGTGGACGGCCACGGTGGTCCGGGTCGGTCCGTTCTCGTCGAAGTAGCGTGCGTAGACCTCGTTGTAGCCGCCGAAGTCGTTCATGGAGACGAGGTAGGCGGTCACCTGGACGAGGTCGTCCAGGCCGCCTCCGATCGGGCGCAGGATGTCGGCGATGTTCTCGATGACCGCCACGGTCTGGGCGCGGATGTCCAGCTCGACGGTCCCCATGTCGTCGACGCGGGCGCCGACGATCTCGTTCGACGGCAGTCGGCTGCTGGTGCCGGAGACGAACACGAAGCCGCCGGCGCGCTTGGCGTGCGGGAAGCGCCCGCGTGGGCGGGCCTTGCCGGCCAGCAGATAGGCCTCACCCATGGGGTACTCCTTCGACCTGGATGCCGGCGCGCCCCAGGGTGGGGATGGCGACCTCGACATGCCCGACGGGCAGCGGGACGGCGGCCGTCGCCGCTCCGGCGAGCACCACGGCCCCGGCGCTCAGGCGCAGGCCGAGGCGGGCGCCGAGCGCCTGGAGGCGGGTGAGGGTGCGCATCGGGTGGCCCAGGATGGCCGACGTCGAGCCGAAGGCCGTGTCCCGTCCGTCCACCCGCAGGGTGACGCCGAGGTTGCCCAGTGCCAGCGGGTCGAGGGGCACCCACGCGCCGGTCACGTACCGCGCCGCCGACGTGTTGTCCGCGACGACACGCGGCAGGTCGAAGCGGAAGCCCTCGTAGCGCGAGTCGATGATCTCCATGGCGGGGGCGATCGCGTCGACCGCGGACACGAGATCGGCGTGCGGGTCGACGAGGTCGACGTCGCGGCCGACGCGGAAGGCCACTTCCGGCTCGATCCGGGGATGGATGAGGGCCGCGCGGTCCAAGGCGTCGCCCTCGGCGATGCGCATGTCATCGGTGAGGCGGCCGACGATGAGGTCCGAGACGCCCATCTGCCGCATCTTGGCCGCGCTCGTGAAGCCGAGTTTGAGCCCTGCCTCGTGCGCGCCGCGCGCCATCCGGCGGGCGACCAGGGCCGCCTGGGCGGTGTAGGCCTCGTCCAGCGTGAGGGCGGGCCAAGTGCCGTCGTCGCCGACCGGGGTGCGTGAGATCTCGGCGCGGTCCAGCCGGTCGACGACGTCCTGGATGTGCGGCGCGTGGGCCGCCGTGTCCGCGCTCATGCCGTCTCCTCGAAGTGCACGGCGACATGTCCGAGGCCGGAGATGTCGCACCGGTGGTGGCCCGGCCGGTCGATCGGGGCCATCGGGCCCAGTGCGCCGGACAGGACCACCTCCCCGGCCGTCAGGGGACGGCCCCGGGCGGCGCACTCGCGGGCCAGCCACACCACGGCGTTGACCGGGGACCCGAGGCAGGCCGCCCCCGTGCCGGTGGAGACCGGCTCACCGGCGTGCTCCAGCGTCATCGCCACCTCGGTGAGGTCGAGGCCCACCGGGTCGTACGCGGTGGTGCCCAGGACGACCGCTCCGCAGGAGGCGTTGTCAGCCACGGTGTCGGCCAGGGAGATGTCCCAGTCGCGGATGCGCGAGTCGACGACCTCGAGGGCCGGCAGCAGGTACTGGGTCGCACGCAGCACGTCGACGACGGTGGTGCGCGGGTCGTCCAGGTCGGCGCCGAGCACGAACGCGATCTCGCCCTCGATGCGGGGCGCGATGAAGTCGCCCAGGGGCAGCACCGCGGCGTCCGAGTGGATCATGTCGTCCAGGAGGACGCCGAAGTCGGGCTGGTGGACGCCGAACTGCTGCTGCACGGCCGGTGCCGTCAGGCCGATCTTGCGGCCCACGATCCGTGCGCCACCCGTCAGACGGCGCTCGATCAGTTCGGACTGCACGGCGTAGGCGGCATCGAGGTCCTGCGCGCCGATCAGGTCGCGGACCGGGGCGCAGGCGGTGCCCGACGCTCTCGCGGCGGCCAGCCGGTCGGCCGCCGCGAGCCGGTCCGCGGTGCGTGTCGCGGTAGGGATGGTCATTCAGATCGCCACACAGACGTTGGTCGGTTCCGTGTAGAAGTCCAGCGAGTGCCGGCCGCCCTCGCGGCCGATGCCGGACAGTCCCCTGCCGCCGAAGGGCGAGCGCAGTTCGCGCAGGAACCACGTGTTCACCCAGGCGATCCCGACGTCCATGCGCTGGGCGACCCGGTGCCCGCGGGACAGGTCGCTCGTCCAGACGGAGGCGGCCAGGCCGTAGTCGGTGTCGTTGGCGAGCCGGACGGCTTCGTCCTCGGTGTCGAAGGGGATGAGGGCGGCGGCGGGGCCGAAGATCTCCTCGCGTACGACACGGTCCGCGTTGCTCAGGCCGGTCCACAGGGTCGGCTCGACCCAGAAGCCGCCGGCGAGGTCGCGGTCCACCTTCGCGGCCTGGCCGCCGGTGAGGACCGTGGCGCCGGCCTGCTCGGCGAGGTCGAAGTAGTGCAGGACCTTGCGCTGGTGCCCGGCCGAGATGACCGGCCCGGTCGTGGTGGCCGGATCGGCCGGGCGGCCCAGACGCAGGGACCGGGCGCTGTCCACCAGCCGCTCGCTGACCTCGTCGAAGACCGACCGCTGGATGTAGACGCGCTCGGTGCACAGACACACCTGGCCGGTGTTGGCGAAGACCGAACGGGTCAGCCCCTCGACGGTCGCGTCCAGGTCGGCGTCCGCGAACACCAGCGCCGCGTTCTTGCCGCCCAGTTCGAAGGAGACCGGTCGCACGCGGGGGGCGACCGCCTGCATGATGCCGGCCCCGGTGGCGGAGGAGCCGGTGAAGGTGACCCCGTCGATGCCCGGGTGCCTCGTCAGCAGTTCGCCCGCCGAGCCGGCGCCGAAGCCGTGCACGAGGTTGAAGACGCCGTCGGGCACGCCTGCGGCCGTCATGATCTCGGCCAGGACGGTGGCCGAACCGGGCGTCTCCTCCGAGGGCTTGACGACGACCGTGTTGCCCGAGGCCAGGGCCGGGGCGAGTTTCCACGTCAACAGCAGCAGCGGAAGGTTCCACGGGGCGATGGCGGCCACCACCCCCAGCGGCTTGCGGACCGCGTAGTTCAGGGCCTGGCGCCCCTGGCCGTACTCCGTCAGGAAGGACTCGACGCCCTCCGCGGCCACCGTGTCGGCGAAGCTGCGGAAGTTCGCCGCGGCCCGCGCGATGTCCAGGTGCCGGGCGCCGGCTTCGGGCTTGCCGGTGTCGGCCACTTCGGCGGCCAGCAGGTCCTCCGCCCGCCGGTCGATCTCGTCGGCCACGGCGCGCATCAAACGGCATCGGTCGGCCAGCGTCATCCGGCCCCACGGTCCGTCCAGGGCCGTGCGCGCCGCGCCCACCGCGCGGTCGACCACGGACGCGTCCGCCTCGTGCACCCGGGCCACGAGAGTGCCGTCCACGGGATTGATGTCGTCGAACAGCGAGGCGCCGTCGAGGAAGCGGCCACCGACGAAGTTGCGGTACTCGCTCATGTACAAGCTCCTTCCGAGCGGACGGTGGTGGGCTGCTCGCGCCGCAGCGTGACGCCGGCCGCCTCGCGGTCCCAGTCGGCGCGGTCGGCTCCCCACTCCCTGAGCACGGTCTTGCGCACCTTGCCGTTCTCGGTCAGCGGCAGCTCCGGGCACAGCGCCACGAAGCGGGGAATCGCGTAATAGGCCAGCCGGGGCTCGCAGAAGGACACCAGCTCGACGAAGTCGATCTTCTGTCCCTCGACGGGGACCACGGCGGCCATCACCTCGTCCTCGCCGAGTTCGGAGTCCACCGCGTACACCGCGACGTCACGGACCCCGGGATGCTGGGCGAGGACGCTTTCGACCTCGACGGAGGAGATGTTCTCGCCGCGGCGGCGGATGACGTCCTTGATGCGGTCGACGAACCTGATCCACCCGTCCGCTTCGATCACCATCCGGTCGCCGGTGTGGAACCACAGGTCCTGCCACGCGGCGACGGTGGCCTCGTGCATGCGGTGGTAGCCGGAGGCGAAGGCGAAGGGCTGCTCGCTGCGCAGCAGCAGTTCGCCCGGTGTACCGGGGGGAACGTCGAGTCCGTTCTCGTCGACGACCCGGGCGGAGAACCCCTCCTGGAGGCGTCCGACGTATCCCGGCCGCTGTTCGGTGCGGCTCGCGGAGATCACCGCGTTGGTCTCGGTCGAGCCGTAGCCGTCGATGAGGACGACACCGAAGCGCTGATGGAACTCCCGCAGCAGCCCGGCGGGGGTGGCCGGGGCCAGCGCCGCGGTGACCCGGTGCGCCCGGTCGTGCTCTGCGGGCGGCCGGCCCGCCAGGATGCTGATCATGGCGCCCAGCAGATAGGTGCAGGTCGCCCCGCTGGCCGCCACGTCCGACCAGAAGCGCGAGGCCGAGAAGCGCGGGCCGATGACGTACTGGGCGCCGCTGACCAGCGCCTGGCTGAAGGCGTTGAGCGCGTTGGTGTGGAACAGCGGCAGGCAGGTGTGCAGCACGTCGGCCGAGGTGATGCCGAGCTGGGCCGTGACGTTGCGGCCCCACCAGTAGAACTGGGCGTGCGGGCAGACGACGCCCTTGGAGACCCCGGTGGTGCCCGAGGTGTAGAGGATCACCGCGGGGTGGCCGGGGCCGACCGCCGCGGCCTCCACGGCCTGGCCGTCGTCCGGGATCACGTCGACGGGAACCGGCAGCACGGAGACGACGTCCTCGTCGTCGAGCAGCCAGATCTGGCGCAGCTCGGCGGTGCCCGGCAACGCCTCCACCTGTGCGAGGAAGGGGTGTTCCAAGACCAGCAGCTCCGCTTGGGAGTTGGTCAGGATGTGATGGAGCTGCTCGCCCCGTGCGGCGGTGTTGATCGGCACCGCGACGGCGCCGATCCACGCGCAGCCCAGGATCAGGTCCAGCAACTCGACCCGGTTGGACGCCATCAGCGCCACCCGGTCTCCGCGCTCCACCCCGTGCCGGCGCAGCAGGCCACCCGCGACGGCGACCCGCTCCAGCATCTGGGCGGCGGTCCTTTGCGTGTCCCCGCAGCGCAGCAGCACGCTGTCCGGGGTGATGTCCGCGCGCCATTGCAGCAGTCCGGGGACGCTCGCGCGGGTGAGGTCGGGCAGGGCGGTGACCTCGCTCATGACAACTCCTCTCGGGGCCGGACGCTCGGCGGTACGAAGGCAACGGGACGGCCGGACGCGTCGGGGCGATCGGTGAGTTCCACGACGTCACCGACCTCGACCGCGCCGTGCAGCCTGGCCACGAGCAGCGGTTCGGGGTCGCAGGCGACCGAGGCGATGACGACGTCGCCGAGGTGGGTCAGCTGCTCGACCACCCCGCGCTCGATGTGCTGGGGCTCCAGGTCGGCGCCTGCGCAGCGGGGGCACAGCAACCGGGCGGGGAACCACTGGCCGCCGCACGTGCGGCAGTTCTGCACGATCACACTCATTCGGCCGCCTCCAGAAGCCCGGCGGTGGCACACGCGCCGTAGCGATAGAGCACCATCCCGTATCCGCTGAACAGACCGAGTCGGGCCTCGACCTGGCGTTGTTCGGCCTGGCCGCGCAGCTGCCGCACGATCTCCACGAGTCCGTGCATGCCTCCCGCGGAACCCGGCTGGCCGGCCGAGAGCTGTCCGCCGGAGGTGTTGACGGCGAGCTTGCGGGTGGCCAGACGCTCGGCGATGAAGGCCGGCATCTCCCCGCCGGCGACCAGACCGAGGTCCTTGAGCTGGGCGAGCGCCACGGCCGGGTAGTCGTCGTACACGCTGACCACGTCGACGTCGCCAGGCCCGTGGCCTGTGGTGTCCCACAGTTCGGGTGCGCAGTCGGCCAAGCCGGTGACCAGGCCGTCGCCCGTCTGGTCGTCGCTGTTGTAGCGGGCCGAGACGGCCAGTACTCGGGCGCGCCGGGTGCCCTGGGCCCGTTCGTCGGCCGCGATCACCACGGCATCGGCGCCCGTGACCGGCGGGACGCAGTCGTACCGGCCGAGGGGTTCGGCGACCATGGGAGCGTTCAGGTAGTCGTCGAGCGTCAGCGGCTTGCGGTACACGGCCCCGGGGTTGAGGGAGGCCCAGGCGCGCTGAGCCACCGCCAGTCGCCCGTAGTCCGTACGGGTGAGTCCCTCGGCCTTCATCTGACGCTGGGTCAGCAGTGCGAACAGGGCGTTGGGCCCGAGCATGTCCAGCGGAACCAGCTGCTCGGCGGTCGCCCGGTTGTATTCGGCCACCATCTTGAGGTGCACCTGCTGGTCCATCAGGTCGCCGGCCACGAGGACCACGACCGAGGCGTCGCCGGACTCCACGGCCCGCACGGCGTGCTGGAGCATCGTGCCGGCGCTCGCGCCGCCGTTGGTGTCCTGCATCAGCCAGCGCAGTCGCAGGCCCAGCCGCCAGGCCAGGTCGATGGCGTGGTCCGGACCGAGGGTGAAGCTGCACACACCGAAGCCGTCGACCTGGGAGGTGGGGAGGTTCGCATCGGCGAGTGCGCGGCGTACGGCGTCGGCGAGCACTCCTTCCGTGGTCGTGCCGGGGGCCGGGTGCCGGGTGTAGGGCGATTCGCCGGCGCCGATGACGGAGACGCCGCTTGTCTTCTTTCTCATCGAAGCTCGCTTTGCCGTGTCGTGAGGCGGTCGGGGGGATTCATGCCGGGGTGCCTCAGTGTCCGAAGGCTTCGTGCAGCCACCAGGACCCCCCGTCCGAGGTGATCTTGGCGTCCAGCACCAGGGGGCGGACGGGGCCGGCCGACAGCCACTCCTTCACGGCATGCGTGTCCTCGGGCCGTCGGATGGTCAGTGCCTCGCACCCATGCCCCCGTGCGAGCGCCGCGATGTCCGTGTCGGGGAAGGTCACGGTGTCCAGGCCGCTCGTGCCGGCCCCGAAGTGATGCACCTCGGCGCCGTACATGGCGTCGTTGTAGACGACGATCAGCATGGGCAGACCAAGGCGCACGACGGTCTCGAGCTCCGACAGGCCCATCAGGAAGCCGCCGTCACCGCAGCCGGCCACGGGCAGCCGGTCGGGCTGCGCCAGCGCGGCACCGATCGCGGTGGCCAGGCCCAGGCCGACGGACTGGAACGCCTGGGTGAAACAGAACCCGTACTCGTCGGGCACGTCGAGGTACATGCTCGGGTAGCCGAGGAAGTTGCCCGAGTCGACGGAGACGATCCGCTCGGTGGGCAAAAGGTCGTTGAGCGCGGCGCTCAGGGCGCGGGGGTCGACCCGTCCGTCGCCCGACGCGTCCTCGAACGGCACCTGATGCCAGCGCAGGCCGGTCCGGATCCGTTCGGCCACGTCCGGGGTGCGGTAACCCGTGCGCCCGCCGGGCGCGTTCGCCCGAAGGTACGCGGCCGTGGCCCGGGCCGTTCCCGCGACACCGCCCCACAGGCCGAGGTCCACGTCACGGTGGATGCCGATGGCCCCCGGTTCGATGTCGACCTGCACGACGGTCGCGTCCGGCGCGATGAGCCGGCCGTGCCGCATGGTCCACATGTTCAGGGCGCAGCCGAATCCCACCACCAGGTCGGCGCCGGAGACGAGTTCGGCCGTCAGCGGCGAGGAGAAGCCACCGGAGACGTCGATGTTCCACTCGTCGCCGTTGAACATCCCGCGGGAGACGGCCGAGGTGGCCAGGAGGGCGCCCGCCTCGGCGGCCAGTTCGCGGACGGCGTCCGCGGAGCCCGGGGAGCGGCCGCCGCGTCCGACGACGAAGACCGGCCGCTCGGCGCGTTCCAGGAGCTGGGCGAACTCGGCGATCTCCCTGTCGTCGGGCCGCGGTTCGGCGACCTTGTGGTACTCCCGGGCCGGGGCCTTTGCGTCCAAGACCGCGTCCTGGACGTCGATGGGGACGTTGAGGACTACCGTGCGCCGCTGGTGGCCACAGATGGCGAAGGCCCGGGCCACGTCGTCGAGGGCGGTTTGCGCTGAGCGCACGCGCAGGGCGATCGCTCCGACGCCGGTCGCGATCGCCGCCTGGTCGAGCGCGAAGTTCGAGGTGGGGTCGGCGGCTTCGGCGGTCAGCACCAGGAGCGGCGTCCTGCTCTTGGCGGCCTCGGTGATGCCGGTCAGAGCGTTCGTGTAGCCGCAGCCCTGGTGCAGGGAGAGCACGGCGACCTCGTCGGACATCCGGGCGTACGCGTCGGCCATGGTGGCCGCGCCGCCCTCGTGACGGGCGGCCACGAACCGGGCGCCGCCGCGCACCATGGCGTCGGTGAAGTGGAAGTTGCCGCTGCCGACCACGCCGAAGACCGCACGGACGCCGAGGTCGGTGAGTTGCCTGCCGATGGCCTCGTGGACAAGTTCGGTCACTGGTCTGCTCCGTTCTCCATGAGAGCCATCACCCGCGCCGGACTGCCGGACCCGCCGGCGATGCGGAGCGGAGCGACGATCAGGACGGCGCCGGTGACGGGCAGCCGGTCGAGGTTCTGCAACTGGGTGATGCCGTACTTGCCCGCGCCCAACAGGTAGTGGTGCGCGGGGAATTGCGGAGTGAAGGTGAACGCCTGCCCGGCGTCGGTGCCGACCGTCTCCACTCCCAGTCCCACGATCGGTGACTCGTCGGCCAGCCAGCGGGCGCACTCGGCCGTGATGCCGGGCGTGTGCGGCCCGCTCTCGTCGGCGTTGAGGAACAGGTGCTGGTCGTGGGAGCGCGCGGCCCAGCCGGTCCGATAGAGCAGCCAACCGCCGCGTGGAAGCGGGCCGTTGTGCTGCTGCCACTCCTGGAGATGCTCGACGGTCAGCAGGAAGTCCGGGTCGGCCGCGCACTCGGCGCTCTTGTCGATCACGACGGCGGGAGCCACCAGGCGCCGGACCGGTACGTGAGCGACGTCCCCCTTGTCGGCGCCGGTGACCCAGTGGCACGGCGCGTCGAAGTGCGTGCCCACGTGCTCACCGGTGTGAATGCCGTTCTGGTAGGAGGTGCGCCCCCGCTCGTCGTACCGGGCGAGTTCCTCCAGCTCGAAGTGCGGGATCGGTGCCATATCCGGCGGAAGGTCGAGCACGGGCGTCGACGGCGACAGGAGGGCGGTCAGGTCGACCACCTCGACGCCACCGGACTCCAGAGCCGACGTCAGGCCGCCCAGTGGGCCCTCAGCGGGGTGTGTCCAAGACATGACCCCATCATTTGGCAGGGATTCGGCCTTGACTAATGCTTCTCCGGTCGGCGCTATTCGTGTTTGGCTATACCGAAGACCAACAGCATGTTACAGAGAGATGTCTTGACATGAACGTGGATCACTTTCTGGACGGTCGGCTGAAACTGCGCCACCTTGTTCTCGTGACCGTCGTGGCCGACGAGGGCACCCTCGTCGCTGCCGCCAAGGCGATGCACGTCACCCAGCCGGTCGTGACCCGAAGCCTGCAGGAGATCGAGACGATCATCGGGGTCAAACTCTTCGCCCGGGGACCGCGCGGCGTCCGCCCGACCCAGTACGGCGACATCCTTATCGAGCACGCCCGCGCGGTGGTGGGCAACGTGCAAGCCGCGGCCGGACGCATCCACGAGCTCCAGCGTCTTGGCATGGAGCCCGTACGGGTCGGCACCATTCTCGCCGGCGCGCACTCCCTGCTGCCGCAGACCCTGATCCGGCTCAAGAAGGCCCACCCGCACCTGACCGTCTCGGTCGTCGAGGCGATGCCCGAGGAACTGGGCCTGCAACTCTCCCGGGGCGAAGTGGACGTACTGGTGGGCCGACTCCAGCCCTCCAGCCTGCGCGCCACGCTGCGCCACGTGCGGCTCTACGACGAGCCGGTTCGCCTCGTCGTGCGGCGGGAGCACCCCAGCCTCGGGACGCTCGCCCAGGACATCGAGGACCTCATGGACCTGCCGTGGATCCTGCCGGGCCGCAACACCCAACTGCGTCAGGAGATCGACCAGCTCTTCGACCGCCGGGGCCTGCCCCTGCCCGCGAACATCATCGAGTGTTCGACGATCCTCACCCTGAGGACGGTCCTGTTGGAGACCGACGCAATCGCTCCCCTGCCCATGCTGATCGGCGCACGGGACCCGCTGCTCGACATGCTGCCCCTGGCACTGGACACCGTGCCCCGCGAGATCGGCATCACCACCCTCGCCGACCGGCCGCCGTCCGCCAGCACCCGCCTCCTGATCAAGGGAATCGTGGAGGTCGCCCGGGAGACCGACCCCGTGCTGCTGGAGTCACGATGACGATGCCAGTGGCCCGCTCCGCTCGACATGTCATCGCTGCCGGTCACGACAGTGCGTTGTCATAGTGAGCCCGGTTGTGCGTGATCTCGTCGTGGTGGGTGCCCGCCCAGTCGATCAGGGCGGTGACCGCGTCGAGCAGCGTGGCGCCCAGCCCGGTCAGCGCGTACTCGACGCGCGGCGGCACCTCGGGGTAGGCGGTGCGCGTGACAAGGCCGTCGCGGTGCAGCTGGCGCAGGGTGTGGGTGAGCATGCGCTGGGAGATGCCGGGGATGGAGCGCTGCAAGTCGGTGTAGCGCAGGGGGCCGTTCTCCAGGGTGCCGATCACCAGTACGGACCATTTGTCGCCGGCCCGCTCGACGATCTGCCGGATCGTCTCGCCCTGCTCGGCCGGCCAGCGGGCGCAGGGCCCAGTCCGGCCCGGCGGCCGCTCGGCCTGAAAGTCGTGTGCCATGGCGCTGCGGTCCTCCGCCTCACTTACACGCGTGTGCGTTTTGTACGGACTTCCATACTGACGCAGGGTGGGGTTACGCACCAAAAGTAAGAAACGGCTGAACGGTGTCTCGTCCCGCGCGGCCACCCATCCCACCCAGGAGGAAGAGCATGCTCATGCGCGCCGCGACCGTGTCCCGCTTCGGCAGCCCCGAGGCAGTCGAGATCACCGAGGTCCCGGTGCCCGCCCCGGGCCCGGGACAGGTACGGATCAAGGTGGCGGCGGCCGCGCTGAACCCGGTGGACGCGGCCATGCGGGCCGGCGTCTTCGGCGGCGCGGGCGAGCGCATCGGCCTGGGCTGGGACGTCGCCGGCACCGTCGAGAGCACCGGCGACGGGGTGCGCTGGTCCCCGGGCGACCGTGTCATCGGCCTGGCCACCGGCCACCGCACTCCGCTGGGCACCCACGCCGAGTACGCCGTCCTCGACGCGGACGCGATCGCACCGGCCCCGACGGTGCTGGACGACACCCACGCCGCGGCACTGCCCCTCAACGCGCTCTCCGCGGCCCAGGCCCTGGACCTGGCCGCCCTCCAGCCCGGGCAGAGCCTGCTGGTCACCGGTGCGGCCGGCGGCGTCGGTGCGCACACCGTCGAGCTGGCACACCACCGGGGCCTGAAGGTCACCGCTCTCGCCTCCGCGCGCGACGAGCAGTTCCTGTACACCCGGGGCGCCGACCACTTCCTGCCCCGCGGAGAACCCCTCCCCTCGGCCGCGTTCGACGGCGTCATCGACACCGCGATCATGGGCGATGCGGCCCTCGCCCCGGTCCGCGACGGCGGCGCCTACATCGGTGTCTGGCCCGGACAGGAACCGGCGCCGGAGCGCGGCATCCGCATCGACGCCCTGGACGTACGCGCCGACAGCGCCCAGCTCACCGAACTGACCCGACTCGCCGACCAAGGCGTCCTGTTGGCCCGCGTCACCGAGACCTTCCCGCTCGCCGACGCCGCCGCGGCCCACCAGCGCCTGGCCGACGGCGGCCTGCGCGGACGGCTCGTCATCGTGCCGTGAACCACTCCCCCGCCGCATCCGGCGACGGTCGCGCCGTCCGCCGAGGCGTCGAGGCATCGAGGCGTCGAGGGCTTCGGCGGACGACGGGGCGGTGAGCGAGTGAGATCACGGCTCACTCGACGACGGACGCACTCTCCTTCGGGCTGATTGTCGCCCATGGGCCGAGCACGAACCTGTCGCTGTCCCGGCGTACTTCCAGGGCCCCCACGCCACCGAAGTGCGCGGGAACGAGCAACTCCCGTTCATCAGCCGCCCTGCCCAGAATCCGACGGCGACTGGTCACGGCTTGTTCCGGGGCCAGGCAGGCGCTGCTGTTGCAGCAGGGCTCCAGGATCTGCACCGGGGTGTGCACCAGATCTCCGACGAACACGACCCGGTCGCCGCCGGATGCGAGGCGCAGTACGGATGAGCCGGGCGTGTGACCGGGTGCGGACTCCAGGGTCAAGTGTTCGTCGATGCGGTGCAGGCCGTCCCACAACACGGCCTGCCCGTTCTGGTGGAGGGGCGCGATGCTGTCTTCGTAGATCAGGCGGTCGACCTCCTGCGCACCGTTCCCGTACGCGTTGTCCGGACCGTAGTGGAAGTCGTCGGCGGCCGGAATGAGGTACTGGGCGTTGGGGAACGCCGGCACCCACTGCCCGTCCGCGTCGACGGTGTTCCCGCCGACGTGGTCGACGTGGAGGTGGGTGTTGACGACGACATCGACATCCTGCGGACGGACACCGGCCCTCGCCAGGAGGCCGAGCACATCACTTCGGGAGTGGTGGAAGGGCCCCATGCCCGGTCGCTCGCGCCCGTTCCCCGCTCCGGTGTCGACCAGGACGGTCCGCCCCGCGCTGCGCAACACCCAGCTCTGCAGGGCAAGCACCGCCAAGCCGCTGTCCGGCTCCCAGTGGTCCGGTGCCAGCCAGTCCTCGTTGTCCTTCCACACATCGGCGGCCACTCCCGGGAACATGCCGGAGGCAGGCAGGAACGGTTCGTGCCACTCAACAACCCGGATGACCTCGACGTCGCCGAGCACCATGCGCTGCACACTCTCGTTCTCGTTCGTCACCTGATCGACTTTAAGGAGGGACGAACGAGCGTCTCAATGCGTATCCAGCTCACCAAAATACGCATCCATCTCACCCTTCATACGGCGGATACCCTGAGTGGATGGACGTGGTGAGCGATGCGATCTCTGCCGTGCACCTCGGGCACCCCTGGTCCCACCGGCTGCGGACCAGCGGGAGTTGGTGCGCGCGACTGGACCCGTACGACGGCGCGGGCTTCTACATCGTCCTCAAAGGCCACTGCTGGCTACTGACCGACGGCAGCGCCGCCATTTCTCTCGGCGTGGGTGACGCGGTGCTGCTGCCCCATGGCACAGGCCATGTGATCGCCGACTCCCCGGTCGATGCGGCGATCGCGAAGACCAAGGCGGTGCCGTTCGAGCAATGGCTTGTGCAAGCAGAGCAGCCAACCCAGCCCGATCACCACGAGACAGAGGTGCTCTGCGGCACGTACTGGCTCGACTGCAGCCGCATGCACCCGCTCATGGCAGAGCTGCCTGAGGTCGTCCATCTTCCCAGCCGAGTAGGCAGCCATCTCGAACTCCGTGCCGCCATCGATCTGCTCGCCGGTGAGCTGGACGAGAGGCGACCGGGCTCCTGCGTGGCGCTCCCGAGCCTGCTCGACCTCCTCCTCGTCTACATGATCCGCGCCTGGATGGCCGAGGCCCCCGGCGGAGCCTGGCCCCGCGTACTGGGCGACCCGGTGGCGGCCGCCGCCCTGCGGGCGCTGCATGCTGACCCGGCCGCGCCATGGAGCAACGATCGTCTGGCGGCGCAGGCGGGTGTCTCCCGTCCCACCCTGGCGCGCCGTTTCACCACCCTGGTCGGCCGGCCTCCGATGGCGTACCTCGCCTGGTGGCGTGTGATCCGTGCCGCCACCTTGCTGCGCGACACCTCGGACACCCTGGCCACCATCGCCGACCGCGTCGGCTACGGCAGCCCGTACGCGCTCTCCCACGCCTTCCAACGGGAGTTCGGCATCACACCGGGGCGGTATCGAGCGCAGGCCGCGGGACGACCCGCGCTCACCGCGAGCCCGTGACCGACGCCGGGGATCCAGTGGCCCCCGGTCGGCACCTGCGTCAACGCCGACGGCGCCGCTTCCATGTGCCTCGCCTTCGGTCGGCCGACCGGGGGAAACGCGCTCCACATGCCCTGCGTACGGGCGGCACTCAGTCGGGTTGAGCCGTCCGCGGGTGCACCGAGGCGGCGATGGTGACGAGCGACTGCGTCATGGCCTCCGAGGCCGGGCTCAGACGGCGTCCGGCCGCGCGGGTGATGCCGACACGTGCGCCGACGAGGTCGAGCGAGATCGGCAGAGCGGTGAGCCGGGGGTCGCTGGCGGCGATGAGTTCCGGCAGCGCGGCCACCATGTCGGTCTCCACGAGGAGTTGGCGGATGGTGAGGAACGCGGTCGTCTCCACGCGGTCGGGAGGCAGGGCGCAATCGTTGCGGTGGAAGAACTCCTCCAGTTCCGTGCGCAGCGCCGTCTCCGCCCCCGGCAGAATCCAC
The DNA here is from genome assembly GCF_046103685.1 of Streptomyces sp. SYP-A7185. Taxonomy (NCBI): domain Bacteria; kingdom Bacillati; phylum Actinomycetota; class Actinomycetes; order Kitasatosporales; family Streptomycetaceae; genus Streptomyces; species Streptomyces sp. SYP-A7185. The sequence goes on from NZ_CP122310.1 coordinate 349,746, forward strand.
GGGTAGGCGATCAGCTCGTCGAGCGGGATGTGGGTGCGCGTGGCGAGCGGATGCCCGCTGCGCGCGATCACGCGGATGGTCTCCTCGTGCAGCGTCTGCTGGATCGCCCCCTCCGGGGGGACCGTGGCCAGGCGGCCGATGATGAAGTCGACCTTCCCGGCGACGAGGTCTTCGAGCAGCGCCTCCGGCGTCGCTTCGCGCACGACGATCCTCAGGGCGGGGCGGTCCTTTTTGAGATGGGCGATGGCCCGCGGCAGCAGAAGGTTGGAGCCGGCGAGATGGGTGCCGATGACGACGTGGCCGCGGGTGGCGTCGGCTATCTCCTGGAGATGCCGGCTGGCCTGGTTCATCTGGGCCAGTGCCGAGCGCGCGTACTGGGTGAAGGCGTCACCGAACTCGGTGGGCTGGATGCCCCGCGGGCCGCGTTCGTAGAGCGTGACGCCGAGGATACGTTCGAGATCCTGGAGGCTGCGGGTGACCACGGGCTGGGTGACATGGAGCGCGGCCGCGGCGCCGACCACGCTCCCCTGCGCCGAGAGCGCCTCGACGAGGAGGAGATGGCGGAATTTCAGCCGCCCGTCCAGCATCCGCGGTATTTCCATACGAGAACGGTAGACCGCCTTCCGCCGCGAGGCATAGCCGTACGCCTGTATGCAGCTCCGTAGACATACCCGCTGGTGGGGCCTGATCCGCGGGCCCGGTGACGGAGGTGTTCGGGCACGGGAGCGGCGGACCCCGGCCGTGGTGGCACGGGTGCCGGGGTCCGCCGCTCCCCGCTGAGCCGATCTCGCTCGGCTGGAATGTCCTCCTTGGCGGGACGCTTCGCGCGTCAGTGACCGGCGGGCACGCGCCCCACCCAGCGCAGCGCGTTGCCGCCGGCGATCGCCTCGCGCTCGGCGGGGCTGAGGAAGTCGGCCCTCCGGAGTACCTCGCCGACGGGCCGCTCGCCCAGCGGGTAGGGGTAGTCGCTGCCCAGCATCACGTGGTCCGCGCCGAGGGTGTCGACCAGCGTGCGCAGGGCCACGGGGTCGAAGACGACGCTGTCCACGCTGAACCGGCCCAGATAGGCCGAGGGCGGCAGCTGCGAGGTGGCGATGAGGTCCGCGCGGCGATGCCAGGCGTTCTCCAGGCGCCCCAGCCAGAACGCGAACGATCCGCCGCCGTGGGCGAAGCAGATCCGCAGCGAGTCCGGCACCCGGTCGAACACTCCGCCGAGGATCATGGCGAGCACGGAGAGATGGGTCTCGGCGGGCATCCCGGTCAGCCACCGCGCCATCCAGCGGTCCAACCGCGGGGAGGTGGGCATGTCCCAGGGATGCACGAAAACCGGCGCGCCGCGCGAGGCCGCGTGCTGGAGGAAGGTGACGACACCTTCCGCGTCGAGGTCCTGGTCGCCGACGTGATTGCCGATCTCCACCCCGACGTGCCCGGCGTCCAGGCAGCGGTCGAGCTCGCGGCAGGCCGCGTCGGGGTCCTGCAACGGCACCTGGGCGAACGGGATGAACCGCTCCCGGTCGGGTGCGCAGATCTCCAGGGCGAGATCGTTGAAGATCCGGCAGACCTTGACCGCCTCGGCGCCGCTCAGGTCGTAGCCGAAGAACAGCGGTGTGGGAGAGACCACCTGGGCCTGTACCCCGTCGGCCGCCATGTCGGCCAGCCGGGCCGACGCGTCCCAGCAGGTCGATTCGACGGCGCGGAACTCGCTCTCCCCCACCATGATCATCGCCTGGCGTTCGGACTCCACCCGCAGCCAGGGCCGGCCGGGCCCGAGGTACGGCCAGGCGGCGGGGACATAGTGGGTGTGGATGTCGATGACAGCGGACACCGGATCAGCCCTTACCGGGGTGCAGCGCGCCGCAGTTGGCGCACGTGCGCTGCTCGACGGACGCGTGGAAGGCCTCGAACACCGGCGGCAGGTCGGCGACGATGTCCCGCACCTGCAACTCCACCGCATGCACCTGTGTGCCGCACTGCAGGCAGAACCAGCCGAACTGCTCCGTGGTCCCCTCGGGGCGGACGCGCTCCACCACGATGCCGATGGACCCTTCCTCCGGGCGCTGTGGCGAGTGCCAGGTGTTGCCGGGCAGCAGCCACATGTCGCCTTCGCGGATGTCCACGCGCCGCGGACCGTCCTCGGTGATCACATTGACGTGCATGTTGCCCTTGACCTGGTAGAAGTACTCCTCGAACGGCTCGAAGTGGAAGTCGAGCCGCTGGTTGGGGCCGCCGACGATCTGCACGATGAAGTCACCGCTGGTGTCCCACATCGCCTTGTTGTTGACCGGCGGCTTCAGCAGGTGCCCGTGCTCGGCGAGCCACTGCGGGAAGTTGAAGACCGGAGGCAGTGACGACGTCATGCGTTCTCCTTGGCGGTACGGCCGGGCCGGCGCGCGGCGACGGCCTGGATCTCGATGAGCAGATGCGGGTGGGGAAGCTGGTGGACCGCGACGATGGTGCGCGTGGGGCCAGAGGCGTCGAAGTGTTCGGCCCAGACGCGGTTGTAGCCGCCGAAGTCGTTCATGTTGACCAGATAGGTGGTGACCTGGACCAGGTCGTCGAGCGTGCAGTCCACGGCGTCGAGGACGTCACGGATGTTCTCGATCACGGCTCGGGTCTGCGCCTCGATGTCGAGGTCGGTCACCCCCATCGCGTCGGCGCGCGCTCCGGCGAAGGTGTTGTCGGGGCGGCGGCTGCTGGTTCCGGAGACGAACACCAGGTCACCGACGACCTTGACGTGCGGGAAGCGGCCGCGCGGCGTGGCTTTCCCCGCGACCACGAGGGACTCGTCGTTCATCGCTCCTCCGCCGGTGTGCCGGTGGTGGTGACGCGGACGGAGCCGAGTCCTTGCACGGTCGCGCTGACCGTGACCCCGCCCGGGAGGGCGACCGCGGCGGTCGCCGCCCCGGCCAGCAGCACGGACCCAGCCGGCAGGACGACCCCTTGGGCGGCGGCCATGCGTGCGATCGCCGGCAGGGCGAGAACGGGGTCCCCGAGGATGTCGCTGGTGCTCCCGGTCGCCGCGACCGCGCCGTCGATCTCCAGCGTCACCGGCCGGTCGTCGAACCGGACCGCGGCGGAGGTGAGATCGGCCGGCTGCCAGGCCCCGGTCACGAACCCGGCCGCCGAGGTGTTGTCGGCGACGACGTCGGTGAGCGAGAACTTGAAGTTCGTGTAGCGGCTGTCGATGATCTCCAGTCCGGGGGCGACCGCGTCGACGGCGGCCCGCAGTGCGGCCTCGGGGTCGGCCGAGGCGCGCGCGTCGAACGGCGCGCCGAGCCGGAAGGCCACCTCCGGCTCGACGCGGGGGTGGATGAAGTCCTCCAGGGCGACGCCGGCGCCGTCGGCGTACTCGCCGCGCGCGTGCAGCCGGCCGAAGATGACGTCGGAGACGCCCATCTGCACCGCCTTGGCCTTGCTGGTGAACCCCAGCTTCACCCCGACGAGACGGTCACCGCGGGCCACCCGCAGATCGGAGCTGAGCGCCTGCACCCGGTAGGCGTCCTCCAGGCCGAGGGAGGCGGTCCTGCTCAGTTGCGCGATCGCCGCCTGGGAGGTGACGGCTTCATCGAGAGCCGAGGCGTACCGGGAGAGGAGGGAGGTCGAGTCGGTCACAGCGCCACGCACACATTCGTCGTCTCGGTGTAGAAGTGCAGCGAGTGCTTGCCGCCCTCGCGTCCGATACCGGAGCGGCCCGTCCCGCCGAAGGGGGCGCGCAGGTCGCGCAGATACCAGGTGTTGACCCAGGAGAGGCCGACGTCCATCGCCTGCGCCACCCGATGGGCCCGGGTCAGATCACGGGTCCACACCGAGGCGGCCAGCCCGTACTCGGTGTCGTTGGCCAGGCTGATGGCTTCTGCCTCGGTGTCGAAGGGGATCAGTGCGGCGACCGGTCCGAAGATCTCCTCGCGCACGGTGCGACAGGAGTTGTCCAGGCCGCTCCACACCGTCGGTTCGATCCAGGCGCCGCGCGCCAAATCCTTGCCGAGGTCGGGGATGCCGCCCCCGGCCAGGACCTCGGCCCCTTCCTGCACGGCGAGTTCGAGATACGACATGACCTTGGCCCGGTGGCTCTGGGAGATCAGCGGGCCGGTCGTCGTGCCGGGGGCGTGCGGGCGGCCCAGGCGCAGTCCCCGGGCCCGCTCGGCGATCCCGGCCGCCAGTTCGTCGTAGACACCGCGCTGGACATAGACCCGCTCGGTGCACAGGCAGACCTGGCCGGTGTTCAAGAACAGCGACCGGGTCAGCCCGTCGAGGGTCGCCTCCAGCGGGGAGTCGTCGAAGACGACGGCCGCGTTCTTGCCGCCCAGTTCGAAGGAGACGGGCACGACACGTGGCGCGACCTCCTTCATGATGGTCGCTCCCGTGGAGGACGCACCGGTGAAGGTGACCCCGTCGATCCCCGGGTGCCGGGTGAGGAACTGACCCGCCGAGTCCGGGCCGAAGCCGTGGACGACGTTGTACACCCCGCGGGGCGCGCCCGCCTCGGCGATGACCTCCGCCAGGAGGGTCGCCGTCGAGGGAGTCTCCTCGGACGGCTTGACCACCACGGCGTTGCCGCAGGCCAGAGCCGGTGCCACCTTCCAGGTGAGCAGCAGCAGCGGAAGGTTCCAGGGCACGATGACGGCCACGACCCCCAGGGGCTTGCGCACCGCGTAGTTCAGGGCACCGCGGCCTTCGGCCGTGTCGGTCAGATACGAATCGAGACCGGCGGAGGAGACCGTGTCGGCGAAGGAGCGGAAGTTCGCCGCCGCGCGGGCCACGTCCAGTTCGCGGGCCAGCGCCACCGGCTTGCCGGTGTCCCGGATCTCGGCGTTCACGAACTCCTCGAAACGCGCTTCGATCCCGTCGGCGATCCGCCGCAGCAAGGCGGCTCTGTCCCGGTCGGTGCCCCGGCCCCAGCGGCCGTCGAAGGCCCGGCGCGCGGCCCGGACGGCGGCGTCCACCGTCTGTTGCCCGGCCTCGTGCACCACGGCGACGCGGGCCCCGTCGACCGGGCTGATTTTGTCGAACGTGTCCGCGCCGTCGACGAAGCTTCCGTCGACGAAGTTCCGCAGCTGAACGGCCTCGGTTGGCGAATCGTCACTCATGGCTGGACCGTACGATCGCCTTTCCATGCCCGTCCAATACCGATCTGGGCTTCGGCCATAGCCTTTCAGGCATAGCGGGGGCGGACGGCCAGGACGGTCCGATACGCGCGCCGCGCGGCGGCAGGCGGGCGGCAGGCCGGGGGGCACACCCCTCCGGTATGACCGAATGGCGATAGGTACGGACGAAGTAGGCATTACCCGAGGTGCCACGGGCCTGGCGATGATACGGACCACTGCACACCCGGAGCCGTCACGGCACCGGCGATGACGAGGAGGACCAGTGGCCGCACGTCACACCGTCCGTCCGGCGGACACCAGTGAGTTCTTCACCTGTCGCCGCCCGGAGGACTACCACCCCGACTGGCCGGGCTTCTATCGCCACGCCGCAGACAGCCGCCGGGAACTGCGCTCACGGGTGCCCCATGAGGTCGACCTCACCTACGGTCCCGACGCCCACCAGATCGTGAACGTCTACCACCCCGGGCCGGCCGCCGCCCCCGCCGGCGCCGGATCCGGCGACCGCCCGGTCATCGTGTACTTCCACGGCGGACGCTGGCGCGAGGGTCACCCGGCCTACTACGACCACCTCGCCGGCCCCTGGGTGGACGCCGGCGCGGTCTTCCTGTCCTGCGGCTACCGGCTCGAACCACGCCACACCATTGCCGACGCGGTCGCGGACGCGGCCCTGGCGGTGGAGTGGGCGCGCGCGAACGCCGCCCGTTACGGGGGCGACCCGCGACGCATCACCGTGGCAGGGCACTCCGCGGGCGGACATCTCGCCGCGATGGTCACGCTGACCGACGACTCCCCCGGCCCGGTGGCGGGCACCGTGTGCATGAGCGCGCCCACCGATCTGCGGGACATCGTCGACGACCCGGCACAGGCCCTGCGGCTCAGCCCCGCGCTGCGGGTGAGCCGCAGCCCCGAGCGGGTGGTGGTCTCCTTCGGGGATCCGGAGCCCAACCGCAAGGCGGACGACGACTTGTGGCTGACCCGTCAGGGACGGCTGCTCGCCGACGCCCTGACCGACGCGGGCCGGCCGCCGGTGACCGTGACGCTGACCGGGACCGACCACATCGGCACCGCCACCGCCTTCGCCGAACCGACATCGGAGCTGTTCGAAGCCGCTCACCAGGTAGTTTTCGGAGGCACCCGATGAGACACGACCAGAGAACGGCGACAGGCAGCGGCCCGGGAAGCGTCCTGGCGAGTTTTCGCGAGATGCGCTTCGGCGTGGTGGGACTGGCCTTTCTCGCGGTACTGCTCGACGGCTTCGACTCCGCCTCGCTCTCCTTCGTCCTGCCCTCCCTGGCCGAGCAGTGGGGCCTCGCCTCGGCCGACTTCACCCCGGCGGTGGTGCTGACCAACATCGGCGTGGTGCTCGGCTACCTCGCCTCGGGCCGGCTCGCGGTGCGGCTGGGCCTGCGGCGGATGCTGATCGCCGGAACCGTGCTCTTCGCCGTGGGCTCGCTGGCCACCGCCCTGGTGCTTCCCCTGGAGTCGCTGACCGCCCTGAGCACGGTCCGGCTGGTCACGGGCCTGGGACTGGGCGTGGTCCTTCCCGGCGCCGTCTCCCTCGCCACCGCCCACCACCCGGACGCCCAACGCCAGACGGTCTCCGTCACGGTCACCCTCGGACTCGCCTTCGGCGGCACGGTCGCCGGTGTCTTCGGCAGCAGCATGCTGGCGTCGGTCGGAGCCACCGGGGTGTTCTGGATCGGCGGCGCACTGCCGCTGCTGCTGGCCGTGCTGATGGGCCGGTGGCTGCCGGCCGCCCCGGCGCCCGTGGCGGGCACGGCTGGTGCGCCCGCAGCCGACGGCTCGGCGGCCGGCTCCCGCGAGGCACGCGTCGGCGCGCTGTTCGCCCCCGGTCTTCGCGCCGCCACCGTACTGCTGTGGATCTTCGCTTTCCTGGTCTTCATCGCCAGCTACACCCTCCAGTCCTGGGTGCCCACACTGCTGACCGGATACGGCTTCTCCGCCTCGCAGGCCCCGATCGGCCTGGCCTTCCTGAGCTTCGGCGGGGTCATCGGCGGCATCGTGCTCCTGCTGCTCGCCGCCCGCAAGGGGATCACGTTCGCCCTGATGGTGATGCCGGTGATCGGCGCGGTGTCGATGGTCGGCGCGGCCACCGTCGGGACCGACCACACCGCGCTGCTGCTCGCACTCGCCGGCGCCGGTGCGGGTGTCACGGCCAGCCAGATCGGTCAGCTGACCCTCGCGGTGGCGATGTACCCGCCGGCCACCAGGACCGCCGGCGTGGGCTGGGCGGCGGCCCTGGGCCGGGTCGGCTCGATCGTGGGCCCGGCCGCGGCGGGCATCCTGCTGGCGCTCTCGCTCCCCGGCGACGACATCGTCCTGCTGACCGCCATTCCGGTGGTGGTGGCCGCCGTGAGCGCGGCGGTGCTGTGGCGCCTGTCCCACGCGGCCGACCGGCCAGGCGAGGCCGAGGACGCGGAACCGAAACAGCGGGAAGTGACGGCGCGATGAGTGGTTGGTTCGATCTCGGTGACGTCGCGGTGGTCCCGATCGTGGAGACACCGCGGCTGCTCATCGACCCGGTGGAGTTCTTCCCCGGACACCCGGGCGTGCCCTACGGCTGGGCCGGCGAAGAGCCCTGGTCCGAACCCGGACGAGGACAGCTGGTCTTCACCATGCAGGCCTTCCTGGTCGTCACCCCGCACGAGAGGATCCTGGTCGACGCCTGCGTCGGCGACGGAAAACACCGGGGCAGGCCGGAGTTCGACCGCCAGGACAGCGGCTGGTGGCAGCGGTTCACGGCGACCGGACTGGCCGGCGACGACGTGTCCACGGTCGTGTTCAGCCATCTGCACGTGGACCACGTCGGCTGGGCGACACGGTGGTCGGACGGGCACTGGCGACCGGCCTTCGCGAAGGCCCGGCACGTGCTGACCGCACCTGAATACCACTACTGGCGCTCGGCGGCCGGCGCCGCGGCGATGACCCGGACCGGCGACTACCTGGCCGACAGCATCGAACCGGTCGCCGAGGCGGGACTGCTGGATCTGACGCCCCCGGACGCCGAACTCGGCCCGCATGTGCGCCTGTGCCCGGCCCCGGGTCACACCCCGGGCAACACGGCCGTCCTGGTCACCGGCTCCCGGGCACGCCTGCTGCTCACCGGCGACATCCTGCACCACCCGCTCCAGTTGATGGACCCGGACGCCAGCACCCGCTACTGCGTCGACCCCGAGCTCTCGGCACACACCCGCAGGCGGACCCTGGAGTGGCTGGCCGACACCGGGACCGCGATGATCCCCGCGCACTTCGCCGCCCCTTCCGCAGGCCGCGTCACCCGCCACGGCTCCGGATACACCTTCGCCCCTGCCGCCGATCTCCATCGCCCGGGCCGGTACGTGGTGCCGGGCGCGCCCGCCGCCGGATAGCGGGCCGGCCACGACCGCTGCGCCTTGCGGGCCGTTGTCTTCTGCCGGGACTGCCCGCGTCCGCTCCCGCCCGCTCGCCGCGGCTCATCCGCCCCGTCCGTGGCGGCGCCGGTCGCGCGCCGACACCGCGAGAGACGCGCTCACGGTCACGTACAGTCGCCCTGTTGCGATGGCCCCGGAAGGAAGATCCTCGTGAGCGACGACGCGCCGAGCGGTGTCCTGAGCAAGGCCCTCGCCGTGCTGCAGGCGTTCACCGTCGAGGACACCACCCTGGACTTCACCGAACTGCGGCGCCGTACCGGTTTCGCCAAGAGCACCATGCACCGGGTGCTCGGCGATCTGGTGGCGGCACGGCTCCTGGACCGGGTCGAGGAGCGTTACCGCCTGTCGGGGCTGGTCTTCGAGCTGGGAATGCGCGCGTCCGTCGAGCGCGGGCTGCTCGAAGTCGCGACGCCTTTCCTCGAGGACCTCTACGAGCGCACGCACGAACTCGTCCACCTGGGAACCCGCGAGGGCACCGAGGTCGTCTACGTCGCCAAGATGGGCGGCCATCAGCAGGCGCACTCTCCGTCGCGGCTGGGCGGACGCATGCCGCTGCACGCGACGGCCCTCGGCAAGATGCTGCTGAGCCACGCCCCGGCCGACGTACGGGAGGCCGCACTGCGCGGACCCCTGGAGCGCAAGGCGCCACGGACGATCACCAACGTGGAGGTGCTGACGCGCCAGCTGTCCGACGCCGTCACCAAGGGGGTGGCCTTCGAGTACGAGGAGTCGGCGGTCGGCATCGTCTGCGTGGCCGCCGGGATCTTCGGCCCGTCGGACGAGATCGTGGCCGCGGTCAGTGTGACGGGCCCGGTACACCGGTTCCAGCCCGCCCGGCACGCCACCAGCGTGCGCGCCGCCGCGGCCGGGATCTCCGCGACGCTCGGCCGCCGCGCGGAGCTGCGCAACCACTGATCGGCGGCCGCTTGGCCCCTGTTCCGCGGCCGCTCGGCCCCTGTTCGGCGGTCGAGTTCCGCGAGGCGGAACTCATTGCTGGGCAGGGGACAGCCCTCGTGTCCAAGCTGTGGGCATGAACGAGTTCCCTCCCGGCGACGGCCCCGTGGCCCAGGCGGCCGATCGTCTGCTGCGTGCCGCCGCCGACCGTGTTCCCTGTCCCCCGGTGCGCGATCTGATCGGCAGCGACGACGTGAAGGCGGCCTACGCCGTCCAAGAACTGCTGACCGCGCGCCGCCTCGCGGCGGGCGCCAGCATCACCGGCCGCAAGATCGGCCTCACCTCCCCCGCCGTCCAGCGGCAACTGGGCGTGGACCAGCCCGACTTCGGGGTGCTGTTCGCGGACATGAGCGTCGCGGACGGGGCGTCCGTACCGGTCGGCGAGCTGCTCCAGCCGAAGGTCGAGGCGGAGATCGCGTTCGTCCTGGGCGCCGACCTCACCGAAGGACCGCTCGACGCGGCGCAGATCCGGGCCGCGGTGGCGCACGCCGTCCCCGCCCTGGAGATCGTGGACAGCCGGATCGCCGGCTGGGACATCACCTTCGGCGACACCGTCGCCGACAACGGCTCCTCGGCGCTGTACGTCCTTGGCACCCCGGCCAAGTCGCTCAGCGAATTCGAGCCGGTCCAGGCCGCCATGACCCTCGAACGGGGCGGGGAGACCGTCTCCACGGGTGACGGGGCGGCCTGTCTGGGCGATCCGCTGGCCGCCCTGGCCTGGCTCGCCCGCACCGCACGCGACGTCGGCGATCCGCTGCGCGCGGGCCAGGTCGTGCTGTCCGGCGCACTCGGGCCGATGGTGCCCGCCGCGGCCGGAGACGCGTTCAGCGCCGAGATCACCGGACTCGGCTCCGTCTCCGTCCGCTTCCACGCCTCCGGCGACGAAGGAGCCTCCGCATGAAGACCAAGGTTGCCGTCATCGGCTCGGGCAACATCGGCACCGACCTGATGATCAAGGTGCTCCGCCTGTCGGACACCCTGGAGATGGGCGCGATGGTCGGCATCGACCCCGCCTCCGACGGGCTCGCCCGCGCCAAGCGGCTCGGGGTCCCCGTGACCGCCGAGGGCGTCCAGGGCCTGATCGCCATGGACGGCTTCGAGGACATCAAGATCGTCTTCGATGCCACGTCCGCGAAGGCGCACCTCGCCAACGCCCACATGCTCGCCCCCTACGGCAAGCAGCTCATCGACCTCACCCCCGCCGCCATCGGGCCCATGGTGATCCCGGCGGTCAACCTCGACGCCCACGTCACCGCGGACAACGTGAACATGGTGACGTGCGGCGGCCAGGCCACCATTCCGATCGTCGCCGCGATCTCCTCGGTGGCGCCGGTCCCCTACGCGGAGATCGTCGCCTCGATCGCCTCGAAGAGCGCCGGTCCCGGCACCCGCGCCAACATCGACGAGTTCACCGAGACGACCAGCCACGCCATCGAGACGGTCGGCGGCGCCGAGCGCGGCAAGGCCGTCATCATCCTCAACCCGGCCGAGCCGCCGCTGATCATGCGCGACACCGTGCTCGCGCTCGTGGACGCGCCCGACGAGGCGGCCCACGACGCGATCCGCGCGGCCGTCGCGCGGCGGGTCGAGGAGGTGTCGGCGTACGTGCCGGGCTACCGCCTCAAGCAGCAGGTACAGATCACCCCCGTCCCCGCGGACCAGCCGGTGCACACCCTCACCCGGGCCGCGGCCACCCACCAGGTGTCCGTGTTCCTGGAGGTCGAGGGCGCAGCCCACTACCTCCCCGCCTACGCCGGGAACCTCGACATCATGACCAGCGCGGCCCTGCGGATGGCCGAGGCCATGGCCGCCCGCGCCACCGAACTTCAGGGAGCCGGCGCATGAGCACCAACAAGCTGTTCATCCAGGACGTCACCCTGCGGGACGGCATGCACGCCATCCGGCACCGCATCGAGCCCGAGCAGGTGGGCCGGATCGTGGCCGCCCTCGACGCGGCAGGCGTCGACGGCATCGAGGTGTCCCACGGCGACGGCCTCGCCGGCGGCTCGCTCAACTACGGCCCCGGCAGCCACACCGACTGGGAGTGGATCGAGGCGGCGGCCGCTCACCTCACCAACGCCCGCCTCACCACTCTCCTGCTGCCGGGCATCGGCACCATCGAGGAGCTCAAGCAGGCGTACGCGCTCGGGGTGCGCTCGGTGCGGGTCGCCACGCACTGCACCGAGGCCGATGTCTCGGCCCAGCACATCGCCACCGCCCGCGAGTTGGGCATGGACGTCTCGGGCTTCCTGATGATGAGCCACATGGCCGACGCCAAGACGCTGGCCCAGCAGGCCAAGCTCATGGAGTCCTACGGCGCCCACTGTGTCTACGTCACCGACTCCGGCGGCCGGCTGATGATGGACGGCGTACGCGAGCGGATGCGCGCCTACCGCGACGTGCTGGACCCGGCCACGGAGATCGGCATCCACGCCCACGAGAACCTCTCCCTCTCGGTGGCCAACTCCATGGTCGCGGTCGAGGAGGGCGTGACCCGCGTGGACGCCTCTCTCGCCGGTCAGGGCGCGGGCGCGGGCAACTGCCCCATCGAGCCGTTCATCGCGGTCGCCGACCTCAAGGGCTGGAAGCACGGCTGCGATCTCTTCGCGCTCCAGGACGCGGCCGAGGATCTCGTGCGCCCGCTGCAGGACCGGCCGGTCCGGGTCGACCGCGAGACGCTGACGCTCGGCTACGCCGGGGTCTACGGCTCGTTCCTGCGGCACGCGGAGACGGCGGCCGAGCGCTACGGCATCGACGTCCGCACGATCCTCGTCGAGGTCGGCAAGCGCGGGCTCGTGGGCGGCCAGGAAGACATGATCGTCGACGTGGCGCTGGGGCTCGCCCAGGCGAGCTGACATCCCGTACGGGGCAGGGCCGGGAGGGCAGTGGCTCCCGGCCCTGCCCGGCGTGAGGAGAGGCGAGCACGCAGCGGGGAGCCGTCCTGCTGGGGGCGGACGGTTGTGCGCGGCAGCTCCATCTTCTGGTTGTGCCAGGTGAGGGGCGGGACTCACGGTGCGGGCGGGGGCCCTTACAGCAGGGCGCCGCCGGACACTTCGAGGCGCTGGGCGGTGACCCATCGCAGGTCGTCGGAGGCGAGCGCGGCGATGGCGTCGCCGATCTCCTGGGGTTCGCCGACGCGGCCGAGCGCGGTCTGCGCGCTCAGGCCCTCGCGCAGCTGCGGGTCATCCCGCATGGCGCCGCCGTTGAAGTCGGTGGCGGTCGGTCCCGGCGCGATGGCGTTGACGCGGATCTTGCGCGCCCCCAGCTCCACGGCCAAGGTCCGGCCGAGGACCTCGACGGCCGCTTTGGAGGCCGAGTAGACCGAGGTGCCGGCACTGGTGTGGCGGCTGAGGGAGGAGGAGACGTTGATGATCCGCCCTCCGTCGGCCAGCAGGGGCGCAAGCGCCTGGATGAGGAAGAACGTGCCGCGCACGTTGGTGTCCATTACCGCGTCGTAGTCGTCGACCGTGACCGTTTCCAGCGGTCCGAACAGGCCTATCCCGGCATTGTTGACCAGGACATCCAGCCGGGTCGCCGCCCAGCGCTCCAACTGTGCGGTCAGGTCGGTGACGAAGTCGGAAAAGGAAGCCACGTCGCTGATGTCCAGCCGCAGCGCGGCGGCCGTGGCGCCGGTTTCCTGCACGCTCTTGACCGTCTCCTCGGCCGCCTGCGCGTCGCCGCGGTAGGTGACGACGACCCGCAGCCCGTGCCGCGCCAGCGACTGGGCCGTGGCCCGGCCCAGCCCGCGATTGCCGCCGGTCACCAGTGCGATCTTGCCTGACTCCATGAGTGCTTCTCCATGCGCGAACGGAACGACGTCGGCGGGGTCGCGCTCCCGCCGATCAGAGGCGAGTCGGGCGACTCGCCTCCCTCTCCACGTAAACATCCACACAGTGGCGAGTCAAGTGACTCGCCTCGCCATGGGTCATACTGGGCCCATGACCGCAGGACTCTCCCCACACCACCAGCAACTCGCCCGGCGCAAGCGCGAGGCGATCACCGCAGCGGCCACGCAGCTGTTCCTGGAACGGGGCTACGACGGGACCTCGCTGGCGAAGATCGCGCAGGAAGCGGCCGTCTCGAAGTCCACGCTGTTCAAGCAATTCCCCACCAAGGCAGCGCTCTTCGAAGCCATCGTCACCGAGTACTGGAAGGGCGGACCGGACCCGGCGGCGCCCGCCACGCAGCCCGGTGACCTGCGCGCCGGCCTGAGCGCGATCGGCCGCCAGTACGCCGACCTGATCGGCCGACCCGCGATGGCGGCCCTGTTCCGCATCGTCATCGCCGAACTGCCGCGCTTCCCGGAACTGGGACGCGCCCAGTTCGAGCTGGGCAAGCTGCCCTACTTCATCTCCGTCCAGCACTACCTGGAGGCCGAGCACGCCGCGGGCACTGCGGCGGTACCCGACGCGGAGAGCGCCACCAACCAGTTCCTCGGAATGATCGCCAACTACGTCCTGTGGCCGCGGATGCTGCTCGCCGACTGGAGCCCCGCACCGGCCGACGTCGACCACGCCGTCGAGGAGGCCGTCACGACGATGCTCGCCCGCTACGGCCGCAGCGCCGGCGCATCGCAGCACTCCTGAGCAAGAGGTTTTCTACCTGCCCCGGACCACGGGGGCCGGGCGGAGATCGGCAGGGGTTGGCGGGACGCGCGCGGCCCGGCTCTCTGTTCGGCAGTGGCGATCAGTCGTGGCCGTACGAGAGGCGCAGCCGGACCCGCCAGCCGTCGTCTTCGTACGGCCCTGACTCCAGGGTGCCGCCAAGGAGTTCGGCACGTTCGCGGAGGCCGACGAGTCCTTGATGTGCGCCGGGCAGCGAGAGGGCGGGGCGGACCGGGGCGCTGTTGGTGATCGTGACACCGTAGGCCGCGCCGTCGTGCCAGAGTTCGACGGTCGCGGCGGCTCCGGGGGCATGCTTGCGCACGTTGGTCAGCGCTTCCTGAACGGTGCGGTACAGGGCGCGCTGGGCCGGTGCGGGGACGCCGTCCGGGTGCGGGAGTTCGCCCGTCAAAAGGACGTCCAGGCCACTGCCGCTGACGAGACGGCGGAGGTCGGTGAGGGTGGGCTGTGGGGCCAGTTCCGCGGTGTCACCGCCGGACACGCGGAGCAGGGTCACCATGGTGCGGAGCTCATCAAGGGGTCCAGCCAAGGTGAGCCTAAAAGGGGCAGTGGGATGATCTTGGATGTGTGAGCCCACCCTTCGGGCCGAGGGCTTGGTCCTGTCCTGGGTTCTGCGGGCCTCCCCGTGAAGGGCTGCGGCTCCTGGGCGACCCCGCCACCGTTCATCTCGACGAGGACGCGGACGCCGGGGAGGAGCGGTGAACTGCCCACAGCCGACCGGGCGAGGGCGGTGTCGTTGGCTCCCCTCCGAAGCGGGTGCGCTGGAGGGACGGCCCCGCCGTGTGTGCTCTGATCGGTCACCACGGGGCAACTGCTGCTTTGTGGTCCCCTATCGCCTACCGCCGGGGTGCCGGTGCCCGGGTGGGTGTAGCCGATATTCTCGGCGCGGTAACGCTAAGTCACCGGGGCCACGTGAAGCGCCCTTCCCGCCGCATCCGTCGCAGCCCTGTCCCGGCCCGGTTTCGCCCCGACGCAACACGTGGGCAGCTTCGCTCTCTGATGCGTCACGTCCGCAGGTGTGGTGGGGGTTTGGCGGGGGAGGATCGCGAGGGGCCGGCAGGGAACCATGCCCTGAGGGGGGACGCCATGACTGATGAGACCGCACAGCGAGTCGAGGAAATCGACATGAGTTCCATCCCGGCGGGCGAGGGCGAGGCGGGGCAGACTGCTCTGCGCCCGTTCCCGGTGACTGAGGTGACGCCGGACGAGGTGGGCATGGTCAGTGTGCGGTATGTGGAGGGGACGCCTCAGCTCGTCATCACCGGCGGAACGGTCATCCCTGCTGTGCTGACCGCTGTGGACGGGTCGGGAGATGTCGTCGCGGAATACACCGCGCCGCGCCGGCTGGCCAGGAGCAGCAGTTACAGCATCCTCGAAGCGGGCATCGGCATGGCGGACTTCGAGGACACCGCGGGCTAGGGGTGTCCTCGAAGTCCGCCAGCAGGGGCATCGGATGGGTGGGCTCGGAGGCCGGGTGTTCCACCGGCAGAGAGACCATGCGCGGCGGATGTGGCAGCGCATGGTGGTGATGGTGGCGGCCAGAGCGAGGAGGAACTCGATGGCCGCTCTGCGGCGTTCGGTGCAGCGTCGGTGCGTGCCGCAGTTGTTCATCCAGGGGGCGCCTCCTAGTACACCTGGCCGATCTTCGGGTTGGGGTCGCTTCCGTCGCCCAGGGCAGGGGTCTCGTCGGGGAAGAGCGCCTTTTGCTGATCCATGTTGAAGTAGAGGCGGCCGTCCGGGCAGCGCGCCTTGTCATTGGCGAGGGGCGTGTTCCTCAGGAAGAGGTGCCCGTCGGCTGTCTTCTCGTAGAAGGTGATGCCGATGCCGAAGGGGTCGGTGTATGAGCAGGCGGGCGCCAGGCGCAGTGCCTCTTCGTACTCGGACCGGTTTCGCGCCGCTTTGAGGGCGCTGGCAGCGGCATCGCTGATGGTCGCGCCGTTGGGGAGGACGCTTGCCATGGGGGACCTCTGTTCACTCGACGTCAGGAATGATGATCATTCTCAGCGTAGGTATCGGATGCCGATCGTGTCAGCCGGAAGTCGAAAGTGATCCGGCACGTCTTCGCTCACGGTTGCCTGCCCGGGCAGCATGGGGGCGCTGAGCTGGCGGGTATGGAATCGGTCGGGTTCGGAACGACTCAGGAGCAGCGGCTGGAACGGCTGCGGGCGCAGTTGCAGGGACGGCCAGCGGTCGGGCCTGCCACAGGCCCTTGCCGGGGCTGAGGGGGCGGCGCCCGGTACGGACTCTGCTGTGAGCCGTGCCGGGCGCTGCTTTGCGCTCAAGCACAGGGGTTGGTCTGGTGGTGCGGGTGCGGCTTTCCCCGCGGTCCGGCCCGTACCTCTGTGCTGGGGGCTGTTTCGGCCGCCGGGGTGTCAGGCGGTTTGGGTAAGCGGGCCGAGGAGGAAGTTGCCGGGGGCGGTGGGGTCGGTGCTCAGGTAGAACTCGACGATGGCTGCCCGGTACTCGCCGTAGCTGATCACGCCGTTGCCGTCGCGGTCGACTCGCGCGAAGGCTTCCTGGGACAGTTCCTGCGGGACGCCGAGGGTGTCGTAGAGGCGGATGTACTCCTCGCGGTCCAGGACGTCGTCGCCGTTGGTGTCCAGGGCGTTCATCACCGCGTCGGCGATCGTCATGACCGCCGTCTCGAAGTGTTCGGGGGCGGTGACGTTGACCTCCATGGCCGTGATGAACTCCTCGCGGGAGACCTGGCCGTCGCCGTCGGTGTCGGCATGCTGGAGCAGCAGCTGCCACCACTGCTCGAAGGCGTCATGGATGGCGGTGATGTTGCCGTGGTCGTCGTCGGCTGCCGCCTGGGAGAACACCCGGGCGGTGGCTCGCAGGTCGGCCTGGGTGAGCTGGCCGTCCTGGTCCTGGTCGAACCAGTCGAAGAGCGTGCTGAACTTCTGGCTCGTCACGGCAGTCGTCATGTGCGTCGTCCTCGGATCGTGGGCTGCGCGCCCGAGTGCGGGCGGCGCTTCCCGCACGGTAGGGCCGCCTCCGGACTGGGGTCGCCGGTACGGGGCGAAACCAGCCCGGAGGGTTACGGCCGGGACGTGCGCACGACCTCGCGGGCTGCGGGTGTGCTCCCTCGGCGGGGGTGGTGCACAGCACGCAGCCCCCGGGGGTTACATGCTGCGGTAGGCGATGTGGAGGGTGTCGCCGGTGTCACCGGCCAGGGCGGCCTCCGACATGGTGGCCGCGCCGGGGACCGGCGTGTGGAAGCCGGTCCAGGTGGTGCCGTTGAGGTTATTGA
Organism: Streptomyces sp. SYP-A7185; assembly: GCF_046103685.1. Classification (NCBI taxonomy): domain Bacteria; kingdom Bacillati; phylum Actinomycetota; class Actinomycetes; order Kitasatosporales; family Streptomycetaceae; genus Streptomyces; species Streptomyces sp. SYP-A7185. The sequence continues at coordinate 367,111 of NZ_CP122310.1, forward strand.
GGACGACCTCTCCTTGCAGGGCGCGCACCGCGCAGTACAGGACTCCGTTTCGGACGGTCAGCGCGGGGGCGCAGTCGGTGAGGCCGCCGAGGTCCATCGGCGTCGTGGACCACGCGGTGCCGTTGTCGACGCTGACGTAGGTCTTGCCGTCCATGCCGACGGCAGCCACGTACAGATTGCCCGCGTGGGCGGCCAGGGCCGGGGCGTGGGGAGTCGTGAGGCCGGGGACGGGATGGAAGGCCGACCACGTGGTGCCCCTGAGCCAGGCCAGGTACACCTGGCCGTTGTCGTCCTTGCCGCGGATCGCGCAGTGCAGCTGCCCGCCCCGGCTGGCCAGGGCCGCACCCGCCGAGCTGGCCCCCGACAGCTGGACCGGCCGGCCCCAGTCGAAGCTGTTGGCGGAGACGTAGATCTGGCCCTGTGGGCCGCCGCTGGTCACGTACAAGGTGCCCGCGTTGACCGCCAGGGCCGGCGGGGTCCAGGTCGTGAGCCCGGGCACGAACCCGTAGCCGCCCCAGACGCCACCGCTGAACTTGCCGATATGCACGCCGCCGTTCATTCCGCGCGAGGCGACGTGGAGGTCGCCGTTGTGGACCACCATCGATGGGCCTGCGTCGGTGACATCGCGCAGCCGGACCGGGGCGCTCCACCGTCCGTTTGCCCGGGTGATCACCATGACGTCGCCGGGGTTGTCGGCCGGGGGCGGGCTGCCGATCCACTTGAGCTGCAGACGGTGGCGGCCTTCGGCGTCGCCGCCGTTGAAGACCCAGCCGGTCGAATTTGCCCCACCGCTGGTGACCAACTGGCGCAGCGCGGCCTGGCTGAAGACCAGGGTGCGTTCCTGGATCAGGTCGTCGTTGTTGCGGAACAGATCGATCAGCCAGGCCACGATGAGCGCGACGATCGCGGTGATCTGCACGTAGTCCAGGAAGTCGCCGTACTGCGGCGCCAGGTAGCCGTAGATCTCCATGACCTCAAGGAACTTCATCAGCTCCGCACTGATGGCGCGCAGCTTGTCGCGCAGCTCGTTCCGCCACTTGTCGCCGCCGTCGTCCTCCTCCCAGCAGGAGATGTTGCACACCAGGGAGGTGTTCACGCGGCCGTAGAAGACCGTGGTGTTGGCGGCGAAGTCGTGCCACTCGCCCTTGTCGACGTTGGTTCTCACCGGGGTCAGCAGCTCGGTCCGGGCCCCGAACGCACCCACCGAGCTGGTCGCCCAGTAGATTTCGTCGGACGCCGAGGCTTCGTTGGACTCGTCCTCGCAGTAGAACGAGTGCATGTCCACCCGCGCGATGAACGAGGCGTTCACACCCGGCTCCTCGGCCGGCGGCACCGTCGTCTTCGAGGCGGTCACGAACGTCGCCCCGTACCCGTAGGCGGCCTGACCCTCGATGAACTGCGCACTGTCCCAGGTCTCCTCGCCCGCAGCCGGGGCGTCCAGGTCGACGAGGTTCACATTGGCCTGCGCGAGGATCTCCTCGCGCAGCGCGGGCAGGTCCTTGACCAGATCCGCCACCGCGTATCCCTGCTCCACCGCCCGCCCGGTGAGCACCTCGGGGAACACCGCGGCCGTACTGCGCGCGGTGTTCTCCTCCCGGTACACCCGCCCGAAGTCACGGACCTCCTCCTCCGACAGCAACAGCCGCAGCGGAGCGAGCATCCGCGTTTCCAGGTCCGTCAGCTCCAGCCCGGCCTCCAGCCGGGCTGCCGCGTGCAGCATCACCCCCAGCAGCAGATGCGACCCCCGCGACGGCTGGGTGCGCTGCGCGGCCCGCGTACCCACCACCGGCGTACCCCGCAACTTCCCCCGCAGCCGCTCCAACCGTTCGGCCGGTGTGGTCCCGAAATCGACGGTCTCCATGAGCAACTCCCCAGTCTCATGCACGGTCCGGACGGATGAACGCGGCCGTGCGCATTGATCCTTCCGTCGCACCGCGCAAAGCGACAGGCCGTTTACAGCCAGTGATCTTGCCTCTGTCCGGCGCGCCGCACATGGCCCCCGCTGCCTCGCCAATGCAGGCAGCGCTGTGGTGAATCCACCTTCAAGACAGCCAGGGCAGGTGCCCGCGTTCATCTATCGACCGTTTGCCGAACGCACGCCGCTGCGCCGCCCCGCGTCCCCATTCCCCGTCGGAACCGTTCATTTTCCCGTTCATCAACCGCTAGCGTTCAGATCGCTACCTGAAGACGTTTGATGAACGGAAAGGGTGCCCCGTGGCGCTCATCGGACTGGTCCGCGTCAGCACCGACAAGCAGAAGACCCAGCGCCAGCACGACGCCCTCGGCCCGATCTGCCTCAAAGTCTTCGAGGAGAAGATCAGCGGCAAACTCGCCGTCGACGACCGGCCCGGCCTGACCGCCGCCCTGGACTACCTCCGCGACGGCGACATGCTCACCGTCCAGGAAGTCGACCGCCTCGGCCGCAACCTTCTCGAAGGGCTGATCGTCCTCAACGACCTCTTCCAGCGCGGCATTGCGGTCAAGGTGCTGGACGGCATCGCCGCTGGCGAGCACACCGAACGCTCGCTCATCCTCGACCTGGCCCTCGCCCTCGCCGAAGACCGGCGTCGCGACATCGTGAAGAAGACGAAGAACGGCCTCGACTCCGCCCGTGCCCGCGGCCGGATCGGCGGACGGCGCCCCGTCGTGGACGACGACAAACGGCGCGTGATCCTCGCCCGCCGCGCCGAAGGCCAGTCCATCCGCGAGATCGCCGCCGCCGTCAAGGTGTCCGTCGGCGTCGTACACAAGACCCTCAACCCTGCCCCGTAGCGCCCAAAATCCGCTGCCCAGCGCCAACTGGCTGTTCCACCGTCCCGGGGCCGCATTCGTAGTGCAGGCACGGCCCATGGCCCGTTCCCACCCGATGGGGTGACGGACGGTGCTGCGCGCGCCGGTCGAGCGATCGCAACGATCATCCTGAGGGCACTGGCCCCCATGGGAGGGGGCCGCGTAGACAGGAGTCCCCGATGAACCCTGCCCGGCGTGCGCTGGTCGCCGCAGCTGCCCTGATGGCCGCTCTCGGTACCGCCGTTCCCGCACAGGCCGTACCGCCGCCCAGTGACTGGCAGTCCCGGTGGTCGTTCAAACTCGATGCCGTGAACGAGGTGCGGAACGGGCCCTATGACCGTTACACCGTCTGGAGCGGGACATGCGCCGAGCCCGGCCCCTATCGCGCAACTATCCAGAAGATCGCAGGCTCGGACTCGCTGTTCCTCGGAGAGGGTCAGCTGCAGTGCAAGGCTGATCACACCTTCAGCGGAATGGAGATTTTGGTCTACGACTACTCCCGCAGCCGTGGACTCCCCAAGGGCACGCAGATCGATGTCCAAATCCTCGGGGCCGAGTCCGAGGTCGGGCCCGGCCTCGGATTCGGCAGCCTCGGGACCGAGTCCGGGCCCAAAATCCCCTGTGTGCGGGTTGAGGGAGAAGGCCCGGTCTGCCATCCTCAGCCCGCCATGAGGTTCACGATCTAGCCTCGGGAAGCCTGGCGGATCTCGCTCGCGCCCCGCTCCGGCCGTACGCGTCGGCTCCCGCAGACCCGGCGGCTTGCACCGGCCGGGGCCCGGCCTCTCGCGGCAGGCTCCCGGGCCTGCCGCGAGAAGGGTGTCCGAGAACTGCCCTCCCGCCGCCCATGACCGGCTGCAGTACCGGAGGGAGGAATCCTCGTGCTGGTTCGACGCCGAGCCCGCTCGACGTTCAGGGCCGTCATGCTGCTGTCGCCTTCTCGTCGCCGAGCACACTGAAGTCGACGTCCAAGCGGGCGTCGTAGGCGTCGGGTGTGATGCCGAGTTCGTGGGTGGAGTACTCGCCGAACCGCTTGATGTGCTCCGTCAGGTACGGGGAGACCTGCGCGAGGTCGAGCGGGTCGACCGCTCGGCCCTGGGCCTGCAGCTCACGGACGACGTCGGCGATGTCCAGGGTGTTGTGGAAGATCACCAGGTTGGCCAGCAGGGAGGTGAACTTCACGTCCTTCTCCTGCTCGGCCGGGTCGTTCGCCGCCACCGTGCCGTTCTGCCCGAAGCGCACCCAGTCCGAGAAGCCGTTGAACGCCTCGACCTTGTTGGTCGCTGCCGTCACCCGGGCCCGCAGCGGGCTGTCCGAGAGGTAGCGCAGGAGCTGGACGGTGCGGATGACCTTGCCCACCTCGCGGAAGGCGGTGTAGGTGGCGTTGCGCCGGGAGCCCGAGCGCAGGCGCCGCAGCAGCAGCACGGAGGAGATGGCCCCCTCGCGGATCGAGACGATCACCCGCATCAGGTCCCGGAAATGGGTCTCGATCAGGCGCCAGTCGATGACGTTGCGCCCCATCTCGCCGAACAGGGCGTCGATGTGCTCGTAACTCTCGGTGCGCGAGGGGCGGAAGAACAGCAGGTCCTTCCAGTTGCGGATGCGGGGCATCAGGTCGATGCCGAGCAGGTGGGCGATGGCGAAGACCGGGTAGCTCTGCCCCTGGGTGTCCGCGTGGAGGGTGGTCGGGCGGACCTCGGAAGTGTTCTTCAGCAAGCCCTCGATGATGTAGACGGCCTCCCACACCCCGCACGGCACGAAGCGCGTGAACAGCGCGATGTAGAGGTCGGAGACGTGGTGGTAGGCGATGCCGCCGACCGCCCCGTACCGGACGCTGGTCTCGGCGAGCAGGTTGTCCAGGTAGGTGTCCATGTGGGTGCCGTCGGCCGCCGCGGTGGTGCCGTTGCCCCACGCGCGGGACAGGTCGAGCTGAGCATGCCGGTCGACCACGTCGCCGATCGCCTCGTTCAGCTTCGCGGTGGTGACGTGGCGGCGGGACGCGATGGAGAGTTCGTGGCCGGAGACGCCGGCGATGTGCCGGGCGGCCTCGGCGAAGGTCATGTTCGTGCCCTTCACGAACGTCGTGATCACGTACCGGCCGAACGGGTCCCTCAGCTTGGGGTCGTTGCCGGACGCCGGCCCGAACCGGTTCCACCACTCGGTCCAGTACGCGGTGCGGGCCACGATCCCCAGCAGGGTGCGTTCGGGCATCCGCTCCTTGACGGCCTGCTCCAGCACCTGCGCACTCTTGCGGGGCTTCTCCGCCCGGCGGGCCTTGAGCCTGGGCGCCCCGCTGTCGGGGTCGATGAACAGCTCGTCGTTGTCCGGGTACTCGCCGTCCGCCGCAGCCGCCGCCGCGCTCAACCGCCCGCGCAGCTGGGCGACCAGCGCGCGGCCGTCGAACGGCACCTGGCCGTCCGGCGCGGCCAGGCCGACCTCCGCCAGGTACTCCGGCAGCTTCGCCTCCACCTGATCCCAGGGCAGCAGCTGCTCGGACCAGTCCGCGTACTCCTCCGAGCCGAGCACCGCGACGTCGCCGGTGCGGAGCTCGTCCGCGAGGTAGAAGAAGACCATCGCCTCGAAGTGGCGGCGCACGAAATGCCCGGGCCGGCGCCGGTCGCGGATCGCCTTCTGCCAGTTCTGGGTGGCGAAGGAGACGTCCACTTTGCGGCCGTCCGCGTCGAGGTCGGGGATGAAGTCGCGCACCAGCGCCCGGTGGGCCCTGGCGTGGGCAAGGGCGTCCAGCACCGAGGAGTCCTCGCTGGTGGCCCTCAGCTCGATCACGTCGGGCAGGTCGAACATCACCGGCCGGTCCGCCTTCAGGTGCCCGTGCAGCAGCACCTCCCAGTTGTCGCCGTGGTGGGCGGAGACCCGCTCGATCTGCGCGTACTGGGCGTCGAACCCGCCGAGCCCTTCCACCGCCGCGGTGAGCGAGGCGAGCCCGTTCGACTGCACCATCAGTCCTTCGGCCAGTGTCAGCAGGGCGGGCGAGACTCGGCCCTCCAGCTGGCGGACCGCCTCGGCCGCGCTCGACTCCTCGTCCAGGCCCTCCAGCGCGTCCAGCGCCCGCTGGGTCAGCGCGGCAGCCTTCGCCCGCGCGGTCTGCGCGGGCCCGCCGACGTCGACCTGCTGCAGCAGCGTGCGGTAGTTGGCGACCAGCGTCTCCACGATCTCCTGCTGCTGGCGCCGGATCTCCGCCAGCTCCTCGCGGGCCTTCTTCGCCTTGCCCGCCATCCGCTTGCAGAACATCGTCGTCAGGTCGTCGCGGGCCCGCATCCTGGCCTTCGCTGCCAGGCAGGCGATCAGCGCGACCCGGCGGCGGGCGGTGTAGTCCTTGAGCGTCGCCGCGTCCTGGGCCTCCGCCTCCCCGGCGAAGTCCGCGACCTTCCCCGTCGCCACCGACTCCAGCCACCTGGCCGTCTCGCCGAGCCCGTCGACCCACGCCAGGTGGCCCTTGAGGCGCTTGAAGTTCGACCAGGTCGCCCGCCCGGGGTTGTGCTTGAGCGCGTTGAACAGCGTCTTGCCGTCCAGGCCGACGACGTCGACCAGGCCCAGCAGCCGCGCTCGCTCGTCCTCGGTCATCCGCTCCCGGATGCCGGCCAGGATCTCCTCGTTCACCCGGGCCCGCACGGTGGAGGCCATCGCGTCCAGGGTGGAGAAGCTCGGGATCTCCAGCCCGGCCTCCACCAGCTTCTCCAGCGCGATGTTGATCAGGTCCGCGGGGTTGTTCTTCGACGCCGCCCCGATCCGCATCGTCTCCTCGGCCAGCGCCCGGGCGGCAGGCCCGTCGTAGCGCATCCCGCACCGCTGACGGACCATGCTCCGCTGGCTCTTGGCCGTCCGCTCCGAGCCGTACACCGGCAGGGTGTCCTCCGGGAGCTCCGCCGCCCGCCGCACGAACTCCATCACCTGGTCCGGCACGTCGTGCGCTTTCGGGAAACAGCCCATCCGCTGGTACGACTTCAGCGCCAACAACAGCGTCAGCTGGTGCTCATCGGAGTCCGCAGCCTCCTCCGCCCAAGCCCGCTCCTCCTCGCACGGCGTGAAGAACACATGCAGCTCACGCGCCGTGATCAACCGCTTGAACCGCGGATACGCGGTCCGCTCGATCGAAGTCATCCCCACCCCACCCGATACCCAGCCCCTGCCGGGCACGCGGTACGCACCCGCGCGAGATCATCGTGGCGTCAGCGCCGGGAGAGCATTGGAACAGCGGTACCCGGGACAGCGGCAAGCCCTGGGTGCTAGGCCCGGAACGCGGGCTCACAACTTCAAGATCATCCCACTGCCCCTTTTGAGCTCACCTTGGCTGGACCCCATCAAGGGTGTCGACGCTGAGCGTGCGGATCGTTCCGGCCGCCTCACGGGCCTCGTCGCTGGCGGCGGTGACCTGGAGGGCTCCCGCCTGGACGGCGATGAGACTCACCTGGTGCGAGACAACATCGTGCATCTCCCGCGCCAGCTGGGCCCGTTCACGGGCGAGGACGGTCTGCGCGTGCAGTTCCCGCTCGTGCTCCTTGGCCGCCTCGGTCTCCGCCAGCTGCCGCCCCAGATCCCGCCGGGCCTGGACGAGCTGGCTCAGCAGTACGGGACCGGCGGCCATCGCGAGCATGTAGACGAAGGTGACCAGGGTCCAGGTGCGCTCCTGGCCCGTGAAATCCGTCAGCGGCCAGGGAGCGGCGGTGGTGAGCGCGAAGAGGACCGCGTAAAGGGCGAGCAGCCGCCGGTCACGGGTGTGCGCGGCGAGGGTGTAGAGCGCGGCGATCGGCGCGATGAGGATGTCCTGGACCAGGCTGCCGGGCAGACAGAGCAGGAAGGCGGATCGGGGAAGACGGTGGCGCAGGGGCAACACCGCGCACGACAGAATGCCGAGGGCCAGGCCGTAGGAGCTGCTGTCCTCCAGGTTCAGCCAGAGGTCGAGCCCGGCGAAGGCGACCAGGGCGACGTCGGCGAGCGCGGTGCGGATCTTGTTCATCGCTGCGCCAGCAGTCCTGCCCGCTGCGCGAGCAGCGCCGCCTGGACGCGGCCGTCGACCCGCAGCTTCGCCAGGATCGCGCTGACGTGGTCCTTGACCGTCCCGCTGCTCAGATGGAGCCGGTCCCCGATCTCGGCGTTCGACAGCCCTTCGGCGACCAACACGAGCACGCCTTGTTCCCGCTCGGAGAGCCGCTCGACGCGCGCGGCGGCTTGGTCGGTGCCCGCGGTGCCCGGATGGCCGCTGAGGAGGGAACGGGTCGCCTTGGGCGACATGACGACGCCGCCGGAGGCAAGCATCCGCACCGCCTGCGCGAGCTGGGCCGGCTCGGTGTCCTTGAGCAGGAAGCCGGCCGCCCCGGCGTCGAGGGCGCGCAGGACGTACTCGTCGGTGTCGAAGGTGGTCAGCATGGCGACGACCGGCCGCTTCGGGGCGGGCAGCGCGCACAGTTCGCGCAAGACGGCGAGTCCGTCCACGTCCGGCATACGGATGTCCAGAAGGACGACTTCGGGCTCGTGCTTGCGGACGGCCGCGAGGGCCTGACCACCGGTGGCCGTGGCGACCACCTCGATGTCGTCGGCGGCGTTGAGGATGAGCCGGAAGCCGGAACGCACGAGCGCCTCGTCGTCGACCACCACGGTCCGGATCATGTGTGCGGTCCCCTGTATGTCGTCGCGTTCCCGGTCACCTCCCAAACCCTATGACTCGCACGCCACCCGCGGTCACCCGCCGGTCCGGGGGGTCCTTCCCGCCGACCGGCGGGTACCGGGCATGAGCCGCACAGCAGCAGGGTGGAGCCATGACCGCCAAGCGCCCCATTCGCCGCCCCCTCCCCCTCATCGCCGCCCTGGTCAGCGCCGCCCTGCTGGCTGCCGGCTGCACCCCGTCCGCGCCGGAAAAGCGCCGCCCTCTCGCAGTGATCTACGACGGCCCGCAAGGCTGCTCCGCCTGCGCGCCGGCCATCGCCAAGGTGCTGCGCGAGGCGCCGCAGCATTACCGGACCAAGTACGTCAAGGCACCTTTGCGAGCCGCCGACCTCGCCGGGGCGAAGCTGTACGTGCAGCCGGGCGGCGGCGCGGACCTGGAGCGGACCTGGAAAGAGCTGAAGGGTTCCGCCGATGTCCTTCGCACCTGGGTCAAGGAGGGCGGAAGCTTCCTGGGACTGTGCTTCGGCGCCTATCTGGCGGGCAGCGATCCGGGCTTCAACCTGCTGCCCGGTGACACGGACGGCTATGCCGACTCCGAAGGCGCCGTGGTCGACGACGACCGCGACACCATCCTGCGGGTGACATGGCGGGGCAAGCAGCGCCACATGTACTTCCAAGACGGCCCCGCCTTCCACTTCAGCGACTCGGCCGACGCCGATGTCCTGGCGACCTACCCCGGCAACGGTCTGCCCGCCGCAGCCGTCGCCCGCTACGGCAAGGGCCGCGTCGGAGTGAGCGGACCGCACCCGGAGGCCGATGCCTCCTGGTACAAGGGCGCGGGGCTGGAAAACCCCGACGGCATCCGACCTGACCTGGCGTACGACCTGATCGAGGCGACCGCTGGCTGACCCGGGCAGGGAAGGGAGGCGAGGCGAGGGGCTGCACAGACACCCGCGGCGCCGGTCGGCACCCGAACCATGAACATCTGCGAGCAGGACACCGACACCAGGCCCAGCACCGAGGACGGGAAAATCGAAGACGGCCAGACCAAACGCACATACAAATCCTCGACCATCTGCCCGCGCAGCCGAAGACGTCACTGTGTGCGATGCGCAAGCAGAGGTCGCCTTTGACGTTGGGATCTTCACGAGCGCGACGGCTGGTGTGACCGACTTCAGGGTGCGGAGCCTGGGCGGCATGATGTCGTCCGTGTTGAACAATGCAGACCTGCGTCCTGCCCGGATACCTGGTTACGACGGTGGCCCCCTCACGTACCAGGCCGGGCTCCTGGACGAGCCGCTCTTCTGGCTGGGGCACCTGTACTCGTGTATCCACAACGAGGAAGCCGAGGAACTGCTGTTCGGCGCGGACTACGATGCGGCCGGCGACTTCCAGCGGCGGCTATGGGAACAGGCCGAGTGGCCGGCATTCACGGTTCCGCTCGCTGCTGATCACCGTCTCCACGTGGTCTACCGCACTGTCACGGACGACACCGGCACCGACTACCTTCTCCATCACCCCGACTGGGACCGGGCCGAACTCCTCGCCCGGGATGACGGGCACTTCATGGGGCCGGGCCTGTCCTGGCCCGAACTCGTGGCAGCTGCGGACAACATGCTGCCCGGCGGCAGCACCACCGATCCCCACTCCCGGCTGCTGCTCCTGTTGCCTGCGTTCGGCGATGATGCCGTACCCGAGGATGCGGCTCGCCGCCTGTCGGGTGCGCTACGTGCCCGCACAAGCGTGGAAGACCCCGAGACTCTCGCCTCTGCTCTCCTGGAGGACCAAGGAGCTCCTGGTCCCGCGCGCTGGACGAAAGCCGGGCACGGCCTCTCCGTGAACGATGGCGAGTACTCCTTCCGCAACCCCACCAACCGTTTTGCCCTGTCAGTCGATCGCCTGGCCCGGGTGACCGCGGCGCTGACGCCTTGACCCCGCTCACCGGGCTGAGCCCGCGCCGTTTCAGTAAGTTGGTGACGATGCTCCGGCGTGACGGGGCAGATGCAGTGTGCAGGGGCCGGCCGTGGAGCCTGTCGCTGGAGAGACGGGGTCTGCTGGTCACTGCGTTGGCGCACGTACTTGACGAGGCGCCGGCTCTCCTGGCTCGTACGCGTCTCGAAGCGCCCTCCCGCGACCACGCCATCGCCGAGCGGTCCCAGGGCTACCGGTACTTCACGATCCCGCACCCGCCGGCCCGCGAAACCCCTGACTCCAGGCGAACTCACCTGCGTTGTGTCCAAAACCTGTTCAGATGCTGCTCACCCGTCCTGACCCCGCCCACAGCGGTGTTTGACTACGGATCAACGGCGAGAAGGGTGGATCCCACTTATGGCTGATGAGCCTTCCGTAAGCATCGGCGGTGTGACGTACCGGGTGACACCGGAGTATCTGGCCAACGCCTCGAGCAACACGGCCACGACGGCCACGGAGATCGCCGGGCAGCTGGGGGAACTGAAGACCTATGTCACCAGCCTGGAGGCCAGCTGGCAGGGCATCGCCCACAACCAGTTCCAGACCCTGATGGCGGAGTACGACATCTACGCGCGGATGCTCAATGACGCCCTGGAGGGCATCTCCAAGGGGCTCCAGGGCAACTACGTCAACTACAAGGACACCGAGCAGCAGAACCTGAACAACCTCGCCGCGTTGGGCGAGGACGTTCCGAAGGCGCCTTCCGGCACGAACTTCAACTGACGGCACGCTGATTCATCCGCGCGCCCAGGCGGTTCATCCGTGCCTTCAAGCGGTTCATCCGCGTGTTCATTTGCTGGACCGGCCCATTCGAGGAGCGTTTCATGGCCAACATCGACGGCACGCCGATCTACGTCGGCGAGGGGCTCGCGGCCGCAGGCAGCACACTCAACGGCAGAGCCGGAGAGATCTCCGGTGAACTGCAGGCGCTGAAGACCCAGTTGGCGCCGCTGGTGGACGCCTGGCGGGAGAGCCAAGCCTCCATCTACTACCAGGACATGCAGAACGAATGGGACCTGGCGGCCGACGGCTTGTTCGGGCCGGAGGGTGTGCTCGGCCGGATCGCCGCAGCCATGCACGTGAACTGGAACAACTACAGCGACGCCGAGTGGTCCAACATCTCCACCTGGCGGCAGTAGACCACCGCACTTCCAGCCCGCCATCGTGCGCTCGGCTGTTTGACACGAAGGATAGACATCCGTGCCCGATGAACGCTGCCGGGTCACCGTGGTCGGCGACCGCAGGCGTGTCGACCTGGCGCTCCCCGCCCAGGCCCCGATCGCCGAATACGTTCCGCGTCTCGCCACCCTGTGCGGCCAGCCCGAGTCCGAGAGCATGCCCCCGGTCTGGACACTCGCCCCGTCGGGCGGCTCCTCCATGGCCCCCGGCGACTCCCTTGCGGGGGCCGGCATCGTGGACGGTGCCACCCTGTACCTGCGCGACCACCGGGCCGCGGAGCTGAGCGAGCTGACCGTCACCGACCTGGACGAACAGGTCGCGAACGCCCAGGACGACGGCGGCCTGTGGAGCGCCCGGCGTCGCGCCCAGTGCGTTCTGGGCGCCGGACTGCTGGTCATGACGGCCTCCGCAGGCTGGCTCAGCGCACACCGGACAGCGGGCCTGGCCGTGCTGTTCTTCGGTCTCGCCGCGCTGTGCTCGGCGCTGCTCGCCTGGTACTCCGAACGCAAGAACTGGCCGCTGCCGCGCGCGGTGCGCCAACTCCTCGCGCTGGCCGCCTGCCCCCTGCTGGCCTGTGCCGGCCTGGGGGCACCCATCCATGGCCCGGTGGCCACGCCGCTGCTGGTCGCGGGCACCGCGGTGATCGGCGCGCTGGCCGGAGTGGTCGCGCTGGCGGCTCCTGCCACCGTGGTGCTCCAGATGCTGACGCTGGTGGCCGCGGTGTTCGTGGCACCGCTGACCGTGCTGGACACGAGTCTGATCAGCTCGGCGGCCGTGGTGGCCCTGGTGCTGTTCTCACTGACCGGGCTGCTGCCCCGGATCGCCAGTCAGATCGCGGTGCTCGTGCCCGACGGCCCGGATACCAGCGCCCCCGCCTTGGACAGCGGGGATGTCGCCGCCGTCGTCCGCCGGGGCAACGGGCTGCTCACCTTCCTCAGTGTCGTGTCCGCGACCGTCCTCTCGGCCGCCTTGATCACTCTGACGACGTCCCGGGGCGTGTACGCCCTTCTCCTGGTGGCCTGCGTCAGCGTCGGGCTGCTGCTCCAGGCCGGTACGGTGCGCGTGCTGTCCAGTGTGCTGCCGCAGCTGGCCGCCGGAGTGCTGGGGCTGCTCGCCTTGGCGGTAAGGGTGCCCGAGTACGTCTTTGATTCGCGTACGGCGGGACCGCTGACCGGTTTCGCCGTGGGCGTGGTCCTGGTCGCGTGCGGGCTGTTCCTGGCCTTTGGAGCAGCCCTGCGCCCCATCGAGCCGGAGCGCCCCAGTTGGCCCGGGGCCCTGGTCACTTTCCTCGTCGTGGCCGCCCTGCCGCTGGCCGCCGGAGTCCTGGGCCTCTTCGGCTGGCTGGCCAACCTGGGCGGCGGTCTGTGACCGCGTGGCCGAGGCGGTGCCGGGCGGTGGTAGGGCTGCCGCGGCGGCCAGGAGCCGGGCAGACGGGACAGGGGTGCAGGGGGTGAAGCTGGGCGCGCAGCGTGTGGCGCCCGGCAGTTGGGGCGCCCATCGCTCCATCGGGGCAGCGGTCAGGGACGCGGAGTCCGGCACCGTGATCACGGTGCAGGCCGGGACGTACACCGAGAGCCTGGTCCTGGACAAGGACATCAGCCTGGTCGCCAAGGGCACCGTACGGCTGGTCGCTCCGCGCGGCCCGGCCGTCACCGTGCACGCGGGCCGCGCCGAGCTGCGCGGCTTCGCGCTGGTCTCCCCCGCGCCCCGCGAGGCCGCCGTGCTGCTGCGTGGCGGTGAACCGGTGCTGCGGAACTGCGAGATCACCGGCGGCCGCGTCGAGGTCGCCGCGGCGGCCGCTCCGTTGCTCAGCGGCTGTTCGGTGCGGCAGGCCGCGGGCACGGCGGTGCGTCTGACGGGCACCAGCCGCACCACGCTGGAGCAGCTGACGGTCGGCGACTGCACCGGGGACGGCGTGGTCGTCGAGGACGAGGCGGTGCTGGAGCTGACCGACGCGCTGGTCGACGGTGTCACCGGAAACGGCGTCGTGATGATGGCCGGGGCCCAGGCGGCTTTGACCCGCTGCGAGATACGCGGCAGCGGCGCCGCCGCCGTCCTGGTGGACGGGCACGCCTGTGCGGCGCTTAGTGATTGCCGCCTGTACGAGGCGAGCGGACAGGGCATCTGGGTACGCGGGACGGCGGGCCGCTCGCCGGGCGCGGAGAACGGCTCGCCGTGGGATGTCCGTTCCGGCGACGAAGCCCGGAGCTCGGTGACGCCCTCCCCGGCCGCCGACCGCGCCCGGGGCGTACGGCTGCGCGATTGTGAGATCTTCCGTACCGGGCGCTCCGGTGTACTGGTGGAAGACGCGAGCGCGGTCGCCCTGGACGGCTGTCACGTGCACCACACCGCCGGTGCCGCGGTGCTGGTCACGGGCGAGGCCGTCGCGGAGTTGGTCTCGGTGCGGGCCGTGGACTGCGCGGACACCGCGCTGGTCGTCAGCGCGACCGGGCACACCACCGCGCGCGATTGCACCTTCGCCCGCACCGGCGCCAACGGGCTGTACGCGACGGGCGAGGCCGAGGTCACGCTGACCGGCTGCACCGTGCGGGAGACCGCCTATACAGCCGTGCACCTGGGCGGTTCGGCGCGGGTGACCGCACGGGACTGCGCGATCGGCGGCACTCCCGAGTACGGCGCACGGGTCACGGAACGGGCCGAACTCCTGGCGCAGCGGTGCGAGGTGAGCGACGTCGCGTTGACGGGGGTGTCCGTGGAGGGCGGCGACGCGGCCCTGCGCGAGTGCCGGATCGAGGGCGAGCGCGAGGGCGTCCGTCTGCTCACCACCCACCGGCCGCTGCTGGCGGAGTGCGCCGTCACCTCCCTCGGTGGGACCGGTGTCCGGGTCGGCCGGGACACGGGCGCCCGGCTGGAGGACCTGACGATCACCGGCAGCACCACCGGTCTGCTCCTGGAGGAGGACAGCACGGCCCACGTGGAGGGCGGAGCGGTGCACGAGTCGCGGGGCAGCGGTGTGGTGGTGCACGCCGGGGCCCGGCCCACGGTCCGCGGCCTCACGGTCGAAGCCGCGGCGAAGAACGCGCTGTTCGTCGAGGACGGCGGCGAAGGCCGCTACGAGGACTGTCACTTCACGACGAGCCGGTTGGCCGCCGTGCACGCCGGGGCCCGCTCTCGGATCGTGCTGCGCCGCTGCACCGTGGACGGCACCGAGACCGACCTGCTGCGGGACGAAGGGGCCGAGGTGTACGCGGAGGACTGCCACGTCGAGGAGGTGACCGATCCGGTCCTGCCGACGCTGTCACCCCCGGCGGCACGGGAGGGCAGCGCCCCCGAGCCCGGCGTCCGTAGAGCAGCCGGGCTCACCGGCGCCAAGGATGGGGGCAAGAAGGCCTCCCCCGACACCGACACCGACTCCGAGGGCATCGAGGCAGCCGCGGCGAAACTGGAGCAACTCCACGCGGAGCTGGGCCGCCTGGTCGGTCTGGACGGCGTCAAACGCGATGTGGTCACGCTCACGAAGCTGATGCAGATGGTCAAGGTCCGCCAGGACGCCGGGCTGGCACCGCCGCCGCTGAGCAGGCACCTGGTCTTCGAGGGAAACCCCGGCACCGGCAAGACCACCGTGGCCCGCCTCTACGGCGGTTTCCTTGCGGCGCTGGGGCTGCTGGGCCGGGGCCACCTGGTCGAGGCCGACCGCGGCGACCTGGTCGGCGAGTACATCGGACACACCGCGCCCAGGACGACCGCCGTCTTCAAGCGCGCCCTGGGCGGCGTGCTGTTCATCGACGAGGCGTACTCCCTGGCGCCCCCGGGCCAGTCGACCGACTTCGGCTCGGAGGCCATCTCCACCCTGGTGAAGCTGATGGAGGACCACCGCGACGAGGTGGTCGTCATCGTCGCCGGATATCCCAGCGAGATGAACCGGCTGCTGGAATCCAACGCCGGCTTGGCCTCGCGCTTCACGCGCACGCTGACCTTCGACGACTACTCCCCGGCCGAGCTGGTGCGCATCGTCGAGCATCAGGCCGACAGCCACGACTACATCTTCACGCCCCAGACCACCGCAGCGCTGCACGACTACTTCCAGACCCTGCCGCGCGGCGAGCAGTTCGGCAACGGACGCAGCGCGCGGCAGGTGTTCCAGCGGATGACCGAGCGGCACGCGCAGCGCGTGGCCGAACTCGGCATGAGCGCCGTGGATCTGGCCTCGGCCGACGAGGAACTGCTCACCACTCTCCAGCCCGCCGATATCCCCGCGGCCGAGGGTGTGCCGGCGACAGGGCACGACAGAACGCCACAGGACTTCGGACCAAGGTGAAAGGCGGGTGGCTTCGCGATGGCGGAAGACCCGGGCATGACGCAGTGGCGCGCGGACCTCGCGGCGCTGAAGGAAGCGATCGGTGTGGTGGAGCGGGAGTCGACGTCGATCTCGGAGACCATGGCGGCGATCGACTCCAAGTCGAACGACATCAGCACCCACTGGAACAGCCCGTCCTACGGCACGTTCGACGAGATCAAGACGTGGTTCCAGACCAGTCAGCACGATCTGGAAGCGCTGTTGAAGGACATCGTGCACCGGATGCACACCAGTTATACGAACTATCACAACGCCGAGAACGCGAACTACGACAACGTCAGCGACGGGCAGTCCGGTGCCTGAGCGGCATCGTGGCGTGCCCGGAGCGCAGCCCGGCGGACGGCGCAGGGCGCGTCAGCGTGAGGCGGCGTGCGGTCGCCTCACTCCGCGCGGGCGCAGCGGGGCCTCGGCCCCGGCCGGCTCACTTCTTGGACGGCGGTTCGGGGAAGCGCGACTTGCGGTCGGCTTCCGCGTAGACCTGCCCGGAGTGGTTGAGCAGCGCGATGTACTCGCCCAGTCTCTCGATCGTGGAGCCGATCTGGAGCAGCGCGCGCTCCATGGCCGGGTTCATCTCGGCGGCGAAGGTCTCGCCGGTCGCGGCGAACGGGTTGGCGACCGACTTGCCCTCCATGGGGTCGTACGCCATGGAGTTGCTGTTGCCTGCCCCTTTCTCGTACTTGTCCGTGGCGCCCTGCCCGAAGACGCTGTCCTTGACGGCGGCGACCTTGGCGCGGACTTCCTCGTACTTGTTCACCGCGCCGCGGGCCTCGGTGAGCATCGACTGCTCCGCGGTGCGCAGTGCGCCGAGGTCGATCCGCAGATCCGCGGAGGGCTCGGTGATTTCCTCGGCCGGTGGTCCGCCCCCGTCTTTGGACAGGTCCTTCGGGTCGAGGTTGAAGGAGGGCGGCGCATCCCAGGCGACCTCGGTATCCGGTACCAGGTGGCTGAGGTCCTTGCCGTTGTCCGCCGAGGGATCGGCCTCTCCGTCACCGTCCTCGTCCGTCACCTCCGGCTCGGGCAGCGGCGTCTTGTCGTACTGCGAGTCGATCGGGTCGGTCACGGCGTCTCCCTCGTCTCTCCCCCGCCGACTTCCCGGCCCGGTGTCCGGGGGCGTGGCGTGCGGGGCAACGCCCCGAAGAACTGCGGTCAGGTTTACCACTTACCTCATGAATTGTCAGCAAGCTCCCTGGTTCCTGCTGTTGAGGGAATCACCCCATATCTGATGTATCCATCGGATCACCACCCGCGAAGGGCCAGTCATGGCTGACCACGGCACCACCGACTACGACCTCTCCGTCATCGACGTGTCCCCCGGCGGCATGACAAGCACGTCCAAGCAACTGGCCGACCTCGCCCTGGTCGTCTCCGAGCGCATCGGCGCCATCAACACCACCCTGGGCGGGCTGCGCGTCGCCTGGCAGGGCAAGGCCGCCTCCGACGCCGAGGAGTTGAGCAAGGAGTGGACGCGAGTCATGACCGCCCTGTTCGGCACCGTGGAGAACCCGCTCCTTGGGGTGCTGCCCACGCTGGCGGACGGCCTGGGCATGGCGTCGGGCAACTTCAGCGTGGCCGAGGTGGGCGTGACCAACCTCTTCAAGGAATTCCTCGCCAACCAGTCGGCGGAGGGCGACCCCGGCGCCGCCCCCGAGGAGATCACCGACACCAACAGGACGGCGGTCACCATGACCTTCCCCTACTGAGCACGCCGCCTTTCCCGTACTGAGCACACCCTCTTCCCGCCCGCCCCGCTCTCCCCGCCCCGACAGCCAGCTAGGCAGCCACCGTGAGTCGAACCCCCTTCCACCGCCCCGTCCGGATGACGCCCCCGCCGATGCCCGAGGGCCTGACGAAACTGGCCTCTCCGCCCCAGCGGCCCCAGCCGCAGGGCGCGGCGGGCTGGCTGATGCTTCTCCTGCCCCTGCTGTCCAGCGTGAGCATGGCCGCGTACATGGTGGCCTACGGCAAGGCATGGATGATCCTGCTGGGCTTCGCCTTCGTCGTGGTCTCCGTGGGCATCACCATCGGCGTCCGGATGCAATTGCGGGGCAGCCGGCGCCGCAATCAGTTCCGCCAGCGGGAGCAGTACCTGGAGTACCTGTCCGGCGTCCGCAAGCGGGCCCTGCTGGCCAAGGTCGGCCAGCAGGCCGCCGACGCATGGCGCCATCCGCACCCCGAGCGGCTGTGGGCGATAGCCCACCAGCGGCGCCGCGTGTGGGAACGCCGCCCCGGCGACAGCGACT
This sequence comes from Streptomyces sp. SYP-A7185, assembly GCF_046103685.1. Taxonomy (NCBI): domain Bacteria; kingdom Bacillati; phylum Actinomycetota; class Actinomycetes; order Kitasatosporales; family Streptomycetaceae; genus Streptomyces; species Streptomyces sp. SYP-A7185. The sequence continues at coordinate 385,228 of NZ_CP122310.1, forward strand.
TCCTCCAGCTGCGGCTCGGCACCGGTACGGTGCCGCTGGCCGACGCCCTGCAGGTGCCGGAACAGAAGGATCCGACCATCGAAGTCGACATGCGGTGCCAGCACGCCGCCGCCGAACTGGTCGACGCGCACAATACGGTGGACGGCCAGGCCGCCTGGCTGGACCTGCGGGCGTCCGGCGTGGTCAGCCTGTTGGGCCCACGCCCACGCACCCGGGAGCTGGCCCAGAGCCTGCTGCTGCAGCTGTCCGTGCTGCATGCCCCCGACGACGTACGGATTGCCGTGGTCACCGGCGGCAACTCCGCCTGGGACTGGGTGAAGTGGCTGCCGCACGCCCAGCAGCCCGACCAGGAGGCGCAGAGCCGCGATCAGGAAGTCGTGCCGCTGCTCGCCGACGACCTCGCCGGACTCCAGGATCATCTGCGGGCCACCTTGGACCAGGCCATCGCGGCCCGCACCGACCGCGCCAGCCGTCTGATCGCGCAGCGGGACAACAGCCCCCGCCGCCAACTGGTCGTCCTCCTGGACGACTACGAACCCGGGACGCACTGGGCCCGCTCGGCCCTGCTGACCGACCTACTCACCGAGGCTGGCCCCGACCTGGGGGTGCACGTGGTGTGCCTGGTGGAAGAGGAGGGCTCCGAACCGGGCCGGGTCGACGTCCGCGCACGGACCGACGCACGCGGCGGCCTCGTCCTGGAGGGGCGCACACCGGGTCTGCACGCGACGATCGACAAGGGCACCGTCGACGAGGTGGAGCCCGCCGTGCTGATGGCTGCCGCCCGTGCCCTGGCGCCGCTGCGCCTTTCGGGCGAACGCGAACAGGTCCTCTCCGAGCACATCTCCCTCTCGCGGATGCTGGGCTTCTCCGACCTCGCGGCCTTCGACCCGGCCGCCAAGCGGCGCGGCCCCGACGAGAAGAACCTGCTCAGCGTCCCCATCGGGGTGACCGGCACCGGCGAACCTCTGCATTTGGACCTCAAGGAGTCGGCGCAGGGCGGCATCGGCCCGCACGGGCTGGTCGTGGGCGCCACCGGGTCCGGCAAGAGCGAACTGCTGCGCACGCTGGTCACCGGGATGGCCATGGTGCACGCACCCGAGCACCTGGCCTTCGTCCTGGTCGACTTCAAGGGCGGCGCCACCTTCGCCGGCGTCACCGAGCTGCCGCACGTCTCCGGCCTGATCACCAACCTCGCCGACGACCTCGCGATGGTCGACCGGATGCGCCGGGCCCTGCAAGGCGAACAGCAGCGCCGGCAGCGGATGCTGCGCGAGGCCGGGAACGTCGACTCCGTACGCGAGTACCAGCTCCGTCAGGCCGCGGGCGGCACCGACATCCACGGCAAGCCGCTCGAACCCCTGCCCTACCTGGTCGTCATCGTCGACGAGTTCGGCGAACTCCTCTCCCAACGGCCCGACTTCATCGACCTGTTCGTACAGATCGGCAGGGTCGGACGCTCCCTGGGCATGCACCTGCTCCTGGCCACACAACGCCTGGAGGAAGGCCGGCTGCGCGGCCTGGAATCCCACCTGTCCTACCGGATCTGCCTGCGCACCTTCAGCGCCGCCGAGTCCCGAGCCGTCCTCGGCACCCCCGACGCCTACGCGCTGCCCGCCATCCCCGGCTCCGCCTATCTGAAGGTGGACGAGTCGGTCTACGAGCGATTCCGAGTCGCCCACGTCTCCGCGCCCTACCACGAGCCGGACACCGCCACGACCGCCGTGGCCGCCGAACCGGTGCCCTTCGCCGTGCACGGTGACCTCGCGCCGCTCGCCCCCGAGGAGAGCGAGGCCACCGGCTGGGCCTGGACGCCGGACGCGGTCGCGACCGAACTGCAGATCGCCGTCGAGCGCCTGGTGCACGAGGACGCCCCGGGCCACCAGGTGTGGCTGCCGCCGCTGCCGACGCACTTCGCCCTCAGCTCGCTGCTCGGTGAGCCGGAGATCGACCCGGAGCTGGGGCTGCGCTGTCCCCAGTGGCCCTACGCGGGCCAGCTGGTGTTCCCCATCGGTGTGCTCGACGTACCCTCGCGCCAAGAACAGCGGCCCCTCACCGCCGACCTGACGGGACGTCAAGGTCACGTCGCGCTGGTGGGCGCCCCGCAAAGCGGCAAGTCCACCTTCCTGCGCACCGCGATGCTCAGCGCCATGCTCACCCACACCCCCGACGAGCTGCAGTTCTACGCCATCGACATGGGCGGCGGCTCACTGCACCAGCTGAGCGAGGCACCGCACATGGCGGGCGTGGCAGGCCGCCGTGACGAGGAGCGGGTACGCCGGGTCCTTGCCGAGGTCAGCCGCCTGGTCTCCGCGCGCGAGCGCATGTTCCGCGACCTGCGCATCCAGTCGGCGGCCGAGCTGCGCACCCGCCGCTCCGAGGGCGAACTGCCCGACGGCGTACGGGCCGCGGACATCGTGCTGGTCGTCGACAACTGGGCTGCCCTGCACGCCTCCGACGAGAACGCCGTCACCACCCTCACCGACATCGCCGCCCGCGGGCTGGGCGTCGGGGTCCACCTGTGGCTGACCGCCAACCGGTGGGCGGAGATCCGCGTCGGCCTGCGCGACAACATTCCCGGCCGCCTCGAACTGTGGCTCAACGACCCCTCCGAGTCCGAGATCAGCCGCCCCGCCGCCCGGGCCCTGGGCCAGAGCGTTCCCGGGCGAGGGCTGGCCTCACCCGGACTGACCCACCACGTCGCACTGCCCCGACTGGACGGCGTCGACGGCATGGACGGGCTCGCCGACGCCGAGCGCCGGCTGGTGTCCCAGATCGCCAAGAGCTGGCAGCGGGCGGCGGCCCCGGCGTTGCGCGTCCTGCCCGAGCGGATCACCGTCCGCGAACTGTCGGCCACCGCAACGCCCGCCCTCGCCGACCGCTGGGAGGGCCATGGCGCCGCCATCAAGGACCACGAGACACCGATCGGTCTGCGCGAGTCCGATCTGCGCCCCGTCGGCCTCGACCTGACCTCCGGCGCCCCCCACTTCGTGGTCTTCGGCGACTCCAGCTCCGGCAAGACCGCGTTCCTGCGCGCCTGGATGCGCGCCCTGGCAGCCCGCCACACCGCGCACGACCTGCGCTTCATGGTCGTCGACTACCGGCACAGCCTGCTGGGCGTGGTGCCCGACGAGTACATCGGTGCCCGGGGCGGCAACTCCGACCTGGTCGGCGGCCAGGTACAGGCGCTCACCGAGACACTGCGCTCCCGGGTACCCCCGGCCGACATCACCCCCGCCCAGCTCGCCGAGCGCGGCTGGTGGCAGGGCCCCGAACTGTACGTCGTCGCCGACGACTACGACCTGGCGGCAGGCAGCATGGGACGCGGCCCGCTCGCCCCGCTGGCCGAGTTCATCCCGCAGGCCGACGAGCTGGGCTTCCACCTGGTGCTGGCCCGCCGGGTCAGCGGCGCCGCCCGCGCCCTGCTGTCGGACCCGCTGCTGAGCAAGCTCAAGGAGATCGGCTCCGACGCCCTGCTGCTGTCCGGCGACCACCGCGAAGGGGTCCTGGTCCACGACCAGCGCGCCCACCGCCGCCCGCCCGGTCGCGGCACGCTGGTCCGCCGGGGCCACGAGCCCAGCCTCGTCCAGATCGCCCTGGACGAACGGGATGCGCCGACCGAGGTGTCCCCCGCGTCGCCGGGAGACCAGAACGGCGATCGGCAGGACGGCGATTCCCGGGCCGCGCAACCGCCCGCCACGCAGACACAGCCTCTGACCCAGACGTAGCACCTGCACAGACGCAGACCGCCGAGTGCGGCGCCTGACCGGCGACCGTCGAGCACCGAACGCCCAGGGAGGGCGGCAGCACCATGGTTGACGCGGATTCCGTACTCGGCGACATCAAGATCGCCGAGATCTACGCTCTGGGCAATGCCTGGATCCAGCTCGGTGACGACCTCTACGAGCGCCGGGCGGCCGTCAACGGCCATGTGGAAGGCATCGGCATGACCGGCGCGGCGGGCAACGAGGCGCGCCGCGCCTGGAACGAGGGGCTCGCCAAGACCGTCGACGCCGCCGCCGAGAACGCCTGGACGATCGGCCAGACGATCAACCGCTACGCCGCCGAGCTGTACGCGGCGGCCGAGGAGTACGCCAAGCAGCTCAACGCCGCCATGTGGGCGAACATCCTGGGCATCCTCGGCGGCCTCGTCCTCATCGGCCTCGGTCCGCTCCTGGGCAGACTGCTGGCGTTGATCGGCTCTCTGCTGGCCAGACTGATCCCTGTCCTGGCCACGATCGCGGGCCGTCTCGGCAGCGTGGGCAGCACGATCGTGGGCGTGGGCGGCGGCGCTGTCGCCGGCGCCGCGAGCGAGGTGGCCTTCGACATGGGCGTGGGCGCGCTGGGCGCCGAGATCGCGGGTACCGACTTCAAAGCGGACTGGACGGTGGCCATCAGCGCCATCTCCGGCGCGGCGTTCGGCGCCCACGGCGGCGGCATGGCGGGCCGGCACTTCGGGGGTGGGAACCCCAGCGTTCCCAAACCCAATCCCGGGACCACCGCCCCGCCGTCGACCGCGCCTCCCGGCGTCACCCCGGTCGGCTCCAAACCCGTACCCGGCGGTGACGGGGGCGGCGCGGTCCCGCCCCCGTCCCGGCTACCGGGCGGCGACCACTCCCTCCCGGCCCCCGGCGGCTCGGGCAACACAGGCGGGGCGTCCACTCCCCCTGCGCTCGGCGGCAGGGGCGGGGACGCCGCCACACAGGCCCACCCCACCAACAGCGGGTCCGGCGGCGGTGGCCGATCCGCTGACGTGGGTATGCCCTCCCCGCCGGCAAGGAGTGACGGCTCCTCCACGGCGCCGCCCCCCACGCCGGTACCGGGCCGCGTGAAGTCGCAGGACACCGGCGCTCCTGCCCCGGCCCCGGCCCCCACGCCAGGCCCGGCGGCACGCGGTGGAAGCGGAGGCGGCGCCCCGCAGCCTCCGGCTGCCACACGTCCCGGCGCCTCCGGGGAAGGCGTCACCTCGCCCCCGCCGGTCACCAAGCGCGCGGCCGGCTCCTCCGACGGCTCTCGGGTCACCCCGGACTCCCAGCTCGGTGGCGGGGCCCCCGGAGGGAAGGGCCGCGACAACCCGGTCCCACCCCCCGGCCGATCGCGCGGCAAAACCGCTGATTGGGGTTCGCACGGCCCAGGACGCCATCTGCCCGGTGACGTACGAAACTCGCACGGGACCCCGCCCAAACAACATGCGACGGACACTGAGCCCAACGGCGGCAACCCCCACGGCGGCAGCGGGAGTACGTCGCCGATCGACCGGCCGGGACAGCGCCTCGGCGACGGGAAGAGGGTGGGCCCCACCCCGCCGCCGAAACAACCCACACCCGACACAAACACCGACACCCACAGCGCAAACGGCACCACCTCACCACTCGACCGCCCAGGACAACGCCTCGACGACGGCAAAAAGGTGGCCCCCACCCCACCGCCCAAACAACCCACACCCGACACAAACACCGACACCCACAGCGCAAACGGCACCACCTCACCACTCGACCGCCCAGGACAACGCCTCGACGACGGCAGAAGGGTCGGTCCCACTCCGCCGCCCAAACAGCACGCGCCGGACACGGACACGGACGGCTCGAATTTCAAAGGCGCGGGACGGACTCTGGGTGACGGCCAGAAGGACCCGTACGGCTTCACCACACCTCGCCCCGACGGAACAGTGAGGGCGACGGACGGAGAAACGGGACCTGTCGTCCCCAAGCCGTCCTCGCGCAAGGGTGCCGGCTACGACCGGCCCTTCACGATGAACGACCTTCCCTCCGGGACGCCGTCGGGTGCCGGCAGGGGTCCGGGTTCCGGTGCGGGCAGCCTGCGGCCCAACTACGGCAACGACAGCGCCACTTACACCACAACCCACACGCCGAGCGATCCCCCGGGCACGCCTCAGAAGGGGGGCCACCCCGGCGGGAGCGGTGTCCGCCCGCCCTCCCCCGGCAAGACGCAGACCGCCGAGAATGCGGGCGGTCCGAAGGCCGATCCTCATGCACGGCAGGACGTCCCCCACCGCTCCCAGGGCACCGGCCCGGGTACCGGCTCAACCGGGGACAGCTCCACCTCGTCACGGCCCACGGGCGATACGGGGACTCGCTCGACCCAGCCGGTACCGGTCCGCGGCGAGGACAAGCCCGGCACGGGCATGGGACGGCCGAACGGCTCCGGGGATTCCGGCACCGAGATGACCAGGCCGGGCTCGGGCCGGTCCACGCAAGAGCACGAGGAGCAGCGCATCCCGGGTGAACGTCATGGGGTCACTGCGACGCCGCGTACCTCGGAGCCGGAGCCGGACTGGGCCCCGGACGCAGGGACGAACTCACGGTCGGGCAGGGAGCGCGAGCACGGCGAAGCCCCTGGCATCCGTCCGGCCCAGGAAACCAGCGAGGCCCCCGGCATCCGTCCCACCCGGGAAACCAGCGAAGCCCCCGGCACCCGCCCCACCCGGGAAACCAGCGAACCCCCGATCTCGCGTCAAGGCACGGACACGGCCGTGACCACGGGCGTACACCCTCACACCGAAGTTCCCCCGCCCAGCCACCGTCACCCGGGCGCGGCACGATTCGACGTCGACGCCGCCCGGGCACGGCTCGACGACCCCACCGTGCCGCCGGACCGCAGGGAAGAGTCCCTCCAATGGTCCGAACGCGCCGTATGGGACCGCATCCAGCAGGTAGCACCGGGCCGGCACCCGTCGGGCGTCGTCGCGCGACCCGACGAAGTCGTGGAACTGGTCGCCGCGGAACACCTGCGCGCGGGCCACTTGCCGGCGGGGGCCCTGTTGGGCTCCCTCGTCCCCGACTCCGCTCACCTGTCTCCGGGACGGTCGCGTCCTGAGAGCGAACCCGTCACCTCGGCGGTGCCGGACGCGACGGCACCCACGACACCGGCCAAGGAAGGCGACACCGCGGAGTCCGCCGACACTCCACGGCTCCCGACGACCGCCGACCCGGAGACCGGGCAGCCACCCGCCTCCCGGGTCTGGCAGGAGGAGATCGGGGAGTTGACGGATGAGGGCGAGCTGGGCGGTCAGGCCCTGGTTCATGAAGTGCGCCGCGAGTTGCAGCGGCTGAAGCACGCGGATGCCCCGGTCACGGCGTCGGACATCGCCCGCCTGCATGCGGAGTTGCCTGATTCGCTGCGGGATCGCGGGACGCTTCGTCAGCGTGGGGAGGCGATCGCACAGACGGTCGTGACTGGTCGCCCGTTCACGCTGCCCGGTGGTATGCCCTCGTGGTCTCGGAGCTACCCGGAGGCGATGGAGATGGACGACGAGGCGTCCGCGTGGCCTCCGCCCCGTCGGGAACGGCGGGCATCGCGGGGTGCCGACGAGCTCGCCGACCTGGTCGAGCAGCAGTGGCGTTCCCAGCAGCGGCTACGGGCGTACGACCGCGAGCAGCAGAGGCGGGCGGATGAACTCGAGCGCCAACGTGCGTACGACCGCGAGCAGCGCAGACGGGCAGATGAGCGCGAGCGGCAGCGTGCGTACGACCGCGAGCAGCAGCAACGGCAGGAGCGGGCTTATGGCCGTGAGCCGCAGCGGCCCTACGAGGAGATGGACGTGGACATGTCTCCGGGGTCCACGCGTGACCGCCGGTCAAGCATGTACGGCTCGTCCAGCCGGCCCGAGTCTTCCTCAGGCGCCGGGCGGTTGGGCGCGCGGGTGATCCGGCCATCCCGGCCGCCGATCTCCTTCCGTACTCCCGTACCGGCGATAGGGAGGGAGAGCAGCCGGTCCAGTCAGGGAGAAGGCCGCTCGCGTCACCGGAGCGCGCACAGGTCGTCGAGGTCGCGGTCTGCGTCGGTCCAGGCCACACCGCAGGAGCAGTTGCAGTCGATCGCCAGGAACGTGCTGGCCGAGGTGCCCCGGCGCATATCGCTGGGAGCGGGCAACCAGGCGTCCTCCAGGGCGGCGACCGGTGGCGCGAACGCAGAGATCCTCGCCTTCGCCCGCGGGGTTTCCCGCCAGCCGGTCGACACCCTCCAGCAGTGGCTGGGGCAGAACGCCGCGCAGGCCCAGCTGGCGGGGGCCGGCAACTGCGGCGAGAACGCCGCCATGGCGTTCGTCCTCCTCAACCAGCAGCGGCTGCCCGCGGGCGCCTCCATCTGGTACGTCGACCTCAACCTGAAGCCGGACGAGGACCCCCGCCGTCCGATCGCCCCCTATGTCGATCACGTCTTCACCGCGATCGGCTTCCCCGACCGGCCCCTCGACATCGTCATCGTCGACCCCTGGCAGTTGCGCACCCGGCCGATCCTGGCCTCGGACCCGGCCTTCACCTTCCCATTCCTGGTCGGCACGCGGGAGAACCCGCAGATCTCACCGCGGGCCGTGCAGATCCAGCCGGACGGCGTCGACTACCTGGCCTTCGGTCTCAGCACGATCAACAGGGCCGAGCTCGACGATCACATGCAGTACGCCTATGCCCCCGTGGATCCGAGTGTGTACGTGGGCCAGCCCGGTATGTACGAACACGTGATGGGACCCGCCGACCCCGACGACAGGCGTTACTACGGCCTGCGGGGCGGCTCCCCGGACACCGGCATCGAGCCCGTTGAGCAGCAGTGGCACATCGGCCGGGACGTCACCCTGGCCCAACCGCGCCGAGGAGGTGTCCTGCGCGGCCCCGCCGCGGTGATGGAGGCCGGTGCCGGGGGCACCGGCGGAGCATTCACCAGGTTCGATCTTCCCTTGCCCGTCGGCGGAGCAGGCTCGTCCGCCACACCGCTGGGATACGAGGTGAACCCGGGCGGGTGGATCAGACTGCCCGACGGCACCGAACTCTCACCGCTGGGCTGGACCAGCTTCGGTGACGACTTCATCCACGTGCAGGCGGGCGCGCTCCTGCGCGGCGACAACGGCTGGATCGGCCGTATCGGGAACATCGACCAGATCACCGCGGTGCGGACACACTTGGACCCGCAGGCATTCCCCCACACACCAGTACCCACCGACACCGGTCTCCACATGGTGCCCGCCCACCCCGACCACCCCGCGGTCCACATCCCCCTCACCACTCGCACCACCCACGACACACCGCCCGCAGACACGTCCGCGACCACGACCACCGAACCGCACTCGACGGAACAAGCACCCCTAACAGAACGAACAGGAACCTCTTCCCCCGCCGAACAGCCTCCTCCCTCCCAAGAGACGCAGCTGTTCGAGCGCGACCTGGTGCCGCTGTACGTCCCGGCCGAGGGGGACGCGCTGGCGCACGCGCTGACCGCCGTCGCCCCGGGTGAGAGCAGCCGGCTGGCCGGGCACAGCTGGCCTGCCGGACCGGAAGAGCTGCGGGCCGCGCTCGGCGACGCGCTCGCCGGCGATCTGCGCCTGCCGCCGCGGGAGCGCAGGCTGTGGCCCGCCGTGACCGAGCAGGCGGGGCCCTCGGGCACCCCGCTCGCGAGCGCTTCCGGTGGTTCCGAGGACGCGGCCGTCCGTGTCCTGCGGACCGGGACGGGACCGGACGGCGCGGACTGGCTGACCCTGGCCGTCGCAGCGCCTGTACTGGGTCTGCGTCTGACCGTGCTGACCCCGGACGGCACCCCCTGGACGACCGGCCCCGACGACGGCCGCCCGGTCGTCCTCCTCCAGCAGGAGGATCCCCTCCCCCACACCGCACGGTGGGCGGCGACCGAACCCGCCGCCCAGGCCCGCAAGGCCCGGCGGCCCGACGTGTCACGCACCGCCGAGACCTCGGGTTCCGGGTGGGGCACCACGTCCGGCGACAACGCCCCGCGTCCTGGCCGGAGCACTCGTCCCGATGTCTCCGCGACCTCGTCGACCACGTCGGTCGCTCTCGGCACGGGGACCGGAAAGAGTCCGGCGCGGACGGCTGCCGCCGTCTCCGACAGCTCGGGGCCCACGGTGTTCTTCGGCCCCGAACCCCGCCCGGCAGCCCCGGCTCCCCCGTCGACCAGCAACTCACCCGACGCATCGACTACGCCCCCGCCCGCGCGGGAAACCATCGCTCCCGCGTCAACGGCCCCCGAACCACGGGCCGAACAGGGCACGGACACCCACACCGACACGGAAGAACCGGCATCCGTCGTCGTGCCCGCCGACGACAGGACCGAGGTGGCCCCCGCCGGACCGCGGGAGGATGAAGAGACCCCGCGCACCCTGTCTCCGTACGCGCTCACCTACGGCGCGCGGCACGACGGCTCCCTGGGGCTCGTGACGTACGAGCCGCTGTCCGAGGCCTTGCTCGGGGCGCTCCACCAGCAGGTACTGGACGGCCTGGGAGTGGCGGCCGGCAGCACGGAGGAGACAGCGGTGCGCGAGCAACTCGCGGCCGTGCTCAGCCAGTCGGAGATCGGCCGGGAGCTGCCGCAGGTACGCAGCGCCCGCGGACACCGCGTCACCGTCACCGTCGACGGCCGGGAGCACGCCGTCGACGTCCGGCTGCGGCTGACCGACCCCGCGCTGCCCACCCGCGCGGGCGCCTCGGGCGAGGTGCCGCGCCGGACGGCCCTGGAACGGCACGGCGAGGGCGGACAGTCCTCCTCCAGGAGCGCCGGCTCCGGCACCATGCGGACCGTGCCCGTCCCGTGGATCGGGATCTACAACGGTCCGGCCGGGCCCCTGCGCTGGTTCGACGGTTCTCTCGTGCTCAGCCTGACGCACCACCAGTCCTCGGAGTCGCTGACGGTCCACGACGGCCTCACGATCAGAAGCATGCAGCGCGCCAACGAGCGGGCCCATGCGGTGGACTACACCGGCCGCTGGCAGATACGTGTCGACGCGGACCGCAACGCGCCGGTGGACGCCTGGGGCACGGAGCAGGGGCGGGAACGGCTGGCCGTCTGGTTCCCCGAACACCGGGTCTTCGGTGACGGGGAAAGCCCCGGGACGCTGCCCGCCGCGGCCGGTCTTGACGACCTGCCGCTGTGGGGTGTCGACGAGGTCCTCGATCCGGGCAGGCTGCTGGAGGACCTGCGCGCGGACGAGAACTTCGCCGCACTGAACGATCTGGGCGCAGGCTCCCAGGCGGAGTTGGAGGAGTTCCTCTCCGAACGGATGCTGCGTGGCGGTCTGCCGATGCAGCGCGACGGCGGTGCCCACTCGCCGGTGCTGTTCGGCCGGGACGGCAGCTCGGTGGGTGTGCTCCGGCTCGACGCCGTCGTGCTGCCCCAAGATCCGGCCGATCGGACACCGGAGGGAGAGTTCAGCCTGGAGTCCTGGCTCACCGAAAGTTCCGGCGTGAACCAGTCGTCGCAGCTCAGCAACGGCGTCGGGCTCAGCGGCAGCGGCGGGCCCATGTTCACCCCCGACCACGCGGCAGGCCATCCGGACGCGGCCGAGCACATCGGTGGAAGCGTCATGGGCAGGGCCGGCGCGACCTGGCAGTCCAGTGACGCGCTGAACATCAGCAGCGCGGCCGCCCTGATGCACGCCCTCTACACGACCAGCAGTCATCTGCTGGCACCGGCGGACATCACCTACCGGATCACGCTCATCCGCTCCGGCGGCGGCGAGATCACCGGCTCCTACGGCCCGTGGCCGGACAGCGTCTCCCTGCGGCTGACGCAACAGAGCACCGCCCTCGGACACGCTCCCACGCCACAGGAGCTGCGCCGACTGCCCGAGCACCTGGAGAACTTGGAGAGCATCGGATTCTCCGCCGTGCCCCTCGCCGCCGAAGGCACCGGGCCGATGTTCGACCGGGCCGAGACGTGGTTGCGCCAGGAGGGATTTCTCCCGCCGACCGCGCCCGAGCACGTCATCAACGAGGTGCGAGCCGAACGGCAGTTGGAGAACCTGCGCAGGTTCGCCCGACTGCGTTCCCGGCACGGGCAGGCCGCCGCGCTGCCCGACGCCGTCGACGGGGGCCGGCCCCTGTGGTTCGACCTTCCCGACCAGGTGAGCGGAGGCACACGCCGCGTGCAATTGCGGTTCTCCGCCACCCGTGACCGGACCCCGACCGCCGGGCAGGAACAGGCGGGGCCGCCGCCCGCCGTGCACACGCGGCGGTTGCCCGATGTGGAGATGCTGGGCTCCAGTTCCCATGAGGCGCGCGCCGGCCGGCAGCGCGGCAACCAGTTCGGCGGCACGCTGGGCGGCGGTGGAGGTCCGCGCTTCCCGCTCGCCGAAGGAGCCGCGGCGCTGGACGCGACCGTGGACTACACCTACGGCGCGACGCACGACAGCTCGGCGAGCGCCGGGGCCGCAGCCGGCACCGATGCGTTCAACGTCACCACCGGCGCAGGCACCGAACTCTTCGACATCCCGGCCCTGTTCACGCTAGATCTCTACGAAGGCACCGCCGAGGAGCCCGTGGCCCGGTTCGCAACCGAGCCGGCACCCCACCTGGCGCCCGGGACGGACGCCGAGGCGAACCCACGACCCCAACCCGCCCCACCCACGGCCGCCCCCGGACGCGTCCGCCTCGCCGTGCCGAACCCCCGCACCCTCCCGGCAACCTCCCGCCCCCCGGCCGTGCCCGCAGGGCACCAGGTCCGCGCGCCCGTCACCGGCGGCGGCCAGGACGACGACCTGGTGCGGCTGCGCCTGACGGACGACACCGGGCGCCCCCAGCCGGGGTTGCTGCGGCTGCCGGACGACGTGAACGTGGACGTCTTCCGCGGCAGCGCGGCCCTCCAGGAGGCATTCCGGCAGCTGGTCACCGGCACGTATCCCGGCCATCCGGCCGTGGGCACGTTCGGACAGTGGATCGAGGGGGCCGCCCGGCATCTGCCGGACACGGTGACAGGGCCCGGCAACTGGCTGTGGGGGTACCTGACCGGCCCCGCCGCCGACGACCAGCGGGCCTTCGCGGGTGAGGTCCTGTACCAGCAGGTGCGGGTCGCCAGTCTGCTCGGGCGCGCGGCGCAGATCTTCAACGGCGGTTACGTCATCGAAGGTTTGACCCTGCCCGGATTCCTCGCCGACCAGAAGCTGTCCCTGGAGATCGTGGGGTACCTGCACCACCCCACCCACCACGGCTCCTACCGCACGTATGCGGAAAACGATCTCGGCGCCAAGGACACGTCCGCGAAGGCGCGCTCGGTCACCACCTCCCAGCAGTACGGCGGCGCACTGACCGCACTCCAGTCGGCGCCCGCGCCGGCCTCGGACGGCACAGCGCGGACGGCTCCGCAGGCCAACCCCAGCGTGCGGGGCACCTACTCCCACCGCACCGCGCGGACCAGTGAGCAGTCCGCGGGCTCCTCGGTCGTACGGATCGCGACGGAGTCCGGTGAACAGCACCTCATCGGCGCCGACGCCACCTTGCTGGTGACCCTCCGCCAAGGAACGCGCAACGTCGCCCTGAACGGCGCCGGGCTGGGCGGCCGCGACAGCATCACGGTCGCGATCGACCTGCCGCGCGCCGTGCGGTTCCAGCTCTCCCAGGGGCAGCTGGCGCGCTTCGAGCGCTGGTTCGCCGGCGTGCCGGGCGTACCGCGGCCCTTGGCGTCGCAAGCCACGGTGCCCTTGCCCGACCGCTATGTGCGCACCCGCGCGCTGGGTTTCACCGGCGTGCTGTCGGTCACCCAGCTCGATGACCCGATACGGCGCCACGAGAGCCGCGACCGGATGCGGCGAGAACTGCTCGCACTGGTCGAACGGGAGGCGCCGGGCGTGACCCGTCCCGAGCACTTCTCCTATCGGCCCGGCGTGGCCACCCTCATCGCCGACATGACCGCGCCGGCCGAGCTGCGGGCGCTCCCGGGCCGAGGCGGGGCGAGCCTGTGGTTCCGGCACGGCGGCCGTCTGGTGGAGATCGCTCTGACGGCCGAGCCCGAGGGCCAGAGCCCTGCGCTGCGACAGATCCGCGGCCGGCCCGCGGGCGAGGGGGCGGGCCTGGACCAGATCAGCACGCACGCTCCCCACAACCGTGCCGAGACCGAGACGGTCACCCGCTCCCTGCAGGCGTCGGCGAACCCCATCTCCCGGTATGCGCGCCCTTATGGCCGCACCGGCCACACCGACCGGACCGGCCCGGTGCTGTCCGGCACCGGGTCGCGCAGCCACTCCTCGCGTACCGCCTACTCGGCGGAGGACGGCTATTGGACCCGGACCGAGAACGCCGCGGACTTCGACGACGTCGGCTACACCTTCACCGGTACGGTGCGCTCGAAACTCGTCCAGGACTGGCCACCGGACCTGGTCGGCGGAGCCCTGGAGTCCGGCTTCCTGTCCTTGACCGAGCGGGACGGCGGCGAACTGGTCGAGCGGCTGCGCCGGTTGCTGCGCGGCAGGCCCGCCCGCCAGGTCCGGGTCCCGGCGGCGGTGGCCCTGCGGTTCGCCGGCTCGGAGGCCGTCGCGCCACGCCAACACGCACCGGCGGTGCGGCCCCGCGTCACCCGGACCGATCCACGGCTGCCGGCGCCGCAGGGACCGCTGCCGCTCGGCGAACCCCCGTTCGTGGCCGGGCCCCAGCTGATCCCCACCGGCGCGACGCCGGTGTTCGAGTTCAACGCCTTTCGCGAGCTGGCCGAGGCACTGGAGACGGTGGCGCCTGATCTCGCCGCTTCGTGGGGCCTGCCGGCCGATCTGCCACCGGACGCGGCGGCGGTGCGCTTGGGTGAACTCGTACAGTCCGGGGAGATCCTCGTCGACATGCCGCGCACGGCGGCGGGCCTGACCTCCACGATGCCCGGTGCCTGGCCCGCCGAGAGCGAGCCGGCCACGCCCCGCCTCCAGGTGACGCTGCACAACCCCCGGCCGATCAGCGACGCGGCCGACATCGCAGTCGACCGACTGCGGGTGACATCGCGCTCGATCGGCAGTGCCTCGTCGGCGGCCTCGACCGCCGGTCTGGGCTACCAGTTCACCCAGAGCGGCAACGAGCCGAACCTGCACCTGATCAGTTTCACCCTGCCCGTCCTCAACCGGCAGCCGCTCTCCCGCACAGGCAACGCCGCAACCGCCGACGGCGGCTGGGACCGCTTCAAGACCGGTTCCTCCGCCGCCTCCGCGTCCGAGACCGTCACGCGCAGCCACGAGACCCTGGTCGACACCGTGGTGACGGTCACCGGACCGGGCGGGACGCGGCACGTCACCGGCAGTGCCATCGCCCGTGTCTTCGAGCGGGACCTGCTCGGATACGGAGTCACCGGGCCACGCACCGCATCCCAGGTCTACGACCTGCCCTCGATGCTCGCCGAGCAACCGCACGAGGCGCTGCGCAACTGGGCGACGCATCCTGTCACCGAGCTGCCGGCGGTACTGGCCCGGAGGCTGGACGAGCAGGAGAGCGCCGCGCAGCTCTGGCTCCACCTGGGCGCCGACCCGGACGCCGCTGCCTTGGCCCGCGCTCTGTACGTGGGGTCGCGCACCGCGGCGGCGGCCGGCCGGCCGGTGGAGTTGGTACTGCGCGGAGCGACAGGGCTGCGGTTTTGGCCGTTCGCCGCCGACGGCTCACTCGCCGACCTCACCCCGGCCACCCAGGACACCTGGCGCCGGCTGCGCACCGCGATCGTCACGGCCACCGACGCCACCGACGCCGAGGCCGACCAAGTCGCCCGGGAGAGGGAGCTGTTGCCCCGGCAGGCGCAGGCCGAACGGCAGCTGGCGGACGCCCGGCGGGAGCTGGACACCGCGACCGAGGCACAAACCACGGCTGCCGCGGCACACGCCACCGCCCGGACCGCTCGCGCTTCCCTCGCCGAGCGTCTCGGCGACGCCGAGACGGCCCTCGCGCGGGCCCACACCCAAGCCTCCGACCGGGCGGCGGCGGTCGCGGCGGCCGAGGAACATGCCGCCCACACCGAGCACGCCGTGCTGGATGCCCGGCAGAAGGTCAACCAGCAGAAGGTCCACCAGGAGGCCGCTCAAAGCCGGCCGGCCACCGAGGGCACGGAAGAACCGGTGGCGGAAGCGGTCCCCGATCCCCGCACCGCCCTGGCCGAGGCGGAAGCCTAACGCCACCGTGCCCACCTGACACTGGCCCGCGCGCAGGGCATGGCCACGGTGGCACAGGAAGCGGCGGAGGACGCGGCCGGGACGGTGCGGGACCTGCAAGACCAGCTCACCGCCACCGAGGGCCAGGTGCGTGAGGCCGCGGCGCGAGAACGGATGGCCGCGGACGCCGTCACCCAGGGCACAGCGGCTCGCGACCGGCGTGACAGGCAGTGGCAGCAGCTCCAGAGCGAGGTGCGGAGCATCCGCCAGGAGCGAGCCGATCAGCAAAGGCTGCGGGACGACGCCTGGGCGGCCATGCCGGGCCTGTCCGGAACGCTCAGCGCCGACCGCTGCCGGGAGGGCGTCGGCGGGGCACGGTTCCCGTTGGGCTCGCTCTCGTAGGTCCTGTCATCGCTGACAGGCGTGACCGGGCCCCGGCGGAAGCTCCCGCCGGGGCCCGGTGGTGACCCGCGCAGTCCGCGGACCAGGGGGATCAGGTGTTGATCAGCCGCCAGCGGCTGTCGCCGTTCGTGCACGTGCCGATCGCCAGCCGCGTACCCGCGACCCTCGGCTCGGCGCCGTAGACCTGAAGGCACAGGTCGTTGCTGGCGTAGTTGCGGATCCAGACGGCGCCGTCACCTGCCGACTGGAGCCAGTACAACTGGTTGTCGCTCGGGATCGTGTTGCACCGCCCTTCGGAGAGCTTGGTACCCGCCCGCTGAGAACCGCGCTCGGGAAGGTCGATGCACAGGTGGTCCTTCACATTGCCGAACGACACGAGATCGCTGCCGCCGGGGCCCTTCCCGGCGTAGCGGACCCTCATGTTCCAGATCTGGTTGTCCTCGTCGGTGCCGTCGCAGTGGTACTGGCTGACGCCCTTGCCCACAGAACCGGCCTTGTAATAGGGGATGTCGGCACACATCCCGGTGGACGCGTTCTTCAACAAAATGCCGAGGCGCTCGCCCGTGGTCAGAGTGCGCGCCGACACCTCACCCGAATCGCTGGACGGCTCCCCCTCTTTGCTCTTCTTCTGCTTCTTCTCCGAGGACGCCGAGGGTGCGACGCCGCCAGAGGGCTCCGCCGGACGCTCGGCGATCGCGCCGGGCCCCGGCGGCTGCTTCTTGTTCTGCTGTGTCGCCTCCGGCTTGGGGCGCGGCGACGACGGCCGGGGGGACTTCTTCTCCGCCACGGACTGCTCCGCCGCCAGTTTCAGCTTCTTGTCGTTCTCGTCGGCCTGGTAGCTGCGCCACGCGCCCAGCCCCAGGGTGGCCCCTGCCGCGAGCGCCAGCACGGCCACCGCGCCGGTGACTCTGCTCCCCAGGCGCGAGCGTTCGCCCGGCTGCTGGGCGTTCGTCGTCAGTGCGTCGACGAACCGCGCGCGTTGCCGCCGCTTGGCGTCATCCTCATCGATCTCACTCAATGCCCGTTCCCAACGTGCAGAAGGTCCAACAGACGGTGTTTCACCAGTGGGTATGAGGTACGACGGAACCCCGGCCGGGCCGTTTCCGCCCTGGGTCAGGACCGGACCCCCGTCCTCATCGGGTCAGTCAAACACCACAGGGCGCGCACCAGGCCGGCCCGTGGGCACGGTGAGCACTGCTTGAGCAGGGATTGAGCACACCTGGCCGGCCGGCTTCAGCGTGGTACCGGGCCGTGCAGCTCGCGCTCCCGCAGCAGTTCCGCTGCCGTCACCAGCGCGGTGGACAGGCGGCGCCGGTAGGTGCTGAAGGACAGCGCCGCCCGGCTCGCCGCGGCCTGCTGGCTTCGCGGCCCGCTCAGATAGGTAATCTCCAGGATGTCGGCCAGCTGCCGCCCTCCGGGCTGCGCCCGCAACTGCACCACGGTCTCCGTCAGCACTTGTTGCAGCGCGCCGGGGTTCGCATCGGGCGCTACCAGCCGGGTGCCGAGGAGCGCGCTGTGTGCGAACTGCTGCGGCTCCGAGACACTGCGATAGGCGTGCTTGACGGCCTCCACGAACTCCGACCACGGCATGGCCGGTGCCAACGGCGCGACGACCGGAACCGAGGTCGCCACGGGTTCGTCGATCAGCAGCCGCACGCTCAGCGCCTTGGTCCAGCGGGCGAACGGCACGCTGCGCCAGTCCTGTACGAACGAGGACAGCGGTTCGCCGTCGGTGTCGGTGACCGGGGCCGCGGGCCGCTGGCCATAAAGGTCGAGGAGCTGGGCCAGCTGCCGCTGGTTTCGCGTCGTGCAGATCCAGCTCACCGCGAGACCGGGGGTGGTCGCCCACAACGTGGTCAGCGCGAAGCAGGCCGCCACCGCGTCGCCGGTGCTCCAGCGCCCCAGCAGCAGGCGCCCGGGGCGTCGTAACGGCGATGACTGGTCGGTCATGTGTTCCAGAGCGGCGTGCATCACCGGGTCGTCGGGCAGCTTGGTGGCGCTCGGTTCCAAGCAGGGCACGACGAGCGTGCCGGTGATGACGCCCCGGCC
The DNA here is from genome assembly GCF_046103685.1 of Streptomyces sp. SYP-A7185. Classification (NCBI taxonomy): domain Bacteria; kingdom Bacillati; phylum Actinomycetota; class Actinomycetes; order Kitasatosporales; family Streptomycetaceae; genus Streptomyces; species Streptomyces sp. SYP-A7185. The sequence continues at coordinate 403,523 of NZ_CP122310.1, forward strand.
GTTCTCGGCGACGATGAAGGCCGACGGTTGTCGATTCCACCATTGCCGCGCCAGATCACCGGCCGCGACGCCGTGCTCCTTCTCGATCGCGGCCAGGACCGTGTCCAGGTCCTGCGGGCGTGCGGCCCGCAGGTGCAGACGGTCCGTGCCGCGCCAGTCGGCCGCTTTGCGCACCACCGAACTCGCCCGCCCGAGGTAGGCCAGGCTCGCACCGAACGCCCAGCGGCCGCCCGTGCGCTGGGCCAGCCGCTCGGCCAAGTACGCGTGCAGCCGACGGAAGAGGCGCTCGTACTTCTCCAGATCGCGCCAGCGCAGGTCGGCCAGCAGGGCTTCTCGCACCAGTTCGTGCGGTATCAGACCATCGGCGGTGCTGTGCACGAACGACAGCGTGCGCAGCCAGGCGAACAGAGCCTGGGCCGCGGCCACCGGCACGTCGAGAGCTTGCCGCACCAGTTCCTCGGTGGTGACCCGGGCCAGTGCCAGCACGTGGAGCGCGTCGGCCCGGGCCGGTGACGGAGTCTCCCGCAGCAGCAACCGCAGCAACTCCCTCACCAGATCCGGTGAGTTGTCCAGTTCCCACGCACTGCCCGGTCCGGCATCCTCCGTGGAGTTTTCCCGGGCGTCGGCGAAGAGCGCCAGAGCCAGGGGTAAGCCGTGTGCGGTGCGTACGATGTCGGCCGCCGACGTCTCCGCGACGTCCCGGTTGCGCAGCAGCAAGGCGGCCTCGGCGTCGTCCATGGCGGACAGCTTCACGCGGCGCAGCGCATGCCACCACTGTGTGTCGGTACGCCACTCGATGGCCGGGGCCAGGCGCGACCCGATCACGACCAGCAGGTGCGCGGGCATCCGGGGCAGGAAATCCTCACGCAGCCACTGCTCCAGCGGACCCAGTGCCTCCGCCGAGTCGATCAGCAGCAACTGCGCCTCGTCCGGCGGCCCCTGCGCCTCCAACGCGGCCCGGAAAGCATCCGGCGTCGCCTCCGTGCTCCGCATGTCGACCATACGCAGGGACCTGCCGTGGATCCTTGCCTCGTCCGCGAAGCGAAGCAGCAGAGTGCTCTTGCCGACTCCCCCCATGCCGTGCAGCCACACCACGAAGCAGCCCCGGCCCTCGCTGAGCATCAGCTCGCGCAGCAGCCGTAGTTCGGCGACGCGCCCGGTGAAGAACTTGCGACGCAACGCCGCAAGGGCGCTTCCGTGGGAATCGTCAGACATGAGTGTGGGGCACTCCGTATCTTGTGCGCGGCCGCACCAGCGCCCTTGTCGCTGCCGGGCCTGGGGGGGTCGCCCGGGTCTGCCGGGTCCGCTGTTGGCGGTGAGGACCTGACAGGGCCCGCCGGCCAGATCGAGTGGGTCCGCGAAGTCGTAGGAGGGGTTCGCCGGTAGAGGGGCGGACGTCAACTCCCCGCCCTCTTCGGCTGCCGGCGGGATCGGCATCACGTGAGGGGCGTCGAAGTCGTGTACGTCAGGATCCGGCCCGAAGCGACAATGGCACGACGGCCGGATGCGACGGCCTCGGACACACCCCGCGCCCCCTGCTCAACCACGTGATCGGCCAGCTCTCCCACTGCTTCCGCAACGGAGAGCACTTCGACGAACAGCATGCCTGCACCTCCCCATCAGCGGGTCTGGCCGTTGCGGCTTCACTTCTTGACGCTGGAGACGTCCGCGGGTTGTGCGCGAGCGGCGCCACGGGGCCGGGCCCCTCCGCCAGGTAGCCTATGTCTGGAGTCGCACTCTGATCAACTGGAGTTGGGCTCCAGATTGGCCCGGGGGCCGGGCATCCGCGCACCTGCCGCACAGGTAGCGTGGCGAGAATGGAACGCCCTTCACAGCAGCGGCGAGCTCAGCGCGCAGCCAGTACACACGAAGCGATCATCGACGCGGCAGGCCGCCTGTTTGCCGACAAGGGATACTTCGCGACGACCGTTCACGACATCGCGGAACTGGCGGACGTGTCCCCGGCGACGGTCTACGCGGTTGCCGGCGGCAAGCAAGGAATGATCACGTCACTCGCCGCAAGGTGGGCCGCCTCCCCCATCCTGCACGACAGCCTGCAGCGACTCCCTACCCTCACTGACCCCTTCGAGGTCGTGAGCTACGTCGCGCGTGCCAGCCGAGAGGTGCGTGAGCAGCACGGCGACACCATGCGCATCCTGCTCGCGACCGCCTCGAGCCATCCGCCGATCGCGTGCGAGCTGAAGACGTCAACAGAGCGGTACCGCGGCACCATGGACGAGGTCGCCCGACATCTCGAACAGCTCGGCGTTCCCGGAGGACGACACCTCATCGGGGACGTGCTGTGGTTCTTCTTCGGCTACAGCGGCTACTTCACGCTGCTCGACGACAACGGCTGGGACTATGACCGCGCCCAGGAATGGCTCCTCGCACAGTGCACCCAGTCTCTCGGCATCGCGCGTGCGCAGCGATCGGCCCTGAGTACCCGCGAGGCTTCTTCGGGAACGTGAGCCGTAGGGGCCCCGCACGGCGGCGTTGTCAGAGCCACCTGGCACCATGACCGCCATGAGTGAGACAACTGGGCCTGACGAAAATGAAGTTGCCGCTGTCTTGACCACTCCGCAGGAGTGGCGCGGCTTTCTGGAGCGGTACGGCGAGCGGTACCTGAAGTCCTCTGCCGACGAGGACGAGCTGGCCGATCTGCTGGACGAAGATCAGCTGGACGCGCTGGACCGGGAGGAGCGGGTCGAACAGTGGCTGGGTGAAGCACCGGCTCGGGAAGACGCGCTGGCGGCATCCGAGGAGCGCCTCGGGGTACGGTTCCCACCGAGCCTGCGGGGGTTCTACCTGGCGAGCGACGGATGGACGCACCTGGATGCCTGGGTGGACGGCGTCCATCCGTGCGGCCGCGTCTCGTGGATGCGGGACAGCGACGCCGGCCGGCGCGTGATCGAGGTCTACGAATCGATACCCGGCAACGAAGACGACGTACAGATGTTCCGCCGGTCCCTGGAGATCGCCCACGGAGAGGACTTCTGGCTGCTCGATCCGACCGACGTCGGTCCGGACGGCGAGTGGGCCGCCTACGAGTTCGCGCCGAAGTACGGCGATCCGACCCAGTACCCCAGCTTCTCGGAGCTGTTCCACTCCGACTACGAGAACATGGACGACGATGACGATGACGGCGACGAAGACGACGACTGAGTCGGGTCGCTGACGTCACGTCCACGTCAGTGGCGAGGCGCGGCCGGCGGCTGCTTCGCAGGACTCGATGGTCCTGTCGCAGCGGGTGACGAAGCCATGGCACAGCCGGGGGATCATCGCGTCCGAGTCCCGGCTGTGCTCGCTCACAAGCGCCGCCCGCGCGCAACGAGTCCGGCTGTGCGGACCTCCTCCTCGCCCGCCGCACCGGAACTTGTGCGGGCGGGCGCCTGCGGGCATGCGCCCCCGCGGGGCCGCTCCCACAAGCCCACGCGCCCGCCGCGACGGCCCGCACGCCGAGCTACTCGCTCCCGAGATGCACTCAGCGATCCACGCGCTTCTCGTGCGGTCCTGTGTCCGGGACCTCGCCCATTTCCGCCGCCGCAGGGTCGAGTACGCGCGCCAGGAACAGTCGGGTCCGCTCGTGCTGCGGGTCGCCCACCACACGGTCGGGCGTGCCTTCCTCGACGATCACTCCGTCGTCCATGAAGACCACCCGGTCGGCGACCTCGCGCGCGAAGCTCATCTCGTGGGTGACGACCAGCATCGTCATCCCCTCCTGGGCGAGCGAGCGCATCACCGCGAGCACGTCCCCGACCAGTTCGGGATCGAGCGCGGAGGTCGGCTCGTCGAAGAGCATCAGCTCGGGGTCCATGGACAGCGCCCGAGCGATCGCGACCCGCTGCTGCTGACCGCCGGAGAGCTGCGCCGGATAGGACTGCTCCTTGTCGACGAGGCCCACCCGCGCGAGGTTGGCCCGCGCGATGCGCTCCGCCTCCTCCTTGCCGCGCCGCAGCACGCGGCGCTGCGCGATGGTCAGGTTCTCCAGGGCCGTGAGGTGCGGGAAGAGGTTGAAGGACTGGAAGACCATGCCGATCCGGCGGCGGACGCGATCGATGTCGACATCGGGGTCGGTGACCTCCGTGCCGGCCACCGTCACCGTGCCCGACGTGGGCTCTTCCAGAAGATTGACGCAGCGCAGCAGGGTCGACTTGCCGGAGCCCGAAGGTCCGATGACGCAGACCACGTCACCGCGCCCGACCGTCAGGTCGATGCCCTTGAGCACCGGCAGATCACCGAAGGACTTGCGCAGTTCGCGCACTTCGATCGCCTGGCCCGAAGGTGCGGGCGCATCGGGTTCCTTGTCCGACTTCATGGTGCTCACCTGGCTTTCGCCGTACGGGCTTCGAGCCGCCGCACCAGATGGCCGAGCGGGAGGGTGATGACGAGGTACAGCAGTCCGGCGATCAGGATCGGGGTCAGGCTCTTGTGCTCGTTCAGCGCGTCGCGGCCGAAGTTGGCCAGCTCGAACTGGCCGAGCGAGAGGCCGAGCAGATACACCAGTGAGGAGTCCTTGGTGAGCAGGATCAGCTCGTTGGTCAGCGGCGGCAGCACGATCCGGAACGCCTGCGGCATCACGATCGACACCATCGCACGCCCCGGAGACATGCCCAGCGAACGGGCCGCCTCCGTCTGCCCCTTGGGTACCGCCAGGATGCCCGCGCGGATCGTCTCGGCCATGTAGGCGGCTCCCACCAGGCCCAGAGACAGCATCACCGTGATGTTCATGTCGAGCGCGACCTCGAAGGCCAACGGCACACCGAAGCCGAGCGCGATGAACACCAGCAGGGAGGGAACGCCGCGGAAGAACTCGATGTAGGCGATCGCGATCCAGCGGTAGGGAGGCACCGTGGACAGCCGCATCAGCGCCAGCATGATGCCGAGCCCCAGGCCGAAGCCGAAGCCGAGCAGCGTGTAGTAGGCGGTGTTGACCAGCGCGGTGGTGATCACCTCGGGGAACAGCGCCTTGGCGATCTCCACGTCGAAGAATGCCTGGCGCAGGGTCCCCCAGTCGGCCACCAGCGCGAACACGGCTACGGCGATGAACAGCACGGCGTACTGGACGCCGCGCAGCAGCCGTGCCCGCCGCCGTCGGGACATGGACATACGTGCAGAACTCCTCTGGTCAGCCGCCCGGGTCCTTGAGGTCAGCTCTGCGGTGTGGTGCCGAACCACTTCTTGTAGATCTTGTCGTAACTGCCGTCGGCCCGGGCGTCCTTGAGCACCTCGTTGACCTTCTTGCGCAGTGAGTCGTTGCCCGTGCGGAAGCCGATTCCGTACTTCTCACCGGTGTCGAACTCCGCGGTCACCTCGGTGTCCGGGTTGTCCTTGATGTATTCGAAGAGCACGCCGTTGTCGTTGATGCCCGCGTCGACCTTGCCGGCCTTGACCGCCGTGAGCAGCAGGCCGACGTCCTCGTACTCCACGAGTTCGACGTCGAGGCCCTTGCTCTCCTTCTTGGCGTAGATGCCGCCGGTGGTGGCCTTTTGGTAGCCGAGCTTCTTGCCCTTGAGATCCTCGAAGGTCTTGTAGGGCTGCCCCTTCTTGGTGATCAGCGCCTGGGTGGCGTTGAAGTAGGGGGCCGAGAAATCCATGACCTTGTCGCGCTCGTCGGTGATCGTCATGCCCGCGGCGGCCAGGTCGCACTTGCGGATGTTGAAGTCCTGGCCGGTTTCGATGCCCTCGAACGGTGTGTTGACGATCTCCTGCTCGACCCCCAGCTCCTTGGCGACCAGGTCGACCAGGTCCACGTCGAAGCCGACGATCTTGCCGTCCTTCTTCGACTGGAACGGCGGATAGGGCAGATGCGTGCAGGTCTTGATCTTGCCGGACGAGACGAGCTTGATCCCCGAGGCGTTCGTGTCGCCGTCGCCGTCGGACTTGGTGCTGGTGCAGCTCGACATCAACAGGACGGCGACCGCGGTCAGGGCCATGGCAGCCACCGGGGAACGAACGGGCTTCGGGGGACGAGCGGACACAGGACCTCCAGGGCAGGCTCGAACCAGGGCGCGAGCGAGATCAACAGCGCTGTGTGCTGCGCGAGCTGCGGTGCATCCTGCCACCGACCAGGGCTCTTGTCCCGCCCTCGGGGTTGCGTATGGGTAACACACTCGATCTCCACTGCACCAACTCCCCTCTGCTATGCACTCCTTACTCTGCGTCAGCTGACGCATGGGCGGCCGTGACCGTCGGAAACGCAGAGGACCGCATGCGCCAGGCCCGGGCGAAAAGTTCGGGCAAGGGGCCGGCGACGGGCCGGGAGTAGACCTTGCGCCCGATGATCCGGACCCCGAGCAGCTCCGCCTTCCAGGTCTCCATCGGAGGGTAGAACTTGTCCCCGCTCGCCCAGTCGCCGGGCAGGAACATCCCGCGCCCGGCCCGGGCCCTGCGGTCGGCGACCACCACACCGGCCTCGACGAGCGTGGCCGCAACGGCCTTGTGGTGCGCGGCAGTCCACCGGTTGAAGCGGCGGATTCGGCGATCGGTGGGCACGGGCAGGGCCAGCAGCTGCAGATACAACGTGGCGGCGTCCGTGTCCAGACCGGTGGCGGCGACCACCTCCTCGACCACCTGTGGTGCGGACAGCCGCGGATCGCTCTCGTAGCCGCCCGGCGGCAAAGCCCCCTCGGTGATGCGCTGCACGATCCGCTCGAACTCCGGTCCGCGCAGCCTGCGCACCAGCGCCAGATGCGAGCCCTCCGCGTCGATCACGCTCTCCAGGCGCCGCGAGCGCTCGTCGGCCGCGTAGCGGCCGGGCCGGAAGTACACGCCGGGCGCCTCGCGCTCACCGCGCCGGTCGAACCCGGCCTCGGACACCACAACCAGGCCGTCGTCGAGCGTGGGGTGGGTGAGCGGCTCGGCAGCGTCCACATAGGGCTGGGCGCCCGGGAAGCCCGGCAGCAGGTCCGCCACGGTGCGGCCGCGCAGGCTGCGGCCACGGGCGGAGAGCAGCAACGCCGGGTGGGCCAGGCGTTCACGCAGCAGCCGGAGGGTCTCGGGGACTCCACGGCGTACGGGATCTCCTTCGGGAAGCTCGGCGTACACCCAGTCGACGGCGTCACAGACCACCGCGAGCAGCTCTCTGAAACGGAAACCCTCGTCGCCCTCCCAACCGCCGCCGCTGATGCTGTTCACCCGCAGCCGGGTGTCCGGGTCGCGGGTCAGCCGCGGCTCGCGCGCGGGATCGGCGAACACGGCACACACGGCTGCCGGGGCCATCCGTATGTCGCTGTGCTCGGTGGCGACGACGAGCGTCGACTCCGGCACGGCGGGGCGTACGCCCTGTTGCCTGGCCCAGGCCTCGGCGATCCGCTCGGCGAGCGCCAGCTGCCCGCCCTCCAGCCACAACTGCTCGGGGTCGGCGGGCAGTACGTCGGCCAGCAGGTCGAGACGCTCGGCCACCCGCAGGGTCAACAACTCCCGCTCACCGGCCTCGGCGTCGGACTGCTTGAGCCCCATCACCTTGCGCGCCTCGGCGTCGAGACCCTGATACCCGTACTTCACATCAGGCACTCCGGCGAGCAGCAGCGCGGCACCGGCCCGGCTCAGCCCGGTCCGCTCGGCGAGCAGCGCGGCCGCCGCGCGGTCCCAGGGCGCGGGGCCCTTCTGCCGTACGAGGTGCACAAGGCGCCGCAGCCGCTCAGGCGTGTCCCAACCGGCCGCGGGCACCGGCTCGGCGGCAGTGATCCGTCCGGAGGTGGGCGCCGGCGCGGTGCCGGTGCGCAACTCGACGAACCGCTGCCCGTCCTGGCCGGTGCCGAGCCCGTGCAGAGCGACCATCGCGCCGTCGCGGGTCCGCACGGCATACCTGTCCTTGTCCTTGTGCTCGTCCTGGTCCTTGTCGGCGAGTTCAAGGACGCCGGTACGCATCCGGCTACGGGCCTCCGGGTCGGCAAAAGGAGTCTCTGCCCACACCTCCAGCATCGCCAACTGGACGGCGCGCAGATGGTCTTGTACGTGGAAGGAGCTGGCCCGCAGGGCCACGGCACCGCACCGGCCGATGAACTGGTGCCAGTTCCAGCCCAGGTACCGTTCGGGCGCCTCCTCGCCGCTTCCGGTCAAGTAGTTACCGACCTGGGTGAACACGGCGAGCGTGCCGGGCCTCCAGTATCCGGCACCTTCGATGAAACCGTTGAGGGCCGGAGCGATCCACTTCTCGTCGAAGGGCTGCGCGGGGTGCATCGGGGCGTGGGACATGCGGCCATCCTGCCGGATGGCCTGGCCGCCTTTCATCGGGGCCGGGGCGTCACAGGAGTCTGGCTCTGGCTCGCCCTACGGATCAGTCAGCCCTCGCGGCGCCGGCGTGCGAGATGGACGGTGAGGTCGGCGGACAGCTCGACGCTGTCCGGTAGTACCTGCATGATCCCGCTGAAGGCCCGCTCTCGCTGCGCGGTCGGCAAGACGCGATAGGCCGAGATGGTGGAGATATGGCCGAGGTAGTCGCGAGCGCTCATCGTGACGCGCCGTTCGATCACGGACTGCTGGACGCCGGTGAACCACTCGGAGCGTTGCAGTTCCGTCCCCGGCCACTGCATTTCATGGTCCGGAGAGGTTCCGTCAGGTGAGGGGATCTCGTCGCTCTCCAGGAAAGGTGCTCGTGCCGCGCGGACCGCTTCCTCCACGGCCGGGTCAGCCAGCCGAAGGGGCCCGCCCCATGAGGCGAATACGCCATCGGGCTCCAGCAGTGAGGCCATGCGCGACCACCGGTCCGCCGGGTTCACCCAATGCAGTGCTGCTGCCGCGTAGACCAGGCCATAGCGTTGGCTCGGCCGCAAGTCCTCGAACGCTGCGTGCACCGTGGTGACATTGGCCGGCACGTGCTTGCGCAGTTCGGCGAGCATGGCCCCGTCGGGATCGGTCGCAGTGACCTGGACCCCGCGCTGAGCGAACAGGCGCGTCGCCTTGCCTGTCCCCGCGCCGATCTCCAGGGCGGTCCGCACCGGGCGGTCGGCGTAGGCGATCACCATGTCGAACAGCTCCTCGGGATACCCCGGCCGGAACCGTTCGTATGACTCCGCCACCACTCCGAAACTCACCGCGCGACCAGACATACCCAGCATCCTGACACGAGCACTCCTTGCAGTGCTTGATCTGGGTACTTGTCCCGCCCGGCCGGTGCCGACCGGCCGCCCCGCACCGATGCGTGCGGGACGGCCGGGTTCAGCGGATCAGGAGCAGAGAAGGGACCACCCCATGTTGGGGTTCCAGGTCTTCGTGCCGGATGACGTGCCCTTCCATCTGAACGTCGCCACGACGTCGAAGCTCTGTTTGGAAACGCATGGGTCGATGGTCGTCGTGGCGGCCGCGTCCTCGGTGCCGTGCCAGCCGTCGCTGTCCGCCGAGGTGCGCACCGTCACCCATTTGTCGCCGTCGTAGCGCCGCAGCTTCACGTTGGTGACCGCGACCTGGTAGCTGCCGCCACCGGCGACGTCGGTGATCTTCGCCCGTGCCCGGTAGGTGTCGTTGGCCTCGTCCCACCAGACGGTGGCGCAGCGCTTGACCTGCGTGCCGGAGCACTGCCATTCGCTTGCCGCGGATGCCGAGGACGGAGTGAAGACGATCGACGCGCCGAGCGCCGCGGTGACCAATGCGCCGGTAGTGCCCAATCTGCCCACACGCTTGAGCCCCATGAGAATCCCCCTGTTGATCAGCCAGTGATTTCGGGGAACCTTATCCAGCGAATCGGAGCAACTACGCGATCGTGCCAGGTGGTTGCGTTGCCGTGACAAAGTCAGGGTTCCGTTCCTCTTGGTGGAGGACGGGCCCGGACCATCCCGGAGACAGCCCCGCTGTGAGGTTGTGTCAGCCGGGGGCGCAGCCGTGCGTCTGCTGGTCCCGCTCCACGGAGCCGAGTTGGTCGCGCAGCGCTTTGGCCTCCCTGTTGAGACGCACGGCTTCCCTCCGGGCCTCGTACGGATCGCTCCAGTCGATGTGCTCGAGTTCGCGTCGCACGTCGTCCAGTTGTTCTGCGAGGTTTCGGTACTGGGTGTGCAGCTGGTCGCAGACGCCGCTCGTGGATCCGACGGGCACGTTGATGCGCGGGCTCGCCTGGCCGAACCAGCGGACTCCTTCTCGTACCATCTGCCAGCAGAAGGCATAGCTGCCCGCGACGGCAGGGGCGGTGATGTCGAACTGGAACACGGCGCTGTTGCCCGGATCCACGGTCGCCTGCACCAAGTCCAACCGGCCGGTGCCCCAGAGGGTGTTGTCCTGGGGACTCTGACTGCCGAGGCGGTAGAGATCGCGAGCGGTCCAGGTGGTGGAGCCGTTGTTCGCCGCGGTGACGGTGACGTGGGACCGAGCGCCCGTTCCCATCGGGGTGGGGGGCCGCCCGGTCACGCGGACCGATGCGTCATCGATGTAGGCGGGTCCGGGATCGGCCGGGGTGTAGGGGATGCGGAAGAAACCGCGTATCTGCCCGGGCACCTCGCCCGCCGTCCCGTTGGTGGTGATGGTCTTGGCCGGCCGATGCGAGCTGATGTCCAACTGGATGACGATGTCGTCCCTGCCGGGGCAGTTGCAGTCGTAGGTGCGCAGGGTGAGGATGTCGCCGTGCCGCTCGTACCCCCACACCAGCACGACATGGTTCTGGAACACGTCCCAGGGTGCGTACGAGCGGACCAGGACGAGGCCGATCGGGCACAGGATGCCGTTGTCGATGTCGTCGAGGATGCCCGGCACTTCGTCGATCGTGCGGTGGAAGAGGCCGGGGCCCCAGACCAAGGTCTCATGGTCGAGGGCCTGGGTCTCCCTGCGCCATCGCTCGACGAGAGCGATGCCGTTGAAGCTGGTGATGAGGCGTCCGAGTATGTGCTGGGCCAGCTCCAGCGGTATCTGCGAGGACGACCTTCCGCGCAGCTGCGGCGTGCCGGCCTCGTGAATGTCCCTGGCCAGGAAGGACATGCCGCCGCAGAGCCCCATCCGGGTCACGTCGACCGATACCGCAGGAAGCCCGGACACGGATATGTGGAGACTGCTGCCGGGCGGCCACGGCCCGTTGCCGAACAAGGGGGCCCGGCTCGACGGAAGGAAGCCCGGCACGGCGACGGGGCCGAAGCGCTGGACCGTGCCGGACGCCCATAGGGCGACCCCGGAGTCGGAGTAGACGACGAGGTTGCCGTCATCTTGCAAGACGATCCATGCCCCGGGGTTGCCGTCCGTGTTGCTGGCCCACAGAGGCTTGTCCTCGTCCGTGTACAGAACGAAATTTCCGTCCTGCTGCATCACGGCGTGGGTTGCCGGCTGCTGCCAGGTGTCCGAGGACCACAGCGGCACTCCGTCGTCCGTGCGATAGAGGACGAGGTTTCCATCGGCCTGCATGTCCAGTCGCACCCGTGCGTTGTGCGAGGTCAACTCCTCGCCGATGGAGAGCTGTTGTTCCGCGTGCAGACGGTCCATGGGAACCTCCTCACCGCTCCGATTCTTGGGAGTTTCCCAGCGGAATGCCCGATTCGTAAGACTTCGCGCTTCCCGCCTCACGGTATGGCCCAAATGGTCTCGCCCGAGCCCCTGGGCGATCCCCTACGCAGCCAGACCGCACCGCCGGTCCGGTTCAAGGCTCGCCCTCGGCGTAGAGGTGGCGGTTTGATCCTGGCCGGAGTCAGCGCCTGTTTTCGGACGTTCCAGCCGCCACTACCGGGATGTCGTTCGGAGCGGGCCGGGCAGCCCTATTCTTCTACATGACTGTAGAAGATCTGAGGGCGTCACGGCTCCCCCAGCGCTTGTCCGCCCATCCAGCCCTGCTCAGGCGTCACCCTCAGTACAAAATCACACGCATGTAAGGAGTGGACGCCACGATGGTGTTCAAACGGCTGCTCGGCTCACTCGGCGTGGGCGGGCCCACGGTCGACACGGTCCTTGAGCCGGGTGCGGTCCTGCCCGGCGGCAGTCTCCACGGGCAGGTCCATCTCAAAGGCGGCAGTGCCGACTTCGAGATCGAGCACATCACCCTGGAGCTGGTGGCCCGGGCCGAGGTCGAGCATGAGGACGGGGAGAGCGACGGCGCCGTCGTCTTCGACCGGTTCCTGGTGGGCGGTGGGTTCCGTCTCGCCGCGGGCGAGGAGCGCACCATCCCGTTCGCCGTGACCCTGCCGTGGGAGACGCCGATCACGGAGCTGTATGGCCAAGGGCTTGGCATCGTCCTCGGAGTGCGCACGGAGCTGTCGGTGGCGGGAGGGAAGGACAAAGGCGACCTGGACGCGCTCGCGGTGCGGCCCTTGCCCGTCCAGGAGACGATCCTGGAAACCCTGGAGCAGCTCGGCTTCGGCTTCAAGTCCGCCGACCTGGAGTACGGCCACATCGGGGGCACCGCACAGCAACTCCCCTTCTACCAGGAGATCGAACTCACCCCGCCCTCCCCGTATGCCCACACGCTCAACGAGATCGAACTGACCTTCCTGCCCTATCCGGGCGGGATGGAGGTCGTCCTGGAAGCGGACAAGCGCGGCGGCCTCTTCTCCGACGGCCACGACACGGTCACCCGCTTCACCGTCGGTCACGACGGCATCGAACACCAGGACTGGAACACGCTGGTCGACGGCTGGATGCAGGAGCTGGTCGAGCACCGTGCGTCCCACGCCTCCCACGGCTCATACGGGCACGACGATCCCCGCGCCTCGGGCCACGGTCACGGCGATCACCATCACGGGCACGACGACCACCGCCGTTCGGGCCCCGGCATGGGCACCGTCGTCGCAGCAGGCGCGGCCGGGCTCGCGGTCGGCGTCGTCGGCGGAGTGGTCGCGGCCGAAGTGATCGACGAGGTGGGCGACTTCTTCGAGGGTGACGACGAGGAAGAAGACGAGGGGTAGGCAAGCAGGAGGTCGACGCCCTGCTGGCGGAGCACCCTCTCACGAACGTCCTGGCGCCGCCGCTCAAAGTCGGCGCCAGGACCGCCGGCTCAAACGCGCGACGTCCCTTTCCGCGTTCGCCGTCGTGGACCGTCAGCTGTCTCGCCCCTGCCGACTACGACGCTTCCCCGTCGGGGATCTGACGCGGCTCTCCGCCTACTTGTTCCGCGGGCAGGGAGCGCCTGTGTCCAGGTTGAATGTGGCGCCGTCGATGACGGAGTCGAGCCTGTCCCGGCTCTGGGCGAGTTCCGCGATGTGCTGGTCGAGGTGGTCACGCTCTTTGGCCAGGCGCCGGAGCAGTTCGGGGGTGGCCTTGCCGTCGATGATGCAGGGCGTCAGCTCGGCGATGACTTTGCTGCTCAGACCGGCGGCGTACAGCTGACGGATGAGATGGATCCGGTCGACGGCGGATTCCGCGTAATGGCGCTGCCCGCTGCTGCTGCGCTCGGCGGTGAGCAGGTGCTGTTCCTCGTAGTACCGCAGGGCCCGGGTGCTGACTCCCGTGCGCCGGGCGAGTTCCCCGATCCGCATCCCTGCTCCTTCTCGGATGTTCCGCGTCACACCCATTTGCCCTTCACGCCAACGTCAAGTTTTACGGTAATCCGTGCACCCACCAGCGGGCGAATGATCCCGTTTTTTCGGCGGTCGGCGTCAGGTGGGGGACAAGGTCGGCCACCTCAACGTCGAACGCACTCTCCGCCTCCCCGGCCCGCCACCTCCCGAAAGGCACACCCCCATGACCACGCACCCCATTGCGGGCCTCACCGGTCCGGTCCCCACCGCGACGGTGTCCGTCAAACCGCTCGTGCTCCGCGCACCACAGCGCGGCGAGGACCTGCACGTGAGCGTCACCGCCCCCCTCACCGGCACACGCTTGCCCGTGGTGCTCTTCGCCCACGGCTTCGGATCCGACCTCGACGGCTACGCCCCGCTGGTCGATCACTGGGCTGCCGGCGGCTTCGTCGTCGTACGGGCCACCCACCTGGACTCCAAGCGGCTCGCCCTCCCCGCCGCGGACCCTCGCCGCCCTCGGATGTGGCGCCACCGCGTCCAGGACATGCGACGCATCCTCGACGAGCTCACCATCCTGGAGGCGAGCGTGCCGGGGCTGGAGGGCCGCGTCGACCACAGCCGCATCATTGCCGCCGGGCACTCCTTCGGCGGCCAGACCGCCGGCATCCTGGTGGGCCTGCGCGTCACGGACCCGGAGTCCGGCGCCGCCGAGGACCTGTCCGATGCCCGCGTCATGGCCAGCATCCAACTGGCCACCGCAGGTAAGGGCGGCGACGAGCTGACCCCCTTCGCTCACGACAACCTTCCCTGGCTACGCGATCAGGACTTCTCTCCCATCACCGCCCCCGGCCTCGTCGTCGCCGGAGACAAGGACGACCTTCCGCTCACCACCCGGGGCCCGGCCTGGACGACCGACCCCTACACCCTCAGCCGCGGCAACAAGAGCCTCCTGACCGTCCACGGCGGCGAGCACTTCCTGGGCGGCATCTCCGGCTACCAGTCAGCCGAGACCACCGACGAGAACCCTGACCGTGTCGCCCTGGTCCAGCAGTTCACCCTCGCCTATCTGCGCCACGTCACCGGAATCGACCACACCGACTGGCACAACGCCCAAGCGGCCCTCACCGACCATTCGCTGGGGCACCTCGAATCCAAATAGCTCGGCGACCACGGAGGGTGTCGGCCCGGGCAGCACGGATCTCCGCCAGAGCCTTCTCCTCGGAGGCGGTGAGGGTCAGGAAGACCGTGCCCGGATCGTGGACGGCCCTCGGCTTCCGCCACGGCATCAGCGCCGCTGGTAGCGCGGTGTCCAAGCCGGCCTTGCGCAGTGTCGCGCCCCGTCGTTCCAAGGCTCCGCACCGCACTGACCGCCTCAGGTGACTCGGAAGACCGGCCAGCCGATCTCGGTGCGCCACGCAGCGGGATCGCTCGTGTCGCGGGGGCCGACAACGTAGACCTCCCGTACCGGTCCGGCCACCGACATCGCGTTCTCCACCACCCAGGTCCCGAGTTCGCCGTAGGTGACCTCGATGCCGTCGTGCTCGCCGATGTGGGTGGTGACGGCCAGTTCCGCGGCCGGAAGGATCGTGGGCTGCACGCGGCCGGTGCGAGGTGGTGCAGCGGTCGGCAGGTAGACGAGCGCGTGACCGCGCTCCTGCTCGAAAAGGGCGTTGTCGTAGTTGCCGCCCGGTGGTCCGGTCACGGCGGCGCCGACGGCCGCCTCCAATTCGGCCATCGCGCCTGCGTACCAGGTCTCGATGTCGCGAGCCCCGACCACGGCCTCCACCGCCGCGACCGTCCGGGCGGGCTCTGCCCGCAGTTCGACGTTGATTGGCGCGGGGTTGGGCCGCAGGAGGCGGCGCAGCGACACGACCGCGGCGCGGGTGCGGTCGAGTGCGTCCTCGAGGCGTTGCAGGTGGTCCGTGACCAGCGCCGCGCGGACACCGGGGTCGGGGGCCCGCAGGATCTGCCGCACATCGCTCAGGGGGACGTCGAGCTCGCGGAGCCGGTGGATGACCTGCGCGGTCGGGATCTGGTCGACGCGGTAGTAGCGGTAACCGGTGGTCTCGTCCACCACGGCAGGTTCCAGCAGGGCCGCTTCGTGATACCGGCGAAGGGTCCGCACGCTCAAGTGGGTCAGCCGCGAGAACTCTCCGATGGTCAGCATCCCGTCACTCTAAACACTCCCCCGGGGGGAGAGTCCACGGCTTGACCCTCCCGCTCCGCGAGGTCACACCATGGGCTCATGACACAGCACACCGATCTTCCGTCCGATCTGCTCCCGACCGCCGTGCGCGAGTTCCTCGCCGCCCACATCGTCCGCGACGCCGACACCGCCTCGTCGTTCCTCGCCGAGGATGCGGTGATCGTCGACCAGGACGAGACCTTCCGCGGCCGAGAGGAGACCCACGCGTTCCTGCGGGACGCCGGGTCGGAGTTCGAGTACACGACCGAGCAGATCGGCGCTCACCGCGTCGATGACACCCACTGGGTGGTCACCATGCGGCTCGAGGGCACCTTCCCGGGAGGCGTCGCCGAGCTGGACTACCGGTTCGCGCTGCGGGACGACCTCATCGCCGAGCTCGTCATCGCCAACCACTCGGCCTGACCGAACCCGCACCACCTCGATCTTCAGTGGAGAGAAAAATGTCTAGTTCAGATCGCGATCGTCTCAACGGTCGCCGGGCGCTGGTCACGGGCGGTTCGAAGGGCTCGGGCAAGGCCGTCGTGGAGAGACTGCGGGAGATGGGTGCCGACGTGTGGACCACGGCACGCACTATGCCCGGCGGCTACGAGCGCCCCGACCGGTTCATCGAGGCGGACACTTCCACGGTGGGCGGTGTAGAGGTGGTGGTGTCCAAGATCTCTGAGGGAGGTGCGCTGGACATCCTGGTGCACGTGGTCGGAGGGTCGTCAACCCCGCCTGGCGGGTTCGCTGCAGCGGTTGAGGAGCACTGGCTGGCGGAACTCAACCTGAACTTCTTGGGAGCTGTCCGGCTGGATCGAGCGCTGCTGCCGGCAATGGTGGAGGCCGGATCAGGAGTGGTTGTTCACGTCACCTCGATCCAGCGTCAGATGCCGTTGCACGACGCGACGTTGCCGTACGCGTCAGCGAAGGGTGCCTTGCGTACGTACAGCAAGGGTCTTGCGAACGAACTGGCGCCACGTGGCGTGCGGGTGAACGCCGTCAGCCCCGGGGGGATTCAGACCGGAGCGTATGAGGGCTTCATCGACCAGCTCGCCGAGGGCAACGGACTGACCCGCGAAGAGGCGCAGCAGAGCCTGATGGATTCCCTCGGAGGGATTCCACTCGGAAGGTTCGCAACGACGGACGAGGTCGCGGACCTGGTCGGCTTCCTTGTGTCGGATCGAGCCTCATCCATTGTGGGCGCGGAGTACGTCATTGACGGCGGCACTGTTCCAACCGTCTGAGCCAGGAACCGGCTCCGAGTGGCCACTCGCGAACAGCTCGATCCGGCGGCGGAGCCCTCTCCTTCACGAGGACCACGCGGGTACGGCCCGATACGCTTCTTCACCTGGAGAGTGCTTCTTTCCGTGCAGCCAACAAGACCCAGACAAGTCCCATCGTTGCAGGTCAGAAGCACTCTCTGCTTATTTGATCAAGCCTCGGCGCCCCAAGGCGTGAGAGCGCGAGGCTACGGGACCGTGAGCACGATCTTGCCTTGGATGTGCCCTTGGGCAGCGCGCTTGTGGGCCGCCGGGGCGTCTTCGAGTGTGAACGTGCTGTCGATCGCGACGCGAATGGCGCCCGTGTCGAGCAGTTTCCCCAGCTCGGCGAGTTGTGCGCCGTTCGCGCGCACCTGGGTGCCGGTCACGGTGACGCCCAGTTTGGCGTTCTCTGCGTCGTCGAAGTCCCCGAAGTACACCGGGTAAAGCGCGCCGCCACGCCTGAGGGTGGGAAGGAAGCGTCGGCTTGCGGGTCCTCCGACGGCATCCAGGACGAGGTCGACGTCCCGGACGATGTCCTCGGGGCGTTGCCGGGTGTAGTCGATGTACTCGTCCGCGCCCAGGTCACGCAGGAATTCCTCGTGGGCGCCGGAGGCCACGGCGATGACACGGGCGCCCTTCCACTTGGCCAGTTGCAGGGCGAGGTGGCCCACTCCCCCGCCGGCGCCGTTGACGAGCACGGTGGTGTCGGCGGTCAAGGGCATGGGGCGATGCCTGGCCTCCTGAAACGGGGAGGGGTGGTCGTGCCCGACCTCGATCAGGTACTGCCATGCCGTCAGCCCCGACATGGGCAGTCCAGCGGCGTGCGCATGGTCGACGCCGGCCGGTTTGGGCGCGAGGTCGGCCGCCGGCGCGGTGACGTACTGGGCGTAGGCGCCGCTCTGCATCGCGTCGGGGAAGCGCAGCAGACCCATCACTTCGTCTCCGGCGGTGAAGTTCTGGACGCCGTCGGCCACGGCTTCCACGATTCCCGAGATGTCCGTCCCAGGGATCAGAGGCAGGTCGAACGGCGGCTTGAACTCGGCAGGGACGCCGGGCATGCCCTCGCGCACGTACCAGTCGGGCGGGTTGAGGCCGACGGCCTTCACGCGCACGAGCACCTCGCCCGGTGCTGGTGCGGGCACGGGCACTTCGTCATGACGCAGCACTTCGGGGCCGCCGAAGTCGTGCAGCCGGATCGCCTTCATCGTGTGTGCAGGCACCGTTGTCCTCCTACCCGCAGCGCGGGATACCCTTATCCGGATCAGCGAACCACATAAACGGTTCACTGATCCGAATATATGGATCAGTGAACCGTTTGGTCAAGTGAGGGACGATGCGCGCCGACGCCAAGAGAAACCGTGACCACCTGCTCACCGTGGCGAGCACGGTCATAGCCGAACAGGGCACCGACGCGTCGATGCGTGACGTCGCGCGCACGGCCAACGTCGGGTTGGCGACGTTGCTGCGACACTTCCCGACCCGTGAGGCCCTGCTGGAGGCCCTGCTCCACACCAGCTTCCGTGAGCTGACGGCCAGGGCGGACGAACTGGAGAGGGCGTCCACGGCCGCAGACGCTCTCGCCTCGTGGGTGCGCGAATGCGTTGCCTGGACGACCGAGTACCACGGCGTGACGGTGCTGATGGCGGCCGCCATCGAGGACCCCGAATCCGCGCTCCACTCTTCGTGCGTCACGCTGCGCGCAGCCGGCGCTCGGCTTCTTGCACGGGCCCAGGCGGCAGGTGCGGCCCGGGGCGACATGGATGGCGACGACCTGTTCGCGCTGATCGCCATGCTGGCCTGGGCGGGTGATCAACCCGCTCTCGCACCGCGCGCCGACCGTCTCTTCGACATCGTCGGGAGCGCCCTCCTGGCGAGCGAGCCCAGCCGGCGCTCCGAGTGAGGACGGTTTGGGCGTCCGGCAGTCAGACCACCTCGCCGGCCTGTACGCCGCCGCCCAGCTCCGCCCCGGGACCCGCCTCCCTCACGTGGTAGCCGTTCAGGCCCAGTTCGGCAGGTCGGTGCCCCAGCGGATCGGTCCACGGTTCCAGAGCGCGGGTGCGCCGTCGTAGTGGACCGGGGGCAGGGCATGACGCAGCACTCCGTAGGGCGATGCGGTCTCGGTGAGCCAGGCTGCGGGGTCGTGGGGGAGGTCGGCTTCGCTTGGGGCAGAGGTGGCGGGGATGTCGTGCAGCAGCCAGGAGGCCGTGCCGGCCAGGGAGAGGCGAAGATGCCGCCCGCCGCCGGTGGTATGCCGATCGCTCAGTGCGCGTAGGACGGCAGCGGCGAGCAGATATCCGGTTGCGTGGTCCAGCGCCTGTGCGGGCAGTACACCGATCGGGCGCTCACACAAGACGGTCGTCCACCCCGACCTCGGCGAGATCGTCCTCGACTGCGACATCACGACCATCGAACGCGCCGACCTGCACCTCGTGTTGAACTGGGCGGCGCCCGACACCGGCGCGGCCGAGAAACTCGCCCTGCTCCGCGAGCGCGTGACCCCAGCAGCGCACTGACCACCGGCACAACGCCGGGGCACACCGTTGAACCGCCCGCCGGGGTAAAGCCCGTACGGCGCACCGCGCTTGCCCACGGTGCTCAGCAGAAGACGTCTGCCCCGCTCGGCCTACTCGGCCTTGTGCCGCTGGTAGTGGCGCGCGACGCGCGCTCGGTTGCCGCAGCGGGTGGCCGAGCACCAGCGGCGGCGCGGATGGGCGGGCAGAAAGAGCAGCACGCAGTCGTGCGCCTCGCACTCCCGGATCCTGGCGACCGCCGGATCTGCCAACAGCTCGGCGGCGGCTTCCGCGAGTTGGGCGGTCAGGCACTGACCCGGTGATCCGTCGCGTCGGCGCGCGGCGGTCACCGCCGCTCCGTCCCACGCCAGCCCGCTGATCGCGGGTGCGGCGCGCTGCGCCTGGTTGAGTGCCGCCAGGTCGGCGGCTGCGGGTTCCTCTCCGCGGCGTGCGCACGCGAGGGCGCGGGCGGTGTGCTCTCGTACGGCCTGGACGGCGGCGAGGTCTGCGGGCCCGACCTCTTCGGGGGGCACCGTGCCGCCAAGGCGCTCCGCCTGGAGGGCCCACCAGGCGCGCAGGTCTCCCGGGGTCGCGAGCAAGTCGCCCGTGGCAGGGCGGGTGTTGACCAGGTCCAGGGCCAGCGGTTCGCCGATCAGGGGCGCGGGCGTACTCATGTCTCTAACTCTACATCTTCACCTTGACGCGTTAGCACCGACAGGGGTATACCTAATGCATACCTCGGCAACGAAGGGATTAGAAATGTCCGTCCCAGTCGCCCGCGTCGTCCACCGCCACCTGGAAGTCGACGGAGTCCGGGTCTTCTACCGCGAATCCCTGCCCGACCGGCCCGACGCTCCCGTGCTGCTGCTTCTGCACGGTTTTCCCTCCGCCTCGCACCAGTTCCGCCGCCTGCTCGACGCCCTGGGCTCGCGCTACCGGCTGATCGCGCCGGACTACCCGGGGTTCGGCCACACGCAGGTCCCCGACGGCTTCACCTACTCGTTCGACCGGCTCGCCGACATCACCGAGGGCTTCGTCGAGCGCCTGGGCCTCGAACGCTTCGTGATGTACGTGTTCGACTTCGGCGCACCGGTCGGCTTCCGCCTCGCCACGCGCCACCCCGAGTGGATAGCGGGACTCATCACGCAAAACGGCAACGCCTATGAAGACGGGCTCTCCGACGCCGCCCGCGCCCACCTCACCCTGACCCCCCAGACACCCGGCGCCGAGGACACCCTCCGGGGCCTTCTCACCCTCGACGGCACCCGCAGTCAGTACGAGAGCGGCGTCGCCGGGCCCGAGCTGATCGCCCCCGACGGCTGGACCCTCGACCAGCACTTCCTGGATCTGCCGGGCCGCAAGGAAGCCCAACTGGCGCTCTTCTTCGACTACCCCACGAACATCGAGAGCTACGGCCGCTGGCAGGCATGGATGCGCCGGCACACGCCGCCGACCCTGATCGCCTGGGGAGCCCGCGACCCCTTCTTCATCGAACCCGGAGCGCGCGCCTACCTCCGGGATCTGCCCGACGCCGAGCTCCACCTCTTCGACACCGGGCACTTCGCCCTGGAGACACACCTGCCGGAGATCGCCCCGCTGATTGCCGACTTCCTCGACCGCGCCTGGAAGTGACCGGCCCGCCCGCCCCCGTACGACCGAGGTGCCCGTCAAGGCACCGCAGCAGGCCCAGACACCTGTTGCGTCGCCGCGGCGGCTCCTACGGCGGGCCGGTGAACCCAGCGCATGCAGCATCGCATCTGCGGACCATCAGGGTCTGCGCCCCTCGGTTCGCGCGGCGGCAGCCGCCTCCAGCAGAAGCCAGCCGTCGACCTCCACCGGCCGGCGCTCCTCCGGCTGCCACCCACGGGCCAGCGCCACGTCGAGCAAGGCCCGGACGGCGCCCGGCTCGTGCAGGTTCAGGTCTGCACCCCGGGTGAAACCCACGTCTCCGGAGCCCAAGGGCGCCCCGCCCGGGATGTACCGTCCAGGCCCCTCGTCAAAGACGATGCGCAGCAGCCCTCCCGTGCCCGCGGGCTGCACGGACAGGGTGAGGGTTTGGCGGCAGCCCACGGGACGGCCGGCATGGTCCCTTCGGTGGCTGTGGCGCGTCGCCCACATGTAGACCCGTCCGTCGGCAACCAGTCGGCGGGGCTTCTTCATATGGCGAGGCACAGGCCGAGGGTACGCGGACTGCCCCCATCGGGCGCCAACCCGATGGAGGCAGGCCCCCACTGCGCATCCAGGAACCGCCCCCGCCGCCCCCGGCCCTCACGGGACCGGAGTGGCCGGTCAGCTGCGGAAGGGACCGGTGACCTCGTAGGTGATGCCGCCGGACGAGCTGCCGCTCGTACCGCGCTGGCTGGAGAAGTACAGGCGCTTGCCGTCCGGCGAGAAGGCCGGGCCGCAGATCTCCGAGCCGGACTGGCCGTTGATGCGCAGGAACGGCGCGACCACGTCGTCCGGCGTGATGATGCAGATCTCCATGTTGCCGCCGTCCTCGGCGATGTACAGATCGCCGGAGGACGAGCCGGTGACGTTGTCGACCCCGGTCAGCGGGGCTCCGCCACCGACGACCAGGGAGTCGTCGTAGGCCAGCTCATAGGTGCCGGCGGCCAGGTTGAGCTGCCAGACGCGGCCATCGCCCTTGGTGGTGAACCAGACGGTGTCGTTGGCGTAGTGGCAGCCCTCCCCGCCGTTGAACAGCTTGGCGCCGGAGACCTGGTCGCGGGTGGGGGTGGGCGAGCCGTCCGGGTCCGGCACGGTCACCCAGGTGAAGCTGCCGGAGGTGGCCGTTCCGGCTTTGAGGACCTGGAGCGTGCCCGCCGCCAGGTTGCCCCAGGTGGAGGGAACGAACCGGTAGAAGCAGCCGTCCGTCGCGTCCTCCGTCAGGTAGATCACCTTGCGGACCGGGTCGGCGGCCGCCGCCTCGTGGTTGAAGCGGCCCATGGCGCCGCGGCGCACGGCGGCGTTCACGCCCCACGGGTCGGTCTCGTAGACGTAGCCGGTGCTGACCTCCTCGCAGGACAGCCAGGTGTTCCAGGGGGTCGCGCCGCCGGCGCAGTTGCGGTTGGTGTTGGACAGGATCCGGTACGAACCGGTGATGGAACCCGTCGAGTTGAACTTGATCGCACCCGCGCCGCCGGTGGAGGAGATCTCCGAGTTGGAGACGTAGATCCAGCCCGTGCCGTCGGCGAAACAGGCACCGCCGTCAGGGGCGTCGTGCCAGGTGTAGGTGGTGGAGCCGACTTTCTGGCCGGACCGTGCGATCACCCGGCCGGTGAAGCCGCCGGGCAGCTGGAGGCCGTTGGCGTCTGCCGCGCCGAGCGCGCCGTACGGGCCGGGGCCCTTCTGCGCCGGGGCCGCGTAGGCCGCGCCCTGCATGAGCGTGTAGCCGAAGGTCGCCGCCGTGCCGCCGACGACTGCTCCGCGCAGGAAACTACGACGTTCCATTTGATCACTCCAGGGGTTCGTGACCGTCCCTGCCGCACCGGTCGGGCGGCGGGGTCGCGCGAGGCGCTTGCGGAACCTAAGAGACCCGGGTTGACGGTGCATCAACAACCGATGAAGGGGAAGCGTCTGCTGCCGGCCGGTTGCGGCGAGCCCTTTGCCCGAACCCGCCGCCCCGCCGGCGGGCGACGACCGGCCTGATCGGCCTTCACGGGGGCACTCCTGTAGCGGCGATGCACCCGTGGCGGCGGCACCCCTGCGGGGTCGGTGCATGGCGAATTCAGGTCAGCCGCGTACCAGAATTGGTCCAGACCTTGACAGGTCCAGACCATTTCGCTTGAGTCACCGACACCCCCATGGCGCGTGGAGCCCTCCTCCAGCCCGCTCGATAGGAGATGTCGCGTGATCAAACGTCTCATCAGTTTCGCAGCAGCGCTAGCCGCGCTCTGCGCGATGATCGTCCTTGGCCCGGCCGCGGCCACGGCGTCCGCCGCCGCGTGCGCAGCCCCCTGGAACTCCTCCTCCGTCTACACCGGCGGCAACACCGCCTCGTACAACGGGCGCAACTGGAACGCCAAGTGGTGGACCCAGAACGAGACGCCGGGCCGCAGCGACGTCTGGGCGGACGCGGGCGCCTGCGGCGGTGGCACCGACCCCGGCAACCCCGACCCCTCGGGATTCGTGGTCACCGAGGCGCAGTTCAACCAGATGTTCCCGAGCCGGAACTCGTTCTACACGTACAAGGGCCTGACCGACGCGCTCAAGGCGTACCCGGCCTTCGCCAACACCGGCGGCGACACCATCAAGCGCCAGGAGGCAGCGGCGTTCCTCGCCAACGTCCACCACGAGACCGGCGGTCTGGTCCACATCGTCGAGCAGAACCAGGCCAACTACCCGCACTACTGCGACGCCTCCCAGCCCTACGGCTGCCCGGCGGGCCAGGCCGCGTACTACGGCCGCGGTCCGATCCAGCTCAGCTGGAACTTCAACTACAAGGCGGCCGGCGACGCGCTCGGCATCGACCTCCTGCGCAACCCCTACCTGGTGGAGCGCGACCCGGCGGTCGCCTGGAAGACCGGTCTTTGGTACTGGAACACCCAGTCGGGTCCGGGCACCATGACGCCGCACAACGCCATGGTCAACAGCCGCGGTTTCGGTGAGACCATCCGCGCCATCAACGGCACCCTGGAGTGCAACGGCGGCAACCCCGCCCAGGTCCAGAGCCGGGTCGACCGCTACAAGCAGTTCACCCAGATCCTCGGCACCACGCCGGGCTCCAACCTGAGCTGCTGACCTTTCCTTCTGCGCGCACGACGCTTCTCCACGCACGACGGCCGGGCGGCCCTGATTCCTGTCAGGGCCGCCCGGCTTCGTGCGTCGCACCCGGCTCCGGTGGGCATAGGAGCCAGGCCGTTGCGTGAGGTACCCGTGTGCGACCTCCTGTTCCTCAAGGAGGTACATTGCGTAGCGACCACCGCGGGAGCTCGGGAGCAGCCGGGCTGAGAGGGCGGACGGGACTTGATCCCCTTTCCGCCGACCGCATGAACCTGGACCGGGTAATGCCGGCGTAGGAAGGGTGTTGACGATGGATACTGCCTCCATACCTGCCCGGCACGACACTGCCGTCTCCCGTGCTGCCGTGGCGGACGTGAGCGCGTCCCTGCGGGCCTCCGCACCCCTGGTGCACTGCCTGACCAACGTCGTGGTGTCGCAGTTCACCGCGAACGTGCTGCTCGCGGCGGGGGCTGCCCCCGCGATGGTGCACAGCGCGGAGGAGGCCGGAGCGCTGGCCCGGGTGGCCGGGGGTGTCCTGGTCAACCTGGGCACGGTGACCTCCGTGACGGCGGCGGCGATGCGTGTCGCGGTCACCGAAGCGGCCGGCGCCGGGCGGCCGTGGGTGCTCGACCCGGTGGCGGTCGGCCCGCTGCCCTGGCGCACCGCGCTGGCCCGCGAACTGCTGGAGAGCACGCCGCCGGCGGTCATTCGGGGCAACGCTTCGGAGATCCTGGCACTGGACGGCGGCGCGGGCGGGCGCGGCGTGGACAGCACGGACGTCCCCGAGGCGGCGCTGGCCGCGGCGGACGCGCTGGCCCGGCGCTATGGCTGCGCGGTCGCGGTGAGCGGCCCCGAGGACGTTCTCACCGACGGGACGCGCGTGGTGCGTCTGGCCAACGGGAGCCCGCTGCTGGCTGTGGTGACCGGTACGGGCTGCTCGCTCGGCGCTCTGGTGGCCGCCTGCACCGCCGTCACCGACGACGCACTGCTGGCCGCCACGGCCGCGACCGGCCTGCTCACCGTGGCCGCGGAGGACGCCGCCACCCGCTCCGCGGGGCCGGGCACGTTCGCGGTCGCCCTGATCGACGCGCTGTACGAGCTGAGCCCTGAGCGGCTCGCCGAGGCCCTCGACCTGCGCTGAGCGGACGCGTACGGCGGGGATCCGCGTGAGCGGTGGCCTCGACGCCACCCGCCGCACAGTGCCCGCCCCCCCTGGGGCGCCCCCCGGCACCGGGCCTGGCTGCCCTCTCCCCCGCCTCCTCTCACCCCGGTGTACGACTCACGGGTCCCCGCACGGCACGCCGGGGCCTGCCTTCCCCCGTACCTCCCGATGCGTTTCCCACGCCTTCGCCCGGCCGGGAGACCCCAAGGAGCAATTCATGCGACCTCCTCTCGACCTGTCCCTGTATCTGGTGACCGACACCAGGCTCTGCGGCGACCGTGGCGTCGCCCCTACCGTGGCAGCGGCCGTCAAGGGCGGCGTGACCGCCGTCCAGTTGCGCGACCCGGACGCGGACGACCGCACGCTGTTCTCGCTCGGCCGGGCGATCCAGGCCGAACTGGCGGGCACCGGCGTCCCCTTGATCGTCAACGATCGGCTGGACGTGGCGGCCCGGCTGGACGCGGACGGCGTCCACCTCGGGCAGCGGGACCTCTCTCCCGATACCGCCCGTCGCCGACTCGGCCCCCGTGCGTACATCGGCCTGTCCATCAGCCGTCCCGGGCAGCTGGCGCACGTGCCGGACAGCGTCGATCACCTCGGTGTCGGTCCGGTGTTCGCGCAGTCCACCAAGCCGGACGCGGATGCCCCGCTCGGCCTGGACGGCATGGCCCGGATCGTCCGGGAGAGCCCGCTGCCCTGCGTGGCCATCGGCGGGATCGGTCCGTCCCGGGCCGCCGCGGTCATGGGGCGTGGCGCGGCCGGCATCGCTGTCGTCAGTGCCATCTGCGGCCGGCCCGACCCCCGGGCCGCAGCCCATTCCCTCGTCCGCACCCTGCGACAGGAGATCTCCGCGTGACCAGCCCGCCCATCGCCCTCACCATCGCCGCCAGCGACCCCTCCGGCGGCGCCGGGATACAAGCCGACTTGAAGGCGTTCTCCGCCAACGGCGCCTACGGAACAGCCGTTCTGACCGCCCTGACCGCACAGAACACCCTGGGTGTCACCGGCATCCACGCCATCCCCCCGGCATTCGTCACCGAGCAGCTCGACACGCTGTTCGCCGACGTCCCGGTGGACGCCGTCAAGATCGGGATGCTGGCCGACGCCGCCATCGCCGACGCCGTCGCAGGGGCCCTGGAGCGCCACCGCCCCCGGTACGTCGTCCTCGACCCCGTCATGGTCTCGACCAGCGGCCACCGCCTCCTGGAAGCCGATGCGGTGGCGGTGCTGCGCGAGCGTCTCCTGCCGCTGGCCGACCTCATCACCCCCAACCTCCCCGAGGCCGGCGACCTGCTCGGCACCGCCGCGGCAAAGAACCGCGCGGAAGCCGTCGAGCAAGCCCAAGAACTCCTCGAAACCGGCGCCCGGCGCGTCCTGCTCAAGGGCGGCCACCACACCCACGACGCCCGATCCGTGGACATCCTCGTCGACGCCACGCACCCCACGGGCGCCGGTGCCGCGGACATCACCGAGCTGTCCGCACCCCGTGTCGACACGCGCAACACCCATGGCACCGGCTGCACCCTGTCCGCCGCGATCGCCGCCCTGCGCCCGCAGCACGAGGACTGGCCCACCGCCGTCCGCGCCGCCAAGGCGTACCTGACCGGAGCCCTGCGCGCCGCCGACACCCTGCACATCGGCAGCGGCCACGGACCTGTCCACCACTTCCACCAGTACTGGAGCTGAGCCCCATGACCACCACGTTCTGCGACGAGCTGTGGACGGCCACGGCCGAGATCCGCGCGGGCATCGACAAACTGCCGTTCGTCATCGCCCTCGGCGACGGCACCCTGGACCGGGAGAAGTTCGTCTACTACCTGGCCCAGGACGCCCACTACCTGCGCGGCTACGCCCGCGCGCTGGCCAGCGCCGCCGCCAAGGCGGACCGGCCGCAGGACATCGCGTTCTTCGCGAAGTCCGCCCACGACGCCGTGGTCGTCGAAAGCTCCCTGCACGAGAGCAACGTCGTCGACGTCGACGCCTGGACACCGTCCCCCACCGGCACCGGATACACCTCCTACCTGCTCTCCGTGGCCCACACCCAGGGCTACCCGGAGCTGACCGCAGCGGTCCTGCCCTGCTTCTGGATCTACGCCGAGGTGGGCCGGGCCCTCCTCGAACTGGCCGGCGACCTCGCCGCCCACCCTTACGGCGACTGGATCGGCACGTACGCCGACGAGGAGTTCGAAGCCGCCACCGAACACGCCCGACAGATCGTCAACCGGCTGGCGGAGCAGGCCGACCCGGCCACCCGCGCCCGGATGCGTACGGCCTTCACCACCGCGTCCACCTGGGAGTGGATGTTCTGGGACGCCGCCTGGCGCATGGAGTCCTGGCCCCTCGGCACTGCTCCCGTCCAGGTTTCGGAGCCCGCGAAGTGACGACCACCACCGAACCCGCCACGCCGAGACCGGCCCCGGCCAACGAGGCGCCGCTCACCCTCGACCAGCCCACGCCCAAGGTCCTCAGCGGCCTGGACCAAGGCACCTTCTGGGCCAACCTGGGCGTCAGCCTGCTGGGCTTCAGCGGCATGCTGGTCGTCCTGGACCCGCTGGGCACCGGCAGTCCGACGCTGTCGTTCGCCGCGGCCGTCACCGCGTCCGTCGTCGGCACCCTGATCGGTACCCTCGCCCTGGGCCTGGCCGCCATCACCGGCGCCCGCACCGGCGCGCCCTCGATGGTGCTGCTGCGCGGCCTGTTCGGCGCGAAGGCCTCCTACCTGCCCACCGTCCTCAACGTGCTGCAGATGGTCGGCTGGGCCGTCTTCGAGCTGGTGGTCATCTCCACCGGCCTGAAAATCCTGGCCCGTCAGGCCTTCGGCGAGCCGGGACCCGGCTGGCTGTACGTACTGCTCGCGGGCGCGGTGACCACGGCGCTCACTCTGCGTCCGCTGGGCGCGCTGCGCATCATCCGCCGGTATGTCACCATCGCCGTCGTCCTGGCCATCTGTTACCTGGGCTGGGACCTGGCCGGCCGCGGCATCCCGATGGAGGGCGGCTCCTGGAAGGACTTCTGGTTCGCCGCCGACAGCGTGATCGCCGTGTCGATCTCCTGGCTGCCGTTGGTCGCCGACTACTCGCGCCACTCCCGCAGCGAGAAGGCGGCCTTCGGCGGCCTGGTCATCGGCCAGACCCTCGCGGGCGTCGCGGGCTCGGTCCTGGGCGTGGCCGCCCTCGCCATGATCGCGTTCGACACCACCGACCCGTACAAGGTCTTCGACCCGTTCACCGCCACCAGCGTCGGCGTGATCTGCTTCGGTGTCCTGGTCCTGCGCGAGGTCGACCAGTCCTTCGCCAACGTCTACTCCACCGCCGTCTCCGCCCAGAACCTGCTGCCGCGCGTCGACCGCCGCATCCTGTGCCTGATCAGCGGCAGCCTGGCCACCGCCCTGGCTCTTCTGGTGAACATGGACAGCTACGCCAGCTTCCTCTATCTGATCGGCGCGGTCTTCATCCCGATGTTCGCCGTCCTGGTCGTGGACTTCTTCGTGCTCGGCGGCCACCGCGCCTGGGACGTCTCCGAACAGGCCCCCACCCGCTGGGTCATGCTGCTGCCCTGGGCACTGGGCTTCGCCACCTACCAACTGATCGCACCGACGAACATCGCCGGCTGGTCCGACTTCTGGGCCTGGCTGCAAGACGCCGTGGGCCTCACCGTCCAGCCGTGGATGAGCGCCTCCCTGCTGTCTTTCGCGGTAGCCGCCCTCACCACCCTGGCCGTGGGCCACAGCCGCCGCCACGCGTCCGCTGCTCCTGGGCGACAGCCCGGGTAGTGGCACCTGGCGCCACCGGCGCGTGTGCGCTCTCGCCTCCTGGAGGGGCTGCGGCCCCGCGGTGATCACGCCACCGCTCGTGCGACCCGATCGGGCGGTGTCGTGCCCGTTCGGAGCGGGCCCGGCGGTGCTGTGCCCGTTTGGAGCGGGCCGTAACCGTTCGACGCGGGGGTGCAGTTCGTTCGGTGCGGCCCGTGGCCGAAACTGTGTCCCCGGGCGTCGGGCTGAAACGTCACATGATCGCTGGGTCTGCGGGTCGCTCGGCGCGACACCTGTCGCCGCGGGCTGGCTTGAAGAGTCTGCCGGGCGTCTCCGGCATTTGGGGGCGCACAGGTCTTCTCGTCGCACGGGTTGACCGCCTGCCCACGCCCCACTAATTCTTTTGGAGTCGCACGGAAACTCGCCTTGCATCAATATGCTCGGCATTGCCCTTTCCGGCCCGGCGAAACTCCCCCAGGCCTCGCTTCTGCCCTTCGTTGCACGAGATGCGACGGCGCGTCACGATGAAGGAGCGGTTGTCCTGCCAACGGGACAGTACGGCGATTTCACGTTTCGCCGATGATTCACCGCTGATTCGCCACATCGGTTTCCGAGCCTTGCGTCTCGATGCCCCCGAGCCGCTGTGCACGCCGTACGACGAAAGGTAGATGCCGCATGTTCGTTCCCCGTCACTACCGAGAACCTGACGTCTCGTGGATTCTCGACCTGATGCGCGAGAACCCGCTGGCACTGGCGGCCAGCAATGGAACTCCCGCCGACGGACCGTTCGCCACCCATCTTCCGGTCATCACCGACCCGCAGTGGGAGGGAGAGCCCATTTCGGACCTGGCCGGCATGCCTCTGCTGGGGCACATGAACCGGGCCAATCCGCACTGGAAGGCGCTGGACACGGGAACGGTCATCCTGCTGACGTTCACCGGTCCGCACGCCTATGTTTCACCCACCGTCTACGACATCACACCGGCCGCCCCGACGTGGAATTTCACCTCGGTGCACGTGCACGGCGTGGTGGAGAAGATCGCGTCGACAGAAGAGACCCTGGGTGTCGTACAGGCGACCGTGCGCGCCTTCGAGAAGGAACTCGGCGAAAGCTGGGACATGGCCGAGTCCCTCGATTATTTCCGCAAGATAGTGCCGGGTGTCGGTGCTTTCCGGGTCCGGGTGACCAAGGCCGAGGGAATGTTCAAACTGAGTCAGGAACAGGATCCCGACGTCCGCGAGCGGGTGGTGCAGTCGTTCGCCGGGCGCGGCTGCACCCGGCATGCGCAGACCGCGGAGCTCATGACCCGTCTGCCCTAGCAGCCGCGCTCCACACCCCGGGGTCCGCACCGCTCGGCGCGTGCGGACCCCACGCCGTTCACCGTCGCGGACGGACACTCCACTTCCGCCCGCGACGCGAGGAGCGTGCCGATCGGCGCCCGCGATCCGCTCACTCGACGCGAGGTGGCAGGTCCGTCTCCTTCAGCACCTGCTCGGCGGCGGCATCGAGCGTGGCCATCACCCACTCCTCCAACTCGGCGCCGGTCAGGGCCGCCGCCTTGTGCCACCACTGAAGCCGGTTGTCGGGCACGGCGAGCCGACGGGTGGCCGCCACGGCATCCGCCTCCTGCGTGGCGTCCACGCGCTGGGCACGGATGGCATGGCGCAGTTGCTTGGTGCTCCACTTCGAGCGCTCCGCACGATCGAGCCAGACCTCCTGCTCGTCCACGTGCAGCGAAGCCAGCTCGGCATGGTGCTGGAAGCTGAGCGCCTGCCGGCGCCGTTGCACCTCGAACCGCCGAGAGACCCAGGCATAGTTGCGCAGCGTCTGATATTGGAGGCCGGCCGCCCGGATGCCGAGCTCATAGCGGTCGGCATAGTGGTCCTTGCCGTAGACGAGCCAGTCGCCCAGCCACCAGGACGACGAGTTGAGTAACCCGGAGAGCTGGCGTCCGGCGCGTTCCCACTCCTCGAAAGCCAGCCCTCTGGGTATGTGCAGCCCCACCTTTGTGGTGAGCACCTGTTCACGCCGCGACTGGATCCCGCCGCTTCTTCGGGCACCTTCTCCGGCCCCTGCGGTTCTGCCGAACAAAGTCGCCTTGGAGTCCTGGCAGTCCTCGACCTGCTGTGTCATTACGGCTCCGTTTCAACGCGCGTATCGACCGAGCGGTTTCGCGGCGGGCCCCCGTCAAAAAAGGCAAGTGTTCTCCCCGTTTTTTAACGCACTTCATACACCGGTCACCGCTCGCAGAGGAGCGCTGACAACCTGAACGTACCGGGCATTACGCGGCCACATGTTCAGGCTGGGTCGGCCAACTACCGCGCTCTTGAGTAGATCCTGACATCGATGCCAGTTCAAGTATCCAGGTGCCAGCGAGCACTACTTTGCAGAGTTCGAGCGCCCGGCCCGCCAAGCGGTCCAGAGCCGCCGATTGGCGCGATGTGAGCACACCTGCATAGCCCGCGCCGACATGGGCATTCGCGCGATATGCCACGCCCTGCCCTCCGGCGTCAACCCGTCGGCGGCATACCCTCACGCCATGCTCACAAAGGCCGTGCCCACGAAGATCATTACCCCTGGATCATGACGGCGCCCGCACACCTGCGCCAACGGCGCGAACGGCCGCCGGGCGGTGAAGGGCCGAGCGGAATCCGGCTCTCGTCATGCCGCCGCACGCCGCGAGACTATGCGCCATCCGGGGCACCATAACGAGTCAGCCAACCTGCGGATGGTGACACCACACGGGCGTGCGATTTACACTTTCGCCCCACAGCACTCAGTAACCTCGGGGGAGTTATTGCGTCATGGCGACGACCCAAGCAGGCAGCTCGTCGGCTTCAAGAGGCCCGACTTATCCAATCAATTCGGACCTGTCTCTGGATCGTTTCAGTAGCACCATATTCAGCAGTTTACGCCGGACCGACCAACGCAAGTGGGCCCACGCCTATCTGAAGGCGCTGCTCGTCACCCCGGGCAAGAAGTCGGTGCGCCGGCTCGCGACCGCGGTCTCCCCCGACCCCTCCGTCGTACAGTCGCTGCGCCAGTTCGTCAGCCTCAGCCCGTGGGGCTTCGACGAGGTCATGGAGGAGCTCACCCACTGGGTGACGGACCGCGGACCCGGGCCCGTGTGGTCCATAGGACGGGCCATTCTGCCCAAGCGCGGTGACCGGTCGGTGGGCGTTCATCGCCACTTCGACCCGGCCTCGGGCCGTACCCTCAACTGCCAGCTGGGGCTGGGCTCCTTCCTGTGCGTGGGCGACGTCCAACTTCCCGTCGACTGGTGCCTCCACCTGTCGA
Organism: Streptomyces sp. SYP-A7185; assembly: GCF_046103685.1. NCBI lineage: Bacteria > Bacillati > Actinomycetota > Actinomycetes > Kitasatosporales > Streptomycetaceae > Streptomyces > Streptomyces sp. SYP-A7185. Next base: position 435,777 of record NZ_CP122310.1, read on the forward strand.
CGACCTGGACGCAGGACCCCGTGCGGCGCTGGGAGGCGCGCATACCGGACTGCGAGCAGTACCGGCCGTTGTGGTCGGACACGCTGCGGCTCGTCGACCGGCTCTCGGCCCGTACGAACTCGCCGTCCTCGGTCGTCCTCGTCGACATGAGCGACGAACCCGACGTGGGGTACCTGCTGCACGGACTCGCCAAGCGGCGGCGCGAATTCGTCGTCGCCGTGCCGCCCCACCTCGCGGCGCTACCCGTCGGCGAGGCCTCCTCGGCCCCGGTGGACGCAAGGACCCTGATCTCGGCACAGAGCCCGGAGACCGCCGTCCTCCCGCTGGCCTCCAAGGAACGGCGCGTCGCGAACCTCCAGACATCGCTCGTCCGCCTGGCGGGCGACACTCCCGGCCACCCTCCGGGCCCTCCCTACCGGCTGTTCACCGAAGCGGACCCCGCCGGTGCTCCGCGTCCACTGTGGCTCACCAGCCTCGCCCATCGCACCCTCGCGGAGGTCGGCGCGATCGCCACCCTGCACGCCGGGACGGCCAACGCGCTCGCCTCCATGGAGCGGGACTTCGGCCTGCTGGACTTCGAGGGACGCTCGTTCCCCGGCTGGTATCACCACATGGCCCTCGTCTCGGCCGCGTACGCCTTTCGGCACTTGCACGGTCTTTCCGCTGATCCGCCCCACGACACGGCACAGCAGACGCGTACGCGCCCGGCGCGATGACCCCGCGTGCCGCACGCCGCCGGTCCCAGGCCGCAGGCCGGCACGACGGCATCCCGCCCTCACCGCCCCCAAGGCGGGCAGCCCTCCGCGGCGGGCCCCGTCCCACCTCGGGCTGTACCGTCCGAGCCGCCTTGGCCACACTGACACCACTTTGGCTCCAGCACTACCGCCAACTCGCGCCATTTCGACGAGCGTTGTCCACATACCGATGATCCGCCCCGGCCGTGGAGCAGAGGTCACGAGGCACACCGCAAGAGCGGCCGGTGCGGGCCAGACGTTCGAACCCAGCAGGAGCCGACCACAGCTCCGCAACGCCGGAACGCCGGTCACGTTGATTTTGGCGTCATCCCATCGCCCGACGCTCCTTCAGCGACGCGCCCTCCTCGCCTGCACCGCACCGCGCACACCGGCCAGGGACAGGGGGCCACCGGGCCGCTTCGGCCCATCCGTCCACGTCCGATCCGCCGCCGGAGGGGGCGTATCGCCGTCTTAGCTCTCGGGGCGCGCCCGCACACAGTTGACCGATTCCGCACGCTGCCCCAGGGCGGTCCACGCTCCCTTGGGCACGGACTTCGCCTCATGGCGCTACTGTGGCACCACATGGCATCAGTGGAGAGTCGCGATCCGAACCGCGGGTCCCCCCCACCGTTTCTCGTGCGTCCAGTGCCAGAAGAAGCACAGACCATCACACCAGAAGGCAGACAGCACGGGACCGTGGTGCGCCGCGTCCCCGTGCACGGCGAAGGGCAAGGTGTCCGACGTGCTGAGGACGGACCAGCATCCACCCAGTTCCCCGGCGATACGGGGCCCGTGCCCCGGCCGCGCCTCAGGGGGAACAGAACCGACCCCCCGCGACGAAGCGTGAACCCGCGTCATTCGGGCCGCCGTCATCAGGCCGGCAGCCGCAGACATCCCGAAGGCGGCCCGCCATGCCGACGTTCGAGACGCCCTCACCCGTCCAGGTCGTGATCAACCTCGTGTGCGGCCAGGTCCGGGTCGCCGCGAGCGACCGCACCGACACGACGGTCGAGGTGTGCCCGCGCGAGAGCGACAACCAGGACGACATACAGACCGCCCGGCGGCCGCACATCGAGTACGCCGACGGCCGGCTCCTGGTGAACGTTCCGGGGCCCGGCGGCTGCGGGGGCGGCGCGGTCATCGTGGCCCTCGCCGTACCCACGGGATCGAGCCTGCACGGCCGGGGCATGGCGGCGGACTTCCTGGGAGCGGGAGAGCTGGGCGAGTGCCGGCTCAAGACGGGCCTGGGGCACATCAGGCTTCACCGCACCGGCAGCCTGCACGTGGAAGCCACCCTCGGCGACATCACCGTCGACCGCGCGGTCGGCACCATCGAGGCGACGGCGGGACGGGGCGACGTGCGCCTGGGATCGGTCGAGGGCAGAGCCACGCTCAGCGCGAAGGGCGAAGGCGACGCCACCGTGGAAGAGGTGCGCGGGGCCGTACGTCTGTACGCCGAGCGGGGGGCCATCTGGATCGGCCGGGCGCACGACGACGTGGATGCCCGGACGATCGACGGGGACATCGCCGTGGGAGAGGTGCGGCGCGGGTCGGTGACCGTCGCCACCACGTGCGGCGGCATCCGCGTCGGGGTGGCCGAGAACAGCGGTGCCCGGCTGTCTCTCGACTCCGCCGCGGGCACGGTCTCCACGGCCCTCTCGCTCCTGGACACGGACGAGCAGACCGGCGAAGTCGTGTCCGTCCAGGCCCGGACCGTGATCGGCGACATCGTGGTGGAGCGTTCCGGCACGCAATGAACGCTCGCTCGGGCGGCTGCCACGGGCATCACGAGGGCTGGCCGCGTCGTCGAGCTGGGCACAGAGCGAGACCGCACCTGCCGACCGACAGCACGACGGGCCAGGGGCTGTGCCCCTGGCCCGTGCGGGGTGATGGGAGAAGTTGGTCACCGAGGCAGGTGGCGGTGTCCGGCCGTCGGCGGGTGCGGTGGTCGTGGAGCGTGCGGCAGCCCGGCTGCCGCCTATCTCAAGACGCCGTCCGTGTACGGCACTTGAGGCCGCTCACGACGTCGCTCACGTCGGCCAGCAGCGCGGCCTCCTCGGCGATGAGATAGAAGTGCCCGCCGGGCAGCACCCGAAGCTGGAAGGTCTCGTTGGTCATGTCCGCCCAGCCGCGCATCTGCTCCGGGGTCACTTCGGAATCGTCGTCGCCGGTGTAGCCGTACACGGGGCAGTCCAGCGGTGGGCGGCGGCCGGCGCGGTAGTCGTCCACCAGGCGGTAGTCGGCGCGCACCGCCGGGAGCACGAGGTCCCTCAGGTCGGGGTCCGCGAAGACGGGGGCACGGCTCGCGTCGAAGCGCAGGATGTCGGCGATGATCTCCTCGTCCGTGCCGGAGAGCCGCCGCATGCCTTGCAGCGCGTGCGGCGGACGTCGGCCGGACACGCACAAGGCGGCCGGCGGACACCCCCGCCGCTGAAGGCGCAGCGCCACCTCGTGGGCCACGGAGGCCCCCATGCTGTGGCCGAACAGCACCAAGCGGTACCGCGTCAGCTCGGTGAGCGCATCGGCGATGTCGTCCGCGAGCGCCTCCAGCCCCGAGGGGAACGGATCGCTGTAGCGGTCCTCCCGGCCCGGGTACCGGACGGCCAGCACCCCGGTGTCCGAGGGCAGCCCCCGAGGCCAGGTGCGGTAGGCGCTCGCCCAGCCGCCGGCATGGGGAAAGCAGACGAGTTTCGTCTCGCACCCGTCGTCATCACGGAAGCGGCGTATCCACCGCTCTTGCTCCGGACTCCTCATCCACATTCCCTTTCCGGATGCTGGAGGCATGTAGGGATCGGCGCGATCGGCGATCCGACGTATCTCGGTGCGACCCGGCCCGCCGGGGACCGCATCGCCCTCAGCGGATGTCGCCTCCGACCTCGGCGAGGACCGCGTGTTCGGCTTCACGCCCCGCACACCGGGTGACGATCGAGTCGGCGATCTCGCCGCTTCGTACCGCGATGTTCGACAGCAGGGAGGAGGTCAGGCCGTGGGTGTGCTCGGTGCCGCCCTGAAGATAGATGCCGCACTGCATCTGCGGTGCGGTGACGATGCGGTAGTCCCGCTCCACGCGGTAGCGGCCGGCCGCGTCGCGCAGGCAGTTGCGGTCGAGCTCGCCGAGCAGGCCCGTGGGCTGCATCGTGTTGTAGCCGGTGGCGCAGACCAGGACGTCGAAGTCCAGTTCACGCACCTCGGCGTCGGGGCCCACCTGAAGAGAGACGCGAGTCTCGGCACCGAGGCGTTTCACACCGGTGACCCTCGACAGGTTGAGGAACTGAAGGCGCCGGACACTGCGTACGTCGTCGTCGTACGACCTGCGGTACAGCGACCTGATCACGTCGTCGTCGACGACGGAGTAGTTCGTGTTGCGGTGGTACCGCCAAAACGCCTCCCGCGTCTCCTCGGTGCCGAAGTAGTAGTCGTCGACGGCCCCCGGGTCGAAGATCTGGTTGGCGAAGGGGGTGTCGTCCGCGACGGAGTAACCGTAGGAGGGGATGACCGCGCACACCTCGGCATGCGGCAGCTCGTCATACAGGAACCTGGTGATCTCGGCTGCGCTCTGGCCCGCTCCGACCACCGCCACCCGGCGCAGCTCCGCGGGGTTCGTCCGGCGGTATTTCGCCAGGAACTCCGAGCTGTGCCAGACCCGGTCGTCGCGCTCGGTTCCCTCGGGCATGTTCGGGACAAGGCCCGTCGAGATCACCACGTTGCGTGCCTCGACGACACGGCCGGTCCGCCCGGTGGCGTCCGCCACCTCCAGCCGCAGCCGGTCCGACTCGTCCGCGCCGCCGCCCGGCGGCAACCGGATCGACGTCACCTCCGAGTTGTACGCGATGCGATCGGCCACGCGCGACTGCGCCCACTCGAGGTACTGGTGGAACTCCTCGCGCGTGGGGAAGAAGTCCTGGTTGTTGACGAACTGCGGGAGCCGGCCCGAGGCGTGCAGATACGCGATGAAGCTGAAGCTCGACGTCGGATTGCGGAAGGTGACCAGGTCCTTGAGAAAGGATATCTGCATGGTCGCCGACGGAAGCAGCATGTTCCGATGCCAGCCGAACGACGACTGACGCTCCAGGAAGAGGGCGTTGATCTCATTCTCCGGACCCTTCGCCCGGTATTCTTCCAGGGCGATGGCGAGTGACAGGTTGGACGGGCCGAAGCCAATTCCGACCACGTCGTAGATCTCGTTTTCACGATCACTCATAGAATTCTCCCGCTGGCATGGATGTGCGATGCGTTGTTCGCATCTCCGACCGGTACTCATCCGCACCCAGAAGGATCCACGTCCGGGGCGGGATTTCATCTCCATCGGTCGCGCCGCCAACGTAGACCGGCGCGATGAACCATTCAAGTACGTCGAACTCAGCCGACGCGCACCGATATGTATCGGCGTATTCGTGGGGCCGTGCACGCGTGTCCCGTCAGCGGGACACGCCTGCGCGCAAGGTCCGTCTTTCGCCTCGGTGGCTAGGTCCGCCGTGCGGGCGCCGCTGTCGCCGGGCCGCACCAAGTGGTGAGCGCGGTGCGCAGCGCCCCGGTGTCGGGCGCTTCTCCCGCGGCGGCCGCCCAGGCGACATGGCCGTCGGGGCGGATGAGCAGCGCGGCGGGAGCGGGAATCTCACCGACGGCCGGGACGGGCCAGTGGTCGTCCTCGCTGCGCGCCTCGACGACGTCGATACGGTCGGCCCAGCCCTCGGCGACCGCCGTCACCCGGGCGCTGCCGCGCAGGTCGAGCAGGACCGGGCGGGCGGCGTGCAGCAGTTCGTACACGCGGGTGGCGCCCTCGACCGTCTTCAGGTCGGCGTCGGGGACCCGGCGTCCCGCCAGCAGATGGTCGCCGTCGGTCGGGTAGCGGATGTCCAGCGCCGTGAGCATGCCCCGCAGATGGGCGTTGACGTCGTCGAAGACTATGAGCGCGGCGAACACGTCGCGCAGCGCGTCCGTGTGGGCGCCGGGGCGGGCCAGGGCCGCCTGCGCCCGGGTGTTGTGCAGCACCCGCTCCCCGACGGGGTGGCGCTCGGCGTGGTAACTGTCCAGGAGGCTGTCGGGTGCCTGTCCGCGCACCACCGATGCGAGCTTCCAGCCGAGGTTGACCGCGTCCTGCACCCCCATGTTCAGCCCTTGCCCGCCGGCCGGGAAGTGGATGTGCGCCGCGTCGCCCGCGAGCAGCACGCGGCCCGTGCGGTACTGGGCGGCCTGGCGCGCGGCGTCGCTGAACCGCGAGACCCAGCGCGGACCGTGCATGCCGTAGTCCGTGCCCGCGATCCTGATCAGCGACTGCCGGAGCTGTTCGAACGTCGTGGGTTCGTCGCGGTCCGCGACCTGGCCGTGCTCGGTCGTGATCACCCGGTACCAGCCCGGCTCGAAGGCGATGACCGAGTAGTCGCCGGCCGGGCAGCGCCGGCCCCAGATGTAGTCCTCGGGCAGATCGGGGAGTTCGACGTCGCCGATCAGGGAGGTCATCGTCGCCGGGGTGCCGGGGAAGTCGATGCCCGTCAGTTTGCGCACCGTGCTGCGCGCACCGTCGCAACCCACCAGGTAGCGGGCGCGCAGCGTCGCCGGTGACGTCTGCGCCGTACGCAGCTCGACGGCCACACCGGACTCGTCCTGGCGGATGCCAATCACCTCGGACGACCGGCGCACCTGTACGCCGAGCTCGGCGGCCCACTGCTCCATCAGCAGTTCCACGGTGGACTGAAGGATCATCAGCGGGTAGGGGTGGCGGGACTCGGACTCGTCGAACTCCAACCGCAGGGCGGAGAAGTGGCCCACTCCCTGTAGTTCACCGAGGGCCAGGAAGCGGTCCAGGACTCCGCGCTGGTCCAGCACCTCCAGCGTGCGCGAGTGCATCCCGCCGGCCCGCGACTCGCCCGTGCGCTCCGGGAGCCGCTCGACCACCACCACGTCGGCGCCCGCCAGGCGCAGCTCGCAGGCGAGCATCAAGCCCGTCGGACCGGCGCCCGCGATCACCACGTCCGTGTCCCAGCCGGTGTGCCCCACGTCGTTCTCCCCCTCGGTCCGCTGCGCCTGTGACGTCATGAACTGCTCTCCACGTACCTGCTCGGGCCCACCGGGCCCTCCTTGTCGGCCGCGGCCCGCTCAGAGGACCTGGCCGTCTTTCGTCCTGCGGCGCAGGGTCGGCCTGCTGGACTGGGTGAGGTCCTTCCACGTGTCGGACAGGCCGGCGACGGTACGGACCGCGAACAGCGTGCGGATGGACACCTCCTGGTTGAGTTCCGCCCGGATCAGACCGACCAGCCTGATGGCGCGCAGCGAGTTGCCGCCCAGGTCGAAGAAGTCGTCGTCGATGCCCACCCGGTCCACTTCCAGGGCGTCCGCGAAGGCCTGGGCGAGTGCCCTTTCGGTGCTGTTGCGCGGTGCCCGGTGCTGTCCGTCGTCGAACACCGGCTCCGGCAGCGACGCCCGGGCCACCCTGCCGCCGGCCGTCACCGGCAGCTCCGTGAGCGTCACGAACGCCGACGGCACCATGGCTTCCGCCAGCCGCCCAGCGGCGAACCGCCGCAGTTCCTCGCCCGAAGGACCGGCACCGGTTTCCGGGCCGCCCGCCGGGACCACGTAGGCCACCAGGCGCTGCTGCCCGGAGTCGTCCTTGACGGCGACCACGATCGACTGTGCGAGGCCGGGGTGTTCGGCCAGCGCCTCCTCGACCTCGGCCGCCTCGACCCGGACACCCCGGATCTCCGCCCGGGCGTCGGCCCGGCCCACGTACTGAAGCCGTCCTTCGGCCCCCCACCGCACGCGCTCTCCGGTGCGGTACATGAGGGTGCCGGGCGGGCCGAAGGGGCAGGGCACGAACCGCCCCGCGGTCTGACCGGGGCGCCCGGCATAGCCACGCGCCAGTGCGGGTCCGGCGACGTACAGCTCGCCCGTCACGCCTGCCGGGACCGGCGCCAGGCCGGGCCCCAGCACGTACAGCGCGCTCTGGTCCGCCGGACGGCCGATCGTGCCGCCGTCGAGCACCGATGCGCTCGCGCTCAGACGGTGGCCTGCGGCGAGCCCGGTCGTCTCCGCCGGGCCGTGGCCGTGGACGAGCGTCAGCTCGGGGCAGGCCTCCCGCACCCGTCGCAGCGCGGCCGCGGGCACACGGTCGCCACTGGTCCACACCTCGGTCAGCCCGGCGAGGCACGCGGGGCGTGTGGCGGCGACCGCCGCGAACAGGGAGGCCGGCAGCCAGGCCGTGGAGATCTGGTGTGCTGCCAGCGACTCGGTCAGCGTCTCGATGTGCGGTCCTGCCGGAGGAGCCACGACGACCTGGCCACCGTTCAGCAGAGGCACCCACAGTTCAAGGGCGAGCCCTTCCCAGGTGGGCGGCGCATGCCACAGCACGGTGCCGCGGCCGCCTTCCTGCCAGTGGCTGTCCAGGACGAACCGCTCCATGCTCCGGTGCGTCACGGCGATTCCCGTGGCGGCGCCGGTCGACGCGGAACCGTAACCCACGGCCAGCAGGTTGTCCCGGTGTATCCGGGCCGGGGCCGTCCGCGCAGCGCTGTCGGCGTCCCCGTCGGCGTCCCTGTCACCGGCGGCGGCCTCCGCGCGGAGTTCGTCGAACACGATCACCGGAACATCCGGATCGGCCCTGAGCGCCTCCGCGGCCGTCGCGTCGGTGAGCACGACGCGCGCCGAGGCGTCCCTGACCACGGACGTGATCACGTCGGTAGGGGCCGCGGGGTCGATGGGCAGGTAGGCTCCGCCCGCCTTCGCCACGCCCAGCAGGGCGACGGCCAAGTCCACCGATCGGGGCAGCGCCACGCCCACGACCGCCTCCGGGCCCACCTGCCGACGCCGCAGCGCTTCGGCCAGCCGGTCCGACCGCTCGTCCAACTCCCGGTAGGAGACCGCCGCATCCCCCGACCTCATCGCGACGGCGTCGGGAGCCGCCCGCACCTGCCGGGCGAAAAGCTCCGGCACCGTCAGTCCCGGCAGTGACGCGTCCGTGCCGTGCGACGCCGTCAGGACCTGGTCCCGCTCGGCGCCGCTCAGCACGTCCAGGGCGCCGACCCGCGTGTGCGCGTCGGCGGCCGTCACCGCACGGATGTAGGCGATCAGCTCCGCACCGATGAAGCGCAGCTCGGCCCGGGAGTACAGCTCCGCGGGGGCATCGAGCCGGAAGCACAGGTCGCTGTCGGGGCTGCCGTCGGTGCCGACGGCGATCGACAGTTCGTCGAACGTCCCGGTCGTCGCGCAGAGATAGCGGGCCGGGCTGTCGCCGAAGTGGAGTTGCTCCGCGAACTCGGTGACGTTCATGACGGCGCCGAACGTGCCGCGGTCGCCCAGGGCGGCTCCGCTCGCGCGCTGGATGTCGGAGTAATGGCAGGCGGTGTGATCGAAGATGTCGTACGTCTCGTCGCTCAGCGCGTCGGTGATGTCGGTGAGGGTCGCATCGAGCGGCACCCGCACCCGCACCGGCACGACGTTGACCGCCAGACCGGGGGTCCTGCTCGCCGCCCCCGACCGGTTGCCCACGGCCAGCGAGAAAAGGAACTCCGGGCGATCGCAGCGGTGCCGGAAGAACACCGCCGCGGCCGCGGTCAGCAGCGAGGACATCCACACGCCCATGGACTTCGCGGCCTCGCCCCACGCATCCGCCTCGGCGCGCGGGACGGTCAGCGTGCGGCTCACCACGCCGATCGAGGCGGCCACCTCCGACCAGCGGTCGGCGCTGCTCATCGGCTCGGAGAGCGCGGAGCGCGTCGACTCGGACAGGGCGACGCGCGGGACCTGCGCGGGTGCGGGCGCGTCCTTGAGGTAGTCGCGCCAGAACTCCGTGTCGTCGGCGAATTTCTGCGAGCCGTGATACTCCGCTGCCCCGGCGGTGAACGACTCGGCATCCCACGGGTGGGGCAGGTCCGGTGCCTTCTCCCCCCGTGCCAGCGCGGTGTACACCTCGGCGATGCGCCGCGACAGCAGACCGGCTGCGCCGTATCCGTCCGAGATGAGGTGGTGGTAGGCGATCACCACGAGCGAGCGGGCCGCCGCGAGTTTGACCACGCCCAGCCGGAACAGCAGATCCCGCTCCAGGTCGAAGGGCCGTCGCACCGTGTCGGCCAGCGCTTCGCGCGCCGCCTGTTCGGGGTCGGCCTCGGACCTGAGATCCAGGGAGAAGGGCCGCCAGTCCCCCAACTCCCTGGGCACCAGGCGCAGACCGCTGCCGTCGTCGACGAAGTTGACGCGCAGGACCTCGGCCTCGTCCAGCACGTGCCGGAATGCGGATTCCATGGCCGCCGGGTCCAGCTCACCGTCCACGTCCCACAAGATCATCGCGTGGTTCAGCGAATCGGGAGTCATTTTCTGCGCCAGCCACATCCCCTTGTGCGCAGCCGGTGCATCGAATGAACGCAAACGGATCAACCCCTCAACAAATAGGCCCGGGAGGCGGAGGAATTCGCAGATCTCCTCCACCTTCACGGAGGTGGAGCGGCCGGTCAAGACATTCAGGTTCCGGGGCGATACGGGCCGCGACCCTAACGCGCCGTGTCCCGTCGGCGGGACGCGGCACAAGGCGCAAAGGCCCGGGAATGCAAGGTAATTAGCGCGGATTACTGCCGGCCATCGAGGACATGAGGTGCCCGGCGATCAGTTTCGGTGTCGGGTAGCGCAGCACGACATTCGCCCTCAGCTTGAGTCCGGTCGTCGCGGCCAGGCGTTTACTGAGCTCCACCGACAGCATCGAGTCGAATCCGATGTCCCCGAATTTCTGGTCGGGATCGATGGTATCGGCGGAGGGGTGCCCAAGAACGACGGCGACCTTCTCCAGGACGTGGTCCAGTACAAAGGTCTCCGCGTCGCCGTCGGGGAGCGCGGCGAGCTTGTCCGCCAGCGGGACGGTGTCATCCTCGTCCTCGGGCAGCTCGGCGGAGGGCATCTCCACCGTCGACGCCGCGTGCGAGGGGGCGTTCAGCCAGTAGCGCCGCCGCTGGAACGCGTAGGTCGGCAGGTCGACGACGCGCGCCGGCCGGTCCGCGAACACCGCCGGCCAGTCGACGTCCACCCCCCGCACCCACACCTCGCCCAAAGAGGAATAAAACCGCTCAAGGCCGCCCTCGCCCCGGCGCAGCGAACCCACCGCGACGACCTCGCTGCCGGCCTCCTCAGCGGTCTCCAACACCCCCCACGTCAACACCGGGTGCGCGCTGGACTCCACGAAGGCCCGGAATCCGTCGGCGAGCAGCGAGCGCACGACCGGCTCGAAGGCCACCGGGCGGCGGCAGTTGTCGAACCAGTAGCCCGCGTCCAGCTCGGAACCGTCAAGGACCTCGCCGGTCACCGTGGAGTACATCGGCACCGACCCCGCCCGGGGCTCGACGAAGCCCAGCAGGTCGAGAATCCGCTCGCGCAGCCGGTCCACCTGGGCGCAGTGCGAGGCCACGGTCGCCGCCACCACCCGCGCCCGCACCCCCTCCTTCTCCAAGGCCGCGACCAGTTCCTCCAAGGCCTCGGTCTCCCCGGCCACCGTCGCCGCCCGGGGGCCGTTGACCCCCGCGACCGACAACCGCTCCCCCCACGGCTCAAGCCGCGTCTCGACCTCCGCCCGCGGCAACGCCACCGACGCCACCGCGCCCCGGCCCATTAGCTCGTCGGCGAACAACTGCGACCGCAGGACCACCACCCGCGCCGCGTCCTCCAACGACAACGCCCCCGCCACGCACGCGGCGGCGATCTCTCCCTGCGAACTGCCCACCACCGCCGCGGGCACCACGCCGGACGCCCGCCACATCTCGGCCAAGGACACCATCACGGCGAACAGCACCGGCTGCACCACCTCGATACGCTCCAGCGACGGCGCCCCTTCCACCTCCCGCAGCACGTCCAGGACCCGCCACTTCACATGTGCCTCGATCGCACGCGCACACTCCGCGAGCCGAGCCGCGAACACCGGCGAGGAGTCGACCAACTCCACCGCCATGCCCGCCCACTGCGCCCCCTGGCCGGGGAAGACGAACACGGTCTTGCCGTCGATGTCGGCCGTTCCGCGCACGACGGGCTCGGCGAGCTGCTTCAGGAGCGGTTCGCGCTCCGCGCCGGTCACGACCGCCCGGTGCCGGAACGCCGAGCGCGACACCGCCAGGGACAGCCCCACATCGGCCACCGACACCTCGGCCTGCGCGGTGACGAAGTCCTTGAGCCGCTGCGCCTGCGCCTCCAGTGCCGCAGAGCTCTTGCCCGACACCACCCACGGCACCGGCCCTGCCGCGCCGTCCGGGTCCGGGGCGGGCCGGGGCGCCTGCTCCGACGCCGGAGCCTCCTCCAAGATCACGTGTGCGTTGGTGCCGCTGACGCCGAAGGACGAGACCGCGGCCCGCCGCGGCCCGTCCGGCCGGGACCACTCCCGCCCTTTGACCAGCAGTTCGACCGCACCGGACGACCAGTCCACATGCTGGGAGGGCGTATCCGCGTGCAGGGTTCCCGGCAGGAACGCGTGGCGCATGGCCATCACCATTTTGATCACCCCGGCGACTCCCGCGGCGGCCTGGGCGTGGCCCATGTTCGACTTCACGGACCCCAGCCACAGCGGTCTGCCCGCGGCCCGGTCCTGTCCGTAGGACGCCAGCAGCGCACCGGCCTCGATGGGGTCCCCCAGCGCGGTTCCGGTGCCGTGGGCCTCGACGACGTCCACCTCACGGGCCGAAACGCCCGCGTTCGCCAGTGCCTTGCGGATCACCTTCTCCTGGGCGAGGCCGTTGGGCGCGGTCAGGCCGTTGCTCGCGCCGTCCTGGTTCACCGCGGAACCGCGCAGCACGGCCAGCACCGGGTGGCCGTTGCGGCGGGCATCGGACAGCCGCTCCAGCAGCAGGACGCCCACGCCCTCGGCCCAGCCGGTTCCATCGGCTCCGTCGGCGAAGGCCTTGCAGCGGCCGTCGGCCGACAGGGCACGCTGCCGGGAGAACTCCACGAGGGTCACGGGTGTCGACATCACCGATGCCCCGCCGGCCAGCGCGAGCGAGCACTCGCCCGAACGCAGCGCGTGCGCCGCCAGATGCAGGGCCACCAGCGACGACGAGCACGCCGTGTCCACCGACAGCGCCGGCCCGGTGAACCCCATCTCGTACGCCACCCGGCCCGAGGCGACGCTCAGCGTGCTGCCGTGCAGCAGGTAGCCCTCCAGTTCGTGCTGGTCGGCCTCCAAGAAACGCGCCCCGTACTCGGGTGAGCTCACCCCGGTGAAGACACCGACGTCGGTCCCTCGCACTCCGGCGGGAACGATGCCCGCCCGCTCGAAGACCTCCCATGAGGTCTCCAGCAGCAGACGCTGCTGCGGGTCGGTCGCCAGCGCCTCACGCGGGCTGATGCCGAAGAAGTTCGCGTCGAAACCGGCCACGTCCCTCAGGAAGCCGCCATGCCGCACGTACGCGCTGCCGGCCGTGTCGGGATCCGGGTCATACACATCCCGCCACCCGCGATCCTGCGGGAACGCGTCCACGACGTCCCGGCCCTCGCGGACCACCTCCCACAGGTCCTCGGGCGACGACACGCCTCCCGGGTAGCGGCACGCCATGGCCACCACGGCGATCGGCGCGCCCCGGTCGGCCTTCAGGGCCTCGTTCTCCTGCCGCAGGCGGTCGCGCTCTTCCAACAGCGTGCGCAGCGCCCTCTGGACCCGGGCCGCGCCCTCCTCCGTACTGTCCGGCGGGTTGGTCATGTCACATGTCCCTCTCGTCCAGAGCCAGGTCGACCAGTGCTTCCAAGTCCAGGGCCGCCAGTTCACCGGCGGCCGTGCCCGCGCCGGGCGCCGGCCCCTCCGTACCCGGTCCAGCGGGTGCGGCGCACGCAAGGACCAGGTCCAACAGGCCCGCGCTGCGCAAGCTGTCGATCGAGACGGTCCGCAGCACCTCGCGGATCTCCGTGTCCCCCTCCGCACCCTCGTCGGGCTCCGGGCGCAGCAGACCAAAGAGGTGTCCGCTCAACTCGCGTGGTGTCGGGTAGCTGAAGACGAGGGTGGACGACAGGCGCAGGTGGGTCGAGGCCGCCAGGCGGTTGCACAGTTCGACCGCGGTCAGCGAGTCGAATCCGAGGTGGCTGAAGGCCTGGTCCGCGTCGACGGCCGCACCGGTGGGGTGCCCGAGCACGACGGCGGCCTGCTCGCGGACCCAGTCGAGGACGGCTGCCGCCGCCTCGTCCGCCGGCAGGCCGGCCAGCCTGCCGGGCAGGCCGGGAGGGGCGCTTTCGCCGGCCTTGCCGACCCGGTTGCGGGGCGGACGGTGAGTGCCGACGAGGTCGCGCAGCAGGAGCGGCAGCTCGTCGCCGGTCTTGTTCCGCAGCGCGGAGAGGTCCATCCGGGCCGGGATGAGGACGGGTTTGCCGCTCGCGCACGCCGCGTCGAACAGGGCCAGCGCCTCGGGTGTCGCCATCGCGGCGACGCCCAGGCGCCTCGTCCGCACGAGGTCGGCCTGGTCCAGGTCCGCGGTCATGCCGCTGCGCTGCTCCCACCATCCCCAGCACAGCGATGTGCCGGCCAGGCCAGCAGCCCTGCGCTGGGCCGCCAGACCGTCCAGGAACGTGTTCGCCGCGGCATAGTTCGCCTGTCCGCCGCTCCCGAGCGTGCCCGCCAGGGCGGAGAACTGCACGAACGCCGACAGGGTGTGCTCCCGCGTCAGCTCGTGCAGGTTGACCGCGCCGCCGACCTTGGCGCGCAGTACGTCTTCGACGCTCTGCGCGGTCAGCGACTCGACGGTGCCGTCCGCCAGCGCACCCGCCGCGTGCACGATAGCCGTCAGCGGGTAGCCCCGCGGCAGGTCCGTGAGCATGGCTGCCACGGCGGCCCGGTCCCCGACGTCACCGGCCCGGACCGTGACCCTCGCGCCGTGCCCTTCCAGGTCGGCGACCAGCTCCGCCACTCCGTCGGCCGCCGTTCCCCGACGGCTTGCCAGGACCAGGCTCCGCACCCCGTGCTCGGCGACCAGATGCCGCGCCACCAGGGAACCCACTCCCCCGGTCCCGCCGGTGACCAGTACGGTCCCACCGCCGAAGGCGTCGCCCACTTCGAGGACCAGCTTGCCCACGTGGCGTCCCTGGCTCATCTCGCGGAACGCGCCGCGCGCGTCACGGATGTTCCGCAGGGAGATGGGGTTCAGGTGTATGCGTCCGTCGGCGAACAGCTCAAGGACGGCCCGGAACATCTCCTGGGTCGCGTCCAGGCCTTCCTCGTACAGGTCGAAGGCCCGGTAGTCGACGCCAGGGTAGTCGGCCGCGACGTGACGGGGGTCGCGGATGTCCGTCTTGCCCATCTCGATGAAGTGGCCGCCCTCGGGCAGCAGCCTCAGCGAGGCGTCGACGAACTTGTGCGCGAGGGAGTTCAGGACGACGTCCATGCCCCGGCCGCCCGTGGCGTGCAGGAACGTGTCCGCGAACTCCAGGTCGCGGGACGACGCCAGGTGCTCGTCGTCCAGGCCGAGAGCGCGCAGGGCGGGCCACTTCGCCGGGCTCGCGGTCGCGTATATCTCGGCGCCGACGTGCTGCGCCAGTCGAACGGCGGCCATCCCGACGCCGCCCGCCGCCGCGTGGATGAGGATCCGCTGCCCCTTTTCGAGCTTCATCACGTGGAAGAGCGCGTGGTAGGCGGTGAGGAAGGCGCTCGGCACGGATGCCGCCTCGGCGTGGCTCCACCCCTCGGGGGTGGGCATGAGCAGGCGGTGATCCGTCACGGCCACGCGTCCGAAGGCCCCGGAGAACGCGCCCATCACCCGGTCGCCCGGCGCCAGTTCGGTGACGTCGTCGGCCACCTCAAGGACCGTGCCGGCGCCCTCGCTGCCGAGCCCGGCCCCGAAGGCCGTCCGGTCCACCAGGCCCAGGGCTATCGTGACGTCCCGGAAGTTGAGCCCCGCGGCCTGCACGGCGACGCGCACCTGGCCACTGGTCAGCGGCTCCTCCACCTCGGGGCACGGCACCCAGGTCAGGTTCTCCAGCGTCCCCTTGGTGGGGATGCCCAACCGGTGGGCGCCGGCCGGAGGCGGCTCGATCCGGTGGTCCGCGGGCGAGGCCGGCGTCATGCGCGGTGTGAGGTACGCGCCGGCGCGCAGGGCCAACTGCTCTTCGCCGAGGGCCAGTACGCCGGGGAAGCAGGCCCAGGACCTCTCGTCGTCATCGACGTCCACCAGCCGGAACCGGCCGGGGTGCTCCGTCTGGGCGCTGCGGATCAGGCCCCACACGGACGCGCCGGGGAGGCTTTCGACGCTCTCCCCGCCCCCGGTGTCGAGGGCCAGGCGGGTGAGCACCACCAGCGTGGACCGGGCGAGCCGCTCCTCGGCGAGGAACCGCTGGATCCAGTCGAGGACGCGGGTGTCCGCGTCGGCGACCTGGGCGTACAGGTCCGTTCCCGCGGTGACGAGGTCGTCCAGGCACAGGACGATGTGCCGGGGTGCCTCCCCGCTGAGGGCATCCTCCATGGACGCATGGAGCAGGACGTCGTCCTCGCCCGCCCTTAGGAGCCGAGAGGCCAGGCCGGTCCTCGCGCCGATGACGCCCCACGGCCCCGGGCGGGTTTCCTGCTCGCCCTGCTGGAACGGTCGCCACCGCAGCTCGAACAGCGATTGCGCGCTCCCGCCGCGTGCCGAGCGCAGGTGCTCGGGGCCGGCCGGCCGGAACGTCAGCGCCGCCACGCGCGCGATGTCGCTGCCGTGCTCGTCGGCGATCGCCAAGGAGACGACGCCGTCGCCCGCCGGGGTCATCCGCACCCTGACGCTGGTGCCGCATTCCCCGGTCAGGGCGGCCTGCGACCACGAGAAGGGCATCCAGCCCTGGCCGCCGTCCACGTCGAGGACCCCGCCGACGGCCGCGGCGTGCAGCACCGCGTCGACCAGCGCGGGGTGCAGGGCGAACCCGCCGCCGTCCGAGCCGTCGTCGGTGGCCGGCAGAGTGGCCAGCACGTACAGGTCCTCGCCGTGCTGCCATACCTCGCGTAGCCCACGGAAGGCCGGACCGTAGTCGAAGCCCTTGTCCGCGAGGGAATCGTAGAACCCCTCCAGGGCGATCCTGTGCGCCCCGGCCGGCGGCCACACGGCGAGTGAGGGCCCCTCCCCGGTGCGCCCAGCCGGCCCCGGTGTGCTCGGTGTGCTCGGTGCCAGGTTTCCCGTCGCGTGACGGGTCCAGCCGCCCACCGTCCTGCCGTCGTCACCGGGGCGCGAGTACACGTCCAGGGAACGGCGTCCCGTCTCGCCGGCCGCGCCGACGACGACCCGGACCTGTACATCGCCCGCTTCGGGAAGGACCAGGGGGACTTCCAGGGAGAGTTCGTCGACCCCCGCGCATCCGACGGTGTCGCCCACCCACAGCGCCAGATCCAGGTAGGCCGTTCCCGGTACGACGACCGTGCCGAACACGGCGTGATCGGCCAGCCAGTCGTGCGTGCGCAGGGACCACCGATCGGTGAACACCACCTCGCCCGTGCCCGGATGGTCCACCACCGCGCCGAGCAACGGGTGTTCCGGGGCCGAGAGTCCCGCCGAGGCCACGTCCGCGGCGCCCGTCCCGGCCGAGGGCTCAAGCCAGTAACGCCGGCGCTCGAACGCGTACGTCGGAAGGTCCGCCCGTCGGCGCGCCCCCAGCAGGGCGTCCCAGTCGACGGATCCGCCCCGGACGTGCAGCTGGGCCAGCGAGCCGACCAGCGCCTCGACGGGTCCTCGGTCCCGCCGCGACGACGTCAGGACCACCGCGTCGTCCACGCCCTCACCGGCGAAGGCTTCCTTGGTGATGCTCGCGAGGGCCGATCCCGGGCCCACTTCGAGGAAGACCTGCCCACCGGCCGCCCGAGCGTGCTCCACCGCGTCGAAGAAGCGGACGGGTGCGCGGACGTGGTGCACCCAGTGCTCGACCGACGTCAGCTCTTCAGAGGTGGCCACGCGGCCCAGCCTCGTGGAGACGACCGGGATCACCGTCCGCCCGGCGGGCAGCTCTCCGATCGCTCCCGCGAACTCGTCGAGGACCGGGTCCATGAGCGGGGAGTGGAACGCGTGGTCCACAGGTAGCAGTTTCGCCTGCGTGCCGTCGGCGACGAGCCGGTCCCGAAGCGCGAGGATCTCGTCGCGGTCACCCGAGACCACCAGCGATTCCGGACCGTTGACGGCGGCCACACCGACACGGTCGTACGAGTCGAGCAGCGCCCTCACGTCATCTTCCGAGGCGCGCACCGCCAGCATGCCGCCCGGCTCGGTGACCGTCTGCATGACCCGACCACGAGCGGCCACGAGCCTGGTGGCGCTCTCCAGGTCCATGGCGCCCGAGACGTGAGCGGCCGTGATCTCGCCGACGGAGTGACCGATCAGGTAGTCGGGCCGCGGGCAGTACTGCGTCATGAGCCGATACAGACTCACCTGGAGGGCGAACAGCGCCGGCTGCGCGATGTCGGTGCGCTGCGCCCGGGCCTCCTCCAGCGTGTCGGCGACGAGCAGGGGCTTCAGCGCGTACGGCAGGTGGGCCTCGAAGTGGTCGCAGACCTCGTCGAGGCTCTGCGCGAAGACGGGAAAACGGTCGTACAGCTGGCGCGCCAGGCCGACCCAGCGCGCCCCCTGTCCCGGGAGCATGAAGACGGAACCACCGAGTCTGCCCGCGACACCGCGCACCACCCGGGCGGACTCCGTGCCCTCGCCCAAGGAGGCCAGGCCGCTCAGCAGCTCCTGCCGGTCCTGCCCCAGCACCACCGCGCGATGCTCGAGCCCCGCCCGGCTCGACGCCAGCGACCCGCCGACATCGCCGAGGTCCAGGCTCTCGTCGGCGGCGGCGAAGTCGCGCAGCTTGGCGGCTTGCGCCCGCAAGCCCTCCTCCGACCGCGCCGACAAGGCCCACGGGACGATCCGTCCGGCGCCGTCCGGCTCGTGATCGGCGCTGCCCGCTGTGGTCTCCTCCTCGGGAGCCTGCTCGATGATCAGGTGGGCGTTCGTGCCGCTCACGCCGAACGCCGACACCGCGGCCCGCCGCGGCCCGCCGGTCTGCGGCCATGGCCGCGCCTCCGCGAGCAGTTCCACCGCGCCGGCCGACCAGTCCACGTGGGGCGTCGGCTCGTCCAGGTGCAGCGTCTTGGGCAAGGTGCCGTGCCGCATGGCCATCACCATTTTGATGACACCCGCCGCGCCCGCGGCGCACTGCGGGTGACCGATGTTGGACTTCACCGACCCCAGCCACAGCGGCCGGCCGCCGGGCCGGTCCTTGCCGTAGGTGGCCAGCAGCGCCTGCGCCTCGATCGGGTCACCCAGCGTCGTGCCGGTGCCGTGCGCCTCTACGGCATCCACCTGATCCGCCGTCAGCCGCGCGTTCGCCAGGGCCTGGCGGATGACGCGCTGCTGGGAGGGGCCGTTGGGGGCGGTGAGGCCGTTGGAGGCGCCGTCCTGGTTGACGGCCGAGCCACGGACGACCGCGAGCACCTGGTGACCGTGTCGCCGGGCGTCGGAGAGGCGTTCCAGGAGCAGCAGACCCACCCCCTCGCCCCAGGCCGTGCCGTCCGCGGCGGACGCGAAGGGCTTGCACCGGCCGTCCGGAGCAAGCCCGCGCTGCCGGCTGAACTCGACGAACACGCCGGGCATCGCCATGACCGTCACGCCGCCCGCCAGCGCCAGCGAGCACTCGCCGTTGCGCAGCGCCTGGGCCGCCATGTGCAGGGTCACCAGCGACGACGAGCACGCCGTGTCGATCGTGACGGCCGGTCCCTCGAACCCCCACACGTAGGAGATGCGTCCCGAGGCGACCGCGACCGAGGTGCCCGTCATCAGGTAGCCCTCAAGGGCTTGCGGCGATGCGTGCAGCGGCGGCCCGTACTCCTGGCGCGCGATTCCCACGTACACGCCGGTGCGGCTGCCGCGCAGCGTCGTCGGGTCGATGCCGGCCCGCTCGATCGCCTCCCACGAGGCCTGCAACAGGAGTCGCTGCTGCGGGTCGATCGCCATCGCCTCGCGCGGGCTGATCTCGAAGAAGGCGGGATCGAACTCGTCCGCGTCGTACAGGAAGCCGCCCTCGCGCACATACGACTTGCCCGGGGTGCCCGGCTCCGGCACATACAGCTCGTCGAGATCCCAGCCGCGGTTCCGCGGGAAGCCGGAGATGGCGTCCCGCCCGGCGGCGACCAGCTCCCACAAGTCCTCCGGCGAGCGCACTCCGCCCGGATAGCGGCAGCTCATGCCCACGATCGCGATCGGCTCGTGCGCTGCCGCGGACAGCTCGGCGTTCGCGCGGCGCAGGTGTTCCGTCTCCTTGAGAGATGCCCGCAACGCCTCGACGACCTCATCATTCGCCCCGGTCATCATGACCTCCGCATCTCGTCGGGAACGTCGTTCTTCATCGCCATGCGCACCAGGTCGTCGACACTCATCTCGTCCAGCGAGGGCCCCTCGCCGTTCTCCGGTGCGTGACCCGCGCCGTTGGCGCCGTTCGTGCCGTTCGATGACGTGTCACCGTCGTCGGCCGTCCGCTCCGGGAAGAGTTCCTCCCTCAGGTACCGCGCCACGACGACCGGCGTCGGATAGTCGAAGAGCAGCGTGCTGGGCAGTTGCAGACCGGTCGCGCGCCGCAGCCGGTTCCGCAGCTCGACCGAGGTCAGCGAGTCGAATCCGACCAGGCTGAAGGCCCGCTCTGCACCGATCTTCTCGGGGCCGCCCAGGCCGAGAACCGCCGCGGCATGCGCACGCACGGTCTCCAGCAGGGTGTCGTCCACCTTGCCGTCCGGCAGCCCCTTCAGCCGGGCCATCAAGTCGCCCTCCGACTCCTCGCCCACCTGATCGCCCGGGTGCGCCGCGGCGGGCCCGGCGACGTCGGGGAGATCGGCGATGAGCCGGCTGGCACGGGTCGCGGTGAAGGCGGGCGCGTAATCCGCCCACTCGACCTGGGCCACCATCACCTGCGGCTCCTCGCGGCCCAGCGAAGCGGCCAGCGCCGCCATCGCCGTCTCAGGCTCCATCGGCGGCAATCCCTGCCGGCGCAGGCGTTCCTCCACCTCGCCGGTCACCATTCCACCGCCGCCCCAGGAGCCCCAGGCCACGGATGTCGCGGGCAGCCCCGCCGCCCGCCGCACCTGGGCCAGCGCGTCGAGGTAGGCGTTCGCCGCGGCATACCCGCCCTGCCCTCCGCTGCCCCAGACGCTGCCGACGGCCGAGGAGAACAGCACGAACGCGTCGAGCTCCAGATCGGCGGTGAGTTCGTGCAGCACCGTGGCGGCCGCCACCTTGGGCCTCAGCGCCCGCTCCAGCTGCTCGGCCGTGAGGCTCTCCACCAGCCCGTCCGCGAGCACGGCCGCGCCGTGGATCACCGCCGTCAGCGGGTACTCCTCGGGAATCGACGCCAGCACCTCCCGCAACCCGTCCCGGTCGGCGACGTCGACCGCGGCCACGGTCACCCGTGACCCCGACTCCGTCAGCTCCGCCTCCAACTCCTCGATGCCGGGCGTGTCCTTGCCACGCCTGCCGACGAGCAGAATGTGTGGCGCGCCGGCCCGGGCCAGCCAGCGGCAGACGTGCGATCCGACCGCCCCCGCGCCGCCCGTCACCAGGACGGTGCCCCGTGGGCGCCAGTCGCCGCTCGGCGAACCCTCCAGCGGCGCGCGCCCCAGCCGCCGGCCGAACGCTCCCGAGGTGCGCACCGCCACCTCGTCCTCACCAGGGACTCCCTCCACGATGTCGACGCCGTGCAGGACCGCGCCCAGCAGGTGGGCGGCGCGCCCGTCCAGCCGCGCGGGTACGTCCACGAGCCCGCCCCACCGTTCCGGCCGCTCCAGGGCCACGACCCGGCCCAGACCCCAGATCTGGGCCTGTAGCGGGTTGGCGACCGCGTCGGCGTTCCCCGTGGACACCGCCTCGCGCGTCAGGCACCACAGCCGCGCCTCGACGCCCTCGTCATCCAGCGCCTGCACCAGGGCGACCGTGCCCGACAGACCGTCGGAGACCGGCTCGTGCGCGGCGCCCAGGCCGTCGTCGACGAGTGCGGCGAGCGACAGCACACCCGAGAGACCGCCCGGTACGTCCTCCCGCGTGAGGATCGCGGCGAGGCTTCGGCCGAGCGCCGTACGGTCGCGCAGGTCGGCCGCCGCGATGTCCCATCGGATCACCTGGGTGCGGCGTTGCCGCAGCGCCTCGAGCACCGTCTCCACCGCGGGGTCCGCCGCGGCTGCCTCGGGGACGGCCACCAGCCAGGCGTGTCCCTCGCCTCCCGGCGTCGGCCCGGTCCCGAGGCCGAGCAGCGGCTTCCACGTGGCGCGGTAGCGCAAGCTCTCCAGGACCGAGCGGTCCAGTCGGCGCCGCCGCCACGACGTCATGGCGGACAGCACGTCAGGAAGGGCGGTGCGCAGGCCATCGGGCTCCCGCTCCCCTTCCGCGCCGCCCAGCTCCAAGCCGCCCAGCCCCAGCACGCCGATCAGGGCTTCCACGTCCTCCCGGTCGACCGCGTCCCAGAACTCGGCCTCTACCGGGTCCGCGGAGGCGCCGGTCCCGCCGGAGACGTTGGTCCCGCCGGTTGCGCCGGGCCCATGGCCGGTGTCGGTCTTGGCGGTGTCCAGCAGCCAGTAGTGCTGGTACTGGAAGGGGTAAGTGGGCAGGTCGAGATGGGTGGGCCGGGTCGCGGGGTAGAAGCGGGCCCAGCCGGCGCCTGCATGGGCGGCGTGGGTGGCCTGGGTGTGGGCGGTCGCGAGGGAGGTCAGCACGCGCTGCCAGGTGTCGTCCTCGCGGCGCAGGGTGCCGGTGACGGCGATCTCCTGCCTGCCCGCGTGGTCTTCGGCGGTCTCCTGCAAGGGATGGGTGAGGACGGGGTGGGGGCTGGCTTCGACGAACAGGGTGTGTCCGTCATCGAGCAAGGAGCGGATCGTCGCCTGGAAGTCGACCGTCGTGGCCAGGTTCTCGTACCAGTACGCCGCATTCATCACCGTCGTGTCGGCCATCGGCCCGCCCACGTGGCTGCTGACCGTCGAGTAGAACGCCACCGTGGCCGGCCGGGGTTCCACCGGGGCCAGCAGCTCCAGCAGTTGGTCGTGCAACGCCTCCACGTGTGAGGTGTGCGAGGCGTAGTCGACCGGGATACGGCGAGCGCGGATGCCCTCGCTCTCGCAGTGGGCGAGCAGTTCCGCCAAGGCGTCGGCGTCACCGGCGACCACGGTGGAGGACGGCCCGTTCACCGCCGCCACCGCCACCCGGCCTTCATATCGGGCAATCAGCTCTGCGGCAGCCTTCGCCGGCAGGGGCACCGAGACCATGCCGCCCCGGCCCGCGATGTTGGTGATGGCCTGCGAGCGCAGCGCCACGATCCGCGCCGAGTCCTCCAGCGACAGCACGCCGGCGATGTGCGCGGCAGCGATTTCACCTTGGGAGTGCCCCACCACCGCGTCCGGGGCAACCCCGAGGTGCTCCCACAGCCGGGCCAGGGACACCATCACCGCCCACAAAGCGGGCTGCACCACATCCACCCGATCCAAACCAGGCACACCAGGCACTTGGTTGAGGACATCGAGAAGATCCCAGCCCGTGAACGGCTCAAGCGCCGCCGCACACGCCCTCAGGTGCTCGGCGAAGACCGGAGAGGTGCGCATCAACTCCACGCCCATGCCCACCCATTGCGAGCCCTGGCCGGGGAACACGAACACCGTCCTACCCGACTCGGCAGCCGCCTCCCCCGTGACCACACGAGCGGAGGGCTCACCGGCAGCCAGCGCCGCCAAACCACCCCTGAAGTCGGCCAGTTCACGGCCGACCACCACCGCCCGATGATCGAACAGGGAGCGGCCCGCCGCCAACGCATGGCCGACCTGCTCGGCCGTCACCTGCGGATGACGATCAAGGTGCTCCAGCAGCTGTCGTGTCTGATCCCGCAATCCCGCATCCGACTTCGCCGACACCACCCACGGCAACGTCCCATCCGTCACCACAGCCGGCCCAGGAACGCCTTGATCGGTGACCTCCTCGTCGTCCGGAGCCTGCTCGACGATGAGATGGGCATTCGTGCCGCTGACGCCGAAGGACGACACACCCGCACGGCGCGGACGTCCCGTCTTAGGCCAAGGCCGTGTTTCCCTCAGCAGTTCGACGGCCCCGGATGTCCAGTCCACATGCGGGGTCGGCTCGTCCACGTGCAGCGTCTTGGGCAGCGTCCCGTTCCGCAGGGCCATCACCATCTTGATGACACCGCCCACGCCCGCCGCGGCCTGGGTGTGACCGACGTTCGACTTCAGTGAACCCAGCCACAGCGGCCGGTCCTCGGGCCGGTCCTGACCGTAGGTGGCCAGCAGGGCCTCCGCCTCGATCGGATCGCCGAGGGTGGTGCCGGTTCCGTGGGCCTCGACGGTGTCTATCTCCTCGGCCGTGAGGCGGGCGTTGGCCAGGGCCTGCCGGATGACACGCTCCTGTGCGGGCCCGTTCGGGGCGGTCAGGCCGTTGCTCGCGCCGTCCTGATTGACCGCCGAGCCGCGTACGACCGCGAGGACTTGGTGGCCTTGTCGCCGCGCGTCGGAGAGGCGTTCCAGCAGCAGCAGACCCACGCCCTCGGCCCAGCCCGCGCCGTCGGCGGAAGCGGCGAAGGACTTGCACCGCCCGTCGGCGGACAGACCGCGTTGCTTGCTGAACTCGGTGAAGACATCGGGCGTTGCCATGACGGTGACGCCGCCGGCCAGGGCCAGCGAGCACTCGCCGTTGCGCAGGGCCTGCGCGGCCAGGTGGATGGCCACCAGGGAAGAGGAGCAGGCGGTGTCGACCGTCACCGCCGAACCCTCGAACCCGAAGGTGTAGGCGACACGGCCGGAGGCGACGCTGCCCGCGCTGCCGTTGAGCAGGTAGCCCTCGAGGTCTTCGGGGACCGAGCTGAGGCGGCTGCCGTAGTCGCCGTACATCACGCCGGTGAAGACGCCGGTGGGCGTTGCCTGCAGGGCGGTGGGATCGATGCCGGCACGTTCGATGGTTTCCCAGGCGACCTCCAGGAGGAGGCGTTGCTGGGGGTCCATGGCGAGGGCTTCACGGGGGCTGATCCCGAAGAACGCGGGGTCGAAGGCGTCGGCATCGTAGAGGAAGCCGCCCTCGCGGACGTACGTCTTGCCCGGCCGGTCGGGATCGGGGTCGTAGAGCGTCTCGACGTCCCAGCCGCGGGTGGCCGGAAACTCCGCGACGGCGTCCGACTCGCTCGCCACCAGGGACCACAGATCGTCCGCGGATCGCACGCCGCCCGGATACCGGCAGCCGATGGCCACGATGGCGATGGGCTCGTCGCCGGCGACGGCGGCGACGGTGGTGGTCGCCGTCGCCGCGGTGGAGGTCGCGGTGGGCGCCTGGGCGGTCGGGGCGAGAGCGGTTTGGAGGTGGGCGACCAGGCGCCGCGGGGTCGGGTGGTCGAAGACGAGACCGGCGGGGAGGCGGAGACCGGTTGCGGCGTTGAGCCGGTTGCGGAACTCGACCGCGGTCAGCGAGTCGAATCCGAGGTCCTTGAACGCCTGGGTGAGATTGACGGCCTCGGGTGTGGCATGGCCCAGGACGACGGCGACCTCCGTACGTACAAGGGTCTCGAGGGCGGCCTCGGCGTCCTCGTGCGAGAGGTGGGCCAGGCGATCGCGGATGCCGGCGGTGTTGCTCGCCGTGGCGGCGGCGGCCCTGCGAACGGGAACGCGTACAAGGCCCTGGAGGACAGCGGGAACAGTGCCGCTCTCCAAGTGCGGACGGAGCAGGGCGGGAACGATCTTCGCGGGGACCAGGCAGGCGCCGCGTGTGGAACGGGCGGCCTCGAACAAGGCCAGCCCCTCCTCCGCCGTGAGCGGTTTGATCCCGAGACGAGCCGCCCGGGTCAGATCCGCGTCGTCCAAGTGGCCGGTCATGTCGCTGCGCTGTTCCCAGAAGCCCCAAGCCAGCGAGGTGGCGGGCAGCCCTTCGGCGCGACGGCGCTGGGCCAGCGCGTCGAGGAAGACGTTCGCCGCGGCGTAGTTGCCCTGTCCCGGAGTACCCAGAACGCCTGCCATGGAGGAGAAGAGCACGAACTCGGTGAGGCCCATCTCACGGGTCAGCTCGTGCAGGTGCCAGGCGGCGTCGACCTTGGGACGGAACACGCCGTCGACACGCTCCGCCGTCAGCGAGGTGACGATGCCGTCATCGAGGACGCCGGCGCTGTGCACGACCGCGGTCAGGGGGTGCGCGTCGGGGATCGCGGCGAGGAGGGCGGCGAGAGCGTCACGGTCGGCGGTGTCACAGGCCGCGATGGTGACCTTGACCCCCAACTCGCCGAGCTCGGCTGCCAGTTCGGGGGCGCCCGGAGCGTCCATGCCGCGTCGGCTGGTCAGCAGCAGGTGCGCGGCCTGCCCAGTCGTCGCGTAGTGGCGGGCGAACAACGAGCCCAGGGTGCCTGTGCCGCCGGTGATCAGGACCGTGCCCCCCGCGGCCGTCTCCGGCGCGGGTGCCTCGACGTCTGCGCCCGTACCTGTAGTTGTGGGCGTGCCTGCGCCTGTGTCGGTGGGCAGCTCCCGCACGAGCCGGGGAACATAGAGCGGCTGCCGGTCACCGTCTCGGATCGCCACCTGCGGCTCGCCGCTTCCCAGCGCCGCGCGGAACGACTCGGCGTCGACGGTGTTCTCGTCCGCGAGATCGATCACGGTGAAGCGGCCGGGGTTCTCGGTCTGAGCCGTACGGATCAGACCCCATGCGGCGGCGTCCGCGGGGCTGGGTGACTCGGTCTCGGCGTCGACCGCGACGGCTCGCCGGGTGACGAACACCAGCCGACTGCCTGCCGACCGCTCATCGTCCAGCCACGACTGGATCGTGCTCAAGGCGTACCGCACGGTCTCGCGGGCGGCTCCGGGAACGTCTTCGGCCGGTCCGGAACGCCCCAGCAGGCCGGTGGCGATGACCAGGTCCGGGAGACCGGCAGTGTCCTCTGTCGCAAGCGTCGCCAGTTCCGCGTGGAGCTCGGCCGTGGCGCCGTCGGACAGCGCCGTTGCCAGCGCCTCGGGCACGTCGGTGCCCAGGAACGCGACCCGGTCCGTCCCGAGTCCCTCGGCGGCGGGCATCGGGACCCAGTCCAGGCGGAACAGGTGGTCGTCCCCGCCCGTCGCGACCGCCTTCGCCAACTGCTCGGCGGTGATCGACCGCATCCCCAGGGACTCCACGTCGGCGACCGGCCGCCCGGCGGGGTCGGCGAGCCTGACGCGCAGCGCCCCCGCGTCGGAAAGGGTGATCTGAGCGCGCAGTTCCCTGGCCCCCACGGCGTGCAGCCGGACGTTCGACCAGGCGAACAGCAGCGGGACCTCGTCCGAGCGCTGCTCGGAACGGGCGAAGACAGAGGGGTGGAGCGCCGCGTCGAAGAGGGCGGGATGGATGCCGTACTGGTCGGCATCGGTGGCGTCGTCAGTGGGGAGAGCCACCTCGGCGTAGAGGGTCTCGCCATCGCGCCAGGCGGCGGTCACGCCCTGGAAGGTGGGGCCGTAGTGATATCCGAAGCCTGCCATGAGGTCGTAGAGGGTGTCGGCGGGCAAGGGGGTGGCGCTGGTCGGCGGCCAGGCCGTCGGCTCCGCCCACGTCGCCCACTGCGCCGTGTCCGGTGCGGCGGGCGGCTGCGGGCCGAGGGTGCCGGTGGCGTGGCGGGTCCAGGGCCGGTCGGGTGTGTCGTCGTCGGGCCGAGAGTGGACGGTGAGGGCCCGGCGGCCGTCGTTGTCGGCCGCCGTCACATGCACCTGGAGGTGAAACCCTCCCGCGCCCGTGAGCGTCAGGGGTGCTTCGAGGGCCAGGTCTTCCAGGTGAGGAGTGTCGAGGAACTGGCCGACGTGGAGCGCGAGGTCGACGAACGCGGTGCCGGGCACGAGGGGAGTGTCGTGAACGGCATGGTCGGCCAGCCAGGGGTGGCTGCGCAGCGACAGGCTTCCGGTGAACAGATGGCCGTCGCCGTCCGCAAGAGCTACGGCGGCGCCGAGCAGACCGTGGTCGGTGGCGCGCAGGCCGAGGGTGTGGGGATCACCGGCGGCGGTGGTGTCCAGCAGCCAGTAGTGCTCGTGTTGGAAGGGGTAGGTGGGCAGGTCGAGGTGGGTGGGCCGGGTCGCGGGGTAGAAGCGGGCCCAGCCGGCGCCTGCATGGGCGGCGTGGGTGGCCTGGGTGTGGGCGGTCGCGAGGGAGGTCAGCACGCGCTGCCAGGTGCCGTCGTCGCGGCGCAGGGTCCCGGTGACCGCGACGTCCCGCCTGCCCGCGTGGTCTTCGGCGGTCTCCTGCAAGGGGTGCGTGAGGACCGGGTGCGGGCTGGGCTCGATGAACCGACTGTGCCCGTCGTCCAGCAGAGCTCGGGTCGCACCCTGGAAGTCGACGGTGGAGGCCAGGTTGTCGTACCAGTACTGGGCGTTCATCACCGTCGTGTCGGCCAGCGGTCCGCCCAGGTACCCGGTGACACTGGAGTAGAAGGCCACCGAGGCCTGCTGCGCACGTACCGGTGCAAGGAGCTCCAGCAGCTGGTCGTGCAGGACCTCGACGTGCATCGTGTGCGAGGCGTAATCGACCGGGATCTTCCGGGCCCTGATGCCCTCGCGCTCACAGTGCGCGAGCAGTTCCTCCAAGGCGTCGGCGTCACCGGCGACCACGGTGGAGGACGGCCCGTTCACCGCCGCCACCGCCACCCGGCCCTCCCACCGGGCCACCACCCCCGAGGCATCGGCCACGGCAAGCGGCACCGAGACCATGCCGCCCCGGCCCGCGATGTTGGTGATGGCCTGCGAGCGCAGCGCCACGATCCGCGCCGAGTCCTCCAGCGACAGCACGCCGGCGATGTGCGCGGCAGCGATCTCACCTTGGGAGTGCCCCACCACCGCGTCCGGGGTCACACCCAGGTGCTCCCACAGCCGGGCCAACGACACCATCACCGCCCACAACGCGGGCTGCACCACATCCACCCGATCCAAACCAGGCACACCAGGCACTTGGTTGAGGACATCGAGAAGATCCCAACCCATGAACGGCTCAAGCGCCGCCGCACACGCCCTCAGATGCTCGGCAAACACCGGCGAAGTCCGCATCAACTCCACACCCATGCCCACCCATTGCGAGCCCTGGCCGGGGAACACGAACACCGTCTTGCCCGACTCGGCAGCCGCCTCCCCCGTGACCACACGAGCGGAGGGCTCACCGGCAGCCAGCGCCGCCAAACCACCCCTGAAGTCGGCCAGTTCACGGCCGACCACCACCGCCCGGTGATCGAACAGCGAGCGGCCCGCGGCCAACGCGTGACCGACCTGCTCGGCCGTCACCTGCGGATGACGATCAAGGTGCTCCAGCAGCTGTCGCGCCTGATCCCGCACCCCCGCATCCGACTTCGCCGACACCACCCACGGCAACGTCCCATCCGTCACCACAGCCGGCCCGGGAACATCCTCGCCTGCGATGTCCCCGTCCTCCGGAGCCTGCTCGACGATGAGGTGCACGTTGGTTCCGCTGACACCGAAGGAGGAGACTCCGGCACGGCGCGGACGTCCCGCCTCCGGCCAGGGCCGCTCCTCGGTCAACAGCTCCACCGCACCCGCGGACCAATCCACGTGCGGGGTCGGCTCGTCCACGTGCAGCGTCTTGGGCAGCACCCCGTTCCGCAGGGCCATCACCATCTTGATAACGCTGCTCACGCCCGCCGCGGCCCCTAGATGACCGATGTTGGACTTCAGCGAGCCCAGCCACAACGGCCTATCCTCGGGCCGGTCCTGACCGTAGGTGGCCAGCAGCGCTCGGGCCTCGATCGGGTCACCGAGGGTGGTTCCGGTTCCGTGAGCCTCGACGACGTCGACCTCGTCGGCCTTGACCCGGGCGTTGGCCAGGGCCTGCCGGATGACACGCTCCTGCGAAGGCCCGTTCGGGGCAGTCAGGCCGTTGCTGGCACCGTCCTGGTTGACCGCCGAGCCGCGGATGACGGCGAGCACCGGGTGCCCGTTGCGCCGCGCGTCGGAAAGCCGCTCCAGTAGCAGAACCCCTGCGCCCTCGCCCCAGTTCGTACCGTCGGCGGCGGCCGCAAACGCCTTGATCCGCCCGTCCGCCGCCAGGCCTCGCTGCCTGCTGAACTCGGTGAACAGCCCCGGAGTGGCGATCACATTCACACCGGCGGCCACCGCGAGCGCGCACTCCCCTTGGCGCAGTGCCTGCGAGGCCTGGTGCAACGCCACCAACGACGACGAGCACGCCGTGTCTACCGTGATCGCCGGACCTTCGAGACCAAGGAAGTACGCCAGCCGACCCGAGATGACACTGGTCATCTTGCCGGTCACCATCAGGCCGTCCATGCCGTCCGCGGCCTCGTGCAGCAGCGGGCCGTACTCCAGGCCCACCGCGCCGACGAACACGCCGGTCTGGGTGCCGTGCACCGACTCCGGGCGGATGCCCGCCCGCTCGAACGCCTCCCAGGCGGTCTCCAGCAGGAGGCGTTGCTGGGGATCCATGGCGAGGGCTTCACGGGGGCTGATCCCGAAGAAGCCGGCGTCGAACCCGGCCGCGTCGGAGAGGAAGCCCGCCTCGCGGACATAGCTCTTGCCCGACCGGTCGGGATCAGGGTCATACAGCCCCTCCACGTCCCAGCCACGATCTGTCGGAAGCCCCGAGATCGCCTCACCGCCGGACGCGACCAAGTCCCACAGCTCCTCCGGGGATCCCACATCCCCGGGAAGCCGGCAGCCGATGCCCACCACGGCCACCGGTTCGTCCGACTCCGTTACTGCCCGCAGGGGTTGGGCCGAGGGCGTCGCCTCGCCGGGGAGAGCGCCGCGCAGATGTCGGGCCATCGCGGCCGGCGTCGGATAGTCGAACACGACCGTCGGCGACACCCGCAGACCAGTGGCCGCCGTCAGGCGGTTGCTCAGCTCCACCGCGGACAGCGACTGAAAACCGAGATCCTTGAACTTGCTGTCCGGGCGGACCGCCTCCGCCGTCGTGTGCCCCAGCACGGTCGCGGCGTGGGCACGCACCACCTCCATCAACTCGCGCTCGGCCTCGGCGACGGGCATCCCGGCGAACCGTTGCCCATCCGGGACAGGATCCGCCGTACCGACCGAAGCCTGTCCCGCTGCGATGACGTTTCCGGCGCTCCCGGACGTTCCCAGCCAGTACCGCTGGTGCTGGAATGCGTAGGTCGGCAGCTCGACGACACGCGCTCCCCGGCCCGCGAACACCGCCGGCCAGTCAACGTTCGCTCCTCGCACCCATGCCTCGCCCAAGGAGGCGCACAAACGCTTCAGGTCGCCGTCGTCGCGGCGCAGGGTGCCGGTGACGGCGATCTCCTGCCTGCCCGCGTGGTCTTCGGCGGTCTCCTGCAAGGGATGGGTGAGGACGGGGTGCGGGCTGGACTCGACGAACAGGGAGTGCCCGTCATCGAGCAGGGAACGGATCGTCGCCTGGAAGTCGACGGTGGTGGCCAGGTTCTCGTACCAGTACGCCGCACCCATCACCGTCGTATCGGCCATCGGCCCGCCCACGTGACCGGCGACCGTCGAGTAGAACGCCACCGTGGCTTCCTGCGCGCGAACCGGAGCCAGCAGCTCCAGGAGCTGGTCGTGGAGTGCCTCCACGTGCGAGGTGTGCGAGGCGTAGTCGACCGGGATACGGCGAGCGCGGATGCCCTCGCTCTCGCAGTGGACCAGCAGCTCCGCCAGCGCATCCGCGTCACCGGCCACCACGGTGGACGACGGACCGTTCACCACGGCCACCGCCACCCGCCCCTCCCACCGGGCAACCAACTCTGCGGCAGCATCCGCCGACACCGGAAGCGAAACCATCCCGCCCCGACCCGCGATCCCCGCAATCGCCCGCGAACGCAACGCCACCACCCGCGCCGCATCCTCCAACGACAGCACCCCAGCAATATGTGCAGCCGCGATCTCCCCCTGCGAATGTCCCACCACCGCATCCGGGGTCACACCCAGGTGCTCCCACAGCCGGGCCAACGACACCATCACCGCCCACAACGCGGGCTGCACCACATCCACCCGATCCAAACCAGGCACACCCTCCACCTGGCCAAGCACATCAAGAAGATCCCAACCCGTGAACGGCTCAAGCGCCGCCGCACACGCCCTCAGATGCTCGGCAAACACCGGCGAAGTCCGCATCAACTCCACGCCCATGCCGACCCATTGCGAGCCCTGGCCGGGGAACACGAACACCGTCCTACCGTGCTCAGCCGCCACCTTCCCCGTGACCACGTGCGGGGAAGGATTACCTGCGGCCAGCGCCGCCAAAGCGTCCTGGTAGTCGGCTGGCTCGCGGCCGATCACCACTGCCCGGTGATCGAACGCCGTTCGCGAAACCGCCAGCGACAATCCCACATCGGCCACCGACACATCGGCGTCCGTGGCCATGAGATCCCCGAGTCGGCCCGCCTGCATGGCCAGTGCCGCCGCGCTCTTGCCCGACACCAGGAACGGCACCGGCCCGTCCGTCGTGACCACCGGTCCCGTCGCATGCTCGTCGACGGTAGATTCCTCGGCCTCCGGGGCCTGCTCCAGTACCAGGTGCGCGTTGGTGCCGCTGATGCCGAACGACGAGATACCGGCGCGGCGCGGACGTCCCGCCTCCGGCCAGGGCCGCTGCTCGGTCAGCAACTCCACCGCGCCCGCGGACCAATCCACGTGCGGGCTCGGCTCGTCCACGTGCAGCGTCTTGGGCAGCACACCCTTCTGTAGGGCCATCACCATCTTGATCAGGCCGGCGGCGCCGGAGGCCGCCATGGTGTGGCCGATGTTGGATTTCAGTGAACCCAGCCACAGCGGCCGTTCCTCGGGTCGGTCCTGACCGTAGGTGGCGATCAGCGCCTGGGCCTCGATCGGGTCGCCCAGGGTGGTGCCGGTGCCGTGTCCCTCGACCACGTCGACCTCGTCGGGAGTGAGGCGCGCGTTGGCCAAGGCCTGTCGGATGACGCGCTCCTGCGAGGGTCCGTTGGGTGCGGTCAGGCCGTTGCTGCGGCCGTCTTGGTTGACCGCCGAGCCGCGGATGACGGCGAGCACCGGGTGTCCGTTGCGCCGCGCGTCGGAAAGCCGCTCCAGGAGGAGAACTCCTGCGCCCTCGCCCCAGTTCGTGCCGTCGGCGGCGGCCGCGAACGCCTTGATCCGCCCGTCCGCCGCCAGGCCTCGCTGCCTGCTGAACTCGGTGAACAGTCCCGGAGTGGTCATGACGGACACGCCGGCGGCCACCGCGAGCGTGCACTCCCCCTGGCGCAGTGCCTGCGAGGCCTGGTGCAACGCCACCAACGACGACGAGCATGCCGTGTCTACCGTGATCGCCGGACCTTCGAGACCAAGGAAGTACGCCAGCCGACCCGAGATGACGCTGGCTATCTTGCCGGTCAGCAGCAGGCCGTCCATGCCGTCCGCGGCCTCGTGCAGCAGCGGACCGTACTCCTGGGTCATGGCGCCGACGAAGACGCCGGTACGGCTGCCGCGCAGCGCGGTCGGGTCGATGCCCGCGCGCTCGATCGCCTCCCAGGCGACCTCCAGCAGGAGTCGCTGCTGCGGGTCCATCGCCGTCGCTTCACCCGGGCTGATCTCGAAGAAGCCGGCGTCGAACGCCGCCGGGTCGGTGAGGAAGCCCGCCTCGCGGACATAGCTCTTGCCCGACCGGTCCGGATCGGAGTCGTACAGGCCTTCCACGTCCCAGCCCCGGTTCGTCGGAAGTCCCGAGATCGCCTCGCTGCCGGAAGCGACCAGGTCCCACAAGTCCTCGGGCGAGCCCACGTCCCCGGGGAGCCGGCAGCCGATGCCCACCACGGCCACCGGTTCGTCCAACTCCGTGGCCGCGAGCAGGGGTTCGGTGGCCAGCGGCGTCTCTCCGAGCAGTTCGGCGCGCAGATGCCGGGCCATCGCGGCCGGCGTCGGATGGTCGAACACCGCTGTCGGGGACAGGCGCAGGCCGGTGGCGTTGTTGAGCTGGTTGCGCAGCTCGACCGCGGTCAGCGAGTCGAAGCCGAGGTGTTTGAAGGCGCTGTCCGGTCGGACCGTTTCCGGTGTCGCGTGGCCCAGTACGGTCGCGGCGTGGGTGCGCACCAGCTCGATCAGCTCGCGCTCGGCCTCGGCCTCGGACATCCCGGCGAACCGCTGGCCGCCTGCGGCAGCACCCGTGGGACCGGCCGCGGCGGTGCGGCGAGCGGTCCGGGGACGCACCAGGGCGCCGAGTACCGTGGGCAGCGCCCCGTTCCCGCCCTGGGCGAGCCGCGCGGTGTCCAGCCGTGCGGGAACGAGCAGGGGCTCATCGAGAGCGACGGCCGCGTCGAACAGGGCCAGTCCCTCCTGCGCCCGCAGGGGCGTCAGGCCGACCCTGGCCATCCGGGCCAGGTCCGCCTGGTTCAAGTCACCCGTCAGGTCGCTGCGCTGGTCCCAGAGGCCCCAGGCGAGCGAGGTGGCCGGGAGTCCCTGGGCCCGGCGGTGCGCGGCCAGCGCGTCGAGGTAGACGTTCGCCGCCGCGTAGTTGCCTTGCCCCGCACCGCCGAGCGCGCCCATGACCGAGGAGAACAGGACGAACGCGGCCAGTTCCCGGTCCCTGGTGAGGTGGTGCAGGTGCCATGCCGCGTCCGCTTTGGGCCGTAGCACCGCGTCGAGCCGCTCGGGCGTCAGCGCGGAGACCAGGCCGTCGTCCAGGGCGCCCGCCGTGTGCACGACCGCGGTCAGCGGGTGCTCGGCCGGTATCGCGTCCAGGAGGTCGGACAGCGCTTCGGGGTCGGAGACGTCGCACGCCACCACCGTGGCCGTCGCGCCGAGTCCGGCGAGCCGTTCCACCAGTTCGGCGGCGCCCTCGGCGCCGGGTCCGCGTCGGCTGACCAGCAGCAGGCGCCGCATTCCGTGTTCGGTGACCAGGTGGCGGGCGAGGAGCCCGCCCAGTGTGCCGGTGCCGCCGGTGAGCAGGACCGTGCCTTCCGGGTTCCACGCCGGTGGCAGGGTCAGCACACTTCTCCCGATGTGCTGGGCCCGGCTGAACGCGGCAAAAGCCTCCGGGGCCTGTCGCACCTCCCATGCCCGCACCGGTGAGCGGCGCAGGACTCCGCGCTCGAACAGCGCGACGATCTCGGTCAGCGTCTGCTGGAACCGCTCCGGCTCCGCCCAGGCCACCTCGGTCAGGTCGAACGCCTGGTGCTCCACGCCGGGAGGGGACCCGGCCGCCGCCTCCCGGGATCCCGAGGTGCCGGTCGTGCCCGCGTCCACGAGGCGGCCCCCGCGCGGCAGCAGCCGAAGCGAGGCGTCCGTCGGCTCCCGGTCCGTCAGCTCCCGCGCCGGGCTGTTCAGTACGACGTCCATGCCGCGGCCGCCGGTGGCGGACAGGAACCGCTCCGCGAATTCCGGTGCCCCCGACGACGCGAGGTGTGCGTCGTCCAGCCCGGTTGCCCGCAGGGCGGCCCGGTCGTCGGTGCTCGCCGTGCCGAACACCTCCGCGCCCAGGTGTCGTGCCAGTTGCACCGCGGCCATGCCCACGCCGCTCGTGGCGTCGTGCACGAACAGCGACTCGCCCGGCCGCAGCTGCGCCCGGTTCACCAGGCCGTGGTAAGCCGCTGCGAACGCCAGGGGTACCGATGCCGCGTCCTCGAACGACCAGTCATGAGGGATGCGTACGACCAGGTGTTGATCGGTGACCGCCAGGGGGCCGAATGCTCCCGGCATCAGTCCCATCACCCGGTCACCCGGCCCCAGCCCGGTCACGCCCGAGCCGACCTCGGTCACCACACCGGCGCCCTCGACGCCCAGTGCGGAGCTCTCACCCCGGGTGGCGTCGAGTGCGGCCGACACGTCCCGGGCGTTCAGCCCGGCCGCCCGCACGGCGACCCGGATCTGGTGCGGCCGCAGCGGCTCAGCCGCGTCGGGTGCGGCCACCAGGGACAGCGCGTCCAGGGTGCCGCCGCCGGTCGCGTCCAGCCGCCACGCCACCTCCCGCGGGGGAATCAGCGCGCCGTCGGCGGCGGCCCGGACGAGCCGCGGCACCAGGACCTCTCCCCCACGCACCGCCAGCTGCGGCTCCCCGCAGGCCAGCGCGGCAGGCAGGGCTCGCAGGGAGCGCGCGTCCTCATCGACGTCGACGAGGACGAACCGGTCCGGGTTCTCCGTCTGCGCGGTGCGCAACAGGCCCCACACCGGCGCGGAGGGGAGATCCGGCCGCTCCGCGTGGCCGGCCGCCACCGCACCGCGGGTGACCACGACCAGCCGCGTGTCGGCGAACCGCTCGTCGGCGAGCCATGACTGCACCAGGGACAGTGCCCTGAGCAGCTGGGCACGGACGGCGGCAGGACTGCCGGGGGCGATGTCGTCGGCGCAGGAGACCTCCGGGACGGGCAGCTGGCAGGCCAGCACAAGTTCGGGTCGGAAGGCGGAGTCAGTGGCTGTGGCTGCGGCTGCGACGGTGGCTGTGTCTGTGCTGTCGGCAGTCGCTGTGCTGGTGGCGGCGAGTGCCTCGAACTCCGCACCGAGCGCGGACAAGTCCGCGTACCGCCGTGCACGTGTGCCGTCCAGAAGGGCGCCCAGCCCGAGCCCGTCGTCACCCACCAGGGCCCACGGGCCGAGCAAGGTCTCCCCGGCATCCTGCACCGGGCGGCTCACCCACCCCATGCGGAACAACGCGTCGTGGTGTTCCTCTCGTGCTCCGCCCAGCTTCCCCGGGTCAACGGGGCGCATCGCCAGCGAACCGACCGACGCGACCGGCGCGCCTTCGGTGTCGGCGACCTCCACCACCATGGCGTCAGAGCCCGACGGGGCCAACCGCACCCGTAGATCCGTGGCGCCGGTCGCATGCAACCGCACATCGGACCACACGAAGGGCAGCCTCGGCGGCTCGGCTCCCCGCCCGGCCCCCGGGTCCTCCGAAATGAGCCCGGCGTGCAGGGCCGCGTCCAGCAGCGCGGGGTGGATGCCGAAGGCGGTCGCCTCGGCGTGCCGCTCCTGCGGCAACACCACCTCGGCGTACACCTCCTCTCCCCGCCGCCACATCGCCCGCACTCCCTGGAAGGCGGAGCCGTACTGATAGCCGAGCGCGTCCAACGCCGGGTACAGCTCATCGGTTTCCACCGGCAGCGCCCCGGCCGGCGGCCACACCTGGGGGTCCCACGAGGACGGCGCCGGGCCGCCCGGGGCGAGTACGCCCGTGGCATGGCAGGTCCAGGGCACACCCGTCCCCTCGCCGTCGGGCCGGGAGTGCACGCTCACGGATCGCCGCCCGGCTTCACCGGCCTCACCCACCTCCACCCGCAGCTGGACGCCGCCGGTGGCGGCCAGAACCAGCGGTGCTTGCAGGGTGAGCTCCTCCAGGTGATCGCCGCCTACCTCGTCACCCGCGCGGAGCGCCATCTCGACGAAGGCCGTGCCGGGCAGCAGCACGGTGCCGGAGACCGCGTGGTCGACCAGCCAGCCATGCGTCTGCAACGACAACCGGCCGGTCAGTACGGTGACATCGGTCCCCGCCAGCTCCACCGCCGCACCGAGCAACGGGTGTTCGACCACGGCCTGTCCGGACGCGGCCGCGTCTGCCGCGCCTCCGGATGCCTCCATCCAGTAGTGCTGGTGTTGGAAGGGGTAGGTGGGCAGGTCGAGGTGGGTGGGCCGGGTGGCGGGGTAGAAACCGGCCCAGTCCGCGCTGGCGTGGGTGTGAGCGGTCGCGAGGGAGGT
The DNA here is from genome assembly GCF_046103685.1 of Streptomyces sp. SYP-A7185. Lineage (NCBI taxonomy): Bacteria > Bacillati > Actinomycetota > Actinomycetes > Kitasatosporales > Streptomycetaceae > Streptomyces > Streptomyces sp. SYP-A7185. The sequence continues at coordinate 473,043 of NZ_CP122310.1, forward strand.
CAGCACGCGCTGCCAGGTGTCGTCCTCGCGGCGCAGGGTGCCGGTGACCGCGACCTCGTGCCTACCCTCGTGGTCTTCGGCGGTCTCCTGCAAGGGATGGGTCAGCACCGGGTGCGGGCTGGACTCGACGAACAGGGTGTGCCCGTCATCGAGGAGGGAGCGGATGGTCGCCTGGAAGTCGACGGTGGTGGCCAGGTTCTCGTACCAGTACGCCGCACCCATCACCGTCGTATCGGCCATCGGCCCGCCCACGTGACCGGCGACCGTCGAGTAGAACGCCACCGTGGCTTCCTGCGCGCGAACCGGAGCCAGGAGCTCCAGGAGCTGGTCGTGGAGTGCCTCCACGTGCGAGGTGTGCGAGGCGTAGTCCACCGGAATCTTCCGGGCCCTGACACCTTCGCTCTCGCAGTGGATCAGCAGCTCCGCCAGCGCATCCGCGTCACCGGCCACCACGGTGGACGACGGACCATTCACCACGGCCACCGCCACCCGGCCCTCCCACCGGGCAATCAACTTTGCGGCAGCCTTCGCCGGCACCGGAAGCGAAACCATCCCGCCCCGACCCGCGATGCCCGCAATCGCCCGCGAACGCAACGCCACCACCCGCGCCGCATCCTCCAACGACAGCACACCGGCGATGTGCGCGGCAGCGATCTCCCCCTGTGAGTGCCCCACCACCGCGTCCGGGGCAACCCCGAGGTGCTCCCACAACCGGGCCAGGGAAACCATCACCGCCCACAACGCGGGCTGCACCACATCCACCCGATCCAAACCAGGCACACCAGGCACTTGGTTGAGCACATCGAGAAGATCCCAACCCGTGAACGGCTCAAGCGCCGCCGCACACGCCCTCAGATGCTCGGCAAACACCGGCGAAGTCCGCATCAACTCCACGCCCATGCCCACCCACTGCGAGCCCTGCCCGGGGAACACGAACACCGTCTTGCCCGACTCGGCAGCCGCCGCCCCCGTGACCACACGAGCGGAAGGCTCACCAGCAGCCAATGCCGCCAAACCACCCCTGAAGTCGGCCAGTTCACGGCCGACCACCACCGCCCGATGATCGAACAGGGAGCGGCCCGCCGCCAACGCATGACCAACCTCAGCAGCCGTCACCTGCGAAGGGCCATCCAGGTAATCGAGCAGCCGTCGGGCCTGATCCCGCAGCCCCGCATCCGACTTCGCCGACACCACCCACGGCAACGTCCCATCCGTCACCACAGCCGGCCCTGACGCCGACGCGCCCTCGTGGTCGGCGGCTTCGCCCTCCGGGGCCTGTTCGACGATGACATGGGCGTTCGTGCCGCTGACGCCGAAGGACGACACACCCGCACGGCGCGGGCGGCCCGTCTTAGGCCAAGGTCGCTCCTCGGTGAGGAGTTCCACGCCTCCCGCAGCCCAGTCCACGTGCGAGGACGGCGCGTCCACGTGCAGCGTGCGGGGCAGCACCCCGTTCCGCAGGGCCATCACCATCTTGATGACACCGCCCACGCCCGCCGCGGCCTGGGTGTGACCGACGTTCGACTTCAGCGAACCCAGCCACAGCGGCCGGTCCTCGGGGCGGTCCTGACCATAGGTGGCCAGCAGCGCTTCCGCCTCGATCGGGTCACCCAGTGTCGTTCCCGTTCCGTGGGCCTCGACGACGTCGACGTCCTGCGGAGAGAGGCCGGCGCCGGCCAGTGCCTGGCGTATCACGCGTTCCTGGGAAAGGCCGTTGGGGGCGGTCAGGCCATTGCTGGCGCCGTCCTGGTTGACCGCTGAACCGCGCAGGACCGCAAGGACCTGATGGCCGTTTCGCCGCGCATCGGAGAGGCGTTCCAGCAGCAGCAGGCCTACGCCCTCCGCCCAGGCGGTGCCGTCCGCCGCATCGGCGAAGGCCTTGCAGCGCCCGTCCACGGCGAGTCCGCGCTGTCGGCTGAACTCCACGAACATGCCCGGTGTGGCCATGACGGCTGCGCCGCCCGCCAGGGCCAGCGAGCACTCGCCGTTGCGCAGGGCCTGGGCCGCCAGGTGCATCGAGACCAGGGATGACGAGCATGCGGTGTCGACCGTCACCGCGGGTCCTTCGAAGCCGAAGGTGTAGGCGACGCGGCCGGAGGCGACGCTCGCGGTGTTGCCGGTGAGGAGGTAGCCGTCGAACCCGGCTGCTCCGTCGTGGAGTTGAGGGCCGTACTCCTGGGTCATGGCGCCGACGAACACGCCGGTACGGCTGCCGCGCAGTGCGGTCGGGTCGACGCCCGCCCGCTCGAACGCCTCCCAGGACGTCTCCAGGAGGAGGCGCTGCTGCGGGTCCATCGCCGTCGCCTCGCGCGGGCTGATCCCGAAGAACGCGGGGTCGAACTCGGGCGCGTCGGACAGGAACCCGCCCTTGGTGACGTAGGAAGCGCCGGGTCGGTCCGGGTCGGGATCGAGGAGCTTCTCGGTGTCCCAGCCGCGGTCGGTGGGGAACTCGGTGATGGCGTCGACGCCTTCGCTGACCAGACGCCACAGGTCCTCGGGGGCGCGGACGTCTCCTGGGTAGCGGCAGGCCATGCCCACGATCGCGAGGGGCTCGCGAGCGGAATCCTCCAGCTCGCGCACCCGCTCGCGCAGGGACTGCGCATCGTCGACGGCGCGTCGCAAGTAGGACCGGAGCTTGTCGACGTCGTTCACCAGGGCCTCCCCCAACGGTTGTTGCTCGGACGTACGGGTGGCGCTACACGTATCCGCGGTCGATCAGTTCGTATAGTTCGTCGTCGCTCCGGCTTGCCGGTCGCGTTTCCTCCGCCGGTGCCGGAACGTCGGGCGTCTCCGGCTTGAGGAGGGAGAAGATGTGCCCGCCGAGTGCTCGCGGGGTGGGGTAGGAGAAGGCGACGGCGGCCGGGAGCCGCACGCCTGCCGCCGTGGCGAGCCGGTTGCGGAGCCGTACGGCCATCGAGGAGTCGAACCCCAGGTCCTTGAAGGTCTCGGTCGACCTCGTCATGAGGTCGGTGCCCGTCAGGTCCGTGTCGTTCCTGCTCAGCACCGCTGCCGTTTCGGCGCACACGAGGTTCAGCACCAGTGCTTCCGAGTCCAGGTGAGCCGCCGGGGTGGCGGCGGCAGCGGGCCGCTGCGGGCCGTGTCCGCTCGTGTGCGTGGAGGGGCTCGTGCTGTTGGTGGCCGTGTCGGTTGGCACGGTCGGCATGTCATGTCGTGCTGTCGGCGTGTCCGTGTCGTCGGGTGCCGTCAGCCAGTACCGCTGCCGCTGGAACGGGTAGGTGGGCAAGCCGATGCGGCGCGGCCGGTGCGCGGCGAAGACGTGCTCCCAGTTCACCGGCACGCCCCGGACGTGCAGCTCGGCCAGCGAAGTGATGATCTTGCTCGCGCTGCCGTCGTCCTTGTGGAGGGTGCCGGCCACCAGCGGTGAGGCCGCCAGTGCGTCGGCGGTCTCCTCCATCGCCACCGCGAGCACCGGGTGCGGGCTGACTTCGAGGAACACCCCACTGCGGTCATGGCCCCCGCGTTGCATCAGGTGTTCGACCACCTCGCCGAAACGCACCGGTGAGCGCAGGTTGTCGTACCAGTACGAGCCGTCGAGTCGGCGCGTGTCGAGGACTCCCCCGGTGACCGTGGAGTGGAATTCCACCCCCGTCTCCTTCGGGGAGAGGTCCGCGGCGGCCTGGAGCACGCGATCACGGATGCGTTCCACCTGGTGGGAGTGGGACGCGTACTCGATTCTGACCCGGCGCACCCGCACGCCGTCTTCGGCCGCCATCGCGGCAAACTGCTCCAGCGCTTCGAGGTCCCCGGAGATGACCACGGAGCCCGGTCCGTTGACCGCGCCCACGCAGAGCCGCCCGGGCCACCGGCTCAGCCGCTCCTCCACCCAGGCGAGGGGCGCGGCCACCGCGTTCAGTCCGCCCAGGCCGGCCAATTGCGTCAATGCCTGGCTGCGCAGGGCGACGATCCGCGCCGCGTCCTGGAGCGGGAGCGCACCCGCCGCGCAGGCCGCGGCGATCTCGCCCTGCGAGTGCCCCACCACCGCGTCGGGGACCACGCCCAGCGACCGCCACACCCGGGCGAGGGACACCATCATCGCGAACAACGCCGGCTGCACCACGTCGTCGCCGCGCTCCAGCGACGGCGCCGACTCCGCGCCGGTCACCACGTCCGCCAGCGACCAGTCCACCCACGGCGCCAGTGCATCAGCGCACTCGTCGATCGCGCGCGCGAAGACGTCCGACTCCGCGTACAGCCTCTTGCCCATGCCCGCCCATTGCGAGCCCTGGCCGGGGAACACGAAGACGACCGGGCCCACCGGTCCTGCGGCCTTCCCCTGAATCACCCGCGCCGAGCTTCCACCCGACGCCACCACGTCCAGGCCGGCCAGCGACTCCTGCCGGCCACCGCCCAGCACCACCGCCCGGTGGTCGAACAGCGCCCGCGTCGACACGAGCGAATGCCCCACGTCGGCCACCGGCACGGACGTGTCCGCGGCCACGCGTTCGCGTAACCGGGAGGCCTGTGCGCGCAAGGCGGCCTCCGTCCGCGCCGACAGGACCCATGGCACCACGCCGAAGGTGCCCGCGGATGCGGGGTCCGCCTCCTCGCTGCGGGGCCGGGTCCGTTCTTGTGGCGCCTGCTCCAGGATCACGTGGGCGTTCGTGCCGCCCATGCCGAACGACGACACCCCGGCCCGCCGCGGCCGGTCCGGCGCGCTCGGCCAGGGCCGGGCGGTGCGCAGGACCTCGAAGTCCTGCTGGAAGTCGGGGATGGCGGGGTTCGGAGAGCGGAAGTTCAGGCTCGGAACCAGCTGTGCGTGCTCCACGCAGAGCACCGCCTTGATGAAGCCGACGATGCCCGCGGCCGGCTCCAGGTGACCGACGTTCGTCTTCACCGAACCGATCGTCAGGGGCCGGCTGCGGCCGGTTTCCCGGAACACCGCGCGCAGACCGGCTATCTCGGCGGGGTCGCCCAGTCGGGTGCCGGTGCCGTGGGCCTCGACGTAGTCGATCTCGTCGAACGGGACGCCCGCGCGTCGCAGCGCGGACAGCGCGGTCGCCGCTTGCGCGCCGGGGCTGGGGTCGGGCATCCGGGAGGTCGCGCCACCGCTGGCGACGCTCCAGCCGCGGACCAGCGCGTGGATGGGGTCACCGTCGGCGACGGCGAGGTCCAGCCGCTTCAGCAGGACGAATCCCCCGCCCTCGCCCCGGACGAAACCGCTGGCCCGTTCGTCGAAGGTGAAGCAGTGGCCGTCGGGTGACAGGGCGCCCAGATTCGCCATGGCGAGTCCCGCGTCCGGATCGACGACGAGGTTCACGCCGCCCGCGATCGCCATGTCGACCGCGCCGCTGCGTACTCGTTCGCATGCCAGCGCCAGCGCCACCAGGGACGAGGACTGGCCCGAGTCCGCGCAGAAGCTCATGCCGCGGACGTCGAAGAGGCCCGATATCCGGTTGGCGATCAGCGCGCCGCTCGATCCGAGCGCGGCGTAATGGTCGTCCCGGTCGCTGCCCGACAGCTTGCGCAGCACGTCATACCCGGAGGACGCGGCACCGACCAGGACGTCGACCTCGCGGCCGGCGAGCGTCGTCGCCGCGATACGGGCGTCCTCGACGGCCTCCCAGGCGAGTTCGAGTCCCAGTCGTTGTACGGGGTCCATGGCGGCCGCCTCCGCCGGGTCCGTCCCGAAGAACTCCGCGTCGAACCCGTCGACGGCGTCGAGGAACGACCCCGCGGTGACGGTGGCGGTGTCCGGGTGGGGCGGGTGTGGCGGGGCGCTCGCCGCGCGCTGCTCGGGGAAGGTGCCGACGGTGGACTTCCCGTCGAGCAGCAGACGCCAGAACTCCCGCGGGTCGTGCACGCCGGGGAAACGGCATGACATACCGATGACCGCAATATCGGCGGCTGTGCCACTCATGCGCATTCCTTCCGGTTCCCTCGGCGTACCGCGCTCACGGGCCGCACTGCCTTCACCGCCAAGAGGTCAGCAGCTTCCGCAGTGCGTCGGGTGCGTTCATGAAGTCGTGCTGGGTGCCGTCGATCCCGTGGAAATCGACCGAGTCCGCGTACCGTCGCCACCCCGAGAGCTGGTCGAGGCGCACGCCGGGGTCGTCGCGCCAGTGCAGGACGACGAGGGGGCAGGGCGCCGCGACGGGCTCGGTACGCCGGTACGCGCGCGCGGCGGCGAGATCGCGGAGCAGCACGACCATGCCCAGATCGAGCATGTCCGACCGGGGTTCGATCCCCCGTCCGCGGATGACCGACTCCAGCTCGGCGCGGAGTGCGGGCTCGGTCATGGTGAGCATGCGGTCACTCGCGGCGTCGTGCGGTGCCGACTGGCCCGACACGAAGAGGCAGGCCGGCCGGGGCAGGCCCAGCTCGGCGAGCAGGACGGCGGTCTCGAAGGCGGGCAGCGCTCCCGCGCAGTGGCCGAAGAGCGCGTAGGGCCGGTCGAGTCGCGGAGTCAGTGGTCCGATCAGGTCGGCGGCGAGGTTCTCGTAGGTGTCGTAGTGGGGTTCGGCCAGGCGGTTCTCGCGGGCGGGGAACTGCACCGGGCAGACCTCGACGTCGTCGATCGCGGCCGGCCAGGCGCTGAAGGCCGAGGCCCCGGATCCCGCGTGGGGGAAGCAGAAGAGGCGGGCGGCGTGATCGGTGGAGGACGGCCGGACGAACCACGGTGAGGTGGCGGTGGTGGAGCCGGATGTCATGGCGTCGTCCGTTTCTTGGCGACGATGGGGAGGTGGGTCATCCCGGCGATGAAGTACGACCGCAGATGCTGCGGCTCGCCGTCCAGGGCGATCGATTCGCACCGCTGGAGCAGTTCCTCGAAGAAGACGCGCAGCGTCAGACGGGCCAGCGGTGCGCCGATGCAGAAGTGCGGCCCGAACCCGAACGCGACCTGGCGCTTGGCGTTGCCCCGCGTGAGGTCGAACGCGTGCGGATCGCTGAAGTGGGACGCGTCGCGGTTGGCCGATCCGATCCAGGCCACGACCGCCCCGCGGGCCGGGATCACGCCGCCGCCGATCCGGATGTCGCTGACCGCGTAGCGCATGAAGTTACAGGCCGCCGATGTCCAGCGCAGCCCTTCCTCGACCAGGTTCGGGACCAGCGAGGGGTCGGCCTGTGCCTTGGCGAACTGTTCGGGCCGCTCGATGAGGGCGTGCACCGTGCCCGAGACGGTGTGCGGCGTGGTGACGTTGGCGCCCAGGAGGATGCTGTAGCCATCGAGGGCGATCTCCTCGTCGGTCAGTGGCGCGTCGCCCGCACGGACGCCCATGAGGTGGTCCAGCAGGCTCCCGTCCTCGTCGCCCGTCGCCCGCCGCCGTTTGACCCACTCGGTGACGTAGGTGACCAGTTCGTGGTGGGAGATGGCCAGCGTCGCGGCCTCGCTGCCGTGCTGGAAGTGCGGGTCCGAGGGGGCCGTCACCATCGCGGTGAGTTGCACGAGCTCCTCCCAGTCCCGCTCCGGGATGCCCAGGAGCGGGCCCGTGACCATCGCCGGCAGGAGCAGCGCCTGCTCGGCCAGGTCGAAGGTGGCGCCCTGGAGGGCCGGTTCGAGGAAGCGCACGATGGTCTGCCGGATGCGGTTCTCCCAGGACGCCACCGCGCGTGCGGTGAGCGTGGCGCCGATCGCCCTGCGCACCTGGGTGTGCCGGGGCGGGTCGGTGGACGTCATCAGCTTTCCCGCCGCGACGTCGTCCACCCCGAGGTGCGTGACCACCGTGCCGCGTTCCGAGGTGAACTCCCGGTGGTCGCCGAGGACCCGGCAGACGTCGTCGTAGCGCGTCACCGACCAGAACTCGCGCCCGTCCGGCAGGACTTGGCGGTGCAGGGGCGCCTTCTCCCGCATCGCGTCCCAGATCGGGTGGGGATCCCCCTCGGTGTAGAGATCCAGGTCGAACAGGTCGACGCGGTCGAGGTCGATGTCGCGCGCAGGGCCGGGCGTCAACCTCACGTCTGTGTCCTCCCCTGCTCGATCAGCGCGGCGACCCGGGCCGGAGTCTGCGCCAGGTAGAAGTCACGTACGGAGAGTTCGACGCCCCAGTCCTGGGCCACCCGGTCGATGATCTTGATTCCGATCAGCGAATTGCCGCCGAGCGCGAAGAAGTCGTCGTCCGGCCCGACTTCACGGGAGGGGAGGTATTCGCCCCACAGAACCGAGACCCCTCGGACGAGTGACTCGGGCGCACTCGAAGGCACAGCTTGCGCTTCTGACTCCATTGCCAGCCCTTTCCTTTCCACTGCCCCGTCGGGCGGCCGAATCCGTTGCGCGGAAGTGGGCGCCGACAGCGCTCCGAGGGACATCGCCAGGTCAACGTAAATGGCGAAGGAAACGCAGTGCAAGAGAGGGCTGAACGGCCGCGCCGGACGCCGTTGTCCCGCCGACAGGACAGCGCGCCGCCCTGACTGCTGCCGCATTGACTTTCTCCGCTCCGCGTTATTCCTTTTTCATCCGGGGACCGCTCCGGAAAACTCGAAGTGTCACCTGTAGAAGGGAATGAAGGTGCCGCAGGAACAGCGAAAGGCATCGCCCCGGCAATATCTGATGTGCCGTCCCACGTACTTCGACGTCACGTACTCGATCAATCCGTGGATGGACCCGGACCGGCCCACCTCGATAGACACCGGTCTTTCCCAGTGGAAGTGGCTCTTCGACACCTTCGCCGAACTGGGCCATGACGTGCGGCTGATCGAGCCCGTGCCGGGGCTCCCCGACATGGTCTTCGCCGCGAACGGCGCGATCGTCGTGGACCGCAAGGTGCTCGTCGCGCGCTTCCGGCACTCCCAGCGCCAGGGCGAGTCCGCAGCCTACCTGGAGTGGTTCGGCCGCGGCGGCTGGTCCGAGGTCCGGCAGGCGCAGTACGTCAACGAGGGCGAGGGCGACTTCCTCTTCACCGGCAGGGAGATCCTGGCCGGCACCGGCTTCCGCTCCGAACCGCGGGCCCACGCCGAGGTGAGCGAGTTCTTCGGGCGCCCCGTGATCAGCCTGACGCTCGTCGATCCGCGGTTCTACCACCTCGACACGGCGCTCGCGGTGCTCGGGGACGCGGAGATCATGTACTACCCGGGCGCGTTCTCCCCGCAGAGCCAGGCGGTGCTGGCCGAGCGGTTCCCGGACGCCGTCATCGCCGACGAGGCCGATGCCGCCGTGTTCGGCCTCAACGCCCTGTCGGACGGCCGCAACGTCGTCCTGCCCCGGCGGGCCGTCGGCCTCGCGGCGCGGTTGCGCGAGCGCGGCTACCACCCCGTCGGCGCCGAGCTGGCCGAACTGTTGAAGGCCGGCGGCAGCGTCAAGTGCTGCACGCTCGAACTGCGGGAGTAGGGCGCGGGAGCACCGGGAGCCGGCCCCTCCGCGGGGCCTCCCGCCGGCGCTTCGCGGTTGTCCCGTCCACGGGACAACCGCACCGGTCCCGCGAAGGCGCCGGCGACACCGACACGCCCGGTTGATCTGGCGAAACCGTGGCCCGCGCGATGCCCCCGAGCGCGTCGGCCAGTGCACGGCCGGCCAAATGCTCATGACAGAATCAGCGCGTGCAGATCGGGATGCTGGGTCCGTTTGAAGTGCGCACAGACCAGGGCGACTTGGTCGATGTGCCGGGCGCGCGACTGCGCGGATTGCTGGTCGCCCTCGCCCTCAAAGCGGGCCACGCGGTTCCCAAGGCCTCCCTGGTCGACTGGATCTGGGGCGAGCACCCGCCCGCCGACGCGTCGAACGCCCTTCAGCGACTGGCTTCCCGGCTGCGCAAGGCACTGCCGGACGGAGTGATCGAGGGGCAGACCGACGGGTACCGGCTGACGCTGGAGCCCGACGCCGTCGACGCCGTGCGGTTCGAACGCCTCGTCGGCGCGGGCCGGGCCCGGGCCGAGAACAGTCCACGGCGGGTACAGCTGCTCACCGAAGCGCTCGGCCTGTGGCGCGGTGCGGCCATGCAGGACATCGGTCTCCACGACAGCATCTCCTTCGATGCCGCGATCGCCCGGCTGGAGACGCTGCGGCTGACCGCCGCGGAGGAGCGGATCGACACCGAGATCGCCCTGGGCCGCGGCGCCGAGCTGGTCGCGGAACTGACCGATCTGGTCGCCGCGCATCCGGTACGGGAGCGGTTCGTCGCCGCGCTGATGCGCGCCCTGGCCGCGGCCGGTCGTGACAGTGCGGCGCTACAGGTGTATCAGCGCGCGAGGGAGGCCCTGGCCGACGCGCTGGGCGCCGACCCCTCCCCCGAGCTGGCGGCACTGCATCTCGCCCTGCTGCGCGGCGAGTTGGGTCAGCCACTGCGGCAAGGGGAAGCGGGCCGCAAGACGAACCTGCGCGCCGAGCTGACCACCCTGGTCGGCCGGGGCGCCGATGTCGCCGCGGTCCGCGAGCTCGTCGCCGAGCACCGGCTCACCACCGTGATCGGGCCTGCCGGCTCGGGGAAGACCCGGCTGGCCACGGAGACCGCACGCACGCTGGTCGGCGATCTGCCGGACGGGGTGTGGCTGGTGGAGCTGGCCGCCGTCCGCGTCAACGGCGGCGTGGCCGACGTGGCGCAGTCCACGCTCGCCGGTCTGGGCCTGCGCGATTCACTGTTCCGCGGGCCCTCGAACGCGGAACTCGTCGACCGGCTCGTCGTCGCGATGCGCGAGCGGGAAGCGCTGCTGATCCTGGACAACTGCGAACACGTCATCGAGTCCGCGGCGGTCTTCGCCCACCGGGTGCTCGGGGAGTGCCGCCGGCTGCGCATCCTGGTCACCAGCCGGGAACCGCTCGGCATCACCGGGGAGGCCCTGTGGCTGGTGGAACCGCTGGCCCTGCCGGCCGGTGACGCGGGCGCGGAGGAGATCACGGCCTCGCCCGCCGTCCGGCTGCTGCGGGACCGGGCCAGCGCCGTGCGCCGGGACCTCGGGGCCGACGCGCACACCCTGGCGACCATCGCGCGGGTCTGCCGGGCTCTGGACGGCATTCCGCTGGCGATCGAACTGGCCGCGGCCTGCCTGCGCACGATGTCCGTCGACCAGCTCGCCAACCGGCTCGACAACCGCTTTCGCCTGCTGACCAACGGCAGCCGAACCGCACTGCCCCGGCACAAGACGCTGCGCGCCTCGGTCGACTGGAGCTGGGAGCTGCTCAGCGACGCCGAGCGGATGGTCCTGCGCCGGCTGTCGGTGTTCTCCGACGGGGCGAGCCTGGAGGCGGCCGAGCAGGTGTGCGCGGGTGACGCGGTGGAGCCCGAGCAGGTGCTCGAACTGCTCACCGCGCTGACCGAGAAGTCGCTGCTGCTCGCCGAGGGCGGCAGCGCCCCGCGCTATCGCATGATCGGCACGATCAAGGAGTACGCCCGGCACCGGCTCACGGAGGCCGGGGAGAGCGACCGCGTGCGCCGCGCGCACCTGGCCCACTTCACCGAGCTCGCCGAGGTCGCGGAGCCGCACCTGCGCCGCGCCGAGCAACTGGACTGGCTGGCCACGCTCGAGACCGAGCACGACAACATCGGCGCGGCGATGCGCGGCGCGCTGGCGGCGGGCGAGGCACCGGCGGCGATGCGGCTCGCGGCGGGCGCGGGATGGTACTGGTGGCTGGGCGGCCACAAGACCGAGGGCATGGAGCTGCTCACCGCGGCCACCAGGATGCCCGGCGAGGTGTCCGACGAGGTCCGCGCCATCGTCTACGCGGTCATCGCGATGTTCGTGAGCTCCGGGCGGGGCGGCGACGAGCACCAGGCCGCGGAGTGGATCCACAAGGCGTACCGGTTCAGCAGGCTCAGCCGTCGCCGCCACCCGATGCTGGGGTTCATCGCCCCGCTGGAGCGCATGCTCCAGGCGCCCGACGCGTTCCTGCCGGCGTTCGAACCGCTCCTCGACGACGAGGACCCCTGGGTGCGTGCCATGGCCCGGCTCCACCTGGGCAAGATGCGGATCATGCTCGGCCGGGACGGGTGGGAGGCGGACACGTATCTGAAGGGGGCGCTCGCCGAGTTCTCGGCGCTCGGGGAGCGGTTCGGGATGTCGTTCGCCCTGACCGAGCTGGCGGACCGGATCGCCGTGCGCGGCCGGTTCGCCGCCGCGTGTGAGCACTACGAGCAGGCGATCGCAGTCGTCACCGAGGTGGTCACCGAAGCCGCGACCGAGGTCGGTGCCCGTGAGGACGTCGTCCGGATGCGGTCGCGGCAGGCGCAGCTGTACTGGCTGCTGGGGGATCGCGACGCCGCAGCGGCCGCCATCGCCGAGGCGCGGCGGTGCGCGCGGCAGGTGACCTGGCCGGACGCGCTGGCCGAGCTGGCCCTCTCGGAGGCGGAGCTCGCCCGGTGGGGCGGCGACGCCGACGAGGCGCACCGGCAACTGGGCCTCGCGGCGGCCATGCTGGGCGACGAGGCGGAGCGGGCGAACATCCGCGCGGTGACCCACGACCTGCGGGGCTACCTCGCCGACGATCTCGGCGAGGCCCGGGCACACCGCAGGGCCGCCTGCGCGGCGGCGTCGGAGGGAGGGCACGCGCCACTGATCGCGCAGGTGCTCGTCGGGGTCGCCGACCTGGCCCTGCGCCGGGACGAGCACGAGCAGGCCGCGCGGCTGCTGGCGGCGAGCGCGGGCGTGCGCGGCTTGCGGGACTGCTCCCATCCGGACGTGTCCCGGATCGAGGAGAGCGCACGCCGCCGCCTCGGCGACGCGGGGTTCGCCGAGGCGGCCAGGGAGGGGACGCGCACCAACTGGTCTCAGCTGGTGCGGGTCACGCTCGCTTCTTGAAGCTGGAGAGCGCCCAGGTGTAGCCGAGGAGGGCGAGCCCGACGCACCAGGCGACGGCCGCGATCGCGTCGCCGCTGGACGGGCCGCTCTCCAGGAGCAGTCCGCGCAGCGTCTCGATGATCGGGGTGAAGGGCTGGTACTCCGCGAACTGCCGCACGCCGGCCCCCATCGTCTCCGAGGGCACGAACGCGGTGCTCAGGAACGGCAGCATGATCAGCGGCACCGCGGCCAGACCCGCCGACTCCGCGGTCTTGGCGGCCAGGCCCACGGCGACGGTGAGCCAGCTGGCCGCGATGCTCAGGAGCAGGATGAGACCGAGCACGTAGAGCCAGTCGAGGCCGCTGGCGGCCGGGTCGAACCCCATGGCGAAGGCGACCCCGATGATGGCCGCGTTGGCCACCAGGCAGCGCACGATGGTGACGACGACCTGGCCGGTCAGGACGGCACCGCGCGACACGTCCATGGCCTTGAACCGGTTGATGATGCCCTTGCGCATGTCGTCGTTCACGGCCACCGCGGTGGCACTCAGGCCGTAGCTGACCGCCATCACGAGCATGCCGGGCGTCGCGTAGTCGACGTAGTTCTCGCCCACGCTGAAGGCGCCGCCGAACACCTTGACGAACAACAGCATGATCACGATGGGGACCAGGGCCGCGTTGAACACCGTGATCGGGTTCCGCAGGGTGTGCTTCAGGTTGCGGCGCAACATGATCGACGAGTCGGTCATGGCCGCGGCGAGGGAGCTCACTTGGCCTCCTCCTTCACGCGCGTCTGCCCGGTCAGGGCGAGGAAGACGTCGTCGAGGTCCGGTGTGTGCACGGAGAACTCCTGAGCGTTGAGCATGTGCTCGTCGAGCCGGTCCAGCATGGCCCGCAGCGACCTCGAGTCGCCGTTGCTGGGCACCCGCAGGGTCAGTTCCTGGTCGTCCCGGGTGGCCCCGGCCAGGATCCGCGCGGCGGTGTCGAGGTCGTCGAGGTCGTTGAACCGCAGCCGGACGTGGGTGCCGGGGACCTGCCGCTTGAGTTCCTCGGGGGTCCCCTCGGCGACCAGGTGGCCCTGGTCGAGCACCACGACCCGGTCGGAGAGCTCATCGGCCTCGTCGAGGTACTGGGTGGTGAGGAAGATGGTGGTGCCGTCGGCCACCAGATCGCGGACGATCCCCCACATGGTGCGCCTGCTGCGAGGGTCGAGACCCGTGGTCGGCTCGTCCAGGAAGATGATCCGCGGCTTGCCGACCAGCGTCATCGCCAAATCCAGCTTGCGGCGCATGCCGCCGGAGTAGGTGGCGGCCATCTTGTCCGCGGATTCCGTCAGCTCGAACCGCTCCAGCAGCTGCGCCACCAGCTGAGCGGCGGAGGGCGCACGCTTCAAATCCGCCACCAGCTGGAGGTTCTCCCGGCCCGTCAGCAGGTCGTCCACCGCGGCGAACTGGCCGGTCACGCCGATGGAGCCACGTACCTGCTTGGTCGCGCTCGCCACGTCGTGCCCGGCGACGTGCACCGTGCCGGCGTCGGCCTTCAGCAGCGTCGCCAGGACGTTCACCGTCGTCGTCTTGCCCGCCCCGTTCGGGCCGAGCATGGAGAACACCGATCCCTCGGCGACCTCGAAGTCGATGCCGTCGAGCACGACTTTGTCGCCATATGCCTTGCGCAGTCCGGAGACTGTGATTGCCGCACTTGTCATGTCTCCACCGTCATCGCCGGTCCTGACACCGATCTGTCACGCCCCTGACACGGCCACTGACACGGGCCTCAGCCGTCACGACCGGACACCTCCTCGATCACGTCGAGGACCTCCCGGCCGAGCGCCACCAGGTACATGTGGTCGCCCGGGAGTTCCACGTAGCTGAAGCCACTCGTGGTCGCGTCCCGCCACTGCCGCGCCTCGTCCGCGGTGACCAGGCCGTCGGAGTCACCCCGTAGCGAGCAGATCGGCACCGACACCGGTGCGTCGGTGCTCGGGACGTAGTTCTCGTGCATCTCGCAGTCGGCCTGGAGCACGGGGAGTATCAGCTCACGCATCTCCGGATGGTCGAGGGCCTCGTGCCGGAACCCCGCGAACTCCTCGACGCGGGCGAGGAATTCCTCGTCGGGCAGGCCCGCCGCGCGTCGCTCCCGCTGTGTCCACGGCCCGGGCGAACCGCTGACGACCAGCCGCTCGACGTGGATGTCGCGCTCGGTCAGCCGGTGCACCAGCTCGTAGGCGAGCACGGCGCCCAGGCTGTGCCCGAACATCACCACGCGCGCACCGGCGCCCAGCCGCGCGGCGAGGCCGTCGGCCTCGTTCTTGGCCGCCTCGACGACACTGCGGTAGGGCGTCTCCAGCATCCGCCGCTCCCGGCCGGGCAGTTCGAAGGCGAGCACCGGCCACCGGCCGGCGGCCAGCGCCCCCCACGGGTGGAAGAACGAGGCCCCCGCTCCCGCGAACGGCACGCACAGCAGCGTGGTCCGGTCCCCGTCTCCCGTGGACCCACCGGTTTCCCTCACCCCGACCAACCCCGTTCCTCCATCCGATGGTTCGCTGCGCCGCACCCGGAAAACCGACGTCGGCTCATGCGTCGAGCTTGCGGTTGATGACATCCATGATTTCGGCCACGGGTCCGGGCATGTGCAATTCGTGGTGCACGGCGCGGACGTCGTGCACTTCGATGGACCCCAGGATGTAGGGCCGCCACAGGTGCGCGTACGAGTTCTCTTCCAGCGTCGCGTTGAAGAACAGCACGTCACCGCGGTAGACCGGCGATTCGAAATCCATCATGATGGCCGCGTTGTTGGCCAGGATGCCCGCCATGGTGTCCACGAGTTGCTGCTGGTTCTCGATGTCCCCGAAGTACTCGCTGAAGTGCTCCACGAGTTCCTCGCGGTAGTCCGACACCGTCCTGCCGGTATGGAGATCCCTGAAATAGCCGCCCCCCGGCTGGGAGTCCAGGATGGCCACGAAAGCGATCTCGCGCCCGCGCCGGTCGATCGCCTCCGCGACGGCCTGCACGACGGTGCCGCCGTAGGACCAGCCGATCAGGTGGAAGGGCCCTTCCGGCTGGACCCGCACCATCTCGTCGACGTAGTCCTCGACCATCTCCTCCACCGAGCCCGCCAGCTTCTCCACGCCGTTCCAGCCGCGGGACTGCAGGGCGTAGGCCGGCCGGTCCTGCGCGTGCAGCACGAAGCTGAAGAACGCCCAGCCGAGCCCGCCTCCTCCGTGCAGGAACCACAGCGGCAGCTTGCCCGTGCCGGGATCGGGGTTCAGCGGCAGCACGACGGCGAACGGGTCGTCGAGGTCCTCGGACGAGGCGACGAGCAGGAGCGCGGCCAGCTCGGCCACCGTGGGGTACTTGATGATCGTCCTGAGAGGCATCTCGATGTCGAACTCGCCGCGGATGCGGGCGCTGAGCCGCGTGGCAAGGAGCGAGTGCCCGCCCAGTTCGAAGAAGTCGTCGTCGATGCCGACACTCTCCAGGCCGAGCAGTTCGCAGAAGAGGGCGCACATGCGCTCCTCGTGGGAGTTGCGCGGTGTCCGGCCCCCGGCGGCGCCCGGGTCCTCGGACGGCAGCGCTGCCCGGTCGATCGCTCCGTCCGCGGTCAGCGGGATCTCCGGGAGCGGCATCAGCGCGGCGGGCACCATGGGGCGTGGGAGGTGCTCCCGCAGGTAATCGGCCAGCTCGGCGAGCAGCGCCTGGACGCCGGCGTCTCCGTGCTCGACGTCGGGCCCGGGCATCACATAGCTCACGATGCGCCTGCCGCCGTCCTGGTTCTCCCGCACCACGGCCGCCGCCCGCGCCACACCGGGGTGTGCGGCCAACACCTGTTCGATCTCGCCCGGCTCGACGCGAAATCCCCGGATCCGCACCTGGCGGTCGGTCCGTTGGAGGTATTCCAACTGGCCGTTGCTGTCCCAGCGCACCAGGTCCCCGGTGCGGTACATCCGCCCGGCCGGTCCGCCATCGACAGGATCGAACGGGCACGCCACGAACCGCTCGGCGGTCAGCTCCGGCCGGCCCTCGTAGCCGCGGGCCACGCCCGCACCGGCGACGTACAGCTCCCCCGGCACGCCGCGCGGGACCGGGCGCAACCGTGAGTCGAGCACGTACACCCGGGTGTTCCCGACCGGCAAGCCGATCGGTACCCCCGCCCCCACCCGCACGCGTGCCTCGGTGCACCACATCGCCGTCTCGGCGCAGCCGTACGCGTGGACCACCTCGGCGGCCTGCTTGGCCAGGGTCGTGCCGAGGCGGGCCGGCAGGGGCTCTCCGCCGACGATGATCCGCAGACCGTTCGCGGCATGCGGCACGCGCATCGCCAGCGCCTGCCAGAAGCCGGGGGTGGCCTGCACCGCGGTGACCGCGTGGCGGCGCATCAGGTCCGCCAGGGCCGACAGGTCGTCGACGGCCTCCTCACCGGCCAGCACCATGGCCGCGCCGGTGACGAGCGGGAGGTACAGCTCCGTGGCGGCCAGGTCGAGCGCCACGGTCGTGCCGAACAGCATCCGGTCCTCGGGCGCGAGCGGGAACCGACGCCGCAGCGTGGCCAGGAAGTTGGCCACCGCGCCGCGCGGGACGGCCACGCCCTTGGGCGTCCCGGTCGGCTCCGTCGCGTAGATCACGTACTGGGTGTTCTCGGGCCGGACGACCACCTCCGGTGCCGTGTCCGGGTGCCCCGACAAGGCCGCCCCGGCCAGCGTGCCCACATCCAGCACCAGCGTGGGCTGCGCGTGCGCGATGACGGCGTCGAGCCGGGCACGCGGGTGGTCCGGATCCAACGGGACACTGGCTGCGCCGGCCTTCAGCACCGCCAGCAGCGCCACCACCAGGTCCACCGTGCGGGGCAGGCACACCGCCACCCGCGACTCCGCCCGCACCCCGTGCTCGACCAGCCAGTGCGCCAGCCTGTTCGACCGGGCCTCCAGCTCCCGGTAGGTGACCGACTCATCGTCGCCGATGACGGCGAGTGCCTCCGGGGTCGCCTGTACCTGCCGGCTCAGTTCCGCGGCGAGGCCTGGCTCCAGGGAGGGCTCGGCGGTGTCGTTGACCTGTGCCACCAGCCGCTGCCGCTCCCCCGCGAGCAGGACGTCCACGTCCTTGACGCGCAGGCCCGGATCGGCGGCCGTCTGCTCCAGGACGCGGACGAACCGCTCGGCGACGGCTTCGACCGTCTCGCGGTCGAACAGGTCGGTCGCGTACAGGATGTCGCCCCGCAGGGCCCCCGCGTCGTCGGCGACCAGGTTGAAGAACAGGTCGACCTTGGAGGTCGATGTGCTCACCTGTTCGGCCTCCAGGGTGAGCCCGGCCAGTTCGAGCTGGGGCCTCTCGTAGTTCTGCAGGCCGAGCATCACCTGGAACAGCGGCTGATGGGCGGCGGAGCGTACGGGGTTGATCGACTCGACCAGCATGTCGAACGGCACGTCCTGGTGCTCGTAGGCGGCCAGCGCCTTGTTCCGTACCTGGGCGAGCAGTTCGGTGAACGAGGGGTCGCCGGACAGGTCCACCCGGAGCACCTGGGTGTTGACGAAGAACCCGACCAGGTCGGCCAGCGCCTCGTCCGTCCGCCCGGCGATGGAGCTGCCGATCGTCACGTCCTGTCCGCCGCCCAGCTTGTTCAGGAGCACCGCGAGCGCGGCGTGCAGGACCATCGACATGGTCGACCCGCGGGTGTCGGCCACCTTCTGCAGCCCGCTCACCACCTCCGGGGGCACCTCGAGGCCGACCGTGGCGCCGCGCCCACTGGCCTCCGCGGGCCGCGGGCGGTCCAGCGGCAGGTTCAGCGGCTGCGGCACTCCGGCCAGTTCGCCCCGCCAGTACTCGATCTGCCGCGCCGCGAGACTGTCCGGGTCCGCGACGTCACCGAGCACCTCCCGTTGCCACATCGTGTAGTCCTTGTACTGCACGGGCAGCGGCTCCCACTGCGGGGCCCGGCCCTCCCGGCGTGCCGTGTAGGCCGCGGCCAGGTCCCGTGCCAGCGGGGCGCCCGAGCTGCCGTCGGTGGCGATGTGGTGCATGACCAGGACGAGGACGTGTTCCTCGGGCGCGCAGCGGAGCAGGCGCACGCGCAGCGGGATCTCGGCCGCCAGGTCGAACCGGTAGGCGATGGCCTCCTCGACCGCACCGGGCACGTCCTCGGGTGCCACCTCGATGACCGGAACCTCCGGTATGGCCTCCGCCGTCGGAAGGATGCGCTGGCAGAGCTCACCGTCGTCGTGGGTCGCGTAGACGGTGCGCAGGATCTCGTGCCGGTCGACCACGTCGCCGATGGCCGCGGCGAGCGCGTCCCGGTCCAGGGATCCGGTCAGCCGAAAGGCGGCCGGCATGTTCCAGTTCTCCGACCCGCCCTCCATCTGGTGCAGAACCCACATGCGGCGTTGCGCGAAAGCAAGCGGAATCATTTCTCCTACTCCTCTGTGAACATCTTGCGCAGGCTGGGGCGACGGGGAGCAGTCGATTCCTCCGTCCACGCGGCGAGCGCGGCCACTGTCGGCAGGTCGAAGATCTTGCGGATCGGTATCTCGATCTCCATTTCGGCGCGGACCCGGCTGATCAGCCGGGTGGCGAGCAGGGAGTGCCCGCCGAGCTCGAAGAAGCCGTCGTCGATGCCGACCCGCTCCACGCCGAGCACCTCGGCGAACAACCGGGCGAGGATCTCCTCGCGGGGGATGCGGGGGGCCCGGTAGGGGGCGGTGGTGTACTCCGGGTCGGGCAGCGCCGCCCGGTCCAGCTTGCCGTTCGGGGCCAGCGGCAGCCGCTCGAGCACCACGAAGGCGGACGGCACCATGAAGTCCGGCAGCCGCTGCGAGACGAAGGAGCGCAGTTCCTTGGTCTGCGGGCCGTGGTGGTCGTCGGCCCGCCTGCTGTCGCCGGTGGCAGTGGCAGTGGCAGTGGGCACGACGTACGCGACCAGTTGCCGGGCGGTGGCGCCGCGCCCGTCGCGGGCGATGACCGCGGCCTGGGTGATGCCGGGGTGCGCGGTGAGCGCGGCCTCGACCTCGGCGGGCTCGATACGGAAGCCGCGCACCTTGACCTGCGCGTCCCCGCGGCCCACGTACTCCAGCCGGCCCTCGTCGTCGAGGCGGGCCAGGTCGCCGGTGCGGTACATGACGGCGCCGGGCGGCCCGAACGGGTCGGCGACGAAGCGTTCGGCGGTCAGTGCGGAGCGGCCGTGGTAGCCGCGGCCCACGTTCCCGCCGACGTAGAGCTCGCCGACCGCGCCCGGCGGGACCGGAGCGAGTCCGGGGCCAAGGACGTAGGTGCGCATGTTGCCCAGCGGGGTGCCGATGGGTGCGCTGCCCGTCCAGCCGGCCGTGTCGCCGTCGACGGTGAAGGTGGTGGCGTAGAACGACTCGCTCTGCCCGTAGGCGTTGACGATCCGTACGCCCGGGAAGGCCTCCCGCGTCTTGTCGACGAGCGTGGCGGGCAGGGCCTCGCCGGCGAAGACGACCGTTTCCACGCTGGTGCGCCCGGCGATCTCGTCGACGAGTTCGGCGAAGGCGGACGGGACCGTGGAGATGACGCTGCCGCTCCAGCCCTTGCGCTCGCCCAGGACCAGCACGTCCGGGACGACTTCGACGACACCGCCGACGGCGAGCGTCGTGAAGATCTCGAACGCCGAGACGTCGAAGTTGACCGACGTGCCCGCCAGGAGACGCTTGCCCGCTGCCATTCCGGTGCGCGAGGCCAGCCGCAGCACGCCGTTGACCACGTTCGCGTGGGTGATGGCGACGCCCTTGGGCTTGCCCGTGGAGCCGGAGGTGTACATCACGTAGGCCAACTGGCCCGCGTGCAGCGGACGGTCCAGGGCCGGGGCGTGCGTGGACACATCGAGCGTGTCGAGAAGGACGTCCGGGGCGTCGTGCTCCGGCAGCACCCCGGCCGTCGCGCTGTCCGTCAGGATGAGGTGCGGGCGCGCCTCGTCGAAGATGGGCACCAGGCGGTGGCTCGGGTACCTGGGGTCCACCGGCAGATACGCCCCGCCGGCCTTCAGGACCGCGAGCAGCGCGACCACCAGGTCCGCCGACCGGGGCAGCGAGACCGCGACCAGCGACTCCGGGCCCACGCCGCGGCCGGCCAGTTCGCGGGCCAGGCGGTCGGCGCGGGCCATCACCTCGCGGTACGTGAGCGAGATGTCCTCGGCGACCACGGCGACCTCGTCCGGGGTGCGCTCCGCCTGGGCCTCCACGAGGCCGGTGATCGTGACGTCCGGGGTCGGGGCGGCCGTGTCGTTGAACTCGACGAGGAGCCGGTCGCGTTCGGCGGGCTCCAGGACGTCGAGCCGTGCGACCTTCAGCTCGGGGGTGGCCGCCAGCTGTTCCAGGACCCGCAGGAACCGTGTCGCGTAGGCCTGGACGGTGTCCCGGTCGAAGACACCGGGCGCGTACTGGAGGAGGAACTCCAGGTGCGTGTCGGCCGCCGCCATCAGGGCCAGCGGGTAGTGGGTGCCGTTGGTCGGCCGCAGGCCGGTGAAGGCGATCCCGTCCGCGGCCCGGGTCGCGGCGCCGATGCCTTCCCGGTCGACCGGATAGGACTCGAAGACCACCAGCGTGTCGAAGAGGGTCGGCAGGCCGACGGACTGCTGGATCTGGGTGAGGCTGTAGTGGTGGTGCTCCATCAATCCGGCCTGCCGGTGCTGAAGCCGCGTCATGACCTCGGCGAGGGTGTCGCCGGGCGTGTACTCCACGCGTACGGGCAGCGTGTTGATGAACATGCCGACCATCGACTCCACGCCCGTCACCGCGGGCGGGCGCCCGGAGACCGTGGCGCCGAACAGCAGATCCTGGCGGCCGGTGAGCCGGCCGAGCAGGAGCGCCCAGGCGCCCTGGATCAGGGTGTTGATGGTGACGCCCAGCGCGGCGGCGCGAGCGTTCAACTCGCCCGAGAGCTCGGGCGGGACGCTGAACTCGATCTGGTCGAGGCCGTCGCCGTCCGCGGCTCCGGGGGCCAGCAGGGTCGGTTCGTCGACCCCGGCCAGCTCGGCCGCCCAGGCCCGCGCCGCCTCGTCCTGGTCCTGTTCGGCGCGCCAGGCCAGGTACTCGCCGAAGCTGCGGGTGGCGGGCAGCCCGGACGCGTCGCCGTGGGAGGCGTACAGGAGCAGCAGGTCCCGCATCAGCAGGGGCGCGGACCAGCCGTCGGACAGCACGTGGTGGACGGTCATCACCAGCTCGGCCCGGCCGGGCTCCAGAACGGCGAGCGACAGCCGCAGCAGCGGCGGAGTGTCCACGTCGAAGTGGGCGGCCCGGTCCTCGGTGAGGAACCGCTCGAACGTCTCGGTCCGCTCGGCCTCGCCGGCCGCCGTCAGGTCGAGGTACCGCCACGGCAGGGTGACGCCCTCCGCGGGCACCACCTGGACGAACTCGCCGTCGGCCCGGTTCACGAACGCGGCTCGGAGGTTGGGGTAGCGCGCCAGCAGGGCCTGCCCGGCCCGGCGCATCCGCTCCGGGTCGACCTCGCCGGACAGCTGGAACACCAGCTGGATGTGGTAGGGGTCGAACGACGTCCCGGCCAGCATCGAGTGGAACAGGATCCCCGACTGGGTCGGGGTGATCGGCCATATCTCCGTCAGCGTGCCGAGCCGCGCCTCCCAGGTGTCGATCTCCTTCTGGCCCACGTCGACCAGGGGTGCGTCGCTCGGCGTCAGCCCGCCGGCGCCGGGTGACGTGGCGTGCCGCGCCAGGGCGGTCAGCGCCCGCACCCACAGCCCGGCCAGCTCGGTCACCTCCTCGCGGGAGAGCACACCGGTCGGGAAGCCGAGGTAGGCGGTCAGCTGCTCGCCGTCGGGGGTGTCCAGGGCCACCGCGTTGATCTCCAGCGCCGACAGGACGGGCATGTCGCCGTCGGGGGCCGCGATCAGATCCTGATGCGTGGCGTCCGGCGCCCAGCCCAGATCGCGCAGCTCCTCGGGGATGTCCGCGCCGGATGCCCGGCCGAGGTAGTTGAAGCCGATCTGCGGTTCCGGCTCGGCGGCCAGCGCGGCGGCGGCGTCGGGATTGAGGTGGCGCAGCAGGCCGTAGCCGATGCCGTGGTCCGGCACCGCCCGCAGCTGCTCCTTGACGGCCTTGAGCGCCCGGCCGGCGGCGGGGCCGCCGGCGAGGGCGTCCGCCACGTCGATGCCGGCCACGTCGAGGCACACCGGATACAGCGAGGTGAACCAGCCGACCGTGCTCGACAGATCCGTGCCCGGCACCACGTGCTCTTCCCGCCCGTGGCCTTCCATCCGGACCAGCGTCGAGGATCCGGGCACGCCCCGCGTGCGGCGCCAGTGGGCCAGCGCCAGCGCGAGCCCGGCGAGCAGCCCGTCGTCGGGACCGCCGCGGAACACCGCGGGCAGCGTGGTCAGCAGGGTCTGGCTGACGTCTGCCGGGATCCGGACGACCACCGTGTCGACGGTGGCCGCGACGTCACGCGTGCGGTCCAGCTCGCGCGCTCCCAGCACGGGCTCCTCCGCGCGCAGGATCCGCTGCCACACCGGCAGTTCCGCCGCGCGCTCCGCACCGGCCGCCTCCTCGACCAGGGCATGGGCCCACCGGCGCAAGGAGGTACCCGTCCTGGCCGGTTCCGGGGCGTGGCCGTCCCGCACCCGCTGCCACGCCGAGATGAGGTCCGGTATCAGGATGCGCCACGACACCCCGTCGACGACCAGGTGGTGCAGCACGATCAGCAGCCGTCCCCCGTCCGTGCCGGAGGTGAACCACACGAACTGCGCCATGACGCCCGCGTCCGGGTCGAGGCGGTCGGTGGCCGCGTCCAGCTCGGCATGCACCTCGGCCTCGACGTAGGGGACTTCGCGCAGCAGCAGGCCGGCGTCCAGCCGGCCCGGCGGCTCGATCGACAGGCCCGGCGTCTCCCGGTCGAGCCGGGAGCGCAGCACATCGTGCCGGTCCAGCACGGCCTGCAGCGTCGCGACCAGGCCCGCCCGGTCGATGCCCGCGGGCAGGGCCAGCATCCCGGACATGGAGAACCGGCCCAGGGGACCGCCGAGGTCCAGGACGTGCGCGGCCATCGGAGGCAGCGGAGCCCAGCCGACGCCGCCACCGGGCAGCTCGGCCAGGACCGGCAGTTGCTCCTCTTCGCGTCCTTCGACCAGTTCCGCGAGGCGGGCGGCCGTGCGGTGCTCGAAGACCTCCCGCGTGCTGACCGTCACGCCGCGCGACCTGGCCCGCGCGACGACCTGGATGGAACGGATGCTGTCCCCGCCGGTGGCGAAGAAGTCGTCGTCGACACCGACCCGCTCCAGGCCGAGCACTTCGGCGAACAGCGCGCTGAAGGTCTCCTCGCGCTCGGTGCGCGGCGCCCGGCCGGTCGACCCCTGCGCGTAGTCCGGCGGCGGCAGTGCCCTGCGGTTCAGCTTTCCGCTCGGCGTCAGCGGTATCTCCGACAGCGGTACGACCGCGGTGGGCACCATGTAGTCCGGCAGGCGACCGTGCAGGTATTCGCGCAGTCCGGCGAGGAGCGGGCCGATCGACTTGGCGAGCACCGGGGCGTTGGCCCGGGCCCGCCGGCCGACGGCGCCGGGGACGAACGTGCCCACGACGCGCGGCGGTGCGCTCTGCCGCTCGGGCAGCAGCACCGCGTCAAAGTGGCGCACGTCCTCACCCGAGGGGGTGAGGATCGCCTGGCGGTGGTGCTCGCCCGCCCAGGTGAGCAGTTCGTGCGGGTCGACGGGGGTTGCGGACATGCGCGCCGGGTCGAGGAGACCGGCCGCGACGGCCACGGTGGCCTCCTCGGCCAGCCGCGCGTTGGGGATGCCGGTCACCCGGAACGGACCGTGTCCCACCCGCTCCTGGAGCGTGCCCAGGTCGGACAGGACGGACAGCTGCCCGCCCCAGGGCACCGACGGCACGTCGGCCAGGCTTTGGACGTCGACGGGCTGCTTGTGCAGGACCACTTCGTAGCGGTGGCGGGTCAGTTCGTTGTGCGCCTGCCCGGGCTTCATCCGGATGTCGACCCCGACGGGACGGTCCGCCGCCCACTCGGTGAACCACTCCGGGGCCACCACCAGCTCCCGCTCGGCGAGCAGCTCCTTCTCCACCATGGTCCGCAGCTCTTCGTACGAGGCGTGCGGGTGCGCCGCACGCTGCACCGCGGTGAGCAGCAGCCGCAGCGTCGTGGCGTTGCGGACGTCACCGACGATGACCCGGCCGCCCGGCGCGAGCAGCTCCAGGGCGTTGCACAGGACCCGGTCCAGATACTCGGCGCTCGGGAAGTACTGCGCCACGGAGTTCAGCACCACGGTGTCGAAGTGGCCGCGGGGCAGCCCGGAGAGGTCGTCGGCGGCCTGGGCGCTCAGCCGGACCCGCTCGCCGTGGCCGGCCCGCTCGGCCTGTGCCCGCACCCGGTCCACCACCGGGGCCGAGATGTCGGTGCCCCAGTACTCCTCGACCTCACCGACGATCTTCGCGAGGAGCAGTCCGGCACCCACACCCACGTCCAGGACCCGGCGTGGCGCGAACCTGAGCACCTGGGCCACCGCCGCGTCCCGCCACTCCTGCATCTGCTCGCGCGGGATCGGCTCACCGTCGTAGGTGGACGTCCACATCTGGAAGTCCTCGCCCCATGCCTGGTCCTGCGAGGCCCGGTAGGTGTCGTCGTAGACCTGGCGCCACTCGTCCGTCTGGACCTCGGCGTCGGCGTCGGCCACCGCGGCGGCCGGGTCGGGCACCACATACCCCACGAGGCGTTTGTCGCCCTGCTGGTCCTCCTGCACCACGACCGTCGCCTGCGCGACCCCGGGATGGTCCGCGAGCGCCTGCTCGATCTCGCCCAGCTCGATGCGGAATCCGCGGATCTTGACCTGGTGGTCGGTCCGCCCGAGGTATTCGACCTGGCCGTCCTTGTTCCACCGCACGACGTCACCGGTGCGGTACATCCGGCTTCCCGGAGCGCCGTAGGGGCAGGCGACGAACCGGTGCG
Organism: Streptomyces sp. SYP-A7185; assembly: GCF_046103685.1. Lineage (NCBI taxonomy): Bacteria > Bacillati > Actinomycetota > Actinomycetes > Kitasatosporales > Streptomycetaceae > Streptomyces > Streptomyces sp. SYP-A7185. Next base: position 498,616 of record NZ_CP122310.1, read on the forward strand.
CGGTCAGCGCGCTCTGTTCCACATAGCCCCTGGCCAGACCGGCGCCGGCCAGGTACAGCTCGCCGGACACTCCCGGCGCCACCGGGCGCAGCGCCGCGTCCAGGACGTGCACCTGCGTGTTCCACACCGGCGCGCCGATGGGCACCCGGTCCAGGCCCGGCACGTGCTGCCACGCGGTGACCTCCACCGCGGCCTCGGTGGGCCCGTAGAGGTTGTGCACCCCACAGCCCGGCAGCACGCCGGCGACCTTGTTGGCCAGCGCGGCCGGGAACGCTTCGCCCGCGACCTCCATCCAGCGCAGACTGGTGCACTCCTTGGCCGCCGGCTCGGTGATGAACACCTCCAGCAAGGACGGCACGAAGTCCGCACCCGTCACCTGCTCACGCCGGATCAGCTCCGCCAGATACGCCGGGTCCCGACGGCCATCGGGACGCGCGATCACCACGGACGCACCCACCTGCAAGGGCGCGAACAGCTCCGGCACCGACACGTCGAAGCTCGCCGACGTGCTGAGCAGCACCCGGTCCTCGGCCGTGACAGCGAAGTGCGCCAGCCCCCACGCCAGCCGGTTCATGATCGACCGGTGCGACACCTGCACGCCCTTCGGCCCACCCGTGGACCCGGAGGTGTAGATGACATAGGCCGCGTTGTCCGGCGACAGCTCACGCGGCGGGTTGGCCGTCGGGCGGTCGGACACATCGGGCAGCGCTTCGTCGAGCACCAGCAGCGGCCGCGCGCTCTGCAGGACGTGGCGCACCCGGTCCTCGGGCAGGTCGGTGTCGATCGGCAGGTAGGCCGCACCCGCCTTGACCACCGCGTAGATCGCCACCATCAGGTCGACGGAGCGCGGGACACACACCGCGACCAGCCGCTCGGGGCCCGCGCCCTGCTCGATCAGCCAGTGCGCCAGTTGGTTGGCCCGCCGGTTGAACTCCGCGTACGACAGCCTCTCCTGCTCCCCGATCAGCGCCAGGCGGTCGGGATCCCGCTCCACCTGCGCCTCGAACGCGGCGGGCAGCGTGCCCTCGGCCACCGGATGCGCGGTGTCGTTGACCCCGCGCACCAGCCATTCCCGCTCCCCGGCCGACAGCACGTCCACGTCCCCCAGACGGACGTCCGGTTCGGCGACGGCCTGTCCCAGGATGCGTACGAGCCGGTCGACGATGTCGACGGCCGTGGTGTGGTCGAACAGTTCCGCGGCGTACTCAAGCCGCCCGAAGGCGCGCCCGGACGCCTCGGGGACGATGTTGAAGAACAGGTCGAACTTCGCGCTGTCGGTGCCCGCCGGGGCGAGGGTGGCCCGCAGGTCCGGCATCTCGATCTCCGGCCACACGAACTGCCACGCCAGCATCACTTGGAACAGCGGTTGGTAGGAGGTGGAACGCTCCAGATTGAGCAGTTCCACCAGCCGCTCGAACGGCACGTCCTGGTTGTCGTACGCGGCGAGCGCCTTGTCGCGGACCTGCTCCACCAGGTCGCTGAACGAGGGGTTCTTCGACAGGTCGGCTCGCAGCACCCAGGTGTTGACGAAGAACCCGACCAGATCGGCCAGTGCCTCGTCGGTGCGGCCCTCGATCGGGCTGCCGATCGTCACGTCCTCGCCGGCGCCCAGCTTCTGCAGCAGGACCGCCAGTGCGGCCTGGACCACCATCGGGGCCGTGGCGCCGCGCTCCGCGGCCACCTTCCCGAGACCGGCGACCAGGTCGGGTTCGAGCAGGAAGTCGACGTGGCCGCCGCTATAGCCGGCCGTCGGCGGCCGCGGCCGGTCCAGGGGCAGGCGCACCGGCTGCGGGACCTCCGCCAGCTCTTGGCGCCAGTACGCCAACTGGGGTGCGGCGACGCTCTCCCGGTCCCCGTCGTCGCCCAGCAGCTGCCGCTGCCACAGCGTGTAGTCCTTGTACTGCACCGGGAGAGGTGTCCACTCGGGCGCGCTCCCTCGGTGGCGGGCGGTGTACGCCGACACCAGGTCCCGCAGGAACGGCGCCATCGACGCCCCGTCCGCGGCGATGTGGTGGAACACGAACGTCAGGACGTGCTCCTGCGGGGAGAGGCGGAAGACGAAGGTCCGCAAGGGGCACTCCGCCTCCAGGTCGAAGCTCTCGCTCACCGCCTCGCGCATCGCCTCGTCCAGCGCTTCCGGGGTCACCTCGACCACCCGGAAGTGCAGGTCCGCCTCGTCCGGAGACAGGATCCGCTGCTCCGGGGTGCCGTCCGCGTTCTCGGCCACCAGGGTGCGCAGGCTCTCGTGCCGGGTGACGACGTCCGTCACCGCCGCGGCCAGGGCCGCCGTGTCCAGCGTCCCGTCCAGGCGCAGCGCGAACGGGATGTTGTAGGTCGCGGACGGGCCCTCCAGGCGGTGGAGGAACCACATCCGACGCTGGGCAAAGGACAACGGGATCATCGACGCTACTCCTGTACGGTCATCTGTCGCAGCTGGGGGCGCTTCGACGTGGCCAGCTTCTTGATCTGCTCCGCGAGCTGGGCGACGGTCGGATTGCGGAACACCGTCGTGACCTTCACGTCGACGTTGAGCTCATTGCGGATCCGGCCGGTCAGCCGGGTGGCCAGCAGCGAATGCCCGCCGGCGGCGAAGAAGTCGACGTCGATGCCGATCTCCTCCACGCCGAGCAGCTCCGCGAACAGCCGGCAGAGGACCTCTTCCTCGTGGGTGCGCGGCCCGCGTCCGGTGGCGACCTCGGCCTGGTCGGGTGCGGGCAGCGCGGCGCGGTCGACCTTGCCGTTCGACGTCACCGGGATGCGGTCGAGGACCATCAGATGGGCGGGGACCATGTAGTCGGGCAGCTGCCGTTCCAGGTGGGCGCGCACGTCGCGGACGAGCTGGGCCGGGCTGTACCACCGGGCGGGCGCCGGGGCGGCCGGGACCGGGGCCGCGGAGGGGGCGCCGCGGGTGGCGTACAGCTGGCACATCCCCGTTCCCTCAAGCCCTTGCGGGGTCTCCACGATGACCTGGAACCCCTTGGTCTCCAGCATCTTCGTCACGACCGCGACCCGGTCGTCGACGTCGTGGACCTCGGCGACGACCTGGCGGATGATCGGCCAGTGCTCGGGCTCGATCCCCCGCAGGGCGGCCAGTTCGCTCTTCTCCGCGTCGACCTTCAGCAGATCCACCGCGGTGAGCGCGTTGTCCCGGATCACCTGCGACACGGTGCGCAGTTCCACGTCGACGCGCGTGCTCGCCAGCCGGTCGGCCAGCAGGTCGCTCAGCTGATCGTCCTCGGCCGCGTCGGCGCCGCGCTCGTTGGCGATGACCCTGCGCAGCGTCTCCTGTTCCGTCGCCTCGTCCGCGAACTGCCCCGACATCATCGACATCTCGGGGTAGTGGGTGAACTCCGCGCGTCCCGCGGCATCCGAGATGCCGCAGTCGGCCACCACCGCGTCCAGTCCGTGCAGCCGTGCGTTGATCCGGTAGAACTCGGCCGACTCCGGCATCGGCTCGACCGCGTACACCCGCACGCCGGATGCCACCGTCCCGGCCCACAGCCCGAACATGCCCACGTGGCCGCCCACGTCGACGACGCACGCGCCGTCGTCGACGCTCACCCCTCCGCGCGCGTACTCGCCGCGCCGGAAGATCTCGTCGTAGAGGTATGCGATGTTCGACTTGTTGCGCCCTGCCACCAGCATGCCGTTGGGCAACTCGTGCAGTTCGACGCCGGCCAGCCGCCCGGCCTCCTCCAGTTCGAGGTAGGGGGACACCCCCGGCGCCGTCTCGGGGTCCGCCACCACATACGCGGCCAGCTGCCGGCCACCGGCGGCGTCGTCACGGGCGATCACCGTGGCCTGCCGTACGGCCGGGTGACCGACCAGTTGGCTCTCGATCTCGCCCAGTTCGATACGGAATCCGCGGATCTTCACCTGGAAGTCGGTGCGGCCGACGTACTCCAGTTCGCCGTCCCCGTTCCAGCGCACGACGTCGCCGGTGCGGTACATCCGGGCTCCGGGCTCTCCGTAGGGGCAGGCCACGAACCGGTCCGCGGTCAGCGCGGCCTGGCCGAGGTAGCCGCGCGCGAGCCCGGTCCCGGCGAGGTACAGCTCGCCCTCGACGCCGGGCGCGACCGGGCGCAGCGCCGCGTCCAGCACGTACACCCGGGTGTTCCAGATGGGCACGCCGATCGGCACCGGGCCGGAGCCCTTCGGGACGCAGGCGTGGTGCGTGACGTCGACGGCGGCCTCGGTCGGGCCGTACAGGTTGTGCAACTCGACGGCCGGCAGCGTGCGGGCGAAGGCCGTCGCGGTCTCGCGCGACAGGGCCTCACCGCTGCAGAACACCCGGCGCAGCGGTTCGGCACACCGGGCGGCGGCCGGTTCGGTGAGGAACACCTGGAGCATCGAGGGCACGAAATGGCAGGTGGTGACGGACTGTTCGCGGATCAACCGGGCCAGATACGCCGGGTCCTTGTGTCCGTCGGGCTCCGCGACGACCAGTGCCGCGCCCTCGTGCAGCGGCCAGAAGAACTCCCACACCGACACGTCGAACGACGACGGCGTCTTCTGGAGCACCCGGTCCCGAGAAGTGAGCCCGTACTGATGCTGCATCCAGCGCAGCCGGTTGACGATCGAGCGGTGGGAGATCTGGACGCCCTTGGGGCGGCCGGTGGATCCGGAGGTGTAGATGACGTAGGCGGCGTTGTCCGGGCGGAGCGTGCGATCCGGGTTGTCCGAGGGCTGGCCGGACACGTCCGGGAGCTGCTCGTCGAGCACCAGCAGCGGCCGCGCGCTTTCCAGCATGTGCCGCACCCGCTCCTCGGGCAGATCGGTGCCCACGGGCAGATACGCCGCCCCCGCCTTGACCACCGCGTACAGCGCCACCAGCAGGTCCACGGAGCGCGGGACGCGCACCGCGACGACCTGCTCGGGTCCCGCGCCGCGCTCGATCAGCCAGTGCGCCAGCTGGTTGGCCCGCCGGTTGAACTCACCGTAGGTCAGCGTCTCGTGCTCACCGATCAGTGCGACGCGGTCGGGGCCGCGCTCCACCTGGGCCTCGAACGCGGCGGGCAGACTGCCCTCGGCCACGGCGTGCGCCGTGTCGTTGACCTGCGCGAGCGACCACTCCCGCTCCTGGTCGCTGAGCACCTCGATGGCTCCGACGGGGACCGTCGGGTCGGCACGCACGTGTTCGAGCACCCGGACGAGCCGGGCGGCGATCACCTCGGCCGCCTCGCGGTCGTAGAGGTTGTTCTGGTAGTCGAGGGACAGGCGCAGGTAGGGGTCGGCGGAGTTGAGACTGAGCGGGTAGTGCGAGCCCGCGAACGGCCGGATGCCGTCGATCGTGAAGCCCGCCGAGGTGTTCGCGTCGACGATGCCCTCGCGGTCGACCGGGTAGTTCTCGAAGGCGATCATCGTGTCGAACAGGGCGGGCAGACCGACCTCGCGCTGGATGTCGGCCAGCCCGTAGTAGTGGTGGTCGAGCAGCGTGGTCTGCCGGTCCTGCAACGCGGTGATGACCTCGGCCGCGCTGCGGTCCGGCCGGCAGAACACCCGGATCGGAAGGGAGCTGACGAACAGGCCCACCATCTCGTCCGAGCCGGGCAGCTCCGCCGGGCGGCCGTTGACGGCGGCCCCGAACACGACGTCCTGCTGCCCGGTCAGCTTCGACAGCAAAATCCCCCACGCGCCCTGCAGGAGCGTGTTCAGCGTGACGCCGAGTTCCGCGGCACGCCGGGCGAGATCACGCCCCTTGTCGATGGTCAGCGGCACCTCGACCCGCCCGAGGGCGGTGGCCGCCTCCTGGAGGGGAGCGTGGGGAGCCACCAGGGTCGGCTGGTCGAATCCGGCGAGCTCGGCGGCCCACCGGGCGGTCGACGCCTTCCGGTCCCGCGTGGACAGCCAGGCCAGGTAGTCACCGTAACTGCGGACCGGCGCGAGCTCCCCGGCCCCGGCGTACAGCTGGATCAGGTCCTTGAACACCAGCGGCGACGACCAGCCGTCGAACACGGTGTGGTGCGCGGTGATGAGGAGTTTGGCCTGCTGCGGCCCGCAGGTGAGCAGAGCCAGGCGGAACAGCGGTGGCTTGCTGGGGTCGAGCCGGTCGGCCCGGTCATCGGCCAGGGCCTTGTCCAGCGCCGCGTCCTGCGCGGCTTCGCCCAGGCCCGTCAGGTCGAGGTGCCGCCAGGGCACGGTGACGTGCTCCGGCACGACCTGCACCGGATCGCCGCCTGCCGCGGTGAAGAACGCCGAGCGCAGGTTCGGATAGCGCTCCAGGAGCGCCTGGCCGGCCGCCCGCATGCGCGCGGGGTCCACGTGTCCGGACAGATGCAGCACGAACTGCATGTGATAGACGTCGAAGGAGCCGTCGGCGACCGCGGCCTGGAACTGGATCCCGGACTGCCCAGGTGACTGCGGCCACACCTCGGCCAGCCGTCCGTAGCGCTTCTCCCACTGCTCGATCTCGTCCTGCCGCACGGCGACCAGCGGCGCGTCCGACGGGGTGAGCCCGCCGGCCTCCGGGCGGGTGGCGTGCGCGGTCATGCCGTCGAGCACCGCGACCCACAGCTCGGCCAGCTCGGCGATCCGTTCACGGGAGAGGACCCCGGTGGGGAACATGAAGACGGTTTGCAGCCGGGTGCCGTCGGCGGTGTCCGTGGCTACCGAGTTGACCTCGAGCGCGGACAGCGCGGGCAGGTCCGGGTCGGGCAGCGGGAGCAGGTCGGCGGACCAGGACGCCGGTCCCCAGCCCTCCGCGCGCAGGTGCTCGGGCACGTCGGCGCCGGAGATCCGCCCCAGGTAGTTGAACCCGATCTGCGGCGCCGGGTAGCCGGCGAGCTGCGGGGCGGTCTCCGGGTTGAGATAGCGCAGCAGGCCATAGCCCACGCCCTTGTCCGGGACCCCGCGCAGCTGCTCCTTGACCAGCTTGATCGCCTCACCGGCCGCGGGGCCGCCGGCCAGTACGTCTGCCAGGTCCACTGCGCTCACGTCGACCCGCGCCGGGTACATGCTGGTGAACCATCCCACGGTGCGGGAGAGGTCGGCCCCGGGGACGACGTCCTCCTCGCGGCCGTGTCCCTCAAGCCGGACCAGGGTCGAGCGGTCGGCGCCGCGCCACCGGTCCACCGCCAGGGCGAGCGCGGCGAGCAGCACATCGGTCCCGGTGCCCCGGAAGGCCGCGGGGAGCCGGGTCAGGACCGCCTCGGTGACCTCGGCGGACAGCTGTACCCGTACGGTGTCGACGGTGGACATGAGGTCCACCGCCGGGTCGAACGCCCGGCTGCCCAGCGGGGGGTTGGGCCTTTGGAGCATGTCCCGCCAGTACGCCAGTTCCGCCTCCCGCCGCGGGGAGAGTGCCTCGGTGGCCAGCGCCGACGCCCAGCGGCGGGCCGATGTCCCGACCGCGGGCAGCTCCGGCGTCCGCCCGGAGCGGATCTGCTGCCACGCCTCGGCGAAGTCGGACATGAGGATCCGCCAGGAGACCCCGTCGGCCACCAAGTGGTGCAGGACGACGAGCAGCCGGCCCGCACCCGTCTCGGGGACGAACCACACGAAGTCCGCCATGGTCCCGGCCGCAGGGTCCAGCCGCCCGACCGCGGCGTCCAGCTCCGCCTTCCCCGCCGCCAGCGACGCAGGCTCCTCCCACCGGCCGTCGCAGGCGACCCGGTGGATCAGGCCGGCCGCGCGCACGGTACCCGGCGGGCGCACGTCCAGGGACGGTTCGCCGCCGCGCACCAGCCGCGCGCGCAGCAGATCGTGCCGGTCGAGCACGGCGTCCAGCGTGGCGGCCAGTCCGCTCGCGTCGATGCCGACGGGCAGCTCCAGCGCCATCGCCATGGCGAACCGGTCCATCCCGCCGCCGTGCTCGAACACCTGCCGGGCCACGGGCTGCAACGGCATGGGGCCGACGCCGCCGCCCTCGTCCTCGGCCAGTACGGGCACCCGCTCCCGGCGGGCGGTGGCCACCTCGGCGAGGCGGGCCGCCGTGCGGCACTCGAAGACCTCCCGCGTGGTGAGCTCCAGGCCGCGGGCCCGGGCCCGGGCGACCACCTGGAGAGAGCGCAGGCTGTCGCCGCCCACGGCGAAGAAGTCGTCGTCGGCGCCGACCCGCTCCACGCCAAGCACGTCCGCGTACGCCGCGGTGATGACCGCCTCGGCCTCGGTGCGCGGCGCGCGGTAGGCCTCGCCGGTGAACTCCGGTTCGGGCAGCGCCGCACGGTCCAGCTTGCCGGTGGGCCCCAGCGGCAGGTGGCCCAGGGCCACGAACGCCGACGGCACCATGTAGTCGGGCAGCCGCGAAGCGACGAACTTGCGCAGTTCGGCCGCCGAGGCACCGGCCAGGACATCCACGTCCCCGATCCCGCCGGCGCCGTCGTCACCGACGCCGCCGGTCCCGGCGTGCACCACGTAGGCGACGAGCCGCCGTCCGCCCGAGGGCGCCTCCCGGCTGATCACCACGGCCTGGCTGATCCCGGGGTGCTGCATGCACGCGGCTTCGACCTCGGCCGTCTCGATGCGGAAGCCGCGCACCTTCACCTGGCCGTCGGCCCTGCCGACGCACTCCAGTTGACCGGCCGCGTTCCAGCGGGCCAGGTCACCCGTGCGGTACATCCGCCCGCCCGCCGGACCGAAGGGGTCGGCCACATAGCGCTCGGCCGTCAGGTCCGGGCGGGCGTGGTAGCCGCGGCCCAGGCAGGTCCCCGCCACGTACAGCTCACCGACCACGCCCTGCGGCACCGGGGCGAGTCCCGGGCCCAGCACGTAGGACCGCATGTTGCCCAGCGGGGTGCCGATCGGCGCGACCTCGCTGCCCGCCTCGTCCTCCGACGCCGTCAGGGAGTACGTGGTGGCGTAGAAACTCTCGCTCTGGCCATAGGAGTTCACGATCTGCGCGCCGGGCAGGGCCGCGCGGACCTCGCGCACCAGCCGGGCCGGGAGCACGTCGCCCGCGAAGACGACCGTGCGCACGTCCGCCGCCTTGTCCAGGTGGCCGACCAGTTCCCCGATCACCGAGGGGACCGCGCTGATCACGTGGCCGTCCCAGGAGTCCCGTTCGGCCAGCGCCAGTGCGTTGGGCACCACCTCTGCGGTGCCGCCGGTGGACAGGGTGGTCAGCAGCTCGAAGACCGAGACGTCGAAGTTGACCGAGGTGCCGGCCAGCATCCGCCACCCGGGCGGCGCGTCCAGGACGCGCACCAGCTCCCGCACGCCGTTGACGACGTTGCGGTGGGTGATCGCGGCGCCCTTCGGCTTGCCCGTGGAGCCGGAGGTGTACATGACGTACGCCAGATTGTCCGGACCGGGCGCCGGGATCCGGCCCACGGCGTCCGACGGCGCTTCGGGCCGGTCCCCTTGCGCGTACTGGTCGAGGTGGACGGCCGCCATGTCGTTCGGCGGCAGGTCCGGCGCCGTCCGGGTGTCGGTGACCACGAACCGCGGCGCCGCTTCGGCCAGCACGGTCTCCGCTCGCCCGCCGAGGTACTGCGGGTCCATCGGCAGGTACGCGGCGCCGGACTTGAGGATGCCGAGCAGGCCGACCACCAGGTCCTGCGTGCGCGGCAGCGCGAGCACCACCAGGTCCTCCGGACCGGCACCCCGCCGGATCAGCTCCCGCGCGAGGCCGTTCGCCCGCTCGTCGAGCTCCCGGTAGGTCAGGGTGCGGTCCGCGCACACGATCGCCGGGGCGTCGGGGGTCGCGGCGACCTGGTTCTCGAACAGCTGCGGGATCGTCAGGTCGGGCAGAGCCGTGGCGGTGTCGTTGAACCGGGTGAGCACCCGCTCCCGCTCGGCCGCGTCGAGCACGTCGATGCCGCTGATCCCGTGCCCCGGGTCGGCCACGAGCCGGCCAAGGACGCGGACGAACCGGTCCGCGAGGTCCTCGGCCGTTCCCCTGTCGAACAGATCGGTGGCGTACTCCAGCCGGCACCGCGCCCCGCCCGAGCCGTCCGGGATCAGGTCGAAGAACAGGTCGAACTTGGCCGTCCGGGTCTCCAGGCGCTCGGCCCGCGCGTCCAGACCGGCGAAATCCATGTCCGGTACGGGCGGCTGCCAGGCGAGCATCACCTGGAAGAACGGGTTGTAGGCGGTGGACCGGTCCGGGTTCAGGAGCTCCACCAGCCGCTCGAACGGCATGTCCTGGTGGTCGTAGGCGGCAAGGGCCCGCTCCCGCACCCGCTGGAGCAACGCGCGGAAGGTCGGGTTTCCGGAGAGGTCGACGCGCAGTACCCAGGTGTTGACGAAGAAGCCGACGAGGTCGCGCAGTTCCTCGTCGGTGCGTCCCGCGATCGGTGCGCCGATGGGCACGTCGTCACCGCAGCCCAGATGGTGCAGGAGGACCGCGAGCGCGGAGTGCATGACCATGGACGTGGTGGTGTCCGCCTGCGCGGCCAGCTCCTCCACGGCCCGGAGCAGATCCGGGCCGATCGAGAACGGGACCATGTCGCCGCGGCGGCTCATCGTCTTCGGGCGCCGGCGGTCGGTGGGTATCGCCAGCGGCTGGGCCAGATCGGCCAGGGTCTGCCGCCAGTACTCCAGTTGCCGGGCCGCCAGGCTGTGCGGGTCGGACTCGTCGCCGAGCATGTCCCGCTGCCACAGCGTGTAGTCCGCGTACTGCACCGGCAGGGGCTCCCACGCGGGGGCCCGGCCCTCCGTGCGGGCCTCGTAGGCCATCAGGAGATCACGGAACAGCGGGCCGAAGGACTCTCCGTCCACGGCGATGTGGTGCATCACCAGCACCAGGGTGTGGTCGCGCGGTCCGCACCGCAGCAGCCTGGCGCGGATGGGCACGTCGGCGGCCAGGTCGAAGGTCGCGGTGGCCGCCTCGTCGACGGCCGCCGGCTCCTCCTCCTTGGCGACGGGCACGACCGGCAGGGCAAAAGGGCTGCGCCCGGAGGGCAGCACCTGCTGGTGCGGGACGCCGCCGTCGTCCTCGACGATCACCGTGCGGAGGGCCTCGTGCCGGTCGATGACGTCGCGGAGCGCCGACTCCAGCGCGTCCGCGTCCAGTTCACCGGTCAGCCGCAGGGCGAAAGCGCCGTTGTACGTCGGCGAAGGGCCTTCGAACCGGTCCACGAACCACAGTCGGCGCTGCGCGAACGACAACGGGATCATTGTTCCTCCACATCGATAGAGCTACCAAGGAGCAATCCGCCGCTCAGTTCTGATCGAGTACTGCCAGAAGCTCGGCGTTGTAGAAGTCGTCGAAGGAACACGCGCCCGACACCGTCGAGAAGTACCGGTCGATCAGCTCCTGGTGACCGACCAGCTTCCGGAGGATCTCCGTGCGCCCCTCCGGCTTGAGTTCGGCCACGTTGAGCGCACCCTGGTAGACGCCGGAGAAGGTGTCCTCAAGGTCCTCCTCATAGCGGTCCAGCGCCTGCGCGAGCGCCGCCTCGTCGTGCAGCCGCTCCCCTATGTGCTCGGTGAGGGACCGGGCCTGGAGGAAGGCGTCGGTGATGCCGCGGGCGGTGATGGAGTCCTTGTGGTGCACCGCGTCACCCAGCAGCGCCCACCCGGGCCCGCGGGCCGTGCGGAAGTAGTTCTCCTGATGACCCGTGCCGTACATCTGCTCCACGCGCTCACCCGCCGTCATCCGCTCGTACAGCTCGGGGCTCGTCGAGCGGACGGCTTCGAGATAGGCGGACTCCGCTGCCTTGCGGACCTCGGGGAACTCGTCCTGCGGGAAGTACGTCATGATCAGCGTGAGGTCGTCGTGGGTGGGGGCGGCGACCATCCAGCGCCCCGGCCGCTCGTACACCTCGAAGCCGGCGGGGACCCCGGCCCAGTAGCTGTAGTAGACGCAGCTCATGCGCGGGTGCTCGATGACGTTGCGCGCACCGGCCTTGCGGGCCACCAGCGAGCGCATGCCGTCCGCGCCGACGACCAGCCGCGCCCGCTCCGTCGTCTCGACGCCGCCGGGGGTCGTGTACCGCACCCCGGCCACCCGGTCACCGTCAAACACCAGGTCGGTCACCGCGCAGTTCTCCCGGAACTCCGCGCCGGACGCCACGGCACCCTCCGCGAGGATCGAGTCGAGCACGAACCGCCGCGGCGCATAGGTCGTGCGATGGCCGTCGACCGGCAGGGAGAAGCCCTCCAGCCGGACGCCGGGGCCCTCGTAGCTTTCGCGGTCGATCGGCGGGCAGCCCGTGGCACGGAGTGTGTCGAGCAGCCCCCACCGGCCCAGGAGGGCCACGCCCGGCTGGTGGATGTAGTGCGAGGACAGTGTGTCCTGCGGAAATCGCGCTTTCTCCAGGAGCAGGACGCGGTACCCCTGCCGGGCGAACAACATGGCCGCCGGCGAACCCGCACACCGGGCACCTATGACAATGATGTCGTACATGGCGCCTCTCTTACCAAGTGGTTTGGTGGATCCCCTACGCGGCAATCGCCTGACGCTAGTGAGTTTCCGCGCCCATGGATTCGATGTACGCGGAAATCGAGGCCACCGTCGGGTTGAGGTACATCTGGTCCACCGGAACCTCGACGCCCAGCTCCTCGATGAAAGCCATCTGGATTTTGGCCATGATCACGGACTGGCCACCCAGGGCGAAGAAATCGTCGTCGACCGAAAGGTCGTCACACTGGAGTTCCCGGCACCAAATGCCGCGGACCTGGTCGGCAATCATCACACAGCCCTCTCGTTCGTCAGCAAGGTCCGTCGACTATGCCGTCATGCCGCTGTCCGAGTACTTGTTCTCGTGCTTGCGCTGGTGCTTGTTCTTGAATTCATCGGCCAACGCCGCGCGGTCCACTTTCCCGTGCGGGCTCAGCGGGAGCCGCCCGACGGTGACGAAGCGGGCGGGAACCATGTTCCGCGGCAGCGTCTCGAGGAGACGGGTCCGCACGTCGTGCTCGGCAAGTTCCTCATCCGCCGGCACGATGAACGCGACCAGTTCGGCCTCGCCGGAGTCCGTGCTCCCGACCACCACGGCGGCCTCCCGGACGCCGTCCAGCCTGCCGAGCGCGCGCTCGATGTCGGTGGGATCGATGCGCATGCCCCGCACCTTCACCTGTGCGTCCATCCGCCCCGCGACGACGAGTTGGCCGGCCTCGTCCACCCGGCCGCGGTCACCCGTGCGGTACAGCCTGCACGGCACTCCGTCGATCACGGCCGTCGTGAACCGTTCGGATTCGGGGCCCGTGCCGTTGAGGTAGCCCGCGCCGACACTGCTCCCGGCAATGTAGATCTCGCCGTACTCCCCCGCCCCGACGCCGCGCATCTGCTCGTCGAGTAGGTGGATGTCGGTGTTGTAGGCCGGCGTGCCGACCGGTGCGATGTCATGCGTGCCGGGCCGGTGGCCGGCGAGGTCGTACGACGTCGCGACGTCCGTGCACTCGGCGACGCCGTACTGGTGCAGGAGAGTGCAGGTGGTGTCCGCACGCCGGGCCCAGTCCGCGAGCCGTTCGACGCGCAGCGGCTCCCCGCCGAAGAGCACGTAGTCGAGCCCGGCGAGCGCGTCACCGCCCCGCGCGGTCTCCCAGTCCACCAGGAGGTACAGCGTGCTGGACGCACAGTGCACCACGCGTATGTCGTGCCGGGCCAGCATGCGGTGGGCCATCGCGGCGTCGAAGTTCCGGCTGGGCATCAAATGCTGGGTGGCGCCGCAGAACAACGGCATCATCAGGGCGCGCTGGGAGAGGTCGAACCCGAACGCGCTGACGACCAGGTGGTGCGACGCGTGGTCGAGGCGGTATTCGAGCATCAGCCAGTTGAGCAGGTTGAACCAGCCCTCGTGCCGCACCGCGGTCACCTTGGGCGTGCCGGTCGACCCGGAGGTGAAGACCGCGTAGCACACGTCGTCCCCGGTGACCGCGCAGTCGGGGTCGGTGGGCGCGAGGCCCGCCAGGTGGCCGGCCAGCTGCTCCAGGTCGATGACTTCGACGGCCGCCGACTCGACCAGGGCGGTCGTCGCCGGGGAGGCCACGATCAGGGTGAGGCCGGGGACTTGGTCCAGCAGCAGGTGCAGTCTGGCCGCCGGGTAGGACGGATCGAACGGTACGTAGGCCGCGCCTGCCTTCAGCGTGCCGAGGATGGCGACGACCATGTCGATCGAATAGTCGAGGCAGACCCCGACCTTCGCGCCCCGCCCGTGTCCCCGCGCGGTGAGGTAGTGCGCGAACCGGTTCGCCTTCGCGTTCAGTTCCGCGTACGTCACCTGCTGTCCGGCGCAGAGGACGGCGACGGCGTCGGGGGTGGCCCGCGCGTGGTGCTCGAACTGGCGGTGGACGACGGGCGCCGGGGGCAGGGCGACCCGCTTTCCCTGAAGGATCATCAACTGACTCCGATGTGGAGGTGGCCGGACGGGCGAGCCGTCGTGGCGGGCCGGCCGGCCCGCGGACCGTTCGATGGTGAGCGTGGTGGCCTCCGCCGGCGCCGGTCCACGGACCGTCAGTCCGCCGCCATGGCCTCCCGCAGGCTCCTGGGACGCAGATCGGTCCAGTGCCGCTCGACGTACTCCAGGCACTCGGACCTGGCCGCCTCGCCGAAGACCACCCGCCAGCCTGCGGGCACCTCGGCGAACACCGGCCACAGGGAGTGCTGGTCCTCGTCGTTGGTCAGGACGTAGAAGTGGCCGTTCTCATCGTCGAAAGGGTTCGTGCTCATTGCCACCATCCTCAATCGTCAGCGCGTATCGAAAGGGGAAATCAACAGGGTCGCGCACCGGTTCGCGCATCGGCGTCGTCCCGTCGACAGGACACCCGGCATCCGCAGCCGCCCTGGAATGCTGACGCCACGCTAGGACTCGGCCGCCGAGGCCGCAAGGACCGTAGAATTACCGGCCTCCCGACCGTCCGCCCAGGCCTGTGTCCCTCTGGGGTTCTGTGCCACGATGGCCGACCAGTGGCCCATAACAGGGCTTACTCGAATGCGGATTCGCCCCATCTCATCGCACCAAAGCGCTCGGGAGAGCGCGCTGTTGATTGCGGTCTGTGCGGGTGCCCGCCAAGGCCTGGTGTCCCGATCGGAGAGATGCCGGAAGAGCCCCATCCCTGCCGAACTCCGTAACGCAGCGGCGACCGCGCTTGCGCCGTAACGAGGGCAAAGGAATTCCTGATGGACGCATTGGCCGAAGCCGCGCTCGCGGGTGCTTCGCCTGACGAACTGATCCGGGAGGAAGTGCCGGGCGAGTACCGGGCCGCGTATGTGCACGCGGAGGACACCGGCATGTTCGGCGACGCCCCGGACAAAGACGTACGCCGCTCGCTGCGGGTCGGCCGGGTGCCGATGCCGGAACTGGCGCCGGACGAGGCGCTGGTCGCGGTCATGGCCAGCTCCGTCAACTACAACACCGTCTGGTCGGCGACCTTCGAACCGCTGCCCACCTTCGACTTCCTGCGCCGGTTCAGCCGCCAGGGCGGGTACGCCGCCCGGCACGACCGGCCGCAGCACGTGCTCGGCTCGGACGGCGCGGGCGTGATCGTGCGCGTCGGTACGGGCGTGCGGCACTGGCGCGTCGGTGACCACGTGGTCGTCTCACCGTCGTACGTCGACGACCAGGAGCCCGCGACCCACGCCGACGGAATGCTCGGCAGGGAGCAGCGCGTGTGGGGCTTCGAGACCAACTTCGGCGGCCTGGCCCACTACACGGTCGTACGGGTCAACCAGCTCGTGCCCAAGCCCACCCACCTGACCTGGGAGGAAGCCGCGTCCGTGCCGCTGTGCGGCAGCACCGCCTACCGCATGCTGGTCAGCGACCGTGGCGCACGCATCAAGCAGGGCGACATCGTGCTGATCTGGGGGGCCACCGGCGGCCTCGGCGCCTACGCGGTGCAGCTGGTGAAGGCGGGCGGCGGCATCCCGATCGGTGTGGTCAGCTCCGACGCGAAGGCAAGCGCCCTGCGCCGGCTGGGCTGTGACGTGGTCATCAACCGCAACGACATCGGCCTGGGCCACCATGTACCGGATCCCCACGAGGCCATCGCCCTGGGCAAGCAGCTCGGCAAGCGGATCAGGGCAGAGGTCGGCGAGGACCCGCACGTGGTGTTCGACTACGTCGGCGCCGCCACCTTCGGCATCTCGGTGTTCGTGGTGCGCAAGGGCGGCACGGTCATCACCTGCGGATCGAGCACCGGTTACCAGCACCAGTACGACAACCGCTACCTGTGGATGAACCTCAAACGGATCATCGGCAGTCACGCGGCCAACTGGCAGGAGCTCCAGGAGTGCAACCGACTGGTGCAGCTGGGCATGCTCGTGCCCGCGCTCTCGACGGTGTACCCGCTCGACGAGATCGGCGAGGCCGCCCGGCTGGTGCAGAAGAACCGGCACACCGGCAAGGTCGGCGTGCTGTGCCTGGCCCCGCGCACCGGGCTCGGCGTCACCGATCCCGCGTTGCGCGACCGGCTCGGCGCGGACCGGCTCACCCCGCTGTGGGACCCGTCCCACCCGACCCCGTCCGCCCACCCGACCCCGGTCGCCGCCGGGCCCACCGGCTGACCAGGAGGGACTCGACCGTGACCGAGCACGACGCTGTAGCCGTCCAGGGGAGAGCGGAAGAAGCCGGCACGACCGGCGCCACCGGCCTGCCCGGCGGCATCCACCGGGTGGGAATCGTCGGCTGCGGAGTGATGGGGTCCGGTATCGCCCACCTCTGCGGCCGGGCCGACCTGGACGTCAGGGTCGTGGTGTCCGGGCCCGCGGCCGTCTCCGCCGGGCGCGGGCGGCTGACCGCCTCGCTGGAGCGGGCCGTGACCCGCGGCCACGTCTCCGAAACCGACCGGGATGCCGCGCTGGCACGCATCACGTTCACCGACGACCTCGACGAGCTGACCGACCGTGACCTCGTGGTGGAGGCGATCCGGGAGGACGAGGACGACAAGTCCGAGCTGTTCGTGGCGTTGGACAAGATCGTGGAGTCCCCGGACGCCATCCTCGCGTCGAACACCTCGTCGATCCCGATCACCCGCCTGGCCGCGGTCACCAGCAGGCCGGGGCAGGTGGTCGGGGCGCACTTCTTCAATCCGGTGCCGGCCATGCCGCTGGTGGAGCTGATCGGTTCACTGCGGACCGAGGAGAGCACGCTGCGGCGGATGACCGAGTTCCTCGAAGTCACCCTCGGCAAGTCACCGATCCGCGCACGGGACCGGTCCGGCTTCGTGGTCAACGCGCTGCTCATCCCCTACCTGCTGAGCGCGGTCAGGATGGTCGAGTCCGGCGTCGCCACGGCAGAAGTGATCGACCAGGGCATGACGCTCGGCTGCTCGCACCCCCTGGGGCCCTTGCGGCTGACCGACCTGATCGGCCTGGACGTCGTCGTCGCGATCGCCGAGTCCCTGCACCGGGAGTTCCGCGAACCGCAGTTCGCTCCGCCCTCTCTCCTGCTCCGGATGGTGGAGGCCGGGCTCCTCGGCAAGAAGTCCGGCCGCGGCTTCTACCCCTATACCTGAGCGGTTCCGAGACTGCCGACGCCCAAGCCACGGCCACCGGCACCCCCCATCCATCCGCCCCGGACGGCCCGTCCAAGTCGCCCGGGAGTCTTGCCAGGAGGCAATACCGTGACCAAGCCGACGACTTCGGAGCGCGACAGCGTGCCGTTGCTGTGCTTTCCGTTCGCCGGAGGCGGAGCCAACTTCTTCCGCCCGTGGAACAAGATGGGCCTGACGGGGGTGGTGGCCACACCGCTCCAACTGCCCGGCCGCGAACGGCAACTGGACGCGACGCCCTACCGCGACGTGCACGTGGCCGCGGACGGATTGCTCCCCGCCGCGCTCGATGCGGCCGAAGAGGGCCCCGTCGCCCTCTTCGGGCACTGCTTCCTGGGCGCGGTGCTCGCCTACGAACTCACTCGGCGCATCGTCGAGACCGGACGTCACGAGGTGCTGCACCTGTTCATCAGCGCGGCGCGCCCACCGTCCGCCGGTCCGGTCAGCGACGTGTCCCACCTGAGCGACGACGCGTTCCTCACGCACGTCGAGGAGACCACCGGGCGCCGGTACGACGCCTTCGACGTACCGGAGATACGCGAGCTGCTGATACCGACGCTGCGGGCCGACTACGCGATGGACGAGGGCTACCGGCCGCGCGACGGCGCCCCCCTCGACGTCCCGATGACCGGGGTGTACGCCACCGACGACACCTTCGTCTCCCGCGCCGAGGTGGCCAAGTGGCAGGACGTGACCACCGCGGACTTCTCCCTCACCGCGATGCCAGGAGGACACATGTACCCGGCGGATGACCCCGTGCCGTTGCTCGCGCTGATCTCCGAGACCATCGCCGCCGGCCGCGCCACGTCCGGGAGGGGGCTCACCCATGGGACTGCATGACAAAACCGTCGTGATCACGGGCGCGGCCCGGGGAATCGGCCGGGCATGCGCCGTGCGGGCCGCCGAGGAAGGCGCGGACGTCGTCCTCATCGACATCGCAGGCGATCTGCCGGAAATCCCCTACGCCCTGGGCTCCGCGGACCAGTTGGAGCAGACCGCGCAGCTGTGCCGCAAGAACGGCGCGGCCGTGCTCGTCGCCCCGGCCGACGTGCGCTCGCGGAACGCCGTGACGGCGGCCGTCACGGCCGCGGTGGACCGCTTCGGACGCATCGACGCCCTGATCAGCAACGCGGGTGTGGGGGCGCCCTCGGGCAAAGCCACCCACGACTTCACCGAGGAGGAGTGGCAGGTCGTACTGGACGTCAACCTCTCCGGGCCCTGGCACCTGATCGCCGCGGTCGCCCCGGTCATGATCGCCCAGAGGTCGGGCAGCATCGTCAACGTCGCCTCGACGGCCGGTCTCGTCGGCTACCGGCACTTCGCCGGATACGTCGCCTCCAAGCACGGGCTGGTCGGCCTGACCAAGGCCGCCGCACTGGATTACGCACCGCTGAACATCCGGGTCAACGCGCTGTGCCCGGGCCCGGTGCGGGACGACCCCACCGTGGACGGCCAGATGACCGCGGTCGTCGCCGACGCCCTCGGCATCAGCTACGAGGAACAGGAAGCCGTCTACCTGGAGTCGGTGGCCACCGACTCACTGGTCGACCCGGCCGACGTCGCCGGCGCCGCGATCTGGCTCGCCGGTGACGACTCCCTCAAGGTCACCGGAACGGTGGTCCCCGTGGATGCCGGCTTCACCGCCCGCTGACCCTTCTCCCGGCCTCACCCAAAGGAGTGCGTGTGTCCGTCTCCGACGAAGCGGCCGCGGAGGTCTCCGCGGCCGATCACCCGAGCGGTCAGCTCTTCGCCCGCGCCGAGTTCGACGCCGCCCCGGCCCGCGCCTGCCACAGCCTCATCAGACGGCTGCCCGCCGGGACCGACGCGGCGGCGGTGCGTGCGAACCTGACCACGCTGACGGAACGTCATCCAGTGCTGCGCGCGGTGCAGTTGTTCGACGAGACGCTGCACGTGGACGCGGATGACGGTGTCGCGCACAAGCGCCGCACCCGAGAGGCCGGCCGCGCGGTCAACGGCGCCCCGGTCATCGCGCGGGCCGTGGTGTTCGGCTACACGGACGGCACGGCCGACCTGGTCCTTGTGGCACACCGCCGGGCCGTGGACCGACGCGCCCTGGACCAGTTGGCCACCGCCCTGGCCGACCCGGCACAGACCGTAACCCTGCCCGCACAGACGGCCGCCTCCGCCCCCCGGCACAACGGCCCGCCCGAACTGCCGTGGGGCCTCGGCGATCCGACCGGAGCGGGCCGGACCGACACCCTCACGCTGACCGCCCCGGCGGTCAGCGGCGAGGCGACACCGGCTGTCCTGGTGGCGGCCACCGCCATCGCGCTGGCCCGCTACGGCGGCACGGAGCGCGCCGACTTCGCACTGATCACCGGTGGTCCAGAGGCCGCCGACACCCCACGGACGGTCTCGCTCCCCGTCGGGGACGCCACACACGTCAGCGACCTGCTCGACGGCGCGGCACACATCGGCGCCACGGGCGGCGAGCCGCCGTCCGCCATGCCGGCGGTCGGGTGCCTGCTGTACCCGGGCCGCCGCGGTGACCTCTACCGACCCGCACTCGCGCCGGTCTTCCCGGTGACGCTGGCATGGCAGTACGACGCGGACGGCACCGCGAGCGGTGTGCTGCACTACGACACCGGGGTGCTGGACCCGGTTGTCGCCCGGCAGTTCGCCGGGCACATCGCCCGCCTCGTCGAGGCGCTGGCACTCGCTCCGGCAGGGACCCCGGTCGGTGACATCGACCTGGTGGACCCCGAAGAGGCCGCCGCCATCATCGCCGCCGGGCGCACTCCGGCCGTGGGCGACGCGGTGGTCGCACCCGTCCACGAACTGTTCCGCAAGGTGGCGGCGGGCCAACCGGACGCCCCCGCCCTGTCCGACGGTGAACGCACCCTGAGCTATGCCGAGGTGGACGCCCGGTCCGACGCGGTGGCCGGCACGCTGCGCGCCCACGGCATCGCGCCGGGGAGCCGGGTCGGTGTGTGCCTCGACCGTGACGCCGACCTGGTGATCGCGCTGCTCGGGGTACTCAAGGCCGGGGCCGCCTATGTCCCGATGGACCTCACCTATCCGGCGGAACGGCTCATCCATACGGTGACCGACTCCGGCGCCCGCGTGGTGCTGTCCCGTGCGGCGGACTTCCCCGTGGTCGACGGGGTGACCGTACTGCACCCGAGCGAGGTCTCCGGCACCCACGGTGAGCCGATCACGGACCCGGGCGTGAGCGCGGACGACATCGCCTACGTGATCTACACCTCCGGCTCCACCGGGCGGCCCAAGGGGGTCGCGGTACCCCACCGCAACGTCGGCGCGCTGCTCGCGGCGACCACCAGCGATCTGCGACTCGGCCCTTCGGACACCTGGACGCTGTTCCACTCCAGCGCGTTCGACTTCTCGGTGTGGGAGATCTGGGGCGCGCTGCTGACCGGAGGGCACCTGGTCGTGGTGCCGTACTTCGTCTCCAGGAACCCCGAGGAGTTCCACGACCTCCTGGTGCGGCACCGGGTCACCGTCTTGAACCAGACCCCGTCCGCGTTCGCCATGCTCAAGGAGATCGACCTGCAAAGCGCCGCCGACCTCGCGGTGCGTCTGGTGGTCTTCGGTGGTGAGCCACTTGACGTACGGATCCTTCAGGACTGGTTCCGCGGGCACCCCCACACCCGGTGCCGGGTGGTCAACATGTTCGGCATCACCGAGACCACCGTGCACGTCACCAGCCAGACCGTCACACCCCAGGACGTCGGCGCCGGATCCCGTTCGGTCGGCCGGCCGCTGCCCGGCTGGTCCGTGTCCGTACGGGACGCCGCGGGCCGCGTGCAGCCCTTCGGGGTGCCCGGCGAGATCTACGTGGGTGGCGCGGGCGTCGCCGACCATTACCTCAACCAGAAGGAGCTGACCGCCGAACGCTTCGTGGCCGACCCGGTCACCGGGGAGCGTGTCTACCGCAGCGGGGACCTGGGCAGGCTGCGCCCGGACGGGCGCCTGGACCACCTCGGCCGGATCGACGGCCAGGTCAAGGTACGCGGCTTCCGCATCGAACTCGGCGAGATCCGCTCGGTCCTGCTGGAGGATCAGGACGTCACCGCGGCAACCGTCGTGCTCGGCGGCGACGCCGGTGACGCGGCCGACGTACGCCTGGATGCCTACCTGGTGCCGAAGCACGACGGCGTGTCCGTGGAGGACATCCGGCGTCGGGCAGCGCGCTACCTGCCCGACTACATGGTGCCGACCACGTTCACGCTGCTCTCCGAGCTGCCGCTGACCGTCAACGGCAAGGTCGACGTGAGCGGGCTGGTGCCGGCCACTCCGGCCGCCCGGACCTCCCCGGCCGCCGAGGCCGAGGCCGGACAGCCGACGGATGACCGGGTGCTTCGGGTGTGGCGCGAGATTCTCGGCCAGGACGTCGGCCCGGACGACGACTTCTTCGCCTTCGGCGGCAACTCGCTGCTCGCGGTACGGCTGTCCGGAGCGCTGCGCAGGGCCGGGCTGCCCCCGGTGTCACTGCGTGAACTGTACGTATACCCGACCGCGGCCGAGGTGACCGCGCTGATCGCCGACCGTGAGCCGACCGAGGAGCCGAAGGGACGCCCCGGCGCGTGACCGAGGGCCAGGGCCGGGGCTTCGGTCCGCCCGGCCGTGGCCGAAGGGTGACGAGGCGGGCCTGTAGCGCGATATAACGTTGGTCTTCCACTCGCGCCGCCGCCCGTGTCGCGCGGAGACCTTCGACAAGGGACGCAAGCATGCCGGGAGAGACTTCACCCACCGGGAAGCACTCCGGCGGCGGCCCGTCGCCCGAATTGCGGGCCTCTCACGCCGACCGGGACCGCGTGGTGGACGTGCTGCGCATCGCGGCGGGCGACGGCCTGCTGACCGCGGAGGAACTCGACGAACGCCTCGAAACCGCCCTGTCGGCACGGACCTTGAACGAACTGGCCACGCTCACCGCGGACTTGCCGGCCGGTACGGCCGCTGCTGACGGCACCGCGACAGAGGCCCCAGGAGCGGCAGGGACCGCAGAGGTCAAGGATGTCGTCCGGATCCAGCAGGCGTTCAGCGGCTCGGTCAAGCGAACGGGCCGCTGGGTGCTGCCGCGGCGACTGGAGCTCGCGGTGACTTGGTGTGACGTGACACTCGACCTCACCGAAGCCGTGATCACCCAGGACACGCTACGGATCGACGTGGCCATGGCCGGAAAATCCCTGACGCTGATCACGCGGCCGGGCATCGAAGTCGACATCGACGGCCTGACCCTGCTGCACTGCAAACTCCGCCACCGCGCCCCGCGGACACCCCCGGGCACACCCACCACCCTGCGGGTCGAGCTGACCGGCCAGAAGGCCCACGGCAAGGTGACGATCCGCCCCCAACGCCGCACATTCGGCCGGTGACTGCCGACCCGCACTGCGTGATCCCGAGCCGACCACCCGATGGCAGTGGCGGTGGCGGTGACAGAGGGGACGAGGACTGGAGGGAGCGGAATAACTCCCGTCCGGTCAACGGGAGTTCATCCTGACGTCTCGTTTATTGAAGCGCCAACTGTGGGCATGAAAGCGCTTGTTGAGACGAACGTGTCACCCCCCTCACAGGAGGCCTCCTTGCGCGCTCGACTGACCACCCTCGCCGTGACCACCGCTTCCCTCGCCCTGGGATTAGGCGTAGCCGCCGCCCCCGCGTCCGCCGTGCCCGCCGACAAGGCGCAGGTCCTCAGCCAGTGGACCCAGACCAGCGCCAGCAGCTACAACACCTGGGCGTCGGCCAACAGCAACCAGGGGGCCTGGAGCGCGTACCAGTTCAACTGGTCCACCGACTACTGTTCCAGCTCGCCCGACAACCCCCTGGGCTTCCCCTTCAAGACGGCCTGTGCCCGCCACGACTTCGGCTACCGCAACTACAAGGAGGCGGGCACCTTCAACGCCAACAAGGCCCGCATCGACAGCGCCTTCTACGAAGACCTCAAACGCGTGTGCGCCAGATACAGCGGTGCGACGAAGACCACCTGCGACGGCACCGCCTGGACCTACTACCAGGCCGTCGACAAACTCGGCTTCGCCCGCGTGGTCGGCGACGGAACGGCCGCCTGACCCACCCGCCCGTCGCCCGTCGGGTTCAAGGGTGGTGGCCGCCGCACCGGCCATCACTCTTGGACCCACCCTGGCTCCCCAGGGCGCGTGGGGCTCCGACACTGCTGACCCAGACGACGAAGGGCCTGACCTCCGGCTCGGTCGCGGTCTGCTCCGGGAGGTTCCGCCCGTCATCCAGGTCCGACCAGGCGATGAAGCCGGGCTCGCTCTCGGCCAGGAATTCCTGGACGACCGGACCGAGGTCGTCGCAAGACACATACGCACCGCTGAACGGCAACGCATCCGGGGGCACAGAACCAGTCGAGCACCGGAGCTGCCCTGCCTGCCTGTCATGCCACACGTAGAACGTCGCCACCCCGGAGTAACCCAGATCGCGAATGCGTTCCTGGAGGGCGGCAGCAGTCCCCTCGAAGGCAGCCACCACCTCGGCAACGGACAACGAACCCCTGTCTTCGTCCGCCATTCCCAGCGACCAGGAGTTGGTCTCCCACTCCACCCGCCGGTCAGTCGGCTCCAGAACCAGCGGCTCGACCGCCACCTCAGCAATCCACGTCAACAGCACCGCACCAGTATCCAGCTCGACCCGCGGACGTCCATCTGCCCACACCTCCGTGCGTGTGCCGCACTTCACATCGAAGACGCCGCCGACCCGGAACATTCATGTAGGGCCCATCGTTCTTGTGAGTGTGGCTGCGGAGGGGACAAGGTCCCCGGGCCTCACCTCTGGCCCATGGGGACGATCGTTCGGCTGAAGCCCCATGGAGCCCTTCGCCGCGAGGCGACCGCCCTCCGCCGGCCACCCCTTACGGCCCCAGCTGGTCTCCCCCGTCCAGCTGGGGCTCTTTGCGATCTCGGCGGGAGCCGGCTCGGGGGTGACGCGGTCGAAAGAGCGGGCCCGGTGTCGGTCAACTGGCCGCCGGCGGAAGAGCGACTTGAGCGGCCAGGAACTTCGGGGCCATCTCGCGGTAGCTGTCGGTGACCAGTTCGGCCAGCTCGGTCCAGTCGGTGTGCTCGCCGAGCACGGCGGCGACCACGTTATGGCCCCAGCCGGCCCGCAGGTAGGGAAACCCGCCGGCCGTCAGGCCCAGCAGATCGTCGGTCGGCACCCGAAACGTCAGCACGACCGGTTCCTGACCTGCGCTCACATACCTGGCATAGAGCGGATGGCGGTCCGGGTCCGGGGTGTAGAGATGGGCGAACGTCCGCGTCCGAATGCGCCAACGCACCCCGATCCAAGCCGGTTCCTCGTACGACTGGGGCAACCGCCCGACCATCGACCGCAACCGGTCCAACATCTCGGGCGGCACATCTCCAGGACTGGACATGCACCGACCCTATCCAGTGCCACCCCATCCCGCCCCAGACACCACCGGACCGAGCCCCATGCCCGCAGTGCCTGGCTAGCCCCAACACCCGGCAGGATGCGCCCCAATCAGAGGGGCACAGGCGGCAGCAGAGGCGCCGCATACGCGGCGGTGGGCAGCAGCAGAGGGCGGGGGCGGTGAATTCCGCTCAAGGGCTGGGCTCGTTGGCCGCGGCGTGGGGATTTCAGGCTCGCAGCGCCTTGTGCAGGAGTTCGCCGAACTCGGCGGGGTGGGAGGTCAGTCCGGTGTGACCGCCGGGGAAGTGCCGCAGTTCGATGCCCAGGTGCTCGGCCAGGAACGCGGCCGGGCGGTAAGGCAGCTCACCGCGGGAGTTCTCGCCGCAGGCCAAAACCAGGTGGTCGGACAGCGCCCGGAGCCGGTGGAGGTCGGGCCGGTAGGACATGAAGCTGGGCACGATGCGCCCGATGAAGTACGGCAGGTCGGCCATCGTCTGCTCGGCCCGCGCCGCCGCCTGGGGCGGCAGCTTGACCTCGGCCGGCGGCTGGAGGGAGGGAGCGCCCTCCTTTTGCAGCCCCGCGGCGAAGGCAGCCATCGCCGGCATGAGCCCCTGCGTACGCAGCGTCTCCGTCACCCGTGTCAGGAGCGCGCGATGTTCGGTGGCGTCCGGCAGGACCTCCACCAACGGCGGTTCGTGCGCCACGACGCGCGCCACACGTTCGGGACAGGTGGTGAGCAGGTGCACGGCGACGATCGCGCCCGAGCTGGCGCCGAACACCCGGGCGGGCTCCTCAGGTGAGAGCAGATCCAGCATCCGCAGCGCGTCATCGGCGTGCTCGGCCACGTACTGCTCGGCCTCGGGATCCTCCAGCGTGCTGCGGGACATGCCGCGCGGGTCGTAGGTCGCCACGGTGTACTCGGTGGCCAGGTCGGCTGCGAGGGCGTCGAGGGAGGACGCGCCGCCCGTTCCTCCGGGGATCAGCAGTACGAGCGGGCCTTGGCCGCGCACTTCATAGTGCAGGGTGGCGCCGTTCACGGGCAGGCTGCCGACGGTCGGGGTGCTCATGTCGGGCTCCTTCTGGGGACGGGGACTGGGACTGGGAAAGGGACGGGGCCGGGGCCGGGGGCCAGTGCTTGAGAAGGGTGTGCAGGGCGTCCAGGGCGCGGGTCCAGGAGTCCTGCGGCGCACGTGCGTGCCCGAATCCACCCGCGGCCTCCAGGGCGACGAACCCGTGGAACGTGCTGCGCAGCAGCCGCACCGCGTCGGTCAGGTCCGGCTCGGCCAGTCCGTAGCCGCGCAGCAGGCCGTAGGTCAGCTCGACCGCGCGCCGCGGCCCGTTCGCCGTCGCGGCCAGCTCGGGGTCGATCTGGAGCGGGGCCTGCGTGGCCGTGTAGCGGCCCGGATGCCGCTGCGCGTAAGTGCGCCAGGCGTTCGCGTAGGCCAGCAGAGCGTCCCTGCCCGACAAGCCGGCCATCGCCTCCGCGATACCGATCGTCTTCTCGTCCGCCGCCAGGAGCGCGATCCGTCCCCGCAAGTCCTCCAGGTTGCGGACATGGGCGTACAGGCTCGCGTCCTTCACGCCCAGCCGCTGGGCAACCCGCGCCATGCTCACCCGGTCGAACCCGACCGCGTCCGCCAACTCGGCGCCCGCCACCGTCACCAGCTGCGCCGTCAATCCGGCCCGCACCATCGCCCCTCCTTCAAACTAGGACCCCTAGTTTTAACCTAGGACCCCTAGGCAGAGCAAGCGGAAAGCGGGTACACCACCGAGCTCCTACCCGTCCTCGTAGGGTGTGGCTGGTGTTCAGGAGAAACCGCCCGGTACCGGGCAACCCTGTGATCGCCGCACGCATGCGGTCGTTCTTCGACCGCATGCCCCGGGAGACCCGCGCCTCCCCCGAACAGGTCGCCTTGGCCTACGGACAGCACCTGTTCCGTCGCCGGAGCCGCGAACTGTGCGACGAAAAGCGCCTGGCCCGCTCCCCGTTCCATGTCGGAATCGGCGTGGAGAGCTCCAATTTCGACCACATCACCAAGCGGGCCACCCTCGTCTCCGACACCCTCTTGCTCTCCCACCACCGCCTGGGCCCCGCGCACCGCGTGCGCAGACTGTCCCGCAGGAGCAACAGTCGGCCTCTTGGCCCCGTCGGCTCGGCCCGTCACAGTCCGGGCACGGGTAGCTCCGAGTGGGTCGACGAGGATGAGTTCCTCACCATGCTCTGCCCCGACCTCGCCGAGTTGGGGGCGTGGCTGACCGGTGCCGAACCCCTGCTGAAGGCGGGGCTGGCCTGGTATCTGCCCAGCTACGTCACATCCCGGCAGACGACTTTCAGCAGCCAGCCCATCTCCCCCATCGCGGGACGCTCGGCGAACGTACCCAGCGCCCTGGACTTTCTGCTGGAGTCGGGACGGGCCGTCGGCGAGAGCGAAGCGGTTCGGGCGCACCCGCTCAAGAGCCAGGTGGGCCGTCCGGTGCTCACCATGGACCTTCCCTTTCTCGACGGCGTCACCATGGCCGACTTCAGCGAGATCACCGTGCAGGAATTCGCCTCCTACACCGCGTTCCAGAGCTTTCTACGTCAAGAACTCCTGGGCATCGACACCGCGCTGAACGCCGTCGACTCCGAACGCGAGATGATCAAAATCGCACACCGCATCGAGGACGAGGTGCGGGGGATGCGGTCCCAGATGGCAGCCGTGCGGCGCAAGCGGGCCGTCGCCGTGTCGGGCGCCGTGCTCGGCACCATCGGGGCAAGCCTGGTCGCCGTGTACGGGCCGGCCTTCCAGACGGCCGTCACCGCCCTCGGGGCCGCCGGAGCGGGTGGCATCTGGGGCATCGTCCAAAGCGCCGCCGACAACAGCCCGCGGACACTGCGCGACAGCCCCTGGTACTACGTCTGGGTCTTGACCCGCAACAGCGAGAGATACCCCTAGAGACCATCATTCGCGGCCACAACCGCCCCGCTCCGGCGGCCGGAAACAGAGCGAACCAGGCCGCAGGCAGACCCGGGAGCCGGGGCCCTTCCCCACCACCACACGCCGGACGGGCAACTTCGCCCTGCAGAGCGCTCCCTGCTGACCTCGCATCCATCGGCGGCAGCCGATCACTTAGAGTGCTCCAGCCATAGGCACGCGTGTTCACATAGGGGAGAGGTTGAATGCGTCGATTTTTGCGACTGCTCGCGGCATTTTGTGCCGTACTAGTCGGAGTACAAGTGTTTGCCGCGCCATCGGCAGGCGCGGCAGAGGTCTCACAGGACGCCGAGGCGATCGCTAAATCGGCCGGTCAGAAGTGGGCCCTGAAGTCGCTGCAGAGCGGGAAGTACGTCTCCGTCGCGCTCAACGAAACTGATACGCAGTTGCAGTGGCGGCTGCAGGCCCGCGCCGATTCGGTCGGCTCCTGGGAGCGGCTCACGCTGCACACCAATCAGAAAGCGCAGACGATCGGCTTCAGATCGGAGATCACCGGATTCTTCCTGACGGCGGAGTTCAATTACGGCGGGGAGCAGAAGGGGATGCTCCGGGCTCGGGGCGCCGGGCTCGGGCAGTGGCAGCAGTTCACTCCGGTGTTCTACGCCACCGGAGCGCCGGCGGGATCACCTGCGGGGTCAAGGGTCCTTGCGTTGAAGGTGAGCGAGACGGACGACGCGACGGCCACACCGAAGTACGTGTCGGCCGACCTGAGCGAAACCGGCGACGGCCTGCTGCGGGCGCGGGCCGGCTCGGTCGGCTCCTGGGAGAAGTTCGTCCTGGAACCCGTCGCCCGTGCCGGCGCCGGCCCGCTGCCGAATCCCGGCGCAGCGGCCGCCTCGACTCTCGACGTGATGTCGTGGAACGTGTGCGCGAACAACAACACCGCTTGCGGATGGAGCGATGAACGCGCCGGTTACGCCGAACTCACCGAGCAGATCGAGAGTCGGCTCAAGGATCCTGATGTCATCTTCTTCCAGGAGTTCTGCGAGAAGCACGCCAAGCGCGTCGAGTGGATGCTCGAAAAACCTGTAGCAGAAGGTGGCACCGGGCGCGGATGGGATGTGCGGTTCGCTCCCCTCCACCACCAGAAAGGTGGTCCCACGGTCCAAAAACAGTGCGCCATGGGACCCGCACCCGACAACGCGGACCGGGGAGCTTACGGCGTGGCCATCGCGGTGCCGGACGAGAACACTTGGTACGAGAGTCACGCCCTCCCCTCGCCGGACACCTCGGAGTTCGAGGAGCGTTCGGCCCTTTGTGCTGCTCTGCCTTCACGGGCCGTCATGGTGTGCAATGCCCACTTCAGCGCGGGCGGGGCCAGCTTCGGCGACCCGCTCGGGTACGAGCGCACCAAGCAGGCGAAGGAGATGGAGACCATCGTGGCGGCCTATGAGAAAAAGGGTTACCGGGTCGTTTTCGGCGGTGACTTCAACTCCGTGCCGCCGGACTACACCGCATCCGACGGCCCCAACACGGTCTTGACCGACACCTACGCGGCGCACCGTGAGTGTGACGAAGGGAGCCTGCCCGGGAGCCCGAGGAACGGCGAGGTGACGAAGCCGCTCGATGGCCGAAAGATCAAGATCGACTACATTTTCGCGCCGGACTCCGCGCAGTTCACGTCGTGCACTGTCACCCCCGATGCCGGGAAGTCCGATCACTACCCGATCTACGGGACGGTAAGTCTGCCTGCCGCCTGACGACCCCGGGGCTCTCACATGACGGTTGAACGTCTGCGAGAGCCCCGGAGGCTCGCCGCAGAGAAGACGCAGGGCACGGCAGAATTGCGCCGAGGGCGCCTCGTTCAGCGGAAAGGGCCCTCGTCTGCGAAGGCGTGGGCCGCGAAGCGCTTGCCCATCCGCCGGTAGGCGGGGGCGTTGGGGTGCAGACCGTCGGCCAGGTCCTCAGTCTCGTCCGGGCCGAGCATGTCGCGGCCGTCGAGATAGTGCAGGTTGGCATCGCGTGCCTGCCGGGCCCGTACGATCCGAGCGAGCTCGTCTCGCACCACCTCCAGCGTCAACGCGCCCATGGCCACCTCGGCCGGGTCCCCCGTGGCCACGATCTTCCCGTCCGGGCTCAACTTGGTCGGCCCAGGGGTCTGTTCCAGTGCCGGACAGCTGACCGGGGACACGACCAGCAGCGGGGTGTCCGGGTGCCCGTCCCTGATCGTGTCCAAGAAGCCGTGCACCGCCGGGCCGAACGTCCGCAGCCGGAAGACGGCGAGGCTGACGATGTTGATGCCCACTTTCAGACTGATCAGATCGGCGGGCAGGTCACGGATGGTCCGGGCGACGTAGGGGTCCAGCAGCGCGTTGCCCGCCAGGCTGAGATTGACCACCTCCACCCCACCGAGGGCGGCGGCCACCGCCGGCCACGTACCGGTCGGGCCGTCAGCCTCCAGGCAGTGGCTGATGGAACTGCCGTGGTGCACCCAGCGGCGCCGGCCGTCCGCACGCGGCGGCAACACCTCACCGTCGGCGCGCAGGGCCACCAGCTCCGTGGGAGTCTGCTGCGGCAGCCACAGCTCCACGTCCTTCATGCCGGCCGGCAGGCCGGTGAACCGTACCGTCCCCGGCTCCCCCGGTATCAGACGCTGTACGCCGCCCGGGCCCGTCATCCGCATCACGTGGCCCACCGGCGTCTGCCGACGCTCCACCAGCGTGCCGTCCACGAGCAGTTCCAGGACCCCGGTCGGGCGGGGCTCAGGGTCGGTGTCGAGCTGTCCCGTGAAGGTGAGCACCTCCAGCTCCAGCTCCCGGGCATCGGTGCGGAACACCAGCCGCACACCCGACGGCATCACGCTCACCCCCTCCACCGACGGATCCTGGTATTGCTCCCTGGTCCAGGCGGGCAAGCGACGCGGCATCACCCCTGTCGACGTGGTGTCCACGTCCAGCGCGCCGCGCAACTCCACCGGCCCGCCGGTCAACGGAATCACCCGCATCGCCACCGCCACCCCTCCCACCAGCCATCAACCCACGCCCGGACAACGCGGATGCACCTACCGGTGCCCCGTCCCCCAGAAACCGAACGCTCCCGCGCCATGCGATCAACCTAGCCGAGGCCTTCCCGACCCGTGGCCGTGCAGCGGGCAGGGCTGGGGTGGCGCGTGGTGTGCAGGAGAGGGGCCCAAGCGGCGGTGTTCGTGAAGGTGTGTGCCCCGGCGGGGACGACGTCCATGACGACGCGGTCGGGGCGCAGCAGGACGGCGTCCGCACGGCCGGCGCGCAGCCAACCGGAGAGGGTGCCGTCGTCACCGAGGTCCGTGACGGGGATCGCCGGGGCGCCGAGCCCGTGAGTCAGGGCGCTGAGTGAAGGCCAGGGGTCGGTGGCGGTCAGGACGGTGAAGGTGTCGCCGAGGACCTCGTCGAGGCGGGTGCGTCGGCCGTCTCGTCCTACCCATGGTTGAGGGCAGTGCGTGCCCACAAGGCTCTTGCGGGTGCCGCGCCGCACGAGAGGGCCGGCGCTCAGGGGTGGGCTGAGGTCTGGGCCCGCCGCCGCGGCCAGACCGGGTACGCGGCAGGCGGCGGCCAGCAGTCTTCGGCGCAGCGCGGCGGCGCCGTCCTGGCCGCCGGTCATGGCCCAGCCCGTGGCGACGGCGAGTCGGATGAGATGCCGGGTGTGCGGTTTGCGCTCGCTCTCGTAGGTGTCCAGGAGCCGCTCGTCGCCGCCCTGTTGGAGGACTCGGGCGAGCTTCCAGGTGAGGTTGTGGGCGTCGCGCAGGCCCGAGCACAGTCCTTGCCCGATGAACGGCGGGGTGAGGTGGGCGGCGTCGCCCAGGAGGAAGACCCGTCCGCGGCGCCACCGGTCGGCGATCCGCGCCCGGAAGGTGTACTGCGTCTCTCGTACGACGTCGACCTTCCCGTCGTACGAGGGCGGCAGCCAGGGGGCGATCAGCTCGCGGACCGGGGCCCGGCGGTCGTGCAGCCGGAACTCCCAGCGGTAGCGGTCCTCTCCGACCCGCATGAACGTCGCCGGCCGGTGCGGGTCGCAGACCTGGTCGACGCCGTCCCAAGAGCGGACGGGGGCTTGCGTGCGCACGTCGATGACGGTCCAGCGTTCCTCGAAGTGCAGGTCTTGCCAGGTGGCGCCGATGGCGTCGCGGGTGAGACTGCCCGCGCCGTCGCAGCCGAGGACCGCCTCGGCCCGCAGCTGGTGCTCACCGTCGTCGTCGCGGTAGGTCACGCGTACGGGGCCGCCCGGCTCCGGGTCGACGCCGGTGACCTCGACGCCGGCCCGCAGCCGGCACTCCGGGCGGCGTGCGAGGGCCTCGCGCAGCAGGCGTTCCAGCTCGGGCTGGTCGAACATGCTGGTCTGCGGGTAGCCGTGCCGGCCGTGCTCGGAGCGCCGGAACTCGGCCATGACCCGGTGGCGGGCGTCCAGCAGGCGCAGTCCGTTGGCGGGGCGGGCGAGCGCGGCGAACTCCTCGCCCACGCCTGCGGCCTGGAGGATGCGGCGTACCTCGTCGTCGGTGGCGACGGCGCGCGGGAGGGGGTAGATGTCCCGGTGGCGTTCCAGGACGAGGGTGCGGATGCCGCGCCGGGCCAGGAGGAGGGCGGTGGTCACGCCCACCGGCCCGGCGCCGATGATGACGACGGGCGCCGGGTCTGCCGGTGGCGGTCCGGGCGCGGTGTTCCGGGGCGTGGCCTGGTCGGCGTTCATGTGCGGCTCATCTCAGTTCCTCTGCTACTTCGCGTCCGTGACGGGCGTGCGCTGTTCGCCGAGGTCGATCCGCCCGTCCGCGGTCGCGATCGTCGCCGTGATCAGGTCGCCGGTGTGCAGGTATCGGGAGTTACGGGCCTGGCTCTTGAAGAACGTCTTCCACTTCAGGGCGGGCGGCAGCAGCGCGCCGAGTTTCTCGACCGCCTTGGGCGGGGCCTTCAGGGCCGTGCCGCCGGGGGTCCCGGTGAGCAGCAGGTCGCCGGGGTCGAGGGTCTGGAAGCGGGCCAGCAAGGTCAGCGCCTGCGCCGGGCGGACGATCATGTCGGCGAGGGTGCGGTCCTGACGCAGCTCGCCGTTGACCGACAGCTTGAGCCGCAGATCGAGGAGATGGGTGAAGTCCTCGGGCTCCAGCAGCGCCAGGCAGGGGCCGGTCGGCGTGAAGGTCGGGTACGACTTGCTCTCGTAGAACTGCGTCTTGGTCAGCTGGACGTCACGGGCGCTGACGTCGTTGGTGAGCACCACTCCGGCGACGTACGAGGGCAGGTCGCGCTCCTCGACCACGGTGCCGATGGGCAGGGGTGCGCCCATGACGAGCCCGAGTTCGATCTCGTAGTCGAGGAGCTTCACGTGCGCCGGGCGGACGATCGCCTCGGCGGGGCCGCTCACCGAGCCGGACGCCTTGCGGAAGAAGGCGGGCGGGATGTCGCCGGTGAAGCCGGAGTCGCGGGCATGGCTGCGGTAGTTGACCATCTGGGCGACCACCCGGCAGGGGGTGGTGACCGGCGAGAGTGCGGTCAGCTCGGTGACGGGTATGCCCGCCTCCCCGGAGAGGGCGGCCTCGCCCACGGCTGCCCGGTCGGCGATCAGCTCGGCGGTGGTGATGGCCTCGGTGGCGATGGGGACGGCGCGCTCGCCGTCAAGGACCCACCAGCCGTCGGCGGTGCGCAGGACGTTCGTGCTCATGTCAGTGCCTTTGTGAGGGGGTGGGCGTGCGAGACAGGGGTCAGGAGTTGGCGGCCTTGAGCAGGCCCAGCAGGCGTGCCGGATCCATCTCGTTGTCGCCGCGCAGGGCTTCGATGACGTCCCGCAGCCGCTGCGGGGAGGGACTTGCGCCGAGGAAGTCCCGGGTGGCGGGAGGCCCCCACTGGGCGAGGCCGGTGGTCGACATGGGGGCCCAGCCGGGCTCCAGATCGCAGGAGAACAGGTCGCCGTCGGCGAAGTGCTCCAGCATGAGGTGGTCGGGGTCGCGCCAGTAGTCGAAGAGCTGGCTGCCCTGGATGTGACGGCCGATTCCCCAGCTGCGCCGGTAGCCGCGCTCGGCCAGGTACTCCCCGCCGGCGGCGATCGAGTCGAGGTCGGTCACCTGGTAGGCGGAGTGGACGTAGCCGTTGCCCGGGCCCAGGTGCATGGCCAGCGTGTGGTGGTCGACGGCCCGGCTGCCCTGGTCGCAGCGGAGGAACGCCATCGTCGGGCCCCGGCCGCGCTGGCCGTCCAGGAACAGGAAGTCGGACACGATCATCCCGAGGGTGTCCAGGTACCAGTCCAGGGCCCGGCCGAACACCCGTGTCTCCAGGACCACATGGCCCAGACGCTGGATGCGGGAGGGCTCACGCGGCGGGCGCTGGGGGGCGTTCGTACGGGGGTGGGTGGTCCCGAAGTTGAGCAGCAGCGGCTGCTGGTCGGGTAGCGCGGGCAGTTCTTGCGCGCAGTGCACCACCCGGACCGGGAAGCCGGAGGGGTCGAGCAGGTCGACCGCCGTGCCGCCGCCGGGCACGTCCGCCTCGCGTACCGACGTGCCCGTGGCGCGGGCCAGCCGGTCCAGGTCGGCGCGCTCGGCGGCGCGGAAGGCCGGGCCGATGAAACGGGAGGTCCGGCCGCGCCGGATCACCATGCACGGCGAGCCGGCGAAGGTTCCGCGCAGCCACAGCGCGCTTTCGCTCCGGGCGGCGATGCCGAAGCCGAAGTCCCGGGCGAAGACTTCGGCCCGCTCCAGATCGGGCTTCTCGAACTCCAGCCAGGCCAGGTCGGCCACCTTGATCACCGGGTTGCGGGAGCGCCCGGGGTGTTCGCCGCGCAGGGCGCCCTGGGCGCTGTGGAGGTCCTGGTGGGCCGTCCTGGCGTCCGGGCTTCCGGGCGCGTTGACGCGGGTTTCGGACATGGCGCCCTCCAAACGGCATCAGCATGATGATGGAATCATCAAGTCTGAGATTTACATCGTCAAGACACCGACGCAAAGATCTGATGGATTCATCAGGACTGCGATCCTCATCGCCCGCACGACTAGACTCCGCGTATGCCTACGTCAGCCCCGCCCAGCAACCGATTCGAGCGGCGTCGCGCCGAGACGCGTGCGGCGCTCGTCCGCGCGGCCCGGCAGATCCTCGCCGAGACCGGGGACACCGGCGTCAGCATCCAGGCGATCGCCGAGCGCGCCGACGTCGGCTTCGGCTCCTTCTACAACCACTTCGCGTCGAAGACGGAGCTGTTCGAGGCGGCGGTGCAAGACGCGCTGGAGGAGTTCGGCCAGACCTTCGACGAGCGCCTGGCCGACATCGAGGACCCCGCGGAGCTCGTCGCGACGGGCTTCCGGCTCAGTGCGCGCATGGCCCAGTCACACCCGGAGCTGATGCAGGTGCTGCGCCGCCGGGGTCTTGGCCACATCCACTCGGACAACGGCCTGGCCCGGCGGGCCCTGCGGGACGTCGAGGTGGGCATGGCCTCCGGCCGCTTCACCGCCGTCGACCCCACGGTCGCCCTGTCGGCCCTGGGCGGCACCCTGCTGTCCCTCATGGAACTGAGATTCGCCCGCCCCGACGTGGACGGCGACGACGCCGCGGTGAGCCTTGCCGAGATGGTCCTGCGCATGCTGGGCGTCCCGCCGGACGACGCCCACGAGGTCGCCCGACGCCCCCTCCCTCACCTCCCCTGACCGACCACCGAGCCACCTGCGAGAACCTGCAAGTTCCGGCGAGACCTCGCGAAACGAAGAGGGCCGACGGCCTTCTATGCCCTCGCCTCGCATGGCAATATCGGCCTGCGTGGAGTGGTCGAGTCTGATCGGGACGGGACTGGGGGCCGTGCTCGGGGTGGGCGCCACCTTGGCCGGCGAGCACATGCGCTGGCGGCGCACCCTGCGCGACAACAGGTTGCAGGACCACCGGAACTTGTACGCGGAATGCCTGGTGTCCTTCCGCCGGGCACACGAAGCGATGCGCCTGGCCGCCGACGAGGAGCACCCCAGCCCTCAGGCGCGGGCCGCCAGGATCCGGCAGGTGTACCAGGCATCGGGCTGTGACGAAGCACGGGAACGGCTGATCCTCACGGCGACCGACGAGGTGGCGGCCGCCATCGACGCGTCGTACGCCTCGCTGCGCACCATCCGCGAGGTCCTGGCCGCCGGCGCCGGCGTCCCCACCCCCGACTACCAAGCAGCCCGGCAGACACACGGGGAAACAACCGCAGCAGCCCGCGCCGTCCTCCGCCGCCATCTCGGCTCTCTCGACATCTGACAGACAGGGAACCCGCTCTCGCCCGCGATCAGCCCGCGGGGCAAGGATCCGCGCCGGGCCAGGCCGCCCCCCGGCTCCGTGACGGCCATGGGCACGCGACGGCACACGGTCGCCTGATGGCTGTGCCGTGGTCGGTGAAATGCCAGAGCCCGACCGCAGTTGGAGGCAATATCGGGGTACTCCCCGTGTTCACGGCTCGCGAGAGGTCAGAGCTCTCCGTAGCGGTTCTCCAAGGCGGCCATGTCCCAGACCACTGTGACGCCGTCGTGTTCGGCATCCGCGTCCTCCCAGTACGGAAGCCCCTGTTCGTCCATGATGAGCACGTAGTCCAGGACATCCGTTGCAGAACCGTCGGACAGGGCCTGCGCGGCCCAACTGAGCAGGGCTTGCAGCGACGTGTAGTGGGGCCTGTCGTCGAACCGTGCCCCGTCACCGTGGGCATGCGTACCGATGTGACCGTGCCGGTCACCTGGTGCCACCTCCAAAAAAAGGGAACCCCCAGCGCCATCTCCGGCCAGAGGCAACCAGGAGGAACGCCAATAACGCAGTCCATCGGGCACGTCCCGCCGCCCTGACCCGATCCACGCCAGATAGTCGTCCGCGATCTCATCTGCTCCGGACAGCCGGTAGTTGCCGGGCAGCAGGCACTGCCCTGAGCCGTCATGGCGGCACAGCAACGCCACCAAGTCCGCAGGAAACGCGAACCCGCAACGGCGTTCCGCCGCGCGTACCGCATCAGAGTCCGTGGCAGGCGGCAAAGAGGCGCAGGCGGCCGGCGCGTACTCACACAACCAGTTCTCGATCCGCAACCACGAGCTGTCGATCGTCATGACAGCATCGTCGTCCGCGGAGCCACCCGGACACCAGACCGGCGCAGGGGTTACACAGCGGCGGGCGCCTCGCGTGCCGGGGAGCGCCCCCCTCAAGGGTGAAGCGTCCCTCTCTTGCGCGTTCTCCCGGTCCAAGGGAACTCCCGGGGCGGTGACTGCCGTCGAACGGCACGTGCCAGGCCCCGGGGTTGTTCACGGGAGGAAGGTCACCGCTGGGAAAGCCGGGGACGGGCCATCGAGGAGGTGTTCCCGGCGGTGGCGCAGGTGCTGGTTGAAGAAGGCGAGCGGATAGGCCTGCTGGATCCTCACCGCCTGATCGGGATCGAGCGTGCCGATCACGTCCTGGAGCTGGGAATCGCTCCACCCCAACACCTTCGCCACCTGCGGGAACAGCGCCTCGTTGTCGCCGTACGAGACGTGGGCGGCGCCCTGCGCCCGAAGGTTCAGCCGCCAGCCCCGCAGGAGCGACCAGAAGGCGGCGACCGCGGGATCCGTGGCCCGCGTGAACTCGGCCGACATCAGCATGAACGGCCGGTCCAGGTCACCGGCCAGAGGCGGGTTCATCTGCATCGGGCCGTCCAGGCTCAGCCCGGCCCGGATGCGCTCGTCGGCGAGCATGGCGCAGGCGGTCGCCGTCCCGCCCTTCGACCAGCCGAACGCTCCCACGCGCCGTGCGTCGAGGGAGCCGAGCAGCCCCGCCGGCAGTTCCTTGCGGTCGGCATCGGGATTGCGCCCGGCGGCGAGCCGCTCGACACAGTCGACGACGAAGCGCAGGTCAGCGGCGAAGTCTCCGGGCATCGTCGGCGCTTGGGCATCGTCAAGCGGAACAGCGATGCGGCCGTCGGGGAACTCGGTGTACGTGTCGTACTGGTGCGCCACCGTCACCACCGCGTATCCGTGGCTGGCGAGTTCCTGGA
Source organism: Streptomyces sp. SYP-A7185 (assembly GCF_046103685.1). Taxonomy (NCBI): domain Bacteria; kingdom Bacillati; phylum Actinomycetota; class Actinomycetes; order Kitasatosporales; family Streptomycetaceae; genus Streptomyces; species Streptomyces sp. SYP-A7185. Next base: position 536,250 of record NZ_CP122310.1, read on the forward strand.
CCATGATCGTGTGGTCGCCCTGGTGGCTGTGCGCACCGTGCGAGAACACGACGACGGGCAGCCCCCGCACGGTTCGCCGCACCGGCGCGCCCACGCGGCCGGCCGTGAGCGGCCCCATGGAAGCCAGCTCGCTCAGCCCCGCGTCGGCCACGAACACACGAAAGGCGCCGGTCGGCATCCAGGGCGCCACGGGGTAGCGCCGCACGTCCCGGGCGGGATACCAGACCGTGGCCATCACCTCGCGGAAGTGCCCGGGGCCCGCAATCGCGTCCGGACGTGATCGGTCGACCAGGCGCAGCGGGACCGTGCCCACCGGGTGCGGACCGGTGGGCGCGGGCAGGATCAGCCGTCTCGCGGCGGGGACATCCGCGACCGGGGCGGCCCATGCGGGGCCGGCCACGGCGGCGAGCGGCAGCGCGGCCCCGGCGGCCAGGGCGGCTCCCATCAGGCTGCGGCGCGTCATGCCCTTTTCTGTCACGCCCTTTCCTCTCACGCCCTCTCCTGCCATGCCTCTTCCTGTCATGTCCTTTCCTGTGGTGAACGGCTGAGTGGTCATGGGGCCTCCCTGTTGACGGGTCGTCAGTCGTGCCGCGGTGCATGGTGCTTGGGCACATGAGCGACGCTGTCACGTGGCTCTGCCCTGCGGCATCGGCCCGCCGACCAACCTCCCGCGGTCGCGTCAGCCCACGGGTTTACGCCTCAGGACTGATGCAGTCGGCGTCGAGGAAAGGTGGATGACGCCATCGAGGGCCAGAGGGGCACCGATGGGACGTGGGCCCGCCAGCCCGCCTACGGGCAGATCAGGTCCGACTCAGAAGCCGCTCCCGCGCACGCAGTCGGCGACGGACATCCTCAAGCAGGCGTGATCCGAGTGCCGGCCTGCGGGGGCTGGCGAAGGGCCGGGGCCAGCCAGCGGGTGAGGAAGGTGCGCAGCCCTTCTTCGTCGTGCGGCGGCTGGCCGGGGTGCTGCAGCAGGGACGCCAACAGGCGCATGATGATCTCGGCGAGGCCCGGGAGGTCTTCTTGCTCGATGCCGGCGGTGGTCCAGTCGACGGGAAAGCGCCGCAGCATCTTCGCGCCGTAGGCGATGGTCTCTTCGGTGGTGGTGCCGCGGCCGAAGGCGGTGGTGTCCTCGAATTGCAGCAGCAGGCTCAGGCGGGGCTCGGCGGGGATGGTCCGTACGCAAAAGACCATCCCTTCGACCACGGCTTCGGCCGGGTCGGTGATGCCCTGAAGATGCGCGATCATCGAGTCGACGAACGACTCGGCGCCCTGGGCCGCCACTTCGCCGATGATGTCGCTGATGCGCCCGAAGTGGCGGTAGACCGTCTGGCGGGTGACGCCGAGTTCGCCGGCGACGTCGGACAGGGTCGTCTTCGTCACGCCATGTCGGTCGATGCAGCGAGCGGTCGCGTCAACGATGCGCTGGCGGGCCTCCGCGTCCGATGCGGGAGGTCTGCCTCCCCAGCCGTGGTGCCCCATGGCCCTAGGATCGCACAGGCTCACGGATCTTTTTGGACGTGGTCGCGCGCAGCACGGCCGCGATGAGCCCGGCCGCGGCGAGGGCGCACAGGGCGGCGTACCAGAGGCTGCCGACCGGGGTGCCCTGCTCGGTGATGCCGTCGTCCGCCGCGAAGTAGGCCGGCAGGGCGATCAGCCACAGGACCATGTGGACGCCGAGATACAGCGCCGGATAGATCCGCGCGAACTGCGGTGACGGTACCGGGGGTTGGTCGGCCCGCGACGCCGCGCGCCATGCGTCCGCGAGGAGGATCAGGCCCGCGATCCATACCAGGGCCAGTTCGGTGGTGAGGATGGCCTGCTGTATGCCGAGGTGGTCCCCGCCGCGAAAGAGGTTGCTGGGCAGGCCCGCCACCGCCATCGCCAGAGGGGTCAGGGCGCCGGCCGCCAGGGTGCGCAGGCTGATCTGACGGCCGGTGAGCGGGCCCCGTCCCCTCTTCGTGCCGGTCAGCAGGGTGACGAGGTAGGTCAGCGCACCGAAGGAGACCGATGCGAACAGGAACATGCTGTTCATCGGGACGGAGGCCAGCGCGGGCGCATTGATCATCTCGTTGTCGGTGTTCCAAGCCCACCATCGCAGTTGGGGCCCGAGCTGATCGAAGATCTCGTAGAACGCCTGGCAGGTGAACGCGACCGCCAAGGAACCGGCCAGGGGCCCGCGCCGCACGAAGACGCCGAGGGCGCGGATCACCTCGTAGGCGAGCTGGGACAGCGCCGGATAGAAGGCCACGATGTACAGCGGCAGCCGGTCGTACATGAACTGCACGGTGAACACGTTGTGGGAGAAGATGAGCCCGACGTGCTCCTGGAGGCCGAACCAGTCCGGGAAGTAGAGGGGTGGCTCGATCACCGCCAGGTAGACGATCGAGGCGAACCACAGCGAGATGTTGACCGGGTCGCCGTCGCGCCGCCACCGGCGCCAGGCGTGGATCAGAGCGAACACCGCGCCGCCGATGACGAGCAGTTCGAGGAACGGCATGGTGGCGTTCTCGAGGCCGAAGGGGTTGCGGACGTCCACGATGGGTTCGGCGTGGTGACAGGAGTGGCCCAGCCGTTCCGCCAGGCGCTCGGCCGCTGCGTCGCATGAGTAGCCCATGGTGTGCTCCTCGGGTCAATGGTCAGTGGTCGACGAGGCCGGTCGCGGCCGGCGGCCTGGCACCGGCAGGAGTGGGGTCGCTGAAGTCGGTGCCGGGCGGGTCCTTCTGGTCGTCGAAACCGCCGGGTACGACCGTGCGTCCCAGCCGCTGGCGCACCTTGTAGCGCACGATGCCGAACCAGAACCGCGGATCGGTGGCCATCTGCCGCAGGGACTTGTCGAGGTTGAAGACCTGGGCGAAGGTCCGCTCGACGTAGGCGTCCTCGCGGCTCGTGGCGGTGATGGCGTTGAAGACCGGCCAGCTGAACCGCGCGGCCAGCTTCCGGCGCCAGGCGGCGACGACCTCGCTGCCGGTCGCGAAGTCATAAGCCTGGTCACGGGCCATCGCCAGCATCCACGGCACGTCGAGGGACTTCTTCTGCCGGTCCAGGAACGTACGGAAGAAGGCGATGTCCAGGTCGTCGCGTTCTTGCAGCAGGTCGGCGAGGAGGAGGGCGGAGCGGGCCGCCGAGCTCATCCCCTGGGCGTAGAAGGGGTTGAACGCGCAGATCGAGTCACCGATGCAGACCAGACCGAGCGGGGGTTGCCCAAGGAGGTCGAAGCGGCGCCATTTGTTGCCGGTCGCACGGGGCAGGTGCACCTCGGAGGTCGGCGTACAGGCCCGCGTCGCCTGTCCGAAGGCCGTGGCCCGTACGCGGTCCACGGCCGATTCGAAGGAGGCGATCTCGCGCGGCATGCGGATGCCCCACGACCCCATGCACACGATGGCGCGGTCCTGCTCGATCGGGAAGAAGTTGCTGAGGAAGGCGTGCTCCTCGGGTTGGTCACGAGGGCCCGGCGTGTCCTGTACCGGGGTGACGACCAGGTGCTTCCACCACCACGAGAGCGGGCGCCGGTCGGCGGGCGGCAGGTCGTACCACCGCGAGGTGTAGGTGACCTTGGCGTCCAGGGTCTTCTCCGGCGGCGTCGGCCACCCCGCCGCGCACAGCCACTCGGCGACGGCCGAGCCGCGCCCCAAGGCGTCGACGACCAGGTCGGCGGAGAGCTGGACCGACTCCTCGCCACTGCGGTACTCCACTCCTTCGACGCGCCCGTGCGCGGTACCGCCTCCGCGGGTACGCAGCCCGGTGACCGTCACGCCTTCGCGGATCTCGATGGCCGACAGCGCGCGCACGTGATCCCGCAGGACCCGCTCGATGAGGACCCGGGAGCTGTAGACCATCGTCATCGATCCGGTCTTACGCGGGGCCCAGCCGTCACTCTCGCAGTACGCCGCGTCCATCGACGGCATCAGGTGCATCCCGCCGGCGGCGATCAGCCGCTCCTCGAACCCCGGGAAGATGTCGCCGATCGCGCGGCGCCCGGAGTTGAGCAAGAAGTGCGGGTGCTTGCTCTGCGGCACGCCCCGCCGATGCTGCGCGCCGGGCGGCAGCCGGTCCCGCTCCAGGACGATCACCTCGGTGAAATGCCGGGCGAGCACTCCCGCGGCGCACAGCCCCGCCACGCTTCCGCCCAGCACCACGGCCCTCTGTCCCCGCATGTGTCCCCGTACATGTCCCCGCATGGCGCCTCCATTCATACACGCGATGCGTGAATGTATGATGAGTGGGTGCGGAGGCTAACAGGGGCGGCGCCAACGAACCAGACCTTCCGCGAGATCTCGAAGTCCCGGCAGGCGAGCGGGGGTTGTACCTGCGGTGGGGATGTCCGGGGGCAGGTGGGGCTTGTTCCGGCCACACGCAAAGCGCGCTAGTCGGGGACTCCTGGCATGCCCCAATTCGCGGCCCTGTCGCTGACTTGGGCCTTCGGGCACGTGTGTCGCCAAGTGGTGAGCGCCGGCGGGTGGCCTGGGCGCCCGAAGAGGAGTTTCCTGCCGCGCAGGCTCAGGCGGAGCCTTGCCAGGTCGTGCACGTTGTCGTGAATGAGCATGACGCGGGTTACGTGACGGGGGTCGTGTTCGGTGACCCGTCCGCCGACGCGGCGGAGGCGGAGCCTGACGGAGCCGCCGCCGTCGCCATCGCCGTCGCCGTTACCGTTACCGTTGCCGTTGCCGTTGCTCGGGACGATGCGCGCCTCGACCAGACGCCGGCGGTCCCACGCCCAGAAGGCGATCTCCCCCAGTAGGTAGAGAGCACCTGCGTAGACGACCCATGTGGCGTCCGATTCTGTCCCCAGCAGCAGGCCCAGGAAGCCGAGGCAGCCGGCCGTCACCCCCATGCGCCAAAGCCGCGGAACCATCTGCATGCTCTTGTCGTCCGCGTCCCAGAGCAGGTCTTCGCCGGCAGCCATGTCGTCATCATGGGCCCTGCCCGTCGTCGTGGGTAGTGCGGAGTGTGCCCCCAAGGGGATCTCGGCACCAGGGAGATGACGTCCCCAACACCCCTTGAGGGCAACAGTGTTGCCGTTTGCAATCTTGCCGTTGGCGCCGGTCACGTCGCGAAACCCTGCGATCATGAACCGGATCCCGTGCTGACCGCAGGCCCCCGCTTGTGCAGGAGTCTGGGCACCCCTTCCCCCTCCCCCACTCGTCCGGGCACCGTGGCAAGAAACGCACTCGACACCACCGGGGGAAACCATGCGTTCCAAGACGCTCCTGGCCGTCATCGCCGCGCTCGCCGCAGGTGCCGCGATCGCGCTCGTAGCCACTCCCGCAAGCGCCGGCACCTCCGCCAGAGCCACCGCCACCGCCAGCGACGAGCACTGGTCCGGCGGCACCGGTGCCGCGCCCACGAGCGATGTTCTCCGGCCGCGTGACAGCGGCTTGACGCCCGCCCACGGCAGCAGCCGCACAGCGGACGGCCACCTGACACCGCTGTACCAAGGCAAGGCTCCGTGGGCCATGACGCCTGCGGGCGCTACCGGCGACCGTAACCGCACTGGCGTGGATCCCGACTATCCGCTCGGCAAGAATCTCGAAGCACTCGGCAACAAGTACTGACCAAGGGCAGCGGCTGACATCCGCACTGACCGACGCGCCTGACTGAGCGCCCACAACCATCTGGCCGGGCCGCGAGTCACACCTCTACCAGCCTGCGCCAAGGAGTACGTATGAGCCCAGCCCGACGCCGCACCCGCCTCGGCCTCACGCTCGTCGGGCTCCTCATAGCCGCCATCGGCGCGGTCATCTACATTCCCGCCAGTATCGACAGCGCCACCGCAGACCAAGCCGCCGTCAACGCCTCCGCGGGCGACCGGGAGCCCCTCCTCGCCTACCAAGGCGACTGGGACGACGTCCTCGCCCACCAAGGCGACCACTCCTCCAACGACGACCGCTTCCAGGCATGGGCCGACAAGCGCATCGCCGAGGAAGACAAAAAGTTCGGGATGGTTCTCTTCTTCCTGGGCGCCGCCATCACCGCAAGCCGATGGGCTGTACGGCCGGAGAAGACCATCTAGCAGCATCCGTGCATGTCCGGTCGGCCACCGCTCACGACCACCGCCAGCACCTCGTGCACACGGGCCAGTATCAGTAGCCGCTGGAGTGGGTCCGGCGCCCGTCCAGGTCTGGGGAGGGCGAGGAGTTCCAGAGGGCCAGAAGGCTGGAGCCGTCCTCATCTCGTCGTGGTGCTTCGCCTGCTTGATTCATACCGGAGGCGGACCACCAAGGTCATCACAGCGGTCGTGGGGGGCCTCGGGGCTGGCATCGGCCCTCCGCACGCGCCGACAGGGGGTTGCCAGCTCGGGTGGTGCTCTATATCGTTTATCGTTGTTATCGATAAACGATATAGAGCACCACTCGGGGGGCCGTGATGGCGAAGACGCTCAATCCACTGGAACCGATGTCGACGACCGCCCGGATGCTGGTGAAACTCATGGTGGCGCTCTTGGCGCTGGGGGTCATCGGCATGCTCTTCGCGGACAACGTGTCCGTGCTCGGCATCGGCGACGCGTCCGTATGCGCCACCGACACGGCTGCGACGACAAGCGCGGACAGCGGTGCGGAATCGAGCTCGGGTTTCAAGCCCGCACCGGGGGCCGAGGTCATCCTGGATGCCCATCCGAAGTACTGCACGCAGGACGCCGGAGTGGTCCTGAACCTTCTCGACACCACGTCCCGGCTGGTTCCCCTCGCTTTCACGATCGGAGCGTTGTTGCTCGTCATACGACTGATCAAGGGTGCTGAGCGCGAGGGGCTGTACACCGCGCAGACCGCCGGGCGGCTGCGGGGACTGGGATGGTGGCTGCTGGTCGGCAGTGTGCTCTCCGCGATGGTCACGTCCGTGGTGGAGAGGGTGGTGGTCTCCGCCTTGAGCGACGAGAGCGGCCTGCAGGCGCTGTGGGGACTGCTTCTGTGGGATGTCCCCTTCATGGCCATCCTCACCGGCATCGGCATCCTCTCGTTCGCCCGGATCATGCGGATCGGCTGCACCATGCGCGAAGACCTGGAGGGCACGGTCTGATGTCCGACGAAGAGCACGCCATCGCGGTCCATCTCGACCGGCTGCTCCAAGCGCGCGACATGACCCTGACGGAGCTGGCGGACCGGGTGGGCGTCACCCACGTGAACCTCTCGATCCTGAAGAACGGCCGGGCGCGGGCCATCCGCTTCACCACCCTGACCCGCATCTGCGAGGTGCTCGACTGCCAGCCCGGCGACCTGCTCGAATACCGCCCCCACGCCCGCTGAGCTCGTCCGCGCTCCCCGATCCGGGGCGCCGGTGCGGCATCGCATCACGCGCACCTCGGCCCCCTCAGTACGCCGCCCGTCTACCCCGGACCCTGCGTCTTACCCGTGCTACCCACCCTGATACCGCTCTCTCCACACACACTCTCCACACCTTTTGACCCTATTCGGCATCCGTGGTTACGGTCCCCGCTGCAATAGGTGTTCGGTTCGACTGAGTGGAGCGAAATCCCGTGTCATCTTCCGGCGCGTCGGCGTCGTACGTCCCTGACGGCCACGTCGGCGAACAGGTGATAGCAGCCCCGGACTGGCTGGGGGACCACGTCGATCTCCTGATAGGTGTTCCGCTGCGCATCGCGCTCATCATCCTGGGAGCGATGATCGTGAAGGGGCTGGCCAAGAAGGCCATCACCCGTGTCGTGCAGCGCATCCTGCAGCCGTCCGAGGAGCAGCGCGGACCGCGCCGCACCGGCCGCGGCCCCGCCGTGCTGCACCGCGACCGCGGCCGGGCCAAGGAGCGGCGTGAGCAGCGCGCTCGTACCGTCGGTTCGGTGCTCAGCAGCATCGTCACCGTCGTCGTGGCCGCCGTCGCGGTGGCCATGGTCCTGGACCAGATCGGGATCGCCCTGGGCCCGCTGCTGGCCAGCGCCGGCGTGGTGGGCTTGGCCATCGGCTTCGGTGCGCAGAACCTGGTGGCGGATTACCTCTCCGGCATGCTCATCATGCTCGAGGACCAGTACGGCGTCGGCGACTCCGTGGACCTGGGTGAAGCCATCGGCGAGGTGGAGCACGTAGGACTGCGACTCACCCAGGTACGTGATCTCAACGGTGGCCTGTGGCACATCCGTAACGGCGAGATCCTGCGCGTGCGCAACGACAGCCAGGAGTGGGCCCGCGCCGTCCTGGACGTCTCGGTGGCCTATGAGTCCAACCTCGACACCGTCTACAGCGCCTTGGAGCAGGCCGGTCACGACATGCGCCAGGACTCCCGGTTCGCCTCGGTGCTGCTGGAGGACCCCGCCGTGTGGGGCGTGCAGTCCCTTGACGCGGACGGAGTCGTGGTCCGGGTGGCGGTCAAGACCGTGCCCCTCCAGCAGTGGGCCGTCACGCGTGAACTGCGCCGACGCGTCAAGGAAGCACTCGATGCGGCAGACGTGGCGATGCCTTTCTCGCAGCGCACGGTATGGATGCGCTCGGACAACGACCTCACCGCCACCAGCCCGACGTCAGCTCCGAACTGACCCCCGCCAAGCCACCTGCACAGGAAGCCTTTCCTGGGCAGGTGGCTTGGCATGGTCGGCGTGGTGCTGACGTCGTGCCGCAGGAGGCGCTTGCTGGGTTATTGGATCAGGTCTGTGTGGGGGTGGTTGGGGGACTTTGGGCAGACGTATAGCTGCATGTTGTCCGTGCTGCCCACTTCGACTCTCGTCGGTTGTGCCGGGCTCTGGCCGGCGTAATGCGTGGCGGAAGCGGCGGCTTGGTCTTCGGACGGCGCCCAGCAGCTTCCCTCGCCACCATCCCACTCGAAAGAGGCGATGGTCAGGAGCGGCATCATCTGCGCCTCACAGACAGTGCAGTGGCGGCGGTACGGGTCGGTGCGGCCCCAGGGCGGCCAGCCGCCGACCTTCCAGCCCGGAGCCTCACCGAGATAATCCCGGTAGAAGTCCTCCGGATACTCCGCGTACGAGCTGTCCACGCCGACGTCGGCTGCCTGCCAGCGGCTCCAGTCCTGCACCGCCAGCCGCAACTCCGGGCTCAGATCGAGGCTGTTGGGGTACTCGGTGATTGCTTCCGGGGCCAGGAGACACGGCTCGGGCACATAGCCCGGGTAGTCCGCCTCGTACGGTTCCGGCGGTGTGACGAGGACGTCGACGACCTCGGCGGCTGATCGCCAGAACAGTGCAGTCGCGGGCTTGTAGTCCGGCTCGTGCTCATAGGGGCACCAAAGGACCTGGAGCAGATCCGCCTGCCCCGGCGGCCGCAACAGGGGTATGTCGCGCAGGTACAGCTGGGCCACGGGCAGCATGGGGACCGGGCGGTCCGCGGGCAACGGGGAGCCCGCGTCGAGGAGCTCCCTGTCCTTCGCGGCGATCCGCTCTTTGGCTGCCTCTTCCCCGGGTGTGAACGCAGGCCCGTGGGGATCATGGTGCTGCCGGGCCAGCCTTCGCCTGTCGAGCCGCTCTTGCGCCACCGGGCGGCGGAACCCGGTGTCCACGTGCGCCTCTTCACAGTGCGGCCAGGGCTCCTCCGCGGGCCACAGCAACGGTCCACCCACAGAGCTGTCCCTGATCGAAGGCGCCCCCGGATGCGGGTGCAGCCGCATCGCGGGGCGCGCCAACGGGGCCAGTTCAGGAAAGACCGCGGTCACGTCCACGGGCCGCGGCGGAGTAGTACGTACGAAAGCCATGCCGCTGATCCTGCCACCGGCCACTGACAGGCCTGCTGAGCCTCCGCCGGTCCGACGGCTTGTCCGCGGACGGCGCACAGCGGGCAGGGGCATTGGCAGTGGCAGGGGCGGCAACTCCGTAGCCGCTGAACGCTGTTTCGTCTGGGAGATCGCTCGGTCCGCATCGAGACCGTCACGACCTGGGGTGATCTCGGTGATCTCCCGCTCGCGTGAGCCGCATGGCAGGATCGCCGTCATGTCGCTCAGCGTGCCCCGCCTCCGGATCGGCTCGACCGAGATCATCGCCCTCGCCGACGGTGAGGGCCCGTTCTTCGCCCCGCGGGCGGAAGCCTTTCCCGAGGCCACGGCCGCGCAGTGGGACGAGGTCGACCGCTACGACCCCGGTGCGGTCGACGCGGAAGGCCGCTGGCGGCTCCAGTTCCGCGCGTATGCGATCCGCGGCGAGCAGGGCCTCACCGTCGTGGACGCCGGGATCGGTCCGGCGGACGGACCTGCCCGCTCGTGGGCACCCGTGCCCGGCGTGCTGCCCCATTCGCTCGCCGCCGCGGGCATCGACCCGGCCGACGTCGACACCGTGGTCCTCACCCATCTGCACACCGACCATGTCGGGTGGGCGGTCGTGACCGAAGCGGCCGTGCCGTCGGTGTCGGTGACGGCGGGTGGTCCAGCAGACGGCGCCGCTTCGAGCGGCGGCGCGGCCGGCGACCGCCGTCCTTATTTCCCCAACGCCGAATACCTGCTCCAGCGGGCCGAGTTCGACGCCATCGACACGCTCAACCCACAGCTTCGCCAGTGCCTCACCGACCCGCTCGCCGCCGCCGGCCAACTCCGGCTCCTCGACGGGGACACGCCGCTGCGCGCCGGGCGGGCAGTCGCCACACCCGGGCACACGCCGGGACATCAGAGCGTACTGGTCGCCGACGGGCGCGAGTTGGCGCTCGTCACCGGCGACCTCTTGGTGCACGCGCTCCAGCTGCTCCACCCCGACCTCGCCTACGCGCACGAGGCCGACCCGGAGGTCGCCAGGCATTCGCGGGAACGCATGCTCCGCCGCGAAACCGCCACTACGCTCCACCTGGCCACACCGCATCTGACGGAGCCGTTCGTCAGCTGACGCAGCCGTTCGTCTCGGCGTGATCGCGGCGGTTCAGGAGCCGGTCGCCGGCCGTGGGCCGCCTCGGGCCACCGATACTCGACGGCGCAGACCCCTCCCAGCAGCGACGAGCGCGCCCGATGTCTAGGTATTCACATGACCTGGAGCAACGGCCCCTCGAGAGCCGGCAGGGACCGCCGGTCGACGACCCGGGGCGATCTGGAGGCGGCGCAGCCACACGCATGCGGTGCCGAGCAGGACCGCGAATACCGCCACGAGGAAGAGCGAGATCCACATCTGCCGGCTCCCGGGGTGGGCCCAACCTGTCCAGGCCGCAGCACCGGCCCACAGTAGAACACCTGCCGCATAGAAACCGCGGGTGCGGCGCAGCTGCCGAAGGACCCGGAGGGGGGTGCGGCGTTCAGTCGTTGATGCCATGCCGCCCCGTGTACCCGGATTCTGGTCTTCTACGGGGCGGCAGTGAAAGAAGTGCGGCCGCGGGGCGGCTGACGGCTGATGAGCGGGCTGTCGGCTGGCCGCTCGCCGCTGGCGAAGCCCGTCGGACTCAGTCCGACGGGGCGAAAGCCATCGAGCCATACGGGCGAACCAGCGCGCCTCTGGACGGTGTTGCCATCAGGCGAGGGCGGCGACCAGCAAGGTGAAGGCGGCGATGATGACGGCGACGCGGGCGTAGTGGTAGCGGAGCCAGCGGTCCTTCTGCTGCTTCCAGTCGGCGGGCCGGTTGTCGGGGGTCCACGTCTTGTTCCGGTTGTTGATCGGGACGAGCAGCACGATGGACATGACCACGCTGATGATCAGCAGTACCCCCGCGGCGACGACGAGTCCGGTGCCGGCGTGATGCCATCCGGCGACGGCCCAGATCGCGACCAGGGCGAGCGAGCCTATGTACCAGACCGGCATCACGGCTCCGAGCATCCGGCCCCCGTGAGCGTGCCCGAGTTGGCTGCTGTCCTCGGGAAGGGCGTTGAGGATCGGGTTCATGACGAAGGCGACGGCGAACTCCACCCCCACCATCACGCCGACGACCACGGTGGTGACGACTTCGAGTGCGTTGAGCATGACGACTCCTCCTGGATCTAGCATTGCTAGGTGTTGAAGCAACGCTAGCTCTACTGCCGCTCGATTGTCTAGCAGTGCTAGGATCGGAGCATGTCGGTTCAGGAACGCAAGGAGCGCGAACGGGCGGAGCGCGAGCGCCTCATCGTGGCGACGGCCCGCGAACTCGCCGAGCAGCAGGGCTGGGGTGCGGTCACCACTCGCCGGCTCGCGGAGCGTATCGAGTACAGCCAGCCCGTCCTCTACAGCCACTTCCGCGGCAAACGCGAGATCATCGGCGCCGTCGCCCTGGAGGGCGCGGCCCAGATGGCCGCGGAGATACGGGCCGCGACAGCCGTCGCGGACGGCCCTCGCGCCCGGGTTGCCGCCCTCGCCCGTGCCTATCTCGACTTCGCCGCACGCAACCCGGCGACCTACGACGCCCTCTTCCAGCTCGACGGCGGCCTCCCCTACGCGCAGGAGGACACTCCGGAACCCCTCAAGGACGCCTTCGCCGCGCTCTTGGAGAGCCTCGGCGAAGTCGCCGGGGACGGCGTCGGCCCGGGGCTGTTCACCGAGACGTTCTGGGCATCCCTGCACGGACTGGCCACCCTGACCCGAGCCGGCCGACTGCCCCCGGCGGACACCGAGCAGAGGGTGCACCTGCTGGTGGACCGTCTCGTCGTGCTCTGACACACCCTCCGACCGGGGCCGGTCCCCGCCCCGCCAGGGGGCGGCCGAGGCCGGGGTCGCTGGTTCGTGGGGGCGCGACGGTGGCGGGAGTCGGCGACAGCTGGGGACGTGGCGCCTTGAGTAAACTTGGTAAAGGGGGTTACCGGCTTCGTACAGACCTTTGTGAGCGGAGGCGGTTCGCATGGCGGTAGCCCGGAAACCCGGAATCCCGACGGAGGCAGTCGGCCAAGCTGCCGGTACGCGGGCCGCGGCCCGTCGAAGTGCAGGGCGGCGTGAGGGCCGACGGTCATGACGGACGACGCCGTGGAACCTCGCGTCTCGCCGGTCAGTTCGCACAACGAGTGGGACCCGCTCGAAGAGATCATCGTCGGGCGTATCGACGGTGCGACAATCCCTTCCAACCATCCCGTCGTGGCCTGCAACATTCCGACGTGGGCGGCGCGTTTGCAGGGCCTTGCCTCCGGCTTCGCGTACCCCAAATTCCTGACGGAGAAGGCACAGGAAGAAGTCGAGCAGTTCGTCGGGCTCCTGGAATCACTGGGCATCACGGTGAGACGCCCGGACGCGGTCGACCACAAGGCGAGTTTCGGCACCCCCGACTGGTCGTCGCACGGCTTTTGCAACGCCTGCCCGCGCGACAGCATGCTCGTGATCGGCGACGAGATCATCGAGACCCCGATGGCATGGCCGTGCCGGTACTTCGAGACCCACTCCTACCGCGAGATCCTCAAGGACTACTTCCGGCGCGGAGCACGCTGGACGGCGGCGCCGAAACCCCAGCTCACCGACGCATTGTTCGACAAGGATTTCTCCGTCCCCGCAGACGGAGAGCCCATGCGCTACATCCTCACCGAGTTCGAGCCGGTGTTCGACGCGGCGGATTTCATGCGCGCGGGACGCGACCTGTTCGTCACCCGGAGCAACGTCACCAACCGTATGGGCATCGAATGGCTGCGCCGTCATCTCGGCCCCGGCTATCGCATCCACGAGATCGAGAGCCGCTGTCGCATGCCGATGCACATCGACACGACGTTCCTGCCGCTGGCGCCGGGCAAGGTGCTGGTCAATCCCGAGTACATCGACGTGCACCATCTGCCCGACGTCCTGAGCTCATGGGAGGTCCTGGTCGCCCCCGAGCCCGAACCGATCGACGAGCGGTTGCTCAAGCTCACCTCGATGTGCGGGAAGTGGCTCAGCATGAACGTGCTGATGGTCGACGAGAAGCGGGTGATCGTGGAGCGGCACCACACGGGCATGATGCGCGCACTCGAAGGCTGGGGGTTCGAGCCGGTGCCGTGCGACCTGCTGCACTACGCGCCCTTCGGCGGCTCCTTCCACTGCGCCACACTCGATGTACGCCGCGACGGCACGCTCGAATCGTATGTCGACTAGGACTTGTCCGGTGCGTGTGTCGACCAGCACGTGTCCGGTCGGCCGATCGACGCCGTGCACGCCCAGGGCCGCGTCCCGCGCCGTGGCACGGCATCATGCAGGCATGATCACCGTTCATCTGAAGTACGAGATCGACGCCGACAAGCTTGCGGACTTCGAGGAGTACGGTCGGCGCTGGGTCCGGCTCGTCGGCCGTTTCGGCGGGACGCACCACGGCTATTTCCTGCCGAGTGAGGGCGACAGCGACATCGCCTACGCCCTGTTCTCGTTTCCCAGCCTGGCCGCCTACGAGCAGTACCGCACGGACAGCATGTCCGATCCGGAGTGCCAGGAGGCGTTCCAGCTGGCTCGGGACACCCGCTGCATCAAGCGGTACGAACGCCGCTTCCTGCGGCCGCTCGACGGCCCGTCCTAGACCGCACCCGGGCGGGGCGGGCGGACCATGGTGGGTCCGCCCGCCCCGCCCGGGGTGCCCGTTCGTTACGGAAGGCTGTGCACCTTGGGGCCGACCGCGTTGGACCACGCGTTGCCCGCCGTCGCGTCCCAGTTGGTGGACCACGTCATGGCGCCGCGCAGCGCCGGGTAGGTCTTCGACGGCTTGAAGGAGCCGCAGCCGGTGCCGCGGGTCAGGCAGTCGAGGGCGTTGTTCACGACCGAGGGGGCCACGTAACCGCTGCCCGCGCCGCGCGTCGACGCCGGGACGCCGATGCCGACCTGCGACGGGTCGAGGCCGCCCTCCAACTGGATGCAGGCGAGCGCGGTGAGGAAGTCCACCGAGCCCTGGCTGTAGACCTTGCCGTCACAGCCCAGCATCGAACCGCTGTTGTAGTACTGCATGTTGACGACCGTGAGGATGTCCTTCACGTTCAGCGCGGTCTGGAAGTACCCGCCGGACGTGGACTGCATGTCGATGGTCTGCGGTGCCATGGTGAGCACCATCTTCGAGCCCGCCTTCGCGGAGAGCTGGCGCAGCGCCTTGGTCATGTAGGTGGGGTTGAGGCCGTTCTCCAGGTCGATGTCGACGCCGTCGAACCCGTACTCCTGCATCAGCGCGTAGGCGCTGTTCGCGAAGGCCGTCGCGGAGGCGTCGCTGTTGACCGAGATGGTGCCCTTCTCTCCGCCGATGGAGAGGATCACGGACTTGCCCGCGGCGTGCTTCGCGGCGATGTCCGCCTTGAAGTCGGCGGTGGAGGCGTAGCCGACGGCGGGGTCCAGGTTGAAGGTGATCTGGCCCGGCGTGGCGGTGGCGTCGGCGAAGGAGACGGCGATGATGTCGTACTGCGACGACACGTCCCGCAGCTTCTGCACGGTCGCGCCGTTGTCGAAGTTCTGCCAGTAGCCGGTCAGCGCGTGCTTGGGCACGGTGCCGCCGTCTCCGCCGCCGCCCTTGGCGGTGCGTGCGGACACCGCGCTCGACTTCGCGGACTCCCCCGCCGCGTTGGAGGCGCTCACCTGGAAGCTGTAGGCGGTGTCCGCCGCGAGACCGGTGACGGTCGTGGAGGAGCCGCCGACCGAGGCCACCTTGGCGCCGTCGCGGTAGACGGTGTAGCCGGTGGCCGTGGACACCGGGGTCCAGGACAGGTCCACCGAGGTGGACGTCGTCGTCCCCGCCGCGAGACCGGTGGGCACGGCCGGGATCTCCACCGGGTCGGTGCCGCCGCCTCCGTCGGGTCCAAGGACGCTCACGTCATCGACGTAGTAGGCGCTCTGTCCGTACCAGCCGTGCGTGTACACGGTGACCGACGTGGTGTTCGCACCCGTGGTGAAGCTGGTGGAGAGCTGCTGCCAGGAGGAGGTGCCCGGCGTCCAGGTCGACACGTCGGTGGTCCCGGTGCCACGGGCACCGAGGTAGATGTAGCTGCCTTGCACCCAACTGCTCAGCTTGTACGTCGAGTTGGGCTTGACCGAGACGATCTGGGAACACTCGGCGGTGCCCTGGCCCGAGGGGGTGGCCTTGAGCGCCTTCGCGCCGCCGTGCACGGGGGAGGTCACGGCGGCGCCGCTGTTGGCGGCGCAGGTCCAGTTGCTCAGGTCCGACTCGAACCCGGCGTTCTTGGCGACGTTCACGTCAGCCGCCTTGGCGCCGACCGCTGCGGCAGGAGCCGCGTTGACGTCCGCCGACTGCGCGGGCGCGCCGAGAGCGGTGACGGTGAGTACGGCTGCCGCACCGACGGCTATCGCCGCGCCGATTCTGCGGCGAAGGCCAGGTCTGCCCTGACGAACACGGTCCACGGAATGCCTCCAGAAGAGGTGAGGGACGAAAGTGAACGACGGAGCCGCCGCTGTGGGCATATTTGGTCCAGACCAATCGAGTTGTCAAGACCTCTGGCACAGCGACCCCACAGCGGGGGGCAGTTGGGTTCCCCATCGGTGGATTCCCCAGCGTGGGTTCCCCCTCGCGCGGCGGCCGTCGAACCGGGCGACGGCCGGAGGGGGCGACGTCAGCCTGCGGTCGGGGCAGGCCGCCTGCCCGTCATCCACGCCACGACCTCGGTCGCCCGGTAGGGGCCTCCCTCGGAACTCAAGTCCGCCAGGAAGTCGAGGTCCTGACCCAGGGTCAGCACCGGCGGCTCGTCGTCCCCGCGAGCGTGGCGCTGGCCGAGTCCGACCGTGGCCAACAGCCCGTTGCACAGGCACAGGCGGCCCTCGGTGTCGGTGGCCGCGCCGCCCTTGCGGCGGTAGGCGGCCTCGGGCTCGGCGGAACACCGGTAGCCGATGGTGCCGTCGGCGCCGCGGTAGGGGGCGCGCAGGTAGCCCAAATCGCAGACGCGGCGGCGGGCCGTGCGCACGGCGGGGTCGGACAGGGTGCCCGGCACCTCGGCGATCTTGAAGGGGAAGGCGGTGGGTGAGGCCAGCGGATCGTTGCGCACCGTCAGCTCGCCGGCGTGGGCGCGGGTCCGCAGCGCCTGGCGCAGGCCGGGCCGCATGCCGGACTCCTCGCAGAGCGCGAAGGCACTGCCGATCTGGACCCCGGCCGCGCCCAGGGCCCGGGCGGCCGCGAGCCGTTCGGGGTGGGCGGCTCCGCCCGCCAGCCAGAACGGGATCCCGAGCTTGGCCATCTTCGCCAGGTCGGGGTGGTCACGCGGCCCGTATACGGGCTCGCCGTCCGCGTCGAGTCGCAGAGCGCCGCGCGGTGGGGCGCTGTGGCCTCCCGCCCCATGGGTCTCGATCACGAACCCGTCGGGCGTGGTGGCCTCGTCACGGGCCAGGTACGAGGCCAGCAGCGGCAGCGAGACGATGGCCAGAACCTGCGGTCGCCGCAACCGCGGCGCTCCGGCACCGCCCGCCGCCGGGACGGCCGGGGAATCCGAGAAGGGGGACGGCAGCGCGGTGGGGGGCAGCACTTCGATCTGTACGTCCTGGACGTGCCGCTTACCCCGTCCGTCCTGCACCGGCCGCTCACTCCGTCCGTCCTGCACCTGCCGCCGACTCTGCTGCTTGCTCTCCCCCGGTCGCTTCCCGGCGCATCCGCTCCCCTTGCCACCTCCCCCGCCCCCGCATCGGCAGTTCTTCTGTGGCCCGAGGCCCTTGCGGCCCAGCACAACGGCCGGGTCGAAGGAATGGTCGTAGTCCTCCTGGGTCCCCTCGAACCGGATGCGCACGCTCACCGGCTGCATCCGCGCCAGGCGCCGCGCCAGCTCGGGGACATAGCCCGGCACGCCCGCACCCACCAGGACGCAGTCCACGCCCGCGAGCATCGCCCCGAACAGGCCCGGGGCCAGGCCCAGCTGGATCTTTTCGAGGTAGTTGATCCCGACCGGCGCCCGGTGTCCCTCCTTGGCCAGCCACACCTCGACGAAGTTGCCCAGCACCGTGAGCAGTTCGGCCAGTTCCCCGCGCTCGATCCGCAGCATCGGCTGCGCGCGAAAGCGCCGGCCCGCCTCGACACCGCCCTCGACGAAGAACCGGTCCACCACCGCCGTCGCCAACTCCGGCACCGGGAAGGCCGCCAGAGCGCGGCGCACGTCGCCGCCAGGGTCGCCGGTCTGCAGGCGGCGTACCAGGAGAGCGTCGAGAGCCGTGCCCGACACCACCCCCAGCTGGCCCGCGCGGCTGACGGCACGGGCCAGCCGCCAGCCGGAGACGCCCACGCCCATCCCGCCCTGGATGACCTCGGGCAGTTCCCCGTTCGTCGCGTCCATCGCCATGCCCCACCACGCTCCTCGCGCTCCACAACCTACGGGACCGTAAGTTGAGCCAGGCCCCCAGTCTTCGCCACCCACCGGCTCCCACCAGCCGCCGGACGACCCGAGCGTCGGTGACCAAAGACCCGCCCGCCACGGTCCATGGACCCGGATCGGCGCGGCGTGATCGGCACCGAGGGGACACGGCACCGTTTGCGCCCGGCTCTCTTCGGCCGGCAGTCCGGAGACGGCTGACGCCCCTACCCGGATCGGCGCTTTTGCGGCGGACGCGCGGCGGGCGGCCGGATGGGCCGTCCTTGCACGCCAGGAGCATGGGGGGTGCCGGGGGGGCGTCAGGAGTGTCGGGCTTCAGGAATTCTGAGAACGCATCTGCTCCATGCCGGACACCATGCACGCCAGGCCGTCGTGGAACCGCTGGCCCGTACTGCTGGAAGCGCTGCGCTTGACGTAGTCGGCCAGGGACGCCGGATGGTCCTGGGTCGCCATGCCGAGGTAGGGGCCGAGGCGGTTCACCCAGTCCTCCTCGCTCTCGGCGCTCTGGCGGGCCATGGCCTGCCAGGACGCCTCGGACAGGGCGGCACCCACGGTGTAGTAGTAGATCGCCGAGAGTGCGGAGTCCAGCTGCCTCGGGGAGAAGTGGGCCTGCTCCAGGATCTCGATGATGGCGCTGGTGTGCGCCAGGGCGCGGGGCCCCACCGGGGGGTGACCACCCATCAGCTCGATCATCCAGGAGTGCCGCAGCAGCACCTCGAACAGATCTGCCGCGCCCGCCTTGATGTCGTCGCGCCAGTCCCCCGCCCCCGACCGGGGCGGCGGATCGGGGAACACCGCGTCGATGGCCAATTCCAGCAGGTCGTCTTTTGTCGGCACGTGCCAGTACAGGGACATCGGCGCCGAGTTCAGCGAATCCGCGAGCTGACGCATGCGCAGGTTGCGGACACCTCCTTCGTCCAGAAGACGCACCGCAGCCTGCACGATCTGTTCCCGGCTCAGCGGCTGCCTCGCCGGTCGCTGCTTCATCTCGCGCAGCCAGATCGAGCCGGGTTGGCCTTTCGGTGTGGTTTCTCGTCCAGAAGTTTCATTCACGGCCCTATGCTAACGCAGTCTCGTACGACGTACGATAGCTGGTATGACGTACGGGACCTGTTGGCGGAATCCCGAAGGAGGACAGTCATGGACGGCGTGGTGCACGAAGGGCAAAGCGCGGGCCGCGGAGGAGGTGGGGGCGGTGACGGAGGCGCCGTCCCCGGGGCCAAGAACCGATGGGCGGTCCTCGCGGTCCTGTCCCTGAGCCTGCTGGTCGTCGCCCTCGACCTGACGGTCCTGAACGTGGCCCTGCCCACGCTCAGCACCGAACTGAAGCCCTCGTCGGTGCAGTTACTGTGGATCGTCGACGTCTACTCGCTCATCGTCGCCGGCCTGCTCATCAGCTGCGGCACACTCGGCGACCGCCTGGGCCGCAAGCGATTTTTGTGCCTGGGCTTCATCGTCTTCGGCGCCGCGTCGGCCACCGCGGCCTGGGCCGACGGGCCCGCGATGCTGATCACGGCGCGCGCACTGCTCGGCATCGGCGCCGCGATCATCATGCCGTCGACGCTCTCGATCATCCGGAACGTGTTCACCGACCGCAAAGAGCGAACGGTCGCACTGGCCGTGTGGGCCACCATGTCCGCCGCCGGCGCCGCGGTCGGGCCGGTGGTCGGCGGCGTCATGATCGAGCACTTCTGGTGGGGCTCGGTCTTCCTGATCAACGTACCGATCATGGTCTTCGCCCTCATCGCGGCGCTGGCCCTGGTGCCGGAGTCCCGGCACCCGAATCCGCCGCGCTGGGACACCGTCGGAGCCCTGCTGTCCGTCACCGGTCTGATCTCCCTCGTCTACTCGATCCAGCACGGCGGCGCGAAGGGCCTGGAGGCACAGACGATCGTCACGGGTGTGCTCGGCCTGGTGCTGCTGACCGCCCTGGTGGTGCGGGTGCTGCGCATCCGTGACCCGCTCTTCGACCCGAAGCTGTTCCGCAACCGCGCGTTCTCCGTCGCGGTGGTGTCCGTGGTCCTTGCCATGTTCGGCATGGGCGGGCTAATGCTGCTGCTCACGCAGCACTGGCAGTTCATCGGCGGCGCGTCGCCGATGGAATCGGGCCTGCGGCTGCTGCCGCTGCTCCTGGCCACCATGATCGGGGCGCCCGTCATGTCCGTCATCGTGCCGAGGTACGGGACGCGGTACGCCATGATGATCGGCATGGGCCTGATCGGCGCCGCGTTCTTCGTCCTGATGAACGTCGAGCCCGACACCGAGTACTGGGTCTTCGCCATCGCCCTGGCGGGCATCGGCGCCGGCGCGGGCTGTGCCATGACGGCCGCATCGGACTCCATCATGTCAACGGCCGACGCGGACACCGCGGGCGGCGCCGCGGGCATCGAGGAGACCTCCTACGAACTGGGCAACGGACTCAGCGTAGCGATCATGGGCAGTGTGGCGTCCGCACTGTTCCGCAAGGAGATGGACGATCCGGTCGCCGGAGTGGACCCCCGGTCCATGGACGCCGCGCGCGAAGGCCTCGCCGACGCCGTGGGCGTGGCCGGCGCCCTGCCCGGCGCCGCCGGGGAGGAGTTGAAGCGGCGCGCCGACCTCGCGTTCGCCGACGCCTTCGGGGTCACGTCGCTGTGCACCGGCATCCTCCTCGTCCTGGTGGCGATCGCCGTCTTCCTGTTCATCCCGCCCTCGGCGGGGCGGATCTCCCCGGCCACCGCGGGCGGCGGGGACGCCCCCGAGACCGAGGTGGACCTGGTGAAGCAGGAAGCACGGGAGTCCGCCCACGGCCACCCCGAGGCCGTGGACCGTCCCTGACGACGCACGACAGCCGGGGCCCGCGACGGGCCCCGGCTGTCCGCCGGCCGTGCCCAGGCCCGTGCGCGCCGCGCTCTTCAAGGCTCTGGGCACGGCTCAGGATGCTCGCGCGCGCAGCTCGACGAGTTCGACGATCTTGTCGAGCCGCTCCAGCTCGACCACTTCGTCGTCGGTGATCTCCACGCCGAATCCCTTCTCCAGGGCGAGGGCGAACTCGACCGAGGCCAGGGAGTCCAGACCGAGGTCCTCCAGGGTGGAGTCCGGGGCGATCTGATCCTCGGAGATCTTGAATTCATTGGTGAGCAGGGACTTGACCGTTTCGTACACCGTTTCCTCCGGGCACTGTGTCGGTGGGACGGGCACGGGCGGTTGACCCGCGCCGGCCTGATGTCTGTTCCTTGAGGCCCGAGGCATCAGGCCCGAGGCCTGAGGTCTCAGGTCTCAGGTCTGCTGCGGGAGCCTCAGCCGCGACCTCAGCCGCGATACGAGTGCACGGCCAGGGCCGTCACGTCCGGCCAGGTCAGCGAGGCCGCTCCCCAGGCGAGCCCGGCGCCGAACGCCGCCAGCAGCACCCGGTCACCGGGACGCAGTGCGCCCCCAGAGGCGGAGTCGGCGAGCAGCAGCGGCAGGGACGCGGCCGAGGTGTTGCCGACCTGCTCGATGTTGGACAGGACACGCTCGCGCGCCACGCCCAGTTCGTCGGCGACGGCCTCGCTGATGCGTGCGTTGGCCTGATGCGTCGCCAGGCGGTCGACGTCCCCGACCGTCCAGCCGGAGCGGTCCAGGACCTCGCGGGCCGCTTGCGCCATGCGTTCCTTGGCGTGCCGGTAGACCTTGCGGCCCTGCATCTGCAGGTGGTGGTCGCCCGGGCCGGGCACGGTACGGGCGGCGCGCTGGCGGGCGCCGCCGGCCGGGATCTGGATGAGGTCGCTGTGTGTGCCGTCGCTGCCGAGCCGGATCGGACCGATGGCGCCCGGCTCCTCGGACCCCCCGGCGCGCAGCACCACCGCGCCGGCCGCGTCGCCGAAGATGACGGCCGTGTTGCGGTCCTGCGGATCGACGATGGCCGAGAACGTCTCGGCCCCGATGACCAGGACGTGGTCGGCGAAGCCCGCCGCGATCGCGCCCACCCCGGCCGCCAGCGCGTAGAGGAATCCGGCGCACACGGCGGAGATGTCGTGCGCGGCGACCGGGCCGAGCCCCAGCGCCGCCGCGACCTCGGGGGCGGTGGCCGGGCAGAGGCGGTCGGGGGTCGCGGTGGCCAGGACGACCGCGTCCACGCTGTCGCGGCCCGCCGACTTCAGGGCCAGCCGCCCGGCCTCGACGGCCAGTTCCCGGGTGGCCGTGCCCGGCGCGACGGTGTGCCGCCGGGCGATGCCGGTGCGGCTGCGGATCCAGGCGTCGGTGGTGTCCAGGCGGGCTTCCAGGTCGGCGTTGGTGACGGTGCCGGGCGGCACCCAGCCGGCCACGCCCACCAGTACGGCCGCACGTGCCGTGTCGTTGTCCATGTCCTTCGACCTCACGCCTTCCCCAGCAGGATCGCGCTGCTGACCATGCCGACGGTGTAGTTGAAGGACAGCGCGTGATCGATGCGCAGCGGCCGGGCGGTGGTGCCCGGCACCGGGTCGAAGCGGCAGGCATCGTCCGGGTCGACGCAGCCGGCCGTCGGGAAGACCTGGTCGCGCTGGATCATCAGGGAGGTGGCCGCCACGCCGAGATTGCCCAGCGGCCCGCCGTTGTGCCCGAAGCAGGCCTCCTGCACGGTGACGGGCAGCGCGCTCGCCCGGTCCCCGAAGAGGCTGTGCACGATGTTCGACTCCGTCTCGTGGAAGACCCGGTCGCCCTCGGCGCCGCCGTTGACGTAGTCGATCTGCGCGGCCTCGACGCGGCCCGCCATGGCGTCCCGGGAGGCCTGCACCATGCCGGTGCCCGCCCGGTCGATGGCGAAGGCGCTGCGCTGCGGGCTGCGCCGGGTGCTCTGCGCCAGCATCCGGGAGTAGGGGCGCGCGCCGCGCCGCTCGGCGTGCGCGCGGCTCTCCACCAGCAGCGTGATGGAGCCGCTGCCCATGTTGGAGCCCGGGGAGCTCTTGTCGTAGGGCCGCATCTGGGCGCCCATGGCAAGCGCGGCGTCCTCCATCGCGTCGACGGTGATGCCCTCTTCGGCGCTCAGTTCGGCATACCGGTCGAGCAGGCCGGCGTAGTGGCGCAGGAAGTCCAGGCCGAACACGTCGGCGCCGGTGACCACCGCGACCTCCACCTCCCCGCTCGCGATCATCCGGTGTGCCAGGCCCAGGAGCACGGCGGAGGACGTACAGCCGTTGGAGACGGTGAAGTTGGGTCCGGTCCCGGCCACCGCCGACACCTGGACGTTGGCCACGTCCATGGGGATGCCGGTGAGGGCGAGGCGGGTGCCCAGTTCGTTGATCTCGTCCTTGGTGGCCCGGGCGCGGTCGGTGTTGAGGATGTCGGCGTACTGCGCCGACCAGCAGTCGCCGCCGTCGCGGGCCGCGAGGATCGCCGCCTGCGACAGGGCGCCGGCCTGCCGGTCCAGTGCGGCGTCCTCGCACGCCTCGGCCATCGAGATCAGACCCAGCAGCTGCACCGGTGAATAGAGCTTCAGTGCCTTTGTGGGAAGTTCGGGATAACGCGCCTTCACATCCGCGATATCGGTGCGCACTTGACCGAAGAAGACGCCGTCATTCTCCACGTGACAGGCACCGGTGGCGACGATGTCCAGGAATTCCGCGGAGGTCGCGCACAGCCCTCCGGGGCCGGGCAGGGCGAATCCCATGCCCGTGATCAGTGTGTCGCGACCGGGATCCTGCTGCTGATGCGCCATGAGACTCCCTGGAGTGCGTGCCGCTGTCGACGGGCCGCCGGACGGCCGCGGGCGCAGGCTGGCGCGCCGTGCCGTGCCGGGGTGGCTGCCGACGCTAGGGCGCGGCGCAAGCGGGCGGAACCGGCCTTCGGTACCCCGTTTTCCCCGTCACCGGTATCAGTGGTACTGAAATCAATAATTGGTACTTCAAGTACCAGCGGGGAATTCTCCCGGGTACCGGTGGACCGATGCCGCACCCATGACCGCCGGATAGCTTTCCCGCATGGCTGCACAGGCTGAATCCGCTGCACGGAAAGACCACGGGGACTCCGTACTCGTCACCGGCATCGGCGTCATGCTCCCCGGCGCGACCCATGTCAATGAATTCTGGCAGGACGTGCGCGACGGCAATTCCCGACTCGGCCGGCTCACGCGCTGCGTGCCGGGCACGACCGGGGTGCAGGCGGCCGGCGAACTGCGCGACTTCGACCACCGCAAGTTCTTGCCCGACCTGAGCGAGAAGTTCGCCGCCCGCTACACGCGCGACGCCCTGGTGACCATGTCGGCCGTCGAGGAGGCCCGCCGCGACGCGGGGCTCGGGGCCGGCGAGATCGACCCGCGGCGCCTGTCCCTCATCGCCTCGTCCTCACGCGGCCCGCTGGAGTGGGTCAGCCAGGCCCTGACCGAGGACGACGGCCTTCGCCGGGCCCACCAGGGCCACGGAGACCAAGAGGCGGACGCCACGGGCCACTTCGGTGACAGCGGCGCCATGCTGCGCGGCATGCCCGGCGCCCCGGCGACGCTGTCGGCCATCTACGGCGACGTGCGCGGCCTGGTCACCACCCTGAGCTCCGCCTGCGTGGGCGGGCACCACGCCATCGGGCTCGCCGCCGACCTGATCCGCGCCGGCAGCGCCGACGCCGTGATCGTGGTGGGCTACGAGTTCCCCCTCACCCCACTGGTGTTCCAGTCCTTCCAGGCGATGGGCGACCGCGTCCTGTCGACCGAGTCGGCCGACCCCCGCCGCGCGATCCGGCCCTACACCCGCGACCGCGAGGGCTTCGCCTTCGGCGAGGGCGCCGTCGCCCTGTGCCTGGAGCGTGCCGGCCACGCCCGGGCACGCGGCGCGGGCGGCTACGCCCGCTTCCTGGCCCACCGGGCGCTCAACGAGGCCACCCACCCCTTCGGCATGGACATGAGCGGCCAGCTCACCGCGTCCGCCGTCGCCGGGGCGCTCGAGGACGCCGGGCGCACCGCGCGCGACGTCGACTGGTTCTGCGCGCACGGCACCGCCACGCCGAAGAACGACGTGGCGGAGAGCCGGATGCTCGGCGCCCTGTACGAGGGCCGCCCGCGCTCGGCCTGGCCGCCCCTCAGCTCCGTCAAGCCGGTCTACGGCCATCTCCTGGGAGCCGCAGCCCTGATCAACGCGGCCGCCACGTCGCTGGCCCTGCACCACCAGTGCCTGTGCTCGACCGCCAACTACGCGGGCGCCGTACCCGACCCGGAGTGCGACCACGACCACGTCGGCGAAGGCGCCCGCGCGACCCGCACCGAACTCGCGGTGTCGCTGGCCTTCGCCATCGGCAGCCAGACCTCGGTGCTGGCACTGGGCGCCGCATGACCGGCGCCCGGCCCGCGCGGACCCGACCCCCGAGGGAGACCATGAGCCCGCACAGCCCCGCCGCGCCCCGCCCCGTCGTCGTCCCCGACGTCGACTCCCTGGTGTCCCGGTACGTGACGCCGGGCATGCATCTGCACCTGGCCATGACGATGGCGCGGCCCAACGCCATGGTCTACGCGCTGGCGCGGCAGTTCGCCGGCCGCGGCCGGTTCACCGTCAGCACCTCGGCCACGCACACGGCCATGCACGCGCTGACCATGTCGGGCGCGGTCAAGCATCTGATCACCTGCTTCCTGGGCGACACCTACCCCACACCGCGCCCCAACCCGCTCTACCGCGACCTGGCCCGCGACACCCCCTTCACCTGCGAGCTGTGGTCCCTGCTCAGCTTCACCCAGCGCCTGATGGCCGGCGCCACCGGACTGCCCTATGCCGTGACGTCCTCGCTCATCGGCAGCGACCTGGAGCGCGGCCTCACCGCCGAGAGCCCAGGGGCGCGGCAGGAGCCGGCGGACGAGCGGGCGCAGGGCCCGAAGTTCCTGCGGGTGAGCGGCCAGGCGGCCGAGGAGCGCCCGTTCGGCCTCGTACGGCGGCTGCGTCCCGACCTCACCCTGGTGCACGGCGCCTGCGCGGACCGGCGCGGCAACATCGTCCTCGTACCGCCCGCCGGCGAGGGCGCCTGGGGCGCCTACGCCGCCGAACAGGGCGTGCTCGCCTCGGTGGAACGCATCGTGCCCGACGACTTCACCGACGCGCACCCCGAGCGCGTCGTGATCCCCGGGCGGCGCGTGCTGGCCCTGTGCGAGGCGCCGCTGGGCGCGCACCCCCAGTCGCTGCGCGGACTGGCCACCGGCGACGCGCGCGGCGACGTGCAGGGATACCGCGACGACTACGCCTTCCTCACCGAGCTGGTCGAGCGCCTGGCCACCGAGGACGGCGCCAAGGAGTGGTACCGCGAGTGGGTGGAGGAGCCGGCCGGGCACGCCCAGTACGTGGCCAAACTGGGCGAGGCGCGCCGGACCGAACTGGCCCTTGCCGCAGGCCCGCTCACCGTGCGCGAGCCCGCCGCTCCCCCGCTCCGGTCCTCGGCGGGCACACCCGCCGCCGAGCCCGTGACGCGCCAGGAGCGGACCATCGTCCTGGGCGCCCGCGCCATCGCCGACCGGGTCACGCACGACGGCTATGACACCCTGCTCGCGGGCATCGGCGTCTCACACCTGGCCGCCTGGCTGGCCGCCGCGCTGCTGCGCGAACAAGGCGTGCGAGTCCCGGTCTGCGCCGAACTCGGCTTCTACGGCATGGACCCCGAGCCCGGCGACGTGTTCCTCTTCAGCCAGCTGCACGCCACGCGCTCCCAGCAGCTCGCGGGCATCCCCGAGATCCTCGGCGGCATGGTGTCGGCGAACGCGCGCTGCCTGGGCGTCCTGGCCGCCGGTGAGGTCGACGCGGACGGCAACGTCAACACCAGCCTGCTGGCCGACGGACGCTGGCTGACCGGCTCCGGCGGCGCCAACGACATCGCGACGGGCACCGACTGCCTGGTGCTGTCCACGGCATCACCGCGCAAGTTCGTCGAACGGGTCGCCTACGTCACCAGCCCCGGCGCCCGCGTCCGCGAAGTGGTCAGCCACTTCGGGCGCTTCCGGCGCGAGCAGGACACCCGAGGGCCCTTCCGCCTGGCCACCTGGCTGCCGCTCGACGACGGCCCGGCCTCCCCCCAGGAGGCCGTGGCGACGCTGACCCGCTGGCCGGTGAGCAGCACCGGCTGCACCGCGGAACCCGAGGTCACCGCGGCGGAGATCGCCTGGCTGCGCGGTCTCGATCCGCAGGGCTTCTACCGGTGACGCGATCCGCAGGACCCCGACAGGTTCCCAGGACCCCGACAGGTGAGGAGCACGGTGTGAGCGGTGGAATCTGGGTGGGCCGCGGCCTGTCCTTCCGGGGCTTCGGCCACTACTTCCCGCGGCACTGCGAGGAGATCCCGGCCGACCTGCCCGAGGCGCCGGAGATGGAGGCTGCCGTCCTCGGCCCGGACCTGGGCGTGGAGCGGCGGCATCTGTCCGACGCCACCGAAAGCGTGCCGTACATGGCCGTCGAGGCCGGACGGCACGCGCTGCGCAACGCGGGCCTGGAGGCCGGCGACCTCGACCTGGTGGTCTTCTCCTCCTGGTCGCAGCGCCGCTACGCGCCCGAGGACGCGCCCCGGATCGCGATGCGGCTGGGCGCCGGGCGGGCCTTGGCCTTCGACGTGTGCGCCGCCTGCGTCGGCTTCGTGCACTCCGTGCAGACGGCCGCGGCGATGCTGACCAGCCACCAGTGGCGGCGCGCCCTGGTGGTCTGCTCCGACCAGTTCTCCCAACGGCTCAAGCCCGGAAGGCGCGGCTCCTACGTGGGCGGCGACGGAGCCGGCGCGGCGGTCCTGGAGGTGGGTTCCCCCGACGACTCCCGGCTGCGGGACTCCGTCGTGCTCAGCTACGGCGAGCACGCGGGCGTCTCCAAGGCCCGCGGCAGCCAGGGCTGGACGGTGAGCCTGCCCACCATCGCCCAGGTGGCCGCCGCGACCGCGGGCGAGGCCACCGACCTGGTGCTGCGGCGCAACGGCATGACCATCGCCGACGTGGACCGGGTGGTGCCGCATCCGGGCTCGACGCGCATCAGCGAGGAGCTGGTACGGCGCATCGGCGTCGCCCCCGAACGGGTCCTGACCAACCTGCGCACCCGCGGCCAGACGACCAGCGCCACGATCCCCAGCGCCCTGTCCGAGTACACCGAGTCCGGCGAGCTGCGCAAGGGCGACGTGATCCTGTCGCCCGCGGCCGGCGCGGGCTGGTTCTCCGGCGCCCTGCTCTACCAGCTGTGACGCGCCCGACAGACACAGACACAGACGCACAGACAGCGCACAACGACGGGAAGCCGAGGAAAGGACCCCCATGTCCGAAACCCAGTCACCGCCCGCAGGCGGTGGCCTGCCGGTCGTGCTCAGCGGTGTCGGCCACTACTTCCCGGGCGAGCCGGTCACCAACGACCACTTCGCCCGCCTGCCCGACCTCGACGTGGACGACGCCTGGATCCGCACCAACACCGGCGTGCAGAGCCGCCACTGGGCCGGCCCCGAGGAACGGTTCGCCGAGATGGGCGTCAAGGCGGCCCGGCGCGCACTGGACGACGCGGGCCTGGACATCTCCGACGTGGACGTCATCGTCGGCACCAGCGCGACCGCCCGGCCGCGCGCCAACCCCTCCTCCCTCGGCAACAACTACATGGACATCTCGCTGCCCCTGCAACGCCAGTTGGGCGCCCGCGACGCGTTCTGCTTCGACGTGACCGCGGTGGCCTGTGCCGGCTTCCTGTACGCGAGCGTGGTGGCCCGCGGGCTGCTGGCCACCACCGGCGCCCGCACCGCCCTCGTCGTGTGCGCGGAGAGCCCGCACGCCATCCTCAACTTCGGGTTCAAGAACTCCGCGCTGTTCGGCGCGGGCGCGGCGGCCGCGGTGTGGCGGCGCGGCGCGTCCTCGGGCGGCGGCGCCGACGGACTGCCCACCCACAGCGGCATGATCGACGTCGTCCTGCGCGCCGACGGCCGCTACTACGACGCCTTCGACATCGACGACAACGACAAGATGGTGATGCGCGGCGGGGTGCTCTCCGAGGCCACTCCCGACATGCTCGTCGACGCGGGCGAGACGGTCCTCAAACGCAACGGCCTGACACCGGAACAAATCTCCTGGTGCATTCCCCATCAGGCCAACACCAATCTCCTGTACCCGATGGCGGACCGCCTCGGCATTCCGCGCGAGCGAATGCTCCTGAATCTGCCGCGCCGGGGCAACACGTCGAGTGTGGGAATGCCCAGCGCGCTTTCCGAATACGTCGCCGACGGCACCGTGAAACCCGGCGAACTCCTGCTGGGCGTCAGCATCGGGCGCGGCCTCAGCTGGGGCGCCATGGTTTTCCGGTACCGGTGATCCGCCGTACCGCCGCGGCCCATCCGCCGATCGAGAGCGAGAGGTGAACGGTCTTGTCCGATTCCAGGAACGCGCTGGTGACCGGGGGAACCCGGGGCCTTGGCCTGGCCGTCGCCCGGATGCTGGCGGAGCGCGGATGGCGCACCACGGTCCTCGGCCTCGACCCCGGACGCCTGGAGAAGGTGCGGGCCATGGCCGCGGCCGAGGGCCTGGACCTGCGCGCGGTGCGGGCCGACGTCACGTCGGAGGACTCGGTGCGCGAGGTGTTCGCCGACCTGACCCGCGAGGAGCCGCTGCACCTGTGCGTGAACAACGCCGGCCGCAACCTCTCCCGCCTGCTGCTGCGCACACCGCGCGAGGACAGCGCCGGTGAGCTGCTGACCCATCCGCTCGACGACTGGGAGCAGACGCTGCGGCTGTGCCTGACGGGGGTCTTCCTCGTCGGGCGCGAGGCCGCCGCCAGCATGGTGCGCCACGGCGTGCCCGGCGCCATCGTCAACGTCTCCTCCGGCCTGGCCGCGGGCGCCTACGGGCAGTCCGCGTACACCGCCGCCAAGGCGGGCGTGGAGGCGCTGACCCGGACCTGGTCCTATGAGCTGGGCCCCTACGGGATCAGGGTGGCCGCCGTCGCACCGGGCGTCATGGACGGCGAGGCGCTGCGCGAGAAGAGCACGGCCTTTCCCCGCCACGCCCGCTATATGGACGGGCTCAAACGCTTTGTCCCGCTGGGCCGCTGGGGCGCCGAAGAGGAGATCGCCGACGCGGTGTGCTTCGCCGCGGAAAACCCCTATGTCACCGGATCGGTCATTCGGGTCGACGGCGGCGGTCCGCCCGGCTGGGTTCCGTGACGCCGTCCGACGGATGAACAGCGGCTTTTCGCGGGGTACTTCGAGTACCCGCGGCATGAATCATCGAGTACTGGAGGCCAGATGCAGCCGAATGCCGGCGCCACTAGTTTTTCGTCCATGACCACAGGCCAGCACGGCATCTGGGAAGACGCTGGAATACGTTTCACCGGATTCGGTCACTATTTCGGCTCGGAGGAAATACACAACCAGGGCGTCGAGGACGCCACGACGAGCCACGTGGAGGACCGGGTCATCGGCGGGGTCGGCGTCCACACCCACTACCGGGCCACCGACGAAGAGACCCCCGTGTTCATGGCCGCGCAGGCCTCCCGGCAGGCGCTGGAGCAGGCCGGGGTCGACGCGGACGACATCGACGTGGTGATCGTCAGCCACTGGACGGACCGCAACTACGTCCACGAGGTCGGCGCGCTCACCGCGGCGGAACTCGGCATGAAGGGCTCCATGGCCTTCGAAGTGTGCGGCTCGTGCGCCGGGTTCATCCAGGCGGTGCACACCGCGGCCTCCTTCCTGACCTCCCCGACCGGCTACCGCAAGGCCCTGGTGGCCACCACCGAGCGGGTCACGCGGCGGGTGCGGCCGGGCTCCAAGGGCTCGATGCTCGTCTCGGACGGCGCCGGCGCCTGCGTCCTGGAAGCCACCCCCGGCGCCTCCCCCGGCCTCATCGACTCCGTGTTCCACACCGACGGCAGCCTCGCCGCCATGTCGGCGGCCAGCGGCGACAAGGGGTGGGTCAAGAGCCACCCGGACCTCAACGACGTCGCCCTGGCCCACATCGGCGCCACCGTGGAGGAGATCCTCGGCCGCAACAAGCTGACCATCTCTGACATCGACTGGCTCATCCCCCACTCGGGGACCGAGCCGCTGGCCAAGGGTATCCAGCACGACCTGGGGGCGGACCCGGCGCGCGTCCTGACCAACCTCGCCTTCCGCGGCAACGTCTCCAGCGCCTCCATCCCCACCACCGTCTCGGAACTGCGCGAGCGCGGCGTCGTCAAGCCCGGCGACCTGGTGCTCTCCCCCTCCATCGGCGGCGGCGTCTGGTGCTGGGGCAGCCTCCTGTACCGGATCTGAGAAGGGCCGATGCGGTGACCACGACCACGGGCCCCCGGGACGCACTCGTCACCGGCATGGGCTTTTGCCTGCCGGGGCGCACGGCGCCGACGGCCACACCCGAGCAGTTCTGGAGCGCCGTCGCACACGGCGACTCCTTCCT
This sequence comes from Streptomyces sp. SYP-A7185, assembly GCF_046103685.1. Lineage (NCBI taxonomy): Bacteria > Bacillati > Actinomycetota > Actinomycetes > Kitasatosporales > Streptomycetaceae > Streptomyces > Streptomyces sp. SYP-A7185. The sequence continues at coordinate 567,616 of NZ_CP122310.1, forward strand.
GGCGCAGGATGACGGCACCTATTTCGGCACCGTCCCCCTCGACCCGGCCGCCGTCGCCGACCGGCTGCCGGAGATCCCGCCCCGCTTCGTCGAGAAGTACTCCGACATCCATCTGTACGGGCTGCTCGCTCTCCTGGAGGCCTGCGAGGACGCCGGGCTCGACTGGCGTGCGGGCGCGCTGAGCGAGGCCGCCGTGCTCGCGGGCCGCAACGCCACCGCCGACGCCATCGTGGACACCTATCTGCCGGTGCTCCTGGCCGACACCCGCACCATCAGCCCGCGCGAGGCACGCTCGGTGCTGTTTCGCAACGTCCTCAACGCGGTGATGTCGGACGTGGAGACCACCCAGGCGGGCCTGGTCGGCGCCACCGGCCCCAGCTACACGCTCTCCTGCGGGTGCGCCTCGTCCTCCGTCCTGCTCGGCAACGCCGCCCGCATGATCACGGCGGGCGAGACGGACGTGGCGGTGGTCACCGGCGCGGACTACTGGCGCGAGAGCAGGCTGCGCCAGTACGCGGAGCTCGAGGCGCGGTCGGTGACCGGCACCGAACCGCAGACCGCCACCCTCGTCGACGAGCCCATGCGCCCCTACGACCAGCGGGCCGCCGGCCTCAACTACGGCAACGGCGCCGCCACGCTGATCCTGGAGAGCCGCGAGCACGCGCAACGCAGGGGCGCCCGGAGCTACGGACGTCTCCTGGGCCAGACCACCACCCGCAACGCCCAACCCAACCTCGCCCTGGACATCGCGGGCACCGGGGCGGTGCGCGCCGCGCGCTCCTGCATGGCGGGGATCGCGTCGCCCGACGAGATCGACTACGTCAACGGCGCCGCGACCGGCGACCGGGCGTTCAACCTCATGGAAGGCAACATCATGCCCGCGATCTTCGGTGAGCGGGCGGCCCGGCTGCCCGTCACCGTCCAGGAGGCCGTCTTCGGCCACAGCGGGGCGCCCCTGGGAGTCATCGGCGTGGCGGCGACGCTCCAGATGATGGGCCACGGCCACATCGCCCCGACCGCCAACTGCGAAAAGCCCGCCGACGTGTGCACCTTCGACCCGGTGCCCGGCACCACGGGGCGCGCCGCGCGCATCGACCTGGCCCTGAGTCTCAACTACACGATCGGCTCGGTGGCCAGCGCCATTCTGCTGGGAGGTGCCGATGACTGAGCCCACCCGGCCCGGGGCCGGCGCGCTGCTGGAGACGGAGTCGCTGGCGCCCGTCGGCCGCCGCGTCCTGCTGGAGTCCCCGCCCGGCACCGCCCCCACGCGGGCGATCGCCGAGCTGTGGCAGCGCCACGGCTTCCACGTCACCCCCGCCACCGACACGGACACCGACACCGACCCGCCCCAGGCCCCGGACGTGTACTGCGTCATGGCCCTCGGCAACGAAGCCCTGGGGGCCCGCCCCGCGCCGCCGATGCGCCGCGCCCAGGTGGAGCGGGTCCTGCGGGCCATGGCCCGGCGCGGCCAGGGCCGCGCCGTCCTGGTCACCGACGCGGGCCCGCACGTCCACGCCGACGCGCGGCCCGAGGCCGCCGCCCAGCGGGCCGCCGACCACGCCTGGTGGCAGCACCTGGCCAAGTACTGCGCGAGCCGGGGCGTGCTCGCCAACACCGTCCGCGTGGGCTACACCCCGTTCCTGGGCCACGAGCTGACCGACGCGGCGGCGGGCGAGCTGCTGCGCCACCTGGTCATCCGCCGTCCGGTCGCGCCGGCCGAACTGGCGGCGGCGCTGCGCCTGCTGGTCTCCCGCGGCTTCGGCAACGTCGCGGGCGAGACGCTGCCGCTGGACGGCGGACTCGACGCGAGCATCGTGCCCATGCCCGCGGCCCGCCCACCGCGCCCGGAGGCGCCCGGAGGCGCAGCAGAGACCACCGCGGTGGCCGACCCGTTCCGGCTGACCGGACGCGTGGTCCTGGTCACCGGCGCCAGCAGCGGCATCGGAGCGAGCATCGCCCGGGAGTGCGCGGCGCGCGGCGCCGACGTCGTCCTGGCCGCGCGCCGCCGCCCGGAGCTGGAAAAGCTCGCCGCCCAGGTCCGCGAACTGGGCCGCAGGGCCTGGGTGCTGACCGCCGACCTGTCCGACCCGGCCCGGGCCGCGGGCCTCGTGCACGAGGCCTGGGAACGCACCGCGGGCATCGACGCGCTCGCCTACGGCGCGGGCGCCGTCAGCTTCGACGCCACCGGCGACAACGCCGCCAACCGCCATACGCTGCTCGCCCTGAACTCGTTGTCGTACGCGGGCATGTGTGACGCGCTGCTCAAGCACTGGGCGGCGGCCGGCCGGGGCGGGTCGGTGGCCGTCGTCTCCTCGCTCGCCGCGGTGAGCGCGCCGGTGGCCAACCTGGCCAGCTACGGCCTGAGCAAGGCGGCGACCGCACAGTTCACCACCCACTTCGCCACCTCGGCGGCCCGCCACAAGGTGCGCGCCAACAGCGTGCTGCCGGGTTTCGTCCGCACCCCGATGACCGACGTCACCAACCCCGCGTTCCTGGAGGCCACCAACCGGCTCGTGCCCACCGGCCGGATGAGCGAGGCGACCGAGGTCGCCGCGCTCGTCTGCTACCTCATCAGCCCCGCCGCGGCCGGTCTCACCGGCACCCGGCTGCGCGTCGACGGCGGCGGCCACTGCCTGGCCGGGCTGCCGCACCTGGCCCCACCCCAGCACCCCCTAGAGGAAGGAACCCGGCCGTGACGCCCTGCGAGCCACGCCCCCGCCCCGCCGTACCGGAAGGGGACCCCAGGTGAGCGAGGACAGGCCCCTCAAGGGCGAGGTGGCGCTGGTCGCCGGCGCCTCGTCCGGCATCGGGGCGAGCATCGCCCGCGCGCTGGCGGCCGCCGGCGCCTCCGTGGCCCTGGTGGCCCGTCGCAAGGACCAGCTGGCCGCCGTCGAGCGCGACGTGGCCGCACACGAGGTGCCCGCCGTCACGCTCATCGCCGACCTGGCGGCCGACGGCGCGCCCAAGGAGACGGTGGCCGCCGCCGAGCGGGCCCTTGGCCCCATCGACATCCTGGTGAACAACGCCGCCCTGGCCCGCACCGGCCCCATCCACGACACCAACCCCCGCCACTGGCGGCAGGCCTTCCACCTCAACCTGGACGTCCCCTTCCTGCTGGCCCGTTCGGTGCTGCCCGGCATGCGCGAGCGCGGCCACGGCTGGATCGTCAACATCAGCTCGGAGGGCAGCCTGCTGCAGGCCGACTGGTCGGCCCCCTACTCCATCACCAAGCGCGCCCTGAACGCCCTCACCGCCCAGGTGGACCTGGAGAACCGGCACTTGGGCGTGCGCGCCATCGCCGTACTGCCCGGCTGGGTGCGCACGGACCTGGCCCAGGACCCCGAGTCGCTGGGCGTGGGCGCCACGGACCTGCTGGACCCCTCCGACATCGCCGACGTCGTGCTGTGGGCCCTCACCCGCCCGCCGGCCGTCAGCATCGGCCCGCTGATCCCGGTACGCCCCGTCAGCCGCAACGCCCAGACCCTGACCAACTGGGAGCAGTACCTGCGGACGCTGCGCCACTACGACGCCGCCGGCGGTCACATGGTCGACGTGCCCGGGATCCCCGAATGAGCGGCCCCGCCACCTCCCCGGCCCCCGCCGCCGCGGACCGCGACACGACCGATGACGACACGGCGACCGCCCCCCTGGTCGAGATCCTCGCGCCGGGCGACGCCCGCGTGCCGGACGCCGCGCACTGCGTCACCGGTGCGCTGCTCGCCGCCCGCGCCCGGGCCCACCCCGACCGGGTCTACGCCGTCTTCGACGACGGCACCACCTGGACGTACGGGCAGGCCCACGACGACGCCCGGGCCACCGCCGACGCCCTGTTCCGGCTGGGCGTGCGGCAGGGCGACACCGTGCTGTGCTGGCTGCCCAACGGCCGGGACGCGCTGCGTGTCTGGTACGGGGTCAATCTGCTGGGCGCCGTCCACGTTCCGGTCAACACCGCCTACCGGGGCGCGCTGTTGGGGCACGTCCTGGACAACTCCGGGGCCCGCGTCCTGGTGGCGCACGCGCTGCTCGTCGAGCGGCTCCAGCACCTGGGCGGCAGCCGTCTGCAGGAGGTCGTGGTCCTCGGCGGCGGACCGGACGACCCGTGGCCCGACGCCCTGCCCGGCGCCCCGCGCGTGCACGGCCCCGCGGCGCTGCGGGGCCGGCCGCAGGACTTTGTGCCGCCCGAGCGGCCGGTCGCGCCCTGGGACACCATGGCGGTGATCTACACCTCGGGTACCACCGGACCCTCCAAGGGCGTCCTGGTCTCCTACGTCCACCACTACTCGACGGTGACCGCGCTCCTCGAGGACGACATCGGCGAGGACGACCGGTATCTGCTCAACCTGCCGCTGTGCCACGGCGGCGGCACCGAAGTCGCCTACTGCATGCTCCTGTTCGGGGGCTCGATCGTCGTCACCGAGGACTTCCGCACCAGCGAGTTCTGGGACGTGGTGCGCCGCCACGGGGTGACCATGTGCACCCTGCTGGGCGCCATGGTCGACTTCCTGCTCGGCCTGGCCCCCCGGCCCGACGAGGACCGGCACCCGCTGCGGGCCGCGTGCGTGATACCGCTGACGCGCCAGGCCCTGGAGTTCGGCCGACGCTTCGGCGTGGACGTCTACACCGGGTTCAACATGTCCGAGACGTCGGCGCCGCTGGTGTCCTCGCTCAACCCGCGGCGCACGGGCAGCTGCGGGCGGCCGCGGCCCGGGGTGCAGTGCCGGGTGGTCGATGCCCACGGCATCGACGTACCGGACGGCACGGCGGGCGAGCTGGTGCTGCGCGCCGACCGGCCGTGGTCGCTGTTCCACGGCTATCACGCCATGCCGGAGGCCACCGCGGCGGCGTGGCGGCACGGCTGGTTCCACACCGGGGACGCCGTGGTGCGCGAGCCCGGCGGCGACTACTTCTTCGTGGACCGCATCAAGGACGCCATCCGGCGCCGGGGCGAGAACGTGTCCTCGGCGGAGGTGGAGGGCGAGTTGCTCAGCCATCCCGCCGTGGCGCTGGCCGCCGCCGTCGCGGTGCCCAGCGACTTCGCCGAGGACGAGATACTCGCCGCCCTCGTGCTGCGGCCCGGGGCCCGTTTCGCACCGGAGGAGTTCATCGGCTACCTGCGCCCGCGCATGGCGCACTTCATGGTGCCGCGCTATCTGCGGGTCGTGTCCGAACTCCCCGTCACGGACACCGGCAAGGTCCGCAAGGAGACGCTGCGCGCCCAGGGCGTCACCCCCGACACCTGGGACCGCGTGGCCGCCGGGATCGAGGTCGGCCGTGACCGCATCGGCTGAGCCGGCCGCCCCCGCGCACCGCGTCGTCGACGTCTGCGCGCTGGCCCTGGACCGCGAATGCTGGCGGACGTACTTCCGCGGGCTCGGCGCGGTGGCACCCACCTACCTGCGGGCCTTCGGCCGTCACGCCACCGCGGTCTTCGGCGCCCCCTACCCGGACTTCCGGGCCCGTCTCGACGCCGGGGACCAAGACGGCGCCGTCGACCTCCTGGTGTCCGGCCGGCCCGACCGCGTGGACGCCGACACCCTGGTGAAGACCATGGACGACAACGGCGTCGTCCACCAGATCCTGATGAGCTGCGGCGGCGCCACCGCCGACGGCGACGACGTCAACAGCCGGGTCGCCGCCGTCGCCGCCAAGGCGCCCGAGCGGCTCCAGGCCTGGGCGGGCATCGATCTGACCGATCCCGGCCGGGCCGTCGCCGAGCTGGAGCGGTGCCATCGGCTCGGCATGCGCGGCTTCGCGGTGACCCCGTTCTGGCAGGGCGTCGACCCGCGCGATCCCGCCTACGACCCGGTCTACCGCAGGGCGCAAGAGCTGGGCATGTCGTTGTGGCTGCACACCGGGCACCACTTCGCGCGGCACGCGGCCGAGTTGTGCCATCCGCGCAACGTCGACTGGATCGCCCTGCGCCACCCGGGACTGCCGATCGTCGCGGGGCACGCCGCCTGGCCCTGGGTCCTTGAACTGATCTCCATAGCCCAGCGGCACCGCCACGTCTACCTCGACATCTCCTCCCACCGGCCGCAGTGGATGGCCCGCCCCGGATCGGGCTGGGAGTCCCTGCTCCTGTACGGCACCACCGCGCTGCGCGACCGGGTCCTGTTCGGCTCGGCGACCTGGGTCAACGCCGATCCGGTCGCCGCACTCGCCCGGCAGGTGGCCGCTTTGGGCCTCGGCGACGAGCTCACGGACCGCTGGCTGTACGGCAACGCGGCCCGGCTGCTGGAGCTCGGCCCGGCCTGATCCCCGGCCCCGGCCCCGGCCGGCGCGCGCCTTCAGCCCCCGACCAGCACACACCCAGCACACACCCAGCACACATCCAGCAGAGTAGAGAAAGGGACCTATCGTGATTGACCCCGCTGACTACGCCCTGTGGAACAGCGGCGTGCCGCGCCCGTACCTCAAGGCGCTGTCCCGCGACGACCTGCTCGCCGAGAGCGACGGCGTGCGCGTCCGTGACTCCGGTGGACGCTGGTACCTGGACGGCCGCTCCGGGCTGTGGAACGTGACGCTCGGCTACGGCAACACCCGTGTCAAGGAAGCCATCAAGCAGCAGGTGGACCGGCTGCCGTTCGCCAACAGCTATGGCTACGGACGCCCCGCGCAGGTCACCGTGGACTGCGCCGAGGCCCTGGTCACCCATCTGCCCGAGGGCATCAACCACGTACGGTTCGCCAGCAACGGCGCCCAGGCCGTGGAGATGGCCCTGCAACTGTCGCGCTTCCTGCGGCTGCGGGCCGGACAGCCCGAGCGCATGGCCGTGTTCGCCATGTGGGACGGCTTCCACGGGCAGGGGCCGGGCGCCGGCATGGTGACCGGAGTGCCCTACCTGCACCACCAGACCGGCCCCATGCTCCCCGAGGTGCACCACGCGCCGGGCCCGTTCTCGGCGGGCGCGACAGCGGGCGTCAGCGACATGGAACGGCTGATCACCGAGTTCGGTCCCGAGCGGGTGACCGCGGTGATCGTGGAACCCGTGGTCGGCGAGGGCGGGCACATCCTGTCCCCCGAGTACCTCGGCTCCCTGGGCCGGTTCTGCCGCGAGCACGACATCCACCTGGTCTTCGACGAGGTCGTCACCGGCATGGGCCGCGTCGGCGACTTCACCCGCGCCGGCCAACTGCCCGACGTCACCCCCGACATCATCACCCTGGGCAAGGGCATCACCTCGGGATACGTGCCGATGTCGGCCGTCGCCATCCACGACCGGCTCTACGAGCAGCTGCACGAGCGCACCACGGGCGACACCGCGCTCAGCGTCGGCTCGACCAACGACGGTCACGCGGTGGCCGCGGCGGCGGCGCTCGCGGTGATCGGGGCGCTCACCGAGGACGGCGTCCTGGAGAACGTGCGCCGGCGCGAGACGGACCTCCTGTCCGCCCTGGGCAAGCTCCAGGCCCAGCACCCCGAGCTGCGGGCCTTCCGCGCCCTGGGCCTGTTCTGCGGCCTGGAGTTCGGCGAGCCCGGCGGCCCCGCGTGGTCCCCGGGCAAGGTCAACCAGCTGCGCATGGCCCTGGAGAGCCGCGGGGTGCTCAGCTCCAGCCTGCGCGTCGTACCCAATCTCATGCTCATGCCGCCGCTGGTCATCACCGAGGACGACGTGGCGGAGATCGCCGGCGCGCTCGACGGCGCGCTGAGCGACGTGAAGTCGGGCCGGCTGCCCGAGTCCGGCTTCGCCAAGGCCATGGGATGACCACCAGCACCACGGAACGGCACCGCGATCTTCTCCACCTGACGGAAGGTGAATGACGACATGTCCAGTGCGCACACCGATCGCAAGACCAGCAAGCAGTGGCAGGAAGAGGCGGCGGAGGAGTGGGACCGCTACGCCGACATCTGGGACAGCTGGACCCCGGACGACAGCCGGGACGACGCCGAGGAGGCCGCGGACTTCCTCGCGGGCCTCGCCAAGGGCGGCACCGCCCTGGAGCTGGGCATCGGGACGGGGCGCGTGGCGCTGCCGCTGGCGCAGCGCGGCGTACGGGTGGCCGGCGTCGACGCGTCCCCGAAGATGCTGGCCAAGCTCAAGGAGAAGCCGGGCGGGGACCAGATCGAGGTCTTCGAGGGCAACTTCGCCGATGTCGACGTCCAGGAGGACTACGACGTCATCTTCATCGCGCTCGCCACGCTGTTCGTCCTGCCCGACCAGGACGAGCAGGCGCGCTGCCTGGCCAACAGCGCCAAGCGGCTCAAGCCCGGCGGGCGGCTCGTCGTGCAGAACATCGTGCCGGACATGACCAACTACCAGCGCGGCCGGCAGAACGACTACGGGATGACCGAGCCGTTCCGTATCTCCGGCCGGCTTGCCGGGCATCCGCGGCTGGCCTGGTTCGAGATGAACCACGTCGACCCCACGACGCAGATGGTCAAGCGCACGGACGTGATCATGAGCGAGAAGGGCAACCGCATCATCGCGGCGACGATGCGCTTCGTGTGGCCCTCGGAGCAGGACCTGATGGCCCGGCTGGGCGGCCTGGAGCTGGAGGACCGCTGGGGAGGCTGGCGCAAGGAGCCCTTCCACTACGACAGCAGGGACGCGGTGTCCGTCTACCGCAAGCAGTGAGCGTCCGGCGCCGGACGTGACCGAGGCCGGGAGCGGCCCACCAGCCGCTCCCGGCCTCGCGCGGTGCAGGGGAGCGCACCGGGTGCGCTCCCCTGCACCGCGTGGCGCTCAGGCGGGCGTGCGCCGCTCGGCGGCGAAGGGGTTGCGGCCCTCCGGGTCGAGGGCCAGGCGTCGTTCGGGGTCGGTGACGCCCAGGCCCGGCTTGGGCGCCAGGCACAGCACACCGATCTTGCCGAGGTGTTCGTTGCGCTGGACCAGGGCGGCGGCCTCCCCGACCCGCTCCAGAGGGTAGACGTCGGACAGCACGGGGGTGAGCCGGCCCAGCTGGAAGAGGCGGTTGCACTCCCACTGCTCCTGCAAGTTGGCCGCGTGGCTGCCCACGATGCGCTTGAGGTTCATCCACAGGTAGCGGTTGTCGAACCGGTGGTCGTAGCCGGTGCTCGAACCGCAGGTCACCACGGTGCCGCCGCGCCGAACGACGAAGACGGACAGGCCGAAGGTCGCTTTGCCGACATAGTCGAAGACGACGTGCGGATCCTCGCCCAGCTCGTCCCTGATGGCCCGCCCCAGCCGTTTGCCCAGCTCGATGGTCTGCTCCGGCGTGAGGTCCGAGCGGGTGCCCAGGCCGAGGTCGGCGCGGTTGATGACGACGTCGCAGCCGAGCCGGCGCAGCGCCTCGGCCTTGCGCGGCGAGCCCACCACGCCCACGGCGATCCCTCCGGCGTTCTTCACCATCTGCAGGGCATAGGCGCCCAGTCCGCCCGCGGCGCCCCAGATCAGCACGATGTCGCCCTGCTTGATGCGCGCGCCCTTGTCGCTGACCAGCATCCGGTACGACGTCGCCGCGGTGAGCAGGACGGACGCGGCTTCCTCCCAGGTCAAGTGGGTCGGCTTGGGCAGGAGTTGGCTGGCGCGCACCACGGCGTAGTGGGCCAGGCCCCCGAAGTTCGTCTCGTAGCCCCAGATGCGCTGCTCGGCGCCCAGCATGCCGTCGGCGTGCGTGGCCGGTTCCTGGTCGTCGACCTGGACACAGCTGACGACGACGTGGTCGCCGGCCGCCCAGCGGCGCACCCCGGCCCCCGCACGCACCACGACTCCGGCCGCGTCCGATCCCAGGACGTGGTAGGGCTGGTCGTGGCGGCGGGCGTATCCGCCCTGGCGGCCGAGGCGTCGCAGGAACGAGAAGGTGGACACCGGCTCGAACGTCGCCGACCAGACGGTGTTGTAGTTGATGGAGCTGGCCATCACCGCCACCAGCACCTCGTCCGGGGCCAGTTCGGGCATCGGCACGGTGTCGACGTGCAGGGTGGTGCGGACGTCGCGTTCCTCTCCGGGGGTGAAGCGGTCCGCGTCCGCGGCCCGCAGGTGCGCCGCCACGTAGGTGCGGGGCGGCGCCAGGCCCTCCCACTCCCTGACCGGCGCATCGGCCAGCACGGCCTCCGTCAGCGCGTCCATGGCACACCTCTTTCTCTTCGGTACCGCCGGGCGGGCGACTCCCCTCCCTGACAGCGATTGCACGCGTGCCCGCGCCTGCCCGTACAGGCATTGGGGGTACTCAAACGGGCACAGGACGAGTACTTCCGGGGCGTAGGTGGCCGGTGCGGTCCTCACTACGCTGATGGGCCCGAGCCCGTAGAGTGCGCCGATCCAGGGTGGACAGAAGCCATGACCGGAGAGTTAAGGCAGGACCGTTCGGCCGACGCGGACGGCCGGAGCAGCACCGATGTGCTCGTCGAGCGCCGCGGGCCCGTGCTCGTGATCCGACTCAACCGGCCGCGCGTCCGCAACGCGCTGACCCGTGCCATGGCCGAACGGCTGGCCGCCGCCTTCACGGAGCTGGATGCCCGTGCGGAGCTGCGGGTCGGTGTCCTGACCGGCACGCCGCCGGCATTCTGCTCCGGCATGGACCTCGGGGCCTTCGCCCGCGGGGAGCGCGCCTCGCTGCCGGGTCACGGCTTCGGCGGCCTGACGGAACGGCCGCCGGACAAACCGCTGATCGCCGCCGTGGAGGGCGCGGCGGTCGGCGGCGGCTTCGAGATGGTGCTGGCCTGCGACATGGTCGTGGCGGCGGACGACGCGACCTTCGGGCTGCCCGAGGTGCGCCGCGGCCTGGTGGCCGCGGCCGGCGGACTGCTGCGGCTGCCGCGCGCGATCGCGCCGGCCGTGGCGATGGAGATGGCTTTGACCGGCGAACCGATCGATGCTCCGCGCGCCTTGGCACTGGGTCTGGTCAACCGCGTCGTGGCGCCGGGGACGGCGGTGGCGGCCGCCTGCGAGCTCGGGGAGAAGATCGCCTCTCACGCGGAGCACGCCGTCCTCGCGAGCAAGGGCATCCTCGCTCAGGTCCGCGACGGGGAGCTGGCCGACGAATACCGGTCCCACCGCGAGCTGCTGGCCGGGATCCTCGACTCTCCGGGCGCGCGGGCGGGTGCGCGGGCGTTCGTCCAGGGTCCTCCGGGCGGGCCGCGGTGACATGCACGGGCGGCGGCCGGAGGGGTCAACCCCTGGCTCCGGTGGTCACGCCGGCCTGGGAGGAGTATTTGCGGAACAGTTCACGGCGTCCGCTGACGCCCAGTTTCCGCAGGGCGCTGCTGACTTGATTCTTTATCGTCTGGGAGGCGAGGGAGAGTTCGCTGGCGATCTCCTCGTTGGTGTAGCGGCGCAGTACGAGGCTCAGGACCTGCTCTTCCCTGCGGGTGATGGCGGGCAGCCCGTCGGCGGTGACGCTGCGGACGTCTATGTGTTCGCGTTCGTTCTGGCCCAGTATCCACATCCGTTGGCCGTTGTAGGTGCGCACCACCGCGTCCACGAGTTCCGAGCTGCCCACGCTCTTGTGCAGGAAGCTGTCGGCCCCCGCCGATATGGCGGACACGACGGCCCCGGGCGAGGTGTCTGCGGTGAAGACGACGACCCGGGGCGCGTCCTCCATCGCCTTCACCCGTTGGCACAGATCGGCACCGCTGGTCGCTCCGTCCAGTTCCAGTTCGAGTACGACGACGCCGGGGCAGGTGGTTTTGACGGCGCTCCATGCCTCGTCGCTCGTGGCGGCCTCCGCGGTCCACGCCACTCTCGCGTCGAGCAGGGACGAGAGCGCGTACCTGACCACGGGATGGTGATCGACGACGAGTACACCTAACGCTTGCATGGGGGAACTCCTCACACAGTGAGTGCAGCGGATGGTAGTCAGGCCTGCGGTGCTCCGACTTGTGCCCGCGCCACGCTCCGGATCGCGCCCACCGGGCGGCGCGCCAAGACGAGCGGGATCAGTCGCCGCGTGGGGCCCTGTGGCCTCCCGCACGGCTGACTCCAGGAGAGCGGGCTGGTCAGGCCGACGCTCGGAGCCATTCAACGTCACGTAATCAATCGTGAGACAACACCCCGTTGGACATTCCAAAAACGGAATAGGTCGTTCCTAGACACCCCGTTGGACATTCCGCGTTCGGATTCGGTCGTTCCTCCTTGCCCGCCCGCGGACGACAGACAACTGGCTAGAGACTGTCACGGACGCACACTTTTTCGGCAGGCTCCAGTCGTACCATGTACGAGAAATCGTACGGTACTTCCAGTACCGAAGGTAGTTCAGATCGGAAAAGTCTGGACACGATCACGCCGCCACGAGCCGGAACAACCCCTGGGGCGTCGGGCCATCGCCTTCTGCGATCACCGGATGACCGATCCTCTCCATCCCGCCAAACCCCGCCCCGGTGACCGGATCGCGGTGCTGTCAAAGTTTCCGCGCGCCCCTATGGTTGCCTGATGCCTGCACATCATGTTGACCGACCGTCCGATCTCGACGTGGTGCGCGAGTCCTATGACAGGGTTGCCGACAACTACGTGCACATGGTGATGACCACGGGCGTCGGCGACATCCGGAGCCATCCGTGGCTCAAGGCGTCCATCGACGCCTTCGCCGACAGTGTGGGCGGCCTCGGGCCCGTTCTCGACGCCGGCTGCGGACCGGGCACGGTCACCGCCTACCTCACCGAACGCGGACTCGACGTATCCGGAGTCGATCTCTCACCCCGCATGATCGAGAACGCGTGGCGCCTCTACCCGCACTGTCGCTTCGGCGTCGCCTCGCACACCGACCTCGACCTCGGTGAAGCATCCCTCGGCGGCGTACTCGGGTGGTGGTCACTGTTCAACCTGCCCCGTGAAGTGCTGCCTCAGGTCCTCTCCCGGTACGCGCGCGCCCTGAAGCCGGGCGGACACTTCATCACCGCGACGCATGTGGGCGACGAAGACGCGGTGCGCACCGAGGCCTACGGAGGCGTGCCCGTTCACTGGACGACACACAAATGGCAGCCGGAGCACCTCGTGGCCCTGATCGAGCAGGCCGGACTACGCCCCGTCGCCGAGCTGCGGCTCCCCGCCGACGAGCAGAGCGGACCAGCTGTCGTCATCATGGCCAAGCGCCCCCACTGAGGACCTGCCCTTGCTCGTCCAGGCTCACCGCGGGCACAAGGCATCGACACGGCAGCTGATGAGCAGTCCGGGCCCCGCTGGCGTCATGTCCTCTAGTACTCCAGCAGGACTTCGCTGTCTGACCTGTGGCGTTGGCCGGGCGGCTGGAGTGTAGCGGGCCGGACCATGGTCAGGGACGGTCTCACGGGGGCCGCCCCTCGAACGTGCGACCCCGCCGCCGGTAATGGCAGCGTCGGGCGACTGCCTGGCGCCGTCGGCGCCAGTTGGACCAGTTCATCGCGTGGTGTCTGCCTCGCTGTCCGCGCAGGTGCGGGGGCCGGGGACAACAAGCTGCCAGGAGTCGCCGAACCTCCGCCACTGTGAGCGCGATGGCCCCGGCGCTTTCACCGGTGGCGCCCCCTTTTCGCTTGCCCGGTGGGCGGTGACGGCCAGGAAGGCGTGGGCGAGCATGGCCAGCGTGATGTGCCGGTACCAGCCCACGTAACGGCGGACTTCGTACTGGTCCAGCCCGCATTCGTTCTTCGCCGCCTGGAAACACTCCTCGATGGCCCACCGCGCCCCGGCGATCCGCACCAGTTCCTGGACGGTGACCTGCAGGGGGCTGTAGGCGAGGTAGTAGGCGATGTCATCCGGGCGGGACAGGCTGCGGCGGGCCAGCGCCCACCGCATCCGGAACGGGACGTCGCCCTGGTAGTCGAACTCTTCGACGGCCGGCAGCCGCACGGCGGCCCAGTGGTAGATGCGCGGTCCCTTCGCCCCTTCGCCGCAGGAGAGCTTCTGCCATGCCTCGGCCGGGGCCTGCGCGAACAGGTGGTCGATGCGCGGGCAGCCGACGGCGAACTGGGACTTGGGCACGGCCAGCACGTAGCCGACGCCGGACTGTTCCAGCAGCCGGCGGAAGCGGTCTTCCTGCCCGTAAGCGGAATCCGCAGTGACCCAGTGATGGGCAGGGATGAGGCCAGGGCCCTCAGTACTATGTGCCGCGCCAGTTGCCCCTTCGTGGCGAACCCCCGGCCATCGGGGATCTTGGCCGCGTGGCAGCGTTCCTGGTCCTCGGTCCAGGACTTGGGGAGGTACAACTCCCGGTCCACCAGCACCCGTCCGCGCGGGAGGCGTAGGCGGCGAACACACCGATCTGGCAATTCTCGGTGCGGCCGGCGGTGCCGGAGTACTGACGCTGCACCCCGGCAGAGGTGGTGCCCTTTTTGATGAAGCCGGTGTCGTCGATGACGAGGACACCGTCGTCCTCGCCGAGCTGGTCGGCGACATATTGCTGCAGGTCATCGCGGACGTCGTCGGGCTGCCACTTCGCGCCGGCCAGCAGGTGCTGCAGACCGTCGGGGGTGGCATGGCCGGCCTGCTCGGCCAGCTGCCAGCTGTTCTTCCGGGCGACCGGGGCGAGCAGCCCGCGGACGTAGTCACGCATCCGGCGCCGCAGCTCCACCCGGCCGAAACGACGGCCGACGGTGATCAGAAGGTCGTCGAGTTCCCGGCCCCACTGCGCGGCAGCACGCTCGGTCATCACAAGAAGACCGTGCCCCCGACGCTGCCATTACCGGCGGCGGGGTCGCACGTTCGAGGGGCGGCCCCCGTGAGACCGTCCCTGACCATGGTCCGGCCCGCTACACTCCAGCCGCCCGGCCAACGCCACAGGTCAGACAGCGAAGTCCGGCTGGAGTACTAGGCGCTGTTTCTCGGATCTCCTGACATGACAGGGTTGTTGTGGTCAGTCTGGAGTCATGGGTCGTGGGGATTTAACGAATGCGGAGTGGGATCGGCTGGAGTCGTTTCTGCCGCGGGGCGGGACGCGTGGAGGCCGGTGGAGCGACCACCGTCGGGTGATCAACGGGGTGTTGTACCGAGTGCGGACGGGCGTGCAGTGGCGGGACCTGCCCGAGCGTTTCGGGCCCTGGGAGACCGTCTATAAGCGTCATCGCCGCTGGTCAGCGGACGGCACCTGGAAGATGCTGCTGTCGAAGATCCAGGCCGCCGAGGATTCGGCGGGCCGGGTCGACTGGGACGTGTCGGTGGACTCCACCGCAGTGCGGGCCCACCAGCACGCCGCCGGCGCCCGCAAAGCGCCACCGCCCAAGGTTCCTCAAAAGGGGGCCCGCGCAGCGACGAAGCAGACCGATCCGGTTCTGCGGAGACTGGCCGTCCGGCTGGAGGAGGTGGTCGCCTCGGCGAGTGCCTGGGACGCTCCCGCGGCGGACTGACCACCAAAATCCATCTCGCCGCCGACGGACACTGTCGGCCCCTCGCGCTCCTGCTGACTCCGGGCCACTATGGTGACGGCCCGCAACTCGAGCCGGTTCTGCGGCAGATAGCCGTTCCACGCATCGGGGTCGGACGACCACGCTCCCGCCCCGACCATGTCCTGGCCGACAAGGCTTACACGTCCCGCAGCAACCGCCGCTACCTGCGACGACGCGGGATCGCCCACACCATTCCCGAGCGGCGGGACCAGCTCAGACACCGGCTCAACCGCGGCTCCCGCGGCGGTCGGCCCACCGGCTTCGACGGCGAGCAGTACAAAAAACGCAACACCGTCGAACGTGCCATCAACCGCCTGAAAGGCTTCCGAGCGGTCGCCACCCGCTACGAGAAACGGGCTTACATCTACCTCGGCACTGTCACCCTCGCAGCACTCATCATCTGGCTCCGCACATGATCCGAGAAACAGCGCCTAGTGGGCCACGACCTTGGCGATCAGGTCGTGGATCAGGAATTGCGTCGGCGAGCAGTTTTCCTTCAGCAGGTGAAGGTTCCCGGGGCCGAACCAGTCGTAGGCGGTGTGCTTGGTCCACTCGAGTGCGGGATTGCTGAGATCTCCTTCGACATCTACCAGGTAGTCGGCTTCATGGCGCAGCCCGCTGCCGTCATCGCCGGTCCAAGAGGTGACGCCCAGCAGTCGGTGCACGCGGCGCAGACGCCAGCCTGTCTCTTCCTCGACTTCGCGGGCGAGAGCCCCCATCAGGGACTCCTCAGTTTCGACGTGTCCGCCCACGATGTCCCAGGCGTCGAGAAGGGGTGTGCTGCTGCCGACCCCAGGTCATCACGCCCGTCTCGCGGGCGCGTCCCCGCTCGTCGCCGCGTCGGAGGTGACGTCCATCTCGTGGTCCACGGCCCAGGACCAGTACTCGGCCACCGTCCGGCCCGCTGTCGTGATGCCCGCGGCGGCGGGTCCGATCGGGGCGGTGAGGCTGGTGAACGGGGTCGGGCTGGTTTCCAGCAGGACGGCGTGCGTTCGCGTGTCCGGCACGCGTCCCGTGGCGAACACGTAGGACTCCCCCGCGATCAGCGGCACGGCACCCTGCTCGTGGCTGACGGTGACCGTGCCGGCCAGGTCGCCCTTGAAGCTGCGGTCGACGCGCACTTCGTACAGGTCGGAGAAGATGCCCGCGATGTCGCGCTCTCCGGCACGGTCCACGATCTCGCCGGCGAAGACGTCGTCCGCGGTGCCGGCGACCTGCCGGGCATCCCGCACGTCGTACAGCGTCACCGCCTCGCCCGCAGTGGAGGTCCGCGCTCCGTCAGTGAGCCGGTAGACGCCCCAGAAGGTACCGCCCACCACCGTCAGTCCGGCCGCGGCGAGCGCCAGTCCCCGGCGACAAGAGATCATTGGTCTGCCTTTCAGCCCCACAGTGCGTGGTAGTTCTTGCGGTCGCGCGACGTGGGGGCACCGTTGGACGGCATGTCGAAGCTGTTCGGAGCCATCAACGAGCGGTAGGCGGCGGGGTTCTTGTGGCAGAACCCCAGCGCGTGACCCAGCTCGTGGGCGGCGATCATGCGCCGGGATGCGGTGTCTCCGTAGCGCTTTCCGGTTCCCAGGTAGGCCTTGTTGAGTTTCAGGGAGTCGGTTCCCCGCATCCCCTTCCAGCGCCCCAGAACGCCCTTCCACGGTGGCCGTGTCGTGGCGACGTCCGACCATTCCAGGTCGGCGATGCGGGCGGCGTCGTCCGCGGGAAACTTCACCCGATCGAGGCCCGCCCGGGACCACACCTTGTGCGCGTGACCACGCGCGTCGTCGAACCGGCTCGCCTCCTCCCACGCGATCTCGCCGCTGTCGACGGAGGAGCGTCCCCGCGAGTCCCGCTGCCCGTTCATGCACGTGGCGGGCGCCGCCGCCTGGGCCGCCGAGGCAGGAGCACCGACCAGGGACACTGCCAGCAACGTGGCGCACACCAACGCACCACGGGGCCCGGCCCGGAAGCGGCGCACACCGCGCACGCGATGCTCGGCCCAGCCCGGGCTGGAGCGGACGCCGATCGTGGTGTGGGAGGGGCAGGGACGCACGGGACTCCGTTCGCAGGGGCAGGCTGCCGGCCTTCGTAGCGTGCACGGCCGGCCCGGCCGCCACGCCGCGGCACGCGCTCTCTCACCCGGATGAGGAACCAGCCCTGCCACGAACCTCCAAGGACGGCCGCCGCCCCGGGTGATGCGGCCGGGGCGGCGGTTCATCGGGTCAGGACCAGATCGTGAAGGTCACGGTGACGGAGGTCTTCTTGCCCGTCGCGTCCGTGACGCTCAGCGTCGCGTTGCGAAATCCCCAGCTCGTGGGGGTGCCCGCGATCACGCCCGTGCTCGAATTGACGGTCAGCCCGGCCGGGAGGTTCGTCGCGGAGAAGGTGTACGGGGCCGTGCCGCCGGTGGCCTTGAGCGGCACGCTCAGCGGCTTGCCCACGTAACCGTTCTGACTGCCGGGATCGGCGAGCTTGGGCGCGCCGGTGCCGGGGGCCGTCACGGTCCACGTGAAGGACGTGGATCCCTTCTTTCCGGCGGCGTCCGTCGCGGTGAGCGTCACCTGGTGGGTGCCTGCGGCCGTCGGGCTGCCCGTGATGGTGCCGGTGGACGCGTCGATGGACAGGCCCGCGGGCAAGCCGGTGGCGGCCCACGTGTAGGGGGCCGTGCCGCCCTCGGCGCTGTTGCCCAGCTCCACCCGGCTGCCGGTGGCGGTGGTCTGCGCGGAGACCGCCGCCACCGTCACCGCACCGGGCTGCGGGTCCGATGTCACCAGCTGCGCGCCGAACTTGGTGAGCGCTTCGTTGACCGGCTGGAAGATCGTGTACTTCTCGCCGCTTCCGCCGCTGCACGTCGCGCTGCCGCCACCGGAGTGCAGACCGACGGCCCGGCCCCCGGCCGGGGTGACGTAGCTGCCGCCCGAGTCGCCGCCTGCCGAGCAGGCGCTGGAGTAGGACAGTCCGTCGATCACGACGTTGCCGTAGTCGACGCTCTGGTTGACCTTGGTGACCTCACCGCACCGGTATCCGGTCGTCTGGCCCGAGTGGCACACGGCGGTCCCGACGACCGCGTCTGCGGAGCCCGTCACGGTGACGTCGCCCTGACCCCAGCCCGCCACGGTGGGCGCGAGCGTCCAGCCCGTCTGGTCGACGTCGACGATGCCCATGTCGCCCTCGCGGGCGTTGACCGACCCGGTGCCGTTCTTGTTCGAGGTGCCGACGCGCGTGCCGTCCTTGCCGTACGCGGGCTGACTGACGTCGTTCGTGCAGTGCCCGGCGGTGAGGAACGCCTTGGCGGCACCGCTGGTGCGGGTCACGGGGAAGCCGATCGAGCAGGGTGACTCGCTGCCGGGCGTCCACTTCTCGCCGCCCACCACGGTGCCGCCCTGCTGACGGGGCACGTCGCGGGACTCGACGACCCGTATGAGACCGCCGAGGGAGGCGAGCTTGGCCCGCAGGGTTTTGGTGGCCCCGGTCGACGCCTCCGGGTCGACGACCACTTCGACGTGTCCGGCGCGGGCGTCGGGCCCCCACGAGCGCACGCCGGGCACCCCTCGGCTCCACGCGCCGGCCTTCCGCGCCGCCGCCTCCAACTCAGCGCTCGTAGCGCGTGCTTCGTGGGCGACCGCTCCTGCCTTCCGCGCGGTTTCGGCGGCCCGGGGTGTGGTGACGGCGGCATGGAGGCGGCCGTCGGCCGCGTCGAACCAGAGGGAGGTGGCCCGGTCGCCGACCGTGGCGCGGACCGCCGTGGCCACGCGCTGGGCACGCCTTTCGTCGGCGAGGCGCTCGGTCACGCCCGCGCGGCTCACCCCGAGGTCGCGCGCCAGGGCGGCGCGGAGTCCTTCCGGCAGTCGCGGTTCGGCCGTCGTCTCCGGGGACGGATCGGCCGGGGTGTCCGCGTGGGCGGGCAGGGTCGGCAGGGCCGCCAGCCCGGTGAGGGCGGCGGCGGCCAAGAGGCCGGTGAGAAGGGGGCGTTGAGAGCGGTGTCGCATGGGGGCGTCCTTTCGGGGGGTGTGCCGGGGACGGGCATCAGCAGCGATGCGTGGTGTTGTCCGGGGCGGGGGGTGTGGGGAGACCGGTGGGTTTGCCGCCCCGGACGGGCCACAGCGTGCTGGCGACGGGGCGTGGGCGGTATCCGGGAAGGCCCCCGTCGTGCGCGTCCCCAGACCCCCGAGGCAGCGGGGGCCGGCACCGCAGGTCCTCCGGGGTGAGGGGCGTGTCAGGGAAATCCCTCGTCCGGTACGCGGGGTGCGCTCAGGCGTTGTGGCGAGGTCGGCGGGCGCTTACGGTGCCCGCTGTGCGAGGACGAACGGGTGCGGACGGCCAGGCGGATCCGGCGGAGGACGGCTGGGCCGCCGTGGTACGCGACGCCGCCGCGCTGCTCGAACGCCACGGGCGGCTGGCGGTCAGTGGTCCGTGGGGTGCGGGCAAGAGCACCCTGCTGGACGCGTTGGCCCAGCAGGCGCCAAGCGTGCAGGCGTCAGCGGTAAAGGGCGCCGGAGTGGCGCGGCGCTGTCTGCGGGTGCGTGCGCAGGAAGGTGATGCCGGGGTTCGCTATGGCGCGCTGGTTCAGCTGCTCAGCGCGGTGCGGACGCCGGGGGACGGTGACGCGGTGCGTTGCGGTGTGCGAGGGGTCGGCCATGGCGCCGGTGGTGCGGGGGTCGCTGGTACTCGTTCTGGAGCTGCTGCCCGCGCTGCGGAGTACGCGGAGTTTCCTGCGGTCCCGGAGCGCGGGGCCGCCGTTCTCCTGCCTGCGGGACCCGCGAACGCCGCGGAGACCGCCGTGCCCGCGGAGGCCGCCGTAACCGGGGAGACGGCCGTGACCGTGGAATGCACGCGGACCGTAGAGAGCATGCGGATCGCGGAGACCGCCGTGACCGCCGTGACCGCCAAGGCCGCACAGGCCGCACAGGCCGCAGCGGCATCATCAGCCGTCGGAACGACCGCCCTCGCGGAGGACCCCGCGTGGCTCGCCGCCTTGCCCACAGGTCCCGCCGACGATCCCCTGCGGCTGCGGCTGGCCCTGACGCGGCTGCTCGCCGAAGGGCCTCCGGTCCTGCTCGTGATCGACGGCGCGCAGTGGCTGGACCCCGCCAGCGCGGACCTCATCGGCTATGCCATCCGTACCTTCGCCCCCGACCGGCTTGCCGCGGTGGCAGCCGAACGCACCAGTGGCCATCCCGCGGCCGCGGCCGCGCTTCTCGGCGGGCATCCGGCGGTGCTGGACGTACCCGCATCCGACCTCGCCGAGACGGCGGCCGCGTGCGCGCGCCGCGGGTTGCCCGCTCGGTGGGCCGCGCCCGTGCACCGGTACTGCGGCGGCCACCGAGGTCTGCTCGATGCCTGGTTGGGCGCCCACTGCGGCGCCACAAAGGCCGGCGCGACGCAAGGGCGTACCGGGCCGCCCGAGCCACCACGGCAGGTGCGCGACCTCGCCGCCGCCTGGCTCGCCACCGTCCCCGCCGACGTCCGCGCCACGCTTCAGGTCGCGGCGCTCGCGGGCGGGTGTGACGCCGACCTGCTGCGGCAGAGCGGGTGCCGTGGCGCCGAGGACCACCTCGCCCATGCGCTGGACGCCGGGCTGGTCACCACGGACGGTGCCACGCGGCTTCTCCCGGCCGGTGTGCCTCTCCCCCACCGCTTTGCCGCGCCGGCGCTGGCCGATGCCGCGGCCGCCACGGTGTCCCGGGAGCGGCGGAGCGCGATCCACCGCGCCTTGGCCGCCTACTGCCGTGGACCCGTAGCCCGTGCCCTGCACACCGCTCTCGCCCAGGAGTGGCCGGACCCGGCCGTCGCCGAAGACACCGCGCACGCGGCGGGCGTGGCCAGCGCGGCCGGCGAACGCCTGCGCGCGGCCGAGCTGTTGTTCCTC
This sequence comes from Streptomyces sp. SYP-A7185, assembly GCF_046103685.1. Lineage (NCBI taxonomy): Bacteria > Bacillati > Actinomycetota > Actinomycetes > Kitasatosporales > Streptomycetaceae > Streptomyces > Streptomyces sp. SYP-A7185. The sequence goes on from NZ_CP122310.1 coordinate 588,728, forward strand.
GCCGCCCGGCTCACTCCCGCCGACCGGCACCAGTTGCGTCTCGACCGGCTCGCCGAAGCCGCGCAGGAGGCGGCGGCCGGTGGCTCTGCCGCGCTGTCGCGTCTGGCGGCGGACCGGATCGTGGCGGAGCACGGCACTCCGGAGCAGCAGGTGCACGCCCTGCTGTCCGTCGTGGACGCGCACGGCCAGGACACCGCCGGTACGCGCCCGTTGCTCGCCACCGCCCGCAGGACCGCCGCCGAGGATCCGGCGCTGCTTGCCGCCGTGGAGCTGCGTGCCGCGGTGCAGGCGAACCTCTCCGGCGAGGACGGCGCCCGTGCCCTGCGCCACGCGCAGGCCGCCACCGGGCTGGCCGAAACGGCTCGCGATGTCCCTCTGGAGGCGGCCGCACTGACGATGACCGCGCGGATGCAGCGCGTCCTGGGCCGCCTCGACACCGCCACGGACACCCTGGAGCGGGCGTTGTCGCTGGCCGTGCCGCCTGCGCGGCTGGGAATCCGCAACAGCCCGCAGTACCTCGCCGCCCGCCACGCGGTGTTCGACGCCCGCCTGCCCGAAGCGCGCGCCCTCCTGCTGAACCTGCTGCCCGCGGCCCAGGAGTGCGGTGAGCCGGAGGACTTGGTGGACCTGTGGCGCAGCCTCGCCGAGGTCGAGGCGGGGCGTGGTGCGTGCGGCCAGGCGCTGCACTGGTCGGCCCGCGCCGTCGACCTCACGGCGGCAGCGGGTCTGTCGCCCGGCCCCGCTTGGTACACGGCCGCCATGGCCGAGGCCGGCGGCGGCAGTTTCGCCCAGGCGCTGCGCTGCGCGGCTCATGGCGTGCGCGCCTCGCGCGAAGAGCAGGACGCGCTGCACACCACGCGCGCACTGTGGGCCCTGGGTGCCGCGCTCTTGCACACCGGTCGCGTCGAGAAGGCCGCCGCGACCCTGGCGCAGGTCGCGGAGTTGGAGTCGCGCACCGGGACGGCCGATCCGTCCGTACTGCGCTGGCAGGGGGACGCGGTGGAGGCGTACGCGCTCTGCGGGCGTACGGACGAGGCCCGCGACCTGCTGGAACACATGCAGGAGCGGGTGGGGCCGCATCCCGCGCACGCCGCTCTGCGTGCCGCGCTGACCCGGGCCCGGGGCCTGTGCCGCTACCTCGACGGCGCCGACGCCGTCGAAGAGGCGGCGGAACTCCTGGCGGACGCGGCGCACGCCTTCGCCGGGCTCGGCCTTCCGGTCGAGGAGGGCCGCACCCAGTTGCTGCGCGGCCGGGTCGAACGCCGCCGCAGACGTGCCGCCGCCGCGCGCACCGCGTGGGAACGGGCCCGTACGCTCTTCGACGACGCCGAAGCACGGCCCTGGTCGACGCTCGCGAACGACCACCTGGCCCACCTGGCAGGTCATGCCGCCGCGCCCGGCGGCGACTCAGAGGCGCCGGCCACCCGGCGTCTGACCGAACACGAGCTACGGCTGGCCGAACTCGTGTGCACCGGCGCCACGAACCAGGAAGCCGCCCAGCAGATGTTCATCTCGGTCAAGACCGTGGAAACCGTGCTGAGCCGCATCTACCGCAAGCTCGGCATCCGCTCCCGCACCCAACTGGCCGCGGCCCTCACACGCGATCGCTGACCGCGGATGCCGGGCACCGGCCGTGCGGACAGACAACGCGGGACGACCCGACAACACTCCGGACCGAGCCCTCCAGCAGCTACAACATCCTCAGTGCCTGCATCGCTTCGCGTTCGACGCGCGCGAGGTCGTGGAGGAGGACGCCGGCCTGTGCGAGGTTCGTCGCGTCGCCGGATGCGCCTGCCGCCGCGATGAGAGCGGCCACCTGGGACCAGAGGGTGGCCGCCTCGGCGTACAGGCCGTGGCCCGTACGCAGATGACCGCTGTCGATCACCTGGGCGCACTCGGCGAGGAAGTCCCGGTAGAGATTGCGGAACAGGGCGCCACCGGTGCCGGCGCGCTCCATCAGGAGGGCGGCCCGTGGCAGATCCTCCCGTGGATCGTCACTGCGCTGCAACCACTTGGGCACCTGCTGGGCGGTCTTCTCGATGCCCCGGTGACCGAGGTTCGCGATGGGCGGAGTGAGGAAGGCGTGGGCACAGGTCGTGATCGCGGTGACGATCTGGTCCTGCGACGGCCTCGGGCCGCCGGGCACGGTGAGGGTGAAGGAGCGGTGCCTGGCGGTCATGGGGCCGCGCTCGGCCCTGGCTCTGGCGAGGCCGTCGAGGCTGGTCGTGACGGCGCCGCCCTGCTGGTCGGTGTCCACCAGGTAGGCGTTCTGCTCGTCGTAGCCGTACATGGCCACGACGTGCCCGCCGAAGTGCACCTTGGTGGTGAAGTGGTCCAGGTGGTAGCTGTCGAGCTGAAGGCCGACGGGCCGACCGGCGTCGATGGGTGCCGTCACGTTCTGCCACGCCTTGCGCGCGGAGGTGGTCTCCTCGACCGCCAGCTCGAGCCCCAGTACGGCGGCGAGGTTCCTGGTGAGCTCGAACGGCTTCACCCGCCCTCCCAGGAACGGAAAACCCATGGCCTTGCTGTCCCAGTAGACGAAGGACAGCCCGGAGCCGAGCCCGAACAACATGGGCTCGGACAAGTCGAGCCCCTCATGCCGCAACAACACACCCAAAGCCGTCGTCTCACAGTGCTGCGTGCCGCGCGCACCCACGCCGCCCACCATGGCCATACCGCTCGTTCCCCTCTGTCATCGGACGTCACCGCAGGCGGCCATCCAACACCACCAGGTCCTGGCCACGGTGCGCACGACAGGCTCGGCCACGAGGGCTGTCCGGGCCGTTTGTGGGGTGGCGAACGAGTGGATTCCTCGGCGTGGGTCGGTGGCGGAGGAGGTGGCGGGGGTTGCGGTGGTCGTCTTCTTGCCGACCGGCCCCGGCCTCCCCCCGGCCTCCCCCCGGCCTTCCCCCGGCCTTCCCCGGCCTTCCCCGGCCGATCCCGGCCGTCCCCCGACTGGATGAGGTATCCCGCATGAGACCTTCCCCCTCCCGCCGGCTGCTGTGCGCCGCGCTGCTCGCCCTGGCCGTGTGGGCGCCTGCCGCAGCCGCTCCCGCCGCCGCCGTGGACATGACCGGCAGCGCCCACCCCCGCCATGACGAGTGCGCGGCGGACGGTCTCGGGCGCAAGCTCACCGCCCGGCTGGACAAGACCATCGACGACGTCGCCCCGAAGGCCGGGATCCCCGGCGTCGTCGTCGGGCTGTGGATGCCGGGCAAGGGATGCTACGTCCGGGCCAAGGGCGTGGCCGACACCCACACCGGCGAACCGATGTCCGTCGACTCCTTCGTCCGCATCGGCAGCGAGACCAAGACCTTCACCGTCACCGCGCTGCTCAAGCTGGTGCAGGACGGCCGCATCGGTCTTGACGATCCGATCTCCGCGTACGTCAAGGGCGTCCCCAAGGGCAAGAAGATCACGTTGCGTCATCTCGCGGAGATGCGCAGCGGCTTGTTCCCCTACACCGCCGACCCCGGCTTCGTCCGCGACCTGCTGAGCGATCCGCAGCGCACCTTCACCCCGCGGCAGTCCCTCGCCTACGGCTTCAAGCACAAGAACACCTCCGCGCCCGGCAAGAAGTTCCAGTACTCCAACTCCAATCTCGTCCTGCTCGGCCTGGTGATCGAGAAGGTGAGCGGGCACCGGCTGGCCGACTTCATCCACCACCGGGTGCTGCGCCCCGCGCACTTGGAGCGCACGCTCTTCCCGCACGGCAACGCATTCCCCCACCCGCACCCGCGCGGCTACACCGACCAGACGCTCAGCGGTGAGGTCGCCGACGACGCGACGCACTGGAACCCCAGCTGGGCCTGGGCGGCCGGCGCGATGATCTCGGACCTGCACGACCTGCACCGCTGGGCGAAGGTCGTGGCCACCGGGGAGCTGCTGAGCCCCAAGATCCAGGTACAGCGGCTCACGACGCTGCCGACCGGCATCCCCGGCCTCAGTTACGGTCTGGGCATCTTCAAGACCAACGGATGGATCGGGCACAACGGCTCCATCCCGGGGTACGAGACCGTGACGATCTACCTGCCCGCGAAGAAGGCCACCCTCGTGATCATGATCAACACGGACATCACGAGCAAGGGCCAGGAGCCCTCCACCGTCCTCGCCCGGGCCATCACGGCGGTCGCCACACCCGGCAACGTCTACGACGGCTCCGTCACCCCCCGCTAGGACCCGCCCGGATCGCGGCCGGGCCGGGACCGTCCCTCCCACCGTTAGGATGAGGGCCGTTTGCCCGCAGGGAGTTGAAGATGCCGAGCCGTCGCCCGGAGGGGACCACCTCCGAGAAGCCGTGGAACCAGACGTTCAGCCACTCGATGTGGCGGGCGAACAACTCCGTGCACCGGGCGCTGAACGAGCAGCTTCGCTCCCTGGGCGTCACGATGACGCAGCTCGGCCTCGTGATGACGCTCGACCAGCACGGTCCGCTCTCCGGGGCGGACCTGGCCCGGGGGCAGAACATCACGCCGCAGAGCGTGACGGCGGCGCTGGCGCATCTGGAGCAGCTCGGCTGGATCGAGCGGCATCCGCACCCCGTGCACAAGCGGGTGGTGCTGGTGGAGCCGACCGAGACCGGGCTGCTGGGCATGGCCCAGGGGCGCAAGCTCGTCGAAGCGGTGGTGGAGCGGCTCTGCGAAGTGGTCGGCGGGCCCGAGGAACTGGACCGTCTGACGCTCGGCATGCGCCGCATCGCCATCGCCCTCGACGGCCCCGACTCACCCGTGGCCCGCATGTGGCCCGATCCGCCGAAGACCGGCTGAGAGTCCTTCGCGGGGCGTCGGCGCGTCAGAGCGTCGGCTCGTCGACCCGGCGCCTGGGCTCGCGAGCGGGCTCGGCCGGGCCCGCGAGCGGCCTCGCGCCCGGGCTCACGACGTAGAACGCCTTCGCACGGGGACCCGCCCCGTCCCGTCCGCGCTCCGGGGTCCGTCTCCACTGCCGCGCCGGGCCCGGTGATCGTCCAGTTCCCGCGCCCGTGCGGGGCGCACCCTCCCGCGCCGGCCGGGCCACGTCCCGACCCCCTTTCCTCAGCCGTGTCCGCAGCCCGGCCGTTACTCCCGCGCGCCCGCCCTCACTCTCAGCCATTTGGGACTTTGACAGGCAACTGATAACTTGACCGGCGCGTTCGATCAGGAGGGCCGTCTCACCATGTCCGCGATATCCACCCCCCACCACCGTGCCGTCGCGCGCCCGGCGCTGACCACCGTGCTGGCGTGCCTCGGGATGTTCGCCGCGTACGTGCCCATCGGCAGCGTCTCGGTGTCCCTTTCCCGCATCCAGCAAGGCCTGGGCGCCTCCACGTCCGACCTGCAGTGGGTCTCCGACGCCTTCATCCTGCCGATGGCCGCGCTCATCCTCACCTTCGGCCTGATCGGCGACCTGTACGGCCGCAAGAAGGCCTACCTCGCGGGCATGCTGCTGTTCGCCGCCGGTTCCGTGACCTCGCTGACCGCCCACAGCGTCGAGCAGGTCTGGGTGGGCCAGGCCGTGGCCGGCGCGGGAGCCGCGGCACTGGCCTCCTCCACGCTCGCCCTGATCAGCCACGCCTACCCGGACTTCCGGGCCCGCGCCAAGGCCATCGCCGCCTGGGCCGCCTCCCTGAGCATCGGCATGGCCCTGGGCCCGCTGATCAGCGGCGTCATCCTGGAGCACACCACCTGGCGCTGGATCTTCCTGCCCGCGGCCGTCATCACCGCCGTCACCGGCCTGGTCGCCGTACGGATGCTGGAGGACTCACGGTCCGCGCACGGCCGTGCCATCGACGTCCCCGGCCAGATCGCCGCGATCGTGTTCATCGTCGGCCTGATCTACGGCGTGATCGAGGGCGGCGGGGTGCACGGCTGGGCCCAGACGAAGGTCATCGTCGCGTTCGCCGCCGCCGCGCTCGGCCTCATCGCCTTCATCGTCGCCGAACTGCGCTCCCCGTCGCCGATGCTCTCCCTCAAGCTCTTCGCGGTACGTCCCTTCACCGGCGCCGGCGTCGTCAACGCCATCGTCATGTTCGGGATGATCGGTTCCGTCTTCACGCTGAGCCTGTTCTTCGGCAGCGTCCAGCAGCTCTCGGTCCTCGACATCGCCTGGCGGATGCTGGTCTTCAACGGCGTTTCCATCGTCACCGGCCCGCTCGTCGGCCGGCTGATGGGCAAGGTGGCACCCGGCGTCCTCCTGTCCGTCGGCCTGCTCGGCACCGGCGGCGCCATGCTGTGGCTGACGGGTCTTGAGACCGACTCCGGGTTCGGCGCGATGGCCGGGCCGCTCGCCCTGTTCGGCTTCGGCATGGGCTTCGTGATGACGCCGATCAGCGCGGTCGCCGTCGGCAGTGTCCCGCACCACCTGGCGGGCATGGCGGGTGCGGGCAACAACACCCTGCGCCAGCTCGGCGGCGCGCTCGGGCCCGCCGTGCTCGGCGCCGTTCTCACCAGCCGGCTCACCTCCGCGCTGCCCGGGCACCTCGCGGAGTCCGGGCTGGCCGCCGCCGACCAGCAGCGGGTGGGCGAGGCCCTCGCGCAGGGCGGCGTGGGGGCAGCGGGACACCTCGGGCTCTCCCCCGAGGCGACCGGACCCGCGCTCGGCGCGATCGGCGCGAGCTTCACCGACGCCGTCCACGTCTGCATGACCATCGGCGCGGCCGGCATGCTGGTGGCCCTGATCGCCACGGCCACCCTGATCGGCTTCCGCCGCCCGCAGCAAGCCCCGGCTCCGGCCGCGGCTCCGACAACGGCTGCCAAGCGGGACACGCCCCCGGCGTCCGCGTCCTCCCCGGCCTCAGAGGCCCACGAGGCGCCCGCCGGCCACGCCCCGGAAGCCCCGCGAGCGCCCGTACACGGCGGCCCCACCCTCCACGGGCGCATCCGCACCTCCACCGGCGGCGCCCACGCCACCGTCACCCTGATCTCCCTGACGGGACGTCAACTGGGCCGCACCATGGCCCGCACCGACGGAGGCTACGACCTGCCGGCACCCGGCCCGGGCACCTACGTCCTGATCGCCGCAGCCGACGGGCACCAGCCGCAGGCGGCCACCGTGACCGTCGGCGAGGAGCCGCTCGCGTACGACATCCTGCTCTCCGGTCCGCGCGGCCTGAGCGGGAGCGTCACCGGCGCCGACGGCCTGCCGGTCGCCGCCGCGATGGTCATCGTGACCGATGTGCGCGGTGATGTGCTCGGCACCGGACCGACCGGCGGGGACGGGGAATTCACCTTCGCGGAGTTGCCCGCCGGTGAGTACACCGTCGCCGTCAAGGCCGAGGGGCACCGGCCGGCCGCCGTGCCCGTCACGGTCAGCCACGGCGAGCCCGGCCGCGTGGAGATCGCGCTCGCCGCGGGCGCCCTGCTCCAGGGCGCGGTGCGCTCCGCCGATCTACGCCTGGTGCCGGACGCCCGCGTCACGCTCGTCGACGCGGCCGGCAACGTCGCCGCGACGGCCACCACCGGCTCGGACGGGGCATACGCCTTCACGGACCTGGACGCCGGCGAGTACTCCGTCATCGCCAGCGGTTACCCCCCGGTCGCCACCGCGTTGCGCGTGACGGGCCCGGGCACCGACGCCCTCGACATCGAACTGTCCCACCCGACACCGTGAGCCGGGCGGCTGCGCCCGCGGCCACCGGTGCCCGGGCTGTAGCGCACGCCAAGTCTTCTAGGGGCTGACCACCCCGAAGGACTTGTCCGGTTCGGTGACGTACGAGAACAGGGTGACCAGCAAGACCGGGGCGCCCACGGTCGCGACACCCTCCAGGCCCTTGCAGGACAGCACTTCCAGAAGCTGGCAATTGGTGAGGGTCAGGCCGGGGAGGTCGTGCGGGTGCTTGGCCTGATCGGTGGCGCGGTGGGTGAACGCGCCGTGATGGAGGGTCAGGCGGTGGCGGCGCTGCTCGTCGGACAGGACCAGGTCGATGACGAGATCCTCGTCCCAGGCACGCAGGCCGTCGAGGCGGACGGCGGCGGAGCCCAACAGCTGCTCGGTCATCAGGGGGCCTGGATTGAGGGCAACTGCGAGGCCCACGCCGCAACCTCGGTCAGGTGTTCGGGCTGTAGACCGAGGTGTGGGTCGGGCTGAATGAGGATGGTCGCCGTTCCCTTGGCGGTGCGCTCCGCCGCCCAAGCGTGGTCGAGGCTGGTGAAGTCGTCGTCGATCCAGACGGCGGGGGCAATGCTGAGCCAGTCGTCGACGTGGTCACGCTTCCATAGGTAGCCGTTGGGTCGGCGTCGAGGCGCGGTTCGGCCGTGACGCGGTGCACATCCCGATGGCCGATGCCCTGGGAAGCGTCCCCTGGACAGCGCCACTAGGCGAGTTGGACGCGAGCCCTCTGGTGGCGCGCATGCGGTCGGCCTGCCTGCTGCCGACTGCGGCCGTCAGTGGAATGAGAGCCAGCGAGCTCGCCGAGCTCTTGGTGGGATGCCGACGACCGCCGCAGGAGTCCTACTGGGGACTGCGGCGCTTCCGCATCGGCGGCAAGCTCATCAAGGGCCAGGGACTCGGCGGCACCGACGACGAATGGGTGGCGACCGAGGAGGTCTACGAGGCGCCCTCCACGCTCGGTACCGTCTTGAGTGGAGGTTCCGGGCACGGCCCGAACACAACACGGAACAAGGGGACTTCAGGTGATTGACGTGCGACCCAGCCAGCAGATGCGAGACCTCGGAGTCGTCCAGCACGGCGCCGGCATCCTGGCCGACCCGACCCGCCCTTTCGTCCTGCCCGCCGAGCGCGACGAAGCCGAGTACATCACCGACGAACTGTTCGCCTCGATGGAACGGATCGGCCAGGTCCACCCCTTCGCCAAGGGCATGGGCATCGCCGCCCCGCAGATCGGCATCGGCCGCGCCGCCGCCGTCGTCCAGCCGCCCGGCGTCGCACCCGCCGTGATCCTGCTCAACCCGCGGATCACCGACCGCTCCGCAGAGCTGGACGAGCAGTACGAGGGCTGCCTGAGCTTCTTCGACGTCCGCGGCCTCGTCCCCCGCCCCCTGAAGATCACCGTCGAGACCATGGCCCTGACCGGCGAGACCGTCACCGCCGTGTACGAGCGCGGTCTCGCCCGCCTCATCCACCACGAGATCGACCATCTCGACGGCCTGCTGTACACCGCCCGCATGAGGACCGACGTCGACCCGATCCCGGTGGAGGAGTATCGCCAGACCGGCCGGGCCTGGGCCTACGAGTAGGCCGCACCGGGCGGCGCTCCGCCCTCACCCTGCCAGGCGGATGCCGATCACGACCGCGACGCCGAGCCTCGGATCTGAATCACGCCGCCCAGGTGCGTGGTGCGGACGATCGACGAACTCGCCCAAGCCGTTGCCGACGCCCTCGCTCCGTAGGAGCCGCTCCGCACCTGCGCCAGCGTCCTCAAGATGTACATGCTCAAGCCACCCGCCTCACGCTGATTCGCGGGCTGCCGTAGCGGTCAGCGCGGCTACTACGGGCAGCTGGCCAGCACTCGTAACTGTTCGGAAAGTTCGGCAGTCCGTGTTTTACCTGCGGCGCGGCCACGGAATGATCGCTGCACTCGGTAATCAGAGGGAGGCGGTGGGTGCATGACCAGCCCGGAGAATCCCTTCGAAGCATCGGCGTCAGCGTCGGATACCTCTACCAGCTCCGCGTGGCGCTCCAGCGGTGTGTGGAGCTCTCCAGGGGCGGGATCGAGTGGAGTGTGGCGATTGAGGCAACGGACGATGTCCAGGCCCTCATCGGGTCGCAGACCGAGTGCCTACGCCGCCGTGAACGAGAACCCCCAGGCCGCGCGCGCCCTGCTCGCCGCCGAGGACGCCCTCCTCCGCGACGACGGCCCCCAGCCCAGCTACTCCCGTGTGAGCGGCCCGGCCGCCGGCACCGTGGCCAGCCACACCGCCCGCACCCTGACCGACCTCGCCGATCACATCGGTACCGAGCAGCAGCACCGCGACGCCCTCACCCGCTGGGACCCGGAGAAGTACAAGCGCGTCCACGCCCTCACCCACGCCGACCTCGGCGACAGCCTCGCCGCACAGGCCCGTGCCGACGAAGCCGTCGCCGCTTGGACCCAAGCCCTAGTTCTCATGGAACACATGAGCTCCGATCGCACACGCAAGGCGATCACCTCGATCCGCTCCATCCTCGAGGTCTACCGGCGGCGCAAAGTGCCAGGCGCCGCCGATCTGGCCCGCCGCGCCCGCGAAGCTCACGCCTAACATGCCCGATAACCCGTCCGACGAAGGGAACACTGTGGCCCAGCAAACCGAGGATCGCTCTCAAGCCCTCAAGCCGGCGCTCGAATCAATGACCCTGCTGGTCGCCGCCGTCATCGTCCACGACACGGCCACCAACCGCGTCGTCCTCCTCCAGCGCAGCGAGAACGCAAAGTTCGCACAGGGCCTGTGGGACCTCCCCGTCGGTAAGAGCGAGCCGGGCGAACCCATCACGGAAACCGCGGTCCGCGAGCTCTACGAGGAGACCGGCCTTACCGTGAAGCCCGAGTCCCTCAGAGTCGCCCACATCATCCACGGCGCCTGGGGCATCGAAGCACCCAACGGTTTCCTCACGGTCGTCTTCGCCGCCCAGGAATGGTCCGGCGAACCTGAGAACCGCGAACCTCGCAAGCACTCCCAGGTCCGGTGGGTCGAGGCCAGCGCGGTGCCCGATAATTTCGTCGACACTACTTCTGTCGCCCTCCACCGGTACCTCACGGGAGACCCGGAGGTCTCCCTCGACGGGTGGCACTAGAAAGTCAGCTGCGACCCGCCCAGTTGCCAGAATCTCCCGTCGCTCCAACGGAAATCGAATCCTGGCAAGGCACCGGTCCCGTTCTCAACAGAGCATGGAATAACAATGAACGGCAGAGCCCGAATCTAGGACACCTTGCTGCACGGCTGGCCGCAGAGCTGGCACGAGTGGCGGAAGGTCATGCCCGCGCTCGCCAGGCATCACACCGTGTAGGCGCTCGATCTTCCCGGCCTCCGTGACAGCGAGGGAAGTCCGGCGGGCTTCGACACGAAGACGCTCGCCCGTTACGTCCACGGGCTGCTGCGTGATCGCATCGGGCTCAAGAGCTTCGACCTGGTGGCACACGACCTCGGGGCCGGGGCCGGGGTCGGGGTCGGGGTCGGGGCACAGCACGTCTCGCAGTTCCCCGGCAGGTCAACTCCTATGTGCACATGGACTGTCCGCTCCCTGGGCGGCAGCTGCCCGCCGCGCGGTACCTGACGTTCTCCTGACACATGGCCTTCAACAGCCAGCAGGCGATCCCCGAACAACTCGTCGACGACCGCAGGGACATGCGCGAGTACGTCACGGCCTTCTCCACCCACGTCGCCCACGGCGGAACAGCCTTCGGCGGCGCGCGGGCCCGGCCGCCGTTCACCGAAGCGGAGACCGACGAGTACGTACGCACCTACGGGCGTGCGGCACGCGGGGTTCGAGCTCTACCGGAGCCTGGACCAGGACGAACGCGACAATGCCGCCGCGCCCACGGACACCCCCGCCCCCCTCCTCACGGCGAGCGGATCGCTGGCCGCCGCCCGCCCGAGCCTGTCGCCGATGCTGCGCAACGTCACACGTGCCGTCGAGATCCCGAAGTCGGGGCATTGGCTCGCCAAGGAGAACCCCGCCGCCGTGGCCGGGGAAATCCTCGAATTCACCGCACGGTGACGCCACGGCCGGGCCGAGTCCCGCGCTGACACCCCCTCCCGCTTCCCGTCGGCGATGCAGCCACCGTCGACGTCCAAGGTGGACAGCCTGGACACCGCGCGGTCGGTCGGTCTGGGCCCCGGCGGGTCACCGCGAGCACGGGCACGGACATCAAGACCCGGGGGGTGAGTGGCCTCAGGCGCAAGGAAGAGCGAGTGATCCGGCAGGGCTATCCGTCTCCGGAAACCGTCTGCTTCTCATGAGCATCAGCGGCGTAGAAACGGCGTACATCCGAGACGCATCGGGAGTGCCTCGTGCCCGAGCGGGCACGGGGAGTTCTTCGCCGGGCGGGCCGCACCCCTGGACGGGGGTGCCTCATGCCGGGAGGCCCGCTCCGCCCCATGGAACAGCCGCGTGCGCGGACTCTTTTCGGAGGTGGATTGTGTCTCGACGGAATGCGTTTCACGATGTCGGTGCCCTGCGTTTCGGCCGACGGGCAGAGTTCGAGCAAGCAGAGGTACAGCGCGTGCACGCCGCTGTGCGCGACAGCGGGATCCGGGACCTGTACGTCCTGGTGCACGGAGCCCAGAACGATGACGCCGTAGCCGACGCCGCCGATGCCGCGTTTGCCGGAATGCTCGCCGACGCCTGGTCGGACACCTCAGCCTCGGTGGGCTATTTGAAAGTGCGGTGGCCGTCGCTGTGTTTCCGGGACGAGGGCATTCCGGGTGTCGCGGAAGGCGAGATGAAGCGTGAGCGCGAGGTGTACCCCGGGATCAGCCCGGCGCTGGCCGAGGATCTCGCGCGGCATCTTCCCGACAGCGCCCGCCCGTTGGCCGAGATTTCCGAGTTGCTGACGAAGCAGCCCCCGCACGACAGGGCGTTCGACGACCTCGGGTCGGCGCTGCGCCGGGTCGCGGAGATCCCGCTGCAGGATGCCCTGACCGAATTCGCGACGGACATGGAAGCCGCGGTGATGCCTCAGACCGACCCGCTGATGCTTTTCGAGGACACGATGTCGATGTGCGCCGAATTCGCGTCCGCGCTGCGCGATGTGGCCGCCTCCGCGGACGAGGATCAGGGCGCGCCGGCCCGGCACGAACCCGGCACCGGCGACCCGGACAGCCCGGTGTCCGAAGAGGGCAGCCTCCCCGAGATCCGGGTGGCGGGGCCCCGGCCGGCCAAGGCGCTCAGCGACCGGGTGAACAAGGCGGGCACGGTCGCCGCGGGTGGGCCCGTGGGACTGGATCGCAGGCAACAGGATTTCGCGGACTTGTGGCGCGGCGCGCATGAGCTGTTCCGTCAGGTGGTACGGCACGTACTGCGCCGCCGGGCGGGCGTGGTGGGGCAGGCGGGTCTGGGCCCGTGCCTGGCGGCGCTGGCGGACGCCTCCGACACGCGGATCCATCTGGTGGGCCACGGGCTGGGAGGCCGCCTGGCGGGCTTCGCGCTGCGCGGCCTGGAATCGCAAGGATCGGACTCCGCGCTGCTCTCTTCTCTGACGCTGCTCCAGGCGGAGATGTCGCACTTCGTCTTCGCCGACAGCCTGCCCCAACAGGTCACCGGCCACGGCGCGTTGTGGGATCAGCGGCGGCTGGTCAGCGGGCCGTTGATCTGCACCTTTTCCCATCTCGACAGTCACCTGGGCGTGATGTACCCGCTGTCGGCCCAGATGATCGGCGACTCGGCGGAGCTGGCCACCATGAGCCGCAAGTGGGGGGCCCTGGGCTTCGACGGCCTCCAGGGCGTCAACGGTCCCCCCAACATCACCTTGGACGAAGTGCAGGAGCAGGATCTGAGCGACAGGCCCTACACGAACGTCGACGCCTCTTCCCTCTTCCGGTCCGACGACGTCCCGATGGGAGGTCATCACCACGTCGTGCACTCCGAGGTGGGCCGCCTGCTGCGTCAAGTGGTGGAAAGCTGCGCCCAGCGGTGACGGGAACGTCTTCGGCCCTCGCCCGTCCGGACCCGTTCCAGGCAGGGGGCGCTGATGCCGCCGCCGACCGCCCCCTGAGAGCAACGACCACCCCTGTCAAGGCAGTCGTCACTCTTGACCCGCGAAGGGAGGTCCTCGCCGAGCCCTGGGCTGTAACATCCCGGGTACAGAGAGTGGCCGTCTTTCCGGGGCGGGGCGCCCTGCGGCGCGCCCGGCTCAGTGATGGGGTACGGGTGTCTGTGGAGGAACTGCTCGACGGTTTGGAGCAAGCCGTCGATGCAGGTGAGCGACGTGCGTGGGCGGTGCGGTGCGCGCATGCGCTGGGGCTGGAGGGCATCGCGGTCTCGCTGCGGTGGGGGGCGGAGCTGGTGTGGTTCAGCGACGACGTCAGCGCACGCCTGGAGGACGCGCAGTTCACCCTGGGGCAGGGGCCGGGAATCGATGCGGACTTCACCGAAGTCCCCCACCAGGTCGCGGATCTGGAAGCGGGTGAGCGCTGGCCCCAGTTCGCCTCCGAGGCCCGGGCCTTGGGCGTGCGGGCGGTGTTCGTCTGGCCGGTTAGGTCGGGGGCTGCGCGGTTCGGCGGGCTGACCGGCTATCGCAAGGAGCCGGGATTTTTGACGGGGCCGCAGGCGGCGGACGGGCTGCGGGTGGCCGACGCGCTGACCAGCCGCCTGCTGGCCTGGCGCTCGGGGGCCGTGGTCTCGCCCAACGAGCCGGGCAAGGCCGGCGCGGTCGACCTGCACTGGGCCGAGGTCCACCAGGCCACCGGGGTGCTCAGCTGCCGGCTCGGAGTGCCGATGGAGGAGGCGCTGGTGCGGTTGCGGGCGCGGGCCTACGCCTCCGGCCGGCCCCTGACCGACACCGCCCGTGAGGTCCTTGCACAGGAACTGCCGTCGTGAACAAGCCGCCTGGCGTGGACCCATGGAGGGCGCCTGCGCATCGAGGAGTCAAGGCATGAGCCGAGAACGAAAAATCGCCGACACCTTCGTCGAACTCGCCGACACCCTCGTGGCGGACTTCGACATCATCGACTTTCTGCAGCAGCTGACCGTGCGCTGCTGCGACATCTTCGCCATTACGGACGTGGCGGTCCTGCTGGCGTACCCCGGGCCGCAGTTGTACAGCCCGGCCCCGTGCGACCCGAGCCCGTCGCTGACCAAAGTGCTGGACCTGGCGCTGCGCGAGGGTCCAGCCCTGGACGCCTACCGCACCTCCGCCAGCATCACCCCAGGAAATCTCGCGAAGGCGCCCGTCGCCTGGGCCGACTTCACCACCATGGCGCGCGAGGCCGGATACACGTATGCCAGCGCCGTTCCCCTGCGCCTGCGCGAAGAAACCCTCGGCAGCATGCTGCTCCTGCGTGCCACCGACAGCCCGCTGCCCGCCGACGACCTCTCCATGGCACAGGCGTTCGCCGACGCGGCCACCATCGGCCTGCTGCACGCCCGCACCCTGCAGCGCACCGAGACCGTCAACGAACAGCTGCACACCGCCCTGCACAGCCGCATCATCATCGAGCAGGCCAAAGGATTCCTCGCCGCCCACCGCAACATCTCTCTGGACGACGCCTTCCACGCCATGCGCCGCTACGCCCGCCATCACCACCTCCTGCTCACCGGCGTGGCCCGCCACATCATCGACACCGGTGAGCTTCCCGAGCCGCCGTCCACGTCGCCCCGGCGCCGCCCGGCCGAAGGCGCTTCGAACGATTAGACCGACCAAGAGGTCCACGTAGGACGACCGAGAGACCCACGGGTACGTACGGGGCGGAGGGACGCCCCGTTTAGTCGGTCGCCCGTCCGGTCGGCGTGGCCGCAGTCCGCGACAGCGCCGGGGAGGCGTCGAACAGCGCACCGACGGCAGCGCGGACCTGGGCTGCGACCACCTCGGGGGTGGAGGCGTCCAGCTTGCCGTCGAGGTGCAGGAACGCGAGCCCGTGGACGAGGGCCCACACCGTGGTCGACAGGGCGTCCGCGTCCGCGCCGGGGAAGGTCGTGCGGACGATGCCGCGCACGTACTGCGAGATGGCCTCGGTGGCCGCGACCCGCTCTTCGCTCGTCGGGTCACAGGGCTCGGCGAACATCACCCGGAACAGGGCCGGGTGTTCGAGGGCGAACCGGACGTAGGCGACGGCGACCGCGGCGAGTTCGTCGGGCGTCGAGGGCGCGGGGTGAGCGTCGGCCAGATGTCCGGCGAGCTCGCGGTAGCCCTCGGCGGCGACCGCGGAGACGAGCGCGTCGCGGTCGGCGAAGTGACGGTAGGGGGCCGTGGCCGACACTCCCGCGCGCCGGGCGACCGCGCGCAGGGAAAGGCCGGCGCTGCCGTCGGCTTCGAGGAGTTCGCGTGCGGCACGCAGACAGGCGGCGCGCAGATCGCCGTGATGGTACGAGCTTGCCTGCGGCACAGGTCACACCTCTCTATGTTCACAGTGCTTACATTGTCGCTTAATGTGGACGCTGCACACATCGTAGGTGACTGCGACGACAGAGAGGAAACGGGATGACCAGCGAGCTGTTCTCGCCGCTGCCCCTGCGCTCCGGGCAGGTGTTGGCCAACCGGATCGCGAAGGCGGCGATGGAGGAGAACATGGCGGGGGACGGCCAGCTGCCAGATCAACGCCTCCTGACCCTCTACCGGCGCTGGGCCGCCGGCGGAACCGGACTGTTGATCACCGGAAACGTCATGGTCCACGCCGAGGCGCTGACGGGTCCCGGCGGCGTGGTGCTGGACGCGAACGCGCCGCTGGCCCCGTTCACCGAGTGGGCCAAGGCGGGCAAGTCCGCCGGCGGCGCGATCTGGATGCAGATCAACCACCCCGGACGGCAGGTGGCTTCGGACATGCCCGGCGTGGTGTGGGGTCCCTCCGACATCGGCGTCGACCTGGGCCGGCACAGCGGCCGCTTCGGCCGTCCGACGGCCATGACCCCCGCGCAGATAGACGCCACCGTCACCCGGTTCGCCGTCACGGCCCATCGCGCCGAGAAGGCGGGCTTCGACGGGGTCGAGATCCACGCCGCCCACGGATACCTGCTGTCGCAGTTCCTCTCCCCCCTGGTCAACCGGCGTACCGATCAGTGGGGCGGGTCGCTGGAGAACCGCGCCCGGATGCTGCTCGACGTCGTCCGTGCGGTCCGCGCCGCCGTCTCGCCGTCCTTCGCGGTCGCGGTGAAGCTCAACTCCGCGGACTTCCAGCGCGGCGGTTTCGACGCCGACGACGCACGCCAGGTCATCGCGATGCTCGAACCGCTCGGCGTGGACCTGGTCGAACTCTCCGGCGGAAGCTACGAGAGCCCGGCGATGACCGGCCGCGCCGCCGACGCCAGGACACAGGCACGTGAGGCCTACTTCCTCGACCTGGCCAGGGATCTCGTCGGCACGAGTGCTCTGCCCCTGATGCTCACCGGCGGCATCACCCGACGCGCCACCGCGGAGCGGGTCCTCGACAGCGGTGTGGCGGTGGTCGGCATGGGCACCGCGCTCGCCGTCACCCCCGACCTGCCCGACCGCTGGAAGACCCACCGCGAGGCCCACCGGCAGATGACGCCGGTGACCTGGTCCGACAAGGCCCTCGCCTCGGCTGCGGGCATGGCGCGGGTCCGCCATCAGATGGCCCGCGTCGCCCGCGGAAGCGCCCCTCGCCCCCGCGTCCACCCCGTCTACACCCTGCTCGCCGAACAGTGGAAGCAGCGCGGGGCGCTGCGCCGCTACCGCGCCTGGCTTGCGGCCTCGCGGGAAGCCGAGACGGTGCGCGGGCCCGCGTAGCAGGCCCATGCCGCCGCCGGCCTCCGGGATCGCCCCGGAGGCCGGCGGCGGCGTGTCGTCGGCGGGTCCCGCCTCACCCGGGCCGCGTCCCAAAGGGACGCAGCCACGGGGGCCGCGCTCAGCGCACTCCGGCCGCCTTCAGGATCTTCAGCGCTCGCGTCAAGAGGGCTGCCCAGGTTTCGGGGGCCATGCGGGCCGGGGGCGTGAACCCCTGGAGGCGCTGGTGGGCGACGGTCTGCGGTTCGGTGTACTTGAGGATGCCGTCGGCGCCGTGGCGGCGGCCCAGTCCGGAGTCGCCCATCCCGCCCATCGGGGCGTCGATGCTGCCCCAGGCGGCGGCGAAGGCCTCGTTGACGTTGACGGTTCCGGCGCGCACGCGGGCGGCGAGGGACCTGGCCCGGGCGCCGTCGCGGGACCAGACGCTGGCGTTGAGGCCATAGGGCGTCGCGTTGGCGCGCGCGATCGCCTCCTCGACGTCGTGGACGGGATGGACGGACACCACGGGGCCGAAGGTCTCCTGGTCGTACAGCGTCATGTCCGGGGTGACGTCGGCGAGGATCGTGGGTTCGTAGAACAGCGGCCCCAGGTCGGGCCGCGCTCTGCCTCCCGCGAGGACGGTGGCCCCTTTGGCGACGGCGTCCTCGACATGGGCGCTGACGGTCTTCAGCTGGGCGGGGGTGGTGAGGCTGCCGACGTCGATGCCGTAGTCGTACGCGGCCCCGAGCTTGAGCCGTGCGGTGCGGGCGGTGAACGCGGCGACGAACGCGTCATGGACGGACTCGGCCACGTACAGACGCTCGACGGAGACGCAGAGCTGGCCCGCCGAGGGGAAGCAGGCGGCGACGGCGCCCGCGGCGGCCTTCTCGACGTCGGCGTCGGCCAGGACGAGCATGGGGTTCTTGCCGCCGAGTTCGAGGGACGCGCCGATGAGGCGCCGGCCGGCGTCGCGCGCGATCTTCCGTCCGCTCGCGGTGGAGCCGGTGAACATCATGTAGTCGGCGTTGTCCATCAGGGTGTCGCCGATGGAGCTTCCCCGGCCGACCACCATCTGCCAGACGCCGTCCGGCAGTCCGGCCTCGTGCATCAGGTCGAGCGCCCACAGCGCGGTGAGCGCGGTCTGGGTGTCGGGCTTCTGGACGACGGCGTTGCCGGCCATGAGCGCCGGGAGCGCGTCGCCGGCAGCCATGCTCAGCGGGTAGTTCCACGGGGAGATGACGGTGACCACGCCCTTGGGGTGGCGCAGTTCGGTCGTGTGGGTCAGGACGGGGATCGCGCCCCGGCGGCGCCGGGGGCTGAGGTACCGGGCGGCGTTGCGCGCGTAGTAGCGGGCGGTGATCGCGATGTCGGTCACTTCGAGGAACGCGTCGCGGCGGGTCTTGCCGTTCTCGGCCTGCATCAGGTCGAGTGCCTCGTCCTGGCGCAAGAGGACGAGGTCGTGGAAGCGCAGCAGGATCCTCTTGCGCTCCCCGCTCGGCAGGGCGGCCCAGCTCGTCTGGGCGGCGCGGGCGCGGGTGTACGCGTCGCGCACGTCGGCGGGTGTGGAGACCGGGAGGTCGGCCAGTGGGACGCCGGTGTAGGGGGCGCTGGTGGTGACCCGTTCGGCGTCCGCGGCCGCCGAGATCCGTCCGGTCAGCCGGGCGAGCAGGGCCGGGGTCAGGGACGCGGGGAGGGCCGGGCGGCGGGTGGTGGGGCGCGGGGCGTGGTCGGTGACCATGGCGGGGTTCCTTGTCACTGGCTGCGGCTCTGGACCGAGGTGGGGACCGGCATGTGCAGGGCGAGCTGGCCCTCGGTCACGACGTCGAACCGCACCGGCCGCAACGGCTTGAGGGAGCGCAGGTCGTCGGCCATGCGGCCCTGGCCGGCCCGGAGGGTGAGGCCGCGCGGGAAGCGTGCCGTACCGGCCGACAGGACGTGGGTCTGGCTGAGGGTGGAGTGCCATGCGTCGTCGATCGTCGTGTACGACGTGAGCGAGGTGACGCGGGCGCCGCTGGGGTGGCGGGTCTGGGCCGGGGTGGCCGCCGAGAGGGTCAGGTCGTCGCCGCCCGTGTCGTTGGCCACGCGGGCGGTCGTCCGGCGGGCGTCGATGTCGACGTCCACGGCGGTGACCCACTTGGGGAAGCCGTAGCCGTCGTGGCCGCGGACCTGGGCGATCGGCGTGCTCACGGGCAGGGACAGCACGTAGGAGTCGAGGTGTTCGTTCTTCAGGCCGGTGACGAGATCGAAGAAGCCGAGACCGCCGTGCCGGGCCGGCTTGACGGCGATGCCGACGGCGGCCTCCGTGTAGAAGTCGATGTCGCACACGTCGTAGCGGAAGAACATCACCGAGACCAGCCCGAGTCCGGGCGCGATCTCCAGCGGTACCAGCTCCTTGGGCAGCCGGGCGCGGATCGCACGGGAGGGGGCCGGCATCGTCAGCCGGGCGGTCGAGATCCGGTAGTAGAAGTTCGGGGTGAGGGTGGGACCGATGGCGGAGTCGACCCTGGTCTTGGGCAGCCGCCGGAAGAACTCGACCCCGCTGACGCGGGGGTCGCGGGCGACCTCGTCGAGGTCGGTGTCCATCCGGTACCGCTCGTACAGGCCGCCTCGGGGGACCGTGACCGTGCGGCCGCCCAGATCGATGTCGACCGTTTCCCGCCGGTCCGCCTCGTGCGGGCCCGGTGTCCGCCCGTCGGTTTCTTGTCGGTGCGAAGACATCGCAGCAGCTCCCTTGCGCCAATGTTGACGATGCTTACATGGGGTGCATGAATCTAACCCGCCATGTATGCACCGTCAACACTGCTCAGGGAGGCACTTCGCCGCGTACGCGGCGAAGGAATCCCGGCCCTCCTACACGTACGGGGCGAGGGGGATCCGGGCCGTCGCGCGCGTACGCGAGGGAGTGGTCGCAGCCAGGCTCAGGCGTCGTGCAGGGCCGTCCGCAGGGCGTCGACGGCGAGCTTGCGGGCGACGTTCGCGGCGCGGGTGTCGCGCAGGCTGTCCAGCAGGAGGAAGTCGTGGACCATGCCCGCCACGCGGACGGAGGTCACGTCCACGCCGGCCTCGCGCAGCTTGTTGGCGTACTGCTCGCCCTCGTCGCGCAGGACGTCGGCCTCGTCGGTGATGACCAGGGTGGTGGGCAGCCCGCGCAGCTGGTCCAAGGAGGCCTGGAGCGGCGAGGCATGCACCTCCGCACGCTGGGCGGAGTCGCTCGTATAGGCGTCCCAGAACCATTTCATGCCGTCGCGGGTCAGGTAGTAGCCCTCGGCGAACTGGAGGTAGGACGGGGTGTCGAAGTCGGCGTTCGTCACCGGGTAGAGCAGGACCTGCGCCTTGAGGTCGATCCCGCCGCGCTCCTTGTTCATCAGCGCGAAGACGGCGGACATGCACCCGCCGACCGACTCGCCGGTGACGGCGATGCGCGAGGTGTCCAGACCGTGCTCGGCGCCGTGTTCCACGACCCACTGCCCCACCGCGTAGTTCTGCTCGACCTGTGTGGGGTACTTGGCCTCGGGCGCGCGGTCGTAGACGGGGAAGACGCCCGCCGCGCCGGCGCCGACGGCGAGCTCGCGGAAGAGGCGGTCGTGGGTCTTGTCGTCGCCGAAGACCCAGCCGGCGCCGTGGATGTAGAACACCACCGGCAGGGGGCCCGTGGCTCCCTTGGGGCGGATGATCCGGGTGCGGACCGTGCCCCACTCCCCCGCGTCGACGTCGACCCACTCCTCGTCCACCTCGGGGCGGGGCACGCTCTGGTCGCTCTGCAGGCCGAGCAGGATGTCCCGGCCCTTCTCCGGCGGGACCTCGTAGATCCGCGGGTGCGGATCCGTGGCCTCGCACAGCTCCTTCGCCGCGGGTTCGAGGTAGGGCGTGATCGGAGGAGGAAGATCGGTCATGTCGGCTCCCTGTCACGGGCGCACGGGCGCCCAGTTCGCGCGGCCTCGGCGGCCGCGACTGCCGTTCGTCTGCAGGCCTGTCCCCGATCCATCTTCGATGCCCGCCCGCGATGCGCAACCGCACCGGGTGCGCTTCCGGCCGGTCCGCGGGCGGCGCCTGCCGTCTTGCCCGACTGAATGTTGGCGGCGTACACATGCATGAGTTAATGTATACGCTGCATACATCAGAGAGGTGGCTCTCCTGCCCCCTCTTCACCTCGACGAACGGAGCGTCAGCGTCATGAAGGCTGTATCGATCAGGGAACCCGGTGGCCCCGAGGTCCTGGAATGGACCGAGGTCGAGGACCCTCGGCCCGCCGCCGGGGAGGTAGTCGTCGACGTGGCGGCCAGCGCCCTGAACCGGGCGGACGTCATGCAGCGGATGGGGCTCTACCCGCTGCCTCCGGGCACCTCGCCCTACCCCGGCCTCGAAGTCTCCGGCCGCGTCAGCGCCCTGGGCCAGGGCGTCACCGGATGGCAGGTGGGCGACGAGGTCTGCGCCCTGCTGACCGGCGGCGGCTACGCACAGAAGGTCGCCGTCCCCGTCGGCCAACTGCTGCCCGTGCCGGACGGAATCGGCCTGATCGAGGCGGCGGGCCTGCCCGAGGTGACCGCCACGGTCTGGTCCAATCTCGTGCTGGCCGCAGGGCTCAAGGAAGGCGAGACGCTCCTCGTGCACGGCGGGCTCGGGGGCGTGGGCTCCCTGGCGATCCAGGTCGCCAAGGCGCTCGGGGCCCGTGTCGTCACCACGGTGGGCGGGCCGGACAAGGCCGTGCGGGCGCGCGAGTTGGGCGCCGACGTGGCACTCGACCACCGCAGCGAGGACTTCACCGAGCACGGGCCCTACGACGTGATCCTCGATGTCGTCGGCGGCGATTACCTCGAACGCAACGTCAAGTCGTTGGCCGTCGACGGGCGTCTGGTCGTCATCGGCCTGCAAAGTGGTCTTGAGGGCAAGCTCAACCTCGCCGACCTGGTCTTCAAGCGCCTCTCCGTGCACGGCACCACGCTGCGCACCCGCTCCAAGGACCAGAAGGCCGCCATCGTCGCCGCCGTCCGCGACAGGGTCTGGCCGATGATCGAGAACGGGTCCGTCCGGCTGATCGTCGAGGACCGGCTGCCGCTGGCCCAGGCCGCCGAGGCACACCGGCGGATGGAGGCGGGCGGGCACACCGGCAAGATTCTGCTGGTGAACGACTAGAGCGCCCGCCCGAGCCGGGGCATGGCCGCCGGAGCGTCTCGCGGAGTGCCGAAAGCCGAGTGTCGGGCCACGAGTAACCGTCGTAGGAGGTCGGCGACTACCTTGGGCTTCTCGCAGAGAGGGAAGACGAAGACGGGAGGAGCAAGCGGTGCCACACACACCCGCCGAGGAGGCCCTGGCGCGCTCCCACACCTCCGATGACGGCACGACCAGGTTCCACGTCACCGAACTGACGGTAAATCACCACCCGGACCGCAGCGTGACGTTGACCTACCGGCTCGTTGTCGGGCGTCAAGGGCACGCCGATGAGTGCTGGGTGTTTACGCTGCCGTGGAGCGACAAGTCCTTCGTGGACGTGTTCACCTCGTCCGCCCCTGATCCTGAGCGGCTTCGCCAGTTGGTCCAGCTGGTGCGCGGCCTGCTCGAAGAGTGGTGGGACACCAAAGGAGGCAATCGGCGGTCGGCGAAGATGGGACGCCGGTGCTCCTGAGCGCGGCGTGACCGCACGCCCGGACAACGGGATCAGACACGTTCCAGCGGGCGGTGGGGCAGGTGCGGGGCCTCGACCCGGATGGCGTCGCCGGGGCGGACGGCCCCTCCGCGGTGGACCACGGCCATGACACCGCTCTTGAAGGTGAACTCGCCGGACCCGGGATCGAGGACGAAGACCTCGCCGAGCAGCCCCTCGCGAAAGCCATTGATCTTCGCACACGGATTGCGCAGCCCCGTCACCTCGAGCACCGCCTGCTCCCCGACATGGAGCAGGGCCCCGGTGGGCAAGCCCAACAAGTCCACCCCGCGGGTGGTGACGTTCTCGCCGAGCTGGCCCGCGGCGACCTGGAAGCCCTTGACCGCCAGCTCGTCGAAGAGTTCTTCGTGCATCAGGTGCACCTGGCGCAGATTGGGCAGATCCGGCTCGTAGGTCATACGGAACTGGTGGCGGATCGTCGTGCCCGCGTGCACGTCTCCCTCCACGCCAAGTCCCGTGAGCAGCGTGATGGATTCACGATTGGGCTTGCTGAACGAATACACCTCGTTACGGCTCACCGCGGTGACCTGACCCGTCATCACACTCTCCACACCGTGGGGTTCCTGCTGCTCTCGGTGAAGAGTAGGTGAATGCTTCGAGTTTCATGAGCCGTTGAGCGGCAACACGGAGTGCATGGCTGAAGAGAGAAAAACCTCTACGGACAGTGCCGACGGCGCAAAGAACACGGCGAAGGCAACATCCGCCAAGGGGCGGTCCACCGCGAGTACAGGAGCGAGCAAGGTGAACACCACCGCACAGAAGGCGAAGCAGGAATCGGCTGAGGCCGCCGAAAAGGCGAAGGGTTCCGCGGGCGAGGCGGCCGACGCCGCCGGTTCTGGTGCGCATTCGCTCGGACTCGCGACGCAGCGCGCCAAGCAGGCGGCAGCCGCGGGCATCGAGAGCGGCAGCAAGACCGTGGTGTCGGCCACCGGCAAGGTCGCTTCGACGGCGGTCGCCGGCTGGACGCTGGTGAAGAACCGCAAGGCCATCGCCGCGGGCGCCGCCGCCGGTCTGGTCAGCGTGGTCGGTGTCTCCTTCACCGCCGGGCGCCGTACGGCGAAGATCCAGGGCGGACCGATCACGCGACTGACGCATGGTCGCATCTGACATCTGCCCTTTACATCACGCATCACCCACTTCAGGCGTCTGGGTGGAGACGAGGCCTACCTCGTCTCCACCCAGACGCCTGAAGTCGTTTCACAGCGGATCGGGCACCCCACCACCGCCGGGCGGCGGCCCGCGCACTCGACCCGGACCCGGACACCCCCGTCCTGCTCTGCGACGTACGCAATGGCGAGTCCGGCAAGGAAACCCCGATCACCCTGGTCGAGCACGTCCTCACCCGGGAGTTGGCCACCGGCCGAATGCCATAGGACCACCGGGGCATACGGATCGACAGGAGGTGCCCCGTGAGCGTGAGGAAGAACAGGTCCGAGCCGCCCGCCTGGACCCGGCCCGGTTCCCGGTGGGTGCCCTGGCTGTGCTGGCCCGCGCTCTGCCTGAGTGCCGCCGTCCTGGTGTGGCGCGTCGTGGACGGCCGAGGAGCAGGTGCCGTCATCGTCTCGGCGCTCTTGTGCCTGACGCTCGTCGGCGTCCTGATCTCCCACCGCGCACACCGGCGCCGCCGGCACCCCTAGCGTTTTACGTCTGTTGGCGTATGCGGCTCCGCAAGATCCTCTAGTAGAGGTAGAGGGACCAAGGGAGCACCGGCACGGTCCTTGCCTTTTCCGGTCTTCCGGAGAGGTCCGTCATGACGCTCCCTCATGTGCCGGCCGCGGCCCGGTCCGGCCCCCAGTGGGCCGAGTGGGACAGCTGGTCGTACGGCGACCTGGAGCAGGCCCCGCTGTCCGGAGAGTGCCGCGACGACCTTGAGCGGCTGCGGGGCGAGGCGGGCGGCGCACGGCCCGCGGGCGGGTGGGCGCCCGGGTGGCCCGCGCCCGCCCTGGAGATCCGGGACGTCCTCTTCCAGTGTCTGTTCCGTGCCGCGCTGGCCCGGGGCGAGAGCCGGTACGGGTGGTTCGTCTGGCAGACCCTGGACAGCGAACTGGCCGTCCACCATCAGGAAAGCCGCACGGCGCTCCTGGACGGCATCGTCCTGGTCGGACTGCGCACGCAGTGCGACCAGATCTCCGGCGGCGCCACGGAACAGGTGGAGCTCGTCGTCCCCATGGCCGTGGGCACCCGCGAGGCGCCGGCCGGCCTGGTCGTGGCGGCCGAGACCACCGCGCGCGGGCCCGAGCTGCTGGTGGACGTCTGGGGCGAGAGCGCCGTGGCCGCCGGCTGGCAGGCCTTGCTCGCCGTGTGCCGGTACGTGGCGTCGCTGGCCGGTGAGGACCAGCACTGCCGACCGCTCCTTCCCGGGGCCGTGCACGCCTCCGCCGGTCTCCTCACCGTCGTACCCCAGGCCCAGCACGCCATCGACTCTCCGAGGCGGCGACGATGACCCTCCCGAGCCTGCCCGCGGAACTGATCCACCTCGCCGTCGCGCTCGGAGTGCTCAAGGGCGACCCGGAAGGCGGCCCGGACGCCGGCCTGGAGATCGACGCGGCCTTCTTCGAGGATCCCGCCCAGCAGTTGTCCGGCGTGCTCGGCGACCCGGTACGGCGCGCGGCCGCGCTGAAGCTCGCCACCGAGCTGCTCGGCGACGCGAAGAACGCCGCCCTGGAGACGGAGGGTGCGGATCCCGGCAGGACCTGGATCCCGCTGCCCACGGGCAGCGACACCGGCGCCGGTCGCCTGTTCCTCGTGGTGGACGCCTCCGGCGACGCGGTGGCGCTGTCGCTCGCCGCCCGCGCCACGCTGCGGGTCAGCGAGGTGCAGTGCGCCGCCTCCCTCGTCGTACCGGTCCTGGGGACCGGCCCCACCGGTGCGCGGTTCCTGCTGGGCACGGCGGAGGGCGACATCCGGGTCGCGGTGAACCTCGGCCTGCCTCCCGCGCCGAGCGAGGTCGGCCTTGACGGCCTGCGGGTGGGAGCCGACGTGCCCACATCCGCCGACCGGCGTCCGCGGCTGCGGATCGCTCTGACGGGACTGCGCGTCCCGGGCAGGCCTCCACGTGACCTGGACATCGACGACGGGTCGCTTCCCGGCGAGTCGGGCGAGCTCATTTCCCTGCTCACCGACCTGCTGACCCATCTGCTGCGCTCCCGGGGAGCGGTCGACCCCGACAGCGCCGACCGGCTGTGGCACCTGCTCACGCTGTTCGGACTGGGGGACACCTCCGTCATCCCGCCGCTGCCCCTGGCCGAACTGCCCGGCTCCGGGCCGCTGGTGCTCGCCGACTGGGTGCGCGCGGTGTTCCTGCCCAAGCCGGGCGGGCCGGTGCCGCCCGCCGCGGCCCGGGCGTGGCTGGAGACGCTCGCCGAGCTGATCGGGCTCGCCCCGGACATCGCGGTGCGGGGCGCGGGCACCACGGCCTCGCCCTATCTGCTGTGCCTCAGCCCTCTGCCCGACGTGCGGGTCTGTGTACGGCTCGTCGCCCAGGCGGGCGACGACGGGCTGGAGTTCCGGCTGGGGCTGACCGCCGGAGCCGACCTGGCGCAAGCGGCGTCGGTGCACGCGGCGGCGGATCTGCTGGCCGTGCGGCTGGGCGGTCAGGCTCACGTGCGCTGGCTGCCCGACGTCCGCGTCCACGTGGAGGTGTCCGGCGCCGAAGGGCCCCTGGTGCGCCGCCCTGCCCTCCCCCACCCGCCCGATGTGATGGTGGGCAGCCTGGCGGCCGGTTTCTCGGCCGGCGCCGAGCGTGCGGTGCGGCTGGTCCTGGAAGCGTCCGACGTCGTCCTGGACGGGCACCCGTACGCGCGTCTGGACCTGTCGAGCGTGGAAGCGCTGGCCGCGGCGGCCGCTCAAGTGGGCGTGGACGCACTGACGGACGCCCTGGAAAGGCTGTTCTCCGACGACGAGGACGGCGGGACCGCGCGCGCCTCGGCGCTGCTGGTCCTGCTGGCCCTGCGCGCACCGGCCGACGACTGGCCGGTGGAACTGCCGCCCCTCACCGAGCTCGTCGGCGATCCGGCGATCGCGCTGCTGCGCTATCACGGGCGGGTCCTCGCCGACGCTCCGGGCCGCTGGGGCGCCGTCGCGCGGCAGGTGGCCGTTCTTCTGCGGGCCCCCGCCCCGCCCGGTGAGGGCAGCGACGCCGATCCCTGGGTGATCCCCGTGGGCGCGCCGGAGCTGCCCGTCCGCATCTCGGTGCTGCTGTGGCAGGACGCGGCCGGGGGCGTTCCACGGCTGATGGCCGGAGTGCGGATGGAGGCGACCGCGCTGCCCGTCGCGGGTGGAACGGTGCGGGTGTCCGCCGTCCTGGAGGCCGTGCGGCTGACGCTGCCCTTGGTGGACCCGCCGTCCGTGGCCGCGCTGAGCACCGCCGAGCTGCGGCTGGTGTGGGGCGACGACCTTCTGTTCGAGGCGGGGCCCGTGCGGCTCAAGGCGGCCTCTTTCCTGCTGGCCGGCGGATGGCGGCAGGGCGCCGGATGGGCGGCCCGGGCGCGGGTGTCCCGGGCCTCGGTCGTGGTCGGCGAGGACGAGGTGGCACTTCCCGATCCCCTCGAACTGGCCACCGGCGTCGAGCCGTCACTGCCCGCTCCCGGATCCCCGCTGTGGCCCGCGCTCACGCGGCTGGCCGGACTCGCCCTGCTGCGTACGTCCCCGCCCGACGGTCTCGATCCGCGGCAGCTGCTCGCCGCCCTGCTGGGGTGGCTGCCCGCATCAGGGCGGCTGCGGGTGCCCGGCGAGGAGGACTCGGGGCTCGACGTGGGCGAGCTGCTCGCCGACTGGCCGCCGCTGCCGCCCGCGGATCTGATCGCCGATCCGGTGGCGGCGCTGCGGTCCTGGCTCGGGGAGATTCTGGCGGGCGGTGGCGCGACCGATCGCAGTCTGGGCGCCATGGCGTTGGCGCGTGAGCTGCTGGCCCGGGGCGGGCCGGACCCAGTACGGGACGTGGCGGTCGCGGGCGACGGCACGCACGACCGGCCCTGGCGGCTGCCGCTCGGCACCGCCCGGAACCAACCGGCTTCGGTGCGCGCCACACCCTCAGGCCCCCGCGAAGCGGCCTCGGCGGCAGCCCTGGGGCCCGAACTCCTCCTCTGGCTCGATCCGGACGGGCCCGGTCTCCAGGGTCTGGGCGGCGTGCTTGACGAGCTCGTCCCCGCCGATCTGAACGCGGCGCTGGAGGGCACGGCTCCCCTGCCCGGCATCGACCGGCTGATGGCGGTCCTGGCAGGCGCCGCCCGCTTCGACAGCTCCCTGGCCGACCTCCTGGACGGGCGCACGGAGTTCACGGCCAACCTGGAGTCACTCCTGGAGCACGCCGCGGGCAGCGACGGACTGCTGCCCGCCTCCGCACAGGTGATCCCCGGCGCGACGCTCGCCCCCACCGCGGTGCCGCACGGCCATCTCCACGCCCCGGAGACGTACAAGCTGACCGACCACCTGCCCGCCGCGGACCCCTCCCGCACGGTGTACGTCTCCACCGATCTGCCCGGCGTACGGCCGTGGCCCGGCCAGCCGGCGGCGCCCGGGCTGCGTCTGATCGATCTGCGGACACCCGGCCTGGCCGCCGAGTCCTTCGATCTCGGGGCGGTGGCCGCGCACGGCCCGTGGTTCGTGCTGCTTTCACCGACGCAGGAGGCAACGGCGCGCTTGCGCCGCGCCGTGGCCGAACTCCGGCGCCTGGCCGGGGCTCCCCTCGTGCTGGTGGCGCACTCCTTGGCGGCCCGGGCCGCCGCCCGGATCTGGGCGGAAGGCGGCCTCGCGCACCTCGTCACGCTGGGCGGGGCGCTGTCCGACACCGCACGGCCCGCCCCCGTCGACAAACTGGAACAGCCGGGTGTACGCGACGCCTTCCGGCTGGTGCAGTCGCTGGTGGGCCTGTTGCCCGCGGGGATCCCTGCCGGTGCGGCGCCGCTGACCGAAGTGCTGGCCACCTGGGCGGCCGTGAGCGGTGACGCGCCCGTAGGCCGGCGTTCCGTGCCGTTTCCGGTGTCGGCCTTCACGCCGCTGGCGCTGCCCTCGCAGGCGCCCGCTCCCCTGTTGAACGTTGTCACGCAGTTCACCCGCGACGACCTGCACGGCGCGCTCACCGCCCTCGTCGCCGAGGTGGCCGCGCAGGTGCGTCGCCGGTTGCCCGGCGGCGGGGCCGCGCGCAGCCGTGCCCGCGCCACTCATCTCGGCGTCGGCCTGAGCTTGCGCACCGAGACGGCCACCGCCTCAGGCCTCGCCTGCGCCAGTGAACTGCGCCTGGACGCGGGCCGCTTGGCGCTGTCGGCCGCCCGGGACGAAGCGGTGCGGACCACGCCCCGGCTTCGGGTGCGGCTGACGCTGCGGCGGCCCGGCGGCTGGCTCGTCGAGGGAGCACCGCAGCTCGGGTCACCAGCGGGGCCACCCCCCAGGCTGCGGGGCGCGGAACTGCTGCTCGCCGTCGGACCGCGCCTCGCGGACTCCTCGGTGTCGGCCGTGCTCCATGACGCGGCGCTCGACGGCGTACTGTACGGCCCGCTGGCCATCACCCCGGGCACGCTGGACGCAGCGGCCCGTCGACTGCTGGGACTGTTGGCGGACCAGCTGTCGCCACGCCCGTCCGCCGGGCCCGTCCGCGCTCTGGTGGACCTCCTCGTCCACGCCGACGTGGCCGTCCTGACGGCCGGCGAGCGGGTGGAGATCCGGCCGGACGCCCTGGAGCGCCTGGTCGCCGATCCCGCGGGAGCGGCGCGGAATCTGTGGTCGGATCCCGTGGTGCTCGGCGCGCTGCGGCGCCTTACCGGACTGCCGGACGGCGGCGCACCGCCGCTCCTTCCCGGTGGTCTCGTCGCCGACATCGGCCCCGATGGCCTGCTCTCCGTCGGGACGCCGGAACGCGGGCTGCCGCTCTTCGGCACCGCCACCCTGCACGGCACCCTCGTCGCCGCTCCCCGGCACACCCCGGTCCTCACCGTGAAGCTGCGCTCCGCAGCCGCCGAGGCCGCCCTTCTCCCGGAACCCGACCTGCCGGCGCTCGCCCGGCTGCTGATGCTGACCACCGGCGGTGAGGTCGTGCGCTGGGGCCTTCAGTCCCTGCGTACCAGCGGCATCGTCCTCGACCCGCTGCTTCAGCTGCTCGGCCTTTTGGAGCCCGATCCGCGGCGCCCCCAGGCCCCGGCGTCGATCCGCTCGCCCCTTCCTCTCCTCGTCGCACCGGTGCGGCAGCTCTCGGAGGTTCTGGGCGCCGACCGTGCGGTGGGCGAGCCCTTCCGGCTCGCGCCGGGGCGGGTGGCCCGGCTGCTGGATGCCGTGGCCCAACTGATGGGCATACCGGGCGGGTTGAACACCCTGCCGTTGCCCGGGCGTGGCGCCCTGGAGGTCGTCGAGGACGGCGCGGACCTGGAGTTCACCGTGCGGCTGGGCGGCGGCGGGGACGGGCCCTCCGCCCTCAAGTCCGCGGTGCGCTGGCGGGTGCGGCCGGGGCCCGTGGTCACCGCCGGGCTGACATGGTCCGCCGAGCGGTCCGGGCCCGGCGGGCTCGCCGTCGGCCTGGAGGTGGGAGCCGGGCCCGAGGTGCGGGTGTCCGCCCTGCTCACGCCGCGG
The DNA here is from genome assembly GCF_046103685.1 of Streptomyces sp. SYP-A7185. Classification (NCBI taxonomy): domain Bacteria; kingdom Bacillati; phylum Actinomycetota; class Actinomycetes; order Kitasatosporales; family Streptomycetaceae; genus Streptomyces; species Streptomyces sp. SYP-A7185. The sequence continues at coordinate 619,237 of NZ_CP122310.1, forward strand.
GCCGGGGCACCCAGGATCGACATCCCGCTGTACCCGCTGACGCCAGGGCTCGGCGCGCTCACGCAGCTCGGTGAACAGGCGGCCCGCTACGCGCTGCCGATGCTCCTGGACGCGCTGCGGGATCTGGCCGGGCCCGGCGATCCGGGCGATCAGCGGCTGGCTCGCATCGGCGCGGCGCTCGCCGCGCTCCTGTCGGCGCTGGAACTGACCGCAGACGACGGGTCGGCCTCGATCGACCAGTTGACACTGTTCGCGTCCGCTCCCGCCGAGGAGCTGGGCGCGCGCTTCCGGCGGCAACCGGCCGCGGTGACGGGCGCCTTGAAGCAGCTCGCACGCGCCCTGCTCGGAGATCCAGCCGCGCAGCCGCCCGTTTTGTGGCGCAGCCCCGGTGGCCGCCTCACCGTCGACGTCGACGCGGCGCCCGGCGGCGCACCGCGCCTGACCGTCACCGCGGCCGCTCTGCATCCCGTGCCCGGTACGGACGTGGCCGTGTCGTTCGCGGCCACGACGGCCGGGCTGGGCCCCTGCCAGGTGGCGTGGTCCGTCGTCGATCCCGACGCCCTCCTGCCGGGCCCGGTCGACCTCATGCCGTTCATGCGCCTGGCCCTGAGCGGTGCCGACGCCCGGGTCGAAGCGGGCCTGTGGCTCGATCCGGCCGGAGCGGCGGACCGCGAGGCGCTGGTCGTGCGGCTGCCGGGCCGCCCGCTGCTCCTGCACCGGCGAGGCGACGACGACTCCGGCGATGTCGCGGCGGCCGTACCCAAGTTGATGCGCCGCATCGTCGTCCCCCTGGCCGCCGATCTGGCGCTCACTCCGGCCCCGGTCGCCGAGCTGCTCAGGACGCGGGTGGGTGACGACGACACGGACACGGTGGGGGAGATCCTGCACGCCGCGCAGGTCCTGACCGGCACCGGCAGTCCCCTTGATGCGCCCTGGCGGCTGGCCGACGGGTTTCTCGACGTGCCGACCCCCCGGGTACTGAGCGCGCTGGCGGGGTTCCTGCTGGCGGTGACGCCTCAGCTCGGGCCGGTGCGGCTGCGGCTCCTGAGGACCGCCGAGGGGCAAGGGCGAAGCCGGTACGGGCTGGGCCTCGAACTCGTGCAAACGCCCTATCCCCTGCTGGAGTTGGGGGAGGTCGCCATCGCGCTCTCGGCGGACGCCACCTGGGAGCCGCCCGCCGCCAACTCCGCACGGCCGGCGGCCGCCGGTGCGGGCACCCCGCACGTGGAGCTGTGGCTCGGCAGCCTGCCGGACACCCTGCCGGGTCCCGAGCCGCGGTTCGCACCCGCGCTGCGGCTGCGCGGCCTCGGGTTCACCGCGGGCGGCGCGAAAGGCCCCTTGCTCGACCAGGGGCTGCGGATCGAGGCACTGGAGCTGCACGGCTCGTACGCGCACGACACGACGGGGTTCCGGCACGCCGGCGCCCGCCTCGCGCTGAAGGGCCTGGCCGTCCCGCTCGGCTCCGCACAGGGCGGCACCAACCCGGTCGCCGCGAAGGTCCTCCAACCCGATGCCGCGGGCGGCGACGCCACCCCGGCCGCGCCCGGCCTCCATCCGGCGCTGGCCCTGTGGAAGCAGGGCCAAGGCGCCGTGACGCTGCGGCTGAGCGCGGGCGAGGGGGCGGGCCCGTGGTGGCTGGTGGTGGAGAAGCAGCTCGGTCCGATCTACCTGGCGCAGGTCGGCCTCGACGTCACCTACGCCGAGGACCGGGTGCAGCGGGTCGGCGTGCTCGTCGACGGAGGTGTGGCGCTGGGCGGTCTCGCCGTCGGCGTCGACGACCTCGCGCTCCACATCCCCTGGGCCACCCCGGCCGATCCAAGGACCTGGAGCCTGGGCCTGGCCGGTCTGGCCGTCAGCTACAACGGCCCGAGCGTCAAGGTGGCCGGCGGGCTGCGCAAACGCGAACGGGACGGCGGCGTGGAGTACGCGGGCATGCTCAAGGTCGAGGCGGCGGGCTTCGGGCTCACCGCGGTCGGCGCGTACGGCACCTATCCGGTCGCCGGCTCGGCCGAGCGCTACACCTCCCTGTTCGGGATCGCCGCGATCGCCGCGCCGATCGGCGGCCCGCCCGCCTTCTTCATCACCGGCATCGGCGCCGGACTCGGGCTCAACCGCGGACTGGAACTCCCCGCGAAGGTGACCGACGTCGGGCAGTTCCCGCTCGTGGCGGCCATGGACCCGGGCAGTGAGCTGGTCCGCGAGCCGATGAAGGCCCTGGACTCGATGGCCCGGACGTTCCCGCCGCGGCGCGGGGCGTTCTGGCTGGCCGCCGGGGTCCGCTTCACCAGCTTCACCGTCGTGGAGTCCGTGGCCGTGCTGGCCGTGGCCTTCGACCAGGACGTCGAGGTGGTCCTGCTCGGGCTGTCCCGGATGGGCCTGCCCAACCCCGGGGCACCCATCGCCTCCATCGAACTGGCCCTGCGCGCCCGCTTCTCCTCGCGCGAGGCGGTCTTGTCCGTCGAGGCCCAACTGACCGACAACTCCTGGCTGCTGAGCCGCTCGTGCCGGCTCAGCGGCGGATTCGCCATGGTGATCTGGTTCCGCACCGGCGAGTTCGTCCTGTCCCTGGGCGGCTACCACCCGCGCTTCGCGAAACCCGCCCACTACCCCGACGTGCCCCGCCTGGGCATCCACTGGCGGGTCAGCGACGCCATCGCGATCAAGGGCGAGTCCTACTTCACGCTCACCTCCAGCTGCGTCATGGCGGGCGCCCGCGTGGAGGCCGCCTTCGACGGGGGCTTCGTGCAGGCGTCCTTCGTCGCGGGCCTGGACGCCCTGATCTCCTGGGACCCCTTCTTCTACGACGTCGGCGTGTACGTGGCGGTCAGCGTCCGCCTCCAGATCGACATCCGGATCTGGTTCGTCCACATCCGGATCACGATCGGCTTCTCGATCGCGGCGGACCTCCTCGTGCAGGGCCCGGACCTGCGCGGGGTGGCCGTCCTGGACATCGACGTGGCCAAGGTCGAGGTGGCCTTCGGCGCCGTCGACACACCCGGCAGGCCGCCGGTGCTGGGCTGGGCCGCGTTCCACGACAAGTACCTGGTCGCCGGTGACCCGCACGGCGAGACGATGACGCTCACCGTACGAGCCGGCGGCGTGGTCCTGGACCCGGGCAGCCCGGGCGGTCCGCCCGACGACGGCAGCCGCGACCATCCGCTGCGGCTCACCCCGGAGTTCACCCTGGTCACCACCACGCGCACGGCCAGCACCCGGGCCGGGGACGCGGTCCTCAAAGGGTCCGCGCTCGACCTGGGCCCGATGGGGCTCCTGGACGTGGTCTCCGAGCACCGGGTGGAGATGGTCCGCCTCGACCCGGGCGGCGCCCCCGCCGCAGACGCGGTGGCGCTGGCGGCCACGCCCGTGCGCGGCAACGTCCCCGACGGCGTGTGGCGGGCGTTCGACGACGTCGAGCTGGACGAGGGCGGGCTGCGCGAGGCGTTCACCGGGCTGGTCCTCGCCGCCGTCACCCGCCTCGGCGGCGGACTGGCCACCGGCTCCGCCGACCAGGTGGAACCCGGCCGGCGAAAGCCCCTGCCGCTGAGCGAGGACCGCGATCCGGCGGGCGCCTGGTCCGCCGCCATGGAGGCGGCCGTGCGGTGGTCGCGCGCGCAGTCCGGCGCGGACACCCTGGAGCGGACGGCCGTGTTCCTGACGCGCGGCACGGGGCTCGCGGCGTTCAGCCGGTGCCTGCGCGGCAGGCCGGGCCCGCACAGCGGTTTCGCCCTGACGCTGCTGCCCGCCGACCGGGTCTCGCCGCCCCGGCTGTCCAGGATCACGGAAGGTCTGGTGGCTCCGGTCCTGCCACCGCTGCCACTCGTCCCCCGGCGACAACCGCCCAAGCCGGACCCCGAGCCGCCCTACGTCGCTCCGCCGGTGCTCCTGGCCTCGCTGCGCCCGCCCGCCGGCCCGCTCCCGCGTGCGGGGCGCACCACCGTGCGGACGCGGGAGTGGCCGCGCCGGGCCGCGCCCACCCTGTCCGAGGCGCGGGAGCAGGCGCTGCCCACGGCGGCCCTGCTGCACACCGTGCCCGCGCTCGCGGGCGGCATCGCGACCACCGGGGTGAGCGCGCGCGACCGCGGCCGGCGCTTCGCGCGCGGCGGCGAGGAACGCGAGGTGCTGCACGGCCTGCTGAGCGCGGACCGTTCGGCTCCCTGGCTGCGCACGGGACGGCGCGACATCGTGGACGGCACGGTGCGCCTGGGCGCGGGACAGGTCCAGGTGTGGCGGCTGCGCCGCGCCGCCGCCGACGTGGGCACCGAGCGACCGCGCCTTGCCCTCACCGGCGACCAGCGGGTGCGGGTCGTGGCGCTCGACCGGGCCGGCGGAGCCCTCCTGGACACCGAGGTGGCGGCCACGACGGAACTGCCGGTCCCCCGGGGCACCCACCTGTTGGCCCTGATCGGCCTGGGCACGACACCGGCGGCGAACCGGCCACAGCCCCCCGGACTCTGCGGCTGGCATCCCGCCACATGCGGCGCGCAGGTGCTGCCGGGCACCGTGCTCGTGCCCGGCGCCCGGGTCAGCACTCCGGTGCCCGCCGCCAAGCGCGGACTGCGTCCGGCACGGGTCGCCCTGGTGACGGGATCCGACCTGCTGGGGCCACAAGGCCTGCTCACCACCGACCTGCCCGCCACCACCCGCTGCGTCGTCCTCGTACTGGCGGCCTCGGCACCCGTCAAGGAGACCGACGGGCTGCTGCTGGGGCTCGACGGCGCCGAACGGGCGCGCGGCGCCGGCGAGATGACGCCGCCCCTCGCCGTCGAGCAGGGCGGGCAGAGCCTGCTGCTCTACCCGGTGACGCCACGGGGCGGAGCCTCCGTGTCGGTCACGACCGGATACGCACCACCGTGGCGGCCCGCCGGGGTGCTGGGCAGCGCGCAGCCCGTGGAGCGGGTGGCGCGCGCGATCCTCGGGCACGGCCTGACCGCCCTCGCGGGCGATCTGGCGGGCGAAGGCCCGGGGCAGTCGGCCGTGACCTGGATCGGAGGGGCGCGATGAGCGAGCTGGGCCCGGGCCAGTACCGACTGCACGGCTTCGCCCGCCCGCCGGTGACGGCGGGACCGCACCGGGTGCGCATGACGCAGACGGTCGACCGAGGCGGCCCCATCACCCCGGTGGAACGCCACACGCTGGTCACCGCACCGCAGTTCGCCCTGGCTCCCGGCGAGGTGCGCAGCGTGTTCCCGCCGCCGGAGGCGGTCGGCGCCTTCGACACCCGCTTCGCCCAGGTCGCCCTGCGCCGCCGCACCCTGCCCTGGGAGCGGCTGGCCGTCGAGGCCGATCCGCGGCGCCGGCCGTGGCTCGCGCTCGTCCTGCTCACCGAGGGCGAGGGCAGTCTCGTCACCGCCCAGCCGGTGAGCACCGCGGTGCCCGCCGCCCTGCACGGCACGCTCGGCATCACCGCGGCCTCGGGCACCTGCGACCGCCTGGACACCACCCGCGACGTCGTCCACGCCCTGTTCCCGCGCCCCGACGAGCTGGAACTGCTGTGTCACGTGCGCGAGGTGTCGCTCGGCGACTCGGAGCTCTCCCTCGGGGACGACGACGGATTCCTGGCGGTGGTCGTCTGCGCCCGGCTGCCGCGCCCCGGCCTCGCCCACCGGGCGTGTCTGGTCTCCCTGGAGGGCCGGCTCGCCGAACTGCCCACCGCCACCGGCGCTCCGGACGGCAGCCCCGGCGGCGCGCAGGCCGCGCCCGGTGGCCCGGCCGTCAGCTTCCCCGTCCTGACCCACTGGCGGTTTCACTGCGCACCGGAGCCCGGCGACTTCGGCTCCCTCATGCAGGGCCTCCACGTAGGGGCGCTGGGCACCGTGCGGAACAACTGCCCGGCCGTCGCCCCCAGCGGGCACACCGTCATCGGGCACACCACCCGGCGCGGCGAGGAGACCGCCGCCTGGTACCGCGGGCCGCTGACGCCGCGTGAGGTGCCGCGCAGCGCCGCCGGCACCCCTTGTCTGACGGCCGACCAAGGCCGGGCCGTGGCCACCGACGGCCTGGAGGACCTCTCCCTGGCCGCCGCGCACGAGGTCGGCCGGCTGCTCGCGCTGTCTTCGCCGCGCTTCTTGGCCTCGCTGCGCGACTGGCGCCGGCGGACCCTGGCGCTCGACCTCACCGCCGCCGCCCTCGACCTGCTGCCGGAAGTACGGGACTTGGGGCTCACCCGCCTCACGGTCGGCCAAGGGCTGGGGCTGGCCCTGATCGGCACGCTCGTCGACGGCCGCGAGCCGCTGGGCGCTCCGGTCCCGCAGTCCGACGCGGTGTGGGCGCTGCCGCACTTCCCGACCGATCTCATCGCCTCCGGCACAGGACTGCCCCGCGACGTCGTACGGCACATCCTCGGGGACCTGCCGGTGAGCACCGACCCCACACCCGCACCGCCCGCCGCGCCGCTGGAGCAGTCCTTCGACGGGCTGCGGCAGAACCCCGCTCACCTCGACCCGCTCCGCGACGCCTTGCGCGAGCGGGTGCGCGCGATCGCCCGGCAGGCGGGACTCGACCCGGACGCCACGCTGTTCGACCCGCACCACGCGCCCACCACGCTGGAGGAGCTCTACCCATGAGCATCCGCTACCGCTCCGAGGCCGCCGTCGAGCAGGTGCTCACCGCTGCCGCAGGCAAGGTGAGCGCGGCACAGCCGCCCCCGGACGACGTCCTCGACTGGCTGGCCCGGCTGCGCCTGCTGGAAGGGGTCCCCTTCACCTACCTCGTCACCGACGAACGGCTGCTGCCGCTGGAATCCGCGCGGTTCTTCTTCCTCGACCGCAACTGGACGGACGCGGCCGTGGACGGGGCGCTCTCGGCCGGCGCCTCCACCACGCGGGACCGCGCCCACCTGGTGGCCCGGCACGCCCGCATCCGCGAGGCCGTGGACGCCGCCGAACGCAATGTGTGGATCAAGGCGGCCGAGCCCGGCCTGTCCTACGACGCGGAACCGGTCGGCACGGTCACGGGCTTCCTGCTGCGCTCCCGGGCCGTCTCCGGCTGGCCGGGGCTGCGCGCCCAGGCCTTCGCCGAAAAGGAGCCGCTGCGGCCGTTGCGCATCGAACGGCTGGCGCCCGCCGTGCTGTTGGCGCTCTTCGACGGCCTGCCCACCCGTGTCCTGATCGAAGAACCGCACCAGGGGCTGCAATTCGGGGTCGAGGCACCCGACAGCGGCGGGTTCAGCGTCGTGCGCCGCCCGCCGCTGCCCGCGGGCACCACCACCGTCCTGTTCCGCGCCACCGGTGCCGGGGTCGTCGACGTGGGCCAACTCCACGCCGACCTCGGCCACACCGACGCCGACGGCTCGGCGGGCCTGGCGCTGCAACTCGTGCAAGACCCCTGTCAGCAGGAGTTCTCCGGCACCGGAGAGGGCCCGCTGTTCAGCCCGTCGATCTCGCTGGACGACCTCGCCGAGGCGTTCGAAGTACCGGCGGACGAGGCCGTCGAGGAGCCCTCATGAGCCAGGCCTTCCCCCTGCACCCCGCGTTCGCGGTCACCGCGCGCACCGGCCTGACCTCGGCCGCCTCCCGCTCCTGGGCGGCGGGCTTGCAGCGCGGGCCCCGGCTCCTGGTGCCGGTCGACGTGCAGGCCCTGGTCGTGCACGAAGGGGTCACGGAGACCAGGGCCGACGTCGGGCTGCGGCTGTTCGACGGACTGTCCCGGGACCCCTCGGCGCCCGGGCCGCACGCGCCCGACCCCTTCACCCCGGCCGCACCGCTGCCCCCCGGCGCCCATCTGCACTGGGCGCTGCCCGACGCCCTGACCCACGCCGTGGCCGACGGACCGGGGGCGGAGCCGGTGTGGCCCGCCCTGCCCGACCGCTGGGTGGTGGCCCGGCTCGACCACTGCACGGGCACACCCCGCACCCTGCGGGCGTGGGTCCTGGAAGCGGAGAAGGGCGGCAGCGGCGACCTCGACGGGTGGCGGCCGGGCGCTGCCCGCGCCTATCGCACCCCGCTGCTGCGCCCGGAGCAGCTCACCGCCGTCTGCGGCGGAGACCCGTCCTGGGCCGCCTCCTACGACAACGTGGCCGAACGGTTCGCCCACCACGACGACTGGTCGACAGTCCCCCCACAGCACCGCACCGCGCTGGCGTACGTCGTGCTCGGCTGGTACTCCCGCCCCGCACTCGACCCGCTCGCGGCCGCCGACACCCCCGCCGCCTTCCACGCCGCCCTCGACCGGCTCGGCTGGCAGGTCGACCCCGCCCGGCTCGCGCGCGCCGGGGCCGATGCCGAACGCTCCGCCGCCGGGGCCGCGGAGCTGGGCCGCCCCTCGGCCACGCCCGCACCCCCCGCCTCCGCGCCCCTCGCCGCACTCTTCGGGGCCGAGGCACCCGCCAGCGACCCGCGCACCTGGTGGCCGCGGCAGTGCTTCTTCCACGGAGTGGTCTACGGAGTGCACGCCGACCCCGCCACGGCCGAGGACCCGCGGCCCGAACCCGGCGCGCCGCGCCTGGCGATCGGGGCGACCTCGGCGGAGGCGCTCGCCGCGCTGCTCGCCGGTGAGCTGGCGCAACCGGACGCCGAGATCCTCTACCAGGCCTTCGCGCACGGACTCGCCACGGCGCTGGGCGAGCCCGACGGACTCGCGCGGATCGAGGAGGACACGCACGCCAGGAGCTTCGTCGCACGGCCCGGGGCAAGCCGCGAGGAACGCGTGGCCACCGGGGACCCGTTCACCGCCCTGCGGCCCACCACCCCGCCCACACCGGCCCTGGACCAGGTCCGCAGCAACACGGCGGCCGGTGTCCGCCCCTTCACGACGGGCCGCGACACCCTCGCCGACCTGCACCTGCTGCGGACCCGGCCCGAGCATGTGGCACCGCCCGCCGACCCGCGCCGCACCGAGCCGGTGCCGCGCCCGCTGCCCCGCCGCTTCCACCCCCAGGACCCGGTGCTGGTGGTGCGGGGCCTGCGCCGCTCGCTGCGGCACGGCTACGACCGCGCCCGTACGCCCGGCGAGCGGCTGGCCTGCCGGCTGACCGGGGACACCGTCACCCGTCTGGCGGGCGTCATCGATGGCAGGGACCTGCTGGCACGCACCCTCGACCACGGCTCGCTGCCGCCCGAGGCCGACGCGCTGCTCGTCGAGGCGGCGGTCGAAGACCCGTACGCGGACTACTCGGAGCTGCTCGGCCGGCTCGACACCTATGGGCTGCCGCTCGCGGAGGTCGCGCGGCGGCTGCGGGCCGAAGGCGCCATGATGGTCTGGTCCCTGGCCTTCCCCGGCCGCGCCGCGCCGCTGACCCATCTGTCCCTCAAGGACGGCACGGGCGCGTCGCCGGTGGGGATCACTCTGTGGCGGCAGGCCTGGGTGCCGCTGTGGTGCGAGTGGGAGATCGAGTGGGACCCCCATCCGGACGCCGGGGACTGGGAGTTGGGCGAGCTCGACTTCGCCCCGCACCCCCACGCCGGATTCTCCGGGGCCAAAGCCGTCGTGCTCCAGGGCAGGTCCTCGCTCGTCTCGGCGCCCTCCCGCACCCTGAGCGACGACATCGCCCGGTTCCTGGCCGAGGAGGACCGTCTCGATCTGCGCGGCGAGAGCAGGGTCGACGACGCGCTGGAGAACCGGCTGCGCCGCCTGGCCGCCGCGGAGGGACTACCCGACCTGGTGTCGGCGGGCTTCGACCGGCTGCGTGAGCGCATGCTGGGCTTCACCGACGACATGGCGCCCACCCCCGGCGTCCCGCCGCCACCGACCCGGCCGCCCCATCCGCTGCGGGCCGGATTCGTGCGGCTGCGGCGACTGCGGGTCGTGGACGCGTACGGCAGGACCGTCGACCTGCTGGATCCGGCGACCCCGCGCGCCCATGTCGGGGCGGGGCTGCGCGGCCCCGCCCGGGACGTCCTGGCGCTGCCGCCGCGCATCAACCGGCCCGCGACGCTGTCCTTCCGCCTCCTGGACGCCGCCGACGACCGGCGTGAGGCGGCCGTCGATCAGCAGGACGGCGCGGTGAGCCCGGTGGCGGGCTGGCTGCTCGCCGACCACGCGGACGGGGCGGTGGAGTTCTTCGCGCCCGGCGGCCGGCCGCTCGGCCAACTCGCGCACGACGCGCTGTCCGGCGCCGTCGTCTGGGAGGGCCCGCCGGGCGACCGCGCGCCCTGGGGAGCACCGGCAGCCGCGGCCTTCGCCGGCCGGCCGCGCCTGCGCCACCTCCTCGGCCTGGCCCAAGGGCTGATCGACCGCGACGGACGGGAGCGCGCCGCCGGTGCCGCGCGCTCCGACACCCCGCTGGACGCGCTGCTTCGCCTCATCGACACGACCGCGACGACGGTCGGGGCGGGCGGCTCGACCGGCAGCGAACACAGCGCGCAGCTCGTGGGACGGCCGATCGCGGTGGTCCGTGCCCGGCTGGTCCTGGACATCGAACCGGAAGACGACCACCCGGCCCTCTCCCCGGCCGACCGCGCCCAACGCGCCGCGGCCTGGGCCTGGTTGGCCGGGCGGCCCTTCCCGGTGCGGCTGGGCGCGCTCACCCGTCTCGACGACGGCCTGCTGGCCTACTTCGTCGACGACGACTACGGCCTGATCCATCCCGTCCACGCCGATGTGGCCCGGGTCGCCACCCCCTCGGGCAGGCACCGCGGCGACTTCGCCGCCCTCGGCCGGCGCACCACGGCCGCGCGGCCGGTCCGCACCCCCTCGGTGGCCGACGCCTCCGCGCTGTCCCTGCTGCCCGGCCGGGCGCTGCGGCTCACCCTGCTCATGGACCCCGCCGCCAAGGTGCACGCCACCTGCGGGGTCCTGCCGCGCAAGAGCGTGGACCTGCTGCGCGACTGGTTCGCGGAGGACCTGGCACGCCTGGTGCCCTCGGTGCGGGTGGGCCCCGTCCTGGTCGATCCGGCCACCATCCGTATGCCGCTCCTTCCCGCGCCGGACGGCGAACGGCTGTGGACCCGCCGCACCGCACCCCTGACCTGGCAGGACGACCCCGTCGTGGCGGCGAGCCGGCAAGCCTTGCTGCCCGAGGTCCCGGCCCGCGCCCAGGAGGGCTATCTGCGCCTCGCCCCGGGCGCGCGGGAATCGCCCGATGACGCAGGTGCGCGATGAGTACCGCGCTCGCCCGGCTCTCGGCGGCGTCCCTCGGGCAGCTCCCGGCCCGGCCGCCTCGGCTCGTCGTCCACATCCACCAGGTGCTGATCCAGCCGCTCGCCCCGCACCCCGGCGACCCGCCGCTGCGGGAAGGCCTGCCCTGCGGCGACCTTCCCGCGCTCCTCGTCGAGCCCCTGTCCGCCGACTTCACGCTGGTGACGATCGGCCGCGTGACCGTGGACGGCCGGGGCACCGGCGCCTTCCGGGTGGCGGTCGACGTGGACCGGGGCCATCTCACCGGGGAGACCTCCTGGGTGCTGCCCGCCACGGCGGCCGGCTACTTCCGGCAGGAGACCCGCGTCCACCTGCGGACGGATCTGCCGCCCCCTCGCCATCTCGACTACCGGGTCCTGGTCGGCACGCCCCGGCGTGTGGTCGCCGAGCAGCGGGTGCGGTTGGAGACGGCGACGCTCGACGCCTTCCTCGACCTGGCCGAGGAGGGCGAGAACCAACGCCCCGCGGGCCGCACCCGCCTTGAGTACCTCACCTCCGTGCGCAAGCTGCGGGCGGAGCCCGGGCTGGTCCTGTACCGGCAGCGGATGGTCAACAACCGGCGGAACATCCCGCCCTTCGGTTGGAGTGCGAGCCCCCCTCAAGCGCCGCGCGGCCCCCTCGCCGCCCGCCTCGCCGCGCTGCTGCGGGTCCAGCACGGCTTCGAACAGCTCGACCTCGCCCAGGTGCTGGCCGGCATCGACGGAGCCGACCGGCAGACACCCGGCCCCCTGTTCCCCGACCCGCGGGCCGATCTCGCCCTCACCTGGAGCGGCGACCTGGGGCTCGCGCTGGCGGCCTACGTCCGTGCCCGCCACGCCCCCGGGGCGCCCGCCACGGACCGGGACCGGCCGCTGGACCACTGGATCGCCCGACACGCCTCGCTGCCCCGGCTCCTCGGCGACATCGACGGGGTGAATCTCGGCGCGTCGTACGACCCGCACGTCTCGTTGGCGACCCAGCTGCGCGCGTACTACGGCGACGCGGTGACCCGGCGGTGCACCGCCTTCGTCGCCGCGACCAAGACCCGGTCCGGGGCTCCGGCGCTGCCCCTGGCACCCGGCTTCGGGGCGCCTCGCTTCGCCCCCGCCGCGGTCGACTTCGTCGCCGGACAGATCGTCGCCTTCGCCGAGGACTTCCTGCGCTTCGCGCTCGGCGGCGCGTACGAGCGGGTGCGCGACCGCGCCGGCGACGTCCTCGCGCCGAACTCCCCCGAAGTGCGCCAACTCGCCCACCACTTGATGGACTTCGTCCAAGAGGGGCTGGCCGCCGAGCTCTCGCCGCCCGCGGACACCTCCCTGGTGATCCTGCGCCGCGACGGCACCGCGCTCCCGCACGTCGCCGTGCGGCTCATCCACCCCTCGCAGGGACGGCACGAGGGCGTCCCTGCGACGAGCGACCTGCTGGGCACGGTCGCGGTCCCCGACGCCGGGACGCGGGCCTGGACCGTCGCGTGCGCCGACCACGAGCTGGTGCCCGCCGCCGATGCCACCACCCCCCTGGCCGTGGCCGAACTGCGGCCCGGCCGCACGCCGCCCGATCCCGGTTTCCACCACCGGCTCCCGCCCGGCACGACGACGGAGCTGGTGGCCCGCGAGGTGCTCGTCCTCGTCTGCCCGCGGTGCGACGCGGCGATCAGGGTCGTGGAGCCGCCTCCCCTCTCCCTGGCCTGCCCCCACGACGGCTACGACCTGTCGGATCTGCGCACCACCGTCCTCGACGACATCGGCCGGTTCACCGCTCCGGTCGCGGGGCAGCGCCCGGAGCGCACTCCTTTGGACCTGAGGTCCTGCGGCACCCGGCCGATCCAGACCGCGCACGGCACCGTGGCCGCCTGCTGGGACGAGTCACGCTTCCTGCACCCGGCGCGCGGCGACTACGAGCTGTGGGCCGCCACACCCCGGGGCCCGCTGTCCGTGTCGATCGTCGGCCGGACCACCTGGGGAGCGGCCCCCCTGCGCATCGAACCCCCGCTGCGGGCCTGGGAGTTCCATCAGGCCGCGTCCGGGCCGTCCGCGCCGCCGCCCTACCGCGACGCCCCCGTGCCGCTGAGCGAGAACCGGCCTCTCGCCTCCGTCTACCGCTGGATCACCGTCCATCACTCGGCCGACCCCATGACGTTCACGCCCGAGGGCGTGCGCGAGGTCCAGCGGGACCAGATCGCCAGGAGCAAGTCCGACATCGGCTACCACTACGTCATCGACGGCACCGGCACCATCTACGAGGGCCGGCCGCTGGGCATCGAGGGCGACCACTCGGAACTCTTCAACGCCGCCAATCTGGGCATCCTGCTGACCGGTGACTTCGAACGGCGCCCGGAGAACGGGTGGATCCGCTACGACGGCGCCGCGACGCCCGCACAGCTCCAGAGCCTCGACGACCTCGTGGACGTCCTGGCCGTCCGATTCGGCTGCCGCAGCGTCTGGTCCCATCAGGAGCGCAAGAAGCAGGCGGGAACGGTGAATCGCACCGAGTGTCCCGGCCAGTTCCTCCGGCCCCACGTCGACGCGCTGCGCCGCCGGTATCCGGGAACACCGTTCTGACCCCTTCCTGTGCCGACGGCGGCGGGCCGGTGCCCAGCCGCATGCCGTGCATGGTGGGCGTCTGCACATGGCAGGGTCGCGCGCCCGTCACCGAAGCTGAACGTCCACGAGCAACGCGCCCCCGCAACCGCTGAGCGGTGCGGTGCGGTCCGCTCCCCCTCCACCACGGCCTGCTGCGCGCACCCGCGCCCGCGGGAAGGACTCCCATGCCCACTCCCTCCGAAGTGGTCCACGCGACCGCGACCCGCAGGGCAATGCGTCGGCTGCTGCCCCTGCTCGGTCTGGCGTACTTCATGTCGTACGTGGACCGCACGAACGTCGCACTGGCCAAGACGCAGCTGGAAGCCGACATCGGCGTCAGCGCCGCCGCGTACGGGCTCGGCGCGGGCGTCTTCTTCGTCAGTTACGCACTCCTGGAGGTCCCCAGCAATCTGGTGCTGTACCGGGTGGGCGCCCGCGCCTGGATCGCGCGCATCGCGGTGACCTGGGGTCTGGTCTCGGCCGCCATGATGTTCGTCGAGGGCGAGAGGTCCTTCTATGCCCTGCGGTTCGCCCTCGGCGCCGCCGAGGCCGGTCTGTATCCGGCCCTGATGTACACGGTCACGCTCTGGTTCTCCCAGCGGCACCGCGTCACCGTCGTCGGCCTCATCTACACCGCGCCCGCGGCAGCGACCATCCTGGGCGCCCCGGCCGGCGGTGGGCTCATGACCCTCGACGGCGTCGCCGGACTCCAGGGATGGCAGTGGATGTTCCTGGTCGAGGGCCTGGTGACGGTCGCCGTCGGCGCCCTGGTCTGGGTCGCGCTGCCCAGCCGCCCGCAGGATGCCCGGTGGCTCTCGCCCGAGGAGGCCGCCGCCCTGTCGGAGCACGCCGCCGCAGGCGGCGAGCCCTCGCCGCACCGGCTGCGCGGCAACCTCGGGTCGGCCTTCGGGCGCCCGGTGGTACTGCTGCTGGCCGGCACGTACTTCGTCAACCAGCTCGTCGCCTCCGCCGTCGGCTTCAATCTGCCGTCCATCGTGGAAGGCCTCGGCGTCAAGGGCTCGATGACGATCGGGCTCGTCACCGGCAGCATGGGCGTGGCCATCCTCGCCGGGGTGCTGTTCTTCCCCTGGCTGCACGGCCGCATCGGCAACGACACCGGGCTGATCGTGCTCTGTGCCGTCGCCGGGACCGCGGCCATGGGCGCCTATCTGCCCGCCGGGTCCGCGGGGGCCCGCTATGCGCTGCTCTTCGTCGCCAACTTCTTCCTGACCGGCACGCTGCCGCTGTTCTGGTCCGTGGCGATGTCGCGGATGTCGGGTCTGATGGCCGCCGTGGGACTGGCCTTCATCAACACCGTCGGACTGCTCGGCGGCTTCTTCGGCCCCATGGTCTTCGGCCTCATCGAGGACCGCACCGGCAGCGACCACACCCCGTTCGTCTTCATCCTCGTCGCCGGCCTGGCCGGCATCGCCCTGGCCTGCCTGCTCAAGCACACCGTCGGCCGCGAGGACGAGAAACTGCCGGGCCGGGTCCCGGCGATCGCCGACTGACCGCGCCCGCTGTGCAACTGCCCACCGCCCCGTCGCGCGGCGTGGGCAGTCGCACGATTTCAGCCACCGCCGCGCGTGCTTATCCTTCGGCCATGGACGAGGAGCTGGCGCTGCGCCATGAGCTGGCCGTGACACTGATCGACGACATCGAGGGGCTCGTCGACAGACTGGCGGCCGACATCTGCGCCCACAGCACGAGCTACGCCAGCGGCAGCCCGGTCTCACGCGAGGACCTGCGACTGGTCCTGCGCGGCAACATGGAGCTGGCCCTGTACGAGTTCGGCGGAATGGCCACCACCGATCACCGCTTCGAGGCGGTCGCCGCCGAGAACGGACGGCTGCGCGCCGAGCAGGGCATGCCGCTGGCCACGGTCCTCCAGGCCTACCGTCGCGGCGGGCGGGTCCTGTGGCAGGCGATGGCCGACTGGATGCGGGACCGCTCGCCCGCCCAGCAGCGCCTGGTGGGAGACATGGCAGGAGCGGTGTGGGAGACCATCGACCGGTTCTCCTCCGCGATGGCGGACGCCTACCGGCTGCGCACCCTGGAGCTCGAACACCGCGAGGCGTCCCGGCGCGGCGCCCTGTTCGAGGCCCTCTTGGACGGCCGGGGCGACGAGCCCGCCGTCGCCTCCGCGGCGGCCACCGCCCTGGGCGTGCCCCGGCACGGCCGGTACGTGGTCGTGGTCATTGCCCAGGACGCCCATGACCCGGCGTCCCCGCCCGATCCGGGCCCCGCCCTCAAGGCCGTGGGCATGTGGTCGTTCTGGCGGCCGCGCGCGGAGACGGTCGCCGGCCTGGTACGGGTCAAGGCGAGCGACGGCGCCCCGCTCGGCGACGTGCTGCGCGCCCAGGGCGTCTGCCGGGCCGGGATATCGCCGCCCTTCGAGGAGCTGTCCGCCGCCGCACAGGGGCTACGGCTGGCCCGCCGCGCCCTGGACACCCTGCCGCCGACCGGCGGCGAGGTCGCCTCGCTGGACGAGCGCCTGGTGCACGCCGCTCTCGGCGCCGAGCCGGAGATCGCCGAGAGGCTGGCGATCCGCTACCTCGGCGGAGTCCTGCGCAGCGGCGTCGAACGCCCCGTGCTCCTGGAGACGTTGCGCATCTGGCTCGACTCCGGCTGCTCGGCGTCCGGCGCGGCCACACGCCTCTTCTGCCACCGCAACACGATCCTCAACCGCATCGGCCGCGTCGCCGAACTCACCGGCTGGCCCGCCGAGTCCGGCGAGGCCCGCCTGGGCTGGGCCCTCGCTCTGCGGGCCCTGGAGCTCGAACACTGAGGACGCGCGGGCGCGTGCCCCGGCCCTCCGCCCCGGCCGGGGCACGGGGCGCCTGCCCACCCCGCACGCTGCGACGTTGGGCTCTTGCACATGGTTCCGCGACGGCAGGGTGCCGGAAGCTGAGGCCGTCGGACACCACCGTTCGTACGCGCAAGGGAGCAACCGTGCAGTTGAGCGTCGCCACCATCCTCAAGGAATCCGCCGTCCGCCATCCCGACCGCATCGCGGTCGTCGACGGCGACGTCCGCGTCTCCTACCGCACGCTGTGGCTCGACGTCCTGCGCTTCGCGGCCCGGCTGCGCGCCCACGGCGTCGGACCGGGCGTCCGGGTCGCGCTGCTGCTGCCCAACACCGCCGACTTCCCGCGCGCCTATTACGCGGTGCTCGCGGCCGGCGGCACGGCCGTGCCCGTCCACGCGCTGCTCGTCACCGACGAAGTGGCCCACGTCCTGCGGCACAGCGCATGCCGCGCGATCGTCACCGCGGGGCCCCTCGAAGCGATCGCGCAGGCCGCGGCGACGAAGACCGGTGTCGAGGTGCTGCACGTGACCACCGACGGCGAGCCTCTGGCGGCCGCCGAGCCGCGCGAGGCAAAGGACACCGCCGTGATCCTGTACACCAGCGGCACCACCGGCAGGCCCAAAGGCGCCCTGCTCACCCACGCCAACCTGGTGATGAACGCGACCGTCTGCGCCCAAGATCTGTTCGCCCTCACCCCTGACGACGTCGTCCTCGGCTGTCTGCCGCTCTTCCACAGCTTCGGCCAGTCCTGTGCCATGAACGCCGCCCTGCGTGCCGGTGCGGCCCTCGTCCTGAGCGCACGTTTCACCGGCCCCGGCGCACTTGAACTGATGGCCAGCGAAGGCGTGAGCGTCTTCATGGGCGTGCCCACCATGTACCACGCCCTGACCGAGACGCTCGAGGACGGCGGTCAGCGTCCCGGCCGCCTGCGCATGGCCGTCTCGGGCGGCGCGGCCCTGCCCACCGCACTCCTTGAGCGCTTCGAGGCCGCCTTCGGCACCGTCGTACTGGAGGGCTACGGGCTCACCGAGACCTCACCGGCCGCCCTGTTCAACCAGCTCGCCACCGGCCGCCGGCCCGGCACCGTCGGCCACCCCATCTGGGGCGTGGAGGCAGCCGTCGCCGACCCGGAGACCGAGGACCGGATCGTGCTGCTTGCGGCCGGGGAGGTGGGCGAAGTCGTGCTGCGCGGCCACAACGTCTTCGCCGGATACCTCGACGACCCCGCGGCGACTGCGGCCGCCGTCGTCGACGGCTGGTTCCGCACCGGCGATCTGGGCGTCCATGACGCCGACGGCTACTTGAGCATCGTCGACCGCAAGAAGGACCTCATCATCCGCGGCGGCTTCAACGTCTATCCGCGCGAGGTCGAGGAGATCTTGGCCCGCCACCCTTCCGTCGCCCAGGTCAGCGTCCTCGGCCTGCCCGACGAGGCCAGAGGCGAGGAGATCTGCGCCGCCGTCGTCCTGCGGCCCGGCGCCGCCGCCACGCCCGAGGAGATCGTGGCGTGGGCACGCGCGCACCTCGGCAAGCACAAGTACCCGCGTGTGGTGCGGCTGTTGGACGAGCTGCCGCTCGGCCCCAGCGGCAAGATCCTCAAGCGGGAGCTGAAGGAGGTGTGCGCGTGAGCGTCATCGACACGGCGTGCGGTCCGGTGCGCGGCACGGTCGAGGGCGGCATCGCCGCCTTCCGGGGCATCCCCTACGCCGCGGCGCCCGTGGGCCCGCTGCGGTTCGCTCCCCCGGCGCCCGTACCGCCCTGGGACGGCGTCCTGGAAACCGCGGCGTTCGGGCCCACCGCTCCCAAGAACCCCTACCCGCCTCCCCTGGACGCGCTCCTGCCCGACCCGGAGATCCCCGGCGACGCCTGCCTGAACCTCAATGTGTGGACCGCGACGCCCGGCGAGGGCGCCCGCCCCGTGATGGTGTGGATCCACGGCGGTGCCCTGCGGGGCGGCTCGTCCGCCGTGGGCAGTTACGACGGCCGGGCCTTCGCCCGCGACGGCGTCGTCCTCGTCTCCCTCAACTATCGCCTCGGCATCGAAGGGTTCGGCGTCTTTCCCGACGCCCCGGCCAACCTCGGGCTGCGCGACCAGATCGCCGCGCTCGCCTGGGTGCGCGCCAACATCCGCGCCTTCGGCGGCGATCCGGACAACGTCACCGTCTTCGGCGAGTCCGCCGGAGCCCTCAGCATCGCGGCCCTGCTGGCCAGCCCGCGGGCCAAGGGCCTGTTCCGGCGGGCGATCCTCCAAAGCGGCGCCCCCACCGCCGTCACCAGGACCGAAGCGGCGCGCACCACGACCGCCATCGCCCGGCATCTTCGAGTCCCGGCCACCGCACGGGACTTCGCCCGCGTCGACCGCGCCCAGTTGCTGGCCGCCCAGCGGGCTGCCACCGCGGGCGGCACTCCGCTGACCGGTGGGCGCGGCTTCCACCTCGTCGTCGACGGCGACATCCTGCCGCAGGCGCCTGCCGCCGCGCTGGCCCAGGGATCCTCCGACGGCATCGACGTCCTGCTGGGCGGGAACACCGACGAGTACCGGCTCTGGTTCGTGCCCGGCGGCCTCGTCGACCGCATCGGCAACGCCGCGCTGTGGGCCGCCGTCCTCAAGGGCCGGGCGCCCTGGAGGGCTCCGGGCGTCTACCGCGCCGCCAGACCCGGCGCGTCACCCGGCGAGATCCTCGGCGCCATGGTCACCGACAAGGTGCTGCGTGTCCCCCTCAACCGGCTGGCCGACGCCCGCGCGGACCGGCCCGGCCGGACCTTCGTCTACGAGTTCGCCTGGCCGTCCCCGCAGCACGATCTCCGCGCCTGCCACGCCCTGGAGATCGGCTTCGTCTTCGACAATCTCGGCACCCCGGACAGCCTGCTCCTGACGGGCCCGGCGGCGCCGCGGAGCCTGGCCGAGGCCATGCACCGGGCATGGGTCGCCTTCGCATCCGGCGGCGACCCCGGCTGGCCCCGGTGGAACACCGAGCGGCCCGTCATGACGTACGGGGCCGACGGCGCCCGCGTCGTGCACGCACCCCGGGAACGCGAACGCCGCCTCTGGTCCTGAGGGCACGCCCCTGCCCGTGCTCCCCCGCATGTCCGCGCGCCCGGGCCGAATCCGCACCGCCACGAAAGGGACACCCATGAGAACGCCTCTGCGTACCCTGCTGGTCACCGGCCTGCTCTGCGCCACCGCCCTCGCGGCGCCGCCCGCCGTCGCGGCGGAAGGCGACCGCCTCCACTACGTCGCGCTCGGCGACTCCTTTGCCGCTGCCCCGCTGGTCCGCCCCGCCGATCCCGCCGACCCCAAGTGCGTCCGCTCCCTCGCCGACTACCCGCATGTCGCGGCCGGAGCGCTGGGCGCCACGCTGACCGACGTGAGCTGCTCGGGCGCCACCGCCGACGACTTCACCGCCCCGCAGCACTCCGGCACCGCGCCCCAGTACGACGCGCTGTCCGCCGAGACCGACCTCGTCAGCGTCACCATCGGCGCCAACGACGTGGCCCTGTCCCGCCTGACCGTCGACTGTCTCAACGCGTTGCCGCAGCCCCTGGGCAAGAGCTGTGCGGCGGCCGGCACCGAAGGCGGCACGGACCGGTACGGCACCGCCATCGACACCTGGGCGCCCACGTTCGACGCCGTCCTCGACGCCATCCACCGGCGCGCCCCGAACGCACGGGTGTACGTCGTCGGGTACGGCCAGTACTTCCGCGCCGGGGGCTGCTTCCCCCGCCAGCCCTACTGGGGCCAGGACGCCGACTACATCCAGGCCAAGGTCGACCAGCTCGGCACGGCGCTGCGCACCGCTGCCGCACGCCACGGGGCCACCTTCGTCGACACCGGGGCCCTGGGCGCCGGCCACGACTCCTGCGCCGAACCGGCCGACCGCTACATCGAAGGCGCCCTCTCCGCCCGCGACGCATTCCCGCTGCATCCCACCGCCGCGGGCTCCCGCGCCTATGGCCGGGCGCTGGCCGACGCCGTACGCAGCGGACGGACCTGACCGGCAGGGCTGCTCAGGGGCGCGCCCCTTCCATCTCCGCTCTCAGCTCTTCCATCCGGTCCATCAGCACCCCGAGGACCTGGCGCCGGCAGTCTTCGGCCCCTTCGAAGGTGATGTCGATCCGCCGCAGCAGTTGTGGGTCCACCGCTCCACGGGCCCGCGGGACGTCGTCACGGATGAGGCGCAGCACGCGTCGCACCAGGTCGATGCATTCACGCAGGGCCACGGTTTCCGGTGACGGCCGCTGCCAACCGCGCATCTCCGGAGTGCTGGGGGTGTGGGAGAAGTGCAGCCCGTACATCGCGCAGCGGTCCGCGGCCTTGCGCGTCGCCTGTACCGCGTCACGGAATCCGCTGAGGTCGGCGGGCTCGCCCCGGCCTACCGCCTCCCGTGCCTCGTCGAGGATCAGCAGGAGGTCGCGGGTGGCGACCCGCAGGTCCATCATCCGGTCGAACTCGACTTCGTTGCGCACGCGTTGCTCTTGGCGCCGCACATGGCGGCCGGTGAGCGCGGGGGCCGTGATCGTGGCCGCGCCGCCCAGGACGGCGCCGCCCAGGGCGCCGATGAGTCCATAGATCGCTTCTGACACAGGGGCATCGTGGCGTGCGGCCGGCGCTGGTGTACGGCGTTCGGGCCTCATCCAGCAGATCGGGGCACGGAGGGCGGAGCACGGAGCGTGCAAGAGCCGCCCGATACCCGGTTCGGGCCGAATCTGTACCTGGTTCGGGCCTGCCCGGTACCTGATTCGGGCTGGCTCGATCAGGCGGCCCCAGCCGGTGCGAGGCGGGGAGCGACCGCCCGGCCCTCGGCGGGCCGGGGGCGGGCGAGGGGAGCAGGCCTTGCGCTCCACTGTCCGCCCAACTGCCGCGCCCGACAAGCGAACTGCACGACACACCCTGTTCGGCGAGGTCAGTGGCCCTCTGTCCACCGGTCGGCCCGGTGGGCGGGCCCGGCGCGTACGGTCTGCCCGTGCCACGCCGCCGGACGGCTCCCGCGGTCTCTTGCACCCGCCCGCCTCCCCTCATAGGGCCCCTCCCGGGTCTGGAACGGGTGGGCGCTCTGATGGCCTTTGGGTGAGAGGTGACCGCGGTGAACGATCCCACGCGGCAGGTCAACCCTCATTTTCGGCCAACTGGCCCCTCCTTGCCGGAACCCGGCGCCTGTAAAGCGGGCGCTCCGTTTCGCCAGCAGGCGCGCCCGCGTCGGTCGTCAGGACAGCGCAAAGCGGATGCCGATCGACCGCGCCCACCTCGCGCAGTCAGGCCAACTCCCCTGCTCTGTAACAAAGTTAATGTTTTACAAGGCGTCTTCTCAGGAATTAAGGTGAGCGCCTCAGCAAGAGAGACTCGCCGGTATGGAATTCACGATCAGACCGATGATGCGTTTCGCTCGATCGCATTGATCGCAGACCGGCCAGTCAAAACGGGGGAGAGTGTAAAGGTATGTTCGAGAAGTATTTTGAGGTCGATCGACGCATCGTTCCGCGGTGCTGAGGCCTTCCACACCCTGACGGTGCAGGACGCGCGCAGCCGCGGACCGTCCTTCCATCGCAGGCCACCGCCCACCCGGGCGCCTTCCGGATGAGACGGGACCGCACCCGGTCCCTCGTCGATCCCTTTTCACCTCCAGCCTCCCCGGCTGCTCTCGCACGACGGTCTACGCGCAACGGCCGGCGGTCGATTCCGGCTGCCTATTCAGCATGGCCATTTCCGCCGCGACTTCCACGTGATTGAGCGAATCCATTCCCATGACGCACCCAAAAGTTGACGGATTCTAGGTCAGAGAATGATGACGAACCCCACGGGTCCCAAGGAATTGTCCCTGCCAGACATGCTGTGCGCGGCCGTACACGCCCGACCGGAGCGGACCGCCGTCTCGTGCGGACCGGACAGACTGACGTTCCAGCAGCTCGGTGAGCACAGCGCCACCACGGCGGACCGCCTGCGGCACCTCGGTGCGGCGGCGGACGAACCGGTCGGCATCTTCATGCAGCCTTCCGTCGACCTCATGGTGGGCGTCTGGAGCGTGCTGCGGGCGGGCGCGGCCTACCTGCCGCTGTCGCCCGAGTATCCGGACGAGCGCGTGCGCCACATGATCGCGAACTCCCGCACCAAGGTCATCCTCACGGACGAGTCCCTGGTCACGCGAGTGACCGCGCTGGCGCCCCCGGACACGACGATCCTCACCCTGTCCCGGGCACACACCCACGCCAGGCCCCAGGCCTGTCCGCCCGTGGCGCGCGTACGCGGCGACCACCTCGCGTACGTCATCTACACCTCCGGCAGCACGGGCAATCCGAAAGGCATCGGGATCGAGCACCGCAGCATCGTGCATCAGCTGCGCTGGCTGGCCGACGAGCAAGGTCTCGGGCCGGGGAAGACGGTGCTCCAGAAGACCCCGCTGAGCTTCGACGCCGCCCAGTGGGAAATCCTCGCCCCGGCGTGCGGCGCCGGCGTGGTGATGAGCCAACCAGGCGTCTACGCCGACCCCGGCGGGCTCATCGACCTCATCCAGGCCAACGGCGTGACCACCCTCCAGGGCGTACCGACCCTGCTGCAGGCCCTCGCCGACACCGGCAGGCTGGCCGACTGCACCTCGCTCACCCAGGTCTTCAGCGGCGGCGAGGCCCTCACCAAGAGCCTGGCGATCGAGCTGCTCGACGCGCTGCCGCACGCCGGACTGGTCAACCTGTACGGCCCGAGCGAATGCACCATCAACGCGTCGTCCCACCGCGTGGACCGGACGGCCGTGCACCACGGCCCCGACCACCTCTCCATCGGCCGGCCGGTGCGCGGCACGACCTTCCATGTCCTCGACGCCGCCCGCCGGCCGGTCGTATCCGGCGCATCGGGTGAACTGTACATAGGCGGACCGCAGTTGGCCCGCGGCTACCTGCACAACCCCGAGATGACCGCCGACCGCTTCGTCACGGCCTCGCTCCCCGGCGGTCAGGGCCCCACCCGGCTCTACCGCACCGGCGACCTGGCCCGGTGGAACGACGACGGCACCGTGCAGTTCCTCGGCCGCACCGACAGCCAGGTCAAGCTGCGCGGCTTCCGGGTCGAGCTGGACGAGATCAAGGTGACCGTCGAGAAGCACGACTGGGTCAAGTCCGCCGCCGTCCTGGTCCGCGACGACCCGCGGACCGGCGCCAACCTCGTGGCCTTCGTCGAACTCGACCCCGAACGGGCCGCGCTGATGGACCAGGGCAACCACGGCGCCCACCACCAATCCAAGCAGAGCAGGCTCCAGCTCAAGGCACAGCTGGGCAACCTGGGCACCCGGCAGGACGCAGGGCTGCCCTTCGTCGAGCTGCCCGGACGCACCCCCACGGCCCGCCAGCGGCGCACGGTGTTCGGCCGCAAGACCTACCGGTTCTACGAGGGCGGCCCCGTCACCCGCGACGACGTCCTGGCCCTGCTCGCCCCGCCCGCCCGCCGCTCCTTGGCACCCCGCGACCCGAGCAGCCTCACCCTGGCCGAACTCGGCTCCCTGCTGCGCTACTTCGGCCAATTCCCCAGCGGCGAGCGCCTGCTGCCCAAGTACGGGTACGCCTCGCCCGGCTCCCTGTACGCCACCCAGCTCTACCTGGAGCTGTCCGGCGTCGCCGGCCTGGAAGCGGGCCACTACTACTACCACCCCGTCGAGCACCACCTCACACTGATCCGCCCCGCCCCCGCCGCAGGCCCGCCCGGGCTGCGCCTCCACTTCATCGGGCGCCGCTCGGCCATCGAGCCGGTCTACCAGAACAACATCCAAGAAGTCCTCCGGTTCGAAGCGGGCCACATGCTCGGCCTGTTCGACCAGGTGCTCCCCGAGTACGGGCTGCGCGTCGGCCCCCTCGCGGACAGCCCCGGCGTCAAGGACGTGCTGCGCTGCCCGCAGGAGGACTTCCACCTGGGCACCTACGAGGTGCGGACGGCCACCGACCCGGCCGGACCGCACCCGGTCGAGCTGTACGTCCAGGCTCACCCCGGCCGGATCGCCGATCTCGCCGAGGGCCAATACCGGTACCACGCCGGGGATCTGGTGCGGGTGTCGGACGGTCTGATCCGCAAGCAGGACGTCATCGCGATCAACCAGGAGGTCTACGCCCGGTCGAGCTTCGGGATCAGCATGCTCGGCAGCGCGACCGCACCCTGGCAGCGCTATGTCGACCTGGGCCGGGAGTTGCAGCGCCTCCAGCTGAACGACCTCGGTCTGGGCCTGATGTCCTCGGGCTACAGCTCGCAGACCGGCAACCCCCTGGCCTCGGCCCGCCGCATCGCGGACCTCCTGGGCACCGGCCCGGACACGGCCTCCTACTTCGCCGTGGGCGGCCGGGTCAGCACCGAGCAGCGGCTCAGCGAGGGCATGAAGGAGGACTCCGTGCACATGCGGGGCCCGGCCGAGATCATCAAGGACAACCTCGCCGAATCCCTGCCGCCGTACATGGTGCCCAACCGGGTCACCGTCCTGAACGCCTTTCCGCTGACGCCCAACGGCAAGGTCGACCAGCACGCCCTGCGCGCCCTGGACAAGGCCGCCGTCGACGACGCCGACGCTCCGGTCGTCCCCCCGCGCACGCCCACCGAGGAGGCCATCGCCGCACTGTGGGGCCAGGTGCTGCGCCAGGAGCGGGTGTCGATCCGGGACAACTTCTTCGCCGTCGGCGGCCATTCGCTGACCGCGGTCAACCTGGTCGGCCGGATCAACCGGGAGCTGGGCAGTTCCCTGCCGCTGCAAGTGCTGTTCGACGCCCCGACGGTCGCCGGACTCGCGCGCCTCGTGGACCGCACGCCGGCCACCGCACTGTCGCGGCTGGTGCGGCTGCGCGGCGCCGACGGCGGGCGGCCCGTCTTCTGCTGGCCCGGCCTCGGCGGCTACCCCATGAGCCTGCGCCTGCTGGCCGGGCGGCTGGATCTCGACCGGCCCTTCCTGGGCGTCCAAGCCCACGGCATCAACCCCGGCGAGCGCGCCTACCCGACGTTCGAGGAGATGGTCGCCAAGGACATCGAGCTCATCCGGCAGGTCCAGCCGACCGGCCCCTACACGGTGTGGGGGTACTCCTTCGGCGCGCGGCTGGC
This sequence comes from Streptomyces sp. SYP-A7185, assembly GCF_046103685.1. Taxonomy (NCBI): domain Bacteria; kingdom Bacillati; phylum Actinomycetota; class Actinomycetes; order Kitasatosporales; family Streptomycetaceae; genus Streptomyces; species Streptomyces sp. SYP-A7185. The sequence continues at coordinate 644,741 of NZ_CP122310.1, forward strand.
CTTCGCGGTGGCCCGCCAGCTCGAAGCCTCCGGAGAGCGCGTCGACGAGGTGCTGCTCCTGGCGCCCGGCAAGCCGCCCGTGGAGGCCGGCGCACACGTGCCCACCGAGGCGACGACGCACTTCACCGATCCCACCTTCGTCTCGATCCTCTACTCCGTGTTCGCCGGGAACATCCGGCGCGCGGCGGTCGCCGAATGCCTGGCATCGACGCACGACGAGGAATCCTTCATTCGCTTCGTCTGCGGCCGGTTCGAGCACCTGGACCGCGAACTGGTCCGCAGGATCGTCGGCGTGGTGCGCCAGACCTTCCTGTTCGAGTACGCCCCGCACCAGCAAGCCGGCCGCCGGGTCACGGCACCGGTCACGGTGTTGCGGGCCGCGGGCGACCAGGACTCCTTCATCGAACACGGCCACGCCCTGACGAGCGCGCCGCCCCGGACCAAACGGCTGCGGGGCGATCACTACGCACTGCTGCGTGCGCACGGGGTGGACGAACTCGTCGCCGCCGTGCGGGCCGCACGACTCACCCGAAAGGTCATTCCCGTGCCCCACGTCAACATCAAGCACTTCCCGAACAACCTCGAGGAGACCCAGATATCGACCCTGGTGGACGCGATCACCAGCGCGGTCAGGACCGCCTTCTCGGTCGACGAAGGCGTCGTCTCCATCGCCCTGGAACCGGTGGCCCAGGACGTGTGGAACGAGCGGGTCTACATCCCGGAGATCGTCGAAGACCCCGGCCATCTCGTCAAGAGTCCCGACTACTGAGGCGGAGGACCGCATGCGCAAGACAGTCACCAGGATGCGGCAGGACCTCGCCATGATCGTGGCCCGGGACCCGTCGATCCGCACCCGCGCCGAAGCGCTGCTGCATCCCGCCCTGCCGGCCCTGTGGGCCCACCGCACGGCACACGTCCTCTACACCCGAGGGCACCGCCACCTCGCGCGACTCATCGCCTACGGGGCGCGCGCGGCGACCGGCGGCATCGAGATCCACCCCGGTGCGCGGCTCGGCCGGCGCGTGTTCATCGACCACGGGGCCGCGGTCGTCATCGGGGAGACCGCCGAGATCGGCGACGACGTCACGATCTACCACCAGGTCACGCTGGGCGCGGTCGGCTGGTGGCGCGACGCACGGCGCGAGCCCGGCGCACGGCGGCACCCGGTCGTCGGCGACCGCGTGGTGCTCGGCACCAACGCGCTCGTGCTCGGCCCGGTCACCGTCGGCGACGACGCACTGATCGGCGCCGGCTCCCTGGTCCTGGGCGACGTGCCGCCCCGGGCCCGGGTGACGGCCCCCGCGGCCACCACCGTCGTACCGCTGTCGGACGCGGAACGCGCGGAGTCCGAGCAGCTGCTGCGCACCCTGGCCACCGCCGGGTGCTGGTGAGCGCCCACCGTCCTGCCCGCAAACCGTCCCCACCCTTTTTCTCTCGACGCCCGGCCATGCGCCGGCACGCCAACGGAGGCACAGATGATTCACGTCGGAGTCCTGGAGAGCAATCTCTCCGGTTCCGGCTTCGAGGGCCTGCAGATCATCAAGGAACTCGACTGCCGCGTCACCTTCTTCACCCGCGACCTGGAGCGCTACCTCGCGGTCCCGGGCGGCCCGGACTACTTCGACCGCTACGTCGACGACATCGTCCGGTGCGAGACCAACGTCTTCGACGAACTTTTGCCGCACGTCCACGCGGCCGGCGCCGAGCACCCCTTCGACGCCTTCCTCACCCTGGCCGAGTACGACGTGGTCGTGGCCGCCGAGGTCGCCGTCCACCTCGGCCTGCCCACCGTCAGCGTCGACGGCGTGGCCACCGCACGCAACAAAGCGCTGATGCGCCGCCGCTGCGCCGAACGCGGCGTACCGATACCGGCGTTCCGCACGGTGCTCACCCCCGACGAGGCGGCCACGGCCGCGACCGAGATCGGCCTGCCCTGCGTGGTGAAGCCCGCCGACGAGACCAGCAGCGCCGACGTGCGCCTGGTCGACACCTCGCAACAGGCCGCCGAGCACGTCGCCCTGATCCGCTCCCGCGCACAGAACACCCGAGGCCAGGCCCGCCACCACGAGCTGATGGTCGAGGAGTACCTCACCGGCCCCGAGGTCAGCGTGGAGGTGCTGGCCGACGGCGACCGATACGAGGTGTTCGGCGTGACCGACAAGTCGGTCGTGGGCCTGGGCTACTTCGTCGAACTGGCCCACACCTTCCCCTCCGCTCTGCCCGAGCCCCTCGTGACCGCCTGCGGCGAGCTGGCCGTCCAGGCGCTGCGCGCGGTCGGGTTCGACCTGGGCATGGCCCACGTCGAGGTCAAGGTGACCTCCTCGGGCCCCCGCCTCATCGAGATCAACCCCCGGCCCGCCGGCGGGAAGATCACCCACCTGGTCGACCGGGCGCTCGGCGTCAAGTCCCTGGAGCTGGTGGCCCGTCAGTACCTCGGCCAGCCGCTGCCGGTGCCCGCACTGCCGCCCCGGCCGGTGGCCGGGGCCGCCATCCGCTATCTGACCGCGCAGCCCGGCCGGGTGGTGTCGGTCACCGGCCGGCAGCGGGCCGCCGCGCTGCCCGGCGTCGAAGAGGTCGTCGTCAAACCCACGCCGGGCGCCGTGGTGCGGGAGTTGCGCCGCAACGGCGACCGCGCCGGGCACGTGCTCGTGGTGGCCGAGACCGCGCAGCTGGCGGCGCGCACCGCGGAGGCCGCCGTCCAGGAGATCGCCATCCGCACCGAGCCGGTCTCCCGGCGCCCGGTGGCCGCCTCCCTGGTCGACCTGATCGGCAACACCCCGCTGCTGAGGCTGCCGATGGACCGCATCGTGGAGGGCGCCCCGGCCGACGCCGACGTGCTGGCAAAACTGGAGCTGTTCAACCCCTGGTCCAGCAGCAAGGACCGGGCCGCCCTGGCGATGCTGCGCGGCGCCGAGGAGCGGGGCCTGCTCGCCCCGGGCTCGGGCACCGTGATCGAGGCGACCTCGGGCAACACCGGGATCTCGCTGGCCGCGCTGGCGGCACACCGCGGTTACGGCTGCGTCATCGTGCTGCCGGACAACGCGACCCGGGAGCGCGTGGCGATGCTGCGCTCGCTGGGCGCCGAAGTGGTGACCACCCCGCACTCCGGCGGCTACCGGGCGGCGGTCGACAAGGCCGAGGAACTCCACCGGCAGACCCCCGGATCGTGGTTCTGCCGCCAGCACGAAAATCCCGACAACACACGGGCGCACTACGAGACGACCGGCCCCGAGATCTGGAAGGACGCCGACGGACGAATCGACGTGTTCGTCTGCGGCGTGGGCACCGGCGGTACGCTCAGTGGCGCGGGGCGGTATCTGCGCGAGAGCCACCCCGCGGTGCGGATCGTGGCGGTGGAGCCCGCGGGATCGCCGCTGCTGTCCGGCGGTAGGCCAGGCACGCACGGCATCCCGGGCTTCAACGGCGGCTTCATCGCGTCGACCACGCAACAGAGCCTCATCGACGAGGTGATCACGGTGTCCGACGCGGATGCCATGGACACCACCCGGCGGCTCGCGGTGCACGCCGGGCTGATGGCCGGTGTCTCGGGCGGCGCGGTCGTCCACGCCTCCGGCGTCCTGGCCGCCCGCCCCCAGTACCGGGGCCGGCGCATCGTGACCCTCCTGCCCGACACCGGCGAGCGGTATCTGAGCCTGCTCGGCCGCGAGGCCGCCCCGGCGCCCGCGACGGCGACCGTCCCTGGCGGTGCGCGATGACGGCGCCCGCGCCCCGGGCGCTCCTGGCCGACGACCGGCCGCGCCTGCTGATGGTCATGCCCTACCGCCAGTTCGTGCGCAAGGCACGGGCCGCCGGGTTCTGGGTCGGCGCGATCTGGGATCCGCGACTGGAGACACCGGACTACCTCTCCGACGTACGGGACTTGGCGGACCTGTTCGTGACGGCCGACTTCAGCGACCGGGACCTGCTGCGCCGCACCATCGGATCGGTGGCCCGGCAGCACCACGCCTCGGTGATCTATCACATCGGCCGGGAGGAGACGATGGTCCTCGCCCACGAGGTGGCCGAGTCCCTGCACGCCGAGGTCAACTCCGCCGCGGCGATCGGCTTCCTCGCCGACAAGCACGCGATGCGCGACCTGCTCGCCCGGCACGATGTGTCCCCGGTCTCCTTCGCCGCGGCTCCGACGCGGCAGGACGTGCCGGGCGCGGTCCGGCGGATCGGCACCCCGGCCGTCGTCAAACCGGTCGCGCTCGCCGGCAGCCGGGGCGTGTTCCTGTGGCAGGAGCCGGGAGACCTGACGGCCTGGACGGCACTCGTCGACACCTACGGCTATGACGGTCCCTTCCTCGTGGAGGAGTATCTGCGCGGTCCCGAGTACAGCGTGGAGACACTCAGCCACGAGGGCGACCACCAAGTCGTCGGCATCACCGAGAAGTTGCTGGGGCCACCGCCGCTGTTCGTGGAGGTGGGACACGTCCACCCGGCGCCCCTGCCCCCCGAGCGCCGGCGTGCCGTCGAGGAGCTGACCGTCCGTTTCCTCACCGTGTGCGGATACCGCTCCGGCCCCGCGCACACCGAGGTGATCTGGACGGCCCGCGGCCCGCGCATCGTCGAGTCACAGGCCCGCCTCGGCGGCGACCGGATACCCCGGCTCGTCGAACTGGCCTGCGGCCTCGACATCGAACAGGCGATCTTCACCGGCCTGGCGGGCACACCGGCCGACGTGCCCGCACCGACGGCGACGGCAGCCGTCCGGTTCTTCACCTTCCCGCCCGGCCGGCTCGACGCGATCCGCGGCCTGGAAAGGGCCCGCCGGCTGCCCTACGTCGACGAGCTGGCCCTGCGGCCGCGCCCCGGCGACCGGGTGCGGGAAGTCCGCGACTCCAAGGGCCGCCACGGGCACGTCATCGTCTCGGGCGCCACGCCCGCCCAAGCGCGCAGCCGGTGCGCCGAGGTCCTGGCCACCATCGAGCTGGTCATCGACGGGACGCCCGTACGGGCCGACGGGCTGGCCCTGGAGCGTCCGACACCCCCACGCGCGCCGTCACCCGGCGCGCCCCCGCACCCCTCGACCCATCCGAACCTGCCCACCCGCAGAAAGGCAACGACCGTGCAGGGCTCCGCCTCACCCGCCAGGAGGTCGTCATGACCCACCAGGAGGTGGCCATGACCACCCACCGCACCGACGCGCAGGTGGTGTTCGTCGGCTACAACGCGGCCTACTTACGGGCCATCGACGGGAGTGTGCCCGACGGGTCCGTCGTGGTGCTCGAAGAGCCCGACATCATCCGCAAGCGGGACCTGCGGGACGCGGCAGGACGCTTCGGCTGCCTGGAGCGCATCGTGCCCACGAGCTACCAGCAGTCGGCCGGCGCCCTCGATCTGGCCGCCGAACTGGAGGCCCGGCGCCCGGTCGTCGCGGTCGTGCCCGGACTGGAGTACGCGGTGCCCGCGGCGGCCGCGCTCGCCGAGAAACTCGGCCTGCCGGGCGCGACCGAACACGCCGCGCAGGCCCTGCGGGACAAGGCCCGGCTGCGCGAGGTGTGCGACGCCGCCGGTGTCCGCGGCCCGCGCTGGCGCGAGGTGTACGGGCCCGAGGACATCCTCGACTTCGCGGGCGACGGCCCCGTGGTGGTCAAGCCGGCCAACCGGCAGGCCAGCGTCGGCGTACAGCTCCTCGACTCGGTCGACGCCGCGTCGGCGGCGCGGGCCTGGGAGCGCACCTCGTCCGCCGACGAGTACGAGCAGGTACCCGACCGCGCCCTGACGTGGCGCTTCTTGGCCGAGGAACGCCTGCGCGGACCCGAGTACAGCGTCGAGGCGCTGGTGCGGGACGGCGAGATCATCTTCCATAACGTCACGGCCAAAACCGTGATTCCGGGGCCCTACCCGGTGGAGCTGGGTCATCTGCTGCCCGCTCCGCTGGACCGGGCCACGCAGACCGCGTTCGAGACCGCGATGCGCGCGCTCATCGGGGCGACCGGCTACCGCACCGGCATCCTGCACGCCGAGTGGATCCTGACCGACTCCGGCCCCGCCCTGGTGGAATGCGCGGGACGCTGCCCCGGCGACTACTTGATCGACCTCAACGACCTGGCCTACGGCACCCGGATCAGGCTGGCCCTGATCGACCTGCTGGCCGGGCGCCCGGTCACCCTGCCGCGCTCCGCGCGCGCGGTAGCCGCGATCCGCTTCCTGGCCGCCGAGCCGGGCACCGTCACGAAGGTCGCCGGGACGCACGCGGCACGGGCCCTGCCCGGTGTCCGGGACGTGGAGGTCGACGTCGAGGCCGGCCAGGAGGTCTTGCCGTGGACGTCCTCCTGGGACCGTGCCGGGCACGTCATCGCGACCGGCCCTGACGCGGCATCCGCGCGGCGACGCGCCCTGGACGCCGAGGCCACCGTCCGGATCACCACGGAATGAGGAAGCAGATGTCTGGACTCTGGCAGCGCGCCCGCGGGTGGCCCCGGTCCATCCCCGGCGGACGGGTCGGCATGCGGCTGTCGGTGATGGCGATGATCGACGCCGTCGGCACCGGTGCCTTCCTGGCCGTCTCCGTGCCCTTCATCACCCGGTCCGTCCATCTGTCGGTGGGCGAACTGAGCCTGGGCCTGACCCTGTCGGCCGCGATCGCGCTGGCCACGGCGGTGCCGATCGGCGTTCTCGCCGACCGGATCGGCCCGAAGAAGGTCCTGGTCGGGGTGAGCCTGTGGCGCTGCGCCTGCTTCGTCCTCTACCCGTTCGTCCAGAACCTGTGGCAGTTCCTGACGGTGGTGTGCCTGCTCGGCCTGGTCGACAAGGCGGCGGCACCGATGGAACAGGCCTTGGTCGGACAGGTGACGGCGACCGACGACCGGGTCCGGGTGGTCGCGGTCCTGCGGTCGCTGCGCAACGTCGGCTTCACCGTCGGCGCCCTGCTCGGCGGTGTCGGGCTGCTGATCGACACCCGGGCCGGCTACGGCGCCATCCTGCTGCTCAACGCCGCCTCGTTCGCCATACTCGCGCTCTTGGCCCACCGGCTGCCGGTGCTCAGCAAGCCGGCGAAGAGCCTGCGGCGCCGCTTCTCCGTCGACGCCCTGCGCGACAAACCGTTCCTGTCGTTCACCGGCATCAACGCCATCCTCACCATGCACATGACCCTGCTGAGCATCGGCGTCCCGCTGTGGATCGTCGAGCACACCAAAGTCCCCGCGGCGGTCATCTCACCGCTGGTGGCGGTCAACACCGTGCTCGCGGTCACCTTGCAGGTGCGCGCGAGCCGGGGCACCGAGACCATCGCCGGCTCGGCGCGGGCCCTGGTGCGGGCCGGGGTCTCCCTCGCGGTCTGCTGCCTGCTGCTCGTCGCCGCGCCGAAGCCGCCCGTCGTCATGGCCGTCGGCGTGCTGCTCCTCGCCATGGTCGCGCTGACCGCCGGCGAGCTGTTCCAGTCCGCGGGCGGCTGGGGCGGGTCGTATCTGCTCGCGGCGCCCGGACAGGAGGGCGTCTACCTCTCGGTCTTCTGGCTCGGGGTCGCCGTCCAGCAGATCGCGGCACCTCTCGTCGTCGGCCTGGTCATCACGGCCGGCAGCACCGGATGGGCCGTCCTGGCCGCGCTGTTCGCCCTCTGCGGTCTCGCGGCACCGGCGATCGGCCGGTGGGCGCAGGCCCAGGCGGACAGCAGGCCGCGGCAGGACCCGGCCCTGGCCGAGGCCACGTGATCACCTCCGCCCGCCGGCCCGAGGGATGGGCCGGCGGCCCGCACGTCACCACACCGCACGACACGAACACCACTCCAGGAGGAAAGAATGTCCGTACCGCTGTACGTCCCCGCCGGTGAAGGCGAATACGTCGACATCCGGGACACGAAGAGGACCTATCTGAAGCTCACCACCCCCGACTCCAACGGGGAATTCGGCTTCTTCGAGCACCACATGGCACCGGAGGCCAAGGGCGCGTCCCCGCACATCCACAAGCAGTCCACCGAGATGTTCTACGTGGTCAAGGGCGAGATCGAGTTCACCATCGGCGACCGCAAGGTGGTGGGTGAGCCGGGCGCGTTCGCCTACATTCCCAAGGGTGAGCCGCACGGCTTCACGAACCGGGGAACCGAGGACGCCACCCTGCTGATCATGTTCTACCCGATCTACGACCGCGAGGACTACTTCCGCGGCCTGGGTCGTCTCACGGCGGGCGGCCGCAACCCCAGCATGGAAGAGCTGCGCGAACACATGGCGAAGTACGACCAGTTCATGGTCTGACACGGCATGCCGTCGCAGGCCCTGCCGCCACACGGTCCGATCCGCTCGGCCACATCACACGCACAGGTACGGGAACACGCCGGGGCCCGGCAGCGCACCAGCTGCCGGGCCCCGGAACCGTCCGTACCCGTGCGGGTCGCCTTGTGGCCCGCCGTCAGTCGCCCGCGCTCTCGCCCGTACGCAGGCGCCACTGCAACGCCCTGACTTCAGCGGCGAGTTCGGGCACCGGTCCGGCCACGTCCAGGCCGGGCACGACGTCCTGGATGGTCAGCGGACTCAGCGGCGAGGTGAGGGGAACGCCCCACTCGGCCTTCCACTCCCGGGCCTGCCGGGACGAACTCGCGTACACGATGCGCCCCAGACCGACCCACCCGTGCGCGGCCGCGCACATCGGGCAGTGCTCACCCGAGGTGTACACGATCGCCGTGGCCCGTTCCTCGGGGGCCATGTTCGCCGCGGCCCACTGGGCGAGCGCCAGCTCCGGGTGCGCCGTGGGGTCTTTGGCGGTGGTCTCGCGGTTGCGGTCCTCGGCCCTGACCCGGCCGTCGGCGTCCACGAGCACCGAACCGAACGGCAGATCACCCGCGTCGAGCGCCTCGGCCGCCAGCTCCACGCAGCGCCGCAGATGCACCAGATCGGTGTCGGTGACGGACGCGGCAGGGGACGCGTCGGTCCCCGGAGGGTCGTCGTGATCGTGAGGTGCCACGGTTGCTCCCTTTCTCGGCTAGGCCCGGTGTGCGGCCACGGTGGCCAGCGCCTGCCAGGCCGGCTCGGGCCGCAGGGTCTCGTTCGGATCCCCGTGGTACGGGTCGAGCAGCACGGTGTCGGCCCCGGCCAGGCGCAGTTCCTCGACGTCTTCGAGGAACTGCTCGATGGTTCCTTCTCCGGCCCGGCGCTCCGGGTGGTCCACCGGCTTTTCCGTGAGCGCCAGGCGGATCCGCGGCGCCAAGCCGGGCAGGGGCCGCTCCAGCTGGGCGGCGATGGCCTTCAGCCGGACCAGCGCGTCCCTGAACCAGGGCATCGTGAACCGCAGCGGATGCCAGGGGGCCTGGAACCGCACGGCCCGGCGCATGGCCGCGTCGCTGTTCCCACCGATCCAGAGCGGGACCTGGCCGGATCGGTAGTCGGCTTCGTCGTCCCAGGCGGCGCGCAGCGTCCGCAGATGCTCGTCGGTCAGCGCGCCACGCCGTTCGAAGGGCACGCCGAGGGCCGCGAACTCCTCCCGGGCCCAGCCGACGCCCACCCCGAGCACCAGTCGGCCGCCGCTGAGCTCGTGCAGGTTGGCGGCCATGCGGGCGACGAGAAGGGGGTGGCGGTAGGGGGTGATGAGGACGGTCGTGCCCAGCTTGATCCTGGTCGTGATGCCGGCCATCCAGGCGAGCGTGGTGAAGGGCTCGTAGAAGGGTGCGGGGTACTGCTCGGCCACGTCCGGCGTGATCGCGACGTGGTCGGACATCATCAGCAGATCGAACCCGAGGCCTTCCACGGTCCCGGCCCACCGGCCGAGGTGCTCCGGATGCGCTCCGGGACCGAAGTTGGGGACGTTCACACCCATCCGCATGGGCGCCAGCCTAGCAATGGGCGCCGTCCGCGGCCGCCCAAGGCGGTGGACTAGGTGAGGCGGCGGATGCGGATCGGGCCGCGGGCCGTGGCCGGTTCGACCCGGTGGCCGCCCTGGGTGATCTCCACTTCGCCGGCGGTGACCAGGCGGCGGGCCGCGCGGCGGGCCGGTTCCATCAGCTCGCGCCAGCCGTCGTCGTCCCCTTCGTACACCGCCCGCGCCGCGTCGGACGGGCAGATGGTCGAGGCCGGATCGCGCCGCTCCAGGAGGTCCAGGATGGCTCGCTCCAGGCGCCGGTCCATGGCGCGCTCGCTTTCCGTCACCACGCCAGTTTCGCACATTCCTGGCCATAGGAGTCTCCTATGGCGGCTGCTGCCTTTTCGTCTTTGCCCCGCGCTTCATTCCCTACATACGGTCGACGAGCTGGCAGAGGAATAGGCGAACGAGAAAGTCGGTGGCATGACCACGAACGAGAAAAAGACGGAAACGCGGGACCTCACGGGAAAGCGGGCCCTGGTCACCGGCGGCTCGCGCGGCATCGGGGCGGCCATCGTGCGCCAGCTGCTGGACGCGGGCGCCCAGGTGCTCACGATCGCCCGGTCGGCGAGTGGCGTGACACCGGAGGGGGCCACGTTCGTGGCGGCCGACGTGCGGACGCGGACCGGGGCGGAGGCGCTGGCCGAGGCCGTGGCGGAGGTGCTCGACGGGGTGGACGTCCTGGTCCACAACGCCGGTGGCGCCCAGCCGTACAAGGGGGCGCTGGCCATCCCCGACGAGAAGTGGCAGGACGCGCTGGACCTGAACTTCCTGGCGTCGGTGCGGCTGGACGCGCTGCTGGCGCCGGGGATGCGGGAACGGCGTTCGGGGGTGATCGTGCATGTCTCGTCGGCCGCGGTGCCCACCGTGGCACCGCCGTTCCTGCACTACGTGACGGCGAAGGCGGCGCTGGAGGCTTACAGCCGGGGTCTGGCCGCCGAGCTGGCTCCGTTCGGGGTCCGGGTCAACACCGTGTCGCCGGGCAGGACCGCCACGCCCGGGGGCGAGACGACCCGTGAGCAGTGGGCGCGCCTGGACTCGGGCCCCGGCCAGGACACCACCACTCCCCCGCTGGGACGCGACGGCCTGCCCGATGACATCGCCGACGCGGTGCTGTTCTTGATGTCGGACCGGGCGAGCTGGCTGACCGGCAGCAATCTCGTGGTGGACGGCGGGGAATTCCCCAGGGGCTGAGCAGAGAAATTCCGCAGGTCCGCGGGAATTCGCGCAAGTCCATGGGATCCGCAGGAGTCCGGGGGAAAGCGAAGAGTGGACGTGCGTCAGGAATGCCGCGGAGAGACGGCCGTTTTCGACCAGGTCTCTTTCCGCAGGAGTTCGAGCAGAGTCGTCTCCGCCGGACCGGCACCTTGCCGGAGCACGGCGATGACGGGCTGGGACACGGCCGGGGACACCGGCCGAGCGAGGTGCTCGTGATCGCCGGGCACCGCGGAGGCGGGGACGAGCGTGACTCCGAGGCCCTGGGCGGCCCACCGCACGGCCGTGGCCGTCTGGGAGACGCGGGCGGCCGTGGTCGGGGCCAGTTCACCGCCCCGCAGCACGTCCAGGAGGACGGCGTCGAGCGCGCTGTCGCGGTCGAAGCGCACCCAGGCCTCTCCCGCCAGGTCCCGCAGCTCGACCCGGTCCGCGGCAAGGAGCCGGTGTCCGGCGCCCAGCACCACCACGAACTGTTCGTCGCCGAGGTGGTGGGCGTCGGCGGGGCTCTGCTCGCACTGCGCCATCAGGGCCAAATCCAGCACACCCCTGCGCCCCAGCTGTTCCAGCTCGGCGGAGCTCGGCTCCTCGAAGACGGTGACCTCCAGGCGCGGGAAGCGGCGCCGCAACGCGCCCAGGGCGCTCGGCAGCTGGTGGGTGCCGAAGCCCATCTGCACCGAGACCACCAGCTCGCCGACCAGGTCATCGGCGCCGGCCCGCGCCGTGGCCCGCGCCCGCCGCGAGGCACTCACCGCGACCTCCGCCTCCCGCAGGAACGCGCGCCCGACCACGGTGGGCACCAGGCCGCTCGGCGTACGGGCGAACAGCTGCACGCCCAGTTCCCTCTCCAGGCCCCGGATCTGCTGGGACACCGACGGCTGGGCGACGTGCAACATCTCCGCCGCGGCCGTCACCGAGCCCTGCTCGGCGACGGCCAGGGCGTACTCGTACTGACGAAGACTCATCGAGGACCGTTCATGTGTGCCGTGCGGTTCGTGCTGTCCAGCTTGCCTGGTGCGGCCGGTGAACGTCAGCAGCCGCCGCAGTTGTAGTAGAGGACGTCCCAGTGGTTGCCCTCGTCCGCGTAGATGTTGCCGGAGCCCGACTTGTACTGCGCGGCGCCGTCTCCGCGGGGGCCGATGTACGTGAAGGTGTTCTTCACGTAGTTGGTGACGCAGGTGTTCTTGCCGTAGTCGAGCTTGTATCCGTTCCAGTGCGAGTACGTGCCGCTCGCGTGGCCCGTCTCCGTGCCACCCGTGATGTTCAGGGCGCACCCGCTGGCGCGCTTGAGGGTCTGGGCGCCCTGGGCGGTGGCCAGGTTGAGTTGGTCGAACGACGTGCACGTGGGCCGGTTGCGGTCCGAACAGCCGCCGGAGGACGACCAGGTGATGCCGACGTCGCGGAACATCGAGGTGGCGGTGGCGTGGCTGATCTTGGTGGCGGCGAAGGCGTCGGTGGCCGTGGTCAGGACGCCGAAGCCGGGGGCGATCAGGGCGCCGGTGGTGAGCGCGAGCGCGGTGAGCGCGGAGCCGATGCGCATGGTGGTTCCTTCCTGCTGGTGACCGTGCGGAGGATGGGACGGCTGTGGTGCAGGTGGAGTACAGCGATGGTGCCCGCATCCGCGCGTCGGTGCCAGAGGACAAAGCGGGAGGTGTGGTCGCGTCCGATCGAGCTTCTGGAGGTCCGCACGCTCACCGGTGCGGTGCGTCCTCCGGTGATTCCGCCCGGCTCGTGGTGACCGCTCAGGCGTCGGTCGCCCGGCTCGTGGTGACCGGTCAGACGTCGGTCGCCTCGGCGAGGACGCAGTGCGTGCCGCTGAAGATGGTCGGCATGCACTTGTTGCAGTGCACGCACAAGGAGCGGGTGCCGGGCTCCCGCCGCATGCGGTTGATCAGGTCGGGCTCGCGCAGCAGCGCGCGGGCCATGGCGACGAACTCAAAGCCCTCCGCCATCGCCGCTTCCGCCGTCTCCCGCTGCGCGATGCCGCCGAGCAGCACCAGTGGCAGGCGCAGAGCGGAGCGGAACTGCCGTGCGCTGTCCAGGAGGTAGGCCTCTTGATAGGGGTAACTGCGGATGAACCGTTTGCCGACCATCCGCACGCCCAGGCGCACCAGCGGGTTGCGCATGGCCGCGGCGAACTCCTGGAGCGGGGCATCTCCGCGGAAAAGGTACATCGGGTTCAACAGCGAGCTGCCCGCGGTGAGTTCGAGCGCGTCCACGCTGCCGTCCGCCTCCAGCCACCGGGCGACTTTCAGGCTCTCGTCCAGCCAGAGGCCGCCGGGCACCCCGTCGTCCATGTTCAGCTTGGCCAGGATCGCGACGCGGTCACCGACGGCGTCGCGCACCGCGCGGGCCGCCGCCCGTGCGACCTTGGCGCGGTTCGCGAGACAGCCGCCGTACTCGTCCTTGCGCTTGTTGAGCCTGGGGCTCAGGAACGAGCTGGCGAAGTAGTTGTGGCCCAGGTGGATCTCCACGGCGTCGAAGCCGCTCTCGACGGCCAGCAGCGCCGCTTCGCCGTGCGCCGTGGCGATCCGTGCGATGTCCTGACGGCTCGCCGCCCGGACGCGCGCCAGGGCCTGTGCGCTGACCATCGGCGAGGGGGCGAGCGCGGGCAGGCCGTTGGACGTGCCGTTCGCGACGGGCCCGGCGTGACCCAACTGGGCGGAGGCTGCCGCTCCCTCGTCGTGGACGGCGGCGGTGAGGCGGCGCAGCCCCGCCACCGCCTCGGGTCGCATCCAGATCTGGTGGCGTTCGGTGCGCCCCTCCGGCGCCACGGCACAGTAGGCGACGGTGGTCATCGCCACGCCTCCGGCGGCGTGCCGGCGGTGGAAGGCGATCAGGTCGTCGCCGGCCACGGCACCCTTGGTCATGCCCTCGAAGGTCGCGGCTTTGAGGAAGCGATTGCGTAAGGTCAGCGGCCCCAGCCGGGCGGGTTCGAAGAGGGACCGCCGCACGGTGGGCGTCATGAGCCCTCCAGGGGCGCAGGCTGGGAGTCGGGGCGCATCGCGGCGTCCGTACCGCCGTCGACGTACAGGATCGCGCCGGTGGTGAAGCGCGCTTGGGGGTGCAGGAACTGTTCCACCCAGAAGGCGATGTCCGCCGGTTCGCCGAAGGCCCCCAGAGGCATGGGCGTCGGGAAGGCGTCCGGGTCTCCGTCCGCGTCGGTGCCCGTGGAGCGGGTCATCAACGGCGTCAGGACCGCCCCGGGCGCGATGGCGTTGAGCAGGATGTTCCGGCGGGCCCACTCGGGGGTGACGGCCGTGCGGCGCACCCAGCGGGCGAGCGCCAGTTTCGAGGTGGCGTAGGCGCAGACGCTGGGGCTGGTGGCGAGGGCCCGGTCGGGCAGGGCGTTCCGGGCGGCGACTGCCTGTTTGCGCGCGCCGTCCTCGTCCCCGGCGAGCAGCAGTTCCACGAGTGTGCCGTCGATCAGCGGGACGGTGCTTGCGGAGTTGGAGCTGATCACGACGGCCCGCCCCGCGCCCGAACGCCGCAGCGCCGGGTGCAGTCCGGTCAACAGCTCGACGCAACCGAAGTAGTTGATCGAGGCGACGGCGGCGGGGTCCCGCGTGTCCGGGCCGACTCCGGCGACGGCGGCCACGCCGTCGAGGGTGCCGCCGCAGAGGTCGAGCACCGCACGGATGGCGTGCTGTCTTCCTTCGGGGGCGCCCAGGTCGGCGACGACGTCGGCCGAGCCCACGTCCACCCCGATGACCCGGTTCCCGGCCGCGCGCAGCCGCTCCGCGCTGGCGGCGCCGATGCCCGACGCGGACCCGGTGACGACGACGTTGCCCATGACGATGCTCCTCTGCAGAGGGTTTTGGGCGGGAAGGTCCAGGAAGCCGCTCTCCACCTCAGCTCTGCCCTTCACGCGTCTGCTCCCACTCGTCCCATCGGAATTCAATCAGCGATTGGACGCTGTCGCCAAGAGCTGTGCTGCAATGTGCGCATGAGCCAGCAGTCCGATGCCTCCACCCGGGAGCGGCTTCTCGCCGCGGCCAGGAAACTCTTTCTGGAGCAGGGTCCTGACCGAGTGTCAGTACGCGCCGTCAACGCGGAGGCCGGACTCAACCCGGGGGCGGCGCACTACCACTTCGGATCCCGCGAGGGCCTGATCGCGGCGCTGCTCGAAGAGGAGTTGCGCCCGCTGTGGGTGGACCGGATGGCCGAGCGGCTGCACGTCCCGGACGGGGAGGCATCGGTGCACGAGATGGTGGCCGCCCTGGTCGAACCCTTCGCCGAGCTGGCGCGCAGCAGGGACGGGCGGATGCTCTGCCATCTGCTGGCCCGGGCCACCCTGCCGACGGGCCAACTGCCCAACGTCTCGGCGCAGTTCCTGCCCGCGCCCTTCGAGGTCATGGTCGGCCGGGCACTGCCCGAGCTGTCGGTCCAGGAGGTCACGGAACGCTGCGGCCTGGCGTTCAGCCTCGTCCTGGAAACCTACGGCCGCCCCCTCGCCGGACCTCCCACGGCGGCCTCCCCCTATCCCCGCACGGCGACCGTGATCGCCTTCGTCACCGCCGGACTGACCGCGCCCCCGGTACCGCCACCGCCCCGGCGTGACCGGGGCGGGGCGGGTCAGGCGACGTAGAAGCGCGGCAGCCCGACCGGGTCGTGCGTCAGGCCACCGCCAGTTCCAGCGCCGCAAGGCGGTCCGGTTCCGCGATCACGTCGACGGCGGTGATCAGTCCGCTGTCCGGTGCGACGGTGAAGGCCAGGACCAGGCGCAGGCGGCCCTGCGGGGCCATGGCCAGGCCGAGCGTGCCGTCCAGGAGGGCCGGGCCGGTGAACTGGGCGCGCCCGGTGGCCGCCATGGCGCCCTTGGCGACCGTGTGGGCACCCAGGACGACGACCGGCTCCGGGGTGGGGATCACGGCCGGATCGGCGGTGAGGACCACCTCCGGGTGGAGCAGGGCCACCAGCGCCTCGAAGTCACCGGTGCGGGTCGCGGCGAGGAACGCGGTCACGGCCTGGCGCTGGCGCGAGGAGTCGGGTGCGGCGGGGGTGGTGCCACGGACCCGGCGCCGGGCGCGGCTGGCGAGCTGCCGGGCGGAGGCGGGGGTGCGTTCCAGGATCACGGCGATCTCGTCGAAGGGGATCGCGAAGAGGTCGTGCAGGACGAAAGCCAGGCGTTCGTCGGGGCTGAGCGTGTCGAGCACGACGAGGAGGGCGATGCCCACCGCGTCGGCGGCCTCCACCTCCTGCTCGGGGCTGGGGCGGCCGTCCGGGCGGTCGGTCCCGTGGGCGGTCTGGAGGTCTTCCTCGCGCCGTGTGGCCCGGGAGCGCAGGGCGTTGAGGCAGGTCCGGGTGGCGATGGTGGTGAGCCAGCCGCCCATGTTCACCACCTCGGCCGTGTCGGCGGCGGAGGCCCGCAGCCAGGTCTCCTGCACCGCGTCCTCGGCCTCCGCCAGAGAGCCGAGCATGCGGTAGGCGACCGCGCGCAGGTGCGGACGGTGGGCCTCGAAATCCTCGGCCCCGAGTCTCTTTTCAAGATTCTTTTCGTGCATCTGTCACATCCCCCGGCGGTCGCGTGTCAGAGCGGCAGAACAGCAACTCGCACACCACGACGACGAACAACTCAGGAGTACATGATGACTGTTGACGCCACGATCCTGGTCACCGGTGGCACCGGAACGCTCGGCCGCCACGTTCTCCCGCTGCTGCGGCAGGCGGCGCCCACACGATCGGTGCGGGTGCTCAGCCGCAGCGAGCGGCCGGACGCCGACGGGGTCACGTACGTCACCGGGGACCTGATGACCGGCGAGGGCGTCGCTGCCGCCCTGGCCGGCGTGGACACGGTGCTTCACCTGGCCGGCGGCGCCAAGGGCGACGACGTGGTGGCGACCCACCTGGTCGCGGCGGCCCGGGAAGCCGGGGTGCAGCACATCGTGCACATCTCGGTGATCGGCGCGGACCGGATGCCGATGGCGTGGTTCGCCACCCAGCGCGCCGCGGAGGAAGCGATCACCGGTTCGGGCATCCCGTGGACATTGCTGCGGGCCGCTCAGTTCCACGACCTGGTGCACGAGATGGTCTCCAAGATGGCAAAGCTGCCCCTCGTCCCGGCGCCCGGGATGCGCCTGGAGCCGGTCGACGTCCGTGATGTCGCGCAGCGCCTGGTCGAGCTGACCCTCGCCGAACCGGCGGGCCTGGTCGCCGAGTTGGCCGGCCCGACGGTGTACACGATGGATGACGTGGTCCGCTCCTACCTGGGCGCCACGGGGCGCCGCCGCCCGGTCCTGGGGATGCGGATGCCCGGCAAGGCGGGCCGCGCCTACCGCGAGGGCGTGAACCTCGCTTCCCCGGCGCACGCCGTGCACGGCGGCCGGAGCTGGGAGGCGTTCCTGGCGGAGCGGACCGAGCACGCCGGGCACGCCGGGCGCACCGAGCGGGCCGCCTGAAGACTCCGCCGCAGTGCGGTGGATGGCGGCCGGGCGTGGGGCACGATGCCGCGAGGCTGGGCGTGGAGCACGACACCATGGGGTTGGGACCGTGGGTCTGGGCGTGGGACACGACGCCGTGGGGGCAGGTGTGTGGGTGACGACGCCGCGGGGGCGCGCCGGCCTCGTTCACGAGGCGGACACGCCCCCGGGCTTCGGACCTGGGACGAGAGGCAGTGCGCCGCTCGGGGACGAACGCTAGGGGATGACCGTTCCGGAGCCGTTGTCGCCGCTCAGGTTCGCGCCGAACAGGGCGCGCGCCGCCGGTGCCCCGATGTCCGTCGGGTTCTGCGCGAGGGACTTCGAGGCCGTCAGGCCGGAAGCGCTGCCGCGCAGCAGCCACACCGCGCCGCCGTTCACGACGGTGCCCAGGTCCTCGCCGGGCGCGCCCGTGACCAGGTCCGCCTTGCCGTCACCCGTCGTGTCGAGCAGCCGCGCCGACCCGCCGAACACGTCACCGGACTCCGCGACGCCCGGTACGCCCTCGGTGTCCTGGTGGAAGGCCTGCGATCCCTTGCCGGTGAGCCCGTTCTTGCCGCCCTTGAGCAGCACGACGGCACCCGCCTTCTTCTTCGTGCCGATGGCCTCGCCCGGGACGCCGACGGCCAGGTCGGGGTATCCGTCGCCGTTCGCGTCGCCGGCACTCAGCCGTCCGCCGAACTGGTCGCCCTTCTCGCTCACGCCGGGCACGTCCGCCGTGTTCTGCGTGATGGTCTGCGTGCGGGTCTGGCTGGGACCGGACGACGAACCGTAGTAGATCTTCACGGTGCCGGGGTCCTCCTCGGTGCCTTCGGTGTCGCCGTTGGCGAAGATCCGGGTGGCGAGGTCGGCGTAACCGTCGTGGTCGAAGTCCGCGACCGCGGTGCTGGCGGCGGAGTTCAGGCGCTGCGGGACGGTGGAGAGGCCGTCCTTGGTGCCGAGCCACAGCTTGCCGCCCTCGGCGTGGTTCTCGTAGACGTAGAAGGTCGCCAGGTCCTCGACGCCGTCGCCGTTGAAGTCGCC
Source organism: Streptomyces sp. SYP-A7185 (assembly GCF_046103685.1). Taxonomy (NCBI): domain Bacteria; kingdom Bacillati; phylum Actinomycetota; class Actinomycetes; order Kitasatosporales; family Streptomycetaceae; genus Streptomyces; species Streptomyces sp. SYP-A7185. The sequence continues at coordinate 663,187 of NZ_CP122310.1, forward strand.
CGCGGCGGTGGAGTTGATGGCGTTGTCGGTGCTGTACACCTTCACCTGCTGCTCACGGGCGGGGGCACCGTCGCGGCGGAAGGGGCCGTAGAGCACGCCGTGGTAGTCGTAGTCGTCACCGTTGTTCATGAACAGGTCCTGGTGGCCGTCACCGTCGAAGTCGCCCGCGGTGATGTCCTCGCCGACCTGGGCGTTCGCCGGTGCGCCGACGCGGACGGCGTCCTGGCCGGAGATGCCGGTCTTGCGCCCCCACAGGACGATCACCGATCCGTTGACGTTGTCCTCCGGCCGGTAGTCGCGGGCGACCACCGCGAGGTCGGTCAGACCGTCGCCGTCGAGGTCGCGGGAGACCATCGTGTACCCGAAGACCTGGCTGTCGCCGGAGGCCCCGGGCACGCCGGGGGTGTCCTGGCTGATGACCGTGGTGCGGGCGAGGTCCAGACCCTGCGCCGAGCCGTAGCTGATCGTGACGTAGCCGGCCGACGCATGGCCGCCGACCTTCGCGCCGGGGGCGGCGACGGCGACGTCCTGGTAGCCGTCGCCGTCGAAGTCCTCGCGCACGGTGGCGGCGGCGTCCTGCGCGGCTGCGGTGCCCGCTGCGATCGGAACGGCGAAACCCCCGATCAGGGCGGCGGCCACGGCGGTCGAAAGGGCGGGTCGGCGGATGCCCACGGTTCCTCCTCTAGAGCGCGAGCGATGTCGAGACGCGTGCGCACGAATGTGATTCATGTGCGAGACACGTGGAAACGTCCGATGGTTGTGCGCTGAACCGCATCCAAACGGAAGCGAACCGACTCTTGAACGTCCCAGAACCGACTCTTGAACCGGATCGAACCGACCACGAACCGACCAAACCGGCCGACACAGGCGCCGGGCCCCGATTCCGCATCCCCGAGATCCGTCACACGTCGAAGACGCCGAGACGAAACACAATGGCAGCCGCCTCACCCCGGCCCGCGGCCCGCTCGACGCGAGGGCGACTAAGCCGGAGCCCCACGCTGGTAGGCCCTTAGCAGCCCTTTAGTCAGGCTTGAAGGCGCGGTGCATGAGGAACACCACGGCCGTCCCGCCGTACCGACTCGGGCCGGACCACCACTCATCGGCCAGCGCGTCGACCAGAAGCAAGCCGCGTCCGTGGGCCTCCGTGGCCTCGGGCGAGCGCAGGCGGACGTGGGCCGGACAGCCGGCATTGTGTACGTCCACGCGCAGCGCTTCGCCTAAGCGATACCAGCGGACGCGCACCCGCCAGGGCTCGTCCGCTGCCCCGTAGAGGATGGCGTTGGTGACCAGCTCCGAGACCATCAGTTCGCAGTCGTCGATGGAGCAGCCGAGTTGGTACGGCTCGGTGAACTTCCGGAACCAGCGGCGAGCACGCCCGACCGACTCCGGGACAGGGTAGAGGACCATCCCGCCGAGTGGTCGGAGTAGGGCGTCGTCGCCGGAGTTGTCGTCCGTGCGCGTCATTGCGCTTCCCCTTCCGGTAAGTGGCTAAGGCCACTTACCGGATAGTGGCATTGGCCACTTCGGGCCGCAAGCACTTTCGGGGAAGCGGCACCCGCCACTCACCCCAACGGGTAGCCCTGCTCGAACGCCCAGCGCCCCGGCGGATACACCGCCTCCGCGAACTCCAAGGGGCGGTCCTGCAGGTCGTAGACGACATGGTGAACCACCAGGACCGCAGCGGGCAGTTCGAGCCCGAGCTCGTCGGCCTCCTCCCCGGTGGCCAGCCGGGCGCAGACACGATCCTCGCCGTAGCTGCCGCGACGGCCGGTGACCTCCTCGACGTACAGGACCGTTCCTTCGCGGATCCGCTCGGGCTCCAGAAGGCGGGGCGCCCTGCGCCCCAGTTCGGCCGGGAACCAGGACGTGGAGGTCTCGACGGGCCCCTCGGCCGAGTTGGTCACCCGACGCCGCTGAACGGCCCGGCGCTCCTTGCCGAGTTCGAGGGCCTCGGCCACATGGTCGGGCGCCTCGGCGTACCCGGCCGAGGCGATGACCGCGTACTCCCCCGGCCCGTAGATCCGCCCGGTCTGCCGCGCCCGCCCATAGCGCTCGCGGGCCCGCCGGTGCACCTGCTGGTCACGTACATACGTGCCCGACCCCTGCCGCTTCTCCACAAGACCCTGATGCCGCAACGCCTCCAGGGCGCGGGCACTGGTGGGCCGGGAGACATTCCAGTCGGCGGCCAACTGCCGCTCGGAGGGCACCTCTTCACCTGCCCGCAGATCCCCGCGCAGGATCTGATCACGCAGGTGCTGGGCGATCTGCAGGTACTTGGGCAAGGCCTCAGCGATCTCGGGCACGCGACATTCCCTTCACCGACTTCACCGACTGGCTAATACCAGTAGCCACTATAGGTGCGCGCCCAGGAGTCGGACCCCTACGCTGTTCTCGTGAAACGGCTCATTGTGGCAGCCGGAGGCGGCGGCGACGCAGTAGCGGCGGCGATGCTGCACGCCGCGCTGTACGGGGACGACGGCGGGCCGGCGCTGATCCTGACGTACTCCTGGGACCGCCTGATCGTCGACCCGGTCCCGGGCCCGCGCTCACCGGCCGACTTCACCGGCCTGCGCCAACTCACGCCCCACGTCTGGGCAGTCCCCGGCACCGCGACCCTGAAGCCACCCCACGCGGCAACACTCCCCCGCCTCGCGGCCGAGCTCCCGCACACCTTCGCAGTGATCGACCCGTACGCCGGGGCCGCAGGCATCACCCGCCAACTCAACGAACTGATCACCCGCTTCACCCCGGAGACGATCGACCTCCTGGACGTCGGCGGCGACATCCTGGCCCACGGCGACGAACCCACCTTGCGCAGCCCCCTGGCCGACGCCCTCACCCTGGCCGCCTGCGCCCGCACCGAGACGCCCGTACGCCTCCTGGTGGCGGGCCCCGGTCTCGACGGCGAACTCCCCGCGGACGTCCTGCGCCCCCGCCTCGGCCCCCTGCTCACGACCTTCACCCCGGAGCACGCGCAAGTCATCCTCCCGGTCCTCGCCTGGCACCCCTCGGAGGCAACGGCCCTGCTCACCGCGACGGCATGGGGCGCCCGGGGCCTGTGCGAGATCCGTGACGCCGGTCTCCCGGTCCCGCTCACCGCCGAAGGCCCCACCGTCCACCAGGTCGACATGGCGGGGGCGTTCGCCGACAACCGCCTCGCCCAAGCCGTGGCCGACACGACCACGCTCCACGCAGCCGAGGAACACTGCCGCACCATCTGCGGCACCTCCGAGATCGACTACGAACGCGCGAAGGCACAACGACGGAGCGAGCAACGGCCAACCGCTGCCGTCCCGCACGACCTCCCGACCCAGATCAAGAACTTCGAACAGGCCGCCGCCACACGAGGAATCACGCACACAACGGTTCGCCGCCTGGCCGAGAGTCTGGGGCTCACCCACGAAGCACTCCCACACCTCACCCCACTCAACCCCGCGCACGACACCCGCCTCCCGGCCTCTGTGTGGAAGCTCCACCACACAGGGGTGCAGGAGACGTGGCCGTCATGACCGGGACCGCCGGGCGGCCGGTCGTCTGTGGTCGTGGTTGGTCGACTGCGGTCGTCGTCAGCCGAAGTAGGCCTTGCTGACGGCGTACGTGTCCTCGTAGAGGTGATAGCGGGTGATCTTTCCGGCCTGGACCGTGGTGTGCAGGGCGAACGCCGTGTCGATGTCCCGGCCCGTCTTCTTGACCTCGGAGACCATGCGTCCGATCAGCACCACATCGTCGCCCTCGGCGATGATCTGACGCAGGTCGAACTCCTTGGGCTGGACATGGGTCCCCAGCAGCTCGAAGAACGTGTGCATCCCCTGCGCCGAGTCGACCTCCGGCACCCAGGGAATACCCGGGGGGTGCGGAATCGAGAAGGACACCTCGTCGGCGAACAAGGCCGCCGCCTCCGCGGTCTTCCCCTCGGCGAGCAGCGGGAACAAGCGTTGCACGGTCTGGGCCGGTGTCTCTGCTGTCATGCGCGCGGAGTCTAGCGAGCGGACAGGCGGTGGCCCGGGTTTCACCGGCGTTGCGCAAGCAGGCAGGCACGCAGCCGACCCTCGCACGAAGTCCGCTCCCGGTGCGCACAGCTCCGGCGAGGCCGGGAGCGGGCTGTACTCTTCCCCGGTTCCCGCATCGACCGGAAGGCAAGGCATGGCAGTTGAGCAGAGCATCCGGTTGAACCCGACCCTGCGGGCGGAGATCAATCTGCCGTGCCCCGCCGAGGGCGACGCCTACCGGCGACTGGCCCACGCGTGGATCACCGCGGCCACGGGACTGCTCGCCGGGCCGCTCGGGAACGACTTCCACCAGGGCCTGGACCTCACCGCACCGGCCCTGGCCAACAACGGCACCGGTCCGTGCGGGCCACCCGGAACGCTCTGGGCCTCCTTCGTCTACTACGAGACCACCCGACGACGGCAGCGGCTCGTCGAGACGTACTTCTCCCCCGCCAACTGGCAGGAGTTCCTCGCCCAGCTCGGTCACCGGCCCCTCGACGCGCAGCTGCAACTGGCGCTGCTCGACGCCGAGGGCCAGCCCGGTGAGCCCTGGCTCGACGTCTCGCTCACCCGCGACCACGACGCGCCGGACGTGGTGTCCCTGGTCGCCGTGCGCACGTCGGAGGAGTTCGAGGATCCCGCCACGGCGGACGAGGCACAGCAGCGCTGGGAGTCCTTGCTGCACAGCCAGGTCCAGAGCCACGGCAACGTCCTTTACGCGTATGTGGCCGACGACTCCGAACACATCTCGGGGCGTACGGCCCTCGAAGACGGCATAGGCCTGCTCCTGGGCGACACCCTGCCCGAACTGGAGACCACGCTGCGCGGGTACGGATGGCTGACGGTCTGCTCCCCCGGCGTGCTCGCGGCCTTGGGCGGCATCGCGGCGCTGCGGGCGTGTGAGGCGTTCACCGAGGTGACGCCGGTGGCCGGCGGCGGCGCCTGGCTCAAGGCGACCGACCGCATTCACGGCTACACGCCCGCCCACGTCCGGGCCGTCTTCGACGCCCTCGCACCGGTTCTGCCCCCGGACAAGCCGGTACCGACCCTCGCGGCCGAGACCCGCCGCCTGGTGTACGAGGCACCCGGCCGTACGCGCTGACTGCCCCCCTCCGACCGACCGCGGCCGCCACCGCGCCGGCCTACGCCCGAGGTCTACCCGGCTGCCTGGATACCCCGCTACCTGGCTACCTGGCTACCTGGCTACCGCGAAGGCTGACCGTGACGTCGATCCTCCGTGGGACGCGGCCCCTCGCTCGCTGCGTAACTTTTCCGGCCCGCCCCGCCGTGGCCGGGCAACCACCGCGGCATCTCCATGTACTGCCCCGGCAGCGGTTACAAGCGCGTCAAGCAATCAGAAGAAGTGGCGCACGAACACGTCCGACTTGCCGTTGGTGTCGCCGGGCACGATGTCGTCGGCCGTGGACTGGAAGACCACGTCGCGCCCACCGGCGCTGACCGCGTCGGTCCCGGCCGAGGCCGGCTGGTTCGAGACGACCTCGTCGGTGCCCGCCGCCAGATCGCGCAGCACCAGCGCCGGCCCGCTCGTGTCCTGCGGCGCGTACAGCAGGTACCGGCCGGTGGGGTCGATGGCCACTGCCCGGGCGTTCGGGACCAGTTGGGTGGTGCCGGCCTGCACGTCGTAGACGTAGGTGTCGGCGCCCGAGAGGTAGACGACCTTGCGGCCGTCGTCGCTGAGCTGGACGAGTGTCGCTTCCTGGGCCGGGCCCTCCAGCGGGCCGGTGGTGGTGGCGCCGGTCCGGTCCCAGACGAAGACGTCCTTCGTCTGGGCGTTCTGGTAGGCGACGTAGCGGCCGTCGCCGCTCAGGGACGGCCGGGAGGGCTGCGTGTGGTCGAAGGCGGCGACGGTCACGTTGGCACCGCCGTTGTCCCAGTCCTGTACGAGGACGCGCTGGCCGAAGGACGGTTGCCGGACGGAGCGGATGACGTGCGCGGTAAAACGGCCGACCGTGCTCAGGGACGGCTGGTCGCAGGTGTAGGCGGAGCAGTTGAGGGACGCGGTGCGTCCCGTGCTGACCTGGTACTGGCGGATCCGTATGTCGTTGATCCACTGGTGCGCGTAACCGATGTACTCCCCGTCCCCGCTGATGACGGGGGGCTGGGTCGGGGCGAGATCCCCCATCCGCTGGTTCTGGCTCGTCCGCTGGTCGCGGACGAAGACGCGGTTGCCTCCGGTCGCGGTGTCGGGCGTGAGGTTCTTCGCCGACGACGAGAACACGATGCGGCGGCCGTCGTGCGTGATCGAGGCACCGCCGGAGTTGTCGTCGCCCTGGGTGCCGTCGGCGGCGACGCTGATCCGCTCGACGCCGGCTCCGAGGCCGTCCGCGACGCCCGCGGGCTCGGCCGAGGCGGTCCCGGGCAGCACTGCCGTGATCGCGCAGACCGCGACCGCCGTGCTCAGAGCGGCCCGCACCCGTCTGGTGGCGCGCCGGTTCACACGTCCCGTCATTTTCCCCCCAAGAAAAACGCGGTTCGCCTCCAGCTCCCCACCGGAGGACCAGAAGCATGCAATCGCGGCGGCATGGTGGGGTCAATGCGTCACCTGGCGTATTGAGGGGCGCAGTTCCGGTCATGTGGGAGGGGAGCGGTCTGCTGCCGTGTCGAAGCCGGCCCGCGCCTTCCCTTCCCCCTTGCCCTGCTGCCGACGCCGGCCGGCGCGGCGCGGGCAGCAGGGACGGTGAGGCTCACGCCACGGCGGTTCCCTCCAGCTCGACCATCTGGCCGGGCAGGGCGAGCCGTGTCACGCCGAGCATCGTCGTGGCCGGGGCCACCTGCGCGGCGCCCAACCGCGCGGCCAGCACGCCGTAGTGCTGGAACAGCAGGTCGACGTCAGTGGTATAGACATTGAGCCGGACGAGGTCGGCGAGGGACATGCCCGCCTCTTCGAGGACGGCCTCCACGTTGTCGATGCTCAGCGCCAACTGCGCCGCCATGTCACCCTCGTGCCGGGGCTTGCCTTCGGCGCTCATCGCCGTCTGCCCCGAGCAGTACAGGGTGCGCGTGTGCCCGCTGACGAGTTCTCCCTGGTTGAACCCCATCTCCACCGACCACGTCACCGGGTTGACCGCCGTTCGCTGCATCGCCACATCCATTCCGTTCGGTTCATCGAGACCATCGGCTTCCTCGGTCACCAGGAGCCTGCCAACGAATCACGACATCCTTGGTCATGTATTTGGATAAACTTCCGGCATGCGCGCCGACCGGCTGGTCTCTCTCGTGTTGCTGCTGCGCCAGCGCGGTCGGCTGACCGCGGACACGCTGGCCCGCGAACTGGAGGTGTCCACCCGCACGGTGCTCCGCGACATCGAGGCCCTGTCCGCGGCCGGCGTCCCGGTCCACGCCGAGCGCGGACGGCACGGCGGCTTCGCGCTGCTGCCCGGTTTCCGCACCGAGCTCACCGGCCTGAACCACGAGGAGGCGCTCGCCGTGCTGACCGCGGGGCCGGGGCGCGGCGAGCAGATCTTCGGGCTCGGCCCCGCGCTCGCCTCGGCCCTCCGCAAGGTGGTCGACGCCCTGCCCGACGGCCACCGGACCACCGTGGGCGACGCGGCCCAGCGCTTCCTGATCGACCCCGAGAGCGATCTGCTCTCCCGCCGGCTGGTCACCGAGCAGGTGGCCGACGCCACCATGACCGAAGTCAGGCGCGCGGTGCTCTGCGGACACAAACTGCGCATCCATTACGCGGCCACGGGCGAGGCGCCGCGGTGGCGCACGGTGGATCCCGTCGGGCTGGTCACCGTACGCGACCGGGCGTATCTGCTGGCCACGCGAGCCGGAGAGGACCGCACCTACCGGCTGTCACGGATGCAGGCCGCCGAGGAACTGGCCGAGCCGGCGCAGCGGCCCCAGCGCGTCGATCTGGACCGGATCTGGCGTGAACGCTCCGCGCGGTTCCTCGACGGCAGCGATCACCTCACCGTCCTGATGCGGGTCAGCCCGGCCCGGCGTGAGGAGTTGATGGGCACGGCGCTGGCCGTCCGCGCGGAAGAACCGGACGCCGACGGCTGGCTGCGCCTCGAGGTGACCTTCCAGGACGCGCGGCACGCCGAGTGGGCCGTGTGGCAGCTCGGCACCGAGGCCGAGGCCCTGACCCCGCAGTCCCTGCGCGCGTCCTTGCACCGGCGCGCCACCGCCCTCGCCACGCGCTACGGGTCCTCGTCGTGACGGGGGACTTGGTGTGCCACGGCAGTGGGCCCGGACTTATGCGGCGGCGTGTCCATACCTCGCCGACTCGCCCAACTCCTGCTCGATGCGCATGAGTTGGTTGTACTTGGCGGTGCGATCCGACCGGGACAGCGATCCGGTCTTGATCTGCCCGCATCCCGTGGCGACGGCCAGGTCCGCGATGGTCGTGTCCTCCGTCTCCCCGGAGCGGTGCGAGATGACCGCCGCCCATCCGGCCCGGCGCGCGGCGTTCACCGTGCCGAGGGCTTCGGTGAGCGTCCCGATCTGGTTGACCTTGACCAGGACCGCGTTCCCCACCCCCGTACGAATGCCGTCCCGCACCAGGGCCTCATTGGTGCAGAACACGTCGTCCCCGGTCAACTGGCATCTGCCGCCGATCCGTGCCGTCAGTTCGCGCCATCCGTCGAGGTCGTCCTCGGCCATGGGGTCCTCCACCGAGACGATCGGGTAGGCGTCGATCAGCCGGGCGAAGTAGTCGACCTGTTCGGCGGACGTACGCCGGACTCCCTCCCCGGTGTACACGTAGGCGCCGTCCCGGTAGAACTCCGACGACGCCGGGTCCATGACGAGGCCGATGTCCGTGCCGGGCCGGTATCCGGCCCGTTCGATCGCCGCCATGACGAAGTCGAGCGCCTCCTCGGCGGTACGGAGCGCGGGTGCGAAGCCGCCCTCGTCGCCGACGCCGGTGGAGTGGCCGGCGGTCAGCAGGTCGCGGCGGAGCGTGTGGAAGACCTCGGAGCCCATCCGGACGGCTTCCGCGAAGGTTCCGGCACCCACCGGCGCGATCATGAACTCCTGGAAGTCCAGCGGATTGTCGGCGTGGGCGCCGCCGTTGACGATGTTCATCATGGGCACCGGAAGGACGCGTGCGTCGGCCCCGCCGAGGTAGCGGTACAGCGGCTGCCGGTGCGAGGCGGCAGCGGCCTTCGCGGCGGCGAGGGAGACCCCGAGCAAGGCGTTGGCGCCGAGCCGCGCCTTGGTGGGCGTGCCGTCCAGGGCCGCGAGCGCGGCGTCGAGGCCGGCCTGGTCGTCGGCGTCGCGCCCGGTGACGGCCTGCGCCATCTCGCCCCGCACGTGGGCCACGGCCCCGTCGACCCCCTTGCCGTGCCAGCGCCGGGGGTCGCCGTCCCGCAGCTCCACCGCTTCACGGGCTCCGGTGGACGCGCCCGAGGGGACGGCGGCACGGCCCAGGGATCCGTCGGCGAGGACGACGTCGACCTCGACGGTGGGATTTCCGCGGCTGTCGAGGACGGCGCGGGCGGTGACATCGCGAATGGCGGTCGGCTCAACTGTGGTTGCGGGCATGGGAGTTCCTTCCCGTTGTCGCTTGCCGGGCCCGGCTGCGGCAGCGCTGGCGCTCGGCCCGACGCGACGAAACTGTACAGCATTGCTGTTCAGTTCCGCTGTTCAGTCGCGCTGCGCAGTTCTGCTGCACAGCGGCGCTTCCGGGGTAAAGTGCCCTATGCCCACCCCGGAAGCCGCCGCCGTCGCCACCGAACTCCGTACCGCGATGGGCAAGCTCTCCCGGCGCGTGAAGCTCGAGGACCACATTCCGCACGGGCAGGTCGCCGTGCTCGGCGTACTGGACCGCGACGGCGCCATGACCACCAGTGACCTCGCCACGGATCAGCGCGTGCGCCCGCAGTCGATGGCCCGCGCGGTGGGCCTCCTTTTGGAGCAGTGCCTGGTCACCCGCAGGGCTCACCCCACGGATGGCCGCAAGTCCCTGGTCGAGCTGTCGGACGCCGGCCGGGCCGCGCTGGAAGCGGAGCGCGGCCGCAGGGCCGGCTGGCTCGCCCTGGCCATCGAGGCCGAACTCAGCGAAGACGAGCGGGAGTTGCTGGCCCGCAGCGCGGCCCTGATGGAACGGCTGGCCGCCCGCCACGGCCTGTCCGGGCGCGCGTAGACGCAGTCGCGCGCGCGGAGGGCGGCGAGCTCAGCGTGTCTCCTGGCCGCCCGTGCCCTCCTGCCACTGCTTGCGCACGGACGCCGCCGGCCCGGTGACCAGCGTGTCGGGCGGCACGTCCTTCGTGACGACGGTCCCGGCGCCGACCACCGCACCCCGCCCGATCGTGACGCCGGGCAGAACGGTCACCGCCGCGCCGAGCCAGGCGTTGTCCTCGATGGTGACGGGTGCCCGGGTGATGAAGGCGCTGCGCTCGGCGGCCGGGAGCGGGTGGTCGGAGGAGAACAGGTTGGTCTTGGGGCCGATCAGAACCCCGTTTCCCAGGCGGATACCGCCTTGGTCCAGGAAGGTGCAGCCCTGGTTGACGAAGACGTGCTGCCCGAACTCGGTGCGGAGCCCGTGATCGGTGTAGAAGGGCGGGTAGAGGGTGGCGGAGTCCGGGAGCGGCCGTCCGAAGATCTCGGCCAGCAGATCCGCGCGGGCGGCCTTGTCGTCGAAGGGCAGCACGTTGAGCCGTGACGTGAGTGTGGTGACGTGCTCGATGCGCTCGGCCACCCGCGCGAACTCGGGCGTGCGGACGTAGAGACGGTTCTGATCGGGCATGGAAATTCCTCGTGGTGGGGCGCGCGGGGCGGAGCCGTCAGGTGGCAGGCGTCCGCCGCAGCGCGACGGCTGAACAACCAGGAGTTGGCTTCCCTCATCAAAGCGATCGGCCCACGCGGGAATCAAACAACGGACAGGGCACCCGGAAGCAACCATTGGTTGTCCACCTAGGATGAGCCGCATGGATGTCATGGCCGTGCGCACCTTCGTCGCCGTCGTGGACGCGGGCCAGTTCCAGGAGGCCGCCACCGATCTGGGGATCACACCGCAGGCCGTGTCCAAGCGCGTCGCCTCGCTGGAGAAGGAACTGGGTGTGCGGCTCTTCGCCCGGGATGCCCGCGGCGCGCGGCCCACCATCGACGGCCAGGCTTTTCTGCCCCACGCCCGCGCCTTCCTCGACTCCGCCGAGCGCGCCATCGCCTCCGTACGGCCCGGGCACCGGGCTCTGCGCGTCGACGTGATCGGCCGCCAGCTGTCCCTGTCCGGGCTGCTGCGCGGCTTCCATCGCGCACACCCCGAGGTCGAGCTGGACGTCCTGACGTTGTTCGACTCCGACGCGGCCCTCGCCGCGGTCCGGGACGGGACGATCGACGCCACGTTCCGTGCCGTGACCCTGCCGGGCCGGGAACTCCCCCGGGGCGTGGAGGCCACCGCCGTCTTCGACGAGCCCCTGCACCTGTTCACCGGAGCACGGCACGAGTTCGCCGACGCCCCCTCGCTCACCCCTGCCCAGCTCGCCGGACGGCGCATCTGGATGCCCGGCAATCTGCCCGGCACCGAATGGGCCGCCTACTACGACGCGCTCGGTGCCGCCTTCGGCATCACCATCGACGCGGTCGGCCCGGACTTCGGCATCGAGCCCCTCCTCGACACCATCGCCGCCTCCACGACCCTGGCCACCTTCGTCAGCGAGCAGACGCCGCTGGTGTGGCCCGCCGGGCACGACCTGCGCCGCATCCCCCTCAAGGACCCGACCCCGCTCTACCCGCACTCCCTGGTCTGGCGTGCCGACAACCCCCACCCCTGCCTGGCCGCCTTGCGTGGCCATCTCGCGGCCGCGTATCCCGGCCGCCCCGGCAGCGGGGTCTGGACGCCGCACGGGAGCCGGGACTCAGGCCGACTTCCGTAGGACCAGGCGCGTGGGCGTGACCACGGAGGGCAAGGAGCGAGTGTCGTCCGCGTCGAGCGGCGGGTGCGCCGTCCGGTCACACAGGAGCCGCGCCATCAGCCGGCCCATCTCCTCGATGTCCTGGTGCACGGTCGTCAGCGGCGGGTCCGTGGTCTCGGCGAGGGGCGTGAGGTCGTCGAAACCGACGACGGCCACGTCCTCCGGCACGGTGCGCCCGTGCTCCCGCAGCGTGCGCAAGGCGCCCGAAGCCATCAGGTCCGAGGCGACGAACACCGCGTCCAGATCCGGTGCCTGAGCAAGGAGCCGGGCCATGGCATCGGCGCCTCCCCGCAGCGTGAAGTCACCTTCGGCGAGCAGTCGGGGCGGGGCGTCGAGCAGAACGTCGCGGTAGCCGTCGAGGCGGTCGATCGCGGACGGCTGGTTGAGCGGGCCCGTGATCGTCGCGATACGGCGGCGGCCCAGCGCGACGAGGTGGCGAACGGCTTCCCGGGCGCCGCCGCGGTTGTCGGCGTCGACGTACGTGTAGACGTCGCTGCGATGTCCGGCGCCGAGACCCGGGCGTCCGCCGAAGACGGCGGGCAGCCCCATCTGCTCCACCATGCCCGGCAGCGGGTCGTCCGCACGCAGGGAGAACAGCAGCGCGCCGTCGACGTGACCGCCGCCCAGGAAATTGCTGACACGCGGATAGTCGTCCTGCTCCTCGATGAAGAGAAGGACCGGCTGCACCCCGTGCCGCACGAGCTCTTGGCGGATGCCGCGGAGATGGCAGTCGAAGTAGGGGTCCACGAAGAGGCGGTTCTGCGGTTCGGTGACCACCACGGCGACCGCGTTGTTGCGGCGGGTGACCAGCCGTCTGGCGGCCTGGTTCGGCACGTAGCCGAGCTCCGCCACGGCTTCCCGGATGCGTTCGGCGACCGCCGCCCGCACCCGCGGCTCACCGTTGATCACCCGCGACACCGTGGACTTCGACACCCCGGCCCGCCGCGCCACGTCCTCCAACGTCGGACGCTGCCCGACCAGCCGTTCCTTCAACGCCGTCTCCGATGCAGAGCAGATCACTGTCACTGGCGCACACGGTAACCCTCCACCGGCCCTCGGTGGCCCCGTTCGACGTCCCGTCGGTGCCCCGCCGCATGCCCCGCCGACGACGGGAGCCGCCCGTCCGGGTTTCCGGGCGGACGGCTCGCGTCGGGTGTTCAGAGATCTCCATCGGCGGCGGACAATAGCGTCCTTGGCCGCTGGACGACACCGGCCACAAGCCGGCGACGGGATTCGAACCCGCGTTGCTCTCTTGACAGGAGAAGGAACCGCAGCCTGCGCACCTGAACGAGCTCTACCGTAGCCGCGGGGCGGTCCAAGGTCATCCGCATTTACGCGGCGGCGGGGCCCCGCACCGCCAGGGGCGGGGCCCGGTCAGTTCTCCCTCGCGGGGAGGTCCGCCAGTCCGGTGTCGCGCATGACCCGGTCGACCGTCTCGGCGAGCGAGCTGCCGGCTTCGACGACGGTCTCCAGGCCGCCGGGCAGCAGATCGAGGTCCCGGTACCACTCCCTCAACTGCCGCTCGTCGACCTCGTGCGCGATCGGCTTGGTGGCATGGCGGGCGAGGGTCTGCTCGAAGGGCACGTGAAGGTAGTAACCGTGGGACGGACCCCGGTGGTCGGCGCGCAGCCGGGCGAGCATCTCACCGTAGTGGTCGGCGTACAGGATCCCCTCGACCAGAACGTGATACCCGGCGTCCAGCGCGTAGCGGGCAGTGGCATCGATCAGGCCGATGTTCGCCGCGCCGGGCCGGTCGCGCTCGCGCAGGACGATCCGGCGCAGGTGATCCTGCTCCACCCAGGCCAGGCCGCGGCCGAACCGCTCCCGGACACCGGCCGCGACGGACGACTTGCCCGAAGCGCTGTTGCCCCGCACGACGATCAGTCTCGTGTTCTCAGTGCCCACCATCATCCGGGGGAGGCTATCGACACCAGTCCCCGGCCCGCGTGCTCACGCGCTCCGCGCGGCCCTCTTCGGCCGCAACCCCGTCACGTACCCCAGCAGGCCCCAGCCCGCCCCCGCGACCAGCAGCCACACCACCGCGACCGCGGGCAGCCCGCCCCCGAAGGCTCCGATCGCCAGTGCCAGCAGGAGCGGCGGCAGCAGATGGCCGAGCAGTCCTCTCCAGTCGGGCGCACTGTTCGCCGCCCGGCGCGACACGACCGCGGAGATCGCGGCGATGACGACGTACGCGGCGAAGCTGCCGCCCAGCACCCAGCGCACGTTCTGCGGCAAATCGCCGTGCCGATGCTCCATCGCCGCGCCGAGGCCCGCGGCCAGGGCGGTCAGCGCGCCGTTGGTGACGCAGTGCAAGAGCAGCACGAGCCGGGGCGGGACGGCGGACTCGCGCAGGTTCGGCACCCCGCCGTACCCGTGCACGAGCGACAGCCGCCAGATGGACACGAGCAGCAGGAAGCCGGCGAGTCCCAGTCCCCGCAGCGTGTGGTCCCAGCCCGCGCCGGAGCCCACGGTCACGAGTTGGGCGACGCTCTCGCCGAGCACGATGATGGTGAACAGGCCGAGCCGCTCGCCCAGGTGGACCGGGTCGATGTGGGCAAGGGTGAAGTTGAGCCGCTCGCTGTCCTTGTCGCTGAGGCCGCCCCGCTGTTCGGCACGGCGCTTGACCGCGGTGCGGCGCGCCTCGGCGTTCTCCTGAAGACTGGCGGCGGACATGCTGAGCGTGGCCCACAGGTCGATGGCCAGACCCGCCGCCCACAGCCAGTAGCGCGCCGGCCCGTCGATCCAGATGGAGACGATCCAGGGCGTCACGCCCGCGGAGAACTGCGCGACGGGCCAGTCCACCAGCATCTCCTGGCGGCGCCGCCAGGCCCCGCTCGCCACGAAGCGCAGCACCACGTAGGTGAGGGCGAACGCCTGCTGGTGCTCGCCCTCGTGGACGCCGGTGACCGACGCGGCCAGGACGGCCATGCCCAGCATGCCGATCAGCATCGTCCAGGTGCGTGCCCGGTCGCCGGCGACGTTGCCGTAGACCGTGAAGCACATCCAGATCGTCCAGAACGCCAGGTAGAGAAGGGTGAACAGCCCGACGTCGGCCAGGGTCGGCTCGCCGTGCAGCACGTGCGCGAGCTGTGCCGTGCCGGTCACGACGATCAGGTCGAAGAAGAGTTCCAGCCAGGTGGCGTGGCGCTCCTCGGCGGTGGGTGAGTGCGGCTGATCCCTGCCGGATGAATCTGACACATATTCACCTTAAGGCGGACAAGCCCCCGTGACGGCGCACGCGGCGCCGTCACGCAGGCCTCGTGCGCCCGCATGCTCGCCTGCTCGCGCGCCCTCGCATCCTCACGTGCTCACGTGCTCACGTGCGCCGGCGGCCACCCTCCGATCGATCGACGGAGCCACCCAAACCGGGGAGCCCTCCCCGGTTCATGTTACGGTCACCCCTGACACGTAAACGGGGAGTGTTCCCCACTTCTTTCCCGGAGTCACCCATGCGCACGCAGCAACCCACCGTCCAACTCGCCGATCTCACCGCGGACTTCATCGGTGATCCCTACTCCGCCTTCACCGCGCTGCGCCCCCGCGGGCCCGTCCATCACGTGCGATTCCCCACCGGGGACGAGTCGTGGCTGGTGATCGGGCACGAGGAGGTCCGTGCCGCGTTCGCCGACCCCCGACTGCGCAACGACGTACGGCACTCCGCCGACTTCGAGGACGACGGGCTGTACGCCGTGGGCCGCAACATGCTCCAGGTCGACCCGCCCGACCACACCCGCCTGCGGACGCTGGTGGCCCGGGAGTTCACCGCCCGCCGCGTCCAGGCGCTGCGGCCCCGCGTCCAGGAAGCGGCCGACGCGCTCCTGGACGCCGTGGCCGATGACGGCCGTGCCGATCTGGTCAGCGCGTACGCCTATCCGCTGCCGCTCACCATCATCTGCGAGCTGCTCGGCGTGCCGGAGGCGGACCGGGCCGCCTTTCGGGTGTGGTCCACCAAGGTCGTCGCCCTCGACGACCCCGAGCAGTCCCTGCGCGCCTCACAGGAGATGGCCGTGTATCTGGCGGGGCTCGCGGAGGAGAAGCGGCAGCTGCGAGAGGCGCCGGAGAGCGACCTGCTGCACGCCTTGGTCCGCAGCCACGACGGCGACGGCGCCGACCGGCTCACCCCGGAGGAGCTGCTCGGCATGGCCTTCCTGCTGCTCGTCGCGGGGCACGAGACGACCGTCAACCTCATCGCGAACGCCGTGCAGCTGCTGCTCGGCCACCCCGCGCAACTCGCCGCCCTGCGCGCCGACCCCGCGCTGCTCAAGGGCGCCGTGGAAGAGACGCTGCGCCTGGAATCCCCGGCGCCGGCGGGCACGTACCGCTACGCCGCCGAAGCGCTCACCCTCGGCGGCGTCCGGATACCGGCGGGCGCACGCGTGGTGCTCTCCATCGCCGCCGCCAACCGCGACCCCGCACGCTTCCCCGCCCCCGACCGCTTCGACGTGCACCGTGATCCGGCCACCACCCGCGCCCATCTCGCCTTCGGGCACGGCCTGCACCACTGCCTGGGCGCCCCGCTGGCCCGCCTGGAGGCGACCTTGGCGCTGGGCGCGCTGCTGGACCGCTTCCCCGACCTGGCCTTCGACGGCGACGGCACACCGCGGTGGCGCCCCAGCCTCATGCGCGGCCTGCGAGAACTGCGGGTGCGCTGGTAGCCGACCGCGCCAGGAGACGTCAGGTGGCGCGACGGGCGCCGTCCGCGGTGCAGGGCAGCTCGGCCGCCGAGTGGTGGGCGAGGAAGTCGCGGGTCGCCTGCCGTTCGGTTTCGGTGATGGCCGTGGGCTTGACGTCGATCATGCCGCCGAAGGGGCGGTCGACGTCGCGGATGATGCACAGCGTGGTGGTGAGCAGCGCGGTGATCACGGTGAGGGTGATCAGCTGGCCGCGGTTGTTCCTGCGGGGCATGCAGATGCCGAGGGCCACCACGGTGATGACCAGGGTGGCGAGCAGGAACCAGAAGATGGCGCTCGGGATGCTGGCGGTCGCCTGGGTGAGGCGTTCCTCGCGTTCGTCGGAGCGCTTGTGGTCGGCGGCGACCAGCATGCCGAACACCGGCTTTCCCTCCACCTCGCGGAAGCCGCGCCGCAGATCCGTGGACCACACGCTGGGCGCCGCGGAGCCGTTGCCGTCGGCCATCGCGGGCCATTCCTTGGCGCGGACGGCACGTGCGTAGCAGACGGCGTCGGCCTGGATCCGAGCCCGCGCGGCCTCGGGCGCGTACTCGGCGGTTTACACCAGCTGGTCCAGAGCGCGGGCCTCGCCGCGGGAGGCGACCTCGGCCTTGCCGTAGGAGCCGTTGGCGGTGACCAGCACGAAGGCCAGCAGCAGCACGGTGAGGGTGAGCAGGGGCCCCACGAGGTCCTTGACGGCCATGCCGCTGTCGTCGTCTTCGCTGAGCAGCCGGGGCCGCAGGAATCGGTTGGCCGCGACTCCGATGAGCAGGGCGAGTGCGGCGACGACGATGACGAGGACCACGAGGGTGCACCTCCGGGGGCGGTCGGCGGGGGGTCTGCGCTCCGGGCGCCAAGTGATCTTGTCCCGTCACCGCGCTCGCGACCACGCGAAACGGCCGCTCGCCCTCACACGAGTGACACGCCTTGCGCCAGTGGATGGGGGTGGGGGTGCGCACCTCACGCTCGCCCCCGTGGGCGGGCGGGAGACCCGAAGGCCGATTCGGACTCTTGACGGGGTGTCTCATCCTGCTCTTGACGGGGTGTCCGATCCCGCCGTCCGGCGGCCCTCGGCCATTGGCTCGATCGGCGTCCCATCCGGGCCGGGGCCCCGCGGACCACACCCCTCCCACCGTCACCGATCCCGCTCCGGGAGGGGTTAAACATTTCCGCCACGATCTTTACCAACTCCCCCTGGGAGCAGCAATGTTGGCGGTCATCGCGGAGTGGAAAACTCCGGTCGTCACAGGTCACACGGTGTATCCCCCGGTTCCGGCCACCCATGTGCAAAGGCCGCCAGTTGAACGTGCTTCAAAGCTTGAGCACAAATCTCACACATCCCCTCTTCAGACCGGCGCCAATGGTCTAGATTGACCGTGCTTCACATGTGGACACCAGGCGACAAAAGATGATCTATGGGTCTGGCGCCGTGGACAGCCGGTATCGGCGTCCCCGTGCCGATCTTGGGGGTGATCGGTTTTTTGGGGCCCGAGCAAGGTCCGTGGGTGTTGGGGAACACCCAGGGATTCGTCGGGTTCACCGTGCATTTCGAAGGACCGGCAGGACGTGCGCGTCGCTGCCGCTTGGGTGGGGTGTTGAAGTAGCGCTGCAATGACCGGACGTCTCCGCTGGGGTCGGAGTCTGCCGGGGAATGACCGCGTGGCGCGGGGGGCGGGGGCCTCCCGGGGGAGCAACAGGGCGGGGGGCGGTGCCTCCCGGGGGGAGGAACCGTGTGGAGCAAACATGTCGAGCCCACTGGCGACCTGGGGGGGTCCGTGCAGCAGGGGGAATTAGTCAGCCCGTTTCCACCGGCGGGCGGGCGTCCGGGGAACGGGGCAATCAGCCGGCCACCGATCGATTGGGAGCAGCGCTACCGTCGTACCGTCATCACCAGTGACACCGTGGTCACCGCCTTCGTGGTCGCGGCGATCGGCGGCTTCTTCGGAGTACGGGACGCGGCCAACTGGCACGAGAAGTGGCGCATCCTCGCCTTCGGCACCGAACTGCTGGTGCTGGGAGCACTCGCACTGAGCCGGGCCTGGGCTCCGGCCGTACTGGGCCAGGGCGCCGAGGAGTTCCGGCGCCTGGGACGCTCGCTGTTCACGGCGGCCGTCGTCCTCTCGCTCGGCGGGATCGCGCTCACCTCGCGCAACATCAAACTCTGGATCTTCGTCGCGATCCCGGCGATCGCGATCGTCACCATGACCGAGCGGTACCTGCTGCGGCTGTGGCTGCACCGACAGCGCACGGAAGGCCGGTGCCTGCGCCCGGTGCTCGCCGCCGGGAGCCCGGCCACCGTGCGCGACCTGATCGCCCGGACCCGCAAGTTCTCCCACCTCGGCTGGCGGGTCGAGGCGGTGTGCACACCCGACGGGCGCGGACCGGAGGGCGACCATCTGGACGGGGTGCCGGTCGTGGGCCAGCTGACGGACGTGGCCAACCACGTCCGCCGCGACGGCTATCGCGTCGTCGCCGTCACACCCGATCCGCACTGGTCACCCGACCGCTTGCAGCGCCTTGCCTGGAACCTCGAAGGCAGCGAGGCCGAGATGGTCGTGGCCCCGGTGCTGATGGAGGTGGCAGGACCGCGGCTGCACGTCGACGCGGTGATGGGGATCCCGCTGCTGCGCGTCAGCATGCCGACGTTCACCGGCGGCCGCCGGGTGGTCAAGGGAATCGTCGACCGACTGGGCGCGGCGGTCCTGCTGCTGCTGTTCGCGCCGCTGATGGTGCTCGTCGGACTGCTCGTCCTGGTGGACAGCCGGGGCGGGGCGCTGTATCGCCAGCGCAGAGTCGGCAAGGACGGCCACGAGTTCACCATCTTCAAGTTCCGCACCATGGTCACCGGAGCGGACGGGGCCCGCGCGGAGCTGGCCGACCGCAACGAAGGCGCGGGCCTGCTGTTCAAACTGCGCCGGGACCCGCGGGTGACCCGGGTGGGTGCGGTGCTGCGCCGGTACTCGATCGACGAACTCCCGCAGCTCTTCAACGTGCTCACGGGCTCGATGTCGCTCGTCGGCCCGCGGCCACCGCTGCCGGAGGAGTCCGCCGCCTACGGCCCGGACATCCGGCGGCGGCTCCTGGTCAAGCCCGGGCTCACCGGCCTGTGGCAGATCAGCGGGCGCAGCGACCTGCCGTGGGAGGAAGCGGTCCGCCTCGACCTGCGGTACGTGGAGGACTGGTCGCTCGCCCTGGACACGGTGATCTTGTGGAAGACGCTGCGCGCGGTGGTCCAGGGGCAAGGGGCCTATTGATGCCCGGAGGGCGTCGCCGGGCCGGGGAACGCAAGGCAGGCCGGAAGGGCCTGCCTGGGGGGAGGAACGGAATATGAGGATCAGCGTCTTAGGGCTCGGCTATGTGGGCTGCGTGTCGGCCGCGTGCCTGGCAGGCATGGGCCACGAGGTCATCGGCGTCGACGTCAACCAGGTGAAGGTCGACCTGGTCAACGACGGCAAGGCTCCGGTGGTCGAGGAGCGGATCGGCGAGCTCATCGCCGAGGTCGTCAAGACCGGAGCGCTGCGCGCCACCACTGACGTCCACGAAGCGATCATGGGCAGTGACGTGTCGCTGGTCTGCGTGGGCACGCCTTCGGAGCCCAACGGCAGCCTGTGCACCACGTACTTGGAGCGGGTCACCGAACAGATCGGTGCCGCGCTGGCCGAGCGGGACGGGCGGCACACCGTGGTGTTCCGCAGCACCATGCTCCCGGGCACCTGCCTGAACCTGCTGGTACCGATCCTGGAGAAGCACGTCGGCGGCACCGCCGGCGTGGACTTCGGGGTCGCGGTCAACCCGGAGTTCCTGCGCGAGGGCACCAGCGTGCGGGACTTCTTCGACCCGCCCAAGACCGTCATAGGCGAGTTCGACCCGGCCAGCGGCGACGTGGTCGCGGCGCTGTACGAGGGACTGCCCGGCGAGGTGTTCCGGGTGCCGGTCCCCACGGCCGAGGCCATCAAGTACGCGGACAACGCGTTCCACGGCCTCAAGATCGGCTTCGCGAACGAGCTGGGCGCGGTGTGCCAGGCCCTCGGGGTGGACTCCCACCAGGTCATGGACGTGTTCCTGGCCGACCACAAGCTGAACATCAGCCCCGCCTATCTGCGGCCGGGCTTCGCCTTCGGCGGCTCCTGCCTGCCCAAGGACCTGCGCAGCCTGCTCTACGCGGCGCGGCGGGCCGACGTGTCGGTGCCCATCCTCGCGCACGTGCTGCCCTCCAACTCCGAACACCTGGCACGCGCCGTGGAGTTGGTGGAGCGCACCGGCAAGCGCCGGGTGGGCCTGTTCGGGCTGTCCTTCAAGCCCGGCACCGACGACCTCCGCGAGAGCCCGCTGGTCGAACTGGCGGAGAGACTCTTCGGCAAGGGGTACGACCTGCGGATCTACGACGCCAACGTCAGCCTGTCCCGGCTGATCGGCGCCAACCGCGAGTACATCGAGACCCGTCTGCCGCACATCGCGCAGCTGCTCGTGGACTCCGTCGACGAGGTGATCGAGCACGCCGAGGTGTGCCTGGTCGGAACCAAGGATCCCGCCGTTCTCTCCGCGCTGCCCCATGGCGACGGCCCGGCGATCGTCGATCTCATCCGTCTACCCGACGCCGAAACGCGCCGGACCGAACCGGGGTACACAGGCCTTGCTTGGTAATAGCGCAACCAGCGACGACCGGCCGAGCCGGCGAGCGCTGATCTTGGTGGAGAACCTGTCGGTGCCGTTCGACCGGCGGGTATGGCAAGAGTGCACGACACTGCGCGACGCGGGCTGGGAAGTGCACGTGATCTGCCCCCAGGGGCTGAAGCGGGACACCGAACCAGAGGCGGAGATCGACGGGGTGCGGATCCACCGCTACCCCTTACGCGCGGCCACCGGGGGCCCGGCCGGCTATCTCAAGGAGTACGGCTCGGCGCTGTGGCACACCATCCGGCTGGCCCGCAGGGTCGGTCCGGTCGACGTGGTCCACGCCTGCAACCCGCCCGACCTGCTGTTCCTGCCCGCGCTGTGGCTCAAGCGGCAGGGCGCGCGGTTCGTCTTCGACCAGCACGACCTGGTGCCCGAGCTGTATCTGTCCCGGTTCGGCCGCGGCAAGGACCTGCTGTACCGCGCCGTGTGCGCGCTGGAACGGCGCACCTACCGGGCCGCGGACATCGTGCTCGCCACGAACGAGAGCTACCGCGACGTCGCGGTGCGCCGGGGCGGCCGCAGACGGGAGGACGTCTTCGTCGTGCGCAGCGCGCCCGACACGGACCGCTTCCACCCCGTGCCGCCGGAGCCGGAGCTGAAGCGCGGCAAGCCGCATCTGCTGTGCTACCTCGGCGTCATGGGCCCGCAGGACGGCGTCGACTACGCCCTGCGCGCCCTGGCGAAACTGCGCGACGAGGTCGGGCGCACCGACTGGCACGCGGTGTTCGTCGGCGCCGGCGACACCTTCGACGCGATGGTGGAGCTGTCCCGGCAGCTGGGGCTCGCCGAGCAGGTGCAGTTCACCGGGCGTATTCCGGACGCCGACCTGGTGCGCTACCTCTCCACGGCGGACGTGTGCCTCTCGCCCGACCCGCACAACCCGCTCAACGACGTGTCGACCATGAACAAGGTCCTTGAGTACATGGTCATGGGCCGGCCCATCGTCTCCTTCGAACTCCGGGAGGCACGCGTCTCCGCCGGGGACGCCGCCGTCTACGCGCCCGCCAACGACGAGGCCGAGTTCGCCAAGCTCATCGCGCTGCTCCTGGACGACCCGGAGCAGCGGGTCCGGATGGGCGAGGTCGGCCAGGAGCGGATCGGCGGGGAGCTGTCCTGGCGCAACTCCCAGCGTTCGCTGCTCGCCGCCTATGCCGCCGCCACCCGGGACCAGGCTCCGGTCTCGCCGCGCCGTCCGCCGCGGGCAGGACGGAGGCCGCGCCCATGAGCGACGACACGATTCGACTGGTCACCATCGGGCGGATCCTCCGCCGGCGCTGGCGGCTCCTCGCCGCCCTCGCCCTGGTGGGCGCGCTGCTGGGCTACGGCACCTCCTTGCTGTTCCCGCCCAGCTACACGACGACGGCCTCGGTGCTGCTGCCGGGCCAGTGGGAAGAGCGCGAACTGCTGACCCAGGCGGAGATCGCGAGCAGTTCGGAGGTGGTGGACCGCGCGGCCGACACCCTGCACTGGAGCGGCGTCAACGGCACCGAGCTGCGCGATCAGGTGAGCGCCACGGCCGCCGACGGGAACATCATCAAGATCGCGGGCACGGCCGAGAGCCCGGCGCGCGCCCAGCGGCTCGCCGACGAGGTGGCCGACCAGTTCGTCACCTTCGCCGCGCGGATCGCGGGCGACAACACCGACTCCGAATCGGCCACCGGGCCCGAGTCGCTGCGCCAGAAGGTCGTGCAGACCAACCGCAGGATCACCGACCTGGCCAACGCCGCCGACCCCGGGCAGACCGTGGAGAGCGTGCAGGCCCGGACCGAACTGGAGAAGCTGCGCACCGCGCTGGCCGAGGCGATGAAGAAGCTGGACCAGGCCGACCCGGCGTCGAACAAGGCCAACATGGTCGTCATGGGGTCGGCGGCACGGCCGACCGGCGAGGCACCACCGACGCGCACACAACTCGTCGTCGCCGGGGCGCTGCTGAGCTTCCTGCTCGCGGTCATCGGCCATCTCGTCGCCGCACGGATGAACCGCCGCCTTCGCACCGAAGGGGAGATCGCCGCGGCGCTGGGTTCCACGCTCATCGGCACCGTCGACGTACCCGGTGAACGCGGAGCGCACCAGAAGGAGGGCAGCGGCCTGCGGGCCTGGCTGCGACGGCTCCTGGCCCTGGACGCGCGGTGGGACATGCCCGCCCCGCAGGCCTCCGGCGACGAGGCCAGCCGGCGCACCCGCTACCGGCGGGTGTGCGTGCGCCTGCGCAACAAGCTGCCCGCTCCCCGACGGCTCCTGCTCCTGGTCCCGGACGGCGACGAGATCGCCCACCGGGCGGCCGGACAGCTGCTCACCGAGGCCAAGAACGATCCGCAGCTGAGCCTGGCGCAGGTCTCGGTGGACCGGCCGATGGTCCCCGACCGCGACACCGAGTCCGGCGCCCTGGTCGTGCTCAGCGCGGGCAGCTGGACCGCCGACGAGCTCGCCGGCATCGCCGGTGCGTGCGCGGACGCCGGGCACGAGGTCGTCGGCGCCGTCGTCGCCGGCCCGGTCCGCACCCGCCCCGCGCGCACGGACGCCCCTGCCCCGCAGACCGCCACACCGCTCACGGTGGGCGGCGACGCGAGGGGAGGTGCGGTGTGAGCACGAGCAAGACCGACAAGACCGACGAGTCCTCGACCACCGCTCCCCTGCTCGACCTCCAGGCCCTCGTGGTGGCGGTGCGCAGGCGCCGCCGCCTGTGGGCCTCGCTGGCGCTGCTCGGGCTGCTGGCCGGCGCGGCGGTGGCGGTCCTCATGCCGCCCCCGCCGACCGCGACGACCAAGGTCCTGGTCACGCACCAGGAGGACCAGGCCAACGACACCGGCACGCTGATCCGCACCGACGTCGAACTGCTGGGCACCACGCGCATCGCCGGCAAGGCGCTGAAGGCCCTCAAGTCCCCCGAGAAACCGGAGGACTTCCTCCAGGACTTCCGGGGCACCGGCCTGACCAACAACCTGCTGCAGATCGACGTGACGGCCGACAGCGACGCCGAGGCGGTGGCCCGCGCCAAGGCGCTGGCCGACGCGTTCGTCGCCGACCACGTACGCCGGATGCGGGAGACCGCGAAAGCCGAGTCCAAGGCCCTGCTCGACCAGCGTGACCGCATGCGGGACGAGCTCGCCAAGGTCAACCAGGCGATCGGTGACCGCTCTCCGGACAGCGATCCCAAGGAGTCGGCGAGCGTCGAGTCGCTCTTCGCCCGCCGGGCCGAACTGAACTCGCGCATCGCCGACTTCGACCAGCGCGCCGCCGAGGCACGCACCGGCACCCCGAAGATCATCGCCGGGACGCAGATCGTGGACGCGCCCCGCGCGGTGGAGCACTCGCTGCCCAAAGCCGCCGTCACCAACGCGGCGATCGGGTCCATCCTCGGACTCGTCCTGGGGCTCGCGGTGGCCGCCGTCGGCGCGGTGGTGGCAGGACGCCCCGTGCTGCGCCGGGAGATCGCCTCGAACCTGGGCGCCTCGGTCATCGCCGAACAGCGCCGCAGGCCCGCTCGGCTGTGGCGCAGCCGCCGCAGCCGCGCGGCACGCGAGCGGCTCACCGCGACGCTGGCCCGCGTCGTGCGCGGCTCGACGGAGCCGGTGTCCCTGCTCGAACTGGGCTGCGCGCGCACCACCAGCGTCATCGCCCTGGACGTGGCCAGAGCCCTGGCGGCGGACGGGCCCGTGGTCGTCGTCGACGGCCTGCCCGGACCGCAGCTCGCCCACACCCGCCGGGATCCGGCCGATCCGGCGGTGGTCAGCGGCGAGCGCGCCGCGGCCGTGGCGCACCAGGTGCGCCGGCTCGGCGTCGGCTCGGTCGCACCCGGCACGGCCTGGACCGACCTGCAATACCTCGGCGGTCAGACGGTGCTCGTCGTGCGGGCCGGGCACGGCAGCGCCGCATGGCTGCACACCGTGGCACGGCAGCTCGCGGACCAGCGCATCCCCGTGCTCGGTGTGGTGCTGATCGACCCCGACCCGCGGGACCGGACCGACGGCACGCTGTGGGACGGGCTGCACATCGCGCTGCGGGGCCACGGCGAGCGGCTGGCCCGGCAGAACGGCATGGGCCAACAGCGGACGGAGCGGCAGCCGATGTGGGCCGCACGCGTCCCGGACAGCGACCAGGAGGCCCGCTAGACATGTGTGGCATCGCAGGCACGTACAGATGGCCGGACGGCAAGGCCGTGGCCGACCGGCTCACGGACATCCTGGCCCACCGCGGCCCGGACGCGGCGGGGCGCTACAGCCATCCCGCCGGTGACGGGGAAGTGCACCTCGGCCACCGCCGGCTGTCCATCATCGACCTGTCCGAGACCGGCGCCCAGCCGATGGTCAAGGACAGCCTGACCCTCACCTACAACGGCGAGCTGTACAACGCGCCCGAGCTGCGGGCCGAGCTCGCATCGGCCGGGGTGCGCTTCCGCGGCACCTCCGACACCGAGGTGCTCCTGGAGGCCTGGCGGCGCTGGGGCACCGACTGCCTGCCCAGGCTGCGCGGCATGTTCGCGTTCGGGGTCTTCGACGAGCGCACCGGGGAACTGGTGCTCGCCCGCGACCAGCTGGGCATCAAGCCGCTGTTCCTGCTGCGGCGCGGCGAGGGCCTGGTGTTCGCCTCCGAGCTCAAGGCGCTGGCCGCCGTGACCGGCGGATCCCTGGAGGTGGACCACGCGGCGCTGGTGGCCTCCCTCCTGTACTACTGGGTGCCGGACTCGCGCTGCGCGTTCCGCGAAGCGGAGAAGCTGCCGCCGGGCAGCTGGCTGCGCTGCCGGCCCGACGGCCGCGTGGAGCGCGGCCGGTACTGGAACCTGAAGGACGTCGCCGCCGAGGGCCAAGACCGGGCGCGCGCCGGCGAGCGGCCGGACCTCGCCGCCATCGTCGAGGAGTCGACCCGCCGGCACCTGCTGTCGGACGTGCCGGTGGCGACCTTCCTCTCCGGCGGGCTCGACTCCAGCTATCTGACCGCGCTCGCGGCCCGCCACCAGCCGGGGATCTCCGCCTACACGATCGGGTTCCGCGCCGAGGACGCCAAGTTCGAGGCGATGCCGGACGACCTGCACTACGCCCGGCGGGTGGCCGAGCAGTTCGGCGTGGACCTGCACGAGATCGAGATCGCGCCCAACGTGCTCGACCTGCTGCCGCAGATGACCTACCACCTGGACGAGCCGATCGGCGACCCCGCCGCGATCAACACCTATCTGATCTGCACGGCCGCCCGGGAGGCCGGGGTGAAGGTGATGCTCTCGGGGATGGGCGCCGACGAGCTGTTCGCCGGGTACCGCAAGCACCTGGCCAACCTGCTCGCCCTGCGCTACCAGCGCGTGCCGCGGACCGTGCGGCGCGGGGTGTCCGCCACCGTGGACCGGCTGCCGGTCGCCACCGCCCGCCGGGGCTACCGGTCGGTGCGCTTCGCCAAGCGGTTCCTGTCCTTCGCCGATCTGCCCGAGGAGACCGCGTTCCGGCGCAGCTACACCATGTACGACCAGCAGGAGCTGCTCTCGCTGGTCGATCCGGACCTGGCCGGGACGGTCGGGGACGTGCTGACGGAGCACGCGGACGTCTACGAGGACAACGAACTCGACGACTTCGTCAACCGCATGTGCCTGGGCGACGCGCGGATGTTCCTGCCGGGCCTGAACCTCGCGTACACCGACCGGTCGAGCATGGCCGCGTCGACCGAGGTCCGGGTGCCGTACGTGGACGTCGAGGTGGTCAAGGCGGCGTTCGCGGTGCCCGGCGACCGCAAGATCGTCGGGCGGCAGGGCAAGGCCGTCCTCAAGGAGGCGGCCACCTCGATCCTGCCCAAGGAGATCGTGTACCGGCCCAAGGGCCTGTTCAGCGCCCCGCTGCGGGCCTGGATGAGCCGGGATCTGGCGCCGCTGGTGCGCGAGGTGGTCAACGACGGCGTGCTCGTCCAATCGGGGTTCCTGCGCCGTGACGCGCTGGCGCGGATGGTCGCCGAGGACGCCTCAGGGCAGCGGGACTTCTCCAAGCACCTGTGGCACGTGCTGACCCTGGAGTACTGGTATCGCGGCGCGACCTCCGGCTCCGGCCAGAGACAAGCGGCGTGACCGCGTTGGAAGTTGAAACAAGAGGAGCTCGGGTGAAACAGGTCGTTCAGAACTACAAGAGTGGCGAGCTCACGCTGCTCGACGTGCCCGTACCGGGGTGCAAGCCGGGCGGTGTACTGGTGCGGAGCGCCTACTCGCTGATCTCCACCGGAACCGAGCTCATGAAGGTGTCCGAGGCCGGCATGTCGATGGTGGGCAAGGCCCGCTCCCGGCCGGACCAGGTGGCCAAGGTCATGCAGAGCGTGACCACCCAGGGGGTGCCCGCCACCTACCGCAAGGTGATGGGCAAGCTCGACTCGTACACGCCGCTCGGCTACTCGCTGTGCGGGGTGGTCGAGCAGGTCGGTGCGGGCATCGACGACGTGGCGGTCGGCGACCTGGTGGCCTGCGCGGGCAACGAGCACGCGCTGCACGCCGAGCTGAACTGGGTGCCCAAGAACCTCTACGCCCCGGTGCCCGACGGCCTCGCGCCCCGGCACGCGGCCTTCGGCACCGTCGGGTCGATCGCGATGCAGGGCGTCCGCCGCGGCGAGCCGCAACTGGGCGACGTGGCCCTGGTCATCGGCCTGGGCCTGATCGGACAGCTGGTGGCGCAGCTTCTGACCGCCGCGGGAGTGCGCGTGGTCGGGGCCGACCCCGACCCGGCGCGCTGCGAGCTGGCCACGCGTCTGGGCGCCGCGGCCTGCGGCGATCCGGCGTCTGCGACCGTGGAGAGCGCCGTCGCCGAACTCACCGGTGGGCACGGCGTCGACCAGGTGTATCTGGCCGCCGGCGGCGGCAGCAACCAGCCCGTCGAG
Organism: Streptomyces sp. SYP-A7185; assembly: GCF_046103685.1. Classification (NCBI taxonomy): domain Bacteria; kingdom Bacillati; phylum Actinomycetota; class Actinomycetes; order Kitasatosporales; family Streptomycetaceae; genus Streptomyces; species Streptomyces sp. SYP-A7185. Next base: position 691,246 of record NZ_CP122310.1, read on the forward strand.
CTGGCCGCCCGGCTGAGCCGGGACCGCGGCCGGGTCGTCGACATCGGCAAGTGCAGCCTGGACCTGCCCTGGAACGCGTACTACGAGAAGGAACTCGACGTCCGCTTCTCCCGCAGCTACGGCCCAGGGCGCTACGACCCGGAGTACGAGCTGGAGGGCCGCGACTACCCGATCGGCTATGTGCGCTGGACCGAGCGCCGCAACCTGGCGTGCTTCCTCGATCTCGTCGCGCGCGGCAGCGTCGACGTGGAGCCGCTGGTCTCCCACGTAGCCGACTTCGACGACGCGGTGGAGACCTACCAGCGGCTGAAGGACGGCGAACTCAAAGCCGTGGCCGTGCTGTTCCGCTACCCCGGCCACAAGGAGGAGGCGCCGGCCCCCGAGGTGGCCGTACCCGCGGTGAAGCGGCGGGCCGGCACGGCGCCCGCCCCCGCCCGGGCCACCGGCACGCCGGTGCGGCTGGCGTTCGTCGGCGCGGGAAACTACGCGACGTCGATGCTGCTGCCGCATCTGGCCCAGCGCGAGGGCGTCGAGCTGTCGACCGTGGTGACCACCACGGCGCTGTCCGCGGCCAACGCGCAGCGCAAGTTCGGCTTCGCCGAGGCCACCACCGATCTCGACGCCGTGCTCGACGACAAGACGATCGACGCGGTGTTCGTGGTCACCCGGCACAGCTCCCACGCCGAACTGACCCGCCGGGCGCTGCTCGCCGGCAAGGCGGTGTTCGTGGAGAAGCCGCTGGCCCTCACCGAGGAGGACCTGGCGGGCGTGCTCGCCGCGGTGGAGGAGTCCGGCAACGACCGGCTCCAGGTGGGCTTCAACCGCCGCTTCGCGCCGCTGCTGCGCGAGGCCAAGCAGCGGTTCGGCGCCCGCACCGGACCGGCCAGCCTGCGCTACCTGGTCAACGCGGGCCAGTTGGGCCACGGCAGCTGGTACCTCCAGCAGAGCACCGAGGGCTCACGGTTCGCCGGTGAGGGCGGGCACTTCATCGACACGGCCGGCTGGCTGCTGGGGGCCGACCCCGTCTCGGTGTACGCGCTGGCCACCTCCGGCAACGAAGACCTTCAGGTCGTCCTGCGCTACCCGGACGGGTCCACCGCCACCATCAGTTATGTCACCACCGGTCCGGCCGGCTTCCCCAAGGAGACGCTGGACATGGTCGCCGACGGCCGGGCGCTGCGCCTTGACGACTTCGTGCGCGCCTCGGTGTACGGCCCCAAGCGCTGGGTCAGCTCGCGGCTGCCCAAGGCCCGGGACAAGGGGCAGAACGCCGAACTGGCCGCGTTCGTCAAGGCCGTGCGGACCGGGGGCCCGATGCCGGTGCCGCTGGAGTCCCTGGTCGCCACCACGGCGGCCACCCTCGCCGTGCAGAGCGGCCTGGTCGGCGGTGCGCCGGTGACGTTGGCGGGGCCTCGATGACCATGAGCGCGGTCTGGTACCTGCGGCGGCTGTCCCGGATGGGGCCGCGGGAGGTCGGCGGCCGGGTCGGTGACGCGGCGCGCAGGCGGCGGTGGCGCTCGGCGCGGCCGAACTGCCCGGGCGTGACCGGTGCGCGGTTCACCGCGGTCCTGCCCGCGGACGCGCTCGCCCAGGTACCGCCGGACGCCACCAAGCGCCTGGTCGCCGAGGCGGACCGGCTGATGGCCGGGCACGCGGAGTTCTTCGGGGTGGAGCGCGAGGACCTCATCGACCCGGACTGGTGGCTCGACCCCAAGACCGGCCGCCGGGCGCCGTGGGGCTACGCCTTCGACGTGCCCTACCGCAACGAGGACGCGGTCGGCGACATCAAGCAGATCTGGGAGCCGTCCCGGCACCAGTACCTCACCGTGCTCGCCGCCGCCTACGCGCTCACCGGGCACGAGCGGTACGCCGAGCGCGTGGCCGAGCACCTGCGCTCGTGGTGGGCGGCCAACCCGCCGCTGCGCGGCGTGCACTGGATCAGCGGCATCGAGCTGGGGATCCGGCTGCTGTCGTGGGTGTGGATCCGCCGGCTGCTCGACGGCTGGCAGGGCGTGGGCGAGCTCTTCGAGCACAACCCGGTGGCGCTGAACCAGATCTGGCACCACCAGCGCTGGCTGGCCGCCTTCCCCAGCCGGGGCTCGTCGGCGAACAACCACGTCATCGCCGAGGCCGCCGGGCAGTTCGCCGCGGCCTGCGCGTTCGGCTGGTTCCCCACGTCGGCGCGCTGGCGGGCCGACGCGCTGCGGTCGCTGGAGCGGCACCTGCACGCCAACACCTTCGAATCCGGGCTCAACCGCGAGCTGGCCACCGAGTACCACGGACTGGTCCTGGAGCTGGGCCTGGCCGCGGTGGCCGAGGCCGACGCCGCACGGGTCCCGATTCCCGCGTCGGTGCGTCTGGTGCTGCTGCGGATGACCGACGCCTTGGCCGCCGTCGTGGACGACCGGCTGCGGCCGCCGCGCCAGGGCGACGCGGACGACGGGCACGGCCTGGTCCTGGACGGCGCGGGCACCGACCGCTGGGGCTCGCTGCTCGCCACCGGGGACGCCGTGTTCGGCCGCCTGGCCTGGTGGCCGACGGTGACCGGCACCGACGTGCGCACCCCGCTGCTCGCCGCGCTCATCCGGCCCTACGCGCACGACGGCACCGTACCGGCCGTGCCCCGCCCCGCCGACCGGCCGGGCCACTTCGCCGACGCGGGCATGACCATCCTGCGCGGTCCGGAAGGGATCTGGTGCCGCTGCGACGGCGGCCCGCACGGCTTCTTGTCCATCGCCGCGCACGCCCACGCCGACGCGCTGTCCGTGGAGGTGCGGCACGACGGCGTCGACGTGCTGGCCGACCCGGGGACGTTCTGCTACCACGGACAGCCCGAGTGGCGTCAGTACTTCCGGTCGACCCTGGGCCACAACACCCTGGAACTGGACGGCGCCGACCAGTCGGTCTCCGGCGGTCCGTTCCTGTGGACGCGCCAGGCCCGCAGCCGCGTCCTGTTCGCGGACACCTCCGGCGAGCAGGTGACCCGCTGGTGGGCCGAACACCACGGCTATGAGCCGTCGGTGCACCGCCGCCGGGTCGACCTGGACGTACAGAGCCAGGAGTTGAAGGTGCACGACGAGGTGCGCGGCCCGCGCCGCGCGGTGCGGCTGGCCTTCCACCTGGGACCGGCGATCGCCGTGGACCTGGTGGGCAACTGGGCGATGCTCACCTGGACCCGCGAGGGCGAGGACCGCTTCGCGGTGCTCGACCTGCCCGGTCAGCTGCGCTGGCAGGCCCACCGCGGCGAGAGCGAGCCGCCGCTGGGCTGGTACTCCCCCGGCTTCGGGCGCAAGGAACCCTCCACCACGCTGATCGGCACCGGGTTCGCCGACAGTTCGGAGGGCTTCACCACCGTACTCAGGTTCCGTGGCTAGGGAGGAGGTGTGGGGATGAAGTGGCGGCACTGGGCGCTGCCGGCGGCACCGCTGGCGCTGGCCCTGATGGCGGTGACCGGCTGTGAGAGCTCGTCGGACGGCCCGGCGGCACAGCCTTCCGTGGCGCCCTCCACGTCCGGGGCCCAGCCGGTGGCGCGGGTGTGCGCCAAGCCCGCGGCCGGACCGGCGAAGGCGCCGAAGGGCGCGGTGACGGTCGACCCGGCGAAGGTCGGTGATCTGGTCGACAAGACCAAGAGCCACCCGGCGAAGACCACGTTCTGGCTGCGGCCGGGCAAGCACCGGCTCGACCCGGACCGGTACGCGCAGGTCATCCCCAAGAAGGGAAACCGTTACCTCGGTGCGCCGGGCGCGGTGCTCGACGGGGGCAAGACCAATCAGTACGCGTTCGGCGGCACCGCTCCCGACGTCACCATCCGCCATCTGACGGTGCAGCGGTTCGTGGCGCCGCCGGACGAGGGCGTGGTCAACCACGACTCGGCCGACGGATGGGTCATCGAGCACGCGACGATCCAGAACAACTCGGGGGCCGGGCTGATGGCCGGCGCCCGCCAGGAGGTCCGCGCCAACTGCCTGCGCAAGAACGGCCAGTACGGCATGAACGCCTACAAGGCCAAGGGCCGCATCAGCGGTCTGGTGGTCGAGGGCAACGAGATCGTGGGCAACAACACCGGCGACTGGGAGCGGCGGCGCAAGGGCTGCGGCTGCACCGGAGGCATCAAGTTCTGGGCCGTGGACGGGGCCGACGTGCGCGGCAACTGGGTGCACGACAACCGCGGGACCGGCCTGTGGGCGGACACCAACAACAACGACTTCCGCATCGAGAACAACGTCCTGGAGACCAATGACGGCGCCGCGCTGATCTACGAGACCAGCTACAACGCGGTCATCCGCAAGAACACGATCCGGCGCAACAACTGGGTCGAGGGCCGCAGGTACGCCGAGCGCGGGGACAACTTCCCCTTCGCGACGGTCTACCTGTCCGAGTCCGGCGGCGAACCGCGGGTCAAGGCACGCACCGACAAGATCGAGATCGACCGGAACGTCCTGGAGAACAACTGGTCCGGCATCACCCTGTGGGAGAACGCCGACCGGTTCTGCAACAGCCCGGCCAACACCTCGTCCGGCGACTGCACGCTGCTGGTGCCCGACACCGACCGCTGCGCCCAGCCGAAGATCGCCGACAAGCCGCTCTACTCCGACTGCCGGTGGAAGACTCAGCGGGTGGACATCCACGACAACCGCTTCGTCCTGGACAAGTCCGTCGTCGAGTGCACGGTGAAGTGCGACCGCATGGCGGTCCTGGCCAACTACGGCACCTATCCCGACTGGTCGCCCTACCAGGGCGAGCGGGTCGCCGAGGCGATCACCCACGAGCAGCGCAACCGCTGGCACGACAACGTGTACGTCGGGCCGTGGAAGTTCGTCGCCCACGACCCGAGCCGCGTGCTCGACTCGGGGCAGTGGCGGGGCAGGCCCTACCGACAGGACGCGGGCAGCACCTTCCGCGCACGGGGCGGTGGTTGAGATGACCGCGGACCACACGTCGAAGCTCGTCGGGACCGCCTGGGGGCTGCTGGTCCTCAACACCCTCGGCTCCGCCGGGGCGAAGACCATCGTGCCGCTGCCCCGCTCCTTGATCCAGATGGTCACCATGGGCGCGCTGGTCGCCGCGTTCGCACTCGCGCTCGCGGTCAACGTGCGCCTGCGCATCCGCCCCAGCGCCTTCCTGCTCCTGCTGACCCTCCTGATCGTGCCGAGCGTGATCTCCAGCGTGCACCTGGAGTCGGGCCTCGGCGCGCTGTTCCGCTGCGCCCGCCTCGCGCTGTTCGTCGCCACGCTGTGGCTGCTCGGCCGCTGGTGGGACGGCAGCCTGACCTTCGTCAGACACCACATCCGGATGTACTTCGCGGTGCTGGGTTCGGTGGCCGCCGGCCTGGTCATCTCACCGGGCGCGGCCCTGCCCGAGCTCTACGGCGGGCGGCTCGTCGGCGCGCTGTGGCCGCTGACCCCGCCGCAGATCGGCCAGTACGCCGCGGTGATCGTCGGGCTCACGGTGCTGCTCGTGATCGGCCGCCGCACGGACGCGGCCGGCGCGACGGTGGTCATCGTGCCGTCCCTCGTCCTGCTCGCGCTGACCCACACCCGCACGGCCACGCTCGGCCTGCTCATCGGGCTGACGCTGGCGGTCGGCTCGCTCCTGCTGACCAGCGCCGCCGCCCGCCGGTTCTTCACCTGGACGGTGGTGTGCGCCGTGGTGGCCGGAGTGGGATTCGCCTCCGCGCTCCAAGTGTGGTTCCTGCGCGGCCAGACCGAGGAGGGCCTGTCCAGCCTCACCGGCCGGGCCAAGGTCTGGGACGCGCTGCTCGCGGCGCCCCGCTCGACCGCGGAGGAGCTGTTCGGCGTGGGCCTGGGCGACAAGTCCTTCGGCGGACTGCCCATCGACAACAGCTGGCTGGCCGTCTACCACGAGCAGGGCTGGGTCGGCATCACGCTGGTGGCGTCGGTCTTCGTGGTCCTCGGCGGCGTCGCGCTGCTGCGGCCGCCGTCGCTGTCCAGGGCCTGCGCGATCTTCCTGATCAGCTACTGCGCGATCGCCTCCTACACCGAGGCCGGTCTCGGCGACGCCTCGCCCTACCTGCTGCATCTGGCCCTGGCCGCCTCGCTGCTGGCCGCCCCCGCCCCGGCCGCTCCCCCGCCGGCGCCCGACGTCCCACAGCGACACGTTCCGCGCTGGGCCCGCAGATCGGAGGTGCTCTGACCATGCATGTCCTCGTGGTGCACAACCGCTACAACTCGGCGCAGCCCAGCGGCGAGAACAACGTCGTCGACCAAGAGGTGGCGCTGCTGCGCGAAGCCGGCCACCGGGTGGAGGTGTTCGAGCGGCGCAGCGACACCATCGCCGACCGCTCCCTGCTCGCCAAGGCCGCCGTGCCGCTGCTCGTGCCGTGGAACCCGGCGGTGCGCTCCGAGCTGGCCGCACGGCTGCGCACCGAGCGGCCGGACGTGGTGCACGTGCACAACGTCTTCCCGCTCCTGTCGCCCGCGGTGCTCGCCGCCTGCGCCGACGCCGACGTGCCCGCCGTCGCCACCTTGCACAACTACACCCAGGTCTGCCCGCCCGGCACCCTGCAACGGGACGGCAAGCCGTGCACCGAGTGCGTGGGCACGACACCGCTGCCCGCCGTGCGGCACGGCTGCTATCGCGGCTCGCGCCTGGCCACGGTGCCGCTCGCGGTCAGCCTGTCGGTCAACCGGCGGCGCTGGTGGTCGGGCGTGGAGCGGTTCTTCTGCATCTCCGCCGCACAGCGCGAGGTCCTGGTGGACGCGGGCATGCCGGCCGAACGCCTGGTGGTCAAGCACAACTTCGTGCCCGAACCGGCGGCGCGCCGGACGGGCGAGGGCGAGCACGTGCTCTATCTCGGCCGCCTCGCCGAAGCCAAGGGCGTACGGCTGCTGATGACCGCGTGGGACCGGCTCGCCGCGGCCGGCGGGGTCGGCGTCCCGCTGGTCATCGCCGGCACGGGGCCGCTGGAGCAGGAGGTGGGCGCCTGGTCCGCGGGCCGCGACGACGTGCGGTACGTCGGCCTGTACGACCCGGCCCAGTGCCGCGAGGTCATCGCGCGGTCGGTGGCCGTGGTGGCGCCCTCGACCTGGCTGGAGGCATTCGGTCTGGTGGTCGTGGAGGCGATGGCGGCGGGGGTTCCCGCCGTCGCCGCGGGCCACGGCGCCTTCGTGGAACTGGTCCAGGACGGCGTGGCCGGGCTGCTGCACCGGCCGGGCGAGCCTGACTCGCTCGCCTCCTGCATCCGCCGGGTCACGGCCGATCCGTCCCGCAACCGGGACATGGGCCGGGCGGCCAGGCTCCGCTACGAGCAGGGCTTCAGCCCGGCCGTCGGCCTGGCGCGCCTGGAGGAGGGGTACCGCACCGCGATCGCGGGGCGGTCGGGCGGCGGGGCAAGCCCGCCGCCGTCACGCAATGGAAACGCTGGCTCGCGCTGGGGCATCCGCGCGGGCAGGGATGGGGGCAGTACATGACACGATGCCGACTGTGCGGCTCGGCGGCGCTGGCGAGCGTCGTCGACCTGGGGGCGACCCCGCCGTGCGAGAGCTTTCTCGCCGCGGACCAGCTCGACCAGCCCGAACCGGCCTACCCGCTGCACCTTCAGGTGTGCACGGAGTGCTGGCTCGCACAGATTCCGCCGCTGATCACACCGGAGGAGACGTTCAGCGAGTACGCCTACTTCTCCTCCTTCTCCACCTCCTGGGTGGAGCACGCGCGCACGTTCGTCGCCGACGCCGTACAGCGGGTGGGCCTGGGCTCCGACGCCTTCGTCGTCGAGGTCGCGAGCAACGACGGCTATCTGCTCAAGCACGTGGTGGACCGGGGGATCCGCTGCCTGGGCATCGAGCCGTCGGTGAACGTCGGTGCGGCGGCCCGGGACGCGGGCGTGCCCACCGTCACCGAGTTCCTGAGCCCGCAGACCGGCGCGGCCGTCCGGGCCGAACACGGCCCGGCGAACCTGGTCGTGGCCAACAACGTGTACGCGCACATCCCCGACGTCGTCGGCTTCACCCAGGGGCTGCGCGCCCTGGTCGCCGACGACGGCTGGGTCTCCATCGAGGTGCAGCACCTGCTGACCCTGATCGAGGAGAACCAGTACGACACGATCTACCACGAGCACTTCCAGTACTACACGGTCGCCTCCGCGATCCGGGCGCTCGCGAGCGGCGGGCTCTCGCTCGTGGACGTCGAGCTGCTGCCCACGCACGGCGGCTCGATCCGGCTGTGGGCCCGGCCCACCGAGGTGGCCGGTGAGCCCTCGCAGCGCGTGGCCGACGTGCTCGACCGGGAGAAGGCCGCCGGACTGCAGGAGCTCTCGGGCTACACCGAGTTCTCCGCGCGCGTGGCCAAGGTGCGCCGGGACCTCCTGAAGTTCCTCATCACGGCGGCCGAGCGCGGCCAGACGGTCGTGGGCTACGGCGCACCGGGCAAGGGCAACACCCTGCTCAACCACTGCGGCATCCGGCCCGATCTGCTCGCCTACACGGTCGACCGCAACCCCTACAAGCACGGCCGGTTCACCCCGGGCACCCGTATCCCCATCCTGCCGCCCGAGCAGATCGCCGCCGACAAGCCGGACTACGTCCTGATCCTCCCGTGGAACCTGCGGGCCGAGCTGATCGAGCAGCTGGCCTTCGTGCACGAGTGGGGCGGCCGCCTGGTCTTTCCCATCCCGGAACTGAGCGTCGTCGAAGGCGCGTCCCCGAAGGAGGTCACAGCATGAAGGTCGTCCTGTTCTGCGGCGGTTACGGGATGCGGATGCGCAGCGGCGCGGCCGACGACGTGCCCAAGCCGATGGCGATGGTCGGCCCGCGCCCGCTGATCTGGCACGTCATGCGCTACTACGCGCACTTCGGCCACACGGAGTTCATCCTGTGCCTGGGCTACGGCGCCCACCACATCAAGAACTTCTTCCTCAACTACGAGGAGACCACGTCCAACGACTTCGTCCTGCGGGGCGGACGCACCGAGTTACTGTCCACCGACATATCGGACTGGACGATCACCTTCGCGCAGACCGGCATCGAGTCCCCCATCGGGGAGCGGTTGCGCCGGGTGCGCCACCACCTGGACGGCGACGAGATGTTCCTCGCCAACTACGCCGACGTGCTCACCGACGCACCCCTGCCGGAGATGATCGACCGGTTCGCCCGGCGTGACGCCGGCGCGTCGATGATGGTGGTGCCGCCGCAGTCCTCCTTCCACTGCGTGGAGCTGGGCGAGGACGGTCTGGTGGGGGGCATCACCCCGGTGAGCGAACTGCCGATGTGGGAGAACGGCGGGTACTTCGTGCTGCGCCAGGAGGTCTTCGACCACATCCCCGAGAACGGCGACCTGGTCGCCGACGGATGCGCCCAGCTGGCCAAGCAGGGCCGCCTGGTCGCGCACCAGCACCGCGGCTTCTGGAAGCCGACCGACACCGTCAAGGAACGGGCCGCGCTGGACGAGGCCTACGCCCGGGGCGACCGCCCGTGGGCCGTGTGGGAGCGGGACCGCGCCAAGGTGGGCGCATGATCCGGCTCGGGGCCGGGCCCCTGAAGCGGATCGTCGCGGTGGGCGCGCACTGCGACGACATCGCCATCGGCGCCGGCGGCACCCTGCTGACGCTGTGCCAGGCGCACCCGGGCCTCCGCGTCGACGCGCTGGTGCTCTCCGGCGGCGGCAGCGAGCGCGAGCAGGAGGAGCGCGCCGCGCTCGCCGCCTTCTGCCCGGGCGCCGACCTGCGGCTGACCGTGCTCAAGCTGCCGGACGGCCGGATGCCCGTGCACTGGGAGGAGGCCAAGGCCGCGGTGGAGGAGCTGCGCGCGCAGACCGAGCCGGACCTGATCCTGGCCCCGCGCACCGACGACGCGCACCAGGACCACCGGGGCCTGGCACAGCTGATGCCCACCGCGTTCCGCGACCACCTCGTCCTCGGCTACGAGATCGTCAAGTGGGACGGCGACCTCGGCCGGCCGGCCGCGTACCAGCCGCTGGCGCCGGAGATCGCCGAACAGAAGGTGCGGCTGCTGCAGGAGCACTACCCCTCGCAGCGGCACCGGCCCTGGTACGACCGCGAGGCCTTCCTGGGGCTCGCCCGCATCCGCGGCATCGAATGCCACGCGCGCTACGCCGAGGCGTTCGCCGTCACCAAACTCACGCTCGACCTGAGCACTTTCACCCTGGGGGAATGAACCTTGCGCGTACTGCTCACCGGACACCAGGGGTACCTGGGCACCGTCATGGCCCCGGTCCTCACGGCCGCCGGACACGAGGTCACCGGCCTCGACGCCGGCCTGTTCGCCGACTGTGTCCTCGGACCGCCGCCCGCCGACCCGCCGGGTCCGCGGGTGGACCTGCGTGACGTCACGGCCGACCACCTCGCCGGGGTGGACGCCGTGATCCACCTGGCCGCGCTGTCCAACGACCCGCTGGGATCACTGGCGCCGGAACTCACCTACGACATCAACCACCACGCGTCCGTACGCCTGGCCCGGCTCGCCCGCGAGGCCGGCGTGCGCCGCTTCCTGTACGCCTCGACCTGCTCCGTCTACGGCGCCGCCGGCGGCGGCGACCTGGTGACCGAGGACGCCCCGCTGCGCCCGGTGACCCCCTACGCGGAGTCCAAGGTGCGCGTGGAAGGCGACCTGCACGCGCTGGCCGACGGCGACTTCAGCCCGGTGTACATGCGCAACGCCACCGCCTTCGGCTACTCGCCCCGGCTGCGCGCCGACATCGTCCTGAACAACCTGGTGGGCCACGCGCTGTTGTCCGGGGAGGTGCTCGTCCTCTCCGACGGCACCCCCTGGCGTCCGCTGGTGCACGCCGCGGACATCGCGCGCGCCTTCACCGCGGCCCTGGACGCGCCGCGCGAGGCGGTCCACGACCGGGCGTTCAACATCGGCAGCGAGGTCAACAACGTCACCGTCGCCGAGATCGCCGAGCAGGTCGCCGCGGCCGTGCCCGGCTCGAAGGTCGTGATCACCGGAGAGACCGGCGCCGACCCGCGGTCCTACCGTGTGGACTTCTCCCGGTTCCGTGCCGCGATCCCCGGCTTCGACTGCGAGTGGACCGTGAAGCAGGGCGCGCTCGAACTCGCCGACGCCTACCGCACGCACGGGCTGACCCGCGAGGACTTCGAGCGGCGCTTCACCCGCCTGGCCGTGCTGCGCACGGCGTCCGAGACCGGTGCCGTCGACGAGACCCTGCGGTGGCGCCGATGAGCTCTGCCGGCGAAGAGATGCACGCCCTGGTGCGGCGGCTGTACCCGCTGTGCCGGAGCATCACCGGCGACGGGGTGCGCGCCACCCTGGACATCGTCGGCGAGTACCTCCCCCTCCAGACGCACGAGGTGCCGACGGGGACGCAGGTGCTCGACTGGACGGTCCCGCAGGAGTGGAACATCCGCGACGCCTACGTCGCCGATGGAACCGGTCGCCGGGTCGTCGACTTCGCCGCGTCCAGCCTGCACGTGCTCGGCTACAGCGTGCCGGTGGCGGCGACGTTGCCGCTCGCCGAGCTCCGCGAGCACCTGCACACCCTGCCGGACCATCCGAGCTGGGTGCCCTACCGCACCAGTTACTACGCACCGGAGTGGGGTTTCTGCCTGGCCCAGGAGACCTTGGACGCGATGCCGGACGGCGAGTACGAGGTGCGCATCGACTCCACGCTCGCCGACGGGCACCTCACCTACGCCGAGCACGTGGTGCCCGGTCAGGTGTCCGACGAGGTGATCGTCTCCTGCCACGTCTGCCACCCGTCGCTGGCCAACGACAACCTGGCCGGCATCGCGGTGGCGACGTACCTGGCCCGGGCGCTCGCACAGGAAACGCCGTACTACACCTACCGGTTCATCTTCGCGCCCGGCACCATCGGGGCGATCACCTGGCTGGCCCGCAACGCGGAGCGCATCGACCGGGTCAAGCACGGGCTGGTCCTTGCCTGTGCCGGTGACTCGGGACAGCTGACGTACAAGCAGAGCAGGCGTGGCGACGCGGAGATCGACCGGGTGATGCGGCACGTGCTGCGCACCTCCGAACGCCCCCACCAGGTCAACGAGTTCACTCCGTACGGCTACGACGAGCGGCAGTACTGCTCCCCCGGGTTCGACCTCGGTGTGGGCTCCTTGAGCCGGACGCCCTACGCCGGCTATCCCGAGTACCACACCTCGGCGGACAACCCGGACTTCGTCTCCCCGGAGGCGATGGCGGACACGCTGGCCGTCTGCCGCGAGGCGTTCGGCGTGCTCGACCGCAACCGGCGCTACGTCAACCTCAGCCCGTACGGCGAACCCCAGCTGGGACGCCGCGGGTTGTACGACGCGCTCGGCGGGCGCAGCGACACCAAGCAGGCCCAGATGGCCATGCTCTGGGTGCTCAGCCTCTGCGACGGCGAGCACGGTCTGCTGGACGTCGCCGAGCGCTCGGGGCTGCCGTTCGACACCGTCGCCGCGGCGGCCGACGCCCTGCACGGCGCCGGACTGATCAAGGCCTGACGCCGATGACCATCGAGGGGGAGAAGACGACGACACCGGCGGCAGCGTCCGGGCAGGCCCGGCGGGGCATCGTCGGGCGGCTGTCCTGGGGGCTGGCCGACCAGGCGGCCTCCAGCCTGTCCAACTTCGTCGTCGGCATCTACGTGGCCCGCTCCCTGGGGCTGACCGCGTTCGGTGTGTTCAGCCTGGCCTGGGTGACGTACGGCGTGGTGCTCAGCGTCTCCCGCGGGCTGGCCACCGACCCGCTCGTGGTGCGCTTCAGCGGTGTGTCCGACGCGTCCTGGCGCGGCGCGGTGGCCCGGTCGTCGGGTACCGCGCTCGGCGTCGGCACCGCCATCGGCGCGGCCTGCCTGGTGGTGGGCCTCGCCGTGGGCGGACGCGTGGGGCCCGCGTTCGCCTGCCTGGGCGTCATGCTGCCGGGGCTGCTGCTGCAAGACGCCTGGCGCTACGCCTTCTTCGCCGCCGGCACCGGGCGCAAGGCGTTCGTCAACGACGTCGTGTGGGGCGTCGCGCTCGTCCCGGCCATGGTGGTGGCCGCGCACGTGGGCAGCGTGTCCGCCTTCGTGCTCGCCTGGGGCGCGTCGGCCGCCGTGGCCGCGGTGTACGGCTGCTTCCAGTCCGGCATCCGGCCCCGGCCGACCGGAGCCCGCGCGTGGCTGCGCGAGCACCACGACCTCAGCTACCGCTACCTGGTCGAGAACGTCGGCGTCAGCGGCGCGAGCCAGCTGCGGGCCTACGGGCTCGGCGCGATCGTCGGCGTCAGCGCGGTGGGCGTGGTCCGGGGCGCCGAACTCCTGCTCGGCCCGTTCATGGCCGTGCTGATGGGCCTCTCGCTGGTCACCGTCGCGGAGGCGGCCCGGGTCCTGCGCCGGGCCCCGCACCGCCTGGGTGTGTTCTGCCTGCTCCTCGGCGGCGCGCAGGCCGTCGCGGCGCTGCTGTGGGGCGCGGCGCTGCTGCTGATGCCCGAGCGGCTCGGCGAGCTCGTCCTGGGCGACGTCTGGAGCTCCGCGTCGGAGCTGATCGTGCCCGTCACGCTGGGCGTCGCGGGCGCGGGCCTGGGCACCGGTGCGGCGGCCGGTCTGCGCGCGCTCGCCGCGGCCCGGCGCAGCCTGCGCAGCCAGCTGTTCGCCTCCGCCTGCTATGTCGCGGGCGGGCTGGGCGGAGCGGTCGTGGCCGGCACGCTCGGCTCGGCCTGGGGCGTCGCCGCCGCGACCCTGTGCGGCTCGGCCGTGTGGTGGCTGCAGCTGCGCTCCGCCCTGCGTGAGCACCACCACAAACCCCCCATTCCCGAAGTGAGGACGCAATGACCGCCCATCCCCGACTGAGCATCGGCCTGCCCGTCTACAACGGCGAGGAGTACTTGGCCGAATCACTCGACGCGCTGCTCGGTCAGACCTACGAGGACTTCGAACTCGTCATCTCCGACAACGCATCGACCGACCGGACCCAGGAGATCTGCCAGAAGTACGCCGCGGCGGACTCCCGCGTCCGCTACATCCGCCTGCTGAGGAACATCGGCGCCGCGCCCAACCACAACTACGTGTTCACCCAGTGCCACGGCGAACTGTTCAAGTGGGCGTCGCACGACGACCTCTACGCCCGCGACCTGCTGCGCCGCTGCGTGGAGGCGCTGGACGAGCGGCCGGACGTGGTCCTCGCGCACTCCGGCCAGGCGGTCATCGACGGCGACGGCCAGGTCAAGGTCCCCTACGAGTACGGCATCGCCACCGACGCGCCGCACGCGCCCGAACGCTTCCGCAGCTTCCTGTTCGAGCCCGGGGGCGACGACTTCTACGGGGTGATGCGGGCCGACGTGCTGCGCCGGGTCAAGCCGCACGACAGCTACCACCACGCGGACCGCACGTTCGTCGCCGAGATCGTCCTGCACGGGCCCTTCCACCAGGTGCCCGAACTGCTGTACTTCCGCCGCGACCACCCCACCCGCGCCGAGCGCGCCAACCCCGGCAAGCGCGCGAGGTGCGTCAACCTGGACCCGCGCCGGGCCGGCCCGCTGCACCCGACGCCCCGGCTCCTGGCCGAGTACGTCTGGGGCTTCACCTCCGCGATCCAGCGGGCGCCGCTGTCCGCGGCCGACCGGCGCGCGTGCTATCGCCATCTGGCCGCGTGGATGACCAGCCGGGCCAGGCCGGGCGCCGGCGAGCGGATAGAGGACCGCGCCCCGGTGGACCCGGCCCAGCTCACCGTCTCCGTCGACGAACTGGTCGCCGGCCGCGAGGGCCGCGAAGGCGGGCACGCATGACGTCCACGGACGACACCCGGGTGCGCGTGGGGGTGTTCGGCCTGCTCGGCTCCGGCAACCTCGGCAACGACGGGTCGCTGGAGGCCCTGCTCGGCCAGCTGCGCGCCGACCACCCCGAGGCGGTCGTGGACGCGCTGTGCGGCGGCCCCGAGGTGGTCGCCGCCCGCTACCGGATCCCCGCGACACGCCTGCACTGGAACCGCGGGGAGTACCGGACCGCGTCACGGGCCGGCGCGGTCGCGGCCAAGGCGGCGGGCAAACTCGTCGACGTCGTGCGCACCGCCGCCTGGGTGCGCCGGCACGACGTGGTGATCGTGCCGGGCATGGGTGTCCTGGAGGCCACGCTGCCCCTGCGGCCGTGGGGCTTCCCGTACTCGCTGTTCCTGCTGTGCGCGTCCGGCCGGCTGTTCCGCACCCGCGTCGCGCTGGTCAGCGTCGGCGCCGCCCACATCGCCAGCCGGCCGACCCGGGCCCTGGTGCGCTGGTCGGCACGCCTGGCCACCTACCGCTCCTACCGCGACACCCTGTCCCGCGACGCGATGCGCGACATGGGCGTGGACACCACGCGCGACGAGGTCTACCCCGACCTGGCGTTCGCCCTGCCCGCGCCGGCGTCCGACGCGCCCTCGGGCGCGCCCGGCCCGGTCTGCGTCGGCGTCATGGACTTCCACGGCGGCGACGACGACCGCGCCCGGGCCGAAGAGATCCACCGGCGCTACCTCGACGGGACGACCCGCTTCGTGCGCGCGCTGGTCGCCGAGGGCAGGCCGGTCCGGCTGGTCACCGGCGACGCGTGCGACACGGCGGTGGTCACCGCGATCCTCGACGCGGTCGACTCGCCCCTGGTCACCGCCGCCGAGGCCGACTCGATGGCCGACCTGATGAAGGAGATGGCGACCGCCGACACCGTGGTGGCCACCCGCTACCACAACCTGGTCTGCGCGCTGAAGGTCGGCACGCCCACGCTCGCCCTCAGCTACGCGGCCAAGAGCGACGCGCTCATGGCCCGCATGGGCCTGGCCGCGTACTGCCATCCGGCCCGCGAGGTCGACGCCGAGCGGCTGCTGGAGCAGTTCCGGGAACTGGAGGGGCGATCGGCGCAGCTGCGCCAGACCCTCGCCGAGCACAACGCCACCGCCACCCGGCAGCTGGAGCGCCAATTCGCCGCCCTGACCGCGGCCTTGTTCCCGCTGGCCGCGCGCACCTCCGTCCACGCCCAGCAGGAGTCTTCATGAAAGCGACCGCAGTCCCGGCGATCGAAGGCGCCTACCTCTTCGAACCGACGCCGTACGCCGACGAACGCGGCTTCTTCTGCCGCACCTTCGACGCCGACGTGGTCCGCTCGGTGGGCCTCGACCCGAACGCCTTCATCCAGGACAGCCTGTCCCGCTCGGTCCGGGGCGTGCTGCGCGGCCTGCACCTGCGCTCCGGCGCCGGCGAGGCCAAGCTGGTGCGCTGCTCGTACGGGAAGGTCTTCGACGTCGTCGTGGACCTGCGGGCGGACTCGCCGACCTACCGCAACCGGGCCTTCTTCGAGCTGTCGGGCGAGACGCAGGCGACCTTGTACATCCCGGCGGGGTGCGCGCACGGCTTTCAGGCGCTGACCGAGACCGCCGACACCTCGTACCGCATCGACCGCCCGCACGACCCGGCCGAGGACGTGACGATCGCCTTCGACGACCCGGACCTCGCCATTCCCTGGCCGCTGCCGGTCACGTCGATGTCCCAGCGGGACCGGGAGGCGCCGAGCCTCGCCGACGTCCTGAAGCACAAGGAGAGTTGAGGCCGGCGTGGACATCGCACACACCCAGTACCGGGCAAGCACCGACAGCACTGACACCGCCGACAGCGCCGAAGGGTTCGCCCTCCCGCGGTCGCGCGCGGCCAACGAACGCCTGCACGCCATGGTCCCCGGAGGCGCGCACACGTACGCCAAGGGTGACGACCAGTACCCCGAGCACCTGGCCCCGGTCATCAGCCACGGCCGCGGTGCCCATGTGTGGGACGTCGACGGCAACCGCTACATCGAGTACGGATCCGGCCTGCGGTCGGTGAGTCTGGGCCACGCCCATCCACGCGTGATCGAGGCGGTGCGGCGGGAACTCGACCGCGGCAGCAATTTCGTGCGGCCGTCCGTCATGGAGGTCGAGGCAGCCGAACGCTTCCTGGCCACGGTGCCGACCGCCGACATGGTGAAGTTCGCCAAGAACGGCTCCGACGCCACCACGGCCGCGGTGCGCCTGGCCCGCGCCGCCACCGGGCGCCCGCGGGTGGCCCTCTGCGGCGACCATCCGTTCTTCTCCGTCGACGACTGGTTCATCGGCACCACGCCGATGCCCGCCGGTATCCCGGCGGCGACCAACGAGCTGACCGTGGCGTTTCCCTACGGGGACCTGGCCGCCACGGAGAAGCTGCTGGCCCGGTACCCCGACGAGATCGCCTGCCTGATCCTGGAACCCGCCACCCACACCGAGCCCCCGCCCCGGTACCTCTCCGGCCTGCGCGAGCTGGCCGACCGGCACGGCTGCGTCCTGATCTTCGACGAGATGATCACCGGCTTCCGCTGGTCCGAGGCGGGCGCCCAGAGCCTGTACGGCGTCGTCCCCGACCTGTCCACGTTCGGCAAGGCGCTGGGCAACGGATTCGCCGTCTCCGCGCTGGCCGGGCGCCGCGAGCTGATGGAACGGGGCGGACTGCGCCACTCCGACGAGCGGGTGTTCCTGCTGTCCACCACGCACGGCGCGGAGACCCACTGCCTGGCGGCGGCCATGGCCGTGCAGGCCACCTACGTCGAGGACGGCGTCACCGCGCAACTGCACGCTCTCGGCGAGCGGTTGGCCGCAGGGGTCCGCTCCGCCGCGGCCGGCATGGGCGTCGGCGACAACATCGTCGTCCGGGGCCGGCCCAGCAACCTGGTGTTCGCCACCCTCGACCAGAACGGCCAGCCCTCGCAGCAGTACCGCACCCTGTTCCTGCGCCAGCTCCTCGCGGGCGGGGTGCTGGCCCCCTCGTTCGTGGTGAGCAGCGCGCTCAGCGACGGCGACATCGACCACACCGTCGAGGTGGTGGCCCAGGCTTGCGCGGTCTACCGGAAGGCCCTGGACGCCGGTGATCCCACGCCCTGGCTGGGCGGGCGACCGGTGAAGCCCGTGTTCCGTCCCTTGGCGTGACGCGGGGCGGTACGAGATGCGGGGGCGCTACGAGAGACGGGGCGCTTCGGCCTGACGGCCTGACGCGGTGGGACGGACACGGCGTCAGGGACGCCGGCGCCGGGCGGCGTCGGCCGTCCGGTCCTCCAGCCGTTCGGCGGTCAGGTCGACCAGCCACGCGGTCGCCGGGACCACCGCCAGTGCGGTGCACCAGCCGCCGAGCACGTCGGTCGGGTAGTGCGCGCCCAGGGCGACCTGGGCCCAGCCCATGGCGGCACCGACGACCAGCGCCGCGGCCAGCACGAGGAGCATGCCGGCCGCCCGCCCCAGACCGAGCCGGCCCGCCGCGAGCAGCGCCGCCATGAAGGCGAGCGCGGTGAGGAAGGCGGCGTGCCCGCTCGGATAGGACAGGTTGTCCGGACCGTGGATGGTGCGTCCCGCAACGGACTTGACGAGGGTCGCGATCCCCACGGTGACGACCACCCCGGCGACCACGAAGACCGCCGCGCGAGGGCGGCGCAGCAGCAGGCAGCCCGCTACGGCCACCAGGACAAGCACCGCCGCTCCGGCGGGCTCCCCCAGGAAGTCGATGGCCAGAGCGACGTTCCGCCACGGCGGCCGGACACTGTCGTCCGTCGGCCGGACGAACCACCTGTCCACCGTGCCGGACTCGCTGTGGCCGGCGTACATGACGCCGAGCACGACGACCACCAGCATGGCAGCGGCCCCGAGCAGCCCGAGCCACGGACGTAAGGCGGGGGGCGACACCGCCGGCGACCGGCCGGTCATCCGCGCCCGCCGGTGGACCCGCGGCGATCAGCCCCGCAGAGCGGCCCGTCGACGAGAACGCCCTCGCGCACGCGGTGGTCAGGGCCGCCGTGCGGCTTCGCTCCGGCCAGGCGATCCAACGCGAGCCCCCCGTCGTGTCCGACCACCCCGCGGTGTCCGGCCTTCCCCTCCAGCGACCATGGCCGCCCGGCGGTCACCCGCCGGCGGCCTTCTCACCCTAACCAACATCCGCACCCGGGAAACCGCCGTCGGTTCGGCGTGCCGTATAGACCGTCGCCGTCATCGAAGCCGTCACCGGACCCTGGCCCAGACGGTCCGTCATCTCCCGCGCGACGAGCGCCTGGACGGCCTTCGCGTCCTCGCGGGCCGCCACCATCGCGCCCACCGGCGTACCGGTGAGGAATCCGGCGGCGACCGATGCGGCCGACTCCGCGACGCCCTCCAGCGTCACCTCCTCGGCCGACTCCAAGGTCAGCCCCGCGGCCTCGACGTCCGCGGCCACGGCGGCCGGATCGCTGTAGCCGTGCGGCACGTCGGGCAGGAAGGAGGGCGCCCCGGCGGGGATGGCGCGCTCCAGGGCGGCCTGGAACGCCGCACCGAACCCGTGGGAGGCCACCGGCCCCCAACTGCTGAACAGGAACCGCCCCCGCGAGGTGAGGACCCGGCCCGCCTCCGCGTAGGCGCCGGGCCTGTCGGGGAAGAACATGACGCCGAACTGGCACAGGACGAGGTCGAAGGCGCCGTCGTCGAACGGCAGCTCCTGGGCGTCCGCCTGTCGCCAGGCCGCGCGCGGCTGCCGCTGTGCCCCGCACGTGACCATCGCTTCGTTGAGGTCGGTGGCCACCACCGCGGCATCGGGCACCTCGGCGAGCAGGGCCGAGGTCAACACGCCGGTGCCGGCGGCGAGTTCCAACACGGTACGGGGCCGCAGCGCGGCCGCTCTGGCCGCCAGATCGACGGCGAAGGGCCGGAAGAACACCGGCACCAGATGACGCTCGTACGCCTGGGGCATGGACCGCGTCCACCGCCGGTTCGCATCGTCTTCGCTCACCCCGCAGACGCTACTGCGCCGCCCTCAGACCTCGGGCAGTGACGGGTCCGGTGTCCAGGGCTCGGGTGCCGCGATGGACCAGCGTTCGTGGTCGCGCCAGGCTCCGTCGATGTAGAGGTAGGCGGGTGAAAGCCCCTCGTACCGGAAGCCCAGGCGCTCGACCAGGGCCAGGGACGCCTTGTTCCCCGGCTGAATGGCGGCTTCGAGCCGGTGCAGCCGCAGCTCGGTGAAGGCGTACTGAAGGGTCGCGGTGAGTCCCTCGGTCATGTACCCGTGTCCCGCGGACGGGGCGAAGGCCGCGTAGCCGATCGATGCTCCCTGGTAGCGGCCCCGGGTGATCGAGTTGATGTTGACCATGCCGGCGGCCGCTCCGGTGTCCCGGACGCAGACCAGGAAGCCCTGGTTGGTGCCGTCGTCGAAGCGGCGCATCCAGTCCGTGAACTCCGCCGCGTTCGCGGGCAGTTGCATCCATGGCCTGTGCAGCTCGGAGCTGGCCCGCACGAGCGCACAGAACTCGTCCTGGTCGGCGAGGGTGAGCGGGTGCAGGGCAACTCGCGACGGCGTCTTCGGCATGGGCCAACAGTAGAAGCCCGTGCGGGGCCGGATGATCTACGCTCCGTCCGCCGCCGCAGCGATCTGGCGGGTGAAGTCCTTGGGGCTGACCGCCTTGCCGTCCGCGTCGATGACGGTGAGTTTCTTGTCGTCGGCCTTCACGGTCGGCGTGCCGGTGACGTCGCTGTCGTAGAAGGCGTCGGCGACCTTGTCGGCCCAGGGCGCGTAGGTCTTCTCCTTCACCGCCTTGTTGAAGGCCGGCGTACGCAGCCCGGGGACCTTGCCGGCCAGTTCGAGCAGGTGGGCGGTGCTGGCGAAGGCGTCGTCGGTCTCTTTCGCGGGCTGGTGGGAGAAGAGCACGTCGTGGAAGGCCGTGAACTTCTCCGGGCTCTGGTCCAGGGCCGCGCCGAGCGCGGCGAGCGCGGTCGTGGAGCCGTGGCCGCCGAGGCTCTTGTCGAGGAAGGCGGCCAGGTGGAACTCGATCCTGACCGTGCCGGACTCGGCCATCTTCTTGAGGGTCGGGCCGAGCTTCCGCTCGAATTCTCCGCAGTACGGGCAGCGCGGATCCTCGTACACCTCGAGGGTGGTCTTCGCGTCGCCGGGGCCATAGGCGATCAGCGTCCCGTCGGTGCCCTGGGAGTGGGCGGGGATCTTCAGCGGGCGGTGCGCCGTCTCCTCCGCCGAGCTGGTGCCGGTGGCGGTCCCGGTGGCGATGCCGAGGCCGGCCGCGAAGGCGACGGCCAGGGCGGCGCAGCCACCGATGAGGGCCCGTTTGCGCACGCGTGCGCGCTTGAGTCCGCTCTCCCGCTCGGAGCGCGGCCGCTCCGACGCCGATCCCCTCGTCGCGCGACTCCCGCCCCGCTCACCACGCCTCTCATCGCTCATCGTCGGCTTCCCCTCCGGCGAACGGCTCGGTCCCGGGCACCGTGCGGCGCGCCGCGGCCAGGCCACTGCTGATGCAGGACGCGACCCCGACGCCCTGGTAGGTCGCACCGCACACGTCGAGTCCGGGCAGCGCGGCCAGTTCGTCCCTGACCAGGTCCATGCGTGCCCCGTGGCCCACGTGGTACTGCGGCAGCCCCCGCTCCCAGCGGGTGACGCGGCGTGCCAGGGGCTCCCCCAGGGGGCCCAGGGCCGCCGTGAGCTCCGTCAGGGCGGCGGCGGCCAGCGTGCCGTCCGGGGATGTGAGCGGCGATGCGGCTCCGGCCCGCCCCAGCGAGGCGCGGACGACGAAGACGTCGGGGGTGTCCTGCGCGTACCAGGGCCATTTCGCCGACAGGAAGGTGGCGCCCTTGACGAGGCGTCCGTCCACGGGCGGGACGAGGAATCCGTTGCGTCCGGCGACGGCTTCCCGGGCCGGACCGTCGGCGGGGAACGCGAGGGTGACCACCGCGGAGCTCGCGTGCTCGACCTGCGCGAGGGCCGCGGCGGCGCCCGGCGCGTGCGGGGCCAGCAGCCGGGCGGCGGCGTCGGAGCGCACGGCGAGGATGACGGCGTCGCCGTCGAGGGCGAGCGGCCCGTCGTCGGTGTCGGCGTGCACGCGCCAGGCACCGCCGCCCTCGGCGCGCCGGGACAGGGCGCGGGCGCTCGTGCCGGTCAGGACCGTGGCGCCGGAGGACTTGGCCACCGCTCGCGCCAGGCGTTCCATGCCGCCGCGCACGCCGCGTACCGGTGCGGTGCGTGGCGTGCCCGCGCGGGCCGTCTCGCGGCGCCGCAGGGCGGTCATGAGGGGTTCGCCGGACGCGGTGATGCCGCTGAGGAAGGGCAGTGCCGAGGCGAGCGACAGGCGGTAGGCGTCGCCGCCGTAGATGCCGCCGAGCACCGGAGCCACGAGACGGTCCACCGCCTCCCGGCCGATGAGGGGCTCCAGATAGCCGCCGACGGTCACGTCCGTGGTCGGCGGGAGCGGCTCCAGGTCTTCGCCCAGGTGCAGGCGGCGCAGGCCCTCCTCGGACAGCAGGCCGGTGGGCGCGAGGAGTTCGGGCCGGGACGGGATGCCCATCAGGTGTCCCGGCGGCATGGGCCGCAGGCCGTCGCGCGTCCAGATGGTGACGGGCGCTTCGGCGGGCTCGCACAGCGCGTCGCCCAGGCCGACGGCCTCCGCGAGGCGGGCGGCGTCGGGCCCCAGCGTGACCATGGACTCCGCGCCCAGGTCCGCCTCGACACCCGCGACCCGGCCGGTGCGGATCTTGCCGCCCACCCGGGGCGCGCCGTCGAGCACGGTGACGCGTGCCGTGTCGCGCAGGGCCCACGCGGCGGCGAGTCCGCTGATGCCCGCGCCGATGACGGTTACCGATCGCATGAGGATCCACTTCGCAAGGAGGCCGGTGCGAGCACGGCCCGCAGTTCGGCCTGGTGGGGGAAGGTGCCCGGCTGGTAGGCGCAGGAAGGGTCGGCGGCGAACATGTCGCCGGTGACCGCGTGGGCGCGGGAGCGTGAGCCGCCGCACACCCGGCTGAACTCGCAGTGCGCGCATTTCCCGCGCAGCCGGCCGGGATCGCGCAGGGAGGTGAACAGCTCGGAGGTGCGGTAGAGGTCGGGCAGGGGGGTGTGCTTGACGTTGCCCGCGGAGACGGGCAGGAAGCCGCTCGGGTGCACCTCGCCGGTGTGCGACACGAAGACGAAGCCGCGTGCCGACGACACGTCCATGGGCGGCCGGCGCCGGGCCCTGAGCTGCCCGTCGAACAACCCCACCTCGTGTGCGCGCCGGGTGAGTTCGGCGTGCAGGGCTCCGAGTTCGGGGCGGGTGCCGCGTTCGGCGTGGATCGCGCGCTGCACGGCCACGCGCCGGAAGTGGTGCCCTTCCGTGGTCTTGGTGGCGATCACCGCGCCGCAGTCGTGCAGGAAGTGCAGCGCGTCCTCGACCTCCTGCGGTGTCGGGGCGTCCAGTTGGGCGCCCCGTCCGGTGGGCACCAGGAGGAAGCCGGACCAGAGCATGGCCCCCTCGCGGCGTACCAGGGCGGCGATGTCCGCGAGGTCGGGCAGGCTGCGGCGGGTGAGGGTGGTGTTGATCTGCACCTTGAGGCCCAGGTCGCGGGCCGTGCGCCAGCCGTCGAGGGTCCAGGCGAAGACGCCGTCGACCCCGCGGAAGGCGTCGTGCCGCTCGGCGGTCGATCCGTCCAGGGACAGCGACAGGGCCACCGCGCCCGCCTCGCGGACCGCCGTCAAGTTGGCGCGGTTCAGCGTGGGCGTCCCGGACGGCGACACGGCGATACGCAGGCCGAGCGACGTGCCGTAGGCGATCAGGTCGTTCAGGTCGCGGCGCTGGAAGGGATCGCCACCGGTGATCACGAACAGCGGTGCGGGCCGCCCGAACCGCGCGGTCTGGCGCATGAGGTCGCGCGCCTCCTCGCCGTTCAGCTCGTGCGGATCGCGCTCGGGTCGCGCGGTGGCGCGGCAGTGCAGGCAGGCGAGCGGGCAGGCCCGGGTGCATTCCCAGATCACGATGAAGGGGCGTTCCGCGACGGCGTGGCGCGGGCTGCGAACGGTCCGGTCCGTCTTCACCGCACACGCTCCCAGCCCCGCCGGGGCGCGCGCGCGGCGGGTTGGCGGCCCGGGTCCCGGCGCCGGTAGACGACGAACGGCCGGAAGAGGTAGCGCACCGGCGCGCTGAACATGTGGACCAGGCGGGAGTAGGGGATGAGGGTGATGAGCGCGAAGCCGAAGAGGATGTGCAGCTTGAAGGCCAGGGGTGTGCCCGTCATCAGGGCGTAGTCCGGCTGGAGCGTGAACAGCGAGCGGAACCAGACCGAGATCCCTTCGCGGTAGTTGTAGTCGCCGCTCATCCCGGCGGAGTTGAGGAGCGTCGCGGTGAGCCCCAGGAGCATCGCGCCGATCAGCACGGTGTACATGAGGTGGTCGCTGCGCAGGGTCGCCCTGCGCACGCCGGGCACGGTGCAGCGGCGGTACACCAGGATGGCGATGCCGGTCACCGCCGCGATGCCCGCCAGGGCGCCGGTCGAGACGGCGACCAGGTGGTAGGTGTGGTCGTTCACGCCGACGGCGTCGGTCCAGCTCTGCGGGATCAGCAGGCCCACCACGTGGCCGATCACCACGAACGCCATGCCGAAGTGGAACAGCGGGGAACCGATGCGCAGCAGCCGTGACTCGTGCAGCTGGGAGGAGTGGGTCGTCAGGCCGAAGCGGTCGTGGCGGGACCTCCACACCAGGCCCGAGACGAGCAGGACGAGGACGACGTAGGGCAGGACGCCCCACAGCAGCAGGTCCATTACGCCGGTGTCCTTTCGGGCAGGGTCGGCCAGGGCAGTTCGATGCCGGGGCCGAGGGGTTCGAGGCCGACGCTCTCGCGCGGCGGTCCCTGGCGGGCCAGCGCCTTGGCCTCCTCGCGGGTGGCGGGCGAGGGGCCGGGCAGGGTGGCGCAGACGGCCTGGAGGAGGTGGGCGTAGGGGGTGGCGTGCTCGGTGAGCGCGAGGCGCAGGAGTTCGAGCCCGGCGCGGTGCTCTTGGAGCAGGTCGGTGCCGGCCTGTGGTTCCAGTGCCGCGAACTCCAGCATCACGGGCAGGTAGTCGGGCAGCTCCTCGCTCCCGAACTCCAGGCCGTGCTCGCGGTAGACGCTCTTGACGCGGACGAGGGACAGGCCGCGGTTGCGGGTGTCGCCGTCGGTCCACCAGGTCAGGTAGGGGCAGCGGCGGTTGCGGGTGTCGAAGACGGCGGTGTGGTGCGCCGCCAGATCCAGGGGGCGTTCCCGGTCCACGTGGGCCAAGAACGCCGTCAGGTGGCCGTCCGGTCCGCCGTCCAGCCCATCGGACACCTCCCGGAGCAGCGGCAGCTGCTGGTACAGGCGCTCGTCCGGGTGGACCAGCAGGCGCGCGGCCACGAGCCGCACGGCGGCGTCCGGTGTCATGCGGGCCTCCGGAAGGTGGGCAGGTTGAGCAGGACGGGTTCGGCGGGCACCGACCCCACCGGGCAGGCGGCGTCCAGCGGATGGGAGTCGGCCAGGGCGTCGGCGTCGGCGCGGGCCGCGCCGGGGATGACGTAGCGGTCCTCGTACTTGGCGATGGCCAGGAGCCGGAACATGTCCTCGAGCTCTTGGCCGGTCAGCCGTACGGACGCGGCGACCGCCGGGTCCGGCTCCTCGCCGAGGTTGCGGCTGCGCATGTGGGCCCGCATGGCGGCCATCCGGCGCAGCACGGCGTCCACGGGGTAGGTGTCGCCCGCGGTGAGCAGTTCCGCCAGGTACTCGACGGGGATGCGCAGGCTGTCGATGGCGCCGAAGAGATTGCCCGCGTTCTCGCCGTCGTGGCCGCTGGCGGCGACCGCCTCCACCACCGGGGACAGCGGCGGGACGTACCAGACCATCGGCATGGTGCGGTATTCGGGGCGCAGCGGGAGCGCGACCTGGTAGGTGCGGATCAGGTCGAACACCGGGGAGCGGCGCGCGGCGTCCAGCCACTCGTCGCTGATGCCGCCGGCCCGGGCCGCCTCGATCACCACGGGGTCGCGCGGGTCCAGGAAGCACTCCAGCTGGGCGGGGTAGAGGTCGTGTTCGTCCTCGACGGCCGCCGCCCGGGTCACCTTGTCGGCGTCGTAGAGCATCACGCCGAGGTAGCGCATGCGCCCGACGCAGGTCTCGGAGCAGATGGTCGGCATGCCGATCTCGATGCGCGGGAAGCAGAACGTGCACTTCTCGGCCTTGCCGGTGGAGTGGTTGAAGTAGACCTTCTTGTACGGGCAGGAGCTGACGCACATCCGCCAGCCCCGGCAGTCGTCCTGGTCCACGAGCACGATGCCGTCCTCGGCGCGCTTGTACATGGCGCCCGAGGGGCAGGCCGACACGCAGGCCGGGTTGAGGCAGTGTTCGCAGATCCGCGGCAGGTAGAACATGAAGCTCTGCTCGAACTCGAAGCGGATGCGCTCGCCGACCTCCTCCCGGATGCGCTCGACGATGGGGTCCTTGGAGCCGTGCTCGGGGGCGCCGCCGAGGTTGTCGTCCCAGTTGGGGCCCCACTGGATCGTGTCGATGGGCTCGCCGGTGGTCTGCGAGAAGGGGCGGGCGACCGGCATGTCGTCGCCCGCGGGCGCCTCGGTGAGGTTCTTGTACTCATACGTCCACGGCTCGTAGTAGTCGTCGACGGTCGGCAGGTCGGGGTTGGCGAAGAGCGTGCCGAGCCGCTTGGCCCGGCCGCCGGCCCGCAGGCGCAGCCGGCCCGAGCGGGTGCGCTCCCAGCCGCCCTTCCAGCGGTCCTGGTCCTGCCAGCGGCGCGGATAGCCCTGGCCGGGAAGGGTCTCGACGTTGTTGAACCACACGTACTCGGTGCCGCGCCGGTTCGTCCACGCCTGCTTGCAGGTGACGGAACAGGTGTGGCAGCCGATGCACTTGTCGAGGTTCATCACCATCGCCACTTGTGCCATGACACGCATGTCAGTACTCCACCTTCTGCGACCGGCGGCGGATGACCGTGACCTCGTCACGTTGGTTGCCGGTGGGGCCCAGGTAGTTGAAGGCCCACGTCAACTGGGCGTAGCCGCCCACGAGATGGGTGGGCTTGAGCATGATCCGGGTGAGCGAGTTGTGGATGCCGCCGCGCTTGCCGTTCTTCTGCGTCTTGGGGACGCCGACCGTGCGTTCCTGGGCGTGGTTCATGTAGACGGTGCCGGGCGGCATCTTGTGCGAGACGATCGCGCGGGCGGTGACCACGCCGTTGCGGTTGACGGCTTCCACCCACTCGTTGTCGCGGACGCCGATGGCGTCCGCGTCCTGCGGCGACATCCACACGGTCTGGCCGCCGCGGCCGAGCGTCATCATGTAGAGGTTGTCCTGGTACTGGGAGTGGATGGCCCACTTGTTGTGCGGGGTGAGGAACCGCACGGCGACCTCACGCTCCTCGCCCACGGTGCCCAGCTCCGGCTCGCCGTAGAGCCGGTGCATGTTCAGCGGCGGCTTGTAGACGGGCAGCGCCTCGCCGACCTCGTGCATCCAGTCGTGGTCGATGAAGAAGTGCTGACGGCCCGTCAAGGTGTGCCAGGGCTTGAGGTGTTCGGTGTTGACGGTGAAGGCGGTGTAGCGCCGGCCGCCGGACTCGCTGCCCGACCACTCCGGCGAGGTGATCACCGGGACGGGCGCGGCCTGGGTGTCGGCGAAGGTGACGCGCTTGCCCTCGTGTTCGGCGGCCAGGTGCGCCATCTCCTGGCCCGTGCGGGCCTCCAGGGTGTGGAAGCCCTGGGTGGCCAGGCGGCCGTTCGACGTGCCGGACAGGCGCAGGATCGCCTCGCAGGCCCGCTGGGCCGTGTCCAGGCGGGGCCGGCCGTCGGCCACTCCCCCGCGCACCTCGCCGTTCTTCCCGCGCAGGTAGGCGACTTCCTCGCCCACCTCGAAGGTGACCGCCTTCGTCGTCACGCCGAGGGTGTCGACGAGCGGGCCGAGCGCGGCGAACTTCTCGCCGATGGCGCCGTAGTCGCGCTCCACGACGGTCAGGTTGTACATCGTGCGGCCGGGGATCGGCTCGCACTCCCCCTTCGACCAGTCCAGGGCGACGCCGCCGGGCTGCGCCATCTCGCCGCCCGGGGTGTCGTGCTGGAGCGCGGTGGCCACCAGGTCCTTGCGCACGCCCAGGTGGTCGCCCGCCAGGTCGCTGAAGCGGCGGGCCAGTGCGTGGAAGATGTCGTAGTCGGAGCGGGCCTGCCAGGGCGGGTCGATGGCCGGGGTGAAGGCGTGCAGGAAGGGGTGCATGTCCGTCGACGAGAGGTCGTGCTTCTCGTACCAGGTGGCCGCGGGCAGGACCACGTCGGACAGGAGTGTCGTCGACGTCATGCGGAAGTCGAGCGAGAGCAGCAGATCGAGCTTGCCCTCGACGTCGTCCTGGCGCCACGTCACGTCGCGCGGGGTGCAGCGCGGCCCGTCCTCGGGCAGGTTGGAGTGCGTGCCAAGGAGGTGCTTGAGGAAGTACTCGTTGCCCTTGGAGCTGGAGCCGAGCAGATTGGCCCGCCACACGGTCATCACGCGCGGCCAGTTCTCCGGGGCGTCGGGGTCCTCGGTCGCGAACTTCAGCTTGCCGGACTTGAGTTGTTCCACGGTGTGCGCGACGGGGTCGTCGGCCTCGCCCAGGTCCAGGGAGTTGCGGTCGAACGTCGGATACGAGGGCATCCATCCCATGCGGGCCGAGGCCGCGAGGCAGTCCGCGCCGGTCATGCCGCGGAAGCGGCCGTCGCCCAGCGGTGAGGCCAGGGCCTCGGCGGGCAGCGTGTCGTAGCGCCACTGGTCGGTGTGGAGGTAGAACCAGCCCGCGCCGATCATCTGGCGCGGGGGCCGTGACCAGTCCGACGCCGCGGCCAAGGTGGCCCAGCCGGTGACCGGGCGGCACTTCTCCTGGCCGA
Source organism: Streptomyces sp. SYP-A7185 (assembly GCF_046103685.1). Classification (NCBI taxonomy): domain Bacteria; kingdom Bacillati; phylum Actinomycetota; class Actinomycetes; order Kitasatosporales; family Streptomycetaceae; genus Streptomyces; species Streptomyces sp. SYP-A7185. The sequence continues at coordinate 719,811 of NZ_CP122310.1, forward strand.
CGTAGTGGCCCCAGCCGCCGCCGTTGCGGCCCTGGCAGCCGGTCAGGGTCAGCAGGGCCAGGAACGCGCGGTAGATGGTCTCGGAGTGGAACCAGTGGTTGGTGCCCGCTCCCATCAGGATCATGCAGCGGCCCTGTGAGCGTTCGGCGGTGTCGGCGAACTCCCGTGCCACGCGCACCGCTTGGGCGGCCGGCACCGAGGTCATGGTCTCCTGCCAGCCCGGCGTGCCGGGGGTGTCCGCGTCCTCGTACGAGGAGGGCCACCGGCCGGGCAGCCCCGGGCGGCCGACCGCGTACTGCGCGAGCATCAGGTCGAACACGGTCGTCACGAGCGGTCCGTCCTGGCCGCCGACGCGCCGCACGGGCACCCCGCGGCGCTCGGTGCCGGGGGCGTCCTCCTCGAAGCGCGGCAGGGTCACCTCGGCGCTCTCGCAGCCGCTGGCGTACAGGCTCAGGCGGGGGACGACGTCGCCGAGGTCGAGGTTCCACCCGGGCTTGTCGCCGCTGCCCCAGCGGTGGCCCAGGGTCCCGTTGGGGACGGTCGGCTCGCCGGTCGCGTCGTCCAGCAGGACCGGCTTCCACCGGGCGTTCTCGACGTCCTGGCCCAGGTCGGCGGCGTTGAGGAACTTGTGCGGGACGAGCCCGGAGTCGGTCTCCTTGAGGGTGACCAGGAACGGCAGGTCGGTGAACTTGCCTATGTAGTCGGTGAAGAACGGCGTCTGCCGGTCGACGAAGAACTCCTTGAGGATGACGTGGCCCATCGCGAGGGCGAGCGCCCCGTCCGTGCCGGGGTGCGGGTGCATCCACTCGTCGGCGAACTTCGTGTTGTCGGCGTAGTCCGGGGAGACGGCGACGACCTTCTGGCCGCGGTAGCGGGCCTCGGTCATCCAGTGCGCGTCCGGGGTGCGGGTGACGGGGACGTTCGAGCCCCACATCATCAGATACGCCGCGTCCCACCAGTCCCCCGATTCGGGTACGTCGGTCTGGTCGCCGAACACCTGGGGCGAGGCGACCGGCAGGTCGGCGTACCAGTCGTAGAACGACAGCATGGGCGCGCCGATCAGCGAGTGGAACCGTGCGCCGGCCGCGTGCGAGGCCATCGACATCGCGGGGATCGGCGAGAACCCGGCGACCCGGTCGGGGCCGTGCGTCTTGATGGTGTGCACGTGGGCGGCGGCCACGATCTCCAGGGCCTCGTCCCACGTGGCGCGGACCAGACCGCCCTTGCCGCGCGCCTGCTGGTACCTGCGGCGCCGCTCGGGATCGCCCTGGATGTCGGCCCAGGCCAGCACCGGGTCCTTGAGGCGGGACTTCGCCTCCCGGTACATCTCGACGAGGGCGCCGCGCACGTACGGGTAGCGCACGCGGGTGGGCGAGTAGGTGTACCAGGAGAACGAGGCGCCGCGCGGGCAGCCGCGCGGCTCGTACTCCGGGCGGTCGGGGCCGACGCTCGGATAGTCGGTGGCCTGCGTCTCCCAGGTGATGATGCCGTCCTTGACGTACACCTTCCAGCGGCAGGAACCGGTGCAGTTCACGCCGTGCGTCGAGTGCACGATCTTGTCGTGGCTCCACCGGTCCCGGTAGAACGACTCCGCGTCCCGGCCCCCGGTGCGGGTCACCGTCCGCAGATCGTCGGAGACGGTATCCCGGCTGAAGAAACGGCCGGCCCTGATCAGGAGGTCGGCGGGGTCGCCGCCCTGCTTCTGCTGCACCCGGACTCCTCATGGACATCGACGGATCGGGCGCGCCGCGGCGCCCGATGTGGCGCGAGCACCGGTACGAAGATCGGTACGCGACGACACTATGTGCGTGCCCTGCGGTGATTTCACGGCATTGGTCCCATGAGGGCGGGACCAAGGCCCGTACTTCTCGCCCCCGCCGCACACCGCGGATCCGGGCGGCGGACGGCGCGTCATCTCGGGGCGGTGCGCGGGACGTTCGCCCGGCCGGACGGGACCAACGACTGCAACCGGGCGGTGGGTTCGCTGACAGGCTGGTGGTACCTCGCGACGCGGGACGTCGAGGGGGCCGGGACGCCCAGGTGCGGCGCCGAGGAGACCGAGAAGGGGGCGTCATGGCATCGCGTGCCGTGCGGCGCTGGCTGCCCAATCAGCACGGGGCCTGGGCCATGCTCGTCGTGCCGTTCCTCGCCGGCATGTTCCTGGGCGGCCCCACTGCCTGGCACGCCCTCCTGCTCCTCGCCTGGCTCCTTGGGTACCTGGCCTCCTACCACGCCCAGCAGTGGCTGCGGCTGCGCCGGCACTCCCGCAACCCCCGGGCCGCACGGCGGCACGCGCTCCCGGCCCGCGTCTTCGCCCTCGCCCTGCTGCCCCCGGCCGCGGCCCTGGTCCTGCACGCGCCGTGGCTGCTCCTGGCCGGGGCCTGCGCGGTGCCGTTCCTGGGCGTGAATTACGTCTACGCGTGGCGCAACCGCGAGCGGGCCCTGGCCAACGGCATCGCCGCCGTCCTCCCCGCGTGCGGGATGCTGCCGGTCGCGCTGCTGATGGGCGGCGGAGACCTCGGCGACGCGTGGCGGCCCACGCTCGCCTGCCTGCTCTACTTCGCCGGCACGGTCCTGTACGTCAAGACGATGATCCGGGAGCGGGGCAGCGCCCCGTACCGCTGGGCCTCAACCCTGTGGCACCTCGCCGCGCCGGCGGCGGCCTACGCGCTGCACCTGCCCGGGGCGACGGTGGTCTTCTTCGGCGTCTGCTTCCTGCGGGCGGTGTGGCTGCCGACGCGCGGCGCCGTACGGGCACCGGTGATCGGAGCCGTGGAGGTGGTCTTGTCGCTCGCCCTGCTCGGGACGCTGGTCGCGGCTTGAGCGGCGTGGAGGCGGCCTTGCTCAAGCCGCGACGAGCGCGGTGCGCGGGCGGCGCCTTCATACCGAGGGCGTCAGGTCCGCCGTCGCGCCGTTGAGGATGGCGGTCTCGCCGGGGCTGGCGCCCTGTGTCCATTCATGGGCCAGGGCTGCGTACGTCGTGACGTCGTGCCAGGTCCCCTGGGTGCGAAAGAGGTGCCGCAGCGTCGCTTCGGGAAGGAAGCCGGCCGCCCGCATGATCTGCTGCATGTGGGTGTGGTCGCTGCGGTGGCCCGCCCACAGGCGATGCAGCCCCAGCGGGCCGAAAGCGTAGGCCATGAGAAGGCGTCCGGCTTCGTGCGTGTGGCCGCTGACGGACGCTCCGGGCACGACGACCAGACCGGTGATCATGGCGTTGCTGCCGAAGTCCTCGAGCAGCAGACCGATGGTGCCGACCATCGTGTCGGGCTCGGGAGCGGGCGGGCAGACGGCCAGTGTGTAGCGCCTGCGCCGTGGCTGGACGCGCTGCGCCAGGGCCTGGATGAAGGAGGCGTCAGCGCCGTCGGGGCCGAGGCTGTCGATGCCCAGGTACCGCGTCAGCGTGCGGTGGGTGAAGATCCGGGTGTACACGTCGCGGTCCTCCAGGCGGAGTTCGCGCAGCCGCAGGTGCTCTCCGTGCAGGTCGGGAAGCGCGGTCACCGCACCTCCCGGACGGCGATCCGCTCGCGGGCGGCGGGCAACGGCGCCCCGCCGTCGGCCTCGCCCGGAGGGGCGGGGACAAGGGCCGCCAGATCGACGCAGTGGCTGCCCGACGCGACCGCTTCACCCAGGAGGATCCGCCGGGCGGTGTCGGTGACCAGGGCGCCGCCGAGGAGCACCCCGCTGGCCAGTTGCGGCCAGCTGGACAGGGTGTCGCCGATGCGCGGGATCGCTTCCTTCATCGCAGCGCTGAGGCGGTCTTCGCCGACCGCCCGCAGCATGAAGGCGATCGCCGAAGCCGGGTCCAGGTCCTTGACCGCCGCGGCCGTCAGCTCGCCGATTCGGCCGTGCAGCAGGGGCCGGTCGGGTTCCAGGTCGAAGCGCTCGACGTCGAGCAGGCCGCGGTCGTTGGCCTCCATCAGCACCGGCACGCGGCGCGCACGGGCATGGTCGCGTACGGCGACCTTGACCCAGGGCGTGTCGCACTCCTCGATCACGAGATCGGGGCCTGCGGCCATGAAGTCGTCCAGGGACGACTCGTCCAGCCCGCGCCGGTAGACGCGGACGTCGAGGTAGGGGTCGAGCTCGGCCATGGCCCGGGCGCACAGCACGGTCTTCTCCAGGCCGAGTTCGTGGACGCCGGCGCGCAGCCGGTTGAGGTTCGACAGGCTCAGCCGGTCGAAGTCCGCCAGCAGGAACGAACCGCCCACGCCTTCGGCCGCGCAGGCCAGGGCGCCGGCCGCGCCCACGGACAGCCCGATGATCCCGATCCGGCGCGTCAGGAGGTCGCCCTGCTGCGCACGCGTGATCTTGTCCCGGTTCCGGTCGGTGCGGACGGTGCGGTATGCCTCGCGCGGCAGCACGTGCACCAGCCGACGGGACCACGGGTACCACGCCCAGGTGCCGTAGGCGTCGAGCGGACGGCCTCCGGTGAGCCCGCGCACCGCGTCGGCGAGGTGAGACGCGTCGGACCGGCAGGAGGGCACGAGGCATCCGGCCAGTTCCTCGATCTGGGCCCGGATCTCGTCGTGCACCTCGCTCACGGCGCCAGAGGACCGCAGTGCGCCAAGACCGTCGCGGCCCTGCGGGGTCGAGGGGTCGAACAGGACCGGCCGAAACGAATCTGCGGTAGCCGGCAGCGGAAGTACATCCGCTGCGGAAAGTGAAGGAATTGTCACGAGGCGTAACGGTAGCCAGCGGCCGGGACGAAAACGCCCAGTTCACCCGGGGGCGCACTCTCGAAATGATCTTCGCTTTTCGTGCGCCCCCAGGCGCGCGCCCCGGACGCGCCGCGCCTCGGTCCACCCTCGGCCTGACCCGCACCGGAGCCTCGAAACCGGTGTGGCCCGCTTCACTTCGCACGATGCGGTCGGCCGGAACAAAGAGGAGGAGGTCTTCGTTCTTCTGTATGTGGCTGCGGAGGGGACAGTGTCCCCGGGCCCACACATAGCCCATGGGGACGATCGTTCAGCTGAAGCCCCATGGAGCCACTCGCCGCGAGGCGACCGCCCTCCGCCAGTCACCACCTTCGGCCCCGGCTGGTCTCCCCCGTCCAGCCGGGGCTTTCCCGTGCCCGCCGCACGGCGTCCCCTCAGGGGCCCACCTGCGCCACGAGGGCGGACAGCGCCTCGCCGAGCGGGAGCTCGATGCGCTGGGTGGCCCAGCGGTCGCCCCGGGTCGGACCCTGGTTGACGATCAGGACCGGCGTGCCGGCCTCCGCCGCCTGGCGCACGAAACGCAGCCCGGACATGACGGTGAGGGAGGAGCCGAGCACGAGCAGGACGGCGGCCCCGCCGACGAGCCGCCGGCACTCCGCGACCCGCTCGACGGGTACGTTCTCCCCGAAGAAGACCACGTCCGGCTTGAGCACCCCGTCACCGCACACCGAGCACGCCACCACCCGGAACTCGCGCACCGCCTCGTCGGGCAGTTCCACGTCACCGTCGGGATTGACCCGCGCGGCGCGATAGCGCTCGGCTGCGGCCTCGAAGCCCGGATTGACCTCCCGCAGCCGCCGGTCCAGCTCCGCGCGGGCGCTGCGGTGCCCACAGGCCAGGCAGATCACCCGGTCCAGGCTCCCGTGGAGCTCGATGACGTTCCGGGCTCCGGCGGCCTGCTGCAACCCGTCCACGTTCTGTGTGATCACGCCGGTGACCAGACCCGCCTCGGCCAGCGCGGTCACCGCCCGGTGCCCGGCGTTCGGCCGGGCCCGCGTCATGGCCCGCCAGCCCAGCTGGCTACGGGCCCAGTACCGCTGGCGGGCCTGCTCGGCGCCGACGAACTCCTGGTACGTCATGGGGGTGTGCCGGCGCAGGGAGCCGTGCTCCCCGCGGTAGTCCGGGATGCCCGACTCGGTGGAGAGCCCGGCGCCGCTCAGCACCGCGACCCCGCCCGTGCGCACCGCGTCGACGACAGCCGTGAGGTCGGTCGAGGCCGGGGGCGAGCCGCCGGTGGGCTCCCAGGTCAGCGTGGGTCGCGTCCGCATGCCTGCCAGCTTACGTTTCCGTCCCCCGGCACCGCGATCACGCAGGCGCCCGCGGGGCCCACGCACCTCGCGCGCCCGCCCGGCCCACGGCACGGATGTCCTCTCGCCGCCGCCCCTGGACGGCGGCGAGAGGGGCAGGGGTGAGCGACCGGTCAGGCGCCGCAGTTGCCCGACGTGGGCTCGCCGGCGAAGCGGCGGCCGAGCCACTCAAGGGCCGGACCGTTGCCCTGGATGGCCGTCCCCACGTGGGACTGGCCGGGGAAGGACTTCCACTCCACGGCGTTCCCCTTGGCGCACCAGTCGGCCCGCAGCTTCTGCCCGACCGCGTAGGGGATCGTCTCGTCCGCGTCCCCGTGGTAGAGGAACACCGGCGCCGACGGACGCTTGGTGCCGATCAGCTGCTTGGCGATGGCCTTCTTCCAGTTCGGCCGGTCCAGCGGATTGGACGTGGTGACGTCCTCGATCTGCTTGCCGCGCCCGGCCTCCAGGACCGTCCCGACACACTCGTTGCGCACCACCGCGGCGAGCTTGCGGCCCTCCTTGTTGAGGTACTTGCCGAGCGCCAGGGACGGCTGGGCGGCGTTCTGGCCGATCGCGGACATCAGCAGGTAACCCGCGCTGTCCCCGCCCTCCAACGATGCGGCGACCTTGGTCAGATCGGCCGGAACGCCACCGCTGGCCGTTCCCTTGACCTTCAGCTCGGGAGCGTAGGCCGCGGCCATCTCGGCGGCCTTCGCGCTGGCGCCGCCGCCCTGTGAGTAGCCCATGATCCCGACGGGCGCGCCCGCGGAGACGCCGTACTTCGCGGCTTCCGGAAGCCGTTGGGCCGCGCGTGCCGCGTCCAGTACGGCACTGCCCTGCGCCTTGGCGACCATGTAGGTGTGGTCGCCCGGCGTACCGAGCCCTTCGTAGTCGGTGACGACGACGGCGTAGCCCCGGACCAGCGCGGCGTTGACGAGCGGCGCCTCGGCCGTCGTACCGCCGGGGAATCCGGCGGACGGCGCGCACTTGTCGCCGAGGCCGACCGTGCCGACGGCGTAGGTGATCAGGGGGCGGGGGCCGGTCCTGCCGTCGTCGGGGACGATCACGGTGCCGGAGACGGCGTTGCGTCCACCGTCCGCGGAGGTCGACCGGTAGGTGATCTTCCAGGCCTTGGTGGGGGTCGGGACGCCGGGCGTGTACTGGAAGGAGGACGGCGCCGAGCTGAGGATCTTGCCCGGTCCGGTCCTCTTCCCCGGCTTCTTGCCCGGGTGCTTGCCCTTGCTCTTCCCGGCCTGCCCGGCGCGCTTGTCCCCGCTCTGCCCCGTGGCGCCGGGGGCGTCACCGGCCTGCTGTGGCGCGGAGCGGGCCGCGGGGGTCGCGTCCGGGGCAGCGGCCGGGGCGCTGGTGCTCTGCGCCGCGGCGGACCCGGGGAGCCCGAGCACCGCCACCGCGAGAACGGCACTCGCGGCCACCGGTCGTCTGCGTGAAGCTGGCATCATGCGGCTCTCCCAACTCTCCTGTGCGCATAGGGGGTTGGTCAGCACCGTACTGACCCGTCAGTAATACGGCCATAGATGTGCGGTTTTCCGTGCCGCCGCCTGCGGCCGCCACGGACGCTCCCGGCGGCCGAACGGCGTCCCGCCCCGCTTTCCCGTCTTCCGGGGCGAGTTGAAGCGTCGCCCACCTCCGGACGGGGCCTTCCGCAGCAGAACCGCCCTCGTCACACACGGGCCTGGCGTCGGCCGCCGGCATCCGGCGGCGTGGCGCGACCGGCCTCGTTCCGCGCGAGCAGGGACAGGAGCGAGGCCACGGCCAGGCCGGACTCGGCCGGGTGGCGCAGCACCTCACCGGGCTCGATGCGGTAGGAGTTGCTGCGCCCCTCCTTGACGTGGGAGAGGTACCCGCCCTGTTCGAGGTCGGCAATGATCTTCTGCACGGCACGCTCCGTGAGCCGGCAGTGCGCGGCGATGTCACGGATGCGGGCGTTGCGGTTGTCGGCGATGGCCGCCAGGACCCGCGCGTGGTTGGTGAGGAACGTCCATCCGGTGTGGGGCTCGGGCACTTCATCCATACGGCAACCCTAGCGACCACGTGTTCACGTTTCCAGAAACACGTACTGCTTTTCATGTATTAGTTGACGTGCTTGGGGTGCGGAGTGCAGCCTAAGAAGCGGCGCTAGGCGATACGTGAGGGAGAGGCCATGCCGGAGCCTGCACACTCGGACAAGCCCCTCGCCCGGGAGGGTGGCGAACACGCACCGGGCCTCCACCCCTCACCACCCCGTCGGCCGTCGCCGCCCCGGCGCCCGCTGCCGGCCTCGCTCGACACCGTGCCGAACGGCGCCCGGGTGAGCGTGATCCTGCGCGGCGAACTCGACCTCGACACGGGTGAACACCTGTGGCCCGAGCTGCTCCGCGCCCTCGGCGGCTCCACCGACGGCGTCGACCTGCATCTGAGCGATGTGAGCTTCTGCGACTGCTCCGGGCTCCACCTCCTGCTCGACCTGCGTCGGCTGGGGCTGCGGCAGGGCAAGACCGTGACGGTGCTCTCCAACAGCATCGCGGTTGCGCGGGTGTTCGACCTGACCGGCACTCAGAAGCTGTTCGCCCCCTCCGAATCGCCCGACGGCAAAGGCGATGACGCAATGCGCGCGATGAAGGAAGAAGCCGTATCTGACGGAGTTTCCGACGAGCATTGCGACGACAAATACGAGGAGAGTCTGCGAACCGCCGTACGCCAGTCACAAAAGGCCGTTCAGATCCGCCCGACCATTGATCTGGCGCGCGGCATCCTGATGTCCGCCTACGGCCTGAGCCCTGAAGCCTCTTGGGAAGTTCTGGTAACCGCCTCGCAGAATGCAGGCACCGACGTGCACCACTTGGCCAAGCGGGTGGTCGGAACCACCCGCGGAACCGGCCTCCCCGAGGGCGTACGGGAACACCTCACGTCTGCCGTGGCCCAGGCGAACGATTCCCGCATCGCACCACGGCACAGCAGCGCCCCCGGAACACGGTCGATCTGAGAACACCCGCCTGCACGGACCCACGCGGTCTCGGGCAGGGCGTTCGCACGCACAAGTGCCCCTTTTGCCATAAAAAGGGGCCTTAGTCATGTCCATCTTGCCCCGCAAAAACCTTCTTCTGCTTCTTTATGCCATATATAAATAACTGGGCGCATTACAGCCCACTCGCATGAAATGACGTGATTCCCTTTCAGTGGAATGCGTCACACCGGAAACCCGGCTTTCCGGAAGGCGTGGAGCGCATTTCCGTTCCAGGCAGAGAAAGTTGGGAGTTGTCGATCAACGATCGACCGGGGTACGCGGCGCCGGACATCGCCTTCGCGCATTCCCCTGTGTGAATTCCTCTCTTGTTCCATTCCGGCTTTCTCGCCTAACGTCACCGTCAATCCGGATGGAACGCCGAATCCTGCCGCTGTCCGGAAACCTCTTCCATCACTCACTCACGCCCGGCAGGAGCGGGGGACCCAGGTAAGCCGCCGATCCGGATGACGGAACGGCTCGGGGTGAAGTCGCGCGCCCAGCGCGACCGGACATCTCCCGTCCGAACCCGACAGCTCACCTCGCAGGCGACGGAGAGGAATGCGTCATGCCCGCAAAGGGAAAGCACCGCCGCCCCAAGTCCAGCTCGCTCACCCGGGGTATCGCCGCCGCAGGAACGGGCGGGGCCGTGCTCGTGCTCCCCGTGCTCGGTGCGAGCGCCGCCGTTGCGGCACCGGCCGAGACGGCCGCCACGGCCGCCAAGCCCGCCGCGACACCGAACACCTACGTCGTCGTCGCGGGCGACTCCCTCTCCAAGATCGCCCGCGAGCACTCGCTGGACGGCGGCTGGAAGAAGCTGTACGAGGACAACCGCGGCGCCCTCGGCGACAACCCGAAGCTGATCCACCCCGGCCTGAAGCTGACGCTCGGCGCGAAGGCGCAGGACGGCTCCGCGCGGACCGCGTCCGCCGAGCGGGCGGACCGCTCCGAGCGGGGGAACACCCTCACCGCCGAGCCCGCCGCCGCCCCCGCGAAGAAGGCGTACACCAACGACCTCGACGGCTGGATCAAGGAGTCGCTGGACATCATGGCCCAGCGCGGCATCCCCGGCACCTACGACGGCATCCACCGCAACGTCATGCGCGAGTCCTCCGGCAACCCGCTGGCCACCAACAACTGGGACTCCAACGCGGCGGCCGGGACCCCGTCCAAGGGCCTCCTGCAGGTCATAGGCCCCACGTTCGACGCCTACCACGTGCCCGGCACCTCGCTGGACAGCTTCGACCCCGTCGCCAACATCACCGCGGCCTGCAACTACGCGGCCGACCGCTACGGCTCGATCGACAACGTGAACGGCCCGTACTGAGCCGCGTCCCCTTCAAGCAGGCCTGAGCCCCGGCACCTGAGGTGTCCGGGGCTCAGGCCTGCCCGAAGGCGCGCACACGCAAGGGCGCCGACACCGCCGGCACCGCTGGCACCGCCTGCACGGTCGGGCGACGCCGCCGCCCGCTCAGACGCGCTCGACGCCGAGCGCTCTTTGCACCGCCTGCTGCGCCGCGTAGAAGTCGGCGTCGGACACCTCAGGATCGTCCTCGACCTGGTCGAGCCACTCCGAGACCTCCTCGGCCGTCCACAGGTCGAAACCCTTCGGAATGTCCAAGGTGGTGGTGCTCGCGCGCAGCTGCTCGGCGGCAGCCGCTTCCTTGACGCTGCGGGTGCTCACTTCGATCATCGCGTCTCTCCCTTCGGGATCGGGGGAACGGACCGGCGACCCTGCCAGACGCCTCCCGGGGATGTCCAACCGTCGCTCTGACGTTCGCCTCTCGCAGCGCTGCCCACGCGCCGCCGCAGGCGGCCCGCGCCCCGGCCGATCGGGTGGATCCGGCGCTTTTGGTGCATCCGTCACCGCCCGCCCGCCTGAATTCCTTGCGTGAGCCGGTGTGATCATGGCTCACGCCGGCCTCGGCGGGAGTGACGCATGACTGGTGTGACGACGGACGGGACACGGACGACGCGGGCTCGTCCCGAAGACCGCCGGGTCGAGCGACAGTGGCCCGAGAGCCCGAGCGCCCCGGTCACCTGGCGCACACTCGGTCTGGAGACGATGGCGTCGCTGCTGGTGGTCTCCCTCGGCCGCGAGAGCAGCCGCAGCTTCGTCGCCCACTGCCAGTGGCCCCGCTGCCACCCCCTGAACGAGCGCACGACCGCCGTGCGGCACCACCCGCTGATCATGGTGGAGTCCGCCCGCCAGCTCGCTCTGGCCGTGGAGCGCACCCACCTGTACGCCGACGAGCGCCCCGCGCTCGAACCCCTCTCGCTCAGCCTCGGCCTGCGCCCGCCCCCGGGGCCCACGGAACACGGCAGCGCGACCGACGTGGAGGCGCGGCTCGTGCTCAGCGACCTCGCTTCCTACGCCGGTCAGTTCGCCTCCTACCGTGCGACGACGGAGTTCCTTCAGCGGGGCACGCCGTTCGCCTCGTGCACCATCGGGTTCGCCAGGCCGCTGGAGGGCGGAACCCCGATCCCGGACGAGGCGGTGGCGCACGCGCTCCTGTTCCCCTCCGCCGCCGCCGTGGGCGCAGCGGCCGACACCGACGTGCTGCTGGCGCGGGCGCCGCAGGGGCGGCTCGTGCTGCATCCGCGCGACCCCGGCCACCCGGTGCTGCTCCCTGGCCGACCGGCGTGGCTGCCCGCGGCGGCGGTACTGGAAGCCGGACGGCAGGCGACCTTGCTGCACTCCGGGATGACGGCCGGTGCCGTGACCGGGCTCGGGGTACGGCTGCTGGCACCGGTGCCCGCGCGGGGGGCCGTCGTGGAGGTGGCGACCGAGCCCGGCGGTTCCCGCTTCCTGGTGACGGCCGCAGGTCGCGTGGTGGCGACGGGCACAGTCGCCCTCCTACAGCCGTGAGCGGCATGCGGGCCGACGCGGGAGGCGAGGGACCAGCGGCCCCGTGCCGACGGGGCGGCCTCATCGGACAGATGGGGTCTCATGACGAACAGGCGGAGGAAGCGAAGTGAGCACGGACGAGGCGTCGGACGCCGAAGGGTTGCACTGCCTGGTCACGGGGGCATCGGGCTATGTGGGAGGCCGGCTGGTCCCGGAGCTCTTGGAGGCCGGGCACCGGGTCCGCTGTCTGGCCCGCTCCCCCAGCAACCTGCGTGACCACCCCTGGGCGGCACGGACGGAGGTGGTCCGGGGGGATGTGACGGACGCCGAGTCCGTCGCCCGGGCCATGCGCGGCATCGACGTCGCGTACTACCTGGTGCACTCCCTCGGCGGCGGTTCCGACTTCGAGGCCACCGACCGCCGCGCGGCCCGCGTCTTCGCCGAGCAGGCGCACGACGCCGGCGTACGGCGGATCGTCTATCTCGGCGGTCTCACCCCGCAGGGCGTGCCCGAGTCCACGCTCTCGCCGCATCTGCGCTCCCGCGCCGAGGTCGGCCGCATCTTCCTCGAATCCCCGGTACCCGCCACCGTGTTGCGTGCCGCGGTGGTCATCGGTTCGGGCTCGGCGTCCTTCGAGATGCTGCGCTACCTCACCGAGCGGCTGCCCGTCATGGTCACTCCCAGCTGGGTGAACACCCGGACCCAGCCCATCGGCGTGCGCGACGTGCTGCGCTACCTCGTCGGCTCCGCCACGATGCCCGCCGACGTCGACCGCGCCTTCGACGTCGGCGGCCCCGACGTCCTGACCTACCAGGGCATGATGCGCCGGTACGCCGCGGTCTCGGGCCTGCGGCGTCGGCTGATCGTGCCGGTGCCGGTCCTCACCCCGCGGCTGTCGAGCCACTGGGTGGGGCTGGTCACGCCGGTCCCGGCGTCCATCGCCCGGCCGCTGACCGAGTCGCTGCGCCACGAAGTCGTCTGCCGCGAGCACGACATCGCCGCCTACGTGCCCGACCTGCCGGGCCGGCCGCTGCCCTTCGACGAGGCGTTGGCCTTGGCCCTGCGGAAGGTGCGCGACGCGCAGGTGGCCACCCGCTGGTCGTCGGCGGCGGTGCCCGGAGCGCCGAGCGATCCGCTGCCCACCGACCCGGACTGGGCCGGCGGCAGCCTGTACCAGGACGAACGGGAGCTGTCCGTCGAGACGTCCGCCCAGGCGCTGTGGAAGGTCGTCGAAGGCATCGGCGGGGACAACGGCTGGTACTCCTTCCCGCTGGCCTGGGCCGTGCGGGGCTGGCTCGACCGGCTCGTCGGCGGTGTCGGTCTGCGCCGCGGACGGCGCGACGCCGCCCGTTTGAGGGTCGGTGACTCGCTGGACTTCTGGCGGGTGGAGGAGATCGAGCCGGGGCGTCTGCTGCGGCTGCGGGCCGAGATGCGACTGCCGGGCCTGGCGTGGCTGGAGATGCACGTCGAGAAGGACCCCGACGGCGGCCTGCGCTACCGGCAGCGCGCCTTGTTCCATCCGCGCGGCCTGTTCGGTCACGCCTACTGGTGGTCCGTGTGGCCGTTCCACTCCGTCGTCTTCGGCGGCATGGCCCGCAACATCACCCAGGCCGCCGCCAAGGCCGACCCCGCACCGACCTCCCCGGCGCCCTCGCTCCAGAAGTGACGCCTGCGGCCCCGGCTCACTCACCTCGCTCATCACTCATCTCAATCGACTCATCTGACGGAGGAGACACCTCGCTGTGCACTGGCTCTTCGGCGACCAGCTCGGTCCGCACTTCCTGACCCCGGGCGAGGGCGGTCCCGGGCGTGACACTCCCCTGCTGATGATCGAGGCGCGTTCGGTGTTCCGCCGCCGCCGCTTCCACCGGGCCAAGGCCCATCTCGTGCTGTCGGCGATGCGCCACCGGGCGGCCGAACTGGGCGATCGCCTCACCTACGTCCGGGCCGACACCTACGCCGAGGGTCTGAAGCGCGCGGCCGGCGGACGTGCGGTCTCCGTGCACCACCCCACCTCGCACGCGGCCCTGCGCCTGGTCCGTTCCCTGCCGCAGGTGACGGTCGCACCGGCGCGCGGATTCCTGACCCCCATGGCGGACTTCACCGCGTGGGCGGACGGCCACGGCGGCACGTCGCTGCGGCAGGAGGACTTCTACCGCCGGGTGCGGCGCGACCACGACCTGCTGATGGACGGGGACCAGCCCGTGGGCGGGCGGTGGAACCTGGACGCCGACAACCGGGAACCGCCTCCTCGCAAGGCCACCGTCCTGGACATCGGCCGCCCGTACCGGCCGCGGGAGAGCGAGATCGACGACGAGGTACGCCACGACCTCGACCGGTGGGAGAAGGACGGCGACGTCTCCTTCGTGGGCCGGGACGGGCCGCGCCTCTTCCCCGCCACGCGCGACGAGGCCACAGCGGCCCTCAGACGCTTCGTCACACACCGGCTCACCACGTTCGGCGCCTACGAGGACGCCATGCTCGCCGCCGACCCGCACATGAGCCACAGCCTGCTGTCCGCCGCCCTGAACCTGGGGCTGCTCGATCCCGCCGAGTGCGTCGAGCGGGCGGAGGCCGCCTGGCGCGCCGGGAACGCCCCGCTCAACAGCGTGGAGGGCTTCGTCCGGCAGATCGCCGGATGGCGCGAGTACGTGTGGCAGCTGTACTGGTACTTCGGCGACGACTACCGGCACTCCAACGTGCTGCGCCACACCGGCGCGCTGCCCGACTGGTGGAACGACCTGGACGCCGACGCACTGGAGGCCCGCTGCCTGCGCACCACGCTGGCCCAGGTACGCGACACGGGCTGGACCCACCACATCCCGCGCCTGATGATCCTGGGCGGCTACGCGCTCCAGCGGGGCTGGGACCCCGCCGCGGTCACGGACTGGTTCCACCGCTGCTTCGTGGACGGCTACGACTGGGTGATGGTCCCGAACGTGGTCGGCATGTCCCAGTACGCCGACGGCGGCCGCATGACGACCAAGCCCTACACCTCCGGCGGCGCCTACGTGAACCGCATGAGCGACCTGTGCGGGCCCTGCGCCTACCGGCCCGGGGACCGTACGGGCGAGTACGCCTGCCCCTACACCGCGGGCTACTGGATGTTCATCGACCGGCACCAGAAGCGCCTGGCGGGCAACCACCGCACGGCCCGGGCGGTGCACCAGCTCGACCGGATCGCCGACCTGCCCGAGGCGCTGCGACAGGAGCGCGCCCGCGGTGACGCGCCCCCGTGAGCGGCCGCGCGCCGCTGGGCCGTCGGAGTGAGCGGGCGCTGGAACCGGCGCGCACCGGGCAGAAATCAGCGCATCCGTATCCGCGCACCCGGCAGAAGCACTGGTGTGCAGTTGATCGGATGTGAGAAGGGGTTGCGCATGCTTGGACTGCGGCCGACATCGGGCGGGCCGACCGCACCCGTGGACGACCCGCTCGCGATCACGGACGTCGTCAGGGCGACGGACCTCGTCCTGGAACACGTCCTCGACACCGCTCTGGTCCGCGCCCACGGCGTGGATCCGGTGTTCGCGCGTGACGTGGCCGCGCGCGTCAGTGCCTTCGTGCGGCGCGGAGGCAAGCGGCTGCGGACCGCGTTCGTGTGGTGCGGCTGGCGCGCCTCGGGCGGTACCGGCGACGCCACGGCGGCCCTGAACATCGGCGCGGCGCTGGAACTGCTCCAGGCGTGCGCCCTGATACACGACGACGTGATGGACGGTTCGGTGCAGCGCCGGGGCGCCCCCGCGGTGCACGTGGACTTCGCCCGCGGGCACTGGGCGGCGGGAATGAACGGATCGGCGGAGTCCTTCGGGACGTCCGCCGCCGTGCTCGCCGGTGACCTGGCGCTGGCATGGGCCGACGACCTGCTGACGGAGACCGCGCTGGACTCGCCGCACGGCATGCGGCTGTACCGCGAGTGGCAGGCGATGCGCGGGGAGATGGTCGCCGGGCAGTACCGCGACCTGTACGCGCAGGCCAACGGCTCGTCGGGCGCGGACGAGGCGCTGACCATCGCCACCCTCAAGAGCGCCCTCTACACGGTCGAGCGGCCCTTGGCCCTCGGTGCCTCGCTGGCCGGGGCGGACGAGGGCACACTGGCCGCGCTGCGGGCGGCCGGGCGGTGCGCCGGGCTGGCCTTCCAGCTGCGCGACGACCTCCTGGGGGCGTTCGGCGACCCGGCACTGACCGGCAAGCCCGCCGGTGACGACCTCCGGTCGCGCAAGCTCACCTACCTCCTCGCGATCGCGCTGCAACTGGCCGACGACGCCGACGACTCCATGGCGACAGCCGTCCTGGCCCCGGGCCCCAGCACACGCACGGAACGCACGGTCGAGCGCATGCGATCGGCGCTCGCGAGCACCGGAGCCCAGGCCATGGTGGAAGCCAAGATCATGGAACTGGCGGCCGCGAGCCTGCGGCACTTCGAGGCCACCGGAGCCGGACCCGTCGTCCGCAGACAGTTCGCCGCCCTGGTCACACAGGCATCCGGCGTCGAAGTCCCCACCGACGGGAGTCTTTCGTGAAGGCGGTACCGGGACCGACCGATCATGTCGTCGTGGTGGGCGCGGGACTGTCCGGCCTGGCCTGCGCCCTGCACCTGCTGGGCGCCGGGCGACGGGTCACGGTCGTCGAGCGCGACGAGGGACCCGGCGGCCGGGCCGGCCGCGCACAGCTGGGCGGATACCAGGTGGACACCGGGCCCACCGTGCTGACCATGCCTCACCTGGCCGACGAAGCGTTCGCCGCCGTGGGCGACAGCCTCGCCAGCCGCGTGGAGCTCCTGCCCCTGGACCCCGCCTACCGCGCGAACTTCGCCGACGGCACCTCGCTCGACGTGCACACCGACGGCGAGGCGATGGAAGCGGAGGTGCGCCGCTTCGCCGGACCCGCCGAAGCGGCCGGATACCGCGGGCTCAGGCAGTGGCTGGAGCGCCTGTACCAGGCCCAGATGCGACGCTTCATCGACACCAACTTCGACTCGCCCCTGCAACTGCTCCACCCGGACCTGGCCCGCCTGGCGGCGCTGGGCGGCTTCGGCCGCCTGGACACCCGGATCGGACGCTTCCTCTCCGACGAACGCCTGCGCCGCGTCTTCTCCTTCCAGGCCCTGTACGCCGGGGTCGCCCCGGCCCGCGCCCTCGCGGCCTACGCGGTGATCGCCTACATGGACACGGTCGCCGGCGTGTGGTTCCCCAAGGGCGGCATGAACGCCCTGCCGCGCGCCATGGCCGATGCGGCCGCCGACGCCGGCGCCGACTTCCGGTGGGCCTCCGAGGTGACCTCGCTGGAGCGATCCGGCAGCCGGGTGCGGGCCGTGCACCTGGCCTCGGGCGAGCGCATCAGCTGCGACGCCGCCGTCCTGAGCTGTGAGCTGTCCACCGCGCACCGGCTCCTGGGGCGCGCTCCGCGCCGTGCGGTGGGCCTGCGCCACTCGCCGTCCGCGGTGATCCTGCACGCCGGGACCGACCGCACCTGGCCGGGCCTGGCCCACCACACGCTGTCCTTCGGGGCGGCCTGGGAGCGCACCTTCGACGAACTCACGCGCACGGGAGCGCTGATGAGCGACCCCTCCCTGCTGATCACCCGCCCGACCGCCCACGACACCACGCTCGCGCCGCGAAACCGCCATCTCCACTACGTCCTGGCCCCCTGCCCGAACACCACCGTCGGGCCCTCCGCGCCCAGCTGGCGGGATCTGGGTCCGCGCTACCGCGACAGTCTGGTGGCCCAGTTGGAGCGGCGCGGTCTGGACGGGTTCGCGGACAGCATCGAGGAGGAGATGCTCGTGACACCCCTGGACTGGACGGCACAAGGGCACGCGGCGGGCAGCCCCTTCTCCGTCTCGCACACCTTCGCCCAGACGGGACCCTTCCGGCCGCGCAACCTCGTGCGCGGCGTGGACAACGCCGTCCTGGCGGGCTGCGGCACCACCCCCGGGGTGGGCGTACCGACGGTGCTCATCAGCGGCAAGCTCGCCGCCCTGCGCATCACCGGTGGCCGGGACCTGCGCCGCGGCGCACGCGGGCCCACGGGCACGGCCACCGCTCCCCCGCGCGTCGGCACGTCCTTGGCAGGTGCCGATGACGCGTCGTGAGCTGGACGCGGCCGGGATCTCGGATCCCGGGCTCCGCGCCGACTACACGCGATGCCGTCGGCTCAACGCGCGGCACGGCAAGACCTACTTCCTGGCCACCCGTCTGCTGCCGCTGGAGCGCCGTTCGGCCGTCCACGCCCTGTACGGCTTCGCGCGCTGGGCGGACGACATCGTCGACGACCTGGACCGGGGCAGGACACCGGACGAGCGCGACCGGCTCCTGAGCGGTCTGGAGCGCGATCTCGTCCAGCAGCTGAAGATCGGCGGCGGTGACGAGCCCGTGGTCCGTGCCGTGGCCGACACCGCCGAGCGGCTGAACATCGACAGCGCGCTCTTCGCGGACTTCCTGGCCTCGATGCGCGACGACCTGACCGTCACGGACTATCCGACCTACGCCGATCTGCGGTCGTACATGCACGGCTCGGCCGCGGTCATCGGCCTGCAGATGCTGCCGGTGCTCGGCACGGTCGTCCCCCAGGAGGAGGCGGCTCCGTACGCGGCGGACCTGGGCGTGGCGTTCCAGCTCACCAACTTCCTGCGGGACGTGGGCGAGGACTTGGACCGGGGGCGCGTGTACCTGCCGGCGGATCTGCTCGCCGCCCACGGCGTGGACCGGGAGCTGATGGAATGGAGCCGGCGCACCGGGCGCGGTGACCGGCGCATCCGCGCGGCGTTCGTCGCGGCCGAGGCCATGACCCGGGACGTGTACCGGGCGGCGGAGCCCGGCATCGAGATGCTGGACCCCCGGGTGCGCCCCTGCATCCGTACCGCGTTCACCCTCTACGGCGGCATTCTCGACGCGATCGCACAGCACGACTACACCGTCTTGCATCGGCGCGCGGTGGTGCCGCGCAGGCGGCGGGCCGCGACCGCCGGGGCCGGGCTGGTCCGGGTCATCGGCGCCCGGTGGGGTGCGCGCCGCCCGCTGCCGCGGCCGCTGCCGGGCGGCGCACGAGAGTTGAGGGGACGAGAGCAGTGAGCGAGCGAGGCAACCGACCCGGCTGGCGGCCGCCGTTGCGCCGGCGGCGCGGTCCGGGCTGGGCGGAGCAGGGGTCCACGTGGCGTCAGGCGCGGCCGGCGTTGATCGCCGACGCGCTCAAGCGGGCGTGCGCGCGTCCCTCCGGCAACTGGTTCGTCGTGGGCGCTTCACGCGACGTCCGCGTGGGCGCGAAGCCGTACGGCAGGACCGTGGGCGGCACCGAGGTCGTGCTGTGGCGCTCGGAGGAGGGCGAACTGCGCGCGGGGCCGGGTGCCTGCCCGCACCTCGGCGCTCCCCTGCGCGACAGCCGGGTGGTGTGCGGCACGCTGGTGTGTCACTGGCACGGCCTGGCCCTGACCGGCTCCCCCTTCGCCGGATGGGCGCCCTATCCCGTGCACGACGACGGCGTGCTGGTGTGGGTGCGCCTGGACGAGGTGGGCGGCGAAGAGCCGCTGGAGCGCCCCGTGGTGCCGGAGCGGCCCGCTCCGGGCGGTGCGGTGGACGCGGTGTTCACCGCGATGGGCCGGTGCGAACCGCAGGACGTGATCGCCAACCGGCTCGACCCCTGGCACGGTTCGTGGTTCCACCCGTACTCGTTCGTGGATCTGACCGTGACGCGTGAGCCGCAGGGCGATGAGGACGACGCGTTCGTCGTCGACGTCTCCTTCCGGGTGACGGACCGTCTGGTGGTGCCGGTGCGAGCGGAGTTCACCGCGCCGGAGCCGCGCACGATCGTCATGCGCATCACCGACGGCGAGGGCGCCACCTCGGTGGTGGAAACGCATGCCACGCCCCTGACGCGGGCATCCGACCAGCGCCCGCGCACGGCGGTCGTCGAGGCCGTGGTGGCGACCTCGGACCGGCGCGGCTTCCAGGTCGCCCGCGCCGCCGCTCCCGTGCTGCGCCCGTTCATGCGCCGCACGGCGGGCCGGCTGTGGCGCGACGACCTGGCCTACGCCGAGCGCCGCTGGGCGCTGCGCAGCACGGGCCGCTTCCCCGGCTGACGCGCCCCTTCCCCCGTCCCCGTCGGCGCCCCCGGTCTGTTCAGGGGCGCCCTCGGCGTCGGTCGAGGGCGCTGACGGCCCGCAGCATCGAGGAGCGGCCGGCCCGGGGCACCGTCCACAGCACCTGGCCCGTCACGCCGCGGTCGGCGAGCAGGGAGTTGGCCGCCAGGAAGCCGGTGGTGGCGGCGCGTTCCATGAGGGCGACGGGGAGATCGCAGCGGATCCCGTCCCCGGCGAGGACCAGCCAGGGGTGCGGTGTCTCCACCGTCGGGCGCCGGTGGTGGGAGCCGACCGGGAAGTGCGGGCAGTCCGCGCGCCATTCGTGGCGGGCGTCGACCACGCGCGCCTCGCGGGTCTCCGGGTACACCTGCCGCAGCTGCTCCACGAGCCGGTCCTGCATCGTTTCTTGCTGGGCGTCGGCGGCGTAGGCGTGCAGTTCCACCACTGCGCCGTGGTGCGCGCCGGCCCAGCGCGCGGCCTCGCCCTCGTACCGGTCGAGGACGCTGATGTTGTCCAGGCCGTCGTAGCCGCTCGTCCCGAGGAATCCGGGGCGGTCGGCGCGGACGGGCCGGTCGAGCCACAGCCGCGAGACGAGGAACGGCGGCGCCGTGCGCAGCGCGGCGATGTCCTCGCGCCAGGCGGAGGTGCCCAGGCCCGGGGACGCGGCGACGAGGCGGCTGAGGCCTCCCGGGTCGAGGGCGAGCACCACCGCGTCGTGGCGGTCCACTCCCGCGTCGGTGAGCAGGTCGGCGCCTTCGCCGTCCGCACCGTCTTCGCCGTCGCGCGGAAGGATGCCGTGCACGGGTGCGCCGGTGCGCACGTCCGCCCCGAGCCGCTGGAGGTAGGCGCCCAGGGGCTCCCACAGTGCCTGCGGGAAGGGCTCGTTGGGCACGTCGAAGAGCAGGCCTTCGGACGATCCGAGGAAGTAGATGTGGAACATCAAGAGCAGTTCCGCGGCCGAGAGTTCGCCGGGGTCGGCGAAGAAGCTGCGGGAGAACACCTCGAACGCCAGATGGTGGGCGGCCTCGGGGAAGCGGACGCTTTCCAGGAAGTCCTTGGCGCTGATGTGGTCGAAGCGTTCGTAGACCTCGGGCACCCGGACGTCGAGCAGCGGCAGCGCCGCCCGGGGGTCCATCGCGGCGAGGTCCCGCCAGCCGAAGGTGGGACTCAGGGCGACGAATCCCAGCGCGCTGAGCGGGGGTGTGCGCGGCACGCGCGCGAAGCTGTCGGTCAGGCCGCCGCTGTGCCGCAGGGGGTAGTCGGGCAGCGGGGTGAGCCGGTCGAGGCCGGGGTCCGTGCGCCGCAGCAGGCCCCGCAGGTTGTAGTACTGGCGGAAGAAGGCGTGGAATCCGCGGCTCATGGTGGCCGGGGAGCCGTCGGCCAGGCGGGTGCGGTGGCCGGCCAGGCGGCCGCCGAGCGCGTCCTGCTGTTCGTAGAGGGTCACGCGGGCGCCGCGTTCGGCCAGCGAGGTGGCCGCGGCGAGTCCGGCGATGCCGCCCCCGACGACGGCGACGGACGGCGCCTGGCCGGGCTTGAACCTGGCCAGGCCGGGCCGGGGCATGAAGACTTCGGCCTTACGGTCGCGTCCACGGCGGACGCCGGGCCGTGCGGGCGCGGTCACCAGGCACCTCCGGTCGCGCCGGCCAGGGCCTTGCGGGCGAGGAAGGTGTGGGTGATGCCGGTCTGCCATCCGGGCATCGGGGCGGAGCGCACGCCGGTGAACCCGGCCCGCGTCAGGCGCTCGGTGAAATCAGGTGCGGTGTCGAAGGCGAGGACGCTGTGCCACAGGTGGCGGTAGAGGTCCGCGTCGCCGCTGACCGTGCCCGCCGGGATGATCACGCCCCGGCACACGGCCGTCCACAGCGCGCGGTGCGCGGGTGAGCCGCTGAGGCTGTACTCGTGGACGGCGAGGCGCCCGCCGGGCCGCAACAGGCTCTGGACGCTCGACAGCACCCGGTCGGGTTCGGTGACGTTGCGGAACAGATAGGCGGCGAACACCGCGTCGAAGGGCCCCTCCCCGGCCTTCAGCACGTCCTCGGCGGCGAGGTGGACGAAGCGCACGCGGGCGGGCCAGGGCTTTTCGAGCGCTCGCTTCAGCATGCCCGCCGAGGCGTCAACCGCGGTGATCCAGGCGCGGGGCGCCGCCCGCAGCAGGGCCCGGGTGGAGGCGCCGGTGCCGCACCCCAGATCGAGCAGCTGGAGTCCGGCCCCGTCGTCCGGCAGCCTGAGCCGGCGCGCCGAGCGGAGCAAGTCCCTGCGGTAGCCGGGGTTGAGGGCGGTGAGGCGATCGTAGGAACGAGAGGCGTGGTCGAAGGCGCGGGCCAGTTCGTGGTCGCGCAGGAGCGTCATCGGTGGCTGTCTCCGATTCATGGTGAAGGGCGTGCACGGCGGGGCAGGAAGGGCAGTTCGACGGCGGTCCGCAGCATCGGGCCGACGGGCGTGCGCAGACCGATGCCCCATTCCTCCCACGGGGAGGTGGCGCCGTCGAGGAAGCGCAGCAGGCGTTCCGCGGGCGTGCGCCGGAACAGGTCGGTGAAGAAGGACGGGCCATCGATCCGTCCGGTGTCCAGGGCCCGCAGCAGCACCGAGTCCATGGCCATGGACCGCCGCCCGTGCGGGGCGGGCGCGAGGGCGCGCCCCTGCCCCAGCGCGGCGGCGATGGCGCTGCTCTGGCGCTGCACCGCGGCGAAGGTGTACCCGGTGGACGGGCGGGTGGCGCCGCCCGCGGCCCCGATCCGGAAGACGCCGGGCGCCACGCGCCGGGGGTGGCGTGCGTCGGTCATGGGGATCGCTCCCTGCTCCGTTCGCTCCACGACGAACGCGCCGAGGCCCAGGATGTCGCGGCAGTAGTGGTCCAGCGCCGCCTCGTAGGCCTCGGTGGTCAGCGGCCGGGCGGAGAACTCGGTGTACTCGACCAGGGCGCGGTCCGGGGCCAGCGGGAGCACGTAGCCGAAGGCGAGCCCGTGGCGCGGCTGGGGCACCCGGAAGTCCATCAGCTCGGCGACCTCGGGGTCGAAGCGGTCCGCGGCGGTGCGCACGAACCATCCGCGGAAGTGCTGGAGCAGATGCGTGCGGGCGGGCGGCTGGGCGCGCAGCGGCCGGGAGTCGAAGACGTGCCGGGCGCGGAGCGTCACCTGACGGCCGTCGGGCTGCTCGCAGTGGACTTCCGCTCCTTCGGGCACGCCGCGCACCGCGTGCGCAGTCGCGCGCAGGACGTGCACGCCCGGGGCACGGGCCAGCCGGGCGTGCACGAGTCGTTCGAATTCGGGGGATCGCAGCATGCGGTAGCGCAACGGCGCCGGTTCGACGGTGACGTCGCCGCCGTCGGCGCCGCGGATCCGCAGCCGTGACCACTCGGCGGTGACCGCCGCCTCGAAGTCGCTGGCGCCTTGCTCCCAGTAGCACCAGGTCCGCTCCGGCGGGCGGTGGTGGCCCTCGGGCGGTTCCACGACGGTCACCGACACGTCGGTGTCCACCAGGCGGTGGGCGAGGCTGAGGCCGGCCGCGCCGCCGCCGACGATGGCCACGTCGGACGCGTCGGACGTGGGGCGGCCGGGTGCGGGCCGGTTCACCGGGCGGGCCGTTCGGAGGCCGGCGTCCCGTCGGAGGTCGTACGCGCTAGCGCGGCACGCGGGCAGTCGGTGTTCACGCTCACTCCGGAGCTCTGGTGGAGAGGACTTGTTCGTTCGGTTCTCTTCGGGCCGCACGGCGCCCGTGGATGCACGGGGACGCACATGGGTTGACGCCGTGGTCATGCCCTGGGGCCCATCCCACCACTTGCCCCGCGCGAACCGCTCGCCGGTGGCCGAGGATCGCCGTGTCCGGTCAGTCGGCGACGGGCTCCAGCCGGCCGCGCAAGGCCATCAGTCCCCGCCTGGCGTGGCTCTTGACCGTGCCCAGCGGCATGCCCGTCCGCACGGCGATCTGGGTGTGGGTGAGGTCGGAGTAGAAGGCCATCCGCAGGACCTCGCGCTGGACGGGCGGCAAAAGGTTCAGCTCGTGCTGGAGAAGTACCCGGTCGAGTGTCTCCTGGGTCTGGGTGGTGCTCCGCGGGCCGATGGCCGGGTCGTGGCGCTGCTGAAGGGCCGCGATCACGTTGGCGCGGCGCGTCCTGGCCGTGAGGGCGTCGGCGATCTTGTGCCGGGTGATGCCCACCAGCCATGCGCCGTGGTTGCCCCGTTCGGCGCTGTAGCCGCTGCGGCCGCGCCAGGCGGCGAGGAACACCTGCTGGGTCACGTCCTCTGCCTCGAAGGTGTCCCCCAGCGTCCGCCAGGCGGTGGTGTAGACGAGTGAGGACCAGCGTTCGTAGAGCGCGTACACGAACGCCTCGTCGTCGTGGTCGGATTCCCTGTGCGGCACGTGCTTTCCTGCACCCTCCACAGTGCTCGCGGCGCTCGATACGGGAGCCGACGTGGACATGGGAGTCACTCCTCGGTGGCTGAAGCGCGCCCACGGCGCCCCGAAGGGCGCGCGGGCGGCGTCTCGACAAGGGGAGTCTCGAAGCGTTGCCGGCCCCGGGCCAACTTGAATCGTTAGTGCGGCGTTTTGCCGCCGGCCGGGGAGATCCAGGTGCAACCGAGCGGCCCCGAGCGGCGGAATAGTGTCTGCCGGTCACCATCGGCGTCCGTGCGCGAACCGCACGCGGGGACGCGCCCGCGGCCGGCAGGATCACCGGAACGGAGGGCTGACGTGCAGCACATCGAGGAACAGGTGCTCGCGGCGATCGCGCTGGGCGAGGACGGCCGCGAGGACTGCGGACCGCACCTGGCACACTGCCGTGTCTGCGCCGCGGAGCTCGACGCCTTCATGAGAGTGGTCGCCGGCGCGCGCGCCGGCTCACCGGCGGACATTCCGCGTCGGCCGCCCGAGCGCGTCTGGTCGGTGGTCAAGCGGACCATGGGACGGGCCGGGCGGCCGGAGAGCGACTGAACGAAGGGCGCCTCGCGCACCCTCACTCGGGCAGGGCCAGACGGGCCCCGGTGTCGCGTGCGTTGCCGTGCCGGCTGCGCCAGTACGGGTTGTCGTGGGGCAGGCCGCCGCTGACGCGTCCGTACATGCCGAACGTCGCCACGAGCAGTCCCACGACGAAGCTGAAGATCACGTTGGACATCCTGAAGTCCAGGAAGTTCGCCGGGCGGTCCAGGACGAACAAGTGGTAGAAGCCGCTGAGGACGAAGAGGCCCCCTACGGCGATGTTGATCGTCGACGCGGTGTTGCCGCCGATCACCGCACCGGTGATCAGGACACCACCGGAGGCGAGCGACAGGACGCTGAGGAGTCCGTTGGTGCTCATCGCCGCCACCTCGGCGCCGTCGGTGTCGAAGAAGGCGAGCTGGTCGGCCAGGCCCAGGCAGCCGAAGACGATCAGGATCAGACCGCACAGGGCCGCGCCGACGCGATAGACACGGTTGAGCCCATGATCGACCGGTAGTTCGTCCCGCAGGTCCATGGCCTGCTCCTCCCGCTAGGCACCAGTGGGACTCTCACCGTCGCCCCGGCCCGCGCCCACCGCAGGATGAGCCGTTTGTGCAGCGATATGATGACCAAGATCACCTCTCCCCCGCGGATCCAAGGCAGGCGCTCATGAACGCCCAGAGTGGTCACGACGTGATCGCCGTCGACACGCGTCGGCCCGGACCGGAGCACGCCTCGCTGACGACCGGCGCCGTGGCGCGCAAGCTCGGCGTGGCCCCGGGCACCTTGCGCACGTGGGAGCGCCGTTACGGCATCGGGCCCAGCCGCCGCGAGGAGGGGCGGCACCGCCGCTGGCGCCCCGAGGACATCTCCCGGCTCGAGCGCATGTGCCACCTGACCGGCCAAGGCGTGCCGCCCGCGGAGGCGGCCCGCATCGCGACCTCCCCCGACGACGGGCGCGGGGGCGGACCGGAGGCGCCGGACCGGGCGCGGCACCGGCGCGCACCGGGCGGCTACCGCAGCCTGCCGCTGGGCGAGGTGTGGACCGAGACCCGCGGCCTGGCCAAGGCGGCGCTGCGCCTGGACGGTCCGACGGTCCACGAACTCCTGACGAGCGCGGTGCGCGAGCACGGCGTCGTCGTCGCCTGGGAATCGATCATCGCTCCCACGCTGCACGCGGTGGGCCGCAAGTGGTCCGAGTCGGGCGAACGCTACGTCGAGGTCGAGCACTTCCTCTCCTGGCACGTCTCCACCACGCTGCGCACCACCGCGCCCGCCCCCGCGCGGACCACGGCGCCTCCGGTACTGCTCGCCTGCATGCCGGACGAGCAGCACACGCTCCCTCTGGAGGCGTTGGGCGCGGCCCTGGCCGAAGCCGGCGTTCCGGCGCTCATGTTCGGCGCGGCCGTCCCCGCCGGCGCCCTGGAAGCGGCTGTGCGCCGCCTGGGTCCGTGCGCGGTCGTCCTGTGGGCGCAGTCGCCGCAGACCGCGGACATCCGCCTCGTGCGCGACATCATCGCGATCGAGTGGGGCATACGAGGCGCCCGGAGCCACCCCCTGGTCCTGCTCGGGGGGCCGGGCTGGTCCCATGCCCGCCCCGAAGCACAGACGATGCGGCTGACAGGCCTGGCGTCCACCATGGCCTTCCTGCGCACCACGCTGCCCGCCGCGGCGCCGGTGGAGCTCCGGCACACGGACGCCGGCTGAACGAGAGCCGCGCGGGGGCGGACGGGGTCCGGTGCGGCTACAGCCCCATGTCGAGGGCCAGGCACGAGTAGTGCTTCCATGAGCCCTCGGGGTGGCAGCCGTTCTCCCCGCCGCTTCGTCCGGCCTTCACCTCTTCGGTCATGTCATCGAAAGAGATGCGCCCGGGAAGGCGCCCGTAGCGCTGGTGCCGCGTCGTCGTGACGGCGTCGCCGATCAGTTCCTCGTTCATGGCCGATCCCCACTTCGTCGATCGTGCGCGTGGAAGGCGGACCGCAGGGCCGCCGCCCGGGGCGATCCTCAGCCTGCACACCTCGAGCGTCACCAATCAAGGTGGTGACGGACCTCTTGAGCGCCACGCTCGGGGTCACACGGTGATCGTCTTGTACTCCGTGTAGGTGCCGAGGCCGACCGCGCTGTACTCGCGGCCGATGCCGCTGGCCTTGAAGCCGCCGAACGGGCCGTCGAAGCCGATCGGGGCGCCGTTGACCGTGACGGTGCCGGTGCGGACCCGGCGGGCCACCGCGAGGGCGTGGTCCTCGTCGGAGGACCAGACACCCCCGG
Organism: Streptomyces sp. SYP-A7185; assembly: GCF_046103685.1. Classification (NCBI taxonomy): domain Bacteria; kingdom Bacillati; phylum Actinomycetota; class Actinomycetes; order Kitasatosporales; family Streptomycetaceae; genus Streptomyces; species Streptomyces sp. SYP-A7185. The sequence goes on from NZ_CP122310.1 coordinate 746,920, forward strand.
AGAGCCCGTACTGGGAGTCGTTGGCGATGCGGACGGCGTCGTCCTCCTCGTCGTACGCGATGACCACCAGGACCGGACCGAAGATCTCCTCCTGGGCGGTGCGCCAGCATCGCGAGCATCGCCACCGAGGCGGGCGTGGACCGGCGGACCGTCTACCGGCGCTTCGCCTCGCGCGAGGATCTCCTCACCGCCATCTACGAAGCGCGCCTCACCGCCATCGAACGGGCCATCGACGACGCCCGGTTGCGCGAAGCCCCCGTCGCCGTCGCCCTGCACCGCTACGTCGAGAACATCATCGCCGTCAACCGCACCTGGCCCGTCGACCTCGCCCGCATGCTCGGCGACGACGCGGTAAGCCGACGCCGGAACGCCTCCGTCCAGGAGGTGGACGCCTTCCTGCGGCGAGCCACCGACGACGGACTGCTGCGCCGCGACCAGCCCGAAGGCTGGGCGAGCGCGCTGCTTCCCCAGCTCATGCACCTGGTGTCACGGCAGCTGCCCCAGCTGAGTCCCGGGCAAGCGGCCGACGTCGTCGTCGACACCCTGCTGCACGGTCTCGGCGGATCCTGACACCGGCCCACCCGTGCGGAACCTGCCCGCCGAGACGCGCTCAGGCCATGGCCGGCACGGCCCCTCCGGTCGGACACCGCGTGAGGCAGGCATGGATCGTCTTGCCCGGATGCGGGCCCGGAGTGATCGCCACGTAGTTGGTCAGCCGGCGGATCATGCGCCAGCCGAAACCCCCCGTGGCGCCGGTCATGTCCGGCGTCCGCTCGTGCGGGGACACGGAGTTGAGGTCGCTGACGGCGACACTCAACGTGTGCGCGGTGGCATCGAGCTGAAGGGTGTACCGGCCGCCCCCGTGGCGCAGGGCGTTGCTGGCCAGTTCGGTCACCACCAGCGTCAGGGCCTCCACCGCGTCGTCTTCCACGACGGGATCGAGGTTGCCCGCGAAGGCGCGCGCGACATCTCGGGTGCGGTGCACTTCCGCCGGGCTGTCGCCCTCGACGACGACGGTTCTGGACGCTGCCTCTCCCGTACTCACGTTGCTCATGTGCGACCACCCCGTCCTTGATCGGTTGTACCGCTGCGCATCTCCTGCCCGACCGGACACACCTCACACCCCCCATCCGGGCCACCCGCCCGATCCGTGCGCTCACGTACCGCATGACCACGGACGACGCGCTCCCGTGCGCGTCACGCTCCGCCAACCCGACAGGCGTCGATTCCGGCTTCGGGGGCATCCGGTGAAAATGATTACTGGAACGGCAGCGGCACGTGGGCGCGGTCAGGCGAGACGCGCGGCGAACAGCAAAGCGGTCGCGGCGGGGGCCCGGGCGGGCTTCGTCGCTCGCGGAATCATCTACATCCTCATCGGGGCTCTGTCCCTGCGGATCGCCTTCTCGGACGGCGGAGGCAAACAGGCCGACCGGGGCGGAGCCGTCGCCGAGATCGCGGGCAAGCCCTTCGGTTCCGCTCTGCTGTGGCTGCTCGGCATAGCCCTGGTGGGCATGGCCCTGTGGCGGCTGACCGAGGCGGCGTTCGGCCAGGCGGGGCCCGACGGGCACAAGGCGAACAAGCGGGCCATGGCCGCGGGCCGCTGTGTCTTCTACGGCTTCGTCGCGTACTCCGTGCTGTCCTACGCCGCCGGCGACAAGGGCAGCGGCAGCGGCAGCTCGGACAAGAGCTCCCGGGACGTCACGGCGAAGGCACTGGACTGGCCTGCGGGGCAGTGGATCGTCGGCATCGCCGGCGCCGTGGTGGCCGGTGCCGGTGTGTGGATCGCCGTCAGGGCCCTGATGCGCAAGTTCAAGAAGCACCTGAAGATGTCCCAGATGTCCACACGGACCCGTCAGGTGGTCACCTTCCTCGGCGTGTTCGGCGGTGTGGCGCGCGGCATCGTCTTCGCCGTCGCGGGCGGCTTCGCCATCGCGGCGGCCGTCCAGCACAAGCCCGGCAAGGCCAAGGGCATGGACGACACGCTGCGCTCCTTCACCGACACGCCGGTCGGCCCCTGGCTGCTGGTGCTCATCGCCGTCGGCCTCGTGGCGTTCGGCGTGTTCTCCTGGGCCAACGCCCGCTGGCGCAAGGTCTGACGCGGCCCGGCTGTCTCACCTCAGTGCAGCCACTGGTCCTGGTCGGCGGGGCGGTACAGCGTGACCGCCTTCGGGAGCTTGTCCAGGACCAGATGCCGGTAGGCGGCGTCGGTGACCTCTCCGTCGTACGCGAAGTGCGGCTCGCCCCACAGGACCCGCAGGTCCAGGCGGCGCACCTGCGCCGTCCTCAGCACCCGGGAGTTGTGCAGGGTGCCGGTCAGCACGGCGAGGAGGAGCCGGGTGCGGGCCAGCGGAGTGCCGGCCTCCACGACGCGGATGTCCAGCAGCCCGTCGTCGAGCTGGGTGCGGTAGGTCGGGGCGAAACCGGCCGGGTGGTAGATGCCGTTGCCCGCGAACAGCAGCCAGATCTTGCGGGTACGGCCATTGATGATCACGGAGAGCGGGCTGCCGGTGGCCAGGATCTTGGCCAGCCCCACGGCCAGCGCGGGCCACTTGCCGATGCGCTTCTCCAGCCGTTCCCGCGCGTGGACCAGCTCGGAGTACACCCCGATGCTGAACGTGTTGACGAACAGCTGCTCATCGGCCCCGGTCGGGGTGTCGGTCTGCGCCGCGCCCGCCGCGTCGGAGGAGGTGCCCGCATCGGCGGCGACCACGACGCCCTCGGGCGACGAGGCCCGGCCCACATCCGCGGTGACCGCGTCGCCCGCCTGGATCGCCCGGGCGACGTCCTCCATGGTCAGGTTGCCCAGGTCCACGGCGAAGTGGTTGAACGTGCCGCCGGGGAACACGGCGAGGGGCACGCGGTGCCGGGCGGCCGTGGCGGTCCCCGCGTTGACCGTGCCGTCGCCGCCGCACACCCCCAGCGCCCCGCCGTCCGCGACGGCCCGCAGCGCGGCTCCCTCCAGCAGGGCCAGCAGGTCGTCGCCCGGCTCGAAGACGGTGATCGTGGCCTCGGGGAGCAGCGTCCGCAGGGTGTCGGCGGTGTCCTTGGTCCAGCCGATGCCCGACGACGGGTTGACCACCAGGTGCAGGCCGCTGCCGCCCTTGAGGGCGGGCGCCGGCCTGCGCGGCGGGGCCGCCGCCGCGGCGGCCTCCGGCTTGACCGGCCACCAGCGGCAGGTGAGCAGCGCCGCGCCCAGCCCGACCATCACGCCGGCCGCCACGCGACCCCGGTGGTCCAGTGCGTTGCGTCCGCGCACATAGGCCAGGCCCCCGGCGAGCGGCAGTACGGCAAGTCCGGCGCGGGGCGACTCCAGGACGACGCCCGTGACGAAGGCTGCGGCCGACGCCATGGCACTCGACGGCAGCGAAGCCGTGTTGGGGCGGGGGAACACACCGGGGAAGGCGTCCCGCACCGGACGCGCGCTGCGGGCGGCCGGTTTGGCCAGCGCGTGGTTCACCGCCGCGACGATGGCCACGGAACCCGCGCCCCGCAGGGCGGCCCTGCGGGCGCTTCGGTCACCCGACACCGCCAGGACGGCCGCGGTGGCCGCCCACACCGCGTCGTGCCCGGCGGCCTTGCGCAACAGGTTGACCACGGAACCGCCCCGCCCGGGGCGCTGCAGAGGCAAGGACACGGCCAGCCGGTTTCCCAGACCCGGTGCCGCCCACCATCGATCAGGTCGCCTCATCGCTCGCCACACCCCTGCACCTAGAGAGTCCCCTGCGCGCGACCGAGCCGGACCACAGCGCTGCCTCACCCTACCGGCGCAAGCACCCCCGCAGGCGGCCCCCGAGGTACCCGATGCCAGGCCCTGGCCGCGGATCAGTCCCGGCTCAACGCCACGGTGGTGGTGATCCGGGTGAGGCTCGGGGCCTTGGGCGCCGAGCCGAACCCGAAGCGGACCGGTGGCGTGACGGGCGCGATGGATCCGAGGTCCGCCCCGTCGAAGGTGGCCGAGACGGTGCGCAGCGGATGCAGGTCCAGGGCTCCGTACCATTCCGTGCGGCCGCCGCCCGCGCTGCCGCGGGTCTGCACCCCGCTCATCAGCAGGCGGGCCGGCCGATTCGTCACCGTGCTCCACGCCGGGCGGCGGGCGATCCAGCGGGGGACGGCGCGCAGCACCAGGCCCAGCCCACCGCGTCGGCCGACGGTGAAGCGCAGGCTGAGCGGGCCCGCGGCCACCGTCCAGGTGTCGTGGCCGACGTGCACGTCGACCGGGACCACGCGTACGGCGTCGAAGGTGTAGGTGCCGCTGATGAAATCCGCCGTCTCCTGCGACGGGGCCAGCAGCAGCCGTCGTCCGTCGGCGTCTTCCAGCATCACGTCGCTGAACGGTCCGAAGGGAGAACGCGGCCAGTGGCCGAGCACGATCCGTGTCCCGCGCGAGGTCCCCATGCCCGCGATCCAGCCGTCGAACCGCAGCCGCCTGCGTCGTGGGGCGCGGCTGAAAGGCCGGTTCATTCCCTGCTCCTGTTCGTCGGACGTGCGCTGCTCCCAGAGTGGACCAAGGCGGCACGCACCGGCGGCGGGGACACGGAAGTGAGCACCGGGAGAAATGATGGCGATGGACCGGAAGGCGTTTGTTACGCTGCCAGAGACCTGGACTTTTGACCGAGGAGTCGCAGACGTGGTGGGTGAAGACGACATCTCCGGATGAGATCCGGATGTGACGGGCCAGGGGCCGGCGCCGCAGAGGCGCTGCTGCCGTGGCTTGCTTCGTCGTACCCCCTCTCCCCCGCTGCCCAGGGCAGAGCTCTGCCTGCCCTCACTCCATCGAGGTCACATCCATGTCCGATGCCGCCATCACCTGCTCGAACCTCTCCTTCGCCTGGCCCGACGACACCCCGGTCTTCCGGGATCTGTCGTTCACCCTGGCCACCGGCCGGACCGGCCTGGTCGCCCCCAACGGCTCCGGAAAGAGCACGCTGCTCAAGCTGATCGCCGGTGAACTGCCCGCCGCCACCGGCTCGTTGACGGTCAGCGGCACGCTCGGCTACCTCCCGCAGAGCCTTCCCCTGACCGGCACGCTCACCGTGGCCGAGGTGCTCGGGATCGCGCCCGTGATCCGCGCGCTGGACGCCGTCGAATCCGGCGACGTGAGCGAGGAGCACTTCGCCGCCATCGGCGACGACTGGGACATCGAGGAACGCACCCGCGCCCAGCTGGAGCGCCTCGGCCTGTCCGGGCTGGCCCTCGACCGCGGCCTGGACACACTCAGCGGCGGCCAGATCGTCTCACTCGGCCTCGCCGCCCAACTGCTCAAGCGCCCCGACGTCCTGCTGCTCGACGAGCCGACCAACAACCTCGACCTGGAGGCCCGACACCACCTCTACGACGCACTCTCCGACTTCAACGGCTGCCTGCTGCTGGTCAGTCACGACCGCGCACTGCTCGACCGCATGGAGCGCATCGCCGAGCTCGGAAGCGACGAACTGCGCTTCTACGGCGGCAACTTCAGCGCGTACGAGGAAGCGGTGCGCGCCGAGCAGGAGGTCGCCGAGAAGAACATCCGCAACGCCGAGCAGGAACTCAAGCGCGAGAAGCGCGAGTTGCAGCAGGCCCGCGAACGCGCGGAGCGCCGGCAGAGCAACGCCGCGCGCAACCTCAAGAGCGCCGGCCTGCCCCGCATCTTCGCCGGCAACATGAAGCGCGGCGCACAGGAGTCGGCAGGCCGGGCGGGCCAGATGCACGCGACCCGCGTCAGCGACGCCAAGGCCAAGCTCGACGAGGCCGGACGCGCACTGCGCGAGGACCAGCGCATCACCCTGGAGCTGCCCGACACCCAAGTCCCGGCCGGGCGCAACCTCTTCCTCGGCGCAAGGATGCAGGTCCACCTCGCCGGACGGGCCGTGTTCGCCGACGCGGGCGTCGACCTGACCATCCGCGGCCCCGAGCGCATCGCACTGACCGGGCCCAACGGCGCGGGCAAGACCACCCTCCTGCGGCTGATCACCGGCGATCTCGTGCCGGACAGCGGGGAGATCAAGCGCAACGACGGCCGGATCGCCCACCTCTCGCAGCGGCTCGACCTGCTGGACCTGGAGCGCACCGTGGCGGAGAACTTCGCCGACTTCGCCCCCGAACGGCCCGAGGCGGAGCGGATGAACCTGCTCGCCCGCTTCCTCTTCCGGGGCCCGCGGGCCCACCTTCCGGTGGGCGTGCTCTCCGGCGGCGAGCGGCTGCGCGCCACCCTGGCCTGCGTACTGTGCGCCGAACCGGCCCCCCAGCTGCTGCTGCTCGACGAGCCGACCAACAACCTCGACCTGGTCAGCGCGGGCCAGCTGGAGAGCGCGCTCAACTCCTACCGGGGAGCCTTCGTGGTGATCAGTCACGACGAGCGGTTCCTCGCCGACATCGGAGTCGACCGCTGGCTGCGCCTGGCCGAGGGAACGCTCAAGGAGACCGGAGCCCCCGAGGTGTGAACCACCGGTGTGCCAAGAGGCCCGCGCCGAGGCCCTGCGCCCGGCGGGCCGACCACCGACCCCCTCGGACGGACTCCTGTGCCCCAGTTCCCTGCCCGGCCCCACCCCGCCCTGCTCGCCCACGATCTCGTCCGCACCCTCGGCGGACGGCGCGTCCTCGACGGTGTCTCCCTGACGGCGTCGCCCGGTCACCGCATCGGTCTGGTCGGGGAGAACGGCGTCGGCAAGTCCACCCTGCTGCGGGTCCTCGCCGGCGCCGACACACCCGACGCGGGAAGCGTCTCGCGCCCCGCCGACCTCGGCTTCCTGCACCAGGAAATGCCCTTCGACGCCGACGCGACCATCGCGGCCGTCCTGGACGAGGCGCTGCGCGAGGCCCGCGAGGACCTCGCCCAGCTCGAACGGCTCGGCGAGGAACTCGCCCGCTCCCCCGAGGGCGCGCCCGACCACCAGCAGCTCCTCACCGCCTACGGCCGACGCCTCGAACAAGCCCAGGACCGCGAGGCCTGGGACGCCGACCGCCGCGCGGCCCTGGTCCTCGACGGCCTCGGCCTGGGCGCGTTCGAGCATGTACGCACGCTGGGCTCGCTGTCCGGCGGGCAGCGCGGCCGGCTCGCCCTGGCCGCGCTGCTCGTGCGGCGGCCGTCGGCGCTGCTCCTGGACGAGCCGACCAACCACCTCGACGACGAGGCCGCCGCCTTCCTGGAGCAGCAGCTGCGCGAGCTGCCGGGCTGCGTGGTGGCCGCCAGCCACGACCGGGCGTTCCTGGACGCCGTCTGCACCGACCTGATCGACCTCGACCCGCGCGTGGAGGGACCGGCCCGCTACGGCGGCACCTACAGCGCCTATGTGAGCTGGCAGCGGGCCGAGCGGGAACGCTGGGAGCGGCGGTACGCCGAGGAGCAGACGGAGCTGGCAGAACTGCGCCGCTCGGCGGGCGTGACCGCGCATCGGCTGGCGCCGGACCGCGGGCCGCGCGACCACGAGAAGATGGGCTACGGCCACCGGGCGGGCCGGGTGCAGAGCCAGATCTCGCGCCGGGTCCGCAACGCCGCGCGGCGTCTGGAGGAGCTGGAGCGCGCGCAGGTGGGTGAGCCGCCGCGTCCTCTGCGGTTCGCGGCGGGCGCGCTGGCCGCGCAGGGGGAGGAAGGCCCGCAGCCCCCGCAAGGCCCTGAGCCGCTGGTCTCGCTGCGGGACGTGCGGGTGCCGGGGCGGCTCGTGCTCGCGCACCTGACGGTGCCGGCGACCGACCGGCTGCTGGTGACGGGCGGCAACGGAGCGGGCAAGTCGACGCTGCTCGCCGTGCTGGCCGGGCATCTCACCGCCGAGGGCGAGGTAAGCCGGCGGCGCGGACTGACGGTGGGCATGCTCGCCCAGGACACCGTGTTCGACCGGCCCGACCGCACGGCCCAGGAGACCTACGCCCTGTCGCTGGGCCCGGGCCGGGCCCAGGAGGTACCGCTGTCCTCGCTCGGTCTCCTGCACGCGGCGGACCTGGACAAGCCGGTCGGCCGGCTCTCCGTGGGGCAACGGCGGCGGCTGGCCCTGGCCCTGCTGGTGGCCAGACCGCCCCGGCTGCTGCTGCTCGACGAGCCCACCAACCACCTCTCCCCGCGCCTGTGCGACGAACTGGAGGAGGCTCTGGGCACCGGTCCGGGCGCGATCGTCCTGGCGAGCCACGACCGCTGGCTCCGAAGGCGGTGGCAGGGCCGCGAGCTCCGCCTGGAGCACGGAGCCGCCGCGTCGGGGGACGCGGGCGTGGGCCGGTAGCTGCCGGCGAGGCACCGCCCGGACCAGTGACGTTGATTGCGTTCCGCGACGGTCACCTGCCAGGATGGTGACGTGAATCTCGACCATGTCTTCGTCTGCGGCCACCCGGCCCTCGACTTCGCGGCCACGCTGCGCGCGCGGCGCTCCGGCCGGTTCGAGATGTTCGCGACGCCGGAGCGGCTGAACGCCTGGTACCTGGAGTCCGGCCTCGTGGACGCGATCACGCCTGCCGACGAGGACGACGTGCGGGCGGCGATCACCGTCCGCGAGGCCGTCTACCGCCTGCTCACCCATCGCCGCCTCGGCGAGGATTTCGACCGGGAAGCGCTGGCCGTGCTCAACGGCGCGGCCCGCGAGACCCCGGTCACGCCGCAGCTCTCCGTGACCGGCCGGCACAACGAGGCGACTCCCGCGCAGGCCCTGGCGACCGTCGCCCGGCAGGCCGTCGAACTGCTCAGCGGCCCGGACGTGCCCCTGCTGAAGGAGTGCGGCAACCCGGAGTGCACGCGCGTCTACATCGACCGCTCCCGCGGCCTGCGGCGCCAGTGGTGCGGCATGGAGTCCTGCGGCAACAAGCTCAAGGCCGCCGCCTACCGCGCGCGGAAGAAGACGGCCACCGCGGCAACGGCGTAATCCCCCCTCAGTCGTCGATGCCCGACCGCTCCACCCCCGCCACGATCCACCGCTGGAAGAACAGGAACACCACGAGCAGCGGCACGATCGACACGGCGGCCGCGATGAACAGTTCGTGCAACCGGATCACCTGCGACGTGGTGAACGACGACAGCGCCACCTGCACCGTCCACGCGTTCCGGTCCTGGCCGATGACCAGCGGCCACAGGAACGAGTTCCACGCGCCGATGAAGACGATCGTGCCCACGGCCGCGAAGACCGGCCGGGAGTTGGGCACGACCACCCGCCAGTACGTGCGCCAGTAGCCGAGCCCGTCGACGCGCGCCGCGTCCTCCAGCTCCCGCGGGAAACCGAGGAAGTACTGCCGGAAGACGAAGCACGCGAAGGCCGAGAAGAGGGTCGGGACGATCAGGCCGCGCAGCGTCGAGACCCAGCCGAGCGACGACACCAGGACGAATGTCGGCACGAAGGTGACGGACGCCGGGACCATCAGGGTGCCCAGGATCGCGTAGAACACCTTGTTCGCGTGGCGGTAGGGGATGCGGGCCAGGCCGTAGCCGGCCAGGGAGGCCAGCAGCAGCGTGCCCAGCGTCGTCGCGACCGCGATGAGCGAGGAGTTGAGCAAGGACCGCGCGAACGGCACCGTCGTGTCGTCGAAGAGTTCCTTGACGTTGCCCCAGCGCAGCGAGGAGGGGAAGAAGGTCCACTCGGGCGAGGTGATGTCGCGTTCGGACGAGAGCCCGTTGCGCACCAGGAGGTAGAAGGGGATCAGGAACAGGAGCGCGAGGGCGATCAGAAGCGAGAGCCGCAGCGCGCGGCCCGCCCTGACCCGCGCGTCGGTCCCCCAGTGGTCGCTCATTCCGCGTCCTTCCTGCCGAGCCCGAACCACTTCGCCTGCCCCACCGTCACCACCGCGATGATCAGGGCGAGCAGGACGGCGCCCGCGCTGCCGAGGCCGAGGTTCTGCCCCTGCCCCAGGGCCGTGTAGTAGAGGTAGACGAGCGGGGGTCTGGCGTAGGGCGGGTAACCGCGGGAGTCCGAGAGCAGGTTGTAGAACTCGTCGAACGCCTGGAAGGCGTTGATCACCAGCAGCAGCACGACCGCCACGGACGTGGCGCGCAACTGCGGGAAGGTGATGTGCCGGAAGACCTGCCAGCCGGGCCGCGCCCCGTCCACGGCCGCCGCCTCGTAGAGGGTGGGGCTGATGCGCTGGAGTCCGGCGAGGAAGAGCACCATGTAGAAGCCCGCCTGGAGCCAGAGCCGCACGGTGACGATGACGGCCCAGTACCAGGGCGGATCGGTGGTCGAGAGCCAGGCGATCTGGTCGCCGCCGAACCAGCCGAGCACCGTGTTGGCGAGCCCGAACCGCACCCCGTTGAAGATCGACATCTTCCAGATGAGCGCGGCCACGACGTAGGAGCAGGCCGCGGGCAGGAAGAAGACCGAGCGGAAGAACGCCTGGGCGCGACGCTGCCGGTGGACCATCAGGGCCAGCGCGAGCGAGAGCGCGTAGGTGGCGGGCACGATGAACAGCGAGAAGACGAGGAAGGTCCACAGACTGTCGGTGAACGCCTCGTTGCGCAGCATGTCCGTGTAGTTGCCGAGGCCGACGAAGTCGTCCGGGGTGACGGTGTTGTGCGCGTCGAAGAAGCTGAGGTAGACGCTCCAGCCGAGCGGGATGTACGTGAAGACGCCCAGGCCGAGCAGGAAGGGCCCGACGAACACCCAGAACCACAGGGTGCGGTTCTGGTGCCCCCACACCGTGCCTCTCCCCGTTCCCTGTCGTTCGCGAGGGGCTGTGGTGGTCACGACTTCTTCTTCACCCGGCCGAGCTCGGCGGACACCTTGCGCACGACCTTCTTCAGCTCGTCGTCCGGGTTCGCGCCGTCCTTGATGATGCGGCTCAAGGCGTCCTGGTAGGCGCTTCTGCTGGCCGGGGTCCACAGGAGGGGTTCGGCGTGGCCGTGGTCCGTGGTGTAGCGGACGGCGTCGGCCGCCGGCCCCTTCCTGAGCTTGGCGGCCTTCTTCGCCAGGGAGATGCGGGCCGGGATGTGGAATCCGTACGAGAGGGCGAAGTCCTCCTGGCGGTCGGTGCTGTCGATCCACAGCCACTTGAGGAAGTCCTTGCCGGCTTTCTGGTGCTTGCTGCGGGTGCTGACCGCGGCGGCGTACGCGCCGACCGGTACCGCGGGTGCGCCCGCGGCCCCGTCCTTCGGGAACGGCAGGACACCGAAGTCGTCGCCGAGTTCCTTCTGCACGGCGGGCAGTGCCCACAGGCCCGACCACTGCATGGCGGTCAGCCCCTGGACGAACGCCGAGGGGTCGGACCAGTCGGCGGGCGCGCCCAGGAGCAGCGACTTGTCGGCGTACAGCTGGTGGATCTTGCCGAGGGCGCGGGCGGCGGCCGGGTCGTCGAAGCCGACCTCGCCGTCGGCGGTGACCAGTTCGAGGCCTGCCGCGTACAGGGGCGTGCCGCCCAGGACCCCGGCGCCACCGTCGTTGCCCAGGAACAGGCCCTTGGTCTTCTTCGACGTGAGCTTCTTCGCGGCGTCCACGAGCTCGTCGAGCGTCTTGGGCGGGCGGACTCCCGCTTCGGCGAGCAGGCTCTTGCGGTAGTAGAGCATCTGCATGTCGACGACCTGCGGGATGCCCCAGATCCTGCCGTCATGGGTCTTCGGGGCGAGGACGGCCGGATTGAAGTCGTCCTTGACGCCGTCGAACAGCTCGGTGAGGTCGGCGACCTGTCTGCCCTGGATCTGGTCGAGGCTGGGTCCGTTGACCTCGAAGACGTCGGGCCCCGAGTCGGTGAGGAGCGCGGCGGCGGTCTGCTCGTCGTAGTTGCCGGGCCGCCACTGGACGGTGACGTCCGCCTTCTTGTAGGCGGCGGCGTACTTCTTGACGGCCTGCTCGGTGCCCTGCTCGCCGTACTGGTGATACCACTGCGACAACTTGGGTCCGCCGCCCGAACCGCCTTCTTCGCGGCCGGTGTTGGAGCCACAAGCGCTCAGCAGTCCGACCGCCGCGCCCGCTCCGAGAAGTCCCCTGCGGCTGATGGTCATCGATCGTCCCCCTGTTCGGCGTTCGGCTGGTTCCGACGGCCCAACGATCAACCATGCAGGCGGATTACGACAGGGGTACTACGGCCGTGTGTCGGCCGGTCTGCGGGCCGGGCCAGGCCGGCCCGCAGAGGGCGGAGAAGGGAAGGGCGTGGCTCAGTGGTTGTTCGCGCCGTTGCCCGAGAGGGCGGGGATGTCGCTGAGGATGTGCGACAGCGGCTCGTCACCCTTGGCCTGCGTGGAGTTCTCGGCGCACTGCTGGTTCTGCGGGGCCGAGAGGACCGGGATGTCCTGGACCGCGACGGGCACGAGGACGCCGACCAGCGAGCCCACGTTCGCCTTGACGGGCACTCCCGCACAGAGCTTGTTCAACGAGCCCTGCACCAGGCTCCCCTGGGGGCTCATGTCCCCGTCGGCGACGCTGTTGCCGAACGCCTGCTCGGCGCCGTTGCCGCTGAGCGAGGTGGTGCCGGTGTCGTCGCCGATGGCGGCGGCACTGCCGGCACTGCCGGCCAGCGCGGCGGCGGCGAGGCTCAGGGCGAGGGGGAGATTACGGGTACGCATGTCACTCCAAGACGAAACGTGAGTTGCCAGAAAGGCAAGTACATCCGCCGATGCCCCGGAGTAGCCCCAATTCGCCCGTTAGCGGAGTGTCGGTTGCACCAAACTGACGCAACCAACTGACACCGGCCGCCAAAGAGCCCCCGGGAAGCAGATAATCAGCCAGGGCCACCACCCCTCCAGCACGAAACACGACAGGAAGTACCCGCCGGCGGGGTCGAGTTCCACCCGTCAGAGATTGTGTACGGCGACGCGGGCGGTGGCGACGAACGCCAGCAGGGACTGCCAGAAGGGGTCGTAGTACCGGTCGAAGTCCGTGAGTGCGTGGGGGTCGTCCGTGATCGCCTCTTCGAGTGCGCGGTAGGGCGGCCGGGTCGCGAGCCGCAGTGTCTCCGCGGCCTCGGCGACGTCGTCCGGCCCCTCGAGGCTGATGACCCATATGCAATGGCGCAGCCTGCTGTAGGCCTCACGCAGGCCGATCCGGATCTCCTTGAGCGCAGGCACCTGCTCGGCACGGGAGCCGCCCGAGGCGTGGATGTCGGACACCGCCCAGTACAGCTCGGCCATCTTGTGCGCCTGCTCGATGAGGCTGACGTAGGCGGCCCGCCGCGCCTCGCTCACGTGCACCGAGCGCTGCATCCGCTCGGCCGTGGCCGCCTGGATCTGCGCGGCCCGCGGTCCCTCTGCTGGTGACCCAACTGGCCATGACCGCGGTGCCGGCGGTCAACGAGGAGATCCACAGGGCAGAGTCGACCATGCCGGAGATCATCCCAGGCATCGGCCGACCGCTGTAGATCAAAACCGGCCCACAGCCGGTGGACGGGGTCCGGGGACGCGGGCGCGCGCTACGGACCGGGCGCGACCTGATTTCGTCGTACTGGCTTCGCGTTCCGGCCCAGCGGACTCATCGCCCGTCGGGCGCGGTCCCGGCGGGTGTCTGCCTGCGCTCGCGGCACGCCTTGCAGAATTCCAGGCACACCCAGATGCCCACCGCACCGACGGTGGCGAGGATGGTGATGCCGAAGAGGAACGGGAAGATCATGCGGTCAGCTTAGCCCGCGGCCTGCCGGAGGGGCGGAGCGGCCGCCCTGGTCGCGGACCGTCGCCGTCAGCCGACCTGGGCCGTCCGCCCGGTCTTCTTCGCGCGCGCCTTGCGGGCCTCTCGGAAGTCCAGGTAGGCGAGGGCCACCACCAGGACCGGGGCGACGACGCAGAGCAGGACCACGCGCAGCGGGCCGTCGGTCAGGCCGGCGATCAGGGCGATCACCACCCCGCCGGCCACGAACCCGATGAACTGCCGCCAGGTGTCGAAGCCCCCGGTCGCGACTCTCGGGGTCACCTCGTTGGAGTCGTCGTCCTCCCCCAGCTCGTCGAGGGCGGCCCGCGCGGGGCGTCTTCGGCCCTCCAGTCGAGCCTGCCGCCAGGCGAAGAACCACCGCGCCAGCAGATAGACGGTCAATGCGCCGAGAAGGATCCACCACTCGGCCGGGTCATCGGGAAGGGATCGCGCCAGTGTCATGGGCCTCATGTGCCCCTGCCGGGAAGGAGTAGCCGATTCCGTATACCGGGTGGAGATTCCACCCGCCGCGCCTCCTCACCGCCCGCGCCGTTCGGTGGCGTCGAGAACCTGGCGGGTGCCGTCCTCCCCGGCGAGCGCCGCGGCGGCGTCGTGGGCGCGGGCGCGGGCGGGGCTGTGGCCGATCGTTCGTTGCGAACCGACGGCCGTGAGCACCGTGTCGGCCAGTTCGTCGGGGGAGCGGCCGGCGCGTCGATGTGCTCCAGGCCCCGCCCGTCGAGGACGGCCTGCATGAGTGCTTGGTAGCGCACCGTGCGGGCGAGGAACTTCTCGACCAGGTGGCGTTCTTCGGTGGTCGCTTCTTCGGGGTGGCTCGATGCGTCCATGCGGGCACGGAGGACGGTGTCCTCCGCCGTGAGCCACACGGCGGCCGTGCGCGGGGCCGCCAGCCCGGCGACGCGGACGGGCCAGAGCGCCGACCCTTCAAGGACCAGGCCCGCATCGCCGTCTCGCCCGGCCGCGTAGTCCGTGATCAGTTCCTCGATGCGGGGCCACAGCCGCTCGTAGTGGTCCAGAACAGACGTGATCAGTTCGTCCACCGTGAGGGAGCCGTAGTGCTCGGCGACGTGCGCGGGCAGGTCCCGTTCCGGCGTGCTCCAAGGGCGTCCGGGGTGCCGGGCCAGCTGGTCCGTCGACCGGTAGGCGAACCCCGTTCTGTCCGCCACCAAGCGACCGACGGTCGACTTGCCCACGTGCGACGTTCCGCCGATCAACACCACCCGCACATCGCGCATGGGACCGACCCTAGCGACGGAAGGCGGGGCGGGGCGGCAGCGCAAGCGGATCCTCAGCCCTCCCCGCCCATGAACGCCGACGCATTCCCGCCGCGTCGGCGCCCATGGTCGGGCTGCACCGGCCGTGGAGGGGAGCTCATCGCGGACGGTACGCCCTGTCTCCACCGTCCTCCTCCGGCGGAGTCGAAAACAAGTCGACCCTGCGCATTTCCTCTACGTCACCACGCTCTTGCCGCAGACGATGACGGCCGGGCCGGATCGGCGAGACGGACGAGAACAACGAGACACCTGAGAGCAACGAGAGCGGCAGAGCGGCGAGAGAGTGGAGTGCGGGACTGTGGCGACACGTCGGACAGTGATCAAGGCGATGACCGCGGGGACGGCCGGAACGCTGGCGAGCGGAGTGTCCACGTCCGCATCGGGTGCGCCCCGCGCGGCACCGGCCGACGTCCTGGTGGTGGTGGAGAAGGGCAGCCACGCGGTCAGCTTCTACGACGCCGGGTCGGGTCGGCGGCGGCAGACCGTCCAGTTGCCCGACTACCCGCACGAGATGGTCGTCGACTCGCGCGGACGGTTCGCCTACGTCGGGCACTACGGGGTGCGCATGGCATCCGGCGTCGGCGAGGGCGGCGCCGCCGTCTTCGTCATCGACCTGGCCGAGCAGGCCCTGTCCCGGACGATCGACACCCGCCCCTTCCACCGCATCCACGGCATGGGCATCGACCGCCACGACCGGCTGTACGCCCTGAGCGAGGAGAAGGCCGTGCTGCTGGGTTTCGACGATCCGGCCACCGACCTCGCGCCGACCAGGGCCGTCCCCACCCACGGGGTGAAGACCCACCTGTTCACGCTCAGCCGGGACGGCGAACGCGCCTATGTCACCGGCTTGTTGTCGCACACGGTCAGTCTCGTCCGCCCGCATGACGCCTCCGTCCCGCCGGTCCTTGTCACGCCCGGTCAACTGCCCGAGAGCAGCTGTCTGAGCCGCGACGAGAAGACACTGTTCGTGGGGGCCCGCAAGAGCTCCTCGCTGGTCGCCGTCGACGCCCGCACCATGAAGGTGCGGCGGACCAGGAAGACGGAGGGCGATCCGTTGCGCGTCTACCCCCTCGACGAGGAGCGGCTGTTGGTGACGGACATCGTCGCCCGCACCCTCACCGCCTGGAGCACCGACTTGCGGCCGATCCGCTCCCTGCGGCTCGACGGCATCCCGGCCGCGGTGTCCCTGCATCCGGGCAAGCCCCTCGCGTACGTCTCCCTGTTGGACACCCATCGGATCGCCGTCGTCGATCTGGACCGGTTCGCCGTCGTCGGCGGCTTCGCCACCCAGCGGGAGCCTGATTCCTCGGTGCTGCTGCCCGGGGTGCCCTGAAGCGGCGCCGGGTCAGCGTCTCAGACTGACGATCAACGCGTCACGTTGACCTTGACCATGCGCGCGGTCACGTCGTCCATTCCCCTCCCCCGGCGCTCCGCACGCCCCGCACCCGAGTCTCGCGCCGCGCTCAGCTTCGCCCATAAAAGGAGTGGACGACCGCGGTGGCGGTCCTGTTAGCCTGATCGTTATGGCACTCGGTATCTGGTCGCAGAAGGTTCGCTCCGCCCGCTGACGGCGGCGCCTTCTCCCTGTTGAATCCGCCGCCGTCCCGGTTCCCGCCGGGCGGCCGCTCTCCGGTGCCCGGCTCCACTGCGAGCTGCGGAGCATTCCTTGAACCCCACGCACCTTCCCGAAACCCTGTCCCTGCCCGTCGAGGCGGGCGGCAGCGCGCACGTCCGCGCCCAGGCTCTCACCGTCACCCGCGGGTCCCGGCGTGTCCTGGACGACGTCTCGGTCACGCTCTCCGCCCGCTCACGCATCGCCGTCGTGGGCGAGAACGGCCGGGGCAAGACGACGCTGCTGCACGTCCTCGCCGGACTGATCACACCCGATGCGGGCACCGTGCACCGCACGGGGACGATCGGCCTGGCCCGCCAGGAGCTGTCGGTGTCCGACGGGGAGACGGTCGGCACCCTCACGTCACGGGCGCTGACCGCCTCGCTCACCGCGCTGGACGAAGCGACCCTCGCCCTGGCCGAAGGCGACGGCGGCGCCGACGACCGCTATGCCGCCGCGCTCGACGCCGCCACCCGGCTCGATGCGTGGGACGCCGAGCGCCGCGTCGGCGTCGCCCTGGAGGCACTCGGCGCGTGCACCGACCGTGCTCGGCCCTTGTCGACGCTGTCGGTCGGGCAGCGTTACCGGGTCCGTCTCGCGTGCCTGCTCGGCGCGCGGCACGACGTGCTGCTCCTGGACGAACCGACCAATCACCTCGACGCCGACGGCCTCGACTTCCTGACCCGCAGGCTGCGTGAGCACGACGGCGGTCTGGCCCTGGTCAGCCATGACCGGGCCCTGTTGCGCGACGTCGCGAACCGGTTCTTGGACCTCGATCCGTCCCGCGACGGCAGACCGCGCCTGTACGCGGGCGGGTACGACGCCTGGCAGACCGCCCGGCGCCGTGAGCGGGAGCGCTGGGAGCAGGACCACGAGGAGCAGCGGGCCGAACGCCGGCGGCTGCACGACGCGGTGGCGACGGCCCGCGACCGGCTCTCCACCGGCTGGCGGCCGGACAAGGACACCGGAAAGCATCAGCGCCAGTCCCGCGCCCCCGGCGTCGTACAGGCCCTGAAGCGGCAGCAAGAGGCCCTGGAGGCGCACCGGATCGACGTGCCGCCGCCACCGCCGGTGCTGCGGTGGCCGGAGCTGGCTGTCCGGGCGGGCACTCCGCAGGTGCGGGCGCACGGCGTGGCCGTCGAGGGGCGGCTGGCGGGTCCGGTCGGCCTCACGCTGGACGGCGGTGACCGCCTCCTGGTCACCGGGCCCAACGGCGCCGGGA
The DNA here is from genome assembly GCF_046103685.1 of Streptomyces sp. SYP-A7185. NCBI lineage: Bacteria > Bacillati > Actinomycetota > Actinomycetes > Kitasatosporales > Streptomycetaceae > Streptomyces > Streptomyces sp. SYP-A7185. The sequence goes on from NZ_CP122310.1 coordinate 764,545, forward strand.
AGTCCACGCTGCTCGCGGTGCTCTCCGGTGCCCTGGAACCCACGCGCGGGCACGTGTGGACCGCGCGGGGCGCCCGGGTCGTGCGGGTCACCCAGGAGACCGCCCGGCAGGACCCCGGTCTCACCGCCCGCGAGGCGCACGCCGCGCACGTGGGGCGCCTGGTGGCCGGTGGGGTGATCCGGGACGCCGACGCCGTACCGCTGGGTGCGCTCGGGCTGCTGGACGCGGACGCGCTGGGCACGCCGGTCGGGCGGATGTCGCAGGGCCAGCGGCGGCGGCTCGATCTGGCGCTCGCGCTGGCCGGGCGGCCGGGCCTGATCCTGCTCGACGAGCCCACCAACCATCTGTCGGCACCGCTGGTGGACGAAATGACCGACGCGCTGCGCGGCACGGGCGCCGCCGTCGTCGTGGCGACCCACGACCGGCAGCTGCTGAAGGACCTCGCCTCCTGGCCACGGCTGGAGGTGGGCGAAATGCCCTACAGCCAGTCGTGTTCCCGCGCGTAGCGTGCCGCTTCGTGCCGGGTTCGGGTCTGGGTCTTCTGCATGGCGTTCGAGAGGTAGTTGCGGACGGTGCCTTGCGCCAGGTGGAGGCGGAGCGCGATGTCGGCGACGGAGTACCCCTCGCCGGTCACGCGCAGGACGTCGATCTCCCGGTCGGTGAGGGGGCAGTCGTCGACGACGGCGCGTGCGGAGACGTCCGGGTCGATCCACCGGCGGCCCGCGTGCAGCGTGGTGATGACCGACGTGATGTGCGCGGGTTCCGCCGCCTTGCTGACAAAGCCCTGGACGCCGAGTTTCAGGGCTTGGCGCAGCACACCGGGCCTGGCGTGGCGGGTCAGCATGAGGATCACCTGGTCCGGCCGCTCGCGGCGGATCTCCGCGACGGCGGCGAGGCCGTCCGTACCGGGCATCTCCAGGTCGATGACGAGGACGTCGGGGCGGTGGCGCACGGTGGCCTCGATCGCCGTCGCGCCGTCCTGCGCCTCGGCGAGCACGGTGATCTCCCCTTCGAGGGGCAGCAATGCCGCGAGCGCCTTGCGCAACAGGGCCTCGTCGTCGGCGAGCACCACACTGATCATCGGTTGTCCTTCCGGGCCGCGCGGGCCGGTGTCGCCGTGCCGGGCCGGGGGAACAGCGCGGCCGTGACGAAGCGCCCCTCCTTCTGCTCCACCGTCAGTTCGCCTCCGTGCTCGCCCACCCGTTCCTTGAGGGCGGCCAGTCCGCGGAGCTGCGGGGCGGGGCCCTGGGGTGCGCCGTCGTTGACGATGGAGAGGCCCGATGCCGACAGGGTGATCCGCACCCGGGTGGCGTCCGCGTGGCGCAGGATGTTGGTCGTCGTCTCGCGCAGGACCTGGCCCAGCAGCCCGTCGACGCGCTGGTCCACGTCGGCCTCGCGCTGGACGCGGACGGCGATGCCGGCGGCTTCGAAGAGGTTCTTGGCGTTCTCCAGCTCCACGGACAAGTTGAGCCGCCGCTGCGCGTAGGCGAGTTCCTTGGTCTGGGTGATGGTGTCGCTGAGCAGGGCGTGCACCTCCCGCAACTCTTCTTGTACGCGCGCGATGTCGCTGTGCAGCAGCTTCTCGGCCAGGGTCACCTTCAGTTTCACGACGTGCAGGGTGTGGCCCTGGATGTCGTGCAGGTCGCCGGCGAACCGGATGCGCTCCCGGATGACGGCCAGCTCCGCGTCACGCTCCCGTGCCTGCTCGATGACGCGGTAGAAGCGCTGGTTGACGAACATGAGGCCGGTGGCCGCCAGTGTGACGCCGGTGGGCAGCAGGACGTACAGGAGCAGCACGCGGGTGACGTCGTCCGGTGTCTCCAGCAGCTTCGCCGCGCCGACCCCGGCGATGAACGCGCTCAGCCCCAGCGTCGCCGCGAGCCGGTGGCTCGAACGCCGGGAGAGGAAGTAGGGGCCCACGATCGTGATGCCGTAGCACGCCGTCCGGCTGTCGGTCACGAGCACCCCGAGCACCCACACGGCGGCGGTGACGAGCAGGCAGGGGATCACGACGCGCGAGGTGTCGCCCGCGGTCCACCGCTCGACGACCAGCAGGCCCGCCAGCACGCCCAGGCTCAGGACGGCCGCCTCGGTCCAGCTCCGGGCGTCGACGGCCACCAGCAGCGCCCCGACCAGGGCGAGCGACGGGATGAACATGATCAGGTTGACGTTCCGCAGGCGTCCCTGCGTGGTCTGGGCGTGCTCGGGCGCCGTGCCCGCCGCTTCCGGGGCGGTCCTCACCGGTTGTCCCCGCACCACTGCCGCATCCGGTCAGGATAGGTCGCCGCGGGGCGCGGGTGCCTGGTGTGCATGGGCGGGTCTCCGGGGGCGAGCGCAGGGGGGACAGGGGCAGCCGTGGGGCCGGGTAGCGGGTACTGCCCGCAGTTTCGCCCGGCCCCGTGGGCGGCACCAGTGACACCACGTCATGGGTGTGCCCCGAGGAATGTCATGACCCGGCGGTGACGCCACGCCCCTGCCGGGCGGCCGCTTCCCGGGCTGGAATCGGGGCATGACCTCGACACCCGTCATCGACGTTGACCGGCTGAATCTCACCTACGGCGACTTCCACGCCGTGCGGGACCTGTCCTTCCAGGTGAACAAGGGGGAGCTGTACGCGCTGCTCGGCACGAACGGGGCCGGGAAGACCTCGACCCTGGAGACGATCGAAGGCCACCGTACGGCTGCCTCCGGCACTGTACGGGTCTTCGGCAAGAGCCCGCGCGACCGGCGGACGGTACGGCCCAGGATGGGCATCATGCTGCAGGAGAGCGGCTTCTCCCCGGATCTGACGGTGCGGGAGTCGGTGCGGTTGATCGGCGGCCTCTCCCGGCGCACGGACCGCGTCGAGCGCGTGCTCGGGGTCGTCGGCCTCACCCACAAGACCGGCACCAAGGTCTCCCAGCTCTCCGGCGGAGAGAAGCGGCGCCTTGACTTCGCCACCGCCGTGTACGGAAGCCCCGAGCTGATCTTCCTGGACGAGCCGACCACCGGTCTGGACATCCAGTCTCGGGACGCGCTGTGGGACGCCGTGGACAAGCTGCGCGAGGACGGCTCCACCATCGTGCTCACCACGCACTACCTCGAAGAGGCCCAGCAGCGCGCCGATCGCATCGGCCTCATGCACCAGGGCGCCTTCCACCAGGAAGGGACCGTCGCCGAGCTGACGCGGACCCTGCCGGCCGCCATCAGCTTCTTCCTTCCCGCCACCGCACCGGCCCTCCCGTTGCCCGCCACGCGCACGGGCGACGGGAAGGTCCTCGTCGAGACCTTCGGCCTGCAAAAGGACCTGCACGTGCTGCTCGACTGGGCGCACGCGAACGCGCTGGAGCTGCGCGAACTCCAGGCCGGGCCGACCCGGCTCGACGACGTCTTCCGCGCCATCGGCAGCCGCGCGTAAGCCGCACCCGCCACCCGCGGGGCTGCCCGGCGCTCCCCCGGACCGAAAGAGGACCCCCACCATGCTCTCCATCGCCCTGAGCGAGCTCACCCAGATCTTCCGGAACCGGTTGGTTCTGCTCAACAGCTTCATCATTCCCGTGGCGGTCTGCGTGTTCTTCGTCTTCAAGCACGAGACCTTCGCCGACCTGCGCAGCCTCGGCTACATCGCGGTGGTCGTGGTGTTCACCGTGGCCGCCTTCGGCCTGTACGCCACCACGGTGACCACGCTGGCCTCTCGCCGTCAGACCCTCTTCCTCAAGCGGCTGCGCTCCACCCCGGCGAGCGACGCCGACATCCTGTCCGGCCTGGTGCTGCCGGTCACCGTCCTGGCGCTGGTCCAGGTGACCGCGATCCTGGCCGTCCTGGCCGCCGTCGCGGGCCGACCGGACAACGCCCCCCTCTTGGCGGCGGCCGTCGTCTCGACGGTGGTCATGCTGCTCGCGCTGGGGCTCGCCACCGCGGGAGTGACCAACTCCCCCGAGCACGCCCAGGTGACCACGCTGCCCGTCAGCCTGGGTGCCATCGCCGTGGCCAACTGGGTGGCCATCACCGGCACCGAGGAGATGACCCTGCTCAAGCGGCTGCTCCCCGGCGGCTCGGCCACCGAACTCGTCCTCAACGCCTGGAACGGCGGCGTCCCGGTGTCCGCGTCCCTGCCTCTGCTGCTGCCCACCCTGGCCTGGGTCGCCGTCTCCGTGGCGCTGGCCTCGCGCCTGTTCCGCTGGGAGCCGCGCCGGTGAGCGGGCCCCCCTCAGGCGGCCCGGCAGCGGTCCCGGGTCTCGGGGAGCCGTCGGAAGCCGGCCGACTCGTAGGTGGCGACGGCTGCGACGTTCTCGCTCGGGGTGCACACCAGCGCGCTGGATGAGCCCATGTCCCGCAGTGCGGCGGCGGCGGCCACGGTGATGGCCTTGCCGTGGCCGCGGCCACGGTGGTCCGGGTGCACGCCCACCGGTTCGAGCAGCCCGGGCTTGCCCGCACCGGCCGACCACACCGTCACCGCCGCGACCGCCTCGCCCTGAGCGTCGTACGCGACCAGGCACCGGGCATCGGCGTACGGCAGGCCGCCGGCCATCGCGTGCCAGCGCTCGTCCGTGAACGACGGCGAGTCGAACGCGGCCCGGTGCACGGCCGTCCGCTCGTGCGCCTGCCCGGGCCCGGTCACCTCGATCCGCACCCCCGGGTCCCGCACCGGTTCCGTGAGGTCGCGGCGCAGCGGCGTCCACGGCTCGTCGGTGTGCCAGCCCGCCTCGGCCAGCAGGTCCTGGAACAGCGCCTCCATCGGCGCCTCGATGGCCGCCTTCCCCTCGGGCAGTACGCCGCGCTCCGGCCGGGTCACGTCCGCCACCAACTGCCGCGCCAGCTCCTCGTCCTGGCGGGCGTCCGGCGCGATGGTGAGCCGCAGCATTCCGGCGCCGTCCACGAGCCCGAGCGCGAGTGTCCGCCCGCCCCGGCTCCACGTACGGACCCCCGCGGCCGTCTCCTGCGCGCCGAACCGCCAGAGCCAGCCCAGGTCGCCCGGATGCACCTGGAAGGCCAAGCCCTCGGACTGCCACTCCCGCAGGACGTCCACGGCCTGGTCCAACCCGTCAACTCCGGGCTCCCTCAACACGATCGTCATGCCCTGATCACACCTCACCGCACCGGCCGGCCGCATCCGGTTTTCGACCGGCCGGGCCCGACGCGATCAGCGCCCCGCCGCTGTCTGGGTCTCAGCCGGAGGCAAGGACCCGGAAGTGGTCTGGCCGCGCCGGATCGCGGTCGACGACTTGGATCGGCGTGCGCGCCCATTGCCAGACGGTGCCGCCCGGCGTACGGGAGAACGCGATCTGCCCCCGGGTGCCGTCGACCGTCACATGCGGCCAGGCCGCGGCGATGCGCGCCCGGTCCACGCCGTGGCCGCGCAGGACCTGGGCGAGGACGGCGACCGTGTCGTAGCCCTCGAAGGCGACGAAGGAGGGCGCCGCCCCCAACTGCGCGCGCAGGACCGCCTCGACACGAGTGCCCAGAGGGCCGAGGCGCTCGGGCAGATAGCGCAGGAACGGGATCGCGGTGCCGTCGTCACCCAGCAGCGCGGCCCACGCGGCGAACTCCGGCTGTCCGGCCGGTGCGCCGAGCAGGATCTCGCCCAGGCGCTTGTCGCGCCGGACGGCCCGGACGATCGGCACGACAGGATCCGGGATGCCGGCCAGCAGCAGAAGAGCTGTCGCGCCGGTGTCGAGGAGTGCGTCGCACACGGCATCGGGAGTGAGCGCGCTCATGTCGAGTTCGCGGACGCTCCCGCCGTGCGGCGCGAGGTGCTCCCGCAGAATGCGCGTCCCCGAGGCCCAGTAGACGCTCGGCTGGGTGGCCACCGCGATGCGGTGGTGGCCCGCGCCGACGAGGAAGTCCGCGTAGGTGCGCCAGCCCCGGGACTGCGGCGGGGAAAGGCGCGCGACCCAGTCCGTCGGCTGGTCGGTGAGCGCGTCGAGAACGGAGGACGAGCACAGGTAGGGCACGTTGAGGGCGTCGGCCCGGCCGGCGGCGGACCGGGCGACGACGCTGTGGTACTCCCCCACCACGGCGGCCACCCCCAGGCCGGCCAGCTCCTCCACGGCCGCCGCGGCCTTGTGCGGATCGGCCGCCGTGTCGCGCACCAGCAGTTCCAGCGGCCTGCCTGCTATCCCGCCCGCGTCGTTGACCTCGCGCACCCCCAGTTCGAGTCCGGCGAGCAGCTGCCGGCCCGCCTCGGTCCAGCCGGGCCGCGACAGCGGAACGAGAGCGCCGATGGGAAGGGGCGCCCCGTCAGTTGGGCTCGTGACGGCGGTGGTCGGGGTGGGCGGCGTGCTCATGCTGTGGCATCTCCCGTGAGGCGGTTCGTCTGCGCAGGGTGCCAGGATCACAGAACGCCCGGGCCGGGTCGTACGCGGTCATCTCCTCGTGCCGTGATCGGCACACCCGGGTGATCATGCGTGAGGGGCGGCGGCGGACCGCCCGCTTCGACGGCACGCCGTCCCCGTCACCGGTGTCTCAGCGCCCGAGGATCTGCCCGTAGTACAGCACTCCTCGCAGCCCGGACAGCAGCCGGTGTCAGGGCCTTGGAGCCCGCCCGGCGCCGTTCGGCAGAGTCCGGACACCGCCCGTGCTCAGGATCTGGTCGTACTCCGTGCTGTTCTCGTCGCAGGCGCCGACGGTGACGTCGCCGCCCCCGTCACCGTGGTCCGCGATGGCCGGCGCCGAGCCGAACTCGTCGCTGACCTCCGACGCCCCGGGACCCCGGCGGAGTCCTGGAAGGTCGTCGCGGCCGTCCCCGTTGAGGTCGCCCGCGGCCAGCTCGATGCCGACATTGTCCGCGGCCTCGGCCGTGCCCGCGGGGGGGCAGGCGGATGCCTAGGAGTCCAGTACTTCGCCGTACTTGAGGGCTCCGTTGGGAAGCGCGAAGCCGAACGGGGTCAGCGACTTGCCCGCCGGGTACGTCTCCTCGGTGCTGCTCGGCGCGAACCAGACGCCACCCGAACGCGGCTCGCCGGCGTTCTCCCCGGGCGCGCTCACCGCGGTGTCCCGCAGTCCGTCGCGGTTGTAGTCGCCGACGGCCACCTGGGCGCCGAACCGGTCACCGGCCTCGGCCGTGCCGGGCATGTTCGCGGTGCTCTGGCTGCGGGCCAGGCCGCCGTAGAGGCCGTGCTCGGTGCCGTTCAGGGTGACGTAGCCGCCCGCGTCCTTCACCGTGCCCACGTCCTCGCCGGGCACACCCACCACCAGCTCCGGACGGCTGTCGCCGTTCAGATCACCGGCGGCCAGCGCGACGCCGAACTCGTCCCCGTCCTCGGCCGTGCCGCCGACCTCGGGGCTGGACTGCGTGAAGCACTCGTTCTCGGTGCCGAAGGGCGCGCTCTTGGAACCCTTGAGCAGGAGCACCGCGCCACCGGTGCGGTCCTCGCAGTGCGTGGTCTCCGACTCGCCGTTGGGCATGACGTTGCCGACCGCGAGGTCGTCCGTGCCGTCCCGGTCGAAGTCGGCCGTGGCGAGCGCGCTGCCGCTGTCGGCGTCGGCCCACCACTGGGCGGGCTTGGCCTGGTCGTCCCAGCGCGTGATGAAGGTCCCGGAGTCCTCCATGGCCTTCCAGCTGGTGGCGAGGTCGTCCCGGCCGTCGGCGTCGAAGTCGCCGGTGGCCAGGTCGAGCGTGCGCCCGCCCATGGGGTAGTTGCGCAGGGTGGTGGTGGTCACCGGGTCGGCGGTGAGCGGCCCGGGGCGGAAGCGGAGAGCGCCGCGCTCCTCGCCGCGCTCGTTGTACGCGAGGTCGATGTCGCCGTCACCGTCGTAGTCGCCCGCGGCGACGGTATCGCCGATGCCGCTGAACTCAGAGACGCCTCGGGCCACCGTGGTGCCCTTGATGTTCCACTCCGAGTTGTCCAGGACCGTGATGGTGCCCTCGGTCCCGATCCCGTCGGTGGCGAGCGACTCACCCGCGGCGCCGACGACCAGCTCGAAGGTGCCGTCACCGTCCACGTCGACGGGCACCACGGAGGAGCCGAAGCGGTCGCCCGCCTCGGGCGTGCCGGGGATGCCGGCCTCGGCCTGGCTGATGACACCGGTGGACTGGCTCGGGCTCTGCGGGCCGCCGTAGATCACGCTGACGTAGCCGGCCTTGGCCTTGCCGTTCACCGTGGCGTTGGGCATGCCGACCGCGATGTCCGTGTAACCGTCGCCGTTGAAGTCGAACTTCGCGGTCGTGGCGGCCGCCGCGCTCCCGGCGAGCGGCAGGGTCAGACCGGTGGCGCTCAGGGCCACGACGGCGGCGGTGGCGGTCAAGGTGCGTACACGCAAGGTGGAACTCCGTCAGTCGAAGGGGGAAATGGAGCAGAGGAAGGGCTTGCGGGGGATGTGACTCATGAGGCGTACGAAGGGTTGTGCGAAGGTGGCCAGCCGGTGAACACGGCTTGCTCGGGCCGAGTTGGCTCCGGGGTCCGCTGAAGCCGCCGATCCGCGGCACCATGATCCTCGGCGCCCTGGTCTTCGACCCTCGGCGTCGGCAGGAGCACCCCGCGACAGCCGAACAGTGACGCTGAACCTGAGGTTGAGGCTTGCGGCCAGAACTCCACGGCGGATCACTCGATGTGACCATCCCTCAGCGCCCGTACGCCCGACCCGAGCAGCTGTCCCGCCCCTCGGCACGGCAAGGGGAGCACGGCTGCGGGCGTGGCGTCGAGCACTGATTCCCGTACGCTATGGTTGATCTTGAGCTTGCGGTCGGGGAACGATCCGGCAGCGGGCCCGGCGTTGGTCGTCCAAGGAAAGACGCCCCGCTTCCTGCGGGGAAATGCAGGTGCAAGGCCTGCCCAGCGCTCCATGCGAAGCCCCGGACCAGATCCCATCGGTCCGGGGCTTTTCGCTGCCTGCCGCTCAGGCGTCCACCGGTCCAGTCATCGACCGTGCCGACCCTCGCCGCGAGGGCCACCATGGAGGCATGGAGCGGACATCCCTGGGTGACGTCAGCGCACCGGGTCGCCTCGCCGATCACGGTGAGGGCATCAGCGAGGAAGAACTGGCGCTCGCGGCGCGCAATCACGGCCTGCCGCTGGAGGCCATGCGGCACGACGTCACGCCTGCCGGGCTGCACTACGTGCTGGTCCACTACGACATCCCCGCGACCGACGAGGACACCTGGCGGCTCTCCGTGGGCGGCCGGGTCCGTACGCCCCTGGAGCTGAGCCTCGCCGAGCTGCGGGCCATGTCCGCCGTCACCCACCGGGTCACGATGGAGTGCGCGGGCAACGGCCGGGCCCGGCTGACCCCGCGCCCGGTGAGCCAGCCCTGGCTGGTGGAGGCGGTGGGAACCGCCGACTGGACGGGCGTGCCGCTGCGGGACGTGCTCGCGGCGGCGGGGGTCGGGGACGGCGCGGTCGAGGCCGTGTTCACGGGCGCGGACCATGGGGTCGAGCGAGGCGTGGAACAGGACTACCGGCGCAGTCTGCCGCTCCCGGTGGAGGCGGAGGTCCTGCTCGCGTACGCGATGAACGGCGGCCCGCTGCCGCCCCAGCACGGCCACCCGCTGCGTCTCGTGGTCCCCGGCTGGTACGGCATGGCGAGCGTCAAATGGCTGCGCCGGATCGACGTGGTCGACGCCCCGTTCACGGGCTTCCAGCAAGCCGTCGCATACCGCTACCGGCAGTCCCCCGATGACCCCGGCGAGCCCGTCACCCGCATCGCGCCGCGCGCCCTGCTGATACCGCCGGGCTTCCCGGACTTCATGTCACGGGCGCGGGTCGTGCGCCCCGGCCCGGTCGTCCTCGCCGGGCGCGCCTGGTCCGGATACGGTCCGGTCACCCGGGTCGAGGTCAGCGCCGACGACGGCCGCACCTGGACCGACGCCGAAGTCACTGCCCGCGGCCCGCACCGCTGGGGCTGGCAGTCCTGGCACACGACGTGGGACGCGACCGCGGGCCGGCACGTCCTGACCGCCCGCGCGTCCGACGCCGAGGGGCGTACGCAGCCCCTGGAACAGCCGTGGAACCGGGGAGGGTTCGGCAACAACGCCGTGCAGCGGGTTCCGGTGCTGTGCCAGGGCGGCCAGGACTGACCTCGCCACCCGCGCTGGTCCGCACTGTTCCTTGCAGCACCAGGGGGATGCCGTGCAGGCGCCGGGCAGAGCCCCCCGCCGAGCCATCGCCTTCACGCCGTCGCCAGCACGTCCGCCAGTTCCTTCAGGCTCTCCACCTGCCAGTCGAAGGAGTCCTCGCCCCTGGGCAGGTCGCCGACCGGGCGCCGGACATGGGCCGTTCGCATCCCCACCGCCTGAGCGCCCCGCAGATCCCACGCATGGGCGGCGACCATCAGCACCCGCTCGGCCGGACATCTCGCCGCGTCGATCGCGAGCCGGTAGACCTCCGGCGCGGGCTTGTAGGCCCGCACCTCTTCGCCGGAAAGCGCTTGGTGCCAGCGCAAACCCGCGTACGCGTTCAGTCGCAGCAGGGTGTTGCGGCTTGCGTGCGACAGCCCCAGTACGGGGAACCGTCCGGCCAGGAGGGCCAGTCCGGCGCCGGAGTCACCCCACGGCTTCAGGCGCTGCGACGCCGTGGCCAGCCGGCCGACGGCCGCCGCATCGCTCAGCCCGGCACGCTCGGCCACCCGCTCGGCCGCCTCCCGGTCGATGACCTGGCTGTCGGCGTACGCGCGGTCGCCCGCCGCGATGCGCCGCTGCTCATGCTCGACGTGCTCGCGCCAGAGCGCGAGCAGCGGCTCCACGGCGGCTTCGCCGGCGGACACCGCCTCGGCCAGGGCCGCTCGCAGTCCCCCGGTCTCGTCCACCATCGTGCCGAGCACGTCGAAGACGATCACCTCGATGTCGACATCATCCGCTCCGGGCATCCGCTCTCTCCTCGATCTCGGCGTCATCACGGCCATCGGGCATCACCGGAACCGGCCAAGCAACGTCACCGGTTCCACCAGTGACGAGTCTCGCCTTCCATCGCATCACCCGTCAAGGCGGTGACGCGCGTGCGAGGCGCTGCCTGGCAGGGCGGGCGGACAATTTGCCGGTCGCCCTTGATCGGCTTAATTTTGCGGCGGCACAGCTTTTTCTCAGGCAAGGGGAGAAAAGCTTCATGGCGAAAGGCCTACCGCACCGAACACCCCGGCGGCCCCGGAATTCCGAGACCGAATCGACGCGCGGATCGCGGTCGGCGACCGACCGCATGGCACGCACGCTGCTGCGTCGCCGCAAGAAGGCGCTCAGTGCCGACGACGTGATGGTCTCGGACCGTCCCAAGGTGCGGCGCGCGGTGACGGCTGCCGCGCTCGGCAACACCATGGAGTGGTTCGACTTCGGCGTCTACGCCTATTTGGCGGGCACGATCGGAAAAGTCTTCTTTCCCTCCAGCTCGCCCGGGGCGCAGGTCGTCGCCACGTTTGCCACGTTCGCCGCGGCTTTTCTCGTCCGGCCGCTGGGCGGCCTGGTCTTCGGTCCGCTGGGCGACCGCATCGGCCGGCAGAAGGTGCTCGCCGCGACCATGATCATGATGGCCGCGAGCACCTTCGCCGTCGGTCTGCTGCCCACCTACGCCTCCATCGGGTTCGCCGCTCCCCTGCTGCTGCTCGTGTGCCGGCTGGTCCAGGGGTTCTCCACGGGCGGCGAGTACGCCGGCGCCACCACCTACATCGCCGAGTACGCCCCCGACCAGCGGCGCGGCTTCCTGGGCAGCTGGCTCGACTTCGGGACCTTCGTGGGCTACTCCCTGGGCTCGGGCCTGGTGACGGTCCTGACGCTCACGCTCGGGTCGGACGGCCTGGAGAGCTGGGGCTGGCGCATCCCCTTCTTCATCGCGGGGCCGCTCGGGCTCATCGGCCTGTACATGCGCCTGAAGCTGGAAGAAACGCCCGCCTTCCAGCAGGAGGCGGCCTACGCGGCGGCCGAGCGCGAGGACGGCCCCGAGCGCGGCGAGGAAGATCCCGTCGAACAGGCCCGCCAGTCCGGCAAGGGACGGCTCAAGGAGATCTTCACCCGCCACTGGCAGGCGGTGCTGATCTGCATGGGCCTCGTGCTGCTCTACAACGTCACGAACTACATGGTGACGTCGTACCTCCCCACCTTCATGACGGTCACCCTGGGCGAGAGCGACACGACGGCCCAGCTTCTGGTCCTTGGCACCATGCTGCTCGTCGCCCTGGCCATCACCACGGTGGGCCGCAGCTCCGACCGCTGGGGCAGACGCCCGATGTTCATGGGCGGCAGCATCGCGCTGATCGCCCTGGCGATCCCGGCATTCCTGCTGATCCGGGAGGGCGGCATCCTGCTGCCCGCGTTCGGCTGCGCCATCCTCGGCCTGCTCCTGGTCTGCTTCGCCGGGACGGCCGCGGCGACCCTGCCCGCCCTCTTCCCCACGCGGCTGCGGTATGGCGCCCTGTCGATCGCGTACAACATCTCCGTCTCGCTCTTCGGAGGCACCACTCCCCTGCTCGCCTCCTTCCTCGTCGAGAAGACCGGCAACACCCTCGTGCCGGCCTTCTACTTGATGGTGGCCGGAGCGATCGGTCTGGTCTCGACGTTCTTCCTGCACGAGACCGCCGGCAGGCCGCTGCGCGGCTCCGGGCCCATGGTCGAGACCCACGACGAGGCGCGCGAGATGGTGGCGCGCAGCCGCACGGAGGCAGGGCGTCACGCCCGCGACGTGTGGCTGCGGCTGTGGCATCCGCGCGGCGGCCGCGACACCTCCGCGAAGGGACGTAAGCGCGGGGACTGAGGCAGGGCGGTGCGGCCGCCGTCGCGACGCCCGCCGCAGGGCGCCGGGTGGCGCCGGCGTGATTCGCTCCCCGAGTCGGGGGCATTCGGCACTGCATGACGATTCGTGATGAGCATCGTGACTCGCCGGACATGGGCGAGATGGAAAGAGGTACTCCGCAACGTCTCGCGGCACGCCACACCATGTGGACGCAGGCATGGACCGCTCTGGCCGTCCTGCTGGCCATCTGGTCGGTCGCGTGGGGCGTCGGCGTGGCCAGGGGCAGCACCAACGCCTGGGCGTTCTGCCTCGCCGGTCTCGTGCTGCTCGCCTGCGCGCTGTGGGCCCGCCGCTCGGCCATCCGCAACAGCCCGCCGCGCCATCTGTGACGAGGACGCGGCGGTGGACCGACACCGGGGGCCAGGCCCAGGGAGCCGGGCCGCGGGGCTAGGAGGCCTCGCCCTCGGTCGTCACCTCGAAGGTGTTGAGGAAGCCGCAGATCAGTTGGTAGAAGCCCACGGTGATGACGAGGTCGGCGAGCTGGTTCACCGTCAGGAACTCCGACAGCTCGTCCCGCGCGGCCTCATCGAGGGCGTGCTGGGCGAGCAGCCGGTCCGTGGCGGTCAGGACGGCGGCTTCGGGGCCGGAGAGCGCCCCGGCCACACCGGTCCTCGCGGCGGCGAGCGCCCCTTCGCCCAGGCCGACATGGCGGGCGATGGCCTCGTGGTAGTACACCTCGTAGGCCGCTCCGTAGGCGTGGCCGACCCGCACGATGGCCAGCTCCCGCAAGGTGTCCGGCAGCGCGTTGCGCTGCAGCACCGCGTCGCCGAGCGACAGCACGCCCGGCGCCAGGTTCGGTGAGTGCATCAGCATCCGGAAGACGTTGAGCGATCCGTAGGACGTCACGATGTCCTGGAGTTCCTCGGGCAGGGCGGAGATGTCCGGGTAGTCCATGTCGGCTCCGATCGGGAAGGGCGGCGGACCGCGCGGGAGGGGAGGCCGCACGTGCGCCGGAGCCTAGGGGAACAGGGATCCGCTCTCACCACATCGATGCCAACGCCACGGTGGTGGACCGGCGAAGCTGTCCGTTCTTGGCCGAATCCAGGCCATGATCGACCGTCATGGTGAAGTGCTCCCGGCAGAGGTGAGGGCGCCTCTACCGTGGATGCGCATGGACAACGGGAGCATTTTCACGGGCGGAGCGGACGTGAAGTGGTCCCAGCCCTCACAAACCGTGCGGGTAGGCGTCGCCCGGGCGCACGGCCGGATCACCATCCGTGTGGCCGGTGAGCTCGACGTGGCGTCCGCGCCGGTGCTGACCCGCGAGTTGCAGCGCGCCGTGGAGATGCCGGGGTGCCGGGTCGTACTGGACCTGAGCCGGGTGACTTTCTGCGGCACCGACGGCGTGACCTTGCTTCTGGAGGCCCGGCAGCGGGCCGTCGCCGCGGGCGGCAGCCTGGTGGTGGAGCGGGCCCACAGCGCGGTGCTGCATCCGCTGCGACTGTGCGGCGACGCCGACGGCCTGCGGATCGTCCAGGAGCTGGCGACGGCACCGCTGTCGCTGCACGACCGGCGCCTGCGCCTTTCGGTGGTGTCGGCGGCGCTGTCCGCCGCGTTCGAGATCACCGGGGCCCGGCTGGGCAACGCCCAGCTGTACGAGCCGGATCACGGCGTGCTGCGGATCGCGGCCCAACAGGGTTTCCACCACCCGTTCTTGACGTTCTTCGAGACGGTGGCGGACCGCGAGTCCGCCTGCGGGGTGGCGGCACAGGACGGCGAGCCCATCCTGGTGGACGAGGTCGCCTCGTCCCCGCTCTTCCTCGGCACCCCGGCTCTGGACGTGCTGGAGGAGGCCGGCGTCGGCGCGTGCGCCTCGGTGCCGATCACGTCCCGGGACGGCGTGCTGCTCGGGGTGGTCTCCACCCACGACGAGCAGCCACGGCGCTGGACGGACGAGGAGCGCCGCGCTCTGGCGGGACTCTCCCGCGCCGCCCACCTCCTCTGCTGACGTGGAACGTGCGCACGGCACGACAATTCGTCGCCCGCTGCCCGCTGCCCGCTCATGAACTGTCCTTCATGCACTGCCCTTCCTGCTCCCGGTGTGCGGACAGCCGCTCGGCCAGGGCGTGGCGGCCGGTGACGCTTCATCAAGCTCCGTTGTCAGTGCCTCCCCATAGAGTGGAAATCACTCGGGAAGCAGCTCGGGATGCAGCCTCGGAGAAGGAGCAGAAGCATGTCCGCCAACAGGATTCAGCACAAGGTGAATCACGTCGCGCTGGTAGTGGACTGTTCGGGTTCCATGCGTCCGCACGAGAATCAACTCATTCGTGTCGTGGACGAGTTCGTGGCGGGGTTGAAGGCCGAGTCGGACAGTCTCGGTCACGAGACCCGCATTAGCCTTTACTCCTTCGACCACCGGGTGGAGAACCTCGTCTGGGACATGGACGTGAAGCATCTTCCGTCCATGCGGGGGCTCTATCAGGTCAACAACGGCGCCACGGCCCTCATCGAGGCTTCGCTGAAATCCCTGGACGACCTGGGACACATCTGGGAGGAATACGGCGAGCACAGTTTCCTCCAGATCGTGGTGACGGACGGCGAGGAGAACGCCTCCGGCGGCGACCGGCGGCACGACGGCGACATGAAGATCCTCGGGCCCTGGCTCGACAAGATCTCGGCGAAGATGGGCGGGCTTCCGGGCCATTGGACGTCCGCCATCCTCGTGCCGAACTCCCTGGCCAAGCGGACGGCGCAGAACTACGGCTTCCCGGCCGGCAACATCGCCATCTGGGACGCGGACTCCCAAGAGGGCGTCGAGGAGGCCATCGGCACCGTGCGCGCCGCGGCCACCAGCTTCCTGCGGGCCCGGGAGAAGGGCGTGCGCGGCACGAAGAACCTGTTCGCCGTCGGCCAGGACATATCGATCGACGAAGTGCGGGCCAGTCTCGAACCGATCCCGGCCGACAAATACCGCCTCCTGAAAGTCGACAAGGAAGTCGAGATCCGTCCCTTCGTCGATTCACATCCGGGCGTTTCCTACGAACGGGGTTCCTGCTATTACCAGTTGGGCGCGCGTGCCCAGGTGCAGCCCAACAAGGAAGTCATCGTCGTCGAGAAGGACACCGATCGCGCCTATACGGGCGACGCCGCGCGCAGCCTGCTGTTCGGTTCGGGCATTCAGGGAACCGTCTCGGTGAAGGCTGGAAACAATCCTCAGCTGGAGGTGTACGTACAGAGCCGTTCGGTGAACAGGAAACTCAAGCCGAAAACGCGCCTGCTCATCATGCTCTGATGGGTGCCGCGTATTTCAGGGGTGGTGGGGTAAGGCGCTAATCCGCCTCACCCCACCACCCCAGAACCCCGATGCTTCCGCGCCCCGCGGGTCAGTCGCCGGCCTGCGGCAGCAGGGTGACGATCTTGCTGCCGCTGCGGGCGACCAACACGTCCTCGTAGGCGAGGAGTTGCGTCGAGTCCTGGAAGCCGGGCCCCTCAGCCTGCTTGGCTGTGTCCACGTGACCGCTCCAGACCCGCTTTCCCGTCGTCAGGTCGAGGCCGGACAGATCTCCGTTCAGGCCGAGGAAGTACACGACGGCCTGCCCCGCCGACACCACGGGGGACGGGATGCCGGGGACGATGCCCTCTTCGGGCATCTCGGCGCCCACGGGACGCCCCTTCCACAGCGTCTTTCCCGTGGTCAGGGAGTAGGCCGAGGCCTTCCCCTCCCAGGTCAGGGTGAACAGGCGGTCGCCGACCACGTCGGAGGCGGCCAGCTTCCCCGGGACCGGGTAGGAGTGCGAGGCCCGCTTTCCGGAGCTGCTGACGATGGTGAGCCGCAGGTCCTCGCTGCTCCCCGCGGCCCTCGCCTCGGTCAGGACCATCCGGTCCCCCGAGGTTCCGACGAGCTGCTGCCCGCCCGGCAGTGTCGCGACCTTGACGGCGCTGCCGTCTTTGGGGTCGAGCCGGAAGATCTTCGTGTCGTGCGGCTTCTCGACGTCCCGCAGGCAGGCGAGATGGGGTACCCCGCCGAGCACGGCCCGCTGGCACGCGATGCCCTTGTCCCAGGAGTGGCGCCACTTCTCCTTGCCCGTCAGAGGGTCGAGCGCCGACATCGTGCGAATATCGGGGGTGTTGGCCAGGACCGCCCCGTCGATGAGCATGGCGGCCTGGTCGGTGCGGTCGTCCTGGGGCATCTCGACCGTCCACAGCACCTCGCCGTCGTCGGCGTCCATGGCCATCAGATCGGTGCCGCCGCGGTAGTCGCCGCTCGGTTCGTTCTTCGCTGTGTGGTTGCGGTAGGCGTAGACCACGCCGTCGCGTGCGGCGAAGGGGTGATCGGGTCCGTCGCCCTCGCGGTTGACCTTGACCGTCCACAGCCGTTCGCCGGTGTTGGCGTCGAACTTGGCCGCGTCGTACTTGGATCCGGCGCAGTACAGCGCCGGTCCGGCCACCAGGCAGCCCCGCTCACCGGCGCCCGCGACGTCCTGCTGCCACGGCTGCCAGCCCTGCGGCGACATCGCGGGCCGTACGGGCCGGTCCTGGTCGCTCCCACCGGTGTCGCCGAAGCCGAACAGCGCCCCCACGGTGATCGCGGCAACCGCCACCGCAGCGCCCGTGACCTGCGAGATCCGGCGCCGGCCGCGCCGCCGTACCACCTGCTCGGCCAGGTCCCCCGGCGCCCGCACCTGATCGAGGGCGACCGCGTGCAGCGTCTCCCTGACCTTCTCCTCCACCCGCTCCGTCGTCATCCCTGCATCTCCTTCGGCGTGTAGCTGAGGGGCTGCGCCTGTTCCGCGGGCCCTTCGGGGCCGAGCTCCGGCACGAGCGCGCGGAGCTTGGCGAGCGAGCGGTGCGCGGTGCTGCGCACGGTGCCGACCGGGCACTTCAGCAGCGCCGCGACCTCGCCCTCCGGCAGGTCCTCGAAGTAGCGCAGCACCACCACGGCGCGCTGCCGCTTCGTCAGGCGGCTCAGCGCCGCCCACAGCGCGATCCGCAGCTCGGAACCGGCGTCCACGCCGCCTTCGCTGCCGGCATCGGGCAGTACGGGCACCGTGGTCTCGGCCCGGTGTCTGCGCAGCCGCCAGCGGTTGACCTGCTGGCGGTACAGGACTTGGCGGACGTACGCCTCGGGCTGCTCGATGTGCGCCCAGCGTCCGTAGACCTTCATCAGCGCGATCTGCAGCAGATCCTCCGCCGCATGCCGGTCCCCACCGGTGAGCAGCACCGCGAGCCGCAGCAGCGCGGTGGAGCGCATCGCTACGAACTCGCGGAACTCGTCGTGACTTGAGGCCTCCATCGACCCTCCCCTTCTTTGCACCCCTCACGACGGGTCGGACCACCCCCGGCTATCCCTCTGGGGACGAAATTCTGTGATCCCGCCTGGCGGATGACAACTTTGCCGCCGGGCGTGGGGGTTGAGCGGCGCCGCATAGGGTCGGGGGATGCGCCTGTATCTCTCCTCGTTCCGCATGGGGGACCGCCCCGAGCAGTTCCTCGGCCTGCTGGACGGAGCGGGGGCGCGCCCCGAGGTCGCCGTCATCGCCAACGCCACGGACGGCCGCCCCGAGGACGAGCGCATGGCCGGTGTCGAGCGGGAGTCGGGCGAGCTGGCCGCCCTGGGGCTGCAACCGAGCGAAGTGGACCTGCGGGACTTCTTCGACCGGCCCGCGGACGAGGTCGAGGCCGTGCTGCGCCGCTTTTCCGCGCTGTGGGTGCGCGGCGGCAACGCGTTCATGCTGCGGCACGCGCTGGCCCGCAGCGGCGCCGACGCCGCCGTGACCGCGCTCTTGGAGCGCGACGCCGTGGTCTACGCCGGATACAGCGCCGGTGGGTGCGTGCTCGCCCCGAGCCTGCGTGGACTCGAACACTGCGACGACCCGGGCGTGGTGGCCAAGGAGTACGCCGCTCCGGTGGTCTGGGACGGGCTGGGGGTGCTGGACTTCGCGTTCGTGCCCCACGTCGACTCGCCGGGCCATCCCGAGACGGAGGCCGTGGCCGTCGTGGCGGCCGGCTACCGCGCCGCCGGGGTGCCGCACCGGACGCTACGTGACGGGCAGGCCCTGGTCATCGACGGCACGGACGTCCGCGTCCGCTGACGCGGGGCCGGGCGCGGTCACTCACGTGGACGGGACCTTGTGGACCGTGGTGTCCTCGGGGGCCAGGCGTCGCCCGTCCGACGACAGCACCTCCAGGGGCCGCAGGCCCTGCCCCTGGCTGCGGTCGACCAACTGCGAGTGGGGTTCGCCGGGGGCGAAGAAGTTCTGCTCGCCCCACTGCCGCAGCGCCACGATGACCGGGAAGAGCGCCTGGCCCTTCGGCGTCAGCACGTACTCGCGATAGGCGCTGCCGTCCGAGGCGGGGACGGATGCGAGCACGCCCCCGGCCACGAGTGTGCGCAGCCGCGCGGTGAGGATGTTCTTCGCGACTCCGAGGCTGCGCTGGAACTCCCCGAAGCGACGGCTCCCGTCGAAGGCGTCCCGCACGATCAGGAGCGACCACCAGTCGCCGATCGCGTCCACCGACCGGGCCACGGGGCATTCGCTGTCGTCGAAGCGCGTCCTGGTCACCATCGTGCCCACCTCCTTCTCCGGCACTCACTCTCATTCTGGTTGCAACATGCTACCAAAGAGCGCTACCTTCGCCGCCATCAATGGTAGCAACTTGAAACCAGAAAGTGGAGGGGTGCCGATGCCCGGCAACCGTGAGGCTCCGACACGACGGCCCGCCCAGGACCACGGCGCGCAACGCCCCCCGTTCGTCCTGACCCGGGGCGTCGTCCTGCTGTTCGCCGTCGCCTGCGGGGCCTCGGTGGCCAACGTCTACTTCTCCCAGCCCCTGCTGGTGACCATCGGCCACGACCTGGACATGAGTCCGGGCCTCGTCGGCAGCGTCGTCACCCTCACCCACGTCGGTTACGGTCTGGGGCTCTTCTTCCTGGTGCCCCTGGGCGACGTGCTCGACCGCAGACGTCTCGCCGTCTCCCAACTGCTGCTGCTCGTCCTGGCGTTGGCCGTGGTGGCCGTCGCCCCGACGGCGGCCGTGCTGCTCGCGGGCGTGGCCGCGACGGGACTTCTCGCGGTCGTCACCCAGACGCTGGTGGCCTTCGCGGCATCGCTGGCACCGGCCGACCGGCGCGGGCGGGTCGTCGGCCTGGTCACCAGCGGCGTGGTCATCGGCATCCTGCTCGCCCGCACCGCGTCCGGTCTCCTGGCCGACCTGGCGGGCTGGCGCTCGGTCTACCTGGCGTCGGCCTCGCTCACCGCACTGCTGGCCCTGACTCTGCACCGCGTGCTGCCCCGGCACGGCGCCCCGGCGACGGTGCTGCCGTACGGACAGCTCCTGCGCTCCACCCTCACCCTGTTCGCACGGGAGCGACTGCTGCGGCTGCGGGCCCTCTACGGCCTTCTGATCTTCGCCTCCTTCAGCACCCTGTGGAGCAGCGTCGCGCTCCCGCTCAGCGAGGCGCCGTACTTCCTCTCCCACACCGCGATCGGGGCACTGGGGCTCATCGGGGTCGCCGGCGCCATGGCCGCGCCCCTGGCGGGCCGCCTCAACGACCGCGGGCTCTCCCGGCGGACCACCGGCATCGCCCTGGCGCTGCTCGCCGCCTCGTGGCTGCCTCTCGCGTTCACCCGCAGCTCGCTCTGGGCCCTGGCCGTCGGGGTGATCCTGCTCGACCTCGCCGTGCAGTCGGTCCACGTCACCAACCAGACGCTGATCTACGCCCTGCACCCGGAGGCGGGCAGCAGACTCATCGGCGGATACATGGTCTTCTACTCGATCGGCAGCGCCACCGGCGCCATCGCCGCGACCTTCCTGTACACGGCGGCCGGCTGGGGCGCGGTCTGCGTCCTCGGTGCCGCGTTCAGCTGTCTCGGACTCGCGCTGTGGGCCTGCGACCCCTCGGAGGAGTGAAAATCATCCGGCGATTGGGCGGGGCTCGTTCATATTTACCGGATTGACTGCCCGCGCGATGTTGTCGTCCCTCATCTGTTCTGTGTCGCGAGGCCGCCGCCTCCACGCCGCGAGGCCGCCGCGACGCCGGTGAGGAGAGGTCGGCCCCAGGCATGCGCAGCAGTAACCGGCAGTACCTCGTGTCCGTGGACCACTTGCGTGCCTACGCCGCCGTGCTGGTGCTCCTCTGCCACGGCACGTACATGATCTCGCCGTACCTCAGAGAGGTTCCCAACGGCGACCCGCACGGCTGGCTCTATTCGGACAACCCGCTGGCCACCCTGGTGCTGGAAGGCCACACCGGAGTGGCCCTCTTCATGGTCCTGTCCGGATTCATCTTCACCATCGGCACCCTGGGCAAGGACGTCCACTACGGCCGGTTCCTCGGCAATCGCGTGCTGCGGATCTTCCCGCTCTACCTCACGCTGATCGTCCTGGGTCTCGGCGCGCACAAGCAGGGCGCGGACCTGCTGGCCGTGCTCCAGTCCCTGGTGGGTCTGGGGAACCTGCCCGGGTCCCTCAGCCTGGGGGCGGTGTCGAGCATGTGGTGGGCCATCGCCGTCGAGTTGCAGTTCTATCTGCTCTTCCCGCTGTTCAGCAGGCTCCTCACCAAGCGCGGTCCGATGGCCCTGATCAGACTCCTGGCCGGCATCGCCGTGATCCGGGCCCTGGTGTGGGCGTCGGCCGCCGGCAGCATCAGCGTGAACTCGATGCTCTACTACAGCCTCGCGGGCAGGATCGACCAGTTCCTGCTCGGCATGATGGCCGCCTGGTTCTTCGTGCACCATCGGCGGTGGTTCCAGGGGCTGCCGAAGGTCGCCGTCGCGACGGCACTGGTCCTAGGCGCCGTCTGGGCCTTCAACCAGACCCATGCCTTCCACGAAGGGCACGCCTCGCGTCTGCTGTGGGTGGACGTCGAAGGGGCTTTGTGGGCCCTGGTGGTGCTGACCTATGTGGCCACCGTCTCCTCGACGGGGATCGTGTCGCGGGCGATCGCCACAGTCGGCGAGATGAGTTTCTCCGTGTACCTGCTCCACTACATGGTCATCACCGCGATCGTCTCCCGCGGCTGGTGGTTCGAGCTGACCGGCCGGCCGGTGGCGGACGCCTTCCTCACCGCGGTGACGGCGGTGCTGCCCCTCACCTTGGTCGCGGCCGTGGTCACCTACAACGGGATCGAGCGGCCCTTCCTGCGGTGGCGGCGCGCCTACCTCGTCAGCGACCCGCCACCTGAGCCCACCACGATCCCCCTTCCTCCCCCGGCATCCGACGTGCCCAAGGCCGCGGTCGTCTCGCCGCGGTAGCCGTGCCCGCCCCCGCGCGTGAGCGCGTCGCCTGACGCGCCCTCAGAACGCGGAGAACACCCGCCGGAACAGATCCAGGGTCTCGTCGGCCCAGCCCAGGGCGTTCAGGGCCGAGCCCAGATTGCCCGGCGGCCGGTTGACCAGCGTGTCGTGGCGGATCAGCCGGTCGAAGTCGACGAGGACCGGGTCCTGGCGCGGGGTGCTCGCGTCGGGGCGGTAGAACCGGACGCCCGCGAGGCGCATCACGTTGATCACCTCTTGGGCGAGGATCCCGTACCCGACCGTCGTCGGATGGACGCCGTCGAGCGAGAACAGGCCGCCGTCCGCGCGCCGTCCGCTCTCGACGGCGAGGAAGCGCGAGTTCGGGGGCGGTGACAGCGCCCGCAGGGCCGACGGCAGCGGATAGGGCTGCCACCAGTCCGGGCGTGCCGACGGGTCCTCCGCGTACCGGCGCGAGGCCAGGCGGTCCAGCAGACCGCAGGTCTCAAGGAGGTACCAGTCCCGTCCCTTGAGCCGGGCGGCCCGGACCGTCTCGGTGATCGCGTCGTTGTACTCGTCGATCGCCTCGTCCACCTGCTGCGCCTGCTCGGCGGTGATCTTGGGGTCCTTGCGGGCGTCGAAGTCCCGGTCCCTGATCCACGGCCGGGTGTAGTACGGGAAGTAGCGCGAGCCGGGCTGGATCTTGCCGGCGACACCGCGTGCGATCGGGGCGATCGTGACGTGCGGAACGGTGCACCAGATGACGTGCCGCGCCTTGATGTCGAGGACTTCCGCGGCCACTTTGCGCAGTTCGGACCGGAAGTGCTTCGGCCGCCAGACCGTGAAGCGCCGCTTGGCGTCCAGGTCGTCGAAACCGGAGTCCTCGCTCCACGTCACCCGCAGGTCGGTCACCGCCCGCAGGGCGTTGTTCGCGCCCAGGAAGACGACGAGCGTCTCGATGCCGTGCTTGGCTCCCGTGCCGTCGGTGTCCTTGCCCAGTTCGGCCGCCGCGCCCAACTGCGTCAGCGCGCCTGCCGATGGGGGCTGGGTGGGCAGCACGCGCAGGGCGGCGCGCTCGCCGGCGTTCTGCACGATCTGGTTCACCAGATCGTCCTTCGGCGTGTCGATCCGCTTGCGGCACTCGTCCGCCGACTTGGTGAGCGCGTCGCGCAGGTCCCATCCGAACACGGCGAGGTTGTGCATGATCGCCGTGGTCGACGGCACGGCCCGGCCGGGCCCCCGCTCCCAGTAGTCCTCCACCCGGTCCATCACGCTGCGGGCCCGGAACAGCGCGAGCGGCGCCTCCCACCAGTCCAGGTCGCGCCCGTAGCGGGACTCCAGGTCACGCAGGAAGAGCTCCAGGTTGAACGGCAGTCCGCCAAAGCCCCCGTAGACGGGGAAACGGAAGCGCGGGAGGCAGCCCAGTTCGTACGCCACGATCGCCGGATACGACAGCGCCGTGTTGAAGACCGCCGCGCTCTGGAATCCCTGCGTCAGCGAATCCCCCAGCGTCACCAGGCGGTGCCGGGGTTCGCCCGTCCACCGGGTGCTGACGTCGACCCCCACCTTGGGGTCCGACTCGGGCACCCGCGGCCCCTGACGGCGTACGGAGTCGGCCATGATTCCCCCTTGGCGCGCCCCGGCGCACCGGCCGCGCCCCCGCGGCGAGGCCTCGTCGGCGCCAGGCCCCTTCCTGCGTAGCAGAGCCCGGCCGGGGCGACACCCTTCCCGGCGGGAAATACGCGCAACTCGGTGCGCACGGCCGGTGAGATCCACGACGGCCGGATCACCGGCCCGTACGCCGTGCGCAACCCCCGCACCGGCGGCTCTTCCCCCGCCATTGACTGCCTTTGAGGGCCGCAGTAAAAGTCCCACGGGGACTGCCGGCCGTTCGGCGCCGTCGAGCGCGGAACGAAGGGGGAAATCATGGGTCTGCGCATCACTGTGGACATTTTCTCGGGGCGCACCAATCCCACGTGGGAAATTCAGGATCAGGAACAGGTACGTGAACTGATCCAGCTCATCGCCCACCATGAAGCGGCGGTCGCCGACGTGTCCGCGGGATTTACCGGACTCGGGTTCCGCGGAATCCAGGTGGAGATCACCGACGACCTCGACACCGCGGGGCTGCCCGCGGTGTTCAAGGTCGCGGGAGGCGGGGGGCGCGACCCGTACGCCGGCGCCGACGTCGCCGAGCGCCTCTTGGAGACCATGCCGGTCGGCCCGCCCGAGGAGGGCGGCGGTCGACGGGCGGCCGAGAGCGAGAGCGACGCACCGGCGCCCGAAGAGCGCGCCGAGCGTTACCCAGAGGACTTCCGCGAGTCGGTCCGCGACGAGATCCGGCGCACGGCCCGCGAGGGCGCGGGCGGAGCGACCACCGTCGAACCCGCCGAGTCGGGCGGCCTCTCCGAAGCGCACGCCGCCGAGGTGGAGAAGCAGTTACAGACCCTCGTGCACCGGGCCGCGCTGACCTGCGCGTACGACGTGACGCCGTTCAACCCCGGCTTCTGGAACCGGCCGGACACCCAGCTCTACAACAACTGCTACAACTTCGCCGTCAACCGGCGCACCAACACCTTCGCCCAGCCGGGCCTCGCGCACGGCTACACCATCCCCGACACGGTCACCTGCGGGCAGGTCTCCACCGGGGCGCAGCGCGACGGTCTGCGGCTGTGGGGCAACTGCCAGCCGGCGGGATCACTGCGCTATGTGGTGGCGCTCGTCACCGGCACCTACCCCGGCAACCTGCGCGACTACCACTGGTACCGCCTGCACCCGGGCGGACTGTGGGCCCACAAGCCGGGCGGGACACCGGCCCGCGACACCGACAACTCCGGTCGCCCCATCACCAATCCGTATACGTGCGACCGACGCCCTTACAACGAATGGTGCGGACTGTTCCAGACGCATCACTCGATCGTCATTCGCTGACCACGACCGACTGTCCACCCGACCGTCAAACCGGCCGTCGAAAAGAACCGCCGCCAAAAGCACACGAGAGGTCGGAGGAGTGAGCGCCATGTCCACGCCCTTTGGCGATCCCACAGCCGAAACCACGGAATCCGTGATTCCCGAACCGCCCCCTTCCGATCTCGAAAGCGACGCCGGTTTCGCAGCCGGTTTCGACGGTTCCGCATTACCGGTCGACGAACCACCGACGACCGGGACCGGTGACTCCCCCGCCGCGACCGCCGCGCCCTCCCACCTCCTCGTCCGCGGCAGCTACCGCAGCGTCGGCACCCGCGTCCTGGAACTGCGGGTCGACGTCGACGGTCCCCGTACGCTGCGGAAGGTCAGCGGGGACTTCTTCGCTTCCGGGGGCGGCACCACGAGTTACGCCGGTTCGTTCGTCGTGCACGCGCCGGCCGTCACCTGGTCGCCCACCCACGTCGTGATCACCGGTCAGGGCCGCTTCACCGCGACCACCAGCTTCCCGGTCGTGCGGGTGACCATCCCGCGCCGGCGGGTCGGCCAGCAGCAGGCCGCCGCCACCGTGCAGTTCCTCCGCACGTCCGGCCAGGTGGGCGCGGCGTACGCCTGTGCGTTCAGGTCGCCCTACTTCCGCACCGTGCAGTGGGAGCAGGACTCCGTCGCCGGCAAGGTGCCCTTCGTGTCGTACGACACCGGCTCCCTGCCCGGGCCGCCCGGCAGCCCGGCACGGACGCTGACCGTGCCGCGGGCCTACGCCGAGGCGGGCATCGACGTGCTGGTGTCCGGCGCGGCCAACGTCCTCGGCGACAGCCCGGCCGGCTGGAGCAACGCCGAGCTGCACGCCGCCATGCAGACCAACTTCTCCCTGTGGCGCAACGTGCCCCAATGGCACGTGTGGCTGCTGGTCGCCAGCCGCTACGAGGGCGACCCGGGCGTGCGCGGCATCATGTTCGACGCGGCGGACGCCTTCCAGCGGCAGGGCTGTGCCGTCTTCTACGACATCATCAAGGGCACCGACCCCGAAGCGGTGCGCGCCCAGCTGCGTACGTACGTGCATGAGCTCGGCCACGCGTTCAACCTGCTGCACTCGTGGCAGAAGGGCCTCGCCACACCCCCGGCTCCGCTCGGCCCCAACAACGGCTTCGGGGACCTGTCGTGGATGAACTACCCCCAGAACTTCAACCCCGGCGGCGGCGCTCCGACCGGGACGGCGGCGTACTGGAGGGCGTTCCCCTTCCAGTTCACCGCCAACGAGCTCACGCATCTGCGGCACGGCTTCTACCGTGACGTGATCATGGGCGCCAACGCCTTCGGCAGGGGCGCCGCCGACATCGACCCCGACCTGTTCGACCAGCCCGTGGCGGACGACTCCGGGCTCCGGCTCGACCTGCGGGGCAAGCGCACCTTCGCGTTCGGTGAACCCGTCGTCGTGGAGCTGAAGCTGGACACGACCGACCTGCGCGGCCGGGACACGCACGCGTTCCTGCACCCGGACTACGACCTGGTGAACATCGCGATCCGCCAGCCGTCCGGGCGCACGCTGCTCTACCGGCCGCTGCTGCGCCGGTGCGTCGAGGCGGACGCCACGGTCCACCTCGCCGTGGCCGGTCCGCCGCGCTACGCGAGCGCCTATGTGGGGTACGGCCAGGACGGGCACTACTTCGAGCAGCCGGGCACCTATCTGCTGCGTGCCTCCTACCTGGCCTCGGACGGTTCCCGCATCGTCTCGCCGGTGCTGCGCACGACCGTGCGCACGCCCCACAACGAGACCGACGAGCAGGTCGGCGAGCTGATGCTGGGCGATGAGCAGGGCACTCTCTTCGCCCTTCGCGGATCCGACGCACCCTCGCTCCAGGCCGGCAACGACGCCCTCCAAGAGGTCTTGCAGCAGTACGAGAAGCACCCGCTCGCCCTGTACGCCCGCATGGTCGAAGGGCTCAACGCGGAGCGGGACTTCAAGTACCTGACGCCGGACAAGAGCGCCCTGAAGGTGCGCCTCGCCGTCCCCGAACAAGCCGTGAGTCTGCTGTCACCCGTGGTCGAGGCGTCCTTGCACGGCAACGGCGTCGACGACATCACCCTGAACATGGTGATGCGCCGTCTCGCCCGGGCGCACGCCGAGGTGGGCGATCCCGAGCGGGCGAACGGCGTGCTCGACACCCTGGTGCAGTACGCCGAATCGAAGTTCAGGCCGCATGTCGTCGCCACCGTGCGCCGCCAGGCGGACGAGACAAGGAGGCTCATCAACGAGGAGCCCGGGACCACCTGACCGGAGCCTGCCTCCCCGGACGGGACGAAGACAGAGCCGGGGACGGGGATACAGACGGGGGCGGGGACGGGGCGCTGATCGGTGCGCCGACCGGATGCGGTACGAAGTCTTCTGTGAACGAACAGAACCAGCCCGCGACCGTTCGCGTGTTCATCGCTCTCGCCCCGCCCGACGACGCGAAGCAGGAACTGGAGCGGGCCCTCGGCCCCGCCTACCGGACCCATCCGCGGATGCGGTGGAACCGCATCGAGGACTGGCACATCACCCTGGCGTTCCTCGGCGAGGTGCCCGCCGCGGTGGTGCCGCTGCTGCGGACGCCGCTGGCGCGCCTCGCGGCCGCGCGAAAGCCCCTCGACCTGGCGCTGAGCGGGGGCGGGCACTTCGACGAGCGGGTGCTGTGGAGCGGGGTCGACGGAGATCTCGAAGAGCTGGGCCTGCTGGCCGGCGAGGTGCGGGCCGTCGCGGACGACTGCGGGGCGCCCCACGTGGGCCGGCCGTTCCGGCCTCATCTGACGCTGGCCCGCGCCCGCCGGGACACCCCCGCGTGCGCGGTGCGGGCCGCTGCCGGGCTCGCCGGGTTCACCGGCCGCTCCTGGCGGGCCGAGCGTCTGCATCTGGTCGCCAGCAACTTCGGGCGCGGCCCTGGGCCCATCCACTACCGCGACGTCGGCGTCTGGAACTTCGGGCAAGAGCCCCGTCCCTGACCGCTCGTAGGTGGCTCGCCGAGGCCCGCGGGCGCGCTCAGTCGGCCTCTCAGTCGGTCTCTCAGTCGGCCGCGTGATGGCGCTTGTAGTGGCGGGCCGCGCGGGCCCGGTTCCCGCACGAGGCCTTGCACCATTCCTGCCGGCCGTGGCTCTTGACGAAGTAGCGCACGCACCGAGGTGCCGTACAGGCGCGCAGCTGTTCGCGCCGCGGGCCGCCGAGGAAGTCGATGGCGGCGCGGGCCAGGGCGGCCGTGAGCGCGGTGCGCGGATCGCCCGGTTCCGTCAGGAGCCGTGCGGCGGGCTCTCCTTCCTGCGGCCAGTCCAGCTGGGGGCGGACCGGTTCGCGGGCGGCGACCGCGTTCAGGTGGGCCAGTGCCTGGCCGGCGGGCATCAGACGGCCGGCGTCCGCCGGGCTGGGCGGCGCGGGGCTGACCGCGCGCGCGAACAGCGCCCGTACCGCCCGGCGCAGTTCGGTCAGTGCCAGCCTGAGGTCCTCGTCCGCGGTGAGGTCCACGGTCCGGAAGGGGGCGGGCAGCAGGCCCTGCTGGTCGTCGAGCCAGCGGCTGACCCCGTCGACCGTGGCCAGATCGTCGGCGACGCCGCCGTCCCCGTCGTGGCGGATCGTGCTCGCCAACTCCAGTGCCAGCCAGCGCTCCACGGGCCCCTCCTTCTGCCTCGGCCCGTTCCCGGGCTCCGCCTGCCTGCGCCCGTTTCCGGGCTCCGCCGTGCACCACTTGATCGCCGTGCCCGGCACACCCTACTCTCCCTAACGGATAACTGAGAATTACCGTTAGACACCGATGGCGGCATGGATGGAGACAGAGCGATGACAGCGTTGTTCGCCCACATCAGCGATCTGCACCTGGACGGCAGCGACCGGGCGACCCGCCGTGCCACGCACGTCATGGACTACCTGCGGGCTCTTCCCCGGCCGGTCGACGCCCTCCTGGTCACCGGCGACATCGCCGACCACGGCGACGAGGCCGAGTACGAGGAGGCGGCCCGCATCCTGGACGCCCCCTTCCCGGTCCTGGCCTGCCCCGGCAATCACGACGTCCGCCCCGCCTACCGCAAGGCGCTGCTCGCCGTGGCACCCGACGAAGGGCCCGTCAACGAGGTCCACCACATCGCCGGAACCGCCGTCCTAATGTGCGACTCCACGCTCCCCGGCCGGGACGAAGGTCTCCTCGACCCGCAGACGCTCGCCTGGATGGACTCGACGCTCGCCGCGCTGCCCGAGGGCACCCCCGCACTCATCGCCTTCCACCAGCCGCCGGTCGAACTGCACCACCCGCTGCCCGACGCCCACCGCCTGCGGCACCCCGAACACCTCGCCGCGCTGCTCGAAGCACACCCGCACGTGGCCGCCGTCCTGACCGGCCACGCCCACACCGCGGCCGCGAGCACCTTCGCCGCACGCCCGCTGATCGTCGGCCCGGCCATCACATGGACCCTGCGTCTGCCGTGGGAGGGCGACCGGCCCGCGGACCGCGAGCAGCCCCCCGGTCTCGCCTTCCACGTCCTCGACGACGACCACCGTCTGACCACGCACTACCGCGTCCTGCCCTGATCCCGGCCCGCGCGCGCCGGACGGGGGGAGACCACCAGGGGTGGCCTCCCCCCTCTCCCGGTCAGGGACGCCAGGTGAAGGTGGCCACCGCCCCGGCGGGCAGCGTGTAGGTGAAGGTGCGGCCCGCGTCCGTCACCGAGAAGACCTTCGCCGCGGAGCCGGTGTTGACGGCGTACACGACGCGCGAGCCGTTCGGATTCTGAAACGCCACGTTCTGGATGGTCGAGTCCCCGGTCGAACCGATCCGGGTGGCCCCCTCGTCCACGAACTTGGTCAGATGGCCCAGCATGTAGAACTCGGCGTTCCTGCTCACCGTGCCGTTGCTCCTGGTCTCCACGACGCCGTTGCAGCGGGTGGCGCACAGCCCCTGGTGCGGGCCGCCGTTCTCGTCGAGGGCGAGGTTCCAGCTGACGACGGTCTCGCCGCCGCTGCGCATGTTCCGTACGACGAGGTTCTCCGCGTGCCACTTCAAGGTGTCGCCGAACGTCGCGGAGGCGTCGGAGGAGTCGGTGCCGGAGCACTCGGTGAAGAACACGCGCTTGCCCGCGTCGCGCACCTGCTGCTGGGCCTCGGGGCTGCCGCCGTAGCAGTGGAAGGCGGCGCCGATGAGGCGCTTCATCCCCGTGGTGCGGCCGAACACGTCGAGCGGATAGTTCGGGTGGTCCCAGTTGTGGTCGTAGGCCAGGACGTTGGTGTTCAGACCGGCGGCCGTCAGGGTCTTGTCGAGGACCTTGAGGAAGGCGGCCTGCTCTCCGGAGGTCATCGACATGGACGGGTAGGTGGAGTTGGCGAACTCCGGCTCGTTCTGCACGGTGAGGTCGGTGAGCTTCACCCCCTCGGCCTGGTAGGCCTTGATGGCTTTGACCAGGTAGTCCGCGTAGTCCTGGTAGCGGGCGGAGTTGAGGCTGCCGCCCTTGAGCGAGCCGCCGTTCTTCATCCAGGCGGGCGCCGACCACGGCGAGCCCATGAAGCGGATCCGGGGGTTGACGGCGAGCGCCTCCCTGACGACGGGGAGGGTCTCCTTCTTGTCCCGGTCGATGGTGAAGGCGCCCTTGGTGTCCTCGTACGTGGTGAAGTTCGCGTCCGTGTTGAAGTCGCTGCTGCCCAGGGGCTGGCGGAGGTAGTTCAGGCCGATGCCGTCGCCCTCGCGTGAGAACAGCGAGGTCAAGAGCGCCTTGCGCTGGTCCGCGGGCAGCCGCCGGATGAGGTGGGCGGAGCTTTCCGTCACCGAGGCGCCCGCGCCGGTGAAGCGCTGCCCGACGGCGCCGGGGTCGATGCGGATGTCGGTGCCCTGGGGGCGGCCGGTGAAGGGCGCCTCGCCCGCGTGCGCGAGCCGCCTGCTCCCGTCCCGCGTGGTGATCCATACCTGCGCCGCCGGATCGGCCGCCGTGTGCCGGGACGTGGCCTCGGCCGTGGCCGGGGCCGGGCGGGCCTGCGCCTCGTCGAGCGGACCGTAGGCGACGGCCGCGCCGACGAGCGTCAGGGCCGCCGCCACCCCGGCGGCCTTCGGGCCGAACCGGCCGCCTGGCGCCGTGCCTGTCGCGGTGCCTGTCGCGGGCCTTGTTCTGGTGCGTGTCCTCATGTGCGAGCTCCTTGGTCTGCGCTGGACGCGTACGTGTGGGGCCGGCCGACCTGTGCCGCAGGGCCGTGGAGGGCCCGGAGGCGGCGCGAACGGGCAACATGGAAGCACACTTACTAAGTACTCAGTAAGTGGTGGGAGCGCGGTTCTTTCCGGGCGATCAACTCCCGCCTAGACTCCGGACGGTGAGCACGCAAAAGGCGGCGAAGACCGCGGGCGCGAAGACTTCAGCAGACCGCCGACGCCAGGCAGAGCCCACCCGCCGCGGCCGCAGCCAGGCCGCCCGGGACCGCCACGACGAGATCCTCCAGATCGCCATGGAGACATTCGCGGCCCGTGGGTACGGCAAAGCGTCGCTGGCCGAGATAGCCGAGCGCGCGGGGCTGACCCAGGCAGGCGTCCTGCACTACTTCCGCACCAAGGAGAACCTCCTCACCGAGGTCCTCGACCTGCGCGACAGCGCGGAGATCGCACCACTGGGCCCGGAGCGGCCCCGCGGACTCGCCTTCCTGCGCCACCTCGTGGACACCGTCCGCCACAACACCGAACGCGAGGGCATCGTCCGGCTCTACACGGTCCTGTGCGCCGAGAGCGTCACCGACGACCACCCGGCCCAGCCCTATTTCCGCCGGCGCTACGCGGGCCTGCGCACCTTCGTCACCGAGGCCCTCACCGAGGCGTGCGAACTGGACGAGGCGCGGGCGGATCTGGACGTCGAGAACACCGCCAACGTGATCATCGCCGTCATGGACGGCCTCCAGGTCCAGTGGCTCCTCGACCCGGCGGCGGTGGACATGGCGGCCGCCACGGAGCAGGCCCTCGACGCCCTGCTCGCCCACATCCGCGCCCAGGGTTCCTGACCCGGCAGCACTCCGCGGACCCCAGAACGCCGAGTGCCCCGCCCCTGCATCACGGGGGCGGGGCGGCAGCGCTGCAGCCACAGCGCGGATGGAAGCGTCCAGCCTATCGGCGGGCACTGACAACCGCGGGCGGCCTACGACTGCGGAGGCTTGTCCTGGTCCCGGCCGAACTGGTCCTTGAGCTTGTCCTGGGCGGTGTCGACCTGGCTGGAGTACTTGCCCTGGGTCTTCCCGTCGACGAAGTCACCCGCCTTGTCGATTCCCTGCCCGGCCTTGTCCTCGTGCCCCTTGAGCATCTGCTTCAGCTTGTCCATGACTGACATGGGCAACCGCCTCTCTGTGTCGCCCCCACCACCAGGCTCACATCACGGGCCACGATCCGCATCCGCTGGCCGAAGCCCCTCCTCCACCGGGCAGCCGCGCGGGCGTCCCGGGAAATTCCTGGTACGGGACCCCGGTGGCGCCCGCGTCAGCCCGTCACCGGGCCTCACGCCGACTCGCGCACCACCAGCTCCGGCTCGAAGATCACCGAGGTGGGATCGGACCGCACCCCCTCGATCTGCTCCTGCAACAGCCGCGCCATCTCCGCGCCCATCTCCTCCACCGGCTGGCGCACCGTCGTCAGCGGCGGCGCACAGGTGACCGCCACGCTGGAGTCGTCGAACCCGACCACCGCGACGTCCTGCGGTGCCCGCTTGCCCTGCTCCCTCAGGACCTGGCACACCCCTTGCGCCATCAGGTCGTTGGCCGCGAACACCCCGTCGATGTCCGGGTGCTCGGCAAGCAACCGGCGCATCGCCCGCGCCCCGCTCTCCAGGGTGAAGCCCCCCTCGGCCACGGGGATGTAGGGCTGCCCGCCCCGCTCCATGCCCTCCTGGAACCCGGCGAGCCGTTCGCGGCCCGCCGGGATGTCCAGCGGGCCCGAGATGCTCGCCACGCGCCGGCAGCCGCGGCCCAGCAGATGCTCGGCGGCCAGCCGCGCCCCGTCCCGGTGCGCGAAGTCGACGTAGGTGACGCGGGCGCGCAGAGCCGGGCGCGCGAAGAACACCGCGGGCAGAGCGGCTTCGGCGAGCAGCTCGGGCAGCGGGTCCTTGGCATGGGTCGAGACCACCAGGGCGCCGTCCGCGTTGCCCTGGCGCAGGAACGTCAGGACCTGCTGGCGGGAGTCCTCCGTCTCCGCGAACATCAGCACCGGGTGCATGGCCCGCGGGCGCAGGAATCCCACCACTCCGCTGACGGCCCGCCCGAAGAAGGGGTCGGCGAACACCCGCGCGGCGAACGCGTTCTGTGCCGTGTCCGTGCGGTCGCCCGCGCCCGAGACGACCAGGGCGATGGTGCCCGCGCGCTGGGTCACCAGGGAGCGCGCCGCCCGGTTGGGGGCGTACCCCGTCCGCTCGATGGCCGCCCGCACCACGTCCTGGATGGCGGGGGCGACATTGCGCACGCCGTTGACCACCCGGGAGACGGTGGCGCGCGACACCCCCGCCTCGCGCGCCACGTCCTCCAGCGTCGGCATCTGTCTGTCCATCCGGGAACCCTAACGCCCCGCCACCGGGCGTCATAGAGCGCTCTCCCGACCGTCAGGCGCACCCCTCCCCTGCCCGTCCGCCTCCTACGGATGGTTGTCTGACCTGCGTAGCGTCGCCGTCAGGGGCAGATCTCCCGCGCTGCGGCCCACGTGGACCCGCCACTCGCCGGCTTCGATGCGCCACCTGCCCTCGTCCGTGTCCCAGTGGCGCAGCATCCTGGCCGGGACCCGCACCGTCGCCGTCACCGTCGCCCCCGGCTCCGCCCTGACCGCCGTGAAGCCCGCGAGCCAGCGCACCGGGCGCTCCACCGCGGAGCCGGGCCGGGCGAGATAGACCTGCACCACCTCACGCCCGGGGCGCGTGCCGGTGTTGCGCAACCGCACCTCCACGGCCAGGGCCGCCTCCTCTACGTGCCCCTCGCCGTGTGCGCCGTGTGGGCCCTCGTGTACGTCTTCGTGTGCGTCGCGGCAGCTCGTGACCCGCAGGCGGTCATAGTTCCAGGTCGTGTAGCCCAGGCCGTGGCCGAACCAGTACGCGGGCTCGCGGCCCGCCCGCAGCCAGGCGCGGTAGCCGATGTGCAGCCCTTCGGCGTAGACGAGCACGCCGTCCTTCGGCCGGGTCTCTGTGACCGGCGCGTCGGCCAGTTCGGCTCCCCACGTGGTGGGCAGGCGGCCGCCCGGCTCGGCCCGCCCGAAGAGGACGTCGGCCAGACCCGACCCCGCTTCCTGTCCGGGAAACCAGGAGAGCAGTACCGCCCCGGCCTGCTCCCGCCAGGGCAGCTCGACCGGCCCGCCCGCGTTCACGACCACCACGGTGCGCGGATTCACGGCGGCGACCGCCGCGACCAGTTCGTCCTGCCGGCCGGGAAGGGTGAGCGAGGTGCGGTCGTGGCCCTCGGATTCGCTGCCCTCGGTGGTGCCGACGACGACCACGGCCACGTCCGCGTCCCGCGCGGCCCGGACCGCCTCGGACAGCGCTTGGTCGGGGTCCGGTTCGGGGGCCGCGGCCGTCACGAGGACGGCCCGCCCGGTGTCCGGCGCGAGTTCCCGGCGGGCCACGACGTGGGCGCGATGGCCCGCGGGCAGCCACACCGCGGCGTGCTGGCGCGGCGGGTCGAGGTGGATGACCGCCGGGTCCTCGGTGTCACGCGTGACCTCCCCCTCCACCAGGGGCTGTCCGTCCACCGCGAGGCTCATCCGGCCGTAGCCGCCGATCCCGAACGTCCACTTTCCCTCGCTGTCCGTGCGTACCAGGGCGCTGATCTCGACGGTGTGGGCTTCCGGCGCCAGCGGAGGCTCCAACTGCCGTCCAGATAGACGGTGTTGGGCACAGAGCTCGCGCCCGTCCGCCGCCAGCACCCGCAGCAGTACACCGGGCTCCCCGGTGCGGGGGTTGGCGGACCGCGCGGGGTCCAGCGGCCTCGGTCGACCCCCCAGGTCGGGTCCTGGTGCGTATACGACGCGGGCCCGCCCCCGCAGCCGGGCCCGGATCCCCTCCAGCGGGGTGACGACGTCCGCCGGGAACACACCGGCGCTGCCTTCCCCCTGGAGCCGGGGAGTGGCCGCGTGCCGTCCGATGACCGCCACCTCGCGCAGCGCGGCGGCCTCCAGCGGCAGGACGTCCTCGTTGCGCAGCAGTACGGTGCCGGCCGCCACGGCCCGGCGCAGCAGCCGGCGGGCCGTGCCGCTCGGCCAGGCGCGCGGCGGGATCCTTCGCCGCGCGCCGAGCGCTCCGACGCGGTCGGCCAGGGTGAGCAGGCGCACCACCTTGTCGTCGATCGCCGTCCGGGCGATGCGGCCCTCGCGGACCGCCGCCACCAGGGCCGCGCCCCACGGGCCGTCGGGCCCGGGCATGGCGAGGTCCTGGGCGGCCGCCGCGCTCTCCTCCGTCAGCCGCACCGCGCCCCAGTCGGAGACGACGGCCCCGTCGAATCCCCAAGCTCCTTTCAGTGGTTCGGCCAGCAGTTCACCGGCGGTCATCGTCGTGCCGTTGACGCCGTTGTAGGCGCTCATGACCAGCCAGACGCCCGCCCGGACGGCGGCTTCGAAGGGCACCAGATACACCTCGCGCAGGGTCCGCTCGTCCACCCGTACGTCCACGGTGAGCCGCTCGGTCTCCGCGTCGTTCGCGACGTAGTGCTTGGCGGTCGCGGCCACCCCGTGCGCCTGGATGCCCCGGATGAGGGCGGCCCCGGTGCGCGCCGCCAGTTCCGGGTCCTCGGCCAGGCACTCGAAGTGGCGCCCGCCCAGCGGGGTGCGGTGCAGGTTCAAGGTGGGCGCCAGGACCGCGTGCACCCCCTTGCGCAGAGCCTCCAGTGCCAGCAGTTCGCCGAGCTCACCGGCCAGCCGCTCGTCCCACAGGGAGCCCAGCGCGGAGGCGGAGGGCAGGAGCAGCGACGGGCGGCGCTCGTCCCACTCCTCCCCCCGCACCCCGGCGGGACCGTCGGAGAAGACCATCTCCCGCAGCCCTACCGCCGGTTCGGCACGGGTGCGCCACACGGTGGCTCCGGTCAGCAGCCCCACCTTGCGCTCCAGATCGAGCGTGCCCACCAGCTTCAGCAATTCGTCCCGCGTCATTCGTGCTCCTCCTGCCCCCGACAGGAGGCGCGCGTCGGCGTCAGGTCACTTGTAGACGCCGAATTCGTAGAGCGAGTAGCCGTATCCGGTGCCCCGCTCCGTACCGTTGACCCGCACATAGCGGCCGGACCCGTTCACGTCGAAGTCGTCGACGCCGCCATTGCCGCCACGCACCTCGTGGACGGTCCGCCAGTTCTGCCCGTCGTCCGAGGTCTGGATCGTGTACGTCTTCGCGTACGAGGTCTCCCAGGTGAGCTGGACGTGCTTGAAGGAGGTGGTGGAGCCCAAATCGACCTGGAGCCACTGCGGGTCGCTCCAGTCGCTGGCCCACCGTGTGCTCTGCTTGCCGTCGACCGCGTTGGCGGCCGTGCACGGGCAGTCGCCGCTGCCGGGCTGGAAGGAGGAGGCCGTCGCCGGCTTGCCCTGGGCGATGTTCGTCCCGTCGACGGGCGGTACCACCACGCGCACGGACCGGGTCTCGATGCCGACGTTGCCCTTGCCGTCGGAGACCTTCACGTAGATCTTCCAGACGCCCGGCTTGTCGGGGGCGGTGACCTTCAGGCGGCCCGATCCGAGGTCCGTCGCCGTCAGCGGGGTGAGGTCCTTGTTCTTGTCGATGTACATGCTGTTGGCGAGCACCTCGTAGGAGAGCGCGTCGCCGTCGGGGTCGCTGACCTTGGTGGTGAGCGTGAGCGGGCCGCCCGCGGGGACCTTGCCCGCGTCGCCGTCGACCTCGAGGCCGGAGATGACCGGCGGGGTGTTGTCCCCGGCGGTGCTGCCCTTGTAGGCCTTCTTCACCGCGTAGTACGAAAGCCTCTTCTGGCCCGCGGGCAGCAGGTTGAACCACACCCCGCCGAAGTCGTACTCGGTGCCGTAGTGGAACATTGTGGCGCCGAGCGCGACGCCCCGATGACCGGTGACGCAGTCCCAGGCCTTGGTGTATCCGGCGGCCTTGGCCTGGTCGGTGGGCTCGGTGGGGACGCCGTTGGCGTCGTCGGGCACCTCCCACTCACCGGCGGGCCCGGACTCGGTGACGATGTAGGGCTTGGTGTACCCGCCCTTCTCCCAGTCGGCCTTGATGTCGCAGGCGGCGTCGTAGGAGTTGACCGCGTACAGGTCGAGGTCGGGGGCGTTCTTCTTGTAGTACGGCCAGGCGCCGGTCCAGGCGTCGGTGGACGTGACGGGGTGGTTGGGGTCCACGGCGTGGATCCTCTTGGCGACGTCGTTGACGAAGGTGGTGTACGCGTTGCGCTGCTTCTCCAGCTCGTCACCGGCGTAGCAGTTCTGGAGCCCGAGCACCGACTCGTTGCCGACGTTCCACATCAGGACACCGGGGTTGTCCTTGTAGGTGTCCACCCACTTGGGGAACTCCTGGAGCATCTGGTTCTTGTACGCGGTGTCCGTCAGGTAGTTGACGCAGCCGCCGCTTCCCGGGCCTCCGCCGGGCTGGAGCCAGAAGCCCGCGACGACTTTGATGCCGTGGGCGGCCGCCGAGTCGAAGAGCGGTTTGCTGGAGGCGTCGGTGCCCCAGGTCCGGATGGTGTTGACGCCCATGGACCGCAGATCGGGCAGGTACTTGTCGGCGTCGGCGACGGACGGGCCCCAGGTCAGGCCCTTGACCTGGTAGGGCGAACCGTCGACGGACAGCTGCCAGTTGCCTTGTGAGCCGGTCACCTTCACGACGCTGCCGGCCGCGTGTGCCGGCTGGGCGGGGAGCGTCAGGGCCGCGGTCACGAGCAGGCCCGCGGTCGCGGGGGCCACGATGGCGCGTAGGGATGGAGCGGTACCAGGTCTGCGCATGGGGGTCTCCTGGGCGAGGGGGATTGACAAGGGGGGATGGGGTGGGCGCGGGGCGGAGTGGGCGCGCGGGGGGTGCCCGCGAAGGGCGGAGGGGAGCCCCGCCCTTCGCAGGCCGGGTGTCACGGCAGTTCGTAGTTCTCGTCCAGCGCCGCGCCCGCTTCGGGGTGGGTCTGGTCATAGCCGCGCGGGTCGCACTGCAGACCGCCGACGATGCAGTGATCCACCAGCGCCTTCAGCGTCGCGTCGTCCCACGCGTTGAAGAAGTCGTAGTGGAAGGAGTGGCCGGTCCCGCTCGCCAGGCGGACCTTCGACATGTCCCCGTTCACGGGGAACGCCATCTTGAACTCGATCATCGGCAGGGCGACGGGGTGACTCGTCGGGCACTCGTTGTCGTTGGTGCCGTTCTTGACCACCGGGTACGACATGTGGCTCTGGTGGTCGGGGGAATCCAGCGACTTCCCGTCCCAGCAACTCGGCGCCTGGAAACGGATGTTGAGCTGCGTGTCCTGGCTGGTGGGGCAGTTCTTGGGGAAATCGACGTTGAAGTAGCTGGTCCCGCACTCCCATCCCTCGACGAAGCCGGGGTGGTCGCGGAACTCCTGCGCACTTTGCATCGGACTGCCGACGACGAACCGGAGCCCCTTGGGGAAGGGCCGCACGCTCGTGTAGTCGGTGACCCCTGCCTTGTAGTAGATCGTCTGATCCCCTACGGGCCG
Organism: Streptomyces sp. SYP-A7185; assembly: GCF_046103685.1. Taxonomy (NCBI): domain Bacteria; kingdom Bacillati; phylum Actinomycetota; class Actinomycetes; order Kitasatosporales; family Streptomycetaceae; genus Streptomyces; species Streptomyces sp. SYP-A7185. Next base: position 802,944 of record NZ_CP122310.1, read on the forward strand.
GACCTCCTTGTCGCCGTTGTAGAGCGTGGGCATCCAGTACGCCGACCTGTCACCGGGCGCCAGGCACTTGGTGGAGCCCGCGTCCAGGGACGCCGTGGTGCTGTGGGCGTTCGTCGTGGTGTTGCCCATGAACGTGTGGTCGTGCGACTTGCCGGGCTGCCCGGGGTAGACGACGGGGTCGTCGGGGGCGGTGTGCGTCACCGAACAGTGCGCCTGAAACTCGTGGAAGTAGCGGTGCGGCGGCTGCTCGGCCGCCGCTTGCGCGCCGGTGACGGGCCGCTTCGCGGGGATGTACCCGTCCCCGTCGGCGTCCTCCGCCGCCGCGCGGGTGGATGCGGCCATGGTGTGTCCCGCGTGTGAGGCCGCGGCCTTCGACGTCCGGGACTCGGACGCGTGGTCGGCGCTCACCGCGATGCCGCCGATGCCGAGCGAGCTGAGGATCAGGGCGCCCGCGATCAGCGCTCCTGAGATCGTTCTCGATCTCCGTGCCATGGAGACCTCCTGCCACGTGGAGAGGGATGGGGGGACCGGCCTGCCGGGAGCCGTCTGTCGCGGAGCGCACCTCCATGGGAACACTGCGGGAGAGCGCTCTCCCGGAGTGTTTCCATCATGACGCGAGCGTGTCAAGAGAGAAGGATGGAATGAGTTCCGCCACCCGCGGGCCGCCGCCGCACACCTGGCGCGGGGGACCACCCCTCCCCCGGTCGCGGCAGCCGTCAGGCCGCAACTCCGCGCTGCTCAGGGAGCATTGCGTGCAGGTTCGCGCCGACACCGACCACTGCTCCTGCCATGTGGCGCCATGTGGCGGCGACGTGAAGGGGCGGTCACGAGCGTTGACGTCTCGACCGTCCGCGGGGAGGATGCGGTACTGCGGGAGAGCGCTCTCCCGCAGGGACGATCGCGGGTGATCGCGTGTCACGGGGGCGTCGTCGCAGGGCGGCTGGTCATGAGAAATCCGCCTCTTGCCGAAGCCGCCGAAGCGGCTGTCGAGAGGCGGACGATGTTGGCACGACTGGCGTGCGGGCCACGATGTTCGGTTGGGCGCACGGTCTTCAACGGGGAGCCGGGCGGTGGCGAGCCCGATGCGCCGGGACCGCCAAGGAGCGCTCGTGAGGCGTCGTCAGCCGCCGTCGCAGCGCAGGTCGGTGGGCCGCATGTAGCCCAGCTGCTGGCCGTTGTCGGTGCGCGAGACGCGCCACAGGGCGTCCGCGCCCTGGCGGGTGCCGTTCACCGGGGCGCCCGGGTCGAGGTAGCCGACGATCTCGGTCCAGGGGTTGTCACCGGCGTAGATCGGGGCGTCGGCGTGGGTGGCGAAGCAGGTGCCGCCGGCCGTGGCGGTGCCGCCGAGCACCGGCAGCGCCAGCAGGCTCAGCGCCAGCACGGCCGCGAGTCGCGCCGCACTCCTGCGGATCGGTCGTCGGGTACGGGACATGGGGAGTCCTTCGGGAGTGGACGAGCGCGCCACGTGCTCGTTCCGGGCGGGATGGGGACGGCGGACCAGGAGGCGTGTGGCCGGCCTCCTGCCCCGCGTCCGTCGGCTCGGCTCGGTTCTGCTCAGAGGTGCTGGGTGCTGGAGACGTCGGGGGCGACCACGCCGACCCCGGCACCGGGTGTCCGCGGGGCTTCCTCGGTCCACTCACCGGCCTCGTCGAGCACGTCCAGTGCGCCCGCGGCGTGGGCGGGCTCCCGGGTGTCAGCGGTGTCCGCGCCCTGGGGCGGGCTGATCGCGGCGATGACAGCCCCGGCGGCGAGGGAGGCAACGGCCAGTACGCTTCGCTTCTTCATACCGGGGTCAACTGCCGGTCGCCCATAAGGGCACGGTCTTTTTCCACAGATCACTACAGCGGACGTCTCGGGGGCCGGTCCAAGACCGGGTTTGACGGCCCTTACGCTGTGCGGATGTTGGTCTACGCCCCGGCGGCACTCCTCTTCCTCGTCTTCTGTGTGCTCGTGGTGCGCGAGCGCCGGAAGTTCTCCAATGCCGTGATCCTGGGCCTCGCCGGGCTCTGTGCTCTGGCGGCCTGGCTGTTCCAACTGGTCAGGTCCGGCTCGGCCTCGGGGCAGGCCGTCGGATGGGCGCTGGTGGTCCTGGGGGCGCTGAGCATCCTCGTACTGACGTGCTTCCTGTTCTCCAACGGCTTGCAGATGGTGCGCAAGGAAGGCAGGAGCCCGACCAACCTGCTGTCCCTGCTGGCCGCGTTGGCCATCCTCGCGGTCGTGACGCTGGTGGTCACGGCGGTGATCGTCCGCACGCCGGTGTGGATCGGGGTGGGCACCGCGGCCGGCGGACTGGCCGCCTATCTCGCGTTCCTGTTCCTCTGCTTCGTATGCTACGCCTTCCTCTACGGGCGGCTGCGGGTGCACCGCAAGGCGGACTTCGTGGTCGTGCTCGGCTCGGGGCTGATCGGCGGGTCCACCGTGCCGCCGCTGCTGGCCAGCCGCCTGCGGCGGGCGCACTCGGTGCACGCGCGCCTCGCCGAGCGGGGTGAGGCGCCGGTGCTCATCACCTCGGGGGGCCAGGGGCCGGACGAGGACCTGCCGGAGTCCCACGCGATGGCCGACGATCTGATCGCCCACGGCTTCCCCGCCCGTCTGATCGAGCGGGAGGACCGCTCGACGACGACCGACGAGAACCTGCGCTTCAGCAAGGCGATCATGGAGAAGGCCAAGCCCGACTACCGGTGCGTCATCGTCACGAACAACTACCACGCCTTCCGGGCCGCCCTCACCGCTCGGCGGACGGGGATCAACGGCCAGGTGGTGGGCTCGCCGACCGCCGCGTACTTCTGGCCCACCGCGACGATCCGTGAGTTCGCGGCGATCCTCGTCGCCTACCGGCGCACGAACGCGGCGATCTGCCTGCTGCTCGTCCTCGGCGGGGTGCTCGCCTGGTGGGCGAAGACGCACGCTTGGTGAGAGCGCGCCGACGCGGACCGTCCCCACTGGTCGACGAGGGCCGTCGCCGCCGGTGATGCTCTGGGCGAGGGCAGGTGGCAGGTGGCAGGTGGCAGGTGGCAGGTGGCAGGTGGCAGGTGGCAGGGAGGCTACGGCCTAGCGACGGGGCTTGCCCCGCTTGGGGCTCTTGGCGTTCTTTGCGTTCTTGGGTCCGCCGCCGGAACCACCGCGTGCGCTCTTGCCCGACTTTCCGGCGGGCTTGCCCGCCGTCTGCTTGCCGGCCTTTCCGGCCGTCGGCTTGCGCTTGGCGGCGCCCTTGTCGGGGCTCTTGCGCTTCGTCTGATCCGCCCCCGGCCCACCCGCGGAGGTCTGGGAACGGCCACGGGAGCTGTTGACGGTGCGGCCGCGCACGATCCCGATGAAGTCCTCCACCAGGTCCGTCGTCGCGTCCTCCGGCCAGGACAGCGCCACCCGTGACTCGGGGGCCTCCGTGAGCGGCCGGTAGGTCAGGTCCTTGCGGTGGTGCAGGCGGGCCAGGGACTGGGGCACGGCGAGGACGCCGATGCCCGCGGCCACCAGTTCGATGGCGTCGGCCGTCGTGGCCGGGCGCTCGTTCGCGGGCCGCCCGGGCAGGGTCTCCCACGGGAGCGTGTCGTCGAGGGGGTGCAGCAGGACCTCGTCGGCCAGGTCCTCGGCCGTCACCTCGTCGACCGCCGCGATCACGTGGTCCTTGGGGATCACCACGACCGTGGTCTCGGTGTAGAGGGGGATCGCACTGAGGTCCGTACCGTCGACCGGAAGCCGGACGAAACCGGCGTCGGCGCCGCCCTCGCGCAGAAGCGCGAAGGACTCGCCGGGGGTCACCGCCACGAGGGTCAGCGGCACGTCGGGCAGCCGCTCGTTCCAGATCCGCACCCACTTGGTGGGTGTCACCCCCGGGACGTACGCGAGCCTGAAAGAAGGGGTCACCTGCGAGTCCGTCACCCCGCCAGGTTACCGGTCGTGGTCGGCGGTAGCTCACATGCTCGATACCCTGGGGACCATGACGTCGCACCAGACCACCCAGACCATGAAGCCGGCGACCGCGGCGAAGAAGCTGGGTGTGTACCTCGAGGCCACCCCCGCCGAGTTCCAGGAGGGTGTCGTCTCGCGCACCGAGCTCAACGCCCTGCAGACCGAGCCGCCCGAGTGGCTCAAGGAGCTGCGGCGCAACGGCCCGCATCCCCGCCCGGTCGTCGCGTCGAAGCTCGGCGTGTCCATCGCCGGTCTCGCGCGTGGCGGGGTCACCGAAGCCCTCACCACGGAGCAGATCGACGCGCTGAAGGCGGACAACCCGGAGTGGCTCCAGAAGGAGCGCGCCACCCAGGCCGAGGTCCGCAAGGAAGCGGTACGCATCAAGGAGAAGAACGCGGAGCGCGCCGAGCAGAACCGCCAGTCCCGCTCCTGAGCTCCCGGGCTCCTGCCGGGCCCCCGGACGCCGACACGGTCGGTCGGCCGGGGGCTCTCTCATGCCACCGGGGCCTCTGCGATGCTGTCTATGTGGCCCTCTCCCCCGCCGTCCCGGAACCGATCACCGCCGATCCGCCCGCCTCCGCCGAGAATCCGCTGCTCACGCAGTCGTGGCTGGACCTCGCCTTCGTGCACTGGGCCGTGGATCCCGCGGACGTGGCGCCGCTCCTTCCGGCCGGCACGGTTCCCGACCTCCACGACGGGGTGACCTATGTGGGGCTGGTCGCCTTCCGCATGCACCGGGTCGGCTGGTTCCGGCTGCCGGGCATCCCCTATCTGGGGACGTTCCCCGAGACCAACGTCCGCCTCTACTCGGTGGACGCCGATGGCCGCCGCGGTGTCGTCTTCCGCTCCCTGGACGCCTCGCGCCTGATCCCGGTGGCGGTGGCGCGGGGTGCCTTCCGGCTGCCGTACCAGTGGGCGCGGATGAGCATCCGGCACACCGGTGACATCGTCACGTACACCAGTGCCCGGCGCTGGCCGGGGCCGCGGGGCGCGCACAGCCGGATCGCCGTGCGGGTGGGCGAGCGGGTCGGGGAGCCCACGGATTTCGAGCACTTCCTGACGGCCCGGTGGGGCATGCACAACACGTTCTTCGGGCGGCAGATGTTCCTGCCGAACGCCCATCCGCGCTGGCCGCTGCACCGGGCCGATCTGGTCGAGTGCGACGAGGACCTCGTCGCGGCCGCGGGGCTGCCGCGGCCGGCCGGGGATCCGGTGAGCGTGCTGTATTCGCCGGGTGTTCCGGTGCGTTTCGGGCGGCCCGCCCGTCCCGGCGGTATCCCCACGCCCTGAGGTCAGGGCGCGCGGCGGTTCGGGGACTGGCCGGTGCCGTAGGCGAGCACGTGGACGACGTCGTTGCGGGGCGCGCATTCCAGGGCCCGGCGGCTGAGCCGGTACATCCAGAACTGGTGCAGTCCGTAGACCAGGGGCCCGGACAGGGCCAGCGCGAGCTCCGCGGGCCAGGGCATGGTCCCCGTGGGCAGCGCCGTCGCGAAGGGAGACGCCACCGCTGCCACACCCGTCGCCCGCATCCCCGTCACCACGCCCCGCCGTCGTCGTCGCGCCGCGACCGCAGGATCGCCCGCCGCGTGGTCCAGGCACGCAGGGTGACGCGCACGGCATGGGCGAGGTGGCGGCGGCGCGGCTCGGCGGCGAGGTCCCACAGTTCGCCGCGCCATTCCTCGGCGTAGCGCGCCTGTTCCGAGGCCGGCAGGACATGGGCCGCGGAGCAGATGAGCCATCGCGCGGTCAGGCTGACGCGGCGCTGCCTGGAGAGGGCGGCCGGGGCCGTCGCGGGACCGTGCAGGGCCGTCGTGAACTCGGACAGCAGGGCGGAGGCCTGGGCGCAGGCATAGCCGATGCGCTTGGCCTGGGCACTGCCGCGAGGGTGTTCACGCTCGAGCTGTCGCACCAGCTCGTACGCGGACTCGACCGCGACCTCCAACCCCTGGGCCAGGTGGTCGGTACGGGCTTCCGCGCCGGGGGAAGGGGGCGCGCCGATCATGGAGGGGAGGCGGCGGGCGCGGAGGTGGAGGCCGGTCACGGCATCGGCCAGCTCGAACGCGAGGTCGACGTCACTGCTGGCGGTGCCGGCCCGCTGGAGGGCGAGCGTGTGCGCGAGCCGCCTGGCACGGAGGTCGGTGCGGGCGAGCTTGCGGCCGAGGTGCCGGGACAGGGCACGGGCGTGGCCGTGGTGGAGCTCAGCGGCGAGGGCCGGGGCGCCGGCGGCGGGGGCCTGGCTCATGCGCCGGCGCCTCCGGCCAGGCCGGGGCGCAGGACGCCGAGCGTGTTTCTGCGGGCCGTGGTGCGGGCGAGTGCTTCTCTGGCGGAGACGGTGCCGTCGGGGCTCAGCCGGTAGTAGCGGCGCCGGGGGCGGCCCTGCTCGTGCGGGTCGGCTTCCTCCCAGCGCGAGACCAGCCAGCCGATGGACTCCAGACGGGCCAGGATGGGGTGGATCGTGCCGCTGGCGAGCTGGGCTCTGGCGCACACCTCCAGGCCGTACAGCTCTTCCGCGGGCTTCTCCAGGAAGGCCCGGAGCACCAGCTGGGTCGGCAGCGTCATACGCGGGGCGGAGGGCTCATGGGGCATGGTCCAACTCTACTTAGGGCTAAGTAGAGTTGGACCAAGACAGCCGTTCTGCCCTAATGCGAAATCAGTTCGTACGGACCTCGTGGGGGTGTCTCGTGGTGGATCGGCCGCCCCGAGCCGGTCAGCGGAGCGCCCGTCCCGCCCCGCCGGGCCGCGACGATCTCGGCCGCTATCGACAGGGCGGTCTCCTCCGGGGTGCGGGCCCCCAGGTCGAGCCCTATCGGGGAGTGCAAGCGGGCCAGTTCCGCTTCGGTGACGCCGACGTCGCGCAGGCGCTGGTTGCGGTCCTGGTGGGTGCGGCGTGAGCCCATCGCGCCGACGAACGCGACCGGCAGCCGCAGGGCCACTTCGAGCAACGGGATGTCGAACTTGGCGTCATGGGTGAGCACGCACAAGACCGTTCGGCCGTCGGTCGCGGTGTCCCGGAGGTAGCGGTGCGGCCAGTCGATCACGATGTCGTCGGCCTCGGGGAAACGGGCCCGGGTGGCGAACACCGGACGGGCGTCGCACACGGTCACGTGGTAGCCGAGGAACTTGCCCGCACGCACCAGGGCCGCCACGAAGTCGATCGCCCCGAAGACGATCATGCGGGGCGGGGGCACGGACGACTCGACGAACACGGTCAGGGGTGCGCCGCAGCGCGACCCGCTCTCCGAGACGTCGAACTCGCCGGTGCGGCCCGCGTCCAGCATGGCCCGCGTCTCCCCCACCACCGTCCGGTCGAGCTCCCGATGGCCCTCGATGCTCCCTTCGTACGAGCCGTCGGGGTGGACGAGCACGACCCTGCCGAGGAGTTCGGCGGGGCCGTGGGCCACGCGGGCGATCGCCGCCGCCTCGCCGCGGGCGGCGGCCGCGAGCGCCGCCGCGAAGACCTGCCGGCCGGGCGCGTCCGCCCCCAGCGGCGTGACCAGGACCTCGATCACGCCGCCGCAGGTCAGGCCGACCGCGAAGGCGTCCTCGTCGCTGTAGCCGAACCTTTCGCGGACGGTCGCGCCGTCCTGGAGGGCCTGGACGCACAGCTCGTACACCGCGCCCTCCACGCAGCCGCCGGAGACCGAACCGATGACCGTGCCCCTGCTGTCGACGGCGAGGGCGGCGCCGGGCGGGCGCGGTGCGCTGCCGCCGACCGTCACGACGGTGGCGACGGCGAAGTCCCGGCCCTCCTCGGCCCAGCGGTTCAGCTCTTCGGCGATGTCAAGCACCCGTGGCTCCTCCCGTGGCCGCCGCCGCGTTCAGGACGCGGTCGGGGCGGATGGGCAGGTGGCGGTGGCGTACGCCGGTCGCGTGCCAGACCGCGTTGGCGATGGCCGCGGCGGCTCCCACGATGCCGATCTCACCGATGCCCTTGATGCCGACCGGGTCGTCGGCGTCGGTGTCCTCCACCCAGTCCGCCTCGATGACGGGCACGTCGGCGTTGGCGGCGAAGTGGTACCCGGCGAAGTCGGCGCCGACATGGCCGCCCGTGGCCTGGTCCCGGTGCGCCTCCTCGTGCAGGGCCATGGACAGGCCCCAGGTCATCCCGCCGACGAACTGGCTGCGCGCGGTCAGCGGGTTGATGATCCGGCCCGCCGCGAAGACGCCGAGCATGCGCCGCACGCGCACCTCGCCGGTGGCGACGTCGACGGCGACCTCGGCGAACTGCGCGCCGTAGGAGTGGCGTTCCTTCTCCGCGAGGGCGCCGACGGCCGCGCTGGTGTCCGAGCGCACGGTGATGCCCTGCGGCGGGATGTCGCCGCCCAGGGCCAGCTGCTCGCGCAGGTCGGCCACCGCCGTCCGGACGGCCCAGCCCCAGGAGCGGGTGCCCATCGAACCGCCGGAGATCGCCGCCTTGCCGAAGTCGCTGTCGCCGATGCGCACCCGGACCCGGTCCCGGGGAACTTCGAGCGCCTCCGCGGCGATCAAGGTGAGCGCGGTGCGTGCTCCCGTACCGACGTCCGACGCGGTGATCCGCACCGTGAAGGTGCCGTCGGCCTCCGCCGTCACGGCCGCCGTGGAGGGAGAGACGATCACCGGGAAGGTGGCCGACGCCGTGCCGGTGCCCAGCAGCCAGCGCCCCTCGCGCCGTACGCCGGGACGCGGGTCGCGCTCGGCCCAGCCGAACCGGCGGGCCCCTTCCCGGAAGGCGGACAGGAGGTTGCGGCTGGCGAACGGCAGTCCCGAGACGGGGCCCACGTCCGGTTCGTTGCGGGCGCGCAGCGCGATGGGGTCCACGCCGCACCGCTCGGCGAGCTCGTCCAGCGCGGACTCCAGGGCGAACGACCCGGGAGCCTCGCCGGGGGCGCGCATGAAGGTCGGTGTCGGCACGTCCAGGCGCACCACGCGGTTGACGCTGCGGTGAGCGTCGGAGGCGTACATCGGACGCCCGAACCCGGCGCTCGCCTCGACGAACTCGTGGACCGTGGAGGTGAGGCTGTGCGACTGGTGGTCGACGGCGCGCAGCCGTCCGTCGGCGTCCGCGCCCAGCCGGACGCGCTGGGAGGTCGGGCTGCGGTAGCCGGTGAGCGTGAACAGCTGGCGGCGGCTGAGGACGACCCGGACGGGGCGGTCGAGCAGTGTCGCCGCCATCACGGCGAGGACCTGGTGCACGCGTACGCCCTTGGATCCGAAGGCGCCGCCGATGTGCTCGGACCGCACCCGGACCGAGGCCCGGTCGAGCGAGAACAGGTTGGCCAGGTCGTCCGCGATCCACATGCTGCTCTGGTTGGAGTCGACGACTTCGAGGCGTCCGTTGTCCCAGCGCGCCATCGCCGCGTGCGGTTCCATGGAGCCGTGGTGCTCCTCGGGCGTGGTGTACTCCGCGTCCACGACGTGGGTGGAGGCGGCCAGTTCGGCCTCCAGGTCACCCTTCTCGCGCAGCGTCCCGTCGCCCTCCGGGGTGTAGATGCCGGGGTGCTCGGCGGAGAACGCGACGTCGTGCGGCTCCTCCTCGTAGCGCACCACCAGCGCCTCCGCGGCTTCCCGCGCCTGCTCGGACGTCTCGGCGACCACCATCGCCACCGGCCAGCCGACGAACGGCACGCGGTCGTGCTGGAAGACCTCGACGATCGGGTCGGGGGTGCCGACGACGCTCATGTAGTCCCCGTCGACGCGCGGCGCGTTGCCGTGGTGCAGGACGGCCAGGACGCCGGGCATCGCGCGCACGGGATCCGATTCGACCGCGAGGATCCGGCCGCGCGCGATCGTGGACAGCACGAGCCAGCCGTGGGCGAGTTCGGCGAAGGGGATCTCTCCCGCGTACCGGGCCGCGCCGGTGACCTTGTCGAGACCCTCCACGCGGGTGTACGAAACGCCGGCGGTGCTCGCCGCCGCTCCGGACGTGGTCGTCGTGGTCATCGGGTGGCCTCCTCGGTGAGCTCGGTCAGCAGGGCGACGACGAGGTTGCGCATCAGCGTCACCTTGTAGCCGTTGTCGGGCAGCGTCCTGGCGGCGGCCAGTTCGGCGTCCGCGGCGGCGGCGAACGCCTCGGCGGTCGCGGGGCCGCCGGTCAGGACCCGCTCGGCCTCCCGGGCGCGCCAGGGCCGGGACGCCACGGCGCCGAAGGCGAGGCGCACCTCGCGCACGACACCGTCGCGGACGTCGAGCGCCGCGGCGATCGAGCCGATCGCGAAGGCGTACGAGGCGCGCTCGCGCACCTTGCGGTAGCGGGAGCGGGCGGCGACCGGGGCGGGCGGCAGGGTGATGCCGGTGATGAGTGCGCCGGAGGGCAGCGCGGTCTCCAGGTGCGGGGTGCTGCCCACGGACAGGTAGAAGTCCGCGAGCGGCAGTTCGCCGGTGCCCTGCGCCGTCTCGTAGGCGATGACGGCGTCGAAGGCGGCGAGCGCCACTCCCATGTCGGAGGGGTGCACGGCCACGCAGTGCTCGCTGGCGCCCAGGATGGCGTGGTTGTGGTGCTCGCCCTCGATGGCGGGGCAGCCGCTGCCGGGAGAGCGTTTGTTGCAGGGTTTGGACAGGTCGGTGAAGTAGCCGCAGCGGGTGCGCTGGAGCAGGTTGCCGCCGACGGTGGCCATGTTGCGCAGCTGGCCCGACGCGCCGGCCAGGACCGCTTCGGCCAACGCCGGGTAGCGGCGGCGGACTTCGGGGTGGGCCGCGAGGTCGCTGTTGGTGACGGTGGCGCCGATCCGCAGTCCGCCGTCGTCGGTGGTCTCGATCCGGTCGAGAGGCAACTCACGGACGTCGACGAGCAGTCCGGGCCGCTCCACGCCGGTCTTCATCAGGTCGACGAGATTGGTGCCGCCGCCCAGGACGCGCGCGTCGGGGTCGGTGCCGAGCAGCGCGACCGCGCCGGACACGTCGTCGGCGCGCCGGTAGCCGAATTCCCTCATGCCACGGCCTCCGCGGTCTCGGCGGTCTCGGTCTCGGCGGCGGCCGCCCGCGCGACCGCCTGGACGATGGACACGTACGCGCCGCAGCGGCACAGGTTGCCGCTCATCCGTTCCCGGATCTCCTCGGCGCTCAGTTCGGGGACGCCGGCCTCGGGCCGTACGTCGGTGGTCGCGGCGCTGGGCCAGCCGGCCGCGTGTTCCTCGATGACGGCGATGGCCGAACAGATCTGTCCGGGGGTGCAGTAGCCGCACTGGTAGCCGTCGAGGTCGAGGAACGCCTGCTGCACCGCGTGCAGTTGCTCTCCGTCGGCCACGCCTTCGATGGTGGTGATCTCCCGTCCCTCGGAGGCGACGGCGAGTTGCAGACAGGAGACGGCGCGGCGGCCGTCGATCAGCACCGTGCAGGCGCCGCACTGTCCTTGGTCACAGCCCTTCTTCGTGCCGGTCAGATCGAGGCGCTCGCGCAGGGCGTCGAGCAGGGTGGTGCGGTGGTCGACGGGCAGCGAGTGCTTTTCGCCGTTGATGTTCAGCGTGATGGCGCTGGACGTCGATGGGGCCACGATCAGCCTTCTTTCACTTCTCTCAGCTTCTGGCAGCTTCTGGCAGCTTTTGTCACGTACCGACGTGACCGTCGTGTGGGGGCTCCTGGGGGTGGAGCTCGGGGGATGATGGCGCCGTGCGTCGAGGGGGGTCGGCTCGGGGCACCGTGGCGCGTGCGGTGGGGCGAGCGGTCCACGGCCGTGTCGGCCGACCTCCCCACCGGCGGCGTCGGCCGGTATGGTGACCCTAAGCGGACAACTGTCCGTTAGCTTCAAAACTTAACGGACAGCTGTCCGCTTAGCAAGAGTGGCGTGGGCCGCGATTCTCGGGAGGAGGACGAGTGCACCAGAAGAAGGACGCGCTGCGCTCGGACGCGCAACGAAATCGCGAACGCATCCTGGAAGTGGCACTGGCCGAACTGACCCGCTCGGCGGACGCCCCGCTCAGCCTCATCGCCAAGAAGGCGGGCGTCGGCCAGGGGACGTTCTACCGCAACTTCCCCAACCGCGAGGCCCTCGTCCTGGAGGTCTACCGCTACGAGGTCCAGCAGGTCGCCGACACCGCCTGCCAGCTCCTCGACACGCGCGCACCGGACCAGGCCCTGCGGGAGTGGATGGACCGCCTCGCGCAGTACGCCATGGCCAAGGCGGGCCTGGCCGACGCGATGCGCAAGGCCACCAGCACCCTGGGCACCCTGGCCGGAGTGGGCCACGGGCCGGTCACCTCGGCGGTCACCCTGCTCCTGAAGGCGAACGAGGAAGCGGGCACCATCCGCCCCGGCGTCACCCCCGACGACTTCCTGCTCGCCATCGCGGGCCTCTGGCAGATCGACCCGCACGGCGACTGGCAGACCCGCTCCGGCCGGCTCCTGGACCTGGTGATGGACGGACTGCGCGCGGGAGCGCCGCGCTGAGGCCTGCCGCGCCCGAAGGTGCTCGCGCTGCCCGGTCCGCATATCACGCAGTGAACCCTCAAGCCTCCGCTGTACCCCGCCGTGACAGAATCGCGGCCTGAACAGCGGCGATGAGGGTGTGAGCGCAGTGAGACGGCGGACCAGGACCGGCACATGGGACCGTTTCGTGGCGTCGGACCCCGGACTCCTGCGGCTCATGGCGGGACTGCGCACGGTCGGCGCGATCGCGCTCACCCTCGTCGTCCTCGCGCTGCTCGGCACCGACGTGACCCACATGGTCGCGGGCGCCATGACCGCGATGGTCTCCACCTTCGCCATCAAGGAGAAGGAGGTGCGCGGCCAGGCGATCACCGTCGCGCTCGGTCTGCCCGTCGCGCTCACGGCGATCTCCCTGGGGGCGCTGCTGCACGACCAGGTCGTCGCGGGCGACATCTTCTTCGTCGCGCTGATCTTCGGCGCCGTCTACAGCCGCCGGTTCGGCGACCGGGGCACCGCACTCGGCCTGATCGGCTTTCAGGTCTACTTCGTCTCCCTGTTCGTGGGCGCCACCACCTCCGCCCTGCCCAGCCTGTATCTGGCGCTCGCCGTCGCCTTCGCGTGCAGCGCCGTCGTCCGGTTCGCGGTCGTGCCGGAGACTCCGGGACGCGACCTGGCCAGGCTGCGCGTCGCCTTCAGGGCGCGGCTCGCGCAGCTGGTGGCCACGCAGATCGAACTGCTCGACGCCACCCCGGAGCAGCTGGAGAAGGTCCTCGCCGAGCTGCGGCGCGGCACCTCCCGGCTGCACGAGACCGCCCTGATGATCCAGGGCCGCCTGGAGGAAGGCACCCCCGACGCGGCCACGGCGACCCTGGTCCAACGCCGCGTGGCGGACGCGGAGATCGCCGCCGAACGCCTCGGCGTGCTCCTCCTGAACGCGCGCAGCGCCGAACGCGCCGACACCCTCACCCTGCACCTGCCGTACGCGCCGGTGCCGGCGACCGGAACGCGCATCCGGGCCGAGGACGACGCGACCGTCACCCTGCGCCGCGACCTGAAGGCGCTGCACCTCCTGGTCGGCCGCCCGGTCGCCGACGACCGGGGCACGGCCCTGGCCCACGTGCGCAACCGGCTGCTGGGATACCGCGACGAGGACAATCTGCCGCGGGCCTCGGCGGCCGTCCAGGACGTCTTCCGCGGCATCGGTGAGGCGGCCCGCGCGGTGCTCGGTCTGCGCATCGCGCTGGACGGCCCCCAGGACGAGTCCGACGACTCCCCGGCGACGACCCGCTCCCGCGAGGAGTTCGACGCCGAGGACATCGCGATCGCCGGAGCCGAGGAGGCCGCCGAACCGGAGGAGGACGACCGCACCGGGCTGCGGCGCCCCACCACGCGGGCCGCCTTCCAGGTCTCGGTGGGATCGACGCTGGCCATCATCGGCGGCGAGTTCCTCTCCACCCAGCGCTGGTACTGGGCGGTGCTCACCTGCTGGGTGGTGTTCCTCAACACCGCGTCCACGGGCGAGATCCTGGTCAAGGGCTACCGGCGGCTGCTCGGCACGGTGCTCGGCGTGGTCGCCGGTGTGGCCCTCGCCGGTCTGGTCGGCAACCACACCTGGGTCGCGTTCGCGCTGGTCCTGCTCTTCATCTTCGCGATGTTCTTCACCGCTCCCCTGTCGTACGCCCTCATGTCGTTCTTCGTCACGGCGATGCTGGGCCTGCTCTACACCCTGCTGAACACCTACAGCCTGTCCGTGCTCTGGCTGCGCATCGAGGAGACGGCGCTCGGAGCCGCCTGCGGCATCATCGCGGCGGTGCTGGTGCTTCCGGTGCACACCGACCGCCGCACCGACGACCTCCTGAACACGGTCCTGGACCGGCTCGCCGACGTCATCTCCGCGTCGGTGGAGCAGCTCAGTGGCGGCCCGGCGGCCGATCTCCTGGACAAGGCACGGGACCTGGACACCGCGCTGGACGATCTGCGCGCCTCCATCCAGCCGTTGACCCACCCCATCACCCCCCTGCGCGGCCGCCGCAGGACCGCCCGCTACCTGGTGGCGCTCCTGGAGACCTGCGCCTACCACGCCCGCTCCCTGGCGGCCACCGCCGAACTCGTGCCCTACAGCAAGAACGTCGCGGCCGACCCGCGCCTGGAGCGGGCCGGCCTGCGCATCGCCCACAACATCGAGGTCATCGCGGCGCACGTGGCGGACGACAAGGCCACGGGAGAGGTCGAGTCGGGCGCGAGCATCGCCTCGATGCTGGAGGCCGACGGCTCCGGCGCCCCGCGCTCGGGCACGGTCACCTACCGCGTCCTGCGCCACCTGCAACGCCTGGACGAGGGAGTGGTGGGCCTGGCCCGCCCCCTGGACGTGCCGGTCGCGGGACGCTCGGGCAAGGGCACGCGGGTCTGAGGACTCCTGCCGGGACGACGGCCCGCACGAACGCCGGGCGGCCGTACGGAGGGTGATCGCGCGAGATGGTGCGGTTCCGGACGCGGGTGCCAGAATGCACCATGATCGGAAATAACGGTGCCGACCGCGAGGCCGTCGTCCGCCACGTCCAAGACCGCTACGGATTCACCGGCGTCGGCATCGCTGCGCTGAACCTCGGCGCGGACGCCGGTGCGGATACGTTCCGCCTCGTCGCGGACGGCGGGGCGTACTTCCTCAAACTCCGGCGCGACGGCGCGGACGACACCCGGGCCCGGCTCCAGGATTTCCTCGCCGCGGCGAACGCGGGCCGCGTGCTCGCGCCGCTGCCCGACCGCGACGGGCGGCTCGTCACGGAGTTCGACGGGGGTGCCGTCGTCCTTTATCCCTTCGTCGACGGGCGCAGCGGCTTCGCCACGGCGCTGACGCAGGGCCAGTGGGAGGAGCTGGGGGCCGCGGTCCGCGCCCTGCACTCCGTCGACCTGCCGTCCGCGTTGCGCGCGGCGGTGAGGGTGGAGGCGTACGGGCCTCAGTGGCGCGACAAGGTGCGCGGTCATCTGGCCACCGATCCCCCGCCGCAGCGCCTGCCCGACGCCCCGGCGCGGGAGTTGGCCGCCCTCCTCAAGGCGCGGCGGCCGCAGCTGTCCACCCTCGTCGAGCGCGCCGAGCAGCTGGCGGCGGTACTGCGCGGGAAGGACGTGCGGCCGGTCCTCTGCCACGGCGATCTGCACGCCGGGAACGTCATGGTCGCCGACGACGGATCACTGGTCGTGGTCGACTGGGACGAGCCCGTGCTGGCCCCGCGGGAGCGCGACCTGATGTTCATCGGCGGCGGCGTGGGCGGCGTCTGGAACGAGCCCGCCGAGTCCGCCGCCTTCTACCGCGGTTACGGCGCGCAGGAGATCGACGCGCAGGCACTCGCGTACTACCGCTGTGAACGCATCGTGCGGGACATCGCCGAATACTGCGACCAGCTGCTGTTCGGCACGCCTCGCGACGGCGACAGCGACGACCACCGCGCCCGCGAGCTGAGCCTGCGTCAGTTCGCCGGTCAGTTCCGGCCCGGCGATGTCGTCGACATCGCCGGGCGGACGTATGCGGCCCTGCGGGGCTGAGCTGCCGGCCGTTCAGTCCAGCAGGTGCGTACGCAGCCGGTCGATCAGGGCGTCGTCCACGCCGAGCTGCTTGACCGCGTAGTCGCGCGTCGAGCCGTACGTGGCGGTCAGGTCGGCCAGGAACAGGCGCATGATCTCTTCGGGTGCCCGGCCGTAACCGGGCCAGTTCAAGGGCCGGTCCGGGTGGGCCGCTTTCCAGTCCGCGATCAGCCGGTCCGTGGCCAGTTCGGTCAGGGCGAAGTCCGCGGCGATGGTGTCTTCGTCCACTCCGAGGAGCGAGAGGACGAGCGCGGCGAGCAGCCCGGTGCGGTCCTTGCCCGAGGCACAGTGGAAGACCTGGGGGTCGCTGCCGGAGGCGATGACCTCCAGGGCCTGGTGCAGTTCCTCCGCGCCGTCGAGAGCGACCTCCGCGTACCGGTCGGCGAGGTAGCGCCAGGGGTCGAGGCCGGGGTCGATCTCCGCCTGGTCGTAAGGGCGGTGCTCCACGCTGAGGTTGACGTACGTGAGGCCCTCCGCCTCGGGCACGCGCCCCTTGGCCTCGATCTCCCACGGATAGCGCAGATCGATCACCGTGCGGATCCCCAGGGACAGGAAGCGGTCCCAGTCGGCGCCCTCCAGCTTGCCGAGCGAGTCCGAACGGTACAGGCGGCCCCAGCGCACCGTACGGCCCTCCGCTGTCCGATAGCCGCCCAGATCACGGAAGTTGTGCAGCCGCTCGAAGTCCATGTGTCGTCTCACCTGCGGGATCTTACGGTGTGGGGTTCCCGGGATCCGGTGCCGGCAGGCAAGCGCGGAGGAAGACCGCGGCGTCCCGCACGCCGGCCGGGGTGCTGGCCCGCCTCTCCAGACGGGATGCCGTCCTCGCGAGTGTCTGGATTGTCCGCGCGGACCCGATGCGGGCCGCGCCGGGAGCGAGTTCGGCGATGAGGTCCTGCGCCTCCCGCCAGGCTCCCGCTCGCGCCAGGGCCGACAGGAGCTGCGCGGTGAACAGGTTCCGGTAGGAAGGGCCGGGCGCGGTGGCCGCCTCGTGCAGGAGGGGGATCGCCTGGTTCCACCGGCCCAGCCTGGCCAGGACCCAGCCCCGGTGGCCGAGCAGTTCGGTCGCGTCGATCCACCAGGCCCAGGGCGGATCGTGGCGCGAGACGCCGTCGAGGAAGCGGCTCCGGGCGCGGTCCATCAGCTCCATCGGCTCGCGCTGCCCGCCGAGCAGGGCGATGGCGTGCGCCCGGCGGATCAGGACGAGGCTGCTGACCCTGGCCGGCAGCGCCCGCGTCCCGTGCACGCGGTCGGTGGCTTCCAGGGCCGCGCGGGGCGCTCCCGTGTGGGCCTGGAGCATGCTGTCGTTCAAGAGGACGAAGCGGGCCGTCCAGCGGTCACCGCACAGCTCCGCCAAGGCCAGCGCCCGTGCGTTCATCCGGTGCGCCTCACGGCAGAAGCCCGCGTCGAAGAGGATCCATCCGACGACCTCACACAACTCGGCGAGGGCCGCCAGGTGTTCGCCGCTTAGGGCGCGGAGGCTCCCGGGATCGGCGGACGGTTCGGGGATGTGGCGCATCGCCTCCCTCACGGCAGGCATCGCGGTGATCGCGCCCGACGTGGCGTCCACCGCCACGAGGCGCTCGACGGTACGCAGAGCCGCCTCCACCGATGTCACCACGGAGCCGCACCGCCCGACGTCACCGCAGAGCACGCATGCCCCCACCGCACCGTCAGCGATACACCTCGGTGGCCTGTGACCGGCCCACGTCGCGGACGATTTCCAGGGCCAGGACGCGGTCCAGGTGGGCGAACGTCTCGAACTTGGCACCGCTCGGCACGTCCACGGCTGCCTCCAGATCGGCGAGGAGCCGCAGCACCGCCGGAGTGTCGAGGCCGTTCTCCAGGGCGTCGCGGGCCCCTTCGACGAAGGCGGCGGGCATCGCCTTGGACGGCTCGTCCGCCCACGCGGCCACGGACTTGCGCCAGTTGGCCAGCCTCTCACCGGCCGCCTCGACCGCCTCCGCGGAGACGTCGACGGGTTCGTGGTGCGGGCTGCCCAGCAGGAGCAGCCGCAGGGCCAGCGCGTCCCGGCCGGCATCCGGGTCCGTCGCCTCCCGGTCGGCTTCGCGGGCAGCGCCTTCCGTACCAATGGCTTCGCCGACGTGGAGCGACAGACCGCCCGTGCCCTCGTACGTGCGGCTGGTGAGGTGCACCGTCGGCGGGCCGCCGAGGGCTTCGGTGATCTCGTCGACCGTGCCGTGGGCGTCGGCCGGACGGATACCGGCGGCGTCGGCCGACGCCGCCGGTGGGCAGGTCCACCCGATGAGCACGGTCCGGCCGCGCAGCTCGACGACGCGGGCCAGCACATCCGCGACGAGGAGCACGCGCAGACCGGTCGGGTCGTCCGGGTCGTCGGCCGATGGCGCGTGGGCGCACACGCGCAGCGGTCCGAACCCGGCCAGATCGTCGACGATGTTCAGCACACCCCCGAGAGTAGGCGTACCGCCCCGCGATGGCACCCGGCCGGACGGCTCGGCCTCACGCCGGTGGGACCCGCCCGCGCGGGCTCACGCCGGTCCGACCCCGCCCGTGCAGGCCGCGCCGGGCTCGGGAGTCTGCTCTCCCTGGACGTACTTGCCCAGGAACTGCTCGACTCGCGGGTCGGACGCCTTGTCCACGGTGAGCTGACGGCCCCAGGCGGTGAGCGTGAGGGCGCCCTTCTGCTCCTTGACCGGGCTCATCAGCGTGTACGGCGTCGTGCGGACCTTCTGGCTCAGCGTCTTGATGTCGCCGCTCGCCGCCTTGTCGTTGTACGTGATCCAGACGGCGCCGTGCTCCAGCGAGTGGACCGCGTTCTCCTCGCCCAGCGGCTTGTCGTACACATCGCCCTGGCAGTTGGCCCACGCCTGGCTGTGGTCGCCGCCCACGGCCGGGGTCATCGGGTAGTCGACCTTCTTCGTGACGTGGTTGCGCCCGAGCTTCTTCGCGTCCCACGTCTTCTCGCCCTTGACGGGGGCCTGCGCGGCAGCTTCCTCTTTGTCCTTCTTCTCCGACGCGTCGAGCAGGACGTACGAGCCGAATCCGGCGACGCCGGCGAGTACGGCCACGCCCGCGGTGATGGCGATGACGCGGTGGCGGCGGTCGCGTGCCTGCTCGGCGCGGCGCAGTTCCTGTATGCGGGCCTTGCGGGCGGCCGAGGTCGCGGCCTTGTTGCCGGTCTTGGAGGTACCCATGTCCGGGGATGTCCTTGTCCCCGCCGTGTCGGGGCACGGCGGTGGTGATGGTGGCGGAGTGAGGTGAGGGCACGCGCGCGCACCGGGACCACGCCCGCGGGTCCGTGCCGGAGGACGGACGCGGACGGGACGGGTTCGGCGACGCGCGGGTGGGGCCTAGGTCCGCTGCACCTGAAGGACGTGGAGATCGGGGGCGTACCGGTGAACGGGCGCCTGCGGTACGGGATGGGGCGCGGCCAGGGTCGCGGGCAGTCCCCCCTCCCCCAGCGTCGTCGGCATCGACGGTTCCGGCGCCGGGAGCGCGATCGCCGTCGCGTGCGTGGCCGCAGCGCAGGCGTCCCGGGGCGGGCAGCTGTGGCCCAGGGAGGATTCTCCGGCGGGCGACGCGTCGGCGGCAGCCACGGCGGACGAGGAGATCACGTCGCGGGTGCCCGGCTCGTCGTGGTGGGCCGCGGAGCCGAAGCACACGCACAGGACCGCGAGCAGGGTGGCGAGCCCGATCCCGAACACGGCGCAGCGCGCGGCGGTCCGCCGCTCTCCGCACACCGTGTCCCGCAGGTCTGACGCCATGGCCGCAGATAGTAGCCGCTGCCGGGCCGGCGGGGCCCAGGGGGCTCGGGGCTCGGGGGCTCAGGCCCTGGAGCCTGAGGCGCTCGGGGCCGGAGCGCCGCGAGCCCCGACGGTGAATCGGGCGGACGCCTCTCTCATACCCCGTGGTGCGCGAGGACCTTGTGCGGGTCCGGTGCTCCGGGCACGACCGCCGGGTCGGCGTGCACCAGCGCCGCGGTCAGCTTCGGCACCGCGTGCAGCAGGGCGTGCTCCGCGTCCACCGCGACCTCGTGCGCCTCCCGTACGGTCAACTCGCCGTCCACCACGACCGCCACCTCGGCGCGCAGCCGGTGCCCGATCCAGCGAAGGCGCAGCTCGCCGACGCCCCGTACGCCGGGAACCGTCAGGAGCGCCGCCTCCGCCGCGTCGACCAGGGCCGGGTCCACGGCGTCCATCACCCGGCGGAAGACCTCGCGCGCCGCGTCCCGCAGGACCAGCAGGATCGCGCCGGTGATGAGCAGGCCCACGACGGGGTCGGCCAGCCGCCAGCCCAGGGCGGCGCCGCCCGCGCTCAACAGGACGGCGAGCGAGGTGAATCCGTCCGTCCGGGCGTGCAGCCCGTCGGCCACCAGGGCGGCCGAGCCGATCTCGCGGCCGACGCGGATGCGGTAGCGGGCGACCCATTCGTTGCCGACGAAGCCGATGACAGCGGCGGCGGCCACCACCCAGAGGTGCTCCAGGGTGCGCGGATGGAGCAGCCTGTCGACCGCCGCCCAGGCCGCGAAGGCCGCCGACGCGGCGATCGTCAGGAGGATGACGATGCCCGCGAGGTCCTCGGCGCGGCCGTAGCCGTAGGTGAAGCGGCGGGTGGCGGCGCGTCGGCCGAGCACGAACGCGATGCCGAGGGGGATCGCGGTCAGCGCGTCCGCCGCGTTGTGCACGGTGTCGCCCAGCAGGGCGACGGAACCGGTGAGGACCACGATCACCGCCTGGGCCGCGGCCGTCACGCCGAGCACGGCCAGCGAGATCCACAGGGCGCGCATGCCGCGCGCGGAGGATTCCAGCGCCGGGTCGACCTTGTCGGCGGTCTCGTGCGAGTGGGGCTTCACCAGGTGCTCTGCCGTGTGCCGCCACCGGGCCAACCGGCCGCCACCACCGGCCTCATGACCACGACCGTGACCGTGACCGTGCGCGTGGGGGTGTGCGGGGCCATGGCCGTGCTGGTACGCGGGACCATGGCCGGCGTCGTGCTGATGCTCGTGCTCGTGCTCGTGCTCGGGCGAAGGGTGGGGGTGTCCGTGCTGTTCACTCACGAGTACGGCCTTCCGACGCGGGACGGAGAGTGGACACCGCCGGGCGCCCGCACCCATTATGTGCGTATGAGCGCACGCATGCACCTATCATCTGCGCACGATGCGCACCCGCAAGATCCGGGCGCCGAGCACTACACGCACGCGGCCGAGGTCCTCGGCCTCCTCGCCGACCGCACCCGCCTCGCCCTGCTGCACACGCTCGGCAAGGGCGAGGCCGACGTCATGACGCTGACCGCGGCGTGCGGCGCCGCGCGTCCGGCGGTCAGCCAGCACCTGGCCAAACTGCGCCTCGCCGGGCTCGTGTCCGTGCGCAAGGAAGGGCGGCGGATGGTCTACGGCCCGCCCGACGGACATCTGCGCCGCGTGGTCGACGAGGTCCTGAACCTCGCCGACCACCACCTCAGCGGCGCGGACACCCACGACTGAACGGCCTCAGGCGTAACTGCGCTTGCCCCGCCGATAGGCGATCTCGCCCAGCAGGATGTCCACGGCGAGGAACGCCGCCAGCGGGATACCGAGCAGCGGCACGAAGTAGCCGAGCGCGGCGATCGCCGCCATCAGCGGGACCAGGACGTATGCCGGAACGTGCTGCCACGCCCCGCGCGGCAGCGGCCGGCCGAAGGAACTGCCGCGTCCGCGCTGCCACCACATGCGGTATCCCCACACGATCATCAGGATCAGGCAGAGGGCGAGCGCCACGAGGGCGATCTGGTTGGCGAGCCCGAACAGCGTGCCGGTGTGCGCGTCGATGCCCCAGCGGGTCAGCTTGGCGAGCACGGGGTAGTCGGCGAACCGCAGCACTTCGGTGACTTCACCGCTCGCGGGATCGACGGCGACGGAGTCCTGTTTCTCAGGCCAGCTGCGCTGGATCTGCCGGACGACGTACGCGGACGACGCGTCGGCCGGCGGCACGACCTCCACGGGGTGGGAGAGCCCTTCGCCGCGGGCCGCCTTCAGGACGGCGTCGAGGCCCACCCCGCCCTCCCCGGCGCCGCCGCCCGCACCCGATCCGCCGTGACCCGCGTGCTCGCCGCCCGAGGCGCTCGCCGTCAGCTCCGGCGTGGTCTGCCCGATGGCCGAGCGCAGGTCGCCGACGCTCGCTCCGGCATACGCCGACCAGGTAAGTCCCGTCGCCGAAAGGAAGATGAATCCGGCGGCGGCCCACACGCCCACCGAACCGTGCAGCGAGAGCGTGCGCCGCCGGCCGCTGGTCCCGCGCAGCTTGCGCTGGGAGCGCCGCCGCGCGAACCACAGCACCAGACCGCCGCCCGCGATCACCCACAGCCAGCTGGCGGCGAGTTCGCTGTAGAGGCGGCCGGTCTCGCCCAGGTGCAGATCGCGGTGGAGTTCGTCGATCCAGGTGCGCAGCGGCAGGGCGCCGGAGGAGCCGTACTGCTCCAGCGCGCCCCGCACCTCGCCGTTGTAGGGGTTCACGAACACGGCGAGCGTGTGGTCGGCGTCCACGCCCGGGGCCCCGGAGAGCATCACGCGGGTGGTCGCACCCTCCTCGGGCGAGGGCCGCACGGCGCTGACCGTGCCCTCGGGGTGCGCCTTGCGGGCGGCGGCCACCTGTTTCGATATCGGCAGTTCCGTCGTGTTCTCGCCCACCGGCACGCGCAGTTCGTGGGAGTACACGATCTTCTCGGCCTGGTACGAGCAGGCGTACAGGAGCCCCGTGGTGGCGGCGACCAGCAGGAAGGGTGCGATGAGCACCCCGGCGTAGAAGTGCAGGCGCAGCACCAGCGGACGCAGCGACGCCCATCCGGACCGTCCTGCGGAGGGCTGCGCCTCCTGGGTCTCCGGCCCGTCATCCGGGGCCAGAAGTGTGGATTCGGCGGACATGAGCTGCTCTCCTGGGTGAAAGGTGGCGCGGATCGGCCGTGTCGGGCCGGTGCAGGAGTCGGCCGGCGGGGCGGAAGAGTTCCCGGCGATCTCCGCCAGCCGTGTGACCTGAGTCACAGCAGTTCGGGTCGTGGTGCGTCGGCGCGGTTCGCTCCGCGGTGTCCGATCCGGCAAACTGCCCGGATGGACTATGAGTTCTGGAACGACATCCACACCCGCGGCGGCATCTCCGCGGTCAAGAGCGCACTGGAGGAGCTGGCCGAGCGCGGCTCCGCCGAGGACGTGGACGCCGCGATGGATCTGGCCTGCCAGGTCATCGCCGACGACACCGCCCGCCTCCAGGCCCGCGCCGACCAGGCCGAGGCCAGGCTGCGGATGCTGACCGACGAGGCGCGCGAGGTGGAGCGGCAGGTCGACGCGCACGCCGCCGCCGAGAGTTCCGCCGACGCGCGGGGGCACGCCGAGCACGAGTGACCGCGCTCGGTCGCCGGTCGCCGGAGCGCCGGGCGGCTCAGGCGCTCGCCGGTCGGGGCCCGGCAGTCGGGGCAAGATGGGCGAGGCCCGGCGCTTGGCGTCCGGTGCTTGGCGCCCGATGCAGGCGTCCGGTGCTTGGCGGTTTCCGGGCTCCACCGCGCGCCCCGGCCGGTGCTAGCGTCCCAAGGTCCGGCGCGTACCCCGTACGCGCCGTTCACGTCTTCTTGAGCGCGATTCCTTGACCGGACCCCGTCGCTGAAAGGGATGCACCATGACCATGGACGACCTCGGCGCACGCGGCACGACGGCCCCCACCCCGGAAGAAATCGGGGCGATGTACGACCAGTTCGGCGAGATGCTCGCCATGACGCTCGGCTCGACCGCCCTCCACATCGGCATGTACGCACCGCACGGGCAGCACCCGCCCGTGGCCGATCTGGTCGCGTTGGCCGACCTGGCCCAGGACCGGCAGACCGATTTCCTCGTCGACACCATCGACCTGGCGCCCCACGAACACCTCCTCGACATCGGCTGCGGCACCGGCGGTCCGGCCGTCCGCCTCGCCGAGCGCACGGGCGCCCGCGTCACCGGCATCAACGTCAGCAAGAGCCAGCTCGCCCGCTGCCAGGAACGCCTCACCGCGCCGAACGCGCCCCAAGGCCTCGCCGAGCGGGTGAACTTCGCCTACGGCAACGCCATGCGACTGGACTTCGCGGACCACGCTTTCGACGCCGCGTGGTCCATCGACTGCATCCCCCATCTCTCGGACCGCCTCGCGGGACTGCGCGAAGCCCTGCGGGTGCTGCGTCCGGGCGGGCGGTTCCTCTTCACGGAGTTCGCCCTGCGCACAAGCCCCAGCGCCGAGGAGGTGGCGGCCTTCACGCAGATGTGGTCCTGTCCCCCGCTCACCCCCTTCGCCACGCTCGTCGGCGAGCTCCAACAGGCGGGCTTCCACGTGGAGTCCGTACGCGACATGACCGCGAACTCGGCGCTGTGCGGCGAGCTCATGTGCGTGCTCTACGAGGACCGGCGCGGCGAGATCGAGGAGCGGTTCGGCAAGGAGGCCCTGGCCCACACCGATCCGCTGATGGCTCCCTACCGCAGCTTCTGCCGGGACCACATGGAGTACTACCTGCTCATGGTGCGCGCCCCCGAGGCCTGAGGCGGCGCCCGGCAAGACGCGACCCGCCGGCCCTCAGCGGGTCAGCGGGTCAGGAAGCCGGGGCGCAGCGGGTCGCGTCCGGCGGTGGATGCGCGCGTCAGCTCACGGTCACCGTGACCACGGGCGAGACGGCGGCTCCGCCGGCCACCCGCAGTTCGTTCTTGCCCTTGAGGCCCAGCTTGACGCGCAGGCCGTAACTCCCGGACGCGTTGGTGACCGTACTGGCCGGCAGGGCCTTCCACGTCCCGTGCTGCTTCTGCTGCAAGGTGATCTTGCTGCCGGCCTTCAGCCCGGTGGCCTTGCCGGTGATGCGGAACTCCTGCCAGGCGCGGACGTGGGAGACGGACGCCTTCGCGGTGAGCGTGGCCGCGGCGGGCGCGACGGCAGCCGTGGGTGCGGTGGGCGCGGTCGGTGCGGCGGGCGCCGGCTGGGGCTCCGGGTCCGACCCGGCGGCGAGCGCGGCAGTGGCGGGAATCAGCAGGACCGACCCGACGAGAGCGGAGACGGCGGTGGTGCGCAGAAGGCTGCGGCGGTTGTTTCGCATGGCGGCAGAGATCCCCTTGTGTGTCGGTCGGTACGCGAGCCTCGTCGTGCGACGAGTCGCACAATGAGGAACATAAACGTATGCACCCGACATTGCGATCACCCGGAGAGCGCGTAACGGAATCCGCTAAAAACGGTCACAGCGCCGCAACTGCCCCCACGGTCGCCCGGGTTGCCTTCGGCATGACGCCGCCCTCCTCGGGCTTCCCGCTCGGGAGCCTTGTCGGGGGCATTCGCTCTCCTCACGGGAGCCCCGGATGTCCTCTCGTCACGGGAGTCTCAGATGCCGAGCACGGCCTTCGCCGTCATGAAGTAGATGATCAAACCGGTCGCGTCGACGAGCGTGGTGACCATCGGCGCCGACACCACCGCCGGGTCGATCCGCAGCCGCTTGGCGAGGATCGGCATCGTGCCGCCGATGGTCGCCGCCCAGCCGCAGATGACCACCAGCGTGATGCCGACCACCACGGCGATCTTCGCGCTGACGAACAGCGTGCCCACCGCCACGCCGAGGACCGCGAGGAGCGAGCCGAGGACCAGGCCCACCCGGAACTCCCGCCAGATGACCTTCAGCAGGTCCGAGCCCCGTACCTCGCCGACGGCCAGGGCGCGTACGCACGAGGTGGCGGCCTGGGCGCCCGCGTTGCCGCCCGCGCCGATGAGCATCGGGATGAAGATGGCGAGCTGCGCGGCCTTCTCCAGGGTGCCCTCGAAGGACTGGGTCACGCTGACCGTCAGGGTCGCCGCGACGAGCAACAGACTGAGCCACAGCGCCCGGTAGCGCGCGAGCTGCCACACCGTCGCGGCCATGTAGTGCCCGGCCCAGGGGGCGGCGCCCGACTGCCGCGCCACGTCCTCGGAGTCGGCGGCCTCGATGACTTCGAGCGCGTCGTCGATGGTGAGCAGGCCGACGAGCCGGTTCTCGGCGTCGACGACCGGCAGGTTCAGGTCGTTGGTCTCCCGCATCAGCCGGGCGGCCCGCTCGGCGGTGTCGGTGGCGTAGACGGACACCGGCTCGGTGACGACCAGCGTGGAGATCAGCGTCTGCGGCGGGCTGAGCACCAGCTCGCGCAGCTCGGCGATCCCGGCCAGGCGCCGGCCCTCGTCCACGACGGGCAGGGTGTAGACCGTCTCGGCCCGCGCGCCCTCCTCCCGGACGACCTCCAACGCCTGCTGGACGGTGAGGTCCTGGGCGAGCGCCACGACTTCGGGGGTCATGTAGCGGCCGACGGAGCCCTCGGGGTAGTCCAACAGTGCGGAGGTCATCCGCCGTTCGTTCGTGCTCAGTCCGGCGAGCACCCGCTCGGCGACGTCGGCGGGGGCCTCGCGCAGCATCCGCGCCCGGTCGTCGGGGTCCATGCCCTCGACGAGTTCCCGGAAGGTGCGCTCGCGCAGCCCTTCCAGGATCTGCTGCTGGTCGACCGGCTCCAGTTCCTCGAAGACGGTCAGCGCCCGGTCCTTGTCGAGGAGCCGGAAGGCCTTGCCCGCGTCGTCGGCGTCCATGCGGCCGAGTTCGTCGGCTATCACGTGGGGCGGGTTGGTCTCCAACCACTCCAGAGCGGCGTGCAGTTCGTGGGACTTGAGTATGTCCTGAAGCGATTCCGAGGGCTCCGGGCGCAGTTCTTCGGGCAGGTTCGTCTGAGGCATGAGGCAAGGTCCTCGGCGCAGCGATGAGACACGACACGGTGCACCCGGGGGAAGAGCGCGCCGACGAAGGCTACATGGGCCCGGTGAACGCGCCTGCGCCGCACCTCGTGAAAGCCGCCGGTCACCGCCCCCGCGTCACCGCGCCCGCACGGTCTGCCCGCGCGGTGCGCCCGCGCGTCGGCCGCCGCGGACGAGGGCGATGAGCGAGGGGCCGCCGCGCAGGCACCAGAGCGCGATGACGGGATCGCAGATCGCACACCCCAGTGACGAGTCGTGGGCGAAGGGGATGATCGGGTTGCCCTTGACGTGGTGCACCAGGTCCCATCCGGTGTGCAGCAGCCAGCCGATGCCGATGAAGGTCCAGGACTCCAGACCGCGGTACGCGCAGTAGGTGACGGCCGCGGTGAAGAGGAACTCCCAGCCGCCCAGCCCGCCGCCGCTGAGATAGGCGGCGCCCGCACCGGCCAGCATGATCGCGTTGAAGCGGCGCCGGTGCGGTGCGCGGATCAGGGACATCGCGAGGGCGTAGAGGACGCCGATCAGGATCGGTGCGACGTACGGGATGACCTGCATGGAGTTCCTTCGGTGGTGCCGCGCGCCCGGTCCTCGCCGGGATCACCGCCGAAGGTATCCGGGGCCGCTCGTGCCTCCCAGTGGCATTAATGACAGTCTGCGACGGGATAGCGCCACCGGCGTTGTGCCCGACGACGCCCTCCCGCACGCCCCCTCAGCCGGCCCGGGGTTCTCCGCGTCACCCCTGCTGCGCGGCCAGGACGGACTCGATCCCGTGCCTCCGTTCCCCCAGTACACGCTCGCAGTTGGCCGCCTCGGCGGCCGCTCCGAAAGGCTCCGGGGCACGCCGGGCGGCCACCGCGGCCGCGGTGTCGGCCGCCACGAGATCTCCGTTGAGGGCGATCGCCGCCGTCATGCCACTGGCCGCGGAGAGCATGACTCCGGCCATGAGATCGGTGACGTTGCCCGCGGCCCACACCCCCGGGACACCCGTGTACCCGGTCGCGTCCGACTCCACGTGACTCCCCACGCCCATGGGGTGCTCGACGCTCCTCAGACCCAGGCCCTCGAACATCGCCGCGCGCGCCTCGAACCGCGGCGCCACGGCGAGAGCCCGCACCGGGACGCGCCTGCCGGTGTCCAGCCGTACGCCGACGAGCCGGTCCTCCGCCACGTCGAGACCGGCCACCACACCGTCGACGACGGCGATGCCACGGGCGGCGAGCTGCTCCCACTGCTCCTCGGTCAACTCCCCCGCCGTGTGCAGGAACAGGGTCACGTCCGGCGACCACTGACGGAACAGCAGCGCCTGGTGCACCGCCATCGGGCTGGTCGCCAGGACGCCGATCGGCTCGTCACGCACCTCCCAGCCATGGCAGTAGGGGCAGTGCAGGACGTCACGCCCCCACCGCTCGCGTACGCCGGGGACCTCGGGCAGCCCGTCGACGAGCCCCGTCGTCACCAGCAACCGGCGCGCAACCTGGCTGCGCCCGCCGGCGGTCCGCACGACGAAGGCCTCGCCGTCCCGCCGGATCTCCGTCACCCGGTCCGCCACGACGCGCCCGCCGTACCCGGCGACCTCCTCCCGGCCGATCCGCAGCAGTTCGCCCGGCGCGAGGCCTTCGCGGGAGAGGAAGCCGTGCACGCCGTCGGCGGGTGCGTTGCGCGGTTCACCGGAGTCCACCACCAGCACGGAGCGCCTGGCCCTGGACAGGGTCAGCGCCGCCGACAGACCGGCCGCGCCGCCCCCGACCACCACCACGTCCACGACGTCTCGCCCGTCGGCCGCGGCGGTCGTCGCGGGGTGCGCGCGGGAGCCCGTCCGGGAATCCGTCCGGCTGTTCGTCTCAGTCTCTGTATCGGTCATGACGACACCGTGCGCCCGGACCCAGCAGACCGGCAAGCCAACTTGCCGCTTCAGCAACTCTTCGGCTGCACCGATCACCCGGCGGTTCATGTGGTCCGGATTCCGTGACCGGAAAGGGCTTCACTTTGAGAAGGCCCCAACTCCCATACAGTGTCGGGCAGTTGCCAAACGGGTAGGACGATTTCGGGCTGCGTACACAGGAACAGGGCGCACGGCGCGACGCCGAGTGGCACTCTTTCCGTGCGCAGAAGTCGGCGCGCATGCATCGGGGGGACCGAGTGGCACGTGAATCACGGCGACTGACGTTGACCGAAGCGATCGAGTCGCTGCGTCAGGACTTGACCGCCGCACAAGAGCAGGGCATCGGCAAGGCCATCGGATTCTCGGTCGACGGCATCAGCGTCGAACTGGACGTCCAGGCCGAACAGAGCGACACCGTGGAGGGCGGGGTCTCCTGGTACGTGACGGCAAAACGCGGGCGTATCGGCGTGAAGCGCACGGGGACCCGGCTCGTCGTCTCGCTGAAACCACGCGGCATCCTCAATGTCGGCGACCGGTTCGACCGCCCCCGGAACGCCCCACCGCCCGGTTCCCCGGGGCATACGGCGGCCGGCACCGGAGAGTGATGCATGGTCGGCTCCGCACGCCTCGTGCCGGACCGGCTGGTGGAGATCAGCGTGCGGGACGTCCGGGGTCGCCAGATCGGCTACGGCTCGGGCTGGGTCATCGACGCGGATCTCATCGTGACCGCCGCCCATCTCCTGGTACCTGAAGCGCCCGCGGACCGGACGACGGCAGGGGGCGGACTCGTCGTGGAAGTGCGACAAGGCATGCACGCCGCTCATCTGCCCTGGCACCCCTGCGAGGTCATCTGGAGCGGCCTCCCGCTCCCGTCCCGGACCCGTACCACCGGCCTGGCGCACCTGTCCGGCTGGGGCACGAGCCTCGATCTCGGCCCCGCTTCCCCGGTGGACGCCGCTCTCCTGGTGGTGACCGGGTCTGGCTGGGCACCGCCGAAGCCGGCCACCAAACCCCACCTCGGTCTCGTGGAAGCCGATATCACCGAGTTCCAGATCTTCGGCTTTCCCAGCTTCAACTACGAAGTTCAGCACGCCCACAATCCCTTTCAGGGTGGCGGCAGGATCAGGCCCGCCAATCTCGCGCGGTCTGAACTGATGGCTCTGTACATGGCCGAGGAGGACTGCCCCGAATCCGGCGCCGACTGGGGCGGCATCTCGGGCGCAGCGGTTCTCATCGATCAGCGGCGCACGCTGGTCGGGGTCGTTCTGCACAGCGACGTCAGCAGCCGCAGAAGACTCACCGTGCTGCCGGTCGAGGCGCTGTTGGACGACATCGACTGCCGCCTGCGCCTGTCCGAGTACACGGGCGGCTTCAGCGAACCGCACCACAGGCGTCGCATCCTGGCCGAAGTCCGCGCTCAACTGGAGAGGTCACCGTCCCTGAGTGAATACGCTCCCCGGCTCGCGCTGCTGCGGCGGCTGTTCCCGGATGCGGCTGAGGACGCGGAGAGGGCCTGCCTCTCTTCGGATTACCTGCTGCCCCTCCTCATCGACCGGTGCGCCGCGGGCCCCACCGGAATGAGCGAGCTGGTGGCGGCTTACGAAGAGCGGTATCCGGGCGACCGGACCGTCGCGGCCGGGCTGCGCTTCCGAGCGGACGAAATGGAGGCGCTGCGCCAGATCGGAGCCGAGGGGTGGGTCCGATTACGGTCCGCTCTCGCCCGCTTGTACGAGTCGGATCTGAACGGAGTGCCGGTTTCCGCCCTCTTCGCACGCGCGACCAGGAGCCGGAGCGAGGGAATGCCCGCCCACTGCGACGGATTGTGGAAAGCGTTCGCCCATCTCGCGGGCACCAATATGCCCTCAGAGGGTCTGCCCCCGGCCGTGCACTTCCTCGAACTCGTCGCCAGCGCGGTCGGCGGTGAGACAGCCGGGGAAATTCAGGCCTACAGCCGCGCCTGGGCGCTGCGTCTGGAATCCGCCCGCCAGGGTGGCGGCCCGCGCACGGAATCGGAGTGGCAGCCGCTCGGCCAAGGATCGCCCGCGCCGCGGCCCGCCACCTACCAGGAGCAGGTCGACGCCCTGCGCAGCAGCCTGGTCAAAACCCCGGTGCAACCTGCCACTTCCGCGAAACTGCTGGTAGAGCTGGAGCCCGACCCCGGGAATGACCCGGACGACTGGGCCGTTTCCTTCTACTTTCACTGTCGGCCGCTCCCTGGTACCTGGCTGCGCCTGCCGCTGCCGCACACCGAACGGAGCATCCGCCTCGCCGATCTGCTGGCACGCGTCGACCTGGCCAGGGAGCGACTGAGACGGGACCACGGCGTGCCCAGAGAGCGCATCGAGGTCGAGTACGTGCTGCCGCTCGATCTCATCGACCACCCGGACACCCTGATACGGCGCGGCGCGCTGCCGGAGTTCGCGGTGTCCTTCCCCGTGATCGTCCACAGCCGCGACCGGATGCGACATCCCCCCTGGTGCCGCACCTGGCGAGAGCGCTGGCGGCCCCTCAGCGGGCAGCCGGAGGCAGGACGTCTGCTCCAGCTCGTGCGGGCGCTCAGCGAGGACGGACGGGAGTTCGACGGCGAGGAGCCGGTGGCCGGTCTGGTGCTCGCCCACAAACCCAGCTCCGCCGAAGGGCGCAGGGACGTCACCAAAGCCCTCCGGCACGGGGTGCCACTGGTGATGTGGCGGCACGACGAGCGTGCGCAGCCCGACTTCTCGGTGCTGTTCTCGCGCATCATGACCGAGGGAGGGCTCGACGTACGAGAGCACGGTCGGGATGATGGCCAGGACGTCGGTGCCGTCGCGCCATGGACCATCGGCTGGCACCAGCGGATCGTCATCATCTACGACACACCGGACGGGTTACCCGAGCTCATATACGGAGCGGCTTCGTGAACTCGCCACCCAGTGCCAGGCCCACCGCCCGCACGCACGCCGCCCCGGGCCCGTATCGCGGCACAGGACTGCCGCACGGCACGGCCGCCCCCGTGCTGCCGGCTCCCCCTCCTTGGCGCACGTACACGGGAGGACCGGACCTGGAGCCGCCGCCGGACGACGTCGCCGAGGCCGAGCGCCGGCTCGGGACGACGGCGCGAGCGGCGCTGGGCATGGCGACCGCAACCGGCGAGACGGTCGCGGTGAACGCGGCACTGTCCTTGCGCCGGCCTCTGCTGATCACGGGCCCGCCCGGGGTCGGCCGAGCCACGGTGGCCTTCCGTGTCGCCCGGGAGCTGGGTCTCGGACGGGTCCTGCATTGGACGGTGACCGGGTCGTCGACGCTCCAAGACGCCTTGTACGCGGCGCGCCCGGCGGAGGGCGTGACCAATGTGCGGCTCGGCCCCCTGGGTACGGCACTGCTGCCGTACGGCCGCCCCCGCGTCCTGCTCGTCGAGGGTCTGGACCGAGGCGACTTCGATCTGCCCGTCGAGCTGAGCGCCGTGCTGCGGCGCGGCGGCTTCGACGTTCCGGAGCTGGCGGCGGACGATCCGGCCACCGTCAGAACGGACGACCCGGGTGTGACGGCACCGGTGTCTGGTGGAGTCGTCGCCTGCCACGAACCACCGGTCACGGTCATCACCGCGGGGCGGGACACAAGCTTCCCGGCCGAGTTCCTGGCCGACTGTCTGCACTGGGAGCATCCGCTGCCGACGGCGGCAGAACTCATGGCGACGGTGAAGAGCCGGGCCGGGATCACCGAGGACGCCGACCCGCGTCTACTGGCCTTGGTCGCGGAGCTGGCTGACGCCTGGGCCGCTGATCCCCGCGCGCTGGGCCAACTGAGCGTGGCCCACGCTCTGGACGCGGTCGCGTTCGCCGCCGCCGGCCCCTGGCCGCCCGAGGAGAGCCCGGACTCCGTCGCGGCTCGCCTGCTCGATCTGCTGCGAGGCCAGGCGCCAGGAGCACCATGAGCGACCGCCGTCTCCTGGACCGGCTCGACAGCGCACTCCTGGGCCACCCGCTCAGCTCCGCGGCCGGGTCCCCGACCGGTACCGCCGGCGGAGATAACCCGGACTGGACGCTCGTCGCGCGGAGCCTGCACCGTTTGGGCCACGCGGACGGCGGACGTCACGTCAGCCTGGTCCTCGACGCGGCGCCAGGCATGGTTCTGTGGGACCCGGTGATCTCCCGACTGCGCACCACGCTGCGACGGCAACGAGGCCTGCGTGTAGCGGAGTTCGCGTGGCACGGCGAGCTCGTGGCCGGTCGTGAACCCGACCGCTTTGCGGCCGGGAGCAGCAATCGGCTGATCCTTGTCGTCACGGACGCACTCGGCCCGGCCTGGTGGGACGGCACCGCCTCCGCCACCCTGGCCCACTGGGCGCGAAGGCATCCGGTGGCCTGCATCCATCTGCTGCCGCAGCGTCTCTGGTCACGTTCCGGACTGCCCGCCCGACGCATCCGCTTCCCGGCTTCCGCCTGGGCAGCCCCCGGCCGCGCCCCCCTCGGCATCCTCGTCGGCGACAACGCCCTGGCTCCGCACGACACCGCGCTGCCCCACGGGACCCTTCCGATGCCGCTGCTGCCCTTGCGCGGCCGATGGCTTGCACGCTGGTCGCGATGGCTCACGGGCGACGCCGAGGGCTGGACGGAGCTGCCGGCCTGCGTGATTCCGTCGCCGGACGCACCCGGGTCGGCGTACGGCAACCGGACGGCGGCGTACGCCGCCGAGAAAGTGGCCGCCTACCGGGCCGGCTGCTCGGCGGCCGGGGCAGCACTCGCGGCGCTGCTGGCCGCCGCGCCCCTGACGCTCCCGGTGATCCACAGGCTGCGAGACCGGTTCGCGCCGGGCGCAGGGCCCGCCGATCTGGCCGAGTTGAGGGCGTTCGGCCTGCTCGTTCCCGTGCCGGGCAGGGGCGGCTTCGACATGGACGACGGGAGCCGGGAACTTCTGCTCGACGGGGCGCGGCGTGCGGACACGCAGCGCGTGCTGCTCGCACTCGACGAACTGGACGCGGCGTCGGCCGCCCAAGTCCGGCCGGTTCCGGGGGCCGGCTACTACACCGCGGTGGTCACCGCACCGACGACTGCGCCGCTTCCCGTGGTCCGCGCGGACAACGCACGTCTTCTCCGCATCGAGCAACTCGCCCTGCGCGCGCTCGCGGGCCCCTTCCAAGAGCGCGCCCGGCTCCTGGGACAGGCGCTGGCACGGCACATCGACCGGGCATCCACCATCACGTCGACGGACGTCGGCGCCCGAGGGGGAGGATCCATGACCAGCACACCTGTTCCGACGGGAGATCCACCGCAGCATCCGCATGTTCCCCCACGGCACGCCCCGTCATCACCGGCCGTGTGGGAGAACGTGCCCCCGCGGAACCCGAACTTCACGGGCCGCGAGCGGCTGCTCGGAGAGCTCGCGGAACGCTTGGACAGCGGCGGAACGGCAGCCGTACTGCCCGAGGCCATGTACGGCCTTGGCGGCATCGGCAAGTCCCAGCTGGCCCTCGAGTACGTCTACGTACACCAGAGTTCGTACGACCTCATCTGCTGGATATCGAGCGAACGCGCCTCCGGCATCATCAACGGACTGGCGCAGCTGGCTTCGCGCCTGGGCATCAGCCAGGGTTCCGAGGCCAGCGTCACGGTGTCGGCCGTCCTCGATGCCCTGCGCCGCGGAGATCCGTACAGCCGCTGGCTGCTCGTCTTCGACAACGCCGAGAGCGCCGAGACGCTGGCGCCCTTCCTGCCCAACTCCCGCCTCGGCACCGTCCTGATCACCTCGCGCAATCCGCACTGGGACAATGTGGCACGCTGCCTCGAGGTGGACGTCTTCGAACGCGGCGAGAGCATCAGGCTGCTCAACAAACGCGGCCCGGAGCTCACCGAGGAGGACGCCGATGAGCTCGCCCACGCCCTGGGGGACCTCCCGCTTGCCATAGAGCAGGCCGCGGCCTGGCGCGCCGAGACAGGGATGCCGGTCCAGGAGTACCTGCGGCTCTTCAAGGAGAAGCGCAGCGAGCTGCTCTTCGAGTCCGCGCCGTACGCCTATCAGCAGTCCATCGCCACCGCCTGGAACGTCTCTCTCGACCACGTCGAGCAGACCAACCCCGAGGCCATCCAACTCCTGCAGGTCTGTGCCTACTTGGCTCCGGAGGCGATTCCACGCGATCTGTTCTCCAATGTGCACCGCGGCTCCATCGCCCCGCAGCTGGACGCGGCACTTGCGGATCCGCTGCGCCTCAGCCGGGCCGTCCGGGAGATCAAGCGGTACTCGCTGGCACGGGTCGACCTGCGCACCAACTCCCTCCAGATACATCGGCTCGTCCAGGCCGTACTGGTCAACCGCATGACGCCGCTGCAGCAGGAGCAGATGAAGCGCGGCGCGCAGGTGCTCCTCGCCTCGGCCGACCCCCGCAATCCGGAGTCCACCGCGACATGGGCCCGCTACTCCATGCTGTATCCGCACGCCGTGGCCGCCGACGCCGTCCACTCCACGGATCCGTGGGTGCACAACCTCGTGGTCGACATCGCCAAGTATCTCCAGCGCTGGGGCGACCACGAAAGCGCGCAGCGCTTCACCCAGGAGGCGTACGCGGCGGCCCGCGAGCTCTTCGGTCCCGAGGACGAGAAGACCCTCACGCTGGCCTTCTGGCTGGGCTGGACCCTGTTCAGCATGGGGCGCTACAAGGAGGCGGCGGAGATCAACAGGGTGACGCTGGCGGCGTACGAGTCCGCGCAGCTTCCGCCCCGTGTCCCGGTGGCCGAGCCCCGGGAGAGCCATCTGGACGCCATGGGGGCCGTCGCGGCCGACCTGCGGGTCACGGGCGACTTCGACGAAGCCCTGGCGCTCACCCAGCAGGTGTATGACCGGGCGACGGCCGCTTTCGGTGCGGACGATCCGGCCACCATGAACGCCGCCCACAACCTTGCCGTCTGCCTGCGGCTCGTCGGCCGCTTCCAGGACGCCTACGAGTTGGACTGCACCACCTGGGAGCTGAAGCAGGCTCTCTTGGGCACCGATCACGAACTGACGCTGCTCACCCGGGTCGGTCTGACCATCGACGAGCGCGAACTGGGCCGTTATGCCTACGCCCGCGATCGGCAGGAGGAGGTGGTGGCCCAATACCAGCGGCAGTCCCAGGCGGAGAGCCCGGCCGCCCTGCACGCCAAACGTGTCCTGGCGGTGGCGCGCCGCAAGGCGGGTGACCACCGGGCGGCGCTCGAGATCTCGGAAGAAGTGCTGGGCGTCACCGTCGGCCGGTTCGCGTTCGGCCAGGAGCACCCGGACACGATCGCCGCCTCGCTCAGTCTGTCGGTCGACCTCCGACACGACGGACAGCTGGAGCGGGCCAGGGAGCTGGCCGACGCGTGCTGTCACCGCTACCAGCGCATCTTTGGTTCACAGCATCCGCACACGGTCTCCGCGGAAGCCAATCTCGCCATCACTCTGCGCCTGGACGGACGCCTGCAAGAGGCGTACGAGGTGGACCTGCGCGCCCATGCCGCGCTCGCCGGGAAGCTGGGCGAGCGGCACCCGCTGACGCTGGTCGTCGCGACCAATCTGGCCAGCGATCTGGCGGCGCTCGAGCGGTACGAGGAGGCGCTGGCCCTGGGCACGGCGACCCTGGAGCGATGCGCCGAAGTGCTGGGGCCGACACACCCCTCCACGCTCAGCGCCGCCGCGAACCGGGCGTTGGACCTCGACGCGGTGGGGCGGCACGAGGAGTGCGATGACCTGCTCAGCACGGTTCTGGGCGAGTTGCGGACCCAACTGGGTGCCACACATCCGGCGACCACGAACCTGACCAACCGCACGCGCGCCAACTGCTACATCGATCCGCTGCCGCTGTAACGGACGGTCGGGTCCGGCGGCTCAGGAGCGGAAGCGGGACGCAAGCCCCACCGGATCGACGTCGCCGCCAAGCTCCGCGTGCACCGCCCGCACGAACTCGGGACGGGTCAGCAGAACGTCCGCCGCCGGGTGGTGTACGGCCCGCAGGGCAAGGCCGAGACCGACCCACGCCTCGGGAGCTCCGTCTTCGTGTACGCGGGTCTCGAAACGCAGACGGGCCCAGTCGGTGTCACCGGTGACGAGAGCCACGTCCTCCGGGCGAGCTCCTTCCACCACCGCCTCCGGCGCCCGGCGCAGCGCACGCAGGGCCTCGGGGTCGACGAGCAGGCGGCGCAGGAGGACGGCGCGCGTGTCGAGACCTCGCTGCGGAGCGCCCGGCACAATGACGTCGGCGCCCTGCGGCAGCGTGATCGGACGGTCGCCTTCGTAGGCCCTGGCAGCACGAGTGACCGCGTCCGGATCGGCTTGCACGTGGTGGGCCCGCCACGACGCGTAATGGTCGGCGGCGGCGCACCGGGCCGCGTCCAGCGCTTCGGGGCTGAGCGGCTCGTCCTGCCAGGGGGTGAGACCTTCGGTCAGTGCGTCGACCAACTCCCGGCCCAGAGCGGTGAGCCGGTGTGCCCCACGGATGCCGCGCAAGGCCCTGAGCGTCTGTGCGCGCCACAACGCGAATTCGAATGCGCCCAGCGGAGTCTGCCGCCGCCGGTAGAAGCGAGTGACGCCGAAGAAGGCGTACACCCCCTGCAGGAGCCCTCCAAGAGGCCGTGGATCATCACGCCACGGTGCGTAGAAGCGCTCGGTGCCGCCCTCGCGGTAGAGCGTGAACAGGTGCATGAAGGCACCGAGTTTGTTGTGCTGGAACTCGTGCACCAGGGTCGACGCGAACTGTTCCGCGTCGTCGGGCTCCGAAGCCACCACCGCCCCGAACGCGTCGCCCGACGACGCGCTGTGCGGGCGGTACGGCTCCGCCCGCGGACGGGGAACCACCGACCTCAGGCCCTTCGCCACGGCCCGGGCCGTTTCGGGATCCTCCGCGTGCAGCAGCTGCCAGGCCTCCTCGAAGAGGGCGGCATACCGGCCGGTCGTGTCCAGCGGCTGCGGCGGCTGCGGGGTGCGCAGCGCACGGTAGGGGTCCAGGTCGTCCAGGACGGCCGAGCATCCCTCGCCGCTCAACTCCCGCAGAGGCGACCAGTCCGGACCGCCCTGGTGCACCGCACCGATCCGCACCGATCCTGCCTCTGCGGTCACCTGGACGTTGCCCCAACGGCCACCAACGGTCGGCATCTTGGCGCCGCCCAGCATCGGGAGGACCACCCACCCGTCCCGCACCGGCACGGTGGTGCGGAATTCCAGCCCGGCGAGGACTGCGGCGGAGGCCGCCACCGTGTGCAGCTGGCCCAGCTCCACCCACAGCGGGGACTCGCCCACCTCTGTGCCGCGCACACGCCGCAAGGCGTGAGCGGCCCATGTGCCCACGGTGGGATAGAGGAGCAGACGCTCCACCGGCTCAGGATCGGCCTCCCAGGCACGGTTCAGCAACTGCCAGCCGTCGTTCAGCGACGGCAGCAGCGCCATGGGGACATCAGCCGCGGCATCGATGAGCGCGCGCAGGAGAAGCAACCGCCAACTGCGCTCGGCAGCACACAGCGCATCCACGGCCTCCGGTCCGCAAGCCCCCGCCAGCAGATCGCGGTACGGCTCACGGCCCACCCGATGCGGTTGCAGCGGTTGTGCGTCCACGTGCATGACAGCTCCAGGTTCCTGCCGCGCTCGCGCTACTCGTCGCGCTGCGGGTTGTAGCCACCCATGCTGCTCGCCGGATCGTCGATACGGCTGAGGAGCCGCTGCATCGACGCCTCGACGAGTGCGGCATCCAGGGTGCGGGCGTCGGCCGGGCTGACCGCGCCGAGGTCAACCAGCTCTGATTCGACTCCGTGCTGCTCAGTCACACCGCACTCACATCTATGAATAGGCGGCGCTGCTGCCGCAACCGGACAAGATGCAGTCCCTCACCGGGGATCGACAACCCAGGCGGATTGCCGGGTCACGATAGCGCGACGGGATGACGGACTTCGAATGGATATGGCGTGGGCCCGGTCGGCTGCGCCCCCTCTGCGAGCGCGGGGCCGGCCGACGCGGGGCGAAGCGACGGGCCCATACGTCACGGGACGTCTCCGGCCCCCATGGCGTCGAACGATTCGGACGTGCGGTCGAGAGGTGACACGGCGGTCAAGCACCGGCCATGGCGCGCCGGACGCTGTCGTGGAGCAGGGTTCGGCGTTGGTCGTGCAGTTCCTGGGGTTCCTCGGCGGTTGCCGCGTAGACGTTGCTCACCGGGGACCAGGCCATGGACATGGCGATGACCATGGCCATGACGTCGAACGGATCTCCTGCGCGCACCCGGCCCGCGGCCTGCGCCTCGGCGATGGCGCGCAGCTTGTGGTCGTCCAGGCGGTCGGGGTTCTCGACCAGGTGTCCTGCCGGGCGGCGCTCCAGGCGCGCCCAGGTGGCCAGGCGGATGAGGTCGGGGCGGCGGAGGTACTCGTCGTACAGCCGGACCGCCCAGTCCGCGAGGTCCGTGGCGTCGATCGGGACGACGTTCACGATCCGCTCCAGCGAACCGAAGAAGATGGCGTCGAAGAGCCCCTCCTTGTTCCCGAAGTAGGAGTAGAGCTGCGCCTTGTTGGTGCGTGCCGCGGCCACGATGCGCTCGATGCGCGCCCCGGCGATTCCGTGGTCGGCGAACTCCTGGGTCGCCACGTCGAGAATGCGCTGGTAGGTCGCGGCTCCGCGCGTGGTCAAGGGCTGTTCCGGCATGCCCGCAGGCTACCAAACAGAACAGTTGGTTTGCCTGAGGGGCGATGGCCCCCTACTCTTCTGACGAGATGGATAGACCGAACAGTCTGTTTGCATTGGCGTGGAAGACGCCACTCCAGGAGAGGAACCCCCATGAGGACCACCATCAGCCGGCAGGCCCACGGACCGGACGCGACGCTGCGGCGGATGCCGCTGAAGCGGCGTGCTCTGCGCGCCGACGATCTCGCCGTCCGTGTGGACTACTGCGGGGTCTGCCACACGGATCTGCATGCCCTGGACGCCCGCGACGGCGGCCAACCCCTCGTCCCGGGGCACGAGTTCACGGGTGTGGTGACGGCGACGGGGGCCGAGGTCACGGGGTTCGCCGTCGGCGACCCGGTGGCCGTGGGCAACATCGTCGACTCGTGCGGCACGTGTGCCATGTGCCGGGCCGGTCAGGAGAACTTCTGCCACGCGTTCCCGACGCTGACCTACGGCGGCGTCGACCGTCACGACGGGTCGACCACCCAGGGCGGCTACTCCCGTGAGTACGTCGTCCGCGCGTCCTTCGCCTATCCGCTTCCCGCCGGGCTCGATCCGGCCGCCGCCGCTCCCCTGCTCTGCGCCGGGGTCACCGTCTGGGAACCGCTGCGCGCCCTGGGCGTGGGACCGGGCAGCCGCGTCGCCGTGGCGGGCCTGGGCGGGCTCGGGCATCTCGCCGTCAAGATCGCCGTGGCGCTCGGTGCCGACACCTCGGTCATCAGCAGGTCGCCGGGCAAGGCCGACGACGCGCGTCGCCTCGGCGCCCGCGAGGTGGTCGTCTCCACCGATCCGGACCAGATGGCCGCCGCTCGCGACAGCTTCGACGTCGTCATCGACACCATCGCCGCACCGCACGACCTCGGCCCCTATCTGCGTCTGGTCGCCATGGACGGCACGCTCAGCCACCTCGGACACCTCGGTTCGATCACACTGGAGACGACCGACCTGCTCATCGGACGCAAGAAGCTCAGTTCGGCGGGCAGCGGCGGCCGCCCCGCCACCGCCGCCCTGCTGGCCTTCTGCGCCGAGCACGGCATCGCCGCCGACATCGAACTGCTCCCGTCGGCGCAGGTGAACGAAGCCCTCGACCGGCTCCGGCGCAATGACGTCCGCTACCGCTTCGTCCTCGACATGTCCGACCTGGGCTGAGCTGGACTGAGCTGGATCGGGAAAGGCTCGACCCGTTGTACGGCGTGCTCGACGGGCGCGGGAAACATCTTCTCGCCCCCGTGAATTTCCGCCCAACCTCGCTTTACGGCAATGCGTCGCTTCCTGAATGCGTGGTCAAACACCGCTGGTCAGCGGGTACGTGGGAATTCGTAACCGAAAGTCCGTGCGCGCTCACCTCCCTCATCGGATCACAACCAACATCAAACCCCGTCAGTCACACGTCATTGCAAGGACCACGTATGCCTCACGGAGGTTTTCCATGCCCTCTTCTCTCATTCCTCGCCGGGTTGTTCGTTCCGCGTCGGCGGTGACGCTGGCTCTCGGTACGGGGCTGGCCGCGCCGCTGCTCCTGGCGGGCAGCGCCGGTGCCGCGGCGCCGACGGCGACCGCCGCACTCAGTACGTCCGAGCGGGAGATCGTCTACACGGCGGCCCCCGGCCAGACCAACAAGGTCACCGTCAGGGCGTCGATGTCCGAAGGCTCCGAACAGATCACGTACGTGATCGACGACGCCGTCCCGATCAGCGCGCTCGACGGCTGCGCCTACCCCGACGGCGCGGACCGCACCAAGGTCTCCTGCACGGTCGACACCTTGG
The DNA here is from genome assembly GCF_046103685.1 of Streptomyces sp. SYP-A7185. Taxonomy (NCBI): domain Bacteria; kingdom Bacillati; phylum Actinomycetota; class Actinomycetes; order Kitasatosporales; family Streptomycetaceae; genus Streptomyces; species Streptomyces sp. SYP-A7185. The sequence goes on from NZ_CP122310.1 coordinate 843,779, forward strand.
AGAGCCAGGACCCGTACGTCACCTTGCGTCTGGACCTCGGCGACGGCGACGACACGCTCGCCTACGACAACGCCACCGACCAGTCCTACTGCTTCGCCCGGGCGGAACTCGGCCCCGGCAAGGACACCTCGACCCACACCGGCGACGTCGACGGCAACTCCGTCCTGGGCGGTGCGGGTGACGACGACCTGACGGCGGGTTCGGGCGGGGTGGTGGCCGGAGACGGCGGCAGCGACACGCTCCACGCCGCGTCCGGAGGCATCGCGCAGGGCGGCGACGACAACGACACGATCTACTCGGACGGCGCGGAGAGCGCGGCCGACGGCGGCGCGGGCCATGACGTGCTCCAAGGCGGCGCGGAGCGGCAGAACCTCTCCGGCGGCGACGGCAACGACACCGTTCGCGCCGGCGCCGGCGACGACTTCGTCTACGGCGGCAGGGGCAACGACACGCTGTACGGCAACAGCGGGAACGACACGATCTACGGGAACAGCGGCGACGACAAGCTGTACGGCGGCGCGGGCCGGGACACCCTCTCCGGTGGCCCCGGCACGAACGTCGTCCACCAGGACTGACGCCGCACGTCACGGCACATCACGCCAACCCGGGGGCGCCGCGCGAGCGGAATGTGTACGGGCACACGCCTGTGGGCGCGCGGCGTCAGGTCCGCGCGCCCACAGGCCGTCTGTTGCCGCCCGCGTGCGATGGCGGTGAAGCGCTCGGCCGAGCGGCGGTGGTGAGGTGCTCGGCTATGCGACGGCGGTGGTGATGCGTTCGACCGCTCGACGGGTCAGTTCGCGGCCGTGCGGTGCGCCGTCCAGGGCGCGGTGCAGGGTCATCCCCTCGATGAGCGCGTCCAGTTGCCGCGAGGTGTCCGCGTCGAAGTGACGTTCCAGGAGACGGCGGCTGCGACGCATCCATGCCTGGGTCAGCTCGCGGTATTCCGGGCGGCGGGCGGCGAGGGTGTAGAGCTCCTGGGTGAGGACCAGGTCGCGGCGGGGCCCCTCGGAAAGTGCGTGAATGAGGTCGGTGACGGCCTCGCGGGCCTGCTCCTGGCTGTCGGCGTCCTCCAAGTGCCGTTCGAAGACGACCTCGATGTGGTCGGCGAACAGGGTGAAGGCCTCGCGGAGCAGGTCGTCGATGCCGGTGAAGTGGTACGTCATCGAGCCGAGGGGCACGGCGGCGCGGGTGGCGATCTTGCGGTGGGAGACGCCGGCGACGCCTTCGTCGGCGATGTGGTCGAGGGTGGCGGCGAGGATGCGCTCGCGCCGCCGGGGATCCGCGTGTCCGGTGGCCATGGTGACGCGCCCCTAGAGAGCGCGGATCGGCCGGGCGGGGTTCCCCACGGCGACCACGTCGGCGGGAACGTCTCTCGTGACCACGGCGCCCGCCCCGATGACGCTGTTGTCCCCGATCGTCACGCCGGGGCAGACGATGGCGCCGCCGCCGAGCCAGACGTTGTCCCCGATGGTGATGGGGAGCGCCGCCTCCAGTTTGTCGCGCCGGGGCCGGGGCTCCACGGGGTGGGTGGGGGTCAGGAGTTGGACGTTGGGGCCGATCTGGCAGTCCTCGCCGATGGTGATGCGCGCGACGTCCAGGGCGGTGAGGTGGTAGTTGACGAAGGTGCGGGCCCCGATGCTGATGTTGCTGCCGTAGTCGACGTACAGCGGAGGCCGCACCTCGACGTCTTCGCCCACCGAGCCGAGCAGTTCGGCGAGGACCGACCGGGCCGCGCCCGCGTCGTCCAGGAAGTCGGCCTGGTAGCGGGCGGCGAGCCGCATGGCCCGCTGCTGCCTGCGGGCGATCTCGGGATCGTCCGCGATGTAGAGGTCGCCCGCGAGCATGCGCTCGAGGTTGGTGCGCGGATCGCCCGCGAAGTGGTCCGTCGACATGCGTACGATCGTACACTCTCGGGAAGTCGGAAGGTACGAACGTACGCTCCCACCCCGCGTGGATCGCTCATGTTCCGGTCCCGGCGGGGTATTCGGAGGCGGTAACGGTGCCCGTCGCCCGTACGTCGGTCCACTTCGAGGGGGAAGTTCCATGCGTGTCGTCAAGCGCTGGCTCGACCAGAGCCTGATCACCCAAGCCGCCCTGATCTTCGTGCTGGGCGTGGGGGTCACCGCGCTGTTCCGCCCGGACGAGCACCCGGTCGTGTGGGTGATCCAGAGCGTGTTCTACTCCGCCATCGCCATGGCCTTCGTCGCCGTGCAGCGGCGCAAGGCCGGCCGGGCCGCCGGCACCGACGGGCGAGGGGTCGTCGAGCTCCACCGGAAGATCCGGCATCGCGAGGTGCCGCAGGAGCCGGAGGAGCGGGCATCCATGCGTCGGCTCGTCACCCACCAGCTGGGCCAGATGGAACGCGGCGGCCGGTGGCTGCCCTACTGGCTGGGCGCGCTGGTCCTGCTCGCCGTCGGCATGGTCGTCCTCGGGGCGGTGACCACCGGACTCTCGGCCATGCCGCTGGTCCTCGCGGGCGCCTTGATCGGGTTCTGCTGCTGGGCGCTGTGGATGCGCCGCCGCACCCTCGACCACTTCCGCCACATGGACTCGTCCTTGCGGCACACGACCACTACGGCCGCCTGAGACGCACGACGACTGCCCCGTGAGCCAGCGGGACGCCGGCGCCCGCCCCGTGAGCCACCGGCGTCCGGGGCTCGGCGTCCTCAGGTGACGGGGTCGCCCACCGCTCCGCCCGTCGCCGTACGGATCGCGTGGGCGTAGCGCCGGGAGACGGCCGCCACGCCGGCGAAGTCCGCCAGGTCGTCGGCGTCGGCCAGGAGAGCGGCGCCGATGTGCTCGTCGAGCACCCGGATGACTCCGGCGGAGGCGGCGGCGTGCATCCGCACCTCCAGGTCGTCGGCCGGACGGTCGAGACGGCCGCCGATGATCGCGCACATCTCCTGTTCCGTCTGGTCGCAGGCCATCAACCATGCCGTTCGCAGGGCGGGTTCCGTGTCCGCGAGACGGATCATCTTCACCGCGAGCATCTCGTCGGCGAGGTCGACGGGCGGCTTCGTGTGGCGGAACGCGGCCAGCTCCGTGGCCAGGTGGTCTTCGAGGGAGACCGCTCGGGGCCAACTGCGCAGCACGCTCAGCAGGGTGACGACGCCCTGCATGACGACCGGCTCGGCACAGCTTTCCTTGCTGCGGAAGTGCCGCCAGATCGTGCGCGTGGACAGCCCCACGGCCTCCGCGATCTGGTCGCCGCTCGTGGCGGCCACTCCCTGCTCCCAGAACAGGCGGGCCGCCTCCCGGGAGATCTCGAGGCGCAGCCGGGTGCGCCGCTGCTCGCTCATTCCTCCCGAGCCGCGCTTCTCCGTCGCCATACCGCCTCGCCGCCCTCCATCTCGTGCATCCTCAAGCGACATTATGTCACTAGATGACATAGAGCGATCCGTGGGGCTGTGGGCAGGACGTGTCCGGCTCGTGTGCGAGGTGGCGGTGGCCCCGGGGCGGGTGACGGCGGCCCTCGCGCCTGGGATAGCGTCCCTCTCCTTTGCGGAGCGAGAGGAACGTCGTGCGGTTGCAGGTGCGTGGGTGGGGTGCCCGTCGGTGGATCACGTTCGGGTTGGTCGCGTTCGGGACGTTGTTCACGGTCATCGGAGTGATCCTGGCGGGGGTGTCCATCTCCTTCCTGACGGATGCGGAGCGCGCCAAGGGCACGGTGGTGTCGCTGGAGTGGCGCACCGACCACAGCGGCTCGTCCCGCAAGACGCGGGGGAACGACGGGCCGGTGGCCTACCCCGTGGTCGAGTTCACGTCGGCGGACGGGAAGCCGCGGACCTTCGAGAGCTCGATGGGCTCCAATCCCCCGTCCTACGACCAGGGTGAGCGGGTCGACGTCCTCTACCGCGCGGATTCCCCCGAGGACGCGCGGATCGACGGGTTCGTCTCGCTGTGGCTGCTGCCGCTGATCTTCGGCGGAATCGGCCTGATCATCATCGGGGCCGGGACGGTCGTGGCGCTGGTGGGCCGAAGGCGTTCGTAGCCGCGGTCGACCGAGGGCCGCCGGTCATCTCTGCTTGGGGCGGCCGGTGGGCTCGGCGTGGGGTCGCCGGTGGTCTCGGCGTGCGTGGCCGGCGGTCGGCTGAAATTCGTGTGCGCCCGGAAGAGGCGCGCGTTATCGTCGGGCTCATGAACGTCACCGGCTTGTACACCACCGCGACCGCGCGAGCGCCCAGCTCGCCGGTTGCCGCCGCCTGACGTACCTCCCCTTTCCACCGGCGACCGGACACGGTCCGCCGGTGGTTCTCCGTGGCTCTCCCGTCCCGGCTCCGATGTGCGGACCCGTCGTCCGGTGCCTCCCCGCTGCACGCGAAGGAGCCACCCATGAACACCGTGAAGATGACCACCGAGGACGTCGTCCGCACGTTCGTCGAGTACTTCGAGGAGCGCGGCCACCGCAGGATCACCGGCTCGACGCTGCTGCCCCCGCCCGGCGACCCCGTGCTGTTCACCACCTCGGGCATGCATCCGCTCATCCCGTACCTGCAAGGACGGCCGCATCCTCTCGGCAGGCGGCTCGTCAACGTGCAGCGCTGTCTGCGCACCACCGACCTGGAGGAGGTCGGCGACCCCACCCACCTCACCGTCTTCGAGATGCTGGGCACCTGGTCGCTCGGCGACTACGAGGGACCGCAGAGCCTCGACTGGGGATACGACCTGCTCACCGAGGGGTTCGGCATCGATCCGCGGCTGTTGCACGCCACCGTCTTCGGCGGCGACGACCAGGTCGGTCCCGACACCGCCTCCCTGGAGTCGTGGCAGGAGCGCGGAGTTCCGGTGGAGCTCACCGTCGAGGACAACTGGTGGCCCAACGGCACCACCGGGCCGTGCGGACCCGACTCGGAGATCTTCCTCTGGACGGGCGACACCCCGCCCAAGTCCACGCCGACCGGCGACGACCGCTGGGTCGAGGTGTGGAACCACGTGATGATGCGCCACCGTCGGCTCGACGACGGGTCACTCGTACCGCTTACCCAGCGCAACGTCGACACCGGGCTCGGCCTGGAGCGGCTGGCCTCGCTGCTCCAGGGACAGACGTCGGTGTACGGAGGCGACCTCTTCGATCCGTGGCGTCGGCACCTGCCGGGGCTGTGGCAGCTGGACGAGCCGACGCTGCGGCTGGTCTGCGACCAACTCCGCTCGGCCATGGTGGTGATCGGCGACGGGGTGCGTCCTTCCAACACCGGGCGCGGCTATGTGCTGCGCCGACTCGTACGGCGTGTGCTCACCGTGCTGTGGCGGGACGACCCTTCGCGTCAACTGGTCGACCTGCCCGACGAGTTGGTGCGGCACACCGTGGACCATTTCCGTCAGGCCGTGGATCCGCACGAGGTGCGCGGCGTTCTGCTCGACGAGGAGCGACGGTTCCGGGGGCTCATCGAGCGGGGGCGGCAGGTGCTCGCCCGCCCGCGCTTCCGGGGTCCGATCGGCGAGGAGGACTTCCACTACCTCCACGACACCCACGGCCTGCCGCGCGATCTGGTCGTGGCCCTGCGTCAGGGCTGACGGGTGTCCGGCGCTTCGGGGGTGCTTCCCCCGTGCGCCTGGCGGCGCTGATCGGTCACCGTGCGCAGGACGTCGACCAGTGCCGCCACCGCCGGGCGCCGTTCGGCGGAGGCGCGGCACACCACGACCACGTGCCGTTCGATCCGCTCGCGCAGCCGCACCACGTCGAAGCGTGAGGCACGGAGGCCGAGCATCAACTCGGTCACCGTGCTCACGCCGATGCCCGCCTCCACGAGCGCCAGGGTCGCGGCGGTGTCGGTGACCTCGTGGCGCACGTCCGGTTCCAGACCCGCTCGGCGGCACGCGGTGCGCACGGCCCGCCCGTAGTAGCTGTCGGCCGACGGCAGGATCCACGCCAGGTCCCGGGTGTCGGCCAAGGCGGCGCGGTCGCGGCCCTCCATCCAGCCGGTGGGCACCGCAAGGGCGAAGCGCTCACGGTAGAGCCGGCTCACGCGCAGCGCGGCGTCACGCGGGATGGGCACGTCCGGATAGTCGAGGCCGAGCGCCAGGTCGACGCCTCCCGAGGCGACGGCGTCGTACACCTCGTCCACGTCCATGTCGCGGCTGTGCACGGCGAGTTCGGGGTGAGCCGCGTGCACCTGCCGCAGGGCGGGCGGCAGTATCTCGGCGGCGGCCGTGGCGAACAGGCCGACCACCAGGGTGCCGGTGACCGTGCCGCGACCGCGCTCCAGCTCCTCGACGGCCTCGGCCTCCGCGGCCAGGATCCGCTGGGCGTGCCGGGCCAGCGTGAGCCCGGCGTCGGTCAGCTCCACCCGGCGGCCCGCCCGGCACAGCAGGGGCGTCCCCGCCGCCCTCTCCAGCGCGGCGATCTGCTGGGAGACCCCGCCCGGGGTGTAGCCGAGGGCCTGGGCGACGGCGGTGACGGTGCCGCGCCGGGTCAGCTCCACCAGGGACCGCAGCTGCGCACTCGTCCAGTCCATGAGGCGACCGTACAGAGACCGTCAAAGATCAGGAGCAGAAACCGTTCATGGACGTCAACGGTCGGGCTGCGTCACGATGGCGGGCAGCCGGCTGATCTGCGCCCCGCGAGTTCCTGAGCCTTCTCCGCACCATGAGCATGAGCAAGTTTCTGACGGCCCTGCCGTGCACGTGAACTGATGCCCTTTCAGGGGCGTCGGTCCGGGCGCGGCCTCCGGAAGGGATCGGCTTCTTGTGCCCTCTTCACCGCGCCCGTCCTCCATACCGCGCCCGTCCTCCCCGCCGAGTCCTTCCTCCCCACCGGGTCCGTCCTCCCCTCGCGCGTCCGGCACCCCCGCCTTCCGCGCCCTTCCGTCGGCCGCCGATGTCGTGATCGTCGGAGGAGGCGTGATGGGCGCCTCCATCGCCTTCCACCTCGCCGAAGCGGGCGTGAGCGACGTCCTCGTGGTCGAACGCGGCGAACTCGCCTGCGGCAGCTCCGGCAAACCCATCGGCGGCGTACGCGCCCACTTCTCCGACCCGCTCAACATCGAGCTCGGCCGCCGCAGCCTGCGCGCCTTCCAGGACTTCCCGCACCGGCCCGGCGCCGACATCCGCCTGGACACCGTGGGCTACCTCTTCCTGCTCACCGGCGAGCGCCAGGCAGAGCAGTTCACCGAGAGCGTGCGGTTGCAGAACAGCCTCGGCGTGCCCAGCCGCATGATCGACGCCGCCGAGGCCCGACGCCTCTGCCCCTACCTGTCCACCGAGGGCCTGGTCGCCGCCGTCCACTCCCCCACGGACGGGCACGCCCGCCCCGGTCTGGTCGTGCACGGCTACGCCGACGCGGCGAGCGGGGCGGGCGTCCGCTTCGCCACGCACACCCGCGTGACCGGCATGGACACCACCGGCGACCGCGTCAGCGCCGTGCACACCGACCGTGGGACCGTCGGCTGCTCCACCGTGATCTGCGCGGCGGGAGCCTGGGCCGCGCAGCTCGGCTCCATGGTCGGCGTCGAGCTTCCCGTCCGGCCCGTGCGGCGCCAACTCGCCTTCACCGCGCCGCTGTCCCCGCAGGCCCCGCGCATCCCCTTCACCATCGACTTCACCTCGTCGGCCTACTTCCACAACAGCGACGACGGCCTGCTCCTCGGCCTCGCGGACCCCCGGCAGGCCGATGGCTTCGACACCACCTGGACCCCGGAGTGGCTCGACCTGTTCCAAGAAGTCGTACGCCACCGCGCCCCGGCCCTCGCCACGATGCCCCTCGCCGGTGGCTGGGCCGGCCTGTACGAGGTCACGCCCGACCACAACGCCCTGATCGGCCGCTCCGACGAGCCGTCCAACTTCCTTTACGCCACCGGCTTTTCGGGGCACGGTTTCCTCCAGGCACCGGCGGTCGGCGAGATCGTGCGCGATCTGTATCTGGGGCGTGCGCCCTGCGTCGACATCGCACCGATGAGCGTCGACCGCTTCCGGGCCGGGGCCGCGAGCCGTCCCGAGGCCCATGTCGTATGACCCCTGTCCCGTCCGAGCCGTCCTAGCCGTACGCATCCGAGTCGTCCGAAAGGCAGAACACTCATGATCAGCCAGTGGCGGCTGCGGGCCGCCTTCGCCGCACGGCTCTCGGAGATGTACGGACGGGAAGTCCCCGCCTACACCACCCTCGTGGACGTCTCGCGCGAGGTGAACGAGGAGACCCTGAGGGCGCGGGGCGCCGACGCCGAACGGCTGGGATCCATCGGCCGGGTCACCGCGGAGCGGCACGGCGCCATCCGTGTCGGCACCCCCGCCGAACTGCGCGACGTCGCCCGGATCTTCGGCGCGCTCGGCATGCGTCCCGTCGGGTTCTACGACCTGCGGGAGGCGGCCGCGAGCGCGGTGCCGGTCGTGTCGACGGCGTTCCGGCCGGTGGACGCCGACGAGTTGGCGCGCAATCCCTTCCGGGTCTTCACCTCCCTGCTCACACCCGCGGATCCGCGCTTCTTCGACGCCGACCTGCGCTCGCGCCTGGAGACCTTCCTCGCCGGGCGCGAGCTGTTCCCGCCGGAGCTGCTCACGCTGGCCGACCGGGCCGAGGCGGAGCGTGCGCTGCCCGAGGCGGATGCCGGGCGCTTCCTCCACCTCGCCGTGCGCGCCTTCGAGTTGTCCGCCGAACCGATCGACCGGTCCTGGTACGAGGAACTGGAGAGGGTCTCGGCGGTCGCCGCGGACATCGGGGGCGTCCGCTCCACCCACATCAACCACCTCACTCCGCGGGTCCTGGACATCGACGAGCTGTACCGGCGGATGACCGACCGCGGCATCGAGATGATCGACACCATCCAGGGTCCACCCGCCTGGAAGGGACCTGACCTGCTCCTGCGCCAGACGTCCTTCCGCGCCCTGGCCGAACCGCGCGCCCTGCGTCTGGCCGACGGCAGCGTCACGCGCGGCGCCCTGCGGGTGCGGTTCGGCGAGGTCGAGGCCCGCGGCATCGCCCTGACCCCGGCGGGCCGCGCCCTCTACGACCGCCTGCTCACCCTCGTGGACGAGGAGTGCGCCCGGCGCCCCGCAGCCGACCGCGCCGAAACGGCCCGCGCCCTGTGGACCGCGCACGTCCCGGCCACCGAACGTGAACTGGCCGCCCAGGAGCTGGCCTACTTCACCTACCGCGCCGAGCCCGACCGGCCGCGCGACGGGACGCAGCCCCCGACCACCCTCGGCGAGCTGGAGAGCCGGGGCTGGCTGCGGGCCGAGCCCATCGTGTACGAGGACTTCCTGCCGCGCTCCGCCGCCGGCATCTTCCAGTCCAACCTCAGCGGCGAGGGCTCCCGGCACACCGGACAGGAGGGCGCCGCGTACGACGACGCCTGGCTGTCCGGGGCCATGGACCGCGAGGTCATCGACCCGTTCGCCCTGTACGCGGATCAACAGCGCCTGTCGATCGCCCGGGCAGGACGCGAACTGGGCATCGACGTCCAGGCCGGGCCCGGGCCCCGCTGACTTCCTCCGTGTTCGTCCTCAGCCCGTCCGCACACCTCACCCAGGGAGCGCCATGACCGGCACCACCGCCCTGCCCACCACCGACGACCTGCGCACCCGTGCCCGTACGAGCCTGCGGCGCGTCGGCGTGACCGTCCCGGAGGGCGGCGCCCTGCGGGCCCGCACACCCATCACGGGCGAGGACCTCTTCGGGCTGACGGCGTCGAGCGCGGTCGACGCCGACGACGCCGTGGCCGCCGCCCGCGAGGCGTTCCTCGCCTGGCGCACCACACCGGCCCCGCGCCGCGGCGAACTGGTGCGCCGCCTGGGCGAGTTGCTGCGCGACCACCAGAGCGACCTGGCGGACCTGATCACGATCGAAGCGGGCAAGATCCGCTCCGAGGCGCTGGGCGAGGTCCAGGAGATGATCGACATCTGCGAATTCGCCGTCGGTCTCTCGCGCCAGCTCTACGGGCGCACCATCGCCTCCGAGCGCCCCGGCCACCGCCTCGCCGAGACCTGGCATCCGCTGGGCGTGGTCGGCGTGATCTCCGCGTTCAACTTCCCCGCCGCGGTCTGGTCCTGGAACACGGCGGTGGCCCTGGTCTGCGGTGACACCGTGGTCTGGAAGCCGTCCGAGCTGACCCCGCTGATCTCGCTGGCCTGCGACCGGCTCCTCGCCCGGGCGGCGGAGGAGGTCGGCGCGCCCCGCGACGTGCACCGGCTGCTGCTCGGTGACCGGGCCGTGGGCGAGCGGCTGGTCGACGATCCGCGTGTCGCGCTGCTCAGCGCCACCGGATCCACCCGCATGGGCCGGGAGGTCGGCCCCCGGGTGGCCGCGCGCTTCGGGCGCAGCCTGCTGGAACTCGGCGGCAACAACGCCGCGGTCGTGGCGCCGTCGGCCGACCTGGACCTGGCGGTGCAGGGCATCGTCTTCGCGGCGGCGGGGACGGCGGGCCAGCGGTGCACCACGCTGCGCCGCCTCATCGTCCACCGCGACATCGCCGACACCCTCCTCGCGCGTCTCACCGCCGCGTACGGCAAGCTCCCCATCGGTGACCCGTTCGACGAGAGCACCCTGGTCGGTCCGCTCATCTCGACCGCCGCCCTCGACCGCATGCGGGACGCGCTCAGCCGCGTACAGGCGCAGGGCGGCAAGGTCCTCGCCGGGGGCAACCGGCGCCTGGCGGACGTGGCGCCACGGGCCGCCTACGCCGAGCCGGTCATGGTCCGCGTCGACGAGCAGACCGACGTCGTACGCCAGGAGACCTTCGCCCCCATCCTGTACGTGCTCACCTACGACTCCCTGGAGGAGGCCGTCGCGCTGCACAACGACGTCGCGCAGGGTCTTTCCTCCAGCATCTTCACCCGCGACCAGCAGGAGGCCGAGCTCTTCCTGTCCTGCGAGGGGTCCGACTGCGGCATCGCCAACGTCAACATCGGGACGTCCGGGGCCGAGATCGGGGGCGCGTTCGGCGGCGAGAAGGAGACGGGCGGAGGCCGCGAGTCCGGCTCGGACGCCTGGCGCGCGTACATGCGCCCGGCCACCAACACCATCAACTACTCCGGCCGCCTGGCCCTGGCCCAGAACGTCAGCTTCCTCTGACCGAACGGGGCCGGCCCCGTCAGGAGCTCACGCGATCCACCGCTCGTTGCTCCGGTGCCGGTCAAGGCCCACGGCCGTGAACTCGTCCTGCCCGGGGGCCGCGACCGCACCCAGCCGCCGCAGCGCCCGGGAGATCGGGCTGCCCTCGGGCGGCGACGCCTGCCCCTCCGGCTCGTGGAGCGGCCCCAGCACGACTGCGCCCCCGTCCCAGACGACCGCCGTCTGTTCACCCGCGCCGCCGAAGTACTCGGCCTCGACGTACGCGAGCGGCCCGGCGGCTGACCACGTGGCGAGGGTTTCCGCGAACCCTGCTCGCAGCTGCCAGAAGCCCAGAGCGCCGTCCTCACCGCCCTTTGCGAGGGAGTCGAGGAAGGCGTCCGTCATCGGCATCAGCGACAGGCCCTGCCCGATCGAAGCCAGCCGGGCGGCAGGCAGCTCCCGCGACGCGGTGCGCAGCATCTCGCCGCCGATCACTGCTTGCAGGTCGTATCCCATTCCCACTCCTTCTGCGACGGCGAAAGACCTCATGCTGTCGCACGGGTGGAGGCCGGGGAAGTGCGGATCAAGGGGTGAAGGTGATGTCGGCGGCGAGGGGGAGGTGGTCGCTGGTGGTGGCCGGGAGCGTGCGGACGTGGGTGACGGTGGCCGCGCGGGTCATGACGTGGTCGATCCGGGCCACGGGGAAAGCCGTCGGCCAGCTGAAGGCGGAGAATTCCCGGCCCACGGAGTCCAGCCGGGCCGTGACCGGGTCGAGGCCGCGGTCGTCCACCGTGCCGTTGAGGTCACCGAGGAGGATCACCTTCTGCCGTTTCTCGGCGGCCAGTTCCGCGCCCAGCAGACCGGCGCTCTCGTCGCGTCGCCCGGAGGTCAGACCGCGCGCCTGGACACGCACCGAGGGCAGGTGCGCCACGTACACCGCGACCTCGCCCCACGGCGTACGGGCACTCGCCCGCAGCCCGCGGTTCCAGTCCGTGCCGACGCCTTGCGGCCTGATGTCCACCGCCCGGACGTCGGCCAGGGGGTACTTCGACCACAGGCCGACCGTGCCCCGCACGGCCCGGTGGGGATAGCGTGCCGCCAGTTCCCTCGCGTACGCCGGCCGGGCGGCCGGTGTCAGTTCCTCCAGGGCGATGAGATCAGGTCCGGACTCACTCAGAGCGCGGGCGGTGCCCGCCGGGTCGGTGTTCACGTCGCTGACGTTGTGCTGGACGGCCGTGATGTCATGGGCGCCACGGTCCCCGGCGACCACCCGCCCGCCGAAGAGGAATCCCCAGACGGCGGCCGGCCACAGCAGCGCCACCAGAGCCACGGCCGATCGGCGCAGCAAGGCCAGGACCAGCAGAAGGGGCACGGCCAGACCGAGCCAGGGCAGGAACGTCTCCAGGAGGCTGCCCAGGCGTCCGACCCTGTTGGGCACGGCGGAGTGGAACGCCAGCAGGGCCGCGGTCACGACGGCGAGCGCCGCGAGGACGCGGCCGCGCGCCCAGGGCGAGCGGCCCGTCGCCTCCGCTCCCCACCGCAGCAGGCCGCCGGCCCTGGGCCACCGCCGCAGGCGCGCCCTCCGTGACTCCGTCGTTCCCGGCGTTCCCGGCGCGCTGCCGCCGTCCACCCGCTCCACTCCGCGCACCCGTCTTCCGTGTTCCGCCCGCTCCCCGGACGTGAGCGCGGCTGGCCAGAAGGACGCCCCCGTCGGGTGACCGGGTTGCGGCCGACGGATGCGGATCGTGCCGGCAGCGGGAACACTGAGGTGACGTGCGTTCGTACGCGCGTCCGCACCCAAACGCCCGTTCCCGTCGAAGGGACCTGCCGTGGCCGACCTCTACGCCCTCGTCGGGGAGCACCTCGAAAAGGCCCGCACCGCCGCACACGGGCGCAGCGCCGAGCTGCTCCTGCACGACGGCCCACTGCGGCAGAGCCTCATCGTGCTCACCACCGGGACCGAGCTGGGCGAGCACGACACGCCGCGGGCCGCCACCCTGTTCGTCCTGCGCGGCCGGGTCGGTCTCACCACCGGCAGCGACACGCTCGAACTGGGCGAGGGCGAGTTCGCGCCCATCCCGCACGAGCGGCACGGCCTGACCGCGCTCGACGACTCGGCGGTCGTCCTGACGGCCGTCACCGAGGTCTGAGCCGGCGGACCCGCGCTAGTGCGCCGCGACGGCCTTGAGCCACTCCTCCACGGCCATGACCTCCGCCCACTGCGGGAACAGCTTGCGGACCAGGAGTTCGTGCACCTCGGGGTCCAGGTCGAGGCAGGCGTCCGACAGCACGGTCAGCCCGAGGTCGTGGTCGTTGGCGTGACACGCGGTGTGCAGGACGACGCCGCTGGTGGCGATGCCCGTGAGCACGAGGTGGTCGATGTCGCGCGCCCTGAGCACCAGGTCCAGGTCGCTGCCGGAGAACGCGCTGCCGCGCCGCTTGGTGATCACAATTTCGCCCGGCCGGGGCGCGATGTCGGGATGGATCTCGCTGCCCGGCCCGCCCTCGACGTGCAGACCCGCCCGCACCACCGCGGTGAGCGCCTTGTTGCGGGGGCTGACGTCGGGGCGGTCCGGCCGTAACCCGATGGCCACGTAGATCACGGGGATGTCCGCCGCGCGTGCGCCGTCGATCGCCCGGCGCAGGCCAGGCAGATAATCCGGGCCGGCGTCGGCGAGGCCGACGATCTCGCGCTGGACGTCCATGACGAGGAGGGCGCTGTTCGCCGCCATGCTCGTGGTCCCTTCGTCTCTCGGTTCTTCCGCGGGGCCCGCCCAGTCCACCCCGTCCGTGCCGCCGGGACAAGGTCACCTCCGGCCAGTGCGATCATGGCGCGTGATGACTGCCGACCAAAAGCACGCCGAGCCCGAGCCCACGGGGGACGGGTGGCCGGACGTGCCGGGTGAGACCGCGCTGACCATCAAGGTGCCGGCGGCCGATCCGCTGGTCCGGGCGGGGTTCCCGGCCCATGTGACGGTGCTCTACCCCTTCGTGCACGCGAGCCGCATCGACGCCGCGGCCCACCGCGAGCTGTCCGCCCTCTTCGCCGCGCATGACGCCTTCACGCTGACCTTCGCCGAGTTCGCCCGCTACCCCGGCGTGCTCTACCTCGACCCGTGGCCGCACGCCCCCGTCACGGCCCTGACCAAAGCCCTCCAGGACCGCTGGCCGGACGCGGTGCCCTACCGGGGGATATTCGACCCTCCGCTCGCCCCGCACCTGACGCTCGCGAACAGCGAGGGCCCCGCGACCCAGGACGCGGTGTATGACGCATTGGAGGCCGAACTGGCGCCCCGGCTGCCGCTGAGCTGCCGGGTCCGCGCGGTCCATCTGATCGCCTGGGACGGCACACGCTGGCAGGACCGCGCCGCGTACCGCCTTCGCTGAGGGCCGCACGCCGGCCGCGGCGGCGAGGGCCGCGCCCCGCGGCCCGAGATGCGGGAGCACTCGTTCAGGGATATGCCTGATGCATCGGAATTCATCCGCGGCCTCGCGGATTCCGTGAAAGGGGCACCCTCCATGGACGACTACCCGCTGCTGAACCTGTTCCTGACGATGCTGTACCTCTTCCTGTGGATCATGTGGTTCTTCCTGCTGTTCAAGGTGATCACGGACCTGTTCCGCGATCACACGCTCAGCGGCTGGTGGAAGGCGGGCTGGCTCATCTTCGTGCTGGTCTTCCCGTTCCTCGGCGTCTTCGTCTACCTCATCGCCCGTGGACGCAGCATGGGCGAGCGGGACGTGGCCCAGGTCAAGGAACAGGAACAGGCGTTCCGTGCCTACGTGCAGAAGGCGGCGGGCTCGGGCCCCGGCGGCGGCCACGTCGACGAGCTGGCGAAGCTCGCCGAGCTCAAGAAGAGCGGTGACCTGACCGCCGAGGAGTACGAGAAGGCCAAGGAGAAGATCCTCGCCTGAGCCGTGCTCCCGCCCCCGGGCGCGGTGCTACGGCCGTCGGCCGCCCACGCGTACGGGAAGCTTCTGCACGCTGTTGCCCACGAAGGACGCGTGGCGGGGCAGTTCGGGCTCCGGGACCGCGAGGTCGAGGTCGGGGAAGCGGGTGAAGAGCTGCTCCAGGGCGATGGTGGCCTCCATGCGGGCCAGCGGGGCGCCCATGCAGAAGTGCGCGCCGTGGCCCAGGGACAGGTGCCGGGTGGTGGTGTTGTCGCGGGTGACGTCGAAGCGGTCGGCGTCGGGGCCGTGGGCCTGCCGGTCGCGGCCCGCCGCGGAGTAGCCGGCCAGCACAGGGGTGCCCTGGGGGATGACGGTGCCGTCGAGCGTGAGGTCACGGGTGGGGTACCGGAAGGGGAAGTAGCTGACGGGGCTGTCCCAGCGCAGGGTCTCCTCGACCACGTCCGCCCAGCTCACCTTGCCGGACTGCGCCAGGGCGAGCTGCTCGCGGTGGGTGCACAGGGCGCGTACGGCGTTGGTGATGAGGTTCAGCGTGGTCTCGTGACCGGCGATGATCGTGAGCATCAGGGTGCCCAGGAGCTCGTGCGGGCTGAGCCGGTCGCCGTTCTCCTCCCGGGCCGCGATCAGGGCGGTGGTCAGGTCGTCCCCCGGGTCCGCCGCGCGGGCGGCGGCGACCGCGCCGAGTACCTCCACCATCTCCTTGTTGGCCGCCATGGCCTCCTGGGGGCCGATGTCGGTGGCGACGATCTGGTTCGACAGATGGTGCAGCCGGTCGTGGTACTCCGCGTCCACGCCCAGGAGTTCGCAGATGACCCCCATGGGCAGCGGCAGCGCGAAGTGCTTCCGCAAGTCCGCGACGCCCTCACCGTCGGCGGCCGCGCGGTCGAGGCCGTCGAGCAGCTCGGTCGTCAGGGCCATGATCCGCGGCTGGAGTTCCGCCACCCGGCGCGCGGTGAACGCCTTGCCCATCAAGGAGCGCAGCCTGCGGTGGTCGGTGCCGTCGGCGGTCGTCATGCCCTGCACCGTCGCGAACGTCTTCAGCGGCCAGCCGTCGGGTATCTCACCCGCCTGGAGGGCGGCGAAGTGCCGGGCGTTCTTCGCGACGTCGGGGTGGGCGAGGAATTCCTTGAGCGCGTCGTGGCCCAGGACCGCCATGCCCTGGACGTCACCGGGCAGGACCACGGGGGCGACGGCGCCGCCCGCCAGGAGGCGGGCGTTGTCCGCGTGCGGGCAGCCGCCGGCCGGGTCGAAGCGGTGCGGCTGGCTGGCTGCGGTGTTCACCGGTGGCGTGTTCAACGGGCTCTCCTGGGCGAGGGGGCGGATCGGCGGCGGGTGTGCGGGGCCGGCAGGGCGGGTGCTCAGAGCACGGCTTGCGGCTCCGGCGACGGGGCGGGGTGCTGGGCGAGGACCGGGGCGGTGAAGCTGACCGGGAGGGCGGCCAGTCCCTTGCTCCAGGGCGACTTGATCCACTCCAGGTCGCCCTGCGGGATGGCCAGTTCGAGGTCGGGCAGCCGGTGGCGGATCGTGTCCACGGCCGTGCGGGTGATGAGCCGGGCGGGGTCCTGGGCGGGGCAGATGTGCGGGCCCGCGCCGAACGCCAGGTGCGAGCGGTTGCCCACGACCGGAGTGCCGTCGTCCGGGAGGATCTGCGGATCCGCGTTGGCGCCGGCCAGACCGAGGATGAGCATGTCGCCGGTGCGGATGGACTGCCCGCCGAAGGTCATGTCGCGGGTGGCGTAGCGGGCGGGGAAGTTCTGCGTGGGCGGGAAGCGCCACAGGACCAGGTCGAGCGCGTCGTCCACGCTGAGGTGGCCGCCGGTCAGCGAGGAGCGGAACTGCGGGTCGCACAGCAGGATGCGCAAGGTGGTGGCGATCCAGTTGACGGTGGTCTGGTTGCCCGCGACGAACATGACCACGAGGTTGTGCAGGACCTCTTCGTCGCTGAGCTGGGCGGGGTGGTGCAGCAGGGCCGACGTGACATCGTTGCCGCGGTGGCGTCGCTTCTCCTCGATCAGCTGGAGCAGGATGGCGCCCATGCGCTTGCTGGCGTCGGCGGCGGCGCTGGTGGCCGAGACCGTGCCGGCCACGGCCTCCACCAGCTGACGGCCGGTCCCCTCGTCCAGGCCGAGCAGCGCGGTGATGACGCGCATGGGCAGCTTGCGCGCGTAGTCGGCCACCAGGTCGGCCTCGCTGCGCTCCGCGAACGAGACGATCACCTGCTCGGCCTCGGCCCGTACGGAGCGGCGCAGTTCGTGGCCGTTGATCCCGGCGAGCGCGGCGGAGACGGCGGCGCGCATCCTGCGGTGCTGCTGGCCGTCGGCGAACAGCAGGGCGGGCCGCCAGCCGACCATGGGCAGGATCGGCGAGTCGGCGGGCACCCGGCCTTCGCGCAGCAGGCTCCAGCGGCGGGGGTCGTGCGAGAAGTCCTGCTCGTCGCGGGTGAGCTGGAGCAGTTCGCGGTGGCCGATGACCAGCCAGGCGTCGACGCCGGGGGCGATGGCCACGGGCGCCACCGGTCCGTGGGCGCCGCGCAGTTGCTCGTACAGGGCGGGCATGGTGTCGCCGTCGAGGTCGGGTCCGTACAGCGCGGCCGCCGGTGCCGGGGCTCCGGTGACCGGGCAGCGGGAGGGCGGTCCGGCCGCGGCGTGGGGCGAGGTCATGGGGTCTCCGTGGCGAGGTGGATGAGGTGCTGGACGAGCGCGATCAGTGCCCGGACCGAGGACGCGGGGTCGCGTGCGTCACAGGTCACCACGGGAGTGCCGGGAAGCAGGTCCAGGGCGGCGCGCAGGTCGTCGACGTCGTGCTGCGGGCTGCCGGGGAAGATGTTGACGGCCACCGCGAAGGGCAGCCCGAGATCCTCCAGGTTGCCCAGGGCGTCGAAGGCCGCCTCCAGGTCCCGTGTGTCCACCAGGGCCAGGGCGCCGAGCGCGCCCTTGGCCAGGTCCCGCCAGGCGGGCAGGAACCGCTGCTGGCCGGGGGTGCCGAACAGGTAGAGCACCAGCTCGCCGTCGATGGTCATGCGGCCGAAGTCAAGGGCCACGGTCGTGGTCGTCTTGCCGCCCGTCACGACCGTGTCGACCCGGGCGCCCGCCTGGGTCATGACGGCCTCGGTGGACAGGGGTTTGATCTCCGAGACGGTGCCGATCAGGGTGGTCTTGCCGACCCCGAGCGGTCCGACGACCAGGATCTTCGCGGCGCCCGCGACGCTGGAGGTGAGGTACTTGCCGGACGCGGCGTCCGCGGCCGCGTGGCCGGCCGGTCGCGGGGTCCCGGACGCCGGGGACGGCGCGTCAGAGGCGGCTTTCGAGACCATGGAGGACCTTTCTGAGCATGGTCACATCGGTGTATTCGGCCGGAGGCACGGGCGGCCGGGTCACGATGAGTCCCCATTCGAGGAGATCGCAGAGCAGCGCCTGGACGACCGAGGGCGGCTGGCCGATGTGGGCGGCCACCTCGGCCACCGACAGGAGTCCTTGGCAGTGCGCCAGGATGGTCTGGTGCTCGGGCTGGAGCGAGGAGGGGAACGCCGCGTCCGTCGCCATCACCAGGGACTCCCAGGCCAGCGCCTCGGTGTCGGATGCCGCCCGGCCGCGAGTGATCACGTACGGGCGGACGGCCGAGGCCATCGGTTCCTCCGGCCGCGGGCCCGTCATGACGTCGCGGCGGCCGGATCCCGCGGCTGGCTGCTCAGGTGCGAGCCGATCTTCACCACGAGCAGCTGCATCTGCTGGGCCACCAGACCGATGTCCGCCTGGAGGTCGGTGGCGACGCCCAGGTGTGCGCCCACGCCGGCGTGCGTGAACAGCACGAAGCCGTGGTCGGACTCCAGCATCAGCTGCCGTACGTCGGCGCCGGACCCGAAGAGCAGCGCGGTCGTGGACCTGCCCGTCATGGTCATCGCCGCGCAGGCCGCGGAGAGGGACTCGGCTTCGGCGACGCTCAGGTCGGACACCGGTCCCGAGAGATTCTCCGCGGAGGCGTGTCCGAGCCGCAGGCCGTCCTCGGAGACCACCACGCTGTGCCGGACCCCGGGGATCTCGATCAGCGGGCGGAGCATCCAGCCCAGGTCGGGAAGGGGGGTGATGATTCCGGTCACTGCCGGCCTCCGTCTTGCTCGTCGGGGGTGGGGAGTTGGGACGATGTCGCGGCCTGCGAGGACTCGGCCGGCGGGTTCGGCTCGTGCGGCGTGAACCGCTCCGCGTCGAGGGCCGCGCGGCCGCGCAGCGAACCGGACACGACGCTGGCGATCGACGCGCGCGCCGCCTCCGGCGTCCAGGGGGTCGTGGGCGCGGCCGGGGGCGCCTGCCGGTTCTCGGGCACCGGCCGGCGGGGAGTGCCGGGCGCCGCTTGGCGCCGGTTGCGCCGCCGGGGCAGGCCGGCCGCCGTCTCACGCTCGGGAGGCACGCCGGGTGTCGGCCGGACGGCCGCATCCGGCTGCTCGGCGGGGTCGTGCCGGTCGTAGGGCTCCTGCGGCAGGGACCGGTCGTACGGCCCGTGCGGTGCGGGCTGGTCGAACCGCTCCTGGTGGACGGGCTGTTCGGGCACGCGTGGCGCGGCGGGCCGGGGCGCGGGCTCGGCCGGCTGCTGCGGGGGCAGCGGGTGGGCGCCCGTGCGGTGGGAGCCCGTGAGCTGCGAGGGCGGTTCGGTCAGCAGGCGGAAGGGCACGAACGTCACCGCACGGGTGCCGCCGTAGGCCGAGGCGCCGCTGAGCTCGACGTTGAAGCCCAGCTCGCGGCTCCAGCGGCCCACGCAGGCCAGGCCCAGGCGCGGCACCGCGCCGAGGCGGGCCAGGTCCTGGTCGTCGCGGAGCTGGCCCATCGCCCGGTGCAGCACGTCCGGCGGCATCCCGAGCCCGGCGTCGTCGATCTCCAGGACCGCACCGGCTCCCACCTCGCGGATGGTGACCACGACCTGGGAGCGCGAGGGCGAGAACACCGTGGCGTTCTCCAGGAGTTCGGCGATGGCGTGCATCAGCCCTTCGACCGCGGGCGGCACGGCGTACAGGGTCTGTCCGCCGTGCACCTCGATGCGGCCGTACTCCACGATCCGCGACTGTGCGCCGCGCACGCAGTCGTAGAGGGAGACCGGCCGTGTCTCGCGGCGGGCGGGCCAGATGCCGCACATCACCAGGAGCGTCTGCGCCTTGCGGGTCATCTGCGCGGCGGCGTGGTCGGCCTTCATCACCTCGCCCATGAGGTGCGGGTCGTCGATGGAGCGCTCGACCCGGTCGAGGACCTGCTGCTGCACGGTGGCCATCGCGTGCATGGTGCGGGCGACGGACTCGAAGGCGGCCTGCACCGAGTCGCGCAGGCCGCGCTCGCGCCGCACCGCCTCGTCCGACCCCAGGGCGACGGTCACGGCCGACAGCGCCCGGGCGAACTCCTCACCGGTCTCGGCCGGCGCCGCCAGCGGCCCCGGCACGCCCTCCAGCCGCTGCCCGGCCCGTACGCGCTCGGCGATCGCCGGAAGGCGCACCCCGGCGAGGTGGGTGATCTCGGCCTCCCGGACCGCTGCGAGCCGCTCCTGGCGGGCGCGGTCGGCCCGCTCGGCGGACAACTGCCGGACCAGCACCATGACCCAGGCGAGCAGCAGCACCGCGACCGCGGCGCAGCCGCCGGCAAGCACCTGGCGCCACTCCGCCGCGGCGTCCAGGGCGGCGAGGACCGCACCGGCGATCGCGAGGATCACCGCCATCAGCCAGACGACGGCCTCGCGGCCCACGGAGCCGCGCTTGAGACGGCTCACCACGGCGTACTTGCCCCGGCGATCCTGCACACCTTCACCACGTCGAACGAACCCTCCCCGAAAAGCACCGAACTCCCTTACGAATGGGGAGCGAGGCGATCTTAGGTCAACTCGGCGTTTCTTGGCTGGCCGTTGGGGAAGCCTGCCTTCCGGTGCTGGGGTCCTTGCCGGTACTTGGCCGGAATCACTACCCGGTAAGGGAGCACCGGGTGAGCAGATCCGCCGGGTCGGCGGCCTGCTCAAGGGGCACCGTGCGGCTGGGCGGAGGCTGCTCCCCCCGGGCGAGCCAGGCCTCCATCGCCGTGAACGCGGAGCGGTGGCAGGGCACCAGGGGGCGCAGCTTGTCGGGGAACGTGTCGACGAGCGAGTCGACGTGGGTGCCGCCTTCGACGCGGTAGTAACGGAACAGGCCGCCGCGGCCCGCGTCGCGGACCATCTTCGCGTAGACGTCGGAGTCCTGGCCGATGGGCAATTGGACGTCCAGGGTGCCGTGCAGGGTGATCAGCGGTTTGCCGATGCGCCCGGTCAGGGCGATCTTCTTCACGGCCTCGCGGACTTCCGGGGGCCGGGTCGCGTACGCGTAGTCGGCGTCGCACCGCGGTGTCCCCGACGCGCAGAAGGGGGTCCCGGCCTCGGTCGCCCCGTCATAGCCCGGGTCCAGTTCCTCGCGGTAGATCCGCTGGGTCAAGTCCCAGTAGACCTGGTGGTGGTAGGGCCACAGGAACTCCGAGCCGGCCGGGAAGCCTGCGGCCACCATCTGCCGGCGGGCCTTGTCGGCCCCTTCGCCGCCGGCCGCGTAGAGGGGGTAGGCGCGCAGCGCGGGCGGCAGGAAGTCGAGCAGGTTCGGTCCCCCGGTCCGCCACAGGGTGCCTTCCCAGTCCACTCCCCCGTCGTAGAGCTCGGGGTGGTTCTCCAGCTGCCAGCGCACCAGATAACCGCCGTTGGACATGCCGGTGGCCAGGGTGCGGGCCGCGGGCCGGTGGTAGTGGCGGGCGACCACGGCCTGGGCGGCGCGGGTGAGTTGGGTGACGCGTTGATTCCATTCGGCGATGGCGTCGCCCGGCGCGGAGCCGTCGCGGTGGAAGGCGGCGCCGGTGTTGCCCTTGTCGGTCGAGGCGAACGCATGGCCCTGGGACAGCACCCAGTCGCCGATCGCACGGTCGTTGGCGTACTGCTCACGGACCCCGGGAGAGCCGGCCACCACCAGGCCGCCGTTCCAGCGGTCGGGCAGCCGGATGACGAACTGCGCGTCGTGCTGCCAGCCGTGGTTCGTGTTGGTCGCCGAGCCGTCGGGGAAGTAGCCGTCGATCTGGATGCCGGGCACTCCGCGCGGTGTCGTGAGCCCGGCGGGGGTCAGCCCCGCCCAGTCGGCCGGGTCGGTGTGGCCCGAGGAGACCGTGCCCGCGGTGGTCAACTCGGCCAGGCAGGAGGTCTCCTGGCGCTCGGCGCCCGGCACCTTCAGGCGTTTCGAGGCCGCGCAGTGCCCCGCGCCGCCGTCCCTGGCCGCGCCGGGCTGTCCGGCGGCGGCCGGGACCGCGGCGAGCGTGACGAGCAGCGCGGTCAGGGCGAGGGCGCCGATCGGCGAGCGGGCGGGGCGTCTTGTGCGGGGCGGGCGGCTCGGCGGATCGATCACGGGTTCCTCCGGTGGGCGTGGGGCGGACGTGCGGGGGCCGTGGGGAGCGGCAGCGGTGGCGGGGCACGGACTCCGCCACCGCTGCCGCACCGGCGTGGGCCGGGTCCGTCAGGGGCAGGTGCCGTCGGCGATGACGTAGTGGCCGGCCGGCGACTCCTTGAGGGTGTGCGTGACGGCGACGTTGTAGAGGCCCATGTTCTGGCCGGAGCCCTTGGCGTAGGTGTAGCCGCCGCTGGTGGTCGCCCGGCCCGCCTGGACGTGCTGGTAGTTGTTCGCGGTCCAGCACGTGGCGGCGGAGCCCGTGGTCGCGGCGGTCACCTGGGACGAGCGCGCCCCTTCCCGGCCGGACGGGTCGCGGGCGGCGACGCTGTAGGTGTGACTGCCGCCGGGGCTGAGGCCGGTGTCCGTGAAGGGGGGCGCTGCCGGGGTGGCGATGCGGGTGCCGTCCCTGTACACGGCGTAGGACGCCGCGTCGGTGACGCCGTTCCAGGTCAGGGTGACGGAGGTGTCGGTGGCGCCGGTGGCGGCCAGACCGCTCGGAGCCGGCAGGCCGCCGGGGACCGGGGCGGCGCCGTCCAGGCCGAAGAAGCCGGTGATCCAGTGGCTGGAGCAGATGGAGTCGATGAAGTTCGCCGTCCCGGTCGCCCCGCACTGCGTCGCGCCCGTTCCCGGGTCGACCGGGGTGCCGTGGCCGATGGCGGGGACCCGGTCGACCTCCACGGCGACGGTGCCGCCCGCGCCGAGGTACTGCTCCCTGCGGGTCGCGTTCGGGCCGATGGTGTCGGTGCGGTCCGGGCTCTGGTCCAGGCCGTGGACGGCCGTCCACTGGTCGCGGAGTTCGTCGGCGTTCTTCTTGGCGACGGTGGGATCGTTGTCGCCGTGCCAGACCGCCACCCGCGGCCAGGGGCCCGTGTATCCGGGGTGGGCGTCACGGACGCTCTGCGCCCACGCCGAGGGCGTGCGGTCGACGCCGGGGCTCATGCAGCTGTAGGCGGACACCACGTCGTCGGCGCAGCCGTACGGGAGGCCGGCGACCACCGCGCCCGCCGTGAACACCTCCGGGTAGGCGGCGAGCATCACCGAGGTCATGGCGCCGCCGGCCGACAGGCCGGTGACGAAGGTCCGTTCCGGGTCGGCGCCGTAGGCGGATCCGGCGTGCGCGACCATCTGGCGGATCGAGGCGGCCTCGCCCTGGCCGCGCCGCGTGTCCCCCGGCTGGAACCAGTTGAAGCACTTGCTGCTGTTGTTGGCGGACGTCTGCTCGGGGAAGACGAGCAGGAAGCCGTGCCGGTCGGCGAACGTCGCCAGGCCCGCGTTGTCGGCGTAGATCTGCGCGCTCTGCGTGCACCCGTGCAGGGCCACCACCACGGCGGGGTTCGCCGTCAGGGTCGCCGGCCGGTACACGTACATGTTCAGACCGCCGGGATTGGCGCCGAAGGAGCCGACCTTCTCCAGGGCGACGGCCGCCTGGGCCGCCTGCGCCGGGGGCGAGGGAGCGACGACCGCGCCGGCCACGACCAGGCCCACGACGGCGGCCATCCGGCCAAGGGCCCGGCGCCAGCGCCCGCCGCGGGTCCCGCGGGGCGCGGGTTCCGCGAACGGCTGTGGCTCGGGACATCTCTCGTACGACGGCATGGCGGCTCCCGACGGAGGACGGTGCGCGGTCTCCGGGGCGGATCACGCGACCCCGGAGCTCTTCCGCTGCTGCCGCGGGGCAAGACGCCGGGGTGACGGCAACCGTAGGAGCCACCGTGAGCGGGGCAGAATGGCGGCGGACGCCACATCACCGTCAACGACCGCTGGTGTCAGCCCTGTTGCCGCTTCCGCTTCGTGCGTGCTATCGGCTCCGCCTTGGCCTGGTGGTGCAGGCCGTCGTTGAGCTCCCGCAGGACCGCCTCCAGCAGGCTGCGGGTTCCGCCCAGGGGTGCGCCGGTGGGCTCGCCGTGCGCCGCGGGGGCGGCGGGGCCCGGTCCGCGCCGCTCGGTCCCGCGCGGCGGGGTCACAGGCCGGTGGCGGTGCCGTCGGCGGTGACGAGGCGGCGGTGGATGTGCTCGGCCCAGCCCTCGACGGCCTTCCAGTCCCGGTGGTCGCCGTAGCGTCCGCCGCGCGCCCGGAAGGCCAGGTGCCGCCATCCCGGGACGTGGTCGCGGTAGATGGCTCCCGCCATCATCTGGTGGTCCCAGGGGCGGATGAGGGAGCGGATCCCGGCCAGTTGCCGGGGCTCGGCGGCATGCCGGGCGGGCCAGCGGCCCGCGTGGGGCGGCACACCGACGCTGTAGAGCCACGTGGGGTGGGTGGCCAGGGTGCTGGGGTGGCTGCGGATGAAGTCGGTGGCCTGGGCGAGCCAGGCACCGTGGTGGATCGCGCTGCCAAGGACGAAGGCGTCGTAGCCGCCCGTCTTCTGCTCGGCCACCAGCGGGACGACGACCGTCACGTGCCCGCACTCCGCGAGCCGGGTCGCGAGGCGTTCCGCCACGCCGTGGGTGGAGCCGTGCACGCCCGAGTAGCCGACCAGGATGTTCAGGGCCTGCGGCGGCCGGGCGGCGGACGCTCTGCTGCCGTCCGGTGCGTTCCGATCCCCTGACAACGACATCGCGGCTTCCTCACGGTCAGTTGAAAACGACACAGAAAGGTAGAAAGCCGAGGTCTGGGGCTGTCGTCACCATAGGTCGGGTCGCCAAGGTCGAACAGATGTCTGCCAGCCACAGTGGCCATAAGTGTCTCGAACAGAGCAGGGAAACCATGCGGAACCCGGGTACGGGTGCCCTGGCGGTCCAGGGTTTTCCCCGTACCGGGAGGCGGCGCCCCGGTGGGAGCGTCGGGTCGGATCGCGCGGAGGGTCCGCGCGTTCGACGGAGGTAGTGACGTGTTGATCCCGGTGGTGGGGTTAGGAGTTCGCGCGCTGAAATGGGCCTTCCCGGAGGCAGCAGACACCCTGGACGCAGTCCACGGCGCCTATCGCGGCTGGCGCGCGGGGGCGCTTGCGGCACAGCTCACGAGTGAGGACGACGGCGGCGGCGAGGACACCGACGGCGGCGAGTGAGAGGCCGCGGGCCTAGGCGTGCCGGGGGCCGCCGGAGAACGGCGGTTCCATGAAATGGCGGGCCAGTTGGGTCCTGGTACGGATCCCGAGCTTGCGGTAGACGCTGCTGAGGTGCATCTCCACGGTCTTGGGACTGATGAACAGGGCGGCGGCGGTCTCCCGGTTGGTGAACCCACGGGAGACCGTCAGCGCGGTGTTGAGTTCCTGCGAGGTCAGCTCCGGCTGGCGCATGGCGTCCGGCCGCCGCGCCGTCTCTCCGGCCGCACGCAGTTCCGCCCGGGCGCGATCCGCCCACAGACGGGCGCCCATTCTCGTGAAGCGCAGCTCGGCCGCCCGGATGTGGCGCCGTGCCGCGCGGCGGCTGCCGTGGCGCCGTGTCCGCTCGCCGTAGCACAGGAGGGTCCGCGCCTCCTCGAACGCGGACCCGCCGACGGCGTGCAGCGCGAGCGATGTGTCGAAGCAGGGCGCGAAGCCCTCGTCCGGCGCGAGAAGTCCGCGGCACCTCCAGGCGAGCGCGGCGTTGGCGGGGAATTCCCTGTCCTCGCTCTGCCTGAGGATCTCGGCCCGCATCGCCTCGTCGACGGGGCGCCCCGCCTTCACGTACACCTCGACGAGGTCGGCGGCAGAAGGCCAGTCCAGGACGGGGACGCCGGCGTCGAGAGGGGAGTGCGCCGCGTCGAACTGGGTCGCGGCCGCGTCGACATGGCCCAGAGTCAGTTCCAGCAGTCCCAGGGCGTCATACGCGTCCCGGGGATATTCGATGGTGAGCCCGCGCCGCAGGTCGAGGGCCATGGCCGCGTGCTCCCGGCAGGCGGCCTCCTCACCCTGATGTGCCTCCGCCAGCGCCAGCACGCCCAACGCGAAGTACTGCCAGAGGTCGTTGCCCGTGTCCCGGGCCAGGCCCGAGGCCTCGGTCGCGCGGGCATGGGCGGTGGAGAGGCGGCCCGCCCTGATCTCGGCGTAGGACGAGGCGTAGAGCGCGAGCGGCAGAATGCCCAGCGCTCCTCCTGTGCGGAGTTCGTCCAGGAGCGGTTCGATGAGGGCGAAAGCCGCCGTGTAGTCCGCCGTCCACGAGAGCACGATGGCCGTGTAGATGACGTACTCGATGTCCGGCCGCTCGGTGCCTTCGCGCGAGGCCAGCCGGGAGGCGTCCGCGAGGTGGCGCAGACCTTCCGCGATCTGTCCCGTGTGCATGCAGGCCGCCCCGATGATCAGCGTGCTGATCAGCCGGCTGTTGCTCTCGCCGTCCTCGGTGCGGGCCCGCACCTGGTCGGCGATCACCAGGGACGTCAGGGCGTCGCCCGCGAGCAGGGCCGCCATGGCCGCGTCGGTCAGCAGGAGGAGTTCCTGTGCGGAAGCCTCCTCGCGACAGGCCTCGGCGGCGCGCCGCAGCCGGTGGGCCGCCTCGGCCGGATGCCCGGCGAAGATCTCGATCCGGCCCTTCATGTGCTCGATCCTGGCGCGCAGTTGCCCCGGCTCGCGCGGTGCCGCGGCGCGGCCGCAGGCGTCGAGGAGTCGCAGGGCCTCTGCCGTCGCACCGGAGAGGCGGGCCATCTCGGCCGCGTCGAAGAGCCTGCGGGTGCGCTCGTGCGCTTCCGGGCTGAGCAGGGCGGCACGCTCCAGTGCCTGAGCGGCCGCCGCGTAGCCACTGCGGTCCTTGGCCAGTGCGGCGATCGTTTCCAGGGACCGGGCGGTCGGCTCGTGCGGGGCCACGGCCGCTTCGGCCAGGTGCCAGATCCTGCGCTCCCGGTCCGCCGGAGCGGTCAGGACCTCGGCGAGCGCGTGGTGAGCCGCTCGCTGCTCCCGGGCGGAGGAGAGCGCGTACGCCGCGGAGCGCACCAGCGGGTGCGGGAAGACCAGCGAACCGCCCTTGAGGCCGATCAGCCCCCGGTGCTCCAGTTCCTCGAAGGCCTCGGCGGACACACCCGCCCGGGTCGCCGCGGCGAGCACCGGGGCGAGCTCGCCCGTGCCGTGGACCGAGGCGATGAGCAGGGCGTGGCGGGCGGCGGCGGGGAGGGCCGAGACCCGGGGCGCGAAGATGTCCTGAGCGGTCCTGATCCGGGGCAGCGGGGCGTTCAACGGCTGCCAGCCGGCCAGTTGTGCTTCCTCCAGCGAGTCGAGGGCCTCCAACAGCGCCAGGGGGTTGCCGTTGGTCTCATCAGTGAGCCGGCGCAGCACCGGGCCGGGCAGGGCCCGGCCGGTCTTCGCGGCGATCACGGCCTCGGTGGCCCCCGGGGCGAGCCCGCCCAGCCGGAGTTCCTCGAACTCGTCACGTCCCGTGGCCGACTCGGCGCCCGTTGCCCGCCACCCGTCGCGGAAGGCACCCACCACGGCCACCGCGTCGGCGTCCAGGCGACGGGCCGAGAACAGCATGGCTTCGTAGCTGGGCTCGTCCCACCACTGCAGGTCGTCGAGGACCACCAGGACGGGACGCTCCTCCGCCGTATGGGCCAGGAGGGCGAGCAATCCGGCGTAGACGGCGAACCGGTCCCCCGCCGCGGAGGGGCCCAACGCCAGTGCGCCGCGCAGGGCCCCGGCCGCTGGGCTCGGCAGCGTGTCGAGGCGATCGAGCACCGGACGCGTCAGGGCGGAGAGGCCCGCGTACGGGAGCTGACGCTCGGCCGGGACGCCACACGCCGACAGAACCCGCATGTCACCGGCGCGTTGGGCCGCGTACAGGAGGAGCGCGCTCTTCCCGATGCCCGCTTCACCGGAGATCAGGAGCGTGCCGCTTTGGCCCGCCCGGGCCAGATCGAGCAGCGCGTCGATCCTGGAGCACTCCGGCTCCCGCCCCGACAACATGCCACCAGCCTAGCCAGCGCCGAAGCGGGGCAGCGGGTTGTCTCCGCGCGCATTCGCCTGCGCCCGGCGAGTCGTGACGGCGGTGTGACCGCCGGTCGCACGGACGGGCTCCACTCGTGTGGCGGCGGTCCGCTGGTGGTGGGGGCTCAGCCCTGGACGATCGGTAGGAACGGGTCCCGCGAGGAGGGGTGAGGCACATGGAGCCACCACGGCAGTCCTACGGTCATGAGCAGGGCTACGGGCCGGAAGCGCCGCGGGGCTATGGGGGACCCTCCGACTACGGACAGGCCTCCACCTACCGGCCCTCCTCCGACCACGCGCCCCGGCGGCCCGCACGTCACCGGGTCGACGCCGGGCGGCTGTGGGTGGGCGGTCTGGTCACCGCTCTGGTCGCCGCCCTGACCGCCGTCGTCGGGCTCCTGCTCGTACGCGGCGTCCTCGGGATCGCGGTCTTCGCTCCCGAGGGCGACGGAGTCATGGGCGACGCCTCCACGGCGGTACTGGCAGGCGGCGCCGCGGTGGCCGCGCTCGCCGCGACGCTGCTGGTGCACCTGCTGCTGCTCGGCACGCCTCAGGCCGACCGGTTCCTGATCTGGATCGTCACGCTGGCCACCGGCGTCATGGTGCTGCTGCCCTTCACCTTCGCGCTGTCCCTCAAGGCCCAGATCGGCACCGCGGCCGTCTACCTGGCCATCGGTGCCGCCATCGGCTCGCTCCTGTCGGCCGTGGCGCGCGGCGCGGTGCGCGGGGGCGAGTGAGGCCCGGCTCCGTCCGGCGCGTGCGGGCGTGTCACGACAGGTACGAGGAGAGGTAGGAGATCTTGTCCTCGCGCCGCTCGAAATCACCGACGAGTTTGGGCAGCGCGAGGGGCGCGGCGGCGAGTGAGGCACGGTGGGTGGTCTTGGCCTCCTTGACGCCGAGGACCGCGCGCAGGATCAGGCTGGGGGCGTCCTCGGCGGGGAAACGCCAGTGCGCGAGGGAGCCGGTGGCGCTCACGTGGAGGTCCCTGGACAGGTGGGACCACTTGTGCCGGCGTATCCGCGCGACCAGTTTCCCGGCTCGCTCCTCCGCCGCGCCCCTGTCCACGTTCCGCTCCACCACGACGAACTGATCGCCCCTGAGCCGGCACAGCGCGGCCGACTCGGCGGAGTGCGCGGCCACCAGCTCGCCGCACCGCTGGATCACCAGGTCGCCCACGTGCTCGCCGTAGACGTTGTTGATGCCCAGCAGTCCGTCGACGTCGAGGTAGGTCAGTGCCGCCGAGGACGCGTCCTCCAAAAAGCTCGTCACGAAGTCGGCGCACTCGCTCTCGTTGAAGAGCGGGATGGGCCCGGCCTGCTGCCCGCCCCGCCGGCCGTCCGGTGACCACGCCGTGCGTGGCGCCGCCGTGGCGCTCCACGCGGGCGGGCGGACGAAACGCAGGGACGTGGCGGATTCTCCGCCGTGCAGCCGTACGTCGTCAGCGCCCGTGTACCCCTCGAGCAGGATCGACGTGCAGCCCTGCTCCACGGCTTCCGTGACGCTGGCGCCGAACCCGAACGCGCGGTAGAAGGACGCGGAGAAGAGAGCGGCCTGCTCGTCGCCCCACGGCTCGATCGTGCCGATGGCGCACCTGGTCTCGTGCGCGATGGCCTTGGCCATCGTGGAGGAGTAGCAGGAGTTCAGGAGAACGACCTTGACGGAGGCGGCCGCCGGGAGATCGAGCAGCCGCAGCACGGCCTCGCCGGACACCACCTTGGCCCGCTTGTCGTCGCCGACCAGTTCGAGGCCGCTGAGGGAACTGTGCCCGGAGAAGTGCAGCATCGTCGGGGCGTGCCGGTTGATCTCCCGCAGCAGATCGTCGGCGCGTGCGGCCCAGACCGGCACGAACTCCAGTTGCCCGGCATGGGGACTCTGCTCGGTGCGCTGCTGGATCAGGCGCATCTCCTCGTCGAGGGCCAGCCGTCCGGTGTCGGCCGGGTTCGCGGCCACCAGCAGAATCTTCATCGACATCGCCCCCGTCGTCCAACTCGCATCTATCAAGGGGAGTTGAGGCTACCGTCACGCCGGTGGCACCAGCGGCGCGGCCTAGGCGTCCGGGGACACCGGGCCGTAGCGGGCCGCGGGTGCCTCGGTCGTGAGGGCCCAGTAGCGGTCGCCGTAGGACCAGTGCCACCACTCGGTGGGGTAGTTGACCAGGCCCGCGGTTTCGAGGGCCGCGGTGAGGGTGCGGCGGTTGCGGCGGGCGGCCGGGGAGATCAGGGCGCTGTCCATGTAACAGGCGCCGTCGCTCTCCTCCGGGCTGGCGTTCACCGGGGTGCCGAGGTCGAGTTCGGCGCCGGTGGCGGTGCGCAGGGTGAGGTCGACCGCGGCGCCCGCGACGTGCGGGCCCACTTCGGGGGGCGACAGGGAACGGCTGGTCTGCTGGCGGAGGTAGGCGTCCGACCAGTCGGGGTTGGCCTTCCGCAGCTCGGCCGCGTACTCCTCGAAGTACTGGACCTGGAGGGCCAGCGGCCGGTATCCCTCGGTGACGAGGAAGCGCAGGCCCTCGGGCAGCAGCCGGGCTGCGCGGGCCAGCCGCCAGGCGACGCCTTCGCGCAGCTGGGCATAGGCGCCGTCCGGGTCGGCGAGGCGGTCGTCGATGTCCAGGAACGGCAGTTGGCGCAGGTCCACGAGGGCTTCGCCGCAGTCGCGGACCGGGATGCCGACGACTCTGGGATCGTTCATGAGGATGATCGACGACATGTCTGCCCCTTCGTGGCGACGGTTGCGGGCACAGCTCCGGGGACGGGCTGCCGCCCGCCCCCGGAGTCCCCTCCGTGCCCTGGCAGGGGCGCTACGCGACGAGCGGCCCACACGACCGACGATGTCGGTGGTGTGGGCCGTACGAGGCATCAGTGGCCTTCCCCCGTGCTTCCCCCGATGAATCCGCTGAGTCCCCCGTTGTTTCCTGCGATCCCCCGTTGGTGCCGGCGTGTTCACCCGCCGACATCCACAGAATGGCGCAGTCCGCTGCAAGTTCTCTGCAAGTCCGGGCCAAGCGGATTACAGGCCGCCGACGGCGGCCTCAGAGCCCCGGCTCGTTCCGTTCGCGCGCTTCGTACGCCGTGAAGACCTCGCGCGCCTCGGCGCGCAGCGCACCGGCCGCCGCCCGGTCGCCCGCGGCCTCGCGGGCCGCCGCGAGATCGCGCAGGGTGCGGGCGCGGGGCAGGGGAAGCCCCAGGTCGTCCCAGAGGGCGGCGGCCGTGGTCAGGTGCTGTCCGGCGGTGTCGAGGCGGCCCGCGGCCAGCTCGCACTCACCGAGGGTGCGCAGGCCCAGTGCCTCGCCGAAGCGGTCGCGCTGGCCGCGGCAGATGTCCAGGACCTCGCGGATCTCGGCCTCCGCTTCGGCCGATCGCCCCAGTCTGATGCGGGACTTGGCGCGTGCCTGCATCGCGTACGCGAGCATCAGCGGGTCCCCCAGGGTGCTCAGGAGGTCCACCGCGCGCCCGGACAGTTCCTCCGCCGCCGCGTACTCGCCAAGGGCGCGGTGGACCAGGCCGAGCGAGCGCAGGGTGAGGGATTCGCCCCGGCGGCTGCCGAGCCTGCGGTAGGCCCGCAGCGACTCGTCCAGGAAGGCGCGGGATGCCGCGAAGTCGCCGAGTTCGAGCTGGACGGATCCGGCGTACCGGCAGGACAGGCCGAGGCCCGGGTCGTCGTGGAGTTCGCGGAACCCGTCGACGGCGCGCACCAGCGTCTCCTGCGCCGCGCGCAGCCGTCCCGCCTCGCGCAGGGCGCTGCCGAGCCCGGCGAAGGCGGCGGCCTGCCCGCGGACGTCGCCGAGTTCGGCGCAGAGCCCGGCCGCCTGCTTGAAGTAGCCCTGCGATTCGGGGAACCGGTCCTGCTCGTAGCGGAGCTGGCCGAGGCCGATGAGGAGCAGAGCCTCCCCCGCCCTGTCCTCGGCGCGGCGGGCGGCGGCCAGGGCCGCGTCATGGGTGCGCCACCACGCCTCGAACCGGTTGCCGACGGTGTACGCGGAGGAGCACAGGGCCGCGGCGGCCTCGCAGGAGAGGGTGTGCAGGTCCAGGGCGGCGGCACGCTCGACGGCGGCGGCGATCGCGTCGGCCTCGGCCTCGAACCAGGCGGCCGGGTCGGCGAGGGCCCGCTGGGTGGCCTCCGGCCCGACCGGCCGCACGAGTTGGCGCAGGGCGCCGGCGGATCCGTTCGGGCCGGCGTCGAGGAGCCCGCGGTGCAGCTCGACGGCGCCCGAGGGGGTGGCGGACGCGGCGAGGCCGGTGAGCCAGAGCCAGGCGCCCAGGGCACGGCCGACGGCGGCGGCCCGTTCGGCGGGCGGATCCTCGGCGTCGGCGCGCTCGGCGGCGTACACCCGCACCAGGTCGTGGGGCCGGTAGCGGGGCTGGCCGGCCCGGTCGACGCCGGTGCAGTGCAGGAGCTGGGCGTCGATGAGCTGTTCCACGACGCGGTCCGCCTCGGCCTCCGGCGCGTCGAGCAGGGCGGTCACCACCCAGGCGGCGACGTCGGGGGCCGCGAGCAGGCCCAGGCGGCGCAGGGCGGTGCGGGCGGGGGCGTCCAGGGCGCGGTAGCTCAGGCCAAGGCCGGCGCGTACCTCCAGGTCGCCGACGGCCAGTTCGTCCAGGCGGTGGCGCTCGTCGGCGAGCCGGTTCGCCAGCATCCGCGCGGTCCAGTGTCTGCGGGTGGCGAGGCGGGCGCCGGCGATCCGGATGGCGAGCGGGAGCCCGCCGCACAGCTCGACGATGCGGCGCGCGGCGTCCGGCTCGTCCCTGACCCGCCGCTCCCCCGCGACTCGGCCGAGAAGTTGCGTTCCCGGCTCCGTGTCGAGCACGTCGAGGTCGGTCCGGTGGGTGCAGGGCAGGGCGCCGAGGCGGGACCGCGCGGTGATGAGGACCCCGCAGGTGGCGCTGCCGGGCAGCAGGGGTCGCACCTGGGACTCGCTGGCCGCGTCGTCGAGCACGAGCAGGACGCGGCGCCCGGCGACCAGGCTGCGGAAGAGGTCACGCCGCTCGGCGTCCCCGTCGGGCGGGTCGGCTCCCAGGGCGTAGAGGAGCCGGCCGAGGACCTCGCCGGGAGCCACGGGGTCGGTGGCGCCCCGCAGTTCGGCGTAGAGCTGTCCGTCCGGGTAGGCGTCGGCGACCTGGTGTGCCGCCCGGACGCCCAGGGTGGACTTGCCGACGCCGCCGGGGCCGGAGAGCACGACGACCGGCATGGCGTCGCGGGGCCCCGAGAGTGCGGTACGCATGGCGGCGAGCTGGGTGTCCCGGCCGGTGAAGTCGCCGATGGTGGGGGGCAGCAGGGCGGCCACCGGGGCGGGCGCGGGCTGCCCGGGGGCGGAATCGGGGGTGTTCGCCGCGGTGGGCAGCAGCTCCGCGTCGGCCCGCAGGATCGCCTCGTACATCCGCCGGAGGCCGGGGCCGGGGTCGATGCCCAGTTCCTCGGTGAGGACGGTGCGGCCCTCCGCGTAGACCGCGAGCGCGTCGGCCTGGCGGCCCAAGCGGTAGAGGGCGAGCATCAGTTGGCCGCGGAGCCGTTCCCGGGTGGGGTGGGTGGAGACCAGCGCGGTGAGTTCGGCCACCAGCTCGGTCTCCCGGCCGGTCCGGGCGAGTTCCGCGGCGATCCGCTCCTCCAGGGCCGCCTGCCGTGCCTCGTCCAGTTGGCCGGCCAGGGCGCGCAGGGATTCGCCGATCCCGCCGAGTGCGGGGCCGCGCCACAGGGCGAGGGCCTCTTTGAGCAGCCGGGCGGCGGCGGCGTGGTCTCCTTCGGCGGCGGCCTGCCGGCCCTCCACCGCGAGGCGCTCGAACGCGGCGCGATCGATGCGGGAGGGGTCCGCGTGGATCAGGTAGCCGGGCGGCCGGGTCTCGATGGCGTCGGCGGACAGCGCGCGGCGCAGCGCGGAGACGTAGGACTGGATCAGGGAGCGCGCCGTGTCCGGCGGGTTCTCGCCCCAGATGGCGTCGATGAGCGCGTCGGCGGACACCACGCGCCCCGGTTCCAGGAGCAGGGCCGCGAGCAGGGCCCGCGGTTTGGGTCCGCCGAGACCGAGGCGGCGGCCCGCGCGCCATGCCTCGACAGGGCCCAGCAAGCGGTAGTCGGTGTCCGTGTCCAAGCCCGTCTCCATGGGTCCTTGCCCCGCGCCGCCCCCACCCGTCCCCGCTGCCGATCGGCTGGTCATTCTACGTCCGCGCCCCAGCAACTCGGTTGTGCACCAAGGGAATCAGGCCATCCGGAGACAGGGCGCCGCGCGGGCGCGGGCGGACGTCGGAACGGCTTTCCGGACCGGGTCCGGGCGAGCTCGAGTCAGGCTCGGGGAGGGCTTGAGGCAGGCGCGATGCGGGCTTGAGGCAGGCGCGGTGAGGGCGACTCGGCCGGAGCCGGGAGGAGCGCCGCGGGCAGGATCGTCGCTCCCGCCCCGGCCCGTCCGGGCGCGAGCGGAACGCCACCGCCCGGTCTTGGCCCCCGCCGGTCTGCGGCGCGGCGTCAGCCGGCCCCGCCCCACGGCGGCCGGCGCCACACCCGCCGTGCGTGTGATCCACGACACTTCGGACCGCCGATGACTTTCGCGCGCCCCGCCCGTCTTATGGGCAACAGCACTGCGGAAGACGGGACGGCGTCACCATGAACCAGGCCACCAAGGGCCCTGCCAGCTACTTCCCCTCGATCGAGAAGAAGTACGGGCGCCCGGTCGCGGAATGGAAGGACCTCATCCGTTCCTCGCCGCTGACCAAGCACATGGAGATCGTCAACTGGCTCAAGACCGAGCACGGCCTGGGCCACGGCCACGCCAACGCGCTGGTCGCGCACACCCTGGCCGAGGCCCGCGCCGAGTGAGGGGCGCTACCGGCCGAGCGCGGCCCTGCCCTTTCCGCCCCGGCGCTTGGCCAGGCGGTGGAAGGCCTTGGGCGCGCTCGGCGGGGCGGGCAGGGCGCCGGCGACCGCGTCGGCCAGGAGCGTGGTGACGGTCTCGGCGGCGCAGGTGCGGTTGGCGCCGATGCCGCCGCTGGGGCCCCGCTTGATCCAGCCCACGACGTAGGTTCCGGGCCGTCCGGTCACCCGGCCGCCCTCGTGCGGGACGGTTCCGGTGGTCTCGTCGAAGGGCAGCCCGGCCACCGGAACACCTCGGTAGCCGATCGCGCGCAGCACCATGTCCGTCCGGATGGTCCGCTCCCCCGACGCCTCGGCGACGCGGACGCCCTCGACGGCTTCCTCCCCGACCATCTCGACGGGGGTGGAGTGGAAGCGGAGCACGATGCGCCGTCCGGGGGCGGGTGCCCGCGTCCAGTCGAAGCGCTCGCGTGCGACGCCGCGCAGCAGGGCGGCCTTGCCCTTGGGGTCGGTCGCCGGGTCGGTCTCGTCGACGGCCGCCGCGATGCGCGGGTCGTGATCGTCGATGACCAGGTCCAGGCCCGGGACGTGCTTGAGGGCGAGGAGTTCGGACTTGGTGTACGCGGCGTCCTCGGGACCGCGCCGCCCGAGCAGGACCACTTCGCGCACCTTCGCGCCGCGCAGGGCCGCCAGGGCGTGGCCGGATATCTCGGTGCGGGCCAGGCTGTCGGGGTCGGCGAGCAGGATGCGGGCGACGTCGAGGGCGACGTTGCCGTTGCCGACGACGACCACGCGCTCGGCGGACAGGTCGATCGCGTCCGGCGCTGCGTCCGGGTGGCCGTTGTACCAGGCGACGAAGGCCCGCGCGGAGATGCTGCCGGGCAGTTCCTCCCCCGGCACGGCCAGCGTGCGGTCGGCCGACGCGCCCACGGCGTAGATGACCGCGTCGTGGTGTGCGGACAGTTCCTGCGCGGTGACGTCGGCGCCCACGTCCAGTCCGAGGTGCAGGCGCACCCGGGGGTGCGCGTGGAAGCGTGCGAAGGTGTCGCCGACCTTCTTGGTGGCGGGGTGGTCCGGTGCCACGCCGAAGCGGACGAGGCCGCCGGTCACCGGCAGCCGGTCGATCAGCGTCACTTCGGCGCTGGTGTGCAGGAGCAGGTCCTGGACCGCGTACATCCCGGCCGGTCCTGTGCCCACGACGGCGACCTTGAGCGGCGCGAAGTCGGAGGGCAGGATGCGGGGGAACGACGGCTCGTCCCAGGCGTGGAAGTTCGGTCCTGCCGGGGCCGGTTCGGGCTTCCGGTCGGCGTAGTACGCCGCGTTGATCGTCGCGTACTCCTGCTGTGCGGCGGACAGGCTGTCCACCGGGAAGATCGCCTCGACGGGGCAGGCGTCGGCGCAGGCGCCGCAGCCTATGCAGGTGGCCGGGTCGATGTGCAGCATCTCCGTGCTGCCGAACGCCCGTTCCTGCGGCGTCGGGTGGATGCAGTTGACCGGGCACACGGCGACGCAGGTGGCGTCGTTGCAGCAGGTCTGGGTGATGGCGTAGGAGGTCATGTCGTCGGCTCGACTCGCTCGGTTCAGATGAGGTTGGCGCGCTTGTAGAAGGCCAGCGCGGGCTTGGTGAGCAGTCGCGACGAGGCCAGGAACTCCATCAGGCCCGCACAGCTGGACCGCATCATCGACTTGTGGTGTTCGTTGGCCTTCGCCTCGGTGAGCGCGCGCTTCTCGTCGAGCCCGGCGTTCGCGTACACCTTGCGGTTCACCATGCTGGTGACGATGACGTACGAGGCGATCGCGATGACCAGTGCGTTGATCTGGCGGCGCACCCGGCCCGTCCCGGCCATGCGCTTGGTCGTCTGGTCGCGGGCGAACTTCATGTGCCGCGATTCCTCGACGACATGGATGTTGTTGATCGTGCGGACGAAGGGCACGACGCGTTCGTCCCGCATCCAGTCGCGCTGCATGACGTCGAGGACCTCTTCGGCGACCAGGATCGCGGCGTAGGCCGCCTCGCCGAAGGCCACCGTCTTGAACACGCGGCCCAGTTCGACGGCGATGCGGTGCGGCCGGTAGGCGGGTGCGCCCAGCTTCTCGGCGCCGCGGGCGAACATGATGGAGTGCCGGCACTCCTCGGCGATCTCGGTGAGCGCCCACTGCACTTCGTCGCTGGTGGGGTCCTTCGCGTACACGTCGCGCAGCACCATCTGCTGGAGGATCATCTCGAACCAGATGCCCGTGCTGGCCACCGACGCGGCTTCCTGCCGCGTGAGTTCCTTGCGCTGGGCCTCGGTGAGCTCCTGCCAGTACGCCGTGCCGTACAGGGAGCTCCATTCCGGGCTCGCGCCGTGGAAGTCCCGGTCGAGCGGCGTGTCCCAGTCCACCTCGGTGGCCGGGTCGTAGGCCAACACGGCGGCCGAGTCGAGCAACCGCCGGGCCACGTCGTCTTCTTCGGGGCGGTCCTGCGAGGTCGGCCGAACAGTGCTGCTTGCCATGCTGCGGCTCCTTGACTCTGCTGCGTACGTTCTCTTGTTCGCACAGGAAACGGGCGGGGGCGCCGTCCCGCGACGCGCCGCGACCCGCTTGTTAGACAGACCGTATAACAAGGGCGGCGGCGAGCCTACCCCTGAGTAAGAAGTGAATTCGCGGACCCGCCCACCCCACCCGGGCGCAAGTTCTTGCAGGAACGCTTCCGTGCAGGTCACGCCGGGCGAACACGCACTCCGGGCCTCGACAGGGAGGCATCGGCCAGCCGCACCGGGCGGCAAAGTCGTTTCCGACACCAGTAGTTGAAATATCTTGCAGAAAGCATTGACGCGTACATGAGTGGACGGCAGGCTCCCTCCCGGAATCCCCCCACGGCAGCTTCCCCCACGAGTAGTTGCCTTCTGTGGGCACTCCGTGCCCGATCATGAAGGAGCCGCACATGCAACACCGTCACCGCCTGCTCGGCGCGACGTCGGCCGGGGTCCTGGCCGCCGCCGGCCTCGCGACCTTCGCCCCCTCGCAGTCGCAGGCGACACCGCCCGGCGACAAGACCGTGACCGCCACCATGTTCGAGCGTCCGTTCGCCGACGTGGGCAGGGCCTGCACCGAGCAGCTCGGCCCGGCCGGCTACGGATACGTCCAGGTGTCGCCCGCCTCCGAGCACATCCAGGGCGGCCAGTGGTGGACCTCCTACCAGCCCGTCAGCTACAAGATCGCGGGACGGCTCGGCGACCGCGCCGCCTTCGCGGGCATGGTCGACGCCTGCCACCAGGCGGGCGTCAAGGTCATCGCGGACGCCGTCATCAACCACATGGCGGCCGGGTCGGGGACGGGCACCGGCGGCACGCAGTACGGCAAGTACGAGTACCCCGGCTTCTTCCGGGACGCGGACTTCCACACCTGCCGCACGAGCATCGACGACTACACCAGTCGCGACAACGTCCAGAACTGCGAACTGGTGGGCCTGGCCGACCTCGACACGGGCAGCGACGCGGTGCGCGGCACCATCGCCGCCTACCTCGACGACCTGCGCTCCCTGAGCGTGGACGGTTTCCGCATCGACGCCGCCAAGCACATGGCGGCCGATGACATCGCCGCCGTCAAGGGCAAGATGAGCGATCCCGGCTTCTGGGTCTCGGAGGTCATCCACGGCGGCGGTGAGGCCGTCCAGCCCGACGAGTACACCGGCGTCGGGGACGTCGACGAGTTCCGCTACGGCGGACACCTCAAGAGCGCCTTCCAGGGCGGGAACATCGCACAGCTGAAGTCGGTCGCGGACGGCAAGCTGGGCAGCGGCTCGGCCCGCACCTTCGTCGACAACTGGGACACCGAGCGCAACGGCTCGACGCTCACCTACAAGGACGGCGCCGCCTACACCCTGGCCAACGTCTTCATGCTGGCGTCGCCCTACGGCTCACCGAACGTGTACTCCGGCTACGAGTGGTCCGACAAGGACGCGGGCCCGCCCGGCGGCGCCGACGGCTGGACGGACACCCACACGCGGCAGGCGGTCACCGGCCTGGTCGGGTTCCGCAACGAGGTGGGCGCCGCCGAGCTGACCGACTGGTGGGACAACGGCGGCAGTGCCCTCGCCTTCGGCCGCGGCGGCAAGGGCTTCGTCGCACTGAACAACGGCGACGGCGAGCTGACGCGGACCTTCACCACGTCGCTGCCCGGCGGCACCTACTGCAATGTCGCCGAGGCGTCCCCCGACAGCTGCGAGGGCAACACCGTCGCCGTCGAGGACGACGGGAAGGCCGAGGTCACCCTGCCCGCGCGCGGCGCCCTCGCCCTGCACGCCGGGGCGAAGCAGGGCTGACCCGGCGCGCTCCGGCGCTCCCGGCCCCGCCGCTAGACCAGCCGGAACACCGGATGGCGGGCCGACTCGGCGGCGAACTCCTCGTCCGTCGAGTCGCCCGTCACGTCGAAGTAGGCGTGCGTGACCGGCACTTCGCGCCAGTACTGGCGCAGGACGGGAACGCTCTCCTCGGGGCCGAGCTCGACCACGCGCACGGTCTGCGACCTGCCGCCCCGGCTCAGCTCGATCTGACCGGCGGCGCGGGCGTTGAGCACCCATTGGCTCACCCCGTAGGCACCCACGACCCAGCGCTCGCCCCCGGCCGACATCACGTCGACGGGGGTGGAGAACAGGCGGCCGGACTTCCTGCCGCGCACGGTCAGGACGTACCGGTAGCTCTTGCCCATCCCGAGCCGGGTCATCGTCCGGAACACGCCGTTGATCACACGCGTGCCGAACCCGAGGCGATACGTCTTGGCCATCAGCCTTCTTCCTGTCGAGCGCCCGCGGTCACCGCGCGGCCAGCAACTGAGCCGCGCCCCGGCGGGCTTGGCGCGCCGGTTCGGGTGAGCCCGAGACGGCGGCCGCGGTCATGGCCCCCTCGGCGAGCAGGACCAACGGGCCGACAGTCTGCCGCGATTCGCCGGCGGCGGCCACAAGTCCCGCCATGTAGTCGTGGAAGGCGCTCTTGTGCGCCCGGACGGCGTCGGCGACCGCCGCGTCGACGGCGCCGAGTTCACCGAAGGAGTTGATGAAGGCGCAGCCCCGGAAGTCCGGTTCACCAAACCAGGCGTGGAGCCAGTCGTAGACGGCGAGGATCCGCTCCACCCCGGCCGGCTCGCGCTCCAC
Organism: Streptomyces sp. SYP-A7185; assembly: GCF_046103685.1. Lineage (NCBI taxonomy): Bacteria > Bacillati > Actinomycetota > Actinomycetes > Kitasatosporales > Streptomycetaceae > Streptomyces > Streptomyces sp. SYP-A7185. Next base: position 883,842 of record NZ_CP122310.1, read on the forward strand.
GGAAGCGGCGAGGCGGGTGCGCCAGCGCAGGTCGCGTCGCTCCAGACAGGCGACGACCAGCTGCGACTTGGAGGGGTAGAGCTGATACAGCCGCTTGAGCGAGACGCCCGAGGCGGCGCGCACCTGGTCCATGCCCACGGCCTGGATGCCGCGCTCGTAGAAGAGCTGCTCGGCGGCGTCGAGGAGGCTGACTTCCGCTTCGGCGCGGTCCATGCGGGCTCCGGTGGGGTGAGGATCCAACGACCTGAGAACGATCGTTCTCTGAGCCTACTACGGACGCTGATCCGTACGCACCATTGCGCGAGAACGAGCGTTCTCCTATCGTGGACGCCCTGCGGAGAACGACCGTTCTCGCGTCGTCGACGATTCAGGAGAGAGCCATGACCGCACGCCCGCCGGTACCGCCGTTCACCCGCGAGACCGCGGCCGAGAAGGTCCGCCTGGCCGAAGACGGCTGGAACTCCCGCGATCCGGAGAAGGTCGCCCTCGCCTACAGCGCGGACTCGCGCTGGCGCAACCGCGCGGAGTTCGTCACCGGGCGCGACGCCATCGTCGCCTTCCTCTCCCGCAAGTGGGTCCGGGAGCTCGACTACCGCCTGATCAAGGAGCTGTGGGCGCACGACGGCCACCGCATCGCGGTGCGGTTCGCCTACGAGTGGCACGACGACTCCGGCCACTGGTACCGCTCGTACGGCAACGAGAACTGGGAGTTCGACGACGACGGGTTGATGCGTGCCCGGCACGCGTCCATCAACGACGTGCCCATCGAGGAGTCCGACCGCAAGTACCACTGGCCGCTCGGCCGCCGCCCGGACGACCACCCCGGCCTCTGCGACCTCGGGCTGTGACCGCGGACCGGCGCCCCCGACACCGCGGCCGTCTCGGCGGCTTCGGCCCTGTCAGCGGCCGCAGCAGGAACGGCAGCAGGGCGCACTGCGCGGCGACCGCGACCCAGAACAGGCCCGCGCCACCGGACCGTTCGGCGAGCCGGTAGCCCTCCCCGCCGACGATCCCGCTGGCGAAGGCGCCGATACCGGCCGCGAGCCGCTGGTGACCGAACACCACCGCCGGCGCCCGGGGCGAGCGGGCGAGGGCCTCGAGGTCGTTCTTGAAGAAGAGGACGACCTCGCCGAGACAGACGCACAAAGCCCCGGCCATGATCGCCACGCCGTTGCCGACGGCGAGCGTGGCCATCCCCGCGGCCATCGCGCCGAAGCCAAGCCACAGGGCACGGGCGTAGGGCAGCCGTGCGATCCACTCCGAGAGGAGCGGTTGCGCGACGACGAGCACCAGGGCGTACGACGCCAGGACCAGGCCGTAGTACGTCGTCGACGTGCGGGGCACCGCATACAGCGCGAGGTAGTGCTGGAAGAACATGAAGACGTACAGGCTCAGCACGGTCGTCGCGAACGGCAGCACCGCCAGACCGGCGAACGCCCTGGTCCGGCGGGCGGGTAGCTCGGCCCCGGCACCCGGCTCGTCCCCGCGGTCGGGGCCCTCCGCGGGGAGCAGGGCATGGCCCACGGTGATCGCCGCGAAGAGCACGGTCACCGCGGTGAAGAGTCCGGCCGAGGCGCTGAGCACGAAAGGGGCCGCCGCGAGCGGGCCCAGGGCGATGCCCGCGTTCAGCGCGGAACTGCTCGCGGACAGCACGAGGGGCCGCTGCTCCTCGCCGGCCGCATGGATCAAGTACGCCTTGTTCGCGGGCAGATACAGCGCGGCGCCCACGGACACCAGCAGGAGGGCGAAGACCGCGGCGGCAGGATGGCGCAGGCCCGGCAGGAAGCAGGCGAAGCCCGCCGTGCGGATCACCAGGGCGAGCAGCATCGTGCGCCGGAGCCCCAGGCGCCCGGCGATCGCGCCGCCCGCCACCCCGCCCGAGAACTGCACCAGCGAGGCGACGGCGAGCACGACGCCGACGGCACCGAGCCCCATGCCCAGCCGCTCGTGGAGCAGCACCGACATGAAGGGCAGAACGGCGAAGCTGCCCAGCGGGATCAGGAACGACCCGGCCAGCAGGAAGCGCTGCGGCCCGGTGAGCCGCGCGAGGCCCGCTCGCAGGCGCCCGCGCGGCTTCCCCGGGAGCGTCACTCCGGGGCGTCGGCGGCGACGAGCGGCCGTATGCTGCCGGCCGCGCTCAGCGCACGGTGCAGGGCCAGTTCCGAGGTCGCGCCCTCGGCCAGGACGATGCCGGTGCAGCCCCGCTGGTCGTGCACGTGCTCCAGGCGGTCGCCGGGGGCCGCGGTGGGATACCACTCGGGCGAGCCGGGGAACACGGAGAGGCCGTCCAGGCCGCTCCAGCCGGTGAGGGTGCCGGGGCGGTCGGGGTAGACGAGGACGAAACCCGTGGCGGGGCCCGTGGCCGCCGGTGCGTCGAGCAGGGCGGGACGCAGGCCGAGCGCCACGGCGACCATCGCGTCGTACACGTTGGTGCGCAGGGCACGGCACAGTGCCTCGCCGACGAGCGCGCCGCCGATGCGGCGGTTGATCTCCACGAGCTCCGGGCCGTCGGCGGTGAGGACGAACTCGACGTGCGCGAAGCCCGCGTCATGGCCCGCGGCCGCCAGGACGCGCGCCACCCAGTCCTCGATGAGGGCGAGGTCCGGTTCCGGCAGGGCCACGGGGAAGGCGGCGGCCTCCTCGCGCACGGACGGCTCGGGCGCCAGCCGGCGGCTGAGCACACCGAGGAGCTTCGTCTCCCCCGCCCAGCTGAGCGTCTCCGCGCTGTAGAGGGGCCCGGCGAAGAAGGGTTCCGCGAACAGCCGCCCGGTGAAGGGGCGTCGGGCCGCTTCCCGGAGGGCTGCGTGCAGCTGCCGCTCGTCACGGATCAGCCAGACGTTGCGCGACGAGGTCCCCGCCGAGTCCTTGAGGACCAGGGGCAGACCGACCTGCCGGAGCACCTCGTCGGCCGCCGCGGGCCCGGCCGCGACCATGCGGGCGGGGCCGCCCCCGAGGCCCTGTCCGTGCAGGAGGTTGCGCACCCGCGCCTTGTCCCGCAGGACGCGGACCGCGGCCGGATCGGGCCCCGGCAGGCCGAGTTCGGCGGCGAGATGGGCGCCCGGCACGCTCCAGGTGTCGGTCTGGTTGATGAGTCCCTTCAGGCCCGGCACCGCGGCCAGGGCCGCGGCGGACGCGGCCGCGTCGTGGGTGTCGACGTCGACGACGTCGAGGGCGCCGGACTGCAGGCGCTCCAGTTCGTGCCGGTAGACGCTGCGGTCGCCGGTGAGCAGGCACAGCCGGTGCCCGGCGGCCTCGGCCGCCTCCACCAGGCGGCCCAGGCCGAAAGTGAGTGCTTCCAGGGCGGCGATCGTCACGATGCCTTCCCCTCCTTCTCGTGCCGGTCGTTCGTGTCGTGCTGCGCGTGCTCGGTGTGCACGGTGTGCTCGGTGTGCTGCTTCGCTCGCACGTCGTAGCTCCGCCGGTTCCACTCCATCGCCGACCACGGCGGCGCGAGGCCCGTCAGGTCCGTGATCTGGTGCGGCTTGAGGGCGCGCGGGTCGAGCGCCTCCTGGTGGCGGGAGAAGACCCGCTCGGTGTAGCGGTGTCCCGTGTCGGCGCCGATCACCAGATGCACGCGGTCCGGGTTCCGGGCCGCCTCCCAGCCCGCGACGAGGTGGGCCGCACCGGTGGAGAGCCCGGCGAACACCGCGTGGGCGCGCAGGAGATCGACGGCTCCCGCCATGGCGTGCCGGAAGTCGACCCAGTGGAGGGTGTCGTACAGGTCGTGGCGGACGTTGTCGAAGGGGATCGAGCTGCCGATCCCGGCGATGATCGCCTCCGGATCGCTGAAGTCCTCGCTGCCGAACGTGACGCTGCCGAACGGTTGCAGGCCCACCAACCGCACCTCGCGTCCGCGGTGGCGCAGCGGCTGGACGAGCCCGCCGGTGGAGGCGCCCGTGCCGACGGCGCCCACCACGGTCAGCGGGGTGTCGGGCAGTGCGGCGTCGACCAGATCCGCGAACTCCTGGTAGCCCGCGTAGTGCACGCCGTCGTGGTACTGCCGCATCCAGTGCAGATCGGTGCGCCCGGCCAGCAGGTGGCGCACCCGGCGGACCCGGCGCTCCTGGTCGAGGCGCAGGCTGTCGGAGGGCGGCATCTGGTCCACCGTGGCCCCCAGGATCTCCAGCTGCGCGCGCATCGCCGCGTCGACGGTGGTGGAGGCCACGATGTGGCAGCCGAGCCCGTAGCGGTGGCAGGCCATGGCCAGGGCGAGGGCGTAGATCCCGCTGGAGCTGTCGACGAGGGTCTGGCCGGGCCGTACGGTCCCGCGCTCCAGGAGGGTGCGGACCGCGCCGAGCGCGGCGTACACCTTCATCGTCTCGAAGCGGGCGAGGACCACGTTGTCGGTGAGCCGCAGCAGGTCGGGGGCCTTCATCGCGTCGGTGATGTGCCCGTGGACGGTGGCGGGGGCCGCGGGGGCCGCCGGCGTGCGTACGGCGGTCACCGTCCGACCGACCGGAGGTAGCCGCCCAGGCGCTCCGCGCCCTTGACGTTGCGCGGGCCGCTGACCGCGTCGCCGTAGGACAGGACGAAGAAGCGGCCCTCCTTGACGGCCGGCGCCGATTTCAGGCCGGGGAGCGACTTCAAGTAGGCGATCTTCTTCTCGGCGGGCTGGTCGGCGTAGTCGATGACGACGATGACCTCGGGCTTGGCCTTGATGACCGGCTCCCAGCCGACGGTCGTCCAGCCCTTGTCGAGGTCGTCGAAGACGTTGGTGGCGCCCGCGGCTTTGATGATGTCGTTCGGTGCGGCGTGGCGTCCGGCGGTGAAGGGCTGGTCGGTGCCCGAGTCGTAGACGAAGACCTTGGCCGGGTCGCCCCGGTCGGGCCAGGTCTTCTTCAGGGCGCCGACGCGTGCCTTGAGGCCGGTGACGACCTTCTCGGCGCGCTGCTCCACGCCGAAGATCCGGCCCAGGTTGTCCAGGTCCGTGTAGAGCGCCTCCAGGGGCGTGACGTCGACGCTCTTGTCGCCGTAGTCCCAGCACGTCTCGGTGTGCAGATAGCTGGCGGACCCGACCTTCTCCAGGAGCGCGGGCGTGATGCCGCGCTCCTCGCTGAAGCCGGAGTTCCACCCGGCGAGGACGAAGTCGGCCTTGGCGTCGGCCACGATCTCGCGGGTGATGCGCTCGGTGCCCAGGCGCTCCACGTCGGCGTAGTCCTGGCGCCAGGGCGAGCCCTTGATGGACGGGTCGCCGAGCTTGTTCATGACGTAACCGCGCATCCGGTCGGCGAGGCCGAGGGAGAACATCTTCTCGGCGCCGCTGACGTCGTAGGCCACCGGACGCCGAGGCCGGCTGTACGTGACGTCCTTGCCGCAGTTGGAGACGGTGACCGTCTTCGCCTTGTTCTTCGCCGTCGGCTCGATGTCGGCGCCACAGCCGGTGGTCAGGAGCCCGGTCGTCAGGAGTACGGCGGCTGCCAGGGCGCGGGACAGCGGTGGTCGGATCATGAGTGCGGTCCTTCTGACGGGGCGTCGGCGCAGGCCGGGACGCCGACGGGGGTGAGGTCGTAGACGAGGTGGGGCGTCCCGGTGCGGGGGTGGTGCACGACGGTGGCGTCGACGCCGAACACCTTGCGGATCAGCTCGGGGTTCAGGACCTCGGCCGGGGTGCCCGTGGCGACCAGGGAGCCGGAGCTCAGGACGGCGATGCTGTCGCAGGCCGCGGCCGCCAGATTGAGGTCGTGGAGGGCCGTGAGCACCGTGAGGCCCGAGCCGCGCAGGAAGGAGAGGAGCTCCACCTGGTGGCGGATGTCGAGGTGGTTGGTCGGCTCGTCGAGGACCAGGACGCGGGGTTCCTGGACGAGGGCGCGCGCCACGAGCACGCGCTGGCGCTCGCCGCCGGAGAGCGTGAGCACGCTGCGGTCCGCGAGCGGGGTCACGTCGAGGCGGTCCATCGCCTGCCGGCACAGGGCCCGTTCGCGGGCGGTGAGGGGCTGGTTGCCGCGAGCGTGCGGGGCGCGGCCGAGAGCCACGACCTCCGCCACGGTGAAGTCGAGGTCGGTGTGGCTCTCCTGGGTGAGCGCGGCGATGGACCGGGCGCTGTCGCGCAGCTTGAGCGACGTCAGGTCGGCCCCGTCCAGGAGCACGGCGCCCGACGTCGGCCGCAGCGCCCGGTAGACGCAGCGCAGCGCGGTGGACTTGCCGCTGCCGTTCGGGCCGACGAGCCCGACGATCCGGCCGGCGTCCACCTCGATGTGCAGCCGGTCGACGAGAGCGCGCCCCGCCGCCTCGACCGTCAGATCCCGCAGGACGAGACTCATCTAGCGCCCTCCGAAGAGATAGCCGCGGCGGCGCATCAGCACGATGAACACCGGTACGCCGATCAGCGCGGTGATCACCCCCAGCGGCAGTTCCTCGGGGGCGAACGCCGTGCGGGCGACGAGGTCGACCCAGACCAGGAAGCAGGCTCCGGCGAGCGGTGCCACGGCCAGGACCCGGCGGTGGGTCGAGCCGACGAGGATGCGCACGACATGGGGCAGGACGAGCCCGACGAAGCCGATCGCGCCGCTGACCGCGACGATGAGACCGGTGACCGCCGCCGTGAGGAGGAAGAGGCGGCGGCGCAGTGCCTCCGCGTCGACGCCCAGGCTGGCCGCGGTCTCGTCCCCCAGGGACAGCACGTCGAGCGAGCGGCTCTGGCGCAGCAGCACCACGACCGTGACCAGGACGGCCCCGGCCGCGAGCGGCAGCGACTCCCAGGACGCCGAGCCGAGGCTGCCGAGCAGCCAGAACAGCACGGTCCGGGCGGCCTGGCCGTTGGGCGAGAGGAAGACGAGCACGCTCATCAGCGCCTGGAACCCGTAGGCCAAAGCGACGCCGGTGAGGACCAGGCGCAGCGGCGTCAGACCGAGCGGCCCGCGCGCGGCGAGGTACACCAGCACGGTGGCGCCGAGCGCCCCCAGGAACGCGGCGGCGGACAGCGCGTAGACCCCGAGACCGGCGAAGACCCCGAACACCACGACCGCGGTGGCCCCCACGGAGGCGCCGGAGGAGATGCCGAGGACGAAGGGGTCCGCGAGGGCGTTGCGCACCAATGCCTGGATCGCGACGCCGACGACCGAGAGCCCGGCCCCGACCACGGCGGCGAGCAGCACCCGCGGGGTGCGCACGTGCCAGACGATGGAGTAGCCGGTCACGTCGTCGGCCCCGATGCCGCCGCCGGTGAGTGCGGCGGTCAGGAACCGCACGACGTCGCCGGGCGGCACGACGGTCGGTCCCAGGGCGATCCCGGCCAGGACGGAGACGACCAGCGCCACCGAGAGCACGGTCAGCGTGGTCACGAGCCGTCCCCGGCCCGCTTTTCCGGCCGTCGTCTCCGGGAGGTCTGTCTCCGGGGGCGCGGTCCCGGCAGTGGCCTCGGTCATGAAGTCCCTTCACCCGTCGGACGGTTCGCGGCGGTCCGGCCGCCCCTGCCCGGGGCGGCACGCTCCAGTAGTCGGCGGGCGGCGGCGCCGGGTTCCCGCGGATTCACGAACTGCCCCGGGCGCTGCCGGGCTTGGTACCTCGCACGATCAGACGGCGCGCGTGCTGGTCGTAGGGCTCCTCGTCGAAGCCGCCGAAGCACCGCACGTCGGTGAACCCGGCGTCCTCGAAGAGCGTGCGCAGTTCGGCGGCGCTGTAGAGGAAGGAGGTGATCGAGGCCTCCCGGGCGGCTCCGTCGCGGACGAGGGTCCAGTCGGTGCGCAGCCGCGACCAGCTGTCCAGGACGGTGTCGCGCTGCACCACGTAGGCGCCGTCGAGTTCGACGATCTGGGGGCGGCCGATCCAGCCGGCGAGGACTTCCTTGCCCATCACGTCGATCAGCAGCCGCCCGCCGGGCACCAGTGACTCATAGGCGTTGCGCAGCACCCGGACGTTGTCCCGCGCGTCGTCGAAGTAGCCGAAGGAGGTGAAGACGTTGAGCACCACGTCGTACGACTCCGGCTCGACGTGGGTGAGCATGTCCGCCCGGATCAGGCGGACGTCGACGGCGGCGTCCTCGCACACGGCGCGGGCCCGCTTCAGGAGCTCCGCGCTGAGGTCCACGCCGGTGACCGTGTAGCCGCGGTGCGCCAGCGGCACCAGGTAGAGGCCGGGCCCGCAGCACAGGTCGAGGACGCGGCTGCCGGGCGGGAAGCCGAGCAGCGGCGAGCGGGCGACGACCTCGGCCGTCTGCGCCCGCCGCCGCTCGGAGAACATCGTCTCGGAGAAGTCGGACCAGAATCCGTCGTCCTCGTACCAGTGCATGCTGCCGCGCCCTCGCTCCCGTGGTGTTCCGGCCCGTACGCGTGCGGCCGTGCGGGCCGGGCGCAGGGGACTTGCGCACCAGTGGTCGGCCGCGGGGCGGCTCTGGTTCCCGGGCGGGGAGGGTCGGGGCGGGGAACCGCGGGGTCAGCCCTCGGCGTTCAGGTGGGCGCCGATCTGGAGGAAGGCCGGGACGAGCGAGGCCGGCGGCACCGCGGGCGAGACGATCTGGGAGGCGAAGTGGGCGATCACCAGGTCGAGTCGGGGTGAGACGAACAGGCGCTGGCCGTGGATCCCGCTGGCCATGAAGGAGTCGTAGGGATCGTTCAGGACCCACCACAGGTCGTGGTACGAGAGCGTGGCGGGCGCCTCGGGGGGCGCGGCCGGGAAGCGGACCCGCCGGGGGTAGCCGTCGGGCACTCCACTGACGATGGTGGTGGCGACGGCCTCCGGCACGACCTGCCGTTCCCCGACCGCTCCGCCGCGGCGCAGCGCCTCACCGAGCCTGGCCACGTCACGGGCCGTGGCGCTGAATCCGCCGCAGGCGGCTTCGACGCCTTCACCGTCGAGGATGTAGTACGCGTCCTCCTGCGCGCCCAGGTGCGACCAGATCACTTCGCCGAGCAGGGCGGACGTGCTGATCCCGGTGATCCGGCGCAGGACTTCGGCCAAGGCTTCGACGTTGCCGTTCTCGTAGCGGAACTCGGTGCCCGGCGCGCCGGTGGCCCGTGCGGTGGCCAGGTGTTCGCGGATGCTGGTGGGTCCGCTGTAGCCGTTGGGCCGCAGTTGGGGTCCCACGATCGCGAAGTAGCGCTGCGCCTCGATGGACTTGTCGAAGCGGCGGCCCGCGTAGCTCACCTGGGTGCCCATGTGGAGCAGGTGGTCGACCCGGGCGTCCCCGTACGCGGTGCCCGCGAGCTCGGGCACGTAGTGCGAGACCAGGGCCGTGCGGTCCAGGAGGCCGTCGTGCGCGAGGGTCGCCGCGACGAGCCCCAGGTAGGACTTGGCAGCGGAGGCGTTGAAGTGGGGCGTGTGCGGCCGGGTGCCGTGGAAGTAGCGCTCGTAGGCGACGGATCCGCGGTGCAGGACCACGACGGCGTCGGTCTCGGCGGCGGCGAACAGCTCCGGCAGCTTGAGCGAGGATCCGCCCGGCACGGAGATCTCCAGAGTGTCCAGGTCGCGCGGCCTGCCGGGCAGATCACGGGCGGGGGCCGCGCCGCGCCACACCCGGCGGCTTGGCGAGATCTCGCGGCCCGCGGCCGTGTAGCGCCGGACCCAGGCGGGGTCGGTGTAGCCGCGGGTCCAGCGGAGGTCGCCCAGCGGCTGCTCATCGGGCGTGGCTCGCGGCGCGGCGCGTGGCTCGTATCGCGGGGTGGTGCGCGCTTCGTGGGACGGGGTGGATCGTGCGGCGTCTCGCGGCGTGGCGTGTTCTTCGTCCCGCGTCATGGATCGTGCTTCGTCTCGCGGCATGGGGCGCCCCTCTCATCGCGGTGGCTCGCTCCCCTCGGGAGGATCGGGCCGACGGTCAGGTCGGCCTGAGCTAGCCGTAGATTCACTTCACTCTAATCGTTAACATACAGAGTGTTCAGTAATCTGACATCGCCGCGACCCCGAGATCCGGGCCTCCGCAGCCCTCTCCTCCGCATGCCCTTTTCGCCGCACCCGCGCCTGCTCCCCGACCGCAGGAGTTCCCATGGCCACTGAGCACGTCTCGCCGCACACCTCGGCGCCGCCCCTCGAAAACGCCTCGGCGCCGCCCGAGTTCGACCGGCGGCGCGCCTGGCTGATCACCGCGATGATCGTCGCGTTCATGCTGATCAACTACGCCGACAAGTCCGTCCTGGGGCTCGCCGCCGTGCCGATCATGGACGAGCTGGACATCAGCAACAGCACGTACGGCATGATCTCCAGCTCGTTCTCGATCCTGTTCAGCCTCTCCGGGCTCCTTGTCGGATTCGTGTCGTCCCGCGTCTCCAGCCGGGCCCTGCTCTTCACCATGGCCGCGCTGTGGGCGGTGGCCCAGCTGCCGGTGCTGGTCGTGGCGGCGGTCCCGACGCTGATCGCGGGGCGCGTGCTGCTCGGCGCCGCCGAAGGGCCGGCCGCCTCGATGTCCATGCACGCCCTGTACAAGTGGTTTCCCCTCGACCGGCGCGGCCTGCCGTCGGCGCTCCAGATCAGCGGCGCCGCACTCGGCACGCTCATCGCGGCACCCGTCGTCACCTGGCTCATCACGGCCTTCGGCTGGCGCTCGGCCTTCGCGGCGCTCGCCGTGACCAGCCTGACGTGGAGTCTGATCTGGTGGCGCGTCGGACACGACGGCCCGTACGGTCAGGCGGCGGCGCACCCCAGCCGCCGTGGCCGCACCAGCCGCACCAGCCGCACCAGCCGCCCTGACACGACCACACGGCTGACGGGGCCCGAGCCGGAACCGCGGTCCGAGCCCGAGGCCCAGCCCGAGCCCGAGGCCCAGCCGCACGAACTCCCGCTCCCCTACCGGAAACTCCTCCTGAACGGCACGGTCGTGGGGAGCATCGCGGGTGCCTTCGGCGCCTCGTGGGCGCTGGCCGTCAGCCACGCCTGGCTGCCCGCCTACTTCAGGACCCAGCTCGACATGACGCCGGGCGGTGCGGCGACCCTCATCAGCGGCATCTCCGCCTTCAGCTTCGTCCTGCTCCTGGCGGTGTCACCGTTCGCCGACGCGCTGAACCGCCGAGGCGTCTCCACCCGCTGGGCGACCGGCGCGCCGCAGGGCATCGCGGTCATCGTCGCCGGGCTCGCCATGGCGAGCTTCCCGTTCGCGGGGGACGGCCGGCTGCAAATCCTGCTGATCGCGGTGGCGTTCGGGGGGCACGCCATCGTCTTCCCCCTGCACTACATGACGACGGCCGCCGTCGTCCCCACCCGTCAGCGCGGCGCCCTCTTCGGCATCGTGGCCGCGACGGGGACCCTGCCCGGCCTCATCGCCCCCTCCCTGACCGGGCATCTGCTGGACAGCGCGGGCTCGCAGGGCGCCGGCTACACCATCTCGTTCCTGGTCTCCGCGGCGGTGATGCTGCTGTCCGGCCTGACCGCGCTGGTGTGCATCCGGCCGGAGCGCGACGCCCGGCGGCTGGGCCTGGCCCCCGGGGGCCCGGCCCGGACTCAGACCGGCGCGTCGAAGCCGCTCGCCCAGTAGCGTCCGCGCAGGGCCAGGTCCAGCAGCTGGCGCACGACCTCCTCGGGAGGCATCGGCGGCGTCTCCTGCTCCACCCACCACCGCAGGACGGCGACCTGCTCGCCCACCCAGACGCGGGCGAGGAGGTCGGCGTCGATGCGCGGCTCCACGCCGTTGCGCTCGGCGCGGGCGCGGAACTCCTCGGCGGTGGTCCGCGCACAGGTGTCCACGAACATCTGGAGCGGCTTTCCGTCGCCTTCGCCGCGCAGCACGATCCGGTACAGATCGCGCTCCTCGCGCGCGTGCCGCAGCATTTCGAGGACCGGCTTTCCGGTGAAGCCCACGGCGCTGTCGGCGATGGTCGGCAGCAGCCGCTCCCCCAGCTCCTGCAGCAGGTCGGACGTCACGCGCGCGAACAGGCCTTCCTTGTCCTTGAAGTGCGCGTAGAAGGTCGCGCGGGCGACGTCGGCGCGCTCGGTGATGTCCTCCACGGTCAGCGCGGTGAAGCCACGCTCCAGGACCAGTTCCACCAGCGCCGAGCCGAGCGCCCGTCGCGACCTTCGTGTCCGCCTGTCTTCGGCCATGGAGGCCCTCCTCGCCCGCGTGGTCGTGATTGCGGACCCAGTCTAGAAGACTCTTGACAGTCCAGAGGTTACTGAACACTCTGTTCGTAATTAGTCATTCTGTTTACTTTCACGTTTCCGTTCTGCCCTCCCCTGCCTTTTCCCGCCCATCCCCCGCCCCGCTTCGGAGAACGCGATGAACCTCGGCACCTATCTGACCCGCAGCGCCCGCTACTGGCCGCAGGCCACGGCCCTCGTCTGCGGCGACCGCTCGTGGACCTTCGACCGCCTGGAGACGACCACCAACCGGCTGGCCTCCGCGCTGGTCTCCCGCGGGCTGCGCCCCGGCGACGCCGTGGCCTCGCTCGCCTGGAACCGGGGCGAGCTGGTGGAAGCCGAGTTCGCCCTCTACAAGGCGGGGTTGATGCGCGCTCCCGTCAACGCCCGCCTGGGGCGCGGGGAAATCACGCACATCCTGCGCTACGCCCCCGTACGCGCTCTGATCTTCGACGAGGCCCACCGTGCGGACGCCCTCGCCGCGATCGCCGAGGCCGGCACCGACTGCCTGCCGGTCCACCTGGACGGCACACCCGACGGCGCTTCACCGGGCATCGCCTATGAGGCGCTCCTCGCGGAAGGCGGTGCGGACCCGATCAGCGTCGACGTCGACGAGGACTCCCCCTGCGTCCTGAACTTCACCTCCGGCTCCACCGGCGCCCTGAAGGCCGCCGTGCAGACGGTGGGCAACCGGCTCGCCAACATGCGCAAGCAGCTGATGAGCGACGAGTCCCGCCCCCGGCCCGGCACCCGCTACATGGCCTGCGGCCCCATCACCCACGCCACCGGCATGGGCCTGCTCGCCGGGGTGTTCGGCGGGTCGACGACGCACGTCCTGCCCACCTGGAGCCCCGAGGCGTTCCTGGCGGCGGTGGAGAAGGAGCGCATCACCGCGACCTTCCTCGTGCCGGCCATGCTGAACATGGTGCTCGCCCACCCCGGCGCCACCGGGCACGACCTGTCGTCTTTGACCAGCGTGCGGATCGGCGGCGCCCCCATCTCGCCCCAACGCCTGCGCGACGCGGTGGAGTTCTTCGGGCCGGTCGTCGCCCAGGGGTACGGCCTAGGCGAGACCACCAGCGTCGTCGCCGGACTGAGCGGCGAGGAGATCGCCCGCGCGGTCAAGGAGGACCCGGAACTGCTGCAGTCCTGCGGCCGGGCGTCGTACGACACCGAGATCCGCGTCGTCGACGAGGCCGGCCGCGAAGTGGCGCCGCGCGAGATCGGCGAGGTCATCGTGCGGGGACCCGACTGCGTACGGGAGTACTGGCAGGAGCCGCAGCTGTCGGCCGAGACCTTCCGCGACGGCTGGGTGCACACCGGTGACCTGGCCTGGATGCGCGAGGACGGCTATCTCTTCCTCGTCGACCGCAAGAAGGACATGATCATTTCCGGCGGCTTCAACATCTACTGCACCGAGGTCGAGTCCGCCCTCTACGAGCACCCCGCCGTCCTGGAAGCGTGCGTGGTCGGGGTGCCGGACGAGACCTGGGGCGAAGCCGTCAAGGCGGTCGTCGTGACCGAGCCGGGCGCCGCCGTGGGCGCGGACCAGCTCATCGCCTTCTGCGCCGAGCGGCTCGACCGCCTCAAGAAGCCGCGCTCGGTCGACTTCGTCGCCGAACTCCCCCACAACCGCAACGGAAAGCTCGACCGCAAGGCCGTGCGCGAACCGTTCTGGGCCGACGCCGTCCGCCGCGTGAACTGATCCGTCAGCCCCTCACGCCCCCGCCACCCCACGTCACCCCATGACGCCCCGCAACGCCCCGCAACAAGGAACGAGCCGCCATGACCTTCTCCCTGCGCCCCGCCTACGACGACCCGCAGCTGGCCGATCTCGTCGGCCGGCTGCGCGACTACCTCGACGGTGAACTCGCCGACCACGAACGCGAGCGCGGCCTCACCCACGAGAGCCGCCTCACCCGCGCCGACCTCGAACCCGTCTGGCGCCGCAGCCGCGAACTGGGCTTTTACGGCGTTCACTTGCCCGAGGAGTACGGCGGCCGGAACCTCACCTACACCCAGCTCGCCGCCCTCAAGGAGGAGATCGGAGCCAGCGGTCGCGTCCTTGCCCACAGCGTCCTGGGCGACATGGGCGGGCCCCTGCGCGCGGGTGACATCCTCAAGCACGCCACCGACCACCAGCTCGCCACCTATCTGCTGCCCCTGGTCCGCGGCGAGCGGGCCTGCTGCTTCTCCCTCACGGAGACCGACGCGGGCTCCGACGTGCGCTCGATGCGCACCACCGCCGTCCGCGACGGTGACGGCTACCGGCTGACCGGCCACAAGGTGTTCTCGTCGGCCGGGCCGTTCGCCGACTTCGCCATCGTGGTGGCCCGGATGGCCGGCACCGGTGAACAGGAGGGCGACAAGCCGCTGTTCTCCGCCTTCCTGGTCGACCTGGACAGCCCCGGGTGCCGTGTCGAGGACGGCGCGACCCCGATGTCCGGCGAACACATCGAGAGCGACATCGTCCTGGACGACTGCCGCGTCCCGGCCGCCAACCTCCTGGGCGAGGAGGGCAAGGGCATGCGCATCGCGCTCGGCCGCGTCACCACCAACCGGCTGCTGCACTGCCCCACCGTCATCGGCGCCACCCGCCGCGCCCTCGCCCTGACCCTGGACCGCACCCGGCACCGCAAGGTCGCCGGCGGCAAGCCCCTGCTCGCGCTCCAGGCCATCCAGCACAAGGTCGCCGACATGGCCACGGAGCTCTACGCGGCCCGCTCCATGACGTACGCGGCGCTGGCCTCGCTGGACAGGGGCGAGGACGCGCACGCCGAAGCCTTCATGTGCAAGCTCTTCGTGGCCGAGTCAGCGTTCCGGATCCTGGACGAGGCGGTGCAGATCCACGGCAAGGAGGGCCTGACCCAGGGGCACGAGATCGAGTTCCTGTTCCGCAAGATCCGCATGTTCCGCATCCTCACCGGAACCTCGGAGATCCAGCGCAACGGCATAGCCAAACTCCTGGCCTTCCAGCCCTGAGCCGCCTTGCCACCGCCCCGCCTCGGGTTCCGTCCCGGGCGGGGCGCCGGAGCACCGGTGGGGCGGGCCTTTCTAGGCGCCGCTCGCCTTGAGCATGTCCTCGCGCTCGACGATCTTCACGCGCTCGCGCTCCTGCGGCTCGCCGAGGGCCTTCTCCGCGGCGTCGAGGCGGTACCAGCCCTCCCAGGTGGTGAAGCGGATGTTGCGCTCGCCGAGGAAGGCCTCCACGGCCGCCGGCTCGGGGGCGGTGGGCGTGTGCAGACGGGCGTTCGCGTGGTCGTCCAGGAGGCTGGCGACCGTCTCGTTGGCGTCGCCCTTGGTGTGACCGATGAGGCCCACGGGCCCGCGGCGGATCCAGCCGGTGACGTACGTCGACTGAAGGTGCTCGCCGGTCTCCTCGATGACCCGGCCGCCCTTGTCGGGCACCGTGCCCGACGCGACGTCCCAGGGCAGCTTGGGCAGCTCGTCGGAGAGGTAGCCCACGGCGCGGTAGACGGCACCGAGGTCCCAGTCCTTGAACTCGCCGGTTCCCTTGACGTTGCCGGTGCCGTCGAGGGCGGTGCGCTCGGTGCGCAGACCGACCACCTTGCCGTCCTCACCGAGGATCTCGGTCGGCGACTCGAAGAAGTGCAGGAACAGCTTGTGCGGGCGGTCGCCGATGTCGCGGATCGCCCAGTTCTCCAGCGTCTTCGCCACCATGTCGGCCTGCTTGTTGCCGCGCCGGGTCGCGATCGAGCCGTCGTCGTAGTCGATGTCCTCGGGGTCGACGATGACCTCGATGTTCGGGGAGTGGTCGAGCTCCCGCAGCTCCATGGGGCTGAACTTGGCCTGCGCGGGACCGCGCCGGCCGAAGACGTGGACCTCGCGCGCCTTGTTGACCTTGAGCCCCTCGTGGACGTTCGGCGGGATCTCGGTCGGCAGGAGCTCCTCGGCGGTCTTGGCCAGGATGCGCGCCACGTCGAGGGCGACGTTGCCGACGCCGAGCACGGCGACCTTCTCCGCGTCGAGCGGCCAGGTGCGCGGGACGTCCGGGTGCCCGTCGTACCAGGAGACGAAGTCCGCGGCGCCGTGCGAGCCGTCGAGGTCGATGCCGGGGATGTCGAGCGCCCGGTCGGCCGTCGCGCCGGTGGAGAAGATCACCGCGTCGTAGAAGCTGCGCAGGTCGTCCAGATCGATGTCGTTCGGGTAGTCGACGTTGCCGAAGAAGCGGATCTGCGGCTTGTCCAGGACCTGGTGCAGGGCCGTGATGATGCCCTTGATCCGCGGGTGGTCGGGGGCGACGCCGTAGCGGATGAGGCCGAAGGGCGCGGGCATCCGCTCGAAGAGGTCGATCGACACACCGGGCTCGACCGCCGCTGCGGATTTCAGCAGCGCGTCGGCGGCGTAGATGCCGGCCGGACCGGCTCCGACAACGGCTACCCGCAGAGGGCGAGACATGATCAGGTTTCCCTTCGAGCGAAGACATGGGGCTCGTGGGGAAGCCTAAACTAAGGCAATCCTAAGTTAGTACTCGGGCTGGACCTATGACCTCATAAGGACAGCTTATGAGGTCGCGAAGGCAGGGTTTGAGTCGCGCGGGCCGACCGCGCGGGAACTCTGGTATGTCCCGCCCCGTTGTCAACTCACCCCACTCCCACAAGAGTTGAGGCTGCATCCACCCGGCGCCCCGCGCCCGTCGCGGCGCCGAACGGTGTCGAGTTGTCGTGTCAGCGCTTTCGCCGTTCCCTTTTCCGCACTTCACGGAGGCACGGAACCATGAACCGCGATCACCGGAATCACGCCCGGCCCTCCCGGCGCGCCGTCCTCGGCGGCGCCACCCTCGCGTCCCTCGCGGCGGCGACCGGCGCCGGTACGGCCGCCGCCACCCGGGGCGCCGCCTGGCCCACCGAGTTCCCGCTCCCCGACGGCTTCCTCCCCGAGGGGATCGCCATCGGCACACGGCCCTACGCCTACCTGGGCTCGCGCGCCAACGGCGCCCTCTACCGCACGGACCTGCGCACCGGCCGGGGCGAGATCCTGTACGAGGGCGCCGCCGGCCAGGTCGCGGTCGGCCTGAAGGCGGACGACGACGGCCTGCTCTACGTGGCCGGGAACACCGGCGTCGCACGGGTCCACGACGCCCGCAGCGGCAGGCTCGTGACCACCTACCGGCTGACGGAAGCCGCCGGTCACTTCATCAACGACGTCGCCCTGCTCGGCGACCGCGCCTGGTTCACCGACTCGCGCGACAGCGTGCTCCACGGAGTCCCGCGCGGCCGCAAGGGCACGGTGCGCGCCTTGCCGCTCGGCGGCGACTGGGTGCAGACACCGGACGCGATCAACGCCAACGGCATCGTCGGCACCCCCGACGGCCGCGGGCTGATCGTCGTCAGCAGCGCTCCGGGCAAGCTCTACCGCGTCCCGCTCACGACCGGACACGCCACCGAGATCACGCTGGTCGGCGCGGAGAACGTGGTCAACGGCGACGGACTCCTGCGCATCGGCCGCACGCTGTACGTCGTACAGAACCGGCTGAACCTCGTCAGCGTCTTCCACCTGGACGCCCGCGCACGGACCGCCACCCTGCGGCGCACGATCACCGACCCCCGCTTCGACGTGCCCACGACCGCGGCCCGCTGGCGCGACCGCCTCTACCTCGTCAACGCCCGCTTCACGAGCCCGCAGGAACCCACGACGACGTTCAACGCCGTCGCCGTCCCCCTGTGAGGCGCTCCCCCCTCGAATCCTCGAAGCCCTTCGAAACGAGGCCCCAGGGCGCCGGGCGGCACCGATTGAAAGATCAAAGTGGCTCCGGGTTAGCATATGAGCGCCGCCTAGCTCGAAAGATAAACCTGTGACTGTCAATGACGACTCGTTCACCAACTGGAAGAACCGCGAGGAGATCGCGGAGTCGATGATCCCGATCATCGGGAAGCTGCACCGGGAGCGGGACGTCACCGTCCTGCTCCACAGCCGCTCCTTGGTGAACAAGTCGGTGGTCAGCCTCCTCAAGACCCACCGATTCGCCCGGCAGATCGCCGGTGAGGAACTCTCCGTCACCGAGACGCTGCCGTTCCTCCAGGTCCTCACCACGCTCGACCTCGGCCCCTCGCAGATCGACATCGGTCTGCTCGCCGCGGACTACCGTGCCGACGACCGCGGCCTCTCCGTGGCGGAGTTCACCGCCGAGGCCGTCGCCGGCGCCACGGGCGAGAACAAGATCGAGAGCCGCGAGGGCCGCGACGTCGTCCTCTACGGCTTCGGCCGCATCGGCCGCCTGGTCGCCCGCCTGCTCATCGAGAAGGCCGGCTCCGGCAACGGACTGCGCCTGCGTGCCGTGGTCGTCCGCAAGGGCGGCGAGCAGGACATCGTCAAGCGCGCCTCGCTGCTGCGCCGCGACTCCATCCACGGCCAGTTCCAGGGCACGATCACGGTCGACGAGGCGAACAGCACGATCATCGCCAACGGCAACGAGATCAAGGTGATCTACGCCAACGACCCCTCCGAGGTCGACTACACGGCGTACGGCATCAAGGACGCCATCCTCATCGACAACACCGGCAAGTGGCGCGACCGTGAGGGGCTCTCGCAGCACCTGCGTCCCGGTGTCGACAAGGTCGTCCTGACCGCGCCGGGCAAGGGCGACGTCCCGAACATCGTGCACGGCGTCAACCACGACATGATCAAGCCGGACGAGCAGATCCTGTCCTGCGCCTCCTGCACCACGAACGCGATCGTCCCGCCGCTCAAGGCGATGGCCGACGAGTACGGCGTGCTGCGCGGCCACGTGGAGACCGTCCACTCGTTCACCAATGACCAGAACCTCCTGGACAACTTCCACAAGGCCGACCGCCGCGGCCGCTCCGCGCCGCTCAACATGGTCATCACCGAGACCGGTGCGGCCTCCGCCGTCGCCAAGGCGCTGCCCGACCTCAAGGCGCCCATCACCGGCAGCTCCATCCGCGTCCCCGTCCCGGACGTCTCGATCGCGATCCTGAGCCTGCGCCTGGGCCGCGAGACCACCCGCGAGGAGGTCCTCGACCACCTCCGCGACGTCTCGCTGCACTCGCCGCTCAAGCGTCAGATCGACTTCACGACCGCTCCCGACGCCGTCTCCATGGACTTCGTCGGCTCGCGGCACGCCTCGATCGTCGACGCGGGCGCCACCAAGGTCGACGGCGACAACGCGATCCTCTACCTCTGGTACGACAACGAGTTCGGCTACTCGTGCCAGGTCATCCGCGTCGTCCAGCACGTCTCCGGCGTGGAGTACCCGACGTACCCGGTGCCGGTGGCCTGATCACCGCGGCGCACCTCTGCTGCGCAGGTGCAGCCGGAGCTGTCTCAGGGCTCTTGAGGATGGCTCCTGAACTGCACTGATAGGCAAGATCGACGTACACAGCGAGGGCCGCCACCCGCAAGTCAGGCGGCGGCCCTCAGTGATCGTCTACAAGGCCTGGGGGGTTCTCAGGGGGTTTCCGCGGGAACGCGCGCGCCCTCCTCGCGAGGCTCGATCCGAAGCCGTCCGAGCGTCTGATACGGCCTGACCGTCTCCGGGAAATCAGCGTTCAGGTTCAGCGCCTGGGCCACGGCGAGCCCTTCGCGTTGACAATACTCTTCCACCCACGCGAGGCCGGCCGCCAGCGCAGCGTCTCCGTCACCGGGGTCCGTCCGGATCTCCCCCCCAAAGAGGGGCATCGGCGGATGCCTGTACACCCACGGTCCATGCCCCGCCGTAACGAACCCCCGCCAAGAGGAACTCGGACAGCTCCCCTACCCCGTCGGTCGGCAGCGACAGAGTGCTGGTCTCGGTGTAGCCGAGGGGCGCCCACGCGCGTAGGTCCACGGCAGCCGGGGGGTTGGGCGCGCCGTTGTCCAGCCACGCGTCCATGGCGGTCCGGCCCCGCATCCCGTTGTCTGGCAGGAAGTGGGCGTACGTTTCCAGCGTGATGGTCACCGAGGCGTGCCCCATCCAGTGCAACACTGACACCGGATCCTCCCCGGCACCGAGCTGCACGCTGGCGTAGGTGTGTCGCCACCGGTGGTGCATCATCTCCCGGCTGGGCTCCCAGCCCCAGGCCTCGTCTTCTCGCCGCGGTTTGATGAGGCCGGCTGCCGCGAGGGCAGGTTTCATCGTCTTCTCATTGAACGTGCCGGGACGGACCCGGTTCCGCCACTGCGTTGTGACGAGCAGGCTGACGGTGGCCGTCGCCCGCCCGGAGTTTCCCAACCCCTGCCACGGCAGCGTCACCGTGACGGAGGGGAAGTCGTTCGTGTACTCGTTGATGCGTTTGAGGAGGCCCGATGACAGCGGGACCTGACGCTCCTTCAGGTTCTTCGGCAGCTTGAAGTACGCGGTCTTGCCGTCCTTGCTCCACTGCAACTGACGACGGATGCGCATGACCATCAGGCTTTCGTCAATGTCGTCAAGGCTGAAGGCGAACGCCTCTCCCTGCCGCAGCCCTGCATGCACGCCCAGGTCGGCAACCAGCTGGTAAGCGGCGGGGCATCGCCTCCCGGATGGCGTGGGCCTCGCGACTGGTCCAGGAGCGTGCTTTCGTTTTCCCCGCTCTCGGCCGGACGCCGATGGCGGCAGCGCGACAGGGGTTCTGCTTGATGCGTTTACCCTCTGCACTGATCCGAAAATGAGAGCTGATCCGAAAATGAGAGCTCCAGAGGGCGTGCGGCGTCGTCCCGCCTGCCGTTCGTGCGGCCTGTGGGTCGGCGACGTGCATTTGTCGAGTCAGGCTGCGGGTTCGATGACGACCCGGTAGCCGAGGGCTTCCAGTTGGCGGATGGCGGTGCGTTTCACGCGGTCGGGCTTGTGCCGGTGGCTGTCGTAGTAGTCGGTGCCCAGGTCGTGGAATCGTGCCTCAGGGTCGGCGAGCAGGTGCCAGATGACGACCAGCAGGGATCGGCCGACCGCGACGACGGCCTTCTTGCGTCCGCGGCGTCGGGCGATGCGCCGATAGCGTTCGCCGAGGAAGGTGTTGGTCTTGCCCGCGGCGACGGCGGCGTTGCCGAGGACCTGGGCAAGGTACGGATTGCCGTGTCCGGTGGTGGACTTGCCCTTCTTCTACGAAGAAGAGCCCCTTGGTCACCGGGGGTTGAGCGGGTCGGTGCCCGCATCGCGGCGGGCGGGAGAGAAGCGTCCCGGCGCGTCCTCGGCCAGCCAGCCCCGTTCCACCAGCCGCTTGAGCTTGGCCCGCGTGCCCTCGATCTTCCCGGCCGTCGCCGCAAGCCCGATCCGCGGCACGATCTGCTTGGCCTGCAACGGGCCCGGCGCGTCAGCAACAACCTCCATGATGTCCCGGTACACATCCGGCAGCACCGCGGCCACCAGACCCTCCCGCCACTGTGGAACCATCACCACCCCCGCCCCATGCACATGCGACTCCTGCCCGGGCCCCACCGGCACATCCGCATCGGTCTTCATCTCCGCGGCCGACAGCTCAACCAGCACCTTCGTGACGGTCTCCCGCGTGATCTCCAACCGCGACAGATCCTCCTGAGCCGCTTCCAGCCGCAGCGTCAACTCCGCTGCCTCGGAACGCAGTTCCTCGACACGGCGCCGAGCCGCGGCCTCCCGCACCTCGAGCTCCTCCGGCAAAGACACCATGGCGCCCCACCTCCACCCAACACGGTAGAAGCAAGCCACCGTCCCGACACCGCCGATCAGCGTCTTCCCAGGTCACTCATCCCCCCGAAAGGAACCGCACCCAAAAGATTTCGCGTCACCCTCGCGAGCCACCGGGCCTTGCCGAGGAAACCGGCGACTGTGAAGGACTGACTGCCTTCTCAGGCGACAGGCACGTCCAGACCGAGGAAGACCGCATAGGCGGTGAGGCTGTCCTCAGGGCCATTCTGGACGCGCTGGACCGGCCAGCTCACTGATCCGCTGGCGAGCCGGAGCCTGACATTCAGCTCGCCTGCCGGGTCGGAGTCGTCCGCCTCCCAGACACCGCCGAGACTGAGCCGGATCGTTGCGCCGACATAGCAGCCCACGCCGAACAGACGGGCCCCGAGACCAGCGGCCAAGAGGCCGCCCTCCACTGCCGTGCCCGACTTGCCGTGCTCTGTCATGAATCGTTCGACATCGCGCACGCTGCCCAGGGAGAAATCCGCCTGGTATCCCGAAGAGTCGAGAGCGGAAGCGATCCAATCCGCACTCGTACGCACGTTATCCAGCAGTGAAGTCACTAACAGATCATCCCTCCAGCCACTGACAACACACTCGATCGTCCACTCACGTCTGAACGTTGAGCCTGGTGGCGGCGTAGGAGATTGAAATCTCGTGCGCCACGGCGTGGGCACCCGTCCCGCAGTACGGCGGCCCCGCCCACGCCGTCGCCCAGGCCCGTCAGGAACAGCCTGAAGAGTCACTCCTTTCGCCTGGCGGTCACGCACGGCAGGATCGCCGACATGAAGCTTCTTGTACTCGGCGGCACATGGTTCTTGGGGCGGGCGGTCACGCAAGCAGCCCTTGACCGCGGGTGGGAGGTGACGCTCTTCAACCGCGGCCGTTCCGGGACCACACCAGATGGAGCGCGAACGGTCCGCGGTGACCGCACCGAGGCCGCAGACTTGGCACGGCTGGCCGAGGAAGGACCATGGGACGCCGTGGTGGACACCTCCAGCTCCGACTTCCCGCCCCGTACCGTGCTGCTCGCGGCTTCCGCACTACGCGATGCGGTCGCGCGTTGGGTGCATGTCTCCACCGTGTCCGTCTACCGGGACTGGCCCCACCAGGCCCTCACGGACGAATCGCCATTGCTGGACTGCCCGGCCGACGCCGATGGGTCGTACGGCTTCACCGGGGCCGACGGAAGCCCCACCGTCTACGGGTTCCAGAAGGCGGGCGGCGAGCGGGCTGTGGCCGAAGTGTTCGGCGCTGCCTCGGTGTTCCTCCGTCCTGGCGTCATTCTGGGGCCCGGTGAGTACGTCGGGCGGCTCCCATGGTGGCTGTCCCGGGCCAAGCGCGGGGGGCGCATCGTGGCGCCTGCGCCGAGCAGCCAGAAGATTCAGCCCGTCGACGTTCGCGATGTTGCCGATTTCGCGCTCGCTCAGGCCGTCAGCACGTCGAGCGGGGGTTACAACGTCACTCACCCGGAGGGCATTTCCTTCTCCGAGTTCCTCGGTGCGTGCCTAGCCGTCACTGGTGGGGTCGGGAAGCCTGAGTGGGTGGAGCCGAGTGTTCTAACCGGCCACGGCGTGGCCCAGTGGACCGAGATCCCGCTGTGGCGCACGCATGCGGGCGTGTGGGCGGTCGACTCCAGTCGGTCTCTGGCCGCGGGCCTTCAGTGCCGGCCGATTGTGGATTCGATCCGTGACACGTGGGCGTGGCTGGCCGCGGACGGGCGCCCCGTGGACCACCCCAGGTGGGCAGACCACGGGATTGTTCCGCAGAAGGAGGCGGAGATTCTCGCCTCTCTGGCCTGACTCAGGACTCCACTTGGTGCAGTGCGGAACGGGTGGCGAGCTGATGCGTCTGCGCGCCGCGGGCGAAGTCCTCGACGCGGTCGCGCAGATCGCGCGGCAGCGCTGAGGCGCGGTAGCGCGGCTGTGCGAGGAACTGCTGGACCTGTGCCGTGCGTACGAGGACGCCCGTCACCCTCTGATCGCCTGGGATGTCCCACAGAGGGTCGAGCGCTGCGGCGGCTCCCTCGACGTCGCTCATCAGCAGCCGGGCCATGGCAAGATCGGCAGCTGCACCCACCAGGACATGCGCCGACCGGCTGGCCTGCGGCCTCTGGTTGACGAGATCCAGCGCCCGGCGCGCGGACTCCTCCGCTTCCGCTCCGTCGTGAATCAGGAGAGCCGTGGAGCTGGTGGACATGGCCAATCGCTCCGACGTGAACCCGAACTCGCCCCCGACGCCGTCGTGCAGATCGTCGTGGGCTCCGCTCTGGGTTTCCAGCGAGCGCCGGAAGGCCTGACGGGCGGAGTCGATGTCGCCGAGGTGGCCGTGCGCGCGTGCCTCGATGGCCAGCAGCCGGCGCTGGGCTACATCGCCCAGCCCGCCGTATGTCTGGGCGCGGCGTGCCTTGCTGACAGCCTCGCCCGGCATGCCCGTGTAGTACGCGAGGTAGGCGAGAATGCCGTCCGCATACGCGCGCAAGGGGTCGCAGCGGGCGCTCTCGCCGTACAGGTCAGCCGCGCGGGCCAGGCGGCGGGCATTGTCGAACGAGCCGAGATTGAAGGCGGACGCGGCGAGCAGGGCCATGGTCTGACCGGTCAGCACAAGGAGGCGCTGCTGCTGGGTGGGAATCTGCGTGCGGTCGCGGTGCTCTTGAAGCTCCTCCTGGAGCGCCCGGCCGAGCCGGAACACCGTCAGCGGCGGAGTCGAGGCGTAAGCGCGCGCGAGCGACGCCACGTCATCGGTGAGTTGGTCGAGGCTGGTGTCGGATACGGACGCCGCGGCTGTTGCGCTGGCGTCGTCCTGAGCGTCGCGTGCAGTCATTTTGATTTCGTTCTCCAAATTGAACGCGGGTGCCTGGGGATCTGCGACGGGCGGAGGACCGAACAGAACCGCGACGCCATAACCGCCGAACATGGCCTGCAATACGCGCCGGGTGTCGGCGGACAGTGTCTCGGGCTGGGCCTTGCCTGCCTTCCAGCGGAAGACCGTCCTCGGAGAGCACGTCGGGTTGTTGAGTCCCTTACCGACGATCTCTTCAGCGGTTCTCTCGAACAGCTCCACGAACGCGGGCACGCCCAAGTTGCGTTTCTCGCATAGGGCCTTGAGCAGCGTCTCGGGTTTTTCCGTCACATCGCCCCCAGCTATCGCGCGTTGGCCTTTCGGTGGCCGACCTACGGATGGGCCCCCTTTCACGAAAGGGGATACCGCCGTACCCGTCCAGTGCAACACATGGGCTCTAGATGGCAGTTGGATGGCAGGGAGGTGGCAGTCGGCCGTGCCGATGGCGGTGAAACGGCAGCCCCCTGACATGGCGATGGCATCGCCAGCGGGTCCACGCTGATCAGCACCCTCGCTGAGAGTGTCCGACTGCACACAGGGCCGTGGTCACTGCGGTGGCGATGGACCTTCCCCCAGAGGGCGTGATGAGGACGAAAGCCGTCCGGACCTACGGAGTCAATCCATGGCATCCAGCACAGCAGGCACAGCCGTCCCCACGATTGCCGCGACGGGCGCATTCGGTGTGTCCGGCTACACCGCTCAAGTGCCGTGTCAACCCGAGGCCGTGGGCCGGGCCCGCGCATTCGTCTCCGACTCCCTGGACACCTGGGGCATGAGGGAAGAGCTGGCCGACGTCGGAGAGATCATCGTGTCGGAGCTGATGACGAACGTGGTCAATCACACCTCGACGGACCTCACCACGGTCGCCATTCAGCACGGCGACCACCGGGTACGCATCGAGGTCGCCGACTCCTCGTCCACCACTCCCTATATCCGGCCCGCCAGCGCCACCGCCGAGCACGGGCGGGGCCTCCGGCTCGTCGACTCGCTCAGCTCCCACTGGGGCTTTGTGAGACACCCGTGGGGCAAGATCATCTGGGCCGAACTGACGGTGAGCGAGCGGTGAACGCCGCCATGGCCGACCCGCAGGCCACCCAGCGCGGCGAAAAGTGGACCCCTCCCCTCAGCAGCGACCGGTTGCGACGAATCCGGGACGGCCTCGTTGCCTACACACCCCTCAATCTGGAACTGATCTTCGACGACCTCGACGCAGCGATCGGCAACCAGCCTCCGCCCCCGGCCACGATTGCGGCGCTGGTGGAGCGGCTTCGCGGCCACCTGAAAAGGCTGTGTGACATCGCCGGCGCTGACCCGAAGCTGGGTCCCCTCTTCGAGCGGGGCCACCTCGTAAGGGCTGAATGCCTGCCGGCCGACCACCAGGAGGCCGTCGGTCTCGCCCGGCGCCAGGCCTTCTTAGTCGAGACGTTGATCGAGGCCTGCGGCATCAAGGGGGCCAACGATGCATGACCCCGCGATCGACGGCCATCCGCCGGTGAGCATCGTCGTAATACAGGCCCCGCGAGACGCGTACGACTTCGAGTACTTCGAGCAGCGGCTCACCGACGCATGGCTTCTGGACGCGAGTCTGGCTGTGCGCACGTTGCGCATGCCCTTCCTGGCGGTGCCGGTCGGCGGGTCGCGCCGCGGCGGGTACTACCCCGTGGCTTGCTTCTGCATTGCCCTCAGGGTCCGCGATGTTCTCCAGGGCCGGGCCGGTTTCCCGCGCCCGCGCGTGAACTGGTCGACCGCCCCGGACTCCGGCGGCGTCGTCGTCGAGTGGGGAGAGAACCCGCCCTCGCTCTGCGATGACGAGGCCCTCGGGCGCTTCTACGGCTACAGCGAAGCCGCCATCGCTCGCTACATGGCTCGCTGCGCAGACGCGGCGCCCTCCCCCCAGACGCCCTGCTCGGTGTACCCATTCCCCTTCCCCGCGGGTCAGTAAGTCCACCGAGCAGGGCCCCAATCTCCGCACGTCCGAGAGGAAGCGCGACGTATATGTGCCAGCACCAACCTCCCTGCCCCACGGCCGATCGGCCGGATCGCGAGGCCGTTACTCCCCAGGCGCATGACTACGTCACCGGCTGGACGCTGCTCTGCAACGGCGTCGTGCTCTTCGACGACCGGGGCGGGGTGCTTCCGGACGGCCAGATCATCGCTCCGCACCGCCCCATGGCGGGAGCAGCCGCGTGAGCACGATGCAGAGTTCCGTGATTCCCTACATCACGGCGCGCGAGGGGGAAGAGGCCGACAGTCTCCCCGCCCTGCGTGCGTCCTTCGACGCGGCGGGGGTTTCCCGCCTGAGCTACTGGGACGAGACGGCGCAGGACCGCGATGTGCGCGGTGTCCTCTGGGCCCGAGTCACGCAGTCGCTCGGCGCCGACCGGTTGCCGACCGGTGCGCCGAGATGGCGTTTGATCCACCCGGCCCGGCAGCGCGAGTGCATGCTTAACTTCAGGTGCCAGGTGTGCCTTGGTGACGCTCGGAGCCCCGAGGGGCTTCTGTTCCTGGAGAGCAAGAAGGACGGCGTCCCCGTTTCTACCCTGAGTGCCACGGTCCGGACTGCCCAGCCCCCGGTCTGCCGACAGCACGCGCGCACTGCAACAGAGCGGTGCCCCCACCTCGCGGCGCACGGGCACGTTGCGCTGCTGACACAGAGCGCACCCCTGTTCGGCGTCATCGGAACGCGTCACGCGTACTCAGAAAACGGCATCAAATGCCCTTGCCGTCGATGACGTCCCCATCTCCTACGAGGACCCCGCCGTGCGATGGGTCCTGGCTTCGCAACTCGTGCGCACCCTGCGGGCGTTCAGAGTCGTCGATCTCGACGAACTCGTGCCCGCCGCCTAGATCACGGTCCGTCCGTCCGCAAGCACACGCCGGGCGGCAGTACAGAGCACAGCCCCTGTCCACCAGCCGCCCCAACGGCTGTCGGCGACCTGGAGAAACGATGCTCACCACACCCACCTACCGCAGCGTGGAAGACGCCTACCTCGCCTGCCTTGACCTGGCCACGACCAAGGCGGAGCACCACATCGCCGCCCGCGGAAACGCCGCCAGCGAGGTCATCGGCGTCGGCTTCCAACTGCCGGACCCCCGACAGAGACTCCCCTACCTGGCAGCACGCAAGGCCAACCCGGTCTTCCAGTTCGCCGAAGCGCTCTGGTACCTCGGCGGGCGCCGCGACCTGGAAATGATCGGCTATTACGCGCCCTCCATGCGAGCCAGCTCGCCGGACGGCAGCAGCCTGGGCGGCTCCGCCTACGGCTACACGATCTTCAACCCCGCCGACGGCGAAAGCGCCTCGCCGTTCGAGCGCGTCCTTGACCTGCTCCGCAGGGAGACCGACAGCAAGCGCGGATACCTTCCCGTCTTCTCTCCCGCCGAGCTGATCGTCAGCGACAATCCCGACGTGGCGTGTCTGGCCGGACTGCACTTCCTGGCCCGCGGCGGACGGCTGCACATGGTGTGCCATATGCGCGCCAATGATCTGGACTGCGGCCTGCTGTCCGACGTCTTCTCCTTCACGATGATCCAGGAGTACGCGGCCGTGCGGCTCGGCCTGGAGCTGGGCACCTACACCCACTTCATCGGCTCCGCGCACGTCAACGACCACGACGCCGAGCGTGTCGAAAGGGTGCTGCACGAAGCGCAGACCCGCTCCGCTCCCCAGCACTTTCCGTTCCCTGCGATGCCGGCCGGGACCACACAGGACGAGATCACGCACCTCCTGGGCCACGAAGAGCTGATGCGGACGAATCTGGCGCGCTACAGCGCCCGCGCCGTCGCGGGCCTGGGCGTAGATCCGTACTGGCAGCAGGTGCTGCTGCTCTTCGAGGCCTACCGGCAGATCCGGCACGACAAGACAGAGGCAGTCGGCCGCGACGTGCTCGACGCTCTGCATCCTGGCCTGCGGTGGCTGCTGGGACACAAGTGGGCGGCCTGCACCGCCGCGGAGGGCGCCCGGTGACCCGCAAACCGCCGTCCGGCGCCGTCGTGAAAGGCATCGACTTCGACCGCTGGGCCGTCGTCCTGTGCAAGCCCGACGCGACCGACCGCGGCCTGGTCGACGCCGTGCTGGAGCGGATCGAGGGCGCGGGGATGACCGTGCATGCCCGCACAGAACTGATCGCCGAACCGTGGCAGGCCCACGTCGCCTACCGCGATCTGCTGGCCGACCCCGCCCGTCTCCCCCCGGACATGCCCGCCCGCCTCGACAAGGCGTACGCCGGGCAGCCGGTCACCGTCGCCCTCGCCAACGGCGGCCCCGACATCCACGCACGCCTGCGCCGCCTGATCGGGCACACCGACCCCGCCAGGGCCGCGCCCGGCACGATCCGCCGCGACCTGGGCAACGACAGCGTCCGGGCCGCAACCCGCGCAAAGCGTCTCGTCCGCAACCTCGTCCACACCAGCGACGACCCGGCCGCGGCCCTGCGCGAGTACGGCATCTGGTACAGCGCAGGCAGAACCCTGAAGGTCTCCGACTTCGCCCGCTGCGCCGTCATCCTGTGCAAGCCCGACGCAACCGACCGCGGCCTGGTCGGGGAGGTGCTGGAGCGGATCGCCATGGAAGCCACCACGGTCAGCTACCGGCGCGAAGTCATCGTGCAGCCCTGGCAGGCCCACGTGCACTACTGGGACCTGCTGGTGGACGCCGATCATTTCCCCGGCCGGGACATCCCCGCATGCCTGGACAAGGAGTACGCGGGCCGCCCGGTCACCGTCGCCCTCGCCTACGGCGAACCGGGCCTGCACGCCCGCCTGCGGGATGCGCTGGGCCACTTCGACCCCACCCGTGCCGCACCCGGCACGATCCGCGGCGACCTGGGCGAGGACAGCCTCAACGCCGCGCTCGCCACGAAGCGCCTCGTCCGCAACCTCGCCCACACCAGCGACGACCCGGAGGCAGCCCGCCGCGACTTCGGCACCTGGTACGGCGCGGGCCGCCGCGACCTCCTCACACCGCACCTTCCGGCCCAGAGCACATCCGGCGACGCCTGACCCCCAGGAGACCAAGATGAGCACTCCCACCCTCGGTGACCGCCGAGCCCTTCCGATCCTGACCACCCCGGAGATCCGTGGCCTGGGACCCGGGCTGGCGGACGTGATCGAGTACCGCAAGTCGGGGCTCTCGCTGAACTGGATCGTAGGCTGCCCGCTCGACTGCGGCTACTGCATCCGGCACACCTTCGCCAACTTCGAGATGAAAGTGCCCAAGCGCCTGATGGGTGACGAGAGGGCCGTGCGCCTCCTTGTCGAACACGAATACTTCGTGCCGCACAAGACGCCGATCCAGCTCCTGAACCGAGCCACCGACCCGATGCTCCCCGTGGTCAAACCCCACCTGTTCCACGTGCTGCGGCAGCTGGACGACCTCGGCCTGACCAACCACGTCCTGATCATCACCCGCTGGCGCGTGACACCGGAGGACTGCGCCGTCCTCAACAGCTTCACGAACCTGCGCCTGACCGTCCTGGTGACGCACTCGAACATCCAGGACCCCAAAGTCGAGCCGGTGGACAGCACGATCGCCGCCGCAAGCCTGCGCACCCTCCACGAACACGCCGAGCGGTATCGCACGGTGCTGTACTGGCGGCCCATCGTGCCCGGCCTCAACGACTCCGCCGCCGACATCGCACGCGCCCGCGAACTGTCCCGGCATGCGCACGCCACCGTCTTCACCGGTCTGTTCTTCCGCAACGAGATCGCCGCGTACTACGAGGCGAACGGCCTCACCATGCCCTACGGGGAAACAGCCCGGCGCAAGATCCTGCCCGAGACCGCCGAGCGGCGGATCCTGGACGCCTTCGAGCAAGACGGCTCGTGGGGAGCCCTGTTCCGCAAGACCTCCTGCGGCGTGGCCTACGCCCACGGGGAAGCCGACTACAACGGCCACTTCGGCGTCCAGGAGCTGTGCGACATCTGTCCGCCCGCGCAGTTCGCGAAGTGCCAAGCCGCGTGGGTCAAGCCCGATCCGACGGTGGTCACCCCGATAGCACGAGGTCTCGGCGCGACGGGCCCGATCGAGGTCAACGACCGTGCCATCGTCGTGGAGGGACTGGACGAGCCGCCGCGCTACTTCCTTCAGCACGGCTTCGGCTACCAGTGCCACGACCGCGCCAAGCCCCACCACTACCGCCAGCACGGCCGGGCCCCCATCGGCTGGCAGGCGGAGGACGGACCCGAGCTCGCATGAACTTCTCCTCCTGGCCCGAACTGCTGGTTGTCGACGTCGAAGGCAATGGCACCAACCCGCCCGACCTGGTCGAGGTTGCCGCCCTCCCCGTCCGCGACGGGCGCCCCGACACGAGCACTGCGGGCGCGTGGCTGACCAAGCCGGAGCGCCCCGTCACCCCCTTCGCCGCGCGGGTGCACGGCCTGACCAATCACGTACTCGCCGACAAGCCGGGCTGGGAGGAGATCAAGGGCGCGGTCCAGGCGTGCCTCGGCACCGCGTGGATCGCCGCCCACAACGCGCACGTGGACTACCGCGTGCTGTCCGCCCACCTGCCGCAGTGGCAGCCGGCCGGAGTCATCGACACACTCCGGCTGGCCAAGGCCATCTACCCCGACCTGCCCAAGTACAGCCTCGACGCGCTGATCAAGCACGTAGCGCCGGACCTGAGCCAAGCCCCGAAGTCAGGGCGGCACCGCGCCACCTTCGACGCCTACGCGACGGCGCAGCTCCTCGTCGACATGGCCAGCTGCTACGAGAGCTGGGAGCAGCTCGTCGCTGCCGCCGTCCCACCCGGCCTGCCCGGGGCCCCCGAACCAGAACAGGAGCCCACCCTGTGGTGACCTCGACTTCTCCCATCCGCATAGGCGTAATGGGAGCCCACTCCACCGGCAAGAGCCTGCTGATGCGCCGCATAGAGATGGAACTGCGCGGCCAGGGCGCCGCGGTGGCCCGCACCGGCGGGCTCGGCCGACGCGCCGCCGCCGTGCCACTGCCGAAAATGCAGTACCACACCGCCGAATCCACCAAGTGGGTCATCGCCACCGGCATCGCCGACGAGGTTGTCGCTGCGGCCGGCCTGGAGGAAGGCCCCGTCCGCGTCGTGCTGGCCGGCCGGGCCTGTTGGGACGCAATCAGCTACTTCCGCGCCGCACAGGAGTGGCGTCAGCAGGCCGCCACGCGCGCGGACCGCGAGGCGGTGGACCAGCTCGCCAGCGCGCACGGCCCCGCCTATGACCTGCTCCTGGCGACCGTCCTGGACCCCGACCTCCCAGTGAAGGACAAGGGCCACTACGACCCCCGCTACCGCAAGATGGTGGATCGTCACACGCATGACCTGCTGCGGGAGGAAGGTCTCGGGTACATCCGTGTCACCAGCGAGGCGGCCAGCCAACAGCACGCCATCGAGCAGGTTCTCCAGATCTGCATGCCGCAGAGGCCGGTTGCCCACAGCGTCTGGCCGACGTCGTGAACGCGGTGGAGGGAGGCGACCGGCCATGATGCCGGCCCTTGCACCCGCTCTGACCATGCGTGCGCCCTACGAGGACTGGCGTCCCCCGGTCATCGGCGTCAGTGTCCTCGTCCCCGTCGGGGCCCATCAACTCCTTATCGTGTCCGGGCCGGGCAGCACTCTGGCCCTGCCCACCGGGGCGGTCGGACACGACCAGAGCCCGGAGGAAGCCGCGCAAGCCGTCCTCACCGGCCTGCCCGGCGGTCTGCCGGTTCAGCGCAGAGTCGCCGTGCTCCAAGTTCAGATGAGACGCCGGAAGGTCATCACCCACATCGTCGTGACGGGGCCCCTCACGCGTGCCGTGGCGGGAACGCTGACCTACCGGGACCCCCGCGCCGCGGTGCGCATCCTGCCCACCGCGCAGGCTGTCGACATCCTGCCGGAACGCGCCCGCACCCGCGCTCTCCTCAGCCTTCAGGCCCTGGCCATCGGAGCACTGGTCTACGTCCGGGACGGGGAGATCCAGCGACTGGAAGACGTACGACCTCACGATGCACTCCCCGACACGTAAGCGAGGACTCACAGGCTCGATCCGTGGCCGACGATTGGGGCCTGGTCAACCGTCACGACGAGAACTTCAAACTGCCGCGCGAATCGCGGATGCTCCTCCAGCTCCTCAAGATC
This sequence comes from Streptomyces sp. SYP-A7185, assembly GCF_046103685.1. NCBI lineage: Bacteria > Bacillati > Actinomycetota > Actinomycetes > Kitasatosporales > Streptomycetaceae > Streptomyces > Streptomyces sp. SYP-A7185. Next base: position 916,368 of record NZ_CP122310.1, read on the forward strand.
CAGGAGGAGACGGGTGAAGTCGCAGAGGCCGTGATCGGCGCGACGGGGCAGAACCGCATGTGCTGGGGCACCCACGGCCGCCGGACCGCGCACGAGGAAACCACCCCCGACACCGGTCGACCCCAGCCGGTGTGTGGGGCCTGCTCGGACCCGATTCTGTCGACGGAGTGCGCGTGCCGCACCTGTGGGAAGGTGAGGCAGCACCGTACCCCGACCACGACGGGAGGAAGTTCCCTACGTCGCCATACGACGTAAGGGGACTCCTATTTCCGCAGCTCACAGCCCTATCTGGGAGGGTGATCTGAGGGAGTTCTTAGGGGGTTCCCGCTGCCACGGGGGGTTGTCAGGGGGTTTAGGCGCGAAAGATCGCGGAACACCGAGAAACACCCAGAAACGCTTAACCGCCAGGTCGCAGCAGCCTTTGGCTCACTCGACGCAGGTCAGGCCCGCTCCGGCGTGGAGTATCCGACCTACCCGGTGCCGGTGGTCTGATCCCGGCACGGTGACGGAAGCGCTGTCGGACGCCGCTCGGCATCCGGCAGCGCTTCTCTCGTCTCACCGCAGGCCGCCGCCCTCCGGGACGCGCCGGCGCAGGACCAGCGTCGGCACACCCGCCGCGCCCGACGCGGTCCCCCGGGCGAAGGCGGCCACGTACGCGCTCTCCCCCAGCGCCCGGCGCACGCTGTGGACCGTCCGTGTGTGCACGTCGTGGAAGGGCGCCAGGCCATCGAGCGCGACCCCGGTCAGCCTGCGCAACTGGGCCGCCGCGCCGAGGAGCTGGGCGGCGTAGTCCGGTTCACCGGTCGCTTCCGTGGCCCAGGCGAGCGATTCCACGCCCCATACGGGCCCCCAGCGGTCGTCGATCTCCCACTGCGGGCCGAGGCTCGCGCGGAACAGTCCGGCCGCGTCGTGCGGGTCGCCGTGCAGCAGTTCGGTCAGGCCGTGCACCCACTGCGTCCAGGACCGTGCCCAAGGCCCGCCGCGGGCGCGGCCGTCGGACACGTACTCCGCGCAGGCCGCGAACGCCGCGTCCCGCTCGCCGAGGAAGGCGCAGGCCATGGCCCACATCATGGTCGCCATGTGCGCGTCGCCGGTGAGCCCGGCCGCCCGCATGCTGCGGCGGGCCCGGTCGAACAGCGCGATCGACGTGGGGCAGCCGTGGATCAGTATGGCGTCGGCGGCCTGGATGAAGAGGACGAACGGGAGCGGGCCGCCGTCGGGAAGGGAACCGGCCATGCGGTAGCAGTCGGTCAGATACGTGCGTGCCACCGTCTGGTCGCCCTGGCAGAGCGCGGTCCACGCCCGGAGCGTCGCGGCTCCGATCAGTGCGGGATCGGGCGCGGCCGACGGCACGGCCGGTGCGAGGGTGCGCTCGAACCAGTGCCGTCCCTCGCCGAGCGTGCTGCTGAAGAACCAGAAGCGGGTGCGGGTGAGGTTCACCGTGATCTCGAGCCCGGCGGCCGCTCCCCCGGGGTGGGTGGCGCTGAAGTCCAGCGCCGCCCGGATGTTGGGCAGTTCACGGCCCAGGCCGTTGAGCCATTCGACTTCCCGGGGGCCGCACCACTGCGCCGCCGTCACGGCGGCAAGGGACCGGTAGTAGTCGAGGTGCCGGCGCCGCAGCACCGCTTCTTGCCCCAGCGATCGCAGTCGGCGGCGGCCGTACTGACGGATGGTTTCGAGGAGCCGGTAGCGGGTGCGGCTCCCCCTGCTGCCCATGCTGAGGATCGACTTGTCGACCAGGCCCGACAGGACGTGCACGAGGTGTTCGCGGTCGATGCCGTCGCCCGAGCAGACGGTCTCCGCCGCCTCCAGACCGAAGTCGCCGGAGAAGACGGAGAGGCGGGCCCACAGGACCTGTTCCGGCTCGGTGCACAGGTCGTGGCTCCAGTCGACGACCCCGAGCAGCGTGCGGACGTGGCGCGAGGAGGGGGTGGAGGTGCCGCGTGGTGGCGTCGGGGCGCCGCTCGTTTCCACCCCCGGGCCGGTGCCGGCCAGGAACTGGAAGCGGTCGTCCAGGCGCTCCAGGATCTCCTCCACCGAGAGCGTGGCGAGGCGGATCGCCGCCAGCTCGATCGCCAGCGGGATGCCGTCCAGGCGCCGGCACAGCTGATGGGCCGCGCCGCCCTCCGCGGGGGCCACCCGCACGCCGGGGGCCGACGCCGCCGCACGGTCGGCCAGCAGCCGCAGGGCTTCCTTTTGCGTCAACGGGGCCAGGGGCAGGACGTGTTCCCCCGGGACCCGCAGGAGGTGCCGGCTGGTCACGAGGACCCGCAGGCCGGGGGCCGCGCGCAGCAGTGTGTGGACCAGTTCGGCCGCGGCCGTCACCACGTGCTCGCAGTTGTCCAGGACCAGCAGGGTGCGCATGTCCCGCAGCCTGCGCACGAGCACCTCCCGGCCGGGGCGCGCGGACTGGTCCTGGAACCCCAGCGCCTCGCACACCGCTCGGTCCAGGAGGGTCGGGTCGGTGAGCGGGGACAGGTCCACCACCCAGACCCCGTCCGGGCACGAGCGCGCCGCGTCGGCGGCGACCCGCAGCGCGAGCCGGGTCTTGCCGACCCCGCCCACGCCCGTCAGCGTGACCAGGCGCGCGGCCTCCAGAAGCCTCGCCGCCTCGGCCCTCTCGCGGTCCCGCCCGACGAACGAGGTCGTCTCGGCCGGCAGCCCTTTGCCCTCCCTCACGCTGCGGCTCCCGTCTGCCCGGCCGATCCCGGGATGCGGGTCCGGCGCGCGGCCGGCGGCCGGCGTGAGGAGAACGGGAGACGCGGCGATCCCCCCGCGACCGGCCCCCGCCCAGGCGAGCGTGGGGTCGTCGGCCAGCATCCGGCGGTGCAGCTCCCGCAGTTCGGCGCCCGGGTCCACGCCCAGTTCCTCCGCCAGGAGTGCCCGGACCGTGCGATAGCAGTGCAGCGCCTCGCCCTGGCGCCCGGAGCGGTGCAGGGCCAGCATCCGCTGGGCCCAGAACGGCTCCTGCAAGGGGTTCGAGCAGGTCAGCTCCGCCAGTTCCGGCAGCAGCGCGGTGTGCCTGCCCAGGACGAGGTCGGCGCCGATCCGCAGTTCGAGCGCCACCAGCCTGCGTTCGAGGAGGGCCGGGACGACGTCGCGTTGCAGCGCCGCCGAGGGGACGTCGGAGAGCGGACGCCCCCGCCACAGGCCGAGGGCCTGGGACAGCAGCCCGGCGGCCCCTTCCGCGTCGTTCGCCGAGAGGGCCGATTTGGCGCGGCCCATCAGCAGATCGAACCGCCGCAGGTCGAGCCGGCCGTCGGCCACCGCGATGGCGTAGCCGCGCGGATGGGTCCGCACCGGGCCGGGGCCGTCCGCGCCGCCCAGGGCGCGGCGCAGGCGCAGCACGTGGTTCTGGAGGGTGTTGCGGGCGCCGCCCGGTGGATCCTCGTCCCACAGCCGGTCCACCAGGGTCTCCAGCGGTACGACGCGGTTGGCGTCGAGGAGAAGTGTGGCGAGCACGATCCGCTGTTTTGCGGCCGGCAGCGGCACGACGACGCCGTCCGCCACCACTTCGACCGGTCCCAGCAACCCGAATTCCCAGCCCATCGAGCCCCCCGTCCGCACCCGCCCCGAGCACGCGTCATCAGCAGAACGTGACGAAGCTATCGCACTGCGTGACAACCGGGAGATGGTCGGAAAGATCTCCCACCATCCGGTGACGGCGTCACGGACCAGGAGGTCCCGGTGTCCGGCCTCTCCTCAGCCGCCCAGCAGCCTGCGGGCCCCCAGGGCCAGCGAGATCTCCACGAGGTCGCCGACCCGGGTGAGGCTGCGGCCGGTCAACTGCTCCACGCGGCGCAGCCGGTTGAGGACGGTGTTGCGGTGACAGTAGAGCCGGGTGCTCGCGCGCTGCGCGGAGCCGTCGGTCTCCAGCCAGACGACGAGCGTGTCCAGGAGGAGGTCCCGGTCGGCGGGGTCGAGGGAGCCCAGCGGGCCGAGCACCCGTTCGGCGAGCGCCTCCGCGAGCTCGGGCGACGAGACGACCAGCGCGTCGGGCAGGCGTTCGTCCAGGAGGACGGTCCCGCCGGAGCGGGGGCAGGCGCGCAGCGCCGTGTCGGCGAGGCGGCGCGCGTGGGGGACGGCCGCCAGCCCCTCCACGGGTGAGCCGATGCCCGCGCGCGCCCCGGGCGGCAGGCCCAGACCGGCGCCGAGCGCGGAGAGTTCGGCGGCCGGGTCGCCCTCGGCGTCCCCGAGCAGGACCAGGGCGTACTGGACCCCGGGCCCGGAGTGGCGCAGTGCCCGCGTACCCGGCGGCAGGGTGAGGTCGCCGCCCTCCCCGGCCAGGGCGAGCACGGCGTACCACCCGTCCTCGGGCAGGCCCAGGACGTCGGCGGCGGTGGGCAGGTCGGTCAGGCGGGCGCTGCCGTCGAGGAGGCTCGCGGTCAGCAGCCGCAGGCGGTTCTCGTGGCGCCAGGCCATGCGCCGCTCGGTGCGCCGGTAGGCGTCGGCGACCACTCCGCAGTGCTCGTCCACGAAGTTCCACACGTCGGTCGCGACATGGATGAGCAGGCGCATGTCGTCGGGGTTGCCGCGCGAGACCTCCTCGACCAGGCCCTGCCACACCATGGCGCCGCCGAGCCGGAAGGCGTGCAGCAACGCGTCGAGCGGCAGGCCGCGTTCGGCCCGCACCCCGGCGATCTGGATAGACGTGCGGTGGGCCGCCTCCCTGGTCTCCCCCGGCTGGAGGAGGGAGGTGACGCTGTACCGCAGCGAGCGGTGCACCTCCTGCCACACCTCGGTGGGGCGGGCCTCGATGTCCGCCCGGTAGGCGGGCTCCTGCTCGCGCAGTTCCGCGACGAGCCGGTCGGTCATCGCGGCCAGGTCCCTGAGCAGGGCACGTGCCGCGCGGTGCAGTACGGCGACGGCCTCGGCGTCGAGGAGCGAGCGGGTGCCCGCTGCGAGCGGAGCGATGGCGGGCACTTCGTGCAGGGGCCCGACCCGTGACCGCAGGACGTGTGGCATGGGTCCTCCACGGGGAGTGTGCGCGCTGCCGGATCTTCCTGACGCCCGAAGAATGGCATACCGCCCGGTCGGTACCTAGGGGTGTGCGGCAATCTCCTCATCACGGTCCGGCAACCCTCGGTCGTCGGCGAGGAGCCGGGACAGCTCAACGCGGGAGCGCACGCCCAGCGCGGCGAACACATTGCGCAGGTGGTGGTCGACGGTGCGGTGGCTCACCGACAGGCGCACGGCCACCTCCCGGTTGGTGGCGCCCTCGGCCACGTGACGCGCGATGCGCTGCTGTTGCGGGGTCAGCGAGGCGAGCGGCCCGGGGCCCGCACCCGGCTCGCCCGCCACCGCCTCGCCCGCTGCGCGCAGCTCGCCGCGGCTGCGGTCCGCCCAGGCGCGGGCGCCGCACCGTTCGAAGCCGACCAGCGCGTCCCGCAGCGGGCCGCGGGCCTCGCGGGTGCGGCGCCTGCGGCGCAACCACTGCCCGAACAGCAGCTGCGTACGGGCACGTTCGAACTCACCGGGCGTGCGGTCGTGGTGCGCGAGCGCCATCTCGTACGCGGCCGCCGTCTGCTGCGGTGGGGCCAGCAGGGCGCGGCAGCGGGCCAGTTGGGCCGGGGCGAGCCGGTCGGCGGTGGCCTCGGTCCAGCGGGTGAACTCGGCGGTGGCGCTGTGGGCCTCGGCGGTGCGCCCCGACCGGACGGCCGCTTCGACGAAGCAGGGGATGGCCAGCATCCTGACGGCGAAGTGCCCGCGCCGGGGGCCGGGAGCGACCAGGGGCGCGAGGCGGGCCGCCGCGTCGCCCGGGCGTCCCGCCGCGAGATCCGCCCGGGCCACGGCCCAGACGGCGAGCGTGGCGGCCTGGTGGAGGCCGTGCGGTCCCGCGCCGTCGGCGGCGGCCGCGGCATGTGCGGTGCAGGCTTCCGTGTCCCCCTCCACGGAGGCGGCGAGCGCGAGGACGGCGTGCAGGCAGGCGGCGACGTTCGGCTGTCCGATGCGGTGGGCGGCCCGCAGGCCTTCGACGGCGTGGGCGCGGGCCGTGGTGTGCCGGCCCGCGCGCAGCTCTCCGTAGGCCAGGTGTTCCAGGGCGCGCGGCAGCAGGACCTCGGGTCCGTGGGCGCGCACGGCCGCGAGCGCGCGGGCGCCCGCCCCGCAGGCGGTCTCGACCTCGCCGACGACCAGCGCGGCGGCCGCCGTGCGCAGCAGCCCGGCGGGTTCGCACGTCGTGGGCAGTGTGTCCAGGCAGCGGCGCAGCAGGGCGTGCCCCTCGGTGACGCGTCCGGCGAGGACGGCGCACATTCCGGCGCGGTAGGCCTCCAGGCAGGGATCGTCCGCGCAGACGGGGACACGTGTCATCGCCTCCCGGTAGGCGGCGGCGTCGCCCATCGCCCAGGCCGCCTCGGCCGCGCCGATCAGCGCGTGACGCGCGGGCTCGGGGGGCAGCAGGGCCGCCGCGGCGAGCAGGTCCTCCCGGGCGTCGGCGACGGGTCCGTCGGCCAGGGCCAGGAGGCCGCGCACCTGGTGGACGCCGCCGTGGGCCGGGGCGCCCGTGGCGCGGGCGAGCAGGGCGCGGGCCCGGACGGGGTCCCCCGCCCGCCGGGCCGCTTCGGCCGCGGCGGCGAGCCGGTCGGTGCGCAGCGCCGGGTCGGCGGTGAGTGCGGCGGCGCGGGCCAGGGCGGCGGAACGCTCGGCGGGGGCACGCGGCGTGGCCGCCGCGTCGGCGAGGGCCGCGGCGAGCCGCGCGTCGTGGTCCCCGGCCGCGCAGGCCAGCTGCACCAGGCGCGAGAGGCGGTCGCGGCAGACGGTGGCGAGGCGGGTGTGGGCGGCTCGGCGGCGGGCGAGCGGGGCGCCGTGCAGCACGGCCCGGCGCAGCAGGGGGTGGGTGAAGTGCACGCGCCCGCCCGCTCCGGCGACCGCGCCGGCGGCTTCGGCCGGTGCGAGTGCCGCGGGGTCGCCGCCAGCCCGCAGCAGCAGGGCGAGGTCGGCGCCCGCGCCGTCGGGTTCGTGTTCCCCGGCGGCCGCGGCGAGCAGCAGCAGGGTGCGGGTGGCGTCGGGCAGTGCGTCCAGGTGGGATGCGTGGTCGTGCAGGACGGCCTCGCCGCCGGGTAAGGGGTCGGGCAGTGGGGTGCGTCCGGTGAGCTGGTCGGGGGTGAGGGCCGCGAGGAACGCGCAGAGCAGGCGCGGGTTGCCGGCCGCCTCGCGGATCAGCCAGGCGCCGACGACCGGGTCGGCGCGGCCGTCGGTCAGCCGCTCGAACAGGGCGCAGGCCGCCCGCTCGTCGAGCGGCCCCAGGCGCAGGGTCGGGATGCCGTGCAACTCGCCCGACCGGGCGTGGTGTTCGGTGACGGTGAGCAGGACGGCCACGGGCGCCTCCGCGGACAGGCGGCGCAGATCGGCCAGGAGGGCGCTCCGGGCGGCGGGGTGCCAGGTGTGGGCGTCGTCGACACACACCAGCAGCGGTCCTTCGCGCGGCAGCGGCGCCGGGGCGGTCACCTGGACCGCGGGGATCGGAGCGCAGGCGGCCCGCGCGTACCGCAGGAGCGCGGTCCGGCCCAGGCCGGGCTGCGCGGCCAGCGCGAGCACCCCGCCCCGCCCGGCCCGCAGGCGCCCCACCAGGGCTTCCACGGCAGTGATTTCCTCGCGGCGGCCATGGAGCTCGGGGGCCCTGAGCGCGCCGGGTTCGGTCGTCGATAGGGTCACGCCCGCACGTTACTTCCGCGTAACACGGCCCGGAAGCCTCGCGTCCGCCGCACTGGGCACGTCACCAGCGACACCCGCGCCCCGCTGTGCGCGAGCACAATCGGGGGCCGGGGCACGACACACGTCGTCCGCCGCCGGCTGACCGGCGACGGACGACGGGCCCCCATGACGGGTCAGGTGGCTCGGGAGATCAGGAGGTGTGGGGGCAGTTGCCCCGGTACTCCTCGATCGTGAGGCTCGGCCTCGGCAGCGGGCAGAGGAACTGTTCGTAGCGGGTGTCGTTGTCGATGAACCGCTTCAGCCAGGAGATGCTGTACTTCGCGATCGTCGTGTTGGACGAGTTCGGCGTGAAGTGGGTGGCGCCGTTGAGCTCCAGGTACGCCTTGTCCAGGCTGCTCGGCAGGGACTGGTAGAACGGCTCGGAGTGGCTGGCGACGGGGGCGACGGTGTCGCCGTCGGCGCCCACGACCAGGGTGGGCGTGCGCAGTTCGGGCCAGGTCGTGTCGAGGTTCCACCCGGTCAGCGGGATCGCCGCCTTCAGGGAGGTGCGGCTCTTGGCGGCCTCCAGGGTGCCGCCACCGCCCATCGAGTGCCCCATCACGCCGAGCCGGGAGGCGTCGACGCGTCCCCGTACCGAACTCGAATTCGTCAAGTAGTCGAGCGCGGACAGGAGTTGGCGGCCCCGGCTGTCGGGCTGGTCGAGCGTCGTGTTGGTGTCGATGGTGAAGACCACGAAGCCCTGGGAGGCCAGCCGCGGTCCGAGCCAGGCGATGCTCGACTGGTAGGCGGTGAAGCCCGGGGAGATGACGACCGCGCCGAAGGTGCCGTCGGCGGTGGACGTCGGGTAGTAGACGGTGCCCCCGCCGAAGCCGGAGACGCTCAGCGAGGAGACGCTGGTCTGCGAGACGGCGTACGAGCCGCGCGAGGCCTCGATGCTGGAGACGGTGGGGGCGGGGCCGCGCTCGTAGGGGTTGTCGGCGGCTGCCTGGGCACCGGGCGCGAGCCCCGTGCCGAAGAGGCCGGCGGTGGCGACCGCGGCGGCCAGACAGGCCCGCACCACGGGGCGGGAGAAGACGTGCAGGCGCACGGAGGGGTCCTCTCGGTCGGGGCGGGAGCCACGCGGGAGAGGAGGTGTGCCCCGGTGGAGACCGCCGTGTTCGTTGGCGGTCCCCACCGTGGCGGTGCGAACGGGGTGGGGACATCGGTGAAATCACCGGTGTCGTGGGCCTGTCCGCCCCGGCGCGTCAGCCGCGCAGGGGGCCTTCGCAGGTGTAGTCGGAGGTGCCGGCGCGGCCGTTGGTCCAGATCTCCACCTCGCCGAAGGCGCAGTTCATGTCGGTGAGGTTGTTGTCGCCGCCCGCGGCCCGGTCAAGGATGAAGGCGTCGACGGTCTCGGACATGTCCTTGAAGACCAGGTCGGGGCTGCCCGCGTCGGCGAGGTTCGCGGTGACGCGGCCGGTGCACACGAACCGCGGGCGGTCGGCCGCGCCGGTGGAGCGGCAGTCGGGCGTGATGCCGGTCGTCGCGACGAACGAGGAGCGGACCTGTCCGGCCGTGCTGTCCCGCAGCTGACCGACGGGCACGTACGTGGTGTCGGGGACGAACAGGTCGTCGACATGGGCGATCTGCCGGTCGAGGAAGGCGTCGTAGGCGCGCTGCAGTCCTGCGTCCCGGCCGAGGCGGTCGCGCCAGCCATCGAACGCTGCCGGGGTGTCGGCGCGCAGGTGGCGGTACATCTCCTTGAGCAGCGCGGGGCGTTCGGTCCACAGGAACTCGAAGAACGTGCCCGCGTAGTCGTAGAAGCGGAAGCCGTCCCCCTCGAAGGTGGCGTGCAGGAGCTGGTTCACGCTCATGCGCGGGCCGCCGCCCGCGGTGTCGTCGATGATGCCCTGGACGAGGGACTTGCGCACCTTGACGCCGTCGTCGCGGGTGGCGCCGTCGAAGAACTCCGCGGTGCCCTCGTCCATCGCGGTGGTCCGGTCGCCCTCGTACCAGGGGCCCTCGCCGAAGAAGCCCGGTACGGCCCAGCGGCCGTTGAGGTAGTGGGTGTACTCGTGGCGGAACAGCTCTTCGAGGGTGAGCGAGGAGTCCTGGGGGACGCGCCGCTGGTAGGTGTAGAAGGTCGCGCCCCGCTCGATGTACACGCCGCCGTTGTCGGTGCCCATGCCGGTCAGGAGCGGATGGAAGTTCTCGTAGTCGGCGCGGGAGGCGTACAGGACCGTGCTGAGGGCCGTGTTCGGGTCGCCCTTCAGCGGTTCCTGCGTGCCGACGACGCGGTGGAACTGGGCCTTGACCTGCTTGCTCGCGTAGTAGAGCTGGTCGACGGTGTCACGGCCGAGGGCGGTGCGGACCTTCATGCCGCCCTCGTCGTACGTGTAGGTCTGCGGGAAGAGGCGGCGTTCGATGTCGTCCCTGCACACCTGGTAGGGCTTGCAGGCGTCGAACTCGATCAGCCAGGTGACGGCTTTGGCCCACGGGGCGCTGCCGTCCCCGAAAGTGCGGGTGAGGGTGTCCAGGAGCGGGCCGAGCCCGGCGACGATCTCGGAGCGCAGGGCGTCGATCTGCCCCATGCGGCCGTACTCGCTCACCGCGTCGCGCACCACCCAGGCGTTGGGTCCGCCCTTGAGGTGGGTGTGCCCGGCGAACGCCTTGAAGGCGGCGCGGTAGGAGGGGTCGGCGGCCACCGCGGCACGGAAGGCGGCGTCCTGGTTGCCGGGGTACACGCCTAGGTAGTTCAGCGTGAGCGCGGCGAGAGCGGCACCGGCCCACCGGGTGTCCTGGGCGGTGGCGGGGTGGGCGGCGTCCATCGTGGCCAGGACCCGCTTGACGAACGGGAGTTGATGCCGGCGCAGGCCTGCCGCGCTGGCCGCGGTCAGCGCCTCGCGGAGCGTCTCGGCGTTGGAGGGGGTGACGTCGAAGGCGTGGGCCGCCGCGCCGAAGGCGTCCACGGCACGCCGCATGGCGGCCAGGGTCGCCGGGTCGGTGATGTCGACCTCGTCGTGCGAGAAGCCCTGGTAGGACACGGCGTGGAGGTAGGTGAACATCTCCAGCAGGTGGCGGCCGTTGGTGCCGTCGTGGGCGGCGGCCAGCTGGGTGGCGCGCCGGGAGACGGCCTGGATGTGCGCGCCCGACATGACCGGGGCCAGGCGGCGGTCCCAGGTCCAGATGAGCCCGCGCAGACAGCCGTCGGCGGTGACGGCCGGGTCGGCGAGGAAGTCGGTGAACTGGTCGGGTGACAGGCCCGTGACGCCGTCGAGGGTGCAGGGCACCGACTTCTTGCCGACGGTGGCGCGGGGCACCTCGCCCGTGGTCTTCGCCTTGCCCGTACGGGGGCCGGGGACGCGGCCGTCGGCGAGACCGGCGGGGGCGGGGAGCTTCCGGGCGGCGGGCGCGGGGGCCTTGGCGCGGCGGTCGACGTGGTCTTGCGGGTTCGGCGCCTCGGGTCCCGGCGCGGCGGGCGAGACGGCCGGGCGAGGGTCAAGGCCGGGGGTGGCCGCAGGGGCGGCCGGCGCGGCCGTGGCGCACAGCGCCACGGATATCGCCGCGGCGGCCACGGATCTGCGCAGGGTACGGGGCTGATGCACGACAGGCTCCTGAGGTGTGGGAGGTGGCGCAAGCAGTGCGTGCGCGCACGACGCGGAGACCCCTCACCCGGAGCGTGAACCACCTTATGGGCCACGGGAGTTGGGGACCGCCGACTGCGCCATGTGATGCGTAACGTAGTAATGTGAAATGGCACTGACAACCCCTCAGACGACGGGATGTCACGCAACTCCCCTGCAGCGCGCGGCTGTTGACTGTCCTTGTGATCCCTTGACGCGCTTCGAATCCCGGAGCGCGAGTCAAGTGACCTTGTACCCTGGTGCATCACCCGGGGCGGGCGCGCGGGCCACGACCTGCGGGGCCACGAAGGGATCACCACCATGGGTCACCTCACACAGCGCACCCTCGTCACTCCCCGGGAGCGGCTGCGCGATCAGGTCGCCCACCACCTGCGGGCCGCGCTGATATCCGGCGAACTGCGGCCCGGTGAGGTCTACTCCGCGCCCGTGCTCGCCGAGGACTTCGGGATCTCCGCGACCCCCGTGCGCGAGGCGATGCTCGACCTGGCCCGCGAGGGGCTGGTCGAACCGGTCCGCAACAAGGGCTTTCGCGTCACCGAGGTCAACGAACGCGACCTGGACCAGTACACCGAGATCCGCACCCTCATCGAGGTCCCGATGATCGGCCGCATCACCCGGTCCGCGTCCCCCGCGGAGCTGGAGCGGCTGCGCCCCGTCGCCGACGAGATCGTGCGCGCGGCCCGCGAGCACGACCTCATCGGCTATCTCGAGGCCGACCGGCAGTTCCACCTCTCCCTGCTCGCCCTCGGCGGCAACGACCGGCTCGTCGAGACCGTGGGCGACCTGCGCAAGCGCTCCCGCCTCTACGGTCTGACGGCACTGGACGAGCGCGGCCGGCTGATCCCCTCGGCGCAGGAACACCTCGAACTCCTGGACCTGATGGTGGCGGGTGACGCGGAAGGGGCCGAACAGTGCATGGCCCGGCACCTCGGGCACGTGCGCTCGCTGTGGGCGCGGGGCACCAAGGCGTAGGTCGGGGTACCAAGGCGTGGGCCAGACACCAAGGCGCAGGGCGGGCCACCGGCGTCGGCGGGGCCGATCTACCCGCGAGTTCGTTTGATTCTTCAACACATCGCGCGATTCATTGACGCGGACCGTTCACCTCTTTATGGTCGCCTGACCTTCCCCGGCGACCCCGCAACGGAGCACAATGAGGTCCCTCCCCCGCACGGCCCGGTTCATCGCACCCCTCCTCGTGGGTGTGCTGGCCGCGACCGTTCCCCCCACCGCGGCGGCCGGCATCGCGTCCCCCGGAACCGAGAAGCCCGCGACGTCCACGCCCTCCCCCCAGGACGACTGGACGCTGACGTCGACGCGCATCGACGCCAAGGACACCTATCACGCCTTCGTCGGCAACGGCTATCTCGGCCAGCGCGTCGCGCCCAACGGAGCCGGGTACGCCGACTTTGCAGCCAAGACCGGCTGGCCGCTGTTCAGCCGCCGCTACGACGGCTCCTTCGTCTCCGGTCTCTACGCGCACAACAAGGACACCACCGAGAACCGCCAGGTCGCGGCGGCCCTGCCCACCTGGAGCCCGCTGACGGTGTCCACCGGCGGATCCGCCTCCGAGACGTTCACCTCCTCGACGCCGGCCGCCCGCGTCTCCCACTACCGCCAGAGCCTTGACCTGCGCCGCGGCCTGGTGCGGACCGAGCTCACCTGGACGGCCGCCGACGGCCGGGCCACCGACCTGGTCTACGACGTCCTCGCCGACCGCGCCGACCCCCACGTCGGCGCCGTACGCCTGCGCATGACCCCGCACTGGAACGGCCGGGCCAAGGTCACCGACCGCATCGACGGACGCGGGGCCCGGCGCATGACCGCCACCGGAAGCGGCCCCCGCTCCGGAGAGCGGACCATGGCCGTGGGATTTCGCACGCACGGCACCAAGACCGCGGGCACGGTCGCCTCGACCCTCCGCGCGGACGACGGGGTCCCTACAGGAAATGAACAAACCTCCGCTCCCGCACGTAAGTTGAGCGCGCATCAGTCGGTCGCCGTGCCCGTCCGGTCCGGCCGGACCTACGAACTCACCAAGTTCGTCGGCGTCGACACCGCCCTGACCTCCCGCTCCCCCGGGCACGACGCCGTGGCGGCCTCACGCCGCGCCGCCGAGCGCGGCTGGGACGCGCTGTTCGCCGGCCACACCGCCGCCTGGCGCGAGCTGTGGCGCGGCGACATCGAGGTGCGCGGCCACGGCGAACTCCAGGACTGGGTACGCTCCGCCCAGTACGGCCTGCTGTCCAGCACCCGGCCAGGCTCGGCCGACAGCATCTCCCCCACCGGTCTGAGCAGCGACAACTACGCGGGCCTCGTCTTCTGGGACGCAGAGACCTGGATGTACCCGGCGCTGCTCGCCGCCCACCCCGACCTCGCCAAGTCCGTGGTGGACTACCGCTACCGCACCCGCGGCGCGGCCCGCGCCAACGCGAAGAAGCTGGGCCACCCCGGCCTGTTCTACCCCTGGACCAGCGCGAGCAAGGGCGATCTCACCTCCGAGTGCCACAGCGTGGACCCGCCGCACTGCCGCACCCAGAACCACCTCCAGAGCGACGTCGCCCTGGCCGCCTGGCAGTACTACCTCGCGACCAAGGACACCCGGTGGCTGCGCGACCGCGGCTGGCCGGTCCTCAAGGGCATCGCCGATTTCTGGGCCGACCGCGCCACGCGCAACACCGACGGCAGCTACTCCATCAAGGACGTCGCCGGCCCCGACGAGTACAGCAACGGCGTCGACGACGGCGTCTTCACCAACGCGGGCGCGGCCACCACCCTGCGCACCGCCGCCCGCGCCGCGCGGCTCCTGGGCGAGGACGCCCCGGCGAAGTGGCACACCGTCGCCGACAAGCTGCGCATCCCCTACGACCAGAAGCAGCAGGTCTTCCGGCAGTACGACGGCTACAAGGGCTCAGTGATCAAGCAGGCGGACACCGTGCTCCTGATGTATCCGCTGGAGTGGCCGATGTCGAAGAAGGCCGCCACGAACACCCTGGACTACTACGCGGCCCGCACCGACCCCGACGGACCCGCCATGACCGACTCGGTGCACGCGGTCGACGCCGCCGCCATCGGCGAACCCGGCTGCTCCGCGTACACCTATCTGACGCGCTCCATCCGGCCCTTCGTACGCGGCCCGTTCGACCTGTTCTCGGAGGCGCGCGGCGACAAGGCGGGGGCATCCGACCCGCTGTCGGGTTCGCCCGCGCAGAACTTCACCACCGGCCAGGGCGGCTTCCTCCAGGTCTTCACCAACGGCCTGACCGGACAGCGGATGCGCGAGAACGGCGTGCACCTGGACCCGATGCTGCCGCCGCAGCTGTCGCAGGGCGTCAAGCTCAACGGTCTGCGCTGGCAGGGCCGGACCTACGACATCGCCATCGGCGCACACGACACCACCGTGCGCCTCACCCACGGCGAGCCCTTCGAGATCGAGACGCCGCAGGGCAAGCAGATCGTCGGCCAGGGCGCCCCCGCACACGTCAAGACCCGACGCCCGGACCTGGAGCCCACCGGCAACCTCGCCAGGTGCCGCGACGCGAAGGCGAATTCGGAACAGCCGGGTCAGTACGCGGACGCCGCGCTCGACGGCAGCACCGCCACCGCCTGGGTCCCCGACACCGCCCGCGCCACCCTCACGGCCGACCTCGGCAAGGTCGCACGCGTCGCGCGGATCACCCCGCACTGGACCGACGTGAAGCCGGCCAAGAGCACGGTGCGGACCTCGCGCGACGGCAAGCACTGGAAGACCGCAGGCCCCGGCGCCGACACGGCCCGCTATGTCCGCGTGACGTTCACCTCCAAGGACGCGAAGAAGCCCGCCGGGATCCGGGAGCTGACCGTCAACCGGTAGAGCACGCGGGGAGCGGCGGTGGAAGCACGGGAAAAGGAGGGCTTCCACCGCCGCTCCCGTTGGTAGCGTGCCGGGCGTGGCAGACGAGGCGTACGAGAATCCCCGACTCGCGGTGCTCTACGATCCGCTCGACCCCGATCGCGGCGACCTGGACGTCTACGCCGCTGTGGCAACGGAACTGAAGGCACGTCAGGTGCTCGACGTGGGCTGCGGCACCGGTACGTTCGCGCTGCTCCTCGCGGCGCGCGGGCTGGACGTGACCGGCGTCGACCCGGCCGGGGCCTCCCTCGACGTGGCACGCTCCAAACCCGGCAGCGAGCGCGTGCGGTGGATCCACGGCGACGCGACGGCGCTCCCCCCGATGCGGGCGGACGTCGCGTTCATGACCGCGAACGTGGCCCAGGCGATCGTGGAGCCGGGCGGGTGGGAGGCCACCTTGCGCGGCGTCCACGCGGCACTGCGGCCCGGCGGGCGCCTCGTCTTCGAGACGCGCGACCCGGCCCGGCGGGCGTGGGAGGACTGGACCCGCGCCGCGACCCGCAAGACGGTCGCCGTGGCGGAGTTCGGTGACGTGGAGACCTGGTTGGACGTCACCGACGTCTCCCTGCCGCTGGTGACCTTCCGCCGCACCGTCGTGCTCACCGCGACGGGCGAGACGCTGGTCTCCGACTCGACCCTGCGCTTCCGCGGCCGCGAGGAGGTGACCGCCTCGCTCACCGCGCACGGCTACGTGGTGGACGAGATCCGCGACGCCCCCGACCGCCCGGGGCGCGAGTTCGTCTTCTTCGCCCGGCGCATGGAGCCCCCGAGCGCTTCGGTCCCGGAGTAACCGGCTCGGACAGCGTGACGGCTTCCCTGCCGGGCGGTCGGCGGGGCCGGGTCGGTCACTCCCCGTGGTACGGGAGCGTGGTGCCCGGCAGTTCGTACTCGTCGCGACGCCCGCACATGCCGTAGCCGCCGAGGCGCGAAGGCCGGGTGTCGTACGAGCCGGCTCCCGCGAGGTAGTGGGGGCTGCCGGACTCCAGTGCGTCCAGCTGGGCGCCGGTGCGCTCGGCGGTGGCCAGGGCCCCGGCCCGCCACAGCTCGCGCCAGGTGGGGACCTTGTCCCGCACCAGCCGGGCCGCCGCCTGCTGGAACTCCAGGTAGGGGCCGTTGTCCCCGGCCCTGAGCGCATCACGCAGCGGGAGATATCCCTCGACGGCCAGGTCACGGCGTTTGCGGGCGGCGGCTTCGGCCTCCGGGCCGGTCTTGGCGGGGAGCCTGGCCGCGGCGGCGTACCGCTCGGGGTCGGCCAGCACGTCCGGCGGGAAGGTGAAGACGGCGTCGCCCGCCTCGGGCAGTCCGCTGTTCTGCATCAGGACCGTGATCCGCAGGTCACCGCCCTGCACCATTCGGTGCACGGTGCCGGGCGTGAACCACGCGACCGCGCCCGCTGCCAGGGGCACCTCGCGGTAACCGCCCGGGCCGAGCGTCTGGACGGCACCGCTGCCGCCGGTGACGACGTACGCTTCCGTGCACACCAGGTGCAGATGGGGGCTGCCGCCGCACACCCCGTCGGCCGCCTCCCACTCGTACGCCGTCAGGTGCGAGAGGCCGATGGCCCCGGGCAGCGGGTGCGGCAGGCTCACCATGTCAGTCCCTTCAGATGCGTGGTGACGCGGTCGTGGTCCCGGGCCCCGTCGGCGACGACGCGGTGGCGGTAGTGGTGGCGGTAGGCGAAGGACGTGCCGGGCGGCGAGCTTAGAAAGCGCTTGCGCCGCGCCGCTGCCGACCCTAGGCACCCCACGAATGTCAGGACAAGACCCCGGAGCCGAAAGATGACCGTCTCACCGGCGGACGCCCGCCCCGGGAGCGGCAACGCCCACGGCTGTCGCGCCACGTTCGCCGCCTCACCATGACGCGGCCGCCGCTGCGCCGCGACGCACCGCGCACCGCATGGCCGCCGTTGGGAGAACCCAGGCCGCGGACCACTCCTGAAGTTCCGGACGCTTCTACTCCGCGGCTCTCCGCTGCGCCAGCACCGGGATCGCCGCGATCTTCTCTGGCGTGAGGTCGCCCCACACCAGGCCGGCCGGCCGTCGGCGGTTGGGGCAGAAGATCACCCTGTCCGGCGTGACGATGTAGTCCACCGAGAAGTCGTGCTCCGTCTCGGGGAATGTTCGGTCACGTAGCGACGCCACTGCACGCAGGCGCGCAAGCCCACAGTTCGATGTCTTCGGGTTCCCTGCCGCTGAACCGGGTGGTCACTTTGCCGATGGGTCGGTCTGCGTACAACCGGGCCCCGCACAGGGCACACGCCCAACCCCGCAGCTGGTCACCGTTCAACGTGCGCCAGTCGACGAGCGCGAGCGACGGGGTACTCACCGGGGCCACCTGCTTTCTGCATTGACCCTGGCCACCTTCACCTGCAATTCCTCGTGTCGGTCGGCCCTCCGCACGCTGCCTTGCTCGGCTTCCCACTCCTTGCCTCCACCTGGCGGACGCAGGTACACGCGCGACGGGCCCTTCTCCATCACCACGCCAACGCGTCCGGTGGCGGTGTCGACGGCCACGGCCCCGACGTCCGGCACGGCCTCGCTGTCCATCTGCACTCCCGGCGTTGTCGACGGCACCTGGCGTACCGCCGATGGGGCTTGCCCGGGGAAGACGCTAGAGGGACCTCAAGATCACGCTCTATGTACTTGCAGCAGCTTGCACAGCGATTGTTGGCCCAGTTCGGAACCTTGACGTCTCGTCCGTGAGGCAAGACGGTAATGCAAGTCAAGGCAAGTATTCGGGCGCGGGAGGCTGGCATGGCCGTACAGTTCATCGGCATCGACCCCGATACCGATCGCGATCACTGCCCCACTGTGTGGGTGGACCCCGAGGCCGGCGAACTCCTGGTCCAGGGTTGGAAGCCCGAGGCCCGGACGCAGGCCGCGTGCGAGGCAACCAGTCCGGGAATCGGACCGGTTCCTGACAGCGAAGCGATCATCCGCGTCCCGGCCCGCCTGGTGCCCTCGATCAGGAAGGCGTGCGATGCCCTTGAGCGTCCCGAGCTTCGGTGAGCTGCTGGCCAACTGCCAGCGGTCAGCCGTGCACTTGGAGATGCGCGACAGCTATGCGACGAACGAGCGGTTCGAAGCGTGGCGGCGGGGCGTGCGGATCAATTGGGACGATCGCGCGTCCTGGTGGCATCCCTACGACCAGTTGATCGCGGACACGGTTGCGCGGGGTGTGGCGATCCGGCGCGCTCGGATCGTGTCCGAGCCGGTGAGTGAGTACATCAGGTGGGAGCACTACGTCACCCGCGCGAACACGACCGCGGGCGAGCAAGTCCGCTGGCTGCCGCGGCGCATGGCGTCAGGTCTAGCCCTGCCCGGCAACGACTTCTGGGCCTTCGACGGCGCACTCCTACGTATCCATCACTTCTCGGGGGACGGGGCCGTCGTCGAGGACGAGATCACGGACGATCCTGCCACGGTGAGACTGTGCGTCTCGGCGTTCGAGGCGGTGTGGGGGCGCGCCATCCCACACGATGACTACCACATCTGATCACAGGAGGACCGGACAGCCAGCCCATGCCCACACATCCCTCAGCCCGCGTACAACAAGCGCGAGAGGCGCTCGCCGCGCGGCTGCGCGAGTTGCGCCTGGATGCCGGGATCACCGCGCGTGAGCTGGCCACCCGGTGCCAGTGGAGCGAGTCCAAGTCGTCGCGCATCGAGCACGCCAAGACCCCTCCCTCGGACGCCGACATCGGCGCCTGGTGCCGCGCGTGCGAAGCCGAGGGCCAGACCGCCGACCTGATCGCGGCCAACCGCCACGCGGACGCCATGTACGTGGAGTGGCGACGCCTGCAACGCAGCGGACTTCGCCAGCTACAAGAATCAGGCGCGGCCCTGTACCAACGCACCCAACTCTTCCGGGTCTACTGCTCCAACGTGATGCCCGGATTCCTGCAAGGTCCCGGCTACGCGACGGCGTTACTGTCGTCCATCGCGGCGTTCCGTGGCACCCCCGACGACGTCAGCGAGGCCGTTGCGGCACGCATGGAACGCTCCCGCGTCGTACACGAGGGCAACCACCGATTCGCCGTCCTGGTAGAGGAAGCCGTGCTGCGCTACCGGATCGGCGACACCGCCACCATGGCCGCCCAACTCGGCTCGCTACTCTCCGCCATAGCCTTGCCGTCGGTGTCCCTCGGCGTGATCCCGTTCAACGCACCCCGCTCCATGTGGCCCCTGGAGACCTTCACGATCTTCGATGGCCGCCGGGTCCACGCGGACTCGCTCAGCGCGGCCGTCACACTCACCCAGCCCACCGAAGTGGCGTTGTACACCCGAGCATTTGAAGAGCTGGCACACCTGGCTGTCCACGGATCAGAAGCAAGAGCATTGATCACGGCGGCGCTCAGAGCACTGGACGGCTGACACGGCCGACGCCTCGTCAGTCCGGAGGCTGCAGCATGACGTGCCGGGCCTGAACGATGAAGGCCGTCTGGGCATCGACGAACGACTCAAACGCAAGATCAATTTCTTCCTGCTCCTGGGATCTGCTGAGGAACAGGTGCGCCACACGTACAGCCGAGCCCAGCAGTCCCGATGCCGGATCAATGATCTCTGCGGGACCGCAGAGTTGAATGCGAGCAAGCAAGGACTCACCGCGCGTTCGGATTGTCTGTAGCTGCGAGTCCAGGCCTGCGTACTGCTCGGGCGCGACTTCCGCCGGCGCCTCAGTGGGTACGTGGTCCATGGGCTCAAGCAGCTCCATGAACGACAGGTACGCTTCCCGACGCTCCGTTCTGAGTTGACGTGCGTGCTCGATTCGTCCCTGATCTGGGGCCTGCCGCCGAGTACCGACATAAGTCAGCCAGGAGGCCCCCACGGTTCCTACCACTCCGATGCCCGCCCCGCAGAGCGCCGCTACCGCCTGGTCCATCGTCCGATCTTCCACCATCGAACGATCCAGCGCTGGACGGTGGGGTTCGACGTCGCTGCGGCCGGCATCCGATGGCCGGATCGTCCGGGGCGACCCATATGGGCCGCCCCGGACAACGCGATCAGAGAACCGCGGTCAGGAAAGCGCGATCAGGGAACTCAGACCAGGTCGAACCGGTCCAGGTTCATGACCTTTGTCCAGGCCGCGACGAAGTCCTTCACGAACTTCTCCTTGGCGTCGTCGCTCGCGTACACCTCGGCCAGTGCGCGCAGCTCGGAGTTCGAGCCGAAGACCAGGTCGGCGCGGGTGCCGGTCCACTTGACCTCGCCCGTGGCGGCGTCGCGCCCCTCGAACGTGTCCTGTGCCTCGGACGTCGACTTCCACTGCGTGCCCAGGTCCAGCAGGTTGACGAAGAAGTCGTTGGTCAGCGTGCCGGGCGCGGTGGTGAAGACACCGTGCTTGGCACCCTGGTGGTTGGCGCCCAGGACGCGCAGGCCACCGACCAGGACCGTCATCTCCGGGGCGCTCAGGGTCAGCAGGTTCGCCTTGTCGATCAGCAGGTACTCCGCCGGCAGGCGGTTGCCCTTGCCGACGTAGTTGCGGAACCCGTCGGCGGCGGGCTCGATCGCGGCGAACGACTCCACGTCGGTCTGCTCCTGCGAGGCGTCCACGCGGCCCGGCGCGAAGGGCACCTCGACCTGGACGCCGGCGTCCTTGGCCGCCTGCTCGACGGCCGCGCTGCCGGCGAGCACGATCAGGTCGGCCAGGGAGACCTGCTTGCCGCCCGCGGAGTTGAAGGACTCCTGGATGCCCTCCAGCGTGCGCAACACCTGCTCGAGCTGGTCCGGGTTGTTGACCTCCCAGCTGCGCTGCGGCTCCAGGCGGATGCGGGCGCCGTTGGCGCCGCCGCGCTTGTCGCTGCCGCGGAAGGAGGAGGCCGCGGCCCAGGCGGCGGAGACGAGCTGCGAGACGGTCAGGTCGGAGCCGAGGATCCGCTCCTTGAGGCCGGCGATGTCCGCGGCGTCGATGACCTCACCCGTGCGCTGCGGCAGCGGGTCCTGCCACAGCAGCTCCTCCGAGGGGACCTCCGGGCCGAGGTAGCGGACGACCGGGCCCATGTCGCGGTGCGTCAGCTTGTACCAGGCGCGGGCGAAGGCGTCCGCGAACTCCTGCGGGTTCTCGTAGAAGCGCCGGGAGATCGGCTCGTAGATCGGGTCGAAGCGCAGCGACAGGTCCGTGGTCAGCATCGTCGGACGGTGCTTCTTCGACGCGTCGAAGGCGTCGGGGATGATCTCCGGCGCGTCCTTGGCCACCCACTGGTGGGCGCCCGCCGGGCTCTTGCCGAGCTCGTAGTCGTACTCGAAGAGGTTCTTGAAGAAGTGGTTGCTCCACCGGGTCGGCGTCTCGGTCCAGGTGACCTCGAGGCCGGACGTGATGGCGTCCTTGCCGACACCCGTGTTGTACGTGCTCTTCCAGCCCAGGCCCTGCTGCTCCATGGGCGCGGCCTCGGGGTCGTCGCCGACGTTGTCCGCCGGGCCGGCACCGTGGGTCTTGCCGAAGGTGTGGCCGCCCGCGATCAGCGCGACGGTCTCCTCGTCGTTCATCGCCATGCGGCGGAACGTCTCGCGGATGTCGCGGGCCGCGGCGATCGGGTCCGGGTTGCCGTTGGGGCCCTCGGGGTTGACGTAGATGAGGCCCATCTGGACCGCGCCGAGGGGGTTCTCCAGCTCACGGTCGCCGGTGTAGCGCTCGTCGTCGAGCCAGTTGGTCTCGGGACCCCAGTACACGTCCTCGTCGGGCTCCCAGACGTCCGCGCGACCGCCGCCGAAGCCGAAGGTCTCAAAGCCCATCGTCTCCAGGGCCACGTTGCCGGTGAGCACGAGCAGGTCGGCCCAGGAGAGGCTCTGGCCGTACTTCTTCTTGACCGGCCACAGCAGACGGCGGGCCTTGTCCAGGCTCACGTTGTCGGGCCAGCTGTTGAGGGGCGCGAAGCGCTGCTGGCCGGCCCCCGCGCCGCCGCGGCCGTCGCTGATCCGGTAGGTGCCCGCGCTGTGCCAGGCCATGCGGATCATCAGCGGGCCGTAGTTGCCGAAGTCGGCCGGCCACCAGTCCTGCGAGGTGGTGAGGATCTCGGCGATGTCCCGCTTCACGGCGGGCAGGTCCAGGGAGTTGAACGCCTCGGCGTAGTCGAACTCCTCGCCCAGGGGGTTGGCCACGGCGGGGTTCTTGGCCAGAATCTTCAGATTGAGCCGCTCCGGCCACCACTGGCGGTTTCCCCCGCCCTGGGTCGGGTGCGGCGCGCGACCGTGCGCGACCGGGCAGCCGCCAGTCTCTTCCGGCTTCGGGTCTGTGACGATCGCGTCATGGTTCTCAGTCATGGGAATCCTTCCGGACGGGGCGGATCACGGTGCTCAGGAACTGCGAACGGCGAAACGGTCGGGGGCGCCCAGGGGCGGCGCGGGCCTCGGCGGCCGGGAAGCCGGTGCCGAGGCGGTCGCCGTCCGAGGACCGGTGCGCGCGTGAGCGGTGCGCTCGCGGCCGAGGTGGGCAGGCTTCTCCGGCGCGGCCGGGTCCCGGATCGGCTCCCGGCACAAGACGCCCGCGCACGGGACGTCCGCCTGCTCGCCGGACTGGTTCTCCGCGAACGGGGTACCGGATGCCGGGGCTACGGACCCGACTGCTGAAGTCACCTGCTGTTCCCTGCTGTTGCCCTGTCCCTTGGCCGTCGGCCGGAACTGATCCTACGATGGACCAAGTCCAAGTCAATACGACAGACGGGTCCGTACGAATTCAGTCGTCAGACCACGCACAGTTAGGCTGGTACGCATGAGCGATCTTCTGGGGCGGCTCCGCGGACGTGGGTGGCGGATGACCGCTCAACGCCGGGTGGTCGCCGAGGTACTCGACGGCGAACACGTCCACCTGACCGCGGACGAGGTGCTCGCGCGCGCCACCGTACGGCTGCCGGAGATCTCTCGCGCCACCGTCTACAACACCCTCGGTGAGCTGGTCTCCCTCGGCGAGGTCATCGAGGTGTCCACCGGACGGGCGAAGCGGTACGACCCGAACGCCCATCACCCCCACCAGCATTTGGTGTGCTCGGGCTGCGGCGCCATACGCGACGTCCATCCCCACGGTGATCCCCTGGCCACGCTGCCGGACTCCGAGCGTTTCGGCTTCACGGTGTCCGAGGCCGAGGTGACGTACCGGGGGGTGTGCCCCGACTGCGCGCGGGGGTGAGGCAGGGCTCCGGGGAGGGCTCAGGGGAGGACTCCGGCGAGGGCTCGGTCGCCGGGGATCGGCACGGTGCGGCGGGCGGGCCCGGAGGGTCATGAGGGCAGACCCGCTCCGCGGGGTACCCCGTACCCCTGCGGACAGCACGTCACGACTACGCCCGAGGTTGCGCCCGGGCCCCGCCACAGGAGGCTGCGCCATGACCGTTCCCGGCTCCCCCGTCCCCCGGTTCCACCTGGCCGTGCCGGTCGACGACCTCGCCGCGGCCCGCCTGTTCTACGGCGAGGTGCTCGGCCTGGAGGAGGGCCGCAGTGCGGAGACCTGGGTGGACTGGAACCTGCACGGCCACCAGTTCGTCACCCACCTCTCGCCGAAGCCCGCCCCGCACATCCACAACCCCGTGGACGGCCACGAGGTGCCGG
Organism: Streptomyces sp. SYP-A7185; assembly: GCF_046103685.1. Classification (NCBI taxonomy): domain Bacteria; kingdom Bacillati; phylum Actinomycetota; class Actinomycetes; order Kitasatosporales; family Streptomycetaceae; genus Streptomyces; species Streptomyces sp. SYP-A7185. The sequence goes on from NZ_CP122310.1 coordinate 940,070, forward strand.
TGCCGCACTTCGGACTGCTCCTGCCGGTGCCCGAGTTCCAGAAACTCGCGGACCGACTGCGTACGGCGGGCCTGGAGTTCGTCATCGACCCGTACGTCCGCTTCGAGGGCGAGAAGGGCGAGCAGTGGACGATGTTCCTCCTCGACCCGGCCGGGAACGCCCTGGAGTTCAAGGCGTTCGCCGACGACTCCCAGGTCTTCGCCGCCTGACCCGGCCTGACGGGGTCTGACCGGGTCTGACCAGGCCGCGCGGGGCGCGCAGGGCGCGGGCGGCCCGGCAGAGGAACGCCGGCTCCGTCACACCCCCGAGGTGACGGAACCGGCGGGCTCAGTGGCTACGGCGCCATCTCGTACTCCCCGGCCAGCGCCTCGACGCGCTCCCACACCCGTGCCGAGCGCGCCTCGTCGACGACCGGGCGGCGCACCGCGCCCAGGGCCCAGTTCTGCTGCTGCTCGGTGGCGGAGTCCTTGCCGTGCAGCTCGACGGCGTGCGCGGAGAAGTCGCGTACGAGAACGGCGAACAGCTCGTCGAGCACGTCGGCGTCGAGGCCGGTCAGGCGGGCCTGCTCCAGGATCAGCTGGCCGTGCACGACCAGGGCGAAGAGCTGGCCGACGGCGAGCAGGAGATCGAGGTCGCGGCTCTGCTCCTCGTCGGGGGCGGCGGTGGCGACGAACGCGCAGAGGGCGTCGGCCTGCTCGCGGAAGCGGGCGACGTTGGACACCTCGGCGTACGCGTCGTAGGCGGTGCGCCAGTCGTGGAAGCGGATGGCGCCCAGACCGCGGGCCGGGCCCTGGCGGAAGAGGAAGTCGTCGTCGGCCGCGTCGACGCGGGTCGGGACGGGCTCGTACGCGGCCGGGTTCAGGAGGTGGTTGCCCATGAACTTGAGGATCAGCGCGAGGTTGACGTGGACGGTGCCCTCCAGCTTGGGCAGGCCGCGGATCTCGACGGCCGCCTGAGCGAAGTAGTTGTCCTTCTCGAAGCCCTTGGCCGCGATGACGTCCCACATCAGGTCGATGACCTTCTCGCCCTCCGTGGTCACCTTCATCTTCGTCATGGGGTTGAAGAGGAGGTAGCGGCGGTCGTCGGGGCCCGCGGAGCGGAAGTAGTCGACGGCACGGTCGCTGAACAGCTTCATGCCGACCAGGCGGACGTATGCGTCGGTCAGCTCGCGGCGCACGTGCGGGAAGGCGGTGACGGGGCGGCCGTAGAGGATGCGGCCCGTGGCGTGGGTGACGGCCTCGTACATCGCGTGCTCGCAGATGCCGATCGAGGCGGTGCACAGGTTGAACTTGCCGACGTTGACGGTGTTGAGCGCGGCGTCGAAGGCGGCGCGGCCGGTGTGCAGGATGTCGTCGGGGCCGACCGGGTAGTTCTCGAGGCGGAACTCGCTGACGTACTTGGAGGAGTCGACGACGTTCTTGACGAGGTGGTACGCCTCGTGGCGGCTGTCGGCGGCGAAGAAGACGTAGCCCTCGGGGCCCTCGACGTCGGTGCGGCGGCCGAAGACGGAGACGAGGCCGGCCTTGTTGCCGTTGCCGATGTAGTACTTGGAGCCGCTGGCGCGGAAGCCGCCGTCACCGGCCGGCTCCAGGAGCATGTCGGTGCTGTAGATGTCGGCGCCGTGGGTCTTCTCGGACAGGCCGAAGGCGAACACCTCGCCCTGGTCGAGGAGTTCGGCCGCGCGCTTGCGGGCGGCGGCGTTGTCGCTCTGCCAGACCGGGCCGAGGCCGAGGATGGTGACCTGCCACGCGTACCAGTAGTCGAGCCCGTAGAAGCCGAAGATCTCGTTGAGGGCGGCGATCCGGGCGGTGTCCCAGCGTGCGTCCTGCTTGCCTTCGGCGGCGGAGGCCGGGGTGAGGAAGGTCGCGAACAGCCCCTCCTTGGCGGAGAACTCCAGGAAGTCCGCGAGCCAGGCGCGGTCGCGGTAGTCCTCGATCAGCCGGCGCTTGCCGCGGGCCTCGAACCAGTCGACGGTCGCGCGCAGCAGCCTGCGGGTCTCGGGGTCGAACTGCTGGGGGTCGTAGGTACGCGGGTTGAACAGCAGCGGGTCGGCCATGGATGTTCGCCTTTCCGGTTCGGGAGGGTTTCAGAAGGTTTTGGGAGTATTCGGGTGGCTTCGAGAGTCTTCGTGCGATGAAGGGTGGCGGGAGCGGAGGCCGCAGTGATGCCGGTAGCCGCCGACTCAGCCCTGGGGAGCGAGCCGGCGCAGGGTGGCGAGCACGTCGTCGAGCCAGGCGAGCGTCATCCGTTCGTACGCGATGCCTCCGCGCAGCACGACGTGCTGGAGTTCCTGCCCGGCGTCGGGCACGGCGGGCGCCTCGGGTCCGGTGAAGTCGCGCGCCTCGCCCGCGCGATAGCGGGTGAGGCGGTCGGCGTGCGCCTGGCGGTGGCGCTCCACCTCGCGGATCAGTGCGCCCGGATCGTCGAAGGCGGCGCCGCGGATCTTCACGGCGAGTTCGTGGCGCACGCTTTCGGGTTCGATCGGCTCGTGCAGCCACCGGGAGAGCGCGGTCCGCCCGAGGGCGGCGACGGAGTACTCCTTCTTGTCCGGCCGCGCCTGCTGCGGCACCTCGCGGACGTCGATCAGGCCGTCGCTCTCCATGCGCTTGAGCACGCGGTAGATCTGCTGGTGGGTGGCGGTCCAGAAGTAGCCGATGGACCGCTCGAACCGCCGGGCCAGCTCATAGCCGGAGCCCGGCTGCTCAAGCAGCGAGACGAGGATCGCGTGCTCTAGCGCCATGCCCCGATCCTGCTATGCAACTCGTTGCATAAACAAGGGCCGCCACCCGGGTGAGACACGGCTCACCCAGGTGATCATGTGGCGCCGCTCCCGCTCCCGCTCGCCGGCCCGTCCGGCACCGACTCCAGGAACGCGGCCGCCGCCGGCGAGTTCCGCGTCCGCCGCCACACCAGCCGCTCCTCGCGCACCGGCCCGCCCTTCACCGGCACCACCGTCAGCCGGGGAAGGCGCGGCACGAGGCGCGACGGCAGCAGCGCGATGCCCAGACCGCCGCGCACCAGGTCGGCGAAGAAGTCGAGCCCTTTGGCCTCGAACGCCACGTCCCGCCGCAGCCCCGCGGCCTGGAACGCCTCGTCGGTCTGCGCCCGCGCCGCGATGCCCGCGGGGAAGTCGACGAACACCTCGTCCGCGAACCGCTCCAGCGGCAGCGGCTCGCCGGACCCCTCCTTCGCCAGCCGATGGCCGGGGGCGACCACCGCCACATGGCGGTCGACCACGAGCGTGCGACTGTCCAGAGCGGGATCGTCCGTACGGAAGGAGGGCGGCACCCCCAGAAAGGCCAGATCGAGGGCCCCGTCACGCACCCCGCGCACCAAGACCTCGCTCATGCCGTCGACCAGTCGCATCGTGACCTGCGGATACGAGGCGTGGTAGGCCCGCATCAACCCCGGCACGTCGACCGCCGTCACCGTCGAGATCGCCCCGATGGCCAGACGCCCCCGGATCTCCCCGGTCACCGCCGCCACCTCGGCGCGCGCCCGCTCCGAGGCCTCCAACGCCTGCCGCGCCGCGGGCAGGAACGCCTCGCCCGCGGCGGTGAGGGCGACTCGTCGGCTCGTCCGCTCGAACAGCCGCGCACCGAGCTCCTTCTCCAACTTGCCGATCTGATGGCTGAGCGCCGACTGCACCACCAGACAGCGCTCGGCGGCCCGGGTGAACCCGCCCGTCTCGGCGACGGCGACGACATAGCGCAGCTGCTGCAACTCCATGCGATCCATCGTGCAGTGCGATCGTTCGCATGACAAGGATGTGTTGGACTCATCAATGGAGCCGGCCGCAGGCTGACTGCCATGACACAGACGGGACTTCACCACCCTCGCGCCGTGGATCCGGAGACGAACGGCACCCCGGGCCGAGCTCTTCTGCTCCTCATGGCCGTCGCCACCGGCCTGTCGGTGGCGGGCAACTACATCGCCCAACCGCTGCTCGACCTCATCTCCCGCGACCTCCACCTCGGCAGCGCCCTGGCCGGCCTGGTCGTCACCGCCTCGCAGGCGGGGTACGCGCTCGGGCTCCTCCTGCTCGCCCCGCTCGGTGACGTCATCGACCGCCGCCGCCTCGCGGTCACCCTGTTCCTGGCCACCGCCCTGTTCCTGGGCGTCTCAGCTCTCGCCCCCAGCGGGCCGGTCCTCCTCGCGGGCGCCGTCCTCGCGGCCCTCACCTCCGTCGGCGCGCAGGTCGTCGTCGCCCATGCCGCCGCGCTCGCCACCGCGGCGACCCGAGGCCGTGCCGTCGCCACCGTCATGTCGGGGGTCCTGCTCGGGGGCCTGCTGGCCCGCACCTTGGCGGGCGGCCTGTCCGAACTGGGCGGCTGGCGCACCGCGTACTGGGTGCTCGCCGTCCTCATGGCGGGCGCCGCCGTCGTCCTGCACCGACGGCTGCCGCACCTCGCCGTCTCCGCCGATCTGCGGTACCCGGCCCTGCTTCGCTCCACGCTCTTTCTGCTGCGGCAGGAAGGCGTGCTGCGCCGTCGGGCCCTGCTGGGGGCGCTGTCCTTCGCGTCGTACAGCGTCCAGCTCACGGCGCTGACGTTCCTGCTGGCCGGCGCCCCGTTCCACTGGTCCGCCCCCGCGATCGGCCTGTTCGGTCTGGTCGGCGCCGTGGGCATCCTGTCGATGTCGTCGGCGGCGCGCCTCAGCGACAACGGCCGCGCCCAGCAGGTCACCGGCGGCGCCACCGCGCTGCTGCTCACCGGCTGGCTGATCCTGCTGGCGGGAGAGCGGTCCCTGGTCTGGCTCGCGGGCGGTGTCGTCGCCCTGAACATCGGCCAGCAGGCGGTCCTCAACAGCAGCCAGACCCTCCTCTTCGCGCTCGACGCCGAGGCCCGCAACCGCATCAACTCCGCGTTCGCCACGAGCCTCTTCGTCGGCGGCGCACTCGGCTCCGCGCTCGCCTCCGCCGTATGGCCTGCTAGGGGCTGGCCCGGCATCTGCGCCTTGGGCGCGGCACTGGCCACCGGAGCGGTCGCCGTCGGGGTCTGGGACCGCACCCGCCCCACCCCTTGAACCGCTGCCCCACCCATGCCCCACCTGCTCACCCACCTCCCGGCCCGTCCACCGGCCACTCACCTGAGGAGCACCCCCATGAACATCACCGTCTTCGGAGCCGCGGGCAGCACCGGCCGCCGTGTCGTCGCCGAGGCCGTGGCCCGCGGCCACCAGGTCACCGCGGCCGTCCGGAACCCGGCTCGCGCGACCGGGCTCTCCCCCGCCGCGCATGTCCGCACCGGCGACGCCGCCGACCCGGACACCGTCGCGGCACTCGCAGTGGGTCAGGACGTGGTGATCTCCGCGACCCGCCCCGCTCCCGGTCGCGAGTCCGAACTGGCCGCCGTCGCACGGTCGTTGCTCACCGGACTGCACACCACCGGTGTACGGCTCCTGCTCGTCGGTGGTGCCGCCGCGCTCTCCGTACCCGGCACCGGCGGCACCATGGTGGTCGACGCCCCCGATTTCCCGCCGTCCCTGCGCCCCATCGCACTGGCCTGCAACGAACAGCTCGCCGTCTGCCGCGCCACCGTCCACGACGTCGACTGGGCCTACCTCAGCCCGCCCCTCCTCCTCGAACCGGGCGAGCGGACCGGCCGCTTCCGTCTTGGCGCCGACGAGCTGATCGTCGACGCCCACGGCGTCTCCGCGCTCTCGATGGAGGACCTGGCCGTAGCCCTGCTCGACGAGGCCGAACACCCCAAGCACCATCGCACCCGGTTCACGGCGGCGTACTGAACCTGATCTTTCCGGGTTTCCCGTGCTGGTCGGGCGCCATTTCCAGGCGTCGGGTGGGCAGCTTCCCCGCGCTCGGCGCCGCAGAACGCGACGGCGGCTTCCGTAGCGTGACACTCATGGTGAGGAACACGCCCAACGCCGCCGACCAGCACTTGATCCGCATCGCGGCCGACGCGGGTCTGGAGCTGAGTGCCGCTCGGCTGGAGCGGTGGCGGGCCGCCGGGCTCATCCCCCGGCCCGGGCCCGACACCTTGGTCCGGATCGGCGGCGCCCGGGTCTATCCCCTGGAGACCGCCGCCCTCGCCCTGGGCCTCCTGGAGTGTGCCCGGCGCTGTCGCACGGTCGACGATCTCGTGCTCCTGGCGTTCTTCAACGACGTCCCCGTGCCGGCCGCTCCCGTACGGGTCGCTCTCGCCAAGACGTACTTCGGCACGTACGTCCAACGGCGGGAGCAGGAGCAGGAGGTCCTGGACAGCGTGCCGGCGGAACACCGCGAGGCCGACCCGCCCGAGTACAACTGGGCCGAGGCGGCGGCGGAGCTGGACATGACCCGGCACCCGGAGGCCGTACGGCAGATGAGGGCGAACCTGAAGCGCCGCCGCGACCTCGCCACGGCCACCCGCGCGGAGCTCGACGAACGGGTTCGCGCCGTGCTGATCTGGCTCAACGCTCCTTCACTGCCCACTCACGACGCCGTCTACATGGCCGACCTGCGCAGCGCGATGGCCTTCGACGCTCCTCCCGAACGCTCCCGCGCCGCCTGGCTGTTGGCTGCCCTGTGCCATGGCGAGCAGCGGGCCGAACGCCGCGAAACATGCGGGCGGGAGCGGCTCGCCACCCTGATGTCCGTCACGGACGACGATCTGAGGAGCCTGTGCGAGCAAGTGCGCGAATCGCTCGACGCCATGTGGTTCATGGCGACCGAAGGACGGCACCGCCACTACGACATCGGATCGGCCGCGACGGCCCGCCAGGCGGGAGGCATGCTCGTGGAGTGGGTCAGCGCCCGCGAGGTGCATCCGCCGGGCTCCCGGCCCGCTCAGGTCCTGGTGGACAGCCTGCGCGGCCTGTGGCTCCTCACCGCCGAGACACGTGGCGAGGGCCGGTCCGCGTTCCGGAGAAGGACACGCGGACCAGGCCCTTGAGTTCCACCGGGGTGCCACCGCGGCTCCGCCGTCCGGCCGCGAGACCCCCGCCCGCCTCAGCGCACCGCCCTCCTGACCAGGTCCGCGATCCTTGCCTCGCCCTCGGGGGTCAGTTCCGTCAGGGCGTAGGAGGCCGGCCACATGGCGCCCTCGTCGAGGTTCGCCTTGTCGCTGAAGCCGAACGTCGCGTACCTCGCGCTGAACTTCTGGGCGCTTTGGAAGAAGCAGACGACCTTGCCGTCCTTGGCGTAGGAGGGCATCCCGTACCAGAGCTTCGGCGCGAGTTCCGGGACGCTCTCCTTGATCACGGCGTGGATCCGCTCGGCCATGACCCGGTCCGACTCCCGCATCTCTGCGATCTTCGCGACCACGGCGGCCTCCTCCTCCGCCGCCTTGTCGGCGCGCGATCCGCGGCGCGCGGACGTCTTGAGCTCCTGGGCACGCGCCTTCATCGCGCCGCGCTCCTCGTCGGTGAAACCGTCGTACGTGGCGGGGGACTTGGCTGCGGACGTGGCGGCGGACTCGGCGCGCTTCTGGGTGGTCGTCATGGCGGGTTTCCTTACGTGAGGGGTGTGGACGTGAGGGGCGGTGTGGCTCGGGAGGGGAAGCGTCGGGCCCGGGTGGAGCCGCCGCGGCGGCTCCACCCGACGGGGTGGGTCAGCCCCACGCACCGGCGATCTGGCGGGTGGTGGCGTTGAGCCGGTTGAACAGGTTGGTGACGCCGATCATGAGGACGATCGAGGCCAGCTGCTTCTCGTCGAAGTGGGTGGCGGCGGCGTCCCACACCTCGTCGTTCACCGCGTCGGCACGGTCGGCCAGCCGCGTCGCGGCCTCGGCGAGCTCCAGCGCCGCCCGCTCCGGCTCGGTGAAGTAGGGGGCCTCGCGCCAGGCGGCGACCGTGGCCAGGCGCTCGTCGCTCACGCCCGCCTTGCGGGACGACTTCGCGCCGCCGTCGACGCACGCGCTGCAGCCGTTGATCTGGCTGACCCGCAGGTGCACCAGCTCCAGGGTCTGCCCCTCCACCCCGCCGGAGTGGACGGCCTTGATGAGACTCTGGATGGCCGGCATGGCGTCGGACAGGACGACGGCGGGGTTCTGCATACGGGACTGCATCTCGGTGTGCTCCTTCTTCCGGTGCTGCCGGTACTTCCGGCTCTCGCGGGTCGTGCAGGTCGTGCGGGGCTTGCGGGTCGTGCGGGGCTTGCGGGTCTGTTGGCTCTTGCGGGCCGCCCCTGTTCCCTCGGGGCGTGACTCCATCTCAGCCCGGTCCGCTCGCCACGACCACGGCGGTGGGACACCGTGGGACACGCGGAACGGCCTTGAGCAGCCACGACGCGGCCCGGTAGGTTTCTGACGACACGGGACATCGGGGGGTATCTGGTGGATGAGGCGCACCGCACGGCGCAGACGGATCCGCAGCACGAACTGGCGGCCAGGCTGCGTCTGGTCCAAGAGCTGTCCGGACTCGGCGTACGGGCCCTGGCCCGGGACGCGGGCCTCAGCTCCTCGTCCCTCTCGCGCTACCTCAGCGGCCAGACCCTGCCGCCTTGGCCCGCGGTGGTCGCGCTGTGCCGCCTGGTCAAGCGCGACCCCCGGCCGCTGCGCCCCCTGTGGGAGCGATCCTCCAACCCGCTGCCCGCGCCCCCGAAGTCCAGCCGCCAGGGCCGGCCGAGGCCCCGCAACGACCTGCCGCGCGACGTGCCCGACTTCACCGGCCGCGAAGCTGAACTCGCCGCCGTGCTGGCGGCGGTGGACAGCCACCGGGTGGTCGCGGTCGACGGTATGGCGGGGGTGGGCAAGACCTGTCTGGCGATGCACGCGGCACACCGCCTCGCCGCCGGCTTCCCCGACGCCCAGCTCTATGTGGACCTGCACGGTTTCACCGAGGGCCGCGAGCCGCTCGACCCCGAATCCGCGCTGCGGATGCTGCTCGGCGCGCTCGACGTCCCCTCCGAGAAGGTGCCGCGCGAGGGCGTCGAGCAACTGGCCGCCTGCTGGCGCTCGGAGCTGGCCGACCGCCGGGTCGTCGTGGTGATCGACAACGCCGCCGATGCCGAGCAGGTCCGGCCCCTGCTGCCCGGCGCCGGCCCGTCCGTCGCCCTGATCACCAGCCGGAACCGGCTCATCGGCCTGGACGAGGTGCCGCCGGTCTCCCTCGACGTGCTGAGCCCGCAGGAGAGCGCGGAACTGCTGGCGCGGGCGAGCGGCGACCCCAGCGGCCCCGACGGCCGCCTGGCCCGCGACCCGGATGCCGCCGCCGAGGTGCTGCGGCTGTGCGGCCATCTGCCGCTGGCCCTGCGCCTCGCCGCGGCCCGGCTGCGGCACCGGCCCGGCTGGACCGTGGGCATCCTCGTCGAGCGGATGGCCGAGGGGGCGAGCGAGTTCGACACGGCGTTCGCCATGTCCGTACGGCAGCTGGACCGGTCCCAGGCGCGCCTGTTCCGGCTCCTTGGTCTGCTGCCCGGGGGTTCCTTCGACGCGTATCTGGCGGCCTCCCTGGCGGACGTGCCGCTGGGCGCCGCGCGGTCGATGCTGGAGGACCTGGTCGACGCGCACCTCGTCCAGGAGTCGACGGCGGGCCGGTACCGCCTGCACGACCTGGTGCACCAGCACGCGCGCCGGGCGGGCGAGGAGCAGGACGCACCGGCCGAGCGGCAGCGGGCCCTGGGCCGATTCCTGGACTACTACGTGCACGCGGCGGCAGCGGCCGACGCCGCGATGCCGTTCCTGGCGCCCGGCCGTGCGCCCTCCGCGGGCCGGGCTCCGGCCTCGCTGCCGCGGTTCGCGGACAAGAACGCGGCGTTCTCCTGGCTCGTCGCGGAATACGAGAACCTGGTGGCCGCCTTCGAGACGGCGGCGGCCGTCGGCGCCGACCAGCACGTGTGCGAACTGCCGCGCTTCCTGCGGGCGTACTTCGCGCGCCGCTGCGGCACGACCCACCTCAACGTCCTGTTCGAACGCGCGCTGGCCGCCGCCGAGCGGCTGGGCGATCCGCTCCAACTGGCCTGCGCGCACAGCGATCTGGGCTTCGCGCGCTACAACGCGGGCCGTATGGCGGAGGCCGCCGCGTCGTACGAGGCGGCGCAGCCGTGGCTGTCGCGGGCGGGGGACCTGGGCTCGGAGGCGGAGCTCGCCCTGCGCCTCGGCTATCTGAAGTGGGACGAGGGGTATGTGGACGAGCCGCTCGAACTCTTCGGGCTGGCCGGGAAGTTGTACGAGCAGGCCGGGTGCCCTTCGGGCACGGCCGGCGCGGTCGCGGCGGAGGCCTGGGCGATGCTTCAGCTGGGGCATCGCGAGGAGGCGGCCCAGCGGGCCCGGGAGGTGCTCGCCATCCCGCACGCCGACCCCGCCGCGCCGCCGACGCTGACGGCTCGGATCACCCTCGGCGTGGCCATCGCCCGTGAGGAGCCCGACGAGGCGGCGGAGCATCTGCACCGGGCGCTGGCGCTGGCCCGCGAGGACGGACACCTCCACAACGAGGCGTGGTGCCTCAACTGCCTGGGGGTCGCGCTGCGGCGGATGGGCCGTTACGAAGAGGCGCTGGGCAGCCACCGGCAGGCGTTCGCCCTGCTCGACGAGCTCTTCGAGGACCACTGGAAGATCCATTTCCTCAACGGCTACGCCGAGACCTGCCGCCTCGCGGGCCTGCCCGAAGAGGCCCTGCGCCTGCACCGCCAGGCGCTGGAGATCGCGCCACGCCTGGGGTACCGCACCGAGGAAGCCCTGGCGCACGAGGGCATCGCGAGCGTCCTCGACGCGACGGAGCCGGCCTCGGCCGCCGAACATCGCGCCGCGGGACGGGCCGTCCTGGAGGACCTCGACGCCTGATGCCGTGCCGGCCCTCGCGGCGGGCGGCCGAAGCCGTCCGCCGCGAGGGCCGGGGTCGGGCCCCTCGCGCCCGTGAGCCGCGTCTTGGTCAGAAGCGCACCGCGTACGACACGCGCCGCCGCAGGGACTTGGCCCGCTGGGCCTCGTGGAAGCGGGCGTCCTGCTCCAGGACCTCGGTGGCCCGGCGCACCTTGGCGCCGGCCCGCTCGATCGCCTCGTCGAGCGGCATCACCAGGGGCAGGTCGAAGATCTCGACGATCCGCTCCACGCGCTCCCGGACGCTGCCGCCCACCACGTGGTACGGGATCTCCAGCTCGTCCAGGGTTTCGATGAGCAGGTCGTCGGACATCGCGCGGAACTTCTCGGAGACCGGCCGGTGGCCGTCGGCCTTCATCTCGAACTCCACGGGCAGATGCACGTAGGCGTCGTAGATCCGCTTGGCACGCGCCTTGGCGATCGCGCCGTAGGCGTCCATGTACTGGCGGTAGAACCGCTTCACCGGAAGCCCGGCGACGTTCTTCACCGCCCGCAGGAGCACGTTCGCGCCGGGGTTGATGCCGACCCGCATACGGGCCTCGCCGTAGATCCACTCGTGGATCACCGAGCCGTCCGAGATGAACGCTCCCTCGCCCGCCTCGTGGTGGATCCGCTCCTCCAGCCGGCGTAAGCCGAGCATCGTCAGTTCCATCGCGCTGAGCTCTTGGACCTGCTTGCCCGGCACGAGGTCCACGAGGATCTCCCGGGACGTCATCGCGTGGGTGCGGGGGATGCCCGTCGCCATCGACAGCGTCTCGGTCGTGGTGCTCTTGCCGCTGGAGTACGTTCCGGAGATCGCCAGGTGCAGTCCGCGCCCCGCGGCCGTGGCGCCGGCGTGCGGTGCGGGGGTGGTCGGGGTGTCTGTGTTCCCCATGGGGTGTGCTCTCTTCCCGTCGTGAGTGGCCCGGCGTCCGCCGCGCCCGGTGTGGGGCGAGCCGGAGCCGGGGGTGAGGTGTGGTGGTCAGCCGCCCAGGCCCAGGCCTCCGCTGACCGGCAGGACCGCTCCGGTGACGAAGCGGCCCGATTCGCCGGCGAGGTAGCGCACGGCGGCGGCGACGTCGTCCGTGTCCCCGACGCGGCCGAGCGGGGTGATGGACAGCAGGTGGTCGCGTCGCCGGTCGGTGATCTCGCGGCTCATGTCCGTGTCGATCAGGCCGGGGGCGACGATGTTGACCGTGATGTTCCGCGGGCCCAACTCCCAGGCGAGGGAGCGGGCCATGCCGAGCATTCCGGCCTTGGCGGCCGCGTAGTTGACCTGGCCCGGCGCTCCGTAGGCGAAGGTCATGGAGGAGATCAGCACGATCCGGCCCCAGCGGGCCCGCACCATGCCGCGCACCGCACGCCGCACGGTGCGGAAGGCGCCGTGCAGGTTCACGTCGACGACGTCCGTGAAGTCCTTCTCGTCCATGCGCAGGAGCAGCGCGTCCCGGGTGATGCCCGCGTTGACGACGAGCACTTCGACCGGCCCGTGCGCGGCCTCGGCCTTCCCGAAGGCCTCGTCGATGCTGCGGGCGTCCGTCATCTCGGCGCGTACGCCCAGCAGTCCCTCGGGCGGTGCGCTGTCCCGGTGGGTGACGGCGACGCGGTCGCCGTCCTGTGCCAGTGCCGTCGCCACGGCGAGACCGATGCCGCGGTTGCCGCCGGTGACCATGACCGAACGTGACATCAGTGACTCCTCGGTGCGGTGGCGTCCCGCGCCTGCGGACGGCGTTCTTCCGCCGTCCGCAGGCCGGTGTGTGCCAGATTCTGGGTGGCCGTCGAGACGATGAGGCGTCCGATCTCCCCCAGGCTGGGGAAGGCGCCGTACGCATGCGTGGGGTCGGTGGGCCCGTCCTCGGCCTGTACGGCGAGCAGCGGCCGGCCGTCGGTGTGCCGTGGCTGGTTCACCGGGTCACCTCGCCGGGCCGGCCGCCGCCGCGCAGGAGCGCGGCGCCTCGGCGAACAGGTGCTCGACGGCCGCCGCGAGGCGGTCGGCCGTCAGGGCGTGGGGCAGCAGCCGCCGGGCGAAGCGCGGGTTCAGCGGGGTTCCGTCCCGCTGCTCCTCGGTCATCAGCGGCGGCAGGAACGCCAGTGGCGTACGGGCCAGTTCCGCGTCGCTCTCCACGAGGAAGCGCGCCGCGCGTTCCCGGTCGGCCTCGGGCAGCCAGTCCAAAAACGGCAGTCCGACCTCGACGACGTCGTCGTCCCCGGGGTCTTCGGTGCCGCCGCCCGCCTGGTCGCGCAGCAGCCGGCAGGGCGCGGCCCGCCATTCCTCGCGCAGCATGGGCACGCGGCAGCGGGCCTCGTCGAGCAGGACGAGCAGCGGCCGTCGCCGGTCCAGGTGCTCACGGACCTCGGCGTGCTGCTCCTCGTCCGGCCACAGTTCCCTCGGTGTCCAGTGCCGCGTTTCGAGGCCGGGTACGTGCTCTTCCCAGAGCATGCGGGCCGGACCTTCGAGCACGACGAGCACGTCCCCTAATCGGAGCGTGGGCGTAAAACGCATGATCAATTTCCCCCGTTGCTTTTCTTGCGGGTAACTCTGGTGCTAATTCGGCGTGAAAAAGCCGTCCAGGGCGCAACCAATCCGCCGCGCGCCCCTCCCCGCAATCCGGCGCACCGGAATGCAGGGGGAGCGCGGTAATGACGCGGCAATGGGTACGGAGTTGCTAGGCGGCCGCCGGCAGACGGTGCGCGAGCCAGCAGCGCCCGTCGATCCCCGCGAAGTCCTCGACCGCCAGTTCCGCGGTGCGCCAGCGGGCCTCGCCCATGGACAGCAGCCGGGAGTTGGCGGTGCGGACGGTCGGGACGAAGCGGTGCCCCAGGGGGCGCACCGGCGTGTCGGCGTTGATGACGAAGCGCCGCATCCAGAGCGTGTCGGTGTTGCCGCGGGCCAGGCCGTCCTGCGCGTAGAGCAGGATCTGGGCCAGCTGGGCGACGCCCACGAGCGCGTCGACCAGGGAGACCGACGGTCCGTACGCCGCTTCCGCCCCGCAGGTGTGTGCCTCCTCCTCCGTGGCGACCACGCGCTGCACCCCGCGCACCACCTGCCGGTCGAGGTCGACGCGGACCTGCTCGGAGGACTGTTCGCGCTGCTTGTAGCCCACGCCGTAGTGCCGGGCCCGCGCCGGTCCGAGCGCCTGCTTCTCGTCGGAGTACGTGGCCGGGCTCCCCGCCCCGTCGCCCGGTTCGTGCACGAGCGTGCAGCGGACCTTCAGGCCTCCGACCCGGCAGTCGAACGTGCTGGCCAGCGTGGCGTGCGCCCCGGAGGGACCCTCGACGGCGACCAGCGTGCCGCGCACGGGAAAGTCCTCCAGGTCTTCGTGCGGCGCGCTCCCGGCCCGTACGTCGGCGCTGCGCAGCCAGATCCTGCGGCGCGCGGCGGCGCCGAGTCCGAAGGCCCGGCCGAGGTGGGTCTCCGCGAGGTTCGCGGCGAGCACCAGGGCATCGATGCTGCTCAGGTGCGGGCGCAGCTCACCGGCGCCGGATTTGCGGGACCAGTCGCGCGGATAGGTGAGCGTGCCGCGTGCGGTGACGAGCGCGCCCGGTGCGGCGGAGCCGTCGGTGGTGATGTCCGTGAGTGCTTGTGTGACGCGCTTGTACCCGCTTCCGAAAAAGCGGGAGCTGCCGGGTCCGAGGCAGCTGTCCAAAGATCCGTACAGTAATTCCTTGTCGGTCATTCCCCGTTTACCTTCCCCCGTGTCGCGAGCCACGTGGCCCGGACAGAAAAAACACTAACCGGGACATCAAGGGGAAATCAATTAACGCAGGGATTCTGTGACGGCCTGCACACATAAACCCAAAGGGAACCTCAGATGGGGATTCTTTAACTCCAGTTCCGGTGGATCATTTCGCGAATTCGCAAAAGATCAGCGGCCCATCTGATCGCCTGAACCCCCCGATCGCCTGATCACCGGGCGCGCGGGTCCGCAGGCACCCGCGCGTCACTCGCAGGCGATCACGCGCGGCCAGCGGTCGGCGAGCAGATCGCCGAGCAGGGCGCGCAGCCGCTCACGGTCCTCCGCGGGAACGGCGGAGAGGAAGTCCTGCTCCACGGCGTCGACGGCGTGCCCGGCGCGTTCGAGGGCCTCGCGGCCATCGGCGGTGAGGCTCAGGATGTAGCGCCTGCGGTCCGCGGGGTTGCGCCGCCGCTCCACGTGGCCGGCCCGCTCCATCTCGTCGATCAGGGCGACCATCGTCGTCGGGTCGAGGTGGAGGATTCTGCTCAGGTCCTGCTGGGACAGACTGAGGTCGCTCTCCAGCGCCGCGAGGACGTAGAAGTAGCGCAGGCGCATGCCCTGCGCCATGAGGGCCCGCTCCGCGTCCTCCATCAGGATCGATCCGGCCTTGTTCAGCAGATAGCCGGTCCTGCGGACGAGGGGGAAGTCGAGCACCGCGGGTTGCGCCGGGATGGGCGTCGCCTCTGTCATCCGGCCGTTCCCCTTTACTGCTGAGTTCCTGCTGACTTCGCTGCCGTGTCCGCTGCTGGGACACGCCGCCGAGACGTGCTGCCGGCGTCTCGGCGAGGAGGCCGGGCGAAGGGGTGAGGCCTCTCGGCGGTGCCGAGCATCCCCCGTGCCGATCGTCGGTCACGTCAAGGGTACTGGTGGTGGCACCGGCCTCCAAGGCCGGTGCCACTCAGGGTGCTTCGTGCAACGGGGCGGGTAGCCCGGCCGTGTCCGACCGGGTTACCCATCTCCCCCGGCACGGTGGCTCACGCCTCTCCCCCGGCGCGAGCGGACTGGACGGCGACCGGGGCTCCGGCGACGGCCGCGTCCTCCGGGAGCCCGTGCGCGCCGACGGCCTTCAGCGCGGGGCGGGCCGCCGGGCTCACGGTGTCCTCGGCTGCCGCAAGGTCGCCCCGGGCGCTCTCGTGCAGGTCGCGCGTGCGGATGAAGACGAATCCCACGAGCGCGCCGACGGCGGCGACGGCCGCGCACACCCACATCACGTCCGTCAGCCCGTCCACGAAGGCGGTCCGGGCCGCGGCTTCGAGCGCGGAGCCCATCCCGGCGGGCGCCCGGCCCGCGGCTTCCGCGCCGCCGCCCGCGGCCACGGCCTCGCCGAACTCGTGCGCGGTCGAGCCCAGCTGACGCCCCGTCCCGGACTGCACGAACAGGTCGGTCACCCTGCCCTGGAACGCCGCGCCGAAGCCCGCGATGCCGATGGCGACACCCACCTGCTGGAAGGTCTCGTTGATCCCCGAGGCCATGCCCGCCTTGGACGGTTCCACGACGGCGATGGACAGCGAGGCGCGCGGCGGGTTGAAGAGCCCCATGCCCAGGCCGATCCCGAACATGCTCGGCAGCAGCGCCGTCCAGGCGGTGTCCGGGCCGGTGAGCGCGACCAGGGAGAGCCCGATCGCGATGAGCGTGAGGGACGTTCCCATCAGCAGCCGCTGCGGCACCCGGGTGGTCAGCGACCCGGAGATCGCGGCCGCCACGAACAGCGTCCCGGTCAGCGGCAGGAACCGCAGGCCGGTCTCCCACGGCGAGTACGCCAGCACGTTCTGGACGTACGACACGAGAAGGAAGATCGCGGACATGGTCGCGGCGGCGCACAGCAGCGTCACCACGGACACGCCGTTGAACGTCCTGTTCCGGAACAACGACAACTGGAACATGGCCTGTTCGCCGCGCCGCTTCTCCACGGCGCCGAACACCACGAGCAGCAGCACGGCGGCCGTGAACATCCCGACGATGGGCGCACTGCCCCAGCCCTCGGCCTCGCCGCGCAGCAGTCCCAGGACGAGCAGCGTCAGCGCACCGGTGAAGAGCACCATGCCCCACCAGTCCACGGCGGGGGCCGACTCCGCACGCGACTCGCGCATCCGCAGGACGCTCACGGCCATGGCGAGCAGTCCGACCGGGACGTTCACCAGGAAGATCCAGCGCCAGCTCAGCCCGTCGGTGAGCGCGCCCCCGATGAGCGGCCCGAAGGCGATGGACAGGCCGACCACGCCGCCGAAGATCCCGAAGGCCTTGCCGCGGTCCTTGCCCTGGTACTCCTGCCCGATCAGCGCGGGCCCGACGGCGAACAGGACCGCTCCGCCCAGGCCTTGGATCCCCCGGGCCACCGACAGGACGACGGCGTCGTTCGCCAGGCCGCAGGCGAGCGACGCCGCCAGGAACACGACGAAGCCGATGTTGAAGACCCGCTTGCGCCCCAGCCGGTCGGCCAGCGACCCCGCCGTCAGCAGGACGGCGGCGAGGCCCAGCGCGTACGCGTCAAGGACCCACTGAAGCGACGTGAAGCTCGCGTCGAAGGCGTCCCTGATGTCGGGCAGCGCCACATTCACCACGGTCAGGTCGAGCAGCAGCATGAACGTGGCCACACACACCACGGCCAGGGTCCACCCTCGCCCGCCCACCGTCGTCGTTCGTCCGGACATCGCTCCCCCGAGATCGGATGATCTAGTTCTCAAATCATCGATGTTTCCAACGATTTGAAAAATTACGAACACCCCGGAAACCTGTCAACGGACCGCTCACCTCTCGGCCATGATCCGACCGAAAACCACCTGGCAAAACCTCAGCCGAGGAAGGACAGACGCACCTCGCGCCGGGGGTTGTCGCGGTTGGTGTCCACGAAACTCCTTTAAGACAACCCCAGCCCATCCAGGTGACAACGCACGGCTGAAGCATCCTCATCCAATGCGGCGGCGAGCCGTTCCCAGTCCCACCCCCGTCAGCGTCACGCCTTCCTTGCCGACCCAGAATCACGAGTCGTAGCGTTCGGTCACCACCATCGCCGTCCCTGCGAGTACTGCTCCCACGTGCGACTCAGCCCACTCGGCAAGCAGCAGCGGCTTCTCGTCCACGGCCTTCAGCAGATGGGCGATCTCCTCGGCGGTCGGCGCGACCGGAAGGGCACAGCCGACCACGTCGTGGCCTGTCGCGCTGGTGTGCTCCCCGGGCTCCTCCTCAGGATCGTCCGGCACCCAACGGCCGATCTCGATCTCCCACAAAGCCTCGTCGTCGCCTGGTTCCGGCGCTTCGATCGTGAGGTAGAAGCCGTCGGAGTCGTACGGCTCCACGAAGAGGCGACAGCTGGGGTCGTCGAGCGAAGCCCATACGTCGCCGCCCTGGGAGTGCGCGGCGACCAGCACCCGCAGGGCGGCAACCGCCTTCTCCCGTTCCTTCGGGGTGCATCCCGATTCACGTCGGTCGAGCTGCTCGCGCGTCTCGTCGCTCAACGTGTCCTGCCCGTCGTCGTACTTCACGAAGGGGTGGCCGAACTCCCAGCAGCGCTCGGCCTCGGGCTCCTCCTCCGAGAAAGTTCCCGAGAAGTCCGCGAGTCCTGTCTCCAGCCCGTGCCTCTCTGCCTCTAGTTCGGATCGGATCGCCCTACTGACCGTGTCCGGGAGAGCCGCCACGGCACTTTCCAGGTCGGCGAGCGCCTGGTGAAGCCGAAGGCAGACGTACTCGTACCACAGACTGTGGGCGCCGCCGAGCAGAGAGGTGCGGGCGGCAGGGTCGGTCAGCGCGGCGAGGTGTGTGCGCGGGTAATAGCCCACACGCCGCTCTCGACGGTCGTGGATGCTGACAGGGGCGGTAGCGAAGGCGGAGATTCGATTGAGGGCGTCGACGACCGGAACCGCGACGCGAGGTTCGGCAACGCTCGTCACGGTCTTGGACACGACGCCGTCCGGACCTTGGTAGGTCGCCAGGATCTGGGTCCTGCCACGGGTGGCGTGCTGAGAGTAGATGGTCAAGGAGAACGCCTTTCAGCTGTCCGGCACACGAGAGCCGTACAGAGCAGTTGCGCAGGAAGCGGGAAGGAGGTGGTGGCGAGGGCGCTTTCCGACGCTCCGTACCTCAAGACGACCGGAGGTGGCCCAGGCACCGTCCCAGGCTCCATTCCTGCCCGCAGGCTAGCGCACCCCCTGCGCTTCGCAAGCAGATACTCTTTCCTCTTGGCGCAAGGACAGGTGACTGGCGATCCCTCGTCGCAGCCGAACTCGATGACGTCACCTGCGGATTTAGACCGTGTCGCAGGCCGCAGCGTGGATACTCTGCCAGGCAACCAAGAACTCGGTCATGCAGGACAACGCTCCCTGGTTGCGTGAGGCGAGCGACCGTCTGTGGCATCCGGGGACGAAGAGGTCGTGGGTTCAAATTCCGCCACCCCGACAGCTGAACCACGAGGTCAGGGGCCTGGTCCGCATAGCGGGTCAGGCCCCTGAGTGGTTTCTGAGGTCGTCTTGGGAGGTATTCGGGATCCAGCCACCAGATCCGGGTCCCGAATCTCCCGGGAATGAATCAAGCAATCATCTCCGAACCCGGGATGGTTCCCTCCGGCGGGTCGAGAAGCGTGAACGCGCAGTCCCCCGGGCGCCGCCCCAATCGCTGCACCATCAGTGCCCCCAGAAGCGCGGCTCCGGGTCCGCGTACCGGTCCTGCCTCAGTACCGACGAAGATCAGGCCGTTCTCGTCCGGCTGCCAATTCTCGTACTCGCTTCCGGCAACCGATGCGAGGCAGAAACCGAGGAGGTCTGCCTGCAGCCCAGTAGGCAGGTCGCTGCGGAGGAACACCAGCGGATGCGCCATCCCTTCGTCGTCGTAGCCAGCTGCCATGACGGCACCGAGCCCCATAGGCAACGGGTACATCTCCTTGGGGATGTCCTCCACGACGCCCTTGAGATGGAGCACAGCAACGTCTTTCAACTCTGCGAACACCTCCTCGTCAGATCGCCAGCCATCCTTCGGCGCCCAGTTCCCGTCGCCGTAGAGGTCCAGGACATCTGACGTGGCCTCCGGTGGTTCTGCTCGCACTGAATCCGGCAGGTCATCCACTTCCTCCACCGTCGCGCCTTGCACGTCCGTCTCCGGCCAGAAGCTCAGGACGGGATAGGGTCGGTGGATGTAGTGAGCCAGCAGAGACCGGATGGCGAATGCGACTTGGATATCGCTCAGTCCGGGGCGCACGAGGATGCATAGCCGTTCTGCCATAAGGCCCAGCGCCGCGTGCATGTTCTGTTCCCCCAGGTCGAACTCGACCACCCTTGCGTCCATCGCCTCCATCAGCACCGGGAGCTCCAGCCCCCAGGCGTCATGCGCCCGGATCCTGCCCGGGGTCTTGTTCTCGTCCCGAGACCCCTCTGATGCCCATTGGGTTACTCGCGCTTGCATGAGTTGTCCTTCCGCTGTTTGAACCAGGTCACCCACTCTTGGGCCGGTTCATTGACCAGAAGTCCTAAAGTCAGGAGATGCCCTCTCGTGCCCGCCGCGCCTGCCACGCTCAGCAGCACAAGGGCGTCTGCGCCTCGCTGCGCCGCGCCAAGCCTCGTGTGGTCCCCACCCCACCGGGCACGAGGAGATTCACGGCGTCGGGCGCCGTCCGCCAACTGTCCCGTCGTCGCCCTTGACCGAACCCTCAGGGGCATCCCGCCGGAGTGAGCGGGATTGCGGCCAAAAAGATTTACAAGCCGCGAGACCGTCTGCAGCTCGGCCGCTTCGATGCAACCCGACGGGTAGGGAGAGCTTGTCCAGCTATGGATGTCGCATGGGTCGCGTGGAACGGATCCACCCGACCTCATTTGAGCTGCTGGTTCGCGTCCGCTGGCCTATCAGACTTGCAAGCTGCAAGAGGACGTCCACCACTTGAGGCTTGAGTTGCTCTCAGCAGGATTGTTGGCGCTCCCTGGGGTAGAGGGCCCCCTGACTACCGCTCCCACGCTTAAACCCGAACGGCCCGTTCAGAGACCTGGCACGCGTCCGCGGCATTTTCGGCCACTCAACGACGGCGGCCGGCTGCTCCGCGTAATCTCACGGCCATGGGGGAGTCAACATCCGGTGCAGGACAAGCGGCTGACGAGGAGGCGCGGCGGCGGCTGAACGCGTACACGTACCTCAGCGCGCCCGAGCGGCTGGAGCACGTCGCGATCATGCGGGTCTTCTGCGGGACGCTGCTGGCGGATCTCGCCGTCCCGGACATCATGGCGAAGCTGCGCCAGGCCGGTGCTTCCGCCGCAGGACTTGACGCCGACACCCTCACGGTCCGGCTGGAACAGCTGGTCCAGTGGGGAAACCTGCTCCGCAGCAGCCACACGGTGAACGCGTCCAGCATCAGCGAGTACCAACGTTCCCGCTCGCGCTACCAGCTGTCGAAACTGGGCGAGCGTATCCAGCGGGACGCCGACGGAGTCCTGGCGGAAGCCGACGCCGCCCGCGAGGTGAGCAACGAACTGCTGGCCCTGGTCGAGCGCGGACTACGGGAGCTGGCCGACCTCGTGACCGCGCCGGGCGGCGTCGAGCCGCAGGACGGACTGGAGCGGATCAGCACGCTGTTCGTGCAGTTCACCGAGTTCGCGGACTCCATACGCGACTTCTACGCCTACCTCGGCCAGGTGCTGTCCCGCTACGACCTGGACAGCGCCGAGTACCAGGGCTTCAAGGAACTGCTCCTGGACTACGTCGAGGCGATCACGGAGGACGTGGCGTTCCGCGCGCCCCGGATCTCGGCGGCGTTGGACACTCTGTGGCCGCACATCCCGGCTCTGCTGGACCGGCTGGACTCCCACGCCCAGGGGCTGACCGGGCTCTCGGCGCAGGCGCAGGGCGAAAGCCGCCCGGAGGTCCGGATCCAGCGCAGCCGGGGCCGTGAGTTCGCGGACTGGGAGGGCCTGCGCGGCTGGTTCAGCAACACCGACGGCCAGGGCAGCCAGGTCGACCAGCTACGCGACGCCACCCTGCGCGCGTTGCAGTCGCTGCTCGCCAACGCCAAGCGGATGCTGCGGTCGGCCACCGGGGAGATGTCCCGGCGCAAGGATCTGCTGCGGCTGGCCCGCTGGTTCGACGAAGCGGCGCCGCGAGACGCGCACGACATCGCCGTCGCCGCCTTCGGGCTGTACGGCGCCCGCCATCTGGGTATACCTCCGGCCACCGACGAAGTGGTGCCCGCCTACACGAGCTGGTGGACCGGCCCGGTGGTCGAGGTGCCGGTGGCCCTGCGCGAAAGAGGCAGCCGAGCCCAGCGAGGCCGGGCCTCAACGGTGGAGGACCACTCTGCGCAGAAGCAGCTGCTGAGGGAGGCAGCCCGTCAGCGGGCAGCGGCCAGAACAGCAGCGGCAGACGAACTGCGCAGCGCGTCGGGCCGGTTCGCCGAGGTACGCCTCACGTCAGCGGCACTCAGCCTGCTCCTGGAGCTGCTGGCCACAGCGCTCGGAAACGCACAACTCAGCCGGCCCGTCAGCACGGACGGGGAGAGGACGGCGGGGTTCGACCTCGACTCGGCCAGCAGTGAAGACGCCGAACTGCGTATCCGCCTCACCGTGCGCCGGACGGCGGGCACGCGAACGGTGCTGTATTCGGCCGACGGCGACCTGCTGCTGGACGACCTGGAGCTGGACATCGGTCGCACCTCCGCCGCGGTCGACGGCGAAACGGAGGCGAGCGTGTCATGACCCTCCCCTCGACTCACGACGTGGCCCTGACAGCCGAGCGCCGCACAGCCGCCCGGTTGCTGCTCGCTCACCCGCTGATCGCATCGGACGGCCCCCACGCCGACCTCTTCCCGCTGATCCGCAGGCACGCCGACTGGCTGGGCAAACGGTTCCAGCAGGTGCTCGGCTACCGCCTGCTGGTCGACAGCTCCTACGCCCGCCTGTTCAAGGCGGGGCTGGGGACGGGTTCGGGTCATCGGCTGGAGCGCTCCACCGGCACCCCGTTCACCCCACACACATACGCCTGCCTCGCGCTCGCCCTGTCCGTGCTGGTGACCGCGCCCGAGCAGATGCTCCTGTCACACCTGGTCGCCGAGATCAGAGCTGCCGCAGCCGACGCCGGAATCGAGCTGGAGGAAACGGGCCGAGCGGCCGGGAAGCGGACCCTGGTCGCGGCTCTGCGCCAGCTCGTCGACTGGGACGTGCTCATCGAGACCGAGGGTCATGTGGCCGCACTTGCGCAGGAGGCGGGCGGAGAAGCCCTGATCACGATAGACCGGGAGCTGGCACGCGTGGTCGTCGCCGGCCCGCTCTCCCAGGCACGGAACGGCGCCGACCTGGTCCGGCGGGCAGCGGACCCGGGCTTCGGCGGACCACGCACCTACGTGCGCCGGATGCTCGTCGAGACACCCGTCGTCCACCTCGACGAGCTGACGGACGCCGAGCGTGACTGGCTGCGCACCCGGCAGCGCCGGGAGGCCCAGGCATTTTTCGAACTCCTCGGTCTGGAGATGGAGATCCGTGCCGAGGGCGTGGCGCTGGTGGACCCCGAGGAGGAGCTGACGGATCTGCACCTGCCGGGCACCGGGACCGTCGCACAGGCCGCGCTGCTGCTGGCGGAACGGCTGGTGAAACGCCTTCGGCCGCATGAGCCGGGGCATCCGGCGACCGGCGGGACGCTCGTCATCGGGGTGGCCGTCCCAGACGGCCTGGTGGACGAGGTGCTCGCCGAGCTCATCACCGAGTACGGGCAGCGCAGCAACTGGCAACGCGGCTACCTGGAGGACCCTCCCTCCCTGCGAGAGGCCGTACTGGACCTGCTGGTCCGCATGCGGCTGATGGCCCGCGCGGGCCGGCTGCGCGCCGAGGGCGAAGGACTGCCGGAGGGGTACGTCGAAGAGGCGTCGGAAGGACGCACGGTGACCGATGTCCATGGCGCACGGCCCGGCGGCGACGGCTGGGTGCTGCTGGCCGCAGCGGCCCGCTACGCCACCCAAGTCACGGTGCGCCCGGCCACCGCAGCCGGCAAAGGCGCGGACGTACAAGAGGAGTTGCCGCTATGACCACCGACGGGCGTGGCCTCGTTCCGCTGCCGCGTTCCGGCGCTGCGACACCCACCGGCCCAGCGACGACCGCCGGCACCCGCTTCCGGCTGCACCGGGCGGGCATCCAGAACGTCTGGCAGTACGACGAGCAGGAGTTCTCCTTCGGCGACGGACGCCTGCTGCTGCGCGGCAAGAACGGCGCGGGCAAGTCCAAGGCCCTGGAGATGCTGCTCCCGTATCTTCTGGACGGCGACTCCCGGGCACTGGACGCGACAGGCACCGGCCGCACCACGCTCGCCTGGCTGATGCTGGACGGGTTCGAGCAGACCAACCGTCTCGGGTACCTGTGGGTGGAGTTCCAGGGCACGGCCGACGACGGCGGTCACCGCCACCTGACGCTCGGTGCCGCCATCCGCGCCTCGAAGTCGACGCAGAAGGCGCTGCCGACGTTCTTCGTCACCCCGCTGCGGATCGGTGAGGACCTGCACCTGGTCGAGGCCGGTAAGCCGCTGCCGGTCGACCGGCTCAAGGAGATCGTCGGCTCCGACAACACGACCGACCGTGCAGTCCAGCACCGCTCGCGCGTGGCCCGCGACCTGTTCGGCATCACCGACGCGACGCGCTACCGCAATCTCACCCAGCTCCTCCACCGGCTGCGGCGCCCGACGGTCGGCGACCGGATCGAACACGGGGGCCTGGTCTCCCTGCTGAGCGAGACCCTGCCGGGGCTCGACGAGGACGTGGTCGAGAAGGTGGCGCGCAACCTGCACGACCTCGACGCCGTACGGGACGAACTCGGCCGCCTGGAACGCACTGACACGGCACTGCGCACCTTCCTCACCAGTTACCGCGGCTACCTGGCCGGAGTCCTGCGCACCTCCGCGCAGAGAGTGAGCCACGAACTGGGCGTCCTCGCGCACCGGCGCCGGGCGGCCGGAGACGCCGCACAGCGGACGAGCGACCTGCGGACGCAGGAGGAGGAGTCGGAGGGCCGACTGGAGACCCTGCACGACGAGGAACAGAACGCCCGGACCGACCTGGCCGCCCTGCACGCCAGTCACGCCTACCGCAGCCTGCGCGAACTGTCGGAGCGCCGCAGCACGGTGGAGGCGCTGCACACCGCCGCCGAGGCCGCCTTCACCACCCTGCGCAACGCACACGACGCGGAGGAGAACACGGCGGAGCGGCTCACCGAAGGGGTCGAACACCTGGGGAGCCGGCTGGCCGAGCTGGGAACCGAACACCGGGAGCTGCTGACGCAGGCGGAGAAGGCCGGGCTTCCCACCGGTCATCTCGGCGAGGCGGTGGCTCTGCCGCGCACGGTTCTCGCCCAGGCCACCGAGACCGATCTGACGACTCCGGACGGGGAGTCGCGTACCGTACGGCACCGGTCGGTGGCCCGCGTGGACACGGTCACGGCGCAGGAGGGGCTGCGGTCCTGGCAGTACCAGTTGGAGGACGCCGAGGCGGTCGCGAGAAACCGGGCCCGGATGGTTCAGGAGGTGACCCGCCTCATCTCACGGGCGGACGAGGCCCGGACCGCGGCGGCTCAGGCCGATGGCGAGCGGGAACGGCTGGAGGGCGAGGCGGAAGAGGCCGCCGGCCATCTGGAGGGCAGCCGTCAGAAGGTCGCCGAGGAGAGCGGCGCCTACGCCCGCCAAGTCGCCGACTGGGCGGCACGCACGCGGACTGCGCTGGGTATCGACTGCCCGTCACTCGACGCTGTCCACGCCACCGTCGGCCACGAGACCTCTACCGACGCGCCGTTCGCGGACCGCACACTGCCGCCCGACATCGACAGCCAGGCGTGGCGGACAGCTCAGGCCGCGTTGGAGCCGTACGGCGAGGAACTCACCGGGCGCCGGGACGCCCTGGCACTCGACGTCAACCGGCTCGGCGAGGAAGTCGACCACCTGGCGGAGCAGAAGCGGGACTGGGAGCAACGTACCGACCCCGAGCCGCCGGCCCCGCACCATCGTGCCGCCGCAAGGACGCCGGGCAGTGGAGCCCCTTTCTATCGGCTCGTGGACTTCGTGGACGACCTGGCTCCGGCCGACCGAGCCGGTCTGGAAGGGGCGCTGGAGGCGAGTGGAATCCTGGACGCGTGGGTGAGTGCGGGCGGCGTCCTTCTCGATCCGCGCACCCGGGACACCCTTCTCCAGCCGGGTCCCGTGCTGTCCGGCGGGCGGACTCTCGCCTCGGCCCTGCGCCCGGCCCCTGAACCGGGTTGCGGCGTCACCTCCGAGCAGGTGGAGAGTCTCCTGGCCACCATCGCACTCGCATCGGCACAGGAGACCTCCGCGCACAACGCGGTTTTCTACGACGGCAGTTGGCGTCTGGGCGTACTCAGCGGTCGTCATGACAAGGGCGACACCGAGTACGTGGGGGCCGCCGTACGCGCCGAGACTCGGCGACGCATTCTCGCCGAGTTGGAGGAGCGGATCGCGCATACGAAACAGCGGCTGGCCGATGTCCGCGAGGAACTCGCCGTAGCCGATGCCATGCGTCGGGCTCTCACGATCGCGGAACGGGATTTCCCCAGGGCACGGAATCTCGCGGACGCATGGAGCAGGACTGAATCAGCCGAGCGGACGCTGCGCGACCTGACCGCCAAGGCGACCCGGGCGGCGCGGCTGGCCGAGGAGGCCCGCGCTCTGGCGGTATCGGCGCGGACCGAGGCGGATGCCACCGCGACTGCCCACGATCTGCCCGGCGACCCCGCCGCCCTGGACCGTGTGCGCACCGCACTGGCCGGCCTGCTCAGCGGTATCGGGCATTTGCGCAGGGCGGTCAGCGGCACGGGAGAGCGACTCGGTACCAACCAGACCGATGCCGACCGGTACGGACGCGCCCGCGAGGATCGCCTGGCTGCGGAAGAGGGCTACCGGGTCCACCTCACCGGTCTGCGTACCGCCGAGCAGGACCTGCGCACCCGCGAGGAGGCCATCGGGTCGTCCGAGGAGGAGATCCTCACCCGCGAGCAGGAGACCAAGCAGCGCATCGCGAACGCCGTCCAAGCGCTCCCCGCGGCACAACGAGCTCGCGACGATTTCCACGACCTGCGCGTACGCGCGGAAGAGGACGAAAAGCGCCTGCGCGGGAGCCTGGTGGATCAGGAGACCGCGGTCATCGACGTCGGCAGCGCTCTTCGCGGCGCTCTCAGTCGACCCGAGGTGGTGCGCGGCGCCGGGCTTGACCGGGCTTCGCTCCCCGAGTTCGTGTCGGACGATCCCGGCGCGGACGTCCGCAGCCGTCTGCGCGCGCTGCGGGCCCTCGCCGAAGCCGTGGAGCAGGCCCTCGGCCGCCCGAAGGGCGAGGTCTCGGACAGCACCCTGCTCAACCGCCACACCGATCTGCGCGACCAACTGGCCGGCGGATTCGACGCGCAGCTGGAGGAGCGTGACGGGATCAAGGTGTGCCGCTTGGTCGACGACCACGGGTCCCATGACGTCGCGGCCGTGGGCGAGCGGATCGCGGTTCAGGCCGCGGAGGCCCGGGGACGGCTCACCGAGCGCGAACGTGAGGTCTTCCAGCGGTTCCTGACCGGCGAGCTCGGCGACCACCTCTCGGCACAGGTCATCACCGCGGCGAACCTGGTCGCGGCTCTCAACGACACCCTGCGGACTGTGCGCACCTCCCACGGCCTCGGTGTCGAGCTGCTGTGGAAGCTGGACGAGGACGTGGACGCGGATGTGCGCGCGGCCGTCGAGCTGCTGCGCAGTCCGTCGAGCCTCAGGACTCGCGACCAGACAGAGCAGCTGCGCGAGGTGCTGCAACGCCGGATCGAGGACGCCCGCCGTGCCGACCCGTCAGCCGGTTACGCCGCCCATCTGCGGACCGCGCTGGACTACCGCGACTGGTTCCGCTTCCACACCTTCGTGGTCGAAGACGCGGCCCCGGGCCGCCGTAGGAAACTGACCGGCCGGACCGGTCTCAGCCAGGGCGAACAACGCGTGCTCTCCTACCTCGTACTCTTCGCCGCGGCTGCCGCCCACTTCACCAGCCTCGCCGAGTCGGCACCGCACGCGCCGCGGCTGATCCTCCTGGACGACGCCTTCGCCAAGGTCGACGAACCCACCCATGGCCGGCTGGGCCGTATCCTCGTCGACCTCGATCTCGACTTCGTCCTCACCAGCGAGCGGCTCATGGGCAACTGGCCCGAGGTTCCGTCCCTGCACATCTACGAGTGCCTCCGTGATCCCCACGTACGCGGGGTGGCCACCCTGCACTACACCTGGAACGGTCGGCACCGGCGTCTGGTGTCCGTATGAGCGGGCTGCCCGCCGCAACGCGCGACTGGCTGACGGGACCTGGACTCACCCGGCTCTGGCAGGGGGTACGTAAACGCCTGGAAAGCAACGGCGTACAGGCCACGGGTTCACTCCGGCTGACCGCGATGAACGCCCAGGAACGCAACGACCTGTCTCTTCTGCTCGGCAAACCCCTCACAAGTGCCGCCGTGACCATACGGCTCGACGTGCTCGACGCACGGCTGCGCGCTTCGGCCGCCGGACTCGGCCTCAGACAGACCCTGGAGGAACTCGGCCCGCCACTCACCGACCGCCGTGCCGCCCGTGCGGACGTGGCCACACGGCGGGAACAAGTGTGGTCGTCCCTTGCTTCGTCACTGGACGCCTCCCCACTAGCCGACCAGGAATGGCCCCGGCAGTGGTACGACCTGCTGCGCCGTGCCGGTGTTCCAAGAGGAGTGACGCCCGAAGCGGCGATATGGACACTTCAGCAGGCGATCCAGGTCCTCACCGCTCTTCTCGGACCCGAAGGACATGAACGCAACGGCACACGCGGCCGAGGAGAACTCGCCGCCATGACGACCGGCTCCGCGCACGGCCTGGACGACGGAACCTGGCTCGCACGCCTCGTCCAACGCGGGGTCGCCCTCGCCCATGGCACCGAGTTCCCCGACGACGCGGCCGGCCGACGCGCTCTGTGGCGGCTGGTGTCCGTCACGCCGGACGAGGTCTCCAGCACGGTGCTGACGTACGGACTGCGACCCGACGGCGAGGGCTGGCGGGAGCGTGCTCTGCGGGAGCGAGCCGACCATCACGCCGAAGTGCACGTCACACCACGCGACCTGCATGGCCTCCGGCCGCAGCTCCCCGCCGGAACGCTCATCCACATCTGTGAGAATCCGCGCGTGGTGGAAGCCGCGGCGGACGCGGCCTGCGTCCAGCCCCTGGTGTGCACCTCCGGCAGCGCGGCCACCGTGGTCTTCACTCTTCTCGACGCCCTCGCCGCCACGGGTTGCCGCTTCGCGTACCACGGCGACTTCGACTGGCCGGGGATCGCTCTGGCCAACCGGGTCATCCGCCGCTACGAAGCCCTGCCGTGGCGCCTGGGCACGGCGGACTACGAGCGCCTGGCCGCCCGCAGTCAGGCCGAAGGCATCCCTCAACTGGCCCTCGACGGACAGCCGGTCGACGCAGACTGGGACCCGGACCTCGCCCCTGCCATGACCGCCCTCGGCGTCGCGCTCCATGAGGAGGCCACGCTCGATCTCTTGGTGGCAGACCTGTCACGCCAGGTGTAGAGCGACGTCGGCATCATGCGGAACTCACCTGGATTGTCAGTCCTTTTCGGCATGATTGACGCTCACACCTGATACGACGCCGCTCCCGGGTGACTCTGACCAGAGGATCACGTCGCGGGGCGGTGTCGACGATTGGAGTCCGATGCCCGCACCGGAATCACGCTTGTCTCTTCCATACGACTTCCTGCGTACGGTCATCGCGCAGGCGTCCGATGATTCCCCGCCTACCCGCATGGCTATCGAGGCGATACGCACGGCGCCCCCGGGCACGGATCGGGACGGTTTGGCCATGTCCCTACTTACGGGACCGCTCGCAAAGTCGGCGCCCGAGTGGCTATTGGCCTTGGCGGTGGAGAGCGACCTCGATCGCGAACCGCGCCCGCACATGGCGACCGGGCGCATGGACTTGACCCGCGTCGCCCTGTCGCACCAAGACTGCCCGGGCGCATACAGGGCGCAAGTACTGGAGAAGTGCACCGAGGAGCAACTCGGTGCACTTGGCCGGAGAGAGGGCGGCGTAGCACTCATCCACGCCGTCGCCGCCGAGCTCCGCCGCCGCTCGAAATCGCACCTTCCCATCACCCCCGAGCTGCTGGCGGAGCCGACGCCCGCCCAAGTCGTCCTTGGCGAACACGCCCTGCACGAGGACGTGTTCGCCGCAGCCCTCGGCTGCCTCCCGCTCGGGCCGGACAAGCATGACGGCGAAGAAGACGTCGATGCGTGGATGGAGCGCCACCGCGCCGCAACCGACGCATGGAAAAACATGTGGGACGGCGTCCTGCGGGCCCAGACCGAACATCACCGCCGTCTATTGGCCTGGTCCGCGAAGCAGCCTGCCGCCGATCGCGTGGTGCGTGAACACCTGCTCGGCTCCATACCGTGGCACGTAGAACCAACCTTGTTGGAGGAAGTCGCGGCACACGATCTGGAGTCCTTCGAGCGTGCGGTCCTCGCCACCCGGATTTTCCGATCCTGCCGGGACGGCCTGACCCCCGCGCAGGCACGGGAGCGCTACGCCGACGCGTTGGCGGCCGCGTCCCAGCAGGAGCGAGACTACGTGGAAAAATTTCTCGACGGGGAGATGCAGTCCGGGTACATCCAGACCGTTCTCTGCCGCTCCGCCATCGACTGGGTAGAGCGGACAGCAAGCCAGACCTGGCGGTTCCTCCTCAACCCCGGCGAGGCCCGGCGTTACGGCCGGCCCCGAGAATGGCTGGCGTCCCAGGACCTCGTCGCCGCCCTCGGCGCTCGGTTCGCAACCATCTGCATTACCGCTCTGGACCTCTGGGAACCCGAACCTGCTTCGGTCCATCGGGCCGTGCGCGACCTCGGCTGGTTGCACGCACTCCTCGTACATCTCCCCGAAGTCCCGGAGGAGGCGCGGCAGAAGGCGCGCCTCGTAGTCGAGGACACCAGGCGGTCGCTGGCCACACGGTCCCGTGCACACCGCTACCCCACCAGCCATTCCGCGTGGGAGGAAAACCAACGCGCCGAGGAACTGATTGCCACCATCATGCCGCTCGTCACGGATCCCGTCCCTGCCCTGCCGGGCCGACGCACGGCCTCCCTCGGCGACCCACTGAGCATCCGGTTCAGACAGCTTGCCAACGCCGATGAGGCCGTTCTCGTCGCGTACCTGGACCGGCACACGGGAAACGACGCGCTCGTCGAGGAGGCCCTGCTCTCCTTCGCCGCCCGCTCCTACCGAAAGTCCCTCACCTTCGACGACGTACTGGCCCGCCACTCCGCCCCACAGCAGACTCTGCTCGACCTCACACTGCACCTGCGCAGGCGCCTAGGCGGCGGACCCGAACTACGCGAAAGCTGGACCGAGATCATGCTGGCCCGGCCCGAGTGTTCTCCTGAGCTGCTCCGGCTGCTGCCTGCCTGGTCAGCAGTCAAAGCCCGCGGCCCACGCTATGACACCACTCATCCCGCAGTCGCAGCCTACGTGTCCGAGGTACTCGGAGACAGTGACGCGGCTTGGCAGCGGTTCGCAGCGAGCCCCATGTCGCACGCCGGCCCGGGCGCCTGGCACCGGCTCGGCGACCTCCTCGGCGCGGCCGTCGAGGGGTTCGCGTGGTCGGCGCCTCCGCCGGGACGCTGACGGCCGCCGTGTCGATCAGCCTCAGCCTCGTGGACTTACGCCCCGGGCGCCGCGCCAAGTATGTAGGGGCGTCAACGGCAGGGGGCGGCGGCTCGATCCCTGGGAGCCATCGGGGAGCCAATCCGCTCCCCGAGCCCCCTCGAAACCACCCGACACCGCGAGACCCCGACGCCCAGGACGGCGAAAACGCCAGCCGCGCCTACAAGTTCAGCAACCGAACCTCATTCAGGACGAAGAGTTCCCGGGTTCAAATCCCGCGCCGACAGAGAAACGCCCAACAGACCAGCTACAGGCTTGGCCAGCAGGTTCAGGCACGCGGCTCGATCGTCCAGTTGGTGCGGCCGTACTTCCCGACTATCGTTCAGCCAGCTCGGCTCACCCCCCGAAGAAGCTCAGCCGAACGTGACGGTTGCTGTTATCAACGTTGGTGTCCACCAGGCACACCGACTGCCACGTCCCCAGCTCCAGGTGGCCGCCCACCACCGGCAGCGTCGCGTGCGGGGGCACCAGGGCCGGCAGGACGTGGTCGCGGCCGTGGCCGGGGCTGCCGTGGCGGTGCTGCCAGCGGTCGTCCGCCGGGAGCAGGGTGTGCAGTGCGGCCAGGAGGTCGTTGTCGCTGCCCGCGCCCGTCTCCAGGACCGCGACACCGGCGGTCGCGTGGGGGACGAAGACGTTGAGCAGGCCGTCGCGGCCCGCCGCCGCCTCGCTCAGGAAGCTCTCGATGTCGCCGGTGAGGTCGAAGACCTTCTCCGACGAGCCGGTGGTGACGTTCAGGACACGTGTGGTGAAAGCATCAGACATGGGTCCATCTTCCCTCACCACCTGCCCGTTCTTGATACGCGGCGTCCGCCCTTCGAGACGGCGTTGACCGTACGCGGACGACCTGGCTACGTTCTGCGGCATGTTGCGTTCAGCTCTGCTCACCACGCGCGGTCACATCGACCTGCTGCGGGTGGCTTCTGCTGCGTGTCGCCGCGGCTGCTGACGCCCTCTCAGCCCGCTCTCCTCCTCTCGCACTTGTCTGCCCTACTGCCTTCGCGCGGTTGACCTCACCGTCCCGCGCGCGGGCCCTGCAGGCATCCCTCCCTCCTGCCGTGGAGCACACCCATGAGCATCAGCCATGCCCCGCCGGATCCCGCATCCGACATTTCGGGAATATCCAAGTCCGACGACTCCGCCCCGGTCGACGGGGACACCAAGAAAAGCGACAGCCTCAAGGACGCCGCGGGCGCCCGGACGGCCGAGCCCGGCCTCGTCCCCATCGTCCCGTCGTCCACCCGCCGCGCCCGTGTCCCGCGCTGGCTGCGCCGCACCTCCGGCCCTCTCGCGCTCCTCGCCCTGTGGCAACTCCTCAGCAGCACCGGCGCGTTGACCCCGGACGTGCTCGCCTCGCCGGGCACCATCGCCGGCGTCGCCCGCGACCTCCTCGCCGACGGCTCACTGACCTCCGCCATGGGCGTCTCGCTGCAACGGGTCGCGGTGGGGCTGCTGTTCGGCACGGTCGTGGGCATCGCGCTCGCCCTCGTCTCCGGGCTCTTCCGCGTCGGCGAGGACCTCGTCGACGCCAGCGTGCAGATGCTGCGCACCGTGCCGTTCGTCGGACTCATCCCGCTGTTCATCATCTGGTTCGGCATCGGCGAGGCGCCCAAGGTCGCCATCATCACGCTCGGCGTCTCCTTCCCGCTCTATCTGAACGTCTACGCGGGCATCCGCGGGGTCGACTCCCAGCTCATCGAGGCCGGTGAGTCCCTCGGGCTCTCCCGGTGGGGCCTGGTGCGGCACGTCATCCTGCCGGGCGCGCTGCCGGGTGCGATGACCGGCCTCCGCTACTCCCTGGGCATCGCCTGGCTCGCCCTCGTCTTCGCCGAGCAGATCAACGCGGACTCCGGGATCGGCTTCCTGATGGTCCAGGCCCGTGACTTCCTGCGGACCGACGTGATCGTCGTCTGCCTGATCGTCTACGCCTTCCTCGGCCTCATCGCCGACTTCATCGTCCGCACCCTCGAAAGGCTGCTGCTGCAATGGCGACCGACGTTCACGGGCCGGTGACCCCCACCGCCGCCGCGGCCACCGCGGCCACCACCGCTCCCGCGGCCACCGCGCCGACGCAGCAGACACCCCAGACCGGCTCGGCCGTACGGGTCAAGGGCCTGACCCGCTCCTTCGACGGGCGTGCCGTCATCGACCACCTCGATCTCGACGTGCGGCCGGGCGAGTTCGTGGCGCTGCTCGGACGCAGCGGCTGCGGCAAGTCGACCCTGCTGCGCATCCTGGCCGGCCTCGACCGGGACATCGAAGGCACGGTCTTGGTGCCGCGCCGCAAGGCCGTCGCGTTCCAGGCGCCCCGGCTCATGCCCTGGAAGCGCGTCTGGCGCAACGTCCTGCTCGGCCTGCCGGGCAAGCCCGACCGCGGCGTCGCCGAGCGGGCGTTGGAGGAGGTCGGACTCAAGCACCGCACCAACGCCTGGCCCAAGACGCTCTCCGGCGGCGAGGCCCAGCGCGCCTCGCTGGCCCGCGCCCTGGTGCGCGAGCCCGATCTGCTGCTGCTCGACGAGCCGTTCGGCGCCCTCGACGCGCTCACCCGCATCAAGGCCCAGCGGCTGGTCGACGAACTGTGGCAGCGGCGCGGCTGCGCCGTCCTGCTGGTCACGCACGACGTCGAGGAAGCGGTGCTCCTCGCCGACCGGGTGCTCGTCATGGACGAGGGGGTCATCGCGTACGAGACCGAGATCGACCTGGACCGGCCGCGCGGCATCTCCGACCCGCGCTTCGGCGAACTGCGCGCCGAACTTCTCCAGCGCCTCGGCGTCGACACGCCGGATGCGGCAGACGCCGCCGCGGCGTGAACCTCCCGCACCTCCCCTCCCCCGTGCCCGGCACGAACAGACCGAACGGACTCACCATGCGACGGCATCTGGCCGCCCCCGCCCTGCTCCTGCCCCTGGCCCTGCTGCTGGCCGCCTGCTCAGGAGCCTCCTCCGCCAACACCTCGTCCGCCGGTTCCGGCGGCGGCACCGACGGCAAGGGCTCGCTCACCCTCAACGTCGCCGACCAGAAGGGCGGTTCGGAAGCCGTGCTGCGTGCGGCCGGGGAGCTCGACGACCTGAAGTACAAGATCCGCTGGTCCACGTTCACCTCGGGGCCGCCCCTCCTGGAGGCCGTCAACGCCAAGGCCGTGGACATCGGCGGCGTCGGCAACACACCGCCCGTGTTCGCCGCCGGAGCGAACTCGAAGATCTCCGTGGTCGCCGCGTACCACGGCACCGCCTCCGGCGACGCGATCCTCGTCCGGAACGGATCGCCCCTGAAGAAGACCGAGGACCTCAAGGGCAAGTCCGTCGCCGTGGCCCAGGGTTCGTCGGCGAACTACCAGCTCATCGCGTCCCTCAAAAAGGCCGGGCTCAGCTTCAAGGACGTCGAGGTCAAGTACCTCCAGCCGGCCGACGCGCTGGCCGCGTTCACCAGCGGCAAGGTGGACGCCTGGGCGGTGTGGGACCCGTACACCTCGCAGGTCCTGGAGAGCAAGAAGGGCCATGTCCTGACGGACGGAGACGGCCTGGTGAACGGCCTCTCCTTCCAGGTGGCGGCGCCGGGCGCGCTCAAGGACAAGAAGAAGTCCGCGGCGGTGGCCGACTACCTCAAGCGGCTGCGCAAGGCCCAGGACTGGGTCTTCGACCACCCGGAGGCCTGGGCCAAGGTCTGGTCGAAGGACACCGGCCTGCCCTACGAGGTCGCGCTGGCCGCCGTCAAGCGCAGCAACGGCACCCGCGTCCCGGTGGCCGTGGACAAGAACGTGATCAAGTCCGAGCAGGAGATCGCGGACACCTTCACCGGCCTGAAGCTGATCCCGCGCCGCGTCGACTTCGGCGACTTCGTCGACACCCGCTTCAACGGCGACCTGCCGCCCTCGACCAGCAAGCCGCGCACGTACCGCAAGGAGTCCTGACGATGACCGTCCACCTCAACTGGTTCCTGCCCACCGGCGGCGACGGCCGCACCCTCGTGGACCGGCACGCCTACACCGACGGCGGCGTCAAGCGCTCCCGCGTCACTCCGGTCAGCGGGGTCCGGGCCCCCGACATCGACTATCTGATCCAGATCGCCAAGGCGGCCGAGCAGGTGGGCTTCGAGGCGGTGCTGACCCCGACCGGCACCTGGTGCGAGGACGCCTGGCTGACCACGGTCGCCCTGGCCCAGCACACCGAACGGCTCAAGTTCCTGGTGGCGTTCCGGCCCGGCGTCATCTCGCCGGTGCTCGCCGCGCAGATGGCCGCCACCTATCAGCGCATCACGCGCGGACGGCTGCTCCTGAACGTCGTCACGGGCGGCGACTCCACCGAGCAGCGGCGCTTCGGCGACCACCTCGACCACGATCACCGCTACGAACGCACCGACGAGTTCCTGTCCGTCGTACGGGGCGTGTGGGGCGGCAAGCCCTTCGACTTCCACGGCAAGCACTACGACGTGGAAGGCGGTCTCACCGCGCTGCCCCCGGACCCGCTGCCCGAGATCTTCTTCGGCGGTTCGTCGGCCGCCGCCGGGCCGGTGGCCGCCCGCCACACGGACGTGTATCTGACCTGGGGCGAGCCGCCGGAGCAGGTCAAGGAGAAGATCGACTGGATTCGCGGGCTGGCCGAGGAGCAGGGGCGCACGGTCCGGTTCGGGATCCGGCTGCACACCATCTCGCGGGACTCCGCCGCCGAGGCGTGGGCCACCGCGAACCGGCTGCTCGACGACCTCGACCCGGACACCATCGCCGCCGCCCAGCAGGCGCTCGGCCGCAGCGAGTCCGTGGGCCAGCAGCGGATGCTGGCGCTGCACGGCGGCTCCCGCGACAAGCTGGAGATCTCCCCGAACCTGTGGGCGGGCGTCGGTCTCGTCCGGGGCGGCGCGGGCACCGCGCTCGTGGGCAGCCACGCGGACGTCGCCGACCGCATCGAGGAGTACCACGCGCTGGGCGTCGAGCACTTCGTCCTGTCGGGCTATCCGCACCTGGAGGAGGCCTACTGGTTCGGCGAGGGCGTGATCCCGGATCTGGCGGCCCGCGGCCTGCTGCCCCGCGTCCCGGCGTCGCCGACGGCCGGGGCGCCCGCGGCGAACGGCCGCCGCGCCCCGGTTCCGGGCGGCGCCCCGCTCCTGGTGGCCGGCGGGCGCTGACCCGCGCGGACGCGCGGGAAGATCCCGCGCCCCGATGCAGTTGGTAGAAGCGTGAACGACATCGGGGCACGGGACGCGGCCGCAGACCAAGCGGCACAAGAGGTGGACACGGTCGTCATAGGCGCCGGGCAGGCGGGTCTGTCCAGCGGCTATCACCTGCGCAGGGTCGGATTCGAGCCGGACCGGGACTTCGTCGTCCTGGACCACGCGCCGCGTCCCGGCGGCGCCTGGCAGTTCCGCTGGCCCTCGCTCACGTACGGCAAAGTGCACGGCATGCACGCCCTGCCCGGCATGGAACTGACCGGCGCCGACCCCGCCCGCCCCTCCTCGGAGGTCATCCAGGAGTACTTCGAGGAGTACGAGCGGCGCTTCGGCCTGCGGGTGCACCGGCCCGTCGACGTACGGCGGGTACGCGAGGGCGACGGCGGGCGGCTGCTGGTGGAGACCACGGCCGGGGACTGGTCCACGCGCACGCTGATCAACGCCACGGGCACCTGGGACCGGCCGTTCTGGCCGCGCTACCCGGGCCAGGACACCTTCCGCGGACGGCAGCTGCACACGGCCGTCTACCCCGGGCCCGAGGCCTTCGCCGGACAGCGGGTGATCGTCGTGGGCGGCGGCGCGTCGGGCACCCAGCACCTCATGGAGATCGCCCCGTACGCGGCGCGGACCACCTGGGTCACCCGGCGCCCGCCCGTCTTCCGCGAGGGGCCGTTCGACGAGAACTGGGGGCGCTCGGCCGTCGCCATGGTCGAGGAGCGGGTGCGGCAGGGGCTGCCCCCGCAGAGCGTGGTGTCGGTGACCGGTCTTCCCGTCAACGACGCGATCCGGCAGGCGCGGGCCGACGGGGTGCTCGACCGGCTCCCCATGTTCGACCGCATCACGCCGAGCGGCGTGGAGTGGGACGACGGGCGGCGCGTGGACGCCGACGTCATCCTGTGGGCCACCGGTTTCCGGGCGGCGATCGAGCATCTGGCGCCGCTGCGGCTGCGCGAGGCGGGCGGCGGCATCCGCGTCGAGGGCACCCGCGCCGTCGCCGACCCCCGCATCCACCTGGTGGGCTACGGGCCCTCGGCCAGCACCATCGGCGCGAACCGCGCGGGGCGGGCGGCCGTGCGGGACATCAAGCGGTTGCTGGAGGACACGCCGGCCGCGGTGTGACACCGGCGGGCGGGTGGTGCGGGGCCGGCACGGTCCGGTCCGGGAGCCCGCGCGGACCGTGCCGGCCTCCGGGCGCCGGAGGCCGGCAGGACGCCCCGCCTCAGCCGTCCTGCTCGTCGGCGTTCTCGGCGTCCTAGGCGTCCCTGTCGTCCTTGTCGTCCTTGCCGTCCTTGGCGTTGTTCTTGTTGAACTCCGCCACGTTCTTCTGCTGCTCCTCGAAGCTCGACGTGAAGCGGGTGTCGCCCGGCTTCACCGTGACGAAGTACAGCCAGTCGCCCGGCGTGGGGCTGGTCGCCGCACGCATCGCCTCCTCGCCGGGGTTGCCGATCGGGGTGGGCGGCAGACCCATGCGCGCGTAGGTGTTGTACGGGCTGTTGATCTTCGTGTCGCGGTCACGGGTGTTCAGCGTGGAGCGGTTCAGGGCATAGTTGATCGTCGAGTCCATCTGCAACGGCATGCCCTGGTCGAGGCGGTTGTAGATGACCCGGGCCACCTTGCCCATGTCCGCCTTGGAGCCCGCCTCGGCCTCGATCATGCTGGCGATGGTGACGGTCTGGTAGACGTTCACGGCGTTGCGGTCGGCGCCCGCCGTGATGTGGGTCCCGCCGAACTTCTTGGTGGCCGTGTTCACCATGTACGAGAGCACGGACTCGGGGGTCGACTGGTCGCTGATGGGATACGTCGCCGGGAAGAGGTAGCCCTCGGGGTTGCCGCCCGCGTCACCGGGGAGTTTGAGGCCCGCCTTGGGCAGGGCCTTTTTCGTGGTGCCCGCGGGCACGCCGAGGGTCTTGTCGACCGCCCCGTACACCTGGGTCGAGCGCCAGCCTTCGGGGATGGTCAGCGATTCGGGGCGTGCGCTGTCGTCCGGGAGCAGCAGCGGCACCGACACGGCGGTGACCGCCGCGACGGCTCCGGTCGCGATCAGGGCGATCCGGCCCCGACGCGTCAGTCGAATCGTGCCCCGGCGCGGAGTCTTGGTCTGCAGCATGCGGGCACATTATCCCGCAAATGCAGACATTCCGAGCATATCTTCATGTCGCTGGCTCCAGTTGCGCGTCGCGCCGGATCAGGGCGGCGTACCGGCCGTCCTTCTCCAGGAGTTCCTCGTGCGTGCCGCGCTCGACGGCGCGGCCCGCCTCCAGGACCACGATCTGGTCGGCGCCGCGGACCGTGGAGAGCCGGTGGGCGATCGTCAGCGTCGTCCGGTCGGCCGACAGGGCGTCGATGGCTTCCTGCACGGCGTGCTCGGTGTGGGTGTCCAGGGCGCTGGTCGCCTCGTCCAGGATGAGGACCGGCGGATCGCGCAGGATGGTCCGGGCGATGGCCAGGCGCTGCTTCTCGCCGCCGGAGAAGCGGTGGCCGCGCTCGCCGACCACGGTGTCGTACCCGTCGGGCAGGGACGCGATGTGGTCGTGGATCTGGGCGGCGCCGGCCGCGGCGATCAGCTCCTCGTCCGTGGCGTCGGGCTTGGCGAAGCGCAGGTTCTCGGCGACCGAGGCGTGGAAGAGGTAGGTCTCCTGGGAGACGACGCCGACCGCGCGGGCCAGCGTGTCGAAGTCCAGGTCGCGCACGTCGACGCCGTCGATCGTGACGCGGCCGCCGGTGACGTCGTACAGCCGCGGCACCAGGTAGCTGAGGGTCGACTTTCCCGATCCGGTGGGGCCGACGACGGCCAGGCTGCCGCCGGCGGGCACGGTGATGTCGATGCCGTCGAGGATCGGGCGGCCGCGGTCGTCGTCCCCGTCGTAGCGGAAGGCGACGTCCTCGAAGCGCACTTCGCCCTTGATCTTGTCCAGGCGCACCGGGTGCGCGGGCTCGGTGATGTCGACGGGCAGGTCGAGGTACTCGAAGATGCGCTGGAAGAGCGCGAGCGAGGTCTGGATCTGCACCCCGGTGGAGAGCAGGCTCACGGTCGGGCGGAACAGGCCCTGCTGGAGCGAGACGAAGGCGACGAGCGTGCCGATCGAGACCGTCGGGCCGCCCATCTGGAAGGCGAGGCCCGCGGTCCAGTAGATGACGGCGGGCATGGCGGCCATGACGATCGAGATGACGGCCATGCGCCAGCGGCCCGCCATGTTCGAGCGGACCTCCAGGTCGACGAGCCGGTCGGACTCGTCGGCGAAGGTCTTGGTGAGCGAGTCGGCGCGGCCCATCGTGCGGCCCAGCAGGATGCCGCTGACCGAGAGCGACTCGGTGACCGTCGCCGCCATCGCGGCCATCTGCTTCTGCCGCTCGGTGGCTATCTTCTTGCGCTCGCGGCCGACCCGGCGGCTGATCCACACGAAGACGGGCAGCAGGAGCAGCGACACGACGGTCAGGCGCCAGTCGAGGGCGAGCATCGCCACGATGGTGGCGATCACGCTGGTGAGGTTGGAGACCAGGGAGGTGGCGGTGGAGGTGACCGTCGCCTGCATGCCGCCGATGTCGCTGGCGATGCGGGACTGGACCTCTCCGGTGCGGGTCCTGGTGAAGAAGGCGAGCGACATGCTCTGGAGCCGGCCGTAGACGGAAGTGCGCAGGTCGTGCATGACGCGCTGCCCGACCGTCGTGCTGATCAGGGTCTGCAGGACGCCGAAGACGCTGGTGACGACCGCGCTGAGGATCATTCCCAGGGCGAGCAGGCTCAGCAGGCCCGTCCGGCCCTGCGGGATCGCGGTGTCGAGGATCTCCTTGAGCAGGAAGGGGGTGGCGACGGAGACCAGGGAGGCGGCGCCGACCAGCAGGCCGACGATGGCGAGGCGGGCGCGGTAGGGGCGAAAGAGGCGCAGGATGCGGCGGATCTGCCGCGGCTGTTCCTCTTGGCCGGGGGCCAGGGGCTGCGGTGTCCACTTGGGTTCGTCGTGAGGCATGGGCTCCTACGGGAGGTGAGACGGCGGCCGGCGCGCGGGCCGGCGGGGGCGGTCGGCCGGGGAGCCGACGAGGACGGTCGGCGAGGTACGGAAACGGCCGACGGTGACTGAGGGAGCATAGCTCACTGTTACCTATACTCACAATGCACAAGGTCCTGATAATGTTCCCGCATGACCACCCCGGACGCCGACGGACTGCTCGCCGAACAGCTGCTGCGGCTGAGCCGCAGGCTGCACCGCATCCAAAAGCACCACCTGGTGCCCATCGGCATCACCCCGGCCCAGTCCCGCCTGCTGCGCACCCTCGTGCACTACGAGACCCCGCCGCGCATGGCCGACCTCGCCCAGCGCCTCGAAGTGGTCCCGCGCGCCGTGACGAGCCTGGTCGACGGCCTGGAGGCGAGTGATCTGGTGCGCCGCGTCCCCGATCCGACCAACCGCCGGGTGATCCGCATCGAGCTCACGGACGCGGGACGCAAGGCGCTGAGCGAGCTGCGCAGCGCGCGCCGGGCCGCCGCGGAGGACATCCTGGCTCCATTGGACGCCGGACAGCGCGAGCAGCTGAGCGGTCTCCTGGACGCCCTGTTCGACGTGCCCGACGTCCGCCGCTGCTGACGCCGCCCGCACCCTGGCCCCTGACGACCGTACGACCCCGCCGAGGAGAGCTCATGCCGTTCCTGGAGCCCAAGCCGGAAGCCCTGCGCCCCGCCACGCGCCCTCAGGGCCCGGCCCACGACCGGGTGCCGGACCGGCAGGCCAGCGGGACCCCCGAGCCGCTGCGCTCGGAGCTGTGCGCCCTGCTCGGCGCGGACAAGGTCCTGACGAAGATCTCCGACCTCGTGAAGTACGCCTCCGACGCCAGCCCCTACCGCTTCGTGCCGCAGGTCGTGGTCGTCGCCGAGGACCTCGACGACATCTCCGCGATCCTGTCCTACGCGCACGGCAAGAGCCGCGAGGTCGTCTTCCGCGCGGCGGGCACCTCGCTCAACGGCCAGGCCCAGGGCGAGGACATCCTGGTCGACGTGCGCAGGCACTGGGCGGGCGTGGAGGTCATCGGCGACGGCGCGCAGGCGCGCATCGGCCCCGGCACGACCGTCCTGCGGGCCAACGCCACGCTCGCCCGGCACGGGCGCGTGCTCGGCCCCGACCCCGCGAGCGCCATCGCCTGCACGGTGGGCGGGGTCGTCGCCAACAACGCGTCGGGGATGACGGCGGGCACCACGCGCAACTCCTACCGCACGGTGGCCTCGCTCACCTTCGTCCTGCCGACGGGCACGGTCGTCGACA
The DNA here is from genome assembly GCF_046103685.1 of Streptomyces sp. SYP-A7185. Taxonomy (NCBI): domain Bacteria; kingdom Bacillati; phylum Actinomycetota; class Actinomycetes; order Kitasatosporales; family Streptomycetaceae; genus Streptomyces; species Streptomyces sp. SYP-A7185. The sequence continues at coordinate 981,617 of NZ_CP122310.1, forward strand.
CGGCCGACCCGGACGCCGACGCACAGCTGGCACACGCCGAACCGGCTCTGTGCGCGGGCCTGCTGTCGATCAAGCGGGAGATCGAGGCGGACCAGGAGCTCACGGCCCGCATCCGCGCCAAGTACGAGATCAAGAACACCAACGGCTACCGCCTGGACGCCTTCTTGGACGGCACGACGCCCGTCGAGATCCTGCGCGGCCTGATGGTCGGCTCCGAGGGCACCTTCGGGTTCATCTCGGAGGTCGTCTTCGACACGCTTCCGCTGGACCGGCGGGTCACCACGGGCCTGCTGTTCTTCCCCTCGCTGCCGGCCGCCGCGGCGGCCGTGCCGCTGTTCAACGCGGCGGGCGCGCTGGCCGTGGAGCTGATGGACGGCAACACCCTGCGCGCCTCGACCAGCGTGGCGGGAGTGCCCGCCGACTGGGCGCGGCTGCCGAAGTCGACGGCCGCGCTCCTGGTGGAGTTCCGCGCACCGGACGAGACGCGCCAGGAGGCGTACGAGGCGGCGGCGGCCGAGGTCGTCGAAGGTCTCGACCTCGTCGCGCCGGTCGCCTCGGTGACCAACGCCTTCACCCGCGACCCCAAGACGATCGGCGGCTACTGGAAGGCCCGCAAGGCTTTCGTCACGGCGGTCGGCGGCTCGCGCCCCTCGGGGACCACACTGATCACCGAGGACTTCGCCGTGCCGCCCTCCCGACTCGCCGACGCCTGCGCGGCCCTGCTGGAACTCCAGACGCGCCACGGCTTCGACGCGGCCGTCGCGGGGCACGCCGCGCACGGCAACCTGCACTTCCTGCTCGCCTTCGACGCGGGCCTGCCGGCGGACGTCGAGCGCTATGCCGCGTTCATGGACGAGTTCTGCGCGCTCACCGTCGAGCGCTTCGACGGCTCCCTCAAGGCCGAGCACGCCACGGGGCGCAACATCGCCCCGTTCCTTGAGCTCGAATGGGGCCCCAAGGCCACGGAGTTGATGTGGCGCACCAAGCAGGTCATCGACCCCGACGGCGTGCTCGCGCCGCGCGTGGTCCTCGACCGCGACCCCAAGGCCCACCTGCGGGGCCTGAAGACGATCCCCAAGGTGGAGCTGATCGCGGACCCCTGCATCGAGTGCGGCTTCTGCGAACCGACCTGCCCCAGCGAGGACCTGACGACCACTCCGCGCCAGCGGATCGTCCTGCGCCGCGAGATGATGCGCCAGGCCGCCGGCTCCCCGGTCGAGGACGGTCTGATCGAGGCGTACGGCTACGACGCCGTGGACACCTGCGCCGGCGACTCGACCTGCAAGCTGGCCTGCCCGGTGGGCATCGACACCGGCGCCCTGATGAAGGACTTCCGGCACGCCCGGCACTCGCCGCGCGAGGAGAAGGCCGCCGCCCTCGCCGCCCGGAACTTCAAGGCGGTCGAGACCGCCGCGCGGCTCGCGGTGGCCGCCGCCGACCGGATCAGCGACCGGCTCCTGACCTCGGTCACGCGCGCCGCACGCAGGGCCGTGCGGCCCGACCTGGTCCCCGAGTGGCTGCCGGACATCCCGGGGGCCGCCGCCCGCACGCTGCCGCGCACCACGCGCGTGGGCGCGAGCGCCGTGTACTACCCCGCGTGCGTCAACCGCATCTTCGGCAGCCCCGGCGACCGCTCCCTGCCGGAGGCGGTGGTCGCCCTCTCCACCCGCGCCGGCCGGCCGGTGTGGATTCCGGACGATGTCACGGGGACGTGCTGCGCGACGATCTGGCACTCCAAGGGGTATGACGAGGGCAACGCGGTGATGGCCAACCGCATCGTCGAGGCGGCCTGGGGCTGGACGGCCGGCGGCAGGCTGCCGCTGGTCGTGGACGCCTCGTCCTGCACGCTCGGCATCGCGCACGAGGTCGTGCCCTACCTCACCGAGGACAACCGTCAGCTGCACCGGGAGCTGACCGTCGTCGACTCCCTGGTCTGGGCCGCCGACGAGCTGCTCCCCCAGCTGACCGTGCACCGCACGGTCGGCTCCGCCGTCCTGCACCCCACCTGCTCGATGAGCCACCTCGGGGACGAGGCCCAGCTGCGTACCCTCGCCGAGGTCTGCGCGGACGAGGTGGTGGTCCCCGACGACGCGGGCTGCTGCGCCTTCGCGGGCGACCGCGGCATGCTGCACAAGGAGCTGACGGAGTCGGCCACCCGCAAGGAAGCGGCCGAGGTCACCGCCCGCCCCTTCGACGCGCACCTCTCGGCGAACCGCATGTGCGAGGTGGGCATGGACCACGCCACGGGCCGCGCCTACTACTCCGTACTCCTGGAACTGGAGCGCGCCACGCGCCCGTGAGCACGCCCCTGCCGCCCCTCCGCACGCGCCGCCCCGCGGAGGGGCGTGACACATAAGTCCAACTCCCTGGCCACTTCGGTCCCTTGCGCCACACCCGCACCTCCCATCAGGGTGGCTTCCGTTCCAGCGCAGGCATCCCAGCCACGGAGGTCCGATGCACGACGAGCACGCGATTGCGAACCCCGACGACTCCGCGGGTCCCGCCGACTCCGCGACCCCTGACGACTCCGCCGACGGCACCTCCCGCCGCGCCGTCCTCCGCACCGCCGGCCTCGCCGGAGCCGGGCTCGGTCTCGGTGGCCTCACCGGGGGCACCGCCCACGCCGACGCCCCGCTGAGCGCGCCCGCCGCGGCGACGTCCGCGCAGGCGCCGCCCCGCAAGGGCAAGACCATGGTCGGCGTGCCGTTCGAGGGGCGTTCGACGGTGCGCGTCGGCATCGTCGGGCTCGGCAACCGCGGCGGCAGCATGATCGACCTGTTCCTCGCGGTCCCCGGCGTGAAGGTCGTCGCGCTCTGCGACCCGGTCAAGGACAAGACGGCGGCCGCCGCGAAGAAGGTCACCGCCGCGGGCCAGCCCGCCCCGGCGACCTACACCAAGGGCGATCACGACTTCGAGAACCTGTGCAAGCGCGGGGACATCGACTTCGTGTACGTGGCAACGCCCTGGGACTGGCACTTCGAGATGTCCAAGACGGCGATGCTGAACGGCAAGCACGTCGGCGTGGAGTGTCCCGTGGCCCTTCAGCTCGACCAGCTGTGGGAACTGGTCGACCTCTCCGAGCGGACCCGCAGACACTGCATGCAGTTGGAGAACTGCTGCTACGGCAAGAACGAGATGCGCGTCCTGCGCATGGCCCACGCGGGCAAGTTCGGCGACCTGCTGCACGGGGCGGGCGCCTACAACCACGACCTGCGCGGCCTGATGTTCGACCCGGACTACTACGAGGGCCCCTGGCGGCGCCTGTGGCACACGCGGCTGCGCGGCGACCTGTACCCCAACCACGGCTTCGGCCCGGTCTCCAACTACATGGACATCAACCGCGGCGACCGCGTCACGCACATCTCCAGCTTCGGCACGCCCGCCCTCGGCCTCGCCGAGTACCGCAAGGCGCACATGCCGGCGGGCGACCCGAGCTGGAAGGAGACCTACATCGAGAGCGACCGCACGATCAGCCTCGTGCAGACGGCGAAGGGTCGGGTGATCCGCCTGGAGCACGACGTCAGCACCCCGCACCCCTACTCCCGGATCAACAGCCTCGGTGGCACCAAGGGTGTCTTCGAGGACTACCCCGAGCGCATCTACATCGAGCCCGACCACACGAACGACGAGTGGGGCGACTTCGCCAAGTACGCGGACCAGTTCGACCACTGGCTGTGGAAGGAGCACGCGAACCCGCCGGGCGGGCACGGCGGCATGGACTACATCATGATCTTCCGTCTGATGCAGACCATGCAGCTCGGCCTCGTGCCGGACTTCGACGTCTACGACGCCGCGACCTGGACGTCGCCCGTCCCCCTGAGCCATCTGTCGATCAAGGCGAAGGGCGCGCCGCAGGCCATCCCCGACTTCACTCGCGGGCTGTGGAAGAAGGCTCGGCCGGGAGTGGACTCGGAGAAGCCGAAGGCGTGAGCGACGTGGCCCCGGCGGCGTCCGCATCGGCGCCGCCGGGCTCCACGGCCCGGCCCTCGGCCTCCGTCTGCTCCGGCACGAAGGCGATCTCCCCGGCGAGGACCTTCTTCGCCCGTGCCGTGTCCAGTGCGCCCTCCCAGCGCGAGACCACGAACACGGCCACGCAGTTGCCGAGCAGGTTCGTGGCGACGCGCATGGCGTCCATGATGCGGTCCACGCCCAGCAGCAGGGCCACCGCGCCGGCCGGGATGACCCCGAGCGCGGAGGCGGTCGCCGACAGCGCGAGGAACGCCGAACCGGGCACCCCCGCCATCCCCTTGCTGGTGAGCATCAGGACGAGGACGACCGTGATCTGCTGGCCCAGGCTCAGGTCCACGCCCACGGCCTGCGCGATGAACAGCGTGCCGACCGAGAGGTAGATCGAGGCGCCGTCGAGGTTGAAGGAGTACCCCGTCGGCAGGACCAGGCCCACCGCGTCGTCACGGCAGCCGGCCTGGCGCAGCTTCTGCATCATGCGCGGCATGACGGCCTCGCTGGAGGCGGTGCCCAGCGCGAGCAGCATCTCCTCGCGGGTGTAGCGGACGAACTTCCACAGGCTCAGGCCGGTCAGCGCCTTCAGGGCCACGCCGAGCAGGACGAGGAAGACCAGGGCGACCGCGTAACAGACGCCGATGAGCTTGCCGTAGGTCGACAGGGCGCCCAGGCCGTACTCGCCCACCAGGTGCGCGGTCGCGCCGAACACGGCGAGCGGCGCCAGCTTCATGATGAAGCCGACGATCGCGAAGACGATCTCCTGGCCCTGCTCGATGGCGGGCAGGATCGCGGGGACCTTCGTGGTGCCCAGGTGCAGCAGGGCCGCGCCCACCAGGCAGGACAGGACGAGGACTTGGAGCAGCGAGTTCTCGGCGAAGGCGCCGATCGCGCTGTCGGGCAGCGAGTGCAGGATGAACTCGCTGGTCGAGGGGAGTTCGCCGCCGCCGGTCTTCTCGTCGACGGCCGAGGCGTCGAGCTTGGCGGGGTCGACGTTCATGCCGGAGCCGGGGCTGACGAGGTTGCCGGCGACCAGGCCGACGACGAGGGCGACCGTGGTGGCGACCTCGAACCAGATGAGGGCCTTGACCCCGATGCGGCCGAAGGCCTTGAGGTCTCCGGCCTTGGTGATGCCGGCGACGACCACGCAGAAGACGAGCGGGGCGATCATCGCCTTGATGAGTCGGACGAATCCGTCGCCGAGCGGCTGGACGGCGGTGCCCACGTCGGGCCACAGCCGTCCGACGAGGACTCCGAGGACCAGCGCGCAGGCGACCTGCGCGAACAGTGAGGTTCGCACTGTGCGTGCTACGCGTCGCGGTAGGGACGGTACGGACTGCGGCACGGGCACTCCTGTGATGAGGCGTCAACTGACTTCTGCCATACGGAAATTTGTTTCCGCGAGGCGCCACTATGGCGGAGTGCCTGCTTCCGCAAAAGACCTACAGATCACATCGGCGTAAATCTTGGATCTTGCTCCAAATCCCGGCGGCAGGACCCGCGACCCCACCACGCAAAAAGGCCGAGGCGCGGCTCAAGCAGCCCCCGTCGGGGCATGTCTTGAACGGCGCCTCGGCCACGGTCACGGGCCCGAAGCCCGGTGGACATCGGCGGAACTAGGCCTTCAGGTTCTCCTTGTCCCCCATCACCACGACCGGGTGCTGCTTGGGGTCCAGGCTCTTGAGGAGGTACTCCATGCCCGCCTTCGACAGGCTCACGCAGCCCGACGTGCCGCTGCCGTGGTCCATGTGCAGCCAGATGCTGCCGCCCTTGGACTGGCCCTGGGGGCGGTTGGGGTCGTTGGGCGGGGTGCCCTTGGCGCGGTTGTAGTCGATGGCGATGACGTAGTCGAAGTCGTGCCAGTGCGACTTGGCCCAGTAGCGCGGGGCCTGCATCGACGCGCTCTGGGTGTACGGGAGTCCGGCGCCGGGGTCGGCGAGGACACCGCCCGCGTCGGTGAGCGTGAAGACACCCACCGGGCTGCGCTTGTCGTTCTCCCGGTGGTCGGTCGTCCAGCCCTTCTTGCCGTTGTGCGCGGACCAGCTGCGGGCCCTGTCCCAGGTCGCGCCGGACTTCTCGTACAGGACGACGGTGGACTTCGCCGAGTCCTCGCCCTCGCCGTAGACCGCCACGACCTGCCGGGAGTTCTTGGGGATCTTGTTCTGGAGGGAATCGCCCACATCGGGGATGCGCTTGAGGTCGGCCGTCGCCGTCGCCCCGGCTCTCTTCGCGCGGCCCGCGCCCTCGTCGTTCTTGCCACCGTCGTCCGTGCCTCCGCAGGACGTCAGAAGAACCCCGCAGGCCGCAAGGGCGGCCGCCGTTCGCACCGCACCGGCTATACGCATCCGTCCATGGTCGCATTCCGCCCGCGGGAGCCGCCGCGACGCCCGGCCCGGGGCGCAGAAGGGGCCGAATCTTTACTCCCCGACGGAAAACCGTTTGCTTCGCGCGACCGTCCGACGCGAACCTTTCACGGCCTGTTACCGCCCAGCGATGCCCTCGCCTTCGCCTTCGGAGCCGCTCCCCCGACCGTTCACCACCGTCCGTTCCCGCCGGCACGCTCCGCCGAACCGACGGTCCCTCTCTCCGACCCCAGGACGTCATACGTCATGCAGATCCGCGATCTTCCCTACACCGACCCGGGCATGCCGGATGCCCGCTCGGGCCCCCACTTCCTGCGCTGGCTGGGCCGGAACCAGCTCGGCGGCCAGCTCAGGTCGCTCGCCTGGGGCCTGCTGCACTTCGGCTCCATCGCGGTGCTCCCCTACCTCGTCGGCTTCGCCGTCCAGGCCGTCATCGACCGCTCCGGCGGACGCCTCGCCTGGGCCGGCGCGGTGATGGCCCTGTGCGGGATCGCCATCGCGCTGGGCGACACCATGCTGCACCGCACGGCGGTCACCAACTGGATCACCGCGGCCGCCCGGGTCCAGCAGCTCCTGGCCCGCAAGACCGCACAGCTCGGCTCCGCGCTCACCCGACGGGTCGCCGCCGGTGAGGTGGTCGCGGTCTCCACCGGGGACGTCGAGAAGATCGGCTGGTTCGTGGAGGCGGCCTCCCGGTTCGCGGCGGCCGCGCTCACCGTCGTCCTGGTCTGCGTGGGCCTCGTGGTCTACCAGCCCGCGCTCGGCGTCGTCGTCGCCGTGGGCGTACCCGTCCTCGCGCTGGCCGTGCTGCCGCTGCTGCCGCGCGCCACCCGGCGCGCCGACCACCAGCGGGAGAAGGCCGGGCGCGCGACCGAACTGGCCTCGGACACCGTGGCGGGGCTACGGGTGCTGCGCGGCATCGGCGGCGAGGAACTCTTCCTCGACCGCTACCGCCGCGCCTCGCAGGAGGTGCGTACGGCCGCCGTGCGCAGCGCCCGGATGTGGGCGGTGATCTCGGCGGTGCAGGTCCTGCTGCCGGGGCTGCTCCTGATCGTGGTCGTCTGGCACGGCGTGCACCTGGCCCGCGAGGGGCGCGTCACCGTCGGCGAACTGGTCACCGTCTACAGCGCGGTCACGATGCTGACCTACCCGCTGCGGCACTTCGAGGAGATCGCGATGGCCTACAGCTTCTCGCGTCCCTCGGCCCAGCGCGCCGCCCGGGTGCTCTCGCTCCAGCGCACCGCGCACGCGGGCGACGCGCACGCGGGCGACGCGCACCAGGCGGCCGACGGGCACCCCGGTGACGGGCCGCGTGACGCCGCACAGACACCCTCGGGCGATCTCTACGACCCGGCGACCGGGCTGCTCGCCCCCGCGGGCCGTCTCACCGCCGTCGTCTGCGGCGACCCGGACCAGGCGGGGCGGCTCGCCGAACGCCTGGGCGGACACGCGGCGTTCGACGACGCGGAGCAGCTGCCGTCCGTGCGGCTCGGCGGTGTCGCGCTCGACGAGGCTCCGATGGCCACCGCCCGTACCGCCGTCCTGGTCCAGGACAAGGACCCGGTACTGCTCTCCGGCACGCTGCGCGCCCTGCTCGACGTCCCCGCGTCGGGAGCCGTCAGCGCCGAGGAGGCCCTGGAGGCCGCCCAGTGCGCGGACGTCCTGGACGCCCTGGCGCAGGCCTCGGTGGGCGAGGCCCCGCTGGACGCCCATGTCACCGAGCGCGGACGCTCCCTGTCGGGCGGCCAGCGCCAACGGCTGGCCCTGGCCCGCTCGTTGATCACCGATCCCGAGGTCCTCGTGCTCGACGAGCCGACCTCCGCCGTCGACTCGCACACCGAGGCGCGGGTCGCCGACGGCGTCAAGGGGCTGCGCGAGGGGCGCACGACCGTGGTCCTCACCTCGTCCCCGCTGCTCCTCAACCGGGCCGAGCGCGTGGTCTTCCTCCACGAGGGCGAGGTCGCGGCGGTCGGCGTGCACCGCGAACTGGTGCACAGCGAACCGCGCTACCGCGCGGTCGTCACCCGCGAGACGGACCAGGAACAAGCGTCCTCGGCCGGTGGCGCCCATGACACCGGCGCCACCCTCACCCGCGCCACCCGCGACTCCCTCGGAACCCTCGACACCCTCGACACCCTCGACACCAAGGAGACGGCATGATCGGCCTGGCGCCACCGGAGTACGACCCGGCGGCCCCGACCACCGCCGACACCCTGCCCGTGGGCGCGCCCGCGACGGTGCGGGCCTACGTACGCGAACTGGTCAAGCGGCACCGCCGGGCCTTCGCCCTGCTCATCGCGGTCAACACCTGCGCCGTCGTCGCCTCGATGGCCGGCCCCTACCTGCTGGGCGACCTGATCGAGAACGTCTCGGACAGCGCCCGCGACCTTCATCTGGGCCGCACCATCGGCTTCTTCGCCGCCGCGCTGGTCGTCCAGGCCTTCTTCGTCCACCAAGTACGGCTGCGCGGCGCGATGCTCGGCGAGCGGATGCTGGCCGACCTGCGCGAGGACTTCCTCGTACGCTCGGTCGGGCTGCCGCCGGGCGTCCTGGAGCGGGCCGGGACCGGTGATCTGCTGTCGCGGATCACCACGGACGTCGACCGGCTGGCCAACGCCATGCGCGAGGCGGTGCCGCAGCTCGCCATCGGGGTGGTGTGGGTCGCGCTCCTGGTCGGCGGTCTCGCCGTGACCGCGCCGCCGCTGGCGCCCGCCCTCCTCGTCGCGGTGCCGCTGCTCGTCGTCGGCTGCCGCTGGTACTTCAAGCGGGCGCCCTCCGCCTACCGTTCGGAGGCCGCCGGATACGCCGCGGTCGCCGCCGCCCTCGCCGAGACCATCGACGCGGGACGCACGGTGGAGGCGCACCGGCTCGGCGAGCGCCGCGTGGAGTTGTCGGAGCGCCGCGTCAAGGAGTGGACGGCGTGGGAACGGCACACGCTCTACCTGCGCTCCGTCCTCTTCCCCGTCATCACCTTCACCCACACCCTCGTGCTCTGCTCCGTCCTGATGATCGGCGGTGTCTTCGTCCTCCAGGGCTGGATCGGCGTCGGCCAGCTGGCCACGGGCGCGCTCATCGCACAGATGCTCGTCGACCCGCTGGGCATCATCCTGCGCTGGTACGACGAGCTGCAGGTCGCCCAGGTGTCCCTGGCCCGCCTGGTGGGCGTGCGGGACATCGAACCGGACCGGGGTGACGCCTCCCTCGCTCCCGACGGGCGTGCCGTTCTCGCGCAGGACGTGCACTTCGGCTACCGCGCGGGCGTCGACGTCCTGCGGGAGGTGACCCTCGCCGTCGAGCCGGGCTCACGGGTCGCCCTGGTCGGCCCGTCCGGCGCGGGCAAGTCCACGCTCGGCAGGCTGCTCGCCGGGATCTACGCCCCGCGCGACGGCCGCGTCACACTGGGCGGGGCGGAGCTGTCGGCCATGCCCGCGGAGGACGTGCGCACCCACGTGGCCCTGGTCAACCAGGAGCACCACGTCTTCGTGGGCTCCCTGCGCGACAACCTCCTGCTGGCCAGGACCGGGGCGCGGGACGCCGAGCTGTGGGCGGCGCTCGGCGCCGTCGACGCGGCCACCTGGGCCCGTGCCCTGGGCGAGGGCCTGGACACCGAGGTGGGCTCGGGCGGCTTCGCCCTCACCCCGGCGCAGGCCCAGCAGATCGCGCTGGCCCGCCTGGTCCTCGCCGACCCGCACACGCTGGTCCTGGACGAGGCGACCTCCCTGCTGGACCCGCGCGCGGCCCGGCACCTGGAACGCTCCCTGGCCCGCGTCCTGGACGGCCGCACGGTCGTGGCCATCGCCCACCGGCTGCACACCGCCCATGACGCGGACGTCATCGCGGTGGTCGAGAACGGCCGGATCAGCGAGCTGGGCAGCCACGACGAGCTGGTGGGGGCCGACGGCGCGTACGCGGCACTGTGGCGCTCCTGGCACGGCTGATCACCGCTCGGGGCCACCGGGCGGCCGCGGCACCCGGGATCTTGACCACCCCAGATCCCGGGTCCGCCTCAGATGAAGTTGAGCGCGGCCGCGCCGCCCACTCCCCCGAGCAGCATGAACGCCGGCATCAGCACCTTCAGCTCGATCCAGCTGCCCGCCCGGAACCGCATCAGCTTCGGCGGCCCGACGGGGTACCAGCGCTTGCGGCCGACGGGGATGGGCCACAGGATCGGGCAGCCGGAGACCGTGAGCGCGTCCCCGATGTCGTGCACCAGCGCGCCGAGCACGATCGGCAGGCCCAGCCACAGGTACTCCTGGCCGGGCTCGGTGAACAGCCAGTCCGCGCCGTTGCCGGGCTTGTCCAGGACACCGGCGAGGATCCAGGCGCTGGTCGCGGCGAGCAGCCACACCAGCACGTCGCTGCTCGACCCGCGCGCGGCCCGCCACAGCAGGCCTTCGATGGCCAGCACCATGTGGACGAAGAGCAGGGCGAGGACCGCCCAGCGGCCGCCGAAGATGGCGAGGGCGGAGGCGCCCGCCCCGATGAGGACGGCCCACAGCCAGGTGTGCGTGAGGGTGCGGTGCCCGCCCGCTCTGCGCGGGTCGCCCTGCTTGCGGGTGGCCTTGTAGACGGCGGCCGAGAGCTTGTCGACGATCTCGCACAGGCCTCGCGAGAGCGGTCCGAAGGCCCGCGAGATGGTCGCCGACTTGTGGTCCAGGTCGGGCGCGAGCGCGGCCCCGGCGCAGATCAGGGCTCCGGCGAGGAGGACCGGCCAGGGCATCGTGTGCCCCCAGGCCGCCGCTGCCGCCCCGACGCCGAGCCAGGCCGCCGCTCCCGACAGTGAGTGTGCCGGACCCATCATGGCTGTTCCCCGCCCCATTCCCGTTGTCCTGACGCCCCGTTGGCGACACAGCGTAGCGTTCGTGATCTTCGTACGGACCGCCGGTTCCCTGATCGGGTGAGAAGGAAGGCAAGATGGGGGTGTGACACTCATTGATCAGCTGCCGCCGGATGCCGACCCCGATGCCCTCTTCGAAGCCTTCTCCTCGTGGGCCGAGGAGACGGGGATCACTCTCTATCCGGCTCAGGAGGAGGCGCTGATCGAGGTGGTCTCCGGAGCCAACGTGATCTTGTCCACGCCCACCGGCTCCGGAAAGAGCCTGGTCGCGGCGGGTGCGCACTTCACCGCACTGGCCCAGGACAAGGTCACTTTCTATACGGCCCCGATCAAGGCGCTGGTCTCGGAGAAGTTCTTCGACCTGTGCAAGCTCTTCGGCACCGAGAACGTCGGCATGCTGACCGGCGACGCGTCCGTGAACTCCGACGCGCCCGTCATCTGCTGCACCGCCGAGGTCCTCGCGTCCATCGCGCTGCGGGACGGCAAGCACGCCGACATCGGCCAGGTCGTGATGGACGAGTTCCACTTCTACGCCGAGGGCGACCGCGGCTGGGCCTGGCAGATCCCGATCCTCGAACTGCCGCAGGCCCAGTTCATCCTCATGTCCGCCACGCTCGGCGACGTCTCGATGTTCGAGAAGGACCTGACGCGCCGCACCGGCCGCCCCACCTCGGTGGTCCGCTCCGCGACACGCCCGGTCCCCCTCTCGTACGAGTACCGCCTGACGCCGATCACGGAGACGCTCACCGAGCTCCTGGAGACCAAGCAGGCGCCCGTCTACATCGTCCACTTCACGCAGGCACAGGCCGTCGAGCGCGCGCAGTCGCTGATGAGCATCAACATGTGCACGCGGGAGGAGAAGGACAAGATCGCCGACCTGATCGGCAACTTCCGCTTCACCACCAAGTTCGGCCGCAACCTCTCGCGGTACGTGCGCCACGGCATCGGCGTGCACCACGCGGGCATGCTGCCCAAATACCGCCGCCTCGTCGAGAAGCTGGCCCAGGCCGGCCTTCTGAAGGTCATCTGCGGCACGGACACCCTGGGCGTCGGCGTCAACGTCCCGATCCGCACGGTGCTGTTCACCGCCCTGACCAAGTACGACGGCACGCGGGTACGCACCCTGCGCGCCCGGGAGTTCCACCAGATCGCCGGCCGCGCGGGCCGCGCGGGCTTCGACACGGCGGGCCTGGTCGTGGCGCAGGCGCCCGAGCACGTCATCGAGAACGAGAAGGCGCTCAACAAGGCGGGCGACGACCCCAAGAAGCGCCGCAAGGTGGTGCGCAAGAAGGCCCCCGAGGGCTTCGTGGGGTGGACCGAGTCCGGCTTCGAGAAGCTCATCGCCTCCGAGCCCGAGCCGCTGACCTCCCGCTTCCGCGTCACGCACACCATGCTCCTGGCGGTGATCGCCCGCCCGGGCAACGCCTTCGAGGCGATGCGGCATCTGCTTGAGGACAACCACGAGCCGCGCAAGCAGCAGCTGCGCCACATCCGCCGCGCCATCGCCATCTACCGCTCGCTGCTCGACGGCGGCGTGGTCGAGAAGCTGGACGAGCCCGACGCCTCGGGCCGCATCGTGCGCCTGACGGTCGACCTCCAGCAGGACTTCGCACTCAACCAGCCGCTGTCGACGTTCGCTCTGGCGGCCTTCGACCTGCTGGACCAGGAGTCCCCCTCGTACGCCCTGGACATGGTGTCCGTCGTGGAGTCGACGCTCGACGACCCGCGCCAGATCCTGGCCGCCCAGCAGAACAAGGCGCGCGGCGAGGCCGTGGCCCTGATGAAGGCGGACGGCGTCGAGTACGAGGACCGCATGGAGCGGCTCCAGGAGGTCACCTACCCCAAGCCGCTGGAGGAGCTGCTCTTCCACGCCTACAACACCTACAAGACGAGCCACCCGTGGGTCGGCGACCACCCGCTCTCCCCCAAGTCCGTGATCCGCGACATGTACGAACGGGCGCTGTCCTTCACGGAGTTCACGTCCTTCTACGAGCTCGCCCGCACCGAGGGCATCGTCCTGCGCTACCTCGCCGGCGCGTACAAGGCCCTTGAGCACACCATCCCGGACGACCTGAAGTCCGAGGACCTGGAGGACCTCATCGCCTGGCTGGGCGAGATGGTGCGTCAGGTCGACTCCAGCCTCCTCGACGAGTGGGAGCAGCTGGCCAACCCCGAGGTGATGACCGCCGAGGAGGCCCAGGAGCGCGCCGACCAGGTCAAGCCGGTCACCGCCAACGCCCGCGCCTTCCGCGTCCTGGTGCGCAACGCGCTCTTCCGCCGGGTCGAGCTCGCCGCGCTCGACCACGTCGAGGAGCTGGGCGAGCTGGACGCCGACTCCGGCTGGGACGCGGACGCGTGGGGCGCGGCCATGGACAAGTACTGGGACGAGTACGAGGATCTCGGCACCGGTCCCGACGCGCGCGGCCCCAAGCTGCTGCTCATCGAGGAGGACCCGGACCACGGTCTGTGGCGCGTCCGGCAGACGTTCGCCGACCCGAACGGCGACCATGACTGGGGTATCAGCGCGGAGGTCGATCTCGCGGCCTCCGACGAGGAGGGCCGCGCCGTCGTCCGGGTCACCGACGTCGGCCAGCTCTGACGGCTGAACCCTGATCTGACCGCTGATCGCCGTGCGCCTTTCCCGGACAGGAGTCGAGGAACCGCCATGAACAATCCCGCCGACCGTCTTGTCGACCTGCTGGACCTCGAGCAGATCGAACTCAACATCTTCCGTGGCCGCAGCCCGCAGGAGTCCTTGCAGCGGGTGTTCGGCGGGCAGGTCGCCGGGCAGGCCCTGGTGGCCGCGGGGCGCACCACCGAGGGCGAGCGCCCGGTGCACTCGCTGCACGCGTACTTCCTGCGGCCCGGCCGTCCGGGCGTGCCGATCGTCTACCAGGTCGAGCGGGTACGGGACGGGCGCTCCTTCACCACGCGCCGGGTGACCGCGGTCCAGCAGGGCCGCACCATCTTCAACCTGACGGCTTCCTTCCATCAGCCCGAGGAAGGCGCCTTCGAACACCAGCTGCCGCCGCGCATCACGGCTCCCGACCCGGAGACCCTGCCGACGGTCGCCGAGGAGATCACCGAGCATCTGGGTGCGCTCCCCGAGCAGCTGGAGCGCATGGCCCGACGCCAGCCCTTCGACATCCGCTATGTGGACCGGCTGCGCTGGACCGCCGAGGAGATCAAGGACGCGGAGCCGCGCAGCGCGGTCTGGATGCGGGCGGTCGGTCCGCTGGGCGACGATCCCCTCGTCCACACCTGCGCGCTGACGTACGCGAGCGACATGACGCTCCTGGACGCGGTCCGCATCCCGGTGGAGCCGCTGTGGGGCCCGCGCGGCTTCGACATGGCCTCGCTGGACCACGCCATGTGGTTCCACCGTCCCTTCCGCGCCGACGAGTGGTTCCTGTACGACCAGGAGTCCCCGATCGCCACGGGCGGCCGGGGCCTGGCCCGCGGCCGCATCTACGACCTCGAGGGCCGGCTGCTGGTCTCGGTCGTCCAGGAAGGCCTCTTCCGGCCCTACGGCGAGCGCCACATGGACGGGCGGCCCTCACCGCAGGCCTGAGCGAGCGGCGGGCGTCCTGTGAACGGGGCGCCCAGGGCGGCGCGCAGGTCCATGCGGTCGAGCCCCGGTCCGACCTGATCTGACCTGGTCGGAGCCGGTCGGACCTGGTCGGATCTCCGTCCGCGGGTCAGGCCGGCCGTGGCTCCAGGACGGTCACGTGCGGCAGCGAGCGGTGGCGGTGGTGGGCCTCGGCGATCTCCGCGAGCCCGGGGCGGCCCAGTGCGCGGTAGGCCGTCGTGAGGAGTTCCGTGGCGAGCGCCTCGCGGTCCGGGTCTCCCCCTGACGCCCAGTGCAGATCGCGGCCCAGGACCAGCGCCTCGGCCGGGTCGCCCGCCGCGCATCGGCCGCGCGCCTCCCGGACGGCCGCTTCCAGGGCCGCGGGGTCGTCGAACAGGGCGTACAGATGCGTGGCGAACGTGTACGCGTCGGCGCCGTGGTGGGCGGGGCGGCCCAGTGCGGTCTCGCCGGAGACGCGGGCACCCGCGCCGTCCAGCGTCGTGACGCGGCCGGGGTCGACCGGCCGGCGGTTCCAGGCGTACGCCTGGGAGTAGGCGAGGCCTGTCTCTGACCTGTCCCCGGTCTCCAGGGCGGTCAGGGCATCGCGCAGCAAGCCCAGGTCGGCCAGCCGGCCGGACGTGCCCTCCTCCTGCATGTCGTCCGCGAGGTCGCGCCAGGCGAGTTCGATGACCGACCGCAGCGCCTCCAGGGGCGTGGCCGGATGGGTGTCGATGTCACCGCCGTCGTTGTTGTAGTAGGAGGCGACTCCCGTGCAGGTGCGGCCGTCGTCGAACCACAGGCCGAAGTGCAGCCCGTCGGAACCGCCGTGCAGGAAGGTGAGGAACTCCGGCGGATCGCGGTAGTAGCGCCCGTGCACCCGCCCGTCGATGCCGTCACGCGGCAGCAGACCGGGGTCGGCGAACAGGTCCAGGATGCCGGCCGGACTCACCATCAGATCCTGGCGGGCTCGCTCCTCGGCCGGACCGAGAGATCCCAGGAAGTCCCAGAACCGGAAGAGGGAATCGGGCAGTTCGAAACCCCACTCCCGCAGCACGCGCTCTTCGACGGCTGCCCGGTCCACCGGACCCCCTGCCCTGTTCCCGCTCATGAAAGGCCCCGCCTCCGTCGATCCCGTTCCGGCCGGCGCCGTACGCGTGGCGCCTTGCGACAGCCGAGGGTACCCACGCCCGATCACCTCAGTTTGATGAGCCCCCGCTCGTCCCAGAAACCGCAGCGGTGGTCGTCGGCGAAGGTGTGGGTCACCCGGGGACCCGGCAGCTGGAACTGGAGCACCGCAGGTCGGCCCGGGCGGTACGCCGGCCACGCCGCGCTCGGCGCCGGTCTGCCGTCCTCGACGAAGGCACCCCATCGCTCACGCATCTGGCGGGCCAGCTTCCGCTGCCGGGCGTCGAGGCCGGTGAGGAACTTCTCGGAGCCGTCGGAGCGGGTGAACCGGAAGAGGTACTCCAGCTCCGTCGTGTGGTACGCGCCCCAGGCGAAGCCCGGCGTCTCGGCCTCGGCGGGTGCGGTGAAGTCGTTGAACTCGTAGGCGTACACGGCGGTGTGCCGGGCCAGCGCGTTCTCGATCTTCCAGGCACGGCAGACCCGGTCGGTGTCGGAGGCGATGGCGCCTGCCGCGTCGGGGGGTTCCATGGTGGCGTACTGCTCGGCCACTTCGTCCGCGAGGTCCGGGTACGTGCGGTCGATCCATGCCTTGAGCGAGGCGGCGGTGGCGGGCTGGCTGATGCCGGGATAGGGGCGGTTCTCGTCGTGCGTGTTGCCGATGAGCACGGGCACCCGCGTGAACCGGCCCGTCTCGATGGCCCGTTGGGGGTCGTGCGGGAGTGCGGTGCCGCCGATGGTGGGGGTGCCGGGCGGGTCCTGCCGGTCGAGCAGAGCGCTCACGTCCTTGCCGCGCAGGCAGGCGAGCGTCGCGGCCTTGGCCCTGCCCCTCCCACAGCCGACGGCGTCGGCGAAGGCCTCTCCCGCGCGCTCTCTGGGCGCCAGTGCGTCGGCGTTGCAGGCGCCGCTCTGGATGACGGCGCGCCGGAACAGACCGGCGGCCTTCGGCGAGGTGAGGAGTCGGCACACCGCGCGCCCGCCGGCGGACTGGCCCGCCACCGTCACCTTGCGCGGGTCGCCCCCGAACGCCGTGGCGTTCTTCTTCAGCCAGCCGAGTGCGGCGATCTGGTCCTGGAAGCCGAACTGTCCGGAGACCTGGTCGGGTGCGGACGCGGTGAGTTCGGGCAGGGCGAGGAAGCCCAGCCAGCCCAGGCGGTGGTTGACCGTGACCACGACGCTTCCCGTCTCGGCGGCCAGTTTCCGGGCGTCGTACTGGCTGCCGGAGCCGTTGATGCCTCCGCCGCCGAAGATCCAGTACAGCACCGGCGCCTTCCCGGCCCGGGCGGCCGGCGTGTCGGGGCGCCACACGTCCAGGTGGAGACAGTCCTCTGTCTCGGACCGGGGGCCGTTGCTGTTCTCGGTCTGGGGACAGGCGGGGCTGGGGGCACCGGCGTCCCGTACGCCGTTCCAGGTGCGCGGCGGCTGCGGGGGGCGCCAGCGCAGGGGGCCGGTCGGGGCGGCGGCGTAGGGGATCCGGCCGAAGAAGTCGACGTCGGCGTCGTCGGCGGCGGCGGCGTCGGCGAGTCGGCGGCCCTGGACGCGCCCTTGTGCGGTGCGGACCAGGAGCGAGGCGGGGGCGGCAGCAGATCGGGAGGCGGCGGCGCCCGCCGGGGCGTGGGCGGTGCCCGGCGACTGGGCTGCCCGGGTCACCCGGGTCGCGTCGCCCGGGTCCGACGGGGCGGAGGCGGACGGGCCGGACGGCGCGGCGGCCGTGGACAGCGCCATGCCGCACAGCGCGGCAACGGCGGAAAGCAGGCGGCGGCTGCGCGGGAACGGCATGGAGGGGTGTCTCACCTGATCCTCTTCCCTGGTCGGGGGGATGGGCGGGGCAAGGGGGGTGGGCATTGGGAGGTGGGCAAGGGGGTGCGGGACCGGGGTCCGGGCAGGGGGCCCCGGTCCCGCACGAGGGAGGCCGCCGGGCGGCCGGCGGCCGGTTCGGGCGGGGTCAGAGCGTCAGGTGCCCGCGGGACCCGGGGCCGATGCGGTGCGGGGCACCAGGCCACTGCCCCGCGCCGCCGCGGCCGGGAACTTCACCTCGCCCTGGTTGAGGACGCGGGGATGGAAGTAGCAGGCCTGGATCTCGGCGTTGGTGTTGTTCCCCTTCAGCTGCTCCGACCAGATCATGAAGTACGACCAGCGGGTCTGGCTGGTGAGCAGGGCGGCGTCGGGGACCTTGCCCATCTCCGCCAGGGCGATCGGCTTGCCGCCCGCGATGCTCTGCAACTGCTGGTAGTCGGACGAGCTGGGGTAGTTCTTGTACCAGACGTCGAGCGAGGCCACGTCGACGTAGGCGGCCCCGGGGTAGTAGCTGGACCAGCCGCCCTCGGGGTTGTCCTGGACGTTCCACACCCAGATGAGGTTGTCCAGGCCCTTGGCCGCGAGGTAGTCGTGGGTGATCCGGTAGAGCCGTGCGCCGCCGTTCGCGCCCGGCCGGTGGCCCCACCAGTTCCACTGCTCGTTCATCTCGTGCAGCGGCCGGAACAGCACCGGCACGCCGGCCGACTTGAGCTGCTGAAGATAGGGCACGACCTCGTCGAGGCGGCGTTTCCAGGCATTGTTCAGCGCGGTCCCGTCGGTGACGACCTGCGAGAACTGGGCGTCGGTGATGCGCGACTTGACGCCGCCCTCGAACTCGCAGGAACTGCCCATGGTCGGCGGACAGACGTGCCAGGTCAGCGACACGAGCGAGCCGTTGGCCCACTCCGTCTTCGCCTGGTCGATCACCCGCTGCCGGTTGGCGACGTCCGCGGCCCGGAACATCAGGTCCCCGCCCCACAGGCCGGGGTACTGCCCGGTGACGTCCTTGACCTGCTGCGTGTACTGGCCGGGGTTGCTCGCGGGTTCCTTGTTGTGCTGGCCGGACACGATGTTCGAACCCGAGATGGAGCGCAGGTAGTTGATCACCTGCTGCTTGGAGCTGCCGGGGAACGCCTGTGCGTCGGGGGTGAGGCACAGCGCGAGCAGCGCGGCTGCGAGAAACGCGGTGATGCGTTTTCCGTGCATGGGAAAGCCCCTCTGTCGGGGATGCGAGACCGGAGCGTCCCGCGGTCGAGCGCACACTCTGCCCACCGGAGACAACGTTGTCTAGATGCTTGTCAAATTAAGTAAAGGTTCAGTAATGCACTTTCAGTTCGTTGATATTGCACGCAAAAGAAAACTGAACCGGTCTATGGACGAGGTCCTGAATTCCTGTCTAGGTTGTGCGCCAAGGTCAGCGGGCCGCGCCAGAGCCGCCCGCAACTCCCCTGGAGGACAAGGCACATGACACGCAAAACCGCCGTCGCCCTCGTCGGCACCCTCTCCCTGCTCGCCGTGGCGACCGGATGCGGCAAGGGCGGCGATGCGACGGCCGACGACCCCAAGCAACTGACGGTGCTCTCCCAGTACTTGAAGGCGACACCGGGCGGCAAGGTCTTCTACGACGAGGTCGCCGCGTTCTCCAAGGAATCCGGCATCAAGGTCAAGATCGTCGAGGCCGGCGAGGACCTCGACGAGTCCTACGAGACCTCCCTCGCCGCCGACAAGGAGGCGGACGTCGTCTTCGTCAACCTCTTCGACAAGACCCTCGCCTGGACGAAGAACGACGCCACGGTCCCCGTCGACAAATACCTCGACGACTGGGGACTGCGGAACAAGACCGAGCCCCAGGCCCTCAAGGAGTGGACCAACCCCGAAGGCAAGGCGATGGGCTTCCCGTTCGCGGGCTTCTCCTGGCCCGTCTGGTACAACACCGCCCTCCTGAAGAAAGCCGGCGTCGACGACATCCCCACCACCACCGACGAGCTGATCTCCGCGGCGAAGAAGCTGCGCAAGGCGGGCATCCAGCCGATGGCGGTGGGCGGCAACGACTGGAGCGGACAGAAGCTCTTCCTCCAGATATCCCAGTCGTACGTGACGAAGCCGGCGGCCCAGAAACTCGACGCCAAGGGCGGCTACTGCGACTCGGCCGGAGCGATGAAGGGCATCAAGCTCTTCACCCAGCTGCGCGACGCGGGGGTCTTCGCCGACAAGGCCCAGGGGTTCACCTTCGACGCGATGCAAAACCAGTACTACGGCGGCAAGGCCGCGATCATGTCGCAAGGCTCCTGGGCGTTCAGCGAGGTACCGGACAAGGTCAGAAAGACCACCGAACTGGCCGGTCTCCCGCTGCCGCGGGGCTCGGCCTTCGACAAGCCGACCGTGTTCACCGGCTACACCAGCACCGGCTTCTGGATCAGCCCGAACGGCGACAAGAAGCAGGACGCGGTGAAGCAGTTCGTCAGCCACTTCTACCAGCCCGAGGTCGCCGGCCGGTTCGTCGCCGACGCCAGCATCTACCCGGCCGTCAAGCTCGACGCCGAGCACCGCAAGAGCGACGACCCGCTGCTGAACAGCGCCGTCAACGACATCCCCGAGACCACCACCGACGCCCAGCTGCCCGACCTGCACATCCCGGCCGCCGCCAACACCCCCCTCATCCAGGCCACTTCGCTCGCCTTCGGGCCCGGCAAGGACGCCCAGCAGATCTGCGGCGCCCTCGACCAGGCCTACCGCGGGGTCCAGTGATGACCCCGGCACTCACCCGCTCCCACTCCGGCCCGCCCACCGCGAAGGCGCCCGCGCGGCCGGACCCCTCGCCTCCCGTCCGCGCCGCCGTCCGACGTCGGCGGCGCGGACGGGGCCCCGCACTCTTCGCGGTGCCCGCCCTGGCCTGGTACGGCGTGTTCATGCTCGGCCCCGTCGTGGCGATGTTCGTCATCAGCTTCCACGACTGGGCGAGCCTCATCTCGCCGCACGCATTCACCGGGACGGACAACTACCGGCGGATGTTCGACGACCCCGTCTTCTGGGACGCGGTCCACAACACCGTCATCCAACTGGCCGTCGCCCTGCCCCTGATGATCCCGCTCGCCTTCATGCTGGGGTACTACCTCCAGCTCAAGCCACCGGGCCACCGCACTCTGCGCGTCCTGTGCTTCACCCCCGGCCTCCTTTCGATCTCCGCCAAGGCAATGATTTTCGTGGGGATGTTCGCCCCCGAGGGCGGGGTCAACGGCATGCTGGAATCCCTCGGCCTCGGCACGGCGACCACGCCCTGGCTCGCCGACCCCTCGACGGCCCTCGCCACCGTGATCGTCGTCGACGTATGGGGCGGCATCGGCTACACGGCAGTGCTCTTCGCGGCCCGCCTGGCAAGCGTCCCGGAGGCCATGTACGAAGCGGCCGCCCTGGACGGCGCCGGGCATTGGCGCCGGATGTGGCAGGTGGCGTACCCGATCTGCAAGGGCTTCGTGGGCGTCGCCACGATGCTGCAGTTCCTGTGGACCCTCTTCAGCTCCGCCGCCACCGTGCTGATGCTCACCAAGGGCGGCCCCGGCACCTCCTCCACCACCCTGTCCTACCTGATGTACCAACGCGCCTTCCTCCAGCAGGACGTCGGCTACAGCCAGGCCGTCGGCGTCTTCCTCTTCGTCGTCGGACTCATCGGCATGGTCGTCATCCGCCGCTTCCTCCGCCAGAACCACTAGCCAGCGCCCCTGGCCCCACCCACTCCGGAAGGCTGCCCATGGCATCCCGCCGCAGCAGCGGCCCGCTGACCGGCCACATCCTGGCCTGGCTCTACGCCCTGCTCCTCATCCTGCCGCTCTACTACCTCCTCACCACCTCCCTCAAGAACAACCCCGAAGTCTTCGACCACCCCTTCGCCCTGCCCGGCAACTGGCTCGTCGAGAACTTCACCGACGCCTGGGACCTGGCCTCGCTGGGCCCCGCCCTGGGCAACTCCCTGCTCATCACCGCCGGCGCCGAAGCCATCACCCTGGCCCTCGCCTTCCCCGCCGCCTACGGCCTGGCCCGCAGCAGCGGACGCACCGCGGCCGTCATGGAGCGGATCTTCGGCCTCGGCTTCCTCATCCCCGCCTTCGCCGCCCTGGTGCCCACCGTGCTGCTGGCCATCGAGCTGGGCATGTTTCAGATGCAGGCGTTCCTGATCCTCTTCCTGCCCGCCACCGCCCTGCCCCTCTCGGTCATCCTGCTCACCCAGTTCATGCGCACCATCCCGGCCGAACTGGAGGAGAGCGCCATGATGGACGGCGCCGGACGCTGGACGGTCCTGTGGCGCATCTACGTCCCCATGTCGGCACCCGGCGTGATCACCGTGGCGATCCTCAACTTCCTCGGTTTCTGGAACGAATACCTCTTCAGCCTCGTCATCCTCGGCCCGGACCCCGAACTGCGCACCGTCCAGGTCGCGCTGCCCTCCCTCACCTCCGCCACGATGATCCAGTACGGCACCCTCGCCGCCGCCTGCCTCATCACCCTCGCCCCGGTCTACGCCGTGTACATCGCCCTGCAACGCCGCATGGAGAACGCCCTCGTCGACGGGGCCGTCAAGTCATGAGCCCACCGATCGACCCGCACCCGCACGTGCAACACCCCCCGACCGCCTTGAATGGAGCACGGTTCATGAAGGACGTCACCACCCTGACCGAAGGCTGGACCCTGCGGCACGACACCTCCGCGATACCCGCCCAGGTCCCCGGGTGCGTCCACACCGACCTGCTGGCCGCAGGCCGCATCCCCGACCCCTTCCTGAACCAGAACGAACGGCAGGTCGACTGGATCGGCCGCACCGACTGGACCTATGACACCGTGCTCGGCCCGCGCGAGACCTCCCACGAGCGCACCGACCTGGTCTTCGACGGCCTCGACACCGTCGCCGAGATCACCCTGGCCGGGACGGTCATCGGCCGCACCCGCAACATGCACCGCGGCTACCGCTTCGACATCACCCGCCGACTCCCGCAGGCCAACACCGGCGCCGAGACCTCTCTGTCGGTCCACTTCACCTCCGCCTACACCGAGGCGGAAGCCGTACGCCTATCCCTGGGCGACCGCCCCAACTCCTATCCGGAGCCTTTCCAGTTCATCCGCAAGATGGCCTGCTCCTTCGGCTGGGACTGGGGGCCGACCCTGGTCACGGCCGGCATGTGGCGGCCCGTGCGCCTGGAACACTGGTCGACCGCACGGCTCGCCCAGGTCCGCCCGCTGGTCACCGTCGACGGCACCACCGGCCGCGCCGAACTGCGCATCGAGGTCGAACGCACCCGCAGCGGCCCGCTCACCGCCCGCGCCCACATCGGCGAGCACACCGCGACCGTCACCTTCGAGGGCGACAGCGCCACCCTGACCGTCGAGGTACCGGACGTGGACCTGTGGTGGCCCCGCGGATACGGCGAGCAGATCCTGCACGAGACCCAGCTCCAGCTGCTCGACGAAGCAGGGCAGAACCTCGACCGCTGGGAGCGCAAGCTCGGCTTCCGCACCGTCACCCTCGACACCACGCCCGACGAACACGGCACCGGCTTCACCTTGGCCGTCAACGGCGAGCGGCTCTTCGCCCGCGGAGTCAACTGGATCCCGGACGACGTCTTCCCCTCCCGCGTGACCCCCGAGCGCTATCGCACCCGTCTCACCCAGGCCGCCGACGCGGGAATCGACCTCATCCGCATCTGGGGCGGCGGCATCTACGAGGCCGACGCCTTCTACGACCTCTGCGACGAACTGGGCCTCATGGTCTGGCAGGACTTCCTCTTCGCCTGCGCCGCCTACCCGGAGGAACAGCCCCTGCGCTCCGAGATCGAGGCCGAGGCCCGCGAGAACGTCACCCGTCTCATGCCCCACCCCTCCCTGGTCCTGTGGAACGGGAACAACGAAAACCTCTGGGGCTTTCGCGACTGGCAGTGGGAGGAACAACTCGCCGGCGAGTCCTGGGGCGAGGGCTACTACCTGGGCCTGCTCCCCCGCATCGTCGCCGAGACCGACCCCACCCGCCCCTACTGGGCCGGCAGCCCCTGGTCCGGAACCTGGGACCACCACCCGAACGACCCCCGCCACGGCACCACGCACTCCTGGGAGGTGTGGAACCGCACCGACTACACCGACTACCTCGACACCGTGCCCCGCTTCGTCGCCGAGTTCGGCTGGCAAGCGCCGCCCGCCCACACCACCGTGCGACGCGCCCTGCCCGGCGAGCAGCTGCGGCCCGACTCGCCCGGCATGCTCCACCACCAAAAGGCCGACGACGGAAACGGCAAGCTGAACCGCGGACTCGAGCACCACTTCGCCCTCCCCGACGACTTCGACCGCTGGCACTACCTCACCCAGGTCAACCAGGCCCGCGCCATCGCCACCGGGATCGAACACTGGCGCTCCCACTGGCCGCGCTGCGCGGGCACCGTCGTCTGGCAGCTCAACGACTGCTGGCCGGTCACCTCCTGGTCCGCCATCGACGGCGACGGCCGCCTCAAGCCCCTGTACCACGAGCTGCGCCGCCTCTACGCGGACCGCCTGCTCACCGTCCAGACCCGGGCCGGCCGCCCCGTCGTGGCCGCCGTCAACCAGTCCGCCGCGTCCTGGGCCATCGACGTCCGGCTGCGGCGGATGACGGCGGACGGACGCACCCTGGCCGAGACGACCGTCCTGGTGTGGGCCGCGGAGCGATCCGTCGCCTGCGTGGAGATCCCCGACGACCTGCTGCCCGATGCCGGGGCGGGCAAGGAACTCCTGATCGCCGACGCGGACGGACTGCGCGCCGTACACCTTCCCGTGCCGGACAAGGACTTCGCCTACCCCGTTCCCGCCTTCGAGCTGGACGTGGTCCGGCACGAGGATAGGGTCGACGTCGTGGTGACTGCCCGCACGCTCCTGCGTGACCTGCTGCTCCAGGCCGACCGGCTCGCGCCGACGGCCACGGCGGACCAAGGCCTGGTGACCCTGCTGCCCGGCGAGAGCGTGACGATCGGCGTACGCGGCTGGAGCCCCGACCCCGATGGCACCGATCACCTCGCCACGGTCACGGCAGCCCTGTTCGCGGTGGAGCCCGCATGAGCGAACCGAGACTGACCATCCGGGACGTCGCCGCCCGTGCCGGGGTGTCACGAGCGGCCGTTTCGCTGGCGTTCAACAACAAGCCGGGCGTGTCGGAGGCGACACGGGCCCGCATCCTGGAGGTCGCCCAGTCGATGGGCTGGGAACCGAACCGCTCGGCACGCGCCCTCAACAAGCAGGGAACGGGCACGATCGGGCTCGCGATCAGCCGCCCCGCACGCCAACTCGGCCTCGAACCCTTCTACATGGAGTTCATCTCCGGCCTGGAAAGCGTCCTGTCCGACCAGTCGAGCGCGCTGCTCCTGCGCCTGGTGAAGAGCCTGGACGAGGAGATCGAGCTCCAGCGGCACTGGTGGCGCTCCGGGCAGATCGCCGGCTCGATCCTGGTCGACTTCCGTGAGCACGATCCGCGCGTCCCCGTGCTCTCCCAGCTGGGGATGCCCGTGGTCGCCGTCGCCCACCCCTCGCTCACCGGACCGTTCACCTCGCTGTGGACCGACGACACCACCGCCGTCACCGAAGCGGTGCGCTATCTCGCGGCCTTGGGGCATCGAACCATCGCCCGGGTCGGCGGCACCGCCGAGCTGGGCCACAGCGTCATCCGCGGCGCCGCCTTCACCGCGGCCATGACCGACCTGGGCCTGCCCGCGGGCCGTCAGCTGGCCACGGACTTCTCCGGGGAAGCGGGCGCCCGAGCCACACGCTCGCTGCTCACCGCGGCCGAGCGCCCCACGGCGATCATCTACGACAACGACCTCATGGCGGTGGCCGGCCTGTCCGTAGCCGCCGAGATGGGTCTGCGGGTGCCCGCCGACATCTCCCTGCTGGCCTGGGACGACTCGCAGTTGTGCAAACTGACCCATCCCACGCTCTCCGCGATGAGCCACGACATCCACGCCTTCGGAGCGGATGTCGCCCGGACCCTCTACGAGGTCTTGTCCGGCGGGCGCGTGGCACCCCACCAGGTGCCCACCCCCACCCTGACTCCCCGGGGTTCCACGGGCCCGCCCCCGGTGCGTCCCTAGGGACGGCGCGTGCGGAGTGCGCGAGTGGTGCGGGGTGCGGGCCGTGGGCGTGTACGAGGTGTCCGGGGTGTGCGAGTCGCGGGGGACTCGTTTCAGGCAGGATGACATGGGTGCCTCCGATCGTTTCGGGGAGGGCGCGAAGTCGGGTACGGCCGAGAGAGGAAACAGGCGTTGACGAGGGACGAGGACGTGGTGGGGCAGCGTGAGCGCTTGCTGGCCGAGGCCGTGCGGCTCCGTGAGGGCGGTCGACGCGAGGAGGCCCGGGAGCGGCTGGTCGCCCTGTGCGAGCAGTTCCCTTCGGACGCCGAGGTGGCCTACCAGACGGCCTGGGTGCACGACGCACTCGGCCTGGAGGCCGAGGCGGTGCCGCACTACGTCCGCGCGGTCGAGTCCGCGGGCCTTTCTCCTGATGACCGCCGGGGCGCGCTGCTGGGTCTGGGCAGTACCTATCGCGTCCTGGGCCGCTATCCCGAAGCCGTGGCGGTCCTGAGCGACGCGGTGGCGGAGTTTCCCGACGATGCCGCGCTCAAGACGTTCCTGGCCATGGCTCTCTACAACACCGGCCGGGCGCACGACGCGATGGAGATCCTGCTGACCTTGCTCGCCACCACGAGCCAGGACCCGGGCCTCGCCGTCTACCGCCCCGCGATCGAGCACTACGCCAAGGACCTGGACACCACGGTGTAGCGAAGCGACCCGCGGGGGGCGAGTTTTGCCCTACGCTCCCCGGCGGCGCATCCACTTGAGCAGACCTCTCGGCTCCGGCGCCCGCCCAGCCCCGTCGCCATCGCCATCGTCGTCGGACAAGACGGCGGCGGACGCCTCGCGAAGTGACGCCGAGTGCGGGCTCGGCTCGGCTTCGAGATCCCGGCGCGGGGCGGGGGCGGTTTCGGGCGCCGTCGGCACCGTCTGCATCGGATGGGACTCGGACTTCGGCGCGGGTCGCGGCGCCGGGCGCTGTCCTCGGGCCTGCGAGAGGCCGATGGTGAGATGGGCCCGGAGCCAGCGGATCTCGTCCGGGTCGTCCGCCGTCATGATCTTCTGGACGATCCGTCCCGCCGGTGTCTCCGAGGTGCCCTGGCCGAAAGCCTCGGGCATGAGCCTTCGCATGTAGGCGCGTTCGTACGGATCCTTGATGATCTCCGCGATCTGGACCGGGTCGAGCAGTGCGGCCACGATCGCGGCGCGCTCCCAGGGATCGTCGGACTGCCGCAGCAGCGCCCCCGCCTGGCGGCCTCGCCAGTTCCGTGCCCGGCGGTCGATGCCCGCGTCCAGCTGGGCGCGGATCGGGGCGGGGGCTCGACCGGTGAGCAGGCCGGCGTGGGCCTCGGCCTCGGCGAAGCGCTTCAGTTCTTCGGCCAGATACAGCCAGACCACCGCGCGATAGCGGTTCAGATAGACCTTCACCGGGACGATGAAGCCGGCCCGTGAGAGGCGGGTGAACCGGGCCGTGGAGATGCCCATGAGAGCCGCGCCCTCCGTGTTCCCCACGGCCCTGACGCGCTCCAGCCACGCCTCGGGAAAACCCTTTCCCGCACGGACGCGCTCGATCTCCTCGTGTGTGACGCGGCGCCGACCGCCGGCCGAGTCACTGATGGTGCGGACGTGCCCCAGCAGCACGGCGAGCTCGAACTCGCCGCGTTTCACGCCCAGTTCCCGGGCTGCGCGGCCCGGCGTGACCGACGTCCCCACGGCCGTGTCGACGCTCTCCACTGCCGTGGCGACCGTCCCCGTTACCGTGTCCGCGCTGTCCTGCGTGATCGTGTGACCTGTCATGGTGGTTCTCCCCCGTGAGGCGTCTTTGCTCTCGGGAAAAACCGTAGCGCGATCACCGCAACTCGCGTCGAGCCTGTGGATAACTCTCGCCGGGCCCGCGTTTCCGCTGGTCAGACGTCCACGACCGGGGTCCGTTCCGGCTGGCGGGCGCCGACGCCGAGGTGTTCGCCGACTCGGTTGACGAGGAGTGTCATCTCGTACGCGACCTGACCGATGTCCGCTTCCGCGGAGCTGAGGACGCACAGGCAACTGCCGTCGCCGGCCGCGGTGACGAACAGCACCGCGTCGTCGAACTCGATCATCGTCTGGCGCACGCTGCCCGCCCGGAAGTGCCGCCCCGAGCCCTTGGCCAGACTGTGCAGCCCCGACGAGACCGCCGCCAGATGTTCCGCGTCCTCGCGCTTCAGTTCCGAGCTCGCACCGGTCACGAGGCCGTCGTTGGACAGCACCAGAGCGTGCCGCACGGGCTCCATGCGTTTGGTCAAGTCGTCGAGCAGCCAGCCGAGGCCCGTGTTCTGCGCCATGTTCCCGTCTCCCCGCCTTCTGTTCCCCCTGCCTGGAGGAACTGACCTGCCAGCCTTCCCCACCATCGGCCCCCCGGCAAGCATGATGAGGACATGGCACAGAAGATGACCGAGGACCAGTGGCGGGCGTTCGTCTCAAAGGGCACCCGAACCGCGAAACTGTCGACCGTTCGGGCAGACGGAAGCCCCCATATCGCCCCAATCTGGTTCCTGCTGGACGGGGACGAGCTGGTGTTCAACACCGGGGCGGAAACCGTCAAGGGGCGGAATCTGGCGCGAGACGGGCGTGTCGCCCTATGTGTGGACGACGACAAGCCTCCGTTCGCGTTCGTGGTCCTGCAGGGACAGGCACGGCTGAGCGACGACCTCGACGAGGTGCGCCACTGGGCCGGCCGGCTCGGCGCGCGCTACATGGGCGAGGGGCGCGCCGAGGAGTTCGGCGAGCGCAACGGCGTACCGGGCGAGCTGCTGGTACGCGTCAAGATCGACAAGGTGATCGCGCAGGGCGCGGTCGCCGACTGACGGCGCCTCGCTCCCGCGACCCGCTTCAGCCCACCGTGTCGAGCAGCCGGGCGGTATGCATCCGCCCGGCGTACTCGACCAGGCGTATCAGCACCTCCTTTCCCGAATCGCGGTCCCGTGCGTCACACAGCACCACGGGGGTGCCGCGGTCGAGGTCCAGGGCCCGTGACACTTCATGTGCACCGTACGTACGCGCGGTCGCGAAGCAGTTGACGGCCACCACGAACGGGATGTGCCGGTGCTCGAAGTAGTCGACGGCGGGGAAGCAGTCCTCGAGCCGCCGGGTGTCCGCGAGGACGACGGCACCGAGCGCGCCCTGGGACAACTCGTCCCACAGGAACCAGAAGCGGTCCTGGCCCGGCGTACCGAAGAGGTACAGCGACAGGCCCGACCTGATGGTGATGCGGCCGAAGTCCATGGCGACGGTCGTCGTGGTCTTGCGGTCGACTCCGCCGGTGTCGTCCACCGACTGGCCCGCCTCGCTGAGGAGTTCCTCGGTGCGCAGCGGGCGGATCTCGCTGACCGCGCCGACCAGGGTGGTCTTGCCCACCCCGAAGCCGCCCGCGACCAGAATCTTCAGTGCCATGGCGGTGGTGTCGCCGTCGGCATCAGAGTGCTCGGAGCCCATCGATCACCTCTCGCAGGATGTTCTCGTCGGGAAGTTGTGCGGGTGGCACGGGTCGGTCCACCTTCACGCAGCCCATTTCCAGCAGGTCGCCGAGCAGTACGCGGACCACGCCCACGGGCAGATCGGCGTCGGCCGCCAGCTCGGCGACCGACTGGGTCTCGATGCGGCACAGTTCGATGAGGGACCGGTGTTCCGGGCCGAGAGCGGTGTCGTCTCCGGGGCCCGGGGCGTTGCGGTCCAGCGTGACGAGGGCGATCAGGTCGAACCGCACTCCGCTGGGGCCCGGTTGGGTCCGTCCGCCCGTCATCGCATAGGGGCGGACCAGTGGTCCGGCCTCGTTGTCGTACCACTGGCTGCCCGCGTCGCGCGCGGCGCCGCTTCTGTCCTCGGTCATCTGCGTCGACCGCCCTGGGTCAGCCGACGACCGGTGGCGGCGACGCGAAACGCGAGGGCAGGTAGAGATGCTCGCCCACCCGTTTGACCAGGCGCGCCATCTCGTAGGCGACCAAGCCGATGTCGGCGGTGACGGAGCTGAGGACGGCCAGGCAGGAGCCGTCGCCCGCAGCCGCCACGAACAGGAAGCCGTCGTCCATCTCCACCATGGTCTGCCGCACTCCCCCGGCTCCGAAGTGCCGTCCGGCGCCCTTGGCGAGGCTGTGGAATCCGGAGGCGACCGCGGCAAGGTGTTCGGCGTCTTCCCGGGTGAGGGCAGTGGAGGCGCCGACGGCGAGGCCGTCGTTGGAGAGCACCACGGCGTGCCGCACCTCGCCGACGCGCAGCACCAAGTCGTCGAGCAGCCAGTCGAGTTCGCCGGACCGGCCGGCGGTGACGCTCTGGTCCTGGATCATGAGTGATCTCCTTCGGTGCTGTCGCTGGCCGGTGCGGGCCCCGGGGGGTCGGGGACCGCGCCGACGATGCCCGGCCGTCGGCCGCCGCCGCGGGTCCAGCCGTCGCGGTAGGCGGTCATGCGGTCGCGTACCGCTTCGGGGCTGCGTTCGGTCTCTGCGCGGACGTCCACGGATCCGCTGGCGCCGGGGTGGGGGCGCTCGCGCAGCTGGGGGGCCAGGTGGGTCTGGCGCACTCGGCGCGGGAGATCGTCCGACGGCTCGGGGGTCCTGACGGGTTCCGCGTTCGGGCGTTCGGGTTCCGGGCCCGGGGGGTTGTGCGGGCGCAGGGTGGTGACGCCCGGGGGCGTCGCCGCCGTGCTCTGTGTCGTCGCGGCCAGCGCGGGGCGGGCGGCCTGGGCGGGCACGGAGTTGCCGTTCATCGGTACGGCGTCGGGTACGCGCGCGTGCCCGATCTGTTCGCGGTCACGTTCCATGGTGTGGGCTCCGGGACTTTCCGGCGTGGTGCTCTGCAGCAGTGCGGTGGGCAGGAGGACGACCGCGGTGGTACCGCCGTAGGGGGACGTACTGAGGTGCACTTTGATCCCGTGTCGTGCGGCGAGCCTGCTGACGACGAAGAGGCCCAGCTGGTCGCTGTCGAACAGATCGAGCGCTTGGGACTGCTCGATGCGGTGGTTGGCCTCGGCCAGGCTCTCCGGGCCCATGCCGAGACCGCGGTCCTCGATCTCCAGGGCGTAGCCGTTGCCGACCGGTTCGCCGTTGACCCGCACCTTGGTGTGGGGCGGGGAGAACTGGGCGGCGTTCTCGACCAGTTCGGCCAAGAGGTGGGTGAGGTCGGCGACGGCCGTGCCGGCGACGGCGGCGGTGGGAAGTTGGCGTACCTCCACGCGCGCGTAGTCCTCGATTTCGGAGACGGCCGCACGCACGACGTTGGTCAGGGAGATGGGCAGGCGCCAGGCGCGCCCGGGTGCGGCTCCGGAGAGGATGATCAGGCTCTCGGCGTGTCGCCTCATGCGGGTGGTGAGGTGGTCGAGGCGGAAGAGGTCACTGAGTTCGTCCGGGTCGTCCGACCTGCGTTCCATGCTGTCGAGGAGACTGAGCTGGCGGTGGACGAGGACCTGGCTCCGGCGGGCGAGGTTGACGAAGACGCCCGAGATGCCGCTGGCGAGTTCGGCGCGCTCGATGGCGGCGTGCAGGGCGGCTCGGTGCACCGTGCCAAGGGCCTCGGAGACCTGTCCCGTCTCGTCTTCCGCGGGCGCTCCTGGTGGCGCTTCGGCGTGGATGTCGATCTCCTCGCCCGCCCGTAGCCTGCGCATGGCGTGCGGGAGTTTGTGGCGGGCGATCTCCAGAGCGCCGTTGCGCAGGCTGACCAGTTCGACGACCAGGCCGCGCCCGATGCGTACGGAGATGACCAGCGAGGCGGCCACGGCCACGAGTCCGAGCAGCACGGCGGCGCCCGCCGAGGTGAGCAGTCCGCGGGTGAAGGGGTCGGCCCGGTCGACGGCGCCGCGGCCCGCGCCGGCGTCGATGGCGCGCAGCTCGTCCCGTACGACCGCGTGGGAGCCGTCCCACTTCGCGGCCGATGACGCTTCGGCGGCTTCGCTGCCCGGCGGCGCGAGGAGCACCTTGTCCTCGACGGCGCGCACGTCGGCGTACGCGCTGCCCTCAACGAGGCTCTGCCAGGCCGCTCGTTCGGGTCCGCGCAGGTCCGCCGCCGCATTGGCCAGGGTCCGCCGGGTCTCCACGGCGCCGGTGAACTGCCGCAGTCGCTCGCCGTCGAGGGAGCCGTCGAGCCGGGCGCTGGACAGGAGGGCGTTCTCGCGCGCCAGCATCTCGGCGGACCAGGAGAATTCGAGCAGCACGCGCGCGTCGGAACCCGCTTCGGCCTCCTGGATGCCGGTGAGCGCGCCGCCGACCCCGAAGGCGTCCGCGATGGTCTTGGTGTACTGGCCGTAGGTCGCGTCCCAGCCGGTGCTCCCGTCGAGCACGTCGGCCCGTAGCGTGCGCAAGCCCTCGGCGGCCGAGACGAACGTTTCGAGCCTGGAGGCCACACCGGCGGGCAGATCGGCGCCCTCGGCGACCGTCCGGCCCTCGCCCCGGCGCAATTTCGCCACCGCGCGGTCCGTGCGGTCCGCCTGCCTCTTGAGTGCGCTGCCTGCGTCGGGCGCGGGTCGGGTCGCGTGGCGCACGGCGGTCACGCGCTCGGCCTGCAGTGCGGCGACGGCGGTGGCGACGGGGCCGCGCACCTGCGTGTCGACGCGCTGTACCTGCCGCAGGTGCGCCACGTCCTGGGCCGTGCTCACCGTGGCGTACCCCCACAACCCCAGCAGGGAGACGACCGGCACCATCAGCAGGCACACGATCTTGGCTCGTACGGTGCGGGGGCGCAGCCGCTTCGCGCGCTCACGCGCCGCGGGGATGGCCGGCGCTTCGGGCTCCGAGGCGGCTGGCGCGGCGGGCCGTTCGTCGGCGGGCGGTCCCGCGTGCGCGCGTCGACCGCGTGCCGGGGCCCCGGGCTGCGGCGGCGCTGTGCCGTCGGCCGGGTCGGGGGTCCTACGGGGTGTGCGCATGGCCTCCTCGCTCGGTGAGATGTCGGGGTGCGTCCGCCCGGCTGTGGCGGGTGACCGGGGCCGGGCGGCCGGGACCGGGCCCGGGCCCGGGTGACCGGGCCCGGGGGCGCCGCTATCCGGCGGCGCCCTCCGCCGGACGCTGAGCGGCCACGGAGGCCTCGCGCTCCCCCGTGGTGGGGGAGAGCGCGACGAATGCCGAGGTCAAGAAGAGGTAGGAGCCGAGTCCGACCGCGAGGGGGAAGATGAACTGCATGGTCGTCGCGCCGGTCAGGGCCGCGCCCGGCTCGGTGACCCGCACGCTGACGGCCAGCATTCCGGTGTAGTGCATGCTGCTCACCGCCCCGCCCATGACGAGGGACGCGCCGGCGACGGCGAGCGGCGACTTGATGTTGAGTGCCGCCCACAGGGCGGCGGTCGCGGCGACGACGGCGATGACGACGGAGAGGCCGACCAGAACGGGGTCGTAGCGCACGTCGCCGTGCAGCCGCAGCGCGGCCATGCCCAGGTAGTGCATGCTCGCCACGCCGAGCCCGGTGGTGAGCCCGCCGAGTGCGAGCGCGCGCCCGCGGTCATGCCCGTAGCCGACGGCGAAGACGCCGCCGCCGACGACGGCCATCGCGACGACGAGACTCAGGATCGTGAGGGGCACGTTGTAGTGGATCTCGGTACCGGTGACACCGAAGCCGAGCATGGCCACGAAGTGCATGGTCCAGATGCCCGTGCCGATGGCGGAGGCCGCGGTGATGAGCCAGTTCCGGCGTGACGTGCCCGTGGCGCCGAGCGCACGGACGGTGCAGCGCAGCCCGAGGGCGGCGCCGATGCAGGCCATCGCGTACGACAGCACGGGGGTCAGCCAGCCGAAGGTGGCGTGGTCCAGGTGTCCCATGGCTCCGGGACGCTAGTCCGGGCAGGGGCGCACAACGGGGGCGCAGTTCGAAAGGTGTTGGAAGATGACAGAGACGGGACCTTGAACGATCGCGTCACGCTCGAACGTGTGCCCCCAACGCGCATGCGAGTCGTTGCGCAATCATGGCCACATGAGCGACGACCACACGCGTGTCCGTGATTTCTTCTCCGCCCGAGCGGCCGACTGGGACAACCGTTTCCCCGATGACGGGCCCGCCTACCGGGCCGCCGCGTCCGCACTCGGCCTGCGCCCGGGCGACCGCGTCCTGGACGCCGGCTGCGGCACCGGGCGCGCACTGCCCGCGCTCAGGGAGGTCGTGGGGCCCGCCGGGATCGTCCTGGGCGCCGATCTGACGCCCGCCATGCTGAAGGCGGCCACCGACGCGGGCAGGGACCGTGCCGGGCAACTCCTGCTCGCGGACGTGACCCGGCTTCCGGTGCGCGACGCATCGCTCGATGCCGTGTTCGGCGCGGGCCTGATCTCGCATCTGCCCGATCCGGCACAGAACCTGCGGGAGTTGCGGCGCGTCGTGCGTCCCGGAGGGGTCCTCGCCCTCTTCCACCCCATCGGGCGGGCGGCGCTCGCGGCGCGACAGGGCCGCCAGATCACGGCGGACGACCTGCGGGCCGAGGCGAACCTGCGCCCGCTGCTCGCCGGCGCGGGCTGGCAGCTGACGTCGTACGTGGACGAGGACGCGCGATTCCTGGCCCTGGCCGTTCGGGAGGGCTAGACCGTTTCCTGGATCGGATCCGGCAGCGACCCGGCCAGCCCCTGACGACCCTCAACGGTCCGGCCCGAACGATCGTGACGGTCACGGGCGGCCGGCGACGGCCGTGGCGAACGCCTCCGGGTTGTCGAACATGACGTTGTGCCCCGCTTCCGGCACGCTCACCACGCGTACCCCGGCGGCGGCCAACTCGTCCGCTCCCTGGAGTTGCCCGCTTCGGGCGCCCTGCACGTAGACGCGCTCCATGGGCAGCTTCAGGAGCATCGCGCGCATCGTGGGCCGTGTCCCTCTCACCAGTGCGCTCGCGCTGCGATGCAGGGCACGGGCATCGGCGAGTCGCATGGTGGCCGCCCACAGGGGGCCGACCTTGTCGAGCACGCGCGCGTGGCCGTCGGTCACGAAGTCCTCCTCCTCGTAGGCCGCGATCGCGCTGCTGCCCGCCGTCGCGCCCGGGTCGGGGTCGAGGTTCGCCTCGGTGAGGACGAGGCGTGACACCAGGTCGCCGCGGAGGTGGGCGAGCACGATGGCGACGGATCCGCCCATGCTGTGCGCGACGATCTCGGCCCCGGTCACCTGGGCCGCGTCCAGCGCCGCGGCCAGGGCGTTGGCGTGATCCTCCAGCGCGTACCCGAAGTCCGCCGGCCGGTCACTGATGCCGTGACCAGGCAGGTCGACGAACAGCGAACGCCGTCCGGCCAGTTCGGGCCTGGCCGCGATGTGCGCGTGATAGACGCTCGACGCCGCACCCAGGCCGTGCACATAGACCCGCGCGGGGCCGACTCCTTCGCTCTCCGTCCAGCGGATACAGCTGCCGTGCGCGTCGAACCGTGCCTGCCGCATCGCCCCTCCCCCTCTTCGGCTGCTCTTCCCGACCGAGAATACATCGCTCACGATGTATTCCGCCTAGGAGGTACACCGCCGGTGCGGCAGAATGCACGTCATGCTCGAACTGGCCATCCTCGGATTCCTCTGCGACACGCCCCTGCACGGCTACGAGCTGCGCAAGCGCATCACCGCACTGACCGGACACGTGCGCCCGGTAGCGGAGAGCACGCTGTACCCGGCCATCAAACGACTGGAGAAGGCGGGCCTGCTGGCCCGCGAGACGCAGCCCGGCTCGGTGGCGGCCCCGCGCCATGTCCTCAGCCTCACCCCGGAGGGCAGGAGCGAGCTGCGGCGCAGGCTCACGGAACCGCAGCAGGCCGACATCACCGATGAGAACCGCTGGTTCACGGTTCTGGCCTTTCTCCGCCACCTCGACGACAAGGCGGCCCAAGCCGCGGTGCTCGACCGCCGTCTGGCGTTCCTGGAGGAGCCGGCCAGCTTCTTCTACGAGGGCGAGCAGCCGCTGCGCGCCGAGGACCTGGACGATCCGTTCCGGCGCGGCATCCTCACCATCGCCCGCGCCACCAGCCGTGCGGAACTCGCCTGGCTGCGGACGACACTGAGCTCACTGCGCTGACGAGGCCGCGGACTGGTCCGTGTGGATCACCGGGCAGCCCCCGGCGCCGGGCACCGGGAACGTGCCCAGCTCGCCGACCCGATACCCCGTCGGATATCCCTTGATCTCCCGGTTCTGCCGGGCGTAGTGCGCAGCGCGCCGTGGCGGCAGCAGGCGCACGGCACGGCCGCGCAGCCGCACCGCGCGCCTGACCAGCACGCGGGTGGCGGGATGGGGCGGCTCGTAGCGGAAGGCACGCAGGAGGGGGTCGTCGAGCAGGGCGAGGGTGGAGGTGCGCAACAGGGGCGCCAGAGGACGCGGGTACCAGGAGGCCATGAGAGCCAGGGTCGCGTCGGAGACCTTGCGCGCGCCTTCGTCCCACCCGAAGTGGGCCTCTTCGTAGGCGTCGAGACACTCTTCGAAGGCGTCGTAGGACTCCGGGATGTCCTGGATCCCCATGTGACGGCCCAGGGTGCGGTAGTAGACGGCGGCCGCGGTCGCCTCGTGGCGCGACAGTCTGCGCCACCCGTAGGCATCGATCCAGCGCTTGGGCACCACCACGAACGTGGACAGCACATAGCGCATGTCGTCGTTGCTGATGGCGTAGCTGCGGTGCATCTGGTTGATGCGGCGGATCGCGGTGCGGCCCTCGTCCGTGCCGAATCCGTGTTCGACGACGGTGTCCAGGAGCAGGGCCGTGTCGTCGTATCGCTTCTGCGGGCGCTCCGTCAGTTCCGCCGTCTGGGCGAGGAGCCGGCCGATGCTGGGAACGGCGTACGTGCGGTAGAGCGCGAGCTCGAGAGCGCGGGTGTAGTCCCAGGGAAACTCGTAGGTCGCGCTGAGCCGGTAGATGGTCAGGGCGTCCTTCTCGGGGTCCAGACGCCGGATCTCCTTGAGGCGGTCATAGCGCTTCACCGCACGGTCCCCCTTCTGTCGCCGGAGCTCCAACTCTACTTTGGAGTAGAGAAGATGAGAGATCGTCAGCGGCAACCACAACCGGGGGAAGGTGGCCCACATGTTCGACAAGTTCCGCAAGCTGTGGCGCACGGACGAGGCTGCACGGGCCAAGTCGGAGCGTCCGCACAATCTCTTCGAGGCGGCCGCCGCCTATGTGGCGGCGTGCGCCGAGGACGACCAGGACCGCATCGACGAGGCCACGGGGTGGGTCTCCCCGGAGGCCCTGTCCTTCGGGGTCAGCGAGCTCGCCTGCCGCGCGGTCATCACCCTGGCCCGCGAACGCGACAAGACACCCGATGACGTGGCGCGCACGCTCCTGGGTCTGCCTGCCGCCTGACGTCCGGGTGCGTGGGCTCATCCGTGTGCGGGGGGTCAAAAGAACCACCGCCAGAGCCCCTGCTGGTCACAGCCCCCCTCGACGATCACGCAGACCTGTGGTTAGGGTGCGCCGACGGATGAAGCGATGGGGAGGCTGGCATGGCCGGAACGGACGACGTGGTCGCCGCCGAGGACGACGCGCTGTACGTACTGACCGCGGTGCTGCTGACACCCGCGAAGTTCCCCAGCGTGCTCGGTGACGACTACCCGGAAGCGTGCGACGCCCTGGGGCTGGCGCCGCTCGCCGACGGGTACGGCCTGGTGCTCGGGCAGGACGGCGAGGGCGCCCGGTGGACCGTCGTCGTCGACGACGTGTCACTCGTGGCCGTCGCCATCGCCTCCTGGGACTGCGGCATGGAGTACGATCTGTCGCCCGACGAACGCACGGTGGTCGCCGCACTGCCCGGCTGGCCGCTCGCGGTCGCCGTCGCGGCGCCCAACGTGCCCGCTCCCCACGATCCCGAACCCGAGGAAGCGGACCAGCAGCCGCTGTCACCCCCGCAGTCCGACACGTGGGGTCCCGCTCAGCGCAGGCTCGGCGCCGACGAGATCGCGCTGCAGTGGGCGGCGTGGCGCGAGCAGATCGACGACGCCGACTTCTTGACCGACGACACGGAGGAGGGCGAGGGACCCGGCCCGGAGGGCGCCGACGCTCCCACGGCCGACGGCGATGGCGAGCAGGCCGGCTCCGCCGGTGCTCCGGCTCCGCTCACAGGTGTGCGCCGCGTGCTGGCGGAGGCACGGGCGTACGTGAGTACGCCCCCGCCCCTGGGTCGCGTGCGGTCCTCCTTCGCCTCCGGGCAGGCCCGCACCCTGCGGGCCGACGGCCCTGGCTGGTCCATGGTCGCCAGAACCGACGACATCGCGTTCGTGCTCTTGGACGAGGAGCCCGGCGAGGTGCTCCCGGTGGGTCGCGGTCCCGAACTCCCCTCGCTCCTCGACGCGCTGGACAAGATGGCCGTGCGCCCCGTCTGACACCCCTCAGGCCCCTGATCCTCGCCCGGCCCCCTGAAAGAACGCGTGCCCTCAGGGGGCCGGCTCGACGACGGGAAGGTCGGCGGTGAGCAGGAACGCCGCCAGGGCGGTGTCGTGGTCCGCGTGACCGCGCAGGGCCTCCAGTTCACCGCGCCAGGTCGCGTCCCACGACGCCGCCCGGCCGCCGGCGCGGACGAGCGCGACCGCCATCACTCCGGCCACCGGGGTGCCCCGCTCACGCAGCAGCCGGGTTGCCGCGAGGAAGGCCGCACGCGCGCGTGGCGTGGGGACATCGGGGTTGAATCCGCCGCCCAGAGGCAGTCGTTGGGGGCGTTCTTCGACCAGGTCCAGCAACCGCTGCCAGCGTGCCGCGCTGTGTTCGCCGTGGCGCATGGCGGTCAGCGACGTGTCCCAGGTCAGGGCCGCCTCATCGGCGTACAGGCCGACGGCGTGCAGGGACAGGGCCAGGGCGTCGGCCACGCGGAGGGTCTGGGCGGATCCTCGGGGGACGCGCAGGGCCTCGCCCAGGCCGGACAGGCGGCGGAGCATGCCGGCGCGCACCGTCGGATCCGGCGTGCCGGCGAGTTCCTGGAGCCGCCGGACGGTGTCCTTCAGGAGCTGTTCTCCGACCGGCCCCGGGGGGAACCAGGCCAACTGCCGAGCGGCCACCTCCCCTTCGCGCCGAGGGCGCCCCGGGTCCGTGACGACGTCCGCCACGGCCCGCATCGGACCGGACGATCGCGGTGTGAACCAGGCGGGCAGGGCCCGGCACGCGGCGACCACGGTCTCCGCGTCACCCTCCCGCACCAGTCGGGCCAGGAAGTCCGCGTAGGCCTCCCCCGCCGTCTCGCGCACGGGCCCCACGCGCGCGTGGACGACCGCTTCGCGGACGGCGGGCTCGTCCGCCGCCCCGACCAGGCGGTCGGCGACGGCGGGACGGTCGATCGCCGGCAGCAGGTGGCGCGCCAGGACGGCGCGTACGTCACGGTGTTGCCGCGGCGCGTCCCAGGCGGCCAGCAGCGCCTCGAACGCCGCGGCGCCGGTGAGCGCGCCCAAGGCGCGCACGGCTTCCTTGCGGGAGCCGACGGGAGCATCCGGTGCGCAGGCGACGGGGGCGAGCAGCGCGGCCGCCTGTGGGTCCGGCACCGCCTGCAGGAGTCGGCGGACGGAGGCCATGGCGGCTCGCCCCCGGACGCCGCCCGTCGCGGCGTGCCGCAACAGGGCGCCCAGCAACGGCTCGGTGGCAGGAGGCGTGCCCTGGTGCGCCGGGCCGAGGAGGTCGCCCAGCGCGCCGATCGCGGCAGCAGCGACGGGCTGTGGCGCTGATGCGGCGAGTGTGGTCAGGAGCTCTGGTCGGCGCACCTGGGCGGCCGCATCCGCGCGGGTGCGCAGGGGTGCCAGTTCATCGGCGGCCACACGCGCGTGGTGTTGGTCCCACGCGCGGCGTTGTGCGGGCAGCCAGCGGCCGGTGACACCGGCCCGCACCGCCGCGGCCCAGGCTCCGGCCCGGGGCCGGGCCCGCCCGGTGAGCCCTTCCCGGGCGGCGAGCAGCACGGCGTCCAGCAGGTCGGTGCGCCGGGTGGTGACGGTGCGCAGGATGAGCGGCACCGTGGCGAACGACGCGTCCTGGCGGATGAGTTCGGCGGTGCGTCGCTCGCGCAGCGGTGCGGGGCTGACCCAGGCGGCCGCCGCGCGGGCCGCGCTGTCCGGGTCCTCGGACTCCCGGGCCAGGGCCCGCACCCAGGTGTCGAGGTCCGGCAGTGCGGTGAGGTGCGGCGCGAGGAGTTCCGCCAGGGCCGTGTGGAGGTCGGGGTGGGTCGGCGGCTCCGATGAGGCGGCCGACCAGAGGGCGCGTGCCGCGTCCTCGCCGACGCGCAGCGGGGTGACCGCGGTGGATGAGCGCGGGTCGGACACGACATGGCAGAGCAGTCGCGCCGCGTGGGTCGCACGGTCGAACCGGCCGGTGGCCGCCGCGCTCTCCGCCGCGCGGCGCAGCAGGTGCTCCGCCGCGGCCAGGGTGTGGTCGGTCGAGTCGCGGGACTGGACGGTGGTCAGCGTCGCGTCGCGCAGCACCCGGTCGGGCAGCGCCCCGAGCAGGCGCGGTGGCGCGCCCGCCAGCTGTTGGAGGGCGGCTCTGCGTACTGGTTCCTGGTCGTGCCAGGCCCGCTCGCAGTCCTGCGCGATCCGTGCGAACTCAGCCGGTGCTGCTTCGAGTTCCGCGCAGGCGAGCAGGGCGGGCCAGGCCACCAG
This sequence comes from Streptomyces sp. SYP-A7185, assembly GCF_046103685.1. Taxonomy (NCBI): domain Bacteria; kingdom Bacillati; phylum Actinomycetota; class Actinomycetes; order Kitasatosporales; family Streptomycetaceae; genus Streptomyces; species Streptomyces sp. SYP-A7185. The sequence goes on from NZ_CP122310.1 coordinate 1,021,860, forward strand.
GCGGTGGTCGAGGCGGTGCTGCCCCGCCATGTCGCGCAGGATGGGTTCTCCCAGGGCCAGCGGGAGGGCGACGGCCAGGCGGCTCGCCGTCCATTCCTGCCGGGACACGCGCTCCATCCAGGGCATGACGAGCGCGGCCCTGTCGGCCGGCTCCAGGGCCGTGAGGGCGGCCAGGGGCAGGCTGCGTACCGAACGGCGCCGGGCGGTGCGTTCCTCGACCAGGCGGCGTCGTTCGGATGCGGGCAGCAGCGCCAGCAGGCCGTCGGGAGCGATGGTGTGGCGTCCGGGCCGGCGGTGCCGTGGCTGGGTCGCGGGGCAGTGGCGGGCGAGGTCCGTCAGCTCCGCGGGCGCAAGGGCGCGCAGGGCCCGTGTCGTGGCGGGCGGCAGCACCCCGGCCGAGATCTGCAGGGCGCGCGGAGAGCCGTCGGGTTCGGGTGGGGCGGCGCGCAAGATGGCAAGGACGGCGGCCGGCCGGCGCAGCAGCGTACGGGCCGCCGGCGGGGGCAGGAGTTCCGGGGTCCGGGCCAAAAGCAGCAGCCCCGCGTCCAGGTCGCGTTCCGCGGCCAGGCCGGCGAGCGCGCGGTGGTGGGCGGGGCGTGCGCGGTCGCGGCCGACGCGGCTCTCGGTACGGGTGATGAGCAAATGGGCCACGGCGAGCGGTGCGGTGCGGGTCAGGGCGTGCAGGACGCCGGGGGGTGGGTCGAGTCGGGGCAGCCAGGCGCCGACCGTCTCGGCGGGGCAGGCGGGCAGCAGCAGGGCGGCGTCCCGGGGCCCGAACCGTTCGTGGACCTCGGGCAGCAGGCGTGCTGCCAGGGCACGCCGTCGGCTCAGGCGCAAGACGCGGAAGGTCTCGAGCCGGGCTGCCCCGACGTCGCTCAGCGCGAGTTGTTCCAGGGCTGCTTGCGGTACCGGAAGCCGGATGGCGGCCGCCAGGGCGCGGCGGCGCAGGAGGGGATCGGCCAGGGCGTCGGCGACGGTGGTCAGATCGCGCCGGGCGACGGCGAGGAACAGGCCGGTGTGCCGCTCGTCGGGAGTGCCGGCGGCGAGAGCGGTCCGGAGTGTGCCGTAGGCGTCCTCGCTGAGCGCGCGGGCGTAGCGGGCGAGGGCGCTCATGCGGGCGGGGAAGGGCAGGGAGTCGAAGTGGGCCTTCAGCCAGGCGGATGTCAGGGGCGCGGGCTGCGGCTGGGGGGTGGGCGTCTGCGACGCCTCGTGTGCGGCCATCAGCGATCACCGTGGTGTCGCCGGGCCTCCTTTCGGGAAGTCATGTGCGCCATGGTCAGGCCCGGACTGCTGGGGCGCAACAGGTTTTCCGCTCGCGGTACCGCCGGGCAGAGGCGGGACCGCGAGCAGAGGAGCCGTCAGCCGCCCTGTGCCCGGCATCCGCTCACCGGCGGGGTGTCCGCTGCGGGGTGCCGGGTCAGCGGCCGAGTTCCTTGCGGGAGACGCGGCGCAGCCTGCGCCGCTGTCCGGGGTCGAGGGTCAGATAGGCCGCGGCCGGGACCCCCAGCACGATCAGGAGGGCGGCCCACCAGGGCAGCCAGATCAACAGGATGATGCCGGCCGCCACACCTCCTGCGGCGATCTTCGCGTTCTTCGACATGTGTGTCGCCTCCTTCGCGGCTGCTGCCGCTCTCTGTCTTGAGAAACGGGCTCGGGACGCCCACGGTTCCAGATGCTTCCCTGAGAGATCCCTGAGGAGCGACCCTGACGAAACCCTGAGCCGCACCGCGCCTCGCGGCGGCTACTCGACCCGCAGCGGCTCGCCGACCTCGTACATGTGGCGCAGTACCTGCCGGTAGGAGTCGATGAAGCCGGCCTCCGTGTACGGCATGCCCAGCTCGGCGCAGTGGGCGCGGACCAGGGGCTGGGCGCGCCGCAGGCTGGGGCGGGGCATGCTCGGGAACAGGTGGTGCTCGATCTGGTAGTTGAGTCCGCCCAGGAACCAGTCGGTCAGCGCGCTGCCACGGATGTTGCGCGAGGTGAGGACCTGGCGGCTGAGGTGGCCCCAGCGTTCCCCGTCGGGGTCGGGCATCTCCATGCCCTTGTGGTTGGGGGCGAAGGCCAGGCCGAGGTGCAGGCCGAACAGCGCCTGGTGGATGGCGGCGAAGACGAGGGCGTGGCTCACCGGCATGGTGACGAGCAGCAGCGTCACGTATCCGGCCAGGTGCGCCACCAGCAAGAAGCCCTCGAGCAGGCGCTCGCGCGGCGCTTGGCGGCGCAGGTCCTGGAAGCCGTAGAGCTTCATGGCCAGGCCCTGCAGCAGCGTCAGCGGGAAGAACAGCCAGGCCTGGTTGCGGGTGAGCCAGCGCCGGAATCCCACGCGGACCGCGGCCTGCTTGCTGGTCCAGACGAGGACGTCCGCGGCGACGTCGGGGTCCTTGTCGAGGTGGTTGGGGTTGGCGTGATGGCGGTTGTGTTTGTCGTTCCACCACGCCGAGCTCATGCCCAGCAGGAGGTTGCCGTGGATGAGCCCGATGGCGCGGCTCACCCCGCGGTCGCCGGTGATCTGCGAATGGCCCGCGTCATGGCCTATGAACGCCGTGCGGGCGCACAGCATGGCCAGGACAGGCGCCAGGAGCAGCACCCACCACGAGCCCCCGAGGAAAAACATCCCCGTCGCCACGGCGGCCAGCGCCAGGGTGTTGATCGCGATGGTGCGCGCGTACCAGCCGGTGCGGCGGCCCAGTAGCCCCTGCTCCTTGACGGTGCGCAGGAGAGGCGCGAAATCGCTCCCGGCGGGCTGCCGTGGGGTGGTGCCGGGGGAACGTTCCGCGACTGCTGCGGCGGCCTGGGACATGGTGAGGTCTCCGGTCTCTGACTGGATCGGGCTGAGGTGAATCAACGTATGAGCCCGTGACCTGGGGCATCCATGGCGCCTTCACCCCTCTTGGGAGGGGGTCAGCACCGTGGGACAGGGGGGTTAGCTACACCCCTGCAACGCAGTGACGCGGATCACTTCAGAATCGCTCACGTCTGCGGTGCGGCGTGCTGTACTCTCGGCCGCTCCACACCCAGTAGTCAAGTTTGAGGAATGCGCCATCGCCGTGCCCAGGCCCTCTGCCGCGTCACCTTCCGAGATCTCTGAACTGTCCCGCTGCTCCGTCCTGTTCGTCTCCGCCGACCCGGCACGCGCCGGCCGGGTCGCTTTCTGGCACCCCGAGAGCGACGCACCGCCCTCCTGCTCCGCGGGCAGCGTCGAGGACCTGACCATCGCGCTGCCCGGCGCCGACGGGGTGCAGCTCGGCGACGTGTCCGCGCTCGTTCTCCCGATGCGCACGGCCCTGCCCGTCCTGACACGCGCGCGTGCGACGGCAGGGGCACACCCGACGGCCGCCTTTTGGGGCGCGGCGGGTCTGCTGGCGCTGCAACTCGCCGCGCGCGGACTGCTGCTGCCCGGACTCACCCCCAGCGATCACGACGCATGGCGCGCCGGCCCTCTGGGCGCCGACGATCTGCGCCGTCTGCGCGATCTCGCCGCCGCGATGCCCCCCGCCGCCCACGCGCTGCCCCTGGAGGGCGGCGCCGAGCCCCTGCGGCTGCCCGAACCCGAGCGGCTGTTGCGCCAGTTCCTGGACGCGGTGGCCGACACGCTGCCGCGCTCCCCCGCCGCCTCGCTGGCCGCCGGCGCACCGGCCTTCGCCTCTCCGCGGCCCCAGCACATTCCCGAACAGCGCCCCTGGGCCACCGATGTCGCCGCCGGGCACGACGCCGGCGTACGGATCTCGCTGCGCGTCGAGGTGCCCGGCCTGGTGTCGGACACCCCCGACGGGACCCGCCTGCCGTTCCGCGCCGTGCTCCAGCTGCACAGCGTCAGCGACCCCTCGCTCGTCGCCGACGCCGCGGAGGCCTGGGCCGGCTCCGGCGCCTCGGGGCAGTCCTTCGGGGCGCGGTCGCGGATGGACGCCCTGCTGGCCCTGCGACGCGCCACGCGCGCGTGGCCGCCGCTGGCCCCCCTGCTCTCGGCCACCGTCCCCGACGCGATCGAACTCGCCGACGACGAGGTCACCTCGCTCCTGGGCGAGGGCGCCCGCATGCTCGCCACCGCGGGCGTGGAGGTGCACTGGCCCAGGGAGCTGGCGCGCGAGCTGACCGCCCGCGCGGTCATCGGCCCGCCCGACGACGACACCACCAAGGAGCCCGACAAGCCGTCCTCGGACGCCCCGTCGTACCTCTCCGCCGACGCGCTGCTCTCCTTCAACTGGCGGTTCGCGCTGGGCGGTCAGGAGCTGACCCGCGCGGAGCTCGACCGCCTCGCCGAGGCCAACCGGCCCGTGGTGCGGCTGCGCGACCAGTGGGTGCTCATCGACCCCGAAGAGGCCCGGCGCGCCCGTGCGCACCAAGACCACAAGGTCACGCCGATCGACGCCCTGAGCGCCGTCCTGACCGGCACCACCGAAGTGGCCGGGCGGCGCGTGGACGTCCAGCCGACCGGCTGGCTCGCCGCCTTGCGCGAACGCCTCGCCGACCCCGAGGGAACCGAGCCCGTCGGCCAGCCCGCGGCGCTCGCCGCGGACCTGCGCGACTACCAGCTGCGCGGCCTGAACTGGCTGGCCCTGATGACCTCCCTGGGCCTGGGCGGCTGCCTCGCGGACGACATGGGCCTGGGCAAGACCATCACGCTCATCTCCCTGCATCTGCACCGCCAGACCGACAGCGACTCCGCGGGACCCACCCTCGTCGTCTGCCCCACCTCCCTCATGGGCAACTGGCAGCGCGAGATCGAGAAGTTCGCCCCCGGCACGCCCGTACGCCGCTTCCACGGCGCTCAGCGCAGCCTGGAGGGCCTCGCCGACGGGGAGTTCGTGCTCACCACCTACGGCACGATGCGCCTCGACGCGCACAGCCTGGGAAACGCCCCGTGGGGCATGGTCGTCGCCGACGAGGCCCAGCACGTCAAGAACCCGTACTCGGCCACGGCCAAGCAGCTGCGGACCATCGGCGCCCGCGCGCGCGTGGCGCTCACCGGCACCCCCGTGGAGAACAACCTCTCCGAGCTGTGGGCCATCCTGGACTGGACGACACCGGGCCTGCTCGGCAAGCTCGGCACCTTCCGCACCCGCTACGCCCAGGCCGTCGAGAGCGGCAAGGACCCGGCCGCCGCCGAGCGGCTCGGCCAACTCGTCCGGCCCTTCCTGCTGCGCAGGCGCAAGTCCGACCCGGGCATCGCACCCGAGCTGCCGCCCAAGACGGAGACCGACCGAGCGGTGTCGCTCACCACGGAACAGACGGGCCTGTACGAAGCGGTGGTGCGCGAGACCCTCGCCGAGATCGCCGGCGCCGACGGCTTCACCCGGCGCGGTCTGATCGTCAAGCTGCTCACCGGCCTCAAGCAGATCTGCAACCATCCCGCGCAGTACCTCAAGGAGGACAAGCCGCGGATCGCGGGCCGTTCGGGAAAGCTGGAACTGCTCGACGAGCTGCTCGACACGATCTTGTCCGAAGACGCGAGCGTGCTCATCTTCACGCAGTACGTCCAGATGGCGCGCCTCATCGAGCAGCACCTGGCATCGCGCGGCACCCCGTCGCAGTTCCTGCACGGAGGGACACCCATCGCGGCGCGCGAGGCGATGGTGGAGCGCTTCCAGGACGGCGACGTCCCGGTCTTCCTGCTGTCGTTGAAGGCAGCGGGGACCGGCCTGAACCTGACGCGCGCCGAGCACGTCGTGCACTACGACCGCTGGTGGAACCCGGCCGTCGAGGCACAGGCCACCGACCGGGCGTACCGCATCGGGCAGACGCAGCCGGTGCAGGTGCACCGGCTGATCGCGGAGGGAACGATCGAGGACCGCATCGCGGAGATGCTGGTGCGCAAGCGGGAGTTGGCCGACGCCGTGCTCGGCTCCGGCGAGGCGGCGCTGACGGAACTGACCGACGCCGAACTGGCCGACCTGGTGGAGCTGCGAGGGGGGACGCGATGAACGACGACCTGTACGACGAGACACCCGGCGAGACCTACGGCGACGGGAGCGGCGGGGAGGGCGCCGGGGAACACGAGCGCACCTTCGCCGCGCTGCCGGCCACGCACGGGCGGGGCTTCGCGCAGAGCTGGTGGGGCCAGGCCTGGCTCAAGGCCCTGGAGGACACGGCCCTGGACCTTCAGCAGCTGAAGGCCGGGCGCAGGCTCGCGCGCGCGGGGGCCGTGGGCGCGGTCTCGGTGCGCCCCGGCCGGATCACCGCGCTCGTCCAGAACCGCGACGGCACCACCCACCGCTCCGACGTCCTGCTGCAACGGCTCGGCGAGGACGCATGGGACCGCTTCTTGGACATGGCCGTCGAGCGCGCCGGGCACATCGCGGCACTGCTCGACCGCGAGATGCCGCCGCACCTCGTGGAGGACGCGGCGGCGGCAGGCGTCGAACTCCTGCCGGGCATCGGCGACCTGGAACCACAGTGCGACTGCGACGCCTGGGACCACTGCGGGCACACCGCCGCGCTCTGCTATCAGGTGGCCCGGCTCCTGGACCAGGACCCGTTCGTCCTGTTCCTCATGCGCGGCCGCGCCGAGCGCGAGCTGCTCGACGAGCTGCAAGTGCGCAGCGTGGCCCGGTCGGAGGCCGTGGAGACGCCCACCGAGGAGCAGGAAGGGGCCCAGGAGGGCGTGGACGCCGCCGAGGCGTACGCGGAGGGGATTCTCCTGCCGCCGCTGCCCGAGCCGCCTCCGCTGCCGCCTGAGCCGGGTCTGCCGCCGTCCCTCGACACGGAGACCGAGCCCGCGCCGGGTCTGGACGTGACGGCGCTGGAGTTCCTGGCCGCGCAAGGCGCCGCGGAGGCACACCGGATGCTGGCCGAGGCGCTCTCGCCCGGGCACGAGCGGCAGCCGATAGCGCACGAGTTGACGCCGGACGAGGATGCCGTACGCCTCGCCGCCGCGGCTCCCACGCCGGTGGCCGCACGCCTGGCGACCGCCGCGGGCCGCGGCAAGGACGGCCTCGCGCTGGCCGTCCGGGCCTGGGGGTACGGGGGCCCTGCCGCGCTGTCCGCCCTGGAGGAGGAGTGGACGCCCGAGGCGGACGCCCTGGCACGCGCGCGTGCGGCGCTGGACGCGGCCTGGGACGACGGAGAGCGGCCGCAGCTGCGCGCCGCCCGCAACCGCTGGACCGTGGTCGGGAGCGACGCCCAGCTGCGGCACGGCGCCGACGGCCGGTGGTGGCCCTACCGCAAGGAACGCGGGCGCTGGACCCCCGCCGGCCCCGCCGCCCACGACCCCGCGACGGCACTGGCCGTGGTGACCGGCGCCGAATAGACCGGACCGGTCCGGTGCGAGCCACGCCCCGCACCGGGCCAAGGCCCCTGGGGGGGGCGCTCTTGCACCTGGCCGGAACGCGCGCGGCGGCCACCGGCGTGGCCACACCGCTCACACGCGCGCCGGGAACACGGGCGCGGGCACTCCCCCGGCTCAGCGATTGAGCGCGAGCATGACACCCGCGAGTGTGGATCACATCGGTTCCGGGGAGCCGACCGCGACTGGTCTCCCCCGTTCCGCAGGGCCCGCCGTGAGGGAGTACGTCAGCGCGATCCAGCCGAAGGGGGACGAGGGGCCAGGTGCCCGACAGCCGCTGACCGGCCCGTGGGTGACGGCGGCGCCTCCTGCCCCTCGCGGGAGGCGCCGTCAGCACTCTCCCTCACGTTCACCTCTCTGCCTCCTCCCGTTCGCGGCGACGGCGAAGTCTGATCGCTGTCACCGCACATTTGCGCCCCAGGAGGCACCCATGTCCCCGCACGCCGCCCGTCAGCGTCGCGTCCGCCGCTCCGTCGCCGTGGGGGTGCCGATCGCCCTGCTCGCCGCCGTCGCGGTGACCGGTACCGCCACGGGCGCCCCGACCGGCGCCAAGCCAAAGGCACCTCGGATCACCTCCACGGCGACGCTCGGCGACGTCCCGCTGGGCCCGTTCAGCAACTCCCTGCTGCCCGGCACGGTGACCGACGACCGCGGTGTGGATCTCGGCGGCATCGGCAGCGACATCTACCCGGCGGGACGCAAGGGCGAGTTCTGGACGGTCACCGACCGCGGGCCCAACGGCCAGATCAAGATGGACGGCAAGAAGCGCCGCACCTTCCCCGTCCCGGGATTCGACCCGGCGATCGTGAAGATCCGCGTCTCCGGTGACACCGTGAAGGTCATCGACGCCCTGGCCCTGACGACCTCCTCCGGAAAGCCCGTCACCGGCCTGTCCAACCAGAAGGGACGCGACGAGGCGCCCTACACCTACGACGCGAAGACGCCGCTGGCCCATGACCCCAACGGCCTGGACACCGAGGGCATCGTGCGGGCGCACGACGGCAGTTTCTGGCTGGTCGACGAGTACGGCCCCTCGCTCGTCCACGTCTCCGCGCGCGGGAAGGTCCTCAAGCGCTACGTCCCCCGCGGCCTGAAGCTGTCGGGCGCCGACTACCCGGTCGTCGAGGCGCTGCCCGGTGTCCTGGCGCACCGCAAGGGAAACCGCGGCTTCGAGGGCCTGGCCCAACTTCCCGGCGGCGATCTGGTGATGGCGCTCCAAAGCCCCCTGTCCCTGCCGGACGAGGACGCGGGAGCCGCGTCGCGCACGACGCGGCTCCTGCGCTTCTCGCCGAAGAAGCAGGCGGTCACCGCCGAGTACGCGTACCGCTTCGACGCGGTGGACGTCGTCGATCCGGGCGAGGACGACACGTCCGAGCTGAAGATCTCCTCCGTGGTGGCCGTGGGCCGTGACCGCCTTCTGGTCGAGGAGCGCACCGACAAAGCCGCGCGGCTGCACACGGTGAAGCTGGACCAACGCTCCGACATCCTCGGCGAGCAGTGGGACAACGCGGCCACGACGCCGTCCCTGGAGCAGCTCGACGACCCGGCGGCCGCCGGAGTGCCCGTCCTGAAGAAGCGCCTCCTGGTCGACCTGGGCGCCGTCGACGGCGTGCCCGACAAGATCGAGGGCGTGGCCCGTGTGAACGGCCACACCCTGGCCCTGATCAACGACAACGACTTCGGCATGACGGACGGGGCGGAGGCCTTCGACCAGGAGGGCCGCCTGGTGGACAGTGACGTGGAGACGACCGTGACCTACGTACGGCTCCCGCAGCGGTTTTGAAAGGCCGCTCCGGCGGGCCTTCGAGCGCGCGGTCAGCCGTTCAACACGCCGATCAAGACCCTGGTCGGATGACGTCCGCCCGCAGGAAGCAGTAGGGCGCTTCCTTGCCCGCGGCGTCCGCTCATTGCGGCACCAGTGACTCCAGGCCGCTCGGCAGGTCACTGGGGAAGTCCGACGGCAGGCCGCTGGGCAGGTTGGACGGCAGCTCCGTGGGCAGCTCGGACGGAAGCTGCGAGGGGATGCTCAGCGACGGGCGGGGCGTGCCGTTGGAGCTCTCGCTGCTTTGGGAGGGGCCCTTCTTGTCGTCCGAACCGTCGCCGCTGGTGGCCACCAGGACCACCGCGACGACGACTCCGATCGCGAGGAGCACCGCGAGCAGGACCAAGGGCCCGCCGCGCCGCCCGGACGGCCCACCCGGCGGCGGAGCGGGCGGGAAACCGCCTCCACCAGGGGGCATCCCACCGCCTCCCGGAGGAGGCCACCCCCCGTCGCCCGGTGGCGGCCCGTATCCGTCGCCCGGGGGCGGGCCATACCCTCCCCCGGGCGGACCGTAGCCCCCTCCCGGCGGGCCGTAACCGCCATCGCCCGGAGGGGATGAGTCACCCGGCGGAGGGGGCGGCGGCGGAGGTACGGGCGGCATGGCCATACCGTCCAGAGTCGCCTCGAAAGGGTCACGGCGCGACCCCCTTGCGGAAGTTGCCGCCTCCCGGGTGAGAACGGAGCGGGAGCCTCCGTCAGCTTCGCGCCCCCAGGAGGTGGTCCATGGCCAGCTGGTCGAGGTGCTCGAAGGCCATGCCGCGCTCCGCGGCCGCCGTCACGTCGAAGTCCTCGAAGGCTCCGCGGTCGGCGAGCAGCCCGGCAAGGCCGTCCTCGGCGGTCGGCACGGCCAACTCGTCCAGACGCGAGGCCCGCAGGGCTTCCTGGACCTCCGGGTCGGCACGGAACGCGGCCGCACGCTCGCGCAGGATCAGGTAGTTGCGCATGCAGCCGGCGGCCGACGCCCACACGCCCGTGTAGTCCTCCGTGCGCGGCGGCTTGAAGTCGAAGTGCCGCGGGCCTTCGTAACCGCCCCTCTCCAGGAGGTCCACCAGCCAGAAGGCGCTGCGCAGGTCGCCCGCCCCGAAGCGCAGGTCCTGGTCGTACTTGATGCCCGTCTGGCCGTTGAGGTCGATGTGGAACAGCTTGCCCGCCCACAGGGCCTGGGCGATGGAGTGCGGGAAGTTGAGCCCGGCCATCTGCTCGTGCCCCACTTCGGGGTTGACGCCGAACAGTTCGGACCGCTCCAGGCGCTCGATGAAGGCGAGGGCGTGCCCGACGGTGGGCAGCAGGATGTCGCCGCGCGGCTCGTTCGGCTTGGGCTCGATCGCAAAGCGCAGGTCGTACCCCTGTTCCGTCACGTAGTCACCGAGCAGGTCGAAGGCCTCCTTCATGCGGTCGAGCGCGACGCTCACGTCCTTCGCGGCGCCGGACTCCGCGCCTTCCCTGCCGCCCCACGCGACATAGGTGTGGGCACCCAGCTCCACCGCCAGGTCGATGTTGCGGATGGTCTTGCGCAGCGCGTAGCGGCGGACGTCCCGGTCGTTGGCGGTGAACCCGCCGTCCTTGAAGACGGGGTGCGTGAAGAGGTTCGTGGTCGCCATCGGCACGACCAGGCCGGTGGCGTCGAGCGCCTGCCGGAACCGCTTGACGTGCGACTCGCGCTCGGTGTCCGTGGCGCCGAAGGGGATCAGGTCGTCGTCGTGGAAGGTCACTCCGTAGGCGCCCAGTTCGGCCAGCTGCCGCACGGAGTCGGCCGGGTCGATGGCCGCCCTGGTCGCGTCGCCGAACGGGTCCCTGCCCTGCCAGCCGACGGTCCACAGGCCGAAGGTGAACTTGTCCTCAGGAGTGGGCTGGTACGTCATGTGCGGCTCCCTAGATGACTGGTGCACGGCGGTGTGGCCGAGCGGGCACGGGTGCGTGCCCGCTCATGTGCGGTTACCGCGACTATTTCGTCATGGCGCTTAACAAATTAGTATCCGAAGGCATCCCTGGGAAGGTCGGACGGAAAGAAGTCCGGGCACACCCGGAAAGAGCCGCGGGAACGGAGACCCCCGATGTCATCAGCGCCAGCAGCCGACGGACCCCTCGTCGTCGGCGTGGACAGCTCCACGCAGTCCACCAAGGTCCTGGTCGTCGACGCCGCCACGGGCAGGGTCGTGGCCAGCGGTCAGGCCCCGCACGACGTCAGCTCGGGCGCCGCCCGCGAGAGCGACCCCGAGCAGTGGTGGAGCGCCCTGTGCGCGGCCCTGGAACAGTGCGGCGGCGCGGCGCGCGAAGCCGCCGCCGTGTCGGTCGGCGGGCAGCAGCACGGACTCGTCACCCTGGACGCGCACTCCAGGCCGGTGCGGCCCGCGATGCTCTGGAACGACGTGCGCTCGGCCGAACAGGCCCGCTCCCTGGTGGACCGCCTGGGGGGTCCCAAGGCGTGGGCCGAGCGGGTCGGCAGCGTGCCCGGGCCCTCCTTCACGGTGACCAAGTGGGCCTGGCTCAGCGAGAACGAGCCCGCGGCGGCCCGCGCCACCGCAGCCGTACGACTCCCCCACGACTACCTCACCGAACGCCTCACCGGATCGGGCACCACCGACCGGAGCGACGTCTCCGGAACGGGATGGTGGGCATCGGCGACCGAGGCGTACGACGAGGAGATCCTGGGGCTCGTGGGCCTGGACCCGCAGCTGCTGCCGCGCGTGGTCCGCCCCGGCGAGGTCGCCGGCACCGTGCGCGGCAGCGGCGAACTGCCCTTCTCCAAGGGCACACTGGTCGCGCCCGGGACCGGCGACAACGCGGCGGCGGCACTCGGACTCGGGCTGCGCCCCGGCACCCCCGTGCTGAGCCTGGGAACATCGGGCACGGTGTACGCGGTCTCCACGCGGCGCCCGGCGGATCCGACGGGCACCGTGGCCGGCTTCGCCGACGCGCACGGCGACTGGCTGCCGCTGGCCTGCACCCTCAACTGCACGCTGGCCGTGGACCGGGTCGCCGCGCTGCTGAGCCTGGACCGTGAGGCGGTGCAGGCGGGCGGCGACGTCACCCTGCTGCCCTACCTGGACGGCGAGCGCACCCCCGACCTTCCGCACGCCTCGGGGCTGCTGCACGGGCTGCGGCACGACACGACGCCGGGGCAGCTGCTCCAGGCGGCCTACGACGGCGCCGTGCACTCCCTTCTGGGCGCCCTCGATCTCGTCCTGGACGCGGACGCCGACCGCTCGGCGCCGCTCCTGCTGATCGGCGGCGGGGCGCGGGGCACGGCCTGGCAGGACACCGTGCGCCGGCTCTCCGGGCGGGCCGTCCAGGTGCCCCAGGCCAAGGAACTGGTCGCGCTCGGTGCCGCCGCACAGGCAGCGGGCCTCCTCACGGGCGAGGACCCCGCGGCGGTCGCGCGCCGCTGGGGTACGGCCGAAGGGCCCGTGCTGCCTCCTGTGGAGCGGGACGACTCGGCGCTCGCGCGCATCGCCGGGGTAGTCTCCGACGCGGCGCCGCTGCTCGGCGCCAGGGCCCGCGAGGACGTACGGCCATGAAGCCCGACGCCACGCACGGCCGCGAGAACGTACGGCCGCGTACGGCCACGAAGACGGAAGAACAGGGACTCACGGGGGCATGACCGCACCACCGCACGACGCGCGCCGGGGCACCGCCGGAGTTCCGCTGCCCGACACCCAGCGGGGGATGCGACGCCGCAATCTCTCGCGCGTCATGCACGCGGTCGCAGCGCACGGGCCGCTGTCCCGTGCCGCCGTGGCCACCCGGATCGGGCTGACACGTGCCGCCGTCTCCACCCTGGTGGACGAATTGATCCGCTCCGGGCTCCTGGACGAGCTGGGGCCCGAGCGCCCCGGCAAAGTGGGGCGCCCCGGTTCCGCGCTCGCGGTCAGCCGAAGCGGACCGGCCGGCATCGGCGCCGAGGTGGGCGTCGACCATCTCTCGGTGTGCGCGGTCGATCTGCGCGGAGAGGTACGCGCGCGTGCCGTGCGACAGGGAGACAACCGCGGACGCGCCCCGCAACCCGTCCTGAGGGAACTCCTCGCCCTGGTGCGGCAGGTGAGCGACGAGGCCAAGGAGGCGGGGCTGCGTCCGGCGGGCTTGGCCGTCGCAGTCCCGGGCCTGGTCTCCCGCGCCAAGAGCGTGGTGGTGCGCGCCCCCAACCTCGGCTGGCACGACGTCGAACTCGACGCCTTGCTCCCCGGCGGTCTGCCCCTCACGGTGGACAACGAGGCCAACTTCGGCGCACTGGCCGAGCTGTGGCTCGGCGACGAGGTGCCCCAGGACTTCCTCCATGTGTCGGCGGAGATCGGCATCGGCGCCGCGCTGGTCGTCGACGGGCAGCTGCTGCGCGGGACCCGCGGCTTCGCGGGCGAGTTGGGGCATGTGCCGGTGTGGCCGGACGGTCCGGCGTGCCCCTGTGGTGGCCGTGGCTGTCTGGAGCAGTACGCGGGCGAGGAGGCGGTGTTGCGCGCGGCGGGCCTCGATCCGGGTGCGGACCGCGTCGGACTTCTCGCGGAGCGCGCCGAGCAGGGCGACGAGGACGTACGCAAGGCGCTGCGCGGTGCGGGAGCCGCGCTGGGCGTGGCGCTCACCGGCGCGGTGAATCTGCTCGACCCGCGATCGGTGGTGCTGGGCGGAGCCTTGTCGAGGCTCGCACCATGGCTGCTGCCCTCCTTGGAGGACGAGCTGGGGCAGCGCACGGCGGGCACGGCATGCGCCGTGGCCGTCTCCGGACTGGGCTCCGACGGCCCGCTGCTGGGAGCGGCGCACTCGGTCGTCCGAGGGGTGCTCGATGATCCGGCGGGGGCGGTGGTGTAGGGGCGGCTGCCGGGTCAGGGCCCTGGTTCGGTAGCCGAGCACGGCTGACGAAACGACTTGAGTCTCCAGTAGGGGGAGACAAGAAGGTGGGGCCATGAACGGCGACACGCTCTACGCGATCGGTGACCTGGCGCGACGGACCGGCCTGACGGTCAAGACCGTCCGCTTCTACTCCGATGCGGGGATCGTGCCGCCCACCGACCGCAGCCCGGCCGGCTACCGCCTGTACGGCACGGACGCCGTCGCCCGCCTCGACCTCGTACGCACGCTGCGCGATCTGGGACTCGACCTCCCCACCATCCGGAAGGTCGTGGACCGGGAGATCTCGCTCCCCGAGGTGGCGGCGGCCCACGCGGACGCGCTGGAGGTGCAGATCCGCGTGCTGCGCCTGCGGCGCGCGGTCCTGACGGCGGTGGCCAGGTGCGGCTCCACCCCTGAGGAGTTGGATCTCATGCACAAGCTGGCCAAGCTCTCCGAAGACGAACGCCAACACCTGATCGACGACTTCCTGGGCTCCGTGTTCGACGGCCTGGAAGACCATCCGGCCTTCGCGGCGGTCACCCGTTCCCTCACTCCCGAACTGCCGGACAACCCCGAGGCCGAGCAGGTCGAGGCGTGGGTGGAACTGGCCGAGCTTTTCCAGGACCCGGGGTTCCGCTCCACCATGCAGGGCATGGCCAGAGAACTGGCGGTCAACCGCGCCCCGGACGACCGCACCGGCCTCCCCCGCATCCTCGCCGAGGCCGTACGCGCGCAGGTCGTCCCGGCCCTCGCGGCGGGCACCGATCCGGCCTCGCCCGAGGCCGAACCGATCGTCACGGCGCTCGCGGCGCACTACGCACACATACGAGGCCTCCCCGACGACGACTCCCTTCGGCGCCACCTGCTGTCCCGCATGGAATCCATGAACGACCCGCGGCGCGACCGCTACCTGTTCCTCCTCGCGGTCATCAATGGATGGCCGGCGCCCGAAAGCCTGGCGCCGATACTCGACTGGACCGCCCGCGCCCTGCGCGCTCGCCTGCCCCGGTAGTGGCACGCGCCAGCTCGATCGACCAACCGCCCCGCTGAACCGACCGGGCACAGCGCCTCTGCGAGCGTGGAAACCCCGGGGCGCAGGATGTGACGGGGTCGCGAGGCCTCACCACCCGCGTGGCGCTGCGCAGTATGTCGATCCGGTGAACCGAGCGTCGTCCTCGTATCCCACGGGCAGAATCGCGAGACTGGAGCGGCAGGACAGAGCGAACCGAAACCGGGCAGTTCCGATGGACCGGACAGGGTCGGCGAAAGAGGGGACAGCGATGGAGATGGATCGGCATGCCCACATCCTGAGTGGCACGAGCGACGAGGCAGCCCGTCACTACGAGCGCGCGCTCGACGCGCTGCTGTTCTTCCGCCCCGAAGTCGCCGGGGAAGCGCAGGCGATGCTGGCGGCCGCTCCGGATTCCGCGATGGCTCACGTCTTCGGCGCCTATCTCGGGCTGCTCGGAACCGAAGAGAAGGACGCGGCCGACGCGCGTCGTTCCTTCAGCGCCTTCCGGCGCGCGGTCGATCCCGGCGGGCTCTCCTCGCGCGAGCAGATGCACGCGGCGGCTGCCCAGGCCTGGCTGGACGGGGACATGCTGCGGGCCGGGGAGATCCTCGCCGAGATCAGCATCGCGTTCCCCCGAGACGCCCTCGCACTGGCAGTCGGTCACCAGATCGACTTCTTCACCGGGGACGCACAGCGGCTGCGCGACCGGATCGGAGGCGCGCTCTCCGGGTGGGACAGCGAAGACCCGCACTTCGGGCCGCTCCTGGGGATGTACGCGTTCGGGCTCGAGGAGGCCGGGCACTACGGCCATGCCGAGGAGATCGGGCTACAGGCGGTCGAACGCCACCCGCGGGACGTGTGGGGCATCCATGCCGTCGTCCACACCTACGAGATGCGCGGGCTGTTCGGCGAGGGGATCCGCTATCTGGACGCGCGAACCGAGGACTGGGCCGACGGCAACTACCTCTCCGTGCACAACGCGTGGCACTACGCCCTGTACGCGCTGGAGGCGGGCAGCATCGAGCGCGTCCTCGGCGTCTACGACAACACCCTGCACAACGAGGCGTCCGAGGCGATCGCCATGGAGCTCCTGGACGCCTCGGCCCTGCTGTGGCGGCTGCTCCTCGCCGACGTCGAAGTCGAGCCCCGCTGGGCGACGCTCGCCCAGGCGTGGGCCGGGCGCGAGGTCGGCGCCTACTACGCCTTCAACGACGTCCATGCCGTGATGGCGTACGTGGGCGCGGGGCGGTTCTCCGACGCCGAACGACTGGTGAAGGACCGTGAGCAGTGGCTCGCCCGGACCGACGCCTCGGTCTCGAACCGGGCGATGACCCGCGAGATCGGTCTGCCGGTGTGCCGCGCCCTCATCGCCTACCGGCAGCGGCAGTACGAGCGCGTGGTCGAGTTGCTGACTCCGATCCGCTACCGTCTCCACTCCTTCGGCGGCAGCCACGCGCAGCGCGACGCCGTCCAGCGGACGCTGGTGGAGGCCGCCATCCGTTCCGGCCGGCACGACCTGGCCCGCGCCCTGCTCAGCGAGCGCGTCAGCCTGCGCCCCATCTGCCCCTACAACTGGCAGGCCCGTGCCCGGCTGGCCGACCGGCTCGGCGATCCGGCTCAGGCTGTGGCCGCCCGTGCCCGTGCGGAGGAGCAGGCCGCCGTCGGTGCGGCCGCGCTGGGCTGATGGTGATCTGTTCGTCTCCTCGGCACTCTCACCCTGGCACCCACCTCGTCCCTCTCACCTCGGCACGCTCCTCGCAGCTCCACGTCAGCACACTCCTCGCAGCTTCTCCTTGGCACCCACAAGGGTGACGGTGTTATCCACAATCACGGTGCTGTACACAGATTCAGACGCTGCCCTTCCGACCCAACCAGCTCTCGCCGTAACGTATTTGACGCGAGACCACGTTGCCGGCCGGTGGTGAGGGGTCCACGCGGATCGGGGGATTCAGATGTCGGGAGCAAGCAGCAGTTCAGCCGTGGGCCAGCCTCGCGTCCTGACCGTGCGGCCCGAGCCGGATGAGTACGCGTGGACCTTCGGCGGCGTGCCACCCATAGCGCGGATCGCGCCGGGGACAGTGCTCGACCTGTACACCGAGGACTGCTTCGCGGGGAAGGTGCGCTCCGAGAAGGACCTGGTGTCCGAGGTCTGCCAGTTCCCCTTCCTCAATCCACAGACAGGCCCCTTCCATGTCGAGGGCGCGGAGCCGGGCGACACCGTCGCCGTGCACTTCGTGTCGATCGAACCGGCCCGCGACTGGGCCGCGTCCACCACGGTCCCCCTCTTCGGCGCGCTCACCTCCACCCACACCACCGCATCGCTGCACCCTCCGCTGCCCGAGACCGTCTGGATCTGGCAGCTCGACCGGATCCGGCGCACCGCACACTTCACCGCTCGTGACGGCGACTTCGAGATCGCGCTGCCGATGGATCCGATGCACGGCACGGTCGGCGTCGCACCGGCCAACCTGGAAGTGCGCTCGGCTCTCTTGCCCGACGCGCACGGCGGCAACATGGACACGCCCGAGATGCGGGCAGGCGTCACCTGCTATCTCGGAGTGAACGTGGAGGGCGCGCTCCTGAGCCTGGGCGACGGACACGCACGGCAGGGCGAGGGAGAAACCTGCGGGGTCGCCGTCGAGTGCGCGATGAACACAGTCGTGATCGTCGAACTCCTGAAGGGGATCTCCACGCCCTGGCCACGTCTGGAGTCCGACACCCACATCATCTCCACCGGCTCGGCGCGCCCTCTTGAGGACGCCTTCCGAATATCCCAACTCGACCTGGTGCACTGGCTCGTGCGGGACTACGGCTTCAGTGAACTCGACGCCTACCAGTTCGCGACCCAGACCGTCGAGTCGCCGCTCGCCAATGTCTGCGACACCAACTACACGTGCGTGGCCAAGCTCCGCAAGGAGTGGCTGCCCGCGCGCGAGACTCACCGGGGAGTGCATGCCCGGCTGCGCGAGACGGCCGCGCTGCTGCCCCACTGAGAAGCACGGCTACGAGAAACACGGCTCCCCCACCTGTTCCCCCCACCGAGAGGCAGGCCAGCCATGGATCGAGCAAGACGATTCCCCAGCAGGCGAACGCTGTTGCAGGGAGCGGCCCTGGCCGCCGTCCCCGCCGCACTCCTCCCCGCCACCCGCGCCGCCGCCCGGCCCCAGGCGGTCGACTATCCGCTCGCCGAGTGGGTTCCGGCCAGCACGTCCAACTACACGGCGGCCAACAGGCCCACCACCTATCCCGTCGACTACGTGATCATCCACGTCACCCAGGAGACCTACGCCGACACGCTCGCCATCTTCCAGAACCCGGCGAAGAAGGTCTCCTCCCACTACGTGGTGCGCTCCACGGACGGCCATGTCGCCCAGTGCGTGCGCGAGCGCAACGTCGGCTGGCACGCCGGCAACTGGAGCTACAACACCCGAAGCATCGGCATCGAACACGAAGGATGGGTGGACAAACCGGAGTACTTCACCGACGCGATGTACGAGCAGTCGGCGCTGCTGACGGCGGCGATCTGCGAGACGTACGACATTCCCAAGGACCGTGAGCACATCATCGGGCACGTGCAAGTGCCCGGCAGCGACCATACCGATCCGGGCCCGCTGTGGAACTGGACGCGCTACATCCGCCTGGTCAACTCCGCCTGACGCCGACCGCCCCACGCTGTGCCCTCGCGGGGGCGGTCCGCGAGGGGAACGCTGAGGGATCACTGAGTAGTCGCCGAGTGATCACTGTGGCGATTGCTGAAGCGATCGTCAGGGCACGTGCCGCAGTGCTTGTCGGAGCACGCTCACGGGGCGACGATGGCAGCACCCCATCGCCGTCCCGGGAGGCCGAGTTGACCGAACCATGGGTGGCTTTGGAGGCCGGTGCCGACCCTGCCGAGCGCGTACGGGTGCTGCGACGTGCCCACGAGAGGTTCACCGAGGCAGGGACGCTCACCCGGCCGGTGCGCTCCGTGGTCGCCGACTCGTGGCGGCGTTCGGCCAGGGCGCGGGTCAGCCCCGAGGACACCGGCGCGGCAGTGGAGTTGACCGACGGGGATCTTGGTTCGTACCGAGCCGAGCATCCGCTGGCCGGGGTGATGCCGCTGTTCCGCGAGCTGATGGGCACGTTCGCGATGGACGGTGAGCACCTCCTCGCGGTGTGCGACGCCCACGGCAGGCTGCTCTGGGTCGAGGGTCATTCCGCCACCCGGCAGAAGGCGGGACGGATGAACTTCGTGCCGGGCGCGCGGTGGGCGGAGTCCGCGATGGGGACCAATGCTCCCGGGACGGCAGTCGCGGTGGACCGTCCGGTGCAGGTGTTCGCGGCCGAGCACTTCATCCGGCGCGTGCAGCCGTGGACCTGCGCGGCGGCTCCGGTGCACGACCCGCGGACGGGGCGACTGCTCGGAGCGGTGGACATCACCGGGGGTGACGGTCTCGCGCACCCGCACAGCCTCGCCTTCGTGCAGGCAGTGGCTCGGGCAGCGGAGTCGCAGCTGGCCCTGCTGTCGCCGCCGGTGGAGAGCCGAGACTCCGTGGGGCTCACCGCCCTCGGCCGTGACGAGGCGCTGCTGCTGACCGGCGGACGCAAGGTCCGCCTCAGCCGCAGGCACAGCGAGATCCTCGTCCTTCTCGCCCGCCACCCGGAAGGGCTCACCGGCGACGAGCTGCTGTGCGCGCTCTACGAGGACGAGTCAGTGACGCCCGTGACGCTGCGGGCGGAGCTGGCGCGGCTGCGGAGACTTCTGGGGCCGGAGCTGCTGCGGTCGCGCCCGTACAGGATCTCGGTGCCGGTCGAGTCGGATGTCGATGCGGTGGAGCGACGGCTCGGTTCGGGAGCGGTCACCGCGGCCGCCGCCGCGTACGCGGGTCCGCTCCTGCCCGCTTCACAGGCGCCCGCAGTCGCCCGGCTGCGGCGCAGGCTGGCCGATCAGCTGCGGGCCGCACTCATCGCACGCCGCGACCCGGACCTCCTGACGGACTGGGTGCACACCCCGTGGGGCGAGGATGACCTGCCGGTGTGGCGGGCGCTGGCGCAGGTACGGCCGACGCCGCCGCTCCTGGCCCGGCTGCGGCAGTTGGACGCGGAGTTGACGGACGCGGGGTAGGAAAGTCCATCTGGCGACGGGGTCCGGCCCGCGAGGGTGCGGCCCGCAACTGACACGGCGGGCGTGGCCGACGTGGTTGGCATGATCGACCTGACTGGTGGATCTGAAGCGACAGCCCTCCCCCGGCCCAAAACAGGCCTCCTCCACTACGGCACCACGGCACGGCGGCTCATCCACGTTACCCACCCCGAGCAGACGCCGCCCCATGGAGCCCCAGCCTGGTCGGCGACCGCAACGTACCTGCAACGTCCGTGCTCCTAACCTCCGGGCGAGAGCTGCCCAACGGCGGGCAGCCTTCCTCGGGAGGCCAGCAAGATGACCCGTTACGCAGCGCCCGGCACCGACGGCGCAATCGTCTCCTACCAGTCCCGCTACGACCACTTCATCGGCGGTGAGTACGTCCCGCCGGCCCGCGGCCAGTACTTCGAGAACCCGAGCCCGGTCAACGGGCAGCCCTTCACCGAGATCGCCCGCGGTACGGCCGAGGACGTGGAGCGCGCCCTGGACGCGGCGCACGCCGCCGCTCCCGCGTGGGGGCGCACCTCGGTCACCGAACGCGCGGACATCCTGCGGAAGATCGCCGACCGCATGGAGGCGAACCTCGAACAGCTCGCGGTGGCCGAGAGCTGGGAGAACGGCAAGCCGGTGCGCGAGACGCTGGCCGCCGACATCCCGCTCGCCATCGATCACTTCCGCTACTTCGCGGGAGTGATCCGGGCGCAGGAGGGATCGTTGAGCGAGGTGGACGAGGACACCGTCGCGTACCACTTCCATGAGCCGCTCGGCGTCGTGGCGCAGATCATTCCGTGGAACTTCCCGATCCTGATGGCGACGTGGAAGCTGGCGCCTGCGCTCGCGGCGGGCAACGCGGTCGTGCTCAAGCCCGCCGAACAGACCCCGGCCTCGATCCACTACTGGATGAGCCTGGTCTCCGATCTGCTGCCGCCGGGTGTCGTCAACATCGTCAACGGCTTCGGCGTCGAGGCGGGCAAGCCTCTCGCGTCAAGCCCGCGCGTCGCGAAGGTCGCCTTCACCGGGGAGACCACGACGGGGCGGCTGATCATGCAGTACGCCTCGGAGAACATCAAGCCGGTGACGCTGGAGCTGGGCGGCAAATCGCCGAACATCTTCTTCGACGACGTGTGGGACGCGAACGACGACTTCCGCGACAAGGCGCTCGAGGGCTTCACGATGTTCGCCCTCAATAACGGCGAGGTGTGCACCTGCCCGTCCCGCGCCCTGGTCCAGCGGGGCCACTACAGCGAGTTCATGGAAGCGGCGGTCGCCCGCACCGAGCAGATCGTGGCGGGGCACCCGCTGGACACCGACACGATGATCGGAGCCCAGGCCTCCAACGACCAGCTGGAGAAGATTCTCTCCTACCTGGACATCGGCCAGCAGGAGGGCGCGAAGGTCCTGACGGGTGGCCAGCGGGTGACGTACGACGGGGAGCTGGCGGGCGGCTACTACGTCCAGCCGACGATCTTCGAGGGCGACAACCGCATGCGGATCTTCCAGGAGGAGATCTTCGGCCCGGTCGTCTCGGTCGCGTCGTTCAACGACTTCGACGACGCCATCAAGACAGCCAACGACACGCTGTACGGCCTCGGCGCCGGAGTGTGGACGCGCGACATGAACACCGCCTACCGCGCGGGCCGCGCGATCCAGGCGGGCCGGGTCTGGACGAACTGCTACCACGCCTACCCCGCCCACGCGGCCTTCGGCGGCTACAAGCAGTCCGGCATCGGCCGCGAGACACACAAGATGATGCTGGAGCACTACCAGCAGACGAAGAACCTTCTGGTGTCGTATTCGCCGAAGAAGCTGGGGTTCTTCTAGGCATTAGAAAAGGGTGCCTGAACAGGTGTTTCACCTGTCAGGCGCCCTCCCTGAGCGCACCTTAAGCCGTTGGGTGGATCGCGAGGTAACTCCCGATATCTCCCACTGCTATCCCACCTCTGACCAGCTGTTCCGGGGCATTTCCGGGCCAAGGCCCGGCTCATGTGTCCTCTGCACTGCGGTCCTGCCCCTCCCACCTTCGCATCGACTCCTCGATCAGGCTGTTGGCGTGGTTCCGCGCCTCGGCCAGAAACTTGGCGTAGTAGCGAAAGAGGACCTGGATGCTCTGCCCGGCGCGGCGCGCACACTCCGCTGGGTCGACACCGGAGGCAAGCCAGAACGAGATCCCTGCGTGGCGTAGATCGTATGGGCGCTTCGCCAGCTCAAGGGCGGATGGTGCCCCGCCGAGTGGTGTAGGCGGTCGGGTGTTGGAATGCGCGGTTGTCTGCTCGGGGCGTGCGCCTGCTGACAGTGACTGCTCCCTGAACAGAGGCGGGCCATCGCGCAAGTTTCCCTGGTGAACGGCCAGTTCAACCGGAGGAGGACGCGATGGCCCTGTCCCAGTCTGACCTGATGCGGCTGCTGGAGTCACTACGCGCGGCCGATGGAGTCGAGTCGATCAGGGCGCTGTGCGAGCGCATCCTGCAGGAACTCATCGAGGCCGAGGCAACCGAAGCCATCGGGGCCGCCCCGCGCGAGCACACGAGCGAGCGCACCACCTGGCGCAACGGGCACCGCGACCGACTGCTGACATCGCAGGCCGGCGACCTGGACCTGAAGATCCCAAAGGTGCGGACCGGGTCCTTCTTCCCCTCGCTGCTGGAACGCCGGCGCCGGATCGACCGGGCCCTGTTCGCGGTGGTGATGGAGGCATACGTGCACGGTGTCTCGACGCGTTCGGTCGATGACCTGGTCAAGGCGCTGGGCGCGGACTCCGGAATTTCGAAATCCGAGGTCTCCAGGATCTGCGGCGCACTCGACGAAGAGCTGATCGCGTTCAGGGAACGGCCGCTGGATCACACCGTGTTCCCCTATGTATTCCTGGATGCGACCTACTGCAAGGCCCGGGTGAATCACCGGATCGTGTCGCAGGCGGTGGTCATCGCGACCGGGATCTCCGCCGGCGGGCACCGCGAGATCCTGGGGGTGATGGTCGGCGACAGCGAGTCGAAGCCGTTCTGGACCAGGTTCCTGCGCAGTCTGCGGGCCCCCGGCCTGGACAACGTCCAGCTGGTGATCTCCGATTCCCACAGCGGTCTGGTGGCCGCGATCCGCACCGTGTTCCTCGGCTCGGCCTGGCAGCGGTGCCGGCTGCACTTCGTCCGCGACGTGTTCTCGGTGATCGAGAAGGGCTCGGCGGAGATGGTCGCGGCGACCATCCGCACGATCTTCGCGCAGACCACCGCCGACCAGGTCCGCAGCCAGCTCGACGTCGTGGCGGACATGCTCGGACGGCAGTTCCCGCAGGTCAAGTCCATGCTGCTGGGAGCGGCCGCTGACATCACGGCGTTCGCGGACTTCCCTCCGGCGCACTGGAAGAAGATCTGGAGCACGAATCCGCTGGAGCGGCTGAACCGGGAGATCAAACGCCGGGCCGACGTCGTCCAGGTCTTCCCCAACCCGGCCGCCCTGGACCGGCTCGCCACCGCGGTCCTGGCCGAACTCCACGACGAGTGGCAGGTCTTCGACCGCCGCTACCTCTCCGAAGGCTCCATGGCCGAACTCTTCGCAGACCAGACCACCCCGCAGCGGCAGACCCCCGCAAAACCGGAACCACACGAGCTCGACTGAATACACCACTCGGCGGGACGCCATCTATCCGCCGGTACTGGGACCTAGTGGATCGTATGTCTGTGGAGACCTTACGTGGCCTCGACCGAGGCCGTCGGCTCCGAGGTGCCGAGCAGCAGGCGATCCGGCTGTACTTGCGCCTCAGTGAGGACCAAGCTGACCTCCGTCAGCAAGGCTGGGTTTCTGACCAAACTTGGGAGGAATGGGCGGGTGCGATCTGGCCTCAGCTCCAACGCCAGCCCTTTCGACGCCTCTGGCACCAAGCCCAACGCGATTCAGACGCGGGCTGCGAGTACCGGTTCCACCATCTGAGAGAGCTGTCACGGCAGGTCCCAGCTACGACCCCAGGCAGCCGAGGCATCGCCCATTCGTGGATGAACGTTTCGATGGGTCGGCTTGATGACGGCAGCGTCACATCCGATTTGTTTTAGAGATCAACCATTCAGGCACCCCTGCGAAGCCCCAAACAGTCAGGTGACCGGATGCACCCGCGCCAGCCAGGTGCTCCCCGCCACCTCCTGCGGGCCAGGCCGCTACAACCCGGCAGGAAGGGCGAGAGTCAAACGCAGGTGTCCCTTGTCGATCTTCAGCCCTTTGGGCAGTTCGGAGGCTGATGTGAACGAGGAGTGCAGGGTGATGGCCGGGCGGGCCTCGTGGTCCTGGCCCCACTCGCGGATGCGCTCGCACAGCCGCCCGGCGAGGTGCTCGCCGTCCGGGCCCTGGCCGATGGACCCGAACTCCCAGCGCGGGGTCTCGCTCTCCAAGCGGCGTTGGGTGAAGTAGGCGAGCGAGTCGCCTTCCACAATCGCCGGGCTTTGGACCGCGGTGGTGGCGGGCGTGCAGATCCCGGCCTCCACGGCGGCACGCGTCGCGGCGATGCCGCACGTACCTGCCTCGGTGGCCGTCAGCCGCAGCCACACCCCGTCGAACGACTCATTGGAACCGAGCGTCGCCCCGGACCACGCGACAGTCTTGGGCTGGCCGAGGACGCAGCGCAGGCGGGCGGGGTCGATGTCCTGGTCTACGTCCCACCGCAGCGTGACGTCCCCGGCCTCGTCGAGGGTGGCGGTGCGTTCGCCTTCCTGCCCGATCATCGGCACGAACCCGCACAGCTCCACGGAGTCCGAGTGCCACGCGTCGCCGTCGCGGACGAAGGCGACGCTGCGGGTCTGGCCGCGCCAGCGCAGCGGCACTACCAGCCGTGCCCCATCGGCGAACTGGTTCAGCAGGTCCCAGGGAAGATCCCACGCGCCGACGGTGAAGATCCCGCCGTCGTACGGGGCCCGCTCCGGGGCGCCGAGTGCGCCGTCCCGTGTGACCACGGTGACGTCGTGGTAGCCGGTGGCGTCCAGGTTCTTGCGCGCCCCGGCCGTCACCTCCTCGTCGTGATCGATCGTGACGACCCTTTCCCCCTTGCTCGCCAGGAGCGCGAGGAGGGCGGCGTTGTAACCGGTGCCCGCGCCGATCTCCAGAAGGCTCTGTCCCTCGCGGACGGCGAGCTGGTCGAGCATCATCGCGACCACGGTCGGCACGGACGCGCAGCTCAGGGCCTTGCCGTCTTCGGCTCGCTTGGTGATGACGGCCTTGTTGGCGTACGCGTTCTCCAGGTCGGCGTCGGGGACGAACGCGTGGCGGGGCACGGTCCGCATGGCCTCTTCCACGCGCGGATCGCGGGCATGCCCGGCCTGGCGGATGCGGTCCACCATGCGGTTGCGCAGCTCCTCGGGCGACGTGCTGGCAGCGGTGGGGGTGGTGGTCATGCGGGTCCTTTCCTTGTGGCCCGTCCATCGGTTCGGCGGGCCGAGCGTAGTGAGCTGGCTTGTGGGGGCGGCTGGTTCCGCACGGGTCAGCCGTTCAGGAGGAGGCAGGCGTCCCAGTCGGTGGCGGGCGGCGTGTTGACGCTCGCGCTGGCCAGGTGGATGCCGTCGGCGCCTTCGAGGAGGCCACCGTGCTCCGGGAGGCCGTGCACGTCGAGGTAGTGGCCCATGCGGGCGTGCACGTCGGGGAGCAGGACGGCGAGTTCGCCGGTGGAGTCGTCGGCGGCTGCCCGGTGCACGGTCTGTATGAGCCCGGCCCAGCCGTGACACACAGAGGCGGCCGTGAGCTGCGACAACTGCTTCTCGTCGCGTATGCACGCCGCGAGTGCCCGTTCAGCTCGTTGTTGGCGTGCGGGGTCGCCCAGGGCCAGGGCGGCGACTTGTTGGGCTCGGGCGAGGCCGGGTGTGCCGTAGCACCACGAGGGGCGTTGCGGGCCGCTGCTCGTTGCCGTGCCCGCCTGCCACTGGGCGGGGGTGATCAGGCCCGGCCACCACGCCGTGGCGCCTTCGCCCTGCTGCCACTGGTCCAGGACGTCCATGATCCGGCTGACCGCCTCCGCCTGGCCGGTCACGACGATGGCTCGGCGCTGGGCTGCGGCGAGCAGCGCGAGGGGCCCGGCGATGCCGTGGGCGAGCCCGAAGTTGATGTGCCCGTGCGGCCACTGGTCCGACGGTCTCCCCTCGGGGCCGTCACCGCTCCACCATCCCGGCATCTGCCCGCCGTCCAGGGGTTCGGCCAGGCGTACGAGGTAGGCGAGGACGTCGCGCAGTAGGTGCCAGCTGGGGCGGCGGTGCAGGAGGTAGATCCCGAGACCGGTCAGGCCCCTGATGAGGTCGAACTCCCGCAGCGGTGCGGGGTGTCCGGTGTCGATGCGCTGGTGGGCGCGTGCGAGGCGTTCGCGGACCAGGACGTTGACCGTGCGGTCCAGGCCGGTCAGAGCGTGGGCGTAGGCGGGGTGGTCGGCGGTGTGCAGGGCGAAGGCGACGGCCGGGGCGCCCCGGAAGAGCCCGGCCACCTCGGAGTGGGCGTTCACCGGGTGGCGGGTCATGGCGGCCGCCCACCGGTGCGCTGTCTCCCACGCACCCGCACCAGTGCGGGCGTTGGCGATGTGGCGCAGCGCGATGCCCGGCGCCCCGGTGCCCAGGGACTGGTGCCACCACGGCCCCGCCTCGGTGGAGACGGGCGCGAGTGCGGTGGCCGCCTTCACCGGGGTGCCCCGGCCTGGAGGGCGCGCGCGGTGAGGGCAGCTTGGCGGGCCATGCGACGGCAGGCCCGTTCGCGGTCCCGGTCGATGCCGAGTGCCCGGTTGTGGTGCATGTGCAGCAGCGACTCCAGCACCGCCCCCACGTCCACCCCACAGGGCAGAGCACGCCGGTAGGTATCCAGCGCGCTCGCACGGTCCTGCCGTGCCTTGGACACCGGCTCGGGCCACCGGCCCAGATCGCCCCACTGCCCGGTGCCGGCCGCGCCGGTCACCTGGGCGGCGATCGTGCGGTCCACGACGACGTCCGGCGCGGGCCGGGCGGCCAGCCACCGCAGAACCGCTTCGTGACTGCCGAGCAGGCCCCGGCAGATGTCGACCATGTCGAGCGCGACCAATGCGGCCGGGTCGAACTCGTCCCGGTGCGGCTGGTAGCGGAGCTGGACGGCGACGGCGTGGGAGTCGGCGCAGAACACCGCCTCGGCGGCCTCCATGGCCTCGGGGCCGCCGTAGCGGCCGGTCTCGGGGCGGTAGGTGTCGAGGGTGAGGCCAGCGGACATGCCGTGCTCGCGCAGGGCTGCGGCCCACCGGCTGACGGCTGCCGCGTGCGCCGCGAACTCGCCCCGGCCGGTGCGGATACGCAGCCGCAGGTGATCGGCTTCGTGAGGGCTGCGGTAGCGCACGAACCACCAGGCCGGGTCGCCGTCCAGGGTGGCCAGCAGGCCGGGCAGGTAGTCGGCGAGGATCTCGGACTGCCGTTCCGGGTGGGCGGGAATCCTCGCGTACAGCCACGCCGCCCCCGGTGCTGCGGGCAGCTGCTCACGGTAGCGGCCGACCGTCACCAACGACGCGGCGGGCAGCGGCGCCGGGGCAGGGGGGCGGGTGGTGACCAGGGGCAGGGCGATCTCGTGGGCGTGGCCGCCCATCCACCCGTACTCGGTCGCCGGGGCGTTCTCCGTGAGCTGGGCCGACTCGTGACGGGCCAGGTGGGAGCGCAGGAGCGCGGTGTGGGCCCGTTCGTCGAGGTTGAGGCGCAGCGTGCGGTCCGCGTCGCGCAGCTCCACCACCGTGGGCAGATGCCACCGGCGGCGCCACCGGTCCAGCGCCCCGGCCCATGCCTCGCCCTCGGCGCTCGCGCCGGGCAGGTCGGCGGCGGTGAGGTACCAGCGGGCCGGGGCGAGGATCGTGCGGCCGTGGCGGACCCGTGGCAGATACGGGAGGCGCTGGGTGTGCGGGCCCCAGTCGAATTCGTGCCATCCGGCGGTGAAGGCGCGGGGCAGGTGGGCGAGGAACCGTGCCAGTGCCGGGGGCTGCTTCTCCAGGGCCAGGGCGTGGAAGACCTGCGGTTCGACCACTCGGCCCCGGGAGACGCTGACCAGGTGCAGCGCAGTGCCGGTCGCGGTCACCGCGAGGTCTTCCAGTGCGAGCAGTTCGGGCACTACCTCGTCCTTCCCGTGTGCTGTAGAGCACGTGCGCCGGCCAGGTGCTGCGGAGCACAAGCCGCGGTGCTCGCCGAGCGGCAGGACGTGGTCCAGGTAGGCGGGCACACGGCACACGTTCTCGGCGTGGGCGTACAGCGGCGGGAAGGACAGCTGCACGGGCAGCGCCCCGGCGGTGGCGGTCGGCGCAGACCGGTAGACCTCTTCCAGGCCGGAGCCGGAAGCGGTCGCGGTGAACCGTGAGGTGAGGGTGCCCGCCGCGCGGGCGGGCGCGACGGTGAGCGTGAACTGCCCGCGCTCCAGGGCCTGTGTGCTGGTGGCGTGGATGCGGGCGGACACCTCGACGTGCGGCGGGATGCGCCGCGCGTCCGAGCTGACGGGTCCGGCCAGCGGCGTGATGGTCTCCTCGGTCAGGACGATCTCGCGGCTGCCGTCGGCGAGGGCCTGCCAGGCCAGGGCCAGGAGCCGTTCGTCCCGCTCCCCGGGCCCCTCGCCCGTCGGCGCGGGCTGGGTGCTGCCGGGGTAGCCGGGCGGGTATCCCAGCCCGGTGTCCGGGTCGAGGACCTCCAGCAGCGGCACGGGCGTTGCGGTGCCGTACCGGTCCAGGAACGCCGCGTGGAAAGCCCGCCAGGCAGGTTGTCCGGTGGGCGTGCGGGTCAGCCGGGCAAGGATGCTCGCGGCCTGCTCCAGCTCCCCGGCCACGGCGGCGGGGATCGTCACGTGGCAGTCAAGCCGCAGGTCCATGGACAGCGGGGTGCGCCCGGCCTCGGAGACCTCCCGCATCTGGCGGGTGAGGTCGGCGCGCAGCCGGGCCTGTCCCGCAATGCTGGTGGCCTCATCGTTGTGGTGGCGGACATCGGCGTGGACGGCCTCCAGCGTCCGCAGCAGAGGGACCACCGGAGTGATCGCCGGGGCTCCGGCTTCGTGCAGACGGTCCAGGACATGGGCCAAAGGGTCGGTGACGGTGAACGGGGCACGCAGGCAGGTGATCAGGAAGCCGCGCCGTACGAGCTCGGCGAGCATGCCGTGGACCCGCTCACGCGGGGTGCCGGGGAACTCCTCGGCGACCTTGTCGCGGACCGCCCCGAAGCGGGCGGGGGCCGTCATCGCGTCCCATACGGCCTGCACGGCGCTGGTGTGGCTGATGGTCACCCGGTTCGGGCCGTGCGGTGCCTCCAGCCGACTGCCGCGCCGTACGGCGGCGTTGCTGAACACCACCTCCAGACGGTCCAGCAACTCCGGGCAACCTTCCAGCCGTTCCACGATGCTGGCCAGCCACTCGGCGCCGACACGTACCACGGGCCGGTGCTCGTCGCCCCAGACGACGTGGGCGCCGTCGCCCACCGTCACGGGGGCGACCCCGGCGAACAGGCCAAAGGGAGTAGGGCGGCCGGTGGCCCGCAGCAGGTAGCGCATGATGGCCGACGCCGCGCGGCGGACACCGCGCCCGGTCACGGCGCGGCCGTCCAAGATGGTGCCGACGCGTGCGGCGAGCGCGGGACTTGCCTGTTCGATCACGTCGGGCAGACCGGGCCGCGCCCATACCTCGCACAGCCAGCTGCGGCAGTCGGCCTCGTCGCCGAGGTCGGGCCAGCGGGCTGGGGCCTTGGTGAGCGGCATGGCCGTGGACCGCAGCAGGGCGACCCCGGTATGCCGGTACAGCGGCGTCATGACGTTCCTCCAGGCGAAGAGCGAGCGGGCAGTGGAGCGTGCGGCGGGGCCGGGCTTGCCCGACCCCGCCGGTGACGGACCGCGTCAGACGCTGCTGTTGCAGGAGGAGGCGCAGGTGGGGTCGCAGCCGTCGTTCGTGTCGCAGCCCTCATCCGGGTCGGCGCTGTCAGTCGTCACGATCACGTCCAGGTTGAAGACGTCCCCGGACTTGTCCTTGGCGGTGGTACGCATCGCTTCCTCTTCTCTCTCGGATGGATGGAACAAGCCCCGACCCGGCTGGCGGGCCGTACGCGGCACAGTGCCGGGCAGGGCGGTCTGTGAGGTGACGCGGAGCACCCGGCCGGCGCAGGTGCTCCTCGTCACCTGCCGCGGGCGGTACCTCGCGGCCGGGTGGTGGCTCCGGCCTCCGGCGGTGGTGCGCTACCGGGGCCGAAGCGTTCTAGGCGCTGCCGGACTCGTCCGGCACGGTGTCCGGGGCGGACACCGATGCGGGGGCGACCTCGGTGGTCACGTCGTGGTGGACGCTCACGCCCAGCAGCGCGAGCCCGGCCGCGATCACCGACCACCACGTCACGGCCGCGACGCAGTCGCCGTCGACGTGTAACCGGTGGCGGCTCATCGCTCGGCCCCGGCGATGGAAGGGAGCCGCTGGAGGGCACTCACGGGGTCGGGGGTGAAGCCGTCAGGCATCGGGAAGCGGGGCTGTCCCAGCGCGCGCCAGCACACGCGGTCGCCGGTGAACGCGGTCCGTGCGTGCAGCCAGCGGCGGTTGTCCAGCAGATAGCCCTGCCCCGGCTCCAGCCGCACCGTGGCCTTGTGGCGGGTGACCGCGGCCCGCAGCTGCGGCAGGTAGGGCTGCACGATCGGGCTGAAGCGGGCCAGCCCGTCAAGGCGCAGTCGCATCGCTATGGTGTGGTCGGCGTGGGCGGTGAAGACCTGGCTGGGGTGCCCGTCCCCGGCGCCGAAGTAGGCGCTGCGCGGCTGCGCCAGCGCGGTGACCGCTTCGTGCGAGACGGCCGTCAGGTCGGCGTGCACGGCGCGGCCGTCGACGAGCACGCACTCCCCGCCCGCCTGGGCGACCTGCCCGCACACCAGGAGCATCAGGCGCGGCGGGCACGGGATTCCGGAGCGCTCGGTGTGCGGGTCCAGGGCACCGTGACCGAACCCGGCGAACCCTGCCCGGTGGGCGTGGTGGCCGGTGTCGCGGATCGTGGTGATGCCGTCGGAGTCGGAATCCCGGTGCTCGGTGACGGTCATGATGCGGCTGGCCAGTGCCAGGACGTCCGTGCGCGAGGCAAGGCCGGTGACCGTGACCAGGCCGTGTTCGCGCAGCTGGGCCGCGATGCGCGCAGGTGCGCCGGGCCGGTGGGGGTCGATGCGATGGCGGGCGAACACGTCACCTGGGTGGGCGGAGGCATGGCGCATCGCGGAACTCCTTCGCATCAAGGTGGTGGTGCACCAACTGTTCGGAGTGATCGGCCGACGGGTAAAGCGACAGATTGTCGACTCGGGCAATTCGCCCACGTCAGCGGCGAGTTGGTGACGGCGTGCTACGTTCCGAACACCCGCGACCGGCCGCGACTTTCGAGGACTGCGATGGCGTACGTACCGCCCACCTGGCCCGTCTCCGTCAAGGGCGTCGCCCTGGACACACGGGGGCGCGTGCTGCTGCTGAAGAATGAGCGTAAGGAGTGGGAGCTGCCCGGCGGCCGCCTGGAGACGGACGACCCCACCCCCGAGGTCACCGTCGCGCGGGAGATCAGCGAAGAGTCCGGATGGAGCGTGAAAGCTGGGCCGCTGCTGGACGTGTGGATCTACCAGCCGCTTCCCGAGACGCTGCCGGAACGCCGCGTGGTGATCATCACCTACGGGTGCACCGTCCTGACCCCCGACGCCGCACCGGCCCTGAGCCACGAGCACAAGGAGATCGGCCTGTTCGCCGCCGACGAGGTACCCGGCCTGACGATGCCCGACGGCTACAAGCAGTCCATCGCCGCCTGGTACCGGCGCCAAGGCTGATCGGCCATGGGCGGCGAGCTGGCGCGGCGTCCCTCGGCCCACCACGCGTTGTGGCACTGGGCCACCCCACAGGCCCAAACGGTCCTGGCGACCCGTGATCTGGGCGCCATCCTGCGGTTCTACCGGGCCGTGAACGGCCTGAACCAGACCGAGCTGGGAACCCTCCTCGGCTACGACAAGACGACCGTCTCCGCGATGGAACTGGGCAAGCGCTCCGTCAACGACACTGACGCCCGCCGTCACGTCGCCGAGCGCCTGCGCCTTCCCGCGCACATCCTCGGCGTCACCGACCCGGCCGACACCGACCACCGGGCCATGCTCCAGTTCGGCGCCTCCGCCGTCCGCCTCGCCGAGATCGCCCGCCAGTCCGGACACGCCTCCGAAGCCGTCGCCGAACTCTGGCCGCTGGTGGCGCGGCTGGAGGCCCGCGTCGAGGACGGCCATGCCGAGCGCGATGTCCTGCGCCTGCTCGCCCAGGCCCGCGTCGGCCTCGGCGTCGCCCTTGGCAATGTCCTGCCCGAAGAGCGCCTGCCCACCGCAGCCCGCTGGACCGCCAAAAGCCTGGAAATCGCCCGCTACTTCGACGACCCCGCGTTCACTGCCAATGTGCTGCGCATGCACGGCAACGAGCTGCGCAAAGCCCGCCTGACCGGCGCCGCCGTACGACGTCTCCAACACGCTGCCGCCATCGCTCCCAACCGAGAAGCTCGCGCCGCCGTCCTGCCCCTGCTCGCCCGCGCCGCCGGAGCCCTCCACGACGGGCCCCTCTTCGACGCTGTCCTGCGCGAGACCGACCAGCTCCTGGACCACGCCGAGCACACCAGCCTGTTCAACCCGTACTCCCTGCACGAGATCCGACTGCGCGGCCTGATCGCCACCGGCCGCACCCGCGCCGCCATACAGCTCGCCGACCACGCACCCGCCCCGACGATGACCGTGGCGCCGCAGTGGCGTGTGATCGAGCTCGTCACCGTCGCCGATGTACGACTGTTCGGCGACGACGCCTCGGGGGCCGCCGTGTGCCTTCACGGCGCGCTCGGCGAAGCCGTCCGCCAGCGCCTCCCGCACCAGTTGCAGCGCATCATCCGCACCGCCGCACATCGCCTGCCCGAGGTGCGCGACGCCGCCGCAATGGCCCTCGACCGCATGCGCCAGGAGATGGCCGCGTGATCGCCCTCCACGGCCGCGTGGCGCCCTGTGACGACACACGGACCTGCCACCCCGCCCCAGTGGGACTGCGTCACAGGTGCTCGCCAGCACACGGCCGGCCGCGGTGCTGCCCGTCACTTGGCCTTGGCTTCGGCCAAGAGCCGTGGTGGATTGCATGAGAGATCACCGTCCGCAGGGTCGCAAGTCGGACACATCCAACTGCCGCCCTTCGCACGGAGGTTGATGGCACCGAAGATCGGGCAGCACGGTCAGTTAAGAACGGCGGGCAACAGGCGGTAACCCCATGAAGGGGCCCCTACGGTGGGTACATACGAGGGGGGTGCCGCCGTCGACGGAGGGTCACATCATGGATCTTCCGAAGTCACCGGCGGCGCTTCCCGCCGCCCTCAGGACCGACCCCCGCGTCGTAGGAGCGCTCGCCCGCCGCGACATCGGAACCGTCTTCGACCTCGCTCACAGCGAGGCGGGCATCAGCTTCAACCGGATCGGCGAGGCGTGCGGCATCCGGCCCGAGCGCGTCAGCCGCCTGGCCAAGGGCGACGGCAGCGTGACCACCCTCCAGGGCCTGGAGAAAGTCGCCGACGGGCTGCGAATTCCGGGCCGGGACTTAGGCTTGACAGCAAGGCCATGGGAGAGACAACCCGCCCCAACTCACCAATGGCACACGGAGGATGGAGACGATCCGATGAAGCGCCGTGACGCTCTGCGCGGCGCGCTCGCTGCCGGTCTGGCAGGTTCCGGGCTCGCCGCTTTAACGACCACCCGCAACGACCTTGACGCCGCCCTCGCCGCCGACCACAGCTCCGACCTCGGGTTCTGGGAATCCACCGCCGAGCGGTACAGCTACGGCTATCACGGCCAGGCCCCCAACGAAGTCCTCGCCGACATCCTCGACGACTTCGACGAACTCAAGCCCCTCCTGGCCCAACGGCACACCGACAAGGACCGTACGACGCTGTCCCACGTGACCGGGCAGATGGCCGGGATGGTCGCGATCATCCTTCACGACCTCGGCCAGCATCACGAGTCCCACCGGTGGTTCGCCACCGCGACCCGGGCCGCGAAGAAGTCCGGTGATCAGCTTCTGCACGCATGGGTGCTGGGGCGCGAGGCGATGGTGCCGCTGAACTTCGGCGCCCCGCAGGCCGCCGCCAAGCTCGCCGACCAGGCCCGCCACCTGGCCGGGGACAAGCCCAGCGCCGCCGCCGCGCTCGCCGCCGCCGTCGCCTCCCGCGCCTACGCCGTCAGCGGCGACAATGACAAGGCCCTCGCCGCCATCGCCGACGTCGAGACGCTGGCCGACCGGCTCTCCCCGCAGCAGCACGCCGACACCTGGTTCGGCTACCCGATGCAAAAGCACCACGTCCACATGAGCCAGGCCCTCACCATCCTGGGCCAGACCGAGCGCGCCTACGAGACGCAGAAGGAGGCACTGGCGCTGTCCCGAGCCCCGTCACTGATGACGCGCGCGCTCATCACCATCGACACGGCCTCCTGCCACGCACACGACGGCGACCGAGCCAGCGCCGCCCGCCTCGCCGCCTCCGCGTACGGGCAACTGCCCGCCTCATACCGAAGCGGCCTCACCCGTACGCGAGCGCTCGCCCTCTACCGAACACTGCCCGCCGACACCCCTGGCATCGGGCAACTCGCCGACGCCCTGAGCCTCGCGAGCTGAAAGGTCGTGATCTGCACTCACGCTGACCGGGTACTCAACCGATGACGCCCGACCTGCGACGGGCGAAGGCCGACGATGCGGCGGAGCTGGTCCGCATGCGCAGCACTCTGCTCCTGTCCCGCCCGGTGGATGCCCATTGGACGGCGGTCCTGACAGAGGACCTGCGCGAGCGGCTGACCAACGATCCGCTGTTCGCCGCGTTCGTCATCGACGCCCCCGACGGCCGGGGCCTGGTCTCCTCGGCTCTCGGTATGGCCTACCGGGTCTTGCCCGGCCCCCGCTACCCGAAGGGGCTGGCCGGGCGGGTCCACGCGGTAGCCACCGAGCCCGCCTACCGGCGGCGCGGGTACGCTACGGCCGTCACGTCAGCCCTGGTCGACTGGTGCCGCGACCGGGGCTGCACTCTGTTCGAGGTGTACGCCAAGGGCGGCTCCGCCGGTCTCTACCGGACCCTCGGCTTCGAGGTCGACCCGGCGTGCATGCGGATGTCCGCCGTCCTGCCCGAGTGCTGACGGCGAGCACGCGCGCCGGCCAGGTGCTCACCATCACCTGCCGCGGTTGCTCCTTGGCGAACCTTGCCCCGATGCCGTCGCCGTGCGGCAACATCGTTCGGCATGAATGAAGTCTTATCCGCGTTGGCTGGCGCAGCGATCGGCGGTGCCTTCGGCTTTGCTGGAGCACTTGCACAAGCTCGCAGCGCCCGAGCCCAAGCTGATGCCTCCCGGGCGGCAGCGAAGCATCAGGCGGACACCGCTCACATGCAGTGGGTGCGTGGAGGGAGAGGGGCGGCCTGCTCCGCGTTCCTAGCCCTGACGCTGGAGTTGAGGGATCAGACCTTCCATCTCAACTTCGAGAGGGAGCGGGTTGCCGAGCATGGCGGCGTTCGGCGATGCCGCCGCTACCGGCGGAATGGGTCTCGCATGGAAGCCGAGATCAGCGAGACCTTGAGACGTATGCGGGATACGTTGGCAGTGATCGAGCTATACGGTCCGCAAGAAGTGGCTAACGCAGCGCACACAGTGGAGCGTGCGTGTGTGAATCTGTCCATGTGTGCTGAAGGATGGGTAAGGGACGCTGGCCTACCCCAATTTGACTGGAACACAGATCTCAGCGCAGTGATGCAGGCGCAGGGGGCGTTCGCAGGTGCGGCGAGGCCGCACCTCGATATCACCTCCCCATGAGCCCCTCCACCAGTCTCTCCGTGCAGTGGCCCGGGAAGCCCGCCACCGACCTGCTGTTGGCGCGCTTCGGCAGCGACGGAGGATGTGATCTCTCAATGCCTCTACTAGGCCGCGTATCGAGTCGTGATCGATCTACGGGGCCTCCCGCCCTGCATGACGTGTTCTGGTAGATCGTCTTCCATATCGTCGCCGCGAGGAATGCGCCGACCGCTGCCCCGCAACCGGCGGCCCGTCTCTCATGCCCGAGGGGTACCAACAGCGCACATATTCAGCCATTGTCGATTCGCCTTGGGGGGCGTAGTCGATACAGCCCTATCAATCCACGCGGATTCGGCGCTAGAAGCGCAGGTCAGCGCCCTGTCGCCCCCATGAGGAGCATGTCCGAATGGAATCACAGAGCTGGAAAGGCTCGGGGATCGAGTACCGGCGGCCCGACATCCCGGACCTCGTCATCGCCGCGGCCTTGTTCTGGCTGATCCACGAG
Organism: Streptomyces sp. SYP-A7185; assembly: GCF_046103685.1. Classification (NCBI taxonomy): domain Bacteria; kingdom Bacillati; phylum Actinomycetota; class Actinomycetes; order Kitasatosporales; family Streptomycetaceae; genus Streptomyces; species Streptomyces sp. SYP-A7185. The sequence continues at coordinate 1,058,189 of NZ_CP122310.1, forward strand.
TCCCCGCAGGCCCCGGAATGGGTCGCGTTCGTCATCGCCATGGTCGCTCTGCGGTGTGTCCGCTACCGCCGGGTGTCCGAATCCCACCACCCGGTGAGGCCCCTGCAGCAGTAGCCCGCGTAGCTGCCGCAAGCAGTTTGAGGTGACGTCGAGCGCTGCCGCTGGCCAGGTACTCGACGTCACCTGCCGCAGAGCGGCGAACGCAGGACCGCCGGGCCCCAGCAGCGTGCTCCGGCGGCTAGCCGACCAGCCAGGAGCCGACCATGGCGCGCCGTCCCGCTGTCTCCCGCAGCACTGAACACCCACGTCCGGGTCCGGAGAGAATCCCGGGTCCGGGGCGCTGCCCGATTCCGCTTGACGTCGTGACCCTGCGCGCGACCGCCCGTCGGCTGATCGGGGAGGCGGCCGACGTGCCTGCCCCCGAAGAACTCGACGCCCCCACCTTGACGCTTCGAGGCCACATCATGCTGACCATCCCGGAGGTGGAGTCGGCAGCCCGGAGCCTTGCCGAGGATGCCGTTCCCCGTGCGTGCGCTCTCGCGTACATCGGCGAAGCCAGGATGAAGCTGGGAACGGAACCCCGTCCTGGGCTGCCCGCCGCTATCGCTCATGCGCAGAAGCTTGCCCGCGTGCTGAACGCCCTCGTGGATCACTTCGAGGGTCTCGGGGGTGATCGTGCGTGAGGCTCGCTCTACTCTCGCCCATCCGACTGCATGCTGATCAGGCGTCCCTCCGCCGTGCCTATCACCAGGTCTCCGTTCGGGCCCGTGCTCAGGCTGGTCGGGGTGTAGGTGTGGCCGCCGAGGGTGAGCGGTCTGCGACGTACCTCCGTGCCCTCCGTTGCTCGTAGCGTGAGCAGTTCGCAGGCTCCGGCTCCGGTCACGGCGTGCACGAGGCCGGCGTGCGCGTCGACCCCGGGGACCCGCGCGTCGAAGCGGTGCGCCCAGATCACGGCGCCGCTCGGGTAGGCACGGCGTACGAGGTGGGTGCCGTCGCGCGCCGTGCAGGTGTGGATGAGACCGGGGCCGGCCTCGTCGTCGACGTACACGGCGGGGCCACCGATCAGGTGAGGGCCGAGGGAGTCGTCCCAGGCGAACGGGAACAGCCGCTCGATCCCCTCCGGATCCGCCCGCACGACCCACTTTTGCAGTATCTCCGTCGGCACCTCCCCGCCGCCGACGCCGTAGAGGAACAGCAGGTGGGGCGAGCGTCGTACCGGAAAGTCGTAGGAACTGTCGCTCTCCCCCAAGGCCAGGGTGGCCAGCTGCCGCCCGGAGGGCGTGAGGACGACGCTCTCGTACGGCGGCCAGCGCGGCCCGGGGAACAGCTCTCGGGAGTCCCGTGCCACCCAGGCACCATCCGTGCGCCGGGCGATGGCCACCGGGAAGTCGAGGCGGAGCTCGGCCAGTTGCTCGCCGTCGGCGAGGGCGAAGCGACGCAGCAGGGTGCGCCGGTCGCCGCTGTCACCTTCGAGGACGGTGATCCACACGCTCTCCTCGTCCGGGGTGACGTACAGCCGGCAGCCGCTGCGCTGCCACCGATCGTCGGGCACCGGCACGGACCACAGCAGGGTGCCCTCCGGTGACCAGCACTCCAGCAGGACCTCACCGTACGGAGCGGCCAGTATCCGGCCGTCCCGCAGCAGCTCCACGACCTCCGCCCCGCGCCGCCGCGTCCAGGCCCGGCCCTGCTGGGCGGCGACATCGGCGAGGTAGCGCCGAGGGTGGTCGATGTCCGGTCCTTTGACGGCGCTCCAGTCGACGTCGACCGGCTTTCGCGGCCCGGAAACCAGTGCCGCGAGCGTGTCGGCGGTGACGTCGTGCCAGTCGTCGCACTCGGCCACGGATCGCGTGTACGTCTCCCGCCCCAGGTCCTCGAAGTCGAGGACGGGCCGCGCGAACGTCACCTCCAGGCGACGCGCGTCCCGCCACCGCAGGGCGGTGACGCCGGCCTCGGCGACGGCCACGTCGGTCCGGCGCCGGGTTTCCGGCTCGTACAGGTGCAGCCCGCCCCGGCGGTCGAACTCGTCGCCGTCCTCCGTGCCCACGGCGAGCACGGACACGGCGGGATGGAAGGCGAGCCCTTCGACGCCCTGCTCCAGCATGATCTGGTCCCACAGGGCCAGATCGCTCGCTCTGTAGACGACGATCCGGCCAAGGCCGCCACGACCGCTCGCCTGACAACTCACGGCGATCCAGCGGCCGTCCGCACTTGCGCAGGTGGTGTACGGGCTGCCGACCTCGGGGAACGGATCGTCGGGTATCAGGCGCATCGCAGGAGCGTATCGTTCCATGATCCCTTCGGCGCGGACAGGGAGTGCGCGGCGTCGGCGGCGTTCCTAACGTGGGCCGTCCGGGAGACCTCGCCGCCACCGTGCCGGGTCGATTCGGCCCTCGTACAGCGGTAGTTCGAGTGGTGCCTGCCCCTCGGCGAAAGGGTCCCAGACTCGGGTGAGGCCCGCCGTGCCGTGGGTGCGGACCCGGTGAGCCTCCGTGAGGTCGAGGACGTCCGTCACGATCTGCCCGGTGGCCGACTCGGCTTCGGCGCGTATCCGTCCCTCGGGGTCGACGACGACGCTGCGGCCGATGCCGTCGGGCTGTGCCGCGTTGACGCTCGCCATGGCGACCTGGTTCACGATCGCGTTGGCCCGTGCCAGGACGATTTCCTGGGCGCGGTCGACGGTGGGCGTGCGCACCAGGTTGAGGACCAGGTCGGCGCCCTGCCACGCCAGATGCCGGGTGACTTCGGGGAACCACGCGTCGTAGCAGATGGACAGGCCCACGCGCCCGTGCCCGGGGATGTCGAAGACGACGAATTCGGTGCCGCAGGCCGTGGTCTCGTAGGGCCGCCAGGGAAACATCTTCCGGTACGCGGCGACCCGTACGCCCTCGGGCGAATACACCGGCACGGTGTTGTAGATCCGGCCGTCGTCGCCGCGCTCGTAGACGCTGCCGGGCACGAGCCACACCCCGGACTCGCGGGCGAGCGCGGCGAGCCGGGCGCCACGCGGGCCGTCCAAGGGCTGGGCCGCTGCCGTCATCACCGTCGCCGGGTCCTCGTCAGGCCGGTGACCGCACAGGTGCAGCTCGGGGAAGGCCAGGAGGCGGGCGCCCGGGTGGATGCGGGTGACGCGGCGGACCTCCGCCTCGAAGGCGTCCGGGGCCGCGACGTCGGCGTGGTGATGGGCGGCCGACTGGACGAGGCAGATCGGCAGGGGGTCGGTCATCGGCGGCGGTCGCCTTCCGGGCAACGAGTCGTACGGGGGAACGCGCACGAGCCAATCACCGCACCGTTCACGGGACAACCCGCCTGATCCCTGCGGCAGCCGCAGGACTTTCCTGTGGCTGCACGGCCTTCGGCGGCCGTCGGACGCCACGTCGTCTGCACCGGCGCCGACCCGCAGATGACGGAGCCGTGTCCGGAGGGATGTCGCCATCCCTCCAGCCACGGCCGATGACTGCGCTCTTTGGGCTGTGCTTCCTTGGCTGCGCATCCTTGGCTGTGCTTCGCGGCTGTGCGTTCAGCACCGGGTGCGTGCCGGGCGTGCGAGTGACGGCGCCGGTGTCACCTCCTCGCGGAAGCGGAAGCGGAAGCCCGGTCGCGGGTGAGCAGGGCGCCCAGCGCGATCATGCCGAGGCCCAGTGCGAAGTGCAGCCAGTCGTCCGGGGTGTTCAGCGGGACGAAGTTGGCGCTGCTGTCGTGGCCCACGAACAGGCCGTACAGCCACAACACCAGGTAGATGGCCCCTCCGGGACCAACGGTGTCCCCTGCTGGACGGGCGTACGGGCCTCATGCGCGCTGCGATGGTTCGTGGTCATTGCGGCACTGCCCTCGCCCGGTGTCACCTGGTCACCACATGGCGTTCGTCCGGCACGCAGTGGGTCATGGTCAGTCCGGACACGTCACGCGGCGGATTGTCCCCCAGGTGTTCCAGGCGCTTGCGGTCCTCGTCCGTCAGCGTCTGGCCGGCCAGCGGTTCCAGATGTGACACGTCGGACGGGCCGATGCCCAGTCCCTCGCCGACACGCAGCCCCAGATCGTTCTCGACCAGCAGGAAGTGCCAGACCATGCGCTCCTGGACCGCCCGTTCGCACTGCGAGATCAGGTCCACGAAGTTGTGTACGAGGTCGTCCCGCTCCCAGTCCTCCAGGAGCAGATAGCGCTGGCCGGCCTGCAGATAGTCGTTGGCGCGCGGGATCCGCTTACGCGTCAGACGCCCCCGGATCTCCGGCCCTTGTTCGTCGTGCGTCGGGTACTGCCCCTCGCGCAGGCCGCCGGTGATCGAGGGCTCGTAGTTGACCTCCGGGTTCTCGTTGGCCGCCCGGTTGTCGTAGGCCATGGCCCCGTCGCGCTGGTTGGTGCGCACCTCGGCGTTCTTCGCCTGGTTGACGGGGAGTTGCAGGTAGTTGGGGCCCACTCGGTAGCGCTGGGTGTCGCTGTACGAGAAGGTCCGGCCGACCAGCATCTTGTCGTCGGAGAAGTCGAGGCCGTCGACCAGGACGCCGGTGCCGAACGCGATCTGTTCGTTCTGGCCGAAGTAGTCGTCGGCGGTGCGGTCGAGCACCAGGCGGCCGACCGCCCGGGGCGGGAACTCCTGCTCCGGCCACGTCTTGGTGTCGTCGAGCGGGTCGAAGTCCAGCTCCGGATGGTCGCCGTCCTCCATGATCTGGACGAGCAGCTCCCACTCCGGGTGATCACCGCGCCGTATGGCCTCGTACAAGTCCTTCGTGGCATGGCCGAGTTCGCCGGCCTGGACGTTGGCCGCGTCCTCCTCCGTCATGCTGCGGACGCCCTGCCGGGGCATCCAGTGGTACTTGACGAGGACGGTGCCGCCGTCGGCGTTCACCCACTTGTAGGTGTTCACGCCGAAGCCCTGCATGTGCCGGTAGTCCGCGGGGATGCCGCGCGGGCTGAACAGGTTCACCAGCATGTGCATGCACTCGGGCGTCTGCGACATGAAGTCGAAGATGCGGGCGGGTTTCTGTTCGTGCGAGACCGGGTCCGGCTTGAGCGCGTGGATGACGTCGGGGAACTTCACGGCGTCCCGGATGAAGAACACGCCGAGGTTGTTGCCGACGAGGTCCCAGTTGCCGTCCTCCGTATAGAACTTCACGGCGAAGCCGCGCGGGTCGCGGGCCGCCTCGGAGGAGTCACGGCCGCCGATGACCGTGGAGAACCGCACGGCGACATCGGTGCGCTTGCCGTGCTCCTGGAACAGTTTGGCCCGGGTGTAGCGGTCGATCGGCTCGTCGCCCCACTTCCCGTACGCCTCGAAGTGGCCGAAGGCGGTGACACCGCGCGCGTGGACCACGCGCTCGGGTATGCGCTCCCGGTCGAAGTGGCTGATTTTCTCCAGGAAGTGGTAGTTCTCGAGGGTGGCCGGGCCCCTCGCGCCGACCGTGCGCTGGTTCTGGTTGTCGTAGACCGGGTGGCCCTGGCGGTCGGTGAGGACCGGGCGGGGGTCGTCCGCCGGTGATCCCGTGCTCGCTGTGTCAGTCACTGTCTCTCGGCTCCTCGCGCTGCGTGCGTGCCCCACGGCGACGGCCCGGGCACGCGGCGGGCTGAACGGTCTGCCGGAGTACCCGCGCGTGACACGAACACACCCTCGAAAGCGGCCATCGGAGGTGAGCCGTGTGAGAAGGCGTGCTGCTGGTACTCGCGAGGCGGAAGGTACGCCGCCCACCGGTCCGGTCGGGACGGCGGGATGACGAGGAGAGGGGTCGGACCGTATGCCAGTGGTGGTGCAGGCGGGAGGATGGGGGCTGCTGGGAGGTTCGGCCCTCTTGCTGGGGGCCGCGGTCGGCTACCGGCTGCGCGTGCCGCGCAAGGTCATCGCCCTGGTGATGGCTTTCGGTGCCGGGGTCCTGCTGGCCGCGGTCTCCTTCGAGCTGGTCGACGAGGCCTACCGGCAGGGCGGGCTCGGTCCGGCGGTCGGCGGAACCCTGGCCGGAGCGGCGGCCTACACCCTGGGTAACGTCTGGCTGGCCCGCAAGGGCGCCCGTCATCGCAAACGGTCGGGGCACCACCGCGGTCAGACACAGCCCTCCGAGGAGCAGAGCTCCGGTTCGGGTCTCGCTCTGGCGCTGGGCGCGCTGCTCGACGGCGTACCGGAGTCCGCGGTGATCGGGGTCGGACTGCTCGACGGCGGGGCGGTCGGGACCGCCACCGTGGCCGCGGTGTTCATCAGCAACATCCCCGAGGGGCTGTCCAGTTCCGCCGGCATGCGGGAGGCCGGCCGGAGCAAGGGCTACGTGTTCGGTGTCTGGGGCGGCATCGCCGCCGCCAGTACCCTCTCCGCGATCCTGGGTTACACGGTGGTCGGGGGATTCTCCGAGGCCGCGGTCGCCGTCGTGACGGCAGTGGCGGGCGGCGCCATCCTGGCCATGGTGTCCGACACGATGATTCCCGAGGCGTTCGACCGGGCCCACCTGGCGGTAGGCCTGGTCACCGTCAGCGGCTTCCTGATCTCCTTCGCCCTCTCCCGGGCCTGACACCTCCTGCTGACATCCCTCCCTCCGGTTGGATCATGTCCCTGAGGCCGCGAGGACGTCGAGTTCGGCCGTGCAGGTCAGTCCCAGCGGGTGCAGCGCGGGAGCGCCGCGCAGGCGGGCGAGCCCGCGGAAGCCGGCCTCGATCGGGGCCCATTTCGCGGGCTCACCCCGATCGCGCCTTTCCTTCACGGGCTCGCCCCGATCGCACGTTCCCTCACGGGCACGCCCCCACCGCGGTCTCCTTCACCGTGCTCTTCGCCACTCCGTCCGCCGAGCCCCGAACACAGGCGCCCCGTGCCCGGAAAGCCGCCGTACGCTCATCCATGGGGCAGGAACACGGCTCGTACGCAGCCGTCCTTCTTCTCCTGGAACATCCGGTAGCCGTCAGGTCCTTCGGAGAGCGGCATGGGGTGGGTGGCCAGGTGGCCGGTGTCGATCTCGCCCGCCGCCATGCGTTCGAGCAGCATCGGGATGTAGCGCTGGCCGTGCTGCTGCCCCATGCGGAAGGTCAGCCCCTTGTTCATGGCCGCGCCGAGCGGGAACTTGTCGAGCACGCCGCCGAAGACGCCCAGGATGGAGACCGTGCCGCCCTTGCGGCAGGCGTGGATGGCCTCGCGCAGCGAGACCGAGCGGTCCGTCTGGAGCCGCAGTGCCTGCTTGAACCGGTCGTAGGCGTACTGCGGTCCCTTCTTGTGGGCTTCCATGCCCACGGCCTCGATGCATACGTCGGGGCCGCGTCCTCCGGTCAACTCCCGCAAGGCGGGGCCGACATCGACCTCGGAGTAGTCGAGGGTGGTGGTGGCTCCGCAGTACTGCTCCGCCTGCGCCAGGCGCTCGGGCAGGCGGTCGATGACGATGACCTTCTCGGCGCCGAGCAGCGACGCGGCGCGCGCCGCCATCTGGCCCACGCCGCCCGCGCCCCAGACCGCCACCACGTCACCGGGTGTGACCCCGCCGAGGTCCGCGCCCATCCATCCGGTCGGCACCGCGTCGGAGGCGAACACCGCCTGTTGGTCCGTGAGTTGCCCGGGCACGGCGAAGGCGCCCTGATCGGCGAAGGGTACGCGGATGTACTCGGCGTGGCTGCCGGCGAAGCCGCCCATCGCGTGCGAGTAGCCGAGGATGCCGGCGGTCGGCTGGCCGTAGGCGACCTCGGTGAAGGCCGGTTGCGGGTTGGAGTTCTCGCACAGCGACCACCAGCCCTCCTCGCACGGCCGACAGCGACCGCAGCCGAGGATCGAGCAGACCACGACGCGGTCGCCGACCTGGTGCCGGTGCACTCCGGGCCCGGTCTCGACGATCTCGCCCACGAACTCGTGGCCGATGACGTCTCCGGCGCGCATGGCGGGCACGTACCCGTTGATCAGATGGAGGTCGGAGCCGCACACGGAGCTGGCGGTGACCTTCACGATCGCGTCCTGGTCGTTGAGGATCGTCGGTTCCGGGACCGTCTCGACGGACAGGTCACCGACCCCGGTCCAGCACAACGCCTTCACAGCAGGCCCTCCTTGCGTGCGCGGCGAGCGGCAAGGCCCAGTGGCATACCGCCCGGCTTCCGGCGTCCGGCGGGCTGGCCTTCGGTCCGCAACACCTCGCCCGTCTCGGTCAGTTGCTTGAACTCGCGCAGGGCCTCGCGGATCTGCTGGTCCGTCGACGAGCCGGCCATGGAGCGCAGACCTTCGGCGGTTCCGCGCGGCGCCGTTCGCCGGGCCGCGATCTCGGTGCCGCGTCCGCCGGGCGCGTCGGCGGCCCGGATCTCGACGCCGTCCCCCAGTCCGTCCAGCGGGGGCGGCAGCTTGCCGTCAGGCATCAGCTCGGCGCGCGGCCGCCCGACCGTCACGACGTGCCACGGGCCCTCCTGCGTCCCCTCGGCGCGGGCCGCTTTCCTGGCCCGCAGATACACCGCGGCCCCTGCCGCGGCCACCGCGGTCGCCGTCGACGCGCTGACGGCTTTCGCGGCCGCGCCCGTCCCGGCGGTCTTCGTCGCCGTCTTCGTCCCCACGGCCGTCGCGGCCGTCTTCGGGCCGACGGTCTTGATCGCCGCCGTCAGACCGGCGGCCTTCCCCGTCATGCCGGCGGCTTTCCCTGTCATGCCGGCGGCTTTCCCTGTCCTACCGGCGGCCTTCCCGGTCATGCCGGCGGCCTTCCCCCAACGCCTTGCCTTCGTCCTCCGCGCTTTCCTCATGTACGTCACCCCTTGGGTACGTCACGCCTTGTCCGACGGAGGCTGACGGGTGCCCTGCCGCCGTCGGGGAAAACCCGGCGTTCCGGCCAACGTCCCGGGGATGACCGGGGCCCTGACATCCCGCCGTGGTCATGCCGGCGGCATCACTTCCGCCGCGCCCCCGGCTCCCGCTCAGACCGACGTGGCCTCGGGGGCCGGTGGTGTTTCGCGGTGGCGTGGGGCGCGGGCGTTGACCAGGACGAAGGCGACCGCGGAGGCGGCCAGCATGATCAGGGCGGCCCAGCCGGTGGCGACGGTGAAGCCGTGGACCACGCCGGAGTCGAGGATCGCGGCCTTCGCCCGGGGCGTCAGCTGCCCGGTGCGTTGCGCCTCCCCCAGGTGGGAGGTGACGTATGTGGCGGTGCTCGTCGTCGCGATGGTGTTGAGCAGGGCCGTGCCGACCGAACCCCCCACCTGCTGGGCGGTGTTGACGGTCGCCGAGGTGACGCCGGCGTCCTTCGGGGCCACTCCCGCCGTGGCGGTCGCCATGACGGGCATGAAGGTGAGGCCCAGGCCGAGGCCCAGCATCAGCATGCCGGGCAGGATGTGCCCGGCGTAACTCGAATGGGTGCCGAGGAAGGTCAGCGTGAACAGTCCGGCCGCTCCCAGCAGCAGTCCGGGGCCCATCAGGAGTCGCGGGGGCACGTGGTGGAGCAGCCGGGCCGAGATCTGCGTCGACCCGATGATGATCGCGAGCGACATGGGCAGGAAGGCGAAGCCGGTCTTCACCGGCGAGTACCCCAGGATGCTCTGAAGGTAGTAGGTCATGAACAGGAACACGCCGAACATGCCGATCGTGGCCAGGCCCATGGTGAGCATCGAGCCGCCGCGGTTGCGGTCCTTGACGATGTGCAGCGGAAGCAGCGGATGCGCCGCGCGCGACTGCCACCAGGTGAACACCGCCAGGAGAGCGGCGCCGCCGACGAGCAGGGCGAGAACCATGGCCGACGTCCAGCCGCGCGACTCGGCCTCGCTGAGGCCGTACACCACGGCGATGAGTCCACCGCAGCCGAGGATCACGCCGGGGATGTCCAGCTTGGCTTCCCTGTGTCCGGCGCGGTCGTGGAGGAGGGAGAGGGCGCCGAAGACGGCGAGCGCGGCGATGGGCACGTTGACGTAGAGGCACCAGCGCCAGTCCAGGTACTCGGTGAGGATTCCGCCGAGGAGGAGTCCCAGCGCGCCGCCGGCGCCCGCGATGGCTCCGTAGATGCCGAATGCCTTCGCCCGCTCCTTGCCGTCGCTGAAGGTGGTGGTCAGGAGCGACAGGGCCGAGGGGGCGAGAACCGCCGCGAACACGCCTTGGAGGGCCCGGGAGGCGAAGAGCATGCCGGGGCCCGTGGCCGCGCCGCCCAGGGCCGAGGCGGCGGCGAAGCCGACAAGACCGACGATGAACGTCCGCTTGCGCCCCACCAGGTCGGCGATCCTGCCGCCGAGCAGCAGCAGACCGCCGAAGGCCAAGGTGTAGGCGGTGATGACCCACTGGCGGTTGCCGTTGGTGAGGCCCAGTTCCCGCTGCGCCGAGGGCAGGGCGATGTTCACGATGGTCGCGTCCAGGACGACCATCAGCTGCGCCAGCGCGATCACGGCCAGTGCCCACCAGCGCCGGCTGTCCGCCTCCGCTTCGGGCCCGTTCCCCGTGCCTGATCCGGACCCGGGCCCGGGTGAACCCACCTGACCAGCGAAACTGTGCTCTTCGGAGCTACCCATGCACAACAGAACACCACGAACCACCGCATCCGGCAGCACCAGGAGCCCGAGCCGGGAGCCCCGCGCGACGCGCCGCCCCGCCCGCGGCCGCGCGATCAGCGGTTCGGGTCAGGGGCTCCGGGGCGCCCGGGCACGGTGGCGGGCGTGAAGCCGGTGTCGATGACGTCGCGCGCGACCTCGCTGAGCAGGATGCGGTGGTTCCGGGCATGGCGGCGCAGGGACTCGAACGCCTGGTTGAGGGTGATGTTGCTGCGGGCCGCGAGGACGCCTTTGGCCTGCTCGATGACGATGCGGCTCTGCAAGGCGGTGTGGAGCTGTTCGTTGACGGTGTGCTGCTGGCGGATGGTGCGGGCCTGGACCAGGCCGATGGTGGCGGCGTCGGCGAGCGCCTGGGCCAGGGCGGCATCCTCGGCGTTCAAGGGCTCGTCTCCCGTGTGCAGCAGCAGGAGGCTGCCGACGTTGTCCTGGCGTAAGCGCATCGGCACCGCGGTGGCACGGCCGTAGCCGGCGTTCCGGAGCTGGAGGGTGAACTGCGGCCAGCGTGCCTCCGCGTCGGCCGGGCTGGGCTCGGTGACGGGTTGCGCCGCCGCGTGGGCGTCCACGGCGGGACCTTCGCTGCACGCGATTTCCAGTACGCGCAGCAGGGCGGGGCCGGGGTCGCAGGGCGCGGGGGTGTGCAGTTGCGTGCCGGGGTGCGCCAGGAACACCGCCGCGTCGGTGACGTCGAGGAGCTCCCGGCAGCGGAGCGTCATCTGGTGCAGGAAGTCGACGACGTCGAAGTCGTCCACCAGGGTGTCGGCCAGTTCCACGAAAGTGCGGGCGATGTGCTGTTCCCTGCTCATGGGCATACTCCTTCGCTCCCGCGCGGAGCGTGGCCCGTGCGGCGGACCGGGCTGCTCGATGTCATCGCGGTCATCGCGGTCATCGCGGTCATCGCGGTCATCGCGGTCATCGCGGTCATCGCGGCAGTTCCTGCCGGATGAGGGCGTGGGCGGCGTCCACCAGGGGCAGCCCCGACGCGAAGGCCCGGGCACGCAGCCGGTCCAGGGCTTCGGCCGGCGACACACCGAGCCGTTCGCTGAGCACGCCCGTGGCCTGGTGCACCTCGGCCCGGTGCAGGTCCACGGCCCCCACGTGGCCGGGGCCGTTGCCGTTGCCGTTGCCGGTCGGCCAGTGGTTCAGTACGTGCTGGGCGAGCGCGTCGGCGACCAGCCAGCCCTCCGCGGCCTGCTCCTGCGTGAGCGGACCCGCCGTCCGCCGGTAACCGGTCATCGTGCCTATCTGCACGGTGCCGATGTGCACGGGCCAGACGAAGAGGGCCGCGACCCCGAGCTCCTCCGCCTCGGCGGCGTACTGCGGCCACTGGCGGTCCAGCAGCCGTTCGAGGTCGGGCAGTTCGCGCAGCGTCGCCTCGCCCTGCATCAGCAGGCCGGGGCCCTGCCCCAGGACGAACTGCAGGTCTTCGAGGCGTGCGCTGGCGGCGTCGCTGAACCACACCAGCTCCTGCCCCAAGGTGACGGCGACCCCGCCGAGGCCCAGGGCATCCGCGCAGGCCTTGGCCCACGCCCGGCGCCCCTCTTCACCCGCCACCGCGTGCAGCCTGTCCAGGAGTTCCCGGACCGTGGAGCCCATCGCGCCCACGCCTTCGTCGCTGCGGCGCGCGCGGCACAATCCGCGCCCACTGCTCCCTCTCAGCGTAGGCGTGGGCCCGCCAGGTGACAGCCCCTGCGCACAACCCCGTTATGCGGGCGGTCAGTTGCTCTCGGCGGCCGGGCAGGCGGCCCGGCAGCTCAGCGGCTCAACGCCTCAGTCAGCGTCCACGTCGTGCACGGACACGCGGATCGTGCCGATGGTCGCGTCGACGGCGTCGGGAATGAGCATCCCCGCATCGGCTCCGGTCCGGAGGTAGTCCACCACGGCCTGGTCGAGCCGTTCGCCCGGCAGAGCCGCCGGGATCCCCGGCGGGTAGGGCGTGAGCATCTCCGCGCACGTCCTGCCGACCGCCTGTTCCGCGGGCACCTGCTCGACCTCACCGAAGAAGGCGTCACGCGGGAGGGACACCTGCCGGAGGCGGAGGTCACCGGGGGCCGGGACCCGGATGTCCGGGGCGGGCGGCAGCTCGTCGGCGTGGGCGACCAGGTCGCGCAGACCGTCGAGGAGCCGTGCGGTCGTCGTGTCGTCGTCGGCGTGGGTGAGCTGGGCGTTGATGCGCCGGTGGTCGGAGGTGTGCAGGTTGATCCGGTGGTGGCGGCGCATCCAGTCGGCGGCGTCGTAGCCGTTGAACTTGACCTCGTCCAGGTCGATGAAGATCTGGAAGGGGTCCAGGTCGAAGGCGCGCCCCTCACCGCAGAAGTCGTCGCGGTCGTTGACGTGCAGGCCCTCGATGTCCTCGATGGCCGCGCGTACGCGGCGAGCCCGCGCCAGGGCCTCGTCCAGCAGCCCCCGGCCCTGCTCCACCATCTGGCGCCGCCATCCGTCGAGGGCGGCGTAGACGAGGACGGACGGGCTCGTGGTGTGCAGCAGGTCGGCGCAGGCGGCGAGGGTCGGCGCGGTGACCAGATCGCCTTGGAGGTGGAAGACCGACCCCTGTTCGAGCCCGGCACCCATCTTGTGCACCGACGTCACGCACACGTCGGCGCCGGCGTCCATGGCCCAGGTGGGCAAGTCGGGGTGGAAGGGCAGATGGGCCCCCCACGCCTCGTCCACGATCAGCGGCACGCCCCGCTCGTGGCACAGCGTCGCGATGGCCGCCATGTCCGCGCAGGTGCCGTACGGCGTGGGGCTGGTGAGCAGCGCCCCCCGGGCATCGGGGTGCTCGTCCAGCGCGGCCCGGAACGCCTCAGGGGACGGAGGGTGGGCCAGGTGCAGTTCGGGATCCCACTGGGGGTCGACCCACACCGGGCGGATGCCGGCGAGGATCAGCCCTGAGATGACCGATTTGTGGGCGTCGCGGCCCACCACCAGCTTTTCGTGGGGCCCGGCGACGGACAGCATGGCGGCCTTGACCGAAAGCGAGCTGCCGCACGTCGAGAAGAAGGTGTGCTCGGCGCCCACCGCGTCGGCCATCAGTTCCTGCGCCCGCGCCAGAATTCCCTCCGACATGGTGCGGTCGTCCAGGCCGGACACGGCAAGCACGTCCGCGCCGAAGAGGGCGTCACCCAGCACGGCCCGCACGCGTGGGTCGGCACCCCGGCCCTGCTTGTGGCCGGGCGGAGTGAAAGGCAGGTGCTCCTGTTCTTGATAGGCCCTGAGAGCGTCGAGCACAGGAGCTTCTGAATGATCCATGCTGTTCGGATTTCCCTTGTGTGGTGGGCGAAACACTCCGCTGTCCGGGGGGCTCCTGCCGCCGCCCTCCCTCGCTTCCGGGTTCCCTTGTTTCCAGGGTTTCCAGGGTTTCCAGGGTTTCCAGGTTTCCTGCGCCAGGTTCTCTTCTTCCGGGTTTGCCTAGCCCGCGGCGCCCGCCTTGCGTACGTAGACGGCTCCGGCCCCCAGCCCCGCCACGAGGCCCGCGGCGCCGAGCCTGCGCAGGGCGGTGCGCCGGTGGCCGTGCCAGCCGCCGCCCACCGAGGCCGGGTCGGCGGACGGCTCCAGGACGTTCCCGTCGGTGGGCTCGGCGGCGTGCTCGCGGGAGAGGTGCGCGCGGTCCATCTGGTGGGCCAGTACGCGCTCCACGAGCGGCGGGGTCAGTTTCGACAGGATCCCGAGGGCTTGGCCCGCGGGCCCCACATATGCCTCCCTGCGCGCTTTCACCGCAAGCCGCACCACGGTCTTCGCGGCGCGCTCCGGGGTGTACACGGGGGCCATGGGGGTCACCGCCCGCCCCGAGTAGTTGGCCGCATCCCGGAAGAAGGGGGTGTCCATGGTCGCCGGGAGCACCGTGCAGACGTGGATGCCGTGCTGCCCCGCGAGCCGCAGCTCCTGGCGCAGGGTGCCGCCCAGCGCCCGTACCGCCGCCTTGGACAGCACATAGGGAGTGTTGTACGGGACGACCGCGGCGCCGACCACGGAGGACATGTTGACGATCGTGCCGTGGCGCTGCCCGCGCATCACCGCGAGGGCGGCGCGCGCGCCGTTCACGCAGCCGAGCACGTTCACGTCGACGACCTGCCGGAACACCTCCCGCGGGATGTCCTCCAGCGCTCCGAAGGCCGCCACCGCGGCGTCGTTGAGCCACACGTCGATCCGCCCGAACGCGGTGACGGCCCGCTGCGCGAGATGGTCGACCGCTTCGGCGTCCGTCACATCCGTGGGCACCACCAGCGTGCGGGCGCCGTGGCGCGTACGGCACTCCTCGGCGACTTCCTCCAGCACCTGCGCCCGTCGCGCGGCGAGCACGAGCGAACACCCGCGTGCGGCGAACGCCAGCGCGCTGGCGCGGCCGACCCCGCTCGATGCCCCCGTGATCACGACAACCCTGTCCAGGTCAGCAGCCACCGGTGCGGCTCCCTTCGTTGATTCGCCCCTGCGTTGATTCGCCCCTGCCCCGCCCGGCTCCCGCGCGGCGGTGCGGCTGGGGTACCCGTCACCGCGCGACGCCACACGCGACGGTCGGCGATCAGGTCCACACCGGGGAAGGGGGTGTAAACCGGGCACAGGTGGTCACCCGATCCCCGCGCGACGATCAGCGGCGGTCAGACGGACGGGCGGACAGGCGGTCCCGGCCGACACGGCGCTCGCGCCGGCAGAAGTTCAAGCAATGCCGTCGGCAATTCAGGCAAAACAATGCAGGCAAACAGACGCACGGCACACCCTCTGGAGGAGCCATGGCAGTACGGCACCAGCTCGTCCGCCGCCCACCGCACGCCCTGTGGGCGGTGCTCGAAGACGAGTCCCGCTTCCACGAATGGGTGACCGGCACGCACTCCACGTCCCCGGGCGAAGGCGACTGGCCGAAGACGGGTTCCACCCTCAACTACACGGTGCGCATCGGCCCCAAGGAGTTCGAGGGGTTCACCGTCGTACGCCGCCACGAGCCTCCGCGCATTCTGGAGCTCGAGGCGTACAGCGGGCCGCTCGGCACCGCACGCATCGCCTTCGACATCCGGCCGTGGGGCGAGCACACGCTGGTCATCCTGGACGAGCACCCGCTGCGCGGCGTGGGCGGCGCCCTGCACAACAGCGCGTTCGACGCCCTGTTGCAGCTGCGCCACCGCCGCCTGCTGGCACAGCTGGCCCGCGTCGTCGAACAGTCGCAGCCCGAGCGGGACGGGGACGCCGTCCATGTCTGACGCGGTGGTGATCGGCAGCGGACCCAACGGCCTGGTCGCCGCGAACCTGCTGGCCGACGCGGGATGGGAAGTGACGGTCCTGGAGGAGCAGGACGAGCCGGGCGGCGCGGTGCGCAGCGACCGCGGGGTCGACCCGGAGTTCGTGAGCGACATGTTCAGCGCGTTCTATCCGCTGGCCGCCGCCTCGCCGATCGTCGCCTCCCTCGGCCTTGACCGCTACGGCCTGCGCTGGAGCCATGCCCCGCACGTCCTGGCGCACCCGCTGCCGGACGGCCGGTGCGCCGTGCTCGATCGCGACCCCGAGACCACGGCCGCGAACCTGGAGAGCTTCGCGCCCGGCGACGGGGAGGCCTGGCTGGACCTGTGCCGGGGCTGGGAGCAGGTGGGCGGTCCCGTACTGGACGCGCTCTTCACGCCGTTCCCGCCCGTGCGTGCCGGTGCCGCGCTCGCCGCGCGGGTACGGGCCGCGGGCGGACTGCGGTTCGTGCGCGAGATGCTGCTTCCGGTGCGCAGGCTCGGCGTGGAGAAGTTCACCGGAGAGGGCGGCAGGCTGCTGCTCGCGGGCAACGCCCTGCACGCCGACCTCGCCCCGGAGGCCGCGGGCAGCGGCGGGTTCGGCTGGCTGATGTCGATGCTCGGCCAGAGCCACGGCTTCCCGGTGCCCGTCGGCGGTGCCGGAGCGCTGACCGATGCCCTGGTGGCACGGTTGCGGGACCGCGGCGGCAGCGTGCGCTGCGGGCAGCGGGTCACCGAAGTGGTCGTACGCGGCGGCCGGGCGCTCGGCGTGCGTACCGCCGACGGCGACGCGCAGCGGGCCCGGCACGCCGTGCTGGCCGACGTCTCGGCGCCCCATCTGTACCGCGACCTGGTCGGCGAACAGCATCTGCCCTCGCGCGTGCGCGAGGACCTGCGCCGCTTCACCTGGGACTTCGCCACGTTCAAGGTGGACTGGGCCCTGGACAGGCCCGTTCCGTGGACCGCGTCCGAGGCCGCGGGCGCCGGAACCGTCCACATCGCCGACGGCGTCGACGCCCTCACCCGCTTCGCCGCCCAGCTGGCGACCGGTCAGGTGCCCGATCGCCCGTTCCTGCTCTTCGGCCAGATGACCACCGCGGACCCCTCGCGCTCCCCCGCCGGCACGGAGTCCGCGTGGGCCTACACCCACGTGCCGCACGAGGTGCGGGGTGACGCCGGCGACGACGGCATCACCGACCGGTGGAACAAGCGCGCGACGGAGGCCATGGCCGACCGGATGGAGGAACAGGTCGAGCGGTACGCACCGGGCTTCCGCGAGCGGATCCGCGGCCGTCGCATCCTCTCCCCGCCCACCCTCCAGGCCGCCGACGCCAACCTGCACGACGGTGCGATCAACGGCGGGACCGCCGCCCTGCACCAGCAGCTCCTCTTCCGCCCCACGCCGGGCACCGGCCGCCCCGAAACCCCGGTCTCCGGCCTGTACCTGGCCTCGGCGTCGGCGCATCCCGGCGGCGGCGTGCACGGCGCGCCGGGAGCCAACGCCGCCCGCTCCGCCCTGCGCGCCCGTGGCCCCGTCCACACCGCCGCCGTGGCCGCCCAGCGTGCGCTCGGCCGCCGGCGAGGGTGACATGGGGGGCACGAGAAGGGCTGGACGGAGGGACCGGATGAGAGACCCGCCGACGGGTACGCGAAAGCCCATCGGACACACATCGCACACCCATCGGACAGCCCGTCCGGTGGACCGCGGACGGTCTGGAAGGAGTACGTCATGCCGCAGGGTTCCAGCAAGAAGCGTGAGCGCCAGTACGAGCACATCAAGGAAGGCGCGGAGAAGCGCGGTACCTCCGAGGGCCGTGCGAAGGAGATCGCGGCTCGCACCGTGAACAAGGAGCGGGCGCGCTCCGGAGAGTCGAAGACGGCGAGCAAGACCTCCACGCAGGACAAGAAGTCCGCGTCGCAGCGCGGCGGTGAACGCTCGCACAGCGGATCGCAGGGACCGACGAAGGACCAGCTGTACGCGGAGGCCAAGAAGCGCAACATCGACGGACGGTCGTCGATGACCAAGCAGCAGCTGGCCAAGGCCCTCGGCCACTGACCGACGGCCGCCGCACCCGCCGGCAAGCAAGTGGGCCCGCCGTCCCGCCCGGCGGGCCCGCACACGTGACTCGCCGGGCGCACACATAACTCGGCGGGCACCGCACACGTGAGGAGACCCATGAGCACCGCCAGCCACAAGCACCATCACACGCAGGACGGCAAGACCCCCGACACGGCCGCCGAGGAGGTGCTGCACGAGGCGGAGGACGCCGAGACGGCCGTCCTTGACGACGGCGAACGGCGCGGCAAGGACGGCGAGGCGGCCGACGCGCTGTCCCCGGACGAGGACGCGCAAGAAGACGTCCAGCGCCCCGGCGCCTGACGGCCGCCCTCTCCCGGCTTCGTGCGTTTCCGCACGTCAGCGTCGGGATACCCGTGCGTCTCAGCACCCGGTTCAGCAGGACGGAGTTCATACGTGTTCGACAGCACCTTGGCATTGATGACCCAGGGATACGCGTGGCTGCCCGACCGGCGCCGCCGTAGCCATGGCAAGCCGGTGCAAACCCGCCTCATGGGCAAGAACGCCGTGGCCATCCACGGCCCCGAAGCCGTGCGCTTCTTCTACGAGGAGAGCCACATCGAGCGGCACGGCGCGCTGCCCGCGCCCGTCCTCGACACGCTCTTCGGCCGCGGAGCCGTGCACACGCTCGACGGCCGGCCCCATCAGGTCCGAAAATCCCTGTTCATGTCCCTGCTCAAGGACCGGGGCGGCCTCGACGCCCTGACCGACCGCCTCGCGGTCGAGTGGGAGCTCGCCCGGGACCGGTGGACCCGCCGCGACGACGTCGTGCTCTTCGACGAGTCGAGCCTGCTGCTCACCCGCGCGGTCTGCGCCTGGTCCGGCATCCCCTTCGACGACGGCGAGGCCGAGGAGATGGCCCGCGATCTCGTGGCCATGGTCGACGGGTTCGCCTCGGCCGGACCCCGCCACCTGAGGGCCCGCCGCGCCCGCAGCCGTCAGGAGGCACGGCTGGCCCACCTCGTCGAAGAGGTCAGGAGCGGGGCACAAGCGGCCCCCGAGGGTTCGGTCCTGGCGGCCGTGGCCGCCCACCGTGACGCCGACGGGAATCCACTGGATCCGAAGACCGCGGCGGTCGAGGTCCTGAACGTGCTGCGCCCGACGGTGGCGGTCAGCTGGTTCCTGACCTTCGCCGCGCACGCGCTGCACCGCTGGCCCGAGCATCGCAAGCTCCTCGCCGACGGCGACCGGGCCTACGCACGCGCCTTCGCCCACGAGGTCCGGCGCTTCTACCCCTTCGCCCCCTTCATCGGCGGCCTGGCCGCGGTCGATCTGCTCTGGGACGGGCAGGACATCCCCGTGGGCAGCATGGTCCTGCTCGATCTGTACGGGCAGAACCACGACCCGCGGCTCTGGACCGAGCCCTACACCTTCGACCCCGGCCGCTTCGTGGGCCGCGAGCCCGAGCGGGACGAACTGGTGCCCCAGGGCGGCGGCGACCCCGCCGCCAACCATCGCTGCCCCGGTGAGGACGTCACCTTGACGGTCCTCGAAACCCTCGTCCCCAAGCTGGCCGCCCTGCGCTACGACGTGCCCGACCAGGACCTCGCCATCCCCCTGCGACGCATGCCGACGGCACCCCGCAGCGGCTTCGTCCTGACGCCGCTGCCATAGCGCACACCCCCTTCGCCCGGGACGGACCTGACGGCAGCAGCGGTGGGGCGAGCCCAGTTGGCTCGCCCCAGCGCCGCTGCCGGCTCCGTGAAGCTCAGGGCCTCAGCAGTGTCTTGATCATTCCGTCTTCCTTGTCCTGGAACATCTGGTACGCCTTCGGGCCCTCTTCCAGGGTCATGTGGTGGGTGGCGAAGTCGTCGACCCCCAGCGGGTCCTCGTCGGTGAGGAGCGGCAGGATGTCGCCCACCCAGTGCTTGACGTTCGCCTGGCCCATGCGCAGCTGGATCTGCTTGTCGAACATGGTCAGCAGCGGCAGGGGGTCGACCGCGCCGCCGTAGACGCCGACCACGGAGACGGTGCCGCCGCGGCGGACGATGTCGATCGCCGAGTACAGGGCGTTGAGCCGGTCGAGGCCGGCCCGGTCCATGAACTTCTCGGCCAGCGCGTCGGGCAGCAGGCCCACGCCCCACTGGGCGGCCTTCGCCAGCGGCGCGCCGTGCGCCTCCATGCCGACGGCGTCGATGACGGCGTCCGTACCGCGTCCGTCCGTCAGATCGCGGATCGTGTCGCCGAGGTCTTTGCCGTGGCGGCGCAGGTCCAGGGCCTTGACCCCGTCCGCGTGCGCACGGCTGAGCCGCTCGGGCACCAGGTCCACTCCCACCACGAGGCTCGCGCCGCGGTGGAGGGCGATGCGTGCGGCCATGATGCCGATCGGGCCAAGGCCGAGGACGGTCACCGTGCCGCCGGGCGGGATGTCGGCGTACTCCACGGCCTGCCAGGCGGTGGGCAGCACGTCGGAGAGGAAGACGAAGCGGTCGTCCGCGGGGCCTTCCGGCACCTTGATGGGCAGGGTGTTGCCGAACGGCACCCGCAGGAGTTCCGCCTGCCCGCCGGGCACCTGCCCGTAGAGCTTGGTGTATCCGAAGAGGGAAGCGCCCATGCCGCGCTCCTTGACCTGCGTGGTCTCGCACTGCGAGTGCAGGCCCCGGTCACACATGTGGCAGTGCCCGCAGGAGACGTTGAACGGAACCACCACACGGTCGCCCGGGGCCAGTTCGGTGACGTCCGCGCCGACCTCCTCGATGATCCCCATCGGCTCGTGGCCCAGGATGTCGCCGGGATCCAGGTAAGGGCCCAGGATCTCGTACAGATGCAGGTCGGAACCGCAGATGCCGGTGGACGTCACCCGCACGATGACATCGGTCGGGTCCCGCAGCTCGGGATCGGGGACGGTCTCCACACGGACGTCTCGCTTGCCGTGCCAGGTAAGGGCGCGCATCAGGATCTCCTCCGGTAGTCGCGACGCTTGACCCCTCGCGAGTCTCCCGTGAGGGCGACGCCATGCGTACGCGCGGCCATGCGTTCGCACCGCCACGCTCCGGCCGCTCGCAGTAGGCGAGGTCAGTACCCCGCCGTCCGCTCGGCCCGCACATCCACCGTAGGCAGAGGCCGGCGCAACCGCACCCGTACTCCCCCGGGTGCGAGGGGTCGGCGAGAGCGGGCGCGGGCGCTGTCAGTGGTGGGTGACAGCATCGGACGCATGACGCACACCACGGCATGCGACTGGCGGTCCTTCCTGCTCCGGTGGAGCGGGGAGTGGGCGGATTCCCTGCCGGACGACGAGACGCAGTACGAGGACAACGAGGCCGCGCGGCAAGCTCGTTGGCTGGGGTTCCCGCCCGCGCCCGAGGAACGGATCGTGGCCTTGGAGAAGCGTCTGGGCGTCCGGATGCCGCCGTCGTACCGCGCGTTCCTCGAGGTCAGTGACGGCTGGCGGCATGCGGGCGGGTTCGTGTGGCTCCTCGCGGGCACCGAGGAGGCCCGCTGGCACAACGACGACTCGGGGCTCGGCGCCATGTTCGAGGAGTACATGGACGAGGACGCGGGGCCCGAGGAGCGGCGCGAGGCGGACATCTGGCGGCGCGGGCTCCAGCTCGACGTCGCGTCCGACGCCCTCTACGTCCTGATGGACCCCGAGGACGTGGACCAGGACGGTGAGTGGCCCGTGTACACGTGGGCGAGCTGGCGGGCCGCGTCGCCCCGGCGGTTCGCGAACTTCCACGACTTCATGCAGGACGTGTACCGCGAGTTCCACAGTCTGCGGGCGGGCCGGGGAGGCGGGGCGCCGGTGTTCGCCAACGCCACGACGCGCGAGCTGGACGCGCTGGTGGAGGAGGCGCGCCTGGAGGCTTTGCGGGGCGGCTGGGAGCAGGCGGCGCGGATGCTGGACGAGGCCGCGGGGTACGGCAGACCGCGGGCCGCGGGGCTCAAGGACCAGCTGAGCCGTCTGCTCGGCCAGCCCTCCGGCGGGCACTTCGGCGGGCTCGCGGTGGACCCGACGTACGCCTCCGAGCTGCTCCCGGCGCTGCTGGCCGAGCACGCGGCGCACGCGTACCGGGACGACTCCACGCTGGCGTACCAGCTGCCGGGCGCCGACGACGAACTGATGGGAATCGCCCACACCACGTTGAGCCACATGAGGAACGGCACGTACCGGTACACGGCTCCCGGCCCCTTCGGGGAAGCCGTCGAGCGGGCGCGGGAGCTGGCGCGGTGGGGGGACACGGACGGGGCCTGGCGGACGCTGCTGGGCCATCTGCGCTTCTGGGCGCCGCTGGGTCCGGATCAGCTGGCGCCGCTGGGGTGGGTGGCCGATCCCCTGCTCGGGCCGCTGCTCACGCCGGAGCGCGGGCGTGAGCTGCTGTCCACGCCGAGGGGCGGTCAGTCAGGAGCGGCGGTCGCACCGGCGGCCGGGCTCGACCCGGGCGGTCTGGCCTGGCTCGCGGAGCCGGACCCGGGCAACAACCGCACGTCCTATCGGTTCGTGCTGGTGGAGGGCGTGGAGCCCCGGGACCTGGCCGGACGCCTCACGGACGGCGAAGGCGGGGAGGGCGGGGAAGGGAGCAGCATCGGGTTGAACCCGCCGATGACCTGGTGGGATGCGCGCCGCAGGGCGCGGGAGAACCAAAAGGAGTTCTCGTCCTTCGACGACAGGGCCCTCATGGCGGTCGGCCGGGCCGGGCCCGGCTGGAGCTTCGCCTTCGACGGCGATCCCGCCCCGTTCCACCGGCAGCGGTTCGTCTCCCCCGCCGCGGCGGCCGCGGCGGGCACCCGCGCGGTGGTGGTGTGGAGCGACCTGAGGGCAGGGCACGGGCGGCCGTCCTTCCACCTTTCGGTGGCGCGAGACGGGGCCGAGCAGTACGCGTTCACTTACGCGGACGGGGAGTTGGTGCAGAGCGGGGAGATACCGCGGGCTTTGGAGCCGAGCCGGTTCTTCGGCGCCCTGGCGGACGGAACACGGCCGGACGGCGCGCATGCGGAACGGTCTCTTCTGGAGGCGGCGGCCCGGGAGTTCGGCGTATCGCTGCCGCGTCATGCCATCGCGCACGGGCGGCTGCACACGTTCCTCACCCGCTCCTGGACGCGCCCGCCCCGGGACGGCGAGACCTACGCGGTCGTCCGCATGAGCCGGGGATAGGGCCGTCCGCATGAGCTTGCCCTGTGCGGCTGCGCCCTGAAATGTGCCTGGCCGCCGCGTCGCGGCGGCCAGGAAGCGTGCGCCTACCGGGACTTCAGGTCCCCGGCGTGGTTGCGCGGGGCAGACTCAGAGCCAGCCGGGCCCGCAGGCGGAGCCGCCACACGTGCCGCGGATGGCGCGGCCCTCGACCACGACGTCCCCGACCACGATGCGCTCTTCGGCGTTGTCGACCACCTGAAGGGTGTCCTCACCCTCCATGCCCATGGCCTGAACGTGGCCAAGCGCCGGCGGAGCTGACTCTGCGTAGGCGGTACCCGCACCACCGGCGAGCGTGATGACGGCCGTGACGGCCAGAAGTCCGAGCGAACGACGCATGCGCATAGGAGGATTCCGTTCTGAGGCAGGGATGGTTCCTGGAACAGAATGGCTGCGCCCGTTCACTCTGCGTGAGCGCCTGGCGGTGTTCTGATCAAGATTCACTCGGTTGCGGATGCTCGCTCCAGGAGGTGCGGGGAGCAGCGCTTTCAGGCGCGGCGGGTCCGCCAGAGCCAGGCCGCCGTGCCCACGAGCAGGGCGAGCATCGTCAGGTTCGCCACGAGGGCCGGGGTACTGCCCTCCGGGACGGCACTGGAGGCGATCCAGACGCTGATGGCGACCGTCGGCAGAACGGCGGCGAGCAGCACGCCGGTGGTCTTCTGGACGGTGGTCCAGTGCACCGAGGTGCACAGCAGCACCGCGCCGACGACACGGAACACCGTGCTGCAGAACTGCACGGCGGGGATGTCCGGGAGGAGCATCGCGAGCAGGAAGGGGACGGTGAGCATCAGGAGCGGGACCAGCGGGTGCACCTTTCCGCGCGGGGCGGGCACGTCGGCGCCGCCCCGGGCCGGGGCCCCGGCCGCGGCGTGTCCCGACTCGGCCAGCGCCGTCGCCGCGATGGTGCGGGGGTCCCCCAGCTCCGCCAGGATCTCGCCGGTCGTGGTCTCGGGGCGCTCCGCGCGCGTCACCTCGATGTGCTCGGCGAGATCGGCCAGGAGTTCTTGGCGACGGTCGGCGGGGAGTGCGGAGGCCTCGCGCTCGACGGCCGAGAGGTAGTCGCGTATGGGATCGGCTGAGGTCTTCATGCGAGGTCTCCGGTGGGGGGGGTGGGGGCGGTCAGGAAGGCGTCGACGGCATTGCGGAATCCGGGCCAGACGCGGGTGAACTCATCGAGCGCGGCGCGGCCGCTGTCGGTGAGCGCGTAATAGCGACGCGGTGGTCCCGAGGCGGATTCCTGCCAGGTGGTGGTGACCAGGTCGTCCCGGCGGAGCCGGGAGAGGAGCGGGTAGACCGTGCCCTGACTGGTGGCCAGGGCGCCGGAGTCCTCCAGGGCGTGGAGCAGCTCCACGCCGTATCGGGGGCGGTCTCGCATCAGGGCGAGCACGCAGTACTCCAGGACGCCCTTGCGCAGCTGGGCGGCTGCCCTCGCCTGCTTGGTCGAATCACCTGGTTCCATGCGATGCAAGATACCTGGTCGCACAAGTGGCCGGGAAGGGGGGTCCTGCCGCTCTCGTGGCGGAGCCATGGCCACGCGGCCGCCGCAACGATCGGACGGGCAGGCGCCATGCGCCTGCCCGTCCGATGGAGCTTTGAAAGTGCGCCCGGGTGACCGGGCCGATGCCGCGCTCCGGCGCTCACAAGGAGCTCACAAGGAGGCGGCGCGCAGCTGCGCAGTGCTCAGCGGCAGGTCCAGACCGTCGGCACGTTGCGGCCGCCGGGGATCGTCCAGCTGCCCCCGGCGATCGTGCCGTCGTCACCGGAGGCCCGCAGTTCCAGCCCACGGTCGGGGGCGTAGCGCAGCGTGTGTCCCAGCGTCGTCTGCTGCCACACGCCGAATTCGTGCCAGCTGGGGTCGTCCGTGCGCCCGACGATCTGACCGTCGCGGTTGATGCCCCGGACGTCGTCGGCCCCCGCCACGACGCGTGGCAGGCCGTCGCGGTCCCACAGCACGCCGCGTGAGGTGTCCCCCGAGTCGTAGGAGACCTGCCCGATGACCCGGCCGTTCGCTATGCCGCGGTTGATGACGTCGTAGGCGCCGGCGGGCAGAGGCAGTTTGCGCGCCCGGCCGTCCTTCCACAGGTACGGCACCCGGCCGTCGTCGCCGTCGACCTCGACCAGCACGGTGCCGTCCTGGTCGATACCGGTGGCCGTGGCCCGCTTGCCGGCGAAGCCGGTCAGTTTCACCACGGTCCCGGGCTTGTCCGCGGGCCAGATGACCGGCCTGCGGGTCGGCTCTCCGTTGACCGTGACCTCGACGCCTCCGACGATGTCGCCGCGCGCGTTGATGCCTTCCGCCGTCGAGCTCTCGGCCCGGGGAAGCTCGGGCAGTCGCTCCATCTTGCCGCCACGCGAGTGGATGGCACTGGGATATCCGTCCGCGTCACGGTACGCATTTCCCGCGACCGTCCCGGTCACGTTCACCCCGGTGACTTCGACCCAGTTCTGGTAAGCGGGATCGGCCAGATTGCCGTAGTCGGTCAATTCTCCGTTCTTCCACAGCACCGCGCGGCCGCCCCGCGCGGAATCCGCGCCGTACGAAATCGTGCCCGCGTACCCACCGCTTCCGTCGGCCGCCTCCACGTCGCCGGTGAGGGCGCCCGTGGGCAGCGGCAGACCGGCCGGTGTCCACGCGCAGGCCGCTGGTCCGGCGGCCACCGCGGTGGGTGCGACGACCCCGGCCATCGCCGCCGTCAATAACGCCGGAAGCAGCGCGCGGCCCACACCATTCGTACGTCTCATCGTTCTCCCCGGTTTGCGATGTCTGTTGCCGGACCACTGTGGAGGTGGGGCTGAGGCGTAAGCAACGTCTTTCATTCCTGCGTGAAATGTCTCCGCCGCCCGGTCGCCGGAGGGTCACGGTTCCGTTGAGTGGGCGTACCGCGGTTGTGCCGGGCCCGGGGACGGCGGATTCTGTAGGGGATGAACGGGGCTGGTGTGGCGGCATGACGGCGTTGAACGCGGAGCAAGGTGCTGATTTTCGTGGGCCCCTCGATGTCACCAGGGCGGCCACGGCGGTCGTCGACGCCCAGGACACGGTCATCGGCTGGAGTCCCGCCGCCGAGCGGCTCCTGGGATATCAGCCGCAGGAGATCGTGGGACGGCCCCTGGACTCCTTCCTCTCGCCCGGGCCGACGCCCTCCTTCGTCCCGCTGCCTCCCGAGTTCCGGGGCAACCAGCTCCATGTGGCCCAGCACCGGGACGGGCACGAGCTGGTCGTCGCCACCGCGATGTGCCCCCTGCCCGGCGCGGGCGCGGCGGCGCGCGTCCTGGTCGCGACGGAGCTGAAGGATCTGCGGCTGTGGGAATCCCGGCAGGCCCTGTTGAAGGGCCTCGCCACGCAGTCGCCCGTCGGCCTGGGCATCTACGACACCGATCTGCGCCTGAGCTGGTGCAACGCGGCGTACGAACGCGAGATAGGGCGGCCGTTCGCCGAGTTCCGGGGGCTTCGGGCCGACCAGCTGTACTCCGGTGGGACATTCGTGTCCAAGGGGCATCCGCCCACGCTCGAAGCGGTCATGCGCCACGTGCTCGAGACCGGCGAGCCCTTCCTGGACCTGCACTTCAAGGGAAAGCCGCCCAGCGACCCGGAGACGGACCACCTCTGGTCCTGCGCCTACTACCGGCTCCAGGACGCCGACGGGCGCGTCATCGGGGTGTGCGAGGACGCGTTCGACATCACCGATCGCTACAAGGCCCAGCAGCGCCTGGCCCTGCTGGTCGAGGCGGGCCGCGGCATCGGGACCGCCCTCGACGTGCGGGTCACCGCCGAGAAGATCACCGAGGTCGCGGTACCGGACTTCGCCACCACCGTGACCGTCGACCTGGCCGCGGCGGTGCTGGAAGGCGAGGCGCCGGCCACCAGCGGCGCGGCGGCGACTTCTCTGGTGCGGGTCGCGCGCTGCTCGGCCGAGGAAGCCGAGCGGGCGGAGCCGGGGGGACGGCTTTCGCGCTGCGGACCCGCCGCTGCTGACGGGTCTGGCGGGATGGGCGGGTCCGATGGGACCGACGGGCAGGACGAGACCGACAGGGCCGCTGATCGCCGTCGCGCCGCTCCCCCGGCCCCCGTGGAGTACCCGCCCGGCTCGCCGCAGTACCGCAGCCTTTCCTCGGGCGGTCTCGTGCTCGACGACACGGCCCTGGTCGTGCCGTTGCGGGCCGGGAACAACACTCTTGGCCTCGTCACCTTCGTCCGTGACAGCGGCTCGGCCTTCGACAGCGGCGAGGTGGCCCTGGCCGACGAGCTGGTCGCCCGTACGGCCGTGTCCATCGACAACGCCCGCCGCTTCACCCGCGAGCGCACCGCGTCGCTCGCCCTCCAGCGCCAGTTGCTGCCGCGGCACGTGCCGGAGCAGTCAGCGGTCGAGCTGGCCCACCGCTACCTGCCCACGGACGACGTGACGGGGGTCGGCGGCGACTGGTTCGACGTCATCCCGCTGTCCGGCACCCGTGTCGGACTCGTGGTCGGGGACGTGGTCGGCCACGGCCTCCAGGCCGCCGCCACCATGGGCCGGCTGCGGACGACGGTGCGTGCCTTCGCCCAGATGGACATGGACCCCGTCGAGCTGCTCTCCCGGCTCGACGACCTGGTGGCCCAGTCGGCCGAGGAGCAGCGCAGCGAACTGGGCACGCCCGACGGGACCTACGCCGACGTGACCACCGGGGCGACCTGCCTCTACGCGGTCTACGACCCGGTGTCGCGGCGCTGCGTCATGGCCCGGGCCGGACATCTGCCGCCGGCGGTGGTGACCCCGGACGGGCAACCGACGTTCCCGGATCTGCCGGCCGGCCCGCCCCTGGGGCTGGGCGGGCTGCCGTTCGAGTCATTGGAGATCGAGCTGCCGGTGGGCAGCCTGCTCGCTCTGTTCACCGACGGTCTGGTCGAGGCGCGGGACCGCGACATCGACCACGGGCTCGACACCCTGGCCGAGGTGCTCAGCAACCGGCGCGCGTCGCTCGAGGAGCTGTGCGACCGGGCCGTGGCGCAGCTGCTGCCCAGTGGCTCGACGGCCGACGACACCGCCCTGCTGCTCGTCCGTACCCGCGAACTGGACGCCTCGCAGGTCACCGAGTGGGAACTGCCCGCGGAACCGGTCGCTCCCGGGCGCGCCCGGGAGCTGGCCACCCAGCAGCTGCACGACTGGGGCCTGGAGGACCTGGTCTTCGCGACGGAGCTCGTCGTCAGCGAGCTGGTGACCAACGCGGTCCGATACGCCGAGGGGCCGATCCAACTGCGCCTCATCCGTGACCGCACCCTGCTGTGCGAAGTCGCGGACAGAGGCCACACCTCCCCCCACCTGCGCCACAGCGGCGACGAGGACGAAGGGGGCCGCGGCCTGTTCATCGTCGCGCAACTGGTCCAGCGCTGGGGCACGCGCTACACCCGCTCCGGCAAAACCATCTGGACCGAACAGGCTTTCCCCGCCTCGGGGTGATGGCCTCGACCCCGACTCCGACTCCGACTTGAGACCGGGGAGTTGGAGACAGGCAGAGGGCGCCTGGCGCGGCCTTGGCCCGTCAGGCGCCCTGTGCGTGTTTCGGCCGGCTGCTCGCTCCGTGCTCAGCCGTTGAAGGTTTCCGGGTCCGGGCCGGTGCGCTCGTCGCGGTTCAGGGCGGAGATCTCACCGATGTCGCCCTCGCTGAGCTCGAAGTCGAAGAGGTCGAAGTTCTCCTCGATGCGCTTTTGGGTCACCGACTTGGGGAAGACGATGTCGCCGCGCTGGATGTGCCAGCGCAGGGTCACCTGGGCGGGCGTCTTGCCCACGCGCTGCGCGATGCGGTTGATCGTCGGGTCGTCGAGCACCTTGCCCTGCGCGATGGGCGACCAGGCCTCGGTGGCGATGTCGTGCTCGGCGCCGAAGGCCCTGACGTCGTCCTGGGTGAGGTACGGGTGCACCTCGATCTGGTTGACCGCGGGGACCACGTCGCTGCCCTGGAGCAGCCGGCGCAGGTGGTGCGGCTGGAAGTTGGAGACGCCGATGGCCTTGGACCGTCCCGAGCGGTAGATCTCCTCCAGGGCCTTCCAGGTCTCCACGAAGTCGCCCTTGCCGGGTAGCGGCCAGTGGATCAGGAAGAGGTCCAGGTAGTCGAGGCCGAGGTCCTCCATCGTGCGGTCGAACGCCTTGAGGGCGTCGTCGTGCGCGTGGGCGTCGTTGTTGAGCTTGCTGGTCACGAAGATGTCGGCGCGGTCGATGCCGGAGTCACGGACCGCCTGGCCGACCTCCTTCTCATTGCCGTACATCTCGGCGGTGTCGATGTGGCGGTAGCCGGCCTCCAGCGCGGCCAGCGTCGTCTCCTTCGTCTCCTCCGGCTCGATCTGGAAGGTGCCGAAGCCGAGCTGGGGAATCTGCACGGCGTTGTTGAGGGTGATGGTGGGTACTGCGGTCACGGTGGCTCCTTGCGTCGCTGGTTTCGCGGGCATTCATCTGTGGGTGAAGGGGGCCGAGGGGGGCTCTGCCGGTGCGGATCCCTGTTGGTGCGAAGGGCTGTCTGCCACTACGCCTCTCCGCTCACTCGGCCGCAAAACACACGTATGGTCAGTGTTTGTCCCGCCGGGGGCGTCCGCGGCGGGACAGCGTTCAGCCGGCGATCCCCCGCAGCTCCGCGTCGGGCGGCAGGACCCGGACCAGCTTGCGGTTCACGAACTCCTGCATGCCGAGCTTCGAGAGCTCCCGCCCGTAGCCGGAGCGCTTGATGCCGCCGAACGGCAGGTCGGGCTGGGTCGAGGTCGGGTGGTTCACCCAGACCATGCCGGTCTCCACGCGCTCGGCCACCCGGCGGCCCCGCTCCACGTCCGCGCAGAACACGGATCCGCCGAGCCCGTACTGGCTGTCGTTGGCCAGGGCGATGGCCTCGTCCTCGTCGGCCACGCGGTAGACGACCGCGGCGGGCCCGAAGAGCTCCTCGGCGTAGGCGCGCATCCCCGGCTTGACGCCGGTGATGATCGTGGGCTCGACGAAGGCACCCGGACGGTCGATCCGGTGGCCGCCGGTGACCAGTTCCGCGCCCTGGCCCACCGTCTCGCGGATCTGGTCGGCCAGGTCCGCCGCGGCCCGCTCGGAGGAGAGCGGGCCCAGGGTGGTCGCCTCGTCCGCGGGGTCGCCCGGCCGCAGCTCCTCGAACTTGCGGCGCAGGCCCTCGACGAAGTCGTCGTACACGTCCTCCAGGACGATGAACCGCTTCGAGGCCACGCAGCTCTGGCCGGTGTTCGCCAACCGTCCCGCGGCCGCGGCGCCGATCGTGCGCTCCAGATTCTCGCCGTCCAGGACGATGAAGACGTCGCTGCCGCCGAGCTCCAGGAGGCTGGGCTTCATGTTCCGCCCGGCTCGCTCGGCGACCTGGGCCCCCGCCTTTTCGCTGCCGGTCAGGGAGGCACCGCGGACCACCGGGCTGTCGATGATCCGCGAGATCTCCTCGTGGCTCACGAACAGGTTCGTGTAGACGCCCTCGGGGGCCTGCGCGTCGCGGAAGAGCGTCTCCAGGGCGAGCGCGGACTGCGGGCAGATGCCGGCGTGCTTGACCAGGACGGTGTTGCCGAGCACGAGGTTCGGCCCGGCGAAGCGGACCACCTGGTAGAGCGGGAAGTTCCAGGGCATGACGCCCAGCAGGACGCCGAGGGGCTCGTTGACGAGGTACGCCTCGCCCTCGTCGACGTCGAGCGGCTCGGCGGCGGCGAAGTCCGGCCCGTTGTGCGCGTAGTACTCCAGGATCGACGCGGCGAGGTCCACCTCTCCGCGGGCCTCGGAGATGAGCTTGCCCATCTCCAGGGTGATGAGCTGAGCCAGCTCCTCCTTGCGGTCCTTCATCAGGCCGGCCGCGCGCCCGACGAGGGCGGCGCGCTCCTCGATCGGGCGCTGTCGCCACGCGTCGAAGGCCCGGCCCGCCGTCTCCAGCGTGGCGTCGACTTCTTCGCCCTCGATGACCGGGAACTCCACGAGGGTCTCCCCCGTGTACGGGCTCACGGTCGCAAACGAACTCTTGCGCTGATCTGACATGAACTCTCCAGAGCGACGGATGAGGGCAATGAGGGCATCGGGCGGAACGTGGCGTTCCGACCCCATCCCGGGGTACCCGACCTCGCGAAGCGCAAACAGTTCATATGCCAAAAAGGGCGCGTAAGGACCTTCGCCGAGAACAAGCGGCGCAGGTCACCGGCCACCGCCCGCCCGCGCCGCGGGACCCACATGGAGGCGCAGGTCGCCGAACCGACGCGAGGGCCAGTCACGCGCGTACGCCGGTGTCCGCTCCCCTTCGGTGGTGAGGGTGGCCGTCGGTGTCCGCCGCGCGGTCCGGAGGAAGTCCTCCCGGGTGGTGCTGGCGTTGTGCCCCTGGATCTGGGCGGAGGAGCACCCGGCGTAGAAGGCGATCGGCAGCGCCTCGTGCCCGTTCAGCACGCAGGGCGGCCGCACGCCGAGCCGGTGCAGCTCGGCCGCCGTGCGGGCCCACGCCTGGCGGCCCGCGGTCGAGCGGGCCACGGTGTCCTCCAGGACCACGTACTGCACGGCCAGATGCCCGGCGAAGGCGAGCGCCGCCAGCGTCACCGCCACCGGCCGCCAGGCCCGGCGCACGCCGGTGACCAGATGGACGAGGGCGTCGGCGACGGGGAGGGCGGCGAGCGCGTAGAAGGGCAGCAGGAAGCGCGGCGCGGCGTATCCGATCATGAACAGGTACGGGATGCCCGCCGTCGTGGCGCAGGCCAGCGGCAGGAGCGTGCGCGCGGTGCGCCGGCCCTTGACCGCGACGGCGAGGCCCACGGCGGCGAGCAGCGGCACCGCGAACCACCACGCGACCAGCCCCGGGTTGGGCAGCGGGCTGTCGCACGGGCGGCACAGGGTCTGGCCGCCCAGGCCGCGCAGCTGGTCCAGGACGGCGACGTTCCAGCCGAGGCCGCCCTGGATGCGGGAGGCGTCGTCCAGGCGCGCACCCAGACCGCCGAAGCTGACGTACGCCTCGACCACCCAGCCCACGGCTCCCGATCCGAGCCCCGCGACGAGGGCCGCGAGGAGGCGCGGCCGCCGCCACCGGCGTCCGCAGACCAGCAGCACGAGGAGCGGGAGGACCACCCATACGGCGTCGGTGGGCCGCATCCACGCCAGCAGCGCCGCACTCGCGCCCGCACCCCACAGCGCCGCCCGGTCGCGGTGGTCGGCCTGGACGCGCAGGACGCAGCCGACAGCGGCCAGGGCACCGATCGCGACCCAGTAGTTGGGCATGACCTCCGGGCCGTAGAACAGGGTCACCCAGAGCGTCGAGAACAGGACGCCCGCCAGGACCACCACCCGTTCGGGGAAGAGCCCCCGCCATACGCGCAGCGCAAGGAAGAGGCCGAGGCCGGACAGGACGGCCAGATACACCCGCAGGAGCGAGGTGGACGACGACCAGGAGGCGATCGGCGCGACCAGCAGGGAGATCCCCCGGGAGCGGGGCGCGCTGAAGAACGCCGCCGGGGTGTCGCCGCTGACCTGGCTGACGTACACCGCCTCGTCCCAGCCGAGCCCCATTCCGGGCCGCACGAGGACCAGTTGGGCCACCGTGAAGGCCACCGCCACGGCGGCGAGCCAGGCGTGGCCCGCGGTGCGTCGCGGGATGCGGACGGCCGGGGTCGGACCCCGGCTCTCCAGTCCGACGAGCGGGGCACTCAAGGTCTTGACCATCGCCTGCCTTCCCCCCTACCAGCAGCAGGGCTCTTCTTCCGGCCCACGGAGGGCAGGACGAAAGACGTAAATAGGAAAAACGTGGTCAAGCTAACCCGGGATGCCGGGACGCGCAGCACGGAGATCCGCCAAGGGGAGGACGGTGAGGGCGGGCCCAGGGCAGGGCGGGCAGGAGAAAAGGCGCCCGACGCGGACCTTCGACCCGTCAGGCGCCTTTCGGTGGCGCTCTCCTCACTCCCCCGCAGGGCGGCGCGCCACCTCAGGGGGCGGACATCACGGACGCCCGCTGAAGCTCCATGTGCCGTGCGGCGCCCGGTACACCGCATAGCCCGGTTCCGTGCGCACGAACGCGGCGCCCTTCGGCGCCCCCACCGCCTTGCGCGATGCCGCCGGTACGTGGATCTCCGCCGTCGCTCCCACCGGGACCCGCACCGTGAGGCGTACCGTCTCGTCGACGCGGGACCAGGACACCTCCGCCGGTCCCCGCACGGTGTGGAACTCGGTGCGCGCCCAGGTGACGCCGGTCCGCGCGTCGGGGCGCACGGTGAAGGTGCGGTACCCCTCGTCACCGGGACGCAGGCCGGCCACGTTCTCGTACAGCCACTGCACCACCGTGCCCTGGAAGTAGTGGTCGCGGGAGCGGGAGTCGAGGGGCCACATCTCCCACATGGTGTCGGCGCCCTGGTCGAACCAGTGGCCCCAGCCCGGGTACGTCCGCTGGGTGGCGATGGCGTGGGCCACGTCGGAGTGGCCCTGGGCGCTCAGGCAGCGCAGGAGCACGCTCGTGCCGAGGCAGCCGGTGTTGAGGTGGTTGCCCCGCTTCTCGATGTCCGCGAGGAGCGAGGCCGTGACGCTCGCCCGTGCGCCGGGCGGCACCAGACCGAAGGCCAGCGGTATGCAGTTGCTGGTCTGCCGGTAGCCGGGGTCCTTGGCCGTGCGGTAATGCCCCTCGGGGGCGAGGAACGTCGCGTTGAGGCTCTTCTTCAGCGCTTCGGCCGTCGTCAGGAAACGCTGCCGGACATCGTTGTCACCCGCGATGCGCGCCAGCTCGGCGGTGTCGGTCAGAGCCCGGTGGAGATAGGCCGTGGCGGTGAGCCGGGTGTCCTCGGGCGGGTTGCCGCCATAGCCGGGCGAGAGATAGTCGCCGAGGGCCGTGACCGCGAGGCCGTCCTTCAGACGGTCGATCTCCCAGTCCACATACGTCACCAGGGACGGCAGATGGTCGTCGATGACGCGCTCGTCGCCGTAGACCCGGTACATCTCGCGCACGAGGAACGGGTAGACCGTGGTCCACTCCGGGGACGGACCCAGATCGCCGTACCCCCAGCCTCCGCTCGGCACGATCACCGGGAGCTGGCCGTCCCTGTTCTGGCTGTCCTTCAGGTCGTCGAGCCACTTCCCCAGGAACCGGTGCATGCCGAGGGCGTACATCATGACGGGCGCGCCGACCTGCGCGTCGCCGGTCCAGCCGTTCTTCTCGTACATCGGCGTGTCCGTGGGAATGCCGTGCAGGTTGTTCTGGATCGTGCGCCGCATCGCCTTTTCGAGCCGCTCGTAGAAGGGCTCGGAGCACGTGAAGGTGCCGGTGTCGGCGACGGGCGTGTGCACCAGGCGGCCGAGCACGTCGTCCGGGTCGGGCTTGCCCGGCAGCCCGCTGATCTGCACGTAACGAAAGCCCTTGTACGAGAAGCGGGGTTCCCACACCTCGGCGGCGCCGCCACCGGCACAGATGTACTCGTCGGTCTGGAAGCGGCCGGGCACGTGTCCCGTCTCGGCGTGCACGCTGCCGTCGTCCTTGAGTTTCTCGCCGTGCGCGAGCCGGACGAGCGTGCCGGCGCCGGCCCGCACGCGCAGCCGCGTCCACCCGGCCATGGTGCGTCCCATGTCGACGATCCAGTCCTCGCCGTGTGCCGTCACCGCCACCGGGCGCACGGTGTCGATGACCTCGATCGCGTCGTGCGGCTGCGCGCGCAGCCCTCCCTTCGGCGGCTCACGGCGTACGGGCCGCTGCCAGGTCCCGTCGTCGAAGCCGGGCTCGGTCCAGTCCCCGGGGTGCTCGCGCGCGTCGTACGTCTCCCCCGCGTAGAGGGAGTTGGTCCGGGTCGGGCCCTGCGTCATCCGCCATGAGCCGTCCGTCGCGACGGTGGTGCGGGAACCGTCCGGGTGGTCGATCTCGAGCTGGCCGAGGAGCTGGGGTTCCCCGTGCCACGGCGGCTTGTGCCAGTTCCACACGTTCGGTGTCGTCATGCCGTAGAAGCCGCGGCCGAGCGTGACGCCGATCGCGTTGGAGCCCCGGCGGATCTGGTCCGTCACGTCGTGGACGGCGTAGAGGACGGTCTCCTCGTAGTCCGTGAAGCCCGGGTCAAGGACCTGACGGCCGACTCGGCGTCCGTTGAGGTGGGCCTCGTAGTAGGCCAGTCCACTGACGTAGAGACGGGCACGCGTCACGGCCTTGCGGACGGTGAACCCCCGGCGCAGCAGCGGCGCGGGCCGCTCCACCGCCGGGACCTGCGCGTCACTGCCCCAGGGCCCCTCGCCGAACGGCGCGAGCACCTTCGCCTCGGGCCAGGCGCTGTCGTCGAAGTCTGCCTCCTGCCAGCCCTCCTGCTCCGATTCCGCGCACTTCCATCCGGTCCCGGTCACCACCTCATGGGCCGTGCCGCCGGACCGCACGAGCAGCCGGACGAGCAGGCCGCCGGGGTTCACCGAGGCGTTGCCGCGGTTCGTCGCGCGGGCGGCGATCACCACACGCCGTCCGGCGCCCCGCACGCGCTCGGTCACGTCGGCCAGCCGTGCGGTCCGCCAGCCGTCGGTCTGCTCCGGGGCGTGCAGCACCTCCTCGCCGTCCACGTAGAGGGTGAAGTCGTCGTCGGCGGTGGCCACGGCCTGAGCGGCGGACACCTCGGTCCCCTCGGGCAGGTCGAGCACGCCCCGGAACCATCGCGCTCCCGCCGGCGCGTCCTCCACGGTGGAGCCCGGCGACCAGATCCACGAGGCGCCGTCGAAGCCCGGCGGCTTGGGCGCGGCGTCCGCACCGATCCAGTGCCCCCGCCAGGCGTCCTTCGCCAGCGCGGTCTCCCACCAGCGCGAGGTGCTCCAGGCGGAGGCCCGGCCCGCGCCGTCCCAGACCCGCACTTGCCAGTGATACCGCGTCCGGGGCCGCAACGCCGGGCCGCCGTAGGGGACTCCGAGGGTCCGCGAGGAGGAGACACGACCGGAGTCCCACACCACCTTCTCGCTCTTGCCGCCGCCCGGGGCGAGTTGGACCCTGATCTGGTACGCGCTCTGCTCGGCGCCCTGGCCCGGGGCGGACAGTTCCCAGCTCAGCCGTGGCTCGGCCACGTCCGTACCGAGGAGGGACGTCGCGTACTCGACCGTGGTGCGCTCGACTCTCAGGGGCCCTGCCTCCTTCCCCTGGTCGCCGCGCTCGTTCGCCGCGGCGGGCTCCAGACCCTGGCCCTGGCTCAGGCCGATGACGCCGACTCCGGCACCGATGGCGGAGGTCCTCAGGAAGGCCCGCCGGTTCCACGCGCTGCCGCGCGTCGATTCACGCTCTTCGCTCATCACACGTCCCTTGGATGGTGATTCCGAGTGCCTCACCTACGAATGAAACGTTTCATTCGAGGCCCGGCAAGCCTAGGTCGCCCTCTGCGGGCAACTCAAGGGGTGTGCAGGGACGGCCATCCGGAACCGACCGGACGAGGGGACCCGCCGCCCCCTCACCGAGGGCTGCTCGGCGAGGGACGGCGGGGCCACCCATGCAACTAGCTGACGAGCCATCACTAGGGTTACGTCGGGCGCCAGTTGTGTGGACGGTCAGTTCATCGGCACAGTCCCGCGTCCACGACCTTGTCGACGCGCTCCCTGCCCGCCTCGTCGTCCAGTTGCATGGTCACCGCGACATTCACCGCGCGGCCGTCGTCCGTGGCTCCGCCCCGGGTCTCGTAGCCCGGGAAGCTGCCGCCATGCCCCCAGTAGAGGCCGTCGCCGCACGGGAGGGGCTTGCTCACGAGTCCCAGGCCGTAGCGGGCGCCCGGCCCGAAGGTGTCCTCGGCGGGGAGGGTGGCGCCGCGCATCTGGTCCAGCTGGGCCTTGTGCAGGAGGCCACCGCCGAGGAGCGCGGAGTAGAAGCGGTTGAGGTCGGAGTTGGTGGAGACCAGCTGGCCCGCCGCCCAGCCCCAGGACGGGTCGATCTCCGTGATGTCCTGGAGGGGCGCGCCGGCGGCACTCCGGTAGTAGCCGTGGGGGTGGGGTTCGCGGATCGTGGCGTCTCCGGGCGCGGGGAAGTAGGTGTGGCGCAGTCCGATGCGCTCGATGATGCGCCGGTCCAGCTCCTCCGCGAGCGGGCGCCGGGTGACCTTCTCGACGATCAGGCCTGCCAGGACGTAATTCGTGTTGCTGTACGCCCACTTCTTTCCGGGGCGGGAGAGGGACTCGTGCTGGAGCGCGAGGTCGAGGAGCTCGCGCGGCGCGAAGTACCGGACGTCCTCGCCCAGGTAGTTGGTGTAGTTGGGCAGACCGCTGGTCTGTTGCAGGAGGTGGCGGACGGTGATGCGCCGCCCGTCGTTGCCCTTCCCGCGGACGAGGCCCGGCAGGTAGCGGTCGACCGGCGCGTCGAGGCGGATCTTCCCCTCGCCGACCAGTTGCAGCACGACCACCGCCGTGAACGCCTTGGTGTTGCTGCCGATCCGCACTTGTCCGTCCCCGGGCACCTCCGAGCCGGTGGCCACATCGCCGACCCCTGCCGTATAGGTGCGGTTGTGCCCCCTGCCGTCCGTGACGCTGGCCAGCGCGGCAGGCAGACCGTCGGAGTTCACCAGGCCGTTCAGGCCCTGCTGGACGCTGCCGACGGTGTGCGGCCCGCCGGTGTCCGGCCCGGCGGCGGACACCGCGGGCGGTGCCAGCGCGCCCAGGGCCATGACACCGACGGCGAGCGCGGCCACGGCCGGTGCGGCTCCCCGCAGACCGCCCCGCCGCCGGGAGAACTGCCGGGACTGCCGGGACTGCTGCGGCTGCCCGCCGGACCGACTGGAACGGGACTTCTGCCCTACCTGCTCACGCACGTGCTTACTCCTGCGGGATCTTGGAAACCGGCGGTATCTGCGCCGATCTCCAGCATTTCCGAAGGCGCTTGCCCGGAACGATCCCGCTACCTGCCGAGCCCGGGTGGGGCTATCCCCCGGTACCCGGGTACTCCCGCGCTCTTGACCGAGCGCCGGGCCCTTCGGCATCAGCCCGCGATCGAGTCCAGTTGTTCGGCCGCGGGACGCAGCGCCCACAGGTCACCGCCGGGCGGCGTCTGCAGCTTCGGAACCGCCCTGCGAGCGGCCGTGTCCCCGGCGTCGGCCGCCGCGTGGACGACGTCGCTCGCGGCGAACCGGTGGAATGCGAGCTCGGGGTGCGGCCACGTCGCCGCTCCCGTCGCCGCGGGCAGCAGGTAGTGGACGGCCTTGAACAAGCTCTGCCCGGCGGGGCCTTGGTGCTTCCAGAGGTCCACGCCCACGTTCCGGCCGATGGCGGCGAGCCGGGTGTAGGCCACCAGGTCGAACGTCGAATAGTGCCAGCTCCGCGTCCGGGCCAGCTCCTGCGGCTGGCTGCCGTCGCCCGCGATCTGGGGGTCGATGCGCCGGGCACGGGCGTCGAGGACGGTCCGCCGCGCGAGCGCCGTGTCACCCGTGGCATAGGCCAGGGCGGCGACCTGCAGGTCGTAGAAGGTGCCGTGGTTGTTCTGCGCTGCGCTCTCCTGCTTGCCGAAGTCGCTGTCGACGAGCCAGCCGAGGAAATCCTTGTTCCACTTCGTCATCGCGGAACGGTCGCTCTTCGACCAGCCGGGCGCGCCCGTGCCGAGGATCGCGATCGCGTCCACGACGCTCGTGTACGACTGCGAGAAGTCAATGATGCCGATGGCCCGGCCGTCGTACTTGCACGGGATGAACTGCGCGTGGTCCAGGTTCGGGTTCATCTTCGTCGCCGGGTCGAGGAACCAGGTGCGCAGAACGGAGGCGGCCTGTTCGGCGTAGCGCTTCTTTCCCGTGTAGTACCAGGCCAGGGTGAGGTCGTAGGCCGAGTCGAAGACCTTCTCCACGTCCTGGCGGTCGGTCCCGGTGTCGACCTCCGGATTGCGCTGCCCGTCGCGCTGTTCGTACGGGCAGCCCCACGGATTGTCGGCGGTCGGCGGCCGTGTGGGCCACCAGTAGGGCGCCTGGCTCAGATAGTCGTGGACGTCCCCGCCGGGCGCGGGCTTCGGCTTGTCGACGACCGTCCAGGGGCCCTGTCCGATCCAGGCGTCGGCACGAGCCGTCAAGTCCTCCAGCGCGCGTTTCAATCGAGGATCGCCGCGGTCGAGGCGGAGTTTGGTCCGCAGGAGCCGTTCACCGTCGAGTACGGCGGTCCGCGGAGCCTTCTCGTGCGCCGAGGCGGTCGCGGCCGGCGTCAGGACGGAGGCGAGGGCGGCCACCGCGGTGAGCAAGGCGCCGAACCGTATCCGGGATCTTGCGCGCATCACACACTCCAGTCACGAGAGACGAATCACGAGCCGTGCGTACAGATATATGAACTCTGTTCGCCATGTGGACCCGCCGAGCGTAGAACTCACGAGCTTCCCGGGCAACGGGTGCGACGGGGTGAGACGCGAGCGTTCAGCTGGGTACTCGCCCGCGTCCGGCTCCGAGACCCCGCGGAAGCCGACGTCTCATATAGGACGGGATCTGACCTATACGGCTCCTAAGGTGTTCCTGACCGGCGGGACAGCGCCCCGTCCGGCAGGGCAGCACCATCGGAAGGCGGAGACCATGACTGCGAACGAGCCGACCCTCACGACCGAGCACACCGACGTACCGGCCGTCACGGGAGAGCGTGCCGAATGGCTGGACGCGCTCGCCCATCACCGGCACTTCCTGCGCTTCACGGCCCGTGAACTCACCGACGAGCAGGCCGGGATGCGGACCACGGCCAGCGAGCTGTGCATCGGCGGCCTGATCAAGCACGTCACCGAGGTCGAGAAGGCCTGGGTGGACTTCATCCTGGACGGCCCGGCGACGATGGGCGACTTCACGTCCATGACCGAGGCCGACTGGGCCAGCCGGGCGGACAGCTTCCGGCTGCTGCCGGGCGAGACGCTGGACGGCGTGCTCGACCGCTACGAGGAGGTCGCCCGCCGCACGGACCAACTGGTGTCCACACTGCCCGACCTGGACGTCACGTGGCCCCTGCCGAAGGCTCCGTGGTTCCAGGCCGACGCGCAGTGGTCGGCTCGCCGCGTGCTGATGCACGTCGTCACCGAGACGGCCCAGCACGCGGGTCACGCCGACATCATCCGTGAGTCCCTGGACGGCGCGAAGAGCATGGGCTGAGACGAGGGAAGCAGGGCTGAGTCCGGGACCTGGGATGGGCGTGCGGGCCGCCCTTCCTGACGGAATTTTCAGTGCGGTCGGGATCGGCCCGCCCCCTGGTCACTTCTCCTGAAGCAGCGCCAGCTCGGCGTCGATCGCTCCGCGCAGCAGGTCGCGCGCGTGGTCGATCCGCAGTCCGCCGCTGAGCCAGCGCATGCTGAGCCCTTCGAGCAGTGCGGTGAGCCGCTCCCCCGCCTCCGCCAGGGCGGGCGCCGGGGCCGTGGGCCGCACCTGGCCGAGGAGGGCCGCCACCTCCTGCACCCACACCAGGGTCGCTCGGGCGAGGTCCTCCCGCAGTTCCTCGTCGAAGACGGCGCTCGCCCGCAGCTCGCCCCAGGCGGTGCTGTTCTCCCTGACCATCTGGGTGTCCTGGAGTTCGAGGAGGAGCGTCTCGGCCAGTTCCTCGCGCGGGGCCAGGGGTGCGGCGCCGGCGGCGCGGTCGGTGGTGTAGCGCTCGGCCCGGTCGTTGATGAACTCCAGGGTGTGCCGAAGGATCCCGGTGCGGTCCTTGAAGTGGTAGTAGATCAACCCGGTCGAGACGCCCGCCTCGGCGGCGAGTTCTTCGACGCGCAGGCCGCGGACCCCACGGCGGGCGATGAGCCGTGCGGCCGCTTCGAGGATCTGAGTGGTGCGAGACGCCATGGATCCGCACCCTACCGGGCTTCTCCCGGCCGGGTGATCTCGGGCATCCGACTTCTTTGACTGAATTTTCAGTTTGTGTCAGAGTCAGGCCAGCGTCGAGCTACGCCGTCGACCTCGGACCGTCCGCGTCGCGTCCCGCTCCGCGGGTGGATAGCTTGATCCCCCTCACGATGATCGGAGTCACCGTGTCCCCCCACCCCCTCGTGCCGTCTCGCTCCTCCCTCACGGCTCTCACGGCTCTCGCATCTCTCCCGTCCCGCCGCTCGGCCCTCCGCGCGGTCGCCGGAATCGGCGCCGCCGTCCTCGGGGCCTCGGCCTGCGGCCCCGAGGACCGGCCGGCGGGGAGCACCACGGCCGCAGCGGACGTGGGGACGGCCGGCAAGGGGCTGCGCATGGGCGCCGAGTGGGAGAGTCACGCGCGCACCTTCATGGCGTGGCCGGCTCTGGAGTCCGTATGGGCGGAGGAGCTCCCCTACGTGCGCGCGGACATCGCGGGCATCGCCCGTGCCGTCGCGGAGTACGAGTACGTCGTGATGCTGGCCCGGCCCGACCAGCAGAAGGCCGCCCAGAAGGCCTGCGGGCGCGACGTCGAGGTCATCCCGCTCGCCGTCGACGACCTGTGGGCGCGCGACACCGTGCCCGTGTTCGTGGAGCAGGACGGTGAGGTCCTCGGCGTCGACTTCAACTTCAACGGATGGGGCGGCAAGCAGGAGCACACGAACGACGGCCGGGTGGGCCGCACCCTCCTGCCGGCGTACGACATCCCGCGCAGGAAGGCGCCTCTGGTCGCCGAGGGCGGCTCCTTCGAGACCGACGGCGAGGGCACCCTCCTCATCACCGAGAGCTCGATCGTCAACGACAACCGCAATCGGGGCAAGAGTCGCGACGAGATCGAGGCCGAGCTCAAGCGGACCCTGGGCATCAAGAAGGTGATCTGGCTGGC
The DNA here is from genome assembly GCF_046103685.1 of Streptomyces sp. SYP-A7185. Lineage (NCBI taxonomy): Bacteria > Bacillati > Actinomycetota > Actinomycetes > Kitasatosporales > Streptomycetaceae > Streptomyces > Streptomyces sp. SYP-A7185. The sequence continues at coordinate 1,099,688 of NZ_CP122310.1, forward strand.
CGGCGTGCGCGGCGAGGACATCACCGACGCGCACGTGGACAGTCTCGTGCGGTTCACCGCGCCCGGCGTGGTGCTCCTCGACCGGGCCTACCCCGGCACGCCCGCCGACTCGTGGTCACGCGCCGCCGATCAGGCCAAGGCCGTGCTCAGCGAGGCGACCGACGCCAAGGGCCGCTCCTTCGAGGTCATCGATCTGCCCCAGCCGGACCTGGACAAGATCACCGGCGAGGGCGACGACTTCGTGTCGACGTACGCGAACTTCTACGTCGCCAACGACTCCGTGTTCCTGCCCAAGTTCGGCGACCGCAAGGCCGACCAGCGCGCCAAGAGCATCCTCCAGGAGCACTTCCCCAAGCGCGACGTCGTGCCGATCGCCATCGACACCATCGCCTCCGGTGGTGGCGGCATCCACTGCTCCACCCACGACCAGCCGGGCACGCCGGTCGACTGAGGTCCGCGCGGGAGAGGGGAGGGGGGGCAGTTACAGTCGCTCCCATGACCGTGCCGCCGCCGTTCTCCCGGATCAAGATCCGTACTGCCGGGCTTGTGTTCTGCGGTGACGAGATCGCCCTCATCCGCCGCGCCCGCCCGGGCTCGGTCGTGCACAGCCTGCCCGGCGGCAACGCCGAGCCCGGCGAAGGCCTGGTGGACGCGCTGCGCCGCGAGCTGCACGAGGAACTGGCCCTGGACGTCGACAGGGCCGAAGGCGGCGAGCTGCTCTGGGTGATCGACCAGATGGTGTCCCGGCCCGGAGCCACGCCACCTCCCCGCAAGCTGCACATGGTCTACCGCTTCCACGTCGACGAGAGCGTCCGCGCGGCCTTGGCCACGCAGGAGCACGACGAGTTGCCCGACGGCACGTACGACGTGGGGACGGTCGAGTGGGTCGACTACCGCGAGGCGAGCGGGCTTGCGCTGTTCCCTCCGGTGGGCCGCGGTCTGTCCGGGCTGCCGCACGCCCGGGCCGGTGTGCCGGACGCCGCCCTGGAAGCGATCACCGACCGGAACTACGTCTGGCTCTGATTTCTCTCCGTTCCCTGCCCGTCGTCTCCGCCCTTTCCCGCTCTCCGCGTCGGCCGCTCTCCGCGCCGCCGGGTCTTGGCCGGTCGGCCGCCGCCGACCGGCCAAGGGGGGGTCAGTTGCCGCCGGTGCCGATCTGGGCGCCGACCGCTTCCAGTGCCGTGGTCACGGGCTGGAAGAAGGTCTCGCCGCCCGCCGTGCAGTCGCCGCTGCCGCCGGACGTGAGGCCGATCGCGCTGCCGTCGGCGGTGAACAGGGAGCCTCCGCTGTCGCCCGGTTCGGCGCAGACATCGGTCTGGATGAGGCCGCTGACGGTGCCCTCGGGGTAGTTCACCGTGGCGTTGAGGCCGGTGACGACGCCGCTCTGCAGGCCCGTGGTGCTGCCCATGCGGGACACCTCCTGGCCGACCGCCGCCTCGGCGGCCTGCACGATGTCCACCGTCTGGCCGTCACCCGTGTCGACCGTGCTGGGGGCCTCGGTCGCCGGATCGTCGTACGTGACCAGTGCGAAGTCGCCGTCGCCCGGGAACGTCGCGGCCTGCACGGTGCCGATGGCCGCCCCGTCCTGCGCGTCCGACCAGCTCTCGGCGGCCACCCCGCAGTGTCCCGCGGTGAGGAAGCCGGGGGCTCCGTCGTCCGTCGTCACGTTGAAGCCGAGCGAGCAGCGCGCGCCGCCCCCGAAGATGGCGTCACCGCCCGCGGCGAAGGGCTTGAACTCTCCCGCGGACTTCTGGATGCGGGCCATGCCCGAGCCGAGCGACTCGACGGTGGCCTCCAGCTTGTCCCAGCGTTCCCCGGTGACGGTGCGGTCGGCCGTGACCACGATCTGGTTGGTCCTGGGGTCCGTGGCCCACGCGGTGCCCGCCATGGTGGCCTTGCTGGTCAGCGTCCGGGTCGCCGCGCCCAGTTCGCCGGCGCTGTTGTCGACGTTCCGCGCGACCGCTCCCGCTCTGTTCACCTGGACGTTCACGGCGTTGTCGTCGCCCACGACGTTGACGACCAGCTGTTGCTCGGCGTCGTCGTAGTACGCCCCGGCGTAGGCGTCGCCGAGCTGCGAGGCCAGCGGCTCGACCAGCTTCGTCGCCGAGGCCGCGCTGAGCCTCTTGACGGCGGAGCCCGAGGCCGTCTCCGAACCGGACTGCGAGGCGTTGGCCTGTTGCAGCAGGACGGCCGTCGCGACCATGCCCATGGCCGCGGCCCCTGCCAGCACGGCCTTCCGCTTGGGTATTCGCTTGTGCCTCAACTCGTCGCCTCCTGTGGGGGTTTCCGCATCCGATCACCGGCCGGGGGCCGGGAACATCTCCGGCCCTAGATACGGGTGCGACGCGAGGTGCGTTCATCGGATACCGCGGCGACCGCGATGTTCGTGGCCTTTCCTCATCTCGGTGAGCCACGCTTCGGCGATCAGCCGGTGGCCGCGCGGACTCGGATGGACGCCGTCCGGGGCCAGTGCCGCCGCTCCGTGTTTCTCCGCGGCGGCTGGCAACAGCTGGTCGGCGCGCACCAGTTGGGCGCCAGTGCCGCGCGCCGCGCGCAGGACGGCCTCGGTGCGCGGCGCCAGATCCTCGTACCAGCCTTCCTGGTCCGAGGTGACCGGCAGGAGGAAGGGGGTGATGACGACAAGGCGGGCGGCGGGCAGCTTCTGTCTGGTGTGCGCGAGGACGCGCTCCAGGCACGCCTCGAACTCGGCGACCGGGCTGGGCAGTACGCGGTCATAGCGCCGCCAGGTGTCGTTGATGCCGATCTTGACCGTGAGCACGGTGGGCCGCCGGTCGATGACGTCGGTGGTCCAGCGGGATTCCAGGTCGTACACGCGATGGCCGTTGACGCCCTGGTTGATGATCTCGGGGCCGGGACCGGTGCCCTCCGACCCGGTGCGCAGGGTGCGCGCGATCTGCTGCACGTAACCGTGGCCGAGCGAGGCGGGGTCCGCGCGGTCGCGGCCCGCGTCGGTGATCGAGTCGCCGATGAACAGGAGGGTGTCGTCTGGCGTGAGGGACATGGCTGTGCTGCTCCTCAGTGCGGGCGCCCGACCGGTTTCGCCGACCGGCGTGGCCGGCGCGCCACCGTACGGTGCAGGGTGTCGGCCTCACGGGCGAGCAGGGCGGGGTCGTTGCCGGGCACGAACTCCAGGAGTGCGTCGGGGTGCAGGTGCCGTGCGTCCAGGTGGTCGAAGACCGCCGTCCACAGGTCCGTACGAGCGGCCAGGGGCAGCCGGTGGTTCCCCGGCCACCAGGAGAAGACGTGCACCGCGCAGACCCGGTCGCCGAGCGCGGCGAGCCCGGCCAGCGCCGCCTCGTCGGGAGCGTCCTGCGGCGGCTGCCAGTACGTGCGCAGCTGGGGCGCGCCCACCTCCTCCAGCAGCCGCAGGGTCGACGCGACGGTGTCGGTGAGGGTCTTCGCATGGAATTCCAGGCCGAGTTCGAGGCCGTGGTCGGCCCCGATCCTGGCCGCCTCCCGCAGCCGGAGCACGGTCCCCTGCCGCTCGGACGCCGTGACCTCGTCCGATCCGGCGCCGCCCGCCCAGACCCGCATCCGCGGCGCACCGAGCAGCACCGCGGCGCGGGCGAGCGCCGGGAACCCGGCCAACTCGCCCGCTCCGGCGCGGAAGTACGAACCGTACGAGCAGCAGGCGAGCCCGTAGCGGTCGGAGACGTCACGGACGGCGCGGACCGTGTCCCGCTCCCGCGCGGGCGCGTGGACGTCCGCGCCCCACTCCACGGCGGCCAGCCCCGCGTCGGCCGCGCGGCGCGCGACCTCGGCGGCGGGCAGCTGCCGGAAGGTGACGGAGCAGAGCCCCGGCCTGCTCACGGTCTCGCCGCCCTCGCTCATGACGCGTTCGGGCCGACGTCCGCCGCCGTGAGGGGACGGCGTACCGGCGCTGTCGTCGCGTACTCGTCGGCGCCGATGTCCCGGGTGCTGCCGCGGGGGTGGCCGTCGATGTCGTCGGTCACGGCAGGGCTGCCCAGGGTCGCCTTGCCGATCGCGGGGCTGCCCGCCGTGAGACGGGACACCCCGTCCGAGTCCTCGCGCAGGAGCGGGTCGACCCGGGTGAAGGTGCCGGAGGGGATGTTGCCGTTGGCCGCACCGCCCCACAGGATGTTGCTCTGCCAGGTGAAGCCGGTGGTCTTGCCCATCGCGACCAGGTCGCCGGAGTCCCCCACCAGGAGGTTGTCGGCGATGACCACCTTCTGGGGTTCGTAGTCGCGGGTCTCGCCCGACAGAGTGCCGGCGTTGCCGATCAGGGTGTTGTGGACGATCACCGCGCGGTCGCAGGCGTCGTTGCCGCGCCGCTGCTCGGGCGTCTCCGCGGAGTTGTGGTCGCGGGTGCTGCCGCTGCCGACCACCAGGGCCCGCCCCGACAGGCCCGCCACGAAGTTGTTGAGGACCAGGTGGTCGTTGCCGTAGAGGCGCAGTCCCTCCTTGCCGCCGAGGAGGTGGTTTCCCTCCACCCGGGTGCGGTTGCCGTGGCGCAGGACGATGCCGCCGGCGCTGTCGCGGATCGTGTTGTACCGCACGGTGTTGTCCGAGGACTTCACGGAGATGGCCTCGGGGTCGCCGTCGCAGCGCTCGAAGAGGTTGTACTCCACGACCGCGCGGGCGCCGGACAGCGCCCGGGAGCTGACGCCGAGGCGGATGGGCTCCCCTCCGTTGGCACCGGCGAAGCTGTGGTCGGAGAAGTGGTTTCTGAGGATGTGCACGCGCTGGGCCATGGCGGTGCTGCCCGCGCCCTCGACGCACAGGAAAACGCCGAGAGTGGTCTTGCCGTGGAAGTGGTTGCGGTCGACCTTGCTGTCGTCGGCGCGCACCATCACCCAGTGCAGGCCCTCGACGTCGGCGAGTTGGAAGTCGTTGCGGGTCAGCCGGATGCGCGAGCAGGTCGCCGGTATCTCCAGGGTGGTGCTCTGGCGGAACGAGAACCCGGTGACGGTGATGTTGCTGGAGTCGCTGAAGGTGAAGCCGCGCTCGCCGCGGAGCACCGCGCCGCCGCGCGAGGCCGCGGAGATGGTGATGGGTGCGTCCGGGGTCCCGTTCTTGCCTGAGACGTCGATGGAGGTGCCGGAGGGGACGGTGTAGGTGCCGTTGGCCAGGACGATCTTGGCACCGGGTGTGGCCCCGTTGATCGCTTTCTGGAGCTCGTTCAGGGAACCGACCGCAAGGGTCGCCCCCTTCTCGGCTGCGTTCGCCGTGCGCAGGGTGGCGAGCGGCACGGCGGTGAGCGCTGCTCCTAAGGCCGTGCCGGTGAGGAAGGTGCGGCGTTTCATGGTGCCTCCGTGGGGGGTGACGAGGGGATGGGGCGTGCGGGGAAGGGGAAGAGCGCGCGGCTTCAGCCGACGGCCGCGGTGTCCAGGAACAGCTCGATCACCGGTACGGGTGTGTCGGGGCGCTGGACCGGGAGTTGGAGGGTGAGGGTGCCTGCGGGCTGTCCGCCCATCTCGGTGTTGAGGGCGGGCTCGCCGGGGGCGATCTCGATCCGGGTGATCTCCGACGCGTCGTTCAGGAGCTGGGCGTAGCGCACCCGGCCCGCGAGTCCCGGCAGGTGCAGATGGCGCAGCGGCCAGGAGAACAGGTGGACGTAGAGCCGGTCGCCGCGCTGGGTGTAGCGGCAGTCGGCGGGCGCGGTGTACGGGGACGGTCCGCAGCCGCGGATCGACCGCTCGTGCAGGTCCGTCCAGCGGCCGAGGTCGGCGAGGGTGTCGACGGCGCGCGGGTCGAGGTCGCCGCGGCCGGTGGGACCGACGTTGAGAAGCAGGTTGCCGCCCTTGGACACGCCGTCGACGAGCATGCGCACCAGCAGGTCGGCGCTCTTGTGGTCGAGGTTGTCGCGGTCGTAGCCCCAGCTGCCGTTGAGCGTCTGGCAGGCCTCCCAGACGACGGGCCGTCCGTCCTTGGTCATCGGGCCCGCGGGCTGGTACTGCTCGGGCGTGACGAAGTCGCCGGGCAGGCCGGTCCGGTCGTTGACGAGGACGTGCGGCTGGAGTTCGCGGATCATCTCCAGGAGCTTGGGCGCGTCCCAGTCGTCGGCGCCCTTGCCGCCCCACCAGTGGCGGCCCGCGTAGGAGAAGTCGAAGAAGAGGTAGTCGACGCGCCCGAAATCGGTCAGGAGCTCGCGGACCTGGCCGTGGAGGTAGCGCCGGTAGTCGCGGATGTCGCGGGCGGCGGTGGCGGCCTTGAACTCCTCGTCGTCGCGCTGGGGGTGGGTGCCGTCCACGGGGAACGACGGGTGGTGCCAGTCGATGAGCGAGTAGTAGAAGCCGACCTTGAGCCCTTCGGCCCGGCACGCCTCGACGAACGGCCGGACGAGGTCGCGGCCGCAGGGGGTGTTGGTGGCCTTGTAGTCGGTGAGGGCGCTGTCCCACAGGCAGAAGCCGTCGTGGTGCTTGGTGGTGAGCACCACGTACCGCATCCCGGCGGCCCTGGCCGTGCGCGCCCACCGGACAGGGTCGTAGCGGTCGGGGTCGAAGTGGTCGAAGTACACCTGGTACTGCTCGTCGGAGAGCTTCTCGCGGTTCTTGACCCACTCGTGGCGGGCGGCCAGGGAGTACAGGCCCCAGTGGACGAACATGCCGAACCGGTCGGTGGTGAACCAGGTGGTGTCCGGGGCGGTGGCCGGGGCCGGGGCGGGCGCGGGCGGGTGCGACGGCCGGGTGTCGGCGGTCGGGGTCATGGTGTCTCGCTCCTTGTCGTGGGCGGGTGGTGGCGTGCGCCGGCCGGCGCCGGACCGGTTCCGGTCATCCCTTCAGGGCGCCGGAGGACAGTCCGTGCACGAAGGAGCGCTGGAAGAACAGGAAGACGATCACGGAGGGGAGCAGCGCGAGCAGCGCGGCGGCGAGGACCACTCCGGGGGTGACGTCGGGGTCGATCCGCAGGGTGCGCAGCGCCAGCGGCAGGGTGTAGGAGGAGGAGTCGGTGGCGACGAGCAGGGGCAGCAGGTACTGGTCCCAGATCATCGTGAAGCCGAAGACCCCGATGACGCCCAGCGCCGGCTTGCACATCGGCAGGATGATCTGGGCGAAGATGCGCAGGTCACCGGCGCCGTCGATGCGGGCCGCCTCTTCGAGTTCCTTGGGCACGTCCTTCATGAACTCGGTCATCACCAGGATGGAGAATCCCCAGGCGCCCAGCGGGACGATCATGCCCGCGAGGGTACCGATGAGGTTGAAGTGCAGGACCGGCAGGTCCGCGAGGATCAGGGACAGCGGCAGGGCGAGGATCTCCTCGGGCAGCATCAGCGTGGCCAGGATCGCCACGAGCGCCACCGTCATCCCGGGGAAGACCTTGCGGGCGAGGGCGTATCCGGCCAGGACGGAGACGGCCACCTGGAGCAGCAGGCCGAAGCCGACCACGAAGAACGAGTTCAGCAGATACGCGAGCACGCCCTGATCGAAGGCGATCTTGAAGTTGTCCAGGGTGGCGCCCGAGGGGATGACGCTCAGCTGGGTGGGGTCCTTGACCTTGCTGAAGGCGCTGACCAGCAGGGCGAGCAGCGGTCCCGCGAAGACGATCAGGACGAGGAGGTAGGTGACGGCCTTCAGGAGCCGCCCTGCCGTGCTCCTGCTCTCGGTCAGGCCGAGGGCGGTCTCGGTCAGTCCGGGCGTGGCCTTGGTCCGTGCGGGTGCGGCCCGGGTCCTTCCGGGCGCGGTCTTGATTCGTGCGGGCGCGGTCTTGGTCGGCGCCTTCATTTGCTCTCCCTGCGTCGCACCAGATGGACGACGATCGTCAGGATCAGCGTCATCACGAACAGCAGGACGGCGCCCGCGGCTCCGACGCCGAGCCGGTTCTGTTCGAGGCCGAGCTTGTAGATCAGGGTCATGACGACCTCGGTGGAACCGTCGGGTCCGCCGTTCGTCAGGAGGAACACCTCGGTGAACACCCGCAGTCCGCGGATCGCGGCGAGGATGAACAGGATCGAGAACACCGACCGCAGCCCGGGCACCGTCACGTGCCACACCCGCTGGAACCGGGAGGCGCCGTCGACCTTCGCGGCCTCGTACAGCCCGCGGTCCACGCTCGCGAGCCCGGCGAGGAAGATCATCATGTCGTACGGGGCGCCGCGCCAGATGCCGGTGAGCATGATGGACGCGAGCGACGAGTCGGGGTCGTTGATGAACCCGGACGGGCCGAAGCCCACCAGGCCGAGCAGGGAGTTGAGCATCCCGTCCCCGGTGGGGTGGTACATGATGCGCCACAGTTCGGCGACGACGGCGATCGGCACCACGACCGGCAGGAACGCCGCCGAGCGCACGAAGCCGAGACGGCGGCCCTGTCCTTCCATCAGCAGCGCGAGCCCGAGACCCAGGAGCATCGAACCGGCGGTCTGTCCGGCGGCGAGGACGACGGTGTGCCAGGCGGCCTCGCGGAAGCCGTCGGAGCCGAGCACGGTGGCGTAGTTCTGGGTGCCGACCCACCGGTTGCCCAGATAGGGCTGGACCTCCTGGAAGGACATCGTCAGGGCGTTGGCCATGGGGATGAACTTGAAGTACAGGAAGAGCAGGAGCGCGGGGGCCAGGAACAGCCAGGGGGTCCACCACCGGCCGGCTCGGCGGCTGTGTCTTCGGCGGTCCGCCGCGGGCGAGCCGTCCGGGAGACCGGGTGGGCCGGAGGCGCCACGGCCGCCGCCGAGCGGGGCGCGCCTCACCTGGTCGAGGCTCATGACGCGGCGATTCCCTGTTCCTTGAGGAGGCCGGCGAGCTGCTTGTCGAGGTCGCGCAGCTCCTTGCGGGTGTTCAGGCCGCAGTCGGCCATCAGCGCGTTGATGGTCTCCGCGGTGGTCTGGCGCACGGCCGTCCAGTTCGGGATGGAGGGGGCGTAGCGGCCCGAGGAGCGGTACACCTCGGCGTAGGTCTGCCAGCGGGGGTCGGGGCGGACCTTGGAGACGTCCACCGTCTTGTTCACGGGCAGCTGCACGGTGAACCCGGTCTCGCCGCGCATGCCGGTGCGCTGCCCCTCGGCGGAGACGGCGAAGTCGGCGAAGGCGTCCTGGCCCGCGCGGTTCTCGGAGCCGGCCATCAGGTAGACGGAGCCGCCCTCGGCGAGCACGGTCGCGTCCTCGGGGCCCTTGGGCATCGGCACGACCTCGTACTTGTCCTTGCCGAGCACCTCGTCGAAGCGGGGCAGGAGGTAGGGGCCGACGGCGAACATGCCGGTCCGTCCCGCCTCGAACGTCTCGTTGGTGGGCGGGGTGTCCATGGTGACCGCGCCGGGCTGGATGGCCTTGGCCCGGCAGCCGAGGTCACGGAACCACTGCACGGCCTCCACCGACTTCTTGGTGGTCATGGCCGGGCGGTACTTGCCGTCTCCGGTGTCGGCGATGAAGTCCCCGCCCGCGGCCCACAGGAAGTTGGAGAAGTACCAGGAGGCGTATCCGCGTTTGGTGGACAGCGGGGCCGCGAGGCCGTAGGTGTTCTTCTTTCCGTCGCCGTCCGGGTCCTCGGTGGTGAAGGCCTTGGCCATCGCGGCGAAGTCGTCCCAGTCCCGGGGGACGTCGAGCTTCAGCTTCTTGCGCCAGTCCTTGCGGATGAGCAGCCCGGTGGCCTGCGCGGAGTACGGCAGGCCGAACTGCTTGCCGTCCAGGCTCTTGCCGGAGTCCAGGCCCTGCGCGGTGATCTGGCCGCTGCTCTTGATCTTGTCCAGGTCGATCTCCCGGAGCAGGCCCTGCCCGTGCAGGGCGCCGAGCTGCGTCACGTCGTTCATGACGATGTCGGGGAGATCCTTCTGCGCGGCCCGCTGCTGCAGCTTGGTCTCGAAGTCGTCGAAGATGGCGGTGACTTCGACCTTGAGGCCGGTGGACTTCTCGAAGGCGGCGGCCAGTGCGAGCGTGCCCTTCTCCCCCGGCCCGCCCGGTGTCGTCCGGGTCCACAGTTCGAGCGGCGCCTTGGAGTCCTGCTCGACGTCCGCCCCCGCGGGACCCGAAGTACAGCTGGTGAGGACCAGAGCCGACGCGAGGAACCCCGCACCGATCCACCGTGATCTCTGCATCACAACTCCCGTTTCACTGCGTCACAGCCGCCCCTAGTAAGCGCTTGCCGGGGACGCTAACGGCGCGGCAAATCCCCGGTCAATACTCCGATGAATACAAAATTTCCCGAAGCGGCCCCCACGGGACCGGCCGCACGCTCACCCCGTACACCACCCTGCGGCCGAGCACGTCCCCATCGAGACGGATACGCCGAACTCCCGCCCAGGGGCGCGGCGTTCTTGCTGTACAGAGCAACGATCCACCGCGTTCACGGTGCGTACACGCACCGCCCACGCCCTGTACGGACAGCCCCGCAGCAGCCCGGCACCGGCCCGGCATCAGCTCGGAAGCGGCCAACTCCCCTTTCCTCGCCGACACATCGGCCATCCGCAGTCATCCGATGTATCGTCGCTCGGAGCGGCGAATTTTCGAAATTTCGAACAAGCTGCGCCAACCTTCGACACCCAGACGGACTTTTCCCCACACGCCCACACGCCCGGCCGACCACCGGGGGTCTGGACCGCCGCGCCGACGGGACGTCGGCGCGAGAGCCGAGGAGCGTCATCGCCATGGACGAGACCGCACGCCGACCGACAGCCCTGCTGGTCATGGAGGAGGAACGCAGGCCCGACGTCTATCCGCCCGAAGTGCTCGCCGGCATCGACCTGCTCGTGGACCGGCAGGGCCCGCCGCTCACCCGGCAGCAGCTCGCGGAGCGTCCCGGCCTCCTGGGCGACACCGAGATCCTGCTCACCGGCTGGGGCGCTCCCGTCCTCGACGCCGCCTTCCTCGCGCACGCCCCCCACCTGCGGGCCGTGCTCGTGGCGGCAGGCTCCGTACGGCACTTGACCACGCCCGCCTTCTGGGAAAGAGGCATCCCGATCGTCTCCGCGGCCGCGGCCAACGCCGTACCGGTCGCGGAGTTCACGCTCGCCCAGGTCCTCCTCGGGCTGAAGCAGGTCCACCGCATCGGCCGCGAGGTGACCGCGGACCGCCGCTTTCCGCACGACCCCGAGGTCCCCGGCGCCTACCGGTCCCGCGTGGGGCTGATGGGCCTGGGCCACATCGGCCGGCTCGTCGCGGCCCATCTGCGCCGCTTCGACGTGGAACTCCTGGCCACGGATCCCCTCACCCGCCCGGACACCGCACGGGAAATGGGTGTACGGCTCGTCGGCATCGAGGAGCTCTTCGCCACCTGCCACGTCGTCAGCCTCCACGCGCCGCTCCTGCCCGAGACGCGGGGCGCCGTCGGAGCACGCCTCCTGAACTCCCTGCTGCCGGGGGCGACTTTGCTCAACACGGCCCGCGGCGCGCTGATCGACGAGGAGGCACTGGCCGCGGTCCTGCACGCGCGGCCCGATCTCACCGCCGTCCTCGACGTCACGCACCCGGAGCCCCCGGCCGCCGACTCGCCGCTGTTCACCCTCCCCAACGCCGTCCTGACGCCGCACCTCGCCGGTGCGCTCGGGGCCGAACGCCACCGGCTCGGGCACCTCGTGCGCGACGAACTCGGGCGTCTCCTGCGGGGCCAGCCCCTGCGGCACGCGATCGACCCCGCGCAGGCCGCGTCCCTGGCCTAGCGGGCGCGGACCAAGGCGCGTGTCCGGCCCGGCGGGCGCGGGTCAGGGCGCGTCGGCGTCCGCCGGCGGCGATTGGGTGGTGCCGGCCGCGAGCAGTCTGCGCGCCAGGACGCGACAGCGCTCGGCCAGCTCAGGAGGGTCGAGCACCTCGAAGTCGTGCCCCAGCAGCAGCATGTGCAGGAGCACGGCGTCGAGGCGCTCGCCGCCGCTGAGCACTTCACAGTGCCCGCTCCCCCGCGGGTGTACGACCGCCGCCGACGCCGGAATCTGTGCGCGCACCGTGTCGGCCGGGGCGCGCACCAGGAAGCGTGCCTGGTGCGCGTAGACGCGGCTGGCCACGCCTTCTTGCACGTACGCCGCCGCGTCGGGCGCCTCACGCGGGCGGAAGCGGAAGGTCCGGGCGGCCGCGTCGGTCATCCGGTCGACGCGGAAGCTGCGCCAGGCCCGGCGGTCGAGGTCGTAGGCCAGGAGGTACCAGCGCCGGTCGGAGGCGACCAGACGGTAGGGCTCGACCCGGCGCCTGCACACCTCGCCCCGGGAGGGGTAGTCGAAACCGGCCTCGACCTCGTCCCGGCACGCCCTGGCCAGCGTCATGAGCACCTCGGGATCGACGGACGCGCGACCGCCGGGGAAGAACTCCACGGAACCGGAGAGCGCGCGCACCTCGTGCCGGAGCCGCGCGGGCAGCACCTGGTCGAGCTTGGTCAGCGCCTGGAGCGCCGCGTCCCCCGCCCCGGCGACCGCGCCTCCCGCACCGGCGAGCAGCGAGACCGCGGTGGCGATCGCCTCCTGGTCGTCCAGGAGCAGCGGCGGCAGGTCACGCCCCCGCCCGAGCCGGTAGCCACCGCCGACGCCCTGGCCCGCGTGCACCGGATAGCCCAGCGTGCGCAGCCGTTCCACGTCGCGCCGCACGGTGCGCGAGGTGACCCCCAGACGGGCGGCGAGTTCGGGGCCGGACCACACCTGGCGTTGCTGCAACAGGCCCAGGAGCGTGAGCACCCGCTCCGTCGTGCCCAGCTCGTCCGCGCGCGCTTCGTCCATGTCGCTCAGCCTGCCAGAGAGGCGGACCGATCCTGTCCGCCAGGAATGGCACGGTGGCTCCATGAACGACCGCCACCCGCACACCACCACCGTGCACGAACGGAGCAAGCCGATGAGCCGCCACCTCCAGATCACCTTCGACGCCCATGACCCGCGAGCGCTGTCGTCCTTCTGGCGCGACGTGCTGGGGTACGTCCACCCCGGCCCGCCCGGGGTGGACCTGCCCGAGGGCGCCGACCCGCTCGCTGCCTGGGACGACTTCCTCGCGCGCATCGGCGTACCGGAGGACCAGCGCAACACGAGGTCGGCGATCGAGGACCCGGCGGGCAACGGTCCGCGCGTCTTCTTCCAGCAGGTCCCCGAGGACAAGGTCGCCAAGAACCGCGTCCATCTCGACGTCCGTGCGGCTCCCGGCCTCGAAGGAGCGGCACGCATGGCGGCACTGGAGGCCGAGTGCGACCGCCTCGTGGCGCTGGGGGCGAAGCGGCAGCGCCGTGAGGAGCCCGCGCCGCCGATGGGCGCCGGACTCATCGTGATGACCGACCCCGAGGGCAACGAGTTCTGCCTCGACTGACTCCCCCGCCGTGACGGTGTGTGACGGCTGGACGGGCGGGGTCTCCTTGTCCCGCTTACGTTGAACGCAGAGGCCCACACCGTGTGTGACACCGGTGGGCGCTGCATCGACAAAGGAGTGGTCATGGCTGACAAGGGCGGCATGGACAAGATGAAGGGCAAGGCCAAGGAGATGACCGGCAAGGTCACCGGCGACCGCGGCAAGCAGGCCGAAGGCAAGATGGACCAGGCGAAGGGCGAGGCCAAGAAGGCCATGGGCGGTGCCCGCGACCGCGCCGAGGACGCGCGGGACGCCATGAAGCGCCGCGACGACGCCTGACCTGACTTCGCCGAAGCCCCCGCCCACTCCCGTGCGGGGGCTTCGGCCTGTCCTGACGGCTCCCCGCGCGATCCGCCGCCGGGGCTCCAGGCCCCCACGCCGAATCGGTCCGCCGCCGGGGGCCTCTAGGCCGCCGCGCTGAATCGGTCCGCTCGCCCCAGCGTGTCGCACGGGCGGGCGGCGCCCGCCGGTCCGGCATGCGGCATCGTCGGCACACGTCGTGGCCGCGCGGAGCACCGCGCGATGCCGCGGCGCAGAGACCGACGGCCGCGAAGGAGAGCAGATCTGGTGCCCGGTGTGCGCGGAGCGGGACCGGTCGCGCTGGTGGCGGTGCTGGCCGCCGTCCTGAGCGGCTGCGGCAGCGTCCAGGAGCGCGCGGACGCCGCGTCGGCTGCGGCGCTCGGCTTCCGGGAGACCCTCCGTACGACGCACGGCGCGCGGGGCTGCGCCGCCCTGGCCCCCGGGACCCGCGAAGAACTGGAGCAGAACGCCGAACTGCCCTGCGCACGCGCCCTGTCCGACGCGGGGCTGCCCGCGGCGGACACGGCGGACGCCGTGCGCGTGGTGGACGTGTACGGCCGGCAGGCCCGTGTCGTGACGGACCACGACACGCTCTTCCTGTCGTCCTTCCCGGGCGGGTGGAAGATCACGGCGACGGGCTGCACCGAGCGCCCGGATCTGCCCTACCAGTGTCTGATCAAGGGTGGTTGACGGGTGCGGGCGTTGTTCACGCTGTATGTCCTGATGGTGGCCGGAGGCCTCGTCTACTGCCTCACGCTGGGGCTGATGCAGCGATGACGCGGTGCGGGCGCTTCGTGCGCGAGAACGGGCTGACCCTCGTCTTCGGGGCGGGCTTCCTCCTGACGCTGGCCGGACAGGCGATCGCCGGGCACGCCGACTTCAACAACCACCTGCTCGACGAGCAACTGCAACCGGTCAGCTTCGGCGGCTACCTCCTCACCTCCGACTTCGCCGTGGACGTGACGGAGAACTGGCAGTCCGAGTACCTCCAGTTCTTCCTCTACATCTTCGGGACGGTCTGGCTGCTCCAGCGGGGATCGCCCGAGTCCAAGGAGCTCGACAAGGCGGGTCCGGAGGCGGACAAGGACCAGAAGGTCGGCCGGTACGCCCGGCCCGACTCGCCGCGCTGGGCCGCCGTGGGCGGGGTGCGGCAGGCCTGGTACTCCCGCTCCCTGGGCACCCTCATGTGCACGTTCTTCCTGTTCTCCTGGCTGGCGCAGTCGGTCACCGGCGTGGCCGCGTACAACGAGGAACACCTGCGCGGCCTCCAGGCGCCGATCAGCTGGTTCCAGTACCTGGGCGCCGCGGACTTCTGGAACCGCACGCTCCAGAACTGGCAGTCCGAACTCCTGGCCGTCGGGTCGATGGCCATCTTCTCCGTCTATCTGCGCCAGCGCGGCTCACCGGAGTCGAAGCCTGTCGGCTCGGCACATGACTCGACCGGGGTCGAGGGAGGCTGAGGCGCGCCGGCCGGATGTGTTCCGCCGGTCAGGCCCGCTCGTCCGCCGGTGCGTACGGCGCGATGCCGGCCTCGCCGGCCGCCGCCCGCAGGACGTCCTTGAGCATGTCGGGGGTCAGCCGGCCCGTGAACGTGTTGCGCTGGCTGACGTGGAAGCAGCCGTACAGGGTGACGGACCCCGGGCCGGACGCTTCGGGAGCGGCGGCCCGCGTACCTCCGCCGGTCACCCGCGTGTCCGCTCGCTCCAGGGTTACCCGCGCGCCGTGCGCGAACCGCGGCCGTGGCTTGGGCACGCGCCATCCCCCCGCGGCGAAGGCGGGCAGGGCGGCCTGCCAGCCGAACGCCCCGAGGATCACCGCCGACCGCAGCCGCGGGGCAAGGAGCTCCAGCTCGCGCACCAGCCACGGCCTGCACATGTCGCGCTCGCCGGGAGTCGGCTTGTTCTCCGGCGGCGCGCAGTGCACCGGTGACGTCACCCGCACCCCGCGCAGAGTCAGGCCGTCGTCCATCGACACCGCAAACGGGCTCGACGCGAGACCCAGTTCGTACATCGCCTTGTACAGCACGTCCCCGGAACGGTCGCCCGTGAACATCCGGCCCGTACGGTTGCCGCCGTGCGCAGCGGGCGCGAGCCCGATGACGACCATCGAGGCGTCCGGCGGCCCGAACCCGGGCACGGGCCGGGCCCAGTACGTCCAGTCCTGGAAGGCGGCGCGTTTGACCCGGCCCACCTCCTCGCGCCAGGCCACGAGCCGGGGACAGGCCGCGCACCCCGCGATCCGTGCGTCCAGTTCGTCCAGCGGGTTCATCCCGGCCCGAAGAGCGCGTCGTCCGTGGAACGGACCAGGCGTGCCTGCATGTTCCGCTCCATCATCTGCATCGCGGCGTCGGCGAGGTCCCCGTGGATGCTCGCGCAGGCGTCCTCGGCGACGACGACGTCCAGGTGTCTGATGTGGGCGTCGAGCGCCGAGTAGAGGATGCACTGCTCGGTCACCTGGCCGCAGAGGAGCACCGACTCGATGCCGCGCTGGCGCAGGAGGTATTCCAGAGGGGTGTCGTAGAAGATCGAGTGCCGGGCCTTCACCACGAAGAGCGACTCGTCGTCGGGGCGGATCGGGGCGACCAGGTCGGCGTGCGGGCCGCTGAGGACGATGTCGAGGAGTTCGTCGTGGTGCGAGCGCCACTGTCCGAAGTTGTCGTTGACGTAGATCACGGCGACGCCCTCGGCCCGCGCGCGCTCGATCAGCCTGCGGACGTTGGGCAGCACTTCCTTGACCGACCTGCGGAGGATTTCCGCGTCGGGGTGGTCGTACATGTTGATCATGTCGACAACGATGAGAGCCTTCACAACCATGCTCCGAGTTCATCATGCGGGTGGCCGGAACCTCGGGTGCCCCGCCTGGGGCCCGATCACGCACGATTTCTCCCGTAGATGGACGGCGCGCCGGGCCACGTCGGCGAGATGCTCCCGCGTGCGTCCGGGGCCGGGCCTCAGACCTCGGCGCCCTTGCCGATGTAGAGCTCGGCGAACGCGGTCGCGGCGGCGGGCGAGCCGAGGATCCGGCGCAGCCGCGCGGATGCCGTGCCCGCCTTGAAGGGGACACCCGACGACGCCCCGTGCAGCAGTTCCGAGAGCCACTGGGAGAACTCCTGGTACTGCCACACCCGCGGCAGACAGGCCTCCGAGTAGCCGCTCAGGCCGCTGTCGTCCCCGTCGGCGCAGGAGGCGACGAGGGCGTCGCCGAGCAGCAGGGCGTCGTGCAGGGCCAGGTTCATGCCCTTCGCGGCGATCGGGGCGGCGAGGTGCGCGGCGTCGCCCGCGAGGTACAGCCGCCCACCGGACATGGGTTCCACGACGTAGTTGTGCATGTCCAGGACGCGCTTCTCGATCAGCCGGCCCTCGGTGAGCGGCGGGGCACCTGCCACCGCGAGGCGGGCGTGCAGCTCCGCCCAGACGCGCTCGTGCGGCCAGTTCGCGGGGTCGTCGCCGGGCGGGCACTCCAGGTAGTAGCGGGTGACCTGGGGGCTGCGCGCCATGTGGGCCGCGAAGCCGCGCGGATGGAGGCCGAAGACGACGCAATCGGAGGACGGCGATGCCTGGGCGAGGAGGGCGAGCCAGCCGATGCCGTAGTCGTGGCGGGCGACGGTGGCCCGCTCCGGCCCCAGGTGGGTGCGCGTCACGCCGCGCGCGCCGTCGCAGCCCGCGATCGCGTCGCAGTCGACACGGATGCGCTCGCCGGTGTCGGGGTCGGTGTAGGACACCGCGGGGGTGTCGGTGTCGATGCCGTGCAGTTCCACGTCGCGCACGCCGAAGCGGATGTCGCCGCCCGCCCGGTCGGCGTAGGCGCGCACCAGATCCGTCACCAGCAGGGGCTGGGGGTAGACGAAATGACGGTGCCCGGACAGCTCCCCGTACGCGAACCGATGACGCTCGCCGGCCCAGCGGAACTCGCACTCGGCGTGCGTCTGGGCGTGGGCCAGGAGCCGGTCGGCGAGCCCTCGGCGCTCCAGGGCGCGCACGGCCCACTCCTCGATGAAGCCCGCGCGCGGCCGCTGTTCGATGAACTGCCTGCTCTGCGTCTCCAGGACCACGCAGTCGACGGAGGCGGCGCGCAGGATGTTGGCGACGGTGAGTCCCGCCGGGCCGGCTCCCACGACGACGACGCGGGTACGCCGTCGCGACGCGGACGGCTCGGGAGGGGAGGCGAGGTTCATCCGGGAATTATGACGGGGACACGACGAGATCGGAGACCGCCCCCGAGGGAGCGGGTCGCGGTCGTCGTACGCGGCGACGCGAGGGTGCCGCAGCCGTGGTCCGCACCGCTGCGGACGGAGGTCGTCCGATGTGGTGCGACAATCTGCCGAAGGCCACGCCCGTGCCCGGTCTCCGGCGCGTCGGCCTCGTTGCGGGAAGAGCCGGTCACGGACGTCCCCGGGGCAGCGGCGCCCCGGCGGGCCGGCGGTGGGGAGGAATCGATGGTGGTGGAGTGGCGGTACATCGCCAAGGGCGTGCGGGTCGTTCCCGAACCCGTGGCCACACCCTTCATCTGGACGGGCGCGTACGCCGGTGCCTTCGCGCTGGTGACCGTCCTCGATCTGCTCGGCGCCCTCGACCGCACGGGGCTCGCGCTCGCGGCCCTGTCCGTGCTGGCCGCGCTGCTGGGAGTGCGGGGACGTTTCGTCGCGGCACCGGGGACGGCCCTGGTGTGCTGGATGCTCCTGAACGTCTTCGCCACCCACCCCATAGGGGAGATCTCCTGGGCCGGGCACCGCGATCCCGAGTGGATCACGTGCCTGCTGGTCGCGGCGCTCGTCGGCACGGCGGCCGGCCGCGTCCTGCACGCGCGCGCCGCCTACCGCCGTGTCAGCCCCTACGACAGCACGAGCTGACCGGCACGGGCCGGGCGGACCCGGCCGGCCCGAAATCGTTTCCGGTGGCGCGCGGACGCTCTTACTGTGGCGCGATGACGACTCAAGTGATCGTTCTCAACGGCGGGTCGAGCTCCGGTAAGTCCGGCATCGCGCGGTGCCTGCAGGCGGTGCTCCCGGACCCGTGGCTGACCTTCGGCTGCGACACGTTCGTCGACGCGCTCCCCCTCGCCCTGCGGACCGCCTCCGAGGGATCGGGAGGAATCGAGGTCGCCCCGGACGGCGAGGTGACCGTCGGCCCCGGGTTCCGGGCGCTGGAGGCGGCGTGGATCGAGGGCATCGCCACGATGGCCCGCCGCGGAGCCCGGGTGATCGTCGACGAGGTCTTCCTGGGCGGTCCGGCCTCCC
The DNA here is from genome assembly GCF_046103685.1 of Streptomyces sp. SYP-A7185. NCBI lineage: Bacteria > Bacillati > Actinomycetota > Actinomycetes > Kitasatosporales > Streptomycetaceae > Streptomyces > Streptomyces sp. SYP-A7185. Next base: position 1,118,437 of record NZ_CP122310.1, read on the forward strand.
AGGAGCGGTGGCGCGAGGCCCTGGGTGATCTGGGCGTCCTGTGGGTCGGCGTGCGCTGCGACGGCGCGGTGGCCGCGGGCCGGGAGACCGCGCGGGGCGACCGGGTCGCCGGGATGGCCGCCTCGCAGGCCGACGCGGTCCACCGCGGCGTGCTCTACGACCTGGAGGTCGACACGACGCACGCGGAGTCCCTGGAGTGCGCGCGGGCCATCGCGGCCCGCGCCGTCTGAATGGTCCGAGGGCGCCATCGCGGATACGCCCGCGGATATGTCCGCCCCGGGAATTGGGCCCGGGAAATTCACCCGCCGAAATACACCCCGGGCCTCACTCCACGCCCCATCCGTTCACACTGCATCGGAGCGATCAATGACTGATGGCGCCCGAGGCAATTGATGCCTCGGACGCCATCGGTGTCATACCTCGTCCGTCATCGGGGCGGCGTTCTCACGCCCCGGCGCGGGTCAGTGACCCGGGCCCAGACCGCCGTAGTAGCCGCCGATCTGGTCACGGTAGGCGGGGTCGCCCAGGTGCTTGTCCTTGTCGAACTCGGGCGCGTCCTTGATCTGGTCCTTCGTGCGCGAGACCAGGATCTTCCGCGCCTCGTGGTCGATCGCGGTGACGGTGCTCGCGGGCAGCAGCACCTCCTTGCCGAAGATCCACACACCCGTGTCGACGACGATGTACTGGTCGGCGACCTCGTTCGAGTGCTTGTCGACCTTGCCGATGTGGCCGTCCGCGGCCTCGACCTTGTACCCGGTCAGATCGGCGTCCGGACCGTGTCCGGCGGTAGGGGCGTAGTTCCACATGTCGTTGCTCATCGAGAACTCCTCAATTGGTTTTCCCTGAACCGCAGGGATTCACATAGCGGGAGGAGATGATCAACCTCCAACGCACCGAGTGCCCTGCCGGATAGGGGCCAAACAGAAACTTCCGGCCGCTTCACCGAGGCGGGGTCTTTCCGTCCCCCGCGTCAGAGCAGATCGCGGGGCACGGTCTCGTTCCACGTGCGCGAGAAGACCCTGCGGTCCCCCTCGTAACCGTCCAGGGTGGCGTCCACCCGGAACTGCTCCTCGTCGCAGCTGAGGACCGTGCGGGTCTCCACCCGCACGTCCCAGTCGTCGCGCCGGAAGGACATCGTCCAGGCGGACTCGCCGGTGGCGGAGGTGAAGTCCTCGGCCATCGAGGTGTAGCGCTCGTAGGCCCTGCGGCCGACGTCGAGGCCGATGTCCTCGAGGCGCATCGTCCCGCGGTCCTTGACGATCTCCAGCTCCGCCGCGTAGTCGACCAGGTCACGCTTGACCTGCCAGCGTTCCTCGGGGGCGACCAGCTGCACGGGGCTGCGCGGCCGCGTGCCCTCGGGCTCACCGAAGGGCTGCTCCGGCAGCGCGTCGGGCTCCGTCATCGGGCGGACCGGGAGCGTCAGGGTGCTGGACGACTCGTAGACGGTCAGGAGCACCGGCTTGGGCGGCGGCCAGGCCAGCGGCCAGTACGAGGTGGACAGCGACACGCGGATGCGGTGGCCCGGCGGGAAGGCCTGGGCAACGCCGTTGAGCGGGATGACCGCGCGGTAGCGGCGCCCCGGTTCGAGCGGGCGCGGATCCTCCTGCCCCTCGCTGCGGGTGAGGTTGAGCAGGCCGTAGCTGACGCGGGTGGCGCTGCCGTCGGGGGCGACGTCAGACAGGCGGGCCGCGACCATGGCGACGGGTTCGCTCACGCTCAGGTCGAGTTCAACGGAGGGCGAGCCGAGGATCTCCGTGCGCTCGGTCAGCGGCTCGGTCTGGAAGACCAGCGAGCCGCCGTCCTCCTCACGCTGGTCGTAGGGCAGGTCGGGGGGCGCGTTGTAGGAAGCCCACTTCCCGCCGAACTGGCCCACGGACAGCGGTGACTGGACTGAGAGACCCTCGCCCGTCCCCTCCGGATCAGGCGCTCCGGACGATCCGGCGGCCTCCTCGGAGACCTCGGAGATCGCGGGGTCATCGGTGACCGGCGCGGAGAGCCCGTGCCGCGTGAGGCGCCGCACGACGGGAGTGATGTGCGGGGACGGCCAGGACGGCTCCCCCACCCAGCGCCCCGGACGCTCCTCGTACGAGGTGGAGGGCGGCACGCTGTCCTGCATCCACGTCCGCAGCATCGGACCGTCCATGACGCCGTTGTCGACGCCCTTCAGCCAGTGGTCCCACCAGCGGACGACCTCCTGGAGGTAGCCGATGGCGGGGCCCGGTTCGCCGAGGTGCGGGAACTTGTGGGACCAGGGACCGATCAGCCCCTTGCGCGGCACGTCCAGGTTGCCCAGGAGACGTGTGACGGCGTTCGAGTAGCCGTCCGCCCAGCCGCTCGACGCGAGGACGGGGCAGCGTACGGCCCGGTAGTCCTCGCAGACCGAGGCGTGCCGCCAGTAGTCGTCGCGCCGCTGGTGCTTGAGCCATTCGAGCACCCAGGGGCGGGTGCCCTCCATGCGCTCGTGCCACATGTCGCGCCACCGGTCCCCCACCATGGCCGGGTCGGGAGGCATGGTGCCGTAGGCGAACATGGTGCCCGCCTCGGCCAGGTTGTCCGACAGGAGGGCGCCGCCCATGTAGTGCATGTCGTCGGCGTACCGGTCGTCGGTGAAGGACGCGATGACGATGGCCCGCAGGCTCTCGGGCTGCCGCGCGGCGACCTGGAGCGCGGCGAAGGCTCCCCAGGAGAGGCCCATCATGCCGGTGGTGCCGTCGCACCAGGGCTGGTCGGCGAGCCAGGCCAGGACGTCCTCGGCGTCGGTCTGCTCCTGCTCCAGGTACTCGTCCTTGAGCACTCCTTCGGAGTCGCCGGTGCCGCGCAGGTCGACGCGGACGCAGGCGTAGCCGTGCCCGGCGATGTAGGGGTGGTGGATGGAGTCGCGCTCGGCGGTCAGGTCGCGCTGCCGGTAGGGGATGTACTCCAGGACCGCGGGGACGGGGTCCTGGTCGGAGGACGTCGGCCGCCAGATGCGGGCCGCGAGGCGGGTTCCGTCCGCCACGGGGATGGTGACGTTCTCCTCTTCCTTGGTCTCGTACGGAAGGTCGCTCACATAGCGCAAGCCGGGTTCGCTCCTTCATGTTGCGGCGGCTCTCGGTTCAGCCGCCGGTGGTGCAGTAGTGCAGTAGTGCAGTAGTGCGATGGTTCAGTCGTTCTTCATGTCACGACTACCCGGTTCGGCCTCGTCGAACGTGAGGCCGAGGGCGGCCACGCACTGGTCGTACTTGGCCCGCATGTCCTCCTCGCTCTCCCCGCCCGTGAAGATGTGCGCCAGTTCGTAGCTGTAGCTGTCCTGTTCGGACACCTCCGACAGGCGCTGCCCCTCCTCGACCAGGACGTCGATGCGCACTCCGGGGATGCGGCGCTCGATGCTCTCGATGTCCTTGCGGGAGGGCACGTCGTGCACGGTGGCATCGGCGAACCAGCGGTAGTACCACTTGGCCGCCGTGGCGTACTCGCCCTTGCGGTGCGGCAGCTCGGGGTTCTTGCCGAGGGCGAGGCTGAGCATGCAGTGGTGGTTGGGCACGCCGTCGACGTACTCGAACATCTCCGCGTGCGACTGGGAGTGGCGCGGGTTGATCTCCAGCAGATTGATCGCGTCGTTGCGGGGGTCGTAGAAGTACTCGATGCTGAAGGTTGCCGCGTTCATGCCAATCTGACGCATCACGCGCTCCGACACGTCCCGCAGCCGCTCGAGCACGGGCTCGGGGAGCGTGGAGGGGTACTGGTGGCGCAGGAAACACGACGAGTCGGGGTACTGGATCGAGTCGAGGATGCCGTAGACGGTGACCTCGCCCTCGTGGACGTATCCCTCGACCGCGACCTGGATGCCGCTCAGCGCGCCCTCGGCCAGACACACCTGGCCGCCCACGTCGGCCATCTCCGGAGGCAGCTCGACGCGCCCGAGTATGTCCTCGAAGGGCCGGCCGATGCGCCCCATCCCCTCGCGGATGCGGTCGGCCGCCTCGGTGAACTCGGCCTGGTCCCCGACGCCGTACGCCAGCTCCGAGGAGTAGGACAGCGCGGGCTTGAGCCACATCGGGAAGTCCATGCCCTCCGGCGGCTTGGGGTCGGCGCTCTCCATGTCCACCCGGCCGAACGGCGGATGCGCGTCGGTGACCCGCTGCTGTTCCAGACGGCTCCAGTACTTGTGCTCGCACTTGACCACGGAGTCCAGACTGGTGCTCCGCGTCCCGTAGCGCTCGCTGAGGATCGGCACGAGCGTGCTGACGGGGAAGTCCCAGTAGCCCACGATCGCGTCGATGTGGCCGTCGAACGCGTCGAGGATCCGCTCGGCCTCGGCGAGCAGCCCGGGGACCGAGACCTCTCCGCCCTGGAGTTCCTCGATGGTGAGGAGGGGGTGGAAGACGTAGTCCTGGGCGTCCGGCACGGCACGGAGCGTCGGTAGATTCGCCTCGTCGAGACCGAGAACGAAGATGTTGTACGGCATGACGTCCTTTCGTCGTTGGGGGGCGCCCGCAGCTGGTGCGCTGTCGTGGCAGGGATGCCCGCGTACCCATGCCGCAGTGGCGCAATCACCACCCCGTCCGCCGCGTCGGCCCCGCTCCCCCGCCTGATCACCCCGGCGGGCCCCTTACGTGTGGTTCAGGATTCGACGGGCACCTGGGACGCACGACAGTCGCGGGAGCGAGCCCCGAGCACCAAGGGAACCCATGAGGCAAGGACGGCAGGCAGTCGGAACGGCATGTCACTGTGTGTCATCACCCGAGTGGTGGCCCGTGCCGGAACAGCGGAGGGTGGTGGGAGGGCGGAGCAGGGAGGGATTCCATTCGGCCGGCCCCCAGACGACCGGAGGTGCGTGGTGATCGCCGATACGACCGCGGGTGCGTCCCCGGGCCGCCTGCTGACCCTCCCCGGCGTCTACGCGCCACAGGACGACACGGGCCTCCTCGCCCGCGCACTGGGCCGCGAGGACATCGGTCCGGACACGGACGTACTGGACCTCGGCACCGGCAGCGGCGCGCTGGCCGTCCACGCGGCGCGGCTCGGTGCCCGGGTGACGGCGGTGGACATCGCCTGGCGCGCCGTCCTGACCGCCCGCCTCAACGCGCTGGCCGCACGACAGCACATCACGGTGCTGCGGGGCGACCTCGCGGAAGCCGTGCCCGGGCGGTCCTACGACGTCGTGGCGAGCAATCCGCCGTATGTTCCCTCTCCCTCCTGCCGACTGCCCCGCCATGGCGCGGCGCGGTCCTGGGATGCTGGACAGGACGGTCGCGCGCTGGTCGACCGCATCTGCGACGCGGCTCCCGACGTCCTGCGCCCCGGGGGTGTGCTGCTCATGGTCCACTCGGCGCTGTGCGGCACCGACGACACGCTGCGGCGTCTGTCGAAGGCGGGCCTGGAGACCTCGGTCGCCGACCGCGCCCTGATCCCGTTCGGTCCGGTCCTGCGCTCGCGCCGGGCGTTCCTGCGCAAACAAGGGCTGCTGGGCGACGACCTGAGCGGCGGGAACAGCGGTGACGACGCGGAGGGCGCGGACGGCGGGGACGGCGGGGACGGCGGGGACATGGAGGAGCTGGTGGTCATCCGTGCCGAACGCACCTGAGCCCGAGCCTGCCGCACGGGACCCGCGGCCACGCCGCGTCACCATCGACCCCGAGGGGCCGCTGCTGGTCGAGGGGCCCGTCGAGGTGGTCAAGGACGACGGCACGGTCGTCGCCTCGCGGCGCTTCACCGCCGCGATCTGCACCTGCCGGCGCAGCCGGACCTATCCGTGGTGCGACACCAGCCACCGCCGCCGGGTGAAGGCCGAGGACGCCACCCCGTCGGCGGCGGCCGGGTCCGACACCGAAAACGACGAGCACACGAAGGGGGAGGAAGCACCCGATGATCACCAAGAACACCGAGCACGCCGAGAACACAGCGAACACAGCGAACGCAGTGAGCACAGAGACCGCCGTGAAAGCTGAGAGCACCGAGCACGCCGAAGCCCAGGGCGCCTCCGACGGGTTCCGCGAATCGCGCCGGGCGAGCCCCGCCCTGCCCGAACCGCGCGGCCCGCTCTCCCGCCTCGTGATCGACACCCTGCGCTCCGGGGGAAGCCCCGGCCCGCTGCCCCTCGACACGCACGACGCCGACCCCTACGGAGACGACCTCCAGCTCGCCCTCTACACGCTGTACGAGTTGCATTACCAGGGCTTCGACGGCGTGCGCGAGGACCTGGAGTGGGACCCCGAACTCCTGGGACTGCGCCGCGCGCTCGAAGGGCGCTTCCTGGGCGCCCTGCGGGCCAACTGCCGGTCCACGGACAGCGCCGAACGCGCCCTGGCCGACCTCCTGGTGGAGCCCGTCGGCCACCGTCCCGACAGCGTCAGCCACCACCTCCAGCGCGACGGCGAGCTGTGGCAGCTGCGGGAGTACGCCGCGGCGCGCTCGCTCTACCACCTCAAGGAGGCCGACCCGCACGCCTGGGTCATCCCCCGGCTGCACGGCCGGGCCAAGGCGGGCATGGTGGCCATCGAGTTCGACGAGTTCGGAGCCGGCCGCGCCGAGGACATCCATGCCCGGCTCTTCGCCGACCTCATGGCGGACCTCTCGCTGGAGACGGCGTACGGACACTACGTCGACGCCGCACCGGGCGAGGCGCTCGCGACGGTCAACCTGATGTCCCTCTTCGGCCTGCACCGGGCGCTGCGCGGCGCCCTCGTCGGGCACTTCGCCGCCGTCGAGGTGACGTCGTCCCCGGGCTCGCGGCGGCTGGCCAAGGCGATGCGCAGGAGCGGTGCGGGACAGGCGGCCGAGCGGTTCTACGACGAGCACGTGGAGGCCGACGCGGTCCATGAGCAGGTGGTGCGCCGCGAGGTGATCGGCGGCCTCCTGGCGAGCGAACCGGGCCTGGAGTCCGATGTGGTCTTCGGCATCGAGGCCACCGGCTTCCTGGAGGACCGCCTCGGCGCACGGCTCTTGGCCGCGTGGCGCGACGAACGGAGCGCTCTGCGCACGCCGTTGACGGCAACAGCAAGCTGACAGGGGTACGCGGAGGGCAGGGCGTTGACGGTCGGCGCCGGTGGCGGTGACGGGCCGCCGGCGTGGGTCACTTCCCCGGGCCGGCGGCGGCCCCTGCCCGCACCTTGCCGATCTGGGTCAGGGCCTCGCGCAGGCTGTTGGGCCGCAGCGCGCCGCGCACCGCAGCTCCCGCCCAGCCGGGCCCGGCGAGCATGACCACCGGGCGGCCGCGGGCGCCCCGCACCCCCCAGCGGGTGTCGGCGATGTGCCGGGCCAGCGGGACGCTCGCGGTGGAGCGGGCCTGCGCCCACAGCACGACGACGGCGGGGCCCGTCCTGCGCACGGCGGACGCGACCGCCTCGACCGGCACGGCCGCGCCGAACATGCGCTGCGGGACGCCCAGTTCACCCAGCGCCGCGCTGAGCGCCTCCAGCGGCAGCGAGTGCTGCTCGCCCGGGACGCAGGCCAGCACGAGGGGGGCTTCCGGTGCGGGCGCGCTCTGCGGGGCCGGTGCGGCGGGGGCCGCCGCACAGCGGTGCAGGGTGCGGGAGACGTGCCAGGACAGCATGTGCTCGACCTCCACGTAACGGTCGCCCGCCTCTTCCCACTTGCGTCCCACCGCGTGCAGCGTCGGCACCATCACCTCCTGCCACGCGGTGACCAGGCTGTGGTGCTCGACCGCGTCGGCCAGCAGATCCTGCACGGTGGGCGCGTCGAGCCGTACGGCGGCCCGCGAGAGGCCACGCCGGCGGCGGACGAACGTGTCGGGCGACGAAGGCGCGGAGGGACGCGCGGCACGCCGCTGCCGGGGCACGGCGGCACCGGAAGCCGCGGACTCGGAAGCCGCGGTCTCGGAGGCCTCGGACCCGGGGGCGCCCGACCCGGTGGCTGCCGCCTCGGTGGCGCCGGGCCCGGCGGTGCCATCGAGCTCCGGTTCGCGGCTCGCTCCGGGGCCCGCGTCAGGATCGAGCAGTGTCAGCGCCTTGTGCGCGGCCTCGGCCGGCGGCATCCCCGAGGCGGTGAGCCGGCCCATCTCCTCCACCATGGCGATGTCCTGCTCCGACCAGCGGCGATGGTGCCCGGCGTCGCGCCGGGCGGGGCCCAGGCCGTACCTGCGGTCCCAGGTCCGCAAGGTCGTCGGTGACACCCCCAGCCTCCGCGCCAGGGCGCCGGTGGTGACTCCCGTACCAGCCGGTTCGCCGTCCTGATCGCGGTCTCGCCCCTCGCTCATGCGGACACGATACGACGCACAACCGATGCGAGTTGCCGGGTGCCGACGAGTGTTTCCAGGATGACCGGATCGCGGCCGGGGGGCATGGTGCGCATGCCCGTTTCCCTTCGGTCGTACGGCGATTGTGATCGGCAAAGGAGCTGACGACGCGTCGATGAGCACACTGGTGCCGCAGTCCGTGCGCGCTCCCGGGGAGCGGACCACAGATCTGGCCAGGGGCCTCGCCGGTGGCGACGAAGCGAGCCTCGCGGCGGTCTACCGCCGCTGGGGGCCGCTGGTGCACGCCCTGGCCCAGCGCGCGCTCGGCGACAGCCGCGACGCGGAGGACATCACGCAGCAGGTGTTCTTCGCCGCCTGGCGCGGTCGCGCCGGATACCGCCCCGAACGGGGCAGTCTGGCGGGCTGGTTGACGGGCATCACCCGGCACCGGATCGCGGACGCGCTCCACGCGCGCACCCGGCGAGCGGCGCTCGTCGCCGGAGCGGAGGCCCTGTACGCGACCAGGGACCACCGCGGTCACGAGGGGATGGACCGGGCGGTCGACCGCACCCTCATCTCACAGGAGTTGGCGAGGCTGCCGGTGCCCCAGCGCACGGTGCTGCGCCTGGCGTTCTACGAGGACCTGACCCATCCGCAGATCGCCGAGCGCACCGGCTGGCCGCTGGGCACGGTGAAGAGTCATTCCCGGCGCGGGCTCAGCTCGTTGCGGGTGCGGCTGGAGGTCGACGAGGACGACCTCTGAGAGACGGCCGCCGACCGAGGGACGGCCGCTGAGAAATCTCGGGCTCCGGTGCATCCACGCACCCGGCCCCGACGGAAGCAATCAGTGCCCCGTCGTGACCGGCCGAGCCCGAGGCCGGCAGGTTCGCCCGGACCCTGCTTTCCTGTTCGGCCTCAGCGGAGTCGGTGCCGCTGAGGCTGTCGCCGCCCGTCCCCGAGACGGCGACCGAGCGGACTGTGGGCGGCGCATGGTTCGGTGGCGCCGCCCACAGTCGTCTGTTCAGGCCGCGTATCCCTTCGGCGGGATCAGCGTGGCGAGCTGATCGAAGGAGAGCCAGTAGATCTGGTTGCCGCCGAAGGAGGCCGGGTCGGCGATGAGGACGGTGCGGTTGGCGTCGTCGTAGCCGATGACCGTGAAGTAGTGGTAGATCGTCTGGTCCGACGGGTAGCCGGGCGGCTGGTTGCCGGGCGGGGCCACGATGTTGGTCACCAGCGGGTAGTTGTTGTCGATGTCCAGGACGACGTCGTTCCACAGCAGGTCCTTCTGGGCCTGGGTGGGCGGGTCGTTCGGCATCTCCTTGGTCTCGTACCAGCCGGTGCCGAGGTTGGCGTTGAGCACGCCGGTCACCTGGCTGATGTGGTCGGTGCCCGCTTCGGTGGTGCCCAGCTGCGCGGCCAGCGCGCCCTGGCCGGGCGGGGCGATGCGTGCGGACAGCGCGATGCGGGTGGCGGCGGGACCGCACCAGTAGCCGGTCTCCTGGACCTGGTAGTCGACCTGGAGCGTGTGGGCGCTGCGGGTCCGCGCGCCGTCGACGCGCAGCTTGGTGCCGGGCTCGTTGAGGCCGCTGACGACCGCGGTCCCGGCCCGTGAGCCGTGCCCCAGCACCGACACACCGTGCGGGCGCGCGGCGTCGGCCTGGGCGGTGGCCGGGGTGAGGAGGGCTCCGACCGCGGCGACGGCGATCGCTGTGGAGAGGAGTCTCTTGCGCATGGGGTCTCCTGATGAGGTGAGGGGTGGAGTGCACGTCCGGCCGGGACGTGCGGGCCTGGAGTGGTGGCGGGCTTTCCCGTGCGTCACGGGATCGGCGGGACCGTGGGCCCTTCCTGGGCGAGCAGGTCGCGGGCGAACTGCTCCCACTGCGCGTAGCGGTCGGGGAAGGCGGAGACCTGTACGGCCTGGCAGACCTCGCCCGGTGGCATGGTCTGCCAGCCGTCGATCTGGATCAGACCCGGGTTGTTGCCGAAGGGGGCCACTCCGTAGAAGGACATGGACGAGGTGGCGACATCGGTGATCTGCTCGGGGGTGCCCCAGCCGGTGCTGGGGCGCTGCTGGAAGATTCCGAGGGAGTCGTGGTCCACCGGCGTCAGGTAGTTGACGAACTTGGATTCCTGCATGGCCGTCATCAGGGCGATGACCAGGCCCTGTTCGGGGATCTGCGCGCCCTTGCCGACGCCGATGACGGTGCGTGCATTGGCGAGTTCCTCGGGTCCGAGGTCGGCCGCCGTGCGGAAGGTCCGGTGCAGTTCGGCGTCGGACGCCTGGCGCAGGGCTCCGGCGGTCGGGCCGTCCACGGAACCGGTCGCGGGCAGTCCGTGGCGCTCCTGGAACCCTCGCAGACCGTGCCCGGTGGAGGAGGCCGCGGGCGCCGTGGGGGGCGTGGAGGCCTGGGCGACGCCGGGCACGGCGCAGAGGGTCGCGGCCACGGCGAGTGAGGCGGCCACGGCCGCGCGGCGGATGAACGTACGAGTAGGGTGCAACGCCACTCCTTCATCGGATCGACGTCGCGTCGTCAAGCCCTCCGTGATGCACGGGAGTTCACACGTGGACGCGCGTCGAACGGCGCGTGGGACGGGGTGAGGGACGGAGACGCGGCGCGGTGGGGGGATGCGTGTGCGACAGCCCGGTCAGCTTCCTTGCATGCCCATGCCAGACGCAATCGATGAAAGCCCAGACTTACGGCCCGCAGCCGCGCAGCAGCGCGCGGCCCTCGGCCGTCGCGACATGGAGCGACCGTCCCGCCCCGCGGACCGTGGTCAGCAGCCCGGCCGCGCGCAGCACCTTGACGTGCTGACTGATGGCCGGGTGGGTGACCGCCAGGAGGCGCGCGAGCTCGACCGTGGAGGCGCCGGTGCGGGCCGCCTTGAGGACGGCGGCCCGGGTCTGCCCGATGAGCGGCCCCAGAGCACCCTCGCCGGGAAGGCCGGGAGGCGTGGGCCGGGACGCCGGGCCGGTCCAGTCCGCGGCGTGGTCGATGGGATACACCAGGACGGGCGGCAGTTCGCCGTCGGCGAGCGTGACGGGCGTGGGCCAGCAGAAGAACGACGGTTGCAGGGTGAGCCCCCGGCCGTCGAGCCGCAGCTCCTGGTCCACGGGGTAATCGGCCTCCAACACCGGCGGACACCACCGCAGTTGCGGACCCAGCCCGGCCAGAAGCCCGTCGGTCCCGCCGTCGAGAAGGCTGTGCAGACGGAGGATGCGGTCGGCGTCGATCTGGGCGTGGATGCGGGGCCAGAACGGCGCGAGCGCCTCCAGGTGGTAGGTGTGGAGCGCCCGGCCCAGCCGCCGCAGAGCGTCGGTGTCGCCTTGCGCCAGTGCCTCCGTCCAGCCGGGCAGCGGCCGTGAGGCGGCCACCCGCGTCAGGTCGGTGCGCAGCCGCGGCCGGGGCGTGCGCACGAGGGTGTCGACCGCCGCATGGAGCGTCTCGCCCGCCCCATGGGTGGGGGTGAGGAAATCCGGGGAACAGCCGTGCGGCGGCAGAAGCGGTGAGAGCAGCCGGCAGCTGTCCGACAGACGCGGCCTCGCCCACCGGCGCCATTGCCCGAACACCCGCGCTCCGTCACGCCGTTGGAGCGTCTGTACGCTGTTGCTGATCTCCCAGAGGAAGTCCGGCCCGGAGGCGACCCGCACCCGCGCCAGGTCCTCGGCCGTGAAGTACACCCGCAGCATGGCCCGCTCTCCCCCTGTGCCCCGTGCCCGGTTCGATGGCCGCCGCGACGGCGCGCGGCAGGGCTCCAGGCGATCGCCGTGGGCCGGTCGCTGTCAAGAGAGTGTCAAGAGAGACCGATGGGGCCGGGACCCTCGAGTTTTGCTCTGAAGAGACGCGGGGCAGGGGTGTGCGCTCCCGCCGTCGGGCACCACAGCCGAAAGACGGGGTGTCCGAAGGGGGTGAGGACATGCGGTTGTCCTTCAAACGGGCCACGACGGCGGCGGGAGCGCGCCGGGCCCTCGACGTGTACGACGTCGCGTATCTGGCGGGCGGGCCACGACGCGTGGTGGAGTGCGCGGTGATCGCGCTGGCCGAGCGTGAGCTGGTCAAACTCAGGGCGTCGCGCATACGCGCCGTCGGCGGGGAACTGCCCGGGCCGCCGGTCGAGCGCGCCCTGATGACGGCGTGCCCGGCCGGGCGCAGCGCGGCGTCCGTCTGCGCCGAACTGCGCGATGCGCCCGAGGTGCAGGAGATCGGCGACCGGCTCGCCGAGTGGGGTCTGGTGACCCGCGGCCGCCACCAGCTGACCCGGACCGGCAAGCGGCGGCTCCAGGCGGCCCAGGAGGAGGCGAGCCTCCCGGCGTACGTGTTCGCGGGGCCCGAGGTCCTGCCGAAGGGCACGGTCCGCCGGGGCGTCATGGAGGCGCAGTTGGTCCCGTCCGGTCTCGGCCGGGCCATGGTCCGCATGGGCAACGCCCTGGACCACCTCACGGATTCCGACCACGCGGACTCCGGCTTCGGCTGTGGAGGCGGCGGGGGCGGGGGCGACTGAGGGGGCACGGAGGCGACGGGCAGGGAAGAGGAACGCAAAAGGCCCGTGGGCGAGGGAGCAATCCCCCTCACCCACGGGCCCACGCGCAACTGGTTCTGCCTGAGCCGGAGTTCCTAGCGCAGGGTGCTCCCGAAGAGCGCCGCGGCGTCCGGCGCCCCGACGTCCTTGGGGCCGAAGGCGACGGAGTCGGTGGCGGTCAGTCCGGTGGACGTGCCGCGCAGCGACCAGATCGCACCCGCCAGGGCGTTCTCCCGGGCGGAGGACACCGCGAGGTCGCGGCGGCCGTCGCCGGTGACGTCGAGCAGGGCCGTGGCCTCGCCGAACTGGTCGTCCTTCTCGGCGACCCCCGGAATCCCCGCCGTGTCCTGGTGGAAGGCCTGGGCGCCGGTGCCGGTGACGCCGTTCGCGCTGCCGTGCACGAGGACGACGGCACCCGCGTCGGCGACCGTCTTGACGTCCTCGCCCACGACGCCGAGCGCGATGTCCGCGTAGCCGTCGCCCGTCACGTCGGCGACCGAGAGCGAGCTGCCGAAGCGGTCGCCTTCCTCCTCGGCACCGGGGATGCCGGGCAGGTCCTGGTCGAACTTCTGGACATCCCCCTTCAGGCCGTCCGCCGAGCCGTAGGCGACCGCGACCTCGGACTCGTCCTCATCGCTGCCGCCCACGACCACGTCGTCGTAGTGGTCGCCGTTGATGTCACCGATGCCCATCGCTCCCCGGGACCCCGGCGCGTCAGCGCGCGTGAAGCCGGTCGGGCTGCCGTACAGGACGCTGTTGCCCCACTGGCCGTCGCCCGCGTAGTCGTTGACGGCGATGTCCGTGCGGCCGTCGCCGTTGATGTCGCCGACGGCCTTCGGGATGACCGGGCCCTTCACGGAGAGCGGTCCGTCGACGCAGACCTCGGGCCGCTCGCGGCAGCCCGGGTAGGGGCGCTCGTCGCTGTCGTAGCTCGACCACTCGGACTTGTCCATGAAGTCGAGGGTGGCGGCCGGGGTGCCGCTCCGCGCCATGGGCCCCTTCCACAGGCGGGCCTTCTGCGCGACCGGGTCGTCGCCGTGCGAGCCCACCAGGTCGAACAGGGCGAGGTCGGTGACGCCGTCACCGTCGAAGTCCCCGGCCTGCGGGGCGAACCCGAAGGTGCTGACGGCGGTGCCGCCGGTCGGGCCGCTCGCGGAACCCCACAGGATCACCGAGCCGCCGCCGGGGACACCGGTGCCGACGACCAGGTCCGCGTGTCCGTCCTGGTCCAGGTCGGCCTTGGTCACGTGCCTGCCGAACTCCTGCTTGGCGGTGGCCGCGCCGGGCACGCCGCTCGTGGAACGGCTGATGATCTTCTTCTTGGCGGGGTCGAGGCCGTTGGCGGAGCCGTAGGTCACCACGACGTACCCGGCCTTGGCCTTGCCGGAGACCGTGCCGCCCGGGGCGCCGACGACCAGGTCGGCGTAACCGTCGCCGTTCAGGTCATCCGTCACCTGCGCGGCGGCGCTCGCGCGCCCGGCGTCGGCGGCGGCCGGTGTGGCCGCCTGGGCGATGCCCTGCCCGAGGGCCAGGGCCGAGAGGCCACTGCCCACGAGCAGGGAGGCCGCCATCAGGGGCAGGGCACGACGGGCTTTGCGACTGGCTCGCGACATACGGGTTCCCTCGGTTCAGAGTGCGGTCGGTTGGCTGCCCGGCGGAATTCACCACCGGTTCACGCCGCCGATCACTTGACCCCTCATGCCCGCCAAAGGTTGTACGACGCCCCTCGCGCCCCGCTGGCCCTACAGGTCCCACCCGTTACTGCGGCACGTTCAGGACGAAGTCGAAGTCCGCCTCCTTCGTGTTGCCCACGGTGCGTACGTTCATCAGCAGCCGGGCGTCGAAGAGCGCGTCGGTGTTGTTGCGCGGCTCACCGGGGAAGTACAGCTGGGTCGTGAGGACCGGGCGCCCCGGGGCCTGGACCTTGACGTGCAGATGCCGGGTGCGGCCCGGGTAGAGGCCGGGCACGATCGTGGTGAGCCGGAAGGCGCCGTTCGCGTCGGTGAACTGGTGGCCCCGGAAGCGGTAGCCCGCGTTGTCGTACGTCCCGTAGGTGTCGGCCTGCCAGAAGTCCAGCAGAGCCCGGGATATCGGGCGGCAGGCGCGCCCGAAGACATAGCCGGTGACCGTGAGCCGCACGCCCGGCGTGCCGGGCTGGAGGAGCGAGGTGCGCTGCGGCGAGTTGGGTTTGAAGTACGGCCCCTCCATCTGCGGCGGCGTCGGGTCGTCGCCGTCGTCGCAGGCCGGCGTCACCTCCGGTTCGATGCCCCGCTCGCTCGCGGTGCGGGCCAGCGCGGGGACGCCCATGAAGGCCACGGGCAGCGCCATGCCCACCGCCGCGGCCGCTCTCAGGACGGTCTTGCGGCTGGGCCCGCCCTCGCGGGGCCCCTTCGTGCCGCCGGCCGCGCCGTCGTCGGGTGTGCCGTCCGCGCTCGTGCCGATCTCGCGCTCCATCGCTCCTCCTGGGGGGTGGGGTGGGTTCCGGATCGGCTCCGAAGCTATGCGGAGGGCCGGGCGCGGGCGATGGACTCAAGGCGGTGGTCGTGGTGAATATCGCCGTGGCCGTGCCGGAAGTCCCCGGGGCTCGCGCCCGTCTCGCGGCGGAAGAAGCGACAGAAGTAGGCGGGGTCCGCGAAACCGACCCGTCCTGCCACCTGACGGACCGACAACTCCGTGCGCAGCAGCAGGCGTTTGGCCTCGTGCATCCGCGCCTGGCGGATCAGCTCGCCGGGCGTGCGGCCGGTGGACGCCTTCACCGTCTCGCTGAGGTAGCTCTCGGAGACGCCGAGCTGCCGCGCGCACCCCCGTACGGACCACAGGGGATCCTCCGGGGCCGAGAGCAAGGCCATGAAGTCGGCGGCGACGGAGCCCGGCCGTGTGCGCGGGGCGGGCGGGGCCGCCGCCGGATGGCGGGCGGGCAGCCGCGCCGCCCGCACCACCAGGACGTGCAGCAGCGCCCGCAGCACGCTCGGGAAACCCTCGGCGCCCGCACGGTACTCACCGTCCAGGTCGGCGACCAGACGCGCCGTCCGGTCGGCGGCCTCGTCCCGCAGTTCGAGCCAGCAGCCCCGCCCCGGCCCGCGCAGGGCCTCACGGTCCGCGGGGTGGTCCAGGAGGAAGTCGTCGGTGAAGAGGATGACGTGCCCCTCCAGACCGGTGGCGTTCTCCCAGTGGTGGACCTGGCCGGGAGCGATGAAGCACAGGTTCGGCGGGCGCAGGACGTAACGCGCCAGGTCGACGACGTGGCT
Source organism: Streptomyces sp. SYP-A7185 (assembly GCF_046103685.1). Lineage (NCBI taxonomy): Bacteria > Bacillati > Actinomycetota > Actinomycetes > Kitasatosporales > Streptomycetaceae > Streptomyces > Streptomyces sp. SYP-A7185. The sequence goes on from NZ_CP122310.1 coordinate 1,134,379, forward strand.
GCCGGTGCCGCCGGTGACGTGGACGATCTCGTGGAAGGTGTGGCGGTGCGGGAACGCGGCGCGCGACATCGGCCCGATGGTGTCGAACGTGCCGATGGCGAACGGCAGCGTGTTGGGCATGGGCACTTCCAGGCGGTGGGTCGGCATGCCCTCCTCGCCGGGCCATCCGCTGTTCCCCTCACCGGGCAAGACCGTTGTACCGCGCATGCGTACGCTCCTCACCACGACCGCAAGCTGGTCCGGACCAATCGACGCCCCCACCATGGCACGGGCGGTCACGGGCGGGCAGGGGGTGGCCACGGGCCGCCACTGAGCCGGAAGCGGCTCGCGGCGTGACAATGGGGGGTGCCGAACACACCTGCCGAAGCGGAGAGGGGGTCCACGGATGCCGCACATCACCGTCACCGCGCTGAGCCACCCCGGGCTCGTACGTGATCACAACGAGGACAGCCTGGCCGTCGGCCCCTGGACGCTGTGCGGGACGGTGACCGAGAACCCCCAGACCCTGGGCTTCCCGCTCGGCAACCCCCTCGTCGTGGCGGTCGCCGACGGGATCGGCGGCCAGCCGGGGGGCGAGGTCGCCAGCGGCCTGGTCGTGCGGCAGCTGGCGTCGATCGGCACCGTGCTGGACAGCGAGGAAGCCGTCCGGGACGCGCTGAACGCCTGCAACCACACCGTGTATGCGGCCGCCGAGCGCGATCCGGAACTGACGACCATGGGAACCACGGTCGCGGGCGTCGTCCTCCTGGGGCACGAGCTGCTGGTGTTCAACGTCGGCGACAGCCGCGTCCTCGACGTGAGCCGGTGCGGCCGGGGCGGTTCACTCCGTCAGGTGAGCGTCGACGACAGCCCGCCGCCCGCGCCCGGCCGGCGCACCACCTCGATCGTCACGCAGTCGCTCGGCGGCGCGCCCCGCTTCAGCGCGGTCACGCCGCACGTCAGCACGCTGCCGCTCGTCGGGGGTGAACGTTTCCTGGTGTGCTCCGACGGCCTGACCGATCCCGTGCCCGAGGACACCCTGAACGAGCTGCTCGCGGCCCACGACGGCGGCCGGGCCGTCTTCGAGCTGTGGAAGGCGGCGATCGACGCGGGCGGCCCCGACAACATCACGCTCGCGCTGATCACCGTCGTCGACGACGACTAGCCGCACGGCCCGGGGAGCACCGGGGGCACGCCGAGGGCCGCGGGTGGCGCTGCGTCGGCCGAGAAGCAAGGGGCGGCTGATGCGATCACGTACGCTCGCCGGATGGCGAAGTATTTTGACGTGCACCCCGAGAACCCCCAGCCGCGCAGCATCAGCACCGTGGCCGACAGCATCCGCTCCGGTGCGCTGATCGCGTATCCGACGGACTCCTGTTTCGCGCTCGGCTGCCAGCTGGGCAACCGCGACGGCCTCGACCGGATCCGCAAGATCCGGAACCTCGACGATCGCCACCACTTCACCCTGGTGTGCCAGAACTTCGCGCAGCTGGGCCAGTTCGTGCACGTCGACAACGACGTGTTCCGCGCGATCAAGGCGGCGACGCCGGGCAGCTACACCTTCATCCTGCCCGCGACGAAGGAGGTCCCGCGCCAGCTGCTGCACCCGAAGAAGAAGACGGTCGGCGTCCGGATCCCCGACCACGTCGTGACCCAGGCCCTGCTGACCGAGCTCGGCGAGCCGCTGCTCTCCAGCACCCTGCTCCTGCCCGACGAGGAGGAGCCGCTCACCCAGGGCTGGGAGATCAAGGAGCGCCTCGACCACGTCGTGGACGCCGTGCTCGACTCCGGCGACTGCGGCACGAGCCCGACCACGGTCATCGACTTCTCCGACGGCGAGGCCGTGATCGTGCGCCGCGGCGCGGGCGACGTCTCGCGCTTCGAGTAGCCGCGCGGCCCGCGGGCCCGGGTCAGTCGGTCAGGCCGGTGACCCGCATCGTGATGTTCAGGCGGCCCGAGGTCAGGCCGGTGGCCGGGTCCGCGGTGCCCTCGTACACCTTGGGCACGCCGTGGAAGACGTACCGCGAGGGGCCGCCGAAGACGAACAGGTCGCCCGAGGCCAGTTCGACGTCGGTCCAGGGCTTGGTACGCGTCTCGGTGTTGCCCACGCGAAAGACGCAGGTGTCACCGATGGACAGCGAGACCACCGGGGCCGGGGAGCGCTCGTCCTTGTCCTGGTGCATGCCCATCTTGGCCTGCCCGTCGTAGAAATTGATCAGCGCCGTGTCCGGCGTGTACCCGGCCGCGGCCGACGCGTCGCCGTACGCCGCGGTGAGCGCCCGGCGGCCCAGCTCGACCATCCAGTGCGGGAACGCGGCGACGGGCCGGCCGTTCACGTCACCGGCGGTGCGCGTGTAGCGGTACGGCTGCCAGTGCCAGCCCAGGCACACCGTTTGCACGGACATCACCCCGCCGCGCGGCAGTGTGGTGTGGCGCATCGGCACCGGTCCGGTGGCCCAGGCACGGCAGGCCGTGACGAGTTCGCGCTGCTGCTCCAGGGTGAGCCACTGCGGCACGTGCACCGCCCCGGGGGCGATCTCCCTGGGCGGGCGGGGGATCAGGGCGCTCACGAGATCGTCTCCGGAGGCAGGTACGTGGTGACCCAGCGGCGGCGCACGTCCCAGGTCGCGCCGTCGGCGGTGGCGCCGCGCAGACCGTGCAGGACGTCGTCCCCGGCGAGCGCGGGGAGGCGGGAGTCCCGCAAGGAGGCGAAGGCGTAGCTGCGGGCCGGGGTCCAGTCGGTGGAGTGGCGCAGGCGGCGGGCCAGCTGGGCGAAGCCGAGGGGTGCGGCGGCCAGGACCCAGGCGTCCGGGGCCTGCGCGGTCAGCCGGAGCGCGGGGCGCAGCCAGGACGCGGCGGTCTCGGGCCAGCTCACCGTGGTGAGGACGGTGCCGCCGCGGGCGGTCCACGCGGCGGCGAAGGCCGCGGCGGTGGCGCGGGAGGCCGTGTCGCGGCCGTGCCCGAGGGCGACGGCGTCGATCCGCGCTTTCGCCGGCGTCATCAGGCCGATGAGGGCGGCCAGTTCGGCTTCGGTGTGCGGGGCGGGCGCGGGAAGGTCCGCGTGGGCGGCCGCCTGGGCGGCGCCGACGAGGGGCGAGCGGGAGGATTCCCGATCCTTGAGGATGCTCATGGTGTGCCGGTGCTTTCTGGGTCTGCTCTCCATCGAGCGTACTGAGCGGGCAGGCAGACCGCACAGGGGCGGTATCCCGCCGCGCGCGCGGTGGCCTCGTCGGGGAAGAACACCCGGTGGGTGGCGTAGGGGCCGCGGGCGAGCGCCCGCAGCGCGGAGGGGCAGTCGAGGCGGCCGTACAAGCGCCCTCGGCGGTGCCCGCCCAGGGCGCCCGGTGTGGTGCCGGGGTACGGCTTTCCGTCCGGGCCGCACAGCGTGTACGGGCGCGGGGTGCCCGGAAGCGGGTCCGACCCCTCCCCCTCGACCGCCGGCGAGGGCGTCATGCCGCGTCGTGGAAGACCAGGCCGAGGGTGCGCCGGCGTCCGGAGCGGACGGTGCTCACGCCGTGCCGCATCGGCGCGGTCGACCAGCCGCGCCGGGAGGCCACGGGCCGGTCACGGGTGGTGAAGATCAGTGCGTGGCCCTGCGGCAGGGTGGTGGCCGATCCGCGCGACTGGGCGCGGGGGCGCTGCTCGGTCATGAGGAACTCGCCGCCGGTGAAGTCGGCTCCCGGCACGTCGAGGCCGATGACGACCTGGAGCGGGAAGAGCAGGTCGCCGAAGACGTCGCGGTGCAGGGCGTTCCAGTCGCCGGGGCCGTAACGCAGCAGGATCTGCGCGGACTTGGCCTGCCCGGCCGCGTGGCACATCTCCACCCACTCCCCCAGGCCGTCGGGCCAGGGGGCGGCCTTGTCGAGCCGCGCGGCCCAGTCGCGGGCGACGGGCAGCAGCCGGGGGTAGAAGGCCTCGCGCAACTCAGCTACGACGTCGGGGAGTTCGTGGGTGAAGTAGCGGTACTGGCCGGAGCCGAAGCGGTGGCGGGCCATCTCGACGGTGGAGCGGAAGCGGTCGGTGTCGTCGTACAGGGCGGCGAGGCCGCGGCAGGCCGCGGGGGTAAGGAGCCGACCGGTGAGGGCGTGGCCGTGCTCGTCCAGTTCGGCGGCCAGCGCGTCCCAGTCCTGTGCCGCGACGCGTTCGGTGACGCGGGTGGCCGCCGGGTGCGTGGTGGTGTCGGTCATGAGGGGGTCCTTGGTGGGGTGCGGGTCAGACGAGGGTGGGTTGCAGGGCACCCTCGTGGGTGAGGAGGCGGACCTTGCGCTCCACGCCGCCCGCGTAGCCCCGCAGGGAGCCGTCGGCGCCGATGACGCGGTGGCACGGGCGCACCAGAAGCAGCGGGTTGGCGCCGACGGCGGCGCCCAGGGCCTGGATCCGGCCGCGGTCCACGCCGATCCGCCCGGCGAGTGCGCCGTAGGTGGTCGACGTGCCGTACGGGATCTCCTCCAGGGCGCTCCAGACGCGCCGCTGGAATTCCGTGCCGCCCGGGGTGAACCGGATCTCGAACGCGGTGAGTTCACCGGCGAAGTAGGCGGACACCTGACGGGCGATCCCCGAGAAGCGGTCGTCGTCGCGGACCCAGCCGCTGCGGACGGAGGGTGCGTTCTTCTGCCCGGGCATGGACAGTGACGTCAGCGAGACGCCGTCGGCCGTGGGCTCTCCCACGAGCAGCAACGGGCCGAGCGGGCTGGCGATGGTGGCATGGACGGTCATGGCGACCTCCTCGTCCTTCTTCCTGCGTGGGTTCTCTCTGTTTTCTTCCACCTCAACAGTGGGGTGGTGAGAGCACCGACGCCGGCGGGATTCGGACGCCGCGCTGACGGTCTAGTCGCCGTCGTTGACCCCTGGCTCGATGACCTCCTCCAGGACCTTGCGGACCGCCTCATAGGCGGAGGCGAAGATCTCCGCCCCCAGGGCTTCGTTCGGATCCTCCGTCTCCAGCTTGTCGGACCGCGTCTTCCAGTGCCGCTCCTCCTGCTGGGCCCAGTCCCGGGCCCGCTGGATTCGACGCAGCAGTTCGCCGGCATCCACGACATCAGTCATGCGGGGAACCTACCCACGCGCACGCGGTCCAGCCGGACGATCCTCGACTGCCGGTGCCCGCACGGGCGCGAGCGGGGTGCGTTCGCGGTGGCGCGTCATGCCCACTCCGACGAGGACGACGGTCATGCCCGCGGCGACCCGGAAGCTGAAGGCCTCGTCCAGCACGAGGGCGCCGAGGGCCACGGAGACCACCGGCAGCAGGTAGCCGACGGTCGCGGCGTTGGTCGCGCCCTCGTCCGCGATGATCCGGTAGGTGAGGTGGAAGGTGAGGCCGGTGGCGAAGATCCCCAGGACGGCGACGGCGATCAGGGCCGTGGGATCGACGTGGAGCGGCTCGAGGCCGCCGGCCGGCAGGGCCAGGGCCGTCAGACCGGTCGCCGCCATGAGCTGGGCGGCGGAGAGGGACAGCGTGGGCACGCCCTTGCCGACGAGATGGTGCCCCATGTACGCGAAGCCGACGGCGTAACTCGCCGCGGCCCCCACGATCGCGAGGGCGCCCCAGCTCGTCAGCCCCGACTGCTGCCACGGGGCGAAGATCAGTGACGTACCCGCGAAGCCGAGGAGGAGCCCGGCCAGGCGGACGGGGCGCAGCCCTCGTTCCGTGCCGATGGCGAGGCCGATCAGGACGGACCACAGCGGAGTCGTCGCGTTCAGCGCCCCCGCGACGCCGGAGTCGACGCTCTGCTGCCCGATGCTGAAGAGGCCGAAGGGCAGGGCGTTGCAGAAGAAGGCGGCGACGAAGACGTGCTTCCACGTCGCGCCGCCCCGGGGAAGGCGCTTGCGCGTACCGAAGAGCACCACCGTCAAAGTGGCCGCCCCCAGCGCGCAGCGCAGGAGCGTGACCTGCACGGGGGTCAGCCCCTCCAGGGCCAGTTCGATCCACAGGAAGGTCGACCCCCACAGGAGGGCGAGCACGCCCACTCTTGCCGCTGCCCAGGTGGTTCCGGGGACGCCGTTCACTGTCGCTCTCCTTGGTCGGGGCCGTTGTCGGTGAACGATGCCGTCGCGGACCTGAAAGGACAAGCAACAAGTTCTGAACTTTCGTTAAGCGCAGCTACATACGGAGCGCGCCTACATACGGCGTGCGTGGCGCGCCGGGCCGCCAGCCGTGCCCTACCTGCGCGGCGCCATGACGCTGACGCCGTTCGCCGAGACGATCGCCGCGACGGCCAGCCACTCCACCCAGCCCAGGGACTGCCCCAGGACCACCAGGCCCACCAGGGCCGCGAGGACCGGGTTGACGCTCATGAAGATGCCGAAGAAGCGGGCGTCGACCCGGCGCAGGGCGAGCAGGTCGGACAGGAACGGCACCGCGGAGGAGAGCACGCCTGCGGCGGCCGCGCAGGCCAGGGCCGTGGCCGTCGGCGGATGGTGGAGCAGGACCACGACGCCGACCGGGAGATAGAGCAGCCCGGAGACCCCCGCCGCGGCGGCCGGCCCCTCGACACCGGGAAAGCGGGCCCCCACCGTGCGGTTGAGCAGGATGTACGAGGCCCAGCAGGCCGCGGCGAGCAGACCGAGCGCGATGCCCGCGTAGTCCGTGCTGGGCCGGGGACGGGCCAGCGCGACCACCGCCGCACCCGCCACGACCGCGCACCCGAGGTCCACCGCACGGCGGGACGCGGCCAGCGCGACCGTGAGCGGGCCGAGGAACTCCAGGGTCACCGCGAGACCGAGGCCCACGCGGTCGATCGCGGTGTACAGCGAGAGGTTCATGGTGGCGAAGACCGCCGCGAGGCACAGCAGCGGCCACCACTGGCGCCAGGTGAAGGCGCGCACCCGGGGCCTGCCCACCGCGAGGAGCACGGCTCCCGCGACCCACTGCCGGACGGCCACCACGCCCGCGGGGCCGATGACGCCGAACGCCAAGGCGCCGGTGGCGGCGCCCACTTGGTTGGACAGGCCGCTGCCGAGCATCAGCGCCATGCCCGGCAGGCGGCTTCGGGCTCCGCCCGCCGGGGCGGTCGGAGCGGCCTCGACGCCCTGGACGACGGCGGGCACGGCGGGGTTCCGGGACGTTCGCATGCACCGCAGGATGCGTCACCCGGACGCATACGAAAAATGCATGCGAGTGTTCATCCATGCGTTTTGGTTATCCATGCGATCCGGGGGTCCCTAGACTGCGGGCATGGATCTGGAACTGCGGCATCTGCGCTGCCTGGTCGCCATCGTCGACTCCGGCGGCTTCACCGATGCCGCCGCCGAGCTGGGCGTCTCCCAGGCCGCCGTCTCGCGCACCCTGGCCGGGCTTGAGGACGTCCTGGGGGTGCGCCTGCTGCACCGCACCAGCCGGAGCATCACGCCCACGACCGCGGGCGTGCAGGTGCTCGCCCGCGCCCGGCACCTGCTCGCGGAGGCCGACGACCTCATCCGTGAGGCGACCACCGGGCACACCCGGCTGCGCATCGGCCACGCGTGGTCGGCGATGGGCCGTCACACGGCGGAGTTCCAGCGCCGCTGGGCCGCGGACCACCCCGACGTCGAGCTGTACCTGATCCGGACGAACTCGGCGACCGGCGGCCTCGCCGAAGGCCTGTGTGACCTCGCCGTCGTGCGCACCACCTTCGACGAGACCCGGTTCGCCAGCGCCGTGGTCGGCCACGAGCGGCGCTTCTGCGCCCTGGCCGACGACGATCCGTGGGCCAAGCGGCGCTCCGTCCCGCTGGCCGACATACGCGAGCGGACGCTCCTCGTCGACCGGCGCACCGGCACCACGACCGCCGAGCTGTGGCCCGAGGAGGCCCGTCCCCCGGTGGAGTACACCCAGGACATCGACGACTGGCTGGCCATCATCGCGTCCGGCCGCTGCGTCGGCCTCACCCCGGAGAGCACCGCCAACCAGTACCGCCGCGACGGGGTCGTGTTCCGCCCGCTGCGGGGCGCCGATCCCATCGCCGTACATCTCATCTGGCGCCGCCACGACCCGCACCCGATGACGCACGCGTCGGTGGCCCTCTTGTCCGATCTCTACCGCACGTCGTGAGACGTCTCTACCGCATGTGCGGCGGCGGGCCGTCCGTGCCGAGCTGCAGTCCGGGGCGGCCCGCCGGCACCGGGCCGCCGTTGCCGGCTCCCGCGGGGGCGCTCCCCGCGAGGATCCGCTTTCCGGCGGCTCCGTACACGTGCTGCACGTGCAGCCGGATCACCAGGCGCCGCTCGCGCACCATCGCGGTGCGAAAGCCCTCCCAGTCGGGGTGCTCGCCCTGGAACCCCCGGAAGACCAGGGCCAGTTCGTCGGCGACCGCGTCGTGCGGGTCGGTCGCGACCGGCGTCAGCTCGGCGTCCCCCTCGGCGATCATGTAGGAGAAGCCCGCGCCGTCGGTGACGAGGAAGCTCGCGCGCGGATCGCGGCGCAGATTGCGCGTCTTGGCGCGGCTGTCGGTGACCATGAGGCGGATGACGCGGTCCTCGGGGTCGTAGGCGTAGCCGACGTTGGAGAGTTGCGGGCGGCCGTCGCGTTTGAGGGTGACCAGCGTGCCGATGCGCTGCTCCTGGAGCAGATCGAGCAGGGCGCTTTCACCGACGTTCCCTGAATGCTCAGTCATGGGGCGAGAATAGGAGGGAAGCGAGCCGTCCAGACAGCGGAACCTCTCCTTCAATGGACAGCCGCCTTCGCCGAATTCGCTCGCTACGATCGAAGGGAGTGTGCGTATTCTGCTTTTGCCGCGGAGAAAAGCGATGCCCTCGTCGCCCGCGGGGGATTTGGGCTGACGAAGGCACCGCGTCCATGGGGCACGGTCGTTTATGGCATCACGTCCTTCTGGGGTCGCGTCGGCACGGGGCCCATCTTCATGAGGCACCTCTTTCGTTCACGTCGTGGCCAGTGCTTCCGTGGGAGGCAGCCGAGCCGCGCGGACGGCCGGATAGAAACCGGCCAGCCCGCCGATGACCAAGGTCGCGCCGACACCGCCCGCCATCGCCCAGACGGGCACCACCGAAGGCCAGCCCTGGTAGGCCGAGTAGCCGGAGGTGACGGCTATGCCGAGCAGGACCCCGCCCAGACCGCCGAGGGCCGAGAGCAGCAGGGCCTCGCAGAGGAACTGCGTACGGATCTGGCCGCGCGTGGCGCCGAGAGAGCGGCGCAGGCCGATCTCGGAGCGGCGTTCCAGGACCGAGATGACCATGGTGTTGGCGACGCCGACCCCGCCGACGAGCAGGGCGACCGCGCCCAGGCCGAGGAGGAGGCCGCTGAGGGTGTCGTCGGTGGCCTCCTTGGCCTCCAGGACGTCGGAGGGGCGCGATACGTTGGCCTCGCTGGGGTTCTGTGGGTTGGCGGTGGCGCCGAGCACCGACTGCACGTCGCCGACGGCCGACTCCTCGGCGCGGGTGTAGACCGTGGTCGGATAGCCGTCGAAGTCCAGCTCCTTCTCCGCGACGGGCCAGCCGACAAGCGCGGCCGAATCCAGGTCGGGGACGAGCTCGTTGGGCGCGAGGATCCCCACGACGGTGAACCACTGGCCGCCCAGCCACACCTTCGTGCCGGGCCCGGCCCGGAAGACTCCCAGCTGCTCGGCGGCCTTGGGGCCGAGCACGACGGCCGGATAGCGCTGGTTCGCGGCGTTCAGCCAGCGGCCGTCGACGACCTGCGCGCCCGCCGTCCTCGGCAGGTCCGTGCGGGCCGCGTAGACGTTCAGGCCGCCGGTCTCCTCCTTCTTGATGTGGTCGTTGCGGTAGACCTTGGCGCTCGTCTTGCCGATGGCGGAGACCGAATCGACGTCCTTGATGTTGCCGATCATGTCGACGGACGAGGCGGGCAGATGAGCCGCGTCCCCGGTGAACGACTGGCCCGGGGAGACCGTCAACAGGTTCGTGCCCAGGGCGGCGAGCCGCCGGTCGAGGTCCTCGCTGCTGGAGGTGGAGATGCCCACGACACCGACCATGGCCGCGATGCCGATGGCGATGCCGAGCGCCGAGAGGAGCACCCGCATGGGGCGTGAGCGCAGCCCCGACCCGCCCACCCGCAGCACGTCGGCCGGGCCCATCCGGGCCGGTTTGGGACGCGGCGGCGCGGGGCGGGGCAGCTCGTGGGCCGTGCCCCGCTCCCCGCTCGTACGCGACTCCTTGGTCGGGCTCATCGCAGGGCCTCCTCGGGGAGCAGCGGCACGGCCGCCTCGGCCACGTCGGCTTCGATGCGGCCGTCCTTGATCCGGACCTCGCGCGGCAGGGAGCCGGCGATGTCCCGGTCATGGGTGATGACCACGACCGTGGTCCCCGCCCGGTGCAGTTCGTGCAGCAGCTCGATCACCACCGCCCCGGAACGGGAGTCGAGGGCCCCGGTCGGCTCGTCGGCGAGCAGCAGCGGCGGGTCGCCGAGGACCGCGCGGGCGATGGCGACGCGCTGCTTCTCGCCGCCGGAGAGCTGGTGCGGCTCGTGGTGCAGGCGGTGGCCGAGGCCGACCCGGCGCAGGGCGCGCTCGGCGAGGGCACGCCGCTCGCCCCGCGGTCTGCCGCTGTAGAGCAGGCCGTTGGCGACGCTGTCCAGCGCCGGTACGCCGGGGGCGAGATGGAACTGCTGGAAGACGAAGCCGATCGTCCCCGCCCGCAGCGCGGAGAGCTCCCGGTCGCTGAGCTGGTCGACGTCGTGCCCGTCGATGTGCACGGTCCCGGTGGTGGGGCGGTCCAGGGTGCCCATGATGTTGAGCATCGTGGACTTGCCCGAACCGGAGGGCCCGACGACGGCGAGCAGCTCCCCGCGCCGGATGACGAGGTCGGCGCCCTTGAGCGCCTCGACCTCCCCATAGGTCTTGGAGACGTTGGCCAGGTCGACCACCGGGTGGGCGGCGGCGCTCACTTGGGGACCCCCACGACCGTGCCGTCGCCGATGCCGGCTCCGGACACCTCGACCATGCTGTCGGCGAACATGCCGGCCTTGACCTTCCGTGTCGTCACCTCGCCGTCCGCGGCGACGACCTGCACGGCATAGCCGCCGCCCTGCTGCGCCACCAGGGCGTTGACCGGAACGACGAGCACGTCCTTACGGGTCTCCGCCTTCAGGGAGACCTCCACGGCCGCCGCCTGGTAGCGGCCCAGGCCCTTCTGGTCCTTGACCTTCAGCTCGACGGGCAGGGTCGGTTTGTCGTCGCCGCCCGAGCGGCCGCCCGCGCCGGACCCTCCGGAGCCGTCGTCCTGGGAGGGCGTGGTGGGAGTGCCGACGTCGGTCACCTCGGCCTGGACCGTGCTGTCGTCGGGGAGGGTGACCGTGGCCTTGGTGCCCTGGTCGACCAGGTCCTCGAACTGCACGTCGAGGTCGACGGTGACGGTGCGTTCGGTGCCGGTCCAGGTGAGGACGGGTCCGTTCGCGGGCGCGCCCGCCGTGGCCTTCACCTCGGCCACGCGCCGGGCGCCGGGGGCGACCACGGCGTCCGACGGCTGCACGGTCCCGGTCTCCGGGCGCCCCAGGTCGTCCTGCCAGTCCCGTACCGCCGCGGCGGTCGCGGCGTCGTACGTGTCGTCGACGGTGAAGCCCGTGAAGCCGAGCGCGGAGAGGTTCTTCTCCAGCATCTCGACGTCCTTGCCCTCGGTGCCCGGCGTCAGCGGGCGGTAGAAGGGGGTGGAGCCGTACAGGAGCGGGACCTTCTGCTCGGCGATCCGGTAGGCGGTCCCGCCGCGCTTGACGGTGTCGCCGTCGCCCGGCACCCAGGTGATGATCCCGGCGCCCGCCTTGCCGGCGGCCGGGGCCTGTACGGCGGTCGCGTCGCCGTAGCCGAGGCTCCCGTCCACGGTCTCGGTGCGCGTCAGCGTGGTCCGCTCCACGGTCGCGGTCTTCGGCGGCCCGGCGGGCGCGTCCCCCGCGGTTGCCGAGCCGTCGTCCCCGAAGACCCCGGTGGTGGCGACGCCCGCCGCAGCGACCACAGCGATCGCGGCGGCCACGATGAGCGACGTCCGCAGCGGGCGGCGCCTGCGGCCACCGGCCTGCGGGGGCGAACCGCCTTCGTCTCCGCCGCGCTCTTCGTCCCCTCCGCCGCCTCCGGGCGCGGGAGCGGCTTCCTCGGGGAGGGTCTCCTCGCGTGCGGTGGCGACCGCGCCGGGGTCCCGCTCGGAGACCTCGCCGGGCGTGTGGAGTTCCAGGGCTCCGGAGCCCTCGCCCGCGCCGCGGGGCTGCTCCTTCGCCTCGTCGAACTTGCCTGTGCCTGCTTCCCGTTCCCTCTCACGGGTCTCGTCCGGGGCGGTCATCAGGCGCCGCCGCCGGAGCCGGTGAGACCGCCGCCGGGCCACTTGTCCTGGCAGGCGATCCTGGCCTTCTGGAACGCGTCGCTGCCGGGGTCGATGCCGCTCGCGCCGAAGTCGAGCGCCATGTTGCCGCCGTTGATCTCCGGGTCGGGCAGCTTGGGCAGGCCGTTCTCGCGCATGCACTTCGCCCAGGCCGCGACCTTGGCCGAGTCCAGCGGCTCACCGCCGCCTCCGCCGCCGCCGAGCTGGCCGCCCTGCGGCATCTTGTCGCGGCAGGCCTCCGTGGCGGACTGGAACTCCGGCGAGTTGGGGTCGACGTCGCCGCCCGGCGTGAGCGCGATGCCGCCGCCCGCGTCCTTCTGCGGGTCGGGGAAGCCCGTGACGCCGTTCTCGCGCATGCACCGGGAGAAGGCGAGGGCCTGGTCGAAGGGGCTGGTGGGTGAGGCGTCGGGTTTCTTCGGGTCGTCCGACGAGGCGGCCGACGAGTCACCGGAGCATCCGGTGAGGAGGACGCCGGCGACGAGCGCCGACGCCGCGAGCAGGGTCTGTGCGGTGCGTTTGTGTGTGGTGGACATGGGGCCAAGTTCTACGCGGGGACCGGTCACACGGCGGATACAACCGGCGCCGCCCGTACAGGCTCGCCCGGTCCCCGGCCGTCGGCGCGGCCGGCACCCCATCTCACCTGCGGATACGGCGACTTCACCGGGGCGGGCAAGGGGTGGGCCGTCCAGGGGCGGCCGTCCCGTCCAGTCCCCCCGCCCCGGCGACACCGCGGTCGAGGAGGTCCACCAGGGTGTGCCTGCTCTTGCCGGACAGCTCCCGCCCCCGGTCGCGGTCGGCGAGGTCGTACAGGGCGGCGACGACGCTGGAGAGGTCTTCCTGGAGCCGGGTGAGGATGTCGGCCACCGCGGCGGCGTTCGACTCGACGATGTCGCTCCACAGCCGCGCGTCACCGCGGGCGATCCGCGTGGTGTCGCGCAGGCCCTGCCCCGCCAGCTGGGCGGCCTCCGGTGGTCCCTCCCCCAGGCGCGCCGCCATCAGGCTGGCCACCAGATGAGGGGCGTGGGAGGTCAGTGCCACCGCGTCGTCGTGGGCGCGGGCCCGCATCACGCGCGGCACCGCGCCGCACAGCGCGATCAGTTCCAGGGCGCGGCCGAAGGCGGCCCGGGAGGTGAGGCGCGTCGGGGTGAGCACCCAGGGCCGGTCCCGGAACAGTTCCGCGCGGGCGGCCAGCGGACCCGACCGCTCGCGGCCCGCCAGCGGGTGGCCGCCGATGTAGCGGGAGGGGTCGGGTGCGGTGTCCAGGATCTCCCGCTCGGCGAGCGCCTTCACGCTGGCCACGTCGGTGTAGCTCGACGCCTGCCCGCGTGACTGGAGTTCGGCCAGGACCGGGGCGATCTGGCTGGGCGGCACCGCGAGGACGGCCAGGTCCACGGGGGCCGGCGGCGGCTCGGGGCGGCCGGCGCCCAGCACCGCGGCGGCGTGGACGGCGGACGCGTCGCGGTCGGCGAGGTAGACGGTCACACCGCGCAGCCGGGCCGCGAGGGCCACCGAGGTGCCGATCAGGCCGGTGCCGACGACGGTCAGGGTGCGGATCGTCACGCGACCTCACCGTCCCCGTCCAGACCCGGCCCGTCCTCACCGGGCCCGTCCAGAGCGGCCCCGTCCAGCTGTTCGCCGATCATCGCGGCGAGCGCGTCGAGGCCTTTCTCGATGCGGTCGGGCGTCAACGTGCTGATGGACAGGCGCAGTTGGTGGAACCCGGCCGTGGAGCCGTAGAAGTGGTGCATGGGCGTGAACAGCACGCCGTGGTGGCGCGCGGCGTGTTCCAGGAGCGCGTCGTCGACGGTGAACGGCACGGTGACGACGATGAAGAACCCGCCGGTGGGCCGGTTCCAGGTGACCTCGGGACGGCTGCCGAGGCGCCGGCCGAGGCCGTCGACGACCTGGTTCAGGTTGCGGCGGTAGACCTCGGTCTCCTGCTGGTTGGCGGCGACCAGACTGCACTCGTGGGCGAGGAGTTTGCCGCCGATCACGGCCTGGGCGATCGGCGAGGTGTTCACGGTGAGCATGCTCTTGAGCTTCGACAGCTCGTCGGCCAGCTGCACCGCGCCGCCGCCGCGGCCGGTCACCCGCTGGTCGGCGACCACGTACCCGACGCGGGCGCCCGGCATCACGGTCTTGGCGAACGAGCCCAGATAGACGACGCGCCGGTGGCGGTCCAGGGCCTTCAGCGTGGGCAGCCGTTCGGTGCCGCCGCCCAGGATGCCGTACGCGTTGTCCTCCAGGAGCAGCAGGTCCTCGGCGGCGGCGATGTCCAGCAGCCGCCGCCGGTCCTCGAGCGGCAGGCTGACACCCACCGGATTGGCGAAGTCCGGCGTCACGTAACAGGCCCGCACCCGCTTTCCCCCGGCGCGGGCCCGGCGCAGCTGGACCAGCAGGTCGTCGAGGTCGATGCCGTGCTCCCCGGTGCGCACCGGCAGAACCGGCATGTCGGCGAGCAACGCGGCCCCCGTCAGGCCGACATAGGTCGGGCTCGGCGCGAGCACGGCGTCACGGTCGTCGGCGCGCAGGGCGCGAAGGAGCAGGAACATCGCCTCCTGGCAGCCGACCGTGACGACCACGGACGAGGGGGCGGCGTCGATGCCCTCGTCCACCGCGAGGCTGCGTGCCACCAGGTCGCCGATGATCCCCTTCGTGGCGCCGTACTGGAACAGCGTGCGTGCGGCGGCCGTTTCGCTCAGCCCGAGCCGGGTGCGCAGGTGGTCGCAGAAGACGCGGAGGTACGCGTGGATCTGGTCCACGTCGTAGAAGCCCTCGTAGGGGCGGCCCGCCGCGAACGAGATCGCGTCCGGATAGGTGTCGGCGATCTGGTTGAGGAGGTTCATGGACTCCATCGACACGTCGGAGAGCGACGCGTGGAGCGTGGCCGCGTTCAACTCCGCGACGGCGATTTCGGGGTGCAGGATTTCCATCACTTCAGCGTCTCCTGACAACAGATCGACGGCAATGCCTTGACAGGTGCGGACACAAAGGCGGCGGTCGTAGCATAGGTGCCGCAAAGCGAATTCAGCCTCGCCCCTATTCCTGTCCGGATATTCCGAGACGCGGTGCGAGAGCGAAGAATCCACATTCTCCTTCCCACGAGGACTCCGATGACGGATTTACCCGCAACGGCTCCCTTTGACGACCTCGCGATCGACTATGTCGAGATGTACGTCGACGGCCTGGAGGCCGCCGTATTCGCCTGGGCCGACCAGTACGCCTTCACGGTCGTCGGCACCGGCGGATCCGCCGAGCACCGCAGCATCGCCCTGCGCCAGGGGCGGATGACCCTGGTGCTCACCGAGGCGACCGCCGGACGGCACCCCGCCACCACATACGTGACCACGCACGGCGACGGCGTGGCCGACATCGCCCTGCGCACCGCCGACGTCTCGGCGGCTTTCGCCACCGCGGTGGCCGGCGGCGCGCGTCCTGTGCGGCAGCCGACACGGCACGCGGGCGAGGGCCCGGCGGTCACGGCGGCCGTCGCCGGCTTCGGCGACGTCGTGCACACACTGGTCGAACGGGCCCCGGGGGAAGGCCCCGGCCTCCCGCCCGGCTTCGTCCCCGCGCTCGGCTCGCGCCAGGCGCGCACCAGCGAGGTGGGACTCCTCGACATCGACCACATCGCCGTGTGCCTGAACGCGGGAGACCTCGGAGCGACGGCCCGCTTCTACCAGCAGGCCCTCGGATTCCGTGAGGTCTTCCAGGAGCACATCGTCGTCGGCGCGCAGGCGATGGACTCCAAGGTCGTGCAGAGCGCCGGCACCGGCGCGGTGACACTGACGCTCATCGAGCCCGACCCGCTGGCGCAGCCCGGGCAGATCGACGAATTCCTCAAGAGCCACCACGGCGCCGGCGTGCAGCACCTGGCCTTCTCCAGCAAGGACGCCGTCCGCTCGGTGCGCGCGCTGTCCGCGCGCGGTGTCGCCTTCCTCCGGACCCCGTCGACGTACTACGACCTGCTCTCCGAACGGATCGGGCTCAAGTCCCACACCCTGAACGAACTGCGCGCCACGAACCTCCTGGTCGACGAGGACCACGACGGGCAGCTCTTCCAGATCTTCACCGCGTCGACGCACCCGCGGGGCACGATCTTCTTCGAGGTCATCGAGCGCCAGGGCGCCCAGACGTTCGGCAGTTCCAACATCAAGGCGCTGTACGAGGCCGTGGAGCTGGAACGGACCGGGCAGCGTGTGGCCCGGTGATCCGGCGGGCGCGCACGACCTGAGCGACGTCGAGCGCGCCGCGGCCGCGACCCTGTCACCCGAGGTGTGGGACTTCATCGCGGGTGGCAGCGGCCGTGAGCGGTCCCTGGACGCGAACCGGGAGGCGTTCGACCGCATCTTCGTCGCCTCCCGGGTGCTCAGGGACGTCTCGGCATGCACGACGGACGCGACGCTCCTGAACCGTCCGGTGCGCATGCCGGTGGCGGTCGCGCCGGTCGCGTACCACCGGCTGGCGCACCCCGAGGGCGAGTTGGCCACCGCGCGGGCGGCCAAGACGGCGGGGGTGCCGTTCACGGTGGCCACGCTGAGCAGTGTGCCCGTCGAGGAGGTCACGGCGGTGGGCGGCTCGGTGTGGTTCCAGCTGTACTGGCTGCGCGAGCGGCGGCGCTCCCTGGATCTGGCGCGCCGGGCGGAGGACGCGGGCTGCGAGGCGCTGATGCTCACCGTGGACGTGCCCTGGATGGGCCGCCGGCTGCGGGACGTGCGCAACGGCTTCGCGCTGCCCGGTCATGTACGGGCGGTGCATCTCGACGGCGGTGCGGCCTCGACGGCGCACCGCTCCCCGGCGAGCGGGGGCTCCGCGGTGGCCGCCCACACCGCGCAGGCGTTCTCGCCCGCGGTGACGTGGTCCTGCGTGGAGGAACTGCGGGCGGCCACCCGTCTGCCGCTGGTGGTGAAGGGCGTCCTGGCCCCGGAGGACGCGGTGCGGGCGGCCGGCCTGGGAGTGGACGCCGTGGTGGTGTCGAACCACGGGGGCCGCCAGCTCGACGGCGCGCTGCCCGGCATCGAGGCCCTGCCCGAGGTGGCCGAGGCCGTGGGCGGCGCCTGCGAGGTCTGGGTGGACGGCGGCATCCGCAGCGGCACGGACGTGCTCAAGGCGCTGGCGTCGGGGGCGGACGGGGTCCTGGTGGGAAGGCCGCCGGTGTGGGGGCTCGCCGCGGGCGGGGAGTCCGGCGTACGGCAGGTCCTCGATCTGCTGGCCGCCGAGCTCCGTGACGCGCTGGGCCTTGCGGGGTGCGCCGGGGTCGGGGCTGCGAGGGAACTGCGGACGGTGCGGCCGGCACGGGAGCCACGCCGCGCGTGAGCGGTGGGGCGCGCCGCTACCCGCCGTTTCCCCGCGGCCATCCGTCGTGGGTCAGCGTCTTTCGTCGGCGCACTTCCTCTGCGCTGTTTCACGGCGTTCTTCGTCAGCGACCGGCCGTGTCGTGGTCGTGGTCCTGCTCGTGCTCGTGCTCGTGCAAGGTGATCGCGCCGGACGGGCAGCGGGCGGCCGCCAGGCGTACGGCGGCGGTCAGCCGCGGGCCCGGCGTGGGCGTGGTGAGCAGGACCTTGCCGTCCTCGTCCGACTGGTCGAAGACCGCGGGGACCTGGGCCAGGCACAGCCCTGAACCCGCGCATCGGTCCCGGTCGACCCGTACGTCCATCTGCTTCTCCTCCGCGTTCACCGAGACCGGGCGGCTCTCCGCCCGGGGGTCGTTCACCACGTGACCGGCAGCCGCTTCACCCCGTGGGCGAGCGCGTGCACACGGAACGGCACCTCGTCGTCGGGCACGGCCAGGCGCAGGCCGGGGAAGCGCCGCAGCAGCGCCGGGTAGGCGATCCGCAGCTCCATCCGGGCCAGGGCCGCGCCCAGGCAGTGGTGGATGCCGTGGCCGAAGGCGAGATGGGCGCCCGGCTCCCGCGTGATGTCGAAGCGGTCGGGATCGGCGAGCAGCGCGGGGTCGCGGTTGGCCATCGGCAGCGAGCACAGGACGTGCTCCCCCGCCCTGATGAGCTGCCCTCCGACGGTGACGTCCGCCAGGGCGGTCCGGGGCGTCGGGGCGTGCGGCACCGACAGGTGGCGCAGCAGCTCCTCGACGGCGCCGTCCACCGCTCCGGGATCGTCGCGCACGGCGGCGAGCTGGTCGGGGTGGCCGAGCAGCAGCAGGGTGCCGAGGCCGAGCATGCCGGAGACGTTGTCGAGGCCCGCGAGCACCAACAGGACGCACACGCCGCGCAGTTCCTTGTCCGTGACGGCGTCGCCGTGGTCGCGGACCAGCATGCCGACGAAGCCGTCGTCGGGGTCCGTGCGCTGCCGGGCCACCATCGCGGCGACGTACCGCGAGAGCGATTCCCCGGCCGCCGCCCGCCGCTGCCGTCCCCGGCCGGGGGCGAGGAAGGCGTGGCAGCGGCGCAGGAAGTCGCCGCGGTCGTCGCGGGGGATCCCGATCAGCTCGCACAGGGCCGCGCCGGGGACGGGCGAGGCGAACGCCGTGATCAGATCGGCGGGCGGGCCCGTGCGCTCCATGGCGTCGAGGTGCTCGGTGACGATGCCGGTGATGCCCGGCTCGATCCTGCGCATCCGGCGCAGGGTGAACTCGGGCGTGAGGATGCCCCGGAGGCGGGTGTGCTCGGGCGGGTCGTAGTCCATGAGCTGCCCGATCAGCTCGTCGGGCCGCGGCCCTTCGCCCTTCCCCGCCGATGGTGCCGACGAGCCCGCCGCACGCGGCCCGAAGCGGCGCCGGGTGGAGAACCGCCGGTGGTCGCCGAGGACTTGGCGCACCTCGGCGTGGCCCGTGACCAGCCAGACGGGCATGCCGTCGGTCCCGGGGCCCACGTCGATCCGGGTGACGGGGCGCCCCTCGGACAGCCGGCGCAGCTCCGCGGCCGGGCCGAAGCGCGCGCGGCGGGTGTGGACGAGGCCGGGCCCGGCCGCCCCCGCTGCCCCGGCCGTCTCAGTGGTTCCGCTCGTCTCTGTCGTCCCGGTCGTCGGTGTCATGACTCTCCTACCAAGTGACCGGCAGTGTCTCCACGCCGTACGGCGCCTGCGTCCGGAAGCGGATCTCCTGGGGCGGCACGGCGGAGCGCAGCCCGGGAAAGCGGTTCAGGACCGCCAGATAGGCGCTCTTGAGTTCCATCCGCACCAGGGAGGCCCCGATGCAGTAGTGGATGCCGTGGCCGAGCCCCACGTGGGCGGTGGCCTCACGGGTGATGTCGAGGACGTCCGGTGGCGCGCCGGGGGGCCGGACGCGGTTGGCCGCGAACAGCGAACAGGCCACCTGGTCACCGGCCTTGATGACCTTGCCCGCCAGGGGGACGTCCTCGCGGGCGGTCCGGGGCGACGCGGTCGGGATGATCGACAGATAGCGGATGAACTCCTCCACCGCCTGGTCGATCAGGTGCGGGCACGTCCGCAGCAGGGCCAGCTGATCGGGGTGTTCGAGCAGCGCCAGGACGCCGAGGCCGAACATGCTGGCCATGTTCTCGACGCCCGATCCCATGACGAACGCCGTGAGGCCCACGAGTTCGTCGTCGTCGATGTCGTCGCCGTGCGCGCGCACCAGCCTGCCCAGGAGGTCGTCGCCGGGCGCGCGCCGGTTCCGGGCCACGAGCTGGTCGACGTACGCGAGATAGGCGGCGCCCGCGGTCATCTGAAGCCGCCGGCCGCGGAAGGCGGGGCGGCTGACCTTGAGCAGCCGCGCCAGCTCCGCGCGGTCGTCGCGCGGCACGCCGAACAGCTCGCACATGACGAGACCCGGGACGGGCCAGGCGACGTGCCGCATGAAGTCGGCGGGCCGCCCGGCCTTCTCCAGGGAGTCCAGGCAGTCCGCCACGACGGACTCGACGGCGGGTTCCAGGGCGCGCATCCGGCGGACCGTGAACTCCGGCGTGAGCAGCAGCCGCAGCCGCGAGTGGTCGGGCGGGTCGTACTGGATGAGGTTGCCCGCCTGGACCGGCCTGCTGCCGCCCGCGGGCGGGGCCGTGCTGAACCGCTCCGCGTCGCCCAGGACCGCGCGCACCTCGTCGTGGCCGGTGACGAGCCAGCCCGTCGACACGTCAGGACCGTCGACGAGTTCGATCTCGGAGAGCGGTTCCCGCGCGCTGAGTTCGCTCAACTCGGGCAGCGGGTCGAGCCGGTCCCTGCGGTTGTGCATGGAGAGGTCTGACGGCCGCGCCATGCGCGGACCTCCTTCTTCGAGTGTTCTTCAGGTGGTCTTCAGATGGCCTTCAGGCGGGGTGCGCGTCCTGTGCGGGTCCGCTCCGGGTGGTCGCGGGCAACTGCCAGAACATGCCGTCGGGTGACGGCACCAGACCGCCGCCGAACAGCGGGGCCTCCGCTTCGGCGTCCTCCCCGAGGAGGGCGCGCATCTGGACCTGGCCGCCTTCCTGCATGACCTCGCGCACCACCGAGGACTTGAACAGCGGCACCATGCTCCCGTCCGGGCTGCCGGCGAGTTCGTCGACCGCGGCGGCGAACTCCTGGGAGCCGGAGGAGAAGCGCTTGGCGAGGATCTCGGCGTCGGTCAGGACGCGCTCGCCGGAGGAGACGCCGCCGATGAGCTCGACGAACGACTGGAGTTCGGGCCGCTCGGCATGGGTGACCTTCTTGGCCTGCCAGAAATACGAGTCCTCGTCGTGGTGCATGTCGTAGAAGGAGAGGAGGAATTCGTAGAACACGCCGTACTCGCGGCGGTAGCGCGCCTCGAACTCCTTCATCGCCCGGTCCTCGTCGACGCGTTCGGACAGGACGCTGTTGATGGAGCGGGCCGCGAGCAGCGCGCTGTACGTCGCCAGATGGACGCCCGAGGAGAACACCGGGTCGACGAAGCAGGCCGCGTCCCCGACGAGGACCAGGCCGGGGCGCGAGAACGTCGTCTGGTGGTACGAGTAGTCCTTGCGGACGCGCAGCCGGCCGTACGGACCAGTGGTCACCCGTCGGGCGTCCGCGAGGTATTCGCCGATGAGCGGGCACTCGTCCACGAGCGCCAAAAGCGCCTTCTCCTGGTCCCCCTGGATCTTCTCCGCCATCTCGCGCCGCACCACGGCGCCGACGCTCGTCAGGGTGTCGCTCAGGGGGATGTACCAGAACCAGCCGCTCGGGAACGCGACCGACAGGATGTTGCCGGAGTTGGGCTCCGGGAGGCGCTTGCCGCCTTCGAAGTAGCCGAACAGGGCGAGGCTGCGGAAGAACTCCGAGTACTCGCGGGTGCCGCCCACCCGCTGGTATATGCGGCTCTTGTTGCCGGAGGCGTCCACGACGAACGTGGCGAGCGCCCGGCGTTCGCTGCCGTCGGCGTCGGTGTACGTGACGCCCCTGACCCGCTCGTCGTCGGCGACGACGTCCAGGACCGCGCAGCCTTCGCGCACCTCGGCGCCCAGCTTGCGGGCGTGTTTGAGCAGGATGTCGTCGAACTTCGACCGCTCCACCTGATAGGCGAAGGACGTCGGCCCGCTCATGCGCGGGGAGACCGAGAAGGAGAAGGTCCAGGGGTCCGGGTTGGCCCCCCAGCGGAAGGTGCCGCCGCGCTTGCGCGGGAAGCCCGCCTTGGCCAGTTCGTCCGCGACACCGGTCAGCCTGCACACGCCGTGCACGGTGGACGGCAGCAGCGACTCACCGATCTGATGGCGCGGGAAGACCTCCTTCTCCAGGACGAGGACCCGCCGCCCCTGCATGGCCACCAGGGCGGCCAGCGTCGATCCGGCGGGCCCTCCGCCGACCACCACCACGTCGAATTCCTCGGAATGCGGCAAGGTCATCCCACCTCCCCCTTTCGGTGCTCCGGATTTCCGGTGCTCAATTGAGTCTGAAATCGCGCCGCTCGGCCGTCAAGGCTGTCCATCCGCCGGTACGGGAACGGTCTTCTTTTCCGGGGAGCGCGCGATTTCCTGTTTGTGCCCGCGCTTTATCAGGGACAGCAGAGGCCCCGTCATGAAAGTGGTCACCAGGGCCATGAGGACGAGGACCGTGAAAAGCGGCGGTCCGATGATGCCCGCGTTCAACGCGACGTTCAGGACGATCAGTTCGGTGAGGCCGCGGGTGTTCACCAGTGCGGCGACGGTCGCCGCACGGCAGGTGTCCATGCCGCTGATCCGCGAGGCCGCGTACGCCGGTCCGAGCTTGCCGAGGACGGCCACGGCGAGGATCAGCAGCAGCAGGAGGCCGCCCGCGCCGTCCAGCGAGCCGATGTTGAAGGACAGCCCCGTCGTCACGAAGAACAGCGGGAGCAGCAGGTCGGAGGTCTGCTCCATGGGCCGCAGCACGTCCGCGTCCGGTACGCCGTCCCTGCGGGGCATGGCGAGCCCGGCCAGGAGTCCGCCGAACACGGGGTGCAGACCGAGCTCCGCGGTCACCCAGGCGCTGCCGAGCGCGAGGCCGAGCGCGATCGTGAGCTGGTGGGACATCACCGCCCGGGAGCGCCGGAGCCACCAGCCGAGCACCGGGCGCACCAGCAGGAACAAGGCCGCGGCGAACAGGCAGATCAGGAGCAGCGCCAGCTGCCACGGCCGGCCGGTGGCGTGTCCGGTGCCGGCCAGCGCGGCGGCGAGGACCAGCCAGGCCACGACGTCCATGAGCCCGGCCGCCGTGGTCGCCACCGTGCCCTCGGGCGTGCCCGCCAGGCCCCTTTCCCGGACGATGGCCGCGAGCACGGGCAGCGCGGTGACGGACACCGCCACGGCCATGAACAGCCAGAACGCCCTGCCGTCCGCCCGGCCCGGCTGGACGGCGTCGAACGCCCCGTGGAACAGCCCGGCCGCACCCACGCCCAGACCGGCGGGCACCAGGAACGCGCACAGCGCCACCGTGGCCGCCGCCCTGCCTCCCTGGCGCAGCTGGCGCCAGTCCATCTCGTACCCGACGACGAACATGAAGATCACGATGGCGATCTGGGAGAGCACCGTCAGAAACGGCAGCACGTCCGGCGGGAAGAGCCGCGCGGTCGGATCGCCCGGCAGCCGGCCCAGGAGCGTCGGCCCCAGGGCGATACCGGCGACGATCTGGCCGATGACCGCAGGCTGGCCGCAGCGGCGGGCCAGCGCCCCCAGGAGACGCGAGACGATGACGATGACCGCCACGTCGCCGATGGCCACGGTCACCAGCGCTTCGGTGTCCACCTACGACACCGCCGTCTCGTTCCTGTTCATCTCCGCGACGAGGCTCTTGGGTCGCATGTCCGTCCAGTTCTCCTCGATGTAGGCCAGGCATTCCTGCCGGGTGCCTTCTCCGTGCGCGGTGGTCCAGCCTTCGGGGATCTCGGCGAACGCGGGCCACAAGGAGTGCTGTCCCTCGTCGTTGACGAGAACAAGGAAGGTGCCGTCTTCGTTGTCGAACGGATTGGTCATCGTTCAGTCCTTTTCGGTCGCTGCTTTTTCGGTTGCTGCCGTGTCGGTTACTGCGGTTTCGATTGCTTTCCTGTGTTGAGTTTCTGTGTGACGACGCGCGTGATGCGCGTAAGGGCTTCGGGTTTGAGCATGTCGTAATGGCCGACGGGCACTTCGTGCGTCTCGATGTCGCCCTCGACGAAGGGGCGCCAGCTCGCGACGGCGTCCGCCACGGTCCGGTCCTCGGTCCGGTCGGCGGCGGCCACGAAGAGCAGCAGGTTCCCGCGGGAGGTGCGGGGCGTGTGGTCCGGCGCGAAGCCCGACATGTTGCGCACGACCGTCTCCAGGTTGGAGAGGGCCTGCTCGCTCATGCCCGACGACCGGTAGAGGGACGCCACGTCGGCGCCCGGCCCCTGACGCAGCACGCCGTAGCCCTCCGAGGTCTCTCCCTCCTCCTCGCCGCGGAACCGCGATTTGGCCGCGCCGCTGCCGGGATAGGCGTCGAGCAGCGCCAGGAGCGCCACTTCTTGGCCCAGTTCCTCCAGGCGGGAGGCCACGGCCTGCGCGAGGGTGCCGCCAATCGACCAGCCCAGGAGGTGGTAGGGGCCCTCGGGTTGGACCGCGCGGATCTCGTCCGCGTAGTCGGCCGCCATCTCGGCGATGCTGCCCGGCAGTTGCTCGGGGCGCGCGATCCCGCGCGCCTGGAGGCCGTACACCGGCAGGTCCCGCGGAAGGTGCGACAGGAGCGTCGCGTAGGTCCAGCTCAGGCCCATGCCCGTGTGCAGGCAGAACAGCGGGGGCCGGTCGCCCTCCGGCCGCAGGGACAGCAGGACGCCCAGATCGCCGCGGTTCCTGCCCAGCCGCCGTCCGGTGCCGGTGTCCCGCTTCCCCGCCCGGTCCTCGGGCAGTACGGCGACACGGCCGGCGTTCGTCTTCTTCGCCCGTTCGCCGGTACGGAACATGCGCTCTCCCGAAGCGCCGAAGGGGCACGCGACGAACCGCTCCCCCGTGCGCCCCGCGGCGTCCGCGTACCCGCGGGCCAGCGTGCCGCCCGCCAGGTAGAGGTCGCCCGTGACGCCCGGCGGCACCGGACGCAGCTGTTCGTCGAGCACCAGGGCGCGGGTGTCCAGGACCGGCGTGCCGGTGCGCGGCTCCCACCCGGCGGCCTGCTCGGCTCGTTCCCGCCCGGCAGCCGGCTCGGCTCCCGGCTCGGCTGGCGTGCGGTCCTCCAGCCAGACGCCGCCCGTCTCGGGCACCCCGTAGCCGCACGTCAGCGGGGCCGAGGGGGCGCTCTCCCGCCGGTGGCGCACCTGGTCGACGGCGCGCGGATCACCTGCCACGTCCATGACCAAGGCTTCGGTGACCGGATCGAGCAGGTCGGGGGTGGTCACGGCCCAGGGCGCGGCCTCCCGGGCCCCGAACTCGCCGGGCAGGCCGAGCCGCACGCTCCCTCCCGCGCAGAGCGCCGCGAGCAGTGGCGTCACGAGCGCCGCGAACGGGGCCCTGGTGTCCAGCAGCGGTGTCGCGCCCAACGCCGTGGAGGCCTGCATGCGGTACGCCGTGTGGGAGGCGAGCGTGCGGTGCTCCAGGACGGCGCCCGCGAGGACCAGCGCGGGGTGCCCCGGCAGGGCGCGCCCCGCGGATCCGCCCAGCTCCGCATCCTTGCCGGTCCCGTTGCCGGTCCCCTCCGGCACCGGCTCGTCGAGCACCACGACCGGAAGCGTGGTGTCGGCGGGCAGCGACGCGGCGTACGGCCCGGAGCAGACCAGGAGCGCGCCTGCCGCCAGTTCGGCGTGCCGCGGCGGACGTGCGGGATCGTCGGCGAAGGTGACGGCAGCGCCGGATTTCAGCACGCCCAGCAACGCGACGACCAGAGCATTGCCGGTCGGCTGCGCCACCAGGACGACGCGCTCCGGGCCCGCTCCCCGCTCGGTCAGCCGCCGGGCGAGGCGTTTTGCCGCGTGGTCCAGTTCCTCGTACGTCAGGGAGCCCCGCGGATCCGTGACGGCGACCGCGTGCGGAGTGCGGGCCGTCCGCTCGGCCAGCATCTCCACCACGGTGCGCTCCGGACGAGCCGCCTCGGCGGCGTCGGCGCCCGCCACCAGGCGGCGGGCCTCGTCGGCGTCCAGCAGTACGTCGACCGTGCTCAGCCGCCGCTCCGGATCGGCCGTCACCTGCTCCAGGACGCCGATGAACCGCTGGGCGAGCGCCTTAGCGGTCGATTCCTCGAACAGTTCGGTGGCGTAACGGAGCCGGCCGTCGACACCGCCGAGGTCACCGTCGGGTTCGTAGCGCTCGGTGAGGCTGAAGGCCAGGTCGAACTCGGTGGGTTCGGTGCCGAGCTCCAGGCGTGTGGTGCGCAGACCGGGCAGCTCCCAGGGGTCCCACGGCTCGTCGACGCTGTCGTCGACCTCCAGGAGCACTTGGAACACCGGGTGGCGTGCGAGCGAGGGCGGCAGTTCCAGGGCGTCCACGAGGCGTTCGAAGGGCACGTCCCGGTGCTCGCGCGCCTCCTGGTTGCTCCTCAGGACCCGGTCGAGCAGCTCGCGGAACGTGGGGTCGCCGCTCGCGTCCGTACGCAGGGCGAGCGCCCCCGCGAAGGGGCCCACCAGCGTTTCGAGTCCGGACTCGTCCCGGCGCGGGATCCGCGTGCCGATGGTGACGTCGGTGCCCGCGCCCAGGCGTGCCAGCAGCAGCACCAGAGCGGCCTGCACCACCATGAACGTCGTCGTGCCGTCGTCCTCGGCCAGGTCGGCGAGGCGGCCGTGGGCCTCGGGACCGAGCCGCAGCGGGACGGCTCCCGCCCGGTGCGAGGCGACGGCGGGTCGCCGCCGGTCGGCGGGCAGCTCGATCTCGGCGTCGATGCCGGCCAACGCGTCCTGCCAGTAGGAAAGTTGGTCGTTGACCAGGCTCTCGGGTTCCTTCTCGCCCTGGAGGAGCCGGCGCTCCCAGAGCGCGTAGTCGGCGAACTGGAGGGGCAGCGGGGCCCGTTCGGGCACCCGGCCCTCGCGGCGTGCGCCGTACGCGGTGGCCAGATCGCGGACCAGGACGTCGAGCGAGGTCTCGTCGGCGGCGATCCGGTGCACCACCAAGAGCAGGACGTGGTCACCGTCCGCCAGGCGGAAGAGCGTCTGCGTCCACGGCGCCTCCTGGCCGAGGTCGAACGCCTGCCCGGCACGGTCGGCCAGCAGGTCCGGCAGCTGCGCCTCGGCCGCCCGCACCACGGACGGGGCCGGACGGGCCGCGGCGGCGTCCAGGACCCGCTGCGCCATGGCGCCGCCGCGCGTTCCCCCGAAGGTGGTGCGCAGGATCTCGTGGCGCGCGGCGACGTCGCCGAGGGCCGCCCGCAGCGCGTCCCAATCCAGCTCGCCGTCGAGCCGCAGCGCCACCGGGATGCGGTCGGTTCCCGCCCTCTCGTCCAGCCGGGACATCAGCCAGGTGCGGAACTGCCCGGCGGTGAGCGGGACTTCTTCGCGGCGCTCGGCCGGTTGCAGCACGGGCCGCGCCTTCGTGGCGAGCAGCCGGGCGACGCCCACCGGGGTCGGCGAGCCGAAGAACTGCCGGATGCCGAGCTCGGCGTCGAACTCCTCACGGACCCGTCCCGCGAGACGCATCGCCAGACCCGAGTCGCCGCCCAGATCGAAGAAGCTGTCGTCGGGCCCGACCCGCTCCAGCTCCAGCACCTCGGCGAACAAGCGGCACAGCGTCTCCTCGGCCGCGGTCTGGGGCTTGCGCCCGGAGACGCGCTCGGCGAAGTCGGGGGCGGGCAGTGCCGTCCGGTCGACCTTGCCGTTGCGGGTCACGGGCAGGGCGCCCAGGGCCAGTACGGCGGCCGGGACCATGTAGTCGGGCAGGGTCGCGGCGGCGTGGGCGCGGATGTGCTGAGGGTCGATGGTGCGCGTCCCCTCGGGGACGACGTAGCCGACGAGGCGGCGCTCCCCTGGACCGTCCTCGCGGGCGACGACCACGGCCTGCGCCACGTCGGGGTGGGCGGACAAGGCCGCCTCCACCTCACCCAGCTCCACCCGGAAGCCGCGGATCTTGACCTGTGCGTCCGCGCGCCCGACGAAGACCAGATGCCCCTCCTCGGTCCAGCGCACCAGGTCGCCGGTGCGGTACATCCGCTCGCCGGGCAGGTAGGGGCAGGCCACGAACCGCTCGGCGGTCAGGCCTCGCCCGTACCAGTAGCCCTGCGCCAACCCGGGCCCCGCCACGTACAGCTCGCCGGTCACCCCCGGCGGCAGGGGCCGGAGGAACGCGTCCAGGACGAGTGCCCGGCGCCCGGGCAGCGGCTCCCCGATCGGCAGTACGGGGCCCAGGGCGTCGCCCGGCTTCAGCACGTGCCAGGTCGCACACAGCGTCGTCTCCGTCGGCCCGTACAAGTGGCGGACCGTGAGGTCCGGGCAGGCCTCCCGCACGCGGGCCACCGACGCGGCCGGAACGACGTCGCCGCCGGTCAGCACCTCCCGCAGCCCCGCGAAGCAGTCGGGCCACTCATCGGCGAGCACCCGGAACGCCCCCGCGGTCAGATGCACCGCCGTGACCCCGCCCTTCACGTGCGCGCGCACCTGCTGGGCGTCCACCACGCCGGGTTCGGCGACCACCACACGGGCTCCGGCGGCCAGCGGGACCCAGATCTCGTAGAGCGAGGCGTCGAAGGCGTGCGGGGCGTGCATCAGGACGGCGTCCGTCGGGCCGGTCCCCCAGCCGCGCTCCCCCACCAGCGACGCCACGGCGCCGTGCGGCACCGCCACGCCCTTGGGGGTGCCGGTCGAGCCCGAGGTGTACATCACGTACGCCACGTCCCGCGCCGCCGGCGGGACGACGGGCTTGTCGGCCCGGCAGGCCGCGAGGGCCGAGCGCACCCCCGGGTCGTCCAGGACCACCAGACGGGCCGCGGCAGGCTCCGGGACGAGATGACGGCTCGCGGCCGTGCACACCACCCGTACCGTGGAGGCGTCCTCCAGCACGAACGCCACCCGCTCCGCAGGCCAGCCCACGTCGACGGGCACATAGGCCGCGCCC
This sequence comes from Streptomyces sp. SYP-A7185, assembly GCF_046103685.1. Lineage (NCBI taxonomy): Bacteria > Bacillati > Actinomycetota > Actinomycetes > Kitasatosporales > Streptomycetaceae > Streptomyces > Streptomyces sp. SYP-A7185. Next base: position 1,162,953 of record NZ_CP122310.1, read on the forward strand.
GCCCGCCAGATGCCCAGGAGCAGCGCCACCAGGTCGGGCGACCGCTCCGTCAGGACCGCGACGCGGTCGCCGCGCCGCACGCCCCTGCCCGCCAGATACTGGGCCCAGCGGCCGGACTCCGCCCACAACTCCCCGTACGAGAGGTTCCGTTCGCCCTGGACGGCCACCGCGTCCGGCGCCGCAAGGACGCGTCCGGCGATCAGGTCCGGCACCACCTCGCGCGCGGGCCGCAGGGCAGCTCCGTGTCCGGCGGCCGCCATCGCCCCCAGGCGTCCCACCAGCGCGGTGGGATCGGCGGCCATCTGCTCAAGGACCCGCACCAGCGCGGCGAGCGCCGCGGCGGCGACCGGCCGGTCGAACAGGTCGGGCCGGTACTCCAGCTTCACGTGCATGCGGGTGCCGGGGCCGACGACCAGCGTCAGCGGGTAGTGCGCCGCCTCGCGGGTGAATCCCGCCGGGCGCAGCGAGAGACGCTCGCCGTCCGGCGTCGCGGAGTCGGCGGGAGGCTGGGGGAAGCTCTCGAACACCAGGAGCGTGTCGAAGCCCGCTCCCGGGCCCGCGGCCTTCTGGATCCGTGACAGGCCCAGGTGCTGATGGGCCATCAGCGCGGACTGGCGTTCCTGCACGTCGCGCAACATCTCAAGGACCGGCTGATCGCCAGAGAGCCGTACCCGCACGGGCAGCGTATTGATCAGCAGCCCCACCATCGACTCCACGCCCGGCAGCTCGGGAGGTCGGCCCGCCACCGTCGCGCCGAACACCACGTCCGTGCGCCCGGCGAGCCGCGCGAGCACCAGCGCCCACGCGCCCTGCACCACCGTGTTCACCGTCAGGCCCTGGCTACGCGCCAGCTCCCCCACGCCCCGCGTGACCTCCTCGGGGAGGTCCTCGCCCACGTTCTCGGGGAAGACCGGGAGCCGGTCGGGGACGGCCGGCGCCACCAGCGTCGGTTCGTCCGTGCCCGCGAGCTCCGCCTGCCAGGCGTCCCGCGCGGCTTCCTTGTCCTGGCGGGCGAGCCAGTTCAGGTACGCGCCGTAGGAGGTCGTGCGGCCCAGACGCGAGGCGTCGCCGCCCGCCGCGTAGATCGCGGAGAGTTCACCGATGAGGATCGGGGCGGACCAGCCGTCCATCAGGATGTGGTGGCTGGTGACGACCAGGCGGTGCCGGTACTCGCCGGTGCGGACCAGGAGCAGGCGCAGCAGGGGCGGCACCGCCAGATCGAAGGGCTCGGCCCGCTCGCTCTCCGCCAGGCGTTCCAGCGCGGCGGCCCGTTCGGATCCGCCGAGGCCCGACACGTCCTCCGTGCGCCAGGGCAGCGCCACCTCGCGGGCGACGACCTGCACCATCTGGGCACCGCTCACCTGCCGGAAGCAGGCGCGCAGGGCGGCGTGCCGGGCCAGGAGCGCCTCCCAAGAGGCCCGCAACCGGCCCGGGTCCACGGGCCCGTCGACGTCGAGCGCGGACTGCACGGTGTACACGTCCGGACCCTGGTCGTCGAAGGCGGCGTGGAAGAGCAGCCCTTCCTGAAGCGGCGACAGCGGCCACACGTCCTCGACCGGTGATCGGGTCATCTCTTCTCTCCTCGGAGCTTCGTCGTCTCGGGGCGTCGTCGTCGCGGAGCCTCAGGCTTTCGGGGCTTCAGGGATGGGGTGTTCCGGGGCCTCAGGGCTTCAGAGCGGGTTGAATCCGGCTTCGAGCTCCTCGATCTGGCTCTGCGCGAGGCCGAGGAGGGGGAAGTCGGAGGGCGTGTGTCCACCGGCCGTGGGATCGGTGGTGTGGGCGGCGAGGCCGCCGAGCAGGTCCAGCCAGAGCCGTCCGACGCGTCGCGCCGCGGCACTGTCGACGGCTCGGCCCGCCCAGCTGAGCGAGACGGTCAGCTCGGGCCCGTCAGCAGTGTCCACGATGGCCGCGCCCGCTTCCAGGGCGTGCATGGACGGCATGTCCGGGTCGGCCGAGCCGCCGATCGCCGTGTCCCCCGCCAGCTGCCAGGCCGCGGCCGTACGGCCCTGGGACGGGTCGCCCGCGGTGAACCGGCCCAGGTAGTTGAAGCCGATCTGCGGGCCGGGCAGCGCGGCGAGCACGGGGCCCGTCTCAGGGTTCAGGTGGCGCAGCAGGCCGTATCCGAGACCGTCGCCGGGTAGGGACCGCGCCTGTTCCTTGACCGCCTTCAGGAGTGCCCCGGCCGCCGGACCGCCGTCCGCGGCTTCGGCGAGATCCACGTCGGCGACGGCGAGGCGGAGCGGGTGCGTGCTGGTGAACCAGCCGACCGTACGGGAGAGTTCGGCGCCCGCGACCGGTTCACGGCCGTGGCCCTCCACGTCCAGGAGCACGGGTCCCTCGTCGCCGCGCCAGCGCGTGACGGCGCCGGCGAGCGTCGCCAGGAGCACCTCGTGGACCCCGCAGTGGAACAGCGCGGGGGTCCGGCCCGCAAGCGTGGCCGCCACCTCCCGCGGGACCTGCCAGGACGCGCGGCGCGTGGTCTCGGCGGTGTCCACCGCCGGGTCGAGCGCGCGCCGGCCGACGAGCGGTTCTGCGCCGTCGAGCACGGCCTTCCACGCGTCGAGTTCCGCCATCCGCTCCGGACCGGTGGCCTGGGCCGACAGGAGGTGCGCCCAGCGCCGGAAGGACGTCCCCACCGGATCGAGCACGGGCTCCTGTCCCGCCGCGGCGGCCTCGCAGGCGCGGGCCAGGTCGGGGACCAGGATCCGCCAGGACATGCCGTCCACGGCCAGGTGATGGACCATCAGGACCAGTCGGCCGATCCGCTCCGGGCCCGCGTCCACCCACACGACCTGGAACATCGCGCCCGCCGACGGGTCCAGACGCTCGGCGGCCTCCTGCGCCGCCCGTTCCGCGATCTCGTCCAGCGCACCGGGTGCTCCGGCCGCCGTGTCCCCGGCGGCGACTCGGGTCACCAGGCCGGCGGGGTCCACGGACCCTGGTTCGCCGACGACGAGACGCGGCTCGGTGCCGCGAACGGTGCCGCGATCAGAGTCGCGATCGGTGCCGCCGTCCGTGCCGTGGTCCACGCTGTCGCCGGTGCTGTCGCCGTCCGCCGTGACCACGCGTGCGCGCAGCATGGCGTGGGTGTCGAGGAGCGCGGCCACACCGGCCAGGAGCACGTCGTGCCCGAGGCCGGCCGGGGCGCCGACGACGGCCCACTGCGCGAACCTCGGCCCGCGGGCGGACTCACCCAGCTCCCGCATCACCGGGGTCCAGGGCACCTCGCCGACGCCGATGTCCTCGACGGCACCGTCACCGTGCCCGTCGGCCGTCTCCGCCACCGTGGCCAGGCGCTCGGGGGTCTTCTCCGCGAAGACCTGCCGGGGCGTCACCACGAGACCGGAGCGCCGGGCGCGCGAGGACAGCTGCATCGACGAGATCGAGTCGCCGCCCAGCTCGAAGAAGCTGTCCGTGACGCCGACCCGCTCCAGACCGAGCACCTCGGCGAACAGGCCGCACAGCAGCGCCTCGGTCGCCGTGCGCGCCTCGCGTCCCGCGGCCTTCCCCGCGAAGTCGGGGGCGGGCAGCGCGCGCCGGTCCACCTTCCCGTGCGCGGTGAGGGGCAGGGCCTCCAGGGGGACGAACGCCGACGGGACCATGAAGGCGGGCAACCGCGCGGCCGTGGCGTCGCGCAGGGCGGCCACGAGTTCATCGGTACGCGACGCCTGCGCCGGGTCGACGACGACGTACGCCACCAGGCGGTGCTCACCGGCCCGCCGGTCGTCACGCGCCACGACCACCACTTGGGCGACCCCGGGCTGCGCGGCCACGACCGCCTCGACCTCGCCCGGTTCGATCCGGTGGCCCCGCACCTTCACCTGCGCGTCCGCGCGCCCGACGAAGACGAGTTCACCGTCGTCGGTCCAGCGCACGAGGTCCCCGGTGCGGTACATCCGCTCGCCGGGCGCGTACGGGCACGCCACGAACCGCTCGGCGGTCAGGCCGGGCCGCGCCCAGTACCCGCGGGCCACTCCCGCGCCCGCCGCGTACAGCTCGCCCGGCGCACCCGGCGGGACGGGCCGGAGGAAGCGGTCCAGGACGAACACCTGGACGTTGGCCATCGGACGGCCGATCGGCACCGCGGCGCCGCCTGCTCGCCCACCCGGCTTCCCTGCCCCGCCCGTCTCAGCTTCCCCGGCCGCCTCCGCCGGCCCGTCCGGCTCTCCCCGCCCGCCCGGCAACAGAGGCGCGCTCATCGCCGCGCACACGGTCAGCTCGGTGGGCCCGTACGCGTTCACCATGCGCCGTCCCGCGGCCCATCGGTCCACGAGCGCCGGGGGGCACGTCTCGCCGGCCACCACCAATGTCACCAGCTCCGGCGGTAGTTCCTCCTCCACCGCCAGCACGCTCGGAGGCACCGTCACATGCGTCGCGCCCCACGCGCGGACCGCCTGGCCCAGCGCAACCTGCGGCGGCAGCGCGTCCGGCCCCGCCACCACGAGCGCCCCTCCGGACAGCAGCGCCATGCACAGCTCGGAGACCGACGCGTCGAAGCTCGGCGAGGCGAACTGGAGCACCCGCGCGTCCGGGCCCACCGCGAACCGCTCGATCTGCGCCCGCGCCAGGTTGGCCAGTCCCGCGTGCGGCACGACCACACCCTTCGGCGTCCCGGTCGACCCGGAGGTGTAGATCACGTAGGCCGCGTTGGCCGGACCGAGCGGACCGCTGCGTTCACCCTGACCGACGGGTCCCGCGTCCTGGCCGGCCACGGCCGCCAGGACCTCCGGATCGTCGAGGACGATCACTCGGCCCGTGAACCCGTGCGGCACCAGGGAACGCGTCTGCCCCGTGCACAGCACCACCGCCGGGTCCGCGTCCGCGAGCACGAACGCCACCCGCTCCCTCGGGTATCCCGGGTCGACCGGCACGAAGGCGCCGCCCGCCATCGTCACCGCGAGCACGGAGACCACCGTCGCCTCCGAGGCCGGTACCAGCACGGCCACCCGGCGCTCGGGGCCCACACCGGCCGCGATCAGATGCCGGGCCCAGCGGCCCGCCTCCGTCTGCACCTGCGCGTACGACAGCGTCCGCTCGCCCGACACCAGGGCGGTGGCGTCCGGCGACCGCTCCACCTGTCGCCACAGCAGCTCGGGCAAGGTCCGCGGGGCCACCGGGGCCCGCGTGCGGTTCCACTGCCTGACGACGCGTTCGTGGCGCGCTGCGCCCAGTACCCCCACCCGTGCCACGGGCGCCGACGGATCGGCGGCCATCCCTTCGAGCACATGGCCCAGTGCCGCCACCATCTCCTCGGCCCAGGCCCGGTGGAACACGCCGGGCCGGTAGATGAACTCGCCGTGCAGCCGGTCGCCCGGTACCGCGATGAGCGTCAGCGGGTAGTGACCGGTGTCCTCCGGTGTGCCGCCGGGGCGGATGGACAGGATGTCGGGCGCGGGCTCGCCCAGCGGCGGGCGCGGGTAGTTCTCGTACACGACGAGCGTGTCGAAGGCGGCGCCGGGACCCGCGAGCCCGCGGATCTCGGAGAGGCCGATGTGCTGGTGGGACATGAGCGCGACCTGCCGCTCCTGGAGGCCGGTCAGCATGGCGGCGACCGACTGCTCCGCCCGCAGATCGACGCGTACGGGGAGCGTGTTGAGGAACAGGCCGACCATCGACTCCACGCGCGGCAGCTCGGCGGGCCGGCCCGCGGCCGTCGCGCCGAAGACCACGTCGGTGCGGCCGACGAGCCGGGCCAGGAGCAGCGCCCAGGCGCCCTGCACGACGGTGTTCACCGTCAGGCCGTGACCGCGCGCCAGCTCGACGACGCTCCGGGTGAGGTCCTCGCCGTACTCGAACGGCACGCGGTCGGGCACGGCAGGCACGGCGGACAGCTCGTCGGGCACCGTCAGCGTCGGTTCGTCCGCGCCCGCGAACTCCCTGCGCCAGGCCTCCCGTGCCGCCTCCTTGTCCTGGCGTTCCAGCCAGGCCAGGTACTCCCGGTACGAGGTCGCGACGGGCAGGGTCCGCCCGTCGCCGCCGGCCGCGTAGATCGCGGACATCTCGGCGATGAGGACGGGCAGCGACCAGCCGTCGGTGACGAGGTGGTGGTTGACGACGATCTGGGCATGGCGGTTCTCGCCGAGACGGATCAGCAGCAGGCGCAGCAAGGGCGCTTCGGTCACGTCCAGTCGGCGGGCGCGCTCCTCCTCGGCGATCCGGTCGAGTTCGGCACGGGCGTCCGCAGCCGGGAGTGCCGACAAGTCGACTTCTCGCCAGGGGAGTTCCACCGCCCGCGCGATGGTCTGCACCGCCTGGCCCGACGCACGCCGGTGGAAGCTCGCCCGCAGGATCGGGTGCCGGGCGAGGATGGCTTCCCAGGAGGCCCGCAGCCGGTCCACGTCCAGCGGGCCGTCCAGGTCGAGCACGCGCAGCCCCTCGTAGAGGTCCGGCCCCTGCTCGTCGAACCCCGCGTGGAACAGCAGCCCTTCCTGTAACGGCGAGAGCGGCCATACGTCCACCACATCCGGCACGGCGGCTTCGAGTTCGTCGACCTCGTGCTGTGCGAGGTCCACGAGGGAGAAGTCGGACGGGGTGTGCCCGCCCACGGGAGCGTCGGTGGCGGGGCCGGTGGTGTGAGCCGCCAGACCGGCGAGGAGGTCGAGCCAGATCCGGGCGAGGCGAGCGGCCTCCGCCTCGCCGATCACACCGGTGGGCCACGTCAGCGTGACCGTCAACTCCGGCCCCGCAGAGGTGTCCTGCACGGCAGCGCCCGCCTCCAGGGCGTGCAGCGCGGGCATGTCCGGGTCGACCGAACCGCCGATGGCCTCTCTCCCGGCCTGCTGCCAGGGGGCGACGGGGCCCGCCGCTGCCTCCGCCGGGAACCGCCCCAGGTAGTTGAAGCCGATCTGCGGGGTCGGCACGTCTGCAAGGGCAGGTGCGGTGTCGGGGTTCAGGTGGCGCAGGAGCCCGAATCCGAGCCCGTCGCCGCCGGGTATGGCCCGCGCCTGCTCTTTGACGGCTTTCAGGAGCGCCCCTGCCGCCGGACCGCCGGTCCGTGCAGCGTCCAGGTCGATCCCGGACGCGTCCAGGCGTACGGGGTGGGTGGCCGTGAACCAGCCGACCGTGCGCGACAGTTCGGCGCCCGCGAGCGGCTCCCTGCCGTGCCCCTCGACGTCGAGGAGTACGGGGCCCGGCTGGCCGCGCCACTGCGTGAGCGCGCCCGCGAGCGTCGCCAGGAGCACCTCACGCACTCCGCAGTGGAACACCGCGGGCGTCCGGCCCGCCAGGGTGTCCGCGAGGTGGGTCGGCACGGTCCAGGAGCGGCGGCGCATGGTGGCCGCGGTGTCCTGCTCCGGATCCAGGTCCCGTGTGCCGAGCGGGAGTTCGGCCGTGTCGAGGAGAGCGGTCCAGCCCGCCAGCTCGGCGGTCCGGGGCTCGCCGGCGGCCTGCTCGGTCAGGACGTCCGTCCACTGCTTGAAGGACGTGCCCACCGCGTCGAGCTCCGGCCGCCGCCCGGCCGCCAACGCCTCGCACGCGGTCCGCAGGTCCGGGACGAGGACGCGCCACGACAGACCGTCGACCACCAGGTGGTGCACGACCAGGGCCAGTCGGCCGGTCCGCCGCGGACCGGCGTCCACCCAGACGGCACGCAGCAGCACGCCCGCCGCGGGATCCAGGCGTTCGGTGGCCGCCCGGGCCGCCTCGCCCGCGAGGTCGTCCAGGGTGTCGGCGGGCGCGTCCGTCGCGTCGATCCGCGTGACCAGGGGCGCGGCGTCGACCGAGCCGCGCGGCCCTACGGTCAGCCGGGGCCCGTGACGGCCGCTCTCCCCTGCCACGGCGCGGGCCCGCAGCATGTCGTGCGTGTCGAGCACGGCCCCCACGGCGCCCACCAGCACGTCCTGGCCGAGCCCCGCCGGGGCGCCGACGATCGTCCACTGCGCGAACCTGCCGCGCAGCACTCGCTCGCCCAGTGCCCGCATCACGGGCGTCCAGGGCACATCCCCGATGCCCGCTTCGGCAGTGGCCGGCGCGGCATCCACCCGCCGGGCCACGGCCGCGAGGCCCGCGGGGGTCTCGTGCTCGAAGACGTCCTGTGCCGTGAGGAGCAGGTTCGCGCGGCGGGCACGGGCGACCAGTTGCATCGACATGATCGAGTCGCCGCCCAGCTCGAAGAAGCTGTCGTCGGGCCCCACCCGCTCCAGGCCGAGCAGCTCGGCCGTCAGCGCGCACAGCACCGCCTCGGGCCCCGTGCGCGGCTCGCGCCCGGTGGCCTTGCCCGCGAAGTCGGGGGCGGGCAGGGCGGCACGGTCGACCTTGCCGTTACGGGTCACCGGGAGGGTCGTCAGGGTGAGGACGACGGCGGGGACCATGTAGTCGGGCAGCGTCCTGGCGACGTGGGCACGGACAGCTTCGGGGTCCGGCTGTGCGCCGCCGCCGTCCGCGACCACGTACCCGACCAGGCGACGCTCCGCCTGCCGGTCCTCGCGGGCGACGACGACGGCCTGGGCCACGGCGGGGTGGGCGGCCAAGGCCGCCTCCACCTCACCCAGCTCCACCCGGAAGCCACGGATCTTGACCTGTGCGTCCGCACGCCCGACGAAGACCAGATGCCCGTCCTCGATCCAGCGCACCAGGTCGCCGGTGCGGTACATCCGCTCGCCGGGCAGGTAGGGGCAGGCCACGAACCGCTCCCCGGTCAGGCTCGGGCGGCGCCAGTAGCCCTGCGCCAACCCGGCCCCCGCCACGTACAGTTCACCGGTCACACCGGGTGCCACCGGTTGCAGGAACGCGTCCAGGACGTAGGTCCGCCGACCGCTCATCGGGCGCCCGATCGGCAGGACGGGGCCCAGGGCATCGCCCGGCTCCAGCAGCTGCCAGGTCGCGCAGAGGCTCACCTCGGTCGGCCCGTACATATGGCGCACGGTGACATCGGGGCAGGCGTCCCGCAGCCGCGCCACCGATCCGGCCGGGACAACGTCACCGCCGGTCAGCACCTCCCGCAGCCCGGCGAAGCAGTCGGGGGTCTCCTCCGTCAGGGCCCTGAACTGCCCGGCCGTGGCATGGACGGACGTCACCCCGCGCTTCACGTGCTCGCGCAGCCGCTGGGCGTCCACCACACCGCGCTCGGCCATGACCACGCGGCCACCGGCGGCCAGCGGGACCCACATCTCGTAGAGGGAGACGTCGAAGGCATGCGGTGCGTGCATCAGCACGGCGTCGGCCGGCCCGACCGACCAGGCCCGCTCCCCCACGAGCGCCGCCGCGCTCCCGTGCGGCACGGCGACGCCCTTGGGGGTGCCCGTGGATCCCGAGGTGTACATCACGTACGCCACGTCTTGAGGTCCGTACGACGCGTCGTGGGCTACCGACGCCACATCGTCCGCGCCCGCACCGGCCGCCGCGTCCCGCACGCCCCTAGGCGCCTGCGTCACGACCTCGGGGGCCTGTGTCACGACCGGCCGGTCGGTTTCGCGCTCCGTCCTCCATCGAGGGTCGTCCAGGACCAGGACAGGAGTGGTGAGTCCGTCCGGCACCGAGGCCCGGCTCTCCGTCGTGCACACCACTGCCGCCGGCGCCGCGTCGTCGACGACGAAGGCGATCCGCTCCACCGGCCACCCGACGTCCACCGGCGCATACGCGGCACCGGTACGCCAGATGCCCAGGAGCACGGACGGCAGATCGGGCGACCGCCGCATCACGACGGCCACGCGGTCTCCCCGGCCCACACCCAGCCGCGCCAGACGGTCGGCCCACCGTCCGGACTCCGCCCACAACTCCCGGTACGACAGGGCGCGTTCCCCCTCGACGGCCACCGCGTCCGGCGACGACGCCACACGCTCGGCGATCAGTTCAGGCACGCTCGCGCGAGGGGTCCGCGCACCCGTGGCGTTCCACTCCTCCACGACCGCCGTGCGGTCCTCGGCGTCCAGGACGTCTGCCCGCGCCACCGACAGCGTCGGGTCCGCCACCAGCCGCTCCAGGATCCGGACGACCTGGTGTGCCGTACGGACGGAGCTCTCCCTGCTGATCAGGTCGGGCCGGTAGGTCACCAGGACGCGGAGCCGCTCGGCGGGGATGACGCCGACCGCCAGCGGATAGTGCGTCCCGGCCAGCGTGTGCAGCTGGGTGATCGTGACGTCGTCGGCCGTGGCGCCACCGGCCGGGCCGGTCAGGGCGGCCGACTGCCGCGGGTAGTTCTCGAACATCAGCATGGTGTCGAAGACCGCGCCGGGGCCGGCCAGCTGCTGGATCTCCGACAGGCCCAGGTGCTGGTGGGCGATGAGCGCGGACTGGCGCTCCTGGAGTCCGGCGAGCAGCTCCAGGACCGGCTGCCCGGCGTCGAGCCGCACACGGACGGGCAGGGTGTTGATGAACAGGCCGATCATCGACTCGGCGTCCGGCAGTTCCGGGGGCCGCCCGGCCACGGTGCCGCCGAACACGACGTCCGTGCGCCCGGCGAGCCGCGCGAGGACGAGGGCCCACGCACCCTGCACCACCGTGTTCACCGTCAGCCCATGGGCCCGGGCCAACGCGCCCAGTGCCCGGGTCTTGTCCGGGTCGAGCTCCGCCGAGCCGACCTCCGGCATCACCGGCGGCCGGCCGGGGTCCGCGGGCGCGACGAGCGTCGGTTCGTCCGCACCGGCGAGCTCCGTCCGCCAGGCGTCCCGTGCGGCCTCCTTGTCCTGCCGCTCCAGCCAGGCCAGGTAGTCGCGGTAGGAGGCGGTCGGCTTGAGGTCCCTCGCGTCGCCGCTCGCCGCGTACAGCGCGGACACCTCGTCGAGGATGACCGGCATGGACCAGCCGTCGACCAGGATGTGATGGCTGGTGACGGCGAGTCGGTGCCGGTTCTCGCCGAAGCGGACGAGCAGCAGGCGCAGCAGCGGCCCGCGTGTCAGGTCGAAGCGCTCCGCCATGTCGCGCTCGGCGAGGCGTTCGGCCTCGGCCCGCGCTTCGGCCTCCGGCAGCCGCGACACGTCGGCCTCGCGCCAGGGCAGTTCCAAGTGCCGGGCGACGACCTGTACGGCTTCGCCCGATCCGGACCCGAGCCGGTGGAAGCTCGCCCGCAGCGCCGCGTGCCGGTCCACGAGCGCCTCCCACGCGGCACGCAGCCGGGGCACGTCCAGCGGCCCGTCCAGCGCCATGAGCCGCTGGCTCTGGTAGACGTCCGGGCCGTCCTCGTCGAACGTGGCGTGGAAGAGCATCCCTTCCTGCAACGGCGACAGGGGCCATACGTCGGCCGGCTGCGGCACCGCCGCCTCCAGCTCCGACACGTTGCGCTGGGTGAGGGCGATGAGGGAGAAGTCGGACGGGGTGTGCCCGCCTGCTGCGGGATCATCGGTGTGAGCGGCCAGTCCGCCGAGGACCTGCTCCCACAGGCGGCCGAGTTCCGCCGCGCCGGCGTCGTCGAAGAGCCCACCGGGCCAGCTCAGCGTGAGGGTCAGCTCGGGGCCTTCGGCGGTGTCCTGGACCACCGCGCTCGCTTCGAGGGCGTGCAGGGCTGGAGTGCCGGGATCGATCAAGCCGCCGATCGCCTCGCTTCCCGCCAGGTGCCAGGGGGCCACCGTGCCCGTCGCCGTGTCGGCGGTGAAGCGGCCCAGGTAGTTGAAGCCGATCTGCGGACGCGCCAACCCCGCCAGCACCCCAGCGGTATCCGGGTTCAGATGCCGCAGCAAGCCGAACCCGAGCCCGTCCCCCGGCACCGCCCGCGCCTGCTCCTTCACCACCTTCAACAACGCCCCGGCCGCCACACCCCCGGCCATCACCTCACGTACATCCACCGCACCCACATCAAGCCGCACCGGATGCACAGCGGTGAACCAGCCGACCGTACGCGACAGATCCACCCCCTCGGCCGCCACCCGACCATGCCCCTCCACATCCAGCAGAACCCCGGAATCCGTGTCCCGCCGCCAAAGAGCAACAGCACCCGCCAACGACGCCAACAACACCTCATGCACACCACAGTGGAAAACCGACGGCGTCCGGCCCGTCAAGGTCTCGGCCTGCGAGGACGACACGGTCCAAGAACGGCGGCACATGGTCGCGGCGGTGTCCCGAACCGGATCCAACTCGCTTGCACCCAGCGGCGCTTCGGACTGAGTACCGAGCAGTTCGGTCCACCGCGCGAGTTCGGCCGTCCGCCGCTCTCCGCTCGCGTCCGCCATCTGGATGTCGGCCCACTGCTTGAACGAGTGCGGAACCGGGTCGAGTTGAGGCGCGCGGCCCGCGGCCACCGCCTCGCACGCGGCACGGAGGTCCGGCAACAGGATCCGCCAGGAGACTCCGTCCACCACGAGGTGATGGACCACGAGGACCAGCCGTCCGTCACGCTCAGGACCGGCATCCACCCACACGGCCTGCACCATCACACCGGCGGCCGGGTCAAGCCTGTCCACCGCCTCGCGCGCCGCCCGCGCCGCGACGCCGTCCAGCGAATCAACCGAACTCACCGAGTCCGTCGGCGCGGCCTTCGCGTCGACCCGCACGACCAGGCCCTCCACGGACACCGAACCGCGCGGTGTCACCGTCAACTTGGGCCCGTCGCCTTCCGTCACCACCCGCGCCCGCAGCATGTCGTGCGCGTCGAGTACGGCGCCGAGCCCGCCCAGGAGCACGTCCCGGCCGAGATCCGCCGGAGCGCCGACGGTCGCCCACTGCGCGAACCCGCCGCGCAGACCGCGCTCCCCCAGCTCCCGCATCACCGGCGTCCAGGGCACGTCCCCCACGCCCGCGTCGCCCGGCGAACCGCCGCCGCGCGCCCTCTCCCCTGCTCGCAGCGCCTCCGCGACGCGTGCCAACCCCTCGGGGGTCTTCTCGTCGAAGACCTGGCGGGGGGTCATCACGAGGCCGGCGCGACGGGCCCGTGCGACCAGTTGCATCGACATGATCGAGTCGCCGCCCAGCTCGAAGAAACTGTCCCCGACCCCGACCCGTTCCAGGCCGAGCACTTCGGCGAACAGGCCGCACAAGGCCGCCTCGGTCTCCGTACGGGGCGCGCGGTCCGTGGTCCGGGCCGCGAAGTCGGGCGCGGGCAGAGCCCGGTGGTCGACCTTGCCGTTACGGGTGACCGGGAGCTCGCCCAGCGGGAGCACGTCGGCCGGAACCATGTAGTCGGGCAGCGTCCTGGCCGCATGGGCGCGGACGAGGCCGGGGTCCACGCCCGCCGGACTCTTCGGCACGACGTAACCGACCAGGCGGCGCTCGCCCGGGCCGTCCTCGCGGGCGACCACCACCGCCTGCGCCACGGCGGGATGCGTGGCCAGGGCCGCCTCCACCTCGCCGAGCTCCACGCGGAACCCGCGCACCTTGACCTGTGCGTCCGCGCGGCCGACGAAGAGCAGTTCACCGGTGTCGGACCAGCGCACCAGGTCCCCGGTGCGGTACATCCGTCCGGCCGGTACGAACGGGCAGGCCACGAAGCGTTCCGCCGTCAGCTCGGTGCGGCCCCAGTACCCCTGCGCCAGGCCCTCGCCCGCCACGTACAGCTCCCCGGTCACGCCCGCGGGCACCGGCTGGAGGAACGCGTCGAGGACGAACACCCGCCGGTTGCCCAGGGGGCGGCCGATGGGCAGGACCGGCCCCACGGCGTCGTGCGGCCCCCAGAGCCGCCAGGTGGCACACAGGGTGACCTCGGTCGGCCCGTACAGATGCCGGACGACCACGTCGGGGCAGGCCTCGCGCACCCGTGCGACCGCCTCCACCGGAACCACGTCACCGCCCGTCAGGACCTCGCGCAGGCCGGTGAAGCACGCCGGTGACTCCCCCGCGAGGACGCGGAACGAACCGGCGGTCAGATGCACCGAGGTCACGCCTCGGTCCACGTGCCGCCGCACCTGCTCGGCATCGACCGGGCCCGGTCCCGCGACGACCACGCGGCCCCCGGACGCCAGCGGGACCCACACCTCGAAGAGGGACACGTCGAAGGCGTGCGGGGCGTGCATGAGGACCGCGTCATCCGGGCCGACGGACCAGCCGCGCTCCCCCACCAGCGCCACGACGCTGCCGTGCGACACGGCCACGCCCTTCGGCACACCCGTGGATCCCGAGGTGTACATCACGTACGCCACGTCGTCCGCGCCCACGAGCACGGACGGACCGGCCGCGCCGCCCGTAACGCCCCTATCGCCCTCGTCGGGCGACGCGGCGGCCACGGCGTCCCGCACGCGCGGGTCGTCGGTCACCACCGGTCCGGGGCCCTCGTCCGGCACGACGGCCCGGGTCTTCTCCGTGCACAGCACGACGGCCGGAGCCGAGTCGTCGAGCACGAAACGCACGCGCTCCGGCGGCGAGCCCGCGTCGACGGGCACATAGGCGGCGCCCGCCCGCCACACGCCCAGGAGCAGCGGCAGCAGTTCGGCCGACCGCTCCATCACGACCGCGACGCGGTCACCGCGCCGCACCCCCGCGTCCGTCAGGTAGCGGGCCCAGCGGCCCGACTCCGCCCACAACTCCCCGTACGAGAGCGTCCGTTCCCCCTCGACGGCTCGTGCGTCCGGCGCCGCGGCCACGCGTCCGGCGATCAGTTCCGGGACCAGTGCGCCCGGCACCTCGCCCGCCGTGCCGCCCCATCCCTCCACGACCAGGCCGCGCTCGGGCGCCGCGAGCACACCGAGCCGGCCCACGGGGGCGGACGGGTCTTCCACCAGCTGTTCGAGGACCCGCACCAGCCACGCGCACACCGACTCCGCGGTCTCGCGGTCGAACTGGTCCGGGCGGTAGTCGAGCTTGCAGAGCATCCGGTCCCCGTCGGGCGCCACCACCAGCGTGAAGGGATAGTGCGCGGTCTCCTGACCGGCGGCGATCCGCACGCCGAAGGTGTCGGGCGACGGGGGCCCCGCGGGCGGGCTGGGGTAGTTCTCGTACACCACGAGGGTGTCGAAGCCCGCGCCCGACGCGTCGGCGAGCCCCTGCACCTCGGGCAGTCCGAGGTGTTGATGCTCCATCAAGGACGATTGGCGCTCCTGGAGTGCGGCCAGCATGCGGGCCACCGGCTGCCCGGCGTCGAGCCGGACGCGCACGGGCAGGGTGTTGATGAACAGCCCGACCATCGACTCGACGCCCGGCAGTTCCATCGGCCGCCCCGCCACGGTGGCACCGAACACCACGTCCGTGCGCCCGGCGAGCCGCGCGAGGACCAGCGCCCACGCCCCCTGCACGACGGTGTTCACCGTCAGGCCCTGGCCACGGGCGAACCGCAGCAGGCCTGCGGTCAGTGCGGCGGGGAACTCCTCGATCAGGCTCTCCGGGGGCAGGGGCGTGCGGCCCGGGTCCTCGGGCGCGACGAGGGTCGGCCCCTCCGCCCCCGCGAACTCCGCCCGCCAGGCGGCCCGCGCCGCCTCCTTGTCCTGCCGGCCGAGCCAGGCCAGGTACTCCCGGTAGGACGTCACCGGCGGCAGTCCTGAGGTGTCGCCGCCCGCCGCGTAGGCCGCGGAGAGCTCGCCGAGCAGGACCGGCATCGACCAGCCGTCCATCAGGACGTGGTGGCTGGTGACCACCAGGCGGTGGCGCTCCGCACCGATCCTGATCAGCAGGAGCCGCAGCAGCGGAGCCGTCGCCAGGTCGAAGCGCTCGGCCCGTTCCCGGCCCGCGAGCCGGTCCGCCTCGGCCAGGGCATCGGCTTCCGTGAGCCCGGAGAGATCGGCCGCGCACCACGGCAGCTCCACCTCCCGCGCGATGACCTGCACCGCCTCACCCGTCTTCCGCCTGCGGAAGCTCGCCCGCAGGGCGGCGTGCCGGGCCAGCAGCGCCTGCCAGGACGCCCGCAGCCGGTCGGCGTCCAGCGGGCCGGTCAGGTCGAGCAGCCGCTGCCCCTGGTAGACGTCGGGACCCTCGCTGTCGAAGGCGGCGTGGAAGAGCAGCCCTTCTTGCAGGGGCGACAGCGGCCACACGTCCTCGACAAGGGATCGGGTCATCGCTTCTCTCCTCGGAGCGAGTTGCTGCGGGCGGATTCACGTGGCGGTTTTGGGTGATGGGTGCGGCGCGGACGCCGGGGCCGGCGGGACACGGCGGTCACGGGATGCCGTCGGCGAAGCCCGCTTCGAGCTCGTCGACCTCGTCCTGCGCGAGGTCGAGGAGCGGGAAGTCGGAGGCGGTGTGGCCGCCCGCGCCGGGGTCCGTCGTGTGCGCGGCGAGACCACCGAGCAGGTCGAGCCAGAGCCGTCCAAGGCGTTCCGTGGCCGTCTCGTCGAGCAGCGCGGCGGCCCAGCTCAGCGTGAGGGTCAGCTTGGGTCCCGCGGCCGTGTCGACGACGACCGCGCCCGCCTCGATCGTGTGGGTGGCGGGCATGGCCGGGTCGAGCGAGCCGCCGAGCGAGGTTCCCGAGGCGTCGGCGGTGAAGCGGCCCAGGTAGTTGAAGCCGATCTGCGGACGCGGCAGCCCCGCCAGCACCGGAGCCGTGACCGGGTTCAGATGCCGCAGCAAGCCGAACCCGAGCCCGTCCCCCGGCACCGCCCGCGCCTGCTCCTTCACCGCCTTCAACAACGCCCCGGCCGCCGTGCCCCCGGCCATCACCTCACGTACATCCACCGCACCCACATCAAGCCGCACCGGATGCACAGCGGTGAACCAGCCGACCGTACGCGACAGATCCACCCCCTCGGCCGCCACCCGACCATGCCCCTCCACGTCCAGCAGGACTCCGGAATCCGTGTCCTGCCGCCAGAGGGCGACGGCACCGGCCAACGACGCCAGCAGCACCTCGTGCACACCACAGTGGAAGACCGACGGCGTCCGGCCCGTCAACGTCTCGGCCTGCGAGGACGACACGGTCCAAGAACGGCGGCACATGGTCGCGGCGGTGTCCCGAA
Source organism: Streptomyces sp. SYP-A7185 (assembly GCF_046103685.1). Taxonomy (NCBI): domain Bacteria; kingdom Bacillati; phylum Actinomycetota; class Actinomycetes; order Kitasatosporales; family Streptomycetaceae; genus Streptomyces; species Streptomyces sp. SYP-A7185. The sequence goes on from NZ_CP122310.1 coordinate 1,179,698, forward strand.
CCGGGGTCAGCTCTCCCTCCGTGAGCCGAGGCTCTCCTGGCTGCAACAGGGTCGCCCATCCGTCGAGTTCGGCGACCCGTACCTCGTGGGAAGCCTGTTCGACCAGCAGCCGCGACCAGTGCCGGAAGGAGGTGCCCACCGGGTCGAGTCGCGGCTCGCGCCCCGCGATCGCCGCCTCGCACGCGGCACGGAGGTCCGGCAACAGAATCCGCCAGGAGACTCCGTCGACCGCCAAGTGGTGGACCACGACGGCCAGTCGGCCGGTCCGGCCCGGGCCCGCGTCCACCCAGGCCACCTGAAGCAGCACGCCCGCCGACGGATCGAGCCGGTCCGCGGCCTCCTGCGCCGCCTCGTCCGCGATGTCGTCGAGCGTGCCCGCCACCGCGTAGGTCGCGTTCACGCGCGTGATCAGCGCGCCGACGTCCAGCGAGCCCCGCTCCTCGACGAAGAGCCGCGGCCCCTTCTCGTCCGCGACCACCCGGGAGCGGAGTACGTCATGGGTGTCGACGAGCGCGCTCAACGCGGGCACGAGGGCGTGTCGTTGGAGTCCGGACGGGGCGCCGACGATCGCCCACTGGGCGAACCTCGGGCGGGCGGCAGACGGGCCGAGTTCCCGCATCACGGGCGTCCAGGGCACTTCACCCACGGCCACGTCGGGTGCCGCCGGCGTCTCGTCCGGGCGCCGGCAGACGGCTGCGAGCCCGGCGGGCGTCTCGTGCTCGAAGACGTCCTGCGCCTTGAAGAGCAGGTCCGCGCGGCGGGCTCGCGCGGCGAGCTGCATCGACATGATCGAGTCGCCGCCCAGCTCGAAGAAGCTGTCCTCGACGCCCACCCGCTCCATCCCGAGCACCTCGGCGAACAGAGCGCACAGGGTCTCCTCGGCCTCGGTCCGCGGCTCACGCCCCGTGACCCGTCCGGCGAGGTCGGGCGCGGGCAGGGCCGCGCGGTCGACCTTGCCGTTGCGGGTCACCGGCAGGGCGTCCAGGACGAGCACGACGGCCGGCACCATGTAGTCGGGCAGCACACGGGTGACGTCCTCGCGCAGCTGCCGCGGGTCCACCGTCCGGCCGTCCGGGACGACGTAGCCGACGAGGCGGCGCTCCCCCGGGCCGTCCGCGCGGGCGACGACGACCGCCTGGGCCACGGCCGGGTGGGCGCTCAGGGCCGCCTCCACCTCGCCCAGCTCCACACGGTATCCGCGCACTTTGACCTGCGTGTCCGCGCGGCCGACGAAGACGAGCTCCCCGTTCTTCCTTTCGCGCACCAGGTCGCCGGTGCGGTACATCCGCTCGCCGGGCGCGTACGGGCAGGCCACGAACCGGTCGGCGGTCGCGCCGGGGGCGGCCCAGTAGCCCTGCGCCAACCCAGCCCCAGCCACGTAGAGTTCGCCGGTCATGCCCGGCGGCAAGGGCTGGAGGAACGCGTCCAGGACGAGGGTGCGGCGGTGGGGCAGCGGGCTTCCGATCGGGAGTACGGGACCCATGGCATCGCCCGGCGCCAGCAGATGCCAGGTCGCGCACAGCGTGGTCTCCGTGGGCCCGTACAGGTGCCGGACGGTGACCTCGGGGCACGCTTCGCGCACCTTCGCCACCGCCGCGGCCGGGACCACGTCTCCGCCGGTCAGGACCTCGCGCAGGCCCGCGAAGCTTTCCGGGGACTCCTCCGCGAGCACCCGGAAGGACCCGGCGGTCAGGTGGGCCGCCGTGACCCCGCCCGTCACGTGCTCACGCATCCGCTGGGCGTCGACGACACCGGGCCCGGCCATCACGACGCGGGCACCGGCGGCCAGGGGGACCCACAGTTCGTAGAGCGACACGTCGAAGGCGTGCGGGGCGTGCATGAGGACCGCGTCCGTGGGGCCCACCGCCCAGCGCGACTCCGCCACGAGGGACGCGACGCTCCCGTGGGGCACGGCGACGCCCTTGGGGGCGCCGGTCGAGCCCGAGGTGTACATCACGTGCGCCACGTCCCGCGCCGCCACCACAGCGGTGTCCGGCGCGTCGGTTCCGTGGGCCGCGAGCGCCGACCGCAGCCGTGGGTCGTCGAGGACCGCGAGCCGCCCGTCCCTGTGCGCGGGCAGCGTGCGGCGGCTCTCGTCCGTGCACACCACCAGCGCGACAGCCGCGTCCCGCAGGACGAAGGCCACCCGCTCCGAAGGCCATCCGACGTCCACCGGTACATGGGCGGCGCCCGCACGCCAGATGCCCAGGAGCACGGCCGCCAGATCCGGCGACCGCTCCATCAGCACCGCCACACGGTCACCACGCCGCACTCCCCTGCCTGCCAGGTACCGGGCCCAGCGGCCGGACTCCGCCCACAACTCGCCGTACGACAGCGTGCGTGCGCCCTGGACGGCCACCGCATCCGGCGCCTGCGCCACCCGCCTCGCGATGAGCTGAGGCACCGGCTCCTGCGCCGAGACCGGCTCCTCGGCTGCGGGTGTCAGCGGCCTGACGCGGGGCGGCGGCTCGTGCGCCACGCCGAGGCCTCCCACCGTCGTCGCGGGGTCCTCCACGATGCGGTGCAGCACCCGCACGAGCAGTCCGGCCAGCGCGTCGCCCACCGCTTCGTCCACCACGTCGGGCCGGTACGTCACGTCCACCCGCAGCCGATCTCCGGGGACGACGCCGACCGACAGGGGGTAGTGGGTCGCCTGGCGCGACTCCTCGGTGGTGAGGGAGAGCGCGTCGGGAGCGGGGTCGTGGCCGGGCGGCCGGGGGTAGTTCTCGTACACGAGGAGCGTGTCGAAACCGGCTCCGGGGCCCGCGAGTTGCTGGATCTCCGCGAGGCCCAGGTGCTGGTGGGCCAGGAGTGCGGACTGGCGGTCCTGTAGCTCGCGCAGCAGGTCCAGCAGCGGCCGCGCACCGTCGGCCCTGACCCGGACCGGCAGCGTGTTGATGAACAGCCCGATCATGGAATCGGCGCCCGGCAGCTCCGGAGGGCGGCCCGCCACGGTCGCGCCGAACACCACGTCCGTGCGCCCGGCCAGGCGCGCGAGGACCAGCGCCCAGGCGCCCTGCACCACGGTGTTCGTCGTCAGACCATGGGCGCGGGCCAGGGCGGCGAGCGCCCCGGTCGTCTCGCCGGTCAGGTGGGCGGAGCGTTTCCGCGGCGGTGTGTCGCCATGGGTCGGGTTCGCGGGGCCCACGACCAGCGTCGGTGCGTCGGCTCCGGCCAACTCCGCCTGCCAGGCGGCCCGGGCGGCTTCCTTGTCCTGGCGGGCGAGCCAGGCCAGGTACTCCCGGTAGGAGGTGACGGGTGCGAGGCCCGAGGCGTCGCCGCCCGCCGCGTAGATCGCGGAGAGTTCGTCGAGGAGGAGGGGGGCCGACCAGCCGTCCATCAGGATGTGGTGGCTCGTCATCACCAGGCGGTGCCCGCGCTCGCCGACGCGGATCAGGAGCAGCCGCATCAGGGGCGCTGCCGCGGGGTCGATCCGGTGGGCGCGTTCGCGTGCGGCCAGGCGTTCGATCTCGGCGCGCGCCTCGGGTGCGGCCAGGTGCGAGACGTCGGCCTGGCTCCAGGGCAGGACGACCTCGCGGGTGATCAGCTGTACGGCCTCACCCGTCTTGCGGCGCTGGAAGCTCGCCCGCAGGGCCGCGTGCCGGGCGAGGAGCGCCTCCCAGGAGGCGCGGAAGCGGTCGGCGTCCAGGGGCCCTTGGACCGCCAGGATGTTCTGCACGGTGTAGACGTCGGGGCCCTGGCCGGTGAAGTCGGCGTGGAACAGCAGCCCTTCCTGGAGGGGCGAGAGCGGCCACACCTCGGCGAGCGCGGAGCCCTTGGGCCCGGCCGCCGGACGGTGGTCCGCGGGCGCGTGCCCCGTGGCGGGGGTGGGAGTCTTCACAGCGAACGCCCTCCTTCGAGCTCTGCTGCCATCGCTTCGAACTGCTCGACCTCGTCCTGGGCGAGCTCGATGAGGGGGAAGTCGGACGGCGTGTGGCCGCCCGCCGCCGGGTCCGTGGTGTGTGCGGCCAGGCCCGCGAGCAGGCCGAGCCAGTGGTGGCCGACGCGTGTGGCCCGCGCCTCGTCGAGGAGCGCGCCGTGCCAGCTCAGCGACAGGGTCAGCTCGGGTCCGCCGTCGGTGTCGCGGATCGTCGCGCCGGCCTCCAGGGCGTGTGTCGCGGGCATGGCGTCGTCGGTGGAGCTGCCGATCGCCTCCTCGCCCGCCATCTGCCAGGGCCGGACGGCGTCGGCCGTGTCGGCCGCGGGGAAGCGGCCCATGTAGTTGAAGCTGATCTGCGGGCGCGGCAGGGCGGCGAGCACCGGTCCCGTATCGGGGTTCAGATGGCGCAGCAGCCCGTATCCGAGGCCGTCGCCGGGCACGGTCCGCGCCTGTTCCTTGACGGCCTTCAGGAGCGTGCCCACCGCTGGGCCGCCGGCCGCAGCGCCGCTCATGTCGACCCCGGTCAGGTCGAGGCGCAGGGGGTGCACAGCGGTGAACCAGCCGACGGTGCGCAGCACATCCGCGCCGCCGACCGGTTTGCGGCCATGTCCCTCGACGTCGATCAGGACGGTGCGGTCGGCGCTCCCGCTGCCGCGGACGACCGCTCCGGCCAGCGTGGCGAGGAGCACTTCGTGCACGCCGCAGTGGAAGAGCGCCGGTGTCGCTCCCGCGAGCGTCGCCGACTGCCGGGGCGGCACGGTCCAGGTCCGGTGGCGCATGCCCGCGGCCGTGTCCCGTGCGGGGTCGAGGGCGCGGGCGCCGAGCGGCGGTCGCGCCCGGTCGCCGAGGAGAGCGGTCCAGTCGCCGAGTTCCGCGACGCGGCCGGCGCCGGTCGCTTCCGCCGCGAGGAGCCGGGACCAGCGGAGGAAGGACGTGCCCACGGGGTCGAGTTCCGGCTTCCGTCCGGCGGCCGCGCTCTCGCACGCGGCCCGCAGGTCCGGGGCCAGGATCCGCCAGGAGACGCCGTCGACCGCCATGTGGTGCACCACCAGGGCCAGCCGGCCGACGCGTCGCGGGCCCGCGTCCAGCCACACGGCCTGGACCATCACCGCGGCGGACGGGTCAAGACGCGCCGCCGCCTCGCGTGCGGCGCGGCCCGCCAGCTCGTCCAGGCCGTCCGCCGCCACCCCCGTCGCGTCGATCCGGGTGATCAGGCGTGCCGGGTCCACGGACCCGGGCCCGCCCGCCACCAGGCGCGGTCCGGCGTCGCCGTCCGCCGTGGCGCGGGCGCGCAGCATGGCGTGCGTGTCCAGTACGGCGCCCAGGCCCGCCGCGAGGACGTCGGCGCGCAGCTCCGCGGGGGTCCCCGTCACCATCCACTGGGTGAAGCCGCCGCCGAGAGCCCGCTCGCCCAGGGCGCGCATCACCGGCGTCCAGGTCACCTCGCCCTCGCCCGTGTCGGGGCCCGACGCCTGCCCGGCACCGAGCCTGACCACGCGGGCCAGGGCTTCCGGTGACCGGTGCTCGAACACGTCCTGGGCGCTGAAGGAGGCGCCCGATCGGCGGGCGCGGCTCACCAGCTGCATCGAGCTGATGGAGTCCCCGCCGAGCCGGAAGAAGTCGTCGTCGGCCCCCACCCGCTCCAGGCCGAGCACGTCGGCGAACAGGGCGCACAGGAGCTGCTCCGCCTCGCCTCGCGGGGCGCGGCCCGACGCCTGCCCCGCGAAGTCGGGGGCGGGCAGGGCGGGCACGTCGACCTTGCCGTTCGGCGTGACCGGCAGCGCGTCGAGGGCGAGCACGGCCGCGGGCACCATGTAGTCCGGCAGGGCCTTCGCGGCGTAGTCGCGTACGGACGGCCCGTCCGGTGTCCGCGGGGCGGCGCCGGGTCCTGACCGGGTGCCGGTGCCGACCACATAGCCGACCAGGCGGCGCTCCCCTCGCCCGTCCGGCTGGAGGATCACCACGGCCCGGTCGACGGCGGGGTGACCGGCGAGGGCCGCCTCGACCTCGCCCAGCTCCACCCGGAAGCCGCGCACCTTCACCTGGGCGTCGGCGCGGCCCGCGTAGACGAGGTCGCCGGTGCCGGTCCTGCGCACCAGGTCCCCGGTCCGGTACATGCGCTCGCCGGACGCGAACGGGCTGGCCACGAAGCGTCGTGCCGTCAGCTGCGTCCGCCGCAGGTAGCCGCGTGCCAGGCCCGCGCCCGCCACGTACAGCTCGCCCACCGTGCCCGTGGGCACCGGGCGCAGGAACGCGTCCAGGACGTGGGCGGAGGTGCGGGCGAGCGGGCGGCCGATCGACGGCTCGTCGTGTGCGCCGAGGGCCCGGCTCACCGTCGAGGCGACCGTCGCCTCGGTCACCCCGTACTCGCTGTAGATCTCGCGGTTCGCCGACCACTGGCCGCGCAGTTCGTCGGAGACCGGTTCGCCGCCGATGACCAGGACGCGCAGCGCGGGCAGTTCCTCCGGCGGCAGCTGCGCCAGGAGCGTCGGCGTCATCGCCACGTGCGTCACCCGCTGCGCGCGCATCAGGCCGACCAGTTCCTCGCCGGTCGCGTGGCGCCGCGCGGGCGGGGCGAGCACCAGCCGTCCGCCCGCGCACAGGACCGGCCAGATGTCCGACATGGAGACGTCGAAGCTCGGCGAGACGAGTTGGAGCACCGCGCTGTCAGGGCCGATGCGGTAGCGCTCGATGCGGTCGTCGACGAGGTTGCGCAGGCCGCGGTGGGGGACGACGGCGCCCTTGGGGACGCCGGTCGACCCGGACGTGTAGATCACGTACGCCGCGTTGGCCGCCGTCAGCGGTGCGCGCTCCTTCGCGCCCTGTTCAAGGCCTTGCTCCGGGCCGCCGTCCGCGTCTCCGGACACCTCCCGGATGACCGACGGGTCGTCCAGGACCACCAGTTGGCCGGTGTAGTCGGCCGGCACCGCGTCGCGGGTCTGGCGCAGGCAGACCAGGACCGGCGGGGCCACGTCGTCCAGGAGCGTGCGCAGTCGCACGGCGGGGAGCCCGGGGTCCACGGGGACGTAGACGCCGCCCGCGGCCGACACTCCGATCAGCGCGGTCACCAGCTCCGCCGAGCGGTCCGCCAGGACGGCCACGCGCGTCTCCGAGCCCACCCCCCTGCCCGCCAAGTACCGCGCCAGGGCCGCTGCTTGTACGTTCACTTCGCCATACGTGAGCGAGCGCGTGCCGTCCACCACCGCCACCGCGAAGGGCGTGTCCACCGCCTGCCGGGCGAAGAGGTCCGGGGCGGTCAGGTCGGGTGCGGCCGGCGCTTGCTGCTCCCGCGCCGAAGTTCCGCGCGCCGCCTCGGCTTCGGGCGCGACGTCCAGCCGCCCCACCGGCGCGGACGGGTCCGCCACCATCTGCTCCAGGACACGCCGCAGCCAGGCGATCACGCGCTCGGCCCTGTCCCGCCCCACCACGTCGGGGCGGTGCACGAGGAGCCCCCGCAGCCGTGCGTCGGGGACCACGACCAGCGCCAACGGATAATGGCCCCTGTCCTCCGGTTCCCCGAGGGTACGGATGGCCAGGTCCGTGCCGGTCGCCGCCGGTGTCCCGGGGAGGTTCTCGAAGACCACGAGCGTGTCGAACACGGCGCCGGGCCCGGCCAGTTGCCGTATCTCCCGCAGCCCCAGGTGCTGCCGGGCCATCAGGGCGATCTGCCGCTCCCGCAGGTCTGCGAGCATGCCGGCGACCGACTGGTCCGCCGCCAGACTCACCCGTACGGGCACGGTGTTGAGGAACAGCCCGACCGCCGACTCGACCCCCGGCAGCTCCGCGGGCCGGCCCGCCATCGGCGTACCGAACACCACGTCCGTGCGCCCCACGAGCCGGGCGAGGAGCTGCGCCCACGCGCCCTGCACGACCGTGTTGACGGTCACGCCCTGGGAACGGGCCAACCGCGCCACCCCACGGGTGAGTTCCTCGGAGAGCTCGAAGGGGATCGGCTCCGGCACGATGTGCGCACCGGCGCCGCCCTCGGGCCCGATCAGTGTCGGCTCGTCGAGGCCGGTGAACGCCGCGCGCCAGGCCTCCCCCGCGCCTTCCTCGTCCTGGCGGCCGAGCCAGTCCAGATACTCCCGGTACGACGTCGTGGCGGGCAGGGCGCTGCCGTCGCCGCCCGCCGCGTACACCTGGGACAGCTCGCCGAAGACGACGTCGGTGGACCAGCCGTCCACCAGTGAGTGGTGGACGGTGACGATCTGGCGGTGCCTGCCCTCTCCCAGGCGGATCAGGAGCAGCCGCAGCGCCGGTGCCACCCGCAGATCGAACTTCTCGGCCCGCTCGGCCTTGGCGAGGCGTGCCACCTCGGCGGACACCTCGTCCTCCGCGAGCCGCGACAGGTCGGCCTCGCGCCAGCGCACCTCGGCGCGGGACGTGATGACCTGGACCGTCTCGCCCGAGTCGCGCTGGTGGAAGCTCGCGCGCAGCACCGCGTGGCGGGCGAGCAGGGCCTGCCACGACGCGCGCAGCCGGTCCACGTCGAGGGGGCCGTCGAGGGTCAGCGTGCGCTGGCTGGCGTACACGTCCGGACCGCTCTCGGCGAAGGTCGCGTGGAAGAGCAGCCCTTCCTGCAACGGCGACAGGGGCCACACGTCCTCCATGCCGGGCACCTCGGCCCGCAGCCGGTCGGCTTCGTCCTGACTGAGGTCGGCCGTCAGGTCGGTCAGGGAGGCGTGCGTGCGCGGTCCGGTGACGTGGCCGCCGCCGGTGGTGTCGGCCATCGCGGCCAGGGCCGCCGGTGTCGGGTGCTGGAAGACGTCCTCGGGCTTGAAGAAGAGCCGGCCGTGGCGGGCCCGTGCGGCCAGCTGCATCGCCATGATCGAGTCGCCGCCCAGTGCGAAGAAACTGTCGTCCGTCCCGACGCGTTCCAGTCCGAGCAGCTCCGCCATCAGGGCGCACAGAAGCGTTTCGCCTTCGGTACGCGGTGCGCGCCCGGTGACGTTCGCCGCGAAGTCGGGTGCGGGCAGGGCGTCGCGGTCGACCTTGCCGTTGCGGGTCACCGGGAGGCGGTCCAGGGTGAGGACCGCGGCCGGGACCATGTACTCGGGCAGTGTTCCGGCGACGGCCTCACGCAGGGCCCGGGTGTCCGGGGCTGTGCGGGCGGCCAGGTCTCCTCGGGTGCCGGAGGGTCCTCGGGTGTCCAGGTCTTCCGGGGTGTCCAGGCCTTGCCTTTCCGCGGGGACGACGTAACCGACCAGGCGGCGTTCGCCCCGCCCATCCGCGCGGGCGACGACGACCGCCTGGGCCACGGCGGGGTGCGCGGCGAGGGCCGCCTCCACCTCGCCCAACTCCACGCGAAAGCCACGGACTTTGACCTGGTCGTCCGAACGCCCGGCGAACAGGAGCTCCCCGTTCCCGGCCTCGCGCACCAGGTCTCCGGTGCGGTACATCCGCTCCCCCGGCGCGTACGGGCAGGCCACGAAGCGCTCCGCGGTGGCACCGGGCCGGCTCCAGTAGCCCTGCGCCAGGCTCGCTCCCGCCACGTACAGCTCCCCGGTCCCGCCCTGGGGCACCGGCCGCAGGTCCGCGTCCAGGACGAAGGTGCGCCGCCGGGGCAGCGGTCGCCCGATCGGCAGCGTGGGAGCCGCCTGGGTGCCCGGCTCCAGGAGGTGCCAGGTCGCGCACAGGGTCGCCTCGGTGGGCCCGTACAGGTGGCGGACGGCCACGTCCGGGCAGGCGTCGCGCACGCGGGCCACCGAGCCGGGCGGCACGACGTCCCCGCCGGTCAGCACCTCGCGCAGTCCGGCGAAGCAGTCCGGGGACTCCTCGGCCATGACGCGGAACGAACCCGCGGTCACGTGCAGGGCGGTCACCCCGCGCCGCACGTGCTCGCGCACCCGGCGGCCGTCGACCACCCCCGGCCCGGCGACCACCACGCGGCCACCGGCGGCGAGCGGCACCCACACCTCGAACAGCGTGACGTCGAAGGAGTGCGGGGCGTGCATGAGCACCGCGTCGTCCGGACCCACCGCCCAGCCGTCGTCGCCCACCAGGGCGGCGACGCTCCCGTGCGGCACCGCCACCCCCTTGGGCACCCCGGTCGAACCCGAGGTGTACATCACGTACGCCATGTCCTGAGCGCCCACCGGCACCTGGACGGCACGGCCGCCGCAGGCCGCGACCGCCGCCCGCACCCGCGGGTCGTCCACGACCTGCACGGCGACGCCGACCGGGAGCGCGCTGCGGCTCTGCCGCGTGCACAGCACGAGGGCGGGTGCCGCGTCCTCGACGAGGAAGGCGATGCGTCCCGGCGGAGAGCCCGCGTCGACGGGGAGGTAGGCGGCGCCCGCCCGCCACACGCCCAGGAGCAGCACCACCAGGTCCGCCGACCGCTCCGCCACCACCGCGACACGATCGCCGCGGCCGACGCCCAGGGCGGCCAGATGCGCCGCCCACTGCCCCGACTCCGCCCACAACTGCCCGTACGACAGCGTCCGTTCGCCCTCGACCGCCACCGCACCGGGCGACGACTCCACCTGTGCGGCGATCAGCTCCGCCACCACCGACGACTCCACCTTCTCCCCCTTCAGGCAGACGCGCGTTCAGCGCTCGTCCGGATCGGCGCCGAGGCGCAGGATGTGCTCGCCGCCGACCGCGGGCGGCGGACCGCTGCCGCCGAGCACGGGCCCGCCGCCGCCGAGGACGGGGCCGCCGCCGAGGACAGGACCGTGCAGGACCCGCTCCTTGTGGGCGTCGGGGCCCGCTCCGTTGGCGCCGGGGCGGTTGAACTGCGTGTGGTACAGCTCGGCGTAGAGCCCTCCTGCGGCCAGGAGTTCGTCGTGGGTGCCGCTCTCGCGGACCTCGCCCTCGTCGATGACGAGGATCTGGTCCGCCTCGCGGATGGTGGACAGGCGGTGGGCGATCACCAGGGAGGTCCTGTCCCGCAGCGCGGTGGTCAGGGCCTGCTGGATGGCCGCCTCGGACTCGGAGTCCAGGTGCGCGGTGGCCTCGTCGAGCACCACGACCGAGGGTGCCTTCAAGAGCAGCCTGGCCAGGGCCAGACGCTGCTTCTCGCCGCCGGAGAGCCGGTAGCCGCGGTCGCCGACCACGGTGTCGAGGCCGCTGGGCAGCGAGCGGATCAGGTCGCCGATCTGGGCCGCGTCACAGGCGCGCAGGAGATCGCGCTGCGTGGCATCGGGGCGTGCGTAGGAGAGGTTCACGCGGATGGTGTCGTGGTAGAAGTGCGCGTCCTGGCTGACCACGCCGACGACGTCGCGCAGCGAGTCGAGGCTGACGTCCCGCAGGTCGTGGCCGTCGATGCGGACGCTGCCGGACGTCGGGTCGTAGAGCCGGGACACCAGATGGGTGGTGGTGGTCTTGCCGCCGCCCGACGGGCCGACGAGCGCCGTGAGTTTGCCCGCCGGCACCCTGAAGGTCATCCCGTGGAGCACCTCGGCCGTCTCCTTGGCCCGTTCGGCCGCCGAGAGCGCGTTGGACTCCAGCGAGGCCAGGGACACGTCGCTGGCGCGCGGATAGCGGAAGGAGACCTGGTCGAACTCGATCTCGGGTGCGGGTCCGTCGCCCGGAGCGGTGAGGGCGCGCGCGTCCGGCTTCTCCTCGATGAGCGGCTTGAGGTCGAGGACCTCGAAGATCCGGTCGAAGCTGACCATCGCGGTGAGCGCGTTGGACTGGAGGCTGGACAGCTGGGTGATGGGCCCGTAGAGCCGGCCGAGCAGCGCGGCCAGGGCCACCAGGGTGCCGATGCGGAACACGTCGTCGAGCACCAGATGGCCGCCGACGCCGTAGACGAGGGCGGTGGCCAGGGACGCGAGCAGCGCCATGAAGATGAACGACAGCCTGCTGTACACCGTCCAGACGACCCCGACCTGGCGCACCTCGCCGGCCCGGGCCTCGAACGCGGCGGCTTCCTCGCGCGGGCGTCCGAAGAGCTTGGCGAGCATCGCCCCGCCCACGTTGAAGCGCTCGTTGATGATGCCGCCCAGTTCGCCGTTGGCCTGCATCTGCGCCCGGGAGTAGTGCTGAAGGCGCCGCCCCACGTAGATGCCGGGGACGATGAACACGGGCAGCATGGCGATGGCGATCAGGCTGATGAGCCAGGACAGATAGAACATCTCGGTGAGGACGAGGGCCACGGTCAGCACGCTGGTCGCCGAGACCAGCATCGTGGTGAGGGCCTGCTGGGCGAGCATGACGTCGCCGTTGAGGCGGCTGGCGAGCAGCCCCGTCTGGGTACGGGTGAAGAACGCCATCGGCTGGCGCTGTACGTGCTTGAAGGCCTCGACCCGCAGATCGTGGCTGACGCCCTGCCCGATGCGCCCGGAGAAATAGCTCTGCACGAGTTGCGCGACCGCGTCGACGAGGGCGAGTACCGCCACGGTGACGGCGACGGCCACGATGAGCCCGGCGTCGTCCTTGAGTATTCCGTCGTCGATGATCTTTTTGAGCAGCAGGGGCGTCGAGACGATGATGACGGAATCCACCGCGGTGGTCAGGAGCAGAAAGACGAAAGCGAGCTTGTGCGGCTTCATGTAGGACATCGCCCGGCGTACTGATCCCGGCCGGAGCGATTGCTTCTGGGCCCCTGATTGCGGCCCTCCGACGGTAGGTCCACCAGGTCCTTGGGTGATCAACACGCGACGGAATCCTCCTGCCTCGGCATTACGGAATGGGGCCCTTTGAAATGTCGTGAGATGCACTCACCCGCAGGACGATACCTTCGCGAATTCCCGTCATCCAGGCCTCACTTGGGCAGGTGAATGTCCAATTGTTTTGGGCACGGGAAAGGCGCTCCTCCGGATATGGGAGGGCGTTCTTCCGGAAAGGGCGTCCAACCGGGCGGACTGCCCGGTTGGACGCCCGCGGTGCGCGGTGTCCTAGGCCGTCTCGGCGACCTTGCGCTGGACGCGCACGGCGACCTCCGCCCACATCTCCGCGCACTCGCCCGCCAGGTAGGCCACGATCCGCCGGCAGTGCGGCGGCGCCTTGTCGATGATCTCGTCCCATTCCTCGGCGCTGATCGTGTGGATGTTGAGCAGGCGCAGCAGGGTGCGGCCGGTCTCGCTGAAGCGCAGCGCCGGGTCCGCGTTGAGGCGCTTGAGGACCGTGGCGCGGTCCTGGCCCGGGTCACGGTCGGGCACGGCGGTGGGGCCGCTGCTCCGCGGGGCGCTCACGAGCACGTCGCGGCCGCGCTGTGCGCGCCGTGGCAGCGGGTCCTCGCCGCGCATCATCCTGTTGCGCACGTCGCGGACCGTCTCCGGGGAGATGGACGCCACGCGCGCGATCTGACGCAGGGACAGCTGGGGGTTCTCGGCGATGAGTTCGCTCGCCACCCGGCGCCCCTCGGTCCCGTCGACCGGGCGCACCCGGCCGTCGTGGCCGATCCTGCTCGCTTCGCCGGCCTGTTCGGCCGGGGCCCGTCTGCGGATCTCCGCGACGGTCCCCGGGGCGATGCCGCTGACGGACGCGATCATGCGGTCCGACCACTGCGGGTGGGAGGCGATGATGCGCCCGGCGGCGCGTTTCCGGTCGGCCGTGGTCAGCGGCAGGCCGTGCGTGACGTTGGACTCGACGGCGAGGACGAAGGCGTCGGCCGTGTCCCCTTCGAAGAACTTCACCGCGATCTTGCGCTGTCCCCGCAGTTCGGCGGCTCGCACCCGGTGCAGTCCGTCGATGACGCGCATGGTCGAGCGGTGCACGGTGATGGGCGGCAGTGGGCTCTGCACCACTGCGAGCGCCTCCACGTGTTCCTGGTCTATTCCGGAGATCCGCGGTGAGTCGGCCGTCGAGAGAGAACCGATCTCCACTTCGACGACCATGAGTTGGTCGATCTGCGCGTGCCCGGGTATTGCCAACTGAAATCCCCCTAGTGATCTGATGTCTCCCGCACGCACTTGACCACCCGCCGGTCAAGAACGGCATGTCATCCGGGAGAGATCGACCATGAAGTGAGAGGTGATGCGCGCTCAGAAGACTGGTCCGCCCGGTGTCCGGGCGAAGGACGAGGTGCGCGGAAATACATCACCGTCACGCGGTGACGAGCCCGAGCCGCACATCTCTCGTCGTGTCGCAGAATTACACCCGCACTCGGCGCCACTTCCCCTCCGTCGGGATTCCACCCCGTTCCTGAGGTGGCGCGGAATCCCGCTGGCCGAACCACGCTCACCCTAACAACGCGTTTATCTGCCCGGTACCCCTCACTAGCAGAATGGATCTAGGTGTCGAAACCCCTATTCACCCCTATCGGATGCCGGAGCCGGCCCGGTCCCGCGCCGCGGGCCGGGTGAGGGTGCGACCCATCAGCGGCGACATGACGTGGACGATGTCCGCGAGCTCCCCGGTCTCGGCCCGGGTGAGGGCCTGGTTGCCGTCGCACAGCGCCGTTTCGGGATCGGGATGTACGTCGATCATGACGCCGTCGGCGCCGACGGCGAGGGCGGCGCGGGTGAGCGGGGCGACGAGGTCGCGGCGCCCGCCCGAGTGCGAGGGGTCGACGATCACCGGCAGGTGGGAGAGGCGCTGGACGACCGGCACGGCGCTGATGTCCAGGGTGTTGCGGGTGGCGGTCTCGAAGGTGCGGATGCCGCGCTCGCACAGCACGATGTCGAGGTTGCCCCGCTGCGCGATGTACTCGGCGGCCATCAGCCACTCCTCGATCGTGGCCCCGAAGCCGCGCTTGAGCAGCACCGGCCGCCCCGCCGCGCCGACCGCCTGGAGGAGCGCGAAGTTGTGCATGTTGCGGGTGCCGATCTGGAGCATGTCCGCGTAGGGGGCGACCAGTTCGACGCTGGCCGGGTCGATGACCTCGGTGACCACCGGGAGCCCCGTCTCCTCCCGCACGTCGGCGAGGATCCGCAGCCCCCTCTCGCCGAGCCCCTGGTAGGCGTACGGGGAGGTGCGCGGCTTGAACGCCCCACCGCGCAGCAGCGCGGCTCCGGCCGCCTTGGCCAGGTGCGCGGCGGCCAGGGTCTGTTCGGGGCTCTCCACCGCGCACGGTCCGGCGATCACGGTCAGGGTGTCCGGTCCGATGGGCACGCCGCCCACCCGGATCACGGACCGGTCGGGGTGGTGCTCCCGGCTGACCAGCTTGTACGGCACCGAGATCCGTACGACGTCGAGGACGCCGCGGCGGTCGGCCAGGTTCAGGGCTTCGAACGCCTCCACGTCGCCCACCAGGCCGACGATGGTGCGGGTCACGCCGCGGCTGACGAAGGCGTCACCGCCCGCCGCCCGCACCCGTGCGACGACGGCGTCCACGTCCTGCTGCGTGGCCTCGGGGGCCATCACGACGACCATGGGGTTCCTCCCGTTGCTGGGGGCTGCTTCGCCCGGTCCGGCGGCACCTGGGGACGGGGGGATCCTTCAGGCGCCGCACCCACGGTAGGAGTTCACGGTCGAGCGCTCAACGGACGACCGGGTCATCGTCCAACTGCGCAATGTCCGGGACGTGTTGGGGCGCTTCGGCGCGGGGCGGGAAGGAGACCTCCACGACCAGTCCGCCGCCGGGGCGGGCGCGGGCGGCGATCAGGGCGTCGTGGGCGGTGGCGATGGCGCGGACGATGGAGAGGCCGAGCCCGTGATGGCCGTCGCCCGCGGTGCGGCCGAGCCGCTGGAAGGGTTCGAAGAGCCGCTCCACCTGGTCCGGCGGCACCTCGGGCCCGGTGTTGGCCACGGCGACCACGGCCCGCCCGGCGTCGGTGCGGGTGGTGACCTCCACGCGCCCGCCGGGGGTGTTGTAGCCGGTCGCGTTGTCCACGAGGTTGGCCACCAGGCGCTGGACGAGCGCCGAGTCGCCCGAGGTGTCGGCGGGGCCGATCGCGGTCTCGACGCGCAGCCCCCGTCGGCCGGTCTCCGCGCGGGTGGCCTCCACGACCTCCTCGGCGATGACCGCGAGGTCGAGCGGTTCGCGGTGGTCGAGGCCGCGTTCGCTGCTGGACAGGGTGAGCAGTGACTCCAGGAGGCGGGCCTGCTGTTTGCTGATCTCCAGGAGCCGCTCGAAGTTGGACCGGAACGACTCGCGGGTGGCGCCCGGGTCGATGAGGGACTCCTCCAGGAGGGCGTGCTCCAGGGTGAGCGGCGTGCGCAGCTCGTGCGCGGCATTGGCGACGAAGCGCTTGTGGGAGTCGAGGGCGGTCTCCAGACGGCCGAGGAGCCCGTCGACGGTGTCGGCGAGGTCCTTGAGCTCGTCGGCGGGTCCGACGACGGCGAGCCGCTCGTGCATGTTGCGCGCCGAGATGCGCTGGATGGTGCCCGTCATCGTGCGCAGCGGGCGCAGGACGCGCCCGGCGACCACCCAGCCCAGGCCGATCGCGATGACGGCCATGATCGCCAGCGCGATGCCCGACTGGACCAGGAGATGGTCCATCTCGATCTCGTGCTGGCGCAGTGCCTGGTCGCGCAGCTGCTGGGTGATGTCGTTGAGCTGCACCGAGGAGTTGCTCTCGGGGTAGCCGAGGTAGAGGCGGCCGTCGGCGCCGGGTTCGAGCACGGGTTCGCCGCCCCGGTTCTTCACCAGGACGAGGTTGGCCGGTGAGCGGGCCACGAGCAGGTTCGTGATGGCCAGCAGGACCACGCCCGAGCCGACGAACAGCACGCCGTACAGGAGGGTCAGCCGGACGCGGACGCGCCGTGGCAGCAGTCGGCGGGCGAGCGCCGGTGACCGGGCGAAGAGCGTGGACAGGCGCATGGGCATCTCAAATCCGGTAGCCGCCCCGGGGAACGGTCTCGATCACGGGAGGGTCGCCGAGCTTCGGGCGCAGCCGGTTGATGGTCGCCTTGACCGTCGTGGTGAACGGGTCGGCGGCCTCGTCCCACACGCGCTCCAGGAGCTCCTCGGCCGACACGACCCGGCCCTGGGCCGCGAGCAGGTATTCGAGCACGGCGAACTCCTTGGGCGTGAGCGCCAGGCGCACCCCGTCCCGCGACGCGATCCGCTGGGCCGGGTCGAGCCGCAGATCCCCCTGGACGAGGATGGGTGGCAGCGCCGGCTGCGAGCGCCGGGCGAGCGCGCGGATGCGGGCCACGAGTTCGGCGTACGCGAAGGGCTTGGGGAGGTAGTCGTCCGCGCCGAGGCTGAAGCCCTCCACGCGGTGGGCGATCGTGCCGGACGCGGTGAGCATCAGCACGCGGGCGTGCATCGGCTGGGCGGCCAGCGCGACGCAGACCTGGTCCCCGTGGACCCCGGGGAGGTCCCGGTCGAGCACGACCACGTCGTAGTCGACGACCGTGGTGCGTTCCAGCGCGTCCGAGCCGTCGTAGACGACGTCGACCGCCATTCCCTCGCGGCGGAGCACGCGCGCCACCGAATGCGCGAGCTCGGCGTGGTCCTCGACCACCAGTACCCTCATCGCCCACCCCTCGCCGGGCACGTCACGGACGGAGGGGAGGGAGCGCGGGCAGGGCCGCGGCAGAGGCTGATCATGCGGCACCACGTTGCCCGATCCCACGTCACACACCGGTCACAGCTCCGGCGACGGCCCCCCGTCGACGCGCTCTCGTGTTCGACCTGCTGCTGTCGAAAGCCTACCGCCGCGGTGGCGGATCCTCCGGGTCACGGGTTCGCGGACCGCAGTGTGACCGCACGCCGCGTAGAAACGAAAGCGCATACGGAAACGACCGCCCCGGGGCAGGGAGAGGAGATGCAGGCCGTGGTCATCAGCCCGCGCGGCGACCTGCACCTCCGGCACCGCCTACACCACCCGCAGCCGGTCGCGGGCCCCGCCGTCCTTCCGCTCCTCGCGGCGCCCCTCCCGCCTGCCGGAGCCCGCGACGGGCACGGGAACGGGGCGGAGTTCCGCCGCCAGGTCCGCCCGGCGCTGGACGGCGAGTTTGCGGTAGGCGCGCGTGAGGTGCTGCTCGACGGTGCTGATGGTGATGAACAGCTTGTCGGCGATCTGCCGGTTGGTGTGCCCGCGGGCCGCGAGGGTCGCCACGCGCAGCTCCGCGTCGCTGAGCTCGTCGGCCTTGCGGCGGGCGCCGGAGGGCCACGGATGCTCGGCGGGCAGGGAGTTGCCGGGCTCGGCCGCCGGCAGCGCCCGGGGGACGGGGACCCCGCACTCGCGCCCCAGCTGCTGCGCCTTGCGGGCCAGGGCCCGCGCCTGCCCGCCGTTGCCCAGCTCGCGATGGGCGCGGGCCAGCTCGTCCGTCGCGCGGGCCAGCTCCACGCGGTGGCCGCGCTCGCGCAGGGTCTCGATGGCCTCACCCAGGAGCACGGGCCGGCGGGCCGGGTGCAGCGCGCTCGCGAGGACCCGCAGCGAGACGCCTCGCGTCCAGGCGTGACCGGGCCGTCCCCGGCCGACGAGGGCCAGTTGCTCCTGCGCGAGCGTCCTGGCCCGCTCGTCCTCGCCGAGCAGCAGATGGGCCTCGGCCGCGTCCGTCCGCCAGGGGACGAGCGCGGGCAGGTCGAAGTCCCAGCGGGTCATGAGGTCGCCGCAGGTGTGGAAGTCGTCGAGCGCGGCGTAGGGGCGCCCGGCGGCGAGGTAGTAATGGCCGCGCGCCCGGAGGTAGAGCAGCCCGTCGGGGGTGAGGAACGCCGTCTCCGGTACCGGCACGCTCAGGTGGGCCGCCGCCTCGTCGAGGCGTCCCATGGCGGTGTTGGTGAACACCGCGGTGGCGAGCGGCGAGACGACGGCCGCGCCCCAGCCCTCCGGCGGGACGAGCGCCATCGCCAGGCGCGCCGAGCGCTCCGCGGCGCCGAGCGCTCCGAGCCGGAGTTCGACGCGCGCCCGGGTCGCCGCCAGCAACGCCTGCCACAGGGGCGCCCGGCGCTCGGTGGCCTCCGCGCACAGGGTGTCGCACCACAGGGCGGCCGTGTCCAGGCGGTCGGCCAGGACCAGGGAGTTCAGCGCGACGACGAGTGCCGTCAGCGTGCCGTCGTCGAGGCGGGTGCTCTGCAGGATCTGCTCCGCACGGACGACCACGTCCTCGGCCGCCCCGTCGAGCACCGCCTTCAGCAGGGTCGCCGCGCGCTGATGGGGGCTGCGCGCCGGGGTGCGCACGCGCCGCTCGGCGTCGCGGTGGCGGGCCCGGGCGCGTGCGGAGCCGGGGAGCCCGGGGAATTCGTACGCCATCCAGGAGCGGACGCAGTCGAGCCGGCGCGCGGCTCCGGTGTCCGGATGCGCGCAGGCCTCGGTGCCGGTGGGGTCGCGCTCGACGGCCTCCAGTATCTCCAGGGCCGGGTCGACCTGCCCGAACCAGAGCAGGTGTCCGACGAGTTCGCCGGTCTGCCGGTCGGTGAGGTTCCCGTCGAGCGCGTCGGCGGTGAGCTCGGGCAGATGCCGGGCGGCGGTCGCCGGGTTGAGCCGCCAGCCGGCCCGGGTCAGCGCCTCTCTGATCGCCACGGACCGGCGGGCGTCGGTGCAGGTGTCGCGGGCGGCGTGCAGGCAGGTGAGGGCCAGCTCGACCTCGTCGTCGGCGAGCGCCCGCTCGGCGGCTTCCAGGAGCGTGCTCAGCGCCCACGGGGCGTCGATGGGCTCGGCCGCGATCAGATGCTGCACCACCACGGTCGCCGCCTCGCCGTGCTCGTGCAGCACTTGGGCGACGCGGGCCTCGAGACGGGCGCGGTGTGCGGGCTCCATGCTCCGCAGGACCGCGGCCCTGCCCGCCTCGTGGCGGAACCAGCCGGAGTCGAGCAGTCCCGCGTCGTTCAGGGCGCGCAGGCTGCGGTGGACCGACTCCCGGCTGGTTCCCAGGACTTCCACCAGCTCGGCCAGCGATACGTCCTGGCCGACGACCGCAAGGGCCCATGCAGTGTGCCGGGTCGACGCGTCGCTGCGGTACAGGCCGGTGGCGACGGCTTGCGCGAAGGCCTCGCCCGGCACCAGGGCCGCGGAGCCGCAGCCGCCGCTCTCCGACGCGCGGCGGTCCTCGATCAGCGCACGGGTGAGGAGCGGGTTCCCGCCGCCCGTGCGGTGCAGATCCGTCACGAGCTGGCGCGTCCCCCACCCCTCGCTGCCGAATCCGGAGATCATTTCGGCCACTCCCTGCCGCTCGAGTGGCCCGAGCCTGATATTGCGGCAGCCCGGCAGACGCAGCAAGTCAACGTGTAATCGCGTATTTCCGGCCAGAAATCCGCTGTTCTCTCCGAGGACCACCAGAATGCGGCTGGCGTCGAGTCGACGGGCCAGGTACAGGACGCATTCCAGGGAGTGGCCGTCGGCATGGTGCACGTCGTCGATGCTGAGCACCACCGGCCTTTCCCTGGCCTGTTCGAGGACAATCCCGCAGAGCTTGGGCACCTCATTCATCACGACGGCGGGCAGCACGCCCTCGGCGCGCCGAATCTGCGCGGCCACCGCCATCAGGTCCACGAGGCGAGCCGCGCGCTGGGCGTCGGCGCCGGGCAGATCCGCGCCGAGCAGCAGCTGCCCCATCACGCCGAGGGGCAGGTCGCTCTCCGCTTCCGCCGCCGTGGCCTGCAAAAACAACGCGCCCGCGGCAGTTGCGCGTTCACCGAAAGCCTGTAACAGCGCGGTTTTCCCGCTGGCCACCGCGCCACTTACCAATAGCACTCCGCCATGCCC
This sequence comes from Streptomyces sp. SYP-A7185, assembly GCF_046103685.1. Classification (NCBI taxonomy): domain Bacteria; kingdom Bacillati; phylum Actinomycetota; class Actinomycetes; order Kitasatosporales; family Streptomycetaceae; genus Streptomyces; species Streptomyces sp. SYP-A7185. Next base: position 1,200,065 of record NZ_CP122310.1, read on the forward strand.
CGCCACGCAGGCCCTGAGCATGCCGTCCATGATCGAGAACTCTTCCTCACGGTCCACCAAGTTCATGCGCCGACTTCTCCCCCGCGCCTGACGGCTGATCCCTGAGCGGCCGGACGGTCAGTGGGTTCTCATCTTTCGACTTGTCCGGCCACTTACTTGAAGACTCTGCCATATCTGAAAATCAACCACCAGCGTCATTTGACTCAATGATGTCGAATAACCGTCGTGAACGCGCCACTTGGCCGAAGAGCGGACTTCCCTGTTCCATATCCGCGGGAAACTCGTGCCGTATTGCCGATGGTGCGGAAGCCGACGGAATTCCGGAAGGCTCTGCGGGCCTCACGCGACGAGACGGCGGAGGCGACGGGGAACGCCCGTGACGGGTGAAGCGACGGGACAATTGGCGCGATCGGCGCGGCTCGGTCACACGGGGTGTGACTGATTCACCGCCCGCGCGCAGCCGGATCCGCGACTCTCGGCACCCCGAGGGTTGCGACTCTCGGCATCCCGAGGGCTGCGGCGCTCGGCATCCCAGGACGCGCAGGCCTCGACACCTCGCGGGCCTGGCTCTCAACACCCCGTGCCCAAGGTGATGTTGCTGTGGCAGACTGCGGCGATCCAAGCGTCCCGCAGGAGCAACGGAGTGCGTCATGACCGCAGGTGAGCCCATGCCGACGATCGACACCAGCAAGCCGCATCCCGCGCGTGTGTACGACTGGCTGCTCGGCGGCAAGGACAACTACCCCGTCGACGAAGCCGTGGGCGAGAAGCTGCCGCCCGAGGCGAAGGACGCCGCCCGGCAGAACCGCGCCTTCATGAACCGCGCGACCGCCTGGCTCGCCTCCCAGGGCGTGGACCAGTTCCTCGACATCGGCACCGGCATCCCCACCGCGCCGAACCTGCACCAGATAGTCCAGGAGATCGTCCCTGCGGCGCGGGTCGTCTACACCGACAACGACCCCATCGTGCTGCGCCACGCGGAGGCCCTGCTGGTCAGCCGCCCCGAGGGCATGACCGACTACATCCAGTCGGACGTCCGCGAGCCGCTGGAGATCCTCGGACACGCCCGCGGCCTGCTCGACTTCGAGCGCCCGATCGCCCTCTCCCTCATCGCGCTCATGCACTTCCTGCCCGAGGACCAGGACCCGTACGGCATCGTGCGCACCCTGGTGAGCGCGCTCCCCTCCGGCAGCCACCTGGTGCTCTCCCACGCCTCGTCCGACATCTACCCGGAGCTGGCCGAGCAGGTCACGGCCGAGTACGCGAAGGGCGGCATCAAGCTCGGTTTCCGCGACCGCGCCGAGGTGAGCCGCTTCTTCGACGGCCTCGACCTGGTGGAGCCGGGCCTGGTGACGGCCACGGAGTGGTTCAAGGGCACCACGCCTCCGGACGACACGAAGGGCAGCGCCATCTACGCGGCCGTGGCGCGCATTCCCTGACCGGGGTTCCGCGAGGGCCCGTCGCTCGGAAGGGCCAGTGCCCCGGAAGGGCTAGTGGCCGGCGAACAGGTCGAGCAGGCTCTGCGGCGCGTCCTGCCGGAAGCAGCGGTCGAGGCCGTCGGCGGAGTCGGCGGCGGCCTTGTCGCTGCGCGGGAACAGCGCCCTCTCGTAGGCGGCCAGGGCCGCTTCGGTGTCCCCGGGGTGCGCCGCCAGGGCACCGGCGAGTTCGGCCCCGTCGAGCATGGCGAGGTTGGCGCCCTCCCCCGCGAAGGGGGACATGAGGTGCGCCGCGTCGCCGAGCAGCGTGACGCCCGGGACACGCTCCCAGCGGTGGCCGATCGGCAGGGCGTGGATCCGGCGGGGGATCAGCGCGCCGTCGGCGTCGGCGACCAGCGCTTGCAGGCTCTTGTCCCAGTCGGCGAAGTGCTCGAGGACGGCGGCCTTCGCGGGGCCGGTGTCCTCGGCGGTGAAGTCGATGGACGAGATCCACTCCTCGGGAACCCTGAGCGCGGTATAGACGTGGAGGCTGCCGTCGGGCTCACGGTGGGCGAGGAAGCCCTTGCCTTCGCCGAGCGCGAAGAGCATGCCGCCGCCCACGACCGCGGCGCTGTCCGGGTGGCGTACGTCGGCGTCGTGGAGGTCCACCTCGACGAAGGAGATGCCGGCATAGGCGGGAGCGGCGTCCGAGACCAGCGGGCGGATGCGGGACCAGGCGCCGTCGGCGCCGATCAGCAGGTCGGTGGTGAAGGTGGAGCCGTCGGCGAGGGTCACCTCGTGGCGCGCGCCGTCGAGCGGACGCGCCGCGGTGACCTTGGCGCCCCAGTGGACCGAGCCCGCGGGCAGCGAGCCGAGCAGGAGGTCCCGCAGCTGACCGCGCTCGACCTCGGGGCGGCCGCGGCCGCCGTCGTCCTCCTCCTCCCTGCGGACCACGGCGTCCTTGTCCAGGACGCGCATGGCCTCGCCGCCGGGGTGGGCGAGCGCGCGGAACTCCTCGTACAGCCGGGCGGCGTGCAGCGCGGCCTGCCCGGACTCCTCGTGGATGTCGAGCATGCCGCCCTGGCCACGGGCGGCCGGCGAGGCCTCCAGGTCGAAGAGGGCGGCCTCGATGCCGTGGACGTGCAGGACGCGGGCGAGGGTGAGGCCGCCGAGGCCCGCGCCCACGATGGCGATGGGGTGGTGCTGGTGCGTGGTCATGGCGCTGCTCCTTGGGGTGACGGGAGTGGGGGTCGTGGTGAGGGGCGTACTCAGCCGTCAGTGCCGTCGGGGCCATCGGGGCCGTCGATGCCGTCGGCTGCCGGGACGGGCGTGTGCAGGATGCCGTCGATCAGCGCCCGGAAGCCCCAGGCGAGGCGGGCCTCGGGCCGGCCGGACAGCAGCTCGGCGGAGAGCCCGGCCACGTGCGGGTGGCTCTGCCCGGAGGCGCCCCTCAGGGCCCCGGAGAGCGCGTCCCACTCCCCCGCCCGGCTGCCGGTCCGCTCGTCCGGGGCGTGCTCGGCGGCCGTCGCGGTGGCGTACTGAAGCAGCAGGTCGACGCCCCAGGCGGCCTGCCCCGGCGGGACCCCGCCCTCGTCGAGCAGGGCGAGCAGGGTCTCGATGAGCCGCAGGTAGTGCTCCCCGCTGGGGCGGGCCACCAGCGCGGCCTTGGCGAGCCCGCGGTGGCGGAAGAGCACCGAGGTGTAGGAGGTGAGCACCGCCTCCAGGCGCTCGCTCCAGCCGCCCCCGTCCTGCGCCGCCTCGACCGTGCCGAGGAGCTCGTCCAGGATCGCGGCGTGCAGCTCGGCGGTGTTGCGGACATAGACGTACAGGGACGCGGGTCCCGTGTCGAGCTCCTGGGCGAGGCGGCGCATGGTCACCTTGCCCAGGCCCTCGGCGCGCATGATCTCCACCGCGGCGGCGACGATCCCGGCCCGGGTCAGGGCGGGCTTCGCCGGGCGTTCGCGGCGGCTGCGGGGGGCTTCGGGGTGAGCGGTCATACGACCAGCATAACGAACATGTTCGTTACGAGCGCGTTCGGAGCGAACACGTTCGTCACCGAGTGTCCGGCCTCACTTCCAGGAGCTTGATTGGGGATCAACGAGGGCGGGCATCACGGTGGGGCAGGATCAGCCGCGCACGACAGGCGCGGCACCGGTGCGCGAAGCCGTCACCAGCACGCCGGACGTCCCAGGGGAGGGAAGTGAGTCACCATGCGTGCGCACCAGCACGCCGTACGCGCTCCCAAGCGCGTCCATCGGCACGTCGCCCGCGTCGAGTACGCACTTCCGCAGGAAGCCGCATCGGCGGGTCGGGCGCGGAAGTTGACCTCCGCGTTCCTGACCCGGCCGCGTCGGCACCTGGCGGAAGTGGACGCCGAGCGGGTGGACGACGCGACGCTGATCGTGTCCGAACTCGTCGCCAACGCCACAAAGCATGGCCGCAGCCCCTGCCGCCTGCTCCTTCAGGTCTCCGGTGACGAGGTGACCGTCGAGGTGCACGACTCCAGCCCCGACGGGCCGCGCGTGCTGGCGCCGAGCACCGAGCGGGACAGCGGCCGTGGCCTTGCGATGGTGCGCCACCTCGCCGCGCGCCTGGAAGTCGTCGGGCGCGGCCGGCACGGCAAGTCCGTGCGGGCGGTCCTCGCCTAGCCGGTCGCCACCTCGGGCCCCGGCCGCAACGTCCTCGCAACGTATCCCGCGGTTGACTGGGCCCCCGCCTCGACGGCGGCCCGGCGACCAAGGAGCGGCAGCCCATGACCGATACCCCACGCGTGGAGCTGACCCCTGCCGCCGCCGATCTGGTGCGGCGGCTGCGGGAGGCCCACGGCCCGCTGATGTTCCATCAGTCCGGCGGATGCTGCGACGGCAGCGCGCCCATGTGCTATCCGGAAGGCGAGTTCCGCACCGGCGGCTCCGACGTGCGGCTGGCGTCCCTGGCCGTTCAGGGCGTGGCGGAGCCGGTCGACTTCTGGATGTCGAAGAGCCAGTACGACGTGTGGAGCCACACCCGGCTGATCGTGGACGTGGTGCCGGGCCGGGGCAGCGGTTTCTCCCTCGAAGCCCCCGAGGGCGTCCGTTTCCTCATCCGTTCCCGTCTGGTCGGCGGCTAGCCATACGCCTGTACCCGTCCGGCGCTGCCCTCTGGTGCACTTTCTGACCGACCCTCAGACTGGTGCGGTCGGTCGGCCGGAATGACTTCAGGGGGCATGGGTGGCAGCACGGCACAACGGCATCGTGGGACGGTTCAGAACGGCGAGAGGCGCACTCTCGGTACTGACGGCATTGGGCACGCTGGCCGGTGCGGCTCTGATGGGAGCGGCACCGGCCGGCGGCGTGGAAGGGGACGGCAAGGCGGCCGCGTCGCGGATCTCGCCGGGCGTCGATTACTGGAACTTCGACATCCCCGCCTCCCGCGGCACGGCCCGCGCCCACGTGCTCGACGTCGACCTGAGCGACCGGCGCACGGCCGTCGGACTGCTCTATCCGGGTGCCGTGGGCGCACGTTCGGTCGTCTCCGCGCTCGCGGACGGAGCGGGCGCGGTCGGCGGCATCAACGGCGACTTCTTCAACATCTCCGAGACGCAGCATCCGGGCGTCGAACCCACCGGCGCGCCCGTCGGCCCGGCGATCGCCCGCGGCAGGGCCCTGAAGGGCGCGGTGCCCGACGGCCAGCGCTTCGGCCCCGCGATGCCTCCCGGCGTGACCACGGAAGCGGTGCTCGGCGTGGGCGTCGACCGCCGGGCCCGCATGGACGACCTCCGCCTGGACGGCGAAGTGCGCACCCCGCAGTCCCGGTTGCCGCTGGGCGGGCTCAACCAGTACGCCCTCCCGGTGGGTTCCGTCGGCGCGTTCACCAGCGACTGGGGCAGCACCTCGCGGGTGCGCTCCACCTGCGGCACCGACACCAACCGCGGCGCCCCCTGCAGCACGGACACCCATGAGGTGGCGGTACTCGGCGGCCGTGTCGTGGAGTCCGCAGGCACGCCCGGCAGCGGTCCGGTGGCCCGGGGCACCACGGTCCTCGTCGGACGCGAGGCGGGCGCCCAGGAGCTGCGCAAACTCTCGATCGGCGACCGGGTGCAGGTCAGCCACCGCCTGGTGGCGGCCCACTCGCGCGTGCCGTTCCGCTTCGCGCTCGGCGGCTTCCCCGTGCTGCGCGGCGGCGTCCCGCTGCCCGGCCTCGACTCCGTCACCTCCGCCGTACGGACGGCCGTCGGCATCTCCGACGACGGCAGGCGCCTCCTGCTCCTGTCCCTGGACGGCTCCCCCGAGTTCCGTACGGGCCTGACCATCGCCGAGGTCGCGGACACGCTCCGCGGCCTGGGCGCGCGGGAGGGCTTCAGCCTGGACGGCGGCGGCTCCTCCACCCTGGCCGCGTCCACCACTCTGGTCGCCAGGCCGCCGGGCGCCGACGCCGTCACCGTACGCAACAACCCCAGCGGCGGCGTGGAACGCCCGGTACCGAACGGCATCGGCGTGTTCTCCGTCCTCTAGCCGACCTCAGGACGGAGCGGGCGCGAACGCTCGGCCGGGTTCTCGACAAGTAGGGGGTGAGACCGCCGACCGGCGGTACGGATACGGAGGTCCCGTGACCACGGACCTGGACGACGAGGAGCTGCTGGCCCGCACGGCGCGGGACCCGGCAGCCTTCGAACCGCTGGTGGTGCGCCACTCGACGGCTCTGCACGGCTACTTCGCACGCCGGGCCCCCGCGGCCGCCGACGATCTGCTCGCCGAACTGTGGCTGCGGGCCTACGCGGCCCGGCAGGGTTTCGACCCGGCCCGCGGGCCCGCGCGTGCCTGGCTGTTCGGTGTCGCGCGCAACGTGCTGTCGGCGCACTGGCGCGGGCTCGCCCACCAGAGCGCCGCACCGCCCGGCGAGGGCCGCGACGACGACCCGTGGGAGGCGGTGGACGCGCGCCTCGACGCGGCCGCGGTGGCCCCACGGCTGCGTGCGCTGCTGGCCGGCCTCCCGCCGGACGAACGCGAGTTGCTGCTCCTGGTCGCCTGGGAGCAGCTCACGCCCGCAGAGGCCGCGGCAGCGGTCGGCATCCCCGCGGGGACGGCCCGCTCACGGCTGCACCGCGCCCGTACCCGGCTGCGCGCGAGCGCGCCCCTCAAACTGACCGGAGACCTGTCATGACCGAACACGGTGACCTGCTCGACTTTCCCGGAGCCGACGAACTGATCGCGGCGGGTGGCGTCGCGCCGCCCGCGCCCGAGGTGGTGGCGTCGGCCCGGGAGGCGGTGGCGAGTGCGGCCCGGCGCGACACGGTCGTCGTGCCGCTGCGCGGCCACGTCGTCCCGCGCCGCCGCAGGCTGCTGGTCGCCGCCGCCGCGGTGGCCGCGATCGCCGCCGGCGCCGTGGCGTACCCGGTGCTCGACCTCGGGGACGAGCCGGCGGCCACGGCCTCGGCCGCCCAGTTCCTGAACGACATGGCGGAGGTCGCGGCGGACACCCCGACGGCCCGCACCCCGTACTGGAAGGTCCGTCTGGAGACGGTGAACCAGGACGACGGGCGGAGGTCCGCCACCACCTTCTTCGACCGCGCGGGCCGCATCTGGTCGGTCGACGCGGACGGCACGGTCCACCGGCCGCCCGCGGGCAAGGACTCCAAGCTCAAGAAGTGGCCGGTGGGCCAGAAGTGGCTGACCTGGCCCGCGCTCGACCAGCTGCCCACGGGCCAGAAGGCGCTGACCGCGCTCTTCCCGAAGGACGCCGAGAACCGGTTCGACCAGGTGACGATCCTCTTGGAGGACTCCCCCGCGAGCCCCGCGCTGCGTGCCACGCTCTTCCGGATCCTGGCGGACACGCCCGGCGTGCGGCTGGTCGGTGACGTGAAGGACAGCAAGGGGCGCCCGGGCGTCGCGGTCGAGATGACGCGGAAGGCCGGGTTCAGCACCGGTCCGGAGAAGGGCGTGGCGTTCCGGACGACCGACCGCTACGTCGTCGCCCCGGACACCGGCCTCCTCCTGGAGGCGACCCACAAGATCCGTGGCCAGGACCTTGCGGCGGACCGCTACACCTGGCTCGAGGTCGGCCCGGCGGCCCGCGTCGGCTGATCGTCCCCGGCGGGCGTGGTCACTCGGTGTCCCGCACCGCCACCAGGCCGTTGAACACGCCCACGTAGGCCGTGCCGTCCGGGCCCAGGGTCACCGGGGCCCAGTTGTTGTCGTACGCGACGCCCGTGCCGGCGAGGCGCTTCCACTTGGTCGCGCCGGTGCGGAAGTCGACGGCCGTCAGGTACCAGGCGTCGATGCCCAGGCTGTTGGGTTCCTTCGTGTAGAAGTACAGCAGCCCGTTGGCGGTGGACAGTTTGGGCACGTTGGACGGGGCGCGGACGTCGCTCTCCCAGACCGTGTCGCAGCCGCTGCCGTCCTCGCGTACGTCGATCCTGCTGACGCCGCCCACCACGCTGCGGCCGAGGGTGAGCGAGGTGATGTTCTCGTAGCCGTAGTTGTTCTCGACGACGAGGCTGTTGCCCCAGGTGATGAGCGAGTTGTCGGTGGTGGACGCGCCGGAGCGGAAGACGGGGACCTTGCAGACGAGCCGCTGGTCGGCGGGGACGTCGTCGCCCCGGCGGTAGACGAGGACGTTCATGCGGTCGTCGGCGTTGTCGGTGATGGCCACGTAGTCGTCGCCCTGGCCGAAGAGGTCGGGGGTGGTGCCCGAACCCTGGTTCACCGAGCCGGGTTTGGTGCCGGTCCCCCGGTCGTAGGTCTGGCGCCAGACGGCCTTCGGGGTGCCGTCGGCGCCGGCGCGGAAGCTGTAGAGCGCGTGGTCGGAGACGATCGAGACGCCGTCCTCGGCGACGGAGAAGGAGTTCTGGATCTCCTCGCCGTCGAGCCGGATGGAGCGGATGTCGCCGGACCGGGGGTCGACGGTGCCGACGCGTCCTTGCCGGGTCACCCACCAGATGCGGCCCTCCCAGTCGGGCATCACCGAGGTGACCGGGTCGCATTCGCCGCTGGGGTAGAGATTGGCCCAGGTCACGCAGTCGTGCGGGACCTGGGGCGTCAGGTCCCAGTCCTTGTCGACGACGAACCGCCAACTGCCGTCCGCGGCCTGCTCGTGCGCGAGGCGGACGATGTGCTGGCGGGAGTCGGCGAGGACGAGGCGGTCCTGGTCGTCGAGGTAGGAGTAGGCGCCGCCCGAGGTGTCCTTGAAGATCTTCGAGAAGTCCAGGCGCGTGATGGCCTCGACGGTGGAGGGGCGCTGCGGGAGCTTGTACTCGGCGAGCGTGGTCAGCGTGTCCGGGTCGAGCAGCTTGACCAGGAAGCCGGTGAACGTGCCGCACACGGTGACGATGCGGCCGGCCTTGTCGAAGGTGACGGTGGCGCACTCACCGCCGAGCGCCGCCATCTTCTCGCTGCCGACCTCTGGATTCTTGCCCAGGGGCCCGTTCCAGGGATACGTCCCGCTGCCTGCGGCGTCCGCGTGCATCCCACTGCGGCCGTTGGCGGCCAGGTAGGGGTGCTGGGGCGGCTGTTCGCCGGGCAGCGGGCGGACGTCGGCGGGTGCTCCGGTGTACGGGGCGACGAGCCGGTGCCCCGGCGCCTTCGGTATGTCGTCCGCGACGGCGGGCGAGGCGAAGGTCGCCGCCGAGACCGTGAGCGCGGTCAGGGCGAGGGCGGTGCTGAGGGTTCTGCGACGCGGCATGGGGCCGAAGTTAGGGCCAGATCCTTGAAGTGTCCATGGAAAGGTGACAGTTGTTCATGAACACGCAATGACCATGGCGGGGCGGTCAGGGCTGTAGGCCGCTGACGATGTCCGCGGCGGCCGTGACCCCGTTGTGAATGGTCGGCGCCATGCTCGAACTCGCCAGATAGAAACCGAGCAGCGCGCAGACCAGCGCGTGCGAGAACTTCAGCGCACCGTTGCGCAGGAAGACCACTGCCAGGATCACCAGCAGCAGCACGACAGAGACCGAAATGGCCATGGGGACAACCTCCTCCGCCACGTCCACACCGCGGCTCTGGGCCGAGTGTGGCGCAGCGGAGGGACCGTCCGGGCGACCGGCATGTCCTCCGAACGGGTGTTATGTGCCAGGGGGTTGCTTCGGCCCGGCCGGGGCCTACTGCCCGTGGGCGACGAGGAACGCCTCCAGGCCCGCGAGGTCGTCCGTGTTCAGGTGGTCGACCCCGGCGGCCAGGAGCTCGCCCCACACCGCCTCGCGGGCCGGGCCCGGCAGGTCGGGCGTCGCCCAGAAGCGGACGCGCTGCCCGCGCTTGTGGGCGGTGGCGACGATGCGGCGCAGCTTGTCGCGCTCGGCGGCGGGCATCGGGCCGACGCCCTGCCAGCTGAAGTTGAGCGTCCAGTTGTCGCTGATCAGCGGGATGAGCGAGGCGGGCGCCGCGCCACCCAGATCGGCGAGCCGGCCGTCGTAGAAGGCGCGGCGCACCCGCTGGGCCTCCATCGGCGCGCGGGCCGCCCGGTCGCCGGAGATCACGGCCGTCACCGGTCCGCGGCGCACCTTGCCGTGGGCGTACGTGGTGAACAGGTGCCGGTAGCGCCGCAGCTGCCGGTCGAGCTCCAGGTAGGTCGCCGCGCCCTCGGTCTTGATGTCGATCAGGAGCTGGAAGGGGGTGCGGTGGTATCCCCGGTAGACGGAGCCGTGGTGGGCGCGGACGCGGGCCGCCAGGGGGTCCAGGTAGAGCGCCGCGAGGGTGCGGGCGGGGTCGAGGTCGATCGGGTCGTGTGCGACCAGGAGCTGGCCGTCGACGAGGTAGATGTCGGCCTCGACGCTGCCGAAGCGGTGGTCGAGCGCGTCGAACAGGGGCCGGGGGTGCTCGTAGTCGTTGTGCGCGTGGGCGCGGACGAGGGGCCGGGGCCCGTGCCCGCGTTCGCCCGCCCGGGCGTACGCGGGGACGGCTGCGGTGCCGGCCAGTGCGGCACCGAGGGTGAGGGCTCTACGACGGGTGATGAGTGCCACGGAGACTCCCGGAGAAGGGCGAGGACGACGGGCGGGCCTCAGTGAGTATGCGGCCATGCTCGCGTCAAGAAACCCCTTCGGGACGGGAGTTGGCGCTATCGACGCCCTGCGTTCACCGCGTCAGGACCACGTTCCCGCGGGGCACCTCAGGCCACCTCGGGCGCGGGCCGGCCCGCTGTCTCGCGGCCGCTCGCCGCCAGGCCGCTTCCGGCCAACTCGTCCCAGTGCACGGTCCGTTCGCACCACCGTTCCAGGAGCACGCGGTCGTGACCGACGGCGAGCAGCCCGGCGCCGCTCGCGCGCCGGTAGTCCTCCACGGCGTGCACGAGGGCGGCCGTCGTCGAGGCGTCGAGCATCGCCGTCATCTCGTCGCAGATCAGCCAGCGCGGGCGGAGCACCAGGGCGCGGGCCAGGCAGGCGCGCTGGAGCTGGCCGTCGCTGACCTCGTGCGGCCTGCGGCCAAGGAGGTCCGCGCCGAGCCCGACCGTCACCGCCAACTCCTCGACCCGGCCCGGGGCCTCGCTCCCCCGTCCGGCCGCGCGGAGCGGTTCGGCGATGAGCTGGGTGAGGGTCAGGCGGGGGTCGGCGGAGAGGCGCGGCTGCTGGAAGACGACGCCGAAGGCGGTGCGCTGGGCGCGGGGCGCGCGGTGGCGCCAGCCGCGGGCTTGCTCGCCGTCGATGACGACACGGCCCGCGTCGGGCTTGTGCAGCAGGGCGGCGACCCGGGCCAGGGTGGACTTGCCGCAGCCGCTGGGGCCGAGCAGGCCGACGGATGCGCCGGGCGCGAGCGTGAGGTCCACGTCGCGCATGACGGGGGCGCGGCGGTCGTATCCGGCGGTGATGGACAGGAGTTCAAGCACGGGGTGCCTCCAGCACGGCCGCCGTACGGGGATGGTGGCAGGCGACGCCGTCCACGGCCGGCGGCACGGCCCCGCAGGCTTCGTCCGCCGCGGTGCAGCGCGCGGCGAAGGCGCATCCGTCCGGCAGCGCGGAGAGTTCGGGCGGCATGCCGGGGATGGGCCTGAACTCCCGCTCCGGGAGGGCGTCGAGAAGCCCGCGCGCGTAGGGGTGGCGGGGCCCGGGGGTGCCGAAGAAGTCCTCGGCGTCGGCGAGTTCGACGATGCGGCTCGCGTACATGACGGCGACGCGGTCCGCGATGCGTTCGGCCGCCGCCAGGTCGTGGGTGATCAGAAGCAGCGCGCGGTCCTTGCCGACGTGCTTGCGCAGTTCGTCCACCGTGCGGTCGACGAGGTCGCGGTCCAGGCCCGTGGTCGGTTCGTCGGCGAGCAGCAGCGGCGCGTCGCCGATGAGCGCGAGCGCGGTGGCGGCGCGCTGGGCCAGGCCGCCGGAGAGCTCGTGCGGGTAGCGGTCCAGGTGCCCGGCCGGGAACGCGGCGCGCTCGGCGGCGTCCTCGGCGGCCTTGCGCAGCTGCGGGCGGCGTACGCCCACCAGCTCCCGCAGGGTCTCCTCCAGCTGGGAGCGGACCGTGCGCACCGGCGTCAGGTGCGCGGCCGGGCTCTGCGGCACCAGGCCGACGCGCCGCCCCCGGACCGTGCGGGCCAGGGTGCGCTCGTCGGCGGCCAGGAGGTCCGCGCCGCCGATGAGCGCGGATCCGGCCGTCTGCGCGTTCTGCGGGAGCAGCCCGAGGAGCGCCGAGGCGAGCACGGACTTGCCGCAGCCGCTCTCGCCGACCAGGGCGAGGCACTCCCCCGCCGCGAGGTCGAAGGTGGCGTCGGTGACGGCGGAGACGAAGGTGTCGCCGCGCATGCGGAACCGTACGGACAGGCCCCGTACGGAGAGCACCGGGGACGAAGGGGAGGGGGTCGAGAGGGCCGAGGGGGTCGAGGCGGGCTCGGTCACAGCATCAGCTCCGATCGGCGCCGGGGGTTGATCCGTTCCCGCCAGGCGCCCGCGAGGCCGGCGATCGCCAGCGTGGGCACGATGATGAACAGGCCGGGGAAGAGGGTCGGCCACCAGTCCCCGGCGAGCAGTGAGCCGCGCGCGCTCTGCACGAGGGTGCCCAGGCTCGCCTGGTGGGTGGGCAGGCCGAGTCCGAGGAAGGACAGCGCTGACTCGTGCCAGATGGCGTGCGGCACCATCAGGACGGCGGCGAGTCCGGCCTGCGGGAGCACCCCGGGCAGCAGATGGCGCACGGTCACGCGCAGCCGCGAGGCACCGCCGGAGATGGCCGCGTCGACGTACGGGCGCGAGCGCAGGGAGAGCACCTCGGCGCGCACGATGCGGGCGGTGGACAGCCAGTGGGTGAGTGCCACCGAGACGACCACCGGCCAGACGCCCGGGCGGAACATCGCCACGATGAAGATGCCGAGCAGCAGGTGCGGCACGGACGAGAAGACGTCCACGAGCCGCATGACGATCCGGTCGACCCAGCCGCCCGACGCGGCGGCGAGCGCGCCCACCGCCGTGCCGATGACGGTGGCGACGACAGCCGCCACCACGCCCACCAGGAGCGAGACCCGCAGCCCGTACACGCAGCGCACCAGGAGATCGCGTCCGACGTCGTCGGTGCCGAAGGGATGCGCCCAGGACGGTGGCCGGAGCTTGGCCGCGAGGTCGACGGCCTGTTCGTCGAGGTTCACCAGCGGCGGCACGAGCAGGACGGCGAGGACGACCGCCGCGACGATCACGGCGGAGGTACGCACCCGCCACGCGCGCGTGGAGCGGCTCTTGGAGGCGCCGCCGAGGGAGGCGCGCCAGGTCACGTCAGCCATCGAATCCCACCCTCGGGTCGGCGAGGCCGTACAGCAGGTCGGCCAGGAGGTTGCCCAGGAGCACGGCGGCCGTGGCGAGGACGGTGAGCGCGGCCAGCAGCGGGAAGTCCACGGCGGTCGCCGCCGACACGGTGGCCGCGGCGATGCCGGGCCAGCTGAAGACGGTCTCCACCAGCAGCGCCCCGGTGATCAGTTCGGGCACCCGGGAGCCGATCAGCGTGAGCACCGGCAGCATGCCCGAACGCAGCGCGTGCCCGAGCAGCACGGTCCGTTCGGCGAGGCCACGCGCGCGTGCGCCCCGGACGGGGTCGTCGCCCAGCGCGTCGCCGACCCCTTGGCGCACGTACAGGACGAACCACGGCAGCTGCGAGATGGCCAGGACGGCGGCGGGCAGCACGAGGTGGCTCGCGACCTGCCCGGCGGTCACCGTGGAGCTGGCGGTGTCCGTGAGGCCGCCCGAGGGCAGCACGCCGAGCTTCAGGGCGAACAGCCACACGGCCAGCAGCCCGATCCAGAACGGCGGGGCCGCTTCGAGGGTGTAGGCGAGCGAGGTCACGGCGCGGTCGAGCCAGCCGCCGGGGCGGCGCGCGGCGAGGACGCCGAGCGTGGTGCCGACCAGGATCGCGAGCAGGAACGCGGTCGCGGCGAGCAGCACGGACCAGCCGATGCGCTCGCCGATGACGTCGGCGACGGGCTGGCGCAGGGTGCTGGAGTCCCCGAGGTCGCCGGTCACGGCGGAGGTCAGCCAGTCCCACCAGCGCTGCACGAGCGGCTGGTCGACGCCGAGGTTGGCCCGCAGCTGGTCGAGGTTCTCCTGCGACGCGGTGAGCCCGGCCGTGCCCGCGTACGCCTTGACGGGGTCGAAGGGGGACGCGGCGGCGATCGCGAAGACGCCGAAGGTGACGGCGAGCAGGACCGGGACGGCGAACAGGGCCCGCCGTCCCGTCATGCGCGCCATGGGCCCCCAGGGGAGCTTGTGGAGCGCAGACTTCACTGCTTCGGCTGCCAGTCCTCGACGTTCCACCACGGGCCGGACGCGAGGCCGTGGTCGTGCGGCTCGGTCTGGGTGGTCAGGTCGCCGAAGCGCTTGTCGACGACGTAGAGGTGGTCGATGTGCGTGAGGAAGGTGTAGCCCGGGTTCTTCACCAGCTCGCGCTGGATGGTGTCGTACGCGGCCTGCCGCTCGGCGTGGTCGCCGCTCTCGCGGGCCTCGTCCAGGGCCTTGTCGACCTTGGGGTTGTCGTAGTGGGCCATGTTGTTGAAGCCGTCACCGGCGAGCGAGGACTTCAGGAGCGTGTACTGGTCGAAGTCCGGGTCGGCCGGGGAGCCGCCGCCCGCGAGGACCGCGTCCTTGGGCATGCGCGGCTCGATGACCTCCCAGGTGCCGGCCTGCACCTCGACCTTGATGCCGAGCTTCTTGGCGTCGGAGGCGTAGGCGAGCGCGTGGTCCTGGCGGAGCTTGTCGCCGGTGAGGTACCAGAGCGGGAACGTCGCCTTGACGCCGTCCTTCTCGCGGATGCCGTCCTTGCCGGGCTTCCAGCCGGCCTTGTCGAGGATCTTCTTGGCGGCGGCGAGGTCGTGCTTGCGCTCGGTGCCCTTGGTGAACCAGGGGCTGTCGGTGGGGACGGGCCCGTAGGCCTCCTTGCCCGCGCCGTCCAGGATCGATTCGACCATGGCCTTGCGGTCCACGCCGGTGTCGAGCGCGCGCCGGACGGCGGTGTCGCCCGCGACCTTGTTGCCGGTGGGCAGGGTCACCACGCGGTAGTCGAAGGTCTGGGCGGCGTAGGACTTCTTGTCGCCGTCGTTCTTGTACTTGGCGGCGAGGTTGGGCGGCAGGATCGCGCCGTCGAGCTCACCGGCGTCGAGCCGGGTCGCGCGGATGTCGTCGTCCTTGATGATCGCCATGGTGAAGTTCTTGACCTTCGGCGCGCCGCCCCAGTAGCCGGGGTTGGCCCGGAAGGTGAGCTTCTCGCCCTTGGACCACTTCACCAGCTTGTACGGGCCCGTGCCGACCGGCTTGGTGGTGAACTCCCCGGTGTTCACGTCCTGCTTGCCGGCTATGTGCTCGGGGGCGATCGGCAGGACGGTGCGCTCGGCGAACGGCGCGTAGGGGTACTTGAGGTGGAAGACGACGGTGTCGTCGCCCTTGGCCTCGACGTCCTTGACGGCGTCCAGCTCGGTCTTGGCGGCGTTGTTGGTCTTCTTGTCGAGGATCGTCTCGTACGTGAAGACGACGTCCTTGGACGTGAAGGGCTTGCCGTCGCTGAACTTGACGCCCTCGCGCAGCTTGAACGTGTAGGTCTTGCCGTCGTCGCCGACCTTGGGCAGCGCGGCCGCGAGGGCGGGCTTGAGCTTCATGTCGGCGTCGTGCGTGAGCAGACCGTCGAAGATCTTGGAGTTGCCGTCCTTGCCGTAGCCGAGGAGCGGGCTCAGGGTGTCGGGTTCGTAGGCGATGCCGACGACCGCGGAATCCTTGGCACCGCCGGCGTCCTTGCCGTCGCCCGGCGCCGAACAGGCCGAGGCGGCGACCGCCAGTGAGGCGGCCGCCGCCACCGCGCCCGTACCCCGTATCGATCGGGCCCTCATGCTCCACACCCCTACTGAAGATCAAACGTTATTGCGAACGGGTCGCAATTATGCCTCATGTAATGGGTGGGTAAAACGTGTGGTCCATACCGAGTGGATCACGGGGCCGGATCGACGGTCGAGGTCAGGGGGCCGGCAGGTGCACGCGTGCCGCCAGCTCCACCCGGTGGCGCCCCACCGTGCCGAGCGCGACCGAGTCGGCCTTGGCGCGCTTGAGGTAGAGGTGCACGGGGTGCTCCCACGTCATGCCGATGCCGCCGTGCAGCTGGAGGGCCTCCTCGGCGACGTGGACCGTGGCCGGTGACGCGTAGGCCTGCGCGAGCGCCGCCGCGACGTCGGCGTCCTTTCCGCCCGCGGCCAGGGTGTCGGCCGCGTTGCGGGCGGCGGCGCGCAGGTTGACCACTTCGAGCCAGAGCTGGGCCAGCCGGTGCTTGAGCGCCTGGAAGGACCCGACGGGCCGGTTGAACTGGTGCCGTTCCTTCGTGTGCCGGACGGTCTCGGTCAGACACCAGTCGGCGAGGCCCAGCTGCTCGGACGCCAGCAGTCCGGCCCCCGCCCGCAGCCCCCGCCGCACGGCGGCTTCGGCTTCCGGTCCGACGGCACGCGCGCGTGCCCCCTCGAAGGTGACCGTGGCCAGCGGCCGGGTGAGGTCGAGCGAGGTGTGCGGCGTGACGCTCACCCCGGCGTCCTCGGCGTCCACCGCGAAGAGGCCCGCACCCGTCGGCACGAGGAACACGTCGGCGGCGACCGCGTCGGCGACCCCGGTGACGCTGCCGCTCAGGGTTCCGCCCTGCGCCCGCAGCACGGGCAGGGCGCCGCCCGGGGCGGTGACCAGCGGCACGGCGAGCACCCCGACCGTGCGCCCCGAGGCGAGCGCGCCGACGAGTTCCCTCGCCTCGTCGGTGTCGCAGGCGAGCAGCGTCTCGACGGCGATGACGGCACTGGTCAGGTAGGGGACGGGCGCGACCGCGCGGCCCAACTCCTCCAGGACGACGGCGGCTTCGCGGTGCGTGGCGCCCTGGCCGCCGAGCTCCTCGGGCACGAGCAGGCCCGCGAGCCCCATGCCGTCCGTGAGCGCCTTCCACAGCTCGCGGTCGTGCGGCTCGGCGGACTCGGTGCGGGTGAGCACGGCGGTGGCGTCGCAGTGGTCGGCGAGCAGGCCGCGCACGACCGAGCGCAGCGCTTCTTCGTCTTCGGAGTACAGCAGGTCGCGCGGGGCGGGCTGCTCGATCCGTGGGGTCTGCGCACTCATCGGGCGAGGTCCTTCCAGGCGACGTCCTTGTCGGTGCGCGGCTCGGAGGGCAGTCCGAGGACACGCTCGGCGACGATGTTGAGCAGCACCTCGTTGGTGCCGCCCTCGATGCTGTTGCCCTTGGCCCGCAGATAGCGGTAGCCCGCGTCACGGGCGACGAAGTCGACCTTCTCGGGCCGCCGCATCGTCCAGTCCTCGTACAACAGCCCCTCTTCGCCCAGGAGTTCCACCTCCAGGCCGCTGATCTCCTGGTTCAGGCGGGCGAAGCCGAGTTTCATGCCGGAGCCCTCCGGACCCGGCTGCCCCGCGACGAGCTGCTGGCGCAGGCGCTCCCCGGTCAGCCGGGCGACCTCGGCGTCCACCCACAGCTTGAGGAGGCGCTGGTGCAGGTCGTGCGTGCGCAACTCGGGGCGTTCGCGCCAGGCCTCGACGACCGGGCCGATCATCCCGCCCTCGCGCGGGATGCGGGCGCCGCCGATGGACACGCGCTCGTTCATGAGGGTGGTCTGCGCGACCTTCCAGCCGTCGCCGACCTCACCGAGGCGGTGCGCGTCCGGGATGCGGACATCGGTGAGGAAGACCTCGTTGAACTCGGCCTCGCCGGTGATCTGGCGCAGCGGGCGCACCTCGACGCCCGGGTCGGTCATGTCGCAGACGAAGTAGGTGATGCCGCGGTGCTTGGGCACCTCGGGGTCGGTGCGGGCGATGAGGATGGCCCAGCGGGCGGCGTGCGCGCCCGACGTCCACACCTTCTGCCCGTTGACCACCCAGGTGTCGCCGTCCCGGACGGCTCGGGTGCCCAGGGCCGCGAGGTCGGACCCGGCGCCCGGCTCGCTGAAGAGCTGGCACCACACCTCGTCGCCCACCCACAACGGGCGCAGGAAGCTGCGCTTCTGCTCCTCGGTGCCGAAGCGCAGGATCGTCGGGGCCGCCATGCCCAGGCCGATCCCGATGCGGCGCGGGTCGTTGTCGGGCGCGCCCGCGGCCTCCAGCTCGGCGTCCACGACGGCCTGCGCGGACCGGGGAGCACCGAGCCCGCCGAGCCCTTCGGGGTAGTGCACCCAGGCCAGTCCGGCGTCGAAGCGGGCCTTGAGGAAGTCCGCGCGCTCCGTGGTGGCCGGCGGGTGCGCGGCGAGGAACTCCTGGGTACGGCGGCGCAGTTCGGCGGCGTCCGTCATGCGTCACCTCCCGCGGGGACCACGGCCACCCGCCCCGTGGTGATGCCGTCGGCCACGCGCTGGACGGCGGCGGACGCCTCGCCCAGCGGCACGCGCTCGCTGATGAGCGGCTTGATGGCGCCCTTGGCGGCGAGCTGGGTGAGCTCCTCGTGGCAGCGCAGGATCGCCTGCGGGTCCTTGGCGTTGTACAGGCCCCAGTGCAGGCCGAGCACCGCGTAGTTCTTGACCAGGGCGTGGTTGAGCGCGGGCGTCGGGATGACGCCGCTCGCGAAGCCGACGACGATGATCCGCCCCTCGAAGGCGACGCACTTCGTGGACTGGGTGTACGCGTCGCCGCCCACGGGGTCGTAGACGACGTCGGCGCCCCGGCCGCCGGTGGCTTCCTTCACGGCGCCGATCACGTTCTGCGTACGCCGGTCGATGACCAGGTCGCAGCCCAGTTCGCGGGCGACCTCCGCCTTCGCGGCGCCGCCGACGACACCGATGACCTTGGCGCCCGCGGCCTTGCCGAGCTGGACGGCCGCGCTGCCGACGCCGCCGGCCGCCGCGTGCACCAGGAGGGTCTCGCCCTCCTGGAGGTGCGCCCTGCGGTGCAGGCCGAACCAGCCCGTCTGGTAGCCGATGTGCAGCGCCGCGGCCTCGGCGTCGTCCAGGGCGTCGGGCGCGGGCAGCACGGCCGCCGCGTCGGCGAGCGCGTACTCGGCGAATCCGCCGTACGGAAGGGCGGGGTTGGCGATCACGCGCCGTCCGTCCTCGGTTTCGCCGCAGACCTCCACGCCGGGCGTGAACGGCAACGGGGGCGTGATCTGGTATTGCCCGCGGCAGAGCAGGGCGTCCGGGAAGTTGATGTTGGCGGCGCGGACCTTGAGGAGCAGCTGTCCCTCGCCGGGCACCGGCCGGTCCACCTCTTCGAGGCGCATGACCGCGCTCGGTTCGCCGTTCTGGTGCACTTGCCATGCCTGCATGCGGGGCCTCCACTGGGCGTTCGTCGACCGAGCTCCGTCGCATACTAAGCGGTCGCTTGCAGGCGGGGGAACCGTCTCGTCAGTCCGATTCGCGCTTCCCCGCGGCGGGCCGCGCCCGTACGTGCATCCGCTCGCCCTGCGGTCCGAACAGGCTGAGGAATTCCGCGGGCCCCTCCCCCGTCGAGCCGAACCAGTGCGGGAGCCGCGTGTCGAACTCCGCGGCCTCGCCGGCCGTGAGGACGACGTCGTGATCGGCGAGCACCAGCCGCAGCTTGCCCGACAGGACGTACAGCCACTCGTACCCCTCATGGGTCTGCGGATCGGGCCGCACGGAGCGCGCGGGTTCGAGGACCTTGTACGCCTGGAGGCCGCCGGGCTGGCGGGTCAGCGGGAACATGGTGCGGCCGTGCCGGACGATCGGCTTGGACCGCACCCGCGGGTCGCCGACGGGCGGGGCGCCGACCAGCTCGTCCAGGGGGACCTGGTGGGCGCGGGCGATGGGGAGCAGCAGTTCGAGGCTGGGCTTGCGGTGGCCTGACTCCAGCCGCGAGAGCGTGCTCACGGAGATCCCGGTGGCGGCGGCGAGACCCGCGAGGGTCGCCCCGCGCTCCTTGCGGATCCTGCGCAGCCGGGGGCCGACCTCGGCCAGCACGCCGTCCAGATCCGTGCCGTCGTCGCCCTTCTCGGCCACGTCCGCGGCGCTGCCCGCCCCCTTGCCTGCCGTCTTGCCCGCCGCCCCGCTCTCTGCCTTCTTGTGCGCGCTTTTCTCTGCCATGCCTCCATTGCAGGATCAGCAAAGCCGTTTGTCAATAACGCACTGCTACGGGGGCCACCGCCACTGCGGGGTGAGAGGCCCGCACGCGTACGGGCATGGAGCTTTCGCGCGTTACGCGGTATCGATGCCGCCATGACGGACCACGCGCGCGAAGGCACGCCACCGGGACTCCCGGCCCCTCCCCCGCCCGGCACGAGCGCCCTGCCCGAAGGGACGTACGACGGCACGGTCGTCCTGGTGACCGGCGGCGGCAGCGGCCTCGGCAAGGCGATCGCCGCGGAGTTCGCGCGGCTCGGGGCGGACCTGGTGATCGCCGCCCGCAAGGAGGAACGGCTGAAGGCGGCCCGGGACGAGCTGGCCGCCCTCGGCGGTCGGGTGGCCGCCGTGCCGTGCGACATCCGGGACCCGGACCGCGTGGCCGAGGTCTTCGACGCGGCGCAGAACGCCTACGGACTGCCGGGTGTCCTGGTCAACAACGCGGCGGCGAACTTCCCCGTCCCCGCCGAGGACATGTCCCCCAACGCCTGGCGCTCGGTCGTGGACATCACGCTGACCGGGACGTTCTTCATGACGCGGGAGTTCGCCCGCCGCCACCTCGCGGCGGGCACACCGGGCTCCGTCATCAACATCGGGGCGTCGTACGCGTGGACGGGCGGCCCCGGCTTCGCGCACAGCGCGGCGGCCAAGGCGGGCGTGCACAGCCTCGTCGAGAGCCTGGCGGTGGAGTGGGGGCCGTACGGCATCCAGGTCAACGGTCTGGTGCCGGGGCTGATGCCGCACGCGGACATGACCGCCGACATCCGGGGCAACCTCGACCGGGCGGCCCCCGAACGAGCATCGCAGGAGCGCCAGTTGGACGCGCGTCAGCCCGCCCTGCGCGTCGGCGCCCCGCGTGAACTGGGCTGGGCGGCGACCTTCCTCGCCTCGCCCTACGCCCGCTTCATCACCGGGCACACCCTGGTGGTCGACGGCGCGAACTGGCAGCGGCGGGGCCTGGTGAGCCCGGAGGTGGCGACGGTACGCGAGCAGATGGGGCGCGGGCCCTTCGCGGGGTAGCGGGCCCTTCGCGGGGTAGCCGACGGGTGCGGGGTCACTTTCCCTCGAACCTCGCCTCCCGCCGCTGCGCCTTCGCCGCGTAACCGGCCCGCGAGTCCTCCGACGTCAGCGTGATCGCCGCGTTCATCGCGACCCGGTCCAGGGCGGCGTCCATCCCCGCGTCGGCGTACGCGTCGATGCCCCGCTTGATGCCCTGGACGGCCAGCGGGGCGTTCCCCGCGATCTCCGCGGCGACCTCACGAGCCGCCTTGGCCAGCCCCTCCACGGGCGTGACGAGCTGGACGAGCCGCAGCCGCTCGGCGGTGGCCGCGTCGATGCGGCGGCCGGTGAGCGAGAGCAGCTTGGCCCAGCCCGCGCCCGCGTCGCGCGCGATGCGCAGATCGCCGCCCGCGTCCACCGCGACCCCGATCTGCGCCTCGGGCAGGGCGAACACCGCGTCGTCGGAAGCGATGCGCACGTCCGCCATGAGCGCGAGTTCGAAGCCGAAACCGAGGCAGTAGCCCTGTACGGCGGCGACGACGGGCTGCGGAAGACGGGCGAAGGCACGGAAGCGTTCGTGGACCCAGCGCAGCCCCTCGTAGTAGTTGCGCGTGCGCTCGGCACCCGACCGCCCTGCGATCGCGCCGCCCTGCGCGGTGACGTCGATCCCGGCGCAAAAGGCCCGTCCCTCCGCGCGCAGCAGCACCGCCCTGATCGTGTCGTCGAAGCGGATCCGGTCGGCGATGATGCCCAGCTGACGCGTGGACTCCCAGCTCCACGCGTTGAGCTTGCGCGGATGGCAGAGGGTGAGGACGCCCAGGCCGTCCTCGACGTCGAGCCGCAGCCGCTCCTCGCCCTCGGGGATGTCCGTGCCGATGGTGTCGATCATCCAGCACCAGCTCCTGCCCACGCTTCTGACGATGCGTCAGTCATCTGACGCATCGTCAGCATAGGGGCGCGGGCTCAGCGGCTGAAGACCTCGAAGGACACCGCGGGCTTTCCGCCGAAGCGCGGTGCCACGCGTTGCGCGGTGCCGGTGAGGAACTCACGGCAGTACTTCTCGGGGTCCTCCTGGGTCAGCACCTCGATGTAGGTGCGGTGTTCGAGGAGCGAGCGCACCGAGCGTTCGAGGCCGGCCGTCGCGTCCGCCGCGTGCGTGGGCGAGGAGGATCCGGCGACGGCCACCCAGCGCACCCCGTCCCAGGGCTCCAGGGCGTCCTCCTCGATCAGCTCGGGGAAGATCCAGCGGTTGCCCGCGTCCGCGACGGCGTCGAGGGTGGCGCGGCCGACGGCGACGTGGTCGGGGGTGTTCCAGGCGACGCCGCCCCAGGTGTCGCGGTGGTTGAGGGTGATCACGAGTTCGGGCCGGTGCCTGCGGACCGCGGCGGCGATGTCGCGGCGCAGCGCCGTCCCGTACTCGATCACGCCGTCCTTGTGGTCGAGGAACTCCACGGTCGACACCCCCACGACGGCCGCGCTCGCCCGCTGCTCGCGCTCGCGCAGCGGGGCGCAGATGGCGGGGTCGAGGGTGTCGATGCCCGCCTCACCCCGGCTGGCCAGCAGATAGGCGACCTCGCGTCCGCCGTCCGTCCAGCCGGCGATCGCGGCCGAGCAGCCGTACTCCAGGTCGTCGGGGTGGGCGACGACGGCCAGGGCCCGCTGCCAGTCCTCCGGCATGGGCGTGAGCTGGTCGTTCTCGTTCAACGGCTCTGTCATGCCCGCAGCCTAGCCGCGCGGGGCCCGCGCACCGAGGGCCTCAGACCTCCCCCCGGGCGAGGGCGAGGAGCCGGTCGAGGACGCGCGGGGAGCCCACCCGCAGGCCGTCGTGCTCGTACTCGTCGGTGACCCAGGTCCGCAGGCCGCGGATGGAGCGGGCGGTGCGCAGCGAGTGGCCGGTGTCGACGTACAGGTCGTCGTGGTAGATCGCGGCGGCGGCCGGCACCTCGTTCGCGGCGAGGCGGGCCGTGTCGTACAGGGGCGCCCAGCCGGTGCTGGCGGCGAGGATGTCCGCGGTCTCGCGCAGCGGGCGCAGCGCCGGGTCGCAGTCGAACTGCCAGCGCTGGACCGCTTCGCCGGTGAAGAGCAGCGGCGCGTCCCCGGCCAGCGCCTTGCCGGGGTCGAACTGCGGGAACTCACCGCGCACCCGCTGCGCCGACCAGTCGGTGGGCCGCTCGCCGTGGCCGTAGATGCTCTCGTGGAGGAGGGCGAAGAGCGGGTGGCCCCAGTGCGAGAGGACGGCCTGTACGCCTTCTTGGAACGCGTCGGAGAGCTGGTGTCCCGCCGGGGTCCGTACGAAGGCGTCTTCGAGCAGGAAGTGCAGGCGGTGGCTGCCGTCGCCCGAGCCGAGCAGCATGCCCAGGGACTGGAACGCCTCGACGGTGAGCCGGTAGCCGCCGTTGAGGACCGGCTCGTGCTCGGCCAGGTGGGCGGCGATGCGGCGGGCTCGCTCGACGTCCTGGGGATAGCGGGCGTAGTGGGCGGCGCTCTTGCGCTCCATGCGCGGGTAGGCGGCGCGGTAGACGTCGTCCGCGTGGCCCTCCAGCGCGGGCAGGCCGCCGGTGATGATCGCGGTGTGCAGGCCTTCGGGGGCCGACGACAGGTAGTGGGTCGCGCAGAAGCCGCCGAAGCTCTGGCCCAGGACGGTCCAGGGGGCGCCGCCGGTCAGCTCGCGCCGGATCAGCTCGCAGTCGCGGACGATGGAGTCGGCGCGGAAGTGCGTGAGGTAGTCGGCCTGCTCCCGGGGGCCGCCGCGCAGCGGGAGCGTCTGGCGCGTCGCCGGGGTGGAGCTGCCGGTTCCGCGCTGGTCGAGGAGCAGCACCCGGTAGTCCTGCAAGGCCCTGCCCAGCCACGCCTCCTTGCCCACGAAACGGTTGGCGCCGAAGCCCGGGCCGCCCTGGAGATACACCAGCCACGGCAGGTGCGCGTCGGCGTGCGCGCTCGCCACGGCCTCGCGGGCGAAGAGCTCGATCCGCTCTCCCGCCGGATCGTCGTGGTCGAGGGGCACGGAGAAGCGGTGGTCGGTGAGGACGACGCCGGGCTGACGGTAGGAGGCGGTGGCGGTCAAGGAGACTCCTGGGCGACATACGGAAGGGGACACTTCGCCCCAGTTCAGCACACCCGCCCCGGGCGCGGTCAGCGGGGCGTCAGGCTGGAGCGCCGCACCACGAGCTCCGGCTGGAGCACCACGCGCCGGTGCTCGTGCCCGGCGGGGTCGGTGTCCGACTCGGTCTCCTCCAGGAGCAGTTCCGCGGCCATCGCGCCCATCTTGATGGCGGGCTGGCGCACCGAGGTGAGCGGGACGACGGCCGCGGCGGCGAACTCGATGTCGTCGTAGCCGACGATGGCGATGTCCTCGGGCACGCTCACCCCGGCCGCGTACATCGCCTGGAGCACCCCGAGCGCGAGCAGGTCGTTGGCGCAGAACACGGCGGTGGGCCGCTGGGCGAGCCCCAGGACCCGGGCGCCCGCGTCGCGCCCGGCGGCCACGTCGAGGCGCTCGGTGGGCAGCTCCCGCAGCGCCGAGGCCGGCAGCCCGGCCTCGGCCAGGGCTTGCAGCGCTCCTTGCCTGCGGTCCTTGACCTGGTTGAGTCCGGGCGGGCCGCTCACGTACGCGATGCCGCGGTGTCCGGCGTCGACGAGGTGGCGCACCGCGAGCGCCCCGCCGAGGACGTCGTCCACGGAGACGGAACACTCGGTGGCGCCCTCGGCCACGCGGTCGACCAGGACGAACGGGATGGCGTGCCTGCGGAAGGCCTCGATGTTGCGGCCCGTGGCGTCCGCCGGGGTCAGCAGGACGCCGCGCACCCGTTGTTCGGCGCAGAGCGCCAGGTACTCGGCCTCTTCGGAGGGGCTCTGTCCGCTGTTGCACATCATGACGCGCAGCCCCGCGTCGCGCGCGGCACGCTCGGCGCCGCGCGCGACGTCCACGAAGAAGGGGTTGCCCATGTCGAGCACGAGCAGGGCCATGATGCGGCTCTGCCCCGCGCGCAGCTGCCGGGCGGACTCGCTGCGGACGTAGCCGAGCCGGTCGATCACGGACTGCACCCGGTGGCGTGTCTCCTCGGAGACGACGTCCGGGCGGTTGATCACGTTCGACACGGTGCCCACCGACACGCCGGCGTGCTTGGCCACGTCTTTGATGCCGACCATGCGTCCCCTTGTTCCGTAGCGCGTGCGGCGCCTCGTGCGCCGCCGCGTGCGATCCCCTCAGAATTTGTACTGGTCGATGTTCTTCTTGTCGAAGACGGTCGGCTCACCGAGATCGACGACTCCCTTGTCGCCGATGGTGAAGCTGCCGAGGTCGCCCGCCTCGAACGTCTCGCCCTTCTTGCCGGTGATCTGGCCGGACTTGAGGGCCACGGCGGTGTGCGCGGCGAGGGCGCCGAGCTTGGCCGGGTCCCACAGTTCGAAGCCCTCGACGGTGCCGTTCTTCACGTACTGGCGCATGTCGTTGGGCGTGCCCAGGCCCGTCAGCCTGACCTTGCCCTTGTACTTCGATCCGGAGAGGTACTGGGCGGCGGCCTTGATGCCGACGGTGGTCGGGGAGATGATCCCGGCCAGCTTCGGGTGCTCCTGGAGGAGGCCCTGGGTCTGCTGGAAGGACTGCTGGGCGTCGTCGTTGCCGTAGGCCGTCTTGACCAGCTTCATGTTCTTGTACTTGGGCTTCTTCAGCTCCTTCTTCATGTAGCCGATCCAGGTGTTCTGGTTGGTCGCGGTCTGGGCGGCGGACAGGATCGCGATGTCGCCCTTGTAGCCGAGCTGCTTGCCGAGCAGTTCCACCTGGGTGCGGCCGAGCGCCTCGGCGCTGGACTGCGACACGAAGACGTCCCGGCAGCCGGGGTTGGTGTCCGAGTCGTAGGTGACGACCTTGATGTCGTTCTTCATGGCCTGCTTGAGGGCGGTGCACAGGGCGCCGGGGTCCTGTGCGGAGACGGCCATGGCGTCGACCTGCTGCTGGGTCAGCGTGTTGACGTAGGAGACCTGCCCGCTGGTGTCGGTGGCGCTGTTGGGGCCGGTCTCCTTGTAGGAGGATCCGAGCTCCTTGAGCGCCTTCTCGCCGCCCTTGTCGGCGACGGTGAAGTAGGGGTTGTTGACCTGCTTGGGCAGGAAGGCGACCGTGAGCCCCTTCTTGGTCGCCGCGTTCGGGTCGGCCTTGGCGTTCGAGGCCTTGCCCGCGTCGTCGTCCTTGGCGGACTCCTTGGTGGTGCCTCCGCAGGCGGTGGCGGTCAGGGCCAGCGAGGTGACGGCTGCCAGGGTCACGCAGGCACGGGTGAGGGCGGAGCGGCGGACAGAGAGCATCGTTGGTCCCTTTCGGACTGGTGCGACGGTACGAGGGGTCAGCGGGCGGGAGCGGCCGCGGCACGGCGGCCCGCCCGGGCGACGGCGATCTGGCGGGCCACGCGCGGCCCGAGCACGGACACCACGAGCAGCACGCCGGTGACGACGATCTGGGACTGCGCGGAGACGTTCAGCAGGCTCATCGCGTTCTGGAGGGCGCCGAGCAGGAAGACTCCGGCGATGGCCCCGCCGAGGGTCCCCTTGCCGCCGTCGAAGTCGATGCCGCCCAGCAGGACGGCGGCGACGACGGAGAGTTCGAGTCCGGTGGCGTTGTCGTAGCGGGCGCTGGCGTAGTGCAGGGCCCAGAAGACGCCGGTGAGCGAGGCCATGAGACCCGTGGCGACGAACAGCCACAGCTTGTGCCGCTTGACGCGGATGCCGGCGAAGCGCGCCGCCTCCTCGTTGGCGCCGATCGCGAAGAGCGAGCGCCCGAAGGGCGTGGCGTGCAGGACGACGACGGCGATCGCGAGCAGCGCGAGGAAGGGCAGGAAGGCGTACGGCAGGAAGGTGTCGCCGATGCGTCCGGCCGCGAAGTCCAGGTACTGCACGGGGAAGTCGGTCACGGCGTCCGACCCGAGGACGATCTGTGCGATGCCCCGGTAGGCGGCCATGGTGCCGATGGTCACGGCGAGCGAGGGCAGCCCGAGGCGGGTCACCAGGAGGCCGTTGACCAGGCCGCAGACGACGCCGAGGAGGAGCACGAGCGGGATGATCGTCTCGATGGCCATGCCCGCGTTCCAGAGCGCGCCCATCACGGCCCCGGAGAGCCCCGCCGTCGAGGCCACCGACAGATCGATCTCTCCGGAGACGACGAGCAGCGTCATCGGCAGGGCGATCAGGGCGATGGGCAGCGTGTTGCCGATGAGGAAGGAGAGGTTGAGCGCGTTGCCGAAGCCGTCGACGTAGGAGAACGACATCAGGAGGAGGACGACCAGGAGAGCGCCGACGACGGTGTCCCAGCGGACGGCGCGCGTGAGCGTGGGCCGGGTGGAGTCAGCCATGGCGGGCGTTCCTTTTCTTCAGGGCCTTGGCGACGCGCAGGGCGACGATCCGGTCGACGGCGATGGCCAGGACGAGCAGGACGCCGTTGATGGCGAGCACCCACACGGAGCTGACGCCGAGCGCGGGAAGCACGCTGTTGATGGAGGTCAGGAGCAGTGCGCCGAGTGCCGCGCCGTAGACGCTCCCGGAGCCGCCGGTGAAGACGACGCCGCCGACCACGACGGCGCTGACGACGGTGAGTTCGTAGCCGTTGCCGGTGGCGGAGTCGACGTTGCCGAAGCGGGCCAGGTAGAGCGCCCCGGCCAGGCCGGCGAGCGCTCCGCAGGCGGTGTAGGCGGCGAGGATGCGCTTGCGCACGGGGATGCCGGCGAGCCGGGCGGCCTCGGGGTTGGAGCCGAGGGCGTAGAGCTCGCGTCCGCCGCCGAAGTGCCGCAGGTAGAAGGCGACCGCGACCAGGACGGCGAGCGCGATCAGCGCCAGGTAGGGCACGGCGGAGATCCCGCCGGAGCCGAAGTCGACGAAGCCGTCCGGCAGGTCGGAGGCGGTGATCTGCCGGGAGCCGACCCAGATGGAGTCGATGCCCCGGATGATGTAGAGGGTCCCGAGCGTCACGACGAGCGCGGGCACCTGGCCGAGGCTGACCAGCGCCCCGTTGAGCAGCCCGCAGCCGACGCCGAGTACGACCGCCAGGAGGATCGCGACCGTCGGGTCGCCGCCGCCCTGGAGGTAGGTGCCGGCGGCGAAGGCGCTGATCCCCAGCGTCGAGCCGACCGACAGGTCGACGTTGCGCGTGATGACGACCAGGGCCTGGCCGGTCGCGACCAGGACGAGGATGGTGGCGTTCAGGAGCAGGTCCTTGATGCCCTGCTCGGAGAGGAACTCGCTGTTGCCCGCCTGGGTGATGCCGATCATCACCAGGAAGACCAGCAGGATGGCCAGTTCGCGCATCTTGAACACGCGGTCGACCAGGCGGGTCGCCCCGGCCTTCTCCGGGTCCACGGCGGGTGCCGGGGTCTGGGTGGTCACGCTCATGCCGTCCTCCCGGTGGCGGCCGCCATCACGGACTCCTCGGTGGCCCGCGCGCGCGGGATCTCGGCGGTGAGCCGCCCTTCGTGCATGACGAGGACCCGGTCGGCCATGCCGAGGATCTCGGGCAGGTCGGAGGAGATCATCAGGACCGCGACGCCGTCCGCGGCGAGTTCGGACAGCAGCCGGTGCACCTCGGCCTTGGTGCCGACGTCGATGCCCCGGGTGGGCTCGTCCACGATCAGGACCTGGGGCCGGGTGGCCAGCCACTTGGCGAGGACGACCTTCTGCTGGTTGCCGCCGGACAGGGTGCCGACGGCGTCGGCGATGCGCGCGTACTTCACCTGGAGGCGCACCGCCCAGTCGAGCGAGCGGCTGCGTTCGGCACCGCGGTCCATGAGGCCCGCTCGTACCGTGGTGCGCAGGCCGGTGAGCCCGATGTTGCGCTCGATCGACATGTCCATCACGAGGCCCTGGGCGCGCCGGTCCTCGGGGACCAGCGCGAGTCCGGCCGCCATGGCGGTGCTGGGCGCTCCGTTGATCAGCGCCTTGCCCTGCACCTCGACCGTGCCGGCGTCCCACCGGTCCACGCCGAACACGGCCCGCGCGACCTCGCTGCGCCCGGCTCCCACGAGCCCGGCGAGGCCGACGATCTCGCCGCGCCGCACGTCGAAGGAGACGTCGGTGAAGACACCCTCGCGGGTCAGGCGGCGCACGCTCAGCGCGATCTCGCCCACCCGGGTGTCCTGCTTGGGGTAGAGCTCGTCGAGGTCGCGGCCCACCATGCGGCGCACGAGCTCGTCCTCGGTCAGACCTTCGAGCGGCTCGCTCGCGATCAGGCCGCCGTCCCGCAGGGTGGTGACGCGCTGGCACAGCTCGAAGATCTCCTCCAGGCGGTGCGAGATGAACAGCACGGCGGCGCCCTGTTCGCGCAGGGTGCGGACGACGCCGAAGAGGCGGGCCACCTCGCTGCCGGTGAGGGCCGCGGTCGGCTCGTCCATGATCAGGACCCGGGCGTCGAAGGACAGCGCCTTGGCGATCTCGACGATCTGCTGGTCGGCGATGGACAGGCCGCGTGCGGGCTGCTCGGGGTCGAGGTCCACGCCCAGGCGCTCGAAGAGCGCCTGGGCGGCGGCGTGCACGGCCTTGTGGTCGACGCGGCCCAGCGAGCGGCGGGGCTGGCGCCCCATGAAGATGTTCTCCGCGACGGAGAGGTCGGGAAAGAGCGTCGGCTCCTGGTAGATGACGGCGACGCCCGCGTCCCTGGCGTCCTTGGGGCCGTTGAAGACGACCGGGGACCCGTCGAGCGACAGCGCTCCCGCGTCCGGCCGGTGGACCCCGGCGAGGGTCTTGATGAGGGTGGATTTCCCTGCGCCGTTCTCGCCCGCGAGGGCGTGCGCCTCACCGGCGTACAGCTCCAGGGAGACGTCGTGCAGGGCGCGCACGGCCCCGAAGGACTTGCTCAGGCCCTGCACGGCAAGGACGGGGGGCTCTCTCATAGGTAGCACCGATCGGTCACGAAGGGCATGCGGCTGCTGGCCGCGGGAATCAAGGGAGGGCGTCATCGGGAGTCACCCGCCGGACACCCGGGGTGAAAGGTTTCAATCAATTTTCAGGGAAGCTAAACCCGCGCCAACTGCCGCGTCAATGGGCGTGACTTGAAATTCCTGTCGCGACTTGCCGGGCCAAGGCCCCTGCGCTCAAGGGCTCTTGACATCGGGCAGCGCGCTCCCTAGCTTCGCCTCTCGTGAAACGATTCATCGTCGAGTCGTTACGGAGTCGAGTTGTGATCAGCAGAAGACGCCTGCTCAGCACCACCGCCACGGCCGCCCTGGGCACGGCGATGGCCGCCGGGGCCGTCCCCGCGGCCCAGGCCGCCCCCACCGCGGGGAGCCGGGCCCTCCGCGTGACCAGACCGACCGTGGAGTACGTGAGACATCCGCTCGGTCTCGACGTGCCGCGCCCGAGGCTGAGTTGGCCCCTGGCGTCCACCGAGGAAGGCCAGACCCAGAGCGCCTACCAGATACGCGTGGCCACCTCCCCCGGCCGCCTCACCGAGCCCGACGTCTGGGACAGCGGCAAGGTCGCCTCCGGCGACTCCGTCCTGGTCCCCTACGCGGGCCCCGAACTCACGTCCCGTACGCGCTACCACTGGTCCGTGCGCGTCTGGGACGGCGCCGGCAAGGCCTCGCAGTGGAGTGAGGCCTCCTGGTGGGAGACCGGACTCTCCGCCGCGAAGGACTGGACCGCGCGGTGGATCGGCGCCCCCGCCTCGCTCGTCGGCGCGCCCGCCCCGGACGGCGCCTCGTGGATCTGGTTCCCCGAGGGCGACCCCGCCACCAGCGCGCCCGCCGCCACCCGGTGGTTCCGCGGCCGCGTCGACGTCCCCGAAGGAATCACCCGCGCGCGGCTCGTCATCACGGCCGACGACGGCTTCACCGCGTACGTGAACGGCACGTGGGTGGCGCACACCGAAGCGGACAGCGCGGCCGACAACTGGCGCCGCCCCGTGGTCGTCGACGTGACCGACCAGCTGCGCTCCGGCACCGCGGTCATCGCCGTCTCCGCCACCAACGCCACGACCGGACCCGCCGGCCTGCTCGGCCTGCTCGAACTGACGACCGCCGACGGCGTACGCACCGTCAAAACCGACGGCAGCTGGCGGACCACCGACCAGGAGCCCGCGGGCGACTGGCGGTCGGTGGAGTACGACGACGGCTCCTGGAAGGAAGCCAAGGCCCTCGCCGCCTGGGGGTCGGGCCCCTGGGGCAAGGTCGCCGTCAACCACTGCCCCGCCGCCCAGCTGCGCCACGAGTTCCGCCTGCGCCCGGGCAAGACCGTCGCCCGGGCCCGGCTGTACTCCACGGCCCTCGGCCTCTACGACGCCTGGCTGAACGGCGAACGCGTCGGCGACGACCGGCTGGCACCCGGCTGGACCGACTACGACAAGCGCGTCCAGTACCAGACGTACGACGTGACCAAGCAGCTCAAGTCCGGCGCCAACGCGCTTGGCGTGACCGTGGCCGTCGGCTGGTACGCGGGCAACGTCGGCATGTTCGGCCCGCACCAGTACGGCGACCGGCCGGCGTTCCTCGGCCAGTTGGAGATCACCTACACCGACGGCTCCACCGACCGCGTGCTGTCCTCCACCGACTGGCGCGCCGCCACGGGCCCGGTCACCGCCGCCGACCTCCTGTCGGGCGAGGACTACGACGCCCGCCTGGAGACCACGGGCTGGACCCGTGCCGGGTACGACGACTCGCGCTGGATCGCCGCCGACGCCGTCGACCAGGTCAAGGCCGCCGTCGTGGCCCAGATCGACGGGCACACGCGCGTGGAGAGCGAGATCTCCGCCCGCGAGGTGAGCGAGCCCAAGCCCGGCGTGTTCGTCTTCGACCTCGGTCAGAACATGGTCGGGGCCGTCCGCCTCACCGTCTCCGGGAAGGCCGGCACGAAGGTCCAACTGCGCCACGCGGAGGTCCTCAACCCCGACGGCACCGTCTACACCACCAACCTGCGGTCCGCCCGCGCCACCGACACCTACACGCTCAAGGGCGGCGGCAAGGAGACCTACGAGCCGCGCTTCACCTTCCACGGCTTCCGGTACGTGGAGGTGACGGGCTACCCGGGCAAGCCGCCCCTCGACGCCGTGAAGGGCCGCGTGCTCCACACGTCGGCGCCCTTCACGATGGACTTCAAGACGAACCTCCCCCTGCTCAACCAGCTCCACAGCAACATCACCTGGGGGCAGCGCGGCAACTTCCTCTCCGTCCCCACCGACACCCCCGCCCGCGACGAGCGGCTCGGCTGGACCGGCGACATCAACGTCTTCGCGCCGACCGCCGCCTACACGATGGAATCGGCGCGCTTCCTCACCAAATGGCTCGACGACCTGCGCGACGGACAGGCAGACGACGGCGCCTTCACCGACGTGGCGCCCTTCGTCGGCACGGTCGGCAAGGGCGTGGCCGGCTGGGGCGACGCCGGAGTGACCGTGCCCTGGGCGCTGTACCAGGCGTACGGCGACCAGCGCGTCCTGGAGCAGTCCTGGTCCTCGATGCTGAAATGGCTCGACTACCTGGAGAAGCACAGCTCGGGATATCTGCGTCCCGCCGAGGGGTACGGGGACTGGCTCAACATCCAGGACGAGACCCCCAAGGACGTCATCGGCACCGCCTACTTCGCCCACAGCGCCGACCTCGTCGCCCGCACCGCCGAAGCCCTGGGCAAGGACCCGGCCCCGTACAGGAAGCTCTTCGGCAGCGTCCGTGACGCCTTCCGCGCCGCGTACGTGAGCGGCGAGGGGCGGGTGAAGGGCGACACGCAGACCGCGTACGTCCTGGCCCTGTCCATGGACCTGCTCGCCGACGACCACCGCGCACCGGCCGCCGCCCGCCTCGTGGAGCTCATCAAGTCCAAGGAATGGCACCTGTCGACGGGCTTCCTGGGCACACCCCGGCTGCTGCCCGTCCTGACCTCCACCGGCCACACGGACGTCGCCTACCGCCTCCTCGTCCAGCGGTCCTTCCCCAGCTGGGGCTACCAGATCGACAAGGGCGCCACCACGATGTGGGAGCGCTGGGACTCGATCAAACCGGACGGCAGCTTCCAGGACGCGGGCATGAACTCCTTCAACCACTACGCCTACGGCTCGGTGGGCGAGTGGATGTACGCCAACATCGCGGGCATCGCACCGGCCGCCCCGGGCTTCCGCAAGATCACCGTCCGTCCGCGCCCCGGCGGCGGCGTGACCGAGGCACAGGGCACCTTCGACGCGCGGTACGGCCCGGTCACCACCCACTGGAAGGCGGACGCCGAAGGGTTCCGTCTCACCCTCACCCTGCCGGCCAACACCACGGCGGAGGTGTGGATCCCCGCCGCCAAGCGCACGCAAGTGACCCACGGGGCGACGGAGTTCCTGCGGATGGAGGACGGCTGCGCCGTCTTCGCCGCCGGCTCCGGCACGCACCGGTTCTCCAACTGACCCACCACGACCGCTCTTTCGGAAGGCTGCGCGATGACCGCCGGAACCAGCAAGGACGCCGTGAAAGCGGCACTCACCACCCAGGCCCTGGAGACCCCTTCCTGGGCGTACGGCAACTCCGGTACCCGCTTCAAGGTCTTCGCGCAGCCAGGTGTCCCGCGCACGACCCGGGAGAAGCTGGACGACGCCGCCCGGGTGCACGCCCACACCGGCGTGGCGCCCAAGGTGGCCTTGCACATCCCCTGGGACAAGGTCGACGACTACGGGGCGCTCGCGCGGTACGCCGCCGCGCGCGGCGTGACGCTCGGCGCGATCAACGCCAACGTCTTCCAGGACGACGACTACAAGCTCGGCTCGGTCACCAACCCCGACCCGGCGGTGCGGCGCAAGGCGCTCGACCACCTGCTGGAGTGCGTGGACATCATGGACGCGACGGGTTCGCGGGACCTGAAGCTGTGGTTCTCCGACGGCACCAACTACCCCGGCCAGGACGACCTGGCCGACCGCCAGGGCCGCCTCTCGCAAGCCCTGCGGACCGTCTACGACCGTCTCGGCGACGACCAGCGCATGCTGATCGAGTACAAGCTCTTCGAGCCCGCCTTCTACGCGACGGACATCCCGGACTGGGGCACGGCCTACGCGCACTGCCTCAAGCTCGGGCCCAAGGCGCAGGTCGTCGTCGACACCGGCCACCACGCGCCCGGCACCAACATCGAGTTCATCGTCGCCACGCTCCTGCGCGAGGGCCGCCTGGGCGGCTTCGACTTCAACTCGCGCTTCTACGCCGACGACGACCTCATGGCGGGCGCCGCCGACCCCTTCCAGCTCTTCCGGATCATGTACGAGGTCGTCCGCGGCGGCGGCCTGACCTCCGGCATCGCGTTCATGCTCGACCAGTGCCACAACATCGAGGCGAAGATCCCCGCGATCATCCGCTCGGTGATGAACGTGCAGGAGGCCACGGCCAAAGCCCTACTCGTCGACGCGGACGCGCTGGCACAGGCCCAGCGGACCGGCGACGTGCTGACCGCCAACGCGGCCTTGATGGACGCCTTCAACACGGACGTCCGCCCCCTACTGGCAGAAGTCAGGGAGGACTCGGGGCTCGACCCTGATCCCATGAGGGCCTATCGGGAGTCAGGCTGGCAGGAGCAGATCGTCAAGGACCGCGTGGGCGGCGAGCAGGCCGGATGGGGGGCATGAGCGGCATGACACAGCACGCACGGATCAAGGAACTCCTCGACCGCGCCCACCGCTTGGGCGCCGACCCGCGCAACACGAACTACGCCGGCGGCAACGCCTCGGCGAAGGGCACGGCCCCCGACCCGGTCACCGGCGCGGACACGGACCTGATGTGGGTCAAGGGCTCGGGCGGCGACCTGGGCACCCTCACCGAGGAAGGCCTCGCGGTCCTGCGCCTTGACCGCCTTCACGCGCTGAAAGAGGTGTATGCGGGACCGGAGCACGAGGACGACATGGTCGGCGCCTTCGACTACTGCCTGCACGGCAAGGGCGGCGCCGCCCCCTCCATCGACACGGCGATGCACGCTCTGGTGGACGCCCCGCACGTGGACCACCTCCACCCGGACTCGGGTATCGCCCTGGCCTGCGCGGCCGACGGCGAGAAGCTGACGGCCGAGTGCTTCGGCCCCACGGTGGCCTGGGTGCCCTGGCGCCGCCCCGGCTTCCAGCTCGGCCTGGACATCGCCGCGGTACAGGCGGCCCACCCCGACGCCATCGGCTGCGTCCTGGGCGGTCACGGCATCACCGCCTGGGGCGCCACGGCCGAGGAGTGCGAACGCAACTCGCTGCACATCATCCGCACGGCGGAGGCCTTCCTCGCCGCACGCGGAAAGCCCGCCCCCTTCGGCCCCCCACTCGCGGGCTACGCCCCACTGCCCACCGCCGAACGCCACCGGCGAGCTGCCGAACTGGCCCCGCACATCCGCTCCCTGGCCTCGCGGGACCGGCCCCAGGTCGGCCACTTCACCGACACGGACACCGTCCTCGACTTCCTGGCCGCCACACAGCACCCGCGTCTGGCGGCCCTGGGCACGTCCTGCCCGGACCACTTCCTCCGCACGAAGATCAGGCCGCTGGTCCTGGACCTGCCGCCCACCACTCCCCTGCCGGAGGCGATCACCCGCCTCAAGGAGCTGCACGCCGCCTACCGCGAGGAGTACGGGTCCTATTACGCCCGCCACGCCGACCCGGCCTCCCCCGCGATGCGCGGCGCCGACCCGGCCATCGTCCTCGTCCCGGGCGTAGGGATGTTCTCGTTCGGCAAGGACAAGCAGACGGCCCGCGTGGCCGGCGAGTTCTACGTGAACGCGATCAACGTCATGCGCGGCGCCGAGGCCGTCTCCAGCTACGCCCCGATCGACGAGTCGGAGAAGTTCCGCATCGAGTACTGGCCTCTGGAGGAGGCAAAGCTCCGGCGCCTGCCGCGCCCCAAGCCGCTGGCCACCCGCATCGCCCTGGTGACCGGCGCGGGCAGCGGCATCGGCAAGGCGATCGCGCACCGCCTGGTGGCGGAGGGCGCGTGCGTGGCGGTGGCCGACCTGAACGCCGAGAACGCGGCGGCCGTGGCACAGGAGCTGGGCGGCCCGGACAAGGCCGTGGCCATCCCCATGGACGTCACCTCCGAGGAACAGATCACGAGCGCCTTCGCCGCCACGGCCCTCGCCTTCGGCGGCGTGGACCTGGTGGTGAACAACGCGGGCATCTCCGTCTCCAAGCCCCTCCTCGACACGACGGCACGGGACTGGGACCTGCAACACGACATCATGGCCCGCGGCTCGTTCCTCGTCTCCCGCGAGGCGGCCCGCGTCATGCGGGACCAAGGGCTCGGCGGCGACATCATCTACATCACCTCCAAGAACGCGGTGTTCGCGGGCCCGAACAACATCGCGTACTCCGCCACCAAGGCGGACCAGGCCCACCAGGTCCGCCTGCTGGCGGCCGAGCTGGGCGAGCACGGCATACGGGTCAACGGCATCAACCCGGACGGCGTGGTCCGCGGCTCGGGAATCTTCGCGGGCGGCTGGGGAGCGCAGCGCGCGGCGACGTACGGCATCGAGGAGGAGAACCTCGGCGCGTTCTACGCCCAGCGGACCCTCCTCAAGCGCGAGGTGCTGCCCGAGCACGTGGCCAACGCGGTCTTCGCCCTGACGGCGGGCGACCTGACCCACACGACGGGCCTGCACATACCCGTGGACGCGGGCGTCGCGGCAGCGTTCCTCAGGTAACGGCCTCCTCCGGCGCGCATGGCCCCCGCGACGAGCGGGTTTCCCCGCCCTTCACCCGTCCGCCCCGCAGTCCCGCAGTTCCGCAGCGCTGGGCGGAGGGCGGACGGGCGAATGGGCGGACGGGCGGGGGCCGACAGCCCGACGCGCCGCGTCCACACCCCACCCGCGCACTCACACCGGCACCCGCACACGCCCCCACACGCACACCCGCACCCGTCCACCAACCCCTGCGAGCCACCATGCACCTCGCCACCCCCAAGCCCCGCTCCGCGGAACACCACTTCGCGGCGATCGATCTCGGCGCCTCCAGCGGACGCGTCATGGTGGGAAAGGCAGGCCCCGACACCCTCACCCTCCACCAGACCCACCGGTTCCCCAACCGCCCCGTCCGCGTCGCAGGCACCCTGCACTGGGACATCCTGTCCCTGTACGCCGGCATCCTCGACGGCCTGCGCGCCGCCGGCGCCACCGCTCCCCTCACGTCCGTCGGCATCGACGGCTGGGCCGTCGACTACGGCCTCCTGGACGCGGACGGCGCGCTCCTCGGGAACCCGGTGCACTACAGGGACACCCGTACGGAGGGCGTGGCCGCCGCGGCGTGGACGAAGGTGCCGCCCACCGAGCTGTACGCCACCACCGGCATCCAGTACGCCCCCTTCAACACCCTGTACCAACTGATCGCGGCCCGGCGCACGGCCCAACTCTCCGCCGCCCGGCACCTCCTGCTCGTCCCCGACCTCCTCACGTACTGGCTGACGGGCGAACGCGGCACAGAGCTGACCAACGCCTCCACCACCCAGCTGATGGACCCCGCCACGGGCACCTGGTCGCAGGAGACGGCGACGCGCCTGGGCATCGACCTGGGGCTGTTCCCACCGCTGCGGCGCCCGGGCGAGCCGGCGGGCCACCTGCTCCCCCACGTCCTCGACGCCACCGGTCTGACCTCGCCGCTCCCCGTGACGACCGTCGCCTCGCACGACACCGCGTCGGCCGTGGCCGCGGTTCCCGCGACGAGCGACGACTTCGCCTACATCTGCACGGGCACCTGGTCCCTGGCCGGCCTGGAACTGACCGCCCCCGTCCGCACGGAGGAGAGCCGCGAAGCCAACTTCACCAATGAGCTGGGCATCGACGGCACGATCCGCTACCTGCGCAACATCATGGGCCTGTGGCTGCTCCAGGAGTGTCTGCGCACCTGGGAGACCGGCACGGGATCCGGCCAGGGACCGGGCTCCCCGGGCGGCGCCGCCACCCTGGAGGGCCTCCTGCGCGAGGCGTCCCGCGTCCCCGCCCTCCGCTCCCTGGTCGACGCGGCGGACCCCGCCTTCCTTCCTCCCGGCGACATGCCGCGCCGCATAGCCCGGGCCTGTGCCTCCACCGGCCAGCCGGCCCCTCGCACGCCCGCGGAGACCACGCGCTGCATCCTCGACTCTCTGGCCCTGGCCCACCGCCGGGCCATCGAGGACGCCCGACGCCTCGCGGACCGCGCCGTGGAGGTGGTCCACATAGTCGGCGGCGGCGCCCGCAACGCGCTCCTGTGCCAACTGACCGCGGACGCCTGCGGGCTGCCCGTGGTCGCGGGACCCGCGGAAGCGGCCGCGCTGGGCAACGTCCTCGTACAGGCGAGGGCGCACGGCCTCCTGCGGGACCGGCACGAGATGCGCGCCCTGCTGGCCCGCACCCAGCACCTGACGCGCTACGAGCCGACGACGGACCCGACGCAGCGGGCGGCGTGGGACGCGGCGGCCCGACGCGTATCGGCGGCATGACGTGTCCCGGTGGCATGACTCCCGCTCAGCGCGCAGAGCGCATACGCTGCATCCATCCGATGATCGACGAGGAGGAACCCGCGATGCGTGTCGCCCTGTTCCTGACCTGTGTCAACGACACGCTCTATCCCGACACGGGCCGCGCGGTGGTGAAACTGCTGACCAGGCTCGGAGTTGAGGTCGACTTCCCGATGGCGCAGACCTGCTGCGGGCAGGCGCACTACAACACGGGGTACCGCCACCAGGCAGAGCCTCTGGCGCGTCATTTCTCCGATGTCTTCGGCTCGGAGGAGTACGACGCGATCGTGACGCCGTCCGGTTCGTGCGGCGCGATGGTCCGCGAGCTGTACCCCCGTATGGGAGAGCGGGCCCGTGCCGAGGGCCGCGGCGACGGCCTGGCGACGACGCTGGCACCCGTGGTGCCCAAGACGTACGAACTCACCGAGTTCCTGGTGGACGTCCTCGGGGTGACGGACGTCGGGGCGTACTACCCGCACACGGTGACCTACCACCCGACCTGCCACGGCCTGCGCAGCCTGGGCCTGGGTGACCGTCCCACGCGCCTGCTCCGGTCGGTCAAGGGTCTGGAGCTGATCGATCTCCCGGGCGCCGACGAGTGCTGCGGTTTCGGCGGCACCTTCGCCATGAAGAACTCCGATGTCTCGTCCGCGATGGGCACGGACAAGGTCCGCAACGCCGAGTCGACGGGCGCCGAAACGCTGTGCGCGGCGGACAACTCCTGTCTGATGCACATCGGGGGCACGCTGTCCCGCCTCCAGAGCGGGCTGCGCCCGGTCCACATCGCGGAGATCCTCGCGAGCACGGAAGAGGAGCCCCTCGTATGAGCGGCACGTTCGTCGGCATGCCCGCCTTCCCCACGGCGGCCCGCGAGGCCGTGGGGAACCAGACCCTGCGCGCCAATCTGCGGCACGCGACACACACCATCCGCGACAAACGGGCCCGGGCCGTCGCCGAGCTGGACGACTGGGCCCAGCTCCGCGAGGCGGGCAAGCGCATCAAGGACGAGACGCTGCGCCATCTCGACCGCCACCTGGTCCGGTTGGAGGAGTCGGTCACGGCGGCGGGCGGCACCGTGCACTGGGCCGCGGACGCCGACGAGGCGAACCGCATCGTGACCGCGCTGGTCAAGGACACCGGCGAGACCGAGGTGGTCAAGGTCAAGTCGATGGCCACCCAGGAAATCGGTCTGAACGAAGCGCTGGAGGCCGAGGGCATCCGCGCGTACGAGACCGACCTGGCCGAGCTCATCGTGCAGTTGGGCAAGGACCGCCCCTCGCACATCCTCGTCCCGGCCATCCACCGCAACCGCGGCGAGATCCGCGAGATCTTCGCGCGCGAGATGAGCGAGTGGGGCCGGCCCGCCCCGGAGGGACTCACCGACACCCCCGCCGAACTCGCCGAGGCCGCCCGGCTCCATCTCCGGGAGAAGTTCCTGCGCGCCAAGGTCGGCGTCTCCGGGGCGAACTTCATGGTCGCCGAGACGGGCACCCTGGTCGTGGTCGAGTCGGAGGGCAACGGCCGCATGTGCCTGACGCTCCCCGAGACGCTGATCTCGGTGGTCGGCATCGAGAAGACCGTGCCGACCTGGCAGGACCTGGAGGTCTTCCTCCAGACGCTCCCCCGCTCCTCGACGGCCGAGCGGATGAACCCGTACACCTCGATGTGGACCGGCACCTCCGAACAGGACGGGCCGCGCACCTTCCACCTCGTGCTCCTGGACAACGGCCGCAGCGACACGCTCGCCGACGAGGTGGGCCGCCAGGCCCTGCGCTGCATCCGCTGCTCGGCCTGCCTGAACGTCTGCCCGGTGTACGAACGGGCCGGAGGCCACGCGTACGGCTCGGTCTACCCCGGCCCCATCGGCGCGATCCTCAGCCCCCAACTGCGCGGCACCCAGAGCGAGATCGACGCCTCCCTGCCCTACGCGTCGTCCCTGTGCGGCGCGTGCTACGAGGTGTGCCCGGTGGCCATCGACATCCCCGAGGTCCTCGTCCACCTGCGCGAGCGCGTGGTCCAGGGCGGCGAAGTGACACGACACGGCACGAAGGCGACGCTGCGGCCCGCGAAGGGGCACGCCGCGGAGCGGGCGGCGATGCGTGCGGCGGGCTGGGCGTTCGGCCGACCGGGAGCGCTGAGGGCCGGGCAGCGCCTCGCGTCCGCGACCCGGCGCCTCCATCCCCGCACGCTCCCCGGGCCGGGGCGGGCCTGGAGCGGCACGCGGGATCTCCCCCAGGTGCCCGCGGAGCCGTTCCGCGACTGGTGGCGGCGGACGAACGGCGGCCGGGCACACGACCCGAAGCCCCCGCAGAAGCCTCAGCCGACTCCAGAGACGCAGAAGGCACAGAAGACACAGCAGGCCCAGGGGCCACAGAAGACGCAGAGGGGTGGCGGGCAGTGAGCAGCAGGGAGCAGATCCTGGGCCGTGTCCGGCGGGCGCTGGCCGACGTCCCGGACGACCGGGAGACGTACGCCTACGACCGGGCGGTGCCCCGCGACTACCGCCGCGAGCACGGCGACCGCACCACCGGGCAGACCGTCGACCTGCTCGCGGAGAACCTCGCCGACTACCGCGCGCTGGTGCACCGCTGCGCGGACGAGGAGCTGCCGGGTCTGCTGGCCCGCCTGCTCGCGGCACGCGGCGCGCGGACCGTGCTCGTGCCGCCGGGCCTGCCCCCGCACTGGCTGGAGGCCTCCGGCGCGACCCGCGTCGAGGACCGGGCCGCGAGCACCCCGCGCGAGCTCGACGAGGTCGACGGCGTGGTCACCGGCTGCGCGGTCGCCGTCGCCGAGACCGGCACGATCGTCCTGGACGGCGGCCCCGACCAGGGCCGCCGGCGCATCACGCTCGTCCCCGACCATCACATCTGCGTCGTGCGCGTCCCGGACCAGGTGGTCTCCTCGGTGCCGCGGGCACTCGAACGGCTCGATCCGGCGCGCCCGCTGACCTGGATCTCGGGACCGTCCGCCACCAGCGACATCGAACTGGACCGGGTGGAGGGCGTGCACGGCCCGCGCACCCTGGAGGTGGTGCTGGTGAGCGGAGTGCAAGAGCCGCGGTTAGCGTGAGTGCATGATCCGGTTCGAACAGGTCAGCAAGCGCTACCCGGACGGCACGATGGCCGTGGACGATCTGTCCTTCGAGGTCGCCCAGGGGGAGCTGGTCACGCTCGTGGGACCGTCCGGGTGCGGCAAGACGACCACGATGATGATGGTGAACCGCCTCATCGAGCCGACCGCGGGCCGCATCTTCGTGAACGGCGAGAACATCGCGGACGTCGACCCGGTGCGCCTGCGCCGCCGGATCGGCTATGTCATCCAGCAGGTGGGGCTCTTCCCGCACCGGACGATCCTCGACAACACGGCGACCGTGCCCGCGCTGGTCGGCTGGAAGAAGGCGAAGGCACGGGCGCGGGCGGCCGAGCTGCTCGACCTGGTGGGCCTCGATCCCACGACGTACGGCTCGCGCTACCCCGAGCAGCTGTCCGGCGGGCAGCGCCAGCGCGTGGGCGTGGCCCGTGCCCTGGCGGCCGATCCGCCCGTACTGCTCATGGACGAGCCGTTCGGGGCGGTCGACCCGGTGGTGCGCGAGCAGTTGCAGGACGAGTTCCTGCGCATGCAGGCGACGGTCCGCAAGACGGTCCTCCTGGTCACCCACGACATCGAGGAAGCGGTCAGGCTCGGCGACCGGATCGCGGTGTACGGGCAGGGGCGCATCGAGCAGTACGACACTCCCGGGGCGGTGCTCGGCACCCCGGCGACGCCGTACGTCGCCGGGTTCGTGGGCGCCGACCGGGGTCTGAAGCGTCTGTCGGTGACCGAGATCCTGGCGGACGACCTGGAGCAGCCGGTGGTGGCACGGCTCGACGAGTCCGCCGCGCAGGCCGCGGCCCGGCTGCGCGAGCAGGACGCCCGCTGGGCCGTCGTCCTGGACACGGACGGCGATCTGCACGGCTGGGTGGGCATCGACGAGGTGGCGCTGGCCGGGGAAGGCGGCAGGGTCGGCGATCTGGCCCACCGCATGAAGGCGTGGGTGCCGGTGGGCGCCCCCCTCAAGCAGGCGTTCGGCGTGATGCTCCAGCACGACGCGGGCTGGGTCGCCGTCCTGGACGGGGCCCGCTTCCTGGGCGTGCTGACCCCGGCGAAACTGCACGAGGCCCTGCGCCGCTCGGTGGACGCGGACGCGCAGGGCGTGGCCCGGGACCAGGTGGAGTTCGACTCGGTGGCCGACGCCTGAGCGCACGCGGCGGGGGCCGCCCCGCCGCGCACGCCGCCCCGGCGGGCCTCACAGCAGCCCCTTGTCCTCCAAGTACGTGCGCGCCACGTCCTGCGGCAGGCGGCGCCGGCTGTCCACCTGTTCGTTCATGGACGCCAGGTCCGCCGTCGTCAGCACGGAGTTGAGGCGGCCGAGCGCCTTCGAGACGCCTTCGCTGCCCGCGCGGGAGCGGTTGACGACCGGGACGATGTAGTCGGCGTTCTGGAGTTTCTTGTCGTCCTTGAGGAGGACCAGGCCGAAGTCGTCGAGCGTGGCGTCCGTCGACGTGGTCAGGACCATCTGGTCCTGACCGCTCTGCACGGCCTTCTTGGCCTGTGTCGTGCCCACGCCCTTGGGATCGACGGAGGTGATGTCGATGCCGTAGACCTTCTTCAGGCCGGGTTCGCAGTACGGGCGCTGCACGCATTCGTCACCGGCGGCCAGGCGCACCTTCAGGCCCGACTTGCCGAGGTCGCTCAGTGTCTTCAGGCGGTGCTGCTCGGCGTAGGAGGCGGTGACGGCGAACGCGTTCTGGTCGACGGCCTTCCCGGGATCGAGGACGGTGAGGCCGCGCGGGGCGGCGAGGCCGCGCAGGGCCTTCATCGTGGCGTCCAGGTCGGGCGAACCGACCGGTTTCGCGTCGGCGCCGTTCTTCTTGGCGTTCAGCCAGTCCGCGAACGTCGCCGCGTACTCGGGGACGACGTCGATCTGCCCGGATTCCAAGGCGGGTTCGTACAGCTCGCGGTTGGCCACGGAGAGGATCTCCGCGCTGTATCCGGCCTCTGTCAGGAGCAGGGCGTACATCTGGGCGAGCAGGTCGCTCTCGGTGAATCCTGCGGACCCGACGACCAGGTGGTGGCTGTCCCCGGGGGGTGCCGTCACCTCGCCCTGGGTCTCCAGGGACGGCCCCGAAGAACAGCCGGCCAGCAGCAGCGCGGCCAGCACGGGCCCCGCGATCGCCGCGCCGCGGACCGCGCCCCGGCCTCCGCTCCGGTCCTCGCCCCGACCCGCGCGCCGCCTCATCCGGTCCGCCCTCTCCCCCGCGCCCATCCGGGAGCGAGCCGTTCGCCGAGCTCGAAGAGCCCCTCCACGATCAGCGCGAACACGGCGACCAGGACGGCGCCCGCGACCACCTGCGGGGTGCTGGCGAGGTTGAAGCCGGCCGTGATGATCCGGCCGAGGCCGCCGCCACCGGCCAGGGCCGCGATCGTGGCGGTGGCCACGAGCTGCACGGCCGCGATCCGTACGCCGCTGAGGACCAGCGGCATGGCGAGCGGCAGTTCCACCCGCCACAGCATCTGCCGTCCCGTCATGCCCATGCCGCGCGCGGCCTGGACGACGCTGCGGTCGACCCCACGCATCCCCACGTACGCGTTGGTGAGCAGCGGCGGCACGGCGAACAGGACGAGCGCGACGACGGTGGGGCCCTCGCCCCACTTCCCGATGGGGGTCAGGAGCAGCAGCACGAGGACCGCGAAGGTGGGCACCGCGCGGCCGACGTTGGAGATGTTGACGGCGAGGGCGCCGCCCTTGCCGAGGTGGCCGAGGACGAGCGCGACCGGCAGCGCGATCAGACAGCTGAGGATCAGGCAGACCACGGTGAGGACGAGGTGCTGGGTGAGCCGGTGCCAGATGCCGTCGTCGCCCGCCCAGTGCGCCGAGTCGGTGAGCCACTGCCAGGCATCGCTGATGGTGTTCATGAGCGGACCGCCCTCGTCCACGGGGTGAGGATCCGCTGCACGCCCAGGAGCAGCAGATCGGCCAGTACGGCGATGACGACGCACAGCACGGACGCGGTCAGGACCTGCGCCTTGAAGTAGGTGTTCATGCCGGCGTAGATGAGGTTGCCGAGCCCGCCGAAGCCGACGATCGCGCCGACCGTGACGAGGGAGACCGCGGAGACGGTGGCGATGCGCAGACCGGCCATGGCGGCGGGCAGCGCGAGCGGCAGCTCGACGGTGAGCAGCAGCCGGATCGGCCCGTATCCCATGCCGCGGGCGGCCTGCCGGGTGTCCTCCGGGACGGCGCGCAGCCCGGCCAGGATGTTGCGGACGAGCAGCGTCAGGGAGTACAGGACGAGCCCCGCGACCACGAGGGACGCGGAGAGCCCGTACACGGGGAGCAGCAGCGAGAACATGGCGAGCGAGGGGATCGTGTAGAGGACGGTGGTCAGCGCGAGGACGGGGCCGGCCGCCAGCGCCCAGCGGCGGGCGACGACGGCGAGCGGCAGCGCGATGACCAGCGCGATCAGGACGGAGACGGCGGTCAGCTCCAGGTGCTGGAGGACCGCGTCGACGATGATCTGGCGGC
The DNA here is from genome assembly GCF_046103685.1 of Streptomyces sp. SYP-A7185. NCBI lineage: Bacteria > Bacillati > Actinomycetota > Actinomycetes > Kitasatosporales > Streptomycetaceae > Streptomyces > Streptomyces sp. SYP-A7185. The sequence goes on from NZ_CP122310.1 coordinate 1,244,884, forward strand.
GGGTGCTCAGATACTCGCCGCAGATCCACTCGTTGCGCGCGAGGCAGTCGTCCGGGGGCGCGGTCACCTGTCCATTCCAGCGGGCGAGGGCGGGGGTCGGCGCGTTCTGGTGACCCGTACGGGCGTGGGACCGGTCGTCCCGGGGCCTCTCCGCGACCCTCGGTAAACGATATATGCCCCAGACCTACACATAAGGAAAAAATAAGAGCACACTGGATGAGCGCGACATCCCGCCGCGCGAGGTGATCAGGCTTGTACGCAGCAGAAGCAGAGGAGACGAGTCTCATGGCCGACGTCTCACACAGGGGAGACATAGCCGCTCACCCTGATGTATCGGAAATGCGGGATCGGTACGCCCGCGTACTCGGTGGACACGACGTGGCACTCGTGGACGGGCCCGTGTTCCTCACGGGCCTTTTCTGTGCCATCTCACCCTGGGTGGTCCACTTCACCGCGAGTCAGCCCGTTCTCACGACCCACAACCTCATCATGGGCATTGCGATCGCCCTGCTGGGTCTCGGGTTCACCGTCGCCCCGGCCAGGATGTACAGCCTGAGCTGGGCGATGTGCGCCATGGGCGTGTGGATGATCGTGTCGCCGTGGATCGTCGGCACCAGCCCGGACATGGGCGTCATCCTCACCAACGTCATCATCGGCGGTCTCACCCTCCTGCTGGGCCTCGTGTGCACCGGCGCGGCGGCGAAGGAGGGCCGGAAGACCGGGACCACCTGACGCAGGAAGGAAGGCGGAAGCACACCGGCGCGGCGGCCCCCGGTCCGGCGGAGAACCGGAGGCCGCCGTCAAGGCGCGCGGTGGGTTAGGCGGCGCGGCTCACGCGTCCCTGGTGGCCGCGGATGATGTCGGCATAGCGCAGCCCGCTGCCCTTGACCGTGCGGCGCTGCGTCTCGTAGTCGACGTGGACGAGGCCGAACCGCTTGTCGTAGCCGTAGGCCCACTCGAAGTTGTCCAGGAGCGACCACGCGTAGTACCCGGCCAGGGGCGCCCCCTTGCGGGCCGCGCTCGCGCAGGCGGCGAGATGGCCGACCAGGTAGTCCGTCCGCTCCGGGTCGTCGACGGTGCCGTCGGGGCGTACGACGTCGGGGTAGGACGAGCCGTTCTCGGTGACGTACAGCTTGCGGGCCCCGTACTCGTTCGTCAGGCGCAGCAGGAGCGTCTCGATGCCGCTCGCGTCGATCTCCCAGTCCATGCCCGTGCGGGGCACGCCCTCGCGGCGCACCTGGTGGGCGTAGGGCGCGGGTCCCGCGGGGTCGTCGGAGACGACGGCCGGGAAGTAGTAGTTCAGGCCCAGCCAGTCCAGCGGCTGCGCGATGGTCTCCAGGTCGCCCGCGTGCTCCGGGAGTTCGATCCCGTAGACCTCCCGCATGTCGGCGGGGAAGCCGCGGCCGTGGACCGGGTCGAGCCACCAGCGGTTGGTGTGACCGTCCACGCGGCGGGCGGCGGCGATGTCCTCGGGCCGGTCGCTCGCGGGCTCGACCGTGGAGAGGTTGTTGACGATGCCGATCTGCGCGCCGGGCGCGGCGGCCCGGATCGCCTGGGTGGCCAGACCGTGCCCGAGCAGCAGATGGTACGAGGCACGCACGGCGGCGGTCAGGTCGGTCAGGCCCGGCGCCATGCGCCCCTCCAGGTGGCCGATCCAGGCCGAGCAGAGGGGTTCGTTGAGCGTGGCCCACTGGGTGACGCGGTCACCGAAGCGTTCGGCGGCGAGGGAGGCGTACGCCGCGAAGTGCTCGGTCGTGTCCCGCTCGGGCCAGCCGCCGCGGTCCTGGAGGACCTGGGGCAGGTCCCAGTGGTAGAGGGTCACCGACGGCGTGATGCCCGCTTCGAGCAGGCCGTCGATCAACTGGTCGTAGAAGTCCAGGCCCTTGGCGTTGGCGGGGCCGTCGCCGCCGGGCACCACCCGCGGCCAGGCGAGGGACAGCCGGTAGGCGTTGGTGCCCAGTTGCCGCATCAGCGCGATGTCCTCGCGCCAGCGGTGGTAGTGGTCGCAGGCCACGTCGCCGTGGTCGTCGTTGTCGATCTTTCCGGGGGTGTGCGAGAAGGTGTCCCAGATCGAGGGGGAACGGCCGTCCTGGGTGACGGCCCCCTCGATCTGGTACGCCGATGTGGCCGTGCCCCACGCGAAGTCGTGCGGAAGTGCGGCAAGGTCGATGAGCTCGGACACGGACGTCCTCTCAGACGGGGTCATGGCAAGGGCAGGTGCGGCAGGGGGGTGGGTCACTTGACGGCTCCGGCGGTGAGGCCGGCGACCAGATAGCGCTGGAGCAGGAGGAAGCCCGCGACCACGGGCACGCTCACGACCAGCGACGCGGCCATGATCTGGTTCCAGTAGACGTCGTTCTGGGTGGAGTAGCCCTGGAGGCCGATGGCCAGGGTGCGGGTGGCCTCGTTCGTCATGACGGAGGCGAAGAGCACTTCTCCCCAGGCGGTCATGAACGCGTAGACCGCGACCGCGACGATGCCGGGGATCGCGGCGGGCACCACCACCCGGAAGAGCGCGCCGATCGGCCCGCAGCCGTCCACCAGTGCCGCCTCGTCCAGGTCGCGCGGCACCGACTCGAAGTACCCGATCAGCATCCAGATCGAGAACGGCAGCGAGAAGGTCAGATACGTGAGGATGAGCCCGCCCCGCGAGCCGAACAGGGCGATCCCCGTGGCGTTGCCGATGTTGACGTACATCAGGAACAGCGGCAGCAGGAACAGGATGCCGGGGAACATCTGGGTGGACAGGACCGTCACCGTGAAGACGCGCTTGCCGCGGAACTGGTAGCGGCTGACCGCGTAGGCCGCGAAGACGGCGATCACCACCGAGCAGACGGTGGCCGCGCCCGCCACGACCAGCGAGTTCATGAAGTACTTCGCCAGCGGGACGGTCTGCCAGATGTCGATGTACGGACGGATCGTCAGGCCGCTCGGCATCCAGCGGAACTTGCCCGAGACGTCTTCCAGGGGCTTGAGCGAGCTGGACACCATCACGAACACCGGCAGGAGCACGAAGCCGGTGAGCAGCGCGAGGAAGATCCGCCGCGACCACAGGAACGAGCGGGGCGCCGCCATCGGCGACCGGGGCCTGCGGGCCGTGCGGGGCCGCGCGGCCATGCGGACGCTAGACATGAGCGGACTTCCTCTCGCGCGAAGTGACCCACAGATAGACGCCCGTCACCCCGAGCAGGAACAGGAGCAGCAGGACGGACATGGCGGAACCGGTGCCGAAGTTCCAGGTGACGAACGAGGACTGGTAGATGTGGATCGAGACCAGGTCCGCGGCCTCGGGCGCCGACCTGCCGAACAGGACGTACGGCGTGTTGAAGTCGTTGAACGTCCACAGGAACAGGACGAGCACGAGGACCTGGTTGACCGAGCGCAGGGACGGCAGCGTGATGCGGCGGATCTGCTGCCACATGCCGGCGCCGTCCAGGGCGGCCGCCTCGTACATCTCCCTGGGGATGTTCTGGAGGCCCGCCATCATGATGAGGAAGGCGAACGGCCAGCCCTTCCACACCGACACGGTGAGCAGCGCGAAGAAGCTGTTGTCGCCGATGAGCCAGAACGGCGCGCTGTCGGTGAGGCCCAGCTGGTCGTGCAGCACGTGGTTGATGAGGCCGTTGTCACGCTGGAACATGAAGCCCCAGGTGATCACCGCCGCGTACACGGGCAGGGCGTACGGGATGAGGAAGAGCGCCCGGAGGAAGCCCCGCCCCTTGAACGTCTCCTGGAGGTAGATCGCGGCGGTCGTCCCGATCAGCCAGCAGAGGCCGACCGAGAGCACCGTGAACGCGCAGGTGACGAGGAACGAGTGCAGCAGCGCCTCGCCCACCGGCGCGTCGAAGTCGACCGACACCTTGTAGTTGTCCAGGCCCGACCAGGGCGCGGCGCCCCAGTCGCGGATGAAGAACTGGGTGAGCTCCTTGAAGCTCATCGTGATGCCGACGACGATCGGCAGCAGATGGACGAGGAGCTCCAGCAGGAGGGCGGGGAGCAGCAGGAGGTACGGGAGCCCGATGCGGCGAAGCCGCCCCGGACGGCGGGGCCGGGAGCCCCGCCCCGTCTCCGGGGCGGTCCCTTCCGCTTGCTCGGCGCCCCCGGCGTCCTGCACGAGGGTCGTGGTCTTGGTGGTCACGGACGTGTCGCTCACTGCTTGGACATCTGCTGCTGAGCCTTGACCAGTTCGGCCTTGACCGACGCGGTGGTCACCTCACGGCCCGCGGCGGCGTTCGCGAAGAGGTTCTTGACGGCGGTGCCGACCGCGGTCTCGAACTGCGACTCGTTGGGCACCTGGGGCAGCGGCGCCGCGCTCTTGGCGAGGGTGTCGCGCAGGACCTTCAGCTCGGGGCGGTCGAAGGCGGTGTCCTCCTGGGCCGCCTTGACGGGCGGCACGGAGCCGTAGGACGAGCAGAGGATCTTCTGTTCCGCGTCGCTCGTCATGAACTTCACGAACTTCAGCGAGCCGTCGATGTTCTTGGTGTTCTTGAAGACGGCCATGTTGATGCCGGCGACCATCGAGTTGGTGGCCTTGCCCTGGCCCGGCGTGCCGGACTGGACGGGCACGGGGGCCACGCCCCACTCGTCCTCGCTCATGCCCTGCGACTTGAAGGTGGTGGCGGCGGCTTGCCACAGCACCATCGCCGTCTTGTCCTTGGCGAAGTCGCTCAGGGACTGGTTCTGCGCGTACTCGGCGTTGCCGGGGGCGACGATCTTGTCCTTCCCCATCATGTCGACGTACTGCTTCACGGCCGCGACCGCGCCGGGGGAGGTGAAGTCGGCCTTGCCGTCCTCGGTGAAGAAGTCGGCGCCGTGCTGCTTGCCGAGGGCGAAGACCTGGTGGATGTTGTTGGAGAGGTTCGCGCCCTCCGCGCCCAGGGCCCACTTGCCGCCCTTGGAGATCTTCTTGCCGTCCTCGACCAGCTCGTCCCAGGTGGCGGGCGGCTTGTCTATGCCGGCCTCCTCGAACATCTTTTTGTTGTAGTAGAGGGCGTACGCCATGGAGTACAGCGGTACGGCGGCCGGGTCCTTGTCCGGCGCGCCGGCCGAGCCGAGCGCGGACTCCACGAAGCGGTCCTTGCCGCCGATCTTGGCGAAGTTCTTCTCGTCCCAGGGCAGCAGGGCCCCGCTGGCCTGCAACGACGCGCTCCAGGTGTTGCCGATGTTCAGGACGTCGGGGCCCTGGCCCGACGTCGTCGCGGTCAGGATCCTGTTGAGCAGCTCCGACCAGGGGATGACCTCGAGCTTCACCTTGATGCCCGTCTTCTTCTCGAACTTGTCGAGTTCGGGCCGGAGGATCTTCTTGTCCGCCTCGATGTTGGGGCCTTGGTTCGACGCCCAGTAAGTCAGCGTCTTCGGCGAGTCGTTGGACCCGGCCCCGCCCGTCGTCGAGCCGCCGCCACAGGCGGAGGCGGTGAGGGCGAGCGAGAGAGTGGCGGCGCCGACGGCGGCGGCTCGGAATCTGCGCATGGCTCCAGGTGTCCCTTCCGGAGGGAGTCATGGGGAGGACGGCTGGCCCAGCGCCGGATGAAGCAGGCGCCGCGTTCAACTCTTGAAGGCCCTCATGACTTAATTTAGGACGTGAGTTAAACCGGCGGGGAAGATACCGTCAAGGGGTCACACAGAACCAACTTCGAGGCAGAGCAGGCCGGAAGGAACCACATGGCTGGGCAGCGCAACGGGCGTACGGTGCACGACCTGCGGCGGGAGAACCGCGCCGCCGTACTGCAGCGGCTGTACTTCGAGGGACCGATGAGCCGCTTCTCCCTCGGCCCCGCCACCGGGCTGAGTTCAGGTTCCATCAGCAATGTCGTCGCCGAGCTGGTGACGGAGGGGTGGGTGGAGGAGGCGGGCAGCGTGGAGTCCGACGGCGGCCGCCCGCGCACCCTGCTGCGGGTCGCGCCAGGGCGCGGCCGGCTGATCGGCGTGGACGTCGGCGAGACCCGCGTACGCGTCGAACTCTTCGACCTCTCCCTGTCCGAACTGGCCCGCGCCGAGCGCCCGTTGACCTTGAAGGACCACGACGTCGGCGGCATCGCGGAACTCATCCGCGACGGGATCGGCGAGGTGCTCGGCACCGCGGGCTGCACGGAGGAGGGGCTCCTCGGCGTCGGGATCGGCGTACCGGGAATCGTCGCGCGCGACGGCGAACTCGGCGCCGTCGTGCACGGACAGACCATCGGCTGGAACGCGGTCCCGCTGGAATCCCTGCTCCGGGAGCCGGGACGAGGGCCGTCCCATCTCCCCTCCTCCGTCCCGTACTTCATCGACAACGGCGCCAAGACCCTCGGGCAGGCCGAGATGTGGTTCGGCGCCGGGCGCGGGACGCACAACGCGGTGGTGGTCCTGTTCGGCTCGGGTGTCGGCGCGTGCGTCGTCACCGAGGACGTGGAGCAGGGCCGGGCCGTCGAATGGGGGCATCTGACCGTGCGCGTGCGGGGCAGGCGGTGCCGGTGCGGGGCCCTCGGCTGCCTGGAGGCGTACGCGGGGGCCGAGGCGCTGCTCGAACGGTGGCAGGAGGCGGGTGGACGCCCGCCCTCGGACACGGACGAGGAGAGCGCGCTCACCGCCCTGCTCGACGCCGCCTACCCGGAAGGCGGCGGCGCGGCCGATCCGACGGCCCTCGCGGTGCTGGAGGAGACCGCCGAGTACCTGGGCGCGGGCCTCGCCGACCTGATCAACCTCTTCCAGCCGGAGCGGATCCTCGTCGGCGGCTGGGCCGGGCTCCAGCTCGGGCAGCGCTTCCTGACCGCGGTGAAGCGCCACATCCCCACCTACGCGCTCTCCTACCCGGCGGGGCGGGTCACCATCGACCTGGGCCGCCTGGGCCCGGACGCGGTGACGGTGGGCGCCGCGACCCTGCCGCTGGCCGACTTCTTCGCCCGCGGCGGACGCCGGGCCGCACCGGTGCGCGAGGCGGAACTGCCGGGCTGGCAGACGGCGTTGGAGGGGCGACTGCCGTCCTAAGAGGTCCCTGTCCGGGAGCGGGCGGAGGCGGGACCCGGGCGGCGGTGACTCGTGTCGGGCCGGGTGCGGTCGCCATCGGCCGTCACGGCCTGCCGCAGGAGGGTCACGGCCTCCCTCGACGGCGAGTCCGGCTCGGTGACGGCGAGCACCAGGTGCTGGTCCTGCGCCTGGGGAAGGTGGAGGCTCTGCTGGGTGACGGTGAGGGTGCCGACGAGGGGATGGCGCATCTCGTAGCGGGCGAAGTCGCAGGGGTGCACCCGGTGACCGGTCCACATCGCGGCGAACTCCGGGCTTTTGACGGTCAGTTCACCGATGAGCGAGGTCAGGAGCGTGTCGTCGGGGTGGCGTCCGGCGACCATCCGCAGATTCTCCACGACGGCCTTGGCCTTCGCCGTCCAGTCGGCGTACAGGGCGCGGGTGTGGGGATCGAGGAAGAGCATCCTGGCGAGGTTTGGGCGCTCGGCCGGCGTCTCGGGGCTTTCGGGGCTCAGGTGCGCGGCGAAGAGCGCGTGGCCCAGGCGGTTCCAGGCGAGCACGTCGGTGCGCCGGCCGCTGACGAGGGCCGGGACGTCCTCCAGCGTGCTCAGGAGATGCAGGGTCGTGGTCCCCGCCTGCTCGGGCCGCGGCCTGCGGGCCGGGGTCCGCCGTCGGCCGGCGTCGGCGAGGTCGTGCAGATGCCGGCGCTCCGCCGCGTCGAGGCAGAGGGCCCGCGCGACGGCGTCCAGGATCTCCGGGGACGCCCCGACCGACTGGCCCTGCTCCAGCCTCGTGTAGTACGAGGCGCTGACCCCGGCGAGCAGCGCGAGCTCTTCCCTGCGCAGGCCGGTCACGCGGCGCCGGTCGCCGTAGTCCTTCAGGCCGACGTCCGCGGGGCGCAGCTGGGCGCGTCGCGCGTACAGGAAGTCGCCCAGTCGTCCGCGTTCACTCATGCCCTCCAGTCTGCATCGGCGCGCCCACGGCAGCCTGACCCTGTCCGGGGTAGGCAGCGGCGGGTCTGGCCGACCTGCGCGGACGCGACGACGGTGGTGTCCCTGAGCCCCGATTCCCGGCCATGGAGCACCCCGATGGAACAGATGAACACGACACGTCAGACGGACGAGACCGAGCAGCCCGAACGGCGCGAACGGCGCGACCTGACCGAACGGACCGAGCAGATTGAGCGAGGCGAGCAGATCGAGCAGATCGAGCTCGGCGACGTCACCGTCACGCGCGTCAAGGAGTACTACGGCCCCGTCGGCATGACGCCCGGCCAGTTCTTCCCCACCGTCCCTGAGAGCGCGTGGCGTGAGGACACCGCCTGGCACGCGCCCCACTTCCTCGATCCGCACACCGGCATCGTCAACTCCGCGGTCCAGAGCTGGCTGCTGCGCAGCGAAGGCAAGACCATCCTCGTCGACACCGGCGTCGGCAATCACAAGGAGCGCCCCTACTCCCCCGTGTGGAGCCACCTGCGTACCGGCTTCCTGGCCGATCTGGCGCGGGCGGGAGTCGCGCCCGAGGACGTCGACATCGTGATCAACACGCATCTGCACGTCGATCACGTGGGCTGGAACACCCGCCTGGAGGGGCGGAGTTGGGTTCCCACCTTCCCGAACGCCACCTATCTGCTGCCCAAGGACGACTACGACTTCTGGAACCCCGCGAACGGCCACGAGCCGCTGCTCGGCCGCGGCAACCAGAACGTCTTCGAGGACAGCGTCGCCCCCGTACAGGAGGCGGGGCAGGTGCAGCTGTGGGAAGGAAGCCACCGGATCGACGCCCGGCTGCGCCTCGACGCGGCGCCCGGTCACACCCCGGGATCGAGCGTGCTGACCCTGGTCAGCGGGACGGACCGCGCCGTCTTCGTCGGCGATCTGCTGCACAGCCCCGTCCAGCTCGTCGCCCCGGACCACAACAGCTGCTTCTGCGAGGACCCCGTCCGCGCACGCATCACGCGCCGCCGTGTCCTCGGCTGGGCCGCGGACCACAACGCGCTCGTCGTCCCCGCGCACCTGGGAGGTCACGGCGCCGCCGAGGTGGCGCGCTCGGGGAGTGGGTTCGCCGTCAAGGGGTGGGCGCCGTTCACGCCGTACGCGCGTGCGCAGTCGGAGCGGACAGCGAAGACATCGGACGCTGCGGACGCTGCGGACACTGCGGCGGCAGCTCGCGGGAACGAGAGCCGGGTGACGACGGCATGACCGCCGAGAGCCACAGCGCCAGTGACAGCGACAGCGACAGCGACAGCGACATCCGTACGGTGAACACGGCCCAAGGAGCGGTCGCCGGAGCCCGGCGGGAGGGTTTCACCGTCTTCCGCGGCATCCCGTACGCCGCGCCGCCGGTCCGCACCGGGCGCTTCGCCGCGCCGCGGCCGCATGCTCCCTGGAACGGCGTCCGGGACGCGACCGTGGCGGGGCCGACCGCGCCGCAGGCCGAGCGGAACCTGGACACCATCGACATGTCGCCTTACTTCGGTCCCGGCTGGATCCCGGGCGACGACTACCTCACGCTCGACGTCTGGGCACCCGATGTCACCGCACCCCGCGTGCAGGCCGCCCTGCCGGTCATGGTGTTCGTGCACGGCGGGGGCTTCGTGGCGGGATCGACCAAGGCGAGCCTGTACGACGGGACCGCTTTCGCGCGCAGCGGCGTGATTCTGGTGACCGTCAACTACCGCCTGGGGATCGGCGGTTTCCTCGACCTGCCCGGAGCGCCGCGCAACCGCGGCCTCCTCGACGTCCTCGCGGCCCTGCGCTGGGTACGGCAGAACATCGCCGCGTTCGGGGGCGACCCCGACCTGGTCACGCTGTTCGGCCAGTCCGCCGGTGCCACCCTCACGGGAGCCGTCGTCGCCGCGCCGGAGAGCAGGGGCCTCGTGCGGCGCGCCATCGTGCAGAGCGGCAGCGGTCTGGGCGCCTTCTCGCCCGAGCAGGCCGCCCGCGTGACGAAGGCGGCAGCGGCGGCCCTGGGCATCGCCCCTGATGCCCAGGCCTTCGAAGGCGTGCCCGACGCGCGTCTGGTGGAGGTGGCGGCCGGACTCGGCGGGATCGAGCTGCGGACCGCGTCCGCGTACGATCCGCTGGCGGGGCTCAGCCCCTTCAGCGTGGTCGCGGACCGGCAGCCCGCCGACGCGGTCGCCGCCGGGACCGGCGGCTCCGACATCGATCTGCTCGTCGGCACGAACGCCGAGGAGGGCAACCTCTACCTCGTCCCCTCCGGTGCCTACGCCGCATCGACGGCGGCCGACGTCCGGGCCGCGGCCGAGCGCTCCCACCCCGAGCCCGACCTGCTCGTCGACACCTACCGCACGGCCCACCCCGGGGCCTCTGCCGGGCAGTTGCGGTCCGCCGTCCTGGGGGACGCGCTGTTCGGCCGGGGAAGCTGGGCCCTGGCCGACGCGCATGCCGAGCGGTCGTCCGGCGCGACGTACAGCTATCGCTTCGACTGGCGCTCCCCGGCCTTCGGGGGGCTGCTCGGCGCCACCCACACGGTGGAGCTGCCCTTCGTCTTCGGGCTCGGTCCGGCCCGGCCACACGGTCCCGACACGCCGTTCGGCACCGGCGCTGTGCCGCCGGACCTGGCGTCACGCATGCAGGCCGCGTGGGTGCGTTTCGCGCGTTCCGGTGACCCCGGCTGGGCGCCGTACGACACGCGGCGCCGGGCCACGATGGTCATCGGGCCCCGCTGGGCGGTGCACGAGGACCTGCGCGGCGACGTGCGCCGGGCCTGGCAGCGGGCGGTGACCGGCGTGCGGGGAGGGCGGCAGGGGCGGTGACCGGCGTGAGGTGAGTGTGCCGGCGGGGGCGGAGGGCGCCTGCGGGTCGGGCGTCGGCACGTGTCTGCCGAAGGAACGGTATGAACTCATCGCTCGACCGGGCCGCCGCCTTCCTCTTCCCCGGGACCGAGGGCCACCACGGCGTGCTGCCCCCGCTCCTCGTCCTGCTGACCTTCGTGACCGGTCTGGTGGACGCCGTCAGTTATCTGGGCCTCGACCGCGTCTTCGTCGCCAACATGACCGGCAACGTGGTCTTCCTGGGCTTCGCGCTCGCCGGTGACGTACAGCTCTCGGCGACCGCTTCGCTCCTCGCGGCCGGTGCGTTCGTGGCGGGCGCGTGGCTCGGCGGGCGGATCGCGCCGCGGGTCGCGCGGCCGCTGCGGCTGTTCGCGCTGCTGGTCGGGGCGCACGCCGTGCTGGTGGCGGCGGCTCTGGTGCTCGACCTCGCCGTCGACGCCAAGCACGTTCTGATCGTGCTGCTCGCGCTCGGCATGGGCCTCCAGAACGCCGTCGTCGGCAAGCTCGCCGTACCGGATCTGACCACCACCGTCCTCACCCGCACGCTGACGGGTCTGGCCTCGGACCGGCTCGGCCCCGCGTCCGTCCGCAGGGCCGTGTCCGTCGCGGCGATGTTCGCCGGTGCTCTGGCGGGCGGGCTGTTGCAGCTCCGCCACGGCACGGCCGCCGCGCTCGCGCCCGCACTGGTGCTGCTCGCCGCCGTGACGCTGGCGGCGTCCCTGCCCGGCGCGAGCGCACCCCGCACGCCCTGACGGACTGGAGCCGCGCCGAGCCTGAGCCGCACCTGCGCCCCCGGCACCTCGCGCGTGCCGTACCCCTTACCGGGCGTCCCGCCCGTCGTGCCTGGCCTCCGCCCAGACCTCCGCTTGCGCCTCGGCCTCGGCCTCGCCCTCGACGAGCCGGGCGAGGTTCGCCAACGCCATGCGCGTTCCCGTCTCGTTGTCGGCGGCGGGCACGCTGTCCGGGATCCCTTCGTGCACGATCAGGACATCGGTCCCGCCGTCGGCGTCGGTGAGCGTGGTCGTCATCGTCATGGTGGTGCCCAAGGCGGCGTCCTCGGTCTCGAAGGCGAGCACCTCGACGACCTGCTCGTCCGGTACGAGCTTTGCGAAGTGGCCCTGGTACGTGTCGGTGTGCGAGGCCGACTTGCCGGTGCCCGACTGATCGTCGTAGGTGAGCGAGACTCGGAACCGGCCGCCCTCGCGGGCGTCGAAGGCGTGCACACGGCTGCTCATGCCGTCCGGGACGCGCCATCGCGCGATGGCGTCGGCGTCGACGAGCGCTCGGTAGACGGCCGCACGCGGGGCGTTCACATGCCCGGACACCTGTGTCGAGTACATGCGTCCCACTCTAGGACGCCGACCGCCCGGGACGTGGTCCCCGCCGGGAGCGGCCGCCTCGGGCCAGGGGCTCGACCGCGCCGGGCGGGACAGCACGAGGCCCGGCCGGGATGACACCGGCCGGGCCTCTGGGAAGCGTCAGGCGGCGGCCGGGGTGGCCTGCTCGCTGAGGCGGGAGACGACCTCGGTGAGGGAGGTGACCACCTCGGTGTCGTCGGCCGGGTGGAGCTCGGCGAAACGGGTCAGGGAGCCGGGGATGGACAGCTTGACGTCCTCGACGACCACACCGCCGGCGATGCCCGCGGCCTTACGGGCGTCGTCCTGCGCCCACACGCCGCCGTACTGGCCGAAGGCGGTGCCGACGACGGCGACCGGCTTGCCGGAGAGCGCACCGGCGCCGTACGGACGGGACAGCCAGTCGATCGCGTTCTTGAGCACGGCGGGCACGGTGCCGTTGTACTCGGGCGAGAAGAGCAGGAAGGCGTCGGCGCCGGCGGCGGCCTCGCGCAGGCGGGCCGCGGCGGCCGGGACGCCGCCCTCGACGTCGATGTCCTCGTTGTAGAACGGCACGTCCGCAAGGCCCTCGAACAGCTCGATGTCCACGCCCGCGGGCGCGTGCTTGGCGGCGGCCTCGGCGAGCTGACGGTTGTGCGAGCCGGCGCGGAGGCTGCCGACGAGGGCGACGATGCGTACAGACATGGCGGAACTCCTGAAAAGTGCGGACGGGACTCACATACGGAAGCGAATCAAGCGGACCGAGGTCCGTTTAAATGTGTACCACCTATTCGGACCGCGGTCCACTTATCGCCGTGAAGCGTTACGCTGCATTCATGAACGGCTCCGTTCCCTCACCCCTCCCCTCGCCCGAGAAAGCCGGCGGGCCGACCGAACTCTCTCTCACCCCGGTCGGTGAACCGCCGGCGCTCAGGGCCGACGCGGCCCGCAACCGCACCCGGCTCCTGGAAGCCGCATCGCAGCTCATGGCGGGGTGCGGTGCCGCGCAGCTGACCATGGACGCGGTGGCTGCGGCGGCCGGGGTCGGCAAAGGGACCGTCTTCCGGCGCTTCGGCGACCGCACCGGGCTCCTCGTGGCCCTGCTCGACCACCGCGAGCAGCAGCTCCAGGCCGCTTTCCTCTCCGGCCCGGCCCCGCTGGGCCCGGACGCCCCACCCCTGGAGCGCCTGCACGCCTTCGGGCCCGCCGTCATCCGCCACGAGCGGGACCACCAGGAGCTGATCCTGTCCTCGCGGACCGACCCGCTGCGCGCCTACAGCGTCCCGGCGAACCGGCTGCGGGTCACGCACGTCACGATGCTGCTGCGCCAGGCGGGCATCGCGGGCGACGCCGAGCTCCTCGCGCACACGCTGCTCGGCTCCATCGACAGCGTGCTCGTGCACCACCTGACCGTCGAGCGCGGCATTCCGCTGGACCGTCTGGACGCCGCGTGGCACGACCTCGTCACCCGGCTGGCGACGCACCCGCCCACACCGGCCTGATCCACCTGATCCACCTGACCGCGTGGCCCGCCGCCTCTACGGGGCCCGCACAGGAGAGCCGGTGCGCCTTCGCGGGGCGCTACACGCCGATCGCGCCGTCGATCCGCTCCCGCAGCAGGTCCGCGTGGCCGTTGTGGCGCGCGTACTCCTCGATCATGTGGAGGAGCACCCAGCGCAGCGACACCGTGCCGCGCCACCCGTCCTCGCCCTCGACGTCGAGGTCGGGCGCCTCGGCGACGAGGCGGTCGGCGAACGCCACCTCGGTGCGCCAGGCCTCCCAGGCCGCGGCGATGACGGCCGGTTCGGGGACGGCGCCGTCGAAGTCCTGGTCGGGATGCGCGTCCGAGCCGAAGAGCGGCGGTACGTCCTGACCGGCGAGGACCCGGCGGAACCAGCGGCGCTCCACGTCGGCGAGATGGCGGACCAGGCCCAGCAGCGAGAGCGTGGAAGGCTCCACGGACCGCCGGGCCAACTCACTTTCCAGGCCCGCACACTTCAGTTCGAGCGTCGTGCGCTGGGCCGCGAGGAAGTCGACGAGCATGCGGCGCTCGTCGCCGGTGGTGCGCCCGGCGAGCCGACCGTCCCGCTCTTCGTCGACGAACAGTTCCGCGCGTCTGCGTCCGCTGGTCATGGCCGCCATCCAACCCTGGGCGTGAGGTCCGGGGCCAGCCGTTATCGGGGGCGGCAGGGCCCGGCCGCCCCCGCCGTCAGGGCCTGGGGGTCATGCAGGCAGGCTCTGGCGGTCACGAGTCCCGGGGGTCACGCCGGTGTCGCGAGGAACTGCGTCGCCGCCAGTTCCCCGTACAGGGGGTCGCCCGCCACCAGCTCCTCGTGGGTGCCGGACGCGCGGACCCGCCCCGCGTCCATCACCACGATCCGGTCGGCCAGCGTGACCGTCGAGAGCCGGTGCGCCACCACGAGGACCGTCACCTCGCGGGAGACCTCGGCGACCACGTCCCGCAGGGCCAGTTCGTTCACCGCGTCCAGCTGCGAGGTCGCCTCGTCGAGGAGCAGGAGGCGTGGCTTGCGCAGGAGGGCCCGCGCGATCGCCACGCGCTGGCGTTCGCCGCCCGACAGCTGGGATCCGCGGTGTCCGACCAGCGTCTCCAGACCGTCCGGCAACCGGTCGACCAGGGTGTCGAGCCGGGCGCGTACGAGAACGTCCCGGATCTCGGCGTCGGACGCGCCGGGCGCTCCGAACAGGAGGTTCTCGCGCAGGGTCCCGGCCAGGACGGGCGCGTCCTGCTCCACGTAGCCGATGACGGAACGCAGTTCGGCGAGCGGCCACTCCCGCACGTCACGGCCGTCGACCAGGACGCGGCCACCCGTGGCGTCGTAGAAGCGCTCCAACAGGCCGAAGACGGTGGTCTTGCCCGCGCCCGAGGGGCCCACGAAGGCCGTCATGCCGGGGCCCGGAATCGCGAAGCTCACGCCGTGATGGACGTAGGGCAGGGCGTCCCGGTAGCGGAAGGTCACGTCCTCGAAGGCGACGGCGGCGGGACCTTGCCGTCCCGTGGGCCGCCCCGTGTGCGGTCCCGCGTGCGGTACGGGTCCGGCGACGTCCTCCGTCTCCAGCCGTTCGGCCCGTACGATCCGCGCGATGGCCGCGGAGCCGACCTGGTACTGCGAGACGCCCTCGACGAGCCGGGAGACCGGGTCGATCAGGTAGAAGAGGAAGAGCAGGAAGGCCACGAGCGTCGAGACCGAGATGGCGCCGGACGCGACGCGGGCACCGCCGATGCCCAGGACGGCGAGGAAGGAGACCTGGACGGCGAAGCCGACCGAACTCCACGCCGCGGCCTGCCACTTGGCGGACCGCACGCCGTGCCGCCAGGCCTCCCGCGCGGCGGCCTGCACGGCGGCGGTCTCACGCTCCTCGGCGCCGGACGCCTTGAGCGTGCGGAACGCGCCGAACGCCCGCTCCAGTGCGGTCGAGATCGTGCCGACCGCTTCCTGGGCCCGCTCCGTCGCCCGCGCGATCTTCGGCATCACCAGGGCCACCACGCCGCCGATGAGCACGATCACGCCGAGGGTGACGCCGAGCAGGACGGCGTCCATGAGGCCCATCATCACGATCGTCGCGACGAAGGTCAGTCCGCCCGCGACGGCCGACACCACGGACTGCGTGGTGACCGCGCGCAGCAGGGTCGTGTCCGAGGTGATCCGGGACATCAGATCGCCGGGCTGGGTGCGCTCCACTTCCGGCAGGCGCAGCCGCAGCAGCCGTCCGATCAGGGTGCGGCGGGCCGCGAGCACCACGGATTCCGCGGTGCGTTCGAGGACGTACGCGCCGACGGATTCGATGGCGGTGCCGAGCACCACGAGCGCGGTGAGCAGGAGGATGATCCCGGCGATCGAGTCGTCGCTGCCGAGCCTGTCCACCAGGGCTTTCGCGGCCAGCGGCTGGGCGAGGCCGGTCGCGGCGCCGATGAGCGTGCACAGGGCGCCGAGCGCGACGACCCAGCGGTGGGGCCGGAAGTAGCGGTACAGCGCCCGCCAGGTCTCACCGGCGGAGAGCCGCTCCGGGGCGGGGCTTCCTGGGGTCGGTCGCTCGGGGATCTCGCGTGCGGGGGCCGGCCGCCCGGGGATCTCGCGCGCGGGGGTCGGTCGCTCGACGGCGGACTGATCGGGGCCCGGCGTATCGAGGCCCGGTTGATCGAGGGCCGGCTGGTCGCGGCCCGGCTGCTGCGGCTCGTTCTCGGTCACGTCGGACAGGACGCCGTGGACGGCGGATCTGCCTGACTGGTCCGCCCCGCCCGATGCGCCCGGCGGGCCCGACCGCCCCGCTGCTCTTCCCGACCGACCGACCGGTTCTCCGCCCCGTAACTCAGACCGGGGCACGGAGTTAGAGGATCTGTCGAATTCATTGCAGTGACGATTCTGCACGGCAGTGTGGCGCGGGGCGGGCGGCAGGGCTCGCGGCGTGGAAGGGCCCGAGCGTGAAGGGGATGACGGGGCGAGTGCATGGGCACGGGGGTGGCCTGATGGGCCGGGCGGCGGAATTGGCGGCACTGCGGCGTCTGCTGGCCCAGAGCAGACTGGTGACGGTGACGGGCGGCGCGGGCGTCGGCAAGAGCACCCTGGCGGCGCACGCCGCGGCGGCCGTGGGCGGCCAGCTGCCGGACGGCGTCGTCATCGTCCGCTGGTGGGACGGCGGTCCCGCGCGAGGCCGGTCGGCGGCGCGGGCGGTGGTCGATGCCATGGACGGAGAAGCGGGCGGGGGCGAGCAGGGACCGCCCCCTGACAGAGGCCGGCAGCGGCTCGGGGAGCGGGAGCTCGTTGCCCGGCTCCGAGAGCGTCGCGTGCTCGTGGTGCTCGACGACTTCGATCCCGTACGAGAGGAGTGCGTACGTCTCGTGCAGGCTCTGCTGCTGTGCGCGCCCGGCGTGCGGATGCTCGCCACGGGGCGGCAACCGCTGGGCCTGGGGCAGGAGTTGGTGCTGCACCTCAAGCCGCTGGCCGTCGGCATGCCGGGAGCGGAGGATCAACCTGGGCCCGCGGTGCGGCTGTTCCTGGAGCGGGCGCACGGTGTCCGCCGCAGGGCACGGGCGGAGGACGCCTGGTCGGCGACCACGGCTGCGCCACCGGGCGGGCCCCCAAGAGGGTCTTCGGGCGGGTCCCCCGGCGAGTCTTCGGGCGGGCCCCCGGGTGAGTCATCGGTCGAGTCATCGGGCAAGCCCCCAGCCGACTCCCCGCGTGAAACCCAGAGCGGCGCCCCGGTCGAACCCCAAGCCGACTCCCCGCGCGAAACCCCAGGCGGCCCCCCGGACGACCCCCCTCCCCCCACTCCCGACGAAGCAGAACTCCGCGCCGTGAGCGACATCTGCGCCCAGCTGGAAGGCGTACCGCTCGCGGTGGAGTTGGCCGCCGCGCAGACCGACCGGCATCCGCCCGTGCAGCTCGCCCGGATGCTGCGGCCCACCCAGGGGTGGCTCGGCAGGCCGGAGGCCCCCTTGCGGCGGCACCGGTCCTTACGGGCCGCCGTGGGGGCGAGTTACGCGTTGTGCGGGCAGGCCGAGCGCAGCGTCTGGGCGCGGCTCAGCGTCTTCACGGGCGAGTTCGACGAGGACGCCGCCGTGTTCGTGTGCGCGGGCGGCGGGCTCGACCCGGAGCTGGTGGCGTCCTGCCTGGCCCGCCTGGTCCTGGCCTCGGTGCTCGAACCGGTGCGTGACCCCGGCGGTGTGCTGCAACCCCGCTACCGGCTCCCGGCCGCCGCCCGCGGCTTCGGCGCCGAACGTCTCGAATCCGTGGGCGAGTCCGCCGCGGCGGCCACCCGCCACCTCACCTGGTACCGCACCGTCGCCTCCCGCGCCCATCAGCTGTGGAGCACCGGACGGCACGAGCAGGCGACCCTGCTGCTGCGCGACGAGGAGCCGGACCTGCGGACCGCTCTGGAGCGGGGTCCGCGCACCGCCGATCAGGGCGCGACCGCCCTCGGCATGGTCGTGGACCTGTGGTTCTGGTGGGCGGTGTGCGGGCACGCCGCCGAGGGACGCGAGCATCTGCGGCGGCTGCTCCCCCTGGGCCGGGCGGACACCCCGGGGTGCGGGCAGGCCCTGTGGCTGGCCGGCTGGCTCGCCGCCTGCACGGACGCACCCGAGGCGGAGGAACTTCTCGGCCGGGCCTGGCGCGTGGCCATGCTCTCCGGCGACGACGCGACCATCGGCCGGGTCGCCCACGTACAAGGCGTCATCGCACTGCGCAACGGCGAGACCGAACGCGCCATCGAGCATCTGCGGGAAGCGGCCCACACCGTCCCCACCCACGCCGACCACGGGCCGCCCGCCGCGGTCAGCTGGGCGGAGCTCGCCGTGGCGCAGGTGCGTGTCCGACCGGCCGACGCGCTGCACAGCGTCCGCCGTGCGTCGGCCGGCACACAGACCCGGCACGACATATGGACGCGCGCCATGACGCAGTACGCACATGCGCTCGTCGAGCATCTGCGCGGTCGGCGCAGCCGGGCGTGGCGCCGCGCGCACAAGGCGCTCGCGGGGGTCGTCTCCGTGGCGGGGCCGGTCGGCACCGCTCCGGTCACGCAGCTGATCACCGCGATCGAACACGGCCCGGCGTTCGGCGGTGTCGAGTGGGCCCCTCCGTGCGGGTGGGACCCGCCGGGGACTTGAGGCACTTGGGTCAAATTCCGTAAAAGACCTTAATCATCTGATTCGTTCATCTTCCTGCGGTCTACACATGGTTCATCCAGGAAGCGAGCGAACGGAGCGAGCATGCACTCGGTCGGCCGAAGGCGCGCGCTGGGGCTGGGACTTGCGGTGACGGCGGGCGTGGGTCTTGCCGGGTGCGGCGGCAAGGAGCGCGCGGCCGAGGATTCCGCGTCCTCGTCGCCGTCCGGCGGGAGGCAGGGGAACGGGCGCGAGGGCGAAGGCGGCGGCGGGCACGGCGCGCAGCGGGAGCAGACGAAGGCGAGACCGATCGGCGACGGCTCGACGGCGTACACGGGCAAGCAGCCGCGTCAGCCGAGCGAGCCCGTACCGCTGGAGCCGGGCGAGACGCCTCCGCAGTTCGTGGTCTTCTCCTGGGACGGCGCGGGCGAGGTCGGCAACGGTCTGTTCCCGCGTTTCCTCAAGCTGGCCGAGGAGCACGACGCGCGCATGACGTTCTTCCTCTCCGGGCTCTATCTCCTGCCCGAGTCGAAGAAGCGGCTCTACCGGCCGCCGAACAACGCGGTCGGCGCGTCCGACATCGGCTATCTGACCGACGGTCACATCAGGGAGACGCTGACGTACGTCCGCCGGGCCTGGCTCGAGGGCCATGAGATCGGCACGCACTTCAACGGGCATTTCTGCACGGGGACCGGCAGCGTCGCGAACTGGACGCCCGCGCAGTGGCACAGCGAGATCGACCAGGCCACCGCCTTCGTGAAGGAATGGCGCACGAACACCGGCTGGACCGATCTGGCGTCGCTGCCTTTCGACTACGACAAGGAACTCGTCGGCGGCCGCACACCCTGTCTGCTCGGCCAGAACAACCTGCTGCCGGTCGCCCGCGAGCGGGGCTGGCGCTACGACTCCTCGTCGCCCGGCGGCATGCAGCGCTGGCCGGAGAAAAGGCATGGGGTGTGGGATCTGCCGCTCCAGCAGATCCCGTTCCCCGGGCACTCCTTCGAGGTCCTGTCCATGGACTACAACGTCCTGGCCAACCAGTCGAAGAACTCCACCCGTGCCCCCTCGTACCGCTATCCCGGCTGGCGCAGCCAGGCGACCCGGTCCTACCTCGCCGGTTTCCGGCGGGCGTACGAGACGAACCGCGCCCCTTACTTCATCGGCAACCACTTCGAGGAGTGGAACGGCGGCATCTACATGGACGCCGTCGAGGAAGCCCTCAAGGCGATGGCCGGAGAGAAGGACGTGCGTCTCGTCTCCTTCCGGCAGTTCGTGGACTGGCTCGACGTCCAGGACCCCGAGGTCCTGGCCAAGCTGCGGGGGCTCCAAGTGGGCGAGCGGCCCGCAGGCGGCTGGAAAAGCTTTCTCGGCCGAGCGGCCGGGCGAGGAAACACCACAGAGATGGAGAAGGAACGTTGACCGTTGACCGGTTGAAGCTGAAGTACGCATCGGTGAAGTACGTGTCGGTGGCGGGCATCGCGGCCCTCGCCGTGCTGGCGGGCCCCGCCGTGGCGGGAGTCGGCGCCGTGACCCCGCACGGTGGGGACGCGCCGGCCCCCGCCGCGACCGCGGCTCCGCGGCCGACACTCACGGCCAAGTCGACCGTGGCCGGCGTGCGGGCCTGGCACGACTTCCGCATCTACGGGGTCGCCCACCACATGCGCGCCGGAACGCGCGTCACGCTCCAGCAGAAGCAGGGCAAGCGCTGGGTGTCCCTTCCCGCGTCGGTGTACACCGCGCGCAACGGGGCGTACAACATGCGGGTCAAGCTGGGCCTCAAGGGCCGCAACTCCCTGCGCATCGTGGGCGGCGGCGCCATCTCGCCCGTCGTCTACGTGACGGTGCGCTGAGCCCGGGCCGGCGGACCGACCGGCGCGACGAGGTGGGCCCTTCCGCTGGGCGGGAGGGCCCACGCGCACGCCGGGACGCCCGGCCCGGTCAGTCGGCGGTCCTCTTCCCGAGACCGGTGCGCGGGGCGAGCGCGAGCACGCCGACCTTGCCCGTGTGGCGATTGGCCTGGACGAGCCGGGCGGCCTCTGCGGTGTCCTGGAGGTCGTACGTCACCGACAGGGCGGGCCGGATGTGCCCGAGGTCCAGGAGGCGGGCCACCGCGGCCTGTTCCTGGAGGTTGGCCCCGTGGCTGCCGATGACGCGCTTGAGGCGCATCCAGAGGTAGCGGTTGTCGAACTCGTGGAGATAGCCGGTGCTCGATCCGCAGGTCACGACGGCGCCGCCCCGGCGGACCACGAACACCGAGACGCCGAAGGTCGCCCGCCCGACGTGCTCGAACACGATGTGCGGGTCCTCCCCCACGGCGGCGCGTATGCGCTTGCCGAGCCGTTTGCCGACGGCCGCCGGATCGGCCGGAGCGGCTCCGGTCAGACCGATCTCGGCCCGGTTGATCACCGCGTGGCAGCCGAAGGCGCGGGCGCGCTCCGCCTTCTCCTCGCTGCCGACCACGCCCACCGCGATGCCGCCGCCGTTGCGGACGAGCTGCGCCGCGTACGCGCCGAGACCGCCCGCCGCGCCCCAGATCAGCACGATGTCGCCCTGGGTCATCCGCGCCCCGCGGTCGCTGACCAGCATGCGGTAGGCGGTGCCCGCGCACAGCGGGTTGCCGGCCGCCTCCTCCCAGGTCAGCCGGTCCGACTTGGGCAGGAGCTGGCTGGCGCGGGCCACGCAGTAGTGGGCGAGGCCGCCGAAGTTGGTCTCGAAGCCCCAGGCCAGCTGGCCGTCGCCGAGCATGCCGTCGGCGTGGGTCGCCGGCTCCTCGTCGTCGACGTAGGCGGGGGTGACCACGACCTCGTCGCCGATGTTCCAGCGACGCACCCCGGAGCCGGTACGGACGATCACGCCGGCCGCGTCCGAGCCCACCACGTGATACGGCTGATCGTGCCGCGCGGCCCATCCTCCTTTCGCGCCGAAATGCCGCAGAAAGGAGAAGGTGGATAATGGCTCGAACATCGCGGACCACACGGTGTTGTAATTGATCCCGCTCGCCATGACGGCCACCAGGACTTCGTCGGGGGCGAGTTCGGGCATGGGCACGGAGCCGACGTGGAGCGTCTTTCGGACATCTTTGTCCGCCACCCCCGTGAAACTCTCCACATCCTCCCTCCGCAGATGCGCGGCGGTGAATTCGGCGGGCACGGGAAGCCGGCGCAGTTCGTCCGCGCCGGCTCCCGCGACGACTGCCTCTGCGAGCACATCCATGAGGTTCCTCCCTCGACTTTCCAATGGGTGGGCCAATGACCGAGATTGATCCGGTGCGGGGTACATCGGTGCGGATGCGGGTCGGCGGATACCGGTGGTCGCGGATTCATACAGTGCGCGCGACGCTCTCCACATACAAGCCGATCGGCGTCGATTCATCAGGATCGCTAATCGACCACCACCCCTGTCATCACTTTCCGAGTAGAGACCTCGCCAATTCCGTCGCTAATGTCCGGCTCACCCGCACTGGAAGGTGAGAGAATCCCATGGCAGAAGAGAGCGCGAACGCCGCTTGGGGCGAACGGATGGGCACAGCCGACCGGGTCGTCGTGGGGGTGTTCGTCGGAATTCCCTTTGTCGCGGTGATCGCTTCCGTCGTCGTGCTGTGGGGATGGGGCGTCACCTGGCACGACCTGGTGATCGGCGCGGTGATGTACGCCGTCGCCGTGCACGGCATCACCATCGGCTATCACCGCCTGTTCACGCACAAGGCGTTCAAGGCCGCCCGCCCCCTCAAGATCGCGCTGGCCGTGGCCGGGACGCTGGCCGTCGAGGGCGACGCGATCACCTGGTGCGCCGATCACCGCCGCCACCACCAGTTCGCCGACCAGCCCGGGGACCCGCACTCCCCCTGGCGCTTCGGCACCTCGCTACGCGCCTTGCTCAAGGGCATGGCGTGGGCACACGTCGGCTGGACGTTCAACAACGACAAGACCAACAAGGAGCGGTACGTCCCTGACCTCCTGGCCGACCGCGACCTGGTCCTGGTGGCGCGCTGGCAGCCGCTGATCGTGCTGTTCTCCTTCGGTGCGCCCGCCGTGGCGGGAGGCCTCTGGGGCGAGGGCGCCTGGGATTCCGGCGCCGCGTGGTCCGCCTTCTTCTGGGCGGGTCTGGTCCGCATCGGTCTGCTCCACCACGTCACCTGGTCGATCAACTCGATCTGCCACATCAGCGGGGACCGCCCCTTCCGCGTACGCGACCGCTCGGGCAATGTGTGGTGGCTCGCGCCGCTGTCCGGCGGGGAGTCCTGGCACAACCTCCACCACGCCGACCCGACGTCCGCCCGGCACGGCGTGCTGCGCGGCCAGCTCGACTCCAGCGCCCGTCTGATCCGCCTCTTCGAGCTGGCCTCCTGGGCCAGCGCCGTGCGCTGGCCGGACGAGCGGAGGCTGGCCCGTCTGTCCGCGGACGTCAGGACGTCCGCGGGGGAAGCCCAAGGCCCGCCGCCAGCGTCGGCCAGGAGGCCTTGAACTCCCGCTGCCAGGACGGCCAGGCGTGCGAGCCGCCGCGGTAGAAGTTGACCGTCGCCGGGACACCGGCGCGCTCCAGCTGCCGGGTGAAACCGTGCGCCTGGTTCCACAGCGTGCCCTCCAGGACCGCCCCTTCGAGGTTGCCGAAGTCGCTGCTGGGGATGCCGCTGCCCTGGGAGACGTAGAGCCGCGTCCCCGCCAGGTGCTCGGCGAGGGCCGCCGGGTTGTGGCGGTTCCAGTTCGCGCGGTGCAGGAAGGGGCTGCCCCACAGGGCCGAGGGGAGCTGGAGCTCCCGGGCGACGATGGCGTTCATGACCGTCGGCATGCCGAGGGCGGTGGTGTCCAGGACCCCGCTGTACGAGGCCGCCGCGCCGAAGGTGCCGGGGTGCCGGGCGGCGAACGCCATGGCGCCGTAGCCGCCGGTGGAGACTCCGGCGACGGCGCGGGTGCCGTTCGCCCGGTAGGTGTCGCGCAGCAGCCCGCTCAGCTCCTCCACCTGGAAGGCCTCGTAGTCGGGTGCGGTGGCGCTGCCGTGGTTCCACCAGTCGGTGGGGATGCCGGTGGGGCCCGACGCCGGGATCACCGTGATGACGTCCTTGTCGGCCAGGAACTCCTCGACGTCCGTCTCGCGGGTCCAGGAGGTGTAGTCGTCGTGGGCGCCCTGGAGGAGATAGAGCACGGGCCAGGTGCGCTGCGGCTGCTCGGCGAAGCGGGCCGGCAGGATGACCCGCACGGGGAGCTGCTTGCCCACGGCGGGTGAGTCCACGGTGAGGTCGACGGTGCGCGCGTCGAGCCACTTCTCGCCGACGACCCGCGGCCCTTCGGCGGCCCGGGGAGCCGATGGAGCCGCGGCCGGGGACGGGGTGGGCGCGCCCAGGGCGGTCGAGGTGCCCAGGGCTCCGCCGGTGGCGAGGAGCGCGGTGGCCGCGGCGACGGCGGCGAGTTTCTTGCGTGGTCTGCGGTGCTTCTGCGGCATCAGGGGTTCCTCTTTCTCGGGCGGGCGGGCGGGTGCGCGGGCGCAGGCGCGGGTGCGTGAGCAGGTGGGCGTCAGGCGTCGGGCAGGTCGCGTGTCAGGTGTTCCGCGAGGGTGTCCACGACCGGCGGGTCGAGCAGCGAGAGGTGGTGCCCGGGCAGGGGCGTCACCGTGAGGTCGGTGCAGTGGGCGTCCCAGCCGAGGCTCTCGTCCTCGCGTTCGTAGCGGACGTCGCGCACGGTGTGCGGGGCCGGTTCGGTCGCCCGGTAGAGCAGCGTCCGTCCGTCGTAGGAGCCAGGCCGGTGACGTTCGCCGCTGCGCAGGTCCAGCGCCGAGGTGCGCTGGTGGTCGAGGACGGCCTGGGGCAGCTCGACGGCCTGTTCCAGGAGTTTCATGACGAGGGCGATCTGCTCGGCGTCATCCAGGCGGGCCAGTTCCTCGTACGGCAGCAAGAGCGGGGCGCGGTAGGTGCGGGCGACATAAGCGGCGAAGTCGGCGTAGCGGCGGTGGACTTCCTCCACCGGGGTCAGGCCCGGGGGCACGGGCAGCGGCAGGACCGAGTCGAGCAGCACCAGGGCGCCGACGGCTCCGTGGGGTGTGAGCAGCCGCGCGGCCTCTTGGGCAAGGAGTCCGCCGTAGGACCAGCCGCCCAGGAGCCAGGGCCCGCCGGGGGAGATCGCGCGGACGCGTGCCGCGAACTCCGCCGCGCGGGGCCGGACGTCCTCCGGGGCGCTCAGCCGGTCGAAGCCGTACACGGGACGGGAGCCGGCCAGCCGGTCGGCGAGGCGGGCGTACACCTGCGACGATCCGCCGGCGGCATGGGCCAGGAAGAGGGGAATGCCGTGCCCCGTGTCGGCGAGCACCCGCAGGGGCCCTTCGGCGGGCGTCTGCGGTCCGGGGGCGCTCCTCGCTTCCCCCTCACGCCCCTCGGAACGGTCCGGCAGCAGCTCCGCGACCCCCCTCAGCGTCGCCTGCCGCAGGAGTGCCCCCGGCTCGACCTCGACCCCGAACTCCCGCTCCACCGCGGCCCGGATCCGCGCCGCGGTGAGCGAGTCGAGGCCCAGGTCGGTGAGCGGGGTGTCGGCGTCGATGCGGTCCGGGGTGTAGCCCATGACGTCGGCCACACAGCCGCGGAGCCGGTCGAGCGGCCCCGTGGCGCCGGTGCGGACCGCCGGGCGCCAAGGCGTCGCGCGCGGGCCGGGCGACTCCCCCGCCCAGAAGCGGCGGTGGCGCCAGCGCGGCGAGGGCACGTCGACGACGCGGGCGCCCGGATGCAGGCCCCGGAGGGATGCGGGCGCACCGGCGTCTCGTACGAGGAGGGAGGCCAGGGACGTGCGGAAGGTGAGCGCGTCGTCGGTGCCGCGGCGCAGGGTCGGCAGGATCAGCGCGTCGCCGGCGGCGTCCGCGGCCCGCAGGGTCTCGGTCAGCGGGTGCAACTGCGTGGGATGCGGCGCCACTTCGACGAACGTCCGGTGGCCGTCGTCGGCGGCGGCCCGTAGCGCCTGCGTGAAGCGGACCGGACGCCGCAGGTTCGCCACCCAGTAGGCGGTGTCGCAGGGCGCCGGGTCGCGCGGGTCGGCGAGGACGGTGGAGTAGCGGCGGCAGGCGGGGCGGGCGGGGCGCAGGGTGCCGAGCTGGCGGGCGAACTCCCCCAGCAGCGGGTCGACGTGGGGCGAGTGCCCGGCGCCGGTGACGGACAGGGAGCGGGCGAAGCCGCCCTCGCCGGTGACGTGGTCGATGAGTTTGCGCACGTCGTCCGCGGAGCCGGTGACCACGCTCTGCGCGGGGGAGGCGTGCACGGCGACCTGGAGCGTGCGGAAGTCGGCGGCCAGTGCGGCGATGTGCGCGCCGGGGCGGTCCACCACCGCCATGGCGCCGCCCGTGAGCCCGGCGAGGAGCCGGGAGCGGATCGCGACGACACGGGCGCCGGTGGCCGCGTCGAGGGCGCCGCAGGCGACGGCCGCGGCGATCTCCCCCATGGAGTGGCCGATCACGGCCGCGGGCGTGAAGCCGTAGGACCGCCACAGCTCGGCGAGCGCGACCTGCATGCCGTAGAGCGCGGGCATGACGACCGCGGGCGAGGTCAGGTCGGCGCCGGGGGCCATGCAGTCGCGCAGGGAGATGCCTGCGTGCTCGCGCAGCAGCGGTTCGACGCGGTCCACGGCGGCGGCGAACTCCGTTTCCGCGGCCAGGAGTTCACTTCCCATGCCGGGCCACTGCGACCCGTAGCCGGAGAACACCCACACCGTCCCGGGACCGCCCCCGCTGCCGGCCGCCCCCGTCACCACCCGCCCCTCGGGCTCCTGCTCCGCCAGGCGGGCGAGCGCGGTGGTCAGCTCCTCGCGGTCGCGTGCGACGACCGCCGCCCGGTGGCGCCCGCGCCCGGCGCGGGCGGACAGGGTGCGGGCCAGGTCCGCCGGCCGGACGGCACGGCTGTCCGGTCCGGTCAGCCACTGGGCCAGCTCACCGGCGTACGCGCGGACGCGGTCCTCGGTGACGCCGTCGAGCAGGGTCACGGCCGGGGCGGTGGCCGTCGGGCGTGGTCCGCGTGGCGGGCGGTGTTCGGCCAGGACCACATGGGCGTTGGTGCCGCCGAAGCCGAACGCGGAGACGCCCGCGCGCGCCGTGCCCGCGTAGCGCGGCCACGGCTCGGGTCCGGTGACGACGCGCAGGCCGAGCGCGTCGAGGTCGGCGTGCGGGCCCGGTGCGGTGAAGTGCAGCTGGGGCGGTATCTCGTCGTGGTGCAGGGCGAGGACGGTCTTGATGAAGCCGGCGATGCCCGCCGCGGCCTCCAGGTGGCCGATGTTCGTCTTCACCGAGCCGACGAGCAGCGGCTGGTCGGCGGCCCGCCCGCGCGCCGCGCCGAGCGCGGCGGACAGCGCGGACGCCTCGATGGGGTCGCCGAGGGCCGTGCCCGTGCCGTGTGCCTCGACGTAGTCCACGGACGCGGGCGTGGCGGCGGGGGCCGCGGCGAGGGTGGAGGCGGCGGCGTGGCACTGCTCCAGGAGCGTGCGCTGGGCGTCCGCGCTGGGGGCGGTGAGTCCGTTGGAACGGCCGTCCGAGTTGACGGCGGTCGCCTCGATGACCGCGAGGACGCGGTCGCCGTCGCGTTCGGCGTCGGCGAGGCGCTTGAGGACGACGACCCCGCACCCCTCGCCGCGCACCATGCCGTCGGCCGACGCGTCGAAGGCCTTGCAGCGCCCGTCGGCGGCCAGGGCTCCGGCCCGCTGGAAGCCCAGGGTCACCGCGGGGGCAAGCAGCAGGTTCACCCCCGCCGCGAGCGCCAGGTCGCTCTCCCCCGCGCCGAGGCTGCGTACCGCGTGGTGCACGGCGACGAGCGAGGAGGAGCACGCCGTGTCGACGGCCATGCTCGGGCCGCGCAGGTCCAGGAGGTAGGAGAGGCGGTTCGCGGCGATGCTCAGGGCCGCGCCCGGCGGGGTCCACGCGCCGACCGACTCCGGGTCGGCGGTGGTCAGATGGGCGTATTCGTTGCCGCTGATGCCGACGAAGACGCCGGTAGGGGTGCCCGCGAGGGAGGGTGCGGACAGCGCCGCGTGGTCGACGGCCTCGCGGGCGACCTCCAACAGCATGCGCTGTTGCGGGTCCATGGCGGTGGCCTCGTCCGCGCCGATGCCGAAGAACTCGGCGTCGAAGCCCGCCACACCGTCGGTGCTCCCGTCCCCGAGGAACCCGCCGTGCCTGCTGAGGTCCTCGGGCAGGCTGCGCCCCTCCCGCACGAAGGGCGCCCAGCGGTCGTCGCCGACCGTGCCCACGGCATCGCGGCCCTCGCTCAACAGCCGCCAGAAGGCGGCGGGTGACGTCACCTCGCCGGGCAGACGGCAGCCGATGCCGATGACCGCGACCCGGGCGTCACCGTGCACCGGGGGCACGCCCGCGGCCACCGGCTCGGCGGGTGAGCCGCCGTGGTCCGCCTCGCCGCGCGCCACCCGCTCGGTGAGCGCGCCGATCGTCGACGCCTCCCAGAGCAGCGTCGCGGGCAGCCGGGTGCCCGCGAGGTCGCTGAGGCGTGCGGTGAGGACGACCGCGTCACGGGAGGTGAGGCCGAGCTCCGCCAGCGGGCGGTCGTCGGTGATCTCGTCGGCCCCCAGGCCGTACCAGGCGCTCAGGCTGTCGACGATCACCGCCCGGATCTCCGCCTGCCCCGCCTCCGTCATCGCGTGCCCTCCGCGCCGCTCCGGCCGCTGTCGCCGAAGGCGCCGAGCAGATGGCGCGCGCGGGCCGCCGCCCGCGCGACCTTGCCGCTGCTCGTTCTCGGCAAGGAGCCCGGCGGGATGAGCAGCAGTTCGGCGAGGCGCAGTCCGTGCCGGGCCGAGACCGCCGAGGTGGCGGTGCGCAGCGCCGCGAGCAGCTCTTGTTCGGTGGGCTGCGCGCCGCGCCGGTGCTCGGCGACGACGACCAGGACCTCGGTCTGCGTGCCGGTCCAGGGCGCGCTGAACGCGGCGAGCCGGTCGCGGCGCACGAGGTCGACGGCGGACTGCACGGTCTCCTCGATGTCCTGGGGGTAGTGGTTGCGGCCGTCCACGATGATCAGGTCCTTGAGCCGTCCCGTGACGTGGAGGCGGCCGTCGTGGAGCGCGCCGAGGTCGCCCGTGCGCAGCCATCCCGGCTCGTCGTCCCCGCCGGTGGCCTCGGGCGGGCGGAAGCCGAACACCTCGTCCGAGAGGCCGCTGCGCTTCCAGTAACTCAGGCCGACGTTGGGGCCGCGCAGCAGGATCTCGCCGACCTCGCCCGGTTGGCGGGCGGCGCCGGTGGCCGGGTCGGCGACGCGCAGCTCCTGCCCCGCCGGGGTGCCGCAGGCGACCAGCCGGGTCGCCTCGGGGTCGGCCGGCTCCCGTACGTCGAGGCGTCCTTCGGACAGGGCGAGCGGATCGCACGCCAGGACGGTGGGGGGCGCGTCGAAGGTGTCGGTCGTCACGAACACGGTGGCCTCGGCCAGGCCGTAGGCCGGGCAGTGCGCCTCGGGCGCGAGTCCCGCGTCGGCGAAGGCCTCGCGGAAGCGGTCGATCGTGCCGGGGCGCACGGGTTCGCTGCCGTTGATGAGGACCTTGACCCGGTCGAGGCGCAGCTCGGCGGCCTCGTCCCGGTCGACCCTGCTCGCGCAGTAGTCGTAGGCGAAGTTGGGGGCCGCGCTGATCGTGCCGGGGTAGGCGGCGAGCAGTCGCAGCCAGCGCACCGGGTGTTCCAGGAACGCGACGGGGTCCATGAGGACCGAGGGGAAGCCGCCGACGACGGGGGCGGCCACGCTCAGGACGAGTCCCATGTCGTGGAAGAGCGGCAGCCAGCCGACCGTCGTGTTGCTCGCCGCGTCGGCCGCGAAGGCCTCGATGGCCTGCCGGGCGTTGGCCACCACGTTGGCATGGCTGATCACGACGCCCGCCGGGCTGCGCGTGGAGCCGGAGGTGTACTGGAGGTAGGCGATGTCGTCCGGTTGAAGCCGCTCGGGCAGCGCGACCGCGGACGTCCCGTCCGGCCGGTCCACCGGGACCACGGGCACCGGCGGCAGCCCCTGCCCGGACATGAACCGCTCCACTCCGGGGGCCGTTCGCGCGTCGGCCAGCACACAGGTGGGCTCGCAGTCGGCGAGGACGGCCGCAAGCCGGCCCTCGTGGCCCGGGAGATCGGGGCTGAAGAGCGGCACCGCGATCACCCCCGCGTAGAGGCAGCCGAGGAACGCCGCCGCGTAGTCGAGGCCCTGCGGGAGCAGCAGGGCCGCCCGCTCGCCGGGACCCGCGATCGCCGCGACCCGTCCGGCAAGCGCGCGGGCGCGGGCGTCGAGGCCCTGCCAGCCGAGGGTGTGGTGCAGACCGGGCGAGGACGCGTCGGGGAACTCCACGTGGGTGAAGGCGCGCTGGTGCGGCCGTGCGGAAGCCCAGTGCGCCAAGTGGTCGGTCAGCAGCGGGCCTTCGGGGGGCGGGAAGGTCTGAGGGCTGGACATGGCGGCTCCAACTGGACGGCGCGGGGGCCGGGACGGGCGTCGCGGGGACCTGGACGAGCGGTGCACCAGGTTCCGCCCGGGTGTGACCCGTGAGTAAGACGGGCTGCTGACAGATCGTCTGACACCCTCTGTCACTTCTCTGACAAGGCGCCGCACCCGATTCGGCGTCACGGGCAGCAGCGACGCCCGCCGCGGGCCCGGAGAATCCGGCAGCGGAACCGCATCGCGATCGAGGGGAGCCGCACGTGGGCCGGGGCAGGCTGACCGCTCTTCTGGCGATGCTGGCCCTCGCCGGTTTCATCACGACGCTGGACAACACCGTCATCAATGTCGCGCTGCCGACCGTGCAGCGCGAACTCGGCCTGACCGTCACCGACTTGGAGTGGGTCGCCACCAGTTACGTGCTGAGTTTCGGCGCGCTCCTGCCGGCCGGCGGCCGGCTCACGGATCTGCTGGGCCGCCGGGCGGTCCTCGCGGCGGGCATCGTCGTCTTCACCGCCGCGTCCCTGGCCGCGGCCCTCGCGGACAGCGGCGGCACGCTCATCGCGGCACGCACCGTGCAGGGCGTGGGCGCGGCGTTCGTCATCCCCGCCTCGCTCGCGGTGGTCGCCGCGGATCTGCCCGCCCGCAGGCGCGCCATGGCGGTCGGCCTGTGGACGGCGGCCCTCGCGGTCGCCCTGGCGCTCGGCCCGGTGGTGGGCGGCTTCGTCACCGAGCGGTGGGACTGGAGCTGGGTGTTCCTGCTCAACGTCCCCTTCGGCGTCCTCGCCCTGCTCCTGGTGCCCGCGGTGCCCCGCGCCGTCGCACCCGTGCGCCGCGGCCTGCTGCCGCTCCTCGACCTGCCGGGCGTCGTCCTGTCCACGACCTCGCTCTTCCTCCTCACGTACGGCCTGGTCAGGGGTGGCGAGCACAGTTTCAGCACGTCGCCGGTGCCCCTGTGCCTCTGGCTCGCGGCGGCCACCGGGATCGCGTTCCTCGTCGTGGAGTCGCGTACGTTCCTGCCGCTGGTGGATCTTCGGCTGCTGCGCAACCGTTCGCTGAGCGGGGGCGCCGCGGCTCAGGTCCTGTGGGGCATCGGCGTCAACGGCGTGTTCTTCTTCACCGCGCTCTATCTCCAGCACGTGCTCGGCTTCTCCCCCACCAAGGCGGGTCTGGCCTTCCTGCCGCTGGCGGGCGCGCTGCTGGTGACCACGCCGTTCGCCGAGCGCGCGGCGAAGGCGGTGGGGGCGCACTGGTCGATCGCCGGGGGGCTCGTGCTCGTCGCGGCAGGCCTGGTGTGGGTGTCGGGGACGGGACTGCACGCGCAGTACTGGGATCTCCAGCCGGGGCTGCTCCTGATCGGCGCGGGGTCGGCCCTGACGACTCCCCTGACGGTACGTTCGGTCGCCGATGTCCCCGCGACGCGCACCGGCATGGCTTCGGGTCTGGTGAGCGCGGCCCGTGAGATCTCCGGGGTGTTCGGGGTCGTCCTGGTCGGCGTGGTGCTGACCCGCACGGAGCGCACGGCTCTGCGGGACGGCGCCGATCCGCGCAGCGCCTTCCTGGACGGCTACGACACGGGGCTGCAACTGGCCGCCGCCTGCGTCCTGCTGGGCGCCGTGGTCACCGCCGTGACGCTGCGGCGCCCAGCCCGGCACCGACGGCCGGGGCCACCCGCCGCGGCCCAGCGGACCCGCCCCACGGTGCGTCAGTGACGCACTGGTACCCGCGTCCGGACGCGGCCGACAAGGCGCAGGCGCAGGCGTTCGAGCGCCAAGCACCGGGCGATTGCGGCACGGGCGAGCGGTGCACGGACGGGCGCGCTCCTGGCGGGGGTGCGTTGTGGGGTTTGGGGCGAGGGGATGTCACGCGGGGTCCGGCGCCGGGTCCGGGGCGAGGGGATGCGACGCCGGGGCCGGGGTTCCCTCGCCGGAGCGGTCGGGGTCCGTGTCGCCGATGACGGTGACATAGCCGTCCGGGCTCAGGACCGCGACGGCGCCCGTACGCAGCCACCCGCCCGGCAGCAGCCGCCGCCCCGTCTCGGCCGGGTCGCCCCAGTAGCCCGCGCACACCTGTGGCCCCCGGACCAGGAGTTCCCCTGCGTGCCCCGCGGGCGACGCCAGGCCGGGGGCGCCCTCCTGGCCGATGCGGACCTCGGTACCGGGCAGGGGCAGGCCGGACGTGCCCGGGCGCGCGTTGGCCCCGCGCGGGTTGGCGAGGACGGCGCCCGCGGCCTCCGGCACGCCGTAGCCCTCGACGAGTACCGCGTCGACCGCGTCCCGCAGCCCGTCCGCGGTCCCGGCGTCCAGCGTCCCGGTCAGCCAGGTCCGCACCGAGGCGAGGGCCTCCAGCTCGTGCGCCGGGCACTGGAGCAGGCGCCGGCAGTCGGCGGGTTCGGCCGACAGGAGGGTCACCTTCCGGCGGCGTGCCGTGCGCAGGAGCGCCTGCGGCCCGGCGGCCGGCAGGAGCACGGCGCGCGTTCCGGTGAGCAGCGGGGCGGCCAGACCGAACAGCATCCCGTGCGGACGCCACAGGGGCGTGACGGCCAGCGCGGTCTCCCGCCCGTCCCGCAGCTGCGGATGCCACAGCACCAGTTGATGGGCGGCGGCGACCACGTTGGCGTGCGTGAGCATCGCCGCGGGCCCCTCGGCGGCGACGTACGCGAGGACGGCGAGATCACCCGGCGCCGGCCCGCGACCGTCCCCCGGATACGGCGGACCACCTGGCCGCGACCGGCGCGGCCTCCCGGCGCGGCTCGCACGCGGCCCCTGCTCGTCGAGGGGAACGGTGACCACCTCCCGTACGCAGGTGTCCCCCCGCACCGCGCCGAGCCGCTCTCCCACCGCCTCGCCCGCGATCACCACCACGGCTCCGGAGTCGGCCAGTTGATGCCGCAAGGCCTGCCGGGACGCCGTCGGGTCGATCGCCACCACGACCGCCCCGAGGCGCAGCACCGCATGCCAGGCCACCGCGAACCAGGGGCAGTTGGGCAGCGCCAGCGCCACGCGGTCACCGTGCCGCACCCCTCGCGCCCGCAGCGTTTCGGCGCACGTGGCCACGGCACTCCGCAACTCCCGGAAGCCGGACCGGCGGCCGTGACGCCGGGCCGCCGCGTCGAGCAGGCCGGGGAGCGTGACGTCGGGGACGTGCAGGCGGTGCGGCACTCCGGCGGCGTAGAAGCGGAGCCATGGTGCCGGGTCCGGGGCCGTCAGCTGTGGCTCGGTCATGACCTGATCGTGGCGCAGGAGGGGGGCTCGCCACTTGTCCCCTGGGCACAGTTCGGGCCCGCCGGGCTGTGGCTCCGCTGACTATCGACGCCTGGTTACCGCTCCGTAACTTCTCGGCGTGCACAGCTGTCCCCCTCGGACTCGACCCTCGAAGCGAAGGAGCATCACGTGCGCAGGCCACGAGCGAAACGGAAGAAGAGACTGCTGGCGCTGACCGCCGGCGTCGCCCTCGCGGGCCTCGGCCTCGGCGTGCCGACCCTGACGGCGGGCGCCGCCGCGGCCCCGGACGCGTCGGCGGCGTGCGACGCACCGGACGAGCTGATCTACCGGGTGCCGGGGTCGGTCCCGAGCCGGCCCGGCAGCGTCATCGCCTGCCGGGCGACCGCGCTCCCCCACGTGCCGGGCGCCATCCCGATGCGCGCCTGGAAGGTGCAGTACAGCTCGAAGGACAACACGGGCAAGCCGGTGGCGGTCTCCGGCACCGTCGCCGTGCCGGACGCGGAGTGGAAGGGGCGGGGCAGCCGTCCCGTCGTGGCCTTCAACCCCGGGACCCTGGGGCTCGGTCCGCAGTGCGCGTTCTCCAAGCAGCTGGCGGGCGCCTTCCAGGACGAGTACGAGGGCGAGAACGTCGCCGCGCTCCTGAAGGCCGGTTACGCCGTCGCCGCGACGGACGGCGCGGGCTATCTGGACGGCCAGACCCACCCGTACGTCTCGGGCACCGACGCCGGACACGCGCTCCTCGACATCGCGCGCAGCGCGCCCGCGATCCCCGGCAGCGGCCTCGACCCGAGGACGAAGGTCGGTCTGTGGGGCTACTCCGAAGGCGGTGCGGCCAGCCTGTGGGCGGCGCAGCTCGCCGCCTCGTACACCCCCGAGCTCAACGTCGTCGGCGACGCGTCCGGCGGCGTGCCCGGCGATCTGAGGGTGGTCGCCAAGGGGCTGAACGGCGGGCCGTTCGCGGGCTTCCTGGTCGACGCCGTCCTCGGGCTTTCGTCCGCGCACCCGCGGATGCCGTTCGAGGAACTCCTGAACGACCAGGGCCAGGAGACGATCAAGAAGGCCAGGTCGCACTGCCTGGCGGGCACGATCTCGACCCTCGCGGGCCAGAAGATCGAGGACAACACCAAGGACCGGCTGAGCCTGGAGCAGCTCTACGCGCTCAGGGGCGCGGACGGCAGGACCTGGGGCCAGGTCGTCGACGCGCAGAAGCTCGGCGTCGGCATCGGCCGCAAGGGGTCCGGAGCCACGTACGAGATCGACTTCCCGGTGTTGCAGTACCGCGGGGCGCTGGAGGAGGTCGTGCCGGTCGAGACCGAGGACGCGACGCGCAAGGCCTACTGCAAGGCGAACGTCACCACCCAGTGGAAGGTCTATCCGGGCGAGCACCTGACGACCGATCAACTGGCCAAGGACGACACGGTCAGATGGCTGGGCGACCGCTTCGAGGGCAGACCGGAGTTCGGCAACTGCCTGCTGCCGTGAGCTAGTTCGCACGCGCTGCCTCTTGTCACCCGGGTGGCAGGAGGCAGCATCATGTCTGTCCGTCCTCGACGGGCCGCCACGGACCCGTGGCGGTGTCCTCACCACACACCTTTGTCCTCGGCGCGCAGAGGGAGCACCCCATGGTGAACGGTTCGACGCTGCCCCCCGGCATACCTCCGGCGGGCGCCCCCGCGTCCGCGGGCACCCCGGCAGAGGAGTCGTACGCCGCGTTCAGGGCCTTCCCCTCGGGCCTGCACGATCACGTGAGACCGTTCCTCGACGACATCACCGCGGAGGTGGTGCGGGCGATCCGCACGGAGATACCGGAGTACGCGCGCCCCACCGACGACACGTACATGCATGTCGTGAATCGCGGTGTGGAGCAGGCCCTTGAGGGGTTCTTGGCCCGCATGGCCCACCCGGACACCGACTGGGAGTCGGTGAAGGCCACCTACCAGAACATCGGCAGGGGCGAGGCCGACGAAGGCCGCAGCCTCGACTCCTTCCAGTCCGCGCTGCGCCTGGGCGCGCGCGTCACCTGGCGCCGGGTCAACGCCCTCGTCGACGCCGATCTCCTGCCGCACACCGTCCTGGCCGCCTTCGGCGAGGCGCTGTTCCTGCACCTGGACGAGATGGCCGCGGCGACCACCGCGGGCTACACCGCGGCCCGGCTGCACGCGGCGGGCGAATTGCAGCAGCGCCGCTCGCGCCTCATCGACCTGCTGACCGCGGACCCTCCCGCGTCGGCGGAGGCCATCGCCGATCTCGCGCAGGCCGCCCAGTGGCCCATCCCGCGCGAGGTGGCCGTCGTCGTCATCGACCACGCCCTCACCCCGGAGACCGTCGGCCCCATCGTGCCGCCGGAGTTCCTCGCCCGCTTCTCCGAGCAGCCCGGCTGCATCGTGGTGCCCGACCCGGAGGGCCCGGGCCGTGGCCGGTCGATCGCCGCCGCGTTACAGGGCCTGCGCGCCGTGGTCGGCCCCACGGTCGCGCTGCACGAAGGAGCGCGTTCGCTGCGCTGGGCCCTGGATGCCCTGGGCCTCGCCCGGCGCGGCATCCTGCCCCGCCCGGGTCTGCTGCACTGCGCCGACCATCTGGCGACGCTGCTGCTCTTCCAGGACGAGGCCCTGATCGACGCGCTCGCGCAGCGGCATCTGCTGCCGCTCCAGGAGGTGCGCTCGCCGCAGCGGGAACGCCTCGCCGAGACGCTGCTGTGCTGGCTGCGGTGCGGGCACAACGCGAGCGAGGTCGCCACGCGGCTCGCCGTGCATCCGCAGACGGTCCGCTACCGCCTGCGGCAGCTGGACGAGGTGTTCGGCGACCGGCTGCACGATCCGGTGGCCCAGTTCGAGATGCAGCTCGCGCTGCACGCGTTGAGCCTGCGGCCGGCCGCGGATCAGGCGAACGCCGTGCGGTAGGCGGGCGCGCACCGCGGGGCCCTGATCCGTACGTCACCCGGACGCGCCGCGAGGGCGGCCGTCCATGACCGTTATCGCGCCGTAATGTCCCCTTCGCCCCAACTCCCAGGCGAAGGAGAGTTCTTACGTGCGTGCCCATCCCATGGCCGTACCCGTCGCACCCGTCGTACCCATCACGCCCGTCACGCCCCTCACTCCCGGGGCGCCCGCCACCGCCGTCGCGCCCGAGGTCACGCCCCCGCAGCGGACCTCCAAGATCCCCCCGCGGATCCTGCCCCGCCTCGTCGTCCTGCTCCTGCTTCCCCTGCTCACCACCCTGAGCGGCACCCTGCTCGCCCCTGCGCACGCCCACGCGGACGCGTCGGTGCGCCACACCCCGGTGCACGCCCCCGCCGCCACCAGCCTGCCGGCCCCGCCGCCCACGGCCGAGGAGCCGTGCACCAGCAAGGACACCGCGGTCTGCCTGATCCGGCAGATGAGCCCGGAGGAGCGGGAGCGGGCCCGTGAGGTGCGGCTGCGCTACCACGACCTCCTGGACACCATGGAGCGCGTGGCGGACCGTATGCACGAGGAGGGCCGGTCCGACGAGGAGATCGCCCGTGTCCTCGTGGACATGCGCAACGAGGCCAAGGACATCACCCGCGCCGGGATGACCCCCGAGGCGGTGGCGGCCCTGGAGGAGCGGAACATGAAGAAGTACGGCAACCCCCTGGGCCCGACGGCCGACCAGCAGTTCGCCAAGTACGGCAGCTGGGCCGCGGTCATCGAGGCGTCGACCCGCACCAGTGCCGCCGTCGACCGGGAACTCGGCATCCCGCCGCGCGCCTGACGTCGATGCCGCTCCAGGACTACGCCCACCACGGCCGGACGTGGGCCCTCGATCCCCGCACGGGACTCCTGACCCCCGCGCCCCCCGCGTCCGGCCGCTGCCACGGCTTCGTCCGCACGGGCGTCGAGGCGGCGGCCCTGTACGCCGATCCGTCGGACCCGGAGCCGGTCCTCTGGCTCCAGTACGGACGGCGGCGCTGGGACTGCGCCACGGTGACGGTCCGCCAGTGGTCAGGATCCGACGACGGCACCCGTCACTTCACCGTGGACGACGCGCGAGGACCGGCCCTCGACCTGACCTACCCAGCGCCGGATGCCGGCCCGTTCGACCCGACGTACGACGGGATCGACGCGGACGCCGACGACTTCTTCCTCTGGGCGGCGGGCCGCCTGCGGGACGGGGACGCGTCGCCGCGTACCACACTGCTGGCGCACTTCCGGGCCGGTTTTTCCCCCGCCTGACGCCACAAGTAACCTCTTGATGCGATGAGTTGGGACCCCTGCGGGAGTCATCACTCACGCAAGGAGAAACCGAAGAGACCGGGCCGCGCACCAGGTTCGCGACCCCCACGAGGAGGTACACCATGTGCGCCCACCAGCCCCCTTGCCCCAGCGCCGACAGCCCCGACCACCTGGCGGCCCGCGTCCTCACCGACCACCCCGAACAGGGCTGGAGCCTGCTGTGCAACGGCGCGATCGTCTTCGACGACAGCGGCGAGCTGCTGCCGGACGGACGCGTGGTGGGCGCGGCGCGGCCGCTGGCGATGGCGGCCTGAGCCGGCGCGTTCCGACGCACGGCGATCCGGCAGGCACCCGCTCCCCTCCCGGGCCCGCCGCCTCAGGGCGCGATCGCGCCCAGCAGCGCCCTCGCGCACAGGTCCCGCACCTGTGCGCGGGGCAGCAGTTCCGGCTCCTCCAGCCACTCCAGGCAGACGGTCACCATGAAGGCGAGCCAGCCGCGCACGGCCAAGCGCAGGGCGGGCAGTTCGTGCGGGGTGGAGGCCGTCTCGGGGTCGGCGGCCAGAGCCTGGAGGATCTGGTCCTCGTGGGCCGCCAGGCCCTCGCGGTAGATCCTGCGGACCGTGGCGTCCCCCGTCTCCTCCGCCCGGTGGAAGGCGCGGAAGCCCTCGGCGTGCGATTCGACGTACGCGAGGAACGTGTCCAGGCCCGTGCCGATCTGCTCGCGGACGGGAATGCCGGGCACGGCCGCCGTCAGGCGCAGCATGCGCCGGCTCTCACGCTGCACCACGGCGGCGAAGAAATCGCTCTTGGTGGGGAAGTAGTGGTACAGCAGGCCGCGTGAGACACCGGCGATCTCCGCCACCCGCTCGACCCACACGTCGTCGTACGGATTCTGGGCGAAGAGCCGCGCCCCCGCCGAGAGCAGCTGCTCCCTGCGCTCCTCGGTGCTGAGTCTGCGGCGCGTGCGTTCCTGCGGGTTCGCGGCCATGGGAGCACCTTACTTGACGCGGATTCAACAGCGGGACCAGACTGAAGCCCTTATTGAATCCGCGTACAACAGGCTCAACGGGTCTGCGGCTCAAGGGAGATGGCACACATGGCGCAGGTGTCGCAGACATCGCAGGGGACAAAGGGTGCCGAATCGGCCGGGTCCTCCGGGGCCGCCGGGGCCACTTCCGCCGGATCCGGTGCGGTGCCTCCCAAGGGGTTCCGCAGCGCCGAGCTCGGCTGGCCGCGCCTCGACCTCATCCCGCACCCGCCGCGCCGCCTGCCCCTGGTCGGGGACCTCCTGGGCGCCAACGTCCGCACCCCGGTGCAGGACTCGATGCGCATCGGCAGCGGCCTGGGGCCCATCTTCCGCCGCAAGGCGTTCGGCAAGGAGATCGTCTTCGTCTGGGGCGCCGAGCTCGCGGCCGAACTGGCCGACGAGTCACGCTTCGCCAAGCACGTGGGCCTGGGCGTGGCGAACCTGCGGCCGGTGGCCGGCGACGGCCTGTTCACCGCGTACAACCACGAGCCCAACTGGCAACTGGCGCACGACGTCCTCGCGCCGGGCTTCAGCCGGGACGCGATGGCCGGCTACCACCCGCTGATGCTGGACGTCGCCCGGCAGCTGACCGCCCGCTGGGACGCGCGCGAGGAGAGCGGCCGGTCCGTGGACGTGCCCGGCGACATGACGAAGCTGACCCTGGAGACCATCGCCCGCACCGGCTTCGGGCACGACTTCGGGTCCTTCGAGCGCTCGCGGCCGCACCCCTTCGTCACGGCCATGGTGGGCACGCTCTCCCACGCCCAGCGCCGCAACGTCGTGCCGCCCGCGCTCGCCCCGCTGCTGCTGCGCGGCGCCAACCGGCGCAACGCCGCCGACATGGCCTACCTCAACCGCACCGTCGACGACGTGGTCGCCGCCCGCCGCGCCGCCTCGGGCAGCGGCGACGGGGATCTGCTCGACCGGATGCTGGAGGTCGCCCACCCCGAGACCGGCGAGCGGCTCTCCGCCGAGAACATCCGCCGCCAGGTCATCACCTTCCTGGTCGCCGGGCACGAGACGACCTCGGGCGCCCTGTCGTTCGCGCTGCACTACCTCTCCCGCTCCCCCGAGGTCCTGGCCCGCGCCCGGGCGGAGGTCGACCAGGTCTGGGGCGACGCGCAGGAGCCCGCGTACGAACAGGTCGCCAAGCTGCGCTACCTGCGGCGCGTCCTGGACGAGTCGCTGCGGCTGTGGCCGACCGCGCCCGGCTTCTCGCGCCAGGCGCTGCACGACACGACGATCGGCGGCGTGCACCCGATGCGCGAGGGGGCCTGGGCCCTCGTCCTCGCCACGCTGCTGCACCGCGATCCGGCGGCGTGGGGCGAGCGGCCCGAGGAGTTCGACCCCGACCGGTTCGCCCCTTCGGCGGTACGCGCGCGGCCCGCCCACGTCTTCAAGCCGTTCGGCACGGGCGCGCGGGCCTGCATCGGGCGTCAGTTCGCGCTGCACGAGGCGACGTTGGTCCTCGGCCTGCTCCTGCGCCGCTACGACCTGCACGCCGATCCGGGCTACGACCTGCGGGTCGTCGAGCGTCTGACCCTCATGCCGGAGGGCCTGACGCTGCGGCTCACCCGCCGCGCCAGGGCGGCGTAAAGCTCGATTGTCAGACCCGTGCGCAAGAGTGGAGGGTCCACCGGTGCGAGCCATCGGTCCGACCGACCACGCGCAGAGGAGCTCTCGACATGACCAGCACGCCGACCCCGGAACTGGCCGCCGCCCAGGCCTGCTTGCGGCTGCTGCACACCGCACGCGCCGCCCTGTCCGGCCCCTCGCCGGCCGCGGCGGCCTCGCTGCTCGCGGGGCCCATGGCGGAGGCGGACGAGGCGCTGCGCCGCGCGGGCCTGACGGGCAACGAAGCCGAGCTCCTGAACAGGATCTACGACCTCGAGCCCGACCGGCCCGATCCCCGGGCATGCCCCGCTTCGGCGAGTTCGGCCCCCTCCGCCTCCTAGGCTCTGGGGGCTACAGGGGATCCGAGGACTCCGATCGATCCGTGGGCTCCGTGTGCTCCGTGTGCTCCGCGGGCTCCTTCGGCAGCGTCTCCGGCTTCGGTTTCCAGGTGAACTTGTCGCCGCCCACCCAGCGCACCAGATCCGGGTCGTCCACGTCGTGCACGACGACACCCGCCTGGGCGGCCACCTCCAGGACGTCGACGAGTTCCCTGGCCTCGCCGACCACCTCGCCGTCGAGCTCCACGATGCGGAAGGGCGGTCGGCCGGGGTTGACGCCCAGGACCGTGATCCGGGGGTTCGCCATGTAGAGGTACGCACTTTCGGTCATGGGTGCAGGCTTCCACGCCGCGGCTCCGTCATGACCTCGAAGACCTGCCCGTTCGGCCGCTCGGGCTACGTACCGGTCGCCTCGGGGCGTCCCACGAGCCGCTCGGCGGCCGAGCGCGCGGCGGCGAGGGCCCCCTTGCGGTCCGCCCCGCGCTGCCCGAGCACGACACGGGTACTCAGACCGTCCAGGAGGGCGAGGAGTTCCCCGGCCCGGCCCGCGGTGTCGTCCACCGCGAAGGCCTGCTGGGCCGCGCCCTGGGTGAGCAGGGCCTCCAGATCCGCCTGCCAGCCGCGGTCCAGGTCGTCCTGGGCGGTGCGCAGCGGCGCGTTGGCACCCGCCCGCGCCCACAGCTCGATCCACAGCATCCAGCGGGGGTCGCGCGGCCCCTTGGGCAGATACATCCGCAGGTACCGGTCGAGCTTGCGGGCGGGCGCCGCCCGGCCCGCGAGCAGTGCGCGCCGCTCCTCGGTGAGCGCGGCCTCGCTCCAGCTCAGGGCCTCCAGGAGCAGGCGGTCCTTGCTGCCGAAGTAGTACAGGATGTGGCCGCCGCTGGTGCCGAGGCGCTCGGCGAGCGCGGACATGGTGAGCGCCGCGAGGCCGTTCTCGGCGATCGCCGTCATCGCCTCCTCCAGCATCCGGTCCCGCGCGACCTGCCCGTCCCGCCGTCGTGCCACGCCTGCTCCCGTTCCGGTCCCCGCGTCCTGCTCCACCCGCCGACCCTATCCCCGCTCTCCGCGGCCGATTTCCCGCAGGGTCTTGACGGCCCCACGACTCGTGGCGCATTTTGAATGCCGTTCTAATTTCTAGAACGGCATTCAAAGTCTGGGTGCCGGAGAGTGAGGTGCTCGCATGGCGCGACAGGCCCCGGATTCCACCGGCATCGGCACGGGCGTCACCAGCGACGAGGTGTTCCGCGTCGAGACCCACGGCATCGACCCGATCCCGGACGAGGACCGGCACGGCAGCGCCAAGGATCTGTTCTGGCTCTGGTTCGGCTCCAATCTGACCTTCACCTACGTCATCAACGGCGCCCTCGCCGTGAGCTTCGGCCTCAGCTTCTGGCAGGCCACCGCCGTCGTCGTGATCGGCGGCCTCTCCTTCTTCGTCATCAGCGCGGCCGGCCTCAGCGGCATCCGCACCGGCACCGCCACCCTCGTCATCTCGCGTGCCGCCTTCGGAATCCTCGGGAACTTCCCCGCCGGACTGCT
The DNA here is from genome assembly GCF_046103685.1 of Streptomyces sp. SYP-A7185. Classification (NCBI taxonomy): domain Bacteria; kingdom Bacillati; phylum Actinomycetota; class Actinomycetes; order Kitasatosporales; family Streptomycetaceae; genus Streptomyces; species Streptomyces sp. SYP-A7185. The sequence continues at coordinate 1,286,884 of NZ_CP122310.1, forward strand.
CAACTGGGTGGTCTCCATCGGCTACACCATCGTCAACACCGTGGTCGGCACGCTCGCCCTGGAAGCCCTCTTCACCGACCTCGGCTGGGCGGGCGGCGACACGGCCCGCGCACTCGCGCTCGCGGTGACCCTCGCGATGACCTTCGCCGTGGCCATGTGGGGGCACGCCACCGTGCAGCTCGCCGAGCGCTGGATGGCCTACGTGCTCGCCGCCGGCTTCGGGGTGCTGCTCCTGTTCGTGCTGCCCGGCGCCGACTTCACGGCGCCCGCGCACGGCGGGGCGGGCTTGTCCGGCTGGACGCTCGCGTTCGTGGTGATGCTCGCGGGCCCGTTCTCGTATCTGCCCATGCCCGCCGACTACACCCGCTACCTGCCCCGGGACACCTCGCTGCGGTCGATCACCGTCAGCGGCGCGCTCGGCGGCCTCGTCTCCTCCGTGGCGCTCGGCATCGCGGGCGTCGCCGCCGCCACACAGGCCGACATGACCGACGCGGTCGCGGGGGTGGAGAAGCTGCTGCCGGGCTGGTTCCAGCCGGTGTTCCTGCTGCTCGTGCTCGGCGGGTCGGTCACCAACTCGATCCTCACGCTCTACTCCTCCAGTCTCAACCTCCAGGTGCTCGGCATCCCGTGGAACCGCGCGAAGGCCATCGTCATCAGCGTCGCCGTGACGGCGCTCGGCTCGCTCGGGGCGCTGTTCCTGACCGACTTCACCGACTCGCTGCTCAGCTTCCTCTCGCTCCTGATCATCGTGTTCGCGCCGTGGGGCGGGGTGTTCCTGGCCGACATGCTGCTGCGGCGCTGCCGGTACGACACCAAGGCCCTGCACACGACCGACTCCTCGGGGGCCTACTGGTACCGCGCGGGCTTCCACCCCGCCGGGATGGCCGCCCTGGCCGCCGGGATGGCCTTCGCCGCGCTGACCTGCGACTCGGAGCTGTGGACCGGACCGCTGGTCGCGCCGCTCGGCGGCGGTGACCTCACGCTGCTCGGCTCGGTGGTCGCCGGACTCCTCTACGGGGCGCTGGCCCGCCGCGGCGTTCCGTCCGCTCCCGCCGGCCCCGCCGGCCCCGCTCCCGCCGGCCCCGCCCCGGCCGCCTCCGCCTGACGGCGCCCCTCTCCCGTATCCGCACGACCCACCCGTACCGCCCCAGGAGTTCACCTCTCATGACCAGCACCACCCCCCGGCCCGCGGACCTCGTCCTGCGCGGTGCCCGCATCCACACCGTCGACCCGGACCTCCCCTCGGCCGAGGCGCTCGCCGTCCTGGACGGGCGCATCGCATGGCTCGGGCCCGACGCGGAAGCGGACTCCTGGACCGGCGCGCACACCCGGGTCGTCGAGGGCGGCGGCCGCCTGGTCCTGCCCGGCTTCATCGACGCCCACAACCACGTGCGCCTCGGCTCCGACGACGCCTGCGTCCAGCTCGCCGGGGCCCGCACCCTCGACGACATCCACGCCCGCATCCGCGCCTGGCGCGCCGAGCACCCCGCGGCCGAGTGGATCGAGGCCGAGGCGTTCGACTACTCCGCCATCCCCGGCGGCCGCATGCCGAACGCCGCCGACCTCGACCCCGTCACCGGCGACATCCCGGCCTTCGTCCTGAGTTACGACGTGCACACCGCCTGGCTCAACACCGCCGCCCTGCGCCGCCTCGGCGTCGACCGCGACCGTACGTCGCTGCCGTTCGGCCGCGCCGAGACCGACCCGGAGACCGGCGAACCCACCGGTTTCATCAGGGACTTCGCGGTCAAGGGCCTCTCCCGCGACGGCCACCGGGCGCTGCGCGAACTCGGTCTGCCCTGGGCCTCGCCCGACCGGCAGTACGGGCGCCTGGCCAAGAGCCTGGACGACGCGATCGGCTTCGGGATCACCACCGTCGTCGAACCGCAGAACTCCCTGGACGACCTGGAGCTGTTCACCCGCGCCCGCGCCGAGGGCCGGCTGCGCTCGCGCGTCGTGGCGGCGCTCTTCCATCCCCGCGGCACGTCCGACGCGGACCTGGACGACTTCGCGGAGGCCGCACGGCGGTTCGCGGACGACCGGCTGCGGGTGGGGCCGCTCAAGCTGTACATCGACGACGTCGTCGAGCCGCGCACGGCCGCGCTCCTGGAGCCCTACGCGGGATGCGGACGGCACCGGGGCGACACGTTCTACCCGGCGGACGAGTTCGCGGAGCTGCTGGCCAAGCTGGACGCCCGCGGCTTCCAGTGCTTCGTCCACGCCACCGGCGACCGGGGCATCCGCACGGTCCTGGACGCCGTCGAGCACGCCCGCGCCCTGAACGGACCGCGCGACGCCCGCCACCAGGTCGTCCACGTCGAGTGCCTGGACCCGGCCGACACACCGCGCTTCGCCGAACTCGGCGTCGTCGCCTGCATGCAGCCGCGCCACTGCGCCCCCGAGATCGCCGGCCCGGGCCAGGACTGGGCCGAGAACATCGGCGCCGACCGGTGGCACAAGGCCTGGCCGATGCGCAGCCTGCACGAGGCGGGGGCCGTCCTCGCGCTCTCCAGCGACTGGAACGTCGCCGAGATGGACCCCATGGCCGGCATCTACACCGCCCTGACCCGCCGTCCCCTCTCCGGCGGCGAGGCCTGGCAGCCCGAGGAGACGCTCGACGTGGAGACGGCCGTCCACGGATACACGATGGGCTCCGCCCACGCCAACTTCCTGGAGGACGAGCGGGGTTCGCTCACGGTCGGCAAGCTCGCCGACTTCGTCGTCCTGTCCCGCGACATCCTGCGCGTCCGCCCCGAGGACATCCCCGGGACGAAAGCCGAGGTCGTGGTGGTGGGCGGCGTGGTGGCGGTGGAGTAGCCAAGGACGCCGCGCCGCACCCGTGTTCGCTCCTCCGCGGGCAGGGCGGGGATGACTCAGGCGAGGTAGGCCAGCCTTTCGCGTCGTACGGCGTGGGCGAAACCGTCGCCCGCGGCCCAGCGGGCGAGCTCGGCGACGGCGAGGTCGGCGAGGCGCCCCCACTCGTTGCCCTGCGAGCCCGCGAGGTGGGGGGTGATGGTGACGTGGTCGCACTCCCACAACGGGTGGTCGGGGGGCAGGACTTCGGGGTCGGTGACGTCGAGGACGGCGCGGACGCGGCCGGCCAGCGCGGCCTCGGTGAGGGCGTCCTGGTCGAGCACCGCGCCGCGGGCCGTGTTGATGAGCACCGCCTCGTGGCGCAGGGCGGCGATCAGCCCACGGCCGACCAGGCCGCGGGTGGCGGGCAGGAGCGGGGTGTGGACGCTGACGACGTCGCTGCCCGCGAACAACTCCTCGATGCCGACCGGGCGCACCCCGAGCGCCCGGGCCTCGTCGTCACAGACGTACGGGTCGTGCAGCAGGACGTTCAGGTCGTAGGGGCGCAGGAGTTCGATGACGCGGCGGCCGACCATCGAGGCGGACAGGATGCCGACCGTGCGGCCGTAGTTGCCCACGCCCTCGGACAGGCCGAGCCACTCGTCGCGGCGGCGGCTGGTCCGGAACGCGCGGGCGCGTTCCAGGACGCGCTTGCCGCTGAGCAGGATCATGGCGACGGTGTACTCGGCGACGGGCAGGGCGTTGGCCGCGGCCGCCGATGACACCTCGATGCCGCGCTCCCAGCACTCCGGGGTGATGTGGCCGCGTACCGAACCGGCGGTGTGCACCACGGCCCGCAGCCGGGGTGCGGCCGTGAGCGCGGCGGCGTCCAGCGGTGGACAGCCCCAGCCGGTGACCAGGACCTCCACGTCCCGCAGCACGGTTCTCGCCTGCTGGGTGCTGAAGTCGTCCAGGACGGTGTGCGGCTCCAGATCGCAGACCCGGGCGAGTGCGGCCAGGGCGTCGGGGCCGAGCACGGCCTTCGCCGCGTCCCGGGCCATGGCGAGCGCGGCGCACGGCCGGTGGCTGTTGTTCATCAGCGCATTCCCTTCCCCTGGCCCCGCGCGGGGCTCACTTGACCGAACCCGCGGTCGGGTCCGACGTCCAGAAGCGCTGGAGCAGGGTTCCATGTGTAGAGGCCGCGGCGGACCGGGTACAGCTTGTCGTCCGAGAGCATCACCATCGGCAGGAAGAAGTTGTTCCAGATGGCGGCGGGCCGGAAGGGCGGCCGGGTCGGCCATGTCGGTCACTGGCGGCTGAGCGAGCGCGTGATGCCGGCGGCCACGGTGGTCACGAGGACCCACCCGGTGGCGATCAGCAGATAGGACAGCCACTGGTACCAGCCGCCCGGCGCGAAAGCGGCCTCCTGGCCGAAGCCGATGATCGGCAGGAGCAGGTCCAGGGTGTAGAAGACCGGGTTGAAGCCCGGGGCCTCGTCGGACTTCAGCGGGCGCGGGCGGTGCAGGGCGAAGGCGAGCGCACCGGCGAGCAGCAGCACCAGCAGCCATCCGGCGGCCCGCATGGGCCGGTAGCCGTAGCCCACCGTCACGTCCTGGAGGTGCCCCCAGATCCTGGCGTACGGGGGCAGGGTCCGCCGGTGGCGGCGGAGCTTGGCCAGTTGCACGGTGCGGGCGGCGGCCTCGTCGCCCACCGTGCGGTAGGCGGCGGCCAACTGCTCGTAGCCGTGCGGGAGATAGCCGCCCGCGTCGCGTTCCAGGAGGGGCAGCCGTGCCTCGGCGGGCAGGTGCGGGGCGAGCCGCTGGTAGACGAGCCCGTCCAGTTTGACCTCGCCCGGCCACACCTCCGGAGGGACGTGCAGCAGGTCCAGCTGGGAGCGGCGCAGGTTCACCGTGCCCTGGATCGGCGCGGCTTCTCGCAGCCACAGCTCCCCCACGACGCAGCTGCTGGCGCGCAGGGCCGTGCCGCCGGGGTGGGAGATGCGGGCGTGGGCGAGGTTGACGTGCCGCGGGATCCTGGCGCCGCTGAGGTTGAGCGTGCCGTGGGCCCGCAGCCGCATGGCCCGCAGATCGGTGCCGACGGACAGGGTCTCGGCGTGCAGGGCGGACTCGTCGGGGGCGCGGGAGTGCAGTTCGGCGTCGTCGAGGTTGACCAGGCCGCCGACGGTGGCGCCGTTGATCCTGACCTGGCCGTGGGCCACCAGGCCGACGGCCCAGACGTCGGTGCCGATCACCGCGTGGTTCAGCTGGAGCACCGGTTCCGTCGCCTCGGGGACGGGGTCGGGGGCGTTCGGCTCGTCGGGGTCGCGCCGGATGCCGAGCTCCGCCCCGTTGGCGAAGAACGCCCCGTTGATCTGGGCGCCCGCGAGCCGTACGGGACCCGTGATCCGGCAGCAGGTGATCCGCAGGACCAGCTCCACGCGGAGGGTGCCCGCCGTCAGGCCCGGCAGGACCGAGTCGCTCAGCACCAGCGCGCGCACCTGGGCGCCGTACAGCTCGGGCGTCTCGTCGAAGTGGCAGGACCGAAGGCGCACGGGGTGCTCGACCGTTCCGTACCGGAGGTCGAGCACCCCGGTGACGCGCGCGCCCGTGAGCTTGACGCCGGCTATCTCACCCTCGCGCGTGGGCCCGTTGAGCAGCAGGGCGCGCAACACCTGGGCGCGTACGGTCCGTTCGGGCCCCCAGGAGGCGCCGTCCCGCGCGTCGTCGCCGGGGTCCGCGCGGAAGTCGACGCCCTCGCCGCACGTGAACGCCTGCCAGACGCGGTGCTCCGCCGGTGTCAGGTCGGTGATCTCCATCGGCGGGATGCTGTCGCGGGCGCGTCCGGGCTGTCAACCAGGGGCGTGGGCGACGCCACTCGGGGGCGCGGGCGGCCACAGGAGCAATCCCGACCCTAATTCGAAATGGGATCCATTTTCATATAGCCTCGGCGTCGCACCGTCGAGAAAGGACCCGAACCATGGCCGTACCCAAGCGGAAGATGTCCCGCAGCAACACCCGTCACCGCCGCGCCCAGTGGAAGGCCGCCACCCCGCAGCTCGTGCCGGTCACCGTCGACGGCTCCGTCCACCTGGTGCCCCAGCGGCTGGCCAAGGCCTACGAGCGCGGGCTGCTGCGTCCGGAGGGCTGACCGACCGCCGTGTGAGTGGAAGTTCGGCCGCCGTCCAGGGGGACGCGGGTGTGCCGCACCGGGTGCGGCGGGAGGCTGTCGCAAGCTGCGGGCGAGGAGTCTTTCCGATCACCTGAGGAGCTGGTCATCGCCATGCCCGGACTGTTCCGCACGCACCGCGCCGGACGCCTGCTCACCGCTGTGAGCTGTGCGTTCGTCGCCGCGTCCGTCCCGCTGTCCGTGTCCGCGGACGCCTTCGCGTCGGCGGGGGACGGTTCCGCCGACCGGGCCGCGGCCGCGCCGCTGCCCGGCGGGCTCGGCCCTTGCGTACCGGGCTCCTGCCCGCCGGGCCCCTACCCGCCCGTCACGAACGACCCCGTCACGTACCGCGACAACGCGATCAACGTCTTCGCGGGCGGCGACTTCCGGGTGCGCGGAAGCGCCGCGGAGGCCGAGGGACGCGTCGTCGTCCTCGGCGATTTCGACCAGGACAAGGCGGCGGGCGCCAGCGCCATCTACAACATCGGCGAAGCGGGCGTCGGCTCCAAGGTCGCGCCCGACGTCGGCGCCGACTGGCTCACCACCGGGGGATCCGTCACGGTCGCCGACGGGGAGCGGCTCCTCGCCGAGGACGGCGTCGTGCGCCACGCCGGCGCGACGAGCGGCACGGTGCTGGCCCAGGACGTGGTGCAGGACCCGGACGCCGCCGCGCCGTACGCCTCCCTGCGCGGTCAGCTCAACGCGGCCAGCCAGTGCTACGCGCACGGTGAGGCCGGTACGCGTACACCGACCGGGACCGCCGAGCACAGGAGCGGCGAGACGGTGTTCACCGGGGACGGCACGTCGGCCCTCCAGGTGTTCAACGTCGACTTCGACCTGGCGGGCGCGAGCGGCGGGCAGGAGGGCGTCCGGTTCGTGAACATCCCGGACGGGGCCACGGTCCTGGTCAACATGCTGGGCTCGCAGCGGGTCATCAACACCTACAGCGGCGGCATCGACGACGCGACCGACCCGCTCAACGGGCTGCGCGAGCGCCTGCTGTGGAACTTCCCCGACGCGACCGACGTGCAGATCAAGGGCACCGGGCAGTTCCAGGGCAGCATCCTGATCGGTCAGAACGCGTCGGACACGACGGTCAGCGTGCCGGGCATCAACGGCCGCTTCTTCACGACCGGCTCCCTCACGCACACCAGCTCGGCGAGCGGCGGAGGCGGCCAGGAGTTCCACAACTACCCCTTCGTGGGGGACCTGCCCGAGTGCGGGTCCACGCCGACGGCCAACGGCGTGGTCGAGATCGCCAAGGAGGACGAGGAGAGCGGCAAGGCGCTGTCCGGAGCGGTCTTCCAGCTCTGGCGCGAGACCAACGGTGTCTCCGGTGTGCAGACCTCAGGGGCCGACCCCGACACTCAGGTCGACGCCCCGTGCACCACGGACGCGCAGGGCGAGTGCCGACGCTCGGTGCCGCTGGGCACCTACTACTGGGTGGAGACCAAGGCCCCGAGCGGATACGACCTGCCCTCCCCCGCCTCCTTCGGGCCGCTGGTCGTGACCGCGGCCAACGCGGCCGACGGCGTGAAGGTGACGGCGAAGAACACGAAGAAGCCCCGCCCGAACACGCTGGGCGCCCTGCATGTCGTCAAGAAGGACCGCACCACCGGCCGCCCGCTGGCCGGTGCCGTGTTCGAGCTGTGGCGCGAGACCAACGGCAAGGCCGGCCTCCAGACCTCGGGAGCGGACCCGGACACCCGCAAGGGGCAGGGCTGCGCCACGGACGGCCGGGGCCGCTGCGACTTCAACGCCCTGCGCCTGGGCACCTACTACCTCAAGGAGACCGCCGTGCCGGACGGCTACCGCCTCCCCTCCCCCGCGGTCACCGGCCCGTACCGGCTGACGAAGGACAACGCCACCGACGGCGTCACCGTCCGGCTCAGCAACGTGCGGGACGACTCGGGCAAAGGGAAGGGCGGCCGGAGCTGAGCCCCGGATGAGACTCAGGTGACCCCCGAGTGAGACTCAAGTGACCCCCGGACGAGGCCCGCGTACCGGCGGCTGAGCGTCCCTCAGCCGCCGGTGCCGGGCTTCGTGCCCCAGACGTAGACGCGGTCGCCCTTGTGCAGCAGCTGGTAGAGCCTCCTCGAGTCCGCCACCGTCAGGTTCACGCAGCCGCCGGACCCGGACGAGAACAGGTCGTGCCGGGTGCCGTGCAGGGCCTGGCCGCCGTCGAAGAACTGGGCGTAGGGCATCGGCACCTGATAGATCGTCGAGAAGTGGTCCCGGTGCTTCCAGTAGATCCGGTGCCAGCCGCGCCGCGTCTCCAGCCCGTCCCGGCCGCTGCGCACCGGCACCGGCGCGAAGACGAGGCGCTGTCCCACCTGCACCCAGAGGATCTGCCGGGTCAGGTCCACGCAGACCACGCGGTACGCCCGGGAGGGACAGCCCTTGCGGGCGGCGGGGTCACGGCCCACTTTGTCGGCGACCACCAGCCGGTAGGTGCGCAGTGACGCGCTGCCGTCGGCGGGCGAGATGCCGAGCCGCCGCTGCAGTTGCCGGATGGCCGCGCAGTCCTCGGGTGACTGGACGCCGTCGACGGGTCTGCGGACCTCCCGCTCCAGCTGGCGCTGGTAAGGCGCGGTACCCGCCGTGCACGGGGGCTCGGGGCGGGCGGATGCCGCGACTGCGGGGGCGGCGGGCAGGGCGAGCAGCAGGGCGGTCGCGATCAGGAGGGACCGCGGGACGGGGCGCGGGGCGGCGGGGCGGCTGCGGGGGCCAGACCCGGAAGGGGCGCTAAGTCGGCTCATCATGTCATCAGATTTGCCGATTGCTCCCGTTCTAGGCTGGTCTGTTCAGGTTTCCCTCGCAGTCGTCGGGCGTGTCCAGGGCGGCGGGCATGCTGTCGAGGACCGTGAAGCTGCGGTCCAGGCGGGTGATGCGCAGCACCCGCCAGACGCGCGGATTGCTGCGCACGAGCCGTAAGGTGCGCCGCTTGGCGAGGGTCCGGCCTTTGATGCGCACCAGGAGCCGCAGGCCACCGGCGTCCAGGAAGGTCACTTGCCGCAGGTCCACCACCACGTCCGTGTCCGGCTGGGCCAGTAACTCCGCTATGCGCGGCGAGAGTTCCTGATCCGCCCAGGCGTCCAGTTCGCCGTGGAACGTCAGAACGATCGATCCGTCGACCACCCGGTGGTGCAGCCCAAAGCCCGGGTCGGGCGTGCCCATGGTCCACCCCCCATTTTCCCTACACCCCGCATACGAAGAGTTACGACAACGCGAGCGGCGCGGCCTTGAAGCCGGCGCCCGACGCCGCCGGGGACTGGGGCGGCACCGCGAATGGCATCTACATCTTGCCCGCTCAGGGCTAGTTCATACCTCCGGGAGGCATCCCCGGCCACCGCGCGGCGCATATTCGCGGTCCATCCAGGCCGATTACTCTCCGTGATTCATGTCGCATGTGCGGCGCCGCGCGGGTGGCGTGGCGGAGGGAGGCGGGCGGTAGGTGCCCTGGCCATCCTGTCGGGCAGGAGTGGTTCCGCGGCGCCCGGGGCCCGGTGACCGGTCCGGCGTGGGCGGTGCCGAGGGCGAGAGATGCCGGGGCGGCGCCCGGGGCGGGCGCCGGAGCGCGACCGTCCGCGCGCCGGAGGCGAACCACGCGCCCCATGCGGACTCCGGTGGGACGACCAGGGGTTTCGTCCGTCGCCGTGCAAGCGGTCGGGACCGGCAGGGCGAACGGGACACCCGTGGCGTAGATCGTCGTGCGGGGCACGGAGAGGAGCGCGGCAAGGGAAGGAGCCCGCCCCGGCGGCACGGAAACCGGACATCAGGGGCGTGTACAGGTCAAGCGCACGGCTGCCGCGCAAGGGCGCTCGCGCCGATCGAGCCAGGGCCGCGACATCGGCACCCCCGGGCGAGAAACCGGTGCCACGACCGGTCGGGGCATCCGTGGCGATCGTTTCCGGGGCCCGAGCCGGCGGAGAAAACGGCGTGAACCATTCGGACGGGAGCCGTCTGTGCGCCGCCCGAGGGTGCGCCTCCGCGGTGCCGGTGCGGTGCGGGGGCCTTCCATGGCCGCCGGACGGGCCAGGCGAGGCCCGACGGACGCCTTCCTTCCATTGCGCGGGGTGCAACTTGGGTTGCGCCTCTTGAACGTGAGGAGGGTGGGCATCACTCTGTCTGCCACGGACGTCACTACCGACACACGAGGAGCGGACATGACGGCAGGGACGAACAGCGGGTCCGACGGCCGGTCCGAGGCGGACGGCTGGGGACGGCGCGGATTCATCGGAGCCGTCGCCGCCACCGCCGCTGCCACGGCCTTCGCCGCGCCCGCGCACGCCTCCACGGCCGCCCTGACCCCCCGGCGGCCGCCGCGCCGCACCGGGCAGCTCTTCCTCGGCACATACACCTCCCAGCAAGGCGGCGGCACCGGCATCGGACTGGCGACGTACGACGACGAGACCGGGCGGATCACCGGTACCGGCACCCTGACCGGCGTCCCCGACCCCTCCTACCTCTGCCTGCATCCGTCGGGCAAGACGCTCTACGCCGTCGACGAGCAGGAGCGGGGTGCCGTGACCGCGGTCGCGCTCACCTCCGCCGGACCCAAGATCCTGGGGGCGCGGAGCACGGGTGGCGCCGGGCCGTGCCATCTGTCCGTGCACCCGGGCGGGCGCTGGCTGCTGAGCGCGAACTACCTCTCCGGGAGTGTGGCCGTCCATCCCATCGACGCATCCGGCGCACTGGGCGAGCCGAGCGACGTCGTCACCCACTCCAGCCCGCCCCCCGGCCCCGGCCAGGAAGGCCCGCACGCCCACCAGATCGTCACCAGCCCGGACGGCGGGCACGTCCTCGCCGTCGACCTGGGCACCGACACCGTCTACAGCTACCGCCTCGACACGAAGAAGGGAAAGCTCACCCGGGTCTCGTACGCGACCTTGCGGCCGGGCGCCGGCCCGCGCCATCTCACCTTCCACCCGTCGGGGCGCTTCGCCTACCTCGCCAACGAGGTCGACAACACGGTGGTCGTCTGCGCCTACGACCCCGCGAGCGGACGGCTGACCCCCGGCACCCCGCAGTCCACCGGCACGGGCGAAGGCACCAGCTATCCGGCGCAGTTGGCCGTCACGCGCGAGGGCACCTTCGCCTTCCTCGCCAACCGCGGGCACAACAGCCTGACCCGGTACGCGATCGAGGCGGACGGCGCCCGGCTGCGGCTGCTCGACACGGTGCCCGTCGGCGGCAACTTCCCCCGGCACATCGCCTTCTCGCCGTCGCAGCGGCTGCTGTTCGCGGCCAACCAGAAGTCGGGTTCCGTGAGCGTGTTCCAGGTGGGCGAAAGCGGCCAACTGACGCTGACGGGCGAGCCGTTCACCGCCCCTCTCGCGGTGTGCGCGCTTCCGTCGTAGGGAACGGTCACGCCAGAGGTGGCAGTGCACCTCGCGCCCGGTCTCGGTGAGCGGTCAGCGGTCACGCGAGAGACCGGCCGGGGACCTGCCGGAGCCGTCCGAAGGAAAGGTCGCGTCCGCCCCATGACATCGTTCCGTCCCGTCCCCGCCTGGCTCTCCGACGCCGTCTTCTACCAGATCTACCCGCAGTCCTTCGCCGACTCCGACGGCGACGGCATCGGTGACTTCGCGGGCATCACCCGGCATCTGGACCATCTCGCCTGGCTGGGTGTCGACGCCGTCTGGATCAACCCCTGCTTCGTCTCGCCGTTCCGCGACGCCGGCTACGACGTCGCGGACCACTTCTCCGTCGCGCCCCGCTACGGCACGAACGACGACCTGGCCGCGCTGGTGGAGGAGGCCGGGCGGCGCGGCATCCGGGTACTGCTCGACCTGGTGGCCGGGCACACCTCCGACCGGCATCCGTGGTTCACGGCGTCGGCCGACGACCCGGACGACCACCGCTACATCTGGGCGCCCGAAGGCCGTCCGGACGGTTTCGTGCGCTCGCCGGGGAGCCGCCCCGGCGCGTATCTGCCGAACTTCTTCGACTCGCAGCCCGCCCTCAACTTCGGTTACGCGCGCGAGCATCCGGACGAGCCGTGGCGGCAGCCCGTCGACGCCGAAGGCCCCCGCGCCAACCGGGCGGCGCTGCGCGCCATCATGGACCACTGGCTGCGCCTGGGCCTCGCCGGATTCCGCGTCGACATGGCGCACTCCCTCGTCAAGGACGACCCGGACCGCAGGGCGACGGCCACGGTCTGGACCGAGCTGCGCGGCTGGCTGGACACCACCCATCCGGACGCGGTGCTGCTCTCGGAGTGGGGCGACCCCGCGGTGTCCGTGCCCGCCGGGTTCCACGCCGACTTCTTCCTCCAGTTCGGCGGCCCCACCAACGGCGGGCCCCTGCGCTCCCTGTGGAACAACGGCGAGGGCACCGCCGCCGAGGGCTGGGACCCGCTCGACTGCTTCTTCGACCCGGGCGGCAAGGGCTCACCGCGTCCCTTCGTCGAGGCCTGGCTAGCGGCGCGCGCGGCCATCGGCGGCGCCGGGCACGTCGCGCTGCCCACCTCGAACCACGACTTCTCCCGCCTCAACTGCGGTCCGCGCACCGCCGAGCAGCTCCCGGCGGCGTTCGCCTTCCAGCTCACCTGGCCCACGCTCCCGGCGATCTACTACGGCGACGAGATCGGCATGCGCTACGTCCCCGGTCTGCCCGACACCGAGGGCAGCGTGCTCGGCCCGCGCTACAACAGGGCGGGCTCGCGCACCCCCATGCAGTGGGACGACGGCCCGAACGCCGGTTTCTCCACCGCGCGGGCCGACCGCCTCTACCTTCCCGTCGACCCCGACCCGCACCGCCCCACCGTCGCCGCCCAGCGGGCCGACGAGACCTCGCTGCTGCACCTCGTGCGGCGGCTGATCGCCTTGCGCAGGGCGACCCCAGGGCTGGGCCCGGAGGGTTCGGTGGAGGTGCTGCATCACGGCTATCCGTTCGTGTACGTCAGGGGCGGACGCCATCTCGTGGTGATCAATCCCCGCAGCACACCGGCGGCCTTCCCCACCGGCGTCGTGGGCGAGGCGGGACCCCGGGCCCTGGAGGCCAGAGGCGTGGTGGCCGAGCACGGCGTCGTGACGGCGCACGGCTTCGGGTACGGCGTCTTCGACCTGGAACCGAGCCCGGCCTCCTGACTTCCCGACCGAGCGGACCAGATGGAGTCCCGACGGGACAGGTGTCCCACTGGGACATGACAGGTGTACAGTCGAAGACATGAACAAGGCGACGGAATCCGACACAGGAGCACCGGCCACCGACCGGGGCGGCGAGGACCGCAGGCAGCGCAAGGCCCGGCAGACCCGGGAGGCGCTCGCCGACGCGGCCATCGACCTGATCCTGGAGCACGGCCTCGCGGCCGTCACCGTCGAGGCCGTCGCCGAGCGCGCCGACGTCACGCGCCGCACCTTCAGCCGCCACTTCGGCGGCAAGGAGGCGGCGGCGCTCGACTTCACCCGCGCCGACGGCGACCGCATCAACGCGGCCCTGCGCCTGCGGCCCGCCGACGAGCCCCCGCTCGCCGCCTACCGCGCGGCCGTGCGGGACTGGCTCACCGACCCTAAGTCCCCGGGTCTGCACCGCCGGTCCCGGACGCGGGCCCTGCTCGCGCTCGTCGACACGGAGCCCGCGCTGTTCGCCGCGTACGAACGCGTCCGGGTCGACGCCCAGGACGAGTCCGTCCGGATCATCGCCGACCGGCTCGGCACCGACCCCGTCCGGGACCAGCGCCCGGCCGTCGTCGTCGGCGCCGCCGCCGGTGTCCTGACCGCGGCCCTGCGCAGCTGGGCGCGCGGCGGGCACGGACACGACGCAGACCTCGCCGCACACGTGGAGCAGGCCTACGCCGTCCTGACCGGGGAGGCCGCCCTCGCGGCCCCCCACTTCGGATGAGGAAAGTGAAGAGCACCATGAGCACCACCCCCGTCACCACCGTTCCCGACTACGCCACCGAGTTCGCGGGCAAGACCGCGCTCATCACGGGCGCGGCCTCCGGCATCGGCCTGGCCACCGCCCGCCGCCTCGGCGCGGGCGGGGCGAACGTCGTCATCGCCGACCACAACGCCGACGGCGCCGAGCAGGCCGCCGCCCAGCTCCTCGCCGAGGGTGTCAAGGCCGCGGCGGTCGCCGTGGACGTCACCGAGCCCGCGTCGGTCGAGGCGGCCGTGCAGTTCGCCGTCGACACGTTCGGCGGGCTCGATCTGGCGGTCAACAACGCGGGCATCGGCGGAGAGAGCAAGCCGACCGGCGCGTACGACATCGATGCCTACAACCGCGTCATACGCACGAACCTCGACGGCGTCTTCTACTCGATGCGCTACGAACTCCCGGTCCTGGAGGCCGCGGGCGCGGGTGCCGTCGTGAACGTCGCCTCGATCCTCGGCTCCGTCGGCTTCGCCGGCTCCCCCGCCTACGTCGCCGCCAAGCACGGCGTCGTCGGCCTCACCAAGACGGCCGCCGCCGAGTACGCCGCCAAGGGCATCCGCGTGAACGCGGTCGGCCCCGGCTTCATCGAGACGCCGCTCCTCCAGAACATGGAGAAGGACGCGTACGACGCCCTCGTCTCCCTGCACCCCGCCGGCCGTCTCGGTCACTCCGAGGAGGTCGCCGAGCTGATCGTGTTCCTGCTCTCGGAGCGCGCCTCGTTCATCCACGGCAGCTACCACCTGGTGGACGGCGCGTACACCGCCCGCTGATCCCCCTTCCCGCCGCCCCTCCTCTTCGCCACCGCGGCTACGGCTTGGTGAAGTCGACGTCCCGGGCCCTCGCGACGATCTCGACCTCGTCGCCGAGGGCCCATTCGGCGACCCGGGACACCATCGCGGCCGGCACCATGTCGCTGATGCCCTCGGCGGCGGGGATGTCCTGCGTCGCGTGCGCGTCGTGCGGCAGGACCACACGGAAGTCCAGCTCCAGGGCCGTACGCGCGGTCGCCGAGACGCACATCTCCGACATCACCCCGCAGAGGGCGAGATCGCTCACGCCGGCCTCGGTGAGGAGCTCGCGCAGCCGCGTCCCCTCGAAGCCGTCGTCGACGGTCTTGCGGACGACGACCTCACCCCGGTCGTGGTCCACGGGGAGGTAAATCTCCCAGCCCGGGGTGCCCGGTTCGTCGTCGGCCCCCGGCCCGCCGTCGTTCTGCAGCTGGACGACCAGGGCGCCCGCGGCACGGGCCCGGGTGATCAGGTCGGTCGTCCGGTCCAGGACGCGGGCCGCGTCGGGGACGGCGGTGTCGCCCGTGACGAAGGCGGTCTGCATGTCGACCACGATCAGTGCCTGGACGGGGACCATGGTGTGTGACGTTCTCTCACTCATGGTCCACCATTGTGCCGTTCGCCATGATCAGCCGTACCTCCCCCAGGGCCGTCACGTCCGTGAGCGGGTCGCCGTGCACGGCGATGAGGTCCGCGCGGTATCCCGCGGCCAGGCGTCCGACGTGGTCGGCGATGCCCAGGGCGTCGGCGGCCTCCGCGGTCGCCATGTCGACGACGCGGTGCGGCTCGATGCCCAGATGCTGGTAGAAACCCAGGCTCTGGGCCAGTCCGTCGCACCCCGCGCGCTGGACGCCCGCGTCCGTGCCCGCGATGAGCCGGGCGCCGTGTTCCGCCATCGTGCGCACCTGGTCGAACATCGCCCTGGCCCGTTCCTCGCCGAAGAACATCGGCAGCATCCGCCAGTTCGGGCTGATGGTGGGGCAGATGCGGATGCCCTTGGCGACGATGGCGTCCAGGACGTCCTCGCGCAGTTCCAGGCCCTTGCGCGTCATCCACGTGCAGTGCTCGATGGTGTCGACGCCCGCCATCACGGCGGCCACGATCCCGGCGGTGCCGTGCCCGTGGGCGGCGACCGGCAGTCCCGCCCGGTGCGCCTCGCGGACGATGAGGCGGATCTGGGGGGCGTCGAACTGCGCCTGCCAGGTGGCCGGGCCGCCCCGGGTCAGGCCGCCGCCGGTGGCCATGACCTTGATGACGTCCGCGCCGAGCTCCGCGTTGCGCCGGACCAGGGCGCGGATCTCGTCCTCGCCCTCGACCTCGCCGCCCAGGAACCAGCAGTGGCCGCCTTTCGTGGTCAGCGGCGTCGTGGCGGCGACGATCCGCGGGCCGGGCACCCGGGCCGCGGCGATCTCCTCGCGCAGCCGCAGGGTGAGGCGGCCCCGGTCGCCCAGATCGCGCACCGTGGTGACGCCGCTGCGCAGGAACCGGAGCGCCCGCTCCTCCATCGCCGCCAGCAGGGTGGTGTCGCTGTGCGCGTCCAGGACCGCCACGGGGTCCTTGCTCGCGTCGAAGACCAGGTGGACATGGGCGTCGATGAGCCCGGGCAGCACCGTGGCGTCGGGCAGCGCGTACCGCCGCGCCGCGCCGTGCGCCAGGGGCTCGATCTCGGCCCGGGTGCCCACGGCCACGATGTCCGCGCCTTCGGTCAGCACGGCACCGTCCAGGACGTGGCGGCCGTTCGGTCCGGTCAGGACCCGCCCTGCCGTGATCAGCGTCTGGCTCGTCTGGCTCATCTCTGCCCTTCCGGAAAGGAGTTGGAGGAGCTGGCGGTGGCGCCGGGCTCCATCGTCCTTCATCGGAGGGCGGAACGTCCGTCGTGCGAGGGCCTTGCGGGGCCATACAGGGACCGCGCGGGGGTACTACATGTTCGCGCGGCGCCCAGCGGGTACCCATAGCCTGGGCGAAGTGCCCGCACGGGACACGGCAGGGCGTCCCAGGACGTCGCAGGACATCGACGGACATCGCAGGACGGAGGTCAGGGTCTGATGAGCACGGAAGTCACGGTCCTCCTTGTCGCCGCCGCGGTTCTGGTGGCCGCGACACTCGCGGTCGCGATCGCGCTGCTCGTACGGCTGGTCCGCACGCGCCGCACGCTGCGTGCGGCGGGGCTGCCGGTCGAGCGCCAGTGGGTCTTCTGGGGGGCCATCGCCTATCTCGTCCTGCCGGCCGATCTGCTGCCGGATCCCGTGTTTCTGGACGACATCGGGGTGCTCCTGCTCGCGCTGCGGTCCATGAAGCCGGTGAAGTCAGGCGTCGGGGGACGTGGGGCGCAGTAGCGGGCGGCGCAGGTGGCGGGCCTTCGTGAGCAGGACGTGCATGCGCTCGGTCACCTGGGAGACGTCCTCGACGGGCTCGTCGAAGGCGAGCCGGACGTCCGCCTGGCTGCGGGCCTTCTCCAGGCGCAGCGTCAGGGCGTAGCGGTCGATGGCCAGCGGGCGGACGCGCACGACGCCGTGCAGGCTGTCCGCGCACACGAGCCGGGTCAGCTGCTCGACGGCGTCCTCGTGCGCGTCGGCGAGGTGGGTGAGCAGCCGCGCCTCGGCCTCGGCGAGCGGGTCGGGGGCGGCCAGGGCGAGTTCGTCGAGGTCGATGCCGATGCGGCCCCCGGTCGAGTCGTGCAGCACGGCGCAGGTCGGCGCGAAGATGAATCCCTCGCCGTCGGGCACCAGTGACCCCGAGAGCCACAGCCGGGCCCGGATCCGGTCCCTGACCGGTACGGGGGCGACGTCGGCGAACTCCACCAGGGTGGAGGGTTCGCCGCGCGGCGCGCAGATCATCGCGGTGGCCAGCGCGCTTTCCGGGGGCGGTGACAGCAGGAGGATGCCCTCCGGCGTGACGCTGTGCGCGCCGACGAGTTCGTCCCTGCCGATCTCCGTGGTCACCGCGCAGGACCACGCGGTGGTGAGCAGGGAGCGGGCGCGGGCCGCTGCGGTGGGCATGGTCGTGCTGGCGTGACGGACACCCATTCTCAACCTCCATTAGGTAAGCCTTGCCTAACTTATCGGAGATCGCGGAACAGGGCCAGTACGCGAACGGCCCCGCGCGGCGAACCACGCGGGGCCAATCGGATCCACCGGGCACGGGCCCGGTCACGTACGTCAGTTGCAGGCCGGCCGTACGCCAGTTGGTGCGGCCGGCGGCTTCCGTCCGCGGGTGCGGTCAGTGACCGCGGGCGATCCACTCCTCCAGGTGCGGCGCCTCCGCGCCGACGCTCGTGCTGTCGCCGTGGCCGGTCCGCACCACCGTCTCCGGAGGCAGCGTGAGGAGCCGGTCCCTGATCGAGTCGACGATCGTCGGGAAGTCGCTGAACGACCGGCCCGTCGCTCCGGGTCCGCCCGCGAAGAGCGTGTCGCCGGTGAAGACCGTGCCCAGCTCCGGCGCGTGGAGACTGACCGCTCCCCGGCAGTGGCCCGGGGTGTGCAGCACCCGCAGCACCGTGCCCGCCACGGTGAGCTCCTGGCCGTCCGCGAGCTCACCGTCCGGAGCGCGGTCGGGGTGGGTCATCTTCCACAGCTCCGCGTCGGCGGGGTGCAGCAGGATCGGCGCGCCCGTGCGGGCGGCGAGCGCCGGGGCCGCGTCGATGTGGTCGTCGTGCGCGTGCGTGCAGACGATCGCCACGACCCGCCGCTCGCCGACCGCGGCCGCGATGGCGTCCGCGTCGTGCGCCGCGTCGATGACGACGACCTCGCTGTCGTCACCCACGATCCATACGTTGTTGTCGACGTCCCAGGTGCCCCCGTCGAGGGAGAACGTGCCCGAGGTGACCAGGTGGTCGATGCGCGCCGCCATCAGAAGACCACCACCGAACGCAGGACGTCCCCGTGGTGCATCCGCTCGAACGCCTTCTCCACGTCCGCCAGCTCGATCGTCTCCGTGACGAAGGCGTCCAGGTCGAGACGCCCCTGCCGGTAGAGGTCGATCAGCATCGGGAAATCGCGGGAGGGCAGGCAGTCGCCGTACCAGCTCGACTTGAGCGCGCCGCCGCGCCCGAAGACGTCGAGCAGCGGCAGGTCGATGCGCATCTCCGGCGTCGGCACGCCGACCAGGACGACCGTGCCCGCCAGGTCGCGCGCGTAGAAGGCCTGCTCGTACGTCTCCGGGCGGCCGACCGCCTCGATGACGACGTCGGCGCCGTTGCCGTCGGTCAGCGCGCGCACCGCCTCGACCGGATCCGCCGAGCGGGAGTTGACGGTGTGCGTGGCGCCCAGGCTCTTGGCGGTCTCCAGCTTCTTGTCGTCGATGTCGACGGCGATGATCTTCGCGGCTCCGGCGAGCCGCGCACCCACGACCGCCGCGTTGCCCACGCCGCCGCAGCCGATGACGGCCACCGAGTCGCCGCGGCCCACTTCGCCCGTGTTGATGGCGGCGCCGATGCCGGCCATGACACCGCAGCCCAGGAGTCCCGCGGCGGCCGGCGAGGCCTCGGGGTCGACCTTGGTGCACTGCCCGGCGGCGACGAGGGTCTTCTCCGCGAAGGCGCCGATGCCGAGCGCCGGCGAGAGTTCGGTGCCGTCCAGGAGGGTCATCTTCTGCCGGGCGTTATGGGTGTCGAAGCAGTACTGGGGGCGGCCGCGCAGGCACGCCCGGCACTGGCCGCACACCGCACGCCAGTTGAGGACCACGAAATCGCCGGGGGCGACCTCCGTGACACCCTCGCCGACCGACTCCACGGTGCCCGCCGCCTCATGGCCGAGGAGGAAGGGGAAGTCGTCGTTGATGCCGCCCTCGCGGTAGTGCAGGTCGGTGTGACAGACCCCGCAGGCCTGTACCCGCACCACGGCTTCTCCGGGCCCCGGGTCCGGCACGACGATCGTCTCGATCCGTACCGGCTCGCCCTTCGCGCGGGCGATCACGCCCTGTACCTGCTGCGCCATGAGGTCAGCCCTTCTTTCTTCCGGCGTTGCTTGCTCGTCCGGCAACACATGTGCTTCCCGCATCCTCACAGACCGGGCCCGCTCACGACGACCCAGGACGCACGCGTTCGACGACCCGGGGCACACGAGTCCGATCACCGGTCGCGCCCCACTCCGATCACCGGTCGCACCCCGCCCCGGTCCGCGCGCATCTCTGGCCCCTAGGGTGGGCGGGTGCGCGATCTCGCTGCTCAGACCCTGCTTCCGGTCAACGCGACGCTCGGCGTGGCGCTCCTCGTCCTGCTGCTCGCCGCCGCCGGGGCCGCCGCCGTATTCCGCCTGTCGCCCGACGGCTCGTACGGCAGGGCGCGGGAGATCCTGGTGGCCGGGGCGCGGGCGGCCGTACAGCTGGGCGTGGTGTCCCTGCTGATCGGCTGGGTGATCCAGCACGTGGTGGCGCTCTTCGCCTTCCTCCTCCTCATGATCGCGGTCGCCACGCGTACGGCCGGGCGCCGCATGACCGCCAACGGCACCTGGTGGTGGGCGGTGCTGCCCGTCGCGGGTCCGGTCGTCCCGGTGGTGGCGGGACTCGCCCTGGCCGGGCTGCTGCCGGTGAACGGCATCGCCATGATTCCCGTGACGGGCATCCTGATCGGCGGCGCGCTGACCGCGACGGTCCTGGGCGGGCGCCGCGCCCTGGACGAACTCCACTCCCGGAAGGGCGAGTTCGAGGCGGGCCTCGCGCTGGGCCTGCCGGCCAAGGACGCCCGCCTGGAGGTGATACGCCCCGCCGCGTCCGACGCCCTGCTCCCCGGCCTCGACCAGACCCGCACGGTGGGCCTGGTCACGCTCCCGGGAGCCTTCGTCGGCATGCTCCTGGGCGGCGCGTCCCCCGTCATGGCGGGAGCGGTGCAACTGTTCGTCCTGTTCGCCCTACTGGCGATCCAGGCGCTCGCGGTGGCGCTCACGGTAGAACTGGTGGCCACCAACCACCTGAACCGAACGGGGCCGACCAACTGAACCGGCCGGGGCCGGGCGCCTGAACCGGGCGGGGCCGCTCGCCTGAACCGGACCGGGCCGGGGTGGTCGACGGCAGCGAACTGCGCAGCGAACCACGCAAAGCCCCCGGCTCCTCGCACGGCAGATGACATGCTGGCGCCGCGACAGAGGAAATGTCAGGGGGACATGGCCATGGGGCGTGCAGACCGAGGGCAGTTCAACACCGATCCCACCGAGCAGGCCGCGGAGCGGATGTTCGAACCGAAGCTGGAGAAGCTCGGACTGACCCGGGCGAAGATCGAAGCGCAGAACCTGGAAGAGCTTCAGGCGACACTCGTCACCGTCAACCACGCCATCGATCACCCTGAGTCGTTCGGCGTCCTGAAGCTGAAAATGACCGCCAACATGGGTGCGGTCATCGTCCGCAACGAAGCCGAAGCGCATATCGAGGTAGGCGTCCTGCCCATCCTGCTGGAACGCAAGGCTCTGATCCTCGAGCGCATCACCGCGCTGCGCCCTACGGAGCAGGTGCGGGACTTGCGGCAGGAAGTCATCAACACGGTGACGGATCCCGAGATGCAAGAGCGTCTGCTCAAGGTGCTGGACGAACGCGCGGAGAAGGAAAAGGATCTCTCGAACAAGATCGAGAAGGAAGCGGAAGAGAACACGTCCCTCTTGAAGGAGATGAAACACCTCCGAGAGATGTTCGCCGTGGAGAGGCTGCAGAGCCGACTGGAAAAGCTCGAGGAAGACACCAAGCGGATCGAGTCGGAGAAGACGAGCAAGTTCGAGGCCCTGAGCATTTCCATGGGACTTCTCGCAGCTCTCGGCTCCCTCGCCGGCATCATCCTCGGCATGGTCCGCTGGACCACGGGCTGAGACCGCCCGGCAGCCCCCGGCACCCCCATCGCACCCCGGACGAGGCCACACCTGGCCAAGACGCGCCGACCGACGAATCCGTCCATGCACGCCGATTCGGCCAGCAGCAGGATGTGGGACGTACGGATGGAGCAGCGCCGACCGGTCATCGCCGAGGCCCGCCTGAGCGGCTTGGCTCGCGCCTTGGCGATCTGCACACCGGACTGCGTGTGCACCCTCAGACTGGGCACACCCCTCTACGTCGAGTTCGGCCCCCTGAACCTGCGATGGTGAACCCCGCCGTCTACGGGATGGGGACGGACATCAGGTACCGGCGATGAGCCGGGCCGCCGGTCACGACGCCGCCACGGCTCGCGCGAGCAGCGTGCCGATATGACCGGGCGTCGGCGCATCGATCACGCGCACGGCGGCATGTGCGAACCCGGCCCGCAGAAGCAGCCGCTCCCACACCACGGGCTTGTAGCTGTAGCGATAGGTGAACATCGCCTTGCCCGCGAAGCCGCCCTTGTACATGCCCTGGGGGCCGTACGCACCAGGGATCGCCGGGGGCTGGCTGAACACGAACGCACCGCCAGGCGCCAGGCGCTCGCGAACGAGCGGGAAGAGTCGGGACGGATCGGTGAACCACGCGGCGCCGAAGATCGAGTACACGGCATCGTAGGTCCGGGTGTCCTCCCTCAGGACATCGAGCACCTCACCGCAGACGAACTCCGCGCCGGTGTCCGCCCATCGCTCGCCGGTCTTCTTGACCATGACCGGGGACAAGTCGACGCCGCGCGCGCTGATGCCCTGGCCGGCCAGGCAGGCGAGCGCGCGGCCGGTACCACAGCCGATCTCCAGAACACTGGACGGCTCTCCCAGCACCTCGGGCCCGGGGCCGTGCCCGGCGTACTGCGTCCAGTTGAACACCGGCTCCATGTCGTCCTTGAACGCGGACTGAGCGTAGGCGTCCCAGAGTTCGGTCTCTGCGGCGATGTCGTGGGGCACCGGCACGGGCCTGGTTCCTTCGGTCGTCGGGCGTAAGCCTGCCCCCGCGTTCCGGTGCGGGGGCAGGCGGCGTGGCATTCAGTGGCTGTCGGGGACCTTGTCGTCGCACGGCGAGCAGTCGGCGCCGTCCACGCTCCACAGCTCCTCGCTCGGCTCGAACCCCTGGCCGCGAATGACGTCCACGGTACGCAGCACGAGGCCGTCGGTGCGCCGCTGCACGAGCGGTGCGTGATGCTTGTAGCCGCCGCCACGACGGGTGTTGTAGAGATCGCAGAAGGCGAAATACACCGGCGAGTCGAGGATGATCTGATGGACTCCCACGTCCACGATCTTGCCGACCCCGATGTGGAGGTCGGGCCGCTCCATCGCGGTCATCAGGTACATCACCGCGTTGCCGAGGATCTCCTCCGCCCAGGGGCGGGCCAGCAGGTTGTCGCGCATGAGCAATGCGACCTCACGGTCCCACAGATCACCCTCGTTACCGGGCGCGTCGAACACGTTGTAGGTGCACTCCTTGACGTGCGGGCGGACCGCATCGAGCAAAGTGCGCGGATCACGCAGCGCCGTGGCGGGCGCGGTGTCAGCCATGACGGTCATGGTGTGGTGCTCCTTTCTCGACGAACTCTGCTCCGTTCCGGCTTGTCCGCCTGGGGAGGCGGGGGAGCCGGAACGGGTAGCGGTGGACGGCGACGGGGATTGCTCGGGGGGACCGCCCTCACCCGCCACCGCCCGGTCTAAGGGGCGCTCACCTCGTACAGCGGGAAGCCGTCGCTGCCCTCGGGGTGCTGGTCGAGAGGGATCAGTCCCTGCTCCGCGCGGCACGGCGGACACAGGTGGACGACCCGTCCCCCGCAGCTGTTCGTGTGTTCCAGCGCGACCGCGGTGGGCTCATCCGTGTCCATGTCGCACACGCGGCAGGTCTTGGTCACCGCCGCGGCGTCTCGCACTCGGGCGCGCACGCCCACAGATCCGCGGTGCACTCCCTGCCGAGGCGGTCCCGGAACGTCACGGTACCCAGCAGCCTGTCCTTGAACAGCCGCACAGCGCGCAGGCCTGCTCGGTGAGCTGACGGTTGCTCAGCTCGGTGGGATCGGGCAGCGCCTGGGTCGTCATGCCGATCGCCCCCGCTGGATGAGACTCTGCTCGGCCACGCTTGCCCGCAGGCATTCGTTTTCGTCCGCGGGGCGGACGTGAGCAGGGTCGGCGTCCCACTCGCGCCCGCCTCCCGGAGGCCGCAGCTGGACGTACGGGCCTTCGTGCCCCATCACCCGCCCCGACGTGCCGCGGCTCTCGTCCACGACCAGGGCGCCGATGTCGTATTGCGCCTTCATGTCTCACGGCCCCCTCGCCGCAGGTGATCGGCAAGCCGTATGGCCACATCGGCGCGGACACTGCCCAGGACCACAAGCCCCAGGGCCGGCGCCGCGTGGTCCACCCCCAGCGACGGCAGGACGATGCCCACGTCACTCAGGGCCGCACGCAGCGACTCGGTTACCGCGTCCGGATCGACGCCTTGCGACTCGTTCGTAATGGCCATGGCCTGGACGGTAGGCAGGGCATGTTCACCGGAAAAGCGAATGTTCTCGGATGTTCTCGCGCATTGGCCAAATGTTCTCTGGTGTTCTCACGCGGCAGGCGCCAGCCTGTGGTCCGGGGTCCGGCCCACGGCCATCCTGGGTTGATCAACGTCCGCCGAAAGGACACGATCATGAGGCGACTGCGCTTCACCGGAACCGACAGCAAGAACGGCGGCTGCCCCGCCCTGCACGAAGACCTGGGTACGGGGGAGATCATCGTCCAGGGGACACCGCTGACCGACCGCGCCGACTTGGCGCAGCTGAAGCACTTCGGCGCCGATGACGTCGCCGTCGTCGTCCCGCGCCAACTGCTCGCGAACTGGGCACCAAAGGAGACGGACCGCGTGCCAGAAACGATCAGGCCGGAAGAGTTCAGGCGTCTCTTCGAGACGTTCGAGCACACGGCCTGGCACCTGGAAACCCGTCGCGGCTACGCCTCCGACCGCGAAGACCTGGACTTCGAGGCCTTCCTGAAGACCGGCCAAGTGGCGTGGGACCTGGACAGTGAATGGAACAGCAACATCAAACGGCAGACCGCCAGCGGCAAGCGGGTCGGCCGCGTCCGCGTGGTCGACGACCCACCGACCGAGGGACAGCGCTTCCTGCTCGGCTACGGCGCCGTCAACGTGGCGGTCGGCGAAGACGTCGGCTGCCTGCGACGCAGTGAGGCACAGCGGATCGGTCTACTCGAAGAAGACTTCTGGATCTTCGACTCACGGCTTGTCACCGTCCTGTACTTCGATGACTCCGATCACCTGACCAGCATCGAGACCATCACGGAGCCCGCCGACGTCGTGCGGTACTCCATGGCGCGTGACGCCGCCGTGCATCACGCCATCCCGTACGCGGACTTCGTGGATCAGGTCCACGACTGAGTGGCAGCGAGCGTGACCGGTGAGCACCGACTACCAGCAGGCGAGGGAAGCCCTCGGAGCGCGCCTCAGGGAGCTGCGCAAGAAGCACCCCGGGGGCAAGCTCACCGGTCCCCAGCTCGCCAGCCTGCTCGGCTGGCCGCACTCCAAGATCTACAAGCTCGAAGGCGGCAAGCAGACGGCCACCCGCGAAGACCTGCGCGCACTGTCGGATGCCGTCGGCTGCCCCGAGGCCTTCGCCGAGCTGGCCGCGCGCCTGGCCGGATTCGAAACGCACATCCGCTCATGGCGCCGGCAGCTCGCAGAGGGGCACGGGCCGGTGCAACAACGCTGGAATGCGGAGGTCGACCACTCAAGCGTGATCCACGCCTGGGAAGAAGCGGTCATCCCGGGCATGCTCCAGACCGCGGACTATGCCCGGTACGTCCTTCGCCATTACGCGCATCTGCACGGGTCCTCAGACGACGTCGAGGACGCCGTCCGCGGGCGGGCGCGGCGGCAGGAATGGCTGTCCGAGCGGGGCCACCGGTTTCGCGTGCTGATCTGGGAAGCGGCACTGCGCTCCCTGATCTGCCCGCCCCCGGTCCTGGCGATCCAGCTGGACAGGCTCACCGCCATGATCGGGATGGATACCGTCGACCTGGGGGTCGTCCCGTTCACGGCCTCTGTCAAAGTCGCCCCTGCCAATGGCTTCTGGGTGCTGGACGACCGACTTGTCATCACGGAGGACTGGCACGCAGAGCTGTGGCTGGACGACGCCGACACCGTGGCCCTGTACGGGAAGGTCTGGAACACCCTGCGCGAGTCCGCCGTCTACGGCGCAGACGCGCACAACGTGATCAACGCAGCCAGGCGCAGCTTGAATACTCGCTGATCTCGCCTGCCGCCAGAGCGGCATCGAGACGGGTCACCGCTGGAGATCACTCCGTTCTGGCGGAGCATCGAGATCGCGGCGTCGTTGCCGAAGGTGGCGTCCAGGGTGACGGTGTACGAGGCAGGCTCAATGCTCGCGCGCCGATAGAACAGCACGACGGTGTTGTCCTCCGTGCCGCCGCCGTCCGCCGTCGCCTTCTGCGTGAAGCCGGGCACGGTGGGATCCACCCCCACCCACTTGGGGACGCAGACCCTCAGGATCAGCATGCCTACCGAGACCCCGTTCGAGATAGTGGTGGGATTAAATTGCAACTGCCCGCCGCACCCGGTCGCGGTGACGCTGGCGTCGATGACCGTGCCCGGCGTGCTGCTCGCACAGCGGAACCAGGCAGCCGTACCGGCAGCCACCCCGGTCGTGGCGGGCGGCACCGCAGCCGACGTGCACTCGTTGGACGACGCGGAGCCGAGAACGGGGTCGTCCAGCGTGAAAGTCGCCAAGAGCGCCTGCGAGGACACGGCGGTGTTGGCGTTCGCGGGCTGGATGGCCGTGAAAATCTTGATCGTCCCGGGCGCCCGCTCCGCCGTCGATCAGATCGACGGCCGCGTCAGCCATCGCGTTTTGCGTGGCATTAGCCAACTGGACAGCCCCGTACGTTCCTTCCAGGTTGTGACCTGGGGAGCGCGCCGCCAGGCCGAGTTGAGCAAAGACGCAGGTCAAGAGCAGCAATAACGAGTGTTCAGCTACAGCGGGTTTGCAAAGTCAACACTCTTCGCCCCTACGTATCGTCCAGGTCGGCTTGACATGACGGACGGTTACCCAGGAGGCTCAGCGCATGCCTTCGGCCCCCCTTGACTCCAACGCAGCAGCCTCCAACCCCCTTGCGGAGGACTCGGATGCGCTTCAGGCCCGACCGGGGTTCACGGTGGAGCTGGCGAAGAAGCTCCGCGACCAGGCCGATGAAGTCATGCTGCAGGCCGTGAACTACGAGCGCTCACAGGGCACTTCTTGGGAACAGATCGGCGAAAAGCTCGGAGTCTCACGATCAGCAGCCCAGCAGCGCTTTGGCCGTGAGGTCGGTCGCCTCTCGGAGAAGCAGGACAGCCTTCGGCTCCTGCCGCTTCGGGAGCTCCACCAGGCCTGGCGCCACGTGGGCCGGATCACCGCTGACTACTCATACTTGAAGGTGACGTCACCAGTCGTCGAGGGTGAAGCCGGTTCAGGCGCCAACGCGGGCTTTACGTACCGAGACTGTGACGCTGCCGGCGACGACGTTGGATTCTGGGGCCGATCGCCTTCAACCAACCTCACCTCTCGGCACGTGCTGGGGGGGAACACGCAAGGCGATGAGCCGTACCTCGTCGTTACCGGCCCTCCCGGCTCGGGGAAGTCAGACCTGGTCGCTCACGTCATCAGCAGCCTGGACCCGGCAGACGTCTCGACCATGGTGACCTCAGCAACGAACCGCACCGTCGAAGAGCGAATCTCGACGCTCGAAGAAAAAGTTGCCCAGCTTCTCGAGCGACAAGTGGAACGAGACGAGTAACCACACCGCCATAGGATTCCGCCGCCCCCGCTCGCGCCGTAGGAAGCAACCGCGGGGAGCGGCGGACAGTCACACACCCGGATTTCACCAGGAGGCAACTCATGTTAAGTATGCAGCCCGTCGCGGCCGAAGGCGACGGGCCCCGTAGCCCGAAGATCGTGCTCGTGGCCCTCGCCACGGGTTACGTGGCTGGTTACACCGCCGCCTTCGGCATCGACGGCACGGCGAATGCCGCCGTGCAGGCCGTGGTCGGCGCAGCGGCCTGGCTACTGTGGAGGCACCAGCAGTAGTGCCAGGTAAGGCCCCGTGAGCCCTCGTTCGCGGGTCCGTATGCACTCACGGACTCCGTGACCCCGCCGCCCTACCGGCCGACGGGGTCACGATCGACCGCGACGGCCGACACTTGCGCAGCCGGACGCGGCACCGAATGCCGCGGTCGTGTCGGTCCTGGTGATCACCTCTCTGTGATGTTGGACCCGCGGTGCGGGCAGCGGTGGAGCCTGCTGGCGGGGCGTAGGCTCCGGATCATGTCTGTCTACGAAGATGCAGAGATCGGTGCCCTTCAGGGTGGGTCGGCGGAGCTTGGCCAGTACCTGGGCAAGGCCGTTCTGATCGTCAATGTCGCCTCCAAGTGCGGGCTCACGCCGCAGTACGCGGGTCTTGAGCGCCTCCACGAGAAGTACGCGGACCGGGGCTTCACGGTCCTCGGCGTGCCCTGCAACCAGTTCATGGGCCAGGAGCCCGGTACGTCCGAGGAGATCGCCGAGTTCTGTTCGGCGACGTACGGCGTGACCTTCCCGATGACCGAGAAGGTCGACGTGAACGGCGACGACCGGCACGCGCTCTACCAGCACCTCGTGGGCACGGCGGACTCCGAGGGGCACACCGGCGACATCCGCTGGAACTTCGAGAAGTTCCTCACGAACGCGAGTGGCGACGTCGTGGCAAGGTTCTCGCCGCAGACCGAGCCCGACGCCCCCGAGGTCGTCGCCGCCATCGAGGCGAACCTGCCGAAGTAGCGCGTCGCAACCAGCTCATCGCACGCGCATCAACAGGGCGCGGCACACCGGCCATCGCCGGTGTGCCGCGCCTTCGTCGTTCAGTGGTCGTGGTGGTGGCCGGCTCGGGCCTCCGCCGTCGTCTTCAGGGCGTCCAGCCAGCCTTCGAGGCCTTGAGCGAGGATCTCGGTCGCGGCCGGCACGTTCGCCTCGACCTGCTCCCCGGTGTGCGTCTCCTCGGTGCGCACCAGGACACCTCCCTTGACCTTGGTGAAGGTCCACACGTGGACGCCGTCGATGCGCAGCCCCTCGCCGATCGCGGGGCCGGTCCAGCGGATGCACGCGCCGCGCTTGAGCTGCTCGACGGTGGAGGTGATGTCCAGGCTGGTGGCGGGCGTCGCCGGGGTGGGCGGTATCGGCGTGGTCCAGCGGAACGCCGAGCCCTTGCGGAAGGGGCCGTGGTCGAGGCGCTTCACCGACGTGACCGGGCTCTGCCAGGAAAGCCAGCGCTCCACGTCGGTCTGCAGCTTCCAGATGGTGCTCAGCGGTGCGTGGATCACGGTCTCGGTCCTGTGGCGGACGACGGCCTCGGGGTCTACGCCCTGACCGCGGCAGGTGAGGGACTTGTCCGGCGCTGCGGGCTGCGGGGTGGCTCCTGCCGGTACGGCGGCGGTCCCGAGCACACCGGCGACGGCAACGGCGAGTGGGACCGCGAAGAGGGCGGCGCGGACATTGGCGCGTACACCGGTTTTGGCGGTGGCAATCATGGCGTTCTCCGTAGCTTGGTGAGTGAAAGCCCTTTACGCAAAGGCTTGTTGGGCGATCGGATCAAGGGGGGCGGATAGGACTAGCGAACGGGAGTCTTCGGGAAAGCTCCCCGCACGCCGCGGCCTCACCGTTCCCGGAGGCTCCGGCGGGCCCTGTGCAGCGCCACGAGGAAGACGGCGGACGCCGCGACGATCAGGCCGGTGAACCCGGGGTGCATGTCCTTGGACAGGCTCTGCGCCCCGTCGGGCCGCGTCAGCCACACGACGAGCGGGATCGCGAACGTCACCGCGACCAGGGCGGCCGCCCTCCGTACCGCCCGGTCCGCGACCCGGCGGAAGGCGCCGACCAGTGCGAGCACGACGGGAAAGCCCGCGAGGAGGGCGAACTGGCCGACCACCATGAGTGGGATGGCCCAGGCGGAGACGGTCACCCAGCGCGGGACGCTCCCGGCCCGGGCGGTGCGGGTCGGACCCGGGCCTGGGGCTGGGGCTGGGGCTGAGCCTGCGGCTGCGGCTGCGGCTGCGGCTGCGGCTGCGACTGACTCGACCGTTGTGGTCGTGGCGGGTGTCGTAGTCGCCCTCGTCGCCATCGTGCTCGGTGACGTGGTCGCCATCGTGCTCGGTGGCGTGCTGGGTGGCGTCGTCTCAGTGGTGGTCGGCATGGCTTACCCCCTCGTCCGTCGCGGCGGTGGCCGCGTATTTCGCTAGAAGCTCACGCGGTCGTTAGAAGGTATAACGCAGTCGAGACGGAGCGGTCAATGGGTTCAGTGATAGCCTCTAACTAAATCTTGAGCTTGTAGCCGTACGGGACGGAAGGTCGGCAGGCCATGGCGAAGGCGGACACGAACACCCCGCGCGAGCGCTACCGCGCCCAGGTGCGTGCCGAGGTCAAGGAACGTGCGTGGGAGCAGATCGCCGCCGCGGGCGCGTCCGCGCTCTCCCTCAACGCGATCGCCAAGCAGATGGGCATGAGCGGCCCGGCGCTCTACCGCTACTTCGCCGGCCGCGACGAGCTGATCACCGACCTCATCCGGGACGCGTACCGAAGCCTCGCCGACACCGTCCACGCGGCCGCCGCCGACGGCGCCGACCTGGCCGGGCTCGCGCACGTCCTGCGCGGCTGGGCCTTGGAGCACCCCCAGCGGTACTTCCTCATCTACGGCACCCCGGTGCCCGGCTACCACGCGCCCGAGGAGATCACCGGCATCTCGTCCGAGATCATGGCGACCCTGCTCGACGCCTGCGCGCAGCTCGTGCCGGACGGCCCCGCGACACCGTTCGGGGCCCACCTGGAAGACCACAAGGAGTGGGCCCAGGGCCACCCCGCCCCGGCCGCCGCCCTGCACCGGGCCGTGTCCTTCTGGACGCGCATGCACGGCGTCCTGTCCCTGGAGCTCTCCGGCCACTTCAGCGGGATGGGCTTCGACCCCGCGCTGCTCTTCGAGGCCGAACTCGAGGACCTGCTGGCCGGGTCCTAGGCGGAATCCTCCGAGACCTCCGAGAGGATCCGGGCGAGGCCCGCGAGCGCGTCGGCCTCCGCGCTGTCCTCCTCGGCGCTGAACACGTGCACCACCAGGCCCGTCTCGCCCGGCGCGGCCGGCACGTGCAGGGTCTCGAAGTCCAGCGTGAGCAGCCCGGCCACCGGGTGCCGCAGGCGCTTGCGGCCCGCCGCGCACATCACGACCTCGCCGCTGTCCCAGATCCGCCGGAAGTCGGCGCTCCGCGCGGCCAGTTCGCCGATGAGGGCGACCAGTTCCGCGTCCTCGGGATACCGCCCCGACGCCACCCGCAGCTGGCCGACCGCCTCCGCCGCCCTGTCCTCCCACTCGGGGTGGAGGACGCGCGAGGCGGGGTCGAGGAAGAGGAACCGGGCGTTGTTCCGGTCCCGACGCGGAGGTGCGGCCAGGCCGCCCATCAACTCGGCGCCGAGACCGTTCCAGGCGACCACGTCGAGGCGGTGGTCCGTCGCGAAGGCCGGGAACTCCCCCATGGCGTCCAGGATCCGCCGCAGCAGCGGGCTGAGCCGGGCCGTGGGAGCGGGATCGCGCCGGTCGGCGGCGAGGGTGGCCAGGTGTCCGCGCTCCGCCGCGTCGAGCCCGAGCGCGCGGGCGAGCGCGTCGAGCACTTCGGGGGACGGCTGGGTGGCCCGGCCCTGTTCGAGCCGGACGTAGTAGTCGACGCTGATCCCGGCGAGCTGGGCCAGTTCCTCGCGCCGAAGCCCGCGCACGCGTCGGCGACGCCCGCCGGCGATCCCGACGTTCTCCGGTGCGACGCGTCCCCGGCGGGCGCGCAGAAATCCGCCCAGCGCCCGCCGGGTGTCGCCGATTCCGTCGCCGACTCGATCGCCGGTTCGGCCGCCGATACGGTCGCCGGTTCGGTCGCCGATCTCCTCGCCGGTCCCGTCACCGTTCACTGTCTGGCTCGCGCCGCTCATGAAGCAATTATGCGTGGCCCTCGCAGTACCAGGATCGGCGTTCCGACGGTCGAACAGGGTGCTGGCTGCCTCGCCCGCGCCGGGAGAACGTGGCTCCATGAACGAACCCACACCCTCCAACGAAGCCATCCCGTCACCACGGAAGAAGATCCTCGTCGTCAGCGCCCATCCGGAACCCCGCTCGCTCAACGCTTCACTGACCGCCTTCGCGGTCGACGAACTGCGGGCGGCCGGGCACGACGTACAGGTGTCCGACCTCTACGCGATGAAGTGGAAGGCGGCGGTGGACGCCGACGACTTCCCCGGCCACTCGGCGGACGAGCGCCTGCACGTGATGGCCGCCTCCGAGCGCGACACGCTCGCGGACCGGCTGGCGCCCGACATCGCGGCCGAGCAGGAGAAGGTGCGCTGGGCGGACGCGGTGATCCTCCAGTTCCCGGTGTGGTGGTTCTCCGCGCCCGCGATCCTGAAGGGCTGGATCGACCGCGTCTTCACCAGCGGCTTCGCGTACGGCCCCGAGGTACCGCCGCCCTACAGCGAGGGCCCCCTCGCGGGACGGCGGGCACTGTTGTCCGTCACGCTCGGCGCCCGGGAGTCGTCCTTCTCGGACCGGGGCATCCACGGGCACCTGACCGATGTCCTCCACCCCCTTCAGCACGGCCTGTTCTGGTTCACCGGCATGGCTCCCCTGGAACCCTTCGCGGCGTACGAGGCCAACGACCTGCCGGCGGATCAGTTCGCCGCCGCCAAGCGGGAGTACGCGCGACGCCTCCACGGCCTCTTCACCGACGAACCGGTCCCGTTCCGCTCCCTCGTCGGCGGCGACTACGACCACGACATGCGGCTGCTGCCGGGCGTGGAGGCAGCGGGGACGACGGGCCTGGATCTCCACGTGCGGCCGCGCGGTTGACCGCGGGGGCAGGCGCGCTCCGGCTGAGCACAGGACAGGCGTCCCGGCTGAGCGCGAGACGGACCTCGCGACTGAAGTACCACGGCCAACCCCTCCAGTCCTACGTGAAAGCCGCCGCGTTCCGCCCCGCCCACTCGGCGAACGCACGGGGTCGGCGGCCCAGGACGCGCTCGACGTCGGGGCTGACCCGCTGCTCCTCCGCGGACGGCGTGCCCAGGATGGCGAGGGTGGTGTCCGCCACCTGCGGCGGCATGAACCGCACCATCTGCGCCCGCGCCTCCGCAGGGCTCTGCTCGACGAAGCGCACCGGCTCGCCCAGGACGTCGCCGATCGCCGCAGCCTGCCGCCGCGGCGAGACGGGCTCCGGCCCCGTCAGGACGTACGTGGCACCGCCGTGTCCGCTCTCGCGCAGCGCGGCGGCCGCGACCTCCGCGATGTCGGCCGGATCGACGACCGGCAGCGCGACCTCCCCGAACGGCGCGATCACCTCCCGCCGCTCCCGGACCGACGCGGCCCACTGGAGGGCGTTGGACGCGAACCCTCCGGGCCGCAGCACCGTCCACTCCAGACCTGAGGCCTTGACGGCGTCCTCGTACTCCGCAGGGTGTCGCAACGACCCGACGCCCTGCGAGGACAGCAGGGCCACCCGACGGACGCCGCAGGACCGCGCGGCTTCGAGGGCGCCGTCCACGGTGCCGCCGCCGAGCATCAGGTCGGCCGAGGTCAGCAGGAACAGCGCGTCAGCGCCTTCGAGCGCGGGCTTGAGGCTCGTCGGGTCGCCCACGTCGGCCTGCCGGTGGCGCACGCCCTCGGGGATGTCGGGCGCGGCTGCCCCGCGCGAGACCGCCGTGACCTGCTCACCCGCCTCGGCGAGGGCCCGTACGAGAGGTCTGCCGACATTGCCCGTCGCTCCGGTCACCACGATCATCTTTCGCTCCCCTGAGCCGCTTGGTTCGATCGAGACGTTCAAGACGTCGAGTCGTTCATGACGTTCGAGTCGTTTCGAGACGTTCAAGACGTCGAGTCGTTCATGACGTTCGAGTCGTTTCGAGACGTTCGAGTCGTTGGGTTCGTTCTCCACCGACTCGGGCGAAGCTATCGGCGTGGGGATAGTAGGTACCTAGAGGAAAGTATTGGGGAGAGGGTGTATTCGTGACCGACCTCACAACTCCGCGGGCCCTGCAGCCTGTTGTCCCCTAGCTCTGCAGTCTGTTGTCCGTAGCCCTCAAGCCGGTTGCCCCAAGCCGCCCGGCATCGCGCTCACGCCTCCCCGTACGTCTTCTTCCAGCGCACCCGGTGGCGGCCGTCCCCCTGGCCCCCGCCGCTTACGCCGAGGAGCGAGCCGAGGGCCGCCCCTCTGTTCCACAGGCCCATGTGGTCCCGGTGCAAGGTGGCGATGCCGTTCGCCGCGGCGAAATCCTGGGCGGGGCGGCTGAAGCGCGCGGTCGTCACGCAGATCGCCAGGTCGGCACCGAAGTGCACCCGGGAGCCCAGGAGATCGCGCAGGTCCCGGCCGGCGACCGCGCGGCCCGGCGCGTACCGCTTGCACTGAATGATCATGGTCCGGCCATCCGGGAGCCGACCGGTCACGTCGACCCCGGTATCCCCGGCCCCGCCCACCCGGCGTACGTCGGTGCAGCCGTCCCTGCGGCACAGCCCGGCGACCAGTTCCTCGAATTCCGTGCCGGTCATCACGTCCGCCCGGGCGAGCGACCGCCGGCCCCGGCGCACCGCCTCCTCCTCGCGCCACGCACGGTCGCGGTCGCGCGCCATGCGGTCCGTGCGCCACAGCCACCACAGCACGAACCCGAGAAGGGCGAGGATCAAGACCCCTGCCGCGTAAGGCCGCAGGGGCGACCAGATCAACAGCAGCTCGAGGAGCAGCGCGGTGCCGCACACCGCCCAGGGCTTCCAGGGCTTCCCGCGCCACTTCCGGGGCGCCCCGCGCCGCTTCCCCGCCGCGCGCCGTCCCCGCCGAGCGGTCATCTGAGCCCCCTCCGCCGTCCCTGCCCAGCAGTGTGGGCAAGGACGGGCGGGTTCGGGAAGGGCGCACGCGCCACCGGCCCGCCGGCCACCCCATACATCCAGCCGGACCAAGCTGACCTGCGGTCTTCGGGCAGCGCTCGTACGGTGACTGAATGGTCATCAGGTACCTCCCGCGCTCCTCATCCGTCCGCACCGCGGCCCTCGCGGTGGCCGCTCTGGTCCTCCTGCCCACACCCGTCGCAGCGGCCGTCGAGGAGCCCACGCCGCCCAAGCCGGGCCCCGCGTACTCCTCGGACCTCCTCGACCGGCCGGGCGTCCAGGTCCGCCCGAACACCGGCGCCCCGGCCGTGCCGAGCGACGTCTCCGCGCTCTCCTGGGTGGTGGCCGACGCCCGTTCGGGCGAAGTGCTCGCCGCCCATGACGCGCACCGCCAACTGCCGCCCGCCTCCACCCTGAAGTCGCTCTTCGCCCTGACGGCCCTGCCCCATCTGGACGCCGTCGCCCGGCACCGGGTCTCCCAGAGCGAGCTCTCCGAGGTGGGGGACGGCAGCAGCCTGGTGGGGGTCGAGGCGGGGCGCAGCTACAGCGTCGCCGACCTGTGGCGCGGCGTGTTCCTCAGTTCCGGCAACGACGCCGTGCACGTGCTGGCCAAGCTCAACGGCGGCTGGCAGCAGACCGTCCGTCAGATGCGCGCCAAGGCGCGCTCCTTGGGAGCCCACGACACCCATGTGGTCTCCCCCGACGGCTACGACGCGGCAGGTCAGGTGTCGTCGGCGTTCGACCTGGCGGTCTTCGGCCGCGCGGGCCTCGCCGACCCGCAGTTCGCCCGCTACTGCTCGACGTCGATCGCCAAGTTCCCGCACGGCAACTGGTCCTACCCCATCCAGAACACCAACCGGCTCCTGACCGGGGCCGACGGCGTGGCGCGCTATCCCGGCCTGCTCGGCATCAAGAACGGCTACACCACCCACGCGGGCAACACCCTCATCAGCGCGGCGCAGCGCGACGGCCGCACCCTCGTCGTGTCGGTGATGAACCCTCAGGTGAGCGGTGGATACCGCGTGTACGAGGAGACCAGGTCGCTCCTCGACTGGGGGTTCAAGGCGGCGGGGCACGTGCGGCCGGTGGGTTCGCTGATCCCCGCGAGCGAGCAGCGGAAATCGGCGCAGGGTCCCGCGCACGCCGCTGAACTGGCCGCTCACGCGGCCGACGCGGAGGGTTCGGACTGGACCGCGATCCTTCTCGTCGCCGCGGGTTCGGCCGCCCTGGTGGCGTGTGCGGTGGTGGTGATCCGGCGGCGGTCGTCCCGGGTCTAGCCCTTCTCGGGGCGCCAGTAGCCGAGCGCGTGCACGCGGTGCTTCGGGACCGCGAGTTCCTTGCGGACGTATGAGGCCAGGGCCCGGGTCGTCGACGTGTCGCAGGTGATCCACACGTACACGTCGGCGGGGTCCTCGATCAGCGCGGGCAGCGCGGCCCTGACCTCGTCGACCAAGTGGCTGCCCGCCGCGCGCCGCTCGATCCGGTGCAGGTCGTGCAGGGCCGGGTCGAGGCGCAGGTCGAGGTCGTGGTCCGAGGCGTGCTGCGTCTCCATCCAGAGGGTGGCGGGCACCTGGGGCAGCGCGGTGAGGAGTGAGGTGACGGCGGGGACCGCTGCCGTGTCGCCGATCACCAGGAGCCGGGCGGGCAGCGGATCGGGCATGTCGAAACCGGTGCCCTGCAAGGTGGCCTCGATCCTGTCCCCCGGCCCGGCCTTGCGCGCCCAGTCGCTCGCGCGGCCGTCGTGCAGGGCGAACTCCAGGCTGAACGTCCCGGCGTCGGGATCGGGGTCCACGAGCGTGTACGCGCGCTGGTGGTGTCTGCCGTCGGCGCGGTCGAACCACAGGCGCACCCACATCGTGGGGTGGACTCCGGTCTGCGCGAGCATGCCGCCGTCGGTGAGGTGCAGGCGCCGGTAGTGCTCGGTGACGTCGTCCGCACCGGTGACCGTGAACTCGAAGTCCTTGCCGCGGAACAGCTTGAGGACCACTCCCTCCCAGCCGTGACCCATCACATTCCCCTCCCCCGAGCGG
This sequence comes from Streptomyces sp. SYP-A7185, assembly GCF_046103685.1. NCBI lineage: Bacteria > Bacillati > Actinomycetota > Actinomycetes > Kitasatosporales > Streptomycetaceae > Streptomyces > Streptomyces sp. SYP-A7185. The sequence goes on from NZ_CP122310.1 coordinate 1,323,316, forward strand.
CCGCGGGCCGCTCACTGCGATGACGGCATGGACGCGCCGTCGAGTTAGGGGAGCCTAACCTAATTCCAACCGGAGAGTAACCGAGCTCAGACTCCGCCGAACAGGCGGGCGAGGTCGCGGTCCATGTCGAGCCCCGCGATCTCCCGCCCGGCCCTCACGACTTCGTACGTACGGAGCAGGAACCGGCGCAGCACCGCTCTGTCGCACTGCACCAGGGCGAGACCCTGCGGCGCGCGGAACTCCAGGACCGTGCGCGCGCGGCCGCATGGCCAGATATGGACGTCGCCGCCGCCCGAGGGAGCGCGCAGCCCCTCCTCCAGGAGCTGGCGCCCGAAGATCCAGGTGACCTCCGCGCCGTCGAGAGAGGCCTCCGAAGGGAAGACGATCTGGACGGCCAAGGGGTCGTCCGCCGCGTAACGCAGAGTGAGGGGCAGCGCGCGCTCGCGTCCTTCGGGGCCGATCAGGCGGGCACGGGTGGGCTGCTCAAGGGTGACGGCCATGATCGGGCTCCTGTTCCGGCGCAGCTGCCGCTGCTCACTCTGCTTTCTTCCGTGACTGTTCGAGTCCGCGAAGAGGTGGTTCATTACGCGACACGCCGGACAATCCTTGTGACCTGCGCCACTCCCACTCCAAAAGTCGGACATTTAACGCTTAGAGTTTCGAACTAGTCCGAACCACCCGCAGTGGACCGGGAGAGTTTCCGCCATGACCGACGTCTCCGCCGACGGGCCCGTCACCACACCCGCCACGGCCACCTACTCCCGTATCTACGAGGAGGAACAACCGCGCCTCGTCGCCTACGCGCGCTCCCTGACCGGGAGCGCCTGGGTCGCCGACGATCTCGTCGCCGAGGCGCACTTCCGCGTCTGGCGGCGGCTGTCCGCGGGGCACGAGATCGAGAACGTACCGGCGTACCTCATGACGACCGTGCGCCATCTGGCGACGACCGTGGGGCGAGGGGCCGCGCGCGAGACACCGCGCGACCCGCACGCGCCCGAGGGCGTGGAGCCGGCGCATGGGACGGGCCGCGTGGTGGGTGGCGCGGTGAGCGAGGACGGGGGCGGGAGCGGGGACGGGCACGACGTCGTGGACCGGCTTTCCTCGGTGGAGCTGCTCCGCCGGGTGCTCGGGCAGTTGCCCGAGCGGTGGGTGAAGGCGTTGTGGCTGGCCGAGGCGGAGGGGCAGCCGCTGGAGACGGTCGGGCGGCGCATCGGTGCCGGGCAGGGGGCGACGGCCGTACTGCTGCACCGGGCCCGCGAGGGGATGCGGCAGGCGTTCCTGCGGGCGCATCCCGGCACGCCCGAGGATCCCGCGTGCGAGCCGCACTGGGACCGCATACCGGGTCACATACGGGGTGAGGCCTCCGCCCGGCAGTCCGAGCAGCTGCTCGCCCATCTGGACGGTTGCGCCGACTGCCGGGGCAGGCTGGTGCTGCTCACCCGGGCCAACGATCGGCTGCCGGCGCTGGTGGGGCCCGCGTTGCTGATCTTCGTTCTCGGGGGTGCGGGGAAGTTCTTGGCGGCGGTGGCCGCGGGGGCTGGCGCCGGGGCCGGTGCGAGTGCTGGGGCCAGTGCTGGGGCTGGAGCTGGTTCTGCCTCGGGGGGTGGGCATGGGGGTTTCCTTCACGGTGTACGTCACGTGCTCACCGGGGGCGGCAAGGTGCCCGCTGCCGCTGTGGGGGTCGCGGGGGTGTCCGTGGCGGCGGGGGCTGCCGTCGTGGCGGCGCTGGTGGCCGGGAGCTCGGGGCAGGGGGTGCCGCCACAGCGGGCCTCTGTGGTTGAGCGGGGGGTTCCGGAGTCTGCGCCTGCTCTTCCGTCGGCTCCTGCTCCGGCCCCGGTCCCGCCTCGGGTGCCGGTCTCGACTGCGGCTCCGGACTCTTCTCCGGATCGCGCTTCGGCACCGGTTCCGCCTTTGGGCTCGGCGTCGACTTCTCCTTCTGCTTCGGCTGGTGCTTCAGCTGATGCGACGCCTCGAGTGCCGGGGGCGGGGGCCTCCGCGCCCTCTGCGGAGGAGGCGGCTTCGGAGCGGGGGCCTGTTGCCGAGGTGGGGGCCGGGGAGCCTGAAGGGGAGGAGCCTGCTGCGGTCCCGCCTGAGCCGGTGGCTTCCGTGGAGCCGACGCAGCCTGCGGTGCCGGTGCCGACGCCGACCTCTACGCCTACTCCTCCCCCGGCGTCGGAGACGCCTGCTCCGGAGCCCACTCCGGTGGAGCCAACCCCGGTCGAGCCCACTCCGGTGGAGCCGACGCCGGTCGAATCCACGCCTGTCGAACCCACGCCTCCGCCGGAGCCGGTCTGTGAGCCCTGGGTCGGGCCGATCTACGTCTGCCACATCCCGTAGAGGTCGTGCGTGACGATTTAGTCCCCAACCCCGCCCCTTCCCGAAAACCCGCTCCGGCGCGGGAGCCTTGGTCGCCGTCATCGCCGGCTTCGCCGAGCTCGTCCTCAAACGCCGGACCGGCTGAAGACCCCGACCTGGCCCGCAAGCCCCCTGCACCACCCATCGCCGGCTGCGCGTAGAGCTCGTCCTCAAACGCCGGACCGGCTGAAGACACCGGCTGAAGGCCCCGACTCCGCCCACGTCGCCCCCAAACACCGGACCGGCCGCCGGGTCTGGCCCGGACGGGCTAAGCAATCCTGTTTCGGCAAGGGGCTGGCTGGATCGGGGAAAGGAGTACGCATGCTTCTAGCCCGTCTCGCACACGTTTCCGTGGCCGTGGCCGCCACCTCCGCCCGGTCGGAGAAGATCGGTCTCCTCGCCGATCTCTTTCGCGCGGCCGGTCCCGCCGACGCCCCCATCGTCATCCCCTATCTGGCCGGGCGTCTGCCCCAGGGCAGGCTGGGTATCGGGTGGAGTCTGCTGAAGGAGCCGCCTCCGGCCGCCGTCGAGCCCACCCTCACCGTTCAGGGCACCGACCACGCCCTGACCGCCATCGGCGCCGTCACCGGGCAGGGGTCGCAGGGGGAACGCAAGCGGCTGGTGCGGGAGTTGATGGGGGCGGCCACCGGAGAAGAGCAGCGGTTCCTCGTCGGGCTGCTGACCGGGGAGGTCAGGCAGGGGGCGCTCGACGCCATCGCCGTGGAGGGGCTCGCCCGCGCCACGGAGACCCCGCCGGCCGCCGTACGCCGTGCGGTGATGCTGGCGGGGGCGCTGACTCCCGTGGCCGAGGCGCTCCTCGCGCGGGGGCCCGAGGCACTGGAGGAGTTCCGGCTCAGCGTGGGGCGGCCCGTGCTGCCGATGCTCGCGCACGGCGCCGGTTCCGTCACCGAAGGCGTGGCCAAACTGGGCGGGCCGTGTGCCGTGGAGGAGAAGCTGGACGGCATCCGCGTCCAGGTGCACCGCGCCGGGGACGACGTCCGCGTGTACACCCGCACCCTGGACGACATCACCGACCGGCTTCCCGAACTGACCAGGGTCGCCAGGGAGTTGCCGGGCGACTCCTTCATTCTCGACGGAGAGGTCATCGCCTTCGACGACGACGGGAGACCCCGCCCCTTTCAGGAGATCGCCGGGCGGGTCGGCTCTCGTGTCGACGTCGTCACCGCCGCCGCCGGACTCCCCGTCTCCCCCGTCTTCTTCGACGTCCTGTACGAGGGCGGGCAGGATCTGCTCGATCTGCCGTTCGCCGAGCGGCACACCCATCTGGCGCGGCTCGTCCCCGAGCCGATGCGCGTGCGGCGCACCGTCGTGAGCGACCCCGCCGACGAGGCGGAGATCGGCGCGGCCGAGGAATTCTTCGCCGAGACGCTCGGCCGCGGCCATGAAGGCGTCGTGCTCAAGGCCCTGGACGCCCCGTACAGCGCCGGGCGCCGCGGTGCGAGCTGGCTGAAGGTCAAGCCGGTGCACACCCTGGACCTCGTGGTCCTCGCCGCCGAGTGGGGGCACGGGCGGCGGACGGGCAAGCTCTCCAACCTCCATCTGGGCGCCCGGCGGCCGGACGGGACGTTCGCCATGCTCGGGAAGACCTTCAAGGGCATGACCGACGTGATGCTGGCCTGGCAGACCGAGCGGCTGCGTGAACTCGCGACCGGCGACGACGGCTTCGTCGTGACCGTACGCCCGGAACTCGTCGTCGAGATCGCTTACGACGGGCTCCAGAAGTCGACGCGCTATCCGGCCGGGGTCACGCTCCGCTTCGCCCGGGTCGTCCGCTATCGAGAGGACAAGTCGCCCGCGGAAGCCGATTCCGTCGAGACGGTGCTGGCCCAGCACGAGGCTTAGACCCGGCGCGGGACCTCTACCACCAAGTTCTGGCAAAGAGTGGGCCGATAGGGTGACCTTAACGCCGTATTGACGCCCACCAGCCAATCAGCAACTAGGGGAAGAGCTGTGTCCGCATCACGTCTCAGCCAGACGCCACTCCCAGGCATCGGCATCCGGTACGACCTGACCACCCGGGAACACCGCCAGATCTCGGTCGTCGCGCACCGGGACGGGGCGCGCACCCTCAGCGCGTACCGTGCCGACGACCCCGACGAGTGCGCGCTCTCGCTGCGGCTGAGTTCGGGTGAGGCGGACGCGCTGATCGACGCGCTCATGCCCTCGCACCACAGCCCGAACCTCCTGCACACCACCGACCTCGGTCTCGTCGCCGAGCGCATCGAGGTGGCCGCCACCTCGCACTGGAACGGCCGGGTGCTGGGCGAGACCCAGATGCGCACCGAGACCGGGGCCTCCATCGTGGCCGTCCTGCGCAGGGCCGAGGCCATCCCGTCGCCCGCGCCGGACTTCCGCCTCGCGGGCGGGGACACCCTCATCGTGATCGGCACCCGCGAGGGTGTGGAGAGCGCCGCGGCGATACTCGGGCGGGAGTGATTCGATGCACTCCGCTGTCTTTCTGATCGAATTCGGCGCGATCATTCTCGCGCTCGGGCTGCTCGGCAGATTCGCCGGACGGTTCCGCTTCTCCCCGATCCCCCTCTATCTGCTCGCCGGGCTCGCGTTCGGCGAGGGCGGGCTGCTGCCGCTGGGCGCCAGTGAGGAGTTCGTCGCGATCGGCGCCGAGATCGGCGTCATTCTGCTGCTCCTGATGCTGGGGCTCGAGTACACCGCGAGCGACCTCGTCAGCAATCTCAAGACCCAGTACCCGGCCGGTCTGGTCGACATGGGGCTCAACGCCGTGCCGGGTGCGATCGCCGCGCTCCTGATGGGCTGGGGCCCGGTCGCCGCCGTCGTCCTCGCGGGCGTCACCTGGATCTCGTCCTCCGGAGTCATCGCCAAGGTCCTGAACGACCTGGGCCGCCTGGGCAACCGCGAGACACCCGTCATCCTCAGCATCCTGGTCCTCGAAGACCTGGCGATGGCGGTCTACCTGCCCATCATCACCGCCCTGTTGGCCGGGGTCGGCTGGGCGGCGGGCAGCCTCACGCTGGGCATCGCGCTCGGCGCGGCCGGCCTGGTGCTGTTCCTCGCCGTCCGCTACGGCCGTCTCATCTCGCGCTTCGTGTCGAGCGACGACCCGGAGAAACTGCTCCTGGTCGTCCTCGGTCTGACGATCCTGGTCGCCGGCATCGCGCAGCAGCTCCAGGTGTCCGCCGCCGTCGGGGCGTTCCTGGTCGGCATCGCGCTGTCCGGTGAGGTCGCCGAGGGCGCGCACAGTCTGCTGGCGCCGCTGCGGGACCTGTTCGCCGCCGTGTTCTTCGTCTTCTTCGGTCTGCACACCGATCCGGCGAGCATCCCGCCGGTGCTCCTTCCCGCGCTGCTGCTCGCCGTCGTGACGGCGTGCACGAAGATCGCCACGGGGTACTGGGCGGCACGCCGCGCCAAGATCTCCGTCAAGGGACGGTGGCGGGCGGGCGGTGCGCTGGTCGCGCGCGGCGAGTTCTCCATCGTCATCGCGGGCCTGGCCGTCACCGCGGGCATCGAGCCGCGGCTCGGCCCGCTGGCCACGGCGTACGTCCTGATCCTGGTGATCGTCGGACCGCTGACCGCGCGCTTCGCGCAGCCGGTGGCCGCGCTGGTGGGCGGCGCCGTGACGCGCCGCCGGGAGACCGCCGCGGCGGTGGCCCTGCCCTCGCAGCGGGAGCCGGAGCCGTCGGCGGAGGAGTCGCTGGACGGTCAGGAGAGCCGCGGGCGGTCCTGACGCCCGCCTCCGGCCGGGGCACGCGGTGCGCGTCGCCGCGTGCCCCGGCCGTATCTCAGGGCTTCCTCGGAGGTGCGTCTGCCGGGTCCGCGCCCTTGCCGGCGGCGGATCGCGGATCCGTCCTCGCGCGGTTCCCCGCGCCCCCTTCGGGGGCGCTTTGCGGTCCTCTACCGCCCCACGGCATATCCCTGCATGCCCCGCGGGTTGGCCGCCGCCGAGAGCACCCCGGTCCGCGGGTCGCGCGCCACCGCGCACAGCCGGCCCTCCGACCAGGGTTCACCGACCGTCACGTCGTGCCCGCGCCGCCGCAGCTCCTCGATGACCGCCTCGTCCATGCGGGACTCGACCGTCACGCTGCCCGGTCGCATGCCGCGCGGATAGAAGGAGCCGGGGAAGCTGTCGTTGTGCCAGTTGGGGGCGTCGATGGCGCCCTGGAGGTCGAGACCGCCGCGCACGGTGCCGCGCAAAGCGACCGACAGGAAGAAGTGCACCTGCCACTGGTCCTGCTGGTCGCCGCCGGGCGTGCCGAACGCCATCACCGGTACGCCGTCCTTGAGGGCGAGGGACGGGGTCAGGGTGGTGCGCGGACGGCGGCCCGGCGTGAGGGAGTTGGGCAGGCCCTCCTCCAGCCACGCCATCTGGAGGCGGGTGCCGAGCGGGAAGCCCAGCTCCGGGACGACGGGGTTGGACTGCAACCAGCCGCCGCTGGGGGTGGCCGCGACCATGTTGCCCCAGCGGTCGACGACGTCCAGGTGGCAGGTGTCGCCGCGGGTCGCGCCGTCCGCCGAGACGTCCGGTTCGCCGGGCACGGGTGAGGTGCCGCTCTTGGCGACGGTCGGCTCGCCGGCGCCCGCTCCGGGCAGGCCGAGCGCGTCGAAGCCGGGTTCGCCCGCGGCCACGGCGCTCGCGTGGGCGGAGATCTTCGCGGTGCGCCCGCCGGGGCTGCCGGGGCGCAGCTCGTGCGAGGCCTTCTCGCCGATGAGGGTGCGGCGCTCGTCGTTGTAGGCCGGGGACAGCAGTTCGGCGAGGGGGACCGTGCCGGTGCCCTCCGCGTCGCCGTACCAGGCCTCGCGGTCGGCCATGGCCAGCTTGCAGCCCTCGATCAGGAGGTGGACGTAGTCGGCGGAGCCGTACGCGGGCAGGTCCGCGAGGGCCGAGGGGAGCACGGCCAGCTGCTGGAGGAAGGCCGGGCCCTGGCTCCAGCCGCCCGCCTTGCACAGCGTCCAGCCGTTCCAGTCGTAGGTCGCCGGGGCCTCGTAGGTCGCCTCCCATCCGGCGAGGTCGGCGGCGGTGAGCGTTCCGGTGTGCCGGGAGCCGCTGGTGTCCATCGTGGGCCGGCCCGCCTGGCGTATCAGCGCCTCGGCGATGAACCCCTCGCTCCAGATCGTGCGCGCGGCTTCGATCTGCTCGACACGCGAGCCGGTGCCGGCCTCCTCGATCACGCGCCGCCAGGTCGCGGCGAGCGCGGGGTTGCGCAGGAGTTCGCCGGGGCGCGGGGACCGGCCGCCGGGCAGGTAGACCTCGGCCGACGAGGGCCATTCGGTCTCGAAGAGTTCACGGACCGTCTCGACGGTCTCGCCGACGCGCTCCACGGGCGCGTGCCCGTCCTCCGCGTACCCGATGGCGTACTTGAGGACGTCGGCGAGGGACTTGGTGCCGTGGTCGCGCAGGAGCACCATCCACGCGTCGAACGCGCCCGGCACGGCCGCCGCGAGCGGGCCGGTGCCCGGGACGAGGTCGAGGCCGAGCGAGCGGTAGTGCGCCACCGTCGCCCCGGCGGGTGCGACGCCCTGCCCGCACAGGACCCGTACCTCTCCGCCGGCGGGGGCCAGGATGATCGGCACCTCGCCCGCCGGACCGTTCAGGTGCGGCTCGACGACGTGCAGGACGAAACCGGCGGCGACGGCCGCGTCGTAGGCGTTGCCGCCGTCCTCCAGGACGGCCATCGCGGACTGCGAGGCCAGCCAGTGGGTGGAGGACACCATGCCGAAGGTGCCCTGGAGAGTCGGCCTAGTGGTGAACAAGAGAGCTGCTCCTAGCGTGCGGTGCGGGTACGGGGGATCGTACGGAGGGTCGGTGCGGCGGCGTCCGGTGCCGTGCCGTCGTCCGCGACCAGATGGCAGGAGACCTGGCGGCGGCCTGCTCCGGGAAGGTCGCGCAGGGCGGGCACCTCGGTGCGGCAGCGGTCGACGGCCAGCGGGCAGCGGGTGTGGAAGCGGCATCCCGGTGGCGGCGCGAGCGGGCTGGGCAGTTCGCCGCTGAGGACGATGCGCTCGCGGGTGCGCTGGAGCGCGGGGTCGGGCACGGGCGCGGCGGACAGCAGCGCCTGGGTGTAGGGGTGCTTGGGGTCGGCGAACAGTTCCACGGTGGGTGCTTGTTCGACGATCTGGCCGAGATACATGACCGCGATCCGGTCGGCGAGGAACTCCACGGCGGCCAGGTCGTGCGTGATGAACAGGCACCCGAAGCCGCGGTCGCGCTGGAGGTCGGCCAGCAGGTTGAGGACCGAGGCCTGGACGGAGACGTCCAGGGCCGAGGTGGGTTCGTCGGCCACCAGGAGGTCCGGGTCGACGGACAGCGCGCGGGCGATGGAGATGCGCTGGCGCTGACCGCCGGAGAGTTCGTGCGGATGCCGGTCGGCGTGCTCGGGGCGCAGGCCGACCTGCCCGAGGAGTTCGGCGACCCGGGCGCGGGCCGCGTCCCCCTTGGCGAGGGAGTGCAGGCGCAGGGGTTCGGCGATGATCTGTCCGACGGTCATGCGGGGGTCGAGGGAGGACGAGGGGTCCTGGAAGACGAGGTGGAAGTCCTTGCGCAGCGGGCGAAGCGCGCGCCGCGAGAGGCGGGTCACGTCCGTGCCGTTGATGTGGACGGTGCCGCCGGTCGGGTCGTCGAGGCGTACGGCGCAGCGTCCGACGGTCGACTTGCCGCTCCCCGACTCCCCCACCAGGCCCACGACCTCGCCTTTGCCGACCGTGAGCGTGACGCCGTCGGCGGCGCGCACGAGGCCGCCGGGTGCGGGGAAGTGCCGCTGGAGATCGCGCAGTTCGAGTACGGGGGTCACGGAGGCGGTCGCGGAGGCGTCCGGCGTGTGCGGTGGCTGCGTCGGGGTCACTGTCCGGCCTCCTGGATGGTGGGCGTGAGCAGGGCGGTGTCCTGCGGGTGCCAGCAGGCCGCCCGGTGTGCGGCGTCGGCCCCGGCGTCGCGGGCGACCGCCTTGAAACCGGGCCTGCCGGTCGTACAGCGGTCGTCGGCGTGGGCGCAGCGCGGGGCGAAGGTGCAGGCGTCCGGCTGTGCGTCCAGGCTCGGCACCAGGCCGGGGATCTCGGGCAGCCGGCGCTTGCCTTCGCCGCCGGGGCGCAGGACCGCGCCCAGGAGGCCGCGGGTGTAGGGGTGGCGCGGCTCGGCGAACAGTTCGTGCACGGGGGCCTGTTCGACGGGGCGGCCCGCGTACATGACCAGGACGCGGTCGGCGGCGTCGGCCACCACGCCCAGGTCGTGGGTGATGAGCACGATCGCGGTGCCGAGGCGTTCGCGCAGGGACTGGAGCACTTCGAGGATGCCCGCCTGGACGGTGACGTCGAGGGCGGTGGTCGGCTCGTCGGCGATGAGGAGGGAGGGGTCGCAGGCGACCGCGACGGCGATCATGACGCGTTGGCGCATGCCGCCGCTCAGCTGGTGGGGGTACTCGTCGACGCGCTGGGCGGGGGCCGGGATGCCCACCAGGTCGAGGAGGTCGACGGCACGCGCGCGTGCCTCCTTCTTCGACAGGCCCTGGTGGCGCCGGAGCACCTCGCCTATCTGCCGGCCGATGGTCAGGACGGGGTTCAGGGAGGTCATCGGCTCCTGGAAGATCATCGCGATGTCCTTGCCGCGGACCCGCCCCAGCTCCTTCTCGCTCGCTCCGGCGAGTTCGTGCCCGCCGAGTCTGATCGACCCGTCGACGTGCGCGGTGGGCGGCAGGAGCCCCATCACGGCCATCGCGGTGACGGACTTGCCGCACCCCGACTCGCCGACCACCGCGAGCACTTCGCCCGGGGCGACGTCGTAGGAGAGGTGGTCGACGGCGTGGACGGTGCGGGTGTCCGAGCGGAAGGAGACCGACAGGTCGCGCACGCTGAGCACGGGCTGGGTCATCGGGTGGGCCGGCCGGGTCATCGGGTGGCTCCTCGGGGGTCGAGGACGTCCCGCAGGCCGTCGCCGAGCAGATTGAACGCCAGGGTGGCCGCGACGACGGCGAGTCCGGGGAAGACCGCCATCCACGGCGCGGGCGCGAGGAAGGACTGGGCCCCGGAGAGCATCACGCCCAGCGACGCCTCGGGCGGCTGCACGCCCAGGCCCAGGAAGCTGAGCAGCGCCTCGCCGATGATCGCGGCGGGGATGCCGACGGTCGCCTGGACGGTCAGGGCGGAGGTGGCGTTGGGCAGGATGTGCCGGAAGAGGACGGTGGCGTCGCCGCCTCCGTTGGCGACGGCGGCGGCCACGTAGTCGACGTGGCGCAGCCGCAGGGTCTCGGCGCGGGTGATGCGGATGACGGCCGGGATCTGCGAGATGCCGATCGCGATGGTGGCGTTGGTGAGCGAGGGGCCGAGCACCGCGGCGAGGCCGACGGCCAGGACCAGGAAGGGGAAGGCCAGCATGGTGTCGGTGAGGCGTGAGACCACGCTGTCGGTGAATTTGCCGTAGTAGCCGGCGAGCAGGCCGAGCGGTACGCCGACGACGAAGGCGAGCGCCACCGCGACCACGCCCACCTGCATGGACGCCCGCGCCCCGTAGACGACGCGGGAGAGCTGGTCGCGTCCGAGGTCGTCGGTGCCCAGCCAGTGCGACCAGCCGGGCGCGGCGAGGGCGTCGGCGAAGTCGGGGCGCGCGGGGTCATAGGGCGCGATCAGGGGCGCGAAGAGCGCCGCGAGGACGAACACGGCGGCGATGACGCCGCCGGTCATGGCGAGCCGGTTCTTGCGCAGGGCGCGCAGCTTGCCGCTGCCCGCACCGGCGGACCGTATCCGTCCGAGCGTTGTGAGGACCGCTGTGGTCACCGGGCACCTCCGAGCCGGATGCGCGGGTCGATGACCGAATACGCCACGTCGACCAGCAGGTTGATGAGGATGTACGCGGCGGAGGTGCACAGCACCACGCCTTGCAGGGTCGCGTAGTCGCGGGTGAAGACGGCGTCGATGGTGAGCTTGCCGAAGCCGGGCAGGACGAAGATCTGCTCGGTGACGACCGCGCCCGAGATGAGGTGGCCGAGCTGGAGTCCGAGCACGGTCACGACGGTGACCAGGGAGTTGCGCAGCGCGTGGCCGCCGATGACCTCGCGCCGGGACAGGCCCTTGGCCCGCGCGGTGCGGACGTAGTCGGCGGAGAGCGAGTCGAGCATCGCCGCCCGCGTCTGGCGCATCACGACGGCCGCGAGCCCGGAGCCCAGGACGATCGAGGGCAGCACCATGCGGCGCAGGTTGTCGAGCGGGTCGGTGGCGAAGGGCACGTATCCGGAGGCGGAGAAGACCGGCAGGGCGATGGCGAATCCGAGGACCAGGACCATGCCGAGCCAGAAGGTGGGGACGGAGAGCCCGAGCAGGGCGAGGGCGTTGGCGAGCCACTCCTCGGGCCTGCCGCGCCGCACGGCGGCGACGATGCCCGCGCCGATGCCGACGGTGACCGCCAGGAGCAGGGACAGGGCAGCCAGTTCGAGGGTGATGGGCAGGGCGGCGGTGATCGCGTCGGAGACGGGGAGGCCGGTGCGGGAGGAGGTCCCGAGGTCACCGGTGAGCGCGTGCCCGATGAAGCGCCCGTACTGGACGGCGATGTTGTCGTCGAGTCCGTAGCTGTCGCGGATGGCGGCCAGCGCCTCGGGGCTGCGTTCCTCGCCGGCGAGCGCGAGCGCCGGGTCGCCGGGCAGGGCCCGGATGCCGGCGAAGACGACCATGCTGACGAGGACGAGCGTGATGAGGGACTGCCGGACCCGGGTGAGGAGATAGGAGGTCATGGGGCTCAGGCGCACCGGGAACGGGCGGGCGGCCTTCGGGCGCGGCAGGCTCGTGCTCATCGGGTGTACCCCGCAGTCGTGACGCGGACCAGGCCGTCTCCGTAGACGCGGACGCCGGCGACGTCCTTGCCGGTGACGACGTAGTTCTTCTGGCGGTAGAGGTAGATGAGGCCGCGCCGCTCCTGGGCGCGGCGGGTCAACTCGCGGTAGATCTTGGTGCGTTCGGCCGGGTCGGCTTCGGCGCGGCCGCGCTCGACCAGGCGGTCGATGGTGCGGTCCGAGAGGCCGTAGGCGTTCATCGCGCCGCGGGTCTGGAGGAAGCTGGCGATGTTGCCGTCCGGGTCGAGCCGTCCCGACCAGCCGCTGGTGAAGGCGTCGTAGTGCCCGGAGTCGGTCTCTTCGAGCATCGTGGCGTACTCGGTGGGGCGCAGGGTGACGGCGAACCCCGCCTCCTTGGTCATGGCCTGCACGACCTGTCCCAGGCGGCTGGACTCGGGGGTCGTGGAGACCTTGAGCTCGATGTGCACCGGGGTCTTCACCCCGGCCTCCCTCAGGAGCTTCTTGGCCTTGGTCACGTCCCGCCCGGGGCACTGTGACGCCTTGACGCCGGGGGCGATGGCGGATTCGGGCGAGACGGGGCCGCAGGCGGGCTCGTACATGCCCTGGAAGACGACCTTGTTGATGAGGTCGCGGTCGATGGCGAGCTCGAAGGCCTCCCGGACGCGCGGCTCCCGCGCGAGGGGGGTGTCGACGCGGCCCGGCTTCTCGCCCAGGCCCTTGACGTTGCCGACGTTGAAGCCGATGCCCTGGTAGCCCAGCGAGGGCGAGTTGAAGAGCTGGAGGCCGGGTTCGGTGAGCGCGCTGCGCACGTCGACGGGCGTCATCTGGTCGCCGACCTGGATGTCGCCGGAGCGCAGGTTGGCCAGGCGGACGTTGCCGTCGGGTATCGGCTTGTAGATCACCTGATCGAGGTGGACCCGGTCGGCCGCGTAGTAGTTCGGGTCCTTGGCGAGCACGATGCGGTCGCCGCCGACGCGTTCCACGTACTTGAACGGCCCGACGCAGGAGGGGTGGTTGGTGAAGTTCTTGCCGTACTTCTTGAGCGCGGCCGGCGACATCACCATGCCGGAGCGGTCCGCGAGGACGGCGGTGAGCGGGACGTAGGCCTGCTTGAGCGTGAGCTTCACGCTGTACGGTCCGGTCGCCTTCGCCCCGGCGAGCGGGGCGAGTTCGGTGGCACGCGCGGAGCCCGCGAGGTCGCGGTGGCGCAGCAGCGAGGTGACGGCGGCGTGCGCGTCCAGCGCGGTGCCGTCGCTGAAGCGCACGCCCTTGCGCAGGCCGAAGGTGACGGTGCGGCCGTCCTTCGACGTCTTGGGCAGGGCGGTGGCGAGCTGCGGGATCACGGTCCCGCGCTCGTCGATGTCGTAGAGCTTCTCGCACATCCCGGCGAAGACCGTGCGGCCCACGAGGGTCTGCGCGAGGGTCGGATCGAGCTTGTCCGGGTCGGCGTTGAGGGCGACGGTGAGGGTGCCGCCGTCCCGTACGGGCCGGTCGTCGGTCATGCGCTCACCGCCGACCTCGGTGGCCGAGGACTGCAAGGAGCCGCAGCCCGCCGTCAGGGACATCACCAGGGCAACTGCCGCGAGGGCAACCGCTTTTCGGCGCACGGGTAGATACCTCCGCCAGGGTGGTTCCGGGCTGATCGTGGACGATCAAGGAATACGGCAGAACGTATTTCGCATACAGTCCGCACACAAGGGGCCCGTCCGGATGGCGGACCGGATTTGATGAAGATTGAATAACCGGACGCGACAAAGGGCGCGCAAGGCCCTGAGCGGGGTCCTCCGGGGGCAAGACGGACGCACGGCCGCTCGACGGGCCGTTGTCGGTGCGCCGCGCTACTCTCCGCGCAACTGACCGTTCCACCCCGTTTCCGGGAGGTTTTCATGGGCTCGCGACTCAACCCGTATCTCAGCTTCGGCGGCGACGCCCGCCAGGCCCTGGAGTTCTACAAGGAGGTCTTCGGCGGCGAGCTGGCGCTCAACACCTTCGGCGAAGCGGGCCAGCAGGACACCCCGTTCGCCGACCAGATCATGCACGGCATGCTGGAGGCACCGAACGGCTTCACCCTGATGGGCGCCGACACCCCGCCGGGCATGGACCACACCCCGGGCAACAACTTCTCGGTGAGCCTCAGCGGGGACGACGAGACCGAGCTGCGCGGCTACTGGGAGAAACTCTCCGCGGGCGGCACGGTGGCCGTACCGATGGAGAAGCAGATGTGGGGCGACGTGTTCGGCATGTGCACGGACCGCTTCGGCATCCCCTGGATGGTCAACATCAGCCAGCCGCAGGGCTGACCCGCACACGGTTCCGCGACCGGGGCCGGCCCGGCGCCGACGGGCCGCACCGCGCCCCGGTCGCGGCCTCCGAGCAGCGCGTCTACGGTGTGACGGGGATGTCTTGTGTGGTGGGGGACGTCTGGAGGCACCGATGGACCGCTCACCCGCGCCCGAGCCCTTCGAGGCGGTGCAGACCGCGGGATCCTCCGCCTCGACTCCCCCGCACACCAGCGGCGGCAGCCACGAACACCGCTGGCTGATCCTCGGAATCGTCGGCATCGCCCAGCTCATGGTGGTCCTCGACGCCACGATCGTGAACATCGCGCTGCCCTCGGCCCAGCAGGACCTCGGCTTCAGCGACGGCAACCGCCAGTGGATCGTCACCGCGTACGCCCTGGCCTTCGGCAGCCTGCTGCTCCTCGGCGGGCGCATCGCCGACCTCGTGGGCCGCAAGCTCGTCTTCCTCGCCGGACTCGGCGGCTTCGCGCTCGCCTCGGCCCTGGGCGGCGCGGCCAACAGCTTCACCATGCTGGTGGTCGCCCGCGCCCTCCAGGGCGTGTTCGGCGCGCTCCTGGCGCCCGCCGCGCTCTCCCTGCTCACCACGACGTTCACGGACCCCAAGGAGCGCGCCAAGGCCTTCGGCATCTACGGCGCCATCGCGGGCGCGGGCGGCGCGGTCGGACTGCTCCTGGGCGGCGTCCTGACCGAGTACCTGGACTGGCGCTGGTGCCTGTACGTGAACCTCATCTTCGCGGTGCTCGCCATGCTCGGCGGCGCCCGGCTGCTGCACGGCGGCAGGCCCGCCGACCGGCCGAAGCTCGACGTCCCGGGCACCCTGCTGGTATCCGCCGGCCTGTTCTGCATCGTCTACGGCTTCTCGAACGCCGAGACGCACGCCTGGGGCGACGTCCAGACCTGGGGCTTCCTGGTGGTCGGCGCCGTCCTGGTGGCCGCCTTCGCCTGGTGGCAGACGCGCGCCGAGCACCCGCTGCTCCCGCTGCGGGTCGTCCTCGACCGGGACCGCGGGGCGTCGTTCCTCGCCATGTTCATCTCCGGCGCCGGCATGTTCGGCGTCTTCCTGTTCCTGACGTACTACCTCCAGCAGATCCTCGGCTACACACCGGTCAAGACCGGACTCGCGTTCCTGCCGATGGTCGCCGTGATGGTGGTGATCTCGGTCGTCACGACCAACTCGCTCGTCCCGCGGTTCGGCGCGAAACCGATCGTGCCGCTCGGCATGGGCCTCGCGGCGGCCGCGATGGCCTGGCTGACCGCCCTGGACGTGCACAGCGGGTACGCGGCGCACGTGCTGCCGCCGCTGCTCGTCGCCGGCCTCGGCCTCGGCCTGGTCTTCGCCCCGGCGATGAGCATGGCCACCGCCGGTGTCGCCGCGCACGACGCGGGCGTGGCCTCGGCGATGGTCAACACCAGCCAGCAGGTGGGCGGATCGATCGGCACGGCCCTGCTCAACTCCCTGGCGACGAGCGCCGCGGCCAACTACCTGGTGGGCAAGCAGCCCACGCCCGACGTGCAGGCCCAGTCGGCGATGGAGAGCTACTCGACCGCATATACGTGGTCGGCCGTCTTCTTCGCGGTCGGTCTCGTCGTTACGGTCGTGCTGTACCGCAGAGGAGCCCCGGTCCACTCGGAAGCGGGCGGCGGCGCGGTGCACATGTAGGGCGGACGGAGGGTGATGGCAACCGCATCCGAGACCACGGCGACCGACGGCGCCGACGGGGGCGTGGCACTGGCCTCGGCACGGGGCCGCTGGGTGCTCGCCTGCGCCGTCCTCGCCTCCGGCATGGCGATGCTGGACGGCACGGTGGTGAACGTCGCCCTGCCCACGCTCGGCCGCGACCTGGACACCTCCCTGGCGTCCCTCCAGTGGGTCGTCAACGCCTACATGCTCACGCTCTCCTCGCTGCTGCTGCTCGGCGGGGCGCTCGGCGACCGCATCGGACGGCGGCGCACCCTGGTCATCGGCGTCGTGTGGTTCGCCCTCGCCTCGGCCCTGTGCGGGCTCGCGCAGGACGCGGGGACGCTCATCGCGGCACGGGCACTGCAAGGCATCGGCGGCGCCCTCCTGACGCCCGGTTCGCTCGCCCTGGTGCGCACGTCGTTCCGGCCGCAGGACCAGGCACGCGCGGTGGGCGCCTGGTCGGGCCTCGGCGGGGTCGCGGGCGCGGTCGGCCCGTTCCTGGGCGGCTGGCTGATCGACGGCCCCGGCTGGCGGTGGATCTTCCTGATCAACGTGCCGCTGGCGGCGCTCGTGCTCTTCGCGGTCCGCCATGTCCCCGAGAGCCGGGCCGAAGGCGCCGCCGACAAGCCCTTCGACGTGACGGGGGCGTGCCTGGCCGCGCTGTTCCTCGCGGGCCTCAGCTTCGCGCTGATCGGCGCCGCGGGGGACTCCTCGAAGGCGGCGGCGCTCCTGCCCGGGCTCGGCGGACTCGCGGCGGGCGTGGCCTTCGTCGTGGTGGAGCGCCGCCGCCGCAACCCCATGCTGCCGCTCTCCCTCTTCCGCTCCCGCCTGTTCAGCGCGGCCAACGTCATGACCCTGTGCCTGTACGCGGCCATCGGCGGGCTCTTGTTCATGCTGCCGGTGCAGTTGCAGACGACACTCGGCTACGACGCGCTCCAGGCCGGCACGGCGACACTGCCGATCACGGTCCTGATGCTGCTGCTCTCGGCCGCCGCGGGCGATCTGTCCCGGCGGGTGGGCCCCACCCTGCCGCTGGTCGCCGGGCCGCTGATCGCGGCCGCCGGGGCGCTCCTGATGCTGCGGATCGGCCCCGACGCCGCGTACGTCACCGAGGTCCTGCCCGCGGTCGTGGTCCTCGGCCTGGGGATGAGCCTGTTCGTGGCCCCGCTGACGGCGACGGTCCTCGCCTCGGTGGACGCGGGGCGCGCGGGTCTGGCCAGCGGCGTGAACAACACCGCGGCGCGGGTGGCCCAGATGCTCGTCGTCGCCGCGCTGCCGCTCGCGGTGGGCCTGTCGGGGACGGCCTACGCGGATCCGGACGCGCTGAACACGGCGTTCGGCAAGGCGGCCGCCGGCTGCGCGGGCCTGTTCGTCCTCGCGGCGACAGCGGCGGCGGTCTTCATCCGCCCGCGCCCCGAATCCTGGCACGAGGAGGCGGGCAACACCCCGCGCTGCACGTCCCATCTGGGCGTCAACGCACCGCCGTTGGAACCGGGCAAGGACTGCGCGGGCTAGGACGCGGGACGCGGACGGAGGCAGCCGTCAGACCGCGGCGGCGGGGGCATCGCGCACGAAGAGCGTGACCGACACGCTCTCCTTGAAGCCGTTGCGCCGCATCAGCGCGGCCGACGCGGTGTTGCGCGACTCGACGTCGGTCACCACGGCGGTCGCGCCCGCGGCGGTCAGCGTCGCGCAGCAGGCCTGCACGAGGTGGCTGGCCACGCCCTGCCCCTGGTAGGCGGGCGCGCTGGCGATCCACTCCAGGTTGCCCCAGTCCGCGCGCTGGTCGAACCCCATCGAGCCGAGGACGAACCCGGCCAGGGCCGCACCGTCCAGCGCCACCCAGCAGGAGGAGGCATCGGCGTCCAGGTGCCGGGCGATCGCCGAGAGGGACCAGGAGGTGTACGGCTTGACCGAGGTGTCGTACAGCTCGCGCCCCAGGGCGAGGACGTCGGCCAGATGGGTGGGGGCCATCCGTTCGAGAGCGATCGGGGACCGCTGGTGGGCGGCGGCGGCTGACATGGGACCTCCCGGGTGGCGGACGCCGGCGGCCCGCGCGGGCGCGGGGCGGTGACCGGCTGCTTCTCACGCTATGAGGGCCCGGTGCGGCGCGCGAGCCAGGACCGGCCGCCGCCGGGGGTGCCACCGCACCCCCGCGGAGCCCAGGAGTCCTTTACCGGAGCGGCGCGGAGAGCGCCTATCGTGGTGCGCATGTCCGCTCCTGAGCTGATCCGTATCGTCTCCCGTTCCTCCCCCATGGCGCTGGCCCAGGTGGAGCGCGTACGCGCCGAACTCGCCGTGCTCCATCCCGGCATCCGGACCGAGGTCGTGCCGGTCACGACCTCCGGGGACCGCTGGATGGGAGACCTTTCGGTGCTCGGCGGCAAGGGCGCCTTCACCAAGGAGGTCGACGCGGCCCTGCTCGCCGGTGAGGCGGACCTCGCGGTGCACTGCGTCAAGGACGTACCGGCGGACCGGCCGCTCCCGGCGGGCACCACCTTCGCCGCGTTCCTCAAGCGGGACGACATCCGCGACGCGCTCATCCACCCCGGCGGCCGCACCCTGGACGAGCTGCCCGCGGGCACCCGCATCGGCACGTCCTCCGTCCGCCGCATCGCCCAACTGGCCGCCTCGCACCCGGAGTTGGAGTGCGTCCCGATGCGTGGCAACGCCGGGCGCCGGATGGAGAAGCTGGCCGCGGGCGACGCGGACGCGCTGCTCCTGGCGGTCTCGGGGCTCGAACGCATCGACCGTATGGACGTGGTCACCGAGGTCCTGTCGGTGGAGACGATGTGCCCGCCGATCGGCGCGGGGATCCTGGCCCTCCAGTGCCGCGAGGACGACACGGCCACCATCGACGCCGTGTCGGGGCTCGGCGACCCCGAGGCCTGGCGGGAGGCCACCGCCGAGCGCATGTTCCTGCACGTGCTTCAGGGGCACTGCAACTCCCCCATCGCCGGGTACGCGCGCTGCGAGCGCGGCGGCGACCTGTCGCTGCGCGCCCGGGTGTTCACCCCGGACGGCAAGACGGTCCTCAACGCCCACGAGTGGGCCGGGCCGCTCGACCCGGCGACGCTGGGCACGTCCGTGGCGGTCACGCTGCTGCGCCAGGGCGCCCGCGAGCTGATCGACTCCATCGCGCACTGACGGCGTCCGCACGGGGGCCGGCCCGACGGCTCACACCACGGTGACCCGCACCCCCATGGCGGCGAGTTCGTCCCCGAGTGCCCCGGAGTCGGTCACCGGGGTGTGCACGCCGACCGTCGGACGGATCCCGGAACGTCGCCCTGCCGATCTTGGTGTGGCCGGCGACCACGACCGTACGGGTCCCGGCGTTGTCCTCGGCTTCGGCCAGGGGCTCGGCCCCGCTCGGCGTACGTAAGATCGACATCGCGTCACATGTCGACACGGGGGCGGGCCACGGGGCCCGTCCTTGGCTCTTGGACCACCCCACACGAAAGTCTTCGATGCACCACCCGTACCGCCCACAGCCGCCGCAATCGCCGCAGTCCCCGCGCCGCTCGCGCCCGGGGCGGCTCGCCGTCTGCGTCGCCGCGCTCCTCCTGGCCACCGCCTGCGCCACCGACGACGGCAAGGACGCCCCGGCCACGGACCGGGCGGACGCCGTGCGCACGCCGAAGGCCGACACCGTCTTCGACTACCAGCTCGGCGGCCCGTACCCGCCCGACGGCGCCGTACGGGCGGTCTCCCGCGACCGCTCGGCCAAGCCCGCCGAAGGCCTGTACAACGTGTGCTACGTCAACGCCTTCCAGGCCCAGCCGGGCGACGCCATCGCCTGGTGGAAGAAGAAGCACCCCGACCTGCTCCTGAAGAACGACGACGGCTCCCTCGTGGTCGACGAGGACTGGAAGGAGCCGCTCCTTGACATCTCCACGTCCGGCAAGCGACGCGCCCTGATGGACGTCGTCGGCCCGTGGATCGACGGCTGCGCGACGTCGGGGTACGACGCCGTGGAGCCCGACAACCTGGACTCCTACGAGCGGTCCGACGACCACCTCACGCCCCGCCACGCCGCCGCCTTCGCCGAGCTGCTCGCCGAGCGCGCCCACAGCCGGGGCCTGGCCATCGCCCAGAAGAACACCACCGACCTCCTTCCCCAGCGCGGCCGCATCGGGTTCGACTTCGCCGTCGTCGAGGAGTGCGCGGCGTACAAGGAGTGCGGTGACTTCGCCGACGCCTACGACGACAAGGTCTTCGCCGTGGAGTACACGCGCAAGGACTACCGCACCGCGTGCGACACCTGGGGCGATCGCCTTTCGATCACCCTGCGCGACCTCGACGTCAGCCCCAAGGGGACGAAGGGACACGTCTTCGCACAGTGCTGACCGCCCGCGTGCGGGCGGCCGCGACGAGCACCAAGACGCTGCGCCCGGGGCCCGTCAGTCGCGCACGTCCCGCGTGAGCCGGTCGAGTTGCCGGGCGGCCACCGCATCGAGGGGGAAGCCCGGGGTGCGTTCCGCGCCCCGGTCGCTGAACTCCACGGTGAGGGTGCCCACCCGCACCCAGATGTGGTGGTCGCTCAGCACGGTGCCGTCGGGACCGTCCATGCTCAGGTCGAAGGCCACGGCCTCGTCACCGAGGCCAGGCGCTTTCGCCACGTCGATACGGGAGTTCAGCCTCCCTTCCGGGGTCTTGCCCACCAGCGTCTTGCACGTCTTGAGCCCCTCCGCGAGCCGCCGGAACTCCTTCGACGCCCCGTCACCGGCATACGCGGCCAGCCAGGTCCGGCCGCCCCACTGCTTGTTCCTCCACCAGAAGTCCTGGATCACGGAGGTCGACGCGTGGTGCGAGACGAGCGCGTCGAACACCTCCTGGCAGCCGGGCCCCGGCACCAGAACGCGCGGATCGTAGCGCGGGACGGGCCCTTGCTCGGTGGTGCTCTCGACCTGGGGCACATCCCCCTCCCGCAACAGGAGGGACTTCAACTGCCGGGCCGACAAGGGCTGTTCGGGCGCCGCAGACGGGGAAGACGAGGGGGACGCCGACACGGACGCCCCCTTCGTCGCCTCCGACGTCCCGCCCGGACCCGGCAGCACCGAGCACCCCGTTGCGGCCACGACCGCCCCGGCGGCCATCACCGCTCCCACCGTCTTACGGCTCCCCGTCCACATGGCCGCCGCCTCCCCCTGATCCGCTGTGCCCACGACGGGCAGACAGTACGGCACGCGCGGATCAGGGCGGTCAGGAGGCCGGGGCTCAGGACGTGGACAGGTCGGTGATCCGGATGTCGTCGTGCCGGACCACGCGCGTCGCCGGATCTCCCGCCGCCGTCGACGAGGCGGGGCGGTACAGACCCCACTTGATGCAGCCGAAGGTCGTGGGGTTCTCCGGGTGAAAGGTGTTCACGTCCGAGTAGGTCTTCTTCAGCGTGAAGCCCGACTCCCCCGGCAGCTCGGCGGACACCTTGTAGTACCCGGTCCTGTCCTCGGCCCACCGCACGTCGACGCGGAACCGCATCCACTTGTTCACGTGCGCGCGGACGTCGCCGACCACCGCGGCCTGGAGATCGAGCAGCGGGGAGCGGAAGGCGATCTCGTTCCGCTTGGCCATCAGATAGAAGGAGGGCTTGTTCCCGCCCGCGTGCTTGCCCTGGAAGATGATGTCGCCGGCGTCGCCCTTGCCGGTCTCCCAGTCCTTGAGCAGGACGCTGAACTCGTAGCGGTGCTCGTCGCCGACGTGGACGAGCGAATCCAGCAGTTCGTTGTTGGCGCTCTCGCTGCGGGGCGCCCCGTCGGAGACGTACGCCTCGTCGTTCAGCGTCACCTTGTGCAAGACCGAGCGGGAGCTCCCGTCGCCGCCGCCCTCGACCTCGGAGGCGTCGTCGGCCCGGTGTCCGCCTGGACCCCGGCGAGCACGAGACCGTTGTCGTCGTCGTAGGTGACGTCCAGGGGGCGGTTCTGTTCGGCCGGGAAGCGGGCGGCCCGGCCGGTCCGGCCGGTGCGGGGGTCGTGGCGCCACCCTGTGGACGTACCACCCCGGGACCGGCCGCTCCCGGCACTTCGCCGACCCGATCGACGAGCTCCAGTGCGTCCGAGGCATCGCGAGCAGGGCCGGCGTCGTCTACGTACTGGTGCAGCCCGCCCGCGGCCGCGACGGCGCTCAGCCCGCCGTCCGCCTGATGCTCGGGTCCGGGGATGCGCATGGGGGTGCCTCCTGTCCCAGGTCCTGCCCTCACCCCTCGGGCCTGCCCGCGGGGCCGCACGACTCGCCCTCGCATCCAACCAGTCGCACCGGCCCGGGCTTCCCGCGCGATCAGGCCGATCAGACCACGCCGCGCCTCCGACATCGTTGTCGAAGGCGCGGCGCACACGGTCTCGATCTCTACGGAACGCGGCGGACCCGCCGCGTCGCCCTACGGCTTGTGGACGGCGTCACTGCCGTACAGCTCCCTGGTGAACGCCGAGATGTCGGCACTGCGGTCGCTGCCGTCGAGGTTGTACGTCAGATAGACGCCGTATCCCCCGCTGACGGTGCGGCGGGCGAGGTCGGCGGCCGTGCTCTGCGAGGTCCGGCCGATCTCGACGGCCGCCGGGGACAGCTTCGACTTGGGCAGTGCGATGCCCGGGACCTGCCAGGTGCCGTAGTAGGGGTTCCAGGCGTAGTCGAACTTGGACGAGACGTCGACGCCGCCGTACGAGAGGCGCGACGCGGCCGGGCCGATGTTGTAGAGGCTGATGATCTTGTCGGGCATGTTCGCTCGCAGTGCCGTCACCAGGTGCACGAACGAGCCGGCATTGGGCTGACCGGTGCCGTTGTTGCCATACTCGGCGTACTCGTCGTCGAAGTCGATGCCGTCGAGACCGTACTTGGTCACGGTGTCCGACATCTGCTTCGCGAACGCCGAAGCCGCCTGCTGGGAAGGGAAGTTCGCGAAGCCCGCGCCCTGGTGGTTGCCGAGCACCGAGAGGACGACCTTGATGCCCTTCTGCTGCAACGGCCGTATCTCCGTGGCGGCGTTGTCGAGGACGCGCTGCACGTTCTCGTTGAAGTGCAGGTACGCCGCCTTCTTGGACGTGTCGTAGTTGATGTTCGCCGCGAAGATGACGGCGACGTCGAAAACGTTGTCACCGCCGTTGGCGAGGGTGTACTTGCCGACGTTCAGCATGCTGTTGTTGTTCACCTCGACGTACGCCACCGAGGTCGGGCCCTGTTTCGCGGAAACGGGAGCAGGAGCGGGGGCGGGAGCGGGGGCCGCCGCCGCGCCGGTCGTCGCGGTCGCGCCGAGGGTGAGGGCCGCGACGGCCGACAGCGCCAGCGCCGCCGTCCGCACTCTGCTCCGTACCAGAGTGAACATCGTTGATCGGTCTCCCATCGCATGGGTCGGCGCCCGACCAGTTCGAAGCGCCGAGTGAGCCCTCCGAGTTTTCCTCTCCCGTGACGTAATCCCAAGAATCACGCACCACCTCTTCACGACTCCCACGCACCCCGGCCCTCCCCCACGAACGGAACGGCGGTTCGGCGTTCCAGCTCCGCCGCCCGGTGCACGAACGCCTCGTGCAGGTCCTGCGCCGCCTGCGGCACCGACTCGGCCTTGCGGCGCTGAAGCATGAGGAGCACCCGGGTCGTGTCCCCGGCGATCGGCCGGTGGGTGATCGTGCCGAGCCTCTCCAGCGGATCCCCGACGACGCTGAAGTCCGGCAGGACCGTCACCCCGAGGCCCTCGGCCACCATCAGCTTGCCCATCTCGGCGCCGTCGGTGGAGTACGAGAAGGAAGGGCTTCGGCCGCCCAGGAGCCGGTGGACGTAGCGGTGCATCACATAGCCGGAGCGCATGGCGATCAGCGGCTGGGTGAGCAGGTCGTCCGCCGACACCGCGGGCAGGGCCGCCAGCGGACTGCCGGGGCGCACGCACACCACCGGGCGCCCGCGCAGCAACCGCGTGGACTCCAGACCGGCGGGCACGTCGTCGCCGTCCAGATGGTTGACCAGGCCCAGATCGAACCCGCCTTCGGCCAGCGCCCGGCTGATGTCGGTCTGCTGCGCGGCGACCACCTCGACCTGGGTGACCGGATGCGCGGCGCGGAAGTCCCGCACCACCGGGACGAGCAGCGGGACGGTCGCGGCGTTCACCGTGCCCACCCGCACCATGCGGCTGATGCGGTGCTGTTCGCCGGCCGCGGTCCGCAGCCGGTCGACCGCCTCCAGGACCTTGACGATGTGCGGCAGCAGTTCCCTGCCCTCCGCGCTCATCGTCGCCCCGGACCGCTTGCGCTCCAAGAGATCGACGCCGAGCTCCCGCTCCAGATTCCTGACGGTCTCGCTCAGCGCGGGCTGCGAAAGGCGCAGTTCTTCTGCCGCCCGGCGCAGCGAGCCGAGTCTGGTCACCGCCGTGATGTACTCCAGCTGTTCTGTCCGCACGAGCACAGCCTTTTCGCACGGCGCTGGTTCGTTCAAGGGTTTCCCTGTTACGCCCTCGTGAAATCCAATGGTCCGGGATGCAAGACCGGTCGGGTTTTCCTTGACCGCACCGTCCGGGCCCTGCCACGATCGAGGGCATGAAGATGCGACTGGACCTCACGCGGCGACGCCACGTCGACCTCGCGCGCGTCTCCAGTGCCTCTTGTTGCGCCGCGGCCTGACGCTCCCCATCTGCCGCGCTTTTCCGCCGCACCGCCCCTGTCGTAGGACAGGAATGTGCCGCGCATTCCGGCTCACTCCCCCCGCCTGAATTCCGTGCGTCCAAGCGCTCTCAAACGCGCTCCAATGCCCGCCCGCGATCTGTCGCGCTGCCGGAATTCGGCGTGCCCGAAACCCCCTTTCCGCAACAGGAGTTCCGCATGTCCGCGCCCGTGAAATTCGCTTATTGGGTTCCCAACGTGAGTGGGGGCCTGGTCACGAGCAAGATCGAACAGCGCACCGACTGGGGCTACGAATACAACCGCGATCTCGCCGTCCTCGCCGAGAACAACGGCTTCGAATACGCCCTCAGCCAGGTCCGCTACATGGCCTCCTACGGCGCCGAGTTCCAGCACGAGTCGACCAGCTTCAGCCTGGCCCTGCTGCTCGCCACCCAGCGACTGAAGGTCATCGCGGCCGTTCATCCGGGGCTGTGGCACCCGGGCGTGCTGGCCAAGCTCGGCGCCACCGCCGACCACCTGTCGAACGGCCGCTTCGCGGTCAACGTCGTGTCCGGCTGGTTCAAGGGCGAGTTCACCGCCCTGGGCGAGCCCTGGCTGGAGCACGACGAACGCTACCGCCGCTCCGAGGAGTTCATCCGGGCGCTGCGCGCGGTCTGGACCGAGGACCACGCGGAAGTGGCCGGCGACTTCTACCGGATCCGTGACTTCTCCCTCAAGCCCAAGCCCCTCAACACCCCCGAGCGACCGCACCCGGAGATCTTCCAGGGCGGCAACTCCACCGCCGCGCGCGCCATGGCGGGCCGCGTGTCCGACTGGTACTTCTCCAACGGCAAGGACTTCGACGGCGTCACCGAGCAGATCCGCGACGTCCGCGCGTCGGCCGCGGCGGCGGGCCGCCCCGCACCCGGCTTCGGACTCAACGGATTCCTCATCGCCCGCGACACCGAGGCCGAGGCCCGCGACACGCTCCGCGAGATCGTCGCCCGGGCCGACTCGGAGGCGGTGGAAGGCTTCGGAGCCGCCGTGAAACAAGCCGGCCGGTCGGCCGCCGACGGCAAGGGCATGTGGCAGGACTCCACCTTCGAGGACCTCGTCCAGTACAACGACGGCTTCCGTACGGGGCTGATCGGCACCCCGGAGCAGATCGCGGAACGCGTCGTGGCCTACAAGCGCCTCGGCGTGGACCTGTTCCTGCTCGGCTTCCTGCACTACCAGGAGGAGGTCGAGTACTTCGGCAAGCGCGTCCTGCCCCTGGTCCGCGAGCTGGAGGCCCAGCAGCCCGAGGCAGACGCGGAACCCGCGACCGCCCCCGCCCACGCCTGACGGCCCGGCCGCCGCGCACCCCACTTTCCGTACCCCACCGCGAAAAGAGACCGCAGCCATGAGTACCGCCACGCCCACGAACTGGCAGACCGCACCCGCCCCGCAGACCGCCCAGGACTGGATCGCGCGCGCCGCCGACGTCGCGGCCGTCCTCGCCGCCGACGCCGTCGAACGTGACCGGGCCGGCGCCACCCCCCACGCCGAGGTCCAGCTCCTGAAGGCGGCGGGCCTGGTGACCCTGCTCGGCCCCACGGAGCACGGCGGCGCGGGCCAGGACTGGCCCACCGCCTATCGCGTCGTCCGCGAGATCGCCAAGGCCGACGGCTCCATCGGCCAGCTGCTCGGCTACCACTACCTGTGGTTCTGGGCCGCCCGCCTGGTCGGCACCCGCGAGCAGTGGCAGGACGTGGAGGCCCGGGCGAGCCGCGAACGGTGGTTCTTCGGCGGGGCCGTCAACCCCCGCGACAAGGACGTGACCGTCACCGAGGACGGCGACGACCTCGTCTTCACCGGCCGCAAGACCTTCTCCACCGGCAGCAAGGTCTCCGACGTCACCGTCCTGGAAGGCGTCCTGGAAGGCACCGACCAGCACGTCTTCGCGATCGTGCCCTCCGACAGCGCGGGCCTGGTCTTCCACGACGACTGGGACAACATCGGCCAGCGGCTCACCGAGAGCGGCGGTGTGACCCTCGACGGGGTCCGCACCCCGTGGTCGTCGGCCGCCGGCTACGTCGACAAGGTGTTCCAGGCGCGCACCTACAACACCCTCAACGTCCCCACCATCCAGCTGGTCTTCGTCAACTTCTATCTCGGCATCGCGGCCGGCGCCCTGGAGACGGCGGCCACCTACACCCGCACCAAGTCCCGGCCGTGGCTGCACGGCGGCCACGAGCGCGCCGTCGACGAGCCCTACGTCATCGACATCTACGGCGACCTCACCGCGAAGCTCTGGGCGGCCGAGGCACTCGCGGACGCCGTCGCCGCCGAAGGGCAGACGCTGCACGACGACCCCGACGCGGTCACCGCGCGGACCCGTGGCGCGTTCGAGGTCCGGGTGGCCGCCGTCAAGGCCCGTGCCACCGAGGTCTCCCTGGAGATCAGTAGCCGCGTCTTCGAGGTGACCGGCGCCCGCGCCACCAGCACCGCCGAAGGCCTCGACCGCTTCTGGCGCAACGTCCGCACCCACACGCTGCACGACCCGGTCGCCTACAAGCGGCGCGAGGTCGGCCGCTGGGTCCTTGAGGGTGAACTGCCCGAACCCACTTGGTACTCCTGACCCGCTCCGACAGCGGGGCGCCCGGTACGACGCCGGGCGCCCCGCCTCCAGAAAGAGGACCCCATGGCCACCGTCCTGTCCGTCTCCGGCAGCCCTTCCGCCACCTCCCGCACCAACCGCCTGCTGCGCCACCTCGACGACCGGCTGCGCGAACAGGGTCATGACGTGATCCCGCTCGACGTGCGCACCCTTCCCGCCGAGGCCCTGCTGCGCGCGGACTTCCGCCACCCCGCCATCGTCGAGGCCACCGAACTCTTCGCCCGCGTCGACGGGGTCGTCGTCGGAACACCCGTCTACAAGGCCTCGTACTCCGGTGTCCTCAAGGCCCTGCTCGACCTGCTTCCCCAGTTCGCCCTCACCGGCAAGACCGTGCTTCCCCTCGCCACCGGCGGCTCGATCGCCCACGTCCTGGCCATCGACTACGCCCTGCGCCCGGTCCTCAGCTCCATGGGCGCGACCCACGTCGTACAGGGCTGGTTCACCCTGGACAAGGACCTCACCGCGCACGAGGACGGCTCCCTGACCGTCGCCCCGGCCGCCGGTGAGGCCCTCACCCAGGTGCTCGACCAGTTCTCGGCGGCCCTCGACCGCACCACGCCGGTCCTGGCCACGGCGAGCTGAACGCCATGTCCGTGCACGTGATCGCCGACGACGCCGAGGCACTCGCCGTCGCGGCCGCCCTGGCCGACGAGTTCCGTACGGGCGCCTCCGCGCGGGACGCGGAACGCCGCCTCCCCCGCGCGGAGCTGGACCGGCTCTCCGCCAGCGGGCTGCTCGCCGTCACCGTTCCGGCCGAGCACGGCGGAGCGGACGTCGGCGCACTGACGCTGGCCGAGGTCTTCCGGCTGCTCGCCACGGCCGACGGCAGCCTGGCCCAGATCCCGCAGAGCCACTTCGCCTACGTCAACGTGATCCGCCGTCAGGGCACCGCCGAGCAGCGGAAGTTCTTCTTCGCCGAGCTGCTCGCCGGGCGCCGCTTCGGCAACGCCCAGTCGGAGGCCGGCACCAAGCACGTCCAGGACATCCGCACCCGGCTTCACCCGCGGCCGGACGGCTCGTACGTCCTCAGCGGCGTCAAGCACTACTCCACCGGCGCCCTGTTCGCCCACTGGATCCCGGTGCTCGCCCGGGCCGCGGACGACGACCTGCACGTCGCGTACGTGCCGCGCGACTCCCCCGGTCTCACCGTGATCGACGACTGGGACGGCCTGGGCCAGCGGACGACCGCCAGCGGAACCGTCCGCCTGGAGGACGTCCCGGTGCCCGCCGACCGGGTCCTGCCCCACCACCTCACCTTCCGGGGCCCGCAACTGCACGGCGCCGTGGCGCAGTTGCTGCACGCCGCCATCGACACCGGGATCGCGGGAGGCGCGCTGACGGCCGCCGCCGAGTTCGTCCGGACGAAGAGCCGCCCCTGGTTCGAGAGCGGCGTCGACACGGCGGCCGAAGACCCGTTGCTGATCCAGCAGTTCGGGGAACTCGCCCTCCGCGTCCGGGCAGCCGAGGCGCTGCTGCGCGAGGCCGCCCGTACCGTCGACGCGGCGCGAGGCGACCTCACCGACGCCACGGCGGCCGAGGCGTCCATCGCGGTGGCCGCCGCGAAGGTGCAGGCGGCGAGCGCCGCGGTGGAGGTGGCGAGCGCGCTCTTCGACGTGGCCGGCACCCGGTCGGCGCTCGACTCCCTCAATCTGCACCGGCACTGGCGCGACGCGCGCACCCACACGCTGCACGACCCCGCCCGCTGGAAGATCCAGCACATCGGACGCTACGTGCTGGCCGGCACCCGCCCGCCCCGCCACGGCCTGCTCTGAGGAAACCCGCCGATGACCCCACTGATGGCCCCAGCGATGACCTGTCCTCCCTCCTCGCACCCCTGATCGGAGCTCCCGTGTCCCTCACCTTCCACTGGTTCCTGCCCACCAACGGCGACAGCCGCCACGTCGTGGGCGGAGGCCATGGCACCCCCGCCGGTGCCTCCGGCCGGGACCGGCCGCCCACGGTCGCCTACCTGAGCCAGATCGCCCGCGCCGCCGAGGACCTCGGCTTCGTCGGCGCGCTGACCCCCACGGGGGCCTGGTGCGAGGACGCGTGGCTGACCACCGCCATGGTCAGCCAG
This sequence comes from Streptomyces sp. SYP-A7185, assembly GCF_046103685.1. Classification (NCBI taxonomy): domain Bacteria; kingdom Bacillati; phylum Actinomycetota; class Actinomycetes; order Kitasatosporales; family Streptomycetaceae; genus Streptomyces; species Streptomyces sp. SYP-A7185. Next base: position 1,352,737 of record NZ_CP122310.1, read on the forward strand.
CACACCGAACGCCTGAAGTTCCTGGTCGCCTTCCGCCCCGGCTTCGTCTCCCCCACGCTCGCCGCGCAGATGGCCTCCACGTTCCAGCGGCAGACCGGCGGACGGCTCCTGCTCAATGTCGTCACGGGCGGCGAGAGCCACGAGCAGCGGGCCTACGGAGACTTCCTCGACAAGGACGACCGCTACCGCCGGACCGGCGAGTTCCTCCAGATCGTGCGGGAGCTGTGGGAGGGCAAGACCGTCGACCTGACCGGGCAGCATCTCCACGTCGAGGACGCGAAGCTGGCCCGCGTCCCCGACCCGGTCCCGGAGGTGTACTTCGGCGGCTCGTCGCCCCTCGCCGGTGAGGTCGCCGCCCGGCACGCCGACGTCTACCTCACCTGGGGCGAGCCGCCCGCGCAGGTCGCGGAGAAGATCGCCTGGGTGCGCGGGCTCGCGGCGAAGGAGGGGCGGACGCCGCGCTTCGGCATCCGGCTCCACGTGATCACACGCGACACCTCCGAGCAGGCCTGGGCGGAAGCGGACCGCCTCCTGGCGGGCTTCGACCCGCAGACCGTGCGCGCGGTGCAGGCCGGGCTCGCGCGCAGCGAGTCCGAGGGCCAGCGCCGGATGCTGGCCCTGCACGACGGCGGAAGCCGTGCCGCCCTGGAGATCCACCCCAACCTCTGGGCCGGCATCGGCCTGGTACGCGGCGGCGCGGGAACCGCTCTGGTCGGCAGCCACGAGGAGGTCGCCGCCCTGATCAAGGAGTACGCGGCGCTGGGGATCGAGGAGTTCGTCCTGTCCGGCTACCCCCACCTGGAAGAGGCGTACTGGTTCGGCGAGGGAGTACTGCCACGCCTGGCGGCAGACGGCCTGTGGCGCCATCCGTCGGGGCCTCAGGAGGCGCCCTCGGCACAAGTACCGTTCACGAACTGAGCCGGCACCCGGCCGGCGAGGGCCGGCCGGGGCCCTCGCCCGGGCCTGATGCCCGGTGACGGCCGTGGCAGCCGCTGTGTGCGCGCACCTGGGTACGCGTACTCATGTGTCACCCCATGCCGGCGCTTACCGTCACGTGCATGCGCAAGATCTCCCTCCGCAGAGCCCCTGCCGCCGGACGGTCCGTGGTGGTGCCCGTCGTCGCGGCCGCGGTGGTGGCGCTGTCCGCTGCTGCCGCGGTGGCGGGGAACTCCGTGTGGAACGGAGAGCCGTATCCCTCGGCCGATCCCGATGCGGTCGCGCAACGGCTCAACGACCGGTCCGACGAGGTGTACGACGGCTTCGGGCTGCCGGACACGTACGCCGCGGCCCCGGGCCGGGTCGACACCGGCGCCTGCTCCTACCGCGGGCTGCGGGGCTTCGCCCATGTCGACGAGGCGCGTAGTGACGTCCGGAGTTTCGGACTTGACTGGAGCGTGCCGCACGTCCCCGAAGCCACCGCGCGAGACGCTCAGGAGCGCGTGCGGCGGCAGCTGGTGGAGCGGGGCTGGAAGCGCACACACGACTGGGGCCGCCGCACGGGCGCGTCCTCGCTCCAGCTGGGCTTCCGCTTCGAGGATCCGAGGGGCGACCAGGTCGACGTCCAGTGGAACGACGCGACCACGACGCTGTTCATCAGCGTCTACGCCCCCTGCGGTCAGGTGCCCGACACGTTCGACGAGCACCGCTGGCCCGCGGCGGACTGGGACCCGCGCGAGTCGGCCCCGGGCCTCTGAGGGGGACTCCGCGCGCGGCAGATTGGCTCGTTCCCAGCGTTGACGTGACCCCATCAAGTGCATAAGAACTCTCCTTACAACGATGTAAGAGCCGGCGAGCACCCCGGCCAGCCGGCCGTGCACCGCGACACGAGGAGCCTTCGATGCACCTCCCGTCCACGCGCCTCAGACCGACGCGCCCCGCGCGTCCGCAAGCGGGCTCACGACCACGCCACACCCTCGGCATCCTGCTGAGCGCCCTCGCCCTGCTCCTGGGCGGCGCCACCGCCCTGGCGCCCGCCGCCCAGGCCGCCCCCACCCCCTGGACACCGAAACCGGCGCCGATGACGACGCCGTGGACCGGCCAGGTCTCCCGGGACAACCCGCTTCCGGAGTATCCGCGGCCCCAGCTGACCCGGCCCGACTGGAGCAACCTCAACGGCATCTGGGACTTCGCCGTCACCTCGGCGAACGCCGGCCAGCCGGCCTCCTTCACCGACCAGATCCGGGTCCCCTTCGTGGCGGAGTCCGCGCTCTCCGGCATCCAACGCAAGATCACCCAGAACGACAAGCTCTGGTACAAGCGCACGTTCACCGTGCCGTCGAACTGGAACGGGCGCCGCGTCCAGCTCAACTTCGGCGCCAGTGACTGGCGTACGACGGTGTGGGTGAACGGGCAGCAGGCGGGCGGCGCCCACGACGGCGGCTACGACGCCTTCGGCTACGACATCACGCCCCTGCTCAACGGCGGCACCAACACCATCGTGGTCTCGGTGTTCGACCCGACACAGACCGGCGGCCAGGCCGTGGGCAAGCAGCGCATCAACGACGTGACGCCCCACCCCGGCGGCGGCATCTTCTACACCGCCGCCTCCGGCATCTGGCAGACCGTGTGGCTGGAGCCCACCTCCGCCGCCCACATCACCCGCCTCGACATGGTGCCGGACCTGGGCGGATCGGCGCTGCGCGTCACCGTCCGGGGCAATGGGACCAGCGGCCGGAGCGCACGCGTCACGGTCAGCTCCGGCGGCACGACCGTGGGCACGGCGACCGGCGCGGTCGGCTCACAGCTGACGGTGCGGATCACCGACCCGCACCTGTGGACGCCGGACGATCCGTTCCTGTACGACGTCAAGGCAGAACTCCTCTCCGGCTCCACGGTGTCGGACTCCGTCGGCAGTTACGCGGGCATGCGGTCGATCTCGCGCGGCACGGTCGACGGCAAGCAACGGCTGCTGCTCAACGGCACGTTCGTGTTCCACAACGGCACCCTCGACCAGGGGTACTGGCCGGACGGCATCTACACCGCCCCCACCGACGACGCCCTCAAGTACGACCTCCAGAAGCACAAGGACCTCGGCTTCAACATGGTGCGCAAGCACATCAAGGTGGAGCCGCAGCGCTGGTTCTACTGGGCCGACCGGCTCGGCCTGCTCGTGTGGCAGGACATGCCCTCGATGGACACCCGCACACCGGACTCGGCGGCCCGCACCCAGTGGGAGGCGGAGTTCGACCAGATCATCGACGAGCACCGCAGCTCCCCGTCGCTCGTGATGTGGGTCAACCAGAACGAGGGCTGGGGCCAGTACGACCAGGCCCGCATCGCCGACAAGGTGAAGGCGGCCGACCCCTCGCGCCTGGTCGACAACATGAGCGGCATCAACTGCTGCGGCTCGGTCGACGGCGGCAACGGCGACGTCGTCGACCACCACATCTACGTGGGCCCGGGGGTGACCAGACCGTCCGCGACCCGCGCCGCCGTCCTCGGCGAGTACGGCGGCCTCGGACTGCGGGTGCCGGGCCACGAATGGTCACCGGGCAACGGCTTCTCGTACGAGGACCAGGCCGACGCCGCCCATCTGAACAACCGCTTCATCGGCCTGATCGACGCACTGCGCCTCCAGCAGATGCCGGCCGGTCTCTCCGCGTCGGTCTACACCGAGATCACCGACGTCGAGAACGAGGTGAACGGCCTGCTGACCTACGACCGTCAGGTGGTCAAGGTGGACGCGGCGCGGGTCAAGGCGGCGAACCAGGCCCTGATCAACGCGTCGAAGAGCCCGCCCGCGCCGACGACCCTGCCCACCGGACCGAAGGCGCTGCGGGTCACCACCCCCGGGCACACGGACCGCTATCTCCGGCACAAGGACGCGCTGGCCTACACGGAGGTCGTGAACAGCGGCAGCAGCGACCTGCTGAAGAACGACGCCACCTGGCGCATCGTGCCCGGCCTCGCCGACAGCTCCTGCTACTCCTTCGAGTCGCGCAACTACCCCGGCGAGTACCTGCGCCACCGCGACTTCCGGGTCCACCGGGAGGCCGGTGACGGCTCGGCGCTGTTCCGTGCGGACGCCACGTTCTGCGCGGTGCCGGGACAGGGCGGCGTCCGTCTGATGGCCCAGAACTACCCGGGCCAGTACCTGCGCCACTACAACGCCGAGGTGTACCTCGCCGTCCCCGGCGGATCCCGCCCCTCGGACAGTCCGAGCTCCTTCACCGAGGACACGACCTGGGTCGTGGAGGCACCCTGGGCGCCCTGATCCCGGGCAGGGCCGCGCTTCCGGGCAGGGCCGGCTCCATCTGGCCTGGGGGTTTTCCCCCAGGCCAGACGGAGGAAATCCGCGTTCCGGTGGACGCCGGCGGAGGCCTACCGTGAAGTTGTCCGGCCCGGCGGTCCGTATCGCCGGGCCGGGCGGCCCACCTGTCCGCCCCACCACATCCGCAATCCGCTATTCGCTATTCGCTATCCGTACTCGGTAATCCGTACTCCGCAGCGGGAGTTGTCATGATCGAGGCCGCGACCCTCGCCTCCACCACCCCCAGCGCGCCGGAGCGCCCCGGGACGCCGTCCGGCACTCGGGGGGCGCGTGGCCTCGCGCGCGCCGTGGGGCGCGCCCCTTTCTCCCGGCGGGCGTGGGCCGAGGCCGCTTACTGCCTGGTCGGGTTTCCGCTCGGGCTCTTGGGGGGTGTGCTGCTCGCGGTGGTGCTGGCCTTGGGGGCGGGGTTCACCGTCTCGGTGGTGTTCGCGCTGCTCGGGGCGCTGCTGTTCGTCGCGGGGCTGCTGCTGGCCCGGGCGCTGGGCGGTGTCCATCGCCGCCTCGCGGCAGGGTTCCTGGGGGACCGGACGCCCGCGCCGCCGCCGCTGCGGCCGGAGGGGCGGTGGGTCAGCCGCCTCGACGCCCGGTTGTGGGACGGGGCGGGCTGGCGGTCGGCGGCCTACGTCCTGGCGAAGCTGCCGGTCAGCTGTCTGGGGGCGTATGCCGTCCTGTGGTGGCTGGTGGGCCTGATCGACCTCACCGCGCCCCTGCGGTGGGCGGTGTTCGGGCAGCACCCCGAGCCGGGGGCGCGGGAGGGGATGCCGGTGCTCACGCCGGTCCCGGTGGGCGGCCTCGACGCGGACACCTTCGCCGGCACGTTCCTCGCGGTCGCCCTCGGCGTGATCACGCTGCTGTGCGCGCCCTGGGTGACCCGCCTGGTGACGCAGGCCGACCAATGGCTGATCGGTGCCCTGCTCGGACCCGGGCACCTGGTGGACCGGGTGCGGGACTTGGAGGAGACGCGGGCGCTTGCCGTGGACGACTCGGTGGCGCTGCTGCGGCGCGTCGAGCGCGATCTGCACGACGGAGCACAGGTCCGGCTCGTCGCGGTGGCGATGACCCTCGACATGATCAGGCAGCGCCTCGACGAGAGCGAGGGCGCCGGTGACGGTGACGGTGACGGGCACGCTCACCGGAGTGCGCCGCTGGACGTCGCGCGTCTGCGGCAGCTCGTCGAGGGCGCGCATCACAACGCCACCGCGGCCCTCACCGAACTGCGTGATCTGGCCCGCGGCCTCCATCCCCCGGTCCTCGACGACGGCCTGCCGGACGCGCTCGCCACGCTCGGTGCGCGCAGCAGCATCCCCGTCGACCTGGTGACGGACATACCGGAGCGCCCGACCCCGGCCATCGAGACCATCGCGTACTTCTGCGCCGCCGAACTGCTCGCGAACGTCATCAAGCACAGCGGGGCGCAGCGGGCCTCGATCACGGTGGCCCAGCTGGACGGGCGGCTGTACCTCCAGGTCGGTGACGACGGGCACGGCGGCGCGGACGCAGGAGCGGGCAGCGGTCTGACGGGCCTGGCGCAACGCGTCCGTACGGTCGACGGGAGGATGGAGGTCCGGAGCCCCGAGGGCGGGCCGACGGCGGTCACGGTCGAGCTGCCGCTGCACGCGTGAGAGCATGCCGCCATGCGCGTCGTGATCGCCGAGGATGCCGCGGTACTGCGGGAGTTGCTGGGCCAGATGCTCGCGGAGCGCGGGCACGAGATCTGTGCGTCCGTGAGTGACGCGGTCACGCTGCGTGCCGCGGTCGCCGAGCACCGCCCGGACGTCACGGTGACCGACATCCGGATGCCGCCGACCCACACGGACGAGGGACTGCGCGCGGCCATCGACATCCGCCGCGACCACCCCGGCACGGGGGTGCTGCTCTTCTCCCAGTACGTGGAGACGAAGTACGCCACGCGACTGCTCGCGGCGGGATCCGCGGGCGTCGGCTACCTGCTCAAGGACCGGGTGGCGAACGTCGCGGAGTTCACCGACGCCCTGGAGCGGGTGGCCGCGGGCGGTACGGCGCTGGACCCGGAGGTGGTGACCCAGCTGGCCGGGGCCGGCCGGCGGGCGGAGGAGCTCGCGCCGCTCACCGACCGTGAGCGCGAGGTCCTTTCGCTGATGGCCGAGGGGCGGTCCAACGCGGCGATCGCACAGAGTCTCGTCGTCTCGGCGGGCACCGTCGAGAAGCATGTGGCCGCCGTCTTCAACAAACTCGGGCTGCCCGCGTCACATGACCACAACCGGCGCGTTCTGGCGGTTCTCCGCTACTTGCGCGGGTGATCGGGATCAAGCCATCGGAACACATCGTTCCGAAGGACATAGACATATGCCACAAGCAACCCCGCGTCGTGTGTTGCCAAATGCCTTACGAGCCACCCCGCGCTGTGCGAAAGTCATTAGCGGTCCATCCCGCCCGTTTGGTCGCACCGCACCCTCAACGGAGCACCTCATGCCGTCCCATGTCTTCGCGGACCGCCCTTCCGCCCAGCCGCCTGAGCGCGGCTCGGTCGAAGCGCTGATCACGCAGACGCGCCGGCTCCGCGGTGAGGTCGACGCCGTGCGCCGTGAGGCCGGGCCCGACCAGAGCGACCCGCAAGGACGCTGGCAGCGCGCCCTGTGCGACCTCGCGGTCCACCAGCTCAACGACCTGGACGAACACCTCGCCCAGTTACGGGACGGACCCGTGCAACCGGCCGTGGAGCCCATCGCTCCGGCCGTGACCCCGCCGCTCGAACCGCAGCACGGCTCGCTGCTCAGCCGGGTCGGCAGCGCGGAGTGGAACCTCCTGAGCGACGAGGCGAGCTGGTCGGGCGAGCTGTACCAGATCCTCGGCCGGGACCCGAAAGCTCCCCCGCTCTCCCTCGACGAACTGCCCTCCCTGGTGCACGTCGACGACCAGCCGATGCTGACGGCCATGGTCACGGACTGCCTGATCGACGGGAAACCGATCGACGGCGAGTTCCGCATCACGCGTCCCGACGGGGGCGTCCGACAGGTGCACATGATGGGCGAGCCCGTGCTCGCCGCTGACGGCAGCACCGCCTCGATGTGGGCGGTCCTGCGCGACGTCAGCGAGCTGCGCCGCAGCCAGCGAACGGTGCGCGAGACCCGTGACTCGCTGCAGCGCCAGCGGCACATCGCGCAGACAGAGCACCGGCTCGCGGTCGAACTGCAGGAGGCCGTGCTGCCGCCGTGGCGCGGCTCCCTGCGGTTCCCGCACGGCGGACCCGCGGCGCTCGACCTCGCCGCGCACTACCTCCCCTCGTCGACGAGCTCACTGATCGGCGGCGACTGGTACGACGCGATGGAGCTGCCCGACGGCCGGTTCCTGCTCAGCGTCGGCGACCTCACCGGCCATGGCGTCACCGTCACGACGGGCATGGCGATGCTGCTCGGCGCCGTGCGCGGCATGGCGGTCGCCGGGGCGCACCCCGCGCAACTGATGAGCTGGCTGAATCAGTTGCTGGACACCACCGCGCAACCGGCCCTCGGCAGCGCGGTCTGCTGCCAGTACGCCCCGGCCACCCGCACCCTCAGCTGGGCACAGGCGGGCCACCCCGCCCCCTTGCTGTTCCGTGACGGGACGGGGCGCGCGCTGACGCCACCCGTCGGCGTGATCCTCGGAGCGACCTCCGGAGCCACGTACGAGCAGGCCGAAGTGCGCCTGGAGCCCGGCGACCTGCTGTTGCTGCACACCGACGGACTGGTTCCCCGGCGCACCGGGGACGCGGCCACGAGCCGACTGCTCGCCCTCGCGCCGCGCTTCACGGACACGCGGTGTGCTCAGGAGTGCGTACGGACAGTCGTGGAAGAGTTCGGCGTGGCCCCGCGGGAGGACGACGCCTGCCTGCTGATCGCACGGATCAACGCCTGAGAGTCACCGACGCTCACCGAGCCGCCGGAACCCCCGCCGGAGGAGCCGTAGAACGAACAGCGGACCTGTCCCGGTGCCTCAGGCGCGGATCCGGCTGCCACCTCCGGCCTTGGCCGCCGCCTTGGGCAGGGCCAGCTTGATCTCCTCGCGCAGGTCCTCGATCTTCGGGTAGCCGGAGTACTGAGCCGTCAGGCGGTACATCTCGCGCAGCCGGTCCCAGGTGCGGTGCGAGGAGTTCGACCCCATCGACACCAGCGCCAACCGTGCGTACCGGTCGGCCTGTTCAGGGTCGTCGGCGATGAAGCACGCCGAGGCCAGCGAGATGTAGTCGAAGATCTGCGAGCGGTCGCGGCCCTTGGACCGCAGGTCGATCGCCTCCCTGGCGTGGCGCTGGGCGGTGTTGGCGGCGGACGCGTCGTGATCGGCGAGGGTGCGGAAGGCCAGGGCCTGCATGCCGTGCATGTCCGCCTCGTCGAACATCTGCATCCAGCTCGGCGGGGGCACGTCCCCCTTGTCGGAGACGAACAGGTCCTCGGCGATGCCGAGCGTGCGGCGCATCGCCTGCCCCTTGCCCATCGACGCCTGCGCCCAGGCCTCGATGGTGTAGAGCATGGCCTGCGTGCGCGGCAGCATCTCCTCGCCCGAACCCGACTGGGCGAGCTTCATGAGGTCCAGTGCGTCGTCCGGGCGGCCGATGTGCACCATCTGGCGCGCGGCTCTGGACAGGGCCTCACCGGCGCGCGGCCGGTCGCCGCCCTCGCGGGCCGCGTGCGCGGCGATCACGAAGTACTTCTGTGCCGTCGGTTCGAGGCCGACGTCGTGCGACATCCAGCCCGCGAGGACGGCGAGATTGGCAGCGACGCCCCACAGGCGGCGCTGGAGATGATCGGGGTGTCGGTAGGCGAGCATGCCGCCCACTTCGTTGAGCTGTCCCACCACAGCCTTGCGCTGCAGACCGCCGCCGCGCGCCGCGTCCCAGGCCCGGAACACCTCGACGGAGGTCTCCAGTTCCTCGATCTCCTGCGACCCGATGGGGGCGGCCTCATAGCGGTCGAACCCAGCGGGGTCGGCGTGCAGGGGATGGTTGGTTCGGGGAGCGTCGGCAACGAGGGCCGGATCGGTGTGCAGCCAGTCGTGCATGGCGCTGCTGAGTGCGGAGCCGGCGGCGAGCGCGGCACCCGCGCCCACCAAGCCGCGTCGGTTGAGCATGAGGTCCATTCCCGTGAATTCGGTGAGGACCGCGGCTGTCCGTTCGGGCGCCCACGGCACGCCGTCGGGGTGCTCCACACCGCCGTCGCCTCGCCGTTTCCCCACGCGCCCGTGCCGGACCAGACCAAGATCCTCAATGGTCACGACACGGCCGAGACGCTCGGTGAACAGAGCCGCCAAAACCCGGGGCACGGGATCGCGGGGGATTTCTCCCATGTCGATCCAACGCCGTACCCGCGAGGTGTCGGTGGCCAGCTGCGGATGGCCCATGGCCGCCGCCTGCCGGTTCACCAGTCTCGCGAGCTCCCCTTTTGACCAGCCTGCCAGGCCGAATAGGTCCGACAGTCGGGTGTTGGGTTGTCCGTTCACGTCAAGCCCCCAGGTTCTCGGCTGAGTTGACAGTAACCCTCTGTCAGTTGCTGGGCGACTATTCGCCAGGGTTCGCCAGGGTGCGCCACATGGTGTGCCAGGGGACGCCGGGTGTCAGGTAGGAATGCGCCACCCCGACCCGGCCCACCGCGGGACATTCCCCAGGGTGCTCCCAAGGGAGCCGGGGCGGGAGCGCAGCAACTCGCAGGCACACGAAGGGATCTGTATCGCCCATGTACACAGCATCGTCCTCCGTGTCCGCCCCGCCCCGGCCACTGCACAGCCGACAGCCCGGCAGCGGCCCGTATCTGGAGCCCGCGCGCCCCGCGGCCGGATCGCTCGGCGCCGGCCGAACGCGACGCTTTCCGGGGCCCGGGACGCAACCGCTCAGCGGGAGACTCGACTTGTCAGGCCCCCAAGGGGCGCAACTGCGCACCGCGATCGCCTCGGTGCACCGCATCTGTCCGGAGTTCAATCCGGTCCAGGTGCTCCGCCGCAGCGGACGCACCGTGCTGCTGGTGGGGACCACCGGACGCAGCACCGCGATCGCCAAATGTTTACTGGACCACTCCCCCGCGTGGACCGAGCGGATCCGGCACGAGATAGCGGCCTACCGCTCGTTCGTCCGGCACCGTCCTCCCGTCCGGGCCCCGCGGCTCATCGCCGCGGACCCCGAGGACTGCACGCTGGTGATCGAGCGGATGCAGGGACGCGTCGCCGCGCTGTCCCGCCACCCCGTGGAGCCGCCGCCCCGCGCGGACGTGCGCCTGGCGCTCAACGCCATCCGCCACCTGAACCGGTGGCGTCCACCGCAGGAACTGTTCGGCAGGCCCATGGACTACGGCAAGCGGATCAACCGCTTCCATGAACTGGGGCTGCTCACCGACCGGGACATGGGCGACCTGCAGAAGCTGCTGCACGGCATCGCGCACTCGGCCGGGCAGCACGGCACCTGGCAGTTCTGCCACGGCGACGCCCTGCTGTCGAACATCCTGCTGTCCCCCGCGGGCCCGGTCTTCGTGGACTGGGAGCACGCCGGCTGGTACCTCCCGGGCTACGACCTGGCGACGCTGTGGTCGGTGCTCGGTGACGCACCGGTGGCGCGCCGCGAGATCAGCCAGCTGGCGCAGGAGCAGGGCCCGGCGGCGCGTGACGCCTTCCTGGTGAACCTGATGCTGGTGCTCACCCGCGAGATCCGTACGTACGAGATGGCCGTGCAGCGCTCGATGCACGACACGACCCCGACGGCGCCGGGTCCGGCCCACCCCGGTGCCGCACCGTCCGGCGAGGAACAGCGGCTGTTGCTGAGGCGGCTGCACGACGACTGCCAGCTGGCCCGCCGGGCCGTGCGCGCGGCGGTCGGTACTCGCTGAGGGGGATGAAGGTCCGCAGTGCGTCGGGGAAAGCGGCGCACTGCGGACCTTCGTATGCCTCCGGCGACTACCGCGTGACTATGACGTGGTGAACTGCACCGCGTCCACGTCGAAGGAATTGTCCTGCGGCGACGTGAAGACCAGGTACAGCTTGTGGGTGCCGGCCAGGGCTTCGACCGGCACGTCGGGCGTGGCCTGGTAGGTGTCCCAGCCCCCGGTGTCGGGGACGGGCGTCGTGGCGAGCAGCTTCCCGTCCGGGGCGTCCGCGCGCAGTTCGATCGAGCCGACGCCGTAGGGCGAGGACAGCTTGTAGCTGACCTTGCTGACACCCTCGACGCTCATGGGGCTGTAGGCGATCCAGTCGCCGTCACTGATGTCGCCGATGCGTTTGCCGTTCTCGGCGCCCTCCTGGGAGACGATGCGGGTTCCCGACTGGTCGTCGTGGTACTCCGCCTGCTTGTGCTTGGGGTGCAGGACCGAGCGCCCGTAGCCGGTCAGGGCGCTGACGCCGTCGCCGCCCTTGTCGGTGTACTTCGCGTTGAGGACGTACGTGAGGTCGGCGCCCTCGGGGTGGCCGCCCAGGTCACCGGTGTCCACGGTGCCCTCGCAGCCGGGGATGTCGGTGGTGGGGTGCTCGTGGTCATCGTGGCCGAGGGCCGGGTTGACGGTGACCTTGGAGCAGTCGATCGTGCCGTCCTCGGGGTCGGTGACCGTGACCTTGTAGGGGATCTTGTCGCCGAACTCGATGAGCTTGCCGTCGACCGGCGTCTCGACCTTCACCATGGGTGCCGTGTTGCCCGCGGTGACGGGCACGTTGGCGTAGCCGGACTTGCCGGTGGAGTCGGTGACCTTCAGCTGGGCGTTGAAGTCGCCCTTGGTGTCGTAGGTGTGGGAGGGGTTGGCCTCGGTGGAGTCGTAGGTGCCGTCGCCGTCGAAGTCCCAGGCGAAGGTGAGCGGGTCGCCGTCCGGGTCCTTGCTGCCCTCGCTGGAGAAGTCGACCTTCAGCGGGGTCGGGCCGTTCGTGACGGAGGCCTTGGCCCGGGCGAGCGGGGTGCGCCGGCCCTGGGAGTAGTCGATGCGGTAGAGCCCGGAGTCGTTGTTGCCGCCGCCGAACTCGCTGCCCCATTCCAGGACGTACAGCGAGCCGTCGGGTCCGAAGGTCATGTCCATGGGCTTGGCGAACTTCGCCGACTTCAGGAAGTCGTTGATCTTCAGGAGCTTCCCGTCCTTGTCGAAGCGGATCTCCTTGACCGAGTCGCGGGCCCACTCGTAGAAGAAGCTCGCACCTTCGAAGTAGGCGGGGAACTTGGTCGTGGAGGGGTTCTTGGGGTCGTAGTGGTAGACGGGACCGCTCATCGGTGCCGAGCCGCCCGCGCCCATCTCCGGGAACTCCTTGGATTCGCCGTAGCCGTACCAGATCTCCGGCTGCTGGAGGGACGGCAGGTCCTTCAGGCCGGTGTTGTTGGGCGAGGGGTTGGTGGGCTTGGCGCAGTCGAACTTGGCGCCGACTTCCTGGGTGTCGGGGTTGTAGGGGGCGTACGCCTGGTTGTTGCCGTGGCAGAAGGGCCAGCCGAAGTTGCCGGCCTTCTTGATGACGTTGTACTCGACCAGGCCCTCGGGGCCGCGGTTGGTCTCGGGGGCGCCGCGGTCGGGGCCGTAGTCGGAGGCGTGGACGTAGCCGGTCTTGGGGTCGACGGTGAAGCGGAAGGGGTTGCGGAAGCCCATGGCGTAGATCTCGGGGCGGGTCTTCGCGGTGCCCTTGGCGAAGAGGTTGCCCTTGGGGATGGTGTAGCCGCCCTTGTCGGTGGGCTTGATGCGCAGGATCTTGCCGCGCAGGTCGTTGGTGTTGCCGGCCGTGCGGGCGGCGTCCAGCAGCTGCTTGCCCGGGCGCCAGTCGAGCGGGGCGTAGCCCTGCCAGTTGGGGTCGAGGTTGGGCGGGACGTCGTCGCCGACGCCGAGGTAGAGGGTGCCGCCCGGGCCGAACTCGACGGCGCCACCGGTGTGTCCGGGCTCGGGGAAGGTGCGGTCGCGGTAGGCGGGAACGTCCAGGAGCTTCTTCTCGCTGGCGAGGTCGAGGGTGTTGTCCTTCTTGACCGTGAAGCGGGAGAGGCGGTTGACGTCCTCCTTCGCGGACGCGGGCGCGTAGTAGAGGTAGATCCAGCGGTTGGTGGCGAACTTCGGGTCGAGCTCCATGCCCACGAGGCCGTCCTCGCCGCCGGTGTAGACGTCGAGCTTGCCGGCCGTGGAGGTGGAGTGGCTCTTCGGGTCGAAGATCTTCACCTCGCCGCTGCGCTGGACGTAGAAGACCTGGCCGTTCTTGGCGACGTCCAGCTCCATCGGGTCGGCGGTGTTGTCGTCGAGCGCGGTCTTCTCGTAGCCGGACCAGACCGTGCCGCCGCAGTCGCCGGGCTTGTTGCCCGCGGCCCACCGGATGCCGCCGAGCACGTGCTCGCGGAAGGCCGGTTCGGAGTACGACGCCTTGTCGTGGCCCATGGCGGTGGCCCAGACCTTGCCGCCCTCGGCGTTGCGGCACCAGGAGATGGGGTGGTCGGCGCCCATCTTGGAGCCGCCGGGGTCGTACGTGGTCTCGTCGGCGGTGACCAGGACGTGCACGTCGCCGCGGGGGTTCTTGTCGAAGTTGTACCACTCCTCGGGGCGCTCCCAGCGCTCGGGAAGGCCCTGGGTGGAGGGGTGCGCGCGGTCGGCGACCTTGGCGGTGCCCTTCAGGACGCCCGGTGAGTGGGCGGGCATGTGGGCGCCCGCGTTGATGAGGTCGTCCCACCAGGGGAAGGAGTCCTCGACGCCCATGTCGAGGGTGTTGTGCAGGGCGACGACGCCCTTGCCGCTCTTGACGTAGGCCTTCATGGCGTCGCGCTGGGCCTCGGTGTCCCAGACCATGCCGGAGTTCTGCAGCATGATGATGACGTCGAAGTCCTTGAGCTTGGCGTCGTCGAAGACCGTCGCGTCGGCGGTCTCGACGACCTCGAAGCCGTTCGCCGCGGCCTGCTCCTTGACCATCTGGACGCCGGCCGGGATGGAGCCGTGGACGTAGCCGACGGCCTTGGTGAAGAGCAGGGCGCGGAAGGCGGGCGCCTTGTCGGCGGCGCTCGACGTGGCGGGCAGGAATCCGATGGCGAGGAGCAGCGCGGCGAGGCAGGCGATCAGCGTTCTTCGCGGGCCTCTCGCGTCACGCGGCCTGATGTCACGCACATGACAGTCCATGAGGTGGTCCTCTCTGCTGGGGGCATCTGCCGGGAAGGACGGACGGACGTGCGGGATTGCCGGATGTCGTGGGGAGCGCCGGAGGTCAGAGGGCGGCCACGGCCCGGCGCAGGAAGCCGAGCCCGTCGGTCGCGAGGGCGTCCTGGGAGGGCGCGAGGGGCCGCCAGACGGAGGCGGCGACGGCGATGGCGTCGTTGTGGGCCGTGAACGACTCGATGCAGAGCGGCCCCCGGTAGCCGCACGCGTCCAGGGCGCGCAGGAAACCGGGCCAGTCGAGGTGGTCGGCGCCGGGCGCGCCCCGGTCGTTGGCGCAGACCTGGACGTGGGCGACGCGGCCCGCCGCCGCGCGGACCGCCGCCGGCAGGGAGTGCTCCTCGATGTTCTGGTGGTAGGTGTCCAGGGCCACGCCGATCGACTCCTCGGGCAGGCCCGCCAGGCCGTCGAGGGTCTGGGCGACGGTGTTGAAGAGGCTGGTCTCGTAGCGGTTGAGGGGCTCCACGGCGATGCGGACGCCCGCGCGGGCCGCGTGGGCGACGACCGGCGCGATGTGCTCGCGCCACTCCTCGTAGGCCGCCGCGCGCGTGGCCCGGTCCATCCGCCAGGTGCGGCCGACCGCCGCGTAGACGGGGCCCGCGACGACGGGGGCGCCGATCGCGTGGGCGGCGTCGACGCAGCGGCGCAGGTAGTCCTGGGTGGCGCGCAGCGTGCCCGGGTCCGCGCGCACGAGGTCGCGGCCGTCGGGCATGACGGCGACGACGGCCGCGGGCGTCAGGCCCGTGGCGTCCAGGAGCTTGGCCGCGGCGGCGGGCTCCCAGTCGTCGGGGCCCTCCAGGGGCAGTTCCACGCAGTCGAAGCCCCACTCCGCCAGGCGCGGCAGCGTCTCGCCGAGTGCCTCGCCGGTGACCGGCGAGTGCCAGATCCACGGGTTGGCACCCAGCGGCCAGCCGGCGTACGTCACTTCTTGCCTCCCCAGTCGCCCGGGAAGCCCGGCATCTTCTGGCAGCCGCACATCGCGTAGTGCAGCGGCGGCATGCCCTCCTGGAGGTACTCGTCGAGGTTGGCCCGCGTGATCGTGGGCTGCGGCAGCTTCCACTCCTTGGGGACCTCCTTGCCGTCCAGGATGCGCAGGGCCGCGATGACCGGCGTGCGCCACTGGAAGGTCGGGTAGGTGGGGGCGATCGCCGTCAGCTTCTTGTCCTTCCACGCCTGGAGGAAGTCCTGCTGGTCCTCGCCGGTGATCGGCGGCACATCGACGCCCGCGTCCTCGAAGGCCTCGACGGCAGCGACGGCGGTGGCGCCGGAGTCCATCCAGACGCCGTCGACGGAGCCGTGCCGGGAGATCGCGTCGGCGACGATCGACTTGGTCTTGGCGGGGTCGCCGTCGGTGAACTTGGCGTCCACGACCTCCAGTTCGCTCTTGTCGAAGGCGAGTTTCGCCGCGGACCAGCGGGTCTCCAGGACGTCCACGCCGGGTGAGATGCGCAGGGCGAGGATCTTGCCCTTGGGTTTGACCTTGTCGACGAGGAAGTCGGCGGCGACCGCGCCGTAGCCGTAGCCGCCGATGGGGTTGACGAAGGTGACGGCGCAGTCGGTCTCCACGCCACGGTCGAAGACGATCACCGGGAGCTTTCCGCAGGCCTCCTTCACCGCGGGGGTGAGGGTGGCGGTGGTGTTGGGCGAGACGATGAGCGCGTCGCAGTCCTTGTTTCCGGCGAGCTCCTGGATGTCGGAGATCTGTTTGTCGTCCTTGCCCTGGGCGTCCAGGACGGTGAAGTCGCTGATCTCCTCGTGGAGTTTCACCTCGGCCTTCATGTTCTTCAGGCCGACCTGGCGCCAGGGGTTGAAGACGCCGGCGTTGGAGAAGCACAGGTGGGTGCCGCCCGAGCCCTTCTTCTCGTACCGGGCGGTGTCGGTCATCTCCGGTTCGAGCATCTGCTCCCAGGGTTTGCCGTCCGGCCCCTGCGGGGTCTGCTCGCCGAGCTTCAACTGGCGCTCATATTCAGCCTGTTCGAAGAACTTGGAGGGTTTGTCGCCGCCCTCGTCGGAGCCGGCGGACCGCGAGGCGGCGGCGGGCGAGTCGGGCGGTGCGTCGCTGGTGCAGGAGGTGAGCAGGGCGCCCGCGAACAGCGCGGCGGCGGGCGCGAGCAGGCGGCCGCGCCGGAGGGGCGCGCGCCCGCGGTGGGGCTTGTCGTGCGTCACGAGGGTCTGCATCACGAGGGTCTGCCTCCCGAGGAGTGGGTACGACGGCGGCGCGGACGGGACCAGCCGGCGGCCCCGAGCCCGACCGCGGCGATGACGATGACGCCCTGCACGGTCGATTCCAGGGCGCCCGATACGCCCTGGAGGTTGAGCAGCGTGAACAGGGCCTGGAGCGAGAAGGCGCCCGCCATCGCGGCGACCACGCTGCCCCGGCCCCCGCCGAGCACGACCCCGCCGAGGACCACGGCGGTGATCGCCTCGAACTCGTAGCCGCGGCCCGCCTGTGCGGAGACCCCGGAGAATCCGCCGACGAGGGCCGCGGCCAGTGCCGCCGCCGCGCCGGACAGCACGAAGGCGATGACGCGGGCGCGGTGCACCCGGACGCCCGCCAGGGCGGCGGCGCGTTCGCCGTCCCCCGTCGCGATCAGCGTGCGGCCGAAGTCGGAGCGCATCAGCAGCACGGCCACGGCGCCCGCGACGAGACAGGCGAGGACCGCCCAGGGCAGCCAGCCCAGGGCGGTGCCGCGCCCCATCTGGCGGAAACCTTCCGGGAGTTGGCCGTGCGGGGAGCCGCCCGTCCAGAAGAAGACGGCGCCCTCCAGGATCAGCATCATGCCGAGCGTGGTGATGAACGAGGGCACTCTCAGTTGCGTGGTGACCAGTCCGCTCACCAGGCCGGTGAGCGCCCCCGCGAGCAGCAGGCCCGCCGTGACGAGCGGCCAGGGCGCGCCCGGGAAGGAGCCGTAGACCTCGGCCGCCGCGACGACACCGGCGGTGACGATCGCCCCGACCGACAGGTCGAACTCGCCGCAGACGATGACCAGGTACTGCCCGGCGGCGAGGATCACCAGCGGCGCGGCGCGCTTGACGAAGGCCAGGAAGCGGTCGGGTTCGTAGAAGCCGGGGTCGGTGACGGCGAGGGCGACGAGCAGTACGGCGAGGAGCGCGTAGACGGGCGCCCCGGTGCCGAGCGTGCGGGCGATGCGCCGGTAGGGGGCCGCCGTCACGGTCTGTTCGGGTTCGGCTGTCCGGCCGCTCATGCGGGCCTCCTGCTGCCGCGCCGGGCGTAGAGGGCGACGGCGGCGATGATCACGACGCCGCGCACGACGTTCTTGAAGAACGGGTCGACGCCGAGCTGGTTGAAGACGGAGTCGAGCACGGCGAGCACGAGGACCCCGCCGAGCGTGCCCGCCACTCCCCCGCGGCCCCCGGCGAGGACGGTGCCGCCGAGGACGACGGCGGCGATCGACTCCAGGTCGTAGCGGGCCTCGGTGCCCGCCCAGGGGGCGCCCGCGCCGAGCCGTGCGGCGAGGAAGAGCGCGGCGGCGCCCACGCACAGCGAACACAGGACGTGGGCGGCGATGATCGTGCGGCGGGTGCGGACACCGGAGAGCCGGGCGGCGTGTTCGTCGCCGCCGGTGGCGTACAGGTGGTGTCCGAAGCGGGTGCGGCGGGTGATCAGCCACATCACGGCGGCGACGGCGGCGAGCAGGAAGAGCGAGACGGGCACCGGCCCCATGCGGTCGTAGCCCAGGTGCTGGAACGAGGCGGGGACCTGTCCCGCGGGGCCCGTGTAGGTGTCCTCGATCCAGCCGCGCAGGATGAACGCGGTGCCGAGCGTCGCGATGAACGCGTTGACCTTGAGCCCGGTGACGATCAGGCCGTTGGCGAGTCCGACGGCCGCCGACAGGGCGAGCACGGCGAGTACCCCGGTAAGGACGCTGCCGTCCTCCATGGTGGTGGCGGCGACGAGCGTGCCGAGGCTGATCAGGTAGGCCACGGACAGGTCGAGGGAGCCGGTGAGGATCACGGCGGTCTGCCCCACGGCGACCAGGCCGAGGGCGACGCAGTTCTGGAGGATGCCGACGACGTTCGGGACCGTGAGGAAGTCGCCGCCGCGCGCGGCGACGACGATCCAGCCCAGCGCGGTGACGCCCGCGGCCGCGAGCCAGACGCCGACGGCGGGATCGGTGAGCCGGCCTCTGCGCGGGGCACGGGTTTTCACGGCGGGCGGTGGGGCGACGGTGGTGCCGGTGGTACCGCTCACGCGGCGGGCTCCTCTCCGGACGGGGCGCTCGGGTGACCGGAGAGGGCACTCGGGTCTCCGGACGGGTCGCTGGTGGCGAGCCGCATGACGTCCTCCTCGGCCGCCCCCGCCGGCAGTTCACCGGCGATGCGGCCCGCGGACATGACCAGGACGCGGTCGCTCATGCCGATGAGTTCGGGCAGTTCGGAGGAGACGATCAGGACGGCCATGCCCTCGCGGGCCAGTTCGCGCACGAGGGTGTGGATGGCGGCTTTGGCGCCCACGTCGACGCCCCGGGTGGGTTCGTCGAAGAGCAGGATCCGGGGGCGGGCGGCGAGCCACTTGGCGATGACGACCTTCTGCTGGTTGCCGCCGGAGAGGTACCGCACCTCCTGGTCCTCGCCGCGCGCGTGGAGGCGGACCCGCTCCAGGAGCGCGGTGAGTTCGCGGGCGGTGGGCGGCTCGCCGCGGGCGGGCACGGCACGCGTCACGAGCAGCGCGTTGTCGCGCACGGACTGGCGCAGGGCGAGCCCTTCGGCCTTGCGGTCCTCGGTCACCAGGGCGATACCGGCGCGGATGGCCTGCCGCGGCCCGGTGGGCCGCAAGGGTGCGCCGTCCACGGTCATGGCGCCCGCGGTGAAGGGCGCCGCTCCGAACAGGGCCCGCACCAGGGACGTGCGCCCCGAGCCGGCCAGGCCCGCGATGCCGGTGATCTCGCCCGCGCGCAGCGTCAGACCGATGCCGCGCAACCGGTCGTTGCCGCCGCCGGTGACGGTCAGGCGCACCTCGCCGAGATCGTCGGGATGGGCGCGCGGCGGGTAGTAGGCGCTCAGCTCCCGGCCCACCATGGCGCGGACGACCTGGTCGGTGTCCGTGGCGCGGGTGGGGACCGTCGTGACGTGGCGGCCGTCCTTGAGGACCGTGATCCGCTGCGACAGGTCGAAGACCTCCCGCAGCCGGTGCGAGATGTACAGGATGCCGAGGCCGCGGGCCGCGAGGCGGCGCACGAGGCCGTGCAGGAGGCCCGCCTCGTGGTCGGCGAGCGGCGCGGTGGGCTCGTCCATCACCAGGACGCGGACGTCGGAGGCGAGCGCTTTGACGATCTCGACGGTCTGCTGCCGGGCCACGGACAGATCACGGATGTAGGTGCGCGGCGTGATGCCCGCCACGCCGACCTCGGCGAGGAGTTCGGCGGTGCGGGCCTCCATGGCGCGGCGGTCGACCAGGCCGCGACGGGTCGGTTCGCGGCCCAGGAAGACGTTCTCGGCGACCGTCCGGTGCGCGAGCAGCGCGAACTCCTGGTGGATGATGCCGATCCCGGCGGCCTGGGCCTGCGCGGGATGGCTGAAGGAATGCTCTGTTCCGTCGAGCACGATGCTGCCCTCGTCCGGGACGTGTTCGCCCGCGAGGACCTTCATCAACGTGGACTTGCCGGCGCCGTTCTCGCCGACCAGGGCGTGCACCTCGCCGGCGGCGAGGTCGAGGGACACGTCGTGCAGCACGCGCACCCCGAGAAAGCTCTTGGACACCCCGCGCATCGCCAACATCTCTTGCGTCGCCTTCATCGCCTGCACCCTCGGCTCCTTCGGCAGCGGTCTGCAGAGCAATGTGATGAGGCGGCTTTGACCTGTCAAGAGCCCAAGCAGCTTTCCGTACAAGCAAGTTGACGGTCACTTAGGTCGATTTCCGAACAGCATCCGCCTTGTGAGCAGCCAAACTCGTCCCTAAGGTTGCTGCCATGTCTGGAGCGCCGGATCACCCCGTTTCCGCACCGTCCTCACCCGGCGAAGTCCTCGCCCTGCTCCGCACGGGAGCGGTGCAGACCCGTGCCGACATCGCCCGGATGACCGGGCTCGCGCGCTCGACGGTGTCGCAGCGGGTGGACGCGCTCATCGCGCACGGATTTGTCACGGAGGAGTCCGACGGCGGGTCGACGGGCGGCCGGCCGCCGCGCCGGCTGCGGCTGCGCACCCGCGAACACGCCGTGGCGGGCGTGGACCTGGGCGCCTCGCACTGCCGGGTCGCCCTGCTCGACATCGGCGGCGAGATGCTCGCCCTGCGCGAGGACCCGCTCTCCATCGCGGACGGCCCCCAAGAGGTGCTCGGGCACGTCGAGCGGACGCTGCACGCCCTCCTGAAGGA
Organism: Streptomyces sp. SYP-A7185; assembly: GCF_046103685.1. Taxonomy (NCBI): domain Bacteria; kingdom Bacillati; phylum Actinomycetota; class Actinomycetes; order Kitasatosporales; family Streptomycetaceae; genus Streptomyces; species Streptomyces sp. SYP-A7185. The sequence goes on from NZ_CP122310.1 coordinate 1,373,420, forward strand.
GGCGGCGCGCGATCCGGTGTCCTTGCAGGCCATCGGGGTCGGGGTGCCGGGGCCGGTGGAGTTCTCGACGGGCCGCCCGGTGGATCCGCCGATCATGCCGGGCTGGCACCAGTACCCCATCCCGGAGTTCTTCGCCGAGCGGTTCGGCCCGCGGGCGCTGGTCGACAACGACGTGAACGTGATGGCGCTGGCCGAGCAGCGGCGCGCCTTTCCCGACACGCGCTATCTGCTCTACATCAAGGTGGGCACGGGCATCGGCTGCGGCATCGTCGCCGACGGCCGCCTGCACCGGGGCGCGCAGGGCAGTGCGGGCGACATCGGGCACATCCGGGTGGGCGACATCGAGGATCCCTGCCGGTGCGGCAACTCCGGCTGCCTGGAGGCGGTGGCGGGCGGCGCGGCGATCGCCCGCAAGCTCGCCGCGCTCGGCCTGGAGGCGACCTCGGGCAGCGACGTCGTACGCCTGGTGAAGTCCGGCAACCGTGATGCCGTGCGCATGGTGCGTGAGGCGGGCCGCGCGGTGGGCGAGGTCCTTGCGGGCCTGGTGAACTTCTTCAACCCGGACACGGTGGTGGTGGGCGGGGCGCTGGCCGCCGTGCACGACCAGCTCCTCGCGGGCGTACGGGAAGCGGTGTACCGCCGCTCGCACCCGCTGGCCACCCATGTCCTGCGGATCGAGCCGAGCCGCACCGGGGAGAACGCGGCCGCGATCGGCGCGGGCATCCTCGCGGTCGAACACGCACTGTCCCCCCGCCAGGTGGACCGGGTCCTCGCGGGAGCGGCCCGCTGAGAGCAGGCGTCCCGCTGAGAGCAGGCGTCCCGCTGAGGGCGGGCGGCCCGCGCACGCCGGGACCACGGGGACCGGACAAGCACCGTGCAACACCGGCCATACCGCCACCGCCCCCATACCGCGGGGGCACTTCCGCCCGTAACTTCTGGACATGTCCCTCAATGACACCCGGCAGATCGACCGCGCCAACGCCGCCCCCGAGCGTGTTCCGGTCGTCTTCGTGCACGGTCTGTGGATGCTGCCCGGCAGCTGGGACCACTGGGCGGCCCACTTCGAGGCCGCCGGATACGCGCCCGTGGCCCTGTCCTGGCCCGGCGACGCGGACACGGTCGCCGAGGCCAGGCAGCACCCCGAAGCGCTCGCGGGCAAGACCGTCGGACAGATCGCCGGTCACCTGGCCGGGCTGATCGACCGCCTGGAGCGCAAACCGGCCGTCGTCGGGCACTCCGTCGGCGGACTGCTCACCCAGATCCTCGCCGGACGCGGCCTGTCCGCCGTCTCCGTCGCGATCGACCCGGTGCCCTTCCGCGGTGTCCTCGCGGTGCCCCTGTCGACGCTGCGCTCCCTGCGCCCGATCATCGCCAACCCGGCCAACCGCAAGCGCGCCCGCCCCCTGACCTTCCCCCAGTTCCGCTACGCGTACGCCAACGCCGTCAGCGAGCGCGAGGCCAGGGAGCTCTACGACACGTACGCGGTCCCGGCGCCGTGCGCCCCGCCGTTCCAGGCGGCCACCGCCAACCTCAACCCGCGCTCGGAACTGAAGGTCGACTGCCGCAATCCCCGGCGCGGCCCCCTCCTGATCATCTCCGGCGAGAAGGACAACGCCGTGCCCTGGGCGCTCGCCAACGGCGCGTACAAGAAGCAGCGGGAGAACTCCGGCGTCACCGAGATCACGGAGATGGCCGGCCGCGACCACGCCCTGACGATCGACCGACGCTGGCAGGAGGTCGCCGACACGGCCCTGGCCTTCGTGCGCCGCTTCGTGTGAGGCCGCGGCGCGCAGGCACTCCCTGCCCCGCCCATCCCCCGAACAGGTGGACCGGACCTGTGGTGCCGCGGCGGACCGCGCCGGTGTCCGGCGCGGTGTTCGTGCTGCTCATTGGTCCAATCCACTGACGCGCCGCAGGCCGTGCGGCCTCCCGGGGCGAAACCCGCCGGGACCGGCGCTGACGTGGGAAATTCCGTCTCCTGGGCATGATTGACGGATCGTCGGCGAGCCGGTACCACTGACGCACGCCCGGCCCCGCACGCCCCATCACGCTTCACCGTCCCAGGAGGCTGCATTGCGAGGATCCGCCACCGCCCGCACCCCTGCCGCGCGCAGACGCGCCGTCAGGACCGCGGGCGCCCTTGTCTCCGCCGGTCTGCTGCTTCCGCTGCTCGGTGCCGCCCCGTCCGCCCCGTCGCCGGGCTCCTCCGCCCCGGCGCCTTCGGACGCGCTCCAGGAGGCCTTCGCGGCCGCCGCCACCGAATACCGCGTGCCGCAGAGCGTGCTGCTCGGAGTGTCCTATCTCCAGTCCCGCTGGGACGCGCACGGCGGCGCGCCGAGCGTGACCGGCGGGTACGGCCCCATGCACCTCACCGACGCGCGCACCGCCGTCGCCGGCGCCCCGCACCACAGCGAGGGCGCGGAGGACCCGCGCGGCGACGAGTCGCGGGGTGTTCTCAAGCCGGCGGAGTTCACGGCCAAGGTGCCGGAGAACGCCGAACTGCCCGCCCGGCTCAAGACGCTGCCCCGCGCCGCCGCCCTGAGCGGCCAGCCCGCCGAGCGGCTGCGCACCGACCCAGCCGCCAACGTACGCGGCGGAGCCGCCCTGCTGGCCGCCGCGCAGAAGAAGCTCGGCAAGCCGCTGAGCGACGACCCCGCCGACTGGTACGGCGCGATCGCCCGCTTCTCGGGAGCCGACGACCAGGCCACCGCGGCGACCTACGCCAACGACGTCTTCGCCGTCATCCACGACGGCCAGGAGCGCACCACCGACTCCGGGCAGCACGTGTCCCTGGCGGCGGTCGGCGGACTCGAGCCGGATGCCGCGCAGGTGCGGGGCATGGGACTGCGCAAGGCGCCGAAGGGCGAGACCGAGTGCCCCTCGACCGTGTCGTGCGAGTGGATCCCGGCGCCCTACGAGGAGTTCAAGGACCCGAACGGCAACGACGACTACGGCAACCACGACCTGGGGAACCGGCCGAGGAGCCAGAGCATCGACACGATCGTCGTCCATGACACCGAGGGCCGCTGGGAAGGCGTCCTCAACATGGTGCAGGACCCCACGTACGTCTCCTGGCAGTACACCCTGCGCTCCACCGACGGGCACATCGCCCAGCACGTGAAGGCCAAGGACGTCGCCTGGCACGCGGGCAACTGGTACGTGAACTCCAAGTCGATCGGCCTGGAGCACGAGGGCTTCCTGACCGCGCCCGACACCTGGTACACGGAGGCGATGTACCGCTCGTCGGCGCGCCTGGTGAAGTACCTGGCGAAGAAGTACGACATCCCGCTGGACCGCCAGCACATCATCGGCCACGACAACGTCCCGGGCACCCTGCCGTCGACGATCGCGGGCATGCACACCGACCCCGGCCCGTACTGGGACTGGCAGCACTACTTCACGCTGCTGGGCAGGCCGTTCACGCGCACGGCCGGCCCGGACGGCGGCCTGGTGACGGTGGCCCCGGACTACGCCAAGAACCGGCCGGAGTACACGGGCTGCGCCAAGGCGGGCGAGAAGTGCCCGGTGCACGGCTCGGCAGCGGTGCGCGTCCACACCGAGCCGCGCGACGACGCGCCGCTCGTCAAGGACATCGGGCTGCGGCCCGGCGGCGGCGACTCGACGACCGGGGTGAACGACACCGGCGCGCGCCTGTCCACCGGCCAGCAGTACGCGGTCGCCGACCGCGAGGGCGACTGGACCGCCGTCTGGTACCTGGGCCAGAAGGCCTGGTTCAAGAACCCGAAGAAGCAGCCCACCGCCGTCGACGCGAAGGGGCTCGTGGTGACGCCGAAGGGCGACGCCAAGGACATCCCGGTGTACGGGCGCGCCTACCCGGAGAAGGAGGCCTACCCGGCGGGCGTCCCGGTGCAGCCGGTCACCCCGCTGCCGTACAAGCTCCTCGCGGGACAGAAGTACGCGATCGGCGACAAGGTGCCGGGCGAGTACTTCTACGCGCCGACGTTCGACACGGCCCCGCACAAGGTGGTGCGCGGCAAGGACACGTACTACGAGATCCAGTTCGGGCACCGCGTGGCGTACGTCAGGGCTGCCGACGTGAAGGTGGTGCGCTCGGGCTCCTAGAGCCGTCGGGACGGCGGGGCCGGGTCCGCGCGGGAGCGGGCCCGGCCCCGCCGTGTGAGCGCGCGCACCGGCGCGCGGGCGGCGGCTCAGTCGAAGACGTACCGCTGCCCGGCCCGCGCCTTGAAGGTCTGCTCGCCGCCCGGCAACAGGCTGCTGCGCACGGTGAGTTCGCGGGTGCGCGAGGCGGTGAGCACGATGCGTGTGGCCCGGCCGCCCGACCACTCGACGTCGACGCCTGCCCCGCCACGGGCCCGCAGGCCGCGCACGGATCCCTCGGGCCAGTCCGCGGGCAGCGCGGGCAGCACCTCGATGACGTCGAACTGGCTCTGCAGAAGCATCTCCACGATGCCCGCGGTCGCCCCGAAGTTGCCGTCGATCTGGAACGGCGGGTGGGTGTCCCAGAGGTTCGGCAGCGTGGAGGACCTGAGCTGTTCGCCGAGCATCTTGTGCGCGTGGTCGCCGTCGCGCAGCCGCGCCCAGAAGTTGATCTTCCACGCCTTGGACCAGCCCGTGCCGCCGTCGCCGCGCGCGGTGAGCGAGACCTTCGCGGCCTCGGCCCACGCGCCGCCCGGCCGGATCTGGCGTCCGGGGTGCAGGGCGTAGAGGTGGGAGACGTGGCGGTGGTCGTCGGACCGGGAGTCCAGGTCGGCCTTCCACTCCTGGAGCTGGCCCCAGGAGCCGACGCGCAGGCCCGGGTCGAGCGCGGCGAGCGTCCGCTCAAGCTCGGCGCGGAAGGCGGGCGGGTCACCGAGCACGCGGGCGGCTTCCAGGGTGTTGGTGAGCAGGTCGTGGACGATCTGCTGGGCCATGGAGTCGCCCGCGGTGAAGTCGCCGTGCTCGGGCGAGTAGCTGGGGGTGACGACGAGGGTGCCGTCGCGGGGGTCGGTGCGCAGGTTGTCGAGCCAGAACTCGGCGGCCTCCTTCATCACCGGATAGGCGGTGGTGCGCAGGTACTCCGTGGAGCCGCCGAAGCGGTAGTGCTCGTAGAGCTGCGCGGTGAGCCAGGCGGCGGCCTCGGGGAACCAGAAGGCGGTGGACCAGTCGTGGACGCCGGTGAAGCCGTAGGGGTTGGTCTCGTTGTGCACCACCCAGCCCCGGGAGCCGAACATCTCCTTGGCCGTCCGCCGGCCGGGCGCGCGCAGCGCCTGGACGAAGCGGTCGTAGGGGGCGGTGGTCTCGGCGAGGTTGGCGGCCTCGGCCGGCCAGTAGTTCATCTGGAGGTTGATGTTGGTGTGGTAGTCGGCCGACCAGGGCGGGGAGGTGCTGTTGTTCCACACGCCCTGGAGGTTCGCGGGCAGCGAGCCGGGCCGGGAGGAGGCGATGAGGAGGTAGCGCCCGTACTGGAAGAACAGGGCTTCGAGGGCCCGGTCGGCCGCGTGCGCTCCCGTCCCGTAGCCCTTGAGCAGCTGGTCGGTGGGTATGTCGGCCGGGGCGCCCTGGCCGATGTCGAGGGCGACACGGTCGAACAGGCCGCCGTGGTCGCGCAGATGGCGTGCGCGCAGGTCGCCATGGCCGCGGGCGAGTGCCCGGTCGACGGTACGGGTGACGCGCGCGTGCGGGTCGTCCCCGCGGTAGTGGGGGTAGGTGTCGGCGTAGTCGGTCCCGGCGGCGAGGACGAACCAGAGGTGATCGGCCCCGGTGACGGTGATGCTGCCGTCCGCGTTCGCCGTGCGGGTGCCGCCCCGGTGCGCGACGCGCAGCTGCGCCTCGAACCTGAGGCCGTTGTCGGCGAGTTCGCCGCGTACGGCGATCCGGTCGTCGGCGGCCTTGGCGGTGAAGTCGGCGCGGGGCGAGGTGTGGCGCAGGGTGCAGGTGACGCTCGCGGGGCGGTCGGCGGAGAGCCGCCCCACGAGCACGCCGTCGGGGTGGGAGACGAAGAACTCCCGCTGGTGGCGCGCCTTTTGGTGGGTGTACGTGACGGTCGCCAGGCCCGTACGCAGATCGAGGGCGCGGCGGTAGGTGGCGTCGGGCGCGTCCGGGGCGCCCGGCAGGTCCAGGTGCAGGTCGCCGAAGGTCTGGTGGGCGCCGTAGCCGCGGCGGGACTGGCCGAGGTCGGCCGCCACGGCGTTGGGCGCGAGGGCGCCCTGCTCGTCCAGCTGCTCGCGCACGGCGTCGAGGGCGCCGGGCCGGGGCGTGCGCCAGTTGCCGTGGTCGTAGCCCTCGCGGGAGCCGGGGCCGCCGGTCCACAGGGTCTTCTCGTTGAATTGGAGCCGCTCGGAGGCGAGGGTGCCGAAGATCATGGCGCCGAGTGCGCCGTTGCCGACGGGGAGGGCCTCGCGCTCCCAGTCCTCGGCGGGTTTCGCATACCAGAGCACGGATTCATCGGATGTATCGCGCCCGCCTTGTCGGCCCTCGGCTGCGATCGCGGTGTCGGCGGGTGTCCCCACGCCCGCCGCCAGAGCGGCAGACACACCTACGGCGGACTTCATCGTGGTTCTTCGCGAGATCCCGGGAGTCATGACCGGTCACGTTAAAAGTCCGATGACTGGCCTGGCAAGGCACATGACAAAACCCACCCCTCCGGCAGAAGGGGTGGGCAGGCGGTCCGTGTCCCGCGCGGGCTGGGTCAGCCCTGCTGGAAGAGCTCCGCGGGCAGCGGCTTCAGGAGGGCGTACAGATCGTCGGTGATCGGCCGGTCCCAGGCGGCGATCGTGACCAGGACGCCGTCGCTGCGGTCGAACTGCACGCAGGAGATACGGCTTTCGGAGAGCTTGAGGCGGCGCACGATGAGGAGGTTGTCGCCCTGCATCACCGGCATGTCCTCGGTGGTGACGACGGTGACCTCCTCGTCGTTCTCCAGCGCCTGGAGCAGCTGGGCCACCTCGAAGGGCACCTCGTCGTCGGCCGTCTCGCGCGCCGGGGAGCCTTCGGGCAGATTGCCGATGATCATCGCGGGGCCGCGCCCGCCGAAGAGGTCGTAGCGCAGGAAGACGCCCTGGCAGCTGCCGTCGGGGGCGGGCAGCAGGCCCGCGCCGAGGTTGCCGGGCCAGTCACCCGGGTCCATGGCGAGGACATCGAAGTCCGGGCCAGCGGGAGTGGCGGAGCTGCGGCGGCGGAGGAAGGACATGCGCCAATGGTACGTGGCCCGCGGTGCTTCTCGGCGCGGGGGCGGCGCCGGCCCGCGCGGGGCGGCGACGGGGTGGGGGCGGTGTTCGGGGCGAGGTCAGCGGGGGTGGTGGGGCGCGAGTGCGGCGGCAAGACCGGAGCGGTCCGTTCCCACTTTCCGGTACACGGCGGACAGCAGCCGGACGACGGCCGGCTCGTCGGTGTGCAGCTCCTCGGCGATGCGGGCGGCGGACGCGCCGCGGACGGTGAGCGCGGCGGCGGTGCGCTCGCGTGCCGTGAGGGTGTCGGTCTCGGTGCCGTGCAGCAGGCGGGGGCGCAGTCCGGCCGCCGCGAGCTCGTCGCGGGCCTGCCCGACCAGGCCGTCGGCGCCGCACAGGACGGCTGCCTCCAGACCGCGGTACAGAGGGTCGGCGGCATCCTTGGGGCGGCCCGCGCGGCGCAGTTCACCGCCCAGGGCGACCAGCGCACAGGCCAGTTCGTACGCGGCGGGTGACCGCTCCAGGTGGCCGACGGACTCCTCCAGGAGCTTGACGCGCGCGGAGCCCGACGCGACGCCCGCGGTGATCCGCAGCGCCTGCCCGACCGCCGAGGCGGTGGCGAACCTGCGGGCGCGCCGGACGGCCTCGTACGCGGTGGCGAGCGCGCGCTCGGGGGCGTCGTCGGCCTCGGCGAGCGCGAGGTGGAGCTGCCAGGGGCACCAGGCGGGGTTGCGCATGCCCCGCGGGTCGAGGCGGCGGCCCGCGGCGGCGAGTTCGGCCGCCGCGTCCTTGGCGAGGCCGCGGGCCAGGAGCAGTTCGCCGTGCACGGCCTGCGCGTCGGGGAAGACGACGGCCGCGGGGAACGGCTCCCCGAAGCCGTACGCGTCGGCGGTGCGCGTGGCCTCGGCGACACGGCCCCTGGCCAGCAGGATCTCCACGAGGATGCCGACGGCGTACCAGTGGGCGGGCGTCCCCGAGCCGACCCGCTCGGCGATCCGCAGCCCGGCGCGCACGAAGTCCTCGGCCTCGGCCAGGCGCCCGCGCCGGAAGCGCACATACCCGAGAAGGGTGTACGCGAACGACAGATGGGCGCCGCGCCAGCCCTGGCGCTCGAAATCGGAGATCCCGGCGGCGAACAGTTCCTCGGCGCGCCCGGGCCGGTCGGCGTACAGGAAGGTGAGGGCGACCAGGACCGGCACCTCGAAGCCCCGGTCCTCCTCGGCCCAGCCCAGGCCGCCGACCAGGGCGCGCTCGGCGTGCCGCACGGCGGTCGCGGCGGGTTCGGCGCGCAGCATGGCGTCCCAGGCCCGCAGCCCGATGACGTACCGCTCGGTGAGATCGCGGCCCGGCAGCCGGTCGGCCAGGCGGGCAAGGCGCCGCGAGCGGGCCGGCGAGTCCGGTTCGTCGGCCCGGAAGGCGTCCCACATGAACTGCTCGGCCCGCATCCGGATCCGCACGCGCGGCTCGGTGGTCAGGCGGACCTCGCGGGCCAGGGTGTCGGAGGCCTCGCCCAGGCGGTCGGAGTGGGCCAGGACCTGGGAGAGGCGGTAGACGATGCCCTGGCGCAGGGCGGGGTCGGTGATGGGCTCTTCGAGCGCGGCACGCAGGTGGTTGACGGTCGTCGCCGGTTCGGTCAGGAGGGAGGCGCAGCCCAGTTCGTACAGGACGGCCGCCCGGTCCTCCCAGGGCGGGGGCTCGCGCAGGGCGCGGGCGAGATAGCGGCGGGCGGCGTCCGGGGCGCCGGCGCGGACGGTCTCGCGGGCGGCGGCCCGCAGCTGCTGCACGACCCACGTGTCGCCGTCGGGGTGGACCTCCAGGAGATGGCGTGCGGCGGCGGGCGCCCCGAGCCCGGCGTTGACCACGGCCCAGGCGGCCTGGCCGTGCAGGGCGACGCGCACGCCGGCGGGGATGGCGCGGTAGACCGCGGTGGCGATCAGCGGGTGCACGAACTCCAGGACGTCGGCGCCGGTCAGGACGCGGGCCCCGCGCAGCCGGTCGGCGCAGTCGGCGGACTCCCGCTCGCCGATGCCCGCGACGGCCGCGGCGAGCGCCGGGGAGATCGAGGTGCCCAGGACGGCGCAGGCCCAGGCGAACCGGACGGTGGAGGTGCCCAGCCGCTCCAGGCCGGCGACGAGGCCGTTGCCCTTCACGGCGGCGGCGAGGTCACGCAGCAGACGCGCGCCGGCCTCGTCCGGGGTCAGCCCGCGGTCGCGCACCTTCGCGGTCAGCTCCACGGCCTCGAACGGATTGCCCGCGGTGACCGCCCAGCACTCGCGGCAGAACGCGTCGTCGGCGCGGGCGCCGAGCGTGTCGCGCACGAGACGGGCGACGGCGGTGGCGCTGAGCGGTTCGAGCCCGATCGGCCGCTGTCCGGCCCGTCCGGGCAGGCCTCTGAACTCAGCGGCGTGTGCGGGCAGTTCCTCGGGACGGTAGGCGACGAAGAGCAGCAGCGGCAGGGCCTCGGCGCGGGGCGCGAAGGCGGTGAGCCAGCTCAGGGACTCGGCGTCCGCCCAGTGCGCGTCGTCGATCACGACCACCAGGGGAGCGCGCTGCACGGCGAGATGGGTGAGCACCCAGTCGAGACCGTCCCGCAGCCCCTGGGGGTCGGGCGGCGCGCCGTCCGGCGGTGCGCACAGGCCGAGGGCGGGCCCCACGATCGCGTACCAACTGCCCAGGACGTCCCGCAGTTCCGCGTCGGAGACGGAGGCGAGCAGCGGCTGCACCAGCTGCCGTGCCACGTGGAAGGCGACCCGCTGCTCCTGGTCGCCGCCTCGGGCCGGTGCCACGGTGCAGCCCTTGGCGACGGCGCGGCGCCGCGCCTCGGCAAGCAGCGAGGTCTTGCCGAGGCCCGCGGGCCCGGCGAAGGCGATGAGGGCGCCCCGAGGCCGGTCGGCGGGCTCCGATCCGTCCCTCGACAGATCACACAGCTCGCTCAACGCCTCGTCCACCAAGCCGAGTTCACTCTCGCGCTCCAGAAGGAGCCGCTTTCCGTGGGTGACGTGATGCACCATGGGACACCCCCCGCCACGGTGCGGCGCCGAGCACCTCCCGCGGCGCGTGCCGTGGCCTACCGGCCCTTCAGGTTACGCCCGCGGGGCCCGCCGGGAGCCGGTTCGGCCACAGCGGTGCGGCGGCGACGGGTGCAGCCGCTCCGGACGAAAGGACCCCATGTGACGGCCACCGCCGCAAACGTGCTCGATTACTGGCACGCCGGTCTCGGTGACGTGCCCGAGGAGGTGTGGCGCACGCCGGGCCTGGAGGTACTGCTCCTGCCGGACAACGCGCTCACCCGGCTTCCGGCGCGGATCGGCACCCTGACCTCGCTGCACACGCTGGACCTGGGGCACAACCGCCTGACGGAGCTGCCCCCGGAGCTGGGCGGCCTCACGGCCCTGAGCCGCTTCCTCTACGTCCACGACAACCGCCTCACGTCACTGCCGGACTCCCTGGGCGACCTGAAGCGGCTGGCCTACCTCAACGTGGGCGAGAACCGGCTGACGGCGCTGCCCGACACCTTGGGATCGCTCGGCGCCCTGGTGGAGCTGCGCGCCCAGCACAACCAGCTGACGTCGCTCCCCGCGTCGCTCGGCGGCCTGAGGTCGCTGCGCGAACTGTGGCTGCGCGGCAACCGCCTCACGTCGCTGCCCGCGTCGCTCGCCCGCCTGGGCGCACTGCGTGAACTGGAGCTGCGCGAGAACGCGTTCGCGGTGGTGCCGCCGGCCCTGCGGGAACTGCCGATGCTGCGCCGGCTCGACCTGCGGTCCAACCGCCTGCGCGCTCTGCCGCCCTGGATCGGCGACCTGCCCTCGCTGGAGAAGCTCGACCTGCGCTGGAACGAGGTCACCGTGCCGCAGGGGCTGCTGCGCGGACTGGAGGAAAAGGGGTGCGTGGTGCTGCGGTGAGGCGAGGCCGCCGGGTCGTGCGGCTGCGGGGTGCTAGCGGGGATCCGGGGGCACGACGGCCACCGCGCCCTTGGCGTGCAGCAGCACCGCGTTGGTCACCGAGCCCATCAGGCGGCCCAGCGCCTTGCGGTGCTTGTGCCTGCCCACCACCACCAGGTCCGCCGCCCGCGACGCCTCCACCAGCAGCCCGGCGGCATCCCCCGGCAGGACGTCCCTCTCGACACGCACCTGCGGATGGCGCTGCTGGAAGGGGGCCAGCTGCTCGCCCGCCAACTCCGTGTACCGGGCGGCGGACGCCGCGTCCGCCTCCGCCGAGGTCACGAAGTCACCGGTGGCCGTGTAGACCAGGACGGGCCCGGGATAGGCGCAGACCACCCGGAGCGCCGCGCCCCGCAGCTCCGCCTCCGCGAAGGCGAAGCCGATCGTGGTCTCGTGCGGGGAGAGCGCGTCGAGCCCCAGCACCACGCGCGGCGGCGCCTGCGCCGCGGGCTCCTCGTCCGGCCGCACCACGACCACGGGGCACAGGGCGTCCCGCGCGGCCGCAAGGCCGTTCGAGCCGAGCAGCAGGCTGGTGAAACCGCCGCGCCCGCGCGAGCCGAGGACCAGCAGCCGCGCCCCGTCGCCGAGCCGCGGGATGTCCCGGCCCGGGGTGCCCTCCACGACCTCGACGGTCAGCGGCGGCAGATCCGGCCGCCCCTCCAGGGCGCCGCGCACCCGGTCGGCCACCGGGTCGGCGTCCGTGCGGTGGTCGATGGCCGGCATGTACGGACCGTCGGCCAGCGGCATCGCGTACTGGCGCACGTGCACGACCCGCAGCGGCGCGTTCCTCAGCCGGGCCGCGGACAGCGCCCATTCCAGGGCGTGGTCGCTGCCGGCCGACCCGTCGACGGCCACGACCACGGGTTCCTCGCCGGCCGGGGCGGACCGGACGGGCGATGCGTCACTCATGGCTTCCTCGTCTCCGGCGCAAGGCCAAGGTCGACCGTCTCCGCCTCCGGTCCCAGCCTCCGCCAGGAGGCGGGCCGGTCGGCGCAGACCACGGTCACCAGGTCAGCACGGTCCGCGCCGCGAACGGTCGCGACAGCCGGAGACGAGGGGCCACAACGCCCCGCACGGCCTACGTCAGGTCGAACTCCCCCGCTCGCGCGCCGTGCACGAACGCTCCCCACTCCGCCGGGGTGAAGATGAGGGACGGGCTCTCGGGACGGCCGGCGTTGCGCATCGCGATGAAGCCCTCGACGAAGGCGATCTCCACATCACCCCGCCCGTCGCTGCTCGATTGCCAGTCCGCTGTGCTGAGGTCGAGCTCCGGCTTGTCCCAGCCCGTGAGCGGGCGCTGCTGACCTGCGAGCGGATGCTGCTGAATGGTGCCTTCGGCCACGTCCGTGCTCCTCCCGATGCGTCGTCCGCCCGCCAGCCTAGCTTTCGGTTCCGGCGCCGGACAGGCCGCGGAAGGAGGACGCCCGCCCGTCCGGTCCGGCGCACCCGTCACGTGCTGGGCCGCTCCGCGCCGACCAGCCACATGGAGAAGAACTGCGAACCGCCTCCGTAGGCGTGTCCGAGCGCCCTGCGGGCCCCGTCGATCTGGTGCTCGCCGGCCTGGCCGCGCACCTGAAGTGCCGCTTCGGCGAAGCGGATCATGCCCGAGGCGCCGATGGGATTGGTGGAGAGCACCCCGCCCGACATGTTGACGGGCAGATCCCCGTCCAGCTCCGTCACGCCCGACTCGGTCAGCTTCCAGCCCTCGCCCTCCGCGGCGAAGCCCAGGTTCTCCAGCCACATCGGCTCGTACCAGGAGAACGGCACGTACATCTCCACGGCGTCGATCTCGCGCCGCGGGTCCGTGACCCCCGCCTGCCGGTAGACGTCGGCCGCGCAGTCCTTGCCCGCCTGCGGGGAGACGAAGTCCTTGCCCGCGTGCAGGGTCGGCTCGCTGCGCATCGCGCCGCCGTGCATCCAGGCGGGCGGCCGGGGCGAACGGGCCGCGCCCGCCCGGTCGGTGAGGATCATCGCGCAGGCCCCGTCGGAGGAGGGGCAGGTCTCGGAGTAGCGGATCGGGTCCCAGAGCATCGGCGACGCCTGGACCTTCTCCAGGGTGATGTCGTGTTCGTGCAGGTGGGCGTAGGGGTTCTTCAGGGCGTTGCGACGGTCCTTGTAGGCGACGAGCGAGCCGACCGTGTCGGGGGCGCCGGTGCGCCGCATGTAGGCGCGTACGTGCGGGGCGAAGAAGCCGCCCGCGCCCGCGAGGAGCGGCTGCTGGAAGGGGATGGGCAGCGAGAGCCCCCACATCGCGTTGGATTCCGACTGCTTTTCGAAGGCGAGGGTCAGCACGGTGCCGTGGACGCGGCCCGCGACGAGGTTCGCGGCGACCAGGGCCGTGGAGCCGCCGACGGAGCCCGCCGTGTGCACGCGCAGCATCGGTTTGCCCACGGCGCCCAGCGCGTCGGCCAGGTACAGCTCGGGCATCATGACGCCCTCGAAGAAGTCCGGCGCCTTGCCGATGACCACGGCGTCGATGTCGGCCCACGTCAACTCGGCGTCGGTCAGGGCCTGCTGGGCGGCCTCCCGGACCAGGCCGGCGATCGAGACGTCCTGCCGGGCGGCGACGTGCTTGGTCTGGCCGATCCCGACGACGGCCACGGGCTCCTTGCCCACCCCACTCATCACGAATCTCCTTCGAGGACGGCGACCAGGTTCTGCTGGAGGCAGGGGCCGGACGTGGCGTGCGCGAGGGCACGCCGGGACTCGCCCCGGTGGATGCGGGCGGCGGCCTCGCCGAGGCGGATCAGCCCCGCGGCCATGACGGGGTTGGCGGCGAGCGCGCCGCCGGAGGGGTTCACCGCGACGTCGTCGCCCAGCCGCAGGGCCTTGCGCAGGACGATCTCCTGGGAGGTGAACGGGGCGTGCAACTCGGCGGTGTCCACCGGCCGTTCGAAGGCACCGGCCCGCTCGGCGGCCAAGCGGCTGGAGGGTGAGTCGGTGAGGTCGCGCACGCCCAGGGAGTGCGCCTCGATGCGGTGGTCGATGCCCCGGATCCACGCGGGTCGCTCGCACAGCTCACGGGCCCGGTCGCCCGCCGCGAGGATGACGGCGGCGGCGCCGTCCCCGATGGGCGGGCAGTCGCCGGTGCGCAGGGGGCGTACGGCGTAGTCGCCCTGCGGCACGGCGCCGCTGAGCTGGGCGTGCGGGTTGGCGGCGGCGTCCGCGCGGCTGCGGGCGGCGACTCCGGCGAGCGCGGGCTCGTCGGTGTCCCCCGCGTCGATGAGGGCCTGCGCCTGGAGGGCGGCGAGGGCGACGGAGTCCGGCCACAGGGGCGCCACGTAGTACGGGTCGAGCTGCCGGGTCAGCACGTCGCGCACCGAGCCGGGGGACGACTTGCCGTAGGAGTACACGAGCGCGGTGTCGGCGTCGCCGGTGAGCAGTTTGGTCCACGCCTCGTACAGTGCCCAGGCGCCGTCCATCTCGACGTGCGATTCGGAGATCGGCGGCCAGGCACCCACCCCGTCGAGCGCCATCGTGAAGGAGAAGGCGCGCCCCGCGAGATAGTCCGAGGACCCGGAGCAGGTGAAGCCGATGTCGCTGGTCTTCAGGCCGGTGGCGGCGAGCACCTCGTGCAGGACCGGCATGAGCATCTCCACCTCGGAGAGCTCGTCGGTGGAGCGCAGATGGTCGGTCTGCCCGAAGGCCACGATGGCGATGTCCCGGACGGGCCGCATCACCGACGGCTTCGCGGACGGCATCTACACCAGCTCCTTGTACGTGTCGTAGTCGGCGTCCGGCTCGCCCGTGGGCCGGTAGTGGTCGGGGAAGCGGGCGCCCTCGGTCCACACCGGTTCGACGCGCAGGCCCATCCGCACCTGGTCGTAGGGGATGCCGGCGATGCGGGAGTGCAGGGCGAGGTCGGCGCCGTCGAGGGCGATGTGCGCGTAGACGTAGGGCACTTCGATGTCGAGGTTCTTCGCCTTGATGTTGACGATGCAGTACGTGGTGACGGTGCCGCGGGGGCCGACCTCGATCCGGTCGGTCGTGGCGACGCCGCAGGTGGGGCAGGCGCCGCGGGGCGGGACATAGACCTTGCGGCAGGAGGGGCAGCGCTCGCCGACGGTCCGCTGCTCGGAGAGGGCCTTGATGTACGCGGTCTGGGCGCGGCCGGGGGCGTAGGTGTAGTCGAGGCGCGCGGCGGCGACGATGCCGGTGACGGGATCGGTGAACTGCCCGGAGTGCGGGGCGGCTGCACCGCCCGGGGCCCCTTCGTACGCCTCGAAGCAGGCGATGTCGGTGATGGCGCCGGTGCGTTCGGCGGCCCAGCGGATGCGGACGCGCATGCCGGTGGTGACCGCTTCGGGGCCCGGCGCGTCCAGGGCGTGGAGGAGGGCGGTGTCGGCGCCGTCGAGTTTCACCAGGACCCAGGCGAAGGGCCGCTCCAGGGGCTGTCCTCTGCGGGGCTCGTGGTTCCAGGCCCAGGTGGTCACGGTGCCGGTGGTGGCGACCTCGACCAGGTCGCGGATCTCGTCGGCGGTCACCGGGTCGTACTCGACGGGCGGGACGAGCGTGCGCCCGTCGGTGGTCTTCACCCCGAGCACGGTGCGCTCGCGCAGCCCGGTGAGAAAGGCGCTCTGCACGGGCCCGAGGGAGCGGGTGAAGGGAAACTCGACGACGAGCGGGGCACGCAGCACTTCGGGTGAGGAGGCGGATGTCATGACCAGGGCTCCGTTTCTCAGCGAGGGGACGGGGCGCCCCGACAGGGGCGCGGGGAACTGCGGGACCAGCCACGAGGGGCCCGCAGTCGGGACACGGCCTACGCCCGGCGAAACTCCGGTGCGCGTTTCTCCGCGAAGGCTCTGGAGCCCTCCTTCGCGTCGGCGGTGTCGAACACCGGCCACCCCCGCTTCAGCTCCGCCGCGAGCCCGTCCGTCTCGGACATCTCCGCGGCCTCGTACACGGACGCCTTGACCGCCTCGACGGCCAGCGGCCCGCACGCGTTGATCTGCTCGGCGACGGAGAGGGCCTTCTCCAGGGCGGTGCCGTCGGGCACGACGTGCCCGATGAGGCCGATCGAGGCGGCTTCGGCCGCCGAGTAGGGCCGCCCGGTGAGCAGCATCTCCAGGGCGTGCGTACGGGGGATCTGGCGCGGGAGGCGCACGGTGGAGCCGCCGATGGGGAACAGGCCGCGCTTGACCTCGAAGAGGCCGAAGGTCGCGGACTCGCCCGCGACGCGGATGTCCGTGCCCTGGAGGATCTCCGTGCCGCCCGCGACGCAGTGGCCCTCGACCGCGGCGATGACCGGTTTGCGGGGGCGGTGGTGGCGCAGCATGGCCTTCCAGTGCAGATCGGGGTCGGCCTTCATCCGGTCCCGGTACCGCTCGCCGTCCATGCCCTTGCCCGCGAGGGCCTTGAGGTCCATTCCGGCGCAGAACGCGCCGCCCGCCCCGGTGAGCACGACGGAGCGGATCGCGTCGTCCTCGTCGGCGGCGATCCATCCGTCGTAGAGGCCCACCAGCATCGGCAGCGAGAGCGCGTTCTTCGCCTCCGGCCGGTTGAGCGTGAGTATCAGTGTGGCGCCTTCGCGCTGCACAGCGAGATGTTCCGTCCCACCCATAGCCGTGCTCCCTCTCATAACGCCTCATCGACTGACGCCTCATCGACGGCCGGCCTGCGTCGACCACCTGCTGCGGCTTCGGACCTGGAACAGGTTGCAGTAGGCGGGGAGCCAGTTCAATAGTTTTCTGACAGTCAGTCAGATTTCTTGCACGAGGACCCTTCACACTTGTGGGTGCCTCTGCTCTGATGACCGCCAGAAGAGATGACGCCGGGGTCAGGAGGAGCGGTGGAGTACAACCTTGCCGACCTGTTCGAGTCGGTCGTCGACGTGGTCCCCGACCGCGAGGCGCTCGTGTACATCGATCACCCCGGCACCGGGACGGAACGCAGGCTGACGTACGCCGAGCTCGACCGGGCCGCCAACCGCATCGCCCATCACCTCGTCGACAGCGGCCTGAAGCCGGGCGAGCATCTGGGGCTCCATCTCTACAACGGCGTCGAGTACCTCCAGACCGTACTGGCCTGCCTCAAGGCGCGCCTGGTCCCGGTCAACGTCAACTACCGCTACGTGGAAGAGGAGTTGGTCTACCTCTACCGCGACGCGGACCTCGCCGCGCTCGTCTTCGACGCGGAGTTCACCGAGCGGGTCGCGGCCGCGCTGCCGCGTACGGAGAAGCTGCGGCACCTGGTGCGGGTGGGGACCCCGCCTGCCGACGCACCCGCGCTCGACGTGGTCGCCTTCGCCGACGCGGAGGCGGCGGGTTCGCCGGAGCGCGGCTTCGCGGCCCGCTCGGCCGACGACCTGTTCATCATCTACACCGGCGGCACCACCGGTATGCCCAAGGGCGTGATGTGGCGCCAGGAGGACCTGTTCTTCGCCGGGCTCTTCGGCGGCGAGCCCGCGGGAGAACCGGTGAAGCGGCCCGAGGAGCTGGCGGAGCGCGTCGCGGCGGGCGGCCCCGGCATCACGTTCTTCCCCGCTCCCCCGCTGATGCACGGCACCTCCACCCTCACGTCGTTCATCGCCTTCAACTACGGGCAGCGGGTGGCCATCCACCGCAAGTACGTCCCCGAAGAGGTGCTGCGCACCATCGAACGGGAGAAGGTCTCCAGCGTGTCGCTGGTGGGCGACGCGATGCTCAGGCCGCTCATCGACGCCCTGCACGGACCCCTCAAGGGCACCGACCTGTCCTCGCTCTTCAGCGTCTCCTCCTCCGGGGCGATCATGTCGGAGACCGTGCGGGCCCAGTTCCAGGAACTGGCCCCCAACGTCCTGCTCCTGAACAACTTCGGCTCCTCGGAGTCCGGTTCCAACGGCAAGGCGACGGACGACTCCGGCCCCGAGAAGGGCTTCCGCCTGGAGGTCAACGACCGCACCCAGGTGGTGGACCTGGTCACGCACGAGCCGGTCCCGGTGGGCGTGGTCGGCCGCCTGGCGCAGCGGGGCCATGTGCCGCTCGGCTACTACAACGACCCGGCGAAGACGGCCGAGACGTTCTTCCAGAAGGGCCAGGAGCGCTGGGTGCTGCTCGGCGACATGGCGACCGTCGACGAGGACGGCATCGTCACCGTCCTGGGCCGGGGCTCGCAGTGCATCAACACCGGTGGCGAGAAGGTCTATCCGGAGGAGGTCGAGCAGGCGCTGAAGTCGCATCCGGACGTGTACGACGCGCTGGTCGCCGGCGTCCCCGACGAGCGCTGGGGCAACCGCGTCGCCGCGGTCGTCCAGCTGCGGGACGGGGCGCCGCCGCTGGACCTGGAGGCGGTCCAGACCCACTGCCGCACCCGCCTGGCCGGATACAAGATCCCCCGCGCGGTGGTCTTCACCGAGGAGATCCAACGCTCCCCGAGCGGCAAGGCGGACTACCGCTGGGCGAAGGCGGTGGCGGCGGGGACGGACGTCTGAGGACGCGGGCACGGTGGCGTCGGAGCTGCCCGTACGGTGTCGCCGCGCGAGCATCGGGCGGGTGGGCGGGAGCGGATCCGCCGCGCAGCGGCGGTGCGGACATCACCCCGCGCACACGGACCGCATCGCCCGCCCCAGGGCCACCCCGTGCAGCAGGTCGAGGTGCCGCTCGTGCCACACGCGCACCACCCCCGCGGCCACGAGCCCCCGGCAAGAAGGCAGAGAGAGCGCGGACGGAGAGTCGGCGATCCCCCGCACCAACGCCCCGTTCACCCGATTGATCTCCTGCCGGACCTCCGCGAGATCAGGCCGCCGATCCGGGTCCGGCGCCTGCGCGGGATCGGCGTCCCACCGCCGGTGCAACTCCCGCTGCACCACCTTGTTGGCCTCGATCTGGTCCCGGAAGATCCGCACGGTCGCCTCCGGATCGGCGCCCAGCTCCCGCGCCTGCCGCGCGACGTCGTCGAGCACCTGCCGCTCGCGCGCCGGATCGTCGATCGGGCTGTCCGTCCCGTACTTCGCGGCGGCGACCAGATCGGCGGTGCCCAGCCGCTGGGCCGCGAGATCGGCCAGCAGACGAAGCCGGCCGTACGGCCCCGCGGGGTCGGCGGCCGCAGCAGCCGCGGCCCCCTGCGCCGGGGCGGCGGCCACGACGCCTCCGCCGCCGACCAGCAGGGCCACGCTCAGGGCCCCGGCGGTGAGCCAACGCCCCGCGGAAGAAACAGACAGCACGGTGTCCTCCTCGATGTTCCCGAACTCGACTTCTCCGACCTCGACGTCCCCGAACTCGACGTCCCCGCAGCCCTAGTCCTGTGCGAGGAACCCCGCCACCCGCCGCGCGAACCACTCCGGGTCGTCCAGCCACGGGAAGTGGCCGCCGCCGGGCTGCACGTGGCGTACGCCACCGGGGAAGAGACCGGCGAGTTCCTGCGCGTGCGCGGGGTTCGGGGCAGCGTCGTACTCCCCCGCGAGGACGAGGACGGGAGCGCTCAGCTCGGCCAGTGCCGCACGCGTGGCGGGCGGGTCGAAGGCGCCGTCGCCGTAGAACAGGGCGGCGGCCTCCGCGTTCTTCTCCCGCGCGCTCGCCGCCTGGTGCGCCCGCGCCGCCTCGTCCCAGCGTCCGTAGGCGAGGGGCACGATCGCGTCCCACACCTCCAGCGGGCTGCGTCCCGCCGCGATCTCGTACAGTGCGGCCTCGGCCGCCGGGTACCACGGCTCGCCCCGGTGGGCCGACGCCGCGTCGAGGTGGTCCCGGGGGCCCAGGGTGAGGCCGAGCGACTGCGTGGCCGGGGCGATCAGGACGAGGCGGCGGACCCGCTTGGGGTGGCGCGCCGCGTACAGCGTGGCGATGTTGCCCGCCGCCGAGTGGCCCAGCAGGTCGACCTCGCCGAGCCCCAGGTGCTCGCGCAGCGCCTCGACGTCCTCCACGTGCCGGTCGCAGCGGTAGGTCGCCGGATCGGCCGGGGTCGCGGAGTCGCCCGTACCGCGCAGGTCGAGCAGGATCAGCCTGCGGTGTGCCGTCAGGCCGCCGAGATCGCCCAAGTAGGCCGATGCGCGCAGAGGGCCGCCCGGCACGCAGAGCAGCGGCTCGCCCTCGCCCTTCTCGTGGTAGGCGAGCGGGGTCCCGTCGTACGCGGTGAAGGTCGGCATGAGGGTGATCATCACATCTCACGCCGCACCCGGACAATGCCGTTCCGCCGGAGCGCCCCAGCTCAAGGCCGCCCTGTGCGATCTCTTGACGGCCGCCCCCGGGGCTGGATTACTGACCTTGACGGAAGATCGACGACCGAATGATCGGTCGCCCGTTTGAGACGGGAGAAACGGCATATGACGGCCATGCTGGACGCGGCGGAGCGCCTCGGACGCGAGGAGCTGGAGGCACTGCAACTGGAGCGCCTCCAGGACACCTTGCTGCACGCGTACGAGAACGTTCCCTTCTACCGGGCGGCGTTCGACAAGGCCGGCCTGCGCCCCGACGACTGCCGCGCCCTGTCGGACCTGGCCCGCTTCCCGCTCACGGCCAAGTCCGACCTGCGGGACAACTACCCCTTCGGGATGTTCGCGGTCGAGCAGTCCGAGGTGAGACGCCTGCACGCGTCCAGCGGCACCACCGGGCGGCCCACCGTCGTCGGCTACACCGAGCAGGACCTGTCGATGTGGGCGGACGTGGTGGCCCGCTCGATCCGCGCGGCGGGCGGCCGTCCGGGACACAAGGTCCATGTGGCGTACGGCTACGGCCTGTTCACCGGCGGCCTCGGCGCGCACTACGGCGCCGAGCGCCTCGGCTGTACGGTCATCCCCGCGTCCGGCGGCATGACGGCGCGCCAGGTCCAGCTGATCCAGGACTTCCGCCCCGAGATCATCATGGTCACGCCCTCGTACATGCTCACGCTCCTGGAGGAGTTCGAGCGCCAGGGCGTCGACCCGCGCACGACCTCCCTCAAGGTCGGCATCTTCGGCGCTGAGCCGTGGACGGAGGAGATGCGCCGCGAGATCGAGGAGCGGTTCGCGATCGACGCGGTCGACATATACGGGCTCTCGGAGGTCATCGGCCCCGGTGTGGCCCAGGAGTGCGTGGAGACCAAGGACGGCCTGCACATCTGGGAGGACCACTTCTATCCCGAGGTGGTGGACCCGGTCACCGGTGAGGTGCTGCCGGACGGCGAGCGCGGCGAGCTGGTCTTCACGTCGCTCACCAAGGAGGCCATGCCGATCATCCGCTACCGCACCCGCGATCTGACCCGCCTCCTGCCCGGCACCGCACGGGTCTTCCGCCGGATGGAGAAGGTCACCGGCCGGTCGGACGACATGGTGATCCTGCGCGGCGTGAACCTCTTCCCCACGCAGGTGGAGGAGATCGTCCTGCGCACGCCGGGCGTCGCCCCGTACTTCCAGCTGCGGCTGTCCCGCGAGGGCCGCATGGACGCGCTGACGGTCCGGGCCGAGTCCCGCGCGGACACGACCCCAGAGCGGCGCGAGGCGGCGGCCCGGGAGATCGCGTCGGCGGTGAAGGACGGCATCGGCGTCTCGGTGGCGGTCGAGATCGTGGACCCGGAGACCATCGAGCGGTCGGTGGGCAAGTTCAAGCGGATCGTGGACCTGCGCGACAAGTAGCCGCGGGACACGCGACTTCTACGACGCGCTGAAGCGGTCCCGCAGCTCCCGCTTGAGGATCTTCCCGCTGGCGTTGCGCGGCAGCTCGTCCACGAACAGGACCCGTTTGGGCGCCTTGAAGTGGGCGAGCTTCTCGCGCGCGTGGTCGATGAGTTCGGCCTCGGTGACCTCTCCGCTGCGTACGACGACGGCGGTGACCGCCTCGATCCAGCGCTCGTCCGGCAGCCCGATCACGGCGGTCTCCGCGACCCGGGCGTGGGTGTAGAGCGCGTCCTCGACCTGGCGCGAGGCGACCAGGACGCCGCCGGAGTTGATGACGTCCTTCACCCGGTCGACGACGGTGAAGTAGCCCTCCTCGTCCCGCACGGCGAGGTCGCCGGAGTGGAACCATCCGTCGCGGAACGCCTCCTTGGTCTCCTCGGGCTTGTCCCAGTAGCCCTCGCACAGCTGCGGCGAGTGGTAGACGACTTCCCCCTGGGTGCCGTCGGGCACCTCGTGACCGTCCTCGTCCACGATCCGCGCCTCCACGAAGAGGACGGGCCGCCCGCAGGAATCCATCCGCCCCTCGTGCTCGTCGGGCCGAAGGACCGTGGCCAGCGGGCCGATCTCGCTCTGCCCGAAGCAGTTGTAGAAGGCGAGCGACGGCAGCCGTGCGCGCAGCCGCTCCAGGACGGGCACGGGCATGATCGACGCCCCGTAGTAGGCCTTGCGCAGGGCACCGAGGTCGCGGGTGGCGAAACCGGGGTGGTTCGCGAGGCCGATCCAGACGGTGGGCGGCGCGAAGAGGCTGTCGGCCCGGCCCGCCTCGACCAGCTCGAAGATCCGCTCGGCGGCGGGCGCGTCGATGACGGTGTTCTCGGCGCCGACCGCCAGATAGGGCAGCAGGAAGACGTGCATCTGCGCCGAGTGGTACAGCGGCAGCGCGTGGACGGGCTTGTCCGTCTCCTTGAGGTCCAGGGCGGTGATGGCGCTGACGTACTCGTGGACGAGGGCCCGGTGGGTCATCATGGCGCCTTTTGGCAGGGCGGTGGTGCCGGAGGTGTAGAGCAGCTGGGCCAGTTCCTCGGCTCCGGGCCCCTCCCCGTCGTACGCCCGTGCCGAGGCGAGCCGCGCGAGCAGCGAGTCGCCGGTGTCGCGCAGGGCCAGGACGCGGACGTCGCCGGGCAGGCGCGGGACGAGGTCCGGGTCGGCGAGGACCAGGGAGCTGCCCGACTGGCCCACGATGTACGCCAGGTCGTCGCCGACGAGGTTCTGGTTGACCGGCACATGGACGAGCCCCGCCCGCGAGCAGGCCAGGAAGCCGATCAGATACGCGTCCGAGTTGTGGGCGTAGGCGCCGACGCGCTCCCCGGGGCCAAGGCCCTGCTCGCGCAGCACCTGGGCGGCGGCCGAGACGGCCGTGTCCAGCTCCGCGTACGTCCAGGCCCGCTCGCCGTAGCGCAGGGCCACCCGCCCCGGCACGCGCCGGGCGCTGCGGGTCAGGACGTCGTCGACCGTGTTGCTGCGTACACCCGTCATGGCGTGATCCTGTGCCGCGCGCGTCACGGTGGTCAAGGCTCCGGACGGGTCACGAACCCGACCGGTCCCGGTACTCGATCAACCGACATACCGGTTGGTACGCTCAACCGCCCTCTTCCTCAGAGCAGTTGGGAGGCTCCATGCGTACCCGTATCAGACGCCTGACGGCCCTCGGCATCAGCCTGCTGACCGCCGCGGCTTTCTTGCCCTCGTCCGCCGCCACCGCCGGCGCGGCCGAGGCACGCGACGTCCGCGCGTCGGGCCACGGCCTGTCGGCGACCGTCCGCTACACCCAGTACGGCATTCCGCACATTCTCGCCAAGGACTACGAGAACCTCGGCTTCGGCACGGGCTGGGCCCAGGCCGCCGATCAGGTCTGCACCCTCGCCGAGGGCTATGTGACCGTGCGCGGGGAGCGGTCACGTCACTTCGGCCCTGACGGCAAGCCCGACGGTTCGCTGTCCTCGGCGACCACGAACCTCTCCAGCGACCTGTACTTCCGCGGGGTCCGCGACGCGCGCACGGTGGAGAAGCTGCTCGACCAGCCGGCCCCCGCGGGACCGAGCGCCACGTCCAAGAAGCTGATGCGCGGCTTCGCGGCGGGCTACAACGCCTGGCTGAAGCAGAACCGCGTGACCGATCCCGCCTGCAAGGGCGCCCGGTGGCTTCGCCCGATCTCGGCCCTGGACGTGGCCCGGCAGGGCTTCGCCGTCCAGATCCTCGGCGGCCAGGGGCGCGGCATCGACGGCATCACCGACGCGCGCCCGCCGGGCGCGACGGCCGCCGACCGCACGGCCGACCCGCGGCGCACCGCGAAGGCCGCCCGGGAGCTGTTCTCGCCCGACGAGGCCGTGATGGGCTCCAACGCCGTCGCGTTCAGCGGGAAGACCACGGCGAACGGCAAGGGCCTGCTGCTCGGCAATCCGCACTACCCCTGGCAGGGCGGCCGGCGCTTCTGGCAGTCGCAGCAGACCATCCCCGGCGAGCTGAACGTCTCGGGCGGTTCGCTGCTCGGCACGAGCGTGGTCAACATCGGCTTCAACGGCGACGTGGCGTGGAGCCACACGGTGGCGACCGGGGTGACCCTCAACCTGCATCAGCTCGCGCTGGACCCGGCCGATCCGACCACCTATCTGGTGGACGGCAAGCCGGAGAAGATGACCAAGCGCACGGTCGAGGTGCCGGTCAAGGACGGTGCTCCGGTGACCCGCACCCAGTGGTGGACGCGGTACGGGCCGGTCACCACCGGCCTCGGCGCGCAGCTTCCGCTGCCGTGGTCGGCGAAGACGGCGTACGCCCTGAACGACCCCAACGCGGCGAACCTGCGCGGCAGCGACACCGATCTGGGCTTCGGCAAGGCGCGCTCCACCGAGGGCGTCCTGAAGGCGCTGCGCGACACGCAGGGGCTGCCCTGGGTCAACACCGTCGCCGCGGACCGCAAGGGCCACTCGCTCCTGACCCAGTCGCAGGTGCTGCCCCGCATCACCGACGACCTGGCCCGGCGCTGCTCCACGGATCTGGGCAAGGTGACCTATCCGGCGTCGGGCGTGGCCGTGCTCGACGGTTCGCGCGGTGACTGCGGGCTCGGCTCGGACAAGGACGCCCTCCAGCCGGGCATCTTCGGCCCGTCGAAGATGCCCACCCTGAAGGACGCCCCGTACGCGGAGAACTCCAACGACAGCGCCTGGCTCACCAACGCCGACCGGCCGATCACCGGTTACGAGCGGGTCTTCGGGACGATCGGCACGCAGCGCTCCATGCGGACGCGCGGCGCGATCGAGGATGTCGCGGCGATGGCCGGGAAGGGCCGCCTGACGGTGGAGGACCTCCAGAAGCAGCAGTTCGCCAACCGTGCCCCCGCGGGTGACCTGGCCGCCGACGACGCGGCACGGGCGTGTGCCGCACTGCCCGGCGGATCCGCGACGGGCAGCGACGGCAAGGCGGTCGACGTGCGCGAGGCGTGCGCGGCGCTCAAGGCCTGGGACCACAGCATGGACACGGACAGCAGGGGCGCCCTGCTCTTCGACCGGTTCTGGCGCAAGCTGGTCGCCGCCGTGCCGGGCACCCAGCTGTGGAAGGTGCCGTTCTCCGCCGCCGACCCGGTGCGCACCCCGAACACCCTCGACACGGGCGCGCCGGGCTTCGCGACCGCGCTCGCCGACGCGGTGAGCGAGCTGCGCGGTGCGGGCATCGCGCTGGACGCGCCGCTGGGCGAGAACCAGTTCGTCGTCCGCGGCTCGAAGCGGCTTCCGGTGCACGGCGGCACGGAGTCGATCGGCGTGTGGAACAAGGTCGAGCCGGTGTGGGACGCCAAGGGCGGCGGCTACACCGAGGTCGCCCATGGCTCCAGCCACATCCAGGCGGTCGGCTGGGACAAGAGCGGCTGCCCGAAGGCGCGCACGCTCCTGACCTACTCGCAGTCGTCGAACCCGAACTCGCCGCACTACAGCGACCAGACACGGCTGTACGCCGAGGAGCGCTGGGTGACGTCGCGGTTCTGCGAGAAGGACATCCTGCGCGACCCGAAGCTGAAGGTGGTCAAGGTGCGGGGAGCTGCCGTACCGAGGTGACCGGAACAGGTCCGCCCCGCGCCATCTCCGGTGCGGGGCGTACCTGTCGGGTGCGGGGCGGGCCTGTTCGGGGCGGGGCGGACCTGTCCGGGGCAGGGCAGGCAGGGATCAGACCGCCCGCTCCCGTCCCTCCCAGTACGGCTCGCGCAGCCTGCGCTTGTAGAGCTTGCCGTTCGGGTCGCGGGGCATGACCTCGATGAAGTCGACGCTCTTGGGCCGTTTGTAGCCCGCCAGTTGCCGCTCGCAGTGGTCGAGGATCTCCGCCGCGAGCGCGTCGCCGGCCGTGTGGCCGTCCGCCACCTCGACGACCGCCTTGACCTGCTCGCCCCACTCGTCGTGCGGGATGCCGAAGGCGGCCGCGTCCGCGACGGCGGGGTGGGTGAGCAGCGCGGACTCGATCTCGGCCGGGTAGATGTTGACCCCGCCCGAGATGATCATGTCGATCTTGCGGTCGCGCAGGAAGAGATAGCCGTCCTCGTCCAGGAGGCCGAGGTCGCCGACGGTGAAGAAGTCGCCGATGCGGTTCTTCTTCGTCTTGGACTCGTCCTTGTGGTACGAGAAGCCGCCGGTGCTCATCTTCATGTAGACGGTGCCCAGTTCACCCGGCGGCAGCGGGTTCCCGTCGTCGTCGAAGACCGCGAGTTCGCTGATGGGCCAGGCCTTGCCGACGGTGCCCGGCCGCTTGAGCCAGTCCTGCGCGGTGGCGAAGGCGCCGCCGCCCTCGCTGGCCGCGTAGTACTCCTCGACGCACTCGCCCCACCATTCGATCATCGCCCGCTTCACGTGGTCGGGGCAGGGCGCGGCGCCGTGGATGGCGTGGCGCATCGAGGACACGTCGTACGCCGCCTTCGTCTCGTCCGGCAGCGCGAGGAGGCGGTGGAACTGGGTCGGCACCATGTGGGTGTGGGTGGACTTGTGGGCGTCGATGAGGCGCAGCATCTCCTGGGGCGTCCACTTGTCCATCAGGACCAGCGGGTGGCCGATGTGCAGCGCCGCGCCCGCGAACTGGAGGACCGCCGTGTGGTAGAGCGGCGAGCAGACCAGGTGCACGTTGCCGTCGAAGGGCTTGATGCCGAAGATGCCGAGGAAGCCGCCGAGGTAGGACTCCTCGGGGAGCTTGCCGGACAGGGGGCGCCGGATGCCGCGCGGGCGTCCCGTGGTGCCCGAGGTGTAGTTCATGACCCAGCCGAGCGTGCGGGCGTCCGGCGCCGACTCCGGCTGTCCTTCGAGGAGTTCGGCGTACGGGCGGAAGCCCGGCACCTCGCCCACGGCGTACCGGTGGGTGGCCGGGAGCCTCGCCTCGTCGGCGGCGTGCGTGGCCGCCTCGGCGAACCGTTCGTGCGCGATCAGGACCTTCGCGCCGGAGTCGGCGACGATCCAGGCGATCTCGGGTCCGACCAGGTGGTGGTTGACCGGGACGAGATAGAAGCCGGCCTGGGAGGCGGCGAGATACGCGGTGAGGAACTCGACGCCGTTGGGCAGCACGACGGCGAAGGCGTCGCCGCGCTCCAGGCCCGCGGCGCGCAGCCCGTGGACGAGTTGGTTGGTCGCCGCGTGCAGGCGCCGCGCGGTCCACTCCTCACCGTCGGGCGCGGTCAGGACCACGCGGTCCGGGTCCGCCTCGGCCTGTGCCCAGAACCCGTTGGGGGGCGTGCTGCTCATAGGGACCTCTCCTCCGTCTGGTCAGTCGCGTCCGGCGATGCGGTTCACACGGTCGATGGCCCGTTCGAAACCGCGGGTCAGGTCGTCGAAGACCGCCTGGACGCCGCGTTCGCTGTTCATCCGGCCGACGATCTGCCCGACGGGCGTGCCGAGCAGCGCCTGGACCTCGTACTTCTGGATGCGCGAGACCGCCTCGGCGACCAGCAGCCCCTGGAGCGGCATGGGCAGCGTGCCCGGCCCGTCCGGGTCGTCCCAGGCGTCGGTCCATTCGGTGCGCAGCTGCCGTGCGGGCTTGCCCGTCAGGGCGCGCGAGCGGACCGTGTCGCCCGACCCCGCGGCAAGCAGCTTCTCGGTGAGGGCCCGCGAGTGCATGTCGGCCTCGGTGGTGGTGAGCCACAGGGAGCCGAGCCACACGCCCTGCGCGCCGAGCGCGAAGGCGGCGGCGATCTGCTCCCCGCTGCCGATGCCGCCCGCCGCGAGGACCGGCAGCGGCGCGACGGCCTCGACGGCTTCCGGCGTGAGCACCATGGAGGCGATCTCGCCGGTGTGGCCGCCGGCCTCGTAGCCCTGGGCGACGACGACGTCGATGCCCGCGTCGGCGTGCTTGCGCGCGTGGCGGGCGCTGCCCGCGAGAGCGGCGACCAGGACGTCGTGGTCGTGGGCGCGCCGGATGACGTCGGCGGGCGGTGACCCGAGCGCGTTGGCGAGCAGCTTGATCGGATAGTCGAAGGCCACGTCGAGCTGATTGCGGGCGACCTGTTCCATCCACCCGGTGATGCGCCAGCCGGAGGCCTCGCCTTCGGCGAGTTCGGGTACGCCGTACTTGCCGAGGGTGTCCTTGACGAACTGCCGGTGGCCTTCGGGGATCATCGCCTCGACGTCGGCCTCGCTCACCCCCTCGACCTTCTTCGCGGGCATCACGACGTCGAGGCCGTAGGGCCGGTCGTCGACGTGCTCCTGCATCCAGTCGAGGTCCCGGGCCAGCTCGTCGGGTGCCGTGTAGCGGACCGCGCCGAGCACACCGAATCCGCCCGCCCTGCTGATGGCGGCCGCGACCGCCGGGAAGGGCGTGAAGCCGAAGATGGCGTGCTCGATCCCCAGTTTCCTGCTCAGCTCTGTCTGCATGGGCGCAGGATGCCGCAGCCGTCCGGACGACGGAAGAGATTTTCTGATGCAGTGTCAGATCTTTGCCCGGCGCCCGCGGTTGACAGGGCCGGACACTGACATGAAAGTTTCAGCAGTCTCTTGTGATCCCGAAAGATAATTTCAGCCGAGAAGAGTCCGAAGAGTTCCAGGAGGGGGCACGGCCATGGCCGAGGACAACGGGGCGGCGGACAGAGCGGGCAGCGGGCTCAGCAGACGCCAGCTGGGCGCACGGGTCGTGGCACTGGGCGGGGCGCTCGCCCTGGTGCCGTTCCCCGCGGGCCCCGCGGCGGCGGCCGCGTCCGAAGGCGGCGCCGGGCGTCCGACCCTGCGGCCCGGCTCCCCCGAGCGCGCCGGACTGCTCGCCGGGCACCTGCGCCAGCTGGTCGCCGACGCCGAGCAGTTCCTCGGCCCCTCCCCCAAGCACCCCTGGTACGCGGGCGCCGTGCTGCTCGCGGGCCGCGGGGGCACGGTCGCCCTGCACCAGCCCATCGGCAAGGCGGTGCGCTACTCGGCGTACGACGAGAAGACCGACACCGGCGTCGAGCTGCCCGCCGACCGGCAGATCGCGATGGCCAAGGACACGGTCTTCGACCTGGCCTCCGTCTCCAAGCTGTTCACCTCGCTGCTCGCGGTGCAGCAGATCGAGCGGGGCCGCCTTGAGCTGGAGGCGAAGGTCACCTCCTACCTCCCCGACTTCGGCGGCGCGGGCAAGCAGGACATCACCGTCCGCCAGCTCCTCACCCACACCTCGGGCTTCCGCTCCTGGATCCCCCTCTTCAAGGAGCCCACGCGCGAGGGGCGGCTGCGCCTCATCTGGCAGGAGAAGCCGCTCAACCCGCCGGGCACCAAGTACCTCTACTCGGACCTGAACCTGATCTCGCTCCAGCTGGTCCTCGAGGAGATCACCGGACGACCCCTCGACGTGCTGCTCCGCGAGGAGATCACCGCACCCCTCGGGATGCACCGCACCCGCTACAACCCGCCCGCGTCCTGGCAGCCGAAGATCGCCGCCACCGAGGACGCCCGGCTGCCCTGGTCGGGCCTGGAGCGGGGCATGGTGTGGGGCGAGGTCCACGACGAGAACGCCTTCGGCTTCGGCGGCGTCGCGGGACACGCGGGGGTGTTCTCCTGCGCATGGGACCTGGCGGTCCTCGGCCGCACGCTTTTGAACGGCGGGGTCTACGGCCGCTCCCGCATCCTCTCCGCCGAGTCCGTGAAGCTCATGTTCACCGACTTCAACACCGACTTCCCCGGCGACGAGCACGGCCTGGGCTTCGAGCTCTACCAGCACTGGTACATGGGCGCGATGGCCACCCCGCGCACCGCGGGCCACACGGGTTTCACCGGCACGTCCCTGGTCCTGGACCCGACCACCGACTCGTTCCTCGTCGTCCTCGGCAACTCCGTGCACCCGGTGCGCAGTTGGCGTTCCGGATCGGCTCCCAGGGTGGCGGCCGCGAACAACATGGCACGCGCCGTCCCGGTCCGCCCGGCGCACGGACGCACCGCGTGGTTCTCCGGCATGGCGAACGCGGCCTCGGCCACCCTGACCCTGCCGGCGCTGACCCTCACCACGGACCGGGGACGACTGCGCTGCTCCCTGTGGTGGGACACCGAGCCCGGCTCGGACCAACTGCGCCTGGAGGCCTCCCGCGACGACGGCTCGACCTGGCAGCCGGTGCCGTTCACCACGGAACACCGGGGTTCGGCCCCCCGGCAGCACCCCGACGGGACCGCGTCGGGCTGGTCGGGCCGCGTCTGGCGCCGCCTGACGGCGGACCTCGCGCAGTGGCGCGGCGACCAGGTGCGCCTGCGCTGGCGGTACGCGACGGACCAGCTCTACGTGGGGCGCGGTGCGTACGCCGACGGGCTGCGGGTCGAGGACGGGCGCCGCACGGTCTTCGACGAGGCCCGGCCCGCCGACGCCGCGCGCATCGAAGCGGTGGGCTGGACCACGTCGGCGGACTGAGGCCGCCACGCCCTGCGCGGGCGGGGACGCCGGTACGGCGGCGCCCCCCGCCCGGGGGCTCATTCGCCCAGCGCGGCCATGGCGGCGTTGTGCCCGGGGATGCCGCTGACCCCGCCGCCGCGCACGGCGCCCGCCCCGCACAGCAGGACGTTCGCGTGCCGTGTCTCCACGCCCCAGCGGCCGGTGTCCTCCTGGGCGTAGGGGAAGGCGAGATCGCGGTGGAAGATGTTGCCGCCGGGCAGGCGCAGGTCGTGCTCCAGGTCGAGAGGCGTCTTGGCCTCGACGCAGGGACGGCCCTCGGCGTCGGTGGCCAGACAGTCGGCGATCGGCTCGGCCAGGTGTGCGTCCAGCTGCGCCAGGGTCGACTTCAGCAGGTCGGCCCGTACGGCGTCGTTGTCGTGGGCGAAGAGCCGGGCCGGCGTGTGGAGCCCGAAGAGGGTGAGGGTCTGGCAGCCGCGCTCCACGAGGTCGGGGGCGAGGATGCCGGGGTCGGTCAGGGAGTGGCAGTAGATCTCGGAGGGCGGCGCGGCGGGCAGCTCACCGGCGGCGGCCTGGGCGTACGCGGTCGCCAACTCCCCGTATCCCTCACCGATGTGGAAGGTCCCGGCGAAGGCCTCGTGCGGGTCGACCGAGGTGTCGCGCAGCCTCGGCAGCCGTTCGAGCAGCATGTTGACCTTGAGCTGGGCACCCTCGGCCGGGGTGGGCGGCGCGTCGCCGACGAGGGCGGCGAGTTCCTGCGGCGAGGCGTTGACCAGGACGTGCCGGGCGGCGACGGTGCCCTCGCGCTCGGGGGTGCGGTAGGTGACCTCGGCGGACCGGCCGTCCGAGGCGACGCGGGTGACCTCGTGGCCGGTGGCCAGTTCGGCGCCCGCCGCCCGGGCCGAGGCCGCGAGGGCCCCGGTGAGCGCGCCCATGCCGCCGACCGGCACGTTCCAGTCGCCGGTGCCGCCGCCGATGACGTGGTAGAGGAAGCAGCGGTTCTGGCGCAGGGACGGGTCGTGGGCGTCGGCGAACGTGCCGATGAGGGCGTCGGTCAGGACCACGCCGCGCACCAGGTCGTCGGCGAACCGCTCCTCGATGGCGGCGCCGATGGGCTCCTCGAAGAGCGCGTGCCAGGCGGTCTCGTCCCCGATGCGCTCGCGCAGGGCCTCGCGGGTGGGCAGCGGCTCGGTGAGCGTGGGGAACACCTGCTGGGCGACCTGGCCCGTCATGGCGTAGAACTCCCGCCAGGCCTCGTACTCGCGCGGGCCGCCGGTGAGCCGCTCGAAGGCGTCCCTGGTGCGGGCCTCTCCCCCGCCGACCAGGAGTCCGCCAGGGCGCCCGTCGCGCTCGGTGGGCGTGTAGGAGGAGACGGTCCGGGTGCGCACCCGGAAGTCCAGGTCGAGGTCGCGCACGATCTTCCGCGGCAACAGGCTGACCAGGTACGAGTAGCGCGAGAGCCGGGCGTCGACACCGGCGAAGGGACGGCTGGACACGGCGGCCCCGCCGGTGCCCGAGAGTCGCTCCAGGAGCAGGACGGAGCGTCCGGCGCGGGCGAGGTAGGCGGCGGCCACGAGTCCGTTGTGACCGCCGCCGACGATGACGGCGTCGTATCGATCGCGAGGAGGCATGGCCCCTTGGTAACACGGGCGGGGCGCGCCAGGCCCCGAAGGGGCGCGGGGCCTGGCGCGTCAGTGTCCGCCGGAGGCCCGCTGCTGGCGCAGGGCCGCCACCCGCCGGTAGAGCTCGACCGCCTCGGTGCCGCGGCCCAGCTGTTCCAGGCAGTGCGCCTCGTCGTTGCGGCTGGCCAGGGCGTCGGGGTGGTCGGCGCCGAGGACCTGCTCGCGGGCGGCGGCCACCCGGCGGTACTCGGTGAGGGCGTCGGCCCAGCGGCCCAGCCAGCCCAGGCCCACGGCCACCTCGCGGCGGCTGACCAGGGTGTCGGGGTGGTCGCCGCCCAGGACGCGCTCGCGGATCGCGCAGACGTCGCGGGCCTCGGCGAGGGCCTCCTCCCAGCGGCCCTGGCGGCCGAGGTTGACGCCGAGGCCGTGCCGGGCGCGCAGGGTCTCGGGGTGGGCGGGGCCGTGCACGCGGGTACGGTCGTCGATCAGGTCGCGGTACAGCTCAAGGGCCTCGCCGCTGCGGCCGAGCCTGCCGAGGCTGATGCCCACCTCGTAGCGGGCGGCCAGGGTGTCGGGGTGGTCGGCGCCCAGCGCCCGCACCCGTGCGTCGGCGACTTCGCGGTAGGTCTGGAGCGCCTCCGGCCAGCGCCCCAACTGGCCGAGCGCGTAAGCGACTTCATAGCGGGTGACGAGCGTGTCGGGATGTGTCTCGCCCAGGACGCGCGCGCGGGCCAGGGCCACGTCACGGGCCAGCCGGTAGGAGTCCTCCAGGCGGCCGAGCCTGCTGAGGTTGTACGCGAGGTTGTGCCGGCAGCGCAGGGTGTCGGGGTGGTCGGGGCCCGCGGTCCGCTCCCGGACGGCGAGCACCGAGGTGTATATCTGGTGGGCCTCGAAGTGCCGCCCCAACTGCCCCATGACGTAGGCCATCTCCTGCCGCGCGGCCAGCGTGTCCGGGTGCTCGGGGCCCAGGGTGCGCTCCCGGCCCTGGGCGACGCGGCCGTACTCGCGCAGGGCGTCGGCGGCCCTTCCGGTGCGGCTGAGCGTGAAGCCCACCTCGTAGCGGCTGGCGAGCGTGTCGGGGTGGTCGGGACCCAGCGCGTGCTCCCGCTCGGCGGCGACCGCGCGGTGCACCTCGCCCGCCTCGGCCCAGCGGCCCAGGCGGCCCAGGCTCAGGCCCGCGTTGTGGCGGCTGACGAGGGTGGCGACCACCTCGGGGGACGGGGTGGGCCGTTCGGGCCTGCGCGGGGCCGCGGCCCGGCGCGCGTCGGTGCGCGGGATCCACTCGCCGGTCAGGCCCGCCGCCGCGTCCGGCGGCGTCGTCCGCAGCTCGGACGTGCCGTTCGCCTTGTGCCCGGTCGTCATGCCCCGGGTCCAGGAGGGCAGCCGCGGTTCGCGCGAGGGCGGCTGCTCGGGGCGGCGCACGGAGGGGGTGACGACGGTCGGCACGTACGAGGGGACGGTCCGGGCGGTGGCGATGCGGCGCCCCAGCTCGCGCGCGTCGCTGGGCCGCTCGTCCGGTTCCTTGGCGAGCAGGTCGAGGACGATCCTCTCGAAGTACTCGGGCAGTTCGTCGCGGTGCCTGCGCGGCGGTTCGGGCGGTGTGTCGCGGTGGCCGACGAGCACCGCCCAGGCGTCCTCCAGGTCGAACGGCGGCGCCCCGGTCGCGATCTCGTACAGCACGCATCCGAAGGAGTACAGGTCGCTGCGCTGGTCGACCTGGGTGCCGCTGATCTGCTCCGGGGACATGTAGTGGGGTGTGCCCATGGCGATGCCCGTGCCGGTCAGGCGCGAGGTGAAGCCGATGTCGTGGCCGAGCCTGGCGATCCCGAAGTCGCAGATCTTCACCGTGCCGTCCGTGAGCCGCATGATGTTGGCGGGCTTCAGGTCCCGGTGCACGATGCCCTGTTCATGGGTGTAGGCGAGCGCGGCGGAGACCTGGTCGGCGATCTCCACGACGTCCTCGACGGGCAGCGGATGCTGTTTGTTGTCCTCCAGGAGCTGACTGAGATTGCGTCCTTCGAGCAGTTCCATGACCAGGTACAGGACGCCGTCGTGCTCGCCGAAGTCATGGACGACGGTGACGCCGCGGTGCTGGAGCGCCGCCGCCACGCGCGCCTCGCGCCGGAACCGCTCGCGCAGCACGCGCGTGAAGGACTGGTCGTGCTGCGGCCCCATCGGCTTGAGGCACTTCACGGCGACCCTGCGCCCGAGTGACTCGTCGCGGGCACGCCACACCTCGCCCATGCCGCCGCGCCCGATCAGGTCCAGCAGCCGGTACCGGCCCTGGATCAGCCTGGTGTCCGCCATCTCCCGCCGTCGCCCCCGTTGACTCGCTTCGCCCTCCCCGGCCCGTCCAGTATGGCTGGCCGCCTGTCGAGTTTGTACGGGGCAGGCCGGGCGCCGGGCCCCAGCCTGGCCATGGCCCGCAGAATGTGCTTCGGCGGAAGTTGCCAGCGCAGACGTGCGGGAATGGTGCGCAGGATGGTGCCGGTGGTGACGAGCCGCCGGGTCACGACGGCGGGCGGCGGGGCCGTCCTGCCGTACAGCGCGTGGGCGTACGGCGGCAGCGAGGCGTACGCCAGATTCGCCACGCGCCGCCACAGCAGGGCACGCGCCGGGATCAAGAGGACGTGCGTCGGCGGGCGCCGGAGGAAGTCGTCGACGTCGCGCGCCTCGGGCCCGGCGGCCAGTTCGGGCCGCACCCGCTCGAAGTAGGCGGCGAGTTCGGCGGTCGACGCCGGTACGTCCGCGGGGTCGAGGCCGACGAGCCGGGCGCTCTCGCGGTGCTCGGCGACATAGCGGTCGGCCAGCTCGTCGGTGAGGCGGAACCCCGACCGGCGTGCGACGTGCAGATAGGAGTCGATCTCGGCGCAGTGCACCCACAGCAGCAGCCCGGGTTCGTCGACGCCGTACCGCTCCCCCGTGTCGGGATCGGTCGCCTTGATCATGGTGTGGATCTTCCGCACGCGGGCGCCCGCGTGTTCGGCGACGTCGGTGGCGCCGTACGTGGTGGTGCCCACGAAGTTCGCCGTCCGCATGAGGCGGCCCCAGGCGTCCTTGCGGAAGTCGGAGTTCTGCATGACGCCGCGCACCGCGCGGGGGTGCAGGGCCTGTAGGTACAGGGCGCGGATCCCGGCGATCCACATCATCGGGTCGCCGTGCATCTGCCAGGTCACGGACGAGGGGCCGAAGAGCCCCGGGTCGGCCGCCGCCGGGCCCTTCGACGAGGATGTGCCGCTTCCCGACGCGGATGTCTCGCGCATACAACCACCTCCTGGGCGCAGGCTACGCCGCCGGGCCGGGCCTCAACCCGCCGTGTGCGCTTCGGGATTGGTCCGAGGTCAGATAGGAGATGACCATGTCCCCCAGCATCGTCCGGTAGTGCTCGCGGCGGGAGGCTTCGGTGAGGTCGCGGTCGAAGAGCGCGCGGAAGGTGTGCCGGTTGGAGACGCGGAAGAAGCAGAACGAGCTGATCATCGCGTGCAGGTCGACGGCGTCCACCTCGGCGGTGAACACGCCCTGCGCGCGCCCGGTTTCCAGGATCGAGGCGATGACGTCGATCGCCGGTGAGCTGAGGGAGGCCAGACTCGGCGAGGCGCCGATGTGCTGTGCCTCGTGGATGTTCTCGATGCTGACGAGGCGGATGAAGTCCGGGTGCGCCTCGTGGTGGTCGAAGGTGAGCTCGGCCAGCCGGCGGATGGCCGAGACCGGGTCCAGGTGCCCGACGTCGAGCTGCTGCTCCTCATGCCGGATGACCTTGTACGCCCGCTCCAGGACCGCGGTGAACAGCCGGTCCTTGCTGCCGAAGTAGTAGTAGATCATCCGCTTCGTGGTGCGCATGCGGGCGGCGATCTCGTCCACCCTGGCCCCCGCATAGCCCATGCGGGCGAACTCCTCGGTGGCCACGTCGAGGATCTCCCCCTGCGTACGGGCCGCGTCCCGGGTGCGCTTGACGGGCGGGGGCGGGGGGGCTGCGGCGGCCATGCGGCTCCTCGGGGCGGACTCATCGGCGCCGGCCAGTCTAGTGCTGGTGAGGAGAGCGGCTCAGGCCGGCGATGGTCCCGGCTGGTGCTGGTTGAGGTGCTGGGCCGCCAGCCGCACGGCCGCGTTCTGTGCCCCGTACCCCTGGTAGCCGCCCGTGCGCTGCACCAGCTCGAAGAAGACGCGCCCGACCGTGGCGGTGTAGCAGTGCAAGAACTCCCCGTTCTCGTCCCGGTCGTAGAGGATGCCGAGATCCGCCAGGGTGGCCAGGCGCTCCGGATCGAACGCGTGGCGGGCGTCGAGGTCGTCGTAGTAGTTGGCGGGGATCGGGAGCAGGCCCGCGCCCCGCTCCCGGACGCGCCGGGCGGCGGCGACGATGTCGCCGGTGGCCAGCGCGATGTGCTGGAGGCGGCCCCCCTGGGCGTCCGGCGCCGGCGCGATGTTGAGGACCAGGCGCACCCCGCCGTCGGGGGACGCGACGGCCCGGCTGCGCACGAGGCCGTAGGGGTCGGCGAGCTCCAGGCTGCCGTCCGCCTCCAGACCCAGCACACCCCGGTGGAACAGCGAGGCCTCGTCGAACTGGTGCCAGGGCTGGGTGAGGGCGATGTGGTCGATGTGCCGGACGGCCGCGCTCTGTCCGGGGGGCTCCTCCGCGGGCCGGGCGCGCGGCGGCAGGGCGGTGAAGTCGCCGGTCCAGCTGGGGTGGTCGGGCTGCCGGGTGCGGCAGAAGAAGAACTCCGTGCCGTCGGGTGCGGCGACCGCGTCCAGGGGTGCGTCCCGCGGCGCCCTTCGCCGGGGCACGACGGGGGCGAGCAGCGCTTCGGCGCGCCGTGCGGCCCGCTCGGGGGCGGCGGTCTCCACGCCGACCGCGGTCAGCGCGGGTTCCTGACGGCGGCCGCTGACACCGGTGTTGAGCAGGATGCGGGCCTGTCCCTGCTCCCACAGTTCCACCGGCTTCCAGGTGTGCCGTGCGGTGGGGGCGAAGCCGAGGGAGTCCAGGAGGGTGCGCAGCGGTTCGGTGTCGGCCGCCGTCAGCTCGGCGAAGGCGAAACCGGAGGGCACGGCCGCGGCGGGCAGCGTGGACAGCCCGGCCGCCTCTTCGAGCAGGAGCAGCGAGCGGAGCGCGTCGACGGCGGTGGAGGCCGCCCCGGCCTGCCGGAAGACGTCGTTGAACACTTCGAGCGACAGCGGCCCCTGGTATCCGGCGCGTACCGCGGCGGCCACCAGCGAGGCGACGTCGAAGCCGCCCTGGCCGGGGAAGCAGCGGTAGTGCCTGCTCCACTGGAGGACGTCCATCGCCATCAGGGGCGCGTCCGCCAGTTGCAGGAAGAAGATCTTCTCGCCGGGGATGGACTCGATGCCCTTGGGGTCGGAGCCCCGGGAGAGGATGTGGAAGCTGTCGAGGCAGGTGCCGAGGGCCGGGTGGTCCGCCTGCTCGACGATCCGCCAGGCATGGTCGTACGTACTGACGTGCCGGCCCCAGGCCAGGGCCTCGTAGGCGATGCGGATGCCGTGGGCCGCCGCCCGGTCGGCGAGCAGCCGCAGCTGCTCGGCGGCGAGCGCGTCGTCGTCGACCGACTCGGGGGCGACGCTGGAGCAGACGAGGAGCAGGTCCGCGCCCAGGCGCTCCATTACGTCGAACTTGCGTTCAGCG
Source organism: Streptomyces sp. SYP-A7185 (assembly GCF_046103685.1). Lineage (NCBI taxonomy): Bacteria > Bacillati > Actinomycetota > Actinomycetes > Kitasatosporales > Streptomycetaceae > Streptomyces > Streptomyces sp. SYP-A7185. The sequence continues at coordinate 1,411,111 of NZ_CP122310.1, forward strand.
CGCCGCAGATTGCGGGCGAGCAGCTCGGCGGGGACGGCCTCGAAGTCGCGGAACGGCTGGTAGAGGTCGATGCCGAGCCCCAGGTCCGCGCAGCGCAGGCGGACGTCCTCGGGGCTGAGCGGGGCGCCGAGCAGATCGTTCTCGAAGATCTCCACGCCGTCGAATCCGGCGGTGGCGACGGCGGTGAGCTTCTCGGACAGCGGGCCGCTGAGCGAGACGGTGGCGATCGACGTGCGCATGGTCTCTGGTCTCCTGTCAGGCCGGGAACGCGGCCAGGTCGCCGAGGTCGGCGAACATCGGTCCGGTGTGCGGTTCGAGGCCGGTGAAGAGCCGGAAGGCGTCGGCGGCCTGGAAGACGGCCATGCCGCCGCCGTCGAGGGTGCGGCAGCCCAGGGCGCGTGCCTCGCGCAGCAGTTCGGTCTCCAGCGGCCGGTAGACGACTTCGGCGACCCAGAGGCCGGGCCTGAGCAGCGCGGCCGGCAGCGGCAGCCCCGGGTGCGCGACCATGCCGGTCGGCGTGGCGTGGACGAGGCCGTCCGCTGCGCCGACGCTCTCGGCCGTCGCCCCGGCGGGCGCGGACACCGCGCGGCCCGCCCCGAAGCGTGTGACCAGGGCGGCGGCCAGGGCGGCGGCGCGGGACGGGTCGGTGTCGATCAGGGTGACCCGGTCCACGCCGAGGTTGAGCAGGGCGTGCGCCACCGCGGCGCCGGCCCCGCCCGCGCCGAGCTGGACGACGTCACCGGTCGGCGCGTCGGCCAGGCCGCGGGCGAAGGACCGGGCGAAGCCGGTGGCGTCGGTGTTGTGTCCCACGGCGCGTCCGTCCCGGAAGACGACGGTGTTCACGGCGCCGAGTTCGGCGGCCTCGGGGGCCAGTTCGTCCAGGTGCTCGATGACCAGCTGTTTGCAGGGGTGGGTGATGTTCAGTCCGTCGAAGCCGAGGCGGCGGGCGGCGTGCACCAATTCGCCCACGGCCTCGGGCGGGACGCCGAGGACGTCGATGTCGAGGGTGCGGTAGACGAGGCGCACGCCGTGCCGGTCCGCCTCGCGTTCGTGCAGGGCGGGGCTCAGGGACGGGCCGATACCGGCGCCGATCAGGCCGGTGAGGTACGAGGTCATCGAGGGTTCCCGGGGGTCGGCTTGGCGGGGTCGGTCAGGCGGTCTTGGCAGGGGCGGCGGCTCAGAGGGCGGCGGCCTCGGGCGCCGTGGCCCGCGTCTTCACGTCGCCGCCGCGCAGCCCCAGTTCGGCCGTGGGCACCCGGTGCGTCTCGCGGCCGGTGGCCACGGCGATCGCGCAGAGGGCGCAGAACGCGGCGGTGAAGACGGCGACGCCGACCCAGCCGTCGCCGTCCGGGCCGTCGATCTGTGCCGCGAAGGTGACCGCGAAACCGGCGACGGCGAAGCCGATCTGGGTGCCGATGGCCATGCCGGAGAGACGGACCCGGGCGGGGAACATCTCGCCGTAGAACGAGGGCCAGATGCCGTTGGCCGCGCTGTAGACGACGCCGAAGAGCAGCACCCCGGTCGCCAGGACCAGCGGGTAGCTGCCGGTGGAGATCGCCCACAGGTAGACGAAGATCATGACTCCGCTGCCCAGTGCTCCGACGAGGAAGACGGGCTTGCGGCCGATGCGGTCCGAGAGCCTGGCCCAGAGCGGGATGGCGAGCAGGGCCACCGCGTTGGCGCTGCCGGCGACCCAGAGCATGCCCGTCTTGTCGAGGCCGACCGCGTCGCTCGTGGCGTACGACAGGGCCCAGACGGAGAAGATCGTGCTGACCGTCGCGATGAGCGCGGCGGCGACCACCCGCAGCACGTCGGCCCAGTGGTCCCTGAGCAGCTCCGCGAGCGGCATCGTGGCCACGTTCCGGTCGGCGGCGACCTGGCGGAAGACCGGGGTCTCGTCGAGGGTGCGGCGGATGACGTACCCGGCGACCGCGACCAGGGCGCTCAGCAGGAACGGGATGCGCCAGCCCCAGCTGTACAGCTGCTCGTCCGGCAGGGCGGCGACCGGCAGGAACACCAGGGTCGCCAGGAGCTGGCCGGCCTGGGTGCCGTTGAGGGTGAAGCTCGTGTAGTACCCGCGCCGGCCCTCGGGTGCGTGCTCCAGCGTCATCGCGTTGGCGCTGGCCTGCTCGCCGGCCGCGGACAGGCCCTGGAACACCCGCATCAGCACGAGCAGCACCGGAGCGAGGGTGCCGACCTGGGCGTACGTGGGCAGGCAGCCGATGAGGAAGGTGGAGAGCCCCATGAGGATCAGCGTCCAGACCATGATCCTGCGGCGGCCGAGCCGGTCGCCGAAGTGGCCGAGGACGAGGGCGCCGAGGGGCCGTGCGGCGTAGGCGACGCCGAAGGTCGCCAGGGAGATCAGGGTGGCGGTGGCCGGGTCGTCGGGGTCGAAGAAGACCTTGGGGAAGACGAGGGCCGCCGCGCTGCCGTAGATGAAGAAGTCGTAGTACTCCAGCGCGCTGCCGATCCAGGCGGCGAAGGCCGCCTTGCGCGGCCTGCCCTGGGGTGGCGCGGCCGGTGGCGGGTCGGCCTGCGGGTGAGCGGACACGGGAACTCCTCGGGGAGGACAGCGCACCCGGTGGCGGGGCGGCTGCGAGGGGACGGGGGCCGACGCTGCCGCGGGGGAAGCGCCGCGGCGGGTGCGAGCGGTGCGCGCCGGGCACGTGCGGCGGTCGCGGTGGGCGCCCGGCGCGTGCGGCAGTTGCGGTGCCGCACCCGGCGCGTACAGCAGTTAACGCACTAGATAGTTAATTAATCTGAGGGAGATGCTGGCCCCGCCCCTCGCGCCGTGTCAATACATCTGCCGTGATGGACGCGCCCCCGCCGGGCGCGGCCGCCCGTCAGACGAGATCGAGGTCGCGCTCCCGGGTCTCGGGCAGCGCCAGGACACACCCCAGGGACAGCAGGGCCATCGCGCTCATGAACCAGCCGCCCGCCTGCGGACTGTGGTGCTCCGCCAGCGCGGTCACGATCAGCGGGGCGGCCGCACCGCCGAGCACTCCCCCGAGGTTGTAGGAGAATCCGGCGCCGGAGTAGCGCATCCGCGTGCCGAAGAGCTCGGGCAGATAGGCGCCCGCCGGGCCGTAGATGATGCCCATGCACAGCAGCGCGCCGCTCAGGGCGACGGCGATGAGGACGTAGTTGCCGGTGTCCAGGAGCGGGAAGAGGACCGCGCCCCAGACCACGCCGAACGCCGCACCCGCGATGATCAGCTTGCGGCGCCCGACGCGGTCGGACCAGCGGGCGACGAAGAAGGTCGACAGGCCGAGCACGGCCACGGCGACGAGCGTGAGGGCGAGCATGTCGTTCTTGGGGATGTCGAGGGTGCCGGTCGTGTACGTCATGCAGTACGTGGCCGCCGTGTAGAACATCACGTACACGACGGTGATCATCCCGGCGCCGAGCAGCATCTCCCGGGGATGGCGGCGAAAGGCCTCCACGAGCGGAGCCTTCGCGGTCTCGCGCTGCTCCATGACCTTCGCGAACGCCGGTGTCTCGGCGATCTTCAGACGGATGGCGAGACCGAACGCGGCCAGGGCGAACGAGAGCAGGAAGGGGATGCGCCAGCCCCAGCTCTCGAACGCGTCGTCGTCGAGCACCGAGGACATCAGGAGGAAGGTCACGGTCGCCGCGAAGTAGCCCACCGGGGAGCCCATCTGGGGCGCCGCCGCGTACAGACCGCGCTTGTTCTTCGGGGCGTGTTCGACGGCCAGCAGCGCCGCGCCGCCCCACTCGCCGCCGAGGCCGAGACCCTGCACGATGCGCAGGAGCACCAGCAGGACCGGGGCGGCCACACCGAGGGTGTCGTAGCCGGGCAGCAGGCCGATGAGGCCGGTGGACAGGCCCATCATCAGGAGCGAGACCACCAGGACCGTCTTGCGGCCGACCCGGTCCCCGTAGTGACCGAAGATCGCGGCGCCCAGCGGACGGGCCGCGAAGCCGACCGCGAAGGTCGACAGGGTGGCCAGCGTGCCCGCGGCCGGCGAGAGGTCGGGGAAGAAGGCCTCGTTCAGGACGAGGGCGGCCGCGGTCCCGTAGATGTAGTAGTCGTAGAACTCGATGGCCGTCCCGATGAAGCTCGCCGAGGCGATGCGGCGCATGCCGCGCGGGGACGCCTCGGCTTCGGCCTGCGTGGCCTCGTCCGGGGTGTTTCGGGCAGGGGTGTCCATGGTCTGCTCCGGGGAGTGGGAGAAGGGCGTCCGTCGCAGAACGCGAACGGGCTGTGAACGTAAGCCCGTGCCCGGCACCCCCGAGTTGTCCGTCCGGACAGCTTTGACCACGCCCCGCTGTCCGCCCCGACAACGCCCGGTTCAGCGGCCGTTCAGCGGTGGTTCGACGGCGGTCCGGCGGCGGTTCAGCGATGGTCCGGCGGCGGTTCAGCCCGTGGGAAAGGCGTCGGCGCCCGGAGTCCCGCAGCTCAGGCGCAGTTGGAGCATGGCGGCGAGGCGGTGCTCCGGGTCCTCCAGGTCGAGTCCGGTCAGGGCGGCGGCCCTGCGCACCCGGTAGCGCAGGGTGTTGGGGTGCACGTTCAGGTTCTTGGCGACCTGGGTGACGTCGCCGAAGGCGTCCAGGTAGAGGAGCAGCGAGCGGGCGAGCTCGGTGCCCTGCTCGGCGTCACGGGCGGCGAGCGAGGCCAGGGCGGGGTGGCGGATCTCCCCGTGCCGGCCGAGGAGTTCGACGAGGTCACGCACCATGAGGGAGGCCGTGAGCCGGCGGTGGGTGTCCACGGTCCGCTCGGGCGTGCGGGCCATGAGCCGCAGGGCGTGGTGGCCGCGGAGCTTGACCGCGGGAATGTCGTCCAGGCGCTCGGCGGTGCCCGCGACGGCGGCCTGGACCGGGGTCCTGGTGTGCCGGCGCAGCGCGGTCACCAGCTCGGAGGCCCAGCGCACCAGCGGCCCGTCGTCGCCGGCACCGTCCGCCGCGGGCGCGGGATGCGGCTCGGGAAGCATGACGTAGATCTGCCCGCACGCCTGGGAGACCAGCGCGTTTCCGCAGTGGGCGGCGGCGTGCACCGAGACGATGTCGGCGGCTTCGGCCCGGCGCGCGTCCTCCCCGATGGGATCGCCGCCGCCGTCCGTGGGCTCGCGCAGGTCGAGGGCGACGACACGGACGCCCGCGGAGGACGGGATGCCCAGGTGGACCGCGACGGCCGCCGAGTTGAAGCGCCCCGTGAGCAGTCCGTGGGCGAGGTCGGCCCGAGAGGGGAGGCGGGCCGCGGAGTCCCCCTGGTAGTAGTGGTCGACCAGTTGGGACGCGGCCAGCCTTGCGGCGCCGCGCATCGCCTCGCCGGAACGCTCGGCCAGGGGCCGCTCGCCCTCCTGCACCCAGATCGTGCCGAGGGGCCGGGTGCCCGCGTTGATGCCGACGACCAGGCGGCGCCGGGTGCCCATGTCGGGGCGCGCCTCGACCTCGACGATCTCCTCGCCCGAGCGCACCCGGCGGTAGACGCCTCCTTCGCGCAGCAGCGCGAGATAGGCCTCGGGGCAGTTGCGGCCCAGGATCGACCTGCGGCGCAGTTCGTCGGCCTGGTCGCCGGAGTCCGAGTACGCCATGACGCGGTGCGCGCTGTCCTCGATGCTGACCACGCCCTGGGTGAGCGTGGCCACGGTCTGCGCGAGGGAGAACAGGTCGCCCCGCGTGTCCGATCCCGCGCCCGGGTGCCGCGACACCGCGCGTGCGGCGCCCTCGACCTCGCGCCAGCGCGTACGGGCCGGTACGGCGCAGACGGCGATGCCCACCTCCTCGGCGGCGGCCCGTATCGCCTCGGACGGCCCGTCTTCGTCGCCGCCCAGTTTCACGGCGACGGCGGCGGCGCCGGCCGCACCGGCCGCCGCCACGACGTCGGCCGCCCCGGCACCGCGCGCCCCGACGGCGAGCACGAGCGCCCCGCGGGCGTCCGAGAGGGTCTCCCCCGGCTCGGCGATGACCACGTCCCTGATCTCACCGCCGCCGGGGCCGTTCCCGTCCCGGACGACGACTCCGTGGAACGCGGCGGCGATGCGGCCCAGCGGAGTGTCGGGGGCGTGCGTGCCGTGCCTGTCGGCCAGATTCATGACCGCAGGGTAAGGCCCCGTCCTGTGGGCCCTCAGCCCCGTCCTGTGGGCCCTCAGCGGCGCACCCGTGGCATTCCCAGGCCGATCCAGGAGATGATCTCGCGCTGGATCTCGTTGTTGCCGCCGCCGAAGGTGAAGATGACGGCGCTGCGGTAGCCGCGCTCCAGCTCCCCGTGGAGGACCGCGCCCGCGGAGCCCTCCTTGAGGGAGCCCGCCGAGCCGACCACCTCCATGAGCCAGGCGTACGCGTCCCTGCGCGCCTCGGAGCCGTAGACCTTCACGGCGGAGGCGTCCTGGGGGGTGAGGGTGCCCTCCTGGACGGCGTTGACCATCTGCCAGTTGAGGAGCTTCATCGCGTCCAGCCGGGTGTGGGTGCGGGCCAGGCGCTGGCGGACCCAGCCGAGGTCGATGACGCGGCGACCGTCGGCGAGCTTGGTGTCGGCCGCCCAGCGCTGCACGTTGTGGAAGGCGCGGATGGCCATGGTGCCGTGGGCGGCGAGCGTGACGCGTTCGTGGTTGAGCTGGTTGGTGATGAGCCGCCAGCCCTTGTTCTCCTCGCCCACGCGGCGCGAGACCGGGACGCGGATGTTCTCGTAGTAGCTCGCCGTGGTGTCGTGCGAGGCGAGGGTGTTGATGAGGGTGCAGGAGTAGCCGGGGTCGGTCGTCGGCACCAGGAGCATGGTGATGCCCTTGTGGGGCGGGGCGTCCGGGTCGGTGCGCACGGCCAGCCAGACCCAGTCGGCGGTGTCGCCGTTGGTTGTCCAGATCTTCTGCCCGTTGACGACGTAGTCGTCGCCGTCCCTGACCGCCTTGGTCTTCAGCGCCGCGAGGTCGGTGCCCGCGTCCGGCTCGCTGTAGCCGATCGCGAAGTCGAGTTCGCCGGAGAGGATCTTCGGCAGGAAGTACGCCTTCTGCTCGTCCGTGCCGAACTGCATCAGGGTGGGGCCGACGGTGTTCAGGGCCATCAGGGGCAGCGGGACGTTGGCCTGCGCGGCCTCGTCGAAGAAGATGAACTGCTCCATCGGGGAGAGCCCGCGCCCGCCGAACTCCTTGGGCCAGCCGACGCCGAGCCAGCCGTCACCGCCGAGGCGGCGGATGGTCTCCCGGTAGAACCGCTTCTGCGCGGCGGGGTCGGCGTAGCGGGCGTACGCGTTGTCGGGCACCAGCTCGGCGAAGTACGTGCGCAGTTCGGTGCGCAACTGCCGCTGCTCAGGCGTGTATTCGAGGTGCACGGCCCCTCCTGCTTTCGCTGGCTCTCCGGGCTTGGGCTTGACGGCGCACACAGTAGAACGCGTTTCAGAAATAGGGAATGGCAGTGACGCAGGTGCGCGTGCGCGCCCTTCGGAAGTGATCCCAGTTTAGACATTGTCTCGGTTTGGTTTCGGTCGCCAAATCGATGAGTGCCGGGCTGAGCGGCGTCCGTATGGACTCTTCGAACGCACCAAAGCAACTCGAATTGATCCGAAGCCATCCGAACTGATCCGAACTGATCTGTACGCCGACATAGGGAGATCTCCGATGTTCAGCACCGACCGCCGCGCGAGCGGCACCGCGACCCTCCGCAAGCACATCGCCTACTTCGCCTCCTTCGCCGCGGCGGGGGCCCTGCTGCTCTCCGCCTGCGGCGGTGAGGACGGCGTCGGCGCCGCGAGGACCCCGGACTCCGCGCCGTCCTCCGCCACGCCGGGCGCCGACGGCTCCATGGACCTCGCGCTGAAGTCCGGCACCGCGCGGCAGAACAACGCGCCCGCGAGGACCGGGGACTGGGCCAATCAGCCCGGCGAGGCGGCGTCACGACCGGTGCAGCGCAAGTGGGTCCAGCTGTCGGCGGCCCGGGCGGGCGAGCTGGATCCGGTCGTCGTCAACGGCTCCGGCTTCACCCTCTACCGCTTCGACAAGGACACGGCATCGCCCTCCAAGTCGACCTGCAACGACGCCTGCGCCACCACCTGGCCGCCGGTCCTGGTGGACAAGGGGAGCAAAATCTTCGTCGACGGCGTGAACGCGTCGGACGTCGGCGTGGTGCGACGGGACGACGGCACCCGCCAGGTGACCGTCGGCGGCTGGCCGGTCTACCGCTTCAGCAAGGACCTCAAGCCCGGCGACACCAACGGCCAGGGCGTGGGCGGCACCTGGTTCGGCGTGCGGCCCGACGGCCAGAAGGCGGGCGCGCCGGCCGAGGACGAGCCGGCCGAGGCCCCGGACCAGGCCCAGGCCGCGCCCGCGAGCAGCGCCATCCTCTTCGACGGGGCGGGCTTCTCGGACGACGAACCCGCGCAGGGCGTCGCGGGCGAGGGCTGCCAGAACGTCGCCCGCCCCAAGGTGACGTCGTCCATCTCCGTGAGCGGCTCGATGAAGCTCTGGTCGTCCCCCGACTGCAAGGGCACGTCAAAGGTCATCAACGGCGACGTGGCGGACCTGTCGACCCTCGGCTTCGACAACAGGATCAGCTCGGTGACGTTCGGCTAGAACCCGGGCCCGGCCGGGCAAAGGCCCGCCCCCGGCAGCGTCGTGCTGCCGGGGGCGGGCCTTCGTCGGGTCCTGGCGGGTCAGCCGAGGAGGGCCAGCGCCTTGTTCAGGGTGGCCGACGGGCGCATCACCGCTGCCGCCTTGGCCTCGTCGGGCCGGTAGTAGCCGCCGATGTCGGCGGGCGAGCCCTGGACGGCGTTCAGTTCGTCGACGATCGTCTGCTCCTGCTCGACCAGGGTCTTGGCGAGCGGCGCGAACGCCTCGGCGAGCTGGGCGTCCGCGGTCTGCTTGGCCAGCTCCTGGGCCCAGTACATGGCCAGGTAGAAGTGGCTGCCGCGGTTGTCGATGCCGCCGACGCGGCGGGTCGGCGACTTGTCCTTCTCCAGGAAGGTCGCCGTGGCGCGGTCGAGGGTGTCGGCCAGGACCTGGGCGCTGGCGTTGTCCGTGGTCTGCGCGAGGTGCTCGAAGCTGGACGCGAGCGCGAGGAACTCGCCCAGGCTGTCCCAGCGCAGGTAGTTCTCACGGACCAGCTGCTGGACGTGCTTGGGGGCCGAGCCGCCCGCGCCCGTCTCGAAGAGGCCGCCGCCGTTCATGAGCGGGACGATCGAGAGCATCTTGGCGCTGGTGCCGAGCTCGAGGATCGGGAACAGGTCCGTGAGGTAGTCACGGAGCACGTTGCCGGTGACCGAGATGGTGTCCTCGCCGCGGCGGATGCGCTCCAGGGAGAACGCGGTCGCGTCCACCGGCGACATGATCTCGATCTGCAGGCCCTCGGTGTCGTGCTCGGGCAGGTACGCCTTGACCTTCTCGATGAGCTGCGCGTCGTGCGCGCGGGTCTCGTCGAGCCAGAACACGGCCGGCGAACCGGTCGCGCGGGCGCGGTTGACGGCCAGCTTGACCCAGTCGCGGATCGGGGCGTCCTTGGCCTGGCACATCCGGAAGATGTCGCCGGTGGAGACGGTCTGCTCCAGGACGACGTTGCCGGCCTTGTCGAGCGCGCGCACGGTACCGGGCGCGGCGATCTCGAAGGTCTTGTCGTGGCTGCCGTACTCCTCGGCCTTCTGCGCCATGAGGCCGACGTTGGGCACCGAGCCCATCGTGGCCGGGTCGAAGGCGCCGTTGGCGCGGCAGTCGTCGATGACGACCTGGTACACGCCGGAGTAGCTGGAGTCCGGCAGGACCGCGAGGGTGTCGTGCTCGCCGCCGTCCGGGCCCCACATGTGGCCGGAGGTGCGGATCATCGCGGGCATCGAGGCGTCGACGATGACGTCCGACGGTACGTGCAGGTTGGTGATGCCCTTGTCGGAGTCGACCATCGCGAGCTCCGGGCCCTCGGCGAGCTCGGCCTCGAAGGACGCCTTGATCTGCTCGCCCTCGGGCAGCGCGCCGAGGCCGTTGAGGATGCCGCCCAGACCGTCGTTCGGGCTCAGGCCCGCGCCGGCCAGCACCTCGCCGTACGCGGCGAACGTCTTGGGGAAGAAGGCGCGCACGACGTGGCCGAAGATGATCGGGTCGGAGACCTTCATCATGGTGGCCTTGAGGTGCACGGAGAACAGCACGCCCTCGGCCTTGGCCTTGGCGATCTGCGCGGTGAGGAATTCACGCAGCGGACCCACGCGCAGCACGGAGGCGTCGACGACCTCGCCCGCGAGGACCGGTACGGACTCGCGCAGCACGGTGGTGCTGCCGTCCGCGCCGGTGAACTCGATGCGCAGGGTGTCGGCCTCGGCGATGACGGTGGACTTCTCCGTGGAGCGGAAGTCGTCGACGCCCATGGTGGCGACGTTCGTCTTCGAGTCGGCCGTCCAGGCGCCCATGCGGTGCGGGTGGGCCTTGGCGTAGTTCTTCACCGAGGCGGGGGCGCGGCGGTCGGAGTTGCCCTCGCGCAGGACCGGGTTGACGGCACTGCCCTTGACCTTGTCGTACCGCGCGCGGATGTCCTTCTCCGCGTCGGTCTTCGGGTCGTCCGGGTAGTTCGGCAGCGCGTAGCCCTGCGACTGGAGCTCGGCGACGGCCGCCTTCAGCTGCGGGATCGAGGCCGAGATGTTCGGCAGCTTGATGATGTTCGCGCCGGGCGTCTTGGCCAGGTCGCCGAGCTCGGCGAGGGCGTCGTCGATGCGCTGGCTCTCCTCGAGGAACTCGGGGAAGAGAGCGATGATGCGCCCCGCCAGGGAGATGTCACGGCTCTCCACGGCGACCCCCGCCGTCGAGGCGTAGGCCCTGACCACCGGCAAGAACGAATACGTCGCGAGGGCCGGGGCCTCGTCAGTCTGGGTGTAGATGATGGTCGAGTCAGTCACCGGGTGCTCCGCTCCACGTCTGCAACATTGCTCGACATCAAGATATCTCCTGATCGCCTCCCCCCACGAAGCGGCCCCGCTTCCCGGCCGTCACGGCCTGCAACATCGGTCACAGACCGTAGTGCTCGTTCAGCCAGCCGAACAGTTCCAGGCAGCAGCTGAGCGCCCAGTCCATGACCTCGGCGAACTGCTCCCGGTCCAGTTCCAGCTTTCCCGGCAGCGTCCACGCGCCGTGCAGGTCGCTGCGTCCCTCTTCGTTCTCGTAGACGTACGCCTTCGGAAGCAGGTGTTCCTGGTTGTACTGGTTCACCGCGGCTACGGCCAGGGGCACCTCGTCCTTGGCAATGAAGCCGCTGTCGGTCATGGAGAAGTGCACCATCTCGCCGATGTCCGCGATGAAGAGCGTGACGCTGTCGCGGCCGGGGGTGTCGACGGCGAACTGAAGCAGGCGCGTGTCACCGCTGACCTGATACCGGTAGTCCTTCTCCCGCGCGTAGTCATGCAGCAGCTGGCGCCAGGAGTCGCTAAAAGTGGCCATGGGCACATTCCCTCTCGATGGGTTCCGCTCCACGGACCCGGTCCTTGGATCCGCTGGGTGGGTCCGCTCCGCGGACCCACGGTCACCGCGCGTGCCTGCGCACCCGCGCGATGAGGTCATGGTTGAGTCCGGCCCGCAGCTGCCGCGCCACCGGATCGCCGGGGGCAAGCCCCGGCGGGAGATCGCCCTCGGCCAGGACGCGCCGGGCCAAGAGGACAGCGCCGCCGGCCACCGCCAGATCCGGGTCAGCTACGACCCTTACGGTCCGCTTCGACCGTTCCGCCAGGGCCTCGCCCACCGAGCGCAGCCGGCTGCTCCCGCCGACGGGCACGACCGCGTCGACGTCCGGCCAGTCGAGCCCGGCCGCGGCGAGCGTGCGCTCGCACTCGGCGAGGGTGCGGGCGAGAAAAGGGCCGAGAAGCCCCGCGAGCTCATTGCTGTCCATGGTCACCGGCACGAAGCCGCCGTCCGTGGTGAAGTACTCGGTGTGATCGTTCACCACGGAGAGCTGGTGCTTGAGCGTCTGGCACTGGGCCAGCATCTGAAGCCGCTCCAGGAGTGCGAACCCGTTCTGCGCCGGGGCGTCCAGAGCGCTCCGCACCACCTCGGGGAAGTGGGCGGCGAGCCAGCGAAGGATCTCCCGGTCGAACGCCCCTCCGCCGACGTCCGCGAGGCCGCCCGGCGCTCCGGCCAGTTCGAACCGCTCCCCCGCGCTGTGCGCCACCGCCACGTCGAAGGTGCCGCCGCCCAGGTCGTACACCAGGAAGGCGCGGCCGTCCTCGGGCCGGTGCTCGGCGAAGGCGTGCGCGAGGGCCGCGACCGGCTCGGTGACCAGGCGCACGGCCGAGCGCCGGTAGCCGGCGCTCTCCGCGACCTCCAGCATCAGCTCACGGTTGCCCGCCTCCCAGCTCGCCGGCACCGTGATCACCACGGCCTGCGGCTCCTCGGGGACCTGCTCGAGCGCGCGGACCCGCAGGAACGACAGCATGTCGGCCGTCAGCTCGTGCGGCTGCCGCGCGCGGCCTGCCACCATGAGCGGCACCGGCTCGCCGAAGTGCCGTTTGAACTCTGCGTGGTACTCAACCGGATTGGCCATCCGGATCGCGAACGCCGCCTGCCCGACCGCCAGTTCACCGCGCGGCGTGGGACACACCGCCGTCCGGATCGACAGGCCGGCGTGCGGGGCCGCCGGGTCCTTGACCCCGGTCACCGTGCCGTCCTGCCGGCCGATCAGGAGTGCGGAGGTAGAGGTGCCGAAGTCGATCCCGTGCACCAGTCCCGCAGTGGAGCCGTTCACGTGCCACCCGCCTGTTCGGTCAGCTCCCGCGCCGCCGCGATGAGCTGGTTGTAGCGGTCCCTGCGCTCGGTCAGTTCCGCCCGTCGTGCGCGCTGCTCCGTCTCGCTGCGCCTGCGCTCCTCCTCCACTTCCCTGCGGGAGCGCTCCAAGGTCTCCCGGGCCTCCTCGATGCCCCGCTCGATATCGGCGACGAGAAGGCGCGCAATCTCCCTGGCCGCGTCGTCGAAGGCCGCCAGGGCACGCGCCTCGTTCGCGCGGATCTGGGCCAGCGTGCTGGAGGTCAGGGAGCTGATCGCCTCCTTGGTCCACTCTTTGCGCTGCCGCTCCGCACGCTCCCGCTCCGCGCGCCGGGAGTCGGACCAGCCCGTGATGGCACCCACGACCTTGCCGAGCAGCCCGCCGAGCGCCGCGCCGACGGCGATGCCCGGAGGTCCGCCGACCACGCCGATCATGCCGCCGATGACTCCGCCGAGTCCGGCTCCGGCGAGGGCGGAGCGCCAGGTGTTGCTCAAATGGTGCGCGGGCTGCCCGCCGCCCTCCCCGAGCCCCGGCGCGAGCGCCGAGACGTCCCGCAGCTGCGGGGTGAACCCGCCGACGGTGAAGCTGGCGGGCCGGTAGGGCACCTGGGTCTGGGCGGCGAAGGCCTGCTGCACCTGCCGGGCCGCGTCGTGCAGGTGGCTCATCGCCACCTCGACCCCGTCCACGAGGAGCCGGCCTATCTCCCTTACGGTGCCGTCGAGTTGGCCGGGGTCGCTCGCGAGGGCCGCGTTGGCGGACAGGTCTTGGCGGGCGGCCTCGAAGATGCCTTCGAGGCCGTGCTTGATCCGCAGGGTCTCGTCGTGGAACACGCGGGGCAGCTCCGTGCGCCAGTGGGCGCTGCGCGCCTGGAGGTCCGCCGCCAGTTCGGCGCGGCGGGCCAGCTCCTGGTCGAACCGCTCCATCTCGCGGTCGGAACGGGTCTCCAGGGCCAGGTCGATCGGGGCGCGGGCGGCCTCCAGGGCGTCGGCCAGGCCCGCCACACAGCGTGCGACACGGCGGCGTCCCACGCGCGTGACGAGCCCTTCCCACAGCTCCTTCTCCAGTTCGACGAAGCCGGAGTCCGCGAGCAGCTCGGCATCGCCGGACTCGCGGGCCGAGGCACGCAGCGGCGAGGAGACCGGCAGCACCACGAGCTCGTCCTCGGCGCGCCCCGTGACCTGGGCGATCTTCTGGCGGGCCGCCTGGAGCGAGGGTGCCGGGTCGACCACCTGATCGCTCCGCGTCAGCACGGAGATCACGGTCGGGCACTTGGCCAATGCCCGCCCCAGGAAGTCCAGTTCGTCGGTACTGAAGGTGACGACGAGGTCGCCCACGAAGATGAGGGCGTCGGCCTGGCCGAGGAAGGCGTGGGTGGCGGCGTCGTGGGCGAGGTTCATGCTGCCGACGCCCGGGGTGTCGACCAGGACGAGGCCGGTGCGCAGCTGCTCCAGAGGCAACTCGATCCGGACGAGGCGGACGTTGCGTACGTTCTCCTCGTTCTTCTGCTCGGTGACGTAGTCACGCAGCTCGGCCAACGGGACTTCGACCGGCGTCAGTTCCCCCTCGTCGTGGCCCTCCACGGCGAGGTAGGCGGTGGCCCGCTCCTCGGCACCGTAGGCCAGGGTGGAGACGGTGTTGGTTGCGACGTGCACGTCGACGGGGAACAGTCCGGGCCGCCCGATCAACGCGTTGAGCAAACTGGACTTGCCCCGCTTGTACTCGCCGCACACGACCACGTGGTATTGCAGGCCCTCCATCGTGGCGCGGTGCTCCCCGAGCTGGCGCGGCGGCTCGCGTCCTACCTCCGGGTCGGCGCTCAAAGCCCGTTCCGCGCGGCCGAAAAGTTCCCGGGCGCGGGCCCGCAGCGGCTCGACGTCATCCATCGCCCGCTCCTTCCTTCACCGCCACATAGACGGTGACCTGCGCGGGCCGTACGGGCTCCGCGCGCCAGAGGTAGCCGGGACGGAGATTCGTCGCGACGTGGTTGACCAGTTCGGGTCGCGGCGCGGGCTCGGAGAGGACCGACTGGTGCCGCAGCGGGTCGAGTTCGCCCTCCCCTTCGTACGGCCGCACCTCGCAGTCGGCGAGCACCCGCAGCAGGGACTGCTCCAGCCAGTCGAGTACGGAGGGATCGAGGGGAGTCCCCTGAGGCCGCCCGCGCAGGACGGACACCCGGTCGAGCATGTCGATGAGCGCGGGGACGACGAGGAGGGGGCCTTCGGGTTCGGCCACGGTGACCGGTTCGGCCGACGGGGCGGTCGTAGGCTCGGGCGCGGACGGCTGAGGCACGGACGATTCCGGCGCGAGCGGCAACGGCGTGAGCGGTTGAGGCACCACCGGCTGCGCAACCTTCTCAGGGGCCGGCTCCTCAGGAGCATCCGGCGCCTTGCGCCCGCGCAGGCGGCGCCACCATGCCCGTGGATCCCACCATGAGTACTGCGAGTACTGCCGTGTCATCTCGGCCTCCTTCAAGGGCCGTTGGAACACCTGCGGCGCCGAGCCCGATCGGCGTCAGTCGGGGTCAGTCGGCATCGTGGAACAGCAGCCGCTCCGCCGACGCGACGCGTTCGGCGATCCGGTCGTACGTACGCAGCACGGTGCGCGCGGCAAGGACGGTGGCCGGTGCGTGGAACGGGTCGTCCACCCGCACGCGCCAGGCCGCGCGCCGCTCGGCGAGTACCGAGCGGAAAACGGAGAGCGACGCGTCGGCGGGGAGTGCGAGCCGGGCCGCGGCGGACCGTCCCCGCTCACCCGTGACCAGCAGCACCTCTTCGCTCTCCGCGGGCGTGAAGTCGAAGTCGCCCCGGTACAAGCCGGTCAGCAGGGCGATCTCGGCGGGCCCCGGATCGGTGAGCCGGAAGCGCTCGAGCGCGGCGCCGACCTCGTCCACCGTCCGGCCGAACGCGGACCCTCGGTTGCGTTCGCGGTGCAGGGCACGGGAGGCGTGGACGGAAGTGGTGGCCTGGCGCAGGGCTGAGTCGAGCTTGATCAGCGCGGACCGGTTGCCGAAGTGCTGGACGATCAGGTCACGCAGCGCCGCCACGCCGCTGTCGACGAGCAGCGCGCCGCGTAGGTCGGTGAGTGTCGCGCCCTGCCGGATCAGCACGCACGCGCGGTGCACTCCCCAGGCACCGAGTCTGCGCAGCAGGGCGGCGCGCTCCTGGGGCGGGACGGTCAGATCCTCGTAGGACTGCTGGGCGAACCTGCGTTCGTTGCGCAGTCGGTTGACCAGCACCCGGCCGTCGGTGTCGGCGAGCTTCACCAGGGACACGTGCTCGTCGTCGGTCAAAGTCTGCGCCCCGAGCCCGGTCAGTCCGGCCACCGGGAGCACGGTGTGGAAGGCGCCGCGCAGGGCGGGACGCTCCAGATATCCGGCCACGATCTCGCGTCCGGCGTCGAGCGGGTCGTAGTCCAGCGGGTCCGGGTTGCCCGGCAGGTCCGCGGACGGCGGCCAGAACTGGTCGCAGCGGGTGAGGACGCCGAAAGCCCGCAGTCCGTTGACCGCGCTCTGGTGCACGCCGACGAACTCCTCGACGACCTGGATGTCGGCCCTGCCGAGCGCCCGGGTGAAGAGGAAGAGCACGGCGTCCGCACGGTCGAGTTCGGCCACGCTGTCGTCGTGCACCTCTTGTGCGTCCCGCCCGATGGCGTCGAGGACGGCCTCGCTCTCGGCCTGCGCCGCGGGGTCCTGAATGCCCAGGAAGGCAGCCGCGTTGGCGGCGTCGGTGCGGTGCACGCTGGCCAGACCGGGCGTGTCGACGAGCCGGAACGACCTGAGGAGTTCGTTGGGCTGCCCTGCCTCCAGCTTACGGATGCCGCGCAGGGTGTCGAGGGACTCCGCGTCCCGCACCGTCAGCCGCGCCAGCTCTTGCGGGGACACGTCGCGCGGTGGCCGGTCCCCCTTGTAGTGCACGGTCAGCCGCGGTTGGCGCGCGTGGTGGAACTCGGTGACGTTGAACGTGGTCTCCAACTGCCCGACCGCCACGATCTCTTCCCCGAGCAGCGCGTTGACCAGAGTCGACTTCCCTCGCTTGAGCTGGCCCGCCACCGCGAGCCGCATCGGCTCGCCGAGCCGCCCCGCCGCCGTGTCCAGCGTCGCGCCGAGCTCGCTCGCACCGCCTTCGGCGGCCGTGCGGGCCAGCGTGCCCAGAGTTTCCCGTGCCCCGGTCCGCACGCTCATGACCGCCACCCCCCGTCGGGAGCGGACGCCTCGACGAGCAGGCCTGACGGCCCGTCCTCCCCCGATGGATGAAGTATGGAGAACGTCGCGGAGCGGGAGCAATACGACGGAGGCAGGTTCCACGAGCAAGGTCCGGGCAGAGGCAGACGGGTGAGACGGAAGTCGTCGGGAGTTGTTGGAAGCGGTCAACGGTCCGGGCGGGTTCGTCCAGCCGACTGCTCACGTCGACCGCTCGCGTCGACTGCTCCTGTGGGTCATACGCTCGGGGGGGCCTCCGCGGGCGCGGCCTTGGTTGCTGTCCGGTTCCCACAGGACCGGGTCGGCGTTCCTGGCGAGGGGGCCGGTCCCCGCGGCGGGGCCGCCGCCCCGAGGATGAGCGGGTGATCGCTTCCCTGGACCCCGCCGACCCCGCCTTCGCACGCGACCCGTACCCGTACTACGCGCGCCTTCGCGACCAGGCCCCCGCCGTCCGGGTGCCGCTCGCCAACGGGACGTACGCCTGGCTCGTCACCGGGTACGAGCGGACGCGGGCCGTCCTGGCCGACCCGCGCTTCTCGAACGTGCCCCCGCGGGGCGCCGGGCGGCCCAAGGGCGACTCGCCCGCCCAGCGGGCCCGCGCCTGCCTGGCCCGGCACATGCTCAACTCCGACGCCCCCGACCACACCCGGCTGCGCAGACTGACGACGGCGGCTTTCGCCCCGCGCCGCGTCGACGCCCTGCGGCCGCGGATCGAGGAGCTGACCGCCGGGCTCCTGGCGGAGATGGCGGGGCGGCTGCGGCGGGAGGGGACCGTGGACCTCGTGGACGCCTTCGCCTTCCCGCTGCCCGTCCTGGTGGTCGGCGAGGTGCTCGGGGTGCCGGAGGCCGACCGGGCGGACCTGCGGGACTGGACCTACCGGGTCGGCTCGCCCGCCGACGCGCTGGAGCCGGGGGCGGTGGACGAGGCGTGGACCGGCCTGTACGCGTATTTCACCGAGCTGATCGCCCGCAAGCGGCGCGCCCCGGGGCCCGATCTGTTCAGCGCGCTCACGCAGGACGCGACGGAGGGCGGGCTCGACGACGGGGAACTGCTCGCCATGGCCTTCCTCCTGCTGTTCGCGGGCTACGAGACCACGATGAACCTGCTGGCCTCGGCGTCGCTGCTGCTGCTCACCCACCCCGAGGAGCCGGCGGCCGCACGGAGGGAGCCGGCGCGGTGGCCCGCCGTCGTCGAGGAGACGCTGCGCCACGCCAGCCCGCTGGAGGGCACGACGTGGCGGCACACGACCGAGGAGGTGGACCTCGGCGACGGCGTGGTCATACCCGCGGGCGCCTCCGTGCTCGCGGTGCTCGCCGCAGCCAACCGCGACCCCCGGCACTTCCCGGACCCGGACGCCTTCCGCCCGGAGCGCCACCTGGCCAAGGCCGACGGAACCCGTCCGGCACCGCACACCGCCTTCGGCCACGGACCGCACTTCTGCGTCGGCTCACGGCTGGCCCGCCTGGAGGCGGCGATCGCCCTGCCCCGGCTCTTCTCGGCCTTCCCGGGCCTGCGCCTGACGGCCGACCCGGCGCAGCTCCCCTACCGGCCGGGCCTGCTGGTCCGCGGCCCGCGCCAGGTCCCGGTCGGCCTGCGCGACGGGGTCGGTCCGTGAGCCGGAGCGTGGGTCAGTGCGGGAGCCGGACCGGGGGTCAGTGGGTGAGCAGGAGTGCGTCGCCCACCGGGCGCTCCGCACCGTCCGACGGGGAGTTGATCACCTTGCCGTTCACGGCCATGGTGACCGAGCCACCGCCGTCCAGGGCCATGGCCCGCACCGCGCCGAGCGACTTCATCAGCTCCGCGCCTTCGTTGAGGCCGAAGCCGTCGCTGTGACCGGGCTGCCGCCCGTCCGCGGCCACCAGGAGCACGCGGCCCTTCCGGTCGACGCCCAGGAGCGTGCGCGGGTTGCGCTTGATGCCCCAGGTGTACGCGAAGGAGGGGTCGCCGGGGCGCTCGATGCCGTCGGCGGCGTAGTTCACCGCGACCTTGCCGCCGCGCACCAGCTCGGGGCCGCCGTTGACGAGGTCGTCCCCCGGGGCGAGCTTCAGCTCCTTGCCCCGTTCGTCGAGGATCCGCCGGCTCACCTTCAGGGCGCCGCCCGGCTTCGCGTGCGTACGCAGCCAGGTGGCGCCCGAGCCGATGCCCGCCAGGACGCTGCCGCCTTCGGGCACCGCGCCGCCCCGCGCACGCACCTCGCGTACCCGGCCGCTCGCGTCGAGCACCGCCTCCACGCCGTCGCCCGCCGGGGTGGGCGCGCCGAGCTCGTCGGTGAACTCCACGATCTCGTCGGGGTCGGTGCACGTCACGTCGTGCCGCGGCCGCTCGGTCGGCGCGTCGCCGCCGACACCGCCGCAGTTGCGGATCAGGCCCGTCACCCGGTTCACGCCGTCCACGACCGCCGACGCGGCGCCCGCGCGGACCCGCAGGTCCGTCCTGAGCTTCGCGAACTCCGGGCGCAGACCGTCGCCGCGCAGCACCGCCGCGATCCGGCCACCGGTCGCCGCGCTCTGCACCTCACCGTCGTACGCGGCGATGCCGGCGGCCGCGCCCGGCACGCCGTCCTTGCCCTCCATGACGAAGAAGCCCGCGTTGACACCGAGCAGGGCACCGTCCGCCGATGCCATGGCGCTCACCGTCTCGCGGCCGGCGACGCCCGTGCCGTACGTGCCCTTCATCGCGCCGCCGTAGCGCCCGGGGTCGACGATCGCGACCTTGACCCGGGCGATTCCGGTGCCGGGCAGGCCGTCGGCGCCGGTCCACTCGCTCACGGCGTCGAACCCGGCGTCGGCGAGGGCCTTGCGCCGGGCGTCGGCGTCGGCCCGCGCGGCGTACTCCCCCACGCGGACGCGCACCCCGACCACCCCGCGCCGGTCGGAGCCCCGCGGCCAGGCGACCGCTTCGGTCCGTGCGCCGAAACCGGCCCCGCGCACCTTCCCGGCCAGGGCCCGCGCGTCCCGCTCGGCGCTGAGGTGGGCGCCGTTCGCGCGCACCGTGACCGTCCAGTGGTCGGCGCCCGGCCGTCCCGAGATGCTCCCCTGGTAGAGATCGACCCCGGACGCGAGGCGGTCGTGGCGCCAGTCGGCGATCGGCCCGGGGGCTGCGGACGCCGAGGCGGCGGCCGCGGTGTCCCCGTAGCGGTCGGCGGCGACACCGGGGGCGAGGAGCCCTGCCGCGGCGAGGGTGACCACCGAGGCCTTCGCGGCGGCGCGGAACGGACGGCGGGCGAGGACCACGGGGACTCCTGGGTCGCGTAGGGACACCTGCGGGCACCTGGGCGCACCCGCGGGCACAGGTGCCGGGCGCGCCGAAGCGCGTCCACAGGCAGCGAACGCGAGCGTGCGGACGGTGGTCGATCCCAGGAGTGAATACCAGAAGTCGGGCCGGAAAACAGGGCCCGGCCCCGCGGGCCGCAGCTGATTCAGTCGTCCCGGCCCGTGGTGCGCGCCCGGTGGCGGCGCACCGCGTCACGGTTGGCGCACCGCTGGGAGCAGTAGCGCTGCCGTCCGGTGCGCGAGGTGTCGGCGAAGATCGTGGCGCACCCGGTCACGGCACACCGCCGGAGGCGGTGCATGCCCCGCCCCGCCAGATGCAGCGCCGTGCCGACCGAGATCAGCTGGAAGAGCAGGGGGCCGAGCGACTGCCAGTCGTCGCGGTAGTGGAGATGCCAGCCTGAGCCCGCGTGATCGGTCAGGCGCGGGTACGCGGCGGAGGCCGCGAGCATGCCGTTGAGCAGGGCGGCGCGCTCGTCCTCGTCGGTGGCGTCGACGACCTTCTCCCATCGGTCCAGGGCGTCCTGGGTGCGGTCCAAGTCCTCCTGTGCGACGGGGCGTTCCAGGACGAGACCCGCCTCCCGGCAGCGATCGGCGAGTTCGTCGGCGGTCCGCGGGCGTCGGTTGGCGAGGTCGGCGGCCAGATTCACGACCTCCTCGCCGTAAGGGTTGAGGTGCACAGGACCATTACATCAGGCTGATCGTCATGCCACAACGCACCGCACACCCCCTCGCCCCACGCCCGGCGACCGCACCCGTACGCCCGGCGACACACGACGACATCCCCGAACTCGTCCGGCTGCGGGCGCTGTTGTTCGAAAACCTCGGCGGCGCCTACTTCAACCCGCCCGCGGGCGGCACCGGCTGGCAGGACGCCCTGGCCGCCGTCCTGGAAGAACAGCTGGCCGCCGGCGCCCTGCACGTCCTGGTGGTGGACGGCGACCAAGGGCTGGCCGCGTGCGCCGTCGGCTCGGTCGAGCAGCGGCTGCCGGGCCCGCATCTGCGCAACGGCCGGGTCGGTCTGGTGATCGGCGTGGTCACCGACCCGGCGCACCGGCGGCGCGGGCACAGCCGCTCGCTGATGCGAGGCCTGCTCGACTGGTTCCGGGAGCGCCAGGTGGCCCGCGTGGACCTGTACGCCTCCCCCGAGGGCGAGCCCCTCTACCGCGACCTCGGCTTCGTCGGGCATCCCGACCCCGCCCTGTACTGGCGCCCGTGACGTCCTGCCCACGGCCGGGCAACCGGCCCCTCTCCTGTGGCCGACACGGCCCCGTCGGTCCACCGTGGCCCCGTAGGAGGTGTTGCCGCGAGCACGGCGGGTAGCCGCGCCTGCGCATCGGAAACCGCGGCGACACCGAGCGGGAACGACGTGACGAGAACTGGAGGGACCACCGTGAGCGACGAGCTTCCCGAGACCCGGGGCGAGGACGAGACACCCGTACCGAGGGATCTGCCCGATCAGCAGGCGTCGGACGAGGAGGACCGCTGGGAGCCGGACGACGATGCGGCGACCACCGGCAACGCCCCGGACGCCGACGACGACGTGCCGGACACGGACGAGGCCGGCACCGGCCGGCGCGGCGCGCCCCACTCGGGCGGCGTCCGTCCGGACCAGCCGGTGCCGGACGAGCCCTCGGGCTGACCGGCCCTCACCCGGGCCCGCGCCGGGGGCCCGTGCCCGCGCACGCTCAGCGGGTGGCCCCCAGCCGGGCGGACACGGCGAGGGTGAACGAGTGGCCCGCCGGGTCGCTGTAGGTCCGGGTGTCCCGGGGCCCCGAGTTGTCCTTGGTGTCCACGGGGCGCGCACCCAGGCCGATGGCCTCGCGCTCCGCCTCGTCGATGTCGCCCTGGTCCACCAGGATCCGCAGGTGCGCCTGCTGGGAGTCGTCCGGTCGCGGCCAGCTCGGCGGCGCGTAGCCGTGGTCGCGGTGGACGGCGAGGCGGATGCCCTGCCCGTCGGACACCTCGAAGTAGTCGGGGTCGTCGCCCATGCCCGCCGTGCCGCCGAGCAGCTGCGCGTAGAACTCCGCGAGCTCCTCCGGCTTCGCGCAGTCAAGGACGAGGACGGCGGTCTTCTTCACACTCATGGGGCCCCTCTTCGATCGGCACGGAAACGGGCGGCCGCGTCGTCCGGCCACCCCGCGACGGTCCGGGTTCCCCGCACCACCCGCCTCAACCGGCCCCCGCGCCCGGCCCCACGGGCCGCCCGCCGCGGGCGACACTGGGGGCATGTACCTCGTCGACCAGTGCCCGCCCCCCGCCGTCTACGGCCGTCTTCGCGTCGAGCGCGGCGACCTCTCGCCCGCCCGTTGGCTCGAGCAACGCCCGCCCCACGACGACGGATTCGGCACGGTCGCCGGTGTCTGCGCGCCCGGCTTCGAGGCATACGCGCGGATCCTCCACCCGGCCTGGCTCGGCACCACGCCGGTGCGCTGGGACCAGGTGGCGGCCGTCTACGGCCGTGCCGTGTCGGCCCAGACGCGCTGGCACGAGCTCATCGGCCTCGGCGAGCGTCTTCTCTATCGCAACGACGACACCCCGGCCGTCCCCGGCGTCTGGGACGAGCACCCCGACGAGGGCCCGACCCCCGCCGCCGTCGCCCGCACCCTGATCCCCGCGCTCACCCGGCACACCCGCACCCCCGACCGCTGCTGGTACGGACTCTGGGAGGGGTACGGCCAGTACAACTGGGACGGGTACCCGGTGTTCCACACGCCCGGCCGCCACGAGATCCTGCTCTCCGGACCGCTGGACGACGCCGACTCGCCCGCGTCGCCCGCCGGCGATCCCGACGAGGCGGCGCCCGAGCTCCCCGACCTGTGGTGGCCCGAGGACCGCGCCTGGTGCGTGGCCGGCGACGTCGACCTGGTGAGCACGTACGTCGGCGGCTCTGCGGCCTGCGTCGCGGATCTCCTCGCGACCGAGGGCATCGAGGCGTACGAGATCGCCGAGACGTCCGCGGTCGACTGATCCGGCGCGTCGGCGACTTCGGACACGTGCGCCGATGAGGAGGCCGAACTCTACTATCACGACGTCATGTTCGAAGGGCCGGATCACGACGAAAACCCCTTCGGGGAGGTCGGTTGAGACTCCGTGTCCTACGCGCGGCGCGAGATGGCTAGCATGGCGCCATGTGTGGCCCGGAAGATCGCCGTCCTCTTTGACGTTCTCGCCGGGCCCGCGACCGATGCGCGCATCGGTCGGCTCGTTGCTCACCTGCGATCAAGGACCGAGGGACCGCTGAATGCCCGTGCCTGCTCCTCCCAGCCCGCACCGAATAGCGAAGGCGCGCAGGCCCGCGTCGGCCCTGCCCGTGGTCGTGCTGGTGGTGACCGCCGCGGCCGGTGCCGTCGCGGGCCTCATGGCTCCGGCCGACGCCCGGGTCTGGACGGTCGGCTCGCTCCTGGCCGGCTGGCTGTGTCTGGCGATCGCCCTGGTGACGCACTCCGTCGTCGCCGGACGGGCCCGCGCGGCCGCCGCGGCCGACCGCGGCGAGGCGAGCTCGCTCAAGGCGCAGCTCGCGCGCCAGGGCGCCGAGTCCGCGCACCTGGTGAACGTCACGCTGCCGACCGTGGTCAAACGGTTGCGTGACGGGGCGAGCGCGAGTGAGACCCTGGCCCAGACGGCCCCGCCGTCGGACCCGCAACTGCGTCAGGTCGTCCAGGTGTTCGCCACCGTGGTCGAGGAGACCGTGCGTCACGCCTCCGAGATCGCGGCGCGGCGCGACCAGGCCCAGGGCCAACTCGCCGAGGCCGCCGAAGAGTTGGACCAGCTGACGAAGGTCACGCTGCCCACCGCGATCGAGCGGCTGCGCGAGGGCTCCTCCGCGGACACGGTCCTGGCCGGTCTCGACTGGCCGCGCAACCCGCTGCTGCGGGTGCCCGCCGAGTCGTTCGTCCGCGAGTTGGCCTACAGCGAGCGGCGCGCCGCGGCCGCCCAGGCGGCCTCCGCCAAGGCACTGAGCCGCGTCCAGGCCAAGTCCGTGAGCATGCTCGCGGACCTGCGCGACATGCAGGAGCGGCACGGCGTCGAGGTCTTCGGCGACCTGCTGCGCCTGGACCACGGCACCTCCCAGCTGGGTCTCATGACCGACCGTCTCGCCCTCCTGATGGGCGGCCGCTCCAGCCGGGCGTGGAACAAGCCGATCGTCATGGAGAGCATCCTGCGCGGCGCGGTGGGCCGGATCTCCGCGTATCAGCGGGTGCGGCTGCACTGCTCGTCGACCGTGGCGATCGCCGGGTTCGCGGCGGAGGGCGTCATGCACGTCCTCGCCGAACTGATGGACAACGCGGCGAACTTCTCCCCGCCCATCGACGAGGTGCACGTCTACGTCGAGGAGCGCAGCGCCGGGATCGTCGTGACGATCGAGGACAGCGGTCTGAAGATGGCCGACGCGGCGATGCGCCGCGCGGAGGAATCGGTCTCCGGCCACGTCACGGACCTGGCCTCGCTGCAGGGCACCCGCCTGGGTCTCGCGGTGGTCGGGCGCCTCTCCGCCAAGTACGGCATGAGCGTCAACTTCCGTCCGTCCTCGCGCGGCGGCACGGGCGTCGTGGTGCTCCTGCCCCCGCAGCTCCTGGCCCAGCAGCGCGATCCCGCGCCCCAGCAGATCGCCCCGCGCGGGGTCGAGCAGGGCTCCGCGCAGGCCCCGACCCCGACCCCGACGGCGCCCGCGCCTGCTCCCGCGCCCGCCGAGATCCCCGCGGCTCCGGAGCACCATGCGGCTCCGGAGCACCATGCGGCCCCGGCGTACCCCGCGGCCCCGCAGGCGCCCATCGCGCCCGTTCCCGCCCAGCAGGACGGCGCGCAGGCACCGCCCCGCCCCCAGCACGCCCGCCCCGCCGCCGCCACGACGAACGGTCTGCCCGTGCGCGCCCCCGGCCGCACCATGGCCGAGGCGGAGCGCGAGCGCGAGCAGCGCAGGGCGGCCTCCGACGCCGCCGCGGGGAGCGGCGCGCTCTCCGGCGACGCGGGGCTGCCGCCGCGTGACGCCGGTTCGCGTTTCGGTGCCTTCCACCGCGGGCGACGGGCGGCGGGCGACGTGCCCGGCTCCGCCGCGGCACCCGAGTCCCCCGCCGGTTCGGGGCCGCCGCCGCCCGCCGAGTAGACCGAAGCCACCCGCACGGCGCCCGGGCTCTGGCGCCCCCTTCCCCGCTCGAAATCGTGAGATTGGAGGGACGGGCAGGTGACCGGACGACCCGCGCATCTCGCCCCGCCTACCATGCAGACCACTGACAACAGCCTGACCTGGCTCCTGCAGAGCCTCCTGAAGCGCACCCCCGGTACGCGGCACGCCCTGGTCCTCTCCCGGGACGGCCTGAAGCTGTGCTGGAGCGAGCATCTGACGCTCGACCAGGCTGACCAGCTGGCCGCGATCTGCTCCGGCATCCAGGCGCTGGCCCAGGGCGCTTCCATGGAGTTCGGCGACGGGACCGGTGGCGTCCGGCACTCCATGACCGAGTTCCACGGCGGGCTGCTCTTCATCGTCGAGGCCGGTCTCGGGGCGCACCTCGCGGTCGTGGCCGAGGAGAACGCCGATCCCGGGGTGGTGGGCCATCAGATGACGGAAATGGTCGAGCAGATCGGGGAGCACCTGCGCGCCGAACCGCGCGCCCAGACCGAAGGCAGCGGCTCCTCGTGACGCCGCGCAGGCCCGTGGACATCGGTGACCCGGACCGCCTCTACACGGTCACCGGTGGCCGCAGCCGCGCCGACGACGATTCGTTCGACCTGGTCACTCTGGTGGTGAGCGAGTGCGAGCCCACTGCCGGGATGCAGTCGGAGCACGTACGCATCCTTGAGCTGGGCCGGCATCCGACGGCCGTGGTGGAGATCGCCGCGGAGATGAAGCTGCCGATCACGGTGGTGCGGATCCTGCTCGGTGACCTGCTCGCGATGGGCCGGATCACCGCCCGCCACCCCCGCGCGGCCGGCTCGGCCGCCACGATCCCCGATTCCGCCCTTCTCAAGGAGGTGCTCCATGGGCTCCGCAACATCTGAGCTGCCCTCCCGCATGCCGCTGTCCGACACCGCCGAGACCGGTGTGAAGATCGTCGTCGTGGGCGGCTTCGGCGTCGGCAAGACCACGCTCGTCCGGTCGGTCAGCGAGATCCGTCCGCTGAACACCGAGGAGGTGATGACGCAGGCCGGCATAGGCGTCGACGAGACGTCCGACGTGGCCGCCAAGACCACGACGACGGTGGCGTTCGACTTCGGCCGGATCAGCCTCAACGAACGCGTGGTGCTGTATCTGTTCGGCGCTCCCGGCCAGGAGCGCTTCTGGTTCCTGTGGGACCGGCTCTTCTCCGGCACGCTCGGCGCGGTCGTCCTGGTCGACACGCGGCGGATGGACGAGTCCTGGTACGCCATCGACCGCCTCGAACACCACAAGACGCCGTTCGTGGTGGCCGTCAACCGGTTCGACGACGACACCTCCACCCACTCGCTCGACGAGATCCGCCAGGCCCTCGCGCTGCCCGACCATGTGCCGCTGATCGACTGCGACGCACGGGTGAGGTCGTCGGGCAAGGACGTCCTGATCACCCTCGTGGACCACCTCTACTCACTGGCCATGGCCCAGGAGATGACACCGTGACCGAGCCCTCCTTCGAGCAGAGCCCACCGCCAGGGTGCCCGGCCCACGCGGGTACGGGCGCGGTGCGCCTGGGCGGTCTGGAGTACCAGCAGACGCCTTCGCAGCTCTACCGCAGCCTGCGCCGGGAGCACGGGGCGGTCGCGCCGGTGCTCCTCGACGGTGACGTGCCCGCGTGGCTGGTCCTCGGCTACTCCGAGCTGAGCTATGTGACCGGCCACGACGAGCTGTTCGCCCGCGACTCGCGCCGCTGGAACCAGTGGGAGAACATTCCCGCCGACTGGCCGCTGATGCCGTTCGTCGGCTACCAGCCCTCGGTGCTGTTCACCGAGGGCGCGGAGCACCAGCGGCGGGCCGGGGTGATCACCGAGGCCCTGGAGGGGGTCGACCAGTTCGAACTCGCCCGGGACAGCGGCCGGATCGCCGACCGGCTGATCGCCGGGTTCGCCGGCAGCGGCCAGGCCGAGCTGATGAGCGCGTACGCCCATGCGCTGCCCATGATCGCGGCGGTGCAGATGTGCGGCATGCCGGACGCGAGCACGGACACGCAGCAGCTCGTCGACGACCTGCGGATCTCGCTCGACGCGCATGAGGGCGACGACCCCGTGGCGGCGTACACCCGCGTCGGGGAGCGCATCCAGCGCCTGGTCAAGGAGAAGCGGGAGAAGCCCGGCGCGGACGTCACGTCACGGATGCTGCGGCACCCGGCGGGCCTCACCGACGAGGAGATCGTCCAGGACCTGATCTCCATCATCGCGGCGGCCCAGCAGCCGACGGCCAACTGGATCTGCAACACGCTGCGGTTGATGCTGACCGACGAGCGGTTCGCCCTGAACGTGTCCGGCGGGCGGCTGAGCGTCGGCGAGGCGCTCAACGAGGTGCTGTGGCTCGACACGCCGACCCAGAACTTCATCGGCCGCTGGGCGGTGCGCGACACCCAGCTCGGCGGCCGGCAGATCCGGGCGGGCGACTGCCTGGTGCTGGGTCTCGCGGCGGCCAACACCGACCCGCAGATCTGGCCGGAGTCGCACGTCGGCCCGGAGAACTCCGCCCATCTGTCCTTCAGCCACGGCGAGCACCGCTGCCCCTACCCGGCCCCGCTGCTCGCCGACGTCATCGCGCGGACCGCGGTCGAGACGCTCCTGGAGCGGCTGCCCGACCTCGTCCTCGCGGTGGAGCCGCACGAGCTGACCTGGCGTCCGTCCATCTGGATGCGCGGTTTGGCCTCGCTGCCGGTGCAGTTCACGCCCGTGGCGCACTGAGTGACCGTCGGGGCGCCGCCCGAGGGCGGCGTCCCGAGGGGATCAGGCGGTGGCGGGGGTGAAGACCACCGGCAGCGACTGCGGTCCGCGGGTGAACACTCCCTGCTCGACGGGGTCGAAGCCCACGGCGAGCCGTACGTCGGGCATCGCGTCCAGGAGCTGGTCGACCCCGATCTCCACCTCGGCCTTGGCCAGCAGCGCGCCCACGCAGAAGTGCCGGCCGAGGGCGAAGGACAGGTGGTCGGCGGCGGCGGAGAAGGCCGTCGTGGTGGTGAGGTCGTCCCGGAAGATGTCGAAGCGGTCCGGCTCGCGGTAGCGCTCCTCGTCCCGGTTGGCCGCGCCGATCAGGCAGGTGACGGTGGCCCCGGCGGGGATGGTGCCGCCGGTGACCTCCACGTCGGTCGCCGACTGCCGCATGATCATGTGGACGGGCGGCGTGTACCGCAGGGTCTCGGCGAAGGCGCGGGCGATCAGGGAGCGGTCCTGGCGGACGGCTTCGAGCTGCTCCGGGTGCATCAGGAGGTTGGCGAAGATGCTGGCGATGGCCTTGTCGGTGGTCTCGCCGCCGGCCGCGAGCAGCAGGCTGCAGAAGGCCTTGATGTCCTCGTCGCTCATGCGGACGCCGTCCACCTCGGCGGCGCACAGCGTGGAGAGCAGGTCGTCGCCGAGGTTGTCGCGGCGCTCCCGGATGATCGGGATCATGTAGTCGGCGAACTCCACCCGGGTGCGCTCGCCGGCCGCCGCGACCTCGGCGTCGCCGGAGAGGTTGCCGAGGAAGGCGATGACGGTGGTGTACCAGCCGTGGAAGCGCGCGTGGTCGGACTTGTCCAGACCGAGCATGTCGGCGATCACGTTGACGGGGAAGCGGGTGGCGTAGCCCTCCACCAGGTCCACGCTGCCGGTGTGCCGGAAGGTGTCGATGAGTTCGCGGGAGTTGCGTTCTATGACGGGCAGGAACTTCTCCTGGAGGTCGCTGCCGCGGAAGGCCGGTGCGACGAGGGCACGGCGTACCGAGTGCTCACGGCCGCTGAGCTGGAGGATCGTCTTGCCGTGGACGGGCTCGATCTGCCAGTCGTAGTTGTCGGTGGTGAACTGCGAGGCCTTGTCCTTGAACACGCGCTCGACGTCCGCGTACCGCGAGATGATCCAGCTCTGCGTCGCCTCGTGCCAGAACAGCGGCGCGCTCTCCCGCATGACGCGATAGGCCGGGTACGGGTCCTTGGCGAACTCGGGCGAGAGGATGTCAGGGACCTGCTGCGCGGTGGACATGTGGCTCCTCGGTCGGAAACAGGCAACGTCCACCAGGCTATTGATCACTTACGAAGCCAACCAGCCCCTCCCGGCCGACGGTTGAGCGTTGCACTAATGTTGGCCGAAAATCACCCCTCGCTCCACCGGGACGAAACCGGCGGGGCGAGGGGGAACCGGACACTGCCGCCGGGAGGCGTCAGCAGCTGAGCTTGTCGCCCGGGGCGACGTTGAGGATGCCCGTGAAGCGGGTGTAGTTGTTGATCCGGCTCTGCACCTGCTCGGGATTCTTCCCGTCGCATTCCAGGCTGCCGTTGATGCTGCGGATGGTCTCGCCGAAGCCCGCGCCGTTGACCATGGCGTTGTGCGGCGTCATGGTGCCGGGACCGTTCTGCGTGTTCCAGTACCACAGGCCCGTCTTCCACGCGACGGCCGCGTCGTTCTGGACGAGGTCGGGGTTGTGCAGGAGGTCGATGTTCAGGGCGTCGCCCGCCGCCTTGTAGTTGAAGTTCCAGCTGAGCTGGATCGGGCCGCGGCCGTAGTACTTGTCGGTGCCCGCCGGACAGCCGTAGGGCTGGGACGTGTCGCAGTAGTGCGGGTAGTTCGCGGTGTTCTGCTCGACGACGTGGACCAGGCCGCCCGTCTCGTGGCTGACGTTCGCCAGGAAGGCCGCGGCCTCCTGCTTGCGCACGGTGTCGCTGCCGGTGCCGGTGAAGTCGGGGTAGGCGTCGAGCGCCGCCGTGAGGCCGCTGTAGGTGTAGAAGGAGTTCCGGTTCGGGAACATCTGGTTGAACTGGGCCTCGCTGACGATGAATTCCGCCGCGGCCCGCTCCCCCGCCCCCGTCTTCTCGGCGGAGGCGTTGGGGGCGAGGGTCAGAAGGGTGAGCGTGGCGGCGGACGCGGTCGCCGTCAGCGCGGCAAGGACACGAAGACGCATGGGGGATCACTCCTCGGCGGGCCGGCGAGCGTGCGTGGGCACGGCGCCACCCGACACGTGGTGGGGGGAAGGAAGTGGGGGCCGCCTCTTGGCGCACAGGTGGGGTGGGAGGCGCGAAGAGGCGCGACAGGACCCACCAGTGATCACACCGGCGCACCGGGAGCTGCAGCTGCCCGGAATGGCTCCTGCCGTTGGACTAGACCATACTCAGTGACACGTCCACGTCAATAGCCCCTCGCGGAGCCGTGGTTGACGCACGACGGCGGGAAGATCACCGGGCGCGTCCCGCCGCGTCGCCGGCACACGTCCTGGCATCGCGTCGGCACACACCCTTCGTGCAGGTCCTCGGCGCCCGCCCTCGGCGCCCGTCCTCCGCGTACGTGCGCGGACGTACACTGAAGCGGTGTCGGGCAGGCCCCTGCTCCGCCCGGCCATCTGTGATCAGCCCTCCACGACCCGGATCCGGTGTTCAGCGACCGGTCGTGCGGCGCACAGGTAGCGTTCCTCGGCCGTCTTGGCCCTTCGGCCCGCACGCAGATATCCCCCTGTGGGGCCCCGCTCGCCTGACGCGTATCACCGCGGACTCCGGTATGCCGCCGCCCTCGCCCTCCGGGCCGGGCGCACGCGGTGTGCCGTGAGCCGCCTTCGAGGGGACTGTTGTGAAGCTCAGCGCACTGCTCGACGGGCACGACCACCATGTACTGCACGGCGACCCGGACGTTCCGGTCACCGCCGCACCGACCTTCGACGCCGGACAGGTGACGTCCGGATCGCTGTACGTCGCCGTACCCGGCCATGAGGAGGGCGGGCCCGGAGGCATCGGCCGCGCACTGGAACGGGGAGCCGTCGCCCTCATCGTCGAGGAGGGCGCGGTGCCGGCCGAGGTCGGCGGGCAGGCCTGCGTGGTGCGGGTGGCCGACGCACGGGCGGCCGCCTCGCTCGTCGCCTCCCGGTACTACGGCGAGCCCGGCCGCGCGATGGACGTCGTGGCGGTCACGGGGACGAACGGCAAGACGTCCGTCTCATACATGATCGAGTCGGTGCTCAGGCTGGCCGAGGGCGCCACGGTGGGCGTGATCGGCACCTCGGGCAGCCGGATCGGCACGGAGCCGATCCCGATGCCGCGCTCGGTCCTGAGCACCCCCGAATCCCCGGACCTGCACTATCTGCTCGGCCACATGCGCGACCGGGACACGGGCAGCGTCGTCCTGGAGGCCACGTCGATGGGGCTGCTGCAACGGCGCCTCGACCATGTGCCCGTCTCCGTCGGCGTCTTCACCAACCTCACCCAGGACCACCTGGACGACCACGGCACCATGGGGCACTACAAGGACGCCAAACTCCGCCTCTTCGCCGGGCTGTGCGACCGCGCGGTGATCAACGCCGACGACCCGGTCAGCGCCGAGATCACGGCCCTGATGCCGGGGGCCGTGACCACGTACGGACTGGACGCGCCGGCCGACTACCGGGCCAGCGACCTGGTCGTGGACGCGCGCGGCACCCGCTTCACGCTCCACCACGACGGCCGCAAGTACCCCGCGGCCATTCCGATACCGGGCCGCTTCTCGGTCTCCAACGCACTGGCCACCCTCGCCGCGTGCCATCTGCTGGGGCACGAACTGCCCGCCCTCGTCGAGGCCCTGGACCGGATGCCGCCCACGCCGGGCCGCCTGGAGCGCTACACCACGGAGCGCGGCGTCCACGTGATCGTCGACTACGCGCACTCGCCGGACTCGCTGGAGAAGGTGCTCGCCACGATCCGCGGTTTCGCCACCGGGTCGGTGATCACCGTCTTCGGCTGCGGCGGCGACCGCGACGTCACCAAGCGCGCCCAGATGGGCGAGATCGCGGGCCGCCACTCCGACCTGTGCGTCCTCACCTCGGACAACCCCCGCGACGAGGACCCCGAGAGCATCCTGGACCAGATCGTGCCCGGCCTGGCCTCCACCGGCACGCCCTTCCACCGGGTGGCCGACCGCCGCGCCGCGATCGCGCACGCGCTGTCCGCCGCGCGCGGCGGCGACATCGTGCTCGTCGCGGGCAAGGGCAGCGAACCGCACCAGATCGTCGGCGACCGGCTCATCCCCTTCGACGACATGACGGTGGTCCGCGAACTCGCCACCCCGTAAAGCCCACCGCTCGCGCGGGTGACTGTGCGATTCATCCATCGCCTCGTCGCGCACAGTGCGAATCGGGCACTGGTGCGGTGGGGCGCACGGCGTCTACGGTCCCTGGAATTCCGTCACCGTCACGGCATCGCGCCCCTCGTGGTGCCGTCGTCCAGGGAGCCGCCTGTGCCCAACGTGCCCTCTGCGTCCGTCACCGAGGTCGAGACGCACGGAGTCGAACGCATCCCGGACGCGGACCGCACGGCCGGCCCGCTCGATCTGTTCCGGCTGTCGTTCGGCGGCGCCAACACCTTCGCCACCTGCGTGCTGGGAGCGTTCCCGATCCTGTTCGGGCTCTCCTTCTGGCAGGGGCTCGCGGCGATGCTCGTCGGGCTGCTCGTCGGTTCGCTGCTGCTGGCCCCGATGGCGGTGTTCGGGCCGCGCAACGGCACGAACAACGCCGTGTCGTCGTCGGCGCATCTGGGCGTGCACGGCAGGATCGTCGGATCCTTCCTCTCCCTGCTCACCGCCGTCGCGTTCTTCTCGCTGTCGGTGTGGAGCTCGGGCGACGCGCTCATCGGCGGGGCCCACCGGCTGCTCGGGGTGCCGGAGAGCGACGTGGCCCACGGCTGCGCGTACGCGGTCTTCGCCGCTCTCGTCCTCGCCGTGTGCGTCTACGGCTTCCGCTTCATGCTGCTCGTCAACAAGATCGCGGTGGTGGCGGCGACCCTGCTGTTCGTCCTCGGCCTCGCCGCCTTCGCGGGGGACTTCGACCCCTCGTACGCCGGGATCTTCACCCCGGACGCCGACCGGGCCACCCGCGACCTGTTCTGGCCGTCCTTCATCGGCGCCGCGCTGATCGTGCTGTCCAACCCGGTCTCCTTCGGCGCCTTCCTGGGAGACTGGGCGCGCTACATCCCGGCCGACACCCCGCGCCGCAAGGTGATGGGAGCGGCCTTCCTCTCGCAGATCGCCACGGTGCTGCCGTTCGGCTTCGGCCTCGCCACGGCGGCGATCATCGCCGAGCGGGCACCAAAGTACATGGACCCGGCCGCCCCGAACTTCGTCGGCGGCCTGCTCGCGATCGCGCCCGGCTGGTACTTCCTGCCGGTCTGCCTCATCGCCCTGATCGGCGGCATGTCGACCGGCACCACCGCGCTGTACGGCACCGGCCTGGACTTCTCCTCGGTCTTCCCGCGGCTGAGCCGCGTCCGGGCGACCGTTCTGATCGGCGTCCTGTCCATCACGTTCATCTTCGTGGGCCGCTTCGGCTTCAACCTGGTCCAGGCGATCTCCACCTTCGCCACGATGATCATCACCTGCACCGTGCCGTGGATGATCGTCATGATGCTCGGCTACGTCACCCGGCGCGGCTGGTACGACCCCGAGGCCCTCCAGGTCTTCACGCGCCGCCAGCACGGCGGGCGCTACTGGTTCGCGCGCGGCTGGAACTGGCGCGGCATGTCGGCCTGGTGGACCGGCGCGGTCACCGGCGTGCTGTTCACCAACATCCCCGGGCAGTTCGTCGGGCCGCTCGGCGACCTCGCGAACGGCGCCGACATCAGCCTCCCGCTGGGCGCGGCCGTAGCGGCTGTCGTCCACTTCGCCCTGCTCATGGCGTTCCCCGAGCCGCGCGGGGTGTTCGGGCCCGCGGGGCCGCGCTGGGTGCGCGCGGCCGACACACCGATCGCCCCGGTCACCGGGCCGCGGGGCGGGGCGCCCGACGAGGCCTCCGCGACGGTGAAGGCCTAGCGGGCGGCACGGGGGTCACGGGGGCTGAGGTCACAGGGGCCGCGGGGGCCGCCGTCAGCGTGCCGTTTCGAGCTCCCGCTTGAGGTTCTTCAGCGTCCTTTCGATGTTGCCGACCTGGAAGACCGCGAAGGTCCGCCCGCCCGTGGCCAGGCGGTCGAAGGCGTTGGCCACGAAGGTGGGCCAGGAACGCCGGTCGTCCGTCCAGGTCTCGGTCACCTTGGTGCCGCCGTCGCTGTCCTCGAACCGGTACTCCCAGGTGGCGATGGGCGCCCGCAGCCGGGGCCGCTTCACCCCGATCGCGTGCACGCGGAAGGCGAAGCGCCGCCCCGGCTCGGCCTTGGTGACCGTGCAGCGCGTGGTCCAGCGGAAGGGACCGCGCTTGTTGTGCCCCTCGAAGACGAGGCCGACGCTCGCGGGCACCTCTCCTCCGGGGACGGTCGCCCCGAGGTTCTCGGGGCTCCAGCGCCCCATCAGAGCGGGCTGGCTGACCTGCTCGTACACCGACTGCGGTGACGCCTCGACCAGGATGCTTCGGGACACTGTGAACGTGCGGGTCATGACAACTCCGATCCTCGACCCGCGACCTTACTCACCAGTAGCTTGAATGTCAGCCCCTCGGCCCCGCGAGGAGGGCGGCACGCGAGTGCCGGACGCCTCAGACGAGGCCCGTGACCGTCACCGCGATCCGGGGGGCCGCGGGCTCTTTGGCGACCAGCTCGACGGCCTTCGCCGCGGCCGAGCGCACCTCGCGCGTCACGTCCAGCGCCCGCCGCCCCCGGTGCACGACGACGTACACGTCCACGCTCCAATGGCGGCCGTCCTTCTCCCGCCGCACCCGCACGCCCGCGGAACCGGCCGGGGCACCGGGGAGCACGCGTCCCAGCACGGACGAGGACCGCAGCAGATCCGCCAGCCCCGGCCGCAGGAAGGCCACCCCCGGAGTGGCGAGGACCGCCTCCATGACGGCGTCCGCCAGGACGCGCGCGTCATCTCCACCGCTCATCGCTGCCGCCCTTC
This sequence comes from Streptomyces sp. SYP-A7185, assembly GCF_046103685.1. Classification (NCBI taxonomy): domain Bacteria; kingdom Bacillati; phylum Actinomycetota; class Actinomycetes; order Kitasatosporales; family Streptomycetaceae; genus Streptomyces; species Streptomyces sp. SYP-A7185. The sequence goes on from NZ_CP122310.1 coordinate 1,446,173, forward strand.
CGTGCCGCCCTCGCCACGGCCGCCGTGACCGTCGCCGTCGTCGCCGTCGTCGATGAGGTCACCGATCGTCACGTCGACGACCGCGACCGGCATGCCCAGCTCGTCGTCCACCGCGTCGAGGATCCGCTTGCGGACCCGGTCCGCCACCACCGGCAGATCCACCGTGAGCGGGACCTGCACCTCGACGCGGATCCGGACCGGACCGCGCGCGAGGCGCCCCGCGGGCGCGGGCACCGCCGATTCGTCCAGCGGGCCGATGCGGCAGCTGCCCGCGCGCACGCCCGGCAGCGACTCGGCCGCGGCCCGCACCGTCCTGGCCGCGGCGGCCTCCACGATCCACGCGTCCTCGTCCTCGCCGCCCAGGGGCAGGGTCCGCCCCGGCCGCAGCTCCAGACGCACCACGTCCATGACCCGGCCCGCGAGCGCCGAGGTGTCCTGCTCCCGCTCCCGCGGTGCCTCGTCCCGCGCCTGCGTGACGACTCCCTCCAGGAGCCGCAGGGCGTCCAGCGCCCGCGTGCAGTGCGGGCAGTCGTCGGCGTGGGGGTCGGGCACACCCGACTCCCATCGCTCCCACACGTACGACAACTCGCGCCCGCAGGGCAGCAGTTCGTCCTCGGGCAGCACTCCGTGACCCGCCTCCCGCTCGTCGTCCGGTACGGATTCTCCGTTCACCGCCATGCGGCCATCGCCTCCGTCAGATAGCGCCGCGCCCTGAAGACACGACCGCGGACCGCCTCGGGGCTGATGCCGACCGTCTCGGCGATGACCTCGTAGGGCGCGCCGTCCAGCTCCCGCAGCACCCAGCACACCCGCTGCTCCGGCGAGAGGCCCTCCATCGCCCGCGCCAGATCGGCCACGGCCGCGTGCCCCTCGGCCACCCGAGCGGGTGAGACCTCGTGCTCGGGGGCGGCCGGTTCGGGCAGGCCCTCCAGCGTCACGTCCGGCCGCCGCGAACGCAGGACGTTCAGGCAGCGGTTGGTGACGATGCGGTAGATCCACGTGCCGAACCGCGCGTCGCTGCGGAACTCCGGCAGGCTGCGCCAGGCGCTGACGAAGGACTCCTGCACGGCGTCCTCCGCCTCCGGGCGGCTGCCCAGCAGGCGCGTGGCAAGTCGCAGCGCCATGGGCGCATGGCGGTGCACGAGGGTCTCGAAGGCGTCCTCGTCCCCCTCCGCGGCCCGCACCGCGAGCAGTGCGTCGTCACGTCGCGACGACGTGTCCGCTTCCTCGGTCGTTCCGCCCCGGTCGCCCGGCACACGCGGCTCCTCTCACTTCGGTCGTGCTCGTACGACACACGAAGGACCTTCCGCGTTACGCGGCCAAGGAACGCTACATCCCGTACGAGGAAATTCCCGCGAGGCGCGTAACAGAGGCGGGGTACCCGGGTCGGAGCAGATGAAGAGGCACCAACGGACCGGGCAGGAACCGCAGACGAGGCCTTCGCACGGTCCGGCACGACGTACGGCACGGCCACCGAACGATCCCCGACGACAGAAAGAGGAGTTGTCACCATGACGACGCCCGACCTCACTTCGAACGCGACCGGCAGCACCGAGAAGCACCTCGGCGGCGAATCCCGCAGGAGCACCCCGGGTGCCACCACCGTCAGCGGAGTCACCGGCGCGGCCGAGCCGGCGGCGACGCGGGGCAAGACGTCCATCGCCGATGTCGTGGTCGTGAAGATCGCCGGCATGGCGGCCCGCGAGATCCCCGGCGTGTACGACATGGGCGGCGGCCTGTCCCGCACCATCGGCGCCGTCCGCGACCGCGTCCCCGGCGGGCGCCCCAACGTGGGCCGCGGGGTGAAGGTCGAGGTCGGCGAGCGCCAGACGGCCATCGACCTCGACATCGTCGTCGACTACGGCGTGCCCATCACGGACGTCGCCCACGACGTGCGCGAGAACGTCATCTCGGCGGTGGAGCGCATCACCGGCCTGGAGGTCGTCGAGGTGAACGTCGCCGTCAACGACGTCCACCTGCCCGAGGACGACGCCGCGGACGCCGGCGGCGAGACGCGCGTCGAGTAGCCCTCCCCCGGGCCCGCCTCCGTGCGGGCCCGTTCCCCGTAGTCCCCTTCTGTGGTGTGAGGTGAGTGGTGAGCACAGCTCTGGTCGGCCTGATGGCGGGCATGGCCCTGGGATTCGCCGGCTGGTTCGGCGGGTTCGGCGCGTTCCTTCTGGTCGCCGCCCTCGGCGCGGTCGGCTTCGTCCTGGGACGCCTCGTCGACGACGGCACGGACGTACGCGCCTTCCTCGGCGGGCGTGACCGGGAGCGCCGATGACCGCGCCCCCGGCGGAGCGCGGCACGACGACCGTCGCGGACCGGGCGGTGCGCCGCATCGCGGAACGCGCCGCCACGGAGGCGCTGGCGCCCGGCGCGGTCGAGGCCGGCGGCGGGTCGGCGGCCGTGCGCGGCCGCCGGGCCCGGGTCGCCGTCACCGTGACCCTGCCCTACCCGGCCGTGCTCGACGACGCGGGCGAGCGCGTGCGCTCGCACGTCGCCGAGCGCACCGCACGGCTCACCGGTCTCACCGTGCCCTCGGCGCGCGTCCGCGTGCGGGGCCTGTCCCGGCGCGGCCTCGCGGCCGAGGAGCCGGCGCCGCCGGTGACCGCCGTGGCGGCGGCCGGGGCGCGCGCCCGCCGGCCCTGGGCGCAACGCCGCCTGCCGGTCCTGGTGTTGGCCCTGCTCGCGGCCGGCGTCTGCGGGGTGCTCCTGTACGACGTGGTGGCCGTGCACGCCGCCGGACACGCTCCCGCGCGGTGGCGGGTCGAGGCGATGGAGTGGCTCTCCACGCACGGCCCGGACAGCACCACCGCCGTGGGCGTGCTCACCGCGGCCGGCGTGCTGGCGCTGGGCGTGTGGCTGCTGGTCCTCGCCGTCACCCCGGGCCGTCGCGGCGTGCTGCCGATGCGGCCGCCGGAGCCGGGGACGCACGCCGTCCTGGACCGCCAGGCGGTCGCGGCCCTCCTGCGGGACGCCGTGACCGACGTACCGGGCGTGGACCGGGTGAGGGTCAAGGCCGGCCGTCGTACGGCGCGGGTCCGTGCCGGGCTGGAGTTCGGCGACCTGGAGGAGGCGCGGCGGGCGGCGACCGAGGCCGCAAGGACGGCGATCGCCGGGCTCGGGCTCGCCGGGCGGCTGCGGCTGCGCGTACGGCTGAACACGGAACCCGCCTGGCGGGAGCCGACGGGCTCCGCACCCGGCACCGAGGCCGGCGGAAGGCCCGAGAGCGGTCCCGTCGCGCCGGAGAGGAGCACCCCTGATGAGCCGACTGCGTAGCGGCACCAACCGCTCGGCCCTGTTCTGCGCGGCGGCGGTCCTTCTGTTCGCGGGGGCCGTACTGGCCTCGGCGGCGGCCCCCGTCCGCGAGCGGCTGCCCTCGGCCTTCCCCCGCGTCGACGCCGACCGGGTGTGGCTGGACGAGGAGCTGCTCGGCCGGTGGCGCGATCACGGCTGGTGGCCCGCGGTGGCGATCACCGCGCTGGCCGTCGCCGCCGTCCTGTTCCTGTGCCTGGCCGCGGCCCAGCTGCGCGGCGGACGGCTGCGGGAGCTCCCGCTGGGCCAGCCCGGCGTCACCCTGTCCACCAAGGCGCTGACGTCCGCGATGGCCGAGCGCGCCCGGGGCGTCGACGGCGTGGCCCGCGCCCACGTACGGCTGCTCGGACGCCCCCGGCGGCTGCGCGCCCGCGTCACGCTTGTCCTGGAGCCCGACGGCTCCCCCGAAGCGGTGCTGCGCGAGCTCGCCCGGGGAGCCGTCGCCGAGGCCCGGGCGGCGGCAGCTCCCCGCGCCCTGGACGCGGAGGTACGCCTCACCACCCGGCGGCACCGGGCGCGCCGCATCCACTGAGGGGCGCGCCCTGGATGCCTACAGGGCTTCCAGGGTGGTGCGCAGGTCGGCGGCGCGCGGCCGGTTGTGGGGCAGCTTGGCGAGGACGGCGGCCATGCCGCAGGTGTCGGTGACGGCCGAGAAGACGAGGCCGGCGCCGACGCCCGCGGCCAGCCAGCGCGCGGCCCGGAAGCGCGTCCCGGCGGCGAGGCCGAGGACCACGAGGGACCCGGCGGCGAACCGCACCTGGCGCTCCATCGGCCAGGCGGTCGGTGCGCCCTCCGAGGGGTGCAGGGGATGGCCCTCTTCGGCCCAGGCGGTGGTGCCGCCGGCGAGGGTGGCCGCGGGGATGTCGGCGGCGGCCAGCTGGTCGCACGCCGAGGTGGAGCGCTGTCCCGAGGCGCAGACCATCAGGAGCTCGCCCCGCGCGGCGGCGGCCTTGAGCTCGGGCAGCGCCATGTGCAGGTGGTCGACGGGGATGTTGTGGGCGCCGGGAAGGTGGCCGGCGGCGTACTCGCCGGGGGTGCGCACGTCGATGACGGTGTAGCGGTCCAGGCGTGCGGCCGCCTCGGAGGGCGCCAGATCGGTGGGGGGAGTCATGTGGGGCAGTCCTTTCGTTGAGCCAAGGCTCTCACCCCAGCCGACGTACATACCCCCAGGGGTATCAAGGGAGGCGTATCAGGGGAGGTGGACAGGGCCGGGCCCGGGAACGCGGCAGCACCGCCGCACGCCTCCGCCGCCCCGGGGCGGGGGCGGCGGAGGCGGTGACGGCGGCGCGAGCGGTGCCCGTCGGCTCCCGGCGACCGGTCAGCTCTTGGGCATCAGGACCGTGTCGACGATGTAGACCGTGGCGTTGGCCGTCGGGACGTTGCCGCAGACCACGTTCGACGAGTCGTTGACCTTGTACTTCTCGCCCGAGCCCGCGGTGGTGAGCTTGCTCTTCTCCAGCGTCTCGAAGGAGCCCTTCTCCAGCTGCTGCGGCGTCAGCTTCTGACCCACCACGTGGTACGTGAGGATCTTGGTCAGCTGGGCCTTGTCGTTGAGCACCTTGTCCAGGTCGGCCTTGGGGATCTTGGCGAAGGCGTCGTTGGTCGGCGCGAACACCGTGATGTTCTTGGCGTTGTTCAGCGTGTCGACCAGACCGGCCTTCTTGACCGCCGTGACCAGCGTGGACAGCTCCGGGTTGTTCGACGCGGCGGTGGCGACCGGGTCCTTCGCCATCCCGTCGAACGAGCCCGCACCGCTCTTGGGCACCGACGAACAGGCCGGTCCGAACGGCTTGTCCGCGGTCATGGCGTCGTCCGACGCGGACTCCTTCGCGCTGGGCGTGGCGTCCGCGGCCTTGGTGTCCTTGTCACCGCTGTCCGAGCACGCCGTCAGGGCGATCGGCAGCATCGCCGCGGCGGCGACGGAGACCGCGACACGGCGGATGCGGGTGGAGTACATGGACATGGACTTCTCCTTGCGTCGTTGCATGGCATTCACGGGGGTGGCTGAGAGCAGACGGGCAGCCGGCGTCACGGCCTCACGGCGCCCAAGCCACGCTCCTCGCTCACACAGGGAATTCGTCACCGGGCGGGCCAGGGATTGCCCACGGGCCCACATTCACCCGATCGGACGCAGCAGCCCCTCCCGTTGACATGCGCCTCTGTCGGCAGGTCAGACGTCGCGGGCCTGCTCGAACCGGGCGCGCGCCTCGGCCAGTTCGACGACCGGTTCGGGGTAGTCGACGGCCGCCCGGTCCCCGTCCGGGAGTTTCCACGGCTCGTGGACCCAGCGGTCCGGGACGTCGGCGAGCTCGGGCAGCCAGCGGCGCACGTACGCGCCGCGCGGGTCGAAGCGCTTGCCCTGGATCACCGGGTTGAGGATCCGGTTGGGCCGGGTGTCGGTCCCGGTGCCCGCCGCCCACTGCCAGTTCATCTGGTTGTTGGCGACGTCGCCGTCCACCAGCAGGCTCAGGAAGTGCCGGGCGCCCACCCGCCAGTCGACGTACAGCGTCTTGGTCAGGAAGCTCGCCACCACCAGCCGCCCGCGGTTGTGCATCCAGCCCTCGTGGCGCAGCTGGCGCATCGCCGCGTCCACGAAGGGATAGCCGGTGCGGCCCTCGGTCCAGGCGGTGATCTCCTTCGCGTTCGAGCGCCAGCGGTCACCGCGCGCGCGGTAGTCGTGGGCCGCCGCGTCCGGGCGGGCCGCGAGGACCTGGTGGTGGAAGTCCCGCCAGGCCAGCTGCCGCACGAAGGCCTGCGCTCCCGGCGAGCCCTCGCGGTTCGCCTCGTGGATGACCTCGGCCGCCGACACCGTGCCGAAGTGGAGGTGGGGCGAGAGGCGCGAGGTGGCATCGCCCGCGACGTCGTTCTGTCCGTTCTCGTAGTCCGCGACGCCGCCGTTCAGCCAGGCCCGCAGCCGCCGTCGCCCGGCGCTCTCGCCGCCGGTGTCCAGACCCGGCGAGACGCCGGAGATCTCCGCGCGCTTCGGCACCGGATCCGACGTCACGTCGGCGACCCGCACCTTGCGCGGGGCGGCGACGAAGTCCCGTACGCCTGCCGCCGCCCAGCGCCGGAAGTACGGCGTGAAGACGGCGTAGTGGTCCTTGCCCGACGGCAGCACCTCGCCCGGCGCGAGCGCCGTGACGACCGCGTCGTGCACGGCCAGCTCGCAGCCGGTGCCCTCCAGGGCGGCGCGCAGCCGCCCCTCGCGGCCCGTCGCGTACCGGCTGACCCCGGCCGCGACGTGCACCCGCCCGACCCCGGTCTCCTTCACCACCCGGCGGACCTCCTCGGCGACGTCGCCGGCGCGGACCACGAGGCGACCGCCGCGCTTGCGCAGCCCCGAGTCGAGGTCCTCCAGGCAGTCGGCGAGAAAGGCACGCCGGTTCGGTACGGCGAAACCCGTGTCCCGCAGCGCGTCGTCGTGCACGAACAGCGGGACGATCCGGTCCGCCTCGTGCAGGGCCGCCCGCAGGGACGGGTTGTCGTGCAGGCGCAGGTCGGAGGTGAACAGGACGATCGACACAGTCACTTTCTGCGGCTCCTCATGCCGTGGGGAAATTCATCAGGGCCACCGGGTCGGACGTCGGCTCGTCCGAGCCGCCGGCCGGCTCCACGGTGATGCCGATGCCGGACGCCTGGTCCACCGGTCCGTCCAGGAGCACCGCCTCGGTGCTGCTCGCGGGATCCATCAGACCGGCCGAACGCATCGACCCGTCGTCGTTGAACCACAGCTGGTAGACCTTGCCCGACGGCGGCTCGGGCATCTTGGCGGCCACGAAGGCGGCCTGGTTGCGGCTCTTGGCCACCACGACCGTGCCGGTGGCGCCGTCGGTGAGCCGCGCGCTGGAGGCCTTGGCGTCCGGAGCCGCGAGCACCTGGGCCAGCTGCTCGGTCCTGCGCTGGGCCTCCTGGACGCGCTCGCCCGCCTCGTCCGCCCGCTGGTGCTGCCACACGGCGATGCCGCCGAACCCGACGGCGGCCGCCAGGCACGCGGCGAGGGCGAAGCGGGACAGCTGCCGGCCGCGGTGCGCGCCCTCGCCGGTCTTCTCCGGTGCGGGCGTGTGCGGCGGCAGTTGACGGACCGTGGCGATCCGGCGGAGCACCTCGGCCTTCATGGGCGCGGGCGGGGTGACGGCCACGGCACGGGCCAGGCGGCCCGTCGTGGCGGCCAGCTCGCGCACCTCCTGGGCGCAGGCCTCGCACATCTGGAGATGCCGCTCGAACTCCGTGCGCTCCTCGTCCGAGAGGGCGTGCAGGACGTAGGCGCCCGTCAGCGTGTGCAGGTCGGCGGCGCTCATGCGTTCACCCCCAGGCAGTCGCGCAGGCGGATGAGGCCGTCGCGCAGCCGGGTCTTGACCGTGCCCAGCGGCACGGAGAGCAGCTCGCCGACCTCGCGGTAGGTCAGCCCCCGGTAGTAGGCCAGGGTCACCGACTGCCGCTGGAGTTCGGTGAGGGTGCGCAGACAGCGGCGCACCTGCTCGCGCTCCAGGCGGGACTCCACCTGCTCGCTCACCTCGTCGAAGGCGGGCGTGCGCTCCAGCAGCGCCGCCTTGTGGTCGCGCTCGGCCGACGCCTGTACGGACCGCACCCGGTCCACCGCCCTGCGGTGCGCCATCGTCAGCACCCAGTTCATGACACTCCCCCGTTCCGACCGGTAGCGCGCGGCGCTGCGCCACACCTCCACCAGCACTTCCTGGGCGACCTCCTCGGACTGCGCCGGGTCGCGCAGGACCGTGCGGACGAGGCCGAGGACGGGTGAGCAGACCACGTCGTACAGCGAGGCGAAGGCCTCCTGGTCGCCGCGGGCCACCCGGCCCAGCAACTCGGCCAGATCGGGGCCCGCGGAGGGAGCCCCGCTGATGTGCACCACTTCATTCACCCGGTGATCCTCCTGGACGCTGGTCGCCTTCAGAGGTGATTCGGAGCCGGTGCGTCGCCGGATTGCCCGTGGGTCAGGATTTCTGGGCGGTTTTGGCGGTGCGCTGTTCCGCCGTCCGGGTGATGTTGCGTGCCATGCCGCCGAAGACGAGGGCGTGGAACGGCGAGACGCTCCACCAGTAGGCGTGCCCCAGGAGGCCGCGCGGATGGAACAGGGCCCGCTGCCGGTAGCGGGTGCGGCCCTCCTCGTCCTCTTCCGCGTACATCTCCAGCCAGGCCAGGCCCGGCAGCCGCATCTCGGCCCGCAGGCGCAGCAGCCGCCCCGGTTCGATCTCCTCGACCCGCCAGAAGTCCAGCGAGTCCCCCACCCGCAGCCGCTGGGCGTCCCGGCGTCCCCGGCGCAGGCCGACCCCGCCGACGAGCCGGTCGAGCCAGCCGCGCACCGCCCAGGCCAGCGGGAAGGAGTACCAGCCGTTGTCGCCGCCGACGCCTTCCACGACGCGCCACAGGGCTTGCGGGGAGGCGTCGACGGTCCGCTCCCGCCGGTCGGTGTAGAGGCTGCCGCCCGCCCAGTCGGGGTCGGTGGGCAGCGGGTCGCTGGGGGCGCCGGCCACGGCGGCGGACGACCAGCGGGTGCTGACCTGGGCGTCCTTCACGCGTTCGAGGGCCAGGGAGAGCGCACGGTCGAAGGTGATCGGGACGCCGGGTGCGTCGGGCACGTACCGGGCGATGTCGTGTTCGTGGCAGATGACCTCGTACCGCAGGGATTCCGCGAGCGGCCGGGCGATCGAGGCCGGTACGGGGGTGATCAGGCCGACCCAGTGGCTGGAGAGGCGGGGGGTCAGCATGGGCACCGGCAGGATGAGCCGGTGCGGCAGCTTCGCCACGACCGCGTACCGGCTCATCATCTCGCGGTAGGTGACGACGTCCGGTCCGCCGACGTCGAAGGCGCGGTTGACCTCGTCGGGCATGGTGGCGCTGCCCACCAGGTAGCGCAGGACGTCGCGCACGGCGATCGGCTGGATCCGGGTGCTCACCCAGCTCGGCGTGACCATGACCGGCAGGCGCTCGGTGAGGTAGCGCAGCATCTCGAACGACGCGGAGCCGGAACCGATGATCACCGCGGCGCGGAGCATGGTGGTCGGCACCCCGGACTCCATGAGGATCCGGCCGACTTCGGCCCGCGAGCGCAGGTGCGGCGAGAGCTCCTGCTCGGGGATGTTCTCGGGAGTGAGGCCGCCCAGGTAGACGATGCGCCGCACGCCCGCGGCGCGGGCCTGCTCGGCGAAGATCCGGGCCGTCTTCCGGTCGGTCTCCTCGAAGCCCGATCCGGTGCCGAGCGCGTGGATGAGGTAGTACGCGACGTCGACGCCCTCCATGGCCGAGCCGACGGACGCGGCGTCGGACGCGTCGCCCCGCAGCACCTCGGCCCGCCCGGTCCAGGGGTAATCGCGCAGCTTCTCGGGCGAGCGGGCCAGGCACCGCACCTCGTGCCCCGCGTCGAGCAGTTCGGGGACGAGCCGCCCGCCGATGTATCCGGTCGCCCCGGTGACAAGGCAGCGCAGCCGCGTGCCGCCGCTGCCCTTGCCGCCGTCATCGGCCTGACCGGCGCTGTCGGCGTTGTCGGCGTTGTCCATGGGAGCCTCCGGCCTCGCACGATGTCCTTGCCCTTCCCACCTTCCCCCGGGTGTCGCGGGTAGCGCGCGATCAGCGCGTGCGGCGGGATACGTGGGCAGCTCCAAGGGCCGCAGGGCCCCCATCTGGCGATATCACACAACGTGACTGTTCGATATGCGCAGGGTTACCTCGCGTGCCACGCTGAAGAAACCAATCCGCCCTCACGAGGAGTGAACTCATGGGCAAGCAGAAGCGGTCCGTCGATCCGTCCCGCCAGGCCCCCGGCCGGCAGGAGCCCCCGCAGCGGGGCCGTCGCGAGCAGGACCCCGCTCAGCCGGGCCAGCGCCGCCAGCAGGAGCGTGAAGCAGGCGACGCGCGCGCACAGCAGCGTCAGGACATGGACGACGACCTGGTCTGACACACGGACCGCGCAGGCCCCGAGGGGCGCACCCAAGCGCTTGGGTGCGCCCCTCGGCGTCGTGAGAGGCCGAGATCCGATCACTGGGACTCCTCGCCCGGGGTACCCGGCGACAGCAGCATCGTGCCGACCACGGTCCGCGGCCTCGCCGTGGCGCTCCACCGGTCCCTCAGGAGGCGACATGACCACGCACCACCGGACGATCGACGAGTCGTACTGGATCGCGACCACCCCCGAGACCGGCTATCCGGCTCCCGACGCGGACCTGACGGCGGACGTCGCCGTCATCGGCGGCGGCATCGCCGGACTGTGCACCGCCTGGGACCTCGTCCGGGCGGGCCTCGACGTCGTCGTCCTGGAGGCGGACCGGATCGCCGCGGGCGTGAGCGGTTACACCACGGCCAAGCTGAGCGCCGCGCACGGGCTCATCTACGCGGACATCGAGAAGAAGCACGGCGCCGACGACGCCCGCCTGTACGCGCTCTCGCAGCAGGAAGGCGTCGAGCGCACCGCGGCCCTCTGCGCCGAGCTGGGCATCGACGCCGAGCTGGAACGCTCCCCCGCCTTCACCTACCTCCAGGACCCCGCACGCGTCGACGAGCTGCGCCAGGAGGCCGCCGCCGCGCGGCGGGCCGGGCTCGACGCGTCCTTCGTGACCGAGACGGGCCTGCCCTTCCACGTCGCCGGCGCGGTCCGCGTCGAAGACCAACTCCAGTTCCACCCCCGGAAGTTCCTGCTGGCCCTGGCCGAGAACATCACCCGGGCAGGAGGGCGCGTCTTCGAGCGCACCCGGGTCACCGGCCTGCACGACGGCGCCCGCTGCCGGCTCACCACGGAGGCCGGCATCACGGTCGAGGCCCGTGACACGGTCATCGCCACGCACTACCCGATCTTCGACCGCACCCTGCTCTTCACCCGGATCAAGCCCCACCGGGAGCTGGTGATCGCGGCGCCCGTGCCGTCGGACGCGGCACCGGCCGGCATGTACATCACCCCGGAGGGCGGGACCCGTTCGCTGCGCAGCGCCCCCTACGACGACGGGCGGCGGCTGCTCATCGTCACCGGCGAGTCGTTCGAACCGGGCGCGGGCGGGGTCCGCGAGCGGTTCGACCGGCTCGACACCTGGGCGCGCGAGCACCTGCCGCACTTCGCCGAGAAGGGCGAGGCCTACCGCTGGGCGGCGCAGGACAACGACTCCGCGGACCGCCTGCCGTACGTCGGGCACGCGCACCCGGGCACCCAGCACGTCTTCGTCGCCACCGGCTTCGGCGGCTGGGGCATGAGCAACGGCGTGATGGCGGGACGCCTGCTCACCGCCCACATCACGGGCGGGCCGCGGCCGGCCTGGACCGATCTGTACGACCCGCGCCGGCTGCCCCCGGTCAAGGACGTGGGCACGCTCGCCTCGTACCAGGCGTCCGCGGCCAAGCACTTCGTCGGCGACCGGCTGCACACCAGCCACGTCGACTCGCTGACCGACATCCCGCCGGGCAGCGGAGCCGTCGTACGCGTGGACGGCAAACGGTGCGCGGTCTACCGCGACGAGAGCGGGCAGGCCACCGCGGTCTCCGCGCGCTGCACCCACCTGGGCTGCCTGGTGCAGTTCAACGACGCCGACCGGGTCTGGGAGTGCCCCTGCCACGGCTCGCGCTTCGGTACGGACGGCTCGGTCCTGCACGGTCCCGCCACCCGGCCCCTGGAACCGCGCGAGACCCCGGACACCCCGGGCGCCGCGGACACGCCCGGCACCCCGGCCTAGGAGGGCGGTCGCCTTGGTGACTGTGGACGGGTTCACCGACCGGCTCGACTACCCGATGTTCGTGGTGACGGCGGCGGCCGGCGAGGCGCCCGCGGGCTGCCTGGTCGGATTCGGCTCGCAGTGCGCGCTGGATCCGCCGCGCTTCGCGGTGTGGCTCTCCAAGGCGAACCACACCTACCGCGTGGCCCGCGACGCCTCGTTCCTGGGCGTGCACCTCCTGCGGCGCGACCAGCACGCCCTGGCGCGGCTGTTCGGCGGTGAGTGCGGTGAGCGTGTCGACAAGTTCGCGGACGTCCGGTGGGAGCCTCGCTCGGGCGGCGCCCCCGTACTCATGGACTCCTGCGCCTGGTGGGTCGGCAGGATCGAGCGGTACGCGGACTGGGGAGACCACGTGGGCTTCCTCCTCGAACCGGTGGAGGCAGACGCCGACCCGCCGCCGCACGAGGACCTGCTGCGCCTGAGCGACGTCACCGACCTCACCCCCGGCCACCCCGCATGAGCCCGGCGGACAGGGCGGACCAGAAGGCCGTGATGCGGGACCTGCTCAAGACGTCGGGGCGGACGTACGCGGCCGAGGCGGGCATCAAGCTCGGCGACACTCCGCAGCCGCTCTATCGCACGCTCGTCCTGTCCTGCCTGCTCAGCGCCCGGATCCGGGCCTCCGTGGCGGTGGCGACCTCCCGCGCGCTGTACGAGGCGGGGATGCGCGGCCCGCGGCAGATGGCCGACGCGTCCTGGCGGCAGCGGGTCGACGCGCTGGGCCGCGGCGGCTACCGGCGCTACGACGAGCGCACCGCGACCCAACTCGGCGACGGCGCCCGGCTGGTGCTCGACGAGTGGGGCGGAGATCTGCGCACGCTCCGCGAGGAGGCCGACGGCGACCCGGCGGCCCTGAAGCGGCTGCTGCGCCGGGTACCGGGCCTCGGCCCCGCCGGAGCGGACATCTTCGTGCGCGAGGTGCAGGACGTATGGCCGAAGTACGCGCCCTGGTTCGACGCCAAGGTCCTGCAAGGCGCGGAGCGTCTGGGGCTGCCCCCGGACGCGTCCGCCCTGCTGCGGCTCGCGGGCGACGCCACGCCGGGAGTGACGGCCGCGGCGCTGGTCCGGGCCGCCCTCGCGTCACGGCGTGCCGCGCCCGGCGCCGCTCACTCCTGACAGAGGCAGAACGGGTGGCCCGCCGGGTCGGCGAAGACGCGGAAGCCGCGCTCGCCGCCCCGGTCGTCGAGGTCCAGGGCCGTCGCTCCTTCCGCGAGCACCTCCGCCTGCGCCTTGTCCATGTCGCTGACGTCGAAGTCCAGGTGCAGCTGCTGCGAATCCGACTCGCCCTGCGGCCACTTGGGCGGGCGGTGGTCCGGTGCGCGCTGGAACGCGAGCCGGGCGCCGCCCGGAACGTACAGGTCGTACCAGTCCTCGTCGTACCGGCGGATCTCGCCGCCGAGCACCGCCTGGTAGAAACGGGCCAACGGTTCGGGTTCGGGGCAGTCCAGCGCAACCAGGGTGTAGGTCGCGATCGCCATGAGCGGTTCGCCTCCCGCGTCTCGACGTGCAGAGTCGACGTGCAGAGCACCGGGTTCCCTCGCGTTTCACGGTAAACCCGTCCCTTCGCGCGTGTCTCTTCCGGGCCTCGGGAGGCGGGCAGCCCCCGTCCGTACGGCGACGGGGGCTCCCCGGCCCGGCGCTGTCTCAGCGGTTGGGGCCCGCGGCCTCCCGCTGCCGCAGGACCGCACGGCGTACCGCCTCGTCGATGTCCGCGAGCGCGGTCTTGAGGTCGCCGAAGACCACGTACTCGACCGTCGCCACCGCGTGCAGCCCGCGGACGAGGAACGCGTACTCCTGGCCCTCCTCGAGCAGCAGCACGATCGGTTTGTCGAAGGCGCTGGCCCAGCCCATCTCGATGTGGGTGCCGGGAGAGGCGGGCAGTCCGGGGAAGCCCACGAACACGTCGGCCTTGCGGATCTCCTCCTGGTCCAGCGGGGTGCACTCGGCCGGGGCCATCAGTTCGGCGCCCCACGCCTCACGGCGGTGGGCGTTGTGGACGCTGAACCCCTGCCGCTCGAAGTGCTCGATCAGGGCGGCGAAGGGCGCCCGCGTCCCCGGGGGCATCTCGCCGGTGGCGGGGTCGAGCAGTTGGAGGAAGGGCCCCGCGAGGAAGAGGGTGGTGACGCCGAGTTCACCGGCGAGCTCGCGGGCGGGAGTCATGGTCATGCGGAGACCTCCTGGTCGGCGATGGCGCGGGGCCACCGGCACAGCATCATCCGGCGGTACAGGGGCGGGAGTTCGTCGAGCAGCTCGCGGTCCGCCCCGTTCTCGAAGGTGAGCTGGCGGTGCAGCTCGAAGAGGCCGATCACGTCCTGCCAGTAGCGGGGCAGGTCCAGGGCGCGCAGCGCGGCGGGGCCGAGCCGGAGCCGGTCGGTGCGCAGCCGTGCCTCGATCCGCAGCACCTCGCGCACGTGCGGCCAGTTGTCCCCGGCGGGCATCGCGGGGAACGGCTGCGGGGCGGTGCCGTCCGGGCCCTCCCGCAGGACCCGCTCCACCAGCGGGGCGTCGCTGTCGTACACGTGCAGGGAGCCCACCTGGTGGACGTAAGTGCCGACGTCGGCGCCCAGCTGCCGGGCGAGCAGCTCCAGGAGGAAGGTGAAGGAGAAGACGTCGCTCACCATGCCGCGGTAGGCGTCGTTGGCGCGCATGTAGCCGACGGCGTGCAACTGCCCCTCGCGGAGCATGAACTGGAGGGCAAGGGTGCACGCGACGTCGATGTTGCCGGGTTCGCGCAGCTCGTCCGGATGGAAGATCTGCACGACGGCGCGTTTGCTGTCGGGGTCGTCCGCCAGGACGTCCAGGACACTGCGCCACTGGTCCAGGCCCGTCCCCCGGTAGTCGAATATCCGGGGCCCGTACGCGGTCCCCGTCAGGGTGGCCCCGTCCGACGAGTACCTGCGGATGCTCGGCGCGTAGTGCGCGACGAGCTCCAGGTCGGCCGAACCGGAGAGGTACCAGAGGGCCTCGGCGAAGTTGAAGACCAGGTTGGACCTGCGCCCCGGCAGCGCGACATGGCGCTGGACGGGCCGCCGGACCCGGAATCCGGCGCCCAGCCGCTCACGGCTGGGGAACCCGCGCGGGGCGTTGCGGAACGCCGCGCCGAGATAGGTGCTCCGCAGTTCCGCCAGGTAGGCGTCCTCGACGGTGTCGTAGGTGCTGTGCACGTGGCGCCTCCCTCAGTCCTTGTAGAAGCACTGGATGTACGCGTCACCGGAGGTGCCGTAGGTGTACTCGGTGGTGTCGTACGCGGTGTACGGGTGGCGCTCCACGCGGATCGTGCGGAAGTGCTGGACGTACTGCCAGCGCAGTTCGGGTTTGGTGCTGAAGAAGGGGATGAAGACCCCGCCGGGGCGCAGGGCGCGCACGACCTCCGGCATGGTCCTGCGCCACAGTTCCTCGTCCTTCCACACCTCCATGTCGAGCGCGGGGTCGAAGAACATCCCGTCGATGCTCTCCGTCTCCAGCTCGAAGACGCGCTCGAAGAAGTTCCCCCGCTCGACGGAGAGCGTGCCGGGGAGCGTGGGGTGGCTCCGGCGGAAGAGGTCCTCGACCTCTCCGAAGAGTTCCAGGACCCGGTGGCTGCGGGTGGCGGGGTTCTCGGCGATGCGCAGGGCGGAGAGGCCGAGGCCGAGCCCGACCTCGTAGAAGTCCTTGCCGTGGCGGCACAGCAGGTCGGCGCTGGCCCACATCAGGTCGCGCTCCCAGGCCTGCATGGCCTGTTCGCCGCCGATGCTCAAGGTCACCTCACCGTCGCGGTCGATGAGTTCGATCTCCGGTGCGGGGGTGGTCTTCTCCATGACAACCATCCTTCGTCCGGCCGGCGTGCGGTCCGGTAATGGGGGTCGGGTGGGCGGGTGGACGTGCCGGGGTGGCGCGGGGGCCGTCTCAGCCATGGCCGGGGACGACGCCGAAGTGCCGCCGTGCGGTCGAGACGGCCAGGTCCTGCACGGCGAACACCGTGAAGTAGTAGGCCTGCGGGGCGGTGTCGGGCG
Source organism: Streptomyces sp. SYP-A7185 (assembly GCF_046103685.1). NCBI lineage: Bacteria > Bacillati > Actinomycetota > Actinomycetes > Kitasatosporales > Streptomycetaceae > Streptomyces > Streptomyces sp. SYP-A7185. The sequence goes on from NZ_CP122310.1 coordinate 1,462,191, forward strand.
CGAAGCGCACCTGGAAGACGACGTCCTTGGCGCGGTCGCCGGAGGCCCGGACCTTGATCCGTTCCGGTTCGACCGTGGTGTCGTCGCGCAGATAGCTCGGCAGGAACAGACCCAGCCGTACGGGGCCGGGGCGCGCCGCGGTGAGGGAGGCGCGCACTTCGAGCACGCCGCCCTGCTCCACCTCGTCGGCGGCATAGGCCAGGAGCTGTGGCGCGTCGGGGACGCGGAAGGTGACGTCGCCGCAGCGCATGCACACCACGCACAGGGTGTCGAGGACGTGCGGGAGCAGTCCCCGGCGGGCGAACTCCTGGGCGGGGCGCCCGCAGTGGCAGACGACCTCGCGGACGTCGGGGTCCAGGGAGCTGCGGTCACCGAAGTGGGCGGGGTAGTTCATGATCTCGTTCTCGGGGTTCTCCGCGACCTGCCCGGCGATCACGTGGTCGAGGGACTGGAGGTCCGCCGAGAGGGAGGTGCGGATCTCCTCGGGGGTCTGGTCGGCGAGGTGGGTGGGGCGGGCCACCAGGAGGTCCACCTTGCGGGCGAGTTTGGCGAGGCGGGGGCGCAGGGAGTGGTTGTGCGGCAGCAGCTCCGAGGTGAGCAGTGCGGAGAGCCGGCGGCCGACGGTGAGGACCAGCGGGTCGGGCGCGTGGTCGGAGGGCGGCGGGGGCGCCGGGGTGTCCGCCGGCTCTCCCGGCAGCCCGAAGCGCATGAACGCGGGGTAGGGGTGGGAGCCCGCCAGGCTGGCGTTGAGGGTGTCCACGGAGTCCGCGCCGGTGGCGGCGGCGAGCATCCAGGCGACGTTCTCCGGCCGGTCGGAGTCGTGCACGGAGACGGCCGAGACGATCGTGCGGGCGGGGCTGTCGAGGGCGTTGAGCAGCAGCTGGTACTTGGGGTCGTAGAGCGCGAGGTCGGCCAGCGGGCCGCTGTTGCAGGCGCTGAGGACCAGTTCGGTCGCCTCGACCTTGTTGAGCGGGACGAGTTTGTCCTCGGGTTTGTAGCAGGGCAGTCCGTAGGCGCACCGCGGGGCGAGGACGCCCGGCAGGGCGGTGGCGGTCTCGTTGAGGCCGCAGATGGTGAACTCGCCGAGGTTGATGCTGTCGTCCTTGCCGTGGCCCTGGAAGACGACGCGGCGCCACTGGGTGCCGAGGATCTCGGCCTGGATGTCGCGGCGTTCGAAGTCGCGGTCGTCGAAGACCCGGACGCCGGGGAGCCGCGGCGGCCGGTCGGTGTCGGTGAACAGGCCGAGCGTGTCGAGGTCCTCGGGCAGCCGGGCGTACTGCTTGGCGATGTTCCACGCGACCGACGTCCCGTCGCGCCCGCTCAGCAGGGAGAGTCCGCGCCGGGCGTCGCGGTAGGTGGCGAGGAGCAGCGGCCGCACCGGGTCGAGGTTGAGCCGGGCATAGGTGCCCACCAGCAGGAGCGTGCCCGCGGGCCGCTCGGGGAAGGTGGCCAGCTCGTCCTCGGTGAGCCACTCGCGGGCGAGCGGGCGGGCCAGGTCGGCGACGCCGTCGGCCAGCTCCGGGGCGCCGAGCACGACGCCGAAGTCCAGCGGGGCGGGCCGGCGCACCCCGGCGTAGAGGCGCGAGGCGAGTGCCACGCTGTGGACCAGGTCGTCCCGGCCGTCGACGGGGACGGGGATCGGCGTCCGGTCGGGCGCGTCGAGGAACTCCCGTACGGCCGGAGCGAGATCGGCGGTCCGGACGGGGCCGAACAGTGCGGTGTCCGGTCCCGGGCGCGACGGTTCGTGGCTCGGTCGGGAGACGGCTGACTTCATGAAGCGTTACCTCGTGTTCTTACGCTGACCCTGCGAGGAGTGACGTGTCGGGCGGACGGGGGCGGGAGATCTGACGGACGGGTGACGGGTGCGGCGGGGCGCGGGCCGCCCCCTGCCCGGTCACCGGCCGCCCGCGTCGGCGGGCTCGGGCGCGGTGGCGGCGCGGCTCATCAGGCCCCGGCAGGCGAAGGCCACGCACGCGGCGGCCAGGGCCGTGGCGAAGGCGGCGGCGAACACGCCGCGCGGTCCGGCCGGTTCCATGAGGAGGCCGCCCGCCTGCTGGCCGAGCGCGTCCCCCACGACGGTGGCCAGGGACGCCCAGGTGAAGGCCTCCGTCAGGGAGCGGCCGTCCGCCAGCAGGCTGACCAGCGTCATCTCGCTGGCGGAGACCAGGGCGATGGGCACGCTGCCGACCGCGAGGGCGAGGGCGAGCGTCAGGTGCGAGGTGGCCAGCAGCGGCAGACCGGTGCCGACGGCGAACGCGAGCACCAGGCGCGGGAAGCGCAGATGCACCGCGACCTCGGACTGGGAGCGGCCCAGCCACAGGGCGCCCAGCGCGCTGCCGATGCCCCAGCAGGCGTACACCAGGCCGGTGTTGCCCGGGGAGCCGTGGTCGTCGACGAAGGCGGGGATGGCGAGTGTCATCAGGCCGACGGGTACGGAGCTGAGCGCCATGACGGCGGTCAGCGCGAGCATCGGAGTCGACCTGAGGGGTCCGAGGAGGCCGCCTCGGCCGGTCGTCCCGTCCCCCGGGTCCGTGCCCGCCGTGTCCGGCGTGACCTCGGTGCCGTCGGGCACCTTGGTGAAGGCGAGGCCGATCGCCCCGATGCCGCCGATCACCGAGACGGCCGTCAGGGCGGTCCCGGCCGAGCCGGTCAGCATCAGGACGGCGAGCATCAACGGCGCCCCGATCACCAGGACTTCGGTGAGCAGCGCCTCCCACAGATAAGCGGTCTCCCGCTCGTCGTCCCGCAGCGGCAGACGCGCCCACAGCGACCGCATGCAGGCGTTGGCCGGAGGGAGCGCGATGCCGGCGAGCACCGCCAGTGCCGGCTGTGCCCAGTCGCCCGGTTCCGTGGTCCACACCAGCGCGGCGAGCGCCGCCGGGTAGACCAGGCCGGTCAGCACCAGGACGGTCCTGCGGCCACGGCGGTCGACCCGGCGGGCGATGAGCGGGCTGCCCAGCGCCATGCCGACGGTGTAGAGCGCGGAGACCAGTCCGGCCTGGGCGTAGCTGCCGCCCTGTTCGCGCACGACGAGCACCATGGCGAGGGACATGAGGTAGACCGGCAGCCGGGAGACCACGCTCCACCAGGCAGGTCCCGCGACCTGACGGCGGGTGAGCAGGGCGGCGAGACGGCGGGCGAGACCGTTCGGCTTCTCTTCCATGGTTCCTGTTCCGTGGTGGCCCGTTGCGGGGCGTGCGGGTGCCGGCGTGCGAGGTGCCCCGGGGCGGGGCGGGCCGGTGGGAGGGCTCAGGGCTGGAGCGTTCTGACCACCGGCGCCTGGGTGATCACTTCGATCGTGAAGGCGTCGAGTACGCCCCGCATGCGCTTTTCCACCTCGGCGATCGAACCGCCGGTCACGTGGACGTATCCGGACGCGTTGTGCGAGGCGCGGCGTGCCTCCACGAGGTCCCCCTCGCGGAATCTGAGGACGCTCTTGACCACCCCGGGCAGGCGCAGGAGTTCCTCCTCGGGGGTGATGCGGTGCACGGTCCCCGAGCCCGGCAGCGGAAGCAGCAGGTCGCCGGCGCAGCAGCGGCCGGAGTAGTCCAGGGCCGGGCGGCGGCCGAGGTAGGTGTCCAGGGTGGCGCCGAAGACGTCGAAGCCGTAGGCGTATCCGTGGTTGGCGGTGATCTCGCAGCCCGCGAGGCGGATGCCGATCTCGCCCGCGTACACCTCGTCGCCGACCACGAAGAACTCCATGTGCGCGTACCCGTGGTCGATCCCCATGCCGGTGGTGATGCGCTGGAGCATGCCGCGCAGGTCGAACGGCGGACCCTCGTCGGTGGCGACGCTGATGTTGGCGTTCATCGCGCCGTCGACGATGTCCAGTGGGCGGCACGGCATCGCGCTGGGCCAGGCGTCCAGGACCTCGCCGCCGTGGATGAGCGCGCACACCTCCCACTCGGTGCCGCCCAGATGCTCCTCCACCAGCCAGGACCGGCCCTCCAGGGCGAGGCCTGGCAGCTGCTCGGGGCCGGTGAGCCGGAAGGTGTCGACGCAGGCGAAGGAGTCGACGGGTTTCAGGACCACGGGCCAGCCGCAGCGCGCGGCGAACCGTGCGATCTCGTCCGGCGTGGAGACGCGGGCGTAGCGCGCGGTGAGGAGGCCCAGTTCGCGGAACCTGTCCTTCATCGCCGCTTTGTCGCGCACCCAGCGCACCTGGTTCCGGCTCAGGTGCGGCAGGCCCACCAGCGATGCGAACCGCTGGGCGATGTCCTGGCGTGGCTCGGAAGGGTTGCAGAACCGCGTGGGCGGCGCGGGCAGCCCCGCGCTCCAGGCGCGGTAGCGGGCCGCTTCGTCCGCCAGGGGCCTGCGTTCGTTCACCCAGAACGCGGGCAGGTGCGCGGTCTGGCGCAGGTACGCGTCGGAGAGGTCCTGGCGTGCGGAGGCGAACCGCAGCAGGACGAGCCGGCCGGGCAGGGCGTCCACCGCGTACCGGGTGAAGGTGGAGGCGCGGTCGTCCGCCATCAGGAGCACCGGTGTGGTCACGCGCCCTCCAGTGCCTGCCGGAGCGACTTGACCGCGAGGGCCTGTTCGGCTTCGGAGAGTTCGGGGGAGAGCGGCACGCACAGGGTGCGGTCGAGGAGGTCGCGGGTCCGGGCGAAGCCGTCACGGCTCAGGGCGAGCGGCTGGTCGGGGGCGAGGTTCCAGGGGAAGCCGTCGGCGTAGAGCGAGCGGCGCCCGGCGACCACGGGGTGGTCGGGCAGGAAGTACTTGCCCAGCGTCCAGTTGGCGATGCCCCGCTCGGTGAGGGCGGACACGGCGGCGTCGCGCAGTTCCCGGCTCTCGCAGCGGAACCGGAGACTGATCTTCACGTCGCCCGCCGCCCGGGGCAGGACGTCGAGCCCCGCGCGGTCGGGCAGCGCGTCCATGGCCAGGGCGTGGTGGCGCTCCAGGCCGGAGAGCACCTCGTCGAGGTGGCGGAACTGCTGGTACTGGATCGCGGCGACTTCCTCGCTGGTGACCAGGTTCTCGCCGTAGTAGGCGTCCTCGTTCCAGGTGGGATAGCGGCCGGGCACCCGCGCCGAACCGTGGTCGTGGTAGCAGCGCATGGTCTCCCACGCGGCCGGGTCGTTGGTGACGAGCAGGCCGCCCTCCCCCGAGGTCAGCACCTTGTTGTGGTGGAAGCTGAAGGTGCCCGCGTAGCCCCGGGTGCCGGTGTGCCGTCCGTCGGGGAACCTGGCGCCCAGCGCCTGCGCACTGTCCTCGATGACGTACGGGACGCCGTCCGGCAGCGGTGCGACCGTGCCCTCCATGTGGGCCACGACGGCGCGCCGGGTGCCGTCGGGCAGCAGCGAGGTGTCCATGGACAGCGACTCGTCGACGTCCACCAGGACGGGGATGAGGCCGCTGGAGAGCACGGCGCCGGCGACCGCGACGAAGGTGACCGCCGGTATGTGCACGACGTCGCCGACGCGCGGCCGGGTGGAGACCAGGGCGAGCCGCAGCGCCTCGGTGCAGTTGTGCACCGCGAGGACGTGGTCCGCCCCGAGGCGTTCGCCGACCCGGGCTTCGAGGCGCGAGGCGACGCTCTCGGTCTCCGTCTGGTAGCGGAAGAGCACCCCGTGCTCGATCGCGGCACGCAGCTCCCGCATGTCCGACCAGTCGAGGTAGTTGGCGCCGTACGGGAGGAACCGTAATCCGAGCCGTTTGTCGAGGGTCATGACGCGTCCGCCTCCGTGATCGGGTGCACCGAGGCGTCGACGACCATCTCCTGGCCCCGGTAGTTGCGCAGCAGCAGGCCTTCGGGAACAGGGGTGAAGTACGGCTGGGCGATGGGGATCTTGCCGATCCGGGTCGTCAGGACGTACTGCGGTACGCCGAAGCCGGTGATGTGTCCCTGGAGGCCCTCCATGATCTCCCAGCCCTTCTCGATGGAGGTCATGAAGTGGGACACGCCGGTGACGTTGTCGCAGTGGTAGAGGTAGTACGGCCGGACCCTGATCCGCAGCAGCTCGGTCATCAGCGTGCGCATCGTCGTGACGTCGTCGTTGACCCCGCGCAGCAGCACGGTCTGGTTCCCCACCGGGATGCCGTGGCGCAGCAGCCGGTCGACGGCGGCCGCCGACTCGGGGGTGATCTCCTTGGGATGGTTGAAGTGCGTGTTCAGCCAGACCGGGTGGTGGCGGGCGAGCATCTCGCAGAACTCGTCCGTGACGCGCTGCGGCAGCAGGACCGGGAAGCGGCTCCCGATGCGGATGATCTCCACGCTGGGGATCGCCCGCAGACCGGAGATGATCTCTTCGAGTTTCCCGTCCCGGTACGAGAGCGGGTCGCCGCCGGTGAGCAGCACGTCCCGGATCTCGGGGTGGTCGGCGATGTAGCGCAGGTCCTCGTCGAAGGACTCGCCCTCGTCGTCGCGGAAGTAGCTGCCCTCGACGTCGGTGGTGTGGAACTTGCGGGTGCAGTGCCGGCAGTAGACCGGGCAGGCCTCGGTGATCAGCATGATCACGCGGTCGGGGTACTTGTGCACCACGCGGTTGGTCTTGCGGTAGAACATGTCGCCGACGGGGTCGACCTCGGCGCCGCTGTACTCCGCGAGTTCACCGAGGGCGGGGACGGCCTGCTGCCGGATGGGGCAGGTGGGGTCGTCCGGGTCCATCAGCGACGCGTAGTAGGGAGTGACGCTCCAGCGGTACTTGCCCGCCGATTTCTCGATGGCCTGTTCCTCATCGGCGGTGAGGTTGATCCACTGCCGTGCCTTGTCGACGTTGGTGACGCGCTTGCGCATGTGCCAGCGCCAGTCGTTCCACTCCGCCTCGGTGATCCGGGGGAGGTCCGGCCGGTCCGGCACGGAATGGAGGGCCGCGTCGGGGGCGCCAGGAGTGCGGGGCATGGTGTCTCCAGGTTCGGCGGGGGGTTGACCTGTCACAGGGGTGCGAGGGAGAGCTGACGCAGGGTGCGGGCCACGCGCTGCGCGCCGCGCAGGTCGTCGGCCGCGTCGTCGAGCGCGGACCACGGGTCCGGTGCGCCCGGCGGCCCGGGGGCCCGGAGGGAGGGCTCGCGCGGATCGGCGGCGACGTGGACCGGCACCGCCCGGGTGACCCGGTCGGCCAGGTCACGCTGGACGTCACCGAGCGGCGGCAGGAAGGTGAGCGGCGCGCGCCGGGCCTGCGCGAGCCCTACCGCGCCCAACGTCGGCGAGGCCAGGAGCAGTTCGGTCTCGGCGTGCAGGGCGTCGACGTCGGTGTCGGCGGCGCGGCGCACCCGCAGGCCGTCGATCCCTTCGAGCGCGTCGCGCAGTCCGTCGACACGGGTGTCGCCGACGACCTCGCAGCGCCGGGTGCGGCGTACCGCATCGGCGGCGAGGCGGCGCAGCGGCCCCGCGACGAACGCGTCCGCTTCGGCGTCCGGCACGCTCCACAGGGAGATCAGGAGCAGGGTGCCGTCGCGCCGGCGCCCGCGGGCCGTCCGGGCGGGGACGAGGAGCCCGGTGGTGCGGGCGCCGCCCGGTGTCGTGGGCCAAGGCCCCGGGAGCCAGCCCGGGCGGTGCACCCGGTGCAGTGCCCCGTCGGTCACGGGGTCCACGGCCGTCCGGTGGCCCGAGGTCAGCCGCACGACCGGTACGCCCAGGTCCAGGAGGCGGCGGGTGGCGGCTTCGTCGTCGCAGACCAAGGCCACGTCGGGCGGCGGCCCTTGGTCGCCGGGGCCGCCCGCCGCGCCGGTCCGTTCGAGCTCGGCCAGGTGCGCGGCGACGCGCCGCCCGGCGAGCAGCGAGTCGAGTTCGTCGTCCCGCGACACCACCAGGACCCGGCGCGGGACGGGACCGGACGGCGCGGGGACGGATCCGCCCGGGTTCAGTACTGCCACGGCGCCGCCGTCCCGAGCCTGGCCACGTCGTCGCTGTAGCCGGCGGCCGTGGTGGAGCAGCCGCCGCACAGGTCGGGCCCCTGCTCGCGGAAGAAGTCCGCGTGGGTCCTGAAGACCGGTGTGTCCAGGTGGATGGTGCCGCCCTCGCGCAGCGGGGCGCCGCCCAGGTCGTCGCCCTCCCGGTGCGGGAGGCAGCTGCAGGCGTACATGCGGCCGTACTTGCCGTCGATGTAGATGACGTCGTCCACGACGTGGCACAGGGGCCGTGAGGCGCGCGGGGTCAGGGACCGGGCGAAGTAGCGCTCCTGCTCCTCGGGGGTGTCTCCGTAGAAGCGCTTGCCGAGCGGCACGAGGAGGGTGTCGGGGTCGGCCTCGTAGATCGGATCGCAGACGGCGCGCACGTGGTCGGGGTCGGGGTAGGTGATGGAGCGTTCCAGCTTGAGGGCGGAGAGTTCCCACTGCTGGACGCCCGCCTCGGTCAAGACCTTCTGGAGGTCCGGCATCTGCGCGTAGTTGTGCGGTCCGACCACGGTGTTGACGCGGGGCAGCACACCGAGGGCCGCGGCGTCGCGCAGCCCCTGGAGGCCGTTGTCGAACATGCCGGGGGAACGCCGGTAGACGTCGTGGGTCGCGGCGGATCCGCCGTCGAGGCTGACGATGACCTGGGCGAGCCCCGCGTCGGCGAGGTCCTTGGCCTTCTTCGGCAGCATCATGCCGTTGGTGATCAGGGACATCTTCATGCCGGCGGCCGTGCCCGCCCGCACCATCTCGACGACGTCCCGGTGCATCAGCGGTTCGCCGCCGGTGAACCGTACGTAGGCCACCCCGGCGTCACGGGCCTTGGGCAGCAGCTCGGCGAAGTCGCCCGGCGAGAACCGGAAGGTGTCGCGGGAGAGGGCGAACTCGCACATGAAGCAGTCCGCGTTGCAGGCTTCCAGGATCCTGATGAAGAGATAGCGCTGACGCTCAGTCATGTACGTCGATGCCTTCCTGGAGGGGACGCGGAGCCGTGGACCGGGCGGGGCCGGGCGGCGGCTCCCCGTCGAGCAGGCCGAGCAGGGCGGCGGCCACCTGGGCGGCGCCCCCGGTGCCGACCCGGGCGGCCAGGCCGCCCCATTCGGCACCGGCCGACGCGTGCCGCAGGGCCTCCAGGACGCCGTCGCGTACGGCGTTCACGGAGCGCGGGGCGTTGCGGGCCTCGGCCGCGGCGGCGATCCCGCCGTAGATGACCCGCAGGGCCGCGTCCTCGCCCTGTGCGCGGTGGGCCAGGACCTCGTCCTCGGCGAAGACGGACGACGGCCACGGGACCCTGACGTCGGCGAGGACGGCCCGGCTGTGGAAGCGGCCGTTGAAGATCTGGCTGAGGTTCTGCGGCGGCAGGCAGACGGTGGGCACCGCGAGGCTGCCGGCCTCCAGCAGGGTGGTCAGGCCCGGCGAGGTGAGCAGCAGGTCGCAGGCGGCCAGCCGGTGGAGGAACGCACCGTGGGAGAGGGGGCCGGCCGTGACGCGCAGGGCGGCGTCGCCGGCGGCGTGGAACCGCTCGGCCAGGTCGGCGGGGAGGTTGCCCGCCACATGCGCCTCGCGCACCCCGTACACGTCGAGGGCTTCGAGCACCGCGGGCACGACGACCTCCGGGTAGCGCGTCCAGTCGGCAAGTCCGGGGGCGCGCAGGCCTCCCAGGTTCACCAGGACGCGCCGGAACGGCTCGGGGCGGCTGCGCCGGGGCCGCTCAGAGCCGTCCGGAGCGTGCGCGGGCGGCTGCGTGGGGGCGCCGATCACGGCTTCGACCCAGCGCAGTGCGCGCACGGACCCGAGGACGTCGAGGCACTCCTTTGGCAGCTCGACGCACTGCTGGGCGCAGTAGACGGAGACGTCGAGCGGGAGTGCGGGCAGGTCGCCCTCGGTCCACAGGAACGGCAGGCTGTCGACGAACACGGTCGGCACACCGGCGGCTTCCAGGGCCATGGCCGTGGGGCCTTCGAGCACGACGAGGGCCGCGTCGATCCCCTCCGCTTCCACGATCTTCGCCACGGCGTCGGCACTCTCCCCCGCGGGCGCCCCCGTCGGCAGGTCGTACCACCGCTCGACGGCGTGCCGGGCAAGCAGCGGCCGTCCGAGGCCGGAGGCGAGGCCGACGAACCGCAGCGGGCGGGCGGACCGGGCGCGCAGCGCGGCGAGGACGGCGCTCAGCTTGCCCGAGCTGCCCCAGCCGAACTCGGCGCCGGCGACGGCGACGGTGGCCGGACCGGCGCCGGGCGGAGCGGCCAAGGTGTCCGGGGCGGGGGCGGGTTTCTCCCGGACGTCTCGTGGGTCCGGAGGGCGTTCACCAGGCATCGTTCTGTCCAACTCCCTTGCCGGGGCCGGGGTGTGGCCCCTGTCGGGTGAGTGCGGGGAGGGAAAGAGGGGAGGTCGCATCGGGGTGGGGGTGCGGGCGCGCCGGGCCACGGCGGTCGGCCGCGGCGGGCTGTGGCGGGCCCTCGCGAGGGCCGCGGACTGGCTGGGGGGTGGCTGGGGGTGATGACTTGGGAGGGGTGGCTGGAGGTGATGGCTGGGGGTGGCGGTGAAGCGGCTGCGGGCAAGCCCGGCGAGCGAGCCCCGTCGGAGAGGGAGCCCCTCCGCTTTCCCCACGATCACCCCTGCCCCCGGGCGGCGCAAAGGCCGCCCGGTCGCCTTCCGGCCATCAAAAAGTAATTGCGAACTACTTGCAATAAGACGCCCGTGCGCCAGAACCGCACTCACCCGAATGGCGCGCCGCGACCCCCCGGCGCCCCTGCGGCACACCGCCCGCGCACCCGCTCGCGGCGGCCTCCGGCACCCTCTGCAACAAGCCGTTCCGAGGGCGGGCGGCCATCGGAAGTACGCCCCGCAACAACGGCCGAAAGAGGCCACTGGCACATGCCCGGCCCGGCCGGTCCCGGCACGGCGAGCGCTCCGCCGAGGGGCACCTTCGTGCGAGGTTCGCGCATCCTGACACCCTTGCCTTGATACTGACCTCACTGCCTTGATACTGGCCTCGGGACCGCAGATCCCAGCAACGCCCGGCCTTGCCGATGTCACCAGGAGGTACCCGTGAAGATGCTGATCAACGTCGCGGAGACGGTCGTAGCGGACGCGCTGCGGGGCATGGCGGCCGCCCATCCCGACCTGACGATCGACGTCGAGAACCGCGTGATCGTGCGCAGGGACGCCCCGGTGGACGGGAAGGTCGCCCTCGTCTCGGGCGGGGGTTCGGGGCACGAGCCGCTGCACGGCGGATTCGTGGGGCCCGGCATGCTGTCGGCCGCCTGTCCCGGCGAGGTGTTCACCTCGCCCGTGCCGGACCAGATGGTGCGTGCCGCGGCCGCCGTGGACAGCGGGGCGGGGGTGCTGTTCGTCGTGAAGAACTACACGGGGGACGTCCTCAACTTCGACATGGCCGCCGAACTCGCCGAGGACGAGGGCATCCAGGTCGCCAAGGTCCTCGTCAACGACGACGTGGCCGTCACCGACAGCCTGTTCACGGCCGGGCGGCGCGGCACGGGCGCGACGCTCTACGTGGAGAAGATCGCCGGGGCGGCGGCCGACGAGGGCATGCCGCTGGAGCGGGTCGAGGCGATCGCGCGCCAGGTCAACGAGAACGCGCGGAGCTTCGGGGTCGCCCTCAGCCCCTGCTCCACGCCCGCCAAGGGCAGCCCGACCTTCGATCTCCCCGCCGGGGAGCTGGAATTGGGCGTCGGCATCCACGGCGAGCCCGGCCGCGAGCGGCGCCCGATGATGACCTCCAGCGAGATCGCGGACTTCGCCGTCGACGCCGTGCTCGAAGACCTCAGCCCCCGCAACCCCGTGCTCGTCCTCGTCAACGGCATGGGGGCCACTCCCCTCCTGGAGCTGTACGGCTTCAACGCCGAGGTCCAGCGCGTGCTCGCCGAGCGCGGTGTCGTCGTGGCCCACACCCTGGTCGGCAACTACGTGACGTCCCTGGACATGGCCGGGGCCTCCGTGACCCTGTGCCAGGTCGACGAGGAGCTGCTGCGGCTCTGGAACGCCCCGGTGCGTACGGCGGGGCTGCGCTGGGGTATCTGATCCGTACCGGGAATCCCGCCGTCACCACGTGCCACTCGTCTCACGTGGACAACCGTTCTACCGCGCAAGGAGTTTCCGTGCTCGATGCCGCATTCTTCCGTCAGTGGCTGACCTCGGCCGCCGCACTCGTCGACCGGGAGGCGCAGCGGCTCACCGAGCTGGACTCGCCGATCGGCGACGCCGACCACGGCAGCAATCTTCAGCGCGGGTTCACCGCCGTGGTGGCCACCCTGGAGAAGGAGGGGCCGGCCACGCCGGGGGCCGTGCTCACCCTGGCCGGACGGCAGCTGATCTCGACCGTGGGAGGCGCCTCGGGGCCGCTCTACGGCACGTTGCTGCGGCGCACCGGCAAGGCGCTCGGTGACGCCGCCGAGGTGAGCGAGCAGGAGTTCGCCGACGCGCTGCGCACCGGGGTCGACGCCGTCGGCGCGCTCGGCGGCGCGGCACCCGGCGACAAGACCATGCTGGACGCCCTCGTCCCCGCGGTCGACGCGCTCGCGGAGTCCTTCGAAGCGGCGCGCGCCGCCGCGAACGAGGGCGCCCTGGCCACGACACCGCTCCAGGCACGCAAGGGGCGGGCCAGCTATCTGGGCGAGCGCAGCATCGGGCACCAGGATCCCGGGGCCACCTCGTCGGCGCTGCTGTTCGACGCCCTCGCGAAGACCGCGGAGGCCGGCCGTGCATGACGACAAGCTGGTCGGCATCGTCCTCGTCTCGCACAGCGGCCCCGTCGCCGAAGCCGTCGCCGCTCTCTCGGTGGGGCTCGCGGGCGGCGGCACGACCGCGCCGGTGGCCGCCGCGGGCGGCACCGAGGACGGCGGCCTGGGCACCAGTTCCGAGCTGATCGCCGCGGCCGCCGCGAAGGTGGACGGCGGCGCGGGCATCGCGATCCTCACCGATCTGGGCAGCGCCGTCCTCACCGTGAAGGCCCTGATCGCCGAGGGCGACGAGCTCCCGGAGGGCGCCCGCCTGGTGGACGCCCCCTTCGTGGAGGGCGCGGTCGCGGCCGTGGTGGCCGCGTCCGCGGGCGCCGACATCGCCGCGGTGGAGGCCGCGGCGGCGGAGGCGTACTCCTACCGGAAGGTGTAGGCCCGGAAGGTAGGACCGAGCCTCCTGCCGGAAGGCTCAGTTGCGGCGCAGGAACTGCCGGGCCAGCGCGTCACCCCGGGTGACCGCGGCCCGGTGGCTCTCGACGGGGGACGCCTTGGCGCCCTTGAAGACGAGGTAGGTCACCTCCTCGTCGGTGCCGCCCGACCTCGGGTCGGGACGGATGCCGAGCGACTTCGCCGCCGCGTACGAGGCCTCCCCGATGAGGTCGGTGGGGCCCGTGTCGCCGACGACGGCGTAGAGCACCTTGCCCCGGTAAATCACGGCGGCCACCGAGCCGCCCGTGATGCCGTGCTTCGCGTGGTTCCAGCGGCGGCTCGCGCCCGGCACGACGACGTACGGCAGGCGCTCGGCGCTCAGCTGGCGGCCGGCGCTGTCCTGGAACGCGGTGGCGTGGAAGAACAGCGGGTCGGTGCGCCGGTTGCAGGCCTTGCTCGGCCGGCCGTCGCAGTCGATGTCCAGGTCCGCCTTCCAGAACACCGCGCCCCGCTTGCCGCAGACGGGGATGTCCGCGCGGGCTCCGTCGTCCGTGCGGTACTTGCCGCGCGAGATCTGTTCGCAGGTCCGGACCCCGGCGAGGAGCGCGGCGGCGGAGACGGATCCCTCCCGGGCCGCCGGGTCCACTGAACCCCCCTTGTTCTCGGCCGACTTCGGCTCCGTCACGCTCTGCCGGGGAAACGCCGCCGCGGGCAGGCACGCGGGGGCGAGGAGCGCGGCTCCGGCGGCGACGGCGAGCGCGGTGGTTCTGGTACGCACGAGAAAGGACCTTTCCTGAGGGACGGCTGACGGACGGTCGGCCGAGCGGAGGCCCACCGCCAGAAACACGTGACCAGACATCCCAGGCCGTCCCGCGTCCTACACCTCTTGAGCGCACCCCTTGATGTGCACCCGACACCCTGTGTCAAATAGGTCCGGACCAATGCCGCCCGAACGGAAGGCACGACCGTGCGACGGACCCCCCACCTGTCGGCGCTCCTCGCCGTCACCGCCTGCACCCTGACCGCCTGCGCTTGGGGCGGCGACCAGGACCCCAAGGACGTACGCCCCCCGGCGGCCCCCCGGGGCGTCACCGTCCAGGCGGGCAGCGCGACCACCGCCCACGTGATGTGGAACCGGGCCACGGACGACACCGCGGTCACCGGCTACGACGTGTACCGGGGCGCCACCCGGGTGAAGCGGCTGCCGGGCAGCAAGAGCATGGTGGACGTCGTCGGCCTGAAGCCGTCCACGTCCTACACCTTCACCGTCCGCGCCCGCGACGCCGAGGGGAACGTCTCCGAGGCCAGCAAGAAGCTGACGGTCACCACGCCCGCCGCGGCCGCCGCCGACCGGAAGCCGCCCTCGCGCCCCGGCGCACCGCGGGGCACGGTCGAGGGCAGCCGGGCGGTGACGCTGTCCTGGGGCGCCGCGAAGGACGACCAGGGCGTCGCCTCGTACGAGATCTATCAGGGCGCGTCGAAGATCCACAGAGTGACCGGGGGCGAGCGCAAGACCCTCGTGACGGGGTTGCGGCCGGGCACGGACTACCGCTTCACCGTCAAGGCGCTCGACGCGGCCGACAACGCCTCGCCCGCGAGCGACGCCGTCCGCCTCACCACCGCGGCGGGCCGCGACGACGGGCGGGGCACGGCGCCGGCCGACTTCCGCGCGACGACCCGGCGCGCGGACGGGGCCTACTACATCGACCTGGCGTGGACACCGCCGGACACGGGCGGCGCGGTGGCGGAGTACCAGATCCACCTCGACGGGAAGAACGCCACCTCGCTGGTGTTCGGCGGCACCGCGCCCCGCAAGAAGGCCACGCACAGCTTCTACGTGGGCAAGGAGGCGGGTGACGCGCACCGCGTGAAGCTCCGGGCCAAGCTGCCCGACGGGACGTGGGGCGGCTACTCCCCCGAGCGGAAGGTCGTCACGGGCCGGCCGTGACGACGGGTCAGCCCTCGGCCGTACGAAGGATTCCGTCACCTGCCCGGTGGCCGTCCGCATGCGGGCTCGGCCCCGGGCACGTTGGCTCGGCGTCAGGTAGCACGGGCGCTTCCCGACCCTCGGCGGCGCATGGGATGTTCCGCCTCCCGTGCCGCCGGAGGGCAGACTCATGCGTACCACCCAGATATTCGTCCGCTCCGGCCTGACCATCGCCGCCGCGGCCGCGCTTCCGCTGGCCCTGACCGCTTCCTCGGCGTTCGCCGCGGGGATCACGGTGACGGCCACGGGATCGACGGTCACGGTCACCACGGCGGCCTGCCCGGACGGCGGCAAGGCCGCGCTCCTGAGCAACGGCCAGGCGAGCTTCGCCCAAGGCAGGCAAGTGGACCTGACGGGAGGCAGCGCCTCCTGGCAGAACGTCACCACCGGCGTCCACACGGTGGCCGTGATCTGCGAGGACGGCTCGACGGCCGGTTCGCAGTCGGTCACCGTCGGGACCTCCCCGACCACCTCGTCCACGACCGCGCCCGCGCGCGGCGTCCGGGGCGGCCTCGGGGGCGGCAGCGAGGACTACGGCACGTACACCCTCGCCGCGGGCGGGGCCCTCGTGGCTCTGGCGGCGGGCGGTGGCGGCGCCTGGTACCTACGCCGGCGCGGGGTGCGGCACCGGCACTGAGCCGGGGCCACGGAGAGAAAGCGGCTGCCGCCGGCCCCGACTCACGTCGGGCCGGCGGCAGCCGTCATGTCCGGGCCGCGCCGAAAAGCGGCCGTGTCCGGAAGACGGCCGGGTCCGGAAAACGGCCGGGTCCGGAGGACGGCCGTCCTCGGCGGCCGTCCCGCCAGGCAGCAGCCCTCAGTCCTGCCGGGCCGCGGGGCCCTGCGGCGAGCCCAGTTCCTCCAGCGTGCGCTCCAGCCACTGCGTCCAGAACGTCTCCAGGTCGATCCCGGCCCGCAGCACCACGTGCCTCAGCCGGTCCTCCACCGCGTCCTTGCCCGGCGGGAAGTCCCGCTTCTCGATCTCCTCGTACTCGGCCAACTGCTGCCGATGCAGGGCGAGATGGCGGTGCAGGTCCGCCTCGATGCCGTCCGTGCCGACCACCGCCGCCGCCCGCAGGCGCAGCAGGAGCGTGTCCCGCAGCGGCTTGGGATCCTGGCTCGCGGCCGTCCAGCGGGCCAGCTCGGCGCGGCCCGCGGGCAGCACCTCGTACTCCTTCTTCTGCCCACGCGTGGCCTGCTGCTGCTCCAGGGCGCGAATGGCGCCCTCCCGCTCCAGTTTTCCCAGCTCGCGGTAGATCTGCTGGTGCGTGGCCGACCAGAAGTAGCCGATCGACTTGTCGAACCTGCGGGTCAGCTCGAGCCCCGACGACGGCTTTTCGAGCAGGGCGGTCAGGATCGCGTGCGGGAGTGACATGGCGGCCATCCTAGGTACGGCGTCCGGTGCGGGCGCCCGGGGTCACGGGCGCCCGCACCGCGCAACGCCGGGGGTCACAGGGCCGCGGCGAGCTCCGTGCCCTGCTTGATGGCGCGCTTGGCGTCCAGCTCGGCCGCCACGTCGGCGCCCCCGATGAGGTGCGCGCTGTACCCGCCGGCGAGCAGCTCCTCGTACAGGTCGCGGCGCGGGTCCTGGCCTGAGCACAGGACGACCGTGTCGACGGGGATGACCGTGGACTCGCCGCCGACCGTGATGTGCAGGCCCGCGTCGTCGATGAGGTCGTAGCTCGCGCCCGCGACCATGGTGACGCCTCGGTGGCGCAGCTCCGTGCGGTGGATCCAGCCGGTGGTCTTGCCGAGGCCCTGGCCGACCTTGGAGGTCTTGCGCTGGAGGAGGTGGACCGAGCGCGGCGGGGTGGGGCGCTCGGGCGCGGTCAGGCCGCCGCGGTCCTTGTAGTCCATGTCGACGCCCCACTGCCGGAAGTACGTGGCCGGGTCCAGACTCGCCTTGTCGCCGCTGTCGGTGAGGTACTCGGCGACGTCGAAGCCGATGCCGCCCGCGCCGATGATCGCGACCCGCTCCCCCACCGGCACGCTGTCGCGCAGCACGTCGAGGTAGCCGACCACGCTGGGGTGGTCGATGCCGGGGATCTCCGGCGTGCGGGGGGTGACCCCGGTGGCGACGACCACCTCGTCGTACGCCGCGTCGGCGAGGCTCCGCGCGGTGGCGCGGGAGTTCAACTTGACGTCCACGCCGTGCAGTTCGAGCTGGGTGCGGAAGTAGCGCAGGGTCTCGTCGAACTCCTCCTTGCCCGGGACCTTGCGGGCGACGTTGAGCTGGCCGCCGATCTCGGACGCGGCGTCGATGAGCGTGACGTCGTGGCCGCGCTCGGCGGCGGAGACCGCGAAGGCGAGCCCGGCCGGGCCCGCGCCGACGACGGCGACGCGCTTCTTGTGGCGGGTGGGCGCGAGGACGAGTTCGGTCTCGTGGCAGGCGCGCGGGTTCACCAGGCAGGAGGTGATCTGGAGGTTGAATGTGTGGTCGAGGCAGGCCTGGTTGCAGCCGATGCAGGTGTTGATGGCGTCGGGCTGCTCCGCCTTGGCCTTGGCGACGAAGTCCGGGTCGGCCAGGAGCGGCCGGGCCAGCGAGACCATGTCGGCGGCGCCGTCGGCGAGCAACTGCTCGGCGATCTCCGGGGTGTTGATGCGGTTGGTGGTGACCAGCGGCACGGAGACCTCGCCCATGACCTTCTTGGTGACGAAGGTGTAGGCGCCGCGCGGCACCGAGGTGGCGATGGTGGGGATGCGCGCCTCGTGCCAGCCGATGCCGGTGTTGATGATCGTGGCGCCCGCGGCCTCGATCTCCTTGGCGAGGTGGACGACCTCTTCGAGGGTCGAGCCGCCGGGGATCAGGTCCAGCATGGAGAGGCGGTAGATGATGATGAAGTCCGCGCCGACCCGCTCGCGCACGCGCCGGACGATCTCGACGGGGAAGCGGATGCGGTTCTCGTAGGAGCCGCCCCAGCGGTCCTCCCGCTGGTTGGTGGGCGCCGCGATGAACTCGTTGATCAAGTAGCCCTCGGAGCCCATGACTTCGACGCCGTCGTAGCCCGCGAGCTTGGCGAGCTCGGCCGCGCGCACGAAGTCCTCGATGGTCTGCTCGACCTCGTCGTCCGCGAGGGCGCGCGGCACGAAGGGGCTGATCGGCGCCTTGATCGCGCTCGGTGCGACGAGGCCCTCGTGGTAGGCGTACCGCCCGAAGTGCAGGATCTGCATGGCGATCTTGCCGCCCTCGGCGTGCACGGCGGCCGTGATGCCCGCGTGCTCCTCGGCCTCCGCCTCGGTGGTCAGCTTGGCGCCGCCGTCCCAGGGCCGGCCGAGCTCGTTCGGGGCGATGCCGCCCGTGACGATGAGGCCGACACCGCCGCGCGCACGGGTCGCGTAGAACTCGGCCATCCGCCGGAAGCCGTCCGGGGCCTCCTCCAGGCCCACGTGCATGGACCCCATCAGGACCCGGTTGGGCAGAGTGGTGAAGCCCAGGTCCAGCGGGTTCAGCAGGTTCGGGTAGCGGCTCATGCGGGCCCTCCGTACGCGATGTGTCGTCGGGACAGTTCTAGAGGACGCGCGACCCCTTGTGCAACTAGTTGCATAAAAACCGAGACACAGATCTCGTGACCGTGCGTGATCACCCCGGAGTGAATGCGGCCTATTTGCCGCTTTCGCCGGAAGATGCACCGTGCGCAACAGGGGATTGACCATTCGGCGAAGCACTTCTACGCTCCCCTCACCCCCGCAGGTATATCGATTAACCTCTGGTCGACATCGCCCTGGTTGGAGACATCCCGCTGTGCGCTCAACGATGAGTCGGCGCGGCTTCCTCGCCGCAGGTTCAGGCCTGGCCGCCGCCACCGCCCTGCCCGCCCTCACCGGCTGCTCCACGCTGGCGTCGGCGGATTCCGATCCCGACACGCTCGTGGTGCACAGCCAGCTCGGCACCACCGCGCCGGGCTCGCCCACGTATCTGTCCGCCCTGGACGCCTTCCGGGGCGAGAACCCCGGCCTGAAGGTGAAGAACCTGGTCAACGGCGACGACCTCGCGCAGGTCTACGAGACCTCACGGCTCGCCCGCAAGGAGCCGGACGTCGTCATGGTGAACCTCTACGACAAGACGCTGGCCTGGACCGAGGTCGGCGCGACGGTCGACGTGCGGGGGTATCTCGACGACTGGGGGCTGCGGAAACGCGTCCTGCCCGTCGCCCTCGACGCCTGGACCGACGGCAAGGGGCGGCTGCGGGCCTTCCCGTACTTCGCCACCAACTGGCCGGTGGCCTACAACACCGCCCTGCTCGACAAGGCGAGTGTCTCCGCGATCCCCACGACCGGCGACCAGCTGATCGCCGCCGCCCGCAAGCTGCGCGCCAAGGGCATCGCCCCGGTGACCGTCGGCGGCAACGACTGGACGGGCCAGAAGCTCCTCGCCCAGATCATCCAGACCTTCCTCTCCCCCGACGAGGCGCGAAAGGTCTTCACGAGCGGCGACTTCAGCGGCAGCCGGGGCGCACGTGAGGGCATCGAGTACTTCGCCGCCCTGCGCGACGCGGGCGTCTTCGCCGACAAGGCGCAGGGCCTGACCTCCGACACGATGACGACGCAGTTCAACACGCAGGCCGCCGCCGTCGAGTCCGCGATGTCCTCGGCGCTGGCCAAGGTCCCGGAGCAGGTCGCCCGGCACACCGAGGTGGGCGGCTGGCCGCTGGCGCCGGACGCCGCGCACGCCAAGCCGACGATCCTGCGCACCTACACCCTGATCGGTTTCTGGATCAGCCCGAACGGCACGAAGAAGCTGGACGCCGTCGAGAAGTTCCTGCGGTTCATGTACCGCCCGGAGACGGTCTCGCGGTTCATCACGGAGAGCGGGCGCGACATGGCCCTGCGCTCCGACACCCTCAGCACGGACTTCCCCCTGGTCGCTGCCGCGCAGCAGCTCGGCACGGACGTCAGCCAGGCGCTGCTGCCCGACCTGTACGTGCCGCCGGCCGCGACGCAGCCGCTGATCACCGCGACCAGTTCGGCGTTCACCCGGGGCACGAGCCCCGCCAGGGTGCGCTCCGTGCTCGAAGCCGCGTACCGCACCGCATGAGCCGCCCGTCCGAGCAGTCCGAGCCGCCCCGCCCGTCCGAGCCCTCTGGGAGTCACCCACGATGACGACAACGATGTCGACGCCGGGCGGGACCGAGGTCCGCCCCGCTCCCGCCGCGCCACCCGCCCGCAAGCGCCGCCAGGAAGGCGGCACGATCCTCGCCGTCCCCGCCCTGGTCTGGTACCTGGTCTTCATGGTCGGGCCGATGATCGCGATCTTCGTGATCGCGGCCCTGCACTGGCCGGGCATGCTCCAGCCCGTCTCGTTCGCCGGGCTCGACAACGTCCGTACGGTCTTCGACGACCCGGTGTTCTGGGACGCCGTGCGCAACACGGCGGTCCAGCTCGCCGTCGCGCTGCCGGTCATGATCGTGTGCGCGTACATGCTGGGCTACTACGTGGCGCAGAAGCCGCCGGGCCACCGGGTCCTGCGCTATCTGCTCTTCATCCCGGGCCTGATCTCCACCCCGGCCAAGGCGATGGTGTTCTACGCGGCGCTCTCCCCCGACGGCCTCGTGAACGGCGCGCTGAAGTCGGTGGGCCTCGGTTCGGTGACCGACGCCTGGCTGGCTTCTCCCTCGACGGCGCTCGCGTGTCTGATCGTGCTCGACGTCTGGGGCGGCATCGGCTTCACCGCCGTCCTGTTCGCCGCCCGCCTGGGCAGTGTGCCCGAGGAGATCGGCGAGGCGGCGCAGCTGGACGGCGCCGGACACTGGCGGACGATGTGGCGCGTGCACTTCCCGGTCATCCGCGAGTACGTGGGCGTGGTGACGATGCTCCAGTTCCTCTGGACGTTCTTCGGCTCCGCCCAGCACGTCCTGCTGCTCACCCAGGGCGGCCCCGGCAGTTCGTCGACGACGCTGTCGTTCCTCGTCTACCAGAAGGCGTTCATCGCGGCCGACCTCGGCTACAGCCAGACCGTCGGCGTGATCCTCTTCCTGGTCGGCCTCGTCGGCCTGCTCACCATCCGCCGCGCCTTCCGCCAGACCTACTGACGCCGCACGAACCCCGATCGGAGCCGGTCACCTTGAAGCACGGAAAGTCCTGGCTGCCCGCGCACATCCTGGCGTGGGCGTACGCGGCGCTGCTCGTCGTCCCCCTCTACTATCTGCTCGCCTCGGCCTTCAAGACGAACGAGCAGATCTTCGCCAGCCCCTTCTCCCTTCCCACCTCGCTGTCCTTCGGCAACTTCGGCACGGCCTTCGAGAGCGCCGATCTGGGGCTCGCGGTCCTCAACTCGGCGCTCGTGACGGCCTTCTCGCTCGCGCTGACGCTGGCCCTCGCGATCCCGGCGGCGTTCGCGATCGCCCGGGCGACCGGCCGGCTCGGGGCGTTCGTGGAGAAGGTCTTCTCGCTGGGATTCCTGATCCCGACGTTCGCCGCGCTCTTCCCCACCTTCCTGCTCGCGGCGGCGACGGGCCTGTTCCACACGCGCCTGTTCATGGTGCTCTTCCTGCCCGCCACCGCGATGCCGCTGTCGGTCGTCATCCTGGTGCAGTTCATGCGGACCATCCCCAAGGAGATGGAGGAGGCCGCGCGGATGGACGGCGCGTCGACCTTCGCGGTCCTGCGCCACGTCTACACGCCGATGTGCCTGCCCGGCATCGCGACGGTGCTGCTCCTGAACTTCCTGACGTTCTGGAACGAGTACCTGTACTCGCTCGTCATCATCGGCCCCGACCCGGCCCAGCGCACCGTGCAGGTCGCCCTGCCCACCCTCAAGTCCCTGACGGGCACGGATTACGGGGTCCTGACCGCCGGTACGGTACTGACTCTCGTACCGGTATGGGCCGTCTACACCGTGTTGCAGAAGCGGATGCAGCAGGCCCTCGTCAGTGGGGCGGTGAAGATGTGAGCGCGCTGGAAGCATCCCGGAAGGACAGCGGCGGACGTCCGACGATCAAGGCGGTCGCCGCGGCGGCCGGTGTCTCCACGGCCGCCGTCTCGCAGGCCTTCAACGCCAAGGGCCGCATCTCCGAGGCCACCCGGCGCCGCATCCTGGACGCGGCGACGGAGCTCGGCTGGTCGCCCAGCGCGACGGCCACGGCCCTGCGCAGCGCACGGACCCGCACGCTCGCCCTCGTCGTGCGCCGCCCCACGGACGTCCTGGGCGCGGACCCGCACTTCAGCGAGCTGATCACGGGCCTGGAGGGCGAACTGGCGCCGCGCGGCTACGGCCTGCTGCTCCACCTGGTCGCGGACGTGGCCGAGGAGAGCGCGCTGTACGAACGCCTCGCCGCCGAGGGCCGTGTCGACGGCGCCGTCCTGACCGACGCCCGCGCCGACGATCCGCGCCCGCCGCTCCTGCGCGGCCTGGGGCTGCCCGCCGTACTGCTCGGCGCGCCCCGCCCGGACGCGCCCGTGCCCACCGTGGGCCTGGGCAACCAGGGCGCCGGCATACACGAAGCCGTCGACCACCTCATGGAGCTGGGACACCGGCGCATCGCCTATGTCTCGGGGCCCGGCGAGCTGCTGCACACACGGCTGCGCCGCGCGGTCTTCGAAGAGACCCTGCTGCTCAAGGGAGTCGAGCCCGCCGCCGTCCTGACCACCGACTTCTCCGAGGCCGCGGCGCTCGCCGCGACCGAGGAGCTGCTGGGCATGGCGGAGCGCCCCACCGCCGTGATGTACGCCAACGACTCCATGGCGGTGTGCGGCATCGGCGCGGCGCAACGCGCCGGGCTGCGCGTCCCGCAGGACGTGTCCGTCGTCGGCTACGACAACCTGCCGATCGGCCGCTGGCTGCACCCGCGGCTGACGACCGTCGACCAGCAGGTGCAGCGGGTGGGCGCGGCCGCCGCGCGTGCGCTGCTCGCGCAGTGCGGCGAGGACGTGCCGGACACCGCCCTGGACGATCGCCCGCGCCTCGTCGTCCGCGAGTCGACGGGCCCCGCCTGACCGCCGACCACCTTTTCACCCCCGTACGGAAAGACCTGAGTACCCCCATGCGACGCCACAGCGCCCAGCTCACCCATGACTCCGCCGTCCTGCCCTGGATCGGCGCCAACTTCTGGTCCCGCACCGGTGGTCCGCTGATGTGGCGGAACTACGACCCGAAGACGGTCCGCGAGGAACTCGCCGTGCTGCGCGAGCACGGCCTGACGATGACGCGCTCGTTCTTCTACTGGCCCGACTTCCATCCCGAGCCGCACCGTATCGACGAAGAGCTGTGCGAGCGCTTCCGCGACTTCCTGGACGCGCACACGGAGCTGGGGATGGGCACGGTGCCCACCTTCATCGTCGGCCACATGTCCGGCGAGAACTGGGACCCGGCGTGGCGCGGGGGCCGCGACCTGTACGAGGACGTGTGGCTGGTCGGCCGCCAGGCGTGGTTCGTGTCGCAGATGACGCGCCGCTTCAAGGACCACGCGGCGGTCACCGGCTGGCTCATCACCAACGAGATGCCGGGCTACGGCCGGGTCTACCAGGTGGATCCGCCGTCGAGCGACGTCGTCACCGCCTGGGCGCAGTTCATGTGCGACGCGGTCCGCGCGGCCGGCGGCACCCAGCCGGTGTCCCTCGGCGACGGGGCGTGGGGCATCGAGGTGACCGGCCGCGACAACGGCTTCTCGCTGCGGGACACGGCCGAGTACGTCGACTTCGTGGGCCCGCACGTGTACCGCTCGGACACGGACCGCGTACGCCAGCACCACCGCGCCGCCTTCGAGTGCGAGCTGGCCGCGGTCACCGGACAGCCGGTCATCCTGGAGGAGTTCGGGCTGTCCACGGACACCGTCTCGGCCGAGAACGCGGGCATCTACTACCGCCAGACGCTGCACAACTCCCTCCTCGGCGGCGCGACCGGCTGGATGGCCTGGAACAACACCGACTACGACGACCTGTGGGAGCAGTCGCCGTACGACCACCACCCCTTCGAGATGCACTTCGGCATCACGGACAGCTCCGGCGCCCCGAAGACTCCGCTCGTCGAACTCGCCGCCTTCTCCCGGGTGTTGGAGCAGGTCGACTTCGCGCGCTGCCGCCGTTCGGACGCGGACGCGGCGCTCGTGGTGCCCGCGTTCCTGGAGCGCGGCTACCCCTACAGCAGGCCCGCCGACCGGCCGCTGATCTTCACGTCCCTCCACCAGGGTTACGTGGCCGCGCGCGGCGCCGATCTCCCGGTGGCCCTGACACGGGAGGCGGACGGACTGCCCGGCGACGCGGCGCTCTACCTCCTGCCGTCCACCCGGCAGCTGACGACGCGTACCCGGCGCGAGCTGGAGCGGCGGGCCCGCGCGGGCGCCACGGTGTACCTGTCGTTCTGCTCCGGTGAGCACCCCGGCACGCGCGGCCCGTGGTTCGACGACCTGGACGGCCTCTTCGGAGTCGAACTCCAGCTCTCCTACGGGGTGGCCGAGCCCATCGAGGACGACGTCCTGGAGCTGACCTTCACCGAGGAGTTCAGCTCCATCGCGGCGGGCGAGAAGCTCACCTTCCCGGTGGCGGGCAACGAGGACAGCCGCGCCTACCTGCCGGTCGTCCCCACGGGGGCCCGGGTCGTGGCGAAGGACGCGCACGGCCGCCCCGCACTGCTGGTCCACGAGACGGGCCAGGGGCGTACGGTCCTTGCCACCTATCCCCTGGAGCACATGGCCGCGCGCACGGCCCGCGTCAACCCCGAGCAGACGCACCGGCTGTACGCGGCCCTGGCGGACCTCGCGGGGGTGGAGCGGACGGTGACGGCCGACAGCCCCTACGTCTCGGCGGACGCCCTGGTGCACGAGGACGGACGGCGCTTCGTGTGGCTGGTCAGCCAGTCGGACGAAGAGCTCGCGGTGCGCCCGGTGGCGGACGGAGCACTGCACGACCTGGAGACGGGTGCGGCGGTGGACGAGATACGGCTCGCCCCGTTCGGCGTGCGCGTCCTCGCGCTGCGATGAGCGCGCCGCTGTACCGGGAGGCGGGCGCCCCGGTCACCGACCGGGTGCGCGACCTGCTCGCCCGGATGACGCTCACCGAGAAGGTGGGCCAGGTCAACCAGCGGATGTACGGCTGGCACGCCTATGAGCGGACCTCCTCGGGCCACCGCCTGACGGACGCCTTCCGCGCCGAGGTCGCCGCGTTCGACGGCATGGGCGCGCTGTACGGACTCCAGCGTGCCGACCCGTGGTCGGGCGTGACGTTCGCGGACGGCATCACGGCGGCGGACGCGGCGCGGGTCGCCGACTCGGTACAGCGGCATGTCCTGTCGCACACCCGGCTCGGCATCCCGGTCCTCCTCGTCGAGGAGGTCCCGCACGGCCATCAGGCCCTGGACGGCACGGCCTTGCCGGTGAACCTCGCGGTGGGCGCGACCTGGGACCCGGGGCTGTACGAGGCCGCCGCGGCGGGCGCGGCCGCCGAGCTGCGCGCCCGGGGCGGCCATGTCGCCCTCGTCTCGGCGCTCGACCTGGTCCGGGATCCGCGCTGGGGGCGCAGCGAGGAGTGCTTCGGCGAGGACCCGTATCTGGCGGCGCGCTTCACCGAGGCGCTGGTGCGGGGCATGCAGGGCGACGGCGCCGCCTTCGCACCCGACCGGGCGGCGGTGGTGCTCAAGCACTTCGCCGGGCAGGGCGCGACGATCGGCGGCCGCAACAGCGCGGCCACCGAGCTCGGCCCGCGCGAACTCCACGAGATCCACCTGGTCGCGGCGCGGGCGGGGGTCCGCGCGGGAGCGGCGGGGGTGATGGCCGCGTACAACGAGTACGACGGTCTGCCGTGCGCGGCCAACCGCGAGCTGCTGACCGGTCTGCTGCGCGAGCGGTGGGGGTTCACCGGTCTGGTCATGGCCGACGGCTGCGCCCTGGACCGGCTCGTGCGCCTGGCCGGTGACCCGGTGGCCGCGGGCGCGCTGGCGCTGGACGCGGGCACGGATCTGAGCCTGTGGGACGGCTGCTTCCCGCGGCTCGCGGAGGCGGTGGAGCGCGGTCTGGTCGCCGAGCACGTCCTGGACGCGGCGGTGGCCCGTGTCCTCACCCTGAAGTTCCGCCTGGGCCTCTTCGAGCGGCCCTACGTCGGCGAAAGCCCGGAACGCGACCCTGACCTGGGCGGGTTGAGCGAGCGTCTGGCCCGCGAGTCCATCGTCCTGCTCAGCCATGACGGGGCCGCTCTCCCCTTGGCGGGACCGTCCCGCGTCGCCGTCATCGGGCCGGGCGCCGACTCGCTGCCCCAGCAGCTCGGCGACTACACCGCGCCGCAGCGCCCCGGCAGCGGGTTCACCGTCCTCGACGGCGTGCGGGCGGTGGCGGCCCCGGGCGTCGAGGTGACGTACGCGCGGGGCTGCGAACTGGTCGGCGACGACCGGGGCGGCATCGCGGACGCCGTGGCGGTGGCCGCCGCCGCCGACACGGCCGTGCTCGTGCTCGGCGGCTCCAGCGCGCGCGAGGCCGGCACGCGCTTCGAGGGCAACGGAGCCGCGGTCGTCGCCTCCGGTGCTCCGGTGGGCATGACGTGCGGCGAGGGCGTCGACCTGGCCGACCTGCGTCTGCCGGGCGGCCAGGTGGCGCTGCTCGACGCCGTGGCCGCCACCGGCACCCCGGTGGTCGTGGTCCTCGTCCAGGGGCGGCCGCACGCCGTGCCGGAGCTGTCCGGGCGGGCCCGGGCCGTGCTCTGCGCCTGGTATCCGGGGCCGTGGGGCGGGCGGGCGGTCGCCGACGTGCTCTTCGGGCGGGCGGAGCCCGTGGGGCGGCTGCCCGTCTCCGTGCCGCGTTCGGCCGCCCAGCTCCCGGTGTTCTACAACGCCAAGGACCACGGCTACCGGGGGTACGTGGACCAGCCCGCGGTCGCGCTGCACCCCTTCGGGCACGGGCTCTCGTACACGTCCGTCGCCTACGGGGAGCCCCGGCTCTCGCGCACCGAGGTGCCGGTCACCGATCCCTCGCTGACATGCACCGTCGCCGTGACGAACACGGGTGCCCGGGCCGTGCGGGAGACCGTGCAGCTCTATGTGCGCCGGGTCTCGGGGTCCGGTTCGTGGCCGCGCGTGCGTGAGCTGCGCGGCTTCGCGCGGGTCGAGCTGGCCGCGGGCGAGGGCGCCGAGGTCGTCTTCGTCGTCGAGGCGGCTACGCTGGCCTCGCTGGACCGCGCTCTGGAGCACGTCGTGGAGCCGGGCGAGCTTCTCCTGGAGACCGGGCCCTCATCCGATCGCACGAGCGGCGCCCCGCTGACCCTGACACCCTCATGAGCGCCGCGTCCGAATCCCGCCAGCCGCACGCCCCCGCCGCTTGCAGACTTGGGGGGTGCCACCGGGAAAGAGGGAGCATCCGATGACGAAGGTCATGACCAAGGCCGTGTTCACCACCGTCGACAGTCCGCTGGGCGAGCTGCTGCTGGTCGGCCAGGAGTCCGCCACCGCCCCCGGCGGCACGGCCCTGGCCTCGCTGTCCCTGCCGGGGCAGAAGGGCGGGGCGGTCGTCCGGGACGGATGGGTGCGCGACGACGAGGCCTTCGCCGCGATCGCCGGGCAGCTGCGCGCGTACTTCGCGGGGACGCTCACGCGCTTCGACGTCGCCTACGTCAGCGGCGTCGGCACCGACTTCCAGCAGCGGGTCTGGCACGCCCTCGACACCCTGCCGTACGGCACGACCACCACGTACGGGAAGCTCGCCGAGCGGCTCGGCCTCTCGCGGGCGGCCGTGCGCGCGCTGGGCACGGCGGTCGGGCGCAACCCGCTGCTCGTCGTCCGCCCCTGCCACCGGGTCATCGGCGCCGACGGCTCCCTGACCGGGTACGCGGGCGGCCTGGAGGCCAAGCGGCGGCTGCTCGACCTGGAGGCGCGCGCCTAGCGTCCGCCCCGGTGGCCCAGGCGCTCCGAGAGGTCGCCCGCGCCCTTGGCGGCGAGGTCGGCCAGTTCCTGCTCGCGCTGCTCGCTCCAGCGGATCATCGGCACGGAGATGGAGAGCGCCGCGACGACGTTCCCCGCGCTGTCGCGGACCGGGGCGGCCACGCAGCTCACGTCGGGGTTGGACTCGCGGTGTTCGGCGGCGACCCCGCGCTCCCGGATGCCGGCGAGCGCGGCGAGCAGCGCGTCCGGTTCGGTGATGCTGTTGGGGGTCATCGCCGCCAGCTCCCGCCCCGCCAGGCGGGTTTCGAGCTCGGCGGGCGGCAGCGAGGCGAGCAGCATCTTGCCGACCGAGGTGCAGTGGGCGGGCAGTTTGCGGCCCGCGGCGGAGACCATGCGCACGGCGTGCGTGGAGTCCACCTTGGCGATGTAGATGACGTCCGTGTCCTCCAGGACGGCCACGTGCACGGTCTCGTCGCAGGTCTCGGCGACCTCGCGGGCGACCTGCTGCCCCTCGGCGGCCAGGTCGAGCTGCTCGGCGTAGCGGCTGCCGAGCTGGTAGGCGCGGACGCCCAGGCGGTAGCGGCCCGACTGGTCCGGGATCTGGACAAGGTAGGAGCGGGCGGCGAGTGTGGTCAGGAGTTCGTGCACGGTGGTGCGCGGCAGCTGGAGTCTGCGGGTGACCTCGGGGGCGGACAGCGTGCCGTCGCCCTCCAGGAACAGCTCCAGTATGTCCAGCGCCCTGGTCACCGCAGGCACCAGTCGTCCCATGGTCGGCCTCCCACCCCGTGCGTCCGGAAACGTGCCCGTGAGGGTCCGCGAGCACGTCCGAAACTTCGGTCAACGATCGATATGACGAACACAGGCTAGGCACAGCGGCGTTCGCCGCGCAACGGCCCCGGGGCCTCCTGTGCGTCCAAGACCGTTCTGCGCAACCCATTGACACCCTGCCGCCTGCGTGAATACGGTCACGCCAACATTTCGAACGTGTGACGAAATACCGAACAACCAAGGGGCAACTGCCTTGCGTATTACGGGAATCAGCACGCACGTGGTGGGGACGCCGTGGCGCAATCTCACCTACGTCCAAGTCCACACCGACGAAGGTCTCACCGGAGTCGGCGAGACCCGCATGCTCGGCCGCACCGACGCGCTCGTCGGCTATCTCGGCGAGGCGGCCGCCAACCACATCGTGGGATCCGACCCGTTCGCGGTCGAGGATCTCGTGCGGAAGATGAAGTACGGCGACTACGGCCGGGCCGGCGAGATCGTCATGTCGGGCATCGCCTGCGTGGAGATGGCCTGCTGGGACATCAAGGGCAAGGCCCTGGGCGTACCGGTCTGGCAGCTCCTCGGCGGAAAGGTGACCGACAAGGTCAAGGCGTACGCGAACGGCTGGTACACCACCGAGCGCACGCCCGAGGCCTATCACAAGGCCGCACGGGCCGTGGTCGAGCGCGGCTACCGCGCCCTGAAGATCGACCCGTTCGGGACCGGCCACTTCGAGCTCGACCACGCCGGCACCTCCTACGCGGTCTCGCTGATCGAAGCCGTACGGGACGCGATCGGCCCGGACGCCGAGCTGATGCTGGAGATGCACGGCCGCTTCAGCCCCTCCACGGCGGTGCGCCTGGCCAAGGAGATGGCGCCGTTCAAGCCCGCCTGGCTGGAGGAGCCGGTGCCGCCGGAGAACCTCAAGGCCCTGGAGAAGGTCGCCGCCAAGGTGGACATGCCGATCGCCACCGGTGAGCGCATCCACGACCGGATCGAGTTCCGCGAGCTCTTCGAGTCGCAGGCCGCCGACATCATCCAGCCGGACCTCGGCCACATCGGCGGCATCCTGGAGACCCGCAAGCTGGCGGCGACGGCCGAGACGCACTACACGCTGATCGCCCCGCACAACGTCGGCGGTTCGGTGCTCACCGCGGCCTCGCTGCAACTCGCCGCCTGCACGCCCAACTTCAAGATCCTGGAGCACTTCAACGACTTCGCGGACGCGGAGATCAAGAAGGTGGTCAAGGGCGCGCCCCAGGTGGTCGACGGTTACTTCGAGGTGTCGCACGCGCCGGGCCTCGGCGTCGAACTCGACACGGACGCGGCGGCCGAGTTCCCGCAGCAGCAGGCGCGGTTCGACCTGTGGGCCGAGGGCTGGGAGAAGCGCGCCCCCAAGGCGGCCGCGAAGTGAGCAGCGGCCCGCGGTCACGCGCGATCGTCGTCGACCGGCCCGGCGCGCACCGGCTCACGGCCGGGGAGCGCCCCGAGCCGGGCCCCGGCGAGGTCCTGGTGCGGGTCGCCGCCGCCGGGATCTGCATGAGCGACCGCGAGGTGTACGACGGCCACCGGGACCCCGGCTACGTGCGCTATCCGGTGATTCCCGGGCACGAGTGGTCCGGGACCGTCGAGGCCACCGGCGAGGGCGTCGACCCGGCGCTCACCGGGCGCAAGGTCGTCGCCGAGGGGTTCCGTGCCTGCGGCACCTGCGAGCGGTGCCGCTGCGGCGAGACGAGCCTGTGCGGCGGCGGGTACGCGGAGACCGGCTTCACCGAGCCCGGTGCCTTCGCCGACCATGTGGCCGTCCCCGCCCGGCTGTTGCACCTGCTGCACCCGGACGCGGACCTGGCCGCCGCCGCCCTCCTGGAACCCGCCGCGGTGATCGCGGGCGCGGTGCGGACGGGGCGGCCGAGCCCCGGCGAGCGGATCGCGGTGGTCGGCGCCGGCACGCTGGGGATGCTGGCGGTCCAGCTCCTCGCCGCGTCGTCGCCCGGCGAGCTGGTCGTCGTCGACCCGCGGGCCGAGCGCGGCGGGCAGGCCATCGGCTTCGGGGCGACCCGGAGTCTGTCGCCCGCCGAAGCCCGCGCGCACCACGGGCGGTTCGACCTGGTCGTGGAGACCGCGGGGGCGCCGAGCACGGCGGCCTCCTCCTGCCTGCTCGCGCGCAGGGGCGGCCGGGTGGTCCTGACCGGCATGTTCGCGCCGGGCGCCACCGGCATCGATCCGGTCCATCTGTCGCTGAGCCAGCTGGAGGTGCGCAGCGTCTTCGGCGCACCGTCCTCCGCCTGGTCGGACGCGGTCCGCGCCTTCGGGCTCGGGCTGCTCGACCCGGCCCCGCTCATCACGCACGAGTTCCCGCTGGAGCGGTTCGGCGAGGCGATCGCGCTGGTCGGCGGCGGCGACCCGAAGACCGGGAAGGTGCTCCTGCGCCCATGACCGGTCCCTGAGACAGCACTCGCAGCACCCCTGAGACGTACGGCGGTACGCGGTGACCGGTGCGTCGCACACCCCCGTACCGCCGTACACCCACCGAACCGACCAACGTACGAAATATCGAACACCGCGTCATTCACAGCGTTTGGGAGTCCCGTGACCAGCCCGTCAGTACCCCGCCGCCCCGGCGTCGACGCCCTCGCCCGCATCGGGCACCCCGTACCCGCCCTCGACCCGGCCGACGCCTCCCCGCACACGTTCCCCGACGGGGGCACCTGGCGCACCGAGATCCCCTCCGTGGAGGGGCCCGAGGCGCTGGCCGTCGTCCTCAAGGAGAGCTCGCGGCTCGACGTGCCGGTCCACCGGATCAGCCAGGGCAGCGGCATCTGGATGCTCTCCGACGACGAGATCACCGAGATGGTGGAGGCCTGCGCCGAGCGGGACATCGAGCTGTGCCTGTTCACCGGGCCGCGCGGCACCTGGGACATCGGCGCCGCCACCCGCACCGACTCCGGTGGCGCCGGGCTGCGCTCACGCGGCCACGACGCGCTGGCCGGCTGCGTCGAGGACGCCGTGCGCGCCACGGAGCTGGGGGTGCGCTGCCTGCTCGTCGCCGACGAGGGCGTGCTGTGGACGCTGCACCGCCTCCGGGTGGCCGGCGTGCTCCCCGCCGACACGACGTTCAAGGTGTCGGCCCTGATCGGACCGGTCAACCCGGCGTCGTACGCGGTCTACGAACGCCTGGGCGCCGACTCCCT
This sequence comes from Streptomyces sp. SYP-A7185, assembly GCF_046103685.1. NCBI lineage: Bacteria > Bacillati > Actinomycetota > Actinomycetes > Kitasatosporales > Streptomycetaceae > Streptomyces > Streptomyces sp. SYP-A7185. The sequence continues at coordinate 1,493,889 of NZ_CP122310.1, forward strand.
GAACATCCCCTCCGACCTGACCCTGGACCACCTCACGGAGATCCGCCGGGCCGGCCGCGCCCCGATGGACCTGTACATCGAGGCACCCGACGACCTCGGCGGCTACGTCCGGATGTACGAGGCGGCCGAGCTGATCCGGCGCGGCGCCCCGCTCTACCTCAAGTTCGGCCTGAGCAAGTCGCCCGGCATCTACCCCTACGGCGCCCATCTGCGCGACCACACCCTGGACACCGCACGCGAGCGGGTGCGCCGGGGACGTCTCGCCCTCGACCTGCTCGCCCGGCACGGAGCGGACGGCGGCATGTCGCCGCTCGGCTCGCGCCAGCCCGGTGACCTCCAGCGCTTCCCCGTCCCGGAAGGGGACTGACCCATGAGCACCCGCACAGCCAGAAAAGTACGCCTCACCGCGGCGGTGGCCACCGCCGTCCTGCTCGGCTCGCTGACCGCGTGCGGCCAGGAGGCCGTGGGCGGCAGCCGGTACCAGCCGGAGGAGGGCAAGGGCAGCACCATCGGCCTGGCGATGCCCACCAAGGCCTCCGAGCGCTGGATAGCCGACGGCAACAACATGGCCAAGCAGTTCCAGAAGGCGGGGTACAAGACCGACCTCCAGTACGGCGACGACAAGGTCGAGAACCAGATCGCCCAGCTGGAGAACATGATCACCAAGGGGCGCAGCCTCCTCGTGGTCGCCGCCATCGACGGCTCCGCGCTCACCGAGGTCCTCCAGCGCGCGCACGACGCGGGCATCCACGTGATCTCCTACGACCGCCTGATCCTCGGGACCGAACACGTCGACTACTACGCCTCGTTCGACAACGAGCGCGTGGGCCGCCTGGAAGCCCAGTACATCGTCAAGAAACTGAAGCTGGGCAAGCCGGAGAAGGGCGACGACCCGAAGAACATCGAGCTGTTCGCGGGTTCGCCGGACGACAACAACACCAAGTACTTCTGGAACGGCGCCATGAAGGTCCTGGAACCGTACTTCAAGAGCGGCCAGCTCACCGTCCGCAGTAAGCAGACCAGGATGAACCAGGCCACCACGCTGCGCTGGGACGGCGGCACCGCGCAGAAGCGCATGGACGACCTGATCAGCAAGAACTACGGCTCCGCGAAGGTCGACGCGGTCCTGTCCCCCTACGACGGCATCTCGATCGGCATCATCTCCGCGCTCAAGAGCGCGGGATACGGCTCCAAGAGCCAGCCGCTGCCGGTGATCACCGGGCAGGACGCGGAGCTGGCGTCGGTGAAGTCCATCATCCGCGGCGAGCAGACGCAGACGGTGTTCAAGGACACCCGCAAGCTGGCCGCGCAGACGGTGTCCATGGGCGACGCGGTGTTGAACGACAGGAAGCCGAAGGTCAACAACACCGAGGACTACAACAACGGCAAGAAGACCGTGCCGGCCTTCCTCCTCGATCCGGTCAGCATCGACAAGTCCAACACCCAGCTCCTCGTCGACGAGGGCTACTTCAAGGCAGGGCAGCTCTCGTGACCGCGCCCGTGCTGGAGATGCGCGACATCACCAAGACGTTCCCCGGCGTCAAGGCGCTCTCCGAAGTGAACCTGACCGTGGGCGCCGGGGAGATCCACGCGATCTGCGGCGAGAACGGCGCGGGCAAGTCGACGCTGATGAAGGTCCTCAGCGGCGTGCACGAGCACGGCAGTTACGAGGGCGAGATCCACTTCGAGGGCGAGCGGATGGCCTTCAAGGACATCCGCGCCAGCGAGAAGCACGGCATCGTGATCATCCATCAGGAGCTGGCGCTCGTCCCCTACCTGTCCATCGCCGAGAACATCTTCCTGGGCAACGAACAGAGCACCCGGGGCTTCATCGACTGGAACGACACCCTGCGCCGGGCGAGCGCCCTGCTCAAGCGGGTCGGCCTGAGCGAGAAGCCGCAGACGCCGGTCGCCGACATCGGCGTGGGCAAGCAACAGCTGGTGGAGATCGCCAAGGCCCTGTCCAAGGAGGTGAAGCTGCTGATCCTGGACGAGCCGACGGCCGCCCTGAACGACGAGGACAGCGCCAAGCTCCTCGACCTCATCCTGGAGCTGCGCGAGCAGGGCATCGCCTGCATCATCATCTCGCACAAGCTGAACGAGATCCGGGCCATCACCGACGCGGTGACGATCCTGCGCGACGGACGGACCATCGAGACCCTGACGGTCCGCGAGACCCCGGCGTCGGCGCCGCAGGTGGCCGAGGACCGCATCATCCGCGGCATGGTCGGCCGCGACCTCGACCACCGCTTCCCCGACCGCACGCCCTACGAGGGTAAGGACGCGGGAGACGTCGCCCTGTCCGTGCGGAGCTGGACGGTACGGCATCCGGTCGACCACCAGCGCAAGGTCGTCGACGACGTGTCGCTGACCGTGCGGCGCGGCGAGATCGTCGGCATCGCGGGTCTGATGGGCGCGGGCCGCACGGAACTGGCGATGTCCGTCTTCGGGCGCTCCTACGGTCAGTACGTCGCCGGCACGGTGGCCGTCGGGGGGCGCGAGGTCGTGACCAGGACCGTGCCCGCGGCGGTCGACGCGGGGATCGCGTACGTCACCGAGGACCGCAAGCAGTACGGCCTCAACCTCATCGACAACATCAACCGCAACATCTCGCTGGCCTCCCTCTCGGGCATGCGGCGCAAGGACGGCTTCGTCGACGAGCACCACGAGCGGTCCGTCTCCGAGCGCTACCGCAAGTCGATGAACATCAAGGCCCCCACCGTCTTCGAGCAGGTGGGGCGGCTCTCCGGCGGCAATCAGCAGAAGGTCGTCCTGAGCAAGTGGATCCACTCCGACCCCGAGGTCCTGATCCTCGACGAACCGACGCGCGGCATCGACGTCGGCGCCAAGTACGAGATCTACACCGTCATCGACAAGCTGGCGGCCTCGGGCAAGGCCGTGCTCTTCATCTCCTCCGAACTGCCCGAGCTGCTCGGGATGTGCGACCGGATCTACACGATGGCCGAGGGCCGGCTGACCGGTGAGGTCGACCGCGCGGACGCCACCCAGGAACTCCTGATGCGCCACATGACCAAGAACAGAAGCTGAGGCATCCGCCATGACCACCACGACCACGCCGCCACGCGACACCTCGTCCACGCCGCCCGCCAAGGAATCCACGGGTGCTCTGCTGCTGCAGAGCGTGCGCTCGAACATGCGCCAGTACGGCATGCTCGTCGCCCTGGCCTTCATCGTCATCCTGTTCCAGATCTGGACCGACGGCACGCTCCTGCTGCCGAACAACGTGTCCAACCTGATCCAGCAGAACGGCTACATCCTCATCCTGGCCATCGGCATGATGATCGTCATCATCGCCGGGCACATCGACCTGTCCGTCGGCTCACTGGTCGCCTTCGTCGGCGCCATGTCGGCGGTGATGATGGTCAAACACGACATGCCCTGGGTGCTCGCCCTCGTCCTCTCGCTCCTCATCGGCGCGGTCGCCGGGGCGTGGCAGGGCTTCTTCATCGCCTACGTCGGCATCCCGTCGTTCATCGTGACGCTGGCCGGCATGCTGCTCTTCCGCGGTCTCACGCAGATCGTCCTGGAGGGCCAGTCGCTCTCGCCGTTCCCCGAGGGCTTCCAGAACATCGCCAAGGGGTTCATCCCCGAGATGGGTCCCTACACGCAGTACCACAACCCGACCTTGGTGCTCGGCCTCGTGACGGTCGCCTTCCTGATCTTCCGCGAGTGGCGCAGCCGCAAGCAGCAGCTCGCCTACGACCTCGACGTGATGCCGACGGGCCTGTGGGCGGCCAAGCTGGTGGCGATCACCGCCGCCGTCGTCGCCTTCACGCTGACGCTCGCGAGCTTCCACGGTGTGCCGGTGGTGCTGCTCATCATGTGCGGCCTGCTGATCGCCCTCGGCTACGTGATGCGCAACGCGGTCGTCGGACGCCACATCTACGCCCTCGGCGGCAACAAGGCGGCGGCGAAGCTGTCCGGCGTCAAGGACAAGCGCGTCACCTTCCTGATCTTCGTCAACATGGGCGTGCTCGCCGCGCTCGCGGGCTGTGTGTACGCCGCACGCCTGAACGCGGGCACCCCGCAGGCGGGCCTGAACTTCGAACTGGAGGCGATCGCGGCCTCGTTCATCGGCGGCGCCTCGATGAGCGGCGGCGTCGGCACCGTGATGGGCGCCGTGATCGGCGGCCTGGTGCTCGGCGTCCTCAACAACGGCATGTCCCTGGTGAACATCGGCACCGACTACCAGCAGGTCATCAAGGGCCTGGTGCTGCTTGCCGCGGTCGGCTTCGACGTCTGGAACAAGCGCAAAGTGGGGCGCTGAGCCCCGGCTGACCGTCCCCGTCCCCGCCTCGCCCCGTGATTCATCGCACCGCAGATCGCCCTGCGGGCCCGTCCGCACCCGCGGACGGGCCGAGAATGAGGAGCCGCACATGGAAACGAGCAGACGTACCGTCCTGGCCTCGGCCGCCGCAGCCGGACTCACCGCCGCCGCGGCGGGCACCTCCCACGCCTCGGCGGGCCGCACGCCCACCAAGGAGCTCTTCGGACGGCTGGCCGACGGCACCAAGGTGTACCGCTGGTCCCTCGCCAACGGCGGCACCCGCATGAAGGTCCTGTCGTACGGCGGCATCGTGCAGTCCCTGGAACTCCCCGACCGGCACGGGAGGTACACCAACGTCTCCCTCGGCTACGACTCCCTCGACGCGTACGTCACCGGGACCACGTTCTTCGGCGCGCTGATCGGCCGCTACGGCAACCGCATCGCCAAGGGCCGCTTCACGCTGGACGGCACGACCCACCAGCTGTCCGTGAACGACGGCGAGAACAGCCTGCACGGCGGGGCCAAGGGCTTCGACAAGCGGGTGTGGGACGTGGAGCCGTTCGCCGGCGCCGCGGGCGTGGGCCTGGTCCTGCGGTACGTGAGCGTCGACGGCGAGATGGGCTACCCCGGAACCCTGCGCGTGAAGGTCACCTACACCCTCACCGCGCGCGGTGACTGGCGCATCGACTACGCGGCGACCACGGACAAGGCCACCGTGGTGAACCTGACCAACCACACCTACTACAACCTCGCGGGTGAGGGCAGTGGCGACATACTCGGCCATGAACTGGCCCTGGACGCGGCCCGGTTCACGCCCACGGACGCCGGGCTGATCCCGACGGGCCAGCTGGCGAAGGTGGCGGGCACCCCCTTCGACTTCCGGCGGGCCAAGGCGGTCGGCCGGGACATCCGGGACTCCCACGAGCAGTTGGTGACCGCCAAGGGCTTCGACCACAACTGGGTCCTGGACAAGGGCATCACGCGGCAGCCCGAGCACTTCGCGACGCTGCGGGACCCGGCGTCGGGGCGCACCCTGAAGATCGCCACCACCGAGCCGGGCGTGCAGTTCTACTCCGGGAACTTCCTGGACGGCACGCTCACCGGCCCTGCGGGACGCACCTACCGGCAGAGCGACGGCCTCTGCCTGGAGACCCAGCACTTCCCCGACTCCCCCAACCGGCCGGCGTTCCCCTCGACGGTGCTGCGGCCCGGGGAGACCTACCGGTCGAGCACGGTGCACGGCTTCTCGGCACGCTGAGCGGACACGACGACGGGGCACGGCCGGACAGGGCCGTGCCCCGTCGCCATGTCCGCACCTCGAAGGAACGGGCGCCAACTCCCGTATCCCGCACTCCCTTTATCTCGTACGGCTTTTCCTGCGCGAAGCGTTGACGCGCGTCGGCCGGGGCCTTAGCTTCATCGCGTCGTACTTCATACGTCATATATGAGACGCGATACGCGATCGCTGTACCACGGCTGCACGACGACTGAGAGCAACGATGAACTTTGCGCCCCACCCCATCCCCTCGCGCACGCAGTACGTGCTCGAGGCGATCAAGCACCGCATCCTGACCGGGCAGTTGGCGCCCGGTCAGCCCCTCGTCGAGACCGAGCTGGCCGCCCAGTTCGCGGTCTCCAAGACCCCCGTACGGGAAGCGCTGAAGACACTCGCGGGGACCGGGCTCGTCGTCATGAGCCAGTACAAGGGCGCCACCGTGCGCATGGTCGACGCGGCCATGGCCCAAGAGGTCTACGACGTACGCCTCCTGCTCGAACCGGAGGCCCTGCGGCGCACCGTCCGCAGCGGCGCCCGCCTGGAGGAGGCGCGCGACGCCCTGGAGCGGGCGGACGCCGCGGCGGACGCGGCCGAACGCTCCCTGGCCAACCGGGAGTTCCACCGCGCGCTCTACGTGCCGTGCGGCAACCCGCTGCTGTCCCGGATGCTCGACGACGTGCGCGACCAGGCGGCCCTGGTCTCCGCGGTCGCCTGGGCGACGCTGCCCTCCTGGGAGCGGGAGGCCGCCGAGCACCGGGAGATCCTGCGGCTCGCGCTCGCGGGGGAAGCCGACGCCGCGGCGAGCGGACTCCACGACCACATCGCCTCGTTCGTGCGGCGGGCGTTCCCGGAGGGGGAGCTTTCATGACCGGCCCGGGCATCACCGCACGCTTCGAGGAGCTGCGTTCGGCGCTCGCCGACGTGGTCGCCATCCCGGTGACACCGTTCGCCGAGGACGGCTCCGTGGCGCCGGACACCTACCGCGCCCTGATCAGACGCCTCACCGACGGCGGCGTGCGCACCCTCACGCCGAACGGCAACACCGGCGAGTTCTACGCACTGGCCCCCGAGGAGCGGCGCCTGGTCACGGAACTGACCATGGAGGAGGCCGGCCGCAGCGGCGCCGTCGTGCTCGTCGGGGTCGGCCATGACCTGCCGACCGCGATCGCCGGGGCCCGGCACGCGCGGGAGACCGGCGCGCACATGGTGATGGTCCACCAGCCGGTGCATCCGTACGTGTCCCAGGACGGCTGGGTCGACTACCACCGGGCCGTCGCCGACGCCGTGCCCGAGCTCGGCGTCGTCCCGTACATCCGCAACCCCCTCCTCCTGGGTCAACGCGTGGCGGATCTCGGCGCGTTGTGCCCCAACGTGATCGGCGCGAAGTACGCGGCGCCGGATGCCGCCGCCTTCGCCGCGTTCGCGCGGGACGCGGGCCTTCGGCGGTTCGTGTGGGTGGCGGGGCTCGCCGAGCTGTACGCCCCCGCGTACTGGGCGGTGGGCGCCACCGGCTTCACCTCGGGTCTGGTCAATGTCGCGCCCGAGGTGTCGCTCGGCATGCTCGAAGCGCTGCGGGCGGGCGACTATCCGGCGGCCATGGACGTCTGGGAGCGGATCCGCCGCTTCGAGGAGCTGCGGGCCGCCGACCAGTCCGCGGACAACGTCACCGTCGTCAAGGAGGCACTCGCCGCCCTCGGCCTGTGCCGCCGCGAGGTGCGCCCGCCGAGCCGCGTCCTTCCCGTCGAGCGGCGCGAGGAGATAGCGGCGCTGGTGAAGGCGTGGGCGACATGAGACCCGAGGAACTGCGCAGCCACCAGTGGTACGGCACGGACGGGCTGCGGTCCTTCAGCCACCGGGCCCGCACCCGGCAGCTCGGCTATCTGCCCGAGGAGCATCTGGGCAAGCCCGTCATCGCGGTCCTGAACACCTGGTCCGACATCAACCCCTGCCACGTCCACCTGCGCGACCGCGCCCAGGCGGTCAAGCGCGGGGTGTGGCAGGCCGGCGGCTTCCCCCTCGAATTCCCCGTCTCCACGCTCTCCGAGACGTTCCAGAAGCCGACGCCGATGCTCTACCGCAACCTCCTCGCCATGGAGACCGAGGAGCTCCTGCGCTCGTACCCCGTGGACGGCGCGGTGCTGCTCGGAGGCTGCGACAAGACGACGCCCGCCCTGCTCATGGGCGCCGCGAGCGCCGACCTGCCGGCCGTCTTCGTGCCCGCCGGGCCGATGCTCCCGGGACACTGGCGCAACGAGGTGCTCGGCTCCGGCACCGACATGTGGAAGTACTGGGACGACAAGCGCGCCGGACTCATCGGCGACTGCGAGCTCGCCGAGCTGGAGAACGGCCTGGCCCGCTCCCCCGGCCACTGCATGACCATGGGCACGGCCTCCACGCTGACCGCCGCCGCCGAGGCGCTCGGCGTGACCCTGCCCGGCGCCTCGTCCATCCCCGCCGTGGACTCCGGGCACGACCGGATGGCCGCCGCGTCCGGCATGCGCGTGGTCGAACTGGTCCACCAGGATCTGCGGCTGTCGCGGCTGCTCACCGCGGACGCGTACGAGGACGCGGTCGCCACCGTCCTCGCGCTCGGCGGCTCCACCAACGCCGTGATCCATCTGATCGCGATGGCGGGCCGCAGCGGCGTACGGCTCACGCTCGACGACTTCGACCGGATCGCGCGGACCGTGCCGGTGCTCGCCAACCTGCGTCCCGGCGGGCAGTACCTCATGGAGGACTTCCACTTCGCGGGCGGACTCCCCGCGTTCCTGGCCCAGTTGACCGACGTCCTCCATCTGGAGCGGCCCACCGTCGCCCACACCACCCTGCGCGAACAGCTCGCGGGCGCCACCGTGCACAACCCCGACGTCATCCGCCCGCGCACGAAGCCCCTGGCCGACGAGGGCGGAGTGGCGGTGCTGCGCGGCAACCTCTGCCCGGACGGCGCCGTCATCAAGCACATCGCCGCCGAGCCGCATCTGCTGCGCCACACGGGCCCGGCGGTCGTCTTCGACGACTACCGGCAGATGCAGCGCACCATCAACGACCCGGCGCTCGGCATCACCGCCGACCACGTCCTGGTGCTGCGCGGCTCGGGACCCAGGGGCGGCCCCGGCATGCCCGAGTACGGCATGCTCCCGATCCCCGACCACCTGCTCAAGCAGGGGGTGCGCGACATGGTGCGCCTCTCCGACGCCCGGATGAGCGGCACGTCGTACGGCGCGTGCGTGCTGCACATCGCTCCCGAGTCGTTCGTGGGCGGGCCGCTCGCCCTCGTGCGCACGGGCGACCCGATCACCCTGGACGTGGCGGCGCGCTCGCTCCATCTGGGCGTGTCCGACGAGGAGCTGGAGCGGCGCAGGGCGGCGTGGACGCCGCCGCCCGCACGCTACGGGCGCGGCTACGGCGCGCTCTACGACGAGCAGATCACCCAGGCCGACACCGGCTGCGACTTCGCGTTCCTGGCCCGCGAGGGCACGAACCCCGACCCGTACGCGGGCTGAGCCCGCCCCTTCGGGCCGCTCTCTGTGTGTACGAGATCTCGAACAACGTCTGCGAAGCGCTTCATCTCGCCGACCGTGTGCCGCCCCTCAGAACGGAGAAGCAGACATGGCCTCAGCTGTGGCGAAAGCGCCACCGCAGCCACCGCCCCGGCGCCGGACGCCGGGTGCGCCCCGGCGCCGAACGGGCGCGGCCCCGCGCCGCCTCCCGTATCTGCTGATCGCGCCGGCCGGGCTCCTGATGCTGGGCTTCATCGCCTACCCGGTCATCAGCGTCTTCTACTACAGCCTGCGCCACCACAACCCCACCAAGCCCTGGCGCGACGGCTTCGCGGGGTTCGACAACTTCACCAAGGCGTTCACCGAGGACCCCCAGTTCTGGCAGACGCTCGGCTTCAGCCTCCAGTGGGTGGCCGTCGAAGTCGTCCTCCAGCTGCTCCTCGGCCTCGGCCTCGCGCTGATCGTCAACCAGACCTTCATCGGCCGCGCGATGGCCCGTGCGCTGGTCTTCTCGCCGTGGGCCGTGTCCGGCGTCCTCACGTCGACGATCTGGCTGCTGATCTTCAACTCCCAGACGGGCATCACCCGTTACCTCGCCGACCTGGGCATCGGCTCGTACGGGACGTCCTGGCTCTCCGACACCAGCACCGTCTTCCCCGCCGTCGTCGTCGCCGAACTCTGGCGCGGGGTGCCCTTCTTCGCGATCCTCATCCTCGCCGACCTCCAGTCCGTCTCGAAGGACCTGTACGAGGCGGCGGAGGTGGACGGCGCCAGCCGCTTCCGGCAGTTCTTCCACATCACGCTGCCGCACCTGAAGGACGCGATCATCCTCTCCACGCTCCTGCGAGCGGTCTGGGAGTTCAACAACGTCGACCTGCTCTACACCCTCACCGGCGGCGGACCCGCGGGCGAGACGACGACCCTGCCCCTGCGCATCGCGTCCATCGCCGTCGACTCGCACGACTTCGGCTACGCCTCCGCGCTGACCTCCATCGCGTTCGTGATCCTCCTCTTCTGCTCGATGGTCTATCTGCGGCTGAGCAAGTTCGGAGGTCAGGACAAGTGACCACCACGCAGCACCTGGACAGGGAAGCCGCCATGGCGGACACCACCGCACCCGCCACGCCCCGCGCGGGCGGCCCGCGCACCCCGAAGCGCCGCCCCTGGGACGAAGCCCCCCGCTGGCAGATCTACCTCCCGCTCGGCCTCTATCTCCTGTTCACCCTCATCCCCTTCTACTGGATGCTGCTCTTCGCGATCCGCCCGGCGGGCTCGACCTCGCTGCTGCCCTGGCCGATCACGTTCGAGCACTTCGACAAGGTGTGGACCGAGCGGAGCTTCGGCCTGTTCTTCCAGAACAGCCTCATCGTCGGCGTCCTGTCGATGCTGATGACCACGGTCGTCGCCCTCGCCGGCGGCTACGCCCTGGCCCGCTTCGACTTCAAGATCAAGCGCGGCTTCATGCTGGCGCTGCTGTGCTCGCAGTTCATCCCGGGCGCGCTGATGCTGGTGCCGCTCTTCCAGATCTTCGCCAATCTCCAGATGATCAATTCGCTCGGCAGCGTCATCATCGCCGAGGCCGTCTTCCAGCTGCCGCTCTCGATGATCCTGATCAGCGGGTTCATCAGGAACGTGCCCTACTCCCTGGAAGAGGCCGCCTGGGTCGACGGCTGCGGACGCTTCCGCGCCTTCTGCGCCGTCGTGCTGCCCCTGCTGCGGCCCGGTCTGATCGCCGTCGGCTCCTTCGCCTTCGTGCACAGCTGGAACCACTTCCTGTTCGCCCTGATGTTCCTCTCCAACCAGGACAAGCAGACGATCCCCGTCGGTCTGGCCACCCTGATGGGCGCCGACAGCGTCGACCTGGGCGCGCTCGCGGCCGGCGGCGTCATCGCCGCGCTGCCCGTCGTGATCGTCTTCGCCTTCATCCAGAAGTGGCTGGTCACGGGCTTCAGCGCCGGGGCGGTGAAGGGATGAGCGCCGCCCCGGCGCCCACGGCGCCCCGCACCCCGCTGCCGCTGGTCCTGGCGGGCGCGCGCGGCCACGGCAGATGGCATCTGCGCAACATCCGCCGCCTCGAACAAGCCGGTCTCGTCCGCCTCGTGGGGATCTGCGAGCTGACCCCGCTGACCGGCGCCGAACTCGCCGGGATCGACGGGCCGGGCGATCCCGGCGCGCCGGGCAGTCCGGGTGAGCCAGGCGATCCAGGCGGACCAGTCGTGTCCGCCGGGCGCGGCGAACCCGCGCAGTCCGCGGACTTCGCCGGGCTGCTCGACGCCACCGGAGCCGCCGTCGCCGTCATCTGCACGCCCATCCCCACCCACGCCGACCTGGCCGTGGCCGCCGCGGCACGAGGCGTGCACCTGCTCCTGGAGAAGCCGCCCGCCCCCTCGTACGCGGAGTTCCGCCGCATCACCGACGCGGTGGCCGCCGCGCGAGTGGCCTGCCAGATCGGGTTCCAGTCGCTCGGCTCGCACGCCCTGCCCGCCGTCCGCGCCCTGGTCGCCGCGGGCGCCGTCGGGGAGCCGGTGGGCGTCGGCGCGGCGGGCGCCTGGACCCGCGACGAGACGTACTACAGCCGCGCGCCCTGGGCGGGCAGGCGCCGCCTGGACGGCGTGGACGTCGTGGACGGCGTCCTGACCAACCCCCTGGCCCACGCCGTCTCCACCGCCCTGGCGGTGGACGGATCCACCCGGGCCGAGGACATCGCGCGAGTGGACACCGAGCTGTTCCGCGCCAACGCCATCGAGTCCGACGACACCTCGTTCGTCGGGATCACCACCGGGCGCGGGGGCCGCGTCGCCGTCGCCGCGACGCTGTGCGCCGAGCGCCCCGCCGAGCCGTACGTCGTCGTCCACGGCTCCCGGGGCCGCATCACGTTCTGGTACAAGCAGGACCGGATGCTCGTGCAGCGCTCCGGGCACGGGCCCCAGGAGGTCGTGCACACGCGGACCGACCTCCTGGAGAACCTGGTCGCCCATCTCACGGGCGACGCCGAACTCCTTGCCCCACCGGCTGCGACGGGCGCCTTCATGCGGGTCGTCGAAGCGGTTCGCCGCGCACCCGATCCGCTGCCCCTGCCCGTGGAGGCCTGGCGTTCCGTGCCCGGCGCCCACGAAGGCGTACGGCGCCGGATCGTGCACGGCATCGACGGCCTGGTGGCGGCGAGCGCCGACACACTGTGCGGCTATGCGGAGCTCGGCACGTTCTGGGCCCTGCCGGACTCCCGGTTCGCCCCTTCTCACTCCCGTACCGCCGAGACCCCACCGAGGTGAGAACGCCATGAACAGAACCGCGACCGACACCGCGCTCATGCTGCGCTGCTCGGGCCGCCCCGTGGGCCGCTACGTCATCCACCCCACCGCGGGCCCCCGGCTCGCGCCCCGCCCCTATCTGCACCCCGTCCGCACCTTGGGCGGCCACCCCGTCACCGAATACGGCCCCGCCGACCACCCGCACCACCACGGCGTGAGCGTCGCCGTGCCCGACGCGGAGGGCCGCAACTTCTGGGGCGGGCGCACCTACGTACGCGACCAGGGGCCGACCGAGCTCGACGACCACGGCGAACAGCGCCACCTGGAGTTCAAGCTGCGTGACCCCGACGGGTTCGTCGAGGAGATCGGCTGGCTCGACGAGGAGCACGAGCTGCTGCGCGAGCGGCGCACGGTCGCCGTCACGCCGCTCTCCGCGTCCGCCTGGGCCCTCGACTTCACGTTCTCCCTCACCAACCCGGGCTCCTCCGAGATCTCGATCGGCAGCCCGGCCACCAACGGCCGCCCCGGCGCCGCCTACGGCGGCTTCTTCTGGCGTGCCCCCAAAGAGGCACGGGCCCCCGAGGTGTTCACCGCGGACGCCGAGGGCGAGGCCGCGGTGCACGGCGCCACGGCGGACTGGCTGGCCCTCGCGGGGCAGGGGTGGACGCTGGTCTTCGCCGGGGCGACGGCCGAGACGCGGCGCGACCCGTGGTTCGTGCGGACCGCGGAGTATCCGGGCGTCGGCTCCTCGCTCGCCGCCGAGCGGCGGCTGCCGATCGGCCCCGGTCAGACCGTCGTACGCCGGGTCGTCACCGTCGTCTGCGACGGCCGGCCGAGCCGGTCCGAGGCCGCGGCGCTCGTCCGCAAGGCGGTGACCGCGTGACCGCACCCCTCGACGGCCGCACGGGCGGACCCGGTGAAGCCGCCGGTCTCGGTGAACCCGGCGGTCCCGGTGCCTTCGGTGATCTCGGTGACGGGACCTACCGCAATCCCGTCCTCGCCGCCGACTGGTCCGACCCCGACGTGGTCCGGGTCGGCGACGACTTCTACCTCACCGCGTCCAGCTTCGGGCGCGCCCCGGGGCTGCCGCTGCTGCACTCCCGCGACCTGGTGAACTGGACGCTGATCGGGCACGCCCTGGAGCGTCTGGAGCCCGCGGAGTCGTTCGCCGCGCCACGGCACGACTGCGGGGTGTGGGCGCCGTCGATCCGGCAACACGAGGGCCGGTTCTGGATCTTCTGGGGCGACCCCGACCACGGCGTCTTCCAGGTCAACTCCCCCGACATCCGCGGCCCGTGGACCACACCGCACCTGGTCAAGGCGGGCAAGGGGCTCATCGACGCCTGTCCGCTGTGGGACGAGGAGCACGGCGAGGCGTATCTCGTGCACGCCTGGGCCAAGTCGCGCTCCGGTGTCAAGAACCGGCTCACCGGTCACCGCATGAGTCCCGACGGCCGCGAACTCCTTGACGACGGACGGGTGTTGATCGACGCGGACGAGCTTCCCGGCTGGTTCACGCTGGAGGGGCCCAAGCTGTACCGCCACGACGGCTGGTTCTGGATCCTCGCTCCGGCCGGTGGCGTGGAGAGCGGCTGGCAGGGCGCCTTCCGCTCCCGGACCTTCCACGGCCCCTACGAGGAGCGGGTCGTCCTGGAGCAGGGCGACACCGACGTGAACGGCCCCCACCAGGGCAGCTGGGTGCGCACCCCGGCCGGGGATGACTGGTTCCTGCACTTCCAGCAGCGCGGCGCGTACGGCCGGGTCGTCCACCTCCAGCCGCTGCGCTGGGACGCGGACGGCTGGCCGGTGATCGGGAACGCCGGCGCCCCCGTCTCCGTACACGAGAAGCCGCGCCTGCCTCCGCAGCCCGCCTCCGCACCCGCCACCGACGACGACTTTCCCGGGGGCCGCCACGGCCGCCAGTGGCAGTGGTCCGCCAACCCCCGCGAGGGGTGGGCGACTTCGCACGCGGCCGACGGGCTGCGGCTGGCCTGCGTGCGCTCCGCGGACGCCCACGATCTGCGCCGCCTGCCGCACGTGCTCACCCAGCGGCTGCCGCTCGCGCCGTGCACCGTCGAGGTCGGCCTGCGGCTCGACGCCGCCGCGGCCGACGCCAGGGCAGGGCTCGCCGTCCTCGGCGACGCCTTCAGCTGGATCGGCCTCGAACGGGGCGAGGACGGCACGGTCCGCCTCGTGCACCGGTTCACGGAGCCGGTCGCCGAGCGCGAGCGGGACGCCGCGCGCCCGCGGCCCGCCCCCGACGGCACCGCGCGGCTGCGGATCGACGTCACGGACGGCGCCCGCTGCCGCTTCCTGGCCGACACCGGCGACGGCTTCAGGCCATCGGGCCAGGTCTTCGCCGCGACGCCGTGGCGATGGGTGGGAGCGCTGCTCGGCCTGTTCGCCACGGCCCCCGCGGGGCGGAACGGGGCCGGGACGGCCCTGTTCACGCACTTTCGGATCGCGGCCCCCGCCCCGCGCCCCTGACCCCACATCACCTCGCACCACCCGTACATCCGACGAAGAGAGCCGACGATGAACATCACCATCCGTGGAAGCAGAACCGGAAACAGAAACGGCGCCGGAAGCGGCGCCACGAGCGGCGGCGGACACCGTCGCGCGCTGGCCGCCGTCGCCCTCACCGCCGCGTTCGCGCTGACCGCCACCGCCTGCGGCGACGACGGCAGCGGGGCGGGCGGGGACAAGGGCGAGGAGGGGTCAGGGAAGGGCGAGATCACCTTCTGGGACAACAACGGCGGTGTCCGCACCGACGTCTGGAAGGAGATCATCAAGGACTTCGAGGCGAAGAACCCGGACATCCGCGTCAAATACGTGCCGATCCCCGCCGAGAGCGTCCAGTCGAAGTACGACACCGCCATCCAGGGCGGCGGCCTGCCGGACGTCGGCGGTGTCGGCGCCGCGATGCTCGCCGGGATCTCCGCGCAGAACGCCCTCGAACCGCTGGACAAGCGGCTGAGCGGCAGCTCCCTGGACGGCAAGCTGAACCCGGGCATGGTCGACAGCGTCCGGGCCGCGGGCGGCGGCAAGCAGCTCTTCACGGTGCCGACGTCCGCGAGCAACGGCGTGCTCTACTACCGCACCGACCTGTTCAAGGCCGCGGGCCTGGACGCGCCGACCACCTGGGGCAAGTTCTACGAGGCGGCCGACAAGCTCACCGACAAGGATGACAACAAGTTCGGGTACACCATTCGCGGCGGCGAGGGTTCCATCGCGCAGGCGCTCGACGCGGCCTACGGCCAGTCCGGCATCGGGTCGTTCTGGGACGGCGACAAGACCACCGTCAACGACCCGAAGAACGTGAAAGCGCTGGAGAAGTACGTCGCGCTCTACAAGAAGAACACCCCCGAAGCCGACGTCAACAACGACTTCAAGAAGATGAACGCCCAGTGGGACACGGGCCAGATCGGCATGCTCAGCCACAACCTCGGCTCCTACGCCGACCACGTGAAGGCGCTCGGCGAGAACAAGTTCCGCGGCCTGCCCAACCCGACGACCGACGACGGTGACCGCGTACAGGTCTCCAACCCGGTCGACGGACTCGGCCTGTTCACGTCCGGCAAGAAGAAGGCGGCGGCCTGGAAGTTCATCGAGTTCGCGGCCTCGCACGAGTCCAACAGCAAGTGGAACGAGTCCGCGGGCGCCATCCCCGCCAACACCGCCGCCTCCAAGGACGCCTGGGTGAACGAGGCCGAGCCCACCAAGCTGGCCGCCGCCGCGCTCAACGACGGCTCCCTGAAGATCGTGCAGCTGCCCTACTACCTGCCCGACTGGAACACCATCAGCAAGGCCGACAACGAGCCGAACTACCAGAAGGTCCTGCTCGGCAAGATGTCCGCCAAGGACTTCCTCGACACCCTCGCCGAGCAGCTCAACAAGGCTCAGGCCGAGTGGAACGACCAGAAGAAGTGACGGCACGCCCCGCGCACGGCGCTGCCCGACTCCTGGATCACCTGGCCGGAAGGACCGCGACGATGAGGACCACGAAGACGACGGGAACGGCCGGGGCTCCGCGCGCGGCCGGGCGCGGCACCCTCGCCCTGCTCGCGGGATGCACCGCCCTGGTCGTGGCGGTCACCGCCGCCCCGGCCTCGGCCACCGGAGCACACGACGTGCTGCCGCCCCGGGACGGCTGGGCATCCGCCGACGGCGGGACCACCGGCGGCGCGGGGGCCGACGCCGCGCACACGTACACCGTCACCACCTGGGAGGAGCTGCGGGCCGCGCTCGCGGACGACCCCGGCGCTCCCCGGATCGTCAAGGTCAAGGGGACGCTGGACGCCACGGCGGCGGGCTGCTCCGCGTTCGAGGCCGACGGCTACGACTTCGAGCGGTACCTCGCCGACTACGACCCCGCCGTATGGGGCCGTGACACGCCCGTCAGCGGCGCCCAGGAGGACCTGCGGGCGGCGTCGGCGGCCCGGCAGGCCGGGGCCGTCAAGGCGTACGTCCCCGCCGACACGACCATCGTGGGCGTCTCACGCGACGCCGGGATCGTCGGCGGAAGCCTGCAGATCCAGGGCGTGGACGACGTGGTCGTCCGCGGTCTCACCCTGGAGAGCCCGCTGGACTGCTTCCCGCAGTGGGACCCCACGGACGGGGAGCGGGGGGCCTGGAACTCCGAGTACGACAGCATGGTGGTGTACGGCTCGACGCACGTGTGGGTCGACCACAACACGTTCACCGACGGCGAGCACCCCGACGCCTCGCTGCCGTCCTACTACGGCGAGGTGTACCAGCAGCACGACGGCGAGCTGGACGTCGTCCGCGGCGCGGATCTGGTCACCGTCTCCTGGAACGTCTTCGCCGACCACGACAAGACCCTGATGATCGGCAACAGCGACAGCGCGGGCGCCACCGACCGCGGCAAGCTGCGGGTCACCCTGCACCACAACGTCTTCCGGAACATCGTCGAACGGGCGCCACGCGTGCGCTTCGGGCAGGTCGACACGTACAACAACCACTACGTGGTCCCCGCGGACGGTTATCAGTACTCGTTCGGCATCGGGCAGGAGTCCCGGCTGGTCGCGCAGAAGAACGCGTTCACGCTGCCGGCCGGGGTCAGTGCCGCGAAGATCCTCAAGAAGTGGAAGGAGGCACCGGTCACCGCCGACGCCAACTACGTCAACGGCCGGCGGGTGGATCTCATCGCCGTCCACAACGCCGAGCTGCCGCAGGAGACCCTCCGGTCGGGTGCGGGCTGGACACCGGTCCTGCGGACGCGGGTGGACGACCCGCGTGTGCTTCCGGGGCTCCTCGCGCGCCACGCGGGTGCGGGCAAGCGCCGCTGAGCCCGCACCCCTCCGGGTGACCCGTCTGGACCAGGGCGGTCGCGCGCGCCCTGGTTCAGCGGCCGGGCACCTTGCGGAGCCACAGCCAGAGGGCCGTCGCCGCGCACTGGAACGCGGCGATGCCCAGCATCAGACCGTCCGCGCCCAGCTGCCCCGCGAACACCCCGGTCAGGGCCGCGCCACCCGCCGACGCGCCGATCTTCAGGCTGCCGCCGGTGGTGTTGACCTGGCCGAGCCGGTCCGCCGGCGCCTCGCGCTGACGGAGCATCAACGTCGCGGCGAACAGGGGTCCTTCGGCAATCCCCGCGGCCCCGCAGACCGCCCAGGCCCAGGGCAGTGACGGTACGAGCGCCAGTGCGGCCACGGCGGCACCGAACCCCAGCAGACCCGCGACCACGGTCCGTTCGGCTCCCACGGGCGTGAGCCACCGTGCCGAGGCGAGAGCGCCCAGCAGGGACCCCAGGGCGAAACAGGCCAGCAGCTGCCCGCCCGCTCCGGCGCCCGCCCCGATGTCCTGGCCGAGCAGCACCGCGGCCACCGTGAACCCGCCGAAGCCGAACCAGGCGACCGTCGTCGACACGGTCAGGGCCCGCAGCACCCGGTTGGTCCCCAGGACCGAGAGCCCGCCCGCCACGATCTGCCCGACACCGGCCCGGGTGCCCTCGTGCCGGACCTGCGGGGGCGCGATCCGCAACAGGGGCAGGGCGAGCGCGCCGAGCGCGGCGGCGGCCACGACCACGATCCCGGTGTCCCCGCCGCCCGCCACGGCGGCGACCGTCGCAGCGAGGCCGGGCCCCGCGACGGCCGCGACGGTGTAGCTCGACGCCTCAAGTCCATAGGCCCGTGACAGCTGTTCGGGCGGCACGAACCTCGGCAGCAGGCTGGTGAGCGCCACCACGACCGGTTCGACGCAGCCGACCACGGCGGCCACCAGCAGGACGAGCACCAGCGGCGAGCGCCCCGCCGACATCATGAGCAGGGCGGTCGCGACGGCATAGGCGCCCGCCAGCACGGCCACGAGACGGCGCGGCCGGCCGGTCCGGTCCAGCGCATGCCCGATGACCGGCCCGCTCAGGACGTACGGGAGCAGCATCGCGGTCTGCACGAATCCGGCGCGAGCCGCGTTCCCGGTGCGCGCCTGCACGGTGAGCACCAGGGCCGTCGCCGCCCCTTCCGCGGACACCCTGAGCAGGGTGGCGGCCGTCAGATGCAGACGGAGCAACCGGGCCCTCCTGAGCGCTCGTTCAGTGAGCACCCACTAAAGCACGCGTCGGCCGGGGGCCTTACCGGTAACTGATGTCCGAGGCGCTGTACTTGCAGTACGTGCCGTCCGGGCCGCTGCCCGTCTCCTTGGGCTCGTCGCCCGAGTCGTTGCCGGTGTAGCGGACGCAGGGCTTGATCTTCTTGCTGCTGTCGCCGTGGATGCGGATCTTGCCGAGGGTCGCCGTGTCGCCGTAGTTGGTGTTGATGCCGACCAGGGACTTGCCGGGGGCGGTAACGTCCACGTCGTTGACGGTGATCGTGCGCTTGTACTGCCGGGAGCAGTTGCCGCAGGAGCGGACCAGCTTGCCGAAGTCCGCGACCTGGAACCCGCTGATGTTCAGCTTGCCGGCGCCGTTGAACTGGAAGACCTTGTCGTCGGCCTTCTTGGCACCGCCGCCGGTGACGGTGTACGCCGCACTGCTGGAGGTGCCCTTGAAGCTCGCCGCGTCCTCGCCGACGTCCTCCCACCACACGTTCTGGAGGGTGCAGCTGCCCGAGCAGTGCACGCCGTCGGCGGCGGGCTTGCCGAGGACGACGTTCTTCAGGACCGCGCCGTCCTTCAGCTTGAAGACGGGGTCCTGGCCTTCGTCCTGGCCGCCGCCGCCGAGGTCGCCGCTGCCGTAGAAGCGCTGGAGCTTGCCGTCGTAGGTGCCGGACACCTCGATGGTCCGGGTGACGGGCTTGTCGCCCGTGGGGGTCGGCCAGGCGGCGGCCGTGGTCGCCGCTCCCGCCGGGGAGAGCAGCGCGTTGGCGCCCAGGGTGGCTCCGGTCAGCAGGAGCGCGCCGCCGGTCGCGCCCGCGACGCGGCGGCGGGTGAGGCGGCGCTTGTGGCTCGTGCGGGATGCGGCTCGTCGGGTGGTCATGGGGACCGCTCTTTCGCTGGGGGGATGACCTTGCGTCTGCTGGTCTCCGCCCGGCCGCGAAAGGTTGCCGCCCCCTGGAAAATTCTTCCCGCCCCCGGGGGAGAGGCGCGCGACGCCCGCCGGGAGGCACGTGCGACGCCCCTCGGGAGGCGGGCTGCGACGCCCCTTAGGAGGTGCGTGCGAAGTCGCCGCGCACCGCGGCCTTCCGGTCCCGTCCGCCCGACGCGGTCGCCTCCGCCGCGTACGTGTCCTCGCCCGCGTCCCTGCCGCCCTCGGCGTGGTTGTACTGGCCCGCGAAGACGTGCTCGCCCGCCGGCACGGTCCGGCCCGCCTTGAGCGTCCACCGGTAGACCAGCTCGCCGCCCGTCTCGCGCACAAGGACGCTGAAGTCGTCGGCGGGCAGGGAGCGCCAGTTGCCCGTGTCGAGGACTCCGCCGGTCTGCGCGACGCGCAGTTCGACGGTGAGTGCGGTGAGCGGCTTGCCAGTCTTGAAGGTGAGGGTGCTCTGCGCCCAGAAGTCGTTGCTCCGCGGGTCGACGGAGCCGTCGCTCCAGAGATACCCGTCCTCGACGCCCTGGGCGTCAGGGGCCGGCGCACGCTTCGTGTCCTTGGGGCCCTTCGTGTCCTTGGGGCCCTTCGTGCCTTTGCCCGAGGGGTGTGCGGGCTCGGCCGGTGCGCTGGGTCCGGCGTTCCCGTCGTCCGGCGCGGAGTCGGCAGGGCTCGGCGCGGGCGGGGAGTCGGGGGCGGCGGGTGTGCCCACGGTGCGGGACGGCGGGTCGTCGCCCTGGACGACGGAGGCGACGGCATACCCGCCGAGGGCGAAGACTCCGGCGACGGCGGCCGTGGCGCCCGCGATCCGCAGCCAGGGGGCGGGCCGCCGCGCACCACCGCGGGAGGAGGTTGCGGGGACGGCGGTGTCGCGCTCCATGCCGCGCTCGACGCGGGCGAGCATCCGTTCCCTGTCGGGGCGGTGCTCGTCCGCGGCATCGCGCAGCTGCTTGCGTACGTCGTCCATCACTGCCTCCCTCCCACCAGTTGCGAAGCGACCCGGTGGCCGAGGAGCCGTTGCAGCTCCGCCATTCCCTTGGACGTCTGGCTCTTCACCGTACCGACCGAGACGCCCAGGGTGAGCGCGGTGTCCTTCTCCGAGAGGTCGAAGGCGTGCCGCAGGACCACACAGGCCCGCTTGCGGAACGGCAGCGTGCGCAACGCCTCCTGCACGTCGACGACCGCCGGTATGTCCGGGTCGTCGACGCCCTCCGGCCGCTGCCCCCAGAACAGGGCGACGCGGCGGCGTTCCCGGACGGCGCTGCGGATGCGGCTGCGCGCCATGTTGGCGACGACTCCACGGGCGTACGCGACCGGGTGGTCGGCGGCCCTGACCCGGTCCCAGCGGTTCCAGAGCGCGACGAGGGCGTCCGCGGCCAGATCGTCCGCCGCGTCCTTCTCTCCGGTCAACATGTGCGCCAGACGCGCGAGTTCGTTGTAGTGCCGCTCGAAGAAGTCGTGGAACTCCGCGGCGGCTGCGTCGTCGGCGGCTGTCCCCACGGGTGACCTCTTTCTGTGCCTGAGCGGCTCTGCCCGCGCGCAGATGGCCCCGTACCGCCGCAGCGCGGTGCGCGAGCATAGCAACGTCTGTGCGAGAGATCGAACAACGTCCGGAATCCCAGGCAGATCTGAGCCACCTGTGCCGATCGAAAGAGGGGTGCTTCCATGGCGTCCGCGTGGTCACGCCGGGGGATCGGCGTGGTCACGTCGACGTCAGGCACGCGCCCGTCTCACGCGGGGTCGTCCTCGCGCGCGTAGCCGACGAGTTCGCGCAGCCGGCGGCCGAGTTCGGCGACGTCCATGGCGGCGTGCAGCGAGCTCATGCTGAGTTCGCAGGCGAGGGCGTTGCGGCTGGCGTTGAGCGCGTGCACGCGCATGTTCCAGGCGATGGTGCCGCGGTTCAGGTCGTCGGCCTGCCGCTGCACGAGGGGCATGAAGTGGGCCAGTTCGGCGCGCAGCTCCCGGTCGAGTTCGACGAGTCGCTCGCGTGCGGGCAGGGTCCTGTGCGCCGTCAGGGCTTCGGCGAGATTCAAGCTGTGGCGCTCGCGCACCGGTTCCATAGGCTGGGCCATGGCGACGCTCCGTTCGTCGTCCGTGCCCCCGGTCCGTGCCTGCGGATGCGGGGGTTTCTCGTTCCTGGCGGGGTGGAGCTGATGCGTGTGATCCCGCCGGCGCGGCACGTCCGGGATCTTCCCGGAGGCCGGTTCGGCGGTTACGCAGAACTCTTCGCCCTGAACGGCCCGCGGAGATGCAGCCAAGGGTGGGCATTTTCGTGACGGAGTTGCCGCGGGCATCGCCGTGTTGACGGCACGGTTGACGGTCCGGACGGCGTGGCGGCCTAGAGCCCCAGGTCGCGGGCGACGATCTCCTTCATGATCTCCGTGGTGCCGCCGTAGATGGTGGTGATGCGCGAGTCGAGATAGTCGTGGGCGATGCGGTATTCGAGCATGTAGCCGTAGGCGCCGTGCAGTTGGAGGCAGCGGCCGACGATGTCCACGTACTGCTCCGTCGCCCAGAACTTCGCCGCCGCGGCGTCCGCGGCGCTCAGTTCACCCCGGGAGTGCCGGGCGAGCAGGTCGTCCAGGTAGGCGCGGCCGACGCGGGCGGTGGTGACCATGTCGGCCAGTTGGAAGCGGGTGTTCTGGAAGGAGCCGATGGTGCGGCCGAAGGCCGTGCGCTCCCTGACGTATCCCACGGTCCGCTCCAGGACGCCTTCGATCGACGCCATGGCGTTGGCGGCGATCGAGATCCGCTCCTGGGGAAGATTGCGCATCAGGGCCTTGAAGCCGGAGCCCTCCTCGCCGAGCAGGTTGGCGACCGGCACGCGGACGTCCCGGAAGAACAACTCGCTGGTGTCCTGCGCGTGCAGGCCGACCTTCTCCAGGTTGCGCCCCCGTGCGAAGCCGGGCCGGTCGGCCTCGACGACCAGCAGGCTGATCCCGTCGTGGCGGCCCGGTCCGGTCCGGACCGCGGTGACGACCAAGTCGGCGTTCTGGCCGTTGGAGATGAAGACCTTGCTGCCGTTGATCACGTACGCGTCGCCGTCGCGGACGGCGGTGGTGGCGATCCCGGCCAGGTCGCTGCCGGTGCCGGGCTCGGTCATCGCGACCGCGACGATCCGCGTCCCGGCGGCGATGCCGGGCAGCCAGCGGGCCTTCTGCTCGTCGTTGGTCAGGTCGGTGAAGTAGGGCACGACGATGTCGTTGGACAGGCCCACCCCGGCGAGGCCGTCCGACGCGGGATGGCGCGAGAACTCCTCGCCGATCACCGCGTTGAAGCGGAAGTCGGTGACTCCGCCGCCGCCGTACTCCTCGGGGATGTTGAAGCCGAGGATTCCGGCCCGCGCGGCCTCCTCGAAGAGGTCGCGGTCGACCTTGCCCTGCGCCCGCCACCGCTCGGCGTGCGGCGCGGCGTGCTTGTCGACGAACGCGCGGACCGTCTCGCGCAGAAGTTCGTGGTCGTCGTCGTAGAGCGACCGTTCGGCGAAGATCGCACGGGCCATGAGGACTCCGATCGGGACTGCTCTCGTCCGGGGACGAGAGACATGCGGCAGGGACGGGGAGGGGCACAGGAAGGGTGAGGGGCTTCGGTCAGCGGGCGGGAAGGAGCACCGGCTTCAGCGTCCGGCCCGCCCGCTGGTCGGCGACCGCCCGGTCCAGGGCGCCCAGGTCGTACGTCGTCACCAGCGCGTCGAGGGGCAGTGCGCCCTCCTGGTGACGCCGGATCAGTTCGGGTACGAGCAGCGACGGCTCGGCGTCGCCCTCGACGCAGCCGCGCAGTTCGAGTCCGCGCAGCATCAGGGCGCGCACGTCGATCTCGGCCGTGGCGGGCCCGAGGCCGACCACGGCGAGCACACCGCGGGGCCGCAGCAGCGTGAGGGCGCGAGCGATCGCCCCGGGGCGCCCGGTGGTGTCGAGCGCGTGGGTCACCGGCGGGACGGGGCCGTCCAGAGAGGCGAGCGCCGTCGCGCCGTACCGGACGGCGAAGTCACGGCGGGCGGCGACCGGTTCCGCCACGACGACCTCCACGCCGTCGGACAGGGCGGTCAGTACGGCCGCGGTGCCGACCGCGCCCGCGCCGACCACGAGGAGCCGGTCGCCAGGGCCGGGCCGCAGCACGTTGAGCACCGCGCCCGCGCCGGTGAGGAATCCGCACCCCAGCGGGGCGGCGACCTCCGGTGACGTGTCGCCCACCGGGACGCACGAGCGGGCGTCGGCCAGCGCGGCCGCGGCGAAGGACGACTGCCCGAAGTAGGCGCCGAAGACCGGCTCGCCGCCGACACGGATGGTCGGCGATCCGTCGGCCCGCCGCCCCGATCCGTTGAGCGCGGTCGCAAGGTCGCAGTACGCGGGATGTCCGGCCCGGCACTGCCCGCACCGGCCGCAGGAGGCGAAGGAGATGACGACCCGGTCCCCCACGGCGAGGGCGCCGGCCTCCGCGCCCCGCCGCTCCACGATGCCGCACCCCTCGTGGCCGAGCACGGCGGGCCGGTTCCCCAGTGCCCGGCGCATGACGAGATCGGTGTGGCAGACGCCGACCGCCTCGATCCGCACGATCACCTCGTGCGGGCGCGGGTCGTCCAGTTCGGCCTCGACGAGCTCGGCGGCTGCGGGGCCGCGCGAGAGCAGGACGGAGGTCCTCACTCGCGTTCCAGGCCGAAGTAGAAGGGGCGGCCTTCGGCGAGCACGAGACGGGGCTTGCCGTTCATCACGCCCATCAGGGTGTCGTCGTCCAGGCGCTTGAAGTGGTCGAGCACGGCCATCCCGTCGTACACCATCGTGGCGGTCACCTCGCCACGGAACTCGACGTTCCACAGGCTGGCCTCGCCGCGGCCCGCCTTGGTGTCGGAGAAGAGGCTGCCGTCGTCGGCCCGGCAGATGAGCGGCTTCGCGTCGTCGAGCGCGTCGAACCGCTTGCCGTGCCACCTGCCGGCCGCCAGCACCTTCTCGATGGGGTGGCCGGTCAGGAAGGCGAACCCGCGCCAGGAGCCGAGGAGCACCGAAGCGTCGACGGTGTCGAGGTCCGCCCACAGAGCGTCGAGTTCGTGGGGGTCGACCGGCCCCCGTGCCGCCCGCAGGGTCCGCCACCGCTCGCCCACCGGCGGCAACCGGCCGCTCACCGCACACCCAGCCGGCGCAGCAGGGCCAGCTGTCCGTTGGTGCGGCGGACGAAGCTCCGCATCGAACTCTCCCCCGGTTTCGGCGGTCCCAGCGGCATGAGCCGCTGCGTGGCGATCGTCTGGCTCTCGGTGTACTTGCGGATGCCCTCGGCTCCGTGGCGCCGGCCCAGTCCGCTGTCGCCCATGCCGCCCATGCCGGCCTCGACACTGCCGGCCGCCGCGGCGGCGCCGTCGTTGACGTTGACCGATCCGGCGCGGATCCGCCCCGCGAGCCGGGCGGCCTCGCGGGTGTCCTTCGACCAGACCGACGCCGAGAGGCCGTACGTCCCCTGGTTGGCCAGGTCCACCGCTTCGCCGTCCGAGCCGTAGGCGTACAGCGAGATCACGGGGCCGAACGTCTCCTCGCCGCACACGGCCATCTCGGGCGTGACGCCTTCGAGGACGGTCGGCTCGTAGAAGAGCGGGCCGATGTCGGGGCGGGCGCGGCCTCCCACCAAGGCGGTGGCCCCCTTGGCCACCGCGCCGTCGACATGGGCCTCGACGGCCGCGAGCCGCGCCGCCGAGGTCAGGGATCCGACATCGGCCGTGTAGTCGTAGGACCGCCCGAGCGTCAGGGCCCGCGTCGCCTCGACGAGTGCGGTGCGGAAGGCGTCGTGCACCGCCTCGTGGACGTAGACGCGTTCGACGTGGATGCACATCTGCCCGGTGTTGGCGAAGGCGGCCGCCACCGTGCCCGCCGCCGCGGCGGCGATGTCGGCGTCCTGTCGCACGATCAGCGGGTTCTTGCCGCCGAGTTCGAGCGAGGCCCCGACGAGCCGGCCGGCGGCCCGCTGCGCGACGGTGCGTCCGGTGGCGGTCGACCCGGTGAAGCAGACGAAGTCGACGGCGTCCACCAGCGCGGTCCCCACCGCCGCCCCGGGACCGGCCACGATCTGCCACAGCTCGGTGGGCAGCCCGGCCTCCGCCATCAGGGCCCGCGTCCACAGCAGGGTCAGCGCGGTCTGCTCGTCCGCCTTGGAGACCACCGCGTTGCCCGCAAGGAGGGCGGGCAGCACGTCGCCGACACCGAGGTACAGGGGGTAGTTCCAGGGCGAGACGATCCCGACGACGCCCTTCGGCACGCGCACCTCCTCGACCTTCGTCAGGCCGGGCACCATCCCGCGTACGCGCCGGGGAGCCAGATAGTGCCGGGCCCGCCGCGCGTAGTGCCGGGCGATCGCCGCGACCTGGGCCACCTCCATCCAGGCGTGGTAGCGCGCCTTGCCGGTCTCCCACTGAATCAGGTCGAGCACCTGCTCCTGCCGCTCCAACAGCAGGTCGTGGAAGGCGAGCACCACCTGCCCGCGGCGCTTGAGCGGTGTCCCCGCCCACCGCGGCCGGGCCGCGCGGGCCGCGGCCACCGCCGCCGTGACGTCCTGCGGACCGCAGGCGGGGACGGCGGCGATCGGCGACAGGTCGAACGGCGCGACGGCCGTCACCGGCTCCGGACGGCCTGGCCCGTCGGCCGTCGCGTCCCGGCTCACCCACGCACACCAGGTCGCGATCGACGCGGCCGTCACCCACGCGGGTCGACAGCCGCTCGCGGCAGAGCCGTGCGGCCCGGGGATCTGGTCCTGCTCCGTGGTCATGCGGGCTCCTCGGTCGTACGGGACGGAATCGAGCCGGAGGGTCACGTCGATGCCCTTGTCGACGGCGACGCACCTCGCTATGTTAATCAAAAATCACATCCTGGAACAAGCGCTGAAACGTGGGGGCGACGCCAACCACCAGCAGAACAAGGCGTGATGAGCCGCACGTCCTACCAGGAAGGCGAGTAAGTAAATGCACAATCTCAGCCGCAGAAAAGTGCTGTCCCTCGGCGCCGCACTGGGCCTCGTGGGCGCGGCGGGCACCACCGACGCGTGGGCGTGGCCGCCGACGGGATCGGTCGCCGGAGCCGGCGCGGGCACCGACCCGGAATACGTGTGGGACGACGAGGTCGACCAGCTGGTGGCCTCGCTCTTCGCCAAGGACCAGATCCCGGCCGTCAACACCGCGATGGCCTCATGGGTGAACAACAACGACCCACTGCCCGGCGGCCTGCCGCCCGAGCTCACCGCGTACCTGCGCAAGGTCAACAAGCTGCCCTCCTGGGCGGACCCGGCCAAGCTGGCCCGCGCCGCCGACTTCAACCGGCGCAAGGACACCTACCTCTTCGTCCTCTACGGCCTCGGCAGCGGGATCATGAGCACGGTGATCCCCCGGGAGGCCAAGAGCGTCTACTGGTCCGCGGGCGGCGCCGACATGAAGGACCGCGCGGCCAAGACCTTCACGTTCGGCTACGACCTGGCCCAGCTGAAGGGCTTCGAGCCGACGGGCCAGATGGTGGTCACCTCCAACAAGACGCGTCTGGTGCACGCCGCCGTGCGCCACCTGCTGCCGCAATCACCCCACTGGACGGCGGTCTCGGACCAGAAGATCCCGATCAGCAACGCCGACATCCTGGTCACCTTCCACAGCCTGGGCACCTACGTGCGCAGGAAGCTGCTCGACTGGAAGGTCCCGTTCCCGGCCGCGGACCAGGAGGCCTTCCTGCACAGCTGGCAGGTCGCCCTGCACCTGCTCGGCGTACGGGACGAGTACATCCCCAAGACGTGGGCCGACGCGGAGGCGCAGTCGGGTCAGGTGCTCACGCCGATCCTCTCCCCCACCACCGAGGGGATCGAACTGGCCGAGGACCTGCTCGGGCTGACCGCCGAGATCGATCTGGGGGTCACCCGCGGGTTCCTCAACGAGTTCGTTCGCTACGTCCTGAGCAACGAGATCGGCGACTGGCTGGGGCTGAAGCGCGACTACGCGTCGGCGACCCTGATCCGTACGGTGTGGCCGGCCTTCATCCTGTTCCGCGAGGGGCTCTCGCCCGTCGCGCCGGGGGCCTTCTACATGTTCGACCAGTTCGTGCGCGCCCTGGCCATGGCGTTCTTGAACAACGGCGGCTCGGGACAGACCACCCCCATCGTCATCCCGACGGGGAACAGGCCGAGTTGAAGCACCGGTCGGGCACCCGCGCGGCCGGCCCGGGCGGCGGTGTCTCAGCCGACGTGGACGCCAACGCTGCCGGCACGGTCAGCGCCGCCCTCAAAGGCCCAGCGCACCCACGACGAGGCCGGTCACGGCCGCCCGGTGGTCGGGGCTGTCCCGCCACCGCAGCCGCCGCCCGGCCTCGACCACCACGCCGAACCCGGCATGGACGAGCACCCGCGCCTGCCGCGGGTCCAGCTCAGGACGGGCGAGCCGCAACTGCTGTTCCCAGACGGCGATGTGCTCCCGCTGCGCCAGGAGCAGGGGGCCGCGCTGGTCGTCCGGCAGGCCGGCGAACTCGGCCTCGGCGACGCTGGTGAGCGCGGTGTGCTCGAAGCTGTAGGCCACGTAGGTCGCCGCGAGGGCCACGACCGCCTCGTGTGGATCGGCCACTTCCTGAAGGCTCTGGTCCACCGCCTGGGCCAGCAAGCCCGCCGCCTGGAGGCACGCCGCCACCAGGATGTCGACCTTGCCCGGGTAGTGGCGGTAGAGCGCGGACGGGGCGAGGCCCACCGCCCGGGCGATCTGACCGTTGGTGACGTTGGCGAACCCGTCCCGGGCGAACAGCGGGACGGCGGCGGCGAGGATCTCCGCACGCCGCGACCGCGGCACCGGCAGCGCCGGCAGCTCCACGCGGCGCCCGCCGCGCACGGCCGCCGCGGGATCGGTCGCGATCACGCGCAGGGCGCACGTCAAAAGCAGTTCTTCGACCCGGCGTTGAGCGATGGAGGTGTGATGCATGGTGAGGGACCCGATGGCGCCGAGCGCCGCCACGACCCGCAGTTCCTCGTCCGGCAGCGGGCGCTCGCGCCGCACCGCGTCGGCCACCCGCCCGACGACCCGCGTGAACTTCCCCCGCAGCAGCAGCCGGTCCTCACGGTCGAGATACCGGGCCTCCCAGCGGTACACGCCGCCCGACGCACGATGGGCGACGGTGACCCGGATCAGGGCGGTGAGCACCTCGGCCGGTTCCGCCTCGGGCGGCAGTTCGTCGAGCGCGGCGACGAGGCGGTCCACCATGGCGTGCGCGCACTCGGCGAACAGCGCGTACTTGTTCGGGAAGTGCCGGTACAGGGCCGCGGCCGTGATGCCCACGGCGGCGGCGATGTCCTCCATGGACGCCGCGTGATAGCCGCGCTCGCTGAAGCGCCGGCCGGCCGCCTCGACGATGAGCTGCCTGCGGTTGCGCGGCCGGGTGGCCGAGGTCGACTCGACGGTCATGACCGGCCAGAAGCATGCGGATACGGCGCCATGCGGCCCAGTCAACCACACGTCGGATCATGCCCGGGATCACCTGGGCACAGACCGTGCGAGCACTGGGTCCCGCGCCGCGCCCCATGTGATTTCCCATTAACAAAAGGCTTCTCCCGCACCCGTGGTGAACGCCATACTGCTCCAGCGCCCACCCATCGAACCGGCACCCGAGGAATAACCCATGTCGACAGACACGGCTCCCGCATGGTCCTTCCGGCAGCACTGGATGTCCCAGGCGGCGACGCACGCGATGACGCGTCCCGACAAGCCCGCGCTGCGCCACCTCGGGCAGACCACCACCTGGTCACAGCTCTCGCGCCGGTCGCTGCGACTGGCCGCCGCGTTCGCCGGCCGCGGGGTCGCCGCCGGTGACCGCGTGGCCCTGCTGACGCTGAACCATCCGTGGTTCGTGGAGAGCGTGTTCGCGGCGAACAGCCTGGGCGCCATGGCCGTACCGCTCAGCTTCCGGCTCGCACCGCCGGAACTGGACCACGTCCTGGCCGACTGCACCCCGTCGGCGATCGTCGTCGACGCACGGCTGCTGCCCCTGCTGCGGTCCGTGCCGAACGCGGCGAAGATCGGCACGGTCGTCGTCATCGGGGAACCGGGCGGGGCCGGGGCCCAGGACCACCTCGCGTACGAGGAGTTCCTCTCGGCCCACGAGCCGATGGAGCTGCCCGACATCGGCGAGGAGACGACCGCGCTGATCATGTACACCTCGGGCACCACCGGCCGGCCGAAGGGGGTGATGCTGTCCCACCGCAACATGCAGGTGCAGGCGATCACGTGCATCCGCGCGATGGAGATGTTCGACGACTCCGACGTCGGTTTCCTGACGGCACCCTTCTTCCACATCGCGGGTCTGGGCTCGATCGTGGCGAACTTCGTGGTGGGCGGCACCGTCGTCATCCATCCACTGGGGACCTTCGACCCGGGGGCGGTCCTTGACGCCTACGAACGCGAGGGCGCCACCGTCGTGTTCAACGTCCCGCAGCAGTGGGACCTGCTCTGCGCGCAGCCCGACATCGACCGGCGCGACCTCAAGCTGCGGATCATCAGCTGGGGCGCCGCCCCCGCGAGCGACGCCACCCTGCGCGCGATGGGCGAGACGTTCCCCGACGCCCTCAACGTGGCCGTGTTCGGCCAGACCGAGACCTCGCCGATCACCTGCGTGCTGCGCGGCGAGGACTCCCTGCGCAAGCTCGGCTCGGTCGGCAGGCCGATCCCGAGCATCCAGTACCGCATCGTCGACGCGGAGATGAACGACGTCGCCGTCGGAGAGGTCGGGGAGATCGTCTACCGCGGGCCGACGCTCACCCAGGGGTACTGGCAGAAGCCGCAGGAGACCGCGGAGGCCTTCAAGGGCGGATGGTTCCACTCCGGTGACCTGGTCAAACGGGACGAGGAGGGCTTCGTCTGGGTGGTCGACCGCAAGAAGGACATGATCATCAGCGGCGGCGAGAACATCTACTGCGCCGAACTGGAGAACGCCGTCGCCGGGCACCCCTCGGTATGGGAGGTCGCGGTGATCGGCAGGGCCGACGAGCGCTGGGGCCAGGTGCCCGTCGCCTACGTCACCCTCACCCCGGGTGCCGACCTGACACTGGGGGAGCTGACGCGGTTCCTGGACGGGAAGCTCGCCTCCTTCAAGTGGCCCAAGGACCTCGTCCTGGCCACCGAACTCCCCCGCAACGCGGGCGGCAAGGTGGTCAAGCCCGTCCTGCGGGCCCAGGACGCGACACGCGAGCCGGTGGCGTCCTGACGCTCTCCCCCGATCCCTGAGGGGCGGCCCGGCCCTCCGGCGTCAGCCCTTGGCGGGCCCGGGCCCCGAGCTGGCCCGGACCGTCAACTCCGGTGCCAGCAGGGTCACTTCGTCCACGGCCTCGCCCCGCAGCTTGGCGACTACGCGTTCCACCGCCCGGCGGCCCAGCTCCTGGGCGGGGACGGCGACCGAGGTGAGGCGGACCGAGGACTGGGTGGCGACCTGGTCGGGGCAGACGGCGACGACGGAGACGTCTTCCGGTATGGCGCGGCCCTGCCGGCGCAGGAGGCTCAGGAGGGGCTCCACGGCCGATTCGTTCTGCACGACGAAGCCCGTGGTGCCGGGGCGTTCGTCGGAGATCCGGGCCAGGGTCGCGGCGAGCGCGTCGTACGTCCCCTCGCAGGGGCGGTGCAGCACCCGCACGCCGAGCTCGCGGGCCCGCCCGCGCAGCCCGTCCAGGGTGCGTTCCGCGAAGCCGGTGTGCCGCTCGTAGACCGCGGGCGCCTCGCCGATCACGGCGATCTCCCGGTGGCCGAGTCCGGCGAGGTACTCCACGCACCGCGCGCCGGTCGCCACGAAGTCGAGGTCCACGCAGGTCAGGCCCGTGGGATCGGCGGGGAGGCCGATGAGGACCGCGGGCCGTCCGGTCCCCCGGATCAGCGGCAAGCGCTCGTCGTGCAGTTCCACGTCCATCAGGATCATCGCGTCGGCGAGCGCGCTGCCCTCGACGCGGCGCACCGCCTCGGGGCCCTCCTCGCCGGTCAGGAGCAGCACGTCGTACCCATGGGTGCGTGCCGTGGTGGCGACGGCGACGGCTATCTCCATCATCACCGGCACGTACATGTCGGTGCGCAGCGGCACCATCAGCGCAATGATGTTGGATCGGCTGCTGGCCAGGGCCCTGGCGCCGGCGTTCGGGTGGTAGCCGAGCTCCCTGATGGACCGCTCGACGCGGTCCTTGGTGGAGGCGGAGATGGACCGCTTGCCGCTGAGTACGTAGCTCACGGTGCTGGCCGAGACTCCGGCGTGGTGGGCTACCTCGGCGAGGGTGACCATGCAGTTCTCCTGGGCGGGCGTGGGGGAGGCCGTGAGGCGGGGCGAAGCGCTTCGACTCATCATGTCACCCGGCCGAGTTGACGGCCCCATCCACGCCGCCACGGCCGTTCGGCTCGGCCCGGTCGGTCCCCCTTCCTCCCGGAAGTCGTTCGAGATCACGAACCCCGGGACGCACCTCGGACCACTTCCTGCGCGATGCGTTGACGTGCCGCTCCGCGCTCTCTAAGTTGCGTTCGACCCACTGACCACTGTTCGAAATACCGCACAGACTGGGGTACGCATGGCACGCAGACGCTGGAGGATCGGGCTCACCCTGGGGGCCCTGCTCACCGGAACGCTCGCCGCGGGACCCACCGCCGCGGCCGGACCCGCCGACTACACCATCGACGTCGACACGACCCGCACCGGCCCGCGGATCGACGACTCGATGTACGGCGTCTTCTACGAGGACATCAACCGCGCGGCGGACGGCGGCCTCTACGCCGAACTCGTCCAGAACCGCTCCTTCGAGTACTCCACCGCCGACAACGCCGCCTACACACCGCTGACTTCGTGGGCCACCTCCGGTGCCGCCAAGGCGGTGAACGACGACGGCCGCCTGAACGCCCGCAACCGCACCTACCTCTCGCTGGGGGCGGGCGCGTCGGTGACCAACTCCGGCTACAACACCGGCATCGCGGTCACCAAGAACAAGCGCTACGACTTCTCGGTCTGGGCCCGCACCGGCGGGGCGGACAAGTCCCCCCTCTCCCTCGAACTGCGCGACGCCTCCGGCGCCCTGGCCCCGGCCCGCCGCGTCACCGCGCGCGGCGGCTGGGCGAAGTACGAGGCGTCCTTCACCGCCGCCCGCACCTCCGCCGCCGGGCGGCTCACGGTCGCATCGGGCGCGCCGGTCGCCCTCGACGAGATCTCCCTCTTCCCCCGCGACACCTACAAGGGCCGCACCAACGGCCTGCGCAAGGACCTCGCCCAGAAGATCGCCGACCTGGACCCGGGCTTTCTGCGCTTCCCCGGCGGCTGCCTGGTCAACACCGGCTCCCACGAGGCGTACGACGAGGCGTCCGGCTGGCAGCGCAAGCGCTCCTACCAGTGGAAGGACACCATCGGACCGGTCGAGCAGCGCGCCACGAACAGCAACTTCTGGGGCTACAACCAGAGTTACGGCCTCGGCTACTACGAGTACTTCCAGTTCGCCGAGGACACCGGGGCCATGCCGCTGCCCGTGGTACCCGCCCTGGTGACCGGCTGCGGCCAGAACAAGGC
Source organism: Streptomyces sp. SYP-A7185 (assembly GCF_046103685.1). NCBI lineage: Bacteria > Bacillati > Actinomycetota > Actinomycetes > Kitasatosporales > Streptomycetaceae > Streptomyces > Streptomyces sp. SYP-A7185. Next base: position 1,527,201 of record NZ_CP122310.1, read on the forward strand.
CACCGATGACCCGGCCCTCCTCAAGCGGCACATCCAGGACACCCTGGACCTCATCGAGTTCGCCAACGGCCCGGCGACCAGCGAGTGGGGCAAGAAGCGGGCGGCGATGGGCCACCCCAAGCCCTTCCGTCTCACCCACCTGGAGGTGGGCAACGAAGAGAACCTGCCGCAGGAGTTCTTCGCCCGCTTCCAGGAGTTCCGGTCGGCCATCGAGGCGAAGCACCCGGACATCACCGTCATCTCCAACTCCGGCCCGGACGACAGCGGCCCCGTCTTCGACAAGGCCTGGCAGCTCAACCGGGACGCGGACGTCGCGATGGTCGACGAGCACTACTACAACAGCCCGCGGTGGTTCCTGGAGAACAACGACCGATACGACTCCTACGACCGCACGGGCCCGCAGGTCTTCCTCGGCGAGTACGCCTCGCAGGGCAACACCTTCTCCAACGCCCTGTCCGAAGCGGCCTTCATGACCGGCCTGGAACGCAACGCCGACGTCGTCAAGCTCGCCTCGTACGCCCCGCTGCTCGCCAACGAGGACTACGTGCAGTGGAAGCCGAACATGATCTGGTTCGACAACGACCAGTCATGGGGCTCGGCCAACTACGAGACGCAGAAGCTCTTCATGCGCAACGTCGGTGACGAGGTCGTGCCGTCCACCGCGTCCGGCACCCCCGCCGCCTCCGGCCCCATCACCGGCGCCGTCGGCCTGTCCACCTGGGCCACCAGCGCCGCGTACGACGACGTGCGGGTCACCGGAGAGGACGGCGCGACGCTCCTGGCCGACGACTTCTCCGGCGGCGACGGCCGGTGGAGCGAGGCGGCAGGCAGGGGCACCTGGGCCGTCCAGGACGGGGCGTACGTCCAGTCCGACGAGGCCGCGGAGGACACCCTGGTCACGGCGGGCGACAAGGGCTGGCAGAACTACGACCTGAACGTGAAGGCCACCAAGAAGTCCGGCAAGGAGGGCTTCCTGGTCGCCTTCGGGGTCAAGGACACCGGCAACCACTACTGGTGGAACCTGGGCGGCTGGAACAACAGCCGGTCGGCCGTGGAGAAGACCGCCGACGGCGCGAAGCAGACCATGATCGAGGACACGACGACCGTCGAGACGGGCCGCAGCTACGACCTGCGTGTGGAGGTGCGCGGACGCCAGGTGACGCTGTTCCTCGACGGCCAGAAGTGGGGATCGTTCACGGACGACAAGCCCGCCGAGCCGTTCCGCCAGGTCGTCACCCGCGACAAGGCCACCGGCGACCTCATCGTGAAGGTCGTCAACGCGCAGGGTTCGGATGCCCGCACCAAGATCGGTCTCGGCCGGGGCGCGCAGGCCGGGCCGACCGCGAAGGTGACCACGCTCGCCGCCGACCCGGCCGCGGAGAACACGAAGGACGCGACACCGGTCAAACCGGTGACGTCGACGTTCCGGGGCGTGTCCGACACGTTCTCGTACACCTTCCCGGCGCATTCGATCACCTTCATGCGGATCGGAACGGACTGAAGAAGATCTTCAAACCCGGCGCACGAGCCGGTCACAAACGCCATCATGCCTGGTCAAACAGGTAAGGGCAGGGCCTTCGGGGGGTTCGGTTGGCGAGCGGGGACAGGGCAATGACAGGATGAGGACCATGACAATCAAGGCTTATTTCGACATCACCATCGACGGCAAGCCCGAAGGCCGCATCACGTTCAACCTCTTCGACGACGTCGTGCCGAAGACCGTGGAGAACTTCCGCGCGCTCGCCACCGGCGAAAAGGGCTTCGGCTACGCCGGCTCGAAGTTCCACCGCGTCATCCCGGACTTCATGCTCCAGGGCGGCGACTTCACCGCCGGCAACGGCACCGGCGGCAAGAGCATCTACGGCCCGAAGTTCGCCGACGAGAACTTCCAGCTCAAGCACACCAAGCCGGGCCTGCTCTCGATGGCCAACGCCGGCCCGAACTCGAACGGCTCGCAGTTCTTCATCACCACGGTCGTCACGAGCTGGCTCGACGGCAAGCACGTCGTCTTCGGTGAGGTCGCGGACGAGGAGAGCCTGGCCCTCGTCAAGAAGATCGAGAGCTACGGCTCGCAGTCCGGCGCCACCAAGGCCGAGGTCGCCATCGCCGCCTCCGGCACCCTCTAGGACCCGGCGCAAGCCCGGCTGAATCCTGGCACGAGCCCCCGCCGCAAGCGGCGGGGGCTCACCCGTGCCCTGACCTGCCCGCACCGCCGCGCGGGCCGCTCAGCCGAGGCCGGTCACGTACCGCAGGCCGCCCAGGAGGTGGCCGCGGAAGAGCGGATCCGCATAGGCCTCCTCGGCATGGCCCAGCGCCGTGTAGAACATCGGGCCGCCGCGCTCGTGGCACCACACCAGGGGATGGTCGGCCCCCATCCCGCCCCCTTCGTACGAGGATTCGTCGGCGGACGCCAGGACCCGCACCGCGCCGCGCGGCGAGGCCCGGAAGTCGTACCACTCGTCGGTGAACTCCCAGGCGGCGGGGAGGTGTTCGGTGGCCGGGTGCGCGTGGTCCTCGACGATCAGACGGCCGGGCTGGTGGGCGGGATGGCGCGCGAAGCGCGCGCCGAGCAGCTCGCCGTAGTACGGCCAGTCGTACTCGGTGCAGGCCGCCGCGTGCACCCCCATGAAGCCGCCGCCCGCGGCCCGGTGGGCGCGCAGCGCCGACCGCCCGGCCGGGGTGAGGACGTCGCCGCTGGTGGAGAGGAAGACGATCGCCGCGTAGCCGGACAGGTCCCGCTCGAAGACGGCCGGATCCTCGGTCGCGTCGGCCGGGCAGCCGCTCGCGGCGGCCAGCTCGCTCAGGGCGGCCACTCCGGCGGGGATCGAGGCGTGCCGGTAGGCGGTCGTGCGGCTGTAGATCAGCAGGCGGAGGCTCATGGGCCCTGATCGTAGGAGCCACGGCCGGGGGCGGACGTGAGACGAAGGTGGCCGATGCGGTCGACTTCTCCCCCGCGCCCGGCGGCCCGCGATAGCGTCGGCGGTGTCAGCAGATGTCCGAACGATGTTCCAGATATCGAACGCACATGGCACCAAGGAATGGCACGTATGCCCGATCGCACGCCCCCGGCCGCGGCATCCGCCCAGGGGCCGATCCGTCTTCGCGCTGACGCCCGCACCGCCTTGCGCCCGGCCGCCGCGGCACGCATCACCGGCGGCTTCTGGGCCACGCGGCGGCACACCAACGCGGCGGTGAGCATCGCCCGGGGACCCGAGCGCCTCGAACAGGCGGGGCACCTCGCCACCTTCCGCGCGGCGAGCTCCGAGGTCCACACGTGGCTGGAGGCCGCCTCCTGGCAGCTGCCGTACCACGCGTGGGCGCATCGCGACGAGGGCGCCATGCGGGTCTGGATCCCCCGCAGCACCTCCGGCTGACGCAGGGCGGCCGAGCGGGTTCGCGCCAGGGACACCGACGCCTCACCCGCCCTTCCCGCCCCGCCGGTTGAGCGCACCCTCATCCACGTACGTATGTACGGGAGACACCACCTTCACCATCCGGAGTGCTCCCATGGCAGACGCGGGCAACGTCACCGCTCTCTTTCGCGCCTCGACCGCGCACAGCCCCTCGTACTCCGCGCTGAACAGGGCGGCGGCGGACAGCGGGCGGCCGCTCGTCGACTTCTGCATCCCGTGCAATCCGTACTTCCCCACGCCCGAGATGTACGAGGAGCTCGGCGGGCGGCTGCGGGACATCCTCACGTACTACCCGAGCGGCGCCGACACCATCACCGCCGAGCTCAGTGCCGTCCTCGGACTCAACCCGCAGACGGTCGTGATGGGCAACGGCTCGACCGAACTCATCACCTGGATCGACCACTTGCTGGTGCGCGACGCGCTCGCGGTGCCCGTGCCGACGTTCGGGCGGTGGACCGACCAGTCGATGGAGACGGGAAAGCGGGTCGACATGTTCCTGCTCCCGGAGTCCGACGGCTTCGTGCTCGACCCGGCGACCTACGTCGGCTTCATCCGCGCCCGCGGCTCCCGCACGGCCGTCATCTGCAACCCCAACAACCCCGACGGCGGCTTCCTGCCGCGCCGCTCGGTGCTCGCCCTGCTCGACGCGCTTCAGGACCTCGATCTGGTCGTGGTGGACGAGTCCTTCCTCGAATTCGCCGACGCGGGGCCGGAGTCGAGCGTCGCCGACGAGGCGGTGCTGCGGCCCAACGTCATCGTGCTGCGCAGCCTCGGCAAGAACTTCGGACTGCACGGCGTGCGCTTCGGCTACCTCGTCGCCAACCCGGGACTGGCCGGCAGGGTGCGCGCGGCGCTGCCGAAGTGGAACCTCAACTCCTTCGCCGAGACGGTGGTGTTCATGCTGAAGCAGCACCGCCACGCCTACGACCTGAGCTTGCGTCAGGTGCGGCGCGACCGCCAGGAGATGCTCTGGCACCTCGGCCGGGTCCCCGGACTCACCAGCTACCCCTCCCAGGGGAACTTCGTGTACGTGCGGCTGCCCGACGGCGTGGACGGAGCCGCCCTGCGCGACCGGCTCCTGACGGAGCACGGCATCCTGGTCCGCGAGTGCGGCAACAAGATCGGCAGCTCCAGCCGCTTCCTGCGCCTGGTGGTCCGCCCGCCGGTCGACGTACAGCCGCTGATCGGCGGACTCGAACAGGCCCTGTACGCGACCGGCGGGACCGGGCTCCTTCCGGCGGCCTACGGCTCGGGCAACCCCGCCGTCGACCGGCTGGTGATGCGGGCCTGAAACGAGCGCGTTTTCCGGCGCCCCGGCCTGCCGTCCGGAGCCGTATGGTCGTGAACCATGAACGCAGCGGGGGCAGGCGCGGGCCTCCTTTCCCGCAGCCGCGAGGGAAGGACCCGAACATGACTGACGCCTTGGCCACCGGCCGGGACGGCGCCGTGACCAACTGGGCCGGGAACATCACCTTCTCGGCCCGCGAGCTGCACCGGCCCACGTCCTGTGAGGCCCTGCGGACGCTCGTCGCGGAGAGCAGGCAGGTGCGGGTGCTCGGCAGCGGCCACTCCTTCAACCGGATCGCGGACGTGGACGGCGACGCCGCGGGCACGGCCCTCGTCTCCCTCTCCGCCCTCGAACCGTCGATCGACGTGGACACCGCGGCGCACACGGTGCGCGTGTCGGGCGGTGTGCGGTACGCCGAACTGGCCAGGACCGTCGCCGCGTCCGGGCTCTCCCTGCCCAACATGGCCTCGCTGCCGCACATCTCGGTGGCCGGTTCGGTCGCCACCGGGACGCACGGCTCGGGCAACGCCAACCAGTCGCTCGCGGAGACCGTGCGCAGCGTGGAGCTGGTGACGGCCGACGGACAGACGTGCGTCCTGAACCGCGGCGACGACGGTTTCGACGGCGCCGTGGTCTCGCTCGGCGCGCTCGGCGTCGTGGAGGCCCTCACGCTCGACCTGGATCCACACTACGTGGTCAGTCAGCACGTGTTCGGCGAACTCCCCCTCAACCGCATGGACTTCGAGGCGGTGACCTCAGCGGCGTACAGCGTGAGTCTGTTCACCGACTGGCGTGCTCCGCGTTTCGATCAGGTGTGGCTCAAGCAGCGCGGTGACGCCCCCGTCGACTTCCCGTGGGCGGCGCCCGTGCGCGAGGCCCGCCATCCCGTGCCGGGCATTTCGGCCGTGCACTGCACCGAGCAGCTGGGCGTGCCGGGCTCCTGGCACGAGCGGCTGCCCCACTTCCGGGCCGAGTTCATGCCCAGCAGCGGCGCCGAGCTCCAGTCGGAGTACCTGCTCCCGCGTGAGCACGCGCAGGCCGCCCTGCACGCCCTGGCCGCCCTGCGGCACGAGGTGGCGCCCGTCCTCCAGGTGTGCGAGGTGCGCACGGTCGCCGCCGACACCCAGTGGCTCAGCCCCGCCCACGGCCGGGACACGGTGGCCTTCCACTTCACCTGGGTGCCCGACACGGCGGCCGTGCTGCCGGTGATCGCGCTCGTCGAGGGGCGCCTGGCGCGGTTCGGGCCCCGGCCGCACTGGGGCAAGGTGTTCGGCACCGACCCCGCGGAGCTGGGCGCCCGCTATCCGCGCGCGGCGGACTTCGCCGCCCTGGCACGGCGCCTGGACCCGCAGGGCACGTTCCGCAACGCCTTCGTACGCTCGTTCCTGCGCCCCTTGCTCGACACCGCCCCCTGACCGGGCGCCATACGGCGACCGGGCGCTAGACGGCGTCGGCCACCGGGATGCCGAAGTCCGGGGTGCCGTCGGCCTTCCAGCCCAGCTTCTGGACGCGGGTGTGGCGGTTGGGGTCGTGCAGCGGGTCGCCGACGATGTCCTTGTACTGGCGGGCGTGGTAGACGAGGACGTCGGTGCGGCCGTCCTCGGCGACGGTGAAGCAGTTGTGGCCGGGGCCGTACTGCTTGGTCGTGTCGTTGCTGGTGAAGACGGGGGTCGGCGACTTGGCCCAGGAGGCCGGGTCCAGGAGGTCGCTGCGGGTGTCGGCGGTGAGCAGCCCCACGCAGTAGTGGGAGTCGGTCGCCGACGCCGAGTAGGTGAGGAAGACGCGGCCGTTGCGCTGAAGGGCCGAGGGCCCTTCGTTCACCTTGAAGCCGACGCACTCCCAGGCGTACTCGGGTGTCGTCAGGCGTATCTGAGGCCCCGTCAGCGTCCAGGGGTTCGCCATCCGGGAGAGGAAGACACCGGTGTTGGTGTCGGTGCCGGGCTCGTACTGCGCCCAGGCGAGATAGCGGCTGCCGCGGTGGGTGAAGGTGGTGGCGTCGAGCGAGAAGGTGTCCCAGGCGGTGGCGAGCCGACCCTTCTCCACCCATCTTCCCTTGAAGGGATTGGCGTTGGCGTTCTCCAGGACCCAGATCCGGATCTTCCACACGTCGTCGGCGGGCGCGGCGGCGAAGTAGATGTACCACTTGCCGTCGACGCGGTGGAGTTCCGGCGCCCAGATGTGCGCGGCCATGTCGCCGCTCGTGTGCCGCCGCCAGATGACCGACTCCTCCGCCCGCGTCAGTCCCCGCAGGGTGCGGGAGCGGCGCAGGACGATGCGGTCGTACTCGGGCGAGGTCGCCGTGAAGTAGTAGTGGCCGTCGGTGTGGCGGTGGATGTGCGGGTCGGCGCGCTGTTCGACGAGCGGGTTGCGGTAGGCGGCCGCACCCCGGGGCGCGGCGGGGGCGGGCTCCTGGGACGCCGCACGGGCGGGCGTCTGGGTGAGGGCCGGCGCGGCGGCGAGCGCGCCGGCGGCCAGGGTTCCTCGCAACACGGTTCTACGGCTGGGCACTTCGCTGGGACGCATGCGGCTCCTTGACGCGCGAGGCGGAGGGCGTCACCCCACCCCTGTGTTCGTGATGTCGAACGCCATTTGATACTCCGAACGCGGAAACGGTAAGGGGGCGTGGGGGCGAGGTCAACGGTTGCGACGCGACGGGCCGAGGGGCGCCTGTCCGGCCCGTCCCAGCGCCTCCCCGCACGCCTTGACGTACGCGCCCACCAGCGGGCGGCGGCCGTCGTCCGCGCGCCAGGCCAGGACGAACCTGCTGGGCGTGACGCCACGGACCGGGCGCGTGACGACACCGCCCAGCGTGATCAGGGGCGCGTTGCCCGCGGCGACCAGGCAGACCCCGCGGCCGTCCACGAGTGCCTCGTACGTCTCGTCGGTACTGGCGATCTCCGCGCCGATACGGGGCGGCCGGCCGGCGCGGGCGTCCAGGGCGAGCCAGTAGTCCCGCAGCGCGCCGGCGCTCTCGGGCAGCGCGAGGAAGGGTTCGTCGAGGAGGTCGGCGAAGTCGACCTCGTCCTGGTCCGCGAGGCCGTGCGACACGGGAAGGGCCACGTGCCGCGGCTCCTCGGCGACGACCACCCACGCATAGCGCTCCTGGTCCGGCAGCGGCAGCCAGACGAAGGCCACGTCCGCCGTGCCGTCCGCGAGGCCCGCGCTGGCGTCCTCCCAGCTCACCTGCCGCAGCCGGATCGTGGCGTCGGGGTGCGCCTCGCCGAAGCGGGAACGCACTGCGGGCAGCAGCCCGCCGCGGGCCGGCCGGGTGCTCATGCCCACCGTGAGCGTGGCCCGCTCCCGGACCTTCGCCCGCTCCACGGCCTCGTCCCCCGACCGCCAGGCGGCGAGCACCTGGCGGGCGTGCGGCAGGAGCGCCTCGCCCACGGAGGTGAGGCGCACGCCTTGCCTGTCCCGCACGAACAGCTCCGCGCCGAGCTGCCGCTCCAGCGCCCGTATCTGCTTGCTCAGCGCGGGCTGCGAGACGAAGAGCCGCTCGGCGGCGCGCGTGAAGTGCAACTCCTGCGCCACCGCGACGAAGTACCGCAGATCCCTGCCGTGCACGTCCCTGCCGCGAAAACCCTGTAGGTCCATAACCATCAGCTATCACGTCATGTCTTGGACGGGCCACCGGATTCCGCCGCACGATGATCCCCAGAGCCGGAGACGAGTGAACCGGCCGCCACACAAAGGGAGTTCGAGATGACGAGGGTATGGCTCGTGACCGGCGCGAACAGCGGCTTCGGCCGGGCGATCACCGAGGCGGCCGTCGCCGCGGGCGGTGTGGTCGTGGCCACCGCCCGAGCCGCCTCCTCCCTGGATGACCTGGTCGCCGCCCACCCCGACCAGGTCGAGGCCCTCACCCTGGACGTGACCGACACGGCGGGCATCGAGGCCGCCGTGCGGGACGTCACCGACCGGCACGGCCGCATCGACGTCCTGGTGAACAACGCGGGCCGCAGCCACGTCGGCGCCCTGGAGGAGGACTCGGACGCCGAGCTGCGCGCCCTGTTCGACGTGCACGTCTTCGGCCCGGCCGCGCTGACCCGTGCCGTCCTGCCGCACATGCGGGCGCGGCGCTCGGGGGCGATCGTGCAGATGAGCAGCATGGGCGGGCAGATGTCCTTCGCGGGATTCTCCGCGTACAGCGGCACGAAGTTCGCCCTGGAAGGGATGTCGGAGGCGCTGGCGGCCGAGGTGGGGCCGCTCGGCATCAAGGTCTTGGTGGTGGAGCCCGGCGCGTTCCGCACCAGCCTGTTCGGCAACACCAGCGCGAGCCCGGTCGAGATCCCGGACTACGCGCAGACGGCGGGCGCCACCCGCGCGATGGTCGCGGGCGGCGACGGCGAGCAGCCCGGCGACCCGGCGAAGGCCGCCGCGGCGATCATCACCGCGCTCGACGCGGACGAGACCCCGCTGCGCCTGCCGCTGGGCGAGGACGCCGTGGACGCGGTCGTCGGCCACCTGGACACGGTCCGCGCGGAGATCGCCGCCTGGGAGAAGGTGACCCGGGCGACGGCCTTCGACGTCTGAGCCTCCCGCGGGGAGCGAGGCGGTGTCAGCGGTCGCGCTTGACCGCCCGCAGGATGACGAACTTCGGGTTGCCCGCGACGACCTGGGAGTTGCCGAAGAGCTTGCGCAGCTTCACGTGGTAGTCGAGATGGCGGTTGCCGACGACCCACAGCTCGCCGCCGGGGCGCAGCGCGGCCCGCGCCCCGCTGAACATCCGCCAGGCGGTCGCCCCGGAGGTCGCCTGGTGGGTGTGGAAGGGCGGGTTGTTCAGGACCAGGTCCACCGACCCGGCGGGGACGGTGGCCAGCGCGTCACCCGCGATGAACTCCGCACGCGTGGCGTCGGAGGCGTTGGCGCGGAAGGTGGCCTCGGCCGACGCGACTGCGGGATACGACTCGTCGACGAAGGTGACCGTGGCCTCCGGGTCGGCGACGGCGGCGGCCGTCCCGAGAACGCCGTTGCCGCAGCCCAGGTCCACGACGTGCGCGGCGCCCCGGCCGGTCGGCAGGTGCTGGAGCAGGAAGCGGGTGCCGATGTCGAGGCGTTCGGCGCAGAACACGCCGGCGTGGTTGACGGCGGTCAGCCCCGCGCCCGCTCCGGAGTCGGCGTCGAGCACGTAGGAGCGCGGCCACGGGCTGGGCCCGGCGTCCCGCTCGGGATCCGGTGTGCTGAAGATGAGCCGCGCCTTCTGCCGGGCCAGCGACGTCCGCGTGGGGCCGATGATCCGCTCGAAGAGGTCGAGCGTCGAGGTGTGGATCTCGGTGACCATTCCGGTGCCGACGACGACCGTGCCCGTGTGCAGGGCGGGCGCGAGCCGGTGCAGCTGGTCCTCCAGGAGGGCCAGGCTCTTGGGCACGCGCACCAGGAGGACGTCGATCCGGCCGGGCGGGGCGTCACCGGTGGTCGCCAGGCGCACCGCGTCCGGCGCGAACCCGGCCCGGGCCACGTTGGCCCGCGCGGCCTCGCGCGCCAGGAACGAGTCGGTGATCATCGTCGGTCCGTGCTCGGCGAGCGCCGTGGTCAGCGCGCCCCAGCGGTCGCCGACGACGGCCACGGTGCCGGAGAGGTCGACGGGCTTCGCCTCGTCCGGCTGCTCGGCCTTGGGATCCGCCTCGCCCGCCAGATGCCGCAGCAGATAGGCGTCGGCGGCGGACCAGGCGCGCAGCGGGTCGCGCGGGTCCTCGGGAAATCGTGTGAGGTCGTACGCGCCCCATGACGTGATCAGCCGGTTCATCGTGCCTCCAGGCTATCGGAGTGACGCACGCGGTCTTCGGGTACGCCTGTCGCCGTGGAGGCGGACCGGGGCGGATGCGCCGAACAGCCGCTCTTGTGGTGCGGACGCGGCGCGTACTCCTTACCGTCCATTCGTGGAGCACCCGCGCATCCCATCCCCGAGGAGCCGTCATGCCGGAGCTGTTCATCGGCGGAACATGGACCACTGCCGTGGACGGGCAGACCCGGGAGATCCGCTGCCCCGCGGACAACACCCTGGTCGCGACCGTCGACGAAGCCGGGCCCAAGGACGCCGCGAAGGCGATCGCCGCCGCCCGTGAGGCCTTCGACGACGGACCGTGGCCGCGCGTCCCGGCGGCCGAACGCGGCCGTCTGCTGCTGCGCGTGGCCGACCTCATCGAACGCGACAAGAACGCGCTCGCCCGCGCCGAATCCCTGGACACCGGGAAACGGCTCGTGGAGAGCGAGTACGACATGGACGACATCGCGAACTGCTTCCGCTACTTCGGCAACCTGACGGCGGCGGGCGGCACCGACCGGGTGGTGGACGCGGGCAGCCCGGACGTCGACAGCCGGGTGGTGCACGAGCCGGTCGGGGTGTGCGCGCTGATCACGCCTTGGAACTATCCGCTGCTCCAGACGGCCTGGAAGGTCGCCCCGGCGCTCGGCGCGGGCAACACCTTCGTCCTCAAGCCCAGCGAGCTGACCCCGCACACCTCCATCATCCTGATGCGCCTGCTCACCGAGGCCGGGCTGCCCGGCGGCGCCGCCAACCTGATCCTGGGCGCGGGCCCCACCGCGGGCGCACCGCTCAGCGAGGACCCCCGCGTCGACATGGTGTCCTTCACCGGCGGGCTCGTCACCGGGCGCCGCATCATGGCCGCCGCGGCCCCCACGGTGAAGAAGGTCGCCCTGGAGCTGGGCGGCAAGAACCCGAACATCGTCTTCGCCGACGCCGATTTCGAGGCGGCCGTCGACTACGCCCTGATGGCGATCTTCCTGCACTCGGGCCAGGTCTGTTCGGCCGGGGCGCGGCTCCTGGTCGAGGACGGGCTGCACGACCGGTTCGTCGACGAGGTGGTCGAGCGCGCCGGGCGGATCCGGCTCGGCGGCCCCTTCGACCAGGACGCCCGCACCGGTCCGCTGATCTCGGCGGCGCACCGCGACAAGGTAGAGGCGTACGTGGCGGCGGGCATCGCCGAGGGCGCGGTCCTGCGCTGCGGCGGCGCGCGCCCCGACGACCCGGCGCTGCGCGACGGCTACTACTACCCGCCGACCGTGCTCGACGAGTGCACCCCCGGCATGTCGGTGGTCACCGACGAGTCGTTCGGCCCGGTGCTGACCGTCGAGCGGTTCCGCGACGAGGACGAGGCGGTCGCGCTCGCCAACGACACCGTCTACGGACTCGCGGGCGCCGTCTGGACCCAGGACACCGGCAAGGGCCAGCGCGTGGCTGCCAGGATGCGCGCCGGAACGGTCTGGATCAACGACTTCCATCCGTACGTGCCGCAGGCGGAGTGGGGCGGCATGAAGCAGTCCGGCTTCGGCCGCGAACTGGGCCCGGCGGGCCTCGCCGAGTACCAGGAGGCCAAGCACGTCTGGCGCAATCTCGCCGCGACACCCCAGAGGTGGTTCGAATGAGCACGGACCCCGCCAAGGGCGCCGCGGCCGCCGACGCCGCCCGGCAGCAGCACCAGGACGACGACGACGCGCTCGGCAAGCTCGGCTACCGGCCCGAACTCAAGCGCACCCTGGGCAACTTCCACACCTTCGCCGCCGGGATCAGCTACATCTCGATCCTGACCGGCACCTTCCAGCTCTTCTACTTCGGCGTCAGCTTCGGCGGTCCCGCCTACTGGTGGTCCTGGCCGATGGTCTTCGTCGGGCAGCTGATGGTGGCCCTCTGCTTCTGCGAGCTGGCCGCCCGCTTCCCCGTCGCGGGCTCCGTCTACAACTGGGCCAAGCAGTTGGGCGGCAAGCACGTCGGCTGGCTCGGCGGCTGGATGATGCTGACGGCGACCATGGTGTCCCTGGCGGCGGTCGCCCTCGCGTACCAGATCACGCTGCCGCAGATCTCCGACGCGTTCCAGTTCGTCGGGGACGGCAGCGGGGACACCGACGCGGCGAAGAACGCCGTCCTGCTCGGTTCCGTGCTGATCCTGTTCACCACCCTGGTCAACGCGTTCGGCGTCAAGCTGATGGCCCGGATCAACTCCGCCGGCGTGCTGATCGAGCTGATCGCGGCCGTCGTCCTGATCGTGCTGCTCGCCGCGCACATCACCCGCGGCCCCAGCGCCATCACGGAGACCGGGGGCCTGGGCGAAGGCCAGAACCTCGGATACTTCGGGGCGTTCCTGACGGCCTCGCTGGCGTCGGCGTACGTGATGTACGGCTTCGACACCGCGTCCTCGCTGGGCGAGGAGTCCCTCGACCCGAGCCGCAACGCCCCGCGGGCGATCCTGCGGGCGCTCGTCTTCTCCTTCCTCATCGGCGGGCTCATCCTGCTGTTCGCGCTCCTGGCCGTGCCGGACCTGCACGCGAAGGAACTGTCCGTGGACGGCCTTCAGTACGTGGTCCTGAGCACGCTCGGCTCCACCATCGGCGAGATCGTGCTGTGGTGCGTGGTCGTCGCCATCACCGTGTGCGAACTCGCCGTGCAGGCCGCGGGCATCCGCCTCGCGTTCGCCATGGCGCGCGACAACTGCCTGCCCGCGTCCTCGCTGCTCGCCAAGGTCAGCCCGCGGTTCAAGACGCCCGTGCTGCCCGCGATCATCATCGGGCTGGTCGGCGTCGCCATCCTGGTGATCAACATCAATCAGCCGCAGATCTTCTCGGTGATCACCAGCATCGCGATCATCATGATCTACCTGGCCTACCTCCTGGTCACCCTGCCGATGCTGATCAGGCGGCTGCGCGGCCAGTGGGAGCCCGCCGAGGGCAAGTTCTCGCTCGGCAAGTTCGGCCTTCCGGTCAACATCCTCGCCGTGCTCTGGGGCGCGGCCATGTCCCTCAACCTGGCCTGGCCGCGCGCCGAGGTCTACAACGCGACGGGACCGCAGCACTGGTACCTGCGCTGGGGCGCGTTCCTGTTCATCGGCATCGTGGCCTGCGGCGGCTTCGCCTACTACTGGTTCGTGCAGCGGCACAAGGCGGGTGTCCTCGCCGAGCACCGCTTCGAGGAGCCCGCCGACCCCACCACTCCCCCCTCGCCCCCGGCCGCCCCCTGAACCCCGTACGTCTGGAGTCGTCATGCCCGCACAGAGCCCCCAGGCCGAGTTCGACTACGTGGTCGTCGGCGGCGGGACGGCAGGCGCCGTCGTCGCCGCGCGGCTGACCGAGGACCCGGACGTCACCGTCTGCGTGCTGGAGGCCGGCCCCTCGGACGTCGGCGACGACAACATCCTGCGACTCGACCGGTGGATGGCCCTGCTGGAGTCCGGCTACGACTGGGACTACCCGGTGGAGCCGCAGGAGAACGGCAACAGCTTCATGCGCCACGCCCGCGCCAAGGTGCTCGGCGGCTGCTCCTCGCACAACTCCTGCATCGCCTTCTGGGCACCGGCCGAGGACCTCGACGAATGGGGCGCCCTGGGCTGTACGGGCTGGAGCGCCGCGGACTGCTTCCCGCTCTACCAGCGCCTGGAGACGAACGACGCACCCGGCGACCACCACGGCCGTTCGGGCCCGGTGAACATCATGAGCGTCCCGCCGAACGACCCCTGCGGAACGGCCCTGCTGGAGGCGTGCGCGGCGGCCGACATCCCCACCACGCCGTTCAACACCGGCACGACGGTGGTGCGCGGCGCCCACTGGTTCCAGATCAACTCCCGCACGGACGGCACCCGTTCGTCGGCCTCGGTGTCGTACCTGCACCCGGTTCTGGGCAAGCGGCCCAACCTGGAGGTGCGCACGGGGCTCCAGGCCAAGCGGCTGCTGTTCGACGAGAACCGGCGCTGCACGGGCGTGGAGTACCTGGAGCCGGACACCGTGCACAGCGGCACCGTCTCGGCGCGCCGCGAGGTCGTCGTCTCCTGCGGGGCGATCGACTCGCCGAAGCTCCTGATGCTGTCGGGGATCGGCCCCGCCGGGCAGCTGCGCGAGTGCGGCGTCGAGGTGCGGGTGGACTCCCCCGGAGTCGGCGCCCACCTCCAGGACCACCCCGAGGGCGTGATCATGTGGGAGGCGAAGCAGCCGATGGTCACCTCCTCCACCCAGTGGTGGGAGATCGGCATCTTCGCGGACACCGAACCGGGCCTCGACCGCCCGGACCTGATGTTCCACTACGGCTCGGTGCCCTTCGACCTGAACACCTACCGGCGCGGCTACCCCACGACCGACAACGCCTTCTGCCTCACCCCGAACGTCACCCGGGCCCGCTCCACGGGCACGGTCGAGCTGCGCAGCCGCGACTTCCGGGACAAGCCCAAGGTCGACCCGCGCTACTTCACGCACGAGCACGACATCCGCGTGATGACGTACGGCATCCGGCTCGCCCGCAAGATCGCGGCGCAGGCGCCGATGGCCGGCTGGACGGGCGCCGAACTGGCTCCGGGACCGGACGCCACGACCGACGACGAGCTGTTCGCCTACATCCGCCAGACCCACAACACGGTCTACCACCCGGCGGGCACCGTGCGGATGGGCGCGAGCGACGACGCGGACTCGCCGCTCGACCCCGCACTGCGGGTCAAGGGCGTCACCGGGCTGCGGGTCGCCGACGCCTCGGTCATGCCGTTCCTGCCCGCGGTCAACCCGTGCATCACCACGATGATGATCGGCGAGAAGTGCGCCGACATGATCAAGGCGAGCTGAGCCGGAGCGCGGCGCCCGTCAGCTCCGGTCGAACCAGGTGGGCTGCTCCTCCGCCATGGCCTGCTTGATCCGGAAGAGCCCGGTCTCGTGCAGATCGGGCAGCTGGTCCAGGGCGAACCAGGCCACGTCGAGCGACTCGTCGTCGTTGACGCGGGCCTCGCCCCCCACGGCACGGCAGCGCACGGTGATGTCCATGAACTGGCACGTGTCGCCGTTGGGGTAGGTCACCGGCTCCAGGGCCTCGACGAGCACGACGCGCTCGGCCACGCAGTGCACCGCGGTCTCCTCGAAGACCTCGCGCACGGCACAGGCGGCGGGCTGCTCGCCCGGGTCCGGGATGCCGCCGATGACCGACCACTTGCCGTTGTCGGAGCGGCGCCCCAGGAGCACTCTGCCCTCGTCGTCGAAGACGATGGCGGTGACCCCGGGGAGCCAGAGCAGCTGGTGGCCGGCGTCGGCCCGGATCGCGCGGATGAAGTCAGGAGTTGCCATGCCTTCGACCCTAACGGGCCTGGCGGGCCCGCTTCTCCCGTACGGCGCCGGTGACCGCCCAGCCGAGCCCGCCCGCCGCGATCAGCACCACAAGGCCCTCGGGCAGGACACCGAGCCGGGTCGCCGGGGTCTTCGACGAACGCAGCGGCACCTCCTCGACCAGGGAGTCCGCGGTGAACCACGTCGTCTTCTGCGAGACACGGCCGTCCGGCATGATGATCGCGCTGACCCCGCTGGTCACCGGGACGGTGACCGTACGGCTGTGCTCGACGGCGCGGATCCGCGACATGGCCAGCTGCTGGTAGGTCATCTCGCTGCGGTCGAACGTCGCGTTGTTGCTGGGCACGGAGATCAGCTGCGCGCCGTGCGTGACGGTGTCGCGCACCGCCCAGTCGAAGGCCGCTTCGTAGCAGGTGGCAAGTCCCACCTTCGTGCCCGCCATGGTGAAGACGCCGGGCTCGGAGCCGCGGCTGAAGTCCTGGCGCACCATGCCCACGTCGCTGCTGAAGAAGCCGACGACGCCGCGCAGCGGGATGTACTCGCCGAAGGGCTGGATCTGCCGCTTGTCGTAGGTGTCCGTGGGGCCCTTCTGCGGGTCCCACAGGATCTGCTCGTTGAAGAGCCTGCCGTCCTTGGCCTGGACGACGCCGCCCACCGAGATGGGGGCGCCGATCGCCTTGACCGCGCGCTCGATGGCCGCGCGGGCGTCGGGGTTGGTGAACGGGTCGATGTCGGAGGAGTTCTCCGGCCACAGCACGAAGTCAGGCTGCTTCGCCTTGCCCGCCTTCACCCGCTCCGCCAGCCGCTGGGTCTCGCGCACGTGGTGGTCGAGCACGGCCCGGCGCTGGGCGTTGAACTCCAGGCCCGCCTGCGGGACGTTGCCCTGGATGGCCGCGACGGTCGCGGTGCCGTCCTCGGCGTCGTCGCTCACCAGCGGGCGCGCGGCGAAGGCACCGGCGACCGGGACGAGCACGCCGAGCAGGGCCGCTGCCGCCGCACCCCGGCGCACGACGCGGGCGGTGCGCACCTCGCGGGCCTGGCGGACGACCTCGAAGAGCCCGAAGCCGCACAGGACCACCGCGAACCCGAGCACGGGCGTGCCACCGAGCGCGGCCAGCGGCAGGAAGACCCCGTCCGCCTGCCCGAAGGCGATCTTGCCCCAGGGGAATCCGCTGAACGGCACGCGCGCGCGTGCCGCCTCGCCGGCGATCCACAGGGCCGCCGCCCACAGCGGATACCCGGGCAGCCGGGAGACCACCGCGATGCCCGCTCCGACCAGCGCGACGAACATCGCCTCGATGGCGGCGAGCGCCAGCCACGGCCCGGGCCCGACCTCCACCCCGGTCCACACCAGGAGCGGCAGCAGGAAGCCGAGACCGAAGAGGTAGCCCAGTCCCAGGCCCGCCTTCCAGCCGCGGCCGTGCAGGCACCAGGCGAACACCCCGAAGGCCGGCAGGGCGAGCCACCACAGGGTGCGTGGCGGAAAGCTGACGTAGAGCAGCACTCCGGAGAGTGCCGCCGCGGTGGCCGGGACGAGCGCTCGCAGGAACCGGGCCTTGCGCGATGCGGGCGCGGGCTGCGGTCCGAGCTGCTCCGACTCGTCTACGGAGGTGGTGGTGGCGGTCACTCGGGGAGTGTACGGCGCGTCACGTGGACACCGACAGGACGGTCGTGCCTGGCAGACACCGCTTCCGCGGCCCCCGGGAGGCAAGACGCGCGCAGGCGTCGGACGGGCGATCGACGGATCGTTCCTGCGCAAGATGTCCACAACTCCCCGTTGCAGCGGTTACGGTGTGCCCGAGTCCCTGACCTGCGGCCGGATCAAGCCACAGCGTTCGGGACCCGTCATATCGACGGGGGGCGACGGGGTGGGGACAACGGGGATGGCCGCGACGGCCGGTCGATCAGGGGCGTACGAACGGCGCAGCACGTCCGACGCGACGGGCTGCGCGCTGCTCGGCGTGTGCGCGGCATGGTCCTTGATCACCGCGGGGGTGCACGGCGGCCAGCCCGAGGGTGTGCTCCTCGCGGTGCTCGCCGTGGCCGCGGGGTACGCGGGCGGGCGGATCGGCGGCGCGCTGCTGCCGGTCGCCGCGCCCTGCGTCGGCGCGCTGGCCGGGGTGGGCCTCGCCATCGCGGCCCCGCAGCTCTCGCCGGGCCCCGTGAGCGCGGCGCCGCTCGGCCACACCGGCGCCACGGCGGCGCTCCTGATCCTGGCGACGGGAGCGGCCTGCTGCGCGGCCTGGGCGGCCCGGAGCCCCGCCGTGGGGCTCGCGATGCGGCTGCTGGCCGTGGGCATCGCGGTGACCGCGCTGGTGGCCGGCTCGATGGCCGCCGCCGTCGCGTGCACCGGGATCCTGCTCTGCTCGCTGGCGACCGCGCTGATGCGGCGCCGGGTGCTCGGCCTCGCCGGGCTCGCCCTGGCGACGGCGGTGGTGACCGGTCTGACCTGGGCCATCGCCGACGACGTGCTCCCGGAGGGGTTGAGCGCGTCCCTGGAGGGCCAGCTGGACGGCTACCGGGTCGAGCTGTGGCACGACGCGCTGGCGCTCACCGGCCAGGAGCCGGTGCTCGGCGTGGGCCCCGGCCGGTTCGCCGATTCGAGCCCCACGGTGGCCGAACACTTCCTGGCGGACGGCAAGCCGCATTCGGCGCCGTTGCAGCAGGCGGCCGAGCAGGGTCTGATCGGTGTGGTCCTGCTGGCGGCGGTCTTCTGCTGGCTGCTGTACGCCCTGTACCGCTCGCCGCGCTCCACCCAGGTCGTCCTGTCGGCGGGCGCGGCCCTGACGGCGCTCGCCGCGGTGGCCTCGGTCGGCAACGCGCTGAGCCTGACGGCGGTGACGACAGGGGCGGGATATCTCGCGGGCATCGCCACGGCGCGACCGCTGGGCGAGGAACCGGCGCAGGTCAGAGCGCCGGGCGGGCCGCCATGGACAGCCGGGCGCGAATGATCCGTACGGCCGCTTCGGCGTCGTCGACGGTGATCGTGAACCGGCGGCCGTCGCCCAGGACGAGGACCAGGCCCTCCCCGCGCCTGACCACGACGGCGGTGCCGATGTCGGGCCGCGAGCGATAGCCCCAGCCGCCCCACTGCCGGGGGCTGACGGCCTGCGCGAACTCCGCGCCGACCACGTGGGAGAGGGGGATGCGGCGGCGCGGCAGCCCCATGTGGCCGCAGCGCACCTCCAGGCAGTCCTTGTCGACCTTCACGGCGACGTGCACGAAGGCGAGGGTGCCGAACAGGATCAGGAGCCCGGCTGCGATGCACCCCACGACGGACATGGCGAGGGCGGCGACCCCGGACGTCCACATGTTGTCGACGGCCAGCTCGATCCCCAGGGCCAGGCAGAGAGCGCCGGACAGCGCAAGCAGCCACTGCACGCGGTTGGTCGCGCTGCCGGTCCAGACTTCCGGCGGGACGTCGGCCGTGCTGCCCCGCTCACCGTGCGTGTGGTCCCTCATGCGAACGAGAGTACCGACGTTCCGGTCGGAAGGCACCGCATCGCGGAGCGTCACCGTCCCGCCTGGACGCCCGGTCCCCTTGCGTACAGGGGCCGGGGCGCGGTCGGCGGACGTGCGCGCCGTTCGCCCGTACGGGACGGGGCGGGCAGGCCCCTGCGGGGCCCGTGCGCTGCACCGGGCGCGTGGCTCCGCGGAGGCTCAGCGCGCGGGAGTGGCCGCCGCGAGCAGCCTGCCTTCGGCGTACGTGTGGGCGGCGACGGGCAGCTCGGCCGTGCGGCCGCTGAGGATCACCGTCAGGCCGCCCTCGGTGCCGTTTCCGGGACCGGGGGCCTCGCCGGTCCTGCGCAGGGCCTGGGCGGCGACCGCTCCGGCGGAGCCGTGCAGGACCAGGGGCGGCTGACCGGGCTGCTGGAGGGCCGCGCGGATGCGCTCGGCGACCAGCTCGTAATGGGTGCAGCCCAGGACGACGGCCGTTACGTCACGCGGGGTGAGGGCGGCTGCCGCGGCGACCGCCTTGTCGATGGCCGCCTCGTCGGCGTACTGCACGGCGTCCGCGAGACCGGGGCAGGGCACCTCGGTGACGGCCACGCCGCCGGCGAACTCCTCGATGAGGCCGCGCTGGTAGGGGCTGCCGGTGGTCGCGGGGGTGGCCCAGATGGCGATGGGGCCGCCGCCGGCCGCGGCCGGCTTGATCGCCGGCACGGTCCCGATGACGGGCAGCTCGGGCTCGAAGCGGGCCCGCAGCGCGGGCAGGGCGTGCACGGACGAGGTGTTGCAGGCGACGATCAGCGCGTCGGGCCGGTGCGCGGCGGCCGCTTCGGCGACGGCGAGCGAGCGCCGGGTGACGTCCTCGGCGGAACGCGGTCCCCAGGGCAGCCCGTCGGGGTCCGAGGAGAGGACGAGCTCGGCGTCCGGCCGCAGACGACGTACCGCCACCGCGGCGGCGAGCAGGCCGATACCGGAGTCCATGAGCGCGATCTTCACCCGGTCACCATAGTCGATGGGCCTGTGGCGCCCGCCCGCGTGGGGCAGACTGCGGCGGATGAGCGCCGTTGTGTGGACCGCCGCCGCCTCGCTTGCCGCCTGGCTGTGGCTGCTGTGGGGACAGGGCTTCTTCTGGCGCACGGACCTGCGTCTGCCGCCGCGCCGCGAACCGGACGCCTGGCCCTCGGTCTGTGTCGTCGTGCCCGCCCGTGACGAGGCCGCCGTGCTGCCCGACAGCCTGCCCTCGCTGCTGGCCCAGGACTATCCCGGGCGGGCCGAGATCTTCCTCGTGGACGACGGGAGTTCGGACGGCACGGGCGAGCTGGCCCGCGCCCTGGCCGATCGGCACGGAGGCCTGCCCCTGACGGTCGGCTCACCGGGAGAGCCGCCGCCGGGCTGGACGGGCAAGCTGTGGGCCGTCCAGCACGGCATGGGCCTGGCACGCGCGCGTGAGCCCCGGTATCTGCTGCTCACCGATGCGGACATCGCCCATGAGCCGGACAGCCTGCGGGAGTTGGTCGCCGCGGCGGAGACGACCGGTTTGGATCTTGTCTCGCAGATGGCGCGGCTGCGCGTGGCGAGCATGTGGGAGCGGCTCGTCGTCCCGGCGTTCGTCTACTTCTTCGCGCAGCTGTATCCGTTCCGCTGGATCGCGAAGAAGGGCTCGCGCACGGCCGCGGCCGCCGGCGGCTGCGTCCTGCTCGCCGCCGCGGCCGCCGAGCGCGCGGACATCCCCGACTCCATCCGGCACGCGGTGATCGACGACGTGACGCTGGCGAAGGCGGTGAAGCGCTCGGGCGGCCGCATCTGGCTGGGCCTCGCGGAACGCGTCGACAGCGTGCGCCCGTACCCGGGCCTCGGCGACCTGTGGCGGATGGTCTCGCGCAGCGCCTACGCCCAGCTGCGCCACCAGCCCCTGATCCTGCTCGGCACGGTCCTGGGACTCGCCCTGGTCTATCTGGTGCCCCCGGCGGCCCTGCTCGGCGGCCTGGCCGCCGGCAGCGCCCTGCCCGCCGCGCTCGGCGGGGCCGCGTGGCTGGTGATGACGGCGACATACGTCCCGATGCTGCGCTACTACCGGCAGACGCTGTGGCTCGCTCCCCTGCTGCCGTTCACCGCTTTCCTCTACCTCCTGATGACGGTGGACTCGGCGGTGCGGCACTACCGGGGGCGCGGGGCGGCGTGGAAGGGGCGGACCTACGCCCGCCCCGATCCCGCTCCCGGACGCCGGTGAGGCCTCGGCCGGGGCGCTACTTCCTGCCGGGCGTCCAGTTCATGCCCCAGCCGTAGGCGTAGTCGATGGTGCGCTGCGGGCTGACGCCGCGCTCGGGCACCAGGTAGCGGGCCTCGCGCTGGACGAACAGGTCGCCGTTGTTGTTCGTGAGCAGCGCGAGCGCGCACACCGTGGAGGGCACCGTGCACTCGTCGAGCGAGAAGTCGATGGAGGCGCCGTGCTGCGGTTGCAGCGTCACCGTGGCGTTCAGGTCGGCGAAGCTGCGCGCGCCTTCGTAGATCGTCACGAAGATGACGATGCGCTTGAAGTCCTTGATGTGGTCGAGGTTGACCGTGAGGTTCTCGCCGCTGGCCACCGCGCCGGTGCGGTCGTCGCCGTCGAGCAGGAGGTACGGCGGCTGGTCCAGCGACCCGAAGGCATTGCCGAGCGCCTGGACGACGCCCTTGCGGCCGTCGGCCAGTTCGTACAGGGCGCACAGGTCCAGGTCTAGGTCAGCGTGCATGGCCACGGCCCGGCCGAGCTTGCTCGCCCAGCCCTTGAACTGCTTGCGCACCTCCCAGTTGAGGTTCACGCGCATCGCCCCGGAGGTGCCGCCCTGCTTGGTGAGGGAGACCGACGGGGCGTCCTTGGTGAGCGTGACCTTGGTCAGCCGCACGGGCGGGCCCGCGGGCGCGGGGGACGCGAGGGGCTGCGGCGGAGCCTGGGCGGGGGCCGCGGGAGCGACCGGGGCGGGGGGCGGCTGCACGGCGGCCGGAGCGGGCGCCGGCGCCTGCTGCGGTTCGTCCACCGAGATCCCGTAGTCGGTGGCCAGGCCCTGGAGTCCGCTGCCGTAGCCCTGTCCGACGGCGCGGAACTTCCACGCGCCTTGGCGGCGGTAGAGCTCGCCGAGGACGAACGCCGTCTCGACGGTGGCGTCCTCGCTGTCGTAGCGCGCGATCTCGGCGCCGTTCGCCGCGTCGACGACCCGGATGAACAGGCCCGGGACCTGTCCGAACGTGCCGCCGTCCGTCGAGGCGGCGAGCACCACGGTCTCGACGGCGGCCTCCACGCGCGCGAGGTCGACCACGAGCGCGTCGGTCACCCGGCCACCGTCGGTCTTCTTGCCCTCATGGCGCACGGCGCCGGAGGAGTGGACCGCCTGGTTGTAGAAGACGAAGTCGTCGTCCGAGCGGACCTTCCCGGAGGAGGCGAGCAACAGCGCCGACGCGTCGGCGTCCGGCACGCCGGCCCCTGAAGTCCACCCCAATTCGACGCGCACGGCAGGTGCCGGCACGGGAACATTTGATCCTTTAGGCATTGTCATGTCCGCCCCCATCGCAAGTGGCCACGTCCGGCCGACCGCCGTCCCGTTCATGACCAACCTATTACCCGCACCCCCGAGTGGCCCACGCCCGCCGCCCGGAGCCCGCCGCACACCCCTGGTGTCAACCGTGCGTCAACCGCCGGTAACCCGTACGGAGCTTGGCTTTTACAGGATCCCTACGCCGCCGCGCGACCGATTTTTCCTAAGTTCGCTCGCATTGGGGATCTCAGTTCACTACCGACACGTAAAACAACCCTCTTATCGGTCTCCCCAACCAGCACATCAAGGGCTTAACTTATGTGTCATGACCTCCCCCCGCTCCACCTATGGCGGCGGTTACTACTCCGCGCCGTCCTTCCCGGACACTCCGATCTACGACTCCCTTGTCGCCGAGCGGGGTACTCCTCAGATCGCCCCGATCCGGGTCCCCTCCGCGTACGACACGGGCAGTCACCTGCCCGCGCTCCCGGCCGCCCTGCCGGCGCTGCCGGCCGCACCGTCCCACCACAACCCCTCGTACGGCTACGCGCAGCAGCCCGCACCGCTGCAACAGGCGCCCGCGCCGTACATCCCGCAGCAGCCCTCGGCGCCGCGCGGATACCCGGGCCCCCAGCAACAACAGCGCCCCCCGGCCGGTACGGGCTACGAGGCCATGCGCCCCGCGGCACCCCGCCCGGCCCCGGCGACGTACGAGGATCCGTACAACCGCCCCTACCGCGGCTACTGATTCGCCCGCGCGCGTCCCTGTCAGTGGCTGCTGGCAGGATGACGGCATGCCGAATCCAGCGCTGCACTCGATCCACTTCTACCCGCTCAAGGCGGTCGGGGGACACGCTCCGCGTGAGGCCGTCGTCGAGCCCTGGGGACTCGCCGGTGACCGGCGGTGGATGCTGGTCGACGGCGCGGGACGGCTCGTCACGCAACGGCCTCATCCGAGGCTGGCGTTGGCCGCCGCCGAGCACCTGCCCGGCGGCGGCATACGCATGTCCGCACCCGGCCGGGAGCCGCTGACCGTCGCCGTGCCGCCCTCCGGCGAGACCGTCACGGTGGAGATCTGGAAGGACAAGGTGGAGGCGGAGCCCGCCGCCGAGGCCGCGCACGCCTGGTTCAGCGCCCATCTGGAGACGGACGTGCGGCTCGTCCACCTCGCCGACCCCGCCACCCGGCGCCCCATCGATCCGGCGTACGCCGAGGACGGCGAGACCGTCTCCTTCGCCGACGGCTACCCGCTGCTCCTGACCACGCTCTCCTCCCTCGACGCCCTGAACTCGCTCATCGCCCAGGGCGACCACTCCGACGAGGGCCCCCTGCCCATGAACCGTTTCCGGCCGAATGTGGTCGTGGACGGGACGGCTCCCTGGGCCGAGGACGACTGGGCGCGCGTCGCGATCGGCGAGGTCACCTTCCGGGTGGCCAAGATGTGCGGCCGCTGCGTCGTGACCACCACCGACCAGCGCACCGCCGAGCGCGGCAAAGAGCCGCTGCGGACCCTCGCCAAGCACCGCCGCTTCGGTGACCAGCTCGTCTTCGGCCAGAATCTGGTGCCGGAGACGACCGGTCCGATCCGGATCGGCGACCCGTTCACCGTCCTTGACCGACGGGTAGGTTGACGGCATCGGGCCGGGGAACCCGAAGGCCGGGCATGGTCGTTGAGCGGGGACGAGAAGGGTGATATGCCTCTCTCTTCTCCCCGCCGGTGTGTGGGCCGTGCCGTTCGTGGTGATGACGGACGCGGAAGGGGGTGCAGGACTGTGCGAGCACTCGTCGGACTCTGGCGCTGGCGGCACAATCCGCTGCGCCGGAAGACCGACCTCGTCGAAGCCTGGGTGGCCTTCGTGGCCGTGCTGCTCATCGCCGTCGCCGCGCCGCTGGCCGGCTTCGCGATCGGCGGCGCCTCGCGGGACGCCCTCCTTCAGTCGGTGCGGGAACAGCGCGAGGTGCGTCACGAGGTGACGGGCACGGTGGTCAAGAAGGTCTCCAGACCCCCGGTCGACCCCGACCCCGAGACGGCCTCCGCACGCGACCGGCACAGCCGGGTGCTGGCCGAGTGGACGGCCCCGGACGGCACGGCGCACTCCGGCACGGTCCTCGCCGCCCTCCGCTCCCCCGACCCCGGCGACCGCTTCCGCCTCTGGACCGACGAGCACGGCCAGGTGGTCGGCCGCCCGCTGGACGACGCGACGGCGGGCACCCACGCGGCGCTGGCCGGAATCGGCGCCGCCGCGGCCGTCGTCGGCCTCGTCGAAGGAGCCAGGCGCATCGTCGTCTGGCGCATCGTCCAGCGGCGCTACGACCGCTGGGACCAGGCCTGGGAGAAGGCCGGACCGGACTGGGGACGGACCGGAACCGGCTCCTGAGACACCCGGCGAAGGCCCACCGGGCCCGGCCGGGCCGGTAAGAGAGCGGCGATGACCAGGTGAGAGCCTGGCGATCGGGTCAACTCGCCCTCGCCGCGCGCGCTACGGTGGACCGGCCGAACTCTTCGGCGCCTTGCGCGAGGTCGTGAGGTCCCGCGTACGACAAGGTGGGGGCAGAGCAACTCCATGGCACAGGGCACGGTCCAGGTGACGCACACCGGCACCTCGCGGTGGCGGCGCCGCACGGGTGAGTACGCATCGCTCGCTGCCGCCTTGGAGGCCGCGAGCGACGGGGACGTCCTCACCATCGCCCCCGGCACGTACCGCGAGAATCTCGTCGTCCAGCGGGCGGTGACGCTGCGCGGCCCCGAGGGCTCCCACGGCTCCGTCCGCATCGCACCCGCCGACGGGGTGCCGCTCACCGTCCGCTCGTCGGCCGTGGTGCAGGACCTGCACGTCGAGGGGCAGGACTCGGCCGCGCCCGCGCTGCTCGTCGAGGACGGGGCACCCGAACTCGTCGACGTCCGCGTGGTGACGCGTTCCGCGACCGGCATCGAGGTGCGCGGCGGAGCACGCCCGACCGTGCGCCGCTGCACGGTCGACAACCCCGGCGGCATCGGCATCGCCGTGCTCGACGGCGGGGGCGGTGTCTTCGAGGAGTGCGAGGTCGTCGCGGCCGGGCAGTCGGGCGTCGCCGTGCGCGGCGGCGCGCACCCCCGCCTGGAGCGCTGCCGGGTGCACCACGCGTCCGGCGCGGGCCTCTCGGTGACCGGGGAGCACTCCGGTCTCGAGGCGATCGGCTGCGAGGTGTACGAGGTCAAGGGCTCGGGCGTGCAGATCACCGGACGGGCGGTGGCGCATCTGACGGACTGCGACGTGCACCGCACGACGTCGGACGGCGTCACGCTCGACACGGACGCCGTCCTGACGCTGGCCGACTGCCGCATCCACGACATCCCGGAGAACGCGATCGACCTGCGGTCCCGTTCGGTCCTGACGCTGACCCGGTCCACCGTGCGGCAGTTCGGGCGCAACGGCCTGTCGGTGTGGGACCCGGGCACCCGCGTGGACGCCAACCAGTGCGAGATCCACGACAGCACGGGCGACTACCCCGCGGTGTGGGTCAGCGACGGCGCGACGGTCGTCCTGGAGTCCTGCCGGGTGCACGACGTGCCGGACGCGCTGTTCGTCCTGGACCGCGGCTCACGCGCCGACGTCGTCGACAGCGATCTCTCCCAGGTGCGCAACACGGCGGTGTCCGTGAGCGACGGCGCGACGGCGCAGCTGGACGACTGCCGCATCCGCGACGCCGCCACCGGCGCGTGGTTCCGCGACCACGGCAGCGGCGGCACCCTGGCCAACTGCACGGTCGACGGCGTCCAGACGGGCGTGATCGTCACCAAGGGCGCCGACCCCACCATCGAGCGCTGCACGGTCACCTCGCCCGCGGAGGCCGGTTTCTACGTCTCGGCGGGCGGCCGCGGCAGCCTCCAGGGCTGCCGCGTGAACGACAGCGGCGGGTACGGCTTCCACGTCATCGACGGCTGCCGTACGACCTTGAAGAAATGCCGCACGGAGCGGTGCGCGCGCGGCGGCTTCGAGTTCGCCGAGGACGGCCCGCTCGTGGAGGACTGCACCAGCGACGAGAGCGGCGGGGTGCGGACCGCGACCGCCACCGCGCGGGAGGCCGCCCCGCAGACGGCCCAGCAGACCGTGGGGCTGCTCGGCACGATCCCCGGACAGCGCACGGACCCGGAGCCCGCGAAGCCCGCGGCCCCCGAGACACCCTCCCGCTCGTCGAAGGACGTCCTCGGGGAACTCGACAAGCTGGTGGGCCTGGAGAGCGTCAAGCGCGAGGTGCGCGCCCTCACCGACATGATCGAGGTCGGGCGGCGCCGGCAGCTGGCCGGTCTCAAGGCGGCCTCGGCGCGCCGCCATCTGGTGTTCACCGGCTCCCCCGGCACCGGCAAGACGACCGTGGCCCGGCTCTACGGCGAGATCCTTGCGTCGCTCGGCGTCCTGGAGAGCGGGCACCTCGTCGAGGTGTCGCGCGTCGACCTGGTGGGCGAGCACATCGGGTCGACGGCGATCCGCACCCAGGAGGCGTTCGACCGGGCGCGCGGCGGCGTGCTGTTCATCGACGAGGCGTACGCGCTCTCGCCCGAGGACTCCGGGCGCGACTTCGGCCGGGAAGCCATCGACACGCTGGTGAAGCTGATGGAGGACCACCGCGAGGCGGTGGTGGTGATCGTCGCGGGCTACACCGTGGAGATGGAGCGCTTCTTGTCGGTCAACCCCGGTGTGGCGTCCCGTTTCTCACGCACCATCACCTTCGGCGACTACGCGCCCGAGGAGCTGCTGCGGATCGTCGAGCAGCAGGCCGAGGAGCATGAGTACCGCCTGGACACGGGGACGGGCGAGGCCCTCCTGAAGTACTTCACGGCGCTTCCCAAGGGCCCGGCGTTCGGCAACGGCCGCACCGCGCGCCAGACGTTCGAGGCGATGGTGGAGCGGCACGCGGGGCGCGTCGCCCAGTTCGAGGAGCCGAGCACGGACGACCTCACCCTGCTGTATCCGGAGGATCTGCCGGAGCTGCCGTGACCGTCGCGGCGGCCTGAGCGGCCTGGGCGGTCTGCGTGCCCTGCGGGCGCGGGGCGGGCACGGCGGGCTTGAGCCGGGCCAGCAGCCGGGCGCGCTCCTCGGCGAAGGCGGGGTCGGCCTGGTAGTCGGAGTGGCCCAGGATCGGTGCGGGCAGCGGGTGTTGCTCCGTGCGGCCGTAGACCAGGGGGTCCTTGAGGGCCTCGTGGTCGACCTGGGGCCCGCCGTCGTCCGGGACGACCCGCACGGGGCCGCCGATGGGATCCGTGGTGCGGTACAGGTTGCGCCAGCAGTCGACCTCGCGGTGCAGCGAGCCGAGGGCGGCCGGTCCGAAGTGCGCCGGGAACCAGCGTCCGTAGAGGCGCTCCAGCGGTGAGCCGTACGTGAGCAGGGCGACCCGCTTGCGCACGGAGGGCCACAGCTGCCAGGCGGCCGCGGCGGCCAGGACGCTGCCCTGCGAGTGCCCGGAGATGACGAGCCGGCCCCCCGTGGCGCGCGTCGCGCGGGTCCAGGTGTGCATGCGCCAGGTGAGGTCGGGGACGGCACGCTCGGCGTAGCAGGGCGGGGCGAAGGGGTGGGCGGCGCGCGGCCAGAACGTGCCGACGTCCCACAGGATGCCGATGGTGCGCCGCGCGGAGGGATCGCGGTAGGCGCGCCGGCCCCACGTCACGAACAGTATGAAACCGAAGCCGATGAGCCAGGAGCCGAGCGCCTGGGAGGTCTCGACCGCTCCTTCGAGGAAGAGCGGCAGCCCCTGCGCGGCCTCGCTCGGCACCTTCTCGCTCACCCAGGCGCCGACGAGCGCCCCCGCGCCGAGCAGCAGCGTCACCGCCGAGGTGATGCCCACCAAAAGCGGGGCCCGGTCGGTGAGGGCGGCACGCGCGCGCGTCCCGGCGATGCGCCGGCTGCGGGCCGTGTCCTTGGGCTCGCCCGGGTATTCGAGCGGGATGGTCTCCCGCTCGCGGCGGGCCCGCCGCCAGGTGCGGACGCCCAGCCAGCCGCAGAGCGCCGCCAGGACCACCAGGAGGGGCGGGATGACGGAAGCCTGCCAGGTCAGGAGCACGGGCGGGCCGTCGATGGTGCCGCCGGAGCCGGGCTCCCCCGCGCCGTCCAGCCAGTCGGCGACGCGCTGGGCGCCGCCTCCCGACATCACCCCGCCCAGCGCGCAGGCCAGCATCGCGACAGCCGGGCCCGCGAAACCCCGCAGGGCGGTGCGCGAGTCGGGTGCCGTGCGGTACAGAAGGCGGGCGACCACCGCGAGCGCGACGACCAGGAGCCCCTGCACCAGGGCGATGCCGCCGAAAGTCGCGTTGCCCGGGAGCCTGCCCTCGGAGGTCCAGTCGGGGCGTGACCACCCGGCGTACAGGAGCGTCAGGACGAGCAAGGCGAGCGCGCCCAGGGGCAGCCCGCGGATCAGCCTCTCGTCGAGGTGCCGGTCGAGCTTGTTCTCGCTGCGGCCCCTGCGCCAGACCACCAGGACGACCAGAGCGCCGCCCAGGACCAGCGTCACGTCGAGGATCCAGCCGAGGGCGTCAAGGAGCGCGGGCCCGCCCGGGCGCCGGTCGTGGCGGGTGGCCGCGGCGCCGACCGCGGCGGCCACCGTGAGGAAACCGGCGGCCGTGTGCGCGGCCCGCAGCCGGGCCACCAGCCGGCGCCCGTACCAGAACCCGGGCTTGCCGAGCGCGGTGCGTCCGGCCTCCTCCTCCGGGTCGGCCTGGTGGGGCAGCGGGGTCTGGGACTCGTACGCGCTCCAGGTGCGCTGGGAGAGGTACCAGAGCAGGCCGGTGAGGGCGGCGGGCAGCACGGCGGCGAAGGCGAGGCGACGGCCGGGCTGGCTCCACCAGCCGCCGCCCCCGGAGGCGTCGGCCGCCAGGAAGCCCAGCCAGGAGCGGTCGGCCGCGCACGCGGGGGTGCCCGCGCACTGCCAGGCCGTGAGGTCGATGGCGACCTCGCAGGCGGCGGCGACGAGCAGGACGGTGAGGCTGAGCCCGGTCAGGCGCACCAGCAGGCCGTACATCCGCACGGCTCCGCGCCTGCGCCGCGAAGTGGGCCGCATCCAGTGCGCGAGGTTGACGACCATGAACGGCAGCAGCAGGAGCCAGAGCGCCCGCGAGCCGTTCCCGGAGGTCAGATTGCACCAGACGTACGCCTCCGGGACCGGCTTGCCGCGGTAGTCGTCCGGGCGCTGCTCGGCGTCGGCGTCCTCGGTGCGGCGGAACACGGCCGCCGTCTCGTCGCCGGAGATCCGCACGGTCCTGGGATCGCCCAGCATCTGCTCGGGCGTGGTGCCCCCCACTCCGTGGACGAGGAGTTCGAGAGCCGTCTCTTCTCTGTGGTCAGCTGCCACCGTTCGCTTCCCCCGATGTGCGCGTGGTCAGGCCACAAGGATCTCCGTTCCTGACCCCGTCCACACCTCCCCTCACGTAATCTCCCCGTTCCGGGTGAGCACGCGGATTCGGGCGGTGGGCCGCCTGTCGGCGGCGCATGCGAGGATGAGGCAGCGCGATGGACGGGCGCGACGGGTGTGACGAGGCAGAAGGGCCGGGACGGACGTGAGCGAGAATCAGAACCTCCTCGCGGAGCAGCGCCGCGCCCTCATCCTCGACGAGGTACGCCGCCGGGGCGGGGTCCGGGTCAATGAACTGACCCGCAAGCTGGGTGTGTCGGACATGACCGTCCGCCGCGATCTCGACGCCCTCGCCCGCCAGGGTGTCCTGGAGAAGGTGCACGGCGGCGCCGTCCCGGTGGTCGAGGCGAGCACGCACGAGCCGGGGTTCGAGGCCAAGTCGGGCCTGGAGCTGACCGCCAAGGAGGACATCGCGCGCACCGCGGCCTCCCTGGTGGCGCCGGGCACGGCGATCGCGCTCTCCGGCGGCACGACGACGTACGCACTGGCCCACCACCTCCTGGACGTGCCGGACCTGACGGTGGTGACGAACTCCGTGCGGGTCGCGGACGTCTTCCACTCCGCGCAGCGCACCTCGGGCCAGCGCCAGGGCGCGGCCACGGTCGTCCTGACGGGCGGGGTGCGCACTCCCTCGGACTCGCTGGTGGGGCCGGTCGCCGACCAGGCGATCGGCGCGCTGCACTTCGACGTGCTCTTCCTGGGTGTGCACGGCATATCGGCGGAGGCCGGGCTCTCCACGCCGAACCTCGCGGAGGCCGAGACCAACCGGCGTCTGGTGCAGTCGGCGCGCCGGGTCATCGTGGTGGCCGACCACACCAAGTGGGGCACGGTGGGCCTGAGTTCGTTCGCCAGCCTGGCGCAGGTCGACACGCTCGTGACGGACGCGGGCCTGCCCGCGGAGGCGCGCACGGAGATCTCCGAGCATCTGCGGCGCCTGGTGGTGACGGGCCGGCCCGAGGAGCCGGGCCCCGACGAGCGGGGCGAGCCCGAGGAGAGCGTCGTGCGCGCGGGCAACGCCGGGAGCACCGCAGACATCTGACGGTCCGCCAGCTATGGTGACGGTGTCCGGTCAACGACCCGATACCGCTGGGGGCTGCGTTCGATGGCACGCCGACTGAGGCCCGTGGGGCTGGAGTTCGCCGAGTCCGCTCCCCTGCGGCTGGTCTTCGCCCGCGAGGTGAGCGCCTCGCCGGACGCGGTGTACCGCGCGCTCGCCGAGGACGTGGCCAACTGGCCCGCGTGGTTCACCGCGGTCACGCTGTGCCGTCCCACCGAGGGCGCGGACGGCACCAAAGGCCGTGAGGTCCGGCTCAAGGGCGGCACGCGCTTCTGGGAGACGATCGTCGCCGCCGAACCGTCGGAGCGGTACGCCTACCGCGTCGACGAGTCGAACGCCCCGGGGCTGCGTGCCCTCCTGGAGGAGTGGCGGCTGACCCCGGCCGGGACCGGCACCCGCGTGCGGTGGACGTTCGCCGCGGACGGCACCGCCCCCTTCCGCCTGGCCCTGAGCGTCGGCCGCTCGGGCCTGGGCCGCTCCTTCCGTGACGCGGTGACGGCCCTCGACCGTCGCCTGACCACGGCCGACGCCTGAGCCCGGACGCGAACGCGGGCGGGGCGCCGAGCGGGACAGCGGGCGGGCCGTCAGGGCCGCCTAGGTCCAGGTGCCGTTCGCGAGCAGCGACTTGATGGCGGTCGCGTAGGGCGTGATGTCCATACCCTGTTCGGCCAGCCACGCGTCCGAGTAGTACTTGTCCAGATACCGGTCGCCCGGGTCGCACAGGAGCGTGACGACACTGCCCGTGCGGCCCTCGGCCACCATCTCGGCGACGATCTTCAGCGAGCTCCACAGGCCGGTGCCGGTGGAGCCGCCCGCCTTGCGGCCGATCGCCTGCTCCAGAGCGCGTACGGCGGCGACGCTCGCCGCGTCCGGCACCTTCATCATGCGGTCGATCGCGCCGGGCACGAAGCTCGGCTCCATTCGCGGCCTGCCGATGCCCTCGATACGGGAGCCGCAGTCGCTGGTGGCGTCGGGGTCGTGGTGGGTCCAGCCGTCGAAGAAGCACGAGTTCTCGGGGTCGGCGACACACAGGCGGGTGTCGTACTGCATGTAGTGGACGTAGCGGGCGATGGTCGCCGAGGTGCCGCCGGTGCCCGCCGTGGCGACGATCCACGCGGGCTCCGGATAGCGCTCCAGACGCATCTGCTGGTAGATCGACTCGGCGATGTTGTTGTTGCCCCGCCAGTCCGTCGCGCGTTCCGCGTAGGTGAACTGGTCCATGTAGTGCCCGCCGGTCTCGGCGGCGAGAGCGGCGGACTCTGCGTACATCGTGCGCGAGTCGTCCACGAAGTGGCACTGGCCGCCATGGAATTCGATCAGTCGGCACTTCTCGGCGCTGGTCGTGCGAGGCATCACCGCGATGAAGGGCACCCCGATCAGACCGGCGAAGTACGCCTCGGAGACGGCTGTCGAGCCGCTGGAGGCCTCGATGACGGGGCGTCCTGGCCGGATCCAGCCGTTGCAGAGGCCGTAGAGGAAGAGCGAGCGGGCGAGGCGGTGCTTGAGGCTGCCGGTCGGATGGGTCGACTCGTCCTTGAGGTACAGGTCGATGCCCCAGTGCTCCGGCAGCGGAAAGCGCAGCAGATGCGTGTCGGCGGAGCGGTTGGCGTCGGCCTGCACCTTGCGTACGGCTTCTTTGAGCCACGCGCGGTACTCCGCGTCGCTGCGGTCCACGTCGAGCGTGGTCATCGGCTCCTCGGCTTGATCCTGCTGTGTGGTGCTCACCGCGCGGCTCCTTGGCGTCAACCTGGCCGCGCTCCGAGCGGGCCGGACACCTCGATCATAGGCACCTTCCGCACGCTTCTCACCTGCATAAACACACCTTTGAGCACCTCAAAGGAACACCTGGCGCAGCCGACCGGCACCGCACCACGGCACACTGGTAAGGGGGCCGCGTCCACTTATGACCACGTCTTCATACGCACTGGTGCTCGACCTCAGGTGCGTGCAGACTGCACCGCACGGGAAAGCGGTCCCGTACGGAACGACACACCGAAGCGCTCAAGGGGGCGGAACGTCATGGCGGAGCCGGAGTTCACGGCCACAGGCGTGCGGATCGGACGACGGTTGCGCTCCCTCACCCGGGCGGGCCAAATCCGTATCACCGACGGCAGGTTCGAGCTGCTGACCAGTTACGGCAGCGAGATCGACAGCGCGCCCGTCCAGACGGTGAAGGCCGGCAAGCCGTGGTTCGCCCCCGACGACCGGGCCCTGGCCGAGCTGAACGGCACGCGCTACCGGCTGACTCTCGCCGACCATGACCCCGCGCCCGGCAAGGCAGGACCGCCCACGGTCCGCAAGTTCATCGACGCGGTCCGCAGCGCCAAGGGCCGCATGGCCCGCGCCTGAGAAGTCCGCGCACTACGGCCGGAGCGGTGCGAGTTGCACGCTCGCACCCCCTGAGTCACTCTGGTCTCACATCACTCTGGGTTCATCGGCGATGACGCTGCGAACCAGCCCGCCGGTTACGAACAGCAGCCGGCAGACCCCGCGGCCGCTGCTGAATCCGATCGTCGCCTTCTTCCGGACCGCAATTCGGGGAGTCGCAGCCGTGATCAGCCAGCCAAGCAGGTATTGCACGGTAGAGCTTCAAGCCCTGCCGTCGCGGATCCGCCAGGTCCGCAGAATCGTATCGGCGCAGTTGCGCTACTGGCATCTCGATCCGTTGATAGACCAGGCCGCGCTCGGTGTGACCGAGCTCCTGACCAACGTGCACCGGCACGCACAGCCGGACAAGGTGTGCACCGTGGAGATCGAGCTGCTGCTCGACCGACTCACGGTCTCCGTGCACGACCACGACCCCCGCCTTCCCGAGGTGCACGACGCGGAGCCCTTCGCGACGTGTGGCCGCGGGCTCGCCATGGTCGCCGCGGTCAGCGAGAGCTGGGGGGTACGCCCCCACGGCGACACGGGCAAGGTCGTCTGGTTCACCCTCCCGGCCCCCACGTCCGCCGTCGCGCTGCCGGCCACCTACCCGGTCTGCGGTGCGGTCGCCGCGGGGCCCTTCGCCGACCTGGGTGTCGGGCCGAAGTCCCTCGCCGACGGGCACGCGCCCGGACATGCTCCCGCCCGGTCGGCCGTTGTCGGCTGACCGGGCGGTGACAGGCCCCGCGGGCGGCAAGAGCTCCGCGGGCCCGGCGCCGTCCTATGTCACTCGGTGGCGATGGCACGCAGCACGTCCAGGCGTGCGGCCCGCCGCGCCGGACGCAGACCCGCGAGGGCTCCCGCCGTCAGGCCCACCAGGACGACCACCGCGAGCTGCACGGGCGGCACCGCGAACGCGAAGGCACTGCTCGTCGCGGAGTCCGAGGCCTTGACGAGCACCCAGCCGAGGAAGCCGCCGAGCACCAGGCCGCCGGCCGTACCGAAGGCCGCGACCAGCACCGACTCCCAGCGGACCATGGCCCGCAGCTGCGCCCTGGTCTGCCCCACGGCCCGCAACAGGCCCAGCTCACGGGTCCGTTCGTGGATCGCCAGGGTCAGCGTGTTGGCGATGCCGAGCAGGGCGATCAGTACGGCGAGCGCGAGCAGGGCGTAGACCAGCGTGAGCATCATGTCGATGCCGCCCGCCGCGGACCGCGCGTACTCCCCACGGGTCTGCACATCCGGATTGCCGTACTCCTTGGCCACCTCGGACACCGCCGCCTTCCCCTCGGCCGCGCTCACGCCCTCCTTGAAGCTGACCGAGACGAGACTGTCGGCATCCTGCATGCGGTGCGGCGCCCAGGCCGCACGGGTGACGACGTAGTCCCCCGCGAGCTCCGACCGGCCGTACAGCGCACGCACGGTGAAGGTCGCCTTCTTGCCGTCGGCGAAGGCCAGCTCGGTGCGGGAGCCGACCTTCAGGTCCTGCTTCTCGGCCTCCTCGCGGGTGATCGCGATGCCGTCGGTGCCGAGCCCCTCCAGCGATCCTTCGACCTTTCCCAGGTCGAAGGACCGGGCGAAGGGACCAGGGTCGGTCACCGTCAGGGCGCGTCCCTCCCCGTCGACCTTCGCCGCGCCCTTGCCGAGGCCGACCGCGGTCGCGACCTCCGGCCGCTCGGCGAGCGCCGGGGCCAGCTTGGGGCTGAGTCCGCTGCCGCCCGCGCCGAAACCGGGGGTGCTGATGGCGAGGTCGCCCGCGAAGGAACGGCTGACCGTCTGGTCCATGGTCGCCTTCAGGGAGGCACCGAAGACCGTGAAGAGCGAGACGACGGCGACACCGATCATCAACGCGCTCGCGGTGGCCGCGGTCCGCTTCGGACTGCGCAGGGCGTTGCGCCGGGCGAGCCCGCCCGTGACGCCCCGCATCCGGTCCAGGGGTCCGCCGATCACCCGTACCGCACGGGAGGACGCGACCGGCCCGAGCACCACGAACGCGACGAGCGCGAGCGCCGCACCCGCTCCGGCCGGCCACACGGACGGGGTGAGGAGCACGCCGGCGAGCGAGAGCCCGACGGCGGCGAGCGCGAGGACCGCTCCGGCGACGGCACGCGTGCGTGAGGCACCGGAGTGGTCGACCGCCGTCTCACGCAGCGCGGCCAGCGGCGCGGTGCGCCCGGCGCGTACGGCGGGCAGCAGCGCGGAGCCCAGGCAGACCACGATGCCCACGGCCAGCGGCAGCAGCATCGACAGCGCGCTGACGACGAGATCGCCCTCGGGGAAGGGGAATCCGATGGCCGGGAAGAGCGCCTGAAGCCCGGCCGCGATCCCGATCCCGCCCGCGAGCCCGGCCACCGACGCGACCACGGCCACCACGCTCGCCTCGACCAGGGTGGCCGCGGTGACCTGGCGGCGCGAGGCGCCGAGCACACGCAGGAGGGCGTTCTCACGGGTGCGCTGGGCGACGACGATCGCGAAGGTGTTGTGGATGCTGAAGGTGGCGACGAGCAGTGCGACCCCGGAGAAGACCAGCAGGAAGCCGGTGAAGAGCGTCAGGAACTGCCCGGAGACGTTGTCCGTGTTCTCCGCCGCCGACGCCTCACCGGTGATGGCCTCAACTCCCCTGGGCAGTACGGGTTCCAGCGCGTCGACGAGTTCCCGCTCGCTCACGCCGGGTCCGGCCCGCACCTGGATGGACGCGGCCTCGCCGGGCTTCGGCGTCAGGTACTTCTCGGCGTCGGCCTGTGTCATGCCGGTGAAGGTGGTCTGGGCCATGCCGTCTTCGCCGCCGAAGGTCGCCAGGCCCACGATCGTCACCTTGAGGGGGTCGGGGGTGCGCAGCGTGGTCGTGTCGCCGACCTCCAGGTCGCCGGCCTCCGCGGCACCGCGGTTGACGACGACCTCGCCGGACGCGGCGGGGGCCCGGCCCTCGGCCAACCGGTAGGCGTTCAGCTCCTTGTCGCCGATCCAGTTCCCGGCGAGGGTGGGCGGCCCTTGGCCGCCGACGGGCTTCCCGTCCTTGCCGAGGAGCTGGCCCGCGCCCTGGATGCTGGGCGCGGCGGCGGCGACGCCGTCGGTCCGCTCGATCTTCTCGACCAGCGAGGTCTTCACGGGCTGCCGGGTGCCCTGGCTGTCGTCGGGGGTGGTCACGGTGTCGGCGCTGCGGACGACGGCATGGGTCCCGCTCGTGGCGTTGCCGAACATCGTGTCGAAGCTGCCGCGCAGGGTGTCCCCCATGACGAGCGTGCCCGCCAGGAAGGCCACACTGAGCATGACCGCGAGAAACGTACCGGCGAAGCGGCGCTTGTGCGCGCGGAGGGAGGCGAGGCTCAGGCGGGTGGTTGCTGAGGTTGTGGTGGGGGTGGAGGTGGATGTGGGGGTGGCGGGGGTGGGTTCGGGTGGGGTGGTCATGAAGGAGCCCCCTTGGTGTGGGGGTGAGGCTGGGAGTGGGGGTGGGGTTCCGGTTGCGTGCGGGGCCGGGGGTGAGGGCCGGTGGGCGTCTGCGGGTCGAAGGCCTTCAGCCGGTCGAGGACCTTGTCGGCGGTCGGGTCGGCCATCCGGTCGACGAGGCGGCCGTCCGCGAGGAAGACGACCTCGTCGGCGTGGGCGGCGGCGACCGGGTCGTGGGTGACCATGACGACGGTACGGCCCATCTGCCGTACGGCGCGGCCCAGGAGGCGCAGGACCTCCTCTCCGGAGCGCGAGTCGAGGTTGCCGGTCGGCTCGTCGGCGAAGACGACGTCGGGCCGTCCCGCGAACGCCCGCGCCACGGCGACGCGTTGCTGCTGCCCGCCGGAGAGTTCGGCGGGCCGGTGGTGGAGCCGGTCGCCCAGCCCCACCACGTCGACGAGGGCATCGATCCATTCCGCTGACGCGCCGTCACCGCGCTTGCCGGCGAGGTCCATCGGGAGCGTGATGTTCTCGGCCACGGTCAAGGTGGGTACCAGGTTGAAAGCCTGGAAGACGAAGCCGATGCGGTCCCGGCGCAGCAGCGTGAGGCGCCGGTCGTCGAGACCGCCCAGCTCGGTGTCGCCGATGTGGGCGGCCCCCGAGGTGAGGGTGTCGAGGCCCGCGGCACAGTGCATCAGGGTGGACTTGCCCGAGCCGGACGGACCCATGATCGCGGTGAACCGCCCGGCGGGAAAGCCGACGCTCACCCCGTCCAGGGCCCGCACGGCGGTGTCGCCGCCGCCGTAGACCTTGACGGCCTTGGTGACGCGGGCGGCATCGACGGTGGAGGTGGCACCTCGGGCGCCGGTGGTACCGGTGAGGCCCGTGGTGCCGGTGGGGCTGGTGGGGTCATTGGTGCCTTTGGCGCCGGTGGTCATGCCGCACCGCCCTTGGTGGCGCGCCCGAACTCCTCGTTCAGGACGGACAGGCGGCGCCAGTACTCTTCCTCGTCGATCTCGCCGGACGCGAACCGGCGGCCGAGCACGGCGATGGGCGACTTCTCGTCGATGCGTACGTTCCCCTCGCCGCCGTCCCGCTGCCACGGCGCACGACGCCCCCGCCACACGGTGCGACGCAGGAAGGTGACGCCGCC
The DNA here is from genome assembly GCF_046103685.1 of Streptomyces sp. SYP-A7185. Lineage (NCBI taxonomy): Bacteria > Bacillati > Actinomycetota > Actinomycetes > Kitasatosporales > Streptomycetaceae > Streptomyces > Streptomyces sp. SYP-A7185. Next base: position 1,565,257 of record NZ_CP122310.1, read on the forward strand.
GATGACGACGGCCGCCCAGATGAGCGGGAAGAACAGGATCCACGGGCCGGGCCCGCCGTCGAAGTGAGCCAGGGTGTTCATGGTGTCCATCTCCTCGGGATGCGGTGCCTGGGAATTGCGGTGCCTCGGGAGGCGAAGCCTCGGAAAGCGGTGCCTCGGAAAGCGGTGCCTCGCGATGCCTGACGGTTGGTGCGCCCGGGCTTCGGCCGGGGTGTCGTGCGATGCCTTGAGACTCGCGCTCCGAGGGGGTCCGAGTCGTCGTACGGCCAGCGGCAGTGCGCGTACCACGGCGGGAGTACATGGCGAGGGCAGGCCTGCTCCCGGGGTGGGGGGCGCTGCCCGGATGGGGGCCGAGGCCGCCGTCTGGATCTCTGTACCTACTAGTATGTACAGTGGATCCATGAGCACTCCGGAGCGCCTGATCGAGTCCACGCGCGAACTGCTGTGGGAACGCGGCTACGTCGGCACGAGCCCCAAGGCGATCCAGCAGCACGCGGGCGCCGGCCAGGGGAGTATGTACCACCACTTCAGCGGCAAACCCGACCTGGCGCTCGCCGCGATCCGCCGCACGGCGGACGAGATGCAGGCCACGGCCGAGGGCGTGCTGGGCGGCACCGGTTCGGCGTACGAGCGCATCGAGGCGTATCTGATGCGCGAGCGGGACGTCATGCGGGGCTGCCCGGTCGGGCGGCTGACCATGGACCCGGACGTCGTCGCGAGCGACGAGCTGCGCGCACCCGTCACCGAGACGCTCGACTGGCTGCGGGGCCGGATCGCCGGGATCGTCGAAGAGGGCCAGGCCAAGGGCGAGTTCGCGGCCACGCTCGACGCCCCGGCCATCGCGGCGACGGTCGTGGCGACCGTCCAGGGCGGCTATGTCCTCGCCCGTGCCTCGGGGTCTCCCACGGCGTTCGACACCGGCGTGCGCGGCTTGCTCGCCCTCCTCTTCGCCGCCACCACTCCATCTCCGTAGAGGACTTGAGACGCAAAGGACTCGAGACGCACCGGGCGGACAAAGCACGAAGGAGCAGGTCATCATGCACGCGATGCAGTACGAGATAACGCTTCCGGCCGACTACGACATGGGAATCATTCGCAACCGGGTCGCCGCAAAAGGCCATCTGCTGGACGACTATGCGGGCCTCGGGGCCAAGGCGTATCTGATCCGTGAGCGCGGTGTCGACGGCTCCCCCGTGAACCAGTACGCCCCGTTCTACCTCTGGAACACTCCCGAGGGCATGAACTCCTTCCTCTGGGGGCCCGGGTTCCAGGGCATCGTGGAGGACTTCGGGCGGCCAGAAGTGCAGCATTGGGGCGGGGTGGCGTTCGTGGAGGGGGCCGCGTCATCCGCCTCGTCCGCATCGACCGCCTCGTCCACGTCGTCAGCCTCGTCCGCCTCCTCCACGTCGTTCGCCTCGCCTGCGGATTCCTCAGACTCCCCCCTTCCTGAAGCGCCCGCTCCCACCCCCTCCCCCAAAGCCGCGATACGGCGCCGCATGCGCATCCCGGACCGAACCCCGCTGGGCGCCTTCGCCACCGAACTCGCCCACGAGGCCGAACGGTTGGCGCGTCAGGATGGGGCGCTCTACGCCGCCGTGGCCATCGATCCGCGCACGTGGGAGGCAGTGCATTTCACCCTCTGGGACCACGCATCCCCCAAGGGCGAGGGAGAGATCTTCCAGGTCCTGCACCTTTCGGCTCCGGAGCGCGCTCTCCTCCCCCAAGGGCGCCAGTGGTGAACGCAGCCCGTACCGCCCCCGGTCGCATCGATCGCGAGGCCGCCCCTGCGGTCCGTACCGTTCTCGGTGATATCGCGCCCACCGACCTCGGCGTCTGCGATGCCCACGATCACCTGTTCCTTACCAGTCCTCAGCTCCCGGGCCAGGAGCTCTCATCAGCCACCTTGGCCGGAGAGGAGCTCGCCGCCTTCCGTGCTGCGGGCGGCGAAAGCCTCATCCAGTGGACTCCTCTTGGAATGGGCCGCCACGCGGGTGAACTGACCCGGCTGTCCCGGGCCACGGGCGTACGCATCGTGGCGGCGACCGGCTTGCATCAAGCAGTCCACTACGAGCAGGAGTTGCTGGCCCGGCTGCGCGCCGAGGGCCTCGCGGACGTTTTCGTGCGCGAGCTGACGCAAGGGATCGGCGGCACTGGTGTGCGTGCAGGGTTGATCAAGGTGGCGGGCGGTTTCCACGGCCTGGACGCGCACGCCCGCTGGACGATGGACGCGGCGGCCGAGGCGCACCACGCGACGGGCGCGCCCATCTCCGTCCACCTGGAACTGGGGACGGGTGCGTTGGACGTACTCGACTTGCTGTGCGGGGAGTTGTCGGTACCGGCCGGAAAGGTGGTTCTCGGCCACCTGAACCGCTCCCCCGATCTGACCGTTCACCGCGAGGCCGCGGCGGCCGGGGCCCACCTGGCCTTCGACGGGCCTTCCCGCGCCCACCACGCCACGGACTGGCGCATGCCGGATGCCGTGCAGGCCCTGGTCGAGGCGGGCTTCGCGGACCAGCTGCTCCTGGGCGGCGACACCACCACCGCCGGGGCACGCGCGGTGAACGGCGGCCCAGGGCTGCCGTATCTGCTGCGCAGAGTCCGTCCGCGGCTCGAACTCGCCGTGGGGGCAAGCGTGGTGGCGAGGATGCTGACGGTCAACCCGGGGCGCGCCTTCGCGGTGGAGTGGGAGCGGGGATCGGTCCAGGAGTGAGGCCGGGCACGCCTGCGACCACGTATTGCACCGACCATTCCAAAACATGTACGGTACCGACATGGCCCGACCGAGAACCTTTGACGAGGAGCGGGCCCTGGACGCGGCGATGCGCGCCTTCTGGGCGAATGGTTACGAGGCCACCTCGACCCAGGACCTGTGCGACGCCACCGGCCTGGGCCGCAGCAGCATCTACAACACCTTCAGCAGCAAACACGAACTGTTCCAGCGGGCCCTGGCCCGCTACATCGACTCCATGACGTCCGACCAGGTGAAGATCCTGGAAGACGCCGAACGCTCCCCGACGGAACGCCTCCGCGCCCTGTTCGCCCGGATCATCGACACCGAGTTCGAGTGCCGCGAGGGCGAGCACAGCATCGGGTGCCTGACCGTGAACACGACGGTCGAGCTGGCCGGCCGCGACCCCGCAGCCGCCGAGATGCTCGCACGCGACCTCTCGGCCCGGCTGGCCGCCATCAGCGCCGTCATCCGTGCGGGGCAGAGCGGCGGCGACATCACCTCCACGCGAGACGCGGACGACCTGGCCCGCTTCCTGAACGCCGTCATCGGCGGCATGCGGGTCTCCGCCCAGGGCGGCGCGGATCGCGCGGCCCTGACGACCATCGCTGACACCGCCTTGGACGCGCTGGCCCGCTGACCCGCTGACTCACGAACCCACCGACTCACGCACCCACCGACTCACCGCCTCAGCAACCTGCCGACTCACCGACCTGCGGATTCGCTGGCCTGTGGCCTGTCGGCCCGTCGCCCCGGGGTACACCCAGGGCTCGCTCCCGCACGCCCTCGTTTTGTACTGAACAGTTCACAACTCCCGACCCCTCCCCGCCCCTCCTCCCTCTCACTCTCCCGACAGGAGCCCCCATGCCACGCGCCGTCTACCTCCTGGCACTCGGCATCTTCGCCATGGTGACCAGTGAATTCGTGGTCGCCGGGCTGATGCCTCTCATGGCCGACGGACTGAATGCCACGATTCCGGAGATCGGGTACCTGATCACCGCCTTCGCCGCAGCGATGGCGTTCGGCGGGCCCATCCTCACGATCGCTCTGCTGAAAATGCGTCAGAAGTCGGCGCTGATGGTCTTGTTCGGCATCTTCCTGGCGGGCAACGTCATGGCCGCCCTCGCTCCGGATTACCGCACCATGCTCGTGGCCCGCGTCATCACCGGCATCGCCTCGCAGGCCTTCTTCGGTGTCTCCATCTCCATGTGCGTGCGACTCACCCGCCCCGAAATACGCGGCAGGGCCATCGCCGTAGCCCTCAACGGGTTGATGCTGGGCACGCTCCTCGGACTGCCGCTCTCCACGGTCATCGGCGAACACCTGGGCTGGCGCGCGGCGTTCTGGGCCATCACCGGCCTGACCGTCCTCGCCGCGCTCGCCACCCTCGTCGGAGTACCGCGCACCGAGCACGCCGAGCGTGCCGAGCACGACAGCGGCGCGGACGGCAGCGAAGAAGGCGGCGGTTTGCGTCAGGAACTGCGTGTCTTCCGCAGCCGTCGGCTCTGGCTGACGCTCACCACCAGCACCTTCATCATCGGCGCCACGTTCTCCGCCTTCAGCTACCTCAACCCGATCCTCACCGAGATCACCGGCTTCTCCACGGGCACGGTCCCGCTGCTGCTCATCGCGTACGGGGCGGCCACCGTGATCGGCAACACCGTCGTCGGCCGACTCGCCGACCGGCATACCGTGCCGGTCCTGCTGACCGGTCTGCTGCTCAACCTGGCGTTCCTCGCCGGCTTCGCCCTGCTCGCCCAACTGAGCCTGGCAGCCGTGGTGTTGATGACCGGGATCGGTCTGGTCGGCGTCACCATGAACCCCGCCCTGGTGACCCGCGTCCAGCGCGCGGGCAACGCCCGGCCGCTGGTCAACACGGTCCACTCCTCGTTCATCACCCTCGGCATCATCATCGCGACGTCCGTGGGCGGGCCCGCCATCGACGCGTACGGGCTGCGCGCGCCGCTCTGGATCGGTGCCGCTCTCGCCGCGCTCGGCCTCGTCACGCTGCTGCCCGACCTCAAGCGCCTGCGCGACCGCCGGACCACCCCGGCCGCGCCGCCCGCCCAGGCCACACCGACCGCCCCGGAGGACACCACGGCCCGCGTCGGTTAGCCCAGCGCCCCGAGGGGGTCGTCGAGCACCGGCTGCCAGGCCAGCTCGGCGGCCCCCACCAGGCTGTTGTGATCAAGGGTGCAGGCCAGGATGGGTACGCCGCCGCTGCGTCCCCACAGGCTCCGGTCGGCGACGACGGCACGCAGCCGCTCGGGGTCGGCTTCGAGGAGCGCGCGATGCAGGCCGCCCAGGATGATGCGGTCCGGGTTGAGGATGTTCACCAGGCCCGCGAGCCCCAGGCCGAGGCGGTCGATGAGCTCCTCGGCCGCGGCACGCACCGCGGGGTCCTCGCCCGCGTCGCGCAGCAGTTCGCGGGCCTGGAGCAGCAAGCCCTCGGGGCCCGGTTCACGGCCCGCCGCCGTGAGGAAGGCCAGCGGGTCCGTCTCGACGTCCAGACAGCCCCGGCTGCCGCAGTGGCAAGGGCGCCCCTCCGGATTGACGGTGAGGTGGCCGACCTCCAGCGCCAGGCCCGAACTGCCCGTGTGCAGCCGCCCGTCGAGCACGAGCGCACCACCGACGCCCCGGTGGCCGGTCGCCACGCACAGCAGATCGCGGGCCCCGCGCCCGGCTCCGTGGCGATGCTCGGCGAGTGCGGCGAGGTTGACGTCGTTGGCCGCGAACGCCGGCCCGGTGATGCCGGCGTCCCGTACGCAGTCGGCGAAGATCTGGCGCACCTGCGAGCCCGCGGGCCACGCCAGGTGCAGCGGGTTGAGCGCGGTGCCCTCCGGTTCGGCGACGGCCGACGGCACCGCCAGACCCGCGCCCACGCAGCGCCTGCCGGTCTCCCGCAGCAGTTGGGCGCCCGCGTCGATGACCGAGCCGAGCACCTGGGCCGGGTCGGCGCCGATCGTCTCGCAGCCGGGCGCGGTGGCGACGATGCGGCCGCCGAGACCGACGAGCGCGGCCCGGAAACCGTCCGAGTGCACCTGCGTGGCCAGCGCGACCGGCCCGTCCTCCGCGATCGACAGACCGTGCGAGGGGCGGCCCTGGGAACCCGCGGGCGCGCTCGGCCGCGCGTCGATCCTGATCAGACCGAGGGCTTCCAGTTCGGCGGCGACGGCGCCCGCGGTGGCGCGGGTGACACCGAGTTCGGCGGTGAGCACGGCACGGGTCGGGGCGCGCCCGGTGTGGACGAGTTCGAGCGCGGGACCGAGCGCGCCACGCCCTCGCTCAAGGCGCGTACGCGTGGACAGATCCCCCTCGGTGCGGGGGGCAGCCTTGCCGTTCATGAGGGCGAGTCTCCCATGATCCGTACGCCGTCTCGCCGTTCGGCCGCCATCTGCTCGTGCACCGCTCTTCCCCTGCCCTTCCCTTGCCACCTCACGAAAACCCTTCCCCTGCCCCTGCCCGGCGCCGCACGAAAACCTCCGCCCGCCCCGCCTTGGTCTCCCCCACCCGGCCCCCGAGCGACGATCCCCCACGTGACCCCACCGACCACCGGTGACCGCCGCCTCACAGGAACCGCCTTGTACGTCACGGGGGCACCCCTCTACTCTGACTTTGTGCCGCTCCTAAACAAAACCACGTCCGCAGCGTCGCGGGCCACTCCCCCGGGCCTTGTCCGGCTCCGTGTCGCACTCACCGTCTTCTTCGCGCTCGACGGCTTCATCTTCGCCGGATGGGTCGTCCGCATCCCCGCCATCAAGGAACAGACCGGCGCGTCGGCCAGCGACCTCGGCCTCGCGCTGCTCGGCGTCTCCGCCGGTGCCGTGATCACCATGACGCTCACCGGACGGCTCTGCCGCCGCTTCGGCAGCCACCCGGTGACGGTCGCGTGCGGCGTCCTGCTCGCGCTGAGCGTGGCGCTGCCACCGCTGACCCACTCGGCACTGGCCCTGGGCGCGGTCCTCCTGGTCTTCGGGGCGGGTTACGGCGGCATCAACGTCGCCATGAACAGCGCCGCCGTCGACCTCGTGGCCGCGATGCGGCGTCCGATCATGCCCAGTTTCCACGCCGCCTTCAGCCTGGGCGGCATGGTCGGTGCCGGGGTCGGCGGCCTCATAGCCGGCGCCCTCTCCCCCACCCGCCACCTGCTCGGCCTCACCGTCATCGGCCTGATCGTCACCGCCGTAGCCGGACGCGTCCTCCTGCGCCTCGAACCCCCGGCCCCGCCGGCCGACCGCCCGGCCACCGACGGCACCCGGCGCCGCCTCGACACCCGTACCCGGCGCCTGGTCATCGTCTTCGGGCTCATCGCCCTGTGCACCGCCTACGGCGAAGGCGCACTCGCCGACTGGGGCGCCCTCCACCTCGAACAGGACCTCAACGCCCACCCCGGCATCGCAGCCGCCGGCTACTCCTGCTTCGCCCTGGCCATGACCGTCGGCCGCCTCAGCGGCACCACCCTCCTCGAACGCCTGGGCCAGACCCCGATCCTCGTCGGAGGCGGCGCCACCGCCGCCGCAGGCATGCTCCTGGGCGCACTGGCCCCCACCACCTGGCTCGCCCTCCTCGGCTTCGCCGTCACCGGCCTCGGACTCGCCAACATCTTCCCCGTAGCCGTCGAACGCGCCGGCACCCACGCAGGACCCAACGGCGTCGCCACCGCCTCCACCCTCGGCTACGGCGGCATGCTCCTCGGACCACCCGCCATCGGCTTCATGGCCGACTGGTTCACCCTCCCCACCGCCCTCACCAGCGTCGCCGTCCTCGCCGCACTCGCCGCCACCATCGGCTACACCACCCGCCGCCCACAGGGCGGCGAAGCAGAGGGTCGGTGATCACTCCTGCCGTGCGGGTGGGGAGCGGGGCTTGACGTGAGCGTCGGCGGGGCTGGATCGCCCCGCCGACACGTATGACCACCCTTCCCGATCACGCCGACGTATCACAGCGCCCGATCACGGCGCCCTGTCGATCACGCCGCCCGACCACACCGCTTCGGCCGAGCCGGGATCGGCGAGTGCTGCCCGATCAGCTAGGCCGTTTCTGATGGCTCTTGCTGGGTTGGGTGGATCAGTGCTGACGCCGGGCACGTGGGTCATATGGTGCGACGTCATGAACTGACCGATGCGCAGTGGCGGAGGATCGAGTCGCTGCTGCCGGTGAACGGCGGCCCGGGCGGGCAGTGGGCGGATCACCGGCGGGTGATCAACGGTGTGCTGTTCCGGGCCCGCACGGGGGTGCCGTGGCCGGATCTCCCAGAGCGGTATGGGCCGTGGCAGACCATCTATGAGCGCCATCGCCGCTGGTCGGCCGACGGGACCTGGCAGCGGATCCTGACCGAGCTGCAGATCGACGCCGATGCAGGTGACCCCGATGGTGCCCTCGCCCGGTCCGCAGACAAAGAGGCCGAGTGGGCGGTGAACATCGACTCGACCTCCTGCCGGGCGCATCAGCATGCGGCCGGGGCCCGGCATCGGCCGCCGCATGATTTCCCGCAAAAGGGGGCGGGGCGCGTGTGGAGGCCGATGGACGCGAGGCCCTGGGACGTTCCCGGGGCGGACTGACCAGCAAAATCCACTTTCTGGCCGATGACCGGGCCCGGCCGCTGGTCTGGGAGACAACGCCCGGCCAGCGGGGCGACAACCCCATGCTCGTGCCCGTCCTGGAGCAACTGCGGGTCTACCGGCACGGGCCCGGACGCCCCCGCACCCGCCCGGACCGACTCCGCGGCGACAAGGCCTACTCCAGCCGTGACACCCGCGCCTACCTGCGCCGACGGCACATCAAAGCGACCATCGCCCAGCCCGATGACCAGCGTGAACACCGTCGCCGGCGCGGCCGCAGCGGCGGCCGGCCTCCGGCCTTCGACTCGGATCAGTACCGGCGCCGCAGTGCCGCCGAACGCTGCGTCAGCAAGTGGAAGCAATTCCGTGCGGTCGCCAGCCGCTACGACAAACGCGCCTACATCTTCCACGGCACACTGACCGTCACCGCCATGGTCATCTGGCTCCGCGACATCGTCCAAGAGCCATCAGAAACGCCCTAGTACTCCAGCCGGACTTCGCTGTCTGACCTGTGGCGTTGGCCGGGCGGCTGGAGTGTAGCGGGCCGGACCATGGTCAGGGACGGTCTCACGGGGGCCGCCCCTCGAACGTGCGACCCCGCCGCCGGTAATGGCAGCGTCGGGGGCACGGTCTTCTTGTGATGACCGAGCGTGCTGCCGCGCAGTGGGGCCGGGAACTCGACGACCTTCTGATCACCGTCGGCCGTCGTTTCGGCCGGGTGGAGCTGCGGCGCCGGATGCGTGACTACGTCCGCGGGCTGCTCGCCCCGGTCGCCCGGAAGAACAGCTGGCAGCTGGCCGAGCAGGCCGGCCATGCCACCCCCGACGGTCTGCAGCACCTGCTGGCCGGCGCGAAGTGGCAGCCCGACGACGTCCGCGATGACCTGCAGCAATATGTCGCCGACCAGCTCGGCGAGGACGACGGTGTCCTCGTCATCGACGACACCGGCTTCATCAAAAAGGGCACCACCTCTGCCGGGGTGCAGCGTCAGTACTCCGGCACCGCCGGCCGCACCGAGAATTGCCAGATCGGTGTGTTCGCCGCCTACGCCTCCCGCCGCGGACGGGTGCTGGTGGACCGGGAGTTGTACCTCCCCAAGTCCTGGACCGAGGACCAGGAACGCTGCCACGCGGCCAAGATCCCCGATGGCCGGGGGTTCGCCACGAAGGGGCAACTGGCGCGGCACATAGTACTGAGGGCCCTGGCCTCATCCCTGCCCATCACCTGGGTCACTGCGGATTCCGCTTACGGGCAGGAAGACCGCTTCCGCCGGCTGCTGGAACAGTCCGGCGTCGGCTACGTGCTGGCCGTGCCCAAGTCCCAGTTCGCCGTCGGCTGCCCGCGCATCGACCACCTGTTCGCGCAGGCCCCGGCCGAGGCATGGCAGAAGCTCTCCTGCGGCGAAGGGGCGAAGGGACCGCGCATCTACCACTGGGCCGCCGTGCGGCTGCCGGCCGTCGAAGAGTTCGACTACCAGGGCGACGTCCCGTTCCGGATGCGGTGGGCGCTGGCCCGCCGCAGCCTGTCCCGCCCGGATGACATCGCCTACTACCTCGCCTACAGCCCCCTGCAGGTCACCGTCCAGGAACTGGTGCGGATCGCCGGGGCGCGGTGGGCCATCGAGGAGTGTTTCCAGGCGGCGAAGAACGAATGCGGGCTGGACCAGTACGAAGTCCGCCGTTACGTGGGCTGGTACCGGCACATCACGCTGGCCATGCTCGCCCACGCCTTCCTGGCCGTCACCGCCCACCGGGCAAGCGAAAAGGGGGCGCCACCGGTGAAAGCGCCGGGGCCATCGCGCTCACAGTGGCGGAGGTTCGGCGACTCCTGGCAGCTTGTTGTCCCCGGCCCCCGCACCTGCGCGGACAGCGAGGCAGACACCACGCGATGAACTGGTCCAACTGGCGCCGACGGCGCCAGGCAGTCGCCCGACGCTGCCATTACCGGCGGCGGGGTCGCACGTTCGAGGGGCGGCCCCCGTGAGACCGTCCCTGACCATGGTCCGGCCCGCTACACTCCAGCCGCCCGGCCAACGCCACAGGTCAGACAGCGAAGTCCTGCTGGAGTACTAGCCGAAGGGGATCGTGAGCGTCGAGTCGGCCGTGCCGGTCCGGAGCTTGGCCGGGGCGTTGCCGATCGCCGACCACACCTCCAGACGTACCGTCCCTCCCTTCAGGTCTCCCAGGGTGCCCGTCGCCGTCTTGAGGCCGCGGCCCTCGCTGTAGGCCTCCCAGCCGGTCACCGGATCCGTCGCGAAGTACTGATAGGTCTCCGTGCGGTCGAAGGTGCCGTCGCCCGTGAGGTCGTAACTGATCCTGGCCTGCTGGCCGAGGCCGACCGCGGTGCCCGCGTCCACCTGGAGTCGGAAGGCCGTGGCCTTGCCCGCCACGAGCGTGCCGTTGACCTTCTTCGCCTCGTAGACCTGCGGCTGGTGCGGCGTGCCGTCGTGGTTCGCACCGCCCGCCGACGCCAGGGTGTCGCTGCCGGCCGTGGCCCCCGTCGCCGTGGTGAGCGTGCCTCCACTGCGGAGCTGGAAGACGTTCCCCGTGGGCGGGTCGGGGTCCGGGTCGCCGCCGCCCGTTCCGGTGCCCGTGGCGGTGGAGCGGGCCGGGACCGTGAGGGTCGCGCCGTCGGAGAAGGCGACCGTGCGGGGCGAGGAACCGAAGTTGTGCGCCGCGTAGGTGCGTACCGTCCCCTTGCTGAAGACCGCCGACGTGGGGATGTCGCCCGTGATCGTCGTGTCGGGGGCGCCGAGCGTGTCCAGGGTGTTGATCCAGTGGTAGGTGTGCGCCTTGGATTCTCCCTGCTCGGGCGTGTAACCGCCGTTGCCCGCGTCCCATTTGGACTTGGCCGCGGCCGGGTCGGCGAGCGACTCGAATTCCCAGAGGATGTCGCGCCACTCGACGGCCGGACCGCCGTTCTCCCGGATCATTTCGGCGAGGTTGCGCCGGATCGCGGACTTGTGTCCGGCCAGGTGGAGTGAGCCGCCGGTGACCGGCAGGACGTTGATGCCGTGGATCTCCTCGGGGTTGGCCGTCCACCACGTCGCGTACGCCGCTCCACTGCCCCAGACCATGCCGGCCGTGTCATGGCCGAAGCCGGAGGGGAACACCTGCTCGTCGGCGTCGAACCAGTACTGGGCGATCGCCTCGGACTCGGTGGTCAGCAAGTAGGCGCCCAGGTCACGGAGTTCGCTGTTGTCGGTGGCCGACCCCCAGAGCACCAGGGCCGCGCTGAGGTTGGTCGACTCGGACGAGGACTCCTGGTTGTTGCCCGCCGCGAAGCCCTGGTGCCCCGAGGCCCAGCTGTGGCCGGCGTAGACGTCGAAACCGCGCAGGAAGGGGAAGGCCGACTCGCCGCGGGTGGGGTTGGCCGCGTCCTTGATGAGGGTCTTCACCATGCCGCCCCATGCCGAGTCGGCGGCCCAGGCCTGGTCGTACTGGGCGACGATGGCGGCCGCGTACACGTAGTAGCTGTAGTGGAAGTGGTGGTCGTTGAGTTCGGTGTCGCTGCCGTACGACGCCGGGTAGCCGATCAGGGTCTTCCAGTCCTTGTCGTAGGAGAACTCACTCGCGCCGCCTGCGGTGAACCACTCCTGGAGCCGCCCCTTGAGCAGGCCGATGAGTTTGTCGCGGGTCGCCGTCTCGCCGATCTGATCGGCGACGGGGACGAGTTGGGCGAGCCTGCCGAGCGCCTTGCCCGTCCAGTACGTGTCGGTGGCGCCCGAGAACGGATCGGCCGCGTTCGCCGCTTCGTCGAGGTACGTCTTCAGGCGCGCCCGGTCGACGCCCGAGGACTTCGGCAGCGCGGGCAGGACGGACGACGACTTCTGGGTGGTGGTGAAGGACGTGCCCTCGCGCACCTTCATCGTGCCGCGCGGCGACACGTAGGTGTACGAGGTCAGCGGATCGGTCGTGTGCAGCCACTGGTGGCGGTAGAGCGCCTGGAGCGTGCCGGTCTCGCTGCCCTCCTGCGCCTGGGTGGTGAGGGTGTAGCCCGCCTTCACCGAGCCCGCCGAGGAGGACCAGGTCACCTTGGAGCCGGTGACGAAGCTGTAGGCGTACTTCTTGTACGTGGCGAGCGCGTCGGCCGACGGGAGGACGGCCAGCGAGAAGTAGTCCTTGCTGCCCAGACCGGCGGTGACGGTGGAGCCCGAGACCGTCCAGTCGCTGCCGCTCGGCGCGAAGAGGGCGTAGTGGTGGCCCCCCACCGTGATGCCGAGGACATTGCCCTGGTCCGCGAAGACGGTCGGCGCGGCGGCGGTGGTGATCTGGGCGTTGCCGCCCGAGCCCTTGGCGTACACGAAGGGCAGACCGTGGCCGATGGTGGTGCGCAGGGTGCGGGTGCCGTCCGACCAGTAGGGGGTGACGGTCCAGTCGGACCAGGCGTCGGCCTTCGTGTCCGGGGAGTTGAGGCCGGTCAGACCGAGGGTGAGGTCGCGCTTGTGCGCGTACTCGTACTGGCGGCCCTCGCCGACGACCGCGGGGCTTGTGGGGTAGCCGACTTCCAGGCCGCCGGAGGTGGCCTGGTAGGTGAGCGGGTGTCCGTACATCGGGGTGGAGTACGGGTTGTCGCCGTACCGCTGGAAGGCCAGGGACGACCACCAGTCGTTGGTGGGGACCGGCTTGCCCTTGGCGGCCGGGGTGACCTTGGGGGTCACCGGAGCACCGGTGTTGGTGGTGGGTCCGGACGTTCCCGCGGGACGGGTGTCGGAGTAACTGCCGGAGCCTACGGGGACGGTGGCGGCCGCCGCCGGGGTGGCGGCGGGGCCGAGGCCGACGGCGGCCAGCGCGGTGACCAGAATCAAGGCGGCGGCCGGTCTGTGGCGCAGGGCGCGAAGGGTGGGTCTTGAGGGGGCATCTGGCATGGACGGCACCTCGAAGTCATGAAGGCAAGGGCGCTTTGAGAGCGCTCTCAGGTGTCGAGGACCGTAGGACTGCTCACACACAGGCGTCAATAGCTCGCGCACGGGACCGAGTTGGCCCGGCGGAAGTGGTCGTGACTTCGAGCCTTGACGACGCGGTGCCCCGCGGAGTCCTTCCGAGCGCATCTGTGGGGTGCCCGTCGGAGCGACGGGCCCTCGCTCCTGACGACATGCACGGCGGCATCCACGGCCCGGCGATCTTCAAGAAGTCGTCCGCTCTCCGCCACGCCCGTCTACCAGCCGCTCCGACGGCCGCCGGGCCCTCACCTGGTGTCGGACTCAGCGGCTGCGGTCAGCGTCGCTCGCCCGGCCTCCAGCCGGGACGAGGGGACCCTGAACGGCGAACAGGAGACATAGTCCAGGCCCGTTCGGTGGAAGAAGTGAATCGAGTCGGGGTCTCCGCCGTGCTCGCCGCACACTCCAGTGGGCAGGCCCGGCTTGGCGGCCCGGCCCTCCTCCACCGCAAGAGCCACCAGACGGCCCACACCGTCTTGGTCCAAGGTCTCGAACGGCGAGGCGGTGAAGACGCCCTGAGCGAGGTAGGCGGGGAAGAAGGAAGCCTCCGCATCGTCGCGCGAGAGACCCCAGGCCGTCTGAGTGAGGTCGTTGGTGCCGAAGGAGAAGAAATCTGCTTCCCGGGCGATGCGCCCGGCGGTCAGCGCGGCACGCGGCAGTTCGATCATGGTGCCGATCGGGCAGCGGACCGGGGTGCCCGTCTCGACGCCGACATCGGCAAGGACACGCTCCACCTCCGAGCGGATCAGCCGGAACTCTTCGACGGTCGCGACGAGCGGAACCATGATTTCCACCTTGGGGTCGCCGCCGACACGCAGACGTCGCACCATCGCTTCGGCGACGGCACGTACCTGCACGGCCACCAGGCCCGGCACCACCAGGCCGAGACGAACGCCCCGCAGACCGAGCATCGGGTTCTGCTCGCGCAGCCGCTCCACGGATTCGAGCAGCCGCAGATCATGCGGATCCGGGACGTCCGCGGACGCCACCCGAACGGACAACTCGGCGTGGTCGGGCAGGAACTCGTGCAGGGGCGGATCGAGCAGCCGGATCGTGACCGGCAGGCCGTCCATCGCCTCCAGTATCGCGAGGAAGTCCTGCCTCTGCGGCGGCAGGAGGTCGGCGAGGGCCGAGCGCCGTTCGCTCTCGTCGCGAGCAAGGATCATGCGCTCCACCAGGGGGCGCCGCTCGCCGAGGAACATGTGCTCCGTCCGGCACAGCCCGATTCCCCGCGCGCCGTAGCGGCGGGCACGGGCCGCGTCCTCGGGGGTGTCAGCATTGGCCCGCACCTCGAGCTGACGCACCGAGTCCGCGAGGGAGAGCGTCCTCGCGACGGCTTCCGTCAGCGGGCTGTCGGCACGGCCCGTTTCGAGGTATCCACCTACGTCCGACGCAGTCAACGGAAGTGCGCCGAGATGGATCCGGCCCGCCGTCCCGTCCACCGAGATCACGGTGCCTTCCGCCACCACGGTTCCGCCCGGTGCCGTGAACCGCCGCGCCTGCTCGTCGATGGCAAGTGATTCTGCCCCGCACACACAGACCTTCCCCATGCCGCGGGCCACCACGGCCGCATGACTGGTCTTGCCACCCCGCCCGGTGAGCACCGCCTGTGCGGCAACCATGCCGGGGAAGTCGTCGGGCGTGGTCTCACGGCGCACCAGCACCACCTCCTCGCCCTCGGAGGAACGCCGGACGGCCTCCGCCGAATCGAACACCGCGGCGCCGACGGCGGCTCCGGGTGAAGCGGGGAGACCTTCAGCGAGGGGCGACGCGGCAGCGGAACCGGTCTCGAAGCGGGGGAACATCAGGCGGGTGAGCTCTTCTCCCGACACCCGTGCGAGGGTGTCCTCCTCCTGGATCAGACCTTCTCGGTGCAGATCGTGGGCGATGCGGAACGATGCTTCCGCCGTGCGCTTGCCGACCCGGGTCTGCAAGATCCACAGTTTGCCGCGCTCCACGGTGAACTCCACGTCGCACAGGTCCCGGTAGTGGCGTTCCAGCGTCCCCAGATGGGTCAGCAGTTCGGTGTACACACGTGGCTCAAGCAGCTTCAGCTCCCGCAGGGACACGGCACTGCGGACGCCCGAAACGACATCCTCGCCCTGTGCGTCGGGCAGATAGTCGCCGTAGGCCCCGGGAGTGCCGGTAACCGGATCGCGGGTGAAGGCGACTCCGGTCCCGGAGCCGGGACCGAGGTTGCCGAAGACCATGGCTTGGACGGTCACAGCCGTCCCCAGGCCGTCGGGAATGTGCTCGCGCCTGCGGTAAAGCCGGGCGCGTTCACCGTTCCAGGAGGTGAACACGGCCCGCAGGGCGCGGTGCAGTTGCTCGACCGGGTCCTGCGGGAACTCCTCTCCCGCCTCGCACACGATCAGTTCTTTGAACTCCGCGACGAGCCGGGCGAGGTCGCGGGTGTCGAGTCCTGCATCGGCGGGGACGTTCCGCGCCGCCTTGAGGTCTCCGAGGGCACGCTCGAACAGCGCACCGTCGATCCCCATGACCGTACGGCCGAACATCTGCAACAGCCGCCGGTAGGAGTCCCAGGCGAAGCGTTCGTCTCCCCGCGCTTTGGCGAGTCCTACCACCGAGGCATCGGTGAGCCCGACGTCAAGGATGGTCTCCATCATGCCCGGCATGGAGAATTTGCCGCCGGAGCGCACCGAGAGGAGCAGCGGGTCGTCCGCGTCGCCGAGGATGCAGCCCGTGGCATTTTCGAGGCGTCCCAGCGCACGGGCCATCTGGCCGCCGAGTCCCGGCGGCTCCGCGCCTGAGTCGAGAAAGGCCCGGCACCCTTCGGTGGTGACGGTGAAACCGTACGGGACAGGCAGTCCGAGACGCGTCATCTCTGCGAGATTCGCACCCTTTCCGCCGAGCAGGCCGCTCATCTGCCGGCCACCGTCCTCGAACGCGTAGACGTACTGAGTCATGTCGCTGTCCCTCCCAGCCTTGCGGCGACACAGGACGCGGAGTCGATGACCCATGGTGCCCCTGGTCGCGGGCGGGCAACTCCGGCCCGTGGCGGGCTGCGTCTTCTCCGGTGCATGGTGCCGCTCCGGGGCCTCGGACGCTGCGGGCCATTCGGCCCCCGGAAGGGACATCCGGCCCGACTGGTGCGGGCAGGCCGGTCCGGCTCGGCGAACGGACCGATCGTCCCCTTCGACCGCCGGTGGTCGCTGCGGCCTGCTGGCCGCGAGGCCGACGGGAACACGGTGTTGATCTGCCGTTCCGCCCGTAGGCGGTTGCCCCCCTGCCGGGCCGTACGTGCCGGGCGCCTCGCCCCCGGCCGTCGTGGACCTCGTCGACGCCGGGGTGGTCCTCGGCCGTCATTTCTGCACGCAGCTGGTGGCATGCCCTGGCCGAGAGGTTCTCTGCTGGGTCGGCAGGACAGACACCTCCACGCCCGGATGGCTACTGTGGGAGATACCTGAACGCCCTGTCCGACACAGCCAGGCGGAGGCAGCGCATGGGCGGCGAACGATCGGGCGAAACCGAGCAGTTACCACGGCTGCGGCTCGACGAACTGCACGAAGAGCTTCAGACGCGCATCGACGCGGTGCGTGGTAGCCGGGACAGGCTGCGCGGTCTGCTGGAGGCGGTGCTGTCGGTCGGTCGGGAGCTGGATCTTCCGCAGGTGCTGCGGCGCATCGTCGAGACCGCCGTCGCCTTGGTCGACGCGGAGTACGGAGCCCTCGGCGTCATCGGCGCGGGGAGCAAACTGGACGCCTTCCTGCCCGTGGGCATCAACGAGGAGCTCCGGGCCCAGATCGGCGGTCTCCCCTCAGGGCACGGACTGCTCGGTGAGCTGATCCGGCATCCGGCGCCGTTGCGGCTCCGGGAGCTGTCGGAGCACGCGGCATCGGCGGGCTTCCCGGCTCACCATCCGCCGATGCACTCGTTCCTCGGCGTCCCGATCCGGGTGCGCGACAAGGTGTTCGGGAATCTCTACCTCACCGAGAAGCGCGGCGGGGGAGAGTTCGACGCCGAGGACGAGGCGGTGCTCTCGACGCTGGCCGTCGCGGCGGGTGTGGCCATCGAGAACGCTCGGCTCTACGAGGAGGCACGGCTGCGCGAGCGATGGCTGTCGGCCGGAGCCGAGTTCACCAACGCCCTGCTGTCAGGGACGTCCGAAGCCCACGTCCTGGAGATGATGGTCGAGCGCGCCCTGGCGATCACCTCGGCCGACATCGGCGTGGTGGATCTTGTGGTGGCGGAGACCGAGGCTCTGCTGGGCGCCCTCGCGCTCGGCGAGGGGTCGGCGGTACATCAAGGGCGGCACATTCCCCGTCAGGGGACACTGGCCGGGGCGGCGTTGGACGGCGTCGGGCTCGTCGAGACCGAGGACGTGACCGATGATCCAAGGGTCACCTTCGCTCCGGAGCGGTGGACGGGGATGGGCCCGGCCGTGGCCGTGTCGATGGGAACGGCCGAAGGAGTGCGCGGCGTGCTGGTCCTCGCCCGACGCGCCGGGCGCCCCGCGTTCGGCCGGGCCGAGACCGCACCGCTGCCCGGCTTCGCCGGACAGGCCGCACTTGCCCTGGAGCTCGCCGAGCGGCGGCGCGACGCCGAGCAGATGAGCCTGCTGGAGGACCGCGATCGCATCGCGCGAGACCTCCACGACCTGGCGATCCAGCGCCTGTTCGCCACCGGGATGACGCTCCAGAGCGCCCAGCGCTTCGTCCCACACCCCGAAGCCTCCGAACGCCTGATGCGGGCGGTGGACGACCTCGACACCACCATCAAGATCATCCGCTCAACCATCTTCGGGCTCCGCGCTCACGACGCGCATCCTCTGGCCCACCCCGGCCTGCGGGTACGGATCGCCAAGACGGTGGAGGAAGCGGTCCCCGCCCTCGGCTTCACCCCCGCGCTGAGCATGGAGGGCCTGATCGACACCGACGTACCGGCCTCCGTCGCCGACGACGCGGTGGCCGTGCTCAGCGAGGCGCTCGCCAACATCACCCGGCACGCCCGGGCGTCGGCCACGGACGTCTCGCTCGTGGTGCGCCGGGGACGACTGGTGCTCCAGGTGTCGGACGACGGCATCGGCATCGGTGAGGTCGGTCGCCGCAGCGGGCTGCGCAACATCTCCGAACGGGCCGAGAAGCTGGGTGGCACTCTGGCCGTGCGGAGTGATCCAGGTGGCGGCACACACCTGGAGTGGCAAGTTCCGCTGTCCGGCCGGTGACCCGGGCCTGCTCAACGCGGCTGGTCCGGGTCAAGGTGGGCAGCGATGACCGCGGCTTGGACACGGCGTTCGACGCCCAGCTTCGACAGGAGCCGGGAGATGTGGTTCTTGACCGTCTTCTCGGACAGGTAGAGACGTTTGCCGATCTGACGGTTGGTGAGGCCTTCGCCGATCAGGGCCAGAATGTCGCGCTCGCGTTCCGAGAGGCCGGCCAGCTTGTCGTCCGGGGGCGCCGCCGCCTGGTCCGGCCCCCGCAGCGTGCTCATCAGGCGGGTCGTGGTGGCCGGGTCGAGCAGGGACTGCCCTGCGGCGACGGTGCGGACCGCGTCGATCAGATCGGTGCCCTTGATCTGTTTCAGGACGTACCCGGCGGCGCCCGCCATGATCGCGTCCAGAAGCGCGTCGTCGTCGTCGAACGAGGTCAGCATGAGGCAGGCCAATTCCGGCACCCTGGAGCGCAGCTCACGACAGAGGGTAATGCCGTCGCCGTCGGGGAGCCGGATGTCGAGGATGGCCACGTCGGGGCGCAGGGCAGGACCACGGGCCAGGGCCTGCTGGCTCGTGCCCGCCTCCCCGACCACCGAGATGTCAGGCTCGGAGTCCAGCAGGTCGTGCACTCCCCTGCGCACGACCTCGTGATCGTCGAGGAGGAACACCCGGATCGGGTGTTCCGGCGAGAAGATACGTGCGGTCATGATGCCCCCTGGATGTCGACGGCCCCCTCAGATCATCTCTGCGGGCGATGCCGCGCACCAGGGCCGGATGGCCCCCATGCCACGGCACCCGTGGTCATCTCTCAGCAGATACGCGGCAGTTGCTCGCCGAGCGGCAGGTCCAGGACCCGTCGCGCGCCCAGCAGGGTGCGCACCTCCACCCGCCCCGCGGGGCCCGCCGTGCAGTGGCCGATGCGGACGGCGTGCACTCCGTCGGGCCGTGCCCGCAGTGCGGCGAGCACCCCCTCGGCCCGGTCCGCCGCGACGAAGGCGACCAGGCAGCCCTCGTTGGCGACGACGAACGGATCGAGGCCGAGCAGGTCGCAGACGGCGGCGACGGCCGGGGGAACGGGTACGGCAGCTTCGTCGATCTCCGCGCCGACCCCCGAGGAGCGGGTGATCTCGTTCAGGGAGGCGGCAAGACCTCCCCGGGTAGGGTCCCGCAGACTGTGGACGGCTCCGCCGAACGGGGTGAGGGCCTGGACCAGGCGGTGCAGGGGGCGGGTGTCCGAGGCGATGTCGGTCTGGAAGCCGAGACCTTCGCGGGTGGCGAGCACGGCGGTGCCGTGCAGACCGACCGGACCGGAGAGCAGGATCGCGTCGCCCGGGCGGGCCCCGGCGGCCGAGGGCGTCAGGCCCGGCATCCGGCGGCCGATGCCGGTCGTGTTGAGGAAGAGCCGGTCGGCGGCGCCCCGGCCCACCACCTTGGTGTCACCGGTGATCACGCGGACGCCCGCCCGGTGCGCCGCCTTGCCCGCCGAGTGGAGCACCGCGCGGAGTTCGGCCAGCGGCAGCCCCTCTTCGGCGATCACCGCCAGCGTCAGGGCCAGCGGCGCGGCGCCGCGCATGGCCAGATCGTTGACCGTGCCGTGGACGGCCAGGGACCCGATGTCCCCGCCGGGAAAGGCCAGCGGGCTGACCACGAACGAGTCCGTTGAGACGACGAGCGCGCCGCCACCGGGCACGAGGGCCGCGTCTTCGAGCGGGCCATCCGGCTCATCGCCCAGAGCGGGCAGGACCAGGGTGTCCAGCAACTCGGCGGCGAGCCGCCCACCCGCGCCATGGCCCAACTGGACGCGTTCGTTCTCGTCGTTCGGAAGGGGGCAGTCGAGGTTCATGAGGGTGTGCTCCCGGTTCGTCGCCCGGCGGCGTGGAAGGCGGCACAGGTGCCCTCACCGGAGACCATGGGGGCGCCGAGTGGGGTGCGGGGCGTGCAGCGTGTCCCGTAGGCGGAGCAGTCGGTGGGCAGCCGGGCGCCGGTGAGGATGGCGCCGGCGATGCAGGCGGGGTCCTCGACGGGGTGCGGCCCGCCCACGTCGTAGCGCCTGGCCGCGTCGTACGAGGAGTACTTCGGCGCGAGTTCGAGCCCGCTGGCCGGGAGTGTTCCGATCCCGCGCCAGGCCCGGTCCGTGACGCGGAAGACACGGCCGATGACGTCCTGGGCCGCGGTGTTGCCCGATCGCCGCACGGCCCGCACGTACTGGTTCTCGACGTCGTGCCGGCCCCCCTCCAGCTGGGCGACGGCCATCAGGATCCCTTCCAGCAGGTCGAGCGGCTCGAAACCGGTGACCACGACGGGCACCCGATGGCGCGAGGCGATCGGTTCGTACTGGGTCCATCCCATGACCGCGCACACGTGCCCGGCGGCGAGAAACGCCTCGACCTCGCACTCCGGGTCTTCGAGAAGGGCGGTCATGGCGGGCGGCACGAGGACATGGCACACCAGGAGCGAGAAGTTGGCGAGGCCGATCCGGTCGGCGTGCAGGACGGCCATCGCGTTGGCGGGCGCCGTGGTCTCGAAGCCGACGGCGAGGAAGACCACGTCGCGCTCTGGGTGCTCGACGGCGATCCGTACCGCGTCCATCGGCGAGTACACGACCCGTACGTCGGCTCCGCGAGCGCGCAGGCCGAGCAGGTCGGTGCTGCTGCCGGGGACCCGCAGCATGTCGCCGAAGCTGGTGAGGATGACGCCGGGGCGGGCGGCGATCGCCATGGCGCGGTCCAGGGTCTCCAGCGGGGTGACGCAGACCGGGCAGCCGGGGCCGTGGATCATGTGGATGCCGGCGGGCAGCAGCTCGTCGATGCCCTGGCGGACCAGGGTGTGGGTCTGGCCGCCGCACACTTCCATGAGCCGCCACGGGCGCGTCGCGGTGCGGCGCAGCTCCGCGAGCAGATGTCGGGCCAGGGCGGGGTCGCGGTACTCGTCGAGGTATTTCATCGAGGTGGCGTCCGGACCGGCTCGGCGAGATTCATCCGGACGTCCACCACGCCCTCGACGGCCCGGGTGAGGCGGGCGGCGACGGGGACGAGGGTCTTGTCCCGGATCGTGCCGCCGAGGGTGACCACGCCGTCCTCGACGGCGACCGTGACGGCGCCTTCGGGGAAGAGGAAGGCGACCACGGTGCGGGTCACCTCGTCGGCGATTTCCTCGTCGGTGCGCAGGAACACCTTGAGCAGGTCACTGCGGCTGACCACGCCCTGCAGAATCCCGTGGGCGTCGATCACCGGGAGCCGCTTGACGCGCCGGTGGGCCATGATCCGGGCGGCCTGCGGGAGAGTGGTGTCCGCGTGGACGGTGACGGCGGGGGTGCTCATCACCTCGCCCGCGACCACGCCACCGGCCTTGGCCAGATCGGAGAGGCGGCGCACCTGGTCGAAGCGGGTGGGGTCGCTGTCGCGGAACTCTTCCTTGGGCAGCAGGTCCGCCTCGGAGACCACGCCGATCACCCGGCCCTCGCCCTCAAGGACGGGCAGGGCGCTGACCTTCCACTGGACCATCAGCTCGACGATCTCCTTGAAGGGGGCCTCACGGCCCACGGCGATGACCGTGTGGGTCATCACGTCGCTCACGGTGCGCGGGGAGTGGAGCACAGCGTCCTCCTGAAGGGTCAGGTGCGGTCGACGGTCAGGTCGAGGAAGTGCGTGGAGCAGGAGATGCACGGGTCGTGGTTGCGGATGGCGCGCTCGCACAGCCGCGTCAGCTCGTCGTCCGCCGGGTCGCCACGTTCGATCGCGTGCTGGGCCACGCGGCGCAGGTCGTCCTCGATGGCGCCCTGGTTCTGCGCGGTGGGCGGTACGAGGCGGGCATCGGCGACGGTGCCTCGGGCGTCCAGCACGTAGCGGTGGTAGAGCAGCCCTCGGGGTGCCTCCGTCGCGCCGTGCCCGGTGCCCGCCGCGGGCGGGACGTCGGTGTACGGGCGCCGGGGCGGCTCGTACGCGTCGATGATCCGCAGTGCTTCGCCGGTCGCGTGGACGACTTCGACGGCCCGGACGAGGATCGAGCGGAAGGGATTGCGGCAGACCGCGCCCGCACGGGGGTCGCCGAGCCCGGCCGCGCGCGCCGCCTCCATCGCCGTGGGCGACAGCCGCCTGCCGCCGATCGCGAAGCGGGCGAGCGAGCCGGTGAGGTGGCGGCGCCCGTCGAGAGTGGAGTGCAGCGCCGTGGACCGCGGCAAGTGTTCCTCGCGCACGTGGTCCGGGAAAGCCGGGAGCTCGAAGCTGGTCAGCGTGCCGTCAGCCCGCAGGACGGTGGGCGTGCCGCTCTCGATGGCATACGACTCCGGGTCGGCGAGCGCGAACAGGTCGGCGTCGGTCCGCGCGTCGGGGAAGTCGAAGCCCGCGACCCACTCGACGGTCTGCCAGGCGTCGTCCAGGGCCCGCCGTAATTGCTCGGCCAGCGGTTTCAGCTCCCCGGCCGCCGGAGTGCGGTGGAAGCCGCCGACGCGGACGTTGACCGGGTGGATGGCGCGCCCGCCGAGGAGTTCGAGGATCGCGTTGCCCGCCTGCTTCAGGCGCAGACCGCGTTCGACGTGCCCACGGGCGGTGCGGGCCAGCTCGATCGCGCCGTCGCAGCCGAGGAAGTCCGGGGCGTGCAGGAGGTAGATGTGCAGGGTCTGGCTCTCGATCCACTCGCCGCAGTACAGGAGGCGCCGCAGCTCCCGCAGCTTTGGGTCGACGGTGACCCCGCAGGCGTCCTCGATCGCGGCGCAGGCGCTCATCTGGTAGGCGACCGGGCAGATTCCGCACACCCGCGCGGTGATGTCGGGCGGCTCGGCGTACGACCTGCCGCGCAGGAACGCCTCGAAGAACCGCGGCGGCTCGTAGATCCGCAGCTGCGCCGCCGTGACCCTGCCGTCGTGGACGCTCAGGTGCAGGGCGCCTTCGCCCTCGACCCGGGCGAGCGAGCCGACGCGCAGGACACGGGAGCCGCGGTGCGTCATCGGTGCAACTCCTCGTCGAAGGCGGCGCTGTTGAAGGTGTGCAGGAAGCGGTCGGTGTCGCGTCCGTCCATGCCGTCGCGGCGCAGCACCGGGATCAGGGCGGGCAGGTTCACCGATCCCGAAGGGCCGAAGCAGCCGTAGCAGCCCCGCCCGTACGCCGGGCAGATCGCCCCGCAGCCCGCGTGGGTGACCGGGCCAAGGCAGGGCGTGCCGTGGGCGACGGTGACGCAGACCGTGCCGCGCCGCTTGCACTCGAAGCACACGCTGTGGTCGGCGACGGCGGGCTTGCGTCCGGCCAGGTAGGCGGTGAGGACCTCCAGGAGCTGACGACGGTCGATGGGGCAGCCACGCAGTTCGAAGTCGACGTCCACATGGGTGGAGACGGGGGTCGAAGTCGCGAGGGTGTCGATGTAGTCGGGGCGGGCGTAGACGGTGCGGGTGAACTCCTCGACGTCGGCGAAGTTCCGCAGCGCCTGGATGCCGCCGGCCGTCGCGCAGGCCCCGATCGTCACCAGACGGCGGGAAGCGGCCCGGATCTCGCGGATCCGCTCGGCGTCGGCAGGTGTGGTGACGGAGCCTTCGACCAGGGCCAGGTCGTAAGGGCCGGGGGCGACGGCGCTGGACGCCTCCAGGAAGTGCGCGATCTCCACCCGCCCGGCCAGGCCGAGGAGTTCGTCCTCGCAGTCGAGCAGCGTGAGCTGGCAGCCGTCGCAGGAGGCGAGCTTGAACACGGCGAGCGTCGGCGGGTTCATCTCACAACTCCCTCACGTAGAGCAGTGGTTCGGCCCGGTCCCAGGTGATGACGGGGCCGTCCCTGCACAGCAGCAGCGGGCCGAGCTGGCAGTGGCCGCAGTGCCCGGTCGCGCAGCGCATGTTGCGTTCCAGGGAGACCCGGACGCGGTCGGCGGGCACTCCGCGGTGCAGCAGTTCCCGGGCCGTCGCCCGGATCATCGCCTCGGGGCCGCAGACGAAGGCGGTGGTGTCGTCCGGGGTGAACCGGGCCTCGTCGAGCAGCTTGGTGACCACGCCGATACGTCCCGCCCAGTGTCCGTCGGGTCGGTCGACGGACACCCCTGTGTACGCGGTCTCCCACTGCCCGGTCTCGGTCTTCGCCATCAGGTCGGCGGGAGTGCGGGCGCCCAGCAGGACGTTCAGACGCCCGTAGGATTTCGGTTCGGCCACCGCGGCCCGGACGAGGGGGCAGAGCGGGGCGAGCCCGATACCGCCCGCGACGACCACCAGGTCCTGCCCCGCGGCCGTCTCCAGCTCCCAGCCGGTGCCGTAGGGCCCGCGCAGCCCGAGCACGTCGCCGACCTCGGCGGCGTACAGGCCCTCGGAGACGGCCCCCACTGCGCGTACGGTGTGCGCCAGCCCACCGGTGGCGGACATCGCGCTGACCGAGAGCGGGATCTCTCCCCGGCCGAACGCCCACACCATGGCGAACTGCCCCGGCGCGAAGGCGGGCAGCGGCTCCCCGACCGGCTCCAGACGCAGCGTAGCCGTGTCCGGCGTCTCCGCCCGGCGGGCGACGATCCGGTGTGGAACCGGTACGGCGGTCATCCCCGGACACCGCTACCGCTGCCGTAGGGGGCGTACAGGTCGAGGAGCCGGGTCCTGGCCGACTGGAGACGGTGGGCGAGCACGCGACCCACCCACTGGTTGACGACCGCCCCCAGAGCCGCATCGTTCTCGCACATGAGGCGCACCGCCAACGCGTCGAACTCGTAGGCGCGCACCGGGCTCTGTGCCGCGGCGCCCAGCTGCCAGACGTACGGCGGGAACAGCCAGGACCAGCCCACGAGTTCCCCGTGCCCAAGCGTCTCGATCGCCGGTGAGCGGCGGCCGGGGACGTGCATGTCGAGCACGACGGAACCGGTACGGATGACCCAGAACCGGTCGGCGCGGCCGCCTTCCTCGAAGATCCGCGCCCCGGCCGGGAAGGACACCTCGCGTGCCATCCGCAGCAACCGGTTGCGGTGTTCGGCCGGAAGCGCGCTCATCAGGGTGGTGGTGCTGGTCATCGCTCGGTCTCCTTCTTCCGTGCCTCGGCCTCCTCGTGCAGGGCCGCGGCCTCTTCGGTGATGTCGATGCCGACCGGGCACCAGACGATGCAGCGGCCGCATCCCACACAGCCGGAGCTGTCGAACTGGTCGTGCCAGGTGCCGAGTTTGTGGGTGAGCCACTGCCGGTAGCGGCTGCGGCCCGAGGAGCGCACCGGACCGCCGTGCACCTGGGAGAAGTCCAGGTCGAAGCAGGAGTCCCAGCGCTGCCAGCGCTCCGCGTGATTGCCGGTGAGATCGGTGACCTCCTCGGTGGTGGTGCAAAAGCACGTGGGGCACACCATGGTGCAGTTGCCGCAGGTCAGGCAGCGTGCGGCCACGTCGTCCCAACGGTCGGCCTCCAGGCTCGATCCCATCAGCTGCCGCAGGCTCACCGGCGGCATGGCCCGGCCCATCTTGTCGACGGCCTCGGTGACGGCGGTGGCGGCCGCGTCCCGGGTGGTGGCGTCGGCCGGGACGCGCGGGACCTTGGCGAGCAGTTCCGCGCCCGCCTCGCTGCCCACCCGTACGAAGAAGCGGTGGCCCGCGTCGTCGACGACCTCGGTGAGCGCCAGGTCGAAGCCCGTGTCGACGCCGGGGCCGCTGCCCATGGAGACGCAGAAGCAGGTCGCACCCGGTTCGGTGCATTCGGCGGCTATGAGGAACGCCCCCCTCCGGCGTTCCTCATAGCCGCTGTCCCGGTGGCGACCGCCCGTGAGCACCCGGTCCTGGACCGCTATGGCCCGCAGGTCGCAGGGGCGCACTCCCAGGAAGGCGTACGCGGGACGGTCGGCGCCGTCCGTGGTGAGTGCCACCGTGCCGTCGGGCGCGCGGTCCGCGCTCCACAGCCGCTCGCGCTGCGGGTGCAGGAAGCTCTTCCAGGACTGCGGCCCGGCCGAGTGCGCGAAGGCGGCCCCGTCCTCGCGGCGCCGCAAGCGGTAGTGCCCGGCCTCCAGTTCCACGCCCCAGCCGTACGGGAGTTGTTCGGCGGAGTCGAGTTCGGCGAGGACGATCGCGCCGTCGCCGACGGTGGGCCCGACGACGGTGTATCCGTCGGCCCTCAGTTGCTCCACGAGGGCGTTCAGGCCCTCCCGGTCCAGGACTGCCGTGGCTCCGACGGTCGTCGTCATGTCGCTCCTCCCACGCTTCGGGGCAGCTCACCACCCTGCTCACCAGGGCTCTGTCCACTCCCCAGGATCGAAGAGGCGTGGCGCCGCGGGCAGGGGCCGAGCGGCCCTGCCGGGGCCCGGTCGGCCCCGGTTCAGCTCTCGCCGCCGGACCACCGGGGCGCGGTCCGCGCCCAGTCCCGCTCCCACTCGGCCATCCGCCGACGGCAGGACACGACGCGCGCGGTCATCCAGATGCCCCAGGTGAACGTCCAGACCATCAGGGCGGCGCCGCAGCCCACGGTGATCGCGGTGCCCCACTGCACGTCGGTGGCCATGGGGGCGGCGGTCGCCCTGCCGCGGGCGTCGAGCCAGAGCCCGGTCCGGCTGCCCGCCGTGGCACCGGCCGGAACCTTGGCCGTGGCCGTGCGCACCCTTCCGCCACGGTCGGTCCAGCGCACCGTGACCGGGTGGATCGCTCGGGAGCTCGTGCCGCCGACCGCGGGAGCGTCCTCCAGCAGGGTGGCGGACACGACCCGGCCCTCGGCCCGCTGCCGTGCGGCCCTCGTGTGCAGGGTGTCGTACGTGAGGGCCCCGGCGAACACCCCGGCCAGCGGGCCGCCGATCAGCAGCACGGCGGCCAGCAGCACGCGCGTCCACGCCTCGACGACGTCGCTGCGGCGGCGCAGCGGGTTCCTGCGCCATCGCCACCCCGCGCCCCGGATCCGGAGCCGCGTCGGCGCGTCCATGGTGTCAGCGCCCTTCGGGTCCCACCACGGCCTCCTCGCGAAGCGTCGCGGCGATGTGCCGTGCCCAGGCGGCGATCCGTGCGAAGTCACGGAAGTCGCCGCCCTTCCCCGACGTGATGATCATGTGGGCGACCCGGCCCTTCGCTCCCTCGACGAGACGGCCGCCGAAGGTGACGTGCTCCTGGGCGTCGAGCCGGACGAGGGCACGGCGCGCGGCACGCACCGGCGGGATGTCCCGCTCGCCGGCCGACGTGTCGAGCGGACCGCTGCTGAACAGCCACACCGAAGTCCCCTCCAGAGCCCGGGCGTTGCGCCGGACGAAGCGGCGGGCGTCCCTGAGCCAGCGGCCCGCGTACAGGGCGCTGCCGAGCACGACGGCGTCGTACGCCCGCACGTCGCCGACCTGGTCGGCCTGCCGCGTGTCGGACTCCAGGCCCTCCTCCCGCAGGACCTCCGTGACGGTCCGGGCGATCTCGGCCGTGGAGTGGTTCTTCGTCGCGTAGGCGACGAGCACCTTGATGGTCATGGTGGTCGGCCCCTCCTTCGTGCTCAGAGTTTGCGCAGCCAGTCGTCGGCCACGCCCTTCAGGGCCTGGTCGTCGGGCCGGAGGTGGGAGTCGTCCAGGCGGTAGGTGAGCTTGTCCACGACCGCGACGACTCCGTCGATCTCCCGGGTCATGTGCACCGCGATGGGTATCTCGCTGCGGCGCTCCAGCTGCCCCTCCAGGGTCACCACGCCGTTGCGCACGTCGACGTCGATCGTCTGCGGCGCCAGCCACAGGGCCTGCACCAGGACCTGCTCGATCACCTCGTGGCGGATCGCGTCGTCGGGGCGCAGGAACACCTGGAGCAGGTCGCGCCGGGTGACGATCCCGACCAGGCGGTCCTCGTCGTCGATGACGGGCAGGCGCTCCACCTTGTGCTCGGCCATGAGGCGGGCGCCCTCGGCGATGGTGTTCTCGGCGTGCACGCAGACGGGAGGCGTGGACATCAGCTGTCCCGCGGTCCGTGCCGTGGCCTTGGTCTTCGCCGTCCGTGCGGTGGGCGTGATCCGGGGCAGCCGGAAGCGGCTCGGCCGCCGGTAGGGGTCGGGAGCCTTCGCCTCGCGCACGAGCAGGTCGGTCTCGGAGATCACTCCGATCACCTTGTCGTCGGTGTCGATCACGGGAAGCCCGCTGATGCGGTGCTCGGCGAGCAGCTTGACCACGTCCTTGAACGGGGTGGCGTACCGGGCACTGACGACATCACCGGCCATCACGGATCCGATCTTGCTGTGCTTCATCGCACTCTCCTTTTCAGCGCAGTCGGCGCAGGTACGGGTCGTGGGCGGTCCGTGGCAGCAGGCGTACGCGCGCGTCGAGCGCCGTCACGCCGCCGGGCCGTGCCAGGACGGGGTTGAGGTCGGCCTCGGCCAGCTGCGGCAGGTCGCAGGCCATCCGGGACAGCCGGTGCAGCAGTTGCTCCAGGCCTTCGAGGTCGACGGGGCCGCTGCCTGCGTGCCCGAAGAGCAGCGGGGCGCAGCGCGGCGACGTGATCAGGTCGTGGACGTCGAGGTCGGTGAGCGGGGCCAGGCGGGCCGCGTGGTCCGCGAGCAGTTCCGTGGCCGTGCCGCCGAGTCCGAACAGGACCAGCGGGCCGAACACCTCGTCCTGGACGACGCCCGCGAACAGCTCTGTGCCCCGCTCGGCGAGCGGCTGGACCACCACTCCGGACAGCAGCCCGGCGAAGCGGGTCTCGAAGTCCCGGAACGCGGCGCGTACATGGGCGTCTCCCCGCACGTCGAGGTGGATGGCGCCCTGCTCGCTCTTGTGCAGCAGTCCGGGCCAGTGCGCCTTCAGCACGACCCGGCCGTCCGGGCCGCGCAGCCGCTCGGCGGCGACGACGGCCTCGTCCTCGGTCTCGGCCCAGGCCCAGGGGAGCTGGGGGATGCCGTAGCAGGCCAGAAGCTCGGCGCAGGTGCGCGGATCCAGCCATCCCCCTTCGGGGTGACCGGTCAGCCAGGCCTCGGTCACGGCGTGGGCGTGCGCGGTCTCGACCCCCTGGAGGTCGGGCTCGCTGCCGGAGGGCCGGGCCAGCCACCGGGCGCGGCGGACGGCGTGGGCGAGTGCGCGGGCCGCTGCCTGCGGATCGGCGTACGACGGCACGGGGCCGCCGGTCGTGGTGGGCAGCAGGCGGACGGGCAGGGCCTGGTCGAGGTGGACCGCGGCGACCGCTCCGGCGCGTCGGCCGGGTGCGTGGGTGAGGGCGCGGGTGAGGTCGTCGCCGGTCGCCGCGGCGACCGCGGTGGGCACCAGCACCACCAGGACCGCGTCGACGGCTCCGGACAGGGTCAGCCGGTCCACGCAGCTCCTGAGCTGTTCCTCGCTCACGGCGGCGGTGGCGTCGACGGGGTTGGCGGCCGAGGCTCCCTCGGGCAGGACGGCGAGCAGCTCGTCCATGAGGTCGGTCGCGAGCGGCGGCAGGGTGAGCCCTTCTTCGGCGCACGCGTCGGCCGCGAGGACTCCCGCCCCGCCGGCATTGGTGACGATGACGACACGGTTCCCGGCCGGTGCGGGCTGCGAGTGCAGCAGGGCGGCGGTCTGGACGAGTTCGCCGATCGTGCGGGTGGCGGTGATGCCCGCCTGGGTGAACAGCGCCTGCCGGGTCATGGTCCGCGTGGCGGCCGCGGCGGTGTGCGAGGCGGCGGCCCGCCGGCCGGCCTCGGTGCGGCCCGCGTCGACGGTGAGGACCGGCATGCGCCGGCTCACGCGCCGCGCGGTGCGCGAGAAGGCCCGCGGGTTGCCGAAGGACTCCAGGTGCAGCAGGGCGAGGTCCGTGACACCGTCGCGCTCCCACCACTGGAGCAGGTCGTTGCCGCTGACGTCGTACTTGTCGCCGAGCGAGACGAAGCTGGAGACGCCGAGGCCCAGGCGGGACAGGCCGTCCAGCAGAGCGATGCCCACACCCCCGGACTGCACGGCCACGCCTGCTGTGCCGGGGCGCGGGTGGCGGGCGGCGAAAGTCGAGTCCAGCGACACCGCCGGGTGGGTGTTGGAGATACCGAGGCAGTTCGGCCCGACGAGCCGCATGCCGTAGGTCCGGCAGGTGGCCAGCAGCGCCGCTCCCTGGGCGGCGTCGAGACCGGCCGTGACGACCACCAGGGCCCGTACGCCCGCCTTGCCGCACTCCTCCGCGGTGGCGGGCACGGCGGGCGCGGGCACCGCGATGACCACCAGGTCGGGGACCTGGGGCAGCGCGGCGACCGACGGGTAGGCGGGCACGTTCATCAGGAACGACACGCTCGGGTTCACGGCGAAGAGCCGCCGGGTGAAGCCGCCGGTGCGCAGATTGCGCAGGACGGCCCGGCCGACCGAACCGGCCTTGCGGCCCGCGCCGACCACGGCCACCGACCCGGGCCGCAGCAGCGGCCGCAGACTGGCCACGTCGGCGGCGCTGCCGCGTGCTTCGACAGCCGCCAGGTAGTCCTCGTCCTGCTCCAGCCGGATGGTGCAGCGCACCTCGGGGCCGTCGAAGCGGCGGGCGGTGCGCAGGCCCAGATCGGCGAAGACCTTCAGCACCTCGTGGTTCTCGGCGAGCGCGTCGGCGGTGAAAGCGGTGATGCTTTCGGCGCGGGCGGCGGACACCAGGTGTTCCAGGAGCAGGGTGCCGATCCCGCGGTGGTGCAGGCCCTCGGCGACGGCGAGCGAGATCTCGGCGGCACCGGGGTCGCCCGTCCTCTCGTACTCGGCCAGGCCGATGACCTGGTCCTTGGTCTCGGCGAGCAGGGCCCGGTAGCCGGGGCGAGGAGCGGCACAGGCGCGGTCAGCGGCCTGTGCGGCGGACCGGCGGCTCGCGGCGAAGAACCGCAGCCGCAGGTTCTGCGACGACATCTCCTCGTAGAGCCCCTGCACCTGGGAGTGGTCCTCGGGCCGGACGTCCCGGATGCAGGTCGTCGTCCCGTCGGCGAGCAGGGCGTGGACCGGAGGTCGGCTTCGCTCGTCGTGCGTCATGTCGGGCCTCCTGACGGCGGATTGACCCTTGGAGGATCGGCCGGGTCGGGTGGCGTGCCCCAGGGGCTGGCAGGGCACGGCCCAGGGGCCGACCGGCCCTAAGTGGAGGTTCCGGGCAGGGGGCGGCCCAGTTCGGCCTCCACCGCGCCCGTCATCGCCCGCAGCACGTCCAGGGTCCGCTCGGCCTCGGCCTCGTCGACCTCGGTGATGGCGAATCCGACGTGCACGACGACATAGGTGCCGACGGTGGCCTCCGGCGTGTAGGCCAGACACACCTCACGCCGTACGCCGCCGAAGTCGACCGTGGCCATGCGCAGTCCGGCGTCGTCCCAGATTTCCAGGACCCGCCCGGGGATGCCCAGGCACATCGCGCTCACTCCCTCCCGAGCCGGGCGGCGGCGACCGCGGCCTGCCCGTAGCTGATGCCGCCGTCGCCCACCGGAACCTTCCGGGCGACCAGCACGCGCAGGCCCCGCGCGCGCAGCCGGCGGCCGACCTCCGTGAGCAGCCGGCGGTTGACGAAGCAGCCTCCGGCGAGGCAGACGGTGCGCGGGGCCCCATCCGCCACGGCGTGCGCGACCAGTTCGGCGGTGACGAGGCCCAGGGTCTGGTGGAAGGCCGCGGCGAGCGACGCGACGCTCTCGCCGGTGTGCTGCCGTTCCAGGAGATCGGCCAGGGTCGGGCCCGGGTCGTACACCCACAGACCCTCCACGCGGACCAGGCGATGTGCCAGTGGCAGGGCGCGCACGTTGCCCGCCGCCGCCTCCAGGGCCGCGGCGGCCTCGCCCTCGTAACTGACGGTGTCGGCCAGGCCAAGCAGGCTCGCCACCGCGTCGAAGAGCCGTCCGGCGCTCGAAGCGCGCGGTGAGTTGACGCCCCGGGCCACCATGGAGCGCAGGACAGCGGTTTCCGCCGGTTCGAGCCGCTCGTTGAAGCCCCGGGTCAGCCACGGGTAGGGGCGAGGGCCGCCCAGCATCTCAGTTCCGTGCAGATATCCGAGCGCCATCCGGTACGGGTGCCGGACGGCGGCCTCGCCGCCCGGCAGCGGCGCGGTCGCGAAGCGTCCCACCCTGCGGTAGCCGGTCAGGTCGGCGACGAGGATCTCCCCTCCCCACAGCGCCCCGTCGTCACCGAGTCCCAGACCGTCGTAAGCGACTCCGACGAAGGGGGTGCGCAGTCCGTGCTCGGCCGCGCACGCCGCCACGTGGGCGTGGTGGTGCTGGACGGGGACGCGGGGCAGCGACCGGTCCCGCGCCCATTGGGTCGACAGGTATCCGAGGTGCAGGTCGTGCGCGACGGCCTTCGGGGTGATGCCGGTGAGCCGGACGAGTTGGTCGTAGCCATGCGTGAAACCTTCCAGCGCGGCGGCGTTCGCCAGATCCCCGCCGTGCGGGGAGAGGTGGGAGCGGTCGCCGTCGGCCAGCGTGAACGTGTGCTTGAGCTGGGCGCCGACGGCCACCAGAGGTACGGGGGTGGCGACCGGCAGCGGCAGGGGCGCGGGCGCCAGGCCCCGCGCCCTGCGGACGGTCAGGACGGTGCGGCCCACGGCCTGGACGACCGAGTCGTCGTAGCGGGCGCGGATCTGACGGTCGTGGGTGAGGAAGCCGTCGGCGACCGCGTCCAGCGAGCAGTGGGCTCCGGTTTCGTCGGTGGCGATCGGCTCGTCGGCGAGGTTGCCGCTGGTCACGACGAGCGGGCGGGCGAGTTCCCGGAGCAGGAGGTGGTGCAGCCCGGTGGTGGGCAGGAACAGGCCGGTCCGGCGACGGCCCGGATGCACATCCGCCGCGAGAATACTGCCGCGTGCGGCGAGCAGTACGACGGGGCGTGCCACCGATTCCAGGGCGTCCAGTTCGAGCCGTGACACACGCGCCAGCTCCCGCGCGCCGGTGACGTCCTGGACCATGACGGCGAACGGCTTGACCGGCCGGCGCTTGCGTTCCCGCAGCGTCCGGACCGCCGCCTGGTCGGTGGCGTCGCACACCAGCTGATAGCCGCCGAGCCCCTTCACCGCGACGATGCCTCCGCCTTCGACGGTCTTGACCGCGGCGCGCAGGGCGGCCTCGCCGCGGAGGTCGCCCCAGGACAGCTGCGGCCCGCAGTCGGGGCAGGCGAGGGGTTCGGCGTGGAAGCGCCGGTCGGCGGGGTCGGCGTACTCCGCCGCGCAGGCCGGACAGAGCGGGAAGTCCCGCATCGTGGTGCGGATCCGGTCGTACGGCAGGTCCTCGACGACGGTGGCGCGCGGACCGCAGTCGGTGCAGTTGATGAACGGGTGGCGGAAGCGGCGGTCGGTCGGGTCCAGCAGCTCGCGCAGGCATGCCTGGCAGATCGCGGCGTCGGGCGGGATCTCCCGCGGCCCGTGGGCCACGGCGTGGCCCACGTCGCTGCGCCGGATGGTGAAGCCGGACGCCGGCGGCGGAGCGGGCTCTCGTGCGGGAGTCACGCACACCTGCCGGACCTGCGCCAGTGCGGGAGTCTCGGTGCGCAGCCCGGCGGTGAACTCCTCGACTGCGTCGGGCGATCCGGCTACCTCGCCGACCACACGCCCCTCGGCGTTGGCGGCCCATCCGTCCAGCCCGAGGCGGGTGGCGAGCCGGTGCACGAACGGGCGGAAGCCCACCCCCTGCACGGTGCCGAACACCTCGAAGCGGAAGGTGCTGCGCTCGGGCATGGCCGCTCCCCCTCAGCCGTGGGCGGCGGCGTCGCGGTGCCGCACGATCTCGCCCTCGACGTCGTCGGCAAGCGGTTCCACCACCGCCCCGACGCTCGGTGACAGTCCGGTGCCCAGGGCGCTGTCGGCGCCTTCCACCGCGTACACCACGAGCCGCTTCGGCAGTCGGCCCAGAACGCGGGCGAGTTCGACGGCCTCGCCGAGCCCGAGCCCGTGGGAACTCGTCGTCCGTGGCCGGTCCAGTTCACCGGCGTCGAGGGACAGCCGGTGCACCAGCCCGGGCCGGCCGGGGTGCCCATAGGCGGCGTCCACGATCACCGCGAGATCCGCGCCCTCCCACAGGCCGATCAGCCGGGCGGGGTCACCGTCGCACGCGGCCAGGACCGTGCCCGGCGGCAGGGGACGGCCGGCCGCGCGCTCGCGGAGGCGGGCGATCACCCTCCAGCCCACGCCGTCGTCGCGCCGGAACTCGTTGCCGACGCCGATCACCGCGATCCTTGTCCGGACGGACATCGCGCCTCCTTCCGCCGGGCCGTACCACCACTGTGCGGATACGCGGCCGGCCGCGGCAGGGGCCGAATGTCCTTTGCCGGGGCCGGTTCGCCCCTCCCCGACCGGCCGGGTGGGTGACACCGTCTTTCGCAGAGCCCCTGCCGGGGGCATGCCGAAAGGTGGTGGCACGGTGGACAAGCCGCTGATCGTCGGGGTCGACGGCTCCGACCCGAGCCTGCAAGCACTGGACTGGGCGGTGGACGAGGCAGCGGCGCACGGTGTTCCGCTGCGCGTCGTCCACGCCTCGCGGTGGGAGTGGTACGAGGGACACGAGCCGTCCTTCGGCATCAACCGGTCTTCGGTGCAGGTCCTTTCGGACCACATCGTGGCCTCGGCGGTGGAGCGCGCGCGGCGCCGCGGCGCCGCCGTGAAGGTGACGGGCGAAGTGCTGCCGGAAGACCCGTCCCTCGCTCTCGTACGGCTCGCTCCGGACGCCGGGGCCCTCGTGGTCGGCAGCCGGGGGCGCGGCGAACTCGCCGAACTGTTGCTCGGCTCGGTCGGCCTCTCCGTCTCCGCGCACGCGACATCACCGGTGATCGTCGTACGCGGCCGTGAGGAGAGCCTGGCGGGCAGCTTCCGCACCGTCGTGGTCGGCATCGACGACCCCGAAGAGGGTTCCCCCGCAGTGGAGTTCGCCTTCCGCGAGGCACGGACCCGCGGCGCCTCGGTCGCCGTCGTCCACGCCTGGCGCTGCCCGGCCCTGGAAGTCCCCGACTTTCCCACGATGGTCCGCGACGAGCACCAGAAGCGTGCCTCCGCCCAGGTCGAGGCGGCCGTACGGGACGCGGCCGCCGCCCACCCGGACATAGAGGTCCGCCGCCAGAGCGCCGAGGGCCATGCGCGCACGGTGCTCCTCGACGCCTCGCGCACGGCGGATCTCGTGGTGGTCGGTGCCCGCCGCCGCAAGGCACACGTCGGCATGCAGCTCGGCCCGGTCAACCACGCGCTGCTCCACCACTCGCTCTGCCCGGTGGCCGTGATCCCGCACGTCTGAACACGCACCCGCGTGCGGCGACCCGGCCGCCGACGCCGCCGACCGGACCTGGACGGGTCGGCGCTCCGACCGCACCCCGGAGGTGCTCACCATGCCCATGCGGCACATGATCACCGCAGGCGTCGACGGCTCGCCCGAGAGCCTGGCCGCCTCCGACTGGGCGGCCCGCGAAGCCCTGCGCCGAGACGTTCCGCTCCGCCTGATCCATGCCTTCGACCAGCCCGAGGAGCGCAGCCGTCTCCCGGAGATCGAGGTCCCCTTCCGCCGCGAGAGCGGCGCGCTCGACCGCGCCGCCCGGCAGTTCTCGGACGCGTACCCGGCTCTGGAGATCGTGCGCGAGCAGGTATCCGGGGAGCCGGCGCGGTCTTTGACGGCAGCGGCGGAATCCTCCGCTCTGCTGGTGCTCGGCTCCCGGGGCTTCGGCGCCCTCGCCGGCGTCCTGGTCGGCTCGGTGGCTCTGACGGTCGCGGCCCGGTCGGCCTGCCCGGTGGTCCTGGTGCGGACAGCGGGCCGTCCCCTGGGCGAACCCGAGGAGCCGACGGACGAGCCGGGCCCTCCGGTCGTGCTCGGCCTGGACCTGGAGCGGCCCTGCGACGAGTTGCTGGAGTTCGCCTTCGCCACGGCGGCCGGCCGCCGCGCGCCGCTGCACGTCGTGCACGCCTGGTCGATGCCGCTGGTTCCCTCCGCCGATGCCGCCGATGCCGCCGGTGCCACGGAGCCCGGCGTGCTGAAATCCCGTCACCTCACGGCAGCGCTCACCCCCTGGCGGCACACGTTCCCCGGCGTACAGGTCACCGAGCGGCTCGTGCACGGTCTTGCCGGCCACCATCTCGTGAAGTCCGCTGCGGACGCCTGCCTGCTCGCCGTCGGCCGCCGTGTTCCCGCGGGGGCGCATCTGGGACGGACCGCGCACTCGGTGATCCACCACGCCCGGTGCCCGGTCGCGATCGTTCCGCACGCCTGAGGGGTCCGCTACGCCTGAGGGGTCCGCTCCCGCTTGACTGCGCTCACAGCGGCGCGCGAAGCGCCCGCGCAGCCGCACCGACTCGACCGCGCGGGCTGGTGCGGCACGCGCGCACCGCGCTCAGATGTGCCGCACCGGAATGGCCCGGCTCGCCGTCTTCCCTTCCGGCACCGGGACCGTGACGGTCAGAATTCCGTCTTTGTAGTCGGCGCTCGCCTCGTCGCCGCGGGCGCCGGCAGGCAGCCGGACGGCACGGGCGAAGGTGCCGTAGCGGAATTCCGAGTGGTGCTTGTCCGGCGTGACGGCCGCGCGCTCGGCGCGCAGCGTCAGAACGCCGTCCGCTACCGTGATGTCGATGTGCTTGGCGGCGTCCATGCCGGGGAGTTCAGCACGCAGGGAGTACGTCCCGTCCGTGAGGGACTCCTCGATCCGGATCCCGTGCACCCCGGGCGCCGGGTGCAGCCCGGGAACCCCCGCCTCGATCCAGCCGAACAGGTCCGGCAGCGTCGTGGGCATGCCCTGCAACCTGTCGATCATGCCGATCATGTTCCTCTCGCCTCCGTTCTTCCGTTCTGTTCCCGTCCTTCTCGTGTCCAGCGTCGCGCGGCCGTCCGGTACCGACGAGAGCCGGCCGGGCCCCAGAGGTGCCCGACCGGCTCTGGCGCCCGGACGAGGCGGCCAGCAACGTAGGAGGAGAGGCTCGCTCCACCACGAACGGGGGAAGCGCCATGCGACGTTCAGTGATCGTGGGTGTCGACAGCTCACCACGCAGCCGGGCCGCTGCCTTCTGGGCGGCCCGGGAAGCCGAGCGGGGCGGTCTGCCGCTGACGGTGGTCCACGTGTCCGCCCTCTCCCCGGACGAGCTCGCCGAGCTCTGGCCGTACCGTCCGGTGCCCCTGCCCGGCAGGTTCGTGGCGGAGCTCGCCCGGCGCCATCCGGAGTCGGACATCGAGGGCATACGCCTGACGGGGCAGGCGACGCGGACCCTGCTCGACCTGCCCGCGCCCGCGGACCTGCTGGTGCTGGGCACGCGCGGGGCCGACGGCTTCGCCGGGCTGGCCCTCGGCTCGACGGCCCTGGGCGCCGCCGAGGCCTGCCGCTGTCCGGTGGTCCTGGTCCCGGGCGGGGTCGTCGCCGGGCGCGCCGACTCCCGGTCCGACGTCATCACGCTCGGCATCGATGCGCGCGCTCCGGTCGACGCCGCCGTCGACTTCGCCTTCGATGCCGCACGGCACTCGGGCCGGTGGCTGCGCGCCCTGCACTCCTGGGCACTCCCCGCTTCCGCGGCGGCCCGGACACCGTTCCCGGTCCCGGAGAGGGACCGCGCCCGCTGGGAGGACCAGGAGGAGCAGCTCCTGTCCGACGCCCTGCGGCCGTGGAAGGAGAAGTACCCGCGCGTCCGGGTATGGCCGGACGTCGTGCTCCAGTCCCCGGCCGATGCCCTGGTGCGTGCCTCGGCCCGGGCGGAGCTGATCGTCGTCGGCCGCCGGGACACGCGGCTCGGCCCCGCGGCGAACGCGCTCGTCCACCACAGCCGCTGCCCGGTCGCCGTGGTGCCCGAGTGACCTGAGCGTCCCGAGGGGCCAAGAGCTGCTTCGGCAGGGCGCGTTCACTCCCGCCCGTCGTCAGTCCGGCAGTACCAGGTCGCAGGATTCCCCCGGCGCGACGGAGACGGTCCGGCCCGGCAGTTCGATGTCGATGGGCGAACGGTCGGAGGACGGCACGGCGATGTGCAGACTGCCGGGCCGCATGCGCAGCCGCACACCCCAGTGGCCCTGGTAGCGCAGGGCGAAGCCGTACTCGGACAGTTCCGGGAGCGGCACCGGGTCCAGCCACAGGGCGCCTCCGCGTGCCTCCAGACCCGTCAGGCCCCGCTGCACGAGGTCGAGCGTGCCCGCCATCGCGCCGAGGTGGATGCCCTCTCCCGTGGTGCCGCCCTGCAGATCGGCGATGTCCCCCTCCAGCGCCTCCTGGACGAACTTCCAGGCCCCCGCACGCCGCACCCTGGCGAGGACCCAGCCGTGCACGAGGCCGCTGAGCGTGGAGCCGTGGCTGGTCCGCCGCAGGTAGTGGTCGACGGTGCGCTGCCAGGTGTCCGGGTCCAGCGCGTAGCCCAACCGGTCAAAGAGTCCCCGCAGTTCGGCCGGCGGGAAGAGGTAGCCGAGCATCAGCACGTCGGCCTGTTTCGAGGCCTGGTACCGGTTGACCGTGTCGTTCTCGGCCTCCAGGATCCGGTCGAGGCGGCGGATGTCCCCGTAGCGGGCGCGGTAGCCGTCCCAGTCCAGCTCCGCGAGGTCTCCGTAGCCCGCGAACTGGCTGATCACCCCCTCGTGGAACGGCACATGGAGGGTGCGGGACACGTCCTCCCACAGTTCGATCTCGCCGCCGTCGAGCCCGATCCGCTCCACCAGTTCCCGCCTGCGCGGTTCCGGCAGATCACGCAGCACGTCCAGGGCCCGGGCCAGGACCCAGGTCGCCGTGACGTTCGTGTACGCGTTGTCGTCGAGCCCCGGCCGCGAGGCGTCGGGATAGGCGTCGTGGTACTCGTCGGGCCCGACGACACCACGGATCCGGTGCCGGCCCAGGCTCTCGTCGTACGTCGCCGAATCCGCCCAGAAGCGGGCGACCTGCAGCAGCATCTCGGCGCCCTTGGTGTGCAGGAACTCGGCGTCCCCGCTGGCCTCGCAGTACCGCCACACGTTGTACGCGACCGCCGACCCCACATGGTGCTGGAGCCGGGAGTGGTCCGGCAGCCAGCGCCCCGAGCGCGGGTTGAGGTGCAGCTGCTGTGTCTCCTCCCGCCCGTCGCTGCCGCTCTGCCAGGGGAACATCGCCCCGGCCCGGCCGGCGTCCCGTGCCGCGGCGCACGCCTGCT
The DNA here is from genome assembly GCF_046103685.1 of Streptomyces sp. SYP-A7185. Taxonomy (NCBI): domain Bacteria; kingdom Bacillati; phylum Actinomycetota; class Actinomycetes; order Kitasatosporales; family Streptomycetaceae; genus Streptomyces; species Streptomyces sp. SYP-A7185. The sequence continues at coordinate 1,604,538 of NZ_CP122310.1, forward strand.
CCAGGCGCCGGTGCCGGTAGGTGAGCAGCGCCCGGGAGACTTCGGGGAAGTGCAGGTTGAGGTAGGGCAGGACGAACAGTTCGTCCCAGAAGACGTGGCCGCGGTAGGCCTCGCCGTGCAGTCCGCGGGCGGGCACGCCGACGTCCAGGTCGGCGGTGTGCGGGGAGAGGGTCTGCAGGACGTGGAAGTGGTGCAGGCGCAGGATGCGGCCCGCCTCACCGGGTACGTCCAGCTCAGCCCTGCGCCACAGCTGGTCCCAGGCGGTGAGGTGTGATTCGAGGAGTTCGTCGAAGCCGGGCGCACGGCTCACTCGGTCGACGGCCGAGTGCAGGGGGTCACTGATCGCCGGATCGCGCGAGGTGTGCAGCGCGACGGTCTTGTCGACGGTGACGGTGCGTCCCGGCTCCAGGCCGAGTTCGAAACGCTGGGCGGCCCGGCCCGCCTCGTGCGTGGTCGTGGCCCTCGCGGCGCCCGCCGTGGTGCGGGCGGCCAGGCCCACCCGTACGTCGGAGGTGGTGGTGCGGCAGCGCAGCCACACGGTGTCGGCGGCGTCGCCGTCTCCGGTGTGGACGTGCGTCAGGTGCCGGGAGTTCAGTTGCCGGTAGCGTTCCACACCGGCGTTGGTGACGGTCCCGTCCAGAGCCGCCTCGACCTCCAGGGCGCCGGGCGGACCCTCCAGAGTGAACTCGGTCCGCAGCAGGGCGAGATGCGGGTCGGCCATGTGGACCACCCGCAGCTGACGCACCGCCAGCGTCCGCCCCCGCCCGTCCTCGTACCTCAGGGAGCGTTCCAGGAGGCCGGACTGGACGTCGAGGGACTGCCGCAGCGCAACCAGCTCGGGGGAGTCCGGGGTGAGCCACTCCCCCACCCCCTCGGGGGTCTTCAGCCGGTAGTGCAGGGGCAGCCAGTCGGGCAGGTTGACCATGTCCTCGTTCTCGATCCGGCGGTCCGCGACGTGCGAGGTGAGCCGGTTGTAGCAGCCCCCCGCGTACGTCCCCGGGTAGTGCACCTCGTCCGCCGGGCATTCGGGTGCCGCCCCCCGCGTGGCGAAGTAGCCGTTGCCCAGCGTGCACAGCGACTCCCTGAGCCTCTCGTCCGCCGGATCGTATCCCTCGTACTCCCAGACCCAGCTCCCGATGGGCTCCGTCATGGTTCTTCCCCTCCGTCCAGAAGTTCCCGGACACCTCACCGGCCTCGCGGCGGAGTCCCGTTCGAGGTACGGGGGTCACGAGCACCCCCGTCCCGTAAGGGTGGGTGCCGCTGACGGCCCGTGCGCCCGCGTACCGCGATCCGCGGCAGTCAGCCCCTTCCGGGGCTGCGCGTGCCGTGTCGCCCGGTGCGCTTCACGTCACGGTTCCACGGCCGGACCGGCTTGGGCAGGGGCCGACCGGGCCCCACGAGCCGATCCGAGCGAGTGACCGGAAATGCGGGACGAGGGCCACGGGGCAGTCTGCGTGCTGCATCACGGCATGGGTGACGGAGCCCGTGCGCGGCCGGCCGGACAGCCGGTGGCCCACGACGAGCAGCGCGGCTCCTCGGGCGGCGCTCAGGAGCCTCGGTGCCACGTTTCCCTTCCTCACGCTCTCGACCACCGGTACGTCCGGATACGTCTCGCGCCAGACCTTCAGGAGAGCGGTCAGGAATCCGCTCCACTCCGCCTCCTCACGTCGAGGATCTTCCAGCAGACCGATCTCACCCGGTCCGAGCACCAGAGGCGAGGGATCGCGCCATCCATGGACGGCACGCAGGCCGCACCCGCGCGACCGGGCCGCGTCGAAGGCGAAGCCGATCACCTCGTCGCAGGGGTCGCCGAGATCGATCCCCAGGACGACCTCGCGACCCGGCCCCCTCTCCGAGGGCCGCTCGCCGACGCCCGGCCGGCCCGCGCCCTCCTCCGCCGCTCCCTCCCCGGCCCGCACAAGAACGACAGGGCAGCGCGTGTGGTCGATGACCCCGCGGGCGACCGAGCCGACCAGGAGCCCGCCGACGCCCCGCCGTCCGCTTCGGCCCAGCACGAGCAGGTCCGCGTCCTGCGCCAAGCGGCACAGAGCCGTGACGGCCGGTCCTTGGACCTGCGTCTCCAGCAGTCGGAGCCCCGGACAGGCTCGCTCGGCACGGGCCACAGCCGCGCGCAGAACCCGCCCCGCCTCGGCCCGCCGGGCCGTGCGGGCCGACACGGAAGCGGGCGGGTGCGGGCTCCTGCCCCATGCGTGGACCAGTCGCAGCGGCCGCCCTCGGCGCACCGCTTCCCGCGCCGCCCACTCGGCCGCCGCCAGGCTCTCGGCGGATCCGTCGACTCCGGCAATGACCGACCGCAGCATGATTCACCCCTCCACCGACTCGCAGTCCTGGCGTCCGTACCAGGGCCGTGCGTCCCGGCTCACGGCCGACGAAAGCCCTCAGGGTCCGGACAGTCCGCGGATGACCTCCTTCGCCAGGCCGTCGATGGCCGGCCAGTCGCGGTGGTCCCCGTACCGGCAGCCCATGAGCCGGAAGATCACCCGGCCGATCAGCGGCAGGTGCGCGTGCCGGATCACCCCCGACAACAACCAGTGGCGGCGGTAGGGGATGTCTCCCGGAAGATCCTCCGTGATGACGGGGATCTCCTTGCGGGCGATCCGCTTCCACGGTCCGCGCAGCGAGCCGGGCATGCCCACGCTGAAGATCCACACGGGTCGTGCACCGAGCAACTCCCCGCCGCGGCGCAAGAACTCCTTCGCCTCGGGCAGCCAGGCCTGCCCGTGCACGGCGCTGCCGAGGACGAAAGCGCCGTAGGCGTCCTCGTCCTCGACCTCCTCCATCGGCCGCACGTCGGCACGCAGCCCGGCTTCGGCGAACCGCGCACCGAGCCGTTCGGCGATCTCCCGGGTGGACCCGTGCACCGTGGCGTATCCGACGAGTACATTCATGTCCCCACCTCCAGAACATGCCTCTCCGCACGCGGAGGGGCGCGCTTCGCGTGTCGCGCGCCGCGGTCGGCTCAGTCGTGTGCGACCACGGCAACCGGACATGTCGCACGGTGGATCGCCGTGTGGGTGACCCGCCCCACTCGCCCTCCGACGGGCACGTGACGCACCCGGCGGCCGACGACGAGCAGCCCGGCACCACACGCGGCCCCGAGCACCTCGCGAACGGGGCGGCCCTGCGCGGTCCGGGTCCGGACCTCCACGTCCGGGAACTTCTCCCGCCAGGGTTCCAGCACGGCGTCGAGCGCCCATCCGGCCTCCCGGCTCCTGACCGTCCGTGCGGCGCTCTCCCGGCCCCTGTCGGCCCGGGCACCGGACACCTGCCAGGCGTAGACCACCCGCAACGGAGCGCGTCGAAGGTGTGCCTCCTCGAAGGCGAACTCCAGCAGCGGATCCGACTCGTTGCGCACGTCGACGCAGAGCACCACCTTCCGGCAGGGCGTACGCGTCGACGGGCTGCCCTCGGGCTCCGGCAGCCGTTCGCCCGCCCCGCACGCATCCGCGCGGACGAGCACGACCGGGCAGCGCACCTGCCCCACGACGGCCGTGGCGACCGAGCCGGCGAGGAGACCGCCGAGTCCGCCGAACCCCTGGTTTCCGAGAACGAGCAACTCGGCGGTCTCCCCCTCGGTCACCAAGGCCGGGACCGCCGGGCGCCTGATCTGCTCGGCACTGATCGTCAACTGCGGATAGCGCCCGACGAGCTGCCGCTGCGCGGTGCGCAGCGCCTTCCCCGCCCAGTACTGCGGGATCCGCAGTCCGGCCGGCGACACGGGCTGGTCGTCGCCCGGGACCACCTCCCACGCGTGGACGAGACGCAGCGTCAGCCCGCGGCGCACGGCCTCCCTGGCCGCCCAGTCCGCCGCGGCGACGCTCTCGCGGGAACCGTCCAGACCCACCACGATCGACCGGAGCATCGTCTCCACCTCCTTGTACCACCAGCGTCGGAGGTGGGCGGGCCGGAGTGCAGGGTCCGAGCAGCCTCTTTGTCGGGCCGTCCAGGCCACGGCGAGGGCCGGTCGGCCCCTGCGCAACGGTCCGGCCCGTCACGACACTTGTGCGGAGAACGACATTCGCCGAGGTCCGGGGCCTGCCGTGCCCCGGCATCACGCCCGGCTCGTCCAGCGGGCTCTTGTGACGGACGTGATCCGCTTCCGCCCGCGGACGTGCCCGGCTGTCTCCTCGGCGTCGAGACACGCACGGAGGCGACGATGACGGCGGCGGAACGCACACCGATCGTGGTCGGCCTCGCCGCCGATCCGTCCCGCCGCGTCGCCCTTGCGTGGGGGGCCGACGAGGCCTTCCGACGCCGTCTCCCCCTCCGACTGGTGCTTGCCCGGGGACGGCCGGCCGACGGGCAGCTCTCCGCTGCCGCACGCCGTCGCGCCGACCGACGGGTCGGGGCCCCACGCGGGACCGCGGAGGGAGCGGTCCGCGAGGCGGTCGCGTTCGTGCGCGACCGGCACCCGTGCCTGGACGTCTCGACGCTCCTCGCCGACGACGCGCCGGTGGTCGTCCTGCGCGAGCAGAGCCGCTCGGCGGCGGCCGTCGTGGTCGGCTCCCGGCCACCGGCCGGGCGCGGGGGAGCGTTCGCCGCACCTCCCGTCGCGCTGCCGGTCATCAGGCACGCCGCTTGCCCCGTGGTCGTCGTGCGCGAACCCGCGGTCACCAGACATGCACCGCCGTACATCGTCGTGGGGGTGGACGTCGGCTGGGACGGCCGTCGCCACCCCGCGGCGGCCGTCGTGCATGCCCTTGACGCGGCGGCCCGGTGCGGTGCGGCCGTGCGGGTGCTGTACGTGTGGCATCCGCCTCTCCTCGGCGTCCTGGACGAGCGGGCCGCGCTGCGGGAGTGCCGCGTGCTCATGGCGGACATGGTGGCGGGCTGGCGGACCACGCGGCCGGACGTGGATCTGCGACACGGGGTGCTCCGCGGCGACCCGGCCCGGATGCTGGCCCGCGAATCCGCGCACGCCCTCGCCCTGGTGGTGGGCGCCGGCGGTCACGGCCCGCGCAACCTGTCCGGCCCGGTCGTGGCCCGGGTGCTGCGGCACGTCCCGTGCCCGGTCGTCGCGGTGCCGCGGCCGGTCACGTATCTCCGGCCGTTCGGACGGCCTGGCGCCGCCCGGCTCGTACGGGGCGCCCGAACGGCGGTCGGGCGTTATGCGCGCCGGCTTCCCCGCGACCGGCGGGCATGACCCCGCCGGGCCGGCGGACGAGCGCGCGGCCCGGAGCCTGCGGGGTCCGTGGCACGCCACCGGAGTCCCGGGAACGAGGCGTCCGCTTCACTCTCAGGCGGCGTGCTCGGCCAGGAACTCCGAGGCGCCCGTCAAGGTCGCGAAAGCGGGGTAGTCCTCCTCGTCGATCCGCGCACCGGTGCGGTGCGCGAGCCGCTCGACGAGGCTCAGGAAGTCCAGCGAGTCGAGTTCGAGGACCTCGCGGAACTTGTCGTCGGGGGCGACGTCCGTGAGGTCGGCGTCCGGCACGATCTCCAGGATCGCTTCCTTGACGAGTTCCAGGGCCTGGGTCTGGTTCATCACAGCTCCTCGGGTGCTTGCAGCAGTCGGCTGACGACGTTCAGATAGCGGGCGCCGACCGCGCCGTCCGTGGCACGGTGATCGGCGGAGAGGGTGGCGGTGACCAAGGGCCGCACTCCGAGCATGCCGTCGGCCGCCCAGGGGCGTTCGACGACGGAACCGAAACCGACCAGCGCCACCTGTGGTGGATGGATCACGCCGAAGACCGAGTCGACGCCTTGGTCGCCCAGGCTGGTGACGGTCAGCGTGGCGCCGGAGATGTCCCGGCCCCTGAGCCGCCCCCTGCGGGCCCGCTGCACCACGTCCTTGAGCTCGCCCATGAGTTCCGCGACCGGAAGGGACTCGGCCTCGTGCAGCACCGGGGTGAGCAGCCCGCCGCCCCGCAGCGAGACGGCCACCGCCAGGTGCACGTGGTCGCACGGCTCGAGGCCGTCCTCGCCCCAGTGACCGTTGAGTTCCGGCACCTGCCGTGCCGCCACCGCCGCGGCCTTGAGCAGCAGGGCCGCTGGGACCAGGTGCTCGGCCACCGGACGGCCACGGTTGTGGGTCCGCAGCCACGCGGCGGCGGATGACATGTCGATGGTGGTGGCGAGGTAGTAGTGCGGGATCTCCCGCTTGGAACGGCTCATGAGGTCGGCGACGGCACGGCGCATCGCCGCCGAACGGCGGTTGTCGGCGGACCCCGTCTCGGGGACCGCGCCGTCGACGGCCGTCTCCACCGCGGCCCCGGAGGGCCGGGTCCCATCCGTGCTCCGGTCCTCTGCCGGCACCGGCGGCACGGATGCGGTGCCGGCAGCGTCGGGAGCGGCCTCTCCGCGGACCGTCTCGCGCACGTCCGCCGCCCGTACGGCTCCGTTCTCTCCGCTGCCGGTGACCGTGGCCAGGTCGACGCCGAGCTGCGCGGCGAGACGCCGGGCGTAAGGCGTGGCACGGATCCGCGCCCCCGGCGAGGTCATGCGGGGCCCCGCCTTGGGGGCTGCCTTCCGGGAGGTGACGCACTCGCCCCGCTCGACGTCGGCCCGTGTGATCCGCCCTCCGGTTCCGGTCCCGCGCACGGCGGCGAGATCGATGCCGCGTTCGGCGGCGAGATGCCGGACCAGGGGGCCGGCCTCCGGGCGCGGCGCCCCGTCCGGGGTGTGCGGGCGTGCCGCCGTCGAGAGGGCGTCTGCCGCCGCCCGCGCGAGCGGTGCCGGCTCCTCGGCCGCCGGCCCGGCGTCTTCGGGCAGCTGTTCCCCGGCGCCGGAGATGACGGCGAGCGGCGCCCCCACCGGCAGTACGTCGCCCGGCTCGGCCAGCAGACGCGCCACCGTCCCCGATTCGAAGCACTCCACCTCGATGTCCGACTTGGCCGTCTCGATGACGGCGACCGGGTCGCCCTTGTCCACCGTGTCGCCGGGGCTCACGAGCCACTGTGTGAGGGTGCCCTCGGCCATGTCGGCGCCGAGTGCGGGCATCGTGAACTCACCCATGGCTTCCCACCGCCTTCCGGGCCGCCGCCGCGATGGCCGCGGGCTGCGGCAGGGCGGCCTCTTCCAGGTGCCGGGCGTAGGGGATCGGCACTTCGGCGCTGCACACCCGGCCCACCGGAGCGTCGAGTTCGTAGAAGGCCTGCTCGGTGATGCGGGCCGAGATCTCGGCGGCGAGGGAGCCGGTGCGCCAGCCCTCGTCGACGACCACGGCCCGGTGCGTCTTGGCCACCGACGCCATCACGGTGGCGTCGTCGAGCGGTCGCAGGGAACGCAGGTCGATCACCTCGGTACGGATGCCCTCGGCCGCGAGCTGATCCGCCGCCGCGAGAGCTTTGGGCAGCGAGCCGCCGTGGGTGATGACGGTGACGTCGGCACCGGGACGGCGGACCGCGGCGGACGTCATGCTCACCGGGGCGTCCGATCGGCCGGGCTCACCCGAGGCGTTGTAGAGCGAGCCGTGTTCGAAGATGACCACGGGGTCGGGGTCGGCCAGCGCGGGGGCGAGCATCGTCCGGGCGTCCTCCAGGGTGGCCGGCGCCAGGACCCGGATGCCGGGGATGTGCGCGTACCAGCCCTCGAGGCTGTGGGAGTGCTGGGCCGCCAGTTGGCGTCCGGCCCCGGTGGTCATGCGGATCACGACGGGAACGGAGATCTGCCCGCCGGACATGTGGCGCAGCGTGGCGGCATTGTTGAGGATCTGGTCCAGGGCGAGCAGGCTGAAATTGACCGTCATGATCTCGACGACGGGTCGGAGGCCCGCCATGGCGGCACCGATGCCCATCCCGGTGAAGGCCGACTCCGACAGCGGGGTGTCACGGATCCGCCGGGGCCCGAACTCCTCCAGGAGCCCCAGGCTGACCCCGAAGGCCCCGCCGTACTTTCCCACGTCCTCCCCCATCAGGAAGACACGATCGTCCGCGGTGAGCGCCTCACGCAGAGCCTCGCGGACGGCCTCCCGGTACGTGGTGGTCATGGCAGGGCCTCCCTGGTCTCCTCGGTGTGCACGTGCCGCAGCAGGTCCGCTTCCGGCTCCACCGGTGCGGCCTCGGCCTCGGCTTCGGCGCGGGAGACCTCGGCCGCCGCCTTTCGGGCGAGCTCCGCGTGGAGCTCGTCGTCCAGTTCACCGTCCGTACGCATGCGCTCGGCCAGCACGTCGAGGGGGTCGCGCCTGCGCCACCGGGCGATCTCGTCCTTGTCCCGGTAGCGGTCGGGGTCGTACATGGAGTGCGCGCGGTACCGGTAGGTGCGCAACTCCAGGAAGTGCGGCCCGTGTCCGGCCCGGATGGTGTCGACGGCACGGCGCGCGGCCTCCTCGACGGCGAGCACATCCATGCCGTCGACGGCCCAGGCCGGCATGCCGTAGGAGGCGGCACGCATCGCCAGGTCGGTCTGGGCGTGCTCCACCGCGAGCGGGGTGCCCATGGCGTAGAGGTTGTTCTCGCACGCTAGCAGCAGGGGCAGGCTCCACAGGGCGGCGAGGTTCGCGGTCTCGTGGAACTCCCCTTCGGCGAAAGCCCCGTCGCCGAAGAAGCAGCAGACGACGCCATGGCCACCGCGTAGCTTCTCGGCGAGGGCGATGCCCGCGGCCAGGGGCAGTCCGCCGGCGACGATGGCGTTGCCGCCGTAGAAGCGGCGGGCCGTGTCGAAGAGGTGCATGGAGCCGCCACGGCCACCGCTGCAGCCCGTGGACTTGCCGTGCATCTCCGCCATCACGGCCTCGACGGGCACCCCTCGGGCGAGGGCATGACCGTGTTCGCGATAGGTGGACACGACGGCGTCCTGGGCGTCCAGGGCAGCGCTGACACCGACGGCGACCGCCTCCTCGCCGATGTAGAGGTGCACGAAGCCCCGTATCTTCTGGCTGCTGTAGAGCTCGACGCACCGTTCCTCGAAGCGGCGGATCAGCAGCATCCCGGCGAGGAGCTCGCGGTGGTGTTTGGCCGCGGGGCTCGGATCGGGTTTCTTGGAAGCGGCCTTCCTGCGGCGAGGCGCGGTCATGATGCACCCTCCTTCGACGGCCCGGGCTCCGGCGGGGCTTCTAGCGTGGAGGTGTCGCCTTCGGGGAGTCCCAGCTCACGGGCGCGCAGCAGACGACGCATGACCTTGCCGCTTCGGGTGTGCGGCAGGTGCTGGTCGAAGGCGATCTCACGGGGCGCCACCGCCGGGCCGAGGCGCCGGCGGGCGAAAGCGAGCAGGTCCCGCCGCATATCGTCACCGGGCTCGGTTCCGGGGCGCAGGGAGACGTACGCCTTGACGACGGCGCCCGCGGTGGCGTCCGGGCGGCCGATCACTCCGGCCTCGGCCACCAGGGGGTGTTCGAGCAGCACGCTCTCCACCTCGAAGGGGCTGACCAGGTGCCCCGCGGATTTGATCACGTCGTCCGCGCGTCCGACGAACCAGAAGTACCCGTCGGCGTCACGGCGCACCACGTCCCCGGTCAGGTACCAGCCGTCCGCGAAGGCTTCCTCGTAGCGGTCCTTGGCGTGCAGATAGCCGCGGAACATCGAGGGCCAGCCGGACCGGAGCGCCAGCTCCCCTTCGCGGTCGGGTGAATCGATGACGTGGACCGGTCCCCGCAGGGCCCGCCCGTCCGGGGTGCGGGCGAGGACCGCGGCTTCCACACCGGGCAGCGGGCGCCCCATGGAGCCCGGCTTGAGGGGGCTCGCCGCGAAGTTGGCGATCATGATGCAGCCGGTCTCGGTCTGCCACCAGTTGTCGTGGATCGGCAGCCCGAGAACGTCCTCACCCCACCACACGGCCTCGGGGTTGAGCGGTTCGCCGACCGAGGCGACGAAGCGCAGTGCCGACAGGTTGTGGCCGCGGGGCAGATGGTGCGGCCCTTCGCGCGGCGTGGCCCGCATCAGCATCCTGATCGCGGTGGGTGCGGTGTACCAGACGGTGACCCGCTCCTGGCCGAGGATGCGGTACCAGCGGCGCGCGTCGAAGTCGCCCTCGTCCACCACGAGGGTCACCCCGTGGGTGAGCGGGGCGATGATGCCGTAGGACATGCCGGTGACCCAGCCCGGGTCGGCGGTGCACCAGTACACGTCCTCGGCGTGCAGATCCAGGGCGTACCGGGCGGTGACGTGGTGAGCCACCACCGCCTCGTGGACGTGGACCGCCCCCTTGGGCACGTCGGTGGTTCCACTGGTGAAGTGCAGCAGCGCCATGTCGTCGGGGCGGGTGCGCGGCAGGGTGAAGTCCTCGCTCGCCTCGGCCATCAGCGGGTCGAGGGCGACGGTGCCGGGAAAGCCGTGACGCCGCTCACCCACGATCAGCACGTGCCGGAGCTCGGGCAGCCGGTCCCGGATCGGCGCGACCTTGCGTCGGTACAGAGGCTCCGTGGTGACCAGGACCCGGGCATCGCCCAGGATCATGCGCTGGGCGACCGGCTCGGGGCCGAACGCGGAGAACAGGGGGCACAGCACGCTGCCTCGCTTCAGCGTGCCGAGCACCACGGTGAACAGCTCCGGGCAGCGGCCGAGCAGCGTGAACACCCGGTCACCGCGCTCCACCCCCAACGAGTGCAGCACCTGCGCGAACCGGTTTCCGAGCAGGGCGAGTTGCGCGTAGGAAACGGAATCGACGGACCCGTCACGGCGTACGCAGCGCAGCGCGGTGTGCCCGCCCCGCCCCTCGGTCACGTGCCGGTCGACGGCCTCGTAGGCGATGTTGACGCCTCCGCCGGGCAATCCGGCGAGAGACGAACGGGCCGCTTCCCAGCTGAACTCAGCACGGGCGCGCTCGTAGTCGACGAGGTTGGGCGCGAGGCGGGGCCGCACCCCCTTGGTGATCACCTTTCGGTCCATTCTGACGTCTCCTTGAGGGTGGGTGAGTCCGGGGCCGTGCTTACCGGCTCCTGGGGTGCCGGTGAGTCAGGTCGTAGAAGACTTCTGCCGCGAGGGTGAGCACGAAGAGGAGCACCATCGCGAGGAAGAGCAGAGCGAAGAACGTCTGCCAGAACGTCACCGTGAGTGTCGTCTGCATGGCTTGCACCTCCCTTCCGCCATCCGGTGAACGCGGGGCCGGTCAGACCGCTGTCGGCTCGGGCAGCCAGGCCGGGTCGGCGGGTGCGGCGTCGAGCAGCGACTCCGGCACGGTCACCACGGGACAGGTCGCATGCCGTATGCACGTTCGCGCTACCGCACCGAGGACCGGCTGGGTCACGTCCTCCCGCGCTCCCCTGCCGAGTGCGAGCAGGAGAGCGTGGCGGCAGTGGTCCAGCAGCACGCGCGCCGGCGCACCTTGAGCGAGGAGCGTCCGCACGGCGACCTCGGGGTCGCGTTCGCGGACCTGAGCCACCGTCGCGTCGAGAATGTCCAGGGCATGGCTGCGGTCCTGCTCCTGTGTGCGCAGATCTCCGACGGGCGCGTACGGGGCGCGCATCGCCGCGGACGGCTGCCAGACGTGCACCGCCACCACTTCGGCGCCGAGGAGCCGGGCGCCGAGGCCGGCCCACCGCAGTGCGGCGAGGGCGGCGGCAGAACCGTCCACCCCCACGATCAGGCTCCGGGATTCCCGCATGGTCCTGCCTCCTCGTCCAGGCCCTCGCCCGTCGGGCGGCGGCCGGGGATAGGCCGTGGGTCCGGCCCCACCCCGGCCGTCGGGCCGCTCAGGCGACGCGGCGCAGCTGCTCGGTCTTTTCGATGGTCTTGGCCTCATCGGTGAACTTCCGGGCCGCACCGGCGAAGAACCGAAGCACCTCTCGCCAGAAGTAGCCCGCGCCCGCGATGAGCAATCCGGTCAGGGTGATGCCGATGGCTTCGTTGCGGACACCCAGCTCCCAGGCCGCGAAGAGGTCGAAGTCGGCGAGCCAGGCCGCTCCCACTCCAAGTGCCATCAGGACCAGGGCCACGATCTCCTGAGCCAGGGCAGGCATCATCTTGGCCACGACCAGCACGGCAAGGCCCAAGAGGGCCACTGTCCCGAACACGTACATGAGTTCCTCCGCCTTTCCGGTGCGTGCGGCAAGTGCCAGGAGTCAAGGGTCGGAGGAGGCGGGTGAAGCCCGCCTTCCGCCTTCCCTGCCACCACGGTGCTCCGTCCGCCGGCCCTCGGGGAGGGGCCGCCCGGCCCCGAAGGCGTACCGGTCGACCCCCCCTTCCGGGGGCCGTTCCGTCAGCCGATGTCCACGCTGATCCGCGGCAGCCGGCGCAAGGAGTTGTGCACCGTGCAGTGGTCGACGACGGCACGCAGGGCTTCCTGCCGGGCAGCGGTGAGCGGGCCCGGCGTCTGGATCCGCATCCGTACGGCCGCGACCCTGGGCGGGCGGTCCCCGGCCATGTCGAACTCCGTCCGGACCCTCAGATTCTCGTACGGCAGATGGTGGCGCTGCAGGAACTGGCCCGCGTAGTACGCGACGCACGCGGCCAGTGAGGCGACGAACAACTCCACCGGAGTCGGCCCGTCGTTGTCACCGCCCGCCTCCACGGGCTGGTCGACGGTCAGTTCGTGGTCGCGCACGAACACCGCGTACGACGGCCCCGAGACGTGGGTGACGTCGATCCGGCCCTCGGGGGCGATCGGCGCCCGGCGCAGCGGCACCTCACGGGCCGGGAATACGTTGTTCATGGCTCTTCCTCCTTCCTCTCCGGGGCGCGGCGACCGGTCGGTGGCGGCTCCTGGGGAGCGCCGATCGCTGCGTCACCCGGGGGCGTGTCACGTCTCCGGTCCACGTCGGCGAGGGACGGCGACCGCGGGGCGCGGTGCCGGGGCATCGGGCGAGGGCCCGCCGGCCGGGGGCGATCATCGGAGGCAGGCCTCGTGGCCCGCCGCACGGCCGCTCCGCCCGAAGCTGTGCACAGCGCGGCCTCACGCGCCGCCGCGGCGGCCGCCCGGATCAGGAACCAGCCGGACAACGCCGCCCCCAGACCACGGAGGTCGCTCATGAGCAGCACGAAGGCACACCCGGTGAACAGCAGGGACCAGCCCAGGAACCGCCCGGTCGCCGCGGCACTCCACGCGGCCCGCCACCGATCGCCGGTACGGCGCCAGAGGACGGCGCGCAGCATCCGGCCGCCGTCCAGAGGCGGGGCGGGCAGGGCCTGGAGCAGGGCGAGCGCGGCGTTGGCCGCGGCGAGCCAGAGCACGGCCTCCACGGCAGCCTCGGGCGCGGCGAACACCTCCATCCACGCAGCCGTCCCGGTGGCACCCAGCGCTGCGACCGCGCTGGTCAGCGGACCCGCTACGGCGATCCTGAGCTCCGCCCCCGGGTCCTTCGGCGCATCGCGCGGGCGAACGACGCCGCCGGGCAGCCCAAGGGTGATGCCCTCGACCCGAAGTCCGTTCCGCCGGGCGACCAGGGCGTGGGCCAGTTCGTGCCCGAGCAGCGAGGCCAGGAGAGCCGCCGCGACGACGAGCCCCAACAGCCAGTCGAGCCAGTCCTGTTCGCCGGGATGCGCAGTGGGGAAACGCCAGCGGACCAGTGCGGTCGCGACCAGGACTGCGCCCGCCGGGGCGCTCCAGTGCAGTCCGACGCGTATGCCGGCGATACGCCCCAGAGGCAGCGTCCCCTTCACGGTGACCGCCTCCCCGGCCCAGGCCGGGGGCGACCGGCCTCATACACGCTCGGTACGGGGAAGTACGCCTCCAAGAAGGCCGTGAGGAGAGCCTGTTGCTCCGCCCGTTCGGCCTCCTCGGAAACCGTGTCGTTGAGACAGAAGACATGCCGGTCCCGCCGGGCGAGCAATCTGTCCAGTCGCACGCCGAGTCCGGGGTGGGACAGGTCCAGGTAGGCGTAGCGCAGTCGTGCCGGGACGGCGCGTGCGGTGTGGAAGGCGTAGTAGTGGTGCAGCGAGGACACGACGGCCTGATCGTCGAGACTGCGCAACCGGCTGCTCGCGGTGGCGTGGTGTGGCTCGGGGAACCGCGCCTCGATCTCGTACAGCACGCTGCGCCGCAGCGCGTGCGGGGTGTGCTTGATCTTCTGGGCGATCACCGTGCCGAAGGTCGCCCGGATGAGGGCACGGGTGTTCTTTCCGGCTGCGTCGACCGGGGGGTCCTCCCCGCTCGGCGGCCCCGGCGGAATGAGCACCGGAGAGGGGAAGAACTTGGTCAGGCCGTTGGCCACGAAGAAGTCCTGGGGGATGGTGAGCCGCCCCAGGAACACGTCGTCGTTGAAGTAGAGGAAGTGCTCGGACAGTCCGTCGATGTGGTGCAGCTGGCTCTCGATGGCATGGGAGTTGAACGTCGGCAGCAGGCTCGGATCGCTGAAGATCTCCTTGTGGCTGACGACGCGCAGCCCCGGGACTGCGGTGTCGAGCCAAGGCGGGACCTGGTCGTCGGTGATCACGTAGACGGTCCGCAGCCAGGGAGCGTACTGCCGCAGCGAGCGCAGCGAATAGCGCAGCTCGTCCCGGCTGACGTAACGGGCGGCGTTCGCGGACTGCGCGTGATAGGCGTGCCCCGCGCAGGCCGCACGACGGCGGAGCCATTCCGGGTGTCGCTGCCGTCGACCCAGGTGTACACGGCGTCCACCGGGAAGCGGACATCCTCCGGTCCGGGCAGGGCGAACTCCCTGCGGGTACGCACCGGCACCAACGGATGCGCCGGCGAGGCCAGACCGGTGAACAGGGAGTCCGAGACACTCACCGGAGTGTCGCCGAGGGGCACCCGATCAGCGGTCCGGTTGGGCCTCGGGGCCACCAGCATCGTGTCGTCGGCCGACCAGAACTCCACGTCACAGCCGTACTTGGGCCCCAGGATCAGCTGCCCGGTCGGGTCACTGTGATACCAGGTCAGGCGGATCACGTCGCACCGGCCGGCCGTCCGCCACACGGCACGCGTGAAGCCCGGTCGGGTGGCCGACCGCCGGCCCCCCACGCCGACGTAACCGGGCACGGCTCCGCACCGGTCCGCCAGTGCCCGGAGCGCCGCTCCACGGTGCTTCTCGGGGACGGCGACGACCGCGGAGCTGTGGTTGCGTCCGCGCACGCAGAAGTGGTCGATCCCCGCGGCGTCCAGAGTCTGGCGCACCAGCGCCTCATTGGCGTTGCGGGCCGCCAGCGCGGTCACGTCGGAGCGTACGAGCACGATTTTCGCCGCTCCCCGCACCATGCGCACCGCACGGTCTTCCCCGGTGCTCAGCCGCGGGTAACGGCGCACCAGCCGGTGGGCCTGCGCCCGGCCCAGCAGATGGCGTGCCGAGGGCACCATGGCCAGGCTCCGCTTGGCTCCGGTGCGGGTCCTGGCCGACGTACGCGCGACGATCTCGCGCCGGACGGCCACCGGAACCACCCTCCGGTACAGCCGCAGCAGCCAGGAACTCTCCGCGGCACGAAGCGGTCCGGGCACAGAGACGCCCTCCCCTGAGCGTTTCGGCGCACGGACGCCTGCCGCGCCGCCGACCGGGACTTCCGACCCCCTTCTCATCTTCTGCCTCCCCCCCCTGCTGCTCATGGGCCCCCACATGCCGGTCAGTCGTCTGCCGGTCAGCCGTGGGCGACGACGGCCACGGGGACGGCGGCGTGGTGCAGGACGGCGTGCGTGACCGGGCCGATGCGGGCGCCGAGGGTGCTCCGCCGGGTGCCGCGGCCCACCACGACCAGGCAGGCGTCACGCGAGGCGGCGGTCAGGTGGTCGGCCGCCGGCCCGTGCCGGCATTCCTCGACGACCTCCACGGAGGGGTACTTCTGCCGCCAGGGGCGGAGGAGATCGCGGAGGGCGGTGGCTTCCCGGCCGGACAGCTGGTCGTGGAATCCGGGGTCGGCGGCGAGGCCGAAGGCGTAGTAGGGCGGTGGGTGCCAGCCGTGGACGACGCGCAGGGCCGTGGCACGGTGGGCGGCCGCCTCGAAGGCGAACCCGAGGAGGGCGGGATCCGGTTCGCGCTCGGTGGCAAGTCCCAGGACCACGGGCCGGTAGGGGGTCGCGGCCGACGGAATGCCCGCCGGGTCCATCCGATGCTCGTCCGCGGCCTGCTCCCCGGCGCGGACCAGGACCACCGGCCGCGTGGCACGCGCCACCACGGCCTGGCCGACCGAGCCGACCAGGAATCCGGTGATGCCGCTCAGACCGCGGGAGCCGAGGACGAGCAGTTCGGCTTCTCGCGCCAGTCCGGCCAGCAGGATCGCGGGCGGCCCGGAGAGGTCTTCCGCGGTGACCTCGACCCCCGGGTGGCGCAGCCGCAGCCCCTCGGCCGACTCGCGCGGCACCTTCCTGCTCCAGCGCTGCTGTGTCTCCGCGCCGAGCAGTGGCGCCTGCACGGTCGGCTGCGGCAGGGGCTCCCACACATGAACCAGTCTCAGCGGCAGCCGACGCAACTCGGCCTCACGGGCCGCCCATTCGGCCGCTGCCTGGCTCTCCGGCGAGCCGTCCAGGCCCACCATGACGGGCTGGGTCACGGTATCCACCTCCTGAAACCGCTTGTGCCCCAAGCGTGATCCCGGCCGGACCGGCCGTGCAGGGGCCACAGGTACCTGACTGGGGCCGACCGGCCCCTCACGTACGTACCAGGGGGCCGACGGCCGCTCCGCAGGCCCCCGTCAGGCACCGTCGACGAGGACCCGCCGGGCCGGGCGGCGCGGAGTGGCCGGCCCCTGCGGGCCGTACCCCAGGCGGATCACCATCTGGGCCCAGCCGCGCCGGGCGCTCACCGGCGGCAGGAGCCGCAGCCGCAGGTCGGGCCATTCCAGCGCCTGATGAAGGAGCGATGCCCGCAGGCCGTGGGCGGTGGCCACGAGCAGGACGCGTTCGAGGGCCTGTCCGGCGCGCAGCCAGTCCGCCCGGCGGTCGTGGCCCGTGGAGAGCACCGCGACCGTCGGCCGTTTCTCGAAGGGCCGGGCGGACAGCGCGGCCGGATGCCGGTGGGCGCCGAAGTCCCGCATCGGCAGCAGCTCCCGGAAGTCCTGCCGGCCCAGGGCCTCCGGCGGCATCCCCAGGTCCGTGAGGTGGGGGCCGAGCACCCAGCTCCGGCTCTCCGCGGCCCTGTCGGGGTCCGCGGTGTTGCGGTGCTCGGCCTCCCTCGTGATCCGGAGCAAGCAGTCGGTCGCGTCCCGCGCGGGAAAGCTCAGCAACGCGCCTTCGGCGTGGGCGGCATCCCTGAGCTCGGCCCACACCTCCGGGGGCAACGGCCGGTCCGAGAAGGGCAGCCGGCTGCTGTGCCGACGCCACACCGCGTCGTACAGGCGCCTGGGTGAGGTAGCCCTCAGTCTGCCTCCCAACCGCACGGCGGCGAGCAGATCGGGCTCATCCGGCCTGGGCAGCAGGCGGAAGACCGGTTCCCGGCCGGAGTGCGCCACCGCCAGCCGCAAGTTGAACAGGGCGCAGCCGACGGAGAGATGCAGGGCCCGCCCGGTGGGATCGGTGTGCCGCAGGCCGCGGGCCGCGGCGGCGCGGATCTCCAGCGTGACGGTGTCCGGGTCGAGCCGGAAGCACCACGGCTGGGTGTTGTGGATCGAGGGGGCGGCCACTGCGGCGGCGACGAGCGCCTCCAGGGTCGTGTCGTCGAGAGTCGGAGACTTCATCGGGAACTCCTCCACGCCGCGTGTCGCGAAGACGACGGGTTTTCGGCGGCCGTTCCCGGCGTACGGGGTTCCGGCGGCCGTTCCCAGCGTGCGGCGGCCGTACGGGGCCCGAGGAGGGGCCGGACGGCCCGCACCCGTGCCGAGTGGCCCGGACGGGGGCCGCCTCGCGGACCGGCGTGCCCGGTGCCGACCGGCCCGTCGTCACCACGTGCGTCATGGGGCCGGTCGGCCCCTGTCAGGTACCTGTGGCCCCTGCCCGGCCGTCGCGGACGGGATCACGCTGGGTTCAAGAGCGGTTCCAGGAGCTGGACACCGGGAGTTCGACGCGCCGGGAGCTGACCGCCGTGTACCGCCCCGTCGTGATGGGCCGTCCACGACGAGACCCCGACCGCCCGCGATCTCGGCCGTCCACGATCTCGACCGTTCGCGATCTCGACACAGGAGAGTGACGACGATGGAACTGCCCCTGGTGGTGGGCGTCGACGGATCCGAAACCAGTCTGCGTGCCGTCGACTGGGCCGTGGGCGAGGCCGCGATGCGCGGCGTTCCGCTGCGGCTGGTGTACGCCTCGCTGTGGCATCGCTACGAGGGGCCCGCGTTCGCCGGGGAGGTGCGTGTGCCCCAGGAAGCGCCCCAGGCCGATGCCGTCGTCGATGCCGCGGCGGCGCGCGCGCACCGCCGTGACGCGGATGTCAAGGTCTCCACCGAGGTCCTGCACGACGAGCCGGTGCCCGCGCTTCTGGTCGAAGGGCGCAACGCGTGCGCGCTGGTCCTGGGGTCGCGCGGGCGCGGCGGCATCGCCGAGCTGCTTCTCGGTTCGGTGTGCCTCGCGGTCGCCGCCCGGGCCGACTGCCCTGTGATCGTGCTCCGCGGCAGCCACGACAACCGTGCGAAGCCCGCGTCGCGCGGGCGCCTGGTGGTCGGAGTCGGCGACCCGCTGGAGAGTGCGGCGGCCGTGCGCTTCGCCTTCCAGGAGGCCCGGTACCGCGAAGCGCCCCTGACGGCGATACGTGCCTGGCGGTGCCCCGCGCACGAGACGACCGACCACCCGCTCCTGGTGGGCGAACCGGCCCGGCTGCACGAGGAGCAGGCGGCAATGGCCCTGGAAGCGGCGCTCCGGGACGTCTTGGAGGAGGTGGAACTGCACCGGCGTACCGCCGAGGGCCCCGCTCACAAGGTGCTTCTTGCGGCCTCGGCCGACGCCGACCTGCTGGTGGTGGGCGCACGGCGCAGGCACGGGCGCTTCGGACTCCAGCTCGGCCGGGTCGCCCACGCGGTCCTGCACCACTCCGCCTGCCCGGTCGCCGTCGTGCCGCAGAGGGTGTGAGCCCCCGTGCGCGGCTGCCGCGCACGGCCCACCAGCCCGGTGGCCGGTGAGCTACGTCCACGGGACACGCGGCTCGAACCGGAAATGGCCGACACCTTTCCCCATGACCACGTCTGGACCAGGGAACCCGGCACCGACCTGCCCGGGATCACCGTCCGGGCCCGCCCAGCCCGAACGCCGACCGGCCACCCGACTACCCGCACCCGAACGCCTGAAACTGCTGGGGCCCCTGGGACACCAGGGCTCCCTGAAACCCCTACGAAGCAGAGGAGTTCACCGCCATGACCACACGTGTCGGCATCAACGGCTTCGGCCGCATCGGCCGCACCTACCTGCGCGCGGCACTGGAGCGAGCGGACGCGGGGACGCAGGACGTCGAGGTCGTCGCCGTCAATGACGTCACGCCGCCCGCCACGCTGGCCCATCTCCTGGAGTTCGACTCGACGTTCGGCCGGCTCGGCCGCCCGGTCGGCCACGACGACGGTTCGATCACCGTCGACGGGCGGCGGATCATCGTCACCGCCGAACGCGACCCGGCCGCCCTGCGCTGGGCCGACCACGGCGCCGAGGTCGTCGTGGAGTCCACCGGCCGGTTCCGGGACCGCGATTCGGCCGCCCTGCATCTGAAGAACGGCGCCCGTACGGTGCTGCTCTCGGCGCCGGGCAAGGACGCGGACGCGACCCTCGTGATGGGCGTCAACGACGACACCTACGACCAGGAGAGGGACCGCATCGTGTCGGCGGCCTCCTGCACCACCAACTGCGTGGTTCCCATGGTGAAGGTCCTGCACGAGGCCTTCGGCGTCGAACAGGGCGTGATGACCACCATCCACGGCTACACCAACGACCAGTCCTTGCTGGACGGCCCGCACAAGGATCTGCGCCGGGCCCGCTCGGCGGCGCTGAGCATCATCCCGACCAGTACGGGTGCGGCCCGCGCCGTGGGTCTGGCGCTGCCGGAGCTGGCGGGCGCCCTGGACGGCATCGCCGTCCGCGTGCCGGTGGAGGACGGCTCGCTGACCGACCTCACGGTGGTGCTGGGCCGCGCCGTGACGGCCGATGAGGTCAACGCCGCCTTCGTCGAAGCCGCCAACGGCCCGCTGAACGGCATCCTGCGGGTGTCCAAGGCCCCCATCGTCTCCCGCGACGTCATCGGGGACCCGGCGTCCTGCGTCTTCGACCCCGCCCTGACGCAGGCCAGTGGCACCCTGGTCAAGGTCTTCGGCTGGTACGACAACGAGTGGGGCTACACCAACCGGCTGCTGGACCTCACCGCTCTGGTGGCAGAGCGCTGATGGGCACCGACCGGAGCGGTAGGGCAGCCGTGCCCCGTGCGCTGCGCGGGGCGGCGGCGGCGGTCTTCGACACCGACGGTGTGATCACGGACTCCGCGCGGGCGCACGCCGCCGCGTGGAAGACGGCCTTCGACGCCTTTCCCCTCCTGCGCGGCAGGCGCCCCTTCGACGTGCGGGACGACTACCTCCGGTACGTCGACGGCAAATCGCGCCTGGACGGAGCGCGGGCCTACCTGGAGTCCCAGGGGCTCTCCCCCTCGCAGGAGGAGGTCCGGGCCGTCGCCGCCGACAAGGAGCGGCTGTTCACCGAGCGGTTGCGCGAGCACGGGATCGACCCCTATCCCGGCACCGTCCGGCTGCTGGCCGTCCTGCGCTCCGCGGGCCTCGCGACGGCCGCCGTGTCGGCCTCCCGGCACGCGGTGGAACTCCTCGCCCACGCGGGAGTACGCGATCTCTTCGACGCCCTCGTGGACGGCTCCGAAGCCGCCCGGCTCCAACTGCCGGGCAAGCCCGACCCGGCGCTGTTCCTGGAGGCGGCGCGCCGCCTCGAAGTCCCCGCGGCACGCACCGCCGTCGTCGAGGACGCGCTGGCCGGGGTCGAGGCGGGCCGCCACGGCGGTTTCGGCCGGGTGATCGGCGTGGACCGGACCCACACGCCGGACACCCGCGCCGCGCTCCTGAAACACGGAGCGGATCTGGTGGTCGACGACCTCGCGGAGCTGCTGGACCCGGAGGCGGTGGACGGGTGACGGGCTCCGGGCGGAAGGCCCGCCCTGGCCCGGCCCCGGAGCCTTCGATGAGCACGAGGAGTGAGGCCCGATGACGGACGAGCAGCCGCCGCACACCGGTTCGGAACCGACCGAGACCCCCCGCAGCGACATCGGCCGCCGGATCGCCCGGCGGCGCGCCCAACTCGGCCTCACGCGGCAGGAGACGGCGGAGCGCGCGGGAACGACCCCCGGCTACCTCCGCCACCTGGAGGAGCACCCCACCGCCGATCCGGGTCTCGGCGTGCTCATCCGGCTGGCAGGCGCCCTGCACACCAGTGCCGCCGCGCTCCGCGGCGGCGGGATCGACGTGCCGCCCGGCCTCGGCAAGGCGGCACGTCACCCCGTCCTGACGGAACTGAGCGCCGAGCAGTGCCGGGCGCGGCTGGGCAGCCACGGCGTGGGACGGCTCGCGGTGTCCACGCCCGAGGGACCGGCCATCGTACCCGTGAACTACACGGTGATCGACGGCGCGATCGTCTTCCGGACCGCACCCGGCTCACCGCCCGCCGCGGCCGTCGGGACGTCGGTCGCCTTCGAGGTCGACCACATCGACGAAGCGCTCAGCCGCGGCTGGAGCGTGCTGGTCCGTGGCCGCGCCGGAGCCGTGACGGACGCCGAGGACGTGCGTCGGCTGGCCGACCGGTCCTACTCCAGGCCCTGGGCCGGCGGTCCGCGCGACCTGTGGGTGCGGCTGGAGCCGGACACCGTGAGCGGACGCGAGACTGGGGAGCGGGACTACCCGGCGGACGACATCGGGTGAAGCAGTGGGCGGAGGCGGTGTGGACCCATGAAGAAGGCGACCTACGAGCGTGAGCTCTACCGTCTGCAGACGGAACTGGTCAGGCTCCAGGAGTGGGTGCGGGCCGAGGGAGCACGGCTCGTCGTGGTGTTCGAGGGGCGTGACGCGGCCGGCAAGGGCAGCACCATCAAACGGGTGACGGAGCATCTCAACCCGCGGATCACGCGCATCGTCGCCCTGCCCGCCCCCACCGAGCGGGAACGCACCCAGTGGTACTTCCAGCGCTACACGGAACATCTCCCCGCCGCGGGAGAGATCGTCCTGTTCGACCGGAGCTGGTACAACCGCGCGGGTGTCGAGCACGTCATGGGTTTCTGCACGAAGGCCGAGCACCAGCGCTTCCTCCACCAGTGCCCCATCTTCGAGCGTCTGCTGGTGGAGGACGGCCTGCTGTTGCGGAAGTACTGGTTCTCGGTGAGCGACGCCGTCCAGGAACAGCGCTTCCGCCGTCGGCTTCAGGACCCCACGCGGCGCTGGAAACTCTCGGCCATGGACCTGGAGTCGATCACCCGGTGGGAGGCGTACTCGCGGGCCAAGGACGAGATGTTCGTCCACACGGACATACCGGAAGCCCCCTGGCACGTGGTCGAGAGCGACGACAAGCGCAGCGCACGGCTGAACATGATCGCTCACTTGCTTTCGACCATCCAGTACCACGCGGTGCCGCCGCCTCGGCTCAGCCTGCCGCCCCGGCCTCCGGACACGGGATACGAACGCCCGCCGCGCGACCTCCAGTCGTACGTCCCCGACCACGCCGCCGGGCTGGAAGGGTGAGCGCGCGGGGCGCCTCCCCGGTCAAAGCCGGGGACCAGGGGACCCGTTCGCCCCGATCGTCGCGGCGAGACCGTCGGGGACGGGCAGGGTCGCGAGGATCTGGAACTCGTGGTCGAGCCGGCACAGTCGCAGTATGCGCAGGGTCATGGGGCGGGTGGCCACCACCTTCAGTCTGCGGCCGTCTCGCCGTAGTGCCTCGTGCGCGTCGCACAGCACGCCCAGCAGGCTCGCGTCGATGAAAGTGGCCGGCCGCAGATCCACGATCAGGTCCCGCTGCGGGCACTTTGCCAGATTCCGGAGACAGAGCGTCAAACGCTCGGCCGGAAGCACGTCGAACTCCCCGTGGAGCTCGACGACAGCAGCTGTCGTGTCGAACCTCTGCTCTATCCGGAACAAGTCGTGGTGCTGGTACATGAGTCAGCTTCCTCGCCGCATCGTGTGATCAGGAGGAGACGGCAGAACCCCGTCGGTGTACACCGTCAGCGCTCGATACGCCGCGCTGTGGTGCGTGAGCGATACGACTTCTGTCCGGGACGGATCGTCAGCTGCCTCGTCACTATTGCCGCTGTCATGTGCCCTCACACAGCTTTAATCGGCCAATCTTCCGGTTCGCGCTCGGGCGGCTCGAAGTCGGCCAGAACACCGTAGTTGTCGCTCACCTGCACGCCGGAGACGGACTCGTGGAGGAACAGCTCGCACGCGGCCACCCGCAGGTCGGACCGTGCGGTCCGCAACGTGCCATGACGTGGTCGACGCGCCGCCCCGGCGCCGGCGGCATGTCCCCCGCGCGTACGCATTGCGCGGGCTCACGTGCCGAAGCCGCCCCGCCCCGCCCCTCCGCGAGGATCTCCTCGGCCAGCGCCGCCACGGCCCTGGCCTGCGCCTCACGCTCGGCCTCGAAGCCGTAGGGCCAGCTGTGCGTGTGGGGGACGAGGAGAACGCCGCCGAGCGGCTCCGCGTACTCCACCTCGGCGGCGACGACACCGCACCAGGGCGTAGGAGCGGTCCGGGCGGAGACCTGGAGGGGGTCGGAGCGCACGTGGCCCAGCGGGGCACGACCGCGAGCAGCGCGCCGACGCCTCCAGGGCCGTCCCGCGACGTACGGGGGTGCGCAAGCACGTGCCGGCCGTCCGCGGCCAGTCGCCGCGCGTCCTGCGCGACCACTTCCTGAAGCGCCAGCACGTCCGGGGCGCCATCGGCCGCGGCGTCGGCCAGGACGCGACGGCGTGCGGGGCCGTCCGCGTACCGGGGGGTTCGAGGACGTTCATCGTCAGCACCCGCAGGGCGGTCACGGTCATGTTGAGGACTCCTTGTGCCGTCTGCCGCCGAGGACGCCGGTGCGGAGGTCAGCCGGTCCTGTTCTCGTCGAAGTCGCCGGTCAGGGCGTCGATCTGGGCGGCGAGACCGGGATGCGGGCGTTCCACGTACGAGCGGGTCGCGTTCAGGGGGTCGATCAGGGCCGCCGGGTCGTCGTCGGCGAGAGCGGCGTCGAGGCGGCCGAGCGGGACCCGCGCACCCGGCGGAAGTCCGGTGACGGCCGCGACCTGGCCGGCCAGGCGCCGCAGCGCTGCCGCGTTGTCCCGGGCCCAGGCGGTGCGGTTGCGGTCGGCGGCGCGGCGCCGGCGGGTGGCCTGCACCCGCTGTTCGCCCGTGCTGCCGGTCGGCCCGGGGCGCTGGCGCAGGTAGCGGCGCTCGGCGGCCTGGCGGCTCGCGACCCCCAGGGGCTGGGCGAGGTCGGCCCAGCTGGCTCCCGCGTGTCGGGCGGTCTCGATCAGGCCCGCTTCCCACGCGGCGAGTTGCTCCCGGACTTCCCGCAGCAGCAGGAGTGAGGCCAGGGCGTCCTCCGGGTCGGTGCCGTCGGCGGGTGAGGCGTCCGCGCCGTCCTGCCGGGCGACCTGGAGGGCGTCACGGATGGCTTCCAGGGCAGTGGCCGCGGCCGGGAAGGACGTCGGGTTCTGGTTCTCGACGGGGCGGTCTCCGGGTCCGTGCGGTGGATTCGGCGGGCCGGTCGCTGCCATGGGGAGCCTCCTTCGTGGCGTCACTTCGGGGCGTCACTTCGTAGCGTCATCGCTTGGACGACATCGAGCTTGTCATCCATTGGACGACATGCTACAACCGAAGGCAGGTGAAGCGCATTGGCAGTTACTGCCCGAACCTTCAGGAGGTGTTTCGCGATGTTGATGCGCACCGACCCCTTCCGCGAGCTCGACCGCATCGCCCAGCAGCTGGTCGGACCCGGCACGTGGTCACGGCCGTCCGCGATGGCCATGGACGCCTACCGCGAGGGCGACGAGTACGTGGTGGTCTTCGATCTGCCCGGCGTGACCGCGGAGGCGATCGACATCGACGTGGAGCGGAACATGCTGACCGTCAAGGCCGAGCGCCGACCGGTCACCAAGTCCGAGAACGTCCAGATGGAACTGTCCGAGCGGCCCCTGGGCGTGTTCTCCCGCCAGATCGTGCTGGCCGACGCACTGGACACCGAGCGGATCACGGCGGATTACGACGCGGGGGTCCTGACCCTGCGTATCCCGATCGCCGAGCGGGCCAAGCCCCGCAAGGTCTCCATCGGGAGCGAAGGGTCCCGCAAGGAGATCCGCGGCTGATCCGGGAGCACCGACGCGTGGTGCGGAGGACGGGCCGAGCATCCCCCGGCTCACACTCCGTCCTCCGCATCCCCGCCCCGCCCCCGCGCACGTGGTGACGCCCGGCCCCGCCCATCTCGCACGACCGCCCGCATGGACGGGCCACATCCACCACGCCCCGCATGCCACGACGACCCGCATTCACGACGAACAACCCCTCCCCGACAGCCCCCCGCGACGAGAAAGGCGCGCACCCAGCGATGTTCGAGCGACCCGAATCCACCCGGCCCCTCCCCGCGATGACCTTCCCGCAGATGCTGGAGAAGGTCCGCTACGAAGGGGCCTATCCCACCCGGGAGCGGGCCGAGGAAGCCGTCCGGCTGGTCCTGGGCGGGCTCGGCAGGCAGCTGGTCGGGGACGAACGCGTTGAACTGGCCGCCCGGCTGCCCCTGGAGGCGGCCCGTATCCTCACCGCACAGATCCCCGCCGCCGAGCCCCTCACCGGCTGGGGCTTCGTCAAGGATCTCGCCACCCGGGCCGGGGCGAGCCTCGCCACCACGCGCTGGGACACCGGCGCGGTCCTGGCCGCCGTCAGCGCCCTGGCGGGCCCCGATCTCCTGACCCGCATCCTGGACCAGCTCCCCGCAGGCCACGCCCTCCTGTTCGGGCGGGCCGAGCTGATCCAGGCCGCGTGAGCAGGCTGCTGCACCCAGGGGCACGGGGCCCAGGGACACGTGCCGCGCCGAGGTGTCTCAGGGTTCGACGAGGAGAGCCGTGATCAGTCCGTCCATGTTCAGGGCCGCGCTCTCCTCGGCCGCGGGCAGCAGGGCGTACGTCTCGCGGATGAACCTCTCGACCGGCGCCCGCTCCATCTCGCCGAGGACGCGTCCGTTCGGGGACGTGAGGACGATCATCACCGTGTGACGTCCCGTCGGCCGGATCACCACGTCCCCCTCGCCCACTTGCGCGCGAAGCCCCGACGCCAGCAGCTCTCTGGAGAGCACCCAGGTCGTCGGGGCTTTCTTGGCGGCGGGACGCGGGAAGGTGAGGGCCACCGCCAGCGGGTCCTTGGTGGTGTACGTGAGGGTCAGTTCTGCCTCGAGCACGAGGTCGAGGGCGTCTACGCGCAGGTGGGACGCGACGGGGCAGGTGAGGCTGGAATCCATGCGGACGGGGTTCCCGGTAGTCGCGCATGCATGCGGAGCAGATCACAAAGGGTTGCTCATGTGGCGCAAGCTGACGCCGGAACCCCGTCCGTCACCACATCCGTCAAGCGGACAGCCGGGCGTCGTCCTGCGAGCTCACGCCGGCGAGCTGGCCCCGGGCCCAGGCCACGGCCGCCTCGGGAGTCCGCGTGCCCGTCGAGACGCACAGGGTGTACGCGACGTCGTCCAGCCTGCGCCGGACGTCGGGCGAGTCCTCCCGGGCCTGCAGATCCCGTAGCGACACGTACGTCTCGAGCAGGGTGTGCAGGAACGTGGGGTGAGGCCTGAGCACTGGGTGCTCCTTTCGTTCGATGCGTGGAGCCATGGGGGGGCAACGAATCGCCGTTGGCTGTCCCCATGTGCCCGCGTGGATGATCGGTAAGCGCAACCACGGGGAAGTTGTGCTCGCGTTCACAAACTCGCGGGAGCCGCACCCACGCCGGCAGAAGGCGGCGCCCACGCCCCGGGCGCCGCCCTGCCACCGCTCCGTCCGTCCCGCTCAGTACGCGCTCGTCGGCATGGACCTGCCGAAGTACGTGTACGGGTCCTTGGAGAGCCCGGCGGTCGCCGCCGAGAAGCTGACCGCGCGGGACGAGGGGTTCACGCCACCGGCGGACCCGCCCAGGCTCCACAGGGCGCCGTTGCTGGTGTTCTCCATGGGAGCGGCGGCGGCCAGATCGGCGTGGCCGTCACGGTCGGTGTCGGTCAGGCGCACGGCCGAACCGAAGCGGTCGTAGGGCTCGTTCGCGCCCGGCACGCCTGCGGTGTCCTGGTGCACGACCTGCGATCCGGTGCCGGTGAGGCCGCTCGCCGAGCCCCGCAGGATCACGACCTCCCCGGCGTTGGGGACCGAGCCGACGGTCTCGAACTCGACGCCCACCGCCACGTCGGCGTATCCGTCGCCGTCCACGTCGCCCGCCGCGACCGCCTCGCCGAACGTGTCCTCGGGCTCGGTGGCACCGGGCACACCGGCGGTGTCCTGGGTGAGGGTGCGGCCGCCGGTGGGCTTCAGGCCGTCGGCGCCGCCCGCGTAGGAGATGACCGCGTTGTCGTCGGGAGAGCCGAGGATCAGGTCGTCCTTGCCGTCGCCGTCGAAGTCCCCCGTGGCGGCCGCGTGGGCCTCGTCCGGCAGCGTGGTGTACGCGCCGGCCGCCCCCGGGTAGACGAGCGAGGCCCCGTCGTAGCTGCCGTCCTTGTCGTAGCGGCCGCCGACCACGAGGTCGTCCTTGCCGTCCCCGTCGAAGTCCCCCGCCGCCAGCGAGCGGTAGTAGTCCGAGCTGTCCGCGACGATCTCGGTCTTCAGCTCGCGGTGGCCCGCGGCACCGGACTTGCCGATCCCCTTGAAGATCCACACGTCGTCGCCGCCCGTGCCGACGGCCAGTTCGGGGTGTCCGTCGCCGTCGAAGTCGCCGACGGCGAGACGGTTGCCGAAGAGGTCGTGCGCGGCCGGTGCCGGGTCGGCGAGCGTCGTACCGCCGTCGATCCCGGACTTGGAACCCCACAGCACGGCGACGGTGCCGCCTTCCACGTCGGCGTCGACCTTCTCGCGCGGGGTGCCGGTCACGACGTCGGTGTAGCCGTCGCCGTTCAGGTCACCGGTGGCGACGGCCGATCCGAACCGGTCGTCCTCTTCGGCGGCACCGGGCACGCCCGCCGAGTTCTGCGTGACGATCTGGGTCCGGCCGGCCGAGATCCCGGCGGAGGAACCGGTGTTCACGACGATCGCACCGGCGCCCCGGACGCCCGCCACACCGGCTTCGGACGTGGTGACGAGGTCGCCGTAGCCGTCTCCGTTCACGTCGCTGCGGCCGTCGGGAGCGGCGGCGGGCGCGGCGGACGCGGTGTGTGCGGGGACGGCCACGAGAACCCCGGCCGCGAGGGCGACGGCAAGGGCGGGGGCGGTGCGGGAGCGGTAGGGGTGGCGCATGGACTCTTCTCTGTCGGTCTGTACCGATTCTTGATCGGTGTCTCCGTCGCTGCCTCGTTCACCGGCTCTGGCGGTGATCGGTGTCCGGGGGACCAGCAGCAAGAGCAAGACCCTCATCCTGCTCGAAAAGTTGTACGAGGTGAGGGCGAAATTGCAGTTCCCGGCGGAGCTCCGTCCGGCACAATCCCCCCATGGAGATTGCCGAGCACCTCGACGTCCTCGCCACCGAAGGCCGGTTGCTGGCCCGCGCCGCCGAAGCGGCGGGGACCGGCGCCAAGGTGGTCACCTGCCCCGAGTGGACCGTGCGCGATCTGCTGCGGCACACGGGGGCGGTGCACCGGTGGGCCGCGGCGTTCGTCGCCGACGGCCACGACTCGCCGCGCCCCATGGGCGACCCGCCGGACCTGGACGGCGCGGCCCTGATCGACTGGTACCGCCAAGCCCACGGGGACCTGGTGGCCACGCTGCGGGCCGCCGCACCCGACGTGGCGTGCTGGGCGTTTCTGCCCGCGCCGTCCCCGCTCGCCTTCTGGGCGCGGCGGCAGGCGAACGAGACGGCGGTCCACCGCGTGGACGCCGAGTCCGCGCGCGCGGGCGCCTTCTCCCCCATCGGCACGGAGTTCGCCGCCGACGGGATCGACGAGCTGCTGCGCGGCTTTCACGCCCGCTCACGCAGCAGGGTGCGTACGCGGGAACCGAGGATCTTGCGCGTACGGGCGACGGACACGGACGCCGAAGCCGTGTGGACCGTGCGCCTCTCGCAGGAACCGCCCGTCACGGAGCGGGGCGACGACGGCCCGGCCGAGTGCGAACTGTCGGGACCCGCGGACCGCCTCTACCTCGCGCTGTGGAATCGCGCGCCGTTCCCGCACGTCACCGGCGACACCGCGCTCGGTGAGCTGTGGAGCGAGACGTCGGGCGTGTGAGGAGGAGCGCAGGCATCCGCTCGTAAGCCTGGACGGGCCGGGCGCCTACGAGTCGGTGGGGGCCAGCATGCGTGCGAGCACCGCCCGCTGGAGCGGCCGCACCTGCTCGTGCAGGTGGCGCCCCTTGTCGGTGAGCACGACCCGCACCCCGCGCCGGTCCTCGCTGCACATGGCACGCTCCACCAGGCCGTCCTTCTCCAGGCGGCCGATGAGGCGCGACAGCGCGCTCTGGCTCAGGTGCACCCGGCCCGCGATGTCCTGGACGCGGTAGGCGCAGTCGCCGTCCGCCGCGGCGCCCTCGGACAGGACGTCGAGGACTTCGAAGTCGCTCGCCCCGAGGCCGTGTTCACGCAGGGCGCCGTCGAGTTCACACAACGTGCGCGCGTGCACCGCGAGGATGTCGCGCCATTGGTCCACGAGCCCTTGCTCGGCCTTCTTCGCCGCCATGACATCGCACGGTAGCAGAGAACACGAACTTTGTTGCATCGGAATTAAATGCACTTGCACTCAATGCATGTGCATGTACTGTCCTCCGCATGACTTCTCCGCTCACAGCTGCCTCCGCGTCCCCGGAGCGCTGGTCCCCGCGCCTGTGGGGCACACTGCTCGTGCTCTGCGCCGCGATGTTCCTCGACGCCCTCGACGTGTCGATGGTCGGCGTCGCGCTGCCCTCCATCGGCTCCGAACTGAACCTCTCCACCTCGACCCTCCAGTGGGTCGTCAGCGGCTACATCCTCGGCTACGGCGGCCTCCTGCTCCTGGGCGGCCGGGCCGCCGACCTGCTCGGGCGGCGCCGCGTCTTCCTGATCGCACTCGCCGTCTTCGCGCTCGCCTCGCTGCTCGGCGGCTTCGTCGACTCGGGCCCGCTGCTGATCGCGAGCCGCTTCATCAAGGGCCTGAGCGCCGCGTTCACCGCGCCCGCCGGCCTTTCGATCATCACCACGACCTTCGCCGAGGGCCCGCTCCGCAACCGCGCGCTCACCATCTACACCACCTGCGCCGCCACCGGCTTCTCCATGGGCCTCGTCCTGTCCGGGCTGCTCACCGAGGCCAGCTGGCGCCTGACGATGCTGCTGCCCGCCCCCATCGCCGTCATCGCCCTCGTCGCCGGGCTCAAGCTGATCCCGCGCAGCGCCCGCGAGAAGAACACCGGCGGATACGACGTGCCGGGCGCCGTCACCGGCACGGCGGCGATGCTGCTGTTCGTCTTCACGGTCGTCGAGGCGCCGGAAGCCGGCTGGGCCTCGGCCCGCACCCTCCTGTCGTTCCTCGCCGCGGCCGTGCTGCTCGCCGTCTTCGTACGCATCGAACTGCGCACCGCGCACCCGCTGATCCGGCTCGGCGTCCTGCGCGCGGGGCCCCAGCTGCGGGCGCAGATCGGGGCGATGACCTTCTTCGGCGGCTACGTCTCCTTCCAGTTCCTGGCCACGCAGTACTTCCAGACCCTGCTGGGCTGGTCCGCCCTGGAGACCGCGCTCGCCTTCCTGCCCGCGGGCGCGCTGGTCGCGCTGTCGTCCACGAAGGTCGGCTCGGTGATCGACCGGTTCGGCACGCCGCGGGTCATCGTGGCGGGCTTCGTCCTGCTCGTCGCCTCGTACGCGCTGTTCCTGCGCGTCAGCCTCACCCCCTCCTACGCGTCCATGGTGCTGCCGTCGATGATCCTGCTCGGCTTCGCGTGCGCCCTGGTCTTCCCCTCGCTCAACATCCAGGCCACCAACGGCGTGGACGACGACGAGCAGGGCATGGTCTCGGGCCTCCTGAACACCTCGATCCAGGTGGGTGGCGCGATCTTCCTCGCCGTCGTCACGGCGGTCGTCACCGCTTCGTCCCACGGAGCCGACGCCTCACCGCAGGCCGTGCTCGACAGCTACCGCCCCGGCCTGGTCGTCGTCACGGCGATCGCCGTCGCGGGGCTCCTGATCACCCTCACCGGACTGCGGACACGCCGTACGCAGCAGACGATCCTCGTGGTGAAGTCCGTGCAGCGAGAGGCGGACGAGGAGCGGGTGGCCGTACGGGACTGACCGTGGCGGAAGGACACCTCCCTACCGGCCTCCGGCGGTCAGCTCCTTGTCCGCCGGGGGCCGGCCCGTGACACTCGGGAGATGGGGCGAAGGACACAGGCACAGCGGGACGCGGCCACCGTCGAGACCTGCTTCGCGCTGTTCGTCGCGACGAGCCTCGCGGGAGCCGCCTTCTTCGCCGTGACGGCGCCGGTCCACCTCTTCGGCGTCACCTCACCCTCGGAGCACACGCTGACCCGGGTCGGCGCGATCGTCGCGGCCACCGTCTTCGTCGTGTCCGTGGTCACGGTCCTCATCCGGTTCCGCCGGACGCGTCAGCCGAGCCAGCCGGGGCGCACCAAGCCCGATTCGTAGGCCAGGACGACCAGTTGGGCCCGGTCGCGGGCGCCGAGCTTCACCATCGTCCGGCTGACGTGCGTCTTCGCGGTCAGCGGGCTGACGACCAGACGGCGGGCGATCTCCTCGTTCGACAGACCGATGCCGACCAGGGCCATCACCTCCCGCTCCCGCTCGGTGAGTTCACCCAGCGGCGCCGCGCTCGCGGGTTGTTTGGAGCGGGCCGCGAACTCGGCGATGAGGCGACGCGTCACGCCGGGCGAGAGCAGCGCGTCACCGCCGACCACCGCACGGACGGCACGCAGCAACTC
Organism: Streptomyces sp. SYP-A7185; assembly: GCF_046103685.1. NCBI lineage: Bacteria > Bacillati > Actinomycetota > Actinomycetes > Kitasatosporales > Streptomycetaceae > Streptomyces > Streptomyces sp. SYP-A7185. The sequence continues at coordinate 1,636,249 of NZ_CP122310.1, forward strand.
CTCCGGCTCGGTGTCCTTGACGAGGAAGCCCGAGGCCCCGGCACGGATCGCCTCGAAGACGTACTCGTCCAGCTCGAAGGTGGTCAGCATGACCACCTTGACGTCGTTCAGGTCCGGGTCGTCGGTGATCCTGCGGGTCGCCGCGAGCCCGTCGAGCAGCGGCATGCGGATGTCCATCAGGACGACGTCGGGCCGCAGTTCCCGCACCGCGCGCACGGCTTCCTCGCCGTCCGCCGCCTCGCCCGCCACCCCGATGTCCCGCTGGGCGTCGAGCAGTGCCTTGAAACCGGCCCTGACCAGCGACTGGTCGTCGGCGAGCAGTACGCGGATCACTGGTCCTCCTGGGGTGCCGTGCGGGTGGGCAGTACGGCGGTGACCCTAAAGCCCCCGCCCGGGCGCGAGCCCGCCTCGATCGTGCCGTTCAGGGCGGCGGCGCGCTCCCGCATCCCGGCGAGTCCGTTGCCGCTGCCGCCCGCGTCCGCGCCGGTGGCGGGGCCGTCGTCGTCCACCCGCAGGGTGAGCGCCGCCGCCTCGTACCGCACCAGCACGCGCGCGTGCCGCGATCCGGAGTGGCGTACGACGTTGGTGAGGGCCTCCTGGACGATGCGGAAGGCGGCCAGGTCGACGCCGGGCGCCAGCTTTCCGCGGGCCCCCTGCGTGTCGACGTCGACGGTGAGCCCGGTGCTGCCCGCCTGCTCCACGAGCTCGGGCAGCCGGTCCAGCCCCGGAGCCGGGGCGCGGGGCGCGTCACCGGGCGTGCGGAGGGTGCCCAGGACCTGGCGCACCTCCCCCAGCGCCTCCTTGCTCGCGGCCTTGATGGTGGTCAGCGCGGTGCGGGCCTGTTCGGGGTCGGAGTCGAGCAGCGCGAGGCCGACGCCCGCCTGGACGTTGATCACGGAGATGCTGTGCGCGAGGACGTCGTGCAGTTCGCGGGCCATGCGCAGACGCTCCTCGTCGGCCCGCCGCTCGGCCGCCCGCGCGCGCTCCGCACGTTCCTTCATCCACTGCTCACGCCGTACGCGGGCCAGTTCGGACACGGCGACGACGGCGACGACCCAGACGGCGACGACGGTTTCCTCGCCCCAGGTCCGGGCGGTGTCGCCGTCCGGCGGCAGCCACCGGTAGAGCCAGTGCGCCACCAGCAGATGCCCCGCCCACAGCATCGCGACGGCGCCCCACGCGGCGCGGCGGTGCCCGGCGACGACCGCGGCGAAGCAGCCGACGGCGACGGTGATGAGGACGGGGCCGTACGCGTACCCGGCACCGAGGTAGACCAGTGCGGTCCCGGCCGTGAAGTACGCGACCGGGACGGGACGGCGGTGGCGCAGCAGCAGCGATGCCGTGCCCGCGAGCAGGAGGAGCCGGGCGTAGAGGTCGAGCGGCTGCCGGTCGAGCTGGCCCTCGGCGGCGTACTTGCTGCCGATCTGCACGAACAGGGTGATCGCCAGCGTCGTCGGCCACGGCAGCCTGCCGGCGGCGCCCGCCTCGTGGCGCTGGTGCCACCAGGGCGGCCCGTGCCGCCACGCCGCGGGTCCGCCCCAGGGCAGGGGCGGTCGGCCGCGCCCGTGTTCGCGCTGCTCATCCATGACGGCCACGCTAGACCGCGCGGCGGGCGAGGGGCGTCAGCCGTGCGTGGCGATCACGCGTACTCCCGGGGGAGTACGTACGCGCTTGGCCGTGCGTGCGGCTCGGGTGCGGGGTGAGTGGTGGTGGCGGGCGCGGCAGGTGGGGTGGATGGGGTGATCGTGGTGGGCGTGGTGGGGAGGGTGGGCGGGCGTGGTGGGGGGCGTGCGCGGGCTTACTTCTGGTCCAACAGGCCCACCCCGTGGGCGAGTTGCGTGACCGCGTACGCGAAGAACTCGGCGCGGTCCTCCACGACGCGGTTGAACTGGCCGAACACCTCGAAGCTCACCAGCCCGAACAGCTGGGACCACGCGGCGACCAAAGCCGTGGCCACCGCCGGCGGCAGATCGGGGGCGAGATCGGCGGCGATCCGCTCGGCCTCGGCACGCAGCCCGTCCGGCAGCGGCAGCACGGCCACGCCCCGCCCCTGATGGGCGTCGCGCACGATCCCGATGAGCAGCAGCCCGACGCGGGCCGCGGCCTGGATCGTGGAGGCGGGCGCGCTGTAACCGGGGACGGGCGAGCCGTAGATCAGCGCGTACTCGTGGGGTCGGTCGAGCGCCCAGGCCCGCACGGCCTCGCACGTGACGGTCCAGCGGCGCACGGGTTCGGCCGACGCGACCTCGGCGTGCGCGGCTTCGGCGGCGGCGCCGAGGGAGTCGTAGGCGTCGATGATGAGCGCGGTCAAGAGGTCGTCGCGGCTGGGGAAGTAGCGGTAGAGGGCGGAGGACACCATGCCGAGCTCGCGGGCGACGGCGCGCAGGGAGAGCTTGGCGGCGCCGTCGGCGGCCAGCTGTCTGCGTGCCTCGTCCTTGATCGCGGCGGTCACTTCGACTCGGGCGCGGGCCCTGGCCCCGCTGGTGGCGCTGCTCATACCGGCAGTGTGCCACGGAATGGGAGCGGTGCACCAAAACGAGAGCGGCGCATAAATTCGAGAGCGGCGCTTAACTTCGAGAGCACTGCTCTTGAAATGGAGCACCCGTCTCGTGCACACTGCTCTTAAGCGAGAGCAGTGCTCTCGGAAATAACTCCGACTCTGGCGGTCACCATGTCCTCGTCACCCTCCGCATCCTCTTCCTCCTCCTCCTCTTCCTCGACCTCGACCTCCCCCTACTACCTCCAGGGCAGCCCGTTCGCCGTGCGGCTCAACAGCGTGATCGGCTGGCTGGCGCGGCGCGGTATCAGCCTGATGGGCTCGGCCGAGCTCTCCGTACGGGGGCGCAAGAGCGGCCAGATGCAGCGCATCCCGGTCAACCCGTTCACGTACCAAGGCGCGCAGTACCTGGTCTCGGCGCGTGGGCACTCGCAGTGGGTGCGCAACATGCGCGTGGCCGGCGGGGGCGAGCTGCGCGTGGGGCGCAAGGTGCGCGCGTTCACGGTCGAGGAGGTCCCGGACGCCGAGAAGCTGCCGCTGCTGCGCGGCTACCTGGAGAAGTGGGGCTGGGAGGTCAACCAGTACTTCAAGGGCGTCACCGCCAAGTCCACGGACGCGGAGATCGAGGCGGCCGCGGGCGACCACCCCGTCTTCCGCGTCACCGTGACGAAGTGACGCCACCACCGGGGCACAGGGAACAGCGACCCCACCGGCCGCCCGCGACCCCGGCCACCCGCGGCCCCGGCCGCCCGCCGCATGCCACCCAGAAGCGGCTCCCACCCACGAGCGGCCGCCGCCCACCAGCAGCAGCCGCTCGAAGGCGGGCTTCCTACTTGTCGAACGCGCTCAGCGCCCGCCCCGCCAGCGGATGGCTCCGGACCAGTTCGCCGAGGGTCGTCGAGCCACGGGTGATCCGCGCGAACGCGTTCCACGCGGGACGGAAGCCGGTGAGCGCCGCGTGCAGCGTGCCCGGGCGGCGCTCGAAGACGGTGAGCATGCGCCGCCCGACGCTCATCTCGACGCCGAGACCTGCCTTGATCGCGAAGGCGTAGTTCAGGGCCTGGCGGCGGGCGTCGACCGCGTCGTGCGCCTCACCGATCCGCACCGCCCACTCTCCCGCGAGCCGGCCCGAGCGCAGCGCGAACGAGATGCCTTCGCGGGTCCATGGTTCGAGCAGCCCCGCCGCGTCACCGCACACCACGACCCGGCCGCGCGAGAGCGGCGAGTCGTCGCTGCGGCAGCGCGTCAGATGCCCGGAGGAGATGCTGGGCTCGAAGCCCGCGAGCCCGAGGCGGGCGATGAAGTCTTCCAAGTACCGCTTGGTGGCCGAGCCTTCGCCGCGGGCGGAGATCACGCCGACGGTGAGCGTGTCGCCCTTGGGGAACACCCAGCCGTAACTGCCCGGCATCGGACCCCAGTCGATGAGCACCCGGCCCGCCCAGTCCTCGGCGACGCTCTGCGGCACCGGGATCTCGGCCTCCAGGCCCAGGTCCACCTGGTCGAGCTTCACCCCGACATGTGCTCCTATGCGGCTCGCGCTGCCGTCGGCACCGACCACCGCACGGGCGAGCACCGTCTCGCCGCCCTGGAGGACCACCGCGACCGTCCGCCGGTCGGGGACCGAGGAGCCGTGCTGCTCCACGCGCGCGACGGTGACGCCCGTGCGCACCTCGGCGCCCGCCTTCTGGGCGTGCTCGACCAGTTGCTGGTCGAACTCGGGGCGGTTGATCAGCCCGAAGAGCATCTGCTTCGAGCGGCGGGTGCGGGTGAACTTGCCGTCCAGGGAGAACGTCACCGCGTGCACCCGGTCCCTGAAGGGCAGTTCGAACCCGGGCGGGAGCGCGTCACGCGAGGGGCCGATGATGCCGCCGCCACACGTCTTGTACCGGGGCAGTTCGGCTTTCTCCAGGACGAGGACGCTGCGTCCCGCGACGGCCGCCGCGTAGGCCGCCGATGCCCCGGCGGGCCCTGCTCCCACGACGACGACGTCCCACACGTACTGCGCGTCGTCCGCTGAGTTCTCGCTGCTCACGTTGGTCTACCGCTCCCGATCCAGCTGTTGGCCGCGCTTTCCAAGGCATCCTACGGCGGGCACCTCGGCCACCCTCCTGTGGGAGGATCACAACACCCACAGACGTACAACGTCGCACCCACGAGGAGCGTGCCAATGTCGCCGAATCCGATCGCCGAGACCGTCGCCTCACTCATGCCGAAGACGAAGGCGGAGCTCACCGAACTGGTGGCCTTCAAGTCGGTGGCGGACTTCGATCAGTTCCCCAAGAGCGAGAGCGAGGCCGCCGCCAACTGGGTGGCGGACGCGCTGCGCGCCGAGGGGTTCCAGGACGTGGCCCTGCTCGACACCCCGGACGGCACCCAGTCGGTGTACGGCCTGCTGCCCGGCCCCGAGGGCGCTCCCACGGTGCTGCTCTACGCGCACTACGACGTGCAGCCGCCCCTCGACGAGGCGGCGTGGACCACCCCGCCGTTCGAGCTGACCGAGCGCGACGGCCGCTGGTACGGACGCGGCAGCGCCGACTGCAAGGGCGGCGTCCTGATGCACCTGCTCGCGCTGCGCGCCCTGAAGGCGAACGGCGGCGTCCCGGTGACCGTCAAGGTGATCGCGGAGGGCTCCGAGGAGCAGGGCACGGGCGGCCTTGAGCGGTACGCCGAGCAGCACCCCGACCTCCTCACGGCCGACACGATCGTCATCGGCGACGCGGGCAATTTCCGCGTCGGCCTGCCGACGGTCACCGCCACGCTCCGCGGCATGACGCTCGTGCGCGTCCGTGTCGACACCCTTGAGGGCAACCTGCACTCGGGGCAGTTCGGCGGCGCGGCTCCCGACGCGCTCGCGGCGCTGGTGCGGGTGCTCGACTCGCTGCGCGCGGAGGACGGTTCGACGACGGTCGACGGGCTCACCGGCGACGAGGTGTGGGACGGGCTTCAGTACGAAGAGGCCGATTTCCGCAAGGACGCCAAGGTCCTCGACGGCGTACGGCTGATCGGCGAGGGCACGGTCGCCGACCGCATCTGGGCGCGCCCCGCGGTCACGGTGCTCGGCATCGACTGCCCGCCGGTGGTCGGCGCGACCCCGTCCGTACAGGCGGCCGCCCGGGCGCTGATCAGCCTGCGGGTGCCGCCGGGCGTGGACGCGGCCGAGGCCACCAAGCTCCTCCAGGCCCACGTGGAGACGCACACCCCCTGGGGCGCCCAGGTGACCACCGAGCAGATCGGGCAGGGCCAGGCGTTCCGCGCGGACACCACGAGCCCGGCGTACGCGGCGATGGCGGAGGCCATGGGCGAGGCGTACCCGGGCGAGGAGATGCAGTACGCCGGGCAGGGCGGCTCGATCCCGCTGTGCAACACCCTGGCCGCGCTCTACCCCCGGGCGGAGATCCTCCTGATCGGCCTGAGCGAGCCGGAGGCGCAGATCCACGCGGTCAACGAAAGCGTGTCGCCGCAGGAACTGGAGCGCCTCTCGGTCGCGGAGGCACTGTTCCTCCAGAAGTACGCGACGAGCTGAGCTCCACGCGGTCGGCAGTAGAGGGCGCGCGGTCGGCAGTAGGCGGCGGGCGGACGGGAGTCGGGGGCGCGTGGCCCGCGGTGAGCGACCCGCGGCGCGTGGCCCGCGGTGAGCGGCCGGGATCGAGCACCGCTGCCGACCGGGCGGCCGGCCCGGTGGTGTCGACCGCCCGTCACTGGCGGCCGACGGGAACCCCCGCCTCCAGGTAGAGGGCGACCCCGCGCTCCCGCGCACGCAGGGCCCAGCGCAGGCGTTCGTACCGTACGGGGGGCAGCAGCAGCGCCGCCTCCTCCTCGGTGACGAAGCGGCAGTCGCGGAGTTCGGGCCCCGGCAGCAGCATCCGGCGTGCCTCGTCGACGGCGAGGCTTCCGCCGTCGAAGAGGAACCGCATGCCTCCGTAGCCGGGGGGCAGGGGCGGCTCCCAGTCGACGACGAGGAGCCGGGGCGCGTCGGCGAGTTGGATGCCGGTCTCCTCGGCCACCTCGCGCATGCCCGCGCGCGCGGGCGCCTCACCCGGTTCGACGACACCACCGGGGAACTCCCAGCCGGCCTTGTACGTCGGGTCGACGAGCAGCACCCGGTCGCGCTCGTCGAAGAGCAGCACGCCGGCCGCGAGCGTCTCCGCCGTGGGCGCCGGCGTCTGCACGATGTCGCAGATGGACGCGGCCCCGGTGCGTACAGCGTCGGCGACGCGCTCGGCGGTCTCCCAGGGGGTGAGTCCGCCGGTGTCGATACGGTGGGCGTCGGCACCGAGCCAGCCCGCGAGCGCGACGCGGTAGGGCTCGATGTGGTCGAACGACCACTGCCGTACGCGTACCTCGCCGGCCGGGATGTCCGGGACGGGGCGTTGGGATATTCGCTCGCGCAGGATCGTTTCGTCCGGGGTCAGGACGACGTGTCGTACGGCGATTCTGCGTGAGGCGAGGCCGCCGAAGATCTCGTCGCGGTAGTCCTGGCGCAGGAGGGTCATGGGCACCACGAGGACGCCGCCGACCTCGGCGAGCAGCGCTGCCGCCGTGTCCACGACGAGCCGCCGCCACAGCGGCAGATCCTGGAAGTCGCTCACCTCGGCGAGGCGCTTGGGCGGCAGCAGGTCGCGCAGTCCGCCACCGATGACCTCAGGGTCGAAGAGTGTGCTGTTCGGGATCAGCTCGATCAGTTCCCGTGCGGCGCTGGTCTTGCCCGCACCGAACGCGCCGTTGATCCAGACGATCACGGTTCCCCCTCTTCTGTTGGCCCCCTGTGGCTTGCCCGCAACACCCTGCCACGGAAACCAGGCCCTGATGAGGCCGCCGTTACAGGCACCGAGAGACGCCAAGGAATGTCAAGCACTTGGCACTCAATTCACCCCATCGGGTGGCAGTCGCCCTGCATGAATCGTTCCCTCACTACAGGACGGAGCCTCCCCCGCTAGCGTGATCCGTCTGGCGCCCCAGCCCCTGGTGACCTCCTGAATCCGGCTCTTCCGACGCATCGCGCTCACGCGAGGGTCCGGCCGATGTTCGATCCTGGGGGGACTCGTGCAAATCGACGCACTGAACGAATTCGCTTTCGAAGACTCCGACCTGCAGCCGCGCGTGTACGGCCACAACGGCGCGGTCGTCGTCGAACTGCACGGCGAGATAGACCTGTTGGCCTACCAGCGGATCTCCCCGCTCCTCGATCCCATCACCGGCGGCACGGCGACCACCGTGGTCATGGATCTGACCCACACCACGTTCTTCGACTGCTCGGGCCTCGGCCTGCTGGTCCGCGCCCGGCGCCGCACGACCGCGAGAGACGCCCGGTTCGCCGTGGTCTGCACGCACCCCCTGACGCTGCGCATCCTGCGCCTCACGGGCCTCACTCCCATGCTGTTACCCGTGAGCACGCTGGAGGAGGCATTGCGGGAGAAGTGAGTACGGCCGAAGGGAGCGCGACGACGGAAGGGTGCTGCGGGGTCCGGGCAGCATCAAAAGCTTGCCCTGCGCATGCCATGGGCGGTAGCAGTCGCGCACGATGCATATATGCATTCCTTTCACACCCCGTGTGAAAGGAATGCTCACCGTGGCTTGGCTGCGGGCCCGGCGACGCGGGCACGGTTGGGCCACCTGGTCCGGGTGTACGCGTGGAAGTGGTCGCCGGGGTGGCCCTGGCCGAGGGTGCAGTGCAGGACATCACCGGGCCTCTCGTCCCAGCACAGGCCGGGAATCTCACGGGCGTACTTCGGGGCTTTCATGCGGAGCGCTCCGTCTGCCGGGGGTCGTCGGTGGCCACGCCCCGACACTCTCAATCCGGCCGCTCGGCGCGGAACACGACAGCCCGTGACACGGACCGGATCATGCGGACGGCCGCCCCTACGCCCCGCTCATCACACCGGGCAACGCTTTCCTCCACCGCCCGGGCCGGCGGCTCCGGCCGAACGCGAAGGCGTGGCCGCGCGGCGGGCGAGGACCGCGGCGAGCCTGTCGGTCGTAGCGGGCAGGAGGCGGTAGTACACCCACGTCCCGCGACGCTCGGAGTCGATCAGTCCGGCCTGCTTCAGCAGCTTGAGGTGGTGGGAGATCGTCGGCTGCGACAGGTCGAAGGCCGGCGTCAGATCGCATACGCAGATCTCGCCGCCCTCCCGCGAGGCGATCATCGACAGCAGCCTGAGCCGGACCGGGTCGCCCAGGGCCTTGAACACCTTGGCCAGCTGGACGGCTTGGTCCTGATCCATCGGCGCGGCCAGCAGGGCGGGGCAGCAGCGGCCCTCGTCCTGCCCGAGCACCACAAACTCTTGTTTCGACATGTTTCTATATTGACAGTTCTCAAACCAACGCGCATTGTTGCATCGAGGAACGTCGATACAGCCCCTGCAGCCCACACAGCCGACCGCGAACCCTGGCCCCTGGCCCCTGGGTCCGCCACGAAGGAGCGACCGCCATGACCGACGCGATCAACGCCACCGAGACCTCCGCCCAGAGCGGCGCGGACCTGCAAGAGACCGTCCGGCAGCGCTATGCGGCAGCAGCCGTGCAGGTGGCCGAGGGCGGCAGCTCTTGTTGCGGGCCCGACGCCATCGAGGTCGACGGCAACTTCGGCTCGACGCTCTACGCCGCCGACGAGCGCGACACCCTGCCCGCCGAAGCTGTCGCCGCGTCCCTGGGCTGCGGCAACCCCACGGCCGTCGCCGACCTGCACGAGGGCGAACGCGTCCTGGACCTCGGCTCCGGCGGCGGCATCGACGTCCTGCTCTCGGCCCGCCGGGTGGGCCCCACCGGCAAGGCGTACGGCCTGGACATGACCGAGGAGATGCTCGCGCTCGCACTCGAGAACCGGCGCAAGGCGGGAGCCACGAACGTCGAGTTCCTCAAGGGCACCATCGAGGCGATCCCGCTGCCCGCGAACACGATCGACGTGGTCATCTCCAACTGCGTCATCAACCTGTCCGTCGACAAGCCCGCGGTCTTCGCCGAGATGTTCCGCGTCCTGGCCCCCGGGGGCCGCATCGGCATCTCCGACGTGGTCGCCGACGACACCCTGACCCCCGCCGAGCGCGCCGAGCGCGGCGACTACGTCGGCTGCATAGCCGGCGCGCTCTCCTTCACCGAATACCGCACGGGCCTGGAAGCGGCAGGCTTCACCAACGTAGAACTCACCCCCACCCACCCGGTCGCCACCGACATGCACTCGGCGACAGTCCGCGCCACGAAGCCCAAGTGATGTCCGAGCCAGCCGGTCGCGAGCGCTCCCGGACACCCGTCTCCGGATGTTGCGAACGCGAGATCGTGTCTGATTGCGGTGGGCGAGTTACGGCGCTCTGGCTTCGCTTCCGACCCTCAACTTGGCGCTTTCGGAGGGTGATCGAGCACCTGCGTCACCCTTCCGAGTGAGTCAGTTTGCAGGCGTCCCGTGACAAGGTGATCTGATGCATCGTTCTTGATGTGGCCGTTCATTCCGCGGATCGAATACGCCCGACGAGAGAGCGAGGACTATCACTCCCCACGCTTCCAGACGATCGGGTTCGCAGGCGAGGAGAGGTAACCCCCGTGGTCGGTATGACGCTAGCTCCCATAGTTTCGAGTGTGGTGACCGTGCTCGCGGCCGCGTGGATGATCATCGTCGGCCGAAAACTCGTGTCCGCCGCTCGCGACAGCGCGAGGTCCGCCGCGGAAGCGGCGAAGTCAGCAGAGGACACCTCGAATCTCGCGGTCTGGGCACATGAGTCGAGCGCCGGCAACCGATCAGAGCCGACTACCACTCGGGAGTGAAATTCGCGGCCAGCCCGTCCCCTCTCGCCGCCCTTCTCGTTGGTTGGCCAAGACCCAACTTAGCTAAGGACGCGCAGGATGGAGCCGATCACACTCGGCGTTGCGGTGGTCACGCTCGGCGTGCAGTTGTGGCTCGGAACGAAGATGGTGAAGGAGGCCAGGCAGAGCAGGGCCGCTGCCCAGGATTCGGCCAGGATCGCGAGGCTCGCCCTAAAACGCCTCACAGACTTCTGCATTGAACAGGATCACTCCGGGAACCTGCTGCGCTACCTGGGTTCCGAGAACATTCGTTTCGAGGTCCTCCCACGAGATCTCCCCGGAGCCGTTTCGCTTACGCCTCCGCGGACCGAGCTGGTCCCGGGCGAGGCCGTCAGGTTCTCGGTGGTCGGCACTTCGAGCGCGGACCATCCGCCCCAGTTGTGGATCAAGGTTTGGCGCGGTGCGGAAGAGTTCGCCTTGGCGGTCCCGTGGCGGACCGCAACGCCGTGAGAGCGCCGTCATTTTGACCCGCTCACACTGCAACTACGCTCGTGCGCTCTGCAACGCCCCCATCTGCCGGTGGGGGCGTTGCTTTCGTGCGGCGGGATGCCCCTGAGCCCGACGCGTTTCCCGCCTCACCCCTTGCTCGAGCCCAGTGTCAGGCCCGCTATGAAGTGGCGTTGCAGGAGGAGGAAGACCAGGATCGTGGGGAGGGCCACCAGGACCGAGCCTGCTGCCAGGAGGTTGTAGTCCGTGAAGAATTGGCCTCTCAAGTTGTTCAGGGACGACGTGATCGGGAGTTTGTCGGGGTTCGAGATGAAGATCAGGGCCCAGAGGAAGTCGTTGTAGATCCAGGTGAATTCCAGGGTGCCAAGAGCCGCCAGTGCGGGGCGGCACAGGGGGACGGTGATGCGCCAGAACTGGGTCCATACTCCTGCGCCGTCCACGATCGCCGCCTCGAGGATTTCCTGCGGCAGGGTCCGCATGAAGTTGGAGAGCACGAAGACGCAGAAGCCGATCTGGAAGCCGATGTTGACGAGGATGATCGCCCAGTACGAGTCGTACAGGGTGAGGGAATCGGACATCCACCACGGCAGAGGGATCTTGAGGAAGAGGACGTACAGGGGGGTGACCAGGACCTGGGGCGGCAGCAGGTTTCCCGCGGTGAAGAGCATCAGGAGGATCATTCCGCCGCGGATGCGCAGGCGGGACACGGCGAAGGCCACGAACGACGCCAGGAACAGGGTGACCAGGACCGCGGGGACCGCTATGAGCAGCGTGTTGGTGAAGTACTTGCCCATGCCGGAATCGCTGTAGGCCTGACGGTAGTAGTCGAACGACAGGCTCTTGGGCAGCGAGAAATAGCCGTGCCGCGCCGTTTCCTCGTACGGGCGCAGGGAGGCGTAGACGGCCAGGAGCAGGGGCGCGAGGAATGCCAGGGTCACTGCCGTGAGGAAGATGTGCACCCCGAAACGGCCGCGCCGGCGGGTACGGCCCGCGGGCTTCTCGGCGGGCGGTGCGGGCTTTTCCCCGAGCGGTGTCGTGCGGATGTCGGCGCTCATCGGTCTCGCGCACCTCGCAGCTCTTGGACCAGGAACGTCACGATGAATCCGAGCGAGACGGTCAAGAGGACGACCGCGATGGCGGAGCCGAATCCGATGCGGCTCGCCTCGCCGATGATGTTGTCGGTGATGAGCACGGAGAGCAGTTCCAGGCCGTTGCGGCCTTTGTTGACCGCGTAGACGATGTCGAAGGCGCGCAGTGCCTCGATGACCGTGATGACGCCGACGATGACATTCACGGGGCGCAGGGTGGGGAAGACGACGCGGAAGAACGTCTGGCGGGCGTTCGCGCCGTCTATCTGGGCGGCCTCTTTCAGGGCCGGGTCGACGGATTTCAGCCCGGCCAGATAGAGGATCATGACGTAACCCGTGTGGCGCCAGCTCGCGGCCAGCATCATCATCCAGAGATTGATGTCGGAGTTGCCGAGCCAGTCGATCGGGTCGTTCTGGTTGTCGAGGATCGTGTTGACGACGCCCTGGTCGGTGCCGAGGATCAGCTGGGCCATGAAACCGACCACGGCGAGCGAGAGCACCACCGGCATGTAGAGCACGGACTGGTAGAAGCGGCTGAAGCGGACCCCGCGGTCGATCACGACCGCGAGGAGCAGGCCGAACGGCGTGGCCACCAGGCCGAGGAACGCGATCCAGAGCAGATTGTGGCGGACGGCGGGCCAGAACGCCGGGTAGTTGTCGACCAGGTTCTCGTAGTTCTTTCCGCCCACCCAGGTGACGTCGCCGATGCCGTCCCAGGACGTGAAGGACAGGCCGACGGAGGCCAGGGTCGGGCCCCAGATGATGAAGAGGTCAAGGAGGACGGGAATTCCCAGAAGCACGCCGAGCACGGCGACGTCACGGCGCGTGAAACGCCGTGGTCCCCGCCGTCCGCCGGCGCGCCGCGCGGTTTTCTGCGGCACGGGGTGCGGTCCCTCGCTACTCAGCTGACGTCGGAGGAGAAGATGTCTTTCTTCTGGCGCTCGATGCTGTTCACCAGGCCGTCGACGTCCTTGGGATTGTCGATGAAGTCCTGAAGCGCCTTGATCATGACGGTCTGCGCGAAGTCGGGCCGGGTGTCCCGGTCCAGGAACTGCGAGATCTGTTTCGCCCCGGAGACGAGTTCGGCCGACTTCTTCTGGAGGGGGCTGTACTTGCTGGTGTCGGCGCCGTCGTTCACCGCGACGTTGTTGGGGTCACCGGCCAGGTAGATGTCCTCGGCCTTCGGTGTGCCCAGCCACTTGAGGAGTTCCTTGGCGCCTTCGACGTTCTTCGACTTCTTCGCCACCAGGAATCCGTCGATCGGCGCTTCCACGGCGTCCTGGCCGTACGCCGGATCGATCTCGGGGAAGGCGAAGAAGTCGATGTCGTCGCGCTCGTCCGCGGGGAACTGCTGGCCGGGGTGCGGCATCCCGAAGACGGCCATGGCGGTCTTGCGCTGCTGAAGGCCCTGCCCCGCCTCTTCCCAGGTACGGCCGAGCGCGCCCTTCTGGTAGTAGGGCATGAGTTCACGCCACAGGTCGAAGACCTTCTTGACCTTGGTGTCGGTCCAGGCTTCCTCGCCGGCCATCAGGCTCTTGTGGAAGTCGTATCCGTTGAGGCGCATGTTGATGTAGTCGAAGGTGCCCATGGCGGGCCAGCCGTCCTTGTCGCAGAAGGCGACCGGTATGCCGTCCTTGCTCATCTGCTTGGCGAGCGCGATGAACTGGTCCCATGTCGTGGCCTGTTCGTAGCCCTGTTTCTCGAAGAGGCTCTTGCGGTGGAAGACGGCCCATGGGTAGTAGTAATACGGCACGAAGTACTGTTTGCCCTCGTGCGTGGACTGGTCGCGCAGCGCGTCCGAGAAGCCCTTGAATCCCTTCCACACGTCGCTGATCTCGATCAGCAGCCCCTTCTCGGCGAAGTACTGCATGCGGTATCCCGCGAACCACATGAAGACGTCGTCGGGCGTGCCCTGGAGATAGCGCGTGATGTTCTGCTGGAACTCGTTGTGCTCTGTCGTGTTGACCTTGACGGTCTTCCCGGACTTCTTCTCATAGGCGTCGAAGGCGGCGGCGAACGCCTTCTTGGGCACCGCGTCCGAGGAATTGGACCCCATCGAGACTTCGTCCTTGTCGCCGCCCGGTCCGTCACCGCAGGCGGTGAGCAGGGCCGGAAGGGTGACCGCACCGGCTCCGGCGGCGGCACCGCGCAGGACATTCCGGCGGGACATCCGATGTCCTGACATGCTACGAGGCGTGGCAGGACCCATGAACGATGACTGTGCCATGTCCCCCTCCTCGGGGTTCAAACGAACACAACCGAACGCAAGGGTTGCGATCCCACTCCCAAGCGTCACCGCAGTCAAGGGTTTCGGCGGCGGGTGCTCGAACCGTTACGGCTCGCCCCCTCCTCTTCCAACAGAGTCCAACAAGCCCTACCGTAAGCGCGCACCTCTGACACGTACATGCAGCCCCACAACTTCTGCGAGTACGGAGGAATGTAACGATGCGTCATCTCACATCCCGCACCACGCGTCGAAGAGTCGTCGGGTCGCTGACCGCCGCACTGCTGTGCGCCGCGGGTCTCGCGGGCCCGGCCGCGGCACAGGCCACGGGTGGCGCGAGTGACACGGGTGGCACGAGCGACGTAAGTGACACCGGCAGCGCGAACGGCACGGCCGGCACGGGTGGCGCGAACCTCCCCGGCGACCTCGCCCTCACCCCGCCCATGGGCTTCAACAACTGGAACTCCACGCACTGCCGGGCCGAGTTCGACGAGGCCATGGTCAAGGGGATCGCGGACCTCTTCGTCGAGAAGGGCCTCAAGGAAGCCGGCTACCAGTACGTCAATCTCGACGACTGCTGGGCGCTGCCCGAGCGGGACGCGAACGGCAAACTGGTGCCCGACCCCAAGCGCTTCCCCGGCGGCATCAAAGCAGTTGCCGACTACGTGCACGCCAAGGGACTCAAGCTCGGCATCTACACGAGTGCCGGCACCAAGACCTGTAGCGACATCGGCTTCCCCGGGGCGCTGGGCCACGAGGTGAGCGACGCACGGCAGTTCGCCGACTGGGGCGTCGACTACCTCAAATACGACAACTGCAACAACCAAGGCGTCGACGCCAAGAAGCGGTACGTCGCGATGCGCGACGCGCTCAAGGCCACCGGGCGCCCCATCGTTTACAGCATCTGCGAATGGGGCGAGAACAAACCCTGGGAGTGGGCCGCCGATGTCGGCCACCTGTGGCGCACCACCGGCGACATCAGCGACACCTGGTCCTCGATGCTGTCGATCATGAAGCAGAACCTGCCGCTGGCAAAGCACGCGGGGCCCGGTCACTGGAACGACCCGGACATGCTCGAGGTCGGCAACGGCGGCATGACGGACACCGAGTACCGCACGCACTTCTCGATGTGGTCGATCATGGCAGCGCCGCTGCTCATCGGGTCCGATCTGCGCAAGGCGACGCCGGAGACCTTCGAGATCATCGGCAACGAGGAAGTCATCGCCGTCGACCAGGACCCGCTGGGCAAGCAGGGCGACGTGCTGTCCTCGGAGGGCGGCCGCTGGGTCGTCGCCAAGGAGATGAAGGACGGCAGCCGGGCGGTCGCGCTCTTCAACGAGACGGGTACCGCCCAGTCGATCGCCACGACGGCGAAGGCGGTCGGGCTGCCGGCCGCCGACGGATACACGCTGCGCGACCTGTGGAAGCACAAGAGCTACAACACGGCGGGCGGGATCTCGGCGACCGTGCCCGCGCACGGCACCGTACTGCTGCGCGTCTCGGCGGACGGCAAGTGGGCCAAGAACCCGCCGGCCGTCGAACTCGGCCTGGAAGGGGCTCCGTTGGTGGAGGCGGGCAAGCCCGCGCGGCTGACGTCGAAGGTCACCAACCTCGGCCGCACCCCCGCCCAGAAGGTGTCCACCACCTTCACCGGCCCCTCCGGCTGGCGGATCAAGGCCACGTCGCCCTCGACCGCGGCATCCCTGCCGACGGACAAGTCGCTGAGCACGAAGTGGACGGTGACCGCACCGCGGGGCGCGGCCCCGGGGGCGTACGACCTCACGCTCAAGACCGGTTACCGCTCCCCCGGCGGCGCCCGCGCCGACAGCGTGCTGCCGCTGACCGCGCATGTCGTCGTGGCGCCGCCCGCGGGCAACTCGGCGGTCAGTGACCTGCCGTGGATGTCGACGGTCAACGGCTGGGGCCCGGTCGAGAAGGACACGAGCAACGGCGAGAGCGCGGCGGGCGACGGGAAGCCGCTCACCATCGGCGGGGCCGTCTTCGCCAAGGGGCTCGGCGTGCACGCCGACAGCGCCGTCGAGTACTACACCGGCGCCTCCTGCGAGAAGCTCACCGCGCGGGTGGGCGTCGACGACGAGAAGGACCCGAAGGGCACGGTCACCTTCGAGATCTGGGCGGACGGCAAGAAGGCCGCGTCGACCGGAGTGCTCACCAACGCCGATGCCGCGCAAGGAATTTCGGCCGACGTGAGCGGCGCCCAGGTCGTACGTCTCGTCGTCACGGACGGCGGCGACGGCAGGGACTCCGACCACGCGGACTGGGCGGAGCCGGTGCTCAGCTGCTGACCCGACCACGATCCGGGCGCCCGGTCTGCCGAGCGCCCGGATCACCGGCCGGGGCCGGAGCGCGGCCCGCCTGCCCGGAGCGGGGCCCGCCTTCTCGGAGCGGAGCCCGCCTTCCCGGAGCGCGGCCGTTCTGACCGAGGCCGACCAGGCCCGCCCCAGCGATCAGCTCCCCACGACAGGCCGCAGCCCCACGGTCCGGTCCTCCTGGCTGAGTGCGGCCGCCGCCGCTCCCACCAGGCCGGCGTCCGTCCCCATCAGGGCCGGGCCCACGGTCAGATGACGTACGAAGGAGAGCGTGGCGTAGTCCCGCAGGGAGCGGCGCAGCGGGTCGAAGAGCACGTTGCCCGCCTTGGCCACCCCGCCGCCGATCACGGCGATGTCGATCTCGACGAGCGTCGCCGTGGCGGCGATGCCCGCGGCGAGCGCCTGCGCCGCCCGTTCGAAGGAGGCGACGGCGACCGGGTCCCCGGCCCGGGCGGCGAGGGCGACCGCGGCGGCGGACGTGTCGCCGTCGGCGCCGGGCCGCCAGCCGCCCTCCAGGGCGCGCCGCGCGATGTTCGGCCCGCTCGCGATGCGCTCCACGCAGCCGCGCGCCCCGCACGGGCAGGCGTCACCGTCCAGGTCGACGCTGATGTGCCCGATGTGCCCCGCGTTGCCGGTGGGGCCGGGGTGCAGCTTGCCCCCGAGGATCAGGCCGCCGCCGACACCGGTGGAGACCACCATGCACAGGGCGTTGTCGTGTCCCCGGGCCGCGCCCTGCCAGTGCTCGGCGGCCGTCATCGCGACGCCGTCGCCGACCAGCTCGACCGGCAGGCCGCCGGTGGCCGCGCGCACCCGCTCGACCAGCGGGTAACCGCGCCAGCCGGGGACGTTCACGGGGCTGACGGTGCCCGCCGACGCGTCCACGGGGCCCGCGCTGCCGATGCCGACGGCGCGCGTCCTGCCCCACATCGAGGAGCGCGTGAGCTCGCCGATGACCTCTTCGACCGCCCGCATCACGATGTCGCCGTCCTCGCGCGCGGGGGTGGGCCGCTGGGCGCGCAGCAGGATCCGGCCGCGGCCGTCCACCAGGGCGCCGGCGATCTTGGTGCCGCCGATGTCGAGTGCGGCGACGAGGTCCGTGTGCATCAGTGTCTGATCTCCCGGTGGCAAGGGCAGGCCGCTCTCCTGGTGAAAGTGCAGGCCGGAGAATGTGATGGACAGTCTCTCTTGCATCTGACAACGTTGTCCAGGTTCTATGCTCGACGCCACATCACTTACGCACCACTTTCAGCTCCCCTTCGTCGACGACAGGACAGCGCACCGTGGCCGAGACCGCCAGCCGACCCGAGCGACCCGAACCCCGCTACGGCAACCGTCCGACCATGAAGGACGTCGCCGCCCGCGCCGGAGTCGGCCTCAAGACGGTCTCCCGTGTCGTGAACGGCGAGCCGGGCGTCACCCCGGACACCGAGCGCCGCGTGCAGGAGGCGATCGATGCCCTCGGCTTCCGGCGCAACGACAGCGCACGCGTCCTGCGCAAGGGCCGCACGGCCAGCATCGGCCTCGTCCTCGAAGACCTCGCCGACCCCTTCTACGGGCCGCTCAGCCGTGCCGTGGAGGAAGTGGCCCGCGCCCACGGCGCCCTCCTCATCAACGGGTCGAGCGCCGAAGACCCGGACCGCGAGCAGGAGTTGGTGCTCGCGCTGTGCGCGCGCCGGGTCGACGGCCTCGTCGTCATCCCGGCCGGTGACGACCACCGCTATCTGGAGCCGGAGATCGCCGCCGGGGTCGCGACCGTCTTCGTCGACCGGCCCGCCGGGAAGATCGACGCCGATGTCGTGCTCTCCGACAGCTTCGGCGGCGCGCGCGACGGCGTCGCCCATCTCATCGCCCACGGCCACCGCCGCATCGGCTTCATCGGCGACCAGCCGCGCATCCACACCGCGATAGAGCGCCTGCGGGGCTACCGCGCCGCCATGGAGGACGCGGGGATCGACGTCGAGGACGCGTGGATGTCCCTGGGTCCCACCGCCCCGGACCGCGTGGAGCAGGCCACCAGGACGATGCTCGGCGGCCCCGACCCCGTCACGGCGATCTTCGCGGGCAACAACCGTGTGACGGTGACGGTCGTGCGCGTCCTCGCCGGGCACTCCCGGCCCGTGGCCCTCGTCGGCTTCGACGACATCGAGCTCGCGGACCTGCTCCAGCCGGGCGTGACCGTCGTCGCCCAGGACGCCGCGCAACTGGGCAGGACCGCCGCGGAGCGCCTGTTCCGTCAGCTGGACGGCGCGTCCGACGCCCCGGAGCGCATCGAACTCCCGACGCGGCTCATCCAGCGCGGATCGGGCGAACTGCCGCCCGCGGGCTGACGGCCGGCAGGCGGCGGTGGGGGCGCGGTCAGCAGACGGGGAGGCCGGGCAGCGGCTTGTCGTTGTCGCCGCCCTTGATGTAGACGTCGCTGATGAACACGTCCCTGTTGCCGCTGTCGTCGTCCGTCTTGGCCCACCAGACGTTCGTCCACTCGCCGTGCGTCTCGCGGCGGCCCAGGTTCTGCTGGCAGTAGAAGTAGTTCGTGCCCGCGTTCAGTACGCCCGCTTCGGCGCCCGCCGCGGTGTACGACGTGGCGGTGCGCCAGACCGAGCAGTCGTACCTGCCGCCGCCCGCGGCGTGGCAGGCGGCTTCGGGTGCCGGATCCTCCCCGCCACCGGTCGTGCCGCCGGAGCCGTCCGCACCGCCGCCCGTGGTGCCGCCGTCCCCGGTGGGCTCGGCGGAGGACTTGGCGCGGTCCTTCGGCCGGTCCGTGGACTTGGGGTCGTCGTCGGCGCCGCCCTGGCCCGCCGAGGGCTTCGCGTCCGGCGTGCGGGACTTCTCGTCGCCCTGCTTCGAGGGCTTGGGCCCGTCCGCGTCGTCCAGTGCGCCCCGGCTGCTCTCGGCGCCCGGTTCGGCCGCGTCCGCGGAGGCGGCGGCCCGCCCGGCCTTGTTTCCGCTGTCCCCTTGGCCGTCGAGGAGGGCCACGGTGACGCCGGTCGCCGCCAGGACGACGGCCACGGCCACCGCGGCGAGCAGGACCCGGCCACGGCGCCGGCGGCTCCCGGAGGCGGGCGCGGGCGCCGGTCCGGTGGGGTGGGTCAGCGGGGGCTGCCCGGCCGGCTGGAGCGGCTGGGGCGGCCCGGCGAGCAGTGGCCCGAAGCCCGGCGGAGGGCCGCTCGGGATGCTGCGCTCGGTGGCCTCCCTCGGCCGGGGCGCGGGCTCGCGCAGGGCGGCCGTGACCGCGCCGTCCGCCGCGTCGGCCAGGATCAGCGCCGCCTGCTCCGCGTCCGGCCGGGCCCGCGGGTCCTTGTGCATCAGCTGTCGCAGCACGGGGAGCAGGGGACCTGCCCGCCGCGGCTCGGGCAGCGGGTCGGTGACGATCGCGGTGAGCGTGGACCACGTCGACGTACGGCGGAACGGGGAGGCGCCTTCGACCGCCGCGTACAGCGTGGCGCCGAGCGCCCACACGTCGGATGCGGGACCGGGGTCCTGGCCCTGGGCCCGCTCAGGCGCCAAGTAGTCGAGGGAGCCGACCAGTTCGCCGCTGCGCGTGAGGTGGGTGGCGGAGCCGTCCCCCGGGTCGTCCATCGTGGCGATGCCGAAGTCGGTCAGGACGACGCGGCCGCCGGTCTCCAGGAGGATGTTGCCGGGCTTCACGTCGCGGTGCAGGACTCCGGCGCGGTGGGCGGCGGCGAGCGCCTCCATGACCTGGGCGCCGATGGCAGCCGCCTCGCCGGGTCCGAGGGTGCCGCGCTCACGCAGCACGTCGTCCAGGGAGGGTCCTTCGACCAGCTCCATGACGATCAGGGGCCGTCCGTCGACCTCCGCCACGTCGTGCACGGCGACGACCCCGGGGTGGCGCACCCGGGCGGCGGCACGGGCCTCGCGCTGCATCCGTACGCGCAGGTCGGCCAGTTCGGGCCCGGCCGCGTCGGTGTACGTCCGCAGTTCCTTGACGGCGACCTCACGGCCGAGCACCTCGTCGACGGCGCGCCACACGACGCCCATGCCACCGCGTCCGAGCCGCGCCGTCACGCGGTAGCGCCCGGCGAGGAGCCGGCCCACTCCGCCCGTCTGTTCCTGATCCCCCGAAGTCACCGCTGCCCCGTTCCTGTGCCACCACTTCTGGTGGCTCACAGACTACGGGGCAGGGGTGACAGGGCGTGCCGGGTGTTACTTGCCGTGCGGCGTGAGGTCGCCGCGGCGCGGGCCGGAGAAGCTCTGGAGGCGGGCCAGCGTCAGGCCGGTGAGCCGGGTGACCTCACCGACGTCCAGGGCGCCGCAGTCCAGGCCGCGCAGCAGGTAGCCGGCGAGCGCCTTGGCCGACGCCGGCTCGTCCGCCACGTCGCCGCCCTCGCGGTGGGCGGCGTACGCGGACAGGCGTGCGGCGGCCTGCTCGAAGCCCTCGCGGTAGAACGCGAACACGGCGGCGTAGCGCGTGGGGATGTGGCCGGGGTGCATGTCCCAGCCCTGGTAGTAGGCGCGGGCCAGGGCGCGGCGGGTGAGGCCGTAGTGCAGGCGCCAGGCGTCGTGGACCTTCTCGGTGGTGCCGATGGGCAGGACGTTGGTGGAGCCGTCCGAGACGCGTACGCCGGTGCCGGCCGCGGCGACCTGCATGATCGCCTTGGCGTGGTCGGCGGCCGGGTGGTCGCTGGTCTGGTAGGCGGCGCTGACGCCGAGACAGGCGCTGTAGTCGAAGGTGCCGTAGTGCAGGCCGGTGGCGCGGCCCTCGGCGGCGCCGATCATGCGGGCCACGGTGGCGGTGCCGTCGGCGGCGAGGATGGACTGGCTGGTCTCGATCTGGATCTCGAAGCCGATCCGGCCGGGCTCGAGGCCGCGTACCTTCTCGAACTCCTCCAGGAGGCGCACCATCGCGGTGACCTGCTCGGGGTAGGTCACCTTGGGCAGCGTCAGGACGAGTCCGTCCGGCAGGCCACCGGCCTCCATGAGGCCGGACAGGAAGATGTCGAGGGTGCGGATGGCGCGGTCGCGCACGTTCTCCTCGAAGCACTTCATGCGGATGCCCATGTACGGGGCCGCGGTGCCGTTCCGGTAGGCCTCGGAGATCAGGCGGGCCGCGCGGGCGGCGTCCTGGTCCTCGTCCGCGCCCTTGTAGCCGTCCTCGAAGTCGATGCGCAGGTCCTCGACGGGCTCGCGCTCCAGCTTGGCGCGCACGCGGTCGTAGACCGGTCCGGCCAGGTCGTCGGCGAGACCGAGGACGGCCGCGAAGGAGGCGGCGTCGGGAGCGTGCTCGTCGAGGGCCTTCAGGGCCTGGTCACCCCACGTACGGATGGTTCCGGCGTCGAAGAGCTCGCCGGGGACGTACACGGTGTGGACCGGCTGGCGGGTGCCGGGGTCGCCGGGGTAGCGGCGCTCGAGCTCCGCGTCCACCGGGGCGAGGGAAGCGCTGATGCCCTCGCTGACCGCGCCCGCGAGGCTCGTTGCCACCTTCTCTTGCTGACCCATTCCTGCACCCTCCACACGCTCGGGACCACACACTCAGGACCACTCGGGACAACCGAGTTTCCGCTTCACGGAATCAACAATCCGCATGGCGAAGTTATCCGGCGACCTTCCCGCTGGTCAACACCCTCTCGTCTGCCGGACCTCGTCCGTTCACCCGTGTCTCAGATCCTGCTTCCGCACTCGTGCGCCCGCACCTCGTCCCGTCCCGACCGCCTCCCACTGAAGCCCCACCGAAGGAGACCGCGTGCCGAATGACACCCGAGTAACGCGCCGCTTCGGCCTCCAGACCGCGCTCGCCGCGGTGGCCGTGCCCTTGTTCACCACCGCGCTGGCCGCCTCGCCCGCCCACGCGGTGGAGCGCGCGGGGCGCCGGCTGGAGGTGATGTCGTTCAACCTCCGCTACGCGAGCGCGACGCCGCCGCACACCTGGGCCGACCGCCGCCCGGTGACCCGGGACCTGCTGCGCCGCGCGCGCCCTCACGTCATCGGCACCCAGGAAGGCCTCTACCAGCAGGTGCGGGACATCGCGCAGGACCTGGGCCCGCACTACGACTGGATCGGCACCGGCCGCGCGGGCGGCAGCCGGAACGAGTTCATGGCCGTCTACTACGACACGCGCAGGCTCGCGCCGGTCGAGTACGACCACTACTGGCTCTCCGACACCCCGGACGTCATCGGGTCGAACACCTGGGGCGGCGGTTCCATCCGCATGGTCACCTGGGTGCGCTTCCACGACCTGCGCACGGACACCGAGCTGTACGTCCTCAACACCCACCTCGACAACGCGAGTCAGTACGCACGCGCGCGTGCGGCGAGTCTGATCGTCGAACGCATCGGCGCCCTGGACCGGTCCCTGCCGCTGCTTGTCACGGGTGACTTCAACGTCGCGGCGCACAAGAACGCGGTCTACGACACCCTGCTGGGCGCCGGTCTCGTCGACACATGGGACGCGGCGGACCAGCGCAGCAAGGCGTACGCCACCTTCCACGGCTACAAGCCGCTGGTGCCGGACGGCGACCGGATCGACTGGATCCTGGCCACGCCCGGGGTGCGGGTCCACTCGGCGGCCATCAACACCTTCTCGCAGGGCGGACAGTTCCCCTCCGACCATCTGCCGGTGCAGGCATCGCTGACGCTGTGACGCACCGAGGCCTTCGCCGCCGCGGCATGCGGTGGCGAAGGCCTCGTACTGCCTCTGGTGTTGCCCGGTGCCGCGTGAAGCGATCAGCCCTTGCGGGTGTTGACCTCTTCGGTCAGGGCGGGCACGACGTCGAAGAGGTCGCCGACCACGCCGTAGTCGACCAGGTCGAAGATCGGGGCCTCGGCGTCCTTGTTGATCGCCACGATCGTCTTGGAGGTCTGCATGCCCGCCCGGTGCTGGATCGCACCCGAGATGCCCGAGGCGATGTAGAGCTGCGGCGAGACGGACTTGCCGGTCTGGCCGACCTGGTTGGAGTGCGGGTACCAGCCGGCGTCCACCGCGGCACGCGAGGCGCCCACGGCGGCACCGAGCGAGTCGGCGAGCGACTCGATCACGTGGAAGTTCTCCGCGCCGTTCACGCCACGGCCACCGGAGACCACGATCGCGGCCTCGGTCAGCTCCGGACGCCCGGTCGACTCACGCGGCGTGCGCGCGGTCACCTTCGTCCCCGTGGCCTGCTCCGAGAAGGACACGGACAGAGCCTCCACGGCGCCCGCGGCCGGGGCGGCCTCCACGGCGACCGAGTTCGGCTTGACCGTGATGACCGGCGTACCCCGGGAGACCCGGGACTTGGTGGTGTAGGAGGCGGCGAACGCCGACTGCGTCGCGACCGGGCCCTCGTCGGAGGCCTCCAGGTCGACGGCGTCGGTGATGATGCCGGCCTTGATGCGGACCGCGAGGCGCGCCGCGATCTCCTTGCCCTCGGCGGACGAGGGCACGAGCACGGCGACCGGGGACACGGCGTCATAGGCGGCCTGCAGCGCGTCCACCTTCGGCACGACGAGGTAGTCGGCGAACTCGGCGGCGTCGCTGGTGAGGACCTTGACCGCACCGTGCTCGGCCAGCGCGGCGGCGGTGTCGGCCGCGCCGTTGCCCAGGGCGACGGCGACCGGCTCGCCGACACGGCGGGCCAGCGTCAGCAGTTCGAGGGTGGGCTTGCGGACGGCACCGTCCACGTGGTCGACGTAGACCAGAACTTCAGCCATGGGACTTCAATCTCCTGCGGTTACGAAGAAGTGGGGCGGATTTCAGGGGGTGGCTGAAGCTCAGATGAACTTCTGGCCCGCGAGGAACTCAGCGAGCTGCTTGCCGCCCTCGCCCTCGTCCTTGACGATCGTGCCCGCGGTGCGCGCGGGACGCTCGGTGGCGGAGTCGACCTTCGTCCAGGCACCCTCCAGGCCCACTTCCTCGGCCTCCAGGTCGAGGTCGGAGAGGTCCCAGGACTGAACCGGCTTCTTCTTGGCGGCCATGATGCCCTTGAAGGAGGGGTAGCGCGCCTCGCCCGACTGGTCGGTCACCGACACGACGGCAGGCAGCGAGGCCTCCAGCTGCTCGGAGGCGGCGTCGCCGTCCCGGCGGCCCTTGACGACGCCGTCCGCGACGGAGACCTCGGAGAGCAGCGTCACCTGCGGGACGCCCAGGCGCTCGGCCAGCAGCGCGGGGACCACACCCATCGTGCCGTCCGTCGAGGCCATCCCCGAGATCACCAGGTCATAGCCGGCCTTCTCCACGGCCTTGGCCAACACCAGCGACGTGCCCAGCGCGTCCGTGCCGTGCAGGTCGTCGTCCTCGACGTGGATGGCCTTGTCGGCGCCCATGGACAGCGCCTTGCGCAGCGCGTCCTTGGCGTCCTCGGGGCCGACGGTCAGCACGGTGATCTCCGCGTCGTCCGCCTCGTCCGCGATCTGCAGGGCCTGCTCGACCGCGTACTCGTCGAGCTCCGACAGCAGGCCGTCCACGTCGTCACGGTCGACGGTCAGGTCATCGGCGAAGTGCCGGTCGCCGGTGGCGTCGGGCACGTACTTCACGGTGACAACGATCCTCAAGCTCACGCCGGCTCTCCTACTGCATCGTCTTTACTGGGCTGCTGCCTTGGCTCTGGCCACTGCCTTCTTGCAGGCAGCATAGGCGCCTGAAGGGGCGGATCCCGGTCGGGGCGGCCCGCGCTCCGACCAGAATATTACTCGCCAGTACACCCAGTTCATTCCCACTAAGCAAGCGCTTTGAACTGTGACCTTCCCAACGCTCCGTAATCGGGCGCCGGGAAGGCCGAACGGGAACTTTCAGTCGCGCAACGCGTTGAAGCGGCCCTGGTGGTAGAGCAGCGGCCGGCCGGCGCCCGCCGGATCGCCCACCACCGCCTCCGCGAGGACGATCCGGTGGTCACCGGCGGGTACCCGCGCGGCGACCTTGCACACCAGCCAGGCCAGGGTGCCGTCGAGCACGGGGACACCCTTCGGCCCCTCGTACCAGCGTGTGTCCCCGCCGAAGCGGTCGGCGCCGCTGCGCGCGAAGGTCGAGGCCAGCTCGAGCTGGTGCTCGCCGAGTATGTGGACGCCGACGTGGTCGGCCTCGGAGATCGCGGGCCAGCTGGACGCGCCCGTACCGATGCCGAACGAGAGCATCGGGGGTTCGGCGGAGACCGAGACGAGCGAGGTGGCGGTGAAGCCGACGGGCCCGGCGGGGCCCTGGGCGGTGATGACCGCGACCCCCGCCGCGTGCTGCCGGAAGACGGAGCGCAGGAGGTCGGGGGAGGCGAGCTGGGGGGTGCGGAGGTCGGGCGTGGCCGTCATGGAATGGTCCTTCTGCCGGAGGTACGAGCGGTCCCGTGGCTGCTCAGCAGCCCGGACAGCGCGCACTTGCATGGCGGGCGAGGTCCACGTGGACACGCTCGTAGAGAAGGAGCTCCGGAGGCATGGGAGCAGGCTGGCGATAGGTGCGGGGTGCAGTCAAGTCCGTTCCGCGATGTGAAAGTGGTCCCTCGGTCATGGCGCTCCTCCCCCGCATCCCCTGACCTCACACGGCCTTGCCGAGGGCGGCGATCACATCGGCCCTGCGCGGCTGCCCGGTCGCGCGCCGCACGACGCGCCCGGCGGCGTCGAGCACCAGCACGGTCGGCGTCCTGACGACGCGCAGTTCCCGTACGAGATCGAGTTCGGCTTCGGCGTCGATCTCCACGTGCGCGACGCCCGGGACCATTTCGGCCACCTCGGCGAGCACCCGGCGTGTCGCGCGACACGGCTGGCAGAAGGCGCTGGAGAACTGCACGAGCGTGGCGCGCTCCCCCAGTTCGTGCCCCTGCCACGCACCCGGTGCCGGAGCGTCGAGCCGGTCTCCCGTCCCGCGTATCCGCACGTCAGCCTCCCGCCCCCGCGTCATGATCCAACTATCCCCGTCTTCAGCGTCCCGGAGCCCGCGAACATTCCCAACGTGACGAGAATCTCGCGCTACCCGGGCACGATGGGTGGCCAGCGGTCCGTTCTTGGGGCACGATCTGCGCAACGCCGAAAAACCTACGGCTGCGTAACTTCCCGCCGGGAGCCCCCTCCCAAAGGCAGAAACGAAGGGCCCTCCCCACCCATGGCAGAGCTTGTCTACCGTCCGGTCATCGGTGCCGCGAAAACGCTGTTCAAGGCATGGGACCTGAAGATCGACTGCAAGGGGTCGGAGAACATCCCGCGCACCGGTGGCGCGGTGCTGGTCAGCAACCACATCAGCTACCTCGACTTCATCTTCGACGGCCTCGCGGCCCTGCCGCAGAAGCGCCTGGTGCGGTTCATGGCCAAGGAGTCGGTGTTCCGGCACAAGGTCTCCGGGCCGCTGATGCGCGGGATGAAGCACATCCCCGTCGACCGCACGCAGGGCGAGTCGGCCTACCAGCACGCGCTGGAGTCGCTGCGCTCCGGTGAGATCATCGGCGTGTTCCCCGAGGCGACGATCTCGCCGTCGTTCACGCTGAAGTCCTTCAAGTCGGGCGCCGCGCGCCTGGCGCAGGAGGCCGGCGTGCCGCTGATCCCGATGGCGCTGTGGGGCACCCAGCGCCTGTGGACGAAGGGGCAGCCGCGCAACTTCAAGCGCAGCCACATCCCGATCACGATCCGCGTGGGCGAGCCCGTGGAGGCCCCCAAGGACCAGTTCGCGGGCGCGATCACGCGGCGGCTGCGCGAGCGCTGCCAGGAGCTGCTCGAAGCGGCGCAGCGCGCCTACCCCGTACGCCCCAAGGGGCCCGACGACACGTGGTGGATGCCGGCGCACCTCGGCGGCACCGCACCGACGCCGGCCGAGGTGAAGGCCGCCGAGGCGAGCTGAATCGATTACTCCGGGCGCTCGGACGCCCGCTCCGGCGCGCGGACGGTGAGCCGCGCGCCGGGGCTGAACTTGGCGAGCAGCTCGGCCAGTTCCGCGCCCGCTTCCTCGACGCCGGAGTCCGGCCCCATCCCCTCCAGCAGGAAGATGGCGTTGACCGACTCCTCCGTGAGGCGGGTGCGCGGCCCCTGGCGCCAGTTCCAGCGGCGGCAGGTGACGCCCTCGTCGTCGCACCAGACGACCTCGCCCGCGTCCGGGTGCTCGACGGACCGCTCCCCCGCGGCCAGTGTGACGAAGTCCTCGGTGCCGTCGGCCCGCACCAGGCGCATGCCGCCCTTGACGTGGTCCAGGTCCTCGCCGCCGACCGGGATCAGGTGGGCGACGCTGATCGCGTTGTAGACGTCGACGAGGGTGTTGATCCGCGGCAGTCCGCCGTCGGCGAGGGCGCGCTTGGCCAGCGCCTCGGCGGAGTTGCGCGTACGGGACGGCTTGGCACCGAAGGCGGTGTACGCCGCGCGCCAGGCCACCATGTGCGGGTCCTCGTGCGGGGCACGGCCGTCGAGCCGCTCGGCGAGGCGGCGCGCGGCGTCGTCGAGGAGGGCCGAGGTCTCCTCGGTGCTCGGTCCGTTGACGAGCCCGTGGGCCTCGACGGCGACGTGGGTGAAGCCGGGCGCGAGGGCGCGCACGGCGTCGGTCACGGTGATCTGGAAGGTCATCGGCTGCCTTGCGTTCAGAGTGTGTCGGGGAGGTGCTCCCACAGGTACGGCCGGTCCGGAGCGTCTTTCAGGGCGCGCAGGACCCCCGAGTGCGGTACATCAAACAGTACCGGATAGTCCACCTCACTGCACTCGACGTCCACCGCGAAGGCGAGGCGCTCCCCGCCGAGGGAGAACCGGGCGTCGACGCCGGGCTTGTTGCCGCGGGGGTCCTGCCGGTGCCAGGCACCCCGGAAGCGGACGGCGACCAGGCCGTGGAGGACGTGCCCCGTACCCGCGTCGTGCGTCAGCCGCTGATAGCAGAGTGCGGTCGGGATGTCCTCGGCGCGCAGGAGCGCGGCCAGGGCGTGGGACTTGGCGTGACAGATGCCGGTGCGCCGCTCAAGGACGTCGGAGGCGCGCCACGTGACGCGCGGATCGCCGCTGTCGGCGGAGTGCGGGATGGTGTCCCGCACGAACTCGTAGGCCGCGCGGGCGTATGCATATGAATCCGCGGCCTGTACGGCCAGGCGTGCGGCCGTCTCGCGTACGAGCGGATGGTGGTGGTCGATGACCTCGTCGGCCGCCAAGTAGGCGGACAGGTCGGGGTTCTGCTGGATCAGCTGCATGCCACGGGAGCATAGAAATGCGATCGACCGCGAGTCAATGCTTTTACGGTCGATCGCATATCTATGCAGCCAGCGGGAGAGGCCGGCTAGCGCGCCATCTCTTCCTTGAGGGCCGCGACGAAGCCGTCCACGTCCTCCTCGCGCGTGTCGAACGCGCACATCCAGCGGACGTCGCCCGCGGCCTCGTCCCAGAAGTAGAAGCGGTACTGCTTCTGCAGCCGCTCGCTCACGTCGTGCGGCAGCCGCGCGAAGACCGCGTTGGCCTGCACCGGGTAGAGGATCTCCACGCCGTGGACGGCGCGCACCCCTTCGGCCAGGCGCTGCGCCATCTCGTTCGCGTGCCGGGCGTTGCGCAGCCACAGGTCCTTGGCGAGCAGGGCCTCCAGCTGCACCGACACGAAGCGCATCTTGGAGGCGAGCTGCATGGACATCTTGCGCAGATGCTTCATGTGGCTGACGGCGTCCTGGTTGATGACGACGACGGCCTCTCCGAAGAGCGCGCCGTTCTTCGTGCCGCCCAGGGACAGGATGTCCACGCCGACCGCGTTCGTGAACGTCCGCATGGGGACGTCGAGGGACGCGGCGGCGTTGGCTATGCGCGAGCCGTCGAGGTGCACCTTCATGCCGAGCGCGTGCGCGTGGTCGCAGATGGCGCGGATCTCGTCGGGCGTGTAGAGCGTGCCCAGTTCGGTGTTCTGCGCGATCGAGACGACCTGCGGCATCGCCCGGTGCTCGTCGTCCCAGCCGAACGCCTGCCTGTCGATCAGCTCGGGCGTGAGCTTGCCGTCGGGCGTGGGCACCGTGAGCAGCTTGAGGCCGCCCATGCGCTCGGGGGCCCCGCCCTCGTCCACGTTGATGTGCGCCGACTCGGCGCAGATCACCGCGCCCCAGCGGTCGGTGATCGCCTGGAGGGCGACGACGTTCGCCCCCGTGCCGTTGAAGACCGGGAACGCCTCGGCCGTCGGGCCGAAATGGCCCCGGACGACCTGCTGGAGGTTGGCCGTGTAGTCGTCCTCGCCGTACGCGATCTGGTGACCGCCGTTGGCCAAGGCGAGGGCGGCGAGCACCTCCGGGTGGGCGCCCGCGTAGTTGTCGCTGGCGAACCCCCGCACCTCCGGGTCGTGATGGCGGCGCGCGTCGGTCCTGGGAGGGTTCACGGGCTCCCGGTCCCGGGTCTCGCGAGCGGTCACGGCTTCTCGGTCAGCCACAGGCGCTTTCCGTTCACATCTCCGGCGGGCTGCTCCCAGACCTTGGCGATGGCCTCGGCCAGCTCCTTGACGTCCGTGAAGCCCGCGAACTTCGCGTTGGGCCGCTCCGCGCGCATCGCGTCGTGCACCAGCGCCTTCACCACCAGGATGGCAGCCGCGGACGTCGGGCCCTGCTCGCCCCCCGCCTTGCGGAAGGCGTCGCCGAGGGCGAGCGTCCAGGCCTCGGCGGCGGCCTTCGACGCGGAGTACGCGGCGTTACCCGCGGTGGGCTTGGAGGCGCCGGCCGCGCTGATCAGGAGGTAGCGGCCACGGTCGCTGCGCTGCAGGCCGTCCTGGAAGGCGAGCGTGGTGTGCTGCACCGTACGGATCAGGAGCTTTTCGAGCAGGTCCCAGTCGGCGAGGTCGGTCTCGGCGAAGGTGGCGCTGCCGCGCCAGCCGCCGACGAGGTGGACCAGGCCGTCGATCCGCCCGAACTCCTTCTCGGTGCGGGCGGCCCAGCCCTTGGTCGCGTCGAGGTCCAGGAGGTCGACCGTGTCCCCTATGACGGTGGCCCCGCCGTGCGCGTACCGCGCGGCGTCCACGGCCTCCGCGAGGCGAGCGGCGTCGGCGTCCGACGCCACGACCGTGGCTCCGGCCTCGGCGAGCCTCAGCAGCGCGGCCCGGCCCGCCGGACCGGCTGCGCCCGCGACCGCGATCACGGCTCCATCGAGTGCGGACATCGTCCTCGCCTCCTTGGTGCGGTCGCTCATGCGGCGACCTGCTCGGCGCGCGCCGCGGTGATCCCCTTGGTGGAGGCGATCACGTGCTTGAGCTTCTTGGAGAGCGCCTCATAGAACATGCTGAGCGGAAACTCGTCGGGAAGCACGTCGTCGACGAGTTTCCGGGGCGGAAGCTGCGTGTCCAGGGCGTCGGGGCCCTTGGCCCAGCGCGATCCGGGGTGCGGGGCGAGGTACTGGGACACCAGGTCGTACGCGGCGAACCAGTGGACCAGCTTCGGGCGGTCGATGCCCGCGCGGTAGAGCTCCTCGATCTCGGCGCACAGCTGGTTGGTGACCTGCGGCGCGCGCTCCCAGTCGATCTTGAGCTTGTTGTCGGTCCAGCGGACGACGTCGTGCTTGTGGAGGTACGCGAAGAGCAGCTGGCCGCCGAGGCCGTCGTAGTTCTTGACGCGGTCGCCCGTGACCGGGAAGCGGAACATCCGGTCGAACAGGACGGCGTACTGCACGTCGCGTGCCTGCGGGACGCCCTCGGCCTCCAGCTTCACGGCCTCCTTGAAGGCGGTGAGGTCGCAGCGCAGCTCCTCCAGGCCGTACATCCAGAACGGCTGCCGCTGCTTGATCATGAAGGGGTCGAAGGGCAGGTCGCCGTGGCTGTGGGTGCGGTCGTGCACCATGTCCCACAGGACGAACGCCTGCTGGCAGCGGTCCTGGTCGCCGATCATCTCGCGGATGTCGTCGGGCAGTTCGATCCCGAGGATGTCCACGGAGGCCTCGGTGACGCGGCGGAAGCGGGCCGCCTCGCGGTCACAGAAGATGCCGCCCCAGCTGAAGCGCTCGGGGGCCTCGCGCACGGCGATGGTCTCCGGGAAGAGCACGGCGGAGTTGGTGTCGTACCCCGCGGTGAAGTCCTCGAAGGTGATGCCGCAGAACAGCGGGTTGTCGTAACGCGTGCGCTCCAGCTCGGCCAGCCACTCCGGCCAGACCATGCGCAGCACGACCGCTTCGAGATTGCGGTCGGGATTGCCGTTCTGCGTGTACATGGGGAAGACCACGAGGTGCTGGAGGCCGTCCTCGCGGTGTGCCGCGGGCTGGAAGGCCAGCAGCGAGTCGAGGAAGTCCGGCACCTCGAAACCGCCGTCTGCCCAGCGGCGCAGGTCGGCGCCGAGCGCCTGGTGGTACGCGGCGTCGTGCGGCAGGAGCGGGGCGAGCTGGTCGACCGCGGATATCACGCGGTCGACGGCGAGCTCGGCCACGGACCGCGCCGGGGCGCCCTCCGCGTCGAAGTCGATCGAACCGTCCGCGGACTGCCACGGGCGGATCTCTTCCACGGCTTCCTTGAGCATCGGCCAAGCCGGGTGCTCCACGACCCTTCCCATGGGGGCACCCCCGCTCGCGGGAGGAACCGCCCCCTCCGTAACCCTCTGCACAAGAATTTCCGTCACTTGTCAACCTCCACGGGAGAACCTCGCGTTAGAACACCGTATGCGGGCGAGGTTCTCCACCACAAGAGGGAGCTCGGGAAATTATCCTGCGCCACCCCCAACATCACCGCTGTTTTTCCTGTGATACGCCGTCGAGGCGATTGCTTCTGCCACTTCTGCCGCCGCGGCCCGCGCATCGTCCAGGAGCCCCGGGAAGCCCAGGAATCCGTGGAACATCTCCGGGTGGTGCGCCCGTGTCACCGGGACCCCGGCACGGCGAAGCTTGACCGCGTACGCCTCGCCCTCGTCGCACAGGGGGTCGCAGCCGGCCGTGACGACGTGGGCGGGCGGCAGGGCGGTGACGTCCGCGTGCAGCGGCGAGGCGTAGGGGTGGGTGGGGTCGCCGTCCGGGCCGAGGTACTGCTCCCAGAACCAGCGCAGGTGCGCGGCGGTGAGGAAGTAGCCGGTCGCGTTCGTCGTATACGAGTCGCTGCCCTGCCCCGCGTCGAGCAGGGGGTAGATCAGCACCTGGAGCGCCACGGCGGGCCCGCCCCGGTCCCGCGCCATCAGGGCCGCCACGGTGGCGAGGCCGCCTCCGCTGCTGTCCCCGGCCGTCACGACGGCGCCCGGGTCACCGCCCAGTCCGCCCGCCGCGGCCTGGTCCGCGACCCAGCGGAGGGCCGCGTAGGCGTCCTCGGCGGCCGCCGGGAAGCGGTGCTCGGGGGCGAGGCGATAGGCGACGGACACCACGACGGCTCCGGACCCGGCACAGAGGGTGCGGGCCGTGGCGTCGTGGCTGTCGAGACCGCAGAGGGTGTAGCCGCCGCCGTGGAAGAAGACGACGGTGGGACGGGGACGGGGGCGGGAGGGTCCCGCGGGCCGGTAGACGCGCAGGGGCAGGTCGGGGGCGCCCGGCGGTCCGGGAACGGCACAGTCCTCCACTGCCCCCACGGGTGGCGGCGCCTTGCCCGAGGACGGCGCGGCGGCAAGGACACGCCGAGCCTCGCCCGCGTCGGTGACGGCACCGCCGAGATCGGGAAAGGCGGCGCTCAGCGCATCGACGAGGGGACGGGCGCCGGGGGCGAGCCGGTGACCGGGGCTGCTGGCTTCGGCGGGGGTGGGGCGGCCGCCAGGGCTGCTGGCTTCGACGGGGGCGAGATGGCCGCCGGGGCTGTCGGCTTCGGCGGGGGCTGGACGGTCGCCGGGGCTGCTGGCTTCGGCGGGGGTGGGGCGGTTGCCGGGGCTGTTGGGCTCGGGCGTCCGTGTCATGGCGTTTCCTGGGGGCGGAAGTGCGGGATGACCTTCTCGCCCCATTGCCGCAGCGTCTCCATGCAGGCTTCCTGCGGGACGGTGCCCATCTGGATGAGGCACATGATCTCGTCGGCGCCCGCGTCACGGAGCCGCTCCACGTACGCGATGGCGTCGTCGGCGGTTCCGTAGGCGTGGTCGGCGTTGAAGGTGGCCGTGGAGGTGGGCCGCACCGGGATGGCGTGCTCGTGCAGCCGCGCGACGACCTGCTCGGCGGCCTCACGCATCGCGGCCGCCTCGTCCGCCCCCTCCACCACGGCCTCGTCGGGGATGCCGGCGCCGCCGTACCAGTGCCCGATGGACTGCGCGAAGAACCGCTGTCCGCGGATGCCGACGCGCCGAGCGGTGTCGCGGTCGTCGAGCACGATGGTCGGACAGAGCACGGAGAAGTGGTCGTTGACGACGCTGGACACGAAGCGGGCGTCGCCGCGCTCCGCGATCGCCGTGTCGTACGCCGCACGCATCTCGGCGATGGACTCGGGCCCGGCGAAGCCCATCACCAGGGCGCCGATGCCGAGTTCGGCGGCCTGCCTCAGGGTCTCCGTCCTGCTACAGGCCAAGAAGAGCGGCGGGTGAGGAGTCTGGCGGGGCCGGGGCAGGATGGGGTGCGGGTCGATGTCGAGCAGAGCGCCGTGATGCTCCAGCTCCTCGCTCGCCCAGGCCTTCCCGATGATCTGGAGCGCCTCTTCGACCTCCTGGGTCGTACGTTCCTTGTCGACACCGCAGAGTGACGTCTCCTGGAGGGTCCCGCCGCGTCCCGCCCCGAGGTCGAGCCGCCCGCCGGACAGCAGATCGAGCATGGCGGCGCGCTCGGCGACACGGGCCGGGTGGTTGAAACGGAACGGCATGCAGACCACGCCGTGGCCGATGCGGATGGTGCTGGTGCGTGCGGCGACCCAGGTCAGGAAGATCTCCGGGGCGCTCATGTGGGCGTACCACTTCAGGGAGTGGTGTTCGACCGCCCAGACGCGGTCGAACCCCATCTCCTCGGCCAGGACGGCCTGTTCGACGCTGTCGCGGATGAGTTGGTGCTCGCGCTCGACGGTGGGGTCGGCGAGCTGCGCTTCGAAGATGACGGAGAACTGCACGTGCCCTCCAGGGGGTTGGACCGCAGGCATGACCCTTGTTTCGATTAGCCATATGACTAGTCGTCAGGTCTCCAAGTAGCAAGAGAGTGCACGCGGCCGTTTCCCCACTCGGCACCGTCGATGTCTCAGCTGCCGCCGCACCGACCGAAGTTGGGCGGAAAATGGTGACGTCGGTCACACGGGGCGTCGCTTCCGATCGCCATGACCCGACTCGCAAGTGAGCCGCCACAGGAACAGGCGTGCTCCCGGACACGGGAGCGAAGACAGGTTTCCCCTGGCCAAGTCCCTGCACACAGAGTGAGAACCTGTTACCGATCGTTCACGTCGAACTCGTTTTCTGCCTCACTGTTACTCACCAGTCACTTTGTGTCGAAAATTGATCGCTTCCGACATACGCGTTTGCCCTCTCGAATCCGAAATCCTGCGGTTGAGGACAGAGTCGTTCTCCGGTGGCCCGCACAAGGTGGAGCGGGCCACCGCCAGCAGGACAAAGGACAGGATCAGTGACCTTCTCCCTCGACGATGTGCTCGCCGCGACCGTGGTCGTCACCGCGCTCCGGGTCTTCGCCCCCGACGTCCGGCATCTGACGCGCCGCCTGCTGGGCGCCGGTGTGCGCGTGGGCGCCAGCGAACTCCTCAGGGGCGGCCGCCCCGCCGAACCGGCCTCCTTGCGTGCCGCGTCCGACGACGAGGCGGCCCGGCCGTGAGCGACCACACCACCTCGCTCCCGTCCGAGGACGCGGACGAGCCGCAGGAAGTCTCCTACGCCCTGGCCGGGCCACCCGACCTCAACAACCTCACGGGACTGTCCTACGAGATGCCGCCCGACCTGGAGGCGTTCTTCGCCCTCTACGCCAAGCCCCACCTGCGCTACGCGCACTCGATGCTCGGCGACAAGCAGGCCGCCAAGGCCGTCGTGCGCCGCTGCTACAGCCACCTCTCCCTGAACTGGGTCAACGTGCTGAAGGAGGAGAGCCCCGAGGCGTACGCGTGGAAGCTCCTCAAGCAGCGCGTGGAGACCCATCTGCGGCTGTCCGGCCGGCCCGCCCAGACGCAGATGGTGCAGTCCGCCGCCTTCCAGCACACCGCCCGCGCCACCCTGGAGGCCATGCGCTGCCAGTTCGCGGTGCTGGAATCCGCCCTGGGCCTCTACACGGCGATAGCGCAACTGCCCGAGCGCCAGTACGACGTCATCGTCCTGCACTACGTCCTGGGCTATGCCTCACCGCACATCGCCAACATCATGGGCATCAAGCCCGACACCGTTCGATCGCACCGCCGGCTGGCGCGTCAGCGCATCGCCATCAAGCTCGGCCTGTCGATCGACCCGGCTGCCGACGAGACGGAGTAGCACCGTGCCCAGTCACCTCGACGACCTCCTCGCCCAGGCCGCCACCGACGACGACGTGTTCACCGACGCCGACCTCGCCGACCTCCGGCGGGACATCGTGCGCGACGTCACCGAGACCCTCATGTTCGGCGCCGTCCCGGCCCCGGCCGGACAGCTGCCCACCGTCCACGGCCAGGCGGCCACCGGCCTCGACGCCCTGTCCACCCAGGCGCTGCATCACCGGGAAGCCGCCGGACGCTTGGCCCGGCTCGCCGCCGAAGGGCCCGACCCCGACGGAGCCCTGTACTTCGCCTGCCTCCTGAGCCTGGCCGACTGCCATGAAGGGGCCCAGTTCTGGTGGCAGTTCTCCGCGGGCGCCGGCAACGCGTTCGCCGCCCACTGCCTGCACCTCTACCACCTCAGCCGCGGCGAGGTGCGCGACGCGGGCTTCTGGGCACAGCAGGCCCTCACCCTCGCCGACCCGCCCACTCCGCGCGCCCCGCACACGCGCCGGCCGGCCGCGGCACCACGCGAGACCCGCCTGCCGAAGGAGTTGCAGGAAGCGGTACGCCGCCTCAGGGTCGACACGGTGGAGGAGTTCGGCATGGGACGCGTCCCGCACCCCGACTCCCGCCTCGCCGATCAGGTCGAGGAGCTGACCGGCGCCTCCTGACGGAGGGCGGGCCACCCCCGCTCGTCACGGGCTGCCGCCGCCGGGCGCAGGCGCGTCGAGCGGGAAGTCCGCCGGTGGGGCGTCTGCTCGGGTGCCTTCGAGGATGACCCGGGCGACCAGTTCGGGAGCCCTGCGGAACGGCACGTGTCCGCAGCCGGCGAGGACGATCTGCCGTGCGCCGGGAATCATCGCCTGGAGTCGGCCGCTCTGCCATCGCGGCAGCAGCCGGTCCCGGCTCCCCCAGACGATGGTCACCGGGATGCCGGGGATGTCACCGGTGAACAGGCCTCGGGTCCGCCCGGCCCGCAGCACCGAGTCGAACCCGGCCGCGTCGCGCATCGCCACGATGTCCGCCACCACCGCGGGCGGCAGACACCGGGAGCGCAGTCCCTGGACGGCCCGGCCGCGGACGGCCGTCCCGGGCTCGGCGTCGGCGGGCGTCCGCAGCATCGCCTCCGGCAGGATGCGGGAGCCGCGCCGCACGGTGTGCAGAGCGGCGAACGCGTAGCGCCGCTCGGCCTCGGTCCAGAATCCGGCCGGCGCCAGTGCCGTCACGCTGCGCGCGAGACCCGCCTGCCCGAGGCGCAGTGCGACCAGACCGCCCAGCGAGTGCCCCACCACGTGCGGCCGTTCCAGCCCCAGGGCGGCGAAGACCGAGCCGAACATCGCCACGGTGGTCGGCAGATCACGCGGGACGGCGGGATCGGGGTCCGGTGACTGTCCGAAGCCGGGGAGGTCGAAGGCGACGGCCTCCCGCTCGGCGACGACGTGCGGAAGCACCGGATCCCACGCCTGGCGGCGGTGTCCCAGGCCGTGCAGGAGCACGACCGGCTCGCCGGTGCCGTGCCGCTCGTAGGCCAGGGACACCGCGGGCAGGCCGGGGGCCTGCCCTTGTGCCATCAGTGGCGGGGGAGCCTCGGGGCGGGCGGGGGAAGTCTCTTCGGCAGGGAGGGCGTTTCGTTCGGTACGCGGGACGTTCCGTGCGCGGGTGCCGTGTGTCGCGCCACCGCACACGGTGGAAGAACGAAGGAAAGGAACCGGGCCCATCAGCGGCCACCTCCCCCATGAGCACATGGACTTGATGCGCTCTCCATCATAAATCGTGAGCGCGATCGGCTCATCACGAGTTTCACCGCGGGCGGGGCGAGGCGGGTGTCACGTCGACCAGATGACCCTGCCGTTGTGCTCGATGACCACCTTGCCGTCGGCCCGGAGCACCAGGCGGGCGCCCTCGTGGCCGTGAGTCTTCGAGGCCCAGATGGGGCGGTCGTCGCCGTTGTGGATGACGAGGTTGCCGTCCTGCTGGAAGATCGCCCGGTGGTTCTGGCCGAAGGTCATGGCCGCCCAGATGGGCTTGCCCTTCTCGTTGTAGACGACGAGGTTGCCGTCCGTCTGCATGACCAGGCGGATGCGGTTGGTGGTCCAGGCCTGGTTGACCTCCAGGACGCTGGGTGCCGAGACGGTCTCGGTGGTCCAGTCGGGCTTCGGGGCCGCCTTGGGCTTCGGCTTGGGCTTGGGCTTGGCCTTCTTCTCGGACGACGCGCTCGCGCTCGGCGTGGGCGTGGGCACCACGGCCTTGGGGGCGATGGCCTTCGGGGTCTCGGCCTTCTTCGACTTCTTCTCGGACGGGGACGAACTGGGCTTCTTGGCCCGGTAGTCGTCGAGCCCGGCCGGGCCGGAATTCGGGTTCAGGACGGTGTCGGAGCCACCGGCCGACAGCTCCTTGCCGCCGTCCGGGGGGCCGTCGTCCCTGGCGCTGCCCACCAGCAGCAGGGGTATCGCGATCAGGGCGGCACCGACGATCGCGGCACCCGCGAGGACCGGCTTGCGCGGGCGCCCGCCGTCGACGCCGGTCGCGGCCTTGGTACCGGGCGGTGCCGTCTTGACCGCCGCCGCCACGGCCACGCCTCGGCGCCCGCCCTCGCGCTCTCCCTCGCCCTCGCCTTCGGGCGCTTCTTCGGTCTTTCCGTCCGGCGTCTTCGCCGTACTTCCCTCGGGGCCTTCCTCGGGACTTGCCCCGGCACTTCCCCCGGGCGTCTCCGCGGTCGTTCTCTCGGGCTCGGGCTCGGTCTCGGGGGTCTTCGAAGCCTCCGGGGCCGTGGCCTGGCCCGGCTCCTCCCCGGCGGGTACGGCGGATGCGGCGGGTGCGGCAGGCGCGGAGGAGGACTTGGTCTTCTCCTCCGGCGTGGACCCTTCGGTCTTCTCGTCCGGTGCGGCTGGCGCCACGGACTTGCCCGCCTCCTCCGTGGGGGCGCCGGGCTGCCCCGCCTCTTCCGTGGGGGCGGCGGTCGTCTCCGCGTTCGCGCCGGGGGTGCGGTGCTGGGGGGACATGCGGTACTCCTCGGTGGCGGAGCTGTCGGGGGTGCGCGGGGCCGCGTGACGGGCGGGGCGGTCGAGTTCCGCTCGCCACGCGGGGGTTGAGCGGGTCCGCGTCGAAGTGGGGTGGTGCGGCTGGGTGCTTGACGCCGGTCTCCGCGTGGTCGGGCGCGGTGGCGGCCGCAGGCCGGTCCGACGCCTTCCGGGCTGCGAGGTCTTCCCGTACGGCCCTGGGCCGGGCGTCTGGACGTCCGGTCGGAACGCACCGCGCGCCGGCGGGGACCGGGCGCGTGCCCAACTTAGCCCGTCAGGCGGCCGACGACCGCTCCTGCCCCCACAACTCCCCTTTCGCTTTGTCCCCTCACGCCTCACTGCTCCCGGAAAGTTCCTCACTCGGACAACAAACGGGCACGCCTGGACCCGAAACGGACTCTCCCCTGCCCCCAACGAAAGAGGCGCATGTGGCATTCTGTTGACTCCCGACGTGATCAGTGTCGGCGTGCGCGCCCGTTCGCCCGGCGCCCAAGGACTGGTACGGATCGAAGAGTTCAGGTGAAGATGCGGTCCGGAGAACAGCCGGAGGACAGGCATGACACCACGCCCGTGATGCCCGGTGACCCCCGCCCCGCCGCGGCCCCCGCCTCGCCCGTCGACGAGGTGCCCGACGCGGCCGACGCCCCCGAGATACCCGAGGCCGTACGCGCCGCCGCCCGCCGCGCCCCCGGCCACTGGATCGGCGTGGTCGACCCGGAGTGGACCGACGAGCGCACTCCCCCGGAGTGGGCGGTCCTGGGGGAATGGCGGTCCGACGAGAGCGGGACCGTGGCGGACTACCGCGCCAATCCCGCGTACCGGCCATCGGCCCGTGTCCTCGGCTGGCCCGAGCCCACCGACCCGGTGGACGCGGCGGCCCAGCGTGCCGCCACCGGCTACGGCTCGGTGGACGAGGCGCTCGCGGTCCTCGCCCGGGCCGAGATCACGGTCGTACGCGGTGCTGACGGTGCGCCCCTCCTGGCCGCGGGGCGCGACGGGGCGCCGGTGGTCCTGTCGTTCACCTCCCCGGCACATGAGTTCACGTCCGAGGCACTTGTCCATGACACCCTCCCCGCACGGGATCTTGCCCGCTCGCTGAGCGGTTCGGGGGCTCGGCTGATGGTCAACGCCGGGGCCGCGGCGCCCCTGCTCGTCCCTGCGGAGAGTCTTCTCGGCGCGGACGGCGACTCTCCTCGACCACGGCCCCACACCACAGGGAGGACCTCGTGACGCGTTCGGCCCAGCAGCCCCCCACCTCGCAGGCGGCCGAGACCGGTTCCGACGGCGAGGAGACGACGGCCGCCTCGGCCGGCGCTTGCCCCTCGAAGCCCGAGCCGGACAACGCGGACCCGCGCACCACGGAGCCGGATACCGCGGCCCCGGACACCGCGGAGGCGAAGACCCCGGAAGCGGCCCCGAAGACCGGAGCCACGGCCGGCGCACCGACCGCCGAGCCCGAGGCGGCAGCCCCGGAAGCCAAGGCCGCCGAGCCCGTGACCGCCGCCCCGGAAACCAAGGCCCCCGCGCCCGAAGGCGCCCCCGCCCCCGACGGCGAGTCCACCGCGCACTCCGCCGCCGAGCCCGAAGCCGACCCCAGTGCCGCGACGGCGGCCAAGAGCCGGCTGCCCGCGCTCGTACGCACCGTGTCCGCCACCGCGATCGACCGGCCCCAGCAGCGGACCGGGCCGGTCGGGCGGCCGGGCAGGGCCGTGCTCGCCGGGGCCGCGGTCGCGGGAGCGCTCCTCGTGTCCGTGCCGCTGCTGACGCTCGGCGGAGACGACGACAAAAACCCCAAGTCGTCCACGGCGGCCGGGACGGTCCTCGGCCCCGACGGCCAGGAGGCGCCCGGAGACTTCGCGGTGACCCCGCCCGACACCGGCTCCAAGGACGACGAGAAGGCCTCCGCCGGGCCGAAGAAGCCGAAGAGGGAGTCCGCCGCGCCCGCCCCGCCCGAGGACGACGCGAAGAAGGACGCACCGAAGGGCGATGGCCAGAAGGACGAGCCGGCGAAGAAGCAGGACGACGGGAAGAAGTCCGGCGGGAAGAAGGACCGGCCCGCGAAGACCGACCCGGGACCCACCCTCGGATTCCCCGTCTCCCTGCACAGCCACCTCTCGGGCCGCTGCATCGACGTACCGGCGGGCAACTTCAGCGACGGCCGGCAGCTTCAGATGTGGGACTGCAACAACGCCGACGCGCAGAAGTTCCGGTTCGCCTCGGACGGCACCGTCCGTATCGGCGGCAAGTGCCTGGACGTGGCCAACGCGAACTACAACGACGGCTCCGCCATCCAGATCGCCTGGTGCAGCGGGAACAACGCGCAGAAGTTCGCCCTGAACCCCAGTCACGACCTGGTCAACACCGTGGTCGGCAAGTGCGTCGACATCAAGGGCGGCAACCGGGACAACGGAGCCGTGCTCGAACTGTGGAGCTGCACGGGCGCCGACAACCAGAAGTGGAGCGTCTGACCGGGCGCCGGGAGCACACCGCTCCCGGTACCCGCTCGTCCCCGCGGGCGAGGCATGATGACACCGTCGGCTCGCCGACACGCGCCCCCGCCGAGGGGGCGCCCCGCTGTAGAGGCCGCCATGGCAAGGAGGTTGGTGCGTGTCGCGCCAGGTACTGACGGTCGGTCCGGGGACTCAGGACCGCTACCGGACGATCGGTGAGGCACTCGTGGCCGCCCGGACCGGCGCGCTCATCAGCGTCCGGCCAGGGACGTACACGGAGAACCTCGTGATCCACACCCGGGTCACCCTCACCGCCGCCGAAGGGCGGGGCACCGTGGAGATCCGGCCGCGCTCGGGCAGCGTGCTCGCGCTGCGCGCCGACGCGGTCATGCTCTCCGAGCTGACCCTGCGCGGCGGCGACGCCGAACTGCCGACCGTGGACGTGCGGCGCGGCCAGGCCGCGCTCGACGGCTGCGAGATCATCGGCGCCGCGTGGACGGCGATGCTGGCCGGGGGCACCGGTTCCCTCGCGCTGCGGGAGTGCCGGGTGAGCAACCCGCAGGGCGCGGGCGTCGTGGTCACCTCGACCACGCCCACCACCGTGGAGTCCTGCAACTTCGAGCACCTGGGCACCAGCGGCCTGGTCCTGGCGGAGGAGGGCGACGCGCGCGTGCGCGGCTGCACGGTGCGCGGCGCGCGCGGCAACGGCCTGCTGGCCAACGGCGAGTCCCGCGGCACCGTCGAGGACTGCGACTTCTCCTCCACCGACAAGCCCTCCATCGCCCTGGAGCAGAACTGCTCCCTCACGGTGGTCCGGACCGTGGTGCACGACACCAGCACCGGGGTGCACGTGAGCAGCGCGGGCCGTACGACCCTTGAGGACGTCCGCGTCACCGGCGCGTCCGGGAACGGGATCACGCTGGCCGGGGGCAGTGACCCGGTGCTGCGCCGCTGCCGGGTCTCGCGTACCCGCGGGCACGGCGTGCTGGTCACCGACCGGGCGCGCGGCACCTTCGAGGACTGCTGGGTGGACGGCGCGCAGGGCGCGGCGCTGCGGGTCGCGGGCGGCGCGTCCCCGGCCCTGACCGGTCTCACGGTCCGCGACTGCGAGGCGACCGCGCTGCTCCTGGAGGAGGATTCGGCGCCCGAACTGGATCGCCTCGAAGTGATCGGCGGCTCCCCCGCCGTCGCGGTACGCGGCGGCGCCAACCCCCTGCTGCGCCGGGCCCGCCTGGTCGAGCCCGCCGGTGACGGCATCGCGGCCACCAAGGACGCCCGGGGCCGCGCCGAGGACTGCGAGATCGTCCGGCCGAAGGGCGCGGGCATCCGCGTGGCCTCCGGCAGCACCCTCTACCTGGCCGGCGGCGGAGTCTCCGACACGGCCACCAGCGGCCTGGTCGTGGAGGACGGCGGCAACGTCACCGTCCGCGACTTCCGCGTGGAGATATCCGGCGAGGAGGGCGTGGTCGTCGCCGCGGGCGGTGAACTGACCGC
Organism: Streptomyces sp. SYP-A7185; assembly: GCF_046103685.1. Classification (NCBI taxonomy): domain Bacteria; kingdom Bacillati; phylum Actinomycetota; class Actinomycetes; order Kitasatosporales; family Streptomycetaceae; genus Streptomyces; species Streptomyces sp. SYP-A7185. The sequence goes on from NZ_CP122310.1 coordinate 1,678,734, forward strand.
CAACCGCACCACGGTGCACGCCCCGAAGGGCCACGGCTTCCTGCTGCGCGAGGGCGCGCTCGCCTCGCTCAGCGGCTGCGAGGTCTCCGGCGGCGAACAGGACGGCTTCCGCGTGGAGTCCACCGCGCCGGTCTCCGTGGTGAACTGCCTGACCCGGGAGAACGCGGGCGGCGGCCTGGTGCAGACCGCGCCCGGCGAGCGGCTCGCCGTGGAGGGTCTGACCAGCGTCGGCAACGGCAAGCGGGACGCCTGGGGCACCGGCAGCGCGGAGAACACCGATCCGGCCGGGTCCGGCGCCGGTGACGCGCCCCCGCCGGACCGCGAGGACGGCCCGCTGGGCGCCCTGAACGCGCTGATCGGCCTGGAGAACGTCAAGCAGCAGGTCGGCACCCTGGTCAACCTCACCCAGCTCGCCCAGCGGCGCGAACAACTGGGCATGTCGGCACCGCCGATGAGCCGGCACCTGATCTTCGCCGGGCCGCCCGGCACCGGCAAGACCACCGTCGCCCGCCTCTACGGGGCGATCCTGGCCGAACTGGGCTCGCTGCGCAGCGGGCACCTGGTGGAGGTCTCCCGCGCGGACCTGGTCGCGCAGGTCGTCGGCGGCACGGCGATCAAGACCACGGAGACCTTCCAGCGGGCGCTGGGCGGCGTGCTGTTCGTGGACGAGGCGTACACGCTCACCGCGGACAGCGGGAACGGCGGCGCGGACTTCGGCCGCGAGGCCGTGGACACGCTGCTGAAGCTGATGGAGGACCACCGCGACGATGTGGTCGTCGTCGCGGCCGGCTACTCCCGCGAGATGGACGCCTTCCTCGGGTCCAACCCGGGCCTCGCGTCACGTTTCTCACGGACCGTCGAGTTCGAGAACTACTCGGTGCCCGAACTGGTCGCGATCATGGGGAACATGTGCGCCCAGCACCAGTACGAGCTGGGCGAGGGCACCGCCGACGCGCTGGCCGCGCACTTCGAGGCGATGCCCCGGGACGCGGGCTTCGGCAACGGCCGTGCCGCGCGCGGGGTGTTCGAGGAGATGGTCGACAGACAGGCGGTACGGCTGGCCACCCAGCCGCAGGTCAGCGAGAGCGATCTGCGGCTGCTGCTGCCCGAGGATGTCTCCGTGGCCGCCGCCGCGAAGGGCGCCGAGAGCGCGGCCCCGCAGGACGACCCGCTGACGCGGCTGGGCGACATGGTCGGGCTCGCGGAGGTGAAGCGTGAGGTCGCGGACCTGGTCAACCTCATCACCACCGCCCGCCACCGTGCGGCGGCCGGACTGCCCGTCCCCCAGCTCAGCAACCATCTGGTCTTCACCGGGCCGCCCGGCACCGGCAAGACCACCGTCGCCCGTCTGTACGGGGAGATCCTGACGCAGCTCGGGATCCTCGGCCGCGGCCAGCTGGTCGAGGCGGCCCGGGCGGACCTGGTCGGGCGGTACATCGGCCACACCGCCCAGCTCACCCGTGAGGTCTTCGAACGGGCCCGCGGAGGTGTCCTGTTCATCGACGAGGCGTACACCCTCACCCCCAAGGGCGGCGGCGCCGACTTCGGCCAGGAGGCGGTGGACACCCTCCTGAAGCTGATGGAGGACCACCGCGACGAGGTGGTCGTCATCGTCGCCGGCTACACCGACGAGATGGAGCGCTTCCTGGCCTCCAACCCGGGCCTCTCCTCGCGTTTCCCGCGCCGGATCGGTTTCTCCGACTACTCCTCCGAGGAACTGGTCACCATCGTGCGGGCCCAGGCCGCGGCCATGGGCTACGAATGCGGCCCCGGCACCGGACCACTGCTCAGGGAGTACTTCGACTCGCTGCCCCGGGACCGGGCCTTCGGCAACGCCCGCCTGGCCCGCCAGGTGGTCGAGTCGATGGTCACCCGGCAGGCGGGACGGCTCAGTTCGCTGGCCGCGCCCACCCTGGACGATCTGCGCATCCTCGTGCCCGAGGACGTCGTGGCCGTGACCCCGAAGGCGGCCCGGTGAAGACCTCCGCACGCGTGCTGTCCGGCGCCGGTCTCGCCGCCGCGCTGCTGCTGACCGCGGCCGCCCCGGCCCAGCCCGTCCCCTTCGCGGGCCCGACGCCGACGGCCGACGGGAAGAAGGGCGGCCAGGAGCTGCCCGGCATGCCGTCCTCGCTCGACGCGCAGGACGGGGGCGCGGCCTGCACGCCCGCCTCCGGCGAGAAGGCGAAGAAGCAGGACTGGTCGCGCCAGCGCCTCGACCTGGACCGGCTGCACCGGTACGGCACGGGTGAGGGAGTGACCGTCGCCCTCATCGGCACCGGGGTCGCCCCGGGCGCGGCCGGGCTCAAGGGCAGGGTCACCGCCCAGGGCGCGGCGGGCGAGGACTGCGTGGGCCACGGCACCTTCCTGGCCGGGCTGATCGCCGGGAACGGCGGCGGGCAGCCCCGGCTGGCCGGGATCGCGCCGGACGCGAGGATCCTGGCCCTGCGCGGCACCGGCTCGCGCGGGCAGGCCGACGCCGACCTGGTCGTACGAGCGGTGCGCGAGGCCACCGAGGCCCGCGCGGGAGTCATCGCGGTCGCGGTGGCCCTGCCGCGCCGGGACAAGGCGTTGACCCGCGCGGTCGCCGACGCCCGCCGTGCGGGAGCCGTGGTCGTCGCCGCGGCGACGCCGGACCCGGACCGGCGCGCCACCGAGGAGGTGCCGCCGCGCACCTACTGGCCGGCCGGTGAACCGGGCGTCCTCTCGGTGGCCGACATGCTGCCCGCCGGTGCCCGCCCGGACAGCGCCCTGCCCACCGACGGCATCGACCTGGCCGCCCCCGGCGCCGGGGTGGTCTCCGGTGGCCCGCGGGGCAGCGGGCACTATCTCGGCGCCGGTGCCGCGGTGGCCGCCGCGCAGGCCGCCGGTGCCGCGGCCGTGGTGCGGGCCACGCATCCCGACGAGTCGCCCGCGGCCGTCGCGCGCCGCCTGACGGCCACCGCCTACCCCGCCGACATCCCGCAGCTGGATGCCTACGCCGCCGTCACCACGGTCCTGGGCGACTCCGGTACCGCCTCCGGCGCCGGGCACGCCGCGGATCCCGTGGCCGTGCGGGACACGTCCGCCGCCGACCGTGCGACCGGCCGGGCCACCCTCTTCGTGCTGCTGGGCTCCTCCGCCGTGTTCGCGATCCTGTGGGCCGCTTTCGCGCTCCCCCGGGCGCGGGGCAGGGGCTGGCGTCCGGCGGGAGCGGGCGGTCCGGCGAAGGACTGAGGCGACTGAGGCGAACGTGGAGCGGGGGCCGCCTTGTGGCGGCCCCCGCTTCTCCCATGTGCTTCTCGGTACGGAGCCGGCGCACTCCCGCCGTCACTCCTCAGCCGCTCGGTGTCCGGCTCTCCTCCACCAGCGCGGTCTGCATCAGGCGCTCCTTGCGGCGGGCGATGTGGACGGCCCGGCCCGGCGGAAGGTTGCGGGGCTTGGCGTTGCCGAAGAGGCGGCCCTCGGTGGGCGGGCAGGACAGCAGCAGCGCGGGGTTGTTGGCCTCGTCGAGGCGGCGCAGCAGAGCGTCGCTGAGACCGCGTCCCGCGCCCATGGCGCTGCGGGCGACCACGAGGTGCAGGCCCGTCTCGAAGCCCAGGGTCAGGTGCTCGAAGAGGGGCTCGAAGGGACTCTGGAAGGAGTTGCCGGACACCATGTCGTAGTCGTCGACCAGGATGAAGAGGCGTGGCCCGGTCCACCAGTCGCACTGGCGCATGCGGGCGGGCGCGATGTCGGCGCCGGGCACGCGGGTCTTCATCGCGCGGGCCGCGCCGTCGATGGTGTCCTTGAGGTTGTCCAGGGAGATCACGTGCCCGATGCGGTACTCCTCGGGGACGGTGTCCACCAGGGTGCGCCGGTAGTCCACCGCGATGATCTTCGCTTCGTGAGGGGCGTAGCGGGCGGTGATGCCCGCGGTGACACGGCGCAGCATGTTGGTCTTGCCGCTCTCGGTGTCGCCGACCACGATCAGGTGCGGGGTGCGGCTGAAGTCGTGCCACACCGGTGCCAGTTCGTCCTGGTCGATGCCGAGCGGCAGGCGCATGCCGCCGCCCTCGGTGGCCTCGGGCGCCGGGAGTTCGGCGAGCGGGAGCCGATGGGGCAGCATCCGTACCTGCGGGGCGGTGGCGCCCTGCCAGTGCCGGGAGACCTCGGCGACCAGATGCGCGACGCCGTCGCCCAGGTCCTCCAGGGAGCCGCTGCCGTCGATGCGGGGCAGGCCCGCCAGGAAGTGCATCTTGCTGTCGGCGGTGATGCCGCGGCCGCCGCTGCGGGGCACCGAACGGGCCTTGCGGGTGTCGATCTCGGAGTCCATCGGGTCGCCCATCCGCAGTTCGAGGCGGGTGGCGGACTGGTCGCGGATCTGGGCCGAGAGCTCGACCCAGCGAGTGGTGGTGATGAGCAGGTGGATGCCGTAGTTGAGGCCGCGGGCGGCGAGTTCGTTGAACTTCGGGATCAGGTCGTCGTAGTCCTGGCGGACCGTGGACCAGCCGTCGACCACCATGAACACGTCGCCGAAGGGCTCGTCGGGGAACTCCCCGGCGGCCCGGCGCCGGCGGTAGGACTGCATGGAGTCCAGGGTGTGGTCGACGAAGAACTGCTCGCGCCGGGCCAGCAGGGTCATCACCTCGGCGACGGCCCGGTAGACCCGCTCGGGGTTCAGCCGCGCCGCCACCCCGCCGACGTGCGGGAGCCCGGCGAGCTGCGAGAGCCCGCCGCCGCCGAAGTCGAGGCAGTAGAACTGGATCTCGGCGGGGGTGTGGGTGAGGGCGAGGGCGCTGATCAGGGTGCGGGCCAGGGTGGACTTGCCGCTCTGTGAACCGCCCGCGACGGCGACGTGGCCGCCGGCCCCGGAGAGGTCCACGACCAGCGGGTCGCGGCGCTGCTCGAAGGGCTTGTCCACCAGGCCGACCGGGACCCGCAGTCGGCCGGTGCCGGGCCACCCGGCGGCGGTGAGGCCCCGCTCGGGGTCGGGGGCGAGGCCGGTCAGGAGGGAGTCGAGCGGCGAGGGCTCGTCAAGCGGCGGCAGCCACACCTGGTGGGCGGCAGGGCCCGCGTCGCGCAGCCGGTCGAGGGCCACGTCGAGCAGGGTCTCCTCGGTGCCGTTCTCCTCGGTCCGGGGCTCGGGGTCGGGCGTGGGGTCCAGGGTGCGCGGCACCACCCAGCCGCTGGTCCAGGGGACCACCTGGCTGGCCACCCGCGCCTGGATCACGGCGCCGGTGCGCCGCAGGTAGGTGCCGGAGGAGTAGGCGGCGCGGAACCGGGTCAGGGCCTCCACACCGGACTTGAGGAAGCCGCTGCCGGGCTGGGCGGGCAGCTGGTAGGCGTCCGGCACGCCGAGCACGCCCCGGCTCTCCATGGCGGAGAAGGTGCGCAGACCGATGCGGTACGAGAGATGGCTCTCCAGCTGGTGCATGCGGCCCTCGTCCAGGCGCTGCGAGGCCAGCAGGAGGTGCACGCCCAGGGAGCGGCCGAGGCGGCCGATCATCACGAACAGGTCCATGAACTCGCGGTGCGCGGAGAGGAGCTCGCTGAACTCGTCGACCACCACGAAGAGGCTGGGCAGCGGGGCGAGGTCGGCCCCCGCGGCGCGGGCCCGCTCGTACTCGAGGGCCGAGGTGTAGTTGCCGGCGGAGCGCAGCAGTTCCTGGCGGCGCATGAGTTCGCCGTGCAGGGCGTCCTGCATGCGTTCCACCAGGGCGACCTCGTCGGCGAGGTTGGTGATGACGGCGGAGGTGTGGGGCAGCTCCTCCAGGCCCAGGAAGGTGGCGCCGCCCTTGAAGTCGACCAGGACGAAGTTGAGCGTCTCGGAGGAGTTGGTCAGGGCGAGGCCCAGGACCAGCGTGCGCAGGAGTTCGCTCTTGCCGGAGCCGGTGGCGCCGATGAGCATGCCGTGCGGGCCCATGCCGCCCTGCGCGGACTCCTTGATGTCGAGTTCCACCGGGCGGCCGTCCACGCCGACGGCGATGGGCACCCGCAGCCGGGCGGAGCCGGTGTGGCGGTCGAAGAGCGCCTGCGGGTCGTGCCGGTGCAGGTCGGGTATGCCGAGCAGGGTGGTCAGTTCGACGTCGGAGTCCAGCGGCTGCGCGATGTCGCTGCCCAGGCTGATCCGGCGGCTGGTGAGCAGCCGGGCCAGTGACTCGACGCCGCGCGGGCCCAGCTGGTCGGGCGTGCCCAGGGGAACCGTGCGCTCCTTGCGGCTGCGGTCGGTGCGCACCAGGCTCACCTGGTCGGGGCCGGCCGTCAGCCGCAGCGTGTTGCGGCCCGGACGCCAGCGCAGCGCTCCGGAGACGTCGAGGACCAGGGCGTTGCGGTAGCCGTGGCCCTCCCAGCGGTGGCCGTCGGGGACGGTGACGCCGTCCAGGACGACGACCGTGAAGGGCTCGTCACGGCCGGGGCGGGCGTCCGGGTCGAAGCCGGGGCGCTCGGCGAACTCGGCGCCGAGCAGGTCGTCGAGCTCGGTGAGGTCGGCGGTGATCCGCCGCACCTGACCGGCGCCGTCCTCCTCGTAGGGGTGCAGCGTGTGCGGGAGCCACTTGGCCCACTCCCAGTCGGGCCGCCGCTCGTCGCTGACGCAGAAGGCGATCCACAGCTCCTCGGGCGCGTGGAACACCGCGAGCTGGCCGAGCATGGCGCGGACCAGGGCGCGTACGGCTTCGGTGTCCGGTTCGGCACCGGGGGTCCCTTCGGTGCCGGGCTCCTCCTCGGCGCGGAGCAGGAGCCGGGCGGAGGAGCGCAGGTAGAGGCCGAGCGGCTGTCCGGGGATGGTGGAGTAGGCGCGGATGAACCGGCGCAGGGCGTGCGCGCAGAGCGGTTCGAGGTCTTCGACGGGGCGGGTGGAGACCGGGTTGAGGGCCAGGGCGAGCTGCTGTTCGCCGACCGCGAGCCGGATCTCGCCGAAGTCCTCGTCGGCCGGGCGGCGCTCCCACAGCCGCGAGGTGCGGGCCAGCGCGCGCAGCGAGGCGGGCTCGGGGTGGCGCCAGGCCAGGGCCCGCTGCTGCTCGGCAATGGTGGCGCGGACCCGCTTGCGGGTCTGGGCCAGATAGCGGAGGTAGTCGCGGCGTTCGCCCTTCAGCCGCTGCTTGCGCTCGCTGGAGCGGCGCATGAGCTGGCCGAGGAGCATGGCACCGGCGGAGAGCGCCATGACGCCCATCGCCAGATACATGAAGACGCCGTTCCCGCCGCCGGGGCGCAGGAACATCAGCATCATCGACACCGACATGAGCGCCATCGGCAGATAAGTCCATATGGCCGAGGTGTCCGGAACTGTCTCGGCGAGGACCGGCGGCTCCTGAAGGGTCAATTGTCCCTCGGGCATCTCCGGTCCGCGTCTGCGGGCCGGACGGCGAAACAGCTCCACACTCAAGGAACAGAACCTCCGGTTTTACTGGCTTTCAGGCCCGCAGCGAATACCGGGGCGCTCGGTGGCGGGAAAGACCGCACCACACTGATTCTTCGGGACCCGCATGACGCGGTGAACACCGGGTGAATGGTTCAGGGGGTTAGCGGGGAACGGGCAACTCCCCTGACGGACAACTCGCTTCCGGTCTCCTCCGGACAATGGGTCCGGACCGCGGCACGCCCCGGTGGGCGTAGGCAGTAGTCTGCATTCACGGAACGCGCCCTGTCCACGCGGGGAGGTGTTCGCGGTCGGCGCGGACACAATTCCCTTGCCCGGCTCCCTCGTTCCCGGCCACCCGGGGCTTCCGTACTATTCGCACGTCCCCACCCCCGGGGAAGTCCTCCCGACAATGCCCCCACGGAAGACGAGAGTTCAGCCTATGACCGACAGTGCGGTGGCCGAACTGTGCCGCCTGACCGTACGTGCGCCGAGCGTGTCCGTCGACCTGGCCGTGCCCGCCGACGTGCCGGTCGCCGATCTCCTGCCCACGCTGCTGCGCTACGTCGGCGAAGAGGCCGAGGAGGCCGGGCTCGACCACGCGGGCTGGGTGCTCCAGCGGCTCGGTGACGCCCCGCTCGACGAGGAGGCCACCCTGGCCCACGCCGGGCTCACCGACGGGGCCGTGCTGTATCTGCGCCCGCACACCGAGGCGCTGCCCGAGGCGCGGCTGGACGACCTGGTCGACGGCATGGCCGACACCGCGGGCCGGCGTCTGCACACCTGGCACGCCGGAGCGGCCCGCGGACTCCTGGTGGGCACGGCGGTGGCGACGGTGGCGGCCGCCCTGCTGCTCGTGGTCTGGCCCGGAGTGACCGAGTCCGGCTCCCGCAGGGCCTTCTGCGCGGCCGTGGCCGGAGTGCTGCTGCTCGCGGGCGCCGGCTCGGCGAGCCGCGCGGTCGGCGACCGCGTCTCGGCGACCGCGCTGGGCCTGCTGGTCGCGCCCTGCCTGGCCCTGGCCGGCTGGCTGCTGCCCGGCGGCGAGCTGAGCGGCCCGGACACGGCGCGGATCGCGGGCGCCCGGCTGCTCGCCGCGGGCGCGGCGGGCGCGGGCGGAGCGGTCCTCGCGCTTGCCGCCACCGCGGTCGGCGCCCCCGCGCTCCTGGCCACCGCGCTGGTCTCGGTGGCGACGGCGATCGCCGGGGTCCTCATGGGCTACACCGGCCTGGGCGCCTCGGCCGCGGTGGCCCTGGTGGCGGCCGTGGTCACGCTCGGCGCGGGCGCGGTGGCCCCCTTCGCGTTCAAACTGGCCGGCATGCGGCTGCCCGCGCTGCCGTCCTCCGCGAGCCAGCTCCAGGAGGGCATCGAGCCCTACGCGGGCGACGAGGTCGCCCAGCGCACCGAACTGGCCGCCCGCTGGGTCACCGCGCTGTTCGCCGCCACGGGCACCATGGTCGCGGCCGCCCTGGTCGTCCTCACCCAGGACCCCAGCCTGCCCGAGGTACTGACCGCCCTCACGCTGAGCCTGCTTCTGCTGCTGCACTGCCGCGGCCTCGTCCACATCCCGCAGCGGATGACCCTGGCCGTCCCGGGCATCTGGGGACTGCTGCTGCTCGCCCGCGCCTGGGCCGTGGACAGCGACGGCAACGGCCGCCTGGTGGTCTTCGCGGTGCTGTTCGCCGTGGCCGCCGCCCTGGTGGTGGCCGCCTGGACGGTGCCGGGGCGCCGGGTGCTGCCGTACTGGGGCCGTGCGGCGGAGCTGGCGCACACCCTCTTCGCCGTGGCGCTGCTGCCCCTCAGCTGCTGGGTGGCGGGGCTCTTCGGCTGGCTGCGCGGCCTGTTCGGCTGAGCACACCCGCACACCGGGGCACGAAGCCCGCCCGCCGGGACACGGAACAGGAGTCACAGGAGAGGCCGTGCAGTCCAAAAGAGACCAGGTACACGCCCACAGTTTCATGATGGGCAGGCTCAGTTCGGGCCTGCTGACGGCCGATCCGGACGCTCCGGAGAGCCCGCTCGGGCGTACGACGCGCGGCGTCGTCTTCGGCATCCTCGTCACCGTGCTGGTCGGCGCGATCACCGTCGTCTACGGCCTGCTGCGGCCCGGCGGCAACGACGCCTGGCGCGACGGCAAGCACCTGGTGGTCAACAGCGACACCGGCGCACGGTACTTGTGGACCGACACCGACGGCGTCCTGCATCCGGTGCGCAACTACGCGTCGGCGCGGCTGATCGGCGGCTCCGACCTGCCGGCCGTCGACGTGCGCACCGCCTCGCTGAAGGACGTCCCGGTGGGCGCGGCGGTCGGCATACCGGGCCTCCCGGACACCGTGCCCGGGCCCGGTGAACTCGACTCCGAGGCCTGGCACATGTGCGTCACCGGACCCGCCGGGGCGCTGCCCGACACCACGGGCGCCGTGACCGACACCGGGGTGGACAAGCCCGGAGCCACCAGCGTGGTGGCCGGGGCGCCGCTGGACTCCAGTGACGTGGGCGGTGACCGCGGGGTGCTGGTGCGCGGACCCGACGGCACCGAGTACCTGGTGTGGCGGGGCTCCAGGCTCGCGCTCGACCGCGCCGCCGACGCCCGCAACGCGCTCGGGTACGGCTCCCGGCAGCCGATGCCGGTCTCGGCGGCCTTCCTGGACGCGCTGGCGCCGGGCCCCGCCCTGAGCCCGCCCGAGGTGCCGGGCCGCGGCGACAAGGGGCCCGAACTCGGCGGCGAGGCCAGCCGCATCGGCCAGGTGTTCAAGGTCAGCGTGCCCGGCGGCGACAGCACCTACCACCTGCTGCGCAAGGACGGCACGGTACCGCTGACCCGGCTCGGCGCGGCCCTGGTCCTCGGCGACCCGGCCACCCAGAAGGACGCCTACCAGGGCGATTCCCCCGAGGTCCGCACGGTCGGCGCCGACGTGCTGCGCGAGCACCGGGCGAAGAACCCGGGCCCCGCCGCCTCCGGGGAACTGCCCGACGCGCCGCCCACCCCGCGCTCCGCGCCGCGCGGCACCGCTCTGTGCGCGCAGGTGGACGGCGGTGACGGCGGCGCCCGCATCCGGTCGGTGCTGGTCCCGCTGGACCGGCTCGCCCCGGTCGCGGTGTCCAGGGGCACGGCCCCGCCGCTGAGCCCGGCCTGCGTCCCGACGGACGCCACGGTCGTACGACCGGGCCACGGCGCCCTGGTCCGGGCCCTGCACGCGAGCGGCGCGGCGCACGGCGGGACCACCTACCTGGTCGCGGAGAACGGCGTGAAGTACCGCGTCTCGGCCAAGATCTCGCTGGAGGCGCTCGGATACACGGCCGAGGACATCGACTCGGTCCCGGCCCCGCTGCTCTCGGCGTTCCCGACCGGCGCGGACCTCGACCCGGCCGCCGCGGCCGGCACGGTGAAACCCAAGGTCACGGCCCCGGACTGTGGCGCGGCCGACCGGCCGGGGCGCGGCGGCGACGGCGATGACGCGGGCAAGACGGTCACGGCGTCGGAGGGCGGCACGGCACGCTGATTCCGGCAAGGCGCCCATAGCCCTCCGAACAAAAGGAAAGGGACGTTAGCGGAAGAAAGGTCGAGCCGAATGGGGCTCGGAGGCCGTGAATTCGGTGCGGCCGTCGGCCCGTTGTGACGACGGATACGTGCGCGAAGTCTCAGGGGAAGCTCAAATATTTCGGACATCCATGCCCGCGTAATCCCGCGGGTGTTGCCCAAATCGACGTCCCGATGACCGTTCGGCCGCTGTGGGCGCCCGCTTTCCGCCCGTTTCGCGGGCGGTCGGTCCGGCGGTGACATCGCGGATTCCCGGGTGGTCGGCATCTGTGTTCATCCGGCTGCAATGCCGGGACAACTCCGTTGCCACACGGCTGAATTCAACTGCCCGACAGATGCTCAGATCTTCCTCACTCTCGTTGCGCGGAACACTGGGTTCTCTCTAGCCTCAGCGGGAACGGTGCGAAGAACGCGCCTGGACGAAAGGAGTGCGCCATGCCGGACAGCGCCGCAAGGAAAGCGGACTATGCCAAGGGCCTGGGAGGCGTCTCCTCTCTGGAGTCGGCCCGGGACCAGGTCGAGAAGGTGCAGAACAACGTCGCCGAGATCGCCGCGCGTTCGGGCGTCGGCGGCGACGAGGGCCAGGCCCTGATGAAGCTCTTCCGCAGCTGGAACACCGAGGCGCAGAAGGTCGTCGTCCAGATCAGCACGATGATCGACGCCCTCCAGGAGAACGTGACCTCCGCCAACCGCCTGGCGAAGGAGCACGAGGACCTCACCCAGGTCCTCGAGAGCAAGACCAGCCAGGGCGTCTTCGAAGCGCTGCGCTGACCCCCACCGCGGCACCGGCCCCCTTCAGCACGGCCGGACTTCGTGAGCTTCCCGGGCCCCGCGGCCCGGCCGTCAAGAGGAGACGTCATGTCCGAAGGCATCATCGACCTGCAATACCCGAAGGTCCAGCAGGCCATCGAGGAGTTGACCGAGCAGACCCAGCTGATCATCACCACCCTCAACAACCTGGAGGACGAGCTGAAGCCGCTCGTCTCGTCCTGGGAGGGTGCGGACCAGGAGAAGTACCGCGAGGTCCAGGCAGAGTGGGACCAGGCCACCAAGAACATGGCCCGCCTGCTGGGCGACAACGGCGAGCTGATCCGGTCCATCCACGACAACCACTCCCGTGACGAGCGCAAGAGCGCCGACAACTGGGGCAGTGTGCGCGCCCGCTAAGCCCTGACCCTCCTCCCGTACGAGGGCCCCATACCGGTCCGGCGGGCGCCTCTCCCCCGAGCGCCCGCCGGACCTCCCCTCGTGCCCCGTCCGGCACCGAGCAGCAGGAGAACGTCCCATGGCTGGTGACAAAGCCGACGTCAAGCATTTCGATCTCAAGCAGATGGAGAACTTCCGGGACAACGAGGTGCAGCCGGTGTACACCGCCGCGAAGAAGCACCGCGAAGAGGGCGACGGATCGTCCATCCGCCCGCTCGGCCAGCTCATCGACGGGCACACCACCGCGGAGAACCTCGACCAGAACCAGCAGCTTCTGCGCATCGGCAAGATGGTCAGCGAGCCCCTGGTCTCGGGACCCAAGCTGGTCGAAGGCGTGCGCACGGCGGCCGAGTCGATCGACAAGCTGCTCGGCGACCAGATGGAGCTCTTCAAGGAGCTCAAAGAGGCGCTCTCGGACACCATCGAGGAAGCCGGCAAGACCAAGGACAAGAACCTCAGCGCGATCGAGGCGCAGACGCTCCTGCAGACCTTCGAAGAGGTCGACACGCTGACCGCCGGGACCACCGGCGACCCGGAAGACGACTGACCCCGGCCGCCCACGCCGGCCCGTACGACAACCGACCAGAAAGGGCGCCCGGTGGCCGATCGCTACGATCCCAAGTCCGGTGAGAAACTCGACAAGTTCGACGAGGCGAAAGATCCGTCGGGCGACACCTGGGCCACCCTGGTCAAGCACATCACCGGCTATCCCGTGCCGGACCGCACCAAGGTCTTCGACACGCTCCGCTCCGACCACGGCGGCAAGCTGTTCCGGATGGACATCAAGGAGCGCAGCCTCAGTCTGGTCGTCAAGGACTCCGGGTTCCTGACGAACAAGGGCGAGGACTACGACATCTACTTCTTCGACGGCGGCAAGAAGCGGTCGATCATGCAGGCCCGGATCGTCTTCGAGGGCCGCGTGAAGGCCGGCGAGGAGATCATCTTCGACGGCCCCGGGTCCGACAACGTCCATGACGCCCAGGTCCGTGAGGGCAACGAGTTCACGGACTACAACAAGGACAAGATGAGCACGATCCCGCTGGCCCAGTACATGAACGGGCCACGGGCAGCGCTGCTCGCCCTCCTCGGCGGTGGCACGCAGAACGCGCGGTTCAGCAATCTGAGCGCGGGCGCGGACGGCGTGGTCGACCTGAACTCCTTCAACACCACCGGGGACTCCTTCGACTTCGCGGCCAAGTTCTTCCGGGACCACGCGACGGTCCTGAAGGACTGGGAGGACCGGTTCGGCCGGGACGACGCGAGCTGGAAGGGCGAGGCGGCGGAGGTCTTCCGCGGTCTGCTGAAGAAGATCCGCGAGAACTACGACGCCTACGTCGAGACCTTCGACTCCTCGGCGGGCACGGGCGACGAGACCGGCACCGGAAACACGGTGTACTCGCGGGCCCTCTCGCTGGGCCGCAAGTATCTGGAGGACTCCGCCACGAAGCTGCTCGACGCGTGGCTGGCCTGGGCCAAGTCCGCGTACTACGACCCGCATCAGGTGCTGCGCTACGTCCTGGACGACCTCGCCCGGTGGGTGGACGCGAACAACGTCGCCAACACGGACATCACGTCGACCACCACTCGTTACACCACGACCGTGCGCCACAACCCGAAGACCGGCTTCACACAGGTGCATCCGGAGTACGGCGACCTGACCGACATCGCCAACTGGGCGAAGGTCGGCGACGAGGCCGTCAAGATCTGGAGCCAGGGCGTCGACGAGTACCTGGGCAAGCCCGCCGCCCAGGTGCAGTCGAACCTGAACAACCACTTCATCGAACTCGGCAAGGACTTCTCGGAGAACGTGCCGAAGCCGAAGTCGACCAGCACGGCCGCCGACGAGTACGAGGAGAGGAAGCTCAAGGAGGAAAAGGACGACATCAACAAGCAGAACGAGGAGAACCGCAAGTACCAGGACGAGCTGCGCGCGGAGCAGGAGAAGCAGCGCGAGGAGGACAGGAAGTACCAGGAGGAGCTGCGCGAGGAGCAGAACCGGCAGCGCGAAGAGGACAAGAAGTACCAGGACGAACTGCGCGAGGAACAGCGCAAGGAGCAGGAGGAGGCCAAGCGCCTCCAGGAAGACCTGCGCAACGAGCAGAACCAGCAGCGCGACGAGGACCGCAAGTACCAGGACGACCTGCGCGAGGAACAGCGCAAGGAGCAGGAAGAGGCCAAGCGCGAGGCCGAGGAGCAGGCCAAGTCCATGGAGGAGAGCCTGGGCGGCCTCAACGATCCCGGCGGAGCCAACACGCAGACCATCGACGGCCTCGACGACCTGCTGAACGAGAAGCCGCCGGTCACCGAGAGCCTGGGTGACATGGGCGGTCTGAACGGCGACGGCCCGGAGGGGACGTCGGACAATCCGCCGTCCGTCAGCGAGACCCTGGGCGACCTCGGCCTGAACGGGCAGGGCGGCGACGGCCAGGGGCCCGGAAACGAAGCGCCCTTCGTGCAGAGCCTGGGTCTCGGCGGCCTCAACAACGGGCTCGGCGGTTCGCTCAAGACCCCGACCGGCGGCAACACCCAGCTCGGCAACGGCAAGGTCAGCACCGACTTCCCGGACGGCAGCAGCACCGCTTTCGACCCCGACAGCGAAACGCTCACCACCACCAACCCAGACGGCTCGACCACCACGCAGAACCTGGGCGACGGCACCAAGGTGACCAACCCGGACGGTTCGGTGACCTCGCTCGGTGACGACGGCAAGCTGACCACCACCTTCCCCGACGGCACCGTCCAGAGCGTCGACCCCGCCACCGGCCAGAGCACCACGACCCACCCCGACGGCTCCACCACCACGACCGACCTGGGCAGCCTCGACGGCATCAACAACGGCCTGAACGAGGGGCTCGGCAGCGTCAACGACCAGCTCGGCCAAGGCGGCGGCTCGCTCGAATCGCCGACCGGCGCCGACACCCGGCTGAACGCCACGGGTGACGTGACCACCGACTTCCCGGACGGCAGCAGCACCGCCTTCGACCCCGACACCGGAACGCTCACCACCACCAACCCGGACGGCTCGACCACCACGGCCGATCTCGGCACCGGCGCCGACATCACCAACGCCGACGGTTCGGTGACCTCCCTCGGGGACGACGGCAAGCTCACCACCACTTTCCCCGACGGCACCGTCCAGAAGGTCGACCCCGCCACCGGCCAGGCCACCACCACCGACCCGGACGGCAACACCACCACCCAGAACCTCGGCGACCTGGGCGGCCTGAACGCCGGCAACAACGGCAACGGCGTGGGGGATCTGGGCGACCTCGGCGGCATCAACTCCGATCTGGACACCGAGTCGATCGGCGATCTGGGCGACCTGGGTGGTCTCAACGGCGACCAGGCAGGCCTGGAGACCCCGACCGGCGCCCATACCGCGCTCGACGACGGCGATTTCACGACGACGTACGCCGACGGCACCAAGGCCACCTTCGACCCGGACAACGGGATGCTCACCACCACGAACCCGGACGGCACCACCACGGTGACCGACCTCACGCACGGGGCGCAGGTGACCAACCCGGACGGCTCCGTCACCTCGCTCGACAACGGCATGCCGACCACCACCTTCCCGGACGGCAGCAAGCAGGTCATCGACCCGGACACCGGTATCGCCACGATCACCGACCCCCAGGGCAACACCAGGACGGTCGACCTGCACGACCTCAACTCCGCCGGGAACGACGGCACCGCGGACGGCTTCGGGAACAAGAGCGGCCTCGACCTCCCCGGCGGCCCGGGCGGATCCAGCAGCGACGGCATCACCACGCAGGACGTCTCGCTCCCCGATCTCGGCGGCGGCAGCTCGGCCTCCGTCGGGGCCGGCCTCGGCCTCTCCGGCGACGGCCTCTCCTCGCCGGGCGGCCTCGGCGCGGGCGGCGTCGCCCCGCTCTCGGACTCCGCCACCGCCGGCGCCGGCCCGCTCGCCGCCGCCTCCGGGCCCGGCGCACCGGGCGCTCCCGGCACACCCGGCTCCCCCGGCATGCCCATGGGCGGCGGCATGGGCGGCATGGGCGGAGGCGGCGAGAAGGGCAACGGCGAGCGGGTGCGTGCCGTGCTGGTCGACGCGGCCGAGGAGAGCGAGCGGCGCAACCGCCGCAGGCGCAGCCCGTGGAACCGCCAGGAGGACAGCGACACCTTCCTGGCCCCGGCCTCCCGGGTGACCACCACCGGCGGCGACGGCTCCTCCGAGGAGGAGGCACAACCGGGGCGCGGCGCCACCACCTCCGCCGACTATCTGGAAGAGGACGCCGACGTGTGGGGCACCGAGGAGGGCGGCACTCCGGCCGTCATCGGCCGGTGAGGGCCACCCCGGCTTCCGTGCCGGAAGCGCACCAGGCAAGATCACATACGTAGTTGATGCCGCTGATGCGCTTGACGCGGAGGCCGCGGACGCAGTTGACGCCGGTCCGGCGTACGAAAAACAGCGAGGCGAAGGGAGGCGCGGTCCCGATGGAACCGTTGGAGAAGCGTCTGGAGAAGGCGATGGCCGAACTCCGGACGGCCCAGGAGTCGATCGCGCGCACCGAGCGCGAACTGAGGGAAGCGTCCTTCGCCGTGCTCTCGTCCGACCGCGCGGTCCGCGCCACCGTGGGCCCCCAGGGCGAGCTGAGCGGGATCGAGTTCCTGGAGAACAAGTACCGCGACATGTCCCCCCAGGAGCTGGCCGCCAGCGTCCTGGAGGCCACGAACGCCGCACGTCTGAAGATGAACCGCCATGTGATGAAGGCGATGGCCCCCTTCACCGAGCCCAGCAGCGACGTACCGGAGCTGAAGGGCTTCGAGCTGGACTGGGAGCGCATCTTCGGACCCGAGGTGCTCCACGAAGACGGCGAGGGCACGCCACGCACCGGCAAGCCCGCCCCGGCCTGGCGGGACGCGATCGGCGAGGACGGGGAGAACTGACCATGGGCGAGCGCTACTACGTCGACCCGCAGCGCATCGAAGCCCTGGCGGGGCAGCTGGAGGAGATCGGCTCCCTGGCCCGGAGCATGACCGAGGAGTTCCTCGACGAACTGGCTCCCACGGTCAGCTGGCCCGGCACCAGCGGAGAATTCGCCGAGAAGGCCAAGCCGCAGGAGCAGAAGGAGCGGCAGACCACCAAGGACACCATGATGTCGATCCGCGACGCCCTGACGGGCATCACCGATGCCACGCTCAGCCAGGTCCGGATGATGAAGGACACCCGCGACCGCAACATCGAGGACATCGAGCAGGGGACCAACCGCATCGACACCCACGGGCTCGACGGCGACGGCAGCGGCCCGGGCGGGCATGGCCGCCGCTGACCACCGCACCGCAGGCCGCTCCCGCACCACGCCGGGAGCGGTCTCGCCGTCCTGCCCGCAGGGCTTCCCGGGCGACGCGTCCCCGGGCCGCGGTCCGCGAGGCCCCCGGGGCGGTCGGCGATGAGCATCCAGGTCTCGCCCGAGGTCAACGCGATGATCTTCATCCTCACCGGGGAGAAGCTCATCGACGCCGACGAGGACCTCGCCTACGAGAGCCGCAGGCCGTACTCCGGTCTCGGCCGGAAGCTCGACCGGATCTCCTCGCTGATCGAGAAGTCGGTCCACGACATCGCCGAGTCCATGCCGGACGACCTCTCCAAGTCGTACGCGAAGGCGATGGGCACGCTCACCGACGACGGCGGCAAGAACTACCTGCGCGAGTTCGCCGGGCAGCTCGACAAGATCGCCGAAGGCCGGCGCAAGACCTCCATGGACATCATGGAGTCCAAGTGGCAGGTCATCGCCGAGGTCATCCGGCTGCTCATCGAGATCGCCATCTATCTGGCGATGTCCTTCTTCACCGGTGGCGCGTCGGCCAGCCAGATCATGATGGCCAAGCTGCGCAGCCGGTTCATGATCCTCACCACGCTGAGCCATCTGCTCCAGCGGCTGCACATCGCGCCCTCGCTCACGGAGGCGTTCGCCGAGGCGTTCACCACCTTCGCGGTGCGCCTCGCGATGATGAACTTCGCCCCGGACGGCCGCCGCCCCGACGGCTTCGACTGGAACGACATCCTCAAGTCCGCGGCGTTCGGCGCCGCCGCCGGTGCCTTCACCAGCATCTTCAACGACTTCGCGAAGAACATCGTCAAGAGCTACGACAACAACTTCCTCAAGAACGGCCCGGACCGCGACTTCAAGTTCGACCCCCCTGGTTCGAACACGCCGAACCTCGACCTCAAGAACAACGGCCCGAACACCAGGCCGAATCCCACGCCGAGCCCCGGCCCCAACGCAGGCCCCACCCCGGACCCCCCTCGCGGCAACGGCCCGAACGGGAACGGGCCGTACGGGAACGGACCGTACGGAAACGGGCCCGGCCTCAGGAACAATCCGCTCTCGTTCCGCAACAACCCCAACCTGTGGCGGAACAACCAGCTCCTTCGCAACAACGCCGACCGGCCGGGCGCGCTGGCCGGGCACTACGGGATCAAGGGCACGGCCGACTTCCTCGCGGCCGGCTCCGGCGAGGCACTTGCGGAGATCCTCATCAAGGGTGCCTTCGACGGCGACTGGTCCACCAGCTGGTCCACCTTCGTCGGCGCGGGCATCAGCAGCCAGGTCGAGTCCACGCTCACCGACGGCGCGCTGAACAGCGGCGCCGAACTGCGCAACGCCATCGACAAGTTGCGCAACCAGCCGCCGCCGACCGTGTCGGGCGGCGACACCGACTCGGACACGCGCGACTCCGACGGGCCCGCGCGCTCGCGTGACGGCGGCGACTCCGACCGGGCCGAGGGCCCCTCGCGCACGGATTTCTCGGACTTCTCGGGCGGCGCAGGCGCCTCGCTCACCTCCCCTCCCCCGGGCGTCCAGCAGAACACCGGCCCGGGCGACTTCACCGGCAGCCAGTTGCCGCCGCCGTACTCCGCCCTGAACCCCCCGCCCTACTCCACCGTGGCCCCGCCGCCTTACTCGCCGGGCCCGATGCCCGCGACCGCCGCCGAGAACGAGCTGTGGCAGCAGGTCCACCAGGGGCCCGCCGAGGTCCGCGCGGAAGCCCTGCGCGAGCTTGCCGCCCTGCGGGGGGCGCAGCCGCCCGGCAGCAACGAGATCGGCGTCCGCGACACCCTGCACGGCAACCTCTCGCAGCTGCCGGAGGTCCGGGTGGTGCCCGCGGGGAACACCGCCGACGCACAGATCGACGCCGATCAGGTACGCCGGGCCCTCGACGGCCTGGGCGCTCCGGTGACGGTGGACGCGCCACTGCCCGGCGGGGCTTCAGGGCCCGCCCCCGCGAACGGCCCCGGCGACTCTGCCGCGCCCGGGGCGGGTGTGGGTGCGGGTGCGGGCACTGGTTTGGGTGCGGGCGCGGGCACGAGTAGCGGTGCGGGCACAGGTACGGGTGCTGGTACGGGTACGGGTGCTGGTACGGGCACAGGCTCAGGTACGGGTACGGGTACGGGCACGGGCACAGGCTCGGGTGGTCGGGCCAGTGGTGCCCCCACCGGTGGAAACAACCAGGCTTCCTCGCCGCCCGCACAGACCCAGGGCGCCCCTGAGCCGGACGGTACGACGGCCCCCGCGGACGGCTCGCAGACCACCACGCCGGACGAGACTCCCCAGGCCGCTCAGCCACCGGAGACGGGCGCTTCACCGGAGACCACCACCACACCGGAGGTCGCCGCCTCACCGGAGACCGGCACCACACCGGACAGCGCCACCTCGCCGGAGACCAGTACTCCTCCGCAGAACGCCCTGCCTCCGGAGACCAGCACGCCACCGGTGACCAGCACGTCTCCGGATACCGCCGCCGCACCGGAATCGGACCGCTCGGCCGACGCGCTCACGGCTGCTCCGCCGAAGGTGAGCACCACCGGCTCGTACGTCGGCACCGGCGCCGGCGGCGACATCAGCGACCTCAGCGGGCCGTCGGGCGACGTGAAGACCGATCCCGCTGCCGCTGCCGCTGCCGCAGGCCCCTCGCCCACGCAGGCACCGCCGTTGACGATCGTCGTCTCCCAGGTGCCCCCACCCGGGGAAGGTTCGCCGGAGGCGGCGGAGTTGCTGGACGGGGCCGGGGTCGACCGGGCCGTCGTGCTCGGGCCCCCGGTCGCGCAGGACGGGTCGGGGCGGCCCGTGCGCGCCGCCGTCGAGCTGACCCGGGAGGGGCCGGGGGCTCCGGTCCGGGCCCGCCCGCTCGCCGGTCCGCCGGCCACCGCGACGCCGGACGGCGACCCCGGCGCCTTTGACACCGCGTTCCCCGGCGCGGACGTACTGCTGCCGCTCGCCGACGCTCTGGGCCCGGCGCCCGTCACGCAGAGCACCGGGCAGAGCGACGGCGACGACATCAAGTCCGGCACCGACCCCGCCTCGCCGCCATCACCGTCGCCCTCGCCGAAGACGGTTTCGGAGAGCCCGGCCTCCCTCGACGGCAAGGGAATCAGCACCCGCTCCGCCGACTCCACGGACTCCGGCCTGCCTGCCGCGGCCAAGCTCGCCACCCTGTCCCGCCCCTGGCACGAACCGGCCACCGACCTGCACCTGGAGTCGGGGAACGGCAACGGCGACACCACCGGCGGCGGCCACGCCACCGGACCCGGCGGAGGACGCGGACCCGGCCCGGACGGCAGCCCTCCGCCCCCGCCGGACATCACCACGACCTCGGCCACGGCGTCGACCACGACCACGGTCACTCCGGACAGCACCCCGCCGCCCCCGCCCGTGGCGCCCCCGCCCACCGGCCGGATCCTCGTACGGCCCGCGGACGGCGTGAGCAGCCCTGCCCGGCCGTCGGGCGACCCGGTGGTCACCACCCTGGACGGCCACACCGTGCCCGTCGCACAGCTGCGGCGCTGGACGCCGAGCACGGCCTCGGCGCCTCAACCTGGCCGTGCGGTACGGACGTTGACCATCTCGCAGGGCATCGCCGAGGACGGAACGGCGCACGCTGAGGGGCGGCGCGCGCTGCTGGGCCAGGACACCTTCCGCGGCGTCCGCACCACATCGGCTCCCGCCGCTGACTCCGATCCGGAGTCAGCAGCCCTACCCCCGGTCCGCCGTACCGTCTTCACCGGCCCGCCGACCGCTCTCCCCGGCTCGGGCACCGACCAGGGCGCGGACTACTTCGCCGCGCACGCCACCCCTCGTACCGTCACGCTCGGGACGGAAGACGCCCGGCACCCCACCGTGAAGGTCAGCGGTGTGCAGCTCGGCGAGGTGCTCAAGTCCTGGGCCGTGGACGGCGATCAGGACCGGCCGCTGGTGCTGTTCTCCTGCGAGACCGGACAGCAGCCCGCCATCGCGGGCCTGCCCGTGGCGCAGCACGTGGCCAACCGCACCGGGCGGCCGGTGTACGCGCCCACCACCGAGGTGGGTACGGCCCGGGACCGGGACGGCGATGTCCGCGCGGTGCTCACCGAGGGGCCGGACGGGCCGGGGCGCTGGCGGCTCTTCATGCCGGAGCCCGCGGGCGACGCCCTCGACGGTCTGGCACGTGACGCCGGCCTGCACGCCGGACCGGGACCCGCCGACGCGTACGCCCGGGCCCGTACCCTCCAGCAGATCCGCACCCTGCGCGACGCCCTCGGGCCGGAGGCGGAACAGGCCCCGGAAAACCGGGAGTTGCTCGCCGGACTGGCCTTCGTGGACGGTCTGCGCTGGCTCAGCCCGGACACCGCGGCGCGCTACGGCGACGGACGGATGACCCCGGACCTGCTGCGCCGGATGGTCGTCGACCGGGGCGGCCCGGCGGGCGGGCCGCGCATCGACGCGGAGGCCGGTCCCACGGTCGAGCAGTACACCGAGTTCCTGCGGGCCGCGGCCGAGCTGCGTTCCGTCGCCGGGCCCGACACCACGCTCGACGCCCTGGTGCCCCCGCCTCCGCCCGCGCTCCCGCCGACCACCATGGTCTCGCAGGAAGACGTGCGCGGCCTGGCCTACGCGCCCTCCGCGCAGGTCACCTGGTCGCTCTCCACCACCCCGCTCCCGCTGTCGGAGCTGGGCCTGAGCTCCGAGGACACCGCCGAACTCGCCCGCCGCAGGCCCGATCTGGCGCCCGCCGCGGGCCGCCCGGAGAGCCTCGCCGAGGACTTGACCCTGCTCAGCAAGGTCTCGCCCGGCGCCACGGCCACCGTGCACGCGGACGGTCTGCCCTTCCGGCGGCTCGACACACCGGGCGGCGGGAACTGCCTGTTCCGGTCGCTGCTCGACAGTGCGCGCAGCCAGAGCGTGCCGCCCGCCTGGGCCGCGCGGAACGTGGCCGGGCTGCGCGGTCTGCTCAGGGACCGGATCACCGGGTCCGAGCTGGGCGACGCCGTGGCGGTGGCGATACCGGACCCGGTCCTCGCGGTCGTGGACGATCTGCGGATGCGGGCCGTCGCGGGGGTCCGGGACCCGGCCGAGCAGGACCGGATCACCCGGGAGTGGAACCGGATCGCGCAGGACGTCGTGGCCGACGGGAATGCCGACGCATGGCAGCGGATCCTGCGCGCGAGCGACTACCCGCAGCTCGCGACCGTGGCGCCCACCCCCGCCGACGCGTGGCGCCTCGGCTCCAAGGAACTCGTTGCCTCGGCGGCGGAACTCTCCGCGCTGTGGGCCTCTCCCTTCGCCGATCTCCTTCCGGAAGCGCTCGCGCACACCCTCGACCTTGACCTGCGGCTCGTCCAGCCCGACCGGCACACACCGGGCACCTCCGGCAGCACCTTCGTCAACACCCTCAACCCGGGCGGCCGGGGCGGCACCCTGCACCTGGCCTACAACGGCACCGACCATTTCGACGCGCTGGTCCCGGCCTCGGCGCCGCTCACCCCCGTACCGGACCCGGCCACCGGCTCGGACCCGGCCCCCACCCCGGACCCGGCGGCCACGCAGGACCCCGACGGCTCCGACCCCTTCGGGGAGTGGCTGCGCGGCATGGGCGGGATCACCGATCTCGACGGACCCGATCCCGATGCCCCCGACCGCGGCGACCCGGTCCCGCTGGAGACCCAGCTCGAACGGCACCGCCCGACCCGCCTCCTGACCGGCCAGGACGCCCCGCCGCCGGGCCCGGCACCGGCCACCGTCACCTTCGACGACGGCAGCCGGCTGCCCGCGATCCTGCTGAGCCCCGACGCCGATCCGGGCGACGACCCGGGCACGGATCCAAGTGGCGGTACGCCGGGCGGTCGTACCGCCGGGCCCGCGCGGAACCGGCCGGCCGGGCTCTTCGCCGGGCCGGGCAAGACCACCCTGCGCTCACCCGAGCAGGTGGCCGAGGAGATCCTGGGCAAGCTGCCGGCGAAGCTGCGCGCGCAGTTCGACGAGGCGGAACTGCTGCGCCTGCTGACCGAGCAGCCCGCCGCCTTCACCGCTCCGCGCGGTGCGCGCTTCGTGGGCCGGGAGAAGTCCGGCGTGGGCCACGAGATGACCGTCGAGGCCATCCCGTACCACCGCTGGGAACGCTTCGCCAACGTCGGCGACGCCACCGTCCGGGTGGACACCATGCGGCGCGGCCAGGGCGGCATGGGCGGTGGGCGCAGCGTCGGGTTCGGGCGGCGGATCGCGGGCGGGCTCAGCATGGGGCCGCCGCTCAACTGGCTCCTGAAGATCGGTGTTTCGCTGGGCTGGACCCGCAGGACCGACTACGCGCAGGGCACTCAGGCGTACCACCAGTCGGAGTGGCGCAACTGGGAGGGCTCGCACCTGCACCTGGACGACGTCTACTACCGGGTGCGGGTGGACCGCGTCACCGAGGCCCCGTCGACGAGGACGGCTTCCGGAAGCCGTCCCGACCCGGCCGCCCCGACGCCCCGTTGGCGGCGCACCCCTGTGCACACCGCGCAGTTCGCGATGCGCGACGGTCTGAGCTGGCGGCTGCCGGACGACCTGACCATTCCCTACGCCGGGCCCCGGCGGGCACCGAAAACGCTCACCTTCCCGGACGGGGTCGAGCCGCGGGTCACCGACACCACCGGGCTGCACCTGACCGACCCGCCGGAGGACATGGCGCTCACCATGTTCGGTGCGCGGCCCGGAAGTTCGGCCCACCGCACGCTGGTGTCGTACGTCCGGCCGGGGCGGCTGTTCGCCCTGTTCGGCCGGTTCGCCGGGCCGGTCACCGGGCCCGAACTGACCCGGGGCAGCGGACAGCACCCGCTCGGTCATCTGATCGTGGAGCGTTCGGTCCCGCACCGGGCGACCCTGGTCACCGAGTCGGTCAAGGCGGAGGTGCGCGACCTCACCCAGACCACCTACCAGAACGAACGCGGCCACGTCCGTGACACCCGCCTGGGCCTTCAGCTCACCGCCGGGCCCAACTACACCCTCATCGGCCCGGAGACCGACGTACGCCTCCAGGGCGGCCCCCTGGTCCGCGCCGACCTCACCACGGGGCGCGGCCACTACCTCGGCACCGACGCGGCCCGGAAGACCACCGGCCGCGTCCGCAACCACCCGGTGGCGCTCTACCGGGTGGAACGCACCCTGATGGTCCGCAAGCCCGGCGAACCGGCGTCTGCGGCACGTCCGGTCCGGGTGGTCAGCCTGGACTGGATCTCCACCCAGGACGCGCGCCGCCTCGCGGGCTGGGACAGCCGCACGCCCGGCCAGACGGGCCCCGACCCGGACGCCCGGCCGCCGGTTCCGTGGTACCTCTCGCGGGAGGACCCGGTGCACCTGAGCGGCCAGGTCCGCGCCGAGGGCTTCCGGCCTGTCCGTCCCCAGACCCAGATACATACGCCGACCCCGACGCCGATACAGACACAGACGGAGTCCCAGCCCCAGACCCAGACCCAGACCCAGGCTCAGACTCAGCCCCAGACCCAGCCTCCGCAGCCGCAGTCGCAGACCGGGCCCCCCGCACCGCCCGTCACTCCCCCGGACCCCATGCGGGGCTTCGCCGACACCGTCCTGGACACGCTCCACCGCTCCCACCCGTCCCTCTTCATACCGCCGCTGGTGCTGCGGCATCCGCGGCTCGCCAAGTTCTGGTACGGCGACGGGCGGATGCGGACCGCGCTGCACAACGACCGCCAGGTACGTGAGGCGTTGAACCGGCCCAGCCTGGCGCAGAGTCTGGACGACCTGACCACCACCGGGGTCCCGGTCACCCTCACCGAGGACGGCAAGGTCCGCCGCGGCCACCACACGCTCATCCTGCGGGCGCGCCTCACCGACCGGCAGTTCGAGGCCACGATGAGCGAACGCTCCCTGCGCAACGGGGTGATCGGCACCGAGGTGTCGGGCCAGGGGCAGCAGGCGTCCACCACCCTGTCCGGCGGCGTCGAGCTCGGCGTGTCGCCGCGCGACCACGACAAGGTGGCCGACCTCGGGCTGCCGCGCCAGGCCGGCAGCGTGGCGGTCGGCGTCCGGACCTCCAAGACCGGTCAGAAGGCGACGCGGAACACGGTCGCCGTCACCCATGACCACCTGATGTTCCAGACCGGCGCCGATCTCTACAGCTACCAGGTGGAACTGGGCGCGACCTTCGAGGGCCACCGCCGCCCGCGCGGCTGGGCCAGACTCGCCTCCGTCGGTCTGCTCGGCGCGGGGGTCTTCGTCAGCAAGGTCGAGGAGCGGCCCCTGTTCAGCCGGGGCAACGAGACCATCGGCCGGGTGGAGCTCGCCGTACCGGCCGCGCACGGCTCCGACCGCCACGCCCCGGTCGACCCACCGCCCGCCGATCCGCCGACCGCCGATCCGTCGACCGCCGGTACGACACCGGCAAACACGACGGCACCGGCCCCGACTCCGACTCCGACTCCGACTCCGACTCCGACTCCGCCGCAGCATCTCTCCTCCGTAGAGGCTGACCAACTCCTCGACGGGACGCGCCCGTTGGCGAGGACGGACGCGGCCGACCGGCAGCTCACCGGGAAGCTTCTGAGCGTGCCGCACGTGGTGCTCAGTGCCGAGGGCGGCCCCGGCCGCCAGCAGCTCGCGCAGGACACCGCCGACCGCGCGTCGGGCACCTCCTGGCACGTCAGCGCGCCCGGCACCCCGGTGCGCACGGCGCTGCGCCGGGCGATGGCGAACCTCAGCGTGGCCGGTCAACTCGGCCAGTATCTGGGCCCGTTCGGATCCCGTGTCACCGGGCTCAACGGCGCGGGACCGTTCCGGACGCACTACCTCAAGGCGGCGGTCCGCGGCGAACTGCACGACTTCCGGGTCAAGAGCGACCCGAAGCCCGCCAGCCTCGAAGCCACCATCGGCAACGAGCACCGCGTCCTCGGCAGCACAGGCACCGTCTCGCACACCACGCTCGGCCTCCAGGGCACGGAGATGCCGCTGAAGCAGGCCCCCGGCCAGCAGGCGGTGGTCGGCAGCTACTCGACCGCCCTTCAGTACGCCTGGGGCAAGGGCCGCAGCGTCTCGCGGACCCTCACCCGCGGACGCAACACCACGCTCTCCTACGCCGGGCGCATGTACCTGGTCGTCGCCGACGCCACCGAGACCGTCGCCGTGCGCGACCGCTGGACGGCCGCGATGGGCACGGTGGGCACCCGCGCCGGAGCCAGGATCAGCTCGGCGGCCGGACGGCTCTCCGAGCGCCTGGGCAACGGCCTCGCCCCGCGCCGGGCCGCCGCCGCGCTCCGGCGCGTCCGGGACGCGGTGATGTTCCACCTGCCCATGCAGGACGTCATCGAGGCCGGGCTCGCCCCGGACGGCCTGGGCACCTCAACCCCGCACAACCTCGGCGGCGGCTACCGCCTGCCCCCGTTCCTGCGCGGCCGCCGCTTCCCCACCCACCCCAGCGGTCAGCTCGACGCCGGCCGGGCGGCGCAGCAGCTGACCGCGCAGCTGGAGAAGATCGGGGTGCCTTCGCACGACCGGGAGCAGGTCCTTCAGCGGCTCTCGCCGGACTTCCTCCGCGCCCACCTGCACGAGCTGACGACCGACGGGCTGACCCTGCCGGTCCGCTACCGCAGCTGGTCGCGTCCCTTCCATCTGCCGGTCGGCGGCAGCCCTGGCCAGCTCCGGTTCCAGTTGACCCCGGTCACCACCACCGTGGACCGGCTGCGCACCGGCTTCGAGCTGGAGGACTACCGGACCACCGCCCGCGACGGCGCTACGGGCACCTCCCAGGACCGGGGGGCCGACGTGACGCTCAGCGGGGGCGAGCGCGCCGCGGACAACGGCATCCTCATCGCCAATCCGTCGCTCCAGGGGACCGCGGCCAAACAGCGGTCGAGCACCCGGACCGAGACCGCGGGCTCCACCGCGATGCCGAACATCGCCACCACCCAGGCGCACGCGGAGATCGTCACCAGTTACACCCTGACCGTCACCATGACGGACGCGGCCGGTGATCCGCTCGCTCCCCGCGTGGACGCCGTGCCGGTCGGCAGCCTCAACGAGTTCCTTCCCGCGAGCCTGCTCACGCCGCAGGGGCCCGGCGCCGACGGGGCACTCACCGAGCAGGACGTGCCGGAGCCCGAGCGCGCGGTGCGGATGCTGACCGCCGAAGGCGCCCGCCCGGAGGGGATCGCCGCCTGGCGCACGTCCACCGCCTCCCCCCGATCCCCCGCCCCCGGCTCCTCGGGCGCCGACTCCGACGTACTGCGCTTCGACGACGTGATCGGCTCCGGCATCCTCGCCGTGGACATCCGCGGCGCGGGCAACGTACAGGACGCCCTGACCCTCGCCACCGCCCGCGCCGACGGCCTCGGCGACGGCGACCTGGGCCAGCGACACACCGGCAGCGTCCTCGACAGCCGGGTCCGCATGGCGCACCTGACCTCGCTGACCGGCATCGGCACGGCCCCCGGCCAGGCGCAGCACGAGGCCACCACGCAGGTCGGCCTCACCGCGGGCTTCCGCGAGGCGCTCGGCGCGCACGGCACCTCCCTGCCCGCCCAGGCCTCCGCACACCTCTTCGGCCAGTCCCACACCGCCGACTCCCGCCTCTACGCCAAGATGCACCGCAGCGGCGCCCGGCTGCTCGCCGTGGAGAACAAGCCGCGCATGGAGGCCATGCAGCGGTCCAAGACCTCCGACGCGACGGAGTCCGGCATCACCGACAACGTCGAGGGCGCCGTGGGTACCGCGCCCCTGGCGGGCAACAGCAACGCCGGTGTGACCAACCCGGGCGCCACCGTCCCGATCGGCGGTTCGAACGACGGCACCACGCACAAGGGCTCCGCGGACACCACCCTCGGCACCCACGTCAAGGTCGTCACCGACCGCAGCATGCTCTTCGCGGTGCCGGTGAGCTGGCTGACGGTGGCCGACGTGGACCACCGGTTCACCGACAGCCGCCCGTTGCACGCGCTCGGCAAGGCCAAGCGGGGGCCGCGCGCCGCCGAGGCCGAGACCACCGCGCTCGTCTGGCTGCGCGAGGACATCGCCCGCGACCACGGCCTCCTGGACGACACCACGCTGACCGACGAGGTGCTCGCGGCCTGGGACGACCAGGCCAAGGCCGCGGGCGATCTCGCGGCGGCCGAGAAGGGGTACTACGACGCCCGGGCGCGGGCCCGCGAGACGTGGCTGGACCTGAGCCCGCAGGAGCAGGACGCACTCGGCGACGACAACTCGGGCCCGCCGGACGACCTGCCGCAGGACGTGCTCTGGTCCCCGGCCGTCGTCGCCTGGCAGGCCGCCCGCCAGGAGGTCCACCGCTGGGAGCAGCGCACCGACGCCGCCGCCGCGGACCACCACCGGCTGCACCTCGCCGCCTCCCGCCTCACCGCCCACCACCAGGGTTCGGTCTCGGTCCCGGTGCCGGACCGGCCGCAGGAGTACACCGAGCCGGCCTGGCGCTCCGAGGCCCCCGAGCCGTACACCGTCACCGATGCCACCGACTCCGCCCCGCGCACCATCACTTCGCCGGACGGCTCCACGGTGCGCGAGGTGCACGAGATGCCGCACGACGGCGCCTCGTTCTTCCACGCGCTGCTCGCCGCCGCCGAGGCCCCGGGACGTCTGCCGCAGCTGCTCGGCACCGATCTCGCCGAGCGGTTCACGAACGCGCCCGGCGACCCCGTGGTCACCGCCGAGGCCATCGGCGCCGCCCGCGACCGCCTGGCCTGGGCGCTGGGCGACGACGGCAACGAAGACCTGCTGGACGCCCTCGCCCTGGATGCCGCGGACACCTTCACGCAGGACGAACTCGACGCCGCCGGCATCGAGTTCACCCCCGCCCAGCAGGCGGAGTTCGACGCCTTCGGCCGGCTCCCGCAGAACTTCTGGCCCACGCCCGGGCAGCGGGTGGCGCTGGCCGTCACGGCCCTGTCCCGGCCCTTCGCGGGCGAGCCCGTCGCGAGCTCCCCTGCCGCTGCCCCTTCGCGGGACGGCTCTGCGGCTCCGGACGGCGAACCCGCTCCTCCCGAGCGGCGTGCGGGCGACCACGGCGGCGCCGATCTGCTGCCCGCCCTCGCCGCCCGCGTCCTGGGCACTCCGCTCACCGTGGTCACCGGGGAGGGACGCGAGCAGCTCTTCCTGCCGCACGGCACCGACCCGGCCGCCGTCGACCCGAACACCACACCGGCCCTCTTCGCCGCCGACGGTTTCTTCTCCGCCGCGCTCCCGCCCGGCACCCCGCCCCCGGCCGCGGTCCCGCTCCCGGGGACGGCGACGGCGACGGCCGCCGGGTCCGGTACACGCACGGGAGCCGTGGACACCGACACCACGCTTCCCGCGCCAGAGGGGCCGCCGGCAAAGCCGTCCGCGCACCGCAGCCACACCACGCCGCCCTGGATGCCGCCCGCCGACAGCAGCGACCCGCGCTACCGCCTCGACCGCGACGGAGTCCTCACCGCACCCGACGGCGCGACGTACACGCAGGGCGTGCCCACGGGCCGCGGCAACGGCTTCTTCGGAGCGCTCTCCCACGCCCTGCTCCAAGCCGCCGATCAGCCCGGACGGGACCGTCACGAGGCGGCACGGCTGCGGAACCGCGCGGGGGCGCCCCCGGCCCAGCTGATGCGTCTCAACGGCCTCCCGGGCAAGGCGGCCGACCACGCCTCGCTCTTCACCCCGCCGCCGCTCACCCGCCGCCCAGGCGCCCCCGCGCCCAGCCAGGACGCCCGCGACGGCCACCTCCGCCGCCACCTCGCCCAGGCCCCGTGGGGTCCCGAAGCGGACCGTACGGTGGCGGAGTGGGCCGCGGCCGCGACCGGCACCACCGTCACCCTGATCGAGGAGAACGGAACCGCCCACACGTACGCCGGCCCGTCCGGCGACAGCGGCCCGCACATCCGCCTCCGCCGCCGGGGCGGGGACTTCGTCCCCGTGACCCTCCGCTCCCCGGCACCGACGCCTGCCCCGAAGGCCAGTGACCTGACCGGACTTGCGGAGGAGGAGGCGTACGAGCTCAGCACCATGTCCGGCAACGACACGGGAACGGACGTCCCCGCGGCCCCGGAGTCGGATCCGGTGCCGCAACCGCCGTCGCAGCAGCAGTCACAGCCGGGCCCGGCACCGATGCTGCGGTCCTTCAAGCTGGGGAACTTCGAGTTCACCAACTTGAACCAGACCGAGGCATACGTCGACAAGGCGATCCGAGTCGTCGAACTGCTCGACGAACACGCCACGATCAAAAACTACGTGGCCGGCCGACCGGTCCGAGTGACCCTGCACGTACGCACCACCGAAACCCCCGCCGACGTCCGCGACCTGGGCGACGACGGCGTACAGATCAACCTGGCCAGCTACTACTTCGAGAAATACGACATCGGCTACCTCATGGGCATGCTCGCCCACGAAATCGGCCTGCACCCCCTCGCCTCACAGAACACGAAAATCCCCGAAGAAGAAGACCTCTACGCAGGCATGCCCCTGCTCGTACCAGGCCTGGAAACACTCAAAACCCCCCGCTTCATGAACACCGAAGGGGCCGGCCAAGCCGACCACATCATGGCGGCCTTCCCCCACACCATCCGCCACGGCATCTACCGCGACATCATCCTGGAAATGGCCGAGGTCATGGCCCACCGCGCCCGAGTACGAGTAGCAGGAGCCAAACCCCGAGACGTGACCGACCTCTTCGACACCTACCTCATGGACCTGGCCTCCATCGCGGTGACCAACGACCACCGCGCCAAGGCCATCACCGACCCCAACTACACGGCCAAGGTCTACAACGCCTATAAGGCGCAGTTGGCCGAGCACATCGCCCCGGACAGCCCTGTTCGCGCGCTGCTGCCCGCCGACAAGGGACGCTTCGGCGTCCTGGGCGACTTCGCCTCCCTCGCCACCAGCGTCGGCACCAACAACCGCGGCGACAGCATCCAACGCCCCCAACCCCCACAACCCACCACCAACACCAACACCAGCGGCGAAGCCCGACCCCGACTCCCCGATACCGGGACTGAAGCCGACCACGGAACCGATACCGGAACCGGAACCGACCCCAGCGAGTCGCTGCTCGAATCGTCCGCCACCCCGCCGAAGCCCGTCCCGCACGACGACCGCCCCCGGTTCGTGGTGCGTTCCGGGTTCGACGCCCGGCGGTTCTCCTACCGGGGCGAGCCGGTCACCGACCTCACCGTCCGCGTGGCGTTGCGCGGCACGGATGAGCAGGCCACTCGTGTGTTCGAGGAACTCAGCGCCGGAGTCGCGGAGTTCCTGAACGGCCCCGAGCATCACCTGTTCAACGGCGACCGGTTGCACGTGACCGTCGAGCGGGTCGATCCCGCCGACGCCCCGCATCTGACCGTGGACCTGGTGGGCCGGGACAAGGCCATGGACCAGACGACCTGGTGGGCGGATGCCGCCCCGGTGCAGCTGGTGCACGAGCTCACCCACCAGCTCGGCCTGCGCGACGAGTACCGGAACGCCGTCTCCCCGCACCGCCCCCACATCCTCGGGAGCCTCCTGGGCGACCTCGACGTGGCCCCCGAAGTCCCCTCCTTGCCCACCGCAGGACTGCGCGACCGTCACCTGGCCCTGCTGGGAGCGCTCATCGGCGACATCGGCGACGTGACCCCGGCGCCTCAGCAGGACGACGACCCGGCCGATCAGAGCTGGGCCGCGGCCCGGACCGGCGCCACCGCCGAGACCCGCGAGTCCATCTGGGTCGACCCCATCTCGCTTCCGCGCGTGGACGGCACGGCAGACACCGAGGTCCCGGCCCATATGCCGAACGGCTCGGGGGCGGAGCCACCGGTACAGCCTTTCAAGCTGGGGAACTTCGAGTTCACCAACTTGAACCAGACCGAGGCATACGTCGACAAGGCGATCCGAGTCGTCGAACTGCTCGACGAACACGCCACGATCAAAAACTATGTGGCCGGCCGACCGGTCCGAGTGACCCTGCACGTACGCACCACCGAAACCCCCGCCGACGTACGCGACCTGGGCGACGACGGCGTACAGATCAACCTGGCCAGCTACTACTTCGAGAAATACGACATCGGCTACCTCATGGGCATGCTCGCCCACGAAATCGGCCTGCACCCCCTCGCCTCACAGAACACGAAAATCCCCGAAGAAGAAGACCTCTACGCAGGCATGCCCCTGCTCGTACCAGGCCTGGAAACACTCAAAACCCCCCGCTTCATGAACACCGAAGGGGCCGGCCAAGCCGACCACATCATGGCGGCCTTCCCCCACACCATCCGCCACGGCATCTACCGCGACATCATCCTGGAAATGGCCGAGGTCATGGCCCACCGCGCCCGAGTACGAGTAGCAGGAGCCAAACCCCGAGACGTGACCGACCTCTTCGACACCTACCTCATGGACCTGGCCTCCATCGCGGTGACCAACGACCACCGCGCCAAGGCCATCACCGACCCCAACTACACGGCCAAGGTCTACAACGCCTATAAGGCGCAGTTGGCCGAGCACATCGCCCCGGACAGCCCTGTTCGCGCGCTGCTGCCCGCCGACAAGGGACGCTTCGGCGTCCTGGGCGACTTCGCCTCCCTCGCCACCAGCGTCGGCACCAACAACCGCGGCGACAGCATCCAACGCCCCCAACCCCCACAACCCACCACCAACACCAGCGGCGAAGCCCGACCCCGACTCCCCGGATCCGACGGGCCGCCGAACCCGGACCCGACAGCCACAGCGCCAGCCCAAGCCACAGCAGCACCGGAGCCGGTCCTCACCCCCTTCAAGTCGGGGAACTTCGAGTTCACCAACTTGAAGCACACGCACGAGGTTTACCGGGACAAGGCGGTCCGGGTCATCGAACTGCTGCGGAAGCACGACACGATCCGCGAGTACATCGGGGGCCGTCCCAGTCGGATCACCCTGCACTTGCGGACGACGGAGACGCCGGCCGACGTGAGGGATCGCGGGGAGGCGGGAGTCGACATCAACCTCGCCAGCTACTACTTCGAGAAGTACGAGGTCGGCTACATCATGGGCATGCTCGCCCACGAGATCGGCCTGCACCCGCTGGCCTCACGGAACGCGGACATTCCCGACGAGGAGTCGATGTTCCAGGGAATCCCGCTGACCGTCCCGGGGCTCGCCGACCTGAACACCCCGCGCGTCATGAGCACGGAGGGCGCGGGCCAGGCCGACCACATCATGGCCGCGTTCCCCAGCAGTACGAGGCACCGGATCTACCGGGACATCGTCCTGGGCATGGCACGGATCCTGGCGGAGGAAGCGCGGACGGGTGAGGAGGGGGCCAAGGCCAAGGACGTCACGGATCTGATCGACTGCTACCTCATGGATCTCGCTTCCATCGCGCTCACCAACGACTACCGGATGAACGCGGCCAAGGAGCCGAACTACACGGCGAGGGTCTACAACGCGTACAAGGAGCTGTTCCTGGCCCAACTGGCCCCGGACGACGCTCTGCGGGCCCTAATGCCGACGAACAAGAGCATGTTCGGCGTGATCAACGACTTCCGGCGCATCGGCACCTACATCGCGCTCGGCAACAGCGGCGACAGCATCCAGCAGGCCGGCACGGGCTAGGACGCACCAGCCTCAGGGCAACCATTCCGCTGCACGAGCGGTCATGTAGCCATGATCCTCTCGTCCGAAGACGCCGGCATCTGGCTTCTGCCCATGCTGTTCCTGGTGGGGATGGCCGTCGTCTCTCCCATCGGCTGCGTGGTGCTCGCCGGACGAGTCCTGTTGCGCATCCTCCGGTCCATGGCCGCGGGGAACGTCTGGAGCGCGCTCACTCCCGGCACATGGCTGCTCGCGGCGGGGGCGGGCGTGTTCGGCGCGGGGTGCCGGTTCTCGATCTCCCTGTTCGGCAGCCCGACTGCCTGGATCGATTCGGCGAGCTTCGTCTGCGGCTGCTTCGCCCTGGCGGCGGCGACGATGGCCGCAGGTACGGCAGCACTGAACCGGCACCTCGGAAACCTCCCGGCGCCGGACCGCCAGGAGCCCTGACCGAGGCCTCGTTGTCAGTGGCTGCGGCGACAATCCAGGCATGACTTCGCCTCAGCACCTCGACGGCTTGCTCGAAGACCTCGGGCTCCAGGAGGCCGCCACGTTCACGGCCGTGTGCCATGACGACGCGGACGACGTGATCCGCGGCTTCGGCGGTGATCCCGATCAGGCCCGCCCCATGCCCCTGGAGGACCTGCGCGAGTACTACGAGGGGAACCTCGTCCTGGTGTCCCGGTCGGGACCGGCGGTCGTCGTCGTGGAGAGCAACAACTTCCAGGGGTCCCGTGAGGAGGTGCTGCGACCGCTCTCCCGCCTCGGCCGCACCGCCAGCGCCTTCTGGAACGTGAACGCGGTGTCCCGGCTGAGCCTGGCCGAGGACGGCCTGGTCTCCTCCGCGCTCGACATGGTCGTGCCCGACACCCCCTACGGAGCCCGTCCCGCGGCCTGGGAGCCCCTGTTGGAGGGCCTGCCCCTGGGGGTGAGTGCCGGCTGGAGCTCGGGGCTGGCGGCTGTCGAGCGCGCCACGGGTGCGCGGTTCGACGACACCTGGGCGAGGGGCCCACACCGCGCCGTACAGATCACGCCGGTGCCGCGGTACCTGCTGGGACAGGGACTCGTCGACTCCCCCCTGCTCCGGCGGGAGCCCTTCGTGAGCTATCTCGCGGAGCTGGGGCCCGCACAGGTGGGGCGGATGCGCCGCCACGCCCTGGAACTGGCTCTGGAGCACGCCGACTTGCGCGGGCACCCGCTGGCCGCTGCCGCCGTCGCGAGGGACGGCGCCCCGGCCACCACGCGGGAGCGGCTGGTCGAGGAACTCGTCGCCGCGAAAGACGCAGCTCTCTCCCGGGCCCGCGCCCTGCGGGCCCACGAAGCCGATGACTTCACCCCCGAGTGGGAGCGGCCCTCCGCGCTCGCCTACCGGCAAGCCATCGTCTTCAGCGTCCTCGCGCAGTGCGTCACGGAAGGCCGGCGGTTCACCTCGGCGGATCGCCTCCCGGACATCCTGAGCTCCCTGGTCACCGCGATGACCGGTGAGGGCGAGCTGGTCCAGGAGTTCTGGATGGTCCAACATCTGCACGATGCAGCCCTGAGGCAAGGCTGAGGGGCGTGGTGGGGCATCCGGGTTACGGGCGGGGGGTGGTGGACGTGGGGTCAGCGGCGCTTTTGTGATTGCAGGTACCAGGCCGCCACGAGAGCGATGACCACCAGGACGATCAGTATCTTCATGGTCTCCTGCTGCCCCGAAACGCGAGTTCGATGCGCGACCCGTTGTTGTCGGGACAAAAGGGCGGGACACAGGGGCGGGACACGACACAGGGGCGGTCTCCGCGGTGTCGCGGAGACCGCCCCTGTGTCGGAATGACGTCGGCAATACATCGGCACGGACACGTCCGGCCCGCATTCCTCGCCCCGCGCGCCCTTCCTTTACGAGCCGCACGCAGAGTTCTGTACTTTTATCTCTTCTTTCGGTTTACCTCACACGCTCAGCCCAGGCTGCGCGTGCGGTCGATCGAGCGCTGCTGCGGGACGCGTTCCAGGTGTCGGGCCACGGACTTGTCCGCGCCCTCATCCTGTGAATACGTCACGAGCAGCTCCTCGAAGAGCAGGCGACCGGCGACGAAAGCCTGACGCATCTCCTCGACCGTGCCGCCGCCCTCGGCGGCCCGCTGCGCCGCCAGGTGCAGCTGCCGCATGCCGTCGACGCGCCCGGGATGGCGGACGGACAGCGCCTCGACCTGCCGCGCGTGGGAATCCGCGGGATAGCCGAGCTCTGCTGCCAGGTGCGACAGGAGGCGGTTGGCCTGCGCCACCGCGACGCCCGGACTCTCGACGAACTTCGCTTGCAGGTCGGTCCACTGCGTGACGTACTGCTCCCGCTCCGTCGGCGCCAGCGCACGCAGGTTCAGCTTGCCGAAGCGGCGTACCCGCGTCTTCAGTTCACGTTCCGCCGCTTTGACGTCTCCATGGTGATGCGCGGCAGCACGGTCGAGTTCCGGACCGAACCGGTCCCTCATGCTTCCCGCGCGTCCCCGTGGAAATGACGGGACGAATGCGAGTGCGACGAGGAGTACGACCACGACGATGAAGACGATTCCGAGACCCACGGACATGTGTTCCGCCCTCCTCCGAGATTGCTTCAGGCACTCCCGATACCCGCGTTTCCGGAAATTACGCAGGGCAGAAAAAAACAATCCGCCGCCGAGAGATCAGCCGCTCCGAAAGCCGCAGGGGCCGCTGCCGGCGTTCCGGCAACGGCCCCGCGATCCGGCGAAGGGTCAGTTCGTGTTGAGCGTCAGGCCGTAGTACCGGAGCGTGTCGTCCAGCGGCTGGAAGTACGAGGAGCCCTCGTCGTTCACCCCGCCGCACGACTGGTTCGTCGGTCCGCCCGAGGTCATGCCCTGGGCCTGGTTGCCCGCGATGTACGCGCCGCCGCTGTCGCCGCCCTCCACGCAGACGGTGGACCGGCCCAGACCGGTGACGACGGTGTCCGGACCGCCGTTGCGATCGGTGTAGGTGACGGTCACGTTGTACGCACCGACCCGCCCGCACGTCCAGCCCGTCGTCGAACCGGACTTGCACAGGGCCGCACCGACCGCCGCACGCTGGCTGCCGCGCACCGGCACCGAGGCGCCATTGCCCCAGGTGCCGACCGCCGTGGTGATGGAGGAGCCCGACTCGATCGTCGCCAGGCCCATGTCCACGCTGTTGCGGCCGAGCGCGAAGCGGGTCGTGGAACCGGCCGCGAACTTCGAACCGTTGAAGTAGAGGCCCGGGTTGCCGACCACGCAGTGGCCCGCGGTGACGAGGTACTGCCGACCCGAGGCGTTGCGCGCGCCGAAGCCGACCGAACACCACGAACCAGGCTGGTTGTTGATGTTCATCCGGCTGCCCGGCGCGACGGCCGCCTTGGGCTCCAGCTCCTTGCCGCTCTTCACGACACGGACGGCGTCCCCGTGCCGGCGGGCCTCCTTCAGGAAGGCCCGTGCGGCCGGAGTGCCGGAGTCGGCCACGGTGACCTTGACCTGGTCGGAGGCCAGGTCGGCCTCCCAGGAGGTGACGCCGCTCGGGACGCGCTCGGCGGCCGCCTCGTCGAGCGCGGAGGTGACGCGCGTCAGCTCCGCCTCGCCCCGGCTCGGTATGCGGGCGGTCAGACCGGCGGCCTTCACCTGCGCCGCCGCACGGGCGGCGCCGACGTTCACGGTCAGCTCGCCCTTCGCGTCGAAGAACGCGCCGTCCGTCTTGACGCCGTCCCGCTCCAGGCGGTCCAGTCTCCGCTGCTGGGCGGCCTGTTCGTCGAGGCGCCGCACCGCGGCGGTCTCGCTCACGCCGA
The DNA here is from genome assembly GCF_046103685.1 of Streptomyces sp. SYP-A7185. NCBI lineage: Bacteria > Bacillati > Actinomycetota > Actinomycetes > Kitasatosporales > Streptomycetaceae > Streptomyces > Streptomyces sp. SYP-A7185. The sequence continues at coordinate 1,716,362 of NZ_CP122310.1, forward strand.
GGGTGTCCGCCAGGGCCTCGATCATCTGCGGCTCGTAGCGCGGGGCGGGGGTCGCGTCGGCGTGGGCGCCGGTGGCACCCGTGGTGGCCACCAGGGCCCCGGCTGCCGCGGCAGCGAGGAGGTAATGCCGAACATGCGCCATGGGAATGCCTTCCAAGGGTAAGTGGGGGGTGGCATAAGGAGGTTCGGTGCACCGGGGTGGGGTCAATTGGTGCACCGAACATCCATCTCGGCGCGGTACACCGGATTTCCCGGGCCGTTCCGTTGGGCGAAACCATCCCGTCGCCAAGGGTGATCGCACAAGGCATGGAGAGGGACCGGCCCTTAAGGCGAAAGGGGTAAACACTTAATGCGGGCCCGCGGTTGAGGGCACCCGCCGCGCCGCTTCAAGCTAAGGCCAAAGGTCGAGGCCAAGGCCGAGGTCGCGGGTGCGGCAGGCCCGCCGATCGGGCCGAGCCCGATATGTGATGCGGAATCGGCGTGACGGATATTGACGCACGGCGCCCGGCGGGGTTTGGTAGGCGAGGCGTGCGGTCGGGAATTCTTTTGCCCGCCGCCCCGGTCCGGCCATCTGCGGCCGTGACGCGCAACGGCTTTCACCGGGCGGTCGCACATGTTCCGGGAGTGCGGCTCGTCATCTGTCATGCCGGGAGGCGAAATTCGTGACGGTCTCATCCGGTCTGACGTCGGACAACTCGGAATCCGGTACGAGGTCACCGTCCCGTAGGGCACCACGGCCGGATGAGGGGTCGGCGTCCGGCGCGGAGCCGCAGCGGGGCGCCGGGGCGGAATCCCGTACGGGAGCGGCCTTTTCGGCGGATCGTCCCGCGCCGTTCGCCGTGGCCCTGCGTGAGGCGGTGCGCCGCCGCGGGCTTCCCCTGGACCGGATCTGCGAGCGGCTGACGGCCCGCGGGATCCGGCTCACGCCCGCGACCCTCAGCTACTGGCAGCGCGACCGCACCCGTCCCGAGCGTTCGGACTCGCTGCGCGCGGTGGTCGCCCTGGAGAGCATCCTCGACCTGGCACCCGGCGAGCTGTCCGGGCTGCTGCAGTCCCAGCGCCCCCGCGGACGCCGCCCGGCCGTACGCGTCGACGAACACGCGACCCGCCGCCTGTACGGTCGCGCGTCCCGGCAGGAACAGGCGCTCGGCGATGCCTTCCCGCGCTTCAACGAGGGCGTGGCCATCCTTCTCACCCGCGAGGTCCTGCACCTGGACGGGCGCGGCTGCGTGAGCCGGCTGACCATCAACCACCTGGTCCGTGCCGTCACCGACGGCCCCGACCGGCTGATCAACCTGCACTTCCTCGACGATCCCGACGCGGGTCTGCCCGACGCCACCGTGCACAGCGGTCAGCTGGAATCCATGCGGCAGGACGCGGTATCGGGCGGAGTGATGCTCCAGATCGGTTTCGGCCGTCCGCTGTCGTTCGGCGAGACCACGACCGTCGACTACGAGATCCGCACCGGCCCGCAGGACCATCCGACGCACCTGCACGAGCGGGGCATACGCGGCAGCCAGGACGTCTATCTGCTCCAGGTGCACTTCCCGCCGGACCGGCTCCCGGCGATCTGCCACTCCTACTACCGCGAGAACGCCTCCGCCCAGCAGCGCAAGGTGCGCCCCCTGACGGTGGACTCCTCCGGCACGGCCCACCTGTACGCGGCGCAGTGCAGGCAAGGCATCTACGGCATGAGCTGGCAGTGGCCGGACGAGGACGACTGGCCGGGAGCCGAGGGGCCGGGGTCCGCGCCACGCGGCGCGGGCCCCGGCCCGGCGCACTGACGTACGCCCTGTGGCTCAGAACAACGACTGGCCCGGCGAGGGCTCGCCCGGCGACGGCTCAGAGGCTGTCAGAGAGTGCTCGGACAGTGCTCAGAGGCCGAACTCCTGCGGGGAGAGCCCGAGCGCCGCGCAGGCCTCCCGCAGGACCTGCTCCTCGGCCGGGGCGATGTACCCGTCCGCGCCCGCGACGACGAAACCGGTCTGCACGACCGCCTTGGCCTCCATCGGCTTCTTGGCTGCCTTGGCGATCTCCTGCATGGCCTCGGTCTTGCCCTGCTGGAAGTTGAACGTCAGCTGGTCGACGTGCTTGTTGAAGCGCGTCTGGAGCTGCTCGGGCGGGAAGTTCTTCAGGACGTCGTTCTGGAGGATGAGCGACTCGACGTGCTGCCGCTCGGCCGGGTCGACCGAGCCGTCGGCGGCGGCGACCAGTGCGCACATGGCCATGCTCGCGTCGCGGTACGCACCGCTCTTGAGCTCCGTCTTGAGAGAGGCGAGCTGGGACTTGAGCACCCCCACGAGCTGCGCCTTCGAACCCCCGCCGGACCCCGACCCCGATCCCTGACCCGGCCTTCCGTGACCGCCGGAGCCGCGCGCGCCCTGCGACTGCTGCTGCAGCCCCTTGGCCTGGTCCTTGATCCGGTCCCACATCGCCATCCGTGCCACCTCGGTGCCTGTTAGCCGATCCGCGCGGTTTCCACGCGTCCTCCTGGCAACGCCTCCCCGCTCCGGGGAGTTCCGCCTCCGGCCGCACGAACGGGTGACGCGAAACGATCACACCAAACGGAACGGTCACACCACTCCCCCACCCCCTCACTCTCCCGAGACCGGTCAGGAATGAAGAAGCCCCGGGAGCCGCGCCCTGCCTAGCGTGGTGGGCATGGCAAACATCGCATCCGTCACTCTCGACGTGGCCGACCCCACGGCCGCCCGCCACTTCTACACCACGGCCTTCGGCCTGGACTCGCAGCCGCGGCTACGGGCCTCGGAGGAGCCCGCCACCGGCTTCCGCGGCTTCACGCTGTCGCTCACGGTGGCCCAGCCGGCCGACGTGAACGCCCTCGTCGACGCCGCACTCGACGCCGGCGCCACGTCCCTGAAGCCCGTCACGAAGTCCCTCTGGGGCTACGGAGGGGTCGTTCGGGCCCCGGACGGCACGATCTGGAAGGTCGCGACCTCGGCGAAGAAGGACACCGGACCCGCCACCCGGCGGATCGACTCCATGGTGCTCCTGCTGGGCGTGGCGGACGTGGCCGCGAGCAAGCGGTTCTACGTCGACCAGGGCCTGACGGTGGCGAAGAGCTTCGGCCGCGTGTACGTCGAGTTCGAGGGCGGGACAGGGCTCCTCAAGCTGGCCCTGTACCGGCGTCGTGCGCTCGCCAAGGACGCCGGGGTCTCCCCCGACGGCACCGGCTCGCACCGCCTCGTGATCGGCGGCGACGCGGGAGGGTTCACCGACCCCGACGGCTTCGCCTGGGAAGCCGTGGCCCCGGCGAGCCACCGGTGATCACGGGGTGATCCCGGCCGTGACCGTCACGCGTCGAGGCCTCCCCGCTCGACCAACTGGCGTGCGATGACGTTGCGCTGGATCTCGTTGGTGCCCTCGCCCACGATCATCAGTGGGGCGTCGCGGAAGTAGCGCTCGACGTCGAACTCGGTGGAGTAGCCGTAACCGCCGTGGATGCGCACGGCGTTGAGGGTGATCTCCATGGCGGTCTCGGAGGCGAAGAGCTTCGCCATTCCGGCTTCCATGTCCACGCGGTGGCCCGCGTCCGCCGACCGGGCCGCGTACAGGGTGAGTTGGCGGGCGGCGGTCAGCGAGGTGGCCATGTCGGCGAGGTAGTTGCCGATCGACTGGTGCTTCCAGATCGGCTCACCGAAGGCCTCGCGCTGCCGGGCGTAGGCGAGGGAGTTCTCGAACGCGGCGCGGCCGACCCCCAGGGCGCGCGCCGCGACCTGGAGCCGTCCGGTCTCCAGGCCCTTCATCATCTGCGCGAAGCCCTTGCCCTCGGCTCCGCCCAGCACGGCGTCGGGCGACGCGCGGTAGTTGTCGAAGGACAGTTCGCAGCTCTCCACGCCCTTGTATCCGAGCTTGGGCAGGTCGCGCGAGACCGTCAGGCCGGGGCCGTGCTCGGCGAGCAGGACGGAGATGCCTCGGTGGGCGGGGGTCGCGGCCGGGTCGGTCTTGCACAGCAGGGCGATGAGCTGGGAACGCCGGGAGTTGGTGATCCACGTCTTGGTGCCGTTGACGACGTATCCGCCCGAGCCGGTGTCCTTGCGGGCGGTGGTGCGCATCGCCTGGAGGTCGGAGCCGCCGCCCGGCTCGGTGAGCGCCATCGTCGCCCGGATCTCGCCGGTGGCCATCTTCGGCAGGTAGCGGCGCTTCTGGTCCTCCGTGCCGAAGTGGAGCAGCAGTTTCGCCACCACCGTGTGGCCGCCCATCGCACCGGCCAGGCTCATCCAGCCGCGGGCGAGTTCCTCGGTGATCAGGACGTAGCAGGGCATGGAGACCGGTGTGCCGCCGAATTCCTCGGGGACGGCGAGACCGAACACGCCGAGGCTCTTCATCCGCTCGATCAGGGCTTCGGGGTAGGTGTCAGCGTGCTCCAACTCCCGGACGACGGGCTTCACTTGCCTGTCGACGAAGTCCCGTACCGTCCTGACGGCGAATTGCTCGTCCTGCGACAGGGTGTCGAGAGTGCTCATGCCGAGAGTGCCCATGCAAGGAGTATCCGCACTCCTTGCCACTCTCAACCTATAGCTCATGGGGGGCCTTGCGGCAAGGGCCGGGTCGTGGCGCAAAATCATCGCCTTGAGCCGGAATCCCAGCGAAACCGGAACCCCCAGCGAAATGAGAACAATGACTGACGTGATCGTGGTTGGCGGCGGACCGACCGGCTTGATGCTGGCGAGCGAGCTGCGGCTGCACGGCGTGCGGACCGTCGTCCTGGAGAAGGCGGAGCAGCCCACGGCGCAGTCCCGGGGGCAGGGCCTGCACGCGCGCAGCGTCGAGGTGATGGCCCAGCGGGGTCTCCTGGACCGGTTCCTCGCGGTCAACGAGAAGTTCCAGGTCGGTGGCTTGTTCGGCGGCATCATGAAGCCGTGGCCGGAGAAACTGGACACGGCCCATCCGTACGGGGTGGCCACCCCGCAGCCGGTCACCGAGCGGCTGCTTCACGAGCGCGCGGTCGAACTCGGCACCGACATCCGGCGCGGCAGCGAAGTCGTCGGCCTGCGCCAGGACGAGGACGGGGTGACCGTCGAGCTGGCGGACGGGACGCACCTGCGCTCGCGCTATGTCGTCGGGTGCGACGGCGGCCGCAGTGCCGTGCGCAAGCTGCTCGGCGTCGGCTTCCCCGGAGTGGCCGCCACGGTCGAGACGCTCCTCGGCGAGGTGGAACTGACCGCGGACCAGGCGACGGTCGACGCCGCCGTGGCCGAAGTCCGCAAGACGCAGCTGCGGTTCGGCATCACGCCCGGTGAGAACGGCGTGTACCGCGTGGTGGTGCCCGCCGACGGCATGGTGGAAGACAGGGCGACCGAGCCGACCCTCGACGACTTCAAGCGGCAGCTGCGGTCCCATGCCGGCACCGACTTCGGGGTGCACTCGCCGCGCTGGCTCTCCCGGTTCGGCGACGCGACGCGGCAGGCCGAGCGCTACCGGGTCGGCCGGGTGTTCCTCGCGGGCGACGCGGCGCACATCCACCCGCCGACCGGCGGACAGGGACTCAACCTCGGTGTGCAGGACGCGTTCAACCTCGGCTGGAAGCTGGCCGCGGCGGTCGACGGCCGGGCACCGGAGGGCCTCCTGGACACCTACCACGCCGAACGGCATCCGGTGGGCGCCCGGGTGCTCGACAACACGCGCGCGCAGATCACGCTGCTCGGGACCGACCCCGGTGCGACCGCGCTGCGGGAACTGTTCGCCAAGCTGATGGACTTCGAGGAGGTGAACCGGTACGTGACCGGGATGATCACCGCGGTCGACGTGCGCTACGACTTCGGCGAGGGCCATGAACTGCTCGGCCGGCGGATACGGGACCTGGAGCTGACGAAGGGGCGGCTCTACGAGCTGATGCACGAGGGCCGCGGTCTGCTGCTCGACCGGACCGGGCGGCTCTCGGTCGCCGGATGGGGCGACCGGGTCGACCACGTCGTCGACGACTGCGAGGAACTGGACGTGCCCGCCGTGCTGCTGCGGCCCGACGGGCATGTGGCGTGGGTCGGCGAGGACCAGGAGGACCTGGTCGGCCACCTTCCGACGTGGTTCGGCGCACCGGCCCGCCACGACGGCAGCGACGCGGTCACGGGTACGCGGCCGTCGGCGTGAGCGCAGGACGGGGCCGGCGGCCCGTAGGGCTCCGGGAGGGGGCTCGACCTCTCGTGCGGTGAGCCCCCCGGGCCCCGGACCAGACCCGTATCCGTGGTCGTGGCCCGTGGCCCGTGCTCAGCCCATCTGCATGTGGAACTGCACGAGCCGCTGCTGGACGAGGTTCGCCGTGCCGCGCTGGCGGCCCGGCACGCGGCGCCGCAACGCGACCAGGGCCGGGCCGAGTTCGCGGACCGTGGCCGGGTCGCGGATCTGCTCCCACTGGTGGTGGGCGAGGTCCGCGGCGGCCTCGACGTCCGAGGCGTCGGGGGCCTGGCCCGCCGTGAGTCTGGCGGAGACCACGGCGAGCCAGATCTCGCAGCTGCGTCCGGGGTCCTTGGCGAAGATCGCCAAGTGCCCGCGGACCTCCATCCAGTGCACCACTTCGGGCGAGGAGGGCCCGTACGTACGCAGCGCCTCCTGCTCCCAGGCCGCCGCCATCGCCGCGGCCTCGCCGTGCCGGCCCGCCTCCACCGCTTTGGTGATCGCGGCGTGCGGGTCCGCGCCGGCCGTGGGCGGCGCCGACGAGGGCGGCATGTCGAGGGTGGGGGCCTGCTGTTGGGCGGGGATCGGCACCGACTGCGCGGCTGCTGCCGCCGGCGCCCCGTGGCGCAGGCCCGCGGGTCCGCCGCCGGGGACGGCACCAACGGCCGGGCCGACGGACAGCAGCATGATGGCGGTGCCGCCGCCCTCGTCCGCCGTCTGCGCCACGACGTGCTGGTGCAGGTCGGGCAGCGGCGGCCGGTGCCCGCTGCGCAGGACCGTCGCGAGCGCCTTCATGTACGAGGGCGTCGCGACGGCACGTCGGCCGGGCGGCGGCGCGATCCGCCCGTACAGCGCCACGCCCGCGCCCACGTCCAGGGGCCGCTGCGCGAGCTGCTGCCAACTGTCCGTGTCCGCGTGCAGATCGGCGATGACGGTCGTGCTGCCCGGCGGACGCAGCCGCAGCTCCTGGGCTATCCAGTGCCACGGAAATCCGGTGTAGCGCACCGTCGCCGCCGTGGTCCTCGCAAGACCCACGTGCTGCAACCGCTGACGGCGGTCGAGATGCAGCTGCCCGACCAGGTACACCGTCAACGGCCCCGGCGCCATCGCGGCCGCGCGCAGCCGCGTGAGCACCGTCTGCGGATCCAGCGGGTCCGCGAGCTCCACGACACTCGCGGTCGCGGTCCCGGCGAGCACCGCCGGAGACACCGCCGCGAGCACGGGCAGCACGGAAGCCGCGTCCACCATGCGGGCCTTGCCGACCGGCGCCGCCGCAATCAGCAGCGCGGTCCCAGGCACCGTCCCCACCCCATCAGTCACCAGAGCACCGTATCCGCTGCTCACCTCGACAGCCGCAGCGGCGGTCACCCTTTCACCCCGGCCCCTGAAGGAACCCCTGTCGGAACCCCTGTCGGAAGAGGCTGTGTGCGGGGGGTGTCGGGGCCCGGAGGACGGGTAATCGGCGGGTGCTTCGGGCTGTGGGCGGGGCTGTCGGAGCCGGCGGCCGCCGCCGGATTCAGCGGCGGCGGCCGCGGCGCTCCCGGGGGCAGGCTCCCCCTGGTGCCCCGGGAGCGGGTGTCCGCACCGGCCTGCGCGCGGAGGCCGCGGGAGTGGCCCCCGGACACGACGGCCGGCGGGACGAGCCGGTGTCCGTGCGTCCGCTGCGGGGAAAACGGACCCGGCAGCCTGAGTCGGGCCGGTCCGGGGGCTTGGGACGGGCCTGGGCGCCAGGGTAGAGCGAGCGGCCCGAAGCGGACAACGCCTTTCCGACCTTCCGCGAACCCGCTGCCGGGGCCCCGGCAGCACCAACCGTGCGCACGGCCGATGAGTTTTCGCGAGGACCGCGGTCTTCACCCCCGGAACCGCGAAAATGAAACGGCGACGACCGCCTTTCCTTGAGGAGACTTTCAGATGCGTACGTTGATCAGCACCGCGTTCATCTCGCTCGACGGTGTCGTGGAGGCCCCGGGCGGCGAGCCCGGTTACCGGAACTCCGGCTGGACCTTCAAGGACGTCGAGTTCCTCCCGGAAGCGTTCGAGATCAAGGGCCGGGAGCAGCAGGAGGCCGCGGCGGTGCTCCTGGGCCGGACGAGCTACGAGGCGTTCAGCCCCGTGTGGCCGGGCATGGAGGAGTTCGCCGAGTACAAGGACATGCCGAAGTACGTCGTCTCCACGAGCCTGGCCGAGGGCGACCTGGTGGCGGACTGGGGCCCGACGACCATCCTGCGCTCGCTGGACGAGGTCGCCGAGCTGAAGAAGACCGAGGGCGGCCCGATCATCGTGCACGGCAGCGCCACCCTGAACCGCGACCTCTCCGACGCGGGGCTGATCGACCGCTACCACCTGCTCGTCTTCCCCCTGCTGCTCGGCGCGGGCAAGCGCCTGTTCAGCGACACGGACAAGGACGCCCAGAAGCTGCGCCTGGTCGAGCACGAGGCCTACGCCAACGGCCTCCAGAAGAACGTCTTCGACGTCGTCCACTGAGGGCCGCCACGCCGAGGGGGCCGGGTCACCACCGGCCCCCACTCCCCTCGTACGCCCCTGGCCTTCCCGTCCGTCGCCTAGCCGCCGCGTACGACGCAGTCCTCCGGCTGCGGCTTTCCGGTGGGCCAGGCCAGGTCCACGTACTCCAGGGCGCCCGGGCCCGCCTTCGTGCCGGGTTTCAGGGCGACGACGGCCAGGGGCTTGTCGTAGGGGTTGCCCGCCTTGGTGAGGCAGATCCGGCCGCTCGTGCCGTTCACGCGGTTCTTGGACTGCATCGTGGCCCAGCGGTTGCCCACCTGCTCGGCGGAGGGGACCGCCTCTCCGGTGGGTTTGGCGCCGCGGATCGCCTCGACCGCGGCCCGCACCCCGTCGTGCACCATCATGGTGCGTGAGTCGCCCAGCTGGACGTCGCCGATGTCGTGGCCCCCCGACTTCAGCGCGCCGATGGTGTGCTTGAGGCGTTCCAGCTCGGCCAGCGGATCACGCAGCGAGCCGGGTGCCTTCGCCGCGGTCGGCCGCTTGCCGGTCCGCTCCTCCTCCTCGTCCTGCCAGCGTTCTATCTCGGTGGACCACGCGTCGGGGTGGGCCGGCGCGGCGTACTGCACGGTCATCTTCGGTTTGCCCGAGCCGTCGCGGAGCTCTGCCCAGTCCGCGTCGGTCATACGGTTGTTCAGCGAGGCCGCGTCCGAACCGGAGACCACGGTGAACTTCCGCTCCTCACACGCCTCTTGGGCCAGGCGCTTGAGGAAGAGCCGCAGGTGCGTGGAGCGGCCCGCGAAGTAGATGGTGTCCGCGCCCGAGTTGCAGATCGTGTTGACCGTCGGGCGGAACTGGTTGTCGACGTCGCCGGGATCGGCGACCCCGGGCGACGAGAACGTCATGTCGTCGGGGCCCGCCGGGCCGTCCTCGGGGAGCTTCTGGAAGGCGCGCGCCAGCGAGCGGACGTAGGGGTCGGGGCGCGTGTCGCGCACCAGGACGGTCTGGCGGTCCTTGCGGCTGCCGTTGAAGGCGGCGAGCGCCCGCGCCTGCTCCTCGTTGGTGGGGATGATGCGGGCGAGCCCCCGGAAGTCGTACGTCCCGTCCTTGCTCTCCTCGTTGGCGAGGGAACTCGCCGAGGCGCGGGCCACCAGGACGGGCACCTGCTGCCGGGTGAGGCTGCGCACCGCGTCCCTGGTGGCGTCCAGGGAGAGGTTGAAGCCGGTCACCGCCCGCAGGTTGTCGCTGCCGGAGCGCGCCATCCGCACCAGGTCGGGCACCACCTCGTCCTGCCGCAGGTAGTCCTTGCCGGGGTTGGCGAGCACCAGCCGCACCACCGGCTTCCCCGGCTCGCGGTTGACGCGGTACTGGGCCAGGAAGGCCCCCTGGAGTTCGCTGCGCAGCTGCCGCCGCTCGGCCTTCGACTCGGGCTGGAGCGGGAGCATCATCGCCACGGTGACGTGCGGTTGGCCGTCGATGCGGCGGTTCTCCTCGGCGATCCGGGCCGCGACCGGTGCGATCTCCGGCTCCCCGAAGTCGTAGCCGGAGCCGTTGACGCCGATGCACTCGCCGCCGGACTCGGTGACGCCCTGGGCGCAGTCGTCGGCCTCCTCGGTCAGCTTCGAGACGACGCCGTAGGCACCCAGGGCGAGAGCGACCGCCACGACACAGGTGACGATCTTCTTCAGGAGCGTGTTCCACAGGTGCTCGTGCAGCCAGTCGGCGGTGGTCCGGAACATCGGCTCAGCTCCCCTCTCCGATGTGGGCGGTGCAGGAACAGGACTGGAGCGGCTGGCGGTTGCGGGCCCTGCGGTCCCATGTGCCGGCCCGTGCGGCGAGCACCGGCGCGGCTCCCGCGTAGTCGCGGGCCAGTTCGCGCAGCAGCTGCGCCATCCGGTCCGCCGCCGCGATGTCCGGTGGCCTGGTGCGCTCCTCGCAGAGCCAGACGGCGTGCAGCAGCTCGTCCAGCTGGCGTTGCAGTTTGGTGCCGTCGACGCGGGCCACCGTCATCCGGGCGTGCCGTTCGTCGTGGCCGCCGGGCGAGGGGGCCTGGGCGAGCGCGAGCAGCTGGTCGCACCACTCCTCGGCGCCCACGCCGTCCACGGGAAAGGTGACGGCGAGGTGGTGCACGGCGCGTTCGGGGCCGTTGGCGACCAGGTCGTGGTTGAGGCCGTGTGCCGCGGTGGTGCCGAAGGCGCGGTCGGGCGACTCGGCCCGGCTGCGGTAGTGCGTGTACAGGAGGCTGTGGTTGCGGCGCCATTCGGTGCCGGCGCCGGGCGGTCCGTGGAGTCTGCTCATGAGCAGCTGCCGGAGGCCGAAGTCGCCGATGAAGTGCCGTTCGCAGGGGGGCCAGCCGCTCTCCAGGAGGTGGCGCCCGACCTCGTCCGCGCTGAGCCCGCCGGCCAGCTGCGCCAGGTCGGGGCCGCGCAGCAGGGCGCGGGCGCAGTCGCCGGTGTGCGCGACCGACAGCTGGGTGAGCAGGTCCAGCCACCGGTCGGTGTGCTCGACGGGCAGCCGCTCGGGCAGCTGGCGCAGGACCAGCTCGGTCAGCAGCACGTCCCGTACGGCGCGGGGCTCTCCGTCGAGCCCCGCGGGCTGGTCGAGGAGCTCCCGGTCGTTGTCCAGCTCCGGCAGCTCTCCGGCGGCCTCGACCAGGCGCTGCACCACACGGGGGCGATGGCCCGAGAGCCGGTGCACCGCGCTCTGCGCCCGGCGCAGGCGTGCCGCCTCCGGGGCGCCGCCGGTGTGCTGTTGCAGCTCCTTGTGGAGGTGTTCCGTGGTGAGCAGCGGCATCCGCAGGAGCAGGACGCCCTGCCCCAGCCGGCCGCGTGCCGGGAGGCGCTGCCAGCCGGGCGGCTCTTCCTGGTCCGGCCGGTAGGCGGCGAGCTCTTCGGTGCGCGGCTCGTCGGCCAGGAAAAGGGGCTGCGCCATGCGTTCGCTGGCCACGAGCACGGTCCGCTCGCGGTGGCCGTCGGCCCGGTCGCCGAGCGCCGCGGCCAGCAGCCCGCGGCCCACCGGCCAGTTGGCGTGTTGCAGCAGTACGGCGGGGCGGCCCACGCGGGTGAGCGCGGCGCCGATGCCGGTGTAGGCGGCGTCCAGATCCTCGCGCAGGGCACGGAAGAGGAAGCCTTCGGCGAACTTCCGCTCCTCGCCGCCCTGTTGGAAGTCGTGGGCGAGCAGCCGCAGGCCGGTGCCCGCGCTGCCCGCGGCGCCGGGGTAGTCGCCGTAGGTGGCGCGCACCGGTTCGGCGCCGGTGCGCGCCAGTTTCTCCAGGAACTCCGTCAGCGCGGCGCCCACCAGGGGTGCCGCCGCGGGGGCGACCACTCCGGCGAGCGCGGACAGGTAGCCGGTCACGACGTTGCGGAAGAACCGGCCGAGGCCCTTCTTGGGCTGCAACAGGGCTCGGTAGCGCTCCAGTTCCTCTTCCAGCTCGCGGCGCCGCAGCCGGGCGCCCGCCGCCACCGCGGCCATCCCGGCGAAGAACCGGGGCGTGGGCAGCGCGCCTCCCGGCCCCTCCCACTCGCTCATCCGCAGCGCGACGTCGTACATCGTCTCCGTCGCCGCCGAACGGCAGGAGGGGCGCCGGGCGGCCTCTTCCGTGTACCGCTTGTCCGCGCAGTCCACGTGCGCGACGGGCACCTTGCGTCCGAGCCGGTCCCGCAGCAGCTCAAGGAGCCGCTGCTTGCCCATGCCGGGGCCGCCGGTGAGCAGCACGACGGGCAGGTCGGGCTCGTACAGGAGTTTCTCGTCGCGCCCCCGGGCGTTGCGGCCCAGCAGTCTGGGGAAGAAGCCCGCGTCGTCGATGAGCCCCTCGAAGCCCAGTTCCCGGCCCATCCGGCGTACCCCCGTGCCGTGCGTGGCCGCTGTGCGGCGAGTGGTCAATGTCGCACGGAGCGTACTTGGCGCACCCCAGGAATACATCAACTTTTCGGCAGGAAAGGCCAGTTGACGTAGGCCTGCACCGTCCTGCGGGCCGCTACCTGGACGTGACGCGCCCGAGCGGCTCGGGGGCGGCCGCCAGCGCGTCGCACTCCGCCTTCCAGGAGGTGTCCTCCGGGCGGAACTGGCCGCGGAGGTAGGCACTGGTGAGCCGCTGGACCGCGGACACCCGCGCGGGGTTCTCGTCCGTGGTCTCCGCGACGTCGTATCCGGAGATCCCGCCGAGCCCGTGCTCGGCGCCGAACAGGGTGAGCAGGGACTTGGGGCCCGGGGAGAGGACGTACGGATCGGTGTGCCAGTCCGCGCCCGCGACGGTCAGATGGGCGGACTCGTCCCGGTCGCCCGCGACGACGAGCGTCGGCGTCGTCATCGCGGAGAAGTCCGCGGTCGCGAAGAAGGGCCAGTTCTTGGCCACCTCCTCGGTGAGGGCGTCGCCGCCCCGGCCGGGCGCGGCGAGCAGGATGCCCGCCGTGATCCGCGGGTCGGCCAGGTCCACCTCGGTCCCGTCGTCCGGGTCGGTGAGCCGGGCGCCGAGCAGCAGGCTCGCGGTGTGCCCGCCCATGGAGTGTCCTGCCACCGCCACCTTGCCGCGGTCCAGGCGCCCTTGGAGCTGCGGGACGGCCTCCTCGATCACGTCGAGCCCGTCGAGGACGCGCTTCATGTCCTCGGCCCGCGAGCGCCAGAACAGGGGTGCGCCCGGAGTGCCGGGGTCCAGGGTCAGCGTCCGCGAGCTCAGGTGGGTGGGCTGGATGACGACGAAGCCGTGCGCCGCCCAGAAGTCGGCGAGCGGGGCGTAGCCGTTGAGTGAGGAGAGGTGGTTCGAGAAGCCCTGGCCGTGCGAGAGGAGGACGATCGGCAGGTCGCTGCCGGTCACGGGCGCGGAGACCCGCACCTGTAGGTCCACGGGGCGGCCGGGGGCCGGCAGGACCACGGGCCCGACCGAGAGGACGGGGCTGGGCGGGCCGAGGACGTCGGCCGTGCCGGTCGCGGCGGCCGCGGTAGCCGTGGCGTTCGAGGAGGTCGAGGAGGTCGATGCACTCATGATGCGCGTTTCCCTTTCGATGGCCTCCGCCGCCGGTCCGCCGCGAGCGGCGGCCGGGGAGGCAGGGCGGTCAGAAACGGCCGGCTTCGGATAAGGTGAAGCGGAACGTTGTTCCGATTACGATACGGAACAGCGTTCCGCTTTGTCAACGACGCCGGAAGGAGCGCGGGATGCCCGCCGCAAGCAACTCAGGAGGGGCGCCCGCCCGCAGCAAGCGGGCCGACGCGCAGCGCAACGAGCAGACGCTGCTCTCCGCCGCCGCCGAGGTGTTCGTCGTCTCCGGCGTCGACGCGCCGATCCGCGAGATCGCGGCCCGGGCCGGCGTCGGGGTGGGGACCATCTACCGGCACTTCCCCAGCCGCTCGGACCTCGTCGTCGCGGTCTACCGCCACCAGGTCGAGGCGTGCGCCGAGGCGGGCCCGACGCTGCTCGCCGACGCCGGCTCCCCGCTGGTGGCGCTCCACCGGTGGGTCGATCTCTTCGTCGACTTCCTGGTCACCAAGCACGGACTCGCCCAGGCGATGCAGTCGGACAGCAGCGGCTTCGAGGCGCTGCACACCTACTTCCTCGACCGCCTGGTGCCCGTGTGCGCGCAACTGCTGGACGCGGCCGTCGAGGCCGCCGAGACCAAGCCCGGCACCCGCGCCTACGAGCTGATGCGGGGCATCGGCAACCTCTGCATCGGGCACGACAGCGACCCCGAGCGCTACGACCCGCGCCGCATGATCGACCTGCTCCTGCGCGGCCTGGAACAACCACGGCCCCACTGACCCGCCCCCGCAAGAAGTGGCACGGGGTCAAGGGCGCCACCGACCGGCGGGCGGCTCAGACGCTGCGGCCGTGCTCCTTCACCGCGATCCGGGCCAGCTTCGTCAGCATCATGCCGTTGCGGACCGCGACGACGTAGTCGACCGGGAGGCCGTGCATCCGGGTGCCCGGGCCGCGCAGCGGGTGCCAGTCGAGGGTGAGGAGGGTGTGCTCGCCCCAGGGGGTGAGGTTCATGGCGATGCGGGCCGCCCCGAAGGGGCCCGCCTTCGCCTCCAGCTGGAGGCGGCTCTCCGGCTCGCTGATGCGCACGACGCAGGTGTCGTCGAGCACCAGCGGGCCCACGCCGACCCGGACCGCCAGGCGGGCGCCCACCGCGGGCCAGCGCGGGTCCACGGAGGTGACCTCCTGGGTTCCCGTCACCCACTCCCCGTACCGGCGGCCGTCGGACAGCAGGCCCCAGACCTCGGTGGGCGAGGCCAGGATCAGACGGCGGTTCCGGGCCACGCCGATCACACTCCTCCTGGGCGGTATCCACCGATTTTCACACCTTGTCGCCGCACCCACCTGCCGAGGCCGCCACCGCCGGGTCGCGGGCCGACCGCCGCCGGGCGGCGCGCGCTGTGCGAGGGTGGCCGGGAGGGTGAACGCGTCCCTCGTATGCCTCGTCTGCCCGGACCGCAAGGAGCCGCATGCCGACCGCCGCCAGCCTGGCCCTGGATCTCACCTCGGGGCTGAAGACGCACGACATCGAGGCGCTGTACCAGGACCTCCACCGCCATCCCGAGCTCTCCTTCCAGGAGCACCGCACGGCAGGGATCCTCGCCGAGCGGCTGGCGGGCGCCGGGTACGCGGTGACCACCGCGGTCGGCGGCACCGGCGTCGTGGGCGTCCTGACGAACGGCGACGGGCCCGTGGTGTGGCTGCGCGGCGACATGGACGCGCTGCCGGTCACGGAGGCCACGGGGCTCTCCTATGCCTCCACCGTCGACGGTGTGATGCACGCCTGCGGCCACGACATGCACGTCACGTGGCTGGCCTTCGCCGCCGAGGCGCTCGCCGCGGCCCGCGAGACCTGGTCGGGCACCCTCGTGGTGATCGGGCAGCCCGCCGAGGAAGGCGGCGGCGGAGCCGCGGCGATGGTCTCCGACGGGCTGCACACGCGCTTCCCCCGCCCGGACGCCGTCTTCGGCCAGCACGTCGCCCCCGGTCCCGCGGGCTTCGTCTCGCACACACCGGGGCTGATCATGTCGGCCGCGGACGACCTGCACATCGTGGTGAACGGGCTCGGCGGCCACGGCTCGCGGCCCGAGGCGACCGTCGACCCGGTGGTGACGGGCGCGTACATCGTCACCCGGCTGCAATCGATCGTGTCCCGCGAGGTGGCCGCATCCGAAGCGGTGGTGCTGACCACGGGGCAGTTCAACGCGGGCCAGCGGCCCAACATCATCCCCTCGGAAGCACGGCTCGGGCTGAACCTGCGCACGCAGGACGCGACCGTGCGCGAGCGGGTCCTGGCCGCCGTGCGCCGCATCGTCGAGGGAGAGTGCGAGGCCGCCGGGTGCCCGGCGCCGCCCGAGGTGAACACCGGCGCGAGCTTCCCGGCCACGGTCAACGACGCCGCGCTGGACGCGGAGATCGCGGCCCTGCACGGCGAACTCCTGGGCGCGCAGAGCGTGGTCGACTTCGGGCCCGCGATGGGCAGCGAGGACTTCTCGCTCCTCGTGCCCACCGGGGTGCCCTACGACTTCTGGTTCGTGGCCTCGACACCGCAGGCCACCTGGAACGACGCCCCGGGGCAAGGGCTCGGCGACAAGATCACCGGGGTGCCGGGCAACCACAGTCCCCTGTTCGCCCCGGACCTCTCGGTGCTGCTGCCGGGCGTACGGACGCTGGTGGGCGCCGCGCTGCACAAGCTCGGCGCCTGAGAACCGGGCGCCCGTACGCCCGGCATCCGGCGCCCGGCGGTCAGCCGTCAGCCGTCAGCGGAAGGCCGCGTGGCCCGTGAGCGCCTGACCGAGGGCGAGCGTGTGCATCTCGCTGGTGCCCTCGTAGGTGAGCACGGACTCCAGGTTGTTGGCGTGCCGGATGACCGGATACTCCAGCGAGATGCCGTTCGCGCCGAGGATCGTGCGCGCGGTGCGGCAGATCTCGATCGCCTCGCGCACGTTGTTCAGCTTGCCGAAGCTGATCTGCGCCGGGTGCACCCCGGCCGGTGAGTCCTTCAGGGCGGACAGGTGCAGGGCGGTCAGCGTCGCCTTGTGGAGTTCCAGGGCCATGTCCACCAGCTTCTGCTGCGTCAGCTGGAAGCCCGCGATGGGCTTGCCGAACTGCTCGCGCTCCAGGGCGTAGTCGCGCGCCGCGCACCAGGCCGAGCGCGCCGCGCCCGTGACGCCCCAGACGATGCCGTAGCGCGCCTCGTTCAGGCAGGTGAGCGGGGCGCCGACCCCGCTCGCGCCGGGGAGCTGCGCGGAGGCGGGCAACCGGACGCCGTCCAGGACGAGTTCGCTGGTGACGGAGGCGCGCAGCGACATCTTGTGCTTGATGACCGGGGCCGAGAAGCCGGGGGTGTCGGTGGGGACGACGAAGCCGCGTACGCCGTCCTCCGTGCGGGCCCAGACGACGGCGACGGCCGCCACCGACCCGTTCGTGATCCACATCTTGCGGCCGTCGAGGATCCAGTCCGTGCCGTCGCGGCGGGCCCGGGTGGTCATGGACGCCGGGTCGGAGCCGTGGTCGGGCTCGGTCAGGCCGAAGCAGCCGATGGCGGAGCCCTCCGCCATGCGCGGCAGCCACTCCCGCTTCTGCTCCTCGGAACCGAAGCGGTGGATCGCGAACATCGCGAGCGAGCCCTGGACGGACACGAAGGAGCGCAGGCCGGAGTCGGTCGCCTCCAGCTCACGGCAGGCGATCCCGTACGCGCGGGCGGACATCCCGGCGCATCCGTAGCCCTCCAGATGCATGCCGAGCAGGCCGAGATCGCCGAACTCCCGGGCCAGTGCGGGCAGATCGGGAAGCTCGCCGGACTCGAACCAGCCGGCGATGTGCGGCTCCACCTTGGCGTCGAGGTACCGGCGGACCGTGTCGCGCACGGCGCGCTCCTCGTCGGTGAGCAGGGCCTCCAGGTTCAGCGGGTCGACGGCGTCGAGGGCGGGGAACGGCATGGTCAGGCTCCTTGCGGGTGGTCGTCCGGCTGACGCCGGGGGTGGCCGAGCAGACGGTCGGCGTCCGCCTCGGCGTAACCGAGTTCGGCGAGGACGTCCCTGCTGTGCAGGCCGAGGGTGGGCGGTGCGGTGCGTACGGCGGGGCGCTCGCCGCGGAAGCTGACGGGGAAGGCGACCTGCTGGAGGGGGCCCACCTCGGGGTGGTCGACCTTCTGGACCATGCCGAGCGCCTCGGTCTGCGGGCAGGCGTAGACCTCGTCGAGGGTGCGGATGGGGGCGACGGGCACGCCGCGCGGCTTGAGCAGCGCGCACCAGTGGGCCACCGTCTCGTCGACGAGGACCGCTTCCAGCTTCGCGTTGAGGGCCGTGCGGTGGGTGACGCGGGCGCGGTTGGTGGCGAAGCGCGGGTCGTCGGCCCACTCCGGGTGGCCCAGGGTCTCGCTCAGGCGGCGGAACAGGCCGTCGCTGCCGACCGCGATCACGAAGTGTCCGTCCGCTGCCGCGTAGGCCTGGTACGGGACGAGGCTGGGGTGGCCGGAGCCCAGGCGGGTGGGGCGTTCCCCGGTGGCGAAGTAGCCGGTGGCCCAGTTGATGTGCAGGGCGAGCTGCGACTCGTACAGGGAGGTCGTGACGTACTGGCCGCGCCCCGTGCGCTCGCGTTCGACGAGGGCCGAGGTGACGCCGATCAGGCCGAAGAGGGCGGCGCCGAGGTCACCCATCGCGTAACCGGCCTTGACGGGCGGGCCGTCCGGTTCGCCCGTGAGGGACATCAGGCCGGCGCTCGCCTGGGCCACCATGTCGTAGCCGGGCTCGTCGCGCAGCGGTCCCGTGTCGCCGAACGCCGAGATGTGCAGCAGGACCAGGCGGGGGTAGCGCTCGCTGAGGGCGCGGTAGTCGAAGACGGTGGCCAGGGAGCTGCCGGGGCGGAAGTTCTCCACCATGACGTCCGCGTCCGCGAGCATGCGGTGCACGGCCTCCTGGCCCTCGGGGGACTTCAGGTCCAGGGTCACCGAGCGCTTGTTGCGGTTGGCCGCCAGGTAGTAGGTGGCGTCGGGGCCGTTGAAGGGCGGTCCCCAGGCGCGGGTCGGGTCGCCGCCTTCGGGGTGCTCGACCTTGATGACGTCCGCGCCCAGGTCGGCGAGGGACATCGTGACGTACGGGCCGGCGAGGATCTTGGAGAGGTCGACGACCTTCATGCCGGCCAGGGGGGATGCGGGGCGGGGCGCGTCAGGCATGTGCGGCGGACTCCTTGGCCGTGGTGAGCGGGACCTGACCACCGTCGGCCAGTTCGGCCAGGTGGTCCAGCGCGGCGCGGGGCAGCGCGTCCGGGTCGTCGAGGAGTGCGGTGTAGGTATGGGCGACCAGGAGCGCGCGGCCGTCGCCCGTGGTACCGGTCTCGTGGTCGGCCTGGTCGTGCAGGAGCGTCGCCATGACGGCGTGCGTGAGGCGGTCGGCGTACCGTCCGATCCTCATCTCCTGCTCTTGCGGCGGGAGTTCGAGCAGGGCCTCGCCCTGCTCGCGGAGGAGTTCCCAGCGGTGCCGCACCGGGGCGCGGTCGCCGTAGGTGTCGGCGAGGGTCCGGTGGGATCCGTCGCGGCGCATGCAGCGCAGCACGTCGAGCGCGATGACGTTGGAGGAGCCCTCCCAGATGGATCCGAGGTGGGCGTCGCGCACGAGCCGGGGGCTGACCCAGTCCTCGATGTAGCCGTTGCCGCCGCGGATCTCCATGGCCTCGCCGGTGACGGAGCGGGCGCGCTTGCACAGGGTGTGCTTGGCGAGCGGCGTCAGGACGCGGACCAGGGCCCGGGCGTGCCCGTCGCCGTCGTCGGCGGCCGTGAGGCGGGCGGCGGCCTCCAGGACCAGGCCGAGCGCGGCTTCCGTGTCGAGGATCAGCGGCAGGAGCGTGGCGCGCATCAGGGGCTGGTCGAAGAGGGGCTTGCCGAAGACGTGCCGGGTGCGCGTGTGGTCGACGGACTCGCGGACCGCGCGGCGCATCAGGGCGGTGGCCCGCATGGCGTTGGACAGGCGCGAGACGTTCAGCATCTCGGCCATCTGCCGGAAGCCGTGGGTGAGTCGGCCGACCGGGGTCGCGTACGCCTCGTCCAGGGTGACCTCGCCGCTGGCGATGGAGCGGGAGCCGAGCTTGTCCTTGAGGCGGTCGATGCGGACGGCGTTGCGGGTCCCGTCGGGCCGCAGCCGGGGCACGAGGAACATGCCGAGGCCCCGGGTGCCCTCCCCCTGACCGGGCACGCGCGCGAGGGTGAGGATCACGTCGGCGGCGGGGTTGGACGCGAACCACTTCTTGCCGGTGAGCGTCCAGTGCGTGCCCCGGTCGGTGGCGAGGGTCCGCGTCAGGCCGACGTCCGTGCCGCCCTGCTGCTCCGTCATGAACATCGCACCCGTGGCCCGGAGTCCGGGGTCCGTGGAGGTGAGCGCGGCGATCTCGGCGGCGTACCGGTCGGGGTCGAACAGGCGCAGGATGCGGGCGGCCGAGTCGGTCATCGACAGCGGGCAGGCCATGCCGAACTCGGACTGCACGTAGAGGTAGGAGAGGGCGTACTTGACGGTGTGCGGGACCTTGGCGGGCCAGCCGTGGACGCCGGGCCGGTGGGACATCGCGGCGAGCCCGAAGCGTTCGTAGGCGATCGCGGCGGCGCGGTCGTGGGCCGGGTGGTACTCGATGGCGTCGATCCGCGTGCCGTCGGGGGCGTACGGGACCAGGCGCGGCGGATGGGCGTCGGCGAGGGCGGCCTGCCGGTCCAGGTCGCCCGCGGCCAGGTCGCCGAGTTCCCGCAGGAGGGGCTCGACGCGGGCGCGGTCGTCGGCGGACAGGAGGCGGTCGAGCAGGGGACGCAGGGCGGGATCGCGGTCGGCGAAGTTCATGGGCGGCACGGTGGGCACGGGTGACTCCGGATCAGGCGGGGTGTGCGGTACGGATCAGGCGGGTTGTGCGGCACGGGAGGTGGCGGCATCGGGGGCGGGCTCCTCCCCCGTGCGGGCCAGCAGGGGCAGGACGCCGACGAGGGTGAGCACGGTGTAGAGGAGGCCGAGGGCGACGACCGGCCAGATCGAGCCGAAGGTGGTGAGCAGGTACTGCGAGACGATCGGCGCGGTCCCGGCGAACAGGGTCGTGCACAGCTGGTACGAGAGGGACATGCCGGTGTAGCGGACCTCGACGGGGAAGACGCGGGCGAGGATCCCGGCGAGCGCCGCGTAGTACATGGCGTGCGGGAAGGTGGCGAGCCCCATGCCGAGGACGGCGAGCCAGAAGTCGCCGGTGCCGACGAGGACGAACATGAGCGGCAGCAGCACGAACTCCGGGAGGAGCATCCACAACACGGCTTTGCGCACGGGCCACTTGGTGGCGAGGACGGCGCCGAAGGGCTGCACGATCACCTGCACGACGAGCGCGAGCGAGATGACCGTGAGGAACGTCGTGCGGTCGAAGTCCAGGTCGGCGGTGGCCCAGGACAGCGCGAACGTCGTCTTGACGTAGGTGATCGCGACGCCCGCCGTGCCGGCGAGCACGCCGAGGAACACCAGCATCGGGGAGCGCGTGAGCACTTCCTTGACGGGCAGCTTGATGGTCTTCTTGCGGGCCAGCGCGGCCTGCATCTCGGGGGTCTCCGCGAGCCGGAGCCGGATGAAGAGCCCGACGGCCACGAGCACGGCCGAGAACAGGAACGGCACGCGCCAGCCCCAGGACTCGAAGGCCGCGTCGGGGAGTTGGGCCATCCCGAGGAAGGCCAGGGTGGCCAGGAGGTTGCCGACCGGGGAGCCCTGCTGGGCGAAGGAGCCGTACAGCAGCTTGCGTCCGGGCGGGGCGTACTCGGTGGCGATGAGGACCGCGCCGCCCCATTCGCCGCCCATCGCCACGCCCTGGATCATCCGCAGCAGGACGAGGAGGATTGGCGCGGCGGCGCCGATCTGCGCGTATCCCGGCAGCAGTCCCACGCAGAACGTGGCTCCGCCCATCATCGTCAGGGTGGTGACGAGGGCCTTCTTGCGGCCGTACTTGTCGCCGAAGTGCCCGAATATCAGGCCGCCGAGGGGGCGGGCGAGGAAGCCGACCCAGAAGGTGGCGAAGGCCGCGAGGGTGCCCACCGCGGGCGAGGCGTCGGCGAAGAAGATCTTGCCGAGGACCAGGGCCGACGCGGACCCGTAGATGTAGAAGTCGAACCACTCGATGGTGGTGCCGACGAACGCGGTGACGCCCGCGCGGCGCGCCTCGCGGGCCAGGGCGGGATCGGCACCGGATCGGGGGTCCCCGGAGAGCGGGCCCCCGGGGAGCGGGTCAGCGGAGAGCGGGTCCCCGGGGAGCGGGGCGTCTTGCTGCATGACGAGCGTCCTCTCGTGGCGGCAGATCCCGCGACGGAGGGCGACGAGGTGGGGAAGGCGGCCGAGCGGCCGGCCGCCGGTCCTCGCACCGTCGCGAGACGTGGATCACTCTGCCCTCCGCCATTAGGAGGTGTCCAAGACCAATGACAGCCCGTATTGAGACGTCATCCGGCGGAATCCGGGGCGTCGGCGGGCACCGGCAGGACCTCGTCGGCCACGCGCAGGACCGCGTGCAGCGCCGCCGACCGGTTGCCCGTGCGCCAGCCGAGGGCGATGGGCAGCACCGGCACGTCGTCGCCGGCCAGCGGCCGGAACACCACGTGCGGCAGGTGGATGTCACGGGCCGACTCCACCACCACCGCGAGGCCGACACCCGCTCCCACCAGGGCCAGCATGTTGTACGAGTCCGGCGCCTCCTGCGCGATCCGGGGCGCGAAACCGGCCTCGTGACAGGCCTGCACCATGGCCTCGCGCACCGCGGACTCGCGCGACAGCGGGAACGTCACGAGGGGCTCGTCCGCCAGTTCGCTCACCGGGACCTCGGGCCGTGACGCCAGCGGATGGCTGTCGGGCAGGGCGAGCACGAGCCGCTCCATGCGCACCACGCGGGCCGTGATGCCGCGCCGCACGGGCAGCGCCACGAAGCCGATGTCGAGCGAACCGTCGGCGACCCGGCGCAGCGCCTCGCCCGTGTAGGTCTGGCCTTCGAGGACGAGCTCGATCCCGGGCAGCCGGGAGTTGACGGCACGGGTGAGCAGCGGCAGCACGGAGTAGCTGCTGGCCCCGGCGAAGCCGACGCTGACCCGGCCGGCCTCGCCCAGGTGCGCGGCCCGTACGGTGCGCCGGACCGCCGAGGCGTCGGCGAGCAGCCGCCGGGCCGGCTCCAGGAGCGCCTGGCCCGCGGGGGTGAGGCGCACGGTGCGGGTGGTGCGGTCGAACAGCTTGGCCCCGAGGTCCCGCTCCAGGAGCTTGATCTGCTGGCTCAGGGGCGACTGGGCGATGTGCAGGCGGTCGGCGGCACGCCCGAAGTGCAGTTCCTCGGCGACGGCGACGAATCCGGACAGGTGTCTGAGCTCCACGGGGGTGACCCTACGACGAGGCCGGCCGCCCGGCCGACACCGGTAATTCGTCTGATCGTCTTCCCCTGTCCGCGCCGGTATGGGAGAACGCTCTGATGTGCGATGACGAACTGATACCGCCGCGGGCGGACTTGACCGAGAAGCAGTGGCTGCAGGCCGACGCGCCGCTCGCCCGGGACCTCGCCGGGAAGTGGGGCCCGCAGGCCCTCACGCTGGACCGCCGCACGCTGCTGGGCGGCGTCGCCGCGGGAGCCGCGCTGGCCGCGCTGCCGTTCGGCGCACAGCGGGCCGCGGCGGCGCAGGGCGTCGCCAAGTTCCCCTTCCCCCAGGCGCCGAACCGCGAGGGCGAGTTCGCCGTCCTGCTGACCGGGGACTCCGGCACCGGCGGCGAGGAGCAGCTCGCCGTGACCGAGGCCGCCCGGCGGGTGTGCCGGGACGAGGGGGTGTCGCTCGCCGTCGGGCTCGGCGACAACATCTACGAGAACGGGCCCGAGTCCGACCACGACTCCGAGTTCCGGGACAAGTTCGAGACGCCCAACACCGGCATCGACGTCCCCTGGCTCATGGTCCTCGGCAACCACGACTGCTCCGGTCTGATCCCGGGCAGCGGCGGTGACCCCTCGCGCGGCGACCGCGAGGTCTCCTACGCGGCCACCTCACCGCGCTGGTACATGCCGAGCCGCTACTACACCGTCGCCCTGCCGTCCGCCGCGGGTCCCGGGAACGGCGACCCCGTGGTGGAGTTCTTCGCCCTCGACACCAACCCCGTCGCGTCGACGGTCGCCCAGACCGCGCCCCACTACCGCTGGGACGGCCCGTACATGCGCGCCCAGCGCGCGTGGCTGGACACCGCGCTCGCCGCGTCCAAGGCCCGCTGGAAGATCGTGCTCGGCCACCACCCCTACCTGAACAACGGGAAGCACGGCAGCGCCGGTTCGTACGACGGCTTCCTCATCGGCCACTACACGCGCGGGATCCACCTCAAGGAGCTGTACGAGCAGGTGGTGTGCGGGCGGGCCGACCTGATCCTGTCCGGGCACGACCACACCCTCCAGATCCTGGAGCCCACGGCCCGCACCGCGGGCACCCGCCAGATCGTCTGCGGGGCCGCCGCGAAGTCCGGTGACGGCAAGGCCCACTTCGACCACCCCGCGGCCTGGCAGAACTTCTCCGACGTGGGGTTCATGGTCCTGAAGGTCTCCCAGCGGGCCATGACCGTGGACACCTACACGGTCGACGTCCCCACCCGGACCGCGCGCCTGGCCCACACCACGACGACCTCCACCGCGGTGGCGGCCCGGAGCAGCGTGGGCTGAGGCCGGGCGGGGTGGCGGCGTCAGGCCTTGTTGCCCGACGCCGCTCCCGGCTCCGCCCCGGCAGCCGTGCCCGGCGCCGCCTTCGCCACGTTCCTCGCCCACATCACCAGCGGTATCTGGAGCGGCAGGCGGCCGATCGCCGCGGCCCTGAGCGGGGCGGGGCGGCGCCGCCAGTCCACCGCCATCTGCACGTTGGCGGGGAAGACGCCCACGAAGAAGGCCGCCGTGGCCAGGGCGGCGGTGCGCCGGGTGCGGGGCAGCGCCACCCCGGCCGCGAGGGCCAGCTCGACCGCGGCGCTGGCGTACGTCCAGGTGCGCGGCGACCCGGGCAGGACGCGCGGCACAAGGGCGTCGAACGGCTTCGGCGCGGCGAGATGCGCCACCCCGGCCCCGGCGAGCAAGCCGGCCAGGAGCATCGGGGAACGGGGCGTCAGCGGCATGCTGCCTCCTTCGGTGGGGACGGGAGGCAGACCTTACTCGACGGTAAGTACCGCGTCACCGGCGCGTGGTCGCCGGGCGGTCCGCCATGGCGCCCGCGCGGCACGCGGCACGCCACACGCGCCTCACAGCAGCCGGGCCCCGCGCTGCGCGAGGTAGCGCACCGGGTTGACGTCCGATCCGTAGCCGCGCCGGGCCCGGATCTCCAGGTGGAGGTGGGGCCCGGTGGCCCGGCCCGTGGCCCCGCTGCTGCCGAGCCGGTCGCCGGTGCCGATGCGGGCCCCTTGGCGCACGGAGATGCGGGAGAGGTGCGCGTACACGGCGTAGTGCCCGTCCCGCAGCCGCACCGTGACCGCCTTGCCGTACGCGCCCGACCAGCGCGCCAGGACCACGGTGCCCGCGCCGACCGCGTGCACCGGCGTTCCCGAGGGGACGGCGAGGTCGATGCCGGTGTGGTGCCCGGCGAGCCAGTTGCCGCGTACGCCGTAGCGGGCGGACACGCGAAAGCCCCGGCGCAGCGGCAGGGCGAACTTGCCGCGGGGTCCCTCCGGGGCCAGTGCGCGGTTCTCGGGGGTGGCCTCGTCCGCTTCCGCGAGGGCTGCTTCGAACTCCTCGTCGTAGCCGAGGCCGCAGCCGCCGTCGGATTGCGCGGCGGCGTGCGGCGCGGGGCCCGCCACCGTGAAGGCGGCGCCGCCGGCCACAAGGACCGCGGCGACGCTCAGTACGTCGCGTCGTGTGGTGCCCGCTTCACGCGGGCCGTCTATGTCGTAGCCCATGAAGGCCAGCACACCGGCGACGGGCCCCGTGCGCACGCCGAGTGCTCCGCTTGGCGTAACGCCACCGGCCACCGCCCGGCGGCCGGCCCCGGGCTCAGTCCAGGGTCGGCCGGTACACGGTGAGCGCCTCGGGGAGCTTGTCGAGGAGCAGTGCGGCGGGCGCGGGGGCCAGTTCGCCGTCGTACGCCATCTGTGTGCCCTCGGGCAGGTCGGAGATGACCAGGCGCTGGGCCTTGGCGGACGCGTACAGGCGGGTCTTGGTGAGCTGGCCGACCACCGCGGCGGCCAGCAGACGGCTGCGCGCGAAGCGTCCGGCGTGCGCGATGCGCACGTCCAGCAGGCCGTCGGCCAGGTCGTGCCGGCGCACCGGGGCGATGCCCGAGCTGCGGTAGGCGCCGTTGCCCGCGAAGAGCAGCCACATCGAGCGGGCCTTGCCGTTCACCACCGCGCTCAGCGGCCGTCCCGTGTGCACGATCTGGGCCACGCCGAGCAGCGCGGCGGGCGGACCGCCGACCTTGGGCGACCACTCCTCCCTGATGCGGACGAGTTCGGGGTAGGCGCCGAGGCTGAACGTGTTCAGGAAGTACACCGGCTCGGAGGACGTCCTGCCGCCGGGCCCGACCCCGGCCAGGGGCTTGATCCGGCCCACGTCGGCCCGTACGGCACTGCCCTGGGCCAGGGCGACGCAGGCGTCGGCGACCGTGTCGACGCCGAGGTCCGCGGCGAAGTGGTTGAACGTGCCGCCGGGCAGCACCATCAGCGGCACGTCGAAGCGCAGGGCCGCGCTCACCGCGGCGTTCACCGTGCCGTCCCCGCCGCACACACCGAAGACCCCGCCGCGCCGGGCGGCGTCGCGGGCCGCCTCGTCGAGGACCTTGGGCAGCGGTCCGGCCTCCGGCTCGTACAGGATCACCTCCGCACGGGGCAGGGCGGTCTTCAACTGCCGGAGGGGGTCCATGAGCTGCGGCTGGGCGCCGGACGAGGGGTTCGCCACGACGACGAGGCCCTCGCCGTCGGGCAGCGCGGGCGCGTCCGTGCGGGGCCGGGCGGGCGGCGGCAGCTGCGACCGGGAGGGCACCATGCCGCGCACCGCGTAGGCGGCGCCCACACCGAGGGCGGCGCCGACCAGGACGTCGCTGGGGTAGTGCACCCCCGTGTACACGCGGGAGAAGGCCACGGAGGCGGCGACCGGGGCCACGGCCGCGCCCAGCCCGCGCGACTCCAGGGCCACGCCCGTGGCGAAGGCCGCCGCCGACGCCGAGTGGCCCGAGGGGAAGGAGCTGGTGATCGGCTGCCGGGACAGATGCCTTATCACCGGCACCGTGTCGAGCACCGGGCGCTCACGGCGCACCGCGCTCTTGCCGAGCGTGTTCACCGTGGCCGACGCCAGGGCCAGGGAGGCCACTCCCCGGACCGCGGCCCGCCGCCCGCGCGCGCCGCCGAACGCCCACATCCCCGCCGCGATGCCGAACCACAGCAGGCCGTGGTCGGCGCTCCTGCTCAGCCGGGGCAGGACGGGCTGCGCCGCAGGCCAGGAGCGGGCCGCCACGCGGTGGAAGGCCAGGCGGTCGGTGGCCCCGAGCAGTCGGCGGAGGTGCGGCGTCGGAAGATCACTCATGCACCTCCTATACCCCAGCCGTCCCTCCGCACCGCACACGTCTTGCGCTCGCGCTGTGACGTTCACTTCAATCAGTCATATGGCTGCACCCCGCCCCACCTCACCGCGGCACCCCACCTCCTCCCGGCGGCCCGCGGAACTGCCGCCGACCGCGTGGGCCGTGCTCGGCCTGCTCTCCTTCCCGGGCGAGCGCACGGGGTACGAGCTGAAGAAGTGGGCCGACGCCTCGCTGCGGCACTTCTACTGGTCCCCCGCCATCAGCCAGATCTACGCCGAGCTGCGCCGCCTCGAAGCGCTCGGCTACGCCACGTCGCGGCGCTCGGGACCCGAGGAGCCCCGCGCGAAGCGGTCGTACTCCATCACCGCCGAGGGCCGTGCCGCGCTGATCGGATGGGCCGGGGGCGCCGGGGACGCGGGGCCCGCCGTCCTGAAGCACCCGCTGCTCCTGCGGGTCTGGCTCGGACACCTGGCGGCGCCGGAGCATCTGCGGGCCCTGGTGACCGAGCACATCGCGCACACACGGGGCGAGCTGAAGGAGGTGCGCGACGCGCTGGCCCGCGCGGACGGGGAGGCGGCCTGGACCCATCCGCAGATCGCGCTGCGCTGGAGCGGGCGGCGTCTGGAGGCGGAGATCGAACTGGCGGAGGCGATGCTCGCCGACCTCGCGGAGATGGCGCCGCGCACCCCCTCGCCGAGGCCCGCCGATCCCACCGGCCCCGCGGCCGGATCCGCCGCCACGGACGCGCCGTCCGCCCCCGGTCAACGCCCCGCGGACACGCCCACCCACGGGTGACGTGGCTCGCGGCCCGGGGGCCGCAGGCGGTAGGACGGGCGGAGTCAGCCGACCCCGCCGTATGGAGCAGTGCCCCTGTGACCACCCGTGCCGTCCTTGTCGCCGCCGTCATCACCGGGCTCCTGCTCGGGATCGTGGGAAGCAGAACGGACGGCTCCGGCGCATCGGGGCACCCGCGTACGGGCGGCTCCTTCGCCGGGGCGGGCCGTTAGGCTGCGACATTGCCGCGGGACCTTCCTCCTCTGTCGCCCCGCGGCCACCGAGCCGCCGTCGACGGAAGCGAGTGAACCTTGAACTTCCTCACCATCGGTCATCGCGGGGTCATGGGTGTCGAACCCGAGAACACCCTCCGGTCCTTCATCGCCGCGCAAGCCGCGGGCCTCGATCTCATCGAGCTCGATCTGCATCTGAGCAAGGACGGCGCCCTCGTCGTCATGCACGACGCCGACGTGGCCCGTACGACCGACGGCAAGGGACCGATCGCCGAGAAGACCCTGGCCGAGCTGCGTGAGCTGGACGCGGGGCGCGGTGAGCGCGTCCCCGTCTTCGAAGAGGTCCTGGACGCGGTGAAGGCGCCGCTCCAGGCCGAGATCAAGGACGTGGCCGCCGCCCGCGCGCTCGCCGAGGTGATGCACCGGCGCGACCTGGTGGGCCGCGTCGAGGTGATCTCCTTCCACGACGAGGCGATCGCCGAGATCGCCCGCCTCGTCCCGGGCGTCCGCACCGCGCTCGTCGCGAGCCGCTTCGGCACCGACGTCGTGGAGCGCGCCACGGCGGTCGGTGCCACCACCCTCGTCCTGAACATCCGGCGTCTGACGCTGGAGATCGTCGAGCGGGCCAGGAAGGCCGACCTGCGGATCATCGGCTGGGTCGTGAACACGCAGGACGATCTGCGGCTCGTTCGGGCGCTCCAGCTGGACGGCGCCACCACGGACTATCCGGAGATCAAACGGACGGGCCGCTTCACCGCGTGAGACCTCCGCGCGTGCGGCCACGGGTCCGCCCCGGTGGCCGCCCGCACCTTCGCGCGCTCAGCCGATGGGCTTGACCAGCAGCTCGAACCGCAGGTCGTCCCGCTGCGGAATGCCGAACCGCTCGTCGCCGTACGGGAACGGGGTCATCTTTCCCGTACGGCGGTAGCCGCGCCGCTCGTACCAGGCGATGAGGTCCTCGCGTACGGAGATCACGGTCATGTGCATCTCCGTCACGCCCCACGTCTCCCGCGCGGTCCGCTCGGCCTCCGCCATGATCACCTTGCCGAGGCCCGCGCCCTGAAGCGAAGGGCTCACCGCGAACATCCCGAAGTAGGCGTGCTCCCCGCGGTGTTCGAGCTGGCAGCAGGCGACGATCTCGCCCTCCCGCTCGACCGTGAGCAGCTTGCTCCCGGGCGCCTTGATGACGTCGAGGACCCCCTGGGGGTCGGTTCGCCGGCCCTCCAGGATGTCCGCCTCCGTGGTCCAGCCGGCCCGGCTGGAGTCCCCTCGGTACGCCGACTCGATCAGCGAGACGAGCGCGTCGACGTCCGCTTCGGTGGCGGCGCGGAAGGTGAGGTCGCTCGTGCCGGGGCGCGGGGCGGTGTCCATGGGGCGGGTTCTCCGATCTCTCTGGCCCACCGCTGTCGGGCGCGGCGTGGGCGAGGCACCGCCGAGCGTATCCCCCCACTAAGGTGCGGCTGCATGGTGCATGTACTGAGCAGCAGGATCCTTCTCCGGCCCACCGACCCCGAGCGCTCGCGGGCCTTCTACGGCGAGGCGCTGGGCCTCGCCGTCCACCGCGAGTTCGGTACGGGCCCCGAGCGCGGCACGGTCTACTTCCTGGGCGGCGGCCACCTGGAGGTGTCCGGCCGCTCGCAGACCCCGCCCGCGCCGGGCCTCCAGCTGTGGCTCCAGGTGGCGGACGTGCGCCAGGCGCACGCCGAGCTGGTGGCGCGCGGGGTGGAGGTGGCGCGGGAGCCGGTGAAGGAGCCCTGGGGCCTCGTCGAGATGTGGATCACGGATCCGGACGGCGTCAAGATCGTCGTCGTCGAGGTGCCGGAGGACCATCCCATCCGGTACCGACCCGGGATCTGAGGGAGGGACACCCTCCCGCGCCCGCCGGGGAAGAGGGGCCGAAAACCACGGGACTACCCCCGGCTCCCCGGGGCAGGCGGCTGATTCGACGGTTCGGGAGCATTCGTCCGACGCTCCGGGGTACTCGGACTCCTCGCCCGGCGCACCCGAGGTGCGGCGGGCGGCCCCTCGTCGGAGGATTGACCGGACCCCTCGCCCAACCCTGGAGCGATCTCTTATGCAACGTCCCCGGATTCTGATCATCGGCGGTGGCTTCGCCGGTATGGAGTGCGCGCACAAGCTGGAGCGAACGCTCAAGGCGCAGGACGCCGAACTGCGGCTCATCAGCCCGCAGGACCATCAGCTCTATCTGCCCCTGCTTCCCCATGTCGCGTCGGGCGTGCTGACCCCGCAGTCGGTCGCGGTGCCGCTGCGCCGCATGCTGCGCCGTACGGCGATCGTCCCGGGCGGGGCCATCGGCGTGGACCCGAACGCGAAGGCCGTGATCGTACGGAAGATCAACGGCGAGGAGGTCGTGGAGCGCTACGACTACCTCGTCCTCACCCCGGGCAGCGTGACCCGGCAGTTCGACATCCCCGGTGTCGACCAGTACGCGGTCGGCGTGAAGACGCTGGCCGAGGCCGCCTGGATCCGCGACCACGTGATCTCGCAGCTGGACCTGGCGTCGGCGAGCACGGACCGGGCCGAGCGCGAGGCCCGCTTGCAGTTCGTGGTGGTCGGCGGCGGGTACGCGGGCACCGAGACGGCGGCATATCTGCACCGTCTGACGAATGCCGCGGCCGAGCGCTACCCCGGGCTCGACCCCTCGGAGATCAAGTGGCACCTGGTCGACGTGGCCCCGAAGCTGATGCCCGAACTGGGTGACAGGCTGGGCGAGAAGGCCCTGGCCATCATGCGCCGGCGCGGCGTCGAGGTGTCGCTCGGCGTGACGGTGGAGAAGGCGACCGAGGACACCGTCACCCTCACCGACGGGCGCACGCTGCCCTGCCGGACGCTGATCTGGACCGCCGGTGTCGCGCCGAGCCCGCTCATCGCGACGCTGGGCGCCGAGACCAACCGGGGCCGCCTGGTCGTCGACCCGGAGCTGACGGTGCCGGGCATGGACGGGGTGTTCGCCCTCGGCGACGCGGCGGCCGTCCCGGACATCGCCAAGGGCGGCGACGCGATCTGCCCGCCGACCGCGCAGCACGCGATGCGCCAGGGCTGGGCCGCCGCGAAGAACGTCACCGCGGCGCTGCGGGGCACGCCCCTGACGCCCTACCGGCACAAGGACATGGGCCTGGTCGTGGACCTCGGCGGCATCCAGGCCGTGTCGAAGCCGCTGGGCGTGCAGCTGACCGGCCTGCCCGCGCAGATCGTCGCGCGCGGCTACCACTTGGGGGCCCTGCGCACGGTCACGGCCCGCTTCCGCACGGCCGCGAACTGGGGGCTCAACGCGCTCGCGGGCGACGACTACGTACGCACCGGATTCCAGTCCCAACGCCCCGCCACGCTCAAGGACTTCGAGATGACGGACGTCTATCTCTCGCCGGAGGAGATCCACGAGCGGATGACGTCTCATGTGGCGGCGCGCTCGATGGCCCCGGAGAAGCCGCTGTTCCCGTAGGGGGCGGACAGGGTGTGCACGAGCCGGTGCTCGCTTCCCGCGAGCGCCGGCTTCTGCGCGGGTGCACGACCGGACGCCGGACGCACGCCGGGAAGCCACCTGTCCCGGCGGGCGTGCTGCGGCTACCAGTGGTGGGGTAGGCGTAGCTCCAGCAGGCCATGGCCCTTGCCTGGCGACGAAAAGGCCGATGTTCGCGGCTCCGGAACGCCACGGCCGTCGTCTGATGTTCGATGCCGCCGTCGGACGGCGGTCGGGACGCCCCGGAATCCGTCGTCTCGCCGCCCGGTTGATCACGGCGCGCGTCAGGTCCGTACTACGCAGCACCCGACTGTCGCCACACGAAGGACTCCACCACCATGCGTATCGGCATCGACGTCGGTGGGACCAACACCGACGCCGCCCTTCTCGGGCACGACGACCGCGTTCTCGCGGCCGTCAAGTCACCGACCACACCCGACGTCACCTCCGGTGTCATCGCGGCGATCCGGGGCCTCGCGCCGCCCGTCGAATCACTCACCTCGGTGATGATCGGCACCACCCACTTCCTGAACGCGCTCGTCGAGGGCGCACGGCTCACTCCCGTCGCGGCCGTACGTCTGGGACTGCCCGCCACGGCCGCCCTGCCGCCCATGGCGGACTGGCCCGAGCGGCAGCGCACGGCCCTCGGCGGGCACGGCTATCTCTGCCACGGCGGGCGGGAGTTCGACGGGCGGCCGCTCTCACCGCTCGACCCGGACGAGTTACGGCGCACGGCCGCCGACATCGCCGCGCGCGGGCTCACCTCGGTCGCCGTGTCGTCGGTGTTCTCGCCGGTCGCCGAGACCGACGAGTGGCGCGCCGCCGAAATCCTGCGCGAGGAGCTGGGCGAGGGGGTGCACTTCTCGCTCTCGCACGACCTCGGCCGGGTCGGGCTGCTCGCGCGGGAGAACGCCACGATCATCAACGCGGCACTGCGGGATCTGGCCACGGTCGTCGTCGAGTCGTTCGGCAAGGCGCTGGCCGAGATGTCGATCACGGCACCGTTCTTCCTGTCGCAGAACGACGGAACGCTCATGGACGTCGACTTCGCGCGCTCCTGCCCCGTCGCGACCTTCGCGTCGGGGCCGACCAACTCGATGCGGGGCGCGGCGCTCCTGTCCGGGCTCGGCGACTGCGCGGTCGTCGACGTGGGCGGCACGACCGCTGACATCGGCGTCCTGACCGGCGGGTTCCCGCGCGAGGCCGGGGGCGAGAGCGAGGCCGCGGGGATCCGCACCAACTTCCGTATCCCCGACGTCCTTTCGCTCGGCATCGGCGGCGGGTCCCTGGTGTCGCGCGACGGTGAGACGGGGCCCCGGTCGGTGGGCTACCGGCTCACGGAGGAAGCGCTCGTCTTCGGCGGCACCCGGCTGACGGCGACGGACCTCGCCGTGGCCGCGGGCCGCGCCGACATCGGGGACCCCTCCCGGGTCGCCCATCTGGGACGGGAGTTCACCGAGCACGCCCTGGACCGCGTCGCCGAGCGGCTCGCCGAAGGCGTGGACCGGATGCGGACCTCGGCGGCGGCGCTGCCGGTGGTCGTCGTGGGCGGCGGCTCCGTCCTGGTGCCCGCGGCGCTGCACGGCTGCGCCGACGTGCGCCGGCCCGGCCACTTCGGCGTGGCCAACGCGGTGGGGGCGGCGATCGCGCAGGTCGGCGGCGAGGTCGACCGGGTCTTCCGCGTCCCCGAAGGACACCGGGACGCGGTGCTCGCCCAGGCGCGCGAGGAGGCCGTCGGGCGGGCACTGGACGCCGGGGCGCGGCCCGGCAGCGTACGCGTCGTCGACGTCGAGGAGGTGCCGCTCGCCTATCTGCCCGGCGGCGCCACCCGCATCCGCGTCAAGGCCGTGGGCGATCTGGACCTGGGGCGTCTCGACGCGGCCACCGCGCCCGACGCCGGGGCGACCGCCCATGCGTGAGATCACCCTGGACAACCTCGACGACATCGCACGGGGCGCCGGCATCCTCGGCACGGGGGGCGGCGGCGACCCCTACATCGGCAAGCTGCTCGCCCGGGAGGCGATCCGCGCGCACGGGCCGGTGCGGCTCGTCCGGATCGACGAGGTCGCCGCCGACGCGACCGTCGTGCCCATCTCCGGCATGGGCGCGCCCACGGTCCTCCTGGAGCGGGTGCCCAACGGGCGGGAGTATCTGGCCGCGTTACGGGCCCTGGAGAGACACCTGGGCCGCGGGGCCACGCATCTGACGCCGCTGGAGGTCGGCGGGGTCAACTCGATGCTGCCCATCGTGTGCGCCGCACGGGCCGGGCTCCCGCTCGTGGACGGCGACGCGATGGGGCGGGCGTTCCCCGAGGCACAGATGGTGCTGCCGGGTCTCGTCGGGATCAGCAACTCGCCGATGGCGCTGGCCGACGACAAGGGCAACACCGTCGTCGTCGAGGCCGTCGACAACCACGCGGCCGAGCGGATCGCCCGCGCGGTGTGCGTGGAGCTCGGCTGCCAGATCAGCTGCGCGGACACCGTGCTGCGCGGCGATCAGCTCGCCGACGGGCTCGTGCCCGCGACCCTGACGCTCGCCGGACGGCTCGGGGCGGTGGTGCGGGAGGCGCGCGCCACGCACGGGGACCCGGTGGCGGCGGCGCGCACCCTCCTGGACGGCATCCCTCTCCTGACGGGCAAGGTGGTCGACGTGGTCCGCCGTACGGAGGGCGGCTTCGCGCGCGGCCACGCCCGCCTCGAAGGGCTGCGGGACGACGGCGGCCGGGTGCTCGAACTCGGCTTCCAGAACGAGCACTTGCTGGCCACGCGCGACGGGGTGACCGTGGCGACCACGCCCGACCTGATCTGCGTCCTGGACAGCGAGACCGGGGACCCGGTGACCACGGAGGGTCTGCGCTACGGCCTGCGCGTCAGCGCCTTCGCCGCCCGCTGCGATCCGCGCTGGACCACTCCGGGCGGCCTCGCGCTCGCCGGGCCCCGCTGCTTCGGGTACGAGGTGGACTACCTGCCCTTCGGGTCGGCCGCCTGAGTCCGTGCGGCGGGCGGGCGCAGGGTGATCGTGTGCCGCGTGTGGCGCTCCACCGCCTCCCGGGAGTAGAGCAGCGGGAAGGAGCCGTCCGCCGCCCAGCTCGCGAACAGGTCGTCGTAGTGCGGGCTGCCCGGCACCCCGGACTGCCCCGGGGAGTTCATCGCCACGGAGTCGTCCCAGGAACCGACGTCCACGACGAGCCGGAAGGTGGCCCCCGCGCTCTGCCGGAACCCCGGCCCGTACGCCGCGGCCCCCACGGTGTCCCCGCTGCCGCCGCGCGGGACGGGCCCCACGGAGGCCCACTTCGGGGCGGGCCCGTCGAGCAGGGCGGCGAGGGGGTGGTGCGGATGAGCGTGGTGCAGTGCGCCCCAGGTCCAGGAGGCCGCGTCGGCGCCCAGAAGCCCGGTGAGTTCGTCCATGGCCGCGCGGAGCGTGCCCAGCAGGAGCCCGGGGTCCGGGTCCCCCGCGAGCAGCTCCAGATCGATGCGCGCGTCCGCGGCCGCCTCCTCCCCGGGGAGGACCCGCTTCAGGGCCCGCTCGCCCTGCTCCGCGCCCAGGACGCCGCCGAGGGCCCGCGCCAGGAGGGCAGGGCGCAGATGCCGCCGGTACCAGACCTCGAAGAGGGCGGCGGCGGGTGAGCCGGCGGTGAGCCGGGCGTCCCAGCCCCGCAGGAGCGCGAGGGCGGTGCCGTCGGCGTCCGCGGCCTCCGCCGGCTCCAGCTCCGCCAGCAGTTCCCGCAGCCTGCGTGCCGGCAGGCTCACGTAGTCCGTCTGGAGACGCACGCAGTCCTCGACCGTCCAGGCCGTGTGCGAGGCGAGCTCCTCCGTGATGCGGTCGTGGCGGGTCGGCGCGTACCAGTCGTACGTCACCGTCTTCTCGGCGTTCGGATACGTGGGCGGCAGGTTCAGCTGGTTGGCGGTGGCGAACCAGCCCTCGGCGGGGTCGCGGACCGAGGGGAGTTCCTCCACGTCCAGGAAGCCGTCCCATTCGTAGCGGCCGTCGCCCGGCACCGGGAGCGTGCCGTCCCAGTTGGGGCGGACGGGGACGCGGCCCGCGGGCCGCCAGCCGATCGTGCCGTCGGGGGACGCGTAGACCTGGTTCTCGCCGGGCGCGCCCCAGCGGCGCATCGCCGCCACGAACGCGTCGGGGCTCGTCGCCCGCATGTAGTCCATGCTGCCCAGGTAGGGGGCCATGCCGGGGCCGAGCCAGGCCGCGCGGACCGCGAACGCGGTGTTCTGGTCGGGCAGTTCGCGGATGACCGGGCCGTGCCGGGTGAACCACAGGTCGGCCGTGACCGGTTCCCCGTCCCGCACGGGGATCCTCTCCGTCACGTGCGTCATCCGCTCCCAGCCGCCGTCGTACCAGTACGCGTGGGGGTCGGCCGGGTTCGTGCGGTAGACGTACAGGTCCTCCTGGTCGATCGGGAAGATCGTCAGGCCGAAGGCGACGTGGCCGTTGTGGCCGATGGAGATGCCGGGCAGGGCCGGTTCGCCCGCTCCGATCGCGTCGATGCCCGGTGCCGAGAGGTGGGCGAGGTAGCGCAGCGCGGGCAGGGCGATCCCGCGGTGCGGGTCGTTGGCCAGGAGGGGGCGGCCGGTGGCCGTGCGGGACGGCGCGATCACCCAGTTGTTGGAGCCGTCGAGGCCCTGCCGGGGCGCGGCGCCCGCCGCCCACGGGGGCGTGGTGGCCAGCTCGTACACGCGCAGGACGTCGGCGGGGATCACGGACAGGTCGAGGCCTTCGGGGACGCGCAGCCGGTGCGGGGCGGGCTCACGCCGGCGGCGCAGATCCTCGGCCTGCGGGCCGTGGTCGCGCAGGGTGAGCGCGCGGGCGACCTCGTCGCGCAGGTTGTACTGGAGCCCGTGGCTGCGGACGCGGGCCACGTCGGAGGGGTGCCAGTACGCGGGCTCGTACGCCAGGAGGCCGAACTCCGGCGGCAGGTGCGACGCGTCCGCGCGGCACAGCGAGACGTAGGCGTTGATGCCGTCGACGAAGGCCGTCGTCACCCGCTCGGTGTCGTCGCCGTACGCGCGCCACTCCTCGGCCATGTCGCCGCGGTAGAGGAAGAGGCGGGCCGCGCGGTCGTGTTCGGCGTACCGCTCCCCCAGCACCTCGGCGAGCAGTCCGAGCCCGCGCCGCCGCCACAGGTCGAGCTGGAAGAGGCGGTCGCGGGCGGCGTTGAAGCCCTGGGCCAGGAAGAGGTCGTCCTGGGAGGCGGCGTAGAGATGGGGGACGCCCCAGCGGTCGATCTTGATCTCCACGGACTCCCGCAGGCCCGGCACCTCGAAGACGTCCGTC
This sequence comes from Streptomyces sp. SYP-A7185, assembly GCF_046103685.1. Lineage (NCBI taxonomy): Bacteria > Bacillati > Actinomycetota > Actinomycetes > Kitasatosporales > Streptomycetaceae > Streptomyces > Streptomyces sp. SYP-A7185. The sequence goes on from NZ_CP122310.1 coordinate 1,753,204, forward strand.
ATCCGGTCTCCTTCACGGCGGTCCGTGCCGCGCTCTCGCCCGGCGGGGCCGGATCGGCGGCGGACGGTGCGGCCGGCCCGGGGCCCGGGGCGATCCGGACGACCGCGAGAAGCACGACGAGGTTGGCCCCGAGGGCGATGATGCCACCGTTCACGCCGTGGTACGGATCGTGGTCCGTGGCCCACAGCACGGTCATCACCGCGAGCCCGGTGAGCATCCCGGCGACCGCGGCCCGCGCGGTCAACCGCCGCCAGAACAGCGCCAGGAGCACGACCGGCACCAGCTGCGCCAGACCTTCGTACGACAGGACGGAGAGTTCCACGAGGGTGTTCGGGTAGAAGAGGCTGCCCGCGAGGGCGATCAGCCCGGCGATGACGCAGACGAGTTGCGAGAGCCGTTTGGCGCGCATGTCGTGCGCGTCGCCGGAGGTCCCCGGCGCGCGGCGGCGGGCCCGCGGATCGGCGCCGTTGCCGCCGCCCAGGACCGTGCGGCCCCACAGCGTGCCGATGGAGAGCATGAAGACGCTCATCGGCACGATCGCCGAGAGGGCGCCCGCGACACCGATGACCGCGACGACGGGTGCGGGCAGCGAATCGGTGACGAGGCTGAAGAGGGCCAGGTCCGGGTTGCCCAGGGTCGGCATCACGAACAGGGCCGTCGCGCCGACCACCATGGGGACGAACAGGAGCAGTTGGTACCACGGCAGGAGCAGGGCGTTGCGGCGCAGCGCGTTCGGGCTCTTCGCGCTGAGGTACCCGGCGACGGTGGTCGGGAAGATGGTGATCGTCACGGCGTTGAGCACCACCGTGCTCAGGAACCACAGGGCGTTGCGCCCGCCGGACTCGTGTCCGGGGAAGGTCAGCCACTCGGGTTTCTCGGTGACCATGCGCTGCATGAAGTCGCCGAAGCCGCCGAGGTAGTGCATCGGGATGTACACGGCGAGGAACACCACGGCGACGATCACCAGCAGGTCCTTGAGCGCGCTCACCCACGCCGAGCCGCGCAGCCCCGACACGAGGATGAACACCTCCGCCACGACGAAGGAGATGACGGCGGCGACCTTGAGGTCGACGCCCCCGTACGTCATCGCGTTCACGACGACACCCATGCCCTGGATCTGCACCTGGATGTAGGGAACGATGAAGACCGTCGCGACGACGGCCACGAGGATCCCCACCGGCCGCGACCGGAAGCGGAATTCGGCGATGTCCGCGATGGAGATGAGCCCGTGCCGGGTCGCGTACGTCCACAGGGCGGGGCCCACGACGTACGCGACGGCGAAGCCCACGGTCAGATAGGCGACCAGGTAGAGGATGGGCGCGCCGAAGGAGTAGGACCACCCCGCGGTGCCGAGGAACGAGAAGCTCGTGTACGTCTCGCCGGCCATGAGCAGCCAGATGAACAGGACGCCGAGGCCGCGGCTGGAGACGGACCACTCGGCCAGGCCCTTGGACCGGCCGCGGGCGCTCCAGAGGCCGATCCCGATGGTCGCGATCATCGCGAGCCCGAAGACGGTGGTGGCGACGGCTGCCGAGCCGTTCATCGGCGGCCTCCTTCGGTGTCGGTGCCCGCGAGGTCGTCGGCCGGGAGCGGTTCGACGGCGTTGGCGCGGTAGGCCGGGTCGAGCCGGGCGGCGAGCCAGATGACCAGGGGGCTGATCACCGTGGCGGCGATGACCCAGGCCAGGAGGAAGGGGATGCCGAGGACGCGTGGCTCGATGCGGTTGGCGACGAACGGGGCGAGGCCGTAGAGCAGGACGGGGACGAGGAGCAGCCAGAGGGAGGAGCGGGCCACGCCACGGAGGGTGGGGAGGCCGTCGAGGGGGTCGTCTCGCGCGCCGTCGTCAGCTGTCGGGGGCATGGGGGGCTCCTTGAGGGGCGGCATCAGGGGCGCGCCGGGGTGGGGGAACGGAGGGTCATTTGGGCTGACGGAAGGGGGCGTTGCCCGGGTCACACGGACGGGTCGTACCGGCCGTCGACCGCGGTCCAGCCGCCGTCGACGCTGAGCACGGTCCCGGTGACGAAGGTGGACGCGTCCGACACGAGATAGGCGACGGCACCGGCGAGTTCGTCGGCGCGGGCCCAGCGCTTGAGGGCGGAGGCCTGGGCGTAGGCGTCGAACCACGCGGGGTCGGCGGCGATCTGGTCGGTGAGCGGGGTACGGACGACTCCGGGCGCGACGGCGTTGAACCGCACGCCCTGAGGCCCCCACTCCGCGGCCGCGGTCCGCAGCAACTGGACGAGTCCCGCCTTGGACGCGGCGTAGGGCCCCTGCCCCGGCTCCACCTGGAAGGCCCGCATCGAGGCGAACCCGACCACGCTTCCCCGGCCGCGCTCGGCCATGCCGGGGGCGACGGCCTGGACGAGCGTGAGGTAGGAACGGAGGTTCAGCGCGATGACGCGGTCGAACTCGTCGAGCCCGTAGTCGGCGAGGCGCTTGCGCACGTTGGCCCCGACGGTGACGACGAGTCCGTCGAGCGGCTCCCAGGCGGCGACGGCGGCACGCACGGCGTCGGGGTCGAGGACGTCGAGGGAGTGGGCCACCGCCGTGCCGGCAGGCGCCGCCCCCGCCTCGCTCTCCTCCACCGCGAGCGCCGCCGTCCGCGCCGCCCCCTCCAGGTCGCGGTCGGCGACGACGACGTGCGCGCCCTGGGCGACCAGCGCGCGGGCGGCCTCACGGCCGATGCCGCTCGCTCCGCCCACGACGGCGACACGACGCCCGTCGAGCCGGAACAGATTGCCGTAGTCCATGGTGGTGCCTCTCGTGCCGGGGGCGGTGGGGAGTGATCACTGTCCGGTGGGGCCCGGCGGCCGTCAGGGCCGGATCACGGCCATGCGGGTCACCGTCAGTTCCTCGATCGCGAACCTGGGGCCCTCGCGGCCGATGCCCGAGTCCTTGACGCCGCCGTAGGGGGCGATGTCGCTGCGGTAGCCGGGGACGTCGTTCACCACGACGCCACCGGCCTCCAGCCGGTCCACGGCGTCAAAAGCGGACCGCAGGTCCCGGGTGAAGACCGCCGCGTGCAGGCCGTAGCGGCTCGCGTTGACCAGCTCGTACGCGGCGTCCAGATCGGGCGCCGTGCGCAGGCAGACGACCGGGCCGAAGATCTCCTCGTCCCAGGCGGGTTCCCCGTCGGGCACCTCCGCGAGGAGGGTCGGCACCACGCACCGGCCGCTCGCGTCCCGCCCGCCCCCGGCCACCAGCCGGGCCCCCGCGGCCCGCGCCCGTCCGACCCAGTCGAGCACCCGGTCCGTCGCCGCCCCGTCGATGAGCGCCGCGACGCGGGTCGCGGGCTCCCGAGGGTCGCCGACCACCACATCGGGCCATCGCTCCGTGAGGCGCTTCTCGAACTCCGCCGCCACGTCGGCCACCACGACGACCCGCTGTACGGAGATGCAGGCCTGACCCGACGCGTAGAGCCCGCCGCGCACCACCGCGTCGGCCGCCGCGTCGAGATCGGCGTCCGCGGCCACGACGAGCGCCGCGTTGGAGCCGAGTTCGAGGACCACCTTGCGGGGGGCCGCGTCCCGCGCGATGCGGTGCCCGACCTCGGCCGACCCGGTGAAGGACACCGCCGCGACCTCCGGGTGCGTGGTGAGCGCACGGCCGACCTCGGCGTCTCCCGTGACGAGCTGCACCGCTCCGGCGGGCGCGCCCGCCGCCACGAGCTGCTCCCGTACGAGATGGACCAGGCGCAGGGTGGCGAGCGGGGTCGCCGGGGCGGGCTTGACGATCACGGGGCAGCCCGCGGCGAGCGCCGGTGCGATCTTGTGGGAGGCGAGCAGCACCGGGTAGTTGAAGCCCGCGATGCCGACCACCACGCCGACGGGCCTGCGCGTCCAGAATCCGAAGAGCCCCTCCCCCGACGGTTCGAGGTCCAGCGGCACGGTCTCGCCGTGCAGATGGGCCACCTCGTCGGCGGCGGACCGCCAGGTGGCGACGGCCCGCCGCATCTCGACCTCGCAGTCGACCCGCGGCTTGCCGGTCTCCAGGACGAGCAGGTCCACCAGCTCGGGAACCGCGTCGGCCAGCGTCGCGGCGACCCCGGCGAGCACCTGCCGCCGCACCCCGGCGGTCAGTCGGCCGACCCGCACCCGGACGGCCGCCGCGTGGTCGACCGCGCGCCGCGCGAGGTCCGCGTCACCGATCGGCGCCACGCCGATCTCGGTCCCGTCGTACGGGAAGAGGACGGGCCCCGCGGCGGGCGCGGGCACCCAGCCCTCGCCGACGGGCAGCCCTTCGGGGCAGGTCATCGCGCACCTCCGGTGGCTCCGGTCAGGAAGGCGTGCGCCGCGGCGGCGTACACGCGCGTGTACTCGACGATCTCGTGGACCTCGACGAACTCGTCCTTCTGGTGGGCGATCCACTTCCCGCCGGGGCCGTAGACGACGGTCGGCAGACCGGCGTCGCGGGTGAGGATGGTCCCGTCGGTGGTGCCCGGCACGGCCCCGAACGGCGGTGCGGTGCCGTGCACGTGGCGGTGCCCCTCGACGAGGGCGGTGACCACGGGGTGGTCCTCGGGGATCTCGACGGACGGCCGGTCGTCGACCACGGTGAGCCCGACGCCCACCCCCACGGTCCCGGCCGCCTCGGCCGCGCACCGCCGGACCCGCTCGATGAGTTCGGCGTGGTCGGTGCCGGGGATCGTGCGCAGGTCGATGCCGACGAATCCGTGGGCGGGGATGACGTTGAGCTGGTCCGGGTCGCCGCCGAGCAGGACGGTCGGCGTGACCGTGACGCTCCCGGCGTGCGGGTGGGTGCCGTACCGCTCCTGGGCCCAGTCCTGCACGCGGGCGAGGGCCTCGACGACGCGCGCCCCGGCGACGACGGGGCTCTTGGCCTCCTGCGGCATGGCGCCGTGGGCCATCACCCCGTCGAGGTCGAGGCGCAGCCGGATGCCGCCGCGGGCGGAGGTGCACACCTCGTACCCCTCGGGTTCGCAGACGATGACCCCGTCCACCTCGCGCGCGAGCGGGGTCGCGGCGAACGCCTTCGCGCCGAGCATCAGCCCTTCCTCGTCGCACAGCACGCCGAGGACGACCCGGCCGGGGAAGGGACCGGTGAGCTGGAGGGCCCGCACCGCGTGGATCATCGCCGCGACGCCGGACTTCATGTCGGCGGAGCCGCGCCCCCAGAGTCTGCCGTCCCGGATCTCCGCGCCGTAGGGATCGACGCTCCAGTCCGCGGGATCCCCCTCCGTGACGACGTCGATGTGCCCTTCGAACATCAGGGTCGGCCCGTCGCCTCCTCCGCCCTCGACGACGGCGACGGTGTTGGGCCGTCCCGGCGCCACCTCCGTCACCTCGAACGGCCAGCCGAACTCGGTGAAGAGGCGGGCGACGAGTTCGGCCGCGGGCCGTTCGACCTCGGTGGCTCCGGCCGCATTCACGGTACGCAGCCGGACCAGATCCCTGGTGAAGGCGACGACGGCGGCGGGGTCCACCGCCGCGTCGAAGTCGGGTGTGCCGGTGGGCCGTGCACCGGTGCCGCGTGAGCTGGTGTGCATGGAACCTCCAAGTCGGCCGGCCATGAGGCCAGTCGACTGGTCAGACCAGTTGAGTTCCCGTACTCTGCCTCCACGTTCACGGCCGGGTCAACCACCAGATCTTGGTTTTCCCGCGCCGTCATCGCGCGTCTGATCGCGTGTCAGCTACGTACCGTGGAGGGGGCGGGCCGATGGCCGCCGACGACGCCGACCTGTTCCGGCCGGTCACCCCGGTCCGCGCCTACCAGCGGGTGGCCGAGCAGATCGAGGAGCGCATCCTCAGCGGTGATCTGCCGCCAGGATCCCGGCTGCCGGCCGAGCGCGAACTGGTCAACCGCTTTGGCGTGGGGCGCTCCACGGTCCGCGAGGCGCTGCGCGTCCTTCAGTCGGCGGGCCTGATCCGCTCGCGCCCCGGCGACCCGCTGGGCGCGGAGGTCCTCGGCGTCTCGCCCGACAACCTCAGTCAGGCCCTGGGCCGGTTGACCCGCTCCAACGTGGCGACGCTCGGCGAACTGGTCCAGTTCCGCATGGTGTTGGACGCCGAGAGCAACCACCTGGCGGCCCGGCTGCACGGCGAGGACGATCTCGCCCGGATGCGCGAGCAGATCACCCGCATGGAAGCCCTCAGCCGGGGCGGCCCGGCGTCCCTGCACGCGTTCAGCGAAGCGGACGCGCTCTTCCACCGCGCGATCGCCGAGGCGAGCGGCAATGCGCTCCTGGGCCTGTGCGCACGCGCGGTGCACGAGGCGGTGGTGGAGGTCATCGAGAAGAAGATCGCGGGCGTCACGGACACCACGGCCTGGATGGAGCGCTCCATAGCCCATCACCGCGAGGTCCTCGCGGCGATCGCGGCGGGCGACGGCCCCCTCGCCGCCCGCCTGGGCCGCACGGCTCTGCACGCGTACTACGCCGACCATGTGGAGTCCGGGACACGGGAGTTGCTGGCGGCGTCGGTCGAGGAGCACTGATGTCGAGGACCACTGACGTCGAAGACCATTGACGCCCACGGGTCCGGGACAGCCCGTCCCCCTGTCCCGCGCCCCTCACCCCCGGAAGCCGGGCGAGAGCCCGAGCCGCCCCTCCAGCTGCCCCAGCAAGTCCCCCAGCAGTGAGCTGAGTTGCGCCTGCCCGGCCTCGTCGAGACCCGCGAGGACCACGGTCTCGTAGGCGAGCTGGTCGGGCAGGAGCGAGTCGACCAGATCACGGCCCGCGTCGGTCAGGCCGACGTGCGAGACGCGGCGGTCGCGGGTGTCGGCGCGCCGGTCGACCAGGGCACGCTCCTGGAGCTGCTTGAGACGCTTGGTGACGGCGGCGCCCGAGGAGAAGGTCTCGCGGGCCAGTTCGCCGGGGGTCAGCTCATGGCCGGTGCGGCGCAGCGCGCCCAGGAGGTCGAACTCGGGGCGGGTCAGGCCGACACGGCGCAGCGGGGCGTCCTCGGCCTGTTGCAGGAGGGCCGCACAGCGGTTGATGCGGCCGATGACCTCCATCGGGCCGGTGTCGATGTCGGGCCGCACCGCCTGCCACTGCCGCACGACGGCGGCGACGGTGTCGCGGGGCGCGGACGTCCCGCCGCCCGCCGCCTCCTCGGCACCGCCCGCGTCACCGTCTCCGGCACGGGTCACGGCTTTCGCCGCCGTGTCCCGTTCGCTCCCGTTGCTCATGCGCCCCTGTCCTCGCCCTTCCGCTCGGCCCGGCTCGTCACACCCGTACGCGCTCGCCGTGCTCCATGCCGCGTACCGTCGCCGCGAGCGTACGGTGTCCTGCCTGCTCGGCGGCCATCACCCGCTGTTCCGGCAGGGCGCGCTGCCACCATTCGCCCGCCGCCGCGTCATGGGCGGCGCGCAGGTCGACCAGGGCCGCGGTCAGGCCGCGTCGCACCGGGCGCAGGGTGCCCGGGGTGGGGAGCGGGGCGGCCAGAGCCTGCTCGGCGCGGGCGCGGGCCCGGTCCGCGGCGTCGATGGCCAGCTCGATGTGGTCGGCGGCCCGCCGGTTGGTGACGGCGATGGCCGCGACGACGCCGAGCAGCGCGCCGACCAGCGTGTCCACCACCCGGTCGAGGATCAGCTCTCCGGGCTGCTGGAACCGCGCGAACTCGGTGACCAGAAGCGCCATCGGCGTGACGCAGACACTGCCGAGCCAGTAGTTGCGGCCGATGAGCGCCTCGGCCCCGAAGGCCAGCGCCAGACAGCAGAGGATCAGCGCGGCGTGGTTGAGGTGGGCCAGCGGGGCGATCGCGGCGAAGGCGAGCACTCCGACGAGGTTGCCGACCACGCGCTGCACTCCCCTGCTCCAGGTGAGCGTGACGTTCGCCTGGTAGAGCGACGCCGCCGTGACGAGCGCCCAGTAGGGGCGGCCGACGCCGAGGGCCAGTGACGCGTACCCGGCGAGCGCGCAGCCGATGGCCGTGCGCAGCGCGATGGGCAGCAGCGGCGAGCCGGGGCCCAGACGCCGCCACAGGGAGTGGCGCGCCGACGCTGCGGCCGACGCGGCTTCCGCTTCCGCTCCCATGAGTTCGTCGTCCGCGTCGGGCCCCGCGTCGCCGGGGCGCGGCACGGCGCCCGTGCCGCGCAGCCCGGCCGCCCAGGAGCGCAGCTGGGCGGGGTCCGCTGCCGAAGGCGCCGCCAGGGTCTCCTCGGCGCGGATGACCAGGCGCTCCAGGGCGCGGCGGGCCGCCGTGCGGGCACCGGAGGCGAGCAGGGACTGCCAGGCGGCGTGGACGGCGGCTGCCGCGGCGGGGCGGGCCCGCTCACGGCCGGGGCCCGTGGCTTCGGCGTACGCGGCCGCCGCGCGCAGGGCCCGTGCGGTGGCCCGGCGCTCGGGGCCGTGCGGGCGCACCAGGGCGGGCGCCATGCCGACCAGCCAGGCCACCGCGCCCGCGCCGAGCGTCAGGGCGAGGTGGCCGGGGACCTGCCCGATGGCCTGCGGCGCGAACAGCGTGGCGGAGCTGATGAACGTGAAGATGAGGTGGCCGGGCGGGCCGATGCGGGTGGCGTCGCAGAGCGTCTTCTGCGCGGCGGCGAGCAGCGCCCCGACGGTGACGAGCACGACCGCCGACGTGGTGAGCGAGGCGGCGACCATCGCGATGCCGACGCTCGCCAGCATGCCGGCGACCACTCCCGCGAGGGCGCGGGCCCGCGCGGCGTACGGCAGGTTGTGGGTGTAGAGGGCGCAGAAGGATCCGGCCATCGTGTACATGACGAGATCGAGGCGGCCGAGCGCGAGGAGCGTCAGGTTCGGTATCGCGGTGGCGACGACCACGCTCGACGCGGGCTTGAACCAGATGTCGGACGGCTTGCCCGGGCGCAGCACACCGGCGAGCGGAAGTCGGCGGACACGGGGACGGGCGGCGGGACCGGTCGGGGCGGACGAGTCGGCCGGGGCGGAGGAACCGGTCGGGGCGGACGTGCCGGTCGGGGGTGGGGGTGCGCTGCTCATACCAAGAAGGTTAGCAAGTGTTTTACTCGAAAACGATTTACGCTCCCGCCGCCACCCGCCCCCTCCGGACCGCCGTCCGCTCCCTCCGCGCTCCCCGCGTACACCCATGCGCTCGCGTACGACGCCCCGTGCGAGGGCATCGACCCGACGACGCCGTCGATCGGGGAGGTGCGCGGTGCACGGACCGGCGCAGGCCGGCTGGCTGCTCGTCGCGCTGTGCGCGGCGACCGGGTCCTACTGCCTGCTGCGGATGCGCAGCAGGGTCGAGGCGCAGCGCCGCACGGCCGGCTCGGAGGCCCTCATGGGGTTCGGGATGGCCCTGATGGCCCTGCCCGCGGCCGTCCTCGCCCCGCCGCGGTGGGCCTGGCTCGCGTACGCGGCCGTGTTCGGCGCGGCGGCGCTCCGCGCGCTCTGGGCGGCCCGCAGCGACCGGCACCACCTGCATCACCTGGTCGGCGCCTGCGCCATGGTCTACATGGCGGTGGCCATGGCCGCGACGCCCGCCGCGCACGCGGGCCACGGCGGCGGGGGCGGGGGCGCTCCGCTCCTCACCGGTTTCCTCCTGCTGTACTTCGCCGGGTACGTGCTGGTGTCGGGCGCCCGCCTGCTGCCCGTGTCGACGGTCGCGGCGGCGGACGGGGGCGGTGGCCGCGGCGTGGCGGTCATGGGCTGGGCCGACCGCACGGAGCTGGCGATGGTGTGCCGTCTCTCCATGGGGATCGCCATGATCGCGATGCTGCTGACGCTGTAGGGCCGGTGACGGAACGGGGCGAGGTGGCCGCCGGGGCTCCGGATGGCGGCCACGGGCCCCGGACCACGGGCCGTAAGGGGCGATATCCCGCGCTCAGCCGTGTCGTGCGTCACTTGAGGCGATAGGCCATACCCTCCGACAGCGCCGCACTCATAGTCTGGACGCATGTTGCTCCCCGTCGCACTGTTGCTGCTGGGCGCCCTCACCGCCGTCGTCGCCCCGCGCCTCCTGGCACGCGCCGACTGGCCGGAGCGCGAACCGGTGGTCGCGCTGTGGGCGTGGCAGTGCGTCGTGGCGGGTGTGCTCATGTGCTGCGTCCTGTCGATGACCGTGAGCGCCGCCGCCGCGTGGCAGGCCGTGCGCGGTCATGTCTTCGCCCCCGCGCCGCACGGTGTGGTCGAGGCGTACGGCCTCGGAGCCGGTGGTTCCTGGGCGCCCGCGACCGCCGTGGTGCTCGCCCTGGGCGGCGTGTGGACCGCCGCGATGCTGACCCGGGAGATCGTCCGGGCCCGGGCCAGGCGCCGCAAGGGGCGTGCCGAACTGCGCCTGCGGGCGCCGCTGTTGCCCGGCGAGGAGCCCGGCGCGGACCGTCTCGTCGTCCTGGAGGGCGAGCGCCCCGACGCCTGGTGGCTGCCGGGGTCCGCTCCCCAACTGGTCATCACCACGGCCGCGTTGCGCCGCTTGAAGGGCCGTCAGCTGGATGCGGTGCTCGCCCATGAGCAGGGGCACGCGCAGGCACGGCACGACTGGCTCCTGCACTGCTCGGGCGCGCTGGCCACGGGGTTCCCGCAGGTGCCGGTGTTCGCCGCGTTCCGGGACGAGATGCACCGCCTGGTCGAGCTGGCCGCGGACGACGTGGCGTCGCGGCGCTTCGGCCGGCTGACGATCGCCCTCGCCCTGGTCGAGCTCAACGAAGACCGGGGCGTGTTCGGCCCCTGCCCCACCCCGCAGGCCCACGTGCCGCAGCGGGTGCACCGGTTGCTGGCCGCGCGGCCCCGGCTCACCGCGGGGCGGCGGCTGCGTCTGACGGCCGCGGCGGCGCTGGTGCCGGTGGTGCCGCTCCTGGTGACGTTCGTGCCGGGGCTGCGCGCGCTGGGGTAGCGTCCCGCTCCGCGGGCCGTGGCATCCGGCTCTCGCCCCGCCCCGGCGCGCCCCGGAATGTTTTCGACACCGCTTGTCGGCGAGGATCTGTTCATGCACTCCGCCGCACCCATCGACTCGCCGCCCGGTACGCCCCGTCCGCGCAGACCCCGCGCCCCGCTCGTCGCCGCGTTCCTGTGCGTCCCCTCGCTCCTGCTGATCGTCCTGGTCGAGCTGGAGTGGGGGCCCCTGGGCACCGTCGACGGCGACATCGCGCGCACCACGCACCGCTGGGCCGTCGCGCACGACGGTCTGACCCAGGCCAGCCGCATCCTGACGGACTGGGTGTGGGATCCCTGGACGATGCGCGCGCTGATCGCCGTGGCCGTGGTCTGGCTCCTGGCCCGCGGGGCGCGCTGGCTGGCCCTGTGGCTGGCGGTCACCTGCCTGGTGGGCACGCTGCTTCAGCAGGGCCTCAAGGCCGCGGTCGACAAGCCGCGCCCGACGTGGCCGGACCCGGTGGACTCCGCACACTTCGCGGCGTTCCCCTCGGGCCACGCGCTGACGGCGACCGTGGTCTGCGGACTGCTCCTGTGGCTGCTGCGGGTGTACGACGTCGGTCCCGCGGTGTGGCGCACGGGCGTGACGATCGCCGCGGTCTCGGTCGTCGGCGTCGGCGTGACCCGCATCTGGAACGGCGTCCACTGGCCGTCGGACGTCCTGGGCGGCTGGCTCCTCGGCGCCCTGACGGTCGCCGTGGCCGTCGCCACGTACGCCTACCGCCCGGGTGCCCGGTCGACGGAGACCCTCTGAGCCCTCGCGAGCCGCTCCCGGCACGCAGGCAGCGAGCCCCTCGACCTACGCCCGTCGGCCACCCACCCGCGCATCCCCGGCCACCTGGCCCGCCCGCGGCCGAGCCCTCTTGACCCGTGCTCCGGCGGTCCCGGAGGATTCCGGCATGACGATCAAGGGTGCGCTCTTCGACTTCTCCGGGACCCTGTTCCGCGTCGAGTCGACCGGGTCCTGGCTGCGGGCGGTGCTCGCGGAGGCCGGGCTTCCGCTGCCCGCGGACGAGTTCGAGCGGCTGGCGGCCGGACTTGAGCGGGCCGGTGCGCTGCCGGGCGGTGCGCGGCCCGACGCCGTCCCCGGGCACCTCGCCGAGGTCTGGGCCCAGCGCGACCGCAGCGCCGCACAGCACCGGGCCGCGTTCACGGGGATGTCGCGCGAGGTCGCGCTGCCCGATCCGCTCCTGCACGACGCCCTGTACGAGCGCCACATGCGGCCCGAGGCCTGGCTGCCCTACGCCGACGCCGCCGAGGTGCTCACCGGACTGCGGGAGCGGGGCGTCCGCGTCGCGGTGGTCAGCAACATCGGCTGGGATCTGCGCCCCGTCTTCCGCGCCCACGGCCTGGACCCGTACGTCGACGCGTACACCCTGTCGTACGAGCACGAGATCCAGAAGCCGGACCCGCGTCTGTTCGCTCGTGCCTGCGAGGCGCTCGGCGTCGACCCGGCGGACACGCTGATGGTCGGCGACGACCGGCACGCGGACAGCGGCGCCGGCGCGCTCGGCTGCGCCGTGCACTTCGTGGACCATCTGCCCGTGGACCGGCGGCCGGACGGCCTGCGCCCGGTCCTCGGTCTCGTCGACGGGGGCTGAGGCCGGATGTCAGGCGTCGCCGGGCGTCGCGCAGGGGCCCGCGTGGTCGCAGTACGGCTGGTTCCCGCTCGCGCCGCAGCCGCACAGCATCACGCGCGTCTCCCGCACCGCCGCGCCGTCCGCCGCCGTGATCCGCAGGTCGCCGCGGATCACCAGGGTGCCGCCGGCCGTCCGTCCGACGGTGGTGGGGGCGGTCGCCTCCTCCGACCCGCCCTCGGCCCTCTCGTACTGCAACGCCCCGGACGGGCAGCGGCGCACCACCTCGGCGATCTCGTCCGCGGACGAGGCGTCGGGGGAGATCCAGGGGCGGCGCCCGGTGTCGAAGACCTGCGGCAGCCCGCGCACGCACTCCGCGGCGTGCAGGCACCGCCGCCCGTCGAAGGTGACGGTGATGTCCCGGCCCGTGTACGGCTTGCCCCGCTCGGCGCCCATGGGGTCAGGACGCGGACGGCGGACGGCTTGCGGGGCAGCCGGACGGCGGACGGAACGCGGGGCCGCTCATGAGCGGTAGCCCTCGACCTCCGCGGCGGGACGCACCCGCGCGTCGTCCGGATTCTCGCCGAACTCCGCCTTCGCGCGCCGCTGGCGCAGCAGGTCCCAGCACTGGTCCAGTTCGCGTTCGAGCGCCGCGAGCCGCGCGCGCTCCGTCGCCTCGTCGATCGCTCCCGATGCCAGGGAGTCCCGCAGGGTCCGCTCGTCGTCGACCATCGACGAGATCCGGGACAGAATCTGCTCTTGATCCATGTCGGTACGCCTCCTCGGCCCCCCGGCCCACTGTAAGGAGGGTTCGGCCGATCGGCACCTGTGAGCAGGCAACACTCCCCCGCGGTGTTGCCTGCCCCAGGTCACACCGGACCGTCAGACGACCGCCAAGGGTCTTGGCCCGAGCCACGCTGAGTATACTGGCTCTCAGCCAGTCAACGCAGGAGTTACAGGATGTCCCCGCGTAGCGCATCGGTCAATGAAGAGTTGCGAAGGCGTTCTCGGGAACGGCTCCTCCAGGCGACGGTCGACCTCGTCAGCGAGCGGGGCTACGAGGCGACGACCCTCGGCGACATCGCCGACCGCGCGGGCTCGGCCCGCGGCCTGGTGTCGTACTACTTCCCGGGCAAGCGCCAGCTCCTGCAGTCCGCCGTGCACCGCCTGATGCACCGCACGCTCGAGGAAGCACTGGAACGCGAGCCGTGCACCACGGACGGGCAGGAGCGCCTGGCCCGTGCCATCGACGCGATCCTGGGCCTGGCCAGGGACCAGCCGCTCCTGATGCGCACGCACATGGCCGGGATCCTCCAGGCGGACGGCTTCGTGCGCTGCCCGGAGCAGCAGCATCTCGCGGAACTGCTCCGCGACACCGTCGTACGCCATGGGTCGGCCGACGTGGACACCGACTATCCGCTGCTGCGGGCCCTGCTGATGGGCGCGGTCTTCGCGGTACTGCTGCCGGGGGCGCCGATGCCGCAGGGCGCCTTGCGGGCCGAGCTGTTCCAGCGGTACGGCCTCGCGTGGGAGCTCGGGGTCCCGCCGGACGACGAGCCGCCCGGCGGGACCCATGCGCGGGCCGACGAGCAGGGCGCGCAGGAGACGCGCCCCGCTCGGGGGGTCACACGGGGGTCCGCTCAGTCGAAGTAATCCGGCTGGGTCTGGACGTTGAGCTCACGGACGCGGACCCGCTCGGCGGGATCCGTCCGCTTGTCGTCGATCTTCAGGACGTCGAAGCCCTTGGCGATGTCGTTCGAGTAGACGTAACCGTTGTAGTAGTACGCCGACCACGAGCCGCCCACCTGGATGGCGTCGGTGGACAGGGGGCCTCGCTCGAAGTAGCCGATCTCCTTGGGCTTCGAGGAGTTGGTGAAGTCCCAGACGGAGACGCCGCCCTGGTACCACGCCTGGACCATCAGGTCCTTGCCCTTGACCGGGATGAGCGAGCCGTTGTGGGCCACGCAGTTCTCGGTCGCGGCCTGGTGGCGCGGGATCTTGTAGTAGCTCTTGAAGACGAGCTTGCGGTGGTCGCCCTTGCCGGTGACGTCGTAGATGCCGTTGGCGCCGCGCTCCGGGCCGGTGGCCTCGTCGCAGGTGGCGCCGCCACCGCCGCCGAGCTCATCGGTGAAGACGACCTTGTTCGCCTTCTGGTTGAAGGTCGCCGAGTGCCAGAACGCGAAGTTCTTGTTGTCCTGGACCTGGTCGATGACCTTGGGCTTCTCGGGGTCCTTGATGGAGAAGAGGATGCCGTCGCCCATGCAGGCGCCGGCCGCGAGGTCCTTGGAGGGAAGGACGGTGATGTCGTGGCAGCCGGTGGTCTTGGAGACGCCCGGGTTGGTGGGACCGCCCGGGTTGCCGCCGCCGTCGGGGCCCTCGCCCGGGAAGAGCACGGGGAAGTCGACGACCGCCGCCTTCTGCGGGGCCTTGCGCGGCACCTTGATGACGGAGATGCCGTCGTGCGGCGGCTGGCAGTCCGGGAACGTGGCGCTCGGGGAGTACGAGGAGACGTACACGTAGACGTTCTTCTTCTCCGGCACCAGCGTGTGCGTGTGCGAGCCGCAGGCGGTCTCGACGGCGGAGACGTACCGCGGGTTCGACTTGTCGCTGATGTCGAAGACCTTCATGCCCTCCCACGAGGACTTCTCGGTCGCGGGCTGCGTGGTGCTGCTGCAGGAGTTGTCGCTGCGCGAGGAGTCGGTGGAGAGGAAGAGCAGGTTGCCCGAGACGGAGATGTCGTTCTGCGAGCCGGGGCACAGGACCTGGGACACGGTCCGCGGCTTCTTCGGGTTGCTGATGTCGTAGATGCGGAAGCCGTCGTAGTTGCCCGCGAAGGCGTACTTCCCCTGGAAGGCGAGGTCGGTGTTGAACCCCGGCAGCGCGTCCTTGGGGATATTGGCGAGGTGCTTGATGTTGCCCGAGTGCACGATCTCGTCGGGCGCGGGTATCTCGCCGTTCTTGACGGCCGCCCTGGCATCGGCGGCGTCACTCTTCGACACACTCTTGGGCGCGGCGGGCGAGTCGCCCGGGTCGGGCGTCGCTCCGGCGGGCGCCGCGCTGAACAGCGCGGCGATCAGACCGAGCGCGGCCGCGCCGACACCGAAGCGTCTGCGCCGTGTTCGGGAATTGTTCAACAGGGTCACTGCGTCCTCCCTTGTCGCCGTTCGTAGTTGAACGGACCACGGACACCCCGCAGTATCGTGCTCCTCATGCACAGATCAACAGATGGCAACGCATCTGTAATGAAAGTTTTTGATCACCAGGGCACGCAAGCGTGCTAGGACGGTCCCCAACTCCCCCGCGCGCCACAGGAGGCAGCCGTGCACCACCGTCGTACGCCCGCCGTCGCCGTATTCGTCACGGCCGCCGTTCTGGCGCTCGGCGCCTGCGATTCCGGCGGTTCCGACTCCGGTTCGGAACCGGCGAAGAAGGCCGCGCCCGGCCCTTCGGTGATCGCTCCGGGCAAACCGGGCGAGACGGCCGCCACCATGTCCGCCGAGGACGCGGCCAAGAAGAGGGCCGACGACGACTCGCCCAACTCGGCGGACTTCACCTACACCCAGATGATGATCACGCACCACGGCCAGGCCCTGACGATGACCGAACTGGCGCCCAAGCGCGCCGAGTCCACCCAGGTCAAGCGGCTGGCCGACCGCATCGCCGCCGCGCAGCGCCCCGAGATCGGCGCCATGAAGGGCTGGTTGAAGAACCACGGCGGCGCGAAGAAGCAGCGGGGCCACGACCACGGGACGATGCCGGGCATGGCCACCGAGGGGCAGCTGAAGCAGTTGCGCGCGGCGAAGGGCAAGACGTTCGACGAGCTCTTCCTGAAGCTGATGATCACGCACCACAACGGCGCGGTCACGATGGCGACCGACGTGCTCTCCGACGGCAACAACATCCAGGTCGAGGAGATGGCCAACGACGTGATCGCCCAGCAGACGGTGGAGATCACGCGGATGCGCAAGATGTGAGGCGGAACGCGGGGAGCCTCAGCCGCCGCTCCGCGCGGCGGCGTCCCGCTCGTCGTGCGGCGCGCGGTCGCGGCGCGGCAGCAGCAGCGGGGTGGCCAGGATGAGCACCCCGGCGATCCCGATCGCGGCGCGCGGCCCCGTGACGGCGGCCAGCAGGCCCCACAGAGCGGTCATGGCCGCGATGGAGAGCTTGCTGGTGACCGACCACGCGGACAGAGTGCGGGCCACGCGGTCCGCCGGGGTGTGGTCGAGCCGGTAGGTGGCGAACACCGGGTTGAACACGCCCGAGCAGGCGATCAGACCGAACTCGACGACCACGACGAGCACGAGCCCGGCGAGCCCGGGGCCGACGAAGGCGAGGCCGAGCAGCCAGCACGCCCGCAGCGTCCCGGCGGTGAGCAGGACCCGGTGCCGCCCGAACCGCTCGACGAGCGGCCCGGAAAGCCGGGAGCCGATCAGGCCGCCGACGCAGGGCAGGGCGAAGGCCAGACCGTACTGCCAGGGCGCGAAGCCGAGTTCGCCGACCATCAGGACGATCAGGAGCGGCGACGTCGCCATGATCAGGCCGTTGTTCAGCAAAGTGTTGAAGAACAGCGGGCGCAGCACCGGGCCCGCCAGGATGTACCGCCACCCGTCGAGCAGATCACCGGCCCGGAAGCGGGCCGGCTGTCCGGTGCGCACGGGGTGCGGCTCCGTGCCGCCGATCGCGCGGACCCCCAGGGCCGAGAGCAGATAGCTCACCGCGTCGGCCACCACCGTCATCACCGGCCCGAACAGACCGAGCGCGGCTCCGCCCAGCGGCGGCCCGAGCATCAGGGCGGTCCAACTCGTCGACTCCAGGCGGCCGTTCGCGACGAGCAGGTCCTCCTTCCGTACGAGTGCCTTGAGGTACGCCCCGCTCGCCGCGCCGAAGGCGATGTCGGCCGCCCCGACGACGACCGCCACGAGCAGGAGCTGGCCGAAGCCGAGCAGGCCGAGCGCGTACGCGGCGGGGACGCTGAGCAGCGCCACGCACCGCACCAGGTCCATCGCGATCATCACCGGTCGTTTGCGGCGGAACTCCACCCACGGCCCGAGCGGCACCGCCACCACCGCGCCCACCGCGAAGCCCGCCGCCGCGAGGACCGACACCTCCGTCGGTCCGGCGTCCAGGGCCAGGATCGCGATCAGGGGGAACGCGTCGAACGCGAGGCGCGTGCCGAAGGTGCTGACCGCGTAGGCCGCCCACAGCCATCCGAACCGCCGCCCGAGGGACCGCCTGGCCGCCACCTCCATGCCCCGTGTCACCCATCGCCTCGCGCTCGAACGGACCCGCCCTGACCGGCCTGACCTGGCCGGCCTCGACCCGACCTGACCTCACCTGACCTGACCTGACCTGACCTGCGGCATCCAATCCGGCGGCGGGTCCGCGGGTCAAACAACCGCATCGCGTGGACGGCCACAACCATCGGTTGTGCTCCTAGGATGGCGGGCGTGGATCTTCATGCCGTGCGCACCTTCGTCGCCGTCGCGGACGCCGGACAGTTCCAGGCGGCCGCCGCCGCGCTCGCGGTGACCCAGCAGGCCGTCTCCAAGCGCGTCGCCGCGCTGGAGAAGGAGCTCGGGGTGCGGCTGTTCACGCGGGGCGCGCGCGGGGCCCGGCTCACGGTCGACGGGCAGGCACTGCTGCCCCACGCCCGCGCGCTGCTGCGGGCCGAGGAGCGGGCGGCGGCGTCGGTGCGGCCCGGCCGCCGGGCGCTGCGGGTCGACGTGATCGGGCGGCGGCTGGCGCCCGCGGGGCTCCTGAGCGGCTTCCGGCGGGCGCATCCGGGCACCGAGCTGGACGTCGTGACGCTCTTCGACGCCGACGCGGCCCTCACCGCCGTCCGGGCGGGCACGGTCGACGCGTCCTTCCGCGCCCTCACGCTGCCCGAGCGGCAGCTGCCCGAGGGGATCGAGGCGGTGCGGGTGTTCGACGAGCGCGTACAGCTCCTGACCGGGCCCGGCCACGCCCTCGCGGACGCCGCCGCGGTGACCCCGGCGCAGCTCGTGGGGCAGCGGATCTGGATGCCGGGCCTCGTCGCCGGCACCGAGTGGGCGGCCTACTACGAGGCGCTCGCCGCCGCGTTCGGGCTCACCATCGAGGCCACGGGACCCGATTTCGGCACCGAGCCGCTGCTCGACACGCTCGCCGGACCCTCGGCCCTTGCGACCTTCGTCGGCGAGTGGACCCGCCTCATCTGGCCCGCCGAGGACGATCTGCGCCGCATCCCGGTGCACGGCCCCACGCCGGTCTACCCGCACTCGCTGATCTGGCACCGGGACAACCGGCACCCCGCGCTCGCCGCCCTGCGCGACCACCTCGCCGCCGCGCGCCCCGGCCACGGCGAAGCCGAGACGTGGACGCCGGCCTGGGCGTGGTGAGCGACGCGGCGGCCAGGGGTCGTGGCGTCGGCTAGCGGCGGTTGTGGCGTGCGGGCAGCGCGCCCGCGTCCCGGGCGGACGCGATGAGCTTGAGGGACCTGCGGCGGCTGCGGCCGGTGGCCTGCATCACCGCGAGGACGGGGTCGCGCCCCTCGGCCTGCGCCGCGCGGTACTCCTCGGCCACCATCAGCCGCCCCTCACGCCCGCGCGGCCACGCGGGACGGGCGCGTCGGGCGGGGAGCGGGTCTTGCGGAGGAGACAGCAGCTGCGAGCGTGCGGTCGCGGAGGGCTCCTCGTGGCGGATCGGCTCGGCGGCTCCCGGGAAGTCCGGGTCGGGGAAGCCCAGGGCAGGGAAGTCCGGGGCGGAGAAGGCGCCGTCCGGATGCGGCGGCCGTGCGTGCAGGCCCTCCAGTGTGATCCGCCCTTCCGACACCACGGCCCGCGCGTCGATGGCGGCTCCGTCGCCGAAGGTCAGCCGTACGTGGAAGGAGGGAGAGGCGGGAGAAGAAGGAGAGGCGGGGGAAGCAGGAGAAGCGGGGAAAGCGGGCGAGCCAGCAGCATTCGGTCGATAGTGATCAGAAACGCCAAGAAAGGGGCTCTCAAGCACAATCAAAAGGTAGCCGTGCGATCGCATTAGGTCACGAACGGCACGCAGGGCCCGCGCGGCGCCCGGCCCTGGAGCGGGGCGCCCGGATCAACGCGCCCCTGACGGCGTCTCCCCCTTCCCGCACCGGGGTGCCATGCTGAAGCCATCCCCCGAGCCCGCCTCGCGGAAGGAGCACCGCCGTGCTGCAGGTCGCCGTCGTCGGATCGGGCCCGAGCGGGGTCTACACCGCGCAGTCACTCGTCCAGCAGGATCAGGTGCCGGGGGTGCGCGTCGACGTCATCGACCGGCTGCCCTGCCCGTACGGCCTGGTCCGTTACGGTGTCGCGCCGGACCACGAGAAGATCAAGTCCCTCCAGAGCACCCTGCGCACGGTCCTCGAACACGACCGCGTCCGCTTCCTCGGCGGCATCGAGATCGGCCCCGGCGGCTTCCCCGCCGCGCGGCTGCTCGACCTCTACCACGCGGTGGTCTACTGCGTGGGCGCGGCGGCCGACCGCAAGCTGGGCGTACCGGGCGAGGATCTGCCGGGCAGCCATTCGGCCACGGAGTTCGTGTCCTGGTACAGCGCGCACCCGGACGCCACGGCCGACGGATTCATCGGCGGCGTGGAGTCCGCCGTGGTCATCGGCGTCGGGAACGTCGCGGTGGACGTCGCCCGGATGCTGGCCCGCGGGGTGGCGGAGCTGCGGCCCACCGACATGCCGCAGGCGGCCCTCGGCGTCCTGGCCGGCAGCCGGGTGCGGGAGGTCCACATGGTGGGGCGGCGCGGCCCGTCCCAGGCGCGCTTCACCACCAAGGAGCTGCGTGAGCTCGGTTCGCTGCCGGACACCGAAGTGCTCGTGGATCCGGAGGAGTTGGCGCTCGATCCCGGGTACGCCGACCCCTCCGGGCTGCCCGCGGCGGGGCGGCGCAACGTCGAGGTGATGCGCGGCTGGGCCGAACGGCCGACGCGCCATCTGCCGCGCGCCATCCGGCTGCGCTTCTTCCTGCGGCCGGTGGCGGTGACGGAGGCGGCCGGGCGCGTGGGCGGGGTCCGGTTCGAGCGGACGCTGCCGGACGGCCTCGGCGGGGTGACGGGTTCCGGGCGGTACGAGGACATCGCGGGGCAGTTGGTCCTGCGCTCGGTCGGCTATCGCGGGGTGCCGATCGACGGGCTGCCGTTCGACCCCGGGACGGGCACGGTGCCGCACGGGGCGGGACGGGTGCTGCGGGAGGGCACCGCGTCGCCGGGCGAGTACGTGGCGGGGTGGATCAAGCGGGGGCCGACGGGCGTCATCGGCACCAACCGCCCGTGCGCCAAGGAGACGGTGCTCTCCCTCCTGGAGGACGCTCCCGCCCTCGTACGCAAAGGGGTGCCCGAGGATCCGCTGCCCGCACTGCGCGACGCCGGGCTGCGTCCCGTCGAGTGGCGGGGCTGGCAGGCGATCGAGCGCGCGGAGGCGGAGCTCGGCGGGTCGCTGGGGCGCGGGCCCGTGAAGATCCCGGACTGGCCGGGACTGCTGGCGGCGGCGCGTGGCACCGAGCGCTGAACACCGACCCCTCAGCACTGCTTAACTTTCAGCACTCAGGACTCAGGACTCAGCACTCAGGACGCAGCACTCGGAGGCGACTTCCTAGGCGCCCGTGCGTTCCGACTGGGTTTTCGCCGCCGCCAGGACGCTGTCCAGGAGGCCCGGGAAGAGGGTGTCCAGGTCGGTGCGGCGCAGGCCGTTCAGCTTGGCCGTGCCCCGGTAGATCTGCTGGATGACGCCGCTCTCGCGCAGCACCCTGAAGTGGTGGGTGCTCGTGGACTTCGTGACGGGCAGGTCGATCTGCGAACAGGAGAGGCCGTCGAGTCCGGGCTCGCACTCGGCCAACTGCCGCACGACCCGCAGGCGCATCGGATCCGAGAGCGCGTGGAGCACGCCTTCGAGACGGATGTCCGCACATGCCGGATGGTCGAGCGCACGGCTGCTGATCGGTGCGGCGGTCGTCATGACGGCTCCACTTCTTCGGGGCTTCACGTCTGGATCTTCGCGTGGGCGTCTGCACGCCGGGGCTTGGTGTCTTCAGGTCGTCTCTAAGGCTCCATAGTACGAGAGTCGTCGTAGTTTGACATCTGCCGTACTACGAGGTCTATCGTACGAGCCGTACCGACGTCCGTGACGAATGGAGTCCGCCGTGAGCGCGCTGTTCGAGCCCTACACCCTGCGATCGCTGACCGTCCCCAACCGTGTGTGGATGGCGCCGATGTGCCAGTACTCGGCCGAGGTGTCCGGGCCGAACGCGGGCGTGGCGGGCGACTGGCACTTCGCCCACTACGGGGCACGCGCCACCGGCGGCACGGGCCTGATCCTCGTCGAGGCGACGGCCGTGAGCCCCGAGGGCCGCATCAGCCCCGCGGACCTCGGGATATGGAACGACACCCAGGTCGAGGCGCTGCGCCGCATCACGGGCTTCCTGAAGACGCAGGGCACCACCCCGGGCATCCAGATCGCCCACGCGGGCCGCAAGGCCTCCACCGACCGCCCCTGGAAGGGCGGCGGACCCGTGGGCCAGGACGAGAACGGCTGGCAGCCGGTCGCGCCCAGCGCGCTCCCCTTCGACGAGGGCCACCACCTGCCGCACGAACTCACCACGGAGGAGATCCGCGACGTCGTCGGCCAGTTCGCCGACGCGGCCCGGCGCGCGCTGGACGCCGGCTTCCAGGTGGTCGAGATCCACGGTGCCCACGGCTATCTCATCGGCGAGTTCCTCTCGCCGTTCTCCAACCACCGCACGGACGAGTACGGCGGCTCCTTCGAGAACCGCACGCGGCTCGCCCTTGAAGTCGTCGACGCCGTGCGCGCCGTGTGGCCCGAGGAACTGCCCCTGTTCTTCCGGATCTCCGCCACCGACTGGCTGACCGAGAACCCCGAGGACGAGCGCGAGGGCTGGACGGCTGACGACACGGTCCGGCTCGCCGAGGTACTGCATGCCCACGGCGTGGACCTCCTGGACGTCTCCAGCGGCGGCAACGCCCCGCGGGCGCGCATCAAGGCCGGGCCCGGCTACCAGGTCCCGTTCGCCGCGCGGGTGAAGGCGGAGACCTCGCTCCCCGTGGCGGCCGTCGGCATGATCACCGATCCGGAGCAGGCCGAGAAGATCCTCGCCAACGACGAGGCCGACGCCGTGCTCCTGGGCCGCGAGCTGCTGCGCAACCCCTCCTGGGCCCGGCACGCCGCGAACGAACTCGGCGGAGACGTCGCCACGCCCCAGCAGTACCACCGGATGGTCTGAGCACGGCCGTTCGGGGCGGCACACCCTTGGCCAAGGGTCGGGGACTGGGGTCATCCCTAGGTGACTCCCCGAAGCGGGGCGCGGACCGGGGTTCGTACGGTGACTCCGTCGCGATGTGTCACGGTTCGGGGCCTGTACCGGCCCTCGGGAGGGCGTTGTGCGCTACGTCATCGAAGTGTTCCGCTCCCCCGGGGGCGTGCACGGCAATGTGGTGGACGCGGGCTGCGAGGAGGGGGACTCGGGCCACTGCACGCCGTTTCACGGCTGGCTCGAACTGCTCTCGCTGCTCGAACCCCCGCCGGACGTCGCGTCCACGGAGCCGGGGGAACGCGCCCCCGCGGCGGGGGACGACTCTCGTGACGCCTGAGGCCACCGCGTGTGAACCGGCTCCTCGGGAGTGCGGAATCCGCTTGTACCGAGAACGGTTTCGGCATCATTGTGGACGTTCAGGGCCATGCGCCCGGCACGGGTCACCGTCACAGTCCTGGCGCCCGTACCGGGTGCCGACATGTGGGGGCGGTGATGACGTCCGGCGACATTCTGAACGGCCATGCCCACGCACCGGCGCCCCATGAGGCGTTCTCCGGTCGTACGGGTGAACTCGCGGCGCTCCAGGAGGAGTTCCGCCGCGTACGCGACGGGACGCCGCGCCTCGTCCTGATCGACGGGCCGGGCGGCATCGGCAAGTCGGCGCTGGTCCGCAGGTTCCTGGACACGGCGGGCGACGCCTGTGTGCTCCAGGCCAGCGGCGAGGAGAACGAGAGCGCGCTGCCCTGCGGGGTGCTCGCCCAGTTCGTCGGGCAGAGCCCGATCCCGCTGCCGGACTGCCTGGGCTCCCTGGTGCGGACACCCCGCTCGGCGCCCGGCACCCTGGCGCCGCTCGCGGCGGGCTTCGGACTGCTCGACCTGCTGAGCGAGTTGCAGGACAAGGGCCCCGTCATCCTGGTGCTCGACGACGCCCACTGGGCCGACTCCGCGTCCCTGAACGCCCTGACGTTCGCGCTGCGGCGGCTGCGCTTCGACAAGGTCCTCGCGATCGTGACCACGCGGGACCCCCAGGCCCCCCAGCTGCCGGAAGGCATCCGCAGGCTGCTCGCCGACGTCCGCACCCGGCGCATCCCGCTGCACGGACTCACCCCGGAGGAACTGGGCTCCCTCAGCGCGCAGATGGGCAGTGACCGGCTGCCGCACTCCGCGTCCGTACGGCTGCGGGACCACACGCACGGCAATCCGCTGCACGCCCGCGCCCTCCTGGACCAGGTGCCCGCGCACGTCCTGCGGGACGTCACCACACCGCTGCCCGCCCCCCGCTCGTACGCCATGCTGGTGCTCGCCAACCTCGCGGAGTGCGGTCCCCAGGCGCAGCGCCTCGTGCAGGCGGTCAGCGTGCTCGGGCTGTCCAGCCCGCTGAGCACCGCCGCCTCGCTCGCCCGTGTCACCGCGCCGCTGCCCGCACTCGAACGGGCCGTCAAAGCAGGCCTGTTGAAGGAGACTCACCCGGGCGCCGCGCCCGAGATCACCTTCCCGCACCCCCTCGTCCACGCCGCGGTCTACCAGGACATCGGGCCCGCGCACCGGGCCGATCTGCACACCCGGGCCGCCGCCCTGGTCGAGGACGACTACGCGAGCCTGCGCCACCGCGTGCTCGCCGCCACGGGCCCGGACGAGCATCTCGCCGCCGCCCTCGCCGCCTGCGCACGGCGCGAGGCGGCCACCGGGCAGTGGGCGGTGGCCGGCACCCACCTGCGGCACGCCTCACGCGTGGCGACGACCGACCTGGAGCGCGACCGGCTCGCCGTCGAAGCGGTCGAGGCGCTGCTGCTCGACGGCCGGGTGCACGAGTCCGCCGAACTCGCGGCGGGCATCCCGGCCGGCGCGGACCAGGCCCTCCGGGGCTATGTCCGCGGCTATGTGGCGCGCGTCCAGGGCCGGATGGAGCAGGCGCAGACGCTGCTCCTCGACGCCTGGAACCAGTGCGACCACGAGAGCGACCCCTCGCTGGCCGCGCGGGCCGCCGAGCAGCTGAGCTACGCCGCGGTGATGCGGGGGCGTTCGTCCGACGCCGCGCAGTGGGCGGAGCGCGCCCAGCGGCTCTCCACCGTCCAGGGCCCGAGCCGGATGCTGCGCTTCAACCACCTCCTCGCGCTGGGCCTCAGCGGGTTCGCCAAGAAGGGCATCGAACTCGCCGGGGACCTGCCCGACCCGCTGCTCGTGCCACCCGCCAACATCGATCTGCTCCTGGCGCGCGGCCAGCTGCGCCTGTGGTCGGACGACCTGCCGGGCGCACGCGCCGATCTGCTCGGCGCGGTGGCCAACTGCCGCAGGGGCACGGTGCCGTTGCGGCTGCTCTCGGCCTCCGCGCTGGCCCAGACCCTGCACCGGCTCGGCGACTGGGACGAGGCACTGATCCACGCCGAGGCCTCCGCGTCGATCGCCGACGACACCGAGCAGTCGTGGCTGAAGCCCGTCCTGCACGCCATCGCCAGCTGGATCCTCTCGGCACGCGGCGCCTGGGACCGCGCTTCGGTGCACCTGCGGCTCGCCCTGGACGCCCCGGGCTGCGAGGAGAGCGCCCTGGCCTACGCGTACGCGGCGTCGGCGCACGGGGCCTTCGCCGAGTCCCGCGCGGAGCCGGAACGGGTGGTCGAGGCGTTGCGGCCGCTCCTCGACTTCGCCACGCACGACGGGGTGAACGAACCGGGCGTGGTGTCCTGGCGCGAGATCCTGGTCGACGCGCTGATCCAGCTCGGCGAGTTCGACGAGGCGGAGGCGGTCCTGCTGCCCTACGAGGAGCGGGCGCAGGCGCGCGGGCAGCACGGGGCGCTGTCCGCCGCGGCCCGGGTGCGGGGCAACCTGCACGCGGCCCGCCGGGAGACGGACCGCGCCCAGGCGTCGTTCCTGCGCGCGCACGACCAGGCGGCGCAGCTGCCCTCCCCGTTCGGCCGCGCCCGCGTCCAGCTGGACCACGGGGCGTTCCTGCGCAGGATCGGCCGCCGCTCGGTCGCCGTGGCCCAGCTCCAGGCGGCGTACACGACCATGAGCGAACTGGACGCCGGGCCCTATCTCGCGCGCTGCGAGCGGGAGTTGGACGCCTGCGGGCGGGCGGCGCCGCCGCGGCCCGCGCACGACACGGTGGACTCCGAATCCGCCGCCGAGGGACTCACCCCGCAGGAGCTTGCCGTGGCGCGCCTGGCCTCGCAGGGCTTCACCAACCGGCAGATCGCCACGGCACTCGCCCTGAGCGTCAAGACCATCGAGTACCACTTGGGCCACACCTACACGAAGCTCGGCATCACCTCGCGCATCGGCCTGGTGCAGCACTTCGCACCCCAGGAACGCCGCACGTCCTCCTAGCCCGCCCCTGGCCGGCGCCCCGGCACACCGGGGTTATCCCTGGGCGGTTCCCTGAGGCACCCCTGCCCCTGTCCGGCGTAGCTTTTTGGCTGGTCAGGGGATGCAATGCACAACTGGGGGTGCACAGATGGCTGTCACGGAACGTCCGGCGGTACGCGGCGACGCGCCACCGGCCCTGCGTCTGCGGCTGCTGGGGGGATTCCATCTCGGCCGCGGCGAAGGGGACGGCGGGGACCAGGTCGACGTGTCCGCCAGCGGGCAGCAGCTGCTCGCCCTCCTGGGGCTCCGCGGCCCCACGACGCGTTCGGCGCTCGCGGGAACGCTGTGGCCCGACGTCACCGAGGAGCGCGCGCGGGCCTGCCTCCGTACCGCCATCTGGCGCCTGAACGCGGCGAGTTCCGCCGTCTGCGATCCCCGGCCCGGGGTGCTCGCCCTCGGCCGGCACGTGCGGATGGACGTCCAGGACTTCACCGCCACGGCGCGCCGCATCCTCGCGGCTCCGGCCGAGGGGACCGGGGCCGCGTGCTCCGCGCTGATGGGCATGGGCGAGCTGCTGCCCGGCTGGCACCAGGACTGGGTGGTGTTCGAGCGCGAGCGGCTGCACCAGCTGCGGCTGCACGCCCTTGAGGCCCTCTCGGCCCGGCTCGTCGTACGCGAGCAGTACGCCCCGGCCCTGGAGGCCGCCCTGGAGAGCATCCGGATCGACCCGCTGCGCGAGAGCGCGCACCGCGCGGTCGTGACGGTGCACCTCGCCGAGAACAACCTCGCGGAGGCGGTGCGCCACTTCAAGGCGTTCCGCGGACTGCTCCGCACGGAGCTCGGCATCGAACCCTCCGAGCAGTTCCGCACGATGGTGCGCCACGCGCTGACCTGAACGGCCGGCCGGGGAGGCGAGGCAGCCATGGTGGACGGGACCGCGACAGGGGTTCCACGAGAACGGGTGACGCAGTGCCACCACGTCACCGCAGGCCTGGCTGTCCGTGCGCGCTCGGGGGCGCACGGGCCGCAGGTCGCCCCACCCACCCCTGCCGGCCGTGTTGGGGGACGCGGCCGGCAGGTCACCGACGTTCCGCCACGCACGGTCACGGGGGTGCCGAGCGCGGCAGCGGGAGCTGGGACGTCGGGAACCGCGACGGCCGGGGGCACCGCCTCCCGGCCGTCGCGGCACGACTGGGCCCTCTGCGCCGGGCCCCCGGTCTCGGGGCCTGCTGTGTCCGCGGCCCGGCCCACGCGGGCGGCAGCGGGTGCGGGTGCGGGCCTCATCCGCGCTGCGGTTCCGCGTCCGGGCCCGACGGCGCCGATCGTCCCGCGTCGGGACTCCCCGGCGCCCCGTCATGCGGGTGCCTGGGCTCGTGCGGGTGCCTGAGCTCCTCGATGGCCTTGTCGACCGCCTTGTGCGGCATGCCGGTCCTGCGGCACAGGTCCTTGGGCTCCATGCTCCTCAGTACGTCGTCGACGCTCTTGTCCTCGACGTGCGCGATCTCCCGCACATAGCGCTGGACCCGGTCGACGGGGTCCGCCGCCTTGGCCCGCCCCGCTCGCGCGGCGTCCCCCGGCGCCGCCCGGCCGAGACCGCCGCGCGGCGCCGCGCCCGGCCGGGGCTCCTGCTCCAGCCAGGTCGTCCACACGCCGCGCCCCACGAGATGCTCCGCCACGCTCTCGGCCACCGAACCCTCCCGGAGGGTCCCCGGCCGCGCCGAGTCCGCCCGTACGAGCAGCCGACACGAGGCGGCCAGCATGGGCGGCGAGGCGACGGGCGGCACCGGCCCGCCGAACAGGGCGCGCAGGGCGGCGATGTCCGGGTGGCCGGGAGCGCACCGCACGAGGCGCTCCACGATGCTGCCGACCCGCTCCATGTCGGGGTCCTTGTGCAGCAGCAGGGCATGGGCCCCGACGACGCCGAGGAAGGGGTTGACCTTCTTCGCGTCGAGCAGGCGCAGCAGTTGCCGCGTCGACACCAGGTCGATGCCCTGCCGCAGCCCGGAGAGCGCCGCTTCCATGGTCAGGTCCAGGGTGCGGTCCCCGGGCTGCCAGCCGGCGCCGTGGCGCACCATCTGCACCGAGGCGAACTGCGGCTGCGGGCCCTGCGGGCCGTTGCTCACGAACACCAGGGTCGTCCAGCCGTCGAGCACGTACAGGGCCTGGGCCAGGGGCAGCCCGTCGGCGGGCTGCCTGCGCAGCCTCAACCGGTAGCCGCCGGGCGGCAGTTCACCGCTCCAGGCCGACCACTCCTGGCCGCCTGCGGGCTCCCAGCCCTTGGCCCCGCCGTCCACGGGGACGCCGTCCCCGCCCGCGACCTCGAGCGCGAACGGGTCGAGCTGCCAGCCCCGGCGCAGATTGCGGATCAGGACCATCAAGGTCGGCGTGCCCTCGCCGTGCGTCGCCTCGGTGCTCCAGCGCATCGCCGCCGCGCGGTGGTCCTCCCGGGTCGTGGGCGTGCCCGCCACCGGGGTGGCCGTGGGCAGGGCGGGCAGCGCGAGGCGTTCGACGAACGGCTCCGTGCCGACCTCGACGAACCGGCTCTCGACCTGACCGCCGAACCGCTGCTCGACGCGGTAGATGCCCGGCGGCAGCGTGGTGTCGACCGTGCCCA
Source organism: Streptomyces sp. SYP-A7185 (assembly GCF_046103685.1). NCBI lineage: Bacteria > Bacillati > Actinomycetota > Actinomycetes > Kitasatosporales > Streptomycetaceae > Streptomyces > Streptomyces sp. SYP-A7185. Next base: position 1,781,780 of record NZ_CP122310.1, read on the forward strand.
TCGCGTGCACCACTTCACGGAACGCGGAGTCGGTGACGGTGACGAGGACCGACGGGGTGTCCGGCATGACGACGAACGGCACCCGTCGCGCTTCCTCCTCCTCCCGCGCGTGCCCGCCTCCTGTCGCCTCCTCCTCCCGTGCGCGCCCGCGCCCTTGCGGGGACTCAGAGCTGGACACCATTCCCACCGCCCGTCACTACCTCGAAGAATCCGCCGTCCCTGAAGTCCGCCCCGCTCACGCTCTCCGGAGTGACGCGGTAGAACCCGCACGCGAGTTTCTCGACGCTCTCCCCCGCGTCGACGTACAGCCTGCGCGGCGCGTCGAAGTCGCGTCCGCGCAGCTGGACCCAGCCGCGGAACCCGTCGGGGAAGCGCAGCGTCACGGGGAACGTGCCCGCCTCCAGACCCCGCGCGAAGACCATCGGCGTGCTGGTGCCCCGGATGAACCGCGCCTCCTGGGGGATCAGCCCCTGGGTGCGGTCCACGACATGGCGTACGACGTAGTCGGCGAGGCTGTCGGAGGTGACCGTGCCCTCCGGCGTCGCGCTCGCCCCGCGCAGCCCCTCCAGGAGGGCGGTCGTGAAGTGGCCGCGGGCCAGGTCCGGGTCGGGGCTCTGCTGCTCGTAGGCCGGATCGCCCAGCGAAGTGGCGAACCCGACGAGGCAGTCGACCTCCTCGGGCGCCTCGGTGGTGTCGGTGAAGGGCGGCCCGAACGCGGCCACGCCGCCGAAGCGGGTGCGGCAGCAGTCGGCGAAGAAGACGACCTCGTGGAACGGCGACGCGGACTCGTACCAGTTCAGGTACTGCCGTACGGCGATGTGGTTGCCCAGCAGGTCGATGGCGGCGTTGGCCATCAGGAGCGCGGCGTCGCCGCCGAAGGGGGCGATCCCGTGCCCCGCGAGGAAGACGTAGAGCCTGCTGCGCCGCCAGGCCTCCAAGCGCTCCTCCTCGGGCCGGTCCGCGATCGCGGACCGCACGGCGCGCAGTGCGTCGTAGAGCGCCTGGTTGACGTTCTCCCTGGTCGGTACGGCGCGCATGACGTCCGCGACGCGTTCGTCCTCCTTGGAGGCGGCCACGAGCCGCACGTTGGCCGCCGGCACGGCGCCTCCCGCGGGGTCCACGAGCCAGTCGCGGAACCGGCACGCGTCCGACCGCGGCCCCTGCAAGTCGCCGATGGCCGGGTAGCGGTTGATGCCGACGACCACGGCGTGGTGCAGGTCGTTCATCGGGCTCTCCCCCTTGTTCCGTCCTCGCGCCGTCGGGCCCTGCGCCCTCGGGCCCGCCCCTCAGTCCGCGAGCATCGCCGCCAGGCTCCGCAGGACCTCGCGGTCGTCGTCGAACGCGATGTGGCTGCGGGCGCCCGCGCTCAGGCCGGGGCCGCCGTCGACGGGCGACCACACCGTGCGCGTGGCATCCCCGCGCAGGAAGCCGCGCAGGTCGTCGGAGTCGGGGCCGGTGGCGGCGGCGTCGAGGAACCAGTGCTGCATGCCCGCGATCGGCGTGACGACGGACCGCTGTTCCGCGTCGCGCTCCAGGACCGCGGAGATGAAGTACAGCAGCGACCTGGGATACAGGAACGGCACCAGGTGGTCGTCCCGCTCCGCCTGGTCGGTCATGGTGAACATCCGGAACCGGTCGAAGAGTTCGGCCTGGCGGCGGATCACGGGGGCGATGTGCCCGACCGTGCAGGCCGGGGCGAGGAACACCACGTCCCGCAGCCGGAAGTCGGCGGGCAGGGGGTCGTCGTCCGCGGCGCGCCTGCGCACCAGGTCGTCGAGGAGGTTGCCGATGAACACGGCGCCCGCGCTGTGGCCGACCACGGTGACCTGCGGCCTGGTGCCGGACGCGAGCAGCTCGGCGAACCGGTCGAGGAAGTACCGCCCGGCGCGGATCTCGTCGTCGGCCGCGGCGAAGGTGTCGGAGGTCTGCCGCTTCATCGCGCCCCAGATCGCGGCGCCCACGTTGGCGAGGTAGAACTCGCGCAGGATCTCCTCGACGACCGTGGGGTAGAGGCCGTGGTCGGTGCGCTGGCGGTAGCGGCCGACGACGGCCGCCACCACCCGTACGGTCTTGCGCACCATCAGCGCGGTGCTCACCAGGGCACGTTCCCCCGTGCCCGCCCGCTCGGCGAGGTCGGCGACGACGTCGGGCGACATCAGTGTGGCCGCCGCGGCACGCCCCCCGATGACGTCTCGCGCCGCGGCGGCCGGCTCTGTGGTCGTGGTCTCCGGCGGCAGCACCGAGTTGACGATCTCCCGGGTGCGCTCGGCCAGTTCGGTGTCCGCCGAGAGTTCGGCGGCGATCCGTGTCTGCTCGGCCTCGGTCATCGGTGCCACCTCCGGCGGCGCGCTCAGCCGGGCGTAGGGCTCCTGGCCCGCGCGGACCTGGGCGAGTTCCGCCTGGACGGCCCTCGGGGTGGGGGTGGACACCGCCCCGAGAGCGCGCCGCCCCGGCTGCTGGAAGACCAGGCCCGTGGCGTACCGGGTGACCCTGTTGAGCAGCGTCCGAAAGACGCTCTCGTTCAGGATCTGCGGCAGGTTGCCCCGCAGCGTCTCCAGGAGCCCGCTGCTCCACACGAAGAAGACGGGGTCCGCGCCCGCCGCCTCGTACACGGGCGTGAGCCGCTTGGCGGTGGCGAACCCCAGCGTGTCGTCGATGAGTCCGCCATGGAAGTGGAGCACCACGCGCGGCCGGTCCTTGAGCCCTGCGACGAGCTCGTCGATGTCGGCGGTGGTGGTCGAGGCGAGCCGACCACCCTGCCGGCTGTGGATGCACCGCTCACGGAAGGAAGCCATGCCAGGACGGTAGGGCGGTCCTTTGTCCCGGGCATCGGGGACCGGCTCAGGGAAAGCCCTGACCACCACCCCTGACTAGGAACCCGAGGGGGTCCCCATCCACTCCGCCTCGTACCGCGCGTAGGTCCCGTCGTGCGTCGCCAGGTGCGTGAACTGGTCGACGTATTCCTTGAACGGCTCGTCCCCGCGCGGCAGTGCGTACGCCTTCTCCGAGAACGTGAAGGGCTTGTCGGGGTGCAGGGAGCAGAGCTCGGGGTGGATCTTGGCCTGGTAGCGGGTCTCGCTGGCGTCGGTCATCATCACGTCCGCGCGGCCCTCGACGATCTCCCGGAAGATCGTGGTGTTCTCGGGGTACAGCTTGATGGTGGCCTGCTTGATGTTGTCGCGGGCGAACTGCTCGTTCGTGCCACCGGGGTTGACGATGACGGTGGTGCCGGTCTTGTCGATGTCCGTGAGCGCGCCGTCGCCGAACTTCTCCTTGTCGGCGCAGCGCACGATCGGCGTCTTGCCGTCCTCGCGGGTCGGCTCGCTGAAGTAGACCTGGCGGGCACGCGGCAGGGTGACGGAGACGCCGCCGACCGCGATGTCGCAGCGGCCCGCCGCCACGTCCTTGGTCAGGTCGGCCCAGGTGGTCGCCACGTACGAGGGCTTGGCGTCGAGGCTCTTGGCCAGGTCCTGGGCCATGTTGATGTCGACGCCGCTGTAGGTCCCGTCGGCGGGGTCGAGGTGCGTGAACGGGCGGTAGTCACCGGTGGTGCACACCTTCAGGACGCCCGACTCGGGCACGGAGTCCAGGAGGCTGCCGGTGCGGTGGCGGTCCGTGCCGCGCCCCGCGTCGGGCGACGCGGGGGCGGCGGCGGTGACGGCGAGCAGGCAGACCAGGGCGGACAGGGTGGCGGCACGCTTCATGAGGGCGGCTCCTCTGCGGGTTCGCGGGTGGGGCGCGGTGGGCGCCCGTGGGGGGCGCGGAGATCACCCTCGCAGAAGCGTCACCGCAGGTGAAGCCCCTGCTCACCTGGCGAGCGGCGCCAGCAGGGCAGCGGTCAGGTCGGGGCCCGGCCCGTCGCCTGGGGCGCCCTCGTGCGTGTCCTCGTGCGTGTCCTCGTGCGGGCCTTCGTGTGCGCCTTCGTACGCGTCCTCGTCGAACGGGTACAGCGGGCGCTCCACCCGGTGGTGGCCGAGCCGCAGGAGGTCCTGGTCGACGCCGCCCGGGGTGAGGGCGAGGAGCCAGTCGGCGGCCATGTCGTGCAGTTCGGGCTCCAGGTAGCCGATCTTGACGACGACCAGGTCGAAGGTGCGCGGGTCGATGCCGAGGCCGCCGTCGGCCGGGCCCATGAAGTCCGCGAGGGTGTGGAAGGGCTTGCGGCGTTCGACCAGGATCACGGTCAGGCCTCCGGTCCGCACCGCCGCCATGTCGACCCCGCGGTCGTAGGCGCCGCCCTCCGCCCGGTCCTTCTGGTCGGTCGCGCGCTGCAACGCCACGACGGTGCCGGTGAGTTCGTACGGGCCGCCGTGGTGCGTGTCGACCTTGCCGCCGACGCTCAGGGTGACCTCGGCGCCCACGCCGGCCGCGAAGCAGCGGGCGACGGCGACCGGGTCGGTGATGCCGGGGTGGACCGCGGTGACCTTCCCCGAGCGGACCGCGTCGTTCTCCAGGAGCTTGGCCAGCATGTACGCGAGGTCGCCCGCGCCGCCCGCCGTGGGGTTGTCGCCGGAGTCGCTGATCAGGAAGGGCCGCTCGGCCGAGGCGACCGCCTTGTCGATGCACTCCTCGGCGCTGCCCGTGGGCCCGACGAAGACGAAGTCGCGCCGGGCGTCCCAGTAGCGGCGGGCCAGCTTCTCGGCCTCGGCGGCGGCCCGTTCGGCGTCGTCGCCGGTGACGACGATCGCGGCCTTGCAGCGCGGCTCGTCCGCCCAGGCGTAACCCACCCACATCGCGGCGTCGAGGATGCCGGGCAGCTGCTCGATCTCGGCGAGCGAGGCGTACAGCGACTTGGCGGGCTCCAGGCGGGTGCTGGTCTTCTCGCCGGGCAGCAGGACGGGCACCTGCACCCAGGCGCGGTGCGGCCTGCTTCCCTCGCGCAGGCAGCGCACGAGGTTGCGCGCGGCGCGCTCGCGGGTCTCCCAGGCGTCCTCGTGCGGGGCCAGGCGGTGGGCGGTGAGCAGGTCGAGCGGTGCGGCGAACCGGCGTGAGACGTTGCCGTGCAGGTCCATGGCGGCGGAGATCATCGGACGGCCGCCGTCGGGGGCGGCGACCGCGTCGAGGGCGGCGCGGACGGCTTCCGTGAGGTCGGCCTCGGCGTCGGTCAGACCGATGACGCTCATCGCGCCGTGGATGTCGTAGACGAGGCCGTCCAGGGGGCCCGCTTCCCGTATGCGCGTGACCAGTTCGTCCTTGAGGGTCAGGTACGCATCGGCCTCCACCGGACCGCCGGGCAGCGAGGTCGCGTGCAGCAGCGGCACCCATTCGACCGTGGCCGCCAGGTCGGAGTCCGGCCGGGTCCAGGTGTAGCGGTCCAGGAGGTCCTGGCCGCGGGTCTGGCGGAAGTCGTCCGTGCTGGAGCGGTGCGGGCAGAAGGTGGACGACTCGATGCCGATGCCGCCGATGCCGATGCGCAGGCGGCGCTGGTCCGTCGCGGGGGTGGTCATGCCTGGACGCTCTCTTCCTGGGACGTGGGGTCCTGTGGGGCCGGGGAGACGGGGAGGTTCTGCCGCAGGGCGGTGAGCCCGGCGCCGAGGAGGCCCGCGTCGCGGCCGGTCACGGTGGTGGTGATCTCCAGGTCCGCGGTGGCCAGGGGCAGACAGCGCTCGTAGAGGACACCGCGGACGGCGGCGACGAGCGGCTCGGCGGTGGCGAGGACGCCGCCGAGGGCGACGGCCTGGGGGTTGAAGAAGTTCACGACGACGGACAGGACCGTGCCGATGTGCCGTCCCGCGGTGCGGACGAGGGTGGTGGCCTGCGGATCGCCGTCGGCGACGAGCCGCAGGAGCTCGGTGGTGTCCGCCACCTCGACGCCCTGGGCGGCGAGTTCGCGGATGAGGGCGGCGCCGCTGGCCACGGTCTCCAGGCAGCCGATGTTGCCGCAGCTGCACGGCCGGTCGCCCGCCGCCTCGACGCGGACGTGGCTGATGTCGCCCGCGGAGCCGCCCGCGCCGTCGTGCGGCCGGCCCGCGACGATGATGCCGCTGCCGATGCCGCGGCCCGCCTTGACGACGACCAGGTGGTCGAGGCCGGGGCGTGCGGTGCGGTGCTCGCCGACGGCCATCATCGTGGCGTCGTTGTCGACGGTGACCGGGATGCCGAGGCGCTCGGCCAGGACGTCGCGCAGTGGGTAGCGGTGCCAGCCGGGCATGCGGGAGGGGCTCAGGACGCGGCCCTGCTCGGGCTGCACGGGGCCGGGGAAGGCGACGCCCAGGGCGCGTACGGTACGGCCCGCCGCGCGCTGCCGGGCGCCCAGTTCGGCGACCTGGCCGCAGAGCCAGTCGACGGCGGACTCGGGTCCCGCGGCGATGTCGTGCGGCAGGTCGACGGCGTCCAGGACGGTCCCGCCGAGGTCGACGACGCCGATGCGCGCGTGGTGGCTGCCCAGGTCGGCCGCGAGGGCGACGCCGCCCTGCGCGTGGACGCGCAGGAGCCGGGGGCGCCGGCCGCCGCGTGAGGCGCCCTCGCCGGACTCGGTGAGCACACCGGCGGCGACGAGTTCCTGCACCCGCAGCGACACGGTGGACGGCGCGAGGCCCAGCTCCCGTACGAGATCGGCCCGGGAGGAGGCGGCGCCCGAGGAGACCAGGTGCAGGATGTGCTGCGCCGACCCCGGTTCGCCGTGCGGTGTTCCGGCCATGCCGCCCCCAGTTGCTTCGATCAGTTCTTTCGACATCGGCACGAACACTAAATCCTCTCGAACCAAGTTGGCCAGAGCCTCCCGATTTTGAGACTTCTTGCCGAACGAAGCCCTTGACTTGATTTTGTCGCCAGATCTAGCGTTCAGGCGCCGCCCGTCGATCTCCGCACGGTCCGGCTCTCGCATCCTTGGAGGCCCTTCGCCATGCGCTCAAGGCGATCTCGTCACCGCGTCCGGCACCGCGCGCTCGTCGCTGGGGCGGCGGCCGTCGCCGCGCTCGCCCTCACCGCGGTCACCGGCTGCACGCAGGAGGGCGGCCGCGTCGACATGGGCCCCACCGGCGGCACCCCGGTCGAGGGCGGCACCGCCACGATGGCCCTGCCGCCCGCCGCGACACCCAACTGGATCTTCCCGATCGGCGCCCCCGGCTACGGCGCCTCGTACAACTACGGCATCCAGTCCCTGCTCTACATGCCCGTCTACGACGCCGTGCAGTACAAGGGAGAGCTCACCACGCACGGTCCGAGCACGCTCGGTCTGAAGCCGACGTTCGGCGACGGCAACAAGACGGTGACCGTGCGGCTGCGCGAGGGCGTGCGGTGGTCCGACGGGAAGCCGGTCACCACGCGCGACATCGAGTTCTGGTTCAACCTCGTCAAGGCCAACAAGAAGAGCTGGGGCAACTACTCCGTCGGCACGATGCCCGACAACGTCAAGCGACTGGAGACCGTCGACGACCACACCGTGCGCCTGCACCTGAGCCGCGCCTACAACCCCGACTGGTTCACCGCCAACCAGCTCACCCTGATGCGCGCCCTCCCCCGGCACGCCTGGGACGCCAAGACCGACGGCGGCCAGATCGGCGACTGGGACCGCACCAGGAGCGGCGCCAAGGCCGTCTTCGCACGGCTCACCCGGCACGCCAAGAGCCTGGGGTCATACGGTTCGGACCCGCTGTGGAAGACGGTCAACGGGCCCTGGAAGCTGGCGGGCTGGCGCGACAGCGGCCAGGTCACCATCGTCCCCAACGAGAAGTACACCGGCCCGGCCTCCCAGCGCCCGCACCTCGACAAGGTCGTCTTCAAGCCCTTCACCACGGCCGACTCCGAGTACAACGTGCTGCGTTCAGGGGGCGTCGACTACGGCTACATCCCGCCGTCGGTGATGGCGCAGAAGGAGAAGTTCCAGGAGAAGGGCTATCGCGTCGATCCGTGGGAGGGCTGGGCGGCGACGTACATCGTCTACAACTTCAACTCCACGCACGCGGGCCCGATGATGGACCAGCTCTACATCCGCCGGGCCATGCAGCACCTCGTCGACCAGAAGGCGATGAGCGACGTCATCTGGCAGGGCAGCGCCACACCCACGCTCGGCCCGGTGCCGGTGACGCCGAAGAGCCAGTACCTGTCCAAGGCCATGGAGAAGAACCGCTACCCCTTCGACGTGCGCGAGGCCCGGCGGCTGCTCACCGGGCACGGCTGGCGGATCCAGGACGGCACCGCCCGCTGCGCACGCCCCGGGACGGGCCCGGACGAGTGCGGCAAGGGCATCGCGAAGAACGCCCCGCTGGAACTCACCCTGCTCTCCCAGTCCGGCTCCACCGAGACCACGAACATGATGCAGGAGCTGAAGTCCTCGCTCTCCAAGGGCGGCATCGACCTCACCGTGCGCCAGCAGCCGCTCAACTCGGTGCTGGGCAATTCCGTCCCCTGCACGGCCAAGGACCCCGGCTGCGACTGGGACATGTCCTTCTTCGGCACGGCCGGCAGCTGGTACTACCCGCTCAACCCCAGCGGCGAGCAGCTCTTCTCCACCGGAGCGTCCGCCAACTTCGGCAACTACAGCGACAAGAAGGCCGACCGGATCATCCGCGCCGTGCAGTACTCCCCGGACATGAAGGCCGTCCACGAGTACGGCGCGTACCTGGCCGAGCAGCTGCCGGTGATGTGGATGCCCAACCCCGCCTACCAAGTCTCCGTGATCCGCAACGACTTGCGGGGCGTCAGCCAGAACCCGACGGTCACCTTCGCGCCGCAGGACTGGTACTACGTCAAGAAGAAGGGAGCCGAGAAGTGACCGGCTTTCTGGTCAAGCGCTTCCTTCAGGCGCTCGTCGTGCTGTTCCTGGTCTCGGTCATCGTGTTCACGCTGCTGCACATGCTGCCCGGCGGCCCCGCACGCGCCATCCTGGGCCCGAAGGGCACCCCGCAGCAGATCGAGACCTTCAACCACCAGCAGGGCTACGACCGCTCCCTGCCCGCCCAGTACGTGATGTACCTCAAGCGGCTGTTCACCGGCGACCTCGGCGAGTCGTTCAAGCTGAACTCGCCCGTCTTCGACCTGCTCGAGCAGCGCCTGCCCAAGACCCTGCTCCTGACGGTCCTGTCCACCGCGCTCGCCGTGGTCATCGCCGTCCCCCTGGGCCTGCTGCAAGCCGTGCGGCGCGGCAAGGCCTCGGACTACGCCCTGACGGGCCTCGCCTTCCTCCTCTACGCGACGCCGGTGTTCTTCCTCGGCCTCATCATGATCATCCTGTTCGCGCAGGTGATGCCGATCCTCCCGGCGGAGGCACCGCAGGGCGAGAGCGTCGGTGAACTCCTCGGCGATTTCACGGGGCTGGTGCTTCCGGTCGTCACCATGGCGTTCGGCATCGTGGCGATGTTCAGCCGCTACATGCGCTCGGCGGTCCTGGACAACCTCACCGAGGAGTACGTCCGCACCGCGATGGCCAAGGGGCAGTCCAGCCGCCGGATCATGGTCCGCCATGTCCTGCGCAACGCGCTGATCCCCCTCGCCACACTGCTCGGCCTGTATCTGCCGACGCTCTTCAGCGGCGCGCTCGTCGTCGAGTCGATGTTCAACTACCCCGGCATGGGGCTGCTGTTCTGGAACGCGGCCCAGGGCTCCGACTTCCCGGTGCTCCTCGGCGTGACGCTCGTCGTCGGCATCGCCACCGTCGTCGGCTCGCTGCTGACCGACATCCTGTACGCCGTCCTCGACCCCCGGATACGGAGCGTGGCATGAGTACCGCGACCGCAGACGCCATCCCCGAGGCCGCGCCGGGGAACGAGGCGGCGGCCCAGGCCACACCCTCGCTCGCCCGCCGCACCCTGCGGGTCTTCACCGGCAACAAGCTCGCCCTGACCGGCGTGGTCGTCCTGGTCCTGCTCCTGGCCTTCAGCTATCTCGGGCCGCTGCTCCACCCCACCGAGCAGACGCACACCGACCTGTCCCGGGCCAATCTCGCCCCGGGCAGCTCCGGACACCTCCTGGGCACCACCGACCTCGGCTACGACATGGTCGGACGGCTCATGGTCGCCGGGCAGACCTCGCTGGAGATCGGTCTGGCGGCGGGCCTGCTCGCGACGCTCTTCGGGACCGTGTACGGCGCGGTCGCGGGGTACTTCGGCGGCTGGGTGGACGCGGCCATGATGCGCGTCACGGACGCCGCGCTCGCCATCCCGGCGATGTTCCTGCTCGTCGTGGTCGCCGCGATCATCACGCCCAGCAAGGGCGTCCTCATCGTCATCATCGCCTCGGTCGCCTGGCTCTCCCCCGCCCGCCTGGTGCGCGGCGAGGCGCTCTCGCTGCGCGACCGCGAGTACGTGCAGGCGATGCGGATGATGGGCGGCGGCGGCGCGCGGGCCGTCTTCCGGCACATCGTGCCGAACGCGATCGGCACGGTCATCGTCAACTGCACCTTCCAGATCGCCGACGCCATCCTCTACGTCAGCTACCTGGCCTTCCTGGGCCTGAGCATCCCGCCGCCCTCGGCCGACTGGGGCTCGATGCTCTCGGCCGGCATCACCTACACCCAGAACGGCTACTGGTGGCTGATCTTCCCGCCGGGCATCGCGATCGTCCTGGTCGTCGCCGCGTTCAACTTCATCGGTGACGGGCTGCGGGACGCGTTCGAAGTACGGCTGCGGAAGTAAGCAAGGGAGAAGCGACGAGATGACCGAGCCCCTGCCCGGCACCGGGCCACTGCTGAAGATCGACGATCTGCGCGTCGACATCACCTCACGCGAGCGCACCGTCCACGCCCTCGACGGCGTCTGTCTCGAACTCGCCCCGGGTGAGGCCCTGGGCATCGTGGGCGAGTCCGGCTGCGGCAAGACGATGACCGCGCTCAGCGTCCTCGGACTGCTGCCGCCCGGCGGCGAGATCACCGGCGGACGCGTCCTGTTCGACGGCCAGGACCTGGCGGCGGCCCCGGCGCCGGTCCTCCAGGACGTCCGCGGCAACACCATCGGCATGGTGTTCCAGGACCCGCTGACCTCGCTGAACCCGACGATGACGATCGGCGCCCAGGTCGCCGAACCGCTCGTCCTGCACCGCCCCGAGCTGACCCGGAAAGAGGCGCGGGCGCGGGCCGAGGAGATGCTGCGCCTGGTCGGCATGCCGCAGCCCGCCGAACGCATGAAGGCCTACCCGCACCAGCTGTCGGGCGGCATGCGCCAGCGCGTGGCGATCGCCATGGCGCTGGTCTGCGAGCCGAAGCTGCTCATCGCCGACGAGCCGACGACCGCCCTCGACGTGACGACGCAGCACCAGATCCTGGAGCTGATCGACGGCCTGCGCGAACGGCTGGGCATGGCGATGATCCTGGTCACGCACGACCTGGGCGTCATCGCCAACCGGGTGGACCGGGTCGCGGTGATGTACGCGGGCAAGATCGCCGAGCAGGCGGACGTACGCGACCTGTTCGCGCGGCCCCGGCACCGCTACACCGAGGCCCTGTTCGCCTCGCTCCCCGAGCGGGCCGTGGACAGCGGCACCGCGCTCCACACGATCCCGGGCCTGCCGCCGAACCTGGCGGCGCGCCCGGCCGGATGCCGGTTCGCGCCGCGCTGCACCTTCGCGACGGACGAGTGCCGTACGCGCGAGCCGGAGCTGACGGACGACGAACTGCGGGGCGGCGCGCACCGGTTCGCCTGCTTCCATCCCGTTCCGGACGACGCGTCAAACGAGGAGGTCGTCGTGCCGCCTGCCGTGCCCGCGCCGCGCGCGCCCGGTGACGTACTCCTCGAACTCGACTGCCTCGTCAAGGAGTTCCCGCTCAAGGGCGGCGCCTTCTCGCGCAGCCGGGGCACGGTGAGCGCGGTCGGCGGAGTGTCCCTGGAGGTCCGCAAGGGCGAGACGTTCGGCATGGTCGGCGAGTCCGGCTGCGGCAAGACGACCCTCGGGCGGATCGTCGCGGGCCTGGAGGAGCCGACGGCCGGTCAGGTGCGCTTCGCGGGACACGACCCGGCGCGGATGTCGCGGGCCGAGCGGCGGGCGCACCGGCGGCGCGTGCAGCTGATGTTCCAGGACTCCACGGCCGCCATGGACCCCCGGATGCGGGTCGGCGAGATCCTGCGGGAGCCGCTCGTCATCCAGGGCGTCGGCAGCCGCGCCGACCAGGAGAAGCTGATCGACGGGCTCCTGGACGCGGTGGGTCTGCCGCGCGGCGCCGTGCACCGCTACCCGCACGAGTTCTCCGGCGGCCAGCGCCAACGCCTGGGGCTGGCACGGGCCTTGACGCTCTCGCCCGACCTGGTGGTCGCGGACGAGCCGGTCTCCGCGCTCGACGTGTCCGTCCAGGCCCAGATCCTGAACCTGATGCGGGAGCTTCAGCGGGAGCGCGGCCTGACCTACCTGTTCATCTCGCACGACCTGGCGGTGGTGCGCCACCTCGCGGACACGGTCGGCGTGATGTACCTGGGCAAGCTGGTCGAGAGCGGCCCCGCCGAACAGGTGTACGCGCATCCGCTGCACCCCTACACGCGCGGGCTCCTGGACACGGTCAACCTGCCGGATCCCGGGGCCGCACAGGGCCGGGACCGCACTCCTTTGGAGGGCGAGACACCGTCCGCGGCCAAGCCCCCGTCGGGCTGCCGCTTCCGCACCCGCTGCCCGGCGGCCCAGGACGTCTGCGCCACGACGGAACCGCCGGTGAGCGCGCCGAACGGGCCGGGACACCAGGTCGCGTGCCACTTCCCCCTGTCCGCGCCTCGGCTAGCGTCGGCAGTGTGAAACTCGCGGAAGCACTCACCCGGCGCCCGCTCGTGCTCGACGGCGGCCTCTCCAACCAGCTGGAGGCCGCCGGGCACGACCTGAGCGACGCCCTGTGGTCGGCGAGGCTGCTGGCCGACGCTCCGCAGGCCGTGACCGCCGCCCACCGGGCGTACTTCGCCGCGGGCGCGGACATCGCCACCACGGCGAGCTACCAGGCGACGTTCGAGGGCTTCGCGCGGCACGGCGTCGACGCGGTGAGCACCGCCGAACTGCTGCGCCTGAGCGTGGAGCTGGCCCGCGACGCGGGTACCGGGGCGGGCCGCGAGGTGTGGGTGGCCGCGTCCGCGGGACCGTACGGGGCGATGCTCGCCGACGGCTCCGAGTACCGGGGCCGGTACGGCCTGACGGTGGCCGAACTCGAACGCTTCCACCGCCCGCGCCTGGAGGTCCTGGCCGCCGCGGAGCCGGACGTGCTCGCCCTGGAGACGGTCCCGGACACGGACGAGGCCCGCGCCCTGCTGCGGGCGGTGCGCGGCCTGGGGGTGCCCGCCTGGCTCTCGTACACCGTCTCCGGCGGCTACACCCGGGCGGGCCAGCCCCTGACGGAGGCCTTCGCGCTCGCCGCCGACGCCGAGGAGATCCTCGCGGTGGGCGTCAACTGCTGCGACCCCCAGGACGCGGACGCGGCGGTGCGCCTGGCCGCACGCATCACCGGCAAACCGGTGGTGGCCTACCCCAACAGCGGCGAGACCTGGGACGCCGGCACCCGGGCGTGGCGCGGTCCGGCGCACTTCACCGCGGGCCGGGCCACGGGCTGGCGGGACGCGGGGGCGCGGCTGATCGGCGGGTGCTGCCGGGTGGGGCCGGAAACGATCGCGCAGGTGGCCGCCGAGCTGTCGGGGGCCGACCGCCCGGAGTGAGGGCCGCGGGCGGTCGGTACGGCCGCCGCTTCCGCCCTGACCTGGGAGGACGTCGTGTCCAGGGGTGACTGTCAGTGCCGGGGTGCACACTGAGCCCTATCTGAGACAACGACGTCCTGGAGGTGGCCACGATGGCCGAGATCATTCTGACCGTAGGCACGCGCAAGGGCCTCTTCATCGGCCGCAAACGCGCCGGTTCGGACACCTGGCGGTTCGACGACAGTCCGTACTTCAACGCGCAGGCCGTCTACTCGGTGGCCATCGACACCCGCGGCAGCACTCCTCGCCTTCTGGTGGGCGGCGACAGCTCCCATTTCGGCCCGTCCGTCTTCCACTCCGACGACCTCGGCACGACGTGGACGGAACCGCCCAGGGCGGCCGTGAAGTTCCCCAGGGACACCGAGGCGTCCCTGGAGCGGGTCTGGCAGCTGCACCCCGCCGCCGCCGAACCGGACGTGGTGTACGCGGGCACCGAACCAGCCGCCCTGTACAAGTCGTACGACCGGGGCGAGTCCTTCGAGCTGGTGCGCCCCCTGTGGGAGCACCCCACGCGCGACCGGTGGGTGCCGGGCGGGGGCGGCGAGGGCCTGCACACGATCCTGACCGATCCGCGCGACCCGGACGCGGTGACGGTCGCCGTCTCCACCGCCGGGGTCTTCCGCACCCGGGACGGCGGCAAGAGCTGGGAGCCGTCGAACAACGGCGTCTCCGCGGTCTTCCTGCCGGACCCGAACCCGGAGTTCGGCCAGTGCGTGCACAAGGTCGCGCGGGACGCGGCCGATCCGGACCGCCTGTATCTCCAGAACCACTGGGGCGTGTTCCGCAGCGACGACGCGGGCGCGCACTGGACGGACATCGGCGAGGGCCTGCCCTCCGACTTCGGCTTCGCCGCCGTCGCCCATCCGCACCGCGCGGACACCGCCTATGTCTTCCCGATCAACGCCGACATGGACCGTGTCCCCGCCGACCGCCGATGTCGGGTCTACCGCACGAGCGACGCGGGCAAGAGCTGGGAGCCGCTCAGCGCGGGCCTCCCGGCCGGCGACCACTACGGCACGGTGCTGCGCGACGCGATGTGCAGCGACGGCCAGGACCCCGCGGGGATCTACTTCGGCAACCGCAACGGCGAGGTGTACGCCTCGGCGGACGACGGCGACAGCTGGCGGGAGTTGGCCTCCCACCTGCCGGACGTACTGTGCGTCAGGGCGGCGGCCATCGGTTGATCGGCGCCCCCGTTACGGCAGTAGGGTGACGCCGTGGCACCACGACCCTTGCATGACATCGTCGAAGCCGGCTGGGCCAAGGCCCTCGAACCCGTCGCCGGGAAGATCACCGAGATGGGTGGCTTCCTGCGCTCGGAGATCGCCGCGGGACGCACCTACCTCCCGTCCGGGCCGAACGTCCTGCGCGCGTTCCAGCAGCCCTTCGACGAGGTGCGGGTGCTGATCGTCGGTCAGGACCCCTACCCCACCCCCGGACACGCGGTGGGGCTGTCGTTCTCGGTCGCGCCCGAGGTGCGCCCGCTGCCCGGCAGCCTCATCAACATCTACCGCGAGCTGGGTTCCGACCTGGGCCTTCCGCAGCCGTCGAACGGCGACCTGACGCCCTGGACGCAGCAGGGCGTCCTGCTGCTCAACAAGGCGCTCACCACGGCGCCGGGGCGTCCCGCCGCGCACCGGGGCAAGGGCTGGGAGGAGGTCACCGAGCAGGCCATCAGGGCGCTCGCGGCCCGCGGCCGGCCGCTCGTCTCCATCCTGTGGGGGCGTGATGCCCGCAATCTGCGGCCGCTGCTCGGGCCGCTGCCGTCGGTCGAGTCGGCGCACCCGTCGCCGATGTCGGCGGACCGCGGCTTCTTCGGCTCGCGTCCCTTCAGCCGGGCCAACGACCTGCTGGTCCAGCAGGGCGGGCAGCCGGTGGACTGGCGGCTTCCGTGACGGACTCCTCGGCGTGGGTCCTCGGGATCGACTCGGGCGGCTCGGGGCTGCGGGCCGCCCTGAGCGGGCCGGACGGGCCCGGCGGGTCGGACGGGTCGGGCGGGTCGGGTCACCCCGCCCCGGTGAGCTCGAAGGAGCCGGTGCGGACGGGTCCGCGCGGCATCGACGCGGGCCACTTCACCGAGCAACTGCTGCCCATGGCCCGCGCGCTGCTGGCTCAGGCGGGCGTCGAGCGGGTGGACGCCGTCGCCATCGGCGCGACGGGGCTCGCCACCCTCGGCGACGACCTGCGCGCGGAGCTCCCGGCCGCGCTGTACCAGGCGCTGGGCGTGCGGCGCCTCGCGCTCGCCGCCGACGCCGTCACCGCGTACGCGGGCGCGCTCGGCGACCGCCCCGGGGCGGTCGTCGCCGCGGGCACCGGCATGATCGCGATCGGCACGGACCTGACCGCCTGGCACCGCGCCGACGGCTGGGGCCATCTCCTGGGCGACTGCGGCGGCGGCGCCTGGGTCGGCCGCGCGGGCCTCGACGCGGCGATGCGGGCCTTCGACGGCAGGCGGGGCGGCTCGAAGGCGCTGCTCGCCCGTGCCGAGGAGCTCTTCGGTCCCGCGCCGGGCCTGCCGGGGCGGCTCTATCCCCGTACGGACCGGCCCGCGATGCTCGCCTCGTTCGCGCCCGACGTGGCGCGCTGCGCCCCCGACGACCCGGTGGCGGAGGCGATCCTGCGGGACGCGGCCCGGCACATCGCGGACGCCGCGGCCGCCGTCTGCCCGGCGCCCCACGCGGTGGGCCGCGGCGAGCAGCCCGAAGTCGCCCTGACCGGAGGCCTGTTCAAGATGGGCGAGGCACTGCTCGGCCCGGTGCGCGCGGAGCTGCGGGACGTCCTGGGACATGTGCGAGCCGTGCCGGCCGCCGGTGATCCGCTGGACGGCGCCCTGCGCATCGCCGCCGACCTCGCCGCGGGCCGGCTGCGTCTGCCGCTCGACCCGCGCATGCTCACGCTGCACACCGAATACGACAGTTGACCACCCCGGATGACCACTCCGTAAGGTGACAGTCGTCCGCTACGTAACTCATAAGACAAAAGCGGACTTATACCGCCCACCTGTACCCTCCCCGAACAGCGAAGCCCTCGAAACCAGTAGCATGCGGCGCCATGAGCTCCTCCACAGGGCCCGCATCAGGCCTGCCCGTACGAATGCCGCGACCCCGCCAGCCCGGGCGGCACCGCCGCCCGGAGCCCGTGGCGGCTCCCGAGAACGCGCCCGCGCTCGTTCTCGCCGTACCGGGCGTACCCAGCAGCGCCACGCGCAGCCTCGCCGAGGAGGTCGTGAGCATCGCCCGCTCCGAGCTGCCCGGCCTCGACGCCCGTATCGGGTACCTCGACGGGACCGAGGACGCCACGGTCACCTCGTTCCCGGAGTTCCCCTCGCTGCACTCCGTGCTCGCCCGCGCCGCCCAGGAGCGCACCGCGCGCTTCGAGCAGGCGCGCGAGGCCGGTGCGGACGTCGCCGAGCCCGACGGCCCCGTCGCCGTCGTGGTCCCCCTCCTCGCGGGCCCCGACAACGCGCTGATGCGGCGCGTGCGCCAGGCCGTGATGGACAGTCGCGCCCCCGCTGAGCTGACCGACGTCCTCGGCCCGCACCCGCTGCTCGCCGAGGGGCTGCACGTGCGCCTCTCGGAGGCCGGTCTGGCCCGCGCCGACCGCGCCCGCCTCTTCACGGTGGCCACCGCGGCGGACGGCATCGTCCTGGCCACGGTCGGCGGCGAGGAGGCCGTGCAGGCCGCCGGGATCACCGGCATGCTGCTCGCGGCCCGTCTCGCGGTGCCGGTGATGGCCGCGGCCCTCGACCAGGAGGGTGCCATCGCGAACATGGCCGACGAGCTGCGCGGCTCCGGCTCCACGCAGCTGGCGCTCGCCCCGTACCTGATCGGCCCCGAGATCGACTCGGCTCTTCTCGACGCCGCCGCCAAGGAGGCCGGCTGCTCGGTCGCCGAGTCGCTCGGCGCCTACCCGGCGATCGGCAAGCTCGCCCTCTCCAAGTACACCTCGGCGCTCGGGATCGCCCCGCAGCAGCCGTCGGGCGCGCCGGTCCACTGACCGCGCCGCGCCGGCAGATCTGATGCCGTCGTGCCGCTGGGCCCGCCCCCTGATGCAGGGGGCGGGCCCAGCGGCACGACGCGGCGGGCCTTCGGTCTCAGTTGAAGATCACGCAGGAGGCGGCGGGGGCCTCGATGGAGCCCGCGCGCCGCGGAATGCCCGTCTCCGGGTCCACGGCGAACCAGGTGACGTCGCCGGAGCGCTCGTTGGCCGCGTACAGGAACCGCCCCGAGGGGCCGATGGCCAGGTCACGCGGCCAGTGGCCGCCGCACGGCACCGTGGCGGTGAGCCGGGGCCGGTCCCCGGCCGCGTCGAGGGCGAGCACCGAGATGACGTCCTGCCCGCGGGTCGCGGTCCACAGGAAGCGCCCGTCGGGGGCGACGACGATCGCGGAGGGGTGGGCCTCGCCGTCGCCGTCCGCGGGGCCCGGCAGGACGGCCGCCTCGCCGAGCGGCTTGAGCGCCCCCTCGGCGGCGTCCCAGGCGCAGATGGTGACCGTGGGCGCCAGCTCGTTCAGGACGTACGCGCGATCGCCGCGCGGGTGGAACACCAGGTGGCGCGGGCCCGAACCGGGCCGCAGCGCGATCTCGCGGCGCAGGATCGGCTCGCCGCCCGCCGAGAGTTCGCACACGCGTACGGAATCAGTGCCGAGGTCCACGCTGACCACCCAGCGGCCGCTCGGATCGGGCAGCACCTGATGGGCGTGCGGCCGCTGCTGGCGCTGCGGGTGGGGCCCGGAGCCGCTGTGCGCCAGGACACCCGAAGGGGCGGACGCGAGGCTGCCGTCGGAGCGCACCGGCACGGCGCTGACGCTGCCGGAGCCGTAGTTGGCGGTCAGGACGTGCCCGGCGTGCAGGACCAGATGCGTGGGCGCGTCCCCGCCGACCGCGACCGGCGGCCCGGCCGCCTCGGGCTTGTCGCCGTCCACGCGGTACGCGGCGACGGCCCCGTCGGACGTCTCGCTGACCGCGTAGAGCGTGTCGCCCGCCGCCGACAGCGCGAGGTACGAGGGATCGGCGAGGGCGTCCGTCGCCCCCAGCACGGTCAGCGCACCGCTGTCCGCGTCCACGGCCGCGGTGAGGATCCCGGTCCCGCCCGCCGCGGTGAAGGACCCGATGTACGCCCGTTGACTGTCGCCGTGCCTGCCGACCACTGCGTTCCCCTCTCGACTCCCGACCGAGCACCGTGACCAAGGGGCACTCGTGCCGCAGACGCTAGCAGTCGGTCTAGACCAACGCTGTGCACGCGGGGGCGTCGTGGACCAGGGCGTGGCGCTCGCCGCGCGCCCCGGGGGTCAAGGAGAGGTCGAGGTCGCCGCCGCCGGCAGCGCGGCGTCCTTGATGGCGGGCAGTGCGAGGGCTCCGGCCAGTTCCGCCAGTTCCTCGTCGGTGGGGCGTACGGGCCCCTCGGCGCCGTCCTCCGCGAAGGCGCGGATACGTGGGGTGCGGATGCCGGTCTTGTCCGCGATCGCCTGCGGCGTCAGATGACGGCGGCGCATGGTCTGTTGGAGTAGCTGAGACAGGTCGTCCATTGATGCCTCCTGCCCCGCCCGCGCGCTCTCATGCCGTACGCCTCGTCGGGGGCGCGGCCGGGAAGCGCCGCGGGGAGCTTGGCTACCGGGGCAGTACGGCCCGGATCGTCTTGCCGTTCGGGCCCCTGGTCACGGTGACCGTCCGGGCCATGTGCCGGACCATGGGCCAGCCGAATCCGCCGGTGCCGCCCGCCAGATCGGGCGCCCGCTCCTGCGGCGGTCGCGGGTCGGCGTCACCGACCGCCACCGCGATGCCGTCCGACAACGCCCGCAGGCGCAGGGAGCACGAGGTCCCGCGCGCGTGCCGCACGACGTTGGTGACGAGTTCGGAGACCGTCAGTTCGACGCTCATCACGTCCTGGGGGTCGACGGCCGGGTGGAGCCTGTCCACGAAGGCACGGGCGAAGTCCCGCGCGTGGGCGACCGCTTCCGGCCGCTTGTCGAACACCGCTGCGTCCGAGGGCCCGGTGTCCCGCACCGTCGGGCCGGTGTCCAGTCGCGCCCCTTGCGTCTTCATGAGCCCTCCTCGTATGGGGTGGCCTCTGTCCGAATATGGGATGGCCGCTGTCCGAGTTGCACACTTGCCCGCAATGCGGGGCCTATAACGCCCCGGCAGAAAACGGATCTTGTTGCGTGACGGCACGCATGAAGCGACGACTTGCGGGTACGTGCGCCTCACCGGCCGGTCGGGGGACGACGGAGGGCCGGCGGACTGGGAGGGAAAACCATGACAGCGGCGACCGGTACATCCACGGACACCACCATCGCGGAACTGCCGGAGATCGTCTCTCCTCAGGACGTCGGGCCGAAGGACGCCCGCGAGCTGTCGAAGCTGTTCTTCACCAGGCTCGCCACCCTCGAAGAGGGCACGCACGAGTACCAGTACGCGCGCAACACCCTCGTCGAGATGAACATGTCCCTGGTCCGGTACGCCGCCGCCCGGTTCCGCAACCGCGGCGACGACATGGAGGACATCGTCCAGGTCGGCACGATCGGCCTGATCAAGGCCATCGACCGCTTCGAGCTCTCCCGCGAGGTCCAGTTCGCCACGTTCGCCGTGCCGTACATCGTGGGTGAGATCAAGCGCTTCTTCCGCGACACCTCCTGGGCCGTGCACGTTCCGCGCCGCCTTCAGGAGGCCCGCGTCGAACTCGCCAAGGCCACCGACGAACTCAGCACCCGGCTCGGCCGCTCCCCCAAGGTGAGCGAACTGGCCGAGCTGATGGGGCTCACCGAGGACGAGGTCATCGAGGCCCGCACGGCCGCCAACGGCTACAACTCCACCTCCCTCGACGCGACCATCCACGGCGACCGCGACGACAGCGAGGCGGCCCTGGCCGACTTCATCGGCGCGGAGGACCCGGCGATGGAGCTCGTGGAGGACTTCCACGCCCTCGCCCCGCTGCTCGCCCAGCTCGGCGAGCGCGACCGGCAGATCCTGCGGCTGCGGTTCGTCGACGAACTCACCCAGTCGGAGATCGGCGAACGCCTCGGCGTCTCCCAGATGCACGTCTCGCGGCTGCTCTCCCGCACCCTGGCCCGCCTGCGCGAGGGCATGCTCACCACACGCTGACGTCCCCGCGGGGGGACGGCCGCGAGCGGCGGGACGCGTGCCGCTCGCGGGGCGCTAGCATCGGTGCACCGCTGATGCCGATCGAGAAGGCGACTCCCCCCGCGATGGCCGACGACGCTTACCTGTTCCTCCTCCCCGAACGCCACCCCCGCCTGGGCACGGCGCTGGCCGCCGTCGGCGCGCTGGAGTGCGCCGAAACCCCCGCCGTGCGCGGCTGGTTGCAGGCGCACGACGCCTCGGCCTCGTCCGAACTGGTCCGGATCCTGCCCGTCGAAGCGGAGGCGTTCATCCCCGAGGATGCCGAGCGCCTCCTCATTCCGTTGAGCGAGGACGAGGCGCTGCGGGTCCAGCAGGAGTGCGCCCCCCAGTCCGTCACGGACATGGAGGGCGAACTGCTGGAGTTCCGGGAGACCACCCAGGACTGGGAGGCCCTGGTGCACCGGGCGCTGGCCGCGGGTGTTCCCGCGCCGCGCATCGCCCGGCTCACCGGCCTCGACCCGCAGGAGATCGGGCGCCTCACCGCGTGAGCGACCGGTGACCGGTCACCACGTGACCGGTCACCGTCGGGGTCATTCGGCTGCGGTGGTCCGCTTGGTGAAGCGGTGCCACCAGTGCCGGCGGCGAGGATGCACCGCGCGGCCGAGCCTCCGGCCGATCAGCAGGTATCCGAGTACGGCACCCGTGGTGTTGAGCAGGACGTCGTCGACGTCGAAGGCCCGCCCGGTGACCAGGAAGCCCTGGGCCAGCTCGACCAGGAACATCACCAGCGCGGTCGCGAACGTGACGCGTATCAGCCCCCGGGCCCGGGGCACGAGCACCGGAAGCAGCATGCCGAACGGCATGCCGAGCACGATGTTGCCGCCGAGCTGCTTCACCGTGTCGCGGAACGCGGGCTGGGAGAGGTAGTCGCGGATCGAGTCGCCCGGGCGCAGATTGCTGTGCGTCAAGGACACCGACGCGGCGGAGGGTTCCAGCGTCAGGCGGGCCAGCAGCACGGCGAAGACCACCGTGCCCACGAAGGCCGCCAGCATGGCCATCGCGCGCGTCCAGCCGGAGAGCGGGGGCGCACCGGGGGCGGCGCCGCGGCCGGAGGCGGTCCGGCTCCCCTCCTTCTTCGCGGGCCCGGCGGGCCTCGCCGCCTTCGTGTTCTTCGTGTTCTTGGCGGTCTTCGCGGGCTTCGTGGTCTTCGTGGGCCTCATGCGCTTCGTCGACTCCGTGGCGTCCGCGGTCTTCGTGGCCCTCGGGACCTTGGGGGTCTTCGCCGGCTTTGTGGTCGTGGCGGTCTTCGTGGCCTTGCCCTGGGGGACTGACCGTGCCATCACGCGCCTCCGTTCAGGGGGTTGTGTGTCTGCGTCTTCCCCCGCGCGAGCGGGGGATCCGCGTCCACTTCGAGTGGGTCACCTGGGCGACGCGGATCACGTGGGGTCCGTGCGGCCGAACAGACCGGCGTGGCCAGGGGGAAGCTGGGTGAGGATGCGGCGCAGCAGGGCGTCGTCGGCGATCTCGGCGACGGTGGCGAGCACCGCGGTGACGGCACGGCGGGCCCGTGCCTCGTCGCCGTCGGCGCGGGCGCCCACGGCCGCGACGAACGCCTCCGGCGTCAGGGGTTCGCCGGCCCGCGGGCCTTCGGTGAGCAGCGGGCCGCACTGCCGGGGCAGCAGACGGGCGAGATCGGTGCGGTCGTCCCCCACCAGGTGCTCGCCCAGGACCTCCAGGACGTTGTGCACGGCTCCGGCGGCCTGCTGCCGTTCCGCGTAGCCACCGCGCTCCTGCACGCGGTCAAGCAGCGGTTCCACGGGCCCGTTCATGGCCGCTCCCTCCTTCGAGCTCGTCGTCGTGGTGGGCGCGGGGCGGCTGGAGGACGGTGTCGGCGACGTCGAGGAGCGAGAGCCGGTCCCGCGCGCTCACCTCCTGGAGCCAGGCAAGGCCGTCGGCGACGGCGCAGTCCTCACGGGCGGCGACGTAGTCGGCCGCCTGGTGGATGCGCTCCCAGCGCGCCGCGCGTGTGCTGGTGGTCCACACAGGGCGCCGGCAACCGGTTCCGGCGTCGTGTACGGGTCGCCAGCGCAGCAGGGCCTCCAGAGCGAGGGACGCGGCGCGTTGCGCGTGGACGATGTGCCGGGACGTCACGTCGGTGCGTTCCGTGTAGTAGAGACACAGCACACCGACCGGCGTGTGGCGGTCGTGCAGCGGGAGCGCGAGCACCCGCCGGGTGCCCGGCAGTTCCTCGGACAGGGGCGGCCCGGTGCGGCACGGGTAGTCGCGCAGGTCCGGCACGAACACGGGCTGCATCCCCAGGGCCGCGCTGACCGAAGGGCCGTCGGCGCGGGTGAACTGCGCGGCCTCGGCCTGGAGCGCCGGTTCGTCGGTGGCGTGCAGCAGCTGCCAGTGTTCGAGCCGGGGCAGCCAGGAGAGGGCCGCCCGCTGCGCGCCCATCGACTGAGTGAACGCGGTACAGAGGCGGTTGGGCAGCGCGCGCCGTCCGACGGCCGCCGCGACCGACACGTCGTGCACGATGGACGGTGACTCCTCCTGCATGGTGATCATCCCTCTCGGTCGTGCGCTTCACGGTCCGACTTCGCTCTCCGGACGGAGGCGGACGGCCCGCCGCCCGAGGAGCGGAAGTTCATCTACCACGCAGCGCGCCACTCATGTCTCTTCGTTCCGAGACGGCGATTTGTGTGACCGGTGCGGCCCTGATCGACCAGGGGGGTGGATGTGCACAGAGGGGTGATCGGTGGTGCTCAGGCCCCGATCAGAGGCGTACGGGTCGGGCTGCGCAGCGGCTCGGCGAGCTCGACGAGGGCCTTCTCCAGATCATGCAGATGGGCGAAGACGGGCTCGGCCGCGGCGGGGTGCGGCAGGGCGGCGGTGTCGGTGGCCGGGCGGGGTGCGGCCTCGGGCGCGGTGAGCGCCTCGACCGCCGCTTCGACGCGCCAGCAGGCCGCGGCGAGCCGGTCGTCGTGCGAGGCCTCGGGGTCCGCGGCGATGGAGGCGAGTCCGCGCACCTCGCGGGCGCAGGCGTCGAGCAGCGCGAGCACCTGGCGGGCGCGCCGCTTGCGGGCCCGCAGCGGGCTGAGCGGGTGCACCAGGGGCGCGAGCGAGAAGCGCACCTTCCCCAGGAGCTGCTCCAGCTCGGCGACGCGCGGCGCGGGGTCGGCGCCGCGGGAGCCGGCGAGCCGGGCGGCGGCCTCCTCCGTGCAGGCGTGGACGCAGCGCAGGGCGCGCTCGATCCAGGCGTTCGTCGTGGCGTGGGTGGTGACGGGCAGGACGAGGAGCACGGCGAGTACGGCGCCGAGCGCGCCCACGCCGGTCTCGGCGACCCGCAGGGCGAGCAGCCCCGGGTTCAGGACGCCGAGCAGTCCGTAGAGGACGCCGGCCATCACGGTGACCGCGAGCATCATCCAGGTGTAGGAGACCGCGGCGGTGTAGAAGATCCCGAAGACGCTGACCGCGACGACGATCGCCGACGGCACCGGCGCGCCGTGCAGCGGGACCGCGAGGACGAATCCCGCGCCGATGCCGATGACCGTGCCGAGCACCCGCCGGAAGCTGCGCACCAGCGTCTCCCCGCTGGAGGCGGTGTTCACGAACACCCACCAGGTGGCGCCCACGGCCCAGTACCAGCGCTCGTGGGAGAGCACCTGGCCCGCCGCGAGGGCGAAGGCGCCGCCGAGCATGGCCTGGACGGCCTGCCGGGTGGTCGTCCTGGCGAAGCCCCGGCCCCCCGGCGGGGCGGGCACGACCGCGGGCGGCAGGCGGCGCTCGTAGCACCACGCCCCGAACCGTACGGCCGACGAGGCGCACAGCGAGAGCAGGATGGCGGCGAACAGCTCGGGCAGCTGCGCCGGCACCGTGTGCAGGAACTGGGTCGCGAAGAAGGTCATGAACGCGAACACCCCGAGCGAGTGCCCGCGCGGACCCCACCGCCGCGCGTACACGCCTGCGCCCATCACGGCCAGGAACGCGGCGTCCCGCGCCACGGGCACGTCGTGCAGCACCGCGGCGAGAGCGAGCACGGGAAAGCCGACGGCGGGCAGCAGGGCCGTGGTGACGGCCTGCTTCTTCACCGTCGCGTCGGCCACGGTGAAGAGGGCGAGCAGCGCCGCGAGCCCGCCGGTGATCGCCGCGACGAGCGAGTGCCCGGCCAGACCGCACACGGCCACCGCGAGCGCGATGCCGATGACGGCCCGCGCGGCGAACCGCAAGCGCGCCCGTCCCGGATCCGGCGCCACGAACACCCTCTTCAGCACGGCTTTCCCGCCCCTTCCCCGACCAGTCCGACTGCGCATGAAAAAGGCGCCGCGGGGATCCGCAGCGCCATCGACGACCCCATCACACCATCCAGAGCCCTACTGGCTCAACACGCACCCGTTCCACTGGACCAATGGCACAGTCTCAGCGCTCCATTCGGTACCACGAGAGGGCCAACGGATCATTCGGGGCGGCGCGGCGGAATCCGAGGTGCCCGCGCCCTTCGGCGTAAGTGCCGCCGGCGGGGGTACGCGCTCAAGCACCCCGCCACAGGTGGGCAGTTCCCCCTACTCAGGAGTCGACATGGCCGGAGTCCTCAACCGCATCAAGCAATTCGCCCGCAGCCCTCAGGGCCAACGCACGATCCAGCAGGTCCGCCAGGCCTCGGCCGACCCCAGGAAGCGGGCCCAGGCCAAGCGGATGCTCGGCAAGTTCCGCGGGCGGCAGCACTGACGCCACCGGCCGGGGCCGCTCAGGGGCCCGTGCTCCGGCCTCCCGGTGCGATCAGCCCGGTCTCGTAGGCGAGCACGACGGCCTGGACGCGGTCGCGCAGGTCCAGTTTCGACAGAATGCGGCCGACGTGGGTCTTGACCGTGGTCGGGCTCAGGAAGAGGCGGTCGGCGAGCTCGGCGTTGCTGAGGCCCGTCGCGAGCAGCCGGAGCACTTCCAGTTCGCGGGGCGTCAGGTCGGACAGATCGCGGTGCAGAGCGGCGGGCTCGCTCTCCTCGCGGGCGGCGAAGCGTTCGATGAGGCGACGGGTGATCGTGGGCGCGAGCAGGGCGTCGCCGGACTGCACCAGGCGTACGGCGGCCACCAGATGCTCCGGGGTGACGTCCTTGAGCAGGAAGCCGCTCGCACCGGCGGTGAGCGCCGCGTACACGTAGTGGTCCAGGTCATACGTGGTGAGGATGATGACCCGCGTCTCCTGCGGGCCCTCACCGCCCAGGATCCGCCGGGTGGCCTCGATCCCGTCCATCTGCGGCATCCGGATGTCCATGAGGACGACGTCGGGCCGGGTGCGCCGCACGGCGGCCACCGCCTCGGCTCCGTCGGCGGCCGCGGCCGTCACCTCGATGCCGTCGGCGGCCAGGATCATCCCGAAACCGGTGCGCACGAGGGCCTGGTCGTCGGCGATCACGATGCGCAGCGGGGGCCCGCTCATGCCGTGCGCCAGGGGATGAGGGCCGTGATGCGGTATCCGCCCGCGAGGGTGGTCCCCGCGGTGAGTTCGCCGCCGTAGACCGCGAGGCGCTCGCGCAGTCCGATCAGGCCGCGGCCGTTGCCGTCCGCCGGCGGCACGGCCCGGGCCGCGCCCGTGTCGGTGACCTCTATCTCCAGGCGGGCCGTCTCCGGCCGGCCCGTCTCGTGGTGGGCGTCCGTGTGACCGATGCGCACGCGGGCGTCGGCGCCGGGCGCGTGCTTGATCGTGTTCGTCAGCGCCTCCTGGACGACGCGGTACGCCGCGAGGTCCACGCCCGGTGACAGCGGGTCGGGCGGCAGGTCGACCGTGACGTCGACCGGAGTGCCCGCGGCGCGCACGCGCTCGATCAGGGCGTCGAGCTGAGCGAGACCCGGCTGCGGCTCCAGACCGTCCGCGGGCGTGTCGGCCCTGCCGGTGTCCGGGGCCGCCAACAGGCCCATCACGTGCCGCAGTTCGGCCATCGCGGCCCGTCCCCCGGCCTCGACCGCCAAGAGCGCCTGCTTCGACTGCTCCGGCGCCGCGTCCATCACCTTGCGGGCCGCCCCCGCCTGGATCACCATCACGCTCACATTGTGGGTCACCACGTCGTGCAGTTCGGCGGCGATGCGGGATCTCTCCTCGTCCACCGCCCGGCGCATGGCCTCGCCCTGCGCCTCCTCCAGCTCGGCGTACCGGTCCCGGCTCACCGTCAGCTGCCGCCGCCAGAAGCGGACCAGGGCGGCGAGGACCCCCGCGCCGAGCAGCACGACCGCCGGGCTCGACCAGCCCGGCAGGACGGGCGCCGTGTCCCGGAACGCGACGCCCGCGAGGACGGCGGCGAGCAGCAGGACGACGATCGCCCGCATCCGGTGGCGGCTGTGCACGACGGCGCTGTAGGCACCGATGACGCAGGCCAGCACGTTGATCCAGGTGGCCCGGTCCTCCCCGATGGCGAGCGCCACGCACAGCACGGCCGTGAAGGCGGACAGCGGATACCACCGCCGTGCCGCGAGCGGCAGCGCCGAGAGGACGACCAGCGGCCAGGGCGCCGCGTAGGGCTCGGGCTCCACGATCCCCGGACCCGGGGGCGGCGGTTCGGGCCTGGCCGGAGGTTCCGGCCCGTACACGTCCGGCCCGCTGTCGGGGTAACGCGCCGCCACGATCAGGGCGATGACCGTCAGCAGGACCGCCAGGGCCACGTCCAGGCGCACGGCCCGGCGCGAAGGCGGAGCCGGTTTCGCCTCCGGCCGGAAGGCATCGCGCAGCAGCTGACGCGCTCCGCGCCGTTCTCCCTCGCCCAGTGGCTTGTCCGGTGCCTTGTCCACCGGCACATTGTGCGGCTTGGCCGCCGCGCCCCGCATCGGCCTGAGCGGCAAGGGGCGCCCTCCCCCAGGAGTACTCCGCTGTGATGACCCCGTGGCGCAGTCCTTCGCGGGGAGGGCCGGATGTCGGTGCCGGGGCCGACGCGCCCCGGTGGCCCGCGCTCCTAGGTTCGGCGGGTCGGCACCGCTCGACCCCGGACCCCAAGGACGGAACCTCTCATGACCCATGTGATCGAACTGGCGGGCGTGGCCAAGCGCTACGACAGCGGGGGCGCCCCCGCGCTCGGACCGCTGGACCTCAGCGTCGCCCGGGGCGAGGCCCTCGCGGTGACGGGGCCGTCCGGCAGCGGCAAGTCCACCCTCCTGAACCTCGTCGCCGGTCTGGACAAGCCGACGGAGGGCGAGGTGACGGTGGCCGGCCGCCGGATCGACCGGCTGAGCGAGCACGCGCTCGCCCGCTTCCGCCGCGAACAGATCGGCATGGTCTTCCAGTTCTTCAACCTGCTCGACGACCTCACCGTCGCCGACAACATCCAGTTGCCCGCCCAACTGACGGGGACGGCACGGAAGAAGGCGGCGGCCCGCACCGCCGAACTCCTGGAGATCCTCGGCATCCAGAAGCACGCCGACGCCTACCCGGGCCGGCTGTCGGGCGGCGAACGCCAGCGGGTCGCGGTCGCCCGGGCGCTGGTCAACCGGCCCGCGCTGCTCCTGGCCGACGAGCCGACCGGCGCGCTCGACACCGCATCGGGCCACGACGTAAGGGAGTTGCTGGTGGACCTGCACCGGGGCGGGCAGACGATCGTGCTCGTCACGCACGACCTGGCGCTCGCGGAGGCCTGCGCGAGCCGCACGATCCACCTGGTCGACGGTCACGTGGCCCTCGACACGCCCGCGCGGGTGCTCCGGTGAACCGCCTCGGCTCCGGCGCGCTGGGCCGCGTCGTGCGCTCCGGGGTGGGCAGGCGGCGGGTCCAGACCCTGGTGATCGCCGTGGCCACGATGATGGCCGTGGCCTCGGCCGTCGTCGCCGGGTCCCTGATGGTCGCCGCGGACGCCCCCTTCGACCACGCCTTCGCCCGGCAGGACGGGGCGCACCTCACCGCCGAGTTCGACCCGGCCAAGGCGAGCACGGCGCAGGTCAAGGCCACCGGAGGACTGGACGGTGTCACGGCGAGCGCGGGCCCCTACCCGCTCACGACGATCCGCCCGGTGACGGTGGACGGCGGCCACCTGCCGACCGCCACCCTGGCCGGACGGTCCGGTCCCGACGCCGCCGTGGACGACCTGGATCTCAAGTCCGGCCGCTGGGCGACGAAGCCGGGCGAGATCGTGCTGGACGCGACCTTCGCCGGACCGGCCTTCGACCTCGGCTCCACCCTGAAGACGTCGGACGCCGCGGACGCCGCGCCCCTGGAGGTCGTCGGCCTCGCCGTGTCGGCCGGCAAATCGGCCGCCGCCTGGGCGACGCCCGCCCAGGTCAGGGCGCTGGCGTCGAAGGACGCCCCGGCCACGGACCAGATGCTCTACCGCCTGGCGTCGGCGGAGACGAAGGAGCAGATCACCGCGGGCCGCGAGCAGCTCGCCGCGGCCGTGCCGTCCGGCGCGCTGCTCGGCAGCCGGTCCTATCTGGACACCAAGCGCGCCGCCGACCAGGGCGCGGCGCCGACCATCCCGTTCCTGATCGCGTTCGGGGTGCTCGGCATCGCCATGTCCGTGATCATCGTCGGCAGCGTGGTCAGCGGCGCGGTCGGCACCAGCCTGCGCAGGATCGGCATCCTCAAGGCGATCGGCTTCACGCCGCGCGAGGTGGTGCGCGCCTATGTGGCCCAGGCGCTGATCCCGGCGGGCGTCGGCATCGCCCTGGGGGTCGTGCTCGGGAACCTGCTGGCCATGCCGCTCCTGGACGGCACCGAGCAGGCGTACGGCACGGCTTCGCTGTCGGTGGCCTGGTGGGTGGACCTCGTCGTGCCGGCCGCCGCGCTGTGCGTCGTCGGCGTCGCCGCGCTGATTCCCGCGCTGCGGGCCGGGCGGCTGAGCACGGTCGAGGCCATCGCGGTGGGCCGGGCGCCGCGCACGGGACGCGGGCGGTGGGCGCACCGGGCCGCGGGGCGGCTGCCGCTGCCCCGGGCGGTGACCTACGGTCTCGCGAGTCCTTTCGCGCATCCGGTCCGGGCGGCCGCGATGGTGCTCGCGGTGGCCTTCGGGACGGTGACCGCGACGTTCGCGGTGGGGCTCACCGCGTCGCTGGACGCGGTGGGCGCCGCGGCGGATCCCGAGGAGCGCGCCGCGGTGACCGTCATCGCGGGCGGCGGACGGAACGCCGGTCCGGGGGCGCCGCCTCCCGGCGCGGCGGAGGAGAAGGCGGCCGATCCGGCGAAGGTGCGCGCGGCGATCGCGGCACAGGCGGGCACCGCCTCGTCCTACGGCCTGACGGAGACCGAGGTCACCGTCGGCGGGATCTCCGGACCGGTCCGGGCCAGCCTCTACGAGGGCGACACGGGTTCGGGCGCCTACGAGATGATCGACGGACACTGGATCGACGGCGCGGGGCAGCTCGTGGTGCCCACGCGCTTCCTGGAGACGACCGGCACCGGGATCGGTGACACCGTGCGGGTGACCCTCGGAAAGGAGACGCGGACCCTGCGGATCGTCGGTGAGGCCTTCGACACCTCCGACGACGGCCTGCACCTGCACACGGACATCGGCGCCTTCCCCTCTGCCGAGCCCCAGACGTTCCACGTCGACGTGGCGGCGGGCGTCTCCCCCGCCGCCTACGCCGAGCAGCTCGCCGCGGCGCTCGAACCGCTGGGCGGCCACGCCATGGCGAACGATCCGTCCGAGCAGGAGGGCATGATCCTCGTCCTGAACGCGATGGCGGCCCTGCTCACCCTGATGCTGGTGTCCGTGGCGGGCCTCGGCGTGCTGAACTCCGTCGTGCTCGACACCCGCGAGCGCGTCCACGACCTGGGCATCTGCAAGGCGATCGGCATGACGCCGCGGCAGACCGTGGGGCTCGTCCTGGCCTCGGTGGCGGGGATCGGCGTGATCGGCGGCCTGGTGGGCGTGCCCGCGGGGCTCGCGCTGCACGGCTTCGTCCTGCCGGTGATGGGGCACGCCGTGGGCACGGAACTGCCGCCGTCGGTCCTTGACGTGTACGAGACTCCGCTGCTGGTCCTGGTGGGCTTCGCCGGGGTCGCCATCGCGCTCCTGGGGGCGCTGCTGCCCGCGGGCTGGGCGGCCAGGACCCGTACGGCCACGGCACTGCGGACGGAGTAGCGGGGCCGGGAGGGGCGGCGCGGGCGGGACGGTGGTCGTGCCCGCGCCAGGTGACCGCGCCCACGCCGGGTGGCCGGGGCCCGAACGGGGGCGGCTAGGCCTGCGTCGGCGGCCACAGGGGGCGCTGGTCGTCCGGGAGGGTCTGCAGGGCCTGGCCGACGGTGCGGTGCAGGGGGAGCAGATCCGTGCTGCCGGTCAGGGTGAGCATCTCCGACAGCCGGCGCCCCGCCCCCGCGAGCAGCAGCTTTCCCTCGCGGCGGGCGAGCAGCCAGCGCACGGCCAGCAGGCAGTTGAGCCCGCGCGAGTCGCAGAACAGCAGCGCCGTCACGTCCAGGACGAGATGCCGGTGACCGGCCTCGACGGAGGCGCCGAGGGTACGCAGGAAGAACTCCTCGCACGACTGGTCGAGCTCGCCGCTGACCCGCAGCACCGCGGAGTCGGAGCAACTCGCGAGCTCGGTGATGGTCAGGCGATGGGTCTCCGTGGACATCTCACCCCCAGGAGGCATCGTACCGAGCGCGGCCCAGTGGCCTCTCCCGGCACAGCTCCGTGCCCGCGCGCGGCGCGATCCACCGCCCCGGGACCGGTTACCTCTTGTCGACGAGCTTGGCCCGCAGCCGCTTGAGGGTCCGGTTGAGGATGCGCGAGACGTGCATCTGGGAGACCCCCAGCTCCGCACCGATCTCACTCTGCGTCATGTCGGCGGCGAAGCGCATCGCGAGGATCCTGCGTTCGCGTTCCGGCAGCTCGGCGATGAGCGGCTTGAGGGAGTGCAGGTCCTCGACCTTGTCCAGCTCCGGGTCGCGGTAGCCGACGTGGTCGGCCAGCGTGTCGTCGGAGTCGACGCCGTCGGCCGGGAAGTCCAGGGAGGCCGTGGTGTAGCCGTTGGCCGCGGTGAGGCCTTCGTTGACGTCGGCCTCGTCCAGGTCCAGGTACTCGGCGAGTTCGGCCGTGGTCGGGGCGTGACCGTTCGTCTGCTCCAGGTCGGTGGTGGCCTTGACCAGGTCGAGGCGGAGCTCCTGGAGCCGGCGCGGGACGCGCACGGCCCAGGTGGTGTCCCGGAAGAAGCGCTTGATCTCGCCCATGATCGTCGGGAGCGCGAAGGTCGTGAACTCCACGCCCCGGTGGAGGTCGAAGCGGTTGATCGCCTTGATCAGGCCGATCGTGCCCACCTGCACGACGTCCTCGAACGACTCGTCGCGCGGGCGCATGCGGTGCGCCGCGTACTGCACGAGGTTGAGGTTCAGCTCGACCAGGGAGTTGCGGATGTAGGCGTGCTCGGGCGTGCCCTCCTCCACGGCGTCGAGGCGGGCGAAGAGCGACTTGGACAGGGCCCGGAGGTCGGCCGTGCGCCGGCTTCCGGCGTGCGCGCCGGACTCCGCCAGGGTCTCCTCGGTGGCCGCGCTCTCGGCCGTGACGATGTCGGTGCCGACGGCGGGTCGTTCGGCGCACGGCATCGTGGGTGCTGTGCTGCTGGTCGTCGAGGCCACCGTCGTCACTCCCGGAACGAACGGCACTCTCCGGGTGAGAGCGCGCTGTGCACGGGCTCTTACCCCCCATCTCCCGTTACATTCCCGTGACTTGACTCTCCGTATAAAAAGCCCGGCCGGGGGCACTCGTAGCAACCGCGGGATGACACGGGAGGTGGACGTCTGTGGTCTGGTGGATGTGGCTGATCGTGGTGGTGTCGGCACTGCTCCTGCTGGCCGGTGCGGTCCTCGGCACCCAGGCGAAACGCCGTGGCGGCGGCGCGATCGTGGTCCGGCGGGGTCGCCGCGCCGGGCGCGGGAGGACCCGATGATCACTCTGATGCTCGCCGCCGAACTGACCAAGCGGCCCGTGGTCACGCTGGGCGGGGAGGCGGTGGCCCAGGTCAAGGACACCGTCTTCGACGCGGCGGGCGGGCGGATCACCGGATTCACGCTGGCGGGGCGCGGCCTGCTGTCCGGCCCGCTCAAGCAGAGCCTGCCCTGGTCCGGCGTCCACGCGCTGGGCCCGGACGCGGTGATGATCCCCTCCACCGAGGTCCTCCAGGCCAGGGACGCCGTGGTGGACCGGGGCGAGGCCAGCACCGGGCAGGTGCACGGCGCGCGCGTCCTGAGCGATGCGGGGCTCGAATTGGGCACCGTCCTGGACGCGGTGGTCGAGGGCGGCACCAGTGGCCGCGTGGTCGGCTTCCGGATCACGACCACGGAGGCGATGGGCCGCCACGAACGCAAGGCGTTCCTGCCCGCCCACGGGCAACTGGCGATGACCGGCGACACGCTGGTGATCCCGGCCGCGCTCGCCGGGCAGGCGGTGGACGACCTCGACGCGCTGGCCGCCGCCTGGAACCGGACCCGGGCCGCGGGCGAGACGGACTTCACGAAAGGGGACGACCGATGATGCTGCTCAGCCGGGTCCTGGGCCATCCGGTCATCAGCGCAGAGGACGCGCGCCCGGCCGGGGAGGTGGCCGGGCTCGGCATCGACGCGCGGACACGCCGGATCACCGAGCTGTATCTGAAGGGTTCCAAGAGCGGCGACAGCGTGCCCTGGACGCGGGTGCGCGGCATGGGACCGGACGCCGTGATCATCGACACCACGGCCGCCGCGACGGAGGCGGGCCACGGCGAGGCGCACTCCCGCGCGCTCAAACGCCTGCTCGGCCTGCGGGTCCTGACCGAGTACGGCGAGGACATCGGCACCCTCTCCGACATCACCTTCGACCCGGAGACCGGAACCGTCGGTGATCTGTACGTCGGGCGCGAGCAGCTGCCCGGCAGCCGGCTCGTCGGTCTGGGCTCCTATGCCCTGGTCGTCGGCGCGGGGCAGCCGCCCACCCTCGCGGCGCGGTAAACCGCTCTGCCCCATCGGCCACTCCTTCGGGGGAGTGTGTGCCCGCGCGCCCTGGGCAGCGGAAGCGCCATGCGAGTCATCAGCCTGATCGAACACACCATGGAGCGCTGGACGACCACCCTGTGGAGCCTTGTGCTGCCGGCCCGGCAAAAGCGGGGAGAAGTGGTCGCCATATTGCGCCGGCAGTGCGACGACAGTGCGCTGATCCTCGGGCGTGAGCGCGTTCTCGTGCCCAATTCGTTCGTCATCGACCTGCCGCCGGAAAGCCATCGACGGCTGGTCACCACCGGGACCGAACTGAGCCGCTACCTCGCCGCCCAGGTGCACCGACACGCCGCGGAGCAGGGCTACACGTTCGCCGGGCCCGTGGCGGTGAGCCTGCGCTCGGCCGGTGAGGAAGCGGTCGGCAGGTTCCAGGTCCACGGCCATATCGCCCCGCAGAACAGGGGGTGATCCCCGCCCCGCGCCCGGGCCAGGACCCCTGCCGCAGAAACGCTGCCTCTTGAGCGAAGCAATATGTGTGACGGCCGTGAGAGATATCAGTTCCAGGCCCTCTGAGGGTTTCTTGCGCGACGCCCGGAGCGGCATTTTTCACCGCCCGGAGCCGCCCACACCGTGCTACTGTCGATCTCAGTTGCAGTTGTGGTTCCCAAAAAACTTCAAGTGCCCTCACCGCCTTTTCGGACGGTGAGAGCACTTTTGTATTTCCGGTCATTTCCGGCGGGGCAATCATCGCGGCGACACGGAGTCAGCACAATGCGGCTCCGGGCACTGCACCCGAAGGAGATATGACATGGCTATTGGCACCGTGAAGTGGTTCAACTCGGAAAAGGGCTTCGGCTTCATCGAGCAGGACGGCGGCGGCCCCGACGTCTTCGCCCACTACTCGAACATCGCCGCCCAGGGCTTCCGTGAGCTCCAGGAAGGCCAGAAGGTGAACTTCGACATCGCCCAGGGCCAGAAGGGCCCGACGGCCGAGAACATCGTTCCCGCCTGACGCTCACGCGTACTTCGTAGCTGGGGCCCGCACCTTGGGTGCGGGCCCCAGCTCGTGCATTCCCGCACCACCCAGGGCCACGTTTCCCGCGCGATCATCCCTTCGGTTCTCTCCGTCGGCATCGCGCCCATCGTGCCCCTGTCCGGAACGTCACTCGTTCCCGCGCATCCGCCCCCGCAGAACGCTGCCGCCGGCCGGATTCGCTTCACGCATTTCATCCGGCCCGTTCTCGCGATTTGCCGCGCTGCGCTTTTGCTGCGGAATTTCCTTGGTACGTGCCGCATCGAGGAAGGTTCCGCATGAACCGCGCACGCACGAACGACCGCTCTTCCCGCTCCCGCTCCGGTGGCTACGGCTCCGGTTCGGGCTCCGGTTACGGCTCCGGTTCCGGCAGGAGCGGTGGCGGCAGCCGCTACGGCTCCTCGTCCGGCCGCTCCGGCGCTCCCGGCCGCTCCGGTGGCCACGGCCGCCGGCCCTCCGCGCCCCAGGGCGAGTTCGCCCTGCCGGTGACGATCACCCCCGCGCTCCCGGCCGTCGAGGCCTTCGCCGATCTCGCCATGCCGGCGCCGCTGCTCGCCGCGCTCGGCCGCGAAGGCATGAGCGTGCCCTTCCCGATCCAGGGCGCGACGCTGCCCAACTCGCTCGCGGGCCGTGACGTCCTGGGCCGTGGCCGCACCGGCTCCGGCAAGACCCTGGCCTTCGGCCTGGCCCTGCTCGCCCGTACGGAGGGCCAGCGCGCCGAGCCGCGCCAGCCGCTCGCCCTGGTCCTCGTCCCCACCCGCGAACTGGCCCAGCAGGTCACCGACGCGCTCACGCCGTACGCCCGCGCCCTGCGCCTGAAGCTCGCCACCGTGGTCGGCGGCATGTCGATCGGCAAGCAGGCCGGTGCGCTGCGCGCCGGCGCCGAGGTCGTCGTCGCCACGCCCGGCCGCCTCAAGGACCTCATCGACCGCGGCGACTGCCGGCTCAACCAGGTCGGCATCACCGTCTTGGACGAGGCCGACCAGATGGCCGACATGGGCTTCATGCCCCAGGTCACGGCGCTGCTCGACCAGGTGCACCCCGAGGGCCAGCGGATGCTGTTCTCGGCCACCCTCGACCGCAACGTCGACCTGCTGGTCCGCCGCTACCTCTCCGACCCGGTGGTCCACTCCGTCGACCCCTCGGCGGGCGCGGTCACCACGATGGAGCACCACGTGCTGCACGTGCACGGCGCGGACAAGCACCAGGCCACCACCGAGATCGCGGCCCGCGACGGCCGCGTGATCATGTTCCTGGACACCAAGCACGCCGTCGACCGGCTGACCGAGCACCTCCTGAACAGCGGCGTCCGCGCCGCGGCCCTGCACGGCGGGAAGTCCCAGCCGCAGCGCACGCGGACCCTGTCCCAGTTCAAGACGGGTCATGTGACGGTGCTCGTGGCGACCAACGTCGCCGCTCGCGGCATCCACGTCGACAACCTCGACCTGGTCGTGAACGTCGACCCGCCCACCGACCACAAGGACTACCTCCACCGCGGCGGCCGCACGGCCCGCGCCGGTGAGTCCGGCAGCGTCGTCACCCTGGTGACGCCCAATCAGCGCCGCGACATGAGCCGTCTGATGGCCGCCGCGGGCATCACCCCGCAGACCGCCCAGGTGCGCTCCGGCGACGAGGAGCTGAGCCGCATCACCGGCGCCCAGGCTCCTTCGGGCATCCCGGTCACCATCACCATGCCGGCCGCGGAGCGCCCCCGGCGCGGCAGTGCCGCCTCGTCCCGTGGCCGCCGCAGCCGCAGCGCCCAGGACCGCCGCACGGACCGCGGCCCGCGCCGCGCCGCGCAGGGTCCGTCGCCTTCCAGTTCGGCTGCCTAGTACCAGGGCCTTCGCGACCGCCAGGCTCATCCATCCCTGCAGGAGGCACCTTTGACACCGGTTCAGACCCAGCCACGCCCGGCGGCTTCCGCCGCCGTCTCCGCGCCCGACCGCGCCGGGTCCGCCGAGTGCGCGGGCGGCCTGGACGTGAGCGGACCGCAGGTCCGCGACGACATGACCGTCGAGCTTGCGCTCTCGGTCATGTCCGGCGCGGGCGCCGGCCATCTGTTCCTGTGCGACGAGGACGACCAGTGCACGGGCCTGATCACCCGGGCCCGGCTCATCGAGGTCCGTGAGGACCCCGCCTACACGGACCAGGTCCGCCTACGGGACGTCATCGCCCTCACGCGTTGAGCGCCCCACCCCTGTCTGCCGCCCCTCTCCTCACCTGTGAGGCATCATGCGCTGCGTCATCGCCCGTTTCCCGTTCGACCTCACCAAGGCTGGGGTGCTCGAGTCGATGAAGGGCATCAAGCCCGAGCCCGTCACGGGTGACTCGGTCATCATCGGCCGCCGTCACTACCCCATCAAGCAGGTGGGCGCGGTCATCACCCGGCAGGACCGCCGCGACTTCAGCGGCGCCGAGGTCACCCGTGCCATGCGGATGCTCGGCTTCACCTGCCGGACCCCCTCGGAGGAGCCCGCCCCGCGCGCCCTCTCCCCGCTCGAAACGGCGTCGGCCCTGCTCGGCGCCCCCGCTCCCGTGTAACGGGAGACGCACCTCGCGACACCCGCAGCACGAAGAGGGCCCCACCGGCACACACCGGTGGGGCCCTCTTCGTGCTGCCCGCATGCGTGCGCGGTACGGCAGCGCACAAAATCTATCCTCGCCACGGTAGACATTGCGCGATCGCATGAGTAGGGTTTCTCCCGTAGCTGTAGATCAGAGGGAGAACGGAGGAGCAGACGCCATCAGGATCGCCCGGCCCGAGATCGATTCGGCCCGGGTACGCACGACCCCGGAACGGAAGGTGGTCCCCGGTCAGGCATCAGCGATCCCCGCGTTCCCGCCCTCCCGAAGAGTGGCAGGACAGCGGAAACAAGAGGTCGGCGCAGCACTGAGGCCGACAGATGGTGTTGAATTTCCTTCGGGGCCTTGGTGCCGTACGGCATCAGGGCCCCTCGACGCGCGTTCGCATATCGAGGTGACATGACAGCAGATACCCCGCTCAGTGGTCGTCTGGACGACGACGACTACCCCGCCTACACCATGGGGCGGGCCGCCGAGATGCTCGGCACGACTCCCGGTTTCCTGCGGGCCATCGGTGAGGCCCGGCTCATCACGCCGCTCCGCTCGGAAGGCGGACACCGGCGGTACTCCCGCTACCAGCTGCGGATCGCCGCCCGCGCCCGCGAACTGGTGGACCAGGGGACGCCCGTCGAAGCGGCCTGCCGCATCGTCATCCTCGAGGACCAGCTCGAGGAGGCCCAGCGCATCAACGCCGAGTACCGCCGCGCCAAGGCAGAGTCGAGCGAAAGCCCGAGCTGAGCACGGCCCCTCCCCGAGGGGCCGCTCCCCCGGCGGGCAGGCCCGGTCACGCGACCGGCGGCCACACCCCCGGGGAGAGAACCCCCAGCGCATACGCCCGCGCCACCAGTTCCGTCCGGTTCGCCGCGCCCCAGCGCTCGGTCAGGCGCCGCAGATGGTAGGTGACGCCGTCCGTGGTGAGGCCCGTGTCGCGGGCCGCCTGCGCCGTGGTGGCGCCACCCGCGAGCAGCGCCAGGATGCGGGCCTCGGCCGGAGTGGCTGCTTCGGCGGGCGGCGCGGCGGGGATCTGTTCCTCGCCCAGGACACGCAGCAGCACCAGCAGGCCGGGCACCTCGTCGGAGGTGTCGCTCACCGGTTCCGCCGTCAGCTCGCCGTGGCGCCGTGTCCCGTCGGCCGCCGCCCAGCGCACCGCGACCGGATAGCGCGAGCGGCGCCCGAGCCGTACCGCCTCGGCGATCCGCAGGACCTGGGTCGGCTCGGCGGGGCGGAAGAGCTCCAGGACGTTGCGGCCGCGCAGGGTGCCGGACGTCTCGCCCCATTCGGCCGTCATCGCCGGGTTGGCCAGGATGATCGCCCCGTTCGCGTCGCACACCGCGATCGGCATCGGGATGCGGGCGAACAGGTTCATGGCGCGGTTGCGCCAGAGCACGTGGCCCACGGAGTCGGAAGGGTCCGGGGGGTCCGAGAAACTCACGGGGCGACTCCTTCGAGGCGGTCCGGCGCGGGGCGGGGCAGCCGGGGCGGGCGCAGTCAAGAGCGGGGAGGCATGCGCCCCTACACAATCATGTAGGGACAGGGCCCGGAGCCGCGGGGAGCGGCGCCCACAGTGGTGAGCAGTGACTTCCGTACGGCGAAAGGCAGTTGTCACGCCATGCCCCCCACCACCACCGCACCCCTCCCCCAGGACGCCGGTCCCGAGGTCGACGGCGTACCGCTGATCGACGTCTCCGCCACCGGTCCTGGCCCCGCTCCCGTGCAGGGGGTCATGGAGCTGCTCCGCCGCCACGGGCCCGTGGTGCGGCGGCGGCTGCACGGCCGTGAGGCGCTGTTCGTGAGCGATCTCGACCTCGTGACCGAGCTGGCCGACGAGACCCGGTTCGCCAAGCACGTCGGCCCGGCGCTCCAGAACGTGCGCGAGTTCACCGCCGACGGCCTGTTCACCGCGTACGACGACGAGCCCAACTGGGCCCGCGCGCACGACATCCTGATGCCCGCCTTCGCGATGGGCTCGATGCGGACGTACCACCCGGTGATGCTGCGCGTCGCGCACCGGCTCATCGCGTCGTGGGACCGGGGCGCGCGCGAGGGGCACCCCGTGGACGTGCCGGGCGACATGACCCGGATGACCCTGGACACGATCGGGCTCGCCGGGTTCGGCTACGACTTCGGTTCGTTCGAGCGGGCCGAGCCGCATCCCTTCATCGGCTCCATGGTCCGCTGCCTGGAGTGGAGCATGACGCGGCTGAGCCGCACGCCGGGCAGCGACCACACGGCGGCGGACGCGGCCTTCCGGGCGGACGCCGACCATCTGGCGCGGGTGGTCGACGAGGTCATCGACGCGCGGTCGGGCTCCGCGCCCGGCGCCGGGCCCGCCGATGACCTGCTCGGCCTGATGCTCAGCGCCTCGCACCCGGCCGACGGCACGAAGCTGGACACCGCCAACATCCGCAACCAGGTCATCACCTTCCTGATCGCGGGGCACGAGACGACGTCCGGCGCGATGTCGTTCGCGCTGTACTACCTGGCCAAGCACCCGGCCGTCCTCGACCTCGTACGGCGGGAGGTCGACGCCCTGTGGGGCGACACGGCCGACCCCGAGCCGACGTTCGACGAGGTGGGGCGGCTCACGTACACCCGGCAGGTCCTCAACGAGGCGCTGCGGCTGTGGCCGACGGCCGCCGCGTTCGGCCGGCACGCCCGCGAGGACACGCTGCTCGGCGGCCGCATCCCGCTGCGCGCGGGCCAGGGCGTCACCGTCATCGCACCGATGCTGCACCGGCAGCCCGTGTGGGGCGACAACCCCGAGCTCTTCGACCCGGCGCGGTTCACCCCCGAGGCGGAGGCCGCGCGCTCCCCGCACGCGTTCAAGCCGTTCGGCACCGGTGAACGGGCCTGCATCGGGCGGCAGTTCGCGCTGCACGAGGCGACCATGCTGCTCGGGATGCTCGTCCACCGCTACCGGCTGCACGACCACGCCGGCTACCGGCTCCACGTCAAGGAGACCCTGACCCTCAAGCCCGACGGCTTCACGCTCACGCTGAGCCCGCGCACCGCCGCGGACCGCGTGCACGGCGGGCTGCCGGGCGCGACGGCGGGACCGAAGGCCGCGGAGCCCGACGCCACCGCCCTGCCCGCGCGCGTCCTGCCGGGCACCCGGGCGCTCTTCCTGCACGGCAGCAACTACGGCACCTGCCGTGACGTCGCCGCCCGACTCGCCGACGAGGCCGCCGCAGTGGGCTGCGCCACGGAGGTCGCACCGCTGGACCAGTACGCCGGCGCGCTGCCCGCCGACCGTCCGGTCGTCGTCACCGCCGCCTCCTACAACGGCCGGCCCACCGACGACGCCGCGGCTTTCGCCGCATGGCTGGAGGGCGCCCCGGAAGGCAGCGCCGAGCACCTCACGTACGCGGTCCTCGGGGTGGGCGACCGCAACTGGGCCGCCACCTACCAGCACGTCCCGACGCGCTTCGACGAGCGGCTCGCGGAGCTGGGCGGCACCCGGCTCCTGGCGCGCGCGGCGGCCGACGCCTCGGGTGATCTCGGCGGCGCCGTAAGGGAGTTCACGGCACGGCTGCGGACGGCTCTTCTGGAGCGGTACGGCGATCCCGACGCGCTGGAGGCCCCGGGCCCCGCCCTCGCCATGGACGGCTACGAGGTCCGTGAGGTGACGGGCGGACCGCTGGACGCGCTCGCCGCGCGGCACGGTCTCGTACCGATGGAGGTCAGCGAGGCCCGTGACCTCACCGCTCCCGGCCACCC
Organism: Streptomyces sp. SYP-A7185; assembly: GCF_046103685.1. NCBI lineage: Bacteria > Bacillati > Actinomycetota > Actinomycetes > Kitasatosporales > Streptomycetaceae > Streptomyces > Streptomyces sp. SYP-A7185. The sequence continues at coordinate 1,822,661 of NZ_CP122310.1, forward strand.
CCGCACGAAGCGCTTCGTGCGGCTCGCGCTGCCCGCCGGGGTGACCTATCGCACCGGCGACCATTTCGCCGTGCTGCCGGTCAACGACCCGGCGCTGGTCGAGCGGGCCGCCGCCGCGTTCGGCGTGGACCTGGAGGCCGTGCTCGACATCCGCGCGAGCCGCCCGCGCCGTGACGGCCTCGCCGTGGACCGGCCGCTGACGGTGCGCCTGCTCCTGTCCCGGCACGTCGAGTTGCAGGAGCGGCCCACCGCCGAGCAGCTGGCCGTGCTCGCCGCCGCCAATCCCTGTCCGCCGGAGCACAGGGCGCTGGCGGCCCTCGCCTCCGACGCCGAGGCCCGCGCGGCCGACGGGCGCACGCTCCTCGAACTGGTCGAGGACTGCCCCGCCCTGCGCGGCGCCCTGGAGTGGGCGCGGCTGCTCGACGTCCTGACGCCGTTGCGGCCCCGGCACTACTCGGTGTCCTCCTCGCCGGGCGTGGACCCCCGTCACGCCGACCTGATGGTGTCCCTGCTCGAAGCCCCGGCCCGCTCGGGCAGCGGGCGGCGCTACCGCGGCACCGGCTCCGGCCATCTGAACGGGGTGCGGCCGGGCGACACGGTCCTGGCCCGGGTGCAGCCCTGCCGCGAGGTCTTCCGCATCGACCACGCCGACACCGCGCCCGTCATCATGGTCGCCGCGGGGACCGGTCTCGCTCCGTTCCGCGGTGCGATCGCGGACCGTGCGGCGCTGGTGGCCGCGGGGGCCCAACTCCCGTCGGCCCTCTGCTACTTCGGCTGCGACGCCCCGGACGCCGACTTCCTGCACGCCGGGGAGCTGCGCGCCGCGGAGTCGGCCGGAGCGATCTCGCTGCGGCCCGCCTTCAGCGCCGCTCCCGTCGACGGAGCGGCCTTCGTCCAGCACCGCATCGCGGCGGAGGCGGACGAGGTGTGGCAGCTGCTGGCCGCCGGGGCCCGGGTGTACGTGTGCGGCGACGGCTCACGCATGGCACCGGGCGTGCGCGAGGCCCTGCGCACTGTGCACCGGGACCGCACGCCGGGGGCCACGGAGGCGGACTCCGAGCGGTGGCTGGCCGGGCTGACCAAGGAGGGGCGCTACGTGGAGGACGTGTACGCGGCCGGTTAGGGAGAAGCGCGGCCGGGTGAGGGAGAACCGCGGCCGGGTGTGAGAGCAGCGCGGCTCACGCCGGGCCCGGCGCACCGGGTCCGGCGAGCGAGTCGACGCCGAACAGCTGCCCGAGGGCGCGGACCGTCTCCTCGCTGCGGATGTGGTGCAGACCCCGGATGCCGAGCCGTTCCGCGCCGCGCAGATTGTGCTCCAGGTCGTCGATCATGACGCAGTCGGAGGGTTCGACGCCGAGGCGGTCGCAGGCCGTCCGGTAGATGCGGCGGCCCGGCTTGCGGGAGCCGATCTCACTGGAGATGACGACGGTGTCCGCGAGCGCGTCCAGGTCGTATCCCTGGTAGCAGTCGTCGCCGAGCGCGTTGGACACGATGGCCACCGGGACGCCCCGGGCACGCAGTTCGCCCAGGGCCGCGAGCATCGCCTCGTCCGGTCGCATGCCCGCCCCGATCGCGGCGACGAGGCCCGCGGGTGCCACGCTCACGCCCTTCTCGCGCAGCCGCGCGGCGATGCCCCGCTCGAAGTCGGCCTCGCCCAGGCGCCCGCACTCGTGCTCCACCAGGAGCGCGGACGATTCGGTGTCCTCGCGGAACAGCCGCTCCAGCAGCAGCGGATCGTCGCCGACCCCCGTGGACCAGGCGCGGAACGAGTCGAGCACGCTGGTGGTCAGCACCCCGCCGAAGTCGGTGAGCACGGCGCGCGGCGGCTCGTGCGACCGGGCGTCGAGCACCTCGGCCACGTCGGGCACGGCGGACTCGTCGGACTCATCGGGCGTGTCGAGCACGCCAGACGCGCCGGATGCGCCGGACGCGCCAGGCGCATCAGGTACGTCCCGTGTTCCGTCCACCGCTGTCTCCTCACGTCCCGCTCTGATCCGCGTAGTTGCTGCGCCGGTCGAGGATCTCAAGGATCCGCTCGCCCCACCGCAGGTTCGACTCTTCCAGGGATCTGCCCGCCATCAGCGTGAGGTAGGGGCCGACGCGCTCGGCGTCGCGCAGATACGCCTCTTCCTCGCGGCCGCCGAGGAGGTGCAGGCGCAGGCGTTCGTACCGGGCGAGTTTGCCGCGCGACCACGCCATGCGCTCCTCGACGAGCGCGCGGGTGGCGGCCGGGTCGGCGCCGTCCATGGCCTGCACCTTGACCATGAGCTCGTCCCGGATGGCGATGGGGCGGGGCGGCTCGGCGGCGAAGGCGTGCAGATCGCGCAGGCCCGCGTCGGTGAGCGTGAACATCCGCTTGTTCGGCCTGCGCTCCTGCTGCACCACGCGGGCGTCGATCAGCCCGTCGGCGGCCAGGCGCTCCAGCTCGCGGTAGAGCTGCTGGGGCGTCGCGGACCAGAAGTTCGACACGGACACGTCGAAGATCTTGGCCAGGTCGTAGCCGGACGACTCGCCCTCCAGGAGCGCCGCCAGCACCGCGTACTTGAGAGACATCTGGACACCGTACACCGATGTGATTAGTCTCCTCCGCACCTACTCAACAAATTGAGTATCGATGATGTGAGGTTCGGGCATGCAGGCTTTCCGCAAGGCCGTCGAGGCCAACGATCACGCCGCCATGGAGGCACTCCTGGCCGAGGACGTCGTCTTCTCCAGCCCGGTCGTGTTCCGCCCCTACCCGGGCAAGGCGACGACCGCCGCGATCCTGCGCGGCGTCACGCGGGTCTTGGAGGACCTGCGGTACGTGCGCGAGATCAACGACGCCGGGGGCCGCGATTCCGCGCTCGTCTTCGAGGCCAGGGTCGGCGACCGGCAGATCACCGGCTGCGACTTCCTGCACGTGGACGAGGAGGGCCTGATCGACGAGTTCATGGTGATGGTCCGCCCCCTGTCGGCCGCTCAGGCGCTCGCGGCGGCCATGGGCGCCCAGTGGGACCAGATCACGCAGGAGGCCGCGGGCGCCTGAGCGTCACCCGAAGTCGTCGGGGACGATGTGGAGCTTCTCCGCCACGCGGGCGAGCGCCTTCTGGTCGGCGGCGCCGAGCGAGTCCAGCACGATGCGGCGCACGGAGCGCAGATGCGTGGGCGCCGCCAGGTGCACGACACCGAAACCCTCGTCGGTGAGTTCGGCGAGGGTGTAGCGGCCGTCGGCCGGGTCGGGCATCCGTACGACCCAGCCGCGCTGCTCACAGCGTTTGACGACGTTGGACAGACGGGAGAGCGACCCGCTGGCGAGGAAGGCGAGCTCCCCCATCCGCAGCGTGCGCCGCGGGGCCTCGGAGAGATGGCTGAGCACGAGGTACTCGAACAGGGTGAGGCCGTGCTCCTGCCGCAGCGGCGCCTCAAGCTTCGCGGGCAGCAGCAGGACGAGGGAGATCAGCCCCGTCCACGCCGCCTTCTCCTGCTCGTCGAGCCACCGCAGCTCCTCGTCGCCCTCGTGTCCGCTCATGCCGTCCTCGCGTCCATCCGTGCCACCCACTGGTCCTCCCGTGCCGCTCATGAAGCCTCCTGCCGTTCCGGCGAAGCACGCCATCACTTTGCGCTTGAAGTCATCGCCTGTTACTGTCACTTTACGCGTGAAGTCATGGCAGGGGAAACGCGCCCCTCAGAACCGGAAGAGGGAATCATCATGAGCACCGTCACTTTCGGCATCGTTCCGGGCTACGGCGAGAAGCTGCACGCGGCCCTCGGCTACAGCGGGGCGGTCCGCGTGGACGACCGGGTCGAGATCTCCGGTCAGGCGGGCGTGGACGACGATCTGGTCATCCCCGACTCGCTGGAGGACGAGATCGTCCAGGCCTTCGACAACGTGGAGCGCGCGCTCGCCACGGTCGGCGCGACCTGGAAGGACGTCATCCACGTCAACTCGTACCACAAGGTCGCACCGGGGGACGACGCCATCGGCGACGACCACAACCTGGTCATGGCCGAGCAGTTCCGCCGCCGCCTGGACGGCCGCGCGCCGATCTGGACCGAGACCGGTGTCACGGTCCTCGGACTCGCCGCCATGCGCGTGGAGATCCGCGTCACCGCCATCGTCGGCTCCGGGAACTGACCCCGCTCCCCTGACCGGCCCTCGCCCCCTCCCCTCCGGCAGACCCGTCGGTCACCAGGCGCGGGCCGAGCTGACCAGGTGGTCGCGTACGAGGGCCACGTGCGGGTTGTCCGTGGAGCCCGGGCGCTGCACCAGGAAGCCGGTGTTGATCGGGGCGTCGACCGGATCGTGCAGGAGGGTCAGCGCACCGGCGGCCAGGGTGTCGCGGCAGAGATAGCGCGGCAGCACGGAGAAACCGGCGCCCGCGACGACCGCGGAGAGCACGCCCCGCAGGTCCGGGACCGTCACGGAGGCCTCGCAGGCCAGCCGCTTGCCGAAGACGTGCCGCCAGTAGCGGCGGGCGATCGGCAGGTCCTCGGCGTACGTCACGAGGGGGACGCCGAGCAGCACCCCGGGCCCGTCCGCGGCGATACGCGTCGCGCCGCCGATGCGCTCGGCCCATGAGGGGGCCGCCACCAGGACGAACTCCTCGTCGGCCAGCGGCACGGAACTCAGGGAGCGCCCGCGGGGGCGGGCCGTGGCGATCACCAGGTCGTGCCGCCCCGCCCGCAGTCCGTCCAGGAGGCCGTCGGTCAGACCGGTCGTCACGCGCAGCCTGACCCCCTGCTCGACCAGCGGCGCGAGCGCGGGCAGCGCGCAGTGGCAGAGCATCTCCGCCGGGCCCGCCAGATGGACGGGCTCCGCGGGGGCGCCGTCGAGGGGCCCGCCGTGCCCGGTGACCGCGGCGAGGGCGTCGAGGGGGTCGACGACACGGGCGGCGAGCGCGTCCGCGTACGGCGCGGGGGCCACGCCCCGGGGCAGCCGCTCGAACAGCTCGCGGTCGACCTGCCGCTCCAGGGCCTTGATCTGCGTGGTGACGGTGGGCTGCGAGAGGCCGAGGAGACGGGCCGCGGCGGTGAAGGAGCCCGAGCGGTACACGGCGAGGAACGTACGCAGCAGGTTGAGGTCGAGCGGGCCGCCGCCGACGGCGGCGGCCGGAGCCGGGCCCGCCGGCACGGCCGTCCCATGGGCAGCCCCATCGGCCGGCCCGGCCGTCCCATAGGCCACCCCGCCTGCCGTCCTGTCCGGCGCCCCGTCCGCAGTCCCCTCTGACGCCCGGCTGTCCATTCCGGGCCGTGTTCCCGCCGCTATTCCCGTCGACCCATCGGAATTCCTATCTCCCATATGGGTCAGCCTATTGGATTTCGTGGGGTGCGCCCGCCTACGTTCGAGGACAGCACCGACTGACGCTCTGAGCACAGAACGTCAGAGCTTCCACCCTCGGAGAGACACCATGGCCAAGATTCTGTTCGTCGTGACCGGCGCCGACCACTGGACGCTGGCCGACGGCACCCAGCACCCGACCGGCTTCTGGGCCGAGGAGGCCGTCGCGCCGTACGAGGCGTTCAAGGCCGCCGGACACGAGATCGTCGTCGCCACGCCGGGCGGGGTCGTGCCGACCGTCGACCAGGCGAGCCTGGCGCCCGAGTTCAACGGCGGCCAGGAGGGCGCCGACAAGGTCGCCACGACCCTCGCGGAGATCAGCGAGTTCCTGCGGCCGCTCAAGCTGGCGGAGGTCGGCCTCGCCGACTACGCCGCCGTCTTCTACCCCGGCGGCCACGGCCCCATGGAGGACCTCGCCGTCGACGCCGACTCCGGCAGGCTCCTGATCGCCGCCCTGGAGTCCGGCAAGCCGCTCGGCGTCGTCTGCCACGGCCCGGCCGCGCTGCTCGCCGCCACCAAGGAGGACGGCTCCAACGCGTTCGCGGGGTACGAGCTGACCGGCTTCACCAATGCCGAGGAGACCCAGTCCGGCTTCGCGGAGAAGGCCAAGTGGCTGCTCCAGGACCGGCTCGTCGCGGCGGGCGCCGACTTCAAGGAGGGCGAGGCGTGGGCCCCCAAGGTGGTCGTCGACCGCAACCTGGTCACCGGCCAGAACCCGTCGTCCTCCGCCCCGCTGGCGGACGAGCTGCTCAGGAAGCTGGCCTGACCCTCATGGGCACCGACCGGCTCGACGAGGTCCTCGACGCCACCTACGACTCCCTCACGCGGTACGGCGTACGGCGCACCACGATGGACGACATCGCCTCCTCGATGGGCGTGTCCCGGTCAGCGGTCTATCAGTACGTACGCAACAAGGACGACGCCTTCCGCAAGCTCGCCGAGCGCCTCCACGCCGAGGCGCTCGCGCGGGCCCGGCGGGCGGCGGCGAAGGACGCCTCCGCCGCCGAGCGCGTCCGGGGCGTCCTGGCCGCCAAGCTGGACCTGGTCCTGCGCCTGGCCGGGGACTCGCCGCACTCCGCCGAACTCCTCGACGCCAAGGGGCGCCTCTTCGGCGACATCTGCCACGGCTTCACGGGCTCGCTGCGGGAACTGCTCGTCGAGCTGTTCACCGAGGCGGGGACCCCGGCCGCCGTGGAGCCGGCCGAGGCCGCCGACATCTGTATCGCCCTGGTCATGGGCCTGGAGTCCGCGCCCGACGGCCGCCTGCTCTTCGGGCCCGCCACGGACGCGCTCCTGACCGGGCTGCTCGGATCGCAGGTCACCACGACGCCGACGACGACCTGACCGATCCCCCACACCTCACCCCCACTCCATCTCCCCCCACGCACCGGCTCGCCCGGCTCATCCCCACCTCCCGAGGAGACCCCTCATGCACCACCCCGAAGCGCCCGCCGCCAAAACGCCCGACCCCGCGGCCCTGGTGGCCCGCCTCCGTGCCACGTTCGCCACCGGCCGCACCCGCCCCCTGGCCTGGCGCGAGGAGCAGCTCACCCGGCTGCGCTCCCTGTTCACGGAGCACCGCGAGGACATCGCGGACGCCCTGCACGCCGATCTGCACAAGCCGCGCACCGAGGCGTACACCGCCGAAGTCGACTTCCCCGTACGCGAGATCGACCACACGCTGGCCCATCTGGAGGAGTGGCTGAGCCCGCAACCGCTCGCGTCCGGCGCCCTCGCCGGGCTGCCCGAGGGGACCACCGCCGGCACGCAGTACGAACCGCTCGGCACCGTCCTGATCATCGCGCCGTGGAACTACCCCGTGCAGCTGCTGCTGGTCCCGCTGGTGGGCGCCCTGGCGGCGGGCAACACCGCCGTCCTGAAGCCCAGCGAGGTCACCCCGGCCACCTCGGCGCTGATCGCGCGGCTCGTCCCCGAGTACCTGGACACCGAGGCGGTCGCCGTCGTCGAGGGCGGCGTGCCGGAGACCACCGCGCTGCTCGCCCAGCGGTACGACCACATCTTCTACACCGGCAACGGCGCCGTCGGCCGCATCGTGATGCGTGCCGCCGCCGAGCACCTCACCCCGGTCACCCTCGAACTCGGCGGCAAGTCACCGGTGTTCGTGGACCGCGACGTCGACCTGGCCGCCGTGGCGACCCGGCTGGCCGAGTCCAAGTTCCGCAACGCCGGCCAGACCTGCGTCGCCCCCGACTACGTCCTGACCGACCCGGACACCGCGCCCGTGCTGGCCAGGGAGCTGCGCACGGCCGTGGAGCGGGTGTTCGGCGCGGACCCCAAGTCCTCGGAGACGTACGGCCGCATGGTGAACGAGCGGCACTTCGACCGGGTCTCGGCCCTCCTCGGCTCCGGGACGACCGCGTTCGGCGGGGAGAACGACCGCGACGACGTCTACATCGCGCCGACCGTGCTCACCGACGTGAAGCCCGACGAGCCGGTCATGCGGGAGGAGATCTTCGGTCCCGTCCTGCCGATCGTGAACGTCGACGGGCTCGACGAGGCCATCGCGTTCATCAACGACCGCGACAAGCCGCTCGCCCTCTACGGCTTCACCGAGAGCGAGACGACCCGTCGGCGTCTGGCCGCCGAGACGTCGTCGGGCGGTCTGGGCTTCGGTCTCCCGATGGCTCATCTGCGCGTGCCCGAGCTGCCGTTCGGCGGTGTCGGCGAGAGCGGCGTCGGGAACTACCACGGCCCGCACTCCATCGCCACGTTCAGCCACCGCAAGGCCCGGCTCGACGTGCCCCTGGGCTGACGACCCGGCGGCCTCACCGGGCCGCCTCATGGAGCGGGCTCGGCCGACCGTCCGGGGTCCACTGATCCGAGCAGCGCGTCGAGCCCCGCCGCCAGTTGCTCGCGGCCGCCCCGCCCGTCCAGGGAGACGGCGGTGGCCCGCAGGCGCGGGAAGTCCTGCGCGGGCATGCGGTGCAGGCCGAGCCGGAAGGCGGGGTCCGGCTCCCCCGGCTCGTCGTCCATGGCCCGCAGTTCGACGAGGAGGTAGCCGAGCAGCCATGCCGTGAACGCCCGGTGGACCACCACCGTGCGGCGGTCCCCCAGCCCGGCGTCGTGGAGCAGGGCAAGGACGCGCTCGTCGCTGCGGAGCACGGCGGCGGGACGGCGGGCAAGCGGCGTCGACAGCAGGCGCGTGGCGAGCAGCGGGACCATGTTCGGGTGCCGCAGGGCGACCGTGTACGTGGCGAGCGCGATGCGGTGCAACTGCGCCCGCCAGTCGCCGACTTGAGAAGCCTCCTCGGCGGCGGTCCGGGGCGTGGCGGCCAGGTCGCCTTCCAGTTCCTGGCAGAACGCCTCGACAAGGCCGTCGAGGAGGGCACCCTTGCCGGCCGCGTACCGGTAGAGGGCCATCGCCTCCACGCCCAGCTCCGCGCCGAGCTTGCGCATGCTCAGACCGGAGAGCCCGTCGCGGTCGACGACCTCCAGGGCCGTGGCCAGGACGCGCTCCCTGCTGAGCCGCCCGTAGCGCCCGCGGTCGCCGGCGCGTCGCCCCTCGGCCGGCTCCGGCTCCTTGCCGTTCGCCATGTCCTGCCTCCGCCTCACTGGCCCCCTTGACCGCAGAGAGCATCGGGTGCAAAGTCGTACATATACGACGTAAACGTACGTAGTCAGCGTACAGCGTCCGTACCTCTCAGGAGCGTCGCGCCATGACGCACAGCGAGCCGATGTCGGCGGATCTGGTCCAGGTGGAGCGCGATCTCGCCCGGATGTCGGACGGCAACGTCGTCCGCGTCACCGCCGGTGGCCCGGTCTTCGGGCAGCCGCCGCCGGCGCGTGCCGTCCGGCCGACCACCTTCGTGCCCGCCCTCCCCCGACGTGACCGGGCCGCCCTCCTGGCGATCGCCCTGTGCTGGACCGTGAGCTTCCTGTGGTTCTGGACCTGGTGGCTCCAGCCGGAGCACCGCGTGGGCTGGGCGGGCCTGGTCGTCAACAGCGCCCTCCTGCTCTACCTCACCGGCCTCCCCTGCTACTTCTTCGTCACCGCCCTGCGCCTGCGCCGCGTCGATCCGGAGCTGCCGGTCCCCGCGCTCCCGGTCGCCTTCGCCGTGACCCGCGCACCCTCCGAGCCCTGGTCCACCGCCCGGCGGACGCTGGAGGCGATGCTGGCCCAGGACTTCCCGCACCCCTACGACGTGTGGCTGTGCGACGAGGACCCGACCGACGAGATCATCACCTGGTGCCGCACGCACCGGGTGCGGATGTCCTGCCGCCGTGGCGTCACCCCGTACCACCGCGGCGACTGGCCGCGCCGCACCCGCTGCAAGGAAGGCAATCTCGCCTACTTCTACGACAGTTGGGGCTACCACCGCTACGACGTGGTCGCGCAGCTCGACTGCGACCACGTGCCCGCGGCGACCTACCTCGCCGAGATGGTCCGCCCCTTCGACGACCCGGCCATCGGCTATGTCGCCGCGCCCAGCATGTGCGACGCCAACGGCGCCGTCTCCTGGTCCGCCCGGGGGCGGCTGCACCGCGAGGCGGTCTGGCACGGCGCGGTGCAGCTGGGGCACAGCGACGGCCTCGCGCCGATGTGCATCGGCTCGCACTACGCCGTGCGCACCCGCGCGCTGCGGGACATCGGGGGCCTCGGCCCCGAGCTCGCCGAGGACTTCTCCACCACGTACCTGCTCAACTCGGCGGGCTGGCACGGCGCGTTCGCCATCGACGCCGAGGCGCACGGAGACGGGCCGCTCACCTTCGCGGACATGATCACGCAGGAGTACCAGTGGTCGCGGAGCCTGACCACGATGCTCCTCGGTCTGCTGCCGCGCCATCTGCGGCGGCTGCCCCTCCTGCTGCGGCTGCGCTTCGCCTACGCCCTGGCCTACTACCCGCTGCTCGGCCTGATGATCACCGCGGGCCTCGCGCTCCCGCCGATCGCCGTCCTCACCGGTCTGCCGTGGATGAACGTCAACTACCTGGACTTCCTGCTCCACCTCTGGACCATGCCCGTGTGGCTGCTCCTGACCCTGTGCCTGCTGCGCCACCGCGGCCTGCTGCGCCCGCGCACCGCCCCGGTGATCAGCTGGGAGACGTGGCTGTTCGCGCTCGCGCGCTGGCCGTTCGTCGTCCTCGGCCTGTTCGGCGCCGTCGCGCAGAAGCTGCGCCCGCGGCCGGTGACCTTCAAGGTCACGCCCAAGGACACCGGCGGACCGCGTCCGCTGCCCGCCCGGCTCACCCTGCCGTTCGCCGTGCTCGCCGCCGCGCTGTCCTCCGTCGCCCTGGTGGGCGAGCTGACCGGCCCGTCCGCCGGTTATGTCTTCCTCTGCCTCCTCGCCGCCACGACGTACGCGGTCGTCGCCCTCGCCGTCCCGCTGCTCCATGTGCGGGAGGCGGCCCGGGCAGCGGGCGTCTCCTTCCCCCACGCCCTGTCGACCGCCCGGCTCCCGATCACCTTCGGCCTTCTGGTGTCCCTGCCGGTCACCACCGGCATCGTCTTCTACCCGGCGTACGCCGCCGCCGTCCTGAGCCGGTGAATGGCCATGAGCGCACCTTCCACCATCCTCGTCACCGGCGGTGCGGGCTTCCTCGGAAGCCACACCTGCGTCGAACTCCTCGACCACGGCTACGAGTTGATCGTCGTGGACGACTACTCCCACAGCACCCCGCAGGTCTTCACGCGCGTGGAGCGGATCGCCGACCGCTACGTCTGCGCCGTCTATGAGCTGGACATCCGTGATCGGCGCGCCCTGTCGGCCGTCTTCGACCGCCACTCCGTGGACGCCGTCGTGCACTTTGCCGCGCACAAGGCCGTGGGCGAGTCGACACGGATGCCCGTCGACTATTACGACACCAACGTCGGAGGGACGACCGCACTGCTCGGGGTCATGCAGAGCCACGGCGTGCACCAGCTGGTGTTCTCCTCCTCCTGCTCGATCTACGGCGACGCGGGACGCGGCCCGCTGGACGAGGCGACGCCCGCCAGGCCGACCAATCCGTACGCGTCCTCCAAGTGGATCTGCGAGCAGATGCTCGCCGACGTGTGCGCCCGACGCCCGGAGTTCACCGTGCTCGCCCTGCGCTACTTCAACCCCGTCGGCGCCCATCCCAGCGGCCTCCTCGGCGAAGACCCGGGCGGAGTGCCCGACAATCTGATGCCGTACGTGGCGCAGGTCGCCGTCGGACGGCGTGAGCGGCTGCCGGTGTTCGGCGACGACTACGCCACCCCCGACGGCACGGCGGTCCGCGACTACCTCCACGTCATGGACACCGCCGAGGCCCACCGCGTCGCCCTGGACCACCTCGCCGACGGACCGGGCATGCGGGTGTTCAACCTCGGTGTCGGCGCGGGCCGTTCGGTCCTCGACGTCATCACGGCGTTCGGCGCGGCCTGCGGCCGGGCCATCCCGTACCAGATCATGCCCCGCCGCCCCGGTGACGTGACCGAACTCGTCGCGGACGCGGGCGCGGTGGCGCGCGCCTGGGGCTGGCGGCCCACCCGGGGGCTGCCCGAGATGTGCCGGGACGCCTGGCGCTTCCAGCAGCTCAACCCCCACGGCTACGCCGGCCCCGGCCGGCACCCCCACCACCAGTACGAAGCCCCCTGAGGCACGGCCTCACCACGGTTAGGAGCGACGTCATGCGGATGACAGTGATCGGCACCGGATACGTGGGGACGGTGCACGCCGCGTGCATGGCCGACATCGGCCACCAGGTCCTCGGCATCGACGTCGACCCCGAGCGGATCGCCGCCCTGTCCGCGGGACGGGCCCCCATCCACGAGCGGGGCCTGGACGAACTGCTCGCCAGGACCGTCGCGTCGGGCAGGCTGCGTTTCTCCACCTCGCTCGCCGAGGGCGCCGCGTTCGCGAGGACGCACTTCGTGTGCGTGGGCACCCCGCAACGGCCCGACGGCCACGCCGCCGACCTGCGGTACGTGGACGCCGTCGCGGACGGTCTGGCCCCGCATCTGCGGCCCGGCAGCCTGATCGTGGGCAAGTCGACCGTTCCGGTGGGCACGGCGGCCCGGCTCGCCCGGCGCCTCGCGCGGACGGCCCCGGGCACGGAGGTCGCCTGGAACCCCGAGTTCCTGCGCGAGGGCTCGGCGGTCCAGGACACCATGCGGCCCGAACGGCTCGTCGTGGGCGTGACGTCACGGCACGCCGAAGAGGTGCTGCGGGCGATCTACCTGCCGATGGTGCTGGCCGGCGTGCCGTTCTTCGGCACCGATCCGGCCACCGCCGAGCTGGTCAAGGTGGCGGCCAACTCCTTCCTCGCCACCAAGATCTCCTTCATCAACGCCATGGCCGAGGTGTGCGACGCCGCGGGCGCCGACGCCACCGTCCTGGCCCGGGCCATCGGCGCGGACTCGCGGATCGGGCCGCGCTTCCTCGAACCCGGGCTCGGCTTCGGCGGCAGCTGCTTCCCCAAGGACATCCGGGCCTTCGCCGCCCGCGCCGAGGAAATCGGCGCCGGTGAGGCGGTGGTGTTCCTGCACGAGGTCGACCGGATCAACACCCGGCAGCGCTCGCGCACCGTCGACCACGCGCGCCGGCTCCTGGGCGGCTCGTTCACCGGCCGCAGGGTCGGGGTGCTCGGCGCGGCGTTCAAGCCGGGCAGCGACGACGTGCGCGACTCGCCCGCGCTGGTCGTGGCCGCGGCCTTGCGGCAACAGGGCGCCACGGTCCGCGTGCACGACCCCCAGGCCCTCGACAACGCGCGCGAGGCCCGCCCCGAGCTGACCTACGCCCTGGACGTCGACAAGGCGTGCGAGGGCGCCGACCTGGTCCTGCACCTGACCGACTGGCCCGAGTACCGGGACATCGACCCCGCGGCGCTCGCCGGCCTCGTGCGCTCGCCCGTCCTCCTGGACGCCCGCAACAGCCTCGACCCGCTGTCCTGGTCGGCGGCGGGCTGGGCCGTGCACGCCCCGGGCCGCCCGCAGCTCGCCACCACCGCCCCCGCACCGGCGCCCGCACGCGCTGAGGCCGCCGCGCTCACCGGAGGTGCGTCATGAGGGTCGTCGTGACGGGCGGCGGCGGCTTCGTCGGCTCCCATCTGTGCGAGGCGCTGCTGCGCAGGGGCGACACGGTCTGCTGCCTGGACAACTTCTGCACCGGAGATCCGCGGAACGTCGCGCACCTGCTCGGTGTGCCCGGCTTCCGGCTGATCCGCGCCGACGTGACCGCGCCGTTCCACGTGCCGGGCCCGGTGGACGCGGTCGCGCATCTCGCGAGCCCCGCGTCGCCGCCGGACTACCACCGGCTCGCCGTGGAGACCCTGGCCGTCGGCAGCCGCGGCACGGAGAACGCCCTGCGCCTGGCCCAGCGGCACGCCGCCCGCTTCCTGCTCACCTCCACCAGCGAGGTCTACGGCGACCCGGAGGTCCACCCGCAGCCCGAGGAGTACTGGGGCCACGTCAATCCGGTCGGCCCGCGCAGCGTCTACGACGAGGCCAAGCGGTTCGCGGAGGCGCTCTCCATGGCCTACCGGCGCAGCCACGCCGTCGACGTGGGCATCGTGCGGATCTTCAACACGTACGGGCCGCGGATGCGGCCGCACGACGGACGCGTGGTCTCCACGTTCGTCCGCCAGGCCCTGGCGGGCAAGCCGCTGACCCTCTTCGGCGACGGCAGCCAGACGCGCAGTTTCTGCTACGTCGACGATCTCGTCCGGGGCCTCCTGGCCATGCTGGACAGCGATTGCCCCGGTCCGGTGAACCTGGGCAACCCCGGTGAGCGCACCGTCCGCGAACTGGCGGAGCTCGTCCTGCGCGTCACCGGGTCGCCCTCGCGGATCACCCGCCGCCCGCTGCCCGTCGACGACCCGACGCGCCGCCGCCCGGTGATCGACCGGGCCGTGCAGCAGCTCGGCTGGATGCCGCGCGTGCCGCTCGACGAGGGCCTGCGGCAGACGGTGGCGTGGTTCACCGGGCAGTCCGCGCCGCGGAGCACCCCGATAGCCGTGGAGGCCTGATCCCCATGTCCAGAGCCGTGCCGACCGCCGTCGGGCGCCGCGGCGCCCCCGGCGTGCTCACCGCCGCGCTCGTGCTGCTCGGCGCGAGCGGCTGTGCGGCCACGCCCCACTACGCGCCCGAGGCCGCCACGTACTACGTGAGCGCCCAGGGCGACGACGGGAACGACGGTTCCTCGCCCGGGCAGGCCTGGCGCTCCCTGGCCCGCGCCGAACGCGTGGCGCTCGAACCCGGCGACCGGCTGCTCCTGGAGGGCGGCGCGCGGTTCACCGGCACCATCACCCTGGGCGCCGGCGAGGCGGGCAGCGCCGACCGGCCCGTGGTGATCGGCTCGTACGGCGAGGGCCGGGCGACGGTCGAGGCCACGGGCTCGCCCGGTGTCTCCGTGCACAACACCGCGGGAGTGGAGATCCGCGATCTCACCCTCACCGGGGACCGCGCCGCCTACGGCCGCGAAGGCGGCATCAACCTCTACGCCGACAAGCCGGGCGACGGGAAGCTGGACCGCGTCCTCGTCTCCGGCGTCACGGTCTCCCGCTTCCAGGTGGGTGTCGCGGTCGGCGGGATCGAGAAGGGCAACGGTTTCACGAACGTGTCGGTCCGCCGGGCGCAGCTGCACGACAACAAGGACGCCGGCCTCCTGACATACGGTCCCTCGTTCGACGCCGGCCGACCGGCCTACGCGCACGAGGACATCGAGATCTCGGACGTGCGCGCGTACCGCAACTCCGGTGACCCCGAAGCGGACGACCGCCACACCGGCGACGGCATCATCCTCGGTGCCGTGCGCCACGCCACGGTGCGCGACTCCAGCGCCCACGACAACGGCTCCACGTCGTCCCGCGACGCGCCGTCGGGGCCGGTGGGCATCTGGGCCTACGACGCCAAGAACGTGCTCCTGGAGCACAACACCGCCTACCGCAACCACACCGGCTCGAAGGTGGACGGCGCCGGGTTCGGATTCGACGAGAACGTCTCGGACTCGACGATCCAGTACAACCTGGCGTTCCACAACGACGGCCCCGGCTTCTACGCGTACACCCGCGAGACCAACGGCGCGCACACCGACAACACGATCCGCTTCAACATCACCGCCGACGACGGCCGCAGACTGCCGCGCTTCGGCGGGCTCGCCGTCTACGGCCACGACGTGCGCAACCTGCGGATCCACCAGAACACCGTGGTGATGACGGCCCTGAAGGACGGCAGGAGCGGCCCCGCCCTGCGCCTGATGGACGGCGAGAGGGGTGTCACCGTCCGCAACAACACCTTCGTCACCGACGGCTCCCCGCTCGCCCTGGTGGACGGCGGGCTCGACGCCCGGAACGTCCTGCTCCAGGGCAACAACTACCGGGCGCCGCAGGGACAGTGGGCCCTGCAGTGGGGCGACCACGCCTTCACCGGCCTCGACGCCTGGCGGAAGGCCACCGGGCAGGAGCGCGTCGAGGGGCGGCCGTCCGGCCTGACCCTCGATCCGTGCTTCGCCGGGGGCGAACTGCCCCCCATCGGCTCCCCCGCCGATGTCCGCCGGTTCGCCCCGGCCTGCGACGCCCTCGCGGACAAGGGCCTCGACCTGCATGAGCTGTTCGGCGTCGATCCTGGCTCCGTCGACTACTTCGGCCGGTCCGTCGGCACGCCCCCGCCGGTCGGGGCCGCGCTGCCCGAGCCGGACTGAGGCCACGGACCGGGCAGGACCGGGGCGGGCTGAAGATGCAGGCGCCCGCCGCACGGGCCTACGATCATTACAGCGAGACCCCAGGTGAACGCGTGTGTCGCGGCCGGTGCCCCCGCCACGCAGGGAGGCGCTTTGCCATTGCTTCGGGCATTTTTCCGGGATCAGCCACGGGCGTACCGGCTCATGGCCGCCTACCTCGTCCTGGTCACCGCCCTCACCGCCCTCTACATGACCCTGCCGGGCCTGCGCGCCCCGCTGTGGGCGCTCATCGGCCTCGGCGGCGTCGCGGCCGTCCTCACAGGTGTGCACGTCCACCGCCCCGCCCACCGCTGGCCGTGGTGGGTCCTCGCGGGCGGACTCCTCGCGTTCGCCGCGGGCGACACGTACTACAACGTGGTCGAGCAGTACTTCCAGGCGTCCAATCCCTTCCCGTCCCCCGCCGACGCCTCGTACCTCGTGGTGTACCCGCTGCTCGCGGCGGGGCTCTTCGGGCTTGTCCGCTACCGCTGGGCGGGCCGCGACCTGCCGAGCCTCCTCGACGCGCTGATCATCACCGCCGGGCTCGCGCTGCCCGTCTGGGTCTACCTCGTCCAGCCACTCACCGAGGTCGAGGGCCTGACCTGGACGCAGCGCGCCATCAGCATCGCCTACCCGCTGGGCGACGTCCTGGTCCTCGCCCTCCTCGCCCGGCTGCTCACCCCCGGCTTCGTCACCGGCCACAATCCCGCCGTGCGGCTGCTCGTGCTCGGCACGTCCACGCTGCTCGCCTTCGACATCGCGTACGGGATTCTCCAGCTCAACGGGTTGTGGCAGGCGGGCACGCTCCTGGACACGGGCTGGATCGTCTTCTACACCGCGTGGGGCCTGGCCGCGCTGCACCCCTCGATGGCGGAGCTGACCGCCTACACGCATCAGAGCCAGCCGCTGCTCCCGCCGCCGCGCCGGCTCGTGCTGCTCGCCGCGGCCACCCTCATCGCCCCGGCGATCCTGTTCGTGGAGGGCATCTTCGACAGCGCCCATGACGCGGCGGTGATCGCCGCGTTCTCCGGCACCCTGTTCCTCCTGGTGATCCTGCGCCTGGCCGGCATGGTCGTGGCGCACCGCAAGGCGGTGGACCGCGAGCTGGCCCTGCGCGGGGCTGCTGCCTCCCTGGTGGCGGCGATCACGACGGAGGAGATCACCGCGACCTGCGAGACCACGGTCGCCACGCTGACCGGGCCCGAGGGCCGGCCCGGAACCCTGCTCCTTGAGGCGGACGACGCCCGGCCCGGGTCCTCCGCCGCCCTGGACCTGCGCCGCACGCGGCTGATGCGGGCGGCCGAGCTCGGCCCGGCGGTCGCCGGCCGTTTCGGGGCGTCGCAGAGCGTGCTGGTGTGCCCGATGATCCAGCGCGACCGGCCCGCCGGAGACGAACCGCCGGGGGTCCTGATCGCGGCCGGTTCCGAGCGGCAGCTCACCGAGATCTGGGGCTCCCTGGAGATCCTCGCCTCGCACGCGGGCTTGGCGAAGGAGCGCGTCGCTTTGCGCAAGGAGATCATCCGGCGGGAGAGCGAGGCCTACTTCCGCACCCTGGTGAGCAACGCCTTCGACGTCATCCTCATCGTCGACGACGACAACTCCGTCCGGTACGCGAGCCCTTCCGCACAGGCCGTCTTCGACGCCGTGCCGCTGGTCGGGGCGCAGCTGCCGGAGCTGGTGGAACCGCGGGACGGCGAGCGCGCCGCGCGGGTGCTCGCGGCCATGCGGACCGGAGAGCGGCAGGAGCCCCACGACTACTGGTGGGTCCCGCGCGAGGACGGGCGCACCGAGGTGGAGGTGCGGTGCAGCGACCTGCGCCACGACCCGACCGTGCGGGGGCTCGTCGTCACCCTGCGGGACGTGACCGAGCAGCGTCAGATGGAGCACGAGCTCACCCGGCGGGCCTTCCACGACGCGCTGACCGGCCTGCCCAACCGGACGCTGCTCCTGGAGCGCATCGAGCGCGCGCTGCTGCGCGGCCGTCGCGACGAGTCGCTGCTGCCTTGCGTGCTCTTCATCGACCTCGACGACTTCAAGATGGTCAACGACACGATGGGGCACTCGGTCGGCGACCGGCTCCTGACCGCCGTCGGTGCCCGCCTCTCGGAGACGCTGCGCCGCAGCGACACCGCGGCCCGGCTGGGCGGCGACGAGTTCGCCGTCCTGATGGAGGACGCGAAGGAGCCCGTGGACGCCGAGATCCTGGCCGCGCAGGTGGTGCAGGCGCTCAGCAGGCCCTTCGCGCTGGCCGGCCACTGCGTGAGCGTCTCGGCGAGCGTGGGTGTGGCCACGGCCGCGGACAGTGCGGGCGCCGAGGAGCTCCTGTCCCACGCCGATCTCGCGCTGTACGCGGCCAAGGCCGCGGGCAAACGCCAGTGGCGCCGCTTCCAGCAGCGGCTGCACGTACGGATGCTGGAGCGGCACGACCTCCAGGCGAGCCTGGACCGGGCGATCGCCGACGAGGAGTTCGCCCTGCGTTATCAGCCCGTCGTGGACATCAGGGCGAACGGGGGCGGGAAGGGCGGGGCGCCGCACACCGCCGAGATCGTCGGGTTCGAGGCGCTGGCCCGCTGGCCGCACCCCCGGCGCGGTCTGGTGCCGCCGCACCGGTTCATCCCGATCGCCGAGGAGACCGGGCACATCACGCCGCTGGGCGCCTGGGTGCTCGGCAGCGCCGCCGCGGACATCGCCGGGTTGCAGAGCGTGGGCGCCGCCTCGGGCCGGCACCCTTACATCAGCGTCAACGTCTCGGCACGGCAGTTCCGTGACCCGGGCTTCCTCGGCGAGGTGCGCAGCGCCCTGGAGACTCCCGGGCTCGCCCCCGGGTCCTTGCAGCTGGAGCTCACCGAATCCGTCCTGATGCGGCGCGACGAGCAGATCCAGGCGGTGATGGGGGCGTTGAAGGATCTCGGGGTGCGGATCGCGGTCGACGACTTCGGCACGGGCTTCTCCTCGCTGCGCTACCTCCGCGAGTTCCCCGTCGACGTACTGAAGATCGACAAGTCGTTCATCGACGACATCGCCGCCGACACCCGGCAGCTCGCCCTCGTCGAGGGCATCGTGCACCTCGCCGACACCATGGGCCTCCAGGTCATCGCCGAAGGCATCGAGGAGTCCGCCCAGCGGGACCTGCTGACCGGGATGGGCTGCGGATTCGGGCAGGGCTACCTCTTCGCCCGGCCGCTCACCGCCGAGCAGGGAGAGCGGCTCCTGCGCCGACCCCGGGGGCACGACGGCGTCGCGCCGGGCCGCCGACCTGGGCGGGTCCGCGGGACCACGCCCGCCGCGGTCACCCCGACCGCCCCCACCCCCGCGGAGAGGGAGAGCACCATGAGCGAATCGGACACCGGACTCGTGGGCGCTCGGCGCGATCCGCGCTGGAGCGATCTCGACCATCTGCGGCGCACCAGCCCGATGAGCGACTGCGTCCTGGACGAGGTGCGCGGCCGGCACATCCGCAGCGGGGACCACTGGCTCATCGACTTCGCCTCCTGCAACTACCTCGGCTTCGACCGTGATCCCGAGATCATCGACGCCATCGGACCCGCCGTGCGCCGCTGGGGCACGCACCCCAGCTGGTCCCGGCTCCTGGGCAGCCCCCGGCTCTGCACCGAGATCGAGGAACGGCTCGCCGCGCTCCTCGGGGCGCCGGACACCCTGCTGCTCCCGACGGCCACCCTGATCCACGCCTCGGTCATCCCCGTACTCGCCGACAAGGGACATGTCTTCGTCGAGGCCGCGGCCCACCGCACGGTGTACGACGGCTGCGTCTCGGCCCGCGGGCAGGGCGCGACGCTGCGGCGCTTCCACGCCGACCGCCCCGACGAACTGGCCGCCCTGCTGCGGGCGGTTCCCAAGGGCGCGGCCCGCCTGGTCTGCCTCGACGGCGTGAACAGCATGAGCGGCAACATCACCGACGTGCCCGAACTGGCCGGGATCTGCCGCGACCTGGACGCCACCCTGTACGTCGACGACACCCATGGCTTCGGCGTCATCGGGGAGCGCGGCCCGGGCGAAGCATGCCCCTACGGCTCACGCGGCAACAGCGTCGTCCGGCACACGGGCGAGACGTACGACAACGTCGTCCTGGTCGGCGGCTTCTCCAAGGCCTACTCGTCGCTCCTCGCCTTCCTCGCGCTGCCGACCTGGCTCAAGGACCATCTGAAGGTCGCCGCCGCCCCCTATCTGTACTCAGGGCCCTCGCCCACGGCCTCGCTGGCGACCGCGCTCGCCGGTCTGGAGGTCAACGATCGGCGCGGCGACGCCATCCGCGCCGATCTGCACCGCAAGACGGTCCGGGTGCTCGACCACGTGGCCGGGCTCGGCGTGCAGACGCTGAACGCCGACCGGCTGCCGATCGTGGAGATCCCGCTGGCCGACGCCTCGGACCTGGACGCGGTGGCCGCGTTCCTGTGGGAGCAGGGCATCTATGTGACCCTGGCCGCCTATCCGCTCGTGCCGCGCGAGCGCGTGGGGTTCCGCGTACAGCTCACGGCCCTGAACTCCGACGCCGACATCGACCGCCTCAACGCCACGCTGACGTGCCTGTCCGAGCGCTTCCCGCTGCGGCGGGAAAGCCCGGGGAGCTGACACCGCCATGGCGCCGACCCGCAACGACGACGTCGACTGGGACAGCTGGCCCGTCCAGGACTACCTCGGCGAGAACTACCGGGAGCTGCATCCGTCCGATGCCGCCGTCATCGCCCACCATTCCGCGTTCTACCGGCGCTTCGCCCGGGGCAGCGTCGCGCGCTCCCTGGAGTTCGGTGCCGGCCCGAACCTCTATCCGCTGATCCTCGCCGCCGCCGCGAGCCGCCGTATCGACGCCGTCGAGGCGAGCGCCGCGGGCGTCGCCTATCTGACCCGGCAGCTCGAACAGGCCCCCGATGCCAGCTGGGCACCCTTCCACGCGCTGTGCCGCCGGCTCAACCCCGACCTGCCGCCGACGCTTCCGCAGGCGCTCGCGGGCGTGCGGGTGGTCCACGGCGACATCCGGGCGCTGACGCCCGGCACGTACGACGTGGCGTCGATGAACTTCGTCGCCGAGGGCGTCACCGAGGACTTCGCGGAGTTCACGGACTTCTGCCACCGCTTCGTCCGCTCCGTGGCCCCGGGCGGCCATCTCGTCGCGGCGTTCATGGAGAACATGCCGACGTACCGCATCGGGCCCGCCTCACGGTGGCCCGGCTGCCCGGTGGACCCGGACGTCGTCACCGAGGTGTTCGCCCCGCTCACCGAGCGCCTGGCGGTCACCCGGATCGACGCGGATCCGACCCTGCCGGACTACGGGGACTCCGGGATGGTGCTGCTCACGGCGGTCCGGCGCGGGGCGTGAGGACCGGGCTCACGTCCCGCGGGAAGGCCGCCCGGCCGCCCGCCTCTTGGAGCGCGAACGCCGTCTCCACCAGGGCGATGTGGCTGAAAGCCGCGGGTGCGTTGCCCAGTTGGCGACGGCTTTCGGGGTCCCACTGCTCGGCCAGCAGGCCCACGTCGTTGCGGATGTCCAGGACGCGCGCGAAGGTCTCCCGCGCTTGCCCGAGCCGGCCGGTCGCCGCCAGCGCGTCGGCGTACCAGAGCGAGCACGCCACGACCGTGCCCTCGGGGCCCGGCATGCCGTCCGCGCCGCACGTGCCGTCGACGTCGTGGGCGTACCTCCGCAGGAATCCGTGGTGGTCCAGGTCCCGCATCGCCCGGACCGTGTCGCGTACGCGCGCGTCGGCGGCGGGCAGGAAGCCGACCTTGGGGATCAGCAGGGCCGACGCGTCGAGCGCGGGTGACCCGTAGGACCGCACGAACGTCCGCCGCCCGGCGTCCCACCCCGCACGGCACACCTCCCGGTGCACCGCGTCCCGCAGCGCGCGCCACTGCGCCGCCGAGCCGTTCCTGCCGAGCATCTCGCCCATCCGCAGGGCGCGGTCCGCGGCGACCCAGACCATGACCTTGGAGTGGACGAACTGCCGCCCGGCGCCCCGGACTTCCCACAGCCCCTGGTCCGGTTCGCGCCAATGGTCACACAGGTGGCGCAGCAGGGATTCCACCAGGCTCCACAGCCGGGGAGGCAGCGGGATGCCCGCCCGCAGGGACAGCCAGAGCGTGTCGAGCACCTCGCCGTAGACGTCGAGCTGGAGCTGGTGGGCCGCCGCGTTCCCGAACCGGACGGGTCGCGAGCCCTCGTAGCCGGCCAGCCAGGGGGCCTCGGTCTCCGGCAGCCGCCGCTGCCCCTCCACCCCGTACACCGCCTGAAGGTCGGCGGGGTCACCCGCCACGGCGCGCACCAGCCAGTCGAGCCAGGCGGTCGCCTCGTCGCGATAGCCGCCGCGCAACAGGGCGGACAGGGTGAGCGTGGAATCGCGCAGCCAGCAGTAGCGGTGGTCCCAGTTGCGTGCGCCTCCGACGCACTCGGGGAGGGAGGTGGTCGGGGCGGCGACGATGCCGCCCGTGGGCGCGTAGGTGAGGGCCTTCAGCGTGATCAGCGAGCGGGTGACGGCCTCCCGCCAGGGGCCCTGGTAGCGGCACCGGGCCGCCCAGCGCCGCCAGAAGTCGCCGGTGGCCTTCAGCGCCGTCTCCGCCGGGACCCGCAGGGGCTCGGGCGGTTCGGTCAGGTGCGAGGGCGCCCACACGAGCTGGAGCGTCAGGCGCCGGCCCGCCGCGACGGTGAAGTCCAGGGAACCCGAACCGGAACCGCGGGCTTCGGGGACGGGAGCGGGGGCGGTGGGGCGTATCTCCATCGGGCCGTCGGCGCTCAGCCAGAGGGAGTCGGGTCCGGCGACGGCGACCGTGCAGTGCTCCTCGGCGCGCACCCACGGCATGACGCGCCCCTGGTTGAATCGGGGCCGCAGGTCGCTGCGCAGGGGCACCGCGCCGGACAGGCCCTCGACGATCCGTACGACGCAGGGCAGGCCCGCACGGGGCGGCATGAAGTCCGTGACGCGCACGGAACCGGCCGGGCAGTCCCAGTGGGTGTCCACGATCAGCGTGTCCTGGCGGTAGGCCCGCCGCGCGCACGCCCCGGCGCCGAGGGGGGCCAGCCGCCAAAATCCGTTGTCCGCCGTGCCGAGCAGCGCGGCGAAGCAGGCCGGGGAGTCGAAGCGCGGGAGGCAGAGCCAGTCGATCGACCCGTCCCTGCCGACCATGGCAGCGGTTTCCAGGTCTCCGATGAGGGCGTAGTCCTCGATACGAGCGTTCATGATCGAGTCACGCCGTCGTGCACTGTGCCGTCCTCCCATTGTACGGCGGCAGCGCCCGCCGGGCCCGGTTCAGGCGCCCGACCCGGGGATCACGAGGCCCGACTCGTACGCGGTCACCACCGCCTGGGTACGGTCGCGCAGGCCGAGTTGGCCGAGGATCCGGCTCACGTGGATCTCAGCTCGCGGCGGAGTTCGACCGCCCGGGCGCCATCGGCGGCCCTCCCGACCACCGTGAAGTCGGGCCGGGTGGCGAGGAGTCCGGCGTATCCGGCGCGGACGACCTCGTGGTGGTCGGCGACGACGATGCGCAGGGCGGAGGCGTTGGGGAGCCGGGCGTGCCCGCAGAGGCCGGGGCCCTTGGGGTGTACATGCGGCGTGCTCTCCTCCACCTCATGCTCGCCGCCCTGATCGGCCTGGTGCGGCCACCGCGCCGCGCGGCACGGCGACCGCCGTGACCTCGGTGCTGGGGCTCGCCCGGCGGGCGGCTCCCGCGACGGCCGGGCTCGCGGTCCCGGTGACCGTCGGCCTGGACCGGCTGCCGGTCGGGGCCGTGGGCGGGCATCGGGGTGCTCGCCGCGTACGCGGGGGCGGCGCTCGTCGCCGGTGGGGCGGTGCTGGGGCTGCGGGACGCCTGAGGGCGCGTACGGCGGGGGGCGGCCGAGCCGAGGACCGTACGGCGTGTGCATCACACACGGACCGGGGCGCGGCCGGGACCTAAGGCCATGGACAGCTCCCGAGCTGCTGTGATCTCATCCGTGCGGGCGGATCGATCGACCTGCGGCGTGGATCGATGGACCTTCCACGCCGATCACCGGCCGGCCAGCAGGCGATCCCTCTGAGCGGCGGGCGACCGGCCACCGTCCTGGCCCGCGACTGCGGGCCGGTCCTTGCCCGCCTCCCGCTCAGGCCCGAAAGACCCCCACACATGCAGAAGACCAAGTCCGCGCTCTGGGAATTCCTCCAGGGCCTCGGCAAGACGTTCATGCTCCCGGTGGCCCTGCTCGCGTTCTGCGGCATCATGCTGGGCATCGGCTCGTCGCTCTCCAGCGAAGCCGTCACCGACAACCTGACCTTCCTCCAGGGCGAGGGCTTCCACCTCGTCTTCACGTGGATGGCGAGCACCGGGCTCGTCGCCTTCAAGTTCCTCCCCGTGATGTTCGCGGTGGCCATTCCGCTGGGCCTGGCCCGCGAGGACAAGGGCGTCGCGGCGTTCTCCGGTTTCGTCGGCTTCGCCGCGATGAACCTGGCGGTGAACTTCTACCTCACCGCCAAGGGCGTGGACCTCGAGGACGAGAAGGTCATCTCGCACTACGGCATCGCCGACGTGATCGGCATCCAGTCCATCGATACGGGACTACTCGGCGCCGTCGCTGTTGGCATCGTTGTCAGCATCCTTCACCAGCGGTTTCGTGCTCAGCGGATGCCCGACGCGCTCGCCTTTTTCGGCGGTCTGCGGTTCGTGCCGATCATCTCGACGCTCGTCCTGAGCCTGCTCGGTCTGCTGATCCCGCTGGTGTGGCCGACGTTCAACGGCTGGATCACCGATCTGGGGCGCGCGATCGGTCACGCGGGCGTCTTCGGGCCCTTCTTCTTCGGCATGGGCGAGGTGCTGCTCCGCCCGATCGGCCTGCACCACATCCTGGTCGCCATGTTCCGCTTCACCGACGTCGGCGGCTCGGGCGCGGTCTGCGGCGACCACGTCTCCGGTGCGCTGAACCTCTTCTACGCCCAGCTCAACTGCTCGAACGCGCCCGGTGAGGCGGTCACCGACGCCACCCACTTCCTGTCCCAGGGCAAGATGGCGGTCTACCTCGGCGGGCTGCCGGGCGCGGCCCTGGCGATGTACCACTGCGCGAACAAGAAGATGCGCCCCGAGATCAAGGCGCTCCTCGTCTCCGGAGTCGTCGCGTGCGTCGTCGGCGGCATCACCGAGCCCCTTGAGTTCCTGTTCCTGTTCATCGCGCCCTGGCTCTACCTGATCCACGCCGTGCTGGTCGGCCTCGGATTCCTGACGGCGGCCGTGCTCGGGGTGTTCATCGGCAACACCGACGGCAATGTCATCGACTGGCTCGTCTTCGGCGTGCTCCAGGGCACGACCACGAAGTGGTACTTGATTCCGGTCATCGCCGCGGTGTGGTTCGCCGGTTACTACTTCCTCTTCCGCTGGGCCATCACGCGCTTCGACCTCAAGACGCCGGGCCGTGACGTGCCGGCTGACGAGGCCGGGGAGGGTGCCGGGGACGAGACCGGCAAGGAGCCGGCCGCGCGGGACGAGGCCGCGGCTCCGCGAGAGCTGATCGCCGGGAAGTACGACGCCGTGGCGATCCTGGACGCGATCGGCGGCGCCGAGAACATCCAGACCCTCGACAACTGCATCACGCGCCTGCGCATGACGGTCGCGGACGCCGAGCAGGTCGACGAGGCCCGTCTGAAGAAGCTCGGCGCGGTGGGTGTCATCAAGCTCGACGCGCACAACGTGCAGGTCATCATCGGCCCGCAGGTGCAGTCGGTGAAGGACGCGATCGCGTCGATGGTGCGGGTGGGCTGAGCGATGGAGCGCCCCCTCGGTTTCGGACCGCCCGTCGACTTCGTGCCCCCCGGCGGCTTCGACCCGTCCTTCGACTTCGACACGCCCGTCGACCGGCACGGCACGTGGTGCACGCAGTGGGACTACGTCGAGGACCGCTTCGGCGTCCCGGATCTGCTGCCCTTCACCATCTCGGACATGGACTTCGAGACGGCGCCCGCGGTCCTGTCCGCGCTGCGGGGCCGGCTCGACCACGGCGTCCTCGGCTACTCCCGCTGGCGCCAGGACGACTTCCTCTCCGCGATCGTGGACTGGTACGCCGGTCGCCACGCGACCGAGGTGGACCCGGAGTCGATCGTCTACGGCCCTTCCGTGATCTACCAGGTCGGGCAGCTCCTGCGCCTGTGGTCGAGGCCCGGGGACGGCGTCGTCGCCCACACGCCGACGTACGACGCGTTCCCCAAGACGGTGGCCGCGCACGAGCGGCGGCTGCTGGGCTGTCCGCTCGGCGACTGGACCGCACTGGAGCGGCTCCTCGCCCTGCCCGACACGTCCGTCCTGCTGCTGTGCTCGCCCCACAACCCCACGGGGCACGTGTGGACGGCGGACGAGCTGGACCGCATGGCGGAGCTGTGCGCGCGGTACGGCGTTGCGGTGATCAGCGACGAGATCCACTCGGACCTCGCCCATCCGCCGCACGTGCACCGCCCCTGGGCCCTGCACGGCACGCGCGATGGCCGGTGGGCGGTGGTGACGTCGGCCTCGAAGTCGTTCAACATCCCCGCGCTGACCGGGAGTTACGGCATCATCGCCGACCCGGCGACACGCGAGGCGTACCTCGGGCGGCTCAAGGAGGCCGACGGTCTGTCGTCCCCCGCGGTGCTCTCGCTGGTGGGACACATCGCCGCGTACCGCGAGGGAGCGCCCTGGCTCGACGCCCTGAACACCTACGTCCGCTGCAACCTCCACTACCTCGCCGGCCGCCTGAACACGGCCTTCCCCGAACTGGAGTGGACCCCGCCCGAGGCCGGCTACCTCGCCTGGATCGACGTCGGTCCGCTGGGCGTGGCCGACGACGCCCTGCAACGCGAACTGATCGACACCCAGAAGGTCGCCATCATGCCCGGCACGACCTACGGCTCCCCCGCCCACCTCCGCCTGAACACCGGCTGCCCCCGCTCAAAACTCGAACGGGGAGTGACGGCCCTGGTGGAGGCGGTACGGGCGGTGCGGCGGGCGGGCGGCATCGGCCTCTGACTCGCCGGTCCCGCGCATGCAGGCGCGGCGCATTCGAGTGACCATGGAGACAGAGACATACGTGGTGAGCCCTGTCCGCGGACCCCGCGGACAGCGTGCGCGCAGCACCCCGGCCAAGGCAGCGTCGCCATGAACAAGCAAGACAAGCCCCACACTCCCTGGAACGCCCCTCAGTGGAACGCTTCCGCTCCACCGCCGCCGCAGAACCCTCACATGGCTTTCCCGGCGCAACCGATCGCCTCGCGGCGAAAGCGTTCGCGATGGTTCATGTGGGCCTTTCTCGCGGTGCAGCTGCTCTTTCTGGTCTGGGTGATCATGGGCATAAGCTCCGGAACCGGCAGTCCCGACGATTGCGGCACCCTTGACGCCCAGACCTGCAACGATGCCGAAAGCGCCGGTACGGCGCTCGGCGTGGGACTCGTCATCGTCCTCTGGGCACTGGTCGACATCATCCTCGGCATCACCTATGCGGTCATCCGGATAGCCCGCCGCCCGTGAAGGACAGCCGGACCGGGCGAATCCGGAAAGACCGCTGTGCGCCTCGCGAGGCTGAGCTTCGGGCCAAAGATGCCCCGTCGGCCCCCGGCAGTGGTCCGTTGGTACAGTCGCGGGGTTCGTTCCTCGTAGTCGGGAGATCCGGTTCATGGCCGTCGACGCGCTCGACACCCGTATTCTGCGGCTCCTCCTGGAGCAGCCGCGTACCAGCGTCCGTGAGTACGCGCGTGTGCTCGGTGTCGCCCGTGGCACCCTTCAGGCCCGGCTCGACCGGCTGGAGCGGGACGGGGTGATCACCGGGACGGGGCCTTCCCTGTCGCCCGCCGCGCTGGGGCATCCCGTGCTCGCCTTCGTGCACATCGAGGTCACCCAGGGGCATCTGGACGAGGTGGGGGACGCGCTCGCCGCCGTGCCGGAGATCGTCGAGGCGTTCTCGATCACCGGTGGCGGCGATCTCCTGACGCGCGTGGTCGCCCGGGACAACGGCCACCTGGAGGACGTGGTCCAGCAGCTGATCCAGATGCCGGGCGTGGTCCGCACCCGGACCGAGATGGCCCTGCGCGAGCGCGTGCCGCACCGCCTGCTGCCGCTCGTCGAGTCGATCGGCCGGGCGGCGACGGCCACCGAGCAGCGTTGAACTGCGGCTTTGGCATGCTGGAGTACATGAGCACCTTCGGCGACACCTCGGTCATCTTCGATCTCGACGGCACCCTCGTGGACAGCGAGCCCAACTACTACGAGGCGTCGCGCGAGCTGCTCGCCGAGCACGGTGTCGCCTACACCTGGGCCGACAACGAGCGGTACGTGGGCATCGGCACCCAGGAGACCCTCGCCACGTGGAAGGACCGGTACGGCATCGGCGTACCCGTCGCCGAACTGCTCGCCGAGCTCGACCGCCGCTATCTCGCGCTCGCCCGCGCCGACACGCACGTCTTCCCGGAGATGCGGAAGTTCGTGGAGATGCTGCACGGCGCCGGGGTGCCGATGGCCGTCGCCTCCGGGTCGTCCCGTGCCGCCATCGAGGCGATCCTCTCGGGTACGGGCCTCGACACGCTCCTGACCACGGTCGTCTCGGCGGACGAGGTCGCGCACGGCAAGCCCGCCCCCGACGTCTTCCTGGCCGCCGCCGCGCTCCTGGGCGCCGACCCGGCCGACTGCGTGGTCCTGGAGGACGCCGCTCCGGGCGCGACGGCGGCGCACGCGGCGGGCATGCGCTGCATCGCGATCCCCTACGTCACCGCCCACGCCGACGCCCCGGCGTTCGCCTCGGCGGAGCTGCTGCTGCGGGGCGGACAGGCCGAGTTCACGGCCCAGGCCGCGTGGGACCACCTGTCGGCCCCGAAGCGCCCGTAGCCGAGGACGACCGGGGGCCGGAGCCGGAGGGATCGACTCCGAGCAGGTGCAGGAACATGGCGGTCACGTCGCGAACGGCCGCGTCGTACGTCTCCGGCGACTCGGGAGCCGCCGCCGTGAGCCGGGCGAACTGGATGCTCATGCCGCCGACCGCGCGGGCCACGGCGAGCGGGTCGGCGACGGGTGTGGCCCTGCCCTCGGCCGCGAGCCGCCGGATGTAGCGGGCGGAGCGGTGGACCGGGCGCTCCTGGGTCTCCTCCCACAGGGCGCGCACGTCCTCGTCCACCTGCGCCTGCTGTTCGAGGAGCCGCAGCAGCGGCAGATGCCGGGCGTACGCGGCGATGAAGGCGGCGGTGGAGGCCGCGACGACCTCGCGGGCGTCGTCGCGGTCGACGCCCGGCACGTCCTGCGCGGCGAGGAACGCGTCCCGCACGCGCACCGCGAGGACGCGGAAGATCTCCTCCTTGGACGCGAAGTACACATAGAAACCCGCCCGCGAGACCTCCGCCTCCGCCGTGATGCCGGCGATGGTCGTCGGTCCGTAACCGCGCCGCGCGAACACCGTCTCGGCGGCGTCGAGCAGCCGCCCGCGGGCCGGGGCCTCGCTGCGGTCGCGGGCGGTGCGGGTCGCCCAGGGCTGCTGGTTTCGTGCCACGCGGCGAGCATATTGACGTTGACGCCAGTGTCAATGAGCATGGCGGCGCCGCAAACTTCAGGAGGGCTCCATGGGTTCTGCCGCCGTGCTCGTCGCCAACCGCGGGGAGATCGCCGTCCGTGTCGTGCGGGCCGCCGCCGAGGCCGGACTGCGTACGGTCGCCGTGTACGCCGAGGACGACGCCGCCGCACGGCACGTCCAACTGGCCGACGAAGCACAGCCGTTGGGCGGCAGCGGCCCGGCCGCCTATCTGGACGCGGAGGCGGTGCTCGCCGCGGCCCGCCGCTCCGGGTGCGCGTTCGTGCACCCCGGCTACGGATTCCTGAGCGAGGACGCGGACTTCGCGGAGCGGTGCGCGCAGGCCGGGCTGCGGTTCGTGGGGCCCTCCCCCGAGGTGCTCGGCCTGTTCGGGGACAAGGCACGGGCGCGTGCGCTCGCCGAGCGGTCGGGCGTACCCGTCCTGACGGGCACACAGGGGCCGACGAGCCTGGCCGAGGCCACCGATTTCCTCGCCGGGCTCGGCCCTTCGGGCGCGGTGATGGTGAAGGCCATCGGTGGCGGCGGCGGGCGCGGCATGCGGGCCGTACGCCACCCGGACGAGCTGCCGGACGCCTGGGAGCGCTGCCGCTCGGAGGCCCTCCAGGGCTTCGGACGCGCCGACTTGTACGTGGAGGAACTGCGCACCGGTGCCCGCCACATCGAGGTCCAGATCCTGGCCGACACGACCGGTGAGGTCACCCACCTCTGGGAGCGCGACTGCAGCGCCCAGCGCCGCCACCAGAAGCTCGTCGAGATCGCTCCCGCCCCGGGCCTCGACCCGGCCGTGCGGGACGAGCTGGTGTCCGCGTCCCTCCGGATGGCCCGCGCGTGCGCCTACACCGGCCTCGGCACCTTCGAATTCCTGGTCCAGGGCGAGGAGTTCCACTTCATCGAGGCCAACCCGCGCCTCCAGGTCGAGCACACGGTCACCGAGGAGGTGACCGGCGTCGACCTGGTCGTGACCCAACTGCGCCTGGCGGCGGGCGATTCCCTGGCGGCAATCGGCCTCGCGGGCCCGCCGCCCGAGCCGCGCGGCCACGCGCTCCAGGCCCGTGTCAACGCCGAGTCCCCGGCGCCCGACGGCACCGCGCTCCCCTCCACGGGCACGCTCACCCGCTTCGACGTGCCGACGGGGCCGGGTGTGCGCGTGGACACCGCGGCGCGCACCGGCACGGAGATCGGGGCGCGGTACGACTCGCTGCTCGCGAAGGTCGTCGCGCACACCCCGCACGGCGACTTCGCGGCGGTCTGCGACCGGGCATCCCGCGCCCTGGCGGACTTCGCCGTCGAAGGCGTACGGACCGGGATTCCCCTGCTGCGGGCGCTGCTGGCCCATCCGGGGTTCACGGCGGGCGGCGCCCCCACGGACTTCGTGGCCGGGCACATGGCGGAACTGGTGCCCGACGACGCACCGCGCGTGCGCGCGGGCGACGGCTCGGCCGTCACCGCGCCCATGACGGGGACGGTCGTCGCCGTGGACGTGGCGGTGGGCGAACAGGTCGCGGCGGGGCAGCAGTTGCTCGTGCTCGAAGCGATGAAGATGGAGCACGTGGTGCGCGCGGACACCGCGGGAACGGTGACGGCCCTGCACGCGTGCGTGGGCGACACCGCCGCGGAGGGCCGGCCCTTGGTGACGGTCGACGGGTCGGCGGCGGGCGAGGCGGCCACGGCACGCGCCGAGGAGGCCGCGGACCCGGACGCCGTCCGCCCCGACCTGGCCGAAGCCCTGGCCCGGCACGCGATCGGCCTGGACGCACAGCGCCCCGAAGCCGTCGCCAAACGCCACCGCATCGGGCGCCGCACGGCCCGCGAGAACATCGAAGACCTGTGTGACGAGGGCACGTTCACGGAGTACGGCGCGCTCGCGATCGCCGCCCAGCGCCGCCGCCGCTCCCTCGACGACCTGATCGCCTCGACGCCCGCCGACGGCATGGTCACCGGCACGGGGCGGATCGACGGCGTGCGGTGCGTGGCGATGTCGTACGACTACACCGTGCTCGCCGGGACCCAGGGGCTGCAGAACCACCGCAAGACCGACCGGATGCTCCAGCTCGCCGAGGAACGGCGGCTGCCCGTGGTGCTGTTCGCCGAGGGCGGCGGCGGGCGCCCCGGGGACACCGACACGACGTCCGTCGCCGGTCTCGACGTGACGACGTTCCACCGGATGGGGCGGCTCAGCGGCTGTGTCCCGCTGGTGGGCGTCGCGTCGGGGCGCTGCTTCGCGGGCAACGCGGCCCTGCTGGGCTGCTGCGACGTGGTGATCGCGACGCCGGAGGCGAGCATCGGGATGGGCGGCCCCGCGATGATCGAGGGCGGCGGCCTCGGCGTGTACCGCCCCGAGGAGGTCGGCCCTCTCTCCGTCCAGGTGCCGAACGGCGTGGTGGACGTCGCGGTGGCCGACGAGGCCGAGGCGGTGCGGGTGGCACGGACGTACCTCGCCTACTTCACGTACGACCCCGGGGCAGCCGGAAGCTGGGACGCTCCGGACCCGCGGCTGCTGCGGCACGCCGTACCGGAGAACCGGCGCCGGGCCTACGACGTCCGGGCGGCGATCGCGGGCCTGGCCGACACGGACTCGGTCCTGGAACTGCGGGCAGGCTTCGGGGCCGGCATCGTCACCGCCCTCGTCCGTGTCGAGGGGCGGCCGATGGGGCTGCTCGCCAACAATCCGGGCCACCTGGGCGGGGCGATCGACCGGGACGCGGCGGACAAGGCGGAGCGCTTCCTGCGGCTGTGCGACGCGTTCGGGCTTCCGGTCGTCTCGCTCTGCGACACGCCGGGTTTCATGGTGGGCCCGGACGCGGAACGGACCGCGACGGTACGGCACTTCTCGCGGCTCTTCGTGACGGGCGCCCAGCTGCGCGTACCGCTGGTGAGCCTGGTGCTGCGCAAGGCGTACGGGCTCGGCGCGATGGCGATGATGGGCGGCTCCACGCGCGCGCCCGTGGCCACGGCGGCGTGGCCCAGCGGCGAGTTCGGTGGCATGGGGCTCGAAGGCGCCGTCCGCCTGGGCTACCGCAAGGAGCTGGCCGCGATCGTCGATCCGGCCGAGCGGCAGCGGGTGTTCGACGCCCGGGTCGCGGAGCTGTACGAGCACGGCAAGGCGGTGAACGCCGCGGCCGCGCTGGAGATCGATGCGGTGATCGACCCCGCGGAGTCGCGGCAATGGATCGTGGCGGCGCTGAACGGCCCGGTCAGTACATGATCCCGACGAGGCCGTCCCCCTGTTCGGCGCAGACGAGGCCGCCCGCGCAGCAGGCACCCCAGCTGCCGGAGCCGGGACCGAAGAGGGTGACCCGCTCCCAGTGCTCCGCCGTGGGCCTGGCCCGCGAGAGGCGCAGGCCGAGTTCGTCCACGGCCACCTCGGCCGGCGGCGGGCCGCCGGGCGCCGGGCCCGCGCCGGGCAGCACGGCGACGATCTCGGCGGCGGGATAGCCGAACAGGTCGATGTCCTCCCAGGCCACCGGGGTCGGCTCGGGGCGGTCCGCCCGGGCCCGCGCCTGGATCTCCAGGCGGGCGAGCCGGTCCGTGACCCCGGGCCCGCCGCCGCCGAACCCGAGGACGACGCCGTCGAGATCGGCGTCGAAGCTCCACTCGGGCTCGAAGAGCAGGCCGCCGAGCCAGGCGTCGTGCGCGTGCCGGAGCTCCGCGTACTGGTCCAGGGTCAGTCCCATGCACTGCCGGTGGCGGGTGACCTTTTCGGGCGGCAGCAGTTCGAGGACCTCGCCGGGAGTCATCCCGAACTTCAACAGCCCAGCGCCGCCCGGCAGTTCCACGCCGACTTCTCGCAACAACTCCAACATTGCACCATTGTTCACCCGTTGAACCAGGTGGCAAGGCTGTTGACGAGATCACGCAGAAACCGGTTGCGCCGCCGCCGGCGGGCGCCGGTCAGGATTGGGGACGGCTGCCGTGGTTGGCCGCGTGCTTGCGGCGTGCCTTCTTCTTGCGGCGTCGCTTCGATGACATGGCATTCCCCTCTCGTCGGGCCTCGCCACGGGTGGCATTCGGGACATTTTCCACCGTTTCACACAGCACCTGACCCGGCGACCTCACGCCTCACCCCGAGTATGGCTCGCATGCAAACGAAGTGTTCACATTAAAGCGTTGACAGCATCGCGTGTGCCTCGCATGCTGATCTCATGGACGAGACCGATCCCTTCAGCCCCACGCACCCCGACCAGGTCCGCGCGGGCCGCGCCCCCGCCTCCCTGTTCCGCATCGCCGAGCGCCACGCGGCCACCGACGACCAGCGGTGGCGGCAGGTGAACTCCAGGATCATCAGCCCGCACGAGGCCGTACGCGTCGTGACGTTCCTGATGACCGGGATCGCCCAGCCCGCGGAGGGCGAGCCGGAAGTGGACCAGGCGGACATCACCGCGGCGCTGACGCTCGTACCGTCGGCCCGCAGCGAGATGGACGACGTGGAGTCCGCGCTCCTCCAGATGGCGCGCGGGCGCGGGATGACCTGGCCGCAGATCGCCTTCGGCCTCGGGCTCGGCACCCCGCAGGCGGCCCGGCAGCGCTATGAGCGGCTGGTCGGCCGTACGGCTCCCCTCGACCCGGAGATCACCCCTCCGGGCAAGTGAGCCTCCGCGATTTCCGGTGCGCGGGCCCGGCGGCTACCGCTCCGGGCCCGCGTCCCGCTGCCACCCGGTGACCGTCCGCGCCGCCACGGGGCAGTCGCGCAGGTCGCACCACCAGGTCACTTCGGCGGGCGACGCGGGCCAGCGCGCCACCGTGGCCGCATCCGCCACGGCGAACGGTCGAAGCTCCATGTACGATCGCTCCCGCCATGCAGATGAATGCCAATTACACCAGTCTCGTCGCGGTCGGCGACTCCTTCACCGAGGGCATGTCGGACCTCCTGCCCGACGGCAGCTACCGCGGCTGGGCGGATCTGCTCGCCGCACGGATGGCTGCCGCCTCCCCCGGTTTCCGGTACGCGAACCTCGCGGTGCGCGGAAAACTCATCGGCCAGATCGTGGCCGAGCAGGTGGACGTCGCGGCCGCCATGCAGCCCGATGTGATCACCCTGGTGGGCGGCCTCAACGACACGCTGCGCCCCAAGTGCGACATGGTCCGGGTGCGCGACCTCCTGGAGGAGGCGGTCGAGCGCCTCGCCCCCGCCTGCAAGCAGCTGGTCCTGATGCGCAGCCCGGGCCGGAGCGGACCCGTGCAGCAGCGTTTCCGCCCCCGCATGGAAGAACTCTTCGTCCACATCGACGACTTGGCGGCACGGCACGGTGCCACGGTCGTGGACCTGTACGGGTCGACCGTGCTCAGCGACCAGCGCATGTGGGACGTGGACCGCCTCCACCTGACCGCCGAGGGCCACCGCAGGGTCGCCGAGGCGGTGTGGCAGTCCCTCGGCTATGACGCGCAGGACGACTGGCAGGCCAAGCTCCCGGACTTTGTCCCCCCGAACTGGGCGGCACGCCGCGTGGCCGACGTCCGCTTCACCAAGCAGCACCTCGTCCCCTGGATCATCCGCCGCCTCACGGGCCGCTCCTCCGGCGACGGCCTCCCGCCCAAACGCCCGGACCTCCTCCCGTACGAGGACCCGCGACCGTAGGCGCGACCGGGCGCCGGGCCCGGCTTCGCCCGGTCTAGGCGCTCTCCCTCGCCGTGTCCGCGAACCGGGCCAGGCCCTGGGACAGGGCTTCCATGGCGCGGTCGAAGGTGTGCAGTTGGTCGGCGGGGGCCGGGGACGGGGTCGTGGTCCAGCGGGTGACGAGGGTCAGGGGTTCCGCGATCAGGTCCGTCGTCCGTACCGCCTGGCGGTAGACGCGGCGCGGGCCGGCCAGCATCAGGACCGCGTGCTTCGTGATCAGGTCGCGGTACTGGGCGTCGATGTCCGCGGCGCGGGCGCGGGCCGTCGCCGTGTCGAGCGGTGCGTGGAGGTCCGCCAGGTCAGGGCGGAAGTGCCTGCTGACGTCGGCCAGGGCCATGCGGATCTGTGCCACCAGGGTGAGGTAGGCCAAGAAGGCCTCCTGCCGTGCCTTTTTCCTGTGCAGGCGCGTCGCCGACATCGCCGTGACCAGCGCCGCCGTGCCGGTGGCGAGAGCCCCCACGGCCGCGCCGAGTATCGCCGCCAGTCCTTGGTCCACGTACCGCTCCCCCGACTGCCCTGACTGCCCTGACTGCCCCTCCTGCCCCGGCTCCCCCGCGACAGGCGTCACAGCATAGGTCGGCGCGGGTGGTCCACCTCCGGGGTGGTCCACCCGCGCCGTCGGGTCGTGCGCCGCCCTACTCCTCTTCCACCTCGTCCTCGAAGTGCAGGGCGATGGACTGGAGGACGTCCGCCGACGTCACGTCGGTGCGGCCCTCGTCATGCGTCTCGGCCAACTGCGCGAAGGAGAAGGCGAAGGCCGACGTGATCTGCTCGATCACCGGACTCAGCTCCCGGCCCACCACCTCGGCCACCTCGATGGCCGTGGCGTCGGCCGGGATCTCGATGCGCGGCAGCATCTCCTCGAGCATCGCGCCGACCGCCCCGCTGGGTTCGACCTCGCCGTCCGGGTTCTCCCGTACCTGTCTGCGCATCTCGATCGCCTCGGTCAGAATGCCGACGACTCTTTGGATGATCTCGCGCTGCTCCATGCATGAAGCCTAGACGTAAGCGGATCATCGGAACCCGCGGCACAGCCGGGACGACGGGAGCGACGACGACGTCATGGCGACGGCGAGCGGCTCAGCGCGCGAGGGTGGCGTCGAGCCAGGTCCGGATCTCGTCGGTGACCGGGTCGGTGATGTCGTCGAACTCCCGGTGCTTCTGGAGGAACTTGGCCACGTACGGGCAGATGGGCACGAGCCGCAGCCCCGCGGCGCGGACGTCCGTCAGCGCCTCCCGCACGAGGATCGAGGCCAGGCCCTGACCGGCGAACGCGTCGTCGATCTCGGTGTGGAAGAAGACGCGCTGCTGCTCGCGGTCGCGGTACGCGGTGAAGCCCGCGGTCTTCTCGTCGACCAGGACCTCGTAGCGGTGCCTGGGATCCGCGCGCCGCACGGTGGGAGCACCGGGAGCGGTCGCGGGGGTGGTGGAGGGGGTGGGAGTGGAGTCGGGGGAGGTCATCGGGTGCCTTTCGGGTGGGGCGGGTTTCCGCGCGGGGCGATCGTGGCGTTGGGCAGGGCGGGGGCGGGGATGCGTTCCCCGTCGTAGCCCTCGACGTGACCGAAGCGGTCGGAGGCGTTCTGCCACGCCTCGCGGGCTTCGACGATGTCCTCGTGGGTGCGGCCGACGAAGTTCCACCACATGACGATCCGCTCCTCGAACGGGGCCCCGCCGAGCAGGACCACCCGGGCGGGCGCGTCCGTCTCGTTCGTGAGCGTCAGGGTGTCGTGGCCCAGGCCGAGGAAGCCCAGCTCCGCGGCGTTCAGGAGCGTTCCGGCCATGCGGACCGCCCCCCGGTCGACGAGCAGGCCGTGCTCGAAGCCGGCGTCGGTCGCAAGGGTCGCCGTCGCCCCGGGGTCGAGGACGAGTTCGGCGCCGAGCAGGGGCGTGAAGGTCGGCACCGGGGAGGTCTGGCCGGCGAGGGAGCCGAGGAAGACCCGGACGTCGGCCCCGCCGACCCGGACCGCCGCCGGGACGTGGTGCCGGAAGTCGCGGGCCGCGTGCCGGTGCGCGTCGGGGAGCGCCACCCAGAGCTGGACGCCGTGCAGGACGGTCGTCTCCGGGGTCGAGACCTCCGTGTGGCTGATGCCGGAACCGCCGGTCATCAGGTTCAGTTCGCCGGGCCGCACCATGGCGTGGCTTCCCATGCTGTCGCGGTGCTCGATCTCGCCGCTGAACAGCCAGCTCACCGTCTGCAGGCCGGTGTGCGGGTGCGGGGCCACGTCCATGCCGCCCGAGACGGCCACGTCGTCGGGGCCGTAGTGGTCGACGAAGCACCAGGCCCCGATCAGCGTCCGGGACCGCTGGGGCAGCGTGCGCCGTACGGTCATCGCCCGGGGTCCCCCCAAGGGGACGTCCCGCGCCGTCAACACCTCGACGTACGGCGCGTGTCCGCCGCCCTCGGAGGCCGGGTGCCGCGCCTCCACGGGACCCACCTCCGTGCCCACCTCTGTGCCGCTCATCGCACACCCCTCACCCATGTGGTTTTATGTTCAACAAATGCTTCCGATCCTACGCCCCGCCACCACCGACGAGTGGTTCCCCCGCGGACCACGCTCCGCGCGTTTCCCGACCCTACGCGGCCGCCGTACGGCTTTAACGTCCCCCGTGGAGAAGCCGTTTCAGCGAACAAGCAGCGAACAAGTTGGTGGATGAAATGAACCAGCCCCTCACCTCGGTCAGGTGCACGGTCGACGCCCGGGTCGGCACCCCTCAGCACGTCTCCACGCCGGTCCCCGCACAGCTGCACTACGACCTGACCGACCCCTGCGCCGTACGCCTCTCCCTCGGCGCCCCGCTGACGAGTCCCGTCGACTGGGTGTTCGCCCGGGACCTGCTCACCGAAGGCCTGCGGCTGCCGGCCGGAGTCGGGGACGTCCTGGTCAGCCCCCTGATCACGGATCACACGCGCCGCGTCCGCATCACCCTCAGGTCCGCCGCCGGGGCGGCGGTGGTCGACGTCGACGCCGCCGAGACGGAGGAGTTCCTGCGGCAGTCCTTCGCCCTGGTGCCCCCGGGAGCCGAGAGCGCGCACATCGACCTCGACCGCGCCGTCGCCGAGGTGATGGGCCGCAGCGCCTGACGCGGACCCGGCGCCGCACGCCCCGGCTGAGGAATTCCCGCCACGGCCCGTGGGCCACGCCCCGCATTGTTCGGGGCCGCGCATTGTGCACGGCCCCGCATCGTGCGCTGCGAGAAAAGAACGGTGCGCTCCAGGGATAAATCCGTCGGGCTCCCGGCCGTTCCGCACGAGCAGTGCGCTCTCAGGTCACTTTTGGTGCGCCGACGGGCAATTCGTCCCGCTCTTTCGCCTTTAGCTTTGCGGCATCAACCCCCGGGGCCGCGTGCCCTGCGGGGTCCGCCCACCGGGAAGTCCGGTGGGCGGCCAAGGCTTGAGGAGCTTTTCATGTCGGATGTCGTGGAGCCGGTCGTGCCGGTGCTTGAGCCGGCGGCGGCCGCGTTCGCCGAGGCGACGGCGCGTCCCCCGTTCCTGTTCGACCTGGCGCCCGAGGAGGGGCGCAAGGCGGTCGACGAGGTGCAGTCAGGGCCGGTGGAACTGCCGGAGGTGGACGAGGAGTGGGTGACCGTCGAGGGCGGCCCGACCGGCACGGTACGGGCGCGGATCGTGCGCCCCGCCGGAGTCTCCGGACCGCTGCCGGTCATCCTCTACATCCACGGCGCGGGCTGGGTGTTCGGCAACGCGCACACCCATGACCGGCTGGTGCGCGAGCTGGCCGTGGGCGTGGGCGCCGCCGTGGTGTTCCCGGAGTACGACCTCTCTCCGGAGGCGCGCTACCCGGTGGCCATCGAGCAGAACTACGCGGTGGCCCGCTGGATCGTCGCCCAGGGCGCCTCGCACGGTCTGGACGCGGCACGCCTCGCGGTGGCCGGCGACTCGGTGGGCGGCAACATGAGCGCCGCCCTGACGCTCATGGCCAAGGAGCGCGGCGACGTCCCGCTGCTCGGGCAGGTGCTGTTCTACCCGGTCACCGACGCGAGCTTCGACACCGGCTCCTACCGTCAGTTCGCGGAGGGCTACTTCCTGCGCCGCGACGGCATGCGGTGGTTCTGGGACCAGTACACGACCGACGCGAGCGAGCGCGCGCAGATCACCGCGTCGCCGCTGCGGGCCACCACCGAGCAGCTGGCCGGGCTGCCGCCGGCCCTGGTCATCACCGGTGAGGCCGACGTGCTGCGGGACGAGGGCGAGGCGTACGCGAACAAGCTGCGCCAGGCCGGTGTCCCGGTCACCGCGGTCCGCTTCCAGGGCGTCATCCACGACTTCGTGATGCTCAACGCCCTGCGCGACACCCACGCCGCGGAGACGGCCATCGCCCTGGCCGTCAGCACGCTGCGGACGACGCTCGACGCGCGCTGACGCGCCGCGCCGCGCCGCCTCGCCCTCCCGACTCCCCTCACCCTCACTCCCGACTCCCAGGAGACCACCCCTCATGGCCACCGAAGCCACTCCCACCGTCGTCCTCGTGCACGGTGCCTTCGCCGACGCCGCCAGCTGGTCCGGCGTCATCACGGAACTCCAGACCCACGGCGTTCCCGTGGTCGCCCCGCCGAACCCGCTGCGCGGTCTGGCGTCGGACGCCGCGTACATCGCCTCCGTGGCCGCCCAGATCGACGGACCCGTCGTCCTGGTGGGCCACTCCTACGGCGGCGCGCTGATCACCGTCGCGGGCACCACGGAGAACGTCGTCGGTCTCGTCTACGTCGCCGCCTACGCCCTGGAGGAGGGCGAGAGCCTCGGCGAGCTCCAGGGCCGCTACCCGCTCTCGCCGCTGGTCAGCAATCTGAAGGAGGCGACGTACCCCGTCGCCGGTGCGGCGCCCGCGACCGAGGTCACCATCGCCGCCGATGCGTTCCCCCAGATCTTCGCGGCGGACGTGCCCGCCGCCGTGACCCAGGTGCTCGCGGTGGCCCAGCGGCCGCTGGCGGCGGCCGCGTTCGAGGAGAAGGCCACGGCCGCCGCCTGGCACACCAAGCCCTCCTGGGCCCTGATCGCCGGAGCCGACCAGGCCATCAACCCCGACGTCGAACGCTTCGGCGCCCGGCGCGCGGGAGCCACCGTCGTCGAACTCGACGGCGCCTCCCACGCGGTCGCCGTCTCCCGACCCAAGGACGTCGCCGCCCTCATCCTCGACGCCGTCCGCGCCACCGCCTGACCCCCACCTGCCCCGGCCGCGCGGCCCGCCTCCCCCGGGCGGTCCGCGCGGCCGGTCCTCAAGCGAGAGGGCTGCCGTGCGGTCCCGTACGCAGAGTGCGCCACTCCCGTGGGGAGCTGCCGTACGCGCCGCGGAACACCCGGCTGAAATGGGCGGGGTTGACGAACCCCCAGCGCTGCGCCACGGACGACACCGACGGCATGTCCCGTCCGCCGCGGGCCAGTTCGCGGGCGCACTCCTCGAGGCGGCGGCGCTGGATCAGCCGGCCGACGGTGACGCCCTCGTCCTCGAAGAGGCGGTGGAGGTAGCGCACGGAGATGTGGTGCGCCTTCGCGATGTCCTCCGGGCAGAGGGCGGGGTCCCCCAGCCTTCGGTCGATGTGGTCGCGGATGCGGGCCACCAGATGGCCCCCCGAACCGTCCGTCCCGCCTCCCGCGTCCCGGGCCTGCTCGGCGACCAGGACGGCGAAGAGGTCGACGACGCTGGAGGCAAGCCTGCTCGCGGAGGACGGCGCGTACGACTCGGCGGCGTCGACCAGCGTCGCCAGGAAGGGCTTCAGGACCGCCGCGCATCCGTGACCGGTGCCGATCGCGGTGCCCGTGACGCGCCGCAGGTCGCCGTCGGGCAGACCCAGCGCGCGGCGGGGGACGTGCACGGCACGGGTGGCGAACCGCTCGGGGTGGTCGAGGAAGTACGGGCGTGCGGTGTCGTGCACGAAGAGGTCGCCCGGGCCCGCCTCGGCCCGTCGCCCGTCCTGGGCGAGGGCGGTACGGCCCGACAGCTGTACGCCGATCACCACGAACTGCTCGGCGGAGCGTGCGACGTGCGCCGCCGTCCGGCTCACCCGGTGTGCGTCCGCCTCCACGGCCGAGACACCGAGGAATCCCACCTGTGCCGTGGTGATCCGGCCGTCGAACGGGCCTTCGCCGGCCGACGTCACGGCCACGGGCACCCGGCCTTCGGCCATCGTGTCGCGCCAGCGGCCCAGCCGGTCGTGGCCGGACACCGCGTCCATGGTCAGCACCGGGTTCATCCGGCTCTCCTCTCCGTACACGCCTCAAGGCGGAGAGCTCGGATCCGCAGCGCACAGGGATCCGGGCCGGGAGCCGGCACCTGGTCCTGCACGGATGTCCCGGGGGCAACGCCGCCGCCCGGTTTCTCCGCCATGTCCAGACAATCAGCGGGGTATGCCGTTCTCCAGGCAGAAAGCAGGCAGAAACCACCCGGCGGAAGTGCGCCGCCCCTCGCGGACCAGCGCCGACGTGTACGGACCTGATCGGACCAGCAGACACCAGCAGACACCAGCAGGGACCAGCACGGACCTACTCGGCCCGAGCAGCCGCCTCCGCGAGATGGCGCCGGGCGTCCTCGACCGCCTGCGGGGCCGCGTCCGGTCCCAGGGCGAGGGTCCGGGCAAAGGCCTCCCGCGCCTCCGCCTCGCGCCCGGCGTCCGCCAGGAGGAGGCCGAGGCGGACGAGTTCGCTGCTCTCCTGCGTGGTGTTGCCCGCGTCGTGCCAGAGGCCCACCGCGGTCCGGCGCTCCTGGACGGCCTCCTGCCACCGCTCCAGCTGGGCGAGGCTGTGGGCCATGCCCGAGTGCACCCCCGGCCGGACGAAACCGGCGATGTGCGGGGCGATGCGGTCGCCCGCCTCGTTCAGGAAGGCGAGCGTTTTCCGGAAGGACGCCAAAGCGGCTTCGGCGCGGCCGTCCTCGGCCAGGATGAGGTCGTGGCCGTGCCGGGCGTTGAGGCTGCCGTGCAGATCCCCGGCGGCCTCGAAGAGCCGGACGGCCCGTTCCATGTGGCTGGCGGCCGCGGCGTAATCCTCCAGTTTGCGCAGCGCCCAGGCGCTGTAGAAGTGGGACCACGCCTCCTGGGCGGCATCGCCCGCGCGCCCGGCGGCGGCCAGCGCCTCGGCGGACCGGTCGAGGCTCTCGCGGAAGCGGCCCTCGCACAGGAGCAGGGCCCAGGCGTGGTAGTTGAGCTGGGTCGCTTCGAGGAGCGGGTCGTCCAGGGCCCGCGCGGCGCGTACGGCGGTGCCGAAGACCTCGGGCCAGTAGCCCCAGAAGATCCACTGGTCGGAGAACCAGTGCAGCGCCTCGGCCACCTCGACCACCGTGGCGTGTTCGCCGTCCGCCGCGGCGGCGCGCAGGGCGGCCAGCCAGTTGACGCCCTCGGCCTTCAGCCACTGGAGCGCCTTGTCGGCGGAGGACAGGTCGACCATGCCCTGCCAGTCGGCGGGCGGCGCGCCGTGGCCGGGTTCGAACCAGCGGCCCGCCACCACGGTGGTCTCCAGGAGCCAGCGGTACAGGTCCGCGCGGGCCCGGTGGATGTCCGCGGCGCTCTCCTCGGCGTCGAGACGGGTCCGGGCGAACAGGCACAGCAGGTCGTGCAGGCGGTAGCGGTCCCGGTCGGTGCCCAGGAGCCCGACCTCCACCAGCTCCTCCAGGGTGTCCTCCGCGTCGTACGGCCGCTGTCCGGTGAGCCGGGCCGCGGCGGCGGCGCCGGTGTCCGTGCCCGGCACGAGCGAGAGGCGCCGGAAGAGGCGGGCGGCGGTGGGCGTGAGCTGGCGGTAGGACAGGTCGAAGGCGGCGGAGACGCGCAGGTCACCGGCGGCCAGGGTGTCCAGGCGGCGCTCGTCGAGCGCGAGGCGGTCGGCGAGCCGCCGGAGGGTCCAGCCGGTGCGGGTGGCCAGCCAGTTGCCCGCCACCCGCAGGGCCAGCGGGAGATGACCGCAGCGCCGCGCGACCTCGGCGAGGGCGTCCGGATCGGCGGCGGCGCGTTCCGCCCCGACCAGGGGGGTCAGGAACGCGGCGGCCTCCTCCGGGCTCAGTTCGCCCAGCGGGAGGCGGTGCACGCTCTCCAGGCCCGTGAGCATGCGCCGGCTGGTCACCACGACCATGCCCGCGCCGGAGCCCGGCAGGAGCGGGCGCACCTGGGCCTCGTCGTGGGCGTTGTCCAGGACCAGCAGGAACCTGCGGTCGGCCAGTGTCCGCCGGTACAGCGCCGGGTGCCCCTGCGGTCCTGCCTTCGCGAGGTCGCGGTCGGCCACCTCGAACGCCTTGAGCACGCCGAGCATGAGTTCGGCGGGGCCGGGCGGCTCGTCGTCCATGCCCCGCAGGTCGAGGACCAGCTGCCCGTCGGGGAAGCGGTCCGCGAGCATCCGGGCGGCGTGCAGCGCCAGCGTGGTCTTGCCGGTGCCGGGCGGTCCGGAGACCGCGACCGTCACCGGTCGGGCGTCAGGGCCCGGTGTCCCGCCGTCCGTCCCGGCGGCGCCCCGGGCCTCGGCCCGGTCCGCGAGTTCCAGGAGCTCCGCGATCTCCTGCTCCCGCCCGACGAAGTCGTCGATGCCGCGCGGGAAGGTCCTG
This sequence comes from Streptomyces sp. SYP-A7185, assembly GCF_046103685.1. Lineage (NCBI taxonomy): Bacteria > Bacillati > Actinomycetota > Actinomycetes > Kitasatosporales > Streptomycetaceae > Streptomyces > Streptomyces sp. SYP-A7185. The sequence continues at coordinate 1,866,282 of NZ_CP122310.1, forward strand.
ACCCCGGCGGGGCTGTACCCCCTGCTGCGGCCGCTGCGGGCGACGGCGAGGAGCCGCTCCCGGTCCGCGTCGCTCAGTCCGAGGCCGTCCGCGAGGGCGGCCACCGTGCGCCGCTGCGGAGCGGCCCGTCGGCCCCGTTCCAGATCCCCGATGCCCCGGACGCTGACCCCCGACGCCTCCGCGAGACCCTCCAGGGTCAGCGACGCCGCCAGCCGCAGTTCCCGCAGCGCGGCCCCGAACGCCCCGCGCTCACCACTCACCGCTCACCTGATCCCCTCGATCGCGTCACGCCCCATGTCCCCCGACGTGACCCTTGTGATCATATGAGAGCTTCGTGGCCCCGCCGTCCACGGCGGGGCGGTGCCGGCCGGGCGTCGCGCACCCCACGGATCGGCTCTGACCTGGAGGTTCCTCCAGCACCCTGATGGTTCGGAGCCTGTAGGGACGCCCGGTAAACTCCGTCCACGTGACTGTCGCGCCTGCAAAGCCCCGTATCCCGAACGTCCTCGCCGGGCGTTACGCCTCCGCCGAACTCGCCACCCTCTGGTCGCCCGAGCAGAAGGTCAAGCTGGAGCGTCAGCTCTGGCTCGCCGTTCTGCGGGCGCAGAAGGACCTGGGGATCGAGGTGCCGGACGCCGCCCTCGCCGACTACGAGCGGGTCGTCGACGACGTCGACCTCGCCTCGATCGCCGAGCGCGAGAAGGTCACGCGCCACGACGTGAAGGCCCGCATCGAGGAGTTCAACGCCCTCGCCGGGCACGAGCAGGTCCACAAGGGCATGACGTCCCGCGACCTGACCGAGAACGTGGAGCAGTTGCAGGTCCGCCTCTCCCTGGAGCTGGTGCGCGACCGCACCGTCGCGGTGCTCGCGCGCCTCGGCAAGCTGTCGGGCGAGTACGCGGAGCTGGTCATGGCGGGCCGCTCGCACAACGTGGCCGCGCAGGCGACGACGCTGGGCAAGCGCTTCGCGACCACCGCCGACGAGCTGCTCGTGGCCTACCGCCGCGTCGACGACCTGCTGCGTCGCTACCCGCTGCGTGGCATCAAGGGCCCCGTCGGCACGGCCCAGGACATGCTCGACCTGCTGGGCGGCGACGCCGACAAGCTCACCGAGCTGGAGCAGCGGATCGCCGGGCACCTCGGCTTCGACCGCGCCTTCACCTCGGTCGGCCAGGTCTACCCGCGCTCCTTGGACTACGAGGTCGTCACCGCCCTGGTGCAGCTCGCCTCCGGTCCCTCCTCGCTGGCCAAGACGATCCGCCTGATGGCCGGGCACGAGCTCGTCACCGAGGGCTTCAAGCCGGGCCAGGTCGGCTCGTCGGCGATGCCGCACAAGATGAACACCCGCTCCTGCGAGCGCGTCAACGGCCTCACGGTCATCCTGCGCGGCTACGCGTCGATGACCGGCGAGCTGGCGGGCGACCAGTGGAACGAGGGCGACGTCTCCTGCTCGGTCGTGCGCCGCGTCGCCCTGCCGGACGCGTTCTTCGCGCTCGACGGGCTCCTGGAGACCTTCCTGACCGTGCTCGACGAGTTCGGCGCCTTCCCGGCCGTGGTCGCGCGCGAGCTGGACCGCTACCTCCCCTTCCTCGCCACGACCAAGGTCCTGATGGCCTCGGTGCGTGCGGGCGTCGGCCGCGAGGAGGCCCACGAGGCCATCAAGGAGAACGCCGTCGCCTCCGCGCTCGCCATGCGCGAGCAGGGCGCCGAGCGCAACGAACTCCTCGACAAGCTCGCCGCCGACTCCCGCATTCCGCTGGACCGCGCCGAGCTGGACGCCCTGATGGCCGACAAGCTGTCGTTCACGGGCGCGGCGAGCGACCAGGTCGCCGTCGTCGTCGCGCAGATCGAGGCCGTGCTCAAGGAGCACCCCGAGGCCGCCGCCTACACCCCGGGCGCCATTCTCTGAGCCTCTGGCCCTGGGCCCCGGCGGGATGCCTCGCCTAACGGGTCGATCGGTGCTCGCCCTTGCCCGCCCTGCCCATCCGCAGGGCGACGAAGGCGAGCACCGCGAGGGCGGCCACGGCGAGGACGCCCTTGGAGTACAGGCCGACCAGATCGGTGACCTGGTGCCAGCGGCTGCCCAGCGCGTGGCCGATCAGGACGAAGACCGCGTTCCAGATGAGGCTGCCCGCGGTCGTCAGGGCCAGGAAGACGGGCAGGCGCATCCGCTCGACGCCCGCGGGGACCGAGACCATGCTGCGGAAGACCGGGATCATCCGGCCGAAGAAGACCGCCTTGGTCCCGTGCCGGGCGAACCACTCCTCCGTGCGGTGGATGTCGGACGCCTTCACCAGCGGAAGGCGCGCCGCGAGCGCCACGGTCCTGTCCCGGCCGAGCAGCGCGCCGATCGCGTAGAGCGCGAGCGCCCCGATGACGGAGCCCGCCGTGGTCCAGAACAGGACCGCCGGGAGGCCGAACTTGCCCTGGCTCGCGGCGAACCCGGCCAGCGGCAGGATCACCTCGCTGGGCAGCGGCGGGAACAGGTTCTCCAGGGCGATGGCCGCTCCGGCGCCGACGGCACCGAACGAGTCCATGAGGTCGGCGGCCCAGCCCGCGACCCCGCCCGCGGGGGCTTCGTTCGCGGCGGCGGAGACTTCGTGCGCGGCATTCGGGATCATGCGTCCGACGGTAGGGACCCTGCCGCGCGCGGCGGTATGAGGGCGGCCGCACAGATCGGGTGGGGTGGACCGCAGGGCAGGTTTGTGGTTTTCCGCAGTCCCCGCGCCTACGCCGCTGGGCTAGCGTGACCGATCATGCGTACGCATCTCCAGCGCTGGCTCAGGGTGACGGCCGGCGTCCTCGTCGGCGCCCTCACCGGGCTCGTCGAGCTGGCCTTCGCGCTGGCCGCGGGGCTGTGGCTGCTGGCCACGCTCGGCCGGCGCACCGGACGCGGCGCCGAGGCCCGGATCGTGGACGGCGCCCGACGGCTGGCCGAGGTGGAGCGACGGCGCATGACGGTCTTCTTCCGCAGCGACCTCGCCACCCCGCCGACCGGCCTGCCCGCCGTGAACTACATCGCCTCGCGCTGGGCCTTCGGGCTGCTCGGCGGGGTCGTGCTGGCCTGCGGGCTGCTCGGGGCGGGCTACGCCTCACTGGCGGTGTGGGGCTGGTTCGTCGCCGACATCGACTCCCCCGGCACCCTGGTGCTCTCCTCCGTCGGCGGTCTCTTTTTGCTCTACCTGTGCGTGCAGGGGACGTACGGCGTCGCGCTCGCGGACGAGCGGCACGCGCGCCGCTACCTCGGCCCGAACGACGGGCAGCTCATGGAGCGCCGGATCGGCGAACTCGTCGCGAGCCGGGCCGGGGTCGTGGAGGCCGTGCACGACGAGCGGCGCCGCATCGAACGCGATCTGCACGACGGCGTGCAGCAGCGCATCGTCGCCCTCGGCATGCTGCTGGGCCGAGCCCGCCGCGCCGCCGAGCCGGAGAAGTCGGCCCGGCTCCTCGCCCAGGCGCACGAGGAGACCCAGCAGGCCCTGGTCGAGCTGCGCGAGGTCGCCTGGCGCGTCTACCCCGCGTCCCTGGACGAGGGCGGGCTCGCCGCGGCCCTGGAGTCGGTCGCCGAGCGGGCCGCCATCCCCGTACGCCTGGACTGCGCCCTGCACGAGACCCCGCCGCCGACCGCGCAGGCCGTGGCCTACTTCGTCGCCGCCGAAGCCGTCACGAACGCCGTCAAGCACTCGGGCGCCACCCTCGTCACCGTCCGCGCCGAACAGCGGAACGCCGTGCTGCACCTGCGCGTCCAGGACGACGGACGCGGCGGCGCCGACCCGTCGGGCAGCGGTCTGCTCGGGCTCGCCCGGCGCGTGGCCGCACTGGACGGAACCCTCACCGTGGACAGCCCCGCCGGAGGGCCCACCCTCATCACCGCGGAGCTCCCATGCGCGTAATGCTCGCCGACGACTCGACGCTGCTGCGGGAGGGCCTGGCCCGGCTCCTCGCGGACGAGGGGCACACCGTCACGGCCTCGGTCGGTGACGCGCGGGCGCTGCTCGCCGCCGTGGCGCAGGATCCGCCCGACGCGGCGGTGATCGACGTCCGGATGCCGCCCACGCACACCGACGAGGGGCTGCGGGCCGCGCTGGAGATCCGCGCGAAGTGGCCCGCCACCAGCGTCCTCGTCCTGTCGCAGTACGTCGAACGGCGCTACGCCACCGAGCTGTTGACCACCGCCACCGAAGGCGTCGGCTACCTCCTGAAGGACCGGGTAGTCCAGGTCGACGAGTTCCTGGACGCCCTGGAGCGGGTCGCGTCGGGCCAGACCGCCTTCGACCCGGAGGTCGTACGGCAGCTGCTGACCCTCAGCAGCCACACCGACCCGCTCCAGCGTCTGACGCCGCGGGAGCGCGAGGTGCTCGCCGCGATGGCGCAGGGCCACACGAACGCGGCGATCGCCGCGCGGTTGCACGTGTCGCAGAGCGCCGTCGAGAAGTACATCAACGCGATCTTCGACAAGCTGGAGCTGACCGGCACGACCGGGTACAGCCGCCGTGTGCTCGCCGTCCTGCGCTATCTCGGCTCCTGAACCCGGCTTCGGAACCGGCCGCGCTACAGGCCCACGTCCCTGCTGCGGAAGTCGTCCAGGGACTCGCGCCGCACCAGGAGCCGCGCGTGCCCGTCGGCGACGGCCACCACCGGCGGGCGCCCGACGAGGTTGTAGCCCGAGGCCATGGACAGGTGGTAGGCCCCGGCCACCGGCACGCCCAGGATGTCTCCCGGCCTGACGTCACCGGGCAGTTCGATGCCGGAGGCGAGCACGTCCCCGGCCTCGCAGTGCCGCCCGACGACGGTCACCGGCGCGGGCGCGGCCGTGGAGTGCCTGCCGATGAGCCGCGGCGCGTACCGCACGCCGTACAGCGCGGGCCGCGGGTTGTCGCTCATCCCGCCGTCCACGGCGACGAAGGTGCTCGCGCCGGTCCGTTTGACGGCGAGCACGCGGTAGAGGACCGCTCCGGCGGGCCCCGCGATGGCGCGCCCCGGTTCGATGAGCAGCTTGGGCACGGCGAGGCCGGCCGCCGCGCAGCTCTCGTGCAGCGCGGCGCGCACCTTGCGGGCGAGGGCGGTGATGTCGAGGGCCGCTTCTCCCGGGCGGTAGGCGATGCCGTGGCCGCCGCCGAGGTCCAGTTCGGGCAGGGTGACGCCGTGCTGGTCCTTGACGCGGGCCATCAAGCCGACCAGGCGGCGCACGGCGGCGAGGAACGGCTTGTCGGTGGTGATCTGTGAGCCCAAGTGGCAGTGCAGGCCGGTCAGTTCGAGTCCGGGCTGGCCGATGATGCGGGCGATGGCGTGCTGCGCGGACCCGTCCGTGATCGACAGGCCGAACTTCTGGTCGTCGGTCCCGGTACGGATCTTGGCGTGGCCGCCCGCGGCGATGCCCGGCACCACCCGGACCATCACCTTCTGGCGGCTGCCCGGCGGCACGGCGGCGGCGAGGCGCGCGATCTCCGAGGCGCTGTCGATGACGATGCGCCCCACGCCGAGCCGCAGCGCGGCCTCCAGGTCGTGCGGGCTCTTGGCGTTGCCGTGCAGCACGATGCGCTCGGCGGGGAAGCCCGTGGTCACGGCGAGTTCCAGCTCCCCGGCGGAGCAGACGTCGAGCCCGAGCCCCTCCTCCGCCACCCAGTGGGCCATGGCCCGGCACAGGAACGCCTTGGCGGCGTAGTGCACTTCGGCGCCGGGGAAGGCGTGCAGATAGGTGCGGCAGCGGGTGCGTACGTCGGCTTCGTCGATGAGGTAGGCCGGGGTGCCGAAGCGCCCGGCGATCTCGGTGAGCGGTACGCCGCCGACGGCGAGGTCGCCGTGCGGCAGCCGTGCGGTGGACGCGGGCCAGACGGACAGGTCGTCGGCGGTGGCGTCCGGGGTCAGGGGTTCGTACAGGGTGGTCATGGCAGGTTCTCTCTTCGCCTCGTCCTCGTCCTCGTGTTCTTGCGCGTCCGCTGCGCTCGCGCGTCCTCAGCCGATCCACGCGGTCAGGGCGCCGACCAGCGCGGCGGCCCCGGTGACGCGCAGCGCGCCGACGGATCGCGGGTCCCACTCGCGCCAGACGGGCGCGGGCCGCTCGGGCACGCCGACCGGGTGCGCGGCGAGCCGGGGGTCGACGGTGACCTCGCGGACGCCCAGCGGCTCGGTGAGGGCCCGCAGCGCAGGCTCCGAGAGCCTGATCCAGGCCTGGCGCTCGCCGAGGGCGGCGCTCAGCCGCCGGGGAGTGGTGAAGGCGACGGCGGTACGGCCGCCGACGGGCGTGCGGAACAGGCGGGCCACGCAGCCCGCGGGTCCCGGCCGGACGGGGACGAAGAGCGGTCCGGCCGGGCCGGGTTCGGAGGGCTCGGGGTCCTCGCCGCACTGGAGCTCTGCCATGGGGTTCCTCCTTGAGGATCCTGTTCGGTGAACGAGGGCCCCGGGGGCCGGGCAGGAACCCGGGGCCTGGAAGGACGCTATGCCCGGCACCAGGTGCCGTCCGACCCTCCATGACGGGACGTTGACGGGCCGGAGGCCCGCGTTGACGCGCGCTTGACGGGCCGTGGCCGGGCGCGTCAGCGGTGCGTCAAGGGTGGCGCGGCAGCGGCACGTCCCCCCGGAGCGCGCGCCTAACGTCACCCCATGGCCCGACGTACGACGCGCCCCGCACGGCGCACTCCCGGCGTCCCCGCGCCGTCCGGGTCCACGGAGCGCGATCCGTGGACACATGACCGCACCTGGACCGGGGACGCCCGCTCCGCCGCCTGCTGCGCCGCGCTGCTCTGCGGGCTGCTGCTGGCGCTGGACGCGGCGACCGGCAGGCTCGGCGGCTGGCGGGCGCTGCTCTGGCTCGCCCTCGGCGTCGCGCTGTTCGCCGCGCTGACGCCGCCGCGCGTGGCGGCGCACGGCACGACCCTGGTCTCGCGCGGCCCGGTCCGCGTCCGGTCGGTGCGCCTCGACCGGCTCGTGGCGGTGCGCCGTCGCGACGGCATCGCGCCGCGGCTCGTCCTGCGGGACGCGGACGGCGGCGAGGTCCTGCTCGACCCCGAGGTGCTCGTCGTCAATCCGGCGATCTGGCGTCTCGTGGCCGAAGGCGCCCGCACATCTGTCGCCACCGGCTCGCTTCTCTGCGGCGCGACCGCGCTGCGCCGGCTCGCCGACCGCATCGACCGCGAGACCGCCGAAGGGGTCTTCCGGGCCTCTGGCCTGGAATGACACCGGAGCGGGCGCGGAGGGGCCCGGACCCCGCCCCGCCGTAGCCGCCCGCTCGTTTGAGATCAAGAGCGTCCGGGAGAGGCCAAGGTCACAGCCCTCCACGGCACCGAGTGCCAGGGGTTCCGCCCTAGCATCATGCCCATGACGGTCCTGCCTGACGACGGGCTCTCCCTGGCCGCCGAGTTCCCTGATGCGACCCATGAGCAGTGGCAGCGCCTGGTGGAAGGCGTGCTGCGCAAAGCGGGTAAGGACGTATCGGGACCGGCCGCAGAGGAAGCGCTGTCCACCGCACTCGAGGACGGGCTCAGCACCCGCCCCCTGTACACCGCCCGCGACGCCGCGCCCGACGCCGGTTACCCGGGTTTCGCCCCCTTTGTCAGGGGCGGCACCGCCGCGGGCAGTGCCGCGGCCGGCTGGGACGTGCGACAGCGGCACGCGGCCACGGATCCCGCGGGGTCGAACGCGACCGTGCTCGCGGACCTGGAGAACGGCGTCACCTCGCTGTGGCTCGGCGTCGGCCCCGGCGCGCTCCCGGTCTCCGGCATCGAGCGCGCCCTGGAGGGCGTCTTCCTCGACCTGGCACCGGTGGCGATGGACGCGGGCGCCGAATTCGAGCCCGCGGCCCGCGAGTTGTTCCGCCTGTACGAGGAGCGGGGCATCCCGAAGGACGCCGCGCGCGGCACCCTCGGCGCGGACCCCCTGGGCCACGAGGCCCGCACCGGCGAGCGGCTCGACCCCGCCGCCGCGGTCGAACTGGCCCGGCTGTGCGGGCAGGAGTACCCCCACCTCCGCGCGCTGACCGTCGACGCCCTGCCCTACCACGAGGCGGGCGGCTCGGCCGGGCAGGAGCTCGGCGCCTCGCTCGCCACGGCGGTCGCCTACCTGCGCGAGCTGACCGACGCCGGCATCCCGGTCGATGCGGCCTGCGCCCAGCTGGAGTTCCGCTACGCGGCCACCGCCGACCAGTTCCTGACCATCGCCAAGCTGCGGGCGGCCCGGCGGCTCTGGGCCCGCGTGGCCGAGGTCTGCGGCGCGCCGGAGGCGGGGGCGCAGCGCCAGCACGCCGTGACCTCGCCGGTGATGATGTCGCGCCGCGACCCGTGGGTGAACATGCTGCGGACGACGGTGGCCTGCCTGGGCGCGGGGGTCGGCGGCGCCGACTCCGTGACCGTCCTGCCCTTCGACCACTCGCTGGGCCTGCCGGACGCGTTCGCGCGCCGCATCGCCCGCAACACCTCGACGATCCTCCTGGAGGAGTCGCACCTCGCCCGGGTGATCGACCCGGCGGGCGGCTCCTGGTACGTGGAGCGGCTCACCGACGAACTGGCCCACGCGGGCTGGGAGTTCTTCCAGGAGATCGAGCGCGCGGGCGGCCAGGCCGCGGCCCTGCGCGCCGGCCTGATCGGCGAGCGGCTCGCCGCCACCTGGGCCGAGCGCGGCAAGAAGCTGGCCAGGCGCCGGGAACCGATCACCGGAGTCAGCGAGTTCCCGAACCTGACGGAGCGTCCGGTCGAGCGCGAGGCCCCGCCAGCCGGACCGACGGGCGGCCTGCCGCGCGTGCGCCGCGACGAGGCGTACGAGGCCCTGCGCTCCCGCTCGGACGCGCACCTCGCCGCCACGGGCGCCCGCCCCCGGGTGTTCCTCGCCGCGCTCGGCCCGGCCGCCGCGCACACCGCGCGGGCCTCGTTCGCCTCCAACCTCTTCCAGGCGGGCGGCATCGAGGCCGTCCACGACCCGGTGACGGTGGACGCGACGACGGCTGCCGAGGCGTTCGCGGCCAGCGGTGCCACGGTGGCGTGCCTCTGCTCCAGCGACCCGCTCTACGCGGAGCAGGCCGAGGCGGTCGCCGCGGCCCTCACGTCGGCGGGCGCGCGGCGCGTGTTCCTCGCGGGCCGCCCCGCGGAGTTCACCGGCGTCGACAGCTACGTCTTCGCGGGCTGCGACGCCGTGTCCGTGCTCTCCTCCACCCTCGACCACATGGGAGTGGCGTAATGGCGATCCCCGACTTCTCCGGTGTCGGCCTGACCCCGGACGCCTCCGCCGAGTCCTCGAAGGTCTCCCACGACCAGTGGCGCGGCGCCGTCGAGGAGTCCACCGGCAAGGCCGACGACGACCTCCTGTGGGAGACGCCCGAAGGCATCGCGGTCAAACCGCTGTACACGGGCGCCGACCTCGAAGGCCTCGACTTCCTGGAGACGTACCCCGGTGTCGCGCCCTATCTGCGCGGCCCCTACCCGACGATGTACGTCAACCAGCCCTGGACGATCCGGCAGTACGCGGGATTCTCCACCGCCGAGGAGTCCAACGCCTTCTACCGCCGCAACCTCGCGGCCGGCCAGAAGGGCCTCTCGGTCGCCTTCGACCTGCCCACGCACCGCGGGTACGACAGCGACCACCCGCGCGTGACGGGCGACGTCGGCATGGCCGGTGTGGCGATCGACTCGATCTATGACATGCGTCAGCTCTTCGACGGCATTCCGCTGGACAAGATGACCGTGTCGATGACGATGAACGGCGCCGTGCTGCCCGTGCTCGCGCTGTACATCGTGGCCGCCGAGGAGCAGGGCGTACCGCCCGAGAAGCTGGCCGGGACCATCCAGAACGACATCCTCAAAGAGTTCATGGTCCGCAACACCTACATCTATCCGCCCAAGCCCTCGATGCGGATCATCTCCGACATCTTCGCGTACACCTCGCAGAAGATGCCGCGCTACAACTCCATCTCGATCTCCGGGTACCACATCCAGGAGGCGGGCGCGACGGCCGACCTGGAGCTGGCCTACACCCTGGCGGACGGCGTGGAGTACCTGCGCGCCGGCCAGGAGGCGGGCCTGGACGTCGACGCGTTCGCCCCGCGGCTCTCCTTCTTCTGGGCGATCGGCATGAACTTCTTCATGGAGGTAGCCAAGCTCCGCGCGGCGCGCCTGCTGTGGGCGAAGCTGGTCAAGCAGTTCGACCCGAAGAACCCCAAGTCGCTCTCGCTGCGCACCCATTCGCAGACCTCGGGCTGGTCGCTGACCGCGCAGGACGTGTTCAACAACGTCACGCGCACGTGCGTCGAGGCGATGGCGGCGACGCAGGGCCACACCCAGTCGCTGCACACGAACGCCCTCGACGAGGCGCTCGCCCTGCCCACCGACTTCTCCGCGCGCATCGCCCGCAACACCCAGCTGCTCATCCAGCAGGAGTCGGGCACGACGCGCACGATCGACCCGTGGGGCGGCAGCGCGTACGTCGAGAAGCTGACGCACGACCTGGCGCGGCGCGCCTGGCAGCACATCGAGGAGGTCGAGGCGGCGGGCGGCATGGCGCAGGCCATCGACGCGGGCATCCCGAAGCTGCGCGTCGAGGAGGCCGCGGCGCGGACGCAGGCACGCATCGACTCGGGCCGCCAGCCGGTCATCGGCGTCAACAAGTACCGCGTGGAGACCGACGAGCAGATCGACGTCCTGAAGGTCGACAACTCGTCCGTCCGCAGCCAGCAGATCGCCAAGCTGAAGCGGTTGCGCGAGGAGCGCGACGAGGCGGCCTGCCAGGACGCGCTGCGGGCGCTGACCGCGGCGGCCGAGCGGGATCCCGGTCCCGGGCTCGAAGGCAATCTGCTGGCCCTGGCGGTCGACGCGGCCCGCGCGAAGGCGACGGTCGGCGAGATCTCCGACGCCCTGGAGACCTCGTACGGGCGGCACGCGGGGCAGATCCGTACGATCTCGGGTGTGTACCGCACCGAAGCAGGCTCGTCCCCGTCCGTGGAACGCACCCGCACGCTCGTGTCCTCCTTCGAGGAGGCCGAGGGGCGCAGGCCGCGCATCCTGGTCGCCAAGATGGGCCAGGACGGCCACGACCGCGGCCAGAAGGTCATCGCGACCGCCTTCGCCGACCTGGGCTTCGACGTGGACGTCGGCCCGCTCTTCCAGACCCCGGCGGAGGTCGCGCGCCAGGCCGTCGAGGCTGACGTGCACATCGTCGGCGTCTCGTCGCTGGCCGCCGGGCACCTCACGCTCGTACCGGCGCTGCGTGCGGAGCTCGCCGCCGAGGGCCGCGAGGACATCATGATCGTCGTGGGGGGCGTGATCCCGCCGCAGGACGTGCCCACGCTCCTGGAGATGGGCGCCGCGGCCGTCTTCCCGCCCGGCACCGTGATCCCGGACGCCGCGTACGACCTGGTGAAGCGGCTGGCGGCCGACCTCGGCCACGAGCTGTGAGCATGGCGGCGCCGCGGATCGACATCGACGCGTACGTCAAGGGCGTGCTCGACGGGAAGCGGGCGCAGATCGCGCGCGCCATCACGCTCGTCGAGTCGACCCGGCCGCAGCACCGGGCCCTGGCGCAGGAGTTGCTGACCCAGCTGCTCCCGCACAGCGGCCGGGCGCGGCGGATCGGCATCAGCGGGGTGCCCGGTGTCGGCAAGTCGACGTTCATCGACGCGCTCGGCACGATGCTGACCGGTCTGGGCCACCGGGTCGCGGTGCTCGCCGTCGACCCGTCGTCGACCCGGACGGGCGGTTCGATCCTCGGCGACAAGACGCGGATGGAGCGCCTCGCGGTGGATCCGGCCGCGTTCGTACGTCCCTCGCCCACCGCCGGGACGCTCGGCGGGGTCGCGAAGGCGACGCGCGAGTCGATCGTGGTGATGGAGGCGGCGGGCCACGACGTGGTCCTCGTGGAGACGGTGGGCGTGGGCCAGTCGGAGACGGCGGTCGCGAACATGGTCGACTCGTTCCTGCTGCTCAGCCTCGCCCGCACCGGCGACCAGCTCCAGGGCATCAAGAAGGGCGTCCTCGAACTGGCGGACGTCCTGGCCATCAACAAGGCGGACGGCCCGCACGAACGGGACGCGCGCTCGGCGGCGCGTGAACTGGCGGGCGCCCTGAGGCTCATGCACCCCGCGGACGCCGCGTGGACGCCGCCGGTGCTCAGTTGCAGCGCGCGGGAGTCCAGCGGCCTCGACGAGGTCTGGGACCGCCTGGAACAGCACCGCACGCTTCTGGACTCCACGGGCCGCCTCGCCGCCAAGCGGCGCGACCAGCAGGTCGACTGGACGTGGACGATGGTGCGCGACGAACTCCTCGACCGGCTGCGGGGGCACGCCGCGGTCCGGGACCTGGCACCCGACCTCGAACAGCGGGTGCGGGAGGGCACGTTGACGGCGACGATGGCGGCCGAGCGGATTCTGGGGGCGTTTCAGGGGGAGGAGCCGGGGGCCTGAGGCCGGGACCGGCGGGCGGCGCCAGGTGCGGTTCGGGCTCGGGGCACAGGGCATGGGGCACGGGTCACGGGGCACGGGGCACGGCGGGTGCCTCTGGCCCGGGCCGAGGCCCGAAACCCCTGACGAAAGTAGAGGGTTGCTCCGCACCTTCGTCGGTGCCGGGCGGCTCGCGCGCTTCCTAGTCTCCTGGGCATGAACACAATCCGCACCCGGCGCAACGCCGTCACCGCCCTGCTGGCCCTCTCCCTCCTCACCCCGACCGTCGCGGCCTGCGCCGAGAACGACGGCCCGGCACCGGCGCGCCGCGCCTCCCCTTCGGCGACGGAGACCGCGCTCTCCCTTCCGCGCCCCACCGGGTCCTACGGCGTCGGGCGGGACACCCTTCACCTGGTGGACGACGCCCGCCGTGACCCGTGGGTGCCCTCGGCCGGGGCCCGGGAGCTGATGGTGTCCGTCTTCTACCCCACCCGGCACGGCGACGGCGACAACACCGGCGACCGTGCCCCGTACCTCGGGGCGGAGGAGGCGAAAGCGCTCCTGAAGGGGCTGAAGCTGGACACGCTGTACGACGCCGAGCAGCTGACCTCCGTCCGTACGAACGCCCGTACCGCCGCCGACCCCGCGGCGGGCAAGCACCCGCTCGTCGTCCTCTCCCCTGGCTTCACCCTGCACCGCGCCACCCTCAGCACCCTCGCGGAGTCCCTGGCCTCCCATGGTTACGTCGTCGCCCTGGTGGACCACGCCTACGAGTCCTTCGGCACACGCTTCCCGAGCGATCCGGGCAAGCCGAGCGCGAAGGGTGAGGCGAGTGCGGAGGACGCCTCATCGATCCGCACCTGCGTCGCGTGCGAGAAGGTCGAGCAGGCGCCCGGCGGTGACGCCGGGGAAAGGCGGATGCTCGCCAAGGCCGCGCGGAACCGGGCGGCGGACATCTCGTTCGTGGTGGACGAGCTGACCGGGCGTTCCCGGTCCGGTGAGGGGCGCCGCCCCGACTACGCGGCGCTCGTCGACACCCGGCGGATCGGCGCCGCGGGCCACTCGCTCGGCGGGAACGCGGCGGCGGTGGCCGCCGGCACCGACCCCCGGATCCGGGCCGCCGGCAATCTGGACGGCACCTTCTTCGCCCCGGTCCCGGCCGCCGGCACCGGCCGCCCCGTGTTCATGCTCGGCACCCGCAAGGGGCACAACCCCCGGGCCGAGGACGCCTCGTGGCCGCGTCAGTGGCACCGTCTCGACGGCTGGAAGCGCTGGCTCACCGTCGCGGACTCCGGGCACCTCACCTTCACCGACCTGCCGGTCCTCGGCGGGCAGCTCGGCCGGACCGATCCGACGGCCCCGCTCTCCGGAGAGCGCTCGGGGCAGATCACCACGTCGTATGTCACCGCCTTCTTCGACCGGCACCTCGAGGGCCGGCACCGGCCGTTGCTGGACGGTCCCTCGGAGGCCAACCCGGAGGTCGCCTTCCACGCCCCCTGACCCGTCCGCGGGGCCCCCGCCGCCGCCCACCGGTCCCACGCCGTAGATTCGATCCGTGCGGGCTCGGGCGCCACGTGCCCGACGAGCGCATCACCGTCTTCGAAGGAGCCACCCGCCCCATGTCCACAGCCGACTCCGCCGACGCTCCCGTTCTCCTGCGCACCGACGGCCGCGCGGGGCACATCGTGCTCAACCGGCCCCGTGCCATCAACGCCCTCAACCACGCCATGGTCCGGCTGATGGACGACGCGCTCGGCGCCTGGGAGCGGGACGACGCCGTCGCCACGGTCGTGCTCACCGGGGCCGGTGAGCGGGGGCTGTGCGCCGGGGGCGACATCCGGTCCATCCACGACGACATCCGCGCCGGCGGCGGCGCCGCGTCCGTGGCCTTCTGGCGGGACGAGTACCGGCTCAACGCCCGCATCGCCCGCTTCCCGAAGCCGTACGTCGCCGTCATGGACGGCATCGTGATGGGCGGCGGGGTCGGCGTGTCGGCGCACGGCAGCGTGCGGGTCGTCACCGAGCGCTCCCGGATCGCCATGCCGGAGACCGGGATCGGCTTCGTGCCGGACGTCGGCGGCACATACCTGCTGACGCGGACGCCCGGTGAACTCGGCACCCACCTCGCGCTGACCGGATCGGCGGTGGGCGCGGGCGACGCCCTCCTGTGCGGTCTCGCCGACCACCACGTCCCGTCGGAGCGGCTGGCGGAGTTCACGGCCGCCCTGGCCGACCGCGAAGTGAGCGAGGTCGTCGCCGAGTACGCCACCGCCGCGCCCGAGGGCGTACTCGCCGACCGGCGCGAGTGGATCGACGCCTGCTACTCCGCCGACTCCGTGGAGGAGATCGTCGACCGGCTGTACGCCTACGGCGACCGCGCGGCGAAGGAGGCGGCCGAGACCCTGCTCGCCAAGTCCCCGACCTCCCTGAAGGTCACCCTCGCCGCCCTGCGCCGCGCCCGTGAGCTGGCCTCCCTGGAGCAGGTCCTGGACCAGGAGTACCGCGTCTCGGCCACCGCGATCTTTGCATCGGACATGGTCGAGGGCATCCGCGCCCAGGTCGTCGACAAGGACCGCACCCCGCACTGGTCCCCCGCCGAACTCGCGCAGGTGACCGAAGCGGAGGTGGCCCGCCACTTCGCGCCCCGCGCCGGCGACGAGCTCGGCCTCGCCCCCGGGACGGGCCCGCGATGACGGTGGTCCGGACGCCCCGCCTGGTGCTGCGCCGCTGGCGCGAGGCGGACGTCGCCCCCATGACCGCCATCCACGCCGACCCCGAGGTGATGCGCTGGATCGGCGACGGTTCCGTCCACGCGGAAGAGGAGTGGACGCGGTCCGTCATGGCGATGTGGGAGCACGAATGGCGGACCGAGGGGTTCGGGCTCTTCGCCGTGGAGGTGCGCGCCACCGGTGAACTCGCCGGTTTCACCGGTCTGTCGGTGCCGCACTATCTTCCCGAGGTGCTGCCCGCGGTGGAGATCGGCTGGCGGCTCGGACGCTCCTTCTGGGGGCAGGGCCTGGCCACCGAGGCGGCGCGGGCCGCCCTGGACTTCGGTCTCAGCGACCGCGGCCTGGAGCGGATCATCAGCGTCGTCCAGGTGGGCAATCACGCGTCGGAGCGGGTCATGAACAAGCTCGGCCTGCGCGTGGAACGCGGCTCCGTCGATCCGCACTGCGGCCGTCCTCTGCGCATCCATGCCGTCGACGGCCATGCCGTGGAGGCGTCCGCTAGGGCGGGTCTATCTCCGTGACGACGGCCAGCAGTTGGAACGGCAGCTCCGTGTCCCACTGGGAGACGCCGAGCGCGATCCACCGCCCCTCGACCCGCCACAGGTGAAGGTCCGGCACCGAGGAGCTCAGCGAGCTCCACGGCTCCGGTATGTCCTCGCCCCCGTGCTCGTCCCCGTCCTCGCGCTCATCCGCGAAGTCATCGCCCTGCGCCCGCTCGAACACGCTCGCCAGGCTGAACTTCTGGGGCTCTCCCCAGCGCTCGGCGAGGAGGACCGTCAGGCCGTCGCGCTCGGCGTCGTACTGATCGGAGGTCGTCTCCCACTCCGTGCCGTCGTCCTCCCAGAAGTCACCGCTCGTCAGTAACTCCGCGATGTGATAGCCGGGACCACCGACGCCGTACGGCGACCTGCCGTGCTCCGCGGGGAACTCCCGTGAGCGCAGCAGGTCGATCGCGGCGAGATGCTCTGCGGTACTCATGACACCCAGTAAAGCGGCCGCCACTGACAACCGGCCCGCGGCCGTGCCCCCGGCGTCACCATCCGGACAACCCGCCTCACGCGTCCCTGCGCCGCACCGCCCACCAGCCCGCGAGCAGCGCGGCGGCCGCCCAGGCCGCCGTGACGGCAAGTCCCGTCCAGGGGCCCAGGGTTCCCGCCGGGTTCTCGTGGAGCACCTGCTGTCCTGCCTGGTCCGGCAGGAACTGGGCGACACCGCTCGCCATGTCGCCGACCACGAAGGACACGATCAGCGTGAACGGGATCAGGATGCTCAGGACGGCCACCCCGCTGCGCAGCAGCATGGTCAGCCCCGCGGCGAGCAAGGCCATCAGCGCGAGGTAGACGCCCCCGCCGAAGCAGGCCCGCAGGGCGCCGTCATGGCCGAGGCCGATGGCGTGATCCCCCAGGAAGGCCTGGCCGGTCAGGAAGCCGGCGAAGCTGGTGAGGACGCCCACGCCGAGGGCCAGGGCCCCCACCACGGCGACCTTGGCCCCGTAGAAGAGCCCTCTGCGCGGCACGGCGGAGAGCGAGATCCGCAGCGCGCCGTTCAGATGCTCGCAGGACATCGCCGTCGTGCCGAAGCTGATGGCGGCGATCTGGCCGAAGTTGAGCGCGTAGAAGGCGCCGAAGAGCGGCTCGTGGCCGGGGTTGTCCGCCTCCGCGGTGCCGACCGTGGCGAACGCGAGCACGGTGACGGCGACGGTGGCCGCGAACACGGCGACGAGCGAACCGAAGCTGGCGCGCACCGACTTGATCTTGATCCACTCCGAGTGGAGCACGGCGGTCGTCGACATGGTCAGGCCTCCTGGCGGGGCGTCGAGGGGGCGGCGGCGAACTCGGTGGCGCCGGCCGTGAGGGCGAGGTAGGCCTGCTCCAAGGAGGCCCGCTCGTCGGAGAGTTCCAGCAGGGGAATGCCGTGACCGGCGGCGAGGGACCCGATCTCCTCGGCCTTGGCGCCCTCCACCGTCCAGCGGCCGTCGTCCCCGGCCGTCATGGCGTACCCCTTGTCCGTCAGGAGGCCGCGCAGCCGGTCGCCCTCCGGTGTGCGCAGGCGCACCCGCGGGCTGCTGTGCGCGGCGATGAAGTCCGGCATCGAGGTGTCCGCGAGGAGCTTGCCCCGGCCGAGGACCACCAGGTGGTCGGCGAAGGTGGCCGTCTCGTTCATGAGGTGGCTGGAGACGAGCACCGTGCGGCCCTCCCGGGCGAGGCGCCGCAGGAGTTCACGGATCCAGATGATGCCCTCGGGGTCGAGGCCGTTGGACGGTTCGTCCAGCATGACGACGCGCGGGTCGCCGAGGAGCGCCGCCGCGATGCCCAGGCGCTGGCGCATGCCGAGGGAGAACGTCTTGATCCTGCGCCCCGCCACGGAGGCGAGCCCGGCCTCTTCGAGGACTTCCCCGACGCGCCGCGCGGGGATGCGGTTGGCGGCGGCGAGGGCGAGGAGGTGGTTGCGGGCCGTACGCGATCCGTGCGCCGCCTGGGCGTCGAGGAGGGCTCCCACGTGGTGCAGGGGTTCGTCGATGTCCGCATAGGGGCGGCCGTCCACGGTGGCCGTTCCCGACGTGGGCCGGTCGAGGCCGAGGACGAGCCGCATGGTGGTGGACTTCCCGGCGCCGTTGGGCCCGAGGAACCCGGTGACCTTCCCCGGGCGGACGGTGAACGTCAGGCCGTCCACCGCGCGGGTGGTGCCGAACTCCTTGGTGAGGTCTTGGACGTCGATGCTGGTCATGGGCACAGCCTCGCGGGCACCGGGGCGGTGGGTCTTCCCCCGCCCGGGGGCCGCCTCTCCCCCTCGCGGGGGAGCCGCGCGGCCGGGCCTGCTGGCACGATGGCGTGATGTCCCGCTTCCTCAGGCCGCTCGCCCGCGCGGTGACCTACACGCGCTGGCTGCATCTGCTCATGGGAGCGGCCGTTCCCCTGATGCTCGCGTTCATCTCCCCCGGGCTCAGTGACCCGGGGTTCGCCGAGTGGGTATGGATCGCCGTCCAGCCGGTCCCGCTGGTGGCGGCGGCCGCGCTGCTGCCGTCCGCGCGCCGGGCGGAAGGGCTCCAGGCCCGGCTGATGCTGTTTCCGGGGCAGCACGCGCGCGTGCCGGGCGGCGACGAGGACCCCGGCGTCTCCGTCGCGCCTTCCGCCTCCTGGAACGACCGGGGCAGGACGGCGGTGTGGCTGGTGCTGCGTCTGGAGGCCGGCTGCGCTGCGGCCTTCGTGACGGTCCAGTGTCTGGGCACCGCGCTGGCCCTGGTGGGGGCGGCGTCGTCGCAGCGCGACGAGGAGCCGGGACTGCTGCTGCCGGTGCCGGGGCCGCATCCGGCGAACGCGCTGCTCGTACCGGTCCCGGTGCTGCTGCTCCTGGGGCTGATGGTGGTCGCGGGCCGGCTGATGACGTCGGCCGCCCGGCAGTTGCTCGGCCCCTCCCCCAAGGAGCGTCTGGCCGCCCTGGAGGAGCGCACCGAGCAGCTCCTGGAACGCAACCGCATCGCCCGCGAACTGCACGACTCCATCGGGCACGCGCTGACCGTCGCCGTCGTCCAGGCGGGCGCCGCGCGGGCCGCGGGCGACCCCGCCTTCACCGACCGGGCGCTGGGCGCGATCGAGGAGACGGGCCGGGCGGCCCTGGAGGATCTGGAGCGGGTCCTGCGCGTGCTGCGCGAGGACGGTCGGCCCGCGAGCCGGCGCCCCACGCTCGCCGAGGCGAGCCAACTCCTGGACTCCGCGCGGGCGTCGGGCGCCAAGGTCGACACCGACGTGACGGGCCCCTTGGAGCGGCTGCCGGGGCCGGTGTCCCGTGAGGCCTACCGCATGCTCCAGGAGGCCCTGACGAACGTCCTGCGCCACTCCGGACCGGTGCCGGTACAGGTGCGGCTCGCGGTCGACGAGAGGGCCCTGGAGATCGACGTGCGCAACGCGCTGCCCACGGGCGGCGAGGTCACCGGGCGCGGCGGCAGCGGGCTGCGCGGCATCCGGGAGCGGGCCACGCTGCTGGGTGGCCGGGCGACCACGGGCCCGCGGGACGGCGAGTGGCAGGTGCACGTCCAACTGCCCCTCGGGTGATCTACGCTGGCCGGATGCCGGTCACCGTCCTGCTCGTCGACGACGAGCCCCTCGTCCGCGCGGGCCTGCGCGCCGTCCTGGAGGCGCAGCCCGACATCGAGGTGGTCGGCGAGGCGGCCGACGGCGCCGCGGTGATTCCGCTCGTGCGGCGGTTGCGGCCCGACGTGGTCGCCATGGATGTCCGCATGCCGCTCCTGGACGGCATCGAGGCCACCCGCGCGGTCCTGCGCACCGTGCAGGACCCGCCGAAGATCCTCGTCGTGACGACCTTCGAGAACGACGAGTACGTGTACGAGGCGCTGCGCGCGGGCGCCGACGGCTTCCTCCTGAAGCGCGCCCGCCCCGCGGAGATCGTGAACGCTGTCCGCCTGGTCGCGGAGGGCGAGTCGCTCCTGTTCCCCGCGGCGGTGCGGCAGCTGGCCGGGGAGTACGGGCAGCGGCCCGGCAACGCGGCGGCCAGGGACGCCCTGGAGCGGGCCGCGCTGACCGACCGCGAGGCGGACGTGCTGCGCCTGATGGCGCGCGGTCTGTCGAACGCGGAGGTCGCGGCGGAGCTGACCGTCGGCGCCGAGACCGTGAAGTCGCACGTGAGCTCGGTCCTCGCGAAGCTGGGGGCCCGTGACCGGACGCAGGCGGTCATCGCCGCGTACGAATCCGGTTTCGTGGCCCCGGGGTGAACACGACGGCCGATCGGCACTCTGCGTCACAGGTGGGCCCGGCACTCGCAGCGGTGGGCCCCGGCGAGTACGATCCGCCCATCATGCGCACGAGCTGGGAGGACGGACGTTGGGGCGGCTGACCGGCGGGGATCCCTCTCTGCTGCGGCGGATCAACTCCGCGGTGGTGCTGCACGCGCTGCGTGGGGCGGACTTCGCGACACTCACCGAGGTCACCCGGGTGACGGGCCTTTCGCGACCGACCGTCGAGGGCGTGGTCGAAGGGCTCATCGAGGCCGGGCTCGTGGTGGAGACCGCCGCCGAGGAGGGCGCGGCCAGACGCCAGGGACGGCCCGCGCGGAGGTTCCGCTTCCGCGCCGAGGCGGGGCATCTGCTCGGCCTGGAGATCGGTCCGCACCGGGTCGCCGCCATCCTCTCGGACCTGGACGGCCGGGTCCTCGGCACGGCCGCCAAGGACGTGGACGAGACGGCATCGGCGGACGAGCGCATCGAGCGGCTGCGCACGACGGTCGCCGATTTGCTGCGCCGCGGCGGGATCGCCCGCAGCTCGCTGCGCGCGGTCGGCGTCGGCAGCCCCGGCATCGTGGAGGCGGACGGCACGGTCCGGCTCGGCACCGCGCTGCCCGAGTGGACGGGACTGGCCCTGGGCGAGCGCCTGCGCCGCTCCTTCAGGTGCCCGGTCCTGGTGGAGAACGACGCGAACACGGCGGCCGTGGCCGAGCACTGGAAGGGCGCCGCGACCGACTCCGACGACGTGGTGATGGTCCTCGCGGGACTCAGCCCGGGAGCCGGGGCCCTGATCGGCGGACGCCTGCACCGGGGGTACGGCGGCGCCGCCGGGGAGATCGGCGCCCTGCATCTGCTGGGCCGTGACGTGACCCCGGAGACGCTCCTGTCGACCACCGACGAGCCGCTGCACCCACTGGACGAGCAGGCGGTGGCGGAGGTGTTCGCCCACGCGCGCGAGGGCGACGAGCGGGCGTCGCAGGCCGTCGAGCGGTTCATCCAGCGCCTGGTGCACGACGTGGCGGCCCTCGTGCTCGCCCTGGACCCCGAGCTGGTCGTCGTGGGCGGCTGGGCCGCGGGTCTGGACGGCGTGCTGGAGCCGCTGCGCCGCGAGTTGGCCCGCTACTGCCTGCGGCCGCCCCGGGTCGCCCTGTCGGTGCTCGGCCAGGCCGCCATCTCGACGGGCGCCCTGCGGCTGGCCCTCGACCACGTCGAGGAGCAGCTGTTCGCGGTCGAGGGAACGGTCACGGCGCGGCGCTGAGCGACGCACGACGCCCGCCCGGACCTCCGTGTCGGAGGCCCGGGCGGGCGGTGCGCGGGTGTTTGCGAGCGGCGGGAAGCCGCCGTCAGGAGGCCTGGCGCTCCGGGCCGTGGTGGATCTCGACGCCGCCCGCGTCGCCGAACGTGAGGCGGCAGGTGTCCGCGCGGTACGTCGCCACGGACACCGCCGCGGTGCGTCCCTCGGCGAAGAAGCGGGTCGTCACGACGAGGACCGGGGCTCCGGGGAGCCGGTCGAGCGCCTTGGCGTCGTCCGCGCGGGCCGAGCCGAGCTCGACGGCGCGGTCCTGTCCTTCGAGGCCGAGGCGGTGCAGCTCGCGCAGCACGGCACGCGCGCGTGCCGGTCCGGACGGGGCGTCGATCCCGGAGAGCTCCGCGACGGAGGACACGGGGACGTAGAGCAGTTCGGCCGCTACGGGCTGGCCGTGCGAGACGCGGGTACGCCGCACGACGTGCAGTTGCTCGTCCGGGTCGGCCTCCAGCATGCGGGCCACCTCGGCGGGCGGGACCGCCGGGGCGCAGTCGGCCGGCTGCCAGGCGTCGCCGACCTCGCCCGGCCAGGTGCCTTGTGCGGATCCGACGGCCACGCCCACCCGCGGTGGGGCGACGGTCGTGCCGACCCCGCGGCGGCGTTGCAGCCTGCCTTCCAGCTCCAGTTGTTCGAGTGCCTGCCGGAGCGTGGCGCGGGCGACGCCGAAGCGGGCCGCCAGGTCACGTTCGTTGGGCAGGATCTCGCCGACGGCGAACTCGGAGTCGAGTGCCTCGCTGAGCACGGTCTTGAGGTGCCAGTACTTCGGCTCCGGCGCCGTTTCCAGCTGCGTGGTCCCCACCCTGTCCTCCGCAATCGCCGAGTGCCGGCGGCTTTTCAGCGCCTTGTTTATTAAAGGTCCTTGCACTATCTCTGCGACGATAGAGCGGCACCCACCCTTGGTCAAGACCAATCCTCGATCCGTTACAGCCCGCACAGGGACGATGCCACAGAGCATTCACGCGTTGTTGGCACCAGGTCACGCACACGTCGCGAACAAGACAGGACCCCCGCCTTGTGGGGCGGGGGTCCGTTCGTCCGTGGTCTAGGAGGCGAGTGTGACCAGCTTGTCCGGGTTGCGGATGATGTAGACGGCCGTGATCCGCCCGTCGGCGACGTCCAGTTGGAAGAGGGAGTGCGGCTTGCCGTCGGCCAGGAAGAAGAGGGACGGCGCGCCGTTGATCTCCAGGAACCTGGCTTCCAGCTCCGCCCCTTCTGGGACGCCCTTGCGGGCGGCGCCGCCGAGGAAGCGGCCCACCTTGTCGGCCGATTCGATGACGCGCAGCGGGGCCTTGGCCTTGCCGCCGCCGTCGCCGACGAGGCGCACGTCCGGGGCGAGCAGGGACATCAGGCCGTCCAGGTCGCCGTCGGCCGCCGCGGCGAGGAACCGCTCGGTCAGGTCCCGGCGCTCGCCGGGGTCCACCGCGTAACGCGGCCTCTTCTCCTCGACGTGCTTGCGGGCGCGCGCCGCGAGCTGCCGGACGGCGGGCTCACCGCGGTCCAGCGTGAGGGCGATCTCGGAGAACGGGAATCCGAAGGCCTCGCGCAGCACGAACACCGCGCGCTCCAGGGGCGAGAGGGACTCCAGGACGACCAGGACGGCCAGGGACACGGAGTCGGCGAGCACGGCACGCTCGGCGGTGTCGGGCACGGTCGGCCCGTAATCCGTGACCAGGGGTTCGGGCAGCCACTGGCCCACGTAGGACTCGCGCCGCGACTGCACGTGGCGCAGCCGGTCGATGGCGAGCCGGGTGGTGACGCGCACCAGATAGGCGCGCGGTTCGCGCACCGACGACCGGTCGGCCGCCGACCAGCGCAGCCAGGACTCCTGGACGACGTCCTCCGCGTCGGCCACCCGGCCGAGCATGCGGTAGGCCACACCCATCAGGACGGGCCGGTGCTCTTCGAAGACGTCGGTCAGGGTGTCGGTCGCCACCTCTCCATCCCAGCCGACGCGCCACCTGGTGTCCAGGCACATCGGGTGCGGCGCGCCCCACACCGGCGGGGAAGCCGGCCCGCCCACCCTCTTGAACTGGAGGCTACTGAGCGGTAATTGTTGCTGACAACGTGTCTAAGGTGTCTGAGGACCGTCGCAGGGCGACGGGGACTGGAGCAGCAATGGCCGCAGAGGTGTCCTTCAGCGTCGAATCACCCGGCGGCCCGCGCACGCTGTCCGTCGCGTACGAGCGCGCGGGCGAGGGCGAACCGCTGCTCCTGCTGCACGGCATCGGGCACCACCGCCAGGCGTGGGACCCGGTGTTCGGCATCCTGGCCGCCGAGTACGACGTGATAGCCGTGGACCTGCCGGGCTTCGGGGAGTCCCCCGCCCTGCCCGAAGGGTTCCCGTACGACGTCGCCACGGTGGTGGCCGTGCTCGGCGGGCTGTGCGAGGCCCTGGAGATCGAGCGGCCGCACGTGGCGGGCAACTCCCTGGGCGGACTGCTCGCCCTGGAACTCGGCCGGGAGAAGCTCGTGCGCTCGGTCACCGCGCTGTCCCCCGCGGGCTTCTGGACGCCCGGGGAGCGGCGGTACGCGTTCAACACCCTGCTCGCGATGCGGCACGGGGCACGGCTCCTTCCGCTGCCGGTCATCGAACGGCTCGCCCGCAGCTCGGCCGGGCGCGCGGCACTCACCAGCACCATCTACGCCCGCCCCGGGCGCCGTTCACCCGAGGCCGTGGTCGCCGAGACGCTCGCGCTGCGCGACGCCAAGGGGTTCGAGCAGACCCTCGCCGCCGGGCGTGACGTGCGCTTCGGCGACGACCTGCCCGGGCTCGCGGTCACCGTCGCGTGGGGCTCGCGCGACCGGATCCTGCTCCGGCGCCAGGGCGTGCGGGCCAAGCACGCCGTCCCCGACGCCCGGCTGGTGCGCCTGCCCGGCTGCGGTCACGTCCCGATGAACGACGACCCGGCGCTCGTCGCCCGCGTCGTCCTCGACACCTGCCGCCGCGCGCCTGCCGCGTAGCACGCCGGAGCCCAGGGCCACCCCGGCGCCGACGAGCGCGCTGCCCACGGCCTGCGGGAGGCCGTAGGCACCGGTGCCGACCAAGGGGGCGGTGCAGGCAGCCGCCACCGGGATCAGACCGGAGAAGAGCGTGGCCCGCTCGGCGCCGATGCGCTGGATGCCCGAGTACCAGCAGACGAACCCGATGACGGTGACGATCGCCGCCTGCCACAGCAGGGCCGCCGCCTCGGTGGCGCCGGGCATCCGCAGCCACTGCCCGCCGTCGACGGCGGCACCGATCACGGCGGACTCCACGGCGGCGATCCCGCACACCGTCGCGGAGAGCAGCTTCGGGCCCAGCGGCCGCAACACGGGCACGGCGACGACCGCGAAGCCGACCTCGCCCGCGAGCGCGCCCACCGAGAAGAGGATGCCGGACACGTCCGTACGCCCCCACCCCTGCACGGTGAACGCCCCGGCGGCCACGGTCAACGCCCCGTACATGACCGCGCGTTGCGGCCTGCGGCCCTCCAGGAGCGGCACGAGGACCGCCACGACGACCGGGGCGCATCCCACGAAGACACCCGGCACGGCGGGTTCCGCCGTGCGTTCGGCGGCGAGGATCGCCAGGTTGAACCCGACCATGCCGACCGCGGCGAGGACCGCGAGCCGCGCCCACTGGCGCCGCGTCAGGCGGCCGAGCGGAGCAAGCCCGCCGCGCCCGAGCAGCGGCAGGAGCAGCAGGCAGGCCAGGCCGTACCGGAGGAACTGGCCGCCCGCGTACGGGTAGTCGCCGAGAAGGCTGTTGGCGGTGAAGGAGCCTCCGACGAGGAGGCAGGCGAAGGCGGCGAGGAGGGATCCGCGCGTGAGGTCGGCGTTCATGTCCCTGACGTTAGGAACGGACGCGGCCCGGTTTAAGGTCCACTTCCGGGGCCGGTTCGGGGACCACTTCACGCACCCGGCCCGCCGGTCCCTCTCCCCCGCACGATCAGGCACACGCTCAGGAGGCGCATCCCGGTGACATCAGGTTCGGGCCGGGCTCCCGGGACCGCCGCCTGGGAGCTGCTGGTCCCGGCCGCGTCCGCCCCCGCCCGCAGCCGTGGCCGCAGCCTCCGCTCCGCGCTGCGCGAGGCCGTCAGGTCCGGCCGCCTCGCGCCGGGGACACGGCTGCCGTCGAGCCGTGAACTCGCCGCCGACCTGGGCGTCTCGCGCGGGCTCATCACGGAGGCGTACGAGCAGCTGACGGCCGAGGGCTATCTGCGCAGCGACCGCGGGGCGGGGACCTGGGTGGGCGGCGCGGCACGGAAGGCGCCGGCAGGGGCCCGCGATCTGGCGCCGCGCCCCGTCCACGCGCGCGTGGACTTCATCGCGGGGACCCCCGACCTGTCCCTGTTCCCGCGCGCCGCGTGGGCCGCCGCGCACCGGGGCGTCCTGGCCGAACTCCCCCACCACGTCCTCGGCTACCCGGACCCGCGGGGCCTGCCCCGGCTGCGGACCGCCCTCGCCGAGCTGCTCGTACGCCGCCGGGGCGTGGTCGCGGATCCCGAGTCCGTCGTCGTCTGTTCCGGCGTCGCGCAGGCCATGGCGCTGCTCGGTTTCGTCCTGCACGCGCGCGGGGTGCGCGCCGTCGGCGTCGAGGACCCCGGAAGCCCGCAGCACGGCGAGCTGTTCGCCTCGGCGGACGTCGCCACGGTGCCGGTGCCCCTCGACGACGAGGGCGTCCTCACCGGCGCACTGAGGGAGCGCGGCCTGCGGGCGGTCGTCACCACGCCCGCCCATCAGTTCCCGCTGGGCATCGGCTACTCGGCGCGGCGGCGCGCCGAACTCCTGGACTGGGCCCGGGACGTGGACGGAGTGGTCGTCGAGGACGACTACGACGGCGACTTCCGCTACGACCGCGCCCCGGTGGGCGCGCTCCAGGGACTCGACCCCGAGCACGTGGCGTACACCGGCTCGGTCAGCAAGTCCCTCGCTCCGGGGCTGCGGCTCGGCTGGCTGCTGGTGCCGTCGGCGATGACCGACGAGGTGGTCGCCCGCAAGCGCATGATGGACCTGGGCAATCCGGCGCTCGACCAGGCACTCCTCGCGCGGTTCGTCGAACGCGGCGACTACGACCGCCAGTTGCGCCGCTGCCAGCGCGCCTACCGCGAGCGGCGGGACGCGCTCGTCGCGGCCCTCGACGAGCACTTTCCCGGTACGGAGGTGACCGGCATCGCCGCCGGTCTGCACGTCATCGCCCGGCTGCCCGCGCACCTGGGGCCGCAGGAGGACTTCCTGCGGCGAGCCGCCGCGGCCGGAGTGGCGGTCCGCCCGCTGAGCGACTACGCATCGGCGGCGGGGCCCGGGGTAGGGCTGGTGCTCGGCTACGCCCATCTCACGCCCGCCCGGATCGCCGAGGGCGTGCGGCTGCTCGGCGAAACGGCCGGCTCCCGGGACCGGTGACGCCGGCTGCGACGATCCGGTGACAGGGCTTCCCTAGGGTCGGGCGGGCCCGGTGACCGCGAGCGAGCCGCTCGGACGCGGTCACCGGAGTGTCCGGGGGCAGATCCATGACCGACGCCGAAGTCATCCTCCAGCTCCGTACCGCACCGCGTCCCGCGACGGCGGGCCCTGCGACAGCCGGTCCCACGGCTGCGGGCCCCGCCGGTCTTCCGGACGTCCGGGGGTTTTTGGAGCGGCGGTTCGACGTCACGGCGGAGCCGTTGCACCCCGGCACCGACGACCCGGCGCTCATCGGATGGCACCGGGTCGCCGTCCCCGCCGGCACGGACGCCGAGGCCGTCGCCACGGCCCTGCGCGGCCACCCGGCAGTCGAGGCCGCCTATGTGAAACCACCGGCGGACCTTCCGTAACGTGGTGAAGGAGTCAGCTGTGCCACAGCGATCAGGTGCGGGGAACAGCCGGGGGAACAGCCGCCCGGCGCCAGAATTCGGACCACTCTTCGGACGCCCTGAGCTGGTGTGCGTCACGCGCGCCGACGCCGGGGTACAGATCACCTCGACCGGCGCGACCGCCGCGGCGGACATCTCCGTGAGCGGTCTGGACGCCGTGGCGTCCCTGGAGGACGTCACCATCAGGCCCCTCTTCGGCACGGACCGGGAGAGGCTGCGCGCCCAGGCGGGCGCGCCCGCCCGACCGGCCGGGGCCGAGGACACCTCACCGGAGCTGCTCGACCGGATGGCGCTCTTCTTCCACGTCGACGCCCCGGAGGACCGGTTGGAGGAGCTGGCCGAGCGGCTCCGCGCGTCGGACGCCGTGGAGGGCGCCTACGTCAAGCCCGCCGCCACCGTCCCCACGGAGAACAAGCCGGAGGGCAAGACGCGGAAGAAGGGCGACGAGGCGGAGTACCCGCCGCTCAACACGATGCTGCCCACGGGCACCGACGCACCGCCCGTGACCCCGGACTTCACCGCCCGGCAGGGCTATCTCGACGCGGCCCCGGGCGGCGTCGACGCCCGGTACGCGTGGACCGTGGCGGGCGGCCGCGGCGCCGGCGTCCGGGTGATCGACTGCGAGTGGGGCTGGCGCTTCACGCACGAGGACCTGCGGCTCAACCAGGGCGGCATCGTCTCGGGCACCGGCAGCACCGACACCCATCACGGCACCGCGGTGCTCGGCGAGATCGGCGGCGACGTCAACACGTACGGGATCACGGGGATCGCCCCGGACGCGGTGACCAGCGCGTCCGCGTTCTCCCTCCCCACGGCCACGGCGATCCGGAACGCGGCGGACCGCCTGGGCCCCGGCGACATCATCCTTCTGGAGATCCACCGCGCGGGTCCGCACGCGACCGGCGTGGGCCAGGTGGGATACATCGCCGTGGAGTGGTGGCCCGACGACTACCTGGCCATCCGTTACGCCGTCAACAAGGGCATCACCGTCGTCGAGGCCGCGGGCAACGGGGCGGAGGACCTGGACCACGCCGACTACGACACGCCGAGGGCGGGCTTCCCGTCCTGGTGGCGCAACCCCTTCCGGCGCACCGCGCTGGACGCCGGTGCCGTGATCGTGGGCGCCGGGGCGCCGCCGCCGGGCACCCACGGCCGCCAGCACGGACCCGACCGCTCCCGCCTCGACTTCTCCAACTACGGGGCCTGTGTGGACGCGCAGGGCTGGGGGCGCGAGGTGACCACCACCGGGTACGGCGACCTTCAGGCGGGCGCCGATCAGGACGCCTGGTACACGGACCAGTTCAGCGGTACGTCCAGCGCGTCACCGATCGTCGTGGGCGCCCTCGCGAGCACCCAGGGCGCCCTGCGCGCCGCCGGGCGCATCCCGCTGTCGCCCTCGCGGTCCCGGCAGCTGCTGCGCGCCACCGGCTCACCGCAGCAGGACGCACCCGGCCGCCCGGCCACGCAGCGCATCGGCAGGCGGCCCGATCTGCGCCAGCTCATCCCGGCCGCGCTGCAGACGAGCAGCTGGGTCGGCGTCCAGTTCCGGGGCACCCTCGCCGGGCACCGCACCGGCCGCTGGTTCACCTTCAACTGGCCCGCCCACTGGCACGTGGTGTGGACGGTCGTCCCGACCAGTCCGCGCACCGGCGCCCCGCAGATCGGCTGGAAGGTCCGCGTCGAGCGGGCCAACGACACCTACGCGACGTACTGGATCGACGTGAGCAACCTCGTGGCCGACCCGGTCGACTTCGAGGCCCGGTTCGCGGTTCTCGGCTGGTGAGAGGAAAACGACGATGCGAGTAGGCACACAGTTCACCGGAACACTCAACCCCGGGCAGACCGGGCGCTGGTTCACCTTCAACTGGCCGCAGGGCTGGCACGTCATCTGGTACTTCATGCCGACGACGCCCCAAACGGGCAGCCCGCAGATCGAGTGGGAGACCGAGGTCGAGCGCGCCTCGTCCACGACGGTCACGTACTGGCTGACGGTGAAGAACATCGGCAGCACCCAGATGAACTTCGAAGGCCGGTACGCGGTCCTCAACTAGGCGGGAGGAACGGCCATGGACGTGCACATCACGATCGCGGAGGACGCGGGCGCGGCTCCGGGGGCGTCGCCCCAGGGAAGGCCGCGCGGCACGGACGGTACGGGCGCGGTCGACGCCGGTGCGGCTGCCGCGGCGGGTGCCGGGACGGGCACGGGAGCAGGAGCGCCGTCCGCGGCGGAAGGTGTCATCGACGGCGGCGCGGCACCGCAGTGGCTCAGCGAACTCGTCCGGCTCGCCGACGCCGGGGAGATCGCGCGCCCCGGCGAGGCGGGGGCCACGGACGCCGGGAGCGCGGCGCCGGCTCCGGGCTGAGCGGTCACGTTTCCCCTGCCGGAACAGCGGGGTCGTCACGCGTCGCGTGACGGCCCCGTCGGCGTCAGGAGTTGGACCACGCGCGCGTGCACAGCACCAGGCGGTAGCCGTCCGGGTCCTCGACCGTGACGCCCCACTCGTTCCAGTACGGGTTGGGCGAGGGGACGCGCGTGCCGCCGTGCGCCTCAAGACGGGCCACCAGGTCGTCCGGTACCGGTTCGTCGAGGTAGACCACGAGCAGGTCCTCCTCCGTGGGGCGGGGCTGAACCGGCTCGTCCGGCTCGTGGACGAGTTCCAGGTGCCAGGAGGCGTCCGGCCAGCCGGCCATCAGCAAGTCGTGCTCGCCGTGAGCGTGACCACCCTGCGAACGCCACACGACGTCCAGGCCGAGGCCCGACACCCAGAAGCGCTCCGCCGCCGCGAGGTCGCGGGACGGGCGGGCGATACGGATGTGACTCTGACCGTTGACAGGCATGGGGCTCCCCCTCCGGAACCGGCGCGCCCGGCCGCGCGCCTGTGCCGCCGAGCGTAGCCAGGCTGCGATCTTGCGGCATCGGCCGTCGGACCTCGGACCTGCGACCGGTGCCTACGTCTGAAGACCTGCGCCCAGGGGCCGAGCCTCGACGGTCCGGGCGACAAGGCGTTCGCACACTGGTTCCCTTGTGCCCATGGGCAGTTGTTCACTTGGGATTCGTGTGTGCGCCGCCGCGCACCACTAGTTGTGGCCCTGCACACTGGTCGGACCCGTCACTGGAGGCGCATCCATGTCACACCCCGAGCCGAGCCCGTCCCCTCGCCGCCGCAGCGTCCTGCGCGGCTCGCTCGCCGTGCCGGCGGCGCTGGCCGTGCCGTCCCTGGCCGGAGCCGCTCCGGCCTTCGCCCGGTCGGGACGCCCGCGGGCCGAGTGGGGCGTGCAGGCCGGTGACGTGACGTCGCACGCGGGTTTGGTGTGGGTGCGTTCCGACCGTCCGGCCCGCATGATCGTGGAGACCTCCGCCACGGAGTCCTTCCGCAACCCCACCCGCTGGAAAGGACCGGTCCTCGGCCCGGACACCGACTTCACGGGGACGACCCGGCTGCGCGGGCTGCCCGCGGGCGAGCAGATCCACTACCGCGTGGTCCTGGCCGACCCGGACGACCCCAGACGCACCGGAGAGCCGGTCACCGGCACCTTCCGTACGACACCGAAGGGGCGCAAGGACGGCGTGCGTTTCCTGTGGTCGGGGGACGTCGCGGGCCAGGGGTGGGGCATCAACCCGGACCGCGGCGGATGGCGCGTC
This sequence comes from Streptomyces sp. SYP-A7185, assembly GCF_046103685.1. Lineage (NCBI taxonomy): Bacteria > Bacillati > Actinomycetota > Actinomycetes > Kitasatosporales > Streptomycetaceae > Streptomyces > Streptomyces sp. SYP-A7185. The sequence continues at coordinate 1,896,887 of NZ_CP122310.1, forward strand.
TTCGACGAGATGCGCCGCAGGAACCCGGACTTCTTCCTGTGCAGCGGCGACACCATCTACGCCGACGGGCCGATCCTGCCGAGCGTCACCCTGCCCGACGGCACGGTGTGGCGGAACGTGACCACGGAGGAGAAGTCCAAGGTCGCCGAGTCGCTCGCGGAGTTCCGCGGCGCCTTCCGCTACAACCTGCTCGACGAGAACCTGCGGCGCTTCAACGCCCAGGTGCCCTCCATCGTGCAGTGGGACGACCACGAGGTGCGCAACAACTGGTACCCGGGGCAGATCCTGACCGACCCCCGGTACACCGAGAAGAACGTGGACGTGCTCGCCGGGCGGTCCCTGCGCGCGTTCAGCGAGTACTTCCCGGTCTCGACGCTCCCGCCCGGCGACGAGGACGGCCGGGTGTACCGCGTCCTGCGCCACGGGCCGCTCCTGGACGTGTTCGTCCTGGACATGCGCTCGTACCGCAACGCCAACTCGCCCGGCCGCCAGCCCGATGACGCCACCGGCATCCTGGGCGCCCGCCAACTGCGCTGGCTCAAGCGCGAGTTGTCGCGCTCCCGCGCCACCTGGAAGGTCATCGCCTCCGACATGCCGCTGGGCCTGGTGGTGCCCGACGGGGCGACGAACTTCGAGGCGGTCGCCCAGGGCGACCCGGGCGCACCGCTCGGCCGCGAGTTGCAGATCGCCGAGCTGCTGCGGCACATCAAGCACCGCAAGATCACCGGCACGGTGTGGCTGACCGCGGACGTGCACTACACCTCGGCCCAGCACTACGACCCCTCACGCGCCGCGTTCGGCGACTTCGCGCCGTTCTGGGAGTTCGTGTCGGGGCCGCTGGCGGCGGGCGGCTTCCAGGCCCTCAAGCTCGACGGGACCTTCGGCGCCGAGCAGCGGTTCATCAAGGCGCCGAACCGCTCCAACACCTCGCCGGCCGAGACCCCCCAGTACTTCGGCGAGGTCGACATCGACGGCGGCAGCGGGGAGCTGACCGTACGGCTGCGTCAGGAGGGCGGCGGAGTGCTGTTCACGAAGGTCCTCCAGCCGGGACGCGTGGGACAGCAGTGATTTCGGCCCCGAACGCACACCGGGAGATCACGCCCGGACATCGGGAAAGACCAAAAATGAACTAAACGGACAGAAGGCATCTTAACTCGTCAGTCACAAAACGTTCGCGATCACGCAACACCCTTCATCCACAGTGACTGCATGAGTGCTGACATGTCTGATGTGACACGAACCAAACACGGCCGTCCCGTGCACCACTGGCGGCGGGATCTGGTGGAGCTCGCCGCCCTCTTCACGGCAGTGGCCGTGGCGGACGCGGTGGCGAACATGATCGGGCACGGCCCCGACGGCCCCACCCTGCTCGTGGTCTCGGCCGTGGCGCTGCTCGCCACGGTCGGGTTCCACACATGGTGGGCACGCCGCCACAACCACGCGCCCCCGACGGCGGACGATACCGGCGCCCGGCCGCACGCCACCGGGCGGCGGACCGGGCCCGGGACGTCCGTGCCCTCCATGGCGCCCCTGACGGCCATGGAGCAGGCCGGGGCCCTCGCCACCGAGACGTCCGCGGGGGCGACCGCGCTGTGGCGGATGCGCACCACCGTGCGGGACGAGCCGGGGTCGCTCGCAGCCCTGTGCACGGCCCTGGCGCACGGCAGGGTCGACATCCTGAGCCTCCAGGCGCACCCGCTGGCCGAAGGCACCGTCGACGAGTTCCTGCTGCGCGCCCCCGCCGACCTGCCCGCGGCCGAGATCACCCGGGGTGTCGCGCACGCGGGCGGCTCGGGCACCTGGATCGAGCGCGCGGACGCCCACGACCTGGTGGACGCCCCCACCCGCATCCTCGGCCTCGCCACCCGCACCGCCCTGGACGCCGCGGAACTCCCGCTCGCCCTGCGCCAGTTGCTGGGCCGCTGCACGATCAGGTCGCTGCCCGCGAAGGCGCCGGGCGCGTCCGGACCGCGGACGGACGCGCCGGCCGACGGCGCACCCGTCGAGGGCGCGCTCGAAGGCGAGGGGACGGTGCTGCGGCTGCGCGCCCCGGAGGGCGAAGTGATCACCGTGGAGCGGCCGTACCTGCCGTTCACGCCCACCGAGTTCGCCCGCGCGCGTGCCCTGGTCGAGCTGGACACCCGGCTGGGCCCGCGCATCCCCCGCAGCAAGGACGTACTGACCCTCGCCGAGGGCAACTCCATCACCGTGCGCCGGGCCGACACCTCCGACGTCGCGGCGGCCAAGGCCATGCACGAACGCTGCTCGCAGCGCACCCTCGGCATGCGCTACCACGGGCCCGTGCGGGACGCCGACCGCTACCTCAACCACCTGCTCAGCCCGCGGTTCGGCCGCACCCTGGCGGTGCAGACCGCGTCCGGGCGCATCGTCGGCATCGGCCACCTGCTGTGGGACGGCGACGAGACCGAGATCGCGCTGCTCGTCGAGGACGACTGGCAGCGCCGGGGCATCGGCGGCGAACTGCTCGGCCGCCTGGTGACCCTGGCGATCGAGGCCGGCTGCGAGAGCGTGTACGCGGTGACGCAGGCGTCCAACACCGGCATGGTCGCCGCGATGCGCGGGCTCGGGCTGCCCCTCGACTACCAGATCGAGGAGGGCACACTGGTCATCACCGCGCGCCTGGAAGCGACGCCGGTGAGTTCACGGCTGCCGTACGACCGGCCGCGGGGGCGGGCGGAGCGGCACTGATCCCGGTCCGTCCGGCGCCCGTGGCGGCGCCGGACGGCCGGGGGCCGAGGGCGCGGTCCAGGTCCTGCCACAGGTCCTCGACGTCCTCAAGGCCAGCCGAGAGGCGCAGCAGCTTGTCGCTCACGCCCGACGACCGCCGGTCCGCCGGGTCCACGACACGGTGGCTGATGGACGCCGGGTGCTGGATGAGCGTGTCGACGCTGCCGAGGCTGACCGCCGGGGTGATCAGCCGCACCCCGGCGGTCACCTCGTGCGGGTCACCGGCGACCTCGAAGGCGACCATGGCGCCGCCGAGCCTCGGATAGTGCACGCGCTCCACGCGCGGGTCCGCGGCCAGGCGCCCGGCAAGCTCCGCCGCGTTCGCGGAGGCGGCACGCACCCGTACCGGCAGCGTGGACAGACCGCGCAGCAGCAGATAGCCCGCGAGCGGATGCAGCACCCCGCCGGTGGCGAACCTGATCTGCCGCAGCTGCCGCGCGAACTCCTCGTCGCACGCGACCACTCCGCCCAGGACGTCCCCGTGCCCGCCGAGGTACTTGGTGGCGCTGTGCAGCACGAGGCGCGCCCCGCTCTCCACCGGCCGCTGGAGCACGGGCGTCGCGAAGGTGTTGTCGGCGAGGAGCGGCACCGTACCGCAGGCGTGCGCCACCGCGCGCAGGTCGAGTTCGGCCAGCGTCGGATTGGCCGGCGACTCGACGAGGACCAGGCCCGTGTCGGGGCATATCGCGTCGGCGATCCCCGCGGGGTCGACCCAGGTCACCTCGGAGCCCAGGAGCCCCGCCGTGAGCAGGTGGTCGCTACAGCCGTACAGCGGGCGGACCGCGACGACATGGCGCAGGCCCGCCGCTGTCCGCGCGAGGAGGACCGCGGTCAGCGCGGCCATGCCGCTGGCGAACGCGACCGCGCTCTCGGTGCCTTCGAGCCGGGCCAGGGCGGTCTCGAAGCGGGCCACGGTCGGGTTCGCGAGGCGGGCGTAGACGGGCGGCCCGTCGTCCAGGACGCCGTCGGCGGCGAAGGCGTCGATGCGCGCGGCCTCACCACGGGTGTCGTACGAGGGGTAGGTGGTGGACAGGTCGATCGGGGCCGCGTGCAGGCCGAGTCCGGCGAGGTCGTCGCGTCCGGCGTGCACCGCCTCGGTGGCGAGGGCCCGGGATGCGGGCGGTACGGTCGGCGCCGGGGTGGCCGGCGGCGTCTGCGGCATCGGGGCCCGGTGGCCTGATCCGGTGCGGGCTTCCGTGTTCGTGTCCATGCCCCACAGCCTGAACAAAGGCCGGTGCCCGGTCGTTGAAACCCGTGTTACGTTCGGCGAGTGGCCGATTCTGTCGTACTCGACCCGGTGGATCTGCGCATACTGCGGCTGTTGCAGAACGATGCCCGGATCACCTATCGCGATCTCGCGTCCCAGGTCGGGGTCGCGCCCTCCACCTGCCTGGACCGTATCTCACGGCTGCGCCGCTCGGGGGTGATCCTCGGACACCAGCTGCGGCTCGATCCGGCGAAGCTCGGGCGCGGCCTTCAAGCGCTCCTTTCGGTGCAGGTGCGTCCGCACCGGCGGGAGCTGGTGGGGCCGTTCGTGGAGCGGATCAGGGCGCTGCCGGAATCCCGGTCGGTGTTCCATCTCGCGGGGCCCGACGACTATCTGGTGCACGTGGCGGTGGCCGACACCGCGGACCTCCAGCGCCTCGTCCTCGACGAGTTCACGGCACGGCGCGAGGTGGCCCGCGTGGAGACCCGGTTGATCTTCCAGCAGTGGGAGTGCGGTCCGCTCCTGCCGCCGGGTCCGGGGGCCGACGTCCCGGGGGAGACCTCCGGCCAATCATGATGACGCGGACGCGTCCCGCGTACGAGGATGTCCGCATGTCAGACACCAAGATCCCGCACACGAGCGGCACGGGCGGTACGGACGGCGGCCCGCTGCCGCGCCAGGTAGCCGACGCCTACGTGGACGAGCTCATCGCCCTCGACCCCATCAACGGAACGTTCCTCGGCGTCAAGGAGAGCCACGGCAAGCTCCCGGACACCTCGCCCGCGGGCCAGGAGGCCGTCGCGGACCTGGCCCGCACGACGCTCGCCCGGCTCGACGACGCGGAGCTGCGGCCCGGTGCCGACACCGACGTCGAACGCCGGTGCGCGCGGCTCCTGCGGGAGCGGCTCACCGCCGAACTCGCCGTGCACGAGGCCGACGAGGGGCTGCGCGCGGTCGGCAACCTGCACACGGTCCCGCACGCCGTGCGGGAGATCTTCACCGTGACGCCGACGGAGACCGAGGAGGACTGGGCGGTGATCGCCGAGCGGCTGCGGGCCGTGCCCGCCGCCTACCAGGGATATCGCGCCTCGCTCGAACTCGGCCTTGAGCGCAAGCTGTTCGCGGCGCCCCGGCCCACGGCCACCTTCATCGAGCAGCTCGGCGAGTGGGCGGGCCCCGGCGCAGGCGAGGGCCGCGGCTGGTTCGAGGAGTTCGCCGCGGACGGCCCGGACTCGCTGCGCGCCGAGCTGGACGACGCGGCCCGCGCCGCCACCGCTTCGGTCGTGGCGCTGCGCGACTGGATGCGCGACGTGTACGCGCCCGCGATCGAGGGCGCCCCCGAGACGGTGGGCCGCGAGCGCTACGCCCGCTGGTCCCGCTACTTCAACGGCACCGACCTGGACCTCGACGAGGCGTACGCGTACGGCTGGTCCGAGTTCCACCGGCTGCTCGGCGAGATGCGCGCCGAGGCCGAGAAGGTCCTGCCCGGCGCGGCCACCCCGTGGGTGGCGCTCGCGCACCTCGACGAGCACGGCACGCACATCGAGGGCGTGGAGGAGGTGCGGGTCTGGCTCCAGGAGCTGATGGACGAGGCGATCGAGGCCCTGGACGGCACGCACTTCGAACTCGCCGAGCGAGTACGGAAGGTGGAGTCCCGCATCGCTCCGCCGGGCGGCGCCGCGGCCCCGTACTACTCGGGGCCCTCCGAGGACTTCTCGCGCCCCGGCCGGACCTGGCTGCCGACGATGGGCGAGACCCGCTTCCCCGTGTACGACCTGGTCTCCACCTGGTACCACGAGGGCGTGCCCGGCCATCACCTCCAGCTGGCGCAGTGGGCGCACGTCGCGCGGAGCCTCTCGCGCTACCAGGCGACCATCGGCATCGTCAGCGCCAACGCGGAGGGCTGGGCGCTGTACGCGGAGCGGCTCATGGACGAGCTCGGCTTCCTCACGGACCCCGAGCGCAGGCTCGGTTATCTGGACGCCCAGATGATGCGGGCGCTGCGCGTCATCGTCGACATCGGCATGCACCTGGAGCTGGAGATCCCGGCGGACTCGCCCTTCCGCCCGGGCGAGCGCTGGACGCCCGACCTGGCGCAGGAGTTCTACGACGCGCACTGCAGCCGACCGACGGAGTACGTGGCGAGCGAGATGACCCGCTACCTCTCCATCCCGGGTCAGGCCATCGGCTACAAGCTGGGTGAGCGGGCCTGGCTCCTGGGCCGCGAGAACGCGCGGCGGCGCCTCGGCGAGGCCTTCGACGCGAAGGCGTGGCACATGGCCGCGCTGTCGCAGGGATCGCTGGGCCTCGACGACCTGGTCGACGAGCTGTCCGCGCTCTAGGGACCCTCGTGCCCACGGTCACGGCGTGCTCGGCGGGCGCCGTGACCGGGGAGGGCCGCACGGAAGCGCTCCCCGCGGTTCAGCAGCCGCAGTCCTCCGCGTCCACCGGGGCCGTCAGGGCGTCGGGGGTGTGCCGCTGCGTGCCCTCCCAGGTCTCGAACGCGAAGCCCTCGCGGGCCCAGTACTCGAAGCCGCCCAGCATCTCCTTGACCTGGAAGCCGAGTTGGGCGAGGGCGAGGGCGGCGCGAGTGGCGCCGTTGCAGCCCGGGCCCCAGCAGTAGGTGACGACCGGGACGGACGGGTCGAGGAGACGCTCGGCCTGCTCGGGGATGAGGGCGGTGGGCAGGTGGACCGCACCGGGGATGTGGCCCTGGTCCCACGACGCCGTCGAGCGGGAGTCGACCACGACGAAGCCGGGGTCGCCGTCGGCGGCCAGCGCGGAGGCCACGTCGGACACGTCGGCGTGGAAGGCGAGGCTCGCGCCGAAGTACGCGGCGGCGGCAGCCGGGGACGCGGGCGCCACCCGCAGGACGGGATTCCAGGCGCTCACGGAGGCACCCGGAGTGCTCGCGGAGGCGTCCGGAGTGGTCTCGGCGGCGCCCGCGAGGGCGTGTGCGGTGCTCGGGGCGGTCGGCTGCTCGGTGTTCGTCACTGTGCTCATGGCCAGAAATCTACGGGCGTGACCCCCGTCCCAGAAGAAGCGATCCCCGGCCTACCTCTTGATCAGCCGGGGATTCCCCTGTTACCTCTCAGGTATGACCGGTTATTCCACGGACGCCACCGACTGGCGCATCCTCGACGTCCTCCAGCGGGAGGGCCGCGCCAGCTACGCCGAGCTGGCCCGCGCCGTCTCCATGTCCGCGAGCGCCGTCACCGAGCGGGTCCGGCGCCTGGAGGAGGCGGGCGTCATCCAGGGGTACGCGGCCGTGGTCGACCCGGAGCGGCTCGGCCTGCCCATCCTGGCGTTCGTGCGCCTGCGCTATCCGAACGGCCATTACAAGCCGTTCCACGACCTGGTCGAGGTGACCCCCGAAATCCTGGAGGCGCACCACGTCACCGGCGACGACTGCTTCGTGATCAAGGTCGCCGCACGCTCCATGACTCACCTGGAGGAGGTCGCCGGGAAGATCGGCGCCCTGGGCTCCGTGACCACGAGCATCGTCTACTCCTCGCCCCTGCCCAGGCGCCCGCTGGGCCGCTGAACCCGGCCCTTCACCCCCGGCCCCTCACCCTCGGCCCCTCACGCCCCGCCCCGCTGCCGTACGACCGACCCCGCGCGCCCCTTCTCGACCTCCAGCTGTGCGTGGACGCGGCGGCGCAGGTCCGCGACATGGCTCACGATGCCGACGCTGCGGTCCCGCTCGCGCAGCGAGTCCAGGACGTCCAGGACCTCGTCGAGGGTCTGGTCGTCGAGGCTGCCGAAGCCCTCGTCGATGAAGAGCGTGTCGAGCCGTACGCCGCCGGCCTCGTCGGTGACGACGTCCGCGAGGCCGAGCGCGAGGGCGAGCGAGGCGAAGAACGTCTCGCCGCCCGACAGCGTGGACGTGTCGCGTTCGCGGCCCGTCCACGCGTCGACCACGTGCAGGCCGAGGCCCGAACGGCCGCGCCCCGTCCGGTCGTCGGAGTGGACGAGGGTGTAGCGCCCCGACGACATGCGCCGCAGCCGTGCGGTCGCCGCGGCCGCGACCTGTTCGAGGCGCGCCGCGAGGACGTAGGACTCCAGGCGCATCTTGCGTTCGTTGTCCGCCGAGGTGCCCGCCGCCAGACCCGCCAGGCGTGCCACGCGGTCGTAGTCGCCGCGCAGCGGCGCGAGCCGCCGGGCCCCGGCGGCCGACCGTGCGGAGAGCCGGTCGAGTTCGGCGCAGCGCCCCGCGGCCGCGTCGAGCGCGGAGGCGGCCGCGCGGGCCCGCCGGTCGGCGTGTTCGGCAGCGTCCTGCGCGGCCCTGACGTCGGCCTGCGGCTGCTGTGCGGCGGCGGCCGCTTCCGGCTCGGCGAGCAGCGAGCGCACCGCGGCCTCTTCGTTGCGCCACTCGTCGATGCGGTGCTGAAGCTCGCGGTGGCGCGCGTCGTCGAGCAGGGCGTCGGCCGCGTCCCCCGGCGTGTCGAACCCGGCGCGGAAGGCGGCGTCGGCGAGTCGCGCGTCGGCGTCCTTGAGCCGCTGGGCGGTGTCGTCGGCCGCGCGGGCGGCCTCCGCCGCGTCGGTGAGGAGCGCGGCCTGCCGCTCCAGCTGGGCGGCCCGGGCGGCGACGCTGCCGCTTGCACCCCGCGCCCGGGTCAACTCCTCGTCCAGGAGCGCTTGTTCGCGGTCGAGGGTGTCCCGCAGCGTGGCACGGGACGCGGCCCGTACGGCGGCCTCCTGCCGCACGGCGAGCCTGCGGTCGTACTCGCGCTCGGCCTGGGCGAAGGCTTCGCGGGCGGCGTGCAGCCCGGAGGCGCGGGTGCGCGCGTCGGCGTGTTCCGCGCGCAACTCCTCGACCAGGGAGGCGAGTTCATCGACCGAGGGCTGCCGCGACGCGGCGTCCGGGTCTTCGGAGGCATCGCCCCCGCCGGAGGAACCGAGCGCCGCCGCGCGGGCCGCCGCCAGCGACTCGCGCACCTCACCGAGGTGCCGGTCCTCCTGGGTGCGCAGCTCCTCCGCCCGGCGGTAGGCGGCGAGCGCCGACTCCTCCGTGGCCCGGTCGACGTGACCGGCGGTCTTCGGTGCGGGCGCGGGGTGTTCGAGGGCTCCGCAGACCGCACAGGGGGCGCCGTCGCTCAGGCCCGCGGCGAGCTCCGCGGCGATGCCGGTGAGCCGCTGCTCCTTCAGGGTGAGCCAGTGTTCGTGGGCCGCGGTGGACCGCTCACGGGCGGCGAGGGCGCGTTCGTGCGCGGCGGTCGCCTCCCGGGCGAGCCGGTCGCGGCGCCGGGCCGCGTCCAACCGGCTCTGCGTGGGATCCAGTTGCCCGGCGAGATGTTCCGCGCGGGTCGCCGCCTCCTGGGCGGAATCGATGCGCTCCTGGAGCGTGGCCCGGGTGGTGTCCCAGCCGTCGAGCCAGCCCGCGGCCTCGCGCAGCAGCTCGTCGTCGGACCGCTCCTCGCGCTCCAGGGACGCGCGCTCCGAGCCGAGTTCGGCGAGGCGCTGCTCGGCGCGGCGGGCGGACGCGAGGCCGCCGAGTTCTTCGGCGGCCTTGCGCGCGGCGGCGGCGAGTCCCGACGCGCCGGAGTCGGCGAACGGGGCGGGCAGGTGTCCGCGGGTGCGTGTCTCCTCGGCGGTCGCGCGGCGGTGCTCCTCCTCGGTGGCCCGGCGCAGGCCGAGCGCGGGGGCGACCGACTCGCCCTTGCGGGCGCGTTCCATCCGGGTCTGGTGCCGCCGGTGCTCGTCGGCGCGCTCCTGGAGACGTCCGGCCCGCTCCCGCGCCTGGGCGAACCGCGTCTGCAACCGGTCGAGTTCCCGTACGTCGTCGAGGCGGCGGGCCGCCGCGGCCTGCGCGGACTCGGCGGCCGTGAGGGCGCTCCCGGCGATCGCGTGCCGTTCGCGGGCGCCGGTACGGGCGACGGCGGCCCAGGCCAGGACGGCCTCGGCGAGCCCCGGATCGCCCGGCGACAGGTCGGGCAGCGGCGACTCGCCGTCCACGAGAACGCCCTCGGCGGCCTGCTGCATCCGGTGCGCGTCGGCGAGGAGCTCGCGGTCCCCCTCCCGTACCGCGCCCTCGGCGTCGCGCCGCTGCTCGGCCAGCCTTGCCTCGACCGCGGCGAACCTGCGGGTGTCGAAGAGCCGCCCGAGCAGCTTGCCGCGGGCCTCGGCGTCGGCCCGCAGAAAGCGCGCGAAGTCGCCCTGGGGCAGCAGGACCACCTGGCAGAACTGCTCCTTGCTCATGCCGAGCAGCTGTGTGATCTCCTCGCCGATCTCCTGGTGGGAGCGGCTGAGGTCCTTCCACGTGCTGCCCTGGTCACCGGTTTCGTGCTCCCGGAGCCAGCTCTGCGCCTTCTCCGTGGTCGTGCCGGTGCCGCGCTTCTTCGGGCGCTCGTGGGGCGGCTGCCGGGTGACCTCCAACCGGCGCCCGGCGACGGTGAGTTCGAGGCACACTTCGGTGCGCACGCCGGGCCGCGCGTGGTCGCTGCGCAGCGTCGCCCCCTGGCCGCTGCCCTGCCGGGGACCCGGCACCGAGCCGTACAGGCCGTAGCAGACGGCGTCCAGGACGGACGTCTTGCCCGCGCCGGTCGGGCCGTGCAGCAGGAAGAGTCCGGCGGCGGAGAGGTCGTCGAAGTCGATGTCCTGGGTGGTGCCGAAGGGGCCGAACGCGGTGATCCGGAGCCGGTGCAGCCTCATCGGGCGACCTCGCGCAGCGTGTCGTCGGTACGGACGGTGTCGAACGCCGCCCGCAGCACGGCCTGTTCGCGCGTGTCGGGCCCCGCGCCCCGCACATGGGTCACGAAGTCCTCCGCGATCTGCTGGTCGCTGCGGCCCTTCAGCCGCTGGGCGTAGGAGACGTCCGGGTCCTCGGGGGCGCGCTCCGGGTCGAAGACCAGGCTGAGGGTGTGCGGGAAGCGCGCGCAGAGACGGGCCATGGGCTCGTCGGGGCGGACCGGGTCGGTGAGGGTCGCCTCGACCCAGGCGTCCTCGTGGCGGGCGAGGTCCGGGTCGGCGAGCAGCGTCTCGAGGTCGCCGCGGACGCGGGCGAGCGGCCGGGGCACCGGGCAGTCGATCCGCTCGGCCTCGATCTCGCCGCCGGCTCCGAGATCGACGAGCCACAGGGTCTTGCGGTGCGTGGACTCGGAGAAGGAGTACGGCAGCGGGGAGCCGGAGTAGCGCACGCGCTCACTGATGACCTGGCTGCCGTGCAGATGGCCGAGCGCCACGTAGTCGACGCCGTCGAAGACGCCGGACGGCACGGCGGCGACCCCGCCGACCGTGATGTCCCGCTCGCTGTCGCTGGCCTCGCCGCCGGTCACGAAGGCGTGGGCGAGGACGACGGAACGGGTGCCGGGGGCGCGGTCGGCCAGGTCGGCGCGCACCCGGTCCATGGCGGCGCCGAGCACCGCCTCGTGTCCGGCCCGGTCCACGCCGAACTCCCCCTTGACCAGGGCCGGTTCCAGATAGGGCAGGCCGTAGAACGCCACGTCCCCATGGGTGTCGGCCAGGACCACCGGGTCCGCGCAGGCGGCGGGCGCGGTGCGCAGATGGATGCCCGCGCGGCCGATGAGTCCGGCGCCGACGCCGAGACGGCGGGCCGAATCGTGGTTGCCGGAGATCATCACGGTCGGGACGCCGAGGTCCGCGAGCCGGTGCAGCGCGTCGTCGAAGAGCTCCACGGCGGCCAGCGGCGGCACGGCCCTGTCGTACACGTCACCGGACACGACGACGGCGTCCACCTCGCGCTCACGCGCGGTGGCGACGAGGTGGCCGATGAAGTCGGCCTGGGCGCCGAGCATGTTCACGCGGTGGAACGCCCGGCCCAGATGCCAGTCGGACGTGTGCAGAATTCTCAAGACGCCGCTCCGGCCCACATGGTCGCTCTCCCCTCCTGTGCCCCGGATCCAGCACCGCCCCAGCACGGGCCTCGCCGACAGCACCCACCACGCTAGCGCCTGCGGGCCCCTGCCCGATCACGAACCTCGGTCCGTCACGGCGGGAGAGGCGGCTCACGCACCGGTGTCCGGGCTTTCGCACATCGGCACAGGTGTCGCCTTTGTCACGTTCGGGCGGCCTCGTCCAAGGCCGGCTCAGGCGTCCCCGTACGCCTCTCCGCCGAGCTCGAAGACCGCGCTGCCCGCGGTCGCGTCCGCGAGCCAGGCCGTGAAGGCCTCGACGTCGGCGTCTGGCAGGCCGATCTCGATGGTCACCGCGTCCCCGTAACGCACGTCGCGGACCGCCCGTCCCGCCGAGCGCAGATCGTTCTGTATCTTGCCCGCGCGCTGGTGGTCGACCGTGACCGTGGCCAGCCTGAAGCGCCTGCGGGTCAGCGTGCCCACCGCGTCCAGGGCCTCGCCGACCGCTCCGCCGTAGGCCCGGATGAGCCCGCCGGCGCCGAGCTTGACCCCGCCGTAGTAGCGGGTCACCACCGCGACGACGTACCGCATGTCGCGGCGCAGCAGCATCTGGAGCATCGGCACACCGGCGGTGCCGCCCGGCTCCCCGTCGTCGCTCGCCTTCTGCACCCCGGCGTCGGCCCCGATGACGTAGGCGAAGCAGTTGTGCGAGGCGGACGGGTGCTCCTTGCGGATGCGCGCGACGAAGTCCTGGGCCTCCTCCTCGGTGGCCGCGGGCGCGAGAGCGCACAGGAAGCGCGAGCGGTTGATCTCGGTCTCGTGCACGGCCTCGCGGGCCACGGTGCGGTACTCGTCGTGCATCCCGCCAGAGTAGGCCCCCGGGCGGGCCCGCCCCCGGTACGGTGATCCGTTGTGACGTCACCCTCGCATCCCGTACGGCACGTCCTCGGTGGTACCGACGTGCTGGAGTCGCTGCTCGCCCCGGCGCCCGTCACGGTCGTGGAGACCGTCGAGGATCCGCCCGACCCCTTCCTGTTTCCCGAGGAGGCGGCCGCCGTGGCGCGGGCGGTGGACAAGCGCCGCCGCGAGTTCGCCACGGTCCGGCAGTGCGCCCGCGCCGCCCTCGCCGAGCTGGGCGTGGCGCCCGCGCCGATCCTGCCCGGGCCCAAGGGCGCGCCGCGCTGGCCCGAGGGCATCGTCGGCAGCATGACGCACTGCGCGGGCTACCGCGCCGCCGCGGTGGCCCGCGCCGGCACGGTCCGCTCCCTCGGCATCGACGCGGAGCCGGCCGCTCCGCTCGCCGACCCCGACGTCCTGCGGATGGTGTCGGACGAGACGGAGCGCGCGGCCCTCGCCGAGCTGGCCGTCCGGCGCCCGGACGTCCCCTGGGACCGGCTCCTGTTCAGCGCGAAGGAATCCGTCTACAAGACGTGGTTCCCGCTCACGGGCCGCTGGCTCGGCTTCGAGGAGGCACGGGTGGAGCTGGACCCGGACGGCACGTTCACCGCGGCGCTCCTGGTTCCCGGGCCGACGGTGTCGGGGCGCGAACTGACGGGCTTCGCGGGCACCTGGCGGATACGGGACGGCATAGCCGTCACCGCCATCGTGCTGCCCCTCACCCCTCCCCCGCCCGGTACGTAGGAACTCCGCCCAGCCACGTGCCGAGCACCCGTACGTGCCGGATGGCCATCGGGTCCACGGTCCGTGGATCCGCGGAGAGCCAGGCCAGGTCCGCGGGCGCCCCCGGTACGAGCGCGATCCGGTCGTCCGCGCCCGCCTGGTGGGCGACACCGCTGGTGGCCGCGGCGAGCGCCTGCTCCACGGTCAGCCGCTGGTGCGGAATCCAGCCCTCGGCCGGGTCCCCGTCGAAGGTGCGCCGGGTGACCGCCACCTGGATGCCTTCCAGCGGTTCGTACGAGCTGACGGGCCAGTCGCTGCCGAAGGACAGGCGCACTCCGTCCCGCGCCAACTCCCCCATCGGGTACTGCCGGCCGGCGCGCTCGGCGCCGATCCGCGGCAGCGAGAGCTCGGTCTGGAGCGGGTCGGGCTGCGCCCACAGGGGCTCGAAGTTGGCGATGACGCCGAGTGCGGCGAACCGCGGCAGGTCGGCCGGGTCGACGAGCTGGACGTGGGTGATGACGGGCCGCCGGTCCCACGCGGGGTTGGCGCGGACCGCGGCTTCCACCGCGTCGAGCGCGGCCCGTACGCCCGCGTCGCCGATGGCGTGGACGTGCGTCTGGAAGCCGTCCGCGTCGAAGGCGCACACCGCTTCGGCGAGCGCGCGCGGCTCCCACACGGGCATGCCGCAGCTGTGCGGCGCGTCCAGATAGGGGTCGAGCAGGGCGGCCGTACCGCCCTCGATCACGCCGTCGCTGAAGTACTTCACCGTGCGCGCGGACAGCAGCGGGCCGCCCTCGGCTGCCACGCGCCCGCGCGCCGCGTCGAACTGCTTGCGCTGCTCGCGCCAGCGGTCCGGATCGGCGCGCTGGGCCAGGTCGACGCGCACGCTCAGCGCCCCGTGCCGGGCCGCCGCGAGATAGGCCTCGACCATCTCCGGCTCCACCCAGGCGTCCTGCACCCAGGTGAGGCCCGCGCGTGCGTACGACCGGCTCGCGCGGCGGACCGCTTCGACCAGTTCGGCCTCCGCGCGTGCGGGCACCTGGTCGAGGACCAGGTCGCAGGCGTGCCACTCGCGCAGGGTGCCCATGGGTGAGCCGTCGGGGCGCCGGACGATCCAGCCGAGGCGCGGGTCCGGTGTCGCGTCGCGCACCCCCGCCCTGCGCAGCGCCCGCGAGTTGCACCACACCGTGTGGTAGTCGTGGGCGCGCAGCACGACGGGTCGGTCGGGCACCGCCGCGTCCAGCCACCGGGCGTCGAACTCGCCGCCGGGTGCGAGCGCGGGGTCGTAGGACGCGCCGACGATCCACTCCGCGTCCGGGTGCGCGGCGGCCCAGCGCCCGACCTCCGCGACGATCGCCTCGACCGACGTGAGGTCCTTGATCTGCGGGCCGAAGCTCTCCAGGCCCCCGAAGAGGGGGTGGGCGTGGCCGTCGCCGAAGGCGGGCTGGAGCAGCCCGTCCCCCAACTCGACCACCTCGTCGGCCCCTTCGGCGTGGGCGCGGGCCTCGTCCCCGAGCGCGATGACGCGTCCGTCGCGTACGGCGAGTGCCGTGGTGTCCGCGTGGTTCTCGCTCCCGGTGCGGACCGCCCCCAGAAAGACCTGCGTTCCCGTCCCCTCCGCCATGCTCTCCCGCGCCTTTCTCATCCGTGCTCCGCGTCTGTCGTCGTCAGCCGTTCGTACGCCCGCCGATCGCGCCGCCGGATCCGCAGGGCCACCACCGCTCCCGTCACGAACAAGGCGGGCAGCGGGGCGATCAGTGCCGCGTTCACGCGGCCCGAAGCACCGGTCAGGAGATCGAGGTTGGCACACACCAGGCCGATCAGGACCGTGAGGCCCGCGCAGGCGGTCAGCGGGGCGGCGACCACCCGCCAGGCGGGCATGCCCCTGCGCTCGCGGCGGAAGAAGCCGTACACCGCGAGCGCGGCGAGCGCCTGCATCAGCATGACGCCGAGGATGCCGGATCCGTTGGTCCACAGGAACATGACGGTGTACGGATCGGCGCCGCTCAGGAGGGTCACGGCGACCACGGCCAGGGCGAGGGCGGACTGCGTGACGACCGCCGTGGCGGGCGCCCGGGTCGTCGCGGAGACGGTGCCCAGGCGGCGGGGCAGCAGCCCTTCGCGGCCCAGGGCGTAGAAGTAGCGGGCGGCGCCGTTGTGGAAGGCGAGGGTGGCGGCGAAGGCGCTGGTGATGACGAGGACGTGCATGGAGTCCGCGGCCCAGGCGCCCGCGAACCGTTCGGTGGCCGCGAAGACCATGTCGGCTCCGCCCTCGCCGGCGGCGACGGCCTGGGCGCGGTCCGATCCGTACGCGCTGATGACCGCCCACACGGTGACGGTGTAGAAGAGCGCGAGGAACGCCACGGCGATGTACGTGGCGCGGGGCACCGTGCGTGCGGGCTCGCGCGCCTCCTCCGCGTAGATGGCGGTCGCCTCGAACCCGACGAACGCGCCGACGGCGAGCACGAACATGCCGCCCACCCCCTCGCCGCCCAGGTGTGCCGGCGAGAGCGTGCCGAGGTCGAAGCCCCGCGGCCCGCCGCCGTGCGCGACCAACCCGGCCTCGAACACCAGGAGGACGAGCACTTCGAGGGCCAGGGCGACACCGAGGACCTTGGCGCTGAAGGTGACCTTCCGATAGCCGAGGACGCCGATCGCGACGAGCCCCGCGAGCGCCCAGATCCACCAGGCCACCCGGACCCCGGTCAGATCCGCGACCCCGGATTCGGTGAACCACCCGAAGGCGACGAGCAGTCCGACCTCGATGGCGTTGTACGAGAACAGCGCGACGTACGCGGACCCGGCTCCCGCGGGGCGGCCGAGTCCGCGGCCGATGTAGGCGTAGAAGGCGCCCGCGTTGCGCACGAAGCGGCTCATCGCGGTGAATCCGGCCGCGAAGACGATCAGCAGCAGCCCCGAGACGAGGTAGCCGAGCGGTGCCGCCCGGCCCGCCATGCCGATCGCGAGCGGGGCCACCGCGGCCATCACGGTCAGCGGGGCGGCGGCCGCCACGACGAAGAAGACGAGGTCGCCGGTGCCGACGGCGCCGCCGCTGAGGCCTTTGGCGGCACGGGAGGAGGGGGGTGCGGTCACGCGGGCGCTCCCGAGATCGGGTTCGGGTTCCGGGCGGCAGTCGGGCGGGCGGCTGGTCAGAGGCCGCGCGCCGGGTCGGCGAGCGTCTCCCAGAACATCGTCTCGTAGCGCTGGAGGAGCTTCCCGTGGCGCAGGGCGGACCCGGTCGCGTCCAGGCCCCGGCCCAGGCCCGCGCGCACCGCGGCGAGGGCCTGGCGCTCCAGGTCGGGCGCGGGCTCGGCGAAGAAGGCGAAGAAGCCGCAGGCCTCCTCGCTGAAGCCGTAGTGCGTCGGCAGCGCTTCGGCGAGCGCCGCGCAGTAGGCGCCCCAGCAGGCGAAGTTGGCGGTCAGGGCGAGGACGACGTCCACGGGGGCGGCGTTCAGGGCGAGCCAGGCCACGTACGCCGGATAGGCCTGGCAGCCCGCGCGCGGTTCGTAGGCGTCGGCGTCGGCCTTGTCCACGCCGCACGCCGCGACGAGAACCCCGAGCCGGTCGAGCGCGAGCGTCTCGCCCTCGGCGAGGGTGCGGAAGAAGGCCGCGCACTCCGCCTCTCCCCCGTCGGCCGAGCGCTGGGCCAGGTGCAGGAAGGAGCGGCGGTCCGCCGGGATCACGGAGCGCTGCTCCAGTGCGAGAGCGGTGATCACGGACGGGTTCGCGGTGCCGTCCGCGATGCGCGGGACGAGCGGATTGGCCGCCGGGTCCGGCGCGAGCCGCGCCACCACGTCGTCGAGCAGTTCCCGTGCGGTCCGTGTCATCGTCCGTCCTCCCTGCCTTCCGCGGAACTTCTCGGCACTGCTGCTAGTTTCTACAGTGCTGTAGAAACTAACTGTCAACGTACGGAGCTCTCATGGCCCTGTGGGACCGCGTCAAGGAATCCGCATCGACGATGCAGACCCAGCTCGTGGCGAAGAAGAACGACCTCAAGAGCGGCGCCTTCCGTGATTCCAGTATGGCGATGTGCGCCCTCGTGGCGGCCGCGGACGGCACCATCGATCCCTCGGAACGCCGGCGCGTGGCCCAGCTGATCGCCACCAACGAGGTGTTGCAGAACTTCCCCGCCGACGACCTGCGGCGCCGCTTCGACGCCTGCCTCGACAAGCTGACCGCCGACTTCGAGTTCGGCAAGGTCAGCGTCTTGCAGGAGGTCGCCAAGGCGAAGAAGAAGCCCGCGGAGGCGCGCGCCGTCGTACAGATCGGCATCGTCATCGGCGGCGCGGACGGCGACTTCGACGCCACGGAGCGGGCCGTCGTACGCGAGGCGTGCTTCGCGCTCGACCTGCCGCCGCACGAGTTCGACCTCTGAGCACGCGCGCCGCGCGACAGCCGTCGACCACGCACGGGTCACCTCGGGGGCGCCATCCGCCCCCGGGGCGCCCCGGCCGCTCTCTTGACGGCTCGTCGCGGGGCGCCACATCGTAACGGGACGCGATAGAGGGGGCGCGGCACCCCGGGCACCTCTATTTCTACAGTGTTGTAGATTTTAACCGCCGGCCCTGACCACGGCCGGTACGCACTTCACCTCAGGACTTCAGGAGGACATCGTGGGAGTTTCCCTGGCCAAGGGCGGCAATGTCTCGCTCAGCAAGGAGGCCCCCGGCCTCACCGCCGTCCTGGTGGGCCTGGGCTGGGACGTCCGCACGACCACCGGCACGGACTACGACCTGGACGCCAGCGCCCTGCTCTGCGACGACTCGGGGAAGGTCGTCTCCGACCAGCACTTCATCTTCTACAACAACCTCAAGAGCCCCGACGGTTCCGTCGAGCACACCGGCGACAACCTCACCGGCGAGGGCGAGGGCGACGACGAGGCCGTGAAGGTGAACCTCGCCGGGGTCCCGGCCGACATCACGAAGATCGTCTTCCCCGTCTCCATCCACGACGCGGAGAACCGCGGCCAGAGCTTCGGCCAGGTCCGCAACGCCTTCATCCGCGTGGTCAACCAGGCCGACAACGCGGAGATCGCCCGGTACGACCTCTCCGAGGACGCGTCGACGGAGACCGCCATGGTCTTCGGCGAGCTCTACCGGCACGGCACGGAGTGGAAATTCCGCGCGGTCGGCCAGGGTTATGCCAGTGGGCTGCGAGGCATCGCGTCGGACTTCGGCGTGAACGTCTGACAGCCGTCCCACCGTCGGCGGCAGAAGGAGCAGGACGTGTACGGCGATCCGGCAACAGTGCGCAAGATCCTGACGGAGCTCGGTGACACCTGGGCGGTCGTGGGCCTGTCCACGAACGAGGAGCGAGCGGCGTACGGGGTCGCGGGGGTCCTGCAGCGGTACGGGAAGCGCGTCGTCCCGATCCACCCGAAGGCCGAGACGGTGCACGGCGAGAAGGGCTACCCGTCCCTCTCCGCCGTGCCCTTCAAGATCGACGTCGTCGACGTCTTCCTCAACAGCGCCCTGGCGGGCCAGGCGGCCGACGAAGCCGTCGCGATCGGCGCGCAGGCGGTCTGGTTCCAGCTGGGCGTCATCGACGAGGCGGCGTACGAGCGGACGCGGGCAGCGGGCCTCGACATGGTGATGGACCGCTGCCCGGCGATCGAACTGCCGATGCTCTAGCGCTCCCGCCGGGGGGTGGCCGGGGGGCGTGCCTCGGGTCCGTGGATTCCCGCGGATCCGGAGGGAATTGGGCGCGCAGCTCCCCGCGCCCCTTGCGGGGCGCCCCCGTACGGACGTCAGCCGACTCTGCGGAGGGCTCTGTCCCGGCGCTCGGCGACACTGGAACCCGACTCTCCGCGTGCCATCCGGCGCAGCACGACCGGAGCGACGATGAGGCCGGCCACGGCCCACGCCCCCAGCACTCCGGCCGTCTCCCAGTGCCGCCAGGAGCCGGCGATCTCGATGGCCGCCGCGCCGTCCGGCAGCAGTGCCGAGCGCATGCCGAGGCCGAGCCAGTAGACCGGGAGCGCCTGAGCCACCCCTTGCAGCCAGTCCGGCAGGGCGGTGACCGGGTAGAAGATGCCGGAGATCGCGATCATGCCCAGGATCGGCAGCTGGATCAGGCCCTGGCTGCGCGCGCTGGTGAACACCGAGCCCAGGATCGCGCCGATCGGCAGCGTCGCGACCATGCCGAGCACCAGCACCCAGCCCAGCGTCAGCCAGGAGCCGGGGCCGCCGATCGCGAGGCCTGTGATGAGCAGGATGCCGGGGATCAGCAGGATCGCGAGGTCGGCGAGGAGGCCGCCGGCCACGGCGACGACCTTGCCGACGAGATAGCCCGGCATGCCGTTCGGCGTGGCCTTGGCCCGCAGCAAGGTGCCGTCCTCGCGTTCGGCGGTGAGCGCCTGGCTCATGCTGACCATGCCCATCGCCGCGTTCATGCCGAGGATGCTCGGCAGGGCCAGGGTGCCGAGCAGCAGTCCGCTCGTGCCGAACGCCGTGTCCCGCAGGAAGAACAGGACGGTCAGCATCAGCACCGGCCACAGCAGATGGGACAGCACGTCACCGCCGTTGGTGAACGACTGCCGCAGTTCGATCAGGCCGCGGGCCCAGCCCGCCCTCAGTGCCCTGCCCGTCGCGTTCACCGGGCCACCGCCGTCGTGGAGTCGCTCGCGGCCGCGCCCGGGATGCGGTCCGTCCCTGCCTCGCCCTGGCGCCCGACCAGCGCCAGGTAGGTGTCCTCCAAGGAGGCCCTGCGGACCTCCAGTTCGCGCACGGCGTCGCCGTACTCGCGGAACAACTCGCGTACGAAAGCCGTCGATTCGGCCGTCGACCTCACGAAGCGGCGGCCGCCGCACGTCCAGCGCACCTCGTCCTGCCCCGCGATCCGGCGCGACAGGTCGTCCGGCGAACCGTCGGCGACGATCCGCCCCCCGGCGAGGATCACCATGCGGTCGGCGAGCTTGCCCGCCTCGTCCAGGTCGTGCGTCGTGAGCAGGACTGTGGTCGCGTGATCGTCGGCCAGACGACGTACGAGCGCGTGGAACTCCTGTCTGGCCCGCGGATCGAAGCCCGCGGTCGGCTCGTCCAGGAACAGCACCTCGGGACGGCCCACGATGCCGATCGCCACGTCCAGCCTGCGCCGCTGTCCCCCGGACAACGTCTTGATCTTCTGGCCGGCGTACGCGGTCAGACCGACCGCGGCCATCAGCTCGTCGGGGTCCCAGGGCCGCCGGACCGTGCTGCTGGAGTAGGGCGCGTAGTACGTCCCGAGGTGCGCGAGCAGCTCCCGCACCCGCCACTTGCCGTGGTCGCGCCACGATTGCAGGACGACCCCGATGCGCGCACGCCACGCCTCGGGGCCGAACGCCGGGTCCGTGCCGAGCACCCGGACGCGGCCAGCCGAGCGCATGCGGAACCCTTCCATGATCTCGATGGTGGTGGTCTTGCCCGCCCCGTTCGGCCCGAGCAGGGCGACCACCTCGCCGCGCCGCGCCCGGAACGTCACGTCGTGCAGCACGTCGGCCGTGCCGTAGCGCATGCGCAGTCCCTCGACATCGAGCACGAGTTCCTCACCCGTCGTCGTCACGTCGACTCCTCCCCCGGTCCGTGTGGATACCGGCGAAGCTAGATTGCGTTCAATCCGGCTTCAATGGATAACTGGCCGAACGAGCCTCCCATGTAGGGAGATTCAAGGATTCATTGCAATGGACTTGCCGTTGAACGCAAGATTGCCGTCGAACGCGAGATTGCCTTTGAACGCGCCATTGCCGTTGAACGCGAGGAGGTCGGCGCCCGTGCCGGGGAACAGGCTCACCCACCAGGACCGCCGGGACATCGGCGCGGGCCTCGCCGAGGGGCTCGGCTACGCCGAGATCGCCCGGCGCATCGACCGGCCCACCTCGACCGTCAGCCGCGAGGTGTCCCGCAACGGCGGGCCCGAGGGGTATCGCGTCGAGCACGCCCATCTCGCCACCGGACGGCGGGCCCGCCGCCGCAGGCGGGTCCCGCACCGCGACCCGGCCGCGCCTCCCGACGCGTACGGACGCGATCCCGACGCCGTACGCGACTTCGCCGATGAGCTCGCGGCGCTCATGGTCAGGACGGGGGTTCCGCGCATGGCGGCGCGGGTGCTCGCCCGTCTGATCACCGACGACACCGGCAGCCTCACCGCCGCGGACCTGGTCCAGCGGCTGCGGGTCAGCCCCGCGTCGGTGTCCCTGGCCGTCGGCTATCTGGAGAGCCTCGAAGTGATCCGCCGCGTACGGGAGCCCGGCCACCGCCGCCAGCGGTACGTCATCGACGACGACGTCTGGCTCCAGGCCTGGCTGACGAGCGCCCGGAAGCACGCGATGTGGGCGCAGGTCGCGCGGCTCGGGGTCGAGGTGCTCGACGCGGCGACGCCTGCGGGGGCCAGGCTGGCCCACATGAGCCGGTTCTTCGCGACGCTCAGCGACGACATGAGCGGCGACTCCGCAGTCGTCGACGACGCCCTGACCGTGCTGGCCGCACTGCGGCACGCGGGCGCACCCCTCCCCGCGGACGAACTCGCCGCCGCGCTGGGCTGGCCGCCGGCCCGGGTGAGCGATGCCCTGCGCCGCGCCGGACCGGAACGCCTGGCTCCGGCGCAGCTCGTGGCCCTTGGGGCAGCCGCCGGGCCGCTGGCGTCGCACTCCGGGTCGGTGACGTGACGTCATGGGGAACCTGTTCCATGGCGGTGGCCGCACGCTCGGCCTGTCCAACGGGGGCACGGCCGTCTTCATCGACGTGCTGATGCTCGCCGTGTCCGACCTCGCCCGCAGCCCCTGGGAGTACCGTTTCGCCGCCCTGCTGGCGCTTCAGGACCAGAACGTCATGGGCCGTGGGGTCGTCGGGTTCGACCTGGAGGACATCGACTGGGGTCCCTCCCCGCAACAGCGCTCCGCCGCGAAGGACTTCGTCCTGAAGGTGCTCGATCTCGCCCTGACACGCCACCGTTGGGACGCGCTGGACTACCACCCGCCCTACGCCGAAAGCTACCTCCGGCAGTACCGGGAGATCGTCGACGCCTTCGATCCGTCCGACGCCCGGCCCCGTCCCGGTCGCTGCTTCCCCGGCCCTGACGAGGGCGCCGTCGCGTCGTGCGTACGGCACCGCGTCCTGAGCGCCCTTCCGCACTGGGAAGGCTGCGTGTTCTGCCACGGCTGAGCCGCCCGCGTGGGCCGACGGCCGCCCGGCGTCGCAGCCGGGCGGCCATGCGGTGCGTCAGGCCGCGGCGCCCACCAGCGCGGGGCGTTCGGCCTCCCGCAGGCGCTCCATCAGCGAGAGCCGGGCCCGCGCGACGCGCGAGCGGACCGTGCCCACCGGGCAGCCGGTGAGCAGCGCGGCCTCCGCGTACGGCAGCCCGAGGAGCTGGGTGAGGACGAAGGCCTCACGCCGCTCGTCGGGCAGCGTCGCCAGCAGGTCGGCGAGGACCACGCCGTCGTCGAAGCCCGGCAGGCCCCTGGGCTGGGCCCGCTCGGCGGCGGACTGCCAGTCGTCCGTGTCGCAGAGGCGGGGCCGGGCCGCGGCGTACCGCAGGCTGTCGATCACCGCGCGCCGGGCGATGGAGAGCAGCCACGTACGGGCGGACGAGCGGCCTTCGAAGCGGTGCAGGCTGCCGAGGGCCCGCAGGAACGTGTCCTGCGTCAGGTCGTCGGCGGCCTGCGGGTCGCCGCCGAGGTACGTCACGTACCGGCGGACGTCCCGGTGGAGGGCGCGTACGAAGTGCTCGACCGCTTCGGGGTCTCCGGCGCGGGCGGCGAGCGCCCAGGCCGTTATCGACTCGTCGGGTGAGCTGGGCAGGGCAGGAATGATCACCTGGTGTCCTTCTCGGGAATCCGGGTCCCGGACCACCCCGTACGTACGCGGACGCGTTCAGTGCGTCCGCGGGTCCGGTGGTCCGGTGAGGTCCGGTGAGGGGGGTACGGCCGTGCGCGAGTGCGTACGGCCGATGCGCGAGCCGTCGAGACGCGCGGCGTGGCGCGTCGAAAGGGCGTCGGGGAACCGGCTGTCAGGCGACAGCGGTCCCGGCGGGCGGACCCCGAGAGGTGAGGGCGTGCACGAGAAGCAACTGCCGCAGCCGGCTCGCCGGACGGTGCCGGTGGGGCCGGATGCGGGGACGGTGTACGGGCGTCGGCAGCGCGAGCGGAACCCGCAGCGGGGCGACGAGCCACCCGGCGAAGGCGCGCGCGACACGAAAGGCGGCGCGTTCGCCGTGGGCGAGCCAGAGCCCGCACAGGAGCGCGGCGAGAAGGTGGGCGGCGAGCATGCCCGCTGGCGACATGCCGCCCATGTCATGCCCCCCGCCCATGTGATCCATGTGCTCCATCGACGACATGGAGGACGGGGAAGACATGGAAGACATCGACGGCATCGCGGGCATGGACGTCGTCGCGCCCGACCCCGGCATCGGCGCCGACATGACCGAGCCCTGCGCTCTGCCGCCGCTCGGGCCGGAGCCCATCGGCGTGGCACAGAGCACGTGCTGCACCCACCGGCGCCCGAGCGAGACCCCGCCCGACGGCTGCGCGGCGGCCTGGGCCAGGGAGAACCCCGAGTGCAGGGCGGTCTGGGCGGCCACCGCCAGGGAGACGACCAGGGGGAGCCCCCGCTCGCGTCCGGCCAGCAGCCATGCCGTGCCGCCGACTCCGACGGCCCCGGCGCCCAGCGTCCACCCGGGCACGGACGCCCCCGACATCAGGACGTGCCCCAGGGCAGCGAGCAGCACACAGGCGGCCGCGAACACCGCAGCCCGTACCGCGCGAGAACACCACCCAGCAGTCATGGCGGGGCCATCCTTGCATTCGCGCCACTCGTTTCACCGACGGGTACGCGAAATGAACCCCGACCGCTCACCCTCACCGGTCATGTGAGCCACGGCACAGCGCCCCCGGGGAACTGGACGGCCCCGCGGCCCGACTCCTGGGGGAGACCTCGCGCCCGGAGCGCCACGACTCCTGGCGAAGAGCTAGCGCCCGGAGTGCATGTCTCCCATGTCGCCGCCCGGGTGCATGTCCTCCATGTCCGCGCCGGGCTCCGCACCGGGGTCCTCCCCGGTCGCCGGGCCGGTCCGCCCGTCCGTCCCCGTCCGCCGGGTCGTCTCGGGTGCGCCCGGGCCGACGGCCGCCCCCACGCCGTACGACACCGCGAAGACCACCGCGAGCAGTGCGAGGAAACCGCAGAGCAGTTGCAGTGGGGGGCGATCGCTCATCGCGGCTCTCCTGACACCGGTGGACCTGACCTTCGTGGGCGCGGGGCGCGGAACCGTCGTACCCGCGCCTGTTCAGGAGTCGGCCGCGCAGGGCCGCGAGTTCCCGGTCCGGGAGATGTCGTGCGAACCGCCCGGACCGCCCGGACCGTCCAAACCGTCCGGCCGCTCAGACATGAGCCGGCGCCTCCCGGGCCCCGATCACCGCCTGCGCCTCGGCGGCCAGTTCCCTGCGGTCGGAGCCGTGCAGCGGGGCGTGCGCGGTGACGCGGACGGCCAGCCCCCGGGCGCGGACCACGCGGTGCAGGGAGGCCCCGAAGGTCTCCTCGCCGAGGAACGCGGCCGTGGTGCTCGGGACGCCGTGCCGGTAGTAGCGGATGGCCACCGGGCGGACGGGCGCGCCCGCGTCGGCCGCCGCCTGGAAGGTCGCACGGCGGAAGCGGCCGCCCGCCACCGAACACCAGGTCGTGGCCTGCGGGAAGACGAGGACCGACTGCCCCGAGCGCAGGGTCGACGCCAGCTCGGCCACCGCACGGGGAAGTTGGCGCAGTCCGTCGCGGTCGATGAACTGGGAGCCCGCCCGTCTGGCGAGCGTGCCGACCACCGGCCACCGGCCCACCTCCCGCTTGGCGAGGACCGTCACCGGCTCGACGGCGAGCAGGCTGACGACGTCGAGCCAGGAGATGTGATTGGCGACGATCAGGGTGCCGGGTCCCGGACCGGCCACCGTCAGCCGCTCCTGGCCCGCGTCGAGCCGTACGCCGAGCGCGTCCAGGATGCCCCGGGCCCGCGCCCGCACGGCGCCCGGCCGCGCCAGCCGGTCGCCCTGGGCCACGGCGAGACCGATCTCGTACGTCAACGCGGCGTACCGGCGGGCCAGTTCGGCCGGCGGTACCTCCGCCGCCGAGCGCGCGACGCAGGCCGGGGTGCACGCCGCCGCCGGCGCCCCCGCCGGGCTCATGGCGTCTCCCCCAGGAAATAGCGGCGGTAGCGGTCACCGAGCCGGTCCATGTCGAGCAGGACGAAGAAGTCGGCGACGTCGAACTCGGGGTCGTGCGCGGGCGCCCCGCACATCCACGCGCCGAGCCGGAGGTACCCCCGCAGGAGTGGTGGCAGATCGGCGTACGAGGGGCTCTCCACCGGCGGGCCGGTGGGCACCCAGGGGCGTCGGGGCTGCACCCGCAGCTCCGGCGGCGACGCGTGCTTGGAGGTGCCCAGCAGCCAGGCGCTGGACGCCGCCCGGCCGCCGTCGGACAGCGGCACCGAGGCGCAGCCGGCGAGGTAGCGGTGACCGGAGAGCAGGACGTAGCGGGCGAGCGCCGACCACATCAGGTTGATCACCGCGCCGGAGCGGTGGTGGGGGTGTACGCAGGAGCGGCCCGCCTCGATGGTGGCGGACCGGAGGCCCGCCAGGGCGCTGAGGTCGAACTCGCCGTCCGAGTAGGACCGTTCGGCCCGCCCCGGCGGCAGCAGGCGATAGGTGCCGACGACCTCGCCGGTGGTGGTGTCGGTGACGATCAGGTGGTCCACGAGGGCGTCGAAGGCGTCCACGTCGTGTCCGGGCACGGAGGTGGGGAGCGTGGCGCCCAGCTCCTGGCCGAAGACGCGGTACCGCAGCCGCTGCGCGGCCCGGATCTGCTCGTCGGAGTCGGCGATGGAGGTGACGTACGAGCCGGGCGCGGCGGGTGTCGAGGCGGCGAGGGGCGTCGAGCGGGCGGAGGGGACGGTGGGGGCGGTGAGGGCGGTGGGGGTGACGGGTGTCGGTGTGGCCGATGTCGAGGGCATGACAGATCCGGCTCCGTTCGGGGAGGGACGGCCGTGCGGCGACGTGGGACGGCCGCCGTGGCCGGGGTCAGAGATGCGTCACGGTGAACAGCAGCACCACCAGCACGGTGATGGCCCCGGCTGAACTGCGCACGATGACCGCGAGACCGATGGTCACGACCCTCATGAGCATCAGGTGAACGGCGGGCGCGGCCACAGGACCGAAGGCCGTCGAGGCCGGCCGAGGGCCGGGGTAGCGTGCCCGCATGATCCGAGTGCTGCTTGCCGACGACGAGTTGATGATCAGGGCCGGGGTGCGGGCGATCCTCGGCACGGCCGACGACATCGAGGTCGTCGCCGAGGCGGCGGACGGCCGTGAGGCCGTCGACCTCACGCTCAGGCACCGCCCGGACGTCTGCCTCCTGGACATCCGGATGCCCCGGCTCGACGGCCTTCAGGCGGCGGCCGAACTGCACAGGGCAGCCCCCGGGACGGCGGTGGCGATGCTCACCACGTTCTCCGAGGACGAGTACGTCGCGAGCGCGCTCGGTTCGGGAGCGGCCGGTTTCCTCCTCAAGTCCGGCAATCCGCGCGAGCTGATAGCCGGGGTCCGGGCCGTCGCCGAGGGCGGCGCCTACCTCTCCCCGTCGGTCGCCCGGCGGGTCATCTCCCACCTCGGCGCCGGACAGCTCGGCAGGCAGGCCACCGCCCGGGCCCGCGTCGAGGACCTGACGGCACGCGAGCGCGAGGTCCTCGCCCTGGTCGGCGCCGGTCTGTCGAACGCGGAGATCGCCGGGCGGCTGCATGTGGTCGAGGGCACGGTGAAGGCGTACGTCAGCCAGGTCCTCGCCCGGCTGGGGTTCAAGAACCGGGTGCAGGCCGCGATCCTCGCGTACGAGGCGGGGCTCGTCACCCAGGAGTGAGGGCACCGCATGACATCCGGGATGCCCGAGTCTGAGGGGGGTTCAGGTGATGCGGGGGCTCGGCAGGGGCACGGGTCAGGGGTGAACGGGCCAGGGGTGATCGGAGATGCTGGGGCGATGCGCGGCATACCCGGCTGGTTTCCCCGGCTCCTCGACATCGGGCTGTGGCTCGTGGTGTGCGCGCCACCGGTCTCGGTCGCCCTCGGTCCCGACGGACGCGACGCGGTCGTGGCGGCCGCGGGTGTCCCGCTCCTCGGGGTCGCGGTGGCCTTCCGCAGGCGCCGGCCGCTGGCTGCGCTCGCGGTGCCGGTCGCGCTGAGCCTGATGACGGACGCGGAGCTGCCTGCGCCCGCGTACTGGGGGGCTCTCGCCCTTTTCGGCTGGCTCGCGGGCAGCCGCGCCGGCACCGCGCGTCCGGCCCTGTGGTTCTTCGGCGGGGTCGCGACGGCCGGTCTGGTGCTGTGCGCGGTCGTGTCCAGCGATCTGTGGGCCTGGCCCACGATGCTCCTGACGCTGCTCATCGCCGTGGTGCTGCCCTGGCTGCTCGGCCGCTGCCGCCGCCAGTACGCGGATCTGACGGCCGCCGGGTGGCGGCTCGCCGAGCGCATGGAACACGAGCAGCAGGCCGTCGCGGACCGCACCAGGATCAGGGAACGGGCCAGGATCGCGGGTGACATGCACGACTCGCTCGGCCACGAGCTGACCCTCATCGCGCTCCAGGCGGGGGTGCTGGAGGTCGATCCCGCTCTCGATGCCCGGCAGCAGGCGGCCGTCGGTGAACTGCGCGCTGCCGCGGGCGCGGCGACCGAACGGCTGCGGGAGATCATCGGCGTGCTGCGGGCCGACGACGAACCGGCGCCCCGGGCGCCGTCGGAGGAGAGCCCTGAGGCCGTGGTCGAGCGCGCACGGGCGTCCGGGGTCGAGGTCACGCTCGAACGGTCGGGTGCGACGGACGACCTGGCGCCGATGGTCGCTCTCGCCGCCCACCGCGTGCTCCAGGAGGCCCTGACGAACGCCGCCAAACACGCGCCCGGCGCCCCGGTCCGGGCCCGCGTCGCGCGCGACGGCACCACGCTGCGCCTGACGGTGGTGAACGGCCCGGCCCCGGCCGCGGGCCGCCTGGCCGGGGTGGCGTCCGGCGGCAGCGGTCTTATCGGCCTCGACGAACGCGTGCGCCTTGCGGGCGGCACCCTCAGCGCCGATCCGACGGACGACGGCGGCTTCGCGGTGACCGCCGAGCTGCCCGCGGCGGGAGCGGCGCCGCGCGCGGCCGACACGCCCCGCCCCACCACCTCCGCACGTGAACTGGAGCTGGCGCGGCGGCAGGTCAGGCGCCGGCTCACGCAGACGGTCGTCGCCCCGCTCGCGGTACTCGCCGGAATCCTGCTGCTCATGCTGCCCCTCGGCCTGATCAGCTCGTCCCTCTCGGTGCTCGACCGGGACGTGTACGACGGTCTGGGCGTCGGGGAGCCGCGGGGCGACGTGGAGTCCCGGCTGCCGCAGTACACCAGGGACGGTCCACCGGACGGCGCGCCCGCGGTGCCGCGCGGCCAGGACTGCGCGTACTACAGCACCCGCCTGATGTCGGACGACGGCTACCGCGTCTGCTTCGCCGACGGACGGCTCGCGTCCAAGGCGGTCGTGGGCGAGGACGATTGACGCAGGCCGCCCCCACGGCCTGTGTGATCGTTACGGCCAAGGCAGGACCCGCGAACGAGAGGCAGTCATGGCGCCGCATCACGAACCGGACGCTCCCCTCCCCCTGGAGGGCATCACCGTCGTCAGCCTGGAGCAGGCCGTCGCCGCCCCCTTCGCCACGCGTCAGCTCGCCGACCTGGGCGCCCGCGTGATCAAGGTGGAGCGTCCCGGGGGCGGCGATTTCGCCCGGCGCTACGACACCACGGTGCACGGCCAGGCCAGTTACTTCGTCTGGCTCAACCGCTCCAAGGAGTCCCTCACCCTGGACCTGAAGTCCGACGAGGGCCGGGAGATCCTGCACGAACTCCTCGCGGGCGCGGACGTGTTCGTGCAGAACCTCGCCCCCGGCGCCGCCGGCCGCCTGGGCCTGAGTGCCGACGCGCTCCAGGCCCGCTACCCCTCGTTGATCCCGTGCACGGTCAGCGGGTACGGCACGAGCGGCTCCTGGGCGGACCGGAAGGCGTACGACCTGCTCGTGCAGTGCCAGACCGGGCTGCTCTCGCTGACCGGCACGCCCGACGAGGCGGTACGGGCGGGGATCTCGGTCGCGGACATCGCGGGCGGGATGTACGCCTACAGCGGCATCCTCTCCGCGCTCTTCACCCGGGCGACCACCGGGCGCGCCCGGGCCGTCGAGGTCTCCCTCTTCGACGCGCTCGCCGAGTGGATGAGCCAGCCCGCGTACTACACGCGCTACGGCGGCACGCAGCCGCCGCGCGTCGGGGCCCGGCACGCGACGGTGGCGCCCTACGGCCCGTTCACCGCGTCCGACGGCAAGGACGTCCTGCTGTCCGTGCAGAACGAGCGCGAGTGGGCCGCCCTGTGCGAACAGGTCATCGGGCGGCCCGAGTTGACCGGCGATCCGCGGTTCGCCACCGGCTCCGACCGGGTCGCGCACCGCGACGAACTCGACGCGATCATCTCCGCGCGCTTCGCCGGGCTCGGCAGCGAGGAGGCCATGGAGCTCCTGGACCGTGCCAACATCGCCAACGCGGGCGTCAATTCGGTCGCCGAGTTCCTCGCCCATCCCGCGCTGGTCGAGCGCGACCGCTGGCGGGAGGTCGCGATCCCGGGCGGCTCGCCCGTGCAGGCGCTGGTGCCGCCGGCGGACCTGAAGGGCGTGGCCCCGC
Source organism: Streptomyces sp. SYP-A7185 (assembly GCF_046103685.1). Lineage (NCBI taxonomy): Bacteria > Bacillati > Actinomycetota > Actinomycetes > Kitasatosporales > Streptomycetaceae > Streptomyces > Streptomyces sp. SYP-A7185. Next base: position 1,926,966 of record NZ_CP122310.1, read on the forward strand.
GGATGGATCCGGTGCCGGCCGCGGGCGAGCACACCGAGCGCATCCTCGGCGAGCTGGGGCGCGGCCCGCAGGACATCGCCCGGCTGCGGGCGCGGGGAGTGTGCCGGTGAGCGGCGCGTGAGTGCCGCCCGGGTCAGGCCGCGCCGAGCCCGTCGAGCACCACGGCGTTCGGCAGCTCGGCGAAGGCCTTGCCGGGCACGATGAGCTTGCCCCGGCGGCTGCCGCTGCCGATCAGGACGTAGGGCAGGTCGACGACGGCGGCGTCCACGAGCAGCGGCCAGTCGGCGGGCAGGCCGATCGGGGTGATGCCGCCGTACTCCATGCCTGTCTCGCCGGTGGCGGTGTCCATCGGGGCGAAGGAGGCCTTGCGCGCGCCGAGTTGGCGGCGCACGACGCCGTTCACGTCGACGCGGGTCGTGGAGAGGACCAGGCACGCGGCGAACGAGGTCTCGCCGCCGCGCTTGCCCGCGACGACGACGCAGTTCGCGGACTGCTCCAGGATGTCTTGACCGTAGTGCTCCACGAAGGTGGCGGTGTCGGCCCACTGCGGGTCGGTGTCGACGTGCAGGACCTGCTCGGCGGGGACGGACCCGCTCCATCCGCGCACGGCGTCGGCGACGGGCGCGACGAGGAGGTCCAGGGCCTCGGGGGCGGGCCGGACGGCGTCGAAGTTGCCCATGGGTGCACGCATGGCCGCACGCTAACAAACCGGCCGGGCGCCGAGGTACGGAGGCCCGGGCCGCGGGCTCAGTACGAGGAGGCGTGCGCCGGCGGGACCGACACCGACATGGTCATCTCGACCGGTTCGGCACCCTTGTTGTGGTAGCCGTGGGCCACGTTGGCCTCGAACGAGGCGGCGGATCCGGCCGGCACGAGGTGCTCCACGCCGTCGACCAGGAGCGTCAGTTCGCCCGCGGCGACGTGCAGCAGTTCCATGGTGCCCGGCGGATGGGCGTCCGAGTCGCTGCCTTCGCCGGGCATCAGCTTCCACGCCCACAGCTCGAAGGGCCCGCGCACCTCGGTCCCGACGAGCAGCGTCGTGCTGCTGCCGGCGTCCGTGGACCACATGCGCACCGCCTGCTCCGGCGGCACGAGCCGCACGTGCGGGCCCTGCTCGTAGTCGAGGAGGGTGGTGATGCTGACGCCCAGGGCGTCGGCGAGCTTCACCGTGATGCCGACGCTGGGGTTGGTCCTGGCCTGCTCGATCTGGATGATCATGCCGCGGCTGACGCCCGCGCGGCCCGCGAGCGCGTCGAGCGTGAAGCCCCGTTCCGAGCGCCAGCGCTTGAGGTTGCGGGCGAGCGACTGGGTGAGCTGATCGAGGTCCGACACATTCCGTCCAATGTATTGGATGACAGAGTTCACGATAGTGCACTACGGTGTGGTGCACTTAATGGTTCACCACACTGTACTGCGAGGATCTCCGATGACCGCACTGTTCGCTCTGGCGACCAGCCTGATGTACGGGCTCGCCGACTTCGGCGGCGGACTGCTGACCCGGCGCATCCCCGCCCTCACCGTCGTCGTCGCCTCGCAGACCATCGCCGTGCTCGTCCTCGGCGCCATCGTGGTCGCCACCGGCGGCTGGACGGAGTGGGGGCCGCAGCTGTGGTTCGCGGTGGCCGCGGGCCTGCTCGGCCCGGTGGCGATGCTCGCCTTCTATAAGGCCCTGGCCATCGGCCCGATGAGCGTGGTCTCGCCGCTCGCCTCCGTCGGTGTCGTCGTGCCCGTCGCGGTGGGGCTCTTCCTCGGCGAGCGGCCGGGCGTCGCGCAGTTCGCCGGGCTCGTCGTCGCCGTCGTGGGCATCGTGCTCGCGGGCGGCCCCGAGCTGCGGGGCGCCCCCGTGCAGCGCCATGCGGTCCTGCTCACCCTCCTCGCGGCCTTCGGCTTCGGCGCGGTCCTCGCCCTGATCTCCGAGGCCTCCAGCAACCTCACGGGCCTGTTCCTCGCGCTGTTCGTGCAGCGCGTGACGAACGTGGCGGCGGGCGGGGCGGCGCTGTTCGTCTCCGTGCGGCGGGGCGGCACGGCGCTCCCCGAGGGCACGGGCATGGGCCTGATCCGGTCGGCGCTCCCGGCGCTGGCCTTCGTCGGCCTGGCGGATGTCGCGGCCAACGGCACGTACTCCCTGGCCGCGCAGAACGGCCCGATCACCCTGGCCGCGGTGCTCTCCTCGACGTACCCCGTGATCACGGCAATCGCGGCGCGTGCGGTCCTCAAGGAGCGTCTGCGCGGCGTGCAGGCGGCGGGGGCGGGCCTGGCCCTTGTGGGCACGGTGTTGCTGGCGAGCTAGCAACACCCCGGGAGCACGCCCGCGGCCGGCAAAGGCAGCGGACTACCCCTCCAACTCCCCCAGCGCGAGCAACTGCTCCGGCGTGACCCCGTCAGGAATGGGTATGGGCGCGGGCGTGCGCAGAGGCGGCTGCCACCCCGCCTCCGCGTCCCACGTCCGCACGACCCGGGCCGGCGCCCCGGCCACCACGGCATGGTCGGGAACGTCACCGCGGACGACCGCCCCCGCGGCCACCACGACGTTGCGCCCGATCCGCGCCCCCGGCAGGATCACCGCGTTCGTGCCGATCCAGCAGCCCGACCCGATCTCGACGGGCTCCATGCGGGGCCACTGCTTGCCGATGGGCGTGTGCGGATCGTCGTACGAGTGGTTCGTCGACGTCACGTACACCGTGGGTCCGAAGTAGCAGTCGTCGCCGATCGTCACCGTGGTGTCGGCGATGACGTGGCTGCCGCGGCCCAGCACGACGCCGTTGCCGATGCGCAGGATCGGTTCGGGGCCGAGGTCGAGGTCGGGCATCATCCCGGCGGTGAGGGTGACCTGCTCGCCGATGATGCAGTGGTCGCCGATGCGGATCCACGGCTCACCGAAGACGGTCCCCTGCGGGAAGGACAGCTTGGTGCCGTGGCCGATCGCCCCGAACCGCAGCCGTCCCGGCCGCTGCGCGGTGACCGCGCCCGTCCGCTGCACCCAGGCCCAGCCCGCGTGGACGGCGCGCTGGGTCGCGCGGCGCCGCCACTCGGCGACCGCGGATGAGAACGTGTTCCTGTTCTTCGGCACGCGCTCACGTTACTCAGCCGGGCGCGGCGCGGTGAGCCCGGGCCCCTGTGATCTTCACCCCACGGGGCGGCGGCCCCACCCGCGTCCCGTACGGTTCCGCCAGGCGCGCGTCACGTACGAATGGAGACATCCGATGGGCCACGAGGCACTCATCACCGGGATCGGCGGCAAGGACCCGAAGATTGATCGGGACGCCTTCACCGCACCCACCTCGGTCCTGATCGGCGAGGTGACCCTGCACGCCGGAGCGAGCGCCTGGTACGGCGCGGTGCTCCGCGCGGACGGCGGGCCCATCGTCGTCGGCGCCGACAGCAACATCCAGGACAATTGCAGCCTCCACGTCGACCTCGGCTTCCCGATGTCCATCGGCGAGCGGGTCTCGGTCGGCCACAACGCCGTCCTGCACGGCTGCACCGTCGAGGACGACTGCCTGATCGGCATGGGCGCCACGGTCCTCAACGGCGCGGTGATCGGCGCCGGTTCGCTGGTCGCGGCGCAGGCCCTCGTGCCGCAGGGCATGATCGTCCCGCCCGGTTCCCTCGTCGCGGGCGTACCGGCCAAGGTCCGCCGCCCGCTCACGGACGAGGAGCGCGCGGGCATCACCCTCAACGGCACGATGTACGTCGAGCTGGCCAAGGCCCACCGGGACGCCCACGCCAAGTGACGTCAGTCGGCGGCCGGAACGGGGACCGGCTCGGCCGCCGTCCGCGTCTCGGAGGCCTCCGCGTCCGAGCGTGCCGCCGCGGACTTCTTGGCGCGGCGCTTGACCAGCAGCATGGAGCCGACGCCGATCAGCACGGCGATGGCGAGACCGAAGTACGAGAACCGCTTGAGCCAGTCCTCGGCGACGACGCCGATGTAGTAGATGACGGCGGTCGTGCCGCCCGCCCAGACGATGCCGCCCAGGACGTTGGCGATCAAGAACTTCCAGTACGGCATGCGCAGCACACCGGCCAGGGGTCCCGCGAAGATGCGGAGCAGCGCGACGAAGCGGCCGAAGAAGACCGCCCACATGCCCCACTTCTGGAACGACTGCTCGGCGCTGCCGACGTTCGCGGCGCTGAAGTGCTTGGGGAACTTCCGTTCCAGCCAGGCCAGGAGCGGCCTGCCGCCCTTGCGTCCGATCGCGTACCCGATGGAGTCGCCGATGATGGCGCCCGCCGTGGCGCAGATCCCCAGGACGACGGGGTTGAGCTCGCCGTGCTGTGAGGAGAGCAGCGCGGCGGAGACGAGGACGATCTCACCCGGCAGCGGGATGCCCAGGCTCTCCAGACCGATGACCACGCCCACCAGCGCGTAGATACTGACGGCCGGTACGGTCTCGAGCCATTCCTGGACGTGCAAGGCCGGTTCCTCCTGTGCTGGCTGTGCTGGTGCGTCTGTACCCGGCGCGCGCGTTCCCCCCGGAGCGCGCACGCCGGGCAGCCTACCCGCTCACCCGGCGTCGGCCGGGGCGGAGTCCGCGCGGTCCCACAGATCACATCGGTGCTCACGGGCCACGGCCGCGCTCAGGGCGGTCCCGCCCGCGGAGGCGGTGCGCAGCACCAGCACCTGGCCGGGGCGCGTGCGCTGGTCGGGCGCGGCGGGCCCGCCCTCGGCGCGCGGTGCGCCGCCGTGGAGGAAGGAGCCCCAGTACTGGACCATCTGGCGGGCCAGCGCCCGCTGCTGCGCGTTCAGGGGTGACACGAGCCCGAAGTGCCGGAAGAGGTACTGCACTTCGTTGACGTGGGTCGCCCCGAAGTCGAACGTCTTGCCCGCTTCCCGGATCGAGGCGAAGGGCGGCGAGGTGCGGTCGGCGAACTCATAGGCGTAGACGGGCCCGCGCCCCGCGAGCGTGCGGTCCAGGCGCAGCGCGGGGCACGCGAACAGCTGGTCGCCCTGGGCCGCCGCGTACGCGTGCGTCGGCGAGGCGTGGCCGGACGCCGGATAGCGCCGCAGGACCTCGGCGCCCAGTTCGGCGCCGTAGGCCCGGGTGAGCGCGCCGGGGTACTGCGCCTCGGTGAGCGGCTTGCCCTGGCCGTCGAACTGCCCGTAGGCGAAGAGCCGTCCCTCGTCGCTGTTCGCGCCGTTCAGGACCGGGACGCGGGCCGCGCTCCCCTTCCGGTACGCCTCCTCGGGCTGGACCGGCAGGAAGGCGCCGCCCGCCACCGGGGCCCAGTCGAACCCGGCCTGGGCGGCGAGGATCTCCTTGGCCGGCTTCCCGCGCAGGCAGGCCAGGGCGGTGGCGGGGTCGGGGCAGCCGGCCTTCTTCGCGAACGCGGCGCCCTGGGCGATCGCCTCCTCGCGCTCGCGGGCGGCGCAGTCCCCGTAGGCGCCGCTCTGCACGATGCCCGCGCGGTAGAGGCCCTTGGCGGTGGGCGAGGCGAGCTGCGTGCAGACGGACCGGCCGCCCGCCGACTCGCCCGCGACGGTGACGCGCCGCCGGTCGCCGCCGAACGCGCCGATGTTGGCGCGCACCCAGCGCAGGGCGGCCTGCTGGTCGAGCATGCCGTAGTTGCCGGAGACCTGGCCGTCGGAGGCCTCGGCGTCGAGGCCCTTCCCGGCGAGGAAACCCATCGCCCCGAGGCGGTAGTTGACGGTCACGACCACCGTGCCGGTGCGGCGGGCGAAGGTGTCGGGCACGATGTCCTCCCCCGCGCCCGCGGTCAGTCCGCCGCCGTGCAGCCAGACCATGACGGGACGGCGCTCGCTCTTGCCCTTCGCCTCGGGGACGTACACGTTGAGGTCGAGGCAGTCCTCGGTGTGGCTGGGGTTCTCGTAGCCGGGGTCCCAACTGGCCGTCTGGACGCAGCGGTTGCCGAAGGAGGTCGCGCCGCGTACGCCGTGCCAGGGCTCGGCGGGGCGCGGCTCCTTCCAGCGCAGGCCGCCGACGGGCTGCCGTGCGTAGGGGATGCCGAGGAACTGCCGCCCCTCTGCGGTTAATTCGCCGCGCAGCCAGCCCGCGTCGGTACGGACGAGAGTGCCGCCGCCCGGCCGGGGCGGGCTCTCGGGGGTGGCACGCGCGGTGTGCGGAGGGAGCAGGGCCGCGGCGGCGGCCATGACGACCAGGGCGCAGGCGCCCCGGCCCGTTCTCTTCCTGCGGCTCGTACGACTGATGCGGCTCATGCGGCGACTCCCGTGGCTGGACGACGTCGACCCCCTGGCGGCGGGAAAACTACGGCCGTCGTTGACTCGTGTCAATGACCTGAGCGCGAGGCCGCGGAGAACGGCGGGAAAGTCACGGAGCCGGAGCCTGGGCCGAAGTCGGGGCGGGGGCCGCAAAAACGGAGACGGCACCGCGCCGGCCGGGACCCCCGTGACCCGGCCGGCGCGATGCCGTGTGCTCGTCGAACGTACGGAAGTGAACGCCCGTACGCGACTCAGTTATTGGGCCGCAGGGTCCAGACGACGGTCATCTCGCCGGTCACGGCGCCGTCCTCGCGCTGGATCGCGATCGCCACCGGGAACTCGGGGCGCTGCCCCGCGTCCAGCTCGGCGACGACCTCGGCCGCCGGGCGCCCGAGGGTCGCGGTGGCGGTCACCGGCCCCATGGCGAGCTTCTTGTACGCGATGTCGGCGCTGACGGCGAGAGGGACGGCCCTCGACAGCTGGTCGCCGAACGCGGCGAGCACGATCGCGCCGCTCGCCGACTCGCCCAGGGTGAACATGGCTCCGGCGTGCGGCCCGCCGACGTGGTTGTGGTACTCGGCCTGGTCGGGCAGGGCGACCACGGCCTTCTCGGGCGTGGCCTCGCGGAACTCGAGGTTCAGGGTCCGGGCCATCGGCACGGTGGCGGCGAGCATCTCGCCGATCGACATCTGGTCAGCGCTCATGACTGGAATGTTACCCACGGGTAGCGTTCTTTGACCAGGAGCCGGCTCGACCTGGATCACGGTCGCCTAGGGTGACTCCCCATGTGGCCAGGAGAGCAGCAGCCCGGGGGCGGACCGAACCAGCAGCCGAATCTCTACCAGCAGCCGGGGTACCAGCAGCCGGCGCCGTGGAACGCACCCACCCTGCCCGGCGGGACGCCCCAGGCGCCGCAGGACGGCGGGGGCGGCGGCAACAGGACCAAGGTCGTCGCCGTGGTCGCCGCGGCGGCGGTCGTGGTGGCCGCGGGCGTCACCGGCGTCCTGCTCCTGGGCGGCGACGAGGGCGACGACGCGCAGGCCGGGCCCGCGGGGTCCTCCGCTTCCGCGAGTCCTTCCGCGAGCCCGTCCGCCGACCCTTCCGGGTCCGATGACGCGGACCGGCGCGGTGTGGGCGGCGGTCCGAAGCCGACGGTCAAGGGCTGGAAGACCGTCGTGAACGTCGAGCGCGGCATCGCCTTCGACGCTCCCCCGGAGTGGAACCTCAAGTCGCGTGACTGGGTGGACGCCGTCGGGGAGGCCGACGACGAGGACAGCATCCTGATCGCGATGGTGGCGCCCGCCGCGCTCAAGGAGAAGTGGTGCGCGAGCGATCCCGACCGGGACGGCGTCGAGGACCACACGCCGCTCGCGGAGGCCGGCAGCAAGGGCAACCGCACCGCGAAGAGCACCGAGCAGATCGCCGTGAAGGACTCGGCGACGTGGGTGTACGGCCAGTACTCCCAGCCCGACCGCAAGAGCGTCAAGACCAGCGCGGCGCAGCCCTACACCACCGCCTCCGGCCTCACCGGCAGCGTGGCCACCTCCTCGGTCTCGGGCATCGAGAAGACCGACGAGTGCCGGACCGACGGCAAGGCGACCACGTTCGGATTCAAGGACTCCCGGGGGAAGTTCGCCTCCTGGTCGTTCTTCGGCGCCAAGAACGTGAAGGACGAAGTGCCCGACGCGACGGTCAGGAAGATGCTCAGCACCGTGCGCGAGTACGACGACGGCTCCGCGTCCTGAGCCACCGCACCACCACGGGCCCCGTGACCAGGGGTTGTCGCGCCGCTCCGGTTTCCTGACCCCGTATCGTTTCCCGCCATGTGGCCAGGACAGCAGCCGCCCGGGGGCGAGCAGAACCCGCAGGACCAGAATCCCAATCCGTACCAGCAGCCGGGGTACCAGCAGCCGAACCCCTACCAGCAGCCGGGGTATCAGCAGCCCAACCCGTACCAGCAGCAGCCGGCGCAGGGGCAGTGGAGCGCTCCGACCGCGCCGATGGGCGTGCCTCAGCAGCCCGGCGGAAGCGGCGGGAACGGCGGGAACGGCAACAAGACCAAGCTGGTCGCCCTTGTCGCGGCCGCCGCGGTCGTGGTGGCCGCAGGCGTCACCGGCTACCTGGTGCTGGGCGGCGACACGGACGACTCGGCGGACGCCAAGCCGTCCAAGTCCCCCGCCGGCGCCGCCTCCAAGGAGCCGGGCACCGGCCCGGCGACCGGCGGCGGCGAGGACGAGCGCGGCACGGGCAACGGCCCCAAGCCGGTGGTCAAGGGCTGGCAGGTCGTCGTGAACCCCAAGTGGGGCACCGCCTTCGACGTCCCGGCCGACTGGGAGGTGCAGACCCCCGACACCTTCATCGGTTTCGAGGACGCCGCCAAGGGCGCCGACGCGAAGCCGCTGATCACCATGTCGGCGCCCGCCTACTACAAGTCGAAGTGGTGCTCCTCCGACGACGACAAGGACGGCACGAAGGACGACACCGCCCTGGGCGCCGTCGGCACCAAGGGCGCGAACGGCGCGAAGAGCACCGACGAGGTCGCGGTGAACCAGGTGCCCTGGTGGGTCTTCGGCGGTTACACCCAGCCCGACCGCAAGAGCCTCACCTTCGACAAGAAGGCGAAGCCCTTCACCACCAAGACCGGCGTCAAGGGCAGCATCGCCCGCGCCCAGTCGAAGAACACGCCGCAGAACGGCACGTGCGACTCGGACGGCAAGGCGATCACCTTCGGCTTCAAGAACTCCGACGGCGAGTACGTCGCCTGGAGCCTCTACGGGGCGACGGGCGTCAAGGACGAGATTCCCGAGGAGACGGTGATGAAGATCCTGAACACGGTCCGTCTCTCGGGGGATCCCACGGAGTCCTGAGGCGTTTCGTGCCCCACCGGGGCTTGTGACCCGATGTGCCGGGCCCCCTGCGGGGGCAGCGATGACATCCGGCCACAAGCCCCTCTATGGTTACTGCCCATGTGGCCAGGACAGCAGCCGCCCGGGGGCGAGCAGAACCCGCAGGACCAGAATCCCAATCCGTACCAGCAGCCGGGGTACCAGCAGCCGAACCCGTACCAGCAGCCGGGATACCAGCAGCAGCCGCCGCACTCGGGGGCCTTCTCGCAGCCCGAGCAGCCGCAGTGGGCCGCGCCGACGCAGCCGCCCATGCCGCCCCAGCCGGGTGGCGGGCAGGGCGGTGACGGAAAGAAGACGAAGATCACCGCGATCGTCGCGGCGCTGGCCGTCCTGGTGGCCGCCGGTGTGACGGGCTTCCTGGTCCTCGGCGGCGACAAGGACGACGAGGCGGACGGCAAGCCGAACAAGAAGTCCCCCGCCAAGTCGGCCTCGCCGAAGCCGAGCCCCACCGCGACGGACGACGGCGGCAGTGAGCGTGGCACGGGCAACGGCCCCAAGCCGACGATCAAGGGCTGGCAGGTCGTCGTGAACCCCAAGTGGGGCACCGCCTTCGACGTCCCGGCCGACTGGGAGGTCGACACCCCGGACACGTTCATCGGCTTCGAGGACGAGGAGAAGGGTGACGGCAGCGTGCTCATCGGCATGTCGGCGCCCGCCCACTACAAGTCGAAGTGGTGCTCCTCCGACGACGACAAGGACGGCACGAAGGACGACACCGCCCTCGGCGCCGTCGGCACCAAGGGCCAGAACGGCGCGAAGAACACCAAGGACGTCGCGCGCAACGACTCCGCGTGGTGGGTCTTCGGCGGCTACACCGGCCAGAAGAAGGCCGACAAGAAGCGGATCGACATCGGCAAGGTGAAGTCGTACACCACCGCGTCGGGCATCAAGGGCAGTGTCGCCACCTCCACGACGTCCGGCGTCGTCAAGGAGGACAAGTGCGACTCGGACGGCAAGGCCACGACGTTCTCCTTCAAGAACGGCGACGGTGAGTACGTCGCGTGGTCGCTGTACGGCGCCAAGGGCGTGAAGGGCGAGATCCCCGACGCGACGGTGCAGAAGATCTTGAGCACGGTACGGCTGCACGGGGACCCCTCGGAGTCCTGATCCGCCGGGCCGCCGCGGGGCCACGGGACCGCTGACGCTCCACGGGCTGCCGGACCTGCGCGGAAACGGTTTGGCAAGTCGGTGTCCCTGCGGCCATAGTCCCTTGGTGACCACACCCGCCGACGTGCGCCGCCCCTCCTGGGCCGGCCGCAACTACAGCCTGCTGACCGCCGCCGCGATCGTGACCAATCTGGGCAGCCACGGCGCCCTGATCGCGGCGGCGTTCGCCGTCCTCGACACGGGCGGTGACGGCGGGGACGTGGGTCTGGTGGCGGCGGCGCGCACGCTGCCGCTCGTGCTGTTCCTGCTGATCGGCGGCGCGGTCGCCGACCGTCTGCCGCGCCACCACGTGATGGTCGCGGCCAACGCGCTCAACTGCGTCTCGCAGGCGGTCTTCGCGGTCCTCGTGATCTCCGGCGCGCCCCCGCTCTGGTCGATGATGCTGCTCACCGCCCTGGGCGGCACCGGGCAGGCGTTCTTCGGCCCGGCGGCCGAGGGCATGCTGATGTCGACCGTCAGCGGCGAACAGGCCGGCCGCGCCTTCGCGCTGTACCGCATGGCGATGCAGGGAGCGGGGCTCGGCGGCGCGGCGCTCGGCGGTCTGATGGTCGCCGCGATCGGCCCCGGCTGGGTGCTCGCGGTGGACGCGGCGGCGTTCGCGGTGGCCGGAGCCCTGCGGTCGTTCCTCGACGTGAGCCACATCCCGGCACGCGCACCCGGCGGCGGCCTCCTCTCCGACCTGCGGGAGGGCTGGCAGGAGTTCATCGGCCGGCCGTGGCTGTGGGCGATCGTCGCGCAGTTCTCCGTGGTGGTGGCGGTGGTGGGCGCGGCCGAAGCGGTCTTCGGACCGCTGGTCGCCCGGGACGAGCTGGGGGGTGCGGGGCCCTGGGGTCTGGCGCTCGGCGCGTTCGGCGCGGGCACCGTCGGCGGCGCGTTCCTGATGATGCGCTGGAAGCCGCGGCGCCTGCTGCTCGCCGGCACCCTCTGCGTCTTCCCGCTCGCCGCGCCCTCGGCGGCGCTGGCGGTGCCGCTGCCGGTGTGGGGGCTCGCGGCGGTGATGTTCGTCAGCGGCGTCGCCATCGAGGTGTTCGGCGTCTCGTGGATGACGGCGATGCATCAGGAGATCCCCGAGGAGAAGCTGTCGCGCGTCGCGGCGTACGACTGGTTCGGCTCGATCGCGATGGTTCCGCTCGCCACGGCGCTCGCGGGCCCGGCGGAGCTCGCCTTCGGCCGCTCGGCGTCGCTGTGGGGCTGCGCGGTCCTGGTGGTCGTGGTGACGGCGCTGGTCCTGTTCGTGCCGGACGTGCGCAATCTGACGCGGCGCGCGAGCTCCACGGAGGTGGCGAAGGCGGCCACTCCCCTGGTGGAACCCTCGGCGGAGCTGGCGACCGGCCTCCCGGTGGAGCCGTCGGCCGATCCCCTGCCGGACCGGCCCGGCGCCATGGACGAGCCGGGGGCCGAGCCCTCAGCCGATGCTGAAGGCTCCGTCCGGCGGTTCGGGTGACGGGACCGCGTTCTCGTCGTGGACCGGGCGCGCGTCGCCGATGAACAGGCGCAGCGCCGGGCCGTGCTCGACGCGGGCCGGGAAGACGTCGGAGGCCGTCCGCCGGGCCAGGGCCTCGATCTCGATCGGCCCGTGTGAGGCGACGAGCACCGCGTTGCCGAAGCGGCGGCCCCGCAGCACGCTCGGCTCGGCGATCAGCGCGACCTCCTCGAACACCTCGGCGAAGGTGGCGAGCTGGGAGCGCAGGAAGGCGAAGGGCGCGCCGTCCGCGAGGTTCGCCGCGTAGAGGCCGCCCGCCCGCAGCACCCGTTCCGCCGCGCGCGCGTACGCCACCGACGTCAGGTGGGCCGGCACCCGCGAGCCGCCGAAGACATCGGCCACGAGTACGTCGGCGCTGTCCGCGGCCGCCTGTTCGAGCCACTGCCGGGCATCGGCGCCGTGCACGGTGATGCCGGAGCCCGCGGGCAGCGGCAGCCGGTCGGCGACCAGGTCGAGCAGGCCCCGGTCCGCCTCCACCACGTCCTGCCGCGAGCCGGGCCGGGTCGCGGCGACGTAGCGGGGCAGGGTGAGCGCGCCGCCGCCGAGATGGACCACGTCCAGCGGGCGGCCGGGGTCTCCGGTGGCGTCGGTCCCGGTGGCGTCGATTCCGGTGGCGTCGATTCCGGTGGTGTCGGTCCCGGTGGTGTCGATGACGTGGGCGAGCCGCTGCGCGTACTCGAACTCCAGGTAGGTGGGCGCGTCCAGATCGACGTAGGACTGGGGCGCCCCGTCGACCGTGAGCAGCCAGGCGCGGCGCCGGTCCACGTCCGGCATCAGCTTGGCGGTGCCGTGGTCGACGTCCCTGATGACGGCTATGGCCTCGTCCGCGCCGCCGTCCGCGCTCTCGTCCGTCTTCTCGTCCTCGGTCACCGCTCCATTGTGCCCGCCTCCCCCGGGGTGGATCCCCGGAGGAGACGGGCAGCGGGCGTCAGCCGACCGCGGTCACCGTGCCCGCCCCGACGGTGCGCCCGCCCTCGCGGATCGCGAAGCCGAGGCCCGGCTCCAGGGGCATGTCGCGGCCGAGCTCCACCGTCATCGCCACGGTGTCGCCGGGCCGGGCGACGGCGGCCTCGCCGAGGTCCACGTCACCGACCACGTCCGCGGTCCGCAGATAGAACTGCGGCCGGTAGCCGGTCGCGATCGGCGTCGACCGGCCGCCCTCCTTGGTCGACAGGACGTACACCTGGGCGGTGAAGCGGCGGCTCGGAGCGACGCTGCCCGGCTCGGCGACGACATGCCCGCGCCGTACGGCGTCGCGTGGGACCCCGCGCAGGAGCAGCGCCACGTTGTCGCCGGCCTGCGCGGACTCCATCGGCTTGCCGAAGGTCTCCAGACCGGTGACGACGGTCTCCGTCTCCGCGCCGAGGACCTCCACCCGGTCACCGACCCGCACCGTGCCGCGCTCGACGGCTCCGGTGACGACGGTCCCGCGGCCGGTGATGGTGAGCACGTTCTCCACCGGCAGCAGAAAGGGCGCGTCGACGTACCGCTCGGGCATGGGCACATAGGTGTCCACGGCGTCGAGCAGCGCCTCGATGGCGGCGGCCCAGCGCGGGTCGCCCTCCAGCGCCTTCAGCCCCGAGACCCGCACGACCGGCACGGAGTCGCCCCCGTACCCGTGCGCGGAGAGCAGCTCACGCACCTCCAGCTCGACGAGGTCGGTGAGCTCCTCGTCCCCCGCGTCCGCCTTGTTCAGCGCGACCACGATGTGGTCGACGCCGACCTGGCGGGCCAGCAGGACGTGCTCGGCGGTCTGCGGCATGATCCCGTCGAGCGCGGAGACGACGAGGATCGCCCCGTCGAGCTGCGCGGCGCCGGTGACCATGTTCTTGACGTAGTCGGCGTGGCCCGGCATGTCCACGTGCGCGTAGTGCCGGGTGTCGGTCTCGTACTCGACGTGCGCGATGTTGATGGTGATGCCGCGCTGGGCCTCCTCGGGGGCGCGGTCGATGCGGTCGAAGGGCACGAACGTGCCGGTGCCGCGCTCGCTGAGGACCTTGGTGATGGCGGCGGTCAGGGTGGTCTTGCCGTGGTCGACGTGGCCCATCGTGCCGATGTTGAGGTGCGGTTTCGTGCGGATGTACGCCGTCTTGGACATGGCGGTTCCTTCTCCGGAACTCGAAAGCTGAAGTCCTGGGCGCACGGCGTCGCGTGCGCGCTCGGGACGGGGACCCCGGGGCCGAACCGACCCTCCCCCTGTGGGGTCCGCCGGAGTGTCCGGGGAGGGTCAGCGTCGGGCGCCGCCGACGGGGAATGCCGCGAAGTGGAAGACGGCAGCCTTCGCAGCGTCCGCGACTGCGGACGGGGCTGCGTGGAAGGCGTACCGGAACATGGGGCAGATCATTGCCGACGGGCGGGGGTTCGTCGAATGGTTTTCGCCGGGCCCGTGCCCGTGAAGTCCGGTGTGATCAGAGGTTCTTCAGGGCCTCGCGCACCGAGAGGGGCGCCAAGTGTCCCTTCTCCCGCTCGACGAAGTCGCGTACGGCCGCCGGATCGGTCTTGGCGTACTCGCGCAGGCACCAGCCGATGGCCTTGCGGATGAAGAAGTCGGGGTGCCCGGCCTGGCGCAGGCAGTAGGCGAAGAGGCGTCCGGTGTCGGTGGTGTCCTTGTGGCGGAGCTGGTGGAGGAGGGCGGTGCGGGCCACCCAGAGGTCCTCGTCCTCGATCCAGGCGTCCATCTCCGTCCTGAGCCGCGGGTCGGCGGCGACCAGGCCCCCGACGACGTGCGCGGCGAGCGCGTCGACGGTGTCCCACCAGGACACCGTCGTGACGAGACGGCGGGCGACCGGCAGGAAGCCCGACGAGAGGCACTTCACGTGCCGCCGCAGATAGTCCACGGCGAAGTACGCGTACTCGCGCTCCGGCAGTTCCCAGCAGCGCAGCGCCACGGCCGCGCAGTCCGCCTCGTCGGGGCGCGGGAGCCCGGCGAGGACCGTGCGGGACAGCTCGCGGCGCACGGGCGAGGGCAGGCCCAGAAAAGGGGCGATGTCCTTCATGTACGCCTGTGCCCGCGCGGCCCGCACGGGGTCCGCCGAAGCCGCGTACGTCACGGTGAGACGCTCCATGACGGTGTCGGCCAGCTCGCTGTGCGGAACGGTCGCGCTCATGGGACGCACCTTAGAACTGTGACGCCCGTGAGACGCTCCATACGGCGATCACACACATTTGTCGGTTAGTCTCCCCGGATGTTCGACTCAGCCGCAGTCCGTCCGCAAGGCTTCGCCGAGCGCTGCACCAGGGTGCTGCTCTCGCCGTGGTCGCGGCTCTCGCTGCTGGTGGCGCTGCTCGCGGCCGCCGGGACGTGTGTGCTGCTCTTCGAGCCACAGCGGCTGCTGTCCGACGGCTGGCCGGCGCAGCTCGGCGGGGCCGCCGCGGTCCTTGTCTTCGCGGTCGCGTACGGCCTGTGCACCACCGCGTTCGTACCGCGTCCGTTGCTCAATCTGGCGGCAGGCGCCCTGTTCGGTTCGCAGGCGGGCCTCACGGCGGCGCTCGCGGGCACGGTCCTCGGCTCCGGGATCGCCTTCGGCCTGGGCAGGATGCTGGGCCAGGACGCGCTGCGCCCGCTGCTGCGCGGCCGCTGGCTGAAGGCGGCCGACGGGCAGTTGAGCAGACACGGCTTCCGGTCGATGCTGGCGGCCCGGCTCTTCCCCGGGGTGCCGTTCGCGGCGGCCAACTACTGCGCGGCGGTGTCCCGTATGGGCTGGCTGCCGTTCCTGCTCGCCACCGGCCTGGGGTCGATCCCGAACACCGCCGCGTACGTCATCGCGGGCGCGCGCGCCTCGACGCCTACGTCTCCCGTGTTCCTGGTCGCGATGGGCTTCATCGCGGTGACGGGGCTGGCGGGCGCGGTGGTGGCGTGGTTCAAGCGCCACCATTTGCGCGCCCGCTAGGACTTCGGCGGCCGATCGCGCCGCACCCACGCAGGACCCACGCAGGCACGCACCCGCACCCGCGCACCCGGGGGCAGCCCCTAGGAGCGCCTCTGCCCTGGCCTGGCCTGCCCTGCCCGCTCCTGGCTCATATCGCTTCGAGGATCGTCGCGTTGGCCAGGCCCCCCGCCTCGCACATGGTCTGCAACCCATAACGCGCCCCACGGGCCCGCATGGCGTGCACGAGGGTGGTCATGAGCCGCGTGCCGCTCGCGCCCAGGGGGTGCCCCAACGCGATGGCTCCGCCGTGCACGTTGACCTTCTCCGGGTCGGCGCCGGTCTCCTGGAGCCAGGCCAGGACGACGCTGGCGAAGGCTTCGTTGACCTCGAAGAGGTCGATGTCGGACAGGCTCAACGAGGCCTTGCGCAGCACCTTTTCGGTGGCGGGCAGGATGCCGGTGAGCATCAGGAGCGGGTCGGAGCCGGTGACGGCGAAGCTGTGCAGCCGGGCCAGCGGGCGCAGACCGAGCCGTGCGGCGTGCTCGCTGGTGGTGATCAGGACGGCGGATGCGCCGTCGTTGACGGGGCTGGCGTTGCCCGCCGTGACGGACCAGTCGATCTGCGGGAAGCGCTCGCCGAAGCCGGGGTCCTGGTAGGCGGGCTTCAGGCCGGCGAGTATCTCGGGGGTGGTGGCGGAGCGTACGCACTCATCGCGCGTGACGCCGTCGACCGGGGCGACCTCCGCGTCGAAGAGTCCCTCGTCCCAGGCCCGTGCCGCCCGCCGGTGGGAGGTCGTGGCGAACGCGTCCATCTGCTCGCGGCCGATGGACCACTTGGCGGCGATGAGTTCGGCGCTGATGCCCTGCGGTACGAGCCCCTCGGGAAAGCGCCGGGCGACCCCGGGTCCGAAGGGGTCGGCGCCCGGCGGGACGTTCGACCACATCGGTACGCGGCTCATCGACTCGACCCCGCAGGCGACGGCCATGTCGTACGCGCCGGAGAGCACGCCCTGCGCGGCGAAGTGCACGGCCTGCTGGGACGAACCGCACTGGCGGTCCACGGTGGTGGCGGGCACCGACTCCGGGAAGCCCGCGGACAGGACGGCGTACCGGGTGGTGTTCATGGCCTGCTCGGCGACCTGGTCGACGCAGCCGCCGATCACGTCGTCGACCTGGCCGGGGTCGATGCCCGTGCGCTCCACCAGGGCGCGCAGGGTGTGGGCGAGGAGTTCGACCGGGTGGACGTGGGCGAGGGAGCCGTTCGGCTTTCCCTTGCCGACCGGGGTGCGTACGGCTTCGACGATGACGGCGTCACGCATGGTGCGGTCCTCCTAGGGCGCCGGGGGTCAGCGGCGCGGGGCGCGGTACGAGATGGACTCCCCTTTGCCCGCCGCCGTGCACGGCTCCCCCCGGCGAATACCAGTGAGTAGGAAATTCCAACTCACCATAGCCCGGCGAGTTGGAAAAACAAACCCTCCCCTAGGATGTCCGCATGAAGGATGCGCGCCCCTGCTCGATCGCCGACGCCCTCGCCCTGGTCGGCGAGAAGTACTCCCTGCTCGTCCTGCGCGAGGTCTGCCTCGGCAACGGGCGCTTCGACCAGCTGGTGCGCAACATCGGCGCCCCGCGCGACATCCTCGCGACGCGGCTGCGCCGCCTGGTCGACGCCGGCGTCCTGGAGAAGGTCGCCTACAGCGAGCGTCCGCAGCGCTTCCAGTACCGCCCCACGCAGGCCGGCCTCGAACTGGAGCCGGTCCTGATGACGTTGATGGCCTGGGGCGACCGCCACCTCCGCACGGACGACGACCGCCCGATGGTCGTCGAGCACGTCTGCGGCAACGAGATGCTCCCGGTCGTGACCTGCGCGGCCTGCGGCGAGCAGGTCCACCACGACGACCTCACCGCACACCCGCAGACCCCCGGCTGGACGACGAAGGGCCCCACGGCGGCGTAGCCGGTCCGGTGTGGCGTGGCCGATCCGGGTCGGAGTGGCCGATCCGGGCCGACGTGGCCGATCCGCTGCGGCGTGGCCGATGCGGGCCGACGCGGCCGATCCTGGCCGACGCGGCCGATCCGGATCGGCTTGTGGCGCGGCGCGAGGAGTGCCTCCCGGACCCCCGTCCCAGCTGGCCCGCCGCCCCGCGCGGCGGCCCTCCGGCAATCTATTAACCAAGTGGCGCTACGCTGCCCCACGGCAAGGGAGTGATCACCCCTCGCGCGCATACCTCCCGTATCTCCCATCACATGACCGCACCCGCAGCCCATGATCCGTACTTGGACGGCGCAGTTTCCATGTCTTGGCTTGAATCCTTCATCCTCGGGCTCGTCCAGGGACTGACCGAGTTCCTCCCGATCTCGTCCAGCGCGCATCTGCGGCTGACCGCGGCCTTCGCGGGCTGGCACGATCCGGGAGCCGCGTTCACCGCGATCACCCAGATCGGCACCGAGGCAGCCGTGCTGATCTACTTCCGCAAGGACATCGCACGGATCATCTCCGCGTGGTTCGGCTCCCTCTTCGGCAAGGTGCCACGCTCCGACCACGACGCGCAGATGGGCTGGCTCGTCATCGTCGGCTCGATCCCGATCGGCGTGCTGGGCGTCACCTTCAAGGACCAGATCGAGGGCCCGTTCCGCGATCTGCGGCTCATCGCCACGACGCTGATCGTGATGGGCATCGTCCTCGGCATCGCCGACCGCCTCGCGGCGCGCGACGAGACCGGCGGCAAGCACCGTGCCGTGAAGGAACGCAAGAGCCTGAAGGAACTGGGCGTCCGCGACGGCCTGATCTTCGGCATCTGCCAGGCGATGGCCCTGATCCCGGGCGTCTCCCGCTCCGGCGCCACCATCAGCGGCGGCCTGCTCATGGGCTACACCCGCGAGGCGGCGGCGCGCTACTCCTTCTTGCTCGCCATCCCGGCGGTCCTCGCCTCGGGCGCCTTCGAACTCAAGGACGCGGGCGAGGGCGGCCACGTCTCCTGGGGCCCGACGATCTTTGCGACGATCGTCGCGTTCCTGGTCGGCTACGCGGTCATCGCCTGGTTCATGAAGTTCATCACGACCAAGTCCTTCATGCCGTTCGTCTACTACCGCATCGCCCTCGGCATCGTACTGATCGTGCTGGTCAGCATGGGCGTACTGAGCCCTCACGCGGGCGAGTCGGCGGGCTGAAGTCAAGATTGGGTCTCTGACTTTCGCCTAGTGGCATCTAGAGGAAACCAGACGAAAATGGCAGCTGTTCGAGGAATCTCTCCTTGATCATCTCCCAGTCGTCTCCCACTCCCCCGCTTGGCGGCGCAGCGCGACGGCGGCCCCGCGGTTTCACACTGCGGGGCCGCCGTTGTCTTGGCCTGAGGGACCAGAGCGGGGGGCCACCTGGGGGGAGTCTCTCCCCCGCCCTGGCCACAGTGCTCAACGCGCACACGCGGCACGCGTAACGGTCAGCAATGCAACCTAATTCAGCAGGCCCAGACTTAGCTGATCAGAATCGAGAACCAGTGTCCGCCCGCCGACGAGGGGGTGCTCACGATGGGCGGAGGATCTGCGGCGCGAGCAGGGTCTGGGCTCGGGCCAAGCTCGACGACCCCTGGTCTGCACTCGACCCCGGAGTCTCACAAGCCGCGAGCGTGGGCGCGTCGGCCGTGATCGCAAGACGGTCCACCGGTACGAACACGCCACCAGGGTGCCCACGCTCACCGACCCCCTCCTCATCGCCGACGCGCTCGACGTGCCGCTCCGCGACTTCGTCTGACGGGGCGGAGACTGCCGGTACCACAGCACCGGCAGCCCCGTTCGGCACCAGCAGCTAGGTACACCGGCCCGGCTGATTCCAGTACCCCTCGCGCTCGAAACGCGCTTTCGCCCTCCGGACGATCACCCGCGTCTCCTGGTGAGTACGGCCGAGCGGCGTACAGACCGGGCAGATCCGAGTCCCGTTCCACTCCCGCTCCGTCTCCAGCGGCGGGCCCTCGTGCACATCGCAGATCACCCCGTCGAAGAACTTGCTGATCACGGCCCGGCTCATGAGCAGCACCGGTGTCTTCGGGTCCTTGTCGTCGCTGATCGCGACCATGCGCGTCCCGTCGGGGATGCTGTCGTGCGGGTACCCCTTCGCGACGCCGGCGTCCGCGAGGATGAGGCAGTCCTTCAGAATTGGATCGAGGTCGGTCCGGCGGGCCTTCCGCCAGTCCAGTCCTGGCGCCGCGTGGTACTGGTAGAGAATGGTGGTCGTGCCGTTCGTGAGCGTGCCCATCTGAGCCGTCTACACGCCGTAAGTACGGCGGGAGTTCGAGGGAGGCGTGGCCGCAGCGCGGGCCGCTTGCCAGGCTCGGCGGATGCGGCGGCCGTCCTCGCACGGAGCTTCGACGCGGCACGGGGTACAGGCGTCGAGGTGCGCGAGAAGCGCCTGATATACCTTCTGCGCCTCGGGGGCCACGTCGGCCGGGACTACGGTCCTCATGGGCTTGTCTCCGGAGGGCTGTTCTCGGCGAGGCTGGCGCGGCCTGTGGCCACGAGTTCCTCGACCGCCCGGAGGGAGCACAGGTTTCCGGGGAAGCGGGGCGGCACAACCCAGTGCGTGCGGGACGAACCTTCACGCTCCGTTTTCGGAACGCCCAGGTACGTGCCGTGGCCGAGCAACGGGGCATCTTGCTGAAAGGGCCAGTCCCTCCGCGGAATGGTTTCGATCAGTGCGTAGTCGTGCTGGCCCGCCTCATCGCGGATCACTGGTCCGTCGAGAGCCGCAGAGAGCGCGGTGTCCACTGCTGGCTGCTCCGAGGTGCCGACCGCGGCGTGCACGAGCTGCGTAGGGATTCGGATCGCGCAGAAGCGGTTGCCGCATGGCAGGAGGGCGACGCCTCCGTCCCTCCACTCGCGCCACGCCTGCTCGGGTGCGGCCTGCGCTTGGGACAGCCAGCGATCGACCGCCGAGATTTGTGTTGGATCGGGCATCGGGAAAGCCTTCACAGTCATGGTGACGTGCCTCACACCCATGACCGTAGGCAACCTCTGCGCGATCACCCGAGCTGTCAGTTCGGGTGAGCCACAAGCTCCCCAGCTAGACGAGGCCCATCCGCACAGCGAGCTGCTCGGCCTGCCGAGCGTGCGTCGCCCGGGACCGGCGGATCGTCGTCAAGACCAACTGCCGGGCGAGCGGCGTCCGGGCCAGATCTTCCGGGGCGATGGCCTCCAAGCCGAGCAGAGACAGCAGAACGGCGGCATCGTCGCGACGCTGGCCGTGGCAGGCCGCCACCTCCAGACCGAAAGTGAACTCCCTCTCCACCGAAGGCAGACCACTGATGTCGGTCGCGTCCGCAGTGTGCAGGGCCTCACCGGTCTCGCCCGCTTCCATCTCGATGGACAGGGCGTGCAGAGCAATGTTGGTCGGCCCGAACACGGTCCATCGGATGTTGCTGTCGTCGGGCACCTGGCGGGCCGCGGGCGCTGCGTGCTGAACCAGTCGGTCCCGGGCCTCCCACCAGCGGCGCCGACGGGTCGCCCCGAGGACGGCCACCAGCTGGAGTGCGCCGCCCATCGCTTGGCGCTCCATCTCCGGCATCTGAGCGACAGCAACCTGCTCGACCGCCCGCAGCGCCAGGTCCTCCGCCTCGCCTGGCCGGCCCGCAGCGAGGAGGACATGGCCGAGGTTCCACTGCGCGGCAGCGACACGCAGAGGGTCGTCGGCGTCCTCTGCGCCGCGCATGGCCCGGTCCGCTGCGATGGTGGCCAGATCGACGCGGCCGGTGCGCCGCAGGTAGGAACGGAGCAGGCAGTAGAGGTCAGAGGCAACCCGGAGCACGGCACGGCGCTCTACCGGATCCGCCCCGGCGCGAGCGGCGCGAGCCGCGTGATCTACATCAGCAACGAGTCCGGGCAGCGTATGGGCGGCCTGGGTGAAGCGGTCGCGCGCGGTCTGCCAGGACTGCCACGCGGCCTCCACCCGGTCCCTCAGCACGGCTGCCGTTGCAGGCCCAGCCTTGAAAGCGGGCCCGTAGCCGAGGAGCGCGCGGCCCACAGCAGCCTCCGCTGTGTCTGAGGCTTCCTCTTCTGCGGGGGGTTGCTCCGACAGCAGAGCGGCAGTGGGTACCCCCAGCTCCTGAGCCAGGGCATACAGGATGGGCAGCGAAGGGACCTTGAGACCCCGCTCGATCTGGGACAAGTAGTCGGGCGAAATGCCCACCAGTCCGGCGACCGCATCCTGCCGGCGCCCGCCCCGATAGTGCCTGATCCGGTCCCCGATGGGGAGGTCTGCTGCAACCATGCGCCCGCTCCTCGCTCTGTTTTCCGAGCGTAGGGTGCCCGCAAGGTGGGGACACGGGAATCCACTGAGAGAGGGGGCGCCGTGGCGAGGCTGGTGTTGTGGGACATCGACCACACGCTCATGGCCATGCGCGGACTCGGCGGCGAGCTGTGGGCGGTCGCGTTCGAGGAGGTGACGGGCGTGCCGCTGCGCGAGCAGGCGTCCGCGACCGGGTCGACGGAGCGCGTGATCCTCCGGGAAACTGCGAAGTTGCACGACGTCCCTTTCAGCGACGACCTGTTCACGCGGTTCGCTGACGCACTGGGCGCCGTCCACCTTCAGCGGGCGGCCGAGGTGCGCGAGCGTGGGCACGCTCTTCCTGGTGCCGCGTCGATCCTGGCGGCGCTCGACGCGCGCGGGGTCCGGCAGTCGGTGGTGACTGGCAACGTCCGCGCCGCGGCTGAGGTGAAGTTGGCGACGTTCGGCCTCGACGCGTACCTCCGCCTAGACGAGGGCGCGTACGGGGAAGATGCTGAGAAGCGTCCCGAGCTGCTGCGCGCTGCGCTGATCCGCGCCGACATCCCCGCCACGGACGCGGTGTTCCTCGGGGATACCCCTGCCGATGTGACGGGTGCGCACGATGCTGGGGTGCGGGTCGTGGCGATCGCCACTGGCAAGACGTCGCGGGCCGAGCTCCAGGCCGCCGGCGCCGAGGTCGTGCTCGACGACCTCGCCGACACCGAGCGGGTCCTGGACGTGCTCGGAGCATGACGAAAGCGCCCCCACCGCCCGAAGGAACGATGCGCCGCACGTCGCGGCCCTTCTCCCTACCCGCGTGGACTACTGCGTCCGTATGCACTGCGCCCGAGTGCCCTGCGTCCGTATGAATTGGACTGCCTGCCCGGTTCCACTCCCGCAGCCGCACGCCGTGTAACGGCGGGCCGGGGCCGGGTGTCACGCTACGGTCGAGGCAACACATCCTCCGGCCTGTAGGCGGAGGCGCCGCATGTGGCCTGCAACGGTTCGGGAGGAGTAGCGCCCCGTGATGTCACTCGCCCTGTATCTCCCCGGCGCGGGGGCTCTCCCTCGGTGGGTACAGATCGCGGTCGCCGTTCTGGTGATCGGCTCGATGGCCGCTCGTATCTGGTTGTTCGTCCGTCGGCGGAAGTGACTGCCGCCGACCGCCACCATCCGCCACCGGCTGGCGACTGGGCGTCGTAGCAGCTCGCTCGCGGTCGTGGATCGACCGGGAGCGAGCACGGTGGCGGTTTGTGTGGGGGTGCTGTCTGAGAGGGCGGATCTGGGGAAGCCGGAAGGCATGGCTGTTCTCAGGAAATGCGCACGCCCCTTGCTCGCCTCCGTCTTCCTGTCCGGCGGACTCAGTACCCTCCGGGACCCGAAGCGTGTGGCCTCCGCCGCGGAGCCCGTCGCGGTTCCGCTGAGTTCCAAGATCCCCCGGCTCACGGAGGACCCGGAACGCCTGGTCCGCATCAACGGTGCGGTGCAGGTCGGCGCCGGCGTGCTGCTGGCCACCGGGCGGGTCCCCCGCGTCGCCGCGCTCGCGCTCGCCGGGTCCCTCGTGCCGACGACGCTGGCCGGGCACGCCTGGTGGAAGGAGGAGGACCCGGAACGGCGTGCCGCTCAGCGCACCCAGTTCATCAAGAACCTCTCGCTCTTCGGCGGCCTCCTGATCGCCGCGGCCGACACGCACGGCAAGCCCTCCGTGGCCTACCGCAGCCGCCACGCCGCCAAGACCGGTGCCGTCCGAGGGCGCTCCGCCGCCAAGAGTGGTGCCACCCGAGGCCGCTCCGTCGTGAAGTCCGGCGCCCAGCGCAGTCGCGGCGTCGCGAAGTCGAGCCGCGACGCCGCCCGTCACGCCGGACGCGATGCCGCGGACGCGCTGAGCAAGGCTGCCGCCTCCGTCCGGTAGGCAGGCAGGCACGCAGGCACGCAGGCACGCAGGCACGGGACTGTGCAGGAGAGTGCGGGCGGGCGCAGGCCAGCGGCTCGCTCGTTGTGACCAAAGGCATGCCGAAAGGCCCTCTTCAGGAGGGTTTGGCCCGCCTACGGTGAAGGGATGTCGCCCCTCGCCCGCATCAGCGCCTCGTACGCCCCGCGCTTCGCCGAGTTCGCCTTCGAGCCCGGTTTCACCGCCGCCGTGGACCAGCACGTGGCGGAGTTGCGGGACCGGCTCGAGATGGGCGGGCCCGGACTCGTGCCGCCGACGCCGGACCCGGAGATCCTCTCGGACTACGCCCTGGGGTTCCTCGACGCGCTCGCCGAGAACGGGTGGCGCGAGCCGGTCGGCCACGACTACGCGGTGTGCCGCCTCACTGCCATCTCCTGGCTGGTGAGGCGGCACGACCTGGTTCCGGAGACTTCCGGGCCCTGAGTCCTGAGCGCCCGGACCCCGAATCCGCCCGCTCACATGTCGAAGCGCTCGCGCTCCTCCACCGGCTGGTTGGTCATCGCGTCCTCGCGGCCCGCCTGGTACGCGCTGACACTGCCGCGCGCCTTGGCCGTCTCCTGCTCCGCCGTGTTCAGCCACCGCTCCCAGCGCTGACGCATCGGGCCGATGAGACCACCGCCGACGCCGACGATGAGGATGCCCGCACCGGCCGCGAGCGCCGCGTACAGGACGGGCTGCGTGACCGTCGTGGCGATGCCCGCCTGGCCGAGCGCCGCGATCACGCCGAGCGCGACGATGCAGGCCCAGACGATGGTGCCGATGGTCTTCCCGTACGACATCGAGGACAGGGCGCTGGTGACGATGTCGCGTACGACGTTGGCCACGGCCATGGCGACGACCAGCAGCACGATGGCGACGACGCCGCGCGGGATCCAGGAGACGATGCCGTCGAGCATCGTGGAGACCGGGTTGCTGCCGAACACGCCGAAGCCGAGCTGCAGGGTGATCAGGAGCAGGGCGAAGTACACGACCTTGCAGACGATCCCGGTGAGGTCGTACTTGGAGTTCGCCAGCATCTTCGACGCGCCCGCGCGTTCGGCGAGCTTCTCGGAGCCGGCCTTGCGCAGGAGCCGGTCGAGGACCTTGGCGATCATCTTCGACACGAACCAGCCGATGGCCATGACGACCAGGAAGCCGATCAGCTTCGGCACGAACTGAGCGACCTTCGACCAGGCGTCGTCGAGACCCTGGGTGAAGTCCACGGAAAGACTTATGTACTGGGACATGAGTGGTCCTCCACTCGATGAGCCCCGGCCGCCGGTGTGGCGTCAGGGCGATGAATCCCCCACGGCGCGCGGCTTCCGGCGCGTCCCTTCTCCCCTGGATATCAGGGGCCACGGGCGGGCACCGCGCGGTACTGCGCCGTACGGGTGACGGCACGTGACGCCTTGGGACGCGGTGCGGACACCGGGCGGAGACCGGGCGGAGACTGTGCGTCCGCTCACTTGGAGGATCTGCCCAGTAGCTGAGAGTTCCGATTGTCTTAGCTATCCCCTAGGCTTGCCGCATGCCCTTAACCCCTCATCCCCTTGGTTCCGCACGGTCTGCCGCGGAACTGAACGAGCGAATCCGCGGTCTGTGGATGCGCGCCGGCGGACGCCTCTCGGCCGAACAGCGCCGTGAGTACGAGCAGTTGGTGACCGAGTGGGCCGCAGCCGTCCGCGAAGAGGTCGTCAGGGCCGCCTAGTACGGTTCGGGCATCTGGTTCGGACATGTGGTGGGGACGTCCGCACGTTCGATTGATTGGCCCTGCCTCACGTGCCCCGCCCCGTGAACTCCCCTATCCGCGCCAGGGTTTCCGCCGTGCCGGTGTGCACGTGACCTGCCATCCCCAGCGCCCGCGCCGCCACGACGTTGACCGCGGTGTCGTCGACGAACAGGGCGTTCGCGGGCTCGACGGCGAGCAGCCGCCGGGAGATCTCGTAGATCCGCCGGTCCGGCTTGGCGCAGCCGGCCTCGCAGGACAGGACGAGATGATCGGCGACGTCCAGGAGTCCACCGGCCGACATCCGCTCGCGCAGGCCGGGCCAGGTGTTGCTGACCACGGCGGTCGGGACGCCCCGCTTCCGCAGATCCCGCAGGCACGCCACCAGGTCCTCGTCCCACGTCTCCTTGGCCACGAGGTCCCGGCGCAGCTCGGTGATCACGCCCGGCGCCACGCCAAGACGCCCCCGTACGGTCTCCCACCAGGCGTTCTCGCTGACGCGGCCGATCAGGACCCCGGAGTCGTCGCCCTCGTACAGGGCGGTCATGAAGGCGGCGGCCGGGATGTCCAGCCGCCTGCCCCAGGCGGCCGCGACGGCGGGCAGGTACTCGCGGACGAGCACCCCGCCGACATCGATCAGCACGCCCCGTACGCCACGGATGTCCGGGCCCATGAGCCGTACCTTCGCCGAGCGGCGTCCCGCCGTCAACGGCCGGCGCGTCAGCCCTTGCCCTGACGCGCCTTCCTCGCGATGCGGCGCTTCTGCCGCCCCGTCAGTTCCTTGCGGTTGCCTTGGCGTTTGTACGCCGCGATGCGCTGCTCGTTCTTCAACGGGCCTCCCCGGCTAGGAGTACTCATGCCGCCGCGAAACGTCCGGCGAACGCCCCGCGCGGGTCCTCGGCATCCTCGACGCCGACCCTGCGAACATTCCACGGCCGCCCAACTGCCCGGCATCGTATGACAAGTTGAAGCGAAATCGACCTGTCGCGACCGGACGCGCCCGGCCTCGACCGGTCTCGACGGCACCGCACGAAGCGCGCCACACGAGCCACGTCTCCGCACGCTTTCCGGCGCGTTCCTGCGCGCCTCTTGGCTGCGCACCCCCCGTGCCCAACACTGACCCGATGACGCAGCGCGTGGAACTCGCCGCCGTGATGGACCGGTTGGCCATCGACTCCCTCATCACCGAGTACGCAGTGACCGTCGACGACGGCGACTGGGACGCCTACCAGCGGCTCTTCACCCCGGACGGACGTGCCGACTACAGCTCGGCGGGCGGTATCGACGCGAGCGCCGCCGAGGTGGCCGGCTGGCTCGCGGGCGCGATGGAGCTCTTCCCGATGCGCCAGCACCTGATAGTCAACAGGAAGCTGACCTTCGGGACTCTCGACCAGGACATCGATGACCTGGCACACGTCCAGGCCGACTACGTGAACCCGATGCGCTTCCCCTCGAACACGAACGCGAGCGCGAGCGCGAAGGCGGGCGCAGCACAGGCAGACGGCGCGGAATCCATGGCGCCGGACTTCATCTGCGGCGGACGCTACGCCTTCACCGCCCTGCGCACGGACCAGGGCTGGCGGCTGCGGCAGGTGACCGTGCAGGAGAAGTGGCGCCAGGTCCGGCCCCGCTCCCGGACCGAAGCACCCAGCTGAGGGGCGAGCCGGGCAACCGGGCAGCCGGGCAGCCGACGAGAGGCGCCCCAAGATCGCACGGCAGACGCACTGTCGTAGATCGTCCGGGGCGCGCACACTGGAGGGACGACCGGGCGCCGGGGACGAGGGAGGCGTTCCGTCGGGGAACGAGGGAGGCGCTGCATGGACCATTACGGCGACGACCGTGACCGGCGACGGCCCCGCTCTCCGTCCCCTCCAGCAACCTCGGCGGCACCTCCGGCCCCTCAAGCCACCTCGGCGGCCTCTCCGGCCTCCGTAAACCCTGCCGCCTCTGCCGCCCCCTCTGCGCCTGCTGCACCGGCTGCACCTGCGGCCCCCGCTGTTCCTGCGGCGAGGCGGCTGCTGACATCGCCCCGCTGGCGCGGCCTCCTGGCCGTCGCCGCCGGGGCGCTGCCCGCTCTCGCCTTCCCCGCCCCTTCGCTGTGGTGGTTCGCGTACGTCGCGCTCGTGCCCTGGATCCTCCTGGCCCGCTCGGCGCGGACGGGGCGCAGGGCGGCGATCGACGGCTGGCTGGGCGGCCTCGGGTTCATGGTGGCCGTGCATCACTGGCTGCTGCCGAGCCTCCATGTGTTCACCCTGCTCATCGCGGCCCTGCTCGGCCTGCTGTGGGCGCCGTGGGGCTGGCTGGTACGGCGATTCCTGGGCGGGGTGAACACTCCGGGCCGGACTCTGGCGGCGCTGGTCGTCCTGCCGTCCGCCTGGCTGATGGTGGAACTGGTCAGGTCCTGGGAGGGACTGGGCGGGCCCTGGGGGCTGCTCGGCTCCAGCCAGTGGCAGGTCGAACCCGCCCTGCGCGTCATGTCGGTGGGGGGAGTGTGGCTGGTCAGCGCCCTGCTCGTCACCCTGAACACCGTCGTCGCGGCACTCCTCACGGCCGTCACCGCGGCCCACGGTCTCCGCCCGCCTGACAGGTCCCGTACGACGACCACGACGACCACCACGACCACCCCCGGCATGGCGAGGACGTCCCGCACGACGACCACCCCCGGCGCCGCGAAGACCTCCCGTACGACGACCACCTACCGCACGGCTCAGACGTCCGACGCGACGAAGGAGTCCGAGGAAGCGACGGCATCCAGCGCGCCAACGCCGTCCGACGAGGCGGGAATGGCCGGCACACCCCCACCCACACGCACACCCTCCGCACCACCACGCGCCTCCCTGGCCAAGACCCTCCCCGCCACGGCCGGCCTCGTGGCCGTCGCCGCCGTGACCACCTCCGCCTGGGCGTGGGCCCCCCGCCCCGAACCCGCGGGCGAGACGCGCGTCGCCGTCGTCCAGCCGGGAGTGATCAACGGAGTCGGCGGCCCCGACAAGCGCCTCGCACGCGAGGAGGAGCTGACCCGCGGCCTGGCGGGACGGGACCTGGACCTCGTCGTCTGGGGCGAGAGCAGCGTCGGCTACGACCTGGCAGAGCGCCCCGACGTGGCACGGCGGATATCCGTGCTGTCCCGCGATGTCGGCGCCGACATCCTGGTGAACGTGGATGCGCGCCGCTCCGACCAGCCCGGCATCTTCAAGAGCTCCGTCCTCGTGGGCCCCCAGGGCCCGACCGGCGACCGCTACGACAAGATGCGGCTCGTCCCGTTCGGCGAGTACGTCCCCGCCCGCTCGCTCCTCGGCTGGGCGACGTCGGTGGGCAAGGCGGCGGGCGAGGACCGCAGGCGCGGCGAGCGACCGGTGGTGATGAACGTCGGGGACGGCCTGAAGGTCGGCCCGCTGGTCTGTTTCGAGTCGGCGTTCCCCGACATGAGCCGTCATCTGACGCGCGAGGGAGCGCAGTTGCTGCTGGCCCAGTCGTCCACGTCGTCGTTCCAGTCCAGCTGGGCGCCCGAACAGCACGCATCGCTCGCTGCCGTGCGGGCCGCCGAGACCGGCCGCCCCATGGTGCACGCCACGCTCACCGGCGTCTCCGCGGTCTACGCCGCGGGCGGCGAACGGCTCGGCACACCGCTCGGCACCTCGGCGAGCACCACGGCGACGTACGAGATTCCGCTGGCCAAGGGGGTCACGCCGTACGTCAGGCTGGGCGACTGGCCGGTGCACGCGGCTCTCGCCGTACTCGCGGCGCTCGGCGCGGCCGAAGCCGCGCGTGCCCTGCGGGACCGTGCCGGACGGAGCCGCGGACGGGGCCGTGCCGGAAGAGGTCCTACCGGACAGGGCCCTACCGGACAGGGCCCTGCCGGGCGAGGCCGGGATGAGCGGGACCCCGCGAAGGGGCGGCGGCTCAGGCAGCCTGCTCCTGAGCCGCGCGAACCACGCGCTCGCACAGCTCATGGGTCGCCAGCGCGTCCCGGGCGCTGAGCACCTTGCCCGCGCGCACGGCGTCGAGGAACGCGAGCACCACCTGCTCGATGCCGCGCTGCCGGGCCACCGGCACCCAGTCGCCGCGCCGCCGCACGGTGGGCTGGCCCTTGTGGTCGACGACCTCGGCGAGATTGAGCACCTGGCGCTTGGTGTCCTGCCCCGACACCTCCAGGATCTCCTCGGTGGAACCGCTCAGCCGGTTCATCACGCCGAGCGCGGTGAACCCGTCCCCCGCGAGCTGGAGCACGACATGCTCCATGAGCCCGTCCTGGAGGCGTGCGCGCACGCCGACGTGGTCGATCGGTCCCGGCGCGAGGAAGCGCAGCGTGTCCACGACGTGGATGAAGTCGTCCAGGACGAGCGTGCGCACGTCCTCGGGCAGGCCGACGCGGTTCTTCTGCATCAGGATCAGCTCGCGCGGGTGGTCGACGCACTGCACGTAGCCGGGCGCGTAACGGCGGTTGAAGCCGACGGCGAGGCTCGTCGCACGCTCCTCGGCGAGCTGCACGAGACGCTCCGACTCGGCCAGTTCGTACGCGAGGGGCTTGTCGACATAGGTGGCCACGCCCGCTTCGAGCAGCCGCGTCACGATCTCCGGGTGCGCGGAGGTCGAGGCGTGCACGAAGGCGGCGTCGATGCCCTGGGCGAGCAGCGCGTCCAGGTCGGTGTGGCAGCGCTCTTCGGGGATGTGGTGGGTGCCCGCGACACGGGCGAGGGTCGCCGGCGTACGCGTCTGCAAGTGCAGCTCGACCCCCGGCAAGGTGGTGAGCACGGGCAGATACGCCTTCTGCGCGATGTCACCGAGTCCGATGCAGCCGACCTTCACCGTTGTCCCCTGTCTGTCTGCTCCACCGCCGCGCCCGTGGCGATGGTCCACCGCCAGTTCTCGGCGGCGCGCTACCGCTGTGCGATTCCTGTTCCCGCAGCATACGGCTGCTGCGGCGGGCGCCAGCCGGCGATCGAGGCGAAGCTCCGCAGGATCAGGTTCGGGCCGAGGCGTCCGGCCGCGGTGATGAGTGCGTTGCGTACGGAGATGAGGGGGGCGCTCGTCAGGTGGTTCATGCGGGCGGCGCGCGCCGCCTGCCGGACGATCGCCGTGGTACGCGGCACCCGCGCCGCGCTGTACCCGGCGAGCCCCGCGGCCAGGTCGCCTCCCGGGGCCACGTGGTGGGCCAGGACGACGGCGTCCTCGATGGCCTGGTTGCCGCCCTGGGCCAGCGTGGGCGCCATGGCGTGCGCGGCGTCCCCGATGAGGGCGACCCTGCCTCGGTGGTAGCGCGAGAGCGGCGTGCTCATGTGGCGCACGTCGTTGCGCAGGATGTCCGCGGGGCGGGCGGCGGCGATGATCTCGGGGATCGGGTCGTGCCAGTGGCTGAAGCGGCACGCCAGTTCGGCCTTCTCGCCGTCGGGGCCGTGGCCCCCTTCGGGGACGGTGGCGGTGGCGTACGCGTAGATCCTGCCGTCCTTGAGCGGGTGGGTGCCCCAGACGCCGCCCTGTCCCCAGGTCTCGTGCGGCTCGAAGGGGCGCTCGGGAGCGGGGACGACGAGACGCCAGGCGGTGAATCCGGCGTACGTCGGCTGCGGGTGGGACGGGAACAGGACCGATCGCACGGCCGAGTTGATGCCGTCGGCGCCGACGACCAGGTCGGCCTCGATGTCCCCGTCGTCGGTGCGGACGACGGCCTTGCGGTCCTCCGCTCCCGGATCGACGAGCTCGGCCCGTACGCCGGTCCGCAGGGCATGGGTCGGCAGGGCGCCTACCAGCAGGTTCACGAGGGTGGCGCGGTGCAGCAGGACGAGCGCGCCGCCGAATTTCGCGGCGGTCGCCGCGGCGGACGTCCGCACGAGCCAGCGCCCGTTCTGCGCGCGCATCCCGCCGTCGCCCTCCCAGGCGGCGAGCGCGCGGACGCGGTCGCCGAGGCCCAGGACGTCCAGGGCGCGCTGGGAGTTGGGGGCGAGTCCGATGCCTGAGCCGACGGGCTCCAAGGTGGCGGCCTGCTCCAGGACGGACACCTGCCAGCCCGCGAGCTTCAGGGCGATGGCGCAGGTGAGACCGCCGATGCCGCCGCCGATGATGACGGCGTTCGGTTTGTGGGGCGGGTGGAACGACTGGTGCCGGGGGTGTGCCATGACTCGTCCTCCTGCTCGGACTCCCTGCACTACACCTGTAGTACGCGATGAGGCCGACGGTACTACAGGTGTAGTGACCTCCGATAGACTGAACGGCATGCCCCCACGCACCGGCACGAAGTTCATGGGTCCCGCGGATCCCGCGGATCCCTCGGATCCCTCGCACGTTCCGCCTTCGGCCCCGGCGCCGAAGGCGGGACCACAGCCGAAGCCGGAGCCAGAGCCGGCTCCAGAACCCGCGGGGCCGCCCCGCAACGAACTGATCGCCGACACGGCACTCGCCCTGCTCTCGGAGCGGGGCATGCGGGGGCTGACCCACCGGGCGGTGGACGAAGCGGCCGGACTCCCCCAGGGCTCGACCTCGAATCACGCGCGCACGCGGCTCGCCCTCCTCGAAGCGGCGGTACGGAGGCTGGCGGAGCGCGAGGCGGCGGTACTGGCCCTGCCGGAAATGGCGGAGGCCCACGCGCGGGCGGCGTCGGGCGGCGACGAGGCCTCGACCATGGAGGGCCGCCGCGAGGCCTTGATCGCCGCGCTGGCCCAGTCCATGCACCGGTCACTCTCGAGCGAGTACCGCCACCTGCTGATCTCCCGCTACGAACTGGCCCTGGAGGCGACCCGCCGACCGGAGCTACGGGCCTACTACGACGCGGCGGGGGCACGGTTCAGGCAGCCGCTGGTGGCCCTGATGCGAACCCTCGGCTCACCGGAACCGGAGCGGCACGCGTTGTCGCTGTCCGCGTGGAGCGAGGGTCAGATGTTCTCCCAGGCGGCAGGCTCCGACCGCACGCCCTCCCCCACGGAGGAAACGCTCCGCAGGGGGTTCCGAGAGCTGCTCCAAGGAATGCTGAACCAGGCGTAACGCCCGACAGACTCCCACCCCCACCCGGCCGCTCCACGCCAACTGCCCTCCCTCCCACCCACCCACCCGATCACCCGGCATCGGACAACC
Source organism: Streptomyces sp. SYP-A7185 (assembly GCF_046103685.1). NCBI lineage: Bacteria > Bacillati > Actinomycetota > Actinomycetes > Kitasatosporales > Streptomycetaceae > Streptomyces > Streptomyces sp. SYP-A7185. The sequence continues at coordinate 1,959,542 of NZ_CP122310.1, forward strand.
CCCGCAGGAACGCCGGCAGGTCAGCTCGGATAGCCGGGTAATCGGGCGAGGGGCGGAAAAGTTCCGGCGCGAAGCGGCGGGCTAGTGGGGGGCGTCTGGGGCTGCCGGGTGAACGGGTGGGTGGGCGGGGGACATCGCCGCGAAGCGGCGGGGCGGGTGCGGTGCCGCTGGGACCGCCGGGCATCGGGCGGGTGGGCGGGCGGGAAAAATCCGGCGCGCAGCGGCGGGCTTGCGGCGCGCGCAGGGCACACTAGCCGCGAAGCGGCAGGTTTGTGGGGGCGCCTCTGGGGCTGCCGGGTGAACGGGCGGGTGGGTGGGTGGGTGCGAAGCAGCCGGCACGAAGCAGCCGGCGCGAAGCAGCTGGCGCAAAGCAGCCGGCACGGCCTGGCCCACCCCACGGAGTGGCGAAGCAACAAAGCCCCCCGGCCGGCCAGAGGCCCACTCACTCGTGCGGGCCAACTTCCCCCCGATCCCTCGCCGAAGGCACCCCCCACCCCTCAGAGTTGCGCGAATGCACCGAACCACCACGACCACCGCCACACTCCTGACCACCGTGGCGGTCGCCACCCTCGCCGGCTGTGTCAGCGTCGAGCGGCAGCCCGCGTCCGGACCGTCCGCCGCGAGCGCCCCGCCCCCGGCGCCCCGCACCGACGGCGCATCCCGACCGCGCGTCGTGGAAGCCCCCGCCCGCGAGGCACTGGAACTCATCGGACCGCCCCGCTCCCCGGCGCCCCGCGCCACCGGCACCGCGCCGACCCTCTCCGCCGCACCACCCCGCGCGGCGAACCCCGCCCGGCACACGAAACCCGCGGACCCGCCCCCGCGACGCCGCGCACACCGCCCCGAGGCCGCCGCGCCGCCGGCTCTTCCCACCGCCTTGCCCAAGCCCGAGCGCCCGGATCTCTGCGCCCTCGGCAAGCAGTACGGCGGCTGGCAACCCGGCAGCCCGGAAGCAACCATCTGCCAGGACGCCTACGGCCACTAGCCGAAACCCACCCAGGCCAGCCCCCAGCCGTAGCCCCGCCCCAACCCCAAGCCCCAGCCCCAAGCACCCCCGCTACTCCACCTCACTCCCCTCCCCCAACCGCAGCTCAAGCCTCCCGATGGCCGCCCGGACGCCGTCGCCGTACCCGTCGTCCCCCAGCGCCCCGATCGCCCCACGCGCCCGCCGGATGTGGTTGCGCGCCGCCTCGGGGCGCCCCAGTTTCGCGTAGTCGGCGGCCAGGTTCAGGTGCAGGGAGGGGTAGAAGCCCCGGACCGCGATGGAGTGGTGGTGTTCGTGCAGGCGCTCGTCCGTGAGTTCGTCCGCCGCCGACAACGCCCGCAGGTCCCAGGCCAGTTCGTCCGACGGATCCTCCTGCGTGTCCGCCATGTAGTGCGCGAGCGTGCAGCGGTGCAGGGGGTCGCCGTTCTCACCGATCTCCGCCCACAGCGTGAGGAAGCGGCCCTGTGCCTCCTCACGGTCACCCCCGTGGTGCAGCATGACCGCCTGCCCGATCCGCGTCATCATGGCGTCTTCCGCCGCCTGCTCCTGCTGCTCCGCCACCGGGTCCTCCACGCTCGTACGCCCGTCGTGCACACCCGTACGCCCACCGTGCACACCGCTCTCGACGCTATCCGCACCCACCGACAATCACCGTCAGGCGCGATCGCCCGCGAGGCGCTCACGCATACCGCTGGGCCAGCCCGGTGACGGTCCTCGCCAGCTCGGCGCGGAGTTCGGGCGGGCCGAGCACCTCGGCCTCCAGGCCCAGCCTGAGCAGGTCGCTCACGGCGACGGGCAGCGTCTCGACCTCCAGATCGACCACTCGCCGGCCGTCCTCGTCCGGCTCGCCCGCCCCCTCCACGGCCCGCGTGCCCGCCGCCCCGAACAGCGCGGGCAGCAGCCGCAGCCCCGCCGGCGAGAGCCGTACCCGCGCCGTGCCCTTCAGGACCCGCGCCTGCAACTCGCGCGAGGCGCTCTCCCAGTAGGCGGCCAGATCGAACCCGGCGGGCCGCGCGGACTCCTCGTCCGCCGCCGTCACCTCCAGGAACCGCGACACCCGGTAGGTCCGTACGGTGTCGTCGGCCGCCGCCACCAGATACCAGTTCCCCGCCTTGAGCACGAGCCCCAAAGGATGCAGCTCGCGCCGCACCTCGCCGCCCCACCGCCGGTAGTGCGCCCGCAGCACACGTCGGCGCCAGACGGCGTCGGCGACGACGGACAGCAGCGGCGCGGGATCGGCCGCGCGGAACCAGCCCTCCGCGTCCAGGTGAAAGCGCTCCTGGATCCGCCGCGACCGCTCACCGAGCCCGGCCGGCAGCGCCGCGCCCAACTTGAGTCGCGCGGTGACCAGTTCGGCCCCCAGGCCCAGGTCCGCCGCGGCGGCCGGCATCCCCGCGAGGGCGAGGGAGTCGGCCTCGTCGTCCGTGAGACCGGTCAGCCGGGTGCGGTAACCGTCCATCAGCCGGAAGCCGCCCGCCGGACCCCGCTCGGCATAAATGGGCACCCCGGAGGCGGCGAGCGCCTCGGCGTCCCGGTAGACGGTCCGCACAGAGACCTCCAGCTCCTCGGCGAGCTCCGGCGCGGACATGTGCCCGCGGTTCTGGAGCAGCAGGAGCAGGGCGAGAAGCCTGTCGGCGCGCATGAGACCCAGTCTGCATCCGGATCCGTACCTGACAGAAGGTGTCAGGTACGGGCGTCAAAGTGATCTCAGCGCCACGGCACACAAGCCCCACCACCGCGCCGAGCCCCGACAGGCCCGACAGCCCCGAGAAGGGACCCCAACCATGACCACCCACCCCACCCCCCGAACCACCGGCACCTTCACCTTCTCCCGGTGGGACGAGAAGCCCGTCGCCGGAGCGGACGGCGGCGCCCGCATCGCGCATGCCGCCGTCACGAACGACTTCACCGGCGCCGTCGAGGCCACCGGCACCTCCTGCGAGTACACGCTCGTGTACGTCGACGAGACCACCGGTGTCTTCACGGGCTACGAATTCGTCGAAGGAAGCGTGGACGGCCGCACGGGCTCCTTCGTCCTGGAGCAGCGCGGATCCTTCGGCGCCGACGGCACGATCACCTGCGCCCTGACCGTGCAGCCCGGTTCGGGCTCAGGTCAGCTGACCGGCCTCGCGGGCACCGGCACGTTCACCGCGCGGCACGGCGAGCCCACCGTCACGTACACCTTCACGTACACGATCAGCTGACATCACCCCACGCGCGCCTTCAGAGCTCAGCCCAGATTCGGGATCCGCCAGTCGATCGGGTCGTGGCCCTGGGCCGCCACAGCCTCGTCGATCTGAGTGAAGGGGCGCGAGCCGAAGAACTTCTTCGCGGAGAGCGGCGAGGGGTGGGCGCCCTTCACGACCGCGTGCCGCTCCTCGTCGATGAGCGGGAGCTTCTTCTGGGCGTAGTTGCCCCACAGGACGAAGACGGCCGGGTCGGGGCGGTCGGCCACCGCGCGGATCACCGCGTCGGTGAACTTCTCCCAGCCCTTGCCCTTGTGGGAGTTGGCCTCTCCCGCGCGGACGGTGAGCACCGCGTTCAGCAGGAGGACGCCCTGCTGGGCCCACGGCATCAGATAGCCGTTGTCCGGCACGGGGTGGCCGAGCTCCTCCTTCATCTCCTTGTAGATGTTCCGCAGCGAGGGCGGGGTCTTCACGCCCGGCCGCACGGAGAAGCAGAGGCCGTGCCCCTGCCCCTCGCCGTGGTACGGGTCCTGGCCGAGGACGAGCACCTTGACCTGGTCGTACGGTGTCGCGTCGAGCGCGGCGAACACCTCTTCACGCGGAGGGTAGACGGGACCCTTGCCCCGCTCTTCCTCGACGAACTCGGTGAGCTCCTTGAAGTAGGGCTTCTGCAGCTCCTCGCCGAGGACTCCGCGCCAGGACGCGGGCAGCATGGCGATGTCGGTCACGTCAACAACCTCCGGTGTGCGGTCACTTCTCACCACAGAACCTACCGGCGGCCACTGACAATCAGCCCCACCCTCACTGCCCGCGGCAACCCGCCACCTGATGGCCTTGCGTCACCTGATGGCCCTGCGTCACCAGCTGATCCAGCGCCACCACCCACCGGCCCACCGCCGCCGACCAGCCCACCGCTACCAACTCGTCTTGCGCTCCAGCTCCCACATCATCATGATCGCCGAGGGGTCCAGGGCGAGTTCGCCGCCCGCGATCTCCTCGCTCGCCATGATGTACTGCTTCCCCTGCCACAGCGGCAGCAGCCGCGCGTCGTCGACGAGGAGCTTCTGGGCCTGCTCGAAGTCGTCGGCCACCGCGCCCCGGTCGGCCTCGCGGCGCGAGCGCGGCAGCATCTCGTCGGTGATCGCCTTCGACGGGTAGGGCGTGTTGAGCACGTTCTTCTCGCCGACGAACGGCGCGATGAAGTTCTCGGCGTCGGGGAAGTCGGGGAACCAGCCACGACCGAAGACCGGGTACTCGCGCTTCTTGGTGCCGGCGTCGAACTCGGTCCAGGGACGGCCCTTGAGCGTGATCTTGAAGAGGCCCGACCCTTCGAGCTGCCGCTTGATCTCCTGGAACTCCTTGGCGGTCGCCGAGCCGTAGCGGTCGGTGGTGTACCAGAGGGTGAGCGGCACGGGTTCGTTGATGCCCGCGCCCCTGAGGATGTTCGCGGCCTTGGCGTCGCTGGGGTTCCCGTAGTCGTCGAAGAAGCCGGTGCCGTGCCCGGTCAGCCCCTGGGGGACCATGGAGTACAGCGGCTCGACGGTGTCCTGGTAGATCTTGTGGGCGATGGCCGGGCGGTCGATGATCTGGGCGATGGCCTGGCGGACCGGCTTCTTCCTGGCCCAGGGATCGTCGGGATTGAAGACCAGATAGCGGATCTCGGTGCCCGCGCCCTCCACGAGCTGGATGCCCTCGCGCGCGTGCTTGTTGGCCTGCATCTCGACGATGTCCTGCGCCGCGAGTCCACGGAAGGTGACGTCGATCTGCTTGTTCTTCAGGGCGTCGACCATGGTGGCCGACTTGTTGAAGTAGCGGATCGTGACGGCGTCGTTCTTGCGGTCGGCCGCGCCCTTGTAGTTCGTGTTCTTGACCAGCTCCGCGCGGTCGCCGGCCTCGTACGACTCCAGGGCGTACGGTCCCGAACCCGCGATGGTGGTGCCCTCGCGGAGCTTGTCCGCCGGGTACTCGCGGGGGTCGACGATCGACATGGCGGGCGTGGAGAGCACGAAGGGGAACGTGGCGTCCGGCTTCTTGAGCCGGAAGACGACCGTGCGGTCGCCCTTCGTCTCGACCGAGTCGAGCGATCCGAGCAGCCCGGTGGGCCCGCCCTTCACGTCGATGCGCCGCATGCGGTCGAAGGTGTATTTGACGGCCTTCGCGTCGAGTTCGTGGCCGTCGGAGAACTTGAGGTCCTCGCGCAGCTCGCAGGAGAAGACCATGTTCGTGGCGTCGGTGAACTTGCAGGACTCGGCTGCGTCCGGTTCGGGCTCGGCCGCCCCGCTGGGGAAGCTCAGGAGCGTCTGGAAGACGTTGCGGTACAGCTCCCAGGAGCTGTCCCACGCCGCGGCCGGATCGAGCGTGCTGGGGGCACTCATCGTGCCCACGGTTATCTTCTGCTCCTCGTCGGACTCGTCCGACGAGAACATTCCGCACCCCGCGAGCAGGGACATCGACACCAGTGCCGCGGCCGGCCGCAGACCCCGGCGGGACGACCCGGCCAGGCCGCGCAGACCCGCCGCCGCCACCAGGCGAACTTCACTGAACACGCGCACGCTCCTCGATCGGCCATGCCATGGGTCGGGAGACAATATCGCAATGCCCCGCCGGGCCAACTGGTGGCGCCGACGGGGCACTTGATGCGCGTGTACGTCCCTTTTCAGTGGCGTACCTGGTGATTGTTCGGCCTTCGTCAGCCGACGCCCGCATTGAGGAAGATGCCGCCATCGACCACGAGTGTCTGGCCCGTGATCCAGTCGGACTGGGCGGACGTGAGGAACGCGGCGGCGCCCCCGATGTCCTCGGGCACACCGAGCCGCCCCAGGGGGTACGCGGCGGCGGCCTCCTCCTCGCGGCCCTCGTACAGCGCCTGGGCGAACTTGGTCTTGACCACGGCGGGCGCGATCGAGTTGACCCGCACCTTGGGCGCGAACTCGTGCGCGAGCTGCAAGGTGAGGTTGACCATGGCGGCCTTGCTCATGCCGTACGCGCCGATGAACGGCGAGGGGGCGACGCCCGCGACGGAGGCGATGTTCACGATCGCCCCGCCGTTCTCGCTCTGCCAGGCCTTCCAGGTCTGCTGGGCGAAGCCGAGCGCCGAGATCACGTTGGTCTCGAAGACCTTGCGCGCCACATTGAGGTCGAGCTCGGCCATCGGCCCGAACACCGGGTTCGTGCCGGCGTTGTTGATCAGGAAGTCGACCCGCCCGAAGGCCTCCATGGCGCGCTCGACGGCGACCGCCTGGTGCGCCTCGTCGTGCGCCTTGCCCGCGACGCCGATGACGCGGTCGGCGCCGAGCTTCTCGACGGCCTCCTTGAGCGCGTCCTCGTTGCGTCCGGTGATGCACACCCGGTCACCACGGGCGACGAGCGCCTCCGCGATGCCGTAGCCGATGCCGCGGCTCGCGCCCGTGACGAGCGCGGCCTTTCCGCTGTCCTGCACTGTCGTCTCCACATCCCTTGGGAACCGGACCAACCGGAACAGACCTAGTTGAGCGGGCCGCCGGCCACGTACATGACCTGGCCCGAGACGAAGCCCGCGGCGTCGCCGGTGAAGAAGGCGATGGCGTTGGCGATGTCCTCGGGACGGCCGACGCGCTGCACCGGGATCTGCGTGGCGGCAGCCGCCTGGAAGTCCTCGAAGCCCATGCCGACACGGTCGGCGGTGGCCTTGGTCATCTCGGTGACGATGAAGCCCGGGGCCACGGAGTTGGCGGTGACGCCGAACTTGCCGAGCTCCTTGGCGAGGGTCTTGGTGAAGCCCTGGAGACCCGCCTTGGCCGCGGCGTAGTTCACCTGGCCGCGGTTGCCGAGCGCGGAGGACGAGGAGAGGTTCACGATCCGGCCGAACTTGGCGTCCACCATGTGCTTCTGGATGGCGCGGGACATCAGGAACGCACCGCGCAGGTGGACGTTCATGACCGTGTCCCAGTCGCTCGCGCTCATCTTGAAGAGGAGGTTGTCGCGCAGGACGCCGGCGTTGTTCACGAGGATCGTGGGCGCGCCGAGCTCGTCGGCGATCCGGGCGATGGCCGCCTCGACCTGAGCCTCGTCGGACACGTCGCAGCCGACGGCGATCGCCTTGCCACCGGCAGCGGTGATCTGCGTGACGGTGTCCTTGCAGGCGGCCTCGTCGAGGTCGATCACGGCGACGGCGCGGCCTTCGGCGGCCAGGCGTACGGCGGTCGCCGCGCCGATGCCTCGCGCTGCTCCGGTCACGACCGCGACGCGCTGCTCAGTGGTGGACATGCTGGTTCTCCTCGCCCTTGGGATGCGGCTCTACGGTACGCCCCGATGGTGAGCGACCGCTTAGTACCTTCAGCTGAACGAGACGCTAGAAGCCCTGGCACCCGGTGTCAACGGCACACCGGGGCCTGTGATTCTTTACCTCACCAGGAGGTCGAGGAGTCGGTCCACCTCCGCGGCCGGATCCGCCGTGAGGCCCGTGTGCACCGGCCCCGGCTGTACGACGGTGGAGCGGGGCGCGATCAGCCACCGGAAGCGCCGCCCGGCGTCGTCCCGCTCGGCCTGGCCGGCCCCCTCGCCCCCGGTGCAGATCCGCTCGACGGCGCCGAGCGCGGCCTCGATGCCCCCGAGGTCGGCCTGAGGGTCCAGGGCCCGCAGCTTCGCCTCGTCGAGATGCGTGCGGGCGGCCACGAAGGACTTGGCCCGGCAGTAGACCACCACGCCCGCGTTGAACTGCTCGCCGCGCTCCACGCGCGGGACGACACGCACCAGGGCGTACTCGAAGACGTCCCGCTCGACGCGACGCTCCGTCGGCTGCTCGGTCACTGGATGGCGCCCTTCCGCTGCGGCTCGGGCAGCTGGATGCGTTCGTGGATGGTCTTGGCGCGCGGCAGCAGCGCGGTCACATAGGCGCGGCGCACGGCGTCGGGGTCGTCGAAGCCCGGCTCGTCCACCAGCCACGCGTCGGGCACGTCGGCCGCGGCGGCGGCCAGCAGTTCCTCGGTGACGAGCGGGGCGAGCGCGGCGGCGGCAGCGGCGACGTCGGGCCCGAAGGGGGCCAGGGCGTGGTCGGACGCGTCGTACGGCTTGGCGGCGGCGGTCTCGGCCGTACGCCAGTTGTGGTGCCAGATCATGCTCGCGCCGTGGTCGATGAGCCACAGCTCGCCGCGCCAGAGCAGCATGTTCGGGTTGCGCCAGGAGCGGTCGACGTTGTTGACGAGCGCGTCGAACCACACCACACGGCCCGCCTCGACCGGGTCGACGGCGTACGCGAGCGAGTCGAAGCCAAGGGCCCCGGAGAGGTACTCCATGCCGAGGTTCGGGCCGCCGCTGGACTTCAGCAGTTCCTGTACCTGCTGGTCGGGTTCGCCGAGGCCGAGCACCGGGTCGAGGTCGATCGCCGTCAGGCCCGGCACCCGGAAGCCCAGACCGCGCGCCAGCTGCCCGCAGATCACCTCGGCGACGAGCGTCTTGCGGCCCTGGCCGGCCCCGGTGAACTTCATGACGTACGGCGCGTACGTTCCCCGGCCGTCGGCGGCCTCGACCAGGCCGGGGAGCGATCCGCCCTCCCGCAGGGGCGTGATGTAGCGGACCGCGGTGACTTCGGTGAGCATTGCCCCAGGTTAATGCCGGTCCCAGCGGGTCCCGGTCCCCACAGGGCGCGCGCAAGAAGTGCTTGAGCCTTTGAACACATCGGCCCGCGGCCCCGTACCACCGGGCATGACCCTTTCCAAGGAATCCTTCCCCCCGCCCACCCGCCGTTCCGTCGTCGCCGCGGCGGGCGTCGTCAGCCTGGCCGCCGCGCTCTCCGCCTGCGGTGACGGCGGGGACGACGGTGACTCCGCCCCGGCCGCGGAGCAGACGCCCGACGAGGCCGGCGGAGGCGCCGCCGGGGCCGCGCTCGCCAAGACGTCGGAGATTCCGGTGGGCGGCGGCAAGATCTTCAAGAAGGAGGGGGTGGTGGTGACCCAGCCGACGAAGGGCGAGTTCAAGGCCTTCTCCAACCGCTGCACCCATAAACAGTGCCCGGTGACGAGCGTGGAGGGCGGCACGATCAACTGCCCCTGCCACGGCAGCAAGTTCTCCATCACCGACGGGAGCGTGAAGGCCTCCCCCGCACCGGCGCCGCTGCCCTCCGCCGAGATCAGCGTGGACGGGGACTCGATCACACTGGCCTAGGGCGCTTCCAGCAGCCGAGGATCTCCTCGGTGGTGGTGATGGTGGCCACCAGGGAGAGGGTGTTGCGGATCATCGCGGGTGTGTAGTCGGAGGGGACTCCCGCGATGGCATCCGAAGGCACCACGGCGGTGTAGCCGAGGTTCACGGCGTCGAAGACGGCGTTCGGTATCGCCACGTTCGCCGACACCCCGGTCACCAGCAGAGTGCGGCAGCCCAGGTTGCGCAGCAGCGGGTCGACGTCGGTGCCCGCGAGGGGCGAGAGGCCGTGCAGCCGCCGCACGACGAAGTCCTCCTCGGCGACCTCGACGGGCGGCGCGATCCGTACGGCCTTGGTCCCGGAGAGCTGCTGCACGGGCAGCCGCCCCGCGGCCCGGAAGAGACGGGCGTTGTGGTTGGCGCCGCGCCCGTCGGGCCGCCGCTCGGCGACGGCGTGCAGGACCTGGACCCCGGCCAGGTGGGCGGCGGAGACGAGCCGCGCGACGTTGACGAGGCACCCCGACGAGCGTGCCACGTCGGCGAGTTCGGGCAGCGCGCTCTCCGTCCCCACCACGCCCTGCTGGCACTCGACGGTCATCAGCACGGTGGTGGCGGGGTCGAGGAGTTCCTTGAGCTGTTCGTACGACGGCATCGCTCCCCCTGTGCGGGTCATCCGGGTCATCCGGGTCTGGCGCGCATACGGGTGGTCCGGGTCGGGACGACCGGCGGCCGGATGCGCGGAGGTTAGCCGCCATTGCGCCACGGCGGAAGAGACCGCATGCTTTCCAGGCACGCCATTCTGACGGGCAGTCAGTTAGCTGGTCGGTTCGGTCGTGCGCCGACCTTATCCACTGTCGCGGGAGGACCGATGGCCGTCACACAGCGCCGGGGCCGCAAGATCATGATGTCACCGGACGAGATCGACACCTACCTCGGCACGGAACGCACCTGCCGGGTCGCGACCGTGTCCGGCGACGGCGCCCCGCACGTCAGCGCGCTCTGGTTCGCCTGGGACGGCACGTCCTTGTGGCTGTTCTCGATCACCCGCAGCAAGCGCTGGGCCGACCTGCGGGGCGACCGGCGCATCGCCGTCGTCATCGACTCGGGCGTGGAGTACGGGGAGCTGCGGGGCGTGGAGCTGACCGGAACGGCGGACTTCGTCGCCGAGGCGCCGCGGCTCGGCGAGCCCTGCCCGGAACTCGACGCCCCCGAGCGGCTGTTCGCGCAGAAGTACTTCGGGATGGACACGATGCCGTACGACGGGAAGCACGCCTGGATCCGGCTGACCCCCGACGCGATCACGTCCTGGGACTTCCGGAAGCTGGCGGATCTGCCGGCGCGGCCCTGAGGTGACTGCCCTGACTGCCCGACCCCGGGCACGCCGATGGTGCCCGACCCCGGGCACGCCCACCGTGCCGCCCCCGGGCATGCCCGCCGTGTTCGACCCCGGGCACGCCCACCCCTGGGCAAGTCCACCCCCGAGCCCTGGCGCAACCCACCCCGAGCCCTAGTACTCCAGCCGGACTTCGCTGTCTGACCTGTGGCGTTGGCCGGGCGGCTGGAGTGTAGCGGGCCGGACCATGGTCAGGGACGGTCTCACGGGGGCCGCCCCTCGAACGTGCGACCCCGCCGCCGGTAATGGCAGCGTCGGGGGCACGGTCTTCTTGTGATGACCGAGCGTGCTGCCGCGCAGTGGGGCCGGGAACTCGACGACCTTCTGATCACCGTCGGCCGTCGTTTCGGCCGGGTGGAGCTGCGGCGCCGGATGCGTGACTACGTCCGCGGGCTGCTCGCCCCGGTCGCCCGGAAGAACAGCTGGCAGCTGGCCGAGCAGGCCGGCCATGCCACCCCCGACGGTCTGCAGCACCTGCTGGCCGGCGCGAAGTGGCAGCCCGACGACGTCCGCGATGACCTGCAGCAATATGTCGCCGACCAGCTCGGCGAGGACGACGGTGTCCTCGTCATCGACGACACCGGCTTCATCAAAAAGGGCACCACCTCTGCCGGGGTGCAGCGTCAGTACTCCGGCACCGCCGGCCGCACCGAGAATTGCCAGATCGGTGTGTTCGCCGCCTACGCCTCCCGCCGCGGACGGGTGCTGGTGGACCGGGAGTTGTACCTCCCCAAGTCCTGGACCGAGGACCAGGAACGCTGCCACGCGGCCAAGATCCCCGATGGCCGGGGGTTCGCCACGAAGGGGCAACTGGCGGCGCACATAGTACTGAGGGCCCTGGCCTCATCCCTGCCCATCACCTGGGTCACTGCGGATTCCGCTTACGGGCAGGAAGACCGCTTCCGCCGGCTGCTGGAACAGTCCGGCGTCGGCTACGTGCTGGCCGTGCCCAAGTCCCAGTTCGCCGTCGGCTGCCCGCGCATCGACCACCTGTTCGCGCAGGCCCCGGCCGAGGCATGGCAGAAGCTCTCCTGCGGCGAAGGGGCGAAGGGACCGCGCATCTACCACTGGGCCGCCGTGCGGCTGCCGGCCGTCGAAGAGTTCGACTACCAGGGCGACGTCCCGTTCCGGATGCGGTGGCGCTGGCCCGCCGCAGCCTGTCCCGCCCGGATGACATCGCCTACTACCTCGCCTACAGCCCCCTGCAGGTCACCGTCCAGGAACTGGTGCGGATCGCCGGGGCGCGGTGGGCCATCGAGGAGTGTTTCCAGGCGGCGAAGAACGAATGCGGGCTGGACCAGTACGAAGTCCGCCGTTACGTGGGCTGGTACCGGCACATCACGCTGGCCATGCTCGCCCACGCCTTCCTGGCCGTCACCGCCCACCGGGCAAGCGAAAAGGGGGCGCCACCGGTGAAAGCGCCGGGGCCATCGCGCTCACAGTGGCGGAGGTTCGGCGACTCCTGGCAGCTTGTTGTCCCCGGCCCCCGCACCTGCGCGGACAGCGAGGCAGACACCACGCGATGAACTGGTCCAACTGGCGCCGACGGCGCCAGGCAGTCGCCCGACGCTGCCATTACCGGCGGCGGGGTCGCACGTTCGAGGGGCGGCCCCCGTGAGACCGTCCCTGACCATGGTCCGGCCCGCTACACTCCAGCCGCCCGGCCAACGCCACAGGTCAGACAGCGAAGTCCTGCTGGAGTACTAGCGCAACCCGGCCCCGGTCACCTGGAGCGCCTCCACCGCCGCCCTGATCGACGGGCGGCGGTCCGCGTCCGCGCGCCACACCACGTACACATGACGGCGCACCAGATTGCGCACCGGCACCGCCCTGACCCCGGCGGGCATCGGGTCGCGCCCCAACTGGGGTGCCACGCACACGCCGAGGCCGGCGGCCACCAGAGCGAGCTGGGTGTGATGCTCCTCCGCGCGGTGCGCGATCCGCGGTTCGATGCCCTTGGCGCGCAGCGTGAACATGAGCCACTCGTGGCAGAACTCCCCCTCCGCCCAGGTGATCCACTCGTCGTCCGCGAACTCCTCCAGGTCGACCTCGGCACGGTCGGCGAGAGGGTGCGCGGCGGGCATGGCGACATCGGCGGGGTCGTCCAGGAGGGATGCCTTGACCAGGCCGTCCGGCATCGGCAGCGGCTTGTTGTACCAGTCGAGGACCACCGCCATGTCGATGTCCCCGCGCACCACGGCGGCCACGCCGGGCTGCGGCTCCATCTCCTGGGAGCGGACGCGCAGGCCGGGATGCCCGGCACGCAGCGCGGTGAGCGTGGCGGGCAGCAGTCCGCGCATCGCCGTGGGGAACGCGGAGATCCGCAGTTCGCCGACGGCCTTGCCGCGCTGTTCCTCCAGGTCGGACTGGGCGAGCTCCACCTGCGAGAGGATGCGCGCGGCGTGCTCGGCGAGCAGCCGGCCGGCGTCGGTGAGGCGCACGCCCCGGCCGTTCTTGGCCAGGAGCTGCTGGCCCACCTCGCGCTCCAGCTTGGTCATCTGCTGGGAGACGGCCGACGTCGTGACGTGCAGCCCGGCCGCGGCGCCGCTGACCGAGCCGTGCCGGGCCAGTGCGTCGAGCGTACGCAGGCGCTCCAGGTTCAACATGTAAGTGATGCTACGCGATACCAGGCAGTTTATTTCGCTTGTTCTACGAGGTCGGCTGCCGCAGGGTGACATGCATGAGCGTCACCACCCCGCCCGGTCCCACCACCCCGCCGGGTTCCACCACCCCGCCCGCTTCCGCGGCCCCGCCCGGTCCCAGCGCCCCTACCGGTCTCACCGCCTCCGTCTCTCCCCCCGGCCCTCAGCACCCCCGCCGAACCCCGGCGCCGCCGCCCCCTCGGCTGGCAGTTGCGCTTCGGCGTCCTCTCGCTGATCTGGGGCTTCAGCTTTCTGCTGATCAAGGTCGGCACGGAGGCGTACGCACCCTTCCAGGTCACCCCGGGGGCGGCTGGTGTTCGGCACCGCGGTCGTCGCGGTGGTCCTGGTGGCGAAGCGCCGGCGGCTCCCGCGCGGGGCACGGACCTGGGGGCACCTCGCCGTCTCCGCGCTGCTCCTCAACGCCCTGCCGTTCTCGCTCTTCGCGTACGCGGAGCAGACGATCCCGTCCACGCTCGCGGGCATCTGCAACGCGACCTCGCCCCTGTGGGGCATGGCGCTCTCCATGGTCGCGCTCTCCGAGGACCGCCCGACGCGGCGCCGGGTCGCGGGGCTCGGCATCGGCTTCCTCGGCGTACTCACGGTGCTCGGCGCCTGGCAGGGCTTCAGCGGCCTCGACCTCAGGGGCACGTCGATGGCGCTGCTCGCCTCGCTGAGCTACCCGGTCGGCTGGATCTACGTGCGCCGTACGCTGGCAGGATCCGGCCACTCGAACCTCTCGCTGACCGGCGCGCAGCTGCTGGTCGCGACCGTCGAGCTGGCCGTGGTGACCCCGCTGTTCACGTCCTTTCCCGCCCACTTCCCGGTGGTGCCGCTCCTCGCCGTCGTGGCACTGGGTGCCGTCGGCACCGGGCTCGCCTTCCTGATCCAGTACGGCCTGGTGGCCGAGGTCGGTCCGACGACGGCCCAGATGGTCACGTACTTCGTCCCGGTCATCGCCACGGCGGCGGGCGTCGCCGTCCTCGGCGAGTCCCTGAGCTGGTCGACGCCGGTCGGCGCGGTGGTCATCCTGGCCGGCGCGGCCCTGACCCAGTCCAGGCCGCGCGCCCGGGCGCGGAACCGAGCCGGCCGCCCCTGACGCCACGCGGGCGCCGGCCCTCACTCATAGCGCCGGGCCGGCGCGGGGCCGGTGGCGGAGGCGACGGCGTCCGCCACCGCTTCGATGTCCTCGTCCCCGAGCGTCGACACCGTGATCCGCACCCCGGGGCGCGCGTTCATCCGGAAGCGCGCCCCGGGAGCGACGGCCCATCCGGCGTGCAGCAGCCTGGCGACCGCACCGGTCTCGTCCGGCACGGGGACCCACACGTTCATGCCGCTGCGCCCGTGCGCCGGGACACCCCGCAGGGCGAGCGCGGCGATCAGGGCGTCCCGCCGCTTCCCGTACGACGCGGCCACCTGACCCGTGTCCACCGCCCCGTCCGTCCACAGCCGTACGACGGCTCGCTGCGACACGTGACTCACCCAGCCGGGGCCCAGGCGCTGGCGCCCCTGGACCCGGTCGACGGTGACGGCGTCCCCCGTGAGCAGGGCGAGCCGCAGATCGGGCCCGTACGCCTTGGCCGTGGAGCGGATGAAGGCCCAGCTGCGGGTCACGCCGGCCAGCGGGTGCAGGGGCAGATCGACGATGGCGTGCCCGTGGTCGTCCTCGACGAGCAGCACGTCCTGGTGCGCGGAGAGGACGTGTCGCAGCGCACGCGCGCGGGGAGCGCTGATCGCGGCGCCCGTCGGGTTCTGGGCGCGGTCGGTGACGACGAGCGCCCGCACACCGCCCCGCAGCGCCTGCTCCACGTCGGCCGGGAGCGGGCCGTCGTCGTCCACGCCGACCGGGACCGTGCGCAGTCCGAGCACCGGCATCAGGTCGAGCAGGCTGCCCCAGCCGGGATCCTCCACCGCCACCGCGTCACCGGGCTTGAGGTGCGCCGCGAGGACGCGCTCGATGGCGTCGAGGGATCCGGAGGTGACGGCGACGGGACCGTCCGGGACGCCGTCCGCGTCGAGGGCCACGCGCGCGTGGCGGGTCAGTTCGCGGTCCACCGCCTCTTCCCCGTACAGCACGGGGTGCCGGTCGCCCTCCGCGGCCGCCGCCGCGAACGCCCCGGCCAGGGGCGGGAGCAGCGCCGTGTCGGGATTGCCGTTCGACACGTCACGCACGCCGTCCGGCACGTCCACGCGGATCAGCTCGCGCACGGTGGTCGCGGGCTTGGGGCGTACGCGGCTGCCGCGCCGCCCCGCCGTCTCGATGACGCCGCGTTCGCGCAGGGTGCGGTAGGCGGCGGCCACCGTATTGGGATTCACTCCGAGTTCCTGGGCCAACTCGCGCATCGGCGGGAGCAGTTGACCCGGCTCCAGGTCACCGCCGCCCACCGCGCGCTCCACGCTGGCAGCGATCTCAGCTGCACGCCGGCCTTCGATCCGATACTCTCCTAGCACAAACAAGATTATGCACTAGTGTAATGGAGAAGGCAATGAGCGTCGCATCCGGGTCCGGCATCGACACCGGGGCCGAGACCGCCACCGGCACGGTCACCAGTACGGCCACCGGCACCGCCTCGTACGCGCCGACCGATCTCACCGTCCCCACCCGCGGCCGGGACCGCGCCGCGTACGACCAGGAATTGGTGCACGCGATACTCGACGAGGCCTACGTCTGCCACCTCGGTTTCGTGCGTGACGGCTCCCCGGTCGTCCTGCCGACGCTGTACGGCCGGGTGGGCGAGCGCCTCTACGTGCACGGTTCCACGGGCTCCCGGCCGCTGCGGATGGCGGGCGCCGCCCCGCAGGAGGACCCGGGGCTCGCGGTCTGCCTGACCGTCACCCACGTCGACGGCCTCGTCCTCGCCAGGTCGGCCTTCCACCACTCGATCAACTACCGCTCCGTGGTGATCCACGGCACGGCGCACCAGGTCACGGATCCCGAGGAGAAGCGCACCGCCCTCGACGCGCTCGTCGACCACGTCGTGCCGGGCCGCTCCGCCGACTCCCGTCCCGCGAACGCGAAGGAGCTGGCGGCGACCGCCGTGCTCAGCCTCGACCTCGCCGCGGTCTCCGCCAAGGTCCGCACCGGCGGCCCGAACGACGACCCCGAGGACCTCGACCTCCCCCACTGGGCAGGCGTGGTCCCCCTGCGCAAGGGCCACGACCCTCTGATCCCGTCCGCCGACCTGGCCCCGGGGATCGACGCCCCCGACTACCTGATCGAGCTCTGACGAGAGCCCGGCGCGGGGCGCGGCCACCACGGCCGCGCCCCGCGAGGGCCTCACACCAGCGCTGCTTCACGACGTGCCGCGGCCACGCCCCGGGTCTCCGCGACAGCGAGCCCGGTCACCGCGGCCAGCATCAGGAGCGTGCCGAGAACCGTCGGCACGGTCAGTTCCTCACCGAGCAGCACGACCGCGATGACCGCGGCACTCAGCGGTTCGAGCAGCGTGATCACCGAGACGGTCGCGGACCGGATGACGGCGGCACCCGCGAAGTACAGGGCGTAGGCGACCGCCGTCGGGATCACCACGATGTACAGCAGGTACAGGCCCGTCAGCCCCGGCTGCGCCGCGTGCGGCACGAGCCCCTCCACCGCGGCCAGCGGCAGCAGGCAGACCGACACCACCGCGAACGACCAGACCGTGGTGTCGGAAGAGTCGGTGCCGCCGTCCCGCCCCCACCACCGCGTGAGCAGCGTCATGGTGGCGTACGCGGCGGCCGACAGCAGCCCCCACCCGACGCCCGCCGGACGCACGCTCGCGCCGCCACCGCCGAGGACGAGCACCGCGAGCCCGGCCAGCGCCCCGGCCACCGCGACGACACCGCCGCGCCCCAGCCGCTCCCCCATGCCGAACCGCGCCCCGAGCGCGATGAGCACGGGCCCCGCTCCCATGGTGACCACCGTGCCGACCGCGAGTCCGGTCGACTCGACGGCGGCGAAGTAGGCGGTCTGGAACACCGCGAGCGCCACACCGGTCGCCACGATCCGCGGCAGCCGCTGCCGGAGCGGCGCGCTCGCGGCGCCGGCCATCGCCCCGGACCGCCGGCGTGCCCGCAGCGCACGGACGGCGAAAAGCAGCACGAAGCCGCCCGCGCAGCGCCAGAAGGACAGGCTGACCGGGCCCATGTCACTGGCTTCGAAGACCAGCGCGGCCGCGGCACCGGCGGTGCCCCAGGCCGTACCGGCGACGATCAGATAGAAGAGGCCGCGTCCGACGGACAGGCCGGAGGCAGCAGTCGACACATTCGACACGTGAGTTCTCCGCAGAAAGGAAGAGGAAGGTCCCTGGCTCCGTCTGCGGGCAGCGTCATTCGTTCCATCCGGCCACCGGCCGGATGTGCTTCCAGAAGCGCCCGCGCCTAAGCGGCGGGGGGCGGAAGAACGAGCGCGCGTGAATGCATGATCAACACCCTAGACGGCGGTACGGGTCGACGACAACTGCTCTTCCGGCTCCGGCAGCCCGCCCGCGGTCGGCCCCTGAGGCGGCTTCACGGGCGTGGCCGACTGGGCGATGAACGCCCCGGCGAGGACCACCGCACCCCCGATGATCTGCGGCGCCGACAGGTGCTCGCCCAGCATGACCCAGGCGAGCACGGTGGCGATGACCGCTTCGAGACAGGCGACGACGCCCGCCACCTGCGGAGAGAGCCGACGCACCGAGAGCACCCCGGTCACGTACGCCACGACGGTCGCGATGAGCACGATCCAGCCGATCAGCACCCACGCGGGCACCGCCGTGCCGTTCATGTCCGCGCTCCCGGCGAGCACCGTCCAGTCCATGCCCCAGGGCCGCGCCACGACGGTCAGCACCACGGCACCGATGAGCAGTCCGTACGCGATGACGCCGAGCGGATCGGGAGCGTCGTCGCCCGCGTCGCTGCCCTGGTCGGACAGGACGAAGTAGCCGACCTGGCAGCACGCGGCGCCCAGCGCGAGCAGCAGGCCCACGGCGTCGAAGCTCAGCCCGGCCCACACCTCGACGACACAGGCGAGCCCGCCGACCGCGAGGACCACGCCCACCGCGGCCGCGCGCGTCACGGGCCGCCGCTGCACGAAGCGCACCCAGCCGAGGACGAGCGCCGGCGCGAGATATTCGACCAGGAGCGCGACGCCCACGGGGATGCGGGAGATCGCCGCGAAGTAGCAGGCCTGGACACCGGCCACGGCGAGCAGGCCGAAGCCGAGGAGCAGCGCGGGCCTGCGCAGCAGCAGTCCGCGGTGGCGCCAGGCGACCGGCAGCATCACCAGGGCGGCGCCCGCCACCCGCAGCCACACCACGTGGAGCGGGTCGAGGCCCGCCTCGATGAGCGGCTTGGCCGCGACGCCCGAGCCGCCGAAAGCGACCGCCGACCCCAGGGCAAGCCCCAGTCCGACGCCTCTCCCCCGGCTCAGCCGCGAGCCTGCCTGTTTCCCCGAAGACGCTTGCACGGGCACATCATGGCAGGACGTGTCATGAGCGTCATCCCCGATAGACCCTGTCTCAATCGGCGGACGTCTCGGCGTACGGATAGGCCTCGATCCGCCCGAGGATCACCCGCGCCTCGGCCCCGGCCCGCGCCAGCACCGCGACCGCGCGGTTGTCCGGATCGGCGAGCAGTCCCGCCAGGAGGTCGAGGCCCCGCGCGTGCGGTGCGCCGCGGCGGTCGGCCCGCTCGACGGCCGTCTCCATGGCGGCGCTCGCGGACGGCGACCAGCCGGTCTCCTTCGCGGATGCGGCCGAACCCGTCGCGCCCACCATCGGCACCGCCCCGGAGTCCTCGACCGTCCCCTGCCACTGGAGGCCGTACCCGATGCTGCGCTGGACGAGATAGCCGAGGAGCCGCACCACTTGGGCCCCTTCGAAGACCGCCCGCACATCGGGGTCGGTCTCCAGCAGGGAGTGCAGCAGATGCGCGGTGTCGATCTGCCGGTCCCCGTCCCGGACCGCGCGCCGGCGCGCGCCGGCCACCACCGACGCCAGCGCGGCACTCAGTCGGGAGTCGGTCTCTGTTCGGGTCGGGCCGGGCTCGGCGCCCGGCGGGGTACGGCTTTGCACACCTCCCACCCCATCAGTCCCCGGACACGGCGTCATCGGCGGCGGGAAGCATCTTCGCGTCCGACACAGGTTGGGTACGCATGAGCGGCTTCTCCTCCTTACGGATGAGATCTGGCTGTTCTTCCCCGAGGGGCGCGCGCCGCCTTGATTCACGCCGGAACGCAACCACGGCGCACCCGCCACTCGTCTCCCAGGCATGGAGTGCAGGTCCTGGATGGTCGCGCTGCCGGCAATAGACGGCAGGCAGTACGTGTACCGGGTGTACGCGCCCGAAAACGCGCTGCCCGCCGACCTCTTCTGGGAAGCCTGGCACTGCCACGACGAGGGCCCGTTCCCCAGGGCGTGCGACCTCTTCGACGCGGCGGAGATACGCGCGGTCGGCTGATCCCCCCACCGTCCACGGCCTTTGGGCTCGGCCTCTGGTCCGGCCTTTGCTCCGGCCTTCGGTTCGGCCTCCGGCCTACGCGCGACGCGTCCCGATGACCACCGTCGCGTACATCTCCTCGTCGCTCACCGAGCGCGGCACGAGACCGCCGGCGGCGACCGCCTCCAGCGCGTACGGCACCTGCCGCTCGCTCGTCTCGAACAGCAGCCGGCCGCCCGGAGCCAGCCAGCGCGCCGCGTCCGCGGTCACCCGCCGCAGGACGTCGAGACCATCCGCCCCGCCGTCGAGCGCCACCCGCGCCTCGTGGTCACGGGCTTCCGCCGGCAGCAGCCCGACCTCTTCGGTGGGTACGTAGGGGACGTTCGCCAGCAGGACGTCGACGCGGCCCAGGAGCGCATCCGGCAGCGGATCGTAGAGATCACCCTCGTACACCCGTCCCCCGACACCGGCGAGGTTGCCCCGCGCGCACCGCACGGCGACCGGGTCGATGTCGGCGGCGTGCAGCTCGATGCGGCCGACGGCGGCACCCAGAGCGGCCCCCAGCGCACCCGAGCCGCAGCACAGATCGACGACGACCGCTCCGGGCCCGGCCAGGGCGGCGGCCTGCCGCACCAGGAACTCGGTGCGCCGCCGGGGCACGAAGACCCCCACGTCCACCGCGATGCGCAGCCCACGGAACTCCGCCCAGCCCAGCACGTGTTCCAGCGGCTGGCCGAGGACGCGCCGCCGCACCATGGCGTCGAGTTCGGCGGCGTCACGCGCGGCGCCGACGAGCAACCGGGCCTCGTCCTCGGCGAAGACACACCCGGCGGCGCGCAGCCGGGTGACCACGGCGGAAGGCGTGAGCGACGGTATGGGCGCCGCCCCGGACGACGAAGGTGACGGAGATGTCCCCGGTGACCCTGGTGATGGGGGTGACGCCGATGACGCGGGTGAAGAAGGTGAGACCGACATGCGAAGAGAAACCTTTCGGGACGCCTGTGGGGCTCCCTCGGTCACCTATGCCGGGTGAACCGCGCGGTCGCGAAGGGGGAGCACCCGACCTGCTGCTGCGGTAATGGGTCTCACCTCCTGGGTCCGACTTCCCGCGTCCGTCGCGGGGGAGGGCAACAGTACCCGACCCGATTCCGGGCAGCATCGCCGGAGGCCTTCGCAGATCTGACGGTTCATCAGTATTGAATGTTCAAGGCCCTGCGGCTACGTTCCGCGACACCGCAGCTGCGCCTCGCCGCAGCGCCCGAAACGAAGGGGTCGTCGCATGGCCGAAGTCAGCGCGGAAGCACGGATCGAGGCGCCCGTCGAGAAGGTCTGGGCCCAGCTCACCGACTTCTCCTCGTACGGCGAATGGAACGCCACGCACACCAGCTTCCCCCAGGGCGCGCCCACCACGCTGGAGACGGGCGGCACGTTCGCGGAGAACATGAAGCTGATGGGCTTCCCGGCCGAGGTGAACTGGACGGTCGAGGAACTGGAGAGCGAGCGGACCCTGGCGATCAGGGGCAAGGGCCCGATGGGCGTCACGGTCGGCACCCGCTACAGCCTCGCCCCCGAGGGCGACGCGACGAAGGTGCGCATAGACGGGGACTTCACGGGCGCGGCGGTCTCCCTGATGGCGGGCAAGCTGAAGGACTCGGCGACGGCCGCCCTGAACGAGTCGCTGCGGAAACTCGCGGGCCTGGTGACCTGACCCCCTCTCCGCCTCCCGCATCCCGTCGCCCCTCTCGGCCGTCCCCTCCCTCGACGACAAGAAGACGCCCACACCGAAGGGCGTCCACGCAAAGAGGCGCCCCACACACGAAGTGCGGGGCGCCTCAACGGCAAGGGGGATCGTCGACCCCCGCCGCCTCAGTCCTCATCGGCGAGGATCAGGTACAGCTTCTTGCGCGCGTCGTTGATGACCGTGACGGCCTTCTCGCGCTGCTCCTTGCTGCCGGTCTTCCAGACCTGCCCGAACGCCTCCATGAGACCGAAACCGGCCTGCCGGATCTCACCCAGGGCTTCCCAGTCGACCCCGCGCCCGGCCTCTTCCCAAGGCGCGTCGGGACCTTCGTCGGCCGCGGTACGACCGGCGTCGGTGAGCGAGAAGAGCTTCTTGCCGCCCTCGCTCGCGCTGCTGATCAGGCCCTCGTCCTCCAGGAGCTGGAGGGTCGGGTAGACCGAACCGGGGCTGGGCTTCCACGCCCCGCCGCTGCGCTCGGCGATCTCCTGGATCATTTCGTAGCCGTGCATCGGCCGGTCCTTCAGGAGGGCCAGGATCGACGCGCGTACGTCGCCGCGCCTCGCCCTGCCTCGCGGACCGCCCCTGCCGCCGCGACCGCCCCAGGGGCCGCCGGGCCCGCCACCGGGGCCGCCGAAACCGGGTCCGAAGGGGCCGAACGCCGCGCGCCGCCCCTCGAAGCCGCCGCGGCCCTCGTGGCCGGGGCCGCACTTTCCTCGTCCGTGCTCGTGTTCATGTCCGTGGGAACGCATGACAATCACTCCTTTTTACGTGCCGCCGTACAGGTGCGCACGTGTCGTGGTGTTCTGATCTATCGCGCCATCGTTGATCTGTCGCGATGCCTCAACGATATATCGCAACAGCTCGCCTGACAAGCTTTTGCGGCAAGTCGGACAAAGCAGCAGGTCAGAGGGCGCCGCACCACGCAGCCACGCGACGGCCCGTGCCACCAATCGGGCCACCCACCCCCGATTGGCCTTGTCGTGGCCCCGCATTGGCCCGCTAGCGTCGACGGCATGACGACTCCTCACCGCATCCGCATCGTCGACGCCTTCACCGACCGCCCCTTCGCGGGCAACCCCGCGGGGGTCCTCCTGCTCGACGCCTTCCCGGAGGACGCCTGGCTCCAGAACGTGGCGACGGAGGTCAACCACGCCGAGACCGCCTTCGCGCACCGCCTCCCCGCGGGCGGTGGGGCCGACTGGGCGCTGCGGTGGTTCACGCCCGCCACCGAGGTCGACCTCTGCGGCCACGCCACCCTCGCCACGGCCCACGTCCTCCGGGCCACCGGCGCCGCCCAGGGCCCCGTACGGTTCGCCACCCGCAGCGGCGTCCTGACCACGACCGCGCACGACGACGGCACCATCACCATGGACTTCCCGACCGCCCCGCTGACCCCGACCGCGATCCCCGACGGCGTGGCACAAGCCCTCGGCGCCGAACCGCTCGCCGCGTACGACGCGGGCGCGAACCTCGGCGACCTGCTGGTCGAGCTCGCCGACGAGAAGACGGTCCGCGCGCTCACCCCGGACCACAAGGCCCTGATCCGGCACTCCGAGCGCGGCATCATCGCCACCGCGCCCGCCGAAGACCCCTCCCGCGGCTACGACTTCGTCTCCCGCGGCTTCTTCCCGCGCGTTGGCATCGACGAGGACCCGGTGACCGGCAGCGCCCACACGGCGCTTGCCCCCTTCTGGTCCCGGCGCCTGGGCCGCACGGAGCTCACCGGCCTCCAGGCCTCGGCCCGCAGCGGCCTCGTCCGCACGGAGCTGCGCGGCGACCGCACCTTCCTCACGGGCCGCGCGGTCACCGTCATCGAGGGCGACCTGTACGCCTGACGACCCGTGCCCCTGACATCACCGTGGGGACGTACGACCGACCCGGTCGCACGTCCCCACAGCGGCGTCCCCGCACAGAACCGCCCGGCCGCCCGGCCGCCCGGCCGTCTACGGAGTGGGAAGCCACCCCACCTTGCCCGCGAGCAGCGCGTACCCGACGAACGCGCCGATGTCGAGGAGCGAATGGGCCACCACCAGCGGCCCGACCCGCCCCCACCGCCGGTACAGGAGCACGAAGACCACCCCCATCGCCATGTTCCCGATGAAACCGCCGATGCCCTGATAGAGGTGGTACGAGCCACGCAGCACCGAGCTGCCGACCAGGGCGGCCATCGGCGTCCACCCCAACTGGCCGAACCTGCGCAGCAGATAGCCGACGACGATGACTTCCTCCAGCACCGCGTTCTGCACCGCGGCCAGCACGAGCACCGGGTACTTCCACCACACGTCGGGCAGATCCTCCGGCACCACCGTCAGGTTGAACCCCAGCCCGCGCGCCGCCAGATAGAACGCGATCCCGGTGCTGCCGATCACCGCGGCGATCGCCGCCCCGCGCCCCAGGTCCGGCCACGGCCGGCTCCGGTCGAACCCGATCGAACGCAGCCCGGCACCCTCCCGGATCAGGAAGTGCGCGACCAGCGCCACCGGCACCAGCGCGGTCGAGATGCCGAACAACTGCCACGCGAGATCAAGCCATGGCCGCCCCGGAGCGGCCGACGCGTTCATCGTCGCGGCCTGGTCCTTGAGGCCACCCGGCTTGGTCACCGAGCCGACAAAGCTGATCAGCGCCGACACACCGCTCGCGCCCAGTGAGAGCGCCAGGACGAGCAGCGTCTCGTCCCGGAGGATCCGTCGCGATGGCCCCTCGCCCCGAAAAGAACCGGCCAACGGCCCGGACTCCGCTTGCACTCCGCCTCCAGTTGAGTAATCCCGCCTCATCCCCATCCTCGTCCCGCTAGGGTCTCGAAAGAAGTTACGAAGATCGTGCGCGACAGGCCGAGGGGGACGGACGCCGATTGCGGTCACGCCACCCCCTCTTTCCTTGCTTCATCATTCGAGGAGGGGCACCACCGCCATGGGACGTCACAGCTTGCCCGATGAGCACGGGACGGACGCACCCGACCCTCGGCCCCGTTCGCGCGGCCGCACGGTGGCCATCGCGACGGCACTCGTCCTGACGGTCGCGGCGGGCACGGCGGTCGCCGTCCGCAGCGACCTGCTGAGCTTCGGCGGCGCCTGCCGCGACGACTCGGTGCGGCTGGACGTCGTCGCCGCCCCCGACATCGCCCCCGCCCTGCGCGCGGCGGCCGACGACGCGCGCGAGAAGGACGTCACGTCCGACGGGGCCTGCATCGACGTGCGGGTCTCGGCCCGCGATCCGTACAAGATCGCCGACGAGCTGCGCACGGGCAAGGGCGATCCCGGCTACGACGTGTGGGTGCCGGACTCCGAGCTGTGGTTGCAGCGCGTGGGCCTGGGCGGCGGCCAGAACAAGGTGTCGCCCGCGGGGAACATAGCCTCCTCGCCGGTGGGCATGGCCATGGTCCCCTCGGCCGCCGAGAAGCTGGGCTGGCCCGAGAAGACGTACGCGTGGCCGGAGTTGACCGGCGCGGCGATGAAGGGCGAGAAGCTGCGGCTGGGCGCCGCCGATCCCGCGCGCAGCGCGACCGGGCTGCTGGCGCTCGCGAAGCTGGGCGCGTCGGCGAAGAAGTCGGGCGGCCAGGACGGCGACACCCAGGCCGCCGCGATGGCCAAGGCACTGTCGGCCCGCACGTCCGACACCGACGGGCAGCTCCTCGACACGCTGGCCCGCGACGCGTCGGGCACCGAGCAGGGCAACCCCCGGCGCAACCAGGCGCTGATCCTCTCCGAGCAGGCCGCGTTCACCCACAACGCGTCGGCGGGCGAGGAGAACAGCCTGGACATGTTCTATCCGAAGGACGGCTCACCGCGCCTGGACTACCCCTACACGCTGGTCCGTGAGGACGAGCTGTCCACCGACCAGAGCCGGGCCGCCCTGCGCTTCATGACCCTGTTCGGCGACGACGCGGGCCGCGCGATCCTGGCGAAGCACGGTTTCCGGACCGGCGCCGAGGAGCCGTCGGCGAGGCTCGTCACGGCGGCCGGCGGCCGCACGCCCCAGCCGTACGGCGACGAGGCGAGCGACCCGCCCTCCGAGAGGGAGCTCCAGGAGACACTCGGCATGTGGACGATCACCGTCCAGAGCGCCCGGATCAGTACGGTCGTCGACGTGTCGGACTCCATGGGCGAGTTCGTGCCGGGCCGCGACCAGTCCCGGATGGAGGTCACCAAGTCCTCGCTGCTCCAGGCGCTCGCGGGATTCACCGACGAGGACGAGATCGGCCTCTGGGAGTTCGCCACCCACCTCGACGGCGAGCGCGACTACCGCAAGCTCGTCCCCACCGAGCGCCTGGGCGCCCGCAAGGGCGGGGGCACCCAGCGGGACGAGGTCTCGGAGGCCTTCAGCGATCTGGCGCCGATCCCGGGCGGCGCGACCGGCCTGTACGACACCACGCTCGCGGCGTACAAGGAGGCCACGTCCACCTACGCGCGCGGCAAGTTCAACGCGCTGGTGGTGCTCACGGACGGCGTGAACCAAGACCCCGGCTCCCTCTCGCGCAGCAACCTCATCGCGCAGCTGGAGGACCTCTCCGACCCCGAGCGCCCGGTGCCGCTCATCGCCATCGCGGTGGGCCCGAACGCGGACAAGGAGGAGGTCGTGCAGATCGCGGAGGCGACCGGCGGATCGGGCCACCAGGTCGACGACCCGGCACAGATCCACGCGGTCATCCTCAAGGCGATCATGGAGGCGGGCAGCCACGGCTGAGGCCGCCCGCCTCCGTGCGCCTCAGCTGAGGACGGCGGGCTCCCCGCGCCTCAGCTCAGGACGGCGGGCTCGCTCCCTGCGCCTCAGCTCAGGACGGCGGGCTCCGGCAGCCCCACCGGCCAGGTGTGCACCGGGTCGCCCGCGTGCATCAGCTCGGCGTAGCGGCGGGTGGTCGCGGCGAGCGCGGCCTCGCGCTCCAGGCCGGTCTCCAGGGCCTGGTGGTACGTCGCCGCCTGCCAGGACGCCCCGTTGACCCGGCGCCTGCACCGCTCCTCGATGACCCCCAGGTAGAAGTCCCGGTCGGCCGGCTCCACGCCCCACGCGTCGAGGCCGGCCGCCGCCAGCGGCAGCAGCTCGTCGCGCACGAGAGCGACCGCGGGCACCTCCACGAGCCCGCCCGACCGGCCGCGCCGCGGCCAGCGCAACCGGGCCTCGATGCCGTCGCGGCACGCGGTGTCGAAGTTGTCGGCCGCGGCCTCGAAGGGCAGCCGGTTCCACACGGGCTTTGGTTCCTCGGCGAGGGCGCGTACGACGCCGTAGTAGAAGGCGGCGTTGGCGATGACGTCGGTGACGGTGGGGCCGGCGGGCAGGACGCGATTCTCCACCCGAAGGTGCGGGACACCGCCCGCGATGCCGTACACCGGGCGGTTCCAGCGGTAGACGGTGCCGTTGTGCAGGACCAGTTCGGCCAGCTGCGGCACGCGGCCGTCGTCGAGCACCTCCAGCGGTGCCTCGTCGTCCACGAGGGGCAGCAGCGCGGGGAAATAGCGCAGGTTCTCCTCGAAGAGCTCGTAGGCGTCACTGATCCAGCGCTCGCCGAACCAGGTCCGCGGCCGCACGCCCTGGGCCTGAAGCTCGGGCGGCCGGGTGTCGGTGGACTGAAGGAACAGCGGCGGGCGCGACTCGCGCCACAGCTCGCGCCCGAAGAGGAACGGGGCGTTGGCGCCGACGGCGACCTGTGCGGCGGCGACGGCCTGGGCCGCGTTCCACACGTCGGCGAACCGGCCCGGGGTGACCTGGAGATGCAACTGCACCGACGTGCACGCCGCTTCGGGCGCGATCGACGCGGACGTGCAGGTCAGCCGCTCCACGCCCTGGATGTCCAGGACGAACTCCTCGCCGCGCGCAGCCACGATCTGGTCGTTGAGCAGCGCGTAGCGGTCGACGTCGGAGAGGTTTCCCGAGACCAGGTCGTGGTGGGCGAGCGTCGGCAGAATGCCGATCATCACGATGCCCGCGTTCACCTCGTTCGCTTTCCGGTGGGCATAGGCGAGTCCGGTGCGCAGTTCCTCGGCGAGGCGGTCGAGAACACGGCCGCCCAATCGGTGCGGCGCGATATTGACTTCAAGATTGAACATGCCGAGTTCCGTCTGGAAGTCGCGGCTCGCGATCCGTTCGAGTACTTCGGCATTCAGCATTCTCGGCATGCCGTCGGGCCCCGCGAGATTCAGCTCGATCTCCACGCCCATCAGATTCTTGGGCCGGTCGAACCGCTCCTCGTCCAGCAGCCTCCGCAGCCCCGCGAGACACTCCTTGAGCTTGGTCCGATACCGGTTGCGCTCGGCCAGATCAAACGTTCCTGCTACGACCTTCTCCCCCATCGAAGCGTCCCCTCCTCGGATGGGCAGCCAATGATCCGGCCGCTGTGTCTCGGTGGATGATGCCCTGCAATGTGATCGATAACGCCCCGCACATGCCCCCGGCCCAGTAGGCTCTCTGCCACGTCCGTGCGGCACATTCACCAGGCATGGGGTTGGCCGGTGAATCTTCGCGCCGACGCCTGGTGAAAAACACCGACGAGAATCGGCCGTCCACTTCCGCGACGGGAGCCGAGGTCAAACGTCCGGGCCCTTCTGGAATCGGGTTAAAATTCGCAAAATGGCGACCGGATAACGTCTTGCAGGCAATATCGGGTGCGGTTAGACGAAACACTGCCTGAACACGTGTCGTATAAACTCCGCGAACGAGGCAGAGAGTTGGCGCTTGAGGTCCCCCGCCCTTCTGCCCCCGGAGCAGACAGCGACGTCCGCACCTGTCCTCGTTCCACCGTGCCTGTCGAATGAGAGAGGCGACCCACCATGCCGCTGCAAGTCCCCCCGGCTCCCGCGCCCGCCCTGCGCAGCGTCCTCGCGGCACTCGGTTCACCCACCGCCGTACGCGAAGCCCGCACCCCGTCCCTGCGCGCCGCACAGGGACCCGCAAGCCCCGAACTCCCGCTGCCCGTCCACGTCCTCGACAGGATCGCTCCGGCAGGTACCTCGCCCACCCGGCTCGCCGGGTGGCGTTTCCTGATCCGGGCCGGCGACCGGGCCGTCGCCGCGGCGGACACGATGCTGACGCCCGACGGATGGACCTTCTCGCACTTCTTCGAGGGTCCGTACATAGCGTCCACCGAGCGCGCCCTCCGTCATGCCGAAGCAATGCC
This sequence comes from Streptomyces sp. SYP-A7185, assembly GCF_046103685.1. Taxonomy (NCBI): domain Bacteria; kingdom Bacillati; phylum Actinomycetota; class Actinomycetes; order Kitasatosporales; family Streptomycetaceae; genus Streptomyces; species Streptomyces sp. SYP-A7185. The sequence goes on from NZ_CP122310.1 coordinate 1,988,110, forward strand.
AATGCCGTACCAGCCACGTCTCTTGTCGGTACCCGAGCTTTACATGCTGACACTTTGGTTGCACGGCGACTGCACCGCGGACGGCACGGAGGGCCCTCTCGCGCCCACCGACATCCTCGTGCCCCTGGCTCCCGCGCCTCCGGGCATCGCGGCGCACCTCCCGCACCGCGCCACCGAGCTCCTGGCCACGCTCGCCCACCGCATGACCCCGGCACCGCTGCTCGGTTCGCCCGCCTGACCTCGCCGTACGCCTCCGTGCCCCGCCGCCGCTTTTGGCCGCGGGGCTCGGCGCGTGAGATGCCCATACGGACTAGCCCGGTATGACCACCCCGAACCACCCGAAGAGACAGTGCAGTTGGGCTGAACCGTCCGGGCGGGTGATACGTCTTTAAGCAGTGAGGAGCGCTGCAGCGAAATCCCTGCGGATTGACTCCCGTAGGGCAACACTGGGACCGGACCGACTGAACGGGGGGCGGTTATGAACACCGCATCGAGTCGCAAGGCAGACGTCACAGCCATCACATCGCAGCGAAAGAACCCTTCCATGTGCCAGCACCAACCACCGTGCCCGACAGCCGACTCCGCCGACCGGGAAGCCGCGCTCCTCATGGCGAGCCACCCGGAGCAGGGCTGGAGCCTGCTGTGCAACGGCGTCCTTCTCTTCGAGGACACCGGTGAGCTGCTGCCGGACGGCCAGATCATCGCCCCGCACCGACCGCTGGGCACCGACAAGATCATGACCGCCGCCTGACGCGCGAGCGCACGACGGCACGGCACGGACAACACAAAGGGGCCGACCCGGAGAGAACAACCTCCGGACCGGCCCCCACGCATGTTCGGGACCCCGATATCAGTCCTCGTACGCGTCCAGCGGCGGGCACGAGCAGACGAGGTTCCGGTCGCCGTACGCCTGGTCGATGCGGCGCACCGGCGGCCAGTACTTGTCGGCGGCCACGACGCCGGCCGGGAAGACGGCCTCCTCGCGGCTGTAGGCGTGCTCCCACTCGCCGCCGAGCGCGGCGGCGGTGTGCGGGGCGTTGCGCAGCGGGTTGTCCTCGGCGGGCCAGTCGCCGCCGACCTTCTCGATCTCCGCGCGGATGCTGATCATCGCCTCGCAGAACCGGTCGATCTCGACCAGGTCCTCGCTCTCGGTCGGCTCGATCATCAGCGTGCCGGCCACCGGGAACGACATGGTCGGCGCGTGGAAGCCGTAGTCGATGAGCCGCTTGGCGATGTCGTCGACGCTGACGCCGGTCGCCTTGCTGATCGGCCGCAGATCGATGATGCACTCGTGCGCGACGAGGCCGCCGGGGCCGGTGTAGAGCACCGGGAAGTGCGGCTCGAGGCGCTTGGCGATGTAGTTCGCGGAGAGCACCGCGACCTGCGTGGCGCGCTTGAGGCCCTCGCCGCCCATGAGGCGTACGTACGACCAGGAGATCGGCAGGATTCCGGCCGAGCCCCAGGGCGCCGCGGAGATGGGACCGACACCGGTCTCGGGACCCGCGGCGGGCTGGAGCGGGTGGTTGGGCAGGTACGGGGCGAGGTGCTCGCGCACGCCGACCGGGCCGACGCCGGGGCCACCGCCGCCGTGCGGGATGCAGAACGTCTTGTGCAGGTTCAGGTGCGAGACGTCGCCGCCGAACTTGCCGGGCTGGGCGAGACCCACCAGGGCGTTGAGGTTGGCGCCGTCGACGTACACCTGACCGCCCGCCTCGTGCACGGAGGCGCAGATGTCGGCGACGTGCTCCTCGAACACGCCGTGCGTGGACGGGTAGGTGATCATCAGAACCGACAGCTCGTCGCGGTGCTTCTCGATCTTGGCGCGCAGGTCCTCGACGTCGATCTCGCCGTCGTCGCTGGTCTTCACGACGACGACCTTCATGCCGGCCATCACCGCGCTCGCGGCGTTCGTGCCGTGCGCGGAGGACGGGATGAGGCAGACGGTGCGCTGCTCGTCGCCGTTGGCGCGGTGGTAGCCGCGCACGGCGAGCAGTCCGGCCAGCTCGCCCTGCGAACCGGCGTTGGGCTGGAGCGAGACCTTGTCGTAGCCGGTGACCTCGGCGAGCCGCTCCTCCAGCTCACGGATGAGCGTCAGATAGCCCTGCGCCTGCTGGGCGGGGGCGAAGGGGTGCAGCTGGCCGAACTCGGGCCAGGTGACCGGCTCCATCTCCGTGGTCGCGTTGAGCTTCATGGTGCAGGAGCCCAGCGGGATCATGCCGCGGTCGAGCGCGTAGTCGCGGTCGGCCAGCTTGCGCAGGTAGCGCAGCATCGCGGTCTCGGAGCGGTACTGGTGGAAGACGGGGTGCGTGAGGTACTCGTCCTCGCGCAGCAGGTCCGCGGGAAGCGTGTCCGCGGTCCGCTCATCGAGCGCCTCGACGTCGGCCTCGACGCCGAACGCGCTCCAGACCGCCGCCAGCTGCTTGCGCGTGGTGGTCTCGTCGCAGGCCAGGGAGACGTGGTCGGCGTCGATCTGGTGGATGTTGACGCCGCCCTCGCGGGCCGCGGCGACGAACTCGTCGGCCCGGCCGGGCACCCGCACGGTCAGCGTGTCGAAGTACGCGCCGTGCACGACCTCGACCCCGCCCGCGGTGAGCCCGGCGGCGAGGACGGTGGCGTAGCGGTGGGTACGCCGGGCGATGGACCTGAGCCCCTCGGGACCGTGGTAGACCGCGTACATTCCGGCCATCACGGCGAGCAGCACCTGCGCGGTACAGATGTTGCTGGTGGCCTTCTCGCGGCGGATGTGCTGCTCACGGGTCTGCAGGGCGAGGCGGTAGGCCTTGTTGCCGTCCGCGTCCACGGAGACACCGACGAGCCGGCCCGGCAGGCTGCGCGCGAACTTCTCGCGCACCGCCATGTATCCGGCGTGCGGGCCGCCGAAGCCCATCGGGACGCCGAAGCGCTGCGTCGTGCCGACGGCGATGTCCGCGCCCAGCTCGCCGGGCGAGGTGAGCAGCGTCAGGGCCAGCAGGTCGGCGGCGACGGAGACGACGGCACCGAGCTCGTGCGCCTGGTCGATGACGGGCTTGATGTCGCGGACGGCACCGGACGCGCCGGGGTACTGGATCAGGACGCCGACGACACCGCGCTCGGCGACCTCGGCCGGGATGCCCTCGCTCAGATCGGCGACGACGACCTCGACACCGGTCGGCTCGGCGCGGGTCTGGATCACGGCGATGGTCTGCGGCAGGGCGTCGGCGTCGACGAGGAAGACGCCGTTCTTGACCTTGCCCATGCGCCGCGAGAGCGCCATGGCCTCGGCGGCGGCCGTGCCCTCGTCCAGCAGCGAGGCGCCGGACGTGGGCAGGCCGGTCAGCTCGGCGACGACGGTCTGGAAGTTGAGCAGCGCTTCGAGCCGCCCCTGGGAGATCTCGGGCTGGTACGGCGTGTACGCGGTGTACCAGGCCGGGTTCTCCATGACGTTCCGCAGGATCACGGGCGGCGTGAAGGTCCCGTAGTAACCGAGCCCGATCATGGAGTCGAGCACCTGGTTGCGGTCCGCGAGGGAACGCAGTTCGGCCAGGACCTCGGCCTCGGTGCGCGCTCCGGGGAGGTTCAGCGCCTCGGCGTTCTTGATCACATCCGGCACGGCGGCGGCGGTCAGCTCGTCGAGCGAGCCGTATCCCACCTGCGCGAGCATCTTGGCCCGTGCCTCGGCATCGGGACCGATGTGCCGCTGCTCGAAGGGAATGCCCTGTTCGAGCTCCGAGAGCGGGATACGAGGAGTGGCGGTCATTGCGGAGGCCTCCTGGTCGACGCGACCTGCGAGGGGCACCACGGCACGGGTACCCGGACGGCCTCCCCCTCTGTCATCTCAACCTGAGAGTTTCACCGGTCCGTGCCCCGTGAGAGGCGTCGCACCGGCTTTCACCGTCGGTGAGGAAGGGATTCGAACGTGCCCGCCCGACGCCCGCCCTACTTTCCAGAGTGACCTCGTCCGTGCGGTACAGGGGCCTGAGAGATTCCGGGGAGGAGTTGCTCCTTCGGCGCCTCCGGTGTCTCGACCGGAGAGCTCTCCCGCACGGGGTCAGCAGCCAAGCGCCAGCCTACCAGCGAGGTCCGGAGCCGATCCCTCGAGTGGCCGCCTGCCGCGAAGTGCTCTTTCGTAGTGATGACGAACGAACGAGGATGAATTACGCCCCACTTCGACACGCCTCGACCCGTTGGAGGGACCGTGCAGACCGACATCGATCCGCGGAACTTGATCGGCCGCAAGGCGTTCGACCGGAACGGGGCCAAGATCGGCACGATCGACGAGGTCTATCTCGACGACGCCACGGGTGCCCCGGAGTGGGCGGCCATACGCACGGGTCTGTTCAGCCGGGACGCGTTCGTCCCCCTGGAGCCGAGCGAGCTCAGGGCCGACGGCACCCTGCACATTCCCTTCGAACGCTCCTTGATCAAGGACGCCCCCGATTTCGGTGTGGGCCGCCACCTCTCCCCCGAACAGGAACTGCAGCTCTACCACCACTACGGCCTCGACATCACGCCTCCGCAGTCGATGACGCCGCCGGACAAGGACTTCGGCACCATCGCGGGCCAGGAGAGCTGACCTCGCCGCCACCACGGGCCAGGAGAGCTCCTGACGCCCGCCGCGGGCCGTCCCGGCGCTTCCGGCCGTCCCGGCGCTTCCCGGTACGTCACGGGGCCCGGCGCCGCCGTCACCCCGGCTCCAGCGGCTCGGGAGCCGCCACCAGGGGCAGAGGCTCGGCGGGCTCCAGGGCCGGATCGTCCGTACGGAACGTCCGCACCCGCCCCGGCGCCGACGACTCCGGGGTCTCGAAGCGCACGGTGACCCGCCCCAGGCCGCTGCCCTGCACCCACCCGTGCCCGTACTCGGCGTGCCGCACGTCGTGCCCGGCGGGCCACCGCCGCTCGGCCGGAACGACCGGCTCCGCCACCGTCTCTCCGACCGGCGGGGCCGCGGCCTCCCCCGGGCTCTCCTCGGCGGTCGCCTCCCCCTGCGTCTCCAGCGCCTCCAGCGCCTCCAGCGCCTCCAGCGCGTCCGCCTCGGCCTGTGCCTGCGCCTGGGCCTGCGCGAAGAGGTCCTCCTGCGTGTAGTCGGCCAGGCCCGTCACGCCCACGCCGAGCAGCCGCACGCCGCCGGTGGTGTCCACGGACTCCAGGAGCCGCGCCGCGGCCTCCCGCACCACCCCGGGGTCGTCCGTGGGCCCGCGCAGCGTCTCGGAGCGCGTCAGCGTGGAGAAGTCGAACCGCCGCACCTTCAACACGATCGTGCGCCCCGAGTGCCCCGCCGCCCGCAGCCGCTCCACACACCGGTCCGCGAGCCGCGCGACCTCGCCCCTGACCCGCACCCGGTCATGGATGTCCACGTCGTACGTGTCCTCGACGCTGACCGACTTCGATTCCCGCTCGGCCACCACGGGCCGCTCGTCGCGGGCGAGCGCCATCGCGTACAGCGCGCTGCCGTGCGACTTCCCCAGGAGCCGCACCAGCTCGTCCTCGCCGGCCTCCGCGATCTCCCCCACGGTCGTGATCCCGCCCCGCCGCAGGTGGTCCCCGGTGGCGGGCCCCACGCCCGGCAGGGTCCTGACCGGCATCGGCCCGAGCAGCTCCCGCTCGGTGCCCGGCACGATCAGCCGCAGCCCGTCCGGCTTGGCCTCCTCCGAGGCGATCTTCGCCAGCATCTTGGACGCGGCGAGACCCACCGATCCCGCGAGCCCCGTCACCGCCTTGATGTCCGCGCGCAGCCGCTCGCCCACCACGAGCGCGGACGCCTGGTCGTCGGCCACGCCGCCCGCCTCCAGATCCACGAAGGCCTCATCCAGGCTCAGCGGCTCCACCAGCGGCGAGAGCCCCCGCAGCAGCGCCATCACCTGGTCGCTGATCTCGCGGTAGAGCCCGAAGCGCGGCACCAGATAGGCGGCATTGGGCGCCAGGCGCCGCGCCTGCCCCATGGGCATCGCCGAGTGGACCCCGAACTTCCGCGCCTCGTACGACGCCGTGGCCACCACGCCCCGCGGTCCAAGGCCGCCCACGACCACGGCTTTCCCGCGCAGACTCGGCTTCGCGGCCTGCTCGGCGGACGCGTAGAAAGCATCCATGTCGAGATGCAGAATCGTGGGCGCGGTTCTCACACCTCTGATGCTGCCTTACGCCACTGACAACGCCCCGGGGACCGCACCGCGCCCGCCATGTCGCCGGCGCCTCACACGGCCCTGTTGCGCCGCCTGGCGAGCTCGTCGGCGGGGTTCTGCCGTACCAGCGTCTCCCCGGTGTCGATCCGCTCCCCGTGCAGCTGCGAGAGCGCCGCCCGCACGTCCCGCCACACGACGCCCACCGCGATCCCGAAGACTCCCTGACCGCCCTGGAGCAGGTCGTGGACCTCGTCGGGCGAGGTGCACTCGTAGACCGTGGCGCCGTCGCTCATGAGCGTCATCCGCTCCAGGTCCTGGAAACCGCGGTCCCGCAGATGCTGGACCGTGGTCCGGATGTTCTGGAGGGACACACCGGTGTCGAGGAAGCGCTTCACGATCTTCAGGACGACGACGTCCCGGAAGCTGTAGAGCCGCTGGGTCCCCGACCCGCCCGCCGATCGCACACTGGGCTCGACCAGACCCGTCCGGGCCCAGTAGTCGAGCTGCCGGTAGGTGATGCCGGCGGCCGCACACGCGGTCGGCCCCCGGTACCCGATCTGTTCTTGTTCGGTCGGCCCGGACGTGGCGTCCCCGCTCTCCTGAACGCTCCCCTGAACCGCCATCGGCCTCTTCGGAGAGTGACCGGCCGCGCTGCTCTGAAGCGGATACGGACCGCCCATCGCCGTACCGTCGCCGCTGCTTCTCACGCCGACCTCCGTCCTTGACCTGCCTCCACGACGGTAGGCAGTCACCAGGGGCTCGTCAACGATCGCCACACTCGGCACGCCGAGTGATAATCACCCTAAGAGTGGTTTGCCGTACCGCGCCTTCGGGAAGGGCTAGTCGAATGGTCCGCCGGGACCCTCGGGAAGCGACGGCCTACTGGCTGTTGGTGCCGAAGTCCTCGGGCGAGATCTGGTCGAGGAACTCGCGGAACTTCTCCACCTCGTCCTCCTGCTCGTCCGGAATGGCGATGCCCGCGTCGTCGAGGACACCGTCGCTGCCGTAGATCGGCGTTCCGGTGCGCAGCGCGAGCGCTATGGCGTCGGACGGCCGCGCGCTCACCTCGACCCCGCTGGCGAAGACCAGCTCCGCGTAGAAGACCCCTTCTCGGAGGTCCGTGATGCGCACTTCGGTGAGCTCCTGACCCACCGCCTCCAGCACGTCCTTGAACAGGTCGTGGGTCAGCGGCCGTGCGGGCGCCATCCCCTGCTGTGCGAAGGCGATCGCGGTCGCCTCCCCTGGTCCGATCCAGATGGGGAGGTAACGATCGCCTCCCACTTCACGCAGGAGCACGATCGGTTGGTTGGAGGGCATTTCCACCCGGACACCTACGACGTCGAGCTCGTTCACACAGCAACCCTAGGACGTGCCCGGTCGGTTTGGGTAGTCGGGCACCCCCTCAGTCAGGGCAACCGCACTCCGAGAGCGGTCTGCACCAGCGCAGAATGGAGCTTTCCGGTCAGTCCGGCGAGTTCCTTCGTCCGGGCCTCCGCATGGGCCCTGGTCTGCGGATTGCGGTGCCGCCGCAGCGGCGCCACGACCTGGTCGACCAGTCCCGCCTCGCGTTCGGCCGCGGATTTCAGGGTGCGCAGATGTCGGGGTTCGATACCGAATCGCCCAAGTTCGACGACGAGCGCGGCGACCGTCACGGCTTCCGCGTCATAACCGCCGTCCGGCAGGGGCACGATGAGCCCGTACGTCTCCCAGTCGGCGAGCTGCTCCGCGTCGATCTCGGCGGCGGCAAGCAGCTCCGCACGGCCCACACGGGCGGCTGTGGGCTCAGCGGCCTCACTCACGCCCCAGGCGTCACCGGGCTCGCGCGGCTGCCCCAGAGAGGGCATGGAGACCCGCTCACCGCGCTCCAGGGCGTCCAGGTGCTCCCTGATCACCTTGAGCGGCAGATAGTGGTCCCGCTGCATCCGCAGGACGCTGCCGAGCCGCTCCACGTCCTCCGGGGTGAACTTGCGATAGCCCGACGGCGTGCGCTCCGGCTCGATGAGCCCTTCCGACTCCAGAAAACGGATCTTGGAGATCGTGACCTCGGGGAACTCGTCACGCAGCGCGTTCAACACCGCGCCGATGCTCAGCAGCCGACGGTCCTCGGCGGCGGTGCCGTTGCCGGCACCGCCCCTCGGTGTTTGAAGCATGGACCTTCCTGACGGATCAGATACCCATGGCCCGCTGGCTCGCGTAGAAGACCAGGCGGTACTTGCCGATCTGCACCTCGTCGCCGTTCGACAGCGCGACCGAGTCGATGCGCTCCCGATTGACGTACGTGCCGTTGAGGCTGCCCACGTCGGCGACGGTGAAGGAACCGTCACCGAGACGACGGAACTCCACGTGACGACGCGACACGGTCACGTCGTCCAGGAAGATGTCGCTCTGCGGGTGACGCCCCGCCGTGGTCAGCTCGCCGTCCAGGAGGAAGCGGCTGCCCGAGTTCGGCCCGCGGCGCACCACGAGGAGCGCGGAGCCGAGCGGCAGTGCGTCTACGGCGGCCTGGGCCTCCGGCGACAGGGCGGGCGAGGCGGTCTGCCCCGTCACCTCGGCGTCGTAGGCCTCGAGACCCGAGATGGAGATCGTCGAGGTCGTCTCGGACGGACGCTCCGGCGTGGCTCCGGCCCGCAGCGGCGCACCGCAGTTGGAGCAGAACCGGCTCGCCTCGGCGTTGCGGTTCCCGCACCTCGTACACACCAGGGCCATGGACGGATCCTCCTGCCGCGGCTGCCCCGCGGGGGCATTGGATGCGTACGGATCGGGGGTAAACCCTCCACCCGTACTTGAGGTTGACGGTTCTCCGAAACCTATGCGGCCCGGACCGGCAGGGTCAACAGACGACGCGCCCTGCGCGCCCGAAATGTCACCGCCTGGCCCACCGACCTGGTCGCGGAACATCGGGCGCTCGCCGCCCTGCTCCTCGGCATCTCCATGGCGCGGGGCACGGTGCCGGGCGGTGGCGGGATTGCCACTGTCCTCACGTGCGCTCTTGCCGAACAACTTCGCAAACAACTTCACGGGCGATTCCCCTTGACCGAAACAGACCCGCCCGTGGGGCAGGACGAACCCTGATTGCACACACCGGCGTACATCGGCAGCACAGACATCCTCACAACGTCCGCATCCACCAAACAGTTTCCACCACGCACCACGCTTACGGTGCGCCGACCCCCCGCAAGCTCTTGCCCTCGACCGGCGGCCCCCATGCGCCCCCGCCTCACTGGGACGACGACCGAGCGTAGTCAGGCCGCTTCGCCGCTCGCAAGGCGTCCACCACGATCTTCTCCGCTCGTGCGACGGTGACGGTGGCCTGCTCCTTCTCCAGAGTCTGCACCACGCCACCTGGGATGTTCAGGGCCGGCTCGAGGTCCTGCGGCTTGCCGATCACCTTGAACCGGTAGGGCTTGCCGACCTTGCGGCCGTCCACCCGGACACCACCACTGTCCGTATCCGACAGATAGGTGTTGGCTACTACCCGTACATCATTGATCTGGATGGCCTCGGCGCCCGCGGCACGCAGCTCCTGAATGGCGTCAAGCAGCATGTCCGCCTCGACCGACCCCTTCTTGTCATCGATGGTCAGCGTGATGCCAGGACCCTGCGCGGCCACGGTGCCCGCCAGAATGCCGAGTTGACGCTCCTTCTCGACGGTCTGCTTGCGGGCCTCCTCGGCCTGGTCCGAGCTGTTCTCCAGCCCGGTGCGCTGATCCTCCAGACGCTGCTTCTCACCTTCCAGACGCTGAGTACGGTCATCCAGTTCATCGAGAATGCGAACGAGATCTTCTTGGCGTGCTCCGCGGAGCGCGCTGCTGTCGTTGTTCGAGCGCACCTGGATGGCCAGGCCGAGCCCCAGCACGAACAACAGCAGCGCCACGATCAGTTGAGGACGCGTGACGCGAGGCGGCCACAGGCCCTGTGCGAGCCGCTGACGGCCGCTGAGCGGCGCCTTCCCGTCCGGCTGCTCGTCCCGCCGCTCACCCTGGTGCCGGGCGTCCTGCGGCTCGTCCTGCGCGGGCGCCGCGCCGTCTCCTGGCCCTGCGGGCACGCTGGGCACCTCGGCGGGCAGCTCCCTGCTCCGCGGGTCGCCTCCGGGCGTCTCGTCCCTGCCCATGCCGCTCACGCCCGGAAGATGTGTCGGCGGATGGCGGCGGCGTTGGAGAAGATCCGGATGCCCAGCACCACCACGACACCGGTGGACAGCTGGGCGCCCACGCCCAACTTGTCGCCCAGGAACACGATCAGGGCGGCCACGACCACGTTCGAGAGGAACGACACCACGAAGACCTTGTCGTCGAAGATGCCGTCGAGCATCGCGCGCAGGCCTCCGAACACCGCGTCCAGTGCCGCCACCACGGCGATCGGAAGGTACGGCTCGACCACGGCCGGAACCTCGGGCCGGACCAACAATCCGGCCACGACTCCCACGACGAGGCCCAGTACGGCGATCACGATGTGCCCTTTCCTGCCTTCGGCTCTGCTGTACGTACGGTCACGCTCGGCGCTGCCGGGAGACGGACGTCGTCCTGGACGGAAATGCTGGTCCGGACGCCGAAGTTCTCCTGCAGAGCATGCAGATACTGACCGTCGCGACTGTTCTGGAATCTCGTGCTCAACCGCTGCCCGTCGCCCACGGCGAGCACCGTGTACGGCGGCACCAGCGGCTTGTTGTCGACCAGTATCGCGTCACCCGCGGCCCTGATCGCCGACAGGGCCGTGAGCCGCTGGTCGTTGATGGCGATCGCCTCGGCGCCGGATTGCCACAGGCCGTTGACGACCCGCTGCATGTCGCGGTCGCGCACCCGTCCCGTGTCGGAGAACCCCGCGCTCTCGCGCGGCCCGCCCCCGCCCTGGTCGGCTTCCTTGGCGTCGTCCACCACGAGCTTCACGCCGAGCCCACGGACCTTGGTGGCACCCGAGAGCAGCGACACCAACTCGCCCTGGCTTCCCCCGTGTTTCTTCAGTGCCTCACGCTGGCGTGCGCCCACGTCGTCGCGGAGCGTCTCGACGTCCTCTTCGAGCTCGTCGGCGTCCGAGGTCGCCGACTCGATCCGGTCGATGAGCTCCGCGCGCTCCTTGGCGACGACCGGAGCCGCTATCCGCGCCTGCGCGGCACCCACCGTCACCACCAGGGCCGCGAGCACGAGCCCGAGGGCGAGACCGAGCTTCGCCCGCAGCGGGCGGGGCATCCCACCAGGGCCTGTGGCCTTCTTGCGGGCCGCCGCCTCCGCGTATCCCTCGTCCAGACTGTGGTCCATGACCGTGTTCAGCAGCGACATGGAGGCGTCCGGACGCCGGGGGCGCGAGGGGGTGCTCCGAACGGGGGGCTGCTGCGGCATGCCGCACATCGTCGCACGTCGTGGGCGCTACCTCCGAATGGCCCCACCGGCGTGCCGGGCGGCACCCCGCGAGGGTGCCGCCCGGTCCGTGCGCGCGGGTCAGCGACCGGCGCTGTCCACCACCGCCGACCACTCGTCGAGCAGCGCCTGGGCGGACGCGTCGTCCGGCCCTTCGGCCCACAGATGGGTGACGGCCTCGGCGGGGTCGGGCAGCACCAGCGCCCAGCGACCGTCGGACTCCACGACCCGCACACCGTCGGTGGTGTCCACCGAACGCTCCCCCGCCGCCTCGACGACGGTCCGCATCACGAGCCCCTTGACCGCCCACGGCGTCGCGAGGTCACGCCGCAGCACATGGGCGCGCGGGATGCGGGCGTCGATCTGGCTCAGCGTGAGCTGCGTGCGCGCCACCAGACCGATGAGCCGCACGAACGCGGCCGTTCCGTCGAAGACGCTGCTGAACTCCGGAATGATGAAGCCGGCGCGGCCGTCACCGCCGAAGATCGTCGACTCGTCACGGCCCACACGCGTCAGGTCGTCGGGCGACGTGGTCGTCCAGTCGACCTGCGTCCCGTGGTACGCGGCCACCTGCTCGGCGATACGGGTCGTGGTGACGGGCAGCGCGACCCGGCCGCTGCGGCGTTCCGCGGCCACCAGGTCGAGCATGACGAGCAGCGCGCGGTCGTCCTCGATGATCCGCCCCTTCTCGTCGACGAGCGAGAGCCGCTCACCCACCGGGTCGAACCGCACGCCGAAGTCGGCCCGCGAGGACGCCACGATCTCGCCCAGCCGCACCAGACCCGACCTGCGGGTCTCATAGGTCTCGGTCGGACGCGACTCGTCGAGCCCCGGGTTGATGGTCAGCGCGTCCACGCCGAGCCGCCCGAGGAGGCTCGGCAGCACGAGACCCGCACTACCGTTGGAAGCGTCGACGACGACCTTCAGGTTTGACTCGGCCACCCCCGTGGTGTCGACGTTGCGCAGCAGCGAGCCCGTGTAGGAGTCGAACACGCTCGACGGGAAGTGCAGGTCGCCGATCTCGCCGGGGAAGGCACGCCGGTACTCCTGGCGCGCGTACACCCGGTCCAGCTTCCGCTGACTCCCCTGCGAGAGGTCGGCTCCGCTCCCGTCGAAGAACATGATGTCGACGGAGTCAGGCACCCCGGGCGTCGTCCGGATCATGATGCCGCCGGCACTGCCCCGCGCGGTCTGCTGCCGCGCCACCGGCAGCGGAACGTTCTCCAGATCCCGTACGTCGATGGCGCTGGCCTGGAGCGCAGAGATCACCGCCCGCTTCAGTGCCCGCGCACCACGCGAGTGGTCACGCGCGGTGGTGACGGTCGACCCCTTCTTCAGGGTCGTGGCATACGCCCCCGCGAGCCGCACCGCGAGCTCCGGCGTGATCTCGACGTTCAGGATCCCGGAGACACCCCGCGCACCGAAGAGGTGCGCCTGGCCGCGGGACTCCCAGATGACGGAGGTGTTGACGAACGCGCCGGCCTCGATCGTCTTGAACGGGTAGACGCGGACGTTGCCCTGGATAATCGATTCCTCACCGACGAGGCACTCGTCGCCGATGACGGCGCCGTCCTCGATGCGGGAGGCCCGCATGATGTCGGTGTTCCTGCCGACGACACAGCCCCGCAGATTGCTGTGCTGGCCGATGTACACGTTGTCGTGCACGACGGCCTTGTGCAGAAACGCGCCGGCCTTCACGACGACGTTCGATCCCAGAACCGTGTGCTCACGGATCTCGGCGTCCGCCTCGACCTTGGCGTAGTCACCGATGTAGAGCGGCCCACGCAGCGTGGCGTCGGGGTGCACCTCGGCGCCTTCGGCGACCCACACACCGGGCGAGATCTCGAAGCCGTCGAGCTCGACGTCGACCTTGCGCTCCAGCACGTCGGCCTGGGCCTTGACGTAGCTCTCGTGCGTGCCGACGTCCTCCCAGTAGCCCTCGGCGATGTACCCATAGATGGGCTTGCCTTCCTTCATGAGCTGCGGGAAGACGTCGCCGGACCAGTCCACCGACACATCGGCGTCGACGTAGTCGAAGACCTCGGGCTCCATCACGTAGATGCCCGTGTTCACCGTGTCGGAGAAGACCTGTCCCCAGGTCGGCTTCTCGAGGAAGCGCTCGACCTTTCCTTCCTCGTCCACGATGGTGATGCCGAATTCCAGCGGATTGGGGACACGTGTCAGACAGACGGTGACGAGCGCGCCCTTTTCCTTGTGGAAGTTGATCAGCTCGGTGAGGTCGAAATCAGTCAGCGCATCGCCGGAGATCACGAGGAAGGCATCGTCCTTCAATGCTTCCTCGGCGTTCTTCACGCTTCCGGCAGTGCCGAGTGGCTTCTCCTCATTGGCATAGGTGAGCTCCATCCCGAGCTCTTCACCATCGCCGAAGTAATTCTTGACCAGAGAGGCCAGGAACTGGACTGTCACTACGGTCTCGGTGAGCCCATGCCTCTTGAGCAGCCGCAGCACATGCTCCATGATGGGCCTGTTGGCCACGGGCAGAAGCGGCTTGGGCATGCTTGAGGTCATCGGGCGAAGGCGCGTGCCCTCGCCCCCAGCCATTACGACGGCCTTCATGTCGGAAGCGTCCTCCTCAATAGACGACGATCTAGCCGACTTAGCCCGCCGAGGTAGGCGCGTAAATGACGTTCACGGGGCTGCAAGCCACTGCAGCTGCCGAATCGGCAAGCTCAATCGGCCGTGGTGTTCGCACGGACAAGACGGCGGACCTGAACCACGTAGAGGATCCCTGCCCACCAGTACAGACTTGTACCCCATCCTGCGAACGCCCATCCGAAAATAGCAGCGAGAGTGCTGATCCAGCCACTTCCGTCGCTCAGCAGCAGTAGTGGAAAGGCGTACATCAGGTTGAAGGTGGCCGCCTTGCCCAGGAAGTTCACCTGGGGCGGCGGATACCCGTGGCGCCTGAGGATCCCGACCATCACCAGCAGAACCAGCTCGCGCAGCAGCAGCACCGCGGTCAGCCAGAGCGGAAGAATCTCCCGCCACGTGAGCCCGACCAGTGTCGACAGAATATAGAGCCGATCGGCGGCAGGATCGAGCAGCCGTCCGAGATTGCTGATCTGGTTCCAGCGCCGGGCGAGCTTGCCGTCGAGATAGTCACTGATGCCGCTGAGCATGAGGACAAGGAGCGCCCAGTGGTCGCTCTTCGGCCCGCCGAACTCCGGCCTGAGGATCAACCACAGGAAGAGGGGTACGCCGACGAGGCGCGCCATGCTGAGGATGTTCGGGATGGTGAGGACCCGGTCCGTCTGGACGCGAGTCTCCTGGACCTCCACCCGGGGGCCTCCTGTGGGAAACGAGCCGATGATGCCCCCTGACCTTACCCTCAGTTGTCAGCTGGCGGTGCAGAGGGGTGACGCGAGGCCGGAAAGGCCCGGGAAATAAAAAAAGCCGTGGTCCCTGGACAATAAGTCCAGGGACCACGGCTATAAGTAAAGTTCGGCGGCGTCCTACTCTCCCACAGGGTCCCCCCTGCAGTACCATCGGCGCTGTGAGGCTTAGCTTCCGGGTTCGGAATGTAACCGGGCGTTTCCCTCACGCTATGACCACCGAAACACTATGAAACTGTCAACCGCACCGTAGTCGTGGCCCGACATACGGGGTTGTTCGTGGTTTCAGAACCAACACAGTGGACGCGAGCAACTGAGGACAAGCCCTCGGCCTATTAGTACCAGTCACCTCCACCCGTTACCGGGCTTCCAGATCTGGCCTATCAACCCAGTCGTCTACTGGGAGCCTTAACCCCTCAAAGGGGGTGGGAATACTCATCTCGAAGCAGGCTTCCCGCTTAGATGCTTTCAGCGGTTATCCTTTCCGAACGTAGCCAACCAGCCATGCCCTTGGCAGGACAACTGGCACACCAGAGGTTCGTCCGTCCCGGTCCTCTCGTACTAGGGACAGCCCTTCTCAATATTCCTACGCGCACAGCGGATAGGGACCGAACTGTCTCACGACGTTCTAAACCCAGCTCGCGTACCGCTTTAATGGGCGAACAGCCCAACCCTTGGGACCGACTCCAGCCCCAGGATGCGACGAGCCGACATCGAGGTGCCAAACCATCCCGTCGATATGGACTCTTGGGGAAGATCAGCCTGTTATCCCCGGGGTACCTTTTATCCGTTGAGCGACGGCGCTTCCACAAGCCACCGCCGGATCACTAGTCCCGACTTTCGTCCCTGCTCGACCCGTCGGTCTCACAGTCAAGCTCCCTTGTGCACTTACACTCAACACCTGATTACCAACCAGGCTGAGGGAACCTTTGGGCGCCTCCGTTACTCTTTGGGAGGCAACCGCCCCAGTTAAACTACCCATCAGACACTGTCCCTGATCCGGATCACGGACCCAGGTTAGACATCCAGCACGACCAGAGTGGTATTTCAACGTTGACTCCACGAACACTGGCGTGCCCGCTTCACAGTCTCCCACCTATCCTACACAAGCCGAACCGAACACCAATATCAAACTGTAGTAAAGGTCCCGGGGTCTTTCCGTCCTGCTGCGCGAAACGAGCATCTTTACTCGTAGTGCAATTTCACCGGGCCTATGGTTGAGACAGTCGAGAAGTCGTTACGCCATTCGTGCAGGTCGGAACTTACCCGACAAGGAATTTCGCTACCTTAGGATGGTTATAGTTACCACCGCCGTTTACTGGCGCTTAAGTTCTCAGCTTCGCACACCCGAAAGTGCACTAACCGGTCCCCTTAACGTTCCAGCACCGGGCAGGCGTCAGTCCGTATACATCGCCTTACGGCTTCGCACGGACCTGTGTTTTTAGTAAACAGTCGCTTCTCGCTGGTCTCTGCGGCCACCCCCAGCTCATGGAGTAAATCCAATCACCAGTGATGGCCCCCCTTCTCCCGAAGTTACGGGGGCATTTTGCCGAGTTCCTTAACCATAGTTCACCCGAACGCCTCGGTATTCTCTACCTGACCACCTGAGTCGGTTTAGGGTACGGGCCGCCATGAAACTCGCTAGAGGCTTTTCTCGACAGCATAGGATCATCCACTTCACCACAATCGGCTCGGCATCAGGTCTCACCCTCATGTCATCCGGATTTACCTAGATGACGGGCTACACCCTTACCCCGGGACTACCACCGCCCGGGCTGGACTACCTTCCTGCGTCACCCCATCACTCACCTACTACCACCTTGGGTCGGCGGCTCCACCACTTCCCTTTGCCCGAAGGCTCCAGGACGGCTTCACGGCCTTAGCATTAATGGGCTCGATGTTTGACGCTTCACAGCGGGTACCGGAATATCAACCGGTTATCCATCGACTACGCCTGTCGGCCTCGCCTTAGGTCCCGACTTACCCTGGGCAGATCAGCTTGACCCAGGAACCCTTAGTCAATCGGCGCACACGTTTCTCACGTATGTATCGCTACTCATGCCTGCATTCTCACTCGTGAACCGTC
>NZ_CP122310.1:2010000-4702500 GCF_046103685.1 Streptomyces sp. SYP-A7185
CGCTCGCCGCGTCGACCGGTCCCGGTGCGACGTCCGACGGTCACAAGGTGCCGCTGCTGGCCAACGTCGGCGGTCCCGCCGATGTGCCGGCCGCGGTGGAGGCGGGCGCCGAGGGCGTCGGTCTCTTCCGTACCGAGTTCCTCTTCCTCGACGACAGCACCAAGGCGCCGTCGGAGGAGAAGCAGGTCGAGGCGTACCGCAAGGTGCTCGAGGCGTTCCCCGAGGGCCGTGTCGTCGTGCGGGTGCTCGACGCGGGTGCCGACAAGCCGCTCGACTTCCTGACGCCCGCCGACGAACCGAACCCGGCGCTCGGCGTGCGTGGCCTGCGGTCGCTCCTTGACCACCCCGACGTGCTGCGCACGCAGCTGACGGCGCTGGCCAAGGCCGTGAAGGGGCTGCCGGTCTACCTCGAGGTCATGGCGCCGATGGTCGCCGACCGCATCGACGCGAAGGCGTTCGCCGACGCGTGCCGTGAGGCGGGGCTTCAGGCGAAGTTCGGTGCCATGGTGGAGATCCCGTCGGCCGCTCTGCGGGCGCGCTCGATCCTCCAGGAGGTCGAGTTCCTGTCGCTCGGCACCAACGACCTCGCGCAGTACGCGTTCGCGGCCGACCGTCAGGTGGGCGCCGTGTCGCGGCTCCAGGACCCGTGGCAGCCCGCGCTGCTCGACCTGGTGGCGCTGTCCGCCGATGCGGCGAGGGCCGAGGGCAAGAGCTGTGGCGTGTGTGGCGAGGCGGCTTCCGACCCGCTGCTCGCGTGTGTGCTGACCGGTCTCGGCGTCACCTCCCTTTCCATGGGTGCGGCGTCCATTCCTTACGTACGGGCGACGCTGGGCAAGTACACGCTGGCCCAGTGCGAGCGTGCGGCGGCCGCGGCGCGTGCCGCGGACACCGCCGACGAGGCCCGGAAGGCCGCGCAGGCGGTGCTGTCCGGGGAGTGACCGGAAGTCAGGTGTGTGAGGGGCGCTCCATCCGCTGCGGGTGGGGCGCCCCTTCGCGTTCAGTGCCGGTGTTCCCCGTCGGGTTCCTGATCCCCGATGTCGGGTGCGGCGCAGTAGTCGACGCCGGACTCCGGGGCAACGAGGTCTCCTGACGCCGCGTCGGTGCAGTAGGCGTCGAAGACCTCGGCCGCGGTGAGGGGCAGGAGGCGCCGGCCGTGCAGGCGCCAGCCCTGGACGCGGTCGTGTTCGCCCTCGATGAGGGTGCGCATCACGACGCCCGCCGCGCTGCGGGTGGCGATGCCGACCGCGAGGACCGTGGTGAACTCCAGGGCTTCGGTCTCGTCGAGTTTTGTGGTGCCGTCGTCCTCCTGGGTCGCGTGCAGTGCGGCGAGGAGGGTCTCCCGGGCGGTGGGCACGCTGCACACGAGGTGCCGGGTGCCGGGGCGCGCGGTGTCGAGCAGTTGGACGAGCAGGTCCGATGCCCGGTCGAAGGCGGCGCGGCCGATGTCCTCGCCGCAGACCGCGCAGGCGCCGAGGCGGGCCAGGAGCAGGGTCGCGTACTCCCAGGTCGCCCGCCGGACCGCCTCGTCGACGAGGTCGGGGAGGAGGTCGGAGAGGGGCTGGCCTTCGTACGGAACGGTGGGTCCGGTGGTGGCCAGTTCGGCGGTGAAGCGGGTGCGGCTCGCGGGGGCGTCGGGGTCGAGGCCGGTCTCGGCGCAGTACTGCGCGTACTCCTCCGGGTCGAAGAGCACGACGGTGGTGTGTCCGCCGTCTTCGGCGAGTGACCTGAGGAGGCCTTCCGCCTGCCGGAGGTAGGCCGTGTGGTCGTCGAAGGTGAAGGTGCGGTAGTGGCGCATCGCCGCGAAGTCGTCCTCGTCGGCCAGCAGGCCGATGGTGCCGGCGACTTCGCGGCGTAGTGCGCGCCGTGTGGTGGTGTGCTGCGTGCGAGCCATGATTCCCCCTGCGGTACGTCGATCAATGCTCACTCAGAGTAATGGCGGGCACTGACAACGGCGGCGGGGCGGGGGTCAGGAGCGCTTGCGGGCCAGGTCCTCGTAGAAGCGGAGCAGGCCGAGGTTGTCCACGGAGCCGGGGTTGACCGCCTTCTCCAGTGCGGCGCCCTGGAGGAGCCGCTTGACCGGGACCTCGATGCGCTTGCCGGTGAGGGTGTGCGGGATGCCGGGGACCTCGATGACCTCGTCGGGGACGTGGCGCGGGGAGAGCTGGGCGCGGATCGTCTGCTTGATGCGGTCGCGCAGGCCGTCGTCGAGGGTGGCGCCGGGGGCAAGGTGGATGAAGAGGGGCATCCAGTAGCCGCCGTCGGGCTGTTCGACGCCGATGACGAGGGATTCACGGATCTCGGGGAGCCGTTCGACCGCCTCGTAGATGTCGGCCGAACCCATGCGTACGCCCTGGCGGTTGAGCGTGGAGTCGGAGCGGCCGTGGATGACGACCGAGCCGTGCGAGGTCACGGTGATCCAGTCGCCGTGGCGCCAGACGCCGGGGTAGGTGTCGAAGTAGCTGTCGTGGTAGCGCGTGCCGTCCGGGTCGTTCCAGAAGTGGATCGGCATGGAGGGCATCGGGTTGGTGACGACGAGTTCGCCGACCTCGTCGACGAGGGGCTTGCCCTGGGGGTCCCAGGCCTGGAGGTCCGTGCCTAGGCCGGGGGCCTGGAGTTCGCCGATGTGGACGGGCAGCGTCGGCACGGCTCCGGCGAAACAGGAGCAGACGTCGGTGCCGCCGCTGACGGAGGCCATCCACAGACCGCCGGGGGTGTCCGCGAACTCGTCGTGCAGCCAGCGGAATCCGTCGGGCGGCAGCGGGGAGCCGGTGGTGGCGACGCACTTCACGGCGGAGAGGTCGAAGTCGCGGGCCGGGTGGACGCCGGCTTTGCGGCAGGCCATGACGTACGCGGCCGACGTGCCGAAGAGGGTGGCCCCGGTGCGTTCGGCGATGCGCCACTGGGCGCCGGTGTCGGGATAGCCGGGGCTGCCGTCGTACAGGACGATCGTGGTGCCGGTGAGGAGGCCGGAGACGAGGAAGTTCCACATCATCCAGCCGGTGGAGGTGTACCAGAAGAAGCGGTCCTCGGGGCCCAGGTCGCAGTGGAGGCCGAGCTGCTTGAGGTGTTCGACGAGGATGCCGCCCTGGGACTGGACGATGGCCTTGGGCAGGCCGGTCGTGCCGGAGGAGTAGAGCACCCACAGGGGGTGGTCGAACGGGACGGGCTCGAAGACGGGGGCGGTGTCCGTCGCGGTGAGGGCCTCCCATTCCAGGGCGCCTTCGGGGGCTTCGGTGCCCAGCAGCGGGATGTGCACGACGGCGCGCAGGGTGGGCAGTTCCCGGCGCAGCTCGGCGACGGCGTCGCGGCGGTCGTGTTCCTTGCCGCCGTAGCGGTAGCCGTCGACGGTGAACAGGACGACCGGTTCGACCTGCTGGAAGCGGTCCAGGACGCTGCGTGCGCCGAAGTCCGGGGCGCAGGAGGTCCAGACGGCGCCGACGGCCGCGGTGGCCAGGAGGGCGACGACGGCCTGCGGGATGTTCGGTACGTATCCGCTGACGCGGTCTCCGGGGCGCACGCCGAGCGTGCGCAGCTCCGCGGCGAGGGAGCCCACCTGGCGGCGCAGCTCGCCCCAGGTCACGGTGGCGGGCTCGTGGGTCTCGTCGACGTGGAGGAGTGCGGGGTCGCCCGCGCGCGCGGGGTCCTCGGCGGCGCGCAGGGCGTGTTCGGCGTAGTTGAGCGTAGCTCCGGGGAACCATTCGGCGCCCGGCATCGAGCGGTCGCCGAGTACGCGCGCGTAGGGAGTCGTGAACCGCACGTCGAACCAGTCGGTGACTGATTTCCAGAAGGTGTCCAGTTCGTCCACGGACCAGCGGTGCAGTGCCGCGTATCCGCCGTCGGCGGGTGCTCCGTGCTGCTCGGCGGCCCACGCCTGGAACCGCGTGATCTGCGCGGCGGCGATCCGTTCCTGGTCGGGCTGCCAGAGCGGTGAGGGGTTCGCTGAGGACATGGGGCGGCTCCCGGGCTTTACGCGTCGTATGCGTGTGGGTGCGCGCGTGCTGGTTGTGCGCGCGACACGGCTGACAAGGACGATGCCACGTGATCGATTTCGACACCAGGGTGTGCCTCACACAGTCGGCGGGGCGACTATGTGCCGTCACCCCAGGTGAACGGCAGTTGAACGATCCACACGGGCGGCTTCTTCGGTGGCAAGGTGAGCAGCATGAACGGTCGTGACCTGGTGCGTTCGATGAAGGCGGTCGGCTTGATCGGTACGGCGCAGGGGTTGCGTGCGGTGCGGTCCTCTTGGGACAGGCGGCGGGCGGACGCGGCCGGTCTCGCTCCCCGGAGTGCCGAGCGTGCGCGGGTGCCCGGTCCGGTGGTGGGTGCGGAGCCGGGGCCCGGTGGCGGGGTGGTGCGGTTCGCGCGTTCCGAGCTGCGGGTGCGGGTCACGACGGGCGGGGCGATCTTCTGGGGTTGGGACGGCGCGCAGCCCGATCCTTCGTACGCGTTGGTGAGCGGGAGTCCCGAGGCGGATCCGCGGGCCGTCCTGGAGCCGGACAAGGAGGGCGGCTGGCGGGTGGTGTCGGAGCGGGCGACGGTGGTCGTCTCGCGCCTCGGCGCCGTGGAGCTGCGGACCCCGGGCGGTCTGATGCTGCGCCGGGATCTGCCGCCGCGCTGGTGGGCGGCGGGCGAGGAGCCCGGTCACTGGTTGCAGCGCTCGCAGGTGGCCGCGGAGGCGCGGTTCTTCGGGCTGGGGGGACGTGCGGACGGGCCCCGGCTGCGGAACGGCACGTACCGGCTGTGGAACACCGATCCCGGGGGGTCGTTCGGGCCGGGTGACGGTCCTTTGTACATCACGATGCCGGTGCAGTTCGTGGTGGCCGACGCGGGCTGTCATCTGGTGTTCTACGACAACACGTGGGACGGCACCGTGACGGTGCGCGAGGGTGAGGAGGGTGCGGGGTCGGGGCACGACAGGGCGGGTTCGTGCGAGGTGCGCATGGGCGGCGGGCCGCTGCGGTGCTGGGCGATGGTGGGCACCCCCGCGCGCGTGCTGCACACCTGGGCCTCGCTGACCGGTCCGCCCGCGCTGCCTCCCTCGTGGGCGCTCGGGCACCACCACGCGCGGTGGGGTTTCGGCGGTGAGCGGGAGGTGCGCAGGATCGTCGACGGCTACCGGGAGCGGGAGCTTCCGCTGGACGCCGTCCATCTGGACATCGATCACTACGACGCGCACCAGGTGTTCACCGTCGACAAGGAGACTTATCCCCGGCTGCCGCAGCTGGCCGACGACTTGGCCGGGGACGGCGTGCGTCTGGTGTCGATCGTCGACCCGGCGGTGAAGGCCGAGCCGGGCAACGAGGTCTATGACAGCGGGCGGGCGACGGACGCCTTTGTGCGCGATGCCGCGGGGCGGACGGTGCACGGGGTGGTCTGGCCGGGCCGTTCGGTGTATCCGGACTTCACGGACGCGCGCGTGCGGGCGTGGTGGGGCGGCCTCTACAAGGAGCGGCTCGCCCAGGGGTTCGCGGGTTTCTGGCACGACATGAACGAGCCGGTGTCCTTCGCGGCCTTCGGGGAGCCGACGCTGCCCCGTTCGGCGCGGCACGCCCTGGAGGGGCGCGGCGGCGACCACCGCGAGGCGCACAACGTGTACGGCCTCGCCATGGCGCGCGCCGGGTACGAGGGATTGTGCGAACTGCACCCCGAGGAGCGGCCCTTCTTGTTCTCGCGCTCCGGGTGGGCGGGGATGCAGCGCTATGGAGGCACGTGGTCCGGGGACGTGGCGACGGGCTGGCCCGGGCTGCGGGCGTCTCTTTCGCTGGTGCTGGGCCTCGGGTTGTGCGGCGTGCCGTACTCGGGCCCCGATGTGGGCGGGTTCGACGGCAGTCCTTCGCCCGAGCTGTATCTGCGGTGGTTCCAGCTGGGTTCGTATCTGCCGCTGTTCCGTACGCATGCCGCGTTGCGGGCCGGGCGCAGGGAGCCCTGGGAGTTCGGTCCCGATGTGCTCGGGCACGCGCGCGTGGCGCTCGTCGAACGCAGGAGGCTGCTGCCGTACTTCGTGACGCTCGCGCATCTGGCGCGGCGGACGGGGACGCCGTACGTGCGGCCCTTGTGGTGGGGCAGTCCGGAGGACCGGGCGCTGCGTGACTGTGAGGACGCGTTCTTGCTCGGGGACTGCCTCCTCGTGGCGCCCGTGTTCGAGCAGGGGGCCGTGCGCCGCACGGTGCGGCTGCCGGCGGGCCGTTGGTACGACACGGCGACGGGCCGGGCGTACGAGGGGCCCTCCCGGGTGGTGCTGGAGGCCCCGCTGTCCCGCGTCCCGGTGCTCGCGCGGGCCGGTGCGGTGCTGCCCGTGCGCGGCGCCGGCGGTGGTCTGGAGCTGGAGGTGTGGGCGCCGGCGCCGGGGCGTACGGGAGGTGGCCTGGTGGTCAGGGACGCGGGTGACGGGTGGGCTCAGCCGGAGATCGAGCGGTTCACCGCGCGGTGGGCCGACGGGGACGTGGTGGTCGAGCGGGACGGTGAGGAGGCGGGCGAGGTCGGGCTGCCGGTGACGGTGCGGGGAGGCGTACGGCCTCAGATGTAGCGGCCGTCGAACCAGGCCGCCACGGCCAGGGTGTGCAGCGGGAAGGCGAGTTCCGCCGGTTGGCGCAGCAGGTGCCAGCCGTCGGTCTCGGCGGTGGGCGCGGAGTCCGGCAGCTCCGCCGCCGGGCGCTCGGGCAGGAGGCCGAAGAGCAGCAGGTGGCCGTCGGGTGCGCTGAGCGCCCCGGCGAGGCGGACGTCTCGGCTGGCCGCGTCGATGCCGGTCTCCTCCCGCAGCTCGCGGACGACGGCGTCCCGCCAGTCCTCCCGGTCGTCGATGAATCCTCCGGGCAGGGCCACTCCCCCGCGCGCGGGGGCGATGGTCCGGGTCACGACGACCAGGGCGGTGCCCTTGAGGTCGTACACGGGCTGGAGCGCCACCGCGACGGGGAGCGGATTGCGGTAGGCGACCGTGCCGCAGGCGGGGCAGGTGCGGGGCCAGGCGGAGAGGTCCCCGTAGGGCGCCCCGCAGCTCGAACAGTGGGAGCCGGGGACGGGTTCGGCGTGGTGCTGGGATGCTGACACGCGGCGGACTGTATCCGATCTTCACGGTGACGGTCTTTCCCTCCGGGACCGGATCCTGATAGATGCAGGGTTCATGACAGGAATTGCCCCCGCGCTGCGGAATCTCGCCGTCACCGCCACCGCTCTCACCGCCGTGGCCGCCGCCTCCGTGCCCGCCCACGCCAAGCCCGAACCCAAGGCCCCGGACGCGTTCGTGGCGTTGCGGGACGTGGACCCGACGATCATCCAGGAGATGCGCTACTTCACGCCGCACAACTTCGTGGGAGAGCCCATCGACGGCTACAAGAAGCCGATGTGCATCCTGACCGAACCCGCGGCCAAGGCCCTGCACAAGGCTCAGCGCACGCTGCTGCGCAAGGGCTACTCCCTGAAGGTGTACGACTGCTACCGGCCGCAGCGGGCGGTCGATCAGTTCGTGCGGTGGGCCGAGGACCTCGGCGACGTCCGCATGAAGGCGGAGTTCTATCCCCATGTCGACAAGTCGCGGTTGTTCGAGGACGGTTACATCGCGGCGAAGTCCGGGCACAGCCGCGGTTCGACGCTCGATCTGACAATCGTGAGACTGCCCGCCCTGCCGACCCGTCCGTACGTCCCGGGCGAGCCCCTCACCCCTTGTTTCGGGCCACAGAAGGAGCGGTTCCCCGACAACTCCGTGGACATGGGGACGGGCTTCGACTGCTTCGACACCCTCTCCCACACGGACGACCCCCGGATCACCGGCAAGCAGCGCGCCCACCGCGATCTGCTGCGGGGCACGCTGACCAAGGCCGGTTTCACCAACCTGCCCGAGGAGTGGTGGCACTTCACGTACAAGCCCGAGCTCTTCCCCGACACGTACTTCGACTTCCCCGTGACGCGCCGTTCGCTGAACGGGAAGTAGCGGGTGCCGCGGTACTGACGGGATCCGGTTGCCCGTGGCACACTTCTGACGTTCCGTCAGATCCAGCGTCGTGGAGGAGCCTTGTCGCGTACGCGTACTCCCGTGGTGACCGGCTGGTTCGCCGGGGAGGGAGACAACTTCCGGCTGCTGGGCACGCGCTGCTCGGCCTGCGCGAGCGTCTTCTTCCCCCGCGAGGACGGCTTCTGCCGTAATCCCGGCTGCGTGGGCGGCGACCTCGACGAGGTGCCGCTCTCCCGGCGCGGACGCGTCTGGTCGTACACCGACAGCCGCTACCGCGCGCCCGCCCCCTATGTCTCCGATCCGGAACTTCCCTGGGAGCCCTACGCGTTGATCGCTGTGGAGCTGGAAGCGGAGCGGATGGTGGTCCTTGGCCAGGGGGCGCCGGGGGTCACCGTCGCCGATCTGGAGGTCGGCATGGAGGTGGAGGTGGTTCCCGGCGTCTTGGAGGAGAAGGCCGAGGAAGCCGGGACGGATGAGGGGGATGAGGCGGCCGGGGCCGAGGACGGCTCGGCGACGGCCTGTACGACGTGGTACTGGCGGCCGGTGGGGGTGAGCGCATGAGCAGCGAGGTGGCGGTGCTCGGCGCGGGCATGCACCCCTGGGGCAAATGGGGCCGGAGCTTCGTCGAGTACGGCACCGCGGCGGCCCGCGCGGCGCTCGCCGACGCCGGGGTGGACTGGCGTGACGTGGGGTCGATCGTCGGCGCGGACACCGTGCGGGGCGGCTATCCCGGCTATGTGGCCGGAGCGACGTTCGCGAAAGCCCTCGGCTGGCAGGGCGCGCGGGTGGCGAGCGTGTACGCGGCGTGCGCGTCCGGGGCGCAGGCGATCAACACCGCGCGGGCACAGATCCTGGCGGGCCTGGCCGACGTGGTCCTCGTGGTCGGCGCGGACGCCGCGCCCAAGGGGTTCTTCCGGCCCGCCGGAGGAGACCGGCACGACGACCCGGACTGGCTGCGCTTCCGGCTCCTCGGGGCCACCAACCCCACGTACTTCGGCCTGTACGCACGCCGCAGGATGGCCGTGCACGGCGACACGCTGGAGGACTTCGCCCAGGTCAAGGTGAAGAACGCCGCGACGGGCGCGCTCAATCCGAACGCCCGCTACCGCAAGACCGTCACCGCCGAGGAAGTGGCCGCGTCGGCCGTCGTGGCCGACCCGCTGCGGCTGCTCGACATCTGCGCCACCTCCGACGGGGCGGCGGCGCTCGTGCTCTCCAGCATGGAGTTCGCGCGGCGGCACGGCCCGGCGGAGCCGGTGCGGATCCGCGCGGTGTCCACGGTGACGCCGACGTATCCGACCACCGTCCTCGATCTGCCGGACATCGCGACGGACTCGGCGGCCGCCGTGGAGCCGGCCGACGGGACCTTCCGCGCCTCCATCGCGCGGGCCGCGTACGAGGAAGCGGGCGTCGGGCCCGAGGAGCTCTCCTTCGCCGAGGTCTATGACCTCTCGACCGCGCTCGAACTCCAGTGGTACGAGGATCTGGGGCTCTGCGGCGAGGGGGAAGGGGCCAAGCTGCTGCGGGAGGGAGTGACCGCTTTGGGCGGGCGCACACCGGTCAACCCCAGCGGCGGGCTCGCCTCCTTCGGAGAGGCGGTCCCGGCCCAGGCCATCGCCCAAGTATGCGAGCTCACCTGGCAGTTGAGAGGGACGGCCGGGGCGCGGCAGGTCGAAGGGGCCCGTGCGGGGATCTCCGCCAACCAAGGGCTCTTCGGGCACGGCTCCGCGGTCGTCGCGGTGCGCTGAGCGCCGGCACCGGCCCTCCCTGTGCCCCTC
This sequence comes from Streptomyces sp. SYP-A7185, assembly GCF_046103685.1. Lineage (NCBI taxonomy): Bacteria > Bacillati > Actinomycetota > Actinomycetes > Kitasatosporales > Streptomycetaceae > Streptomyces > Streptomyces sp. SYP-A7185. Next base: position 2,019,730 of record NZ_CP122310.1, read on the forward strand.
AAGCCCCTCTCATGCCCCACTCAAGCTCCTCACGGGGGCGGAGCGGGTCCGCCGCGAGGCGCGGCCACGGGTGCCCCGCAGGGGAAGGGATCACGCCGGTTAACCGTTGCCGTCCGCGACCTTGACGCTCCATCACCACCGGTGAACACTTCCGGTGTCAGTCGGCATCGCCGCACTACGGCTCCGCGCCACTCAGGGCCCCTGCACGCGCGAAGGCCTGCACGAAAGGCCTGTTCAGCGGGTCATCCCCCTCTGGGCGATTCGACTGCGACGGCACGCTCGCCATGGCAGCCGAGCGGGGCGCGGGAACCCCTGCCTTCGACTGACATCACCGGGAACGGCCAGGCAGTTGTCGTGGAACGCACCCAGCACGGAGTACCGGGGCCACCGCCCCGGGCGAGGCCCTAGGAGCCGCCATGTACTCGAATGGGGACATCTTCGTCGGTGAGATCATCGGCACCGCGATCCTGATTCTCTTCGGCGCCGGCGTATGCGCCGCCGTCACCCTGAACCACTCGAAGGCCAAAGCCTCCGGATGGGTCGTCATCGCCTTCGGATGGGGCTTCGGGGTGCTCGCGGGCGCCTACACCGCCGGCCCTCTGTCCGGCGGTCATCTCAACCCCGCCGTCACGCTCGGCATCGCGATCGACACCGGGGAGTGGGGCAAGGTCTGGATCTACCTGCTCGGGCAGATGGTCGGCGCGATGCTCGGCGCCGTCCTCGCGTACCTCGTGTACTACGCGCAGTTCAGCGCCAACGTCTCCGGGAACCTCAAGGACAAGCTGACGCCCGCCCACGAGCCGACGCCGACGCTGGGCATCTTCTCGACCATCCCCGAGATCCGGAACCCGGTCGCCAACGTCGTCACGGAGGTCATCGCGACGATCGCCCTGGTGCTGCCCATCCTCGCCTTCGGACTCACCGAGGGGCTCGGCGAGTCCGGCACGCAGACGCTGATCGTGGCGTTCCTGGTCGTCGGCATCGGCCTCTCCCTGGGCGGGCCGACCGGATACGCCATCAACCCGGCCCGTGACCTGGGCCCGCGCATCGTGCACACGTTCCTGCCGATCCCGAACAAGGGGACGTCCGACTGGAGTTACGCCTGGATCCCCGTGGCCGGGCCGCTGATCGGCGGAGCGCTCGCAGGTCTCATCTACAACGTAGCCTTCTGACGCTAGGGGTAGCCATGCCGGACAACTCCGAGAAGTTCGTCGCCGCCATCGACCAGGGCACCACCTCCAGCCGCTGCATCATCTTCAACCACTCCGGCGAGATCGTCGCCGTCGACCAGCGCGAGCACCGCCAGATCTTTCCCAAGCCGGGGTGGGTCGAGCACGACGCCACCGAGATCTGGTCCAAGGTGCAGGCGGTGGTCGCGGGAGCGATCGCCAAGGCCGGACTCCGTACCGACCAGATCAGTGCGCTCGGCATCACCAACCAGCGCGAGACGACGGTCCTGTGGGACCGCGCCACGGGCAAGCCCGTCCACAACGCGATCGTCTGGCAGGACACCCGGACGTCGGCTCTCTGCAACGAACTGGGCGGCGCGGACGGCCAGGACCGGTTCCGGGAGCAGACCGGACTGCCGCTCGCCAGCTACTTCTCCGGACCCAAGGCGGCCTGGCTGCTCGACAACGTGCCCGGCCTTCGGGCCCGCGCCGAGCGCGGCGAGATAGCGTTCGGCACGATCGACTCCTGGCTGATCTGGAACCTCACCGGCGGCACGGACGGCGGCGTGCACGTCACGGACGTCACCAACGCCGGCCGCACCATGCTGATGAACCTGGCCACCCTCCAGTGGGACCGGTCGATCCTGGCCGCGATGAACGTCCCCGAGGTGATCCTGCCGGAGATCAGGTCGTCGGCCGAGGTCTACGGCACGGCGGTCGGGCAGCTCGCCGGCGTGCCGGTGGCCTCCGCGCTCGGCGACCAGCAGGCGGCGATCTTCGGTCAGGCCTGCTACGACACGGGGACGGCCAAGAACACGTACGGAACCGGCAGTTTCCTGCTGCTCAACACCGGTAACCGGCCCGTGCCCTCGAAGAACGGGCTGCTCACCACCATGGGCTACAAGATCGGCTCCGAGGCACCCGTCTACTGCCTCGAAGGGGCGATCGCGATCACCGGCGCGCTGGTCCAGTGGTTCCGCGACCAGCTCGGCATCATCCGCAGCGCCGACGAGATCGAGCCGCTGGCCGCGAGCGTGGAGGACAACGGCGGCGCGTACGTGGTGCCCGCGTTCTCCGGTCTCTTCGCGCCCTACTGGCGCTCGGACGCGCGCGGCGTGATCACCGGCCTCACCCGGTACGTGACCAAGGCGCACCTGGCACGCGCCGTCCTGGAGGCGACGAGCTGGCAGACCCGCGAGGTCGTCGACGCCATGTACCAGGACTCCGGGGTGCAGCTGCGGACCCTGAAGGTGGACGGCGGCATGACCAAGAACAATCTGCTGATGCAGCACCAGGCGGATGTCCTGGGGGTGCCGGTGATCCGGCCGAAGGTCTCCGAGACGACGTGTCTGGGCGCCGCGTACGCCGCCGGTCTCGCGACCGGCGTGTGGAACGACCTCGACGAGCTGAAGGCGCACTGGCAGCAGGACGTCGAGTGGACCCCGGTGATGGACGCGGAGGTCCGTGAGCGCGAGTACCACAACTGGCACAAGGCGGTGGAGCGGAGCTTCGGCTGGCACGAGGACGGCGCGAGCTGAGCCGGGGATGACCGCGGCCCGTGCCCCTTGCACAGGGGGTACGGGCCGCGGCCGTGCACAGGCTCGCGCGCTCAGGTGGCGGCGGGCTCCCTGGCCGCGGCTGCGGTCGCCATCGCGTGCTGGACCACGCCGATGAGCACTTCCTTGACGGACTGCCGCTCGCGCGCGTCGCACATCACCACGGGCACCCCGGGGTCGAGGTCGAGCGCCTGGCGCACGGCGTCGGCGGGGTAGCGCGAGGCGCCCTCGAAGCAGTTGACGCCGACGACGAAGGGTATGGAGCGCCGCTCGAAGTAGTCGACGGCCGCGAAGCAGTCCTCCAGGCGGCGGGTGTCGGCCAGGACGACCGCGCCGAGCGCGCCGGTGGCCAGCTCGTCCCAGAGGAACCAGAAGCGGTCCTGGCCCGGGGTGCCGAAGACGTACAGGACCAGATCGTCGCGGAGCGTGATGCGTCCGAAGTCCATGGCGACGGTGGTGGTGTGCTTGCCCGCGACGCCGCTGGTGTCGTCGATCGGGCGGCCCGCCTCGCTGAGCAGCTCCTCAGTGCGCAGCGGTTTGATCTCGCTGACGGCGCCGACGAGGGTCGTCTTGCCCACGCCGAAGCCGCCCGCCACCAGGATCTTCAGCGTCACCGGCTCGACGGGGGCCTTGCCGCGCTCAGAACGCTTGAAGATCATCGCTCGCTTCTCCTGGATCAGTTGCTTCGGGGGATGCCTGTGGTGCGGGGGGTGTGCTTGCCGTGTCGCGGACGGTTTCGCCGGGATCGCCCGCGGGGGTCGCGCGCGCTCCGCCGGGGCCGCTCCCGCCGCCGCTGTCGCGCGGGGCCGGGCCGTATCCGCCGCCGCCCGGTGTTTCGATCACCAGGACGTCGCCGGGGCCGGCCTCCGCGAAGTCGCTGCCGTCCAGGTCCTGTACGCCGCCGTCGGCACGCTCCACGCGGCCCGTGCCGAGCGCTCCGGGGCTGCCGCCCGCCATACCGTACGGCGCCACCCTGCGGTGCTGCGAGAGCGTGGAGACCGTCATCGGCTCGCGGAACCGGATGCGGCGCACGGCACCGTCACCGCCGCGCCACCGTCCGGCGCCGCCGCTCCCGCGCCGTACGGCGAACTCTTCGAGCAGCACCGGCAGGCGCCACTCCAGGACTTCGGGGTCGGTGAGGCGGGAGTTGGTCATGTGGGTCTGGACGACGGACGCGCCGTCGAAGCCCTCGCCGGCCCCCGAACCGGAGGCCACCGTCTCGTAGTACTGGTGGCGGTCGTTCCCGAACGTCACGTTGTTCATCGTCCCTGAGCCCTCGGCCTGGACCCCCAGGGCTCCGTAGAGGGCGCCGGTGATCGCCTGCGAGGTCTCGACGTTTCCGGCGACGACGGCCGCCGGTGGCTCGGGGGCGAGGAGGGAGCCGGGCGGCACGACGATGCGCAAGGGGCGCAGGCAGCCGTCGTTGAGGGGGATGTCCTCGGCCACCAGGGTGCGGAAGACGTACAGGACCGCCGCGTTGACCACCGCGAAGGGCGCGTTGAAGTTGGTGGCGAGCTGGGGCGACGTGCCGGTGAAGTCGACGGTCGCCGAGCGGGCCGCGCGGTCGACCGAGACGCGGACCCGGATGACGGCCCCCGAGTCGGTTGGATAAGCGAACTGACCCTCTTCCAGTGTGTCGATGACCCGGCGCACCGCTTCCTCCGCGTTGTCCTGGACGTGCCGCATGTACGCCTGGACCACGTCGAGCCCGAAGTTCTCGATCATGCGGGCGACTTCGTCGACGCCCTTCTGGTTGGCGGCGATCTGGGCGCGCAGGTCGGCGAGGTTGGTGGCCGGGTTGCGGGAGGGGTAGGGGGCGTCGGTGAGCAGGCTCAGGGTCTCGGCCTCGCGGAGGCGACCGCCCTCCACCAGGAGCCAGTTGTCGAAGAGGACGCCCTCCTCCTCGATGGTGCGGCTGTTGGCCGGCATGGAGCCCGGGGCGATGCCGCCGATCTCCGCGTGGTGCCCGCGCGACGCCACGTAGAAGAGGATCCGCTCGCCGTGGGCGTCCTTGCCCGGGGTGTCGAAGACCGGCGTGATGACGGTGACGTCCGGGAGGTGGGTCCCGCCGTGGTACGGGTCGTTGACCGCGTACGTGTCGCCGGGGCGCATGCCGGTGCCGCGGCGCCGGATCACTTCCTTCACGCTGGTGCCCATCGAGCCCAGGTGCACCGGGATGTGCGGGGCGTTGGCGACGAGGTTGCCGTCCGGGTCGAACAGGGCGCAGGAGAAGTCGAGCCGCTCCTTGATGTTCACCGACTGGGCCGTGGACTCCAGGCGGGCGCCCATCTGCTCGGCGATCGACATGAAGAGGTTGTTGAAGACTTCCAGCAGGACGGGGTCGGCCGCCGTGCTCGCCGCGGAACCTCCGGGGACCCCCACCCGTTCCATGACCAGGTGTCCCTCACGTGACACGGCCGCCCGCCAGCCGTCGTCCACGACCGTCGTGGTGCTCGCCTCGGTGATGATCGCGGGCCCGTCGACGGTCTCGCCGGGCGGCAGTTCCTCGCGGCGGTGCAGCGGCACGTCGCGCCAGGCGCCGCCCGTGTGCAGGCGGACGGCCCGCGGGGCGCCGGGGTGCGTGTGGCCGGTGAGCACGGAGAGGTCGGGCTGCTCGGACAGGCCGGTGGCCTCCACGGAGAGCGCCTCGACGACGACGGGGCGGTCCAGGGTGAAGGAGTAGGTGGTGCGGTGGCGTTCCTCGAAGACGCGGATCATGCTGTCCGGCTCGGTGAGCTCCACGGTGAGGGTGGTGTCGGTGCCGTCGTAGCGCAGCTGGGCGCGGCGGGTGACGCGGATGCGGTCCTCGGGCACGTCCTCGGCGCGGAGTTCGGCGCGGGCCGCTTCCTCCAGGTCGTCGGCGGTCTTCATGACCCGGGGCATCGCGGCGGGTGCGAGCCGGGCCTCCACGGACTGCTCGCGCATCGCGGTGGTGTCGGCGAGGCCGATGCCGAGCGCGGAGAGCACGCCCGCCATGGGCGGTACGAGGACGGTGCGGATGCCGAGCGAGTCGGCGACCATGCAGGCGTGCTGGCCGCCCGCGCCGCCGAACGTGGTGAGGGCGTAGCGGGTCACGTCGTGGCCCTTCTGGACCGAGATGCGCTTGACGGCGGCGGCGATGTTGGCGACCGCGATCTGCAGATACCCCTCGGCGACCTGCTCCGGGGTGCGGTCGTCGCCGGTGCGCTCCCCGATGTCGCGGGCCAGTGCGGTGAAGCGCTCGCGCACGAGGGTCTCGTCCAGCGGCTGGTCGCCCCGCGGCCCGAACACCCGGGGGAAGTGGGCGGGCTGGATCCGTCCGAGGGCGATGTTCGCGTCGGTGACCGTGAGCGGCCCGCCGCCCCGGTAGCCCGCGGGGCCGGGAGCGGCGCCCGCCGAGTCGGGGCCCACGCGGTAGCGGCTGCCGTCGAAGTGCAGCACGGAGCCGCCGCCCGCGGCGACGGTGTGGATGTCCAGCATCGGCGCCCGCAGCCGTACGCCCGCGATCCGCGTGGTGAAGACCCGCTCGTACTCGCCCGCGAAGTGCGACACGTCCGTGGACGTGCCGCCCATGTCGAAGCCGATGACCCGGTCGAAGCCCGCGCGCTGGGACATGCGGGCCATGCCGACGATGCCGCCGGCAGGACCGGACAGGATGGCGTCCTTGCCGCGGAACTGGCCCGCTTCGGTGAGGCCGCCGTTCGACTGCATGAACATCAGCCGCACGCCGCTGAGTTCGTCGGCGACGTGCCGGACGTAGCGGTCGAGGACCGGTGACAGGTACGCGTCGACGACCGCCGTGTCGCCGCGCGGGACCAGCTTCATCAGCGGGCTGACCTCACTGGAGAGCGAGACCTGCGCAAAGCCCGTCCGGGCGGCCAGTTCGGCGATCGCCCGCTCGTGGGCGGGGTACAGATGGCTGTGCATGCACACGACGGCGACGGCCCGGATGCCGTCCTCGTAGGCCTGGCGCAGCGGTCCGGCGAGGCGCTCCAGGTCGGGTGCCCGCAGCACCTCGCCCTGGGCGGTGACCCGTTCGTCGGCCTCGATGACCCGGTCGTAGGGCAGCTCCGGCAGGACGATCTCGCGGGCGAAGATGTGGGGGCGGTTCTGGTAGGCGATGCGCAGGGCGTCGCCGAAGCCCCGCGTGATCACCAGGGCGGTGGGCTCGCCCTTGCGCTCCAGGAGGGCGTTGGTGGCGACGGTGGTGCCCATGCGGACGGCGTCGACGGGCACGTCCGCCGTGCCGTCCGGGGCGCCGGGGGCGGCGCCCAGTAACGCCCGGATGCCCGCGACGGCCGCGTCGGCGTAGCGGGACGGGTTGTCCGACAGGAGTTTGTGCGTGAGCAGCTCTCCGTCGGGGCGGCGCGCGACGATGTCCGTGAAGGTGCCGCCCCTGTCGACCCAGAACTGCCAGCCAGTCACGTCCCACTCCCGCTTCCGCGCTGTTCAGAGCGCCCGGAGGCCGTTGATCACGTCGCGCAGAATACTCTCGTCCGGCAGTTCCGCAGGGGGTACGGGACGTGTCACGTGCACCAGTTCGTCGTCCACGAGATCGCCGATGAGGACGCGGATCACGCCGATGGGAAGGTCCAGTTCGGCCGCCAGTTCGGCGACCGACTGCGGGCTGTCACGGCAGAGTCCGACGATGTCCACGTGTTCCGGGGACAGCGTCCTGTCCGCCTCCGGATCCCCGGCGCGGGCCTCCGCGATGACGACCGCGATCAGATCGAGGCGGTGCTGCGCCGGACTGGTGGTCCGGCCGCGCGTCATGGCGTACGGCCGCACCACGGGCCCGGCGTCGTCGTCGAACCAGCGATGGGTCCCCTGTGTCCCTGTGCCGTCTTCGCTCATACCCTCCCGCTACCCTCCCGTGGGCAGGTCGGTGCGCGGCGCCGTACCCAGATGCACACCCACCCTCTTGACCAGCAGCGTCATCTCGTACGCCACCAGACCTACGTCGGAGTCGGCGTCCGCGAGGACGGCGAGGCAGCTGCCGTCGCCCGCGGCCGTGACGAAGAGGAACGCGTCGTCGAGTTCGACCACCGTCTGGCGGACCCGGCCCGCCTCGAAGTGTCGCCCGACGCCCTTGGCGAGGCTGTGGAAACCGGAGGCGACAGCCGCGAGGTGCTCGCTGTCCTCCCTGGTCAGATCCGCCGATACGCCGGTGGGCAGGCCGTCGCCGGAGAGCACGAGCGCCTTGCGGATGCTGGCGACCCGCTGCACCAGGTCGTCGAGGAGCCAGTTCAGCTCCCTCGCTCCCCCGGGTGTGGCGGTACGTGCGTCGGCCTTCGGTGCGGTCATCGACCGTCCCCCTCAGATGTCGTTCCTGGTGCTGTGCCGTCCTGGGCGTCTTCGCCCGCGGCGTTCTCTTCTCGGCCACGCTTCCAGCCGCGCTGGAGCGAAGCCATCCGGCTGCGTACCTCGTCGGCGTCGCGCTCTTCCGGCCTGGTCCTGGCCGGAGCGGAGTCGCGTTCCGTGCGTTGGTCCGGCCCGTCCTTCAACTGTGGGGCGAGATTGGCCTGGCGGACGCGCCGGGGCAGTCCGCCGGGTGCGGTGGCGGGCGCCGGCGCGGGGCCGACGCGGGACTCGGTCTCCGTACGGGGTGCTTCCGTACGGGGTGCTTCCGCGCGCGGAGGCTCCGTCCGCGCGGGCGCCGGGCGCCGGCTGCGGCGCGGGAGGTCGGGCGGGATGTCGGCCGCGGTGACGTCGCGGTGCGGCGGCGACAGGTCGGGCCAGGCGGACTGCGGCTCGGGGCGGCGGGGCAGGTCGATGGGCTCCGCAGCGGGGCGGCCGCTCCGGTCCCGGTCCACGGCGCCGCCCTGCGGACGCCCGAGGGGGGCCTGGGAGCGCCCCACGGGGGTCTGGGAGCGCTCGGGGCGCTCCGGTGCCGCGTCGTCGTCATCGGCCGCGCCCCGGGGCCTGTTGTGCGTCACGGGGCGGCCGTGCGAGGAGACCAGCTTCGGGGTCCTGCGCCGGGGCAGCTGGACGGGGTCGCCGGGCGCCGCGTCGTCGTCCGGGACGCCGAAGCCGTTGCCGCCCGCGGCCCTGGGCCCGCCGGTGCGCGAAGGCAGGTCCTCGGGGCGGGCAGGCTCGCGTTCGCCCGTCTCCCGCTCCTCGCGGGCCTGCTGGTGCTGTTCGTCCCCCTGGAGCCCGGTCATCCGGCGGCGCGGGCGGAAGAGGCCGCCGCGCTCGCTGTCGGTGTCGCCGAGGTCGCCGAGGTCGCCGAGCGCCCCGGGGAAGGGGTCGAGGCCGGCCATGCCGACCGGGGCCTCCAGCTCGACGGGGCCGTCGAGGACGGAAGCGGGAAGACCGGGCAGCTGCACGGGCACCTGGCCGAGCGCGGCCTGCTTGTCGCCCGAGGCGTCGCGGCCCACGGCCTCCTTGGGCTGCGGCCGGTCGAGACGGAACCCGACGCCGTTCGTGTCCGGCACGTCGTCGGTGAGCAGCGTCTCCGGGATGAACACGACCGCGGTGATCCCGCCGTACGGAGAGGGCTGCAAGGAGACGCGTACGCGCTGGCGCTGGGCGAGGCGGCTGACCACGAACAGGCCGAGGCGGTCGGTGTCGGAGAGCTCGAACTCCGGGGTCTCCGCGAGGCGCAGGTTGGCGTCCAGGAGGGCGTCGGCGGCCATGCCGAGGCCCCGGTCGTGGATCTCCAGGGTGAAGCCGTTGGCGACGTGCTCCCCGAGGACCTGCACCGCGGTGTGCGGCGGCGAGAACACCGTGGCGTTCTCCAGGAGTTCGGCCATCAGGTGGGTGAGGTCGGCGACGGCCGGACCGGTGACGGCGATGCGCGGCAGGCGCCGCACCTCGATGCGCTCGTAGTCCTCGACCTCGGCGACGGCCGCGCGGACGACGTCCATGAGCTGGACGGGCTTGCGCCACTGCCGGGAAGGGGCGGCGCCGGAGAGGATCACGAGGCCCTCGGCGTGCCGCCGCATGCGCGTGGTGAGGTGGTCGAGGCGGAAGAGGTCGGCGAGTTCGTCGGTGTCCTCGGTCCTGCGCTCCATGGTGTCGAGCAGGGTGAGCTGCTTGTGCAGGAGCACCTGGCTGCGCCGGGCGAGGTTGACGAACACCTCGGAGACGCCGCGGCGCAGGTCGGCCTGTTTGACGGTGGCCTCGACCGCGGCGCGCTGGAGGGTGTTGAGGGCCTGGCCGACCTGGCCGACCTCGTCCTTCTCGTAGGTCAGACGGGGTGCCTCGGTCTCCACGTCGACCTGCTCGCCCGCGGCCAGGCGGCGCAGCACGCCGGGCAGCCGCACGCCGGAGGCCTCGTGGGCCTCCAGGCGCAGCCGGCGCAGGTCGCGGATGAGGCTGCTGCCGATGCGCACGGACATGAAGACCGAGAACAGGAGCGCGAGCAGACCGAACACGCCCGCCACGACGACGCGCACGATCACGCCGACCGCCACCGGCTCGACACGCTCCTGGAAGCGGTCACCCGCCGCCTTGTCGCGCTCGGCGAGGTCCTTGAGCGCCTTGCCCGCTGCGTCGTCCCAGCGTGCGGTGGTGACGGCGCGCGGGGTGCCGGGCGAGGACTCGACGACGTCCTTCTCGGCGGACCTCAGGGCCGTCGTCTCGGCGCCGTTCCAGTAGCGCTCGTATCCGGCGCGCTCCGATTCGGGCAGCTGGGCGAGGTTGACCTCGTACAGCAGGGTGCGCTGGGCCCGGAGGTCGGAGATCTCCCGGATCTCGGTCTTGGTGAGCCGGCGCGCGACCAGGGCGGAGCCGAGCAGCGCGTCCTCGCGGGAGAGCAGTTCGCGGGCCCGTGCGACGCCGACGAGGGCGCGGCCCTGCTGGTCGATCTTCACGTCGTCCAGACCGTGCAGGGTCATCAGGAAGCCGTAGCAGGGGTCGATCAGCTTCGTGTACATCTTCAGGGCGCCGGCCCGGGTGATGGTGCCTTCCTCGACCGTGCGGCGCAGGGACTCGATGCCCTCGAAGGAGTCGAGGAGCGAGGCGAGGCGGTCGGCCGACTGGCCGGTGACCTCGTCGCGCACGTCCTGGTGTCCGGCGTTCTCGACGACCTTGGCGACCATGTCGTCGGTGGACGTCTGGCTGCGGCGCAGCGCGGCGAGCGCGTCGGAGGCGCGGGGGTCGGCGAGGTAGACGAGGGTCTGGCGCCGTTCCTGCTGGATGACCCGGGCCGCGTCCTCGATCGGATAGCCGATTTTGTCGACGACCTTGGAGACGTCGATGAGGTCCTTGGCGGACTGGCCCGTCAGATAAGTGGCAAAACCCCACATCGCAGTCAGGGAAATGAGCGGCACCAGCAGCAATGCCACGATCTTCCGGCGGATGGACTTCCCGCGAAAGCGCATGGCCTCCCCCAGATCGGCCCCCTGCGGCCGCGCTAGGGCCAGGGGCACACATGTGCGTCAACAAACGGCGTGAGCCTACTACTGACACTGGAGTAACTCGAAGGCACGTCCGGACGGATTTCAGCCGTGACGCAAAATGAGCGTCCCCAGTTGTCCCTTCAATTCGGGAGATTGCATCCCGCGTGTGGCACATGCCACTCGGCACGGTCCGCCTGGCCCCGGGGCCCAGTTGGCCGGAACTCTTCGCTTTTCCGAACCGGGCGGGAATCATCCCGGCCCGCCATTCGTCATTCCGTACGGGAGTTGGGGACAGCGGGCATCAGGGGCCGCGGGCCGTCATCAGGTGGCGTAAAGCCTCATATACCGGGCAGCCACAGGAAAGTCGGATCCGCCGGCATCTCATCGAACGGCCCGTGGGGCATCGGGGGAGTGACGAGTCAATGGGCACGGCAGAACGCCAGAGGACGACCGCGGATGAGCACGAGGCATCCAGGCGTCGGTCCGGCGAGTACCGCAGGGAGTTGTGGGTCGAGGAGCCGGCGCGCAGACGCCGCCTGCCCGATCCGGTGCGCACGGCCGCGGTGCGCGCCGTGATCATCGTGGCGCTGACGCTGATACAGGCGATGACGGCGTTCCTGTGCACCCTGGCCGGTTCGTGGCTGTCGTTCCCGATGGTGCTCAGCAGCGTGGCCAGCACCGTCGTGGCCACCTGGGGCGTCCTGGACGTCTGGGTCACGCGCCAGGTGTGGAACCAGCGCAACGGCGTGGTGTCGGTGCCCAGCAGCACCGCACGCCAACTGCGGCGCGAGCGGCGCCGGGCCCGCCGCCAGGCCAGGACCGCCGCCCGGAGCGAGGAGCGCATACGCCGCAGGGGCGGGGCCGGGCAGCTGTCGCACTCCTAGGCGCCGCCAGGAGTCAGGCGGCGACGGGCACGTCGGCCAACAGGCCGCGCCGCATCCGCATGAACGGGCGCGGACGGTCCACCGCGAGCACGGCCGTGGTGCGCCCCTCCCGTTCGTACGCGGCGAGGAAGCTGCCTTCCTCCGTCGAGCCCTCCAGGAGGCGCACGGTGTCCTCGGGGCGCCGCCGTCCGGCGAACTGGATGCGGGAGCCGTACTGATCGGACCAGAAGTACGGCAGCGGGCGCACGCTCTCGGCGGTGTGCCCGGCCAGCAGGTTGCGTACGGCGACGCGGGGTTGCTCGGTGGCGCTCGTCCAGTGCTCGGCCCGCGCCCCGCCCACGCGGGCGACGTCGCCCACCGCGACGACGTGCGGCACCCCCGTGACGCAGCCGTCGTCGCAGAGCACCCCGTCCCCCACGGCGACCGTGGAGCCCGCGAGCCAGCCGGTGTTGGGGACCGCCCCGATGCCGACGACGACCACATCGGCGGGGAGCAGCCGGCCGTCGGCCAGTTCCACCGCGCGTACGGCCCGGCGGCCGTGCAGGGCGGCGACACCGGTGCCCGTCACCAGTTCCGCTCCCCCGCGCGCGTGCAGTCCGGCGCAGAAGGCCGCCATGTCCGCGCCCAGTTGCGGCAGCAGGGGCAGCGGGGCGGCCTCGACGACCGTCACGTCGTGCCCGAGCGCCGCGCAGGAGGACGCGGTCTCGGCGCCGATGAAGCCACCGCCGATCACGACGACCCGGCGCGGGCCCGCGGTCAGCTCCGCGCGCAGGCCGCGGGCGTCGTCCAGGGAGCGCAGGGTGTGCACCCCGGCCAGGGCCGGCCCGGGGAGCCGGCGCGCGGAGGCGCCGGTCGCGATGACCACCCCGTCGCTCGCGACGGTCCTGCCGTCCTCCAGGAGCACGGTACGGCCGCGGGGATCCAGGCCCCGGGCGCGCGTGCCGAGCAGCCATTCGGCGGCCAGTTCCGCGCTCTCCTCGTCGTCGGACAAGGCGAGTTGGGCCTCGTCGGCCGTGCCGAGGAGGAAGTCCTTGGAGAGCGGCGGCCTGTCGTACGGTTGATGCGGCTCGTCGCCGATGATCACGAGCCGTCCGTCGTATCCCTGGGCGCGCAGTTCACGCGCCGCGTAGAGCCCGGCGAGCGAGGCGCCCACCACGGTGATGGTTCTCATGCGGCGGAACCCTCCTCGGCCACGAGGTGGACGTGGATCGTGCCGTCGTCGACGCTCACCCGGTGGGTGCGCACGGCGCGGCGGGCCGGCAGGCAGGTCGGCAGGCCGGTGCGGAGATCGAAAGAGGCGGCGTGGAGCGGGCATTCGACCAGGCAGCCCTCCAGCCACCCCTCGGAGAGGGAGGCGTCCTGGTGGCTACAGGTGTCGTCGATGGCGTAGATCTCGCCGTCGGCGTTGAACACCGCGACGGGAGGTGTGGTGTCGACACGGACGGATTCGCCCGCGGGGAGGTCTTCAAGGCGGCAGACGGGAATCATGGGCCCCCCTCTTGATCTGTCTCGGCCCGGTCCTGAGACCTTCTCGGCCCAGGACCCTTCGGTAACATGATGTTTCGCATGGCGCACGAGGGAGCGCTATGCGCAACAGAATCCGGTCGGGACGCCCGCCGCGTCAAGGGCTTCCCGCAGATGCGGCTTCAACAAGCCGCGAGGTGGTGAGAGTTGAGATATGACCGGCACGCGGAAACAGCCTGATCAGAACGGAGAGCCGCGCGAGAACGGCCCCGATGACCGGCCCGTGGCCCGCGACAAGCAGGCCAAATCACCACCGGGATCCGTCCAGTCCGTGGACCGCGCGGTCAGCGTCCTGGAGATCCTCGCCCGGCTCGGCGAGGCCGGGGTGACCGAGATCGCGGACGAGCTGGGCGTGCACAAGTCGACGGCCTTCCGGCTGCTCGGCGTCCTGGAGAACCGCGGCCTGGTGGGCCAGGCCAAGGACCGCGGGAAGTACTTCCTGGGGGCCGGCGTACTGCGCCTCGCGGGGGCGGCGGCAGTGCGTCTGGACATCTCCCAGGAGGGCGGCCCGGTCTGCCGCGACCTCGCCGACGAGCTCGGCGAGACGGTCAACATCGCGATCCTGGACGACGACGCAGCGGTCAACATCATGCAGGCCCGCGGCCCCGCGTCCGTGACCGCGCAGAACTGGCTCGGCCGGCGCACCCCGCTGCACGCCACCTCCAGCGGCAAGATCCTCCTGGCCCATCTGCCGACGACCCTGCGCGAGGGCCTCGTCGCGCGGACGCTGCCGCGCCTGACCGAGCACACGGTGACCGGCACGGTGGCCCTGCGCGCCGAACTGGAGGCCGTCGTCGACCAGGGGTTCGCCGTCGCCGTGGAAGAACTCGAGGTCGGCCTGGCCGCCGTCGCGGCCCCGGTGCGCGCGCACGACGGCAAGGTGATCGGCGCGCTCAGCGCGTCGGGGCCCGTCTACCGCCTGACCGAGGACCGCCTCACCGAGCTCGCCAAGCGCACGGTCGCCGCGGCCGTGGAGCTGTCGCGGCGGATGGGGTACGGCTTCTGACCGGCCGTCGGAACTGACGCCGAGCGAGGGCGGAACCGGGAGATCCCCGGTTCCGCCCTCGCCGCGTGTCGGCCGCGTTTCGCCGTGCGCTGCGGATTTGCCAAGGGTTAACTCCCACCCCTTGACGGCCTCTTGATGGCGTTCCCACTATGTCTCTCATAGCGCAACCCGTCGTGCAGTGCGCAACAGCAGAGGAGTCTGGCCGTGCCACACGAGGTCCGTGCCGTCGTCGCCGTGAAAAAGGGCGCACCCGTCGAGGTGCAGACGATCGTCGTGCCAGATCCCGGTCCGGGAGAGGTACTCGTCTCCGTGCAGGCCTGCGGGGTCTGCCACACGGATCTGCACTACCGGGAAGGCGCCGTCAACGACGACTTCCCTTTCCTGCTCGGCCATGAGGCCGCCGGCACCGTCGAGGCGATCGGCGCCGACGTCGCCGATCTCGCCCCCGGCGACTATGTGGTGCTGGCCTGGCGCGCGCCCTGCGGCGCCTGCCGCTCCTGCCTGCGCGGCCGCCCCTGGTACTGCTTCGACTCACGCAACGCCGCCCGGCCCATGACCCTCCTGGACGGCACCCCCCTGAGCCCCGCCCTCGGCATCGGCGCCTTCGCCGAGAAGACCCTGGTCGCCGCCGGGCAGGCGGTGAAGGTCGACCCGGCGGCGCGCCCCGAGGCCGCCGGGCTCATCGGCTGCGGAGTGATGGCGGGCTACGGGGCCGCGGTGAACACCGGACAGGTGGGCCGCGGCGACACCGTGGCCGTCATCGGCTGCGGCGGCGTCGGCAACGCCGCGATCGCCGGTGCCTCACTGGCGGGCGCCCGCCGCGTCATCGCCGTCGACATCGACGAGGCCAAGCTCGACGGTGCCACCCGGTTCGGCGCCACGCACACCGTCAACTCCCGTGGCACGGACCCGGTCGAGGCCGTCCGCGAACTCACCGGCGGTTTCGGGGTGGACGTCGCGATCGACGCGGTCGGCACCCCCTCGACGTACAAACAGGCCTTCTACATGCGTGATCACGCGGGTGTGCTCGTGCAGGTGGGTGTGCCCGACCCGGAGATGACGGTCGATCTGCCGCTGATCGACCTGTTCTCGCGCGGCGGGGCCCTCAAGTCCTCCTGGTACGGCGACTGCCTGCCGACCCGGGACTTCCCGATCCTCGTCGACCAGTACCTCACGCGCCGCCTCGACCTGGGCGGTTTCGTCTCGGAGACCGTCACGCTCGACCAGGTCGAGGAGGCGTTCGGCAGGATGCAGCGCGGTGAGGTCCTGCGCTCGGTGGTGGTCCTGTGACCGGCACCTCGACCAGCGGCCGCCAGGAACCTCCCGGGGCACCCCGCGTCGTCGTCATCGGCGCCGGCATCGTCGGCTGCTCGCTCGCCGACGAGCTGACCACCCGCGGCTGGACCGACGTCACGGTCCTCGAACAAGGACCGCTCCCCGCCCCCGGCGGCTCCACCTCGCACGCCCCCGGCCTGGTCTTCCAGACCGGCCCGTCCAAGACCCTGACCGCCTTCGCGGCGTACACCGTCGAGAAGTTCGGGGCCCTGGAAATGGACGGCCTGTCCTGCTTCAACCCGGTCGGCGGCCTCGAACTCGCCACCACCCCAGAGCGCTGGGCCGACCTGCACCGCAAAGCCGGGTACGCCGCGTCCTGGGGCATCCGCGCGGAACTCGTCGGCCCGGCCCGCTGCAAGGAGATGTGGCCGCTGATCGACGAGAGCGAGGTCCTCGGCGGGCTGCACACACCCGACGACGGGCTGGCCCGGGCGGTGCTCGCCTGCCGCGCGCAGATCGAGCGGGCACGCGCGCGTGGCGCGCGTTTCCTCGACCGGCACACCGTGACCGGCATCGAGCAGGAGGAAGGACGCGTCACGGCCGTCGTGACCGACCGGGGCACCTTCCCGGCCGACCACGTGGTGTCGGCCGCGGGCTTCTGGGGACCGGTGATCGGCCGGATGGCCGGCGTGGACATACCCCTGCTGCCGCTGGCCCACCAGTACGCCAAGACCGGGCCGCTGGCCGAGCTGGCGGGCGTCAACGACCCGGACACCGAAGCCTCGAAGCCGATCCTCCGCTTCCAGGACCGCGATCTGTACTTCCGCGAGCACACCGACCGCATCGGCATCGGCTCGTACGCCCATCGGCCCCTGCCCGTGGACGCCTTCACGGTCCCGGCGTACGACGACGCCGTGGACATGCCGTCCTCGTACCCCTTCACCGAGGAGGATTTCGCGCCGAGTTGGGAGGACTGCGGCCGGCTCCTGCCGTCCCTGCGCGACTCCCACGTCGCGGAGGGCTTCAACGGCGTCTTCTCCTTCACCCCGGACGGGATGCCGGTCCTCGGCGAGTCCCGTGCGCTGCGCGGCTTCTGGCTGGCCGAGGCGGTGTGGGTGACGCACTCCGCGGGCGTGGCCAAGGCGGTCGCCGAATGGATGGTCGACGGGCGGCCCTCCGTCGACGTGCACGACTGCGACCTCACCCGCTTCGAGACCGCCCAGCGCTCCCCCGCGTACGTCGCCGACCGCGGCGCCCAGCAGTTCGTCGAGGTCTACGACGTCCTGCACCCCCTCCAGCCCATGGAGCGGCCCCGGCCGCTGCGGGTCAGCCCCTTCCACGCCCGGCAGCAGGAGCTGGGCGCGGTCTTCCTGGAGGGCGGCGGCTGGGAGCGCCCGCACTGGTACGAGGCGAACGCCCCGCTCCTCGCGGACGTCGAGGTCCCCGCACGCGACGCCTGGTCGGCGCGGTACTGGTCGCCGATCGCGGCCGCGGAGGCCAAGGCGACCCGCGAGAAGGTCGCCCTCTACGACATGACCCCCCTGCGCCGCCTGGAGGTGTCGGGGCCCGGCGCGCTCGCCTTCCTCCAGCACATGACCTCCAACAACCTGGCCAAGAAGCCCGGCGCGGTGACGTACACCCTCCTCCTGGACGAGGCGGGCGGCATCCGCTCCGACCTGACGGTGGCCCGGCTCGCCCCCGACCGCTTCCAGGTCGGCGCCAACAGCCCGGCCGACCTCGACTGGCTCCTGCGCCACGCCCCCGACGGCGTGCACCTGCGGGACAGCACCGCGGGCACCTGCTGCATCGGCGTCTGGGGGCCGCTCGCCCGCGACCTGGTCCAGCCGCTCACCCGCGACGACTTCTCGCACGAGGGCTTCGGCTACTTCCGGGCCAAGGAGACCTACATCGGCCACGTCCCGGTCACCGCGATGCGGCTGTCGTACGTCGGTGAGCTGGGCTGGGAACTCTACACGGACGCCGACACCGGGCTCCGGCTCTGGGACACCCTCTGGGAAGCGGGGCAGGCGCACGGCGTGATCGCGGCCGGGCGCTCGGCGTTCAACAGCCTGCGCCTGGAGAAGGGGTACCGCGCGTGGGGCCACGACATGACCACCGAGCACACCCCGTACGAGGCGGGGGTCGGCTTCGCGGTCCGCATGGACCGGGGCGACTTCGTGGGCCGCGCGGCGCTGGAACGGCTCGGCCCTCCGGCCCGGAAGCTCACCGCGCTCCTGCTCGACGATCCCGCGGCGGTGGTCCTGGGCAAGGAGCCCGTCTTTGTCGACGGGGTCCCGGCCGGGTACGTCACCAGCGCCTCGTACGGCTACACGCTGGGCCGGTGCGTCGCCTACGCGTGGCTGCCGCCCCTGGAGCCGGGCACGGGCGTGCACGTCGAGTACTTCGGCGAGAAGGTGCCCGCGACGGTGGCCGAAGAGCCGTTGTTCGACCCGAAGATGACCCGCATCCGCCGCTAGAGGACCCCCTCGGCCGCTCTGCTCTGGCTGCTCTGGCTGCTCTTCCTGCTCCACCTGCTCTGTTCTGTTCTGGAGGAAGCTCTGTGTCCCCCACCTACGACGTGATCGTGATCGGCCTCGGCGGCATGGGCAGCGCCGCCGCCCACCACCTGTCCGCACGCGGCGCCCGTGTCCTCGGCCTGGAGAAGTTCGGCCCCGTCCACAACCGCGGCTCCAGCCACGGCGGTTCGCGGATCACCCGGCAGTCCTACTTCGAGGATCCGGCGTACGTCCCGCTGCTCCTGCGCTCGTACGAGCTGTACGCACGCCTGGAGCGCGACACCGGCCGGGAGATCGCCACCCTGTGCGGCGGTGTGATGGTCGGCCGCCCCGAGAGCCGCACCGTCTCCGGTTCGCTGCTCTCCGCGCGGCAGTGGGACCTCCCCCACGAGATGCTCGACGCCCCCGAGATACGCCGCCGCTTCCCGACGCTCAGCCCACGCGACGACGAGGTCGCGCTGTACGAGTCGCGGGCCGGGCTCGTCCGCCCCGAGAACACCGTCGCCGCGCATCTCCAGCTGGCCACGCGACAGGGCGCGGACCTGCACTTCGAGGAGCCCATGACGCGCTGGGAGCCGTACCGGGACGGCGTGCGCGTGCACACCGCCGAGGACACCTACACGGCGGGGCAGCTGGTCATCTGCCCCGGCGCCTGGGCACCTCGGCTCCTGACCGACATCGGGGTGCCGTTCACCGTCGAGCGGCAGATCATGTACTGGTTCCGGCCGACCGGCGGCGTGCGGCCCTTCCTGCCGCAGCACCACCCGATCTACATCTGGGAGGACGCGGACGAGGTGCAGGTCTACGGCTTCCCGGCCATCGACGGACCCGACCTCGGCGCCAAGGTCGCCTTCTTCCGCAAGGGCACGCCCTGCACGCCCGAGACCATCGACCGCACGGTCCACGCGCGGGAGGTCGCCGCGATGGCCACGCACATGGCGGGCCACATCCCGTCCCTGCCCGGGGAGTTCCTCAAGGCCGCGACCTGCATGTACTCCAACTCACCCGACGAGCACTTCGTCATCGCCCGGCACCCGGCCCACCCGGAATCGGTCACCGTCGCGGCCGGATTCTCGGGGCACGGCTTCAAGTTCGTGCCGGTCGTCGGCGAGATCGTCGCCGACCTCGCGCTGCGGGGCGCCACCGAGCACCCCATCGACCTGTTCGACCCCAGCCGCCTTGCCGCCGCGCCCGCCTGAGGAGCACGCCACCGTGACGACGTCCCCCGAGGCCCCGTCCGCCGGCAGCCTGATGACCACGCTGCCGGGCCACTTCTACACCGACCCCGAGATCTTCCGGCAGGAACAGGAACGCGTCTTCGAATCGCTCTGGTTCTGCGCGGTGCGCTCCGCCGACCTCGGCAAACCCGGCGCGTTCCGCACCGTCCAGATCGGCCGTGAGAGCGTCCTGGTCACCCGCTCCCGCTCCGGGGAACTGCGCGCCTTCCTCAACATCTGCCGGCACCGCGGCGCCCGTCTGTGCACCCAGGAGTCCGGCGAGGTGCGGCGCGCGCTCCAATGCCCGTACCACGCCTGGACGTACGACCTCGACGGCAAGCTCATCGCGGCACCGAACCTGGTGAAGATGCCCGACGTCGACCGCGCCGCGTACGGCCTGGTCAAGGTCGCGCTGCGGGAGTGGCTCGGCTATGCCTGGGTGTGCCTGGCCGACGAGCCGCCCTCCTTCGAGGAGACCGTCGTCGGCGCCGCCGTGGAGCGCCTCGGCGACTCGGCGTCCATCGACCGCTACGGAATCGAGCGGCTCGCCCTCGGCAAGCGCGTCACGTACGACGTGCGCGCCAACTGGAAGCTGATCGTCGAGAACTTCATGGAGTGCTATCACTGCGCCACGATCCACCCCGAACTGACCGACGTCCTGCCGGAGTTCGCGGACGGGTTCGCCGCCCAGTACTACGTGGGGCACGGCGCTTCGTTCGGTGAGGAGGTCAGCGGGTTCACCGTCGACGGCAGCCCCGGCTTCGGCCGGCTCCCGGAGGTCGCCGACGACCAGGACCGCCGCTACTACGCGATCACCGTCAAGCCGACGGTCTTCGTCAACCTCGTACCCGACCACGTGATCCTGCACCGGATGTTCCCGCTGTCGGAGGACCGCACGGTCGTCGAGTGCGACTGGCTGTACGCACCCGAGGTCGTCGCGTCCGGCGTCGACCTGGCCAAGTCCGTGGAGCTCTTCCACCGGGTCAACGAGCAGGACTTCGAGGCCTGTGAGCGCACCCAGCCCGCGATGGCGTCACGCGCCTATCGCGGGGGCGGGGTGCTCGTGCCGACCGAGCACCACATCGGGCAGTTCCACGCGTGGCTGACCGGGCGGCTGGCCTAGCGCCTACGCCGGGGAGGCGGCGGGCCGCTTGTACATACGGGTCGCCGTGATCTCCCCGTGCACCGTCTCCTCGGCCGGGTCCTGCTGCGGCAGGCCCGGCCGCAGGTGCTCCTCGACGCTGATGTACTTCAGCCCGGCCCGCAGGTCCGCGTCGTTCCGCAAGCGGATGACCAGCGGGAACTCCGCGAGCGCCGTCGTGTCGAACAGGCCGGTGGTGTAGAGGAGCTGGACGCCGAGCGCGTCCGACACGGCCCGCTGGAGCTCCAGGAGATACGTGGCGTTGGCGCGGCCGATGGGGTTGTCGAGGAAGAGGGTGCCGGCGTGCCGGTGCTTGTCGCGGCCCCGGTCGTTGCTGCGCAGGGCGGCCATCGTGCAGTACAGGGCGATGGCGGCGGTGAGCAGCTGGCCGCCGGAGAACACGTCGCCCATCTGGCCGACCGGCACGCGCTCGGCGCGCAGCACGGCGTCCGGCTTGAGGATCTCCACCGCGATGCCGCGGGGCTCCAGGGCGGCCTGGACCCCGCGCAGCAGCAGGGACATGCCGTCCCGCCGCAGGTCGGAGTTCTTCTTGACCGCGGCCCGGGTGGCCTCGTCGATGACCTCGCCGAGGCGCTCGGTCAGCGTCGCCTGGTCCGGCTCGTCGAAGCGGACGCGCAGGAACTCCTGGCCCGACCACTCCCCCAGGCCCTCGGGCAGCTGCGAGAGACGCTGCGCGGAGCGGAGCGTGGCGAGCGAGGACTCCACGAGCCCGCGCAGCCGGTCCACGATGCTGTCGCGGTTGCGCTCCAGCTGCTCCAGCTCGTCGGTGAGCACGCGCAGGCGCGGCGCGAACGCGTCGGCCCACTTCTTGGCGTGCTCCGGCAGCGCGGACGCGGGCAGCTCACGGATCTGCTGACGGGCCGGGGTGCGCACCTGCTCGTAGCGCGTGGAGTTCGCGTGCCGTACGAGGATGTCGCTGGCCTCGCGGACGGCGGTCTCGGCGGCGGAGAGGTCGGCGGCGCAGCCGCGCAGGGAGCGCCGGGCCTCGGACGCGGACTGGCGGGCCTCTTCGAGGGAGCCGGGATAGGGCTCGGGCTCCTCGGCCGCCTCCTCCTCGTGGTGCTGCTCGCGCAGGAGGTCCCGCAGGAGCGCGGCCGTCTCGTCGAAGCCGCCCGCCGCGTCCTCGGTGGCGCGGTGGGCGTGCAGGAGGGTGGCGTGCGCGTCCTTGGCCTGGCTCAAGGCCTCGGTGTGGGCGGCCAGTTCGCCGGTGGCGGTGCGCAGCAGGGCCTGCGCGTGCTCGGCGTCGGTGGGCACCAGCTCGTCGGGGAGCTCGGTGTGCGCCTCGGCGTCGTCCTGCGGGGCGAGCCGCTCGGCCTCGCCGCGGAGCCTGCCGAGCTGCTCGCTGGCGGCGGACGCGCGGGTCTCGATGAGCTGGACCTGGGCCTCGGCGCGGGCCGACGCGGCCTGGCGGGAGGGGCCGTCGGAGCCGTCCGTGCCTTCCAGGAGCAGGGCGGCGCGGGTGCGGACCTTGTTGCTGAGCCGGTCGAGCTCGGCGAGCGCGCTGCTCTCGTCGCTCTCGGCGCGGGCCTGTTCGGCGCGCAGGTCGGCGCCGACGCCGACCTTCTCGTAGAGCTGGGAGGCGGCGCGGTAGGCCTCGCGGAGGGCGGGCAGCGACGTCTTGGGCGCCGCGGGGTCCTTGGGGTCCTCCGGCACGTCCTCGGGGGCACCGGCGATCTCGGCGCGTTCGGCGCGCAGGGCGCGGGCGGTGCGACGGGCGTCGTCGGCGGCGCGCTGGGCGGAGCGCCGGTCCTCGTCGGCGGCGCGGGCGCGGTCCAGGCAGGTCTGGGCGCGGGCCTCCGACTCGACGGCGTCGTCGGCCAGTTCGCGCAGCTTGGTCTGCCAGCCCGCGCGCTCGCGCAGGCGGAAGGCGAGACCCGCGAGGGCGTCGGCGGCGCGGCGCGCGCGCTGGGCCGCTTCCTGGCGCTCGTCACGCGCGCGTGATGCCTCGGCCGCCGCCTCGTCGGCCTCGGCGCGGACCGTGCGCGCCTCGGCGAGCTCGGCCTCGGCCTCTTCGGCGAAGGCGCGGGCGCTGCGTGCGGCGGCGGCGAGCTCCTCGATGCGTCCGGCGGGGCAGCCGGCGCGCCAGGAGGCGAGCCGGGCGGCCAGCTCGCGGTCCTTGGCGAGGCGCACGGCCAGCGCCCTGATCTCCTCGTCGCGCTGCGCCGCCCGCGCGCGGAGCGTCTGGCGCTCCTCGTCGGCGGCGTGCTCGTCGTGCATGGCGGGGTTCGGCGGGACGAGGAAGACGCTGCCGTCGCCGGCGCTGCCCGCGTCCTCGCCGGGCGTCGGGGCGAGCAGGGCGGCGGCGGTGCCGACGGCGACCGCCGAGCGGGGCAGCAGGGCGGCGCCCGCGAGTGCTTCGCGGGCCCGTGCGTGGGTGGCCGGGTCGGTGATGACGACGCCGTCGACCAGCTCGGGCCGGGCGGCGAGCACGCGCGCGTGGTCGGCGGGGTCGACGGCCTGGGCGAGGTAGCGCCAGCCGGGCAGGGCGGGGATGCCGTGCTCGCCGAGGAACTCGACGGTGGCCAGGACGTCAGGACCCGGCGGCAGGAGCCCGCCGTCGCCGAGGGCGCCCAGGATGCGGGAGTCGTCGGCGGCGGCGGTCCGCAGTTCGAACAGCTGCCGCTCGGCGGACGCGACCCCGTCCTCCAGGAGGGTGCGCAGGTCGTCGGCGCTGCGGTCCAGCTCCGTGAGGGTGAGGGGGCCTTCGGTCAGGAGGCGGGTGCCGGTGGCCGTGCCGGTCGCCGTGCGGGTGGACGCGGCGGCGCCGTCCGCGCCGTCGGCAGCGGCCGTCTTGTCCCGGTCGTCGCCGCCCGACTCCGCGCCGGGTGCCGTGGTGCCCTGGCGAGGCTGCGGCACGCCGCCCGGGACGCTTGTCCCGGGGAGGCCGAGCAGCTCGGCGAGGCGCTCGTCCTCGGCGATCGACTCCGCGGCCCGGCGCTCCGCGTCGTACGCGTGCTCGGCGGCGTCCGCGGCGTCCGACGCGCGGGCCGCGGTGAGTTCGGCGCGTGCCTCGGCCGCGGCGGCCTCCTTGGCGTGCTCGGTGGCGCGCACGGAGGCCTCGCGGGCGGCGTCCCAGGCGGCCACCGTGGTCTTCTCGGCGTCGCTGGCGGCCAGCGCGGCGCGCGCCGGGTCGGCGTCCGGTGCGGTGTCGTCCAGCCATCCCGCGCGGACCGCTTCCGCGGTCTCCTGCTCGACCTCGGCCAGGCGCTGGCGCAGGTGTCCGGCCTCGCTGCGGGCGCGTTGGGCCTCGGTGGCGGCGACGGTGGCGTCGCGGTGGGCGGCCTCGCCGGTCTCCTGGAGCGCGGCGGAGCGCTCCTCCTCTTCGTTCGCGAGTGTCTCGGCGCCCTCGGCGGCGGTGTGCAGGACCCGGACGAGATCGGCCGCCGCCTTGGAGCGTGCGGCGAGCGCGGGCGCCGCGTCCCGCTCGGCCTCCAGGATCGCGGAGGCCACGCGCGCGGAGCGGTCGGCCGCCGCGCGGTGGCGCAGGACGGCCTCGGCGGCCTGCCAGGCGGAGTGCAGCTGACGCGCGTCGGCCAGCTCGCGGCGCTGGGCGGCGGCGGCCTTCTCCGCGACGGTGAGGGCCAGGGAGGCGTGCCGGAAGGCCAGTTCGGCGGAGATCAGGGCGGACCTGCCGCGGGCCTCCTCGGCCGCGGTGACGGTCCGCGCGGCGGCGGTGACCCGCTCGGTGAGCTCCCCCGCCCTGGTCCGCTCGGCGACGGCGCGCGCGGAGAGCCGGCGGGCCAGCGTGCGGGTGCGCCGCTCGGCTCCGGCGTGCACGTCACGCGCGCGTGAGCGGGTCTCGGCGGCGTCGACGATCCGGCCGAGCAGGTCGACGGAGCCCGCGGTGAAGTCCCGCTCGGCGATCAGCTCGGAGCGGCGGCCCAGCTTGTTGCCGAAGCCGTGGACGAGGTCGGCGAGGCCGTCCGTGTCCCGGGTGTCCGTGACGGCGCGCAGCAGCAGGTCGGTGAAGTCGGAGTCCTTCTTGACCGCGAAGAGGCCCGCGGCCTCGCCCTCGTCGGCGTTCATCTCGCGCTGGTAGCGGAAGAGTTCAGGGTCGAGGCCCAGGTCACCGAGGTGTTCGTTCCACCGGTCGTGGATCTCCTCCCAGTGCACCTCCAGGTGGGGGTAGGCCTTGCCCGCGTCGGTCAGCGCGTCGCGAAAGCCCTTCATCGTGCGCCGCCGCCCCTGGGCGCCGGACGCGCCTTCCGCCGAGGGCCGTACGGCGCTGGACTCGGCGACCGGCAGCGAGTCCAGGCTCATGCCCGGTCCGGGCCGGAAGGAGTACCACGCCTCGGCGAACTTGCGCGGGTCGTTGGAGACCTGCCGCCCGCGCCACTCGCTGACCTTGCCGACGACGACGCATTCACCGGTCAGCGTGTGCTGCCACTCCAGGGCGACGTGCCCGCAGTCGTCGGCGAGCAGGAACTTGCGCAGGACGCCGGAGCTGGCGCCGCCCAGGGTGTTCCGGTGACCCGGCAGCATCACCGAGAAGATCAGCTTCAGCAGGACGGACTTGCCGCCGCCGTTCTCCAGGAAGAGCACGCCGGCGGGCGCGGGGCGACGCGGGGGGCCGACCGGCTCGTCCTCGAAGAACTCCGCCTGGGCGGGCGCGGGGTCGGGCACCTCGGCGCCGACGCCGCGCAGGTCAAGCACGGTGTCGGCGTAGCGCGCACCGGCGGGGCCGATGGAGTAGAGGCGGACCCGGGACAGCTCGTACATGGCGGCGGACTCTCGTCGTAAGTCGTGGGGAACGGCAGGAAGGTGGGGGGCGGGGCGAGAGACGTCAGGAGTGGAAGGGCAGCCCCGCGTCGGCGGCCAGCTCCAGATCGTCCGTCTCGTCGGGAGGCAGCAGGGTCGCGGACCCGTCCGTCACGGGCACGATGCCCAGTTCGAGCAGTTCGGCCATGGCGGCGCCGCCCGCCATGTCGCGCACCTGGAGCTGATAGCGGGCGGTGGTGCGGTACGTGCCCCCGGAGTCGTCGCCCGTGCGCTGGAGGAAGCCGGAGTCGGTGAGGAACGCGACGGCCTTGCCGATGATGCCGGTGGTCGACCCGGCGAGGCGGCGGGCGTCCTTGGTGGCGCCCGTCGAGCTGCGCCGGGCCCAGATGCGCCAGGCCGCCTCCAGGCCGGGGGCATCGGTCTGCGGGTCGGAGTTCTCGCCCTGCTCCTCGGCGCGCTCCTCCAGGCGGTGGCAGGCCTGCCGGACGAAGGCGTCCACTCCGTTGACCGTGACGCGTCCGATGTATCCGTCGTCGGCGAGGTCCTCGGGGCGCGGGAACGCCAGGGCGGCGACCGCGAGGTGGGCCAGGCCGTGCAGGAAGCGGTCGGTGGAGTCGGCGGCCGTACGGCGGGCGTAGTCGCCCATGCGGACGGCGAACACCGAGTCCTCGGCGGCCGTCACGGCCATCCCCGCGCGCGGGGACACCTCCAGGACGACGAGGCCGAGCCCGGCGGCGACCGCGTCGGCGAGCCGCGCGAAGGGCGGGTCCTCGCGGTACCGGCGCAGCAGCTCGGCGTACTCCTGGTCGCGGGCGGGCTGGAGCTTGGGCTGGAGTCCGAAGGCGACCAGGCGCGCGGCGTCGGCGGCGTCGGCCGGGGTGACAGCGGCGCTCGCTGCGGGCGCCGCCGGTGTCTCCGGCTCGCCCCACGCGGTGTGCTCTGCGGGGTGCTCGGTCACGGCTTGTGCTCCTTGCGGCGGTCGTGCGGGAGAGGCTTGAGGGGGTCGGGGGTGCTCACGCGGACTCCGTCCGGCCGGCCGCCATGCCGGCGGCGTCGAGCAGGGCCGTGCCCACGATGAGGTCGGCGCCGCCGAACTCCTGGTCGTCGAGTTCGGTGCCGTCGTCCACGGCGAACAGGAGCTTCTCCTCGCCCTGGCGGTAGGCGGTGCCGACCGGCGGGCTCGCCGCGTGGACGGCAAGGAGCGCGACGAGATACGGCAGTTCGGTGTCGCGGCGGCGGGCGTCGGCGAGCAGCCCGGACAGCCGCCGGGGCGCGTCGGCCGGCAGGTCGAGCAGCTCCATGGCGTCGGCGAGCTGCTCCTCGCTGAAGCGGCTGTCGTCGGGCGTGGCGATGAGGTCGGGCTCGGGCATCTCCACGCCCAGGTGCTCCCGCTCCTGGGGCGGCGTGAGCAGTATGTCGACCAGGTCGCCGACGCGGACGGACACGGGGGTGCGCAGTCCGGTGCCGCGCGCGAAGAAGGCGCCGGTCACGCGGCTCGCCTGCTCGACGGGGAGGGGCAGGAGCGGGGCGACGAGCTGGCCGTACAGATCGAGGCCGGTCCGGGAGGTGGGCGCGGCGAAGGCCTGGCGGTCCTGCTCGGCGCGGAACAGCGGGCCCGCTTCGAGGAGGCGGGACTGGAGCTGGGTGTGGCGGCGGATGCAGTCCTTGACGATGTCGACCAGCTCGGCGGCGCGGCGCTTGTGCTCGGGGTCCTCGGACTCGTCGCGTGCCTTGCGGATGTTCGTCAGGATCGCGTTCTCGTGGCGGTACCGGTCGGCGACGTGGTCGAGGGCTTCCGCGATCATGTCGGGGACGGCCTGGAGCCAGTCGACCGCGCGGACGTTGCGCCGGGTGGCGTCCAGGGCTCTGCGGAGGGTCTCCGAGTACTGGACCGTGCGGTAGCGGGCCTGCTCGGCGGCGAGCTGGGCGTCGGCGAGGCGGCCGCGGCTGATCAGGACCTCCAGCTTCACCTCGGCGGCGATCTGGGCGCTCGTGACGTCCGTGTCGAGGGCGCCCACCAGGACGTTGACCGCCTCGTCCGTCGTGCGGAGGTAGACGCTCCCGCCGTACCCGGGGACCTCCTCGATCAGTTTGAAGTCGTAGTCCCTGCGCACATAGGTGCCGTCGGGCGCGAAGGTGCCGTACACGGCGCGGAAGCCGCGGTCGACGCTGCCGACGTTGATCAGGTTCTCCAGGACCCAGCGGGCCACGCGCTCGTGCTCGGCCACGGGGCGCCGGGGGGCCTGGGCGCCGACGCGCGGGAGCAGCCTGGCCACTATCTGCTCGTGGTCCGCGCCGGTGTCGAAGTCCATGTTCAGTGTGACGAGGTCGATGGCGGACAGGGCCACCTCCGCCATCGCGTACACCGAATACTCGCCCGCGAGGTTGGCCTTGCGCACGTCGAGGTCGTGCAGCGGCGCCGTGCAGGCGAGCGCGCGGAGCCGCCGCGCCAGGCCCTCGTCGGCGGCCGGGCCCGGAGCGGGCCTCGGCCCCGCGCTGAGCTGGGGCGGAACGGTGTCCGTAACGGCAGGCGAAGTCACGGTGCACAGACTAGATCCTCGGTCTGACAACGGTCGAAACGGCGCAGATCTGACAGCGCGCTTCCCTGCCCCGCTCCCGGTCCGGGGAGGGCCCTTCCGCGGTGGCGCCGTGGCTCAGGAGCCGTGCGCGACGCGCCGGCCGTAGACCTCGACGAGGCCCTGGCGCGAGTCGTCCAGGTAGACCGCGAGCAGCCGTTCGGCCTCCGCGGCGTCGCCGTCCCGGAGGGTCTGAAGGATCTGCCGGTTGCGGGCGAGGTACGGCTCGTGCAGCCGGCGCGGGTCGTCCACCACGTGGAAGGCCAGGCGCAGTTCGGCGAAGACGCTGCGCATGACCTCGTCGGTGCGGGCGCTTCCCGCGAGGGCGACCAGTTCCCGGTGGAAGTGGATGTTCGCCGTGGAGACGCCCTTCCACTCACGCTCGCGGGCCGCCCTCGTGCCGTCCGCGACCGCGCCCGCGAGTCCGTCGAGGGCGAAGGGCGGATCGCCGAGGCCGCGGACGACCGCGCACTCCACGAGGCGGCGGGTGCGGTAGATGTCCTCGACGTCCTCGATCGTGAGAACTCGGACAAATACCCCACGGTTGAGCTGATGGACCAGCAGCCGTTCGTGCGTGAGGAGCCGGAAGGCCTCGCGCAGGGTGTTGCGCGAGACGCCGAGCGCGCCGCCGATGCTGTCCTCCGACAGGCGGGCCCCCGGCGGGAAGTACCCCTCGGCGATGCGGCTGCGCAGGATGTCCGACACCCGCTCCGCGGTGCTGGTGCGCCCCAGGAGCGCACGGTCGTCGGCCAGTCCGCGCGCGTCAGCCCTTCCCTCAGCCATGCCCGGATTCAATCGCAGATACAAGAACGAAACAACATGGGTATTGAGGGATCGTTCAACGATCCTCTACCTTGGCGGACACGGCACGGCCCCCACCCGCGCCCCGCCCCTGTCAGCTCCGCACCCTCCGTCCCCCTCCTGCGAGGTGCCCATGAGCACACCCCCACCGCCCCAGGCCGTGTCGGCCGACAACCGCCCCGTGGACGGCGAACCCGTCGACGACAGCGGCCCGTTCGGCTGGCTGCGCGCCCTCGGCCCGCGCGGCCGCCGCGCCTTCACGGGCGCCTTCGGCGGCTACGCCCTCGACTCCTACGACTACTTCACCCTGCCGCTGAGCATGGTGGCCATCGCCGCGTACTTCGGCCTGGACAGCGGCCAGACCGGCCTGCTCACCACGGTCACGCTGGTCGTCTCCGCGATAGGCGGGGCGATCGCCGGTGTGGTCGCGGACCGGATCGGCCGCGTCAAGGCGCTGATGATCACGGTCGTCACGTACGCCGTCTTCACCGTGGCCTGCGGCTTCGCGCCCAACTACGAGACCCTGCTGGTCTTCCGCGCCCTCCAGGGGCTCGGCTTCGGCGGCGAGTGGGCGGTCGGCGCGATCCTGGTCGCCGAGTACGCCACCGCCAAGAACCGCGGCCGCACGCTCGGCGCGATCCAGAGCGCGTGGGCGGTCGGCTGGGCGCTCGCGGTGATCGTCTACACCGTGGTGTTCCAGTTCCTGGACGAGGACGTCGCCTGGCGCGTGCTGTTCTGGACGGGCGCGCTGCCCGCCCTGCTCGTCGTCTACGTGCGCCGCAACGTGCACGACGCCCCGGAGGCGGCCGCCGAGCGCAAGAAGAGCACGGACAAGGGATCGTTCACCGCGATCTTCAAGCCCGGGCTGCTGCGCGTCACGCTCTTCGCGGTCCTGCTGTCCACCGGCGTCCAGGGCGGCTACTACACGCTCGCCACCTGGGTGCCCACCTATCTGAAGTCCGAGCGCGGGCTCACGGTGGTCGGCACGGGCGGCTATCTCGCGTTCCTGATCTCCGGTGCCTTCATCGGCTATCTGGCGGGCGGCTATCTCACCGACGTGCTCGGCCGCAAGCGCAACATCACGCTCTTCGCGTTCCTCTCCGCGGCAAGCATCCTCGCCTACACGAACATCCCGGACGGAGCCAACGGCCTTCTCCTTGTGCTCGGTTTCCCGCTCGGCTTCTGCATGTCGGCCATCTTCAGCGGCTTCGGTTCGTTCCTCAGCGAGCTCTACCCGGCCGCCGTGCGCGGCACGGGACAGGGCTTCACGTACAACACCGGGCGTGCCGTGGGCGCCGTCTTCCCCACCATGGTCGGCTTCCTCGCCGACAGCTGGGGCGTGGGCGGCGCGCTGGTCTTCGGGGCGCTGGGCTACGCCATCGCCGTGCTCGCGCTGTTCGGGCTGCCCGAGACGCGCGGAAAGGAGCTGGCATGAGCCCCGCGGCCACGGCGACGCACCGTCCCGAAGAGGCCCGGGCGCTCTTCCGCGCGGGCACGAGCGGACCGACCGCCGGCTGGGCGGCCGGCCACACCCAGGCCAACCTGATCTCCGTGCCCGCCGACTGGGCGTACGACATGCTGCTGTTCTGCCAGCGCAACCCGAAGGCCTGCCCGGTGCTCGACGTCACCGACGCGGGCTCCTGGACCACTCCCCTGGCGCCCGGCGCCGACCTGCGGACGGATCTGCCGCGCTACCGGGTGTGGCGGGACGGCGAGTTGACCGACGAGCCCACGGACGTGGTCGACCGGTGGCGCGACGACCTGGTGTCGTTCCTGATCGGGTGCAGCTTCACCTTCGAGTGGGCGCTGACGGAGGCCGGCGTTCCGATGCGCCACGTCGAACAGGGCCGCAACGTCTCCATGTACGTGACCACGCGCCCCTGCCGCCCGGCGGGCCGGCTGCACGGCCCCATGGTGGTGTCGATGCGCCACGTGCCGCCCGAGCACCTCTCCACGGCGATCGACGAGACCGCGCTCCTTCCCGCGGTACACGGCGCCCCCGTGCACTGCGGGGATCCCGCGGGGCTCGGCATCGACGACCTGGACCGGCCCGACTTCGGTGATCCGGTGGCCGCCGCACCCGGTGACGTCCCGGTCTTCTGGGCATGCGGAGTGACGCCGCAGGCCGCGGTGATGGCCTCGCGGCCGCCGTTCGCCATCACGCACGCGCCGGGGCAGATGTTCATCACCGACGCACGCGACGAGCAGTACCGGGTGGCCTGAGCGGGCCACCGTACGGAAACAGGAGATCCACGCACATGAGCGACGCCGTGATCGATCTGAACGCCGACCTCGGTGAGGGCTTCGGCCGCTGGCACCTGACCGACGACGAGGAGCTGCTCTCCGTCGTCACCAGCGCCAACGTGGCCTGCGGCTTCCACGCGGGGGACGCGGCCACCATGCGCCGCGTGTGTGAGCAGGCCGCCGAACGCGGGGTGCGCATCGGCGCGCAGGTCTCCTACCGCGACCTGGCGGGCTTCGGGCGCCGCTCCATGGACGTGCCCGCCCTGGAGCTGGCGGCCGAAGTGGCTTACCAGATCGGCGCCCTGGAGGTCTTCGCGCGGGCGGCCGGCGCACGCGTGGCCTACGTGAAGCCGCACGGCGCGCTCTACAACCGCGTCGTCCACGACGAGGACCAGGCGCGCGCGGTCGTCGACGGGGTCCTCCTCGCGGATCACGCCCTTCCCGTCCTCGGGCTGCCCGGATCGCGCTTCCTCGAAGTGGCGGGCAAGGCCGGACTGCCCGTCGTCACCGAGGCGTTCGCGGACCGTGCGTACACCCCGCAGGGCACGCTCGTGCCCCGCGGCGGCGACGGCGCCGTCATCCAGGAGGCGGACGCCGTCGTCGAACGCTCCGTGGGCATGGCCCGGTCGGGGACCGTCACCGCCCGGGACGGCAGCCTGATCGCCGTCCGCGCGCGCTCGCTGTGCCTGCACGGCGACACCCCGGGGGCGGTGGCCCTGGCCCGGCAGGTACGGGCGCGTCTCGAAGCGGCGGACGTCCGGGTGGAGGCCTTCGCGTGAGGGTGCTCCCGGTCGGCGATCTGGCACTGCTCGTCGAACTCGCCGACGGCGAAGAGGCGCAGGCGCTCCACGCCGAGCTGCTGCGCCGCAGGGCCGCGGGCCTGATCCGCGTACGGGAGATCGTGCCGGCGGCCCGCACGGTGCTCCTCGACGGCCTCGACGATCCCGGCCGCGTGGGCGCGGAGCTGGCCGGTCTGGAGATCCCGCCGCTGTCGGCGCGCACCGCGGAGGTGCGTGAGATCCCCGTCCGCTACGACGGGCCCGATCTGGCGGATGTGGCGGCGCACTGGGGCGTGCCGGTCAGCGAAGTGGCGCGGATCCACGCGGCGGCCGAATTCCGGGTCGCCTTCTGCGGGTTCGCGCCCGGCTTCGGCTACCTCACCGGGCTGCCGGAACGCTACGACGTGCCGCGCCGGGCCACGCCGCGTACGAGCGTCCCGGCCGGCAGCGTCGCCCTGGCGGGGCCGTACACGGGGATGTATCCCCGCTCGTCGCCCGGTGGCTGGCAGCTGATCGGCACGACCGACGCGGTGCTGTGGGACCACGCGCGCGTGCCCGCCGCGCTGCTCACCCCCGGGGTACGGGTGCGGTTCGTGCCCCGTGCGGAGACGACATGACCGACCGTGCTCTCGCCGTCGTCCGGGCCGGGGCGCTGACCACCGTGCAGGACCAGGGCCGTCCCGGCCACGCCCACCTCGGGGTCCCGCGCTCCGGGGCCCTCGATCCGGCCGCCGCGCGCCTCGCCAACCGCCTGGTCGGCAACCCGCCCGACGCGGCCGTCCTGGAGACCACCCTCAACGGCTGCTCCGTGCGCCCTCGGTGTGCGGTGACGGTGGTGGTCGTGGGGGCGCCCTGCCCGGTGCGGGTCGACGGCCGCCCGGTGGCCTGGGGCGCGCCCGTGCGGGTACCGGCCGGTGCGCTGCTCGACGTGGGAGCGGCCGTCTCCGGCGTACGGTGCTATGTCGCGTTCGGCGGCGGAGTGGCCGTCGAGCCGGTCCTCGCCAGCCGCTCCACTGACCTGCTCTCCGGGCTCGGCCCGCCGCCCCTCGCGGACGGCGGCGTCATCCCGCTGGGCAGGGCCGCCGCGCCCCACGCACGCGTGGACGCCGTCCCGCACAGCGCGCCGCCCGCCGAACTGGTCCTGCGGGTGACGCCGGGGCCGCGCGCCGACTGGTTCACGCCCTCGGCCCTGCACACGCTGACCACGCGCGCGTACCGGGTGTCCCCGTCGAGCAACCGCATCGGTCTGCGCACCGAAGGGCCCGTGCTGGAGCGGGCGTCCACCGCCGAACTCCCCAGCGAGGGCATGGTGCTCGGTGCCGTCCAGGTACCGCCGGACGGCCGGCCCGTGGTCTTCCTCGCCGACCACCCGACGACCGGCGGCTATCCGGTGATCGCGGTGGTCAGGGAGGCCGATCTGGCGGGCGCCGCGCAGGCGGTGCCGGGCACGCCACTCCGTTTCGTCCCGGCGGCACGCCGCTGAGCACTCCGTTTCGTCCCGGCGGCACGCCGCTGGTTACTCCGGGTCCGGCTAGGCCGCGCCCGCCTGCTCGGCCGTGGTGAGCGCGGCAAGGGCCGCCGTCACCGCCTGGGCGGCGCTCAGGTCGAGCCGGGCGCTGCTGCCCCGCGCCTGATGGCGCAGCTCGTCGGCCGCGAGGGTGAGCAGCTGGGGCAGCAGATCGGTGCACCGGCGCGCCACCCAGCCGGTGCCCGCGGTGGCCAGCCACAGCAGGTTCGCGGACCGGGTGGGCGGCGGCAGCAGGGGCTCGCACGAGGGCGGGCCGCCCGCCGCGAGGCCCCGGGCCGCGAGCAGCGCGTGGAACCGGGCGGCGACGAGCCGGTGGCCCCGCTCGCCGGGGTGCAGCCGGTCGGCGCTCCACAGGGCGCGGTCGGCCACCCACGCGTCCTCCGCGAGGTGCAGGTGCACGGCGTCGTACCGCTCGGACAGCGCGTGGACCACGGAGTTGACCGCCCGCTGCCGCCGGGCCAGCGGGCGCGCCAGGGGACCCGGCAGGCCGAGCATGGCTCCCGGGTCGGGGAGGCAGGCGGTGAGCAGCCGGGCCCCGGCCCGCGCGCAGGCGCCGTAGACCTCGTCCAGCCGGGTGACCACGGTGTGGACGTCGAAGGTGCAGCGCAGGGTGTCGTTGACGCCGACGATGACGGAGACCAGGTCGGGCCGCAGCGCCAGGGCCTCGGGAAGCTGCCGGTGCAGCACGTCCCCCGTCTGGGCCCCGCTGACGGCGAGGTTGTGGAACCGCACCTCCCCCGCGGCCGCCGCGAGCCCCGGGCCCAACAGCGCCGCCCAGCCCCGCAGCCCCCCGCCCACGGGATCCCCCACGCCCTCGGTCAGCGAGTCACCCAAGGCCACGAAGCACACCGGCGTCACGGGGCACCCCACTCCTGGGCACCCCACTCCCGGGCCGCCCACCCACCGGCAGAGCGGCTCTCCCCGGACGCGGGCTCGGCACCGGCGGGCGCGGGCTCGCTAGCGGTGGATGCGGAATCCGCGCCGACGGACGCGGACTCGCCACCGGCGGGCGCAGGCTCGGCATCAGCCGCCCCCCGCCCCGCCTCGTGCGCCCCCAAGAACGCCGCGACGGCCGCCTCCCAGCCGAAGCACTCGGCACGCGCGCGTGCCGTCTGCCTGCGGGAGCGCTCCGGGCGGGCCAGGAGAGCCTGGACGGCGCTCGCGAACGCGGCTCCGCTGTCGGTCGCCACCTCGCCCGCGCCGCCCACGATCTCCGGGAGCGCCGACGAGGCGCTGGCCACCACCGGCGTCCCGCAGGCGAGCGCCTCAAGGGCCGCGAGCCCGAACGTCTCGCAGGGGCCCGGCGCGAGGCAGACGTCGGCCGCGGCCTGCAACTCCCCCAGGGCCGTGCGGTCCTCGACGTGCCCGAGGAACGTCACCGGCAACCTCCGCTCGTGGGCCCGCAGTTCGAGGCGGGCCCGCAGCGGCCCGTCCCCCGCCACCACGAGGACGGCCGGCACGCCCCGGCCCCGGAGCGCCTCCAGGGCGTCGAGCGCCGTCCCCGGCCGCTTCTCCACGGACAGCCGCGAGCAGAGCGCGAGCAGCACCTCTCCTTCGCGCGCGTGGCGGGCGCGTACGCGCGGGTCGCGCAGCGCGGGACGGCAGGCCGCGAGGTCGACCCCGAGCGGCGCACGGACGACGTTGCGCGCCCCGATGCGGACGAACTCGCGCTCGGCCCACTCGGTGGTGCACACGACACGCGCGTAGGCGTGCGCGGTACGGGCGTTGAGGGCGTCGGCGGCGCGCAGGACGGCCCGCTCGGGCACCCCCCAGGAGCTGAGGACGCCGTGGGCGGTCTCGTGGGAGACCATCACGGCCGGGATCCTGCGGTGCCGGGCCCAGGCGCCGGTCCAGCGCAGGGTGGTGCGGTCGGAGACCTCGATGCGGTCGGGAGCCAGCTGTTCGAGGACCCGGGCGACCCGTCGGCGGTCCGCGAGGACGCGGTAGCCGCCGGTGCCGGGCAGCGGCGTGCCCGGCAGGGCCACGACACGGCCCTGGTCGGTGTCCCGCACATCGGCCCGCGCGCCGGGCACGATCAGCACGGGGTCGTGCCCGGCCGCGCGGTAGCCGCGCCCCAGTTCCCGCAGCGCGGTGCGCAGTCCGCCGGACGCGGGGGCGACGAAGTTGGCCAGCCGGACGATGCGCAGGGAGCCCGCGGGGCGTGCGCCGCCCCGCGCCGTCGCCTCGCGGTAGTGGGCCGCCCTCATGCCGCCACCGCCGTCCGCGCGGCGAGCACCTCGGCGTAGTGGTCGAGGAGTTGATCGCCGACCGCGTCCCAGGTCCGCCCCTCGACGGCCGCGCGCCCCGCCGTTCCGTACGCCGCGCGAAGCCCCGGGTCGGCGGCGAGCGCCCAGACCGCGTCCCGTACCGCGAGGGGGTCGCGGGGCGGCACCAGGACTCCGGTGCGGCCGGGGACGACGAGGTCGAGCGGTCCGCCCGCGGCGGGCGCGACCACCGGCACGCCGCTGGCCATGGCCTCCTGGACGGTCTGGCAGAACGTCTCGTGGGGCCCGGTGTGCACGAAGAGGTCCAGGGAGGCGAAGATCCGCGCGAGTTCGTCCCCGGTGCGGCGCCCCAGCAGGACCGCGCCGGGCAGCGCGGCCCGCACGGAGTCCTCGCTGGGCCCGTCGCCGACGACGACCACGCGCACGCCGTCGAGGGAACACGCCCCGGCCAGGAGTTCGACCTGCTTCTCGGGGGCGAGACGGCCCACGTAGCCGACGATCAGCTCGCCGTTCGGGGCGAGTTCACGGCGTACGGCCGCGTCCCGCAGGGCGGGCCGGAACCGGGTGGTGTCCACGCCCCGCGGCCACAGCCGCACCCGTGGCACCCCGTGGGTCACCAGGGCGCGCAGGGCGGCGGAGGACGGGGCGAGGGTGCGGTCGGCCGCCGCGTGGACGGCCCGGATGCGGCGCCAGGCGGCGGCCTCGCCCATCCCCATGTACGTACGGGCGTAGCCGCCCAGGTCCGTCTGGTAGACGGCGACGGCGGGCAGGCCCAGGCGCGCGGCGGCCGCCATGCCGCGTGCGCCGAGGACGAACGGGCTGGCGAGATGGACGAGTTCGGCCCGGTGCGCGCTCAGCGCGGCCGACAGGCGCCGGCTGGGCAGCGCCACCCTGACCTGCGGATATCCGGGAAGGGGCAGGGAGGGGACGCGGATGACGGGGCAGGGCGCACTCGCGTCGGCTGCGGTGTCCGCCCCGGCCGCGGCGGCCGGGGCGATGACCAGGGGGTCGTGACCGCGGGCGACGAGTTGGCGGGCGGTCTGCTGGGCGCAGTGCGCCACGCCGTTGATGTCGGGAGGGAAGGATTCGGTGACGATGACGACACGCATACCCGTGTTGTCGTCGCGCGGGGCGTGGTCACGTCAACGTGGATCTTTCCTGGCGAGGAACGTCCCATGAGCGTTGCCCTCCGCACGCGCCCCTCCCCCCGGGGGCGCGTCGGCCACATGACGACCGTGTCGACCACATGACGAGCGCGTCGGCCACATGACGGGCGCGTCGGCCACATCAGGGCCGAGTCGGCCGCACCTCGGCCGCGTCGGCTACACCTCGGCCGCGTCGGGGCCGATCCTGCTGCGCACCGCGGTCTGTACCTCGTCCTCCTCGGCGGGGTCCGCGGCGAGCCTCCTGAGCTGGGTGACCACGCGGGCGTCGCCGGTCTCGGCGTGCCGTGCGGCGACCTCGCGGGTGGACTCCTCGCAGTCCCACAGGCATTCGACGGCGAATCCGGCGGCGAAGGAGGGGTCGGTGGCGGCGAGCGCACGGGCGGCGCGGCCACGGAGGTGGGAGGAGGCGGTCTCGCGGTAGACGTGGCGCAGCACGGGGGCCGCGCAGGCGATGCCGAGGCGTCCCGCCCCGTCGACCAGCGTCCACAGGGTCTGCGCGTCCGGGCCCTCGCCGCGGACGGCTTCCCGCAGGGCGGCGAGGACGAGCTTGCTGTCCTGGGCGCCGCCCCGGCAGGCGAGCACCCGTCCCGCCGCGGCGCCGAGCGCGTCGGGCCGCTGGGCCCAGCGGCGGGCCCGCTGCACGGCGGCGACACTGCGCATCCGTTCGAAGGCCTCGGTCGCGGCGTCCACGACGGCCCGTGACGGACTCTCCACGGCGTGCTCGATCAGGTCGAAGACGGCGGGGTCGTGGGCGTCGGCGAGGTAGCGCAGGGCCGTGCCGCGCGCCCCGTCGGAGCCGTCGCGGGCGGCCGCGAGGATCTCGGCGCGGTCCTCGGGACCGGCGACCGCGCCCAGGCAGCGGGCGGCGGGCACGTGCAGGACGGCGCCGCGTTCGAGCCCTTCCTGGGCCCAGTCGAAGACGGCCTGGACGCTCCAGCCGGGGCGCGGCCCCGAGGGCCGCATCTGTCGCTGCCAGCGGTCGAAGGAACCCTGCTCCCGAGCGGCCCGCACACGGGTGCCGACGCCCTCGCGCCGGTCCTCCTCCCACAGCCGCCAGGGCCGTGGTTCGTAGGCGTCGCGCACGGCGGCGGCCAGGTCGGCCTCGCCCTGCGCGTCCGCGGGGAATCTGGCGAGCACGGGCACGGCGAGGGCGCGCAGGCCCGCGTCGTCGTCCCGCAGCGCCAGCTCGTCCAGGGCCCAGGCCCAGTTGGCGCCGAAGGCCGCGTACCGTCGCAGCAGTTCGAGGGCGTCGTGCCTGCCGTACGAGGCGAGGTGCCCCAGGACGGCGAGCGCGAGGCCGGTGCGTGAGTCGTCCGTGTACAGGACGTCCTCGGAGTCGAAGAGGTGCCGCTCGATCTCCTCCAGGCCGCCGCGGAGATCGAGGTAGAGCCTGGCGTAGTAGAGCGAGCGGTTCTCCACCTGCCAGTCGTGGCGTGGGTCGTGGAGCACGCAGGTGTCGAGGGCGGCGAGGGCCTCGGAGCGGGGTGCGGTGAGTGCGTGCAGGGTGCCGTCGCCGCGGCCCCGCTGCAGCAGGCCGAGCAGCGTACCGCTGGGCGCTATGACCGGATCGAACATGGGAAACAGCCTCACATCAAGCGTCGACGCAACCGGGAATCGTGCATTACCTGGCCGTGCGCCAACACGTCGGGCCGCCCGCCGTCTTTTGCTTGTCGTAAGCCATTTTCCTCTGCCTCTCGTCGGTGGCCCGATGGGATCCCGGACGGGAGGTCCGGGGGCGGGCCGCTCACGGTCCGCGCGGTGCGGCAGCTCCTGCCCCGCCGTCGCGTCCGTGAATCACGTCGTCATGATGACCCAGCGGTTCAATCCGCCGCGACCACATTTCCAGCGCCCCCGTTGCTGCTGGTCAGGTACCCCGCTCAGGCGGCCCCGAACAGCTGGAGCAGCTCGGTCTTGGCGAACATCCGGGCGGTGTCCACCGCCGACGGGGTGCCCGCGGCCGGATCCGCGCCCCCGTCGAGCAGCGCCCGGATCACGGCCTCCTCGCCCTTGAAGACGGCACCGGCGAGCGGCGTCTGGCCCCGGTCGTTGGCACGGTTGGCGTCACCGCCCCGCTCCAGGAGGGCCCGGACCGCCTCGGCGTGACCGTGGTAGGCGGCGAGCATGACGAGCGAGTCGCCGCTGTCGTTGGTGAGGTTCGCCGGAACACCCGCGTCCACGTACGCGGCCAGGGCCTCGGTGTCGCCTTGGCGCGCCAGATCGAAGATCTTGGTCGCCAGCTCCACGACTTCCGGGTCGGGGGCTTCACTCATGACCGGACCGCCTTTCGACTGCGGGTGACTCCAGGGGGGCGTACGGCGACGAGTGCAGCCGTACGGGTGAATCGACAGGGTACTGCCCGTCCGGGCACATGACGGGGCACGCCCGCGGCAAAGATCACGGACGAACCCGGACGTCCGCCGAACCCGCATCCCGGAGGCCCGCCAGAGGTCCGCCATTCGAGGGAAAAACAGCAAAATTCCCCCATTTGCACCTTTTATCGTATGGATACATGCTGTGAACCTGGAACAACTCATGGTGACTGTCCCCACCAACCAGGAGAACCGTCATGATCCTTTCCATCTCGGGCGTCGTGCTGCTCGGCATCATCGTCTTCCTGTTCTTCCGCAAGGACGGCCTCAAGGCGTCCCATGCGCTGGTCTGCGCGCTCTTCGGCTTCTTCATGGCGGGCACCGCCATCGCCCCGAGCATCAAGGCCGGCAGCGCGAGCCTGGCGAGCCTCCTCGGCGGGATCAAGTTCTGACGTCCCCTGCTCCCTGCCCCCTGTAGCGACTTCGCTCGCACCACCTGGAGACTGACGTGGCACGGCGCCCCCTCCCCCGCATCCTGAGCAACGGCACCGCCTCGATCGCCCGCAGCCGGGAGTTCGCACGGTCGGCCGCCGACAGCGCCACCGACGTCCTCCACCCGCTGATCACGATCACTCGTGGACTGCGCCGGCTGGCGGCGGCCGGGCGGCGCAAGTGGGCCGACACCCCCAAGGACCGGCGCGGACCGCTGCTGTTCCTCGTGGCCTCCGTCGTCCTGGTCGTGGTCCTGATGCCGTACGGTCCGCTGCTCGCCGCCATCTGCCTGATGGCGGCCGCCGCGTGGACCGGCAGGGAACGCCCGGTACCCGCCCCCACGGGTCCGGACGAGGCGCAGACCCAGCGCCTCCAGTCCCTCTACGAGGCGCTCGTGCCCTACTTCTCCGTCCCCGAGGACCCCGCACCGCTCTTCGCGCACGGCGGCGAGTGGGACAAGGCCCTCACCTCGTACGACTTCGACGACGACGGACGGATCTCCCGTCTGGTGGTGCGCTACCCCGCGTACTTCACCGACGGCGAGCCCGACTCCCGGGCGCGGATCGAGCAGCTCCTGCACGCCAAGTCGGGCCGTGGCCGCGAGTACCGCTTCGAGTGGGACGAGGAGGGCAACCAGCTCACGGTGAGCGTGCTGCCCCCGCTGCCCACCGACATCGCCGCCCAGCGGTTCGTCACGGCCCCCGGCGAGACCGTGCTCGGCTTCACCGACCCCACCGGGGTCCAGCGCACCCTCCCCGTGACCGACGGCGGCGAGCAGCGCGACGTGCCCCCCGTCGTGTGGCGCACCGGCCCCCGCTCCACCGAGCCGCACCTCCTGGTGGTCGGCGAGCCCGGCAGCGGCACCACCACCCTGCTGCGTTCCGTCGCCCTCCAGGCCCTCCTCCACGGCGACGTCCTGATCGTCGAGGGCAGCGGCATCGGCGACTACGCCTGCCTGGCCGGCCGTGACGGCGTCCTGGCCATCGAGTGCGGGCTCGCCGGAGCGCTGGCGAGCCTGGAGTGGGCGGCGCACGAGACGGAGCGCCGCCTCATCTCCGCCAACCGCGCCCGGCAGGCGGGCCACCCCGCGCCGGAGGACACCAAGCGCCCCCTGTGGATCATCCTGGACCGCCCCAGCGTGCTCGGTCACCTCGCGGCGGCCGACGGGCGCAAGGACCCGCAGTCGCTGCTCCAGGTGCCGCTGCGGCACGGCAGGGCGGCCAACGTCACGGTGGTCGTGGCCGACCAGTTCGACAGCCTGGACGCCCTGAGCGATCCCGTGCGCCAGCACACCCGCGCGCGCGTGGTCCTCGGCCCCGCGACGACCGACCAGGTCGAGGACATCCTCGGGGTGCCGCCCCGCACGACGCCCACCTCCGACGTCCCGCCCGGCCGGGGGTACGCCCGGCTCGGCACGGGTCAGGTGCACCGGCTCCAGGTGCCCGCGACCCCCGACCCGTACGACGACGCGACGAGCGAGGCGCACCGACAGGCGGTGACGGACCTGCTGCCCGCCCGGAGCACTCCCGCGGACGCCGCAGCCGGCCCGGACCCCGGTGTCGGCGCCGACTCCGGGACGGGCACGGAGACCGACCCCGACGCCGACACGGCCCCGACGAAACCGGAAGCGGCACAGGAGCCGGTGCCAGCGGAAAGCTGAGGCCAGGGGGTCCCCGTCCCGTCCCCACCACGACACGGACAAGGCCCCGGCCTCTTCTCAAGGACAGGCCAGGCCCCGGTGTCGCGCGCCACAAGGGAACTCAGGCCACGAACGCCCGTGGGGAGTCCACGCCTCCGGCCGCTCCTGTCTCCACCAGGCGGGCCGCCGCGGCCAGGCGTGTCGCGGCCTCGTCGGCCACCGCGCCGCCCACGGTGAACGGCAGCCGCACATACCCCTCGAAGGCTCCGTCCACGCCGAAGCGCGGCCCGGACGGGACCCTGACGCCCACCCGTTCGCCCACCTCGGCGAGCCGGGAGCCCGAGAGGCCGCCCGCGCGGGCCCACAGGGTGAGTCCGCCCGCCGGTACGGCGAACTCCCAGCCGGGCAGCTCGCGGCGGACCGCGGTGACCAGCGCGTCGCGGTTCTCGCGGGCCTGGGCCCTGCGCACCTCGACGGCCGACTCCCAGCCGCCGGTGCTCAGGAGCCAGTTCACGGCCAGCTGCTCCAGGACGGGGGTGCCCAGGTCGGCGTACGCGCGGGCCGAGATCAGGCTGCGGATCACGTCGGGCGCCGCCCGCACCCAGCCGATGCGCATGCCGGCCCAGAAGGCCTTGCTCGCCGAGCCGACGGTGATGACGGTGGAGCCCGCCGGGTCGAAGCCGCAGACGGGGCGCGGCATCGTCAGATCGTCGTCGAGCTGCAACTCGATCATGGTCTCGTCGACGACGAGGACCGTCCCCGCGGAGCGCGCGGCGTCGACGAGCTTGCGGCGCTGGTCCTCGTCGGCGAGCGCGCCCGTCGGGTTGTGGAAGTCCGCGACCACGTAGGCGAGCCGGGGCGCCGCGTCACGCAGCACCTGCCGCCAGCGGTCCATGTCCCACCCTTCGAGGCCCTCGGACATCGCGACGGGCACCAGACGGGCACCCGTCTCGCGCATGAGCTGGAGGATGTTGGCGTACGAGGGTGACTCGACGGCGATGCGTTCACCGCGCGGCGCGAACAGATGGCAGATGGCGTCGATGGCGCCCATCGCCCCGGTCGTCACCATGATCTGCTCGGGCATCGTCGGGATGCCGCGCGCGGTGTAGCGCTCGGCGAGCATCTGGCGCAGCGCGGGCAGGCCGGCGGGGAAGTCGCCGTGCGTGTGCGCGTACGGAGGCAGCTCCTCCAGGGCGCCCTGGACGGCCCGCGTGAGCCAGGGCTCCGGCGCGGGCAGGGCGGCACAGCCCAGGTCGATCATCGAGCCGAGCGCCTCGGGCGGCAGGGGTTCGAGACCGCGCGCGGGAAGGGGGTTGCCCGCCGGGACGGCGGTCCAGCTGCCCGCTCCCCTGCGGGACTCCAGGAAGCCTTCGGTGCGCAGCGCCTCGTACGCGGCGGCGACCGTGGTCCGGCTGACGGCGAGGGACACGGCGAGCTCGCGCTCGGCGGGCAGCCGGGCGGCGACCGGGACGCGGCCTTCCAGGACGAGCATGCGGATACCGTCGGCGAGTGCGCGGTAGGCCGGCGGGCGGCGCGTGCCGGGGCCCGCCGGGCGCGTCTGCTGAGAGGTGAGCAGCCGGGCGAGCTGTGTGGCGCCCACCGCCGAAGTCCACTGAGCCATGATTCCCAGTCCACCTTCCTGGAATTGGCCATGGTTGGCATCCCTTTACGAGCCACAGAGTGTCATGTGTCAGGCCACCACCACCAGCAGGGGGGACATCTTGTCCGTGCCGAAGCCGCCGA
Source organism: Streptomyces sp. SYP-A7185 (assembly GCF_046103685.1). Lineage (NCBI taxonomy): Bacteria > Bacillati > Actinomycetota > Actinomycetes > Kitasatosporales > Streptomycetaceae > Streptomyces > Streptomyces sp. SYP-A7185. The sequence continues at coordinate 2,062,581 of NZ_CP122310.1, forward strand.
AGCCGCCGAAGTCGTCGAAGTCGTCGGGGCCGCCCGAGCCATCCGAGCCGTCCGGGCCGCCGGAGCCGAGCACCGCCCCGCCGCGGCCGCGCCCCCGGCCCCGCCTCGCGCGCCGCCTCGTCCAGCTCTACGTCGGTCTCGCGCTGTACGGCGCGAGCTCGGGCCTCCTGGTGGTCTCCGGGCTCGGCCTGGAACCGTGGAACGTGCTGCACCAGGGCCTCGCCGAGCTGACCGGCCTGTCCATCGGCGTCGTCTCGATCATCATCGGCGCCGCCGTGCTGCTCCTGTGGATCCCGCTGCGGCAGCGCCCCGGCCTGGGCACGGTCTCGAACGTCTTCGTGGTCGGCCTGGCCATGGACGCCACCCTCGCGCTGATGCCGGACGCGCACGCGCTCGCCGCCCGCGTCCCCCTCCTGGTGGCGGGGATCGTCCTGAACGGCGTGGCGACCGGGCTCTACATCGCGGCGAAGTTCGGACCGGGGCCCCGGGACGGCCTGATGACGGGTCTGCACCAGCGCACCGGCCGCTCGATCCGGCTGATGCGGACCCTGGTCGAGGTGGCCGTGGTGGCCACCGGCTTCGCGTTCGGCGGCACGGTGGGCATCGGCACGGTCCTGTACGCGCTGGCGATCGGCCCGCTGGCCCAGTTCTTCCTGCGCCTCTTCGCCGCCCCCGCTCCATCCGCGGGAGGCGTCGTGGCCGCCGGCGGTCAACCGGAGCAGGCGATACTGCACCGGTGACCACGGACGGACGCCATCCCTATCTCGACCATCCCGGCCCGCTCGCCCTCGCCCACCGGGGCGGGGCCGCGGAAGGCCTGGAGAACACCGGTGCCGCGTTCCGGCGCGCGGTGGAACTGGGCTACCGCTACATCGAGACGGACGTGCACGCCACATCGGACGGCCGTCTCGTGGCCTTCCACGACGCGACGCTCGACCGGGTGACGGACGCGACCGGGATGATCGCCGACCTCCCCTGGAGCGCCGTGCGCCACGCGCGCGTGGCGGGCCGTGAGCCGGTGCCCCTCTTCGAAGAGCTCCTGGAGTCCTTCCCCGACGTCCGCTGGAACGTGGACGTCAAGGCCGAGCCCGCCCTGCGTCCCCTCCTGGACCTGCTGGACCGCACCAATGCCTGGGACCGCGTGTGCGTCGGCTCGTTCTCCGAGACCCGCGTGGCCCGCGCCCAGCGGCTCGCGGGTCCGCGTCTGGCCACGTCGTTCGGTACGCGGGCCGTGGCGGCCCTGCGGCTGCGTTCCTTCGGCGTCCCCGCCGCCGTACGCCGCTCCGCGGTGTGCGCGCAGGTGCCCGAGACGCACGGCGGGATCCGGGTGGTGGACCGCCGTTTCGTGCGCGCGGCCCACGCGCGCGGGCTTCAGGTGCACGTCTGGACGGTCAACGACCCCGCACGGATGGCCGCGCTCCTCGACCTCGGTGTAGATGGCATCATCTCTGATCACATCGAGACGCTGCGCGACGTGCTGAAGGACCGGGGAGCCTGGGCCTGACCGCCTCCGGGGCGGCAGCGGACCACGGGGACCAGCGAGGGGGCACGGGTGGGCACCGACACCGTGCGGGCAACGCCACCGGCCGACGGGAGCGCCGCCGAACGGCGGCGCGAGCAGCGCGGCTGGTATTTCTACGACTGGGCGTGCTCGGTCTACTCCACGAGCGTCCTCACGGTGTTCCTCGGCCCGTACCTGACGGAGGTCGCCAAGTCGGCGGCGGACGGCGACGGGTACGTCCACCCGCTGGGCGTCCCGGTCAGCGCCGGGTCGTTCTTCGCGTACGCGGTGTCCGCCTCGGTGATCCTGTCGGTCTTCGTGATGCCGCTGGCGGGCGCCGCCGCGGACCGCACGGGCCGCAAGAAGCCGCTTCTCGCGGTGGCCGCCTACCTGGGGGCCGCGGCCACGGCGGGCATGTTCTTCCTGGACGGCGACCGCTATCTGCTCGGCGGCTTCCTGCTGATCGTCGCCAATGCCTCGCTGGCCGTCTCGATGGTGCTCTACAACTCCTATCTGCCGCAGATCGCGCCTCCCGAGGAGCGGGACGCGGTCTCCTCGCGGGGCTGGGCCTTCGGCTACGCGGCGGGCGCCCTCGTCCTGGTGGCGAATCTGGTCCTTTTCCTGGCCCACGACACGTTCGGCGTCTCGGAGTCGACGGCCGTGCGCATCTGCCTGGCGTCGGCGGGCGTGTGGTGGGGCGCCTTCACGCTCGTACCGCTGCGGCGGCTGCGCGATCGCGCGGCGCCGTCGACCCGGGCCTCGGCGCGCGGCTGGCGGCAGCTGGCGTCAACCGTGCGCGACATGCGCCGCCATCCGCACACCCTGTCGTTCCTGCTCGCCTATCTGGTCTACAACGACGGCGTCCAGACGGTGATCTCCCAGGCATCCGTGTACGGATCCGAGGAGCTCGGCCTGGAGCAGTCGACGCTGATCGTCGCGGTCCTCCTGGTGCAGGTGCTCGCGGTCGTGGGGGCGCTGGCCATGGGGCGCCTGGCCCGGGCGTACGGCGCCAAGCGCACCATCCTCGGCTCGCTCGTCGCGTGGACGGCGACGATCGGGGCCGGGTTCTTCCTGCCCGCCGGTGCGCCGGTGTGGTTCTTCGTGCTCGCGGCGGGCATCGGCCTGGTGCTCGGCGGTTCGCAGGCGCTCTCACGGTCCCTGTTCTCGCATCTGGTGCCCGCGGGCAAGGAGGCCGAGTACTTCTCCGCGTACGAGATGAGCGATCGCGGCATGTCCTGGCTGGGGCCGCTGATCTTCGGTCTGACGTACCAGCTCACGGGGAGCTACCGGGACGCGATCGTCTCTCTGGTGACGTTCTTCGTCGTCGGTTTCGTCCTGCTCGCGCGGGTACCCGTACGGCGTGCGATCCGCGACGCGGGGAATCCCGTACCCGACAGGATTTAGCAACTGAAGCCAAAGGGCGGTAGTGTACGCGTTTGGCCTACCAGGCGGACCGTTACTGCGCGCTGGAGATTCAGAAACGCTGGGTGACATCTGCTACTAGATGTGACAAACCGGGCGCTGGTGGGTACAACAAGGGGCGGCATACGACGGCGACGCATGACCCTGAACGGGAATCTTTACCGCCGACCGGACGTTGACCGGATGACGACGACAGCGACACCTGTCCTGTGGGCGACAAGCCCGGGAGGCACGATTCATGAGTGAGCGAGCTCTTCGCGGCACGCGCCTCGTGGTGACCAGCTACGAGACCGACCGCGGCATCGACTTGGCTCCGCGCCAGGCCGTGGAGTACGCATGCCAGAACGGACATCGTTTTGAGATGCCGTTCTCGGTAGAGGCGGAAATCCCGCCGGAGTGGGAGTGCAAGGTCTGCGGGGCCCAGGCACTCCTCGTAGACGGCGACGGACCTGAAGAAAAGAAGGGGAAGCCTGCGCGTACGCACTGGGACATGCTCATGGAGCGCCGTACTCGAGAGGAACTCGAGGAGGTCCTGGAGGAGCGCCTCGCGGTTCTCCGGTCAGGAGCCATGAACATCGCGGTGCATCCGCGGGACAGCCGCAAGTCCGCCTGACGGCGAACTGAACACCACCGCACACGAAGGCCGGGACCACTGCTCAGCAGTGGTCCCGGCCTTCGTGCTGTGCCGGGCCCTGCGGGCCCGGCCGGTCTTGCGTCCTAGCGGGGCGGCAGCTGCGGGTCGTCGGGGTGCGCGCCGCGCGCCGGGCGCTCGTCCTCCCTGATGACCTCGCCCTGGACGACCTTGCCGTCCGGGCGGTGCATGCGCGCCTGCTGGAAGGCGTCACCGAGGCTGCCCCTGGAGGCCTCGCGGACCTTGCGCTCGAAGGTCTTCTCCGCCGTACGGCTCACGGCCTTCTGGACGGGCGGCACCAGCAGGAGCAGCCCCAGGGCGTCGGAGATCAGCCCCGGCAGGATGATCAGCAGGCCGCCCAGCATCGTCAGGGCGTTGCCCCCGCCGCGCTCGGAGGGATGCGGCGCCCGGCCGCTCTGCTGCTGCTGGACCGCCTCGCTCAGCTCCCGGAAGGCGCGGCGCCCGGCGTGCTTGATGACCATGCCGCCGAGCACCACACCGGCCACGAGCAGCAGGAACACCGTGAGCCCGCCGGCGGCGCCCGCCACGACGGTGAGCAGCCAGATCTCCAGGACCAGCCACAGGGCGATGCCGAGCGGCAGGAACCTCAGGACGCGGGAGCGCCGGGGCCGGGCGGGTCGGGTGGGCGGTACGCCAGTCGTCATGGCTCCAGTGTGCCTGGGCCCGGCTCAGACCGGCATAAGGGGCTGATCAACAAGCGGGCCGCCCAGCCGCCGCCGGAGCGACGACCAGGGGCTTTCCCGGCCCCTCAGAGCTTCTTGCGGTCCTTCGGGGGCTCTTGGGCCCCTTCGGGGTCCTTGCGGCCGAGCACGCGGCTCACACGGCCCACCCGCTCGCCCACACCCCACGCCGTGACCCGCCACAGGGCCTCGGCCACGATGTCCTGGCTCATCTTGCTGTCGCCGTGCTCCCGCTCGACGAACGTGATGGGCACCTCGACGACGTGGTAACCCGCCTTGATCGCGCGGCGCGCCAGGTCGACCTGGAAGCAGTAGCCCTGCGAGGCGACCTCGCCGAGGCCGATGCCTTCGAGGGTCTCGCGGCGGAAGGCACGGTAGCCGCCGGTCACGTCGCGGATCGGCACGTCGAGCATCAGCCGGGAGTAGGTGCTGCCGCCGCGCGAGATCATCTCGCGGTACTTGGGCCAGTTGACGATCCGACCGCCCGGCACCCAGCGCGAGCCGAGGACGAGGTCGGCGCCCTTGAGCGCGGTGAGCAGCCGGGGCAGCTCCTCGGGCTGGTGGGAGCCGTCGGCGTCCATCTCGACGAGCACGCCGTAGTCGTGGTCCAGACCCCACTGGAAGCCCGCGAGATAGGCGGCGCCGAGGCCTTCCTTGCCCTTGCGGTGCAGTACGTGAACGTGTTCGTCGTCGGCCGCGAGTTCGTCGGCGATCTTGCCGGTGCCGTCGGGGCTGTTGTCGTCGGCGACGAGGATGTGCGCCTCGGGCACGGCGACCCGGACCCGGCCGACGATGGACTGGATGTTCTCCGCCTCGTTGTAGGTCGGAATGATCACCAAGGCCAGGCCGAGCGGGCCGAACTGCCTCCCCTGGCCACCCGTTTCGGAGACCGCACCGCCGTCGTTCACTACTGCCCCTTCGTTCGTACGCAGAGGACCACCATAGTGGCCCCTTCCCGCACGGCCACGGCGGCACGGGCGGTTGAGGGGGAAGTACTGCGGGTCGGGGCCCGGCACCCTTCGGGCCGACCTGGGGCCCGCTGGCTGCGGGTCGACCGAGAGCCGTTGTCTACTGAGCGTCCGGGCCCCACCCGGGTCACACCTGCCGGCCCGGTGGAACGTTCCCTCGCGTCCGCGACGCGGGCGCTGGACCTGGCTCCCAGTGGTGGTGCGCCGGTGCGGCACACCTCCCATGGCCCAGCGGCGTTCGACGGCTGCGTGGAGGTTCTCCGGTCGGACGTCCTGTGGTGGACCCGGCCGAACCTACCGGCCGACGGCCGCGTTCTGTCAATAGCCGTTTGACCTGGGGCGATTCCAAAGACAGGCAGGTCAGTGCCGAGGATACGCAGGTCGTACGACGCGACAACGGGCCGCGATCGGCCGAACGCACCGCCGGGACATCACTCGTCCGGCCGTACATGGACCGGCTGTCCGGCGACCACCGTGCGCAGGCAGACGGGGAGTTCGGCGCCCGGCGACAGATCGGGCAGTCCCGGCGTCCCGGAGCGCGGATCGGTCGACCAGCGGGCGACCCGGTCGTCGGGGGCCTGGACCACGAGGTCCGCCGTCCGCCAGACGGCGTAGTCGGCGGGCGCCCCCGGCACCAGGGTCCCGGCGTCGTCACGGCCGACGGCCCGCCAGCCGCCCCGGGTGTGGGCGGTGAACGCGGCGCGCACCGACACCCGGTGGTCGAGGTTGCGGTGGAACGCGGCGGCGCGCACGGTGCCCCAGGGGTCGAGCGGGGTGACGGGGCTGTCGGAGCCGAAGGCGAGCGGGACCCCGGTGCGCAGCAGGGCGGCGTACGGGTTGAGGGTGCGGGCCCGCTCGGCGCCCAGGCGCTGGGCGTACATGCCGTCGTCGCCGCCCCACAGGGCGTCGAAGGCGGGCTGCACGGAGGCGGTGAGGCCCAGCTCCGCGAAGGCGGCGATCGTCTCCGGGGTGAGCATCTCGGCGTGCTCGACGCGGTGCCTCGCGGCGCGGACGCGGGCCAGGCCGACCTTCTCGGCCGCGGCTCGGATGCCCTCGACGACGGCGCTCACCGCGGCGTCGCCGATGGCGTGGAAGCCCGCCTGGATCCCGGCCTCGGTGCAGGCGACGACGTGCGCGGCGACGGCGGGGGCGTCCAGGTGGGCGGTGCCGGTGTGGGCGGAGTCGGCGTACGGCTCGTGCAGGCAGGCGGTGTGCGAGCCGAGCGAGCCGTCGACGAAGAGGTCCCCGGCGGCGCCGAGCGCCCCCAGTTCCTTTGCACGGGTGACGCCTTCCTCGCCCTGCTGGGCCCAGTAGCCCACGACCCGCGGTCCGGCCTCGTCGGCGGCCAGGCGCAGCAGCCCCGTGAGGTCGTCCTCGCCGGAGATCTCGGGTCCCGCGCACTCGTGCACGGAGCCGATGCCGAGGGACGCGGCCCGCCGCAGCGCCGCGCGCTGGGCCTCGGTGCGCTGCTGCGGGGTGACCGCGCCGAGCGCGGCGGCGCGCACCGCGTGATGGGCGTCGGCGGTCAGCGGGGCGTCGGGGTGGAAGCCGGTGCGTCCGGTGATGCCGGGGACGAGGTCGAGCAGGGCCGTGGTGGCGACCGCCGAGTGGACATCGATGCGGGAGAGATAGAGGGGACGGCCGCCGGCCGCCTCGTCGAGTTCCGCGCGCGTGGGCGGGCGGCCGTCCGCCCAGCGGGCCGCGTCCCAGCCGTGGCCGAGCAGGACGCGGTCGTGCGGCCGCGCGGCGGCGTGGGCGCGGACGAGAGCGAGTGCGTCGCCGAGGGTGCGGGCGCCCGTCAGGTCGAGTCCCGTCAGGGCGAGCCCGGTCGCCGTGGTGTGCACGTGCGCATCGGTGAACGCGGGGGTGACGAGTGCCCCTTCGAGGTCGACGACCTCGTCCACTCCGTCGGCGAAGGCGTCGGCGGCGCCCTCCGACCCCACCCAGGCGACGTGCCCGCGTTCGACGACCATGGCCGTGGCGAACGGATCGGCGGGGCTGTGGACGTCGCCGCCGCGCAGCAGCACGGTGCGGTGGCCCTGAGGGCCGTTCTGGGGGGTGGTGCTCTCGCTCATGGGACCAGTCTGGCCCCTCCCCGCGCGGGCCCCGCGCAGGGGTCACCCGAGGGCGGCTCAGACCTGCGGGGGCCGGGCTTCGTACGGCGTGGAGAGGACGACCGTCGTGCGCGTGGAGACACCGGCGAGCGCGCGCAGGCGGCTCAGCAGGTGTTCGAGCTCCAGGGGCGTGGCGACGCGCACCTTGAGGATGTAGTTCTCGTCGCCGGCCACGCTGTGGCAGGCCTCGATCTCCGGGACGCCCGCGAGGCGTTCGGCGATGTCGTCCGGTGCGCTCGGGTCGAACGGCTTCACCGAGATGAACGCCGTGAGCGGCAGCCCGACGGCCTCGGCGTCCACGACCGCGGCGTACCCGCGGATGACCCCGCGCTGCTCCAGGCGGCGCACCCGCTGGTGCACGGCCGATGTGGACAGGCCCGTGGCCTTGCCCAGGTCGGTGTAGCTCATCCGCCCGTCCTTGACGAGCAGCTGCACGATCTGTCGGTCCAGCTCCTCCATGGGCTGAACCTACAGGGCTCTTGATCCCTCCGGATACCGGTAGGCGCGACGGCGGCAACTTCATGGGGCATGTGACGAACGCCACATACCTGGGACCGTGTCCAAAGGGATGCCACGATTACCTCCACGACGGGACGGGAAGTGGTTGCTGTGGTCGAGGCCGCAGCGCCTTCTCGGCCCACCCAAGGGGGAGAGTCCCATGCAGAATTTGAAGCGCCCCGGTCGCACTGCCCGCAGCAAGCAGCAGCGCTCCGACGAATCCGCGTCCGCACCCGTGCCGGAGGGCGTCGAATCGGCTGAATCCGAGTTCGACGCGTACGACACCTTCGAGATGTACCGGGTGACGTGCCCCGACTGCGCGCAGCCGATCGCGCTCCTGGCCGACGAGGACTTCCTGCCCGAGCACGCGCTCTGCGCCCAGCCGTGGAACCCGTTCGGGCTCACGGTGTGCGCGGGCACGGGGCGCGCCGCGGCCGACGCGGAGCCCGCCGACGAGTCGATGGAGGCTCAGGAGCAGGACACCGCCCTGCTCCTGACGCTCCCTCAGGGACTCGACTGGCGGACGCAGCCCTTCTCGCACGTCGGAGGGCAGGCCTCGCGCCCCCGTCGCGTGCCCCAGCAGGACCGCCGCTCCGCGGCCTGACGCCTACCAGTAGCTGCCCTGCACCATGGCCGCCAGGCTGGCGTGGTGCAGGATCAGCCGGTCCGGGTCCTCGGGCACCTCGGCCTCACCGAAGTGCACCTGGCGGTAGGCCACGCGCAGCATGACGACGGCGTGCCGCAGCGCCGCGTACAGCGTGTGGAAGTCCATGGCCGCCGGGGTGTGCCCGGTGAGGCGGGCGTAGCGCTCCTCGACGTGGTCGCGGCGCAGGAAGCCGGGCAGGCCCTCCTGGCCGAAGCCCACCGTCAGGTCCTGGAAGAAGCGGTGCAGGTAGACCATCCAGCCGAGGTCCACCTCGCGGGGTGCCAGTGCCGCCATCTCCCAGTCCAGTACGGCCGCGGGCTCGAAGCCGTCGTAGATGACGTTCCCGATGCGTGCGTCGCCCCAGTTGAGGACGGGCTCGCCCTCCTCCTGCGGCCACCACTCGTCGAGGCGGTCGAAGGCGCTCTCGATGAGGGGCGAGCGGGGCAGTCCTTCGACCACCCAGGCGTAGTAGGCGCGTTGGGCGGCCACGTGCCGGCGCAGCGGGCTGCCCTCGCCGGGCAGGGCGAGGAACTGCGCCCGCGCGACGGGTACTTGGTCGTGGAGGCGGGCGAGCAGGCCGATCGAGGCCTCCTCCAGATGCGCGCGTTCGGCGTCGCTCGCCGCGTGGAGCCAGTTCCCCTCGTACGTATAGGGCATGACGTCCGGCGGCACGCGGCCCTCGACGCGCTCCATGACGAAGAAGGGGGCGCCGAGCGGCCCGGGGTCCTCCTCCAGCCACAGCACGCGCGGCACGGGCAGGTCGGTGTGCTCGGCGACGAGCCGCATCGTGCGGTGCTGGCGCGGCAGGTCGTAGACCGGGAAGATCGTGTACGCGGCCGGGTCCGCCGCCACGCGCAACGCGCAGGCCCGCAGCGGTGGTTGCGGGTGCTCGATGTCGAAGAGCAGGGTCTCGCTGGACATGCCGTTGGACTCGGGGACCCGGACGCCGGCGGCCTTGGCGCCGGGCAGCCGCGCGGCGAGCCAGGCCGTGAGCCTGCGGGCCAGCTCCTCCGGGTCGCGGGTGGTGGTGCGGGGACGCGGTGCTGTCGCCATCGCGGAGCTCCTCTCGGCGGTGGTTCTCAGGGGGCCACGGAGTCGAAGCCGGTGAAGCCGCTCGGATCGTGGCGGCCGAAGCTGCCGTGCTCGAAGATCCCGTACCCCGTCCGCCCGTCGAGGGTGAAGCGCGCGGCGTGGTCGATGACCCCGTACGCGGCCAGGGGGTGCGCCGCCGGGTCCGACAGGTCGTAGGTGCGGCGGTCGGTCCAGTCCCGCCCCCGCCAGGTGCCGTGCTGCCAGTCGTCGGCCGGCGGATAGCCGGCGCCCACGGCGAGCGGCAGCGAGGCGAGGACCTCCACGCCGAGCTCCAGGGGCTTGCGCCCGTCGGGGTCGGTGAGGTGGATGACGGCGCGCTCGGGGTGCCGGGTGCCCGGGCGGTAGGTGATGTCGGCCTGCGGCCAGCCGAGTTGGCGGTCGCGCGCCCCGGGGCGCACCAGAGTGGCCTCGTTGAGGGAGCGGTGGCCGTCCGCGTCCTCCTGGGCGATGACCATGAGGAAGCGGTCCTCGAAGCGCACCGGGCTCCAGATCCAGTGGAAGCCCTCGGTGCCGAACTCCTCCTCCAGGCGCCCGCGTTCCTCGCCGGGGATGGGCCGCACGCCCCAGCTGCGGTCGCGGGTGGCGGTCCACTCCCCCGCCGTCACCGGGATGTCCTCGCCGCCGACACGGATCGTTCCGGTACAGCCGCCCGCCTGGACGAAGCGGCGCCCTTCGAGGGAGAGCCGGTCGCCGCGCCGCTGGATGTGGTGCGGCTCCCAGAGAGCGGGGAAGGAGGCGGTCCAGGTCAGGTCGTACGAGAGGGACGCGGGGTCGTCAGGGTCGGCGGCGCAGCTCAGCCGCAGCCGCCGCAGCGGTTGGTCGACGGTGATGGTCAGGGGGCCGACGGAGAGGTTCATCCGGTCGTCGCCGAGCGCGTCCGAGGCGCGTACGGCGTGGAGCGTATCCCCCCTGCGCAAGGTGGCGTACGCGTCGATCACACCGACGTTCGGATAGACGCCGAGCCCGAGGATGAGGAGCGAGCGCCCCTGGTGGTCGAAGACATGGAAGATGCAGCGGTCGTAGGCGTTGCGGTCGCCCGTCGCGACCTGCTTCATGGACAGCGGCACTTGGTGGATCGGATACTCGTCGAGCGGGACGGGACGGTCGTCTGCCACGGCAAACCTCCCTGGGCGCACGGCAGTTGGCGGGCGCGGGGCGAACGGCGTGCCCCCGGCGCGGAGTTGACGGTACGTCAGACCATCGACCGGGGCCAGACACGTGTCAGTCCGCGTTCGGGGGCCGTGGCGCCGCGGCGGGAACGAGGACAGCGGGGCATGGCCGGGCGCGCCCGGGCCTGCCGCACGGCCATGCCACGAACTGACGGTCGATTCCGACGGGCGGTGACCTGTCCCCCGCGGGGCGCGTTGGCCCCGTATGACCACCCCCACGCCGACGCCCATGGCGTACCCGCCGACCGGCCGCCGCAGGCGCACCCTCTTGGCGGCCCCTCCGCCCGACGCAGAATCGGTTCCCCAACAGCCTCAGTACCCCCAGCAGCCACAGCGCCCGCACCCGCACCCACAGCAGCAACAGCCGCAGCAGCCGCCCCAGCCCCAGCCGGCACCCCCGCAGGACCCGCCGATCTACCGCGCGCTCATCCGCAACTGGAGCGAGCGGGGCAAGACCCTGCCGGGGCGGCACGACCCCGAGTGGGTGCGGCTCGCGGCGCCGCCGGTCAGGCTCGGGCAGTTCAGCGCGAGTCGGGACCCGCGAGGTGACGGGCGATGACCATCCGCTGGATCTGATTGGTGCCCTCAACGATTTGCAGCACCTTCGCCTCGCGCATGAAGCGCTCCACGGGGAAGTCCGCGGTGTAGCCATAGCCGCCGAGGACCTGCACGGCGTCCGTCGTGACCTTCATCGCGGCGTCCGTGCACAGCAGTTTGGCCATGGCCGCCTGCTTGGAGAACGGCCTGCCCGCGTCGCGCAGCCGCGCGGCGGAAAGATAGAGCGCCCGGCCGGCCTCGATCTGCGTCGCCATGTCCGCGAGCATGAACCGAAGGCCCTGGAAGTCCGCGATCGGCCGCCCGAACTGCCGCCGCTCGGTGGCGTACCGAACGGACTCGTCCAGCGCCGCCTGCGCCACGCCGATCGCACAGGCCGCGATGCCCAGCCGCCCCGAGTCGAGCGCGGAGAGCGCGATCGCGAAGCCCTGGCCCTCCTCGCCGATGCGGCGGGCGTCGGAGACCCGTACCCCGTCGAAGTTGATCTGGGCGGTGGGCGAGCCCTTCATGCCCATCTTCTTCTCGGGCTGCGCCGCGTGCAGGCCCTCGGCGTCGCCGGGCACCAGGAACGCGGAGATGCCGCGGGCGCCTTCGCCGCCGGTGCGGGCCAGGACGGTGTAGAAGTCGGCGACCCCGCCGTGCGTGATCCAGGCCTTCGTGCCGGTGATCACCCAGTCGTCGCCGTCCCGGACGGCCTTGGTCCGCAGGGACGCGGCGTCCGATCCCGAAGCGGGCTCGGAGAGGCAGTACGCGCCGAGCAGGCCGCCGCCGAGCATCGCGGGCAGGTGTTCGCTCTGCTGCTCCTTGGTGCCGTACCCCGCGAGGGCGTGGCAGGACAGGGAGTGCACGCTGACGCCGAGGCCGACGGTGAGCCGGGCCGCGGCGAGCTCTTCCAGGACCTGGAGATAGACCTCGTACGGCTGGTCGCCGCCGCCGAACTCGGAGGCGTACGGAAGGCCGAGCAGTCCGGACTCGGAGAGGAGGGCGAAGACCTCGCGCGGGAAGTGCCCGGCGTCCTCCTCCTCGGCCGCGCGGGGAGTGATCTCCCGCTGGACGAGTTCACGGACGAGCGAGAACAGATCCCGCGCCTCGTCCGTGGGCAGCTGACGGTCCACCGACTGCTGCAAGGTTCGCTCAGGCATGGCGATCGCATCCTCCCTTTCGGCACTGCGGCGGGCCCGCGGGGTATGCGGCGCCACCGTGTCTCACGGCCCGGCCGATGGCGCCCTTCCGGGTCGCGGAAGGCGCTGTGACCAGCGGCTGTGGCGCTTGAGTATGCCCGATCGGCGGCAGCCAGTCACTAGTTAACGACCGCTTACTCAAAAGATAACCGACGGCCGCAAGAGCGGCTCGGAATTGGTCCGAACCATTGACCTCACTGGTCTAGTCCTCCTAGAGTCCAGCCGAACGCCTTACCGCGTTCATGCCAATTCAAAGTTCACGGATGCCCCCCATGGCATCCGCAGGTCCACAGCACCACGCCCCCCATGCGCCCTCTCCCCCCACGAGGAGAAACGATGCTCAGACCGCACCTCCCCCGCGCCCCGTTCCGGGCGCTCGTCGCCACCGCGTGTTGCGCCGTACTCGGCGGGGGCCTCCTCGCCGGCGCGGGCACCGCCGCCGCGGGCCCCGACCGCGGCTCCGACACGGCCGCGAGCGCGCAGGCCGCGGCCGGTTCCAAGGTCGTCGGATACTTCACCGAGTGGGGTGTCTACGACCGGAACTACCACGTCAAGAACATCGAGACGTCCGGCTCGGCCGACAAGCTCACGCACATCAACTACGCCTTCGGCAACGTCCAGGGCGGCAAGTGCACCATGGGCGACGCCTACGCGGCGACCGACAAGGCCTACACCGCGGACCAGTCCGTCGACGGCACCGCGGACACCTGGGACCAGGACCTGCGCGGCAACTTCAACCAGCTGCGCAAGCTCAAGAAGCTCCACCCCGACCTGAAGGTGCTGTGGTCCTTCGGCGGCTGGACCTGGTCCGGCGGCTTCACGGAGGCCGCCAAGAACCCGGCCGCCTTCGCCCAGTCCTGCTACGACCTGGTCGAGAACTCCAAGTGGGCCGATGTCTTCGACGGCATCGACATCGACTGGGAGTACCCCAACGCCTGCGGCCTGACCTGCGACACCAGCGGGCGCGCCGCGTACAAGGACCTGATGTCCGCGGTGCGTTCGAAGTTCGGCGGCGACAACCTCGTCACCGCGGCCATCCCGGCCGACGCCGAGGACGGCGGCAAGATCGACGCCGCCGACTACGCGGGCGCCGCCCAGTACGTCGACTGGTACAACCCGATGACGTACGACTACTTCGGCGCCTGGGAGGCGAAGGGCCCGACCGCCCCGCACTCCCCGCTGAAGACGTACGACGGCGCGCCCAAGGCGAACTGGAACACCGACGCCACGATCAAGAAGCTCCAGGGCCTCGGCGTCCCGTCCGACAAGCTGCTGCTCGGCATCGGCTTCTACGGCCGCGGCTGGACGGGTGTCACGCAGAAGGAGCCCGGCGGCACCGCCACCGGGGCCGCCGCGGGCAAGTACGAGGCGGGCATCGACGACTACAAGGAACTGAAGACCAAGTGCCCGGCCAACGGCACGGTCGGCGGGACCGCGTACGCGCACTGCGGGAACAACTGGTGGAGCTATGACACCCCGGCGACCATCGCGGGGAAGATGGACTACAAGAACCAGGCCGGTCTGGGCGGCACCTTCTTCTGGGAGCTCAGCGGCGACACGGCGGACGGCGAGCTGATCAAGGCCATCGACTGACCGCACGCACGCGGGGACGGGGGCGGGAGCCGGACGGCTCCCGCCCCTTCCTCATGGCCGGGGCGGGGCCGGGAACGACGGCTCGAACTCCTCGACGACGCGCAGGGTGTCGCCCAGGGTCCGCACGAGCAGATCGCAGACGGTCTCGCGCGTCAGCCCCCGGCGGCCGATCCAGTCGAGCGTGACGCCCTCGACGCTGCACAGCCAGCCGAGCAGCGCGGTGCGCGCCAGCTCCGGGATGTCCCGGCGGCCGTACGCCCCGTCGGAGATCGCCCCGATCAGCGCCTCGCGCACCCCGTCGCGAATGGCCTGCACCTCGGCGTCGAACCCGACACCGCCGCTGATGATCGTGCGGTACGCCGCCTGATGGTGCTCGGCGTAGCGCAGATAGCCGTCGATGGTGCTGTGCACGCGCTCCACGGGCGGCAGGTCGTCGTGGCGCCCGGCGCGCTCGACCAGCTCCGCGACCGAGTCCTCGATGATCGCGAGGTAGTAGCCGCGCTTGGACTTGAAGTAGTAGTAGATCAACCCCTTGGCCACACTCGCCTGCTTGGCGATGTCGTCCATCGACAGGGCGTCGTACGACGTGTCGGCGAACAACTTCCGCCCGATGGTGATGAGTTCGGCGCGGCGCGCCACGGATCGGTCGGTGCCGCGCGCCTGCGGACGGGTGACCACGGGACGGTCGGTGCCGCGCTGTTGACTATTATTCAATTTCGGCCCTAGTCTCCAACTGCCTCGGGAATCCGCAGTATGGCAGAAGCACGCCACCTGCCGGTTCTGCGCCCGACGGCGCTCTCTCACGCACTCCCCCTACGCACACGGACCGCCGTACGGGAGGAAGACTCATGAGCGCAGCGCGTACCCCCTTGCCCCAGGGCAGAACCTCCTGGAAGAAGACGGCCGTCGTGGCCCTGCCGGCCGTCCTGGCCGTCGGCGCGATGGCCTCCGTGATGGCCGAGGGGGCGCTCGCCGCCTCGTTCGCCGTCTCGGGCACCAGCTTCCAGGTGTCGTCCGGCAAGCTGACCAGCGAGGGCCTGTCCTCCTACGTACAGACCGACCGGGACATCGACGGCAAGGGGCACCCGGTGGCGCTCCTCGGGATCGGTGACGCGACCCTCTCCGACATCTGCCAGGCCGCCGAGGTCAAGACCCCGGTCGGCACCGTGGTGTTCAAACTGACCGCGGGCGGTCCCGCGGGCCAGGTCACCGCGAGCAACCTCATCATCGACGGCGAGGACCTGGAGGGCGACGCCCGCTTCGGCACGGCGGAGATCGGACGGGACGCCTCGACCCTCGACGAGGTGTCCGGGATCAAGGGCGAGAAAGGGAAGTTCGGGCTCCAGGCCGGGGACATCACCGTCTCCGGGGTGAAGTCCCACGCCTGGTCGGCGACCGGCGGGAACTTCCGGCTCAAGGGCATGAAGCTCGACGTCAGCATCGGCGGCAAGAAGTGCTTCTGACCGGCGGCCGGCGGGCCGGGGTCAGGGCGTGGGCCCGGGACGGCGGCGGGTGGCTCGACGAGCGCCTGCCGCTGCGGGAGGCCCGCCGGGTGCTGCGCGGGTGGCGGCGCACGCGGCCCTTCTGGGGCGGCCTGCTGCTGATCCTGGGCGGGGCCGAGCTGCTCCTCGTGCCGCTGTCGCCGCTGACCGTCCTGGTCAGCCTGGGGCTCGGCGGGCTCGCGGCGATCGGCATCGGACTCGCCCTGATCGCCGCCGGGATCTTCCTGTGGCTGCTGCCGCACGCCCATCACTATGTGAGCGTCAACGCCCTGATCCTGTCCGTGCTCTCCTTCGCGGCCACTAATCTGGGCGGGTTCCTGGTGGGCATGGTGCTCGGCATCGTGGGCAGCGCGATGGGCTTCGGCTGGACTCCGGTGCCCGAGGGCGCCGAGGAGGACACCGAGCGGCCGCGGGCGCGCGACGGGCAGGGCACGCGGACGCTCGGCGTGCTGCTCCCGGTGGTCGTCGTCGGGGCGACGCTGTGGGGCGGGACTCCGGCGAAGGCGGCCCCCGGCGAGGCGATCACGGCGGCACGCACACCCCCGACGGTCACCACCACGCTCTTCTCGCCGCAGGGCTTCGTCCTGGCCGGCGTACGCGAGATTCCCACGGTCGACGGGCCGTTGAAGGTCATGGTGCTGCGGATGAAGGCCGCGTCGCTGACCGACTACCGGCTGACGACGCGCGACGGGAGCGAGGAACTCGCCCTGGGCGCCGACACCTTGGACCTCAGCGGTTCCGTCACGCTCTATCTGACCAAGTTCAAGGGCTGCCTGGAGGGGCTGCTCTGCATCACCTTCACGCCCGACAAGCTGCCGGTGCCGCCCGTCGTGCCGCCGTTCGTCTTCATGACGGACGTCCGGGCCGAGCAGGCCCTGGTCACCTCGGACGAGATCGTCGCGGGCGGGCTCACCCTGAAGGCGACGGCATGATCCAGATCCAGGCCGCCCTCTTCTGGGCGTACGCGATCGGCGCGACCTTCGCGCTCTCCGCGGCCCGGCAGCTCCAGGTCTGGGAGCGGATCAACGCGGGCGAGGGGCCGCGCACGCGCAGCCGCGCCGCCAACCCGTACCTGGCGCTCACCGCGCTGTTCGCGGCGGTCCTGATGGTGCCGACGGGGCTCTTCCTGCTCTGGCAGAACCCCGCGTGGACGACCATGCACGTGGCGCGGGGACACGACGGCGTGTGGGCGGGGTTCGTGCTCTTCTACGCGGGCGGGCTACCCGTCGCCGCGATCACCGGCTTCCTGGTGGCGCAGGGACTCGTCCTGGTGGGGGCCGGCTACTGGGCCTACCTCCAGTGCGTGGGCGGGTACTTCCTGCTCTTCGGGACGCTGGTCCACGGCTGGGACGGCCGGGGGTACGAGCGGTTCTTCTCCGCGGAGGCGCGGGACTTCGCGGACTGGCGGCAGGACAGCGTGGTCAACCACGTCCTGGACTTCCTGACGTCCGGGACGTTCCTGGCGCTGCTGATCTTCGGGGCGGCCGTGATCGGCACGATGCTGCTCACGCAGATCGGCTGGCTGACGGAGGGCTGGTCGCTGCCGGGCGCGGACGAGGACCGAAAGATCCACCGCCTCCTGGCGATCGCCGTCGCGGCGGCCGGGGTCTACGGCCTGCCGTTCGCCGGCGCGCTCGTCGCGAGCGTCCTCGTCCGCCTGCTGGGCGGGTGGATCGGCCTGCCGCTGTTCGCGGTGCTGGCTGGACTCACGCTGCTGGCGCGGCGGTCACCCGTGCGGTGGCTGTACGGCCTGGTGGGGGTGCCGGACCGGCACTGGCGGGCGGAGCTGCCTCCCCGTACGGACCAGGACGGCCCGGATCGCGGCGGTGAAGCGCACGACGGACCGGATCGCGGCGGACCGGTTCACGACGGACCGGATCGCGGCGGACCGGTTCACGACGGCCCCGGCCACGACGGCCCCGGCCACGGCGGTCAGGAGACCGGGGTCACAACAGACCGATCTGCGTGACGAGCATCGCAAGGACGACGACGAGCGTCCAGCCGAGGACGTGCTCCAGCACCTTCGGGCCGTCTTCCTTCGGCCCACCGGTGCGCGTGGTCGCGCGGGGCCCCGCGGTGGCGCGGGCGGCGGCAAGGGCGGTGGCAGCGGTCATGGCATCACTCGATACGTATGCGTCGTGCCTCTCGGCCCGACGTCCGGCAGCGGACTCCCCCCACTGACCCCACCACCTTGCCATCGGATTCCGCCGTCGCGGGCGAGAGCTTGGTCACTCATCGGCCGGATTCCGCACAACTCGGGACGAGTGCCGTGCGTCTCACTGTCAACGGCGGGGCTCACCCCCAGGCGCACCCCCGCCGTCTCGTCCGCGCAACCATCCGACCGAAAGGTTCCCGATGAGCACGTTCCGGATGAGTACGAACCGGACGCACCGCCGCAGAGTGCGGCTCGCTCTCGCGGTCGCCGTCACCCTGACGGCGGCCCTCACCGGCACGGTGTCGCAGGCCGCGCCGTCCGCGACCGGGTCACCCAGCCCCGGCGCGCCCGGCCTGGGCGACCCGATGTTCCCGCTGGACGGCAACGGCGGATACCGGGTCGACCGCTACACCCTGGACTTCGACTGGCAGGCCCCGAGGACGCCGTTCGAGGCGACGGCGACGATCAAGGCGACCGCGACCCAGTCGCTCTCCCGCTTCAACCTCGACTTCGGGGGCAACACCCTGCACGGCGTACGGATCGACGGCTCCGCCGCGGGCACGACCCGGGCCGGGGACGAGCTGACGGTCACGCCCAAGTCCCCGATCGCCAAGGGCCGTACGTTCACCGCCAAGGTCACGTACACCGCGGACCCGACGCAGACGCGCCACCGTGACGACGCCATCGAGGACTACGGCTGGATCCCCACCGCCGACGGCACGGTGGTCTACCCCCAGCCGAACGGAGCCCGGCTGATCTTCCCGGCCAACGACCACCCCAGCCAGCGCGCGCCGATCACCTTCCGCATCACCACGCCCAAGGACCTGACGGCGGTCGCGAACGGCCGGCTCGTCGACCGGGCGGAGCGCCCCGGCGACCGGGTGCGCTGGACGTACGACTCCGAACAGCCGCTGTCCACGCAGCTGGTGCAGCTGGCGGTCGGCAAGTTCACGCTGGTCGACGGCGAGGGCCCGGGCGGGCTGCCGCTGCGGGACGTCGTCCCCGACGCCCTGGTCGAGCCGACGGCGGAGTACCGCGCACTCACCCCGGACCATCTCGCCTGGCTCCAGGAGAAGCTGGGCCCCTATCCCTTCAACCGCTACGGCCTCCTGGTCGGCGACACGGACCTGGCCGTCGCCCTGGAGACCCAGACCCTCTCGCTGATCCCGAAGGCCGACCTCCTGGGCACGAAGGTCGACGCCGAGCGGAACATGGTGCACGAGCTGACCCACCAGTGGTTCGGCGACAGCGTGGCCCTGAAGGGCTGGTCCGACCTGTGGGTGAGCGAGGGGCACGCCCGGTTCTACGAACGGATGTACTCCGAGGAGCACGGCGGCGACAGCTTCGAGGCCGCCATGAAGACGGCTTACGCGGCGCACGACCAGTGGCGCCACGACGTGGGCGCCCCCGCGGAGCCGACCGAGCCGAACCTCTTCAAGCGCATGCGGTACGACGGCTCGGCCCTGGTCCTGTACGCCCTGCGGGAGCAGGTCGGCAACGCCACGTTCGAGAAGATCGAGCGGGCCTGGGTGAGCGGCTTCCGCGGGAAGACCGCGAGCACCCAGCAGTTCATCGACCTGGCGTCGAAGGTCGCGGGCGAGGACCTGGAGGGCTTCCTGCGGCCGTGGCTGTACGGCCCGAAGACACCGCCCATGCCGGGGCACCCGGACTGGGTGGTGACCCCGGTCCAGGACTGAGGCCCGTCCGTCGTCTGGCGGCGGCGTTCGTGTGAAGTGGCCTGTCGGACGCTTGTACGGGCCGATCCGGGGCTAGGTTGGGCCACCCGTCGAACTGGGAGGTCTCATGGCGGACCACGAGCAGGAGCGGAAGCGACCCGCGTTGCTGGGCACGGAGATGCGGGAGGCGACGTTGCCGGACGGTTCCCAGGCGGTGATCGTCGTCGCGGCCGGCACCTCCCAGACGGAGGTGGACGAAAAGGCCGCAAGAATGCGCCGCACACCCCCCGCCCCGAAGTAACCCCCGAAACACCCGACGGCCCCTCCCCCACCCGGGGAGGGGCCGTCGCGGTCCTGCTTGCCGGGCTGACCTCAGTGAATCCCCACGTCCGCCAGCGCCTTCTTCTGCTTGGCCGAGAGTTTCGTCGGGAAGTACAGGTAGCAGACGCCTCCCGTGCCCGAGACGACCTTGCCCGTGGCGTTGTGGCGCTTCGTGCGGAGCCAGATGTTCTCCCACTCGCGGCGCTTGTAGATCCTGCGTACCGCCTCGTTGCTCGGTGAGGCCGGGTCGTTGGCGATCACGTCGCCCTTCCGGGTGAAGCCGATCACCGTCATCAGGTGGCCCGCCGTGCCGTAACCGGCGCCCGTCAGCTCCTCCTTGAGGAACGACTGGGACGTTATGGCCGGGATGCCCGCGGCGATCAGCGACTCCAGTTCCGTGAGCGAGGCCAGGCGGGTCACCACGCCCTGCATGTCCTTGTACGTCGACGCGTAAGCCGCGTTGAAGGGCCAGTTGCCGCAGCCCGCGTACTGGTAGTCGAAGACCTGGCGTGCCGCGTGGCACACCTGCGGGTCGGCGTAGGAAGGGTCGACCCAGGCGAGGTCGGCGGCGGTCGGCTTGCGGCCCCAGAACTCTATGATCATCTGCGAGGAGGTGGGGCTGCACCAGGCCTCGCCGCCGTTGTCGTACTCGGGGTACTGCCCGGCGTGGATCTCCTGGGAGTAGCGCGGGACCTTCAGCTCCTTGGCGAGCCCCGGCTCGGACGCCGGGACCGTGAAGCGGTCGGGGACGGCGGACGCCATCGCGCCGAGCCGCCAGACGGTCGGGCTCTCCGTCGCGCCCGGCTTGCGGTAGAGGGTCAGGCGCAGACGGTACGAGACGAGGCGCAGGCCCGTCGTCGTGTCGTCGATGGAGAAAGTGTCCGTCCAGATGCTCGACTTGCCGTCGCTCTGGTCGTCGACCGACGTACGGCGGATGTCCTTGTCCTTGTCGTCGCCCGAGGCCCAGCGGCCCAGGACGTACCAAGGGGTCTTCGCCTGGTCCGAGTACGTTCCCTGGAGCTCGACCTGGAGCCACGTCCCGGCGGGGGTGCGGGCGTTCCAGGAGGCGATGACCTCCGTCGCGGGGACGGCGGGGCGGTGCACCGGCGAGGTCCACCGGGCGTACTCCCAGGTGGCGGTCTTGCCGGTGTGCGGATCCGCGTAGTCGGTGCGGCCCGCGGCCTCGGCGATCTCCACGGCCGGGCGGGCCCCGGAGACGGCGCGGGTGCCGTCGGCGGTTCCGGCGCTCCAGTCCGCGTGCGAGGACCAGAAGCGGTTGCTCACGGGCCGCTTCGCGCGGGGCGCGGGGCGGCCCGCACCCGCGGCGAGCGCCGGGCTCGCGGTGGCGGCAAGCGCCGCCACGGCAGCGGCCGCGGACAGGACGGTTCTGCGGGACATGTCATCAGCTCGGTCCATGGCGGGACCCCCAGTCGACGTGGGTTCCGGAGGGATCCGGAAGGGGCAGGTCAGGTGCAGGGCGGTAGGCCAACTATGGCTGCTCCACGCCGACTTCTGCCAGCGCTTCGACCACCACCGCGTCCGCCAATATTGGCCTCGACCACTGGCGTGAGCTGCGACGGCGCGCGGAGGGGGCAATTCCGCACCCGTACGCTTGACGCGATGAGCGCACACGTCACTCCCTTGCCCCGCGTCGCCGCGGAACTGCTGCGGCTGCCGCCCTCCTGCGGCCCCGTCCGCCTCGTCGCGGTCGACGGGCACGCGGGCTCCGGCAAGTCGACGTTCGCGGACCGCCTGGCCGAGGCGCTCGGGGGCGCGCCCGTCCTGCGCCTCGACGACATCGCGAGCCACGCGGCGCTGTTCGACTGGACGGAGCGGCTGCGGAGCCAGGTCCTCGTGCCGCTCTCGCGCGGCGAGACGGCGCACTACGAGCCGTACGACTGGCACGCGTGCCGCTTCGGACCGGGGACCCGCGCCCTGCCGCCCACCCCCGTGGTCCTCGTCGAGGGGGTCGGTGCGGGGCGCCGCGCGCTGCGTCCGCTCCTGGCGCGGCTGCTGTGGATGGAGCTGCCCCGCGACGAGTCCTGGGGGCGCGGACGCCATCGGGACGGAGCGGTCCAGAGCGACTTCTGGGACGGATGGGAACCGGCGGAGCGCCGGCACTTCGCGGAAGACCCTTCGCGCCCCTTCGCTCAGTCTTTGGTGCGACAGAGGCGCGAGGGATATGAGGTGCTGCCGGGACCCAGTGGGACGGCTGCACAGACCCAAACCGTAACGCAGGGTGACGGCCCATCGGCGGTCAGCTGAACCTCGCAAAGAGCGCTCCCAGAACTTCGCGCCAGTTTTCATCAGTGCCCCAACTCGGCTTGACCGAGGGCCCTTACAGGACTTACGTTCTGAATGTGCGGCCTTTCGGGGTCGCCCGCAGACGCGAAGCCCCCGGTTGTTCCCCCGTGATCGGGGGCTTCGTTCTGCCCCCCGACCTCGCATTCCGGACGCTGCGAGCCGCCTTTCGCTCACCCTGGGTGACGACGGGCCTCCCCTTCACCTGCCTGATCCCGCGCTGCGGCACCCTACGGCCGAGCGCTCCCCCGCAGGTACGATGCCTTTCGGTGCGTTTTACGGACGGCTGCTCTGCGCACCGGAACAACGTCCGTCCGCAGCACGGCGGTTCAGCGAAGTTGCCGACGGACACCGGTCCGGCGGTACACAAACGGGGGCACGGTTTGTGGGGGACGTGATGGACTTCGACGCGGTGGGCTCACCCGCCCCGGCCGACCTCGCCTGGCTGAGGGGCGTCGACGCCTACACGATGGGCGCCTATCCGCAGGCGGAGGAGGAGTTCCGGGCCGCGGTGCGGATGGATCCGGGGATGGCCGACGGCTGGCTCGGACTGCACGCGCTGCGCATCGACACGACGACGGCGCTCCTGCGGATGTTCCAGCACCGGGACAGGTTCGGCGAACAGCGCGCCCGGCACGGGCGCACGCTCAACTCCTGGTACTGGCTGGGATGGTGGGTCCAGCCCGTCCTGGAGAGCACGCGCGACCTGCTGCTGGCGCACGCCTCGCACTGGCTCGACGGCCGCCATGTCCCCGAGCTCGACCGGGCGTTGGCGGGCCTGCCGCCGGTCGACGCGGATCCGCAGGTGCGGTTCCTGCACGCCTGCCGGTCCTATCTGGTCAAGGACTGGGAGCAGTTGGTCCGGCACACGGACTCGCTCATCGACGACGCCATGCTGGGCATCGAGGCGGGCCTCTTCGGAGGCATGGCCCGCGTCCGCCTGGAGATGTACGGCCAGGCGGAGCCGCTCCTGTCCTCCGCCCTGATGCGCTGCCGCAGCGAGCAGCCCCAGCGCAAGGAGCTGCGCTACTGGCTGGCCCGCGCGCACGAGGGCACCGGCCGCT
The DNA here is from genome assembly GCF_046103685.1 of Streptomyces sp. SYP-A7185. Lineage (NCBI taxonomy): Bacteria > Bacillati > Actinomycetota > Actinomycetes > Kitasatosporales > Streptomycetaceae > Streptomyces > Streptomyces sp. SYP-A7185. The sequence continues at coordinate 2,085,671 of NZ_CP122310.1, forward strand.
CGGCGGCGGCCCTGCCGCTGTACCGCGCGGTGCACCGGGTGGACCCCTCCTTCATGGACACCTCCGCACGGCTCGCGGCGATCTCCGAGGGCGACGGGTACGACGAGGTCACCGACCTGGCGGCGATCGCCCTGACCGGCTTCGGGCAGGACGTGATGGACGGCCCCGACGGGATCGACCCGCTGTTCGGCACGGAGGGCCGCGACCTGAAGGTGACCGACCCGGAACTGCCCTCCACCGGCGGCGCCGGCGCCGACTCGGTGCGCGAGAAGGCGGTGATCCCCATCCAGCCGGGGGTGCCGCAGCTGCCGCCCGGCCCCACCGACCCGGCCCTCCTGGAGGCCGCCCTCGCCGAACTGGAGGGGATGGTGGGCCTGGAGCCGGTCAAGCGGCAGGTGAAGGCCCTCTCGGCGCAGCTGAACATGGCGCGCCTGCGGGCCGCGCAGGGCCTGCCCGTACAGCCGCCGAAACGACACTTCGTCTTCTCCGGCCCCTCCGGCACCGGCAAGACCACCGTGGCCCGCATCCTGGGACGCGCGTTCTACGCCCTGGGCCTGCTGGGCGGCGACCACCTGGTGGAGGCGCAGCGCGCCGACCTCGTCGGCGAGTATCTCGGCCAGACCGCCGTGAAGGCCAACGAACTGATCGACTCGGCGATCGGCGGCGTCCTCTTCGTGGACGAGGCCTACTCCCTGTCCAACTCGGGCTACGGCAAGGGCGACGCGTACGGCGACGAGGCCCTCCAGGTGCTGCTCAAGCGCGCCGAGGACAACCGCGACCACCTGGTCGTGATCCTCGCGGGCTACCCCGAGGGCATGGACCGCCTCCTCGCCGCCAACCCCGGGCTCTCGTCGCGCTTCACCACCCGCGTGGACTTCCCCTCGTACCGCCCTCTGGAGCTCACCTCGATCGGTGAGGTCCTGGCGGCCGACAACGGCGACGTCTGGGACGAGGAGGCGCTCGACGAGCTGCGCTCCATCAGCGGGCACGTCGTCCACCAGGCCTGGATCGACGAGCTGGGCAACGGCCGCTTCCTGCGCACGCTCTACGAGAAGAGCTGCGCCTACCGCGATCTGCGCCTGTCGGGCTATGCCGGCGAACCGAGCCGTGACGACTTGTCGACCCTGCGGCTCCCCGACCTGATGCAGGCGTACGGAGAGGTGCTCTCGGGGCGGGGGCCCCAGGACCCGCCGCGGGTCTGAGACCCCGCGCCCGCCCCGGGGCCGCCGCCCCGCACGCTCACACCAGGGCCCGGTCCTGCGCCTGCCAGCTCTTCTGCGCCTTCTGTGCGTTCTGCGCCTCCTGGGCCTCCTGGGCCTCCTGGGACGCGCGGGGCACCGCCACCCGGTGCGCCGGGTCGCACACCTCGCCGACAAGCAGCTCCAGTACGTCCTCCAGGGCCACCAGGCCGAGCACCTTGCCCGAGGCGTCGGCGACCTGCGCCAGATGCGTCGCGGCGCGGCGCATCACCGTCAGGGCGTCGTCCAGGGGCAGTTCGGCGCGCAGGGTCGTCATCGGGCGCCACACCTGCTGCGGCACCGCGCGGTCCGTCCCCGCCCCCTCGGTGAGGTCGAGCACGTCCTTCACGTGCAGGTAGCCCATGAAGGCGCCGTTCTCCGCGCACACCGGGAAGCGGGAGTAGCCGGTGCGCCCGGTGAGTCCGATGACCTGGGCGGGGGTGACCCCGGGGCCCACGGTCACCAGGGACGCCCGGTCGAGCAGGACGTCCGTCACCGGGCGCGAGCCCAGCTCCAGCGCGTCCTCCAGGCGCTCCTGCTCCTCGGGTTCGAGCAGCCCCGCCTCGCCCGAGTCGCCGACGAGGCGGTTGAGCTGCTCGCTGGTGAAGACGGCCTCGACCTCGTCCTTCGGCTCGACCCCGAAGAGCTTCAGGACGAGCCGCGCGCACGCCCCGAGCGCCACCGTCACCGGCCGGCACAGACGGGCGAAGGCGACGAGACCGGGGCTGAACCAGAGCGCGGTCTTCTCCGGGGCGGCCATCGCCAGGTTCTTCGGGACCATCTCGCCGACGACGAGGTGCAGGAAGACCACCACGGCGAGCGCGATGGCGTACCCGAGCGGATGGATCGCCCCTTCGGGGACGTGCGCCGCCGCGAAGACGGGCTCCAGCAGATGCGCGACGGTGGGCTCGGCGACCGCGCCGAGCGTCAGCGAGCACACGGTGATGCCGAACTGGGCGGCCGCCATCATCTGCGGCAGGTGTTCGAGGCCGTACAGGACCTGGCGGGCCCGCTTGCCGTCCAGCGGCTCGATCTGGCTGCGGCGCACGGAGACGAGCGCGAACTCGGCCCCGACGAAGAAGCCGTTGGCGAGGACGAGGAGCAGGGCGAACAGGAGTTGGAGCATGCTCATCGGGCGGCCTCCACCACGCTCTTGGCCTCGGGGGCATCGCCGGCATCAGGGGCATCAGTCGCCCGCGGGACCCGTACGAGACGGACCCGCTCGGCGCGGTAGTGGTCGACCTGGCGCACCGCGAGGCGCCAGCCGGGAAGTTCGGCGCGGTCGCCGGGCGCGGGGATGCGGCCGAGGAGATCGGCGACCAGCCCCGCCACGGTCTCGTACGGCCCCTCGGGGACGTCGAGTCCTATCCGCTGGAGGGTGTCGACGCGGCAGCTGCCGTCCGCGTCCCAGGCGGGCCGGCCGTCCTCGGCCGGCGCCGCGGCGATGTCCGGCAGGTCGAGCAGGTCGTGCTCGTCGCGGACCTCGCCGACGAGCTCCTCGACGATGTCCTCCAGGGTGACCACGCCCGCCGTGCCGCCGTACTCGTCCACGACGACGGCTATCGGCTGCTGACTGCGCAGCTGTTCCAGGAGCTGGCGCACGGGCAGCGTCTCGGGGACCAGGAGGGGCGTCTGCGCGATGCGGCCGACGGGTGCCCGCAGGCGCTCGTGGGCCGGGACCGCGAGGGCGTCCTTGAGGTGCACCATGCCGACGATCTCGTCGATGCGCTCCCGGTAGACGGGGAAGCGCGAGAGACCGGTGGCGCGGGTCAGGTTCACCACGTCCTCCGCGGTGGCGGACGTCTGGAGGGCGCTGACCTTCACGCGCGGGGTCATGACGTGCTGCGCGGTCAGCTCGCCCAGGGACAGCGTGCGGACGAACAGGTCCGCCGTGTCCTGTTCGAGGGTGCCGGCCTGGGCCGAGTGCCGGGCCAGGGAGACCAGTTCGCCGGGGGTGCGGGCCGAGGCCAGCTCGTCGGCCGGCTCGACGCCCAGCAGCCGCACGAGCCGGTTGGCCGTGGCGTTCAGGAGGGAGATCACGGGCCGGAAGAGGCGCGAGAAGGCGTGCTGCGGGCCCGCGACGAACCGCGCGACCTGGAGCGGCCTGGACACCGCCCAGTTCTTCGGGACCAGCTCGCCGATGACCATCTGCACGGCGGACGCCAGGAGCATGCCGACGACCACGCAGACGCCCGGTACGGCGCCTTCGGGGAGGCCGGTCGCCGTGAACGGGCCCGCGAGCAGCTGCGCGAGGGCCGGTTCGGCGAGCATGCCGACGACGAGCGAGGTGATGGTGATGCCGAGCTGGGTGCCGGAGAGCTGGAAGGACAGCTCCTTGAGGGCGTCGACGACCGTACGGGCCCGTCGGTCGCCTTCGGCGGCGGCCTTCTCGGCGTCCGGGCGCTCCACGGTGACGAGCCCGAACTCGGCGGCCACGAAGAAGCCGTTGGCCAGGATCAGCAGGAATGCCGCCCCGAGAAGCAGCAGGGATGTGGTCATGCCGCCGCCTCCCTGGTGTGTCCGGTCCCGGAGGGCCTGGAGGGGGCGGCGCATGTACTACAGGACGAACCGTCCATCGCCGGAGGGAGTCACTCCTCGGGTAGCAGGAGCCCCTGTGGACCGGGCGGGCCCGACAGGGGCGGGGCGGCACACCATGCGTGCCCCGCCACCAGATTAATCACGACCGGGCCGCGAGCGTCAGCCCTGCGGGGTCCGGGCGTCGGCGAGGGCACGCAGCGCGCGGGCGTCGCTGATGGCCCGCTGCTTGGCGATGCCCGGCTGGATGCCCATGGCGGGCAGGCTGGTGCCGTCGCTGAGGTTGAGGAACACCCACGGGTCGCCGGGGCGCAGGTTGACCTGGACGATCTCGGCCCAGGCCAGGCGCCTGCTGGTGGCGATGTTGACGACGGTCACGCCGGACTCGTCGGCGACGACCTTGGGCCTGCTCAGGAGCATCAGGACACCGAGGAGCAGCACGCCGGTGAAGATGAAGCTGAGCCGCTCCCCCGGGCTGAGGCCCGGGATGAGCAGCGCGATCACCGTGAGGACCACGAGGATCGCGGCGCCCGCGCTGAGCAGGACGGCCCGGGTCCTGCTCGGCCGGAAGGTGACGGGCAGGGCGGGGATGTCGGTCTGTTCGGTCATGGCCGTGGTCTCCTGCCGGCGGTCAGAGGCGGCAGGCGTGGATGGCCGTGGTCAGGATGGCCCGCGCCCCGATGGCGTAGAGGTCGTCCATGATCCGCTGGGCCTCCTTGGCCGGGACCATGGACCGGACGGCGACCCAGCCTTCGTTGTGCAGCGGGGAGATCGTCGGCGACTCCAGGCCCGGGGTGAGGGCGACGGCCTGCTCCAGGTGCTCGGCACGGCAGTCGTAGTCCATCATCACGTACGCCCGGGCGACCAGGACGCCCTGGAGGCGGCGCAGGAACTGCTGGACCTTGGGGTCGTCGTCGGCCGCTCCGGTGCGCCGGATGACGACCGCCTCGGACTTCATGATCGGCTCGCCGAACACTTCGAGGCCCGCGTTGCGCAGCGAGGTGCCGGTCTCCACGACGTCCGCGATGACCTGGGCGACGCCCAGCTCGATGGCGGTCTCGACGGCGCCGTCCAGGTGGACGACGGAGGCGTCGATGCCGCTGTCCGCGAGGTGCTTGGCGACGATGCCCTCGTACGAGGTCGCGACGGTCTTGCCCGCGAGGTCCGCGATGGTGTTCGCGGTGCCCGGCTTGGCGGCGAAGCGGAAGGTGGAGCGGGCGAAGCCGAGCGGCAGGATCGTCTCGGCGTTCGCACCGGAGTCGATCAGGAGGTCCTGGCCGGTGATGCCGATGTCGAGCTTGCCGGCCGAGACATAGATCGCGATGTCCTTGGGCCGGAGGTAGAAGAACTCGACTTCGTTGTCCGGGTCGACGAGGACGAGCTCCTTGGACTCCTTGCGCTGCTGGTATCCGGCCTCATGGAGCATCGCCGACGCAGGTCCGGACAGTGAACCCTTGTTGGGGACGGCGATGCGCAGCATGAGGACGGATTCCTTTGCGTTCAGGGGAGTTCGGGTGAGCTGAGGGGCTGGGGCGTACGGCTCAGAGGTGGGCGTACACGTCGTCGAGGGAGATGCCGCGGGCGACCATCATCACCTGTACGTGGTACAGGAGCTGCGAGATCTCCTCGGCCGCGGCTTCCTTGCCCTCGTGCTCGGCGGCCATCCAGACTTCGGCGGCCTCCTCGACGACCTTCTTGCCGATGGCATGGACGCCCTTGTCGACCAGCTCGGCGGTGCGCGACGTGGCGGGGTCGCCGTTGGCGGCCTTGTGCTGGAGCTCGGTGAAGAGCTCCTCGAAAGTCTTCTTGGACATGATGTCGCTTACTTTACGCGGCTCGCCGGCCCCGCTCACCGCCAGGGTTCGGAGATCGTACGCAGCGTGGTCGCGGTGGCGACGGCGGCGGTGACCGCTTCGTGCCCCTTGTCCTCGCGGGAGCCCTCGATGCCCGCCCGGTCCAGGGCCTGCTCCTCGGTGTCACAGGTGAGGACGCCGAAGCCGATGGGCACGCCGGTGTCGACCGTGACCTGGGTCAGGCCCTGGGTGACGCCCTGGCACACGTACTCGAAGTGCGGTGTTCCGCCGCGGATGACGACGCCGAGGGCCACGATCGCGTCGTAGCCGCGGCCCGCGAGGACCTTGGCGACGACCGGCAGCTCGAAGCTGCCGGGGACGCGCAGGACGGTCGGCTCGTCGATGCCGAGCTCGTGCAGGGCGCGCAGGGCGCCGTCGACGAGGCCGTCCATGACCTTCTCGTGCCACTGGGCGGCGATCACCGCGACCCGCAGGTCGCCGCAGTTCTTCACGGTCAGTTCGGGTGCACCCTTGCCGCTCACGCGCTTCTCCTGGTCGCTCTGGCAGTTCTTCTGCGTTCGGTTCTTCTGTGTTCGGTGTGTACGCGGGTCACTGGTTGCCGCAGGCGGACACCTCGGGGGCGTCGAGCCACGGCAGGTCGTGCCCCATCCGGTCCCGCTTGGTGCGCAGGTACCGGAGGTTGTGCTCGCCCGCCTGGACCGCCATGGACTCGCGTCCGGTGACCCTCAGGCCGTGCCGGACGACCGCGTCGGTCTTGTCGGGGTTGTTCGTCATCAGGCGCACGCTGCGGACGCCGAGGTCGTCCAGGATGCGGGCTCCGGCGCCGTAGTCCCGGGCGTCGGCGGGCAGGCCCAGTTCCAGGTTGGCGTCCAGGGTGTCGCTGCCGCGCTCCTGGAGCTCGTAGGCGCGCAGCTTGGAGAGCAGGCCGATGCCGCGCCCCTCGTGGCCGCGGAGGTAGACCACGATGCCGCGTCCCTCGTCGGTGATGCGCCGCATGGACGCCTCCAGCTGGGGGCCGCAGTCGCAGCGCAGCGAGTGGAAGACGTCGCCGGTCAGGCACTCGGAGTGGAGGCGCACCAGGACGTCCTCGCCCTCGCCCACCTCGCCGTGCACGAGCGCGACGTGCTCGACGCCGTCGACGGTGGAGCGGTAGCCGTACGCCGTGAAGTCGCCGAAGGCGGTGGGCAGGTGGACCTCGGCCTCGCGGCGGACCGTGGGCTCGGAGCTGCCGCGGTAGGCGATCAGGTCCTCGATGGAGATGATCGTCAGGCCGTGCTTGCGGGCGAACGGGATCAGCTCGGGCAGGCGGAGCATCGTGCCGTCCTCGCCGGCGATCTCGACGATGGCGCCGGCCGGGCGCAGGCCCGCGAGACGCGCGAGGTCGACCGCGGCCTCGGTGTGGCCGTTGCGGACCAGGACGCCGCCGGACTTGGCGCGCAGCGGGAAGATGTGGCCCGGCCGCACGAAGTCGGTGGGCTCGAACGTGCCCGCGGCGAGCATCTGGAGCGTGGTGGCGCGGTCGGCGGCCGAGATGCCGGTGGTGACGCCGTGCGCGGGGCCCGCGTCGACGGAGACGGTGAAGGCCGTCCGCATCGACTCGGTGTTGTTCTCGACCATCTGCGGGAGCTGGAGGCGGTCCAGCTCGTCGCCCTCCATGGGCGCGCAGATCAGGCCGCGGCACTCGCTCATCATGAAGGCGATGATCTCGGGCGTGGCCTTCTCGGCCGCGATGACGAGGTCGCCCTCGTTCTCGCGGTCCTCGTCGTCGACGACCACGACGGGCCGTCCGGCGGCGATGTCGCGGATGGCCGCCTCGACGGGGTCGAGGGCGAGGTCGGACGCGTCTTCCTCGTGGCCCGTGCTGTACCAAACAGGTGCCGCAGTCATGCCGGGGCTCCTTCCATGACGGGCTGCGAGGCCTGCGAGGACGCAGAGCGCGACCGCAGCCACCAGTCGCGCAGGCCCCACAGGACGAGCGCGAGATAGATGACGTACACGAGACCGGAGAAGGCGAGGCCGCTGCTGAACGCGAGCGGTACGCCGACCACGTCGACGAGGAGCCAGGCGAACCAGAACTCGACCAGACCGCGGGCCTGGGCGACCATCGCGGCGAGCGTGCCCACGAAGATGTAGGCGTCGGGCCAGGGGTTCCAGGACAGGTCGGGGACGGCGGAGAACAGCGCGCCGACCGCGAGGGTGCCCACGGCCGTGCCGCCGAGCAGCACCCCGCGCTCCTTCCAGGTGGCGAACCGGACGGCGATGGAGCCGTCCTGCGCCTGCTGCTTGCCGTTGGTCCACAGGCGCCAGCCCCACAGGGCCACGCCGATGACCAGCAGCTGCTTGCCGACGCCGCCGGACAGGTGGGCGGAGGCGTACGCGCCGACGAGGATGACGCCGGAGAGGAACTGGGCGGGCCAGGTCCATATGGAGCGCCGCCAGCCGAGCGCCAGGGCGATCAGGCCGACGGTGTTGCCCACCATGTCGGACCAGATCACGTGCTGCCCGAAGGCCGTGAAGGCTTCGGAGTTGAGCCAGTTCACTTCGTGACCTCCTGGACGGGAGCGGCGGCCGGGGCAGCGGCGGTGACGCGGTCGCCGAGCATCCGCTCGACGTACTTGGCGATGACGTCCACCTCCAGGTTGACCGGGTCGCCGGGCTGCTTGCTGCCGAGCGTGGTCAGGGCGAGGGTGGTGGGGATGAGGCTGATGGTGAAGTAGTCGATTCCCGCCTCGACCACCGTCAGGCTGACGCCGTCGACGGTGATGGAGCCCTTCTCCACGACGTAGCGGGAGAGGTCCGCGGGGAGCGAGATCTTGACGATCTCCCAGTGCTCGGAGGGCTTGCGGTCGACGATCTCGCCGGTGCCGTCGACGTGCCCCTGGACGATGTGGCCGCCGAGGCGGTCACCGACCGCGGTGGGCCGCTCCAGGTTGACCCGCGACCCCGCGGCGAGCGCGCCCAGGCTGGAGCGGTTCAGGGTCTCGGCCATCACGTCGGCGGTGAACTCGTCGCCCTCGTGCTCCACGACCGTCAGACAGACGCCGTTGACCGCGATGGAGTCGCCGTGCTTCGCACCGTCGGTGACGACGGGGCCACGGACGCGGAAGCGCGATGCGTCGTCCAGGTTCTCGACGGCGGTGATCTCGCCCAGCTCTTCGACGATTCCGGTGAACACTTCAGTGCTCCTTCGCTACGAGGGTCGCGGTGACGCGCAGATCGGGGCCGATGCGGACGGTCTCGCTCACGTCGAGCCGCAACGCTTCGGTGATGGTGGTGATTCCGCCGCCCGTCAGGGCGGCGGGGCCCGCGCCGAGCAGGACGGGGGCGAGGTAGGCGACGACGCGGTCGACGGCTCCCGCGCGGACGAAGGCTCCGGCGAGGGTCGGACCGCCTTCGAGCAGCACGGAACGCACCCCGCGCGCGTGCAGCTCGTCGAGGAGGGCGGCGATGTCGAGGCCGCCGTCCGCGCGCGGCAGCCGTACGGTCGGGGCCGTGCCTTCGGGGGTCACGTTGTCGGCGACCGCGACGAGGGTGGGCGCCGCGTCGTCCAGGATGCGGGCGCCGGGTGTCACCGCGGTGCCGTTCGTGTCGACGACCACGCGCAGCGGCTGGACGGCGCCTTCGATGCCCCGCACGGCGAGGTGGGGGTCGTCGGCGCGCTGGGTGCCGGAGCCCACGACCACCGCGTCGCACTCGGCGCGCAGCCGGTGGACGTCGGCGCGGGCCTCGGCGGAGGTGATCCAGCGGCTGGTGCCGTCGGCGGCGGCGATGCGGCCGTCGAGCGTGGCGGCGTACTTCCAGGTGACGTGCGGGCGGCCGAGGCGGACGGAGGTCAGCCAGGCGGCGTTGCCCGCCGCGGCCTCGTCCTCCAGGAGACCCGCCCGTACGTCGACCCCGGCGGTCCGCAGGCGCTGCGCGCCGCCGGTCGCCGCGGGGTTGGGGTCGCCGACCGCGTAGACGACGCGGGCGACGCCGGCGTCGATGAGCGCCTGGGCGCAGGGGCCGGTGCGTCCGGTGTGGTTGCAGGGTTCGAGGGTGACCAGGGCGGTGGCGCCGCGGGCCCGTTCACCGGCCGCTCGCAGGGCGTGGACCTCGGCGTGCGGGCCGCCGGCGCGCTGGTGGTAGCCCTCGCCGACGGTCTCTCCGGAGGCGTCGACGATCACGCATCCGACGACCGGGTTGGGGCTGGTGGAGCCGAGGCCGCGGGCGGCGAGCGTGATGGCGCGGCGCATGGCGGCGCGCTCGTGCTCGGGCGCTGCTGCTGCGGATGCGGTGGCCACCGGGTCCTCCTGCCTCATGGGGCACGGACTCCGGGGCCTGTCGATGACGACAGAATGAACGGACTGCGGCATCGGGAGCGACGCCGGAAACGAGACCTCTCCCTGGAAGACCCGCCGACAGCGGGTACTCCAAAAACAAGCCACTCGGCGACGTGCACGAATGCCCGCCCGCCGCGCACTGCCTCCCATCCGGACTTTCACCGTCGGTCCAGGAGTTTCACCTGGTCAACCGGCCGCTGGAGGCGGCCGGGTCGCGGACTATAACCGCCGGTTCGGAATTACACCGACCCCGGAGTGCGCTGCTTTTGGTACGAAGCCAGTGTGCCACGCCTGATCGGAGCCCATACGGGCGAACCCCTGTGGCCTGGGTCACAGACCGCTCGATCAGGGGCGTGGCCCGAAAAGCTCGTCCTGTGCCGCGTCCCGGGCGGCGAGCAGCGCGCCCCGCAGCACGGCCGAACCGCCGAGCGCGCTCGCCCGCACCTCCGTGCGCAGCGGTGACATCGCGGCCAGGCGCTCCTCCACCCGGGCGGCGAGGGCGGCGCCGCCCGCGCGGCCCACCTCGCCGCCGAGGACCACGCAGCCGGGGTCGAGGATCGCGGCCACGGCGGCGGCGCCCACGGCGACGCGGTCGGCGGCGGCGTCGAGGAAGGCCTCGTGACCGGTGTCGACGGCGTGCCGCACCAGGCCCGCGGCTCCGCCCGGGGGCGCCAGACCGTGCTCGGCGCCGAGCTCCCGGAGCGCGGCGGCGCAGGCCAGGGAGTGGAAGCCGCCCTCGCACGAAGTGGCGGACGGGAGCACGCGGGTGCCGGGCACCGGCAGGAAGCCGATCTCCCCGGTGCCGCCCGAAGCTCCGCGGCGCAGGGTCCCCTCCAGCATCACGGCGGCGCCGACGCCTTCGCCGAGCCACAGCAGGACGAACGTGTCGCGGTCGTGGGCGGCGCCGTCACGCCGTTCGGCGCGGGCGGCGAGGTTGGTCTCGTTCTCCACGAGCACGCGGACCGGCAGCCGCTCCTGGAGGGCTCCGGCGAGGCGGCGGTGCCAGGCGGGCAGCGAGGTGGTGTCGCGCAGTTCGCCGGTGGCCGGGTCGATGAGGCCGGGGGCGCCGATGGCCACGGTGTGCAGCCGCTCGACGCCGCCGTCCCGGGCGGTGCGCTCCACCAGGGCGAGGGCACGCTCGACGGCGGGTTTGGTGCCGGTGTCGGTCTCGATGGGCGCGGAGGCCTCGGCGAGCACCGCGCCCAGCAGATCGGTGACCACCACGGACAGGCCGTCGGTGCGTACGTCGAGGGCGGCCAGATGCGCCCGGTCGGCGACGATCCCGTACAGCCGGGCGTTGGGTCCGCGGCGCCGGGCGCCCGCCTCCCCCACGACGGTGATGAGACCGGAGCCCTGGAGGCGCTCGACGAGGTCGGCGACCGAGGGGCGGGACAGTCCGGTCAGCTGCTTCAACTGGTTGGCCGTCAGCGGCCCTTCGCGCTGCAGGAGCCCCAGGGCGAGCCGGTCGTTGATGGCCCGGGCGGTGCTCGGTGATGCGGGCATGCCGGGGATCCTTCCACAGAGCCGCTATTTATCAGGCAGGGTTCCTGATAGTTTACGTCGCCGTACCGGGGAGGATCCTTGGGAGGGACGGGGTAGCGATGAGTGAAGTGGTCCACGACGTACGTCAGTTGAAGCGGGCGCGGTATGCCGTGGCCGCCGTTTTCTGTGTGCACGGCGCCGTGACCGGCTCCTTCGCGACCCGCGTGCCCTGGATCCAGGACCACGCCGGACTCAGCGCGGGACTCCTCGGCCTCGCCCTCGCCTTCCCCGCGATCGGCGCCTCCGTGGCGATGCCGCTCGCGGGCTGGGTCAGCCACCGCTTCGGCGCCCGGACGGCGCTGCGCGGACTGCTCGCCCTGTGGACGATGTCCCTGGTCCTGCCCTCGCTCGCACCGAACCTGCTCACGCTCTGCCTGGCCCTGTTCGTGTACGGCGCGACGGCGGGCATGTCGGACGTGGCGATGAACGCGCTCGGCGTCGAGGTCGAGACCCGCATGAAGAAGTCAATCATGTCGGGGCTGCACGGCATGTGGAGCGTCGGCGCCCTGATCGGCTCGGCGGCCGGCACGGTCGCCGCCCATCTGGGCTCGGACGCCCGGCTGCACCACGTGCTCGCCGCCGTGACCCTCACCGCGATCGGTCTCGTCGCCTGCCAGGGCGTGCTCGACCTCCAGGCGGAGCCCGAGGACGTGGCGCCGCCGCGCTTCTCGCTGCCGCCGAAGTCGGCGCTCCTGATCGGCGCGGTCGGCTTCTGCGCGGTCTTCGCCGAGGGCGCGAGCCTGGACTGGTCGGCGGTCTACCTGCGGGACGTCCTGGACTCGTCGGCCGGTGTGGCCGCCGCGTCCACCACCGGCTTCACGCTCACCATGGCGATCGCGCGGCTCGCGGGCGACGCGGTGGTGGACCGCTTCGGGGCGGTCCGCACGGTGCGGGTGGGCGGCGTGGTCGCGGCGCTCGGCGGTGTCCTCGTCGTGGCCGCGCCCCACGCGGCGGTCGCCATGTGCGGGTTCGCGCTGCTCGGGCTCGGCATCGCGGTCGTCGTGCCGCTGGCGTTCGCCGCCGCCGGCCGCAGCGGGCCCAACCCGAGCCAGGCCATCGCGGGCGTCGCCACCATCACGTACACCTCGGGCCTGATCGCGCCGTCCGCCATCGGCACGCTCGCCGACGCGACGAGCCTGGTGGTCTCCTTCGGCCTGGTGACGGTGCTGGCCTGCGGGCTCGCGCTGTTCGCCGGGGTGCTTCGCACGGACGGCCGCGAGGCCACACCGGCCGGTACGACGGATGCGGCGGCGCCCGGCCCGCGCCACTGACCCCGGCCGCCGCACCCGCCCCGACGGGTATCCCGACTTATGCCGCACTAACATTGCGCTGATCTTCCCGGTCACTCTCACGGGGTCATCCCCACGGCTCGGCGCACAGAAGGCGGAACAGAACCATGGATCTCGGCGTGCGCTGGAGACTGCACGGCGACGGGCGCACCCCCGCGCCCGGAGCCGTCGTCCGTCCCGACGAGCGGCTCTCGTGGCCGCGGACCCTCGGGCTCGGCGCCCAGCACGTGGTCGCCATGTTCGGCGCGTCCTTCGTGGCGCCCGTCCTGATGGGCCTCGACCCGAACCTCGCGATCATGATGTCCGGTGTCGCGACCGTCATCTTCCTGCTCGCCACGCGCGGCCGGGTGCCCAGCTACCTGGGCTGTTCGCTCTCCTTCGTGGGCGTGGCCGCCGTCATCCGCGCCCAGGGCGGCTCCTCGGCGACCGTGACGGGCGCGGTCTTCGTGGTCGGCGCGGCGCTGTTCCTGGTGGGGCTCGCCGTCCAGAAGTTCGGGGCGCGGATCATCCACGCGGCGATGCCGCCGATCGTCACCGGCGCGGTCGTCATGCTGATCGGCTTCAACCTGGCGCCGGTGACCGCCTCCACGTACTGGCCGCAGGACCAGTGGACGGCGCTCCTGGTGATGCTGTTCACCGGTTTGGCCGTGGTGTGCCTGCGCGGATTCTGGTCACGCGTGGCGATCTTCCTCGGGCTGATCTTCGGGTACGCCCTGTCCTGGTGCCTCGACCTGGTCTTCGGCAAGATCCACTCGGCGGACGGCTCGGGCAAGGTCGTCGACCACTGGCGCCTCGACCTCTCCGCCGTCGGCAACGCCGACTGGATCGGCCTGCCGTCCTTCCACGCGCCGAGCTTCGAGTGGTCGGCGATCCTCGTCGCGCTGCCCGTCGTCATCGCCCTCGTCGCCGAGAACGCCGGGCACGTCAAGGCGGTCGGCGAGATGACCGGCGACTCCCTGGACGACAAGCTCGGCACGGCGATCTCCGCCGACGGCGCCGCGTCCATGCTCTCCACCGCGGTGGGCGGCCCGCCCAACACCACGTACTCCGAGAACATCGGCGTGATGGCCGCGACCCGCGTCTACTCCACGGCCGCGTACTGGGCCGCCGCGGGCTTCGCCCTGCTCTTCGGCCTCTGCCCCAAGTTCGGCGCGATCGTGGCGGCCATCCCCGGCGGCGTGCTCGGCGGCATCACCGTCATCCTCTACGGCATGATCGGCCTGCTCGGCGCCCAGATCTGGATCAACGCCGGGGTGGACCTGCGCAACCCGCTCAACCTCGTCCCGGCCGCCGCGGGCATCATCATCGGCGTCGGCGGCGTCTCCCTGAAGATCACCGACAACTTCGAGCTGAGCGGCATCGCGCTCGGCACCATTGTCGTGATCACGGGCTATCACGTCCTGCGCGCCTTCGCCCCGCCGCACCTCAAGTCGCAGGAGCCGCTGCTCGATTCGGGCACGTCCACGTACGACGCCGAGGGGGACGAGGGCGCCGGCGGCTCTCAGCCGCGCGCCAAGTCGTAGGCGTAACCGGGCGCGAACGTCCCCGGCTCGCCCCGGCAGCCGTCGGACTCGCCCGGCGGCTTGACCCACAGGTAGGCGTCGACACGGGCCTGCCCGGTACGCAGCGTCGGGCTCGGCCCAAGGCCCCGGCCTGCCGGATCGCACCACTCGCCGCCCGCCGGGGCGCCGTTGCCGTTGCGGCTGGTGTCGATCACCGCGCCCAGACCGGCCGGGCCGCCGAGCGCGGCCAGGACCTGGCGGGCGTAGGCGGCCTCGGCCTCGGTGCGCCGGAAGTTCGAGACGTTCGTGAAGATGCCGTCGGACGACGCGGACGAGGCCGCGCCCGCCGCGCGCAGCAGTCCGGCCTGCTCGGCCGGGGCGTTCCAGCCGGAGTGCCCGGCGTCGTGGTAGACCCTCGCCCTGGGGTTGGCGGCCTTCAGGGTGCGGCCCGCGCGGGCGAGCGAGGCGTTGCGTGCCGTGCGCTGCTTGGCCGAGAGGCACTCGGACTGCGCGATCGCGTCCGGTTCGAGCACGACGATGACCTCGCCCGTGCCGAGGCCCGCGGCGAACTTCCCGATCCACGCGTCGTACGCCGCGTGGTCCGGCGCCCCGCCCTGGGAGGCGCCCCCGCAGTCCCGGTCCGGTATCGCGTACGGCACGAGGACGGGCACCCGGCTCCCCGCGTTCGACGTCACCGCGCGCACCCGTGCCGTGATCGTCTCCGGCGCGGGGTCCGCGAACCACACGGCGGCGGGCCTGGCGGCGATGCGTGACTCGATGAGCGGTCGGCGCGGGTCGCTCCGGTTGGCCCTGACCCAGTCGAGGACCTGGGAATCGCCGTGCCGGTAGAGCGAACCGGCTGCCGGGGGCGCCGTGGTGCGCCGCGTCTTGGGGCGCTGGGCGGAGGGCTTTCGGCTCGGCCTCGGCGCGGCGGAGGACTTCGTGGGCGACGGCTTCGGCGAGGACGGCGCCGCGGAGGGTGTCGGCACCGCGGGCAGTGGCGCGAACGTCGGGGACATGGTCTGCGCGGGGCGCGCCCGGTCCTCCTCGCCGCCCGTGTCCAGGGCGGACAGCAGGCCCGTGACGGTGCCCACGGCGGCCACGGCCGAGGCCACGGCGACCATCACCCCGTGCCGGGCCGCGCGCCTGGGCCCGGTCCCTCGTGCGGCGCGATGTCGTGCGCGGGTGCCTGCCACAGTGCGGTTCCTTCCCCTCCCCCGTGCCCCCGTGTCACCCGTGCCCCCCTGACTGGGCGTGCCCGCGCACCTGACCAGGGGCACACACGGTCGCCGTTCCCTCGTTCTGGGGAAGCGGCCGGTGCGGTGGCACTCGGGCCAGCCTAGGACTGGGACCCTGCCACCATGGCGCAGTTGGAGCGGTTCGCGGAGTTCACCGGCCCGGCACACGGGGTCGACGGCGTGGTGTCGCGGATGCGCGCGCTGGAGGCGGGCTTCCCCTCGGGCGACGGGGTCGCGGTCTTCAACCGCGTCTATCTCTCCGTCACCGAAGAGGTCGGCCGGCACCTCGACGGCGGCCGGTTCCCGGACTCCGCGGCCGCGGTCACGCTGGACGTCCTGTTCGCCGAGCGCTATCTCACGGCCGTCGAGGCCGTGGCCGCCGACCGCAGGCCGCCCGCCTGCTGGCGGCCGCTGTTCCAGCTCCGGCGGCATCCCGGCGTACGCCCGCTTCAGTTCGCGCTGGCGGGCATCAACGCCCACATCGGGCACGACCTTCCGCTGGCCGTCCTGGACACCTGTCGTACGCTCGGCTGCGAACCGGCCGACCTGGAGGACGAGTTCGACCACGTGGGCGACATCCTCGTCTCGCTGGAGGAGAGCATCCGCGAACAGCTGATGCCGGGCCCCGACCTCTTCCAGATCGCCGACCCGCTCACCCACCTGCTGGGTTCCTGGAGCCTGGAGCGGGCCAGGGAAGGCGCCTGGGCGACGGCGCTGGCACTGCGGGCCCTGGACGAACTGCCGTCCGTCGCCGACACGTTCCGGGAGCGCCTGGACGGAGCGGTCGGTCTGGTGGGCCGGATGCTCCTCACGCCCCTGCCGGACTGATCCGGCCGCTCCTCGTCCGCGCCGGTCAACTCCCCGACGATCGTTGTACGTTGAAGGTAGTGACCCCGGATGCGAAGGAGCACCAGCATGGCCACACGACTCGGGCTCGGCCTCCCGCAGGGACGGCAGTACGCCATCGGACGTGACGTCCCGTCCGTCGCCCGCGCGGCGGAGGAGATCGGTTACGAGAGCCTGTGGGTCTACGAACGCGTCCTGTTCCCCGAGCCCGCGACCCAGGGCCTGTACGGCATCGAGGGCCTGCCCTGGCCCGACTCCTACCGCTCGGTGGCCGATCCGCTGGTCACGCTGACCCTGGCCGCGGCCGCCACCGAGCGGGCCCGTCTGGGCACCAGCGTCCTGATCGCCCCGCTGCACGTGCCGTTCCAGCTGGCGCGCTCGCTGGCCACGCTGGACGCGGCGAGCGGCGGCCGGGTGGTGGCGGGCTTCGGCACGGGCTGGTCCCACGACGAGTACGCCGCCGCGGCGGTGGCCCCCTTCGAGCGGCGCGGCAAGGTCCTGGACGAGCTGATCGACGTCTGCCGCGCGGTGTGGGGCCCGGACCCGGTGGCGTACGAAGGGGAGTTGACCACCATCGCGCCCTCGGTGGTCGGCCCCAAGCCCGCGCGCCCCGTCCCGATCCTGCTGCCCGCGAACAGCCCGCGCGCCCTGCGCAGGCTCGTGGACCGCGCCGACGGCTGGATGCCGGTGGGGACGGGCGCCGGGAAGCTGGCCGAGCAGGCCCAGGCCTTGAAGGAACTGGCCGCCGAGCGGGGCCGCACCGCACCGGTCCAGAGCGTCCTGCGGGCCAACGCGCGCTACACGGTGACGGCGCACGAGGGCGGCAAGCGGGCGCCCTTCCAGGGCAACGTCGCCCAGATCGTCGAGGACCTGGAGGCCCACGCCGCGACGGGCGCGGTGGAGGAGATCCTCGTCGAACTCGCGGGCAGCACGCGGGACGCCGAGGAGCTGAAGGACGTGGCGGCCGAGGTCTACGAGGCGGCGAGGGCGGCGGGGGTATAGGACAGCCGCCCCCGCAGGGGCGCAGCCCCAGGGGCGCGGGGAACTGCGCGACCAGCCGTGGACGGTCAGTCGGATTCCCGCGCGCCCCGGGGGAAACGGCGCTGTCAGTCTTCGGGCAACTCGACGGGTGCGATCTCGTCGTACACGTCCCCGGGCCCGGGGTTGGTGGCGTCGGTGGCGCCACCGAAGTGGTGCATGACCCCCCACACCGCGTTCAAGGCGGTCTGCACCGCGCCCTCGGCCCAGCCCGCCGTCCAGGAGATGTCGTCACCGGCGAGGAAGATGCCCCGCTTGTCCGCCGGCAGGCTCTCCTGCATGAAGTGCGTGAACAGGCGGCGCTGGTAGCGGTAGTGCCCCGGCAGGTTCGCCTTGAAGGCGCCCATGAAGTAGGGCTCGTTCTCCCACGACACCGTCACCGGGTTGCCGATGATGTGCTTGCGGATGTCGACCTTGGGATAGATCTCGCCGAGCGACTTGAGCATGACCTCCATGCGCTCGTTCGCCGACAGCGGCAGCCACTTCAGGCTGTCGTCGCACCAGGTGTAGGAGAGGCAGATGACAGCGGGCTTGTCCGGGCCGTCGTCCAGGAGGTAGGTGCCGCGCGTCATCCGGTCGGTGAGCGTCATCGACATGACGTCACGCCCGGTTTCCTCGTCTTTGTCCAGCCAGAAGGGCCGGTCCACCGGCACGAAGAGCTTCGAGCTCTCCATGTAGTGGGTCCGCTCCATCGCCGTCCAGTGGTCGATGGGGAAGAGCGTGTCGTCGCACGCGATCTTGCTCAGGAGCATCCAGGACTGAGCGGTGAAGATCGCCGCCTGGTAGGTGCGGATGTCGCCCGAGGAGTCGGTGACGGTGACGCGGTTGCCCGCGGTGCGGTCGAGACGCGTCACGGCGGGCTTGGGCAGACCGCCCTCGTGCAGCGAGCTCAGGGACGTACCGAGCGCCCAGTGCACGATCTTCTGCGGCTCGCGGTCCCACAGGCGCAGCGGCAGCTGCTGGCTGCCGCCGACGATGCCGCGGTGGTGGTCGTCGGCCTCGGTGTAGACGACGCGCAGGATCTCCAGGATGGAGTTCGGGAAGTCGGTGTCCCAGCCGCCCGTGCCGAAGCCGACCTGGCCGAAGATCTCGCGGTGCCGGAAGGACTTGAAGGCCTCGGACTCGCAGAGGAAGCCGTAGAAGGTCTGGTTGTCGAGCTTCTCGACGAGCTTGGACCAGATCTCGCGGATCGTGGGGACGTCGCGCTCGCGCAGGGCGCGGTTCATGTCGGAGAAGTCGGCGCCCTCCTCCAGGCAGGAGTTCCAGGCGTTCATCACGTCGCGGTAGACCTGCGGCAGGTCGTCGACGGACGTCGCGTAGTGGGACTCGCCCTTGAGGTCGACGACCGTCGAGGGGGTCGACTCCGCCAGGGGGTTGGGGAACGGCCGGGTCGTGAGCCCGACCAGGTCGATGTAGTGCTGGAGCGCCGTCGAGGACGGCGGGAAGCGCATCGCGCCCATCTCGGCCGTGAGGTCGGTGTCGCAGCCCTCGAAGCCGACGGTGCGCAGCCGGCCGCCGATCTGGTCGGCCTCGTAGACGACGGGCTTGAGGCCCATCTTCATCAGCTCGTACGCCGCGATGATGCCGGACAGGCCGCCGCCGATGACCGCGACCTCCGTGCCGTGCTCGGTCGCGGGTATCTGGCCGAGGCCCGCCGGGTGGGCGAGGAAATCGTCGTACGCGTAGGGGAAGTCCGGACCGAACATGGTGATCGGCGGTTGGGCGTCGGTGTGCTGGACGGCGGTGGGCACCGTGGACGTCATGGGGTACGGACTCCTTGCGGGAACGGCAGAACAGAAGGCGGGGAAGACTCGGAGGGCGAACCGCCGGGGGCCGGCGGCCGGGCTCAGACCAGGGGCGTGTATAGAGCCGGGCGGCGGTCGCTCAGGTAGGGGTTGGCCGCGCGGGAGGCGGCGAGGAAGGCCGGGTCCGCGTCGGCGAACACCAGCTGCTCGTCCCGTCCGGCGCGGGTGCGCGCGACACCGTCGGGGCCGGCCAGCGTGGAGAGTCCGACGAACTCGAACTCCCCTTCCTTGCCGACCCGGTTGACGTACGCGACGTACATCTGGTTCTCGAAGGCCCGCACCGGCACGACCGACTCGGCGACGAACTGGAAGGGGTGCATCTGGGCCGTGGGCACGAGCAGCAGATCGGTGCCCGCGAGGGCGTGCGCGCGGACGTTCTCCGGGAACTCCACGTCGTAGCAGATCATCAGGCCGATCCGCAGGCCACCGAGATCGGCCTGGACGACGGCCTGCTCGCCGGGGGTGAAGGAGTCGCGCTCGAAGCAGCCGAAGAGGTGGGTCTTGCGGTAGTTCGCGAGGGCGGTTCCGTCCGGGCCGATCAGCTGGACGGAGTTGAAGACCCGCTCGCCGTCCCGCTCCGGGTAGCCGTAGGCGATCGCGACACCGTGGCGTACGGCGGTCTCGGCGAGCGCGGCGGCGGACGGCCCGTCGGCCGCCTCGGCCAGGCGCGGCACGTCGTCACCGATCGCGTACCCGGTGAGGTACAGCTCCGGGGCCACGAGCAGTCCGGCACCCGCCGCCGCGGCACGGCCCGCGGCGTCGTCGAGCGCCTTGAGGTTCTCGGCGACGGAGCCGAGCTGCCCGGAACTCTGGAGCAGGGCGGTGCGCAGCGCAGGCATGGCGGATCCTCGGGGCGTACGAAGGGGCAGGTGGGGTCCGTTAGACCGTACGGTCGGCGGCCCTGCCCGGACAAGGCGCGAGCGTTGCGGGCCGATGCGTGATCCGTTGCGCGTGCGGGGCCCTCAGCGGCGATTCGTTGCGCGGCGGCACGGGACCGGAGCCGTAGTGGTGTCCGCCGCCGGGCGCAGGGCACGCGGGGGTGTTCCCCGCCGCGCGGCGGAGGCGGAGTGCCGCCCCTGGCCGGACGTGCCGGGACCCCCTGCCGCGAGACCGTGGTCTCGCCCGGAAGGACCGGGAGAACGACCCGCCCCAGGAGACCCGCCATGAGCCGCGTCACAGGCACCGCAGGGACTACAGGCACCGCAGACACCACTCGCACCACAGGCACCGCTGACCCCACACATAACACTCGCCCCGGCACCCGCACCCGCACCCGCACCCGCGCCATAGCCGTCGGCACCGCCCTCCTGATCTGCGCCGGAGCCGCGGGAGCGGCCGTGGCGGCGGACGGCGGCTCCGCGTCCCGCCGCCAGGCCACCGGGGAAGCCCGCGCCCACTCCGCCCCTCACACCGCGAAGGGCGAGGCCGCGGCCCTCACCGGCAGCGCGAAGCTGTACCGCAAGACCACCGAGGACGTGACGTTCACCTTCGACGCCCATCTGGCGAAGCGGCACACCATGCGCCCGGACAAGGCGACCGGCACCTTCCGCTTCGTCCACCTGGACAAGCCCGGCGGCAAGGGCGGCTGGGCCGAGGGGCGTATCGACTGCCTGATGAGCGGCGGCAAGGTCGCCACGGCCACCGGCGTCGTCACCGGCACCAACCTGAAGGGCATCAAGGGCGGCCGGGTCGGCTTCACGGTCCACGACCAGGGCACCCACGACCGCGTGGGTTACAGCTGGGCCTCGGTGGGCGGCCCCGACGGCACCAAGAAGCTGCCGAAGTGCACGAGCTCGGCGCCCTTCGAGAAGGTCAAGAAGGGGACGGGCGACTTCCACGTGAAGCCCTGGCAGCTGGTGTATCCCACGGGCCTGACCGCGCTCGCGGGGCTCGCCTCACCCCACGGACTGACCTCGCCCGATCGCGCCCCGCGAGGGAGCGGCTAGGCGGGCGACCCCGACGAGTACCGCCGCATCAGGGGCGACAGGACGAGCACGGACTTCGTCCGCTCCACGAAGTGCTCGCCCGCGATCCGTTCGAGCACCCGCTCGAAGTGCCGCATGTCGGCGGCGAAGACCTGGACGACGGCGTCCGCCTCCCCGGTGACGGTGGAGGCGGACGCGATCTCCGGATACCGCTCGAGGCCACGGCGGATGGCCTCGGGCGAGGTGTTGCGGCGGCAGTAGATCTCGATGAAACCCTCGGTCTCCCAGCCGAGCGCGGCCGGGTCGACCCGCACGGTGAATCCCGTGATGGCCCCGGTCTCCCGGAGCCGGTCCACGCGCCGCTTCACGGCGGGCGCGGAGAGCCCGACCAGCTGGCCGATGTCGGCGTAGGAGCGGCGGGCGTCCTCGGCGAGGGCGTGCACGATGCGTTCGTCGAGATCGTTCAGTCGCACTGGGGGTGGATCACTTCTCTGCGGAGGCCAATCGGGAGCGGCTCATGCCGTACAGGAAGTAGAACACGAGGCCGACGGCCATCCAGACACCGAAGACCACCCAGGTCACGGTGTCGAGGCTGAACATGTTGTAGGCGCAGAAGCCGAAGCCGAGGACCGGGAAGAGGAAGCCCAGCGGCACCCGGAAGGTGCGCGGCATGTCCGGGCGGGTGCGGCGCAGCACGATCACCGCGACGTTGACCAGACCGAAGGCGAAGAGCGTGCCGATGCTGGTGGCGTCGACGAGCTTGCCGAGCGGGATGACCGAGGCGAGGGCCGCACAGAAGAGCGACACGATGACGGTGTTCACGCGGGGCGTGCCCGTCTTCTTGCTGACCTTGCCGAACGCCTTGGGGACCAGGCCGTCGCGGGACATGGCGAACAGCACCCGGGTCTGGCCGTAGAGGACGGTCAGGACGACGGAGGCGATGGAGATGACGGCGCCGGCGGCGAGCAGCGTGCCCCAGAAGCTCTGGCCGCTGACGTCGTTCATGATCGCGGCGAGCGTGGCCTCGGAGCCCTCGAAGTCCTTCCAGTTCCAGGCGCCGACGGCGACGGCGGCGACCAGGACGTAGAGGGCCGTGACGATGACCAGCGACAGCATGATCGCGCGGGGCAGGTCGCGCTGCGGGTTCTTGGCCTCCTCACCGGCGGTGGAGGCGGCGTCGAAGCCGATGTACGAGAAGAAGAGGCTGGCCGCGGCGGCGCTGACGCCCGCGGTGCCCAGCGGCATGAAGTCCGCGTAGTTGCCGGACTTGAAGCCCATGAAGCCGATGGTGCAGAAGAGCACGAGCGCGGCGATCTTCACGATCACCATGATCGTGTTGGCCGTCGCCGACTCCTTGGCGCCGCCGAGCAGGAACACCATGGCGAGCAGGACGACGATCAGGCCGGGCAGGTTGATGATGGCGCCGTCGATCTCGCCGGGCGCCGCGGAGAGCACGTCCGGGATGGTGACGCCGATGGTCCCGTCGAGGAGTTCGTTGAGGTATTCGCCCCAGCCGACGGCGACGGCCGCGACCGACACGCCGTACTCCAGGACCAGGCACCAGCCGCAGACCCAGGCGACGAGTTCGCCCATCGTTGCGTACGCGTACGAGTAGGAGGAGCCCGCGACCGGTATGGAGCCGGCCAGCTCGGCGTACGAGAGCGCGGAGAAGAGGGCGGTGAGACCGGCGATCACGAAGGAGATCGTGACGGCGGGTCCGGCCTTGGGGACGCTCTCGCCGAGGACGACGAAGATGCCGGTGCCGAGCGTGGCACCGATGCTGATCATGGTCAGCTGCCACATGCCGAGGGAGCGCCGCAGCGAGCCGCCCTCACCCTGGCCGCCCTCCGCGACCAGGAGTTCCACCGGCTTGCGCCGCATCAAGCGACTGGCAAGCCCCGCGGCCCCCCGGGGGCTTGGTCGGTTCTGCGGGGGTGCGCCTTGGTCGAGCACGCATGGCTCCTTCATCGCTGCCGGTCAGGGCGGCGGGACCGGCGGCAGCACCCACGCATGGATGGGGACCGCCGAGCAGGCGGTCCCCGCCACACCACGTACAGCGGATGACTCTATGAGGCGTGCTTCACGTACGTAATGCAGCAACCTTGCGCAAGCCCGCATGATCGTTGCGTACATCCCCCTCCGGCGGGTCTTCGTTGCGCGGTCCGTTTCGTCCGTTGCGTTCCGGGCCTCCGGCGAAGTGGTTGACACTTCGTCAGATCTGTCCCATCGTGCACCCCGGTCGACAGGGAGGCAGCAGGCGATGGACCTCGATGTGCTGTACGAGATCGACGTACCGAAGCCCTGGAACGGACCCCATCCGCACGGCCAGCGCACGGCCGAGCAGCGTGCCTACCGCGAGGCCGTGGAGCAGATCCGGCTGGCGGACCGGGTCGGTTTCCGCACGGTGTGGGCCGTGGAGCACCACTTTCGCGAGGGCCGCTCGCACTGTCCCGCCCCCGAGGTGCTCCTCGGGCATCTCGCGGCGCTCACCGAGCGGATACGCCTCGGCTTCGGCGTCACCCTCACCCCGTTCGGCTTCACTCCCCCGCAGCGCATCGCGGAGAAGGTGGCGGCCGTCGACGTCCTCTCGGACGGCCGCGTGGAATGGGGCACGGGACGCTCGACTCCCATGGAGCAGACGGCCTTTGGCGTCGACAGGGAGCAGTCGCGGT
The DNA here is from genome assembly GCF_046103685.1 of Streptomyces sp. SYP-A7185. Taxonomy (NCBI): domain Bacteria; kingdom Bacillati; phylum Actinomycetota; class Actinomycetes; order Kitasatosporales; family Streptomycetaceae; genus Streptomyces; species Streptomyces sp. SYP-A7185. Next base: position 2,109,434 of record NZ_CP122310.1, read on the forward strand.
CCGACTGGCGCGAGGCGATCGAGATCGTGACGGGCATGTGGCGCGAGGAGTACTTCGCCTACGAGTCCGAGCGATTCACCTTCCCCCGGCGCATGGTCACCCCCAAGCCCGTGCAGGACCCGCATCCCCCGTGCTGGATGGCCGCCACGTCGCCCGGTTCGGCACAGGTGGCGGGCGCGGCGGGCCTCGGTCTGCTCTCCTTCTCGATCATGCAGCCGCTGGAGTCGATGGCCCGTCAGGTCGCCGCCTACCGGGCGGCCGCGCGCACGCCGTCGCCGATCACGGACGTCACCACGGACCGGGTCAGCGCGTACACGCTGGTGCACGTGGCGGACCGGCCCTCGCGGCGGGTGTGGGACTCCGTGGCCTGGTGGTACCGCAACCTCGCCCAGTTCACGCTCGACTGGGAGCTGCCGCACCTGACCGCCGAGGAGCGCGAGCGGACCTTCCCGCTGCTCACCCCGATCATCGAAGGGAGCGTGCCCGTCCAGGAGTTCAGCGACGGGGACATGATCCTCATCGGTGACGCGGAGACCATCGTGCGCAAGGCCAAGCGCTACGCCGACCTCGGCATCGACCAGCTCATCTGCTATGTCCAGTGGGGCTTCCTGGAGCACCAGGAGATCCTGCGCACCATCGAGATCCTGGGCAAGGAAGTCATCCCCGAGCTGGCGTCCTACCGTCCCCGGCGGACGGCGCCGTGAGCGAGCCCCTGGACACCTCCCCCGTCCCCGACTACGCCGCCCTGCACCGCCTGGACGGCCGGGGCTTCGTACTGCTGGGCGCGGGCAACGGCATCGGCCGCCAGACCGCGCACGCGCTCACCGCGGCGGGCGCCCGGGTCCTGTGCGTGGACCTCGACAAGGACCGCGCCGATGCGGTGGCCGCCGAGACGGGCGGCGGCGCGTACGTCGCGGACGTGACGCGGCGCGAGGACATGCGGGAGCTCTTCGCCCACGCACGCCGGGAGTTCGGAGAGGTCGGCGGTGTCGTCGACATCGTGGGCATGGCCCGCTACACGCCGCTGGCGGAGCTGGACGACGCCTCCTGGGACTGGCACTTCTCCGTCGTCCTGCGGCACGCCTGGCTGGCGGTCCAGTACGGCGGTGAGGCGCTCGCCGACGCGGGAGGCGGCCCCCTGGTCTTCGTCGCGTCGGTCTCGGGCCTGACGGCGGCGCCCCTGCACGCCGCGTACGGGGCGGCGAAGGCGGGGCTGGTCTCCCTGGTCCGCTCGGCGGCGGTGGAGTACGGCCCGCGCGGGGTGCGGGTGAACGCGGTGGCGCCCGGTGTCGTCTGGACGCCGCGCGTGGCGGGCCTGATCGGCGAGGAGGGCCGCGCCCGAAACGCCCGCAACGCCCCGCTCGACCGAGTGGCCGAGACCTCGGACATCGCGTCGGCCCTGCTGTTCTTCGCCTCGCCCCTGTCCTCGTACGTGACGGGCCAGACGCTCGTCGTGGACGGCGGGGTCGGCGTGAAGTTCCCCTATCCGACCATCGGGGGTGCGCGGTGAGGGAGTTCGTGCGGGGTGCGCCCTGGTGGACCGAGGACGGCCGGGTGGTGCGCGCCGATCCGGCCGACCGCGCACGGCTGCCCGGGGACACGTGGGAGCGGGCGGGCCTGCCGGCCGGGGTGCGCCTGGAGTTCACGGCGCGCACGGTGAGCGCGGTGGAGGTGGCGTACACCGCCGCACCGCCCGCGGAGGCGGACTCCGGCCGTGCCGCTCCCGCGGTGTTCACGCTGCTCGCGGGCGAGGAGGCCGTCGACACGCCCGCGTCACCGGGCGAGCACCGGGTGCTGATCCCGCTCCCCTCCCCCGACGGCGCCTTCACCCTGCACCTGCCGGAGACGCTGCGGCCCGTCGTGCACGGCGTACGGCCGGTGGGCGGCACCCTCACGCCCGCCGCCCGGCAGCCGCGCTGGCTGGTCTACGGGGACTCCATCGCGGAGGGCTGGTCGGTCTCACGGCCCCACCGGGCCTGGCCGGCCCTCGCGGGACGCGCGCTCGGGGTGGAGACGGTGAACCTCGGATACGCGGGCGCGGCGCGCGGAGAGCAGGCGTCGGCCCAGCACCTCGCCTCGCTGGACGCCGACGTGATCACCCTGGCCTTCGGCACGAACTGCTGGTCGCGTACGCCGCATTCGGCGCGGCTGCTGTACGAGACGGCGCGGGTGTTCCTGGACCTGGTGCGCCGGGGCCACCCGGACACTCCGCTCCTGGTCGTCTCCCCCGTGCTGCGCCCGGACGCCGAGGCGGTGCCGAACGTGCTTGGCGCCTCGCTGCGGGACCTGCGGACCGCCCTGGAGCGCGCGGCCCTGGACGCAGGGGTCGGCCTGCTGCCGGGCGGCGGTCTCCTCGACGCCGAGCACCTGGTGGACGGGGTGCATCCGGGCGACGAGGGCCACGCGCTGCTGGCGCGAGCGGTGGCGGCGGCCCTGGCCCCGTGACGGGCCCGGGGAGCCGCGCGGCCGGCCACGGCGCATCCGCGGCCGACGGGCACAGCTCCCCGCGCGGCGTCTAGCTCCAGGAGGCGTGGAGCGGCTTGCCCTCCGCGTAACCGGCGGCGCTCTGCACGCCCACGGTGGCCCGCTCGGCGAACTCCTCCAGGGAGCCCGCGCCCGCGTACGTGCAGGAGGAGCGGACACCCGCGATGATCGAGTCGATCAGGTCCTCGACGCCGGGACGCTCCGGGTCCAGGAACATCCGCGAGGTGGAGATGCCCTCTTCGAACAGCGCCTTGCGGGCGCGGTCGTAGGCCGACTCCTCGCTGGTGCGGTTCTTGACCGCGCGGGCCGACGCCATGCCGAACGACTCCTTGTAGAGCCGGCCGTTGGCGTCCTGCTGGAGGTCGCCCGGGGACTCGTACGTCCCGGCGAACCACGAGCCGATCATCACGTTCGACGCGCCGGCGGCCAGCGCCATGGCGACGTCGCGGGGGTGGCGGACCCCGCCGTCGGCCCACACGTGCTTGCCGAACTTCTTGGCCTCGGCGGCGCATTCGAGCACCGCGGAGAACTGCGGGCGGCCGACGCCGGTCATCATGCGCGTGGTGCACATGGCGCCGGGGCCCACGCCGACCTTGATGATGTCGGCGCCGGCCTCGATCAGGTCGCGCACGCCCTCGGCGGCGACGATGTTGCCCGCGACGATCGGCACCTGCGGGTCGAGCGCGCGCACGGCCTTGACCGCGGCGATCATCGACTCCTGGTGGCCGTGCGCGGTGTCCACGACGAGGGTGTCGGCGCCCGCGTCGAGCAGCTGCTTGGCCTTGCTCGCCACGTCGCCGTTGATGCCGACGGCGGCGGCGATGCGCAGCTTGCCGTCGGCGTCGAGGGCCGGCGAGTAGAGGGTCGCGCGCAGGGCGCCCGTACGCGTCAGGATGCCCGCGAGGCGGCCGTCCTTGCCCACGGCGGGGGCGTAGCGGCGGTTGGCCGCGTCCAGCTTGTTGAACGCGTCGCGCGGGTCGATGTCCGCGTCGAGCAGCACGAGGTCCTTGGACATGACCTCGGAGATCTGGGTGAAGCGGTCCACGCCGTTCAGGTCCGTGTCGGTGACGACGCCGACCGGCTTCTGGTCGGCGTCCACGACGACGGCCGCGTTGTGGGCGCGCTTGGACAGCAGCGCGATCGCGTCGGCGACGGTCTGGGTGGGGGCCAGGACGATCGGGGTGTCCAGGACGTGGTGGCGCGTCTTGACCCAGGAGATGACCTCGGTGACGACCTCGATCGGAATGTCCTGCGGGATCACGACGAGGCCGCCGCGGCGGGCGACGGTCTCGGCCATCCGGCGGCCCGCGATCGCGGTCATGTTCGCGACGACCAGCGGGATCGTGGTGCCGGTGCCGTCCGGCGAGGAGAGGTCCACGCCCTGACGCGACCCGACGGCGGAACGCCGCGGCACCATGAAGACGTCGTCGTACGTCAGGTCGTACGCAGGCTGGATGTCATTGAGGAAACGCACGTGCTGCTCATCCCAGTCGATCAGAGGTGGCCCCCGGACAGTTAGGCCGAGGGAAAAGCACGTACTTCAGTGTCCCATGTCCGGGGCGGTGCGCCGCCTGGGATGATCACCCAGCGCGGTCACGGAGCCTCTGGTCGGATCCTCCAAGGAGCCGCCCGGACGATCACGCTCCGCTCAGGCGCGCGTGCCGAGCGCGAGAACGATCTCCAGGCCCGTCCCGCGCTCCCTGGCGTACTCCACCGCGTCGGTGAAGACCTCCTGCGCGACGATCCACTCCTGGGGCTCCGCCTCGGCGTACTCCTGCCAGCCGGTGACGACGAGCAGCCGTCCCGGCGCGGCGGGGGCCCAGCCCAGGTCGGTGAGGCAGTCGGCGAGCGCGTCCCAGTTGCGTCCGAACCAGTCGGGCAGCTCCAGGGCGCGGGCGCAGCGGTCCATGAAGGCGGTCTTGTCGCGCACCCCGGCCAGGTCGAGCGTGACCGTGCGCAGCCCCGCGGCGCGTACGGCCGCGAGGACGGGGGCGAGCGGTTCGGGTGCCGGTGGGTCGGGCGTCATCTCAGTACCGCCTTGAAGGACGCGTAGTGGTCGTCCGTGTAGTAGGTCTCGCCGCCGCGCCCGGTGACGATCCGCCGGGCGCCGCGGTCGCGTTCGCCGGGGGTGGGCACGGTGTACTCGAGGTAGTGGCCGCGCCGCTGCTGGGGCAGCTCGCCCTCGAAGTTGCCGAAGACGGAGCCGTCCTTGGCGTACGGGAAGGGCCCGCCGTCGTCGATGAGCCGCAGCGTCCGCCGGGCCTCGGCGGGCAGCCGGTCCACGGGCACGGTGGCCATGCCGTCCGCCCAGACGGGGGTGGAGACGGAAGCGGTGCCCTCCGCCCGCTTCCCGCCGCCGTCCGACGAGCACCCCGCGACGAGGACCGCGCAGCAGACGAGCAGCGCCGCCAGGGCGCGGGGGACGAACCGGGTCAGCATGCGCCCGATGCTGCCACGGCGCCCCGCGAGGGGCGCGGGGAACCACGCGGGCGGCCCCCACACCCCGGCCGCTCAGCCGCCGTCCGGGTCCGCCCGGTCCAGGGCGGGATGCGGGGTGCGCCCCATGACCATCAGCTGGTCGGCGGCGGCCGTGTCCGTCACCAGGCTGGTGACGAGCCCCGAGCGCAGCACGGCGTCGATGGCCGCGGCCTTGCGCTGCCCGCCGGCGATGGCGACGACCTCGGGGATCCGCCGCAGCCGGTCGGCCTCGACCGTGATGCACCGCTCCCCCAGGTCACGCCCGACCCGGCGCCCCTCGGCGTCGAAGAGGTGCGCGGACATCTCGGCGGCCACGCCGAGGGAGGCGTAGTGCGCCCGCTCCTCGTCGCTGAGCATGTCGTGGACGGTGGAGATGCCGGGCTCCCAGGAGCCGATGGAGACGGCGGCGACGGTGACCTTGTCGAAGTACTCGAAGGCCCGCGCGATGCCGGTCTGGTTCCGCAGCGCGGCGGCCGTGGCCGGGTCCGGCAGCAGCATCGGCGCGTAGATGGGGTGCGCCTCGCCGCCGGAGACCTGCGCGGCACGCCGTACGGCCTCGACCGAGCCGCGCTCGGCGGTCCCGGCGTCGTACACGCCCGTCAGCTGCACGACCGTGCACGGCGGCAGCTGGTCGAGGGCGGCGGCCATGTGGATGGTCGAGCGCCCCCACGCCAGGCCGAGCACATCGCCCTCGGTCACCAGTTCGCCGAGGAGATCGGCCGCGACCTCGCCGAGGTTCTCCGGGTCGGGCGACTCCTCGACCTCGTCGGCGGAGGACGGCGACTCGACGACGACCGCGTGCCGCAGGCCGTAGCGGGCCCGCAGCGCGTCCGAGCGCTCCGCGTCCAGCTCGGCGGGCACCCGGATCTCGATCCGCACGAGGTCACGTTCGAGAGCCGTCTCCAGGACCCGGGCCACCTTGAAGCGGCTCACGCCGAACTCCTCGGCGATCTGGATCTTGGACTTGCCCTCGAGATAGAAGCGGCGGGCCATGGCCGCCGCCTGCACCAGCTCCGCGGGTCCCATCCGCATGGCTGACCGGCCGCCCGTCGACACGACGATCTCCTCACTGTCATTTCAAGCAACTGTCGTTCGCGCGTTCGCACACATACGCATTCATACGCATTCGTACGCATGGGTGCGGCTTCGCGCGCATGGCCGCGGCTTCTCGTGCGATGCCGCGGCGCAACCAGGGTTCGCCGTTCATCCTTGCAGATCTGACGTACTTGATCAGCCCTGAAGGACCGCGTTCACGTTCTCGTGGCTCAGTGGCCGCATGCCCATGCCGCCGTGGACGTCGCCCCGGCCGCCTGGGCGCGCAGTGCTTCCACCGCCGCGGCCGGGTCCTCGGCGCCGTACACCGCGGAGCCGGCCACGAAGACGTCGGCGCCGGCCTCGGCGCAGCGCTCGATGGTCGCGGCCGAGACACCGCCGTCGACCTGGAGCCAGAGCTGGAGGCCGTGCTTGCTGATCAGCTCACGGGTGCGGCGGATCTTCGGGAGCATGATGTCGAGGAACGCCTGGCCGCCGAAGCCCGGCTCCACGGTCATGATCAGCAGCATGTCGAGCTCGGGGAGCAGGTCCTCGTACGGCTCGATGGGCGTCGCGGGCTTCAGGGCCATGGAGGCGCGGGCGCCCTGGGCGCGGATCTCCCGGGCCAGGCGGACGGGGGCCGCGGCCGCCTCCGCGTGGAAGGTGACCGATCCGGCGCCCGCCTCGACGTACTGCGGGGCCCAGCGATCGACGTCCTCGATCATCAGATGGCAGTCCAGCGGGGTGTCCGTCGCCCGGGCGAGGGACTCTACGACCGGCACCCCGAGCGTGAGGTTCGGGACGAAGTGGTTGTCCATGACGTCGACATGGAGCCAGTCGGCGCCTTCCACCGCCCTTGCCTCCTCGGCAAGACGGGCGAAATCCGCGGACAGGATGCTGGGGTTGATCTGCACGGCCATGACCCAAGACTGCCATGCCTCGCGCCCGTTGCCCTCCGCGGTCCGCAGCGTGGGCCGACGGACTCCTCTGACCATGGACCGCGTGCCATGCTGGGCGGTCCACCGGCACCACGTGGGGCAGCGGGGGTAGCCATGCCAGACGAACGGTCGGAAGGACGGCGCACGGCGGGCCGCGGAGTGGCCCGGCTCGTGTGCGGGCGGCGCACCAAGTGGCTCGTGGTGCTGTTCTGGCTGGTGGTGATCGTCGCCGCGGCACCACTGGCCCAGAAGCTCACGGACGCCCAGGACAACCAGGCCTCGTCCTGGCTGCCCGGCTCCGCCGAATCCACCCAAGTCCTGGACATCTCCGAGGAGTTCAGGCCCGAACAGATTCCCGCGATCGTCGTGTACGCCCGTGAGGGCGGGCTGACCGTCGCGGACCGGGCGCGGATCGCCGAGGACGTCGGGGAGCTCAAGGAGCTGCGCGCCCACGGCGTGCGGGGCCAGGAGACCCGCGGGCCCGTCTTCGACACGCGGCGGCCCACCGAGGCGCAGGCCGCGCAGGTCTTCGTGCCCATCACCATGGACGAGAAGGGCTGGGAGCGGATCGCGCCCGCCGTCGACTCGATGCGCGAGCGCGTGGGCGAGAGCACGGGTGGCCTTTCGGTGCACGTCACCGGGCCCGGCGGTACGTCGGCGGACTTCTCCGAGGCGTTCGAGGGCATCGACTCGACGCTGCTCCTCGCCGCGGGCGGCATCGTGATCGTGATCCTCCTGGTCACCTACCGCAGCCCGGTCCTGCTGCTCGTGCCGCTGCTCGCGGCGGTCGTCTCGCTGTTCACCGCGCAGGCGCTGATCTATCTCCTGGCGGAGCACGCGGGCCTGACGGTCAACGGCCAGAGCGCGGGCATCCTGACGGTCCTCGTCTTCGGCGCGGGGACGGACTACGCCCTGCTCCTGGTCGCCCGCTACCGCGAGGAGCTGCGCCGCCACGAGGACCGGCACGAGGCCATGCAGCTGGCCCTGCACCGGGCGGGCCCCGCGGTCATCGCCTCGGGGGCCACGGTCGTGGTCAGCATGCTGGTGCTGCTGACCGCCGAGATGAACTCGACGCGGGGCCTGGGGCCGGTGGCCGCCATCGGCGTCGCGGTGGCCCTGCTGGCGATGCTGTCGCTGTTCCCGGCGCTCCTGGTGGTCTGCGGCCGGTGGCTCTTCTGGCCGCTGATCCCGCGCAACGGCTCCGAGGAGCCCACCGAGCGCGGTGTCTGGGCCCGCACGGGCCGCCGCATCGCCCGTCGGCCGCGGCTGACGTGGAGCGTCACCGCGGTGGTGCTCGCGGCGCTGGCGCTCGGCCTGACCCAGCTGCGCGCCGAGGGGCTCAGCAACGCGGACTCGTTCACCGACAAGCCCGACTCGATCGTGGGCCAGGAGGTGCAGGCGGAGTACTTCCCTGCGGGCAGCGGCGACCCGCTGGTGATCGTGGCCGACGCGGACCAGGGCAGGGAGGTCCGCCGCGTCGTCGCGCGGACGCCCGGCGTCGAACCGGCGAGCGTCGTCGTGCCGCCGGGCACGAAGGCGGAGCACGAGGGCCGGGTCCTGTTCGAGGCGACCCCGACCGACCCCTCCGACAGCGAGGCGGCCAAGCAGACCGTGGAGCGGGTGCGGGACGCGGTGCACGCGGTGCCCGACGCGGACGCGCAGGTGGGCGGCGGCACGGCGGCCCTCCTGGACATGGACCACGCGACGGCCCACGACAACAAGCTGGTGATCCCGCTCGTCCTCGTGGTGGTCCTGCTGATCCTCATCGCGCTGCTGCGCGCCCTGATCGCGCCGCTGCTCCTGATCGCGACGGTGGTGCTGTCCTTCTCCGCCGCGCTCGGCATCAGCGCGCTCGCCTTCCGCCACCTCTTCGACTACGCGGGCGAGTCCACGGACTTCCCGCTGTTCGTCTTCGTGTTCCTGGTGGCGCTCGGCATCGACTACAACATCTTCCTGTCGACCCGCATCCGGGAGGAGGCGGGCCGTCAGGGCACCCGTGCGGGCGTCCTGACGGGCCTCGCCGCGACCGGCGCGGTCATCACGTCGGCGGGCCTGGTCCTCGCGGGCACGTTCGCCGCCCTCGGCACGCTCCCGATGGTGGCGTTCGCGGAGATCGGCTTCGCGGTCGCGCTGGGCGTCCTGCTGGACACCTTCGTCGTACGGTCGGTCCTGGTCACCGCACTGTTCCTGGACGTGGGCCCAAAGGTGTGGTGGCCCCACCCACTGAGCAAGGACCCGGCGGCCCGCACGCCCTCGACGGTGGTGGCGGGGACGGGAGCGGACACGGAGGCCGGAGCCGAGTCAGGCAGTCCGCCGGATCAGCGCTAGGTACATCGCGTCCGTGCCGTGCAGATGTGGCCACAGCTGGACGTCGGGGCCTTCGCCCAGTGCCGGGACGTCCGGGATCAGCGGGCGGGCGTCGATGAGCTCGGCGCCCGGGTGCTGCTTGAGCACGTCGTCGACGACGGCACGCGTCTCCGCGAGGTGCGGTGAGCAGGTGGCGTAGCCGACGACGCCTCCCACGCGCACGGACTCCAGGGCGGTGCGCAGCAGCCCCCGTTGGAGCGGGGCGAAGCCGTCCAGGTCCTCCGGGCGGCGGCGCCAGCGGGCCTCGGGGCGGCGGCGCAGGGCGCCGAGTCCCGTGCACGGGACGTCCATCAGGACGCGGTCGAAGGTGCCGGGCTGCCACGGCGGCCGGGTGCCGTCGGCGGCGATGACCTCGTACGGACCCGGGTTGCCGCGCAGGGCCTGCGCGACCAGGCGGGCCCGGTGCGGCTGCTTCTCGGCGGCGAGCAGGGCGGCGCCCCGCCGCGCGGCGAGGCCCGCGAGCATGGCGGCCTTGCCGCCGGGCCCCGCGCATCCGTCCAGCCACCGCTCGTCGCGCCCCTTAACCGGGGCGTTCGCGAGTGCGATGGCGACGAGCTGGCTGCCCTCGTCCTGGACCCCCGCGCGGCCCTCCCGCACGGCCTCGATCGACCCGGGCTCGCCGCCCTCGCTGAGCCGCACGGCGTACGGCGACCAGCGCCCCGGCAGCGCGGACTCCTCGCCCACCGCGTCCAGGAGTTCGTCGGCGGTGGTGCGCCCGGGCCGGGCCACGAGCGTCACCTCGGGGCGCTCGTTGTCGGCTTCCAGGAGGTCCTCGATGCCCGCGCGCCCGCCGCCGAGCGCGTCCCACAGCGCGGAGACGACCCAGCGGGGGTGCGAGTGGACGACGGCGAGATGGTCCTCGGCGTCCTCGTCGTAGGGCGGCGCGACCTTCGCCACCCAGCCGTCGAGATCGTCGGCGGCGACCTTGCGCAGGACCGCGTTGACGAACTTGGCCCGCCCGTCGCCGAGCACCACGCGCGCCAGCTCCACGGAGGCGGAGACGGCGGCGTGCGTCGGGATGCGCGTGCCGAGCAGCTGGTGCACGCCCATGTTCAGGACGTCGAGCACCGGCGGGTCGACCTCGCGCAGCGGCCGGTCGATGCAGGCGGCCACGATCGCGTCGTACGTGCCCTGCCTGCGCAGCGTGCCGTAGACCAGCTCGGTGGCGAGCGCCGCGTCCCGCGCGTCGAAATCGCCCTTCTCACGGGCCTTGCGCAGGAGCGGCGGCAGGACGAGGTTCGCGTAGGCGTCGCGCTCGTCCACGGCCCGCAGCGCCTCGAAGGCGAGGAACCGGACGGGGTCCTTCTTGGGACGGCGGTGGGGCTTGCCGGGCTTGCCGGACGAGCCGGGCTTGCCCTGCTTGTGGGGCCGCCGGCTGGGCTGGTCGTTCAAAGGTGCTCCGCTATTGGATGGGGGCCGAACCTGTTCAGCCTACGTCGGACGCGCCGACCCGCTCGTCCGGGGCGATCCGCACCCCGCGCGCCCAGTCGGCGCCGCGCATCGGCTTCTTGCCCTGCGGCTGGACCCAGAGCAGCTCCACGGCGTGCGAGCCGGTACCGACGTACACGTTGTTCTTGGCGGGCGCGAGCTCGCCGGGGGCCAGGTCCGTGCGGTCGGTGACGAGCGCGGCCTGGATGATCTTCAGCCGCTCGCCGCGGAACACGGTCCAGGCGCCGGGCGCCGGGGTGCAGCCGCGCACCACCCGGTCGACGCGCAGGGCCGGGGCGGCCCAGTCCACCTGGGCGTCCTCGACGGTGATCTTCGGGGCGAGGGTGACGCCGTCGGCGGGCTGCGGCACGGCCTTCAAGGAGCCGTCCTCGATGCCGTCCATGGTGGCGGCGAGCAGCCCGGAGCCCGCGAAGGCGAGGCGGGTGAGCAGGTCGCCGCTGGTGTCGGTGGACCGGACGACCTCGGTGACGGTGCCGTACACCGGACCGGAGTCGAGGCCCTGCTCGATGAGGAAGGTGGAGGCACCGGTGATCTCGTCCCCCGCCATCACGGCGTGCTGCACGGGCGCGGCACCGCGCCAGGCGGGCAGCAGCGAGAAGTGCAGGTTGACCCAGCCGTGGGCCGGGATGTCCAGGGCGACCTTGGGCAGCAGCGCGCCGTAGGCGACGACCGGGCAGCAGTCGGGCGCGATCTCGCGCAGCCGGGCGAGGAAGTCCTCGTCGCGCGGCTTCGCGGGCTTGAGCACCTCGATGCCGGCTTCCTCCGCGCGCTGGGCGACGGGGCTGGCGACGAGCCGGCGGCCACGGCCCGCCGGGGCGTCGGGCCGCGTGACGACGGCGGCCACCTCGTGCCGGTCGGAGGCGATCAGGGCGTCCAGGGCGGGGACGGCGACCTCGGGGGTGCCTGCGAAGACGAGCTTCATCGGTGGCTGTCGGCCTCTCGGAGCGGGAAGATGCGGGAAGCACACCAGTCTAGGAGCCACGCGCAGGGGGCGCGCTCCGCGGGGCCACTCCGCTGCGTGCGGCGCCCTCCGTCTTTCGGGCGCCGTCCCGTGGCCGCCGGGCGCCGCCTCCGCCGGACCGCTCCTGCCGTGTCCGCTCGTGCCGCGTACGGCTCGTCCGGGGGCGTACGGATGGCTGCGCGCCCTGTGCATATGCGCACACGCCCCCGAAGCGTGACCCCACACGTACTAGCGCGTTGGTCAAGAAAGAGTTGACCACAACGGGCCGCGATGGCGGCCCGATCCTTTTCAACGCCGGTTCGAGAGGCTTGTTCATGGCCGACCACGCAACCCACGACGCCCAGGCACGGGCCAGCCTGCACCTCCTGGTTCGGGACATCGAGCGGGTCCGCCGGCAGGTGGACGCACTGCGTACGCTGACCGCCCAGCTCGGCAACGTCTACCGCCCGCGCCGCTCCAGCCCCTCCGCGGGCTTCGTCGTGTACGGGCGCGCCCCCGCCCCGACCGTCCGCCTCGCCCAGGAACTCCGGGACAGCGTGGAGACGCTGGTGACAGCGGCGGTGGACTTCGACCGCTCGCTGGGCTTTTCGTGGGACGCGGTGGGCTCGGCCCTCGGGGTCACCAAGCAGGCGGTGCACCGCCGTTACGGCGCCCGCCGGGCCACGACCCAGGCGGCCGCCGAGGCGGAGCGCGCCACGGAGACGATCCCCTCCCCCGCCGCGTCCGCCCGCCCGCCGGTCCCGGTCGGCGCACCCCTTCCGTCGGTGCCCGCGGCCCGCGCGATGCCGACCCAGCCGACGGCGGGCAGCCCCGCCCTGCGCGAGGACCCCCGCCCGAACCTCTTCCCCGGCCCCCGCAACGGCTGAACCCACCACCAACGCGGCGGCTGCCCCACCACTCCCCCGGTGCGGACAGCCGCCGCCGTCATGCGTGACCCAAGGGGTGCGAGCAACCGCGCCGCCCTTGTACGGGCCCCCGGGTGCGGCCAGCCGCCGCCGCGGACCCGAAGTCAGCCCACCCCCCAGAGCGCGCAGCCGCCATCGCCCTACGCGCAGCCACAGCCAAGCCAGCGCCGCACGTGCAGCCACCGGCACCCCCAGCGCACCCGGAGCCGGCCCCCGCCCCAGCCGTCGTCCAGCAGATCCATCCGGGCCCGCACCGGCCTCCGAGAGCGCGCAGCCGCCATCGCCCTACTTGCGGCCCAAGGCAAGCCAGCGCCGCCGCAGGTGCAGCCACCGGCACCCCCAGCACACCCGGAGCCAGCCCCCGCCCTAGCCGATGTCCAACGGGTCCACCCGGATTCGTACCGGCTCCCCCGCCCCCCGTGCCATCCGCGCGGCCTGTGCCGCCTTCAGGGAAGCGGCCAGTGCCGCTCCGCTTCCCGGCGGTACGCGCACCAGGACCCGCTCCCAGCGCTCCCCGGCCGGCGCGGCCCCGGGCCGGCGGGCGGGGCCCGGTCCGGTTTCCGGCATCGGGACGGGGCCCAACACCGCCGCGTCCGGCGGGAGTTCGGCCGCCGCGAGGAAGCCGGACAGCGCCTCCGAGGTCCCCGCCACGGAGGCCATCCGCGACACCGGCGGGAAGCCCAGCTCGGCCCGCTCGGAGAGCTCCCGCACCGCATGCCCCACGGGATCCCACCGCACGAGGGCCTGCACGGGCCGCAGGGTCGGCTCGGCCACGACCACCACGGTCCCGCCCACCCCCTGGGGCCGCACCAGCGCCGCGGCCGAGATCCACCGCCGCAGCGCCTCCTCCCCGGCCCGCAGATCGGGCCGCCCCAGCATCGCCCACCCGTCGAGCAGCAAGGCCGCGGCATAGCCGCCCTCGGCCACGGGCTCGGCACCCGGCGTACTCACCACCAGGGCAGGTGTCCCGGCCATGGTGTCGAGCACCTGCTCACGCCCCGACGTCCGCACCGGCACCGCGGGGAAGGCCCGCCCCAGCTCCTCGGCCGTACGCCGCGCGCCCACCACCTGCGCCCGGAGCCGGAACCCCCCGCACTCACCGCAGTGCCAGGCGCCTTCCTCCACCCCGCACCAGCCGCACCACAGGCCACCGCCGTCCCGCGCTTCCAGCGGCCCCGCACAGTGCCGGCACCGCGCGGGCTCCCGGCACCTCTCGCACGCGAGCCGGGGCACGTACCCCCGGCGGGGCACCTGGACCAGCACGGGCCCGTGCTTCAGCCCCTCGCGCACCACGTTCCAGGCGAGCGACGGAAGCCGCGCGGCCCGCGCCGCCTCGTCCCGGGCGAGGTCGCCGTCCCCCACGGTCCGCACGAGCGGCGCGGCCCCCCGCACCTGCTCACGGTCGGCGACCAGCGGCGCCGCCCACCCGCTCTCCACCAGCTGCGCCGCCTCGACGGTGCAACTCCAACTCCCCAGCAGAAAACCGCACTTGTCCCGCGAGGCCCGAAGCTCCAGCACCTCCCGCACATGCGGGAAGGGGGCGTTGTCGTCGCTGTGGCTGGCATCGCCGTCGTCCCAGATCACGACGAGCCCGAGATTCCGTACGGGAGCGAACATCGCGGCCCGCGTCCCCACGACGGCCCGCACGGCCCCGCGCCGCACGGACAGCCACTCGCGATACCGCCGCTCCTGCCCCACGTCGGCGGTCAGCAGCGCATGCTGCCCCGCTCCCATCAGCTGGGTCAGCGCGGCGTCGACCCGCGCGGCGGGCCGCCCGGCGGGCACGACCACCAGGGCCCCCCGCCCGGAGGCGAGCGTCGCCTGCACGGCCCTGGCGATCTCCTCGGCCCACTCGGGCCCGGGAAGGGCGGTCCACACGGCCCGGGGAGCACCCCCCGAGGCGAGCGCGCCCAGAAACTCCGTACCGTGTCCGTACCGCCGCCAGGACCCGGCGTCGGGCGCGGCCGGCGGCGGCGGGGTCTCCCCCGCGGCACGCGCCTCGGCCCGCGCGTGGCGGGGCGGAACGGCCAGCTGCAACACGTCGGCGAGGCTGCCCGCGTACCGATCGGCCACGGCCCGGGCAAGGCCCAGCAGCTCCTCGCCGAGCACCGGCTCGGGCGAGACGACCTGCGCCAGGGCGGCCAGAGGCCCGGAGTAGTCGGACTCGGCGACCCGCTCCACGAGGAACCCGTCGATCAGCCCCCCGCCCTCACGCCGCCCGCTGCGCACGTTCCGCGTGCCCGCACCGAACCGCACCCGCACCCGCACCCCGGGCTGGGCCTGCTCGTCCAGCTCCTCGGGCACGGCGTAGTCGAAGTACCGGTCGAGGTGCAGCACGCCCTTGTCGACCAGCACCCGGGCCACGGGCAGGCTCTTCGCCAGCGCGGCTCCCCGCCACGTCCGCGGCTTGGCCCGCGGCACCTCGGCCTTGCGCACCGCTTCCCGAATGAACGCAAGCTGCTCCGGCGGCTCGCCCCCGCCGCCCCCCTCGGATTTCTGATTCTCGCTGCTCACAGCAGCATTCCTACCAGACCCCACTGACACGGCCGCGAGCCCGACGCCCCCGCCGCACGACGAAGCCCGGCGCCCCCACTGGGGGGCACCGGGCCTGGTCAGAACTCGCCGGGCGGGGCGGACTTACAGCCCCGCGGCCTTCCGCAGCGCGTCCACGCGGTCCGTGCGCTCCCACGTGAAGTCGGGGATCGCGCGGCCGAAGTGGCCGTACGCCGCGGTCTGGGCGTAGATCGGGCGGAGCAGGTCGAGGTCGCGGATGATCGCGGCCGGGCGAAGGTCGAAGACCTCGGCGATGGCCGCCTCGATCTTGTCGGTGTCGACCGTGGCCGTGCCGAACGTCTCGACGAACAGGCCCACCGGCTCGGCCTTGCCGATCGCGTACGCGACCTGGACCTCGCAGCGGGCCGCGAGGCCGGCGGCGACGACGTTCTTGGCGACCCAGCGCATCGCGTAGGCGGCCGAGCGGTCGACCTTGGACGGGTCCTTGCCGGAGAAGGCACCGCCGCCGTGGCGGGCCATGCCGCCGTACGTGTCGATGATGATCTTGCGGCCGGTGAGGCCGGCGTCGCCCATCGGGCCGCCGATCTCGAAGCGTCCGGTCGGGTTGACCAGGAGGCGGTAGCCGTCGGTCTCCAGCTTGATGCCGTCCTCGAGGAGGGCCTTCAGCTCGGGCTCGACGACGAACTCGCGGATGTCGGGGGCCAGGAGCGAGTCCAGGTCGATGTCCGACGCGTGCTGCGAGGAGACCACGACGGTGTCGAGGCGGACGGCCTTGTCGCCGTCATACTCGATGGTGACCTGGGTCTTGCCGTCGGGGCGCAGGTACGGGATGGTCCCATTCTTGCGGACCTCGGACAGGCGGCGCGAGAGACGGTGCGCGAGGTGGATCGGGAGCGGCATCAGCTCCGGCGTCTCGTCGCAGGCGTAGCCGAACATCAGGCCCTGGTCGCCCGCGCCCTGCTTGTCGAGCTCGTCCTCATCGCCCTCGACGCGCTGCTCGTACGCCGTGTCGACGCCCTGCGCGATGTCGGGGGACTGCGAGCCGATGGACACCGAGACGCCACAGGAGGCGCCGTCGAAGCCCTTCTTCGAGGAGTCGTAACCGATCTCGAGGATCTTGTCGCGCACCAGCTGCGCGATCGGCGCGTACGCCTTGGTCGTCACCTCGCCGGCCACGTGCACCAGGCCGGTGGTGATCAACGTCTCCACGGCGACCCGGGATTTCGGGTCCTCCCGCAGGAGTGCGTCGAGAATGGTGTCGCTGATCTGGTCAGCGATCTTGTCGGGGTGACCCTCGGTCACAGACTCCGAGGTGAAGAGACGGCGGGACACATCGCTCCCTGTGGTTGCAGCGGCTGCTGGCTGATCATTGGTGGACGGCCGGGAGCTGCGCCCGGCGTCGTCCGAGACCAGTTTATCGGTCGCACTCGGCCGCCGGACCACGTGTCTCGCCACTTGGGAGTGCTGTGACCTGCGGCACTGCATTGTGCGGTACGACGATCGGTCTCCACCAGAGGGCCTCGCGCCCGAATTTCGCGGGTTTGAGGAGCCCCATGCGGCGATTGTGACATTCGAGGGCTGGATTTCCCACGATTCCGCTGGGGTTTCGGCGGCGGGATTTCCCCGGAGATCTTTCCGGACTTTGTCAGTTGTCGCCGCGGCGGGCGCCGTCGCCTCGGCGGGAACCCCCGCGCGGGCGGTCACCGCTGCGGCAGGCGTTCGGCCACGAGATCCCAGACCGTGTCCGCGAGGGCTTCCTTGGGTCCGTACGGCACGGGGGTCTCGCTGCCGTCCGCGCCGAGCACGACCGCCTCGTTCTCCTCGGAGCCGAACGTCTTGCGCTCGCCCACCTCGTTCACCACGAGCAGGTCGCAGCCCTTGCGCTCCAGCTTGGCGCGGCCGTTGGCGAGCACGTCGTCCGTCTCCGCGGCGAAGCCGACGACGATCTGGCCGGGGCGGGGCCGCTCTCCGGAGAGCTCGGCGAGGATGTCGGGGTTGCGGACCAGGGCGATCGGGGGCTGCTCGTGGCCGTCCCTCTTCTTGATCTTCCCGGCCGCGTAGGTCTCCGGACGGAAGTCGGCCACCGCCGCGGCCATGACCACCGCGTCCGCGTCCGCCGCCGCCTTCAGGACCGCCTCGCGGAGCTGGACGGCGGTGCCGACGGGCAGGACGTCGACGCCCGCGGGGTCGGGCAGCGCCGCGTTCGCCGACACGAGCGTGACGCGGGCGCCCCGGGCCGCCGCGCTGCGGGCGAGGGCGTACCCCTGCTTGCCGGAGGAGCGGTTGCCCAGGAAGCGGACGGGGTCGAGCGGCTCGCGCGTGCCGCCCGCGCTGACGACGACGTGCCGCCCGGCGAGGTCTTGGCCCAGGTCGCCGCGGGCCAGGACGCGGCGGACGACCTCGAAGAGCTCGACCGGGTCGGGGAAGCGGCCCTTGCCGGTGTCCACGCCGGTGAGGCGGCCCACGGCGGGCTCGACGACCAGGGCGCCGCGGTGGCGCAGCGTGGCGACGTTCTCCTGGGTGGCCGGGTGCTCCCACATCTCCGTGTGCATCGCGGGTGCGAAGATCACCGGACAGCGGGCGGTGAGGAGCGTGTTCGTCAGGAGGTCGTCGGCGAGGCCGTGAGCGGCCTTCGCCATCATGTCGGCGGTCGCCGGCGCGACGATCACGACGTCGGCGGCCTGGCCGATGCGGACGTGCGGCACCTCGTGCACGGAGTCCCACACCTCGGTCGAGACCGGGTTGCCGGACAGCGCCGACCAGGTGGCCGCGCCCACGAAGTGCAGGGACGACGCGGTCGGCACGACGCGTACGTCATGGCCCGACTCGGTCAGCCGCCGCAGCAGCTCACAGGCCTTGTACGCGGCGATTCCGCCGCTGACCCCCAGAACGACCTTGGGCTTGCCCACCGTGCCTCCCCGCACTCCTGATCCCCGCGGTCGGGGACGTACGACTCCATGACACACCACAGGCCCGGCAGTCGCGCTGCCGGGCCTGTGGTGAAGAACCGCGCAGGAAAAGGAACTGCGCGGGAAGAACTACTGGGCCGGGCCCTCGATGGCCTCGGACGTCAGCAGACCCGCGTTGATCTCGCGGAGCGCGATCGAGAGCGGCTTCTCGTGGACGTGGGTGTCGACCAGCGGGCCGACGTACTCCAGCAGGCCCTCACCGAGCTGCGAGTAGTACGCGTTGATCTGGCGCGCGCGCTTGGCGGCGTAGATCACGAGGCTGTACTTCGAGTCGGTCGCTTCGAGGAGCTCATCAATCGGCGGGTTGATGATGCCCTCGGGCGCGGTGATGGAAGAGGACACTCTCTGCCTTCCGAAGGGGATCGGCCCTCGAATGGAAATTGAAGGTCAATCCGGGTTACTGAGGATGAAGATCAAACAACTTTCATCAAGGCTAGCAGCTCACGCGCCACATCCTCGACGGAGGTATTGACCAGGGTCGTATCGAACTCGGCCTCGGCGGCCAGTTCGATCTTTGCCGCGCCGAGCCTGCGCTCGATCACCTCGGGCGCCTCGGTCCCGCGGCCGGTGAGCCGGCGGACCAGCTCTTCCCAGCTCGGCGGGGCGAGGAAGACCAGCTGGGCCTCGGACATCGACTCGCGGACCAGGCGCGCGCCCTGGAGATCGATCTCCAGGAGGACGGGCTCGCCCGCCTCGAGGCGGCGCAGGACGGCACCGCGCGGGGTGCCGTAGCGGTTGCCCGCGAACTCGGCCCACTCCAGAAGCTCGCCGTTGGCGATCAGCTTGTCCATCTCGTCGTCGGAGACGAAGAAGTAGTGGACGCCGTCCTTCTCGCCGGGGCGCGGCTTCCGGGTGGTGGCCGAGACCGAGAGCCAGACCTCGGGGTGTTCTTTGCGCATATGAGCGACGACCGTGCTCTTGCCGACCCCTGAGGGGCCGGAGAGCACGGTCAGCCGCGGACGTACGTCCGGGGGCACGGGGGTCGTCCCCCGGGATGTTGCAGCCATGCAGCGATTATCCAGGTTCTCAGGAGTGCCTGAGAACGTCAGGCAGCGCCACCGCCGAACTCACGCTCCAAGGAGGCGATCTGGTTGGAGCCGAGACCGCGCACACGGCGGCTTTCGGAGATGCCGAGACGCTCCATGATCTGCTTGGCGCGGACCTTGCCCACGCCCGGCAGGGACTCCAGGAGAGCGGAGACCTTCATCTTGCCGATGACATCGTTCTCCTGTCCCTGCTTGATGACCTCATGGAGCGAGGCGCCGGAGTGCTTGAGTCGATTTTTGACCTCGGCCCGCTCCCGGCGAGCCGCGGCGGCCTTTTCGAGCGCGGCTGCGCGCTGTTCAGGGGTAAGGGGCGGAAGAGCCACGCCTACGTCACCTCGGATGTCGAACTGTCGGATACGGACCGGTGAGGAACCTAGTCGCCCCACACCTGGTGAGCAACGTGCAACGCGCTTGCCCGTTCGCTCTCGTCGGAGACTAGCGGGCATGGCCGCCAGAGTCAGCGAGAACAGACGAAAAGTCCTGGTCAGCCTCTGTCGAGGTGTGCATTTCGGGCATTTCACCCCGGATTTGGCCCGGCGAGCCGTCGGCGAAACCCGGGGACGTGGCCGGACGTGTCCTCCGGCGGCGGAAAAACACCCTCAGGAGGCGGCGACGGCCCCGCGGATCTCGTCCGCGAAGCGGCTCGCGGCGGCCCGCAGACCCGCGATGTCGGGACCGTGACGCAGGACACCCCGGCTGACGCTCGGCACGACGTCGCGCACCGCGGCGCCGAAGACCCCCGGCAGATCGGCCGGCGTGGCCCCCTGCGCCCCGATGCCGGGAGCGAGCAGCGGACCGTTGATCGCCAGGTCGTACGAGGAGAGGTCGCCCAGGGTGGCCCCCACGACGGCGCCGAAGGACCCCAGGGGCTCCGCGCCGGCGTTCTCCGCCGCCAGGTGCCCGAGCATCGTCGCGCCGACCGTGCGGCCGTCCTCGCGCGTCGCGTGCTGCACCTCGGCGCCCTCGGGGTTGGAGGTGAGGGCGAGCACGAAGAGTCCGGTGCCGTTCTCGCGCGCGAGGTCGACGGCCGGCTTCAGCGAGCCGTAGCCGAGGTAGGGCGAGACCGTGAGGGCGTCGGAGAACAGCGGCGAGTCCTTGTGCAGGAAGGTCTCGGCGTACGCGGCCATCGTCGAGCCGATGTCGCCGCGCTTGGCGTCCATGACCACCAGGGCCCCGGCCGCGCGCAGCTCCTGGACGGCCTTCTCCAGGACGGCGGTGCCGCGCGAGCCGAAGCGCTCGAAGAACGCGCTCTGCGGCTTGAAGACCGCCACCGTGCCGGCCAGGGCCTCCACCACGGTCCCGGTGAACTTCTCCAGGCCCGCGACGTCGTCGTTCAAACCCCAGGCGGACAGCAGGGAGGCGTGCGGGTCGATGCCGACGCAGAGGGGGCCGCGCTCATCCATGGCGCGGCGCAGGCGCGTACCGAAGGGTTCGAGTGCACTCATGCGGAAGTCCTTGTGTCGGCGCCGACGGCCTCGGCGAGCGTGGCGTACGGGGAGGAGTTGAGGCGGGCGGCGAGCCCCTTGTGGATCGCGCGGGCCCAGAAGGGTCCCTCGTAGATGAAGGCGCTGTAGCCCTGGACCAGCGTGGCGCCGGCGAGGATGCGCTGCCAGGCGTCCTCGGCGGTCTCGATGCCGCCGACGCCCACGAGCGTGATGCGGTCGCCCACGCGCGCGTAGAGGCGGCGCAGGACCTCCAGGGAGCGCTCCTTGAGGGGCGCCCCGGACAAACCGCCGGTCTCTCCGTACAGCGCGGGGTCGGAGCGCAGACCGAGGCCTTCGCGCGCGATGGTCGTGTTCGTGGCGATGATGCCGTCCAGGCCGAGCTCGACGGCCAGGTCGGCGACCGCGTCGACGTCCTCGTCCGCCAGGTCGGGGGCGATCTTCACCAGGAGCGGCACGCGCCGCCCGGAGACGCTGCGGTCGGCCGCCTCGCGCACGGCGGTCAGCAGCGGCCGCAGCGACTCGGTGGCCTGGAGGTTGCGCAGGCCGGGGGTGTTCGGGGACGACACGTTCACCACGAGGTAGTCGGCGTGGGCGGCGAGCCGCTCGGTCGACTTCACGTAGTCGGCGGCGGCCTCCTCCTCGGGGACGACCTTGGTCTTGCCGATGTTCACGCCCACGACCGTCTTGAAGACGGCCCTGCGGGCGCCCAGGCGCTCGGCCACGGCCGCCGAGCCCTCGTTGTTGAATCCCATGCGGTTGATCAGCGCGCGGTCCTGCACGAGGCGGAAGAGGCGCTTCTTGGGGTTGCCGGGCTGCGGCTCCCCCGTGACGGTGCCGATCTCGATGTGGTCGAAGCCCAGCATCGACATGCCGTCGATCGCCACGGCGTTCTTGTCGAAGCCCGCGGCGAGTCCGAAGGGCCCGTGCATCCGCAGGCCCAGGGCCTCGGTGCGCAGCTCCTTGTGGCGCGGCGCGAGGACGGCGGCGACGAAGGTGCGCAGCACCGGCACGCGGGCCGCGAGCCGGATCCAGCGGAAGGCCGTGTAGTGGGCCTGCTCCGGGTCCATGCGCTTGAAGACGAGGTTGAAGAAGAACTTGTACATGGTCGAGTCCTCGGTGTTCTCACCAGAAGGGGGACACCGGATCGGTGTCCCCCTTGTGGGCTGCTAGTCGCGGGCCGCGGTCAGATGCTCGGCGTGTTCCTGGAGCGAGCGCACGCCCACGTCCCCGCCGTTGAGCGCGTCGATGCCCTGGACGGCGGCGGCGAGCGCCTGGACCGTCGTCAGGCACGGCACGGAGCGGGACACGGCCGCCGTACGGATGTCGTAGCCGTCGAGGCGGCCACCGGTGCCGTACGGGGTGTTGACGATGAGGTCGACCGCGCCGTCGTGGATCAGCTGGACGATCGTCTTCTCGCCGTTCGGGCCCTCGCCCTCGCTCTGCTTGCGCACGATCGTGGCGTTGATGCCGTTGCGCTTGAGCACCTCGGCCGTGCCGGACGTGGCGAGCAGCTCGAAGCCGTGCGCGACCAGTTCGCGCGCCGGGAAGATCATCGAGCGCTTGTCGCGGTTGGCCACCGAGATGAAGGCGCGGCCCTTGGTCGGCAGCGGGCCATAAGCGCCGGCCTGCGACTTGGCGTAGGCCGTGCCGAACACCGAGTCGATGCCCATGACCTCGCCCGTGGAGCGCATCTCCGGGCCGAGGACGGTGTCGACGCCGCGCCCGTGGATGTCGCGGAAGCGCGACCACGGCATGACGGCTTCCTTGACCGAGATCGGCGCGTCCATCGGCAGCGTGCCGCCGTCGCCGGTGGCCGGGAGCATGCCCTCGGCGCGCAGCTCGGCGACGGTCGCGCCGAGCGAGATGCGCGCGGCGGCCTTGGCCAGCGGCACCGCGGTCGCCTTCGAGGTGAAGGGGACGGTGCGCGAGGCGCGCGGGTTGGCCTCCAGGACGTAGAGGATGTCCCCGGCCATCGCGAACTGGATGTTGATGAGCCCGCGCACGCCGACGCCCTTGGCGATGCCCTCCGTGGAGGCGCGCAGGCGCTTGATGTCGTGGCCGCCGAGGGTGATCGGGGGCAGGGCGCACGCCGAGTCGCCGGAGTGGATGCCGGCTTCCTCGATGTGCTCCATGACGCCGCCGAGGTAGAGCTCCTCGCCGTCGTAGAGCGCGTCGACGTCGATCTCGATCGCGTCGTCGAGGAAGCGGTCGACGAGCACCGGCCGCGAGGGGCTGATCTCGGTCGACTCCTCGATGTACGCGGACAGGCGCGTCTCGTCGTACACGATCTCCATGCCGCGGCCGCCGAGCACGTACGACGGGCGCACGAGGACGGGGTAGCCGATCTCGTCGGCGATGGCCTTGGCCTCGGCGAAGGTGGTCGCGGTGCCGTGCTTGGGCGCGGGCAGACCGGCCTCGGCGAGCACGCGGCCGAAGGCGCCGCGGTCCTCGGCGGCGTGGATGGCCTCGGGCGAGGTGCCCACGACCGGCACGCCGTTGTCCTTCAGCGCCTGCGCGAGGCCGAGCGGGGTCTGGCCGCCGAGCTGGACGATGACGCCCGCGATCGGTCCGGCCTGCGCCTCGACGTTGACGATCTCCAGGACGTCCTCGAGCGTCAGCGGCTCGAAGTACAGGCGGTCGGAGGTGTCGTAGTCCGTGGAGACGGTCTCGGGGTTGCAGTTGACCATCACGGTCTCGTAGCCCGCGTCGCTGAGCGCGAAGGAGGCGTGGACGCAGGAGTAGTCGAACTCGATGCCCTGGCCGATGCGGTTGGGGCCCGAGCCCAGGATGATGACCGCGGGCTTCTCGCGCTCGGCGACCTCGTTCTCCTCGTCGTACGAGGAGTAGAAGTACGGCGTCTTCGCGGCGAACTCGGCGGCGCAGGTGTCGACCGTCTTGTAGACCGGGCGCACGCCGAGCGCGTGGCGCACCTCGCGCACGACGTCCTCGCGCAGGCCGCGGATCTCGGCGATCTGGTGGTCGGAGAAGCCGTGCCGCTTGGCCTCGGCGAGCAGGTCGGCGTCCAGGCGCTCGGCGGCGGTCAGCTCGTCCGCGATCTCCTTGATCAGGAAGAGCTGGTCGACGAACCACGGGTCGATCTTCGTGTACTCGAAGACCTCCTCGGGCGTCGCGCCGGCGCGGATGGCCTGCATGACGGAGTTGATGCGGCCGTCGGTCGGCCGGACGGCCTGCGCGAGGAGCTCGGCCTTGTCGCCGGGCTCGCCCACGAAGGTGAACTGCGAGCCCTTCTTCTCCAGGGAGCGCAGCGCCTTCTGGAGCGCCTCGGTGAAGTTGCGGCCGATGGCCATGGCCTCGCCGACCGACTTCATGGTGGTCGTCAGGGTCGAGTCCGCCGAGGGGAACTTCTCGAAGGCGAACCGCGGGGCCTTGACCACCACGTAGTCGAGGGTCGGCTCGAAGGAGGCCGGGGTCTTCTCGGTGATGTCGTTCGGGATCTCGTCCAGCGTGTAGCCGACGGCCAGCTTCGCGGCGATCTTCGCGATCGGGAATCCGGTGGCCTTCGACGCGAGCGCGGAGGACCGCGAGACGCGCGGGTTCATCTCGATGACGATGACCCGGCCGTCCGTCGGGTCGATGGCGAACTGGATGTTGCAGCCGCCGGTGTCGACGCCGACCTCGCGGATGATCGCGATGCCGATGTCCCGCAGGGTCTGGTACTCGCGGTCGGTCAGCGTCATCGCGGGCGCGACGGTGATCGAGTCGCCGGTGTGGACGCCCATCGGGTCGAAGTTCTCGATGGAGCAGACGACCACGACGTTGTCGTTCTTGTCGCGCATCAGCTCCAGCTCGTACTCCTTCCAGCCGAGGATGGACTCCTCCAGGAGCACCTCGGTGGTCGGCGAGAGCGTGAGGCCCTGTCCGGCGATGCGGCGCAACTCCTCCTCGTCGTGCGCGAAGCCGGAACCGGCGCCGCCCATGGTGAAGGAGGGGCGCACGACGACGGGGTAGCCGCCGAGCTCCTCGACGCCCTTGAGGACGTCGTCCATGGAGTGGCAGATGTACGAGCGGGCGGACTCGCCGTGCCCGATCTTCTTCTTGACCTCTTCGACGACGCCCTTGAAGAGGTCGCGGTCCTCGCCCTTGTTGATCGCCTCGACGTTGGCGCCGATGAGCTCGACGCCGTACTTCTCCAGGACGCCCTGCTCGTGCATGGAGATCGCGGTGTTGAGCGCGGTCTGGCCGCCGAGGGTGGGCAGGAGCGCGTCGGGGCGCTCCTTGGCGATGATCTTCTCGACGAACTCGGGGGTGATCGGCTCGACGTAGGTCGCGTCGGCGATCTCCGGGTCGGTCATGATCGTCGCCGGGTTCGAGTTCACCAGGATGACGCGCAGGCCCTCGGCCTTGAGCACGCGGCAGGCCTGGGTGCCGGAGTAGTCGAACTCCGCTGCCTGGCCGATGACGATCGGGCCGGAGCCGATGACCAGGACGGACTGGATATCGGTGCGCTTAGGCACGCTGGGCTCCTTCTGCGGTCATCAGGGATACGAAGCGGTCGAAGAGGTACGCGGCGTCGTGCGGGCCGGCGGCCGCCTCGGGGTGGTACTGGACGCTGAACGCGGGCTGGTCGAGGAGCTGGAGCCCCTCCACCACCTGGTCGTTGAGGCACACGTGGGAGACCTCGGCGCGGCCGTAGGGGGTGTCGGAGACCTGGTCGAGGGGCGCGTCGACGGCGAAGCCGTGGTTGTGCGCGGTGACCTCGACCTTGCCGGTAGTGCGGTCCTGCACGGGCTGGTTGATGCCGCGGTGGCCGTACTTCAGCTTGTACGTGCCGAAGCCGAGCGCCCGGCCGAGGATCTGGTTGCCGAAGCAGATGCCGAAGAGCGGGGTCTTGCGCTCCAGGACGCCCTTGACCACGGTCA
This sequence comes from Streptomyces sp. SYP-A7185, assembly GCF_046103685.1. Taxonomy (NCBI): domain Bacteria; kingdom Bacillati; phylum Actinomycetota; class Actinomycetes; order Kitasatosporales; family Streptomycetaceae; genus Streptomyces; species Streptomyces sp. SYP-A7185. Next base: position 2,134,902 of record NZ_CP122310.1, read on the forward strand.
GGTCCACGGTCGAGGGGTCGCCGGGGCCGTTCGACAGGAAGAAGCCGTCGGGGTTGACCGCGTACACGTCCTCCAGCGTCGCCGTGGCGGGCAGCACGTGCACCTCGATGCCGCGCTCGGCCATGCGCTGCGGGGTCATGCCCTTGATGCCGAGGTCGAGCGCGGCCACGGTGAACTTCTTCTCGCCGATGGCCGGGACGACGTACGACTCGGTGGTGGCGACCTCGGTGGACAGGCTCGCGCCCACCATCTGCGGGGCCTCCTTGACGCGAGCGAGCAGCGCCGCGTCGTCCGCGACGGCGTCCCCGGAGAAGATCCCGACGCGCATCGCGCCGCTCTCGCGCAGGTGGCGGGTGAGGGCGCGCGTGTCGATGCCGCTGATGCCGACGACGCCCTGATCGACCAGTTCCTCGTCGAGCGTGCGCTGGGAGCGCCAGTTGGAGGGCACGCGCGCGGGGTCGCGCACGACGTAACCGGAGACCCAGATCTTCTTCGACTCGGGGTCCTCGTCGTTCACGCCCGTGTTGCCGACGTGCGGGGCCGTCATGACGACGACCTGCCGGTGGTACGAGGGGTCGGTGAGGGTCTCCTGGTAGCCGGTCATGCCGGTGGAGAACACCGCTTCGCCGAAGGTCTCCCCCACGGCCCCGTAGGCGCGGCCGCGGAAGATGCGGCCGTCCTCCAGGACGAGTACGGCGGGAGACGCCCCCTTCCTCTGCGAGGCAGTCCCCTGCTTGGAGGTTGTCATCGTGCGGTGCCTTCCGTCGTGCTGGTCTTGTTGATCATGTTGTTGATGGCCTCGACCCAGTCCGCCTGCTCGGCCGCGTGGTCCGAGCGGAAGCCCGAGTCGAGCAGCTTCTCGCCGTGCTCCCAGGTGACGATCAGCAGACCGCCCTCCGCGAGGACCTTTCCGGCGATGCCCTTGTCGAGCCGGGCCTCGCGCAGCTGTGCGGCCGGGATGAAGAAGTCGGCAGATCCGGGGCGTACGACGTCCAGACCCGCGTCGGTGAGCGTCAGCTCGACGCGGCTGCGGGTACCGAGGCCGTGCGCCACGATGCGGTCGAGCCACTGCCCTGCCGTGGTCGAGCCGTGGTAGCGACCGCTCAGCTCAAGTCTGGCCGGGCCCGGCTCGCTCGGCGCGGCGGGCAGCTCGGGCAGGTCGCCCTGGAGCGTGCCGCGCCACTTCCAGCCCTCGCGCATCAGCCAGTAGACGAGCGCGATGAAGAGCAGCAGTCCGACGACCCAGCCCGCGCGGGCGGCCCAGTCGGTCACCTCCGCCGATTCCTTCTCGGCGGCCAGTTCCAGAAGAGATGTCACGCGAGCTTCCCGTCGACGAGCGTGGCGCGGCCCCGCAGCCACGTGTGCGTCACGCGGCCGGGCAGCTCACGGCCCTCGTAGGGGGTGTTGCCGCTGCGCGAGGCGAAGCCCGCGGGGTCCACGACACCACGGTAATCGGGATCGACGAGCGTGAGGTTCGCGGGCTCACCTGCCGAGACGGGGCGGCCGTGGCCGGTGGCCCGCCCGATCTCCGCGGGCTTGACGGACATCCGGTCCGCGACGGCGGCCCAGGTCAGCAGGCCCGTCTCGACCATCGTCCGCTGGACGACGGAGAGCGCGGTCTCCAGGCCCACCATGCCCATGGCGGCCGCGGCCCACTCGCAGTCCTTGTCCTCGTGCGGGTGCGGGGCGTGGTCGGTGGCGACGATGTCGATCGTGCCGTCGGCCAGGGCCTCGCGCAGCGCCATGACGTCGCGCTCGGTGCGCAGCGGCGGGTTGACCTTGTAGACCGGGTTGTACGTCCGGACCATCTCGTCGGTCAGGAGGAGGTGGTGCGGGGTGACCTCGGCGGTCACGTCGATGCCGCGCGACTTCGCCCAGCGCACGATCTCCACCGATCCTGCGGTCGAGAGGTGGCAGATGTGCACCCGCGAGCCCACGTGCTCGGCGAGCAGCACGTCCCGCGCGATGATCGACTCCTCGGCGACGGCCGGCCAGCCGCCCAGGCCCAGCTCGGCGGAGACGACGCCCTCGTTCATCTGGGCGCCCTCGGTGAGGCGGGGCTCCTGCGCGTGCTGGGCGACGACGCCGCCGAAGGCCTTCACGTACTCCAGGGCGCGGCGCATGATCACCGCGTCGTCGACGCACTTGCCGTCGTCGGAGAAGACGGTGACGCCGGCCGCGGACTCGTGCATGGCGCCGAGCTCGGCGAGCTTCTTGCCCTCCAGGCCGACGGTGACGGCGCCGATCGGCTGCACGTCGGCGTATCCGCCTTCCTGGCCGAGGCGGTAGACCTGCTCGACGACGCCGGCGGTGTCGGCGACGGGGAAGGTGTTGGCCATGGCGAACACGGCGGTGTAGCCGCCGGACGCGGCGGCCTGCGTACCGGTCAGGACGGTCTCGGAGTCCTCGCGGCCGGGCTCGCGCAGGTGGGTGTGCAGGTCGACGAGGCCGGGCAGCAGGATCTTGCCGTCGGCCTCGACGACCTCGGCGCCCTCGGCGCTCAGGCCGGTGCCGACCTCGACGATCGTCTCGCCGTCGATCAGGACGTCCTGGGGCTCGCCGCCGAGGACCTTCGCACCACGGATCAGGGTCTTGCTCATGTCTTACTTCTCCTCTGAGGCGGTGGGGCGGGTGTGCGTGACGGCGGGTTCGTTGCCGCCCAGGAGCAGGTAGAGGACGGCCATGCGGGTGTGGACGCCGTTGGCGACCTGCTCGATGACCGTGCAGCGGTCGGAGTCGGCGACCTCGGCGGTGATCTCCATGCCGCGGACCATCGGCCCGGGGTGCATCACGATGGCGTGCTCGGGCATCTTCGCCATGCGCTGGCCGTCCAGGCCGTAGCGCCGGGAGTACTCGCGCTCGGTCGGGAAGAACGCGGCGTTCATGCGCTCACGCTGCACGCGCAGCATCATCACGGCGTCCGACTTCGGGAGCACCCGGTCCAGGTCGTAGGACACGTCGCAGGGCCAGCTGTCGACGCCGACCGGTACGAGCGTGGGCGGGGCGACCAGGGTGACCTGGGCGCCCAGGGTGTGCAGCAGGTCGACGTTCGAGCGCGCGACCCGGCTGTGCAGGACGTCGCCGACGAGCGTGATGCGCTTGCCGCCGAGGTCCTTGCCCAGGCCCGCGTCACGGCCGACCAGGCGGCGCCGCATGGTGAAGGCGTCGAGCAGGGCCTGCGTGGGGTGCTGGTGGGTGCCGTCGCCCGCGTTGATCACCGGGGCGTCGATCCAGCCGGAGGTGGCGAGGCGGTAGGGCGCGCCGGACGCGCCGTGCCGGATGACGACGGCGTCGACGCCCATCGCCTCCAGGGTCTGGGCGGTGTCCTTGAGCGACTCGCCCTTGGAGACGCTGGAGCCCTTGGCGGCGAAGTTGATGACGTCGGCGGAGAGGCGCTTCTCGGCGGCCTCGAAGGAGATCCGGGTCCGCGTGGAGTCCTCGAAGAACAGGTTGCAGATCGTGCGGCCGCGCAGGGCGGGAAGCTTCTTGATCGGCCGGTCGGCGACCCGGGCCATCTCCTCGGCGGTGTCGAGGATGAGAACGGCGTCGTCGCGGGTGAGGTCGGCGGCCGAGATGAGGTGTCGCATCATCTGGGTTTACTCCGTCATGGGGAGGTTTGCGGGCATGCGGGCGCGCAGGGCTGTGCCCAGGGTCCGCAGGGAGGACCGGTCCTAGGCGGAAGCGGGCTTGGCACCGAGCAGCACGGCGTCGCGGCCGTCCTCCTCGGCGAGCTGGACCTTGACCGTCTCCCGCAGCGACGTGGGGAGGTTCTTGCCGACGTAGTCGGCACGGATCGGCAGTTCGCGGTGGCCGCGGTCGACGAGCACGGCGAGCTGCACCGCGCGCGGGCGCCCGATGTCGTTCAGGCCGTCGAGGGCGGCGCGGATGGTGCGGCCGGAGAAGAGCACGTCGTCGACGAGGACGACGAGGCGGCCGTCGATGCCGTCACCGGGGATCTCGGTGCGGGCCAGGGCGCGCGGCGGATGCATGCGCAGATCGTCGCGGTACATCGTGATGTCGAGTGAGCCGACCGGGATCGAGCGTCCGGTGATTTCTTCGAGCTTCTCGGCGAGGCGCCGGGCGAGGAACACGCCACGGGTGGGAATGCCGAGCAGCACCACGTCTTCGGCGCCTTTGGCGCGCTCGACGATCTCGTGGGCGATACGGGTCAACACCCGTGCGATGTCCGGGCCTTCGAGCACGGGCCGCGCGACATCGGGGTCGTTCTTGTCGTTCGAGTCCATATGAAACGGACCTCCTTCTCCGCCTCACGGGACGGACCTTAAAGGACGTCGAAATTGCGCCATCCACACTACCAGGGGCGGCAACACCGCCGGTCACGGCCCCCCTCGGGGGTGCCGGTACGGACCATTCGGCTTGACGCAGCCAAGTAACGCTGCGTAACCTCACAGTGAGTTACCGTTCTTCGTCCGGGGAGCTATATGTCCAGCGAATACGCCAAACAGCTCGGGGCCAAGCTCCGCGCCATCCGTACCCAGCAGGGCCTTTCCCTCCACGGTGTCGAGGAGAAGTCCCAGGGACGCTGGAAGGCGGTCGTGGTCGGTTCGTACGAACGCGGCGACCGCGCCGTGACCGTACAGCGCCTTGCCGAGCTGGCGGACTTCTACGGCGTCCCGGTCCAGGAACTGCTGCCTGGTACCGCTCCCGGCGGCGCGGCCGAGCCGCCGCCGAAGCTCGTGCTCGACCTTGAGCGCCTGGCGCACGTCCCGGCCGAAAAGGCCGGCCCGCTCCAGCGGTACGCCGCCACGATCCAGTCGCAGCGCGGTGACTACAACGGCAAGGTGCTCTCGATCCGCCAGGACGACCTGCGCACCCTCGCCGTGATCTATGACCAGTCGCCCTCGGTTCTCACCGAGCAGCTGATCAGCTGGGGCGTCCTGGACGCGGACGCGCGCCGCGCCGTCGCCCACGACGACGTCTGATCCCTCAAGGGGCACTTGAGCAGAAACGTACCGCCGCAGTGGCCGGAACCCATCGGGTTCCGGCCACTGCGGCGTTGTACGTGCGCCTCTGGGCCCTCAGCGGGCCTCGACGGCCCATACCGCCCCCGCAGCCCCCGCCGCCCCTCAGGAGAGCCCCAGGACACGCCAGAGGGCCCGCAGCGGAGTGCTGCGGGCCCTCTGAGCGGCGTGGGAACTGACGTACGCCTGGCTGTGTCGCGGTGCGGCGGCTAGGCCTCGTCGCGGCGCAGGCCCGGCTTCAGATCCTTGAAGCGGCCGAGCAGGCCGTTCACGAAGGACGGCGAATCGTCCGTCGAGAACTCCTTGGCGAGCTGCACGGACTCGTCGAGCACCACGGCGTCCGGGGTCTCGTCGACCCAGATCAGCTCGTAGGCACCCAGGCGCAGGATGTTGCGGTCCACGACCGGCATCCTGTCCAGGGTCCACCCGACGGCGTACTGGGAGATCAGCTCGTCGATGTGGCGCGCGTGCTGCGCGTACCCCTCGACCAGCTCCATCGTGTACTCGCTCACCGGCGGCTGCCGGGTATCGGCCCGCGAGTGGCGCACCCAGTCCGCGAGGACCGTCACTACGTCCGCGCCTCGCTGGTCGGCCTCGAAGAGAATCTGGAAGGCGCGCTTGCGGGCCGTATTACGAGCAGCCACGGTTAGCTGTTCACCCGGCCGAGGTAGCCGCTGTCACGGGTGTCGACCTTGATCTTCTCGCCGGTGGTGATGAAGAGCGGCACCTGGATCTGGTGGCCGGTCTCCAGCGTGGCGGGCTTGGTGCCGCCGGTGGAGCGGTCGCCCTGGACGCCGGGCTCGGTCTCCTGGATGGTCAGCTCGACGGCGGCCGGCAGCTCGACGAAGAGGACTTCGCCCTCGTGCTGCGCGACGGAGGCCGTGAAGCCCTCGATCAGGAAGTTGGCGGCGTCACCGACCGACTTCTTGTCGACGTGCAGCTGGTCGTACGTCTCCATGTCCATGAAGACGAAGTAGTCGCCGTCCATGTAGGAGAACTGCATGTCGCGCTTGTCGATCGTCGCCGTGTCGACCTTGACGCCGGCGTTGAACGTCTTGTCGACGACCTTGCCGGACATCACGTTCTTGAGCTTGGTGCGCACAAAGGCGGGGCCCTTGCCGGGCTTGACGTGCTGGAACTCGACGACGGACCAGAGCTGGCCCCCGTCGAGCTTGAGCACCAGGCCGTTCTTGAGGTCGTTCGTGGAAGCCACGGTTGCGGAATCTCCTGGACTGACGTGGACGACCCCGGCGCACGCGCATAGCCGAAAGCTAGAGCGCGAGCAGCTCCTTGGTCGTGATGGTGAGTAGCTCGGGTCCGCCGTCCGCCTCGGGGCGCACGACGAGCGTGTCATCGATCCGGACACCACCCCGTCCCGGGATGTGAACCCCCGGTTCGACGGTGACCGGCACGCAGGCGTCCAGTTTACCCATGGCCGCGGGCGCCAACTGCGGGTCCTCGTCGATTTCGAGCCCCAGGCCATGTCCCATCAGCGGAGCAAGGCCGTCCGCATACCCCGCGGAGTCCAGTACGTGCCGGGCCGCGTGGTCGATGTCGCGGTAGGCGGCGCCGGGTGCCAGAGCCTCCCTGCCCGCTCGCTGAGCGGCGAAGACGAGGTCGTACAACTCGATCTGCCAGTCCGCGGGAGACGTGCCGATGACGAACGTACGTCCGATCTCACAACGATAGCCGCGGTAACTGGCCCCCAGGCACACGGAGAGGAAATCCCCCTCCTCCACCCGCCGGTCCGATGGCCGGTGAGAGCCCCGGCCGGAGTTCGGTCCCGTGGCGACCGAGGTCGGGAAGGCGGGCCCGTCCGCGCCGTGGTCGACGAGCCGGCGCTCCAGCTCCAGGGCGAGATGGCGTTCCGTGCGCCCCACGAGAATGGATTCGAGCAGCTCGCCGAGCGCCTGGTCGGCGATCTCGGAGCCGATCCGCAGACAGGAGATCTCCTCCTCGTCCTTGACGAGCCGCAGCTGCTCCACCGCTCCCCCGAGATCCGTCAGCCGCAGCCGCGGCGCGACGGAACCGAGGGCCCGGTGCCGGGCGACGGTGAGGTCGTGCTCCTCTACGGCGAGCGAGTCGGCGCCCTGGGCGGCGGCGAGATCGGCCCCCGCGACGGCGGGATCCCCGCCGGACGCGTCGAGCAGCTGCACCCGCAGCCCCTCGTCGGGCCGCCCTTCTCCCTGTTCGTCGCCGGGCGGCCCGGCACACAGCAGCAGATCCTCGCTGCTGCCCAGCAGGAGCACGGCACCCTGGGGCGCCGCTCCCGCGAGATACCGCACGTTGGCGGGGCGGGACACCAGCGCCGACGCGCTGCCGCCCGCGGCACAACGCTCCCTCAACCGCTCACGGCGGGCCGCGTACACCTCAGACATGACACGAGCCTATGAGCGGGTGCGCGGAACGGCCGGTCGAGCGCGTCCGACCGAGCGGCCGGGGGCTCACCGGGGCCGTCGGGAAACCTCAGGCGGCGCGGCCGGCTACCACTGCGGCGGGCTCGCGATGGAACGGGCAAGGACGTCGTCAAGGACCCGGGCCGTGGCGGGCACGTCCAGCTGGGAGTTGTCGATGATGGGCAGCCCCGAGCCGTACCACCCGGCCATACGGCCGTGGATGCGGGCCACTTCCTCGTCCGTGAGGCGGCGGTTTCCGCTGCGTTCGGCGTTGCGCTCCAGGACGATCTCCAGGCCGGGCAGCAGGACCACCGGCAGCAGGCCGGGGCCCACGTGGCGCTTCCAGCCGCCGAGGCCGACGACGGGGCGGTCGGGGAAGACCGCGTCGTCGAGGATGCACGAGATGCCGTTGGCCAGGAAGTTCCTTGCGGCGAAGCCGCAGGTGCGGCGGGCCAGGCGGTACTGCGCCTCGGAGTGGTCGTTCCAGCCGGACTGGGGGTCCGCGAAGCCCGAGCGCACCCATTCGCGGACGTCGTCGAGGCTGATGTGGGCGGTCGGCACCCTGCGGTGCTCCGCCCAGTACTTGGCGACGCTCGTCTTGCCCGCGCCCGCGGGACCGATCAGGAGGACGGCCAGCGTGGTGGCGCCGGTGTCCGCCTGGGCCGTGCCGGGCGGCGGGCTCGGCATGGCGACGGGGGCACCCGGCGGGAGCTGGATGTGGCCCGTCGTGTCCGGGGTCGGCGGCACGGGGGCGCCGCCCGCCGGGACGTGGCCGTGCGGCGGGGCACCCGGCGCTCCGTGCTGCGGGGCCGGGGCGTGCGGGTGCGGGGCCGGTCCCGGAGGGTGCGGGGCCGTGCCCGGAGGGTGCGGGGCCGTGCCCGGAGGGTGCGGGGCCGTGCCCGGAGGGTGCGGGGCCGTGCCCGGAGGGTGCGGTGCGCCGGCGAAACCCGGCGCGGGAGGCGGTGGGCCGCCCGGCGCGGCACCCGGCGGCGGACCGCTCGGGTGATGTGCGGCCGGGGACCAGCCGGTGGCCGGTCCGTGCCCCGGCTGATGGGGCGGCGGCAGCGGAGACCCCACTGCGTGCTGCATCCGGTGCCACTCCGTCTCGTGCGACTGACGCTGGTCGGGCGGCGGCCGGGGCCACCCGTTACCGAACGGTACCGTCCCCGGCCGACGTTGTGTGAACGGCCGGGGAGGCCGCAGGGTGCCCGTGGCTTGTTCTGGCGGGCCGATTTCGTGCTGTCGAAGCGCTAGTTCGCCACTTCGCCGTACGCGGCGAGGAGCACCGCGGGGTCGGGTCCCTCCAGGACGGCGGGCTTGCCGAGGCCGTCGAGGACGATGAACCGCAGCAGGTCACCGCGGGACTTCTTGTCGACCTTCATGGTCTCCAGGAGCTTGGGCCACTGGTCGTAGCGGTAGCTCAGGGGCAGCCCGACCGACTCGAGGACGGCGCGGTGCCGGTCGGCGGTCGCGTCGTCCAGGCGTCCGGCGAGGCGGCCGAGTTCGGCCGCGAAGGCCATGCCCACGGAGACCGCGGCGCCGTGGCGCCACTTGTAGCGCTCGTTCTTCTCGATGGCGTGCGCCAGCGTGTGGCCGTAGTTGAGGATCTCGCGCAGGCCCGACTCCTTGAGGTCCCCGGAGACGACCTCGGCCTTGACCTTGATGGAGCGCTCGATGAGTTCGGCGGTGTGCCGCCCCTGGGGGCTGCGCGCCGCCTCGGGGTCCTCCTCGATCAGTTCGAGGATCACCGGGTCGGCGATGAAGCCGGCCTTGATGATCTCCGCGAGGCCCGACACGAAGTCGTTGACCGGCAGCGAGTCGAGCGCGGCCAGGTCGCACAGGACGCCCGCGGGCGGGTGGAAGGAGCCCACCAGGTTCTTGCCCTCGGCGGTGTTGATGCCGGTCTTGCCGCCGACCGCCGCGTCCACCATGCCCAGCACGGTGGTCGGCACGGCGATCCAGCGCACCCCGCGCAGCCAGGTCGCGGCCACGAACCCGGCGAGGTCCGTGGTGGCCCCGCCGCCGACACCGACGATGACGTCGCTGCGGGTGAAACCGGACTGGCCGAGCGCCTTCCAGCAGTAGGCGGCGACCTCGGCGGTCTTGGCCTCCTCGGCGTTCGGCACCTGGACGGCGACGGCCTCGAAGCCCTGGTCGGCCAGGTCCTGGCGCAGCGCGTCACCCGTCTCGGCGAGCGCCTCGGGGTGGATGATCGCGACGCGCTTGGTCCGCTCGCCGATCAGGCCGGGCAGCTCGCCCAGGAGCTGCCGCCCGACGAGCACCTCGTACGGCTCGGTGCCCGCGGTGCCGCCGACCTGGATCCGGGTGGGCGTCGGCCCCGCCGTCTCAGCCATCTCCGTCATGCTTCCTTCAACTCCAGTGCGTCGAGGACCGCTTGGGCGACCTCTTCGGGGGTGCGGTCGTCGGTGGCGACGACGGCACGGGCGACTTCGGCGTACAAGTGGCGGCGGGCGTCCATCAGTTCGCGCCACTGCTTGCGCGGATTGACCGCGAGCAGCGGGCGCGCGACGTTCAGGCCCGTGCGCTTGACCGCCTCCTCGACGTCCATCGAGAGATAGACGACGGGGTGCGGCGCGAGGAGCGCGCGGGTGGACGCGTTGAGGATCGCGCCGCCGCCGAGCGCGAGGATGCCCGCGTGCTCGGCCAGCGCCGTCCGTACGGCCTCCCGCTCCAGGTCGCGGAAGTGCGGCTCACCCTCGTCCACGAAGATGTCCGCGATCTCCCGGCCCTGAGCGGCCACGATGTCGGCGTCGGTGTCCCGGTAGGCGGTGCCCAGGCGCTCGGCGAGCAGCGCGCCCACCGTCGACTTGCCCACGCCCATCGGCCCGACCAGAACGATCTGCGGGCCGGTCACCGGATCTGGAGGTTGTCGAGGTACGAGCGCACGTTGCGCCGGGTCTCGGGCACGCTGTCGCCGCCGAACTTCTCGGCGACGGCGTCGGCCAGGGTCAGCGCGACCATCGCCTCGGCGACGATGCCGGCGGCCGGGACCGCGCACACGTCGGAGCGCTGGTGGTGGGCCTTGGTGGCCTCACCGGTGGCGACGTCGACGGTGGCGAGCGCGCGCGGCACGGTCGCGATGGGCTTCATCGCGGCCCGTACGCGCAGCAGCTCACCGGTGGTCAGGCCGCCCTCGGTGCCGCCGGAGCGGCCAGAGGTGCGCCGGATGCCGTCGTCGGTGGAGACGATCTCGTCGTGCGCCTTGGAACCCGGCACCCGCGCGAGGTCGAAACCGTCGCCGACCTCGACGCCCTTGATGGCCTGGATGCCCATGAGCGCGGCGGCGAGCCGCGCGTCGAGGCGCCGGTCCCAGTGCACGTGCGAGCCGAGCCCGACGGGCACGCCGTACGCGAGGACCTCGACGACGCCGCCGAGGGTGTCGCCGTCCTTGTGGGCCTGGTCGATCTCCGCGACCATCGCCTTGCTCGCGTCCGCGTCGAGGCAGCGCACCGGGTCGGCGTCCAGCTTCTCGACGTCGGCGGGGGTCGGGTAGACGCCGTAGGGCGCCTTGGCCGCGGCCAGCTCGGTGACGTGGCTGACGATCTCGATGCCGGCCGTCTCCTTGAGGTAGGAGCGGGCGACCGCGCCGAGCGCGACGCGGGCCGCGGTCTCACGGGCGGAGGCGCGCTCCAGGATCGGCCGGGCCTCGTCGAAGCCGTACTTCTGCATGCCCGCGAGGTCGGCGTGGCCGGGCCTGGGGCGGGTCAGCGGGGCGTTGCGGGCCAGGTCGGCGAGGATCTCCGGGTCGACCGGATCGGCCGCCATGACCTGTTCCCACTTGGGCCACTCGGTGTTGCCCACCATGATCGCCACCGGCGAGCCCATGGTCAGGCCGTGCCGGACGCCGCCCAGGAAGGTGACCTCGTCGCGCTCGAACTTCATGCGCGCACCGCGCCCATAGCCGAGGCGCCGCCGGGCCAGGTGGTCCGCCACCATCTCGGTGGTGATCGGCACGCCGGCGGGAAGACCCTCCAGCGTCGCGACAAGTGCGGGTCCGTGGGACTCTCCCGCGGTCAGCCAACGCAACCTGCTCAACGGTGCTCCTCATGCTCGCGCCTGGAACTGCGACGGCGCGACCGGGTGCGCGGCCCTGGCCCGCCGTCTCCGATCCTCCCACGTCGGGGGGCGGGTCCTGGCCTCCGGTCCACACAGCGGACGCTTCAGCGGGCGGCCAGCGCGTGTTCCCCGGCCTTGCGCATCGCCGCCAGCGGCGCGGGCGAGCGTCCCGTCATCTGCTCGACCTGGAGCACCGCCTGGTGAACCAGCAGGTCAAGGCCGCTGACGACGGCCCCGCCGTACATCGACCAGCGCGCCGCGAGCGCGGTGGGCCACGGGTCGTACAGGACGTCGAACAGGGTGGTGGGCCGCTCGGGCACGGCCGCGGACAGCGCGTCGGTGGCACCGGCCGGGGTCGTGGCGATCACCAGCGGCGCGCTCAGCGCCCGCTCGGCGTCCGCCCAGTCCTCCGTGCGCACCTCCACCTCGAGACGCTCGCCCCACTGCCGCATCTCGGCGGCACGCTCCTGGCTGCGTACGTACGCGACGACCTCGCCCGTGCAGATCCGCGCGAGCGCGGCGAGGGCGGACGACGCGGTGGCGCCCGCGCCGAGGATCGCGGCCGACTCCACCTGCTCGATGCCGCGTTCACGCAGGGCGGCGACGATGCCGGGGATGTCGGTGTTGTCGCCGACGCAACGGCCGTCCTCGGTGAGGACGACGGTGTTGACCGCCTCGACCGAGGCGGCGGTCTCGCTGATCTCGTCGAGCAGCGGGATGACCGCGCGCTTGAGCGGCATCGTCAGCGAGAGGCCGGCCCACTCGGGGCCGAGGCCGCCGACGAAGCCGGGCAGCGCGGCCTCGTCGACCTCGAACAGGTCGTACGTCCAGTCCACGAGGCCGAGCTCCCCGTACGCGGCGCGGTGCAGCACCGGGGAGAGGGAGTGGGCGATGGGGGAGCCGAGGACTGCGGCTCGGCGCTGGGTGCTCATCAGCCGGAATTCTTCTTCTGTTCCTCGAGGTACTTCTGACGGTTGCGCTCGTGTTCCTTGTTCGTCTCGGCGAACAGCGTTTGGTCCGCATTGATGGAGACGAAGTAGTACCAGTTCCCCTTGGCGGGATTGAGCGCGGATTTGAGCGCCTCGTCCCCGGGGTTGCCGATCGGCCCGGGAGGCAGGCCCTTGATCTTGTACGTGTTGTACGGATCGTCGAACTTGCGCAGATCGTCGACCGTGCCGGTCTCCAGGGTGCTTTCGGCCTTGGCGTAGTTCACCGTCGAGTCGAAGTCGAGAAGTCCGTAGGTCTCGGTGTTGTTCGGCTTCAGGCGGTTGTAGACGACCGTCGCGACCTTGTCGAAGTCGTGCTTGTACTTGCCTTCGGCCTGGACGAGGCTCGCCACGGTGAGCACCTGGAGCGGGTCCTTCAGGTTCAGCTGCGCGGCCTTGGCCTTGAGGCCCAACTCGTCGTACTTCTCGCTGGATTGAGCCACCATCTTCTTGAGGACGTCCGCCGGCTTCTGCCCCTCGGCGACCGGATAGCTGGAGGGGTACAGGAATCCTTCCAGCGGGTCCTTGATGTCCTTGTTGGTGTTCGCCCAGTCGGGCAGCCCGAGACTCTTGAATTCCTTCTTCGCGACGCTCTCGGTGGTGCCATTTTTCACCTTGAGGCGGCTGTCGATCTGCTTGTAGACCCACGAGTTCCGCTTGCCCTCGGGAATGATGAGGTTATTGCGGCTCTTCGGGCTGAGCATCAGTTCGACGGCACTTCTGGCCGACATTTCCTTCTTCAGGACATAAACGCCTTCCTGAATGGTGTTGCCGTCGGGATTCTGCGCCTGCGCGGAGACAAAGGCGTCCACGCTCTTGACGACCCCGGCCTCTTTCAGCTTCTGGCCGATCACATAGCCGCCGGCCCCCTTCGGGATGTCGACGGTGGCGATGCCGGTCCCCTCGCCCGCGTAGTCCGGCGACGTACCGAATCGGTCCTGGTAGAACTGGTAGCCGAAATAGCCGACCCCGCCGAGACCGCCGGCGAAGACCAGCGTCACGACCAGGCAGGCGCAGCCGCTCCTGCGCTTCTTCGGCTTCTTGCCGCCCCGGCCGCCCCGACGGTCCCCGCGGCCACCGCGGCGGCCCGGCTCGTCGTCGTAGTCGTCCTCGTCGTCGGCGCCCGAGAAGAAGGCGTGCTCGCCCTGGTCCGGGCCCGGGTCCCAGTCCTTCTCCGGTTCGGGTTCCGGACGGCGGCGCGACGGCGGCTCCGGCGGGGGGTACGCGTCGGGAGTGCCGTAGTAGTCCGGGCTCTCCGCGCCATAGCCGCCCGGCTGATTGGCGTAGGGGTCCGACGGATCGACGCCGTACGCGGCATGACCCTGCTGGCCGGTGTCCCAGCCGCCTTGGTAGTGCTGCTCAGGGGCGCCGCCGTTGTACTGCTGTTCGGGTCCGGCGTCGTACTGCTGCTGGCCGGCGGGGCCGCCGTACTGCTGCTGGCCGTAGGCCTGCTGCTGGCCCGTGTTCCAGTCGTCGTACTGCGCCTGCTGGGGGTGCTGCGGCTGCTGAGGGTGGTACTGCCCCTGGCCGCCGTAGGGGGACGGGCCGCTCGCGGCCTGCTGTCCTCCCCATCCGCCGTCCCCGTACAACGGGTCCTCGGGATGCCACGGTTCGGAGCCTGGGCCCCGGCCATACTCAGTCATCGATCCCCTACATGCCGCGAGGCGGGGCCGCCGTCTGAGTGGGAGGGCAACCGTTCCGCCTCTTGATGCTGTGCGGCAGCTGTTCGAACACCGCCGCATCGCGCGGAACGTTACCGTATCGCGATCAGATGACCACTTCGACGCCCTCGCCCGGAGCTTTACCTGACGCCCGTTCGGACTCCAGTGCCTGCTGAAGGATGATGACGGCGGCCGCCTGATCGATGACAGACCTGCCCTTTTTGGACTTCACGCCCGAGGCGCGCAGCCCCTGACTGGCCGTCACTGTGGTCATCCTCTCGTCCACGAGCCTCACCGAAATGGGGGCCACCATGCGGGCGAGGTCCTGGGTGAACGCACGGATCTTGACGGCCGCCGGGCCCTCGCCCCCGTTGAGGGAGCGAGGGAGACCGACGACGATCTCGATCGGTTCGTACTCCTCGACCAGCTGCTGCAACCGGCGCTGGGCGGCCGGGACGTCCCGGCCCGGCACCGTCTCCACGGGCGTGGCCAGGATCCCGTCGGGGTCGCACGAGGCGACCCCGATCCGGGCGTCCCCGACGTCGATCGCCAGACGCCGGCCCCGGCGCATGCCCTGAGCGGCCTCGGCCATCAGGCCGTCTCGGCGACGAGGCGCTCGACGGCGGCCATGGCGTCACCGATGGCCGCGGCGTTCTGGCCGCCGCCCTGGGCGACGTCCGGCTTGCCGCCGCCACCGCCGCCGAGGGTCTTGGCGGCCGTACGGACGAGGTCGCCGGCCTTGAGGCCGCGCTCGCGCGCCGCCTCGTTCGTGGCGATGACCGTCAGCGGGCGGCCGTTGGCCGTGGTGAAGAGCGCGACGACGGCCGGGCGGTCGCCCGGGATGCGGTGGCGTACGTCGAGGACCAGCTTGCGCAGGTCGTCGGCGCCCGTGCCGTCCGGCACCTGGCCGGTGACGAGAGCGACGCCCCGTACGTCCTTGGCCTGGTCGACGAGGCCCGCGGCGGCCTGGAGGACCTTCTCCGCGCGGAACTTCTCGATCTCCTTCTCGGCGTCCTTCAGCTTGCCGAGCATGGCGGAGACCTTCTCGGGCAGCTCCTCGGGGCGGCCCTTGACCAGCTCCTGGAGCTGGGCGACGACCGTGTGCTCCTTGGCGAGGAAGTTGTAGGCGTCGACGCCGACGAGGGCCTCGATGCGGCGCACGCCGGAGCCGATGGACGACTCGCCGAGCAGCTTCACCAGACCCAGCTGGGCGGTGTTGTGCACGTGCGTGCCGCCGCACAGCTCCTTGGAGAAGTCGCCGATGGTGACGACGCGGACCCGCTCGCCGTACTTCTCGCCGAACTCGGCGATGGCGCCCTGCTTCTTGGCCTCGTCGATCGACATGACCTCGGCCTGCACGTCGAGTTCGTGGGCGAGGACTTCGTTGATCTTCTGCTCGACGTCCGTCATGACGGCCGTGGGCACGGCCGACGGCGAGCCGAAGTCGAAGCGGAAGCGGCCCGGCTGGTTCTCGGAACCGGCCTGGGCGGCCGTCGGGCCGAGCGCGTCGCGCAGCGCCTGGTGCGTGAGGTGCGTGGCGGAGTGGGCGCGGGCGATGGCACGGCGGCGGTGCACGTCGATCGAGGCCCAGACCTGGTCGCCGACGGTGATCTCGCCGACCTGGACGACGCCCTTGTGGACGTGCACGCCGGGGACCGGCTTCTGCACGTCACGGATGTCGACGACGGCGCCGTTGTCCAGGCGGATCCGGCCGGAGTCGGCGATCTGGCCGCCGCCCTCGGCGTAGAAGGGGGTGCGGTCGAGGACGACCTCGACCTCGTCGCCCTCACGGGCGGCCGGGGACGAGACGCCGTTGACCAGGAGGCCCACGATGACGGCCTCGTTCTCGGTCAGGGTGTAGCCGGTGAAGTCCGTGGCGCCGGAGGCGTCGGCGATCTCGCGGTAGGCGTGCAGATCGGCGTGGCCGGTCTTCTTGGCCTGGGCGTCGGCCTTGGCGCGCTCCCGCTGCTCCTTCATCAGGCGCCGGAAGCCGTCCTCGTCCACGGAGAGGCCCTGTTCGGCGGCCATCTCCAGGGTGAGGTCGATCGGGAAGCCCCACGTGTCGTGCAGCAGGAACGCCTTGTCGCCGGAGAGGACCTTGCCGCCGGCGGCCTTGGTCTCGGTGACGGCGGTGTCGAGGATGTTCGTGCCGCCCTTGAGGGCCTTGAGGAAGGCGGCCTCTTCGGCGAGCGCGACGGTCTCGATGCGCTTGCGGTCGGTCTGGAGCTCGGGGTACTGCTCGCCCATCGACTTGATGACCGTGTCGACGAGCTCGTGGACGACCGGGCCGGTGGCGCCCATCAGACGCATGTTGCGGATGGCGCGGCGCATGATGCGGCGCAGGACGTAGCCGCGGCCTTCGTTGCCGGGGGTGACGCCGTCGCCGATGAGCATGACGGACGTGCGCATGTGGTCGGCGACCACGCGCAGGGAGACGTCCGAGCCCTGCTCGGCGCCGTACCGCACGCCGGTCAGCTCGGTGGCCTTGTCCATGATGACGCGCAGGGTGTCGGTCTCGTACATGTTCTGTACGCCCTGGAGGATCATGGCGAGGCGCTCGAGACCGAGGCCGGTGTCGATGTTCTTGCTGGGCAGCTCGCCGAGGATCTCGAAGTCCTCCTTGGAGGTGCCCTCGCCGCGCTCGTACTGCATGAAGACCAGGTTCCAGATCTCCACGTACCGCTCGTCGTTGACGGCGGGGCCGCCCTCGACGCCGAACTCGGGGCCGCGGTCGTAGTTGATCTCGGAACAGGGGCCACAGGGTCCGGGGACGCCCATGGACCAGTAGTTGTCCTTCTTGCCCAGGCGCTGGATGCGCTCGGCGGGGACGCCCACCTTCTCGCGCCAGATGGTCTCGGCCTCGTCGTCGTCGAGGTAGACCGTCACCCACAGGCGCTCGGGGTCGAGGCCGTAGCCGCCGTCCGCCACGGAGCTGGTGAGCAGCTCCCAGGCGTAGGTGATGGCGCCTTCCTTGAAGTAGTCGCCGAAGGAGAAGTTGCCGCACATCTGGAAGAACGTGCCGTGCCGCGTGGTCTTGCCGACCTCTTCGATGTCGGGCGTACGCACGCACTTCTGCACGCTCGTCGCGCGCGAGAAGGGCGGCTTGACCTCACCCAGGAAGTAGGGCTTGAAGGGCACCATGCCCGCGGGGACGAGGAGCAGAGTCGGGTCGTCCGCGATGAGCGACGCCGAAGGGACGACGGTGTGCCCGCGCTCCTCGAAGAAGCTCAGCCAGCGGCGGCGAATCTCGGCCGACTCCATCAGTGGTCCTCATTCCGGTTGTACGAGTACTTCGACTTCGAGAGGTACTTGCCCTGCGTGTTCTTGTCTGTCTTGCCGGCCCTGGCGTTCTCGATGGCCACGACCACATGGCGCTGCCCGGGCAGTTCGGGGTCGACCGGGGCCTCAAGGCCCAGGGCCTCTCCCAGTTCGGCCTCGCGCTGGGCCATGCCGTCGCGGACGTCGAGAGCGAAGTCCTTGATCCGGTGACCCGCCTCGACCGCCTTGTTCGCGGCCTGCGCCGCGAGGCTTTCGGGGGTCAGTTGCTTGATCTTGCGGTTGACCTTGGTGGTGGCCCACACACCGGCAGCGGCGCCCGCGGTGAACCAGAACGTACGGCGGAACATCGCTGCGTCAGTCCTTCTTCCGCTTGCCCCGCCGCCGCGCGGAGGGGACGGTGCGCCCCACGATCACGGTACGTCGGGCGGGCGCCGGGGGCACATTGGTTGGTTCGGGTCCTGGCTTGCGGCCCAGGGCCCTGCGCACCCCGTAACCGAACGCCGCGACCTTGACGAGGGGCCCGCCGAAGGTGGAGGCCACCGTCGTGGAGAGCGCCGACGCGTTCGACGTGACTTCCTGGACGTCCGAGGCGATCGCGTCGACCCGCTCGATCTGGGTCTGCGCCGAGCGCACCGCGGTGGAGGCGTCCGCCAGGAGCGGGACGGCCTGCTCGGTCACTTCCGCGACGAGCTTGGTCGTCGCCCTGAGCGTCTGGGCCAGCCTCACGAGCACCACGGCCAGGAAGGAGACCAGGATCGCCCAGAAGACGGCCACCAGGATCCCGGCCACCTCTCCACCCGACACTGCGCACCGCTCCCTGAACATCGGTCCCGAACATCGAAAAGTCGTCCCCCGACCCTATCGCGCCGGGGCCGCGGCTCCGCACCGCATTACCGTGTCAGCGCAAGGGAGTTGTCTGAAGTGATTGTACGGACTGCTTACGGATGAGTACGCTCCGTATCTCATGCGACGCGATCAGCGCCCGGGCGACCACCGGCACGACTCCCCCGCCCCGCCGCCGAGTCCCGGCAACCTTCCCCTGGAGCTCAACGCCTTCATCGGACGGTCCGCCGAACTCGCCGCTCTCGCCGCCGTGTCGAAGGCCGCGCGCCTGGTCACGGTGACCGGTGTGGGCGGTGTCGGGAAGACGCGCCTGGCCGTGCGGGCCGCCGCGGGCGCCGAGCCGCGGGACGGCGCCTGGCTGGTGGAGCTCGCCGGGGTCCGGGACCCGGATCTGGTGGAACACGCGGTCGCCGACGCGCTGCGTCTGACGGATCACACCCGCCGCACGCCGCGCGCGACGCTGCTCGACCATCTCGCGGAGCGGGAAGTCCTCCTCGTCGTCGACGGGTTCGAGCATCTGGTGGAGCCGTGTGCCTCGCTGGTGGGCGAACTGCTTCAGCACTCCCCCGGGCTGCGGGTGCTCGCGGTGGGGCGCCGGCCGCTCGACACCGGCGGCGAGCGGATCTTCTCCCTCGCGCCGCTGCCCGTCGAGGACGCGTCCGCGCTGTTCGCCGACCGTGCGGCGGCCGGGCTGCCCGGGTTCGCCCTGGACGAGGAGAACGAAGCCGACGTGGCGGAGCTCTGCCGCCGCCTGGACGGGATCCCGCTGGCCGTCGAGCTGGCGGCGGGCCGGCTGCGGGCGCTCTCGCCCGCGCAGCTGCTCTCCCGGCTCGACGACCGCTTCGCCCTCCTGACCGGCACCCGGCGCGACGTGCCGCCGCGCCACCAGACGCTGCGTACGGCCATCGGCTGGAGCCATGAGCTGTGCACGGCGGGCGAGCGGCTGCTGTGGGCGCGGCTCTCCGTGTTCTGCGGTCCTTTCGACCTGGAGGCGGCCGAGTACATCTGCAGCGGCGACGGACTGCACGCCGACGACGTGCTCGACGTCCTGAGCGAACTGCTCGCGCAGTCCGTGGTGACGCGCGAGGAGGGGCCGGCCGGCGTCCGCTACCGCATGCTCGACACGGTCCGGGCGTACGGCGCCGACTGGCTGGAGGCGGCGGGCGACTGCGCGCGCATGCGCCGCCGCCACCGCGACTGGTACATGGGGCTCGCCACCTGGTGCGAGCTGGACTGGTTCTCGCCGCGCCAGGAGCGGGTCGCCGAGCTCGTCGACTGCGAACTGCCCAATCTGCGCGGCGCCCTGGAGTACTGCCTGACCGAGCCGGACGAGACACATCTGGGCCAGTATCTGGCGGGCAGCCTGTGGTTCTACTGGGTGGGCTGCGGACGGCTCGCCGAGGGCAGGCACTGGCTGGACCGCGCCCTGGAGCTGGACGGCGGCCACGACGACTCCCGGCTCAAGGCGCTGTGGGTGCTCGGCTATGTCGCGGTCCTCCAGGGCGACACCGTCGCCGCGCTCGCGGCGCTCCAGGAGTGCAAGGACGAGGCGGAGCGCACCGGCAGCGCCGTCGCGGCCGCGTACGCGGTGCACCGCATCGGCTGTCTCGCGCTCCTCGCCGACGACATGGAGCGTGCCGAAACCTTGCTGCGCTCGGCCCTTGAGCAGTACCGCGCGATCGGCGAGCTCAACAGCAACGTCCTGATGGGCCAGGTCGAACTGGCGATGGCCCTGGCCTTCCGGGGGCGGCTCGCCGACGCGGTGGAGCTGTGCGAGGACGTACGCCAGGTCTGCGAGGACCACGGCGAGCGCTGGACGCTCGCGTACGCCCTCTACGTCCTCGGCTTCGCGGCCTGGACGCGGGGTGAGGCCGCGACCGCGCGGGACCTGATCATGCGGTGCCTGGCCCTCGACCACACCTTCCACGATTTGCTCGGCACGGTCCTCGCGATCGAGCTGCTCGCGCTGTTCACGCTGGTGGAGGGCGATCCGGCCGAGGCGGCGGTCCTCCAGGGGGCCGCCTCGCGGATCTGGCCGTCGGTGGGCCTGCCCCTGTTCGGCTCGGGGAACTTCGGCGGGCCGCACGCGCTGTGCGAGACGCAGGCCCGCGAGCAGCTGGGCGACGCGCGGTACGAGGAGTGCGTGGCCGCCGGGTCGCGGCTCGCCCCGGACGCGGCGGTGACCCGGGCGCTGGGCGCGGGGGCGAAGGACCACGCAAAAACCCGCCGCCTGCCCCACCACGAAGGCAGGGCGGGCGACGGGCTGAAGCAGGGAGAGCTACGTCCGGGTCAGCGGGCGTAGTACTCGACGACGAGCTGCTCGTCGCAGATCACGGGGATCTCCTTGCGGTTCGGGTCACGGTCCAGACGGAAGGCCAGGGCCTTCAGGTTGACCTGGAGGTAACGCGGGATCTCGCCGTCGGGGGCGAAGCCGCCCTCACGGGAGACCTGGAACAGCGGCTTCTCGCGGCTGCGCTCGCGGACCATCACGACGTCGTCGGGACGGACGCGGAACGACGGCTTGTCGACCTTGCCGCCGTTGACCTCGATGTGGCCGTGGCTGACCATCTGACGGGCCTGGTAGATCGTGCGGGCGATGCCCGAACGCAGGATCAGGGCGTCGAGACGGCGCTCGAGCTCGATGACCAGGGCCTCGCCGGTCTTGCCTTCGGCCTTCTTGGCGCGGTCGTAGGCACGGGCCATCTGCTTCTCGCTGATGTCGTACTGCGCGCGCAGACGCTGCTTCTCGAGCAGACGGACCTTGTAGTCCGAGTTCTGCTTGCGCCCACGGCCGTGCTCGCCCGGCGGGTAGGGGCGGGCCTCGAAGTACTTGACGGCCTTCGGGGTCAGCGCGATGCCGAGGGCACGCGACTTCTTGACCTTGGGGCGGGACTGGTTCGGCATGAACCAACCTCTCTGTTCAATGTGAAATCGGCTTCACCAGGGTTAGGGGAGGTCGCAATCCGCAGCCTGGGAAACCCATCGGATCCGGTGGTGCTCGATCCGGCGGGCAGCCGCTCCCTGGTCTGGGCACATACGTGCAGCACGCGAGTGGCCCACCGACCGCTTCCCGGAGTACGGGATGGTGGTGGGCTGCCCGCGACACCTTCGACGGTGCGCGACGCTCCTGGAGATCCCTGGACGGTGAGGTCCGGGGCTCCGGCTGGATGTCCCGTTCTGGTGGTGCCGGTACGAGACCGGACACGGGACGCAGCACTCCGCGCAAGTGTACCGGGTGATGGGGGGTGCCTCAGCCGCAGGTGGCGAGGAGGTCCTGGAGGGCCAGCTTCTCGGGGGCCGTGACCGTGAGGCGGTACTTGGCCTTGATCCCGGTCCAGCGCCGCCCGTACTCGCACCAGTATTCCTTGCGCGGGGGCTTCCACTTGTCGGGGGTCTTGCTGCTCTTCGTGTGGTTCGTCTCTTTGTCGGCGGCCAGCAGGACGTCCAGGTCGTTGGCGTACGTCAGCCGCCGCTGCGCCGTCCAGGCCCAGGCTCCGGCCCGCCAGGCGGCGCCGAGCGCGACGACGTGGTCGGTCTGGATCTGGGAGGCCCGGCGGTAGGAGTAGGGCAGCTCTTTGCCGGTGTACGGGTCGTGCAGGACGCCGGAGAGCACGACGCAGGGGTTGCGGTCGCCCTCGCGCAGGTCCTTCAGGTCGCGCCGCAGGACGTCGTCGCGGGTGTCGCAGCCGTTGCGGCCGCCGGGGGCGTCGGTGTCGTCGGACCAGCCGGCGCCGAACTCCGCTCGCCGGTACGTCTGCCAGTTCTTGCCCCAGGCGACGGTGAGGCCGGTGAGCTGGTCGCGGGCCCGGGCGGCGGTGGGCGGGAAGCCGGGGCTCGCGAGGGGCACCGCGGGAGAGGGCTCGGCGGTGGCCGGTGACGGGGCGCCGGTCGTGTGGCGGTGGGCGGCGCGCTCCAGCTGGGGCGGGGTGCAGGCCGTGGCCAGGGCGGCGAGGACGAGCACGGTGGCTCCCGCGCCCGCTCCGGCTGCTGTGCCCATGGCGCCGAGCCTAGGCGGGAGCGCCGGGGCCCGCCCGTCGGGCGGTGCGGCTACTCGCCCTTGAGGCGCTCGCGCACGCGCTCGACCACGTCGGCGTACCTCGCCTCGGCGCCGTACCTCGTGGGTTGGTAGTAGCGCTTGGCGGCGACCGCGTCCGGGGCGTACTGCTGGGCGGCGATGGCTCCCGGGACGTCGTGCGGATACACATAGCCCTGGGCGTGGCCGAGCTTGGCCGCTCCCTTGTAGTGCCCGTCGCGCAGGTGGGGCGGGACGGGGCCGGCGAGGCCCGCGCGGACGTCGGCCTGGGCGGACTGGATGGCGATCGTCGCGGCGTTCGACTTCGGGGCCAGGGCGAGGGCGATCGTGGCGTGGCTGAGGGTGAGGGCGGCCTCCGGGAAGCCGATCATCGCCACGGCCTGGGCGGCGGCGACCGCGGTGGGCAGCGCCGTGGGATCGGCGAGGCCGATGTCCTCGCTCGCGGAGATCATCAGGCGCCGGGCGATGAAGCGGGGGTCCTCGCCCGCCTCGATCATCCGGGCGAGGTAGTGCAGGGCCGCGTCCACGTCCGAGCCGCGGATGGACTTGATCAGGGCGCTCGCGACGTCGTAGTGCTGGTCGCCGTCGCGGTCGTACTTCACGGCCGCGCGGTCGACCGACTCCTCCAGGCTCTGGAGGGTGATCTCCTTCTCCCCCTTGGCGAGGGCCGAGCCCGCGCCGGCCTCCAGGGCGGTGAGCGCGCGCCGGGCGTCGCCGCCGGAGATCCGCAGGAGGTGCTCCTCGGTGTCCTCGGGCAGCTCGACCGCGCCGCCCAGGCCCCGCTCCTCGGTGAGCGCCCGGCGCAGCAGGCCGCGCAGGTCGTCGTCCGTGAGGGGTTCGAGCGTGAGGAGGAGGGAGCGGGACAGGAGCGGGGAGATGATCGAGAAGTACGGGTTCTCGGTCGTCGCCGCGATCAGCGTCACCCAGCGGTTCTCGACGGCGGGCAGCAGGGAGTCCTGCTGGGCCTTGCTGAAGCGGTGGATCTCGTCCAGGAAGAGGACGGTCTCCTTGCCGTGGCCGCCCATGGCCCGGCGGGCGCCCTCGATGACCGCGCGGACCTCTTTCACTCCCGCGGTGATCGCGGAGAGCTCCACGAAGCGCTTGTTCGTGGCCTTCGAGACCACGTACGCCAGAGTCGTCTTGCCGATGCCGGGCGGTCCCCACAGGAACACCGACGAGGGGCCCGCGGGTCCTCCGCCGCCCTCGCCGACCAGCCTGCGCAGGGGTGAGCCCTGCTTCAGCAGATGCTGCTGGCCGACGACTTCCTCAAGGGTGCGCGGGCGCATCCGGACGGCCAGGGGACTCGTCGAAGGGTCCTTCTCCTGGCGGTCCTCGGCGGCTGCGGTGAACAGGTCGGGCTCCACGATTCGAACCCTACGTCAGCCCACTGACATCGCCCTCGGCGGCGTTGTCAGCTGGTCCAGAACTCCCACCAGCGCGTGAGGATCAGCATCCCGATGATGCCGACGTGCAGGACCGGGAGCACCCAGGTGAACTCGGAGAAGAACGTGCGCAGCCAGGAGGGCGCGGGCAGGAAGCCGTTGCGGACGTTGAACGAGGTCACGTACCAGAACATGACGATCGTGGCGACCCAGGCCAGGCAGCACCACAGGCACAGCGAGTTGATCTCGTAGAGCGACTGGTACTGGAGCCAGGTGCAGAAGGCGACGCCGAAGAGCATGCCCGCGTTCAGCGTGAGGTAGTACCAGCGCGGGAAGCGCGCCCGGCCCAGCAGGCTCATGCCGACGCAGATCACGACGGCGTACGCGGCGATGCCCAGCATCGGGTTCGGGAACCCGAAGGCCGAGGCCTGCTCGCTCTTCATGATGTTGCCGCAGGAGACCACCGGATTGAGGCTGCACCCCGGGGTGAAGTCCGGGTCCTCGAGCAGCTTGAACTTGTCCAGCGTGATCACCCAGGCGGCCAGCAGACCGGCCGCACCCGTGATCACCAGAAGCAGCGCGAACGCCCGGCTCCCGCCGACGTTGCGTGGCGCGTGCGCGTCCGTTGCCCCGCGGTCGTGCTCGGGGAGGCTGTCGCTTGCCGGGGTCGTCTTGCTCATCACGCCGTTCCGTCGCTGAGTGAGGGCCTGCGGGCACGGACATTGTGCCGCACGTACGCGGGTGTCCACCGTTCGATGGACATAAGGAGGTACGCACGAGGGCCCCGGAGCGTTCGCTTCCCCGGGACGCTCGACGGCATGACGACACAAGACGGCACGACCACGGGCACGCACCGCCTCGCGGTGGACGTGCGGGGCCTGCGCAAGCGCTACGGCGAGGTGACGGCCGTGGACGGCATCGACCTGGCCGTACGGCACGGGGAGGTCTTCGGCATCCTCGGCCCCAACGGCGCGGGCAAGAGCACCACGGTGGAGATCCTTCAGGGCAACCGGGCGCGGGACGGAGGTGAGGTCCGCGTGCTCGGGTCCGACCCCGCGACCGCAGGGCGCGCGTGGCGCTCCCGCGTGGGGAACGTGTGGCAGGACGAGTCGGCGCCCGTCGAGCTGACGGTGCGCGAGACAGTACGTCAGTTCGCCCGCTACTACCCGAGGCCGCGCGACCCCCAGGACGTCATCGCGCTCGTCGGCCTCCAGGAGAAGGCGGCGAGCCGCGTCAAGAGCCTCTCGGGCGGTCAGCGCCGCCGGCTCGACGTGGCGCTCGGCGTCATCGGAGACCCCGAACTCCTGCTCCTGGACGAGCCGACGACGGGCTTCGACCCGGACGCGCGACGCCAGTTCTGGGGCCTGATCCGCAGGCTCGCCGACGAGGGCACGACCATCGTGCTCACGACGCACTACCTGGAGGAGGCCGAGGCCCTGGCCCACCGCCTCGCGGTGATCGCCGGGGGCCGGGTGGTGGCCGAGGGCGAGCCCGCCGCCCTGCGCCGCCGCCACGGGACCGAGGCCACCGTGGAGTGGACCGACCCGGACGGCACCCCGCGCGGCGAGCGCACCGCCACCCCGACCCGGACCGTGGCCGAGCTGACGGCCCGGTTCGACGGCGAGATCCCGGGGCTGCGCGTGAAACGCCCCTCCCTCGAAGACGTGTACCTGCGCCTCACCGGCACGGAAGGCGGCGCACCATGACATCGACGGCGACCAGCACCGGCGCACGGACGTCCGAACCCGCCGCGCGGCGGCTGCCCTCCGCCTGGACGCTCGGCCTCCACCACGGCGCGATGGAGCTGCGGCAGTTCTTCCGGCTGCGCGAGCAGGTGGTCTTCACCTTCGCCTTCCCCGTCGTCTTCCTCTTCCTCTTCGCGTCGATCTTCCGGGACGACGTGGAGGGCGCCGGCATCACGGCGTCGCAGCTCTACGTGGCCGCGATGATCGCCGCGGGCATCATGTCCATCAGCTTCCAGTCGCTCGGCATCTCCATCGCGATCGAGCGCGACGAGAAGGTGCTGCGGCGCCTGCGCGGGACCCCGATGCCGCCCGCCGCCTACTTCCTCGGCAAGATCTGGCTCGTCCTGGTCACCGGCCTCCTGGAGACCGCGACCCTGCTGGTGGTCGGCGTGACGCTCTTCGACGTCGATCTGCCGTCGAGCGCGGGCGCGTGGCTCACCTTCGGCTGGATCTTCGTGCTCGGCCTCACCGGCTGCGCGCTGCTCGGCATCGCGATCAGCAGCGTCCCCAAGTCGGGCCGCAGCGCGACCTCCGTGGTCGTGCTGCCCTTCCTGGTGCTTCAGTTCACCTCCGGCGTCTACATCGCCGTCGACACGATCCCGGACTGGATGCTGAACGTCAGCGCGCTCTTCCCGCTGAAGTGGATGTGCCAGGGGTTCCGCGGGGTGTTCCTGCCCGAATCGGCGAAGGTCCTCGAGCAGACCGGGAGTTGGGAGTACGGACGCATCGCTCTGGTGCTCGGCGCCTGGTGCGTCGGAGGATTGGTGCTGTGTCTGCTGACCTTCCGCTGGAAGAACCGGCGCGACGGATGAGCGAGCCGGCCGGACCGCGCGAGTCGAACATCTGGCAGCGCACCTTCCGGCTCTGGGACGCGTATTTCGCCGTGGTGTGGCTGGCCACCCTGGTCTGCGTGCTGGGCACGGCGGATCCGGGGTGGCCGCTGCGGGTCACCGGCGCGGGACTCCTGCTGCTCCTGGTGCCCTGGTACGTGGGCGTGGGGCGCTGTGTCCTGACCCGGGAGGGCGCCGACGAACGGCGGACGCTGATCTACATGGCGGGCGCGATCGTGCTGTTCCTCGCGCCGGCCGTGCTGGTCGGCCAGACCCGTCTGATGACCTTCGCGCTCGTTCCGCAGTGCTTCATCTGCCTGCGGATGCGCCGGGCGCTCGTGGCGGTCACGGTCATCAACATCGCGCCCGTGACCGGCTGGGCGCTGCTGTGGCGGCCCCCGCCACAGGTCGTGTTCCACCACGCGGTCTTCGCCGTGGTGACCCTGGTCTTCTCGGTGGCGATGGGCAGCTGGACCGTCCGCATCATCGAGCAGAGCATCGGTCGGGCCGACCTCATCGCCGAACTGGAGGCGAGCCGCGAGGAGGTCGCCCGGCTCTCCGCCGAGCGCGGCGCCCTCACGGAGCGCGAGCGCATGTCGCGCGAGATCCACGACACCCTCGCCCAGGGCTTCACCAGCGTCCTCATGCTCGTCCAGGCCGTCGACGCGGAACTGGAACGGGACGTACCCGCCGCCCGCCGGCACCTGGGCCTGATGGAGGCGGCCGCGCGGCAGAACCTCGCGGAGGCGCGGGCCCTGGTCACGGGGCGCGCGCCCGCCGATCTGGACGGCGGTTCGCTGCCGGACGCCCTGCGGCGCCTGGCCGCCCGGCACGAGGCCGAGGTCTGTGTGACGGGAGACGTGCGGCCGCTGCCGCCGGGCCTGGAGGTGGTGGCCCTGCGCTCCTGCCAGGAGGCCCTGTCCAACGTACGCAGGCACGCGGGGCCCGGCGCGTGCGCCACCGTCGCCCTGGCCTACGCGCCGGGCTCGCTCAGCCTCGCGGTCCGGGACACGGGGTGCGGCTTCGACCCCGGTGTTCCGCGCCAGGGGTACGGGCTGCGCGGGTTGCGGGCACGGGCCGCCGAGGTCAGGGGCACCGCCGAGGTGGCGAGCGGACCCGGCGCCGGCACGACCGTGACCGTCCTGCTCCCGGTCCCGACCCCCGAGAGGACTCCCCCGTGATCCGCATCGTGCTGGCGGACGACCACCCCGTCGTACGCGAAGGGCTGCGCGCCATGCTGAGCGCCGAACCGGACCTGGACGTCGTCGGGGAGGCGTCCAGCGGGCCTCGGGCCGAGGCGCTCGCCGCCGCACTGCGGCCCGACATCGTCCTGATGGATCTGCGGATGCCGGGCGGTGGCGGGGCCGACTCGATCGAGCGGATGGCGGCGGCGGGGCTGCCCTGCCGGGTCATCGTGCTGACCACGTACGAGAGCGACCGCGACATCCTGCGGGCCGTGGAGGCGGGCGCGGCGGGCTATCTGCTCAAGGACCTGGCGCGGGGCGAACTGGCCGAGGCGGTGCGGGCCGCCGCCCGCGGGGAGACGGTGCTCGCTCCCTCGGTGGCGGCCCGCCTCGTCGACCAGCTGCGGCTGCGGCCGGAGAGGCCGCGGCTGGCCGAGCGCGAGACCGCGGTGCTCCGGCTGGTCGCGGAGGGCTGCACGAACGCGGAGATCGGCCGCCGTCTGCACGTCGCGGAGTCGACCGTGAAGACGCATCTGCTGCGGGTCTTCGCGAAGCTGGGGGTGGACGACCGCACGGCGGCGGTCACCAGCGCGATGCGGTTCGGCTTGCTGGACTGACGCGGCCCGCCCGGCGGTCGGGGGCAGGGGTGGAGGGGCGGGAGATCCGCCCCTCCACCCCCGGTCGCCTACTGCTGCTGACCCAGCCGGGTCTTCAGTTCGCCCACCAGCTCGTCCACCGCGACCGCGGTCTGCTCGCCGGACTCCATGTCCTTGAGCTGGACGACGCCCTCGGCCAGGTCGCGCTCGCCGGCGACGACCGTGTACCGGGCGCCCGAGCGGTTGGCGTTCTTCATCGCGCCCTTCAGACCCTTCCCGCCGTACGAGAAGTCCGCCGCGACCCCGGCCCTGCGCAGCTCCGTCACCTTGGAGAACAGGACCCGCCTGGCCTCCTCGCCGAGCGGCACCGCGAACACGCTGGTCGCCGAGGGCAGTGCGAGCTGCACGCCCTCCGCCTCCAGGGCGAGGACCGTGCGGTCGACGCCGAGCGCCCAGCCGACCGACGGCAGCGAGGGGCCGCCGATCATCTCGGACAGGCCGTCGTAGCGGCCGCCGCCGCCCACCGCGGACTGCGAGCCCAGGCCGTCGTGGACGAACTCGAAGGTCGTGCGGGTGTAGTAGTCCAGGCCGCGCACCAGCTTCGGGTCGTCCTCGTACGCGACGCCCTCCGCCTTGAGGAGCTCACGCACCTGCTCGTGGTACGCCCGGCACGCGTCGCACAGGTAGTCGCGCAGCATCGGGGCGCCGACCAGCTGCTTCTGGACGTCGTCGCGCTTGTCGTCCAGGACCCGCAGCGGGTTGATGTCGATACGTCGACGTGTCTCCTCGTCCAGGTCGAGCCCGCGCAGGAAGTCCTGGAGCGCGGCGCGGTAGACGGGGCGGCACTCCTTGTCGCCGAGCGAGTTCAGCAGGATGCGGAACTGCGTCAGGCCCAGGGCGCGGTACGCCTGGTCCGCGAGGATGATCAGCTCGGCGTCGAGCGCCGGGTCCTCGGCACCGATCGCCTCCGCGCCGACCTGCGAGAAGTGGCGGTAGCGGCCCTTCTGCGGGCGCTCGTAGCGGTAGTACGAGCCGGAGTACCAGAGCTTGACCGGGAGGTTGCCCGCCTTGTGCAGGTTGGCCTCCAGGGCCGCGCGCAGCACGGACGCGGTGCCTTCGGGGCGCAGGGCGAGCTGGTCGCCGCCCTTGGTCTCGAAGGCGTACATCTCCTTGGAGACGATGTCGGTGGACTCGCCGACGCCGCGCGAGAACAGCTCGACGTTCTCGAAGCCGGGCGTCTCGACGTAGCCGTAGCCGGAGTTGCGCAGCGGTGCGGCGATGGCCTCGCGCACCGCCAGGTACGTCGCCGAGTCCGGGGGCAGCAGGTCGTAGGTGCCCTTGGGGGCCTTGAAGGTGCTCACGGGTTTTCTCTCGTCACATTCCTCGTCGGGGAGCGTCGGCTCCCAGGCCGGCGGCCACCTGGCGCAGATACGGGTTGGTGGCGCGCTCACGGCCGATGGTCGTGTGCTCGTTGTGACCGGGCAGGACCACGGTCGAGTCGTCGAGCGGCAGGCACACGCGCGCCAGCGACGCCAGCATCTCGTCGTGCGATCCGCCGGGCAGGTCGGTTCGGCCGATGGAGCCGGCGAAGAGCAGGTCGCCCGAGAAGAACACCGAGGGGACCTCGGCGGACTCGGGCAACTGAAACGTCACCGACCCCTTCGTATGCCCCGGCGCGTGCGCGACGGAGAAGTCCAGACCGGCAAGCTCCAGCCGCGCGCCGTCGGCCAGCTCCTTGACGTCGGAGGGCTCCCCCACGGTCAGTTCGCCGAGCAGCTGCGCGCCGAAGGAGCGGCCTATGGCCTTCTCCGGGTCGCTCATCATGTACCGGTCGTCGGGGTGGATCCACGCGGGCACGTCGTGCGCCCCGCAGACCGGCACGACCGAGGCGACGTGGTCGATGTGGCCATGGGTGAGGATCACCGCGACGGGCTTGAGCCGATGCTTCTTGAGCGCGTCCTCGACTCCCTCGGCGGCCTGGTGGCCCGGGTCGATGATCACGCACTCCTCGCCTGCGGCGGGGGCGACCAGGTAGCAGTTGGTGCCCCAGGCCCCGGCGGGAAACCCGGCAATGAGCACGATCGTCCTTCGTTCGTCGTCCGGCGGAGGTGACCGCAGGTCGCGGCAGATCAGAGCCTACCGGCGCTCCCGATTCCACAGCTAACCCATATACGGTACGGGGCACACAGAAGCGGTCATCCACGCAGAGGAGAGAGAACCCGGTGGTCAGCAACGATCAGCGGCGGCGTCAGCTCGCCCGGGAGAAGTTCTTGCGGCAGCAGCAGCGCCGGGAGGCCGCGCGACGCAGGGCGCGGATGCGCAACGCGGTGATCGCCTCGGCCCTCGCGGTGGTCGTGGCCGGTGGCGCGGTGTCGTACGCGGCGGGAGCCTTCGACGACGACGGAAAGCCCGCGGACGCGGCGAGCCCGGACCCCACCACCAAGGCGGACCCCTGCGAGAAGCCCGCGGGCGGCAAGGTGAAGCCGCTCAGCTTCAAGAAGGAACCGAAGCTGACGATCGACAAGTCGGCGAACTACACGATGAAGCTCGGCACGACCTGCGGCGACATCGACCTGAACCTGTCGGCGGCCAAGGCCCCGCGCACGGTCAACTCCTTCGACTTCCTGGTGAACAAGGGCTACCTCGACCACACCAAGTGCCACCGGCTCACCGCGGGCGGCATCTTCGTGCTCCAGTGCGGCGACCCGAAGGGCACCGGCGAGGGCGGCCCCGGCTACTCGATCCCGGACGAGAACCTGAAGGACAAGAGCCTGAAGGGGAACGTGTATCCGGCGGGCACGGTCGCGATGGCCAACCAGTACAACGCCCAGAAGAAGACCGGCCGGGACACCGGCGGCAGCCAGTTCTTCCTGGTCTACCAGGACAGTCAGCTCCCGCCCGACTACACACCGTTCGGGACCATTTCCGATTCCGGCATGAAGGTGCTCAAGAAGATCGCCGCCGCCGGGGAGAGCACCGGGCAGGGCGACGGCGCCCCGAACGCGACGGTCGTCATCGACAAGGCCACCGTGTCGAAATCCTGACCGCCCGCGGGCAAACTTCGGACGTGCGGGATGCGGACAGCCGCCCCGCCGGTCGCCTATGTTGGCGGTGACGAAACTGTGGACGATGCCGGGGGCCCCGAGGCCCTGCGCAGGCATCATGTGGAGGAGGCGCTGTGAGCAGCGACCCGTGGGGCCGCGTCGACGAGACGGGGACCGTGTACGTGCGCAAGGCCGACGGCAGCGAGCGCGAAGTCGGTTCGTGGAAAGCGGGGTCACCTGACGAGGCCCTCGCCTACTTCGAGCGCAAGTACGACGGTCTGGTCGTCGAGATCGGACTTCTCGAGCGCCGGGTGAAGACGACGGACCTGTCGGCCAAGGACGCCATGACCGCCATCGACCATCTGCGCCAGCAGGTGGACGAGGCACACGCGGTCGGCGATCTGGACGCCCTGAGCACGCGCTTGGACAAGCTCGTCGAGACGGTCGACGCGCGCCGTGAAGAGCGCAAGGTCCAAAAGGCCAAGCAGTCGGACGAGGCGAGGCACGCCAAGGAGGCGCTGGTCGTCGAGGCCGAGGAGCTCGCCCAGAGCGAGCAGTGGCGGTCGGCCGGCGAGCGGCTGCGCGCCCTGGTGGACACCTGGAAGGGTCTGCCGCGCCTGGACCGCAAGTCGGACGACGAGCTGTGGCACCGCTTCTCGCATGCCCGCTCGGCGTTCTCCAAGCGGCGCAAGGCCCACTTCGCGTCGCTCGACGCCCAGCGCGAAGAGGCCCGCAAGACCAAGGAGAAGCTGGTCGGCGAGGCCGAGGCCCTGTCGAACTCGACCGACTGGGGCCCCACGGCCGCGCGGTACCGCGACCTGATGACCGAGTGGAAGGCCGCGGGCCGCGCCCAGCGCGAGCACGAGGACGACCTGTGGAACCGCTTCCGCGGCGCCCAGGACGTGTTCTTCGCGGCGCGCAGCGCGGTCTTCGCGGAGCGGGACGCCGAGCAGACGGAGAACCTGAAGCTGAAGGAGGAGCTGGCCGAGGAGGCCGAGAAGCTCGTCCCGGTGAAGGACCTCAAGTCGGCGCGCGCGGCCTTCCGCACCCTCAACGAGCGCTGGGAGGCCATCGGCCACGTCCCGCGTGACGCACGGCCGAAGGTCGAGGGCCGGATGCACGCGGTGGAGCGTGCCCTCCAGGAGACCGAGGAAGCCGAGTGGCGCCGGACGAACCCCGAGGCACGCGCGCGTGCCGAGGGCCTGACCGGTCAGCTCCAGGCCGCCGTCGACAAGCTGGTCGACCAGATCGAGAAGGCGCGCGCGGCGGGCAACAACGCCAAGGCCGACAAGCTCCAGAAGGAGCTGGACGGCCGCCAGGCGCTTCTGGACCAGGCGCTGAAGGGCCTGCACGAGTTCGGCGGCTGAGCTTCCACCGCTCACGCGCCGCGGCTCACCGGCACGCATCACGTAGAGGGGCTCCCCGTACATCGCGTACGGGGAGCCCCTCTACGTGCTGGTCCGGTCTACGGCCTGCGCGCGGACGTCACGCGGTAGACGTCGTAGACGCCCTCGACGCCCCTGACCGCCTTGAGGACGTGGCCCAGGTGCTTGGGGTCGCCCATCTCGAAGGTGAAGCGCGAGGTGGCCACCCGGTCGCGGGAGGTCTGCACGGCCGCGGACAGGATGTTCACGTGCTGGTCGGACAGGATGCGCGTGACGTCCGAGAGCAGCCGCGAGCGGTCCAGGGCCTCGACCTGGATGGCGACCAGGAAGACCGAGGACTGGGTGGGTGCCCACTCGACCTCCAGGATGCGCTCGGGCTCGCGGGAGAGCGAGTCGACGTTCACGCAGTCGCTGCGGTGGACCGACACCCCGCTGCCGCGCGTGACGAAGCCGATGATCGGGTCTCCCGGCACCGGCGTACAGCAGCGGGCCAGCTTGACCCACACGTCGTCGACGCCCTTGACGACGACACCGGGGTCGGCGTTGGCCCGGCGCTTGCTGCGGCTGCGCGAGGGCGGCGTGCTCTCGGCGATGTCCTCGTTGGCGGCCTCCTCGCCGCCGAGCGCCTGGACGAGCTTCTGCACGACGCTCTGCGCGGTGACGTGGCCTTCGCCGATCGCCGCGTACAGGGACGAGATGTCGGGGTAGCGCATCTCGTGCGCGAGGGTGACCAGGGAGTCGCCCGTGAGGATCCGCTGGATCGGCAGGTTCTGCTTGCGCATGGCCCGCGCGATGGCGTCCTTGCCCTGCTCGATGGCCTCGTCGCGGCGCTCCTTGGAGAACCACGCACGGATCTTGTTGCGCGCCCGCGGTGACTTGACGAAGCCGAGCCAGTCGCGGGACGGGCCCGCGCCGGCCGCCTTGGAGGTGAAGACCTCCACCAGGTCGCCGTTGTCCAGGGTCGATTCGAGCGGCACGAGCCGTCCGTTGACCCGGGCCCCTATCGTCCGGTGCCCGACCTCGGTGTGCACCGCGTACGAGAAGTCGACCGGGGTGGCGCCCGCCGGGAGCGCTATCACGTCGCCCTTCGGCGTGAAGACGAAGACTTCGTTGCGCGACAGGTCGAAGCGCAGCGATTCGAGGAACTCGCTGGGGTCCTCGGTCTCCTTCTGCCAGTCCAGGAGCTGGCGCAGCCACGCCATGTCGTTCAGGTGGTCGTCCTTGGCGCCGGCCTTGCGCGGCACGTCGGTGCGCACCTTGGAGGCGGCGCCCGCGGACGGCTCCTGCTTGTACTTCCAGTGCGCGGCGATGCCGTACTCCGCGCGGCGGTGCATGTCGAACGTGCGGATCTGGAGCTCGACGGGCTTGCCGCTGGGGCCGATCACCGTGGTGTGCAGCGACTGGTACATGTTGAACTTCGGCATCGCGATGTAGTCCTTGAACCGGCCGGGGACCGGGTTCCATCGCGCGTGGACGGTGCCGAGGGCGGCATAGCAGTCGCGGACCGTGTCGACGAGGACGCGGATGCCCACCAGGTCGTAGATCTCCGCGAAGTCACGGCCGCGGACGATCATCTTCTGGTAGACGCTGTAGTAGTGCTTCGGGCGGCCGGTGACGGTGGCCTTGATGCGGGCGGCGCGCAGGTCGGCCTGGACCTCGTCGGTCACTATGGCGAGGTACTCGTCGCGCTTGGGGGCGCGCTCGGCCACCAGACGCACGATCTCGTCGTACATCTTGGGGTAGAGGATCGCGAAGGCGAGGTCCTCCAGCTCCCACTTGATGGTGTTCATGCCCAGGCGGTGCGCCAGTGGAGCGTAGATCTCCAGGGTCTCGCGGGCCTTCTTCTCCTGCTTCTCGCGCTTGAGGTAGCGCATCGTGCGCATGTTGTGCAGGCGGTCGGCGAGCTTGATGACCAGGACGCGGGGGTCCTTGGCCATGGCGACGACCATCTTGCGCACGGTCTCGGCCTGCGCGGCCTCGCCGAACTTGACCTTGTCCAGCTTGGTGACGCCGTCGACGAGCAGGGCGACCTGGTCGCCGAAGTCGCGCTTGAGGGTGTCCAGGCCATACTCGGTGTCCTCGACGGTGTCGTGGAGCAGTCCCGCCATCAGCGTGGCCGGGTCCATGCCGAGCTCGGCGAGGATCGTCGTCACGGCGAGGGGGTGCGTGATGTACGGATCGCCGCTCTTGCGCTTCTGGCCGCGGTGCCAGCGCTCGGCGACCTGGTAGGCCTTCTCGATCTGGCGCAGTGTCGCCGTCTCGATCTTGGGGTCGTTGCTGCGCACTATCCGCAGCAGGGGCTCCAGGACCGGGTTGTACGGATTGGAGCGCTGGACCCCGAGGCGGGCGAGGCGGGCCCGGACGCGGTTGGAGGAGCCGGAGCGCTCGTTCTTGGACGCCGTGGGGCGGGGCGTGGGCGTCGTGCTGCCCGCGCGGGCCTCGGTGGGGGGCTTGGGCCGCGACGGGTCAGGGGCCGGCCTGCCGCCCTTGGCGGCGTCGCCGGACGTGGCCGGTGCGGACGTGGTGCTGGGAGGCGTGCTCTCCCGCTTCGCCGGCGTCGCGCCCTTGGCGGGCGGCGTGCTCTTCGCGGGCGCGGCAGCGGTGGCCGCCGCGCGCTGGGCCTGCTCTGCGGCCTTGGCGGCGGTGAGTGCCTTGGACTCGTCTGGCAAGAGGCGCTCCCTGTGCGCGATCCGGGTCCCCCGGTCAGGCCCCGAAGAGCCCATGGTATCGATCCTGGACCTTCGGCTCGCCTTCAGCCCGTGAGACGGCTCACTACGGGAGAAACGCCTGAGGTCTCCACGGGACGGACCCGAGGTCTCTACAGAAGGAACACCCGAGGCGGGCGCCGGATTCCTCCGGGCCCGCCTCGGGGTGTGCGTGGTGGCTGCTCAGACGGTGAGGAGGGCCTCCAGCGGGGCGCCCTCCAGGGCCGTCTCCAGCTTGGCGCGGCCCCCGAGGAAGCCGAGCTCCATCAGGACCGCCACACCGGCGACCCGAGCGCCCGCACGGCGGATGAGCCGCAGGGACGCCTCGGCGGTGCCGCCGGTGGCCAGAACGTCGTCGACGACCAGGACGCGGTCGTCGGCGGAGAGGTCCTCGGCGTGCACCTCGATCTCGGCGCTGCCGTACTCCAGGTCGTACGCCTGGCTGAGCGTCGCTCCGGGGAGCTTGCCCGCCTTCCGTACGGGGATGAAGCCGAGCCCGGCGCGCAGCGCGACCGGGGCGCCCAGGATGAAGCCGCGGGCCTCCAGGCCGACGATCTTCGTGGCGCCGTGCCGCACGGCGAGGTCCGCGAGGGCCTCGGTCAGGGCGGCGAAGGCCTCGGGGTCCGCGAGCAGCGGGGTGATGTCCTTGAACATCACCCCGGGCTCGGGGTAATCGGGGACGTCGCGGATGCGGCTGAGCAGCAGCCGCGTCGTCCCGGTGAGCTCGGTCATCGGCGCTTCCCCGAAGGACGGCCACGGCCGCGGCCCCGCGAGGCCGGCTGCGTGCGCGGTCCGACGACGCCCGCGGGAGCGGCGTCCTGCGGCAGGTCGTCGTCCGGCTCGTCGTCCTCGTCCCGGACGACGGCGGCGCTCTCCGCGGACTCGCCCTTGGCCGCCGCGGCGGCACGCTTGGCGAGGACGCGCTTCTTGAGCGCCTTCATCTGCGGCTCGGTCTCCTTGAGGTCGGCGACGAGCGGCGTGGCGATGAAGATCGAGGAGTACGCACCGGCCGCGAGGCCGACGAACAGCGACAGCGAGATGTCGTTCAGCATGCCCGCGCCGAGGAAGCCGCCGCCGATGAAGAGCAGGCCGGCGACCGGCAGGAGCGCGACGACCGTGGTGTTGATCGAGCGCACCAGGGTGCTGTTGATGCTGCGGTTGGCGACCTCGCTGTAGGTCCACCGCGTCTGCTTGGTGAGGTCCTTCGACTGCTCCTTCAAGCTGTCGAAGACCACCACCGTGTCGTAGAGCGAGTAACCGAGGATCGTCAGGAGACCGATGATCGTGCCCTGGGTGACCTCGAAGCCCACCAGGGCATAGACACCGACGGTGATCGTGATGTCGTGGATCAGGGCGATCAGCGCGGCCAGGGCCATGCGCCACTCGAAGGCGATCGCCAGATAGATCACCACGAGGATCATGAAGATGATCAGGCCCGTCCAGGCCTTCTTGCTGATCTGCTCACCCCAGCTGGGGCCCACGAGGTCGGCGTTGATGGAGTCGGCCTTGAGGTCCATCTCCTGGGCCAGGTCCGCCTTGATCTGGTCGGACTTGGCGGTGTCCACACCGGCGACCTGGATGCGCAGACCGCCCGAGCCGAGCTCCTGGACGACCGCGTCGTGGCCCGAGGCATCTTCCGCGTACTTCTCCGCCTGGGCGACGGAGACGCTGGTCTTCGGGGTGGTGAAGACGGCGCCGCCCTCGAACTCGATGCCCATGTTCAGGCCGCGCACCGCAAGGCCGACGATGGCCGTGATGGTGATCAGGATCGAGATGCCGTACCAGATCTTGCGCTTGCCGACGAAGTCGTAGCCGACCTCACCGCGGTAGAGCCTGGCGCCGAGATTGCCGAGCTTCGACATCTCACGCCTCCTTCGGGTCGACAGGGCCAGCGGACGGAGCGGTGGCGCGGCGGGTGCGGCGCAGCGGCGGCTTGGCGCCGAGGCGCTTCGGGTCGAGGCCGGACCACTTGTGGCCGTCGGCGAAGAACTTCTTGCGCGCCATCAGGGTCATCAGCGGCTTGGTGAAGAAGAACACCACGACGACGTCGAGCAGGGTGGTCAGACCGAGCGTGAACGCGAAGCCCTGGACCTTGCCGACCGTCACGATGAACAGCACCGCGGCCGCGAGGAACGACACGAAGTCGGAGACCAGGATGGTGCGCCGGGCACGCGGCCAGGCACGCTCCACGGCGGGCCGCAGCGTGCGCCCCTCCCTGACCTCGTCCCTGACGCGTTCGAAGAACACGATGAACGAGTCCGCGGTGATGCCGATCGCGACGATCGCACCACACACCGCGGGGAGGTTCAGGGTGAAGGAGATGGCCGGGCCGAGCAGCGTCATCAGGGTGTACGTCAGGGCCGCCGAGACCAGGAGGCTCGCGATCGCGATGAGCGAGAGGCCGCGGTAGTAGACCACGAGGTAGATGATGACCAGCGCGAGGCCGATGGCGCCGGCGATCAGGCCGGCGTGCAGCTGCTCGCCGCCGAGCGCCGGGCTGACGGTGGTGACGCTCTGCTCGTGGAAGGTCAGGGGCAGCGCGCCGTACGACAGGATGTTGGCGAGGTCCTGGGCCGACTCCTGGGTGAAGCTGCCGGAGATCTCCGCGTTCGCGCTCAGCGTCGTGTTGACGCTGGGGGCCGAGGCCACCTCACCGTCCAGGACGATGGCGAACTGGTTCATCGGGGGCTGCTGCTGCGAGAGCTTGCTGGTGGTCTTGGAGAACTTCTTCGAGCCGCCGCCCGTGAACTCCATGTTGACGACCCAGGCGCCGCTCTGCTGGTTGATCGTGGCCTTGGCGTCGTCGACGTCCTTGCCGTTGAGCTCGGCGGGGCCGAGGACGTACTTCTCCCACTGGCCGGCGTTGTTCTTGCCGCAGGCGACGGTCTGCTCGGACGGCTTGATGCCGTCGCCGACCTTGCCGCGCTGGGCCTTGTCGGTGCAGTCGAGCGCCGTGAACTTCTTCTGCAGGGCGGCCGTGGCCGGGTCCGCGGACGGGGTGGGCGTCGGCTTGGCCGCGCCCTTGTCGCCGTCCTTGTCCGAGGCCTTCGGCGTCGGGGTCGCGTCGGCCTTCAGGCCGTCCGTGACGGCGCGGCCCTGCGGGCTGGGCGAGTTGGTGGCGGACGGCGTCGAGGACGCCTTGTCGTCACCCTTGTCCGTCGCCTTGGGCGTGTCCGTGCTCTTGTCGCCCTTGTCCTTCTCCTTGCCGGACGAGCTGGCGGAGGGATCCGGAGTGGGCTCACCGCTGGCCACCGTCAGGACGGGACGGAAGTAGAGCTGAGCGGTCGTGCCGACCTGCTCGCGCGCCTGCTTCTCGTTGGTGCCCTTGGGGATGTTGACGATGATGTTGTCTTCGCCCTGGGTCTGCACCTCGGCCTCGGACACACCCAGACCGTTGACGCGGTTGTTGATGATGCTGACCGCGGTGTTCATGTTGGTCGGGTTGATCGCGTTCTTCTGGCCCGGCTCGTTCTTCGCCTGGAGCGTGATGCTCGTGCCGCCGGCGAGGTCGATGCCGAGGCGAGGCGTGGTGTTCCCGGAAAGGAACATCCCCCCGGTGAGCGCCACGAGGGCGATCAGGATGAAGGCCAAAGAGCGTCCCGGCTTGCCCGGAGCGCTCTGCCTTCGGCCCTTCTTGGGTGCTGCCACCTTCTCGTTCTCCCTGTCCAACCGCCCCGGCGTCCGGTGCGCTGATCCGCACAGAGCGGTCAGCCCCCAGGTCGGGCGGCCATGAAATGGTGTCGAGCCCCGTCACGAACCCACGCACTGCGGGGGCCGTGGCGGCACGAGCGGCGCGCCCCACGGACCCCGGTGGTGGTTACTTCGTGTCGGACTCGCCGTCGGTCTTCTTCGGCTCGGCGTCGTCGGCCTCGGGGGCGGTGTCCGCGTCCTTCTTGCCGAGGTCGATGCGCGAGTCGTCGGAAGCGCCGGCGGCGGGCTCGTCGGTCCCGGTCAGGGAGGAGGCGTCGTCCGGGACGACGGGGCTGTCCGACTTCAGGTCGGTGCTCGTGCCGTGGACGATGCGGTTGTACTCCTCGTCCTCGAGGACGGCGCCCACGGAGTTCTTCGCGTAGAACGCGTGCACACCAGGAGCCACCTCAAGGAGGACGGCGTCGTCGTGAACCTCCTTGACGGTGGCGTACATGCCCCCGATCGTGCGGATGCCGGTGCCGGGCTGCATCTCGTTGCGCATCTGCGCGGCCGCCTGCTGCTTCTTCTTGGCGGAGCGCGTCATCAGGAACATGGCCCCGATGAGCACGATGAAGGGGAGGAGGGTCACGATATTCACGGGACGGAGTTTCCTTCGCATGACCGCGCAGGTAAGCGGCCTGATGGACGGGGGTGGGCGCGCCGCCCACAAGGGCGGCATCGGCGGAGTCTAAGCGAGTCCGCACCTAACGAACAACGCTCAGCATGGCACCGCAGTTCCTGACCGGGCCAGTACGCGCGCCGTCACGCCCCGAACAGGTCCCCTTGTCCGATTCCGCCCGCCTGCCGTGGCGGAACAAGGCCGAGATGCGCCCATGCGGCGGGGGTCCCGACCCGGCCGCGGGGCGTGCGCGCGAGCAGTCCCTCCCGCACCAGGAACGGCTCGGCGACCTCCTCGACCGTCTCGCGCTCCTCCCCCACGGCCACCGCGAGGGTCGACAGGCCGACCGGGCCGCCGCCGAAGAGCTTGAGCAGGGCCTCCAGGACGGCGCGGTCCAGGCGGTCGAGCCCGCGGTCGTCCACCTCGTAGACCTTGAGGGCGGCGCCCGCGATGTCCTTGTTGATCGCTCCGTCGGCCTTGACCTGCGCGTAGTCCCGGACGCGGCGCAGCAGGCGGTTGGCGATACGGGGCGTGCCGCGCGAGCGCCCGGCGATCTCGGCGGCGCCGGCCGGGTCGATCGCCACGTCGAGCAGGTGTGCGGAGCGGTGGATCACGCGCTCCAGCTCGGCGGGTTCGTAGAACTCCATGTGCGCGGTGAAGCCGAAGCGGTCGCGCAGCGGCGGCGGCAGCAGACCGGCCCGGGTGGTGGCGCCGACCAGGGTGAAGGGCGGCAGCTCCAGGGGGATGGCCGTGGCGCCGGGGCCCTTGCCGACGATCACGTCGACGCGGAAGTCCTCCATCGCCATGTAGAGCATCTCCTCGGCGGGCCGCGACATCCGGTGGATCTCGTCGAGGAAGAGGACCTCGCCCTCCTGGAGGGAGGAGAGGATCGCGGCGAGGTCGCCCGCGTGCTGGATGGCGGGACCGCTGGTGATGCGGATCGGGGCGCCCATCTCGGCCGCGATGATCATCGAGAGGGTGGTCTTGCCGAGGCCGGGGGCGCCGGAGAGCAGCACGTGGTCGGCGGTGGCGCCCCGCGCGCGGGCCGCCCGCAGGACGAGATCGAGCTGCTCGCGGACCTTCTCCTGGCCGATGAACTCGCCCAGGTCCTTGGGGCGCAGGGCGGCCTCGACCGCTTGGTCCTCGCCGTCGGCGGACGCACCGACGAGCCGCTCGGCCGCGCCCGCCGGGGCGGTCGTGTCGTCGGTCGTCTCGTCCCAGTTCATGAGCTCGCCTCGCGATGTGGTTCTGGTGGTCGGGGGCCCGCGCGCACCGGCGGGTGCCGGTGGGTGCCGATAGGTGCTTGCGGGTGCTAGCGGGTGCGGTTCAGCGTCTGGAGCGCGGCCTTGAGGAGCTGGCCCACCTGCGGCTTCTCGGACGCCTCGGCCTGCGGGGTGACGGCGGCGACGGCCTCGTCGGCCTCCCGGGTGGCGTACCCGAGGCCGATGAGCGCCGCGTGCAGCTGGTCGCTCCAGCCGGAGGTGACCGGGGTGCCGATGGCGGGGCCGCCGGTGCCGAGGGGCTCGCCGAGGCGGTCCTTGTACTCCAGGAGGAGCTTCTGGGCGCCCTTCTTGCCGATGCCCGGGACCGCGGTGAGCGCCTTCTCGTCGCCGGTGGCGACCGCGCGGCGCAGGGCGTCGGGGCTGTGCACGGCGAGCATGGCCTGCGCCAGGCGCGGTCCGACGCCGCTCGCGGTCTGGAGGAGCTCGAAGGTCTGGCGCTCGTCGTCGTCCGCGAAGCCGTACAGCGTGAGGGAGTCCTCGCGGACGACCAGGGACGTGGCGAGCTTGGCCTGCTGGCCGATCCGCAGGGTGGAGAGGGTGTTCGGCGCGCACTGGACGGCCATGCCGATCCCACCGACCTCGACCACCGCGGAATCGGGCGCGAGGGCGGCGACGGGGCCGCTGACGAAGGCGATCATGCGGTACGGCCTTTCTGTGCTGCCCGGGCTGCCCGCGTCGTCGGGGCGGTCGGGGCTGACGGGGCGGTCGGGGCTGACGGGGGCGTCGGGGCTGACGGGGCTTGCTGCGCGGGCCGGGTCTTCGCCGCGTGCAGGGCCGCCGCCTGCTGGAAGCGGTTCTGGGCCACGGCCTGCTGGAGGCGGTTCTGGGCGGGGGCCCGCCAGATGTGGCAGATGGCGAGGGCCAGGGCGTCCGCGGCGTCGGCGGGCTTGGGCGGTGCGTCGAGCCGCAGGAGGCGGGTGACCATCGCGCCGACCTGCGCCTTGTCCGCGCGGCCGCTGCCGGTGACGGCTGCCTTGACCTCGCTGGGAGTGTGCAGGGCGACCGGGATGCCGCGCCGGGAGGCGCAGAGCATGGCGACGGCGCTCGCCTGGGCGGTGCCCATGACCGTGCGGACGTTGTGCTGGCTGAAGACCCGCTCCACGGCGAGGACTTCGGGGTCGTACTCGTCGAGCCAGTGCTCGATGCCCTGCTCGATCGCGACCAGGCGGTGGCCGAGCTCAGCGTCGGCGGGCGTGCGCACGACGCCGACCCCGCGCATGGCCAGCGGGCGTCCGGCGACTCCGTCGACGACCCCCACCCCGCACCGGGTCAGACCCGGGTCGACCCCCAACACGCGCATGCATCCCCTCCCGTTGCCTGTCCGTGCAGGTTATCGGGTCCCTCTGACAACGCGACGGGCCGACGGGGGTGTGTCCCGTCGGCCCGTCGGCGCACGCAAACCCGGTGGAGCGACTACGCGTCGACCTTCTCCATGACCTCGTCGCTCACGTCGAAGTTGGCGAAGACGTTCTGGACGTCGTCGCTGTCCTCGAGCGCGTCGATGAGCTTGAAGATCTTCCGCGCGCCGTCCTCGTCCAGCTCGACCTGCATGGTCGGGACGAAGTTGGCGTCGGCCGAGTCGTACTCGATGCCGGCCTCCTGGAGCGCGGTGCGGACCGCGACCATGTCGGTGGCCTCGGAGAGGACCTCGAAGGACTCGCCGAGGTCGTTGACCTCTTCGGCGCCCGCGTCGAGGACCGCGCCCAGGACGTCGTCCTCGGACAGCTCGCCCTTGGGGACGATCACGACGCCCTTGCGGTTGAAGAGGTACGAGACGGAGCCCGGGTCGGCCATGGAGCCGCCGTTGCGGGTCATCGCGACGCGTACGTCCGAGGCCGCGCGGTTGCGGTTGTCCGTGAGGCACTCGATGAGCACCGCGACGCCGTTCGGGCCGTAGCCCTCGTACATGATCGTCTCGTAGTCGGCGCCACCGGCTTCGAGGCCGGCGCCGCGCTTGACCGCGGAGTCGATGTTCTTGTTCGGGACCGAGCTCTTCTTGGCCTTCTGGATGGCGTCGAAGAGGGTCGGGTTACCGGACACATCGGCGCCGCCCGTGCGGGCCGCGACCTCGATGTTCTTGATCATCTTCGCGAAGAGCTTGCCGCGCTTGGCGTCAATCACGGCCTTCTTGTGCTTCGTCGTAGCCCATTTAGAGTGGCCGGACATCTGCCTGTCTCCTTCGCGTAACCCAACCTGTACGAACGCCCCCAGGTCTCAGGGGCCCGGGAGGTACCCGAGATCCTACAAGGATCCCGCCGTCGCGTTCCCCCGCACCATCCCGACGAACAGCTCGTGCACGCGATGGTCGCCCGTCAGCTCGGGGTGGAACGACGTGGCGAGAGCGTTGCCCTGGCGCACGGCCACGATGTGTCCCCCGTGCTCCGCGAGCACCTCGACGCTCGCGCCGACCGACTCGACCCAGGGGGCGCGGATGAAGACGCCCTCCACCGGGTCGCCGTCGATGCCGGCGAGGTCGACGGCCGCCTCGAAGGACTCGTTCTGCCGCCCGAAGGCGTTGCGGCGCACGATCATGTCGATGCCGCCGAAGGTCTCCTGCTCCGACCGCGGATCGAGGATCTTGTCGGCGAGCATGATCATGCCCGCGCAGGTGCCGTAGACCGGCATCCCGGCGCGCACGCGCGCGCGGAGCGGGTCGAGGAGGCCGAACAGGGCCGACAGCTTGGAGATGGTGGTGGACTCACCGCCGGGGATGACCAGGCCGTCCACCTCCGCCAGCTCTTCGGGGCGCCTGACCGGCCTGGCCACGGCGTCCGCCGAGGCCAGGGCGATCAAGTGCTCCCGGACGTCGCCCTGGAGTGCCAGGACGCCGACCACAGGGGTGTCAGTCATCTGCGGGGTGCCCTACCAGCCGCGGTTCGCGTAGCGCTCGGCCTCGGGGAGGGTGTCGCAGTTGATGCCGACCATGGCCTCGCCGAGGTTGCGGGACGCGTCCGCGATGATCTTGGGGTCGTCGTAGAAGGTGGTGGCCTTCACGATGGCGGCGGCGCGCGCGGCCGGGTCGCCCGACTTGAAGATGCCGGAGCCGACGAAGACGCCCTCGGCACCGAGCTGACGCATCAGGGCGGCGTCGGCGGGGGTGGCGACGCCACCGGCCGAGAAGAGGACCACCGGCAGCTTGCCCAGCTCGGAGACCTCCTTGACCAGCTCGTACGGGGCGCGCAGGTCCTTGGCGGCGGCGTACAGCTCGTTGTTGTCGAAGCCGCGCAGCTTGGCGATCTCGTTCTTGATCTGGCGCAAGTGGCGCACGGCCTCGACGACGTTGCCGGTGCCGGCCTCGCCCTTGGAGCGGATCATGGCCGCGCCCTCGGCGATACGGCGCAGGGCCTCGCCCAGGTTGGTGGCGCCGCACACGAACGGGGTCGTGAAGGCGAACTTGTCGCTGTGGTTGACCTCGTCGGCCGGGGTGAGGACCTCGGACTCGTCGATGTAGTCGACGCCGAGGGACTGGAGGACCTGGGCCTCGACGAAGTGGCCGATGCGGGACTTGGCCATGACCGGGATGGAGACGGCCTCGATGATCTCTTCGATCATGTTCGGGTCGGACATCCGGGCGACGCCGCCGTCCTTGCGGATGTCGGCGGGGACCCGCTCCAGCGCCATGACGGCGACCGCGCCCGCGTCCTCGGCTATCTTCGCCTGCTCGGCGTTGACGACGTCCATGATGACGCCGCCCTTGAGCTGCTCGGCCATGCCGCGCTTGACGCGCGCGGTGCCGGTCTCGGGCGACTGGTTGCTGCTGGAGAGGGTGCTGGACACGGAGTAGACCTCGCTCGCTGAAGACGGGTTCCTGCGTCTACGAGGAAACTCCCGACCACCAGTCCACAGCAAGGGCCAATGGGTGACCGGTGGCTCATTTTTCCCGGACACCCCTGGTCAGCGCGGTATCGGCGGCCTAGGCGGTCGCGCGGTCGGCCAGCGCGACCGGCGGCTCGTCGTCCATCTCGAAGGCCATCGGGAACGGCGCGTGCCCCGCGAGGCGGAACCAGCGGACCTTGCGGTGCCTGCGCAGGGCGCGGGCCGCGCGCACGGCGTCGTTGTGGAACCGCCGGGCCATCGGCACCCGGCGCACGGCCGCCGCCAGCTCCG
Organism: Streptomyces sp. SYP-A7185; assembly: GCF_046103685.1. Taxonomy (NCBI): domain Bacteria; kingdom Bacillati; phylum Actinomycetota; class Actinomycetes; order Kitasatosporales; family Streptomycetaceae; genus Streptomyces; species Streptomyces sp. SYP-A7185. Next base: position 2,179,729 of record NZ_CP122310.1, read on the forward strand.
TCGCCGCCTCGTCGCCGCCGGGAGCCTCGCGCACCGCCTCGACCTGCTGCGCCTCCCCGAAGATCGCGCGCAGCGCCTGGCTGAGCTCGCTCTCGGCGACCTCGCGGTGCTCCTCCTCGGCCTGCCGGGCCGCGTGCGCCGCCTCGTAGAGCACGATGGACGCCGCCGGGTCGAGGACCCCCGAGGTGGCCAGCTCCTGGGCGACGGAGGCGCGGCGCAGCAGCTGGGCGTCGAGGGCGGCGCGGGCCGCGTCGATGCGCGAGTGCAGCCGGTCCAGGCGGCCCGCGGTCCAGCTCAGGTAGAGGCCGATCGCGAAGAGGGCTGCCGCGATCCAGATCAGTGTCGAGGTCACCGGGGGAAGGCTAGTCGCAACGGCGGCCGCGGTTCACCGCCGGGCTCCCCGCCCCGCGCCGGGGAGCCCTGGGGGCACTCAGTCCCGCGCGAGCCCGAACCGCGACCGGAAGCTGGAGCGTTCGTCGGTGGCCACCGCGGCGGCGCCGTCGGCCACCGTCTCGTACACCGAGAGGATGTCGGCGCCCACCGTCGACCAGTCGAAGCGGCGCACGTGCTTGCTGCCCCGCTCGCGCAGCTCCTCGCGGCGCTCGGGGTCCCCGAGGAGCCGCAGCGCCCCCGCGGCCAGCGAGTCGGCGTCCTCGTTGGTGAACAAATCGCCCGCGGCGCCCTGGTCGAGGACCTGCGCGAAGGCGTCCAGATCGCTGGCGAGCACGGGCGCGCCCGCCGAGAGCGCCTCGACGAGGATGATCCCGAAGCTCTCGCCGCCGGTGTTGGGGGCGACGTACACGTCGACGCTGCGCAGCAGCCGCGCCTTGTCCTCGTCGCTGACCATGCCGAGGAACTCCACGCGCTCGCGCATCTCGACGGGCAGCGAGGACACGGCCTCGTGCTCGTCGCCGCGGCCCGCCACGAGCAGCCGGGTGCCGGGGCGCTCGGCGAGGATCTTCGGCAGCGCCTTCATCAGCACCGGAAGGCCCTTGCGCGGCTCGTCGATGCGGCCGATGAAGCCGATCGTGCCCCCCTGCCACTCCACCTTGGGCTCGACCTTGGTGAAGAAGTCGACGTCGACGCCGTTCGGGATGACGACCGCGTCGCCGCCCAGGTGCTCGACGAGCGTGCGGCGCGCGTACTCGCTCACGGCGATGCGCGCGCTGATCTTCTCCAGGGCGGGCTGGAGGATCGGGTACGCCGCGATCATCGCCCGGGAGCGCGGGTTGGACGTGTGGAACGTCGCGACGATCGGGCCCTGCGCCGCCCAGCAGGTGAGCAGCCCCAGGGAGGGCGAGGTCGGCTCGTGGATGTGGATGACGTCGAACGTGCCCTCGTGCAGCCAGCGGCGCACCCGCGCGGCCGAAAGGAACCCGAAGTTGAGCCGGGCCACCGAGCCGTTGTACGGCACGGGAACGGCGCGGCCCGCCGAGACCACGTACGGCGGGAGGGGGGTCTCGTCGTCGGCCGGGGCCAGGACGGACACCTCGTGTCCGAGGCGGATCAGATGCTCCGCGAGGTCGCGGATGTGGAACTGGACGCCGCCCGGCACGTCCCACGAGTAGGGGCAGACGATGCCGATCCTCACGGCGCGGTCCCCTCGGCAGGGCGTCCGAGGCCTTCGGAGGGCCCCTTCGCGGGGTCGAGATCAGCGAGCCACAAACGCTGCAGCATGTGCCAGTCCTCCGGATGGTCGGCGATACCCGTGGCGAAGGCGTCTGCCAGCGCCTGCGTCATGACAGACGTCTTTTCCGTGCGGGTACCTGTCTCGGGGACATCGATGGGGGCGTGAACCCGCCCCTTCATGACGGGCGTCTCGTCATACCAGAGGGTGACCGGGAGCAACAGCGCCCCCGTCTGCTGCGCGAGGATCGCGGGCCCCGCGGGCATCCGCGCGGTGTCCCCGAAGAACTTGACCTCGACGCCGGACGCCGAGAGGTCGCGGTCCGCGACCAGGCAGACCAGGCCGCCCGCGCGCAGCCGCCGCGCCAGGGTGCCGAAGGCGGAGCCGCCCTCGTGGGGCAGGACCTCCATGCCCAAGCCCTCGCGGTAGGCGACGAAGCGGTCGTACAGGGTTTCGGGCTTGAGCCGCTCGGCGACCGTCGTGAACGGCGTCTCCAGCTTCGTGGTGACCCAGGCGCCCGCCAGGTCCCAGTTGCCCAGGTGCGGAAGGGCCAGAATGACGCCCTTGCCGGAGGCCAGGCCGTCGGTCAGGTGGTGCAGGTCCTGGCCGTCGAAGCCGTTCTTGATGCGCTCCCTGCTCCACGACGGCAGCCGGAACGACTCCATCCAGTAGCGCAGGTACGAGCGCATGCCCGCCCGGGACAGTTCAGCGAGGCGCGCCGGGCTCGCGTCGGGCACCACGCGCGCGTAGTTCGCCTCGAGACGCAGGACGCCCTTGCCGCGGCGCTTCCACACCGCGTCGGCGATGGTCCGGCCCAGGCGCACCGCCACCGGCTCCGGAAGCTTCTTGACCGAGCTCCAGGCGGCTCCGTAGAGCGCGTCGGTCAGTCGGTCCTTCACGACGTGGCCTCACTGCCCTGGGCGGGCGTGGCCGCGTCCGCCTCCGCGGACTCCCTGCGCACGGTCACCACGCGCTGGACGAGCGTGACCAGGCTGCCGACGGCGACGATCCACAGGGCGACGGGCAGCAGCACGTCGATGCCGGGGACCCCGAACTTGTGCAGTCCCGCCAGGCCCGCGGCGACCAGCGAGATCACCAGGCGCTCGGCGCGCTCCACCAGGCCGTTGACCGCGACGGGCAGGCCGATCGCCTCGCCGCGCGCCTTCGTGTACGACACGACCTGGCCGCTGGCCAGGCAGAAGATGGAGACGGCGCACAGGATGTCGTTGTCGCCCGAGCCCGCGTACCAGAGCGCGAGACCGCCGAAGATCGCGCTGTCGGCGACACGGTCCAGCGTCGAGTCGAGGAAGGCTCCCCAGCGGCTCGAGCGCCCCAGCTGCCGCGCCATGTTCCCGTCCACGAGGTCGGAGAACACGAAGAGCGTGATGACGATCGTGCCCCAGAAGAACTCGCCGCGGGGGAAGAAGACCAGCGCGCCCGCCACCACACCGGCCGTGCCGATGAACGTGACCGCGTCGGGGCTCACGCCGCGACGGATGAGAAACGCGGCGAACGGTGTGAGAACACGCGTGAAGAATGCACGCGCGTACTTGTTCAGCATGGCCTTCCCGAGGGGTCGGTGAGCCGCGCGGCCCTGTTGGCCACCGGCTGGCCCATCGTAGTCACGACGTTGACGGACCGGCTCGCCCCCTCACGATCGCGTACGACGTATGGACGCACAGTGACCCGAGTGGAAAGCTCGAAAGCACCGCGGGCGTCGCCGGAGCCGACCCGCACGCGGCCCCGCGTGTCCGCGAGCAGCCAGCATCCCCGAGGGGGCTGTGCCTCCTCACCGTGTGCACGTGACCGGGAGGCCAAGGCATGGGCGACAAGGCGAACGCACACCCCGGAGCCGCCGGCAGGGCGACAGCGGCCGACCACCCCGCGTCCGTACGGAATGTGGTGCTGGTCGGCCACAGCGGATCGGGCAAGACGACTCTGGTGGAGGCCCTCGCGCTGACCGCGGGGGCGGTGAACAGGGCGGGCCGTGTGGAGGACGGCACGGCCGTCTCCGACTACGACGAGATCGAGCACCGCCAGCAGCGCTCGGTCCAGCTGTCCCTGGTTCCCGTGGAATGGGGCGGCTTCAAGATCAATCTGTTGGACACCCCCGGGTACGCCGATTTCGTCGGCGAGTTACGGGCCGGTCTGCGCGCGGCGGACGCGGCCCTTTTCGTCGTTTCGGCGGCCGAGGGCATCGAGGGCATCACCGGCGCGACCCGCATGGTGTGGGAGGAGTGCGCGGCGGTCGGCATGCCCCGGGCCATCGTGGTGACCCACCTGGAGGCGGCCCGCGCCGACTTCCTGGGCATGACGCGGTCCTGCGCCGAGGCCTTCGGGGCCGACGACCCCGACGCGGTGCTCCCGCTGTACCTGCCGCTGCACGGCGCCGAGGGCCCGGACGGGCACGCCCCGGTGACCGGCCTGGTCGGACTGCTCTCGCAGCGGATCTTCGACTACGCGTCCGGCGAGCGGAAGGAGTCCGAACCCGGCGAGGACCAGCTTCCGCTCATCGAGGACGCCCGCAACAAGCTGATCGAGGGAATCATCGCCGAGAGCGAGGACGAGTCCCTCATGGACCGCTACCTCGGCGGCGAGGACCTCGACTTCAAGACCCTCGTGGACGACCTGGAGCGGGCCGTGGCGCGCGGCATCTTCCACCCCGTCCTCGCGGCGGCCCCCGCGGCCGAGGGCGCCCGGCAGGGCATCGGCACGGTCGAGCTCCTGGAGCTGATCACCGGCGGCTTCCCCACCCCCCTGGAGCACCCGGCGCCCGCCGTGACCACTCCCGACGGCACGGCGCGCCCCGCGCTCACCTGCGACCCCGCGGGCCCCCTCGTCGCCGAGGTGGTGAAGACCGCGTCCGACCCGTACGTGGGCCGTGTGTCGCTCGTCCGCGTCTTCTCCGGCACCCTGCGCCCCGACGAGACCGTGCACGTCTCCGGGCACGGCCTGGCCGACCGCGGCCACGAGGACCACGACGTCGACGAGCGCGTCGGCGCGCTCTCCTCGCCCTTCGGCAAGCAGCAGCGCACGCTCGCCCGCTGCATCGCGGGCGATCTGGCCTGCGTGGCCAAGCTGAACCGCGCCGAGACGGGCGACACCCTCTCGGCCAAGGACAACCCGCTCCTGATGGAGCCCTGGGACATGCCCGACCCGCTGCTGCCGCTCGCCATCCAGGCGCACAGCAAGGCGGACGAGGACAAGCTCTCGCAGGGGCTCTCGCGGCTGGTCGCCGAGGACCCGACGATGCGCCTGGAGCAGAACCAGGACACCCACCAGGTGGTGCTGTGGTGCCTGGGCGAGGCCCATGCCGACGTCGCCCTCGAACGGCTGCGCAACCGGTACGGCGTCCAGGTCGACGTGGTGCCCCACAAGGTCTCCCTGCGGGAGACGTTCGCGGGCAGGTCCGCGGGGCGCGGCCGGCACGTGAAGCAGTCCGGCGGCCACGGCCAGTACGCGATCTGCGAGATCGAGGTCGAGCCCCTGCCGGGCGGCAGCGGCGTCGAGTTCGTCGACAAGGTCGTGGGCGGCGCGGTCCCCCGGCAGTTCATCCCGTCCGTCGAGAAGGGCGTGCGCGCGCAGGCCGCCAAGGGCGTGGCCGCCGGCTATCCCCTCATCGACGTCCGCGTCACGCTGCTCGACGGCAAGGCGCACTCGGTGGACTCCTCGGACGCCGCGTTCCAGACGGCGGGCGCGCTCGCCCTGCGCGAGGCCGCGGCCGACGCGAAGATCCACCTGCTCGAACCGGTCGCCGAGGTGCGGGTGCTGGTGGGCGACGACCACGTGGGCGCGGTGATGAGCGACTTCTCCGGACGCCGCGGCCGGGTCGTCGGGACCGAGCAGGCGTCCGGCGGGCGCACGCTCGTCCGGGCCGAGGTCCCCGAGATCGAGATCGGGCGCTACGCCATCGACCTGCGGGCGCTGTCGCAGGGCACCGCACGCTTCAGCCGCTCCTACGCGCGGCACGAGCCCATGCCCTCGCAGCTCTCCGAGAAGATCCGTGAACAGGCCCAGGACGTCTCCTAGTTGAGGGCCTCCGGCAGGGTGCACCGGATGCGCCCTGCCGGATGTCGGTGCGCACCGATACGCTGATGACCTGATCAACAGGTGTGCCGGGCAAGGAAGTCGGGAAGAGCCGCAGCAGCGGGACATGGCGGCGATGGGGGCGGCAGTGGCGGACGACGTATTCGACTTCAGGCCCGGGGCCCAGGTCCCGCTGTCCGGGACCGCGGGCCAGACGGCGGCGACCAACGCCCTCGCCTCGGCGGCGTACCGCGACGACAAGGTGTCGAAGATCCTCGACGCCAACAACGACTGGCACAAGTCCGAGGTCAAGGTGGGCCTCTGGTCGCTCTTCGCCCCGAACCTCGGCGAGGCGTTCGCCCGGGCCGTGCAGGTGCGGATGCTCGGCGGCGCGCGCAAGCCGCTCATCCAGTCCTTCGGCATGGAGCCGCAGTCGATCGTCGAGCACTGCCTCGCGGCGAACAACATCCGCAAGGAGCGCGACCGCTGGCTCACCATCGTGATGGTGCTGTGCGGGCTGCTGTTCCTGCCCGGACTGCTGGTCTGGCTGCTGCTGTTCTCGATCAAGCAGGCGGTCGTCAAGCGCGACAACAAGCGGGCGAGCGCGATCGCGACGGCCGTCATGGTCGCCGTGGGCGTCCTCGCCGTGATCTTTCTCATCAAGCTGCCGATCGACGGCCTCCTCGGGTGGTACATCCGCGCGGCGATCGTCGCCCCCGTGGCGGGCTGGTTCTGGGCCAAGCTGATCGCCGAGCGCACCGCGCGGGACCTGCGCGACCGATGGTCGAGCCTGCTCGCCGGAGGCGGCATCGGCGCCAAGATCCCCGAGGCGGTGCCGGGCAGCCCCGGCGAGACCACCGCCGAGCAGCTCCGCCAGGGCCTGGCGCGCCTCTCGGCCGAGCAGCAGAGCAACTCGGTCTTCTACGCCGGGCCCAAGGGAATACTGGGCATGGGCACCCGCTGGGGCAGCTGGCAGCTCGCCGAGGAGCTGGTCGCCGGCAAGGAAGGCACGGAGATCCACCCCTTCCGCAGCTGGGACGTCATACGGGCCGTGCACGACCAGCTGCGCCTCCTGGAGCGTGGCCCGCTGCACACCGGCGGCTTCCCGACCCCGTCGATAAAGCACTGGATCGTCTCGCCCATCGGGGAGAACGCCTCGGCGGTCTCGCGTCCCAGCGGCACGGAGGTCGAGGCCTTCCAGGTCCGCGGCCACGAGATACAGCGGATCTGCAACGAACAGCAGTTCGGCGGCGGCGACCGGCACTATCTGGGCTGCCAGTTCACCCTCTGGGACGGCCAGCTGGTCATCACGATGCTGATCACGGTGACCGTCCTGCACGAGACCCTGCGCATCGAGGTCACCGGCCACGCCCTCGGCCCGGTCCACTCGCTGTTCACCAGCAAGCCCGACCCCAAGGTCAAGAAGGTCGCCAAGCCCATCAAGTTCTGGGAGACCACGGAGCGCAAGCTCCCGCTGATCGACGCCGACGAGGTCGTACGCCTCGCGGTCCGGGCCCCCTTCACCTGGTACCCCCCGGTCCTGGACCACCTCGGCGGCAAGCTGGTGCTGCCCGAGCCCTTCGGCCTGCGGCACGCCTGGGCGGACAAGCCGTGGCGGCACCGCTTCATGGCCGACGACGCGCTGCGCGCGGCCACCCCGGTGCTCCGCGTGGTGCACTCGGCGGCCATCAAGGTCCTGGAGGAGAACGGCGTCGACACCACGAAGTTCGGCGCACGCTCCGGCTTCCTCAGCGGCGCGGTCCAGGACCCGATGCCGAGGAAGGCGGACGTGTACGACGCGTGAGGCGCGTCAGAGGGCGGCGGGCCAGGCGTCGGCCAGCATCTTGCGGGTGTCCGCGAGCAGCTGCGGCAGGATCTTCGTGTGGCCGACGACCGGCATGAAGTTCGTGTCCCCGCCCCAGCGCGGCACGATGTGCTGGTGCAGATGCGCGGCGATGCCGGCGCCCGCGACCGTGCCCTGGTTCATCCCGATGTTGAAGCCGTGCGCGCCGGACGCGGCCCGCAGCGCCGTCATGGCCTGCTTGGTGAGCTCGGCGAGCTCGGCCGTCTCCGGGGCGGTCAGCTCCGTGTAGTCGGCGACGTGGCGGTAGGGCACGACCATCAGATGGCCGCCGTTGTACGGGTAGAGGTTGAGCACCGCGTACACCTGCTCGCCGCGCGCGACGACCAGACCGTCCTCGTCGGATTTGGCCGGGATGGAGCAGAAGGGACAGCCGTCGTCGGCGCCCGGACCGCTCGGCTTGTTCTCGCCCTGGATGTACGCCATCCGGTGGGGCGTCCACAGGCGCTGGAACGCGTCCTGCGTCCCCACTCCGATCTGCTGCTCCGGCTCACTCGTCATGCAGTGCAGCATATGACTTGCTCCGATCGGAGCGTGTCGGCGGGGCGCCCGCGGGGCCCGGCACGGCCAAGCTGGACCGATGAGCGACGACAGCCGTCAGGCACGCTGGGAGAACCGCACGGAGGCACCGCTCGCCGTGGCCTCACTGCTCTACCTGACCGCGTACGCGGTATGGGTCCTGGCCTCCGGGATGTCCGGGGCATGGCGCGCCGTCTGCCTGGTGGTGCTCCTCGCCGCCTGGGCCGCGTTCCTCGTCGACTACGCGGTGCGGTGGCGGCTGAGCGGGCAGGGCGCGCGCTTCGTGCGCACCCACTGGCTGGACACCCTGGTCCTGCTCCTGCCGCTGCTGCGGCCGCTGCGGGTGGTGCGCGTCTACGAGACCGTCCAGCGCCGGCACGGAAAGCCCCGGCTCGCGCTGCACGCGCGCGTGATCACCTACGCGGGCCTCGCGGCGCTGCTCCTCGGCTTCACCGGGGCGCTCGCCGTCTACCAGCACGAGCACGCGGCGCGGGGCGCCTCGATCCGCAGCTTCGGCGACGCCGTGTGGTGGGCGTCGGCCACCCTCGCGACCGTGGGGTACGGCGACGAGACGCCCGTGACACCGCTGGGGCGGCTGATCGCGGTCGGCATGATGATGTGCGGCCTGGCGCTGCTCGGGGCCGTGACGGGGTCGTTCTCGTCGTGGCTGCTCCAGGTGTTCGCGCGGGAGGACGACGAGAGGCCCCCGGAACGCTGAGCGTCCCGGGGGCCCGTGTCTCGTGCTTTCCCGCCCGCGCGGGGCAGATCACACCTGTACGCGGCGCTCCACCACGTCCAGGAGCTTGGCCAGCGCCTCGTCACGCGGGATGCCGTTCTCCTGCGAGCCGTCGCGGTAGCGGAAGGAGATCGTGCCCGCGTTCATGTCGTCGTCACCGACGATGATCATGAACGGGACCTTCAGCTTCTGCTGCGTCCTGATCTTCTTCTGCATGCGGTCCGAGGAGGCGTCCACCTCGATCCGCAGGCCCTTCTTCTTGGCGTCGGCCGCGAACTCCTGGAGGTACGGGACGTGCGCGTCCCCCACGGGGATGCCGACCGCCTGCACGGGGGCGAGCCACGGCGGCATCGCACCCGCGTAGTGCTCGAGGAGCACCGCGAAGAACCGCTCGATCGACCCGAAGAGCGCACGGTGGATCATCACGGGACGCTGCTTGGAGCCGTCCGGCGAGGTGTACTCCAGGTTGAAGCGCTCCGGCAGGTTGAAGTCCAGCTGCACGGTCGACATCTGCCAGGTGCGGCCGATGGCGTCCTTGCACTGCACGGAGATCTTCGGGCCGTAGAACGCGGCGCCGCCCGGGTCCGGGACCAGCGGGAGGCCCTGCTTCTCGGCGACCTTGCGCAGCGTCTCGGTGGCCTCTTCCCAGACCTCGTCCGAGCCGACGAACTTCTCCGGGTCCTTGGTGGACAGCTCCAGATAGAAGTCGGTCAGGCCGTAGTCGCGCAGGAGGTTCAGGACGAAGGTCAGCGTCGAGTCGAGCTCGTCCGCCATCTGCTCCTTGGTGCAGTAGATGTGCGCGTCGTCCTGGGTGAAGCCGCGGGCACGGGTCAGACCGTGCACGACGCCCGACTTCTCGTACCGGTACACGGTCCCGAACTCGAAGAGGCGCAGCGGCAGTTCGCGGTAGGAGCGGCCGCGCGCGTCGAAGATCAGGTTGTGCATCGGGCAGTTCATGGGCTTGAGGTAGTAGTCCACGCCCTCGTCGAGCTGCATGGGCGGGTACATGCCGTCGGCGTACCAGTCCAGGTGGCCCGAGGTCTCGAAGAGCTTCCCCTTCGTGGCGTGGGGGGTGTAGACGAACTCGTACCCCTCCTCCTCGTGGCGCTTGCGCGAGTAGTCCTCCATGACCCGGCGGATGATGCCGCCCTTGGGGTGGAAGACCGCGAGGCCCGAGCCGATCTGCTCGGGGACGGAGAACAGGTCCAGCTCGTTGCCGAGCTTGCGGTGGTCGCGCTTCTCGGCCTCGGCGAGGAACTCCAGGTGCGCCTTGAGCTCGTCCTTGGTGGGCCAGGCGGTGCCGTAGATGCGCTGGAGCATCGGGTTCTTCTCGCTGCCGCGCCAGTACGCGGCGGCGTTGCGCATCAGCTTGAACGCCGGGATGTTGCGGGTGGTGGGCAGGTGGGGACCGCGGCAGAGGTCCTTCCAGCACAGGTCGCCGGTCTTCGGGTCGAGGTTGTCGTAGATGGTCAGCTCGCCGCCGCCCACCTCGACGTCCGCGCCGTCGTCGCTGGAGGCGGAGCCCTTGATGCCGATGAGCTCCAGCTTGTACGGCTCGTCGGCGAGCTCCTCGCGGGCGGCCTCGTCGGTGACGACGCGGCGCGAGAAGCGCTGGCCGCGCTTCTGGATCTCCTGCATCTTCTTCTCGACGGCCTTGAGGTCCTCGGGGGTGAACGGCTTCTCGACGTCGAAGTCGTAGTAGAAGCCGTCCTTGACCGGCGGGCCGATGCCCAGCTTGGCCTCGGGGAAGAGCTCCTGCACGGCCTGGGCCATCACGTGCGCGGTGGAGTGGCGCAGGATGTTCAGGCCGTCCTCGGAGGAGATCTCGACCGGCTCGACCTCCTCGCCGTCCTGCACCGCGTAGGCCAGGTCCTTCAGCTCGCCGGCCACGCGGGCGGCGACGACGGTGCGCTCACCGGCGAAGAGTTCGGCGGCCGTAGTGCCCGTCGTCACCACGCGCTCTTCCCGCTCGGAATCGCGTTGGATGATCACACGGACGTCTGACACCGGTCTTCTCCTACCTGAAGGGGGTCGCGGCAGATCTGCTCCTGCGCGCGACACGAATCGTACCGAGCCGGGGGCGCCCATCGCGAAACGGTTATCCCCGGCCCCTGCCGCGCCCCCCTCTCAGTCCCCGCCGCACGCCTCCTCGAAGAAGTCGAGATTCTCCTGGAGCGCCTTCATCAGGCGGTCCTTCTCCCCCTCGTCCACCTGCACGGGCGCGACTCCGGACGCCCCGGTGAGCCGCCGGAACCCGCCCCGGCTCTCCAGCCGCCCGTGCACCCGGATCGGCAGCCCGACCAGGTGGGCGTGGCCCGCGATGCGATAGGACTCCTCGTCCAGCGTCATGCGTACGTGGGGGACGTCGGCCCCCGCGAGCACCCGGACCCGCACCGTGCCCTCGCCCCGGGGCGACGAGCGCCGCATCCGCACCACGGCCCCCGTGATCCGCACCGCCATCGCCGGCTCGTCCCGCAGATAGCGGGAGCTCGCCTCCCGCAGCACCGTCAGGTCACCGGGCGAGAACTCGACGGGCCCGGCGTCGGCGGCGCACCCCTCGGGCACTCCGGCGGCGGGCGCCCACTCCACGGCGACGCGGGCCCCTTCCGTGCCGCGCACCAGGGCCACGACGGCCTCGGTCAGCTCATGGCTCGCACCGGCCTCGACGGCGCCGTCGAAGGCGTCCATGCCGCCCGTGGCGCGCTGGTAGTCCACGGCCTCGCGGACCGCGTACAGCGCCTGGTGCAGCCGTACCGCCAGGAGGCGGCCGGTCAGGACGGGCACGAACGCGGTGAGCCGGCGCCCGCCCGGTGCGGGCCCGACCAGGACGCTCTCCAGGGACGCGGCGGCGGGCCCGCGGTGCCGTGCTCCGTAGTACCCGGCGCGACCGCGGGCCGCGAGGGCTCCGGCGAGCAGCATCTGCCGTGCCGCTGAGCGCAGTTGTTCCTCCGCGCCCCAGGTCGCGGCGCCCGCGGGACCTGCCGGGACGTCCCGCCACCACCGGATCTCGTCGCTGGGCACGGTGAGCCCGACCAGCACGTCGCGCGCGGAGGGCGCCGCGCTGCGCGTCAGGGCGGTGAGCGCCTCGCCGAGCAGGTCCTCGCAGTCGGGGAAGGACCTGTTCTCCGGTACGAGCAGACTCGTGCCGCCCGCGCCGGGGCCCGGCGGGGTCCAGCGGTGGTAGCGCCCCGCCGCTCCCCCGCGCCGGTGCCAGCCGTGCCGGGCGAGCAGCGCGCCGAGCACCGCCGGGTCGACCTGCGAGGGCTCGGGGGCACCGGGCGGCGCCTGCGGATCGGTCCAGCCGCCCGTGGGGTCGACGGGGTGCGGGCGGACGGGGCGTAGCGGCTCTTCCATCGGGCGGTGCATCAGGGTCTCCCTCCCGTCCCGACCCGCGTCATGATCTCGCAGAGGGCCCTGTCGTCGAAGATCCGCGAGGTCGGGACGCGCACGGTCGTCCTGCGCCGGCCGGTCACCTGGTGTCCGGCGAGGTTGGTCCAGTAGCAGCAGTGCCGCAGGTCGAGCCGGTCGTGACCCGCGCGCAGCCAGTCGTCCTGCGACCGGGGCACGAGCATCACGACCAGGATCTTGTGCACCGAGACCGGGGTGCGGGCGAGCTTCTCCAGATGGGGGTTGTCGAGCGTGAAGGAGAAGGCGGCGCCCGGCGGGTTCGGCGCTATCTGGTAGGTGCATTTGAGCTGCACCTTGATGGTGACTTCGTCGTCGACCGTGTGCCCGGGGGCGCTGTGGCTGACGTGCCAGTCGATGCCGTTGTCGGGAAAGGGCTGGGAGAGGGAGCACCCCGCCGCGGCGGCGACGGCGTGGAGGTAGCCCACCTGAAGGGTCTCCATGCAGGCGGTGGTGGCGAGTGTGCCGCGCGGCGGTGCGATCCGCTCGGGCAGCAGCCCACCCTGTTCGGGCTGCGCGAGCGCCATGTCCAACGAGCCTTCCGAACCGGTGAATCCCCGTACCGGGCCGGTGAACTGCCGGGCCCCGTACCTCTGTTGTCTCCGGGCCGCGTACAGCGCAAACGGCCCGGGTATCACCGGTGTGGGCAGGGGGAGGAAAGCCATCTGCCGGACATGATCGAGGAGTTGCGTCACTATGACGTGCTGGTACGAGGGACCCTTGGCCGCATTCGACACGGAGACCACGGGCGTCGACGTCGAGACCGACCGCATTGTGTCGGCCGCCGTCGTCGTCCAGCAAGGCGCGGGCACCCGCCCGCGGATCACGCGCTGGCTGGTGAACCCGGGCGTTCCGGTGCCCGAGAGCGCCACGGCCGTGCACGGACTGACGGAGGAACATCTGCAGCACAACGGCCGGTGGCCCGCGCCGGTGATGGAGGAGATAGCGAGGGAACTGGCGGAGCAGGGCGCGGCGGGCCGCCCCATCGTCGTCATGAACGCGCCGTTCGATCTGACGATCCTGGACCGGGAGTTGCGCAGGCACCGCGCGTCGTCGCTCGGCCACTACATGGCGGGATCGCCGCTGTGCGTCCTGGATCCGCGGGTCCTGGACAAGCAGCTCGACCGGTACCGCAAGGGCCGCCGCACGCTGACGGATCTGTGCGCGCACTACGCGGTGGAGCTGGACGAGGCGCACGACGCGGCGGCCGACGCGCAGGCCGCGCTGGACGTCGTGCGTGCCGTGGGGCAGCGTTTCGCCTCCCGGCTCGAACGCCTCTCGCCGGCCGAGCTGCACGCGTTGCAGGCGGTGTGGCACGCGGCGCAGGCGCGCGGTCTCCAGGCGTGGTTCGCCCGCAGCGGTACGCCGGAGGCGGTGGACCCCGCGTGGCCGCTGCGGCCCGAACTGCCCGCGGCCGCCTGAGCGTCGGCGCCGCGCGGGCATGAAAAAACCGGTCCGTCGGTGACGGACCGGCATTCTCCGGGTGGGCGATACTGGGTTCGAACCAGTGACCTCTTCGGTGTGAACGAAGCGCTCTCCCACTGAGCTAATCGCCCGGGAACGGACTGAACAATACAGGTCTTCGCGGGTTTCCTTCAAACCGCTTCTCCGGGAGCCCTCACTCCGCCGCGAGGTGCGCCCTCAGGCCTCGCTCGCCCCCGCGCATCATCAGCGCGTGGTTGACGAGGAAGACGGGTCTCCCGGGCACGGCCAGGCGCCGCATCAGCGGTTTGCGCACCACCACTTCCTGGTCGTAGACGGCCCGCGTGCCGCCGGGCACCGCCGTGACGGTCCAGCGTGCCCAGCCGTCCAGATCCCCGGTCATCGCGACCTCCAGGATCCCGGCCGCCGGGTCGCGGCGCCGTTCCTCGGCGGTGACGAACAAGTCGTACGGCAGCAGGGAGCGGAAGCGGGCGGTGCCGGTGCGTTCGTCGACGGGCGTCACCTCGCGCACCTGCGGCCACCATGCCGGGTAATCCTCGGCGCGTTCGAGGACGGCGTACACGGCCGCGGGCGGCGCGGGCACGGTCCAGACGCTGCGGAAGCGGTAGTGGCTCCAGTCCATGGACCGAGTCTGCCGGTAGGCGGCCGATCTGAGTACGTACTGAGTATCAGCGCCGATGTCCGCCGCCGTGTCCTGGACCACACTCCACGGGCATGACGAACATTCCGTCCCCGGCCGAGGAGCTCCGCATCCTCGATTTGGAGCTGCGCGGACTCGACGCGCGCAGGCATCAGTTGCTGCGGCGCCGGGCCTGGCTGATCGGCGCCCTTCAGGCGGCGGCCGCCCCCGCGCCCCCGCCGGCGCGGCCGGTCCGCGCCCCCGAGACCACCCCGCCGAACGTGCAGAACGCGCTGCTCACGCTGGGCGGCATCCTGCTGACGGTCGCCGCGGTCGCCTTCACGCTGGTGAGCTGGGGGCACCTGGGCATCGGCGGACGCGGCGCGGTCCTCGCGGCCGTGACGCTGACGGCGCTCGGCGTGCCCGTGCTGCTGCTGCGCCGCACGCTGCGGGCCACGGCGGAGACGGTGGCCGCGCTCGGCCTCGCCTTGACCGTCCTGGACGCGTACGCCCTGCATGCCGTCGCCCTGCCGCGGGCCGACGCCCTGGGCTACACGGCGGCGGCGAGCGCCGTGCTCGCCGTGCTGTGGACCGCGTACGGACTCTCCTTCCGGGCGCTGCGGCTGCCGTTGCCGCTGGCCGTGGTGACCGCGCAGTTCCCGCTGTTCCTGTGGGCGCGTGCCGCGGACGCGGGTGACCACGCGACGGCGGCGGCGCTGCTGGTGACGGCGGCGCTCGATGCCGCCGTGGCGCTGCGGGTGAGCGAGCCGGGCGTCCGGGCCGCCGCGACGGTCGGCGGCTGCGCCGCGGGGCTGTGGGGCACGCTGGGCGCGGGCCATCTGTCCTGGTCGGCGACGGATCTGCCGGACGCGGCCCGGGCGAGCGCGCTCCTGCTCCTGGCGGCGTCGGTCGCGCTGGTCGTGGCCTGGCTGCTGCCGGAGCCGTCGACGGCCGCGGGCGCCGCGTTCGCGGGCTTCCTGCTCGTGGTCGCCGCGGCCGGCGGGGTGCTGCGCGAGGCGCTGCCCGCCGACTGGGCGGTCCCTGCCCATCTGGCGTGCGCGGTCGCGCTGTTGGCGGTCGTACGTGTCGCTCTGCCGCGCCCGGTGCTGCGCGGTGCAGTGGGGGCGGCGCTCGTGGTGCAGGCGCTCGCGGTGCTGTGGACACTGCCCGCGGTGGTCACCGCTCTCCTCGGTCCCGTGAGCCGGGCCGGGCGGGCGTGGTCGGGTACGCCCGCGGACACGGGGGCCGCGGTCGCCGTGTCCGGGCTGCCGGTCTCCCAGCCGGTGATGGCCGCGCTCGTGCTGGCCGTCGTCGCCGGGGTCCTGTTCCCCGCGGACCGGCTGCTGTTCCCGGCGATCGCGCGGCCCGGAGACATGTCGCCGGGCCAGGCCACGGCCGATCCCGCCGCCCGGCCCGCCCCGCCCGCCGCACCTCCCGGGGACGGCACGGGCGCGGCCCCCGGCGGGCGGTCCGTCCGCCCGCCGGTCACCGCCACGCGCGCCGGAGCCCTCGCCGTCGCCTGGGCCGCCCTCCTCGTCCTCCCGTCCGCCCTCGCCCTCCCCTACGCGACGGGGATCTCGGCGTACGTCGTGCTGACCGCGGCCCTGCTCGCCGTCGCATCGCGCGCCGCCTCGACCGCGGTGGCCCGCACGTCGCTGGGCCTGGCGGTCGCCTCATCGGTGAGCGTGGCGCTCCTCGCCCTGGCCACCACGGGCGCGACGCTCGGCACGCTCGGCGCCCTGACGGCGCTGTTCCTGGGGGCGGCGGTCCTGGCCGCCCGCCGCGAGGGCTCCGCCGCGGGCGTGGCGGACACCGCCGTCTGCGCCGGCGTCGCGTACGCCACCGCGCTCCTGTACGCCGCGGGCGCCGCCCAGGATCTGCCCCTGGAACACATCGGGCTGCTCGTGCTCGCCGTGCCGGCGCTCGGCACCCTCGTGGCGGCCCGGCTCGGGCGGCATCCGCTGACGCTCCGGGTCGAGATCGGCGCTGCGGTCGCGGGCGGTCTCGCGCTCGTGCTCACCGCGGGGCACGCGGCGACGCTCGCCCTGGCCCTCGGGCTGGGCGGTGTCATCGCCGCGGGCACGGCGCTGCGCGCGGACCGCCGCCGGGTCGGGTACGCGGCCGGGGCGCTTTTCCTCCTGGCGACCTGGGTACGGCTGGCCGCCTGGGACGTCGTGACCCCGGAGGCCTACACCGTGCCGGTCACCGTCCCGGCCCTCGTGATCGGCGTCCTGCGCCGCCGCCGCGCCCCCGAGACGTCCTCCTGGGCGGCTTACGGTCCCGGCCTGGCGGCGACGCTCCTGCCGAGCCTCGTCGCCGCCTGGAGCGACGCGCACTGGCAGCGCCCTCTGCTCCTCGGCGGCGCGGCCCTGCTGATCACGCTGGTGGGTGCCCGGCAGCGGCTCCAGGCGCCCCTGGTGCTCGGCGGCACGGTCCTCGCCCTGGACGCCCTGCACGAACTGGCGCCCTACATCGTCCAGGTGGTGGACTCCCTGCCGCGCTGGCTGCCGATGGCCCTCGCCGGACTTCTGCTCCTCGCGATCGGCGCGACGTACGAACACCGGCTGCGCGACGCAC
Organism: Streptomyces sp. SYP-A7185; assembly: GCF_046103685.1. Lineage (NCBI taxonomy): Bacteria > Bacillati > Actinomycetota > Actinomycetes > Kitasatosporales > Streptomycetaceae > Streptomyces > Streptomyces sp. SYP-A7185. The sequence goes on from NZ_CP122310.1 coordinate 2,196,542, forward strand.
GCCGGGTCCGCGACGTACTCGGCAGAATGCACTGACTCCGCTTTTTCCGTGCGGCGGCCGACGGAGTATCAATTTCCTTCGGGCGCACGGGAAATCGAATGGACACGACTGCGGCCCGGAGGCTAAAAGCCTCCGGGCCGCAGTTCCGGGGTGGGCGATACTGGGTTCGAACCAGTGACCTCTTCGGTGTGAACGAAGCGCTCTCCCACTGAGCTAATCGCCCCGGGCGCACGGAGAACATTACCGCATGTCAGCGGGTGCCTCCGACCGCCTCTCACGGTCCCGGAGCAACCCTCGGGTCACTCCTTGATCTTCCACGGCATCTCGAGGCCGAACTTCCAGACATAGATGCCGACCAGCACGGCGATGATCACCAGGCCGACGGTCGTCAGGATGATGTTCCGGCGGCGCACCTTGGGGTCGAGCGCACGCTGCGCCGCCTCGGTGACCTTCCGCTTCGTCCAGCGAAGGACCAGCTGGGCCCAGACGAACTCGGTCGCCCAGATCGCCATTCCGCCGAAGATCACCAGCCAGCCCGGGCCGGGCAGCGGCAACATGACGATGCCCGCGGCAACCACCGCGAGACCGACGATGAAGACGCCGACCTGCCAGCTGAGGTGCAGTGCCTTGCGGGCCTGGATGAACTCCGGCGCGCGCGATCCGAGCGGCTGCTCGTCCTTCGTGCCGGTGATTGTTTCCGCAACCCCCGGCTCGTTACTCCCCGTATTCATACGGCCAAACCCTACCGGACGGAAACCGGTCACTGGAATGGCTGTACCAACCGAACGAACAACCCGCCGTACGAGCTACCTAAAGACACCCAAAACCCTCAGAGGGGTTTACAACGGCACCGTAGGTGGCATGTCGATTTCGCCGACGTGCGAATCCCCGAGCGCACACTGAGCGAAAGGCCCTGGCGCTTATGAACACCACGGTCAGCTGCGAGCTGCACCTGCGCCTCGTTGTGTCGAGCGAGTCCTCACTGCCTGTACCCGCAGGACTGCGGTATGACACGGCCGATCCCTATGCCGTGCACGCCACCTTCCACACCGGAGCCGAGGAAACCGTCGAGTGGGTGTTCGCCCGCGACCTCCTCGCCGAGGGCCTGCACCGGCCCACCGGTACCGGCGACGTCCGAGTCTGGCCGTCCCGGAGCCACGGTCAGGGCGTCGTCTGCATCGCCCTGAGCTCCCCCGAGGGTGAGGCTCTGCTCGAGGCCCCGGCGCGGGCCCTCGAATCGTTCCTGAAGCGAACCGACGCGGCCGTGCCTCCCGGCACGGAACACCGCCACTTCGATCTGGATACGGAGCTCTCGCACATCCTGGCCGAAAGTTAGCTCCAGGCCGCGCGAGAGCGCCCGGCGCCGTCCGACTCGGGGCGACGGCTCGGGCATGACAACCGCACAGAAGCAGACACACCGGCGCCGTCGCCGCGGACACCCGCGGGGACGGCGCCGGTGTGTCGTGTCGTGAAGCCGCTAGCATCGGCCAGCATCGGCGGGCACCCTTCACCGGCTCTCCATGAGCGGGGAGGCCCCACTACCGCAAGGCCAGGGAGCAAATCGTGCTGATCACCCACGACACCCGGTGCGCACTCGACGCCGTGGTCGATCTGGTGAACACCGCACCGGACACCGAGAGTGCGGCGAGCGCCGAGACGGAGGGGCTCGCGGACCTGGCGGCCCTGGGCGAGTTCGTACGAAGCCACGACATAAGTGACGTCGGCGTGCTCACCGAGCGTGACCTCGCCGGCGTCCGGCACATCCGGAGCCGCTTCCAGGAAGTCTTCGCGGCGCCCGAGCCGCGGGCCGCGGCGGCGGTGATCAACGAACTGATCGCGGCGGCGGGCACCACGCCCCGGCTCACCGACCACGACGGCTACGACTGGCACGTGCACTACTTCGCGCCCGGCGCCTCCATCGCCGACCACCTCGCGGCGGACTGCGGGATGGCGCTGGCCTTCTTCGTGGTCGCCGGCGAGCAGGAGCGGCTGCGGCGCTGCGAGGCCCCGGACTGCCGGCACGCCTTCGTCGACCTCTCCCGCAACCGCTCGCGCCGCTACTGCGACAGCCGCACCTGCGGCAACCGGCTGCACGTCGCCGCCTACCGGGCCCGGCGCAAGGAAGCCGCGGGCTGAGCCCTCCGGAGCTCCGGAGCCCCGAAGCCCCGGCTCCCCGGCTCCCCGGCTCCCTAGAGCCGCAGCAGATCGTGCAGCGAACCCAGCAGGATCAGGACGCCGATCACCGCCAGGAAGATCATCAGGGGTGGCTGGGAGAGCGCGTACAGACAGCCCTTGGGCTCTTCCGTCGCGGCTCGCTCATCGGTCGGCGGGGCGGCATCGCCCTGTGCGGTGTCCAGCATCTCGTCGCGATGATGACGCAGTCCCGGGGGTCCCGATGACCAACACGCCCGGAAAGCGCGGGAGTTCGCCGCATCCCGTGACCTGCGAAAGTCCTGCGTCGCGCGCGTTCGGCCCGTGGCCGACCAGCGGCGCGTCCCGTCGGGCCCCGCACCACCTCCGTCCACACGAACGAGGGACCCTCAGGGGCCTCGGAAGCGGACGGATGTTGACGCCGACGCTTTTGTCAGATGGCGCGCTTCTGTCAGACGGCGCGCAGCCGTCAGATGCCGTGCTTCTTCAGGATGGCCTCGATGTCGCTGAAGTCCTCCTTGGGCGCGGCCGCCTTCGGCTGAGCCGCCGACTGGGCGGCCGGGCGGGCCCCCTGCCCCAGGGAAGGCGCGGACGCCGCGGGAGCCACCGCCTCGCGCTGGGCCGCCTTCGCGGCCTTGCGCTCCTTGCGGGTGCCGCCGGAACGGCGCTCCACGGCCCGAGTGATCATGAAGAGCAGCCAGGCGGCGCCGAGCACCCCGAAGCCGACCCACGCCTTCATGCTGAAGGCGGTGTCCGCGAGCCAGCCGACGACTCCGGTCATCACCAGGCCGACGGGCACCAGCGAGTAGGCGGCAAGGCGCGTCGCGGCGAGGAAACGCTTGCGATAGGCCGTGATCGCGGCAATGCCGAGGCCGGCCGCGGATACGGCGGAACAGACGGTCTCGGCAATCATCCGGTCCTCCAGGCGTGCGGGCGGTGGCGCTGTCGTCCTTCCATCCTGCACCGGGTGGGCCCTCTCGAGCCACGTCCCGAGCGGACTTCAGGGTCAGATCAGGGTCATGTCTCCTCCCCAGGTTCCGGTCGGCGCCCGGCCCCGGTGGGGAGGCGGACGCGGGGCTGGAAGACTGTGTCCCATGAGCGACTCTGCCCCCGCGGCCCCCGCCGGTCCCCTCGTCATCGACGTCTGGTGCGAGCTCCAGTGCCCCGACTGCCGGACCGCACTCGACGACGTCCGCGCCCTGCGCGCCCGCTACGGCGACCGCGTCGACCTGCGGCTGCGGCACTTCCCCCTCGAAAAGCACCGGCACGCCTTCGCCGCCGCCCAGGCCGCCGAGGAGGCCTTCGAGCAGGGGCAGGGCTGGCCGTACGTGGAGGCCGTGCTCGGCAAGGTCGAGGATCTCGACCGCGCGGGTGAGCCCTTCCTGGTCGAGACCGCGCGCGAACTGGGCCTGGACGCCGAGGAGTTCGACACCGCGCTCGTCGACGGCCGGCACATCCTGATCGTCGACGCCGACCAGGCCGAGGGCAAGGCGATCGGCGTCACCGGGACTCCGACGTACGTCGTCGGGGACGAGCGTCTGGACGGCGGCAAGAGCCAGGAGGGCCTGCGCGAGCGCGTCGAGGAGATCGCGGACCGCCTGCTCGCGGCCTCCGGACAGGGCGCCTAGACCCCCGGGAGACCGCCCGGAGCATCCGGAGCGGCCAGAGGCGTCAGAGCACCCCGACGGCCGCCGGAGCGCTAGACCAGCTGCTTGTAGACGTAGTACATGACCGGTTCGTAGCCCAGCGACTCGTACAGGCGCAGGGCCGGGGTGTTGCCCGCGAAGACGTTCAGGCCCAGGCGCCCGAGGCCCGCCTCGTGGGCCTGGGCCTCGGCGAGCAGCATCAGGGACCGGCCGTGGCCGCGTCCGCGGTACTCCTCGTCGACCGCGACGTCGAAGACGAACGCGTCCGTGCCGCGCCGGGCCAGCCACAGGGTGCCGACCGCCGTGTCCTCGTGGACGAGCACGCTGAGGCGGGTGCCCGGGGTCGCGGTGCCCTGCGGCAGGTGGTCCGCGTGGTCGGCGTCGGACTTGGCGCGCGCCTCCGCCTCGGGGACACCGCGCTCGATCCAGGTCTGCGCGTAGTCCTCCTTCTCGCGGGCCAGCCAGACCTCGTACTCGTCCTCGGTCATCGGCCGTCCCGTGACGCCGTCGGGCAGCGCGGGCGGCCCGGCGGCAAGCGGCTTGGTCATCTGGCGGTTGCGCTCCACGTACCCCAGGGACACGGCGAGGCGGTGGGCCGCCGCGGCCTCCGCGGGCACGGCCACCTCGATCCGCTCGCAGCCCCAGCCGCGCGCCACCTCCTCGGCGGCGAGCACGGCGACGGTGGCACGGCCGCGCCTGCGGTCCGGCTCCTCGATGCTCAGGTCCCGCATCTCGGCGACACCGGGACCGAACACGGGATGCGTGGCGAGTTCTATCCCGCCCACGGGACGGCTGTTCACGCGGACTTCGAACGTGCGTGACTTGGCGCCGTCAGCGCTCTGCTGAAGCGGCCCGGTCGGCCGCAGGGTCGTGGTCATCAGTGGAGTTCTACCCGCCCTGCGGCCCGTGCGTCATATCGGCGGCGAGCAGTTGCCGCCGATGTACCGGCCGGTCACGGGTCGAGGTCGTCCGCCGCACGCTCGGCGAAGACCCGCATCGCCTTGGCGGTCACCGGGCCGGGCGCATCCGGCAGGTCGCGCCCGTCGATCTGGTGCACGGCCTGGACGTCGCGGAGGGTCGAGGTCAGAAAGACCTCGTCGGCGCGGTCCAGGACGTCGAACGGCAGGTCGCTCTCGCGGGCGCCGGTCCAGTCGACGGCCAACGCGCGCGTGATGCCCGCCAGGCACCCGGAGGCGACCGGCGGCGTGTGGATCTCGCCGTCGAGCACGACGAAGACGTTCGAGCCGGTGCCCTCGCACAGCTGCCCGACGGTGTTGGCGAACAGCGCCTCCGAAGCGCCCTGTTCGTGGGCGCGCGCGAGGGCGACGACGTTCTCCGCGTACGACGTGGTCTTCAGGCCGGTCAGGGCGCCGCGTTCGTTGCGGGTCCAGGGCACCGTGATCACGGCGGTCGTGTCGGGGCGGCGCGCGACCTCGCCGAGGGCGACGATCAGCGTCTGGCCCTCGTCACCGCGGTCCGAACCGAGCGGCGAGACGCCTCCGGTGTACGTGATGCGCAGGCGCCCCAGGGGCATCGGGTTGGCGTCGAGCACGGCGGCGCAGGCCGCGCGCACCTCGTCGCGGTCCGGCTCGGGCAGGCCGAGGCCGCGCGCCGAACGGGCGAGCCGGTCCAGGTGCCGGGTCAGCGCGAAGGGCCGGCCGTCGACCGACTTCACCGTCTCGAAGATTCCGTCGCCGACGGTCATCCCGTGGTCGAGCACGGAGACGCGCGCGGTCTCCAGGTCCTGCAGGCCGCCGTTGAGCCAGATCTTCACCAAGGGGTCCCTCCACTCGCTTCGTACGCTCCCGACGCTACCGCCAGCAGCCGTTCCGCCTTCAGCTCGGTCTCCCGCCACTCCCCCTCGGGGTCCGAGCCCCAGGTGATCCCGGCGCCGGTGCCGAACCGCAGCACGCCCTGCGCCCGGTCGATCCAGAAGGTGCGGATGCCGACGGCCAGTTCGCCGGTGCCCCGGTCGGCGTCCACCCAGCCGATGCCGCCGCAGTACGGGCCGCGGGGCGCGGTCTCCAGGGCGTCGATGATGCGCAGGGCGCTGGACTTGGGGGCGCCGGTGACGGAGCCGGGCGGGAACGCGGCGGCGAGGAGCTCGGGCCAGCCGGCGTCGGGGCGGAGCTCGCCGCGCACGGTCGAGACGAGATGGACCAGGCCCGGGTGCTTCTCGACCGCGCACAGGTCGGGGACGGTCACCGAGCCGGTCCGGCAGATCCGCCCGAGGTCGTTGCGGACCAGGTCCACGATCATGACGTTCTCGGCGTAGTCCTTGTCGAGGAGATCGGCCTCGGTCCGGCCCGTGCCCTTGATCGGCCCGGACTCCACGACGCGCCCCTCGCGGCGAAGGAACAGCTCGGGCGAGGCCGTCGCTATCTCCACGCCGTGGCCGGGCAGCCGGATCGTTCCTGCGTACGGAGCGGGGTTCCCGCGCGCGAGGAGCGCGGTCAGCGCGTCGACATCGGCGGCCCCCACGCCGTCCGAGGAGCCGCCCGGAAGCGGCGCGGACAGGACGCGGCAGAGGTTCGCCTGATAGACGTCTCCGGCCGCGATGTGTTCCCTCACACGTCGTACGCCGTCCACATACGCGGCGTGATCGAGCGAGGACGTCCAGTCGGTGACGGCGGGCCCCTGCCAGGCGCCGGGGACCGGCGCGGGCACCGGCTCCTCGCGGACGTCGTCGAAGCGGGCACAGACCAGTTCGCCCTCGAAGTTCGCGGACACCGCCCAGAAGCCGCGGGAGTCCAGCGCCGAGGGATCGCTGGTCACGTCCCTGAGGCCGGTCGCGAGCAGGCCGCCGAAGCGCGCCATGGGCGGGGCCGCCCCGGAGGGCGGCAGGCAGGACATCTGAGGGGGGCTGTGCACGTCTGCGAGTCTATGACCGGCGTCCTGGTCGTGCCCCGGGCCGGTGACAGCGCAGCACGCTGCGCAAACGCGTTTTTGTACTGGCCCAGGAATCCGCTAGAGTTCAACACGTCGCCGGGACGCGCAAGCGGGCCGGGAAAGACAAGCGGACGTAGCTCAGTTGGTAGAGCGCAACCTTGCCAAGGTTGAGGTCGCCAGTTCGAACCTGGTCGTCCGCTCGCAGGAAGTGGGGGATCTTCCCGACCCCCCGCACTCCTGGTGGAGTGGCCGAGAGGCGAGGCAACGGCCTGCAAAGCCGTCTACACGGGTTCAAATCCCGTCTCCACCTCCAAGCGCGATTAGCTCAGCGGGAGAGCGCTTCCCTGACACGGAAGAGGTCACTGGTTCAATCCCAGTATCGCGCACGTAGCACAACCGAAGATCCGGTCCGCAAGGATCCCCGCGCGATTAGCTCAGCGGGAGAGCGCTTCCCTGACACGGAAGAGGTCACTGGTTCAATCCCAGTATCGCGCACGTAGCACAACCGAAAATCTGGTCCGCAAGGATCCCCGCGCGATTAGCTCAGCGGGAGAGCGCTTCCCTGACACGGAAGAGGTCACTGGTTCAATCCCAGTATCGCGCACCATCCGCACGAAGCCCCCGGCCGTTCCCACGGCCGGGGGCTTCGTCGTTCCTCCGGTCAGGAGGAGAAGAGCATGTGGCCGAAGCTCTTGTGCCGCTTGTTGTGGCCGTAGTGACCGCCGTGGTGGCCGCCGTGCTGGGGAGCGCCCCACGCCGGGGCGGGCGCGGCGGGGTAACCCTGCGGGGCAGGTGGCGGTGGCGGGGCCTGCGGGCCGCCCCACTGGGCCTCGACGCGGCTCAGGGCCTCCAGCTCGCCGTAGTCGAGGAATATCCCGCGGCAACCGCTGCACTGCTCGATCTGGACGCCATTGCGGTTGTACGTGTGCATCGGTGCGTGGCACTTCGGACACTGCATGGTCGGCTCAACTCCTCGCCGGTCGTGACTGCTTCGCCGGATCTCTGCCCGGCTTCGGTGCGTCGCACCCTACTTCGTGGAGGTGGGAGCCAACTCCGGCGGGAGGGCGGCCATTCGATCACAGGCGTCCACCACCGCCTGCTCGATCTCGTCCAGGGGCCGGTTCTGCCCGGCGGACTTGGCGACGGCCAGGGCGGCGGTCTGCGCGGTGAGGGCGCGGGCCGCCACGTCGAGCGCGGGCCAGGGGTCGCCGTCCGCCGGGACCGCGGGGCCGCCCGCCGCGCGGTAGGCGGTCAGGAAACGGGTCCACTCCTCGGGCGAGAGGAGGCCGCAGGCGTACCAGGCGGCGGGGCGGGCCAGGTCCCAGGCCGGGTCGCCCAGGCCCAGGTCGTCGACGTCGATCAGCAGCCAGCGCCCCGCGGGGGTGCGGACCAGCTGGCCCAGGTGCAGGTCCCCGTGGCACAGGAGCCCCGGCAGCGGTGCGGGGGCCTCGGCCCTGGCCCAGGCGGGGAGCGTGGCCCAGGCGCGCTCGACGGGGGCGGCCGCGGGATGCGGTCCCGCGGCCCGCATCCGGGTGATCGCGCGGGCGGCCTTGGCGGGGCCGCGCATGTCCGGCAGGGGCTGCGGAAGCCCGGCCGCGGGGGTGGTGTGCAGCCGGGCGAGGAGGGTGGCGGCGGCTTCCCAGGGAGCGGCGTCGGGGTCGTCGCGGTCCACCGGGGTGCCGGCCTCCCAGAAGGTGACGAGGCGGCCGTGGAGCGGGACCGCCGTCTCGCCGAGCGGGGGCAGGAGCGTGTCGTGCAGGGCGGCGGCGACCTTCAGGCGGACCGCGAGGCCGGCGGGGTCCGTGCCGGGGGCGTGCGCCTTGGCGACGGTGGCGCCGTGCCGGACGACGGTGGCGTCGTCCCGGTCCGCGAGGACGGCGTCGGGGCCGCAGTCGCAGGTGCCGCGCGGGACGCGGTGGGCCGTACGGCGGACCGTGGCGGTCAGCGCGGGCAGCAGGGCGGTCACGGGTCCCCCGGGAGTGCGTCGATCGGTGCTCCCGAGAGCCTACGCAGGGGGTGACGGGGCTCGGAGGACGGTTCCGTACGACGGTTCCCCTCGACGGCTGCCCTCCCCCGCCCCTCCGGAACCACGGGCCTCATGGCTGAGGACACACCCCCGGGCGGAGCCCGGCGAACACGCACACAAAGAAGTGCCCGCGCAGCTCCCCAGCTGCGCGGGCATTTCTCGTGCCGTCCGCCGCACCCCCGTCCCCACGGGGTTTCCTGGCCGGATGTCCCCGCCCGGACCGCTCATCCGGGCCTGGGGCGCCGCTCAGCGCCCCAGCATCACGCCCACGGACGACGCCTGTGTGACCACTGCGTCCCAGCCGCCGAAGACGACCACCAGCAGGGCCGCCAGGGGAAGGACCATGGCCGTCGCCACCAAGGGGTGGCGCGTGCCGGACGGGCGGACGCCGAACGTGGCGAAAGCCTTACGTCCTTGCGTGCGGACCATTGCCCGCGGTGCCGTGTCCGCCATGGTTCCTCTCCTGACCGAGTCTGTCTGTATCTGGCAGCGGCGGGTGTTGACCTCGGGGGACGAGTGCTACACCCGCCGCTTGACCTCAAATCTAGGTGCGGCGCACCCCTGGGTCGTCATGCCCTCGTACCGATTGGCGGGCCTCCCGGAGGATGAGCGATCGTCGCTCACGTACTCCCGTGGGTGGAGACGGGGTCCTAGGTCTCAGGGTCTTCCCGGAGGGGGCGGGCCGTCCGCTCCGACGTGTCCTCCCGCGGAACGGGCTGTTCGACCAGGGCCAGGACCCGGGTCGCCATGAAGCGTGCCGTCCGCACCACGGACCCGCTGCGGGTGACTTCGCTCACTTCGACCACCCCTCTGCGGACCGCGGTCTCCACCCGGCGGCCCGCCCGGCTCGCCACCACCTCGTACGTCCGTGTCGTGTCCCCGGCGTCCACGACTATCTCCACGCGATCACCCTTCACGGGATCAATCCCCCTTCAGCGATGGATGGTTGGGGAGGACACCCCGCACAACGGCCGCTCTCCCCCGGCGCCCTGACCACTCTTCAAGTTTCCCACCCGGCACTGACAATCGGTCGGGCCGCGAGGGCGCGGCCTCTGCACCTGCCCGGCCACGGAAACGTAAGCTGTGGCACGACAACGGACCGGGCAGCGGGGATGGACATGGCGATGATGCGGCTCCGGCGCGAGGACCCGCGTGTCGTCGGCTCGTTCAGACTGCACAGGCGGCTGGGCGCCGGCGGCATGGGTGTCGTCTACCTGGGGTCGGACCGGCGGGGGCAGCGCGTCGCCCTGAAGGTGATCCGGCCCGATCTGGCGGAGGACGAGGAGTTCCGTTCGCGTTTCGCGCGCGAGGTCTCCGCGGCCCGGCGCATCCGCGGCGGCTGCACCGCGCGGCTCGTCGCCGCCGACCTGGACGCCGACCGTCCGTGGTTCGCCACGCAGTACGTCCCCGGGCCCTCCCTGCACGACAAGGTCGCCGCCGAGGGGCCGCTCTCCGCGGCCGACGTGGCGGTGGTCGGTTCGGCGCTCGCCGAGGGCCTCGTCGCCGTCCACGAAGCCGGAGTCGTGCACCGCGACCTGAAGCCGTCGAACATCCTGCTGTCCCCGAAGGGACCCCGGATCATCGACTTCGGCATCGCCTGGGCCACCGGCGCCTCGACGCTGACCCACGTGGGCACCGCCGTCGGGTCCCCCGGATTCCTGGCGCCCGAGCAGGTGCGGGGCGCGGCCGTCACGCCCGCCACGGACGTGTTCGCGCTCGGCGCCACGCTGGCGTACGCGGGGATGGCGGACTCACCCTTCGGGCACGGCAGTTCCGAGGTCATGCTCTACCGCGTGGTCCACGAGGAGGCGCAGCTCGGCGGGGTCCCGGACGCGCTCGCCCCGCTGATCAGGGCCTGCCTGGCCAAGGATCCGGAGGAGCGGCCCAGCACGCTCCAACTGTCGCTCAGGCTCAAGGAGATCGCGGCCCGCGAGGCCCAGGGCCTGACGGAGCCCAGGCCGCCCGCGCCCCGGCAGGACCAGGACCGGCCCACGGGACGGATGGCCGAGGAGTACGCGGACCAGCGCACCCAGCGGCGTCATCCGCAGGGCACTCCCCCGCCGCGGCCCAGTGGGTCACGGCCGAGTTCCTCGCGGACCGGCGGCTCACGGACCGGCGGCTCGCGCACGGGTTCCTCGCGCCCGGCTTCGTCCCGGCCCAATTCCTCGCGGGCCGGCAACAGCTCCTCGCGGTCCGGTTCACGCCCCGGGCAGCCCCGGAACACGACACGCTCCGGCGGTGCGCGGCGGCCCGCCAACCCGCGGCTGCTGCGCCAGCGCCTCTTCGTCTTCGTGGTCGTCACGCTGCTCGTGGCCCTGGGGATCGCGGCGGCCCAGGGGTGCCAGGGCCCCGCGCGCGGGCTCGGCGGCAGCGGTGTGCACGACGTGCGTGACGTGCAGCAGAGCCAGCTGAGCCCGCAGAGTCAGCGGCCGGATGTGGGGCCAGGCTCTCAGAGCTGAGGGCGGCCCGTCGCCACCGCGTAGAACGCGACCGCGGCCGCGGCTCCCACGTTCAGCGAGTCGACGCCGTGGGCCATCGGGATGCGCACCCACTCGTCCGCGGCGACCAGCGCCTGCGTGGACAGGCCGTCGCCCTCCGCTCCGAGCATCAGTGCGACCCGGTCCATGCGGTGGGGCGCCGCCTCGTCCAGGGTCTTCGCCTTCTCGTCCGGGGTGAGCGCGAGGAGGTTGAAGCCCGCTTCCCGTACGCCCTCCAGGCCCTTGGGCCAGGATTCGAGGCGGGCGTAGGGGACGGAGAAGACCGCGCCCATGGAGACCTTCACCGAGCGGCGGTAGAGCGGGTCCGCGCAGTCGGGCGAGAGCAGGACCGCGTCCATGCCGAGGGCGGCGGCGCTGCGGAAGATCGCGCCGATGTTGGTGTGGTCGTTGACCGACTCCATGACGACGACGCGGCGCGCGGTGGTCAGGAGCTCGTCCGACGTCGGCAGGGGCTTGCGCTGCATCGAGGCGAGGGCGCCGCGGTGCACGTGGTAGCCGGTGACCTGTTCGGCCAGGTCGGGGTTGACCGCGTACACCGGGGCGGGGACCTCGTCGATGACGTCCCGCATGACGTCGACCCACTTGGCCGAGAGCAGCATCGAGCGCATCTCGTAGCCCGCCTGCTTGGCGCGTCTGATCACCTTCTCGCCCTCGGCGATGAAGAGGCCCTCGGCGGGCTCGCGCTTGCGGCGCAGTTCGACGTCGGTCAGGCCCGTGTAGTCGCGCAGGCGCGGGTCGGTGGGGTCGTCGACGGTGATGAGATCAGCCACAGGGTGATACTGCCTTGTCCTGGGTGTGGTGCCAACGCCTGGGAGCGGGTTGGGTTACCGATGGTTACTCGGGGGGTGGGGGTGACTACGCGGGACCGGAACCCTCGGGGCCCACGGTCACGACCTCGCCGATGACGATGACGGCCGGGGGCTTCACCTCGTGGGCGACGACCTCGGCGGCGACGGTCTCCAGCGTGGCGTCCACGCGGCGCTGGGCCGCGGTGGTGCCCTCCTGGATCAGCGCGACGGGGGTCTGCGGCGACCGGCCGTGCGCCGTGAGCGTCTCCGCGATCTTGCCGATCTTGTCCACGCCCATCAGGACCACGAGGGTGCCGCGCAGCTTGGCCAGGGCCGCCCAGTCGACCAGGGAGCGCTCGTCGTCCGGGGCCACGTGGCCGCTGACCACGGTGAACTCATGGGCGACCCCGCGGTGCGTCACGGGGATGCCCGCCGCGCCGGGCACGGAGATCGAGCTGGAGATGCCGGGGACCACGGTGCAGGCGATGCCCTCGTCGGCCAGCGCCTGGGCCTCTTCCATGCCGCGCCCGAAGACGAAGGGGTCGCCGCCCTTGAGCCGGACGACCGACTTGCCCTGCTTCGCGTGCTCGATGAGGGCGTTGTTGATGGCCTCCTGGGCCATGAAGCGCCCGTACGGGATCTTGGCGGCGTCGATCACCTCGACGTGCGGGGGAAGTTCGGCGAGCAGGTCACGGGGGCCGAGCCGGTCGGCGATGACCACGTCGGCCTCGGCGAGGAGACGCCGGCCGCGGACCGTGATGAGGTCCGGGTCGCCCGGTCCGCCGCCGACGAGGGCGACGCCGGGGGTGCGGGTGCGGTAGTGGGGCGCCACGAGGGTGCCGTCGCGCAGGCCCTCGACGACCGCGTCGCGGATGGCCGCGGTGCGGCGGGGGTCGCGGCCGTGGATGTCGGTGGTCAGGACGGCGACGGTGACGCCTTCGGAGTGGCCGGTCGCCGGGGTCAGGGCGGTGGCCGCGTCGGCGTCGTCCGAGCGGACGCACCACACGCGGTGGGCTTCCGCCTCCGCGGACGCGGCCCGGTTGGCCTCGCCGTCGCTGGTGGCGATGAGGGCGTACCAGGCGTCCTTGAGGTCGCCGGCCTCATAGCTGCGGCGCTCCCAGGTGATCTCGCCCGCGTCCGCCATCGCCTCCACGGAAGGGGTCGCCGTCGGCGACACGAGGAGGATGTCGGCGCCCGCCGCGATCAGGGCGGGGAGGCGGCGCTGGGCCACCTGGCCGCCGCCGAGCACGACCGTGCGGCGGTCGGTGAGGCGGAGGCCTACGGGGTAGGCGGGACTTTCTGCCATGGCGGGTGGCTCCTCGTGCGGGGCGCGGGGCTTTGCGGGTGCCGCTGCGACGGTGAGGCGGCTGCGTTGATGCTTTGACGTGCAGGTTCAGTATGGCTGGGGCGGGGCGGGGACTCTGCCCCAGCCCCGCCCCTTCCCGAAAAGCGCGCTTCGCCCCCTCAGCCGGCCTGCGGCTACTTCTCCGTGACGCCCGCCGAGTCGAACGTGGCGACCTCGTGCATCGCGCGGGCCGCGCTCTGCACCACCGGCAGGGCGAGCAGGGCGCCGGTGCCCTCGCCCAGACGGAGGTCGAGGTCGACCAGGGGGCGCAGGCCCAGCTTGTTGAGGGCCGCCACGTGACCCGGCTCGGCGCTGCGGTGACCCGCGATGCAGGCCGCGAGGACCTCGGGGGCGATGGCGCGGGCGACCAGGGCCGCCGCGCCGGCGCTCACGCCGTCCAGGATCACGGGCGTGCGCAGGGAGGCGCCGCCGAGGAGCAGGCCCACCATCGCCGCGTGCTCCAGGCCGCCGATCGCGGCGAGGACGCCGATCGGGTCGGCCGGGTCGGGCTGGTGCAGTTCGAGGGCGCGGCGCACGACGTCGACCTTGCGGCTGTGCATCTCGTCGTTGATGCCGGTGCCGCGTCCGGTCACCTCACCGGGGTCGGTGTCGGTGTAGACGGAGATGAGGGCCGCGGACGCCGTGGTGTTCGCGATGCCCATCTCACCGGTGAGCAGGGCCTTGTTGCCCGCGGCCACCAGGTCGCGGGCGGTCTCGATGCCCACCTCGACGGCCGCCTTGACCTCCTCGCGGCTCAGGGCCGGGCCGGTGGTCATGTCGGCCGTGCCCGCGCGGATCTTGCGGGGCAGCAGACCGGGGGTGGCCGGCAGCTCGCTCGCCACGCCCACGTCGATGACGCAGACCTCGGCGCCGACCTGGTTGGCGAAGGCGTTGCAGACCGCGCCGCCGCCGAGGAAGTTGGCGACCATCTGCGCGGTCACCTCCTGGGGCCAGGCGGTGACGCCCTGGGCGTGCACGCCGTGGTCGCCCGCGAAGATCGCGACGGCCGCGGGCTCCGGGATCGGCGGCGGGCACTGCCGGGACAGGCCCGAGAGCTGCGCGGAGATGATCTCCAGCATGCCGAGCGCGCCCGGCGGCTTCGTCATCCGCTTCTGCCGCTCCCACGCCTCGCCGAGCGCCTTCGCGTCCAGCGGGCGGATGTTGGAGACGGTCTCGGCGAGCAGGTCGTGCGGGTCCTCGCCGGGCAGGGCGCGGCGGCCGTACGTCTCCTCGTGGACCACCCAGGACAGGGGGCGGCGCTTGGACCAGCCCGCCTGCATCAGCTCGGGCTCCTCGGGGAACTCGTCGACGTATCCGACGCAGAGGTAGGCCACCACTTCGAGGTGCTCGGGCAGGCCGAGGGTCCTGACCATCTCTCGCTCGTCGAAGAAGCTGACCCAGCCGACGCCCAGGCCCTCGGCGCGCGCCGCGAGCCAGAGGTTCTCGACGGCGAGGGCCGAGGAGTACGGGGCCATCTGCGGCTGCGTGTGCCGGCCGAGGGTGTGGCGGCCGCCGCGGGTCGGGTCGGCGGTGACGACGATGTTCACCGGGGTGTCGAGGATCGCCTCGATCTTCAGTTCCTTGAACTGCTTGGCGCGGCCCTTGGGGAGCGACTTGGCGTACGCGTCCTTCTGGCGCATGGCCAGCTCGTGCATCGTGCGGCGGGTCTCCGCCGAGCGGATGACGACGAAGTCCCAGGGCTGGGAGTGGCCCACGGAGGGCGCCGTGTGGGCCGCCTCCAGGACGCGGAGCAGCACCTCGTGCGGGATGGCGTCGCTGCGGAAGCCGTTGCGGATGTCGCGGCGCTCGCGCATGACGCGCAGGACGGCCTCGCGCTCGGCGTCGTCGTAGGCGGGCGCGGCGGGCGCCTGCTGCGGGACCGGCTCGGGCTGCGGGCCGGCTTCGGCGGTCTCTTCCTCGGCCGCCGTCGGGTCGACGGCTTCGGGCGCGGCCGCGACGACGAGGAGGGGCTCGGGGGCCTCTTCCGCCGCGTCGGCCGGGGCGTCGATCACTTCGAGGGGTCTCACGTCGGCTGCCTCCGCCGCCTCCGGGGCGGGAGTCGCCGCGGCGGGCTCTCCTCCGTCACGCGGCGCGGGCACGGTGGCCGCGGGCTGAGGGACTTCGGCCTCGGGAGCCTCAGGAGCCTCGGGGGCCTCAGGGGCCTGGGGAGCTTCGGGGGCGTCTGCGGCCTCGGTCGGCAGTGCCGCGGCGGCTTCGGCGGTCTCTGTCGCCTCGACCGTCTCGGCAGCCTCAGCGGTCTCGGCGGCTTCGGCTTCGGCTTCGGGAAGCGCGGCCTCGGGGGGCTGCGGGGCGACCGGTGTCTCCGGGACGTCGGCAGCCGCCTGGGCGGGCTCCGGCTGCGCCTCGGGGGCCTCGGGCCGCGGGGCCTCGAAGTGCTCCGGGGGCACGGACAGGGCGTGCGGGGGCGTCGGTGCCAGGTGGGGCGTGGTCGGCACCGAACCCTCCACCGGCACGAACTGGCCGAGGGGCGCGGGCGCCTGGGGCGCGGCGGCATACTGGTTCGACTCGCCCTGGAACCCCGCGTCCTGGGGCGTCTGCGCCACGGGGACGTCGATGAACTGCTGGACCTGGTGGACCTGCGGGATGTGCGGCCCCTGAGCCGCGTGGCCCGCGCCCGCGAGCGGCGCGTCCGACCAGGGCTGCGCACCGGCCATGGCGAACTGCGGCTGGCCCGGGCTCTGCGCGTGCACGGGCTCCTGGCCCGCTTCCGGCGCGGTCATGGCCGGGTCCCCGGCGTACGCGAACTGGTCCCCGGTCTCGGCGCCCTGCGCCGGTGCGGGGTCGACGGCACCCGCGGCCTGCGGGAAGGCGGCGGGGTCGGCCACCGCCGGCTCCTGGGCCTCGGGGGCGGCTGCCTCCTGCGCGCCCGGGGCGTCCGGTGCGTCCTGCGGGACCTCTGTGACGGGAGTTGCGGAAGCGTCAGCAGCGGCGGGAGCGTCGGAAGCGCCCTCCGGGACGACCGTTTCTGCTGGTGCGGAGAGCTGCGGGGCCTGCGCGTCCTGCCCGGCCTGCGCCTGCTCGGCGGCCTGGGCCTGCTCGGCGTGCTGGACGGCCTGCGCCTGCTGCTCCGCGGCCGGCGACGGCTGGGAGTGCTGCGGCTGCTGCTGCGTCCACGGCGACGCGCCCTGCGGCGCGTTCTCGCCGAGCTGCGGCGTCGGCACGCCGTCCTCGTCGCGCGGGATGTCGAGGTACTCGGGGCCCACCGTGGGCGGCCCCGCGTGCCGCACGGGCGCGGCGTGCTGCGGCGCACCGGCCGGACCCCGGTCGGCGAGGGACCGTACGGGACTTCCCGAGCCGTCGGGCACGACGGGGCCCGAGGGTCCCCGGTGGAGCGGGCGGCGGGAGGGACCGGGGTGCGAGGCGGGCGCGGGGCTGGGCGCGCCGGGCAGCTGGACGCCGTTCAGGTCGACCGAGCCGCTGTCACGCCCGGCCGTCTCGTGCGGACCCGGCTGGTGCACGGCCTGCGGCTGTCCGGCCTGCTGCTGGGCGAACGCCTGCGGGGCCGCCGCGTGCTGACCGGCGAAGGACCGGTCGCCCACCGGCTGACCGTTCACCGGCTGACCACCCGTCGACGGGTCGCCCGGCGCCGGAGCGGCCGCGTGCTGGGCGGCGGCGTACTGCTCGACCAGGAGCTGCTCCGGCCGGGACGGGTCGGCCACCGGCTGCCCGGCGGCGTACGGATCCGCGACGGCCACCTGCTGCGGGGCTGCCTGCTGCTGCGCCACGCCGTGCTGAGCGGCCACCGGCTGACCCGGCGCCCCCTGCTGCGGCATGGCCGCCTGCGCCTCGCTCCAGGCGCCCTGGGCGCCCGGCATCAGGAGCAGGTCGTCATCGTCTGCGGGGGCGACGCTCTCGGCGGGATTCTCGGAGGGGTCGAGGTAGGTGTACGCGCCCGGGGCGGGGACGCCCGGCTGCTCCACCATGCCTGCGTTCTCCGGCAGTCCCTCGCCCGGGACCTGGCCGGTGTCGGTCATGCGTAACCCCTCGCCCATCGGTTAGTGCTTCTTCGACCGCCCCTCAGCCTTCGGCCGGGGAAGCCCCATCGCCCGGAGCGGCGCACCAACCGCCCGTCAATCTCAACGAGCGTGCGCGCCACGCGGCACGAACCGCGTACGGACAACAGGCATTGTCCCGGGTGGCCTGCCACCGCGGCGGCTTGATCCGCAACGGCCCGCTGTGGGCTGCGCCACGTTGCGCGCCCTCCGGTCCTGCCGTACCACACACCCCCCAAAACGGGCGAGCTTTCCGGACATTGACCAACTATTTGCCGGACACTCGGATGCGGTACAACGGTCCGCCAGCCTACCCCGCACCGTGCGGCGGGAGGGTCACGGGGCGCGATCGGGCAACTGTCCGGAGAGCAGGAAGACCACGGTCCGCTCCCGCTCCGTCCACGCGCGCGTGTCGAGTTCGACGGACTGGAGCAGCGCGCATTCGACCGCGTACCCGTGCTCCGTCAGGCCCCTGCCGATGAGTTCGGCCGCGTCCCGGGTCGAGGCGTGCGTCACGATGCGGGCCGGGCGGCGGTCGGCGACGGCGGAGACCACCTCGGCTCCCCCGCCCCCGATCCGGACGACGTCGGGCTCGGGCAGGTCTTCGAGGACGTGCGGCGCCGTGCCGTGCACGATCTGCGGCTGGACGCCGAAGTGGCGGGCGACGGCCGTGGTGCGGGCGCAGGCCTCGGGGTCGGCGTCGACGGCGATGACGGCGGCGCCGAAACGTGCCGCCTCCACGGCGAAGGCGCCGCTGCCGCAGCCGATGTCCCAGACCAGGTCGCCCACGCGCGGGCCGGTGCGGGCGAGTTGGGCGGCCCGCAGGCGGTCGCTCTCGCCCTCGCCGAGCTGGGCGTCGTCGCCGTAGGCGGGGGCGGGCAGGGCCCAGCCGCGCGCGGTGCCCGGGTCGCGTCCCGCGATCCAGCCGGTGTCGGCGGCGGTGACCGGGCCGCCGATGACGATGACGACGTTCGGGTCGCGCCAGGTGTGGTCGGCGGCCTTGTCCGAGGTGAGGACGGAGACCTGTTCGCGCTCGGTGCCGAGCTCCTCGCAGATCACGAAGGTGCGGTGGACGTCCTGGAGCAGCAGGCCCAGTTCCGCCGGGCCCGCGCCGGGCGAGGTGAGGACGGCGACCTTGGCGTGCGCGCGGCAGACGTTCACGGCGCGGCGCAGGGTGCGGGGGTGGGCGACCACGACCTGGGCGTCGTCCCACGGCATCCCGGCGCGGGCGAAGGCCTGGGCGACGGAGGAGACCGCGGGGACCACCTCGACCTCCAGGCCGTACTCGGGGGCGCGCAGCGTGCGGACGACGCCGAAGAACCCGGGGTCGCCGTCGGCGAGGACCACGGCGGTGCCGCGGTGGGCGGCGATGCGGCGGGCGGCCAGGCTGACGCTGCCGAGGCGGATGCGTTCCGCGGTGGGCGGCACCGTGTCGAGTTCGAGGTGGTGGGCGGCGCCCGCGACGAGGGTGGCGGCGCCGAGCGCCGAGCGCGCGGCGGCGGTCAGCGGTGAGCCGTCCCAGCCGATCACCGTGACGCGGTCGGCCATCGTCGTCTGTCTCCTGGGTTCTCGCGGGTCGTCTGAGCGGGGGGCCGGGCTTCGCGTGTAGGGGACAACCGCGTGCGGCCAGGGCGAGCGTACCTGGTGGACCTCTGTGGTGCTCCGGCGGTCAGTTCCAGTCGGAGAACGCCGTGAAGCCGCTGTCGGCGAGCTGCTCGCCGACGCCTTCCAGATCCTCGGGGAGCAGGCTCCACACGATGAGGTCGGTCCGCACCTCGAGCCACCCGCCGAAGGGGTCCCCGCCGTTGCGCGTACGCGCTATCCAGGCGCCCCGCAGGACTCCCTCGCTGATGCAGCCGATCTTCTGCGCGACCTGCTGGGCGGCGGTGTTGTCGGCGGCGGTGCGCAGCTCGATGCGCTCGAAGCGCTGGTCGTTGAAGAGCCACTGGGCGGTGGCGAGCGCCGCCTCCGAGGCGTACCCCTCGCCGCGGGCCCAGGGGGCGACGACGTACTTGAGTTCGCAGGAGCGTACGCGCCAGTCGGTGTCGCGCAGTTGGACGACGCCGACCAGGCGCTGGGTGAGGAACTCCGTGACGGCGAGGGCGATGCCGTGGCCCTCGGTGCGCTCGGCGGGCGCGAGGCGGTTGATCCAGTCGCGGGCGTCGTCCTCGGTGTAGGGCTGGGGCACGGAAGTCCAGGCAGTGACCATCTCGTCGTTCATCATCTCCGTGTACGCGGAGACGTCGGCTTCCTCGAACGGGCGCAGCACCAACCGCTCCGTGCTGATGGAGACGTCGGGGAAGGTGGTAGTCATGCGCTGCTCCGTAACCTGGAACCCTCGGACCTGCTGAAGTGCCCAGCATGCAGCATGTCGGCGCGCAAACGCACCACGGGGTCCGCTCCCGTGTCAGGAGCGGACCCCGTGGCGGGGACGGAATCGGACTGTGTGTCAGCTCGTCGAGACGGGCAGGACGGAGCCCTTGTACGTGTCCTCGATGAACCGCTTCACCTCGGGTGAAGTGAGCAGCGCGGCCAGCTTCTCGATCCGCGGATCGTCCTCGTCGCCCTTCTTGACGGCGAGCACGTTGTTGTACGGATTGTCCTTGGGTGACTCCAGAAGGAAGGCGTCCTTCTTGGGGCTGAGTCCGGCGTCGAGCGCGTAGTTGTTGTTGATGACCGCGGCTTCGACGTCTTCCAGGGAGCGGGGCAGCTGGGCGGGTTCCAGCGGCTTGAGGACGAGCTTCTTCGGGTTGGACGTGACGTCCTCGGGGGTGGCGGTCGAACCGGCCCCCTTCTTGAGCCCGATGACGCCCTTGGACGCGAGGAGTTGCAGCGCCCTGCCCTCGTTGGTGGTGTCGTTCGGAAGGGCGACGGTCGCGCCGGCGGACAGCTCGGTGACGTCCTTCGCCTTCTTCGCGTACACCCCCATCGGCGGCAGATAGACCTCGGTCACCGGCGTGAGCTCCGTCTTCTTGGACTTGTTGAAGTCCTCCAGGTACGGGGCGTGCTGGTAGAGGTTGGCGTCGAGGGAGCCTTCCTGGAGCGCGGTGTTCGGGGTGACGTAGTCGGTGAACTCCGTGATCCGCAGGTCGAGTCCCTTCTTCTTCGCGAGGTTCTCCTTGATGTACGTGAGGACTTCACCGGCCGGGGTCGGGGTGGCGCCGACGGTGAGCGTGTCATCCCCGCCGTCCCCCGCACCGGATCCGGAGCCGCACGCGGTCAGGCCGAGCGCCAGGGTGAGCGCACCGGTGACGGCGGCCGTGACGTGCCCGCGCATGATCAGAACGCCGCGACGACGGCACCGTCGTACTTGTCGGCGATGAACTTCTTGACCTCGGGCGAGGTGAGGAGCTTGGCGAGCTTCTTCACGCGCGGGTCGTTCTCGTCGCCCTTCTTCACGGCGAGGAAGTTGCCGTAGGGGTTGCCCTTGGCGGGCTCGGCGACGAGGGCGTCCTTGGCCGGGCTGAGCTTGGCTTCGAGGGCGTAGTTGCCGTTGATCACCGCGGCGTCGACGTCACCGAGGGAGCGGGGCACCTGGGCCGCCTCCAGCTCCTTGAACTTGAGGTTCTTCGGGTTCTTCGCGACGTCCTTGGGGGTGGCCTCGTAGCCGACGCCCTTCTTGAGCTCGATCAGGCCGTTGTCGGCCAGGAGCTTAAGGGCGCGCGCCTCGTTGGTGGTGTCGTTCGGGAGCGCGATCGTGGCGCCGTTCTTCAGGCCGTCGAGCTTCTTGACGCTCTTGGAGTAGACGCCGAGCGGCTCCAGGTGCACCGTCGCGTCCGGGACGGGCACGATGTCCGTCCCGTTCTTCTTGTTGAAGTCGTCGAGGTACGGCTTGTGCTGGAAGTAGTTCGCGAAGACCTCGCCCTGCTGGACGGCGGTGTTCGGCGTGACGTAGTCGGTGAACTCCTTGACCTCGAGGTCGAGGCCGGCCTTCTTGGCGAGCTTCGCCTTGACGTAGTCGAGGATCTCGCCCTGCGGGGTGGGGGTCGCGGCGACGACGAGCTTGCCGTCCTTGTCCGCGGCGGAGTCCTTGTCGGAGCCGCAGGCGGAGAGCCCGAGGGTGAGGGCGCCGGTGGCGAGGACAGCGGTGGTGATCTTGGCGGTGTTACGCACGAAAAGTGCCTTTCTCCATGGGTGGTACGCCCCGCGATGGGGTGTGCGGGGGTGGGTCAGATCGAGGGGGTCGGGGGCGGCGGGGTCGACGCCTTGAGCTTGAGCAGGCGCAGCTTGGGGGCGGCGCCCGAGTGGCCGCCGCGCCGGTGCAGCCTGCGGGCCGCGTAGTCGCCGGCGAACTGGATGACCGAGATGACCACGGCGAGGACGCCGACGGTGATCCACATCAGTTCGGTCTCGAAGCGCTGGTAGCCGTAGCGGATGGCGATGTCGCCGAGGCCGCCCGCGCCGACGGCGCCGGTGATGGCCGAGTAGCCGATGATCGTGACGATCGTCGTGGTGGTGCTGGAGATCAGCGAGGGCAGCGACTCCGGCACGAGGACCTTGCGCACGATGGTCCAGGTGTTGCCGCCCATCGACTGCACGGCCTCGACGAGGCCGCCGTCGACCTCGCGCACCGCGGTCTCCACGAGCCGCGCGAAGAACGGCGTGGCGCCGATCGCGAGCGGCACGATGGCGGCCTCGCGGCCGATGGTCGTGCCGGTGAGCCAGCGCGTGAAGCCCATCAGGGCGACCATGAGGATGATGAAGGGCATCGAGCGCGCGATGTTCACGATCTGCCCGATGAGCTTGTTCAGGACCGTGTTCTGCAACAGGCCGCCGCGGTCGGTCAGGACCAGCAGGATGCCGAGCGGCAGTCCGGCCACGACGGCTATCAGCGTCGACCAGCCGACCATGTAGAGGGTGTCCCAACAGGCCTGCTCCAGCAGGGGCTGCATCTCCGACCAGGTCACTTGGCACCTTCCTTGACCAGCAGCGTGGCGTCCTGCGGCGGGGCGGCGGGGTCTTCGCCCGCGATGTCGACCTGGAGCCCCTGCTCGCGCAGGAAGCCGATCGGGACGACGTTCTCCTCGAAGCGGCCCGGCAGCTCGATGCGCATGCGGCCGACCTGCTTGCCCGCGACGGTGTCCATCGCGGCGCCGAGGATCGAGATGTCGATGTTGTACGTGCGCGACAGCTGGGAGATGACCGGCTGGGTCGCGGCTTCGCCGTGGAAGGTCACGTCGACGACGGTGCGGTCGGCGCCCGTGGCGACGCCGCTGACCGGGAAGAGCGCGGCGGCCAGCTCGGAGCCGGGCGTCGCGAGCAGCTCGGTGACGGTGCCGGACTCGACGATCCGCCCGTTCTCCATGAGGGCGGCGGAGTCGCAGACGCTCTTGACGACGTCCATCTCGTGCGTGATCAGCAGGACGGTCAGGCCGAGCTGCCGGTTGAGGTCGCGCAGGAGCTTGAGAATGGAGCGGGTGGTCTCCGGGTCAAGGGCGCTGGTGGCCTCGTCCGAGAGCAGCACCTTCGGGTCGCCGGCCAGGGCGCGGGCGATGCCGACGCGCTGCTTCTGGCCGCCGGAGAGCTGCGCCGGGTAGGACTTGGCCTTGTCGGCGAGGCCGACCAGGTCGAGGAGTTCGAGGGCCTTGCGGGAGCGCTCGGCGCCGCTGAGTCCGAGGATCTCCAGGGGCAGCTCGACGTTGTCCTTGACGGTGCGCGAGGACAGCAGGTTGAAGTGCTGGAAGACCATGCCGATGCGGCTGCGCGCCCGGCGCAGGTCCTTGCTCGCGCGGCTGCCGCGGCCGGCGAGGGCGGTGAGGTCCTGGCCGGCGACGGACACGGTGCCGGCGGTGGGGCGCTCCAGGAGGTTCACGCAGCGGATCAGCGAGGACTTGCCGGCGCCGGACTGGCCGATGACGCCGTACACCTCGCCTTCGCGGACATGCAGATCGACGCCGTCGAGGGCAGTTACTTCACGACCGCGTGAGCGGTAGACCTTGGTCAGGCCGGAAGTGGTGATCACAGGGGTTTCCGTCACTGTCGAGTGCGCGGCGCGGTTCTCGCCGGCACGGGGCATTCGTGGGGAACGCGGCACGGTTTCTCGCGGTGGCGAAAAGAACCGGAGGACGTGTGCGCGGGGCAGGCTCGCTTCCTGCGTCAGGTACGTCGGGCGTACGTCGCACAGGGGCGCGGCACAGCGGCTTCGCTTCGGGGCGCGATGCTCAGGGGTGGTGCGGGGGCCCTCAGAAGGCGCACATTCGACACATACAACGAGCACCGGGCGTCGTGATCGCCTCGGTCGCAGGGGTGCGGCTGCTCGTCGTGGTCATGTGGACCAGTAAAACACGCGTGCGTCCGCGGCCCGCCACCGTTGTCCGGTATACGGACGGCCGGTGGACAGGTGCGGACGGGGCCGGGCGGGTGCTCAGGCCCCCGCGGTGATCTCCACGCCACCCTCGGTGGCCAGTGCGGACACGGCCGAGAGGTCCTTCACGACCACGTCGGCGACGAGCTCGTCCGCGGTGTGCGTTGTGGCCAACGCCACGGTGGTCATGCCGGCCGCGCGGCCCGCCGTGAGACCCGCGGGGGCGTCCTCGAAGACCACGCAGCGCGCCGGGTCGACGCCCAGCTTCGCGGCCGCGAGGAGGAACGGCTCGGGGTCGGGCTTCCCGCGCGTGATGTCGTCGGCGGCGATCAGCATCCCGGGGGCGATGCCGACCTCCGCGAGCCGGGCCTCGGCCAGGCGGCGCCCGGCGGAGGTGACCACGGCCCAGCGCTCGGGCGGCAGGGCCGAGAGCAGCTCCAGGGTGCCGGGCAGCAGCACGACGCCGCCCGCCACGTCGGAGACCTCGAGCTCCTCGATGCGGGCGACGGCCTCGGGCACCCGCTCGGCGGGCAGCATGTCGGCGATGATCTCGGCGGCGGGGCGGCCGTGCAGCTCGACCCGCTCGAACGCCTCGGCGGTGATGCCGTACTCCTGCGCCAAGCGCCTCCAGCAGCGGTACACCGACTCCATGGAGGAGATGAGGGTGCCGTCGTTGTCGAACAGGAGGGCTTCAGCGTGGATCTTCATGGTGTCCGAGCGTACGGGGCACCCCTGGGGTGCGCGCATCGGGTCATAGGGCCCGTAATAAAGTCACCGCATGCTTGTTGCCCTGACGATCGCGACCGCCGTGGCCGCGCTCGTACTCGCCGCGTGGTGCGGTTTCGCCGCCTACCGGGACCAGCCGACCAAGGACTGGCACTTCATCGGCATGGCCGTGGTGACCTTCCTCGCCACCGTCCAGCTGATCGTCGGCATCGTCCAGCTGGCGCGGGGACAGCAGCCGGAGCAGGGCACGACGATCTTCGTGGCGTATCTGATCGGCTCCTTCGCCTGCGTTCCGGCGGCGGGCTTCATGTCCCTCGCGGAGCGCACCCGTTGGGGCTCCGTCACGGTCGCCGCGGGAGGCGTGGTCCTGGCCGTGCTCCAGGTGCGGCTCTACGACATCTGGGGAGGCTGAGGTGACGGTGACCGGGCCCGGCAAGCAGGAACGCAGGCAGAGGCAGCGGCTCATCACCGGGCCGGGCATCCTCCTGGTGTGGCTGTACGGGGTGATGGTGGTCGGCGCCGTGTCGCGCTCCGCCGTGCAGATCTCGACGGACTTCCACAAGGCGCCGCTCGCGTACACGCTGTCCGCGCTCGCGGGCCTCGTCTACGGCTTCATCACGTACTCGCTCGTGCGCGGCGGCGAGAAGGCCCGCAGGGCGGCGCTGGTGTGCTGCGCCGCCGAGCTGGTGGGCGTCCTCGCGGTGGGGACCTGGACGCTCGTCGAGCCGTCCGCCTTCCCCGACGCGACGGTGTGGTCGGACTTCGGGATGGGCTATCTGTTCATCCCGGTGATCCTGCCGATCACCGGGATCTTCTGGCTGAACAAGGCCCGCGCGACCCCGTGAGGGGCGCGGTCCCGGCCTAGGCGCTGGGCACGAACGCGCGCGCGTCCACGTCCTTGGCCAGGGTGATCCGCGTGAGCCGTTCGTTCACGCGCTCGGTGTTCACGGGCGCGTACCCGTGCTTGCGGTAGAGCTGGAGGCTCTGCTCGCTGCGGTGGCCGCTGAAGAGCTGGAAGCACTTGGCGGTGCCGCCCGCCCCGAGGTGCCGCTCTATCGCGTCCAGGAGCCGGCCGCCCAGGCCGTGGCGCTGCATCCTGGGGTGGACGACGAGCTTGTCGATCCGCGCGGTGCCGTCGGGTCCGACCGTGCCGCGCACCGAGGCGACCACCTCGTCCCCGAGGCGGGCCACCAGGACGCCGCCGGCGTCCAGTTCGGCCTGGAGTGAGGCGAGGGACTGCGTGAGCGGCTCGATGGAGTAGTCGCCGTACAGCTCGGCCTCGCTCTGGTAGCACAGGTACTGCAGTTTGAGGATCTTCTCGGCGTCCTGTCCGCCCGCCTCCGAGATGGTCACGCTCATGCCCATGTGTGCATGCCTCCCGCTCACCTGCTCCGCCGGTTGTCTATCGCTCCCTTCCCCACGGTTCAGGAGCTGCAACCTCCGCCGCGAGCATTCTGCGCAGGCATCCCAGGCAACGGGAACGTTCGGGCCCCAGACTGCCCTGTGACATTCCCAACTCACCTGCGATCTCCCGGTAGGTGAGGTCCTTGGGGGACAGCAGCGCCGCCATGAGGTTGGGGCAGCGGCCGGGCAGTCTGCGCACCGCGGCGTGCAGGGTGCGGTCGCGGTCGGCCCGCAGGGCGCGCTGCTCGGGGCCGCGCTCGGCGTCGTCGGCGGGTTCGGTCGCGTAGGCCACTTCGCGCTCCGCCGTACGCCGGGTGCGGCGCGCCTCGGAGGCGACGGCCGCGCGCAGCCAGGTGGCCGGGTCGGCGGGTGGGTCGGCGGCTTCCATGCGTTCGAGCAGGCGGAGCCAGACGGCCTGTTCGAGGTCGCCGGGGTCGGCGCCGGAGCCGTGCGCCGCGGCGACGGCCTCGGCGGCGAGGAGGGGACGCAGCGTGGGGATGAGCTCGGTCGTCATGCAGGGCGGGACGCGGCCGCCCCGGCGGCGGGTTGCCGGGGCGGCCGTCTGTCACCCCAACCGGGGCCGGACGATCAGCTGTTGACGAAGTCCTCGCGGGCCAGGAGCGCGGTGTCGCAGTTGTCGGAGAAGATCCCGTCGATGCCCGTCTCGAAGTACGCCTTGAAGGCCCCGAAGGCGTCGCCGTAGGCGTTCGGGTCGGTGCCCTTGCGGAAGTTCGCGGGCAGGAAGGTGTTCTCGTTGCGCATCGTGTACGGGTGCAGGATCAGGCCCGCCGCGTGCGCGTCCTTCACGAGGGTGGTCGGGGTGCCGAGGCTGCCGTCCGCCTTCCTCGGGATGATCAGGTCGAGCGTGGGGCCGATGCCCTGCGCGAACGACGCCATCCACTCCAGGCCCTCGGGCTTGATGAGGTCGGCGACCGTGCGCGGGTCGCCCGCCTCGACGAAGTCCCAGGGGCGGGAGCTCGCGCCGGACAGGAGGACCACGAGCGGCGCGTCGACGAGCTTGTTCAGGCGCTGGATGCTGCTGGGCTCGAAGGACTGGAGGAAGTTCGGCGAGTTCTTCTTGTGGCGGCCGTACTTGCGCAGCAGCTTGGCCAGCGGCTCCTCCAGGCCGAGGCCCAGCTTGCGGAAGTAGGTGGGGTGCTTGGTCTCGATGTGCAGCCAGATCCGCTCGCCGCGCGCGCGGCCCTGCTTCTCCGCCCACCGGAAGACCTCTTCCAGGGTGGGCACGTCCCAGCGGCCGTCGTAGAGGGTGTTGCGCTGGCGGGTGCCGGGGATGCGCTCCTTGGCGCGCAGGGTCTTCAGCTCGGCGAGCGTGAAGTCCTCGGTGAACCAGCCGGTGAGCGAGGTGCCGTCCACGGACTTGGTGGTCCTGCGGGACGCGAACTCGGGGTGCGCCGAGACGTCCGTGGTCGCGGTGATGTCGTTCTCGTGACGGCATACGAGATGGCCGTCCTTGGTGGGCACGACGTCCTGCTCGATGACGTGCGCGCCCATGTCGAGGGCGAGCTGGTACGAACCGAGCGTGTGCTCGGGCCGGTAGCCGCTGGTCCCGCGGTGCGCGACGACCGTGGGCACCGGCAGGTCCTTGTACCCGCCGTGCCCGTGCTTCCCGTCGGCTCTCGCCACACCGGGCAGTCCTACGACGGCTGTGCCGGCCCCGAGGACCGCCGCTCCCAGTACCGCGCGCCGTCCCGGCCGCTGCTCCCCGGACTCCGGCCGACCCGACTTCTGCGTAGCCATTGAGCGCTCCTCCCGATGTACTGCCTTGCACCTGACAAAGCGGGACGATCGTAGGTGGCCGCACGTGACGGACGGGAGACCCTGGACCGAACGGAAGGGTGACGCCGGATGGCGACTGGTGTGCGGGACGGGGTCCGTTCGGTGGGTCTCCGTACGGCCGGGAACGGCCCGGAACTCCGTGGCAGCGCGTGACCGCGGTGCGTGACAAGGACCACTAGGACGCGCCACATGGGGCACACGGAGATAACGTCATCTCAGGGAGGGCGGTCCGAGGGCAACACCACGCATCCGCATGTCAACTCTGCGTATCGAGTGCGTGAACCCGATGTGCGGTGAGCGTGGGCCCGCGAGTATCGTCCTCACCTGCACATACTCGTCGTCGACCCGTTTGACACCGGAGGGCCCGTTGTCCCGTCTCGCGCTCATCAAGGCTGTGCTCGGACCGATCTTGCGTCTGATGTTCCGCCCTCGGGTGGAAGGCGCCGAGAACATTCCGGGCACCGGTCCGGTCATCATGGCCGGAAACCACCTCACGTTCATCGACTCGATGATCATGCCCTTGGTCTGCCCGCGCCCCGTGTACTTCATCGGCAAGGACGAGTACGTCACGGGCAAGGGACTCAAGGGCCGCCTGATGGCCTGGTTCTTCACCGGCTCCGGCATGATCCCCGTGGACCGCGACGGCGGCCACGGCGGTGTGGCCGCCCTGATGACCGGGCGGCGCGTCCTGGAGGAGGGCAAGCTCTTCGGGATCTACCCCGAGGGCACCCGCTCCCCCGACGGCCGGCTGTACCGCGGCCGTACGGGCATCGCCCGGCTGACCCTCATGACCGGCGCGCCCGTCGTCCCCTTCGCGATGATCGGCACGGACAAGCTCCAGCCGGGCGGCAAGGGTCTTCCGCGCCCGGGCCGCGTGACGGTGCGCTTCGGCGAGCCGATGGAGTTCTCGCGCTACGAGGGCATGGACCGCGACCGCTATGTGCTGCGGGCGGTGACGGACTCCGTGATGACGGAGGTCATGCAGCTCTCCGGTCAGGAGTACGTGGACATGTACGCGACCAAGGCGAAGGCCGCGTAGCCCGGGGCCCGGTCTTCGGCAGTGCGCCCGCCCGGCGCCGGGGTCTCCCCCTGCGCCGGGCGGGCGTTTCGCTTTTCCTGACAGGCTTTCCTGACTGGTTTTCCTGACAGGCCGTGCGTCGTCGGCTGCGGGCCGCCTGTGGCCGGTCGCGCAGTTCCCCGCGCCCCTACGGGGCGCCGTCCTCCAGCTTCGAGCCCTTCAGGAGGAACCACGCCGCCACCGCCGTGGCGATCAGGACCGCCGCGCCCACCCCGGAGGCCAGCCGCAGGCCGTCCACGAAGGCGTCCTGGGCCGAGGCCAGCAGCTCCGCCGACTGGTGGGCCGGGAGGCCGGCCGTGGACTCCACCGCGCCGCCCAGCGATTCGTGCGCGGCCGACGCCACCTCGGGCGGGGTGCCCGCCGGGGCGGTGAAGCCGCGGTAGACGCCGGTCACGATGGAGCCGAGCAGGGCGATGCCCAGGGCCGCGCCCAGTTCGTACGCCGTCTCGGAGACCGCGGACGCCGCGCCCGCCTGCTCCTTGGGCACGCTGGAGAGGATGACGTCGGCCGTCACCGTGAACGAGAAGCCCGCGCCGATGCCGACGACCAGGAGCGAGGCCCCGAGCAGCGGATAGCCCGTGCTCTGGCTGAGCGTGGTCAGCGCCGCGAGGGCCAGGCCCACCGCCGCGAGACCACCGGCGACCACCGCGCGCACGGAGAACCGCCGCGCGACCATGCCCGCGATCAGACCCGCCGCGACCGCGCCCACCGCGGCCGGCAGCTCGGCGAGGCCCGCCTCGAACGGCCTCCTGCCCTGGACCAGTTGCAGGAACTGGGAGAGGAAGAAGACCAGACCCGAGAGACCGAGCACCGTGAGGAGGTCGGCGAGGACCGCCCCGGAGAAGCCCCGGTTGCGGAACAGGCGCATGTCCAGGAGCGGCGCCGTCAGGGTGAGCTGGCGGCGGACGAACCAGGTGAGGGCCGCCACGCCGAGCACGGCCGCCACCGCGATGTCCCAGCGGATGCCGTGCGCCGCCGCCTCCTTGATGGCGTACACGATGGCGATCATGCCGATGAGCGAGAGGACGACGCTGATCAGGTCCCACGGGCCCGGCGCCGGGTTCTTCGACTCGGGCAGGAGCTTGATCCCGACCAGGACCAGGACGGCCATCACCGGCAGGTTGATCAGGAAGACCGAGCCCCACCAGAAGTGTTCGAGCAGGAAGCCGCCCACGACCGGCCCCACGGCGGCACCGGCCGACGCCATGGCGCCCCAGATGCCGACCGCGAGGCTGCGCTCGCGCGGGTCGTGGAAGATGTTCCGGATCAGGGCGAGCGTGGACGGCATCAGCGTCGCACCGGCGACACCGAGCAGCGCCCGGGCCAGCACGAGGAGTTCGGGCGTGGTCGCGTAGGCGTTGAGCACCGAGACGGCGCCGAAGGCCACCGCACCTATCAGCAGGAGCTTCTTGCGGCCGATGCGGTCGCCGAGGCTGCCCATGGAGACGAGCAGACCGGCGATGACGAACGAGTACACGTCGCCGATCCACAGCAGCTGGGTGCCGGTCGGTTCGAGGTCCTCGCTGATGTACGGGGTCGCGAGGCCGAGCACCGTCGCGTCCACGGCGACGAGCAGCACGGCGAGGACCAGCACGGCGAGCGCGAGCCAGCGGCCGGGGCTGCGCTCGACCTCCGCCGACGCGGTCCGCTGTTCGATGCTGGTCATGGTTCCACTCTCCGTCGTGCGCCGCCGATCAGCAGCTCGGCGATCATGTGTGTGAAGTCCTTGGCGGCCACGCGGCCGTCCAGTACGGCCCAGGCGCCGGCGCCGATGAGTCCGTACAGCGCCTCCGTCAGCCAGGCGGGGCTCAGGTCGATGCGGAACTCGCCGCTCTCCTGGCCGCGCCGGAAGAGCGCGCCGATGTTGTCGTCGAGGCGGGACCAGCCCTCGTGCTGTGCGTCGTCCTCGAAGAGCTGGTTCTCGGTGACGAGGAACGCGAGCAGGCCCGCGGCCGGCTGGATCTCCTTCACCAGGCGGCGCAGCGCCTCCTCGGCGCTGCCCTCGCCGAGCCCGGCCGCCTCCAGGGCGGCCTCGCACTCCTGTATGCCGAGCTCCTCCAGGGCGCGCACGAGGGCGTCGCGGCCGGCGAAGTGGCGGTGCAGGGTGGCCCGGCTGATCCCCGCGGCACGCGCCACCTCGTCCATCGTGGCCGAGCCTTTGCGGGTGAGGAGCGCCGCGGCGCTGCGCAGCACCTGATCGCGATCGACTGACATGAGACAACCATAATCCATGCGAGACATATTTGTCTCACGAGATACGTGCGCCTCTCACCGACGGTCACTCAAGGGGGTCGCTCGGCTCAGTGCCAGGGCAGCTGTCCGCGCCGCTCCCAGTAGGCGGCGGGCTCCTCCGCCAGGCCCGCGAGCCGCTCCAGCTGCTCCCCGTCCAGATCGACGGCCGCCGCGTGCAGGTTCGAGACGAGCTGGACCGAGGTGGCCGCGCCGGAGAGCACCACGCCCGCCCACGGCTGCCGCAGGACCAGGGCGAGGGCCACCGCGTCAGCGGCCGCTCCGGTCGCCCCGGCGATCTCGCGCAGGGCCTCGGGGGCCTGCGGGCCGGCGAGGCGGCCGTTGGCCATGGCCTCCTTGACCAGCACGGTCAGGCCCGCGTCGTGCGCCTCGGCGAGCGCGGGGCCCGCCGAGGTCTCCAGGGCGTTGTACGTCGCCTGGACCGTACGGAAGAGGGGTGCGCCGTCCACGGTCACGTCGAGCGCGGCCCGGATCGCGGCGGCCTGCGCGGGGCCGCTGACGGACAGCCCGACCGTCACGCCCGACGCCGCGAGCTCGGCCAGCCGCGCGTGCAGTTCCTTGTCGTGCAGGGCGGGGCTCTCGGGCGTCACGGAGTGGATCTGGTAGAGGTCGAGCCGCTCGCCGAGCAGTCGGGCACTCTCCTCGCGCTGCCGGACGTACGCGGCGAGGCTGTGGTCCTTGACCTCGTGCGGGGGCGCGGCGTCGGCCTGCCAGGCGGCGGTGTACGTGTAGCCCCACTTGCTGCCGATCACGACGTCCCGGACGTCGGGCCTGGCGTGCAGCCAGTCGGCGAGGAACTCCTCGGAGCGGCCGTACGAACGCGCCGCGTCGATGTACCGCACGCCCAGCGCGTAGGCCGCGTCGAGGAGTTCGAAGGTGCGCTCGCGCAGGGCCTCGACGCTGCGGGAAGGCGGCAGGTCGGTGGCGCGGCCGAGCGTGATGTAGCCGGGCCTGCCGACGGCGGCCAGGCCGAAGCCGATGTGGGCGGTGGGGGTGGTCGCTGCGGCCAGGCGAGAAAAGGGCATCGCGGGCTCCGTCCGGTCGGCTCCTTGCGGAAGGCGACCAACGTAACCCGCGATGCCCACGTCAACGCGACACGCGCGGTCCCGGCGTCACTTACGCGCCGCGGCCCACTCCTGCTGGACCGTCAGGTCGGCCTTGACCTCGGCGAGCTGGACGGCGACGGCCGAGGGGGCGGTGCCGCCGCGGCCGTTGCGGGACGCGAGGGCGCCGGGGACGTTCAGGACGGTCCGGACCTCGGGGGTGAGGTGCTCGGAGATCTTGGCGAACTGCTCGTCCGTGAGCTGGTCGAGCTCGATGCCCTGCGCCTCGCACTCCTTGACGCACTCACCCGCGACCTCATGCGCCACGCGGAACGGCACGCCCTGCCTGACCAGCCACTCGGCGATGTCCGTGGCGAGCGAGAAGCCGGCCGGGGCCAGCTCCTCCATCCGCTCGCGGTGCACGGTGAGCGTCGCCATCATGCCGGTGAAGGCGGGGAGCAGGACCTCCAGCTGGTCGCAGGAGTCGAAGACCGGCTCCTTGTCCTCCTGGAGGTCGCGGTTGTACGCGAGCGGGAGCGCCTTGAGCGTCGCCAGCAGGCCCGTGAGATTGCCGATGAGCCGACCGGACTTGCCGCGCGCCAGCTCGGCGATGTCCGGGTTCTTCTTCTGCGGCATGATCGACGAGCCGGTCGAGAAGGCGTCGTGGAGCGTGACGAAGGAGAACTCCTTCGTGTTCCACAGGATGATCTCCTCGGCGATCCGGGAGAGGTTCACGCCGATCATCGCGGTGATGAAGGCGAACTCCGCCGCGAAGTCCCGTGACGCCGTGCCGTCGATGGAGTTGCCCGCGGAGCCGTGCTCGAAGCCGAGGTCGGCGGCGACGGCCTCGGGGTCAAGCCCCAGGCTGCTGCCGGCCAGGGCCCCGGAGCCGTACGGCGAGACGGCCGTCCGCGCGTCCCACTGCCGCAGGCGCTCCGCGTCCCGGGAGAGGGACTGGACGTGCGCGAGGACGTGGTGCGCGAAGAGCACCGGCTGGGCGTGCTGGAGGTGGGTGCGGCCCGGCATGGCGACGTCCGGGTGCGCCTCGGCGAGGCCGACGAGTGCGCCCTGGAGGTCGGCGATCAGGCCGCCGATGACGCGGGCGTGGTCCCGCAGGTACATCCGGAAGAGCGTGGCCACCTGGTCGTTGCGCGACCGGCCGGCGCGGAGCTTGCCGCCGAGGTCCGGGCCGAGGCGCTCCAGCAGGCCCCGCTCCAGGGCGGTGTGGACGTCCTCGTCGGCGATGGTGCCCACGAACGAGCCGTCGGCGACGTCGGCCTCCAGCTGATCCAGCCCGGCCAGCATGCGGGTCAGCTCGTCCTCGGTGAGCAGTCCGGCCTTGTGGAGCACACGGGCGTGGGCGCGCGAACCGGCGATGTCGTACGGCGCGAGGCGCCAGTCGAAGTGGACCGATGCCGACAGCTTGGCGAGGGCCTCCGCCGGGCCGTCCGCGAACCGGCCGCCCCAGAGCCGGACGTCACCACCGTTGTTGCTGCTCACTTCACGTGCTCCTTAACCCTGCACCGTGCATTCGCCGTCATGCATGAGTATGCAGTGTTCCGTATGTTTCGTCAATCCAGTCCTGGCGCGGGACGGCACGTGAAGGCGCGTGACGCCCATGAAGTCGTGGGACAGGCGAAGGACGTCTGACGAATAATCCATCGGCATGGGAAAGACCTACGAACGCATCGACGGCAGACTCCGCACGTTCATAGAGGCTCAGCCTCTCTTCTTCACCGCCACCGCGCCGCTCGCCGGTGACGGCACGATCAATCTCTCCCCCAAGGGCATCTCGGGTTCCTTCGCCGTCATCGACGAACACACCGTCGCCTATCTCGACTTCGCGGGGAGCAACGCCGAGACGGTCGCGCACCTGCGCGAGAACGGCCGCATCACCCTGATGTGGACCGCCTTCCAGGGCCCGCCGAACATCGTCCGGGTGCACGGGCGCGGGGAACCCGTCTTCCGCGACGACCCGCGCTGGGCGGAACTGCTCGGCCACTTCCCCGCCGTCGACCCGACCCCGCACGGCCTGCGCGCGATCATCGTCGTGACGGCCGAACTCGTCCGCGACACCTGCGGATACGCGGTTCCCTTCATGTCGTACGACGAGGACCGCGACCTGCACGCCAAGCGCTTCGCCCGCGAGGACGACGCCTCGCTGAGCGAGTACTTCACCAAGAAGGAGTACATCGCACAGAGCATCGACGGCCTGCCCGGGCTGCCGCTACCCTTGCCCCCCACTACGGTCTGAGCCATGCACCCCCGTGCCGCCGTCCTCGCGTCCGCAGCCGCCCTGCTGCTCGCCGCCACCGGAACCCTCGCCGCCGCACCCGGCGCGAGGCCGCCGCTGCCGGACCGCATGGCCGACACGGGCGGCGGCACCCAGCTCATCACCGCGCGGGCCGCGCGCACCGGCTCCACCACCGGCACGCTCACCTGGTGGGACCGGCGCGGCGGGCGATGGGTGGAGTCCGGGTCCGCGGCGGCACGGTTCGGCGCGAAAGGCCTGACGGAGGGCGGCTCCCGCAAGCAGGGCACGAACACGACCCCCACCGGGCTCTTCCGCCTGCCGTACGCCTTCGGCATCGAGGCCGCGCCGCCGGGCACGGAGTATCCCTACCGCCGGGTCACGGAGGACTCCTGGTGGTGCCAGGACAACGACTCGCGCTCCTACAACCGCTGGACCCGGCCCCGCCCCGCGGACTGCCGCGCCACCGAGTCCGAGCACCTCATCACGTACGACCCCCAGTACGCGCACGCCCTGGTGATCGGCTTCAACTACGACCACCCGGTGCGGGGGCGCGGCGCCGGGATCTTCCTGCACGTGAACGGCCGGGGCGCGACGGCGGGTTGCGTCTCCGTCCCGGCCGGGGCCATGCGCCGGATCCTGCGCTGGGCCGACCCGGACCGCAGGCCGCACCTGGCGATCGGGACGGAGTCGGGGGCCACCGCCCTCACGCGCTACTGAACGGAGCCCCGCGCGCCCCCGCCAGCTCCGTGTAGCGACCACATATCGAGACGCGGTTGCGTCGGATCTCCCCGGCGGCGTTGCATCGCCGGGTGCAAACCGAACAGACGATCCCCCATTCCACGGAGAGCGGCGACAAGGCGGCCCGCCGCGCCGTCACGGTCTTCCCCGTCCTCGTGCTCGCCGCCGGCGCGCTCGGCCTGCTGGCGCCGGACGCCTTCAAGGGCTGGGGCACGAACGTCCCGTACCTCCTGGGGCTCGTGATGTTCTGCATGGGGCTCACCATGACCCCGCTCGACTTCCAGGGGGTCGTCAAGCGGCCCTGGGCCGTCGCGCTGGGCCTGGTCGCGCACTACGTGATCATGCCGGGGCTCGGCTGGCTCATCGCCCACGCGCTCGGGCTCTCGCCGCAGCTGGCGGCCGGCGTGATCCTCGTCGGCTGCGCGCCCAGCGGGACCGCGTCGAACGTCGTGACCTATCTGGCGCGCGGCGACGTGGCGCTCTCCGTGTCCGTCGCCACCGTCTCGACCGTGCTCGCACCGCTCGTCACGCCCCCGCTGACGCTGCTCCTCGCGGGCGAGTACCTGCCGGTGGACGCGGGGTCGATGGTCACGGACATCCTCAAGACCGTGCTTCTTCCCGTCCTCGCCGGTCTGGTCGTACGGCTGCTCTTCGGCCGCCACATCGGGCGGGTGCTCAGCGCCCTGCCGTGGCTGTCCGCGCTGACCATCGCCGTCATCGTGGCCGTCGTGGTCGCGGGCAGCGCCGCCGCCATCAAGTCGGCCGCCCTGCTGGTGTTCCTCGCCGTCGTCCTGCACAACGGCCTCGGCCTCGCGCTCGGCTACGGCGCGGGCAAGCTGGCCCGTCTCGGCCCGCCGGCCTCGCGTGCCATGGCCTTCGAGGTGGGCATGCAGAACTCGGGGCTCGCCGCCTCGCTCGCCACCGCGCACTTCAGCCCGCTGGCCGCACTGCCCGCCGCCGTGTTCTCCGTGTGGCACAACGTCTCCGGGGCCCTGGTCGCCGCCTGGATGTCCCACCGGGCGCGGCGCGCGGAGGCACGGGCCGGGCAACAGGCCTGAACGGGGCCCGCACAGGCCCACGAGCGCCCCGCAAACGTTCCCCCAGCAAATAATCCGCCGGAAACCGTAGACGGGACGGATCTGCTCCGCTTACCTTCTAGACATGCCTGGACAGGTTCATAAGCATCATCGTGTCGCGCACGTGCTCGCCGACGAGATCCGCGCCGGGGTCCACGCCGACGGCAGCCGCCTCCCCGGCGAGCACGCCCTGCGGGAGCGCTTCGGCGTCAGCCGCACCACCGTGCGGCAGGCGCTGAGCGCGCTCGGCGAGCAGGGGCTCATCGAGACGCACGCCGGGATCGGTTCGATCGTCACGTTCGACGGGACCCCGCTCGACCAGCAGCTCGGCTGGACCCGGGCGCTCGCCGACCAGGGCACCGAGCTCTCCACGGACACCCTGCGGTTCGAGCGGACCACCGACCCGGAGCTCGCCGCCGAACTCGGCCTGGCGGAGCCGCACTTCATCGCCCTCGACCGCGTCCGGCGGCTGCCCGACGGGGCCGGCGTCTCCCTGGAGCGCAGCCGCGTCCCCGCCGTGCCCGCCCTCGCCGACCTGCCCGAGCGCGGCCTCGAAGGCGGCTCGCTCAACCGGACCCTGCTGGCCGCGGGCCGCGTCGCCGCGTCCAGCGACGCCCACATCGCGGTCCTTGGACTCGACGACCGGGACGCGGCCGTCCTGCACCGCTCCCCCGGTGAACCGTTCATCCGGCTGGCCCAGGTCTTCCGTGACGCCGAAGGACAGGTCGTGGAGCAGGTCACGAGCCTGCTCGACCCGTCCCGGTTCCAACTGCACGTACGCACCGGCCGAGGAGGCCACGCATGACCACCGCACCGCCCGACCTTCTCGACCGCGGACTCGGCGCCTTCTACGGACTCGCGCTCGGCGACGCCCTGGGCATGCCGACCCAGATCATGTCCCGCGACGACGTCGTACGCGTCTACGGCACCGTCACCGGCTTCGAGGCCTCCCGGTCCGACAACCCCGTGAGCGCGGGCATGCCCGCCGGTGCCGTCACCGACGACACCGATCAGGCGGTCATCGTGGCCCGGCTGCTCGTCGAGGGCGGCGGGCACGTCGACCCGACGCGGTTCGCCGACGCGCTCCTGTCCTGGGAGCGGGAGATGAAGGCCAAGGGCTCCTTCGACCTGCTCGGGCCGTCCACCAAGGCCGCCCTGGACGCCGTCGCGGGCGGCGCCGACCCCAAGGAGGCGGGCAGGTACGGCACCACGAACGGCGCCGCGATGCGCGTGACCCCGGTCGGGATCGCCTTCGCCGCCGATCCGCTGCCGGACTTCCTGGACCGGGTCGTGGAGTCCTGCCAGGTCACCCACGACACGAACGTCGGCATCGCGGGCGCGGCGGCCGTCGCCGCCGCGGTGAGCACCGGCGTCGCGGGCGGCACCCTCGACGAGGCCTTCCGGGCCGCGATCAGCGCCGCCGAGGCCGGCGCCCGGCGCGGACACTGGATCGCCGGCGCCGACATCTCCGCCCGTATCGCCTGGGCCCGCGAGCTGGTGGCCGGCCTGGACGAGGCCGCAGCCCTGGACCGCATCGTCGCCCTCATCGGCACCAGCGTCGCCAGCCAGGAGTCGGTCCCCGCCGCCTTCGCGGTGCTCGCCCTGACCGGCGGCGACCCCTGGCGCAGCACGCTCCTGGCCGCGAACCTCGGCGGCGACAGCGACACCATCGGCGCGATCGCGGGCGCGGTCGCCGGATCGGTGCGCGGCCTCTCGGGGCTGCCCGCCGACGCCGTGCGCACCCTGCGCTCGGTCAACGGCCTCGAACTGGAGCCGCTGACGACCCAGTTGCTCACCCACCGCTGAGCCCGCCGCTTCCCCCCGGTAATACGGCCGCAGGCCCGCAACCCCGTACGACAGCCCCCCGTCCCCGCCCCACGTACCGCGCAAGGAGGTTCCGTCATGACCGCTTCGACGAAGAACGTGTCGGTCGGCACCGTAGAGACCCGAGGGATCGAGCCGGTCCCCGACAGCGAGCGTCATGGCCACGCGGGCCAGATGTTCTGGACCTGGTTCGCCGCCAACATCTCGATCCTCGGGCTGCCGCTCGGCGCGACGCTCGTCGCCTTCCGGGGACTGAACATCTGGCAGGCCGCGCTGGTCGCGATCGTCGGTTCGTTCGGATCGTTCGCGCTGGTGGGGGCGTTGAGCCTGGCGGGCAAGAAGGGCGGGGCGCCCGCCCTGACGCTCACCCGCGCGGTGTTCGGGCAGCGCGGCAACGCGGGTCCGACCCTGGTCTCCTGGCTGAGCCGGGTCGGCTGGGAGACGATCACGACGACCACGGCGGCGTACGCGCTGCTCGCCCTGCTCGGGGTGGCCTTCGGCGTCGAAAAGAACTCCTTCCTGACCGTGCTCTGCCTGCTGGTCTTCATCGCCTGCACCCTGCTGATCAGCGGCCTCGGCCACGCCACCATCATGTGGATCAACAAATGGGCGACGGTCCTCTTCGGCGTCCTGAACCTGATCGTGATGGGCTTCCTGGTCGCCACCGTCGACTGGTCCAAGGTGCTCGAAGCCCCCGCGGGACCGAGCAGCGGCGTCATCGCGGGCATCGGCTTCATCGCCGCGGGCACCGGCATCGGCTGGGCCAATGCCGGTGCGGACTACGCCCGTTACCTCCCCCGCACGATCCCGGGCCGCCGCCTGGTCACCGCCTCCGCGTTCGGCGCGGGCATCCCGCTCGTGCTGCTCATCTCGCTGGGCTCGCTGCTCACCGCGGGCGACCCGTCGCTCGCCACGTCCGCCGACCCGGTCTCGGCGATCAACGCGATGCTGCCGTCCTGGATGGCGATCCCCTATCTGATCGCGGCCTTCGGCGGCCTGCTGATGTCGAACCACCTGTCGACGTACTCCGCGGGCCTCACCATGATCACCCTGGGTCTGCGGGTGCCGCGGGCCTGGGCCGTGGTCATCGACATCGTGCTGATGTTCCTCGGCGGCATCTACTTCATGCTGATCGCCGACGACTTCTACGGCCCGTTCTCCACGTTCCTGACCCTGCTCGCCGTGCCGATCTCCGCCTGGATCGGGGTCATCGCGGTCGACATGCTGCGCGGCCGCGACTACGACCCGCAGGGCCTGATGGACACCTCGCGGGCCAGTCGCTACTGGTACACCGGCGGCTTCCGGCTCTCCGCGGTGCTCGCCTGGGTGGCGGCGATCGTGTCGGGGCTCCTGTTCACCACCGCCGGCACGGGCGCGGACGACGTGTGGTTCTCCGGGCCGCTCGCCGACACCTGGCCGGGCGCCAACGGCCTGGGCTGGGCGGTCTCGATGGCAGTGGGCGCGGTGGCGTACGCCGCCTTCGGCTCACGTGACGTCACGTCGCCTTCCGCACCCGCCCCGGCACTTGAGGAGACCGCCCGATGAGCACCACCGCACCTGCTCCCCGCCTGGTCCTGGCCGGGAACGTCATCGCCGACCTCGTGATCGAGGTCCCCGCGCTGCCCGAACGGGGCGGCGACGTGATCGGCTCCCGTACACAGCTGTACGCGGGCGGCGGCTTCAACGCCCTGACGGCGGCCCGGCGGCTCGGAGCCGACGCGGTGTACGCGGGGCTCCACGGGACGGGCCCGTACGGGGATCTCGTGCGCCGCGCCCTCGCCGACGAGGACGTCGCCACCTTGCATCCGGCGCGTACGGACGGGGACACGGGGTTCTGCGTGGCGCTGGTCGACGCCGGGGGCGAGCGGACGTTCGTGACCAGCTTCGGCGTGGACGCGCGGATGACGGCGGCGGAGACGGCCGCGGTCGCGGACGCGCTGCGGCCGGGCGACACGGTCCAGCTCTCCGGGTACGGCCTCGTGATGGAGGTCAACGGCCCGCTGCTCTCCGCGTTCGCGGCGGGGCTGCCGGCCGACGTCCGGGTCTGCTTCGATCCGGCGCCACTGGTCGCCGACATCCCCCCTGCCGTGCTGGAACCCGTCCTCGCCCGGACCGACTGGCTGAGCTGCAACGCCCGCGAGGCCCGTCTGATGAGCGGTCACCACGACCCGCGGGAGGCCGCGCCCGCCCTGCGCGCGCGGCTCGCGCCGGGGGCCGGGGTGCTGGTGCGGGCGGACAAGGACGGCTGCTGGCTGGCCGCGCCGGGCGCGGACGAGGTGGTTCATGTGCCGGGCTTCGCCGTGGACGCGGTGGACAGCAACGGCGCCGGGGACGCCCATGTCGGGGCGTTCATCGCCCTGTTGGGGCGAGGGCTCGATCCGCTCACCGCCGCGCGGGGCGCCAACGCGGCGGCGGCGTACGCGGTGACCCGCCGGGGGCCGGCGACTGCTCCGACGGTGGCCGAGCTGGTGGCGTTCCTCGGGGATGACCCGCTGGGCGGGGTGCTGGGGTAAGGCCCGAACCCCGGCCGGGCCGGATGTCCCGGCCCGGCCTCGCGGCTCAGTGTTCGTTCGACGCCAGGCGCAGCAAGTGGTCCGCCAGGGCCTGGCCCCCCGTGGCCTCCCTGCTGATCAGCATCAGGGTGTCGTCGCCCGCGATCGTGCCCAGGATGTCGTGCAGTTCCGCCTGGTCGATCGCCGACGCCAGGAACTGCGCGGCTCCCGGCGGGGTGCGCAGGACGACCAGGTTGGCCGATGCCTCCGCGGAGATCAGGAGTTCCGACGAGAGGCGGCGCATCCGCTCCTCCTTGGCGGACTCCCCCAGCGGCGCCCGGGGCGTGCGGAAACCGCCCTCGCTCGGGACCGCGTAGATGAGGTCGCCCTCGGCGTTGCGGATCTTCACCGCGTTCAGCTCGTCCAGGTCCCGCGAGAGCGTCGCCTGGGTGACGGTGAGACCGTCGTCGGCGAGCAGCTTCGCCAGCTGGCTCTGGGAGCGGACCGGCTGCCGGTTGAGGATGTCCACGATCCGGCGGTGGCGTGCGGTGCGGGTCTGCGGCACCGCGGGCCCGGCGTGATCCGGGTGTTCCGCGTGCTCGTTGCCTTGCGCCTGGCTCATCGTCGTCTCATTCTCCGGATCGTCCGTCCCCGTCGGCCGCGGTGGCCTGGTCAAACACGCCGGGCAGGGCCCGCAGGAGCGCGTCCACCTCGTCGTCGCGCACGTTCAGCGGCGGCATCAGCCGTACGACATCGGGGGCGGGCACGTTCACCAGGAAGCCGGCGTCCTGAGCCGCCTGCTGCGCCCGTGGCGCGAGCGGCTCGGTGAGCACGATACCCAGCAGCAGGCCCGCACCCCGGACGTGGCCCACGAGCGGGTGTCCCAGTGACTCGATTCCGTCGCGCAGCTTCTCGCCCGCCCGCTTCACGTTCTCCAGGAGCCCGTCCGCCTCGATCGTGTCGAGCACGGCGAGTCCGGCGGCGCAGGCCACCGGGTTGCCGCCGAACGTGGTGCCGTGGTGGCCGGGCGTGAAGAGCTCGGCCGCCGCGCCGAACGCGACGGTCGCGCCGAGCGGCAGCCCGCCGCCCAGACCCTTCGCGAGCGTGACGACGTCGGGCTCAACGCCCTCGTGCGCGAAGTACTCGAACCAGTGGCCCGTCCGGCCGATTCCGGTCTGCACCTCGTCCAGGACGAGCAGGGTCCCGGTGGCCGCGGTGATCTCGCGGGCCGCCTTGAGATAGCCCGCCGGCGGCACGATGACGCCGTTCTCGCCCTGGATGGGCTCGATGACGACCAGGGCGGTCTCTTCGGTGACCGCGGCCCGCAGGGCCTCCGCGTCGCCGTACGGGACGTGCGTGACGTCGCCGGGCAGCGGCAGGAACGGTTCCTGCTTGCCGGGCTGGCCGGTGAGCGCGAGCGCCCCCATGGTCCGGCCGTGGAAGCCGCCCTCGGTGGCGACCATGTGCGGACGGCCCGTCAGGCGGCCGAGCTTGAAGGCGCCTTCGTTGGCCTCGGCGCCGGAGTTGCAGAAGTACACGCGGCCCGGGCGCCCGAAGAGCTGGAGCAGCCGTTC
The DNA here is from genome assembly GCF_046103685.1 of Streptomyces sp. SYP-A7185. NCBI lineage: Bacteria > Bacillati > Actinomycetota > Actinomycetes > Kitasatosporales > Streptomycetaceae > Streptomyces > Streptomyces sp. SYP-A7185. The sequence continues at coordinate 2,238,458 of NZ_CP122310.1, forward strand.
GGCCAGGGCGACCGGCGGCTCGGCGACGAAGAGGTTCGAGACGTGGCCGAGGGAGGCGATCTGGGTGCTGACCGCCTCGACGACCGCCGGGTGGGCGTGGCCGAGCGCGTTGACCGCGATGCCGCCGACGAAGTCGACGTACTCCTTGCCGTCGGCGTCCCACAGCTTGCTGCCCGCGCCGCGGACGAGGGGCAGCCTGGGCGTGCCGTAGTTGTCCATCAGCGCGTCCTGCCAGCGCCGCGTCAGCTCCTCGTTGCCGCTCATGCCGCTTCCCCCTCGGTCAGGTCGTCGGGCGCGTCGGGCACGACCATCGTGCCGATGCCCTCGTCGGTGAAGATCTCCAGCAGGATCGAGTGCTGGACCCGTCCGTCGATCACACGGGCCGTCTCGACGCCGTTGCGCACGGCGTGCAGACAGCCCTCCATCTTCGGGACCATGCCGCTGGCCAGCTCGGGAAGGAGCTTCTCCAGCTCCTTCGCGGTCAGGCGGCTGATCACCTCGTCACTGTGGGGCCAGTCCTCGTAGAGGCCCTCGACGTCCGTGAGGACCATGAGGGTTTCGGCATCAAGGGCCGCAGCGAGTGCCGCAGCCGCCGTATCAGCATTGACGTTGTAGACATGGTGGTCGTCCTGGGAGCGGGCGATCGAGCTGACGACCGGGATGCGGCCGTCGGCGAGCAGGGCCTCGATGGCGCCGGTGTCGATCTCGGTGATCTCGCCGACGCGGCCGATGTCGACCAGCTCGCCCTCGATGCGGGGCTGATGCTTGGTGGCGGTGATGGTGTGCGCGTCCTCGCCGGTGAGGCCGACGGCGAGCGGGCCGTGCTGGTTGAGCAGGCCGACGAGCTCGCGCTGGACCTGGCCCGCGAGCACCATCCGTACGACGTCCATGGCGTCCTCGGTGGTGACCCGCAGGCCCGCCTTGAACTCGCTGACGATGCCGTGCCGGTCCAGGGCCGCGCTGATCTGCGGTCCGCCGCCGTGCACGACCACGGGCTTGAGGCCCGCGTGGTGCAGGAAGACGACGTCCTGCGCGAAGGCCGCCTTCAGCTCCTCGTCGACCATGGCGTTGCCGCCGAACTTGATGACGACGGTCTTGCCGCGGTGCCGGGTCAGCCAGGGCAGCGCCTCGATGAGGATCTGCGCCTTGGGGAGCGCGGTGTGCTTGCGCGCGGTCGGGTTGGTGTTCGCCTTGTCGTCCGTGATGTCGTCCGCGGTGCCGCTCATGAGGAGTACGCGCTGTTCTCGTGGACGTAGTCGGCGGTCAGGTCGTTGGCCCAGATCACGACGGGCTCGGCGGTGCCCGCCGCGAGATCCGCGGTGATCTTGACCTCGCGGTAGCGCATGTCGACCAGGTCGCGGTCCTCGCCGACGCTGCCGTTCTTGCAGACCCAGACGCCGTTGATGGCGACGTTCAGCTGGTCGGGCTCGAAGGCGGCCTTCGTGGTGCCGATGGCGGAGAGCACGCGGCCCCAGTTGGGGTCCTCGCCGTGGATGGCGCACTTGAGGAGGTTGTTGCGGGCGATGGAGCGGCCCACCTCGACGGCGTCGTCCTCGGAGGCGGCGTTGACGACCTCGATCCTGATGTCCTTGCTGGCGCCCTCGGCGTCGCCGATGAGCTGGCGGGCGAGGTCGTCGCAGACGGTACGGACGGCCTCGGCGAACGCGGCGTACTCCGGGGCGACCTGAGAGGCGCCGGACGCCAGCAGGAGCACCGTGTCGTTCGTCGACATGCAGCCGTCGGAGTCGACCCGGTCGAAGGTGACCTTCGTGGCGTCCCGCAGGGCCTTGTCCAGGACCTCGGCCTCGACGTCGGCGTCCGTGGTGAGGACGACGAGCATGGTGGCGAGGCCGGGGGCGAGCATGCCCGCGCCCTTGGCCATGCCGCCGACCGTCCAGCCCTCGCCGGCGGCCACGGCGGTCTTGTGCACGCTGTCGGTGGTCTTGATGGCGATGGCGGCCTTCTCGCCGCCGTGCGCGGAGAGTTCGCCCGCGGCGGTCTCGACGCCCGGCAGGAGCTTGTCCATGGGGAGGGTGACGCCGATGAGCCCGGTCGACGCGACGGCGACCTCGCCCGCGTTCAGACCGAGGGTCTCGGCGACCTTCTCGGCGGTGGCGTGCGTGTCCTGGAAGCCCTGGGGGCCCGTACAGGCGTTGGCGCCGCCGGAGTTGAGGACGACGGCCGAGACGAGCCCGCCCCTGACGACCTGCTCCGACCAGAGGACCGGGGCGGCCTTGACGCGGTTGGAGGTGAAGACGCCCGCGGCGGCCAGGCGGGGCCCGGTGTTGACCACGAGGGCCAGGTCCGGGTTGCCGTTCTCCTTGATCCCGGCGGCGATGCCCGCCGCCGTGAATCCCTGTGCTGCCGTGACGCTCACGGTGCCACTCCGATCGTGGAAAGACCGAGCTCTTCGGGGAGCCCGAGTGCGATGTTCATGCTCTGGACCGCACCGCCGGCGGTGCCCTTGGTGAGGTTGTCGATGGCGCTGATCACGATGACGCGGCCCGCCGCCTCGTCGTACGCGACCTGGATCTGCACGGCGTTCGAGCCGTACACGGCGGCGGTCGCGGGCCACTGGCCCTCCGGGAGCAGCCGCACGAACGGCTCGTCCGCGTAGGCCTTCTCGTACACGGCCCGCACGGACTCGGCGGTGACCCCCTCGGCCGCCTTCGCGCTGCACGTGGCGAGGATGCCGCGGGGCATCGGGGCCAGGGTGGGCGTGAAGGAGACGGTGACCGGGGTGCCCGCGGCGGCGGACAGGTTCTGGATCATCTCGGGGGTGTGCCGGTGGACGCCGCCGACGCCGTACGGCGACATGGAGCCCATGACCTCCGAGCCGAGCAGGTTCGGCTTCGGCGCCTTGCCCGCGCCCGAGGTCCCGGACGCCGCGACGATCACCGCTTCGGCCTCGGCGAGCCCGGCGGCGTACGCGGGAAAGAGCGCGAGCGAGACGGCCGTCGGGTAGCAGCCGGGCACCGCGATGCGCTTGGTCCCTGCAAGGGCCGCGCGGGCGTCCGGCAGCTCCGGCAGGCCGTAGGGCCAGGTCCCGGCGTGGTCGCTGCCGTAGAACTTCTCCCAGTCGGCCGCGTCCTTGAGCCGGAAGTCGGCGCCCATGTCGACGACGAGGACGTCCGGGCCCAGTTGCTCGGCGACGGCGGCGGACTGGCCGTGGGGCAGCGCGAGGAAGACGACGTCGTGGCCCGCGAGGACCTCGGCGGTGGTCGGCTCCAGGACCCGGTCGGCGAGCGGCATCAGGTGCGGTTGCAGCGCGCCCAGGCGCTGGCCCGCGTTCGCGTTGCCGGTCAGGGCGCCGATCTCCACCTCGGGGTGGACGAGCAGCAGACGCAGCAGTTCACCGCCCGCGTACCCACTCGCTCCTGCCACTGCTGCGCGTACCGCCATGGAACCCTCCTCTTTGATGGCATGACTATACGCAGCACCGCAGTTTTATGCAATCAAAGGTCATGGATCAGGGGTCATCGAAGGTCATCGAGGGAAAAGGGGACGCGCGAGCGATGAGTTCTCGCGGGGGCCGGGGTCAGTACTGACACACGAAGAGCCCGCCGACGGCAGGAGAGAGTCATGCCCCGCATCACGCCCACCCTCTGGTTCGACACCCAGGGCGAGGAAGCCGCCACGTTCTACGTCTCCGTCTTCCCCAACTCGAAGATCACGAACGTCTCCCGCTACGGCGACGCAGGGCCGCGTCCGGCCGGGACCGTGATGACCGTCGAGTTCGAGCTGGACGGCCTGTCGTTCGTGGCGCTCAACGGCGGCCCCCAGTTCACCTTCGACGAGGCGATCTCCTTCACCATCGACTGCGCCGACCAGGAGGAGGTCGACCACTACTGGACCAAGCTCTCCGAGGGCGGCGAGGAGGGCCCCTGCGGCTGGCTCAAGGACCGGTTCGGCCTCTCCTGGCAGGTCGTCCCCGTCGCGATGTCCACGCTCCTGGCCGACCCCGACCAGGGGCGGGCCCAGCGCGCCATGGCCGCCATGCTCGGCATGAAGAAGATCGACGTGGCGCAGCTGTACGCGGCGGCGGACCAGCGGTGACGGCCGCAACGCCCCCGGAAACCGGTTGACTTGGAGTCGGCTCGAACTCCTAGGGTCGGGACCGTCCGCCGGACACAGGCACACGGCGGCTCCACCTGGAGGTAGGCATGACCAGCGTTCCCACCCGCCGTCTCGGGGAACTGACCGTCTCGGCCCAGGGGCTGGGCTGCATGGGGATGAGTCACGCGTACGGCCCCTCCGACGACACGCAGTCGATCGCGACGCTGCACCGCGCCCTCGACCTGGGCGTCACCCTGCTCGACACCTCCGACTTCTACGGCGCGGGGCACAACGAAGAGCTGATCGGCCGCGCGCTGGCCGGCCGCCGGGAGCAGGCCGTCGTCGCCACGAAGTTCGGCTTCGCCAACCGCCTGGGCGAGCCGACGCGGATCAGGGGTGACGCAGCCTACGTACGCCAGGCGTGCGACGCCTCGCTGCGGCGGCTCGGCACCGGCCACATCGACCTGTACTACCTGCATCGCGTCGACACGACCGTGCCCATCGAGGAGACGGTCGGCGCGATGGCCGAGCTCGTCGCGGCCGGGAAGGTACGGCACCTCGGGCTCTCCGAGGCGAGCGCGCGGACGATCCGGCGGGCGCACGCGGTGCATCCGATCGCCGCGCTGCAGAGCGAGTGGTCGCTGTGGACGCGGGACCTGGAGGCGGAGATCGCTCCGGTCTGCCGCGAGCTCGGGATCGGACTCGTGCCGTTCTCGCCGCTCGGGCGCGGCTTCCTGACCGGGCGCTACACCTCGCTCGCCGGGCTCCAGGAAGGCGACATGCGGCGTGGCCAGCCGCGGTTCGCCGACGGGAACCTGGAGCGGAACCTGCCCATCGTGACCGCCCTCGACAAGCTCGCCGAGGAGAAGGGCGTCACGGCGGGGCAGCTGGCCCTGGCCTGGGTGCAGCACCGCGGCGAGGACGTGGTGCCGATCCCGGGCACGCGCCGGGAGAAGTACCTCACGGAGAACCTGGGGGCGCTGGACGTCGAGCTCTCCGCCGAGGAGCTCGCGGCGATCGACGCGGCGGCACCGGCGGAGGCGGTCGCCGGGACCCGGTACGACGAGGGCAGCCTGGGTTTCGTCGACAAGTAGACATCCTGAGCAGGGGCGGACATCACGGGAGGGGGGTCTGAGGTTCCGGGGGTCCAGACTCCGGGGGCCCGGGGCTCCGGGGGTTCTGCCGGAGCCGCGTAACCTGCGGGCATGCCCTTTCCGGATGCAGCAGCCGAGCCCGTCGCGCCCATGGCGCGGCGGGCGGTGGGCGCGGGACGGGGCGTGCGATGAGCGAGGACTTCCACGGCGTACGTGACGTGCTGGCCTACCTGGCCGGGTCGTGGCAGGTGGAGCGGACGGCGCGGGACCTGGCGGGGAACGCGGAGGGCCACTTCTCGGGGACGACGGTGTTCACGCCGTCCGAGGACGGCGGTCTGCTGCACCACGAGTCCGGCACCTTCACCTGGCGCGGGACGCCACGGCCCGCCGAGCGCACCCTGCTCTTCCTGCCGGGCGGCGACCCGGCCACCGCGCACGTCCGCTTCGCCGACGGCCGCCCCTTCCACGACCTGGACCTGCGCACCGGCCGGCACACCGCCGACCACCCGTGCGCGCTCGACCTCTACCGCGGCGAGTTCGAGGTGTACGACGAACGGCGCTGGCGCACGCGCTGGCGGGTCGCGGGCCCCGCCAAGGACCTGATCCTCACGACGGCGTACACCCGAGGCGATCCCACTGCGCGGCACACAGCTCCACCAAGCCCTCCGCGTCCGGAAACCCCGTCCCGCTAGCGATCCGCACGGCTGGCGGGGCATGCACCGCGCTCTCCCGAACCGCCGGGTGCCCGGCGCCCCGGCCCGCGCCCCGGACGACGGCTGCCCGGTGGCCGGGGCCCACGGGTCCCGCGCGACGCAGCACACCGAACCGACCCCGGTGAAACCAGCCGCCGCGCACATCGCGCACGGCGTCCCCGGGGTCCGTGACCGCCCTCCGTGGCCCTCCCTCAGCGGGGCGTCCCCCACACCTCGTCGCACGCCCCCCGCAGTCTGCGTACCCCCTCGGCGATCTCTCCGGCCCCCGCGACCGCCGCGAAGCTCATGCGGAGGTGGGCCGCCGGGGGTTCGGCCGCGAAGTACGGGCGGCCCGGGGCCACCGCGACGCCCGCCCGCAGTGCCGCGCCCGTCAGGGCGGCCTCGTCCGCTCCGTCGGGCAGGCGCAGCCACAGGAGGTAGCCGCCCGCGGGGATGTGCGGCAGGGCCAGTTCGGGCAGGTGCAGGCGCAGGGCCGCGGCCATCGCGTCCCTGCGGTCCTTCAACTCGCCCGCCACGTTGCGCAGATGGCGCGGCCAGGCCGGGGAGCCGACCAGTTCGAGTGCCGCCTCCTGGAGGGGCCGCGGCACGAAGAAGTGGTCGACGACCTGGATCGCGCGCAGCCGCTCCAGGACCGGTCCGCGCGCGGCGAGCGCGCTCACCCGGAAGCTCGGCGACGTGGCCTTGGTGAGCGAGCAGACGTGCACGACGACCCCGTCGGGATCGTCCGCCTGGAGGGGCTTGGGCAGCGGCCCGGCGTCCTCGTGCACGAGGCGGCGCACGAAGTCGTCCTCGATGACGAAGGCCCCCGCCTCGCGCGCGATGCGCAGCACCTCGGGGCGGCGCTCCGCCGACAGCACCGCACCGGTCGGGTTCTGGAACAGCGGCTGGCAGACGAAGACCCGCGCCCCCGTGGCCTTGAACGCCGCCGCCAGCAGCTGGGGACGTACGCCGTCGACGTCCACCGGCACCGGAACGGGCCGCAGCCCCGCCGCGCGGGCGATGGCCAGCATGCCGGGGTACGTGGGCGACTCGACCAGGACGGGCGCGCCGGGCGGGGCGAGCGCCCGCAGGGCCGTGGTGAGCCCGCTCTGGCCGCCCGCGGTGATCAGCACCTCGGCGGCCGTGATCGCCCCGCCGATGCCGCGCGCGAACCACTCCCGCAGCTCGGGCAGCCCGTCGATCGGAGGCCTCCCCCACGCCCCGGGCCGCCGTCCCGCCCGCGCCAGGGCCGCCGCCATCGCGCGCTCGGGCTGGAGCGAGGGATGCAGATAGCCGCCGTTGAACTCGATGACGCCGGGCGAGGGCGCCGCCAGCGTGACCAGGACCCCGGAGGCGTCCACCGCGCGCGGCACCGGCTCGGTGGCCGCGTCGGCGCTCAGCGACACCTCCTGCCACGAGGTGTCCCCCGCCGGCGCGGCGGCGGCCTGCTGCTCGGCGCGGAAGACACCGGCGCCGGGGCGGGTGACGACCAGGCCCTCGGCTGCCAGCTGCCCCAGGGCCCGCGACACGGTCACCGGGCTCACCCGGAACCGGTCGACCAGCGTCCGACTCGACGGCAGCTTTCCACCTGGTGAGTAGCGGTCCAGCTCGTCCCGCAACCGTTTTGCCAACTCAGCGACGCTGCTACCCTCATGCATGACAGCACAGGATAGCGCTACTCGCCCGAACCGGATAGCGGTCACCCCGCCCGCAGGTGTCCACGAAGCCGCGGTCACCGGCCGTCCGGACGGCCCGGGGTCCCCGCGCCCGCACGGCTCCCGCCGCACCGGCACCGTCATGGCCGCGCTCGGCGTCACCGCCTTCTCGCTCACCTTCCCCGCCACCGCCTGGGGCCTGGAAGGCATCGGCCCCTGGTCGTTCGTGGCCCTGCGCTGCGTCCTGAGCGCGGTCATCGCGGGCGGGGCGCTGCTCGCCCTGCGCGTCGCGCCGCCCGCCCGCCGCCACTGGACCGGGCTCGCGGTCGTGGCCGCCGGAGTCGTCATCGGCTTCCCGCTGCTCACCACGCTCGCCCTCCAGACCTCCACGACCGCCCACGCGGCCGTGGTCGTGGGCCTGCTCCCGCTGACGACCGCCGTCTTCTCGGCGCTGCGCACCGGCGCCCGGCCCTCGCGGACGTTCTGGGCCGCGGCCCTCACGGGCGCGGCGGCGGTGATCGCGTTCACCGTGCAGCAGAGCGGCGGCGCCCTGTCGACCGCCGACCTCTACCTCTTCGCCTCGCTCCTGATCTGCGCGGCCGGATACACCGAGGGCGGCCGGCTGGCCCGCGAGATGCCGGGGTGGCAGGTCATCGGCTGGGCGCTGGTCCTGTGCCTGCCGCTCGCCGTGGCGGGGGCGGCCGTCGCCCTCCGGCACGAGCCCTTCCAACTCACGGGGCACAGCACCGCCGGGCTCCTCTACGCCGCCATCGGCTCGCAGTTCCTCGGCCTGGTCGTGTGGTACCGCGGCATGGCCGCGATCGGCGTGCCGAAGGCCAGTCAGCTCCAGCTCGCGCAGCCGCTGCTGACGCTGGTGTGGTCGGTGTTCCTGCTCGGCGAGCACCTCACGCCGGCCGCGCCGCTGACCGCCGCGGCCGTCCTCGTGTGCATCGCGGTCACCCAGCGGGCGCGCGGCTAGCCGCCGACGGCAGGGCCGGAACTCCGGCCACCGGTCGTAGACTGACGGCCACGGAAGGCAACCGCACGGTGGGACGAGGAGGTCGCTCCAGATGCGTGCAACCGTAGGCGACGAGCTGGTGCTGCACGGCAGGATCGTCGGGCAGCACGACCGGATCGCGGAGGTCGTGGAGGTGCTCGGCGCGGACGGCGGGCCTCCGTTCCGCGTCCGCTTCGAGGACGGCCACGAGACGCTGCTCTCACCGGGCCCCGACACCGTCGTACGGCATCAGGACCCGGCCTCGTAGCTCCGGGCGCGGACCGGGTCAGCGGGGCGGTTTGGCCGGCTTCTGGTAATGGTCGGCGACCACGCGCGCCATCGCGCCGATCTTGTCCACGCCCACTTCCTTCGCCGAGAAGTACACGTGCCCGCGCGCCTCGGGGAACTTCTTGGCGTACGTGAGATGGCGGGATAGCTCGGCGGGGTCCTGCCAGGCCGCGGGCTGCGCGGGGTCGCCCGCCTTGTAGAGGGCCTCCCCCACGTACAGCCGCACGCCCGTGTCCTTGACGACGTCGGCCCACCAGGGCAGCAGCTTGCCGTAGTCCGCGACGGTGAACCCGATGTTCCAGTAGAGCTGGGGACAGATGTAGTCCAGCCAGCCCTTCTTGACCCAGCCGCGGGTGTCGGCGTGCAGGTTGTCGTAGGTCTGCACGCCCGCCCGGGTGTCCGAACCGAGCGGGTCGGTGGAGGCGTTGCGCCAGACCCCGAAGGGGCTGATCCCGAACTGCGCGCGCCCCCGCACCTTCTTCACCCGCGCCGCCATCTCGCGCACCAGGCGGTCGATGTTGTCGCGCCGCCAGGCGGCCCGGTCCGGGAAGCCGCCGCCGTACCGCGCGAAGGCGTCGTCGTCGTCGAAGACCTGCCCGGCGACCGGGTACGGGTAGAAGTAGTCGTCCCAGTGCACCGCGTCGATGGCGTAGTGGCGCAGGGCGTCGAGCATCGCGTCCTGCACGAAACGCCGCACTTCGGGCAGACCGGGGTTGTAGTAGAGCTTCCCGCCGTACGGCACGACCCAGTCGGGGTGCAGCCGCGCGGGGTGGGTCGGGACCAGACGCGAGGGGTCCGTGTGGTTGGCGATGCGGAAGGGGTTGAACCAGGCGTGCAGCTCCAGGCCTCTGCGGTGCGCCTCGGTCACGGCGGTGCCCAGCGGGTCCCAGCCGGGGTGCTTGCCCTGGGTGCCGGTGAGGCACTCCGCCCAGGGTTCGTACGGCGAGGGCCACAACGCGTCGGCGGTGGGCCGCACTTGGAAGATCACGGCGTTCAGGCGGCGCCGGACGGCCGTGTCCAGATGGCCGATCAGCTCGGCGCGCTGCTGGTCCGCCGTGAGTCCGGGCTTGGAGGGCCAGTCGCGGTTGGCGACGGTCGCCAGCCACATGCCCCGCAGTTCACGGCGCGCAGGCCCCTTCCCGGGCACCGCCGCCGCGTCGCCCGCGGCTGTGAGCCCCGCCACCATCGCGGCTGCCGCAATCGTGAACCCTCGGCGTGACATACGCCTCATCCGCTTGCCCCCTGGCCTGTGTATTCGCCGGAACCGCAGTCTGCAGGGACAGCATGCCCGACCCGGCACGCCATGCACCTGAGGTTCCGGAGTAACGTTCACCGCTGGGGCAGACACCACACCCGTACGGCGGCTGCCCGCCCGTTGATCAGCGAAAGGCACGAGGTGACCGACTCTATGCCCGACATCGCACGCGTCGGAGTAGTGGGCTGCGGCCAGATGGGCGCCGGGATCGCGGAGGTCTGCGCCCGCTCCGGACTGGACGTGATGGTCGCGGAGACCACCGGCGAGGCCCTGGAGATCGGCCGCACCCGGCTGTACAACTCCCTCTCCAAGGCCGCCGAGCGCGGCAAGATCTCGGAGGAGGAGCGGGACGAGACGCTCGCCCGCCTCAGCTTCACGACCGACCTCGGGGAGTTCTCCGACCGCGACCTCGTCATCGAGGCGGTCGTCGAGAACGAGGCGGTCAAGACCGAGATCTTCCAGGTGCTCGACCAGGTGGTGACCCGGCAGGACGCGATCCTCGCCTCCAACACCTCCTCCATCCCGCTGGTGAAGCTGGCCGTCGCGACGTCCCGCCCCGACGCGGTCATCGGCATCCACTTCTTCAACCCGGCCCCGGTGCAGCAGCTCGTCGAGCTGATCCCCGCGCTCACGACGTCCGAGGGCACGATCAGCCGCGCGCAGGCCATGGTCGAGAAGGTGCTCGGCAAGCACGCGATCCGCGCCCAGGACCGCTCGGGCTTCGTCGTCAACGCCCTGCTCATCCCGTATCTGCTCTCCGCGATCCGGATGTTCGAGTCGGGCATCGCGAGCCGTGAGGACATCGACAACGGCATGGAGATGGGCTGCGCCCACCCGATGGGTCCGCTCAAGCTCGCCGACCTGATCGGTCTCGACACCGTCGCCTCGGTCGCGGACTCCATGTACGCGGAGTACAAGGAGCCGCTGTACGCCGCTCCCCCGCTGCTCCAGCGGATGGTGGACGCGGGCCGGCTCGGCCGCAAGTCCGGCTCGGGCTTCTACCCCTACGGCTGACCCCGCCTGACCCCGTCTGACCCCGTCCGAGCCGTCTGACGCGGTCGGCACCGCTCACACTGGTACGCGCGGCTTCGCACCGCACGCGGGCCCGGCACTCGATCGAGTGCCGGGCCCGCGGCATTCACACACCGTGTGCGCCGTGGGCTCGCATATGCCCTTCGCACACTCTCCCGTCCTGGCCACCGGGCGAGTTGACTTTCCGTGCGCATCAGGGGGATGGACAGCTACAGAAAGGAGCGGACCAGTGACCGCCGACCCCGAGCATCGCGTGGTCCCGCAAGAACTCGCCGAGTTACGCCGCAGCTTGGACGTGGGTCTGACCCGCGTCGACGGACAGCTGGCGTTGCTCACCCAACACGACGAACAGAGCGTCAAGAACCAGGACGAACTGACCGTAAGGATCACCGCACTCGAGCACACTCGCTGGCCCTTGCCCGCCCTGGTCGCCCTGACGGCGGTCGGTGCGCTCGCCGTGGCGATCTGGCAGGCCATCGGCCGTTAGTGCGCGTCCTGGCCAAGACGCAGGTGGTGCAGGAGGAGTAGCGCCGCCGCCATATTGGCGGCGGGTACTTCTCCGCGGGCCACCATGTCTGGGACAAGTTTGAGTGGGACCCATTCACGGCGGTCGGACTCGAAGTCGTCCTCGGGATGACCGATGTAGGTGCACACGTCGGACCAGTAGATGTGGTGCACGGCGTCGGTGAGCCCATTGGACGGCTCGACACTCATCAGGTGTCGCAACGGGCCCGGCCGCCAGCCGGTTTCCTCCTCCATTTCCCGGGCTGCCGCGAACGCGATGTCCTCGCCGTCCTCGACCACGCCCGCCGCGAGTTCCCAGCCCCAGCTGTCGGTGATGAAGCGGTGCCGCCAGAGCAGCAGCACCTCGTTGGATTCATTGACGACGGTGGCCACGGCGACGGGCCGCAGCCGTATCAGGAAGTGATCGAGGTGCCGGCCGTCGGGCAGTTCCACGTCTGCCAGATTGACCGTGAACCATCGATTTCCATACACAGTTTGTTCGCTTTGTTTCGTCCACTGCACGGTTCTGCCACCTTCCGCCGAGTAGATGGCAATATCGCAGCAGGAGGGTGTTCAGAGCAGTGCCGGGCGGTGCACGTCACAGGGGTACGCGCAACGCCCCGTCGATGAGTTCGGCCGCCTCGGCCGTGCCCGCGCAGTCGCTGCGTACCAGATGTTCCCGCACGGCCCGCAGCCGGTCGCGCAGCCTTTGTGACTCCATTCCCCGGGCCTGTTCGGCCATTTCCACGGCCGTGGCCACGGCCTCGTCGGTGTTTCCCTGGCGCAGTTCGATCTGGCTGAGCATCGCGAGCCGGTGGACCCGGCCCCGGTCGTGCGCCGGGGTGTCCACCGCGGCCGCCGCATGCTCGTACGCCCCCGTGAGGTCCCCCAGACTGAGCAGGGCCTCCGCCACTTGTACGTTGACTAGCCCGGGCTGGACATAGCCGGTCTCGTCCGGCTCGCGTCCCCGCCGGATGCGGTCGGCGGCGACCTCCGCACGCCGGATGCACGACAGCGCGCTGCTGCCGTCGCCCAGGTGTGCGTACGACTTGGCCTGCATGGCGTAGAGATCGGACGCCAGGGCCGGGGTCAGCTCGCGCCCCGCGGCGCGCAGCGCGGCCTCCGCGAAGGCCACCGCCTGGCGGTACTCGCGCATGAACAGGGACTGGTTGACGAGCAGCGCGATCACATAGGCGCCGAGCCCCCGGTCCCCGCTGGCCTTCGCCAGGCGCAGGGCCTGGTGGAAGTAGCGCTGGGCCAGGCCGTGCGCGTCCGAGTCGTAGGCGCAGATGCCCGCGATGGCCACCAACCCGCCCGTGGACCGGTGCAGTTGGCGTCCCGTCTCGTCCGTGTAGCTGCCGCGCAGCAGGGGCGCGGCCTCGGCGTTGAGGAAGCCGACGATGCGGGTGCGGGTCGCGATGCCACCGGTCTTGCGGTACATCTGCTCGTAGTGGGCGCGGGCCGCCCGCATCATGTCGATGTCGGCCGTGCTCACCTGGTGTCTGCCGCCGCGCGACACGTCCACGTCCTCAGGCGGGTTCTCCCACTCCCAGACGGGCATCACTGCGGGGGTGCCCGTGACCGCGGGCGCGCCCAGGAGGTGCGGGCGCTGCTGTTCGTCCGAGCGCCACAGCGCCGTGGCCCGCTCCACGAAGCCGGAGAGCGTCGAGGCCATGGAGCCGTGCCCCACGGTCGGCCGCCCCGGCACGCCGAGGCCGATGTCGTCGAGGGTCACGGTGCGCTGGAGTCGCCCCGCGAGCACCTCGCAGATCAAGTCGGGCACCTGGCCTCTCGGCCGCTGCCCCTTCAACCACCGTGACACGGCGGTGTGTTCGTACCGCAGGGCGAGGCCGCGCCTCTTCCCCGCCTGGTTGACGTGGGCAGCCAGGCCCGCGTGGGAGATTCCCGCCTCGTCGAGGATCGCGTCGAGCAGGGTATTGGGCTGCATGGAGGCCCTCCGGTGGCTCGGTGTGGCCAGCGTAGTAGAGGTGACTTCACACGGGGTGTGAACGGAACGCCCGAATCCGGGGGGTGTGCGCTCTGCCGTCGCCACTCCCGTCACGCTTGACTGAGGTTCCTCACAAGGAGGCCGGCCGGGCCGCCGGCTCCCCCTCAAAAAGTGCGGCGGTCCTCAACGGCGCCGTCCGCCCCGCCGTCTGCCCGACACCTCCAAGGCGGGGACGGACGGCGCACGGCCGGTGGAGGATGACGGTGCGTCACGTCATGGTGCTTTCCCGACGCACCGTCTCCCCCTGCTGGAGCGGCACCCGCCGGCGGTCGTTGCGCAGGACCAGGAGCGCGGCGTCGTCGGTGGGGGGCCGCCCCGCGTGCCGCAGGAGCTGGGCGTACACCGCGCGGATCACCGTCTGGGGCACGACCGGCGGGACCCGCACCGCCTCGGTGAGCGCCGCCCGGAGCGGGAAGAACCGTCCGGCCGCGTCCCGCGCGTCCTCCATGCCGTCCGTGTGCAGGACGAGCGCCTCGCCCGGCAGGAGCGGTCCGCAGTGCAGCAACGGCAGTTCGGCGGGGAGCGGGAAGGGACCCAGCGGCGGCAGCGGTTCCTCGCCCGTGACCGGCTCGGCGTTCCCGCTCAGGCGGTGCGGCCACGGGTGGCCGCAGTTGAGCGCGGTCATCCCGCCGTCCGGGCCGATCTCCATCAGGAGGACGGTGACGAACTCCTCGGCCAGCGGACTCTCCGGCTCCGGAGCGCCGCCTGCCGGGTGCTCGGCCCGCGACCGCTCCCGCAGATGCCGCCCGAGGGCACGCTCCAGCTTTCTCAGGACGTGCGGCAGTTCGGTCTCCTCGTGCGCCGCCTCGCGGAAGCTGCCGAGCACGGCGGCGGCCGTGCCGAGGGCGGTCAGGCCGTGCCCGCGCACGTCGCCCATCACGATGCGCACGCCGTGGTCGGTGGCCACCACCTCGTACAGATCCCCGCCGACCGAGGCGCCGCGGGACGCGGAGATCCGCCCGGCCGCGACCGTGAGGCCCTCGACGCGGGGCGGCAGTGGCCGCAGCAGAGCGTTCTGGGCGGCGCCCGCGACCTCGCGCAGCTGGCGCACTTCCCGGAGCAGGGCGCCGCGGGCCTGCAATATCAGACCGGCGCCGACGGCGAAGAAGACCGCGCTGGTGACGATCCGCGCGCCCAGGCCGTCCCGCTGCGCGAGCGGGCAGACCAGTTTGTACGTGATGGCGGCCGCGCCCCACACCGCGGGCAGGCCGAGGGCGAGCACGCGCCGGATCCTCGGCGGGTCCATCCGGGACGCCCTCGCCCTGGTCCTCGCCCGGAGCCTGGCGCGGTGCCTCTCCCGGAGCAGCGCCCGGCGGGGAGCTCCAGCCCTGATACGGATCATGCCGACGGCCCCCCTAAGGCCCTGTTCAGCGTGCGGACCGCGCAGGCCTTGCCGATCACGACCCCTGCGGCCGGACTGATTCTGTCGACCGCATGGGCCGATCGGGCTAGAGAGGGCTTACTTGCCACTCAAACGAGTGAAGGGCGTACCCGGAGGTCCGGATACGCCCTTCTTTGCGCCTCTTGTGCGCCTGGCGGCGACTACAGGCGGTGACTACGCTCCGCGCAGCACCGCGCCGGTCCGCTCGGCCGCCAGGGCGACGGCCGCGTCACGGGCCGCGGAGGCCTCGTCCACGGTCAGCGTGCGATCGGCCGCGCGGAAGCGCAGCGCGTACGCCAGGGACTTCTTGCCCGCCCCGATCTGCTCGCCGGTGAAGACGTCGAACAGCCGGATGGACTCGAGCAGTTCACCCGCGCCCTCACGCAGCGCCTTCTCCACGTCGATGGCCGGGACACCGCCGTCGACGACGAGCGCGACGTCCTGCGTGGCGACCGGGAACGTGGAGATCTTCGGACCCCGCGGGACTCCGGTTCCGGCGTCCTCAAGGCGGTCCAGGTCCAGCTCCATCGCGCAGGTGCGCGCGGGCAGACCCAGCGTCTTGACGACACGCGGGTGCAGCTCGCCCGCGTACCCGACGACCTCCTCCGCACCGTCGATCACGACGACGAGCTCGGCGCACCGGCCCGGGTGCCACGGGCCGTACTGCCCCTGGCGCACCAGCAGTTCGGTGCCCGACTCGGCGGCCAGGTCACGCGCGGCCTGCACCGCGTCGGCCCACTCGGACGGACGGCCCTTGCCCCACCAGCCGGCCTGCTCGCGGGCGCCCGCGAGGACGACGGCGGCGTGCCGCGGCTGGACGGGGAGCGCCTCGGTCAGGGAGGCGATCTCCTCGTCCGTGGGACGGCGGTCGACGGGCAGCCGCACCGCGACCCGGGCCTCCTCGCGGGGCTGGAAGACCAGGCCCGTCTCGAAGAGCGCCAGGTCGTGGTTGCCGCGGCCTTCGTTGCGGCGCAGCGCGCCGAGCAGGCCCGGGAGCAGCGTCGTACGGAGCGCGGGCTCCTCGTCGGAGAGCGGGTTGACCAGCTTCACGACCCGCCGCTTGGGGTCGCCGGGCTCAAGGCCCAGCTGGTCGAAGACCTGCTCGCCGATGAAGGGGTAGTTCGGCGCCTCGACGAATCCACTGCCGGCGAGCGCGCGCCCGAAGCGGCGGTGCAGCCGCTGCCGGTCGGTCAGACCGCGGCCCGCGGGGGGCTTGGGCAACGTCGACGGGAGGTTCTCGTACCCCTCGAGGCGGATGACCTCTTCGGCGAGGTCGTTCGGCTCGGCGAGGTCGGGGCGCCAGGACGGCACGGTGACGGTCAGGGCGTCCTGGCCGTAGACGTCGCAGCCGACCTCCTGGAGGCGGCGCACGACGGTCTCGCGGCCGTACGCCACGCCGGCGACCTTGTCCGGGTGATCGGCCGGCATCGTGATCGTGTGCGGCGCGGAGGGCGCGATGACCTCGGTGACCCCGGCCTCGGCGGTGCCGCCCGCGAGCAGGACCAGGAGGTCCACCGTGCGCTGCGCCGCGGCCGACGCGGCCTGCGGGTCGACGCCGCGCTCGAAGCGCTTGGCTGCCTCGGAGGGCAACTTGTGGCGCCGGGCCGTGCGGGCGATGGAGATCGCGTCGAAGTGCGCGGCCTCGATGACGACGTCGGTGGTCCCGGCGGTCTCTTCGTGGTCGGCGATCTCGGTGTTCGCGCCGCCCATGACGCCCGCGAGGCCGATGGGGCCGCGGTCGTCGGTGATGACCAGGTCCTCGGCGTCGAGGACGCGCTTGACGCCGTCGAGCGTCGTGAACTTCTCGCCCTGCTCGGCACGGCGCACACCGATCGTGCCCTCGATGCGCGAGCGGTCGTAGGCGTGCAGGGGCTGGCCGAGCTCCAGCATCACGTAGTTCGTGACGTCGACGGCGAGCGAGATCGGGCGCATGCCCGCCTTCTGGAGGCGGCGCTGCAACCAGATCGGCGAGCGGGCCTCGGGCTTCAGGCCCGTGACCGTGCGCGCGGTGAAGCGGTCGCAGCCGCGCGGGTCGGAGATCTTGACCGGATAGCCGAAGGCGTTCGGCGCGGGCACGTCAAGGAGCGCCGGGTCGCGCAGCGGCAGGCCGTACGCGATGGCGGCCTCGCGGGCGACGCCGCGCATCGAGAGCGCGTACCCGCGGTCGGGCGTGACGGCGATGTCCAGGACCTCGTCGACCAGTTCGAGCAGCTCGATGGCGTCCGTGCCGGCCTCGTGCTCGGGCGGCAGGACGATGATGCCGCCGCTCCCGTCGTCGCCCATGCCCAGCTCGTCGCCGGAGCAGATCATGCCGTGCGACGTCTTGCCGTACGTCTTGCGGGCGGCGATCTTGAAGTCGCCGGGCAGGACGGCGCCCGGGAGCACGACGACGACCTTGTCGCCGACGGCGAAGTTCCGTGCGCCGCAGACGATCTCCTGCGGCTCGCCGGTGCCGTTGGCGGAGCCGACGTCGACCGTGCAGAAGCGGATGGGCTTCTTGAAGCCCTCCAGCTCCTCGATGGTCAGGACCTTGCCGACGACCAGCGGCCCGGTGAGGCCGGCGCCGGTCTGCTCGACGGTCTCGACCTCGAGGCCGACCTCGATCAGCTTGGCCTGGACGTCACGGCCGGTCTCGGTGGCGGGGAGATCGACGTACTCCCGCAGCCAGGAAAGCGGGACCCGCATCAGATCTCCATCCCGAAGGGCCGGGTGAACCGGACGTCACCCTCGACCATGTCTCGCATGTCTTCGACGTTGTGGCGGAACATCAGCATCCGTTCGATGCCGAACCCGAAGGCGAATCCGCTGTACTTCTGGGGGTCGACACCGCAGGCGGTGAGTACCTTCGGGTTGACCATGCCGCAGCCGCCCAGCTCGATCCAGCCCTCGCTGCCGCAGGTGCGGCAGGGGCGGTCGGGATTGCCCACGGACTCGCCGCGGCAGACGTAGCAGACCATGTCCATCTCGGCGGACGGCTCGGTGAACGGGAAGTAGTTCGGACGCAGGCGCGTCTTCATGTCCGCGCCGAAGAGCGACTGGACCATGTGGTCCAGGGTGCCCTTGAGGTCGGCCATGGTCAGGCCCTCGTCCACGGCGAGCAGCTCGATCTGGTGGAAGACCGGGGTGTGCGTCGCGTCCAGCTCGTCCGTGCGGTACACCCGGCCGGGGCAGACGATGTAGACGGGCGGCTCACGGTCGAGCATCGCGCGGGCCTGCACCGGAGAGGTGTGGGTGCGCAGCACGACACCGGACTCCGCGCCGTCGGCGCCCTCGGGCCCCTGGACGAAGAACGTGTCCTGCATCTGCCGGGCCGGGTGGTCCGGGGTGAAGTTCAGGGCGTCGAAGTTGAACCACTCCGCCTCGACCTCGGGGCCCTCGGCGATCTCGTAGCCCATGGCGACGAAGACGTCCGCGACCCGCTCCATGAACGTGGTCAGCGGGTGCCGGGCACCGGCCGGGACGCGGTCGTACGGCAGCGTGACGTCCACTGCCTCCTCGACGAGCACCCGGGCGTCGCGCTCGGCCTCCAGCTCGCTCTGGCGGGCGGCGAGCGCCTTGCTGACCGCGCCGCGCGCCATGCCGACGCGCTTGCCGGCCTCGGCCTTGGCCTGCGGGGGCAGCGCGCCGATCTCGCGGTTGGCGAGGGACAGCGGCGAGGTGCCGCCGGTGTGCGCGACCTTGGCCTCCTGGAGCTGTTCGAGGTCGCCGGCGGCCGCGAAGGCGGCGAGCGCCTCGTCCCGCATGCGCTCGATCTCTTCAGGTTTCAGTGCCTCGACCTCAACAGGGTCGTACGACTTGTTCGGTGCCGACATCTCTTCCCGTGCTTCCGTTTGGCTGGTGATGGTCCCCGTCTACGACTCGGAGACGAATCGTCCGCATAGGGGGACGCAAACGTGCCAAGGATCGAGTCTAACGGGGGTGACGCGGGTGAATGAGCCCGCGGGCGGTGCTCCGGCGGATCACGAGTGATCAGAGAAGATACGCCGGAGTGCCCACGGGCAACGTAAATCGGAACTGGGCGCCGCCGCCGGGCGCGCGGCCGACGGTGATCGTCCCGCCGTGCGCTTCCACGATGCCCTTCACGATGTACAAGCCGAGTCCCGTCCCGCCGCGTTTGCTGCCCCGCCAGAAGCGGGTGAAGACGCGGCCCATCGATTCCTCCGGAATGCCCGTTCCCTCGTCGCTCACGGTCACGGCGGTCTCCGCGCCGTCCCGCTCGCGGGGGGACGGCGAGGCCGCCACGTCGATGGTGACGGTTCCTTCGCCGTGGCGCACCGCATTTTCCAGCAGGTTGCTGAGCACCTGGTCGATCTTGTCCGGGTCGGCCCAGCAGTCGGGCATCGGCTGCTCTATCCGGACGAGGAAGCGGTCGGCGTCCTGCCCGGAGGCGACATGGGCCTGGATGTGGCGGCCGACGGCCGCGCCGATGTCGACGGGCTGGCGGCGCAGTTCGAGCCGTCCGGAGTCGATGCGGGAGATGTCCAGGAGCTCGGCGATCAGCCGCGTGACGCGGTTGGCGTCGGCGTCCACCGTCTCCAGCATCAGCTTCTTCTGGTCGTCGGTGAAGCGCTCCCACTTCGCGAGGAGCGTCGCCGTGAAGCCCTTCACGGAGGTGAGGGGCGAGCGCAGTTCGTGCGCCACGGTGGCGATCAGCTCCGCGTGGCTGCGCTCGGTGCGGCGGCGGGCCTCGGTGTCGCGCAGGGAGACGACCACGCGGCGCACGGGCCCGGTGGGGGCGGTGCGCACATAGCGCGCGGAGACGAGGACCTCGCGCCCGCCGGGCAGCAGGAGGTTGCGCTCGGGCTGCGCGAAGCGCGTGGCCAGGCCGCCGTACGGATCGGTCAGCTGCCACCAGCGGCGGCCTTCGAGGTCTTCCAGGGGCAGGGCCCGCTCCAGCGGGGCGCCCAGGGCGTCGGCGGCGGGCACCGCGGTGATGCGCACGGCCGCGGCGTTGAAGCAGATGACGTGGCCGGTCTCGTCCGCGACGACGAGGCCGTCGGGCAGGTCGTCCGGGTCGACACCGAGGCCGCCGAAGTCACCGAGGGCGCCCTGGTCCGCGCGCGTGGACAAAATGTCCCGTACTCCCGGTGATCCGCTCGTGCCGATGCTCATTCCCCGTACCCCACCTCTCGGACCGGCGCAGGAGGCCTCCGAGCCCGTCACCCTACTAGCTGGGAGTGACGGAACGGCACCCTCCAGCCGCACGCTGTGCACGGGCGGACGCATAGAGGCACACGGCCGCGGCCGTCGCGAGGTTGAGGCTTTCGGCTCTGCCGTGGATCGGAACACGCACCACCGCGTCCGCGAGTGCGCGGGTCTCCTCCGGGAGCCCCCAGGCCTCGTTGCCGAAGACCCAGGCGGACGGCGTGCCCATGGTGCCCTTGTCCAGCTCGTCGTCGAGGTCGTCCCGGCCCGCTCCGTCGGCGGCGAGGATGCGGACGCCCGCGTCCTTCAGCCCCTGCACGGCCCGCTCGACGGGGACGCCGACGGCGACGGGCAGATGGAACAGCGAGCCGACCGAGGCGCGTACGCACTTGGGGTTGTAGAGGTCCACGGAGGCGTCCGTCAGGACGACGGCGTCGGCCCCGGCCGCGTCGGCGCACCGCAGCACGGTGCCGGCGTTCCCGGGGTCACGGACGTGCGCGAGGACGGCGACCAGCTTGGGCCGGGCGGCGAGGACGGCGTCGAAGGAGGTGTCCACGAACCGGCAGACGCCGACGAGCCCCTGGGGCGTCACGGTCGTCGAGATGTCGCCGATGACGTCCTCGTCGGCCAGGTGCACCCGGGCCCCGGCGGCGCGGGCCTCACCGACGATGTCCGCGTAGCGCTCGGCGGCCTCGACGGTCACGAACACCTCGACGAGCGTGCCTGCCGCGCCGTGGTGCGCCGCGGCCTCCCGCACGGCCTGCGGCCCCTCGGCGAGGAACAGCCGCTCCTTCCCCCGGAAGTTCCGCTTGGCCAGCCGCCGGGCGGCACTGACGCGCGACGACTTGGGAGAGATCGGCTCGGGAGCGGCGGTCATGAACTCACCTTCGGGAGGAGACGGCGGAGGAGGCCAAGGAGGCGGACGGGAAACCGAACGCACGCGGACCCGCAGGCCAAAGGGCCTGCGGGTCCGCGAGTAACGCTCAGGTACAGCGAGGCGTCAGGCAGCCTTGGGGGCGTTGACGTCGCTCGGCAGCGCCTTCTGGGCGACCTCGACGAGCGCGGCGAACGCGTTCGGGTCGTTGACGGCCAGCTCGGCGAGGATCTTGCGGTCCACCTCGATGTTGGCGGCGTTCAGACCCTGGATGAGGCGGTTGTACGTCATGCCGTTCTGGCGGGCAGCGGCGTTGATGCGCTGGATCCAGAGGCGGCGGAAGTCGCCCTTGCGCTTCTTGCGGTCGTTGTAGTTGTAGACCAGGGAGTGGGTGACCTGCTCCTTGGCCTTGCGGTACAGGCGCGAACGCTGACCGCGGTAGCCCTTGGCAGCCTCGAGGACTGCGCGGCGCTTCTTGTGGGCGTTGACTGCCCGCTTGACGCGTGCCACTTGTTAACTCCTTGTAGCGGGGCCGTGGTTGGACTCACACGACCCGGTATCGACTGGGTCCCGGTTCAGAGTGCGGGCGCGGTGTGCGCCCGCGCTCACTTGCCGAGAAGCTTCTTGATCTTCTTGGCGTCGCCCGGGGCCATCTCGGCGTTGCCGCTGAGGCGCCGCGTCAGACGGGACGACTTGTGCTCGAGCAGGTGGCGCTTGCCGGCGCGCTCACGGAGCACCTTGCCGGAGCCGGTGATCTTGAAGCGCTTGCTGGCACCGCTGTGCGTCTTGTTCTTCGGCATAGCGCCGTTCTCTCCTCGTCAGTGGCACCCGGATGCCCGGTCGTGAAACCGGGCATCCGGGAACCGTATGTGTCAGTTGGCGATCCCCGGACTCGCGTCCTGGGATCAGGCCTCGGCAGGCGCCTCGGCCGGAGCCTCGGCGGGGGCCTCGGCGGCGGCTTCGGCGGGAGCCTCGTCGGGCTCCTCCCCCTCGGCGGAGTTCTGCGAGCGGCCCGGGTTGGCCTTCGCGTCCGCCTTGCGGACCGCCTGGGCCTCGCGGGCCTCGGCCATGGCTTCGGTCTTCTTCTTGTGCGGACCGAGGACCATGATCATGTTTCGGCCGTCCTGCTTCGGGTTCGACTCGATGAACCCGAGGTCTTCGACGTCGTTCGCGAGACGCTGGAGCAGTCGGTAGCCGAGCTCCGGCCGGGACTGCTCGCGACCACGGAACATGATCGTGATCTTGACCTTGTCGCCCTGCTTGAGGAACCGGACGACGTGACCCTTCTTGGTGTCATAGTCGTGCGGGTCGATCTTCGGCCGGAGCTTCATCTCCTTGATGACCGTGTGCGCCTGGTTCTTGCGCGCCTCACGGGCCTTCATGGCCGACTCGTACTTGAACTTCCCGTAGTCCATGAGCTTGCACACGGGCGGACGGGCGGTCGCCGCCACCTCGACCAGGTCGAGGTCGTACTCCTGTGCGAGCTCCAGGGCCTTGGCAAGCGGAACAATCCCGACCTGCTCGCCGCTGGGACCGACAAGTCGCACCTCGGGAACGCGAATCCGGTCGTTGATGCGGGGCTCGGCGCTGATGGATCCTCCTCGGTAGCACCACGCGGCGGTCTGGCGGACAGCCGCGTTACGTCTGTTATCCGGACCAACCGAGTGAGTGCATAAAAAATGCCCCAACCGATCACAGGAAGGGGCTCCATTACTACCGGAGCACCTCCGCGGTGATCGCGGGGCGCATCTCGGGCCTGCCGTAGTCTCGGGGACTGCGGCTGCCTGACCGGTGACCCGCCGCTCCGGGGGAGCGACTAGGTGGGAAGCGGAGCCTCCACTTGTGGGCCGGGCCTCTGCGTGGCACGCGAGTATCCGGCCGGTCGTTACACAAGGTTAGCAGCTCCGCCGGGGTGGGGCTAACCACCGGCGTCCACCGGGCGCCCTCGGCCCCGCATCGGCCCCGCATCGGCCCGGTACGGCCCCGCATCGGTGCGCACCGGCTCCCGCGGACCGGGCCGGGCGGGGCTCCGCTTATCGTGTGGGGCATGAGCGACGCGACCCCCACCCCCGAGTCCGGCACCGGCCCGGGCCCTGATTCCCCCGACTCCCCGGACTCCCCGGACTTCGACACCTTGACCCGTGACATCGCGGACGTCCCCGCGGTCGAGGTGATCACCACGGTCGCCGTGCACCTGATGAGCGCCGCGGCCGTGAACCTCGGCCTCGCGGAGGGCGGCGAGGGCCACAAGGACCTCGACGAGGCCCGCAAGCTGATCCACTCGCTCGCCGGCCTGATGGACGCGAGCGCCACCGAGATCTCCTCGTTCCACGCGGCCCCGCTGCGCGACGGCCTGAAGTCGTTGCAGCTCGCCTTCCGCGAGGCGTCCGACGTCCCGGACGAGCCGGGTCAGGGCCCGGGCGAGAAGTACACGGGCCCGGTCTTCGGCTGACCGCTCAGCCTTCTCGTACGTACAGGGGCTCGCCCGGTGGCGTCGCCTCGGCCGGCAGCAGTGCCAGGTCGAGGCCGCTCACCAGGCGGGCCCTCAGTGTCGGGTCGGCCGCGATGTGCCGGGCGACGCGCCCGGCGGCCTCGGCCGGGTCCGCCGATGCGTCGAGGACGAGCGCCAGGGTGCCGTCGGCGGTGCCCGCGCCGAGGTAGGCCCGCACGACGGCGGGCTCGGCGGCGACGGCCGCGCGCACGGCGGCCGTGACGGCGGGGTCGGCGAGCGGGTCCCGGGTGTGGCGGCCCTCGGAGAGGGCGATCAGGGCGGTGCGGTCGATCTCGTAGGGGACGGGGCCCGCGAGGTCGAGGACGATCGTGTCGGCCTGCTCGTGGGCCGCGGCCTGGAGCGCCTGGTGCAGCGGGACGGCCACCGGGCGGGCCTCGGGGTCCCACAGAGCGAGCGCCCGGGTCGAGGTGAACGCGGGCAGGGCCGTGCGGCCGCCCGCCTTGAGCGTGGGCACCGCCATGTCGCTGGTCTTCTCGCGGCGCAGGCCGTTCTCGTCCTCCTCGACCTCGCCGAGGACAGCGACCACCGGCACGAGCAGCCGGGCGCCGGTGAGCGCCTCCAGGACGGGGCCGTGGGCCGTGCGGTCGCCGGCCCACGCGGTCAGGGCCGCGGAGAGCCGGGGGTCGGCCGTGCCGTCGTCGTCGGAGAAGCCGGGGTCCGGGATGTTCTTGTTCGCCACGGCCTTGACCCTATCGACCTGCACCCGGTCGACCGCGTCAGGGGACCTGCCGGGCGGTGGCGGGACGGGCGCCCCTGCGGCCGCGCCAGAGGTAGACCGCCGCGGCCAGGAGGGCCGCGCCGAGGCCGCCCGCGACCGGGCCCACCCAGCCTGCGGGGCCGTCGTCGCCCCGGTCCGCGTCCGGACCCGGGCCGAAGTACTTCTCTCCGTACGCCGCTGACTTCAGCCCGTCCGGCTTCTTCTTGCCGCCCTCGGCGATCGCGGCCGCCGGGTCGACGAAGCCGAAGCCGCGTGCGTCGTCGCGCCCGCCGCTCGGGACGTCGCGCGCCGTGTCCTTCAGGAGCTGCTTGATCTGGGGCGGGGTCAGGCGGGGGTGGGCGGCGCGGATGAGGGCGACGGCGCCCGAGACGAACGCCGACGCGGCGCTCGTGCCCCAGCCCTCGTAGTACTCCCGGTCGGGGTCGGCGATGACGATGTCCTTGCCGGGGGCGCTCACCGTGGCGTACCAGCGGCGGGTGGAGAAGGAGGCGCGGTCGCCGCTCTCGTCGACGGCGGTGGCGGCGATGACGCCGGAGTAGGCCGCGGGATACGAGATGTGGTCGCCGCGCTCGCCGCCGTTGCCCGCCGACGCGACGACGACGGCGCCCTTCTTCAGGGCGTACTGGACGGCGGCGTCCTCGGCGGGTTCCGGGTGGGCGGACTTGGAGTCGTCGCCCAGGGAGAGGTTGATGACGTCGGCGCCGTGGTCGGTGGCCCAGCGGATGCCGTCGGCCAGCGCGTTGCCCCGGGTGTTGCGGGCCTTCGAGCGGTGCGGGTCGCCGTCCTCCAGGATCACGCGGATCGGCAGGATCTTCGCCTCCGGCGCGATGCCGAGCACGCCGTCCGCGCGGCCCGGGCCGTGTCCGTGGCCCGCGATGATGCTGGCCATGGCGGTGCCGTGCCGGGCCCAGGCGCGGTCGCCCTTCTTCGCGCCGAAGCCGACCATGTCCTTGCCGGTGAGGACGCTGCCGGCCAGGTCGGGGTGGTCGACGTCGATGCCGGTGTCCAGGACGGCGACCGTGATGCCCTTGCCCTTGGTGGTCTGCCAGGCCTGGCCGGTGTGCATCGCGTCGAGGGCCCACTGCTGGGCGCGTATGCCGTCGTCGGCGTGGGCGGTGGCGGGCAGGAGGGCGAGCGACGCGGCGAGGGCGGCGACTCCCGGTCGGCGGATTCTCATGAGGGGTGCTCCGTGGCCGCGATGGTCTTGCGCAGGCGCCGCTCGACGCGGTCGGCGATGCCCTTCGCCTCGTGGCCGAGGCCGGCCTGGGCGGGGGCGGAGGTCTCCGAGGTCCGCGTGGCCTCGTCGGCGGGCTCGGGTTCGGTGACCGCGCGGCCGTCGGCGAAGCCGGAGACGGAGAAGGCGACGACGGGGGCGTCCGGGAGCACCGACACGGTCCAGGAGGCGCGCTGGGCGTCGCCGAAGTCCGCGGCCGGGGTGCCCTTGGCCGCGTACGGCCGCGGCATCAGGTCGGGGCGCCGGTCGAGGCCTTCCTCCGTGAAGCGGGTGCGCAGGGAGCGCATCGCGTCGGCGTCGGCCTTGGTGAACAGCAGGCCGACGGTGGTGACATGGCTGCGGGTCGCGTCCGTGTACGTGGCGCGCAGCAGCCTGAGGCAGCCGGCCGGGGCGAGGGCCTTGCGCAGGAGCGGGTCGAAGGCGCTCTTGCAGGAGGCGTCGGGGGCGACGGCGATCCGGGTCCAGGTGCGGTCGGCGCCGCCGGGTCCGGCGCCCTCGCCCTTGATGGTGGCGGGGAAGAGCTGGTCGACGGGCACGCTGTGCCAGAGCTCGCCCGCGACGGCGTACGCGGACAGCGTGGTGCCCGTCTCCTCGGAGCCCCCGGTCAGCCAACTGCCGGTCGCCGCGCCGCCGATGAGTCCGAGGCCGAGCACGAAGCAGGCAGCGGCGGCGGTCACGCGGGGCTGGGCCCAGGTGCGGACGGGGCGCAGCCGGGTGGTGCTGTCGTCGTACAGCGCGGGCCGGGCGAACGACACGAAGGGCCGCCCCGCTCCGGGCCCGGGCGTCAGA
Organism: Streptomyces sp. SYP-A7185; assembly: GCF_046103685.1. Classification (NCBI taxonomy): domain Bacteria; kingdom Bacillati; phylum Actinomycetota; class Actinomycetes; order Kitasatosporales; family Streptomycetaceae; genus Streptomyces; species Streptomyces sp. SYP-A7185. The sequence goes on from NZ_CP122310.1 coordinate 2,264,692, forward strand.
TCGACGGCACCGACCGCGCGCCGGGCGGCGGTGGTTCGGGGGGAGGGCGGCGACGGGACCACAGGGGCCGCGGGGCTGTCGGCGCTGTCGGCCTCGGACACGACCTCACTCCGGGCCGAGGCCGGAGATATCCCCACCGGCGCCACCGAAGGCATCGGGGGCCGCAGCCGATACTCCGCGGCCCGCTCCGCATCGGACCGTCCGACACGCGGCGGCTCCTCGGGAAGCGGCGGCCGAGGGAGGCCGGACGGGGCGGTCCGGGAGGGCGGCTGGGTGCGCCCGGACGCGGAGGGCGCGGTCCGCGACCGCGGCCGAGCGAGGTCGGACGCAGAGGGAAGCGGCGGCTCAGCGGAGTCCGCCCCGGACGGAGCGGTCCGCGACCGCGGCTGAGCGAGGTCGGACGCCGACGGAAGCAGCGGCCCGGCGGACCCGGACGGAGCGGTCCGTGGCAGTGGCGGAGTAAGGCCGGACGCCGGGCGAGGCGGCTTTCCGGCCGGGGCGGGTGGCATCGGGGCCGTTCGTGGGGGTGAAGGGGTCGTTCGTGGGGGTGGTGGGGTCGTCCGTGGGGGTGGTGGGGTCGTCCGTGGGGGTGGTGGGGTCGTCCGTGGGGGTGGTGGGGCGTCCGGGAAGCGTGCTGACGCGGGGGGCGGGGGCGGGGACTCCGGCTCCTCGGCGGCGGTGACGTCGTCGGCCGCGGGACCCGGCGCCCGTACCCGGTCGAAGGGCGCGAGCAGATCCCCGAGCACGGAGTCGTGGTCACCGGCGGCGGGCGCCGGCACGCTCACGGGCGCGGGCGTCCCGGCGTCGACGGCGTCCTCGTCGGCCTGCGGCGGGCCGGGGTCCGAGAAGGGGGCGGGAGGGGGCGGAGAGGCGGGCGGAGGTGGAGTCGTGGGACGTGGCGGGAGTGGGGCCCGTCGCGCTTCCGTGCTCATGCACCCCCCGTTTCCTCGCTCTTCTGCGCGTAACTCTAAGGGCAGATTCCGGTCGTGCGGGAACCAGTCTCGGCCCCCGGGCGATCTGCCCGGATCATCCCCCTACCCTCGGGTAATCGCGTCTGGCAGGCTTCGGCCATGACCTCCCGTGCAGCAGACAAGGCCCGCTACGACCGGGCCACCGCGCACCTCGACGCCCCCGTCGCGATCGTCGATCTGGAGGCGTTCGACGCCAATGCCGACGACCTCGTGCGCCGGGCCGGCGGGAAGCCGATCAGGGTCGCGAGCAAGTCCGTGCGCTGCCGGGCCCTGCTCGAACGGGTGCTGGCCCGGGACGGTTTCGCGGGACTCATGTCCTTCACGCTCGCCGAGTCCCTGTGGCTCGCCCGGTCCGGGTTCGACGACGTCCTGCTCGCCTACCCCTCGGCCGACCGCGCCGCCTTCGCCGAACTGACCGCCGACCCGAAGCTCGCCGCGGCGGTGACCGTGATGGTCGACGACCCGGCCCAGCTGCGGCTCATCGACGAGGCCAGGGACGGCGGCGGCGAAGAGGTGCGGGTCTGCCTGGAGCTGGACACCGCCTTCAAGACCCTCGGCGGGCGGGTGCGGATCGGCGCGCTGCGCTCGCCGCTGCACTCCCCCGCCCAAGTCGCCGCGCTGGCCCGCGCCGTGGTCCGCAGGCCCGGCTTCCGGCTGGTGGGCGTGATGGCGTACGAGGGGCATGTGGCCGGTGTCGGTGACGCGATCGCCGGCCGTCCCCTGCGCTCGCGCGCGATCCGTCTCATGCAGAGCGCGGCCCGCAAGGAGCTGGCCGCGCGCCGCGCCGAGACCATCCGCGCGGTGCGGGCGGTCGCGCCGGACCTGGAGTTCGTCAACGGCGGCGGCACCGGCAGCGTGCAGCACACGGCGGCCGAGCGGGCGGTGACCGAGATCGCCGCGGGGTCGGGTCTGTACGTACCGCGGCTCTTCGACAACTACACGTCGTTCAGCGGGCGTCCGGCCGCGCTCTTCGCGCAGCCCGTGGTGCGCCGCCCCGGCGTGGGCACCGTGACCGTGCTCGGCGGCGGCTACCCCGCCTCGGGCGCCGCGGGCCCCGACCGCTCCCCGGTGCCGTACCTCCCCGAGGGGCTGCGCTACGACCCGCAGGAAGGCGCGGGCGAGGTGCAGACCCCGCTGCTCGGTTCGCCCGCCGACGATCTGCTGATCGGCGACAAGGTGTGGTTCCGGCACGCCAAGGCCGGGGAGTTGTGCGAGCGGTTCGACGCGCTGCACCTCGTCGAGGGCGACCGGGTGACGGCCACCGTCCCGACGTACCGCGGGGAAGGCCACACGTTCCTCTAGGCAGGGCGCCGACGCAGCGGGCGGGCCGTAGCGGTCAGGGCGTCGGGCCCACGCTGCTGCCGGCGCCGCCGTCGCTCTCTCCGCCGCCGACCGGGCGGATCCCCTGGGTGATCTCGTCCATGTCGGAGAGCGGCGGCGCCTCGTCCCCGGCGTCGATCGCGAAGCGCACGATGATCACCGACTCGGAGCCGACGGTGGAGGGGAAGGCGAGCGACTGGACGTATCCGCCGGGGCCCTTCTCCGTGCGGACCCGCCAGCGCACGAGATAGCCCGCGCGGCCCGCGACGGCGACGGCCCCTTCCTTGACCTTCTCGTGGCCCGCGATGCCGCCGAAGGGCCGCATGCCGATCTTGTCCTCGTCGTACGCGCTGTCCGCCGCGTCCTTGATGTCCCGCTGGGCCAGCGTCTTGGGCGAACGCTCGTCGGTCGCCGTCGACGTGCGCGAGTAGACCGTGCCGTGGCGGCAGAGGCTGCCCTCGCCCGGACAGTCGTAGATGTCCGGGGTGCGGACGGTCGGATCGCCGCCGACCGTGCTGTCGGCCTTCTCCCAGCCCTCGGGCACGGGGAGCGTGATGCCGTTCAACGGGTCGACGAGGGTGGAGGGGTCGGGGTCCGGCGCCGAGGTGGTGGGCGACGGAGAGGTCGGCGACGGCGGGTCGGCCTGCTCCGACGTGGTCGCGACGGGGCCCTCGACCCGGGGCTCGTCGTCGTCGTTCAGGAGCACCACGCCGGTGACGATCGACGCCACCAGGACGACCCCCGCGGTGGCCAGCGCCACCGCCTTGCCCCGGCCGCCGCCGGGAGCCACCGCCGACGGCGTGACCCGGGTCGGTGCCTGCGGCGGACCGAACCCCGGCTGCGCCCAGCCCCCTTGGGGCGCTTCGGGCGCACGCCGGTGCTCGGTCCACGCGGACCCGTCCCACCAGCGCTCGACGGGCCGGGCCGGTGGGGCCGAGGTGTCCGGGTACCAGCCGGGCGGGGGCGACATGCTCATCCCGGCACTCTAGGACGTGCCGTGAAGATCAGAACAGTCAGTACACGGCGTCCGCCTGATCGGGAACCACCGAGCCGTCGCGGCGCAGGACCGGGGTCTTGCTCCCGTCCGGCGCGTTGTACGCGGACGTCGAGCAGGGGTAGAGGTCCGGCTTCTGCTTCAGGGGCTCGATGAACATGGGGTTCACGACCCAGCGGCCGTCCGCGTCGTCGTACGCACGGCACATGATCTCGTTCTTGTTGCGGTTCAGGACGAGGTGGGCGCCGGTGGCGTCGCCGACGAACGTGACGTCGGTGTCGGCGTCACCTCCGCCGAGCGCGATGCGGTGGGAGCGGTCCTGCTGGTCCCAGGCCGACGCGCCCTTGACGCCGTAGATCTCCTGGTTGATCCAGCAGCGCTTGCCGTCGATGTAGGGGATGGCCTCGCCCTTGTTCACCGGGACGTCGCCGCAGCCCTGGTTGAAGGTGGTGATCCGGCCCTTGCGGTCCAGGACCGAGCGGATGGCGATGGTGTGCTCGCGGTCGATGCCCACGCCACCCTTGCCACCGGCCCAGACCTCGGTCACCGGCTCCGAGCCCGCCGAGACGATGTAGACGTCGAACCCGGCCTTCTTGAGCGTGCGGATGAGGTCGCGCTGCTGGTCGTAGTAGCGCGCGTAGCCGGGGATCTCGTGGGTGCCGACGGTCTGGGTGGCGCCGACGGGGGCGGCGAGGACCTGCTTGCGGGCCTTGGCGGCGTACGACTCCAGTTCGGGCACGGTGTGCCCGGCGAAGAGCTGGGGCACCCAGGCGTACTGCGGGACGGTGTGCCGGTGGTTCCACTCGCCCGCGAAGGCGGCGGCGCCGCTCATCGTCTTGCCGTCCTCGCGGACCTCGAAGATCTCGTCGGCGCAGTCGGTGTCCGTGGAGGTGGGCAGCGGCTTGCCGACCGGCACCTTCGTGCCGCAGGCCCGGGTGAGCGCCTTGTCGGCCTCGTCCGTCATCCACTTGCTGGTGGACTTCCAGCTCGCGGGGCGCAGGATCTTGTCGTGGCGCAGGGCCCAGGCGATCGTCGCGTCGGTGATGTCGTTCTTGACGACGGTGTTGTCCCAGTCGAAGGCGGCGACGGGACGCTTGTGGTCGTGGCCCCGGTGGGAGCCGCAGCGTCCGCGCTCGTCGATCACCTGCTGGAGATGGGCCCGGTTGTCGCCGAACCAGTTCAGCTTCTTGGACAGCTGCGGGCAGTGGGCCTTAGCGGCGGCGGGTTTCGCGGGCGTGGCGGCGGCCGCGGGGAGCGACGCGGGCACGGCCGCCAGAGCGGCGGCCGCGGCCAACGTCAAGGCCAGGGCATGTCTGTTGCGCATGCGCATGGACCGTACATCAATCTCGCCGTGCGGTCAGGACCCGTGCACCGTGTCCTTCTGGTCGGGGATGACGGACCCGTCGGCGCGGCGCACGGGGCCCTTCTCGCCGTCCCGTTCGGTGTAGCCGGTGGTGGCGCACGGGTAGGGCTCGGCGAGCCTGCCCTTGGGCTCGATGAACAGGGGGTTCACCAGCCAGCGGCCGTCGCCGTCGTCGTAGGCGCGGCACATCAGCTCGTTCTTGTTGCGGTTGAGGACCAGGCGCAGGGCGGTCGCGTCGCGCAGGAAGGAGACGTCGGTGTCGGAGTCGCCGGCCGCGAACACCTGCCGCTTGGCCGCGGGTCGCACCTTCTCGGCGGCCGCGCCCCGGACCCCGTAGATCTCCTGGTTGATCCAGCAGCGCTTGCCGTCGATGTACGTGATCATCGAGTCGTCGCCGTCCTCGACGGTGCCGCAGCCCTTCAGACGGGCCGTCAGCTTTCCGTGCGCGATGACGTTGCGGATGCCGATGGTGTGCCGGGCGTCGACGCCGACGCTCTCGGCCCACACCTCGGCGACCGGCTCGGGCGACGCGGAGACGACGTAGACGTCGAATCCGGCCTTCTTGAGCGTACGGATCAGATCGCGCTGCTGGTCGTAGTAGCGGGCCCAGCCGGTGACCCGGCCGGTGCCGACGCGTTGCTCGGTGCCGACGGGCGCCGCGAGGTTCTCCTTGCGGGCCGCGGCGGCGAAGCCCTTGACCTGGTGGGCGGACCAGCCGCGGGTGAGCTGGGCGAGCCAGGCGTACTGGGGTTCCATGCGGCGGTGGTCGTAGCCGGCGAAGGCGGTGTCCCCGCCGGTGGTGGTGCCCTCGCCGTAGACGGAGACGATCTCGTCGGCGCAGTCGGTGTCCCGCCGCGTGGGGAGGGTGGTGCCGTCGGCGGGGCAGGCCTTGGCCAGGGCCTTGGCCGCCGGGTCGGTGAGATAGCGGCTGGTGGAGTGCCAGTCGCCGCCGCGGGGTGTCCGTATCTTGCCGTGGCGCAGGAGCCAGAACATGGTGGCGTCGCCGACGTCGTTCTTGATGACCGTGTTGTCCCAGTCGAAGGCGGCGACGGGCTTGGCCCCGCCCTTGCCCCCGCCCGTGCGCCCGCCGTCGGCGCAGCGGCCGTACGTGTCGATCATCTTCTGGAGTCTGGCCCGGTTGTCGCCGTACCAGCCCGCGGAGACGGTGAGCGTGGGGCACTTCTTGCCCGTGGGGCGGGCGGACTGCGGGGGCTGGGTGGCCTCCGCGGTCGCCTGGACGGTGACGAGTCCGGTGGCGGCGACGGCGAGGACGGCCGCGGCCGCGGCGCAGCGGCGCTTGAGGTTCATGAACACACTCCTGTGTCTACGCAGGACAGCCGGGCGTCGTGCGACGCCCGGCTGTCGGGAGGGTTGCTGCGGGGTGAACTGCGCGGGGGACCGGCCCTGCGGCGCAGGAGCGGCTACACGGGCGTGACGTACGCGCCCGAGATGCCGCCGTCGACCAGGAAGTCGGTCGCGTTCACGAACGAGGAGTCGTCGCTGGCGAGGAACGCCACGGCGGCGGCGAGCTCGTCGGCCTCGGCGAACCGGCCCACGGGGATGTGGACGAGGCGGCGGGCGGCCCGCTCGGGGTCCTTGGCGAAGAGCTCCTGGAGGAGCGGGGTGTTGACCGGGCCCGGGCACAGCGCGTTCACGCGGATGCCCTCGCGGGCGAACTGCACGCCCAGCTCGCGGGACATCGCGAGGACGCCGCCCTTGGAGGCCGTGTAGGAGATCTGGGAGGTCGCCGCGCCCATCCGCGCCACGAACGACGCGGTGTTGATGATCGAGCCCTTGCCCTGGCGGCGCATGTAGGGGATGGCGGCCTTGCAGCACAGGAACACGGAGGTGAGGTTGACCTCCTGGACGCGCTTCCAGGCCTCCAGGCCCGTGTCCAGGATGGAGTCGTCGTCGGGCGGCGAGATCCCCGCGTTGTTGAAGGCGACGTCGACCGAGCCGTAGGTGTCGTACGCGGTCTTGAAGAGCGCCTCGACCTGCTCGGCGTCGGTGACGTCGACCTTGACGAAGATCCCGCCGACCTCGTCGGCGGCGGCCTTGCCCGCGGTCTCGTCGATGTCGCCGCACACGACGTGGGCGCCCTCGGAGGCCAGGCGGCGGGCGGTGGCGAGGCCGATGCCGCTGCCGGCCCCGGTGACGACGGCGGTACGGCCTACCAGGCGGCGGCAGATGTTCTCTGACATGGGGCTCAGGCCTCCGTGCTTTCCGTGCTGATGAAGACGTTCTTGGTTTCCGTGAAGGCGGCGAGCGCGTCCGGGCCGAGCTCACGGCCGAGCCCGGACTGCTTGTAACCCCCGAACGGGGTCCAGTAGCGCACGCTGGAGTGCGAGTTGACGGACAGGTTCCCGGCCTTGACGGCTCCCGAGACCCGCAGCGCACGGCCCACGTCCCGCGTCCAGACGGACCCCGAAAGGCCGTACTCGGTCGCGTTGGCGAGGCGGATCGCGTCGGCCTCGTCCTCGAAGGGCAGGACGACGGCGACCGGCCCGAAGACCTCCTCCGTCGCCACCGGTGACGCGGGGTCGACGTCGGTGAGGAGCGTGGGCGGGAACCAGAAGCCGGGGCCCTCGGGCGCCGAGCCGTGGATGCCGGTGCCGGAGGGCACGTACGACCGCACGCGTTCCAGCTGGGCACGGGAGATCAGCGGGCCCATCTGGGTCTTCTCGTCGGACGGGTCGCCGACGACGACCGACTCGACGGCGGGCCGCACGATCTCCAGGAAGCGGTCGTAGACCGACCGCTGGACGAGGATGCGGGTGCGGGCGCAGCAGTCCTGGCCGGAGTTGTCGAGGTACGACATGGGGGTGGCGAGGGCGGCGGCCTCCACGTCCGCGTCGGCGAAGACGATGTTCGGGCTCTTGCCGCCGAGTTCGAGCGTCACGCGCTTCACGCGGTCGGCGCACTTGGCCATGATCTGCTTGCCGACGCCCGTGGAGCCGGTGAACACGATCTTGGCGACGCCGGGGTGCTCGACGAGGGCGTTGCCCGCGATGCGGCCCTCACCGGGCAGGACCTGGAAGAGCCCTTCGGGAAGGCCCGCCTCCAGGGCCAGTTCGGCCAGGCGCAGGGCGGTGAGCGGGGTCGTCTCCGCGGGCTTCAGGATGACCGCGTTGCCGGCCGCGAGCGCCGGGGCGGTGCCCCAGGCGGCGATCGGCATCGGGAAGTTCCAGGGCGCGATGACGCCGACGACGCCGAGGGGTTCGAGGATCGTGACGTTCAGACCGCCGGGAACCGGGATCTGACGGCCGTTCAGCCGCTCCACTCCCCCGGCCGCGAAGTCCAGGAGGTCGCGGACGTTGCCCGCCTCCCAGCGGGCGTTGCCGATGAGGTGGCCGGCTTCGCGCACCTCCAGGAGGGCGAGCTCCTCCAGGTGGTCGTCGACGGCGGCCGCGAAGCGGCGCAGCAGGCGGGCGCGGTCGGCGGGGGCCGCCGCGGCCCACGCGACCTGCGCGGCGGTGGCCCGGGCGACGGCGGCGTCGACGTCCCGGGCGGTGGCGGCGGGGACGGTCGCGACGACCTCGGCCGTCGCCGGGTTCAGTACGTCGAGGTGCCGTACGCCGGGGTGCCGGGCGTCGGGGTTTTCGGGGTGCTGGGCGTCGGGGTTCTGAGCGTCGAGCAAGGGTGCCTCACATGCGTTCGAAGGAGCGGCGGAGCTCCCAGTCGGTCACCGCGGAGTCGAAGGCGTCCAGCTCGACCCGGGCCATGTTGCCGTAGTGCGCGACCACCTCGTCGCCGAAGGCGGCCTTGGCGATGGCGCTGTTCTCCCAGAGCTCGGCGGCCTCGCGCAGGGTGGTGGGGACGTGGGCGTAGTCGCCGGTGTAGGCGTTGCCCGTGCACTCCTCGGGCAGTTCGAGCTTCTGCTCCACGCCGTGCAGTCCGGCGGCCACGAGTCCGGCGACCGCCAGGTGCGGGTTCACGTCGCCGCCCGGCAGGCGGTTCTCGAAGCGCATCGAGCGGCCGTGGCCGACGACGCGCAGGGCGCAGGTGCGGTTGTCGTAGCCCCAGGCGACGGCGGTGGGCGCGAAGGAGCCGGGGCGGAACCGCTTGTACGAGTTGATGTTGGGCGCGTAGAGGAGGGAGAACTCCCGGAGCGCGGCGAGCTGCCCGGCCAGGAAGTGCCGCATGACGGGCGACATGCCGCCGGGTCCGTCACCGGCCATGGCGTTGGTGCCGTCGGCGTCGGCGAGCGAGAGGTGGATGTGACAGGAGTTGCCCTCGCGCTCGTTGTACTTGGCCATGAAGGTGAGCGAGACACCCTCCTGGGACGCGATCTCCTTGGCGCCGGTCTTGTAGATGGCGTGCTGGTCGCAGGTGACCAGGGCGTCGTCGTAGCGGAACACGATCTCGTGCTGGCCCGGGTTGCACTCGCCCTTGGCGGACTCGACGACGAGCCCGGCGGCGGCCATCTCGTTGCGGATGCGCCGCAGGAGCGGCTCGATGCGGCCCGTGCCGAGCACCGAGTAGTCGATGTTGTACTGGTTGGCCGGGGTCAGGCCCTGGTAGCCCGCGTCCCACGCCTGCTCGTAGGTGTCCTTGAAGACGATGAATTCGAGCTCCGTGCCGACGTTGGCGCCGTAGCCGAGTTCGGCGAGCCGGTCGAGCTGGCGGCGCAGGATCTGGCGGGGCGCGGCCACGACGGGCGACGAGTCGTTCCAGGCCAGGTCCGCGACGAGCAGCGCGGTGCCTTCGTTCCAGGGGACGCGGCGCAGGGTGGTCAGGTCCGGGTGCATGGCGAAGTCGCCGTACCCGCGGTCCCAGGAGGACATGGCGTAGCCCTCGACCGTGTTCATCTCCGGGTCGACGGCCAGGAGGTAGTTGCAGCCCTCCGTGCCGTGCTCCAGGACGTCGTCGAGGAAGAACCGGGCGGCGAACCGCTTGCCCTGCAACCGCCCTTGCATATCGGGGAAGGCCAGGACGACAGTGTCGATCTCGCCGCTCGTGACGAGAGCACGCAGCTCCTCGATCCCGAGCGGGGGTGTGCGGTCTGCCACGGGAAAATCCTCCTTGGGTCAGCCGAGAGCCATAAGGTATTGCCGAGAACCATTGATTGGGAAGGGGGTACGGCCAGATGTCGCACACGGATGCCGACGGGGCCGCCGGCGAAGCCGCCCGGGCGGCCGCCGGTCCGGCCGCCGCGACCGCCGACGACCGGCTCACGCCGGTCCTTCGCCCCGTACGGGCGGGCAACGGCTTCGAGGAGGCCCTGGAACAGATCCTCCAGGTGGTCCGCCTCGGCCTGGTGCCCGGCGGCGAACGCCTCCCGTCGGAACGCGAGTTGGCCGACCGTCTCGGGATCAGCCGGGTCACGCTGCGCGAGGTCCTCAAGGTGCTCCAGGACCAGGGCCTCGTCGAATCCCGGCGCGGCAGGTACGGCGGAACGTTCGTCCGCCCGCGCCCCGAGGCCGCGGGCGAGGACGAGCTGCGGCGGCGCGTGGCGGACGTCGACGTCGAGGACGCGCTGCGGTTCCGCGAAGTCCTTGAGGTCGGCGCGGCCGGGCTCTGCGCGGCGCACGGCCTGAGCGAGGAGCAGCGCGAACGGCTGCGCACGGCGCTCGCACAGACGCACGAGGCACCCCTGTCCGAGTACCGGCGCCTGGACACGCTCCTGCATCTGACGCTCGCCGAACTGTGCGGCTCCCCCTCGCTCACCGCGCAGTACGCGGCGGTCCGCGCGACCGTCAACGACCTCCTGGACTGCATCCCCCTCTTGGTCCGGAACCTGGAGCATTCACAGCGCCAGCACACCGCGCTGGTCGAGGCGGTGCTCGACGGGGACGCGGACGGGGCGCGGGAGATCATGCGCGAGCACTGCGGCGGCACGGCCGCCTTGCTGCGGGGCTTCCTCACCTAGGGGCGCGGCGAGAGGTGATTAACCGCGGTGTAACGCAGGGGTCTTGATTTCTCGCGTCCGGCACAGCAAAGGTATGGATCCGTTCCATTGAGTCACCCGTCCTCAGGAGTCGTGTCATGACCGTGGAGTCACCCAAGACGAGTCCCGCCGCACCGGCGGACGACTACCTGGACCGCAGAACGCTGCGCCGGGGCAGCGCCGGCTGGCTGCTGCTCACCGGGCTCGGGGTCGCGTACGTGGTCTCCGGCGACTACTCGGGCTGGAACTTCGGCCTGGCGGAGGGCGGCTTCGGCGGCCTCGGGATCGCCATGGCCCTCATGGGCGTGATGTACGCGTGCATGGTCTTCTCGCTGGCGGAACTCTCCTCGGTCCTGCCGACCGCGGGCGGCGGCTACGGCTTCGCGCGCCGGGCCCTCGGCCCGTGGGGCGGCTTCCTCACCGGCACGGCGATCCTCATCGAGTACATTCTGGCGCCGGCCGCGATCTCCATCTTCATCGGCGACTACGTCGAGTCGCTCGGCCTCTTCGGCCTCACCTCCGGCTGGCCGGTGTACCTCGCGTGCTTCGTCGTCTTCATCGGCATCCATCTGTGGGGCGTCGGCGAGGCGCTGCGCTTCAGCTTCGTCGTCACGGGCATCGCGGTGGCGGCGCTGCTCGTCTTCGCGGTGGGCGCGTTCATGGACTTCGACGCGTCGAAGCTGAACGACATCCCCGTGGAGGCGGACGCGTTCGGCGCCAACTCCTGGCTGCCGATGGGCCTGTTGGGCATCTGGGCGGCGTTCCCGTTCGGCATGTGGTTCTTCCTCGGGGTGGAGGGCGTCCCGCTCGCCGCGGAGGAGACGAAGGACCCCGCGCGTACGCTGCCGCGCGCGATCCGCTGGTCGATGGCCATCCTCGTCGTGCTCGCGCTCCTCACGTTCTTCGCGTCGGCGGGGGCGCGCGGCGCCAACGCGATCCAGGACGCGGGCAATCCGCTGGTGGAGGCGCTCCAGCCGGGCGGTGAGGCGACGGCGCTCAGCCGGATCGTCAACTACGCCGGTCTCGCGGGCCTCGTGGCGTCGTTCTTCTCCCTGATCTACGCGGGCTCGCGCCAGCTGTTCGCCCTGTCGCGGGCGGGATACCTGCCGAAGTTCCTGTCGCTCACCAGCAGCCGCAAGGCGCCCTACCTGGGCCTTCTGGTGCCCGGGGCGATCGGCTTCGGCCTGGCGGCGGCGACCGGGGACGGCGCGCGCATGCTGAACGTCGCGGTGTTCGGGGCGACCATCTCGTACGCCCTGATGTCGCTGTCGCACATCGTGCTGCGCCGCAGGGAGCCGGAGCTCGAACGGCCGTACCGTACGCCGGGCGGCACGGTGACCTCGTCGGTGGCGCTGGTGCTCGCCTGTGCGGCGCTGGTCGCGACGTTCCTGGTGGACGTGACGGCGGCGCTGATCGCGCTCGCGGTATACGTGGTGGCGATCGCGTACTTCGGCTTCTACAGCCGCAAGCATCTGGTGGCGCGGGCTCCGGAGGAGGAGTTCGCGGCACTCGCCGCCGCGGAGGCGGAGCTGGACCGCGACTGAGCAGGTCGCGGCCGAAGGACGACTGGGCAGGACGGGACATGACGGGAGACGGAGTGAGCGTGAGCACCGGCCGGCCGCTGATCGGCGTCAGCACCTACCTGGAGGTGAGGGCGAGCTGGGGCGTGTGGGAGCTGCCCGCGGCCCTGCTCCCCGCGGGCTACCCGCGTCTGGTGCGGGCGGCGGGCGGACTCACCGCGATGCTGCCGCCGGACGATCCTTCGTACGCCGATGACGTCGTCGCCCGGCTGGACGGCGTGGTCATCGCCGGTGGGCCCGATGTCGAGCCGGTCCGTTACGGCGCCAAGCGTGAGGAGCGTACGGGCCCTCCGGCACGGGAGCGGGACGCGTGGGAGCTGGCGCTGATCGAGGCGGCGCTGGCGTCCGGGACGCCGCTGCTGGGGATCTGCCGGGGGATGCAGCTCCTGAACGTGGCGCTGGGCGGGACGCTGGTGCAGCACCTGGAGGGGCACGTGGAGGCGGTGGGCGTCTTCGGCGCGCACGAGGTGAAGCCGGTGCCGGGCACGCTGTACGAGTCCATCGCGCCCACCGCGTGCCCCGTCCCCACGTACCACCACCAGGCCGTGGACCGGCTGGGCAGGGACCTGATCGTGTCGGCCCACGCGGAGGACGGCACCGTGGAGGCGGTGGAACTGCCCTCGCCGCACTGGGCGCTGGGGGTGCAGTGGCACCCGGAGATGGGGGAAGACCTCCGGGTCATGAAGGCCCTGACCCGAGCGGCCTGCGACAGGAGGACCTGACCTCTCCCACCCACGCGCCCGCCGCCGGGCTCACCCCGCCGGGGCAGGTGAGCCCGCCCTGGTCAGGGACAGGAGGTCTCTGGCCGGGCCCGTGGGGCGGTGGCCCGTGGGCCACACCGCACGCAGCGCGCGGCGCAGCTGCACCCCTTCCAGGGGGATGTTCACCAGGCGCCGGGCCGACAGCTCCTCCCCCACCGCGAGCTCGCTGAGCACCGCGGGCCCCGCCCCGTTCACCGCGGACGCCTTCACCGCCGTGGTGGACGACAGCTCGATCAGCGGCCGGGCCAGACCGCCGAGCGCCGCGTCGAGGACCTGCCGCGTCCCCGACCCCTCCTCCCGCAGGATCAGCGGCGTGGCCGCCAGCTCCGCGGCCCCCAGCGGCTTCCCGCGCCGCGCCCAGGCGTGCCCCGGCGCGGTGACGACGATCAGGCTGTCGTGGGCGATGACCGCCGAGTCCAGGCCGGTCGGCACGGCGAGCCCCTCGACGAAGCCGAGGTCGGCCTCCCCGGCGAGCAGCCGCTCCGCGACCGCGGTCGAGTTGCCCGCCGTCAGGGACACCGCCGTGTCCGGCCGCTGTGTGCGCAGCGCGATCAGCCAGCCCGGCAGCAGATACTCGGCGATCGTCATGCTCGCCGCGACCCGCAGCCGCGAGTCCCGCCGGTCCCGCAGCGCCTGCGCGCCCGCGTCGAAGGCCTCCGCAGCCTCCACGATCCGCCGCGCCCAGTCCGTGACGAGCGCCCCCGCGTCGGTGAGCCGCGAGCCGCGCGGTGACCGGTCGACCAGGGCCACCCCCAGCTGCCGCTCCATCGACCGGACGCGGCTGCTCGCGGCGGGTTGCGTGATGCCCAGTTCCCTGGCCGCCCGCCCCAGGCTGCCCAGCCGGGCCACGGCCAGCAGCAGTTCGAGCGCCCCGAGGTCCGGCACCCGGTGCGCGAGCGGCACCCCCGGCGACGCGTCGGAGCCACCGGCGGAACCAGAAGACGTACTCATAAACCCAGGTTATGCCCTCATACGAAGATGCCTCCTGGTGGGGGGCCCGCCCGGCGGCGACCGTGGACTCATGGTCACCGTCGCCCACCCGCAGGCACCCTTGAGCCCCACCGCACACCCCGACGCCGCAGACCCCACCGCCGCGCACGACACGGCCGCCCACCCCGCCGCCGCACACCCCGCCACCGGCACCGGCCGCCTCACCCTCGCCACCCGCCACCTCGGCCCGAACTGGTACGCCGCCGTCATGGGCACGGCGATCATCGCCGGAGCGGGCTCGACCCTGCCGGTGCGGTTCCCCGGCCTGCGCACCGCCTGCACGGCGGTCTGGGCGTTCTCCCTGCTCCTGCTGGCCGCCCTCCTCGCCGCCCGGACCCTGCACTGGATCCACCACCGGGACCAGGCCCGCGCCCACCTCCTGGACCCGGCCGTCGCCCCCTTCTACGGCTGTCTGTCCATGGCCCTGCTCGCGGTCGGCGGCGGCGCGCTCCTGGTGGGCGAGGACTGGATCGGGACGAGCGCGGCGGTCGCCCTCGACGCCGTCCTCTTCGTCGCCGGCACGGCCATCGGCCTCGCGGCGGCCGTGGCGATCCCGTACCTGATGGCGGTGAAGCACCGCGCGGAGCCGGGGCAGGCGTCGCCCGTCTGGCTGCTGCCCCTGGTGGCGCCCATGGTGTCCGCCGCGCTCGGCCCCCTCCTGGTCCCCCACCTCCCGGCGGGGCAGGCGCAAAAGACGCTGCTCTTCGCCTGCTTCGCGATGTTCGGTCTGAGCCTGCTCGCCACCCTGGTGATGCTGCCGATGATCTTCGCCCGCCTGCTGACCGGCGGCCCCTTCCCCCTCGCCCTCACCCCGGCGCTCTTCCTGGTGCTCGGTCCGCTGGGCCAGTCGACGACCGCCGTGAACAAGTTCGCCGACACCGCCGCGGCCGGGGTCGTCCCCGCCCCCTACGACCAGGGCTTCGCCGTCTTCGCGGTGCTCTACGGCGTCCCGGTGATGGGCTTCGCCCTGCTGTGGCTGGCGCTCGCGGGCGCGATGGTGGTGCGCGCCCGGCGCCGGGGCATGCGCTTCGCGATGACCTGGTGGGCGTTCACGTTCCCCGTCGGCACGTGCGTCACGGGCGCCGAAGGCCTGGGCAAGCACACCGGCCTCGCGGTGTACGACTGGCTCGCGCTCGCCCTGTACGCCCTGCTCGTGACCGCCTGGGCGGTGGCGCTCACCCAGACCCTGCGCGGCGTGCTCGACGGGACGCTGCTCGCGGCCCCGCGGCGCTGACCGAACGCTCGGCACTGACCGGACGCTCGGCGGTGGCGCAAGGCTCGGCGGTGGCGCCCCCGCTCAGCCGATGGCCTCGCGCAGAGCCGCGCCGAGCACGGCGGGAGCCCGGGCGAGGGACGGGCCGTACCAGGTGAGGTGCCGGCCGCTGACCAGCACCGACGGGGCGGTGAACTCCTCGGGGCCGTCCTCGCGGGTGAAGCGGTAGGGCTCGTCCGGCAGGATCACCACGTCCGGCCGCACGGCCCGCAGCTCGTCCAGTGGGATCCGCGGATAGCGCTCGGCGTGCGCCGCGTACGCGTTGTCGACGCCGAGCCGCCGCAGCAGGTCCCCGGCGAACGTGTCGCGCCCCAGGACCATCCACGGCCGCCGCCAGATCGGGACCACCGCCGTCAACCGGGCGTCCGGCTCCGGCAGTCGCCCCCACGCGGTCTCCGCCGCCGCCAGCCACCCGGGCCGCCCCGCCCCGCAGGCGGCCAGCACCCGGGCCAGCTCGCGGAAGGCGCCGGGCAGATCGCGTACCTCCGTCACGAGGACCTGGAGCCCCGCCGCCCGCAGCGCGGCGAGGTCGGGGGCGCGGTTCTCCTCCTCGTTGGCGATCACGAGGTCCGGGGCGAGGCCGATGATCCGGCGCACGTCCGGGTTCTTCGTGCCGCCGACGCGGGCCACGTCCAGGTCCTCCGGATGGCTGCACCACTCCGTGGCACCGACCAGCGCTCCCGGCGCGCTCACCGCGACCGCCTCGGTCAGCGAAGGCACCAGCGAGACCACCCGTACTCCGGTCACCGTGCGATCCCCTCAGCGGCGCGAGCCGTCCACGGCCTCGACGTGATCGGCGACGGCCACCACCAGGACCTGGCTGTCGGGCACGGTCGCCCGCCACCGGTGGCGCACCCCGCCGGTCAGATACAGGCTGTCGCCGCGCCCCAGGCGATAGGCCCTGCCCTCCGCCTCGACCTCGACGGCGCCACCCACCACGTACATCAACTCGTCGTTGCGGTGCTGGAACTCGCGTCCCTCGTCGTGGTCGCCGGTGAACTCGATGGCGTGCAGCTGGTGGTGACCGCGCACCAGATTGCGCACCCGGGCGTCGGGGGACGCGCCTTCGCCGTCGCCCTCACCGGCCCGCATCAGGTCGACCGTGCATGCGGGGTCCGCCGCGGCGAGCAGTTCGACGTCGGTCGTCAGGAGGGCGTCGGCGACCCGCTGGAGGGAGCGCCTACTGGGCCGCGCCCGCTCGTTCTCGACCTGGCTCAGGAAGGGCACCGAGAGACCGCTGCGCTCGGCCACCACGGCGAGGGTGAGTTCGAGCTGCCGGCGGCGTCGCCGCACGGCCGAGCCCACCCGGAGGGTTTCCTTCTGCTCGTCCATCGCCTCGGCTCCCTTCTGCGCGTCGGTCCACTCTCAACCCTGAGGGGTTTTCTGCACCCTACGCATGTTCGCCAAACGGTTCTGCCCCGTTGCGAGGACCGCCCTCTACAGCTTGCGCCAGTAGACGAGCTGCCCGGCCTCCCCGGGGGCCGCTCCTTCCGCCGGCAGGAACACGCTGACCAGCAGCGCCGGCCTGCCCTGCGGGTCGGTGACGAGGGTGGCCGACGGATTGGCGAAGGCGCGGCTTCCGCCATGGGTGGCCAGGGCCAGCCGGTCGGCCCGGCCGCTCACGGGGTCGTACGCGTAGGTCCGCCAGCTGCCGAAGTCGCCCCGCAGGCGCTGCCCCTCCACGAGGAGCGTCCGCCGCCCGTCGAGTTCGACGGACGCCCGGTCGCCGAAGTTCCCGCTGTTGCCCCAGGTCTGGAGCGCCCGGTCCAGGCGCCGGTCCGGGGTCGCGTGCCAGTGCCGGAACCCGGTGAGGGTGGCGCGCAGCTGGCGGTCGGTGTCGCAGCCGGCGCGGTAGTGCCCGGTGAGTTCGACGGTGTCGCCGCGGACGGCGGTGACGGCGGGCGTGCCCTCGGCGCACCGCGAGAGGGTGCGGGGCGCGTCGAAGGCCCGGCCGGCCCGCCCGTCGAGCAGCGCCGCCCGGTCCGCGTACCCGCGGACGGCGATGTGGTTCTTCGGGTCTTTCTCGTACGCGAGGACGTATCCGCCGCGTCCGTCGGCGGCGAGGGACGCCTGGTGGGTGCCGGGCCCGAAGTCGTGGCGGCGGTGCCAGTGCCGCAGGTCGCCGGAGGTGGCGACGGCTGCGTGGAAGCGGCCGTCGCTCAGCAGGGTGTGGTAGACGGCCAGGTAGCCGCCGTCGGGCCCCTGTGTGATCTGCGCGGCGTCCATGGTGCGGCCGGTGTGGTCCCGCGCGTCGTAGCGGTGGCCGTCGGCGGCGGTGACGTCCTCGGCGAGCGCGGCGAGGCGGGCGGTGCCCGCGGACGCGGGAGCGGCGCCGGCCCCCGCCGCGTGGGCGAGGAGCAGGACGGCGGCGAGCGCCAGGGCCACGGCGAGGCCGAGGAGGGTGTGGGAGACGCGGACGGTCACGGAGGGGCACTTACGTTCGAGCGGCGGGGAGGCTGCCCAGCCTAGGGAGCACGGGTGCCCCCGGGAACGTCCCGAGGGGTGGGCTTCGCCACACGGGCGGTGCCCACCCCTCGGGGGTGCGTCGGCGGTACGGCGCCGGGCCGGTGGAAACCCCGGCCCGGCGCGGAACTAGGACTGCGGAGTCATCTTCTGCTCGAAGCCCGGGTTCTTCTCCAGCCAGGCGTCGACGGCCTTGGGCTCATTGCCCTTGCCCGCCTTGTTGATCTCGTTCTCCAGGCCGGCCAGTTCCTTCTCGCTCATCTTGAAGCCCTTGAGCCACTTCGTGAGCTGCGGGTACTGCTCCGGGAAGTCCTTGCTGGAGAGCGTGCGGATCGTGTCGCCCTTGCCGAAGGCGACCTTGGGGTCCTTCAGCTTGGTGAGGTCGTACTCGCTGTAGGCCCAGTGCGGCGACCAGAGCAGGACCGCGACCGGCTCCTTCTTGGCGTACGCGCGCTTCAGCTCGGCCAGCATCGCGGGCGTCGAACCGGAGACGATCTTGTACTCCTTGTCGAGGCCGTAGCCGGGGAGCACCTTGTCCTTGAGCGCCGTCATCACGCCCGTGCCGGGCTCGATGCCGATGATCTTGCCCTTGAACTTGTCGCCCTTGCCCTTGAGGTCGGCCAGCGAATCCACGTCCTTGACGTAGGACGGGACCGCCACCTCCAGCGACGTCGGGCTGTACCAGGAGCCGATGTCGTTGAGGTTCGCCTTGTTCTTCTCCCAGTACTGCTTCTGGGTCGTGGGCAGCCAGGCGTCGAGGTTCAGGTCCAGGTCGCCCTGGCCGAGCGCGGTGTAGACGGGACCGACGTCGGACGGCTTCAGGTTCATCTTGTAGCCGCGCTTCTCCAGGACGCGCTTCCAGAGATTCGTGACCGCGATGTTCTCGTCCCACGCGAAGTACGCGGCGTTCAGCGGACGCTTCGCCTCGGCGGGGGTGGAGTTCTTCGGCAGCGGGGCCATCTTGTCGACGACGCCCGGGTTCTTCTTGAGCCAGGCGCGGACGGCTTCCTGCTGCTTGCCCTTGCCCGCCTTGTTGATCTCCGCCTCAAGACTCGTGAGCTGCTTCTCTTCCATCTTGAAGTTCTTCAGCCACTTGGCGACCTGCGGGTTCTCCTCGGAGAAGCCCTTGCGCGCCAGCGAGTGCACGCCGTCGCCCTTGCCCCAGGCGCCCTTCGGGTCGTCGAGCTTCTTCAGGTCGAAGTCGCTGTAGGCCCAGTGCGGAGACCAGAGCGTGGTGACGATCGGTTCCTTCTTGGCGTACGCGCGCTTGAGCTCGGCCAGCATCGCCGGCGTGGAGCCGTCGACGACCTTGTACTCCTTGTCGAGGCCGTACTCCTTGAGGACCTTGTCCTTGAGCAGGCCCATCATGCCGGCGCTCGGCTCGATGCCGACGATCTTGCCCTTGAACGTGCTGCTCTTGCCCTTGAGGTCCGCCAGCGAGTCGACGCCCTTCACGTACGAGGGCACGGAGAGTTCGAGCGAGGTCGGGCCGAACCACGAGCCCATGTCCTCGAGCTTGTCGCCGTACTTCTTCCAGTACGCGGCGTGCGTCGTCGGCAGCCAGGAGTCGGTCTGGAAGTCGATGCTGCCCTGCGAGAGCGAGGTGTAGAGCGGGCCTGCCTCCAGCTGCTTGGTCTGCGCCTTGAAACCGCGCTGCTCCAGGACTTCCTTCCAGAGGAAGGTGGAGGCCACGCCCTCGTCCCAGGGGATGTAGCCGATGTTGATCTCCTTGCCCTGACCGACGTTCTTGCCGTCGGCCGTGACGTCCTCGGACGCCGAGCCACCGAAGACGCCCATGCCGCCCGCGACGAGCGCGAGGACGACCACGCCGACGACCGCGACGGCGGCCTGCGGACGGTAGGTCCAGATGTTCAGGCCCTGCGCGGCGCGCACCTTCGCCAGGGCGCGACGGCCCAGCGGGGAGACCTGGGTGCCCAGCGAGCTGGTCATCCGGTCCAGGTAGATGGCCAGGATGACGATGGCGACGCCCGCCTCGGAGCCGAGACCGACGTTCAGCTGGCCGATGGCCTCGTTGACGTCGGCGCCCAGGCCCTCGGTGCCGACCATGCCCGCGATGGCGGCCATGGACAGGCCCAGCATGATGACCTGGTTGACACCGGCCATGATCGTGGGGAGCGCGAGGGGCAGCTGGACGCGCATCAGGATGTTGCGCGGCGTGGTGCCGAACGCGTCCGCGGCCTCGACCAGCTCCTTGTCGACCTGGCGGATGCCCAGCTCCGTCATGCGGACGCCGGGGGCCAGGGCGAAGATCAGGGTGGCGACGATGCCCGCCGGGGCGCCCATGCCGAAGAACAGGATGGCGGGGATGAGGTAGATCATCGCCGGCAGCGTCTGCATGAAGTCGAGCACCGGGCGGACGATGCCGCTGACCGTGCTGGACCGCGCCGCCCAGATGCCCACGGGCACCGAGATGACGAGCGCGATGATCGTCGAGACGAGCACCAGGGACAGCGTCATCATCGCGTGGTCCCACAGTTCGAGGGAGACGATGAACGCGAAGCCCGCGAAGGTCAGCACACCGGCGACCACACCGCGCAGCCAGAAGGCGATGACGGCGAAGATGCCCGCGAGGAGCAGCGGCTCGGGCGCCTGGAGCACGTCGGCTATGCCGTCGTAGGCGCCCTGGAAGACGGTCTTGAAGAAGTCGAACAGCCAGGCCATGTGGCTGAGCAGCCAGTCGACGCTGTCGTTGACCCACTCGCCGAAGGGAATCCTAGGCACCGCTGACCACCTTGCCCACAGCCTGTCCGCCGTTGTCCTGCGTCGTGTCCCGCGTCGTGGCGAGCGGGACGGCGGTGTCCTGCGGCTCGTTCTCGGGGTCCATCGGCTCGCCGAGCACGGCGAGCAGCCGCGCCCGCGGCACGACACCGATGAGCGCGCCCTCGTCGTCGGTCACGGCGACGGGCACGTCACTGGTGGAGCACGGCGTGAACAGCTCGATGATGGGGGTCTCGGCCGTGACCGTGGCGGGGGCCGCGGACAGCACGTCCTGTGCGGTCGTCAGCTCCTTGCCCTCGGCCGTCTCCGTGCCGAACACCGTCTCGGGCTCGGCCATGATCGCGCCGGCCGTGAGGACCCGGGAGCGGTCGACGTCCTGCGTGAACGCGGCGACGTACTCGTTGGCCGGGGTGACGAGGATGTCCTCGGCGGTGCCGATCTGGACGATCTCGCCGTCGCGCATGACGGCGATCTGGTCGCCCAGGCGCATGGCCTCGTTCAGGTCGTGGGTGATGAAGACGATGGTCTTCTTCAGCCGCTTCTGGAGTTCGAGGAGCTGGTCCTGCATGTCGCGGCGGATCAGCGGGTCGAGCGCGCTGAACGACTCGTCCATGAGGAGCAGGTCGGCGTCGGTGGCGAGCGCGCGGGCCAGGCCCACGCGCTGCTGCATGCCGCCGGAGAGCTCGTCGGGCCAGGACTTCTCCCAGCCCTTGAGGCCGGCGAGTTCGAGCGCCACCGTGGCGCGCTCCTCGCGCTCGGCGCGCGGCACGCCCTGCACCTCGAGGCCGTAACCGGCGTTCTCCAGGACGCTGCGGTGGGGGAAGAGCGCGAAGTGCTGGAAGACCATGCTGATCTTCTTGGAGCGCACCTCGCGCAGCTCGCGGGCGCTCAGCCCGGTCAGGTCCTGACCGTCGAACAGCACCTGTCCGGCCGTTGGCTCCGACAGTCCGTTGAGCATGCGCAGCAACGTGGACTTGCCGGATCCGGAGAGACCCATGACGACGAAGATCTGGCCCGGCTCGACCGTGAAGGAGGCGTCGATCACCGCGGCCGTGGTGCCCTCGGCGCGCAGTTCCTCTCGGTCGGTTCCGTGGCGGAGTTTCTCCACCGCGTCAGCGGGTCGTCTGCCGAATACCTTGTACAGGTGTTCGGCTTGCAGCCTGGACACATACACCTCTCGGGTTGAACCAAGACGGCCCGCCTCCCCCGCCGGCGGGCCGTGGAGCGACGCGGTTTCTGCCCGCTGTTTACCCGGCGAAATAGTTGAATTCTCGACCGGAGGCGCTCCGGCTCGGCGCCTGCCCTGACTTACACGTATCAAACGCAAGAGTGATCCAGTTCACATTCCGTTCACTTCTGTCGACCGGAACGCGCCATGATCCGGCCCCTGCCCACCGGGGCCCGGACCACTCCCGGGCGGCGCCGCGGCCGGTCCGCTGTCGGTGCCGTGCGGCATGATGCGAAGGTGACTCAGCGAACGCGACGGCTCATGCTGCTCGACACGGCGTCCCTGTACTACCGGGCCTATTTCGGGGTCCCCGATTCCGTGAGGGCCCCGGACGGCACACCGGTGAACGCGGTGCGCGGCCTGCTCGACTTCATCGCCCGGCTCGTCCAGGACCACCGCCCCGACGACCTGGTCGCCTGCATGGACGCGGACTGGCGCCCGCACTGGCGGGTCGAGCTGATCCCTTCGTACAAGGCGCATCGCGTCGCCGAGGAGGTCGAGCAGGGCCCGGACGCCGAGGAGACCCCGGACACCCTCGCGCCGCAGGTCCCGATCATCGAGGACGTCCTGGACGCCCTCGGCATCGCCCGCGTGGGCGTCCCGGCCTACGAGGCGGACGACGTGATCGGTACGTACGCCGGCCGCGCCACGGGCCCGGTCGACATCGTCACCGGCGACCGCGACCTGTACCAGCTGGTCGACGACGCGCGGGGCGTCCGCGTCCTCTACCCCCTCAAGGGCGTCGGCTCCCTCCAGCTCACGGACGAGGCCTGGCTCCGCGAGAAGTACGGCGTGGACGGCTCCGGATACGTGGACCTGGCCCTGCTGCGCGGCGACCCCAGCGACGGCCTGCCCGGCGTGCCAGGCATCGGCGAGAAGACGGCGGCCAAGCTCCTCGACGCGTACGGAGATCTGGCCGGAATCATGGCTGCCGTGGACGACCCCATGAGCAAGCTGACGCCCTCCCAGCGCAAGCGGCTCACCGAGTCCCGCGCCTATGTCGCCGTCGCGCCGAAGGTGGTCCGCGTCGCGGGGGACGTCCCGCTGCCGGACGTGGACCTCGCGCTGCCGGCCGAACCCCGTGATCCCGCGGCCCTGGACGAGCTGGCGGAGCGGTGGAACCTGGGCGGTGCGCTCAAGCGGTTGCTCACGACTCTCCAGGGGTGAGGTGCTAGCTTAGGTAAGCCTAAGCAACATTTGATCAGGGGAGGCCGCCGCCATGGCAGAACGTCCGGCACGCAAGGCACCGAAGACCCACGTCGCCCAGGTGGTGCGCACCGAGCGCCTGACCCCGCACATGCAGCGCGTGGTCCTGGGCGGCGAGGGTCTCGCCGAGTTCGCGGTGGGCGACTCCACCGATCACTACGTGAAACTGCTCTTCGGCGCCGAGGGCGTGACCTACCCGGAGCCGTTCGACATCCAGCGGATCCGCGAGGAATTCCCCCGCGACCAGTGGCCCGTGACGCGCACGTACACGGTCCGCTCCTGGGACCAAGAGACCCGCGAGCTCGCCGTGGACTTCGTCGTCCACGGCGACGAGGGCCTGGCGGGCCCGTGGGCCAAGCGCGTCGAGCCGGGCGCCACGATCCGCTTCCTCGGCCCGGGCGGCGGGTACGCCCCGGACACCGCGGCCGACTGGCACCTGCTCGCCGGTGACGAGAGCGCGCTGCCCGCGATCGCCGCCTCCCTGGAGGCACTGCCCGAGGGCGCCACGGCGTTCGCCTTCGTCGAGGTCGCCGACGCGGACGAGGAGCAGAAGATCAGCACGGCCGCGGACGTCAGGTGGCTGCACCGCGGCGAGCGCCCCGTGGGCGAGGCCCTCGTCGAGGCCGTACGGGCCCTCGACTTCCCGGCGGGCGACGTGCAGGCGTTCGTGCACGGCGAGGCCGGCTTCGTGAAGGAGCTCCGCCGCTACCTCCGCGTGGAGCGGGAGGTCCCCCGCGAGCGCCTCTCGGTCTCCGGCTACTGGCGCCTGGGGCACAACGAGGACGGCTGGCAGGCGGCCAAGCGCGACTGGAACGCACAGGTGGAGGCGGAGCAGGAGTCGGTGCCCTCGGCTTGAGCAGCCGCCGGTCCGCCAAGTCACTGTCTGCCGCTGAGCGGGGAGCTGATCGCGCAGTTCGAGCCGGATGGGGCGGCAGGATGGGGCGGCAGTTCCCGCGCCCCTGACGGGCGCAGGCAAGCCCCTTCAGGGCGCGGGGAACTGCGCGATCAGCCCCCACCGGTCCGCGGACCACGTCAGACCAAAATCGTTTCCCCCCGGGCGGACCCCGCTGGCACCATGCCGGGATGCCCTCCAAGATCCCGGACGTCGTGCCGCCGGGCGCCCTCGCCCGCACACAGCAGCCCCGCATCCCCGCCCCCGGCGGCCTCCTCATCCGCCCCTGGCAAGCGGCCGACGCCCCCGCCGTGTACGAGGCGTTCCAGGACCCGGTGATCCAGCGCTGGCACGCGCGCGGGGCCGAGTCCGTCGACGAGACCCGCGACTGGATCGAGGGCTGGCGCGCGGCCTGGGCCGAGGAGCGCGACGCGCACTGGGCCATCGCCGACGCCACGACGGACGCGGTGGTGGGCCGGATCTCGCTGCGGCTGATCGTGCTCGGCGACGGCCAGGCCGAAGTCGCGTACTGGACCATGCCGTCGGCCCGCGGCCGGGGCATCGCCCCGCGCGCCCTGACCACCCTCTCCGACTGGGCCTTCGCCGACGTCGGCCTGCACCGCCTGGAGCTCACCCACGCCACGGCCAACGAGGCGTCCTGCCGTGTCGCGCTCAAGACCGGCTTCGCCCCCGAGGGCACCAAGCGCAGGGCGGTCCTGCACGAGGAGGGCTGGCTCGACATGCATCTGCACGCGCGGGTCCGGGAGGACGGCCCGACGGGCAGCCGCTGACCCCGCGTCCTACGCGCCCCGCGCCCGGCGGGGCGGGGCCGCCAGGGCCCGTACTCTTGCCGGTTGTGACCCGCAAGCCCCGCATCCCGCCCTCTCCCCTGCCGCAGCGGCGCGGCGTCGACCCCATGCGGGTCAAGCTGCCCGCCGACGGAGCGTGGGCGACCGTACGGGACCACCTCGTCGAGCGGCTCAAGGCCGGGCCCGGGGTGATCGACGGGATGCTGCGGGACGAACTGATCGTCGGCGTCGACGGGCGCCCCGTGACACCGGACGATCCGTACGCGCCCGGCGCGTTCGTGTGGTTCCACCGGGATCTGCCGGAGGAGGTCCCGGTGCCGTTCGGCATCGACGTGGTCTACCGCGACGAGCACATCGTCGTCGCCGACAAGCCGCACTTCCTCGCGACCACGCCCCGCGGCAGCCACGTCACCGAGACCGCGCTCGCCCGGCTGCGCAGGGAGCTGGACATCCCCGCGCTCGGCGCCGCCCACCGCCTCGACCGGCTCACCGCGGGGCTGATCCTCTTCACCGTGCGGCCCGAGGAACGCGGCGCCTACCAGACGCTGTTCGGCGAGCGGCGGGTGCGCAAGGAGTACGAGGCCGTGGCCGCCCACGCCCCCGGTCTCGCGCTCCCCCGCACCGTGCGCAGCCACATCGTCAAGGAGCGCGGCGTCATCGCCGCCTACGAGGTGCCCGGCGCCGAGCCCAACAGCGAGAGCCGCGTCGAACGCGCCGAGCACGACGGCACGCTGGCGCGCTACCGGCTCACCCCGCACACCGGCCGCACCCATCAGCTGCGCGTGCACATGAACGCGCTCGGCCTGCCGATCCTGGGCGATCCGGTCTACCCGCTGGTCGCGGGGCCGGTGCCGCCGGACGCCTTCCGGCGGCCCCTCCAGCTCCTGTCCCGCGTCCTGGAGTTCAGGGACCCGGTCACGGGCGCCGACCACCGCTTCGTCAGCGCACGCGAGTTGGGCGCCTGGACCTCGTACGACTCCTGGTACGGCTCCGGGGCGGGTCCGTCAGCGGGCGGACCGTAGCGGTCAGTAGCCCCGCCACCAGGTCACCAGCCTGCGCCACGCTCCCTGCCTGGGCACCGCGGCCGCCACCGGTGCGGCCTCCGGGGCGGGCGGCGGCGTGGCGGCCGGGGGCGCCGGAGTCGTGGGATAGGCGGGCCGGGGCGCCGGGGACGAGACGTGCCAGTCGTTGCGCGCGCCCGGCACCCGCGCCATCGGCCGCGCCATCACGTCCTGCGGGGGCCGCGGCGCGAACTGCACCGGGAGCGACACCAGGTGCCCGGAGAGGATCGACGACGTCCAGCGCAGCTCATGCTCCTCGACGGAGAGCTCCACGTCCGGGAAGCGCATCAGCAGCGCGTCCACACCCGTGTCGGCGATGGCGCGCCCGATGTCCTGCCCGGGACACTCGTGCGGCCCGCCGCCGAACGCCAGGTGGGAGCGGTTGCCCTGCATGTTGGCGGAGAGGTCCGGGCGTACGACCGGGTCGACGTTGCCCGGCGCGATGCCGAAGATCAGGCCGTCGCCCGCCTTGATCTGCTGGCCGCCGAGCTGGGTGTCCTGCTTGGCGAAGTAGCCGATCATGGCGCTGAACGGCGGCTCGTCCCACAGGGACTGCTCGACCGCCTCCGGCACCGTCATCTGGCCGCCGCTGAGCTGGGCCCGGAAGCGCGGGTCGGTGAGCACCATGCGCAGGGCGTTCGCGATGAGGTTGGCCGTCGCCTCGTACGAGGCGATCAGCACGAGCCGCAGGTGGGCGCCGACCTCCTCGTCGGTGAGCTGCTCCGGCTGTGCGATGAGGTTGCTGGTGAAGTCCTCCTCGGCCTGCGCCCGGCGCCGCGCCACGAGCCGCATCAGCGCGTCCATGATGTACGCGTTGCTCGCGATGGCGGTCTCGGTCCCCCGGAGCATGTCGCGGGCGGCCTGCACCATCTTCTCGTTGTACTCCTCGGGCATGCCGAGGACATGGCACATGACCATCATCGGCAGATGCTCGGCGAAGCCGCTCACCAGGTCGGCCTTGCCGTCCTGGCAGATGTCGTTGAGCAGGAGGTTGCTGTAGCGGTTGATGTAGCGGCGGATGCCCCGGTGGTCGAGGCCGGCCATGGCGCCGGTGACCGCGCCGCGCAGCCGCTGGTGTTCGTCGCCCTCCACGAAGCTGGCCATGGGCTGCCAGGTGACGACGGGTGCGAGCGGGTTGTCGGGGCCCATGGAGCCGTCCTGCACGGCCCGCCACTGGCGCGAGTCGCGGGTGTACTGCGAGGGGGTGCGGACCATGTGGAGGTTCTCGCTGTGGCCGAGGACCGCCCAGACGGGCACGTCGTTGTGGAGCAGGGCCGGGGCCACCGGGCCGTGCTCGGCGCGCAGCTTCTCGTAGAGGCCGGCGAGGTCGGTGTCCGCCTCGGGGCCGTAGAGCCGGCGCAGGCCGCCGGGGCCGAGCCCGTGCGCGGGGCAGCCGGGCGGTGGCATGGCGGGGTCGTCCATGCCGGGGCGGGAGTGGGATGGGGTCGTCACGTTCGTCGCTCCGGGGTTGCGGAAGGGGATCCGGGGTTGCGGATGAGAGGAGGTGTCAGACGCGGGCCACGGTCAGGGAGTGCAGGTACCGCATGAGGGTCAGCAGGGTGTCCCGGCTCGACGCGCGCTGGCGGGCGTCGCACTTCACCATCGGGACCGCGTCGTCCAGGTCGAGGGCGCGGCGCAGGGTCTCCATCGGGTGATGGGGTGCGTCGGGGAAGTCGTTGACGGCGACGACGAAGGGCACGCCGCGTTCCTCCAGGCGGCCGATCACGTCGAAGCTGACTTCGAGGCGCCGGGTGTCGATGAGGACGACCGCGCCGAGCGCGCCTTCGAAGAGCCCGTTCCACAGGAACCAGAAGCGCTCCTGGCCGGGGGTGCCGAACAGGTAGAGCACCAGCTCTTCGGAGATGCTGATCCGGCCGAAGTCCATCGCGACGGTGGTGGCCGTCTTCGTCTCGGAGCCGTAGTTGTCGTCGACGCCGATGCCGGCCTGGGTCATGGTCTCTTCGGTGGTCAGCGGACGGATCTCGCTGACCGAGCCGACCATCGTCGTCTTGCCGACCCCGAACCCGCCCACGATCACGACCTTCACGGCGGCCGTGGCCGTGTGCGGCAGGACGTCCTCGCTGCTCGGCCCGGTGATCGTGTCAGAGCTTTTGAAGTCCATGCATCACCGCTTCGAGAAGGGAACGATCGGGGAGCGTGGAGCGGACGATCGGCGCCCGCGCCTGTACCAGGTCGGCCCCGAGCATCTTCGTCAGCAGGACGGTCACCACGCTGAACGGCAGCGCGAGGTACGCGGAGAGCTCGGCGACGGACAGCGGGGTCGTGCACAGCCGCAGTACGGCGGAGTGCTCCGGCTCGGCCGTGGGAGGTGCCTCGCCGTGCGCGACGATCAGCGTGACGAGGTCGAGCGGTGCCCTCTCCGTGTCCTCGCCGGTCAGGATGTAGAGCCGCTCGGGGTTCTCCGGGCTGCGCCGTTCCCGTTGGGGAGGGTCGTCTCGGTGGGAGGGGTTCTCGCCTTGCGGAGGATTCATACGGCCTGCCCGTCTCGCCTGGGCGGGCTCGTCAAATGGGCGCCGATCCGGACGACCAGGTCCCGCATGCGGTTGCCGATGAGGCCCGCGTCGACGGTCTCGTCGGCGAGCACGGCGAGGTAGGCGCCGGCTCCCGCGGCCATCAGGTAGAAGTACCCGCCGTCGACCTCGATGATGACCATGCGCATCCCGCCGTCGCTCCGCGGGATCTCGGTGGCCACCGCGGCGGCCAGGGACTGGAGTCCCGCGCAGGCGGCGGCGATGCGGTCGGCCGCGTCGGGGTCGCCGCCGTAGCGTGCGATGCGCAGGCCGTCCGCGGAGAGCACCACGATCTGCCGGGTCTGCGGCACGCCGTCGGCGAGCTCCTTGAGCATCCAGTCGAAATTGGCCCGTTGCTGGATCACTTCCAGCCCCCCTCGTCGGCGTTGTCGGCACTGTCGGCGGTGCCGTGGTCGTTCTCGCTGTGGCCCTTGGGGAACAACGGGTCGTCGGACGCCGATTCGTCGCCGTTGACGCCCTTCATGAAGGCCTCGATCCAGAGGCCGGGTTCCTTCTCCTCTTTCTTCGCCGGTTCGGGTACGACCGGTGCGACAGCCCGCGGGGAGTACTGGGCGCGCTGCGCCGCGTACCGCTCGTCCGCGGCTTCCTGGGCCAGCCGCTCGGCGAGCGGGGTGCGGACCCGGCTGCGGCGCTGCGGAAGGCCGTTGGACGTCCACTCGGTGACCTCGGGGACGTCGTCCTCCATGGTCGCGTCGAGCGTCTTGGGCAGCGGCGGTCCCGCGGTCATCACGCGGGGCTTCTTGCGCCGGATGCCGCGGGCCTCCTCGATGGGCACGCCCTCGGCGTTCACCCGGGGCACCGCGGAGGCGCCGATGCCGTGCGCGAGGCCGGGGGCCGGGGCGTTGGTGATCATCTCGTGCGGGACGATGAGCACCGCCCGGACGCCGCCGTACGCGGACTGGCGCAGCGAGACCTGGAGGTTGTACATCTGCGAGAGCCGTCCCACGACGGCCATGCCCAGGCGGGGGCTCTCGCCGAGGTCGTTCAGGTCGATGCCGGCCTGGGCCTGGGCGAGCATGCGCTCGGCCCGCGCCCGTGCCTCCTCGCTGAGGCTGACGCCGCCGTCCTCGATCTCGACGGCGATGCCGGTCTGCACCTCGACGGCGGTGACGTGCACGCGGGTCTGCGGCGGGGAGTAGCGCGTGGCGTTGTCGAGCAGCTCGGCGCAGGCGTGGATGAGCGGCTCCACGGAGGTGCCGCGGATCGCGACCTTGGCGATCGAGTGCAGGTCGACGCGCTGGTACTCCAGGATCCGGGACATGGCGCCGCGCAGCACGCTGAACAGCGGTACGGGCTTGGGCCATTGGCGGCCCGGCCGGGCGCCGCCGAGGACGGTGATCGAGTCGGCGAGCCGGCCGATCAGCGCCGTGCCGTGGTCGATGCGCAGGAGGTCGTCGAAGACCTCGGGGTTGCGTCCGTGGAACTCCTCCATCTCGCGCAGTTCCGCGGCCTGCTGGTGGACGATGGACTGGACGCGCCGGGCGATGTTGACGAAGGCGCGCTGCGAGGACTCGCGCATCGCCTCTCCGGTGTCCAGGGTGTCCAGGACGTTCCGGAGCATCTTCCGCTGAGAATCGGGGAGTTCGGCGAAGGTCTCGTTGCCGTCCACGAGGTGGCGGATCACTTCCGAGGGCGCTTCGCCCTGCCGCAGCCGCAGGACGGCCTCGGGGATGATCTCCCTGCCCAGGCGGATGGTCTCGTCGTCATGGGACGCGATGCGCCGCTCCAGATGAGCGAGCCGCTGCGCGTACTGGGTGTGCAACTCCCGGATGGTCCGGCCGCGGCGCACGGCTTCGGCGGCGACCGCGACCACCACGAGGGTCGCGACCGCGCCGCACCAGCCCACCGCGATGCGCGCGGGCTCCGGCACCGCGGCGACCGCGGCTCCGGTGGCCGCGGCCATCAGCGTGGCGGGCAGCAACAGCACGCGTGCGTAAGGGGTGTGTCGGCCACCGGGAGGCGATTGAACACTCACCATGTATGCCCTCTGAACATGTGTCTTGGGGGAAGGAAATGGGGGTGATGCCAGGAAATGTGGGGAGATTACGGGGAGTTGGAAGCAGTGGACGTAGGGGAACTATCTGAAGATCTGGGAACAAGCGCGCGAATCTATCGCAACTCGTTTCAACTCGCCGCGCTCCGGGCGAGCTTAGTCCGCCGGATTCATCGCCGAGTCATATTCAGTAACCCCCTGCAAGGCGCTTGGCCACGGGCATACACTCGGCTCCATTTGCACGCGTGGCGATCAATCGAACACGCGGAGTGATTGTCCCGAACAGCCGGGAACACAGCTGCGAAGGCCGTGGTTGACGCCTCACATGGACGGCTGCTCCACTGATCCCATGCGCCCCCGGCTGCGTCTCGTCACCCGCGATCACATCGACTTCGGTCGTGTGTGGTCCGCGGCGTGTTGCGCCTGACTGCCCCCAAGTCAGCGCACACCCGGACCAGTTGAGATGAGGCCCCACCATGCCCGTCGAGTTTCTCGGCATCGCGGCGACCAATGAAGGCTCCGAAGTCACCGCCCGCTCGGGCGCTTCCTTCGACAAGGACTACACGCTCCGGCTCGCCCGGGCCCACGAGGACCACGGCTGGGACCGGGTCCTTTTCGCCTACGGCTCGGGGTCACCCGACCCCTCCCCCGCCGCCGCCTACGTCGCGGCCCGCACGGACAAGCTCCAGATCCTGGTCGCGCACCGCCCGAACGTCTCCTACCCGACCTTCGCCGCGAAGACGTTCGCGACCCTGGACCACATCAGCGACGGCCGGCTCGCGGTGCACTTCATCTCGGGCGGCAACGACCACGAGCAGCGGCGCGAGGGCGACTTCCGCACCAAGGACGAACGCTACGCCCGTACCCGCGAGGCCATCCAGATCATCAAGAAGGCGTGGACCTCGCACGAGCCCTTCGACCACGAGGGCGCGTTCTACCGCTTCGAGGACTTCGTCAGCGACACCTTCCCGCTCCAGAAGCCGCATCCGCAGGTCTCGTTCGGAGGTTCGTCCCCTGCCGCGTACGCCGCCGGGGGCGCCGAGGCCGACATCTACTGCCTGTGGGGCGAGCCCCTCGCACAGACCGCCGAGCAGATCGAGTCGGTGAAGGCGGCGGCGAAGGCGGCCGGCCGCACCGACGTCCCCCGGATCCAGGTGGCGTTCCGTCCGATCATCGCGCCGACCGAGGAACTGGCCTGGGAGAAGGCGCACGCGACGCTGGCCCGCATCAAGGCCCGCAAGGCGGGCGCCCCGCTGTCCCGCCGCCACCCGCTGAGGAACCCCGAGAACTCCGGCTCCCAGCGGCTGCTGGCGGTGGCGGCGGCCGGTGAGCGCCACGACCGCGCGCTGTGGACCCCGACGGCCGCGGAGACCGGGGGCGCGGGCAACTCGACGGCGCTGGTGGGCACTCCGGAGACGGTCGCCCAGGCGCTCCTCGACTACCACGACTTGGGCGTCGAGATCCTCTCGGCCCGGGGCTACGACCTTCTGGACGACGCGATCGACTTCGGCCGGCACGTGATCCCGATCGTGCGCGAGGAGGTCGCGAAGCGGGACGCCGTGCGAACGGCCGCCTGAGCGCACGGACGCCTGACCGAACGGACGCCGGGGCCGGCCGGAGACTTCCGGCCGGCCCCGGCGCACGCGGCTTTCCCGTCGGCTGGTCCGTCGAGTGAACCGTCGGGGCTCCGGCGGGGCTCGACGGGGCTCCGACGGGCGGGTCAGCCGACGGAGCTGTACGCCACCACGCCCCGCAGCAGCTGGTCCACGGCCTTGCGGGCGTTCTTCGCCACCGTCGAGCCCTCGCGGGGAGCGGCCGCCGAGATCTGCCCGAGCACGTCGATCACCTGCTTGCACCAGCGGACGAAGTCCCCCGCGGGCATCTCGATCTCCCGGAGCACCTCGTCGAGGCCCTTGTCGGACGCCCACATGTACGCCGCCCAGGCGAATCCGAGGTCGGGCTCGCGCTGGCCGACCCCTTCCGCCTGGTTGATCTTGAACTCCTCCTCCAGTGCGTCGAGCCGCCCCCAGATCCGCACCATCTCGCCGAGAGAGGCCTTGACCTTCCCCGAGGGCAGCTTGGGAGCGAGCGCGTCGTCCGCCATCCGCGCCTCGAACACCAACGCCGAGACGCACGCGGCCAGTTCGGCCGGGCTGAGCCCTTCCCAGACTCCTTCCCGCAGGCACTCGCTCGCCAGGAGGTCCAGCTCGCCGTAGAGCCGGGCGAGCCGCTTGCCGTCCTCGGTGACCTCGTCACCCCGCAGGTAGTCCATCTCCGTGAGCAGCGCGACGATCCGGTCGAAGGTCCGCGCGATGGTGTTCGTGCGCCCCTCGATGCGCCGCTCCAGCTGCACGGTGTCCCGCCGCAGGCGGTGGTAGCGCTCGGCCCACCGGGCGTGGTCCTCCCGCTCGTCGCACCCGTGGCAGGGGTGGGCGCGCAGTTCCGTGCGCAGCCGGGCGATCTCGCGGTCGTCGGCGGCGGCCGCGCGCCCCTTGCGGTGGCGCTCCGGCACGATGTGCCCGGCCTTGGTGCGCAGGGCCGACGCCAGGTCCCGGCGCGACTGCGGCGAGCGGGCGTTGAACGACTTCGGGATGCGCATCCGCTCAAGGGCCTCGACCGGCACCGGGAAGTCCATCGAGGCCAGCCGCTTGACCTGCCGCTCGGCCGTGAGGACAAGGGGGCGCGGTCCGTCCTGGTGCTCGAAACCGCGGTGGCCGTTCACGCGCCCCGCCGGGATCCCCGGGTCCAGGACGAGCGCCAGGCCCGCGTACTTCCCGGTCGGCACGTGGATGACGTCACCGGGCTTGAGCTTCTCCAGGGCGGCGGCGGCCGCCGCCCTGCGCTGGTTGGCGCCCTGCTTGGCGAGCTCGGTCTCCCGGTCCTTCAGCTCGCGGCGCAGGCGGGCGTACTCGTCGAAGTCGCCCAGGTGGCAGGTCATCGAGGCTTTGTAGCCCTCTAGTCCCTCTTCGTTCTTCTGGACCTGGCGGGAGATCCCGACGACCGACTTGTCGGCCTGGAACTGCGCGAAGGACGTCTCCAGGAGCTCACGCGAGCGGTGCCGCCCGAACTGCTCGACCAGGTTCAC
Source organism: Streptomyces sp. SYP-A7185 (assembly GCF_046103685.1). Classification (NCBI taxonomy): domain Bacteria; kingdom Bacillati; phylum Actinomycetota; class Actinomycetes; order Kitasatosporales; family Streptomycetaceae; genus Streptomyces; species Streptomyces sp. SYP-A7185. The sequence continues at coordinate 2,297,859 of NZ_CP122310.1, forward strand.
CGCCATGTTGTACGACGGCTTGAAGCTGGACCGCAGCGGGTACGTGCGCGTGCCGGCCAGTCCCGCGAGGTGCTCCGGGCTCATGGCGCGCTGCCACAGGACCACGGCGTGGCCCTCGACGTCGATGCCCCGCCGCCCGGCGCGGCCGGTCAGCTGGGTGTACTCGCCCGGGGTGATGTCCGCGTGCTGCTCGCCGTTCCACTTGACCAGCTTCTCCAGGACCACGCTGCGCGCGGGCATGTTGATGCCGAGCGCGAGGGTCTCGGTGGCGAAGACGGCACGCACCAGGCCGCGGACGAAGAGCTCCTCGACGACTTCCTTGAAGGTCGGCAGCATGCCCGCGTGGTGCGCGGCGATGCCGCGCTCCAGGCCTTCCAGCCATTCGTAGTACCCGAGGACGTGCAGATCCTCGTCCGGGATGGCGGCCGTGCGCTCCTCGACGATCTCGCGGACCTGGGCCCGCGCGTCCTCGTCGTTCAGCCGCAGTCCCGCGTGCAGGCACTGCTGCACGGCGGCCTCGCAGGCCGCGCGGCTGAAGATGAAGGTGATCGCGGGAAGGAGGCCTTCGGAGTCGAGCCGGTCGATGACCTCGGGCCTGCCCGGCGTCCAGATCCGCGACCGCTGTCTGCGCTCGCGCTCGCGGTCGGCCTCGCGGACCATCTTGCCCTTGCGGCGGTCCCGGGGGTTGTACGAGCGGCTGGCCTCCATCCGCGCCATGCGCGTGAGGTCGGGGTTGACGGCCTTGCGCTGGCCCTCGCCCTCCTCGAAGAGGTCGTACATCCGGCGGCCGGCGAGGACGTGCTGGAACAGCGGGACGGGCCGGTGCTCCGAGACGATCACCTGGGTGTCGCCGCGCACGGTGTCCAGCCAGTCGCCGAACTCCTCGGCGTTCGAGACGGTCGCCGACAGGGAGACCAGCGTCACCGACTCCTGGAGGTGGATGATCACCTCTTCCCAGACGGCGCCGCGGAAGCGGTCGGAGAGGTAGTGCACCTCGTCCATGACGACATAGCCGAGGTTGAGCAGCGACTGCGAGCCCGAATACAGCATGTTCCGCAGCACCTCGGTGGTCATCACGACCACCGGGGCATCGGAGTTCACGCTGTTGTCGCCGGTCAGGAGACCGACCTTGTCCGCGCCGTATCTCTTGGAGAGGTCGGCGTACTTCTGGTTGGAGAGCGCCTTGATGGGCGTGGTGTAGAAGCATTTCTTGCCCTGCAGCAGGGCCAGGTGCACGGCGAACTCGCCGACGATCGTCTTTCCCGAACCCGTGGGGGCGGCCACGAGCACGCCCTTCCCCGCTTCGAGCGCCCGACAGGCCTCGATCTGGAAGGGGTCGAGGCCGAATTCGTACATCTCGCGGAAGCCGGCGAGTGCGGTGGCCTGCTCGACAGCGCGCTCGCGCGCCGCCGCGTACCGCTCGGCCGGTGAGAGGTCCTCTGTCATCGTGCTTTCGAGCCTACCGGCCACCACTGACAACGGACGATCATTATCTGTCTTACGGTTCGTGCGGCCCCTCGGGCCCAAGGACCCGCACGGCTCCCGGCACGCACTGCGCCGTCAGCGGCAGCCCGCCGAGCTGTTCGCCGTCCGCGTACCCGGTGACGCCCGGGGCGGCGAGCTCCACCTTCGCGGCCCGGAACACGGTGACCTTGGGGTGGTCCAGGTGCGTGCCCTTGTAGACCCGCGGGAAGACCTTCAGGAGCGTCGTACGGCTGCAGTCGCCGACGACGGTGACGTCGAAGAGGCCGTCCTCCAGGTCGGCCCGCGCGCAGATCCGCATGCCGCCGCCGTACGAGGATCCGTTGCCGACGGCGACGAGGGTCGCGTCGATCTCGTGGACCCGCTCGTCGTCGAGCGTGATCCGGAACGGGATGGGCCGGAAGGCCGCCAGCTCCACTGCCATCGCGAGGTCGTACTTGAAGCGTCCGGTGGGCCAGCGCATCCGGTTGCCCCGGTCGTTGACCCGCGAGTCGAAGCCGGAGGCGAGCACCGTGCCGAACCACGTCTTGCCCACCTGGCCCAGGTCGACGGCGCGCGTGCGCCCCGCGTCCAGCGCCTGCGCGACGACCCTCCCCGCGGCGGCCGGATCACGCACCGGGAGCCCGAGGGCCCGCGCGAAGTCGTTGCCGGTGCCCACGGCGATCACCCCCAGGGGCGTCGCCGTCCCCGCGACGGCCTGGAGCGCGAGGCTCGCCATGCCGTCACCGCCGACGGCGATCAGCGCACCCGTACCGGCGGCGACGGCGTCCCGGGCCCGGCGCAGCGCGTCGGCGGAGTCCTCGCCGATGACCGTGCGCACGGAGTGCCCCGCGGCCCGCAACGCCGAAGCGGCCGGCTGCGCCGCGTGGGCGCCCCGGCCGCGGCCCGCGGTGGGATTGACGAAAAGGGTGATGTCGCTGGTCACTGGGGTCCCCCCGGACAGAGTCTGAGGCAGGACCCTACAAGGTCAGGTGACGTCGTCGAAACCGTTGACGCGGTCGCGGTCGGTCCGGCCGGAGCCGTCGCCGCTCGCCTGCTCGGGCAGCGCCCGGTGGGCGGCCACGGGCTCGATCGAACCGACGTCCTCGGGGGTCAGGTCCAGCTCGGACGCCTCGTCGTCGTCGGGTCCGGCGGCCTCGACCTTGGCCTTGCGCCGGTCGTTCAGGAGCGAGAACGCGGTGGCCGCGAAGTAGAGCACCCAGATCGGCCCGGCAAGCATGATCATCGTCAGCGGGTCGGTGCTGGGCGTCGCCACGGCCGCGAAGACCGTGATGCCCATGATCATTCCGCGCCACCAGCCGAGCATCCGCTTGCCGGTGAGCACCCCGGTGAGGTTCAGCATCACCAGCAGGAGCGGCATCTCGAAGGAGAGGCCGAAGACGACCACCATGCGGGTGACCAGGTCGATCAGCTCGTCGAGCGGCAGCTGGTTGTCCACCCCGCCCGGAGAGAACTCGAGCAGCACGCGCGCCATGGTCGGCAGCGTCTTGTAGGCGAAGAAGCCGCCGCCGACGAAGAGCGGGAAGCCCGCGGCCACGAAGCCGTAGGCGTACTTCTTCTCGCTCTTGTGCAGGCCCGGGGCGACGAACGCCCACAGCTGGTAGAGCCAGACCGGGGACGCGAGCACCACACCGGCCATGAGGGAGATCTTCAGGGCGAGCGTGAACGGCGTGAGCAGACCGTTCAGGACGATGCGGGCGCAGGTCTCCTCGCCGCCCTTCTCCGCCAGCTCGGCGAAGCTGGACTCGCACCCCACGGAGCTCAGGATCGGGTTCGTGAAGAACTCGATGATGTCCTTGTAGAAGAAGGCGGCGACGACCGCGACGACGATGATGGCCAGCACGGCTTTGGCCAGTCGGTTGCGCAGCTCACGCAGGTGCTCCGCAAGAGGCATCCGCCCCTCGGGATCCTGTTCCTTCTTGCGGGCAGACTTGAGCAACCCACGTCCTCATCTCGTGCGGCAGGCCGGCCGTCGCCGGCCTTGGATCAGCGCTTAGTCGTGCTGTCGGTGGGCTCGGTGACCGGGCGCGAGCTGGTCACGTCGCCGGGCGCGGCCTGGATGGTGCGCGGCTGGACGGTGGCGGCGGGGTCGGTGGGCGGGTCGGCCGGGGCGGCCTCGTCCTTCTTCCCGTCCGACTTCATCGCCTTGGCCTCGCTCTTGAGGATGCGCGCGGACTTGCCGAGCGACCGGGCCATGTCGGGAAGCTTCTTCGCGCCGAACAGCAGAACGATGACGACGAGAATGAGAATGATCTCGGGGGCGCCGATCTTTCCGAACATAGGTCTTTACCTTCTCACCGAGGCGGCAGGGGCGGGGCTGCCGGACAGGCCGGACGTGCTGTCCGGCCACCGTGCTGGCAGCGATCGTAACGCTCAGGGGTGAACGCAGGGCAATCCCTGTGCGTACTCCCAGTTGCGGCCCGCGCCTCGCACTCCGGGCCACTTGAGAAGCGTACCTTCCGGGCATGCGAAGTTGACAGGCCGCGGCGTCGATGTGCGCCTCAGCCGTGTCCAGCCGGTTCGCGGGAATTACAGGACATCTCGGCCCGCACGGGCCGCACCCGTCGCCGCCGCTTCGAGGTCCTCCGCCGCACGGTTGATCCGCTGTGTGGTCTGCGTCACTTGCGCGCCGAGCCGCTGCGCCTCCACGAAGACCCGGATCGCCAGCACGCCGAGCACGGCGAGGCCACAGAACCCCGCGGCAATCGCCACCATCGCCCAGAACATGCGCCGAGCCTAGACGGTCGAGTGCAGACGCAGTGTCCGCACCCCGCCGCCGGTGAGCAGTTCGACGATGCGCTCGCCCGCGGGTTTGCGCACCGCGTTGCCGCACTCGGGGCAGGTGAACGAGTAGAAGGTGGTGCGGGCGGAGGCGCCGATGGCCAACCGCAGGGCGCCCGCGGAGAGTTCGAAGCGGGCGCGGCAGTCGGGGCACGCGGCCTTGAAGAGCACGGGGGCGATTCTCGACATTCCGGGAATCTCGGACATGAGGCTGGTGTTCATCGCCCTTGCTCCTGCCTGTCGTACGACCCCTCGGGGTGCTGGTCATAGGCGGCGAGCGCCTCGCGGGCCGCCAGCCGTGCGCTGTCCGCGAGGTCCGCCGGGGAGACGATGTGGCCGTCCCCGCCGAGCCGCAGGGCGAGCCTGCGCAGCGAGGTCGGGTCCGGGGTGCGCAGCGTGATCCGCAGACCGCCGTCGGGCAGTTCCTCGGCGCTGTCGTGGGGGTAGTACTCGGCCACCCAGCGGCCGCCGGGCCCGACCTCGATGACCACCTCGGGGTCCTCGGCGGCGGGCTGCACGAGCCCCTCGGAGAGGTCGCGCAGCTCGACCTCGGGCGGCGCGGACGGCTCGTCCAGGATCTTGATCTCGGCGACCCGGTCCAGACGGAAGGTGCGGCGCGCCTCGGAGAGGTAGCACCACCCCTCCATGTACGTGTGGCCCACGGCGAAGAGCCGGATCGGGTCGACCTCGCGCTCGGTGAGCTCGTCGCGCGCCGGGGAGTAGTAGCGCAGCCAGAGCCTGCGCCGCTCGGAGATCGCGCGGTCGACGTCGGCGAAGACGCCGCCCTCGGACTCGAAGGTCACCGACAGGCGCGCGCTGGCGCCCGCGTTCTCACCGGCCGCCGTCTCCAGCTTGGCCGTGGCGCGCACCAGGGCCTGCCGGTCGCTCTCGCGCAGCCCCGGGAGGGTGGAGACCGCGCGGGCGGCCACCAGGAGCGCGGTCGCCTCGTCGGCGGCGAGCCGCAGGGGGGCCGCCACGTCGTCCGGGTTGTGCCACCAGATGCGGTCGCCGTCGGTGTCGATGTCCAGGAGGTCGCCGCCGCGGAAGCTGGTCCCGCACAGCGGCAGCACGTCCAGGTCGGAGATCAGCTCGTCCTCGGTGATCCCGAAGGCGCGGGCCACGTCCTGGACGTGCGCGCCGGGGCGCTCGCGCAGATACGTCACCAGGGAGAGCATCCGCCGGGTCTGGTCGATGGCGTTCGATGCCATGGTCGGTCCGCCCCTCAGCCCTTGGCCACGGCGCGCAGCCGGTCCACCACGTCGGCCCGCAGCTCGGCCGGCTCCAGGACCACCACGTCGGGCCCGAACTCCACCAGCCAGGCGTCGAGCCCGTGCCCGTAAGGAATCTCCAACTCGTCCCACCCCTCGCCCGCCTCGCGTATGCGGGCGGCCTTGGCGCGCAGCGGATAGCCCGCGCCCTTGCGCAGTCGGATCAGGGCGGAGCGGTCGGCGCTCTCCCCCGCCCAGCCCGCGACGGTCTCGCGCACCGTCACGACGTCGGGGACGTCGGCGGTGAACTTGCCGGCCCGGGCGCGGACCTTCCCGGTGATGCGGGAGAGCCGGAAGACGCGCTCGGCCCCCCGGTCGCGGTCCCAGCCCGCGAGGTACCAGTGGCCGCGCCAGCACTCCAGGGCCCACGGCTCGACGTGCCGGGGCTCGGGGCGGGCCGCGGTGGCCTTGCGGTAGTCGAAGATCACGGGGCGGCGGTCGCGGCAGGCCAGCATCAGCGGCTCGAAGGACGCCTCGTGCACGGGGATGCGCGGTTCGAGGGCGCTGTGGGTCCCGTACGGGTCGACGTCCTCGGGCAGGCCCGCGGCGCGCAGCTTCTGGAGGGCGCCGCTGGCGGCTCCGGCGAGGCGCGCCTGCTGCCAGACCTTGGCGGCCAGGCCGAGCGCTGCGGCCTCCTCGGCGTCGATGGTGATGGGCGGCAGGCGGTTGCTGTCGCGGCGCGCGAGATAGCCCACCTCGCCGTCGAGGTTCTCCACCGTCTCGATGACCAGGCCGAGTTCGCGCAGATCGTCCTTGTCGCGCTCGAACATCCGGTTGAAGGAGTCGTCCGACCCCGCCTCCAGATAGGCCTCGATGGACTCGCGCAGCTCGCGCTTGCTGAGCGGCCGACGCGTCCCGAGCAGGCACAGCGCCAGGTTCATCAGCCGCTCGGCCTTGGCAATGGCCATCGACGCCCTTTCTCAGCATGACTTCCGACCGCCGACGGTACCGCCCCCGGGTGTCGTATCAAAAGCCGAGGGCCCATGCCCGAACAGGCATGGACCCTCGGTGGACAGGTCCGGTCAGACCCTGGCCCCGGTCGTGTCTCAGACGGCGACGAGGTCGCAGACGAAGATCAGCGTCTCGCCGGGCGCGATGGCGCCGCCACCGGCACCCCGCTCGCCGTACGCGAGGTGGGCGGGGATGGTCAGCTTGCGGCGGCCGCCGACCTTCATGCCCTGGACGCCCTGGTCCCAGCCGGCGATGACCTGACCGGCGCCCAGCTGGAACGCGAGCGGGTTGCCGCGGTTCCAGGAGGCGTCGAACTCTTCACCGGTGGAGAAGGAAACGCCCACGTAGTGAACCTGGACGGTGTCGCCGGCCTTCGCCTCCGCGCCGTCGCCCTCCCAGATGTCCACGATCTGAAGGTCGGTGGGGACCGGACCGTCGGGGAAGTCGATCTCGGGCTTCTCGATGCTCACGTCAATGCTCCTGCTTTGATACGAATGACCAGCCGGGACAGTGTTACATCTTCGCGAGGATGTCCACGGTGAAGACCAGCGTGGAGTCCTTCTTGATGGTGCTGCCCTGCGGCGGCTGGTCACCGTACCCGAGCTTCGGGGGGACGACGACCAGGACGCGGCTGCCGACCTTCTTGCCGGTCAGGCCCTGCGCCCAGCCCTTGACGACCTGAGCGAGCTGGAACGAGGCGAGTTCGTTCCTCTTGTACGAGGAGTCGAACTCCTTGCCGTCGGCCCACAGCACGCCCTTGTACTGGCACAGGAGGCTGTCGGTCTCCTTGATCTCTTCCCCGTCGCCCTCGAGGATGTACGTAGCGACGAGCTTCTTGGGGGCGTCCTTCTTCGGGACGTCGATCGAGGGGGCCTTGCCGTCGGTGTTCGTGCCGACCTTGGGCAGGTCGATGTTGGACTGCGCGACCTCCTTGCCCTTGGCCGAGCTCTTGGCGCTGAAGGTGCCCACCAGATCGACGACGAAGACCAGCGTGTCGTCGCCCTTGATGCCCGCCTGCTTGTTGCCCTCGGTGCCGTACCCCATCTTCGGGGGGATCGCGAGCTGCACGCGGCTGTCGAGCTTCTTGCCCACGAGAGCCTGGTCCCAGCCCGGGATGACCTGTCCCACGCCGATCGGGAAGACGGTGGGGTTCCCGCGGTCGTACGAGTTGTCGAAGACCTTGGCGGTGGCCCAGATCTGGCCGAGGTAGTTCGCCTGGAGGTAGTCGCCCTTCTTCACCTCGGCGCCCTTGCCCTCGACCAGGGTCTTGACCGCGAGGTCGGAGGACGGCTTGCCGGGCCCCTTCGCGACGGTCGGCTTCTGGCCGAACTTCGTCCCCTTCGTGATCTCGGGCAGGGGCCCGTCCACGATCTTCGCCGTCGGCGCGGCCGAGGACGAGTTGGAGGGGGACGGGGTGTCGCTTGACTTGGCCTTGTCGGCCTTCTTGTCGTCACCACACCCGGCCAGCGTGAGCAGGCCGGCCGGAACAGCAAGGAGAAGTGAGCGTCGGCGCACGGTGGGGGCCTCGTATCGGTCGATCTTGTCGGTTGGCGTGCGCGCAACTCTACGCATGGAGAAGGGCGCCGTACGAGGAACGTACGGCGCCCCGCGTTGCGTTCCCGCAACGCACCTGCTGTATCGGGGGTTACATACCGGCGATCAGTTTCTCCACCCGGTCGTCGACCGACCGGAAGGGGTCCTTGCACAACACCGTGCGCTGTGCCTGGTCGTTGAGCTTCAGGTGCACCCAGTCGACCGTGAAGTCGCGGCGCTGCTCCTGGGCCCTGCGGATGAAGTCCCCGCGCAGCCGCGCGCGGGTGGTCTGCGGCGGCACCGACTTGCCTTCGAAGATCTTCAAGTCGTTGCAGATGCGGGCGGCTTGGCCCTTCCTCTCCAGGAGGTAGTACAGCCCGCGACGGCGGTGGATGTCGTGGTACGCGAGGTCTATCTGCGCGACCCGGGGGTGCGACATGGTCATGTTGTTCTTCGCGCGGTAGCGCTCGATGAGCTTGTACTTCATGACCCAGTCGATCTCGGTGCCGATGCGGTCGAGGTCCTCGGCCTCGATCGCGTCGAGCGTGCGGCCCCACAGCTCCAGGACCTGCTCGACCGTGCCCGTGCGGATGCCGCGGCGCTCCACGAAGTCCACGGCCTTCTCGTAGTACTCGCGCTGCACTTCGAGGGCGGAGGCCTCGCGGCCGCTGGCCAGACGCACCTTGCGGCGGCCCGTGATGTCGTGGCTGACCTCGCGGATGGCCCGGATCGGGTTCTCCAGGGTCAGGTCCCGCATCACCGTGCCCGCTTCGATCATGCGCAGGACGAGGTCGGTGGCGCCGACCTTCAGGAGCATGGTCGTCTCGGACATGTTCGAGTCGCCGACGATGACGTGCAGCCGGCGGTAGCGCTCGGCGTCCGCGTGCGGTTCGTCGCGGGTGTTGATGATCGGCCGGGAGCGGGTGGTCGCGGAGGAGACCCCTTCCCAGATGTGCTCGGCACGCTGACTGACGCAGTACACGGCGCCGCGTGGAGTCTGCAGCACCTTGCCCGCGCCGCACAGCAGCTGTCGCGTGACGAGGAAGGGAATGAGGATGTCCGCGAGCCGCGAGAACTCCCCGTGCCGGGCCACCAGATAGTTCTCGTGGCAGCCGTAGGAGTTTCCCGCCGAGTCGGTGTTGTTCTTGAAGAGATAGACGTCGCCCGCGATTCCCTCCTCGTGCAGGCGGCGTTCGGCGTCGACGAGCAGGCCTTCCAGAATGCGCTCGCCCGCCTTGTCGTGCGTGACCAGTTCGGTCACGTTGTCACATTCCGGTGTTGCGTATTCCGGATGTGACCCGACGTCAAGATAGAGGCGGGCGCCGTTCCGCAGAAAGACGTTGCTGCTGCGGCCCCATGAGACAACACGGCGGAAGAGGTAGCGCGCCACCTCGTCAGGCGACAGACGGCGCTGTCCCCTAAACGTGCACGTGACGCCGTACTCATTCTCCAGCCCGAAAATGCGGCGGTCCATGACTGAACATTACGCCTGATGCCCTGCCCTGAAACCGGGTTCGACGGCACCGTTTCGATCATTTTCCGATGAACCCGCAACGACCGCCGAATCAGCGGGCAGTACGAGCACCCGCGCCGTGGCCAGCAGAACCACCAGCGCGGCGACGCCGGCGGCCCCGGGAACGGCGAAGCCCCACACCGTCCCGCCCCACTCCACGACCGGCCCCGCGGCCGCCGTGCCGAGCGACGCGCCGACCGTGAACGTGGTCACGAGCCAGGAGAACGCCTCGGTGACGGTGCCCCGCGGGGCGTGCCGGTCCACGATGATGAACGCGCACGCGAGCGCCGGGGCGAGGAAGACCCCGGCGACGGCCGCGAGCGCCGTCATGGCGACGGCGCCGGGGGTCAGCGTCAGCGGCCAGTAGCAGAGGGCGAGCAGGGCCACCAGGACGGTCAGCCGCTTCTCGGGCACGCCGGCCCACTGCCGCGCCCCGTACACGGACCCGCCGACGAGGGCGCCGAGGCCGAGGGCCGCCATCATCCAGCCGTACACCGCGTCGCCGCCGTGCCCGTCGGCGTACGACACGCCGGCGACGGTGATGGAGCCGAGCGCCATGCCGATGAAGAGGAACGCGCCGAGCAGCGCGATGAGGCCGGGTGAGCGCAGCGCGCCGAGCCAGTGCGCCTCGCGGGGCGCCGAGCGCCACGCGCGCGAGGGCTGCGACACCACCACGGACAGGGCGCCGAGGAGACCGAGGGCGTTCACGACGAGCAGGGCGGCCTGCTCCGACCAGAGCGCGACGCAGCCGGTCACGAGCAGCGGTCCGACGGTGAACATGACCTCCTGGGCGATGGCGTCCATGGCGTACGCCGTGTGGACCTGCTCCTCCTTGCCGAGGACGCTCGGCCACAGCGCGCGCAGGCCGCCCTCCAGGGGCGGCGTGAAGAGACCGGCCACCCCCACCGCGACGTACGCGAGCGCGAGCGAGTCGGGCCCGGTGAAGGCGAAGGCCCCCATGCCCAGGGCGGAGACGACCGCCGCGGGAAGCTGGATCCGCGGCTGACCGTAGAGGTCCACCAGGCGGCCGAGCAGCGGCTGCCCCACGGCGTTGGCCACGCCGTACACCGCGGCGAGCGCGCCGGCCAGGCTGTAGGTCCCGCCCTCGGCGCGGATGAACAGCACGATCGCGATCGCCGCGGTCGCGTTGGGCAGCCGGCCCACCAGCGTGCCCGCGAGCAGCCGCCCGGCGTGTCTCGTCCGGAGGATCTCCGCGTATCCGGCAGCCATGCTTCCCGCCCCTCCCTCCGCGCCGAAGCGCCGAGGTTTTACGTATAACGTCGAGGGTCATACGTACCATGAGCGCTCACCGCGGGTCCATCCCGTTCTTGCCCCGCGGGACCGATCCGGGAGGTACCAGTAGTGGCCGGGCCACAGCAGGAGGCCGCGGGGCCACGCCCCACCAGCCGTGACGTCGCGCGGGCCGCCGGGGTCTCCCAGGCCACCGTCTCGCTCGTGTTCGGCGAGAAGTGGCGGGGCAGGGTCGCCGAGCGGACCGCCGAGCGCGTCCGGGCCACCGCCCGCGAGCTGGGCTACCGCCCGAACCTCGCCGCGCGCAACCTCCGCCTGGGCCGCACCAGGACGGCGCTCCTGGTCGTACCCGCCCTCACGAACGAGTTCTTCGCCCGCGTCCACACCGGAGCCGCCCGCGTCGCCGCCGAGCACGGCTTCGGCGTCGTCCTCTACCCCTCCCCCGAGGGCGTCGGCCCCGCCCGCGACCCCTTCGACTCCGGGCGCGCGGCCCTGGACGGCATCATCGCCTCGTCCATGGCCGCCGACGCGCTGGCCACCATCCAGGGCGACGCGCTGCCCCTGGTCATGCTCGACAGCGACCCCGCGGACAGCCTCGGCGCCGCCACGGTCAACCTCGACATCGGCGACGGGATGCGCCGCGCGGCCGAGCATCTGCTGGCCCTGGGCCACCGCGACATCCTGCACCTGGCCGCGGACGTCGACTCCTGGACCTTCGACGTCCGCGCCGACGCCCTCGCGGCGGCCCTGAGGGGCACGGACACGGCCGTACGCACCGTCCGGGCGCCCCTGACCGTCGAGGCCGCCCGCACCGCCGCTGAAGCCGCCCTCCGCGCTCCGGGGCCCCGCCCCACCGCGCTCGTCTGCGACGACGACATCCTGGCCGCCGGCGCCTGCAAGGCGGCCCGCCGCCTCGGTCTGCGCGTGCCCGAGGACCTCTCCGTGACCGGCTTCGACGACCTCACCCTGGCGACCGCGGTGGAACCCGAGCTGACCACCGTGCGGCTGCCCGCCGAGCGGTTCGGCGAGCGCGGCATGGCCTCGCTGCTCGCCGTGCTCGACGGCCGCACGCCCCTGACCGACACCCTGCCGGTGGAGCTGGTGGTCCGCGGCTCGACGGCCCCCGCCCCCCGCTGACCCGCCCGGCACGCGAACGCCCCGTGCCCCGGCGACCAGGCCGGGACACGGGGCGTACGACGAAGGGGACTACTCCTGGGTGGAGTCCTCGGTGGACTCCGGCTCCGGCTCTTCGTTGTCCGACGCGGCGTCCGTGGGAGCCGACGCGCCGCCTTCGAGGAGCCGCGCGAGCTGGCGCCCGACGATCCGCTTGAACTTGCGCTGCTGCGGGCGCGTGCGGTCCAGGACCGCCACCTCGAGGCGCTCGGCGGGGATCTCCCGCTCACTGCCGTTGGTGTCGCGGGACAGCGACTGCACCGCCAGCTTCAGCGCCTCCGCGAGGGACATCCCGTCCCGGTGGCGCTGATCGAGGAACGTGCTGATCTGCTCGGCGTTGCCGCCGACCGCGACCGAGCCGTGCTCGTCCACGATCGAACCGTCGTGCGGCAGGCGGTAGATCTGGTCGGCGTCGGCCGTCGCGCCCACCTCGGCGACGACGAGCTCCACCTCGTACGGCTTCTCCGCCTGGCTGGAGAAGATCGTGCCCAGCGTCTGGGCGTAGACGTTCGCGAGACCGCGGGCCGTCACGTCGTCACGGTCGTAGGTGTATCCGCGAAGGTCGGCGTAGCGCACGCCGCCGATCCGGAGGTTCTCGTATTCGTTGTACTTGCCGGCGGCCGCGAAGCCGATCCGGTCGTAGATCTCGCTGAACTTGTGCAGCGCACGGGACGGGTTCTCGCCGACGAACACGATGCCATCGGCGAACTGCAGCACAACAAGGCTGCGACCACGGGCGATGCCCTTGCGGGCGTATTCCGCCCGGTCGGCCATGGCCTGCTGGGGTGAGACATAGAACGGCGTCGACACCGGCTATCCGTCCCTTTCTGTCAGTGACTCAGTCAGTGGCGAATACGGATCGGTCAGAGCAGCGAGGCCCGCGGGCCGTCGGGCTGCTCCAGACGCCGCTCCAGGATCGAGCGGGCGATCTCGGAGGACTCGTCGTCCGCCAGCCTCCGGAAACCCTCGTCGGAGATGACGGTGACGATCGGATAGATACGGCGGGCCACGTCCGGGCCGCCGGTCGCCGAGTCGTCGTCCGCGGCGTCGTACAGCGCCTGGACGACGAGGGTCGTCGCTTCCTGCTCCGAGAGGTCCTTGCGGTAGAGCTTCTTCATCGCCCCGCGCGCGAAGACCGAACCGGAGCCGGTGGCCGCGAAGCCGTGCTCCTCGGAACGGCCGCCCGTGACGTCGTACGAGAAGATGCGTCCCTTCTCGCGGTCGACGTCGTAGCCCGCGAAGAGCGGGACGACGGCCAGGCCCTGCATGGCCATGCCGAGGTTCGACCGGATCATCGTGGAGAGACGGTTCGCCTTGCCCTCCAGGGAGAGCGTGGCCCCCTCGACCTTCTCGAAGTGCTCCAGCTCCAACTGGAAGAGCTTGACCATCTCCACCGCGAGACCGGCGGTGCCGGCGATGCCGACCGCGGAGTACTCGTCGGCCGGGAAGACCTTCTCGATGTCGCGCTGCGCGATCACATTGCCCATGGTCGCCCGCCGGTCACCGGCGAGCACCACGCCGCCGGGGAACGTCGTCGCCACGATGGTCGTGCCGTGCGGCGCCTCGATCACGCCCTGCGTGGGCGGCAACTGCCGGTTGCCCGGCAGGATCTCGGGCTGGTGCTCGGACAGGAAGTCCATGAAGGACGAGGAACCAGGCGTCAGGAAGGCAGCCGGCAGACGCCCGGTGCTACGAGTGTTGGCTTCCACGCGTTTCCTTCCAGGTAAGTGACGGCCGGGCGCTGAACGCCGGGAGCGTGTCCCAACTCGCCGGTGGCCGGATTGCAGTTGATGCGCAGTACGTCCGAAGGGTGGTACGTCAGGACCCTACCCGTCTGGCGGCGGTGATCCACATGTGCGGTCGGGAGCAGTCGAGGACGGTCGAGCGCATCGGGGCAGATCACGTCGGACCGCTCCGGCACCGCCGGTCATGCGCGGCCCTGCCTCGCGCCACGCACTCCCGGCTTCGCACCCGCCGCGTCCGCCGTGCCTTACTGGCCGCCCTTTTGCACGAAGGACCGGACGAAGTCCTCGGCGTTCTCCTCGAGGACGTCGTCGATCTCGTCCAGGACGGAGTCCACGTCGTCGCTCAACTTCTCCTGGCGCTCCTTGAGGTCCTCGGAGCCCTGCGCTTCCTCTGTCTGCTCCTCGACCTCTTCGGTGGAACGCGTGGCCTTCTGCTGTCCGCCGCCGGTGTCCTTGGTCGCCATCTACCTCACCCCGCTCGTTCGGTTCGATGTACTTGATCAGACCCTATAAGCCAGGTCCGACATCGGCCCCGTACTTACTGCAACGTCCGGGGGCCATCTCGATGATTCCCACACGCCGGGTCTTTCAGCCTCCGGAGAGCACCCGGACCAGATCCTCCGCGGTGCGGCAGCGGTCAAGGAGCTCCTTGACGTGGTTCCGCGTCCCGCGCAGGGGCTCCAGTGTGGGCACCCGCTGGAGCGAGTCGCGCCCCGGAAGGTCGAAGATGACCGAATCCCACGAGGCGGCGGCCACGTCGTCCGCGTACTGCTCCAGGCAGCGGCCGCGGAAGTACGCGCGTGTGTCCTCGGGGGGCTTGGTCTGGGCGCGCTCGACCTGGGGCTCCTCCAGGAGGCGCTTCATCTTGCCGCGGGCCACCAGGCGGTTGTAGAGGCCCTTGTCGGGCCGTACGTCCGCGTACTGGAGGTCGACCAGGTGCAGCCGTGCCGCGTCCCAGTCCAGGCCGTCACGGCGGCGGTAGCCCTCCATGAGCTCCCGCTTGGCGACCCAGTCGAGCTCACCGGACAGGCTCATCGGATCGCTCTCCAGACGGCCCAGGACGTCTTCCCAGCGGCTGAGGACGTCCTTGGTCTGCTCGTCGGCGTCGGTGCCGTACCGCTCGTCGACGTATTTGCGGGCCAGCTCGAAGTACTCCATCTGGAGCTGGACCGCGGTGAGTGTCCGGCCGCTACGGAGCGTGATCAGACGCTTGAGGGTCGGGTCGTGGGAGACCTGGTGGAGGGTGCGCACGGGCTGGTCGACGGCGAGGTCCACCGCGATGAAGCCGTCCTCGATCATGGCGAGGACCAGGGACGTCGTGCCCAGCTTCAGATACGTCGAGATCTCGGAGAGGTTCGCGTCACCGATGATGACGTGCAGGCGGCGGTACTTCTCGGCGTCGGAGTGCGGCTCGTCGCGCGTGTTGATGATGGGCCGTTTGAGGGTCGTCTCCAGGCCGACCTCGACCTCGAAGTAGTCCGAGCGCTGGCTGAGCTGGAAACCGTGCTCGTGGCCGTCCTGGCCGATGCCGACCCGGCCCGCGCCGGTGACGACCTGCCGGGAGACGAAGAACGGCGTCAGGTGGCGCACGATGTCCGAGAAGGGGGTCTCCCGCTTCATCAGGTAGTTCTCGTGCGTGCCGTACGAGGCGCCCTTGTTGTCGGTGTTGTTCTTGTACAGGTGGATCGGCTGGGCGCCCGGCAGCTGGGCGGCGCGGTCGGCCGCCTCCGCCATGATGCGTTCGCCGGCCTTGTCCCACAGGACGGCGTCCCAGGGATTGGTGACCTCGGGTGAGCTGTACTCGGGGTGCGCGTGGTCCACGTAGAGGCGCGCCCCATTGGTGAGGATCACGTTGGCGAGGCCGATGTCCTCGTCGGTGAGCTGACTGGCGTCGGCGGTCTCACGGGCGAGGTCGAAGCCCCGCGCGTCCCGCAGGGGGTTCTCCTCCTCGAAGTCCCAGCGGGCGCGTCGCGCCCGGTGCATCGCCGCGGCGTAGGCGTTGACGATCTGGGACGAGGTGAGCATGGCATTGGCGTTCGGGTGGCCGGGGACGGAGATGCCGTACTCCGTCTCGATGCCCATTACTCGCCGTACGGTCATGCGGCCCTCCTTGCCCGGCGGCGCTCCCGTTCGGGTGCGGCGCTCAAGTACCGCTGGTTCTCCGGTGCGTGTGCGGTGCCCGTCCCCGCACTGCGCGACTCGGCGGTACCGAAGAGCCTAGAGCGCCTTTGCGCTGGTGGGGAGATCATTGCCTTCATTGAAAAACAGACAGCTGCGGGTACCCACGAAGGACACCCGCAGCCGCCCTGTCTTCTACAGGTACTGACCGGTGTTCGCCACCGTGTCGATGGAGCGTCCGGTGTCCGCGCCCTGCTTTCCGGTGACGAGCGTACGGATGTACACGATCCGTTCGCCCTTCTTGCCGGAGATGCGGGCCCAGTCGTCCGGGTTGGTGGTGTTGGGCAGGTCCTCGTTCTCCTTGAACTCGTCGATGCAAGCCTGGAGGAGGTGCGAGACCCTGATGCCCTTCTGGTCGGCGTCGAGGAAGGCCTTGATGGCCATCTTCTTGGCGCGTCCGACGATGTTCTCGATCATGGCGCCGGAGTTGAAGTCCTTGAAGTACAGGACTTCCTTGTCGCCGTTGGCGTACGTCACCTCGAGGAAGCGGTTCTCCTCGGACTCCGCGTACATCTGCTCCACGACGGACTGGATCATGCCGTCCACGGTGGTGCGCCGGTCGGCGCCGTGTTCGGCGAGGTCGTCCGCGTGCAGCGGGAGCCGCTCGGTGAGGTACTTGGCGAAGATGTCCTTCGCCGCCTGGGCGTCCGGGCGCTCGATCTTGATCTTCACGTCGAGTCGTCCGGGGCGCAGGATCGCCGGGTCGATCATGTCCTCACGGTTGGAGGCACCGATGACGATGACGTTCTCCAGGCCTTCCACGCCGTCGATCTCGGCGAGCAGCTGGGGGACGATGGTGTTCTCCACGTCCGAGCTGACACCGGATCCGCGGGTGCGGAAGAGGGATTCCATCTCGTCGAAGAAGACGATGACGGGGGTGCCCTCGCTCGCCTTCTCCCGCGCACGCTGGAAGACCAGGCGGATGTGCCGCTCGGTCTCACCGACGTACTTGTTGAGCAGTTCGGGGCCCTTGATGTTGAGGAAGTAGCTCTTCCCCGACGCCTGCCCGGTCACCTCGGCGACCTTCTTGGCAAGGGAGTTGGCGACGGCCTTCGCGATCAGCGTCTTGCCGCAGCCGGGAGGCCCGTACAGCAGGACGCCCTTGGGCGGCCGCAGTTCGTGCTCCCTGAAGAGGTCCGGGTAGAGGTAGGGCAGCTCGACCGCGTCGCGGATCAGCTCGATCTGGTTGCCCAGACCGCCGATCTGCTCGTAGCCGATGTCCGGGACCTCTTCGAGGACGAGCTCTTCGACCTCGCTCTTGGGGACCACCTCGTACACATAGCCGGAGCGGGGTTCGAGCAGGAGTGCGTCCCCCGGGCGGATGGTGACGTCGAGGAGTGGTTCGGCGAGCCGCACCACCCGCTCCTCGTCGGTGTGCCCGACCACCAGGGCACGCTCGCCGTCCTCGAGGATCTCCTTGAGGGTGACGATGTCCCCCACGCTCTCGTACTCCATGGCCTCGACCACGTTGAGCGCTTCGTTGAGCATTACTTCCTGGCCACGCCTGAGCTCTTCGAGCTCCACGCCGGGGCTGACGTTCACCCGGAGCTTGCGGCCCCCGGTGAAGATGTCGGCCGTGCCGTCCTCGTTCGCCACGAGGAAGACTCCGAAGCCGGCCGGCGGCTGAGCGAGCCGGTCGACTTCCTCCTTGAGGGCCACGATCTGGTCGCGGGCCTCACGGAGCGTGTTGGCGAGCCGCTCGTTCTGGGCGGACACGCCGGCCAGGTTGGTCTGCAGCTCGACGATCCGCTCTTCGAGAATCCTCGTATGACGCGGAGAGTCGGCGAGCTTGCGTCGCAGGACGGCGATTTCCTGCTCGAGATAGGCAACCTGACCGGCGGGGTCCTCAGACCCTCGCCCCGGCCGGATGCCGCGGTTGATGTCGTCGTCGTGGGCTGCCACGGTCCTCACCTCCTCCAAGGGGAGCTGGACGCTTCCAGACCCTACCTGGGTGGGTGTCGATTGAAACCCCTAGATCACAAAGACGGTAGAGGTGTGTCCGATCTTCACCCTTGCGCTCTCCCTCACGTCTGCTCATTACCCACCCAACAACATCGGAAAGCGGGCGGTTGTATCGTCGAAGCGTTCAACACCCGTCAGGGCTGGCCCGACTTGCCGCAAAGTCGGCTCACTCGGCGTGACGACCGGCAGGAGAGATGACCGTGGGAGACGAGGCCGGGAACGGCTCCGAGAGCCGTGATCCGCTGGAGGTCTGGATCGACCAGGACCTCTGCACTGGCGACGGCATCTGCGCGCAGTACGCGCCTGAGGTCTTCGAGCTGGACATCGACGGACTCGCGTACGTGAAGAGCGGCGACGACGAGCTCTTGCAGGCTCCGGGCGCCACAACGCCCGTTCCGCTGCCGCTTCTGCGGGACGTGGTGGATTCGGCCAAGGAGTGCCCGGGCGACTGCATTCACGTGCGCCGCGTCTCGGACCGGGTCGAGGTCTACGGGCCCGACGCCGCCTGAGGCCGTGGGCGCGGACGCCCGCTGAGACACGCAGAAGGGCCTGTGCCCGCCGCTGGACGGCGGGCACAGGCCCTTCTGCGTGTCTCCCGGGTCACACGCTGTGCGCCCCGGCCGGCGTGGACCGCGCGAAGGTGCCGTCCTTCCATCGCCACTTGGCCTCCTCCTGGAGGTCCGGGCAGCAGCTGGGCACGTTCGGCGAGGAGTAGCCGAGGAGCGTGGCGGTGATCACACCGTCACGTACGGCGAAGTCGCTGACGTTCTCGCGGTCCTTCGGGTCCACGAGGGTGGCGACCACCCGCGGCTTGCCCCCGGTGGCGCGCGTGACGACGTACACCCCGTCGGGCGGCGTGCCCGATCCGGCGGCGCAGTGCACCACCGCGACGGTCTCGGGGCTGCCGTCACCGTCGAGGTCCCCGGAGGCCTTCTTCTTCACGACGGGTTTTACGTTCCCGCAGGCCAGGGGGAACGTGACGGTGGCCGGGTCCGGTGCGGGCGCGGGGGCGGCCGCGGTCCTGCCGGACGGCTCGGCGGCCGAAGGGGCGGCGGTCGCGGGGTCGGGTTGCAGGAAGGACGAGCCGGCGACGACGGCGGCGAGCGCGGCCGCGGTGGCCAGCCAGTGGATGGGACGGGTGGTGTTGTGTGCCAGTTCCGGGACGGCTGGGTGCTGCACGAGGAGGGTCTCCTGTGAGGGCTGTGCCGGTGGGGGAGGTGGCCAGCATCGTGCCATACCTCACACCGCCGCGGAACACCGGGGTCGGCGTCTTCCGCGAACGGAAAGGCGCCGCCGCCGAGTTCCCCGGTCTGCGGGGGAACTCGGCGACGGCGCCCGGGCGTTCACGCGGCGTACGCGGTCGCGGTGGTGCCGGTCCTTCAGCGCTCGGCGCGCGGGGTCCCGCCGTCGGCGTTCGGGCCGGTGTAGTCCTCGCCGTAGGCGCCCTTGGAGGGGCGGCGGCGGCGCATGGGCGGCTCGACGCCGTCCGCGAGGCGGCGGGCGGTGAGCAGGAAGCCGGTGTGGCCGATCATGCGGTGGTCCGGGCGGACCGCGAGGCCCTCGACGTGCCAGTTGCGGATCATCGATTCCCAGGCGGTCGGCTCGTTGAAGCCGCCGATCTCACGGATGGACTCGACGGTCCGGGCGAGCTGGGTGGTGGTCGCGACGTAGCAGCAGAGGATGCCGCCGGGGACGAGCGCCTTGGAGACGACGTCCAGGCACTCCCAGGGGGCGAGCATGTCGAGGATGACGCGGTCGACGTCGGTGTCGCTCAGGTTGTCCTGGAGGTCTCCGACGGTGAGCTGCCAGGCCGGGTGCGGGGCGCCGAAGTAGCGCTCCACGTTCTGCCGGGCGATGTCGGCGAAGTCCTCGCGGCGCTCGTACGAGTGCAGCATGCCCTCGTCGCCGATGGCGCGCAGGAGGAAGCTGCTGAGCGAGCCGGAGCCCACACCCGCCTCGACGACGCGTGCGCCGGGGAAGATGTCCGCGAAGGCCAGGATCTGCCCCGCGTCCTTGGGGTAGACCACGGCGGCGCCGCGGGGCATGGACAGGACATAGTCGGGGAGCAGGGGGCGCAGCGCGAGGTAGGCGACGTTTCCCGTGGTGCGGACAACGCTGCCCTCGGGAGCACCGATCAGCTCGTCGTGGGGGAAGGAACCCTTGTGGGTGTGGAAGTTCTTCCCGGCCTCGAGCGTGAACGTGTAGTGGCGGCCCTTGGGGTCGGTCAGCTGAACCTGGTCCCCGACCTTGAAGGGCCCGCGTCGGCGGGCGGCACCGGTCGGTTCGGACATGTGAACAGCCTACCGGCCCCCGCGCGGGCCGCGGACCAGGGTGGGCGTCAGCTGGGGCGGGCCATCGCCTTGACGAAGGCGCGCTCCACGTCGGCGGCGGACAGCACCCCGTAGATCTCCCCGGAGGCCTCGACCACGAGGTACTCGGTGGCCGGTGTCGCCCGGAGGGTGTCGAGGAGCTCCTCGCCGGCGAGCTCGGCGGAGATCCGCATGCCCTCGGTGATGTCCTGGGCGAGGCCGCTGACGGTGACCCAGGGGCGGCGGTGCTCGGGCACGCCGACGATGGCCGCCTCGCGGACCACCGACATGGGATCGCCGTCGGCGTCGACCACGACGAGGGCGCGGGCCCCGGCGTCGTTGGCGCGGCGCAGCGCCTCGGAGAGCGGGGTGGCCGACTCGACGGGGACGGCCCGGCGGGTCAGGGCGCGGGCGCGGAGCTCGGGCAGGTGCTCGCGCAGCCGGGCCATGCGCAGGCTGTTGCCCGCGCCGGTCCAGATGATCGCGGCGAGGATCGCGGCGAGCAGGGCGTCGGTGACGGTGTCCATGCCGCCGATGTCCTGGGTGTCGCCGCCGAGCGCGCCGGACTGGTTGAGCAGGGGCAGTCCGATGAGGACGGAGATGGCGAGCGCGCGGCCGACCCAGGCGGCGGCGATGGTGCCGCTCATGGGCTTGCCGGTGATCTTCCAGACGACGGCGCGGAGCATGCGGCCGCCGTCCAGGGGCAGGCCCGGCAGGAGGTTGAAGGCGGCCACGATGAGGTTCGAGATCATCAGGCCGGCGAGCAGGACGCCGGGCACGGTGCCGGGCTCGACGGCGCGCATGCCGCCGTAGAAGACGCCCGCGAGGACGAGGGAGAGCAGCGGGCCCACGAAGGCGAGGACGAACTCGCGTCCCGGCGTCTCCGACTCCTTCTCGATCTCCGAGACGCCGCCGAAGAACTGGAGCTGGATGCGGCGCACCGGCAGCTTGTAGTGCAGGGCGACGACGGTGTGCGCCAGTTCGTGGACGAGCACGGAGGCGTAGAACGCGACGGCGAAGAAGAGCGAGACGAGGTAGCGGGCGGCGCCGAGCTCGGGCAGGACGCGGTCGAGCTGGCCGCCGAAGACCCAGGTGATGAGGGCGGCGACGAGGAACCAGCTCGGTGCCACGTAGACGGGCACGCCGAAGGGGCGCCCCATCAGGAGCCCTCCGCCGGGGCCCTTCTTGCCCTGGGGCGGGGTGGCCTTGGGGGCGGGTCCGTGGGTGGCGTGCGCGAACTCGGGACGGGTGTCCCGCGGTGTCTCCCCGGGCGTGTCGTGCGGGGTCTTGGTGAGGCGGTCGGCGGCCGGCCGGGGGTCGGCCGCGGGGCGCGGCTCCTCCTCGGGGGCCTGCCGGATCGTCTCTTCGCGTGCCGGGGGCCGGGGGCTCGCGGGGCCGTCGGGGCCGTCCGGACCCGCCGGGCGGTCGGCGTCGGCGGCTCCGGGCACCGTCCGCGGTGCCTCGGGGCCCGCCGCGGCGCCTTCTTCGGCACCCGGCCGCCGGCCGTCCGTGCCCTCGGATCGCGGCCTGCCGCTCCCGCCGCTCTCGTCCACGATGTCCCCTCGTTCGAAGCGTCCCTCGCCCCTGTCCGGCGCGGTACACGCACGATCATGCAGGGCGAGAGGGTCTGTCGTCGATGGTATGCGGCCGTTGTCGGTGGCGGGTCGTAGGGTCTGTCCTCATGGAAACCAGCACCGACGGTGCCGTGACGGCCGTGCGTCCGGCGTCCCTCTCGCCTTCGCGCGCCAGTGACTTCATGCAGTGTCCGCTGCTGTACCGGTTCCGGGTGATCGACAAGCTGCCCGAGAAGCCGAACGAGGCGGCGACCCGCGGCACGCTGGTGCACGCCGTCCTGGAGCGGCTCTTCGACGCGCCCGCGGGCGAGCGGACGGCGCCGCGCGCCAAGTCCCTGATCCCGGGCCAGTGGGACCGTCTGCGCGAGGCCAAGCCGGAGCTGACGGAGCTGTTCGCGGACGACGAGCGGGGCGAGCGGCTCGCGCGCTGGCTGGCGGACGCGGAGAGGCTGGTCGAGCGCTGGTTCACCCTGGAGGACCCCACGCGCCTGGAGCCCGCCGAGCGCGAGCTGTTCGTGCAGGCGGAGCTGGAGTCGGGCTTGAAGCTGCGCGGCATCATCGACCGCGTGGACGTGGCTCCCTCCGGCGACGTGCGGATCGTGGACTACAAGACCGGCAAGGCCCCCCGCCCCGAGTATTCGGAGGGCGCGCTCTTCCAGATGAAGTTCTACGCCCTGGTGGTGTGGCGCCTGAAGGGCGTGGTCCCGCGCCGCCTCCAGCTCGTCTATCTGGGCAGCGGCGACGTCATCACGTACGACCCCAGGATCGAGGACCTGGAGCAGGTCGAGCGGAAGCTGCACGCGCTGTGGGAGGCGATCACGCTCGCCACCGAGACGGGTGACTGGCGGCCGCGGCCCACGAAGCTGTGCGGCTGGTGCGACCACCAGGCCGTATGTCCGGAATTCGGCGGGACTCCCCCGCCGTACCCCCTTGCGGTGAGGGTGCCCGAGTCCGGAGAGGACGAGCAGGGCAGAATGGCCCCGGGCTAGCGAAGGAGAGTTACGTGGCGATCCGTGTCCTACTGGTCGACGACCAGCCACTGCTGCGCACGGGGTTCCGGATGATTCTGGAGGCCGAGCAGGACGTCGCGGTCGTCGGCGAGGCCGGGGACGGCCTGCAGGCTCTCGACCAGGTGCGGGCGCTCCAGCCCGACGTGGTCCTGATGGACATCCGCATGCCGCGGATGGACGGCGTCGAGGCGACCCGGCAGATCACCGGGCCGGGCCGGGACGGACCGGCGAAGGTCCTGGTCCTGACCACCTTCGACCTCGACGAGTACGTGGTGGAGGCGCTGCGGGCGGGTGCCAGCGGCTTCCTGCTCAAGGACGCCCCGGCGAACGAGCTGGTGCAGGCGATCCGGGTGGTCGCGTCGGGCGAGGCGATGCTCGCGCCCAGCATCACCCGCAGGCTTCTGGACAAGTACGCCGGCCATCTCCCCTCGGGCGACGAGCCGGTGCCGGACACCCTGCACACGCTCACCGAGCGGGAGGTCGAGGTCCTCAAGCTGGTGGCGCGCGGCCTGTCGAACGCGGAGATCGCGGCGGACCTGTTCGTGAGCGAGACGACCGTCAAGACGCATGTGGGCCATGTCCTGACGAAGCTGGGGCTCCGCGACCGGGTGCAGGCCGCGGTGTACGCGTACGAGAGCGGTCTGGTGCGTCCCGGCGCCCAGTAGGCGCGGCGAGAGGGCGAGAGACGACGGAAGGTGGCCGCCCCTGGAGGGGCGGCCACCTTCCGTCGTCTGCGCGCCGGGTGATCAGGCCTTGCTGAGTTCCCAGAAGCGGAACACGGTCGAGGCGTCGAGGCAGGACTCCACGCCGTACACGTCGTCACGGATGACCGCGTACTGCTTGGCCTGCCAGACCGGCAGGATCGGCAGCTCCTCGGCGACGGTGTCCTGGAGCTCGGCGTAGTCGTCGTCGGTCTTCGTGCGGTCGGTCTCGGCGGCGGTGCCGGGGATGATCTTCCCGGTGATGTCGCTGTTCCGGTAGCCGTTGTCCAGGACGTTGCCCTTGCCGAAGAACGGCTGCGTGAAGTTGTCCGGGTCCGGGTAGTCCGGCACCCAGCCCTTGACGTACACGCCGTACTTGCCGGCCTTGATGTCCTGCTCGTACTGGCTGAACTTGACCGACTTCACGTCGGCGTCGAAGAGGCCGCTCGCGTTGAGCTGCTTGGCGATCGCCTTCAGCTCCTGGTCGGTCGCGGGGCCGTAGCGCGAGGGCGTGGACCAGAGCGTGAGCTTGACCTTGCCGTTCAGGCCCTCGTCACGCAGGGCCGCCGCGGCCTTGGAGCGCTGCGGGCGGGCGCCGTAGGTGTCGAAGAAGGCGGTGTTGTGGCCGCCGATCCCGGCCGGGACGATCGAGTACAGCGGCGTCGCCGTGTCCCGGTAGACGTCCTTGACCAGCGCGTCGCGGTCGAGGAGGTAGGCCATGGCCTTGCGGACGCCCAGCTTGCCGGCGACCGGGTCCTTCATGTTGAAGACCAGGTGCTGCACCTCGGCGCTCGTGCCCTCGACGACGTCGATGTTCTGGCTCGCGTCGGTGGTGTCCTGCTCGATGTCCGCGACGTCGGACGCGGCCAGGCCGCGGTAGGCGATGTCGATCTTGTCGTCCAGGAGCGCCTGCTTCAGGCCCTTGCGGTCGTCGTGGAAGAACTTGAGCGTGACGCCCTTGTTCTTCACCTTCGCGGTGCCCTTGTAGTCGGGGTTGACCGAGAAGACCGCCTGGTCGTCGCTGAACGAGTCGAGCTTGTACGGCCCCGAACCGGTGGCCTCGCCGCCCTCGCGCAGGGCGTCCATGTCGTACGACGCCTGGTCGACGATGGAGCCGGCGCCGGACGCGATCTTGCTGGGGAAGGTCGCGTCGGCGTACTTGAGCTTGAAGACGACCTTCTTGGCGCTCGGCGTCTCGACGCGGTCAAGCATCGGGAACATGATCGCCGGGCCGTTGCCGTCGTTGATCCGCATCATGCGGTCGAAGGAGTACTTGACGTCCTTCGAGGTCAGCGCGTTGCCGTTGCTGAACTTCAGACCGTCCCGCAGCGTGCACGCGTAGACCTTGGTCTCCGTGTCGGTGAAACCGCACTCCTTGGCGGCCTCCGGCTCCGGCTCCGTGCCCCCGTTCGGGAAGCTCATGAGGGACTGGAAGACGTTGTTGAACAGGAGCCACGACCCGGGGTCGTAACCGGATGCCGGGTCGGTGGCCAGGACGTCGTCCGACATCCCCATCACCACCGCGTCGCCGTTCTCCCCCGCTCCCCCTGATTCCGTGCCGCAGCCGGTCAGCAGGGCGGCGGCCAGCCCTCCCGTGAGGGGAAGGGCCAGCCACTGGTTGCGCAATTTCACGAACGTGCCTTGTCGTTGATGTCAATCGGTGGAGCGAAGCCCGGCGCTGTCGTGCCGGCGTGCGCGGAGGTCAGCCGCTCACACCGCGACCGAGCTCCCACAGCTGAAGGTTCGAGGAGGCGTTGAGGGCCCACTCGACGCCCGTGATGTCGTCGCGGGCGGCGATGTACTGCTTGCCCTGCCAGAGCGGGAGCACCGGCACGTCCTCGGCGACGATGTCCTGGATCTTCTGGATGCTCTTGGAGGCGGTGAGCCGGTCCGCCTCGCGGCGCGACTGCGGCAGCAGCTCGTCGTTGATGGTGCGGTTCACGTACGGCGAGCCGAGGATGTTGTCCTTGTCGAGGAACGGCGTGAGGAAGTTGTCCGCGTCCGGGAAGTCGGGGAACCAGCCCATCCCGTAGACGTCGTACGCGCCCTTCTGCTCGGCGGGGCGGAAGGTGTTCCAGGCCGTGCCCTTGATGGACACGTCGAACAGGCCGCTCGCGTTGAGCTGCTTCTGCAGGACCTGGAACTCCTTCTTGGTGCCCGGGCCGTAGTGGTCCGTCGTGTAGTGCAGGGTGAGCTTCACCGGGCTGCTGATGTCGGCCTTCTGGAGCAGCTCGGAGGCCTTGGCCCGGCTCGGGTCGCCGTACTGGTTGAAGAACGAGTTGCGGTGGCCCGTGATGGTGGCGGGCACCAGGGAGTACAGCGGCTCGGCCGCGTCGCCGTAGACGCTGGCGGCGAGGGCGCCGCGGTCGACGACCTGCGCCATGGCCTGGCGGACGGCCTTGGACTTGACGGTGGTGGCGTCCGTGTTGAAGCCGAGGTAGCGGATCTCCAGGCCGGGCGTCTCGACCAGCTCGATGTTGTTGCCCGGGTCCTCGTCGAGCTGCTTGATCTGCTCGGGCGACATGGTGCGCGTCATCATGTCGAGGTCGCCGCTCTTGAGGGCGTCGCCCATCGCGTCGGCGGACTCGTAGGTCCGCATCTCGATCTTGTCGCTCTTGGGCTTCAGGACGCCCTTGTAGTTCGGGTTCTTGGAGAACACCGTCTTGACGAGGTCGTTGCCCTCGACCTCTTGCTTGGCGGTGTAGGGGCCCGAGCCGTCCAGGGCGAAGCCGTCGCGCAGCTTGTTCTTGGCGTAGTGCTCCGAGCTGACGATGCCCGCGATGGGCGTGGCCAGCTTGTACGGGAACGTCGCGTCGGGGCTCTTGAGGTGGAAGACGACGCCGCGGTCCCCCTGCGTCTCGATCGCGTCGACGTTGGACACCATGCCGGCGGAGCCGCTGGGGTCCTTGATCTTGATGTCGCGCACCCGCTCGATGGAGAACTTCACGTCGGTGGCGGTCAGCGCCTCGCCGTCGGCGAACTTCAGGCCCTTGCGCAGCGTGCACTCGTAGCGCTCGTTGCCGGTGTCGGTGAAGCCGCACTTCTCGGCCGCGTCGGGCTCCGGGTCTCCGCCGCCGCGCGGGGCCGCCATCAGCGTCTGCACCGTCTGGCGCACGACGTTCCAGGAACCCGCGTCATAGGCGTACGCCGGGTCGAAGGGGGCCGGTATCTCGGGCGAGGTGGCGAACCGGTCCGTGGTGCCGACGATGATCGCGTCGTCTCCCCCACCGTTGCCCGTCCCGCCGCACGCCGCGAGCGCGGGAGCGAGCAGACCTACGACGGCCGGCAGCACCAAAGTCTTACGGTTCATGCTCGACGTTCTCCAGAGCTGTTGGTCCCGTCCGGACCGACAACGAGGGGTGGGGTCAGTCGGGCCGTGGGGTCGTGGCGATGTTCTCGCGATGACATTAGTCCGCGCCGCCAGGAGGGCTGGAAGGGACTGGAGTTGACCCTCAATCACGCAGCGAAACCGGGCGCGGACGCACCGATAACCCGACACGGGAAGGTTTCGTGAGGTTCGCCTCAATCAGGACACAACGTCACTCCACAACTCGCCCAAATCGGGGGCCCGGCACAACCGTGATCGGCTGTCGACCCCCGGGGGAGTGGGAAACGTCACAACTTCAACTGTTCAGCGTTTTCCGGCCATCAATCCTTGCAGGAAGGGAAGGTTGACGTGTTCGAGTGACGGCACGACGGTCCTGCCGGTGGCCGGTGCGATGGGCGCCACGGACGGCACGGCCACCACCCGGCAGCCCGCTGCCTCGGCCGCCGCCACGCCGGTCGCGGTGTCCTCGATGACGGCACATCTGGCCGGTTCCGCGCCAACCCCCGCCGCCGCGAGGAGGTATGGGTCGGGGTGCGGTTTGGTCCGGGAGACCTCGTCGCCCGCGACGGTGAGCGCGAAGTGGTGGGATCCGATCGAGTCCAGGACGCGGTCGATGATGCGCCGGTGCGAGGCGGAGACCAGCGCCATGGGCACCTCGTGCGCGGCGAGCTCGGCGAGCAGCCGGGCGGCGCCCGGCATGAGCGGCAGGGTGCGGCTGATGCGGTTCTCGAAGCCGTCGTTGAGCAGCACGGTGAGCTCGGGGACCGTGATGTCGGCTCCGGTGGACGCGATCAGGAATCCGGCGCTGCGCGTCATGGGGCCGCCGACGACCACGTCCCGCCAGGATTCGTCGAGCGTGTGTCCGAGTGCCGCGAAGACCTCCACCTCCGCGTCCCACCAGAACCCCTCGGTGTCCACGAGAGTTCCGTCCATGTCGAGGAGCACCGCCTGCAAGGCGGAGCCTTCGGCCGTTCGGGTACCGAGCGCGGGAACCGTACTGGTCATCCGGTCACACCTCCATGAGGGACGAGAAGGCCGGCTGCCCCCTGGTGACGGGAGGGCAACCGGCCTGCACTGGACCGACCAGTGTACGACGTGACCGCTCAGCGCGCGTTGAAGTATTTCGCCTCGGGGTGGTGGATGACGATCGCGTCCGTGGACTGCTCCGGGTGGAGCTGGAACTCCTCGGAGAGCTGCACGCCGATCCGCTCCGGCTCCAGGAGCTCGGCGATCTTCGCGCGGTCCTCCAGGTCGGGGCAGGCGCCATAGCCCAGCGAGAAGCGCGCGCCGCGGTACTTCAGGGCGAACATGTCCTCGACGTCGGACGGGTCCTCGCCGCCGAAGCCGAGCTCGGCGCGCACGCGCGCGTGCCAGTACTCGGCCAGCGCCTCGGCCAACTGCACGGACAGGCCGTGCAGTTCGAGGTAGTCGCGGTAGGAGTCGGCGGCGAACAGCTCGGCCGTGGCCTCGCCGATCTTCGAGCCGACGGTGACGACCTGGAGGCCCACCACGTCGGTCTCGCCGGACTCCTCCGGGCGGAAGAAGTCCGCCAGGCACAGGCGCCGGCCGCGGCGCTGGCGCGGGAAGGAGAAGCGGGTGCGCTCGTTGCCCTGGTCGTCCAGGATGATCAGGTCGTCGCCCTTGGAGACACAGGGGAAGTAGCCGTGCACGACGGCCGCCTCCAGCATGTTCTTGGTGTGCAGCTCGTCCAGCCAGCCGCGCAGCCGGGGCCGCCCCTCGCTCTCCACCAGCTCCTCGTACGAGGGGCCGTCGCCGGTCCGCGCCTGCTTGAGGCCCCACTGGCCCTTGAACAGGGCGCCCTCGTCCAGCCAGGACGCGTACTCCTTGAGCTGGATGCCCTTGACGACGCGGGTGCCCCAGAACGGCGGGGTCGGGACCGGGTTGTCGACGGAGACGTCCGAGCGGGCGGGACCCTCGTCCTCGGACACCTCGAGGACCGGGGTGTCCTTCTTGGCCACGCGGCGCTGCTTCAGCTCGGGCAGCGTGGCGCCGGGGACGCCGCGCTTGACCGCGATGAGGGCGTCCATCAGGCGCAGGCCCTCGAAGGCGTCGCGGGCGTAGCGGACCTCGCCCTCGTAGATCTCGTGCAGGTCCTGCTCGACGTAGGCGCGGGTGAGGGCGGCGCCGCCCAGGATGACCGGGAAGTCCGCGGCCATCTTGCGCTGGTTGAGCTCCTCCAGGTTCTCCTTCATGATCACGGTCGACTTCACCAGGAGACCGGACATGCCGATGACGTCCGCGCGGTGCTCGGCGGCGGCGTCCAGGATCGCGGCCACCGGCTGCTTGATGCCGAGGTTGACCACGTTGTAGCCGTTGTTCGACAGGATGATGTCGACGAGGTTCTTGCCGATGTCGTGGACGTCGCCGCGCACGGTGGCCAGGACGATGGTGCCCTTGCCCTCGGAGTCCGACTTCTCCATGTGCGGCTCCAGGTGCGCGACCGCGGTCTTCATGACCTCGGCGGACTGGAGCACGAAGGGCAGCTGCATCTGGCCGGAGCCGAACAGCTCGCCGACGACCTTCATGCCCTCCAGGAGGGTGTCGTTGACGATGTCGAGGGCGGGGCGGGTCTGGAGCGCCTCGTCCAGGTCGGCGTCCAGGCCGTTCTTCTCGCCGTCGATGATGCGGCGCTTGAGGCGCTCGTCCAGCGGCAGGGCCATGAGCTCCTCGGCCTTGCCCGCCTTCATCGACTTCATGTTGACGCCCTCGAAGAGCTCCATGAGCTTCTGCAAGGGGTCGTAGCCCTCGGAGCGGCGGTCGTAGATCAGGTCGTGGGCGACCTTGACCTGCTCCTCCTCCAGGCGCGCGATGGGCAGGATCTTCGAGGCGTGCACGATGGCCGAGTCCAGGCCGGCCTTGACGCACTCGTCCAAGAAGACGGAGTTGAGCACGACGCGGGCGGCCGGGTTGAGGCCGAAGGAGATGTTCGACAGGCCCAGGGTGGTCTGCACGTCCGGGTGGCGGCGCTTGAGCTCGCGGATCGCCTCGATGGTGGCGATGCCGTCCTTGCGGGACTCCTCCTGGCCGGTGCAGATGGTGAAGGTCAGGGCGTCGATGAGGATGTCCGACTCGTGGATGCCCCAGTTGCCGGTCAGGTCGTCGATCAGGCGCTCGGCGATGGCGACCTTGTGCTCGACGGTGCGGGCCTGGCCCTCCTCGTCGATGGTCAGCGCGATCAGCGCGGCGCCGTGCTCCTTGGCCAGCGCGGTGACCTTCGCGAAGCGGGACTCGGGGCCGTCGCCGTCCTCGTAGTTGACGGAGTTGATGACGGCGCGTCCGCCCAGCTTCTCCAGGCCGGCCTGGATGACGGGGAGTTCGGTGGAGTCCAGGACGATCGGCAGGGTGGAGGCGGTGGCGAAGCGGCCCGCGAGCTCCTCCATGTCCTTGACGCCGTCCCGGCCCACGTAGTCGACGCAGAGGTCGAGCATGTGGGCGCCCTCGCGGATCTGGTCGCGGGCCATCTCCACGCAGTCGTCCCAGCGGCCGTCCAGCATGGCCTCGCGGAACTTCTTCGAGCCGTTGGCGTTCGTGCGCTCGCCGATGGCCAGGTACGAGGTGTCCTGCCGGAAGGGCACGGTCTGGTAGAGCGAGGCGGCGCCCGGCTCGGGGCGCGGCTCGCGGGCGGAGACCTCGAGGCCGCGCACCCGCTCGACGACCTGGCGCAGGTGCTCGGGGGTGGTGCCGCAGCAGCCGCCGACCAGGGAGAGGCCGTACTCGCGGACGAAGGTCTCCTGGGCGTCGGCCAGCTCGGCCTCGGTCAGCGGGTAGTGGGCGCCGTTCTTGCCCAGGACCGGCAGGCCGGCGTTGGGCATGCAGGAGATCGGGACGCGCGAGTGGCGGGCCAGATAGCGCAGGTGCTCGCTCATCTCGGCCGGGCCCGTCGCGCAGTTCAGGCCGATCATGTCGATGCCGAGCGGCTCCAGGGCGGTCAGCGCGGCGCCGATCTCCGAGCCGAGCAGCATCGTGCCGGTGGTCTCCACGGTGACCGAACAGATCAGCGGGAGGTTCGCGCCGGTGGCCTCCAGGGCGCGCCGGGCGCCGAGGATCGCGGACTTGGTCTGGAGCAGGTCCTGGGTGGTCTCCACCAGGAGCGCGTCGGCGCCGCCCGCGATCATGCCTTCGGCGTTGGTCTGGTAGGCGTCGCGCAGCACCCGGTACGGGGCGTGGCCCAGGGTGGGCAGCTTGGTGCCGGGGCCCATCGAGCCGAGGACCCAGCGCTGCTGACCGGTGGAGGCGGTGAACTCGTCGGCGACCTCGCGGGCGATGCGGGCGCCGGCCTCGGAGAGCTCGAAGTTCCGCTCGGGGATGTCGTACTCGCTCAGGGCGGCGAAGTTCGTGCCGAAGGTGTTCGTCTCGACGCAGTCGACGCCGACCGCGAAGTACTCCTCGTGGACCGAGCGGACGATGTCCGGGCGGGTCACGTTCAGGATTTCGTTGCAGCCCTCGAGGTTCTGGAAGTCCTCGAGCGTGGGGTCCTGTGCCTGGAGCATCGTGCCCATCGCGCCGTCGGCCACCACCACGCGGGTGGCGAGGGCTTCGCGGAGGGCGTCGGCCCGGGTTCCGTTCGGGGAATCCGAGGTACCGGACGAGGGGGTCGGCAACGAGGCCATGAAAGAGCTCCCTGAGGTGCGACGGCTGTCGGCTTTGCGCTTCGGAGGAAGGCGCACTCGGTCAGGGTAACGGGACGAAGGTCCACAGCGCTCGGGTGTTCACGACCCGGACGCCCGGACACCCCGTCCGGTCCAGCGCCGCCTCGTGGTGCGCGGTCGCACCCCGCTGCGGGGTGTAGGGAGAGGTACGGCGGGAAACGGCGAGAAACACCGTCTGCCGCTCTGTCGCGGGAGGTCGACAACGACCGATAGTGTTCAGCATTGTCGAACGTTGAGTCAGAGGGGACGGAGGAAGGGGCTGCGATGGCACGGAACATCCAGTCGCTCGAGCGGGCGGCCGCGATGCTGCGGCTGCTCGCGGGCGGAGAGCGCCGGCTCGGCCTCTCGGAGATCGCGTCCGCCCTTGGCCTGGCCAAGGGCACGGCCCACGGCATCCTGCGCACCCTCCAGGCGGAGGGCTTCGTCGAGCAGGAGTCGGCTTCGGGCCGCTATCAGCTCGGCGCCGAGCTCCTGCGCCTGGGCAACAGCTACCTGGACGTGCACGAGCTGCGGGCCCGCGCCCTGGTGTGGACCGACGACCTGGCCCGCTCCAGCGGCGAGAGCGTCTACCTCGGCGTCCTGCACCAGGGGGGCGTCCTGATCGTCCACCACGTCTTCCGGCCCGACGACAGCCGCCAGGTCCTGGAGGTGGGGGCCATGCAGCCGCTGCACTCCACGGCCCTGGGCAAGGTGCTCGCCTCGTACGACCCGGTGGCGCACAGCGAGGCCGCCGAGGCGGACTGGCAGACCTTCACCACGCGCACCGTGGTGGACCCCGAGGCCTTCGAGGGCGTCCTGGACCTGACCCGCGCGCGGGGGTACGCCTCCGACGTCGAGGAGACGTGGGAAGGGATCGCCTCGGTGGCCGCCCCCATCCACGACCGGCGCCGCATGCCGGTCGGCGCGGTCGGCATCACCGGCGCGGTCGAGCGCGTCCAGAAGGACGGGGAGCTGCGCCCCGATCTGATCGCGGCCGTACGGGACTGCGCCCGCGCCGTGTCGCGGGACCTGGGCGCCGGGCGCTTCTGACCTTCCGCGCCTGCCCTCTGCTCTCTGCCCCCTGCTCAACATGCAGGGGGCACTCTTCTGCGCGACCATCGATTCACGTGTTTCACCCCGACGGGGACCGATAACCCGAAACGATCAATAACGATCGTGTTTTCAATAACAGAGCTCTTGACGGGCAAGTAACCCCGGGGTGAGACTCGCGTCCATCGGTCGGCATTGTCGAACACCTACCGGCATTACGCGCTAGAGTGTGACAAGGCCAAGGGCCGGCAACGACCTCACCTGAGGTCGCGGACCACCGGAGGGACCCGGGGTTCGCCTTCCCCTGGACGAAGGACAAAGGAGTCGCGGGTGTCCAGCTCCGACATCTTCATCGGCGAGACCATCGGTACCGCCATACTCATCCTGCTCGGCGGCGGCGTCTGCGCCGCGGTCACGCTCAAGGCCTCCAAGGCCAAGGACGCCGGCTGGCTCGCGATCACCTTCGGGTGGGGCTTCGCGGTGCTCACCGGCGCCTACCTGGCGGGTGGCCCCTCGGGCGCCCACCTCAACCCGGCGGTCACCATCGGCCTCGCCATCGAGGGCGGCACCAAGTGGAGCGATGTTCCGCTCTACCTCGGCTCGCAGCTGCTCGGCGCGATGATCGGCGCCGTGCTGGTCTGGCTCGCGTACCTGGGCCAGTTCAAGGCCCACCTCACGGACCCGGCGATCCTCGCCGCGCAGCCGATGGAGGAGGGCCTGGTAGACCAGAAGGCCGCACCGAAGGCCGGCCCCGTGCTCGGCGTGTTCGCCACCGGACCCGAGATCCGCAACTACGCGCAGAACGTCCTCACCGAGATCATCGCGACGACCGTGCTGGTCCTCGCGATCCTCACCCAGGGCCTGAACGACGGCGGCAACGGCATCGGCGTCCTCGGCGCCCTGATCACCGCGCTCGTCGTGGTCGGGATCGGTCTCTCGCTCGGTGGCCCCACGGGCTACGCGATCAACCCGGTCCGCGACCTCGGTCCGCGCATCGTGCACTCCCTGCTCCCGCTGCCGAACAAGGGCAGCTCGGACTGGGCGTACGCCTGGGTGCCGATCGCGGGGCCGCTGATCGGCGGCGCCATCGCGGGTGGCCTCTACAACCTCGCGTTCAAGTAGGACCGCGAAGCCACCGACGACCGCTGAGACAGACCGCCGAGCACGAAACCAGGAGCACACCGTGACCAACGACGCGCACACCGGCCCCTTCATCGCGGCCATCGACCAGGGCACGACGTCGAGCCGCTGCATCGTCTTCGACAAGGACGGCCGGATCGTCTCGGTCGACCAGAAGGAACACGAGCAGATCTTCCCGAAGCCGGGCTGGGTCGAGCACGACGCGACCGAGATCTGGACCAACGTCCAGGAGGTCGTCGCCGGCGCCATCTCCAAGGCGGGCATCACGCACGCCGACATCAAGGCGATCGGCATCACCAACCAGCGTGAGACCACGCTGCTGTGGGACAAGAACACCGGCGAGCCGGTGCACAACGCCATCGTCTGGCAGGACACCCGCACCGACGCCCTGTGCAAGGAGCTCGGCCGCAACGTCGGCCAGGACCGCTTCCGCCGCGAGACGGGCCTGCCGCTCGCCAGCTACTTCGCCGGGCCCAAGGCCCGCTGGCTGCTCGACAACGTCGACGGCCTGCGCGAGCGCGCCGAGGCGGGCGACATCCTCTTCGGCACCATGGACTCCTGGGTCATCTGGAACCTGACGGGCGGTGTGAACGGCGGCAAGCACGTCACCGACGTCACCAACGCCTCGCGCACCATGCTGATGAACCTGCACACCATGAAGTGGGACGAGAAGATCGCCGAGTCCATCGGCGTCCCGCTGGCGATGCTCCCCGAGATCCGCTCCTCCGCCGAGGTCTACGGCGAGGTCACCGGCGGCAAGCTCGGCGACATCCTGCCCGGCATCCCCGTCGCCTCCGCGCTGGGCGACCAGCAGGCGGCCCTCTTCGGGCAGACCTGTTTCGCCAAGGGCGAGGCCAAGTCGACGTACGGCACCGGCACCTTCATGCTGATGAACACCGGTGAGTCGGCCATCAACTCGTACTCGGGCCTGCTGACCACCGTCGGCTACCAGATCGGCGACCAGAAGCCGGTCTACGCCCTGGAGGGTTCCATCGCCGTCACCGGTTCGCTGGTGCAGTGGATGCGCGACCAGATGGGCCTGATCAACTCCGCCGCCGAGATCGAGACGCTCGCGTCCTCGGTCGAGGACAACGGCGGCGCCTACTTCGTACCGGCCTTCTCCGGCCTCTTCGCCCCGTACTGGCGCTCCGACGCCCGCGGTGTGATCGCCGGTCTGACCCGGTACGTCACCAAGGCGCACATCGCGCGCGCCGTCCTGGAGGCCACGGCCTGGCAGACCCGTGAGATCACCGACGCCATGACGAAGGACTCCGGCGTCGAGCTCACGGCCCTCAAGGTCGACGGCGGCATGACCTCCAACAACCTGCTGATGCAGACGCTCTCGAACTTCCTCGACGCGCCGGTGGTGCGCCCGATGGTGGCCGAGACGACCTGCCTCGGCGCCGCCTACGCCGCCGGTCTCGCCGTCGGCTTCTGGTCCGGCACCGACGAGCTGCGCGCCAACTGGCGCCGCGCGGCGGAGTGGACCCCCCGCATGGACGCGGACACCCGCGCCCGTGAGTACAAGAGCTGGCTCAAGGCCGTGGAGCGGTCCATGGGCTGGCTCGACGAAAGTGGCGAGGAGTAAACAACATGACCACCCTGCAGAGCGTCCCTGCCCTCGGGACGCATCCGGCTGCCGGTTCCAACCCGAGCCGCGCCGAGACCCGGGAGCAGCTTTCCAAGGCGACGTACGACCTCCTGGTGATCGGTGGCGGGATCCTGGGCATCTCCACCGCCTGGCATGCCGCGCAGTCGGGACTGCGGGTGGCCCTGGTGGACGCCGGCGACTTCGCCGGCGCCACCTCCTCCGCCTCCTCCAAGCTTCTCCACGGCGGTCTGCGCTACCTCCAGACCGGCGCGGTGAAGCTGGTGGCGGAGAACCACTTCGAGCGTCGCGCGGTGTCGCGTCAGGTGGCCCCCCACCTGGCGAACCCGCTCACCTTCTACCTGCCCGTCTACAAGGGCGGCCCGCACGGCGCCGCCAAGCTGGGCGCGGGCGTCTTCGCCTACAGCGCGCTCTCCGCGTTCGGTGACGGCGTCGGCCACCTGCTCTCGCCGTCGAAGGCCGCGCAGGACGTGCCGGAGCTGCGCACGGACAACCTCAAGGCCGTCGCCGTGTACGGCGACGACCAGATGAACGACTCGCGCATGGCCCTGATGACGGTCCGCGCGGCCGTCGAGGCCGGCGCCGCCGTCCTCAACCACGCCGAGGTCACCGGCCTGCGCTTCACCGGCGGCCGGGTCACGGGCGCGGAGCTCAAGGACCGCCTGAGCGGCGACGAGTTCGGCGTCAACGCCCGCCTCGTGCTGAACGCGACCGGCCCGTGGGTCGACCACCTGCGCAAGATGGAGAACCCGGACGCGGCGCCCTCCATCCGCCTGTCCAAGGGCGCGCACCTGGTCCTCAAGCGCACCGCCCCCTGGAAGGCCGCGCTGGCCACGCCGATCGACAAGTACCGCATCACGTTCGCCCTGCCGTGGGAGGACATGCTCCTGCTCGGCACCACGGACGAGGAGTTCGAGGGCGACCCGGCGGACGTCGCCGTCACCGAGGCCGACACCGCGCAGATCCTGGACGAGGCCGCGTTCTCCATCCGCGACCAGCAGCTGTCCCGTGACCTGATCACGTACTCCTTCGCGGGTCTTCGTGTGCTGCCCGGCGGTCCCGGCGACACCTCGAAGGCCAAGCGCGAGACGGTCGTCACCGAGGGCGCGCGCGGCATGCTGTCCGTCGCGGGCGGCAAGTGGACGACCTTCCGCCACATCGGCCGTACGGTCATGAAGAAGCTGGAGTCGCTGCCGGGCCACCCGCTGGGCGACGACTACGAGCCGATCTCGCAGTTGCAGAAGCGGCTGCCGCTGCCCGGCATCGCCAACCCGCGCGCGGTCGCGCACCGCCTGCTCGTCGACGGTCCGGCGCCCGGCCCGCGCATGGCCGCCGACACCGCCAAGCACCTGGCGACGCACTACGGCTCGCTCTCCTTCGACATCGCCCGCCTGGCGAACGAGAACCCGGAGCTGGCCGAGCGCGTCTCGCCCGACGCACCGGAGATCTGGGCGCAGGTCGTCTACGCCCGCGACCACGAGTGGGCCGAGACGGCGGACGACGTCCTGCGCCGCCGTACGACGCTGACGATCCGCGGCCTGGCCACGGACGACGTCCGCGCCAAGGTCCAGGACGTGCTCGACGGCAAGTAGGTCCGGCAGGAAGTACCGAAGGGCGGCTCCCCACCGGGGGCCGCCCTTCGGCGTGCCCGGGCGGGCCGCCATCCCGCGTACATACGCGCGCAACAGGCCGCGGGGAGAGTGGATCCATGAAGTTCCAGGTACTGTCGATCATCGGTCACGCCCCGCACCCGCTGACCGGCCACCTCCCCTCCGCCGCCGACCGGCTGGCGGACGTGATCGAGGTCGGCGTGGCCGCCGAACGGCTCGGCTACGACGCGTACGCGGTGGGCGAGCGGCACGCGGGCGCCTTCCTCTCCTCCAGCCCCACGGTCGTCCTCGGCGCGCTCGCCGCGCGGACCACCCGGATCAGACTGCTCACCGGTGTCACCGTCGTGGCGATCCTCGACCCGGTGCGGGTCGCCGAGGACTACGCGACGCTCGACCAGCTCTCGCGCGGCCGCATCGAGCTGGTGATCGGCAAGGGCGCGGAGGCCGGCCACTTCGATCTCTTCGGGCTCGACGAGGAGCGGCAGTGGGATCTGCAGAAGGAGAAGTACGAGCTGCTGCGCCGGCTGTGGAGCGAGGAGAACGTCGACTGGGAGGGCGAGTTCAGGCCCGCGCTCAAGGACGTGACGACGGTGCCGCGCCCGTACGCGGGCCTGCCGCGGATCTGGCACGGTTCGGCGACGTCCCTCAACTCCCCCGAGCTGGCGGCCAGGCACGGTGATCCGCTCTTCACCGCCAACGCGATCCAGCCGCGTGCCGCGTACGCGAAGCTGATCGCGCACTACCGGGAGAAGTTCGCGGAGTACGGGCACGACCCGGCGGGCGCCCGGGTCGCGGCGGGCTCGGGCGGGCTGCTGATCGCGGACACCGCCGAGCAGGCGGTCGCGCGCTACGGCGAGCTGTACGAGGCGAAGGTGCGCCAGACCTTCAAACCGCACCTGGAGGGCAAGGCGGGCTACAACACGCCCTTCCGCACGATCGAGGACGCGATCGCCGACGGGCCGCAGCTCATCGGGTCCCCGCAGCAGATCATCGACAAGATCCTCGGCTACCACGAGGTGTACGGGCACGACCTCCAGTCGATCACCGTGGACGGTTTCGGCCTGGAGCGGGGCGAGCAGATCGAGACCCTCCAGCGGTTCGCGGAGGAGGTCGCACCGGCGGTCCGCAGGGCCGCGCCGTCCACGCTGTGGGACGGCGCGTGACCGCGGCTGACGTCTGCTGACCTGGGAGTTACGATCCCCCGTACCCACCTTGTCCCCTTCTGGAGCGAGCCATGACCCTCCTGACGACCTGGCCGGAGTCCGGCCCCGAGACCGTCATACGCCGCACGGCCGACCCGGTCGAGATCGCCGCCGCGCTCGCCCCCGTCGGCGTGCGCTACGAGCAGTGGCCGGTGCGCGACGACGTGCCCGCCGACGCGGACAGCGAGACGGTCTTCGCCGCGTACCGCACGGAGATCGACCTGCTGAACGCCGAGGAGGGCTTCCGTACGGTCGACGTGGTCGGGCTGCACCCCAGCGACGACCCCGAGTGGCCCGAGAAGGCCAAGGCGGCCCGGCAGAAGTTCCTCGCCGAGCACACGCACGACGACGATGACGAGGTGCGCTTCTTCGTCGCGGGCTCCGGCATCTTCTATCTGCACGTGGGCGGCGAAGTGCACGCGGTCTACTGCGAGAAGGGCGACCTGCTCGGCGTGCCGCGCGGCACGACGCACTGGTTCGACATGGGCACCTCCCCCTCGTTCACGGCGATCCGCTTCTTCCACGAGGAGGACGGCTGGATCGGCACGTTCACCGGCAGCCCGATCGCGGACCGCTTCCCGGACTTCGACGCCATCCACGCGGGGTACGCCGCGTGACGTCGGGTCCGGGGACCACCCGCACGGAGTTCGACGTGGACGCCGTGGTGCTCGACATCGAGGGCACCACGAGCGCCACGGGGTTCGTGGTCGACGTGCTGTACCCCTACGCGCGCGAGCGCTTCGGGGCGCTCCTCGCCGCGCGGGGCGAGGAGCCTGAGGTGGCGCGGGCCGTCGCGCAGGTGCGCGAACTGGCCGCCGAGCCGGACGCGGACGCCGGACGGGTCGAGAAGATCCTGGGCGAATGGGCCGACGCCGACCGCAAGGCGACGCCCCTGAAGACGCTCCAGGGCGTCCTCTGGGCCGAGGGCTTCGCGCGGGGCGAGCTGGTCTCGCACTTCTACCCCGAGGTGATCGGCGTGCTGCGCGCCTGGGCCGCGGACGGGACGCGGCTGTACGTGTACTCGTCGGGGTCCGTCGCCGCGCAGCGGGCGTGGTTCACGTACTCCCCCGAGGGTTCCCTGATGGACCTGGTGAGCGGCTTTTACGACACCGAGAACGCGGGCCCGAAGCAGGAGGCGGACTCCTACCGGGCCATCTCGGCCGCCATCGGCGTGGCCGCCGACCGCACGCTGTTCCTCTCCGACCGGCTCGGGGAGCTGGACGCGGCGCGGGACGCGGGCTGGCGGACCGTCGGGGTCCGGCGGGCCGGGGAGCCCTACTTCGCCGCCGGGGTCGGCGGCCATCCGCAGGCCGCGGCCTTCGACGAGATCAGCCTGGCAAGGAGCGTTCGATGAGTTCGACCGAGACCACGTCCGTGCTCGACCTGGAGGAGGCGGGCGCGGTGCTCGCCGCCGAGGCCGCGCGCTTCGCGTCGTTCGGCTGGATGCGGGGCACGTCCGGGAACCTGTCCGTGGTCCTCTCGCGTACGCCGCTCCAGCTCGCCGTGACGGCGAGCGGGCGGGACAAGGGTGAACTGACCTCCGCCGACGTGGTGTTGACGGACGCGTCCGGTGCGGCGCTCGGTGCGGGGCGGCCCTCCGCGGAGGCCGCGCTGCACGCCCGGGTGGCGGCGCTCACCGGGGCGGGGGCCGTGGTGCACGTGCACACCGTGGCATCGGTGGCCATGGGCCACCGCAAGCCGGGGGGTGTGGCGTTCTCGGACCTGGAGATGCTGAAGGGGCTCGGGCACCCGACGCACGAGGTGGCGGTGACGCTGCCGGTGATCGAGAACAGCCAGGACATGGCGGTGCTCGGGGATCGTCTCGAGGCGGCCCTGGAGCCCGGCATGCCCGCCGTCGTGGTCGCCGGGCACGGGCTCTACGTGTGGGGCGCCGACCCCCGCCAGGCCCGGCACCGCACGGAGGTCGTGGAGTGGCTGCTGGAGCTTGAGCTGACGCGGGGCTGACCGCCGGACGGGCCGGGCATCTCGGCCCGTCCGACGTCTGAGGACGACGGTCAGGCCTGGCGCAGCCCCGCCGAAGGCAGCTCGCCCGCGGCGACCTCCAGCACGCCCCGCTCCGTCACCAGCCCCGTCACCAGCGAACCCGGTGTCACGTCGAAGGCGGGGTTGTGGCCCCGCGAGCCCGCGGGGGCGGTCCGCACGCCCGCCCACTCCAGGATCTCCTCCTCGCCCCGCAGTTCGATGTGGATGTCGGCACCCGTCGCCGTGGCGAGGTCCACCGTCGTGGTGGGAGCCGCCACCACGAAGGGGATGCCCGCGTACGCGCAGGCCAGCGCGATGCCCACCGTGCCCACCTTGTTCGCGGTGTCGCCGTTCGCGGCTATCCGGTCCGCGCCGACTATCGCCGCGTCCACCTCGCCCCGCAGGATCGTGCCCGCCGCCGCGCCGTCCGCCTGGACGAAGTGCGCGATGCCCTCCTGGGCCAGCTCCCACGCGGTGAGCCGGGCGCCCTGGAGCAGGGGGCGGGTCTCGTCGGCGTACACGCTCTCCAGGAGTCCGCGGCCGTGCAGTTCGCGGATGACGCCCAGCGCCGTGCCCCAGCCCGCCGTGGCGAGCGCGCCCGTGTTGCAGTGCGTCAGGACGCGCAGGGGCCGGTCGGCGGTGGTGTGCTTGAGCAGCCAGTCGGCGCCGTACTCGCCCATCGCCCGGTTCGCCGCCAGGTCCTCGCGCACGACGGCGTCCGCCTCCGCGAGCACCGCGGGCAGGCCCGCGTCGACGAGCGGGGCCACCCGGTCGACGCACACCATCAGGTTCACTGCGGTGGGCCGCGCCGCGCGGATGCGCGCGACCTCCGCGTCGAGGCGTGCGCGGTCCCAGCCCTCGCGCTCGCCCTGGACCACCGCGAGCGCGACGCCGTAGCCGCCGGCCGCGCCGATCGCGGGCGCGCCGCGGACCACGAGCCGCACGATCGCGTCGATCAGCTGGTCGACGGTGGTGACGTCGAGGCGGTTCAGGGCGTGCGGCAGCGCCGTCTGGTCGATCAGGGAGAGGGCCGGTGTGCCGCCCTCCGTGGCCTCCCGCCACTGGACGGCACGCAGTTCCTGGCTGCTCATGGGTCTTCAACTCCGGGAGAATAGGGGCGTTTGCGGCCATGCGGGGAGGGGTGCCGACACCGTACCTGACGTGCTCGAACCATATTTCGAGACGTTCGTGCGGCTGTCCGAAATCCGGTGTTACCCTCACCGCCACCCAGGACGGATCGACCCACGGTGCGAGGAGGACGGCCATGAAAACCCAGCGGACCGCCGGCTCCATGTGCTGCCCCGCCGTGACCGACGCCGCGACCGACGGCCGCCGAATGTGCCGCTGTCGCCGCTGTTGTCGCTGAGCGACCGCGCTCCGCACGTCCGACCTCCCTGCCACCGCCTGGGCTCCCAGGCACCTTCGAGAAGGCGCTCCCGTATGTCCCTGCGCATGCCGCTTCGCATATCCCGCCGTACGTCGCTCCGGCTGTCCTCGCTCGCCGTCGGGGCCGCCCTGCTCGCCACCGGCTGCAACGCCGCGGCGAAAAAGGGCGGTTCGGACGGTGACGGTTCCTCCGGGGCCACGTCGTTCACGCTGGTCACGCCCGACCCCGTGGCACAGAACGAGTTCCTCAAGCTGGCCGTGAGCGGGGTCAAGTCGGCGGCGAAGGCGCAGGGCGCCGGGGCGCCGAAGGTCTTCCAGAGCAGCGACCCCTCCTCGCAGCAGCAGAACGTGCAGTCGGCCGTGGACTCGGCGCCCGACGTGATCGCGCTGGTCGGCTTCGAGTTCGCGGACATCGCGGCGCAGCAGGCCGAGGCCCACCCCGAGCAGCAGTTCCTGCTCGTCGACGCGTGCACGAAGAAGACGTTCGAGAACGTCACGTGTGCCGTCTTCCGCGAGCACGAGGCGGTCTACCTCGCGGGCGCCGAGGCCGGGCTGCTGTCCAAGAGCAAGAAGGTCGGCGCCGTCGTCGTCCTCGACAGCGTGCAGTTCCGCCGCTACAGCGAGCCGTTCGCGGCCGGTGCGAAGAAGGCGCGGGCGGGGATCACCTCCCGCACGCTGTTCGTCGGCGGGCAGTCCCCGTTCAGCGACGCGGCGCGCGCCAAGGACCAGGCCGCCACGATCGGTTCCGGCGGCGCCGACCAGGTGATGGCGGCCGCGGCGGGCGGCAACACCGG
Organism: Streptomyces sp. SYP-A7185; assembly: GCF_046103685.1. Classification (NCBI taxonomy): domain Bacteria; kingdom Bacillati; phylum Actinomycetota; class Actinomycetes; order Kitasatosporales; family Streptomycetaceae; genus Streptomyces; species Streptomyces sp. SYP-A7185. The sequence goes on from NZ_CP122310.1 coordinate 2,340,041, forward strand.
TGTCTTCCAGGCCGCGAAGGCCAAGGGCTTCGAGGCGTACGGCGTCGACGCGAACCAGTGCGTCGGCAACCCCGGGGTCGTCGTCGACAACGTCCTGAAGAAGACCGACGTCGCCGTCGAGAAGGGCATCGCGCAGATCCTGAAGGGCAAGGGCGGCACCACGGTGTCCTACGGCCTCAAGGAGGGCGGCATGTCGCTGACCGGCCTGGAGCCCGGCGTCGCGGACTCCAAGTGCCTGATCGCCGGCCACAAGGACGTCCTGAAGCGCGTCGAGTCGCTGCGGGACGAGATCGTCGCGGGGAAGCTGAAGGTCAATGACCCCGCGGCCTGATCCCGCCGCCACCACCCCCGCGGTGGAACTGCGCGGCATCACCAAGGAGTACCCCGGCACCCTCGCCAACGACCGGGTGGACCTGTCCGTCGCGCGCGGCGAGATCCACGCCCTGATGGGCGAGAACGGCGCCGGCAAGTCGACCCTGATGTCCGTCCTGTACGGGCTCCAGCGGCCGGACGCCGGGCAGATCCTGCTCGACGGGCGCGAGGTGGCGTTCGCGAACCCCAGCGAGGCGATCGCGGCGGGCCTGGGCATGGTGCACCAGAGCTTCAAGCTCTTCCCGTCCTTCACGGTCGCCGAGAACGTCGTGTACGCCGCCGAGCCGCGCCGCTTCGGTCTGACGGACCGGGCCGAGGCGCTGCGGCGCGTCGGCGCGCTCGCGAAGGAGTACGGGCTCGCGGTGGACCCGGCGGCGAAGGTCGGGGACCTGCCGGTGGGCGTCCGCCAGCGCGTGGAGATCCTCAAGCTCCTGTACCGCGGCGCCCGTACGCTGATCCTCGACGAGCCGACGGCGGTCCTGACCCCGGCCGAGGCCGACGCCCTGTTCGGCGTCCTGCGCTCCCTCGCGGACGACGGGCGCACGGTCCTGCTCGTCACGCACAAGCTGCGCGAGGTCGTCGAGGGCAGCGACGCGGTGACGGTCCTGCGGGACGGCCGGGTCGCGGCCCGGATGCGGACCGCCGACACCGATGCCGACGCGATCGCCGCGGCGATGACCGGCCGGTCCGTGGAGCTGGACCGGGTGCATCCCGCGGGTGCGCCGGGCGGCGAGGTCCTGTCGGTCGCCGCCCTGTCGACGGACGCGGTGCGCGGGGTCTCGCTCAGCGTCCGCGCGGGCGAGATCGTGGGCATCGCGGGCGTCGCGGGCAACGGCCAGAGCGAACTCGTCGAGGCGATCGCCGGGTTGCGCCCGCTCTCCGCGGGGCGGGTCACGCTCTCCGGGCAGGACATCACGGACGCGTCGGCCGCCGAGCGCCGCGCGGCCGGGCTCGCTTACGTGCCCGAGGACCGCGTGGCGGTCGGCACGGCACCGGCCGCGACGATCGCGGAGAACCTCGCGATGGGCCACCACCGGGGGCACGGTCTGCTGCGCCCGTCCTGGCTGCGCGAGCACGCCCGGGTCCTGATCGACCGCTTCGGCATCAAGGCGGCCTCACCGCGCCACACGGCGGGCTCGCTGTCCGGCGGCAATCTCCAGAAGCTGGTGATCGGCCGCGAACTCGCCCACGAGTCACCGCTGCTGATCGTCGAGCAGCCCACCCGGGGCGTCGACATCGGCGCCGTCCAGACGATCCACGACCAGCTGATCGCCCACCGCGACGCGGGCCACGCGATCCTCCTGGTCTCCGCGGAACTCAGCGAGATCCGCGGCCTGTCCGACCGCGTCCTGGTGATGTACGAGGGCGAGGTGGCCGCGGAGTACGCCCGCGAGGACGCCGACGAGCACACCCTCGGCCTGGCCATGGCCGGCGGTTTCGTCCCCTCCCCCAGCGAGTCTCCCCGCGAGTCCTCCCGCGAAGGCGAGCGCCCCGCCCCCGTGAAGGAGGGCCTCTGAGATGGCCGCCGAGACCCAGACCCCCGGCTCCGGGGCATCACTCGGCGCGCGCGTCCTGCGCGCGCCCGCACTGCACTCCGTCATCGCCGCCGTGCTCGTCGGGGCGCTCTTCCTCGTCGGCACGGGGGCCGATCCCCTCGGGGCGTACGGCGCCGTCGTCAGCGGCGCCCTGGGGCCCGACGGCATCGGGTCCACGCTCACCACCGGGACCGGCATCATCGGACTCGCGGTCGCGCTCGCCATCCCCATGCGGGCGGGCCTCCTCAACCTGGGCGGGGACGGACAGCTGGTGCTCGGCGGGATCGCCGCCGCCACCACCGGGCTCTACTCGCCGCTGCCCGCCCCGCTGACCGTCCTCGCCGCGCTGCTCGCGGGGATGGCGGCCGGCGCGGCCTACGCGGCGCTGGCCGCCGTGTGCCAGAACCGGTTCGGGGTGCCGCTCCTCGTCAGCAGCCTGCTGCTCGGGTACCCGGCGATGTCCTTCGCCTCCTACCTGGCGCGCTTCCCGCTGAAGGAGAAGGGGTCGAGCCTCCCGCAGACGCGGCGGCTGCCCGACGGGGTCGAGCTGCCCGCCTTCGGGTCGTCGACCGTCACCGTGGGACTGCTCCTCGTGGCCGTCGCCGCCGCCGTGTTCGTCTTCGCCGACGCCCGCACCGCCACCGGCTACGAGATCCGCATGACGGGGCTCAATCCGCGGTTCGCGGCGTACGCGGGCGTCGACAGGCCCCGGCTCACGCTGCGGCTGATGGCCCTGTCCGGGGCCGTCGCGGGCCTGGTCGGCGCCATCGGGGTGCTCAGCTTCCCCTACCGCTTCATCGACGGGTCGCTCACCGCCGCCGGGCACACCTGGACGGGCCTCACGGCCGCGCTGCTGGCCGCCGCCGCGCCCGTCGGGACGGTGCTCGCCGGCCTGTTCTTCGCGGCGCTCGAAGTGGGCGGGCTCGCCATGGAGCGCACCACCGAGGTGCCGCGCGAGCTGACGCAGGTCCTCCAGGCCGTCGTCATCGTCTTCCTGGCGGCCCGGCTCAACCTGACCTGGCGGCGGGCCCGGAAGCGGCCCGCCACCGAGACCGAAGCGACCGAAGCCAAGGAAGTGAGCGTGCGATGAGCATCGACTCCGCGCTGTTCCACTCGGCGCTCCTCGCCCTCACCCCGATCCTCCTCGCCGCACTCGGCGGCGCGATCTGCGAGCGCGCGGGCGTGTTCAACATCGGCCTCGAAGGCATGATGCTGATCGGCTGCTTCAGCGGCGTCGCGGGCAGCTGGTTCACCGGGAGCGCCTGGCTCGGCGTGGTGTTCGCCGCGCTCGCCTCGGCGGCGTACTCGATGATCCTGGCCGTCGGGACGATCAGTCTGCGCGGGGACGCGGTCGTCCTGGGCGTGGCGCTGAACCTGCTCGCGGTCGGGCTCACCGGCTTCCTGCTGCGTACGGTCTTCGGCGTGCAGGGCACCTTCTCCGACCCGGGACTCGCCGGTCTCGACGGCATCGACGTCCCCTTCGTCGGGGCGGTCCTCTCGGGGCATTCCGCGCTCGTCTACCTCTCGTGGGCGGCCGTCGCGGTCGCCGCGGTGTTCCTGGCCCGCCATCCGTGGGGCCTGCGGCTGCGCGGGGTGGGCGAGGCGCCCGACGCGGCGGCGACGCTGGGCGTCAGCCCCGCGAAGTACCAGTACGCGGCCGTGCTCGCCTCGGGTGTCCTGTGCGGCCTCGCGGGGGCCCAACTCGCGCTCGGCAACGTCACGTTGTTCTCGGAGAACATGACCGCCGGGCGTGGTTGGATCGCGGTGGTGGCCGTGATGCTGGGCCGCGCCCTGCCGCTCGGCGTCCTGCTCGCCGGGCTGCTCTTCGGCGTCGCGGAGGCCGTCGGCTTCCGGCTCCAGGGGCTCGGCATGCCGCAGCAGGCCACCGACGCCGCCCCGTACGTGGTGACGCTGGCCGCCCTCTTCCTGTCCACGGCGCGCAGGCGCCGCCGCAAGCAGTCCCCGCAGTCCCCGGTAGGAGCACCTTCATGACGACCGAAGCCCGTACGCCCCTCGACGCGCTGCCCATCACCCGCGTCCCCCGCACCGGTCTGCCGGCCCACGCGGTCGTCGTGGGCGATCCGGCGCGCGCGAGCGCCGTCGCCGATCTGCTCCAGGACGCGAAGGAGGTGTCGTACCACCGCGAGTACCGCACCTTCACCGGCACCTGGCAGGGCACCCCCGTCGTCGTCGCCTCGCACGGCGTCGGCGCGCCCGGCGCGATCCTCCTCTTCCAGGAGCTCGCGGAGGCGGGCGTCACCACCATCCTGCGCCTCGGCACGGCGGGCGCGATCCGCCCCGGCATCCGCGACGGCGACCTGGTCGTGGCGGACGCGGCGGTACGCGACGACGGCGTGACGCAGCAGCTGATCCCCGCCGAGTACCCGGCGTTCGCGACCCCGGAGGCGGTCATCGCGCTCCAGCGCGCGGCCCGCGCGGCGAACGCCCCGTACCACCGCGGCGTGGTGTGGACGCGGGCCGCGTTCCAGCCGGGGTTCCTGCCGCTGCCGGGCGAGGCCTACGCGGCCGCCGGGATCGCGGCCATCGAGATGGAGCTCTCGGCGCTGCTCGTCTTCGCCGCCACGCACGGCCTCACGGCGGGCGGCGCGCTCGTCGTCGACGGCGCCAACGCGGACGAGCTGGTGGACAAGGAGAGCACCGGCGGCTACGACCCGCACCGCGACGTGGTGGCCGAAGGGGTCGCCCGGGGCGCGCGGGTAGCCTTGGACGCTTTGCGCCTGCTGAGCGCGGCGGAGCACTGAAGACACGACATCCGGACGACCTCGTGGAGAACGGAACCGATGCATTCCACTGACCTGCCGGCCCAGGACCGGGGCGGCCCTCTGGATCTCCTCGTCCACGGCGGCGACGTCCTGACCGTCGACGCGGCGGGCACCGTCGTGCGGGAGGGCGCGGTCGCCGTGCGCGACGGCCGGATCGTCGAGGTCGGCCCGGCCGATCGGCTGCGGGCCGCCTACGACGCCGCCGAGGAGCTGGACGCCCGCGGCTGTCTCGTCCTGCCGGGTCTGATCAACACGCACACCCACCTCGCGATGACGCTGTTCCGCGGGATCGCCGACGACGTCACGCTCCAGGGCTTCCTGGCCCGGGTGATCCCGGCCGAGGCCGCGGGGCTCTCGCCCGAGACGGTGGCGGCGGGCATCCGGGGCGCGGTCGCGGAGTCCGTGCGCGGCGGGGTCACCACCGCGCTCGACATGTACTGGTTCCACGAGGCGGCCGAGGCCGTGGCCCGCGACGCCGGGTGGCGGCTGCTGACCGGCCCCACGTTCATGGACGTGCCGGGCCCGCCGGACGGCCGCCCCTACGCGCAGCGGCTCGGCTGGGCGGCGGCGGACCTGGCCGGGCGCACCCCCGTGCCGGGCACCCGCCCGGTGGTCTTCGCGCACTCCGCGTACACCCTGGTGCCCGAGCAGCTGACGGCGATCGGCGCGCTGGCCCGCGAGCACGGGGCCCTGCTGCACCTCCACGCCGCCGAGAACGCCGGCGAGGTGGCGATGGTCGCCGAGCAGCACGGCATGCGGCCGGTGGAGCTGCTCGACTCGCTCGGCGTGCTCGGCCCGGACACGCTGCTGGCGCATGCCGTCGACCTCACGGACGCGGAGATCGCGACGCTCGCCCGCACCGGCACGGCGGTCGCGCACTGCCCGGTGTCCAACCTCAAGCTGGGCTGCGGCATCGCCCGCGTCCCCGACCTGCTGGACGCGGGCGTCACGGTGGGCCTGGGCACGGACGGCGCGGTGAGTTCCAACACCCTGGACCTCCTGGGCGCGGTCAAAATCGCGGCGCTCGTGCACAAGGCGGGCGGCGACCCGACGGCGGTCGGCGCCGAGCAGGCCGTGCGGATGGCGACCATCGAGTCCGCGCGGGCGCTCGGCCTCGGCGACCAGCTGGGCTCCCTGGAGGCCGGCAAGCGCGCCGACCTGATCGTCCTCGACCTGGCCAAGCCGCACCTCACGCCGCGGCACGACCCGTGGTCGATGCTGGCGTACGCCGCCGCGGCCGGTGACGTACGGGACACGGTCGTGGACGGCCGGGTCCTGATGCGGGACCGTACGCTGGTGACCATGGACGAGCGGGACGCGCTGCGCGCCCTCCAGGACGCGGCCGACTCCGCGGCGCCCGTCCCGACGAGCCCGACAAGCACCTCCGAAGTGGCACACACCGTATGACCATCGAACCCACCCGCGGCTTCACCGGCCGCGCCCGCGCGGCCGACCGCGACCCGCGCCTGCCTCCCGGGCAGTACGACGCGGCCGACGGCTGGCCCGTCCTGTCCGCCGAGGTGACGCCCGAGCTCGCGCCCGCGGACTGGACGTTCCGCGTGGACGGCCTCGTCACCACCCCGCGCACCTGGACGTGGGACGAGGCGCACGCGCTGCCCGCGTCCGAGTACCGCGGCGACATCCACTGCGTGACCAGCTGGTCCAAGTTCGGGGTGCGCTTCGGCGGGGTGAGCCTGGACGCGTTCCTGGCCGCCGCCGGGCCGCGTCCCGAGGCGACGCACGTCGTGGCGTACTCCCACACGGGGTACACCACGAACCTTCCCCTGGCGGACGTGACGGGCGGGAAGGCGTGGATCGTCTGGGAGTACGGGGACGGCCCGCTGCCGCCCGAGCACGGCGGACCCGCGCGTCTGATCGTCCCGCACCTCTACTTCTGGAAGAGCGCGAAGTGGGTCGCGGGGCTGCGGCTCCTGGACCACGACGAGCCCGGCTTCTGGGAGCAGAACGGCTATCACCACCGGGGAAATCCCTGGCGGGAGGAGCGTTACTCCGGTGACTGAGACCTTCGTGCCCCCGACGCGTTTCGCCGTGCCCGGGCGGATCGCGGTGAGCAATCGCGCGGCGGCGGTGTGGCAGCGGGCCGTGGTGGTGGACGTCCGGCGGGAGAACGCCGCGGGGACGGTGTCGAGCTTCCGCCTCAAGGTGCCCGACTGGCAGGGGCATCTGCCGGGCCAGCACCTGATGCTGCGGCTCACGGCTCCCGACGGGTATGTCGCCCAGCGCCACTACTCGATCGCCTCCGCGCCCCGGGACGCCGCCGCGAGCGGCGAGGTGGAGCTGACCCTGGACCACGTGCCGGGGGGCGAGGTGTCCGGGCATCTGCACACGGTCGCGCGCGTCGGTGACGTGGTGGAGGTGCGGGGTCCGCTGTCGGGCTTCTTCGCGTGGCCGGGCGACCGTCCCGCGCTGCTGCTCGGGGCCGGGTCCGGTGTGGTCCCGCTGATGTCGATGCTGCGGCACTGGCGGGGGGCGGGGCGGCCGGTGCCGCTGCGGCTGCTTGTCTCGGCGCGGACGCGGGAGGATCTCATCTACGCGGACGAGTACGGGGACGAGACGACGGTGGTCCTGACGCGGGCGGAGGGGCGGCTGCGGGCCGAGCACCTGGCCCCGCTCCTGGGCCCCGCGCAGCCCGAGGGGGGCTGGGAGGCGTACATCTGCGGCTCGAACGGCTTCGCCGAGCACGCCTCGCGCCTGCTGGTGGCCGGGGGCCAGCCGGTCGACCGGATCCGGATCGAGCGGTTCGGGTAGGGGTCTCGCAACCGGGGCTTCGCCCCGAGTCCCGTACAAGGTGCCCCTGACATGACGGGTGGCGCCGTCGGCGATTCTTTCCCCGACCCCGCCCCTTCCCGAAAACCTGCTCCGGCGCAGGGGCCTTGGTGACCGTCATCGCCGGCTGCGCCGAGCTCGTCCTCGAACGCCGGACGGGCTGGACATGTCCAGCCCGTCCGGCGCCTTCACGGCGAGACCTCCTCCAGCCTGCGCCCCGCCGTCTCCTCCGCGCCGACCGCCGCCACCACGGACCCCACCAGCGCCACGGCCCCCAGCATCACGAACACCGTGGACACGTTCCCGCCCGCGTACACGACCCCCACCACGATCGGGCCGAGGATGACCCCGAGCCGGTTCATCGCCCCGCCGAGGCTGCTGCCCAGCGCCCGCATGCGGGTGGGGAAGAGCTCCGGCGTGTAGAGGTACAGGCAGATGTTGGAGCCGAAGAAGAACACCGCCGCGAGGGACGTCCAGACCAGGACCTGCACCGGCGTGTCCGCACCGACCGCCGCGAGCGCCACCAGCATCAGCGCCGCCCCGCCCAGGCACCCCGCGATGACCTTCCGCCGCCCGAGGCCGTCGACCGTGAGCGCGGCCACGAGGCAGCCGACGAGGCCCGCGCAGGAGGTGACGGTGGAGAAGAGGAGCGCGTCGGAGAGGGAGAGGTCGTAGCGGTTCTGGTAGATCGTCGGGAGCCAGGACGTGATGCCGTAGTTGACGAAGTACCCGGTGAACCAGAGCACGCCGATGACCAGGGTCCGGCGCCGGTAGCGCCCGGTGAACAAGCCGCGCAGGCCGGAGGCCGACTCCCCGGGGGCCGCGACGGGCAGCGCTTCGGGAACGGGCGGCAGGGGTTTGGCCGTGATCCGCTCTACCTCCGCCTCGATGCCGGACATGACATCGGACGCCTCGTCCAGCCGGCCGTGGTCCGCGAGCCAGCGCGGCGACTCGGGGACCTTCCGCTGGACGAGGATGCAGAGCAGGCCGGGCAGCGCGGCCAGGGCGTACATCCAGCGCCAGCCGAGGATCGGCACCACCCAGGCCGCGACCAGCGCGCCCACGGTCAGTCCCGCCGGGAACACCAGCTCGTACAGGAGCACGAAGCGGCCCCGCCGGTGGCTGCGCGTGATCTCGGCGATGAAGGTCGCCGCCACCGGCACCTCGCCGCCGATCGCCAGGCCCTGGAGGAACCGCAGGGCCATGAAGGCGTCGGGTGAGGTGGACACGGACAGGGCCAGGTTGGCGACGCTGGACAGCGCGATGCACAGCGCGATGACCTTCACGCGGCCGATCCGGTCCGCGAGGCGCCCGGAGAGCAGCGCCCCGATCAGCATGCCGATCGAGCCGACGGTGAGCAGCAGCGTGGCGGCCGAGGTGCTGAGGTCCCACTCGCGGCGCAGGTCCGGCAGGGCATAGGCGATCAGGAGCTGGTCGAAGGCCTCGAAGAAGGTGACCGCGCCGACGATGAGCCGGACGGTGACGTGCCAGCGGCACAGGGGGAGCCGTTCGAAGCGGGCGGCTATGGCGGCCCGGACCGCTCGGTCCGGGGAAGCGTCGATCGTCATGCGGGAACTCCGCTGCTGAGGGGGCGGGGATGAGCGGGGGCAGGGGAACGCGACGGCCACGGAGTCTGGGGAAACTCAAGCCAAGAAGCGGGTAAGCGCAAAGTTTCTAAGCGCTTAAGTTGTACCGCCCCGGCACCGGAGCGCGTCAAGAGTCTCCGCAGGGGAAATCCAGGAAGAACGTCGACGGACAGGTCTTGCGCTTCAGATATTTAAGCCCTTAGATTTCTAGCGCTTACCGAAGACCGGATGGCGCTCACCCGGAACCCGTCCCTCAAGTTCCGTCCCGCCACGCCCCGTTCGCTCACGCCCCGTTCCGCCAGGAGGCCCCCATGCCCCGCATCCCAGCCGACGAAGCGCTCATCGCGGGCGAGTGGCGACGCGGCGCGGGCGCCCCGGCCGACACCGTCGACCCCGCCACGGGCCGCGTCCTCGCCACCGTCCACGCCGTCTCCCGCGACGAGGTCGCCGAAGCGGCACGGGGGGCGGCCGAGGCCGCCACCGACCCGCGCTGGCGCGACCTGCTGCCCCACCGGCGCGCCCTGTTCCTGCACCGGATCGCCGCCCTGATCGAGGAGTCGGCGGATGACCTCGCGGCCCTGCAGACCGCCGACACCGGCAAGGCGCTCACCGAGACCCGCGCCCTGGTGGCCAGCGCGGCGGCCACCTTCCGCTACACGGCCGCCGTCCTGGAGACCGCCGAGGAGACGCTCACCCCGGCGCGCGGGGACTACGTGACGCTGAGCGTGCACGAGCCGATCGGCGTCGTCGGCGCGATCAACCCCTGGAACTCCCCCGTGGCCAGCGACGCCCAGAAGCTCGCCCCGGCCCTCGCGGCCGGCAACGCGGTCCTGCTCAAGCCCGCCGAGTGGACCCCGCTCGTCTCCCTGGCGCTCGGCCGCCTCATCAGCGGCGCCCTGGCGGAGTCCGGGCTCCCGGCCGCCTTGCTGTCCGTCCTCACCGGCCGCGGCAGCGTCGTCGGGGACGCGATCGTGCGCGATCCGCACGTCGGCAAGGTCACCTTCACCGGCGGCACGAGCACGGGCCGCACCCTCGCCCACGCGGCGGCCGAGAAGCTGATGCCGCTCTCGCTCGAACTGGGCGGCAAGTCCCCGACGGTCGTCCTCGCCGACGCCGACGTCGAACAGGCCCTGGCCGGCGTGCTGTTCGGGATCTTCTCCTCCAGCGGCCAGTCCTGCGTCGCGGGCTCCCGGCTCTTCGTCGCCCGCGAGCTGTACGACGACTTCGTCGGCGAACTGGTGCGGCGCACGCAGAAGCTGCGGGTCGGCCCCGGCACCGCCCCCGACACCCAGGTCGCGCCCCTCGTCCACCACGAGCACCGCGACTCCGTCGCCGCGTACGTCGACCTCGCCCGCGAGGAAGGCGCACGGGTGCTGTGCGGCGGCGGCGCGCCGGAAGGCCCCGCGTACCGGGACGGGGCGTACTACCTGCCCACCGTCCTGGACGGCCTCGCCAACACCTCGCGGACCTGCCAGGAGGAGATCTTCGGACCCGTCCTGGTCGCGCTGCCCTTCGACGACGAGGACGACCTCGTGCGGCAGGCCAACTCCAGCGTCTACGGGCTCGCCTGCGGCATCTGGACCCGCGACCACCAAGCCGCCCGGCGGATCGCGCGCCGCGTCGACGCGGGCACGGTCTGGATCAACACCTACAAGCAGTTCAGCATCGCCACGCCCTTCGGCGGCATGAAGGAGAGCGGCCTCGGCCGCGAGAAGGGCCGCGACGGCATCCGCGCCTACCAGCGCCAGAAGTCCCTGTACTGGGGCGTGTCCGACGCGCCACTCCCCTGGGCCGGCTGATGGACCGGCTGCTGGGCCACCCGAACCCCGTACCTCTGGAGCAGGTCATGTCCCCACCCCCTCCCGCGCCGTCCCGCGGCGCCGCGCCCCCGATCGCCCGGCTGCGTGCCCTGCGCTCCGTGGAGCTGCTCACGCCCTCCTTCACCGAGGCGGCCGACTTCTACCAGGAGGTCTGGGGCTTGGAGACCGTGGAGGCCGAGCGCGGCACGGCCGCCTGGCTGCGCGGCACCGGCACCGAGCACCACGCCCTCCAGCTCACCCGCGCCGACCGCGTCGGCCTCGGCAGGCTCTCCTTCGCGGTGGGCACGCCCGCCGAGGTCGACGAGGCCGCCCGCCGGCTCCTGGCCCGCGGCATCACGCCGGTCGCCGGGCCGGGCCCCCTCGACCAGGTCGGCGGCGGCTACGGCCTGCGGTTCACCGACCCCGAGCACCGCCTGATCGAGATCAGCGCCGAGGTCCACGCGGTGGCGCCGCGCGGCCGGGACGGGGCCGTGCCGGTCGGCGTCACGCACGCCGTGCTCAACACCGCGGACATCGACGCCTCCGTCGCCTTCTACCGCGAGGTCCTCGGCCTGCGCGTCTCCGACTGGTCCGAGCACCAGATGGCCTTCCTGCGCTGCAACGCCGACCACCACTGCATCGCCTTCAACCAGGCCGAGTGGGCCTCGCTCAACCACGTGGCGTACGAGATGAGTTCGGTCGACCACTTCATGCGGGGCCTCGGCCGGCTCCGGCACCACGGCGTCGACCCGCAGTGGGGTCCGGGCCGCCACGGCCCCGGCAACAACACCTTCTCCTACTTCACCGATCCCTCCGGGCTGGTCTGCGAGTACACCTCCGAGGTCGCGCAGATCGTCGAGGACGCGTGGATCGCCCGGGTGTGGCGGCGGGTGCCCGAGCTGTCCGACCTGTGGGGCACGGCGGGGCCGCCGTCGAAGGAGATCCGCTGCCACATGGCGGGGTCCCCCGACCCCGGCCCGCTCTCCCCGCGCGACGAACCGGAGGTCCCGGCATGAGTGCCGTACGCAAGGTCGGCATCGTCGGCTGGGGTGCCATCGGACGGGTCGTGGGCGCCGCGCTCGCCGAACGGCGGGTCGGCGGAGCCGAGTTGACGTGCCTCGTCGACAACCGCCCGCTCGGCGAGAGCGCCCCGGCCCCGCAGGTCTCCTTCGACGAGGCGATGGAGCGCTGCGATCTCCTCGTCGAGGCGGCGGGCCAAGGGGTCGTACGGGAGTGGGGCGAGCGCGTCCTGGCCTCCGGGACCGACCTCCTGATCGCCTCGACCGGCGCGCTCACCGACGAGGAGCTGTCCAAACGGCTCCTGGCCGCCGGTCCCGGCCGGGTGTACTTCACCGGGGGCGCGGTCGGCGGGCTCGACCTGCTCCAGGCGGTGCGCTCCCTCGGGCCGCTCGACGAGGTCAGGCTCACCACCACCAAGCTGCCCTCGACCCTCGAACAGCCGTGGATGGACGCCGGGTTGCTGGCGCGCATGCGGACGGCGACCGGACCGGTCGAGGTCATGTCCGGGACCGCGCGCGACGTCCCGGTCAAGTTCCCCAAGTCGACGAACGTCGCGGCCTCGGTCGCCCTCGCCGTCGGCGACCTGGACGCTGTGCGGGTCCAGGTCGTCGCCGATCCCGGCGCCCACCACACGCGGCACGTCGTCGAGGCGTCCGGCGCGCACGGCTCGTACCGCTTCGAGGTCGCGCATCTGCCGGACCCGGGCAACCCGGCGACCAGCCAGGTCGTGCCGTACGCGGTGCTGCGCAGCCTCGCGGCGCTCGCGGGCCGTTCGGGGCAGATCCTGTGACCGCCCTCCACGTGACGGAGGCGGGTTCCGCCGGGCCGCTGCTGCTCTGCCTGCACGGCATCGGCTCCTCCTCCGCCGCCTTCGCACCGCAGCTCGCCGAGCTGTCCGCGTACGTACGGGTCGTGGCCTGGGACGCTCCCGGGTACGCCGAGTCCCCCGATCCGGAGGGCCCGTTGGACCTGGACGGCTTCGTGGACGCGGCGGCCGGCCTCATCCGGGAGCGCGGCGCGAGCGCCCACGTCCTCGGCGTCTCCTGGGGCGGGGTGATCGCGCTGCGGCTCGCGGCCCGGCACCCGGAGCTCGTGGACTCGCTGATCGTCGCGGACTCCAGCGCCGGTTCCGGCACCGACCCCGCCAAGGCCGACGCCATGCGCCGGCGGGCCGACGAGCTCGCGGAGCTGGGGCCGCGGGCCTTCGCCGAGCGGCGCGGGCCACGGCTCGTCTCGCCGGACGCGCCCCCTCGGCTCGTCCGGCGCGTCGTCGACACCATGGCCGCCTCCGTGCGACTGCCCGGATACGCGTACGCCGCCGCGTCCATGGCCGGCGCCGACCTGCGCCCCGAGATCCCCTCGATCGGCGCTCCCACCCTCGTCCTCTGCGGCGACCTGGACCGGGTCACCGGCGTCGAGGCCTCCCAGGCCCTCGCCGGGGCCCTGCACAGATCCGCCTACGTGATCGTCAAGGACGCCGGTCACCTGGCCAACCAGGAGCGGCCCGAGGCGTTCAACGCCTGGGTCCTCTCCCACCTCCGCATCACCGCCCGCATCCCCGAACAGGAGCCTTCCTCATGCCTCTGACCACGACCGACTACGACAACGGCGGCGACCTCGGCACGTACACCGACTCGCTGATCGCCACCAAGGACTCCCGGGTCGCGGACTTCAGCACGCTCTCCTTCCAGGAGAAGGCCGGCCCGCAGTACCGCCGCGGCCAGATCCGCTACGTCGGCTCCGGCGCTACCGGCAACCACGAGAACGACAGCCGCATCCTGCCGTCCGGCGGCTTCACCTTCTCCAACATGCTGCTTCCGCCCGGCGCCGAGGGCCCCGAGCACACCCACCACGACGTCGAGGAGGCCTTCTTCGTCCTGGAGGGCCAGGTCAAGGTGGGCATCCACCGCGGCGCCGACGAGGCCGAGTACCGCACCCTCGGCTACCGCGACATGATCGTCGTCCCGGCGGGCGTGGCGCGCTCCCTGAAGAACGAGGGCGACACCGACGCGCTGTTCTGCGTCGTCATCGGCACCCGGAAGCCGCAGGTGCCGACCTACCCCGAGCACTCGCCCATGCACGGCGTCACCCGTGACTGACCCGTCCCCCGTGACGGACGGCCGCACCGTCGTCGTCACCGGCGCGGGCCGTGGCCTGGGACTGGCCATGGCCCGCCGGGCGGGCGAGGACGGCTTCCGGGTCGTCGTCGCCGAGGTGGACGCGGGGCTCGGCGGCGAGGCCGTCGCCGGGCTGCGCGCGCAGGGCCTCGACGCGCATTTCGTGCGGTGCGACGTGGCGGACCCGGCGTCGGTGGCCGGCCTCGCCTCCTTCGTACGGGACCTGGGGCCGCTGTACGGCCTGGTCAACAACGCCGCGCTCGCCAACGGCGTCGGCGGCAAGGAGTTCCAGGACATCGACGTCGCGGTGTGGGACCGCCTGATGGCGGTCAACGCCCGCAGCCCGTGGCTGGTCGCCAAGGCCCTCCACCCGCTCTTCGCCGCCCCCGGCAGGATCGTCAACATCGCCTCGGACGCGGCCCTCTACGGGTCGCCGCGCCTGGCCCACTACATCGCCTCCAAGGGCGCGGTCATCGCGCTGAGCCGGGCGATGGCACGCGAGCTCGGCGACAAGGGCATCACCGTGAACGCGGTGGCGCCCGGCCTCACCGAGGTCGAGGCCACCGAGACGGTGCCCGCCGAGCGGCACGCGCTCTACCGGGGCAACCGGGCCATCTCGCGCCCGCAGCAGCCGGACGACCTCGTCGGGCTCGTCTCCTTCCTCCTCTCCGAGGAGTCCCGCTATCTGACCGGACAGGTGATCGCCGTCAACGGCGGCTTCACCATGAACTGACGCAACGGAGCCACCACTCATGGATCTGGGCCTCTCTGACCGGACCGTCCTGGTCACCGGCGGCAGCTCGGGCGTCGGCCTGGCCACGGTCCGCGCCCTGCTCGACGAGGGCGCGAACGTCGCGACCTGCGGGCGTGACGCCGACCGCCTGGCCAGGGCGGCAGCACGTACCGGCGGCGGCGACCGCCTCCTCACCGGGGTGTGCGACGTGCGCGACGCCGACGCCGTACGGGAGTTCACCGAGCGCGCGGCCGCCGCCTTCGGCTCGCTCGACGGACTCGTCAACAACGCGGGGCAGTCCCGCATGAAGGGCCTGGCCGATTCGACCGCCGAGGACTGGCGCGACGAGCTGGAGCTGAAGTTCGCCGGGGTCCTCAACCCCCTGCACGCGGCCCGCCCGCATCTGGCGGCCTCGGACGCGGCGAGCGTCGTGAACGTCAACGCGGTCCTCGCCAAGCAGCCCGAGCCCCGCCTCATCACCACGAGCGCGGCCCGCGCGGGCATCCTCAACCTCTCCAAGTCCCTGGCCACGGAGCTCGCCCCGGAGGGCATCCGCGTCAACTCGGTCTGCCTGGGCCTGATCGACACCGGCCAGTGGACCCGCCGCCACGCGGCCGCCGGCTCGGGGCTCAGCTACGCGGACTGGCAGGCGGAGCTCGCCGCGGACCGCGGCATCGCGCTGGGCCGGCTCGGCCGCGCGGAGGAGGTCGCGTACGCGATCGTCGCGCTGCTCTCGCCCCGCGCCTCGTACACCACCGGCACCAGCATCGACGTCTGCGGCGGCGTCGGCCGCGGCATCCTCTGAGGAGCTCACCCATGTCAGCCCTGCCTCCCACCCCATCCGTGGCGGCCACTCCCTCCGAGCCGGCCACGGCACCCGCGCACCACGCCACCGGCGGCGACCTCCTCGTCGCCGTCCTGCGGGAACTCGGCGTCGACACGGTCTTCGGGATCGTCAGCGTGCACAATCTGCCGCTGGTCGAAGCCGTCGACCGGGAGCTGCGTTTCGTGCCGGTCCGCCACGAGGCGACCGCCGTGAACGCGGCCGACGCCTACGGGCGGGCCCGCGGCTCCCTGGGCTGCGCGCTCACCTCGACGGGCACGGGCGCGGGCAACGCGGCCGGGTCACTCGTCGAGGCGCTGAGCGCGGGCACCTCCGTCCTGCACGTCACCGGGCAGGTGGAGAGCGCGTTCCTGGGCAGCGGCCGGGGCTTCATCCACGAGACCAAGGACCAGCTGGGCATGCTCCGGGCGGTCTCCGCGTACGCGGCGACGGTGCCGTCCGCCGACGCGGCCGGGCGGATCCTGCGCGAGGCGGCGCGGGCCGCCCTCGCGTCGCCGGGCGGCCCGGCGAGCGTGGAGTGGCCGGTGGACCTCCAGTACGCGGCCCAGACGGACCTCGCGCTCGAAGCACCCGCGGCGGACCTCCCCGTACCCGGTGATGCGGAACTGGCTGCCGCGCGGGCCCTGTTGGGGTCGGCCGAGCGGCCCCTCGTCTGGGCGGGCGGGGGAGCCACCTCCGCGGGTGCCGAGCTGGGCCGGCTGCTGCACGCCACCGGCGCGGGGCTGCTCACCTCGAACTCCGGCCGGGGCGCCGTGCCCGAGGACCACCCGCAGGTCGTCGGGAACTTCGCCACCACGCCGGCCGCCCGCGCCCTCCTCGCCGACGCGGACGTCCTGCTGACCGTCGGCACGCACTTCCGGTCCAACGAGACCGCCGACTACGGGCTCACGCTGCCCGGCGCGCACATCCAGATCGACGTCGACGCCGCCGCCCTGGGCCGGGTGTATCCGGCACGGCACGCCCTGCACGGCGACGCGTCGGGCGTGCTCGCGGCCCTGCTGCCGCACGCGCGCCGGGCCGAAGAGGGCTGGACGCGGCGGGTCGCCGCCGTCCGCGAGGAGGTCCGCGCCACCCTGCACGACAGCATCGGCCCCCAGGCCGCCATCTGCGACGCCCTGCGGGCCGCGCTGCCCCGCGATGCCGTCGTGGCCCGCGACGTGACCATCCCGTCCAGCAGCTGGGGCAACCGGCTCCTGGAGATGTACGACCCCCGCGCCAACGTCTTCCCCCGCGGCGGCGGCATCGGGCAGGGGCTCGGCATGGGCATCGGCGCGGCCCTCGCCCGGCCCGACGCGCCCACGGTCGTCCTCGCCGGGGACGGCGGGCTCGCCGTCCACCTGGGCGAACTGCTCACGCTCGCCCAGGAGCGGCCCCGGCTGACCCTGATCGTCTTCAACGACGGCGGGTACGGGGTGCTGCGCAACATGCAGGACCGCTACGCCGAGCGCCGCTCCGGCGTTGACCTCGCCACGCCCGACTTCGAACTCCTCGCCCGCGCCTGCGGACTCACCTACGCGCGGATCGCCGCCGAGGAGCACGCGCAGCCGGTGATCTCCCACGCCGTGGCGTCCGACGGGCCGACCCTCGTCGAGGTCGACCTGGCCCGCCTGGGACCGATGAAGAACCCGTTCACCCCGCCCGTCAAGATCCCCGGCCAGTGAGGCCGGCAAGGCCAGTGAGGCCGGCAAGGCCAGTGAGGCCGGCAAGGCCAGTGAGGAGGACCGACCCGGCATGAGCGAGCACGAGAGCACACACACCCTGCTGGTGCGCCGCATGACCTGGGAGGCGGACGGAGTGCTCTCCGTCGAGCTCACCCACCCCGAGGGCAAGCCGCTGCCCGCCTGGACCCCGGGCGCGCACCTCGACCTGCACACGGGCGGACACGTACGCCAGTACAGCCTGTGCGGCGACCCGCGCAACGGGTCGGCGTACCGCATCGGCGTCCTCAACGAGGCGTCCTCGCGCGGCGGTTCGCGGCACGTGCACACCACGCTGCGGCCCGGCCAGAGCGTCACCGCGTCCGAGCCCCGCAACCACTTCGCCCTGGAGGACGCGCCCGGCTACCTCTTCGTCGCGGGCGGCATCGGCATCACCCCGCTCCTCGCCATGGCGCGCGAGGCCGCCCGGCGCGGGGCCGACTGGCGCATGGTGTACGGCGGCCGCACCCGGGGGTCGATGGCCTTCACCGACGAACTGGCGGCGCTGGGTGGCGAGGTGACCCTCGTCCCGCAGGACGAGCACGGGCACATCGACCTCGCCGCGGCCCTGGACGACCTGCCCGAGGGCACGCTCGTGTACTGCTGCGGGCCCGAGCCGCTGCTCGCCGCCGTGGAGGCGCGCTGCCCCGCCGACCGGCTGCGCGTGGAGCGGTTCTCGGCGCCCGTCGTGGAGCGGACCGGCGACGACTCCGCGTTCGAGGTGGAGTGCCGCCGCTCCGGCGTGACGCTCTCCGTCGACGAGGACACCTCGGTCCTCCAGGCCGCCGAGGCGGCCGGGATCACCGTGGCCAGCTCCTGCCAGGAAGGCATCTGCGGCAGCTGCGAGACCCGCGTGCTCGACGGGACGCCCGACCACCGCGACTTCCTGCTCAGCGAGGCCGAGCACGCCGCGAACACCTCGATGATGATCTGCGTCTCGCGCTGCGCGTCCGGTCCTCTCGTCCTCGACCTGTGATCCCCCGATCCGCGATCTCCCGATCCGCGACCCCCCGATCCGCGACCCCCCGATCCGTGATTCCCCACCGGAGGCACCCGTGACCACCGCCTGGCCGTACCTGGACGTGCACCAGTCCCGTACGCACGAGCCGACTCCCTACGAGTACAAGCTCGCCGCCACCCTCGAAGAGGTCTTCACCAAGGAGGGCCACGAACTCTCCGACGTCGTGCGCGGCTTGAACAGCCGTCAGGTCCACGCCCCCGACGGGACCCCGTGGACCGAAGCGTCCTTCCGTGCCGAGATGAACCGACTGGGAGCGTGACCCCGATGACCCCTCTTGCCGGCCCCGCCGCCAGCGCCGACCACATCTACGCCACCGGTCTGCGCAACCAGTGGCACCCCGTCGTCCCCTCGGACTTCGTCGCCCCCGGCGCCATGCGCAAGGTCACCGCGCTCGGCGAGCAGTGGCTGCTCTTCCGGCGCTCGGACGGCGCCCTGTCCATGCTCGCCGACCGCTGTCCGCACCGGGGGGCGCCCCTCTCCCTGGGCAAACACCTGGGCGACCGGGTGGCCTGCTGGTACCACGGGGTCGAGGTCGAGACCGACGGCACCGTCTCCTCCGTACCGGGGCTGCCCGGCTGCAATCTGGAGGGCAAGAAACTCGTCACGTCGCTGCCCGTGCGGGAGATCGGCGGCGCGGTCCTCGCGTACTTCGGCGACGAGGAGCACCCGGAGCCTGCCGAGCTGACGCTGCCCGAGCCGCTCACCGACCCCGATGTCGACGCGATCCTCTGCTACGCGGAGTGGAACGGCCCCTGGCGGTTCGCGGTGGAGAACCTCCTCGACCCGATGCACGGCGCCTTCCTGCACCACGAGTCGCACACGATGTACGACGGCGACACCACCGCCAAGTTCCGCATCCGGGAGACGGACCGCGGCTACTTCTTCGAGAAGACCGACCAGCGGGGCGTCAACTTCGACTGGGTCGAGCTGTGCCGCACGGGCGTGGACTGGGTGGACCTGACCATCCCGTACCCGCCGTCGGCCGGGCCCGGCGGGCCGTTCGGGATCGTCGGCATGGTCTGCCCGGTCGACGAGAACCGCACCGGTGTCTTCTTCTGGCGCTACCGCCGTGTGCGGGGCTGGCAGCGCGACACCTGGCGCTTCCTCTACAAGACCCTCATCGAGGAGCGCCACTGGCAGGTCCTTGAGCAGGACCGGGTGATGCTGGAGGCCATGCCCGCCGACGCCGACCAGCGCGAGAACCTCTACCAGCACGACCTGGGCGTGGTCCGGCTGCGCCGGATGTACCGCGCGGAGGCCGAGGCCCAGGCCGCCGGGGCGTGACGGGCCGGGCCCGCGTCCCGTGACGGCTCGGCCGTCCGTCTCATGCCGGGTCGGCCGTCCGTCCCGTGACGGCTCAGGCCTGCGGCTCGTGAGGGGTGTCGGAGTCGGTGATGGAGCGCTCCAGCTTGGACATCAGCCGGGCCAGCTGGCGGCATTCGGCCGGGGAGAGTCCGTCGAGCATCCGGCGTTCGTTGTCGAGATGCTCGGCGAACACCTCGTCGATCTTGGCCAGACCCGTGTCGGTGAGCCGTGAGTAGACGACGCGGCGGTCCTCCGCGTCGCGCTCGCGCACGATGAGGCCGTCCTTCTCCAGACGGTCGATGCGCAGCGTCACCCCGGCCGACGAGACCAGACCGGAGTCGGCGAGCTGGCCCGCCGTGAGCCGGTAGGGCGCCCCGGCCCTGCGCAGCGCGGTCAGGACGTCGAACCCGGCGACGGCGAGGCCGTGCCGCTCGATCGCCGTGGTGAGCCTGGTGTTGTAGCGCAGGAAGGTCCGGTGCAGCCGCGCCAGGACCTCCAGGGGCGAGGTGTCGAGATCGGGCCGCTCCCTCGCCCAGTCCTCGATGATCGATGCGACCGCGTCCCGCTGGGCCCCCGCCGACTTCTTCCCGGCCATGTGCCGTAGCCTCCCTCTCGCCCGTACCGCGGTCAGTACGGGAAATCTTAGCCCTGAGAGAAGTACGCCCCGCACGGCCCGTCCCCCGGCCGCCGCCGGAGGGATTCCCCGGACTCACGTGCGCAACGGCCCCAGGACACGCCATAATCGTCCGATACATCGGATGTCTTCTGTCTCGTGAGGCGAGGTCCCCATGGCTGTCACCGACGAAGCCATCGAAAAGATCAAGGGCATGATCGTCTCCGGCGCGCTGCGCCCCGGCGACCGGTTGCCCAAGGAGAGCGAACTCGCCGCCGACCTGGGCCTTTCCCGCAACTCCCTGCGCGAGGCGGTGCGCGCCCTCTCGCTGATCCGCATCCTCGACGTCCGGCAGGGCGACGGCACGTACGTGACGAGTCTGGACCCGCAGCTCCTGCTCGAAGCCCTGAGCTTCGTCGTCGACTTCCACCGCGACGACACGGTCCTGGAGTTCCTCGCGGTGCGCCGCATCCTGGAGCCGGCCGCCACGGCCATGGCGAGCGCCCACATCACCGAGGCCGAACTCGACGTCCTGACGGCGCAGTTGGACGCCCTGGGCGCGGCGCCCTCGGTGGAGGAGCTGGTCGCCTGCGACCTGGAGTTCCACCGCGGCATCGTGCAGTCGTCCGGCAACTCCGTGCTCTGCTCGCTCCTCGACGGCCTCTCCGGACCCACCACCCGGGCCCGCATCTGGCGCGGCCTCACCCAGGAGGACGCCGTCAGCCGCACCCTGCACGAGCACCGGGCGATCCTCACCGCGCTGCGCGACCGCGACGCCGAGGCGGCCAGGTCGTGGGCGACGGTGCACGTCGCGAGCGTGGAGCAGTGGCTGCGCTCGACGCTGTGAAGCACTCCCGCCGAGGGAGTGCGCGGCTCTCCCGCGGGGCAGTGATCGAGGCATCGGAGCCCGCGCGAGGGGGCTGCGGAGGGCCCCGCCGGACGCCGTAAGGTTGGGGCGTACGTAAAGGACGTCGGAAGGAGGCCTGGGTGATCGAGCTCGAGGGGGTTCCCGAGCTGGTCGACCCGGTCATGGTGGCCGCGTTCGAGGGCTGGAACGACGCCGGCGACGCCGCCTCCACCGCGGTCGCGCATCTCGACAAGGAGTGGAAGGGCGAGGTCTTCGCGGCACTGGACGCCGAGGACTACTACGACTTCCAGGTCAACCGCCCCACGGTCTTCCTGGAGGGCGGTGTCCGCAAGATCACCTGGCCGACGACCCGGCTCTCGGTGGTCCGCGTGGGCGGCGACAAGCCGCGCGACCTCGTGCTGGTGCGCGGGATCGAGCCGTCGATGCGCTGGCGGTCGTTCTGCAACGAGATCCTGGGCTTCGCCCATGAGCTGGGCGTGGAGCTGGTCGTGATCATGGGGGCGCTGCTCGGCGACACCCCGCACACCCGTCCGGTTCCGGTCAGCGGCGTCACCTCCGACCCGGACCTGGCCCGCACGATGGACCTGGAGGAGACCAAGTACGAGGGCCCGACGGGCATCGTCGGCATCCTCCAGGAGGCGTGCACGCACGCGGGCGTCCCGGCGGTGAGCCTGTGGGCCGCCGTGCCGCACTACGTCTCGCAGCCCCCGAACCCGAAGGCCACCCTCGCCCTCCTGAACCGCCTGGAGGACCTGATCGGCCTGCGGATCCCGCTGGGCGACCTGGCCGAGGACGCGCGTGCCTGGCAGGTGGGCGTGGACCAGCTGGCGGCCGAGGACAGCGAGGTCGCCGAGTACGTGCAGTCACTCGAAGAGGCCCGGGACACCGCGGAGCTGCCCGAGGCGAGCGGCGAGGCGATCGCCCGCGAGTTCGAGCGCTATCTGCGCCGGCGCGACGGCGGCGGTCCGCCGCAGCCCGGCGGGCACGCCACGGAGGGCGGCGACACGTCCCCGTACCTCCGGGACACCCCCGGCGGCGACCGCACCCGGCCGCCGAAACCGCAGACGCGTCCGGAGCCCGGACCGGCATCGGAGTCCGGTACCGGGACCGATTCCGACGAGGAGAGCGGCGGCGAATCGGGAGCCTCCGATTCCGCCGAGGACTGAACGGCAGGTCACGGCGACAGCGCACGGCGACGTGGGGCGGCATCCGCGAGGGTGCCGCCCCACCGTGCCTTCCGGACGAAGCGCGCGAGGTTCACCGAACTCCTCGATTCCCAGCGGACTTGGGGCAAAGAGGGTGGACGGCCGGGCCCGGCGGTAGCAAGGTGTGCCCCTGAACGCGCGGCACCCCGGAGGACCGAAGGGAGCGGTGAGCGATGACCGACCAGGCAGAACCGTCGGAAGGCCCGGGCGCGAGCGGCCTTGGCCCCGACGGGGCCGGATTCGCCTACCGCGCGTGCGACGAGGAGCTGATCGTCGTCGCGCGGCCGGAGCCACGGCTGCGGGCCGGTACGGACGGCGTCCGCTCGGCGGCGGGGTTTGACGTGTCGGCCCTGAATGGGTTCCTGGAGGGCGAACAGCTCACCCTGGAGCCGCTGTTCGGCAACGAGGAACGGCTGCGGCCCACGGGCGGGCGGGACCCCGCGGGCGGCCTCCCCGACCTTCCCGACCTCGCGCTCTTCCACCGCGTGCGCGGCGCGGGGAGCAGGGCGCGGGAGCTTCGCGCGCGGCTGGCCGAGCTGCCGGGGATCGACACGGCGTACGTCAAGCCCGGCGCCCTGCCGGCGACGCTCGGTGCGACGGACCGGCCCCCGCCCCAGCGGACGCGGGAGCCGCTCGGGCCGCCCGGCGCGGACGAGTCCGGGCGCCGCACGGAAGGCGCCCCCGCCACCCCCGACTACTCCGGCCGCCAGGGCTATCTGCGCCCGGCGCCCGAGGGCGTGGACGCGCGGTGGGCGTGGCAGCGGCTCGGCGGTTCGGGCGAGGGCGTCACGGTGATCGACGTCGAGGGCGCCTGGCAGCCGAGCCACGAGGACCTGACCGGCAAGCTCGCCGACCCGGTCATCGGCACCCCCGTGCAGGACGTGGCCTGGCGCAGCCACGGCACGGCGGTGATCGGCGTGATCGGCGGCGACCGCAACGACCTGGGCATCACCGGCATCGCCCCCGAGGCCGTGACCGCGACGGCCTCCGTCCAGCCGCTCGGCACCGCGGCCACCCTCCACGCGGCGGCGGAGCGGCTCGGTCCCGGCGACATCGTGCTGGTCGGACTGCACCGGCCGGGGCCCCGGTTCGCCTTCGCGCCGCGTGACGACCAGCGCGGCCACATCGCCCTGGAGTGGTGGCCGGACGACTACGCGGCGATCCGGCACGCCACCGCGCGGGGCGTCATCGTCGTCGAGGCCGCGGGCAACGGCGCGGAGTCCCTGGACGACCCGGTGTACGAGCGCGGGCCCGAGGGGTTCCCCGCGTGGTGGCGCAACCCCTTCAACCCCTCCGAGCGGCCCTCGCGCGCCGTCCTGGTCGGGGCGGGCGCGCCGCCGCCCGGCACCCACGGCCGCGATCACGGCCCGGACCGCTCGCGCCTGGCCTTCTCCAACTACGGCACCCGCGTGGACGCGCAGGGCTGGGGCCAGGAGACGACCACGACCGGTGGCTCCTGGGACCGGCCCGGCGATCTCCAGGGCGGTCCGGAGGAGATCGCCTGGTACACGGACACGTTCTGCGGCACCTCGGCCGCCGCGCCGGTCGTGGCCGGGGCCCTGGCGTGTCTCCAGGGCATGCTGAAGGCCGCGGGCCAGCAGCCGATGACCCCGGACCGGGCGCGCGCGATGCTGCGGTCGACGGGTTCGCCGCAGCAGGACGCGCCGGGCCGCCCGGCCGCCCAGCGGATCGGCAACCGCCCCGACATCAGGGCGGCCGTCACGAATCTGCTGCCGTCGGCGGTGGGCTCGGGCCGGGCCGAGCGCTACTGGGACGAGCTGATCCCCTATCCCCCCGAACTCCCCTCGCGCCTGCGCCTGTTCGTCGCCGGGGAGTGGCGGAACCTGAACGACCCGTCCCCCGACATCCGCCAGGCGGTGCGCGCGGCGTTCGCGGCAGGACACCCCGACGTACGCGTCTGGTTCTCGGACGACGAGATCGTCGGCCTGGTCGTCACGGGCTGACGCACCACGACGTCGGCCGCTGCGGCGACCAGGGCGGCGGCAGCCGGACCGGCGGCGCGCGGCGCCATGGACCTTGCCGGGCCGCTCCTGGATGTCCGGAGCGGCCCACGCGGTGGGCGGTGGCCCAGCGGCCCGCCCGGTTTAGAGGGCGACGCCGAGCAGGGCGTCCACGGCGCGCGACACGACGCCGGGTGCGCCCTCGTCGGTGCCTCCCTCGGCGGCCTGGCGGGCGGCCCAGCGGTCCACGGCGGCCAGCGCCGCCGGGGAGTCCAGGTCGTCGGCCAGGGCCTCGCGGATCTCCTCGACGAGGGCGTCGGCGGACGGTCCGTCGGGCCGCGAGACGGCGGCGCGCCAGCGGCCGAGGCGCTCTTCGGCCTCGGTCAGGACCCCGCCGGTCCACTCCCAGTCGGAGCGGTAGTGGTTCGCCAGGAGCGCGAGGCGGATGGCGGCCGGGTCGGTCCCGTCCCGCCGCAGCTTCGACACGAAGACGAGGTTGCCCTTGGACTTGGACATCTTCGCGCCGTCCAGGCCGACCATGCCCGCGTGCACGTACGCCTTGGCGAACGGGTGCTCGCCGGTGAGCGCCTGGGCGTGCGAGGCGCCCATCTCGTGGTGCGGGAAGGCGAGGTCGGACCCGCCGCCCTGCACGTCGAAGCCCATGCCCAGGTGGTCGAGGGCGATGGCCACGCACTCGATGTGCCAGCCGGGTCGGCCGCGGCCGAGCGAGGCGCCGTCCCAGCTCGGCTCGCCCTCGCGGGCGGCCATCCAGAGCATCGGGTCGAGCGGGTCCTTCTTGCCCGGACGCTCCGGGTCCCCGCCGCGCTCGGCGGAGAGCAGCTTCATCGCGGCGGCGTCGAGGCCGGACACCTCACCGAAGTGCGGGTCGGACTCCACGGAGAAGTAGACGTCGCCCTCGAGTTCGTAGGCGGCACCCATGTCCCGGAGCCGTTCGACGAGCGGCACGATGCCGGGTATCGCCTCGACGGCTCCGATGTAGTGCTGCGGCGGGAGCAGTCGCAGGGCGGTCATGTCCTCGCGGAACAGGGCGGTCTCGCCTTCGGCGAGCTCGACCCAGTCCTTGCCGTCGCGGATGGCTCGTTCCAGGAGCGGGTCGTCCACGTCGGTCACGTTCTGGACGTAATGAACCTGCCGCTTGGTGTCGAGCCACACGCGCTGCACGAGGTCGAACGCGTTGTAGGTCGCCGCGTGACCCATGTGGGTGGCGTCGTACGGAGTGATGCCGCAGACGTAGATACGGGCGACGGGACCGGGGTCAAGGGTGACGAGACCACCGGTCGCTGTGTCGTGGATCCGGAGGTCGCGGCCCTTGCCGGGCAGGGCGGGGACCTCAGAAGCGGGCCAGGCATGCATGCCATGAGCCTAACCGGACGCGGCGTCCGTATACGAGCGGGGATCAAGGTTTATGGCCGAGGAGACATTCTTGACACCGCTGCTCAGGCCGCCTGCGGCGGCGCCGGGCGGCCCGTCTGGCCGCCGTCCGGCCGGACGGGCGGCTAGACGGGCGGCCACGGGATGGCGGGCCACTGGCCGCCGGGCACCGGGTGCTTGCCGGACGCCAGGAGGGCGCCGACCCGCGCGCGCAGCGCGTCCAGCTCGGTCGCGGTGATCAGCTTGCCCAGGCGCAGGGCCAGGGGCGCGTCCCCGGCCAGCCCGTCCCGCAGGGACTTCAGGACCGCCACCGCCTCGTCGGTCAGCGGCTCACCCGCCCAGCCCCACAGGAGCGTGCGCAGCTTGTCCTCGGCGTTGAACGTGACCCCGTGGTCGATCCCGTACAGGCGGTCCGCGTCGGTCAGCAGGTGGCCGCCCTTGCGGTCCGCGTTGTTGATCACGGCGTCGAGCACCGAGAGCCGCCGCAGCCGCTCGTCGTCCGCGTGCACCAGGAGCGCCGTGCGGCCCTCCCCCACGTCGGCGAAGCCGATCGCCTTCCAGCCCTCGCCGGGCTCCGCGCCCTCGACGAGGGCCAGCAGCTCCCCGCCGTCCTCGGCGGATTCCGGGTCGGTCTCCGAGCCCTCGATCCACAGCTGGCACATGCCCTCGCCGTGCGGCCCGTCCCGCAGGACGGTCGGCGGGACCAGGCCCCAGCCCGTCGCCTCGGAGACCTCGTACGCGGCCACCTCCCGCTGGGCGAGCGTCCCGTCGGGGAAATCCCACAGGGGGCGCTCCCCGGCGACCGGCTTGTACACACAGGCGGCTTCCCGCCCCTCGTACGCGACGGTGCAGTACAGCACCGCGTTCGAGGCCTCGCGGATGCGGCCCCGGACGGTCAGCTCGCCCCGGGCGAGCAACTCCATGGCGTCGGCGCCGGTGGCCACGCTCACGCGCCCCGCCGGTATCCGTTCTGCCGCGGGCATACGTGTCCTTCCGGATCGAGCGGGAGGCTGCACAGCGGGCACGGCGGCCGGCCCGCGTTCACGACGTCCAGGGCGCGCTTGGCGAACGCGCGCGCCTGCGCCCCGGTGAGCCGCACGCGCAGCATCGGCGGCCCGTTCTCCTCGTCCTGCAGAAGCCTTTCCTCGGCTTCGGCGAGGTCCTCGTCGGACTCGGCGTCGAGCTCCACCAGAGCCTGCGCCTCGACGATCATCCGCTCTTCCTCGCCGTCCCAGGCCAGCGCCATCGTGCCGACGCGGAACTCCTCCTCGACGGGCGAGTCCAGGGGCGCGCTGTCACTGACCTCCGAGGGGGCCACCGCGGGCACGGGAGTGTTGCCGCCGCTGCGGCGCACCACCTCGTCGAGCAGTTCTTCCATGCGTTCGGCGAGCGCGGCCACCTGGGTCTTCTCCAGGGCGACGCTGGTCACCCGGACCCCTGCGGAGGCCTGGAGGAAGAAGGTACGCCGTCCGGGGAGTCCGACCGTTCCGGCCACGAAGCGTTCCGGCGGGTCGTAGAGGAACACCTGACGCGACACGTCCTGTCTCCATTGGGATCGACTGCGGCTGATCATTTGCGCCGGTACGGCGCGACGACTGCACCCTACTGCGGGTGACGATCACGGTGCTCCCGCATCGCCCCCGACCGCCGCGTCGCTGCCCGGCGGCTCCGCGCGGGGCGCGAGCGAACCGAAGTCGCCGGTGTCCCCCAGGCGTACGAGGAAGGGGCGCAGCCGCGTGAAGCGGATCGCGGTGACGGAGCAGGGCTCCACGGAGATGCGCTGGAAGAGGTCCAGGTGGAGGCCGATGGCGTCCGCGACGAGGGACTTGATGATGTCGCCGTGCGAGCACATCAGGTAGACCGCGTCGGGGCCGTGGTCGCGCTCCACGCGCGCGTTCCACTCGCGTACCGCCTCGGCCGCCCGGGTCTGCATGGCGCGCATGGACTCGCCGCCCGGGAAGGCGGCGGCCGACGGATGCTGCTGGACGACCTCCATCAGCGGCTCGTCGGACAGCTCGGCCAGCTTGCGGCCCGACCAGTCGCCGTAGTGGCATTCCCCGATGCGGTCGTCGGTGTGCGCCCGCAGGCCGGGGCGGGCCGCCAGGAGCGGTGCGACGGTCTCCCCGCAGCGCTGGAGCGGGCTCGTGACGACCTCGGCGAGCGGCAGGTCCGCGAGGCGTCCGGGGAGCGCGGCGGCCTGTGCGGCGCCCCGCTCGTCCAGGGCCACGCCGGGGGTCCACCCGGCGAGCAGACCCGCGGTGTTGGCGGTGGATCGTCCGTGCCGGACGAGGATCAGCGTGGGCATGCGGGCCAGCCTAAGCCGCCGAGGGGGTGCGCCCCGAGCGCAGGTTAGGAAGAATGCGCTCAATGATCGTGGACTGCGCGATGTACCGGGCCGGCCGCCGCAGCGAGTGCGGGGCGGATTACTCCGATGCGCTGGACGAGGCGCGCAAGGCGGGAGACGCGTTCGTCTGGGTGGGACTGCACGAGCCGACCGAGGAGGAGTTCGACGAGGTCAGCCGGGAGTTCGGGCTGCATCCGCTGGCCGTGGAGGACGCCCTGAAGGCGCACCAGCGGCCCAAGCTGGAGGTGTACGACGACTCGCTGTTCGTCGTCCTGAAACCGGTGGTGTACGAGCCGGACAGCGACTCCGTGTCGTCCGGCGAGGTCATGGTGTTCATCGGCGACGCCTTCGTGGTGACGGTCCGGCACGGCGAGGGCTCGCCCCTCGGGGTCGTGCGCCACCGCATGGAGGCCGAGCCCGAGATGCTCAAGCACGGCCCGACGTCCGTCCTGTACGCGATCTCCGACGCCACGGTCGACCACTATCTGGAGGTCGCGGGCGAGCTGCAGACCGACCTGGAGGAGCTGGAGGCGGAGGTCTTCTCGCCCGACAGCGGGGGCAGCCGCAACACGGCGTCGCGGATCTACCGGTTCAAGCGGCAGATCGTGGAGTTCCGCCGTGCCACGGGGCCGTTGGCGCTGCCCATGATGCGCCTGTCCGGGACGGGTCCCTTCGCGCCCGACGTGCCGTTCGTGAAGGACAGCGCCCGGCCGTTCTTCCGGGACGTCAACGACCATCTGACGCGCGTGAACGACTGGGTGGACAGCCTCGACCGCCTGGTGTCCGACATCCTCTCCGCGCATCTGGCGCAGATGAGCGTGCGGCAGAACGACGACATGCGGAAGATCTCGGCGTGGGCGGCCATGGCCGCGGTCCCGACCATGATCGCGGGAATCTACGGCATGAACTTCGACCACATGCCCGAGCTGCACTGGGTGTGGGCCTACCCCGCCGTGATCCTGCTGATGGTGGCCCTGGAGTTCTTCCTCTACCGGCTGTTCAAGCGCCGCGGCTGGCTCTAGCGGACGGGCGGCCCGGCCGGCTCACGCGAAGCCGGCCGCCGAGGTGGCGGGCCCGCCCAGGGCGTCGCGCCGCTCGGGCTGCTTCAGGGAGACCATGCGCCGCCAGCCGCCGAACCGCTCGTACCCGTAGACGGCGTGGATGCCCGAGGCG
Source organism: Streptomyces sp. SYP-A7185 (assembly GCF_046103685.1). Lineage (NCBI taxonomy): Bacteria > Bacillati > Actinomycetota > Actinomycetes > Kitasatosporales > Streptomycetaceae > Streptomyces > Streptomyces sp. SYP-A7185. The sequence continues at coordinate 2,369,196 of NZ_CP122310.1, forward strand.
AGCACCGCGGACTTGGGCTTCGGCCAGTCGAGGATGCGGCCCATGTGGCCCATCACGGCGATGCTCACGTCCCGGTACACGCGCGTCTCGGCCCGGGCGCACTCGCGCAGGGTGTCCAGGATCGTCCGCCCGTGCCCCGCCGCCGCCAGGCGCAGCAACTCCTCGTGGCAGTAGGCCAGGTGGTTGTCCTCGTCGTGGCAGATCATCCTTATGGCCTTGCCGACCTCGGGGTGGTCGCCGAAGTACGTGACGAGCATGTCCATCTGGTCGGCGGCGCGCTGTTCGGTGACGCGGCTGTGCGCGAGGTAGACGACGACGTCCCGCTCGGTCAGCGGCTCGTCGCGGCGCAGCTTGTCGTGCGCCAGGCCGATGCCGCGCTGCTCCAGGAGCATGGTGTAGTCGGTCTCGGGCGGGATGGGGACCGGCTCCAGGCCGCGCTTCTTCAACAGGGCGTTGAAGATCCGCCCGTGCTTGTCCTCGTCGGCGCCGTGCCGGGTGACCTTGGCGGTGAGGGCGCGCTGGCCCTCGGGGAGCAGGGCGGCGATGCGCCCGTTCTCCCAGCCGCCCTGGGACTCCCCGCTGGCGGCGATGGAACAGAAGAGCTGGAACGACTCGTCGTTGTCGAGGATCTCCTCGAAGACACTCCTGGCCGACAGCATCCGTGGCACCTCCATGGCCTCAGCGCGAACCTCCGCAAAGAACAAGTCAAATGCGGGGACGCGCATGTGGCAACAGGTGTCACGGGCAGCTCCGCCGAATGAAGGACGGTTGCCCCCGGACGGGGCCGTAACCGAGGGGCTCCCTGACGCGTTGTGCCCCGTGACGGCCGTGGCGGGGAAGACCCCCGAGCCCCCACCACGGCCGCAGAACTTCTCCCTCCGGGTTACGCCAGTCCAGCGCGCTCCAGCGCTTCGGTACCCGCGCGCAGGGCCGCGATCCGCTCGTCCAGCGTGAAGCCGGCCGGCGCCAGCGTCAGAGTGGTGACCCCGGCGGCCGCGTAGGCCTGCATCCGCTCGGCGATGCGCTCCACGGAACCGAGGAGCGTCGTCGAGTCGATCAGTTCGCGCGGGATCGCGGCCGCCGCGCCCTCCTTGTCGCCGGACAGGTACTTGTCCTGGATCTCGGCCGCTTCCTTCTCGTAGCCCATGCGCTGGGCGAGCTGGTTGTAGAAGTTCTGCTTGCGGCTGCCCATGCCGCCCACGTAGAGCGCGGTGTACGGGCGGAACATGTCCGCGAGGGCGCTGACGTCGTCGCCCACCGCAAGGGGCACCGTCGGGACGACGTCGAAGCCCTCCATCGTCTTGCCCGCCTTCTCGCGCCCCGCGCGCAGGTGGCGGATCGCGGTCTCCTCCAGGTGCTCGGCCGCGGGGAAGATCAGCAGGGCGCCGTCGGCGATCTCGCCGGTCTGCTCCAGGTTCTTGGGGCCGATCGCGGCGACGTACAGCGGGATGTGCTCGCGCTGCGGGTGGACGGTGAGCTTGAGGGGCTTGCCCGGGCCGTCCGGCAGCGGCAGCGTCCAGTGCTCGCCCGCGTAGCTCAGGCGCTCGCGCGTCATCGCCTTGCGGACGATCTCGACGTACTCACGGGTGCGGGCCAGCGGCTTGTCGAACTTGACGCCGTACCAGCCCTCGGAGACCTGCGGTCCGGACACCCCGAGGCCCAGGCGGAAGCGGCCGCCGGAGAGCGAGTCGAGGGTCGCGGCCGTCATGGCGGTCATCGCCGGCTGACGGGCCGGGATCTGGAAGATCGCGGATCCGATGTCGATGCGTTCGGTCTGCGCGGCCACCCAGGACAGCACCGTCGCGGCGTCCGAGCCGTAGGCCTCGGCGGCCCAGCAGACCGCGTAGCCGAGCTTGTCGGCCTCCTTGGCGACGGCGAGGTTGTCCGCGTCCATCCCCGCGCCCCAGTAGCCGAGGTTGATCCCGAGCTGCATGGCCGAATCCCCTTACTGAGCAGTAACGTTCCTGTGCCGGGGACTGTAGCGCGTGGGTGCGCGGCCCGTCAGCGGCGGGCGTGCGGGTGGCCGGGTCCGCCGCCGCCGCGGGCCGTCCCGGGTGACGGGGTTGTCCACGGTCACGGGTTTGTCCACAGCCCCTCACGCCACCGGAGCACGGCCAGTAATCTCAGCGCCCATGGAGCAGAGGCATCTCGGCCGTACCGGCCTTCGCGTGTCCCGGATCGGACTCGGCACCCTGACCTGGGGCCACACCCAGGAGAGCGACGCCGCCGATCTGTTGAAGGTGTTCTGGGAAGCCGGTGGCAGCCTCGTCGACACGGCCGACGTGTACGGCGACGGGGAGGCCGAATACCTCCTCGGCCGACTCATAGAACGGCTCGTGCCCCGCCGCGACCTGGTCATCGCGACCAAGGCGGGCAGCGTGCCCGACCCCGACCGCCGCTTCGACGGCTCCCGCGGCCACCTCCTGTACGCGCTCGACGCCTCGCTGACCCGCCTGGGCACGGACTACGTGGACCTGTGGCAGCTGCACGCCTTCGACCCCTGCACGCCCCTGGACGAGACGCTCCAGGCCCTGGACATCGCCGTCAGCACGGGCCGGGCGCGCTACGCGGGCATCTCGAACTTCTCCGGCTGGCAGCTCGCCAAGGCGGCGACCTGGCAGCTGGCCGCCCCGGGCACCCGGACCCGCCTGGCCAGCACGCAGATGGAGTACTCCCTGCTCCAGCGCGGCGTCGAGCGCGAGCTGCTGCCCGCAGCGATGGACCTCGGGGTGGGCCTGCTGCCCTCGTCGCCGCTCGGCCGCGGGGTGCTCACCGGGAAGTACCGCACCTCGACCCCGGCCGACTCGCGCGGCGGCTCCGAGCACTTCGCGCCGTTCGTCGCGCCCTATCTGGACGACGCCGCGAGCCGCGTCGTCGACGCGGTCGCCACGGCGGCGGACGGCCTCGCGGTCACGCCGCTCCAGGTCGCCCTCGCCTGGGTGCGCGACCGCCCCGGAGTGACCGCGCCGATCGTCGGCGCGCGCAACGCGCAGCAGCTCACGGCCGCATTGTCAGTGGAGACCCTTAGTCTTCCTGACGAGATCTGCCAGGCGCTCGACGACGTGTCGGCGCCCGTGCACCGCTACCCCGACCAGGACTGGAGCACGCTGTGAGTACGGAGCCGGAAACCGCTGCCGCGGAGGAAGCGGAGCCCGCTGCCCCGGAGGAGACCGGGGCGGAGGCGCCCGGGACCGAGGGCACCACCGCCACGGACGACGCCCCCGACACAGCCCCCGGCACAGCCCTCGCCGAGGACTCCGACGCCGCTCCCGAGGCCACCGCGGACGGCGAAGCCACCGCCGAAGGTGAGGCCGCCACCGGGGGTGAGGCCGCCGCAGAGAGCAAGGAACTGTCGGAGACCGAGGCGGAGATCGCCGCCCAGCGGGAGCTCCAGGAGCGGATCGCCGAGCGGAAGGCCGCCAAGCAGGGGCCGGTGGACGCCGGGGCCAAGCTCAGCGGCAAGGCCGCCGACCTGCTGGCCGCGGTGCGCGCGGTGGAGAGCGGCGAGAAGCCGGTGGTCAGCGCCTTCACCGAGCCCGAGCCCACACCGCGCAGGATCGCGCCGGAGCCCGTGCGCAGGCCCCAGCCCGTCGCGGCGGCCGCCGCGGGACCCGGTGACGAAGCCGTGGAAGCGGTCCGTGCCGTGCTCGCCGACGGCGGGGCGCCCGCCGCCCTCGCCGCGCGCACGGCGGCGGCCCTGGGCGAAGGAGCGGACACGCTGCTGCGCGAGGACCCCTGGCAGTTGCTGCGGGTGGGCGGGGTGCGCACGGAGCAGGCCGACGGGTTCGCGCGGGCGCTGCTCGGCGCGGAGTGCCGGCCCGACGACGAGCGCAGGGGACGCGCGATCACCGCCTGGCTCCTGGAGCAGGCGGCCGTGGCGGGGCACACGGCCCTGGACGCGGCGGCGCTCACCGCGGCGCTCGGCCAGCGCGCCGTGCCCGACCCGGACGCGGCCGTGCAGAGCGCCATCGCGGAGGGCGACATCCTGGTCTTCCAGGACGCCGTCGAGACGCCGGGAGTCCCGGCCCCCGCGGCCCCCGTCCAGGAAGAGGGCGACGGCGAGGGCGAGGAGCCCGAGCAGCCGGTCCGCGTCCTGGTCGGCCTTGAGCAGTACGCCCTCGCGGAGGAGAGCCTCGCCGACGGGCTCGCCCGAGTGATCAACTCCCTGGCCAAGGAGGACGGTTCGGGCCCGCGGGCCGCCGACTGGGAGTCCGCCGCGAGCGGGGCGTCGGGCTCCACCGCCGAGCTGATCCGCGCGGTGGCCGGGCACGGCCTGGTCCTGCACACCGGCGGCGAGGCGGCACGTGCCGAGCCCGCCGCGCTGGTGAAGGCGGCGGCCGGGCTCGGGCTGCGGGCCTGGGCGGCCACCCACGGCTCCACGGGCCGGCGCCGCGTCGCCGGGCTCACGGGCACGGACGGGACGAGCACCGGCGAGGCGGGCGCGGAGCAGACGGGCTCCCAGCAGGCGGGCGCCTTGCAGACCGGCTCGGAGCAGGCGGGCGCCGCCACCGTGGCGGGGCTGCTCTCCGGGGCCGAGGGGCCCGGGCGGGACCGGGACGGCGCGCTCGCCCTGGACCTCCTGGTGGTCCTGGACGCGCCGCAGCTGGACGTGGAGAGCGCCGCGATGCTGGTGGAGTCCCTCCCGGACGGCGCCCGCCTGGTGCTGAGCGGCGATCCGGGGCTGCTGTGGTCGGCGGGCCCGGGCAGGGTCTTCGCGGACCTTCTCGCGGCGCGCTGCTGCCCCCAGATCGTCTCCCGCGTCCCGGACCCGGGGCCCATCGGGGAGCTGGTCTCCGGCATCGGCATCGGCGAGCTGCACCAGGTCGAGGCACCGGGCAAGGAAGTCGTGATCGTCCCCGTGCGCGACGCGGGCGAGGCGGTCCACCGCACGGTGCAGCTCGTGGCGGACTCGGTGCCCCGGGCGATCGGGGTCCCCCCGGAGGCCACCCAGGTGATCACTCCGGGGCACGGCGGCGCCGCGGGCACACGCGCGCTGAACACCGCCCTCAAGGAGCGGCTGAACCCCGGCCCCGGCCGGTTCGGCGGCTTCGACCCCGGTGACCGCGTCGCCCACGTCCCGGCACCGGGCCGGACGACCCTGGGCCGGGTCCTGCGGGCCGACGCGGAGGGGCTGCACCTGGAGTGTGACGGCGCCCCCGTCGTCGTGGCCAAGGAGCAGGTGGAGCAGACGGTGCGGCACGCCTGGGCGCTCACCGCGCACCAGGCCGTCGGGCTGAGCTGGCCGGCCGCCGTCGTGGTGCTGCCCGGCGACGCGACCGCGGCCCTGAGCAGGCCCTGGGTCTACACCGCCTTCAGCCGCGGCGAGCGGCACCTGTCGGTGGTCCAGGGCGCCGAGCAGGCGCTGCCGCGCGCGGTGGCGGAGATCCCCGCCAAGCCCCGTACGACGCGTTTGCAGACCCTCCTGCGCCCCCAGGTCCCCGCCACGGCCTGAGCCGGGGCGAGCGGACCGGGCGGACCGGGACGCGGGCCCCCGTCCCGCCGGGTGCCGGTGGCCGTCAGGACCACCGGCACCCCACGGGCTCAGCGATCCGCGTCCAGGGGCCTTCTGTCGTCGTCGACGTCCACCACGTCCGCTTCGTTGATGTCGTCGATCTCGTCGAGCTCATCGGCGTCTTCGGTGTCGTCGGCGTCGTCGAGTTCCTCGAGGACCGCCACCGCGTCGGGATCGGCGTGGACGTGGACGTCGGCGTCGATGTCCAGGCCGTCGTCGTCCGGCTCGTCGTCGAAGACCGCGCTGACGTCGAACCGGCACACGACCCGGTGCGGGTCCGCCTGGTCGAAGGGGGTGTCGAGCCACTCCCCCGGCTCGGCCGGCTCGTCCGCCGCGGTGACCCAGAGCGTGGAGTCGCCCTCCTCCAGGCCGAACTCCTTGTGCCGGGAGGCGATCTCGTCCGGCTCGAACTCACCGAAGAGGACGCCGAGCGCGGCGTGCACACTGCTGCCTGCCGCGGCGGCCGCCGGGCTCTCGCCCGCCGTCCCCGCGTCGAGGTCCGCGACCCGCTGGGCCTGCGCGAGAAGCCGCTGCGGCTCCGCGACGGCGTAGTCCCTGCGGATCAGCACGCTGAGCGCGTTCGCCTCGTCCGGGCCCTGGTACGGCGGCAGCACGCCGCTGTCCGAACCGGGGATCTCGAAGGGGGTGACCTCGTCGTAGCGGTCGTAGAGAAGCTCGTCGTACTCCTCGGCCGCGGCGGCCAGCTCGTTGAACGCTTCGTAGACGGCCGGGTCGTCCTCACCCGACCTGCGTTCGACCGCGGCAAGGTGACGGTCGAGCGCGGTCTTGACCGCCTCGGCGGCGGCGCGTACCTCGGCAGCGGTGGGCTGCGCAGCATCAGACATAGTGCAGACGCTATCCGTACCGGGCCGGTACTTGCACAATAGATGCGATGCCGGAATACGAATTTGTCGACGTGTATGTGCCGCGCGGGGTCACCCGCAAGGAAGCAACGCGCCTGCTGACGGACCACGCAGAGTACGGACACTGGGAGTTGGACCGCCTGAGCCTGCATTCGGACGGCAGCCGCCGCGTGCGGCTGAAGCGCCGGATCATCCGCCAGCTGCGGGCCACGTGGTGAGATGAGAGGACGAGAAGAGAGGGTGCCCCGACCAGACGGGCACCCTCCCTTCCGCGTACCGGATCAAGCGTTCGCGCGCCGCGTCAAGCGGTGCCGCGCCCGCTGATCAGGCGGCCGACCGCGTCCTGCGGTACAGCACCGTGCCCGCGAGCAGCATGCCCGCGCCCACCGGCAGCACGACGCCGACCGGCAGCTCGCTGCCCGTCTGCGCGAGCGTCTCCGAGCCCTTGGCCTGCGCGACGGTCTGCGTCCCCGGCTGGTTCGGCACCGCCCGGTCGTCCACCGGCTTCTCGCCCGGCGTCCCGGGCTTCCCCGGCGTCTGGGGCTGGCCCGGCTCCTCCGGGGTCTGGGGCGTTCCCGGCTTCTCCGGCGTCTGCGGGCCGCCCGGGGGCTGCTCAGGCTTCGTGGGCGGCTTGCCCGGAGGCACACCGTCCGAGTCGTTGGCGCATTCGTTGCCGGTGGCCGCGTTGCCGAGGCCGCCGATGGTGACGGTGTTGCCGCAGGCGCTCACCGGCACATCGACCGGCAGCTGGACATGGTTGCCCGAGCCGACACCGGGCGAGTCACTGGTGTGCCCGTCCGCCGACGACCCGCCGCCCGAGGGCTTGTGCGAGCCGCTGTCGCCGTGCTGGGAGGTGTTGGCGCAGCTGTTGCCCGTCGCGGGGTTCAGCACCCCGACGACGTTGACGCTGTTGCCGCAGACGTTGACCGGCACGTGCACCGGAATCTGGACGGAGTTGCCGGACAGCACGCCCGGGGAGTTCGAGGCACCCCCTTGGGCGCCCGAGTCGGCTTGCGCGTAGCCACCGCTGATGGCGAGCACGCCCGTCGCGGCCGCCACCGTGATCAGGCCTTTACGAGTGACCTGTCGCATAGGTTTTCCCTGCCTTATGACCTTCAGGAATGCGTACGCGCCTCGGGGCGCGCACACGGAATGCCCGAAGGCCCCGGAGTGCGTGGCTCGCACTCCGGGGCCGACAGACTCAGACCCTCATGGGGTGAGGCACAACAACGTCAGACGTTGGCGCAGGTGTTGCCGAAGGCGGGGTTCAGCAGCCCGATCACGGAGACCGTGTTGCCGCAGACGTTCACCGGCACGTGGATGGGTGCCTGAACGACATTGCCCGAGAGCACACCGGGGGAGTTCACGGCGGCACCCTGAGCACCGGCGTCGGCAGCAGCGATACCCGCACCCGCGAGCACGAGACCACCAGTGGCAGCCGCAGCAGCGACGACCTTCTTGATCATTATTCCTCCTTGTTGGCAATGCGATCCCAGCCGCGGACCGCACCACCTGTAACGAGGGGGAAGTAATGGGGCTACGAGCGTATGGTCCCTTTCACTCTTTTCAGTCAAGTACGCACGCGCTGACGATTATTGGAGTGTCGTTTCAGCACGCTTTTAGCTCGCACGGGGGCGTACGGACCGGCGTTCAGGACGCGTCGATGAACCGGTCGAGCACGCGCACCCCGAACTTCAGGCCGTCCACCGGCACCCGCTCGTCCACGCCGTGGAACATGCCGGCGAAGTCCAGCTCCGGCGGCAGCTTCAGCGGCGCGAACCCGAAACCGCGGATGCCGAGGTCGTCGAAGGACTTGGCGTCGGTGCCCGCCGAGAGCATGTACGGCACGGCGCGGGCGATCGGGTCCTCGGCCTGGAGCGCGGTCTGCATGGCGTCCACGAGCGCGCCGTCGAAGGTGGTCTCCAGGGCCTTGTCCGCGTGCACGTCCGTGCGCTTGACGTGCGGGCCGAGCAGCCGGTCGAGGTCGGCGAGGAACTCCTCCTCGTACCCCGGCAGGAAGCGGCCGTCGACGTGCGCCGTGGCCTGCCCCGGGATGACGTTGACCTTGTAGCCCGCACCCAGCTGGGTCGGGTTGGCGGTGTTCTGAAGCGAGGCGCCGATGAGCTTGGCGATGCCGCCGAGCTTGGCGAGCGTCGCGTCCATGTTCTCGGGATCGAGCTCGGTGCCCAGGGCGTCGCCGAGCTCGTCGAGGAAGTGCCGCAGCGTCTTGGTCACGCGCACCGGGAACTTGTGCCGTCCCAGCCGGCCCACGGCCTCGGACAGCTCGGTGATCGCGTTGTCCTTGTGGATCATCGAGCCGTGGCCCGCGGTCCCGTCCACGGTCAGCTTCATCCAGTGCATGCCCTTCTGGGCCGTCTCGATGAGGTAGAGCCGCAGGTCCTCGTTGACCTGGAAGGAGAAGCCGCCGACCTCGCTGATGGCCTCCGTGACGCCTTCGAAGAGCTCGGGGTGGTTGTCGACGAGGTAGCGCGCGCCGTACGTGCCGCCGGCCTCCTCGTCGGCCATGAAGGACAGCACGATGTCGCGCGGGGGCTTGCGGCCGGTGCGCATGCGGTCCCGGACGACCGCGAGGGTCATCGCGTCCATGTCCTTCATGTCGACGGCGCCGCGGCCCCACACGCAGTCCTCCGCGATCTCCCCGGAGAAGGGGTGGTGCGTCCAGTCCTGCGCGTTCGCCGGTACGACGTCGAGGTGCCCGTGGATGAGCAGCGCGGGCCGGGAGCGGTCCTCGCCCTCGATCCGGGCCACCGTGGAGGCACGGCCCGGGTGCGATTCGAAGATCCGCGGTTCGAGCCCCACCTCGGCGAGCTTCTCGGCGACGTACTCCGCGGCCTTGCGCTCTCCGGGGCCCGAGTGGTCGCCGTAGTTGCTCGTGTCCATGCGGATCAGGTCGCGGCAGATGTCGACGACCTCGTCCTCACCGGTGACGGGCCGTGCCCGGTCCGCCTCGCCCGCCCTGTCGGCCCTGCTCGGCTCGCTCACGATGGTTCCTCCCGCTGTCGCTGCTGGTGGTTCTCCTCATCCTCCCGCGTCCACCCTCGGACACCCAAGGCCGGGCACCCGCCGTCATGCGCCGTTCACGCACCTGACCTGTGTGATCAGAGGCCCTCGAATGTTTGCTATGGTTTTCCACGTCGCCGCGGGAAACCGCGAGAGACCACCGGTCCGGGTGGCGGAATGGCAGACGCGCTAGCTTGAGGTGCTAGTGCCCTTTATCGGGCGTGGGGGTTCAAGTCCCCCCTCGGACACAGAGCAGTACCGCGAAGAGCGGGCCAGGGTTCCTGGCCCGCTCTTCGCGTTGCGCGGCCGGGCCATGGCGCCGTGGTGCGCGAGGTCAGTGGTTGCGGTCCCACAGGTCGCCGTGGCGGCGGTGGGCCGGGGTGAGGCCGTGCGTGAAGTACTTGTCGTAGTACTCGCTCTCCACGTGGTGGGCCTGGAGCCAGACCCCGGGGACGTGGATCGCGTCCGTGTGGGCGGGGAAACGGCGGTGCGTCCGCAGGATGTACGTACAGATGTCGCGGGCGCACTCGATCACCCGCTCCTCGTACTCGCTCGCCTCGGCGAGGTAGCGCTGGCCGTAGTCCTCGCGGTAGATGCGGCTGAACACGTCCTTGTCGCCGTAGACGCCGCCGGGGCCGAACTTCTCCCGGATCACCGCGTCCACGGCGTCCGACATCGACGCGTACACGGGCGGGCACGCGGCGGCGATGAGCGGTTCGCCGCCCGGCGCCTTCAGGCCCACCGGATGGGAGCGCAGGGAGCCGTACCGGGGCAGCGGGACGTGCCAGCGCCACACGTCGGCCGGGCGCCAGCGCGGGGTGACGAAGGTGAAGCCGAGCATGCGGCCGTAGGCGCGGGAGAACTTCGGGTCCCCCAGGGCTATCTGGGGGTTGAGGGAGGCGTGGATCCAGGCGCCGAGGCCCATCGCCTCCGCCACCAGCATCAGGTTCTGGAGCAGCAGGTCCGCCTCGATCTGGGTGCGCAGCGGGCCGAGGGCGCCCAGCGGCAGCTTCAGCTTCTCGTTGAGGAACCCGTTCTTGATCCACTTCTTGACGCCCGCGGGGCGGTAGAAGTTCCGGTCGTCCACCAGCGTGGGACGGGCCCCGTCCGGCTGGGTGAGGAGGTACATCAGGGCGTTGATGTACTGGTGGGAGAGGTCGACCACCGGGAAGAGGACCGTCGTGCCCGGCAGGTTGGACAGGAAGCGGTTCGAGTCCAGGTAGGCCGGGAAGTCCCGCAGGCCCTCGGCCACGTCGAGGCGGTGGTCGAGGATCTTGACCTTGGCCTCCCGGGCGCGGGCGGTCAGGGTGGCGTCGTCGAAGGGCTCCTGAGGGGCGGGCGGCAGCTTCCTCAGGTAGTAGGTGCCGGTGTCGTTGAGGAGGAAGAAGTGCGTGCCCTGTGCGTTGTCGGGGCTGCCCGCGGTGCGTCCCGCCATGGTCAGGTTGGGCTTCGCCATGATCGGCAGGCCGTTCCGCGGGTCCTCGAAGGGGCGGTCGGGCATGGTCAGGCCGGTGCAGCCGGTGACGGCGATCAGGACCGCCTCCTCCAGCTCGGTCAGCGGCTGCGGCTGGGCGGTGGAGACGTGACTCATCGATCCGGCCGGGACGCCGGCGCCGCGGCTCACCCGGTGGGTGCGGCGGCGCCAGAGCGTCTCCAGGAGGGGACGGACGAAGAGGTCGGCGAGCCCGGGGTGGTGGCCGTCCGCCCGGCTGTCGGGTCCGCCGTCACGCGGTGGCATCACTGCCTCCGTCCCGCACCGGCTTGACCTGCCGCCACGGGGCGAACGCGCTCGCGCCGCGCGGCAGCAGGCCCGCGAGGTCCGGTGCGTGCCGCTGGATCACGGACTTCATGCCGTTGCGCTCGACCCAGTCCATGCCGAGCGGCGTGTAGATCTCGGGGCGGTAGTCGACGGTCAGGAAGCGGTCGCTCTGGAGGCGCCGCGTGGCCATCAGGATGAAGATGCGGAAGGCCGTGTCGCTGAAGCCGAAGCCGGTCGGCGGGTTCTCGGCGAACAGGCCGACCACGGTGTCGATGTCGTCGACCGAGCCGTAGACGTCCTTGAGGCGCGCCACGGTCTCGGGGTCCTGGCTCAGTTCCTCGAAGCGGCGGATGCGCGGCTTGTGCAGGCCGGCCCGGAAGTCGTTGTAGCGCGGCACGCCGCGCCTGCGGGTGCGGACGAGGTCGACGACCGACAGGTCGATGATCTCGCCGTCGCGTTCGAAGCGCTGGAGCGCGCGCGGGAAGTTGTTCAGGGTGATCGCGCCGGGGTGGGCGACGCCGAACGAGTACAGGGTGTCGGCGAGGCCGGTCTTGCGGATGGCGGCCTCGGCGGCGGCGCCCTGGATGTCCTGGAAGCCGAGGGTCTCCAGGCGCTGCCCGAAGTGGTGCTCGCGCATCACGTAGTCGTCGGGGATCAGCGGGTGCATCCGGTAGACGGTGACGAAGTCCTCGGTGAGGGAGTACGGCGTCGCGTGGTGGTCCGGCAGCGTCTTGGGGATGCCGGTCAGCGAGTGGGATTCCAGGAGCCACAGGCCGAGCTTGTTCAGCCAGTTGTCGGGCGGCCCCTCCCAGTTGGTGTGCAGGCCGAGGTCGATGGCCTTGGTGGCCAGGATCGCCGGGGTCCACTCCACCGTGTGGATCTTGGCGATGAGGGCGGAGACGACCAGGCGTGCCGTGTCGTAGACGCTGTCCTCGCTCATCGCCGGGTACGCGCTGCGCAGGGCCGCGCAGACCGCGTTGTGTTCGCGGGCGAAGAGCGTGTGCATGGCGCTGAGGCCGAGCCACCAGCTCTCGTTGAAGCCGGTGAGCGGGATGCCGTTCGGGCCGGCGGGCAGGTGGCCGTCCTCCAGGCGCAGATCGGCGCTGCCGCCCGCCTCGCGCAGGAACTTCGCGGTCCGCTCGTCCGCGCCGTACACCTCGGAGCCGTCCCACCAGTGGGACGCGGTGTTGGCGAAGAGGACGGGCGGCTGGTTGCCGGGGAGCCGGATGCCCTCGTTCTCGGCGAAGCGCATCACGTTCTCGGCGGGGCCGCCGGGGGTGTTGTGCCAGGTGCTGCCGGGCGGCAGCGGGACCTCGACGGTCTTGGTGCCGGCCGGGTAACGGCGGTGGTTGACCCAGTCGTGCACCTGGAACTGGATCCAGGCGGCGGCCAGGACGTTGAGCGAGGTCGCGGGTATGAAGGTGTCGCGCGCCAGCAGTTGGCGGCTGACCGTGACCGGGTTCGGGGTGTCGAAGAGGTCGGGCCGGTAGTCCGGCTTGAGGTTGCGCCCGAAGGCCGCGCCGACGGATCCCATGGCGGGCGCGGAGAGGTCGTTGTACGTCCCGTCGTAGGACCGGGCGGTGCGCAGCCGTTCGGCGGCAGGCGCCGGGACCCGGCCGGCCTTCGGGGGCGTCTCGTGGACGTCGGTGTCGATGAGGTTGCGGCGGCGGAGCACCTTGCGCAGGAAGACCAGGTTCAGCAGGCTCGGCTCCAACGGCAGCTTGTACCAGGGCACATAGCGGTTGAGCGCGTCGAAGAACCGGCCGACCGGGATGCCCAGGAGCGTGTTGCGCAGCGGCTCCCCGGTGGTGAAGCGCAGGCCCTGGCGGTGCGCGGCGCTCGCTTCGTACGCGGCCTTGCGGGCGCGGTTGAGGTTGCCGAGCGGGCGGAAGGCGTCGGTGGTGTACCAGGGGTTGAAGGCGAGCTCCTCGACGCGGCCCGCCGCGGCCCGCGCGTCGGCGGTGGTCAGGTCCTGGCGCGGCACGGTGAGGCGTGCGACGGGCTCCGGGGGCGTGATGGCGTCCTTCCACTCCACGGAGGCGTCCTCGACGGGCGTGCGCTGTTCGTCCACGTACCGCTGGACGCACAGGTCGAAGGAGACGTCCGCGGTGACCAGGCGGTGCGCCAGTTCGCGGTGCAGGAAGTTCGGGTCGCGGCGCTCGGGCTTCGGCTCGGGGCCGCTGCCGGGGGCGGGGCGCAGGAGGTAGCGGACGGGACCCGCCTCGCCCCAGAGGATGGCGCCGCGGCTCCAGTACGTCTCCTTGGCGAGGCTGTTGACCTTGTGCCGGGTGGCGGCCTGGATGTTGCGCCGCATCCGGGTCGCGGTGGAGAAGCCGACGGCGAGCGGCAGCTTCACGAGCAGGCCGAAGGCCTTCTGGAGCGGGCTGTTCGCGCCCGCGAGGGCCTTGGCGAAGGCGACGAACTCACGGGCGTCGCGGGCGTGCGACACCGGGAAGTTGGTGGCGAGCAGGTCGTGGCTCTCCTCGTCCGACACCGTCACGCGCACGGCGACGCCGCGCAGATCGGCCACGGCGTCGGGCTGCCGGGTCCCGCTCGCGTTGGACAGCCGCACGGTCGCCCGGTACTCGGCGCCGGGCCGGGCGAAGCCGGTGCGCAGGTCGTCGGGCAGGTCCTCGCGGAAGGTGAGGCGGGCGTTCTCCACGCCGAGCGCGGATTTCGCGTGCTGGGTGCGGGCGAGGGAACCGGCGCCGCTGGTGCGCATGTTCGTCGCCTGGACCTTCATGAGCTCGCGGGCCAGGCGCTCGAAGAGGCGGTGCTCCGCCTCGGGGCTGCCGCCCATGTAGCGCTCGTAGGTCTGCTCGTACTGTCCGGTGTCGGCCATCAGGCGCTTCCTTCGCACGCAGGCATACGGGACGGGGCCCTGTTCGCGACAGGTCCTAGGACGCTACTGGCGGCACCGGACGTCCGCAGCGTGCGTTCCCGCCTATGTGCGGGGCACCGCCCGGGCGTCGAACACGCAGGCGGGCGGCGGTATTTGGGCCTGTCGGGCGCCCTGGGGCGGCCGTGCGGGACGCCCCGGGTGATCGTCCCGGTGTCCCTCTGGGGTCTCTTCCCCCAGCAACCTCAGAAGCGGTGCGCGCGGATGGCCGGTCCGCGACGGGCTAGTCGATGAAAGCGCCGTCCACGTACACCCAGGCCCCGTCGAGCCGCTCGAAGCGGCTCCGCTCGTGCAGGGACTCCGTGCGGCCCCCGTCGGTGTAGCGGGCCCGGAACTCCACCGTGCCGGTGGTGTGGAACGCGGTGCCGTCGGCCGTGTCCAGGATCTCCAGGCCGGCCCAGCGGATCTGCGGGTCGAACTCCACGCGCGGCGGCCGGGTGCGCGGGTGCCAGCTGCGCAGGAGGTAGGCCTCGTCCCGCACGGCGAAGGCGCAGTAGCGGGAGCGCATCAGCTCCTCGGGCACGGTGGCGGTGGCCTCGCCCCGGTGGAGCCTGCCGCAGCACTTCTCGTACGGCTCGGGGTGGCCGCAGGGGCAGGACTGGGTACGGGGGACGCGTCGAGACATGGTGACCATTGTCCCCGACGGCGGGGAGCGCCCCGAAGGGGCGCGGGGAACGGCCCGACAAGCCACGAAGCGCCTGCGGAAGACATCGCACCCAGGGAAGGGAGACGGCCGCTACGGGGCGAGGATGTCCAGCTCGTGCAGCGCGCCCACCGCGATCTCCCGCGTCAGTTCCTCCGCCCGCACCGGGTCCCCCTCACGCACCGCCTCCGCGAGCCTGACGTGCAGGGTGACGGCCGCCGGGTCCGGGTCCTCGAACATGACCTGGTGGTGGGTGCGGCCCGCGAGGACCTCCGCGACGACGTCCCCCAGGCGCGCGAACATCTCGTTGCCCGAGGCGTTCAGGACGATGCGGTGGAAGTTGATGTCGTGGAAGAGGTAACCCTCCAGCTGCTGGCCCCGTGAGGTGGCGACCATGCCGAGGGCGCATTCGGTGAGGGCCGCGCACTGCTCGGGGGTGGCGTGCCGGGCGGCGAGCCCGGCGGCGGCCGGTTCGATCGCCGAGCGCAGGACCGTGAGGGAGCGCAGCTGGCGGGGCCGGTCGGCGCCGGCCAGCCGCCACCGGATGACCTGGGGGTCGTAGACGTTCCACTCCTCGGTGGGACGCACGGTCACACCGACCCGGCGGCGGGACTCGACGAGGTGCATCGACTCCAGGACCCGCACGGCTTCCCGCACCACGGAGCGTGACACCTCGAAGCGCTGGGCCAGCTCGTCCGTGCGCAGCACGCTGCCCGGCGGGTACTCCCCGGCCGTGATGGCGGGCCCGAGGCTCTCCAGTACGCGAGCGTGCAGCCCACGGGCCTGATCGGTCATGTCGTCAGGGTATGTGGGGACCCGCGGGAACAAAAAGTCAGACTTTTGTGTCACAGACTCTTGAATTCATCAGACCTAATGGGTTTCAGTGACGTGAACGAGCCACGGGTCTCCCCCGTCCCGTGGCTCGTGACACCGATGTCGAAGAGGACAGCGAGGCAGGACAGCGATGAGCACCCCCCACGTCGTCGTGGTGATGGGCGTGGCAGGGACCGGCAAGACCACGATCGGCCCCCTGCTCGCGGCACGGCTCGGCGTTCCTTACGCCGAGGGCGACGATTTCCACCCCCCGGCGAACATCGCCAAGATGTCGGCCGGGACCCCGCTGACCGACGACGACCGCTGGCCGTGGCTGGATGCCATCGGTTCCTGGGCCCACGGCAGGGCCGGGCTCGGCGGCGTGGTCAGCAGCTCGGCGCTGAAGCGCAGCTACCGCGACCGCCTGCGGGCCGCGGCTCCCGGCGTCGTCTTCGTCCACCTCACCGGCGACCGCGCCCTCATCGAGGACCGCATGTCCCACCGGCAGGGCCACTTCATGCCGACGGCCCTGCTCGACTCGCAGTTCGCCACGCTCCAGCCGCTCGGCGCGGACGAGGCGGGCGTCGCGGTCGACGTCACCGGCGGCCCCGAAGAGATCTCCGAGCGCGCCTTCCAGGCCTTGGGCGAGCTCGGCCAGTAACACCCCCGTCCCCCGCACCCCCCCCCTCCCCTGACGTACAAGGAAGACACCGTGACCAGTCTCAGCGTTGAGATGCTGGCAGCGGACGCCGTCGAGCCGATCACCTCCGCTGGCCATGCCCAGCTGGGTGTCGCCGTCCTCGCGGGCATCGCCGTCATCGTCCTGCTCATCACGAAGTTCAAGCTGCACGCGTTCCTGGCCCTGACCATCGGTTCGCTCGCTCTGGGCGCCTTCGCGGGCGCCCCGCTCGACAAGGCGATCGCGAGCTTCACCACGGGTCTCGGCTCGACGGTCGCGGGGGTGGGCGTACTGATCGCGCTCGGCGCGATCCTCGGCAAGCTGCTCGCCGACTCCGGCGGCGCCGACCAGATCGTCGACACGATCCTCGCCCGGGCGGGCGGGCGCTCGATGCCGTGGGCGATGGTCCTGATCGCCTCGGTGATCGGCCTTCCGCTCTTCTTCGAGGTCGGCATCGTGCTGCTGATCCCGGTCGTCCTGATGGTCGCCAAGCGCGGCAACTACTCGCTGATGCGGATCGGCATCCCGGCCCTCGCCGGGCTGTCCGTGATGCACGGCCTCATCCCGCCGCACCCCGGTCCGCTGGTCGCGATCGACGCGGTGGACGCGAACCTCGGCCTCACCCTCGCCCTCGGCGTGCTCGTCGCCATCCCGACGGTGATCATCGCCGGCCCCGTCTTCTCGAAGTACGCGGCGAAGTGGGTGGACGTCCCCGCCCCCGAGAAGATGATGCCGCAGCGTCCTTCGGAGGACCTGGAGAAGCGTCCCGGCTTCGGCGTGACGGTCGCGACGGTCCTGCTGCCCGTCGTGATGATGCTGGCCAAGGCCCTGGTCGACATCATCGTCGACAACCCCGACCACACGGTGCAGCGCGTCTTCGACGTCGTCGGATCGCCGCTGATCGCGCTGCTCGCCGCGGTGATCGTGGGCATGTTCACGCTGGGCCGCGCGGCCGGCTTCACGAAGGAGCGCCTGTCGACCACGGTCGAGAAGTCGCTCGCGCCCATCGCGGGTGTCCTGATGATCGTCGGTGCGGGCGGCGGCTTCAAGCAGACCCTCATCGACTCGGGCGTCGGCAAGATGGTCCTGGAGATCTCCAAGGACTGGTCCATCCCGGCGCTGCTGCTCGCGTGGCTGATCGCCGTGGTGATCCGGCTCGCCACGGGTTCGGCGACGGTGGCCACCATCTCGGCGGCGGGCCTCGTGGCTCCGCTCGCCGCGGACATGTCCGACGCGCACACGGCGCTGCTGGTGCTGGCCATCGGAGCGGGATCGCTCTTCTTCTCGCACGTGAACGACGCGGGATTCTGGCTGGTGAAGGAGTACTTCGGGCTGAGCGTCGGCCAGACGGTCAAGACCTGGTCGGTCATGGAGACGATCATCTCCGTGGTCGCCGGTGGCCTCGTGCTGCTCCTGTCCCTAGTGCTCTAGGTTGTCTAGGGGTTCTCTAGTTCAGAGGTTCTCCAGTTCTCTGACTCCCCCCCCGGGTCCCACAGAAGACCGGCCTCAAACGCCGGACGGGCCGAATTCCCCGGCCCGTCCGGCGTGTTGGCGTTTTTCGGCGTGTTCCGGCGTGTTCCGGCGTGCCTATCTCCGCCACAACGGGTGTTCCCTGCGCGCCCACTCCTCGTCCACCGACCCGGTCCGCATCCCGCGCCGCGCCTCCGGGTCCGCCCACGCCATCCCCACGTGCCCGCCGATCACCACGCCCAGGGCCAGGGCCAGCCAGTCGTGGACGAACGTGCTCCCCGTGCGCCAGGCGAGCGGGGCCAGGTGCGTGAACCACATCAGCAGGCCCGTGCCCAGCATCACCAGGACCGCCCCGGCGAGCCAGCCCGCGTAGAGCTTCTGGCCCGCGTTGAACTTGCCCGCCTGCCGCCGCCGTGCGGCGCCCCGCCGCAGCCAGGCCCTGTCGTGCGGGCCGAAGCGGTTCAGGAGGCGCAGGTCACCGCGGAAGGCACGGGACGCGAGACCCGCGAGGAACGGCGCGGGGAGCAGCAGCCCCGACCACTCGTGGACGGTCACCACCAGCGCGCGGCGCCCCACGAGCTCGGCCAGCTGCGGGACGTACAGGCAGGCGGCGGTGGCGATGCAGACCAGCATCAGGAGCGCCGTGATCCGGTGCACCCAGCGCTCGGCCGGGCTGAACCTCCGCACCCGCACGGCCGTCTCAGGCCGTGGGCTCGTCGTCCCTGCCATTCGAATCACCCACCCACGCGTCGACGTCGTACCCGCGCTTCTCCCAGTACCCCGGCTCCACCTCGTCCGTGAGCGTGATCCCGGAGAGCCACTTCGCCGACTTGTAGAAGTACATGGGGGCCACATAGAGGCGGACCGGGCCGCCGTGGGTGTGGCCCAGGTCCTCGTCCTGCATGCGCAGCGCCACCAGGACGTCGGCCCGCCGCGCCTGGCGCAGCGTGAGGCTCTCGCTGTACGTCCCGTCGAAGCACGTGAAGCGGACCGCGCGGGCCGTGGGGCGCACTCCCGCCGCGTCCAGGAGACGGGAGAGGCGTACGCCCTCGAAGGGCGTGTCCGGCACCCGCCAGCCCGTCACGCACTGGACGTCGCGCACCATGCGGGTCTGCGGCAGGGCGCGCAGCCGGGCGAGGGTGTACGAGGTGGGGCGGTCGACCAGGCCGTCGATCTTCAGGCGGTACGCCGACGCGCTCCGGTGCGGGACGGAGGAGGCCACCGAGTAGTAGCGGAAGCCGCCGCCGTTGGGGAGCAGGTCCGTCAGGCCCGTGGGGTCCTTGTCGGACGCGGCGCCCAGGAAGGACTCCAGGCCCCGCTGGAGGGGTGGCGCCGCGGCCACGCCCGCGATGCCGAGGCCGAGCATGCCGAGGACCAGCCGGCGGCCGACCGGCGCGCCCCGGTCCTGGTCCTCTTCTGGTGGATGTCGAGGGGAGGTTGTCACCCTTCGATTCGAGCACCCGCGGCCCCCGGGGTACAGGGGCCGCGGGAATCCGTCAGCGTTCCGTCACACCTGGCCGGACGGCTCCTCGGCCGCCTTCTCCAGCTGGAACGCCTCGTTGCCCAGGCCGATGCGCGCGTGGGCCTCCGGCTTGGTCGAGCGCAGGATCGCGCCGTAGACCACGCCGATCACGGCGGCCAGCAGGATGATGCCGGGCAGCACCCAGCTGAGGGACGAGTCGGGGCCTGCGCCGACCAGGACGTCGAAGTCCTTGACGGTGTAGCCCGCGATGACGAGCAGACCGGCCGCGGCAAGCGCCGACGCGGTGATGCGCCAGGCCTGGGCGCGTGCGGCGCCGCGCCGCACGAAGAAGACGATGACCGCGACGGACGCGGTGGCCATCAGGAGGATGACGCCGAGGGCGCCGATGTTGCCGCCCCAGGTGAACAGGTGCAGGACCGGTGCGGTCGGGTCGCCGAACGCGCCGTCGTCGGTGACCGCGAAGGCCACCACGACCAGCACGGAGATGACCGTCTGGAGCAGCGAGCCGGTGCCGGGGGCGCCGGTCGAGGTGTTGGTCCTGCCGAACGTCGCGGGGAGCAGACCCTCGCGGCCCATGGCGAAGGCGTACCGCGCGACCACGTTGTGGAAGGAGAGGATCGCGGCGAACATGCCGGTCACGAACAGGACGTGGAGGACGTCGGTGAAGGTGCCGCCGAGCCGGGACTCGGTGAGCCCGAAGAGCAGGCCCGCGCTCTGTTCTTGGGCGGCCGGCACGATGCCGGAGGGTCCCGCCGCGACCGTGAGCGCCCAGGAGCTGATCGCGAAGAAGATCGCGACGAAGCCCACGGCGAAGAACATCACGCGGGCGACGACGACCTGCGGGCGGCTGGTCTCCTCGGCGTACACGGGGGCCTGCTCGAAGCCGGTGAAGGCGGCGATGCAGAAGCAGAGCGAGGTGGCGACGCCCGCGCCCGTGAGGGTGTCGGGGTTGAAGGCGTGCAGGGACAGGCCTTCCTTGGCGGGGTCGGCGATGGCCGCGACGTCGAAGATGACGACGAGCGCCACCTCGATGAGCAGCAGCACGCCGAGCACGCGCGCGTTCAGGTCGATCTTCAGCCAGGCCAGTACGCCGACGAGGGCGACGGTGAACAGGGCCGGTATCCACCAGGCGACTTCGACGTCGAAGTAGGTGTGGAGCAGCCCGGAGACCTCGAAGCCGAGGAGGCCGTAGAGGCCCGCCTGGAGCACGCTGTAGGCGACGAGGGCGACCAGCGAGGCCCCCGCGCCCGCGGTACCGCCCAGGCCCCTCGATATGTACGCGTAGAAGGCGCCGGCGTTGTGGACGTGCCGGCTCATCTCGGCGTACCCGAAGCTGAACAGGCCGAGGACCACGCCGAGGACGAGGAAGAGCAGCGGCTGCCCCACGACCCCCATCACGCCGTACGTGGTGGGCATGACGCCCGCGACGACCATGAGCGGACCGGTCGCCGCGAGCACGGAGAGCAGCAGCCCCGCCGTGCCGAGGCGGCCCGCGCGCAGGGCCGTCTCCTGCCCCTTGTAGGTGCTGATCCCGCTGCCGTCGGCGGACTTGCCCGCTGGTCTCGTGCTGCTCGAACTGCCCGTCGCCATGGCGCGGTCGTCCCTTCGAAGTGAGCCGGTTGGTGCGGTGGGTCAGGCGGCGCCGAGCGCCGCGGCGCGCGCGGCGGTGAACGCCTTGTACGGGTCCCGGTCCGGGTACGACCAGGGTGCTCGGGTCGCGTGCCGCCCGATGCGGTGGAAGAGGGCGGCCGCCTCGGCGGCCCGGCCCTCGCAGAACTTGGCGTGCGCGAGGAAGTTGAGGTCGACCCGGCAGCGCGGGTGGGCCCTGCTCTCGGGCATCTCCCATTCGAGCCACCAGTCGAAGGCGGCCTTCATGACCTGGCGGGCCCGGCGGCCCGTCCAGTGCGTGGAGGCGGCGGGGTCGACGGGCTCGCTGCCCGCGGCGGCCAGGACGCGGTAGCGCTCGGCGTGCGCGATGACGGGCAGGACGGCCAACGGCGAGTCCTCGGGGGCCTGTTCGGCCGCCCAGGCGGCGAAGTCGTACACCTCGTGCAGCGGGTCCTGGCCCGCGGCGGGGCGGCGCTCGGCGAGCCTGGCCACCATCAGGTGGTGGGCGTGGTGGTGGCCGGGGTGCCGGTGGCGGACCTCGTCGAAGAGCCGGACGACGTCCTCCTCGCGGCCCAGGGAGCGCTCCAGGGTGAGCAGGGCGAGCCACGGCGTCGGGTCGGCGGGCAGCAGTGCGGCCACTTCGCGGCAGGCGTCCCGCGCTTTCTCGGAGCGGCCCTTGCCGCGCAGCGCGAGATGCACGGAGGCATGGGCGAGCAGCAGGAGGGCGTCGGTGCTCTCGGGCTCGGCGAGCCGCCAGTCACGGGCCCACGCGGTGGTGGTGTGCTCCTGCGCGAGGACGTCGAACCGGTGGCCCCTGCGGTCCCAGTCGTCGCCGGTGGCGGCGAGCAGCGCGCGGACCTCGGTCCAGCGGCCCTGCGCCATCGCGGCGCGGGCGTCCATGAGTTCGCCGTCGTCGAGTGCGGGGTCGAAGGCGTAGGCCGCTCGCTTGCGGGAACGGCCCAAGGGGGGTGGGGGTGGTGACACCGCGGGACTTCCTCCCCGGCGCGGCTCGCGTGCGGATGATCACGCACAGCAAAGCGGTAGGCGGCGCTCCAGTCAAGGGCCGCCTACATCCCTGCCTTCACCAACTCGTTTCAGAATCCTCAGACTTCAACCCCTACCTGCGCCGTTGCCCACGAGGACACGATTCGGCCACATGACGGCGGATGGTCCGCGCCACGGTGAACACACGTGTCAGCCGACCGACTTGGCGGCCGCCCGGCCCGCCGCGCGCCCCGAGAAGAGGCAGCCGCCGAGGAAGGTGCCTTCGAGCGA
Organism: Streptomyces sp. SYP-A7185; assembly: GCF_046103685.1. Lineage (NCBI taxonomy): Bacteria > Bacillati > Actinomycetota > Actinomycetes > Kitasatosporales > Streptomycetaceae > Streptomyces > Streptomyces sp. SYP-A7185. Next base: position 2,391,221 of record NZ_CP122310.1, read on the forward strand.
GCGGTAACCGTGCACTCCCCCGCCGCCGAATCCGGCGGCCTCGCCCGCCGCGTACACACCGGGGAGCGGTTCGCCGCCCTCGGTCAGGACGCGCGAGGACAGGTCGGTCTCCAGGCCGCCGAGGGTCTTGCGGGTGAGGATGTTGAGCCGCACCGCGACGAGCGGGCCCGCCTTGGGGTCGAGGATGCGGTGCGGGGCTGCGGCCCTGATCAGCCGGTCGCCGAGGAACTTGCGGGCGCCGTGGATCGCCGTCACCTGGAGGTCCTTGGTGAAGGGGTTGGCGATCTCGCGGTCGCGCGCGGTGATGGTGCGGCGCAGGGCGCCCTCGTCGATGAGGGGCTCCTTGGTGAGCGCGTTCATGCCGCGCACGAGGGAGGAGAGGTCCTTCTCGACGACGAAGTCGGCGCCGTTGTCCATGAACGCCTTGACGGGGGCGGCGACGTCGGCGCGCGCCCGGTCGATGACGCCGCGCACGGACTTGCCCGTCAGGTCGGGGTTCTGCTCGGAGCCGCTGAGCGTGAACTCCTTGCCGATGATGCGCTGGTTGAGCACGAACCACGTGTACTCGTACCCGGACTTCATGATGTGTTCGAGCGTGCCGAGGGTGTCGAAGCCGGGGAAGAGCGGCACGGGCAGCCGGTCGCCGCGCGCGTCGAGCCAGAGCGAGGAGGGGCCGGGCAGGATGCGGATGCCGTGGTTGTCCCAGATGGGGTTCCAGTTCTGGATGCCCTCGGTGTAGTGCCACATGCGGTCGCGGTTGATGAGGCGCGCGCCGGCCTCCTCGGTGATGCCGAGCATCCGTCCGTCGACGTGCGCGGGCACCCCGGAGACCATCCGCTGCGGCGGAGTGCCCAGGCGCTCGGGCCAGTTGGCCCGGACGAGGTCGTGGTTGCCGCCGATGCCGCCGGAGGTGACGATCACGGCCTGGGCGCGGAACTCGAAGGACCCGGTGACCTCGCGGCTGCTGGGCCGGCCGCGCTCGGCCCCGGAGGGTTCGAGGACCTCGCCGCTGACGGTGTCGACGCCGCCCGCGCTGCGCGAGAGGCCACAGACGCGGTGGCGGAACTTGAGCTGGACGAGGCCGCGGGCCACGCCCTCGCGGACGCGGCGTTCGAAGGGGGCGACGAGGCCGGGGCCGGTGCCCCAGGTGATGTGGAAGCGCGGCACGGAGTTGCCGTGCCCCTGCGCGTCGTATCCGCCGCGCTCGGCCCAGCCCACCACGGGGAAGAAGCGCACGCCCTGGCCGTGCAGCCAGGAGCGCTTCTCGCCGGCCGCGAAGTCGACGTACGCCTCGGCCCACTTGCGCGGCCAGTGGTCCTCGGGGCGGTCGAAGGCGGCCGTGCCCAGCCAGTCCTGGAGGGCCAGGGCGTGCGAGTCCTTGATGCGGAGCCTGCGCTGCTCGGGGGAGTCGACGAAGAAGAGCCCGCCGAAGGACCAGTGCGCCTGGCCGCCCAGGGACTGCTCGGGCTCCTGGTCGACGAGGATGACCCGGCGGCCCGCGTCGACGAGTTCCGCGGTGGCCGCGAGGCCGGAGAGGCCGGCGCCGATCACGATGACGTCTGCGTCGTAGGCCATCCGGGGGTTCCTCCTAAGCAGGGGCTTACTGGTGAGTCAGATCCTGGGCAGCGAAGCGACCGGCGTCAACCATTCGACCGGGGTGACTCGTGGTGGGGGGCGCCCCGGAGGCGGACCGGCGTTTAATAATGTCGGGCATTACAATGGATGCATGCCGAGGACCTCAGGACCCGAGACCCGCGAGAAACTGATCCGCGCGGGCGAGGAAGTGTTCGCCTCGCAGGGCGTGCACGGCGCGCAGCTGCGGGACATCGTCCGGCTCGCCGGGCAGAGCAATCCCTCCGCCGTCCAGTACCACTTCGGCAGCCGGTCCGGCCTCCTGGACGCCGTCATGGCCGAGCGCCAGACCCGTACGGAGAAGGTGCTCAGCGCCGAGCTCGCGCGGGCCCCCGAGGGGCTGCGCGGACTGCTGGGCGCCCTGGTGGCGGCGGAGGCCTCCGAGCTGCGCACCGAGCGGGGGCTGCGCTGCCTGCGCGTCTCCGCCCAGCTCAGCCACGAGAGCGGGGTGCGCTCGCGCACCCCGCACCCCACCCTCGCCGGCACCGTCTACTGGGAGCTGATCGGCCGCGTCGAGGACTGCCTCAGCGCGCTGCCGGAACCCCTCCGGCTCGAACGCCTCGACCTGGCCCTCACCCTCGTCGGCGCCGCCATGGCCGACCGCGCGGGCCAGTACCTGGCGGGCACCACCCCCCTGACCGACGAGGGCCTGTTCCTCGCCGACCTCGTCGAGACCTCCGCGGCCCTGCTGCACGCCCCTCGACCCGTAGTACCCCTCGTACCTCCCGCACCCCCCGTACCTCCCGCACTTGGAGAAACGCCATGACCGAAGCGAACCCGCACGACCTCACCGGCAAGACCGTCGTCATCACCGGAGCCGCCCGCGGCCTGGGCGCCGAGGCCGCCCGCCAGGCGGTCGCCGCCGGCGCCAGCGTCGTCCTCACCGACGTGCTCGACGCGGAGGGCGAGGCCACCGCCGCCGAACTCGGCGCGCGCGCCCGCTTCGCGCACCACGACGTGACGTCCGAGGAGGACTGGCGGCGCGTCGTGGAACTCGCGGTCACCGAGTTCGGCGGGGTCCACGGCCTGGTCAACAACGCCGGCATATCCACGGGCCAGTTCCTGGAGTCGGAGTCGGTCGAGCACTTCCGCAAGGTGCTCGACATCAACCTCACCGGCGTCTTCATCGGCATGAAGAGCGTCGTCCCGGCCATGAAGGAGGCCGGGGGCGGCTCCATCGTCAACATCTCGTCCGCGGCCGGGCTCATGGGCCTGGCGCTGACCGCCGGTTACGGCGCGTCCAAGTGGGGTGTCCGCGGTCTCACCAAGATCGGCGCGGTGGAGCTCGGCACCGCCCGCATCCGCGTCAACTCCGTCCACCCGGGCATGACGTACACCCCGATGACCGCGCAGGTGGGCATCGAGAAGGGCGAGGGCAAGTACCCCAACACCCCGATGGGCCGGGTCGGCGAGCCGCACGAGATCGCGGGCGCCATGGTCTTCCTGCTCTCGGACGCCGCCTCGTACGTGACGGGCGCCGAGCTCGCCGTCGACGGCGGCTGGACGGCCGGACCCACGGTGAAGTACGTCATGGGGCAGTGAACACGGGGCACTGAACCGGACCGCCGGGCCTTGGGATTGGATGGGCGGCATGACGACGAACAGCCGGCCCGTGCCCGACCCGAGCGAAGAGATCCTGGACATCGTCGACGAGAACGACGAGGTCGTCGGCCAGACCCCGCGCGGTGAGGCGTACGCGCGGGGTCTGCGCCACCGCTGTGTGTTCATCCAGGCGCGGGACGCCGAAGGCCGCGTCTTCGTGCACCGGCGCACCCCGGTCAAGCTGGTCTTCCCCTCGATGTACGACATGTTCGTCGGCGGTGTCGTCGGCGCGGGCGAGTCCTACGACGACGCCGCCCTGCGCGAGGCCCAGGAGGAGCTCGGCGTCGAGGAGCTCCCGCGCCCCACGCCGCTGTTCAAGTTCCTCTACGACGACGGCGCGGGGCACACCTGGTGGTCCCACCTCTACGAGGTGCGCTGCGACCTGCCGGTGCACCCCCAGGCCGAGGAGGTCGCCTGGCACGCCTTCCTCACCGACGCGGAGCTGGACCAGCGGCTCGACACGTGGGACTGGGTGCCGGACGGACGCGCGGCGTACGAGCGCCTGCGGGAGTTCCGCGCAGGTTAGAGCCGGTTAGGGTGCGGCGAGTGAGCAACTTCGTACAGAGCCTGCGCCTGTGGTTCGCGCCCCAGCGGATCCGCGACGAGGGCGACACCCCCGACTACCGTTTCTCGCTCGCCAACGAACGCACCTTCCTCGCCTGGCTGCGCACCGCGCTCGCCCTCATCGGCGGCGGTTTCGCGGTGGACCAGTTCCTGCCCGACCTGCGCTGGGGGTGGCGCATCGGCCTGGCCCTCGCCCTGCTGGCCGCCGGTGTGCTCAGCTCGCTGCGCGCGGTCAACCACTGGGTGCGCTGCGAGCGGGCCATGCGGCGCGGCGAGGATCTGCCCGTCTCACGCTTCCCGACCGTCCTGAGCCTGGCCGTCGCGATCGTGGCGCTCGCCATGGTCGTCGTCGTGCTCTTCGGGTGGGAGGGGTGACGGACCGGGGCCGGGACCGGGGCGGATCGGGCGCGGCGGAGCGCGACCCGGGGCTCCAGCCCGAGCGCACCCGGCTGGCGTGGCGGCGTACGACCCTGTCCTGCACCGTCGCGGCGGTCCTGGCGGCGCGGGCCGCCCTCCAGGAGGGGACCACGGCCGTCGGCGTCGTCGCCTGCGCCCTGTGCCTGCTGCTGTGGCTCGGCTTCCTGGCCGTGGCGCACCGCAGGATGACCGAGCTCGCCGCCAGCAGCAGGCCGCTCCGGCTCCCGGCGCGGGCCGCGGCGACGGCGGCCCTGTGCACGATGGCGCTCGCGGTCTGCGCGACGGCCATGGTGTTCTGAGGCTCCGTCCCCGCGGAGCCGCCCGCGGCGCCCCAGAAGGCGCCCCCGGCGGCCGCAGGCGTCCTCAGTGCTCCGCGGGTCCCTCCTCGGTCGTCCAGTCCACGGTGACCGCGATCTTGCCCCGGGTGCGGCCCTCCGCGCTCAGGCGGTACGCGTCGGCCGCCCGCTCCAGCGGGAACGTCTCGGAGACGTGGACCGTGACGACGTCCTGCTCCACGAGCTGTGTCAGGCGCCCCAGGTCCTCCGCGTCCGGACGCACCCAGCAGTAGTGGCCGCCGAGGCCGATCACCGCCCCGTCCGCGATCGACGCGAGCCGGCCGCCGGGCGCGAGGAGCTCGGCCGAGACCTTGAGGGTGTCGCCGCCGACCGTGTCGAAGGCGGCGTCCACGCCCTCCGGGGCCAGGGCCCGTACGCGCTCGGCCAGACCCTCGCCGTAGGTGACCGGTTCCGCGCCGAGCTCGCGCAGGTAGTCGTGGTTGCGCTCGCTCGCGGTGCCGATGACGCGGGCGCCCGCGTGGCGGGCCAGCTGGACGGCGATCGAGCCGACGCCCCCGGCCGCCGCGTGCACGAGGACGACGTCGCCCTCCGCCACCGCGAGCGTCTTGACCATCACCTGATAGGCGGTGAGCCCGGCGAGCGGCAGCCCCGACGCCTCCTCGAAGCTGAGGTTGCGCGGCTTGCGGGCCAGGGTGCGCACCGGGGCGGCGACGTACTCCGCGAAGGTGCCGCGCGAGAGGAAGTCCTCGCGGACGTAGCCGATGACCTCGTCCCCCACCACGTACTCCGGCACGGATGCGCCCGGCTGCACCACGACGCCCGCGACGTCCCAGCCCGGGATCACCGGGAAGACGGGGTCGAGGACGGAGTCGAGGTATCCGGCCATGCACTTCCAGTCGACGGGGTTCACCGACGCGGCGCGGACTTTGACCAGGACGGAGTCGGGGCCGACCTTGGGGTCGCGCACGTCGCCGTACTCGAGGACTTCGGGGCCGCCGTACCGGCGGTAGCTGATCGCCTTCATGGGGTCGGCTCCAGGGGAGTGCCTTCGGTGGTGGAAACATCAACAAGGCTTCCATATCCCCACCAAAGGGGCATCGAGTACTAGCCTGAGAGAGTCACCCACCGCTCGCAGCCCCCACAGAAGGTGCACGCGCCATGACCACGCTCCACCACGAACACCCCGTCCACGAGCACGTCCACGGCCCGGCCTGCGGCCACCCCGAGGTCCCGCACGGCGACCACGTCGACTACGCGCACGACGGCCACATGCACCGCCTGCACTCCGGCCACTGGGACGAGTGCGAGGCGGACGAGCACGCGGTGCACGAGGGGCACGACCACCGGCACGGCGAGGGCTGCGGCCACAGCTCGGTGCTGCACGGCGACCACGTGGACTACGTCCACGACGGCCACCGGCACGCGGCGCACGACGGCCACTGGGACGACCACTGAGCACGGGCCGCTGAGCCCACCGGGCCCCCGGCCCCGCCGTCTTCCCCCGCACGGGCGCCAACTGGCAGTCTGTGGCGGGGGACCGGTCCGTACGGGCCGCTTCGCCCCGCCGCGATCCTGATCACGTTCTCCCTGCGCTCTGGACTACATACCGACTGGTCGGCATCATGAACGTCAGCGCGACGCAGCGCGGCATTCGACGACGACCGTCCGACCAGGAGCGAAGATGAGCTCAGACCATCCGCCAGGCCTCGATCTCGACCAGTTGCGCGGCCACCTGGACCGCGAGCGGCCGGGCCTCGTGGGCGGACCGCTCACCGCCCGGCTGATCGAGGGCGGCCGGTCGAACCTCACGTACGCCGTGACGGACGGCACCACGCGCTGGGTCGTGCGCCGGCCGCCGCTGGGGCACGTGCTGGCGACCGCGCACGACATGAAGCGCGAGCACCGCGTGATCAGCGCCCTGCATCACGGGACCGACGTGCCGGTGCCGACCCCCGTGCTGCTCTGCGAGGACGACTCCGTCATCGGGGCGCCCTTCTACGTCATGGACTTCGTGGAGGGCACGCCGTACCGCACCGCCGACGAGCTGGCGCCGCTGGGCGCCGAGCGCACCCGGGCCGCGGTCATCGGCCTCGTGGACACCCTCGTCGACCTGCACTCCGTGGACCCCGAAGCGGTCGGCCTCGGCGACTTCGGGCGCCCCGACGGCTTCCTGGACCGGCAGCTGCGCCGCTGGGGCAAGCAGCTCGACGCCTCGCGCAACCGCGACCTGGCGGGGATCGACGAGCTGCACGCCGCCCTGGGGCGGCAGCTGCCCGTCTCCCCCGCGCCGACCGTCGTGCACGGCGACTACCGCCTGGACAACGTCCTGATCGGCGGCGACGACCAGATCAAGGCGATCCTCGACTGGGAGATGTCCACCCTCGGCGATCCGCTCACCGACCTGGGTCTGCTGGTCATGTACAGCACCAAGCTCGAGCTGCCGGACTCCCCCATCAGCACCACCGCGGGCGCGGCGGGCCACCCGCGGGCCACCGAGCTGATCGAGCGGTACGCCGCGCGCTCGGGGCGCGACGTCTCGGCGGTCTCCTGGTACACGGCGTTCGCGTGGTTCAAGCTCGCCGTGATCCTGGAGGGCATCCACTACCGGTACACCCTCGGCCAGACGGTCGGCGCGGGCTTCGACCGCATCGGGGAGCTGGTCCCCGTCTTCATCGAGCACGGCCTCACCACCCTCCAGGGACGACAGGAAGGCTGAGACAGCCATGGACTTCGCATTCGACGCCCGCACCGAAGAGCTGCGCGCCAAGCTCCTCGCCTTCATGGACGAGCACGTCTACCCGGCGGAGCGGACCGCCGAGGAGCAGCGCGCCCACCTCGCCTCGCCCTGGGACACCCCGGCGATCGTCGACGAGCTGAAGGCCGAGGCCCGCAAGCAGGGTCTGTGGAACCTCTTCCTGCCGGACGCCGAGCACGGCGCGGGCCTCACCAACCTCCAGTACGCCCCGCTCGCCGAGATCACCGGCCGCTCCCCGCAGCTGGCGCCCACCGCGCTGAACTGCGCGGCCCCGGACACCGGCAACATGGAGGTCCTCGCCCAGTTCGGCGACGAGCGGCAGAAGAAGCAGTGGCTCCAGCCGCTGCTCGCCGGTGAGATCCGCTCGGCGTTCGCGATGACCGAGCCGGATGTGGCCTCGTCCGACGCCACCAACATCACCACGCGCATCGAGCGTGCCTCCGATGGCACAGACGACTACGTCATCACCGGGCGCAAGTGGTACATCTCCGGGGCGATGAACCCCGACTGCCAGATCTTCATCCTGATGGGCAAGACGGACCCCGAGGGCAGCGACCCGCGCCGCCAGCAGTCCATGGTGCTCGTGCCGCGCGATGCCCCCGGCCTCGAAGTGCGCCGCGCGATGCGGGTGTACGGGTACGAGGACCACTACCACGGAGGGCACGCCGAGGTCGTCTTCGACCGGGTCCGGGTCCCCGTGAGCAACCTGATCGGCGAGGAGGGCGGCGGCTTCGCCATCGCCCAGGCACGCCTGGGCCCGGGCCGCATCCACCACTGCATGCGGCTGATCGGCATGGCCGAGCGGGCCATCGAGCTGATGTGCCAGCGCGCGGTGGCGCGTACGGCCTTCGGCAAGCCGCTCGCCCAGCAGGGCGTCGTCCAGGAGTGGATCGCCGACGCCAGGGTCGCGGTGGAGCAGCTGCGGCTGCTCGTCCTGAAGACCGCGTGGCTGATGGACACCGTGGGCAACAAGGGCGCGCACACGGAGATCCAGTCCATCAAGATCGCCACCCCGCGCACGGTGGTCGGCATCCTCGACCAGGCCGTGCAGCTGTACGGCGCGGGGGGCGTCAGCCAGGACTTCCCGCTGGCCGAGCTGTGGGCCGCGGCGCGGACGCTGCGACTGGCCGACGGGCCCGACGAGGTGCACCAGCGGTCGCTCGCCCGGCGGGAGCTGAAGAAGTACCTGTAGGGGCCCTGCGGGGCGCTCCGCCTCGGATCACGGCCGCAGCGCCCTCAGCAGGAGGTCCGCCAAATGGTCGGCCACCTGCTGGGGGGTCAGCGGGCCGTTCGGGCGGTACCACGTGGACAGGTGGTGGACGGAGCCGAAGTGGTAGTCCACCACCAGGTCCGCCGGGGTCGCCTTGGAGAAGACGCCGGCCTCCTGGCCCTCCTCGATCAGCGCGCGGAACCGCTCGTGGTACCGGCGGCGCTCGGAGCGCACCTGCTTGTTCTTCTCCGGGCTCAGGTGGTGCATGGAGCGGAAGAAGATCGAGGCGTCGTCGAGGTTGTCGATCGTCGTGACGACCACGTCCGCCGCCGCGTCCCGCACCCGCTGCTCGATGGGCGCGTCGGAGTCCGCGTAGGCGTCCAGGCGCTCCTGCTGCACGCGCAGGACGCGGGCGTACACCTCGTGCAGGAGGTCGTCCTTCGATCCGAAGTAGTGGTAGAGCGCGCCTTTGGTGACGCCCGCCGATTCCACGATCTCCTGCACCGACGTGCGGTCGTAGCCGCGGTCGGCGAAGAGCCGCGTGGCGGCGGCGAGCAGCCGCTGAGGGACGGGCGTGCCGTCACCGTCCGTCGTCCTGGCCACTGCCGCCACCTGCCTTTCGAGGGTTCTAGCTCTCGTCGGGCCGAGAGCTCGTGTCGGTGCGGGAACGCAGCTCCCGCCGGAGGATCTTCCCACTTGTCGTCTTCGGCAACTCGGGCAGGATCTCGACCGCGCGGGGGTACTTGTACGCGGCGAGCCGTTCCTTGCAGTACGCCGCCAGCTCGTCCGGGGCCACCTCGGCCCGCGGGCGCAGGCTGACGAAGGCCCTGACCGTCTCGCCGCGGTAGCTGTCGGGGACGCCGATCACCGCCGCCTCACGGACGGCTGCGTGACTGTAGAGGACGTCCTCCACCTCGCGCGGCCAGACCTTGAAACCCGACGCGTTGATCATGTCCTTCTTGCGGTCGACCACGTAGAGCCAGCCCTGGGCGTCCATGAAGCCGATGTCGCCGGTGAGCAGCTCGCCGCCGGGGAACGTCTCGGCCGTGGCGTCGGGGCGCTTCCAGTAGCCGGGCACGACCTGCGGGCCGCGCACGGTGATCTCGCCCTGCTCCCCGAAGGGCACGTCCGCCCCGTGGTCGTCGACGATCCTGACGACCGTCTCGGGCCCGGGGACGCCGACGGCCACCGTGCCGGACACCGGATCGACGGGCGCTTCCCGGCCCGGCGGCACGGAGGCGCAGGGCGCGGTGCACTCGGTGAGCCCGTAGCCGTTGTGGAGGTAGGGGCCGAAGTCCGTACGGAACTTCTCCACCAGGGCGGGCGGCAGCGGCGCCCCGCCCGAGGAGATCAGCACGAAGGAGTCGAAGTGCTCCCGGGTCGCGGAGGGGTGGGCGGCGAGGGCCATGAAGGCCGTGGAGGGGCCCACGGTGTACGCGGGCCGGTGCTCGGCGAAGGCGTCGAGGACGACCCCGGCCTCGAAGCGGTAGGCGAGCGCCAGGGTGCCCGCGTTGGTCAGGCAGGCCACGACCTGCGCGACCATGCCCGTGATGTGGAAGAGCGGCGCCATCGCGAAGTAGCAGGCGCCCTCGGGGATGCCGGAGCCGGTGCGCTGGCGCTCGGCGTTGTAGGTGATGTTGCCGTGGGTGTTCATGGCGCCCTTGGGGGTGCCGCTCGTGCCCGAGGTGTAGCTGATCAGCGCGATGTCGGACGGGCCGAGCACCCGGTCCGCGGGGGCCGGGAGCCCCTGCCGGGCGACGGCCAGCAGGTCGTCGGCGTCGGCGGCCTGCGGGAGGCGTTCGAAGTCCAGTACGCGGGTGTCGTCGCGCGTCTGGAGGTCGAGCTGGCAGGCGGTGAGCACGACGCGTACGGACGAGGCCGCGGCCGTGTCGCGCAGATAGGTCTCCCAGGCGCGGTCGGAGCAGATCAGCGCGGTCACGTCGGCGTCCGCGAGGACGTGCCGGACCTCCGCCGACTTGTACATGGGGTTCACCGGCACGACCGTGGCGCCCGCCTTCCACGCGCCGAGCAGCGCGATCACGAAGTGCGGGGTGTTCTGGAGCAGGATCGCCACCCGGTCGCCGCGCGCGATCCCGCGGGCGGCCAGGTGGCCGGCGACGGAGTCGGTGAGGGCGTCCGCCTCGCGGTAGCTCAGGCGCCCGTCGAAGTAGGCCAGCGCGGTGTGGCCGGGAGCCTTGAGCACCGCGGCGCGGAAGGCGTGCACGACGGTGGCGGCGGGTTCGACGGGGGCGCGCTGGGCCTCGCTCAGGCGGCCGAGCCAGGGCTTGGCCGCGTAGCGGGACGCGGCCGGGGCGGCGCCGGACGCGCTCGGGATCGCCTCGCTCACCGCTCCGCCGCCTCCCACTTCTGCTGGAGGTGGTTCATGCCGGTGAGCCACTTGTCGGGTTCGGCGGCCCGGATGCGGTAGTACTCGGCGACCTCGGGGTGCGGCAGGATCAGGAAGCGGCCCTCGGCCATACCGGCGAAGAGCGCGTCCGCGACGGCGTCCGGCTCGATCGCGGTGGGCGTGAGCACGAGGTCGCCCGCGGTGCCGGTGGCGGCGAGCATGTCGGTGCGCACGCCCTGGGGGCAGATCGCGTGGACGTCGATCCCGCGGTGCCGGTAGGTCAGCGAGAGCCACTCGGCGAAGGCGTACGCGCCGTGCTTGGTGACGCTGTAGGGCGCGGCGCCGATCATGGTGAGCAGTCCGGCCGCCGAGACGGTGGAGACGAAGCGTCCGCTGCCGCGCTCCAGCCACTCGGGGAGCAGCGCGTGGGCCGCCCGGACGTGGGCCATCACGTTGACGTCCCAGGCCGTGGCCCAGACCTCCTCCGGCGCGGCCTCCGAGCCGCCGGAGCCGAGGCCCGCGTTGGCGCAGTAGACGTCGACGGTGCCGCTCAGGGCGTCTCTGGCCGCGGGCACGATCGTGGACGCGTCGCCCGGCACGGCGACGGCACCGATCTCTGCGGCCACCGCCTCGGCCTTGGCCGCGTCCAGGTCGTTGACCACGACGCGCGCCCCGGCGGCGGCGAACCGGCGGGCCAGCGCGGCCCCGATCCCGCCTCCGGCACCGGTGACGACGACTCCCTTGTCCACCAGGGTGTCCCTCAGGCTCTCCACGATCGGTCTCCTTCGGCTGCGGCTCCGCTGTGATCGCAGACTAACCAGTCGGTATGTTCAGAGGGAAGGGGGTCGGAGCGCCAGGTTCGTTCCCCGGCGGGGGTGCGCGCGCTAGCGTGCGTGGCCATGACAGCCACCGCGCTCACGGAGGTCTCTGCATGAACTTGTCCCGACGCAGCCTGTCCAGACGCGGCCTGCTGGCCGCCACCACCGCCACGGCCCTGACCTCGGCGGCTCCGGCCGCCGCCGCGTCGGGCGGGGGCGGCTCGGGCGGCGGCCGACGGCTGCGCACCGGCTTCGAGCGGCTGGCCGCGGACGGCTACGCGCTCCTGGACGGCGAGCGGGTCGGCGTCGTCACCAACCCGACCGGCGTCACCCGGGACGTCCGCCACATCGTGGACGTCATGCACGCCGACGACCGGGTGGACCTGGTCGCGGTGTTCGGGCCCGAGCACGGCTTCCGCGGGACGGCCCAGGCGGGCGGCTCCGAGGGCCGCCACGACGACCCGGCCACCGGGCTGCCCGTCTACGACACGTACCAGAAGAGCGGCAAGGCCCTGGCCGACATCTTCACGGCCGCCGGTGTGGACACGATCGTCTTCGACATCCAGGACGCGGGGGCGCGCTTCTACACGTACATCTGGACGCTCTTCGACTGCATGGAGTCGGCCGAGCTCGCGGGCAAGCGGTTCGTGGTCCTTGACCGGCCGAACCCGGTGACGGGGCGCGGGGCGTACGGGCCCGTCCTGCACAAGGAGTTCGCGACGTTCGTCGGCCGGCAGCCGATAGCTCAGGCCCACGGCATGACCGTGACGGAGCTGGCGCTGCTGTTCAACGGCGAGTTCCTGGAGCGCCCGGCCGAGCTGGAGACCGTACGGATGACCGGGTGGAAGCGCTCGGACTTCTACGACGCGTCCCGGCTGCCCTGGGTGCCGCCGAGCCCGAACATGCCGACCCCCGAGACCGCGCTCGTCTACGGCGGCACCTGTCTCTTCGAGGGCACGAACCTCTCCGAGGGGCGCGGCACGACCCGCCCCTTCGAGCTGCTCGGCGCCGAGGGCATCGACCGGAAGTGGGCGGCCGCCGCCAACGACGCGGGGCTGCGCGGGGTGCACTTCAGGGAGGCCTACTTCGCGCCGACCTTCTCCAAGTTCCAGGGCAAGACGATCGGCGGCGTCCAGCTCCACGTGCACGACCGCGAGGCGTACGACCCGGTGCGCACCGGCATCGCGCTCCTGGTGACGGCCAAGAAGACCTGGAGCGGCTTCGCCTGGCGCTCCGACAACTGGATCGACAAGCTGACCGGCACCACCCGGGTCCGCACGATGATCGACGCGGGCGCGGACACCGACGAGGTGGTGGGCGGCTGGCAGGAGGACCTGGCGCGCTTCCGTGCCGTGCGCAAGCGGTACCTGCGCTACCCCTAGGCCGGACCGGGGGCAGCCCCCACCCGCGGGAGGGGTGCCTGCCGGATGGCGGGCGCCCCGGCCCGGGCGGGATCGTGATCTTCAACTCCGTACGCACGCTGCGTACACCCGAGTCGAGGAGATCCCGCATGGCACGGACCGCACGCCGCGCAGTCCCCCTGGCACTGATCGGCACGCTCGGCCTGGGGGCGCTGGTCGCCCCGCAGGCCGCCCAGGCCCGGCCGGGTCCCGCGGATCCGGTCCCGGCGCTCGAACGGGCGGCCCACCCCCTGCGCGCGACCGGTCCGGGCGGCTCCGCGCGGGACCTGCGGCCGATGGGCCGGATGATCGGTGACGCTTCGGTGGTGGGCCTGGGAGAGGCCACACATGGTTCGCACGAGTTCTTCACGATGAAGGACCGCGTCTTTCGCTACCTCGTCGAGGAGAAGGGGTTCACCACCTTCGCGCAGGAGGTGAGCTGGACGACCGGCCTGCGCTTCGACGCCTATGTGCGCACGGGCAAGGGGAACGTCCGCGAGCTCGTCCACCGGGAGCTCGCCAAGACACCCTGGGACACCGAGGAGTACGTCGACCTCCTGACGTGGATGCGCGCGTACAACGAGAAGCACCCGGACCGTCCGGTGCGCTTCCTGGGCGACGACCTCAACTACCCCGAGCTCGGGCACGAGCTGTTCGACGGCGTGGAGGACCACGTCCGGGCGCACGAGCCCGGCCTGCTGCCGAGGATCACCGAGCTGTACGCGCCGATCCGCCGCCTCGCGGACGGGGACGCGTACATGGCCAGGCCCCTGGAGGAGCGGCGGAAGCTGGCCGACGGGGCACGGGAGGCCCTGAAGCTCCTGAAGGGTCTGCAACCCGCTTCCCGCGACCGGGAGTTCGCCACGGTGCTGCACCACGCCCGGTCCGTCTCGCAGACCGCCACGATCTACGCCTTCCCCCTCGACACCCCCGAGGGAGCCAAGGACGCCATGCTGTACCGCGACCGCCTCATGGCGGAGAACACCGCCTGGTGGCAGCGGCAGACCGGCGAGAAGGTCCTCCTGTCGGCGCACAACGCCCATGTGGGGTACGAGAGTTACGACCCGCGCTACCCGAAGATGCAGGGTGCCTTCCTCCGGGACCGGCTCGGCGCGCGCTACGTCAGCATCGGGTTCACCTTCGACCAGGGCTCGTTCATGGCGCAGAGCGCGGGGTCCGAGACCTGGAAGCCGCGCTCGGTGGGCGCGGCGGCGCCCGGCATGAACGAGTACACCCTGGACAAGGTCGGGCACGAGGACTACTTCCTCGACCTGCGCACCGCGCCCGCGCCCGCCCGTACGTGGCTGCGGAAGGGCCGCCCGACCCAGAGCATCGGCACGGCCTACCCCGACGGCCCCCACACGATCCGGCTCGCGCCCACGCACGACATCCTCGTCCATCTGCACCGCGTCACCGCAGCTCACCGCCAGTCTCAATGACCGAGACAGGCCGTCCCAGGTATTGACTGCCCCATACATCCACCGCTTGAGTGCCGCTCGTGCACAGCGAAATCTCACCGGCGGGGACCCGGCCGGACAGCAGCCCCGAACCGGACGCGCGCCCCGAGAGCATGCGCCGGGTGGCCGTCGCGTCGTTCATCGGGACGGCCATCGAGTTCTACGACTTCTACATCTACGGCACGGCGGCCGCGCTCGTCCTGAACGAGGCGTTCTTCCCGACCCTGGACCCGGTCAACGCGACCCTCGCCTCCTTCTCCACCTACGCGGTGGCGTTCGCGGCGCGCCCCATCGGGTCCGTGGTCTTCGGGCACTTCGGCGACCGGGTCGGCCGCAAGTCGGTGCTCGTGGCCTCGCTGCTGCTCATGGGGCTCTCGACCGCGCTGGTCGGACTCCTGCCCGGTTACGGCACGCTGGGGGTCTGGGCACCCGTCCTGCTGATCCTGCTGCGCTTCCTCCAGGGCATCGGGCTCGGCGGCGAGTGGGGCGGGGCCGCGCTGCTCGCGGTGGAGCACGCGCCGCAGCAGAAACGCGGCCTGTACGCGGCCTTCCCGCAACTCGGCCCGTCCGTCGGTTTCTTCGCGGCCACGGGCGTCTTCTGGCTGCTCTCCTCCGTCCTCTCCGACGACGCGTTCAGGTCCTGGGGCTGGCGCGTGCCGTTCCTGCTCTCCTTCCTGCTGGTCGGCGTCGGTCTCTTCGTCCGGCTGCGCATCAGCGAGACACCGGTCTTCGCGAAGGTCATGGACGCGCGGGAGGCCAGCAAGGTCCCCGCCCTCGACGTGCTGCGGCGCCACCCCCGCGAACTGCTGCTCGGCGCGGGCGGGATGATCGTCGCCTACGGCCTCTTCTACACGGCCACGACGTACTGCCTCGCCTACTCCACCGGCACCCTCGGCGTCTCCCGCAACACCATGCTGGGCCTCTCGCTGGTCGCCTGCCTCTTCCTCGCGGCCGGTACGTGGCTGGCCGCGACCCGCTCCGACGGCGCGGGCCGCCGCAAGCTGGTCCTCGCGGGCGCCGGGCTCGCGGTGGTGTGGGGCCTGGTGCTCTTCCCGCTCCTGGACACCGAGCAGCCCGTCCTGATGGCCCTGGCGCTCGGCGGCGCCCTCTTCTGCATGGGCGTGGTGTACGGCCCGATGGGCGCGTACCTGCCCGAGCTGTTCGGCACGCACGTGCGCTACTCGGGCGCCTCGCTCGCCTACAACCTGGGCGGTGTGCTCGGCGGCGCGGTCTCCCCTCTGGTGGCGACCCGGTTGCAGTCCGCGTTCGGTTCCTCGTCGGTGGGCTGGTACGTGAGCGCCATGGCGGTCGTGTCCCTGGTGTGCGTGCTCGCGCTGCCCGAGACCCGGGACCGGGAGCTGGCGTGAGCCCGGCCGACCTGGTGGGCGACCGGCCCGACGGGTGCTGCGGGACGTCTGGTCAGTACAGCGGGCCCGCAGGACGACGGGCCGCGTGGAGCCCTACTGGGAACTGACCTTCGACGCCGACGGGGACGTCGACACCACGCAGCGCGACCATCTCCTCGCCGAGGTGGCCGACGAGCACGTGACCGATCTCCTCGTCCTCGCGCACGGCTGGAACAACGACCAAGACATGGCGACCGACCTCTACCGACGGTTCTTCGCGCCCTGCCGGGAGCTCGCGGGACCACGCGTGCGCCTGGGATACGTGGGGGTGCTCTGGCCCGCCGTCCGCTTCCCCGACGAGCGCATCCCGGACTTCGAACCCGCGGTCACGGCCACCGGCCCGGGCCCGGCACCGGGCGCGGGCCCCCTGCTCGACGAGCCGACCCGGCTCCTGCTCGCGCACACGTTCCCCGACCACGAGGCCGAACTGGGCCGGATCGGCGCCCTGCTGGCGGAACGCTCCGAGGTGCCCTCGCGCCTCTACGAGTACGGACGCCTCGTACGCGACCTGGTCGCCGTCCACCAGCACAGCGCCGCCCAGCGGTTCGCCAACGACACCTGGGCCGGCGAGCCCGCCATGCTGACCGACGACGCCGTCGAGGTGTGCCAGGTGCTCGCCGCGGCGATGGAGGGCACCGGCCAGCAGGAACTCTTCGGCGGCTTGCGCGCCCGCCTGTGGAACGGCGCCCACGAACTCCTGCGCCAGGCCAGCTACTACGCCATGAAGCGCCGGGCGGGCTCCGTGGGCCAGCTGGGCCTCGGCCCCGCGATCGGACTGCTCGCCCGCGAGGCGCCGGACGTCCGGGTGCACCTCATCGGACACAGCTTCGGCGCGCGCCTCGTGTCGTACGCCCTGCGCGGGATGCCGGCGTCGGTGCGCAGCGTGAAGTCCACGACCCTGCTCCAAGGGGCCTTCTCGCACTACGCGTTCTCCAAGCGGCTGCCGCACGCGCCCTCGCGCGGCGGCGCGCTCAGCGGCATGCAGCGGCGGATCGACGGGCCGCTGGTGTCCTGCCACTCCCGGCACGACGACGCCCTGGGCAAGCTCTACCCGCTGGCGTCCAAGATCGCCGGGGACTCCTCGACCTTCCTCGGCCTCTGGGAGCGCTGGGGCGCCATCGGGTACGACGGCATCCGGGCGGTGGACGGCGCCAAGCGGATCAAACTGGGCCGGGCGATCCCCGCCCAGGGGTGCGTGAGCGTGGACGCGTCGGCGGTGGTGCGGCGCGGCGGCCCGCCCTCCGGCGCGCACAGCGACATCTGCCACGAGGAACTGGCGCGTGTCGTGTTCGCCGCAGGGCGGATCGCCTCGGGGTGACTCTCCTTGCCTCTCTGCCGGCGCTCCGCTGCTACCGGTGTTTCGGGAACTCGACGACCTGCTGGTAGGTGGGCCGGTTCTGCCACTGGACCGGCCCGTGCGTGATGCCGCCGAGCGCCCGGTGGATGATCGAGTCCGCGCACCACTGCTCACCGGGCTTGCAGCTGTCGTCGCCGGGATACACCTGCGTCGCGGGCTTCGCGGCGGCCTGCGTCAGGGTGGCAAGGAGCGCGTCACGGCAGGCGTCCAGCTTCCCCTCGCCGCAGTACGCGTCCCCGAGCTTGCCCTGCACGGGCTCCCCGAGCACGGCCCGCAGGTCCTTGTCCGCATAGCCCCACCAGCCGTACTGGAAGGCCGATCCGGCGTGCGCCCCGGTCGGGCCGTGTCCGGCGGAGGGTGACTCGTCGGTGCCGAGCTGCGCCGTCAGCGACTCGTACAGCTCCTTGCCGAGGCCCGGCTTGAACTCGGCCTCGATCAGCAGCGGCCACCAGGCGTCCATGATGCGTACGGCGTCGGGGTGAGCGTACGTCTTGGAACCCGCCGCCGTCTGGTTGCGCTGGGACCCGGCCTTCTGCCAGGCCTCCAGCTTCTGGACCGCCGCCGCCTGCTGGGGGTCGGTGACGGGCTTGCTGCGCACCACCTTGAGCAGCTCGGG
Source organism: Streptomyces sp. SYP-A7185 (assembly GCF_046103685.1). Taxonomy (NCBI): domain Bacteria; kingdom Bacillati; phylum Actinomycetota; class Actinomycetes; order Kitasatosporales; family Streptomycetaceae; genus Streptomyces; species Streptomyces sp. SYP-A7185. The sequence continues at coordinate 2,409,098 of NZ_CP122310.1, forward strand.
CAGCACCTGCTCGCCGCGCAGGTCGGTGACCGCCGCCTCGGACATGGCGCGGGTCAGCGCGGCCCGTGTGACGCCGCCCTGCTCGGTGAGCTTCTTCACCCGTCCGTCGAGCAGGTCGCCGCGGTGCACGGCGCTCAGGCCGAAGCCCGCCGCGCTGAAGTCCTTGGCCTGCTTGTTGTTCCAGGAGATGTAGTAGTCCTGGTTCACGGACTGCGGGTGTTCCTCCGGCGGGGTCTGGGCCGAGGTGTTGTTCTCCGGGTCGAAGTCCCGCCATTCGTGGGCCGCCTGGGCCTGGACGGGCAGGGCGGGGTCGACGTCCTTGGCCCGCTGGGGGTTGGCGCCGCTGTTGTAGTACGCGGTGTCGCGCGCGTCGGCGTAGAACCAGTTGAAGGCGTAGCTGATGTGCTGGGCCGCCTTCTTGAACGACGGGACGTCCTTCACGTACGTCGGGTCGTTGAGCATCTGGAAGCCGATGATGGAGTCGGCCTCGTGGCGGTAGGTGGAACGCAGCGAGACGTACGCGACGGGCTTGCCCCCGACGCTCGCGCGGTGCGTCACGACGCCGTACTTCGTGCGGAACACCTGCATGCGGTACGAGCCGGCGGCCGTGGAGTCGGCGAGGGTCGGCTTCCAGGCGTTCTTGCGCTCCAGCTTCTCCATGGGGGTGCAGGTGCCGTGGTGGAGGTAGTGGGCGGACTGCTTGGTGGGGGTGGCGCCGCCCGGCTCGCAGAGCTCGACGGCGTACGTGTCGGTGATGTCCTGCCCGGCGGAGGTGGCCGACCAGGCGTAGTCCTGACCGCGTCCCAGCTGGACGTACATGCCGACGCCCGCGAAGGAGACCCCCCGTGCGCTGATGCCGGGGCCCTGGAGCTCCTGCTGCATGAGGAGCTGCGGGGCGAAGTAGCCGGTCTGCGGGCCGAAGACGGCAACCGGGTTTCCGCTCGCGGTGTGCTTGCCGGAGACGAGCAGGGCGTTGGACATGCCCTTCTTGTGGCCGTCCCGCCCGAACAGATCCGCGGGCAGCACCCCGTCGTCGTACATCCCCTGGAGCGGTTTCAGCTTCTTCGGCGCCTTCACCGGGTCCTTGCGGACCTCGGCCCCGGACGTGGGCTTGGCGCCGCCCTCCCGGTCGTGGACGAGCTGTTCGCGCTCGACCGATCCGGCGTCGGGCATCGCGGTGCCGCGCGCGTACTCCGGCTTGCCCGCGTACGGGAAGCTCGTGCCGTCGTGGACGGTCTGGACGGCCTCGGGGTCGTTGCGGGCGCGGAAGGACTCCCAGACCTTCGTGCCCTTCTCGACGCCGTACTTCTCCTGGGACTTGAGCAGGGAGAGCGCCGCTTCGACCTCTCCTCCGCCGCCGTTGCCGAAGAGGCCGCCGACGACGGACGCGAGCGCGATCATGTCGGTGATCTTGAAGGGCTGTATCTCGCCGACGTTGGTGATCGCGTCGATCTTGCCGGTGAGGACGTACTCACCGGGGAAGTAGCGGCCGTTCTTCGACTTGGTGCGGTAGGCGTTGAGCCCGTCGATGTAGGCCTGGGCGTCCTCCATGGCCTGCTTGCCGCGCTCGCCCTGCGTGGTCCTGATGTACTCGACCTGCTTCTCCAGGTCCTGTTCCGTGTACGGGGCCTGCGGCCAGAACTGCTGCTCCAGGCCCTGGTTGGCGAGGGCGCCGCCCGCGAACGAGGTCAGTTCACCGCGGCCGATGTGCCGGAACAGGTCGATGAGCCAGAGGCGGTCCTGCCCGGCGGCGAAGCCCGCGCCGAACTCGGTGCCGTACCGCGTGGAGCCCTTGATGTGCGGGATGCCGTACTTCTTGTCCCGGGTGATCGTCACGTCGTCGCGCGGCTTGGTGACGGAGGCGACCTGGCCGTCGCGGACGCCGAACGACGCGTCGTTGAAGAACTCCGTCAGCTTGTCGTCGGTGAGCGACGGATAGCCGGCGGAGAGCTTGTCGTACGGGCCCAGCTGGTCGTTCGCGTGGGCGGGCTGGGTGCCGAGGACCCGGTGGGCGAGGATCTCGGCGAGCGTGGCGTTGCCGTTGGCGCCGGGCGGCAGGATGTCCGCGCACTGCCCCTGGCAGTGGTCGACGACCGGTGGCGGCTCGTCGGCCGCCGCGCCCGGCCGGGGGGCGAGCAGGGACGCCGCGAGGGCGAGCGCCGCGGTGACGGTGGCGGTTCTGAGCCGGGCGATGCGTGGTCGCATGGGTGCTCCTCTGGGCTCCGCTTGTGCTCCTGTGGGAGGGAGTTGGGGCGGAGGTTACTGGCGGGTTGCCGAACCCGGAAGATGAACAGTCGTCGCTTTTCCAGAATCGCCACATCGTCACTGCTCGACGCCCCGTTTCCGGGGCAGACGACATCTGTCCGAAGTCGGGGGGACCAGGAGGGAGCCGAATCGCGTGTCGATACGTCTACTCGGCAACGTCCGAGAACGTGCGACGGAGGTGCAGGGCGATGGCCGGATTCCGGAGTCTCGCGAGACAGGTGCGCGATCCGCTGAGCGATTTGGCACTGCGGCGGTACTCGCTGCGCAAGTGCCTGGAGAGGTTCGCCCCTTACGGCCACCGGGCGACCTGGGACCATTTGTGCTCCCGGGCGGGCTTCGGGCCCGAGGACCGCTCCCCCGACCCGGCGCGGCTCGTGGCCGCGCTCGACGAGCTGGAGGCGGCCCGTGCGGTCTGGCTCGTCTACGAGGCGGACTTCGCGGAGCGCCGCCGCAAGGAGAAGCACGACGGGCTGCGCCGCCCCGGCAGCGTGGACGACTGGCACCGGTGCACCTGGGGCGGGTTCGGGGTCGCCTGGTGCGACGATCCCGGCGTCCACCCCTCGGGACCGCTGGCCGACGTGCTGCGCCGGCTGATCGCGGCGCTCGAACGGGAGCCGGGCGCGGTCTGTCCGGTGTGCGACCGGTCGGACCTCATATGGACCCACGGCCTCGCGCACGAGCCCTCTTCGGGCGCCGTCTGCACGGGCTGCGGGATCGTCGTCCCGGCGCCGGTGCTCACGCCCGCCGCGATGGCGAGGGCGCGGGCACGGCGGGCGCGGCCACTGGTCTCGGCATGAGGTTCCGCGAGGCCGCCTGCGGGCGTACGGCGGCTAGGGCGTCGCCACGTCCCACTGTATGGCCAGCTTGAACTCGGCGAACATCAGTGGCGCCGCGATCTTCACGTCGCCGGGGCCGCGCGCCGATATCTTCAGTCCGACCGGGGTCTCCGGGCGGACGAACATCTGCCAGGTGTGCGTCCGGTACTGCCCGCCCTTGGTGGGGGCCCAGTCGGTGGTGGCCGTCGAGTCGTACCCGGTGGAGAGGCCGAGCGGGTCGCGCACATAGCGTGCGCGGTACTCGGTGGGCCGGCCGTCGGGCTCCCAGAAGATCATCGCCGACAGGGTGCCCCAACCGTCGTGGCTCGGCCAGATGAGCCCGGACCGGGCGTCCGGGAACCGGGACGGTCCGGTGCCGCCCTTGCCGGGGTCGTGCATGTCCCACGGGTCGTAGGACTCCTCGGCGTCCGCGTACGGAAACCGCACGAGGTGGTAGCCGTCGCCGTCGTACTTGATCTTCTGCGGTCCCGTCCGTGCGGCGTCCCACTTCAACGAGCAGATGGCTACTCCCATCGGCCCTCCCCCTGTGTCTCGTCGGTGTCCCGTCGGCTGTGCTGTCCTGTGGTGATGCAGGTATGTCTGAACGGCGCCCGCGGCGCGGGCGATGGTGCGCTGATCCCGTTGTCACCCGGGGCGATGGCCGAGTCCGTGGCGCAAGCCGTCGCGGCCGGTGCACGCGATGTCCATGTACACCCCAAGTCTCCTTGTGGACAAGACACGTTGGCGCCACGCGCGGTTGCGGCCGCGCTGGAAGCGGTCCGTTCCGTGACCTCCGTCCCGGTCGGGGTGACCACGGGCGCGTGGGCCGACCCGGACCCGGAGCAGCGGGTGGCGCACATCCGCGCGTGGACGGTGCTGCCCGACCACGCGTCGGTGAACTGGCACGAGCCGGGCGCGGAAGCGGTGGCCGAGGCGCTCCTCGACCGGGGCGTGGGCGTGGAGGCGGGCCTCTGGTCCGGGACGGACGGCGCGGAGCGCTTCGCGGCGTGGGCGCACGGGCCGCGCGTCCTGCGGGTCCTCGCCGAGGTCACGGACCCCGATCCGGCCACGGCCCGCGACTCGGCCCGCGCCCTGCTCACGGCGATCGGCCCGGCCCACGGCCGCCCCGTCCTGCTGCACGGCGAGGAGGAGGGAACCTGGCCCGTCCTGCGGCTCGCGGGCCGCCTGGGTCTGGCGACGCGGATCGGCCTGGAGGACACGCTGGCCCTGCCGGACGGGCGACGGGCCCGGTCCAACGCGGAGTTGGTGAGGGCGGCGCTGTCCCTGCTGGGCCCTGATCCCGCGTGAGCGTCCCTGCGTGAGGGCTCTCACGAGCGGGTGCGGCGCTCCACCAGGAGGCGGGAGCCGGCGGCTCGTTCGCCGAAGACGTCGTCGGGGTTGGAGAGCACGCACGTCTCCAGGGAGAGGCAGCCGCAGCCGATGCAGTCCGTGAGGTGATCGCGCAGCCGGCCCAACTGGTTGATGCGCTCGTCCAGTTCCGAGCGCCAGGTCTCCGAGAGGCGCGCCCAGTCCTCGCGGGTGGGCGTGCGCTCCTCGGGGAGCGAGTCCAGCGCCTCGCGGATCGTGGCGAGCGGGATGCCGACGCGCTGGGCGGCCCGGATGAAGGCGACGCGGCGCAGCGCGTCACGGTGGTAGCGGCGCTGGTTGCCCGAGGTGCGGCGGCTGGTGATCAGACCCTTGGACTCGTAGAAGTGCAGGGCGGAGACGGCCGCGCCGCTGCGGGCCGAGAGCTGGCCGACCGTGAGCTCGTGGATCTTCTCTGGGATCTGGGGCACCCCTCACACCTTAATGGCTGGCCCGAGGGCCCGTTGATGCCTCCGCCGGGGTCTGCGGCGAGGCCTCCGCCGACGCCTCGGCCGACGGCTCCGTGGACGCCTCCGTTGACACACGTCGGCCCACCCAGCATGCTGAGCAAGCGCTTAGTTCGATTACTTTGAGGAGGCCAGGGACATGGCAGAGCCGAGGATCTTCGCGTCGGCCGACGACCTGCGTGCCGGAGTCGGCGAGCAGCTCGGGCACAGCGAATGGCTGGAGGTCGACCAGAAGCGGATCGACCTGTTCGCCGACGCCACGGGCGACCACCAGTGGATCCACGTGGACGCGGAGAAGGCGGCGCAGGGCCCCTTCAAGACGACCATCGCGCACGGCTATCTGACGCTGTCGCTGCTGCCGAGCCTGGTGCCGCAGGTCATGCGGGTCGAGGGCATGAAGATGGGCGTCAACTACGGCACCAACAAGGTCCGCTTCCCCTCGCCGGTGCCCTCGGGCTCCCGGGTGCGCGCGAGCGCCGTGCTCAAGGAGGTCGAGCAGACCAAGGACGGCGGCGTGCAGGTGACGGCCGTGGTCACCGTGGAGCGCGAGGGCAGCGAGAAGCCCGCCTGCGTCGCGGAGTCGGTGTCCCGCTACTACTTCTGAGCCGGGCGCGGTTCAGGCGGCCTGCTTGCGGGCCCCCACCATGCGCAGCACGAGGTCGGCGTAGAGCGCGCCGACCTCGTCGGGCGTCCGGGTGCCCGCGACGTTGAACCAGCGGGCCACGTCGATGCAGAGCGAGAGCACGGCCAGCGTGGTGCCGGGCACGTCGGGGACGTCGAACTCCCCGTCCCGCACCCCGTCGTTGATCATGTCCCGCACGGCCGCGTCCGACCGGCGGCGCAGCGCGACGATCTCCGTGCGGTGCTCCTCGCCGAGCGCGTCCAGCTCGTACTGGACCACGCGGGCCGTGGTGTGGTGGTCGGCGTGCCAGCGCACGAAGGACCGCACGGCGTCGGCGAGCCGCTCCGCCGCCGTGCCCGGACCGTCGGCCGCGGTGCGCAGGACCCGCAGGGCCTTGTCGTGGCCGATCCGGCTGATGCGGTGGAGCAGCTCTTCCTTGGTCTTGTAGTGGATGTAGAGCGCCGCCGGGCTCATGCCGGCGCGGCCGGCGATGTCCCGGGTCGTCGTCGCGTGGTACCCGCGCTCGGCGAAGGCCTCGACGGCGGCGACCAGGAGCCGCCGCGCCGCATCAGGGGTGACCTCGCCCCATGGCAGGTCCTCGCCCTCGGTCTGCTCCGCCGTGCTCATCGCCCACTCCTTCCGCCGTTCGGAGGGACACCATACCCCCGGCGGTGAGCAAGCGCTTAGGAAGCCGGTCAGGCGACCGGCTTGAACGGGTCGTGTTCGGCGAGGATCTTCTCCAGACGGGCCTGGTCGACGCGGCTGACGAGCTGGCCGGCCTCCTGCTTGTCCCTGATCACCTTGGCGAGGGTGAAGGCGGAGGTCGTGAGGTACAGGACGGAAATGGCGAGGAACGCGCGGATCCAGCCGCTGACGTCGAGGCTGTAGATCCCGATCGCCGTCGCGCCCAGCGCCACGGCGAACGACGCGATCGCCTGGCCGTAGTAGGCGGTGCTGCTCTGCTGCTTGACCGGTGTCTCACTCATGGTCAGAGCTTGGCCCGGCAGCGGCCGGGCCACATCCGCTCGCGTACTCAGCTCGCGTACTCAGAAGGCCGATACGCCGGTCAGCGCCCGCCCGATGACGAGCTTCTGGATCTGGCTCGTGCCCTCGTAGAGCGTCATCACGCGGGCGTCGCGCAGCAGCTTGCCCGCGGGGTACTCGTCGATGTAGCCGTAGCCGCCGAAGACCTGGAGCGCGTTGTTGGCGGCGCGCACCGCGGCCTCGGAGGCGAACAGCTTGGCCTTGGAGGACTCCGTGGCGAAGGGCTGCCCGCGGTCGATGAGGTCGGCGACCCGCCAGGTCAGCAGGCGCGCGGCGTCCACGTCGACCGCGATGTCGCTGATCAGCTCCTGGACCAGCTGGTGTCCCGCGATGGGCTTGCCGAACTGCTCGCGCTCGGTCGCGTACGTCACGGCCGCGTCGAGGGCGGCCTGCGCGATGCCCACGCACCCGGCGGCGACCGACATCCGCCCCTTGGCGAGCGCCGACATGGCGACCGAGAAGCCCTTGCCCTCGGGCGCCATCATGGCCGAAGCGGGCACCCGGACGTCTTCGAGGACCAGCTCGGCGGTGGCCTGGCCGCGCAGGCCGAGCTTGCCGTGGATCGTGCGGCGGCTCAGGCCGGGGGTGTCGGTCGGCACGAGGAAGGCGGAGACGCCCTTGTGCCCGGGGGCGTCGTTCGTCCGCGCGAAGAGCAGCACGACGTCGGCCCAGGTGCCGTTCGTGATGAACATCTTGGAGCCGTTGACGACGTAGTCGCCGCCGTCGCGCACGGCCTTCGTCGCGAGGTTCCCCGCGTCGGACCCCGTGCCCGGCTCGGTGAGCCCGAAGCAGCCGACGAGCTCGCCGGAGGTGAGGCCCGGCAGCCACCGCCGCTTCTGCTCCTCGCTCCCCCAGGACGCGATGGTCTTGGCCACCAGGCCCAGCGAGACGGACACGATGCCGCGCACGGAGGAGTCGCCGCGCCCCAGCTCCTCGGTCACCAGGCAGTAGGCGAGGTGGTCGCCGCCCGAGCCGCCGTACTCCTCGTCGACGGTGAGCCCGAGGAAGCCGACCTCGCCGAGCTTCTTCACGACGGACCGGTCCACGCTCTCGGCACGGTCCCACTCGATGACGTGGGGGGCGATCTCGCGGGCCACGAAGTCCTTGGCGAGCTGCCGCACGGCGGACTGCTCCTCGCTGAGCTCCAGATTCATCGCGTGGCACCTCTTCGGGTCGACTCTTGGGGACGTTCTCGGGAGCGGCCTGTGTCCCGGATTTAAATTAGCACTGCTAGTTTCTTGCGGCAGCCCTACTATGTGCCGCATGGCCCGACCGCGCAAGCCCCTCCTCAGCAGAGATCGCATCGTCGAGACGGCGCGTGCGCTCGTCGACGCCGAGGGGCTCGCCGCCGTCTCGACGCGCCGCCTCGCCGCCGAGCTCGGGGTCAGCGGGCCTTCGCTCTACAACCACTTCCGGACGAAGGACGAGATCCTGGAGGCGGTCGCGGACTCGGTGAGCGCGCGGGTCGACCTGTCGATGTTCGAGACCGCCGACGAGCGCGACTGGCGGACGGCGCTGCACGACTGGGCCGTCTCGTACCGCGCGGCGCTCACCCTGCACCCGAACATCGTTCCGGTGCTCGCGAGCGGCCCCGGCCGTCGGCCCGCCGGACTGCGGCTCGCGGACGCGGCGTTCGGGGCGATGGTGGACGCGGGCTGGCCCGCGGCGCAGGCCACGTCGATCGGCGCGCTGATGCGGTACTTCATCATGGGCTCGGCGCTCGGCTCCTTCGCCGGCGGCTTCGTGGACGACGCGACCGCGTACGACCCGGCGGACTATCCGCACCTGGGCCAGGCCCATCTGCTGGCCGAGCGCCAGCAGGAGATCGACGAACGGGCCTTCGAGACGGGCCTGCGAGCGCTGCTCGACGGTCTCGCGCTCCAGTACGCACAGGTGGCGGCTCCGACGGGCTGACGCTCGCGCCTCGATGTCGCCGTACGTATCGCCGTACCCCCACAAGTAGATGTAAAGTGCATCCGTCCTGTCGGTCGAAACATGGACGTAACACGGGAGTGAGCCGTGCGGCACTCAACTGATGCCAGGGGAACGGGCTTTTGGAGTGCGGGTGCGCCCACCGGTCCGCTCGCCCGGGTGCTGCCCTTCTGCGCCCTCGTGCTGCGCGGTCAGGCGCAGGTGACCTTCCTGTCCAGCGCGGCGGCGGGCGCCGTGTTCTGCGTGGCGCTGTTCGCCGCAGGGTGGGAGTACGGCCTCTACGGCCTCGCGGGCACGGCCGTCGGCACCGGGACGGCGTGGCTGCTCGGGGCGGCCCACGACCGCGTGACGACCGGCCTCGAAGGCTTCAACGCCTGCCTCACCGCGCTGTGTTTCGCGGTGTTCCTCGGCGCCGGGCATCTGTCCACGGCCGCGCTCGCCTTGGCGGGATGTGTGGTGGTCACGGTCGTGACGGCGGCGGCGGTCAACCTCCTCGCCGTCTGGGGCCTGCCCTCGCTCACGCTCCCGTACTGCCTGCTCGCGAGCGCCACGACGATCGCCGCGCCCGGCTTCGAGCGGGTGTGGCACCACGGGGACGCCCTGGCCGCGCTGACGCGCGCGGCGACGGGCCCGACCTCGCTCGGACCGGTCGATCTGGCCCGGGCGTTCTTCGCGGGCTTCGCCCAGATCTTCTTCATGCCGCAGTGGTACGTCGGGGCGCTGCTGCTCGTGGGGCTCTTCGTCGCGAGCCGCCGCGCGGGCGCCGTGGCGTGCCTCGGCAGCGTGGTCGGGATCGGGACGGCGTGGGTGCTCGGGGCGCCGGCCGCGCAGATCGCGGACGGCACGACGGTATACAACTCGGTGCTCGTGGCGCTGGCGTTGTGCGGCGTCTTCCTGCCGGCGCGGGGTGCGACGCTCGCGTACGCCCTCGTGGGCGCCGCCACGGCGACGGCCGTCGGCTCGGCCATGTCGGCGCTTCTCGCGCCGTCCGGCGGACACACCTTCACCTGGCCGTTCGTCCTGACGACACTCGCGTTCCTGGCGGCCGCGAAGTCGTTCTCGCGGCTGCGCGCGACGGCTCCGGCGCCGTCGGAGGTGACGGTGCCGGAGCCGGACGCCGCGCCGAAGAGCGGTGGACTCAGCGGGAACTCGCCCGTCCCGCAAGCACCTTGATGGAGATCAGGGCGATCACCGCGAGACCGATGATGTACGCGGCGACGGCCATCGAGGTGCCCGTCGCCTCCAGGAGCAGCACCATCACGAACGGCGCGAGCCCGCCGCCGAACACGGCCGCGATCTGGTAGCCGAGCGAGGCTCCCGTGTAGCGCATCTCGGCCGTGAACAGCTCCGCGAAGAGCGCGGCCTGCGGCCCGTACATGATGCTGAGGAAACAGCTGGTCACGAAGGTGCCGACGGCCAGCCACAGCAGTGAGCCGGTGTCGATGAGCAGGAACATCGGCACGGCCCAGACCGCGAGCCCCGCGGCGCCCAGCGCGTAGATCCGCAGCCGTCCGATGCGGTCGGAGAGCGCCGCGGAGGCGGGGATCAGGGCGAGTTGGGTGAGGCTGACGCAGAGCGAGACGGTGAGGACCGCGCTGCGCTTCATGTCCAGCTCACGGGTGGTGTAGTCGAGGACACCGGTGATGATGATGTAGAAGGTCGCGGTGTTCACCGCGAACGAGCCGCCCGCCAGGAACACCGTGCCGAGGTGGTGGCGCAGGATGGTGCGCAGGGGCGAGTTGCCCCCGTCGGCGCCGGCGCCCTTGCGGCTCTTCTCCTTCTCGGCGAGGGCCCTCTCCGCCTCTCGGAACTCCGGGGTCTCCTCCACGCGCGTGTGGATGTACCAGGCGAGGACGAGCACGAGGAGCCCCACCATGAAGGGCACCCGCCAGCCCCACGACTCGAAGGTGCTCTCGCTGGTGACGGCCCCGGCGATCAGGAAGACCGTGTTGGCGCTCACCACGCCGATGGGGACGCCCAGTTGGACCAGGCTGCCGTAGAGGCCGCGCTTGCCCTCGGGGGCGTACTCGGTGGCCATGAGCATCGCGCCGCCCCACTGCGCGCCGACCGCGATGCCCTGGAACACGCGGAGGGTGACGAGCAGGATCGGCGCGGCGATGCCGACGGTCTCGTACGTGGGGAGCAGGCCGATGCCCGTGGTGGAGAGGCCCATCAGGGTCAGCGCGAGGACCAGCATGGGCTTGCGGCCGCGCCGGTCGCCGAGGTGGCCGGCGATGATGCCGCCGATCGGGCGGGCCAGGAAGCCGACGGCGAAGGTGGCGAACGCGGCGAGCACACCGGCGGAGGAGCTGCCGGAGGGGAAGTACAGGTCGCCGAGGACGAGGGCGGCGGCGATGCCGAAGACGAAGTAGTCGTACCACTCGACGGCCGAGGCGAGGGCGGCCGCGGTGGCCACCTTGCGGCGGTGGGGATCCGCCGGTGACGCGGGAGCGGAGGGGGGTGCGGTGGAGATCGGTGCGGGGTCCATGCGGGTGCACACTCCGGTGGGTCCGGGGACGGGACAGGGGGTGGGCGTGTGATGGCAGGGACCGTACCGACCAGTGGGTATGTGGTCAACGGTTCGCGCAGGGAGTTCTTTTTCCGCAGCTCACACGTCGGGCGGGCCGGAGTGCGGCCCGCCCGGCGTGTGTCCGAACGCGTGAGGGTGTCGAGGGGTCTCGCGGAGTGCCGGGAGGCCGAGGGCTAGAACACCACCAGCGCGCGTCCGCCCTTGCCCGCCGTCATGTTGTCGAAGGCGGCCGGGATGCCGTCGAGCGCGATCCGGTCGGTCACCAGGAGGCCCAGGTCGAAGCGGCCCGCGCGGATGTGGTCCGCGAGGACCGGCAGGTCCGCCGCCGGGTCGGAGTTGCCGTACACGCAGCCGGCGAGGGTGCGGCCCCAGTGGAAGATCTCCAGGGCGTTGAAGGTGACCTGCTGGTCCTTGCCGCCGATGCCGACCACCGTCGTACGCCCGCCGCGCCGCGTGGACTCCCAGGCCGTGCGGATCGTCACCGCGCGCCCCACGCACTCCACCGCCACGTCCACGCCCTGGCCGTCGGTCAGTCCGCGGACGTCCTTCGCGGTCTTCTCGGAGGCGACCACGTACTCCGTCGCCCCCGCCGCCCGCGCGAGCTCCTCCTTCTCCGGGGACACGTCGACCGCGACGATCTTCGAGGCCCCGGCGATGCGCGCCGCCTGGAGCGTCGCGAGGCCCACTCCCCCGACCCCGAAGACGGCCACCGTCTCGCCCTCGCGGACCCGCGCGGAGTGGTGCACGGCGCCGTACCCGGTGAGCACCGCGCAGCCCAGGAGCGCGGCGTCCGTCAGCGGGACGCCGACCGGGGCGGGCAGCACGCAGTTGCCCGCCACCACCGTCTCCTCGGCGAACGCGGCGACGTTCAGGCCGGGGTGGAGGTCCGCGCCGTCCGAGGCGCGGTGGGCGTACACGTCGGCCGCGCCCGCCAGCGCGTTCACGCACAGCCACACCTCGCCGAGCGAGCAGGGGTGACAGCCGCCGCACGAGGGAGCCCAGTTGAGGACGACTCCGTCGCCCGGCGCCACATGCGTGACGCCCTCGCCCACGGACACGACCGTGCCCGCGCCCTCGTGGCCGAGCACGGCGGGCACGGGCACCCGCATCGTGCCGTTCGTGAGGGACAGGTCGGAGTGGCAGACCCCGGCCGCGGCGAGGCGCACCCGCACCTGGCCGGGGCCCGGCTCGGGCAGGTCGATCTCGGTGATCTCCAGGGGAGAACCGACGGCGGGCAGTACGGCGGCGCGGACCACGGTGGGGTACTCCTTGGGCAGGCGACAAGCGGCGGGCGGCAGGCGGAGGGGTCAGAACTGGAGGGACTTCGTCTGGAGGTACTCGGTCAGGCCGTGCGGGCCCAGCTCGCGCCCCACCCCCGACTGCTTGTAACCGCCGAACGGGGCAAGGGGGTTGAAGCTGCCGCCGTTGATGTCGACCTGGCCGGTGTCCATGCGGCGGGCGAAGGCGATCGCCTCCGCGTCGTCGGCCGCCCAGACCGCGCCCGCGAGGCCGTACACGGTGCCGTTGGCGATCCGCAGGGCCTCGTCCTCGTCCTCGTACCGGATGATCGAGACGACCGGGCCGAAGATCTCCTCCTGGGCGATGGTCATCTGCGGGGTGACGTCGGCGAAGACCGTCGGCTGGACGAAGTAGCCCTGCTCGCGCGGGGCTTCGGAGCCGCCGGCCACCACGCGGGCGCCTTCCTCGACGCCCTTGTCGATGTACCCCCGCACGCGCGCCTGCTGCTTGGCGTTGACGACGGGGCCGATGCGCGAGCCGTACTTGGCGGCGGCTTCCGCCGCGAGCGCGACCGCTTCGTCGTACCGCGCGGAGTCCACCAGCATGCGGGTCCAGGCGCTGCACGTCTGGCCCGAGTTGGACATGACGTTGGCGACGCCCGCCTTGACCGCCTTCGTCAGGTCGGCGCTGGGCAGGATGACGTTGGCGGACTTGCCGCCGAGCTCCAGGGCGACGCGCTTGACGGCCGCGCCCGCGGTCGCGCCGATCTGCTTGCCGACGGCCGTCGAGCCGGTGAAGGAGACCAGGTCGACGCCCTCGTGCTCGGCGAGCGCCTGTCCGGCGACCGGGCCGAGCCCGGTGACCAGGTTGAACACACCGGCGGGGATGCCCGCCTCGTGCGCCGCCTCGGCGAAGAGCTGGGCGGTGAGCGGGGTGTCCTCGGCGGGCTTGAGGACCACGGTGCAGCCCGCGGCGAGCGCCGGGGCCACCTTGTTGACGATCTGGTGGAGGGGGTAGTTCCAGGGCGTGATGGCACCGACCACGCCGACCGGCTCCATGTAGACCGTGGAGTTGCCGATCTTCTCCTCGAAGGCGTACGTCGCGGCCAGCTCGGCGTACGAACCGGCGACCAGGATCGGTACGCCCGCGTGCACCATCTGCGAGAACGGCAGCGGCGAGCCCAGCTCCGCCGTCACCGTCTCGGCGATCTCGTCCTTGCGGGCGACCAGCTGGTCGCGGAGCGCCCCGATGAGCGCGCCGCGCTCGACGGGCGGGGTCGCCGCCCAGGCCGGGAAGGCCTCGCGGGCCGCGCGCACCGCGGCGTCGACGTCCTCCACCGTGCCGGCGGGGACCTCGCCCACCGGCTGCTCGTCGGCCGGGCTGAGGACCGTGATCGTGTCCGTACCGGCGGCGGGCCGCCAGGCGCCGCCGATGTACATGCCGTCGTGGGCCTTCATCGCACTCCTCAGGTAGTCGTCCGCACCCCAAACTAGCGCTGATAGTTTTTGGGCACCAGGGGCGTCGGAACAGGGGGCATTCGCCCCGGACCGACACCTACCCCACGCGCGTGCCTCCGAAATTCGATTGCGGGCACATGACAGACACATGTCAAGGCTTCAACTCCCTTGATCTACGCCTGTAGAGCCGACATTCTGCTGAACGCGCCGAGAACGGAACGCACCGTTCCCGGCTGTGTGTGCGATCACGCACACGCCCCCACAGTTGCGCCGCCCGACCCGGGGCGCGCGCCGCCTATGAGGAGGACTCCCTCGTAATGGCAATGCTGCGCAGCAAGAAGACTGTGATCGCCGCGGCGATCTCGACCGCCACCGCCGCCACTCTGCTCGGTGCGGTCACCGCCCTTCCGGCCCAGGCCGCCCCCACCGAGGGCACCGTGATCGGAGCCGGCTCGGCCGACGCCGTCAAGGGCAGCTACATCGTCACCCTGAAGAAGAACGCGGGCATCAAGGCCGCGTCGGCCCAGGGCAAGGGCCTGATATCCGAGTACGGCGGGTCGGTGAAGAAGACCTTCAAGTCCGCGCTCGACGGCTACACCGTCGAGCTCGGCGCGGCGGAGGCGAGACGCCTGGCCGCCGACCCCGCGGTCGCCTCGGTCGAGCAGAACCGCACGGTCCGCGCGAGCGCCACCCAGAGCAGCGCGCCCTGGGGCCTGGACCGCATCGACCAGACGAGCCTGCCGCTGTCCGGGACCTACACCTACCCGGACACCGCGGGCTCGGGCGTCACCGCGTACGTGATCGACACCGGTGTGCGCATCACGCACTCCGAGATCAGCGGCCGCGCGGTGAACGGCTACGACGCCGTGGACGGCGACACCACCGCCCAGGACGGCAACGGCCACGGCACGCACGTGGCCACCACCATCGCGGGCAAGACGTACGGCGTCGCCAAGAAGGCCAAGATCGTGGCCGTCCGCGTGCTCGACAACAACGGCTCCGGCACGACCGCCGGGGTCATCGCGGGCATCGACTGGGTGACGAGCAACCACGCGGCGGGCGCGCCCGCCGTGGCGAACATGTCGCTCGGCGGCGGCGCCTCCACCTCGCTGGACAACGCGGTGAAGAACTCCATCGCCGACGGCGTCAGCTACGCGGTCGCCGCGGGCAACGAGGGCGTCAACGCCTCCTCGTCGTCCCCGGCACGGGTCCCCGCGGCCATCACGGTGGGCGCCACCAGCAGCACGGACGCCAAGGCCAGCTGGTCCAACTACGGCTCGGTCCTGGACATCTTCGCGCCCGGCGTCTCGATCAAGGCGGGCTGGAACACGAGCGACACGGCCACCAACACCATCTCCGGGACGTCGATGGCCACCCCGCACGTCGCGGGTGCCGCGGCGGTCTACCTGGCGGGCCACACCTCGGCCACGCCCGCCCAGGTCTCCTCGGCGCTGGTGAACGGAGCCACCTCGGGCAAGGTCACCGGCCCGGGCAGCGGATCGCCGAACAAGCTCCTGAAGCTCGTCCCGTAGTCCTCGGGTAATTTCCGAGCAGCACCCCGTTCCCCGGAGGCAGCCGGCGCCTCCGGGGAACTTCCGCGCGCCTGCTCGTCCCACGGCCCTCTCCTCTAGGCTTCACCTCAACTCCGGTGTTCCGGAAGGCTTCTGCAAGGTTTCGACGGAGTTCGACGGAGGTGGGAAGTGAGCCGGTCCAGGAGCAAGGTGACCATCACGGAGATTGCCCGGCAGGCGGGCGTCTCGGTGCCGACGGTGTCGCGGGTGGTCAACGGCCGGTCCGACGTCTCGGAGGAGACCCGCGCGCGCATCGAGGACCTGCTGCGCGAGCACGGTTACGAGCGGCGGGCGAGCGCGCCCGGCAGCCGCGCGGCCCTCGTCGACCTGGTCTTCAACGACCTCGACAGCCCCTGGGCGGTGGAGATCATCCGCGGGGTGGAGGACGTGGTGCACGCGGCAGGCGCGGGCACGGTCGTCTCCGCGATCCACGGCGCGTCGGGCTCGGCCCGGCAGTGGATGAAGAATCTGCGGGCCCGTGCGTCCGACGGCGTGATCCTGGTGACCTCCGTCCTGGAGCCGGTGCTCCACGACGAGCTGCGGCGGCTCGGTGTCCCGCTCGTCGTGATCGACCCGGCCGGCTCCCCGGCCCTGGACGCGCCGACCGTGGGCGCCACCAACTGGGCGGGCGGGATGGCCGCGACCGAGCACCTGCTCTCCCTCGGCCACCGCAGGATCGGCTTCATCGCCGGTCCGCCGCGGCTGCTGTGCTCCCGGGCCCGGCTCGACGGCTACCGGGCGGCGCTGGAGGGCGCGGGGGTGCCGGTCGACGACGCCTTGATCGTGCCGGGCGACTTCTACCACGCGTCGGGGTTCGCCGGAGCGGGCCGGCTCCTCGGTCTCGCCGAGCCGCCGACCGCGCTCTTCGCCGCGAGCGACCAGATGGCGCTCGGCGCGATCGAGGCCCTGCGGCGGCGCGGCCTGCGGGTTCCCGAGGACCTCAGTGTGGTGGGCTTCGACGACCTGCCGGAGGTCAGCTGGTCCGCGCCGCCCCTGACGACCGTGCGCCAGCCCCTGTCGGACATGGGGAAGCTGGCGGCCCGTACGGTGCTGCGGCTCGCGCTCGGCGAGGAGCCCGCCTCACCCCGGATCGAGCTGGCGACGGAGCTGGTGGTGCGCTCGAGCACGGCGGCCCGCGGCTGAGGCCCGCAGGCCCCGCACAACGCCCCGGCTGAGGTCCGTAGGCCCCGCGCGGCGGCCCGCGGCCGAGGTCCGCAGGTCCCGCACGGCGGCCCGCGGCTGACGTCCGCGCAAGTCCCGCACCCCGGCCCGCGGCTGAAGTCCGCGCAGGTCCCGCGCAGGTCCCGCGCGGGTCCGGCGTCGCTTGCGCCTCCTCCCGGCCAGACTCCTGAACTCCCCTTCCTGTCAGGAGCGTTGACACGTCCGACCGTCGCCCGTAACTTCCGTGCGCATCGACCGATAATTTTCGGAACCCTTCCGGAAGGTGCGCTGCGATGCCTGTCCCTCCCCTGCGCCGACGCATACGTACGGCCCTGGCCACCGCGGCCCTGACGCTCGCCGCCACCGGCCTCTCCGCCTGTGGCAGCGGCGGCCCCCAGGACGGCGCGGGCGGTGGTGGCGCCACGCTGGAGGCCTGGGTCTACGGCGACCCGTCGGCCTCGGTGCAGCGCAAGGTCGTCGACCGCTTCAACAAGACCTCGGACGTCAAGGTGAAGCTCGTCGAGATCCCCGGCGAGGGCTACCAGGACAAGATGCGCACCTCGATGGGCACCGCCAATGCCCCCGACATCTTCTTCAACTGGGGCGGCGGCTCCATCAGCGACTTCGCGGCCAAGGACATGCTGGTCGACCTGGGCCCGTACCTGAAGAGGGATCCCGCGCTGAAGAAGGCGTTCATCCCCTCGATCCTCGACGCGGGCCGCGTCGAGGGGACGTACTACGGCGTTCCGATGCGCGGCATGCAGCCGGTGATCCTCTTCCACAACAAGAAGGTCTTCCGGGACGCGGGCGTCGAGCCCCCGGCCTCCTGGGACGACCTGCTCGACCTGATCGACACGTTCAAGGACAAGGGCGTCACGCCGTTCGCGCTCGCGGGCGCCGACCCGTGGACCGAACTGATGTGGCTGGAGTACCTCCTCGACCGGTTCGGCGGCCCCGAGGTCTTCCAGAAGATCATGGACGGTGACTCCTCCGCCTGGAACGACCCCGCCATGATCAAGGCGGGTGAGACGATCCGCGACCTGGTCGACCGCGGGGCCTTCGGCAAGAACTACAAGTCCGTCAACTACACGGCGGACGGCGCCTCCACGCTCTTCGCCCGCGGCAAGGCCGCCATGCATCTGATGGGCAGCTGGGAGTACGCCAACCAGCAGGCCAACCAGAAGGAGTTCGCCAGGACGGGCCTCGGCTGGACCTCGTTCCCCGCGGTGCCCGGCGGCAAGGGCGACCCCAAGAACGTCGTCGGCAACCCCACCAACTACTGGTCGGTCAACGCCACCCAGGTGAAGAAGGGCGAACGGCGCGACGCCGCCGTCGAGTTCCTCAAGTTCGCCGCCCAGGACAGCTACGCCAAGGACCTGGTGGCCAACGGAGACGTCCCCGCCACCTCCGACGCCAAGAAGCAGCTCGGCGCCCACAAGAGCCCCGAGTACGCCACGTACCAGTACGAGATGGTGAGCGAGGCCCCCTCCTTCACGCTCTCCTGGGACCAGGCGCTGCCCGCCAAGTTCACCGCCCCGCTCACCAACAACCTGCAAAAGCTCTTCAACGGCGATCTGAGCCCGAAGGGCTTCGCCGACGCGATGCGGAAAGTGAAGTGACCCCGGCCCTCGTGCGCGGCCGTTCGGGCCGCCCTGGTCACCCCGATCGCCCCCGCCGCGCCGGTCGCCCCGGTCGCCCCGGCCTGCTGTGGGCCGCGCCCGGCGCCCTGTTCTTCCTCTGCTTCGCGCTCGGCCCGCTCTTCCTCGTCGGCTATCTCTCCTTCACCCAGTGGGACGGCCTCGGCGGCCTGCCCTCCTTCAGCGGCACCGCCAACTGGCGCCGCCTGTGGGCGGATTCCACGATGCGGGGCGCGGTGGTCCTGAGCCTGCTGCTCACCGCCCTGACCTGGCTCGTGCAGACGCCGATCGCCCTGCTGCTCGGGGTGTGGGCGGCCGGCCGGCAGAAGAACCGCGCCGTCCTGAGCGCCGTCTTCTTCCTGCCGCTGCTCGCCTCGTCCGTGGCGCTCGCGCTGCTCTGGAAGACGCTCCTGGACCCCAACTTCGGCTTGATCGCCGACATCGGGCCGTGGATCGGCTTCGCGGACGGCGACGTGCTCGGCTCCCCGCGCGGCGCGTTCGGAGCCATCCTGTTCGTGGCCGCCTGGCAGTTCATCCCGTTCCACACCCTGCTCTACCAGGGCGGCACCCGGCAGATCCCGCGCTCCCTGTACGACGCGGCGGCCATCGACGGCGCGGGCACGGTACGGCAGTTCTTCCACATCACGCTGCCGCAGCTGCGCAACACCCTGATCACTTCGTCCGTCCTGATGGTGGTCGGCGCGCTGACGTTCTTCGACACCGTGCTGATCCTCACCGAGGGCGGCCCCGGCACGGACACCACGATCGTCCCCTACTGGATGTACGAGACCGGGTTCGTCTCCCGCGACATGGGCTACGCGAGCGCGATCGCCACCGCGCTCGTCGTGGTCGCCACGGGCGTCTCCGTTCTGCTCGTACGGCTCACCGGCTTCGCGGCGATGCGCTCGACACGGGAGGGCCTGTGACCAGCACCCTGGAGCGGCCCGGCACCCGCAGCCCCGTGCGACCGCCGCGCGGGCCCCGCCCCCGCCGCGCCCGCCCCAACCTCCCCGCCGGGGCCGCGGCCCTCCTCTGGCTGGTGATCATCGCGCTGCCGCTGTACGTCCTGCTCGCCACGACCCTCCAGTCGCGCGACGCCTACTTCGACCGCGGCCCGCTCTCCGTGCCCACCGAACCCACCCTCGACAACTACCGCCGCGTCCTGGACAGCAGCTTCTTCACCTACCTCCTCAACACCGCGGTGGTGACGGTCGCCTGCGTGGCGATCGTCCTGGTGCTCGGGGTGTGCGTCGCGTACGCGGTGGTGCGGGCGCGGGGCCGGGGCGCCCGGCGCCTCTTCCAGCTGTTCCTGCTCGGCCTCGCGATCCCCGCCCAGGCGGTGATCATCCCGGTCTTCCTGCTGATCACGAAGCTCCAGCTCTACGACTCGCTGCTCGCGGTGATCCTGCCGACGGCCGCTTTCGCGCTCCCCGTGAGCGTCCTGATCCTCACCGGCTCCATGCGCGACATCGACGAGGAGATGTACGAGTCGATGGCGCTCGACGGCGCCGGTCCCGCCCGCATCCTGCTGCGCCTGGTCGTGCCGATGTCCCGCGGCGGCATCTCCACGGCCGCCGTCTACACCGCGCTCCAGGCCTGGAACGGCTTCCTCTTCCCGCTGATCCTCACCCAGTCCCCCGAGTCCCGGGTGCTCACCCTCGGGCTCTACGACTACGTCGGCGAGTTCCGCGTCGACGTGCCGGCGCTGCTCGCCGCCGTGGTCCTGTCCATCGTGCCCATCTTCGCCGTGTACCTCTTCGCCCGCCGTCAGCTGGTCGACGGTCTGATGGGCGCGGGCGGCCGCTGACTTGAGGAGTCCCATGGTCCACCCCTGGCAGGACATCACGCTGCCCGCCGCCGAGCGGGCCGCCGACCTGCTCGCCCGGATGACCGCACGGGAGAAGATCGCCCAGCTGTACGGCGTCTGGCCCGGCTCCGACGCCCAGGAGCAGACCGGCGACGTGGCACCGCTCCAGCACGAGGTGGCGGAACACGTCGACCTGGAGGCGCTGCTCCCCCACGGCCTGGGCCAGCTGACGCGCCCCTTCGGCACGGCCCCGGTGGAACCGGCCGAGGGCGCGGCCCGGCTCGCCGCCTTCCAGGAGCGTGTCCGCGCGGCCAACCGCTTCGGGCTTCCCGCCCTCGCGCACGAGGAGTGCCTCACCGGGTTCACCGCCTGGCAGGCCGCCGTCTTCCCCACCCCGCTCGCCTGGGGCGCCTCCTTCGACCCCGCGCTGGTGGGCAGGATGGCCGAGTCCATCGGGGCGTCGATGCGCGCGGTCGGCGTCCACCAGGGCCTCGCCCCGGTCCTGGACGTCGTGCGCGACCCGCGCTGGGGCCGCACGGAGGAGTCCATCGGCGAGGACCCCTACCTCGTGGCGACCATCGGCACGGCGTACGTCCAGGGCCTCCAGGCGGCCGGGATCGTCGCCACGCTCAAGCACTTCGCCGGGTACGCGGCCTCGCGCGGCGCCCGCAACCACGCACCCGTGTCGATCGGACCGCGCGAACTGGCGGACGTCGTCCTGCCGCCGTTCGAGATGGCGGTACGGGACGGGGGCGCGCGCTCGGTGATGCCCGCCTACAACGACCTGGACGGTCTGCCGGCCCATGCCCACCGGGCGCTGCTCACGGGGCTCCTGCGCGAGGAGTGGGGGTTCACCGGGACCGTGGTCTCGGACTACTTCGGGGTGTCCTTCCTGGAGTCGGCCCACGGGGTCACGGACTCCAGGGCGGGGGCTGCCGCCCTGGCCCTGGCGGCGGGCGTGGACGTCGAACTCCCGGCGGTGCGCTGCTTCGGGGCGGGGGACGCCCCGCGGGACGTGGTGGACCGCGCGGCCCTGCGCGTCCTGACCCAGAAGTGCGAGCTCGGCCTGCTCGACCCGGGGTGGACGGCGGCTGTGCCCGCCGGGCCCGTGGACCTGGACCCGCCGCACATGAGGCTGCTGGCCCGGGAGCTGGCGGAGGAGTCGGTGGTCCTCCTGGCCCGTACGGGCGGGGCCCTCCCCCTGGCGCACGACGCTCGGATCGCGGTGGTGGGCCCCCTCGCGGACGACCCGGCGGCGATGCTCGGCTGCTACACCTTTCCGCGCCATGTGGGCGTCGAGCACCCGGAGTTGCCGATGGGCGTCACCGTGCCGACGCTGCTGCGGGCGCTGCGGTCGGAGCTCCCGGCGGCGTCGTTCGTCGCGGACCCGGCCGACGCGGAGGTGTGCGTGGTGGTGGCGGGCGACCGGTCGGGGCTCTTCGGCAGGGGCACGTCGGGCGAGGGGTGTGACGCGGCGGATCTGGAACTGCCGGACGGGCAGGGCGAGTTGATCGACCGCGCGCTCGCGTCGGGCACCCCCACGATCCTGGTCCTGCTCACCGGGCGCCCCTACGCGCTCGGCCGCTGGGCGGACCGCCTGGCCGGGGTGGTGCAGGCGTTCTTCCCCGGCGAGGAGGGCGGCGGCGCGGTCGCGGGGGTGCTCTCGGGCCGGGTCAATCCGTCGGGGCGGCTGCCGGTCAGCGTGCCGCGCGGGCCTGCGGGCCAGCCCTGGACGTATCTGGCGCCGCCGCTCGGCCAGCGCGGCGAGGCGAGCAGTCTCGACCCGACGCCGCTGTTCCCGTTCGGGCACGGCCTGTCGTACACGACGTTCGCGTGGGAGGTGGCTCCCGTCCCCGCCGAGCTGCCCACGGACGGCGAGACGACCGTGCGCGTGACGGTCACCAACACGGGCGACCGCCCCGGCACGGAGGTCGTGCAGCTCTACCTCCACGACCCCGTGGGGCGCGTGGCACGGCCCGTGGTCCGCCTGGTGGGCTATGCGCGGGTGCCGCTGCCGCCCGGCGGATCCGCGGAGGTCCACGCCACGTTCCACGCGGACCTGGCGTCGTACACGGCCTCGGACGGCCTGCGCGTCGTCGAGCCGGGAGCCCTGGAGCTGCGGGTGGCCGCCTCCAGCGCGACGGTCCACCACCGGGTGCCGCTGACCTTGACGGGGCCCGAGCGCGTGGTGGGCCATGAGCGACGGATGCGGTGCGAGACGAAGGTCAAGTGAGGGCGGTCAGCCCCTGCGGCGTTTCAGGAGCGGGGTCCGGGGCGAAGCCCCCGCTCCGGGCAGGGGCGGAGACGGGTTCGGGGACGGCTCCGCCGGGCTGCGTCTGAGACCCAGCCCGGCGGCCACCAGCAGCAGCCCGCCCAGCATCACGAAGGGAGCCGCCACGCCCGCCACCCCGGCGATCAGCCCCGCCCCGGCGGGCGCGGCCACCTGCCCCAGCCGATTGCCCGTCAGCCGCAACGCGAGAGCCGTGGAGCGTGCCCCGTCGGGGGCGGCCTGCACCACGGTCGTCATCGACAGCGGCTGCCCCACTCCCAGGCAGAACCCCAGCAGCACCAGCATCACCCCGAGCCCCCACACGGGCACCGGCAACGCCACCCCCGCACACAGCACGGCGGCCAGCAGACACGTGACGACGATCAGCACCGTACGCCCGAGCAGATTGATCAGCGGCGTCATCACGAGCCGGCAGGCGATCGTCGCCGCGGCCCGCAGCGACAGGAGCACGCCCACCGTCGCGGGCGCGATCCCCCGGTGCTCGCCGACCACCGGCAGATAGGCCGTGAGGATGTCCGTGGCGGAAAGCACCGCGAGGCTGATGAAGATCCCGGCGGGCACGCCCCGGGTGCGCAGGATGCCGAGCACCGGCACCTTGGCGGCCGTACGCCCCGCGCCGGGCGCCGCCGAGCGCACGTGCTCGATGCGCCACAGCGAGGTGAAGGAGACCGCGGCGACGCCCGCGGAGACGAGCAGGGCCAGGGCGCTCGTGCGGCCCATGTCGCCGCCGATGAGGGAGCCCGCGGCGATCGGCCCGACCAGCTGCCCGAGCGAGGCGCCGATCGTGAAGTGCCCGAAGTTGCGGTCCTGTTCGTCGGGGGCGGACTGCCGGGCGACGATCGACTGGGCGCCGATCACGAAGCAGAGGTGGCCCAGGCCCATCACACCGCTCCAGGCGGCGAGCGCGCCGAGCGATCCGGCCGTGCCGCTGAGCGCGCACCCCCCGGAAATCAGGACGACGCCGATCGGCAGCAGCGGCGCGCACCGCCCGGTGTCCGTCCTGCGCCCGAGCGGTACGGCGGCGAAGAGCGGGAGCAGGGCGTACACGCCCGCGATGACGCCGATCGCCCGCTCGTCGGCGCCCAGCGAGAGCGCCCGGTAGGAGACGGCAGGACGCGCCATCGACACCGCCCCCTGCGCGAAGCTGAAGGCGATGACGAGGCGCAGCAACCAGGCCCGGCCCGGGGTGGATGGCATCAGATGATGCCGAAGAGGATTCCGGAGCCGAGCACCACGAGCGAGGTGAGGACGGCCCATTTGACGGTGAACTTGGTGTGGTCGCCGAACTCCACCTTGGCCATGCCGACCAGGACGTAGACGGCGGGCACCAGCGGGCTCGACATGTGCAGGGCCTGTCCCGCGATCGAGGCGCGGGCGATCTCCAGGGTGTTGACGCCGTGCGCCTGGCCCGCTTCCGCGAGGACCGGCAGGACGCCGAAGTAGAAGCCGTCGTTCGACATGAAGTAGGTGAGCGGCAGCGACAGGAGGCCGGTGACCAGGCCCATCTGCGGGCCCATGCCCTCGGGGATCGCGTCGACGAGCCAGGTGGCCATGTGGTCGACCATGCCGGTGCCCTGGAGGACGCCGGTGAAGACGGCGGCCGCGAAGACCATGCCGGTGACGTTGAGGACGTTCTCCGCGTGGGCGGCGATACGGGCCTTCTGGTCGGGCATGTGGGGGAAGTTGACCGTCAGGGCGAGCGCGGCGCCGAGCAGGAAGAGGACCGGGATCGGCAGCCACTCCATGATCATGGCGGTGAGCAGGACGACGGTGAGACCGGCGTTGAACCAGTAGAGCTTGGGGCGCAGGGTGGCGCGGTGCGGGTCGAGCCCCTGGAAGCCGTCGTCGGCGTCGTCGTAGGCGTCGGCGGCGCCCCCGGTCGCGGTGGCCGCGGCATCCGCGTCCGCGTCCGTTCCCGAGCCCGCTCCCCCGGTGGTCGTCTTCGTGAGCGAGGTGCGTCCGCCGGCGCCGCCGCCCGCGCCCACCAGGACCGTCTCGGTCGCCGTCTCCTTCTCCAGGACCTCGTCCAGGGAGAGGGTGCCCAGGCGCTTGCGCTCCCGCAGCCCCAGTGCGTAGGAGAGCAGGAAGACGGCCACGAGGCCCATCGCGAGCGCCGGGATCATCGGGACGAAGATGTCGGCGGCGTCGACCTTGAGCGCGGTGGCCGCACGGGCCGTCGGGCCGCCCCAGGGCAGGGTGTTCATGACGCCGTTGGCGGTGGCGGCGACACCCGTCATGACCACGAGGCTCATCTTGAGGCGCTTGTAGAGCGGGTACATCGCCGAGACCGTGATCATGAAGGTCGTCGAGCCGTCGCCGTCCAGCGAGACGATCACGGCGAGCAGCGCGGTGCCGACCACGATGCGCACCGGGTCGGCCTTGCAGAAGCGCAGGATGCCCCGGACGATCGGGTCGAAGAGGCCGACGTCGATCATGACGCCGAAGTAGACGATGGCGAACATGAGCATCGCCGCCGTGGGCGCCAGATTCCCGACGCCCTCGAGGACGTAGTCCCCGAGATGGGCTCCCTTTCCTACGAACACGCAGAAGAGCGCGGGGATCAGCACCAGTGCCGCGATCGGCGACATCTTCTTCATCATGATCAGCACCAGGAAGGTGGCGATCATGACGAATCCGAGGATTGTCAGCATGGGGGCTACCTAACGTTCACCATCGAACTCCCACCAGGTCTGGCGGTCCGGTTGACGTTAGGACCCCTGCTTCAGCGTTAACAAGATGTTGACGTGTGAGCAATAAGCGCAAAACTCCTGGTCAACGACTTGCTGCCGGAACGGCCTCCGGTTCTGGTGCCACGGCGAGCGGGGTGAGGGACACCGGGAAGCCGTTCAGGACGGCCGTCCCGGAGAGCGGGTCGAGGAGGGTGCCGTCCAGGAGCTGGTTCACGTTGACCCCGGGGTTCTCGGCGGCCACGGCCAGGCGGGTGCCGGGGCGGTCGTGGCCCCAGCCGTGCGGCAGGCTGACGACTCCGGGGCGCACGGTGTCGGTCACCTCGACGGGGACGGTCAGCTCGCCGCCCGCGGCCGCCACCCGGGTGCGGGCGCCGTCCACCAGGCCGATGCGGGCCGCGTCCTCGGGGTGGACGTGCAGGGTGCAGCGGTTGGAACCGCCGGTGAGGGTGCGCACGTTGTGCATCCAGCTGTTGTTGGAGCGCAGATGACGGCGGCCCACGAGGACGAGCTCGTCCGGGGCGGTGCGCAGGGCGTCCGCGAGGCGCGGCAGGTCGTCCGCGATCGGTCGCGGCAGGAGTTCCACGCGTCCGCTGCGGGTCCGCAGGACCTGCGGGAGGCGGGACTCCAGCGGGCCGAGGTCGATGCCGTGCGGGTGGGCGAGGAGCCGCTCCAGGGTGAGCCCGTCCTCGCGGGCGCCGAATCCGTCGCCGTAGGGGCCCAGCCGCAGCATCAGGTCGAGCCGCCGTTCGGGGCCGCTCTCGCCGGTGAGGAGGGCGGACAGCTCCCCGGGGTCGCGTCCGTGGACGGCCGAGTGGGGGTCGGTGACGGCCTTGCCCAGGGTCTTGTCGACGACCATCGCGTCGACGGCCGCAGGATCGGCGCCGTGCATCCCGCCGGCCGCGAGGACGAGCCGGGCCAGGATCTGCGCCTCGGACATCCTGCCCTCCGCGAGGGGCAGTGCGGCGCGGGTGTAGCGGACCTGGTTGCGTACGGCGAATCCGTTGAAGGCGAAGTCGAAGTGGGCGCTCTGCGAGGGCGGGGGCGGCGGCAGGACCACGTGGGCGTGGCACGAGGTCTCGTTGAGGTACGGGTCGACGCTCACCATGAAGTCGAGCGAGGCCAGGGCCTTGTCGAGGCGGTCGCCGTCGGGCGCCGAGAGGACCGGGTTGGCCGCGACGGCGACGACCGCGCGGATCGCCCCGTCGCCGGGGGTGTCGATCTCCTCGGCGAGCGCGGCGATCGGCAGTTCGCCCTTGGCCTCGGGGTGGCCGCTCACGCGGCTGTGCCAGCGGCCGAGCGCGAATCCCTTGCCGGGGCCCGCGGGCCGGGGCGCGCGGTCGGTGGCCGAGAGCGGGAAGAGGGCGCCGCCGGGCCGGTCCAGGTTGCCGGTCAGGGCGTTCAGGACGTCGACGAGCCAGTTGGTGAGGGTGCCGTGGGCGACCGTGCTCGCGCCGACGCGGGCGTAGACGGCGGCGGTGGGGGCGGCGGCCAGCTCGCGGGCGAGGGCGCGGATGGTGTCGGCGGGGACGTCGCAGGCCGCGGAGACGGCGTCGGGGGTGAAGGCGCGTACGGCCTCCCGCACGTCGTCGACCCCTTCCACCCGGTCCTCCAGCGCGCCGAGGCCGGTGAGCCGCTCCTCGAAGAGGACGTGGACCATGGCGGCGAGCAGCAGGGCGTCCGTGCCGGGCCGGATCGGCAGGTGCCGGTCGGCGAGCTTCGCGGTGCGGGTGCGGCGGGGGTCGACGACGGTGAGGGTGCCGCCGCGGGCGCGCAGCGCCTTCAGCTTGCCGGGGAAGTCGGGGGCCGTGCACAGGCTGCCGTTGGACTCCAGGGGGTTGGCGCCGAGCAGGAGCAGGTGGTCGGTGCGGTCCAGGTCGGGGACGGGGATGGCGAACGCGTCGCCGAAGAGGAGCCCGCTGGACACGTGCTTGGGCATCTGGTCGACGGTGCTCGCGGTGAAGACGTTGCGGGTGGCGAGGGTGCTCAGGAGTACGGGCGGGTAGAGGCCGCCGGCCATGGTGTGCACGTTCGGGTTGCCGAGCACGACGCCGACCGCCTGCGGTCCGTGCCGCTCGATCAGGGGGCGGAGTCCGGCGGCCACGGCGTCGAACGCCTCGTCCCAGCTCGCCTCCTGGAGCACGCCGTCCTTGCGGACGAGGGGGCCCTTGAGGCGGTCGGGGTCGGAGTCGGCCTCTCCGAAGGAGGCGCCCTTGGGGCAGATGAAGCCGTGGCTGAACACGTCGTCGCGGTCGCCGCGGGCGCCGGTCACACGGGGGCCTTCGGAGGTCCCCTCGATGGTGAGCGTGAGCCCGCAGGTGGCTTCGCACAGAGGGCAGATACGCAGGGCGGTGCTGGGCATGGAGGACCCTCCGGGGCGGCGGCTACGGCGCACGTGCGCTCTCACCATACCGACCGGTATGCACGCCGTCAGGCCCCTGGAGGGGTCAGTCGTGAATCCGCGGGCCCCCGCCGGCCCCGGGCGAGTGGTCCGGGAGCGGCCGGACGGCGGGCTCCGGCTCAGTCCAGCGACCCCGCGAAATAGGAGTGCAGCAGGATCCGCGTCTCGTCGATCAGGTCCGGATCGCCCGACGGCCGCGCGCGGAAGGCGAGTTGGAGGACGGCGTCCACCGCCTCGACGCCCACGAGGACCGTACGGCGCAGCTTCTCGTCCAGCGGCCGGTCGAGGTGGGCGGCGAGCAGCCCCGCCACCCGCTCGGCCACGTCCGAGTTGGCGTCGGGCATGGCGTCGGGGGCGGAGGGGATGCCGAAGTCGACCAGGCCGAAGCCGGGGACCGTGCGCTTCATGGCGAGGTACTCGTCGAAGGCCGCGTCGACGGCGCCGCGCCAGTCGCCGCGCTCCACCCCGGCCATGCGGGCCGCCACGCGCTCGCCGTACGCGTCGAGGTTGCGGTGGGCCAGGGCGTCCGCCATGGCCCTCTTGTTGTCGAAGAAGCGGTAGACCGAGCCGATCGGGACACCCGCACGGGCGGCGACGGCCCGAGTGCTCAGCTCCTCGTAGCCGACCTCGTCCAGGAGGGCGGCGCAGGCGTCGAGGATGCGGGTCAGGCGCTCGGCGCTGCGCTCCTGCACGGGCACGCGGCGCAGGGTCTTCGGGGGCGGCGGGGGCTTGCGCTGATCAGGGTGGGGCATCCCCGGGAGAGTAGAGCATTGTTCACATCCATGGATCCCCTTGCGGAAGGAAAACGTGAATCCTACGGTGTCCCATAGGAATCGTTGACGAGGGAGCGATGATGAGCCGGGAACACTCCAGCGACGCAAGCCGCGGGGACGCGCACGACCCGCGCAAGACGGCCGAGGCACTGACGTACCTCTCCGGCTTCGGCAACGAACACAGCTCCGAAGCCGTGCCCGGCGCCCTGCCGCACGGCCAAAACTCTCCGCAGCGCGCTCCCCTCGGGCTGTACGCGGAACAGCTGAGCGGCACCGCCTTCACCGAGCCCCGCGCGCACAACCGCCGCTCGTGGCTCTACCGCATCCGCCCCTCGGCCGCGCACCCGGCGTTCACGCGCGTCGACAACGGCGCCCTGCGGACGGCGCCCTTCACCGAGACGCCCGACCCCAACCGGCTGCGCTGGAACCCCCTCCCCGAGCCCGCGCCCGGCACGGACTTCCTCGCGGGCCTGTGGACCCTGGGCGGCAACGGCGACGCGGCCCAGCGCACCGGCATGGCCGTGCACCTGTACCACGCCAACTCCTCCATGACGGACCGGGTGTTCAGCGACGCGGACGGCGAACTCCTCGTCGTACCCGAGCAGGGCGGTCTGCTCCTGCGCACCGAGTTCGGCCTGCTGCGCGCCGAGCCGGGCGAGGTGGCGCTGATCCCGCGCGGGGTCCGCTTCCGCGTGGAGCTCCTGGACACCACCGCCCGCGGCTATGTGTGCGAGAACTACGGCGCGGTCTTCCAGCTCCCCGACCTCGGCCCGATCGGCGCGAACGGCCTGGCCAACGCGCGCGACTTCCGGGCCCCCGTCGCCGCGTACGAGGACGAGGACCGCCCGGTGGAGGTGGTGAACAAGTTCTGCGGCAACCTGTGGCGGGCGACCTACGACCACTCGCCCCTGGACGTCGTCGCCTGGCACGGCAACCACGTCCCGTACGTGTACGACCTGCGCCGCTTCAACGTCATCGGCACGATCAGCTACGACCACCCGGACCCCTCGATCTTCACGGTCCTCACCTCGCCGTCCGACACCCCGGGCCTCGCGGGCGTCGACTTCGTGGTCTTCGCGCCGCGCTGGCTGGTGGGCGAGGACACCTTCCGGCCGCCGTACTTCCACCGGAACGTGATGAGCGAGTACATGGGCCTGATCGAGGGCGCGTACGACGCGAAGGCCGAGGGCTTCGTGCCCGGCGGCGGCTCCCTGCACAACATGATGTCGGCGCACGGCCCCGACCGCGACACCTTCGACAAGGCGTCGGCCGCCGAGCTCAGGCCGCAGAAGATCGACGACGGCCTTGCCTTCATGTTCGAGACGCGCTGGCCGGTGACGGCGACCGAACAAGCAGCTCAGGCCGCCCATCTCCAGCGCGGATACGACGATGTGTGGGAGGGTCTTGAGCGCCATTTTCGAAACTGATCCGCTGCCCGTTCCGGGTGGTTGATCCCGTTTCGATGCCGATGCGGACTGATTCGGAGAGACCGTGACCGCCTTCGCCCCGGACTCGATCGTCCTGAATCGCAAACTGCCGCTCTGGTATCAGGTGTCGCAGTCCCTGCGCGCCTCGATACTCGGCCGCACACCCGACGCCCCGCTCCGGCTGCCCACCGAGGAGCAGCTGGCGGGGCACTACGGCGTGAGCGTCCTGACCATGCGCCAGGCGCTCAAGGAGCTGGAGGACGAGGGGCTGATCACCCGCCACCGGCGGCGCGGCACGTTCATCGAGCCCAGCGCCCAGCGCGGCTCGCCGGTCCGGCTGCTCGGCTCGGTCGACGCGATCGTGGCCCAGCAGTCGGGCATGAGCACCCGGCTCCTGGCGCACGGCACGGCCCCGGTCTCCGGCGAACTGGCCGAGCACTTCCCGGACCTGACCGAGGTGGCGACCTACCACCGGCTGCGCAGCGACGAGAAGACGGGCGAACCGACCAATCACGCCCACAACTTCATCCGCCCCGAACTCGCGGACCGCGTGGACCTCGACGACCTGACGCGCTGGCCCATGACGAAGGTCCTGCGCGACGTGGTGGGCGTCCGCATCAGCCGCATCACGGACACCGTCGAGGCCACCCTGGCCGACCCGGAGACGGCCCGCCTCCTCGAAGTGCCGCTGCTCAGCCCGATCCTGCACTACACGGGCATCACGTACGACGAGGAGGGCCGCGCCCTGGACGTGGCCCGCATCCACTACCGCGGCGACCGCTTCTCCTTCACGGTCACCCTCGACGCGACGTAAGGGTCTCGACGTACGATGCCGGGCGTGACGCACGACGAAGCGCCGCTGCTCGGCGACCTGATGCCGTGGTCCGTCGCGCCGCTCCGGCCGGGCCGCGGGTGGCCGATGGGACCGGACGCCGCGACGCTCAGAGCCCGCTGGGCCGCGTTCGTCCGGGCGGATCCGGCCGAGCGCGAGAAGCTGCTCGCCCCCACCCGCTCCCGCACCCTGCACACCGCCGTCGCCCAACTCCCCGGCCACCCGGGCTCCACGGTCCCGCTGGCCGCCGCGTCGGGCCCCTGCCCCGAACCGGTGCGCGTCCTGCACGGCCCCTTCGACGAGCAGTGGCTGATCCCGGACCACCGGCTCATCGACGCCGCGCGCCCCGAGCTGTGGCGGGTCGCGGGCGAGGGACAGCTGTTCCTCGTCGAGCAGGGGTACGTCACCGGCGCCACGGGACCCGCCGTCCTCGCCTCCGCCGTGCTGCCGGACGGCCGCTCCCCCGCCGGGCGGCCCGGGCGCATCCGGCCCCTGTTCCGCCGCCCCGGCGGGCGCGAGCCCAACGCGGCGCCCGGCCTGCTCGCCCATCTCGCCGCGGCGCTCGGCCAGGACGTCGGCGCCGCAGACCTGCTGGCCTGGACGCTGGCCGTCGCCCAGGCGTCCCCGGCCGGCTGCCGGGTGCCGCTGACGGCCGACGCCGGGCTCTGGGCGCGGGGCACGGAACTGGGCCGGCGCGTGCTGGCGCTTGAGGCCCGCGCCGACGGCACGCGGCCGAAGCTTCCCGGCGGCCGGCGGCCCTACGTCCGGGCGCCGCTCCCCGCCCGCCCCGCGGAGGTCTTCTACGACGCCGACGAGGAGGCCCTGTGCGTGGACGAGGGCCGGATCTCGCCGGTGCCGAAGGAGGCGTGGGAGTTCGAGGTGAGCGGGGTGCGGGTCGTCGAGCTGTGGTGCGCGCGCCGCACGGCCGCGGGCGAGGCGGGCTCCCTGGAGGCCATCCGGCCCGCGGAGTGGCCGCAGGCCTGGACGTCCGAGCTGCTTGAACTGATCACCGTGCTCGCCCTGCTCGCGGAACTGCGTCCGCTCCAGGAGGCGCTCCAGGAGGAGTTGACCGCGTCGGTCGAGGCGGCACCGGGCCCCGGCATCACGGCGGACGCGCTGCGCCGGGCCGGGGTGCTCCCCGTGCCCGACACGGCCCGGCGTCCCGCGTCCGTCCTGGACCAC
Source organism: Streptomyces sp. SYP-A7185 (assembly GCF_046103685.1). Lineage (NCBI taxonomy): Bacteria > Bacillati > Actinomycetota > Actinomycetes > Kitasatosporales > Streptomycetaceae > Streptomyces > Streptomyces sp. SYP-A7185. The sequence goes on from NZ_CP122310.1 coordinate 2,440,602, forward strand.
CACGAGGAGGGGCCCGGCGGCCAGTTCGCCCTGCTCTGAGCCACCGGCCCCGGCGCGGCGGGCGGACGGGGAGCGGGCGGCCGCGCCCTACTTCTGCGGGGCGAGCTCCGGGCCCAGGGAGGAGAACTTCTCCCGGGACACCACGCGCTTCGGGGGCCACGTGATGTTCGGCGGCGGCCACTTCTGGCCCGTCTTCCTCAGGAACCACGCCGGGGGTTCGTACATCGGCGGCTCATAGCCGTCCGGCAGCGCGGTCTTCCACCGGACGTCCTTCGTGCGCTCCTTGAACTCGTCCTTGACCGCCTTCAGGCGCTCGGGCTGCGTGATCAGGTCGACCGCGGTCGCCGCGAGGTACTTCGCCGCGGCGAGCACCGCGGCCTGGCCGGGGGCGGCCGCCGCGCAGGACGCGGTGGACCAGGTGTGCATCTTGGTGCCGATGGGGGCGAGGGCGGCGCCCATCGAGACGGTGGGGACGTTCCAGCTGATGTCGGCGACGTCCGTCGAGCCGCCGCCCATGAACACCGGGTTGGGCGGGGTCAGTTCGCCGATCTCGTCGTGCATGCCCTTCTGGGGCAGGCCCAGCGACTCCTGGAGCTCCTTGGCCAGCTCATGCGCGGACGCGGGGAAGTCGGGCGGGCCTATCTCGCGCATGTTCGCGTGCAGGAGTTCGGCGAAGGCCTTGGCCGGGAGCTGGTTCCAGCAGGCCGAGGTGACGCGGCGGCGCACGGTCGTCTGCGACGCCTTCGCCGCGGCCTCGGAGACCGCGATCACCTTGTCCAGGAGGACCTGGACGCGGGCGGGACTCCCCTCCCGCACGTAGTACGAGATCTCGGCGATCTCCGCGGTGACGTTCGGGATGTCGCCGCCGTTGTTGATCACCCAGTGCAGCCGGCCGCTCGGCGCGAGGTTCTCCTCGCGCAGGAACTCCGACATCGTCGCCATCATCACGGCGGCGTCCAGCGCCGACTTGTTGCCGAGCGGGGTGCCGCCGTGCCCCGCGACGCCCAGGAAGGTGAAGGTGACGGCCGTCATCGCGGTGGTGCTGCCCCAGCCGGTCGCGTTGGCCGTCGAGGGGTGCCAGTCCAAGAACGCGTCGAGGCCGTCGTACACGCCCTTGCTGACGGCGTACGTCTTGCCGATCAGCATCTCCTCGGCCGTGGAGCCGAAGAACTTCACGGTGACCGGGAGCCGGTGCTTCTTCGCGGCCTGCGCGACGGCCGCCGCGGCCGCCGCCGCGGCCGTGCCGAGCGCGCTGTGGCCGCAGCCGTGGCCAGGGCCGTAGCTCGGCGCGAAGGGGTCGTGGACGTACTCGCGCGGGTCGTGGTGGCCCACGCCCTTGTGCTGCGAGAGGCCGGGCAGCGCGTCGTACTCGCCGCTGAAGCCGAGGACCGGGCCGCCCTTGCCGTGGGTGAACGTCGCGGTGAACGCGGTCGGGAAGCCCGCGGTGCCGAACTTCACGTCGAATCCGGCCCGTTCGAGGAAATCGGCCTCGGCGAGGGAGGACTTCCACTCCCTGAGCGACAGCTCGGCGTTGTCCCAGATCTCGGCGTTCAGGCCGGTGATCCGGTCGTCGTGGGCGGTGATCCAGTCGAGCGCCGCGCGCTTGGCGGGGGTGTCGGCCGCGAGGCCTTCGGGCGGTTCGTAGGCCGCGGGGCTGTCGTCGGCGCCCGCGGCCATCGCCGGGTCCGCGTCGGCGGTCATGGCACCGGCGGTGACACCGGCCGCGCCGAGGAGTTGCATGATGCGGCGGCGGCTCAGCGACGGGCCGCTCGCGGGGAGTGCTGGATGCTCATGCTGATCGTGCAGGTCACACACGCGCACCTCCGGGGGTGAGGTTGGGTGTATCGGCCAAACAATCAGCCACAGTGCGGCCGGAAAGTTGCGGCGTCAACAGGTGCGCATGACAAGGGTGTTACGCATGAGGCGTACCGGGTGAGACGTGTGGTGGGGAAGGGGCGGGTGGGTGGGAGCAATCCGCCGCCGAGCGACGGCCGAACCCCCGACCACCCGTGGTCAGCGACCCCCAAAGAGCGACCGCCGCAGCCTGCGCAGGGGAGCGAAGAGGGAGACCCTCCGCACTCGTGCACCGCGGCCACTGTGGTCATGCGCACCCCGTGAGGTCAGCTCGCGCATCAGCAGCGTCGCCTCGGCCGTCTCGCGCTGCGGAACGGCGGGGCCGCCCAGCACTGCGAGATGGCGGTCGAGACGCGAGCTGGTCGCGCTGCTCCCGCAGGTGATCGCAGGGACACGCGCCCTGCTGCGCACCGTTATCTGTTCCATGTCACTCCCCACCCGTACGAGGGCACCCGGCCCAGGGCAGGTTAACCCTATCGCCCCGTCCGGACACTCGTGTATCCCGGTCACAGGATTCACCTACCCCATAAGGAGGTTGACGATTACTCTCCGAATCCAACTGATTCCAGGGTGAGTTGGACAAGAGGGGCAGAAGTGGGCCTCTCTGAGCCGCCGTCGGGTTCGGTCGTCACGGCCAGTGACATCGCGGATGCCCCCAGGACCGTGGCGATCACCGGCGTTTCGCCGTCCACGAGGCCCAGGGAACGGGGCGCGAGGCCGGACCGCAGCAGCCACAGCTGGTGCGCGCGGCCCGGCGGCGGCGCCCCGAGCCCTGTGACGGTCACCACGGCGCGCCGCCTGGACTCCGACGCGACGACGGTGATCCCGCGCCCCCGGGCATCCCGCGTCGCGCTCGCGCGGGCGTCCGGAGCGGCCAGGACGTGGGCGATCTCACGTGCCTCGGCGCGCTCGCGGTCGAGCCGGCCGTCGGAACGGAGCAGCTGCACGGCGAGGACCGCGGTCACCACCAGTGAGATCAGAGCGAGCGCGGCGACGGCCACGCGGCCGGGCCGGGCGGCGGGCGGAAGCGTACGAGCGCGTGGGGGCGCACCCCACGCGGCGGGCGCCCGCGGGGGCGGCTCCTGCTCCGTCGTGCGTACGGCGGCGAGCACCCGTTCGCGCAGGGCGGGCGGCGCGGGCGCCGCGGCGGCCCCCGCCAGGCGGACCGTGCCCTCGCCCAGCTCCCGGGTCTGCGCCCGACAGGGCGCGCAGCGGGCCAGATGCCTCTCGAAGCGGCGCAGTTCACCCGGGTCGAGGGCGTCCAGGGCGTAGGGGACGGCCAGGGAGTGGATGCGCCGGCGCGGCCGCGCCCGCCCGGTGACGGTCCCCGCGGGCCCCAGGCCCGCGTCCCCGCTCATGCCGCGTCTCCGGTGGCCGTGCCCAGGCAGTCGCGCAGCCGCAGCAGCCCGTCCCGCATCCGCGTCTTGACGGTGCCGAGGGGCACGGAGAGGCGCCCGGCGACTTCCCGGTACGTATAACCCTCGTAGTAGGCGAGGGTGACGGCCTGGCGCTGGAGGTCGGTGAGGCGGCGCAGACAGCGGCGCACCCACTCGCGCTCCAGACGGCTCTCGACCGCCTCGGCGACCTCGTCGAAGGCGGGGCCCTCGCCGCGCTCGGCCGCCCGCTGCTCGCGGTCGCCGGCCGCGCGGGCGCTGCGGACCCGGTCGACGGCCCTGCGGTGGGCCAGGGTGAGGATCCAGGCGAGGGCGCTGCCGCGCGCCGGGTCGAAGCGGGCGGCCGTCCGCCAGAGTTCGAGCAGGACCTCCTGGACCACTTCCTCGGACTGGGCCGGGTCGCGGAGCACGCGGCGGACCATGCCGTAGACCGGCCCGGAGACCAGTCCGTACAGCTTCTCGAACGCCTGCTGGTCGCCCCGGGCGATCAGTGGCAGCAACGCGTCGGGCTCCATGCGTGCCCCTCCCCCCTCTGCCCGGCCGGGCGGCTCGCGCCGTCCCGGTCCGGGCGCCTCGTGATGCGGTCGCACCGGCATTCGGGACAAAAGAAGGAAGCGGATTGGGGCCAAGGGCAATCCGCCGGGGCCCGAGCCCCGAATGGCGTGCGTCAGGCGGCTGTCGCGCACCACGCGGGGGTCGCGCGAGGAACAGTAAGGACGGACGCGATGACAGCTATCGCCAGGAGCAGGGCGGGGCTGCGCGGCAAGCGCGGCCTCGCCACGCTCGTCTGTGGCGCTCTGGCCGCCGGGGGGCTCGCCGCCGCCGGCGTCACGGCACTGGAACCTGGGGCGGCCGACGCCGCCAGCCACCGGGAGGCCCCGCTCATCTCGGGACAGCCCCAGTACGACACGACGGACGTGTACGCGTTCGTGAGCCCGGACAAGCCCGACTCCACGACGATCGTGGCGGACTGGCTGCCCTTTGAAGAGCCCGCGGGCGGGCCCACCTTCTATCCGTTCGCGGACGACGCCCAGTACGACGTGCACATCGACAACGACGGCGACGCGCAGGGCGACCTCCTCTACCGGTGGACGTTCGACACGAAGACCAAGAACGGCGACACGTTCCTCTACAACACCGGGCCCGTCACGAGCCTGGACGACCCGGACCTGAACGTGACGCAGACCTACGACCTGGAGCTGATCAAGCTCAAGGAGCAGAAGGTCGTCTCCACCACGAAGATCGCCGACGACGTGCCCGCGGCCCCCTCGCACGTCGGCAAGGCGTCCATGCCCGACTACAAGAAGCTGCGCGATCAGGCGGTGCGGCAGGTCAAGGGCGGGGGCTCGACGTTCGCCGGGCAGGCCGACGATCCGTTCTTCGCGGATCTGCGGGTCTTCGACCTCGCGTACGGCGCCAACCTGTCGGAGGTCGGGAACGACACCCTCAAGGGCTACAACGTGAACACCGTCGCCCTTCAGGTGCCGACCGCCGAGATACGGCAGTCCGGGAAGCAGCCCACCGTCGGCATCTGGTCGACGACGCAGCGCAAGAACGCGAGCGGCAAGTGGACCCAGGTGTCGCGCATGGGCAACCCGCTGGTCAACGAGGTGGTCGTGCCGCGGAAGGACAAGGACAAGTTCAACGCGTCCTCGCCCTGGAACGACGCGGACTTCCTGAAGTACGTGACCAAGCCGGAGCTGCCGAAGATCCTGGAGAAGATCTACAAGCTCAAGGCGCCCGCCGAGCCGCGCAACGACCTCGTGTCGGTGTTCCTCACGGGCATCAAGGGGCTCAACCAGCCGCCGAACGTCCGGCCCGCCGAGGCCCTGCGGCTCAACACGTCGGTCAAGCCGGCGGATCAGCCCAAGCGGCTCGGGGCGCTCGACGGCGACAACGCCGGGTTCCCGAACGGGCGGCGGCTGACCGACGACGTCATCGACATCGAGTTGCAGGCCGTCGAGGGCGAACTCACCGGCAACAAGAACGACCTGGGCGACGCGGTGAACGCCAACGACCAGAAGTTCGGCGCCTCCTTCCCGTACGTGGCGCTTCCCACGTCCGGGTCCCGGGGACCGCTGGCCCAGGGCGGCGGCGGCAGTTCGGCGCGTGACGCGCTGGGCGGCGGTGCCGTGCCCGGCCGTCCGGGCACCGGCGGGGGCGGCGACGACACCGATGCCGTCCTGCTCGCCTCCGGTGTCGCGGGTGCGGCAGGCGTGGCCCTGGTCGGACTCGGGCTCGCGTGGTGGCGCAGGCGCGGTTCCACCGGGGTGTCCGGCTGACCCCCTCCGGACCGGCGCGGCCCGCTCTCATCCCCCAGCGGGCCGCGCCCTCTCTCTTCGCTCATTCTCCGCCGCCCCTCTCTCTCCCGGTCTCTCGCCCCTCTTTCTCGCGGTTTCTCGCGCGCTCCCCCCGTCTCGCATTCGATCTCGCACGGAAGGTCTCGTGATGGCACTGCCCCGACCTGCCGGCCGGCCCGTGGTGGCGGCCGTCGCCCTCGCGCTCGCGATCACCGCGGGTGCCGTCGTGGGCGGCTCAGAGGACGGCCCGGACCGCCCTTCGCCCTATGTCGACGTGGCGCCGGATGCCGCGCTGCGGGGCGCTGATCTCAGCCGCGGCGTCGAAGCGCTCCAGTCGCGGCTGCGGGCCAGGCCCACGGACTTCGGGGCGTGGGCGACCCTGGGGACCGCCTACGTCGAGCAGGCGCGCACCCAGGGCGATCCGTCGCGCTACCGCGAGGCGGACCGCGCCCTCGACCGCTCCCTGGAGCTGCGGCCCGGCAATGACGCGGGGCTCGCGGGACGGGCCGCGCTCGCCGCTGCCCGCCACGACTTCCCCGGGGCGCTGCGTGCCGCGGAGGCGGCGCTCGACGTGAACCGCTACAACGCGGGTGCGCTGGCCTCCCGGATCGACGCGCTGGTCGAGCTCGGGCGGTACGAGGCCGCCGCCCGGGCCGCGGACGAGGCCGACGCCCGGCGGCCCGGGGTGCCGGTCTTCACGCGGTACGCCTACGTGCGCGAGCTGCGGGGCGATGTGGCGGGGGCCCGGCGGGCGCTGTCCCGGGCCGTCGGCCCCGGTGCCGGTGCCGGGGACGCCGCGTACGTGGCCACCGCGCTGGGGCAGCTCGCCTGGCGGCAGGGCGAGTTCGGGGAGGCGCTGAAGCAGTGCGGAAAGGCGCTGCGGGCCGACGCCTCCTACCTTCCCGCGCTGGAGTGCCGTGCCCGCGCCTGGGCCGGACAGGGCGACACGGGGCGGGCGATACGGGAACTGCGGGAGGTGGTGGCGCGCTCGGCGCTGCCCGGACCGCTGGTCGCGCTCGGCGAGTTGTACGAGGCCAGGGGCCGCCCGGGCGACCGGGCGAAGGCGCGGGAGCAGTACGCGCTGGTGTCCGCGTGGGTCGCCCTCGCCCGGGCGAACGGCGTGAACGCGGACCTGGACGCGGCGGTCGCGCTGACCGACCACGGGGACCGGGCGGAGCGGAAGGCGGCGCTGCGGGCGGCGAAGGCGGAGTGGCAGCGGCGGCACACCGTCCACACGGCGGACGCGCTGGCCTGGGCGCTGCACGTCGACGGGCGCTCCGACGAGGCGCTCGTGTACGCCCGCCGGGCCACGGCCACCGGCTTTCGCGAGGCGTCGTTCCTGTACCACCGGGGTGCGATCGAAGGGGCCGTGGGCAACGCGGCCGCCGCGCGTCGCTGGAGCGCCGCGGCCCTGGAGCTGAACCCGGGCTTCTCGCCGACGGGAGCGAAGGCGGCCAAGGCGGCCGTGGCAGCGGCGGCCAAGGCGGCGAAGGGGCAGGCGTCATGAGGCGCGTACTGGGTGTTCTGGCGCGGCGGGGTGCGGCCGGGCGGCGTGGGCTCGTCGTCGGCGGGGTGCTGGCCGCCGGGCTCGCGCTGGCCGTGCTGCCCGCCGCGGACGCGGCCGCCCACCCGCTGGGCAACTTCACCGTCAATCGGTACGACGGACTGGTGGTGGGCCCGGGGGAACTGCGGGTCGACCACGTCGAGGACCTCGCCGAGATCCCCGCGACCCAGGCCATGTCCCGCGTCAAGCGCGTGGGCCTGGCGAGCTGGGCCGACGAGCGGTGTGCGGACGCCGCCCGCGGCAGCCGGCTCCGGGTCGGCGGTCGGGCGAGGGAACTCCGCGTGAAAGAGGCCCGGGCGGTCACCCGGGACGGGCAGGCGGGCCTGCCCACCCTGCGCGTGGAGTGCGAGCTCGGCGCCCCGCTCCCCCGGGGCGCCGAGCTCGCCGCCCGGTTCGAGGCCGCGGGGCGGGCGGGCCCCGGGTGGCGGGAAGTCACGGCGCGGGGCGACCGGATGACCCTGAAGGCATCCGACGTACCCGCGGAGTCCGTGTCGCGGCGCCTCACCCGCTACCCGCGGCGGCTGCTCGACTCGCCGCCCGGCGACGACTCCGCCGCCCTGCGGATCACCCCCGGCGGCCCCGCCCTGAGCGAGGAGCGGCAGCCGGACGCGCCCTCCTCCGTGCTGCCGCGCGGCGCCGACCGGTGGACGCAGGCCCTGACCGGACTCGTGGCGCGCCACGACCTGACGCCGGGCTTCGCCGGACTCGCCCTGGCCATCGCCCTGTTGCTGGGGGCGCTGCACGCCGTCGCGCCGGGGCACGGCAAGACGCTGATGGCCGCGAGCGCCGCCGCGCGGGGGCGCGCGTCGCTGCGGGACGTCCTGCCCCTCGCCGCCTCGGTGACCGTCACCCACACCCTCGGCGTGACGGCCCTGGGGCTGCTCGTGGCGGGGGGATCGGCGGCGGCGCCCTCGGTCATCGCCTGGCTCGGGGTGGTCAGCGGCGTGCTCGTCACCGGCGCGGGGACGCTGCTGCTGCGGCGGGCCTGGCGGCGGCGCAGGCACGGTCCTCACCACCACCATCACCACCCCCACACCCATCCCCACACCCACCCCCACACCCACTCAGACCCCTCGCATCACCACCCCGCGCACGAGCCGCCGCCCACCGTGCGCGGCGCCCTCTTCCTCGGCTTCGCGGGCGGCCTGGTGCCCAGCCCCTCCGCCGTGGTCGTGCTGGTGGGCGCCGCGGCCCTGGGCGAGGCCTGGTTCGGGCTGCTGCTCGTCCTGGCGTACGGGGTGGGTCTCGCGGTCACGCTGACGGCCGCGGGGTTCCTCGTGGTGCGGGTCGGGGCGCTCGCGGGGCGGCGGGTGCACGGGCCCCCGTGGCTGCACCGGGCCTCGCGTCGTCTCCTTCCGCTGGGCTCCGCCTGCGTCGTGGTGGTCCTCGGGTGTGGATTGGTGTTCAAGGGGGCGGCAACCGCGCTCGGTTGAGGTAGTTTTGTGGAGAATCGCACGGCTGCGGATGGGGGACGCCCGTGAGCGGGAACGAGCGTGTGATCGCGGGGCGTTACCGCCTGCTCGCCCCGCTGGGCGAGGGCGGCATGGGCACGGTCTGGCGGGCCCGCGACGAGGTCCTGGGCCGCGAGGTCGCGGTCAAGGAAGTGCGGGCGCCCGCCGGGCTCCCGGCCCCCGACGTCGACCGGCTGTACGCCCGCCTGGAGCGCGAGGCGTGGGCCGCCGCCCGCATCCCCCACCGGAACGTGGTGACGGTGTACGACGTGGCGAGCGAGGACGGCCGCCCGTGGATCGTCATGGAGATCGTGCGGGGCCTCTCGCTCTCCGACGTCCTGGACGCGGAGGGGCCGATGGCGCCGCAGCGCGCCGCCCGCATCGGCGCCGAGGTGCTCGCCGCCCTGCGCGCCGCCCATGACGCCGGAGTCCTGCACCGCGACGTCAAGCCGGGCAACGTCCTCATCGCCAACGACGGCCGAGTCGTCCTCACCGACTTCGGGATCGCCATGGTGGAGGGGAGTTCGGCCCTCACCATGACGGGCGAGGTGGTGGGCTCCCCCGAGTTCCTCGCCCCGGAGCGGGCGTTGGGGCGACGGCCAGGCCCCGAGTCCGACCTGTGGTCGCTGGGCGTCCTGCTCTACGCGGCCGTCGAGGGCCACTCGCCGTTCCGGCAGGACACCCCGCTCAGCACGCTGCGGGCCGTCGTCGACGAGGAGCTGCCCCCGCCGCGCGACGCGGGGCCGCTGTACGGGGTCATCGAAGGGCTGCTGCGCAAGGACCCCGCCACGCGGATCTCCGCCGCCGACGCCGAGAACCAGCTGCGGCTCGTCGCGGCGGGCGGCACGCCCCAGGCCGCGACCCCCCTGCCGTACATGCCGACGGTCACCTCGCAGCAGCATCAGCAGGCGCCCTCGCCGCTGCCGCCGCCGGACGGGCAGGAGCCGGTGGTCACCACGACCACACCCGTCCCCCAGAAGCGCTCGCGCCGCTCGGTCCTCGTCCTCACCGCGGGCCTGGTCGCCCTGGTGCTCGCCCTGGGCGGACTGGTGTACGCGCTGGTCAACAACGACGGCGGAGGCGAGAACGGCAACAACAGCGGGGCCTCCCAAGGCGGCGGAAGCAACGGCGGCGGAAGCGGCGACGGCGGTTCGACCGGCGGCAAGGACGGCGGCGGCTCCGACGGCGGCAGCGACGGCAGCGACGGCGGAGGATCGGGCGACGGAGGCGGCGGCGACGGCGGTTCGACCGGCGGCGGCAGCGACGGCGGCGGCGGCGGTTCGGGCGGGAGCACCGGCGGTGGCGGCGGCAACGGCGGCTCGACCACGCGGCCCGCGCAGTCCGTCAAGGTCACGGTCGTGGGCACGAACACGGAGTACAGCGGCGTCTGCCCGCCGGCCACCTCGCCCTCGTTCACGGCGACGTTCACCGTGGGGCGGGTGCCGGTCACCGTCGACTACCGCTGGGTCACCAAGTCCGGTGAGCCGAGCGACCCGGGCTGGAAGACGCTCGGTTTCTCCTCCGGCGGCGGCAAGACCAAGCAGGTGCACCACACGGAGACGGTCGCCGGGGAGCCGGGCTCGACGTACCAGAACCAGCTCAGCGTCGAGGTGCGCGGCCCGGTGAAGGCGAACTCGAACGCGGTCGCCTACTCCGTGACGTGCGAGAAGGAGACCCCGACGGGCGGGGCCTCCTCCTACGCGCCGAACTGAGCGGGGGGACGGATCAGGACGCTGCGGCGCTGAACACGGGGAGGTAGCCGCCGGACTGTCCCGCGGCCTTGGGGTGGTAGGACTCGCCGATGTTGGTCCAGTTGACGCTGTGCAGCCACGCGTCGCCCGAGCAGATCTCGTGACCGGTGAAGGCGGGGGTCACGTCGCCGAAGGTGAAGCCGTGGTCGGCGGCGCGCTTGGCGGTGGTGGTGTTGAGGAAGTCGGAGGCGCTGTTGATGGCGCCGCGTTCCTTCTCGGACAGGCCGGCGATGCAGCCGCCGCCGAGCTTGTAGAAGCGGGGGTAGCCGAGCACGACGACCTGGGCGGCCGGTGCCTTCGCGCTGATCGCCGAGTAGACCCGGTCGAGGTTGCCGGGCAGCGTCGTCTCGACGTAACTGCGCGCCTGGGCGATGCGCGCGAGACAGTTGCTCTCGGACTGGAGCACGCAGGTCGTCATGACGTCGGCGAAGCCGGCGTCGTTGCCGCCCACGGAGATGCTGACCAGACCGGTGCCGGAGCCGAGCGGTCCGAGCTGGTTGGAGACGACGTCACCCGTACGAGCGCCCGAGCACGCCGTGAAGTTGAAGCTCGAGGGTGAATGGGCGGCCGCCCAGAGTGCGGGGTACGCGCGCGGGGTGCGCTTGCAGTCTCCGCTCCCGCTGTCATATCCGCCGGCTCCCACACCGGACGAGTAGGAGTCGCCGAGCGCCACATAGCCGGTGGCCGCGGCCTTCTGATCGTTCTGCTGGTCCGCTTGTGCCGCTGTGGCCCCGGTGAGGGCGAAGGCGGTGGCGAGGAGGAGTGAGGAAGCGTATGCCGTGATTCGGGACAATCTCATGGAACCTCCCTTAGCAGGATTTCTGCCTCGACCGTGGTACCACTCCCCTCGGGCCGTCGATAGTGTTCATGACAATAAGTTCTCCGGTAATTCCCCTGGCCGCAAAGGGAGTTCCCGTGTTTCAAGCCCCGGCGGGCAACATCTCCACACTCCCTCCGCATCTTGACGGGCCACCGTCGGCTGCGCGACATTGAAGCCCGGCATCCGGCGCTTCGGGGGGCAAAGTCGCCAATGCAGACGATCAGGATCAAGGCACCGTCATCAGACACAGGCCGGGGACCCGGCGGCCGGCCGAGCCGGCACGAGGACGCGCTGCCGCTGCTCGCGGGCGTGGCCGTGGCGGTGGGGGCGGTCGGCGCGATGCTCGCGCTCACGGACCTCGCGTCGCCCCTGCGCGGCCCCTTCACCCTCTTCTTCCTGATCGCGGCTCCCGGCTGCGCGATCGGCGCCGCCCTCAGGGGACTTGAGCCATGGGGCCGGATCATCGCTTCCGTCTCCGGGGCCGTCGCGGTCAACCTGTTGGTGACCCAGGCGATGCTGGCCCTTCACCTGTGGTCGGTGCGCGGCGGGGTCGTGGCCATCACCGCGCTCAGCTCGCTCATCCACCTGCTGGTACTGGCGCGGCGACTGAGACGCCGCGCCCCGACGAGGCGGACCTCCTGACGTGGACATCACCGTGCACCGGCCCGGAGACCTCACCGCCGCGGACCGCGTGGCCTGGACGGCGCTTCAGTCCAAGGCCCATCTCGACGGCGCCGCGGAGATGGCCAATCCGTTCCTCTCCCCCGAGTTCACCCTCGCCGTGGCCCACTGGCGGCGCGGGGTGCGGATCGCGGTCGTGCGCGAGGACGGCGAGCCCGCGGCGTTCTTCCCCTTCCAGAGATCCGTCACCGGCGTCGGCCGGGCCATCGGCCTCGGCGTCTCCGACTGCCAGGGCCTGGTGCACCGGCCCGGCTTCACCTGGGACGCGCGAGAGCTGCTGCGGGCCTGCGGGCTCGCGCTGTACGAGTTCGACCACCTGGCCGGCGGCCAGGAGCCGTTCGAGGCCGGCGCCTCCGGTTCCTTCGCCTCCCCCGTCATGGACATCGATCAGGGGTACGAGGCCTACCTCCACCGGCTGAAGGCCAAGTCGCCGAAGTTCATCCGTTCGACCCTCGCCAAGGAGCGCAGGCTCACGCGCGACCACGGCACCGTCCGCTACGTCCACGACGAGCGCGACCCCGAGGTCCTGGACGTCCTGATGGGCTGGAAGTCGGCCCAGTACCGCAGGACCGGCCGCAGCGACCGCTTCGCGCAGGCCTGGATCAGCCAGATGGTGCGCCAGCTCTTCCACACCAGGTCCGAGCAGTTCGCCGGCCTGCTCTCCGTCCTGTACGTCGACGACGTGCCGGCCGCCGCGCACTTCGGGCTGCGCTCCGAGCGGGTGATCGCCCAGTGGTTCCCGGCCTACGACCCCGCGTTCGGCAAGTACTCGCCCGGCCTGCTCATGCATCTGCGGATGGCCGAGGCGGCCGCCGCCGACGGCATCGCGTACCTCGATCTGGGCCGCGGCCAGAAGCAGTACAAGGACTCCCTCAAGACACGCGAACTCACCGTGTCCGAGGGGTGGGTGGCTCTGCGCCATCCGGCGGCCATCGCCCACCGGGCGCGACGCGCTCCGGTCCGGGCGCTGCGCAACACGGTCTTGTCCCGTCCGGAGCTCTTCGAACCGGCCGACAAGCTGCTGAAACGCGTCGGGCACATTCGATCAAGAAAGAAGGAATAAGAGGGCGCGAGAAGGAACAGTGCGTTCCAGATGTGCCCATCAAGACCGGCCAAATCATCAAAAACGTGAGGCCCCGTTCCAGGTCTTGCCATACGGTCTCAATCATCAATACCGTCTTACATCCACCCGCATCGGTCCATCACGCAGTGCGATCTAGGGGAGGGCTCAAGATCGCGGTGGTACCGGCGCGGGGCGCGGTAGGGGGGTGCCGTGCTCGGCGACCGCATTCATGCCGAGTCACGTCCCGCGCGATGCCAGCTCACTCGGCATGCACGGAGATCGATTTCGTCATGCTCAAGTGACAACCCCCCTTTCGAACCGGATACACATCCAGACCGCCCGGGGGTGGGCGGTCCACCGGACGAGAGGGACCAGACTCATGAGTTCTGTTGTGCCCCCGGCCACCGAGCCGGGCCCGGACCCGTTAAACAAGACGACGTTGTCCGGCAACTACCGGGCGATTTCCACGCACCTGGCGATCACACCGCCGGTGAGCGTCGTGATTCCCGCCATGAACGAAGCGGAGAATCTTCCCTACGTCTTCAAGACACTGCCCGACTGGATCCACGAGGTCGTTCTCGTCGACGGCAATTCCACCGACGACACCGTGGCCGTGGCGCGGGAGCTGTGGCCGGACGTGAAGGTCGTCCGCCAGCTCGGCAAGGGCAAGGGCGACGCCCTGATCACCGGATTCGAGGCGTGCACCGGCGACATCATCGTGATGGTCGACGCGGACGGCTCCGCCGACGGGCACGAGATCGTCAGCTATGTCTCCGCCCTCGTCTCGGGCGCGGACTTCGCCAAGGGCTCGCGGTTCGCCAACGGCGGCGCCACGGACGACATGACGCCGATCCGCAAGCTCGGCAACCACGTCCTGTGCTCCGTCGTGAACGCCAAGTTCGGCGCCCGCTACACCGACCTGTGCTACGGCTACAACGCCTTCTGGAAGCACTGCCTCGACAAGATCGAGCTCGACTGCACCGGCTTCGAGGTGGAGACCCTGATGAACATCAGGGTGGTCAAAGCGGGACTCAAGGTGCAGGAGATCCCCAGCCACGAGTACCTCCGCATCCACGGCACCAGCAACCTCAGCGCCGTACGCGACGGGCTGCGCGTCCTGAAGGTGATCCTCACCGAGCGCTCCAACCGCCGCGGCCGGCAGCGCGAGCGCACCGGCGGCCCCTTCCGGACACGCCAGGGAGAGGCGTCTTGAGCGCTCCCGGCCACCACGGGGACGGCACGGTCGCGGGCATCTCCGTCGTCATCTGCGTCTACACCGAGGACCGCTGGGAGGACATCCTCGCGGCGGTCGCCTCGGTGCGGGCGCAGTCCCTGGCGGCCCTGGAGACGCTGCTCGTGGTGGACCACAACGCCTCGCTCCTGGACCGCCTCACCAGGGAGTACAAGGAGACCGCGGGCGTGCGGGTGCTCGCGAACGCGGGCCCCCGCGGCCTGTCCGCGGGCCGCAACACCGGGATCGCCGCGTCCCGCGGCGAGATCATCGCGTTCCTGGACGACGACGCCGTCGCGGAGCGGGACTGGCTGCGCCACTTCGCCGGGGCGTACGCCGATCCGCGGGTCTTCGCGGTGGGCGGGCGCACCCTGCCCGTCTGGGAGTCCCGGCGCAGGCCCGCCTGGTTCCCCGAGGAGTTCGACTGGGTCGTGGGCTGTACGTACAAGGGGCTGCCCGAGGGGCGGGTGCGGGTGCGCAACGTCCTGGGCGGCAACGCCTCCTTCCGGCGCGGCGCGTTCGAGGCGGCGGGCGGCTTCGCGACCGGCATCGGCCGCGACGGCGACAAGCGGCCGCTGGGCGGCGAGGAGACGGAGCTGTGCATCCGCCTCACGCGGGCGAGGCCCGACGCCGTCCTGCTCATCGACGACCGCGCGGTGATCCACCACCGGGTCCCCGCCGCACGCGAGCGCTTCGGCTACTTCCGCTCGCGGACGTTCGCGGAAGGGCTCTCGAAGGCACTGGTGGCCCGGAGCGTCGGGGCCGGCAAGGGACTTGAGTCCGAGCGCCGGTACACCACGCGCGTACTGCCCGCCGGGGTGGCGCGCGGGCTGCGGGACGCGCTGCTCGCCCGTCCGGGCGGCGCGGGCCGGGCGGGCGCCATCGTGGCGGGCGTGGTCACGGCGGCCGGGGGGTACGTCCTCGGCAGTGTCCGCGCGCGCAGGGGCGGCGCCGCCTTCTCGGTCGTGCGGATCGAGCGGGATGCGGACGGTGAGGGGGCTGCCGCATGAGCACGGCACCGACCGGCCGAGGGGGGGCCGCCATGAACGAGCCCGTGCCGATACTGATGTACCATTCGATCGCGCATGAACCGACGCAGGAGACACGGGAGTTGTCGGTCGCACCGGAGGCCTTCGCCGAGCAGCTCGAGCTGCTCGGCGAGCGGGGTTTCACGCCGCTCAGCACGGCGGGCCTCGCTGCGGTCTGGCGTACGCCCGGCCGCGCGCTGCCGCACAAGCCCGTCCTGATCACCTTCGACGACGGGTACGAGGGCGTGCACCGGCACGCGCTGCCCGTGCTCGCCAAGCACGGCTTCGCGTCGACGCTCTTCGTCTCCACCGGCTGGCTGCGAGGAGCGCACGACACCGGCGGCGGGCTCGACGTGATGCTCGACTGGGACCAGGTGCGGGAACTGGCGGCGTCGGGCACGGAGATCGGCGGGCACAGCCACACGCATCCGCAGCTCGACCAACTGGCCGACGACGACCTCTGGTTCGAACTGCTGCGCTGCAAGGAGATCGTCACCGACGAACTCGGCACCCGCCCCACCTCCTTCGCGTATCCGTACGGCTATTCGAGCCGCCGGGTGCGCCGGGCGGTGCGCGGTGCCGGGTTCGCCCAGTCGCTCGCCGTCAACAACGGCCTCGCCCGGCGCACCCAGGGGCCGTACGCCCTGCAACGGGTGACCGTGCGCCGCTCCACCGGCATCGAGGAGTTCGAGCGGCTCGTCGAGGGCCGCGCGATCACCCGTAATTTCGCGAAGGACTGTGCCCTCACCAAGGGGTACGCCGTCGTCCGCAGAGTCCGCCAGGCCCGCCGGAAGGCAACTCGTACCCGTGTCTGACACGTCGACCGCCCAGGCAGACGTCGCTGGGTCCGCGCCCACCGAACAGCAGCCGCCGTCCGGGAAGTCCGGCAGGCCGCGCAGACTGCGGCTGCCCGGCAGGGGCGGCGGCTCCGGCGGCGGCAGCCCGCTGTTCCGCAACGCCTACGCCCTGATGCTGAACACCGGCATCTCCGGCGTGCTCGGCCTCGGCTTCTGGCTGGCCGCCGCCCGGTACTACTCCGAGGCGGCGGTCGGCCAGGGCTCGGCGGCGATCGCCGCCATGAAGTTCCTCGCGGGGCTCACCGCCCTCACCCTGATGGGGGCGCTCGCCCGCTTCATACCGGTCGCGGGGCGCGCCACGGGCAAGCTCATCTTCCGTACGTACGCGGGCAGTTCCCTGGTCGTCGCGTGCGCCGCGCTGGTCTTCCTGTTCACGCTCGACCTGTGGGGGCCTTCGTACAAGTTCCTGCACGGCCCGCTGAACGGCCTCGGCTTCGTCGCCGCGGTCGTCGCCTGGTCGCTGCTGACCCTTCAGGACGGGGTGCTGACGGGGCTGCGCAGCGCGCTGTGGGTGCCGGTCGGCAACACGATCTTCTCGGTGGTCAAGCTGGGCCTGCTGATCGCGATCGCCGCGGCGATCCCGACGGCGGGCGTCTTCGTGTCGTGGGTCGCCGCGATCGCCATGTCGGTCGTCCCGCTGGGCTGGCTGGTCTTCCGGCGCCTGGTGCCGCGCCACGTGAAGGCCACCCGGGACAAGGCGCAGCCGCCGACGCTGCGCGAGATGGGGCGCTTCCTGGCCGGCGACTACACGGGCTCGCTGTTCTCGCTCGCCGTGGTCTACCTCGTGCCGGTGATCGTCGCCTCGCAGGTCAGCTCGGTCGACAACGCGTACTTCTACATCACCACCACCATCGGCGGCACGGTCAACCTGCTCGCCATCAACATGGGCGCCTCGCTGACCGTCGAGGGCGCGCACGACCCGGCGCGGCTCGCGGCGAACACCCGGGCCGCGCTGCTGCGCATGGCGCGCATCATGCTGCCGGTGTGCGGCCTGCTGTTCGTCTGCGCGCCCTGGGTCCTGGGGGTGTTCGGCCAGGGGTACGCCGACGCGGCGACACCGCTGCTGCGCTGGTTCGCGGTGGGCGCCGCGCTGCGGGTCGTCATGGAGACGTACTTCGCGGTGCAGCGCGCCCAGAGCCGTACGTCGGGGATCGCCTGGCTGCAAGGCCTGCTGTGCGTCCTGGTGCTCGGCCTGACGCTGATCCTGCTGCCGCGGATGGGTCTGACGGGGGCGGGCGTCGCCGAGATCTGCAGCCTCGCGGTGATCGTGGCGATCGCGGCCCCGAAGCTGTACCGGGTGGCGCGCGGGGTGCCCTCGCCGGAGCCGGACGACGGGCGGGCGCCGGACGGCGACCTCGCGGACCTGGGGCCGGCCGACGCACCGCCCGTGCCCGCCGCGCGGGAGCCGGGGCAGAAGAAGGAGCGGCGCGGCCCCGCCTGGGCGCTGCGGGAGTCGCTGGACTCGGACACGCTGCAACTGGCGGTGCTGACCGACTTTGAACATCCGGAGCGCAGGCCCGACGTGCGTCCGGGCCCCGGGACGCCCGCGTTCGGGACGCGGGTGACCGGCAGGGTCGCTTCGGGGACGCCCGCCGCCGGGGAGGCCGCGGGCACGGGGGACGAGGGCGTCGAGGGGGACCCGATGGAGCACCGGCCGACGTGGGCGCTGAGAACCCCGCCGGGGCCGTCGGAGACGAAGCCGAAGCCCGAGCCGGAGCCGGTGGCGACGCCGGACCTGGAGCCGGAGGCGGGGCCGAAGCCCGAGCCGGGACCGGCCACTGCGATGCCCCCCTCGGTGTCCGAGGCCGTCACCGCGCCCGCCGAGGAGCCGGGCACCGACGCCCGCGTGCCACAGGCACCGCCCGGGCAGCCCGCTCCCGCGCGCGACCCGCTCCCCCGCCGCCGGGCCGCCTGCCTGGCGCTGCTCCTCGCCGTCGCGCTCGGCCTCTACTGGCTGCCGGTCCTGGGCCTCACCGAGGCGGACCTGGACACCATGGGCGGGCTCGGGCTCATCTCGATCCTGCCCGAGCCGACCCTGCTGGGGGCCGCGTTGCTCGTCGTCGTCTTCGCCTCGCTGCTGTGGACGGAGCGGCCGCACAAGACCCTGCTCCCGGTGACGCTGCTCGTCACGGTGGTGTGCCTGCACGCCCTGCCCGCCGTCATCGAGGAGGTGCCGCGGTTCGCGACGGCCTGGCAGCACCTGGGCTTCATGGAGTACATCGACAGGACCGGCACCGCGGTGCCCGACCTGGACGCGCGCTGGAGCTGGCCCGGGTTCTTCGCGGCGGCCACGTTCGTGGCCAAGGCCTGCGGCGTCTCGGACATGACCGAGGTGATCCGCTGGTGGCCGCTGGCCATGCAACTGCTCTACCTCGCGCCGATGATGCTGCTGGTGCGCTCCCTGCGGGCGTCCTGGCGCGCCAAGTGGGCCGGGCTGTGGATCTTCGCGCTGAGCGGCTGGGTCGGCCAGGACTACTTCTCCCCGCAGGGCTTCACGTACCTGCTCTATCTGGTGTTCGTCGCGGTGCTGCTCGTGTGGTTCCGCGCTCCCCACGTGCTGTGGGCCAAGCGCCGGCCCGGCGAGCTGGAGGTCGAACCGGCGGACCGGCGCCAGCGCGCGGTGCTGCTCGCGGTCCTGATCGCCCTGTTCGCGGCGACGGTCCCGGCGCACCAGCTCACGCCGTTCGTGATGCTCGGCGTCCTGACCGTGCTCGTCCTGGTGGGCCGCTCGGAGCTGCGCGGCCTGCCGATCCTGTTCGCGGTGTTCGTCGCCGTCTGGCTCGGCTTCCTCGCGGAGCCGTACTGGTCGGGGCACTTCGACGAGCTGTTCGGCGGCATCGGCGGCGTCGGCGGCAACGTCTCGTCGTCGGTGTCCGGCCGCATCGAGGGCGGCAGCTCGACCCACCAGCTCGTGCTCTACGCGCGCGTGGCGCTCGCCGGCGGCGTGATGGCGCTGGCCTGCTGGGGCTGGTGGCGGCGGCGCGACCACAAGTACACGGAACGCTCGCTGCTCGTCCTGACCTTCGTCCCGTTCCTGGGCTTCGGCATGCAGTCGTACGGCGGCGAGATGGCGCTGCGCGTCTTCATGTTCGCGCTGCCCGGCGCCGCGCTCCTCGCCGGTCTCGCGCTGTTCCCGCGCGCGGGCATCACCGCCAAGGAGCGGGACCGCGACCGGGTCAGTCTGGCGCCGATCGCCGCGCTTCTCGCGGGACTCGTCCTGATGGGCGGCTTCCTGGTGGCGCGCTGGGGCAACGAGCCCTTCGAGCGGACCCGGGGCGGCGAGGTCGCCGCGATGGAGTACGTGTACGCGCACGACGACCCGACCGTGCGGCTGCTGTGGATGAGCGACGACACGCTGAACAACGTGACGCCCGCGCTGCCGTGGGGCACCCGCGACATGGAGAAGGTGCAGTACGTCCCCACCCTCGCCCCGGCCGACCCGGTCCTGGTCTCCGGCCTGGTGAAGGCGCTCAAGGACGCGGGCCCGCAGTCGTATCTGCTGATCAACAAGAGTCAGACGGTCTATCTCCAGATGGACGTGGGCTACTCCAGGACGTGGGACACGCGGCTGATGACGCATCTCGACGACCGCCGGGAGCTGAAGAAGGTCTTCACGAACGACGACGCGACCCTCTACGCGCTGCGCGAGCGGCCGGACGGCAAGATCGAGAAGGCCGCCCCGGGCCCGATCGGACCGCAGGTGACCTGGACGCCCTGGTCGGTGGTCGGCGCGCTGGCGGCGATCGCCCTGATCCTGCTGCTGGTCACCCGGGAGATCGTGCGGGTGGCGGTGGAGCCGAGCGTGCGGCAGCTGCGCTGGCTCCAGAGCAGCTTCTGGTTCTCGCTGCCGCTGCTCGCGGTGCTGCTCGCCTCGCTGGTCCAGCGGTTCCTGACGATGGCGTGACGGTCCGGGGAGGGAGGAGGTGGCCGGCGCGGATCAGCGCTTCAGCCACCTCACCTCGTACCCCTTCATCGTGAACCGCTGTCCGTCGACCTTCGCGTCGATCGAGCGGTCGAGGGTGTTCACGACGAGGACGGTCTCCTTGCTCGCCAGGACGCGGACGTTCGGTACGTCGTCGGCGGCGACGGAGACCTTCTCGTACTCCGTGCCGGGCGGGAAGGCGTCGCTGAACCGGGAGAGCATCTTCAGCATCGGCAGCTCCGTGCCGCCGTCGTCGAGTTGGGTGGAGCGCCACAGGCAGCCCGCGCAGCGCTCGCCCTCCTTCTGCGGGTTCCAGTAGAAACCGCTGCTCGCGCCGCCGCGGACCATCGCCATCAGCCCCGCGGCGTGGACGGCCACGCGGTGCGGCTCGGACCAGTCGTCGCGGTTGTCGTCGGCGTCGCCCGGTTCCACGTAGTACTCGGCCCACCACAGCGGCAGGTCGCCGGTCCGCTCCCGCACCCACTCGCCGACGGCCGTGAGCTTGTCGGTGGCCTTGAACTCGTCGGTGAGCATCTCGTCGTCGACGGTGTAGCTGGAGCCGTCCACGACGACGAAGTCCGCGCCCGCCTTGTTCTTGTTCCAGTAGTCGAAGGCGTCGAGGACCCGCTGGTCCAGGCGGCCCCAGGGGCCCTCGACCTTCGTGGACGCGCCTTCGCTCTGGCGCGGGTCGACGCTGTCCATGACGAGGTACGGGCCGCCGACCATGATGTCCTTGTCGACCTTCTTGAGCGCCTTGTAGACCAGGTTGTAGAGCTCGGTGTAGCCCTCGTAGTCCCAGCGGGCCTCCTCGCTGTTCCAGAAGCCCTTGAATTCGTTCCAGACGATGAAGTGGCGGACGTCCGGATAGCGTTTGGCGACGGTCGCGGCCAGCTTGGCGAAGTCCTTGTAGTGGGCGCGCTCCGGGGCGGTCTCCAGGGCCTGCTGGCTCCAGTCGGTGTTGTCCGCGCCGGGCTTGCCGCCCTTCATCCAGTCCGGGGAGCAGCACAGGGTGACGACCGGCGTGCCGTCGGTGGCCCGGATGAAGTCCATCCGGCGGTCCATCGCGGCGAAGTCGTAACGCCCGCGGACCGGCTCGGGGTTGCTCGCGCCCCAGCCCATGATGTGCTGGATCTGCGGCAGCGGGCGCGGGTGGTCCGCGAGCATCTCCTCGGCGCGGCGCGTGACGGCGTCGTCGCCCTCGTCCGCGCTGTACTGGGTGTGGGTGAAGCCCCAGCCGACGGCGGGCTTCGCCTCGCCCGGCGGGACGGCGGGGGTGCCGTGCACCTTGTCCCCGTCGCGCGTGGTGCCCTCGGTTCCCGTGTCGTCGTCGGGCAGCGTGGTGACGACGGTCAGGATCAGGGCCAGCGCGACCAGGGCAACGCCGAGCAGGGCGGTGAGCCGCCACCGCTGTGCCCCCGAATTCCACCCATGACGTCCCATCAAGGACAAGCCTATCCACGGGGGTTGCCGGTGACACGGGTTCCGCGCCACAGGTTTGCCACGGGACACCCTGAAACCCTCCCGCACCTGAACGGAGTACGGCGGAGTACGTAAACCGGGATGCACGAGGGCACGTGCGTGCCGGATCATGGCGGCATGTCTGCGAACCCCCAGGACGCCCTGCCGATCCGGCTCAACGTCGACGACAGCGACTCTCCGTCGGATGTCGTGGACGCCCTCTTCCTCGGCCGTTTCGCCACCGGCGAGCAGCCCTTCTCGCACAGCTCCAACATCGACCGCGTCAAGTCCGGCTGCACGCTGCTCCCGCCGGGCGCGAAGGTGCTGCGCGCGGCCCGCGACGACGACCGCAGCGCGACGCTCGCCGAGGGCGAGGGGTGGACGCTCCTGGTCTCGCGCTGGAACCGCGGCGCGGACGTCACGGTCACGGCGACCAGCGCCGACCTGGCCCAGAAGGTCCTGAAGCAGGCGACGGACGGCGCGCAGGACGAGCCGGAGCCGCAGCCGGACAACGTGACCATGGGGTTCTGGTACGTGTCGCCACGGCGCGGCCCGCACCGCACCACGCGGCAGATCGCCGCCGGTACGTGGGAGGAGGTGCGGGAGAACTACACCGCGCCGGTCGCCGAGGCCATGGACTCCCTGATGAAGACGACCCCCGAGGACATCTCGGGCCGCCTCCTGCTGCTGCACGGCCCGCCGGGCACGGGCAAGACGTCGGCGCTGCGGACGCTCGCGCGGTCCTGGCGCGACTGGTGCCAGGTGGACTGCGTCCTGGATCCGGAGCGGCTGTTCAGCGACGTCGGCTATCTGATGGACATCGCGATCGGCGAGGACGACGGCACGTCCAAGGGCCGCTGGCGGCTGCTCCTCCTGGAGGACTGCGACGAGCTGATCCGCGGCGAGGCCAAGCACACCGCGGGCCAGGCGCTGTCGCGGCTGCTGAACCTGACGGACGGACTGCTCGGGCAGGGCCGCAACGTCCTGGTCGGCGTCACCACGAACGAAGACCTGGAGCGCCTCCACCCGGCGGTGGTCAGGCCCGGCCGCTGCCTGGCCCGGATCGAGGTCGGAAACCTGACCCGGGCCGAGTCCGTGCAGTGGCTCGGCACGGAGAAGGGCGTCTCCCGCGAGGGCGCGACCCTGGCCGAGCTGTACGCGCTGCGGCGCGGCACGTCCCCCACCTCGGTCCCTGACCCCCGCGAGGGCGCGGACGCGGGGCTCTACCTGTAGCCGCGAGGTCCCGCCGGGGGTCTGGAGGGGGGGCGGTGGAGTCAGCCCGAGTCGCCGTAGGCCGCGCGCAGCGCGTCCCGTGCGGCGGCGAGAGCTCCTGCCTCGGAGAGACCGAGCCGTCGGGCGCGTTCGGCGAAGGCCTGGGCGGCGGCCGAGGCCTCGCGCGCCGCCGCGTCACCGGCGGCCGCCACGAACGTCCCGTGCCGCCCGCGCGTCTCGATCACCCCGTCCGCCTCAAGCGCCCGGTACGCCTTGGCCACCGTGTTGGCCGCGAGCCCAAGGTCCTGCGCGAGCCCCCGCACGGTCGGCAGTTTGTACCCCACGGGCAGCGTCCCGCCCCGCGCCTGCTCGGCGATCTGGGTCCGCACCTGCTCGTAGGGCGGCACACCCCCGGCGCCCGTACCTCCGGCGCCCGCGCCGCCGTCACTCTCGATCTCGATCTTCAACGTCACGCGGCGATTGTCCCGCACCCCCGGAAAATAAGAGGCACCCGGACACGCTCCGCGCGTAGCGTGCGCGTCCATGACCGTCCTAGTCCGCGCCCTGCGCCCCGGTGCCGCACCGGACGCCGAGGCCTTCGCCGCCGTGCGCCGCGCCTGCGTGCCCGCCATGCTCGCCACCGCCGAATCGGTCCGGTTCGACCTGGCGCACGCCCATCCCCGCGCCCGCTACCGCCAGTTGGTCGCCGAGACCGACGGGGAGATCATCGGCACGGCGCAGGTGGGCGTCGCCCACGACAGCCCCGAGCCGGGCCAGGGCTTCGCCAACGTCTACGTGCTCCCGGAGCGGCGCGGGCTCGGCGCCGGTTCGCTGATCCTGCGCACCGCGGAGGAGCATCTGGCCGCCGAGGGGGTCGGCACCGTCTTCTCCTGGGTGCTCGACGGGCCCGCGAACCTCGCCTTCGCCGCCGCACGCGGCTACCGCGCGAGCCGCTCGGCCCATTTCCTCCGCCTGGACCTGGCGGAGGGCACGCTGCCGGCCCGCCACGAGCCGCCGGAGGGCGTGGAGTTGCGTACGGGAGCGTCGTACGGGGATGATCCGCGCGCGCTCTTCGAGCTGGACGCGGAGACCGTGGCGGACGAACCGGGCGACGTGGGAGCGGAGTTCACGGACTACGCGCACTGGCTCGCCGAGACCTGGAACCACCCCCTGGTCGACCGCGAGCTGACCTCGGTGGCGGTGGTGGACGGCGTTCCGGCCGCCTTCACCCTGGCCCGCACGGACGACGCGGGGCGGTACGCGAGCGGCATGACCGGTACGGGGCGCGCGTTCCGCGGGCGCGGTCTGGCCAAGCTCGCCAAGAACGACTCCCTGCACCGGGCGCGGGCCGCCGGTCACCGGGAGGCCTTCACCGGCAACGACGCGGGCAACGGGCCGATGCTGGCGATCAACAAGTGGTTCGGTTACGAGATCTGCGCGACGGAGGTACGCCATGTCCGAGAGCTCGGCTGACGGGCGGCCGGTAGAGAAGGTGGACGTCGTCCTGACGAAGGCGGGCCGCACGAAGATCCGCTACCCGGCGGAGGTCCTCGCGGACGACGGCACGGTGGTGACCGTCCGTGCGCCGTGGGCGGCCGCCGGGGTGCGGGACTTCGGCTTCGTGCGCTTCGAGCCGGGGGACGTCTTCACGGAGCACTACTGGCGTGACCGGTGGTACGCGGTGAAGGAGGTCCGCACCTCCACGGGCGTCCTGAAGGGCTGGTACTGCGACGTGACGCGGCCCGCGGTGCGGGAAGGCTCCACGCTGACCGTGGAGGACCTGGACCTGGACCTGTGGTGTTCGGCGGACGGCGCGACGGTCCTGCGCCTGGACGAGGACGAGTTCGCCGAGAGCGGCCTCGCGGACCGCGACCCCGACGCGGCGACCCAGGCCCTGGCCGCCCTGTCCGAACTGGAACACCTGGCCCACACCAAAACCCTCCCTCCCCACCCCGCCACTCACGTGAACGCCCCATAGAACAACCCGAATCACCCCACCCCGACCACCGACTCCCCCTCTCCCGCGAACGGATGCCGCTCCCGGGAGAGGAGGGACCACCGGTGCCGGGGCCGCAGCCGCTCACGCCCCCGCCGCGCATACCCGGCGGCTGCTCCCCGGTCAGAGGGCCACCGTGCGGTCGGGTCCACCCGGTGTGTGGCGCACCGTGTCGTTTTCGTTTTGCCAGTGGAGGGCGAAGTGGTCTCCCTTGTGCCAGGACTCCAGTGCTGCGCGGCAGTACGCCACCATGTCGGCCGGGAGTTCGGTCGCCTTGTGCCAGCTCAGTTCGGAGCACTTGTCGGGCTCCGCGTTGAAAGGGGTGCCGCCCGCTCCGTGCTCCGCCTCGAAGAACCAGCCGATGCGGGCGGGCTCGCCCGGGCCCCGGTGCTGGAGGACCAGTTCGGCGCTGACGTCGGCGGGCGTGAGGGTCAGGCCGATCTCCTCGCGGGCCTCGCGGATCACCGCCGCGCGGACGTCCTCGCCGGGTTCGACGTGGCCGGAGGGGAGGTTGAACAGCCCGTCGCCGTACCCGGTGTTGGCGCGGCGGGCCAGCAGCACCTCGTCGCCCCGGCGGAGGATGAGGTGGACGTCCACCACCTCAGCGTGGCGGACGGGGGTCTCGGACAGGACCGCGACCACCGCGTACCTCTCGTCCTCCACCCGCTTGCCCCACAGCCGCTCGTCCCCCGACAGGCGCTCGGTGTGCAGCCGGGCGGCCACCGGGGTCAGCGCGCCGACCAGCCGCTCGGCCGGGATCCCGGTGGGGTTCTCCGTGCCCCACACCCCCTCCACCAGGACCAGGCGTCCGCCCGGCCGCAGCAGCCCGCACCAGTGCCGCAGGGTCTCCTCGAGCTCCGGCAGCGCCCACAGCACGTGCCGCGCCAGAATCACGTCGAAGCGGCGCCCGGCCACCGGCGGCGCGCCCGCGTCCCCCACCAGGAACTCCGCCGCGTGCCCCGCCAGCTTCGCGCGGGCCAGCTCCACCATGTTCGGGGACAGGTCCACGCCCGTGACGCGATGCCCCCGCTCGGCGGCCAGCAGGGACAGGCTTCCGGTGCCGCAGCCCAGGTCAAGAAGGTCGCCCGGGGCCTCGGGCAGCCAGTCCCGCAGGCGCCGCGCCCACGCGTCCCGCACCTGCGCGTCCCGCAGCCCGTGGTCCGGCTCGTCGTCAAACGTGGCCGCCTCGATATCCCAGTCGATCGTCATCCGGCGATGGTGACACTCGCCACTGACAATCCAACTTCGATGAGAAACCCTCCCGGCAGAGGTCTACCGACGTCCCACCTTGGACATCGGTAGTACAGGGAGGCAGCCATGCGCCGTGTGACCGTGCACAAGACCGTCGGGAAGCCCACCAATCGGCGGATCCGGGAGAAGTTCGAGTCCGAGGAGCGGGAACGGCCTCGCGAGCGCCCCGAGGTCCGCAAGGACATCCAGCGGACCTGGTGGCCCGACGGATGAGACCCGGGGGCCGCGGGACAGGGACATGAGACGCTGCACGGCACGCGGCGCCGGCTAGAGGGTCTTCCGGTAGTGGAAGCGGTCGTAGGGGCCGTCCACCCTGCGCTCCACCATCGCGTAGCCGTAGCGCGGGTAGATCTTCTGGTTCTCCCACATCATCGCGTTCGTGTAGAGCCTGATCTCACCGAGCCCCAGTGACCGCGCCCGCTCGTCCACGAAGGCGAGCAGGCGCCGGCCCACCCCCCGGCCGGCCGCCTCGGGGTGGACCGCCACGCTGTCCAGGAAGAGATGGTCCTCGTACGGGACCAGGACCAGGACGCCCACCACCGGATCCCCGGTGACGAACACCCGCCCCGCCGCCACGTCCGCCGCGTGGTCCGCCTCCATCGGGACGGGCACGACACCGATGCGCTCGATGTACGGGCGGTACGCCGCGTCCGTCACCGCCCGCACGGCGGGGACGTCGGCGGGGGTGGCGGGGCGGACGGCATCGGACGGCACGGCATCGGAGGGCACGGCGTCGGGCGGGAGCTGGGTCATGCCTTTACGTCTACGTCACTCCTCCTGCCCCGCACCAGCAGTTTCTTCAGGAGCGGCCACAGCACGATCAGCGCGATGATCACGTACACCGTGATGGAGAAGGGCGTGTCGACCAGACCGCTGACGCTGCCGTCGCTGATCTGGAGGGCGCGGCGCAGCTGCTGCTCGGCGTTCGGGCCGAGGATGACGCCGATGACGGCGGGCAGGATCGGCAGTCCGTAGCGGCGCATGCCGAAGCCGATGAGGCCGATGATCAGGAGGATCACCAGGTCGAGCGCCTCGCCGCCCACCGCGTACGCGCCGACCGCCGCGAAGAAGAGGATGCCCGCGTAGAGGTAGGGCCGCGGGATGCGCAGCAGCTTCGCCCAGACCGGGGCCAGCGGCAGGTTCAGGGCCAGGAGCAGGACCATCCCGACGAAGAGCGAGGCGATCAGGCCCCACACCAGGTCCGGTTCGCGTTCGAAGAGCAGCGGGCCCGGCTGGATCCCGTACTGCTGGAAGGCGGCCAGCATCACCGCGGCCACGGCGGTCGTGGGCAGCCCGAGCGTCAGCATGGAGACGAGGGTGCCGGCCGCCGACGCCGAGGACGCCGACTCGGGGCCCGCGACGCCCTCGATCGCGCCCTTGCCCCACTCGTCCTTGTGCTTGGACAGGCGCTTCTCGGTGACGTAGGAGAGGAAGGTGGGGATCTCCGCGCCGCCCGCGGGGATCGCGCCGAACGGGAAGCCGATGAGCGGGCCGCGCAGCCAGGACTTCCAGGTGCGCTTCACGTCGGCCTTGCCGAGCCAGGGGCGGCCGACGGGGATCGCCTCGCCGCTGGTGCGCCGCAGATGGGCCGCGACCCACAGGGCCTCGCCGATGGCGAAGAGTCCGACCGCGACGATCACCACGTCGATGCCGTCGGCGAGCTGGAGCGAGCCGAAGGTCAGACGCTGCTGCCCGGTCATCTGGTCCAGGCCCACGAGGCCGAGGGTCAGGCCGATGAGCAGCGAGGCGAGGCCTCGTACGCGGGAGGAGCCGAGCACCGACGTCACCGCGATGAACGCGAGGACCATGATGGCGAAGTAGTCGGGCGCCCCGATGTCGACGGCGAGGTCGGCGACGGTGGGCGCGAGGGCCACGAGGAGGATCGTGCCGATGATGCCGCCCGCGAAGTGCCCGATGGCCGCGGCCGCGAGCGCCTGTGCGCCGCGTCCCGCCTTGGCCATCGGGTTGCCTTCCATGGCCGCGACGACGGCGGCGCTCTCTCCGGGGGTGTTGAGGAGGATCGACGTCGTCGAGCCGCCGAACATCGCTCCGTAGTAGATGCCCGCGAACATGATGAACGCGCCGGTCGGCTCCAGGCCGTACGTCACGGGGAGCAGGAGTGCCACCGCCATCGCGGGGCCGATGCCGGGCAGGACGCCGATCGCGGTGCCCAGGAGCACGCCGATGGCGGCCCAGAGCAGGTTCATGGGGGTGAGGGCCGTGCCGAAGCCGTCCATCAGGGAGTTGAAGGCGTTCATGTCACAGCACTCCCATCAGCGGCCCGCCGGGCAGCGGCACCCCGAGCAGGTTGTTGAAGACGACGTACGTGAGCAGGGAGAGCCCTGCCGCGATGAGCGGGTCGCGGTCGAGATGGCGGCTGCCCAGGGCGTACGCCGCGCCCCAGAAGAGCAGGGCGCCCGCGACGGGGAAGCCGAGCGGCTCGATGAGGACGGCGGCGCCGAGGAAGACTCCGGCGAGGAGCAGCACGGTCCGCCAGTCGGCGGGTTCGGACAGGTCGATGTCCTCGCCGCCCTCGGCTTCGCCGCGGCCGCCGCGCAGGACGTCGATCGCGAGGATGACGGCGACGACGAGGAGGCCGATGCCGACGGCGACCGGGACCGTCTTGGGGCCGATGGGGCCGCGCTGGGCGATCTCGACGTCCATGGTGAGCGCGTCGGTGAGGACGAGCACGCCGAGGGCGAGCAGCATGACGCACACGCCGAGTTCGGAGTGCTCGCGCAGCCAGGCGCGGCGGCTGTTCCCGCGCTCCTCGGGCGGGGTGGTGCCGGTGGTGGTCGTCGTCGTCACAGTCCCAGCTCCTTCAGCACGGAGACCACGCTCTTGTCCTGGGCGGCGAGGAAGTCACCGAACTTGTCACCGGTGAGGAAGGCGTCGTCCCAGCGGTTGGTCTTGAGGGACGCGCGCCACTGGGGGGAGTCGTGGAGCTTCGTGACCAGGCCGGTGAGTTTCTTGCGTTCCGCGTCGGAGAGGCCGGGCGGGGCGACGATGCCGCGCCAGTTGGTGAAGTTCACGTCGTAGCCGGACTCCTTGAGGGTCGGGCCGTCCAGGCCCTTGACCCGCTCGAGTCCGGTGGTCGCCAGGAGGCGCAGCTCGCCCGACTTGATCTGGTCGAGGTACTCGCCGACGCCCGAGACGCCGAAGGCGACCTTCTTGCCGAGGATGGAGGCGAGCAGTTCGCCGCCGCCGTCGAAGGGGACGTAGTTGACCTTCTTCGGTTCGATCCCGGCGGCGCGGGCCATCAGCATCGGGGCGAGGTGGTCGGGTCCGCCGGGGGACGAGCCGCCGCCGACGGGCAGCTTGCCGGGGCTCTTCTTCCAGGCGTCGACGAGCTGCCCGATGGTCTTGTACGGGGAGTCCTTGGCGACCACGACGACGTCCGGCTCCTCGGTGAGGCGGGCGATCGGGGTGGTGTCGGCGAGGGTCTTGGCCGAGTCGTTGGAGCGTGCGGCGCCGACGACGCCGAGGCCCATGGACATCGCGAGCTTGCCGTTGCCGTGTTCGCCGACGAGGCGGCTGAGACCGACGGTGCCGCCCGCTCCGGGGAGGTTGAACACCTCGATGTTGTGGGTGAGGCCGGCGTCCTCGGCGTTCTTCGCCGCGGTGCGGGCGGTGATGTCGTAGCCGCCGCCCGGGGTGTTGGGGACCATGAGGCGCAGGCCGGGGATCTGTGTGCCGGTCTCGGCGCCGCTGCCCGTCGAGAGCAGGGGCGGCCCTGCGAGCACGAGCAGCGCGGCCCCGAGCAGGGCAAGGGGTGTGCGCAGACGCACGTGTGCCACCACCTGTCGGTATGTAGTCGGTACGGAGATG
Source organism: Streptomyces sp. SYP-A7185 (assembly GCF_046103685.1). Taxonomy (NCBI): domain Bacteria; kingdom Bacillati; phylum Actinomycetota; class Actinomycetes; order Kitasatosporales; family Streptomycetaceae; genus Streptomyces; species Streptomyces sp. SYP-A7185. The sequence goes on from NZ_CP122310.1 coordinate 2,470,263, forward strand.
TGGTCGGTACGGAGTCGGTTCCCGGGGGTCCGGGCGGGATCCGGGCGGGATCCGAAGGGGAATCCGGGTGGGAATCCGAGGGAGAATCCGGGTGGGGATCCGAGGGGGAGGTCATCTGTGAGGTGGCCCACATGTTGCCTGCGCGTTAAGAAGCTGTCTCTCTTCCGGAATCAACGGACGTTGTGGTCGTTGTGGTCGCGCCCATAGCCTGCGGCGATGACAAGGGTGCTGGTCGTGGACGACGACTTCATGGTCGCCAAACTGCACAGCCGCCATGTGTCCGCGGTGGACGGATTCGCGGTGGTGGGAGTGGCGCACAGCGGCGCTCAGGCGCTGGCGGCGGTGGAGCGGCTGCGCCCGGATCTGATCCTGCTCGACATCTATCTGCCCGATATGGACGGCATCGCGGTGCTACGGGAGTTGCGTGCCGTGGAGGAGCGCGACCGGGACCGGCAGCCGCTGGACGCGCTGTTCATCACGGCCGCGCGGGACGCGGAGATCGTGCGGGCGGCGCTGCGGGCCGGGGCCCTGCACTATCTGATCAAGCCGTTCAACCAGGCGGCGTTGCGGGAGCAGTTGCTGCACGTGGCGGCGGTGCGGGCGCGTCTGGACGGTCTGGACGAGGCGCGTCAGGAGGACGTCGACCAGATCTTCGGCACCCGCCCGCCCGGCTCCCGCGAGCTCCCGAAGGGCCTGGCCGCCCATACCGCGGACCTGGTCGAACAGACCCTGCGCGCCCACCCGGAAGGCCTCTCCGCCTCGGAGTGCGCCGAGCGGGGAGCCCTCTCCCGCGTCAGCGCCCGCCGCTACCTGGAGTTCTTCACGGACACGGGCCGCGCCGAGGTGACCCTGCGCTACGGCGGCACGGGCCGCCCGGAGCGCCGGTACCGCTGGGTGCGGTGAGGCCGGAGCCGACGGGCTTCCCAGGGGCAATTCGGGCGCGACCTGAGCGGAGTCTGAGGGCTCCCTTAAGTCGACCGTAAGCGCCGGAGCACCATATCGTCGCAGGTCAACCCGGTTCTCCGATGGGCGAATCGACCTGTGGGGAGCCAGACAGGGAGCCACTGCGAGAAAGCTAGGACGGCTCGGCCACTCCCCCATCGCTGCTGGAGGGGCTGTGGTCGAAGATCTGGTCCATCGCTTCAGCGCCCTCGGTGATCACGGGACGAAGCTGTTTCCGATAGACGCGCTCTGTGGTGCTGCTTCCGCTGTGCCCCACAAGCCGTGCGATGACGTCGATGCTCAGGCCGTGGTCGGAGAGCAGAGACACGAAGGATGTGCGTGTCTCACGCGGAGTCCACTCCTTCGGATTGGCGAACCCCGCGTCCTTGAGCAGAAGGCGAAAGTTGCGCCGGACATTCAAAGCTGTCCGCGTCTCCCCCGATTCGGAGGGGAAGACCAGACCATTCGGGTCCCACTCCACTTCGGCAGCCTTGCAGGCTGCCTGTTGTCGAGCCCTATGAGCATCGAGCACGGGCACGACGGCGCGCGGCATGGCCAGGGAACGACGGCTTTTTCGGGTCTTCGTGTCGCCGCTTCGCCGCACGGACCTCCAGACGTCCACGTGGGGCTTGGCGCCATCCTTCGGAGCCGTATGTACGTGCGCCCACGTGAGGGGACGGGCCTCCTCGGTGCGGACTCCCACCAAGAGGGAGAGGACGACGTACACGTGAATCCACGTCCCGGTCTTGGCCTGGAGGACTGCCGAAGCCTGCTCAAGGGAGAGCGACTTGCTTGGCCGCCCAGGGCGCCCATCGGGGACCTCTACCCACTCAGCCACGTTCCGGGCGGCCTTCCCCCGGCGCTGTGCGTGGCTGATGGAGCGTCGCAGCACCGAATGCACCATCCGCAGCGACTGTGTAGCCAGTACGTCCGTCTTGCTCGCAAGCCATTCATCCACGTCGTCAGCTTCCAACTCGCGCAGCTTGGCTTGCCCTAGAGCGGGGACGATGTGCACGTCAGTCAGGCTCCGGTACGTCTCGATGCTGCCGATTTCACGCCCTCTGAGCCCCTGGTCTAGCCAGTCATGCACGGCTTGCGCGACCGTGTAGTTGGCGGGCACCTTGCGGCCGCCCGCGGCCTCCAGCTCCTTCTTGAGCTCCCGGAGCTTGCGCCGCACTTCGGTCTTGGTCTTGCCTGAGACTTTGGGGCGCTTGCGTTTACCTGCCGGTGTGTATCCCAGCGAGACGGCGCCGATGTATCGCTCCTTTGTCTTGTCCCAATAGATCGAGTCCTCTCCGTTGCCGGCCTTGCGTCGCCGGACCTCATTGGACATTCCCGCACGCCTCTCTCGCAGGCAGGAGGGGCACGCCTTGGGCGGGCCCCTCCTCGTTGATTCGGACTTGGCGACTACGCGGCTTCCTCTGCCTCCCGCTTGAGGAGGTCGATATACGCCGTGACGTACTCAGGCGGAACGAGCCGCCGCCGGCCGATCCGGACGGTCTGGAGTCGCCCTAGGCGGATCTCCTCATACACCAGCGACCGCCCGATACGGAGAACCTTTGCGGCCTCCTCCGGGCGATACAGGACTTGCTCAGGCGGGGCAGCGGTACTCATCAGTGGGTTGGGCTCCTCAGCGAGATCTACGGCGCGCGTGACTGCCATGGGGGAACTCCTTGAGCAGAGCGGGACAGACGAGTGGAGAGGGCCTACCGCCCTCCCTCCCAGGTCCGCTACATCCGCTACATCCGCTACAGGCCAGGTCAGGGGCCTGTTTTCTGTAGCGGATGGGCGGGATGTAGCGGATAGGCGGCGCTACGCGCTGCGGTGGGCTGCGGCGGAGGTAGCGGCTTCCGCGGAGATGTAGCGGATGCCGGGAAGCTCTTCCGCTACGTTTTCACCCCCGCTGACCTGCGGTGTAGCGGATGTAGCGGCTGTAGCGGACTTCCCGGGGGGTGGGGGGCAGTAGCGAAGCCACGCGTCGGCGAGATCTTCCGCGTAGTAGCCCTTCGGGACACCCAACGGCGTGCGGATCGAGCGAGGCCGGATGGTCTTGTTGTCGGCCGTGACGTACTCCCCGAGCATCTTGGACAGCACACGCGGGGTGAGGGCTTTGCCGTTGCCGTCCAGATCGCCCCAGGGGGCGTCGTCGATGGCGAAGAGCGCCTTGATGATGTCGGCGGTGGCCATCCGGTCGGCTCCGCAGAACACGCGGTCCCGCAGGTCTGTAAGGAGCTGCACGCCGAGGGAGGCTTTGTCTTCTTCCCTGGCGGTGATGACGAGATCGATGCAGGCGGCCCGTGCCCGCTCGGGCCAGTCCCCGCCTGCCGCGTCCGCGACGGCGAGCAGGGGTTCCCACACGTCGGCGGGGCGATCGGTCACTCCCTCGGGCATGGCCGGCCAGGCATCTTGGAGGCTCTCGCGCACGGTGTCGGCCCACTGTGCGAGGGAGTCCCGTAGCGCGTTGCCCTGGCGCTCGTGCACGCGCCGACGGTAGGGCTCGATCGCCTCGTTGGGGGCGCGCTTTCGCATCCTCACGATGATCGAGCGGGTCAGGATCGTGTCCGGCAGCGAGCCGAGCCCGGCCATGGCGACCGCGCAGTACGAAGAGAACTCCTGCACAGTCTGGTTGGCCCCGTCTCCGACGCAGCGCCACATTCCAACGCCGCGGCGATGTCCGGCGTTCAGGAACCCGCGCAGCGGCTCGTTGTCCCCCGCCTTGGGCCCGAACACGGTGTCGACCTCGTCGAAGAGGATCGTGGGGCGTTCATCGCCAGCGACGGACCGGAACATGGCGGACGCGGAGGCCTGCGCAGCGACCATCCGGTTGGGCACGAGCGTTTCGACGATCTCCAGTGCCCTGCTCTTCCCGGAGCCGGGCTCCGGGGAGAGGAAGGCGATGCGCGGGGTGGAGTCGAACGCGTCGATCAGGTGGGCGTGTGCGTCCCAGAGCGTGACGGCGACGTAGGCGGCCTCCCGAGGGAAGATGTTGAAGCGTCGGTGGAACGCTTCGACCTCGTCGAGTAGTGCGGCACCGTCGATGGGTGTGGTTTCGGTGGTGCTGGTCATGCTGCGTTCGTCCCTTCCTGGGGAGCGCGGAGGGGGCAGTGATCGCGGTGGGCGGTGTGGTCGTCGATGAGGGCGAGCGCCTTCCCGTGCCCGACCGCGCTGCGGTTGCGGCCGCACTCGCACACCGACGTGGCGATCGGTGTAGCGCCGCGCGGTGCGCAGATGTGGAGCCAGGCCACGGGATAGCGCCCATCCCCGGACAGGGGACCGCTGGAGCTCTGTTCGGGGAGAAGAGCTGAAAGGACGCCCTGACGGGCGGCCTTCTCTTCGCCGCCCTCCCGAGACGCGGGTCCCGCGCTGTTCGCGGAGCCGAGCCGGGACGACGTATCGGGGAGGCTTTTCAGGCGGGGGCGGTATGCGGGGGTCATGCGGCCTCCCGCGGGCGGGCGGTGCGGATCGACCAGTCCAGCGCGCTGCGGATCGTGGTGCGGCACTCGGGCGCAGGCAGGCCGGCCATCTCCCCGGCCGCCTGAAAAGCCTCCTCCACCACACTCCGGGAGATCTCACCCCACGCGACGAAGCGCCCCAGGGCCCGGGCGCCCGCCAACAGCCGCTGATTGCGGCCCCCTTCACCGGTCCCTGCCACCTGTGCGGCTTCCCGCTCCAGGGCCGCATGGGCGCGACGGCTGGCCTGTCCAGGCAAGAGCAGCGGCGCGAGCCGTGCAGGCCCCGGCGTGGTGGCCGGGGTGCGGAGCAGGGTGTGGAGCCAGTTGGGCAGCTCCGCGACCTGGCTGTCGACATCGACGGTGTAGGTGCCGTGGGGGGTGCGGCTTCGGGCGGCCACGATGTTGCCGCCCCACGCGCGGGTGTCGATGCGTGCGGCGAGCTTTCCCGCCGTGCTCGGCAGGTGGTGGGGGGTGTGGAAGTACAGGTGGAGGCCGCCGCTGGGGGTCCGCACCGTGTAGGTAGCGGGCCAGGGGACGCCGGCGCGCTCGCAGAGCGCTTGGAAGTTCGTCGCGCCGCAAGGCGCGTCCGGACCGTCCTGTCCCTTGGGGATGTCCAGGTCGACGACCAACAGGTGGGCGGGGCCGGGGGCGATGCCGACGTTGAACGCCCCCGTCTGCCAGGTGCGGCGGATGCGCTCGGGGTCGCAGGTGGCGCGCTGCTCCCACTTCACATGCCCGCTGGTGCAGGGGCCGGATCCGGTGCAGGCGCGTTCGCCGTGCAGAGCCGAGCCTTTGCCACCAGGGCGGAGCGGGTGGACGGGCCAGCCGCGGGCGGCGGCATCGAGCGCTGCATCGAGCAGCGCGGGGGCGGGTGGATGAGTCATGCTGGAGTTCTCCTGTTGTCTCGAAGGGACGGGGAGAGCCGGGGCGGTCGCGATTCTTTGGCGAGAGGCGACCGCCCCGGGCGTGCGTTCAGGCCGCAATGGTGACCTGGAGTTTTTCGGTGTGCCGGGCGATGGGCTCTCCGGTGATGGCCTCGACGAGCGCGCAGACGATGACCTCGGCGCAGTTGGGGGTCACGGCGTTGCCGTACTGGCGGACGCGTTCGCGCTTGGAGCCCAGGACGATGTACTGGTCGGCGAAGCTCATGGCCCGCCCGATCTCGTGCGGCTCCAGCATCCGGAAGAGCACGTCGTTGATGTCGACGTTGCCCTGAACGAGGGCGTACCGGTCGCGGGTGGACAGGGTGCCGACGGGCTCGCGGACGGTCTTGGCGGTGCCGTTGCCGTAGTAGGGGACCAGGAGGTGTTCCCAGGTGACGAGGGACTGGTGGCCGGTGGTGGTCAGGGTGCGGAAGTACTCCGCAGCGGACGTGCAGTGCTCCCCGCCGTTGCCCTTGCTGCCGTTGTTCCGCATGACCATGGCGGGCACGTCGGGCATGACCAAGCCGTGGTGGTTGCCGTTGGCGGACACAGTTCCGACGGGCTCGCTGATGGAGCGCCCTCGAAGCTGGTCGCCGCCGCCCCTCATGGTGACCATGAACGGAAGCCAGGCGAGGCCGGTTTCGTTGCGGGCGGTCTGGGTGCGCAGCGGCTCGTTGGCCGAGCGGGGCTCCTTGCCGTCGCGGCCTTCGACGGGGATGAGCAGCGGCGGGATCGCGAGGGCGTCGTTTTCCCGGGTGGTGCGGCAGGCCATGGGGTCAAGGACGCTGGAGGGATCGTTGCGCCAGGTGCCTCCGGCCGGGACCATGAACGGCTCGTAGGCCAGCGCCTTGGTGGGGGTCGTGGTCTGCGTCGTCAGTGGTGCGTCGACGGGCCAGGTGCGCACCCCGGGGCGCCGCTCGAAGGTGTTGCCCGCAGCCTCCAGAGTGATGGGGCGGGCGAACTTGTCGAGTCCGGCCTGGATGCGGGCGAGAGTCTTGTCGGCCAAGGGCTTGGTGCGGTCGCCGATGCGCTGCCCCGGGATATCCCAGTCGATCGCCGCTGCGGCGGGCAGCGTTTCGGGCTCGACGATCTGGCTGCGGCAGCGGGTGTTGGGGCAGCGGTAGACGTACTGCTGGCGGTAGCGGCCCATGTCGCGGCCGGGCTGCTTGAACCGCTGCACGGCCTGTACCCACGCCTCGCAGCCGGGGCACCAGGCGCGTGGGCGCAGCCACTTGTCCCAGTCCGGCGTACGGCCCAATGACTGGTGCCAGTAGGCGACGTACAGCCGGTCACGGGACTGCGGCGCTTTGTGAACGGTGCGCGGGTCGGCGTGCATCGAGTTCAGGGCGATGACCCGGGTCTGGTAGCCCAGCTTGCGGATCTCGCCGATCCAGCGATCCCACTGATCCCAGGCCCGAACGTCGACGACGTTCTCGACCACGCCGGCCTTGACCAGGCCACCACGCTGCTGCACCCCGCGCAGGTACATGGGGACTTCCTCCATGAGCGCGCGGGACCGCTCGACTTCCTCCGACGGGCCGAACCCGTCGAAGAGGTCGCCCTGCATCGAGGCGTCGAAGTCACGCTTCTTGCCGCGGGCGTTGGACCACTGCGGGCACTCGGGGGAGGCCCAGAAGATGTCGGTGACCGGCCAGGCCTCCACCGGGGCCTCACGGATGTCGCCGCGGTAGTGGTCGACGGTGGGGAAGTTCGCCGCGTGCGACTCGATCGCCCGCTCCCAGTGGTTCGCCGCCCGCTCCATCCGGACACCGGGAATGGAGGCCATGCCTTGCGACGAGCCGCCCGCACCGCAGAACCAGTCCATGACGGTCAACGCGTCGTTGTCGTTGTGATACATCAGGCCGCGCTCCTCTCGGCGCCGCCGACCGGGGCGCTCATCCGCGCGTTCGCGCGGAGCACCCTGAGGGTGGCGGTGGACGTATCGCCGCCGCCGCAGAACAGATCGGTCAAGGTCAGCACTGATGTGCTCCTGTTGTCTCGAAGGGACGGGGAGCGCCGGGGCGGTCGCGATTCTTTGGCGAGAGGCGACCGCCCCGGGCAGCTCTAGAACGGGGGCTGCTCGCTGTACTTCGAGTCGCCCGACGCGCCAGCGGTGTTCCACGCCTCATCGCCCGATGCCGGGCTGCTCTGCGCAGGCCGCTTGGCTTCGATGGCCACGTTGGTGAACTTCAGTGAGGCGCCGATCTCGTCGATCTCCAGCGCGAGCATCGAGCGGTTCTCGCCCTCAGGGGTCTCCCAGTTGTGCTGGCGGATCCGGCCGAACGCGACCACGCGGGAGCCCTTGGTCAGCGATTCGGCGACGTGTTCGGCCAGCGAGCGCCAGGCGGCGCAGCGGAAGAACGTGGACGTGCCGTCCTTCCACTGGTTGCTCTCGCGGTCGAAGATGCGCGGCGTGGAGGCGATGGTGAACTTCGCCAACGCCGCCCCGGAGGGGGTGAACTTCACCTCGGGGTCGGCGGTCAGGTTGCCGATCACGGTGATCGGGGTCTCTCCGGATGACATACGGGTTCCTCTCAACGTGGTTTCTGGGGGTAGCTGTTGGTCATGGACAGATGGAGTGTGGCCAAGCTCGTGCCCACGGATTGGTGGGCCCGGCGGTGGGTGCGTTGGACGGTCGTCATCGCCGTCTGGGTGATCGTCTACGGGGCGTGCGCTGTGGTGTGGCGCCTGCTCTTGGACAAGTCGTGGGCGGATGCGGTCGTGTTCGCCGTCGTGCTGGCGGTGTGCAATGCACTCGCCCAGTGGTGGATCTGGCGGACCCGGCAGAAGCCGTCGCGCCACCCTGGTTGAGCTCTAGCCGCGGTGGACGGTGCCGTCGTTGGTGCGAATGACGGCGAAGGTGTCGTGCATCGCGTCGTAGTGGACGTGGACCAGGCCCGGGGCCTCGGTGCGGGCCTGGGTGGCGCGGTGGGCGGCGACCAGCGAGGCGCGCGGGTTGCCGGCCGGGTAGGCGTCGATGCGCACGGGGTGGTGCCCGGTGCAGTCGCGGCAGGTCATGGCGCTACTCCCGGCCGTGGGGGCGCACGTCGGTGATCTGCGTGCGCTCGGGCTTGTGGCTGGTGCCGCTGTCGTCACGCGGCCCGATGAGGGCGGCAACGGCGAACAGGATCACGGTGATCAGGACCCCGACTCCTACCGGCCGCCGGGCGGGGGTGACCGGGGTGATGGTGATCTCGTAGTGGGTGGGGGTGCGCTTGCCTATCAGCACGGTGGAACCTCCAAGGAGAGGACGGTCGTGGTGGGGTGGAGTGCGGGCCGGTCGGCCTGCCCGGTCTTCGCCAGCCCGGAAGGGGGGGCGAAGATCAGGCGGAGCGGCCGGACTTGACGCGACGCCGGGGCGCCGTGATCGATGGGCTCAGGATTCGTCGGCCCTGCTCTGCTCGCAGGCATCGCAGATCGGTTCTTGCACGTCCTGGTCGCCGACCTCCCACGCGAAGGGGTCTCGGCGGATGGTCACGTCCGGCTTGGCTTCGTTGCAGTACGCGCAGCGCATCGGCTGTTCTCCTTCTCTGGGGAACGACAGCGCCCCGCCCTGAATCAGGGGCGGGGCGGGGTGTGGCAGGTGCGGGAGCGGTTCAGGCTGCGTGGTCGATGACGTTCGGCGGCATCTGCCAGCCCCACTCACGCCCTGCGGCGGGGGCGAGTGGGGGTGTCTTGCCCTGGGCTGCGTCGCGGCGCCTGGAGGTGAAGCAGAGCCGCCGCTCGTAGTCGGTGACCAGGGTCTGAACGAGGTTGACGTGCCGTCCGGTCTGCCAGATGGCCTGGCCTCGGCCGAGCAGCGGGATTTGGCGCACGGCCCAGTCGGGCAGGGAGAACAGGCCGCGGCACTGCTCGGCTTCGTCCTCGTCCATCTGGTGCAGGATGCGGGTGGAGGCCAGGCGCAGGAGGTCCTTGGCCTCTTCGGACTTGGCGTCCTTGGCGCTGTGCGCGACCGAGGTGACCGAGAGGCCCTCGCGGCGCGAGTACTTCATCATCCGCTGCAACAGCGCGGCCGTGGCCGGGTGTTTCAGGATCTGCCAGGCCTCTTCGACGATGAGCGTCGAGTGGATGCCGTGCTCGGCCCCGCCCTGGCCGAGCCACACCGACTCCAGGAACACCCCCACCACCGACATCAGCGCGGGCAGGGCGATGGAGGTGCGGTCGATGCGGGAGAAGTCGAACACCGTCAGCTTCTCGTCCAGCGACACCGACGTCTGCCCATCGAGCATGCCGCGGGTGGCCGAGCGGATGAACGGCGACAGCGCCTGGACGACCTCCTGCCCGAAGGCGAGCAACTGCCCGCTGTCGAAGCGTCCGGGGATCGCATCGGCCTGAAGGGAGGTGACCGCACCCATCAGTCCCGACAAGGTGCGGGCGGCCGGCGACTCCATGGCCGCATCCAGTGTCATCCGCGCGCCGGGCGACAGCGGTCGGTGCCCACCGAGTTCGGCGAGCACGGCCACCAGCTGCACCCGGTGCAGCGGGGGAATCCGCGCATCGAGGGGGTTCATGCACACCCCCTCGCCGAAGCGGACCGGAGCGATGCGCAGGGCTGCGGCGACCGCGTCCCACTCGCCCACGCCGTCCTCGCCCTTGGCGTCCAAGACGGCATAGCGACGCCCGGGGCGGGCCATGTCCCGCAGCGCCATGACCTTGGTGTTGGTGGACTTGCCGTTGCCGAGCGTGCCCAGCAGGGCCATGCCGGTGGACGGCAAGACTTCCTGGTCACAGTCGACGGGGGTCAACCGGAAGGGCGAGCCGTCCAGCAGTGAGGCGCCGATCAGCGCCCCGTCGGTGACGGGTTTGCAGGCGTAGCCGGGATACAGGCCCGCTGCCTGGCGGGTGGTGGTGGTCAGCATGTGATCTCTCCTCCCGGAAGCGGCAGCGCGCAGTGCCAGCCCCTCTCGTGCTCCTTGTCCATCCACGTCAGATGGGCGCCGGTCGATACCGCGCTCTGCTCGACGTCCCGGCGGAACTCTTTGAGTTCGGCCGCATCGCGGGCCTGGATCATGATGCGGGCGGCGACCTTGACGTAGGCGGCGCCGTCGGAGATGTCTTCCTCATGGAGTTCGGCGGCCCGCTTGCCGGTGCGGGTGGAGGTCTTCTCCCGCCGCACGTCCTTCTCGTCGCGGGCGGTCGCGGTGCGCAGCATCTCCCCGGTCTCCAGCCGCTTCTCGGCCTTACGCCGATCCAGCGGCAGGTACTCGACCACGGTCGTCCGGGTGACGCGGGGCAGCGTCGTGATCATCGGGCGCCAGAACTCCGCCGCCCGCTCACCGCGCCTGAAGTCGGCGACTTCGGCAGTCGCGGTGAGGTAGTCACCGGCGCGGAAGTGGTCCTCGTGGATCTCGTAGAGGCTCTCGCCCCGGACCGTGGCCAGCGCGGTGTCCCAGGCGGAGCGGTCCCACATCGGGCCGGTGTCGATCCCACACACCTGCGCCTGCTCGAAGGCCGCCTGCGCCCAGGCCGTCTCCTCCTCGACGTCGGGGCCGTGGGCGGGTACGGACAGCAGGATGACGGTGGTGTGCACGTCGCACGCCCCGTTGACCATGTCCATCAACTGCCGGTAAGAGGCGGCCAGGTCGCCGTCCTTCTCGGCCCGGATGTCGTGCTCTCCGGCGTAGGGGCTGACCGCGTGGACGATGCGCACACACGAGCCGTGGCCGGTGGCCGCTACCCATTCCAGGAACGCGGCGAGCGCGTCGTGGGCGCGGTCGCGGTGGGCGCCGTCCTTGAGGGCGGCGCCGTCGGTGACCCACTCGAACGCCGCCAGCATCCTGCCCGCACCCTGCGGGAAGGCGTAAGGGCCGCGCTCGTGCCAGATCAGGTTATTGATCTTGGTGAAGGCGTCGTGATGGGGCAGGGCCCCCTCCGCATCCGGTGCGGCGGGGGCCTGCTCGCTCTCGTACTTCCTGACGGCGCGCTCCACAGCGCGCTTGCGCAGCGCGTGGCCGCTGTGGCGGGCGACGCGTTCGACGACCGTGGAACCGCCCGTCTTGACCAGGGCCAGGGCTCCGGCCAGGGCGGCGGGGACGATGCAGGTGAGCGTGCCCAGGATGCCGGGGACCGCCACGCCGTGGGTGACGCTCATGGCGACCCCGGCCCCGATGACCGTCAGATCAGTACGGGAAGGGGGGAGCTTGAGCGTCTCGGTCTCGTACAGCGGGTCGAGCAGGTAGGTCCGGGACGCGGACATGACCGATCCTCTCCTGTCGTTGGGGGGACTTGCGGACGGTGCGAGAGGCGGCGGGCTCGGGCTGGGATGCCTGTGCCGGGTGGGCGGGCGCCTTCAGCGCCGCCCGCACTCCCTGGCCGCTGCCGGGGTAGGGGCGGCGCCGTGCGGGGTCGTGGACGCCGGTGGCCTGTCGGGTCGGCCTCCGCTTGCCGCGGAGCGCCTGGGCGCGGGCCAGCCGCTTGGCGTGGGCCTGGCGCTCTGCGTCGGCCGGCAGCTTGGTGACTGCGGTGCGTCCCTCGCTGCGGGTCTTGAGCTTGGGGGCGCGGGTGACGGCGGCGGCGACGTTCTTGGCCATCTCCGGCAGGCTCAGCAGGATGTACAGGCACACCAGCGTCGTGCTCGCGGTGAGCAGCAGATCGGTCAGGGCGCTCTTGGGCAGCACCCTGCGGAACATCAGCACGATGGAGATCGGCACCCGGGCCAGGAACACCGCCGCGACCAGATGCAGCAGCGTCTTGCCGCTGCGCGAGCGCATCCAGCCCTTGCTTACCCCCAGCGCGGCAGACAGCGGCAGGAACACCACCGCAGCCAGCACGGCCACGGGGGAGATGACGCACAGCAGCCACAAGGGCCCGACCGCGAGCAGCACCACGAAGGCCTGTGCGAGACGGCCGTAGGGGTTGCCGTTGGAGCCCAGCAGGGACTTTTCCATGCCCTTGAAGGGATGGTCGGCCAGGTCGGCGTACAAGAGTGCGGAGAACTGGCCGAACGCGAACGCGATCAGCCCCACGGCCATCGGGATGACGGTCACCAAAAAGAGCAGGGCGAAGAACCGTCCGCCGGCCGAGCCCGCCTTCTTGAAGGCGGGCCCCGAGGGGCGGGCGATCCAGAAGATCAGCCCGCCCACCAGAACGACCGCCCCGATCAGCACGGCGATACCCGCCACCGGGTTGTAGACCTTGGCCAGCGCGCCGCCGCTGATGCCGTCGAGCGGATCGGCGGCCGCCATCATCGACTTGTCCATGAGCCGGTAGAGGGCAGCCGCCTGGTCGGACAGCCAGTCGGCGGCAGAGCCCAGCGGATCCATCGAACCGGGCATCTCCGGTGTCAGATCGTCCGGATCCGTCCCGCCGCCGTCCTCGCCTCCACCCTGGCCCTTCTCGCAGTACTTGTGAGCCGGGCCTTTGATGCGGGCGCAGGGATCATCGGCCACGGCTCAGCCTCCCAGCGCGGTGGCGATGGACGGGCCGATCGCCAGCACACCGAGCAGCAGCACGATCAGACCGCCCACGGTGATTGCGGTCTTCTTCAGCGCCGAGCCGTCCTTCTTGAACCCGGCCTGGATGCCGCCGCGGCCGGCCGAGATGACCGCCCCGGCCGCGATCGCCAGGATGACCGCGCCGATCAGGACACCCATGATCACGCCGTACAGAGGCAGGAACCCGGAGACGGGCGCCAGGTCCGGGCCGGTGTCGTTGACCGTCTTGACGACCTGCTTGGCGCCCTCCGAGCAGTCCTTCTTCCCGTCGGACTTGGTGATGCAGCCGTCTCCGGGGCCCGCGACGACGATCGTTCCGGTGAACTTGCCCATGATCAGAACTCCTTCTCAGAGGTGGTGAGGGGGAAGGTGTCGTGCTGGGTGACGGGGCGCTGGACCTTGGAGTGCAGCCGGTAGGCGACGATCGCCGTCGCGGCGCAGGCCAGGACCAGGAAGACGACCAGCCCCGTCAACACGGCGACCGTCGTTTCCAGGCTTTGGGCGGATGCGGCCACCGAATACATGGCCTGGGTGGTGGCGATGCACTGTCCGTTCGCCATCACGCCTCCTTGCTCTTGGTTTTCGGGTAGACCCGGCCCGCACCCATGTAGGTGTCCCACCAGATCTTTTCGATACGGACTTTCGCCCCGGTGCGGGGCGCGTTCAGGAAATGGCCCCGACCGAGATAGATGCCGACGTGGTCGATGTCGGCCGCAGTGGCCTTGCCCGTCTGCTTCTTCTTGCTGAAGAAGACGAGATCTCCGATCCTCAGATCGCTTTTCTCGACCAGGGATCCGTCGTCGTCGAGGTGGGTGTACTGGGCGCTAGCCACTCGTGGGAGCGTGACACCGGCCTGGGCGAAAGCGGCCTTGGTGAGACCAGAGCAGTCGAAACCGCCGTCGGCATCTCCGTTGCCGCCCCACACGTAGTTCTTGCCGATCTGAGCGGACGCGTAATTGACCGCCTCGATCGTGACGCTGGACTGCCCGCCGACCGTCTGCACCATTTTCGCGGCCGACGCCATGATGGTGGAGACGTAGTTCTCGGTCTCCTTGTAGGGCGGTATGCCCCGGTACTTTTGCACCGCTCCGGGACCGGCGTTGTATCCGGCCAGCGCCAATCGTGTCTTGTCGCCGGGGACGTCTTTCACGCTTCGGGAGACGGAGCACATGTACTTGGCGGCCGAGGGGATCGCGTCTTCCGGATCCCAGACGTCCTTCTTGCCGTCGCCGTTTCCGTCGAACCCGGAGTTCTGCCAGGTTCCGGGCATGAACTGGGCGATCCCCATGGCCCCGACCGGTGATTTGGCCCGGGGGTTGAACCCGGATTCTTGTTTGAGCTGTGCGGCCAGGATGCTGGGGGTGATGGCGTCGCACTCATTGCCCCAGGCGTTGAAGAGCCGCTCGTAGCGTGCGGGCACCGAGCCGGGCGCCGTGCGGTTGGCCACCGTCGTGGCCTTGCCGCTGACCGCCGGGTTGCCGGTCAGGCTCGTGGCGGTCACCGCCAACAACCCCGATCCGGCGACCATCAGGCCGATCGCGGACCCTTTCATCTCCCACCCTCCTCAGGTGTTTTCATGCAGGCCAGGAACTCTGTGCGCCACCCTGCGGGCACCCGGAGCCGACCCTGCGGCGCAGGGTGGCCGCAGGGTGCGAGAGGGGTGCTTGCAGGGTGGTCGGCAGGGTGCCTAGCGGGGCAGGATGTCGCTCAGGCGGCGCCCCTGGACGCGGTCGACAGAGACCGCGGGAATCGGCCGGCCGAAGGCCTGGGCCAGCCACGCGGAGACCGCCTTGCCCACGGCGGTGCGGTCCTCTCCTCCGGCGATGTCCACGCCCAGCTCGCGGAGCCTCGAGGCGAATTCGACGGTGGGAAGGAACGCGTGACCGTCGTAGGCCTCGCGGACCAGGCGCACGTGTTCTGGCTCGTCCTCGTGGAATTCCTCGGCCCGGGCGTCGATCGCTGCGTTGAGTTCCTCGTCCGTGACGAGGAATCCGCGCATCTCGCGGGCCTTGTCCTTGACCTGGAGGATCGCTGCCCCGTCAATGCCGGGGAGCTTGGAGGCGTCATGCCCGGCCCGTGCTGTCCCGCCGCCCAGGATGACGTCTGACTGTCCGGTCTCCGCGCAGCCGAAAGCGATGCGCACGCGGTGATTCGCCCGAATCGACGTGTTGATGACTTCCGCCTTCGGATTCTGCGTCGACAGCACGACGAGGATCTTCGACGAACGGAACTTGCGGGAGGCGGTCTTCAGTTTCGTCTCGAATGCGGTCGCCTCCTTCTTCGAATCGGCTTCATCGGTGTAGGTGCTTACCTCGTCCACGATGAACAGCAGCGGCCGGTGATTCGCTTTGCCGTTTCCGGCCCGCACCGATGCACTGTTTTCCGAAGAGCGCTGCGCGTGCTTGTCTTCCACGAACGCGATGATTTCCATCATCCGTTCGTGGTCGGGAACCTCTTCGTAGATCAGGCACGCCTTTTCCGCGTAGGCGAGATCGCCGTCACCCTTGGCGTCGACCAGGACGATGTCCCAGCCGTTGACCAGGGCGAAATAGACGAGCCACTTGATCTCTTCGGTCTTTCCACCCCCGGACGATCCAGCAATCAGCATGTGCGTTTCGCCGACCGGGGACTTGATTTCCGTCATGGCGCCGTACATGTCGTAGCCGAGGGGAATCACGCCCCGGTGGGCGGCTTCGACCGGATCGGGAAGGGCGGGGATGCGGCTGTAGATCGGTTGGTCGAGGACGGTGATGACGACCTGCCGGGAGGTGGTCCCCGGGCGCATCGTGAGCTTCGTGGCGTCCACGTCGAGCCAGGAGATGACCCGTTCCAACTTGGCGGCGACATCGCCGTACACGCCGCCGGGCGGCAGCTCGATGACCCACTCTTCCCCCAGGTCGACGCGCCCGCGGCTGAGCGTGCGGGCCTTGCCCGCCGCGTAGTCGAGCTTCAGCGCGGCTACCAGGTGGGGGGCATCGTCGCTTTGGAACGACGCTGCCACGTCCCCCGGCACCGTGTGGTGCGTTCCCCACGCGGCCTCCCCCGGGGGTCCCGGCGGGGAGGTGACCCCTTGGGCGGGAACCTCGCAGGCTCCCATGGAGGTGTGTGCTGGCGCGGCGTGCAGGCCTTCGGAGGCGAAGGCGGCAACGACGTGCGCGCTCTTGCGCTGCCGTGGCCTTCGGGTGCGCCGGTAGGCCCGGGTCATGGCCAGCACGCACGAGCCGACCAGCAGCACGGCGATGCCCAGCAACCACATGCGGTTGTCGTAGACCCAGGTCTCGATCGCGTCCCGGTAGACCAGCCCGGAGGCGGGCCCGGTGACAGCGAGCCCGCCAATCAGCCATCGCATCTCCTCGGACAGCGGCCTTTTCGCCGGGGGCCTGCTCGGTTTCGGTGTCTCTTTGACTTCCTTCTCTTCGACCTCGTCGACCGCTTCGGCGGCCATGCGTCCTCATCTCTCGTGTGGCGACAGGTGGACGGTCTCCCCTGGGCGGGATGCGGATCTGCACGGCGGACCTGCGGGACCTGCGGACGCATGTCCGCCAGCCCGCCAGCCGCCGGCCAACCGCTGGCCCGGGGGGGGGAAGGGGTGGTGCATCGACTGTCTTCCGGCAGTCGCAACGAAGCCCGGACCACCTCAGGTGGGCCGGGCTCCATTGGTGTGTGCCGGATTACGCGGGCTGCTCGGCGAACTGCGCTTGCAGCTGCTCGTAGGTCTTGGCCATCCGCTCGTAACTGGCCTTGGCACCCTGAGCCTTCATGGCCTTGATGAACCCGTTGAGCGACTTGGGCGGCGCCAGCTCGGTGAAGATCCGGCGCCCGGTGAGGTAGAGCTCCTCATCGCTCAGGCCCGGCTTGCGGCCTGGCCCCTCGGAAAGATCCGAGGGCCCCTCGGAATCACCGTCGGCCACCTGCGACGCCCCAGCGTCGGCGGGCTGTTCGTGCAGCTCAGCGGTTTCCGAGGATTCCGAGGACTGCGCCCCGGGCGCCGGGCCTTCCGGGCTTGGCACGGCAGCCGGGTTCCGGTCCCCCTCGGAATTGCCGGGCGCACCGGTCGCGATTCCGAGGGGAGCTTCCGAGGGAGCAGCCGGGAGATGCAGGGAGCGGGCCGCGAACGCCTTCGCCGCCGTCCCGTGCTTGTCCTCCGAGGACTTCAGCGCCTCCTCGGCCTTGGCCCGCACCTTGTTGATCTTCTTTTGCATGCCGGTGGTGGCCTTCGCCCGCACCGCCTGGCGGTGCGCTTCGGCGAGCACCTCGGCCGTCTCGATGACGACCTCGTTCTCGGCCCGCGCCTTCAGATGCCGGGCATCGGCGTAGGTGAGTGCCAGGGTGTTGCGGGCGGACGCGGACTGCTGGGCGATGGCGCGGGAGGTCGCGTCATCGGCGAGCAGGTGGTCGGCGAAGATCCGCAGCCCCATGAACACGGCGGCGGCCACCGGGACCAGGGCGAAGACGCGGGCGTGCCCCATCAGCAGCAAGATGGCGACGGAACCGGCCATCGAGAGGACGGCCACCGACAGCATCACGACCATGCCCAGGACGCTGCGCTGGCGGATGGCCTGCTCGCTCATCTTCAGCGCGCCGATCCACAACGCGTCAAAGACCAGGGCGATGGACCAGGCGACAGCCGTCCCGAGGGTCCCGTGCAGACCGAGCAGCGGGGCGAGCTGGCCGCCGACGGTGATCGCCACGACGGTCAGAGCTGCCAGCGTCAGCAGCTTCTCGACGACGGCAAACGGGTTGAAGCCCTCGATCCTTTCGAGGGCGGTGGATGTGCGACTCACGATCACTCCTATGGTTTCCGCTTGGCCTGACGTGCCCGGTAGGCGTCCTGAAGCCGGGCGAAGTGCTCGTACAGCCGTGCTCCCTCCCGGCAGTCCTGATCGGACCGGCAGGCGGCGCACTCGATGCCGTGCTGGACGGAGTCGTCGTAGGCGCGCATATAGCGCACGTACAGCTCATCCGTCGGTTTGGCCATCAACGGCCGGCTTTCGCGACGCCCAGGCCCTCCCGAACGGGTGCGTCGGCGTAAGCGATGAGCCGCACCGTGGCACCGGCGAAGTCGGCGCAGGCCTCCAGCACCCAGGTCGTGCCGTCGCTCTGGGTGTGGAAGTCCACGGCATCGCGGGCGATGCCCAGCGCGATCCGCCAGGGCTCGAAAGTCCCGAGGTCGTCGTACAGGGACAGTTCCAGCCGCTCCGGATAGAGAGGGGAGACGTGCACGGTCGGGGCAGGAAGATCGGGGAAGTCCACCGTCAACAGCCGCAGGGTCCGCAGCGAAACCGTCAGATACTCCAGTGCCAGATCTGTCCTCACGCCGCCACCGCCAGGCCCTGCGTCCCGCACGCGACCGGACGCCGGGCCGCAGCCTTGCGGGCCCGCTGTCGCCGCGGAACCCGGGCGGGCAGGTCGCTTGCCTTCAGCAGCTCGCGGGCGTAGGCCGCGGCCACCGGGTCGACCTGACGCAACTCGGCCAGCACGTCTCGGGCCACCGCCAGCCGCGCCGCGCGGTCCTCCTCGGACTCTGCGGCGGTGCCGGTGAACAGCTCCGTGTCGAACCCCGCCGCACGCTCGGTGAAGCCCAACGCGAGTTCCGCGAACTCCTTCGCAGTAACGGCGGTATGACCAGCAACGATGCACTTCATGGGTCGTGGCTCCCTAGATCAGATGGAATGGGCACGGCCCGAACAGCGCCCCCGGAGTAGCCGCTCCGGGGGCGCCAGCCGTACGAGAGGAATGCCGCCGTCACGGCGGCGCGGTCGCGCGGGCGACCGCAGCGCCCCGGCCGGGAGTCGAACCCGGCTTTCGACCCTCGGGGCGGCCCATGGCGAGAAGAATTGGAAGGGGCCCGGACGGTGCTTTGGTATGCCGACCGTCCGGACCCCGCTGAGCAAAGTCGTGCCAGCTCAGTGAGTGTGCTTTGCGTCGTGGCACAGCAGGCACATACCGAGCGAGGTCGGCAGGCAGAAGCTGTAGATGACCCCGCAGACGGGGCAGGTGCGGCGGGTGAGCATCGCCAGCGCGAGCGCGCCCCACTTGCGCGAGGTCATCGGCCGCACCGGCAGCGCCTTGTCCAGGCGGTAGAGGTAGGCGACCTTCGCGCCGGACTTCCGGCCGCGCTGGCGCATCATGACCTGCGCCGCTATCGGCTGACCGCCCGGACGCAGCCCCCGCGCCCGCAACTGCCGGCGAGTGGCCAAATCGTCCGGAGCCAGCGTCCATGGAAAGGTCGGGACGCCGTAGCGGGCGCCAAGGGGATCAAAGCACTTGGCGTAGGCGGTCCCCATCAACGCCCGCCCCTGGCCCGGGCGTTGTCCTGGCTGGCCTTGTTCGCTTCGGCCGTCCTGCGGGCCAGCTCGGCCCGCTCCGCATCTGTCAGACTCGTGATCACAGGTGCCTCCTAGTCAGGTGCCCGTACGCGGTCCCTCGGGTGGCACCCCGGGGGACCGCTCAGAACCAGCTCCTCCGGCTCCCCTCGCCCCGCCCGTACGACGCGCCCCTTGCGGGACGGCCGGACGGGCGAAGGAGGCAACCGGCGCAGCGGTAACCGCCGCGATTCGGTAGGAGGGCGACCGGTCACCTGTGGCGTACTGCTCTGCCCACAGGTTGTGGACGAAACGGCGTTGCCGTGCCGGTCGATCACGGCAACGCCGGAGTATCTCGTCGGTTCACACCGACCCCCTTCACTTCAGAGGGATACGGCTTCACCGGCGGCGCGCTGATGCGGGCCACCGGCCCCGAGCCGGGAAAATCGGGTGCGTCATCGTCGCTGCTCTGACGCCAGCAGGGCGGCCCGCACCGGGCGGCGCCCCCGCTTTCAGGGGGCGTTCTCCGTTGCCGGTGGGCTTGGCGTGCCGCCGACGACATCACCCGGTCGCCGCGGGGGCGGTCTCACTCTTGCCGCCACGTGCGTTGGGGCCCCGCTGTCCTTCCCCACACCCGAAACCAGGTGGCGCCTGCCAGGCGCGTAGGGGGAGAGCCACGTTCATCGCGGTGGTTTGCCCCCGGACCCTCGCCCTAGGCACCTGCCACGACCGCCGCTCTCGCGTCAGCCCCGCACGATCACTCTTCAGTTCTCAAACAACGGCGCTGCATCTCCGCCAGGCGCGGTAGCCCTAATCGGGCTCCCGATTGCTCGGGACCTGTCGGCGCGCTCGTTTAAGCAGGTCAAGACCTTGCAGCCACAGCTCGTGGAGCTCTTCCGGGCTCCGTCGGCGGCGCAGGTTCAGATTGGCCTAGGTCAGTTTTTCGCGCAAGGGGTTCCGTGGAAAAAGTTGGATTGACCTAGATCGGTTAAGCTCTAGGGATGGACTGGATGGAGTGGGGCGGCGGCAGCCCACCGACGGCGAAGGACATCGCGGCGTACTACCGATCCCGGATCGCGACCGGTGAACTGGAGCCGCTGGCTCCACTCCCGCCCGGCCGGAAGCTCGCCAAGCACCTGAAGGTTGCTCTCGCGACCGTCCAGAGTGCCTACGACGTACTGAAGATCGAAGGTCTGGCGGACTCCCGTCCCGGCAGCGGCACCTACGTTGCCGAAACCACCGACGGCGGGAGTGCGCAGGATCGAGCCCAAGGGCTTCGCGAGTTGCAGGGCCAGTTGAGTGCTGTCACCTCTCAACTCGCCGAGCTTTCCGAGCGTGTGGCGAAGCTCGAAGGAGACCGGACCGACTCCGAGTAGGGCCCGGGCGGTGGTCCTGCCTTCGTTGCGGTGGCGGTGCCCTTTCGCGGGGAGCTCCTCAGAAGCCACCATCAAGTGGTGCTGCTCGTCTGCCGGCAGAGGCATAGCCGTACCCTTCGTCGTCGTGTCGGGTGTCTGGCTCCCGACAACCAAGACGCTATGGGCCCCTCATGACCCGACCCCGGAAAATCCTTCCGGGGTCTATCTGCGAACCGAGGCGAGGCTGAAGTCATGCGAGGAATGACGCAGCAACTGACGATCGGCGAGCGGGTTGCGTGGTACCGCCACCGCCGCGGCATGTCTCAAGAGGTGTTGGCCGGACTGGTCGGCCGCACCGCGGATTGGCTCGGCAAGGCGGAGAACAACCGCATCGAGCTGGACCGCCTCTCTGTGATCCGCGCAATGGCTCACGCGCTGGACGTGTCCATCGCAGACCTCATCGGCGAGCCGACCCTGTTGGAGTGGTCGACAGACAGCGGGCGACGCACGGTCCCTGCGCTGCGCGAAGCGCTGATGGACTACCGGCAGTTGACCCCGCTCCTTGGGGCGCCGACGGATGGCGAACCCCCGGCTCTGGCCGCTCTACGGTCCGACGTGAGTGAGGTGTGGGATGCCTACCAGGGGTCTCAGTACGGGTTCGCGACCCGGCAGCTGCCCTTGATCCTCTCGGATGCCCTGCTCGCAGTCCGTGCGTACGCGGGGGAGGAGAGAGAGGAGGCGAACGCGCTGCTGGCGTTGACGTACCAGGGGGCAGCGATGGTGCTCGGCAAGCTGGGTGAGAACGAGCTGGCTTGGATGGCGGCGGATCGCGGACTTGCTGCCGCACAGCAGAGCGGGAACAACGTCATCGTCGGATCGCTCTTCCGGTCGGTTACGCACTGCCTCCTGTCCACCGGACGCTACGAGACTGCGGTGCAGCTAGTGAGTGATGCGGCCGGCTTCCTTGAGTCTGGATTGGGGGAGGCGACCCCCGCATACCTGTCCGTCTACGGAACCCTCTTCCTGACGGGCTCGATGGCTGCGGCTCGTGCAGAGGACCGTGCGACGACGCAGGCCTTCCTGCGTGAGGCGGATGCGATGGCGTCACGGCTTGGGGCTGACGGAAACCACATGTGGACGGCCTTCGGGCCCACCAACGTCGCGATCCACAAGGTGGCCACTGCTGGTGAACTCGGCGACTTCCAGGTCGCGGCCGAACTGGGGCCGCAGGTCGATACCAGCGGGCTTCCTGTCGAGCGCAGGGTGCGGCACAACCTCGAAGTGGCGCGGGCGCTCAGCGCTTGGAACCGCACTGATGACGCGCTCAGCATGGTTCTCGACGCAGAGGAAATGGCACCGGAGCAGGTCCGGCACCACTACATGAGCCGAGAGATCGTACTCGGCTGGGTCCGTGGAACGCGCGGACGGCCAACTCGCCCGGTAGCAGACCTGGCCGAGAGGCTTCGAGTGGTGTGAGCTGGTTAGGCTCGGTCTTGTGAGCGAGACCGAGAACGAACACGAAGCAAAAATGGCGCGCCCGCGGATGGCCTCGGGCGCGCTCTTTTTTGATGCCCAGGGCCGCGTCATGCTCCTTGAGCCGACGTACAAGGACTACCGGGACATCCCAGGTGGGTACATCGACGCCGGTGAGTCACCGCTACAGGCGTGCGTCCGCGAGGTTCGGGAGGAACTCGGCATCGCACCCGAGATCGGGCGCCTGCTTGTCGTCGACTGGGCGCCCAGCCCCTCCGAAGGTGACAAGGTGCTGTACCTCTTCGACGGCGGCACCCTCTCCGACCAGGTCCGAGCACAGATCAGGTTGCAGGAGTCGGAGATCAAGGCGTACGAGTTTCACGCCATCGCAGCGGTGGAGGGCCTCACCATTCCCCGTCTCGCACGCCGCATCCACGCGGCTGCGATTGCGCGCGACGAGGGCGCCGTGGCGTATCTCGAACACGGCCTGCGACCTGAGCAGTGAGTTTTCGCGGCCCCAGTCGCTGACCACCTGCTCCCCCTGGGTCCTCACAGCCCCAGAACGGAACGTACGGCCTGCTCGATGCGAGCCATGGTTTCTTGGCCCACCTCGCCCAGTAGCTTGGCGTTCTCGAAGCGCCGAGCTGCGTACTGGGTGACGTTCACCGGGACTGCGACCGCTCGCACGGGGTCGGCGATCGGCACGGATACGAGGGTGTCGGGGTAGGCGCCGGCCGGATGCAGGAGCAGGCAGACGGCGGCCTGGAACTTCGTGTTCACCTCGTCGATGGAGAGCACGACTGCGGTACGCATGGCGTCGCCCACCGGGATCTCCCAGACGGTTCCGCGCTTCAACGGATGTCCCCCGCCGGATCGTCGTCCCCAGTGTCGACAAGCAACACCCCCGCACTGTCCACGGCGGCTAGCGCTTCACGCAGGGTCTGATCTCGCAACGTCCGGACCATGTAGGCGTTCAAAGACAGCCCAGCCTCAGCCGCTGCCTTCCGAACCTCAGCATCCAGGTCATCCGGTATGCGCACGGTGAATACACTCATGCCACCACTGTAGTAGTTCCTGTGGGCACCGGGTAGGCGTCTGTTGCGGGCACCTGAGAGAAGATCTTTGCCTAGTGCTCTACCGCGGGCCCTCCCCGCTCAGTAGGTGTCAGCCGGTGCGGTCTGTTGCCGACGCGCCCCGTGCGGGAGGCTGGAGCCATTGGAGGTCTCTACAGTGCGTACATCGTTCCGCATCACTTTCACGGACTACGTCACGAACCCGGATGACGAGGACTGTTTACGCAGAGCAGCAGTCATCCCTGCCGACCGCATCACCTTCGATGGCGGTCATCTACTTTTGTGGATCGCCGCGGCCGTGCGCGCCCGCTTCCCCGTGAACATGGTCGAAGCTATCGAGGTGGCGACCGTCCCAGGCAGCAGCAGACGGGAAGATCCAGAACAGCTTCGAGCTCGTTTCCCAAACTTCGGGCGGCCCTGGAGTGCCGAAGACGAAGCCAAGCTGATAACCCTCCATCGAGAAGGCCAACGCGACTTCGACGAGCTGGCTACCGAGTTCGGACGACAGCCCACGGCCATACGCTCTCGACTCGCCAAGCTCGGGCTTGAGCAGCTGTGACGGAACCAGGCAGCGACCCGGAGAGGTCTGGAGCACAAGAACGCACGGCTGCGAAGGAGGCTGTGATCCGCGAACTAGCTCGAATTGCTGACCATGTACTTTGGGTGCGAGAGTGGCCTGACAAGCCGACTTGGCGTGATCACATCCGCCGATGGCTATACCCGGAGGCCTATTGCTTCGTCAGGGCTTCCAGACCACCGAAACCTTGGGTCGACCGACCGGCCGGAGCTTACGAGCGCACTGGGTGGCGCATCCGAACCGCCTATTACGGATCGGCCATCGCCTTCGAGACCGAGTATGTGGTCTGCCAGCAATGCGAAATCGGGTGGGTGGAGTCTCCCTACTCCTACCCAGGCTATGAGCGCTTTGGATTAGCCTCAGCTGCTCTTCGCTCTCTGCGCGCCGCCTATCCCGATGTCGAGTGGCATACAGGGGGAGGGCATTTCCGAGAAGCAGAACCCTTTTGGCATGCCGTCAGCGTGGACGTTCCCGGTGGTTACACCCAGCAGGAGAGATGTCATCACGTGGAACCGTGGCGGGCACGGTGATTCTCCGTGCTCTACTCAGACTGCAACCTGTCGCGCATGCTGGCGCCTTTGGAGGAAGTATGCGCTACTGGCCGGCAGGCCTTACGAGGAGCTTAGCTCCCACGGTACGGCCGCAAGGGGTGGCCGGTTCCTTAACCCAATGAGGCAACTTGTTTGACTATCTGTTCTGCGGAAGACAGAAGGCCCCGCATTGCGACTACATCTGCACCGTCATCCAATGAAATGTGGCGAGTCCTCCCCTGGAGAGAATGCAACCGTGAGGTCCTAGCAGCGCTCGTTAGTCCCTGTCCGACGCCTGCCTCTCGACTGTGGCGCCGACTTTGATGTCGATAGTGCCCTTGGTTCTGCCGACGGCATTTACTGCAGTGATTGACCAAGCCATGCGAGTCGCACCGCTGTTGAGGCCTGGTGGCGCCAGGAGGTGGAAAATGGGTAGAGGTAAAGATTCTTCCGCCCGGAGACTTGCTACGTCGAAAATGATTCGCCCCTCTTCGACCCGCGCATCGATGTCGAGGCCTGAGGTGCGGGAAAGCATATCTCCGAAATGAATCTCGTTACTCATTACCGAAAAATGCTGCTTCCCTAGCGGTGTCGGCCTATTTGGCGGCTCGATATCGTCACCGGCGTACTCTTCGGCCATATAGGCAGCAAAGCCAGAGGGGAGCTCCACCTCCACCCTTACTTGCTGATAGCTGCGCTCTTGGCTGTTCTTTAGATTCATCTCAAGTGAGCCGTGTCCTGAGCGCACGAACGTCTGCACAGCAACTTCGAACAGGTAGGTTTTGTACCTTTCTAGGTATTGCCTTGCTTCCTCGGTGTAATCTTCAAGGGTGCGAGGGTCGTTATCGATGGCGGGAAGAAACTGGCGGGCAACCTTCCTGCGTCCCTTAGCTTCAACTTCTTCCCTTTCCTCGTTCAGCATGGATCGAAGCGCTTCGTCGAGCCAGGGCCAGGAAGGGGCTGAGGTTACTTCTTTGGCGCTCGTGAGTGTCAGGGATTGACGATCTTCTACAACCTGGACCCTTTGTGATAGGGCGAAGACTTCTCCAGGGTCCGCAAGTACGGTTTGAGCTGTCCTACGGACGAAGATCATTCCGGCGTAGTATTTATCAAATGATTTTTCAAGCGTGTGGATTCTGTCTCCCTGCCGGGGTGGATCTACCGAAATTGCTAGGACGTCCTTTCCTTCACAGGAGATGTATGCCGGAATCCATTCGGGTCCGAGAGGTCCGAGGTAGGGGCGAACCCCTGATTCCAGATCTGCCAAATCTATGGTGCGAACACCTTCGAGATTGCCAGGCTCGACCCCAACTATAATGTATCCGTGCCCTCCCGCCGCCTGGCGGCTTTTCTCTACGGTGCGATTTGCGAGAGCGATAATGTGACGTGCAAGCGTGGCTTTGGTGCTTTTCTCGCTCAAGTCGTAATTGGATTTCCATTCAATCCAGTCGCTCTCATCGTGTTCCCCAGCGCTTTGGATCGCAACGACAAGGGATCGCAACTGTAGGGGGGTACGGAATGGGGCAGTGTGATCGATGTCCAGAGCCATGCAGTCAGTGTGTTCCTTGGGATGGGCGCCTGTGCTCAACTTCTGCAATCTCGCACCCTCGATGCGGCTACCCCGTGCTGCGCCTTACCCGCAGTCGTACACCACGCACACAAGTCCGTGCGTCTAGGCATCCCCTCAGACTCTCGCCTGACGGAGTTCCTGCCGCCGCATACCCCCTCAGCTCGCACGCGCTGGTCGCGTGCCGCCTTGGCTTGTGTGCCACAACCTCATCAGGCATGCGTTTCTTTGGGACCTGCTGCCCCGGCAACCAAACGGGCGGCAGTCCATGTGACCAGGGTCCCGGGGGGAGCCAGGCGGGGAGCCACACGCAGCGACTTCTACCGGACCCCCACGGACTCCCCCGGACCGTCCCGTAGCTCACGTACTGGTCGAATCGGGGCTCACAGGCGCCCAGCCTGAGCCCCCGGTTAGCCCTTCCTTAAGTCGACCATAAAGATCGCCATCACCCCCTCCCAGCAGGTGGATCGGGGGATTTCAGCGGCTAGTTTTCTCGTCGCCGGGCCGGTTACGAACCGTCGGCGCCGCACGTATTCGGGGGGCGGCACCGGCCGTTCGCAACCGTCTCGTGTCCCCCACCACCCCCCAGAACCGCCGCTGAGGAGAACCACTCATGACCGCACGTCGCAAGGTCGCCGCGATCGCCGCCGCCGGCATCGCCCCGCTCGCCCTGACCGCCCTCTCGGCCGCCCCGGCCGCCGCGCACGGTTCGATGACGGACCCGGTGAGCCGGGTCTCCGCGTGCTTCCAGGAGGGCCCGGAGGCCCCGAAGTCGGCCGCCTGCAAGGCCGCTGTCGCGGCCAGCGGCGCACAGGCCTTCTACGACTGGAACGGCGTGAACATCGCCAACGCCGCCGGCAAGTCGAAGGAGATCATCCCCGACGGCAAGCTGTGCAGCGCGGGCAACGACAAGTACAAGGGCCTCGACCTGCCGCGCGCCGACTGGCCCTCCAGCAAGATGTCCGGCGGCAACCACACCTTCCACTACAAGGGCACCGCCCCGCACAAGGGTTCCTTCGAGCTGTACATCACGAAGGACTCGTACGACCCGACCAAGCCCCTGAAGTGGTCGGACCTGGAGGAGAAGCCGTTCGTCGACGTCGCCGACCCGAAGATGGAGAACGGCGACTACGTCTTCGACGGCAAGGTCCCCGCCAAGTCGGGCCGTCACCTGATCTACTCGGTCTGGCAGCGCTCGGACTCCCCCGAGGCCTTCTACACCTGCTCCGACGTCGTCTTCGGCAAGGACAGCGGCGGCGGCGAGGCCGCGGCTCCGGCCCCGACCGCCTCCGCGCCCTCCGAGGAGGACATCGCCGCGGGCGCCGACAAGTCGACCGTCGAGCACCACGGCCACGGCGACAGCGACGCCGAGACGGGCGCGGAGGCCTCCGAGGCCGCCCCGGCCCCGGCCGCCGGTGACGACGCCGCGGCGGGCGACGACACCGCCGCCAACCAGCCCGAGGTGAACGGCGGCGACCAGAAGCCCGTCGCGGCCGACGAGAACCTCGCCGAGACCGGCGGCGACAGCACCACCCCGTACATCGCGATCGGCGGTGCCGCCGCCCTCGCGATCGGCGCCGCGGCCATGTTCGGCACGGCCCGCCGCCGCTCGGCGCGCCACGGCCGCTGATCACCCCGAAGACGCCGTACGGGAGCAGCCGCTGACTTCGGTCAGCGGCTGCTCCCGTACGCGCTTCAGGGGCAGGTTGAGGTGCGGGATCAGGAGAAGCAGGTGCTCGGTGTCGCGTGCGCCGGGTCCAGCGCGTTGGCGACCTCGTGGTGCGCGACGCGGTCCAGGATCCCGATCGCCACGTGCTCCGACAGATCGACGGAACACAGGTCCTGGAGGGTCACGTTGCGTACGCCGGGGCCGTCGAGGAACTGCGTGCGGTACGGCGTGACCACCTCGTCGTACTTCGTGGCGATGACGGTGTAGCGCACGCCCGGGACGGTGTCGCCGCCCGCGTTGAGCTTGGTCAGGAACGGCGATCCGGCCACCTGGTCGGCGAGGCTCGGCGTCTTGGTGGTGAGCAGGTCCTCGATGCCCGGGAAGTAGGGCAGCAGCCGGGTGAGGCCGAGCAAAGTCGTGCCGTGGTTGTCGGGGGCGAGGCCGACCAGGGCGTTCACCTTCTGTGCGCCGCCGAGGAACTTCAGGTAGTAGCGGGGCATCATGCCGCCCTGCGAGTGGCCCACGAGGTCCGCCTTCGCGGAGCCGGTCGAGGCGAGCACCTTGTCGACGAAGCCGTCGAGCTGTTCGGCCGACTTGTCGATCGGTCCGAGGCCGTTGAAGAAGGGCACTCCGGGCAGCTGGCCGTAGTCCAGGGAGAAGACGCAGTAGCCGCGCTTGACCAGGTACGGCGCCAGGACGAGCCAGTTGTCGACGGAGTTGCCGAACGTGCCGTGGACGAGCACCACGGGGCGGGGATGGGCGGCGGAGGGCTTGCAGCCGTAGTCGTTCCAGCCGCTCGACGTGGCGGCGGGGGCGGCGGGAGCGGCGGGGGCGGCGGGAGCGGCGGAGGCCGTGGCGGTGGGGGTGAGGGTGAGCGCGCCCGTCATGAGGAGGGCGGCGGCAAGCGCTCTGAGCGCTCGTCTCCAGGGCAGCATCGTGTGATCTCCTTGCGGCTCAAGGGAGTTGCGATGGATGAGCCCTGTGATCCGGATCACGAGGATGCCGTGCACACGACAAATTACGGGCGGGTAGTAAAAGTGTGAAGTTACGCGTCGGTAAAACTTCCGGTGCCCACTGGCACGGTCCGACCGGATCAGCGCCGGGGCGGCGGCGCGACGAGCCCCAACTCGTACGCGATGATGACCAGTTGGACGCGGTCGCGGGAGTCCAGCTTGGTGAAGAGCCGCGCCACGTGCGCCTTGACCGTGGCCACGGCGATGAAGAGCTCCGCCGCGATCTCGGCGTTCGACAGCCCGCGGCCGACCAGCGTGAGCACCTGGTACTCACGGTCGGTGATGCCCTCCACCGTCTCCCGCACCGGCGGCGCGGGCGCGGGCACCGGCTCCGGACGCGCCGCGAACTCCTCGATCAGACGCCGGGTGACGCTCGGTGCGATCAGCCCGTCCCCGGTGGCCACCACGCGGATCCCCGCGAGGATGTCCTCCAGGGCCATGTCCTTGACGAGGAACCCGCTCGCGCCCGCGCGCAGCGCGCCGTACACGTAGTCGTCGTCATCGAAGGTGGTGAGGACGAGAACGCGTGTCGCGCCGGCCTGGGAGGTGATCCTGCGGGTGGCCTCGATGCCGTCCATGCCGGGCATGCGGATGTCCATGACGACGACGTCGGGGCACACGTCCAGGGCCAGCCGCACCGCGTCGGCGCCCGTCCCCGCCTCCCCCACGACCTCGATGTCGGGGGTGTCGGCCATCAGGACGCGCAGGCCGGCACGGACGAGGGGCTGGTCGTCGGCGAGGAGGACGCGGACGGCACGAAGGGCGGCATCGGTCATCGGGCGCCCACCCCGCTCCCCGCTCCGGCCCCAGCGGCCGGCAGCGGCAGCAGCGCCGTCACCCGGAACCCGCCCTCGGGACGCGGCCCCGCGGTGAACCGGCCGTGCAGCAGGGCCACCCGCTCCCGCATGCCGACCAGGCCGAAGCCGGTGCCCGCGGGCAGCCCGCCCCGGCCGTCGTCCTCGACCTCCAGGGACAGCGCGCCGTCCCGCCGCTCGACGGTCACCCGGCAGGCGCCCGTCCCCGCGTGCCGTACGACATTGGTCAGGGCCTCCTGGAGGATGCGGAACGCGGCCAGGTCGATGTCGGCCGGCAGCGGCCCCTCGTCCCCCACCCGGCGGATCTCCGCGCGGACCCCGGCGTCCCGCGCCGCCGCGGCGAGCCGGTCGACGTCGGCGAGCCCCGGGGCCGGCTCGCGCGGCGGCGCGGACTCGGCGCGGGCGGCGGCTTGTACGGCGTCGGCGGCCCCGGGGTCCGCCGGATCCGCCGGGTTCACCGGATCCGCTTCCGGTCTGCGCAGCGCGACCAGCGTGCGGCGGAGCCCCGCGAGGGTCTCCCTGCTGGTGGCCTCGATGGTGCTGAGCGCGTTGCGGGCCTCCGCGG
Source organism: Streptomyces sp. SYP-A7185 (assembly GCF_046103685.1). NCBI lineage: Bacteria > Bacillati > Actinomycetota > Actinomycetes > Kitasatosporales > Streptomycetaceae > Streptomyces > Streptomyces sp. SYP-A7185. Next base: position 2,499,955 of record NZ_CP122310.1, read on the forward strand.
GCTGGGTGTCGATGACCCGGCTGCCCACACCCGCCTGGATGGCTATGACACCGATGCTGTGCGCGATCATGTCGTGCAACTCCCGTGCGATGCGCAGCCGTTCGGCGGTGATGGCGCGGGCGGTGGCCTGGGTGCGCAGGGCTTCGGCGTGCGTGCGGCGCTCTCGGACCGAGTTGCCCGCCATCCAGGCGGCGACGAGGAGGACGGCGACGAACACGGCGGTCTGGCTGGTGTCGCTCGCCCAGGCGGAGGTCGCGCAGTGGCTCATCCCGTACTGGCCGGGCAGGCAGCCCTGGTCGGCCGGGAAGGCGAAGAGGGAGAGCATCTGCGCCGTGCACGCCAGGAGGGCGGCGACGACCGACGTGCGGCGCGGGCGGGTGGCCGCGAGGAAGCCCACGGCGCCCACCGCGGACAGGACTTGGAGGTAGCTGATCTCCGTCGTCCGCATCTCCATCGTGGCCGTGACCCCGCCCAGGAGCAGCAGGGTCAGGGCGGCCAGCGGCCTGCTCCGCAGCAGCGCGGCGACCACCGCGGCGAGCAGGACCGAGGCGAGGACCATGAAGAGGTCGAAGCCCTGCCGCCCGTCGGAGAACGTGACGTAGGTGACGGCCGGGAAGAGGACGGCCCCGGTCCAGGCGAGGCCCGTGCGCACGGCCCGCCACGGGCCCCGGGTCGCCAACTTGCCGCGGCCCGTGCCCAGGTCCGTATCCCTGCCGCGGCCCTCGCTCAGGCCCTTCGCGGGCGGCGGCTGACCTGCTGTGACGTCCATGCGCCGATCGTAGGCGGCAGCCCCGCGCGAGGGTATTGGCCTGCGGTCGTACGCCCGTGGGCTGCCCCGCCCGCCCCGGACACGGCCGACGGACCGCTGCCCGGCGGTGACGGTGTCACGCCGCCAGCGTCCCCGGCACGATCGCACCCGGCCCGAACTTCGCCCGCGCCCGGTCGACCACCGCCTCGATCCTGCGGGCCTTCTCGTCCACCGGGTCGAACATCAGCTGGTGGGCGGCGTGTTCGGCGGGGCCGAGCCCTTCGGCGCGCAGACAGACGCCGCGCACCCGGGCCCGCTGGAGGCCCAGGGCCTCGTACATGCGGTACGCGGTCGCGGTCAGCGCGGAGGAGTGCGCGGTCGGCTCGGGGAGCGTACGGGTGCGGGTCGTCGTGGAGCGGTCCGCGTACCGCACGGTGAGGGTCAGGGAGCGGCACACCTGGTCCTCGTCGCGCATCCGGGCGCCGAGTTCCTCGGTGAGCGAGATCAGCGCCCTGCGGTGGCGCGCGGGGTCCAGCTCGTCGCGGGGGAAGGGCCGTTCGGAGGCGAGGGAGCGGGCGGCGGCGTTCGGCACGACGCGGGCGCGGTCGACGCCGTGCGCCTTCTCGTGCAGCTCGCGGCCCGCGCGGGCGCCGACGAGACGCTGGAGCGTGGACAGCGGCGCTGCGGCCACCTTGCCGACGGAGTCGAGCCCGTACGAGCAGAGGGTGCGGGCGGTGGCGCGGCCGACTCCCGGCAGTTCGGCGACCGGCTTGGGCCCGAGGAACTCCGCGACGGCTCCGGGGCCCTGGCCCACGGCCCGGGTCACCCCGGGCGCGGCCTCCCGTGCGGCCATCCGGGCCAGCATCGGGCCGGGCCCGGCGCCGATCACGCAGTCCACGCCGTGGTGGGCGAGCGCGCGCACCCTTATCACCGAGGCGAGCTCGACGGCGTCCCGCCCGAAGTACCGCATCGCTCCGCGTACGTCGACGAGCGCGGCGTCGGGCGGCAGGGCCTCGACCACGGGGCTGAACTCGCCGAGCAGCGTGAGCAGCCGGGGCACGGCCGCCTCGTGCAGGGGCGGCAGAAGGAACCGTACGCAGAGGATGCTCATCCCGCGCTCCCGGGGCTCTGGTGCCACAACTTGCGTCCTGTCGCCGCCCGTTCACCGGGCGGCTGAAGGTCGGCCCAGGGGTGCATCTCGTACCCCGTGGACATCTTGATGCGGCGGCCGTCGTCCGCGGGGGCCGCGTCGGGCGTCTCCTCGGGCCCCGGTTCGGCGAGACGCGCGCCCACCGCTTCGAGGCCGCCCTCCTGGCGCAGCTCCACCAGTTCCGCGAGGTTCCACGCGGCGGCGCCGACCACGCTGAGGCTGCGCGGCCCGCGCCGCTGCACCACTCCGCGGACCAGGAGCAGCCAGGAGTGGAAGACGGTGTGCGCGCAGCGTTCGTGCGCGTCGTCGAAGAAGGCCAGGTCGACCAGGCCCGTGCCGTCGTCCAGGGTGGTGAAGATGACCCGTTTCCCGGAGCGGATCGGCGGGGTCTGGGTGGCCGCCTTGGCGCCCGCGACCAGGACGGTCGCCCCGTGTTCGGCCTCCCGCAGCCGGCGGGCCGTGAGCACGCCGAGCTCCCGGAGGAACTCCGCGTGGTCGCCCATGAGGTGGCGCGAGGAGTCCATGCCGAGGACGCCGAGTTCGGCGCTGAGCCGTTCCGCGTCGTCCAGGTCGGGCAGCCCGGCGGGAGCCGTCTTCCGGCCGCCGGACAGCGGGAGTTGGGCCCCCGAGGAGCCGTGCGCGCCCCGCCGGAGTTCGGTCAGGTGCAGTTGCAGGTCGCGGCGGTTGGCGCCGAACGCGTCGAGCGCGCCGACCTGCGCGAGCCGCTGCGCGACCGGCTGGCTGGGCCTGGCCCGCTCCCAGAAGTCCAGGAGCGAGGCGTAGGGCTGGGCGTCGGCGATCCGCGCGGCCTCGGCCTCGCTGATGCCGTGGACGTCACAGAGCGCGAGGCGCAGGCCCCACCGGTCCGGCGCCGAGCCGGAACCGGACACCAGTTCGATACGGTGAGCGACCGCGGACCGGTTCACGTCAAGGGGAAGGATCGGCACCCCCCGCCGCCGCGCGTCCGCGAGCAGCAGCCGCTTCGGGTACATCCCGGGGTCGTGGGTGAGCAACCCGGCGTAGAAGGCGGCCGGGTGATGGGCCTTCAGCCACGCCGACTGGTACGTGGGCACGGCGAAGGCCACCGCGTGCGCCTTGCAGAAGCCGTACGAGCCGAAGGCCTCGACGATCCCCCAGGTCCGGCCGATCGTCTCGGCGTCGTACCCCTTGGCCGCCGCCTGCTGCGCGAACCAGAAGCGGATCCGCCCCTGCGACTCCGGATCGGAGAGCCCGCGCCGCACCCGGTCCGCCTCGTCGCGTCCGCAGCCGGTCATGATGTCCACGATCTCGATGATCTGCTCGTGGAAGACGACGACGCCGTACGTCTCCTTGAGCGGGCCCGCCAGGTCCGGGTGCGGATAGCGGACGGGCGCGCGGCCGTGCCGGGCCTCGATGAAGGGCCGCACCATGTCGGCGGCGACCGGACCCGGCCGGAAGAGCGAGATGTCGACGACCAGGTCGTGGAAGGTCGCGGGCTGGAGGCGCCCGACCAGGTCCCGCTGGCCCGGCGACTCGATCTGGAAGCAGCCGAGCGTCTCGGTGGACTTGATGAGCTGGTACGTCGCCGGGTCCCCCGGCGGCACGGCGTCCACGTCCACGCGCTCCCCCGTGGTCCGCTCGACCTCCCCCACCGCGTGCGCGATCGCCGACTGCATGCGCACGCCGAGCACGTCGAGCTTGAGCAGCCCGAGGTCCTCCACGTCCTCCTTGTCGAACTGGGACATGGGGAGCCCCTCGCCGCTGGTGGGCATGACGGGCGTACGCGCGAGCAGCGAGGCGTCGGAGAGCAGCACCCCGCACGGGTGCATGGCGACCCCGCGCGGCAGCGCGTCCAGGGCCTCGACGAGCTCCCACAGCCGGCCGTGCTCCCCCGCCTCCTGTGCCACCGCGCGCAGTTCGGGCAGCTCCTCCATCGCCGAGCGGGCGTCGCGCGCGCGGATGTGCGGGAAGGACTTGGCGATCTTGTCGATCTCGGCCGGGTCCATGGAGAGGGCCGCGCCCACGTCGCGGATGGCGTGGCGGACCCGGTAGGTCTCGGGCATGGCGACGGTCGCGACCCGTTCGGTGCCGAAGCGGCCGATGATCGCGCGGTAGACCTCCAGACGGCGCGCCGACTCCACGTCGATGTCGATGTCGGGCAGGACGGCCCGCCGGGTGGACAGGAACCGCTCCATGAGCAGGCCGTGCTCGACCGGGTCGGCGTGCGCGATGCCGATGAGGTGGTTGACCAGGGACCCGGCCCCGGAGCCGCGCGCCGCGACCCGGATGCCCAAGTCCCGTACGTCGTCGACCACTTGGGCCACGGTGAGGAAGTAGGAGGCGAAGCCGTGGTACGCGATGATGTCCAGCTCGTGGTGCATCCGCTCCCAGTAGGCGCGGTGCGCGCGGCCGGTGTCGTAGCCCCGCAGCACCATGCCCGCCGCCGCCCGTGAGGCCAGGACGCGCTGGGCGCTGCGGCGGCCGGCGCCGACGAGGTACGGCTCGGGGAAGCGCACGGAGCCGATGCCGATGTCGTCCTCGGGGTCGACGAGGCACTCGGCGGCGGCCGACTGGGTCTGTTCGACGAGACGGCGGGCGGTGTCGCGGCGGAAGCCGGCCGCCTCCACGATCCGCTCGGCGGCGCCCAGCATGGCGTCGGCGTCCTTCAACCACCGCTCCCCGCCGTCGAGTTCCTTGGTCGGGTCGACCGGGATGAGGCGGCGGGCGGCGTCGAGCACGTCGGCGACCGGGCCCATGCCGGGGTCGGCGTAGCGGACGGCGTTGCTCAGGACGGGGCGCACGCCCTGCTCGGCGGCGAAGCCGACGGTGCGGGCGGCGAGGCGGAGCGAGCCGGGTCCGGTGCCTTCGCGGCCGTGCCACACGGACTCCAGGCGCAGCCCGTCCCCGTAGCGCTCGCGCCAGGGGGCGAGGAGCCGGGCGGCGCGGTCGGGGCGTCCGGCGGCCAGCGCGCGCCCCACGTCGGACGCGGGGCCCAGCAGGACGGTCATGCCCTCGCCGTGGTTCTCCTCCCACGGGAGCACGGGCCGCCCCTCGCCGCTCCGGTGCGCTTCGGTGATCAGACGGCACAGCGCGGCCCAGCCCCGGGCGCCGTCACGGGCGAGGAAGGTCACGCGCGGGGTCGATTCGTCGATGAAGGCACCGCCGCGCACCGGGGTCCGGCGCCGGGCGCCGCCGGCCGGGTCCGCCTCCCCCACCGCGAGCTCGGTCCCGAACAGGGGCCGCACGCCCGCCTTGGCGCAGGCCTTGGCGAACCGGACGGTGCCCGCGAGGGTGTCCCGGTCGGTGAGGGCGAGGGCGTCCATGCCCCGCTCGGCGGCGCGCTCGGCGAGCCGCTCCGGGTGCGAGGCCCCGTAGCGCGGGGAGAACCCGGAGACGGTGTGCAGATGCGTGAACCCGGGCACACGCACCTCCTGACACCCTGAATCGAACCGTTCTCACATCCCCCGCCTCCACCATAGACCAAGTTTCGAACGTACGTACGACACCCGGGTCGAACCGCACTCCGTTTCGCCCATTCGGCCCCGCCCACCTGCGGGAACGACGGGGGCCACGGAGCGTGGGGGCATGAGTTTCACCGATGAGTTGAAGAGCGCCGTCACCCCGCGAGCAGCCTTGCTGGTCATCGGTGTACTGGCCCTGCAGCTGCTGTTCATCGCCTCCTACGTGGGGGCCCTGCACGACCCGAAGCCGAAGGACGTGCCCTTCGGCGTGGTCGCTCCGGGACCCGCGGCCCAGGAGACGTCGGACAAGCTCGCGAAGCTCCCCGGTGAACCGCTCGACCCGCGCGTGGTCAAGGACGAGGCCGCGGCCCGGCACAAGATCATGAACCGCGACATCGACGGCGCCCTGATCCTCGACCCCCGGGGCACCACCGACACCCTCCTGGTCGGCTCGGGCGGCGGCACCGTCCTCGCCACCGCGCTGGAGAAGATCGCCACCGAGGTCGACGGGGCCGAGAAGCGGACGGTCAAGACCGTGGACGTGGCCCCGGCGTCCAGCAAGGACTTCGACGGGCTCTCGTCCTTCTACCTGGTCGTCGGCTGGTGCGTCGGCGGCTACCTGTGCGCCTCGATCCTGGCGATCAGCGCGGGCTCCCGGGCCGCCAACGGCCGCCGCGCGCTGATCAGGACCGGCGTCATGGCGCTCTACTCGATCGCGGGGGGCCTGGGCGGCGCGCTCATCATCGGCCCAATCCTCGGCGCCCTGCCCGGCAGCATCATGGGCCTGTGGGGCCTCGGCGCGCTCGTCGTCTTCGGGGTCGGCATGATCACGCTGGCCCTCCAGTCGCTCACCGGCATCGTGGGCATCGGCCTCGCGGTCCTGCTCGTCGTGATCGCGGGCAACCCGAGCGCGGGCGGCGCCTTCCCGCTGCCGATGCTGCCGCCGTTCTGGAAGGAGATCGGGCCCTGGCTGCCGCCGGGCGCGGGCACCTGGGTGGCCCGCTCCATCGCGTACTTCAAGGGAAACGCGATCACCGGACCGATGCTGGTGCTCGCCGCCTGGGCGGTCGTGGGCACCGCCGTCACCCTGGTCATGTCCTCGCTGCGCGGGGACCGCCAGCCGGGCCGGCAGCCCGCGATGCAGGAGACCGGCACAACCGGCACAACCGGCACGACGGGCACGACCGGCACCGACAGCGGCGCCCATCGCGGGTGAACCGGGCGGCCCGCCCGCGGGGCCGCTTCCCGCGGCCGTTGTCGGACCCGGGTGCGAGGCTTGAGCGATGATCACCACCCTGGCGGTCGAGAACTACCGCTCCCTGCGCAAACTGATCGTCCCCCTGAGCCGGCTGAACGTCGTGACGGGCGCGAACGGCACCGGCAAGTCCAGCCTGTACCGCGCGCTGCGGCTGCTCGCCGACTCCGCGCGCGGCGGCGCGGTCTCCGCCCTCGCCCGTGAGGGCGGGCTGCCCTCCGCGCTGTGGGCGGGCCCCGCCAAGGCGGAGGCGACCAGCCTGCGCCTCGGCTTCGCGGGCGACGAGTTCGGGTACGCGGTGGACTTCGGGCACCCCATCCCCACCTCGGGCGCCGGCGCCGGGCCCTCACTGTTCAATCTCGACCCGGAGATCAAGCGCGAGTGCACCTGGGCAGGACCCGTGCTGCGCCCCGCCGCGCTGCTCTGCGATCGCGCGGGCCCGGCCGTGCGCACCCGTACCGCCGACGGCGGCTGGCACCGCACCCAGGGCATCCGGCCGTACGAAAGCATGCTGAGCGAGCTCGCCGACCCGCAGCTCGCCCCCGACCTGCTGCGCCTGCGCGAGCTGATCAGATCCTGGCGGTTCTACGACCACGTCCGCACGGACGCCGGAGCCCCCGCCCGCGCCGCCCGCATCGGCACCCGCACCCCGGTCCTCGCCCCTGACGGCGCCGACCTGGCCGCGGCTTTGCAGACCATCCGGGAGATCGGCGACCCGGCGGCGCTCGACGCCGCGGTGGACGACGCCTTCCCCGGCAGCCGGGTGGAGATCGCCGCGCAGGGCGGCCGCTTCGAGCTCCAGCTGCGCCAGCGCGGGCTCAACCGCCCCCTCGGAGCGGCCGAGCTGTCCGACGGCACCCTGCGCTATCTGCTGTGGACCGCGGCGCTGCTCACGCCCCGGCCGCCCGCGCTCCTGGTCCTGAACGAACCGGAGACGAGCCTGCACCCGGACCTCCTGCGCCCCCTGGCGGACCTGATCCTCACCGCCACGAAGGACACCCAGGTCGTCCTGGTGACCCATGCCCGCCCGCTCGCCGAGGCCATCGCGAAGGGAGCGGTGCGCCACCGGCTCGACGTGAACTCCATAGAACTGGTGAAGGAGTCCGGCCGGACGACGGTGGCAGGCCGCGAGGGCCTCCTGGACGAGCCCCTCTGGTACTGGCCCAAACGATGAGGCGCCCCGCGAGGGGCGCCTCATCAGGGGCGCGCAGAACCGCGCGCCCGGCCACCCGGCCCGGGGACGGCGACCCGGATCAGGCACCTTCCCCGTTCCCGTAGTAGGCCTGCCGCATCAAGTTCTCCATCTCGGAGAGCATCGGCATCCGCGGGTTGGCCGGCGCGCACTGATCGGCGTACGCGTTCCTCGCCTGCTCCGGCAGGGCCGCGATGAAGGCCGCCTCGTCGACCCCCTCCTCGGCGAACGAGGCGGGGACACCGCACTTGGCGCGCAGCTCCTCGACCGCGCGGGCGTAGGACTCGACCCCCTGCTCCGGGGAGTCCGCCGGAAGGCCCAGCATCCGCGCGATCTCCTGGAACCGCTCGGGCGCGCGGTAGACCTCGGCCTTCGGCCACGGGGTCGCCTTGCCGGACACGGTGCCGTTGTGCCGGATGACGTGCGGCAGGAGCAGCGCGTTGGTGCGGCCGTGCGAGACGTGGAAGGTGTTGCCGAGGGTGTGCGCCATGGCGTGCACCAGGCCCAGGAAGGCGTTGGCGAAGGCCATGCCCGCCACGGTCGAGGCGTTGTGCATCTTCTCCCGCGCCTCGGGGTCGGCGGACCCGTTCACGACGCACCGCTCCAGGTTCTCGAAGATGAGCTTGATCGCCTGGAGGCAGAGCCCGTCGGTGTAGTCGTTGGCGTACACCGAGACGTACGCCTCGGTGGCGTGGGTCAGCGCGTCGAAACCGGAGTCGGCGGTGACCGTCGCGGGGAGCTTCAGGGGCAGGACGGGGTCGACGATCGCGACGTTCGGGGTGAGCGCGTAGTCGGCGAGGGGGTACTTCTGGGCGGCCTTCGGGTCGGAGATGACGGCGAAGGGGGTGACCTCGGAGCCCGTGCCCGAGGTGGTCGGGATGGCCACCATCTGCGCCTTCTCGCCGAGGCCCGGGAAGGTGAAGGCCCGCTTGCGGATGTCGAAGAACTTCTCCTTGGTGTCCGCGAACTCGACCTCCGGGTGCTCGTACATCAGCCACATGATCTTGGCCGCGTCCATCGGTGAGCCGCCGCCGAGCCCGATGATCGTGTCCGGCTCGAAGTCCCGCATGCGCGCGGCTCCGGCGCGCACGGTCGCCAGCTCCGGGTTGGGCTCGACGTCGTCGATGACCTGGACGGTGACGGCCTGGGGGCGGGCCTGGAGGATGTCGGTCACCCGGGCGACGAAGCCGAGCGCCGACATCGTCTTGTCCGTCACGATCGACACCCGCCGGATGGCGTCCATCTCCCCCAGGTAGCGCAGGGAGTTGCGCTCGAAGTAGATCTTGGGCGGGACCTTGAACCACTGCATGTTGGTGTTGCGCCGTCCGATCCGCTTGACGTTGATCAGGTTGACCGCGGAGACGTTGTTCGACACCGAGTTGTGCCCGTAGGAGCCGCAGCCGAGGGTGAGCGAGGGCAGGAAGGCGTTGTAGACGTCGCCGATGCCGCCGAAGGTCGAGGGGGCGTTGACGATGACACGGACCGCCTTGACGCGCCTGCCGAACTCCTCGGCGAGCTCCTCGTCCTCGGTGTGGATGGCGGCGCTGTGGCCCAGACCGTTGAACTCGACCATCCGCGCGGCCAGTTCGAGGCCCTGCTCGGTGGATCCCGCCTTCAGGGCGGCCAGGATCGGGGAGAGCTTCTCGCGGGTCAGCGGCTCGCTCTCGCCGACCTCCGCGCACTCGGCGACGATGACCGACGTGCCCTCGGGGACCTCGAATCCGGCCTGCTCGGCGATCCACCGCGGGGACCTGCCGACGACGTCCGCGTTCAGCTTGGCGCCCGCGCAGTCGGCGCCGAAGGCCGTCGTCCCGAAGACGAACTCCTCCAGCTTGGTCTTCTCGGCCGCCGTGACGACGTACGCGCCGAGCCGCTCGAACTCCGCGAGCCCCGCGTCGTAGACCTCCTCGTCGAGGATCACGGCCTGCTCGGAGGCGCAGATCATGCCGTGGTCGAAGGCCTTGGAGAGCACGATGTCGTGCACGGCGCGCCGCAGCTTGCCGCTGCGCGTGACGTACGCCGGTACGTTGCCGGCGCCGACGCCGAGCGCGGGCTTGCCGCAGGAGTAGGCGGACTTGACCATGGCGTTGCCGCCCGTGGCGAGGATGGTGGAGACGCCGGGGTGGTTCATGAGCAGCCCCGTGGCCGCCATCGAGGGCTCCTCGATCCACTGCACGCAGCTGGCCGGGGCACCGGCCTCGATGGCGGCGTCGCGCACGATGCGGGCGGCCTCGGCGGAGCAGCGCTGGGCGCTGGGGTGGAAGGCGAAGATGATCGGGTTGCGGGTCTTCAGGGCGATGAGGGCCTTGAAGAGGGTCGTCGAGGTCGGGTTGGTCACCGGGGTCATGGCGCAGACGACGCCGACCGGTTCGGCGATCTCGGTGATGCCGTTGAGCTCGTCGCGGGAGATGACGCCCGCGGTCTTCAGGCCGCGCATCGAGTGGACGACGTGCTCGCAGGCGAAGAGGTTCTTGACGGCCTTGTCCTCGAAGAGGCCGCGGCCGGTCTCCCGCACGGCCAGCTCCGCCAGCTCCCCGTGCCGGTTCAGCGCGGCGAGGGATGCCTTCTTGACGATGTGGTCGACCTGCTCCTGGTCGTACGACGCGAACCGGTCGAGCGCGGCGAGCGCTCCCTGGACCAGTCCGTCCACCATCTCGTTGGCCTCCATGACGGGGCTCCTTCGGTGAGGCATGCGTTCTCGCTTGTGCCTCCATTGCACACCCCTACGACGAGCTCCTGGGGCCGAGAAAGGCCTCTTCGGGTGGGCCGAAGGTCACTTTGTGAAAGTTTTCACAAATGCACGAACGGAAAGGGCCGGTCCGCACGCGACGGACCGGCCCCACGCGCTGCCGCTTTCTGCCGGGAGCGCTGCCGAGGTACTAGCGAGGCGCCACGACCTCAGCCGATCTCCGCACCGAAGGCGCTCAGCGCTTCGGGCACCGGCTGGAAGAACGTCTCGCCGCCGGCGCTGCAGTCACCGCTGCCGCCCGAGGTCAGGCCGAGGGCCGTGTCCCCGGCGAAGAGCGCGCCGCCGCTGTCACCGGGCTCGGCGCAGACGTCGGTCTGGATGAGTCCGTTGACGATGTCGCCGTTGCCGTAGTTCACGGTGGCGTCGAGACCGGTGACCGTGCCGTCGTGCAGCTGCGTGGTCGAGCCGCTGCGCTGCACCTTCTGGCCGACGGTCGCGTCGCCCGCCTTGGTGATGGCCTGCGTCGAGCCGTTGTAGAGGTTCACCTCGCTCGGGTGCGCGGTGTCGCCGCTGTACTTGACGATGCCGTAGTCGTTGTCGGGGAAGCTGGAGCCCGCGTTCTCACCGATGACCGCGCCGCCCTGCTCCTGCGACCAGCTGGTGATCGACTCGGTGCAGTGGCCCGCGGTCAGGAAGTGCGGCGCACCGTCCTTGACCACGTTGAACCCGAGCGAGCAGCGGCCGCCGCCACCCCAGATGGCGTCGCCGCCCGCGATGAAGGGCTTGTACTCCCCCTTGGTCCGCTGGAGTTCGGCCTTGCCGCCGAGCCCCTTCACGACCGCGCCGAGCTTGTCGAGGTCGGCGCCCTTGACCGTGCGGTCGGCCGTGACGACGACCTTGTTGGTGGCCGGGTCGACCGCCCACGAGGTGCCGGGGATGGACGCCTTGTCGCTGAGGGTCGAGCGGGCGCCCTTCAGCTCGGCGAGGGAGTTCTCGACGATTCTCGCCTTGGCGCCCGCCGACTCGACGGCGTCGGCCGCGCTCTTGTCGAGGACGTTCACGACGAGGTGCTTGGCCTTGGCGTCGTAGTACGTGCCGGCGGCGTCCGGACCGAGGTCCTTGCCGAGGGACGAGGCGAGCTTTCCGGCCTTCGCGAGGGAGAGGGTGTCCGGCGTGGGGGTCGGGACACTCTCGCTGGCGTTCGCAGTCTGGAAGGTGATTCCGGCGGCGATCAGTGCGGTGATGCCCGCACCTGCCACGGCGGCACGTCGCTTGGATATGCGTCGGTGCTTCAACTCACGTCCTCCTGTGGGGGGTCGGCCCGTTCGGTGTGGGGACCTGAGGGCCGGAAGGCGTACCGGCACGGAGTCGCACACGCTGCGAAAGCCGCGTCCATGCCAAAGGGTGCGGCCCACTATCCCGATGCCGCCCGGTAGCACACAAGGTCTACTTCAGGACGCGCACGCGACAAACACCGCACGCCCCCCGGGCCTTCACCGGCGCCGGTCTCACCACGTCGGTTCCCGCTGCAAACACCCCGTGCGAGCGGGTGATCGGCAATGGGTGAGGACTAGTCCTGTCCGGTTTTCGACGCTCCGGGCACGCCTGACTCGGTCACGGCGGGCGCTTCGGGCACCGCCGTGACGGCGGCCTCGGGGGCGGCCGGCTGCTGCGCCTGCTGGGCCCGCTCCAGGAACCGGAGCAGCTCCACGGGGAAGGGCAGGACGAGCGTCGAGTTCTTCTCGGCGGCGACGGCCACCACGGTCTGGAGCAGCCGCAGTTGGAGCGCGGCGGGCTCCTCCGCCATCTGGTGCGCGGCCTCGGCCAGCTTCTTGGAGGCTTGCAGCTCGGCGTCCGCGTTGATCACGCGGGCCCGGCGCTCGCGGTCCGCCTCGGCCTGCCGGGCCATCGAGCGCTTCATCGTCTCCGGCAGCGAGACGTCCTTGATCTCGACCCGGTCGATCTGCACGCCCCACCCGACCGCCGGAGAGTCGATCATCAGCTCCAGGCCCTGGTTGAGCTTCTCGCGGTTGGAGAGCAGATCGTCGAGGTCGCTCTTGCCGATGATCGAGCGCAGAGACGTCTGGGCCATCTGCGAGACCGCGAACCGGTAGTCCTCCACCTGGACGACGGCCTCCGCCGCGTCGACCACCCGGAAGTAGATGACCGCGTCCACGCGCACCGTGACGTTGTCCCGGGTGATGCCGTCCTGCGCCGGGACCGGCATCGTCACGATCTGCATGTTCACCTTGTTCAGCCGGTCCACGAACGGCACGATCATCGTGAACCCGGGCCCCCGCACCGAACGCTGGAGCCGTCCGAGCCGGAGCACCACACCCCGTTCGTACTGTTTGACCACACGCGCCGCTGCCATGACATAGAGCGCTCCGGCAGACCCGACGGCCACTCCCGCCGCCACCAGCTCCTCGACCATGCCGGCCCCCCAGGGTCCGAATTGGGCGTGTTGGGCGTTCCCTTCGACGGTAACGCCGCAGGGCGCGCAAAGGGAGACGGGGGACGACGGGAGACGGGAGAGAGCCCCCGCCCGGACGTGCCGGACGGGGGCTCTCCCGCTGCTGGCCGCAGACTGATCTACGTGACGTGGATCAGTAGACGCTGACGCCGTACGCGCTCAGCGCCTCGGTGACCGGCTGGAAGAAGGTCGTGCCGCCCGAGGAGCAGTTGCCGCTGCCGCCCGAGGTGAGACCCAGCGCCTTGGTCCCCGCGTAGAGCGGGCCGCCGCTGTCGCCGGGCTCGGCGCAGACCGTGGTCTTGATCATGCCGTAGACGATGTCACCGCCGCCGTAGTTCACGGTCGCGTTCAGGCCGGTGACCCTGCCGCTGTGGGTGCCGGTGGTGGAGCCGCGCCGAGTGACGGCCTGGTTCACGGTGGCGTTGCCCGCACTGGTGATGTCCTGGCTGCCGACCGTGCCGGACTTGGTGACGGACGTGTTGGTGTACCGCACGATGCCGTAGTCGTTGGTCGGGAAGCTGGAGCCCGTGGTGGTTCCCAGGACCGTGGTCTTCGCGGAGTTGGACCACCAGGTGCCCGCGCCGTCGGTGCAGTGACCGGCGGTCAGGAAGTAGTACGTGCTGCCGCTGCGGACGTTGAAGCCGAGCGAACAGCGCCAGCTGGACGCGTAGATCGCGTCGCCGCCGGAGATCAGCTTGGTGAACTTGCCGGGAGTGCGCTCGACCTTGAGGGCGCCCGCGTTGCTGCCCGCCGCCTCCTTGATCTTGGCGATCTCGGCCTGGGAGACGGTGCTGTCGGCGGTGACGACCAGACGGTTCGTCGCCTTGTCGACGCTCCATGCGGTGCCTGCGACATCCGCGTCGAGCACCGCGTCGCTCGCCTTGGTGAGCTGCGCCGAGCTGAAGGTGGCGACGTCGTCGGCGTTGGCAGCGGGGACGGCGAGCGCGCCGACGGCCACGAGTCCGGTGGCCACGGCGAGCAGACGAGTACGTCTCGCTATGCCGCTGCGGGGGGTGGTGCGCTTGTTCCTCACTTGTTGTTCCTCCCGGGGGGAAGTCAGTGGGCCCGTGTGGGTTGCGGGTCCGTGAGGCGCAGCCAAGGGACAAAAAGGCAAGCCGGATTCCGGTTACGCCGTGCCCCTGACAAGCGCTGCTCGGGAGTATTGGGGCCGGGGACAGCACGCACAAGGGCGTCTTTCGGCCGTCGGACACCTGCATGCCGAGCGGCCCCGACGGCTGTCGTACCTGTCGTACGCCGTCGGGGCTCGGGTCATCGGCCGTGCTTCTGGCTGCTCCTGGCTTCTGCCTGTTTCAGACGTGTCAGCGCCCCACGAGGTTCCGTTCTCCGGCGGCGATCTCTGTGCCGAGGGTGTTCCCGGGAGGCGGGAAGGGGCAGATGAAGTGATCGGCGAAGGCGCACGGGGGCAGCAGCGCCCGGTTGAAGTCGACGGTCGTGCGCCCCTCGGCGTCCGGCGCGGCGGGCCGCAGGAACCGGAACCGGTAGCTGGAGACCCCGCTGGTCGCGTCCCCGAAGACCGCCCACAAGGAGCCGTCCCCCTCCACCGACACCTGGAGCGTGTACTCCTTTCCGGCCAGGGTGAACGCCAGCTCGCCCCCGAGGCCGAGCCCCCGCTCGACCCCGTCCGCGTTGCCGACCCGGACCGTGCGCACCCCGTCCACCGTGCTGTCGGCGGCGTACGGCGTGAAGCGCCCGGGCACCGCCCAGCGCGCGTCGTACGCGGTGGCCTCGATGCCCCGGAACGCGCGGCGCGCGGCGGCCCCGGGGTCGAAGTCGCGTACCGCCCAGAGGCCTTCGCGGCGCAGCACCACCAGACGGCGGTCGCCGTGCCCGACGCGGGCCGCGCCGACCGGGCCGGGATCGGCGGTGAGCCGGGCCTCCCCGTCGAAGAGCCGTCCGTCGAGGGTGAGCCCGTCGTCGGTCCGCGCGGTCAGGACGAGCTCGTCGCCCGCCTCGGTCCAGCGCCCGGGGATGTCCGGAAGCGAACCATCCGGGTGGTCCGCGAGCCAGTGGGTGCCGGTGAGGGAGAGCGGGCCGTAGGACGCCGACACCGCCTCCGTCCGCTGCTCGTGCCAGCGCTTCCAGTCGAGTGCCGCGTCCTTCCGCTCGTGTGCCGCGTCCGTCGATGCGTCCGTCGTCATGTGATCAACCCTTCCATACGGGCCCGCCCGGCCCGAGAGGTGGGCGCGGCGCCGCGCCCTCGTGTTCCGCCCTGGGCATCCGCCCCGCAGCCGCTACCCGGTCGCTTCCCGGTGCTCTTGCCGCTCCCCCGTCCCTCCCTGCCGCCTCCTGCCGCTTCCTACGGCTTCGGCAGACCCTTGGGGTTGATCTGCGACTCCTTCACGGCCTCGTCCTCCAGGCCCCAGCGCTTCAGGACCTTGGCGCAACTGCCGTCCTCGATCACGTGGTTGAGCGCGGCGGCATAGGCGTCGACGAGTCCGCTGTCCTTCTTCGTGGTGGCGGCGATCTCGCCCTGGATGCTCGGGCCGCCGCCCGACATCGTGCCGATGATCTTCGTCTGCCCCGACGACGCCACGTGGTAGGCGGCCGAGGGGTTCGGGCCGAGGTAGGCGTCGATGCGTCCCGACTGGAGGGCGAGGTAGTAGTCGGAGTCCTTCTGGAAGTACTTGATGGCCACGGGCTCACGCCCGGCCTTCTCGTTCTGCTCGCTCCAGTCGACGAGGATCTTCTCCTGGTTGGTGCCGGAGGAGACCGCGATCGACTTGCCGGCCACGTCCGCCGGCTTCTTCGCCGTCCAGTCGGCGTCCTTGCGGGCCTCGAAGGCGATGTTGTCGTGGCGGTAGGTCGCGAAGTCGTACTTCTCCTTGCGCTCCTCGGTCACGGTGACGTTCGAGAAGACGCCGTCGAACTTTCCGCTGTCCAGGCCGACGAAGAGGTTCTCCCAGGAGACCTGCTCGAACTTCGGCTTCAGGCCGAGCGTGTCGGCGACCAGGCTCGCGATGTCGACCTCCGAGCCGATCCGCGTCTTGTCGTCGGTGGCGTAGAAACCGAGGGGCGCGACCGAGTCGGCGCTGCCGCCGAGCCGCAGCGTGCCGCGCTCGCGCACCGCCGCGGGCACGAGCTTCGCGGCCGCGGCGTCCTTCTTCCCGCGGACGCGGTTCTGGTCGGGCCCGATGTTGATGTCGCCGACCTTCTTGGTGCCGGGCTCGCCGCCGCCGGTCGCGGCGTCGCTGTCCCCGCCGCAGGCGCCGAGCAGGGGTGCGAGGACCAGGGCGGCGGCGGAGAGGGAGAGGGTGGTGCGTCGGGAAGACATGCGGGAGCTCCTGGAGAATGGAGAATCTGGGCCGGAGAGGGAATCGGGCTAGAGAACCTTGGAGAGAAACGCGCGGGTGCGGTCGTGCCGTGGACGGTCCAGCACGTCGCCGGGGGTGCCCTGCTCGACGATGAGTCCCTCGTCCATGAAGACGACCGTGTCGGCGACCTCGCGCGCGAAGCCGATCTCATGGGTGACGACGATCATCGTGGTGCCCTGGCGGGCCAGGTCCTTGATGACGTCGAGGACCTCGCCGACCAGTTCGGGGTCGAGCGCGGACGTCGGCTCGTCGAAGAGGAGCAGCTTCGGCTCCAGGGCGAGGGCGCGGGCGATGGCCACGCGCTGCTGCTGCCCGCCGGAGAGCTGCTTGGGGTAGGCGTCCGCCTTGTCGGCGAGACCGACCCGGGCCAGCAGGGTCCCGGCGTCCAGGGCGGCCTGCTTGCGTGGCCGCTTCAGCGCCGAGACGGGCGCCTCGACGATGTTCTCCAGGACGGTCAGGTGCGGGAAGAGGTTGAAGTTCTGGAAGACGAAGCCGATCTGGGTGCGCTGCTTGAGCACCTCGCGTTCGCGCAGCTCGTACAGCTTGTCGCCGGAGCGCCGGTAGCCGACGAGCGCGCCGTCGACGCTGATCCAGCCCTTGTCCACCTTCTCCAGGTGGTTGATGGCGCGCAGGAGCGTGGACTTGCCGGAGCCGGAGGGGCCGAGGATGACGGTGACCTCGCCCTTGCGCACCTCCAGATCGAGACCCCGCAGGACTTCCAGGGTCCCGAAGGACTTGTGTACGGACCGGAGTTCGACCATCGCGCTCATCGCGATGCCCCCTTCGAGAAGTGACGTTCGACGTAGTGCTGGAGGACGGAGAGGGCGCTGGTGAGCAGGACGTACCAGGCGGTGGCGACCATCAGGAGCGGCACGACCCGGCCGTTGCGGCCGTAGATGACCTGCACCTGATAGAAGAGCTCGCCGATCGCCATCACGGAGACGATCGAGGTGCCCTTGAAGAGGGAGATGATCTCGTTGGCCGCGTTGGGCAGGATCGAGCGCATCGCCTGCGGCAGGACGATCCGGCGGATCTGCCGCAGCCGGGGGATGCCGAGCGCGGCCGCCGCCTCCAGCTGGCCGCTGTCGACGGACAGCACGCCCGCGCGCACGATCTCGGCGGCGTACGCGGCCTGGTGCAGGGCGAGCCCGAGGACCGCCGCGCTCATCGCTCCGACCAGGCCCATCGTGTCGAAGGAGAAGAAGCCGGGCCCGAAGGGGATCCCGAACCGGAGCTCCTTGTAGAGGTAGGCCAGGTTGAACCAGAACAGCAGCTGCACGATCAGCGGGATCGACCGGAACGCCCAGATGTAGCCGAAGGCCACCGCCCGCAGGAAGGGGCTGGCCGAGAGCCGCATGAAGGCGATCACGATGCCGAGCGCGAAGCCGAGTGCCGTGCCGTAGAAGGTGAGCTGGAGGGTGATCCAGACCGCCTTGAGGATCACGTCGGCGGTGAAGAACTCGGCGAACACCTCCCACTCCCAGCCGGGGTTGGTGGCGAGGCCGTGCGCGAACTGGGCCACCAGGACCGCCGTCGCGACGACGGCCGCCCAGCGCCAGGGGTGGCGTACGGGGACGACCTTCAGCGCGCCGAAGTCCTCCTTGGCCGTGTCACCGGCCGGCTTGCGTTCCGTCAGGCTCATCGGGAGCGCTCCGAACCGCGCGCGTAGTGCCGCTCCACGTAGTACTGGCCGACGCTGAGCAGCGAGGTGATCACGACGTACCAGATGGTCGCGACCAGGAGCAGCGGGATGACCTGGTAGGTGCGGTGGTAGACGAGCTGCACGGAGTACAGCAGGTCCTGCACGGCGATCACGCTGACGATGGACGTGCCCTTGAGCGTGCCGATCAGCATGTTCCCGGCGGGCGGCACGATGGAGCGCATGGCCTGCGGCAGGACGATCCGCCGCCATCGGCGCCACCGGCTGATCCCGAGCGCCTGCGCGGCCTCGATCTGGCCGCGGTCGACGGAGAGGATCCCGCCGCGCACCACCTCGGCGGCGTACGCGGCCTCGTGCAGGGTGAGCCCGATGACGGCGATGGTGAGGGGCCCGAGGAGGTTCACCGTCTTCACGCCGAAGAGGTACGGGTACAGCGCCCCGATGTTGAACCAGAACAGCAGCTGCACCAGGATCGGCATCGACCGGAACAGCCACACATAGCCCCAGCTGACCGCGCGCAGCACAGGATTGGACGAGAGCCGGCCCAGGGCGAGCACCGCGCCGAGCGCGAAGCCGAGCGCCATGACGACGGCGGTCAGCCAGAGCGTGAGCCACAGCCCGCGCAGCACGGACGCCGAGGTGAAGTGGTCGCCGACGACGTCCCACTGGAACGCGTCGTTGCGGACGACGGAGTTGAGGGCGAGCGCGAGGAGCACGAGGACCGCAGCGGCGGCCACCCACTGCCCGACGCGGCGCTGCGGCACGATCAGCGGGACATCGGGGGGCGGGTCCTGGGCAGGTGCGGTCGCGGCTTTGGCGAGCGTGTCGGAAGACATGGCGAAGGCTCCGTGGATGTCGGAGATCCCCGGCGCACGGCGCGATCGCAGGGCGAAGCGCTCGGCGGGAGATCACACACGGGTGATGCCTTCACACGGACCGAGCCCCTCAGCACGATCCGCCCTGAGAGTACGGGGCGCTTTCGGCCCGCTGTCAAGGCTGTCCAGGATATGAGCGGTACGTCTCACGGCAGTTGACGGGGAAACGGATGCCTGCTCCACTTGCCCCATGCATCCGCAGCAGTGGCTGGTCACGCGCTCCCACATCGACTTCGGTCGAGTGTGGTCGGCGTCGTGTTCGACGACTCTCTGAGCCGACCCCCTGCGCGCTGAGCCCACCCGTTCCCGGGCCTCCTTCACCGCGTCCGCCGCGTTCTCTGTGTTCGCTGCGTTCTCTGTGTTCGCCGCGTTCTCTGTGTTCGCCGCGCTCCTCACGTTCTCCGCGTTCGTCGGGCATCTCCCGTGCGCCCACGCGTCATCGACCTCGCCTTCACACGCGTACACCGCCGCCGCACCGTTCTGAGCGACGGCACCCCTCCCTCGTACGTCCGCTTCGCCCTGCCCTGCCGCCTGATGGAGAGCCTCACGCCATGAGCACGTTTCCGCATGCCCGCCGCATCCCCGCCGCCTTCGCCCTGATCACCGCCGCCACGCTCACGCTCACCGCCTGCGGCTCCGGCGGGTCCGCCGGCACGGCGGTCGGCGCGGCACCCGCGGGCAAGAGCGACAAGATCCCCACGCAGGACGTGGTCTCCTCGGTCAAGAAGAACGCGGCGGCCGCCGAGCTCCTGCCCGCGGACGTACGCGAGCGGGGCACCCTGAGTCTGGCGACCGCCGTCGGGGGCAGTCCGCCCGGCAACACCTATCTGGAGGACGGCAAGACGATCGTCGGGCAGGACGCCGACTTCGCGGAGGCCGTCGCCAAGGCGCTCGGACTGAAGCTGAAGCGCGAGGCCGCGAGCTTCGAGGCGATCCTGCCCGCCCTGGACAGCGGGAAGTACGACCTGGGCACCGGCAACTTCGGCGTGACCGAGGAGCGGCGCAAGACCATCGACTTCGTCACGTACATCAACGACGGCCAGGGCTTCGCCGTGCGCGACGACAGCAAGCTGAAGAAGGTCACCGACTTCAAGCAGCTGTGCGGTCTGAACGTGGCGACCGGCGCGGGCACCACCTTCGAGGTCACCCTGGAGGACAACAAGCACGTGTGCGCGGACGCGGGCAAGAAGCCGTACAGCGTGAAGACGTACGCCGAGCAGGGCGCGGTCTGGGGCTCGCTCCAGCAGGGCCGCACCGACGTGGTGATGTCCACGATCAACGGACTGCGCTACGCGGTCGCCCACCAGGAGGGCCTGAAGTTCCTCGGCGAGTACCACCGCCTCGACGTCGGCTTCGCCTTCAAGAAGGGCACGAAGCTGGCGCCGGCCTTCCGGGCCGCGGTGAACCAGCTGATCGAGGACGGGACCTACGACCGCATCCTGAAGAAGTGGGGCACCGAGGACTCGGCGATCAAGACGTCACGGATCTCCCCGCCGGAGATCAAGGACTGAGCCGCCGCCCGCGGGCCGGTCGCGGCCGGCCGCGGGGTTCGTCGCGGCGGGCCGCGGGGTTCCTACAGCCCGCAGTCACAGCACTGGCAGCACTCGCAGACACCGCAGCAGCCGCAGTCGCCGCAGTTGGCGCAGCAGCCCTCGCGCTTCTTGCGGGACCAGGGGCCCTCGTAGGAGTCGGCGCAGCACAGCTTGCAGGTGCAGCAGAGGCCGATGGCGACCGCGCACCCCGCCCAGAAGCCCCGCTTGCCCGGCTTCGGCGGCTGGGGCCCGGACCCGGGCCCTCCCCCGAACCCGCCGGGACCCCCGGGACCACCCGGGGCGCCCGGCACCCCGCCTCCGTACGGATTGCCACCTCCGTACGGGGACCGCGGGCCGTACGGACCGCTGGAGGGAGGTCCGTACGGTCCGCCCTGGTCCGGCGGCGGGCCGAAGGAACCGGCCTGATGAGCCGTCACCTCGTGGGCGTGTCCGCACGCGTCGGTGCCGAAGGCCCGGTCGACCGAGCGCTCCAGCTCGTGCGCGAGCAGCACGTGGGCGAGCTTGCCGTCGGTGAACGTGGCGTCGCGCAGCGCGAGCCGGATGCCGTGCAGGGCGTCGTCGGCCAGGCGCCGGGCCTCGGCCAGGCCGGTGCCGGTGGCCGTCAGGGGGTTCCACGCGCCCGACGCGGCGTCAGCTTCCTTGTCCTCCACGGCGTCCAGGAGGTGCGCGAGCCTGCCGAAGAGCCGTCCGGCCTCGGCGAGCGGCTCCGCGTTCTCCGGCCTGCCCGCGAGGACGGCGGTGTGCGCGAAGGCCGCGGCGGTCGCGGTCTCGGTGGGCTCGGTGACCGTGAGCAGGGAGGTGCCGGGCCCGGCCAAGCCCTCGATCCCGGCCTGCCGTTCGACGGCGTCGAGCAGGACCGCCGTGTCGAAGCCCACGTCGGCGCCGGTGCGGGCGCCCGCCCGGTCCCAGCCGCGGGCGACCTTCCGGGCGGCGGCGGCCACCGGCCGGCGCGCCAGGATGCCGTCCCCGTCGACGACGTGGTCGCGCACCTTCGCCGAGGCGAGCACCAGCGAGACGGCGGCGGCGAGCCGTGCGCCCTCGCCCCGCGCGACGGACGCGGTGCGCATGCCGCGCAGCGGACAGGGGCCCGCGGTACGGCGCCGGCCGGTCGACTGCTGGGCCTGAGCCTCCGTCAGAACCGAGATGATCAGGCCGTCGTAGTTCGTCACGACACGGGCGAACTGCCCGTGGTCACCGCGCAGCGCGAGGCAGAGACCGCACAGATGCGCCATCCATTGTGTCTTCAGGCTCTCGCCGAGACGATGGCTGCATGGCCTGACGATTCCGAACATACGACTCCCCCGTGAGCCTGCCGCTGATCAACTCGGGCATCGTATCGAGGGGTCCGTTCACCCGGACGCACCGGTCGTCACCCATACGCCGTGAAGAATCATATTTCACTCACTGTCAGCAGCCGTACACAGCAGGACCCTTGCGGAATCACGCGTCACGGCGTGTTGACTCTGCACCAGTACCGTCACGAAAACCCCGCGCGGCGACTATCCACTTGGCGCACTATCCGCATCATGGACGAACATGGGGATAGGGATCGCAGAAAGCCCGCTGTGAGAGGAGGCGTCCATGGGATCGGTGCGCAAGGCGAGTGCCTGGCTTGGCCTCGTCGACGACAACAACAATGACGAGCGTTACTACGACGGCTACGACGACGACGGGGCCGAGGGGCCCGGCGAAGCCTGGGTGACCGACCCGCGGGTGCGGGTGGTCGCCGAGGCCGCCGAAGAGGAAGGCCGCCGGATCGGCACCGTGACCCCGGACAGCTTCCGGGACGCGCGGGGCATCGGTGAGCTCTTCCGGGACGGTGTGCCGGTCATCATCAACCTCACGTCGATGGAGCCCGGCGACGCCAAGCGCGTCGTGGACTTCGCGGCGGGCCTGACGTTCGGGCTGCGCGGCTCCATCGAGCGCGTGGCGACGCGGGTCTTCCTGCTCACCCCCGCCGACACGCATATCGTCAACGGGGAGGCGACGAGCCGTCCGACGGACGGTTTCTTCAACCAGAGCTAGCGGGCGAGGCCGCTCACCGGAAGGCGTCGAGGCCGGTGAGCGCCTTGCCCAACACGAGTTGATGCATCTCGACGGTGCCCTCATAGGTGAGCACCGATTCGAGGTTCGTCGCATGCCGCATCACGGGGTACTCGAGCGAGATCCCGTTCGCGCCCAGGATCGTCCGGGACGTGCGGCAGATCTCGATCGCTTCTCGTACGTTGTTGAGCTTGCCGAAGCTGACCTGCTCGGGTCGGAGCCTGCCCGCGTCCAGGCGCCGGCCGAGGTGGTGCGCGAGCAGGATGCCCTTGTGCAGCTCGACCGCCATGTCGGCGAGCTTGGCCTGGGTGAGCTGGAAGCCGCCGATGGGCCTGCCGAACTGCTCGCGGGTCTTGGAGTACGCGACGGCCGCCTCGAAGGAGGAGCGGGCGGCGCCCATGGCTCCCCAGACGATGCCGTAGCGCGCGTGGGAGAGACAGCTCAGGGGGCCCTTGAGCCCGGTGACCTCGGGCAGCACCGCGTCGGCGGGCAGCCGGACCTCGTCCAGCACCAGTTCGCTGGTGACGCTCGCGCGCAGCGACCACTTGTGCTTGATCTCGGGAGCCGAGAAGCCGGGGGCGTCGGTGGGGACGACGAAGCCCCTGATCCCGTCGTCGGTGTGCGCCCAGACCACGGCGACACCGGCCACCGAGCCGTTGGTGATCCACATCTTGCGCCCGGTGAGCACCCAGTCGGTGCCGTCCTTCTTGGCGAAGGTGCGCATGGAGGCCGGGTCGGACCCGTGGTCGGGCTCGGTCAGGCCGAAGCAGCCGATGATCTCGCCCGCGGCCATGCCGGGCAGCCAGCGCTGCTTCTGCTCCTCGGAGCCGAAGCGGTGGATGGCGTACATGGCCAGGGAGCCCTGCACGGAGACGAGCGAGCGGATGCCGGAGTCGGCGGCCTCCAGCTCCAGGCACGCGAGCCCGTACTGCACGGAGCTCGCCCCGGCGCAGCCGTAGCCCTCCAGGGACATGCCGAGCGCGCCGAGCGAGCCGAGCTCACGGGCCAGCTCGCGGATGCCGGGCAGCTCGCCCTTCTCGTACCAGTCGGCGATGTGCGGCAGGACGCGGTCGGCGGCCCAGGTGCGGACGGTCCCGCGGATCGCGAGGTCCTCCGGCTCCAGGAGGTCGTCGATGCCGAGGGGGTCGGCGGGGTCGAAGGGCGGCAGGGGCGTACGGCTGCGTGCGGACATCTCGGGCCTCCGGCGGTGCAAAAACTAGCAGTGGTAGTTACTTACGGCTCGGGTTGACGTTACGACGCGGGGTCACGCAGGAACAAGGGCGGGTGGGCGGCGCACCCTCCGGCCGGGGCCGGGAGGCGTCAGCGGACGGATTCCGCGGGGACCCCCGCCTCGCCCCGGGGCGAGGGCACCCCCTGGTCGGGAAGCGCCTCCGCGCCCCCGCACTCCATGGTGCGCGGCAGCTTCAGGGCCATCAGCGCGCCGAGCAGCAGCAGCCCCGCGCTGACCAGCAGGGTCACGTGCAGTCCGTGCACGAAGGACTCGCGCGCCGCGCTGCGCAGCGCCTCGCCCGCCCGGCCGCCGAGCCCCGCGGCGACTTCGTACGCCTCGCCCAGCGAGTGGCCCGCGGCGGCGCTCTCCTTGGCGGGGACGCCCGGCACGGACGACAGGCCGGGCGCGTACGCCGCGTTCATGACGCTGCCGAGCAGCGCGATGCCGATGCCCGCGCCCAGCTGGTACGAGGTCTCGCCGATCGCGGCGGCGCCGCCCGCCTGCGCCTGGGGCGCCTCGCTGAGCATCGACTCGTACGACCCGAAGAGGGTGGTCTGGAGGCCGAGGCCGAGCAGCACGAAGCTGGTGATCATCAGCGGGTCGTTGAGCTGGTCGCCCATCCCGGTGAGCACCACCACCGCCACCGCGGTCAGGGTGAAGCCGGAGGCGACCATCGTGCGCGGCCCGAAGCGGTGCAGGAACTTCGATCCGGCCAGGCCCGCGACCATCGCGGCGACGGTGAGCGGCACGAGCCGCATGCCGGTCTCCAGCGGGGACAGGCCGAGCACCAGCTGGAGGTACTGCGCGGCGACCAGCTCAAGGCCCACCAGGGCGAGCATCGCGAGCACGATGCAGCCGAGCGAGGTGCTGAACGCGGGCCGCGCGAACATCGACAGGTCGATGAGCGGGTGCGTGCGCCGCCGCTGCCTGCGCACGAAGCCGACCAGGAGGACCGCGCCGAGGAAGAACGAGAGGAGGGTGGTCATGCCGAACGGCGACTCGCCGCCGCCCGCCCGCTTGACCGCGAACACCAGGCCGAAGAGGCCGCCCGCGGCCATCAGCGCGCCGACGACGTCCCACGGCCCGTCGCGGTCGCCCGTCGACTCGGGCAGGAGCAGGCGCCCGATGGGCAGGCTGACCAGCATCAGCGGGATGTTTATGAGGAAGACCGAGCCCCACCAGAAGTGCTCCAGGAGGAAGCCGCCGAGCAGCGGCCCGCCCGCGGCGCCGATGCCGGCCACCGCGCTCCACACCCCGATGGCGACGGCGCGCTCACGCCGGTCGGGGAAGACCTGGCGCAGGATCGAGAGGGTCGCGGGCATGATCATCGCGCCGCCGATGCCGAGCAGGGCGCGGGCCGCGATCAGGATCTGGGCGTTGTCCGCCATGGCCGCGACGGCCGAGGCCACGCCGAAGAGCGCGTACCCGAGGAGGAGCACGCGTCTGCGGCCCACCCGGTCGCCGAGCGTGCCGAAGAGGATGAGCAGCGAGGCGCAGACCAGCGGATAGACGTCCACGATCCACAGCAGCTCGATGCCGCCGGGCTTCAGGTCCTCGGTGACGGCGGGCACCGCCACGTGCAGGACGGTGGCGTCCACGGCGACGAGCAGCAGGCTGACACAGAGAACGACGAGCACCAGCCAGCGGTTGGCGCCGCCCTGCGACCCGGGTACCCGACGGCCGGAAGGAGCGGTGGCCGTGGTTGAACCCGACATGTGCGATACCTCCCAGTGATCCCTCGCATCGGCGGCCCCGCGGAACGTGATCTCCCAGCTGGCGGCGGCGAAAGGCGAGTGAGCCGTCAGAGTACGCGAGTTCACGGCCGTGGCGCGTGGCGGACCTCTCATGGTTGAGCGGAGAGGGTGTGGCGTACGCCACGCTGCCCACGCATGGACCACGCCCCCGGTCTGTGGGCCGGTTCCCGGCTGCGCCGATAATCGAGCCCGTGACTGACCTGGATCAACGCCCGCCCCCGCCGTCGTACGGCGCCCGTGCGAGCGCCGCGCTGCGCCGTGCGGCGCCCGCCCTCCTCGCCTACGCGGGGGTGCGGGCCCTGGGGGTCGCGGTCCTCGCGGCGTGGAGCGCGGCGGCGGGCAAGAGCGCGCACACGCTCCTCACGGCCCGCTGGGACTCGCTCTGGTACACCCGCGTCGCCGAGCACGGCTACGGCTGGCAGGTGACGCTCCCGGACGGCGGCGTCCACTCGAACCTCGCCTTCTTCCCGCTGCTGCCGTGGCTGGAACGGCTCGTCTCGGCGATCAGCCCCTTGTCGTACGCCGACGCGGGCCTCGTGGTGAGCTGGCTCGCCTCGCTCTGCGCGGCCGGGGGGATCTTCGCGATCGCCGATCACCTCTACGGGCGACGGGCGGGGATCTGCGCGGTCACCCTGTGGGCGGTCCTGCCCGTGGGGATCGTGCAGTCGATGGCGTACAGCGAGTCACTGTTCACGGCGCTCGCGGCCTGGTCGCTGTACGCGGTGCTCACCGGACGCTGGGTGTGGGCGGGCGTGCTCGCCTCGTGCGCGGGTCTGACCCGGCCGGTCGGCGCGGCGGTCGTCGCCGCGATCTGGGTGACGGCCGCCGTCCGCCTGTACCGGGAGCGCCGGCCGGACGCACGCATGATCCTCGGGGTGGTCCTCGCCCCGCTCGGGGCCGCCGGTTACGTCCTGTGGGTCGGCCGTCGCACCGGCGACGGCCTGCTCGGCTATCTCGACGTCCAGGCGGGCTGGGGCAACGGCTTCGACTTCGGTTACGCCTTCGCCCGCTTCGTCGGCGAGAAGTTCACCGGCTTCCCCGCGGCCCTCGCGGGGGTCGGCCTGATCGTCGGGGTCGCCCTGGTGGTCTGGCTGTACGTCGTCGGCGTACGGCAGAAGCAGCCGCTGCCCCTGCTCGTGTACTGCGGGACCGTCGTGGCGCTCGCGCTGTGCGCCGCGGGCTATTTCGGCTCGAAGCCGCGCCTCCTGCTGCCCGCCTTCCCCCTGCTGATGCCCCTCGCCGTGGCCCTCGCCCGACTGCGTACGTCCAGGTCGGCGCTGGTGCTGGGGGGTGTGGCCGCGGTGAGCGCGGCGTACGGGGCGTTCTGGCTGAACGGCTCGGGTCCGCCATGATCATTTCCGGGCGCCCGGTGAGCGGGCGGGAAATTCCGCACCAGCCCCCGGTGAACGAATTAATAAGGGGCATAAAACGGCGGTGTGAATGATCTACGAATTCGGTAAGGGTGCGATCTCGTAATAGGTAAACCGCCGGAATAAAGCCGCGTCTGAGATCAATGCCACATCACATCGTCATCACAAAGCCACTGATTCGGCCTAGTCCCGCACTCACTCGCTGTAACGTCGATTGGGTGCGTACCGAACGAAACCTCACCCGTCTGGACCGGGTCTTCGCCCGTCTCGACCGGGAGCCGGAACGACCGGCCGGCCTCGACCTGCCGAGGATGAGCAGACACAGGATCGTGCTCTTCAGCGCGACCCTGGCCTTCTACCTCGCCATCGTGGTCGCCGTGCTGACCACGTCGTGGCTGGTGCGGTTCGACTGGCAGGTCATGTTCTTCCGGCCCTACCAGCAGTGGCCCGAGATCCACGCCTTCCTCGACTACTGGGTGGTCCTGGGCCAGCGCGGCCCCACCGCCGTGATGGTCGCGGCCTGGCTGGGCTGGCGCTCCTGGCGCCAGCACACGATCCGCCCGCTCCTGACGTTCGGCGCCGCGCTGCTGCTGCTCAACGTCACCGTCGGCGCCGCCAAGATCGGCATGGGCCGCCTCGGCCCGCACTACGCCACCACGATCGGCGCCAACGAGATGTGGCTCGGCGGCGATATATTCCCCTCCGGTCACACCGCCAACGCCGTGGTGACCTGGGGAATCCTGGCCTACATGGCCTCCACCCCGCGCACCCGCCGCTATCTCTCGGCGCTCTCCGCCGTGGTCTCCCTCAGCGTCGGCCTGACCACCGTCTACCTCGGCACGCACTGGCTGAGCGACGTCTTCCTCGGCTGGGCCGCGGGTCTGCTCGTCCTGCTCGCGCTGCCCTGGGTGGAGCCGCTGCTCACCCGGGTCGAGGGCTGGATCTTCAGCGTGCGGGAGCTGTGGCGCGCCCGCCGCGCCGGCCTCGCGCCCCCGGTCGCCCCGGCCCCGGCCAGGATGCCGCAGCCCGCGCCCGCGCCCGGCGGCGACGCCCCGCCCCGCGAGCCGGTCGGTGCCGCCCGCCCCGCCCGCGCCCCGGCCTACCTCGCGCCGGGCCCGCACACGCCGCGCTCCGAGCGCAGCCCGGTCACCCCGGCCGGCAGCCGCCGCCCGCCGCACTCCGAGCGCTCCTCACGCGCCGCCACGTCGCCCCGCCCGGTGGCGGGCGGCTAGCCCCAAGACAGCGGGGGCCGGTACGCACAACCCATCCCCCGCACCGCGAAGGCCCCGGTTCCGTCCAGGAACCGGGGCCTTTCGCCGTGCCGTGGTCTTGCGCCGCCGGAGGCCGCCGAGGGCCGCCGAGGGCCGCCGAGGCCCTCCGGAGCGGTCAGCCCTTCCAGCAGCGGATCACGACGCCTTCCTTGACCTCGAAGTTGAGCCGCCCCGCGAGGTACTCCATGGTGATGATCGCGCCCGGCGGCAGCGACCTGACGGTGGACCAGCCGCGCTCGCGGGCCTGCCGCTCGGCGGCCTCGGCGGCGACGCCGACGTAGGCGTCCAAGCTGTCCTGGGGTTCGGCGGGAGGGGTCGGTATAGGTGCCATGCACGCCACGTTAGGCCGCCCGCCCCGGCCGGGGAAGGCCGTAGCCGGACACCATGCGTCACCGGTCCCCCTCCGGTCACGCTTCTGTCACAGGATCACGACGTGCGTTTCGCCTTAACTCCGTCACACGTACGGGCGGTTCCGGAGTTGTTCCGACGGCATTTCCGCATTTCCCGCGAGGTCCCCGGAAGCTCATCGGGAGCACGCCGATACCACCCTAATAGCGTGCCGGACAGACAGCGGACCAGCCTTTTACAGACCCTCCCCCATTCGGAATCCAGTGCGCCCGGCGCGAGGTGACGCCGTATAGGGAATTCAGGGTTCCAGCACAGCCGGCCCGTACGCCCCCTGTCGGATCCGGGTCCGACGCGAGCATCATGGCGGGTGCTTCGAGCAGGGTCAGCGAGCAGCACGACGGCGAAGGGGCGAGCGATGGGGACCGAGACCGCGACCGCGGCGGCACCGCCACTCCGGCAGAAGACTCCGGGCCGGGTCCTCGTGGACTGGCTGACCACCACGGACCACAAGAAGATCGGGCACCTGTACCTGATCACGTCGTTCGTGTTCTTCCTCGCCGCGGGCCTGATGGCGCTGGCGATGCGGGCCGAACTCGCCCGGCCGGGCCTTCAGCTGATGTCGAACGACGAGTTCAACCAGCTGTTCACCATGCACGGCACGATCATGCTGCTGCTCTTCGCGACGCCGACCTTCGCGGGCTTCGCCAACGAGATCATGCCGCTCCAGATCGGCGCCCCCGACGTGGCCTTCCCCCGGCTCAACATGCTGTCGTACTGGCTGTTCCTCTTCGGCGGCCTGATGGTGCTCGGCTCGTTCCTGGTGCCCGGCGGGCCCGCCAACTTCGGCTGGTTCGCCTACGCGCCGCTCAACAGCATGGAGCGGTCGCCGGGGATCGGCGCCGATCTGTGGATCATGGGCCTCGCGCTCTCCGGGTTCGGCACGATCCTCGGCTCGGTGAACTTCCTGACGACCATCATCGGGATGCGGGCCCCCGGCATGACGATGTTCCGGATGCCCGTCTTCACCTGGAACGTCCTGTTCACCTCGATCCTGGTGCTCCTGGCGTTCCCCGTGCTGGCCGCCGCCCTGCTCGTCCTGGAGGCGGACCGGCGCTTCGGCTCCATGGTGTTCGCCCCGGAGAACGGCGGTGCGCTGCTGTGGCAGCACCTCTTCTGGTTCTTCGGGCACCCCGAGGTCTACATCATCGCGCTGCCGTTCTTCGGGATCATCACGGAGATCATCCCGGTCTTCAGCCGGAAGCCGATCTTCGGATATCTGCCGCTGGTCGGCGCGACGATGGCCATCACCGGGCTCTCGGTCGTCGTGTGGGCGCACCACATGTTCGCGACGGGCGCGGTCCTCCTGCCCTTCTTCTCCTTCATGTCCTTCCTGATCGCGGTCCCCACGGGCGTGAAGTTCTTCAACTGGACGGGAACGATGCTCAAGGGCTCCCTGTCCTTCGAGACACCGATGCTGTGGGCGATCGGCTTCCTGGTGAGCTTCCTCTTCGGCGGTCTGACCGGCGTCATCCTGGCCTCGCCGCCCCTGGACTTCCACGTCACCGACACGTACTTCGTCGTGGCGCACTTCCACTACGTCGTGTTCGGCACCGTGGTCTTCGCGACCTTCGGCGGCTTCTACTTCTGGTGGCCCAAGCTCACCGGGAAGATGCTCGACGAGAGGCTCGGGAAGATCCACTTCTGGACGCTCTTCGCCGGTTTCCACCTGACGTTCCTGGTGCAGCACTGGCTGGGCGCGGAGGGCATGCCCCGGCGGTACGCGGACTACCTCGCGGCGGACGGCTTCACGGCGCTCAACACCGTCTCGTCCATGGGGGCGTTCCTGCTGGGCATGTCCACGCTGCCGTTCCTCTACAACGTCTGGAAGACCGCCAGGTACGGCCGGAAGGTCGACGTCGACGACCCCTGGGGCTTCGGCCGCTCCCTGGAGTGGGCCACCGCCTGCCCGGCGCCGCGCCACAACTTCGTCACCCTGCCCCGGATCCGCTCGGAGTCCCCGGCGTTCGACCTGCACCACCCTGAGTTCGCGGCGTTCCATCCGCCCCAGGCGCAGTATCCGGACCCGCAGACCGAACACCCCGGTCCAGGGCCCGGCTCAGGAGGTCCCGAGCCTCGCTGATCCGCCCGGTGAAGTCTTCGGGCTCGACGACCTCGAACTCGAAGCCCATCAGGAGCACGTGGATCACCATGACGTCCAGGCTCATCGCGCCCGTGCGCAGCAGGCAGCTGTGCCCGGTCTCGGCCTCCAGGGTGCCGTCCGACGGGGTGACCCGCTGGGCCGCCTCCTCCAGGGGCACCAGGAGCCGGAACACCGCCCGGGCGGCGTACGCGTGCGTGGAGACGCCCCGGGAGACGTACGCGGCGAGGTCGTCGGCGGGCGGGGTGCGCGGCGCGAAGCGCGGTCCGTGCGGCGGCCTCGGGGTGACGCGGTCCACGCGGAACGTGCGCCAGTCGCCGCGGTCCAGGTCCCAGGCGACCAGGTACCAGCGGCGCTCGGTGCAGACGATGCGGTGCGGTTCCACCGTGCGGCGGGTCGAACTGCCGCCGTGGTCGCGGTAGTCGAAGCGCAGGCGCTCCGCGTCCCGGCAGGCGTGGGCGAGTTCGGTCAGGACCGAGGGGTCGACGGTCTGCTGCCGCGGGGCCGTGAGCATCGGCACGGTGTACGCCGTCAGGGCGCCCACCCGGCGCCGCAGCCTGCCGGGCAGGACCTGCTCCAGCTTGCCCAGGGCGCGTACGGAGGTCTCGCCGATGCCCTCGATGCCCTGTCCGGCGGCGGTGCGCAGGCCGACGGCCACGGCGACCGCCTCGTCGTCGTCCAGGAGCAGCGGCGGCAGTTCCGCGCCCGCCCCGAGCCGGTAGCCGCCGCCCGTGCCGGGGCTCGCGTGGACCGGGTAGCCGAGCTCGCGCAGCCGGTCCACGTCGCGCCGCACGGTGCGCGGGGTGACGCCGAGCCGCTCGGCCAGGTCGGCGCCCGGCCAGTCGCGGTGGGCCTGGAGCAGCGAGAGCAGACGGAGCAGGCGTGCGGAGGTCTCCAACATGGGGCCGATTGTGCCCGGCGTCGCGGACAGCCACGGTCCGCGACGGCGCCGTCCCCCGCCGGCCTCGGGCGCCGGCCCGCGCCGAGGTCAGCCCTCGACCGTGTTGGCCTCGCGGATCCGCACCGAGAGGTCGTTGTCGTTCGTGTAGTACGGGCCCGCCTCCAGCGGGCCGTGCGCCGCGGTGTCGACCCGGACCGCCGGGTAGGTGAAGATCTGCTTCTTGTCCGGCACGTCGTCCAGGAGCCGTGCGAGCCGGATCCGGGGCCCGCTCTCGCCCGCGGGGCGCAGCCAGAGGTCCCAGGGGCCCGGGCCCTCGGCCGCGAGCACGTCGCAGCGCAGGCCGAAGCTGAACTCCACGCCGTCGGCGCTCACTTCGGAGCGCTCGGTCCGCTCGGGCGCGGCACGCCGGGTCGCCTCGGCGTACGCGGCGCCGGTCAGCGCGGTGCCGTAGACGCGGCCCTGCGCGGTCACCTCGGTCCCGGCGATCTCCAGCTCCCCGACCTCGGCGTGCGGGGCGCGCAGCCAGCTGCGCACGGAGAGGTTGCCCTGCTTGGTCGCGTACGGGATGCGGACGGCGATGTGGCCGCGGGCGCCGCTGGGGGCGCGGTCGACCAGCGAGCGCAGGTCGTTGACGCCGGGCGCCAGGCGGCGCGGGGTGCCGCCGCCGACCTCCGCGTAGGCGTTCCAGCGGCCCTCGGCCAGCTGCACGCTGCTGGGCAGCGCGGCCCGCAGCCTGCCGTCGGCCGCGGGCGACAGCGGCAGCCGTACGTCCTCGGCGGCCGAGGCCGCGTCGCGGCGGCGCAGCAGCAGGTAGGCGGCGCCCTTGCCACCGGGGTCGGTGACGTCGAAGGTGAGGCCTCCGGCGGAGTCCGCGATGCAGTCGGCGCGCGGTGCCGCCGCGACGTCCTGATCGGCACCGGTGTCGCAGGGCGATGAGGCGTCCGAGGTGGCCAGAGCCGTCATGCGGTGAATCCCTTCGTCTTTATGCCGGTGTGGGGTACCCCGTGTCCGATGTCCCGCACGGCGTAGGCGCCGCCGAGCAGCGCGCCGCGGGTGCGGTGCAGCGAGCCGCGCAGCCGGCCGCCGAAGGAGCTGCCGCGGTCGAGCATGCCGGTGAACATCGCGTCGTAGCGTTCGGCGATGCGGGCCGGGTCGAAGCGCTCGGAATCCTGGAGCGCGGCGCCCGCCATGCGGTGGCGCAGCGGGTCGTTGTTGATCAGTTCGAGCAGGCCGCCCGCGATCGCGTCGGGGTTGCCGACCTCGACGAGGCGTCCGTCGACACCGTTGTCGATGATCTCGCCCGGGCCGTGCGGGCAGTCCGTGGCCACCACGGGCAGTCCGCAGCGCATGGCCTCGACGATGGTCATGCCGAAGGATTCGAGGCTGGAGGTGACGGCCGCGATGGAGCCCTTGGCCCACTCGGGCTCGATGGGGTGGGCCGGGCCCATGAGGAAGACGTGGTTGTAGAGGCCGAGTTCGTCTATCAGGGCGCGCAGCTTGTCCTTCTGCTTGCCGCCGCCGTAGATCCGCAGCCGCCAGTCCGGGCGCTCCGCGCGCACCTGGTCGAAGGCCCGTATCAGCAGGTCGTACCGCTTGACGGGGGCGAGCCGCCCCGCCGCGACGACCCACTTCTGGGAGCCGTCGGCGGGCTCGATGCCGGGTGCGGGCACGGGGTTGGGCACGGCCTGCACATGGACGCCGGGCAGGCGCATCTTGCGGCGGTAGGCACGGGCGTCGGCCTCGGTCGTCGTGGTCAGGACGTCGAGGCGGGGGTAGACGCTGCGCAGCTGGCGGCGGAGCTCCTTGGAGTGGCTGTCGAGCGTGAGGTGCTCCTGGCCGACGCGCAGCGGCCCGCGGGCGGTCTCCCGGGCGAGGTGCACGTTCAGGCCGGGGCGCGTGCCGACCACCACGTCCGCGCTGACGGAGGAGAGGTGTTCGGCGATGCGCCGGTCGGTCAGGGCGCTGTACTGGTCGTAGCGGCCCTCCGCGCTGGGAAACGTCCGCGCGGGCCGCAGGGCTTCGGGGCTCTCGCCTTCGTAGCCGGGGCTTTCCTTGCGCAGGTCGACCAGGTGGCTCAGCCGGACGCGGGAGCCGGGCGAGAACACGGGGTCGTCGCGGTGCCGGAAGACGGAGACGATCTCGACGTCGTGCTGCTCGGCGAGTGTGTTCGCCAAGTTGTACGTCGTCCGGATCGTCCCGCCGATTCCGTACGCGTTATGAATCAGGAAAGAGATATGCATGCGTCCCCGTATCCCACGCTTCCCCGCGGACAATCCCTCTCGTCCGCCTACCGCAGGGTTAGACGGGGATTACGGCCCGAGGGTTGGGTTTCATCATCATCTTGTTCCTGAACAGTTGTGCTATCGGTACCCGGTTCCGGGAACTTCCTGCTAGATGCACGCATCATGGCTGGTAGGAGAGCTGCGGCACATCGAAGCAGTTGTCGTTCATGTCCCCCTGTGTGACCCAGCCCTCACCGTCCTTCCAGCGCGCCACCGACACACAGGTCCTGCGGGTCCTGGGCGGATCGGCCCGCCGCTCGTACGTCACCGGCAGGAGCAGCCCCCGCGCGGTGTACGACTCGCCCCGGTCCATGAAGCGGTCCACGCACGCGCGCGTGACCTCACCCCGGCAGGACGCCGCCGCGTCCGTGAACCACATGGCGGCGGCCCAGCCCTCCAGCTGCCACTGCGACAGCTCCTCGTGCCCCTTCATGGCGGCACGGAACTCGCGTACGGCCGGCCGGTCGGTGTCCTCGTGGTTGCGGCTCGCGCCGGTGGCCCACAGAGCGTTGCGGCAGCGCGGTGCGTCCTTGTAGTCGCCGGGCACCGCGGACGTCCAGTTCTGCACGTTGGTGACCTTGGCGGTCACGCGCACGCCCACGTCGTCCATCGCCTCGCACAGCCGGGCGTTGCCGTGGGTGTCCAGCGCGTCGAAGACGAGGTCGGCGCCCTGTTCCTTCAGGTCGGCCGCCACCGCGCGGAAGTTGGGCAGCGCGAAGTCGACCTGCTCGGTGACCACCTTGTAGCCCTCGGCCTTCAGGCCCCGGGTGACGAGCCGGGCGTACGCGGCGGACGAGGCCTGGTTGTAGGAGACGACGGCGGCGGTGCGCGCCCCCTGCTCGCGCTTGAAGTAGCGGTAGACCTCGGTCCCGCCGACCAGCTTGCCGCCCCAGCCGGGCTTCCCGTTGCGCGGGGCGACGCTGCCGTAGATCCCGTAGAGATGCGGATAGGTGTCGTACGCGGACCCGATCGGCTGGCCCCCGACGTCGGGCACCCCGGCGGCGGAGACCCGGGAGGCCCCCGCGTAGTCGAGCGAGGTGGTCGCGACGAGCGCGACGACGTGCTCCTCGTCGATCAGCTTGTGCACGCACTCGTTGTTGCCGACACCGCTGCCGCCGTCGTCGCACGTGCGCACCTCGACCTCGCGCCCCGCGATGCCGCCCCGCGCGTTCAGCCGCTCGAAGTACGCCTTGGCGCCGTCCCTGGGCCCGGTGAACGCGGAGCCGCCGACCGGACTGGTCGCGCTGGTGATGATGCCGACGCGGACCGGCGCCCCCGAAGGGGCGGGCGCCGTGCTCCTGTCCTCGAAGTCGCTCTCGGGAAGCCGGCTGCCGCACCCGGCCGCCACCACCAGCAGCGCGACCGCGGCCAGTGCCTCAGCAGCCCGGACCGGGCGACTCATTGCCGCTCAGCTTCACCAGGGCGCAGAGCGTCTTGACGGACACCTTCCAGGTGCCGTCCTGGAGGACGGAGGTGCCCGAGGCGTCGGGCAGCGCGGTGGCACCCTTCAGGGTCAGGGCGTACGTCACGTCCGCCTCGGTCGCCGAGCCGAACACGACCTTGTTGACGTCGGCGCTGACCTGCTTGCCGCGCTCGTCGCCGCTGAAGCCGTCCAGGACGCCCCGCATCTTCGCCCCGTTCTCCAGGACGTCCTCCTTCTCCTTGACGGGGACGGCGGGATCGAAGAACTTCTCGAAGTTCTTCTTGACCTCTTTCTCGGCCGCCGCCGGATCCGCGGGGGCGCTCGCGTCGTCCGAAGGGGCTTCGGAGGGGGATTCCTCGCTCGACTTCTCCGCGGACGGCTCGGGCGGCGCGCTGTCGCCGCCCCCGCCGCTGTCGTCGCCGCACGCGACGGCGGCCGGGGCGACCAGCAGGACCACGGCAGCCGCCATCGCCGCGCTCCGCGCCCTTCCCCGCCTGCGAACGCTCCCCCGCTTGGGGCTTGTCCAGAGCACCATCTGGCTCACCACCGGGTATCGGTCCGGGTCATCAGGGCCCGGAGCTTTCAGGGTCGGCTTGCAGAAGGCATAGTGCAATCCATCGGCTGACATGGACAGCCCACCGACGCTACGAACGTGTCCCAGGGGGCGCAGATGCGGGCGGCTCAACCGGATCAGACCTCTCGTTCGGCCGGGCTCCGTGCCGTGCGCCCCGTCCTCTGGGCCGCCTTCGCCGCCCTCGCCGCCGGTGCGGTGCTCTGCGTGATCGGCTGGTACGGCATGTCCGGCGAACGCTTCGCCGAGCGCCAACTCCCCTACCTCGCCTCGTGCACGGTGCCGGGCGCCGCCCTGATCGTCGCGGGGGCGGTGCTCCTCGCCCACGGCAGGAGCACCCTGGCCACGGCCCGCGTCGAGGAGCTGTACGAGCTCCTGGTCACGGCGGGCACGGCCCCCGCTCCGGAGGAACAGCCGGACCCGGTGGCGGCCGGCGGCGACCTGCTGATGATCCCGGGCGGCACGCTCTGGCACCGCGCGGACTGCCCCCTGGTGGCGGACAAACCGGAGGCGGTCCCCGCGGACGCCCACATCCTGGCGACCGGCGATCTGAGCCCCTGCCCCATCTGCGAACCGAAGGCGACCCCGATCACCCCGGCACCGGAGCACTGACCCGGTGTCCTCCCTGAGCTACGACCTGACGCTGGCCGGGCTCGCGGTCGGCAGCGCGGCGGCCCTCACCGGCATCGGCCTGATCGTCACCTACCGCGCGACCGGCGTCCTGAACTTCGCGCACGGCGCGATCGCGATGGTCTGCGCGTACCTCCTGCGCCAGCTGGTGGTGGAGTGGCACTGGCCGCTGCCCCTGGCCACGGCGCTCACGCTCCTTCTGGTCGCCCCGGCCATCGGCCTGCTCCTGGAGAAGGCCGTCTTCCGCCCCCTGTCGATCCTGGGCAGCGACCCGGCCCAGACCCTGGTGGCCTCCATCGGCGTCTTCGTGCTCCTGGTCGGGGGCGCCGCGCTGGTCTGGGGCCCGGGAGCGCGGTCCGACGCGCCGACCCTCTCGGCGGACCCCTGGGCTCCGTTGGCCGTGACTGCGGCCATCGCCGCGACGGTCTGGGCGGTGACCCGCTGGACCCGCTTCGGCGCCGAACTGCGGGCCGTGGTCGACAACCGCCCCCTCGCGGTGCTCGGCGGCATCGACGCGGACCGGGTGGCCTCCGTGGGCTGGGCGTTCGGCGCCTTCACCGCGGGCCTCACGGGCACCCTGCTCGCCCCCTTCGTACGTCTGGACCCCTACGGCCTGCCGCTGCTGGTCATGGAGGTGATGGCGGTCGCGGTGGCGGCCCGGATGCGGAGCCTGTCCGTCGCGGTCGTGGTGGCCCTCGGGCTCGGCGTGGCCCAGAGCCAGCTGACCCGCCTGCACCCGTCCGGCTGGGCGGAGCCCCTCGTGCAGTCCCTGGGCGCGAACCTCTTCGTGGTGGCCCTGCTCGTCGCGGCCCTGGTCCTCCCCGGCGCCGGCGCGCGGACCACGCTCCCCCGCGCGGCGACGGCGCGCTTCCCGGCCCCGCCGGGCGCGTGGATCGTGGCGGCGGTCCTCTTCCTCATCCCCCTGGGCTTCGCGGGCTCGGACCTGACCACGTCGGTCCAGGTGCCGGCCCTGGCCGTCATCCTCCTCTCGCTGGTCATCGTCACGGGCAGGGGCGGCCAGATATCCCTGGGCCAGGCGGCGTACGCGGGTCTGGGCGCGCTCTTCACCGCGCTCCTGGCGGCGGGCCGCTTCCCGGGCCTGCCCCAGCTCCCCCAGCTGCTCGCCCTGGCCGTGGCCGTCCTCCTGGTGGCCCCCCTCGGCCTGGTCACCGGCTGGCCC
Source organism: Streptomyces sp. SYP-A7185 (assembly GCF_046103685.1). Classification (NCBI taxonomy): domain Bacteria; kingdom Bacillati; phylum Actinomycetota; class Actinomycetes; order Kitasatosporales; family Streptomycetaceae; genus Streptomyces; species Streptomyces sp. SYP-A7185. Next base: position 2,537,484 of record NZ_CP122310.1, read on the forward strand.
GCGATCAGCCGCCGCGGCCTCGCGCTGGCCCTGGCGACGTTCGCGGTCGGCGTCGGGGTCAGCCGCTTCGTCTTCGCCCAGCCGTACGCGACGTCGGGCCTGGGCCTGGAGCGACCCGCGGGGTTCGACGGCGACCGGGCGTACTACGTCCTCGAACTGGTCCTGCTCGCCGGGGCGTTGCTCTTCGCGGCGGGCCTGCGCCGGGGCCGCACGGGGCGGGCGCTGGCCGCGATGCGGGATCACGAGGCGGGGGCGGCGGCCGCGGGGGTGCCGGTACGGTCCCTGAAGCTCACGGCGTTCGTGGCCGGTGCGGCGCTGGCCGCCCTGGGGGGCGGGATGCTGGGCATGGGGTTACGGGCCTTCGACCCCGCCGCGTACGACCCCGTGCGGGGGCTTCTCTGGTTCGCGGCGGTGGTGGTCCTGGGGGCGGACAGTCTGCTGGGGGCGTGTGTGGCGGCGGCGCTGCTGGTGGGGCTCGACGCGGGGGCGCGGGGTGGGGTGGCGGCGGCCTTGATCGGCGTTCTCGCGGTGCTGACGTCCCGGGCGCTGCCGTTCGCCCGGCGGCGTCGCCCCTCTCTGACCCCGGTGGGCCTGCGGGCCCGGGGGGCTCTCCCTCTTTCCCTTCGGCCCCGCCCGCCTGCCCGGTTGCCCCGTGGCGTCATCCTCACGAACAAGCTCTCCCGCCCACCCGCCCGATTGCCTCGTGGCCTCATCCTTACCGACAAGCTCTCCCGGTCACCTGCCCGATTGCCCCGTGGCTTCGCCCCTCTCGCCGCTCACCACCTCACCGCCTCCTACGACGGCTTCACCGCTCTCGGTGGTGTGGATCTCTCCGTGCCCCCCGGCCGCATCACCGCCGTGGTCGGACCCAACGGCGCGGGCAAGAGCACCCTCTTCCACTGCCTCGCCGGCACCCTGCGGCCCGACTCCGGCCGCATCACCCTCGGCGGCCACGACATCACCCGTACCCCCGCCCACGCCCGCACCCGTCTCGGCCTGGCCCGCACGTTCCAGCAGCTGGCCGTGTTCCCCTCCCTGACCGTCACCGAGAACGTCCAGGTGGGCGCGGACCAGGCCCGACGCAGTCACCCCCGCGCCACCGCCCACACCCTGCGCCTCCTCTCCCTCCACCACGACACGACCCGCCACCACCCCGCCGCGGACCTCCCCACCGGCACCCTCCGCCGCGTGGAACTGGCCCGAGCGCTCGCGGGAAACCCCCACACCCTCCTCCTCGACGAACCCGCGGCAGGCCTGGACACCGCCGAAGTGGCCGCCCTGGCCCGCGTCCTGCGCGCCCTGGCCGCCGACGGCACGGCGATCCTGGTGGTCGAGCACGACATCGACCTGGTCGCCGACCTCGCCGACACCGTGCACGTCATGGCCGCCGGCCGCATCGTCGCGTCGGGCCCGCCGACCGAGGTCCTGGACCGGGCGGCGGCCCCATGAGGAACGGCATCGAACTGCGTCGGGCCCGCGTCCGCTACGGCCCCCTCGAAGCCCTGCACGGCGTGACCCTCGCCGCCCCGGCACCGGGCCTGACCATCCTCCTGGGCCGCAACGGCTCGGGCCGCACCACCACCCTGCGCGCCCTCGCCGGCACGGCTCCCCTCACCACCGGCGCCGTCACCTGGGACGGCACCGACGTCACCCGGCTCCCCGCCCACGCACGCGCCCGGCGCGGCCTGTGCTTCGTACCGGACGGACAAGCGGTCTTCGGCCACCTCACGGTCGCCGAGAACCTCCGGCTCTCCGCACCCGGTTCCGGCCCCGGGGGCGACCTCTCCCCGGCCCTGGACGCCTACCCCGAGCTGCGCCCCCTCCTGCCCCGCCCGGCAGGCACCCTCTCCGGCGGCGAACAGCGCATGCTCGCGGTCTCCCGCGCCCTCCTGACCGCCGGCGCCCGGGTGATCCTGGTCGACGAACCCACCCAGGGCATGTCCCCCGCCGTCGCGTCCCGGACGTACGCGCTCCTCGCCGGTCTGAGCAGGCGCGACCCGCCCACCTGCGTCATGACCGCGGAACAGCGGCTGCCGTCCGGCCTGCGCGAACACGCGGGCCGGACGGCGGTGGTCGTGCACGAGCTGCGCCGTGGCGCGGTCGTGTTCAGCGGCGAAGCAGCAGAACTCAGCCGCCGGACACCGGAGACGTAGACGTGGGTGTGGGTGTGGGTGTCGGTGTGGGTGTGGGTGACGGTGTCGATGCAGGCGGAGGCGTAGAGCCGGGCTTGACGACGCCGGAAGGCTTCACCGACTCGACGGGCTCAGCCGACTCCGAAGGCTTGGCCGACCCCGAAGGCTTCGCGGACGCCGATGGCTTCGCCGACCCCGATGGCTTCACCGAAGCCCCAGGCTTCGCGGACTCCGAAGGCTTCGCGGACTCCGAAGGCTTCGGTTGCTTGTCCGCATCCTTGCCGGCACCCGGCTTATCGCCCTTACCGGCCATGCCGTCCTTGCCCGGCTTGCCATTCTTGCCCGGCTTACCAGTCTTGTCCGGCTTCCCCTCCTTCGTCAGCTCGGACCCCTTCGCCGTCTTCTTCGGGATCACCAGCCGCGCCCCCACGGACAACCGGTCAGGACTGCTCCCGACCTCCTCGCGATTGGCTCGATACAGGGCTTCCCATCCGCCCTTCACGTCGTACCGCCGGGCGATGGAGCTCAGCGTCTCCCCCGCCTTCACGACGTGCACGACGCCCCAGCCTTCCCGGATCTCCCGGGGGATCCTCTTGGAGCACACGGGCCAGGCCTTCCACCCCTGGACCCGCAGCACCGCCTCGGCGACCTTGATCTGCTCCGCCTTGGTGGCCAGGTCGGCGCGCCGCGCGTACTTGAGCCCGCCGAACTCCTCCCAGGTGGACTGCTTGAACTGCAAGCCCCCGTAGAACCCGTTCCCCGTGTTCACGTGCCACCGGCCGGTACTCTCGCACTCCGCGAGGCAGTTCCAGCGCCCCCCGGTGCGCGAGCAGTCGTACGCGGCGAGAGCGGCCCCCGGTCCCGGCAGGGGCCGCGGCGGGGTCGGGGCCGCGGACGCGGGCAGGGGCAGCAGCAGCGAGGCGGCAGCGGCGATGACCAGACCAGCGGGCCACGACGACCGGAGACTCTTGATCGGCATCGGATACATCCGCCCACGCTAGGCAGCGCCCCCGCGGCGCGGAGCCGTGCCGCGCCGCCACGGGCGCGGCCCCACCCGGTCGGAGGACCGGGCGGGACCGCGCCTCTGAGTGGCCGCGGCTCAGAGATCGAGCCGCTGGCCGGGCAGGATCACGTTCGGATCCCCGCCGATGACCGCCTTGTTGGCGGCGTACACCTGCTGCCAGCCGACGCCGTGCGCGGCCGCGATCCGGCTGAGGGTGTCCCCCTGCCGAACGGTGTAGTCACCGCGCCCGGATCCCCGGTTCGCGTGACCCGGCGTCCGCTGCGGCTCGGCGGGCCGCTGCTTCGCCGCCTTGGGTGCCGCCTGGGCCGCCTTGGGTGCCTGCGGTGCCTTGGCGGCCTTGGGGGCCGCCGGAGCGGCTGCCGCCCCCGGCGCGCTCCCGGACGCACCCGCCCGTGCCGAACAGCTGGGCCACGCGCCCCACCCCTGGGCGCGCTGGACCTTCGAGGCGACAGCGATCTGCTGCGCCTTGGACGCCTGGTCGGCGGTCGCCGCATAGGCGCCCCCGCCGTACGCGCGCCAGGTGGACGCGGAGAACTGGAGTCCTCCGTAGTAGCCGTTCCCGGTGTTGATGTGCCAGTTTCCGCCGCTCTCGCACTGAGCGATGCGATCCCACACTCCGCTGTCCGCCGCCCCGGCCTGGCCGGTGGCGGCGAGCAGTCCCAGCGGGGCGAGCAACGCCGCTCCGCCGATCACTGCTGTCCTGCGAACGCACTTGGGACGTGCGGACATGAATATCCCTCTCGAAGGACCCGGGGTCCCCCAGGTGTCCCGGACCTCCCGCGCATCTGACGCCGGAGGTCCGCTCACCCCGTCCGCCGGAGTCCGGCACGTTCGTGCCGTGGTGCCCCAGCTGGCTGCCCGGCGCGGCCGGCGGACATACCCGAGCGGTGCTCGCTGCACACGGCGGTGGAATCTAGGTGCCTGCTCGCCCCGATATCAACCAACTCCTTGTCATTCCAGGCCAGTTGGACGTTACCGGCAGTATCGGCGATTTCCAGCCAGCCACTTAATTCCCTGATTTCCGTATTTGTCGACCTGTCGGCAGAGCGATCTGTGACCCAGCTCACCGGGGCAACTTGCCTGTACGCAGAAGACGTTGGCGCGGAGTGACGGATTCCGCGGGGCAACTCACCCTCCGCTGCGGATGGTTCGATTCCGTTCGCCTCCGCGCGTGACTTGCGCCACTGATCGCCCGTTGTCTTCTTATGAGCCGGGCACCCCCGGTCCGCACGCAACGATTCCGAGGAGCCCCCCGTGCCGCGCATGCTCGACGTCGGCGACGACGTACGCGCCGAGATCGGCGACGAAGAAGCCGACCGGCTGCTCGCCGGAGAGAACGCCCCGGGCAGTTACGACTGCACCTCCTGCCGTACTCCGGGCGACACCGAACAGGAACGCACCAGCACGGTCCTGTTCATCGGAGACGAGACCGCAGTGCTCGCCTTCGCCCACGCCACCTGCCTGCCCTCGCAGATCGTCCAGGTCTCCGAGGAGCAGCTCCAGGGCGCCGTGCGCTCCATCACCGGCGAGGACGGCACCGGTCTCGCCGGTGTCGCGGGAGCCGGTCCCGGCGAAGGAGTGCCCGACCAGGCGGTCCTCGGCGTGACCAGCGGTCTCGTCCTCATCGAGGGCGAGCTGCGGCCCGCGCTCGTGGTCGAGCCGACCGGCGCCATCGCGCGCCCCGGGGCCGCCCCCGGCGGCGGCGACGACTTCCTCCAGCTCCTGGTGGAGCAGGGCTTCAGCCCCGTGGCCTCGCTCGACGGCGTGCCCCCGGTGCTGCACGGCTGGTCCGTGCTGCTCGCCGCGGGCCAGCTGCACGCGGTGCTCCAGCCCGCGGCGGGCGGCGGCTCCCCCGTCGCCTGGTGGCAGGCGCACCACCCGCTCCAGGTCACCGAGGACTGGCGCTCGGCGGCGAACAAGCTCCAGAGCGTGCTCCTGTTCGCGGCCCCGGTCGGCTCCATCGGCCGCCAGCCCCGCGAGGACCTGCTGCGCGGCGCCCTGGACAAGGCGGCGGCGCACGGACGCCTGGTCGCGGCGGCGATGCCGCTCGCGGGCACCTGAGCCCGTGGGGGCCGCGCACCGCCCCGCCCCGGGGCACGCGCGCGCCGGGCACGCTCCCGGCGCCCCGTGAAAGCGGCGCGGCCCCCGCATCCGTACGACCACGGGGTCGTTGGCACAGACGTGCACACATACGACCCCTCCCGCCCCCGGCCGGCGTACCAGACCCCCATCCCCTCCATGCGCACGGCGCAGCAGGACACGGGGGGCGAGTACTCGGCCACACCGATCTACGACGCGCTCTACTCGGAGTACCGCAGGTCGTTCAAGGCCCTTCCGGGAGACCGGACCGGCGAGGAGGACCTGGGCTTCACGTCGTTCGGCAACGCGCCCTACGGCATGCACCGGGCAGGCGACCGGCACGACTCCCGGCACCACACCTTCGGCCAGCTGCACGTCAGCCGCTACGGCCACGAGCAGCACGGCACGGTGCACCAGCAGTTCCCCGCGGCGCTGCCGCCGGGACCGCGCAGGGGGTTCTGAGGACGGACAGCGCGTCAAAGGGCCGGGCCCCGTCTTCGTCGAGAAGGCGGGGCCCGGCCCTTTGGTCCGTCCGCGGCTGCTTGAGGGGACTACTTCTTGCGGCCGCGCTTCTCGCGCACCCGCACCGAGATGTGGATCGGCGTGCCCTCGAAGCCGAACTCCTCGCGCAGCCTGCGCTCCACGAAGCGGCGGTAGCCGTGCTCGATGAAGCCGGAGGAGAAGAGCACGAACCGCGGCGGCTTCGTGCCCGCCTGCGTGCCGAAGAGGATGCGGGGCTGCTTGCCGCCCCGGATCGGGTGCGGGTGGGACGCCACGAGCTCGCCGAGGAAGGCGTTGAGGCGGCCCGTCGGGACGCGCGTCTCCCAGCCCGCGAGGGCCGTCTCGATCGCCGGGACGAGCTTCTCCATGTGGCGGCCGGTCTCGGCGGACACGTTCACGCGGGGCGCCCACGCGACCTGGAGGAGCTCGGTCTCGATCTCCCGCTCCAGGTAGTAGCGGCGCTCCTCGTCGAGGGTGTCCCACTTGTTGTACGCGACGACGATGGCGCGGCCCGCCTCGACGGCCATCGTCACGATGCGCTGGTCCTGGACGCTGATCGACTCGCTGGCGTCGATCAGGATGACCGCGACCTCCGCCTTCTCGACGGCGGCGGCCGTACGCAGCGAGGCGTAGTAGTCGGCGCCCTGCTGGAGGTGGACGCGCTTGCGGATGCCCGCGGTGTCCACGAACTTCCAGACGACGCCGCCGAGCTCGATGAGCTCGTCGACCGGGTCACGGGTGGTGCCCGCGATCTCGTTGACGACCACGCGGTTCTCGTTGGCCACCTTGTTCAGGAGCGACGACTTGCCGACGTTCGGACGGCCGATGAGCGCGATGCGGCGCGGGCCGCCGATGGCGGTGCCGAAGGACTGGGCGGGCGCCTCGGGCAGCGCGTCCAGGACGGCGTCCAGCATGTCGCCGGTGCCGCGGCCGTGCAGCGCGGAGACCGGGTGCGGCTCGCCGAGGCCGAGCGCCCACAGGGCGGTGGCGTCGGCTTCGCCGGAGGGGCCGTCGACCTTGTTGGCGCACAGGACGACGGGCTTGCCGGACTTGCGCAGGAGGCGCACGACGGCTTCGTCCGTGTCGGTGGCGCCGACCGTGGCGTCCACGACGAAGACGACCGCGTCGGCGGCCTCGATCGCGTACTCCGCCTGGGCGGCCACGGACGCGTCGATGCCGAGGACGTCCTGCTCCCAGCCGCCGGTGTCGACGAGCTTGAAGCGGCGGCCCGCCCACTCGGCCTCGTACGTCACGCGGTCGCGGGTCACGCCGGGGCGGTCCTCGACGACGGCCTCGCGGCGGCCGATGATGCGGTTGACGAGGGTCGACTTGCCGACGTTCGGACGGCCGATCACCGCGAGGGCGGGCAGCGGGCCGTGGCCCGCCGCGTCGATCGCGCCTTCGACGTCCTCGACGTCGAAGCCCTCCTCCGCGGCGAGCTCCATGAACTCCGCGTACTCGGCGTCGCCAAGCGCCCCGTGCTCGTGTTCAGCCGAGCCTTCGGGCTGGATCTGGTCGTTCATGAAGTCCGTACCTCTGTCGTATTCGTGATCGGTGGACCGCCTCGGAGGGGTCCACTACTGAAAGTCTCGCTCAGCGCCCGGTCAGGCGCCTGGCGTCGGCCAGGTGCGCGGTCAGCCGCTCCTGGATGCGCACGGTCGCCTCGTCCAGCGCCTTGCGCGTCCGCCGTCCGTTGTCGTCGCCCGCCTCGAAGGGGTCGCCGAAGATGACGTCGACCCTGCTGCGCAGCGGGGGCAGCCCCTTCAACAACCGTCCGTGCTTCTCCGTGCTTCCCAGAACGGCGACCGGGACGATCGGCGCCCCGCTCCGTACGGCGAAGTACGCGAGGCCGGCGCGCAGCGAGGCGAAGTTCCCCTCGCCCCGGGTGCCCTCGGGGAAGATCCCGAGGACGCCGCCGTCGTCGAGGACGCCGAGCGCCTGGGTGATGGCCGTGCGATCGGCGATCTCACGGTCCACCTTGACCTGTCCGATGCCGCGCAGGAAGCGGTCAAGGGGGCCGATGAACGCTTCCTTCTTGATGAGGAAGTGCGTCGGCCTGGGTGCCGTCCCCATCACCATCGGGCCGTCGACGTTGTGGGAGTGGTTCACGGCCAGGATCACCGGGCCGGTCGTGGGGACCTTCCAGGCGCCGAGGACGCGGGGCTTCCACAGGCCGTACATGAGGCCGACGCCGATGCGGCGGCCGACCTCCGCACCCCGTTCCGACGGCGCCGCGGTCACTTCGCGGCCCGCTTCTCCTCGACGAGGGTGACGACGCACTCGATGACCTGCTGGAGCGTGAGCTCGGTGGTGTCCACCTCGACGGCGTCGTCGGCCTTGGCCAGCGGGGACGTCTTGCGGCTGGAGTCGGCCGTGTCCCGCTTGATGAGCGCCTCGCGCGTGGCGGCGACGTCGGCGCCCTTGAGCTCGCCGCTGCGGCGGGCGGCGCGGGCCTCGGGCGAAGCCGTGAGGAAGATCTTCAGGTCGGCGTCGGGCAGGACGGTCGTACCGATGTCGCGCCCCTCGACGACGATGCCCTTCTCGGCGGACGCGGCGATGGTGCGCTGGAGCTCCGTGATGCGGGCGCGCACCTCGGGGACGGCGCTGACCGCGCTGACCTTCGAGGTGACGTCGGTGGTGCGGATCGGCCCCGCGACATCCGTGCCGTCGACCGTGATGGTCGGGGCGAGCGGGTCGGTGCCGGAGACGATCTCGGGCTTGCCCGCGACCGCGGCGATGGCGGTGGGGTCCGTCAGGTCGATGCCGTTGTGCACCATCCACCAGGTGATCGCGCGGTACTGGGCACCGGTGTCCAGGTAGCTCAGGGCGAGCTGGGCGGCGACGGCCTTCGAGGTGCTCGACTTGCCCGTGCCGGAGGGCCCGTCGATGGCGACGATCACTGCTGCCGGGGCGGTTTCCACGGTTTCCACGGGCTGCGGGCACCTTTCTGTGTGCACGGGGCTGGAGCGGGGCGGCATTCCTGCCCTGGACAAGGTTACTGGCTCCCACGGGTGCCTCTTACTGCCCGGTGGGAAGCCCCTGTCCCGGTCGCCCCGCGGCGGCTACTGCCGGATCGACCAGCCCCGCTCCCGCAGCGCCGCGGTGAGGACCGGGACCGCCTTCGGCTCGACGAGGAGCTGGACGAGGCCCGCCTGCCGGCCCGTGGCGTGCTCGATGCGGACGTCCTCGATGTTCACGCCGGCCTGGTCCGCGTCGCCGAAGATCCTGGCCAGCTGCCCCGGCTGGTCGTCGATGAGCACCGCGACGACCTCGTACGCGGCCGGGGCCGCCCCGTGCTTGCCGGGGACCCGGACCTGGCCCGCGTTGCCCCGGCGCAGCATGCCCTCGACGCCCGCGGCGCCCTCGCGCCGCTTGGCGTCGTCGGCCGACTGGAGCGCCCGCAGCGCGGTGACCGTCTCGTCGAGATCGGTGGCGACGGCGGACAGCAGGTCGGCGACGGGGCCGGGGTTGGCCGACAGGATGTCGATCCACATCCGCGGGTCCGACGCGGCGATGCGCGTGACGTCGCGGATGCCCTGCCCGCACAGGCGCACCGCCGTCTCCTCGGCGTCCTCGAGACGCGCGGCGACCATGCTGGAGACCAGGTGCGGCATGTGCGAGACGAGCGCGACCGCGCGGTCGTGCGCGTCGGCGTCCATGACGACCGGCACGGCACGGCACAGGGCGACGAGCTCCAGGGCGAGGTTGAGGACCTCGGTGTCGGTGTCGCGGGTGGGTGTCAGGACCCAGGGCCGGCCCTCGAAGAGGTCGGCGGTGGCGGCGAGCGGACCGCTGCGCTCGCGCCCGGACATGGGGTGCGTGCCGATGTACGGGGTGAGGTCGACGCCGAGCGCTTCGAGCTCGCGGCGCGGGCCGCCCTTGACGCTCGCCACGTCGAGGTAGCCGCGGGCCGCCCCGCGGCGCATGACGTCGGCCAGGGTCGCGGCGACGTGCGCGGGCGGTACGGCGACGACGCACAGGTCGACCGGTCCCTCGGGCGCCTCGTCGGTGCCCGCGCCGAGCGCGGCGGCCGTGCGGGCCTGCCCGGGGTCGTGGTCGGCGAGGTGCACGGTCACGCCGCGCGAGACGAGGGCCAGGGCGGCGGAGGTGCCGATCAGGCCGGTGCCGATGACGAGCGCGGTCCTCACTGGGCGATGTCCTTGCGCAGGGTGGCGGCGGCGCCGAGGTAGACGTGCGTGATCTCGGCGCGGGGCTTGGGGGACTCTATGTGCGCGAGGACGCGGACGACCCGGGGCAGGGCGCCCTCGACGTCCAGCTCCTGCGCGCAGATCAGCGGGACGTCCACGATGCCGAGCCGGCGGGCGGCGGCCGCGGGGAAGTCGCTGTGCAGGTCGGGCGTCGCGGTGAACCAGATGCTGATCAGGTCCTCCTGGGTCAGCCCGTTCCGCTCGATGACGGCGGTGAGCAGCTCGCCGACCTGCTCGTCCATGTGGTCGGCGGCGTCCCGCTCCAGTTGGACGGCGCCCCGGACCGCTCGTACCGCCACTGTGCCGCTCCTCGTTCGCTTCGTACGACTGCTGTACGGACCAAGGGTAGTCAGCGCCCCGGGGACGAGTGCGCGGCGCCCGCCTGCCGAGACGGACGCCGCGTGCCTGACCGGGGTGGGGTCAGAGCTTCTGCTCCTTGATGATGTCCTCGAGGGATCCCGTGGGGACCTGGCCCTCGGGGGTCAGTTTGTCGACGGCCTGGGGCAGCTGCCGTGCGATCTGGTCGGCGGCCTCGTCCCGGCTGACGCCGGCGTCGGTGGCGACCTTGTCCAGGGTCTCGTCGGGGACGGCCTGCTTGACCTGGTCCGGGCTCAGCGGCTGGTTGTCGCCCTTGCCGACCCAGGAGTCCAGCTGGTCCTGGCTGACCAGGCCCGACTTCGTGATCATGTCCATCAGGCCGCCCAGCGGGTTGCCGCCGCCGGCGCCGCCCTGGCCGCCGCTGCCGCCCGCGCCGCCGCCCAGCAGTCCGCCGAGCAGCGAGCCGAGGACGTTGCCGCCTCCGGAGCCGGCTTGACCGCCCTGACCGCCCTGACCGCCGCCGAGGAGACCGCCGAGAAGGCTTCCCAGATCGTTACCCGCCATGGTCGCGCCTTTCGAGTGAGGGGCCGGGCCGGCGCCACGGAGGGGCGCGGGCCTCAGACCATGCCAATGTCACCCGAATCGCCCCCTGTCGCCACTTGGCCCGATTGGTGGGCGTTCAACTATGGACGCCGGGGCACGGGTCCGCTTGCATGGAGGGGTTGCACGGAGGGGTTTGCACGGAGGGGCCGGCAAGGCCCACGCCTCGGGGGAGGCCGCATGAAGCGCTCAGGACCGCTCTACACGCTTCTCGGGGGGCTGCTGCTCGCCCTGTTCATGCTGTCGCTCAACGCGACGACGGGGACGCGCAGCACGTCGTACGGAGGGGACGCGCCCGGCGGCGCGTCACCGGCGCCCTCCGCCTCGAAGCCCGCCAAGGACGCGCCGTCCGCCACGCCCACCGAGAGCGCCTCGCGGAGTCCCTCGGAAAGCCCGTCGAAGAGCCCGTCGAAGCGGCCGCCCGGGAAGTCCGAGTACGCGGGCCGCACGGCCGACGACGTCGCCGCGGTCTCCGTCTCGGTCCGTGACGACAAGGCCATCGCGTACTACTGCAACGGCCGCGACGCGGAGTCCTGGCTGAAGGGCGACGTCGAGGACGACGGCTCCATGCGCCTGACCGGCAAGAACGGCGCGAAGCTGGAGGGCACCCTCGCCGACAACGCGGTCCGCGGCACGGTCGAGGTAGGCAAGCAGCCGCGGGACTTCACCGCCGCCCGGGCGAAGAAGCCCTCCGGTCTGTACCGCGCGACCACCGAGGTGCGCGGCGCCGAGATCGACGGCGGCTGGATCGTCCTGCCGGACGGGCGGCAGGTCGGCATCGTCAAGCGCGACGGCACGCCCCGCAAGGCCCCGCTCCTCGACCCGGAGACCGGCGTCGTCGTGGTCGACGGCGACCGTCTCACCGCCCGTTCCGTCGTGCCCTGATCCGCTCCGCCCCGACCAGGGAGCCGCCATGAGCGTCGACCCGAACGCCGCCACGCAGGGCGGCTTCACCCCGCCACCCGCCGCGGGCGACCACCGCCGCCCCGGTGCCGCCCGCTATCTCCTCCCCGCCCTGGTCGCCGCGGCGGTCGCGATCGGCCTCGGGGCGTACGGCAAGGCGCACGACCCGGAGGGCACGGCCTTCAACCTCGCCGGGTTCAGCAGCACGAGCGCGGTCAAGTCCTGGCTGGGCACGACGGCGTTCGCCTTCGCGCTGGTCCAGGTCGTCTCGGCGTTCATGGTGTACGGGCGGCTGCCGGGCCCCTCCTGGTCGGCGGCGCTGCACCGCTGGTCGGGCCGGATCGCGTTCCTGGTGTCGGTCCCGGTGGCGGTCCACTGCCTCTACGGCCTCGGCTACCAGACGTACTCGACGCGGGTGATGTGGCACTCGCTGCTGGGCTGCTTCTTCTACGGGGCCTTCAGCGCCAAGATGCTGCTGCTCCGCTCGGAGAAGCTGCCCGGCTGGCTGCTCCCGGTGGTCGGCGGCCTGGTGTTGGTGGTCCTCACGGTGGTCTGGCTGACGTCGGCGCTGTGGTTCTTCCGCACGTTCGGGGTGACGACGTGAGCGGGGCGCGCCCGACCCGGCGCACCCTCCTGGCGACCGGCGGCGCGATCGCGCTGACCGCCGGATGCAGCAAGTACGGGGACGAGGGCGCGGAGCCCGAGCCGCCGGCGTCGCAGCCGACGGCGGCCTCCTCCTCGGCGAAGAAGCCGGGCGGGAAGGACGAGCCGCCGCCCGCGGCGGACGAGCTGGCCAAGACCTCCGACATCCCGGTCGGCGGCGGGAAGGTCTTCAAGGACGAGAAGGTGGTCGTCACGCAGCCGCGGAAGGGCGACTTCAAGGCCTTCTCGGCGGTCTGCACGCACTCCGGCTGCACGGTCGCCGAGGTCGCGGACGGCACGATCAACTGCGCCTGCCACGGCAGCAAGTACCGCGTGGCCGACGCCTCGGTGGCGGGCGGTCCCGCGCCGCGCCCGCTCCCCCCGCGGAAGATCGACGTCACCGGAAATTCGATCACCCTCGGCTAGGTCCCCGCCGTACGCTCACCGCATGAACCGCCCCACCGGCACGGACCTCGTGCGCGACCACACCGTCTACGCCTGCGTGATGGGCTCGCGCGCCTTCGGTCTGGCCACGGACGGCAGCGACACCGACCGCAGGGGCGTCTTCCTGGCCCCCACCGCGCTCTTCTGGCGCTTCGAGAAGCCGCCGACGCACGTGGACGGCCCGGCGCGGGAGCAGTTCAGCTGGGAGCTGGAGCGCTTCTGCGAGCTGGCCCTGCGCGCCAACCCGAACGTCCTGGAGTGCCTGCACTCCCCGCTCGTGGAAGAGGTGACGGACACCGGCCGCGAACTCCTCGCCCTGCGCGAGGCTTTCCTGTCCCGCCAGGTCCACACCACCTTCGCCGGCTATGCGCTGGGCCAGCACAAGAAGCTGGAGACGGACGTACGCCGGTACGGCACGCCCCGCTGGAAGCACGCGATGCACCTGCTGCGCCTCCTGACGAGCTGCCGCGACCTGCTGCGCACCGGGACGCTGACGCTCGACGTCGGCGAGCAGCGCGGCCCCCTGCTGGCGGTCAAGCGCGGCGAGGTGTCCTGGCAGGACGTCGAGTCCCGCATGGACCGCCTCGCGAGGGAGGTGGACGAGGCGGCCGGGCGCACACCGCTCCCCGCCGAGCCGGACCGCCGCCGGGTCGAGGACTTCCTCTTCCGGGTGCGCCGCGCGTCGGCCCTGGCTCAGGAGTCCCAGAGCGCCCCGAGCTGAAGCAGCTCCTGCCGGTACTCGATCCGCCCGGCCCACTCGGCGGGCCAGGCGTCCGCGCCCAGGTGGGCACCGGCGAAGGCACCGGCCAGGCAGGCGATGGAGTCGGAGTCACCGGAGGTGCAGGCCGCCCGGCGCAGGGCCAGGAGGGGCTCGTCCACGAACTGGAGGAAGCACAGCAGCCCCGTGGCGAGCGCCTCTTCCGCGATCCAGCCCGCTCCGGTGGCCAGGCAGGGGTCCGTCTCCGGGTTGGCGTCCCGCAGTGCTCCCTCAAGGCGTTCGAGGACGGCCAGGCACTCGTCCCAGCCGCGGGCCATGAACGTCTCGGGCGTCGGGTCGCCGTCCCGCGTCCACAGCTCGCCGAGCCAGCGCGCGTGGTACGTCCGGCGGTTGTCGTACGCGTAGGAGCGCAGCAGCCCCACCAGGCCCGTCGGCTCGGCGCCCTGGGCGAGCAGCCGCACGGCGTGGGCCGTGAGGTCCGAGGCGGCGAGCGCCGTGGGGTGGCCGTGGGTCAGCGCGGACTGCAACTGGGCGGCTCCCGCCCGCTGCTCGTCGCTCAGGCCCGGGACGAGCCCGACGGGTGCGACGCGCATGTTGGCGCCGCAGCCCTTGGAGTGGACCTGGCTCGCCTCTTCCCATGGTCTGCCGGTCTTGAGGAGGTGGCAGGCCTTCAGGCAGGTGTTGCCGGGCGCGCGGTTGTTCTCCGGGGACCGGTACCAGTCCACGAACTCCTCGCGCACCGGCCGCTCCATCCGCTTGGGCCCGAGCGGCCCGCGTTCCGTGGCGGTCCGCAGGCCGCGGCCCAGCGCCAGCGTCATCTGCGTGTCGTCCGTGACGATCGCGGGCGTGGGCAGCTCCATCTCCCGCCAGGGCCCGCACTTGGCGAGGATCGACGGTACGTCGTTGAACTCGGTCGGGAAGCCGAGCGCGTCCCCCAGGGCGAGGCCCAGGAGGGATCCGGTGGCGGCACGCTTCATGAGGGCTTTCCTTCCGCAGGGACGGCGGTGGCCGTCGAGGGCCGGAGCAGGGGCGGGTGCAGGGAGGTGGCCGGGCCCGCGCGGTAGAGGGCCGCCGGTTTGCCCCGGCCGCCCGTCAGGCGCGCGGCCCCGGGGATCGCCTCGACGAAGCCGGACGTGCCGAGGACCTTGCGCCGGAAGTTGGCCGGGTCGAGTTCGGCGCCCCACACGGTCTCGTAGACCTGCCGCAGCTCGCCGAGGGTGAACTCGGGCGGGCAGAAGGCGGTGGCGAGGCCGGTGTACTCGAACTTCGCGCGGACGCGGTCGTGGGCGTCGGCCAGGATGCGGTCGTGGTCGAAGGCGAGCGGTCCCCGGGCGCCGTGGGGCAGCCACTCCGCGCGGGCCGCGTCGCTGCCGGCGCGCGCCTCGGGCGGGTCGGGGACGAGCGCCGCGAAGGCGACCGAGACGACGCGCATCCGGGGGTCGCGGTCCGGTTCGCTGTAGGTGCGCAGCTGCTCCAGGTGGAGTCCGGCGCTGTCGGTGAGGCCGGTCTCCTCGGCGAGCTCGCGTCCCGCCGCCGTCTCGGCGGACTCCTCCGGGAGCACGAAACCGCCGGGCAGCGCCCACCGCCCGGCGTAGGGATCCTGGCCCCGCTCGACGAGCAGGACGTGCAGGCGGCCCGCGCGGACGGTGAAGACGGCGAGGTCCACGGTGACGGCGAACGGCTCGAAGGCGTGCTTGTCGTAGCCCTGCACGGCTCCCCTCCTCCCCTTTAGAGTCGCTCTGACCATAAAGGGAGGGAGGGGTGCCGCGCAAGACACGAAAAGGCGGCCGTCCCCGCGGGTGCGGGAACGGCCGCCTTCACCGGCCTCGGTCCGGCGCCGGGGCCCGGACGAGACCTGAGACCTGAGACCTGAGGCCTGAGGCCTAGAGGTCGACCTCCTGCATCAGCATGCCGACCTCGGTGTTGGACAGGCGTCGCAGCCAGCCCGACTTCTGGTCGCCCAGCGTGATCGGCCCGAAGGACGTCCGCACCAGCTTGTCGACCGGGAAGCCCGCCTCGGCGAGCATGCGGCGCACGATGTGCTTGCGGCCCTCGTGCAGCGTCACCTCGACCAGGTAGTTCTTGCCGGTCTGCTCGACGACGCGGAAGTGGTCCGCGCGGGCGTACCCGTCCTCGAGCTGGATGCCGTCCTTGAGCTGCTTGCCCAGGTCGCGCGGGATCGGACCGACGATGTGCGCGAGGTAGACCTTCTTCACGCCGTACTTCGGGTGCGTGAGGCGGTGGGCCAGCTCACCGTGGTTGGTGAGCAGGATGACGCCCTCGGTCTCGGTGTCAAGGCGGCCGACGTGGAACAGCCGCGTCTCGCGGTTGGTCACGTAGTCGCCCAGGCACTGGCGTCCCTCGGTGTCCTCCATGGTGGAGACCACACCGGCGGGCTTGTTCAGGGAGAAGAACTGGTACGACTGGGTGGCGACCGTCAGGCCGTCGACCTTGATCTCGTCCTGCTCCGGCTGGACCCGCATGCCCTGTTCGAGCACGATCTCGCCGTTGACCTCGACGCGGGCCTGCTCGACCAGCTCCTCGCAGGCACGGCGCGAGCCGTAGCCGGCGCGGGCGAGGACCTTCTGGAGCCGCTCGCCCTCCTGCTCGGCGCCCGGGAAGGTCTTGGGCGGGCTGACCTTCGGCTTGCCCGCGTACCGCTCGCGGTTGCGCTCTTCCTGCCGCGCGTCGTACTCACGGGACGTCGCGGGAGCTCCCGCGCCGCGCCGGGTGCCCCGGTCCGAGCTCTGGGGCGCCCGGGGGCCGCCCTTGGCGCCGCCGCGCGCCGAGGCGCCACGGCCCTTGCGGGAGGCGTCACCGCCCACGTCGTAGCGGCGCTCCTCGGGGCGGGGCTTGCTCTCACGCTTCGGCGGCTGGTCGTCGCGCGCGCCACCGGCGCCGCGTCCCTGCCGGTCGGGGCTGTTTCCGGAACCCCGGTAGTCGCGGCCGCCACCGCTGTTGCCCCGGCCGCCGCCGCTCGGGCGGCCACCACCGCTCGGTCGGCCACCGCTGCTGGGGCGACCACCGCTGCTGCCACGGCTGCCGCTGTTGCCACCACGGCTCCCGCCGTTGTTTCCGCTGCTGTTCCTGCCGTTGCTGCTTCGCATCAAATTTCCGTTAGTCGACTGTGTCCTGGGTGTGCTCGTAACCCGGCGCATCGGGCGCATCCGGGTCGAACGACGGAACACCCTCCTGCGTCTCGGCCTCGATCGCCTCCGCCTCGGGGAGGAAGGGCGCGAGCTCCGGGAGCTCGTCCAGGCCACGCAGGCCCATCCGCTCCAGAAAGTAGTTCGTCGTCCTGTACAGGATCGCACCTGTTTCGGGTTCCGCGCCCGCCTCCTCCACCAGACCCCTCTGGAGAAGCGTCCGCATCACGCCGTCACAGTTCACTCCGCGCACCGCGGAGACCCGGGAACGGCTGACCGGCTGGCGGTACGCGACGACCGCGAGCGTCTCCAGGGCCGCCTGGGTGAGCCGCGCCTGCTGCCCGTCCAGGACGAAGCGCTCCACCGCCGCGGCGTACCGGGGCCGGGTGTAGAACCGCCAGCCCCCCGCCACGAGCCGCAGCTCGAAGCCCCGCTTCTGCACGGTGTACTCGTCGGCCAGCTCGCGCAGGGCGTCGGCGACCTGCCGCCGGGGCCGGTCGAGGATCTTGGCGAGGTGCTCCTCCGTGGCCGGCTCGTCGACGACCATGAGCACCGCCTCCAGGGCGGGCCGCAGCTCCAGCTCGGCGACGGCGCCCGCCAGGTCGCCCGTGGGGCCCAAGGCTTCCGTGGGGCCCGCGGCTTCCATGGGGCTCGTGGGGGTCATGTGACCGTCTCCTCACTCGTCTCACCCGGCGGATCGGGTGCGCGGTCGAACTCGTCGGTCACCGTCGGCTGCCCGTCGCCGTCCCCGCCGGTCCAGCGCACCATCAGCTCGCCCAGGGCGGTCTCCTGGTCCAGCTCGACGGCCTTCTCGCGGTACAGCTCCAGGAGGGCCAGGAAGCGGGCGACGACGGTGAGGGTGTCCCCCGCGTCCTCCACGAGCACCTGGAAGCTGACCTCGCCCCGCTCCCGCAGCCGCGCCACGACCACCCCGGCCTGCTCCTGCACGGAGACCAGCGGGGCATGGATGTGGTCGACGTACACCTGGGGCTTGGCCCGGGGCTGCATGGCCTTCACGGCGAGCGCGGCGAACCCCGCGGCGCCGATGCTGATGACGACCTCGGGCAGCAGCTCGGCGTGGTGGGCCTCCAGGCCCACCGTCCGCGGATAGCGCCGCGCCTCCGCTTCGAGCCGCTCGCTGAAGATGTCGGCGATCCGCTTGTACGCGCGGTACTGAAGGAGCCGCGCGAAGAGCAGGTCCCGCGCTTCGAGCAGCGCGAGATCCGCCTCGTCCTCGACCTCGGCGGAGGGCAGCAGCCGGGCCGCCTTGAGGTCGAGCAGGGTGGCGGCGACCACGAGGAACTCGGTGGTCTGGTCCAGGTCCCAGTCGGGACCCATGGCGCGGATGTGCGCCATGAACTCGTCGGTCACCGTGGACAGCGCCACCTCGGTGACGTCCATCTTGTGCTTCGAGATGAGCTGGAGCAGCAGATCGAAGGGGCCCTCGAAGTTGGCGAGCCGGACCTTGAACCGCCCGTCGTCCGGCTCGGCCGCGGGGGCATCCGCCTCAGGGGCCTCGGCCGCGGGGGCATCCGCCTCAGGGGCCTCCGACTCAGGAGCCTCCGCCGCAGGAACCTCGGCAGCTGGGGCCGAAGGCTCGGCTCCGGGGCCGCGCCCCAGAGCACGCCGACGGGCGACCGGTGCGGAATCGTCGTTCTGGGGCATCGCCGGGAACGCTACCGCTACCGCCCGCGCAACCGTCGTACGAGAATGCTCGCGTCCCCGCGGGACTCGAGATCCGCGAGCACGACCGCCACCGCCTCGCGGACGATGCGCCCGCGGTCGACCGCCAGGCCGTGCTCGCCGCGCAGGACCAGGCGCGCGTGCTCCAGGTCCATCAGCTCCTCGGCGGAGACGTACACGGTGATCTTCTCGTCGTGCCGCTCGCGCCCGCTGGGCCGCCGGTTGGCCGCCCGTGCGCGCCGCCGTGCCTGCGCCGACGAGGCGGAGTTCGCGGACCGGCCACCGCCCTGCGCTGCGGCGTCTTCCTGCCCCTGGGCGGGCCTGCGCCCGTCCTTCTCGCCCTCGGCCGTGGCCGAACGGCTGCGGGACTCGCCCGACTCCGCGTCGGCGGCCCCGTGTTCGGCGGCGTCACCGCCGCCCCCCGAGACACTGCCGTGCGCGTCGACGGCGGCGGCCTCGTCGCTCTCGCCCGCGGGTGCGGGCACCCGCGCCTCGCCGTTCGCCTGGCGTCGCGGGGACGACGACTGCAGCGCCATCCCCCCGGTCGTACGGAACAGTTCGTCGGCCCCCGGCAGACTCACTCGGCGTGACACCGGGCGAGCACCTCCCTGGCGAGCTGGCGATAAGCGGCCGCGCCGACCGAGTTGGATGCGTACGTCGTGATCGGCTCACCGGCGACCGTGGTCTCCGGGAAGCGGACCGTGCGTCCGATCACCGTGTGGTACACGTGATCGTCGAAGGCCTCGACCACCCGCGCGAGCACCTCACGGCTGTGCACCGTGCGGGAGTCGTACATGGTGGCCAGGATGCCGTCGAGCTCCAGGTCGGGGTTGAGCCGCTCCTGGACCTTCTCGATGGTCTCCGTCAGCAGGGCCACACCGCGCAGCGCGAAGAACTCGCACTCGAGCGGCACGATCACCTTGTGAGCCGCCGTCAGGGCGTTCACGGTGAGCAGGCCGAGCGAGGGCTGGCAGTCGATCACGATGTAGTCGTAGTCCTGCATCAGCGGCTTCAGGGCCCGCTGGAGCGTGGACTCGCGCGCGACCTCGCTCACCAGCTGGACCTCGGCGGCCGACAGGTCGATGTTGCTGGGCAGCAGGTCCATGTTCGGGACCGCCGTCTTCAGCAGCACCTCGTCGGCCGACATGCCCCGCTCCATGAGCAGGTTGTAGACCGTCAGGTCCAGCTCCATCGGGTTCACCCCGAGGCCCACCGACAGCGCGCCCTGCGGGTCGAAGTCGACCAGCAGGACCCGGCGTCCGTACTCCGCGAGCGCGGCACCCAGGTTGATGGTCGACGTCGTCTTGCCCACGCCGCCCTTCTGGTTGCACATCGCGATGATCTTCGCGGGACCGTGGTCCGTCAGCGGACCCGGAATCGGGAAGTACGGCAGCGGGCGTCCCGTGGGACCGATGCGCTCACGGCGCTGACGGGCCGCGTCCGGGGCCAGCGTGGCCGCGTACTCGGGATCGGGCTCGTACTCGGCGTCAGGGTCGTAGAAGTGCCCCTGGGGCAGTTCCTCGTAGTCGGCGAGTTGGGTGTGGGTGGTGTTCTCGCCACTCCGGTCGCCGGCCATGGCGTTCACGTGATGGCCATCCATGCTCTGGGGTGCAGACGATGTCGGTTGCGTCGGCTGCGGTTTCTGGCGGGCTTCGAAGGTGCGGACAGCGACGGAGCCGACAGCCTCGAGCCCCACGGGTCCTTGGCCCCGCTCAGACATTCCTGGTTGACCACCCCCGGGAGCAAATGTCGACTCATTCACAAGTCGTCTTACCTCCTTGGTGACCAGGAAATTTCTCGATAGGTCAGCGTGGCACCATGCCGACGGTTGGCGACTCTATGGCGTGTCACCGCTCCGCAGCAACACAATCCGCCGGACCCGGCCCGATGTGTCGGCAATCGAACGCCCCCATGTCAAGGGCGCGAGGCGTGCCTTCACCGCGATTCCGGGGTGTGCGAATCGGTTAAAGGGTTACGTTCAAGGCGAGTTGACCATGTCCACGGACATACGCATACGGCCGGACCCCTCTCAAGGTCCGGCCGTTGGCGTGAGATTGACGACTTTCGTTGACGAAAGCGGTCAGGTTCAGCCGAGGAGCGTCTCGAGCTCGACGTGCTCGAGGCCGTGCGACTCGGCGACCTCCTTGTAAACGACCTTGCCGTCATGGGTGTTGAGACCCAGGGCGAGCGCCTTGTCGCGGCGGAGCGCCTCGACCCAGCCGCGGTTCGCCAGCTCGACGATGTACGGCATCGTCGCGTTGGTCAGCGCGTACGTCGAGGTGTTGGGCACCGCGCCGGGCATGTTGGCGACGCAGTAGAACACCGAGTTGTGGATCGGGAAGGTCGGCTCGGCGTGCGTCGTCGGGTGCGAGTCCTCGAAGCAGCCGCCCTGGTCGATCGCGATGTCGACAAGGACACTTCCGGGCTTCATCCGCGACACGAGCTCGTTGGTGACCAGCTTCGGCGCCTTGGCACCCGGGATGAGGACGGCGCCGATGACGAGGTCGGCGTCGAGGCAGGCCTTCTCCAGCTCGAAGGCGTTGGAGACGACGGTCTGGATCTTCGTGCCGAAGATCTTGTCCGCCTCCTTGAGCTTGTTGATGTCCTTGTCGAGCAGGGTCACGTGGAAGCCCATGCCGATGGCGATCTGCGCGGCGTTCCAGCCGGAGACGCCGCCGCCGATGACGACGGCCTTGCCGGCCGCGACGCCGGGGACGCCGCCGGGCAGGACGCCGCGGCCGCCGTTGGCGGCCATCAGGTGGTAGGCGCCGACCTGCGGGGCCAGGCGGCCCGCGACCTCGGACATCGGGGCGAGCAGCGGGAGCGCGCGGTTCGCGGTCTCGACGGTCTCGTACGCGATGGCGGTCGTGCCGGACTCCAGGAGCGCGTCGGTGCACTCCTTGGACGCGGCCAGGTGCAGGTAGGTGAAGAGGGTCTGGTCCTTGCGGAGGCGGTGGTACTCCTCCGCGACCGGCTCCTTGACCTTCAGGAGGAGGTCGGCGGTGGCCCAGACCTCGTCGGCGGTGTCCAGGATCCGGGCGCCGGCGGAGACGTACTCCGCGTCCGTGATCGAGGAGCCGACACCGGCGTTCCGCTCGATGACGACCTGGTGGCCGTGGCGCACCAGCTCGTGCACACCGGCGGGGGTGATGGCCACCCGGAACTCGTTGTTCTTGACCTCGCGGGGGATGCCGACCTTCACGTCGATCACGGTCCTCTTGGCTCAGGGATTTTTCGGGCAAAGCACTTCATACCGATACACAAGAGGGCGCATCGGAGACACCACGGAAGTACGCGGCGGAGCCAGTCTAATGAAGGACTTCTCGCTGTCTAGCCTTTCAATGCATCAATCTTCTGCGGAAGTGCTACGGATTTCGTAGGCGGAAGCCCGTGGTCCGTCCTTCGATGCAAGCCCTGTGACCTCCTCGGTCCCCGTTCCCAGCATGCGCTCGGCGGCGGCGCGGTGCAGCCGGGCGGCCGCCGGGTCGCCGAGCCGGTCCAGGGTGTCGGCCAGCCTGAGCTGCAACGCGGCCTGGAGCCGTACGTCCCCGGCCTGCCGCGCCCACTCGACGGCTTCCTGGCAGGTGCGCAGCGACTCCTCGGGCCGCCCCGCGTATTCCTGCACCCGCGCCAGCTCGCTCAACGCCCGCGCCTGGCCCGCCACATCGCCGGTCTTGCGGTGGCCGGTGACGGCCGAGCTCCAGTTGCGCAGCGCCTCGCCGTAGCGGCCCGCGTAGGTGTGGGCCGTCGCGATGCGGCCGTAGAGGCGGGCGGCGTCGGTGCGCTCGTCGCGCGCGAGCCGGTGGGCCAGAGCGCGCCCGAACCAGTCGGAGGCCCGTGACCAGTCCCCCAGCTCCTGGTAGGCACCGCCTACGGATTCCATCGCGCGGCCGGTCGCGTACGGGTCATTTGCTTCGCGTCCGGCGTCCAGAGCGAGCCGATAGCGCACCAGCGCCTCCTGCGTCCGCCCCGTCCGCGCGTCCAGATCCGCGAGGTTCAGGAGGGCCGCCGCCTTCTCGCGGGGCAGGTTCCGGCGCTCGGCGACGTCCAGGACGAGCCGGTGGATGCCGTACAGCTCGGGAGCCGCGTCCTCCGTGCCCCGGTGGGCGACCAGGGCCCGCGTCAGGGCGGCCATCAGGCGCCGCGCGAGGGTGTCGAGCTCCCCGTCGGCCACCGCGAGCCGGGCGGCGGCGAGCAGCGCGGGCTGGCGGATGCGCAGCCACTCGGCGGCGGCGGCCTGGCTGGGGAACCGCAGGGCGCGCGGCAACCCCGCGAGCTTCTTGCGGGCCCCCGAGCCGTCCGGCTCCGTGACCGCCCGGCAGGACTGGAGCAGGCGCACGGTCCGCTCCAGCATCCTGGCCCGGGCGAGCTGCACCTCGGCGGCCCGGTCCTGGCTCTCGGTGCGGGCGCGCAGCAGCGGCACCAGGCAGCCCGGCACCTCGTACTGCGGAAGCGGTGAGTCCACGGCCCTGACCAGGCCGAGCTTCACGAAGTCGTCCAGGGTCGTGCGGGCCGCGGAGACCGAGCAGCCCGCGAGCGCGGACGCGGTGTGCGGGTCGACGTGACCGGCCGGGGCGAGCGAGAGGTAGCGCAGTATCCGCGCCGCCGCCCCGGGCAGCGAGGCGTACGAGAGCTGGAACATGCGGGAGAGCGCGCCGGGCGCCGACTCGTCCTCGGGCCGGTCGTGCACCTGCTTGGCCAGGTCGGCGACGGCCGCCTTGGGCCGCCCGGAGAGCCAGCCGCCGGCCAGGACGAGCGCGGCGGGGTGCGCGGCGCACGCCTCGACCAGGCTCTCCGCGGACCGCGGGTCGACGGTGATGCGGACGGGGCCCGCCGCGCGGGAGAGCAGTTCGACGCCCGCGGCGGTGTCCAGGCCGCCCAGCGTGCACGGCCGGACGTCCGGGATCCCGGTGAGCGGGCCCTCGGACACCGCGACGACCAGGCACTCGGGCGCGTCCGGGAGCAGCGGGTCGACCTGCTCGGCGTCCGCGGCCCCGTCCAGGAGCAGCAGGGCCCTGCGGTCGGCCAGGGCGCCGCGGAGCACTTCGGCGAGTTCGTCCTCGTCGGCTCCGGCGGGGGCCGGGACACCGAGGGCGTCCAGGAGCTCCCTCGCGGTGCGTTCCGTGGGGACGCGGGTGCCGTCGGGTTCGGTGAGGTGGGCGCGCAGCACCCCGTCGGGGTAGGCGTCGGCGACCTGCCGGACGAGTTCCTCGGCGAGTGCGGTACGGCCGGAGCCGGCGCGGCCCGCGACGAGCAGCACGCGGGCCCGTGGCGCCTTGCGGCCCGAGATCGTGTCGAGCCCCGCGCGGTCGATGTCGGCACGGAGCTCTTTCAACTCCCGGCGCCGGCCCACGAAGTGGCCGCCCTCGGAAGTCTGGGCCGGAGCGGGCCGCGGCACCGCGCCGCCCGCCGCCGAACCGTCCGTGTCGACCGCCTGATCCGTCACGGGCCATGCTCCGTCCGCCTGCGCGCGAACCCGCCGGGACTCCGGTCGGGACGCTTCCAGAGCCTAGTTCAGGCCCTGGTGCCTCCCCCGGCACGCGGCGCGCACAAGTCCCCCGATCGGATCAGCAGATCGTCACACTGGAGAACCCTCATGCACCCTGATGGCCCCTGCCGGCCCCCGATGAACCCTGACAGCCCCTGACGGCTCCTCAGGCCTCGAAGGGGCGCGCCGGCCAGGGCGCGTCTGCCGGACGCAGCGCGTCGACGCCGTCACCCGCCAGCGCGGCGGTCAGCGACAGGGCGCCCACGACCAGGCAGTTGTTGTGCAGCTCACCGGCGAGCACGCCGCGTACGAGCTCGTCGAGCGGTACGCGCGCCAGCTCCATGTCGGCCTCCTCCTCGGAGACCTCGAAGCGCTCCCCCTCGGCCTCGGACAGATCGCGGGCCAGGAAGACGCGCACGGCCTCGTCGCAGCCGCCGGGGGTGGTGTACACGTCGGTCAGGACGCGCCAGTCCTCGGCCTTGACGTGCGCCTCCTCGTAGAGCTCGCGCTGGGCGGCGTGCAGGGGGTTCTCGCCGGGGACGTCGAGCAGCCCGGCCGGGATCTCCCAGAGCTTGTGGCGCACGGGGTGGCGGTACTGGCGCAGGACCAGGACGCGGCCCTCGTCGTCCAGGGCGAGCACGGCGACCGAGCCGGGGTGCACCTGGTAGTCGCGGTGGACGACGGTTCCGTCGGGCATGACCACGTCGTCCGTACGGACGGAGGTCTTGTTCCCCACGAAGGGCGTCTGGGTCGCCGTGACCTGCCACTCCTCGGCGGTGTCCTTGATCGTCATGTCGCCCTGTCCTCCCACACGTGCAAACAGAAACCGGGGCACGCGCCTCAGAAGGCACGTACCCCGGCAACCGTATCGCTCTGGTCCTACTGACCCGTCTGGCGCTCTGCTTCCTGCCGTGCGACCGCCGCCTTCACCAGGCCCGCGAAGAGCGGGTGCGGACGCGTCGGGCGCGAGCGCAGCTCCGGGTGCGCCTGGGTGGCGACCAGGTAGGGGTGGACCTCGCGCGGGTACTCGACGTACTCGACGAGCTTGCCGTCCGGGGACGTGCCGGAGAAGAGGATGCCGGCCTTCTTCTCGAGCTCGGCGCGGTAGGAGTTGTTCACCTCGTAGCGGTGACGGTGGCGCTCCTCGACGTACTCCTTGCCGTCGTACACCTCACGGGCGATGGAACCCTCGGCGAGCTTCGCCGGGTACATGCCCAGCCGCATCGTGCCGCCCATGTCGCCCTCACCGGCGACGATGTCCAGCTGCTCCGCCATGGTCGAGATGACCGGGTGGGCGGTCGCGGCGTCGAACTCCGTGGAGTTGGCGTCGGGGATGTCCGCGAGGTTGCGGGCGGCCTCGATCACGATGCACTGGAGGCCCAGGCAGAGGCCGAGCAGCGGGATCTTGTTCTCGCGGGCGAAGGTGATCGCGCCGACCTTGCCGGTCACGCCGCGGTCGCCGAAGCCGCCGGGGATGCAGATCGCGTCGACGTCGCCGAGCTGCTTGGCGGCGCCGGCCACGGTCTTGCAGTCGTCCGAGGTGACCCACTTGACCTTGACGCGGGCACGGTTGGCGAAGCCGCCCGCGCGCAGCGCCTCGGTCACCGACAGGTAGGCGTCGGGCAGGTCGATGTACTTGCCGACCAGCGCGATCGTGACCTCGTGGTCCGGGTTGTGCACCCGGTCGAGGAGGTCCTCCCACTGGGTCCAGTTCACGTCGCGGAACGGCAGGTCGAGCTTGCGCACCACGTAGGCGTCGAGGCCCTCGGTGTGCAGGACCTTCGGGATGTCGTAGATCGACTTGGCGTCGATGGCGGCGACCACCGCGTCCTCGTCGACGTCGCACATCAGCGAGATCTTGCGCTTGATGGCGGTCGGCACGTCGCGGTCGGCGCGCAGCACGATGGCGTCCGGCTGGATACCGATGTTGCGCAGGGCCGCGACGGAGTGCTGGGTCGGCTTGGTCTTCAGCTCACCGGACGGGCCGATGTACGGGAGCAGCGAGATGTGCACGACGAAGACGTTGTCGCGGCCGACCTCGTGGCGGACCTGGCGGACGGTCTCCAGGAAGGGCAGGGACTCGATGTCGCCGACCGTGCCGCCGACCTCCGTGATGACGACGTCGACGTCGTCGGTGGCCATGCGGCGGATGCGGTGCTTGATCTCGTTCGTGATGTGCGGGATGACCTGCACCGTGTCGCCGAGGTACTCGCCGCGCCGCTCCTTGGCGATGACCTGCGAGTAGACCTGGCCGGTGGTGACGTTGGCCGAGCCGTCCAGGTCGACGTCGAGGAAGCGCTCGTAGTGGCCGATGTCCAGGTCGGTCTCGGCGCCGTCGTTCGTGACGAAGACCTCACCGTGCTGGAAGGGGTTCATCGTGCCGGGGTCGACGTTCAGGTAAGGGTCCAGCTTCTGCATGGTGACCCTCAGGCCCCTGGCCTTGAGCAGCGCGCCGAGGCTGGACGCCGTCAGTCCCTTGCCGAGGGAGGAGGCGACACCCCCGGTGACGAAGATGTGCTTGGTCGTCGTGGCTTTGGGCTGCATGGCCAAGAGGGGGCTCCCGTGGTCGCGGTCTGGAGGGTGCGTACCGGCGTCGTCCAAAGGGGTCTGGAGGAGGTGCCGTCGCTGCGGTTCGGGGGTTCTATGACCACCGGCTCACGGGCTACCAGGGTATCAGCGACGAGAGGAGGCTGCTTCCGGCCACGCTCGGACACCCACGTCACACCTCCCTCACCTGGCGCTCACCCGTTCGGCGCAGGCTCGTTGCCGGGAGCGGCGCGCAGATCACCTGGGTGCGTCGTATCCTGCTCGGACACTCACTGCCGAGCCGGACCGATCAACGGCAATCACCCCCCGCCCGTTCCCCGGAACAAGAGGCTCGTGCAGTTCGTTTTACAGCGAACCCTTGACCGTAGAGCGACCGCCCCCGCGAGGGCGACGTGGCCGTTTGACTGGAGATGCACGTGGCCGGGCGCATCGAGGACTACGCACTCATCGGAGACATGCAGACCGCTGCCCTGGTCTGCCGGGACGGCACAGTCGACTGGCTGTGCCTGCCCCGCTTCGACTCTCACGCCATCTTCGCCGGATTGCTCGGCACGGAGGAGCACGGATTCTGGCGTCTCGGGCCCGCTCACAGCCCCGACGCACCACCGCCGACCGCCGCGCGGCGCACCTACCGCGGCGACTCGCTGATCCTGGAATCCGAGTGGGACACCCCGCGCGGCACGGTCCGCGTGACCGATTTCATGCCGCCGCGCGACACGGACGCCCCGCAGCTGGTGCGGATCGTCGAGGGCGTCAGCGGCCGGGTGCCCATGCGCTCCGCCCTGCGGATGCGTTTCAGCTACGGCCGCGTGGTGCCCTGGGTGCACAAGGTCGACGGGCGCACGGTGGCCGTCGCCGGTCCCGACTCGGTGTGGCTGGACACGTCGGCCGAGACCTTCGGCAAGGACCTCACGACGTACTCGGACTTCACGGTCGCCCCCGGTGACCGGATCGCGTTCACCATCTCGTGGCAGCCCTCGCACAAGGAGCCGCCCGCGCTGCCGGAGCCCGAGAACGCCCTGGTGGCCACGGAGGACTTCTGGCGGGAGTGGGTGGACCACTGCACCTACCACGGCCCCTACCGCGAGGCCGTGGTCCGCTCGCTGATCACCCTGAAGGCCCTGACGTACGCCCCGACGGGCGGCATCGTCGCGGCGCCCACGACATCGCTGCCCGAGGACATCGGCGGCTCCCGGAACTGGGACTACCGCTACACCTGGCTGCGCGACGCGGCCATCACGCTCTCCTCGCTGCTGCGCACCGGCTACCGCGAGGAGGCCCGCGCCTGGCGCGAGTGGCTCCTGCGCGCGGTGGCCGGCGACCCCGAGAACCTCCAGATCATGTACGGCATCGCGGGCGAGCGCGAGCTCGGCGAGGCGGAACTCGACTGGCTTCCCGGGTACGAGGGCTCGACCCCGGTCCGGGCGGGCAACGGCGCCGCGCACCAGCTCCAGCTCGACGTGTACGGCGAGGTCACCGAGGCCCTGCACCTGGCGCACATGACGGGCCTGGCCCGCAGTGACTACGCCTCGCTGCTCCAGCTCAAGCTCATCCGGTACCTGGAGACCAACTGGGACCAGCCGGACGAGGGCATCTGGGAGGTGCGCGGCCCGCGCCGCCACTTCGTGCACTCCAAGGTGATGGTCTGGGTCGCCGTGGACCGCACGATCAAGCTCATCGAGTCCGGCGACGCGGACGGCCCCCTGGAGAAGTGGCGCGACCTGCGGGACGACATCCACCGGGACGTCTGTGAGAAGGGTTACGACAAGGAGCGCAACACCTTCACGCAGTCGTACGGCTCCAAGGAGCTGGACGCCTCGCTGCTGCTCATCCCGCAGATGGGCTTCCTGCCGCCCGACGACAAGCGCGTCATCGGCACGATCGAGGCGATCCAGCGGGAGCTCTCGACGTCGGACGGCTTCATCCTGCGCTACCCCACGACGGGCGACGACGCGGGTGTGGACGGTCTGGAGGGCGACGAAGGCGCCTTCCTGGCCTGCTCGTTCTGGATGGCCGACGACCTGGCGATGATCGGCCGGGTGGACGAGGCCCGCAAGCTTTTCGAGAAGCTGCTCGCGCTCCGCAACGACCTGGGGCTGCTCGCCGAGGAGTGGGACCCCCGGCTCCAGCGCCAGGTCGGCAACTTCCCGCAGGCCTTCAGCCACGTGCCGCTGATCGACACGGCACTGCGGCTGACGGCCAGCGGGGCGTACGGCGGCTAGCGGACCCCCTTCAGCTCCGGACGGCGACGGGTTTCCCGTCGCCGTCCGTGCGTTCGGCCGCGTCCTCCAGGACGATCCGGCCGATGATCTCGTAGCGGGCGGGCCGTTTCGCCTTCAGGTACAGGCCGAGGCCGAGTCCCCCGAAGAAGACCAGGCCGACGATCCACGGGATGGCCCCGAAGAACAGGGAGTCCGCCGCCGAACCGGCCGCCGTGTCCATGTTGATCACGAGCAGGACGACGACGGCGATCATCCCGACGCCGCCGAGCAGCGGCGCGACCAGGGTCGTGAACCAGTGCCGGTCCTCGGGGTGGTGCGTGCGGAAGTAGCCGATGACGGCGAACGAGCAGAGCGTCTGCACGATGAGGATCGCCATCGTGCCGAGGATCGCGAGCAGCGTGTACAGGTGGATGTACGGGTCCTGGCCGGTGAGCCAGAAGGCGGCCACCAGCGCGACGGCTATCGCGGACTGGACGTACGAGGCGATGTACGGCGAGCCGTGCCGGGGATGGGTGCGGCCGAGGCCGCGGTGCAGGAACCCCTCGCGCCCGATCGCGTACAGATAGCGCGACGCGCACTGGTGGAAGGCCATGCCGCAGGCGAACGAGCCGGTGATCAGGAGCCATTGGAAGGTGTCGACCGCCCAGGCGCCGATGAAGGCGTGGGCCGGGTCGAAGAACAAATCCAGCGGGCTCGTGGACTGCGAGACCTCGACCGAACCGGCCAGGCCGTTGCCCGCGATGGTCATCCAGGAGACGTAGATGTAGAAGAGGCCGACGCCGACGACCGAGACGAGGGTGGCGCGCGGGATGACCTTCTTGGGGTTGCGGGACTCCTCGCCGTACATGGCGGTGGACTCGAAGCCGACCCAGGACCAGAAGGCGAAGAAGAGGCCGAGGCCCGCCGAGGTGCCGGTGAAGGCGTTCTTCGGGTTGACCGGCTCGACGGGGATGCCGTCGGGGCCGCCGCCGTGGATCAGGACGGCGGTGGCGACGGCGAAGAGGACCGCGATCTCGGCGATCAGCATCACGCCGAGCGCCTTGGCGGTGAGGTTGATGTCGAAGTACGACAGGACGACGGTGACCGCGAGCATCGCGCCCGCGTAGAGGATCCACGGCAGGTCGACGCCGAGCTGGTCGTGGACGGTGGTCCGGGCGAAGTAGGAGAAGACACCGACGATCGACGCCTCGAAGACGATGTACGCGAGGACGGCGAGCATTCCGGACGCCATGCCCGCGATGCGGCCGAGGCCGTGCGAGATGTAGCCGTAGAAGGCGCCGGCGGCCGTGATGCGCTTGGCCATGGCGACGTATCCGACCGAGAACACGGTCAGGACGAGCGTCGCGAAGAGGTAGCCGGCGGGGGCTCCGGTGCCGTTGCCCGCGCCCACGGCGATGGGGAGGTTGCCGGTCATCGCCGTGATGGGAGCCGCGGTGGCGACCGCCATGAAGACGACGCCGACGAGGCCGACGGAGTTCGCCTTGAGGCGGTGGACCTCGGGTGTGGTGGGTTGCTCTGGCATGGCGGGCACCCTGCCCTGGAGTGACGCACGCCACAACCCGGCAGGGGGTCACGCAAATGTCGTCCGGGGGCGACGAGTTGTCGGGGTATGAGCGGATCAGATCATTCCCGTAACCGGTCGGAGATGTTCCCGGCACGTGAGCGCAGGTACCGTCCGCCCCATGGAAAGTCAGGGCACGCAGGGCACCCAGGGCGGCATCACCGTGCAGCGGGCCCTGGAGCTCCCCGGTCTCCGCGGTGGGCTCCCCGAAGTCGTCGCGGGCGCGGAACGGTTGCAGCGCACGGTCCGCTGGGTGCACGCGGGCGAGGTGCCCAACATCGCCTCGCTGCTCAAGGGCGGGGAACTGCTCCTGACCACGGGCCTCGGCCTGGGCGCGCGCCCCGCCGAACAGCGCGTCTTCGTGCGCAAGCTCGCCGAGCGCGGCATCGCGGCCCTCGTCGTCGAGCTGGGCCCGCGCTTCACGCGGCTGCCCGCGGCCATAGTGGAGACCGCGCGCGCCGCGGGCCTTCCGCTGGTGCAGCTGCACCGCGAGGTGCCCTTCGTGACGGTGACCGAAGAGATCCACACCGAGATCGTCAACGGCCACTACGCGCTGCTCCAGCGGGCCGATGAGGTCCACCGGCGCTGCACGGAGGCGCTGCTCGGCGGGGGCGGCGTGCCCCAGGTCCTGAACGTCCTCGCGGGCT
The DNA here is from genome assembly GCF_046103685.1 of Streptomyces sp. SYP-A7185. Taxonomy (NCBI): domain Bacteria; kingdom Bacillati; phylum Actinomycetota; class Actinomycetes; order Kitasatosporales; family Streptomycetaceae; genus Streptomyces; species Streptomyces sp. SYP-A7185. Next base: position 2,568,347 of record NZ_CP122310.1, read on the forward strand.
TCAGCGGCAACCCGGTGTTCCTGGAGTCGCCGGACGGCCAGCTCCTGTACGCCGCCGGGGCGGGCACGGAGTGCGCCGATCCGCTCCAGGTGTGGGAGGGCCTGCGGGGCCAGCACAAGGACGGGCCGCCCGCGGGCGCGCTGCTCGTCGACGTGCCGGGCGGCGGTCCCGGCACGGGCTCGGTGCGCGCCCGCCTCGTGCTGCTCGCCGTGGAGTCCGCGCTGCTCCCGGTGCACCGGATCGCGGCGGAGCGGGCCGCCGGCTCGCTCGCGGTGGTTCTGATGCAGGCACGCCAGGAGGAGGAGCTGGCCGCGCGGGGCCGGGGCGACTTCCTGACCGATCTGGCGGAGGGGCGCATCAAGGCCGACGACGCGCCCGCCCAGGCGCGGGTCCTCGGTTTCAAGCCCGGCGAGAGCCCGCTGCTCCCGGTGGTGATGCGGCTCGCGGACGGTCTTCCGCCCGGGGGCGGCTGGGCGGTGCTCGCGCGGGCCGTGGCGGAGGAACTCGCCGCGGTGGGGGTGCCGGTGCTGCTCGGCGTCCGTCCGGTCGAGGGGCGCGTCCCGCTGCTGCTCGGGCTGCGTTCGGAGACCGAGCGCACCGCGGTGGCCGACCGGGTCGCCGCCGCGCTGCGGGCCGGCGTGGAGCGGGCGGGGATGCAGCGGGCCGGGGCGCTGCCGCCGGTGGTGGTGGTCGGCGTCGCGGGCGGCTGGGCGGCGGCGTCGGCGGGGCTGCGGCACGCGGCGGAGACGGCGACGGCCGCGCAGGGCCTGTCGGACCGCCCTTGGTACGACGCGCGGCGCCTGGACATCGACCTGCTCCTGTGGCGCCTGCACAACTACGACGACTCGGCGCTCGCGGCCTTCGTGGACCGTGCGATCGGCCCGCTGCGGGCCCATGACCTGCGCTCGAAGCCGCCGCTGCTGCCCACCTTGCAGACGTATCTGGCCCATGCGGGACGCAAGGCGGAGACAGCGCGCGAACTGCACCTGAACCGTCAGACCCTCTACAACCGCCTCGCCCGGATCAGTGAACTCCTGGGCACGGACCTGGACGACCCGCAGACGGTCCTCGCGCTGAGCCTGGCGCTGCGGGCGCGCAGACACGTGGCGTGACGGGGGCGCGTGCCGCCGCGGGCTAAGTCGCGAAGGGTTGCGTCAGCTCGTCGTAGACGCTCAGGACCTGGGTGACCGTCTCGTCCTCCGTGGGCCAGGTCGCCGCCTGGGCCGAGCCCCTGTCCTTGAGCAGCTCCCGGCGTGCCGGGTCGGCGAGGAGCCGCGCCACGGCGGTGGCCAGGGCCCCGGCGTCGCCGTACGGGACGAGTTCGGCGGCGTCGCCGACCAGTTCGGGGATGCCGCCGACGGCGGTGGCGACGAGCGGCACGCGCGCGTGCAGGGCTTCCTGGGCCAGCACGGAGCGGGACTCCCAGCTGCTGGGCAGCACCACGAGGTCGGCCGCCGCGAGCATCGCGGGCACGTCGTCGCGCCGCCCGACGAGCCGGACCGCCAGGCCCTCGGCCTCGATACGGCGCTGCAAGGCGCCCCGCTCGGGTCCTTCGCCCGCGATGACCAGGAGCGGCAGCGGGTCGAGGTGGCGCCACGCACGCGCGGCGTCCAGGAGGACGTCGTAGCCCCGCTGCCGTTCGAGCGTGCCGACCGTGACGACCAGCGGGCGTCCGACGGCTCCGAGTTCGGCCAGGGCCTTGTGCCGCAGTCCCTCGGCGTCCTCGGCGGGCCCGGCCGCCGCGCGCGGCGCGGGGAAGGTGACGGGGGCGAGACGGGCGTCCCGCGCACCCCGGCTGCGGGCGCGGTCGACCAGGTCCGACGAGGTGCCGAGGACCACGGCGGCGGCGCGGGCCACGCGTCGCTCCAGGAGGTGCAGGAGCCGGGCGCGCGCGCCTTCCGCGTGCGCCCGGGTGTGCCAGGTGACGACGAGGGGGATGCGGCGGCCGGTGAGCGCGAGGGTGGCGCGGAGCGCGGCGTGCAGTCCGTGGGCGTGCACGAGGTCGGCGTCGGCGCAGGCCAGCCGGAGGGACGCGACGGAGGCGGGGTCGCTGCTGCGGGGCACGTGCACGTGCCGGGCGCCGGTGCCCGTCAGGTCGTAGGCGCCGGCCGCCTCGGTGGGGGCGCAGACCGTGACCCGCACGCCCCGCGCCGCGAGTCCCGCGGCGAGCGACCTGACGTGGGCACTGCTGCCCGCGCTGCCACCGCCCAGCACCTGCACGGTGTGCAGCGGGGTCTGACCGTGCGGTGAGTGGCTGCTCACGTGGCTCACGTAGCCGGGGCTCCTGGGTCGGCGTCGGGGGGCTGCGCCAAGGATGCCAGTCCGTACGGACGTTCCGGCACCGCCGAAAGGTCTCTTCCGTGTCGGGGCGGGCAACTCCCTGACCCGGATCACCCACACGGGTGAGGACAACGGGGATTCAACACCGAGGACGACCTACGGCCCCCGCATCTTCGCAGCGCCGGCACCCCCGACGGAAGGCTTTCCGGAGTACGGGCCCGGCATGACCTTGGATGGACAGGCCGGGGAGAGCCGGGCGGCAGGCCGACCCGCTAGGCCCCGCCCCGCACAGCCGAGCTGACCTTCTCCCCGTACGCCGCTGCCGCCACCAGAGCCACCGCGTGGGCCACGAGCCCCGCGCGGGCGTTGCCCGCGACGACGGCGGTGCCGAGGACCGCACCCAGGGCGTGCGCCCCCGCGTCGCCGATCATGGCGCGCTCCCCGAGGTCGTCCGGGAGCACCGCGGCCGCGGCCCCCACGGAAGCCGCGGAGAGGATTCCGGCAGGGCCCCGGCGCAGCAGTCCCGGCGCCCCCAGGGCGATGACCGCTCCGGCGGCCCGGCCCGGACGTACGTCGACGAGGTTCACGAGGTGGGCGGTGCCCGCGATGACGACGCCCGCGAGGACCTTGTCCGCCGGGCGCTCCTTGAGCAGCGCGCCCGCGACGAGCGCCGCCGCGGAGATCCCGGACAACTTCACGGCCCCGCTGGTCACTTCGCCGGCCCGCAGCGCGCCCAGATGCGCACGGAAGCCCCGGCGCGGATCGCCCTCCCCCGCCGTGTCGTCGTACGCCCCGCAGGCTCCCGCCGCGAGCACGGCGAGCGTGGCGGCGGCCCGGTCCCGGGCGGGCAGCGCCATGGCCCCGGCCACCGCACCGAGGGCGGCGGCGGGCCCGGCGTACAGCTCCACCGCACGCCCGGCGTAGTTTCTCCGCTGCCAGCGGCCGGGGCCGCCGGGAGCCCGTGCGCGCAGGGCGGTGGTGGCCACGCGCGTGACGGCGGCCGCGGCGAGGAGGGCGGCGGGGCGGCGGACGGACGCGCGGTCGATCATGCGCCCCAGCGTACGGCCGGGACCGGGCCGCCCCGGCGTGCGGTACGCGGCGGGGCTTGCGGCGAACCGACGGCGGACCCGCGGCGGGGCTCCGTCGGGGTTTCCCCCGGCCGACGCCCTACCTGTCCCCCCGAGCCGTGGCCAGCAGTTCCTCCGCGTGGGCCCGGGCCGTCTCCGAGTCCTCCTGGCCCGCCAGCATCCGGGACAACTCCCGCACCCGGTCCTCCCCTTCGAGCACGAGGACACCGGACCGCGTCACGGACCCGTCGTTCGTCTTCTCGACCAGCAGCTGCCGGTCGGCGAACGCGGCCACCTGCGGCAGGTGCGTCACCACCACGACCTGCGCCGACTTGGCGAGTTTGGCGAGCCTGCGGCCGATCTCGACCGCGGCCTTGCCGCCGACCCCCGCGTCGACCTCGTCGAAGAGGTACGTCGGCACGGGGTCCGTGCCCGCGAAGACGACCTCCACGGCCAGCATCACGCGCGACAGCTCACCGCCGGACGCGCCCTTGGCGATCGGCCGGGGCGGAGCTCCCGGGTGCGGGGCGAGGAGGAGTTCCACCTCGTCGACGCCCGCGGGGCCGTACGCCACGACCCGTCCGCCGACCGGCACGCCGTCCGCGCCCTCGGGCACCTCCGTGCTGGTGATGTCGATCGTCACGCGCGCGTGCGGCATCGCCAGCGAGGCCAGCTCTTCGGTGACGGCCGCGGCGAACCGCGACGCGGCCTCCTGGCGGGCGTCGGTCAACGCCTGGGCGAGCCCGGCGAGTTCGCCCCGCAGCGCGTCCCGCTCCGCGGTCAGCTCCTCGAGACGGTCGTCGTCGCCCTCGAGTTCGGTGAGCCGCGCGGCGCCCTCCTGGGCCCAGGCGAGCACGGTGTCGATGTCGGAGCCGTACTTCCGGGTCAGCTGGGTGAGCGCGGCCCGCCGCTCCTCCACCGCCGCCAGGCGCAGTGGATCAGCGTCGAGGTCGTCGGCGTACCCCGCGAGTTCGCCCGCCACGTCGCCCAGCAGGATCCCGATCTCACCGATCCGCTCGGCGAGCGCGGCCAGGGCCGGGTCGTGCGAGCGCACCGCTTCCAGGGCCCGGTGGGCGCCCGCCACGAGCGTCGTGGCGTCGACCGCCTCCGGGTCCTCGGGGATGCCCGCGAGCGCGGCGTGCGCCGATGTCGCGGCGGAGGCGAGCGCCTCCGCGTGGCCGAGCCGCTCGGCCTCGGCGGCCAGTTCGGTGTCCTCGCCCTCGCGCGGCTCCACGCCCGCGATCTCTTCGAGGCCGAAGCGCAGCAGATCGGCCTCCTGGGCCCGTTCCCGCGCACGCGTGGTGATCTCGTCGACCTCGGTCGTCACGGCCCGCAGCCTGCGGTACGCGGCCGTGTACTTGGCCAGCGGCACGGTGACCGCGTCGCCGGCGTACCGGTCCAGGGCGCCGCGCTGTCTCGCCGGTTTGAGCAGGCCCTGCTGGTCCGTCTGCCCGTGCACCGCGACGAGGTCGTCGGCGAGTTCGGACAGCAGGCCCACCGGGACCGAACGGCCGCCGAGGTGCGCGCGGGAGCGCCCCTCCGCCGAGACCGTACGGCTGATGAGCAGCGCGCCGTCGTCGAGTTCGGCGCCCGCCTCCTCCGCGCGCACGGCAGCCGTGGCATCCGCGGGCACAGTGATCCGCCCCTCCACCACAGCCGCCTTGGCGCCGATCCGCACCAACGCGGGATCCGCGCGTCCGCCGAGCAGCAGGCCAAGGCTGGTGACCACCATCGTCTTGCCCGCACCGGTCTCGCCGGTCACGGCGGTGAATCCCGGCGACAGCTCGACCACCGCGTCGTCGATGACTCCGAGCGACCGTATCCGCATCTCCTCCAACACGGACACGACCTTACGAGGTCGTGGGGCAGGTGTGCGACGGCGGCCGGTGTCCTTCCCCCTTCCCGTCACGAAGACGCAGGTGGCAAAGGCGGACCGAACGGACGCGTCACCCTCAGGGGTGGGGGTGTCCGAGGTGGGGTTTTCCCCCACCTCGATCTTCCGGACAGCCTCCTGGCGGACGGGTGGCCCGGCGGCCCACGATGATCGGTATGGGAACAGGACTGGCGCGGGCGGCGCTGCGGGCCCACCGCCCGGCCTTCGTGGGCACGGCCGTGGCGGCGCTCTTCGCGGCGACGGTGGTCAGCGCGTCGACGATGATGCTGGGCACGACGGGCACGGACGGACTGTCCGCGCGGGCACGCAGGCAGATCACGGCGAACGGCGTCGGCGACATGGCCGTCGTCCTGCTCATCGGATCTGTCTATATGTCGATATTCGTGGTCGTGTCGACGATGGGCACGGCCGTCACGCAGCAGCACCGCGAGCTGGCCCTGGTCCGTTCCCTCGGCGCCAGACCCCGTCAGGTCCGCCGCGCGGTGGCCGCTCAGGCCCTCGCCGCGTCGGTCCCGGCGGCACTTGCCGGCTTCGTCCTCGGCGGCTTCCTCGCGCGCTGGTGGCACGCGGGCATGGTGGCGCACGGACTGCTCCCCGCGGAGGCGGACTTCCGGTTCGGCTGGGTGGCGCTTCCGGTGTGCCTCGGCGTGGCCGTGGTGACGACGACCCTCGCCGCGTTCCTGTCGGCGCTGCGCTTCTCGCTGCTGCGCCCGGCCCGCGCCCTCGCCGAGGCGGCGCACGGGCGGAGGGGGCTCGGGGTGCTGCGGGCGCCGCTCGGCCTGACGGCGGTCGCGGGGGCCTGCGCGGTCTCGGTGCTCCTGTCGAAGCAGCCGGCGGCCGAGGCGGGCGAGGGGGCCTTCCTCGTCCTGATCCTGTTCTGCGCCGGCGCCGGGCTGCTCGGCCCGCGCCTCATCGGGCCCGCGGCCTGGCTGGTCTCCGCGCTGGTGGGCCGGCTGAGCGGCAGCGCGCGCCTGGCCATGCTCACCGTCCGCTCGCAGCCCCGCCGTTTCTCCGCCGCGGTGGTGCCGCTCGTCCTGGTCGTGGCCTTCGGCCTCACCAAGATAGGCATGCACACGACGGCCCGGCACCACACGGGCTCCGCGGGCAGCACGGGCGAGGTCTGGCTCGACTACGTGGGCACCGGGCTCTACGCGGGCTTCGCCGCCATCGCCGCGGCGAACACCCTCGCCATGATCTCCTTCGAGCGCCGCCGCGACGTGGCCCTGCTGCGGGTGGTGGGCAGCCGGCGCGCCCAGGTGCGGGCGATGGCCGCCTGGGAGTCCGTGGTCGTCGCGGGGACCGCCCTGCTGCTCGGCACCGCCATCGCCCTCGGCACGCTGGCCCCCCTCCTCAGCACGGCCTTCGGCTCCGCGCTCCCCCACCTGCCGTGGGGCGTGCCGGCGGGCATCGCGGCGGGCACGCTGCTCCTGACGCTGCTGGCGACGGGGCTGCCAGTGGCATCGGTGATGCGGCGGCGGGCGATCTCCGTGGTCAGCGCAACGTAACCGCAGAGGGTGCGGGCCCCCGTGAGGGGCGCGGGGAACCGCGCGACCAGCCCCCACCCACCCGCAGATTCCGCACCGACGCCGCCCACACGAACCGCCCGTCCAGCGGAGCGCTAGTGCGGCGCCCCGCGCCACCCGGACACCGGCAGGGCGAACTTCGCGACGAGCCGGTCGGTGAACGACGCGTGGTGCAGCCGCGCGAGCCGCACCGGCACCCCGCCCCTGCGCACCTCGACCCGCGCGCCGGGCGGCAGCTCCACGGTCCGCCGCCCGTCGCACCACAGGACGCCGTGCGGCGTGTGGTGCTGGACCTCGACGGCGAGCACCGAGTCCGGCGAGGTCACCAGGGGCTTGGCGAACAGGGCGTGCGCGCTGATCGGCACCATGAGCAGCGCCTCCACCTCCGGCCACACCACGGGCCCGCCCGCGGAGAAGGCGTACGCGGTGGAGCCGGTCGGGGTGGCGCACACGATGCCGTCGCAGCCGAAGCCGGTGACCGGACGGCCGTCGATCTCCAGGACGACCTCCAGCATCCGCTCGGCCGACATCTTCTGCACGGCCGCCTCGTTGAGCGCCCAGTCGCGGTGCACGACGTCGCCGTTGCTGTGCACGACGACGTCGATCGTCATGCGCTCCTCGACCTCGTACGCCTTCGTCACCACCCGGTCGACGACCTTGTCCAGGTCATCGCGCTCGGCCTCGGCGAGGAAGCCGACGCGGCCGAGGTTGACGCCGAGCATCGGCACGCCGGAGGCGCGGGCGAACTCGGCGCCGCGCAGCAGCGTGCCGTCGCCGCCGAGCACGACGAGCAGCTCACAGCCGTCGAGGCACTGGGGGGTGGCCTCCTTCACGGTGCCCACCTCGGGCGGCAGCGGCAGATCGGCCGCCTCCGCCTCCAGGACCCGTACGCCGATGCCGCTGCGCAGCAGTCCTTGGACGACGAGTTCGGCACTGCGGATGGCGGCAGGCCGTCCGGTGTGCGCGAGCAGGAAAACAGTACGAGCTCGGGTCTCAGTCAACGGGGCCCCTCCGCCACGGCACGGTCAACGTCCGCCGGGTCGAGTTCGGGCGCCCCGGCACGCAGCCACAGAAAGTACTCGACATTTCCGGAAGGCCCGGGCAGGGGGCTCGCGGTCACGCCACGCACCCCGAGTCCGAGCCCCCACGCCTGGCGCGCCACACCGCGGACGGCGTCGGCCCGCAGCTCCGCACCGCGCACCACGCCGCCGCTGCCCAGGCGCTCCTTGCCGACCTCGAACTGCGGCTTGACCATCAGGACCAGGTCGGCGTCCGGGGCCGCGCAGCGCACGAGGGCGGGCAGCACCAGGCCGAGCGGGATGAAGGACAGATCGCCGACGATCAGGTCGACGGGGGTCCCGTCGATGGCCTCCAGCGTCAACTCACGTACGTTCGTGCGGTCCTTGACGGTGACCCGGTCGTCGCTCTGCAACGACCAGGCGAGCTGGCCGTACCCGACGTCCACGGCGACGACGCCGGAGGCTCCGGCGCGCAGCAGCACATCGGTGAAGCCGCCGGTGGACGCGCCCGCGTCGAGCGCGCGCCGCCCCTCGACGACAAGGCCCTGCGGCACGAACGCGGCGAACGCGCCCGCCAGCTTGTGGCCGCCGCGCGAGACGTAGTCGGGATCGCTGTCGTCGGTCGCGACCACGATGGCTGCCGCGGTCTCCACCTGCGTCGCGGGCTTCGTCGCGGTGTTCTTGTCGACGCTCACCCGCCCGGCGGCGATCAGCTGGCTGGCGTGCTCGCGCGAGCGCGCCAGCTTGCGCCGGACCAGTTCGGCGTCGAGGCGGCGGCGTGCCACTCCTGCCACGTTCTGTTCAGCTCCTGTTGTACGGGGGTGAGTGCGGGGACAGAGCAGCGGGCGTCCCCAGGGGTGAGGGCGCCGGCGGCCCGGGGCGTGCGTCGAGCGCGGTCAGCGCGTCCCGCAGGCCCCGGTGTACATCCTCGTACACCTCGATGTGGCCGTCCGTGGCGAGGTGGTCGGCGTCGCCCAGGCGCCGCAGCAGGCCGTCCACCTCCGCGTCACCGGTCGGGACCCGCTCCACCCCGAGGGGCGAGGGCCCCGCGGGGTCGTACGTCTGCGCCCCGGCCTCGGCGGCCTCGGGCTCCACCTGCTCGGGCTCGGGGCCCGGCGACGAGTCGCTCATGCCACGACGCTACCGCGAAGCGCTGCGGTACCGTCGATCACGATGGCGACGATCGAAGAGTGCCGCACGGCGCTCGACACACTCTCGGACAATCTGGCGGGCGCCGACGACGGCGTGCGCGGCGCCGCCGCGCTCGACCGCTCGCTGAGCTGCCGCATCACCGATCTGGACGTGACCTTCACGGGCCGGCTCCAGAACGGCCGGATCATGGTGCTCGACACGCTTCCCGGCCCGCCGCGCGAGAAGGCCGAGATCCGCCTCGCCATGTCCGGCGACGATCTCGTGTCGATGGTGGACGGCGAGCTGAACTTCGCGAAGGCCTGGGCCTCCGGCCGGGTCAAGCTGGAGGCGGGCCTGCGCGACATGCTCCGCCTCAGGTCGCTGCTTTAGCCACCGCGCCGGCCGCGTCCGCGGGCTTCTTGCGTCCCCGCCGTGCCGCGGGCACCACGAGCGGTGTCCCCGTCTCGGGGTCGTCGATGATCTGGCAGTCCATCCCGAAGGTGTCGCGCACCAGCTCCGTGGTGACGACGTCGGCCGGCGCGCCCTCGGCGACGACCGCGCCGTCGCGCAGGGCGATGAGGTGGGTCGCGTACCGGGCGGCGTGGTTGAGGTCGTGCAGGACGGCGACGAGCGTGCGGCCCTGTTCCTCGTGGAGTTCGGCGCACAGGTCGAGCACGTCGATCTGGTGCTGGATGTCCAGGAACGTCGTCGGCTCGTCCAGGAGGAGGAGCGGGGTCTGCTGGGCGAGCGCCATGGCGATCCACACGCGCTGGCGCTGGCCGCCCGAGAGCTCGTCGACATAGCGGTCGGCCAGTTCGGCCACTCCGGTCGAGGCCATCGACTCGCCGACGATCTTCTCGTCCTGCGCCGACCACTGCCGCAGGAGTCCCTGGTGGGGGTAGCGGCCGCGGGCCACCAGGTCGCCCACGGTGATCCCGTCGGGCGCGATGGAGGACTGCGGGAGCAGGCCCAGCGTGCGCGCCACCTTCTTCGCGGGCATCGACTGGATGACGTTCCCGTCGAGCAGGACACGGCCCTGGGAGGGCTTGAGCATCCTGGACAGGGCGCGCAGCAGGGTGGACTTGCCGCAGGCGTTCGGGCCGACGATCACCGTGAAGGAGTGGTCGGGGATCTCGACGGACAACTTCTCCGCGATGACGCGCTGGTCGTAGCCAAGGGTCACGTCGTCCGCGACGAGCCGGTTCACTGCGGCACGCTCCTGCCTGTCGGTGCTCTGGGAGGTTTGGGGGTCCGTGGGCTTCTTCATATCCGCCCCGCCTTGCGCTCGATGACCAGTAGCCACAGCAGATAGAGGCCGCCGAGGACGCCCGTGACCACGCCGACGGGCAGCTGGTCGGCGCCGAAGGCCCGCTGCGAGGCCCAGTCGGCGACGACCAGCAGGGTCGCGCCCATGAACATCGCGGGCATCAGGTTCGGTCCCGGCGATCGGGTGAGCCGCCTGGCCAGCTGCGGCGCGGTGAGCGCGACGAAGCTGACGGGCCCGGCGGCCGCGGTGGCGGCGGCGGTGAGGAGCACGGCCGAGGCCATCAGGACGATGCGGGTGCGCTCGACGGGCACACCGAGCGCGTACCCGACGTCGTCGCCCATCTCCAGCATCCGCAGCGGCCGTGCGTACGTCATGACGAGCGGTACGAGGACGGCGCACAGGACGAGCAGCGGCCAGACCTGGTCCCAGTCCCGGCCGTTGAGCGAGCCGGTCATCCAGACGACGGCGCGGGCGGCGTCGACGAGGTCCGCCTTGGTGAGCAGATAACCGTTGATCGCGGTGACGAAGGCGGAGACGCCGATGCCGACCAGGACGAACCGGAAGCCGTGCACGCCCCGCTTCCAGGCCAGCACGTAGATCGCGAAGCCGGTCACCAGACCGCCCACGAGGGCGCCGCCCGCGACCTGCACCGCGGTGCCCTGGAAGAGGACGATCATGGTGAGCGCGCCCGCCGTGGACCCCTGCCCGAGGCCCAGGATGTCCGGGCTGCCGAGCGGATTGCGGGAGATGGACTGGAAGATCGCGCCGCCGAGCCCGAGCGCGGCCCCCACGAGGAGGCCGACGATGACCCGCGGCAGGCGCAGGTCGTTGATGATGAACTCCTGCCCGGCGTCTCCGTCGCCGAGCAGCGTACGGATGACGTCGGCGGCCGGGATGGGGAAGTCGCCGGTGCCGATCAGGAGGACGCTCGCGGCGAGCGCGGCCAGGATGAGCACGCCGACGACCACGGCCGTGCGGACGTCGAGACGGAAGCTGAGTCCGCCCCGGGTGCGTATCGCCTTCACAGCTGGGCCAGCCTCCGCCGTCGTACGAGAAAGATGAAGACCGGAGCGCCGATCAGCGCGGTGATGATGCCGACCTGAAGTTCCGCGGGGCGTGCGACGACGCGTCCGACGACGTCGGCGCCGAGCAGCAGCACCGGCGAGAGGATCGCCGCGTACGGCAGGATCCAGCGCATGTCGGGCCCGGTGAACGAGCGCACCACGTGCGGCACCATCAGGCCGACGAACATGATCGGCCCGCAGGCCGCGGTGGCGGCCCCGCAGAGCAGGGTCGCGGCGGCCATGGACAGGGCGCGGGTGCGGTTGAGGTGGGCGCCGAGCGCGCGGGCGGTGTCGTCGCCCATGGCCATGGCGTTCAGCGGCCGGGCCAGACCGAGGGCGAGCACGATGCCGATCACGAGGAAGGGCAGGACCTGGAGGATGGTCTCGGTCTTGGCCGACGCCAGGGAGCCGACCGTCCAGAAGCGCATCTTGTTGAGCGCCGCGCTGTCCGCGATCATCACGGCCTGGAGATAGCCGTAGAGCGCGGCGCTCAGCGCGGTACCGGCGAGCGCGAGCCGCACCGGGGTGGCGTTGCGCGTGCCGCCCAGGACATAGACGGCGACGCCGACGACGGCCGCACCCACGAAGGCGAACCACACGTAGCCACTCAGCGAGGTGACCCCGAAGAAGCTGATCGCGGTGACAACGGCGGCGGACGCGCCGAGGTTGATGCCGAGCAGGCCCGGGTCGGCCAGCGGATTGCGGGTCAGCGCCTGGAGGACGGCGCCCGCGAGGCCCAGGGCAACGCCGACGAGCACGCCGAGCAGCGTCCGCGACAGCCGCTCTCCGACGACCACGTCGCCGTACGTGCCGGTGTCCTGGAAGAGGCCGTGCCAGACCTGGTCCAGGGACATCTGTTTGGCACCGACCGCGATGCTCGCCACGACGACGAGGAGCAGGACGCAGAGCGAGACGAGGAGCCCGGCGCTGCGTATCGCGCGGCGGTTGGGTGGCGCGGCGGGGGCGGACTCCGCGCCGGCTTCGGGGGGACTGTCGACCAACACCAGGTTAGGTTAGCCTACCCTCGCACTTGACTTCGACGAGAGAAGCACCACCGGTGCGTCCCCCGGCCCGATGCGCCCGATTCCGAGGGTGCCGCCCGGAACTCCCCGCGGTCAAGGCGGTCCGGGCCACCGCCCGGCCCGGCGAAGCGCACTTCCCGTCTCGCCGGCTACGCGCCTCTCTTCGAGCGGCACGCGGCAGCCGTCGACAAGTCCACGAAGGCGGCAGCCCGATGCCCACCACCCACCGCCCCCTCGCCCGCAGCGGCATGTCACGCCGCGGCCTGCTCGCGTCCGGCGGAGCCCTCGGCCTCGGCGCGCTGCTCAGCGCCTGCGGGAGCGAGGAGAAGTCCGGTAAGAGCCCGGGGTCCAAGCCCTGGAGCTTCAAGGACGACCGCGGCAAGACCGCCAAGGTGGGCCACACCCCGAAGAGCATCGTCGCCTTCGTCAGCACCGCCGCCGCCCTGCACGACTACGGCGTCTCCTGCACCGGGATCTTCGGCCCCTCCAAGCCCGTGGACGGCAAGCCCAACCCCCAGGCGGGCGACCTCGACGTCGGCGAACTGACCAGCCTCGGCGAGTCCTTCAACCAGTTCAACATCGAGAAGTACGCGACGCTCGAACCGGACCTCCTGATCAGCAACATGTTCCCGGCGCCCGCCCTGTGGTTCGTGCCCGCGGACAGCGCAAAGAAAATCGAGGCCCTCGCGCCCACCGTCGGCATCAACGGCGCCCGCGCATCCCTCCTGGAACCCCTCAAGCGCTACACCGAGCTCGCCGAGTCCCTGGGCGCGGACCTGGAGACGGAGAAGGTGCGCGCCGCCAAGGCCCGCTTCGACAAGGCCGAGCGCACGCTGCGCAAGGCGGCGAAGGCCAACCGCGGCCTGAAGGTCCTCGCGATGACGGGCGACGCCGACCAGATGTACGTCGCCGTCCCGGACTCCTACTGCGACCTCAACTACTTCAAGGATCTCGGCGTCGAGTTCGTCGAGGGCAAGAAGAGCGACGACTGGGGCTTCTGGGAGTTCCTCAGCTGGGAGAACGCCGACAAATACCACGCCGATCTCATCATGATCGACAACCGGTCGAGCGCGCTGCCGCCCAAGGAGCTCGCGAAGAAACCCACCTGGGCCCTGCTCCCCGCCGTCAAGGCCGGCCAGACCGTGCCCTGGTCGATGGAGGAGCGCTACAGCTACGCCGGGTACGCCCCCGTGCTCGAACAACTCGCCGCCGCCATCGAGAAGTCGAAGAGGCTCACCTGATGACTGACTCCCCGTACCACTTCTTCGATGTCCACGTCCTGCGCACCGAGTACGTCACGCCCTCCATGATCCGCGTGACCCTCGGCGGAGACGGCCTGGCCCGGATGGCCTCCGCGGGGCGCGACCAGCGCATCAAGGTGTTCCTGCCGCACCCGGGACAGGACGCCCCCGTCATGCCGGACACGACGGAGGGGAACGCGGCGAACTGGTACACCGACTGGCTCGCCCTCGACCCCGACGTCCGGGGCATCATGCGCACCTACACCACCCGTGAACTGCGCCGCGACCCGGACGAGCTGGTCGTCGACTTCGCGGTCCACGGCCCGGCTCCCTCGCCCGACGACGGCCCGGCCACCAGCTGGGCGCGGGCCGCACGCCCCGGCGCGCGGATCGGCGTGCTCGCCCCGGTCGAGGAGGAGAACGGCGCCTACGACTTCAGGCCGCCGCAGGACACCGACTGGGTCCTCCTGACCGCCGACGAGTCGGCGCTCCCGGCGGTCGCGGCCATCCTGGAGACGCTTCCGGCGGGCACGCCGACCCGCGTCTGGATCGAGCTCCACGACCCGGCGGACCAGCAGGAGCTGTCCACCGAGGCCGCCGCCGAGATCACCTGGCTCACCGAGCAGGGCGGCACGCCAGCCGCCATCCGCGCCGCCGAGCTGCCGCCGGGCACGCCGTACGCCTGGGTCACGGGCGAGTCCGCGACGGTCAAGACGGTCCGCCGCCACCTGGTCGGCGACCGCGGCTTCGACCGCAAGCGCGTCTCGTTCGCCGGCTACTGGCGCAGGGGCACGACGACGGACGAACTGATAGACCGCAACGAGGCAGCCTGAGGGCCCCGCCCCTTCCACACCTCACCGACGCCCCGGCCGCCTGACGGCCGGGGCGTCGGCGCGAGACGGCCACAGGCTTGACGACGGGGAGAGCGGCCCCGGGGAGACCGGCCCCGGGGAAAAGGACCGAGCGCGACCAGGAGCTGCGGCGGACTGACCTGGCCTTCCCTAGCCTGGCTGCTCCCGCCCCGGCCCGCTAAAGCCCCAGCCGCGACAACGCCTTCTCCCCGTCCAGCGTGCACGTCCCGGATCCCGCCTCCGTCCAGGCCGCCGCGCACAGCGCCCGCAGCCCGTCCATGGCGTCGCCCTCGCCGTCGAGGACCAGTTCCTGCCCCCGCGCCACGGTCGTCCAACCGCCGCAGCCGAAGCCGCCCTCGACCGGGGTCACTTCGGGCTGGCCGGTCAGCATGCCGCGCAGATCCGCGTCCACGTACGTGGGCCGGTGCTCGGGCGGGGCCGCCAGAAGCTGGGCCCCGTCCGTGACGCCGGTCAGGACGAGCAGCGAGTCCACCTCGCCGTTGAACGCGCCCTCGATGTCCGTGTCGAGCCGGTCCCCCACGACCAGCGGCCGCTCGGCGCCCGTCCGCAGAATCGTCTCGCGGTGCATCGGAGGCAGCGGCTTGCCCGCCACCTGCGGCTCCGCGCCCGTCGCGATGCGCACGACCTCGACCGCCGCGCCATTGCCCGGCGCGATCCCCCGCGCACTGGGAATCGTCAGGTCCGTGTTCGACGCGAACCACGGCACTCCCCGCGCGATCGCGTAACAAGCCTCGGCGAAACGGCCCCACGCCATGTCAGGACCGCCGTACCCCTGCACGACCGCCACCGGAGCGTCCTCCGCCGACTCCACCGGCTCCAGCCCACGCTCCCGCAGCGCGACCCGCAGCCCCTCACCGCCGATCACGAGCACCCGCGCCCCCGCGGGAACCTGCTCGCTCACCAGCCGCGCAGCGGCCTGCGCGGACGTGATGACGTCCGCCGCCCCGGTCGGGATGCCGAGCTCCGTCAGATGCCCGGCCACGGCGTCCGGCGTACGCAGCGCGTTGTTCGTCACGTACGCCAGACGCATCCCGCCGGACCGCGCCGTCCCCAGCGACTCGACGGCGTGGTCGATCGCGTGGCCCCCCGCGTACACCACCCCGTCCAGGTCGAGCAGCGCCGTGTCGTACGCCTCGCTCAGCACACTCCGGCTGCCTTCGGGCCGCGTCCTGACGGTCTGGCTCATTACACATCGCTCCTCGATCGATCCCGCTCCCCCGATCATCGCTCATCCCTCCGACACACATACGATGCAGCAATGAAGACAGCGGGTCATACCGACGACCAAGGCCTCGACCTGATCCCGTTCCGAGGCGTGCGTTACGTCCCCGAGCAGGTCGGCAGCCTTGCCGCCGTGACGTCCCCGCCGTACGACGTGGTCGTACGGCCCGACGGCCTGCTCCACCTGGAGTCAGCCGACCCGCACAACATCGTCCGGCTGATCCTGCCCCAGGCGACCACGCCCGCGGCCCGCAACCAGCAGGCGGCCGAGACCCTGCACGCCTGGCTCTCCCAGCACATCCTGGCGCCCGACCCCGAGCCCTGCCTCTACGTCTACGAACAGCGCGACGCGGGCATCCTCCAGCGCGGAGTCATCGGCGCCCTGCGCCTCTCCGAGGCGGAGGAAGGCATCGTCCTGCCCCACGAAGGCGTCATGACGCACGTCGTGGAGGACCGCGCGGCCCTGATGCGCGCGACGAGCGCCAACCTCGAACCGCTGCTCCTGACCTACCGCTCGAACGGCGCCCCCACGGGAGCGGCAGCCGTCATCGAGCGCGTCGTGACGACCGAGCCGCTCCTGTCGACGACCACGGAGGACGGTTTCAGCCACCGCCTGTGGGCCGTCGACGACCCCGCCGACGTCACCGAGATCCGGTCAGATCTCGCCCACCACCAGGCCCTGATCGCGGACGGCCACCACCGCTGGGCGACCTACCTCCGGCTCCGCTCCGAGCACCCGCCGGCCGGCCCGTGGGACTACGGCCTGGTGCTCCTGGTGGACACCGCGCGCTACCCGCTCCGGGTCCGCTCCATCCACCGCTACCTGCACCGGCTCCCGGTCTCCGAAGCCCTCGGCGCCCTCACGGGCTCCTTCCGGGTACGCACCGTCGAAGGCCCCCTGCCGCGCGCGCTGGAAGCCCTGGCCGAGGCGGCGGCCGAAGGCAACGCCTTCCTCCTCGTGGGTGACGGCGCCTTCCACCTCATAGACCGCCCCGACCCGGACCTGCTGGCCCGTACGATCCCCGCCGACCCCCCTGAGGCCTGGCGCACCCTGGACGCGACGGTCCTGCACTCCACGCTCCTCGACCACATCTGGAAGATCCCGGACGCACCGGAGCACATCGCGTACATCCACGACACCGAGGCCACCGTGGAGAAAGCCGAACGCGACGGCGGCACGGCGGTCCTGATGCACCCGGTCCGCGAAGAGGTCGTACGCGACCTGGCCCGCCAGGGAGTCACGATGCCCCGCAAGTCCACGTCCTTCGGCCCCAAGCCGGCCTCGGGCCTGGTCCTGCGCAGCCTGGACTTCTGACCTCCCTCGCCTGCATTTTCCTTTCTGCGCTTTTCCTGCACTTTCCTTCCTGCATACGACAACGGGCGGGACCCCCCAGGGGATCCCGCCCGTTGTCGTGCGACTAGATCAACGCTCAGACCTTGCGGTCCGCGTCATCACCGTCATCGTCCCGCTCGTCGTCACCCTCATCCTCGCCATCTTCATCGTCCTCATCCTCGTCCTCCTGGACGGGAGGAGCGACGAAGACAGCCTCGGTCTGCGGGGCGGGCGCCGTCTCCACGACGGTCACGGTCTCGACGACCGGCGTCGGCGCGTCCTCCTGGAGCGCGTCGACGAACTCGACGCCGTCCAGCTCGGCGAGGCGGTCCGACGCGTCGGTGCTGCCGTCCTTGTCGGACTCGATGACCTTGGCGAACCACTCACGCGCCTCGTCCTCACGTCCCGCGGCGAGCAGCGCGTCGGCGTACGCGTATCGCAGCCGCGCGGTCCACGGCTGGACGGAGTTCGACGCCAGCTCGGGGCCCTGGAGGGTCACGATGGCGGCATCGATCTGCCCCAGGTCACGCCGTGCGCCGGCGGCGACGAGACGCATCTCGACCTGGCCCGGCTTGTCCAGCTTCTGCACCTCGGGCGCACCGGCCATGTCCAGCGCCTTCTCGGGCCGGCCCATGCCGCGCTCGCAGTCCGCCATGACGGGCCAGAGCTCGACGCTGCCGGTCATCCGCTTGGCGGCCCGGAACTCACCGAGCGCCTCGTTGTACTTCTGGGTCGCGTACGCGGCGAAGCCCGCCGCCTCGCGTACGGCGGCGACACGGGAAGCGAGCCGCAGGGCGATCCGCGAGTACTCGTAGGCCTGCTCGGGGTCCTCGTCGATGAGGTTGGCGACCATCACCAGGTTCCTGGCGACGTCCTCGGCGAGACCCTTGGGAAGGCTCTGCAGCTCCTGCTGAACGTCCTTGTCGATCTCGTGGCCCGTGACGTCATCGGGGATCGGCAGCCGCTTGATCGGCTCCCGGTCACGGTCGTCACGCCCGCGGTATCCACCGCGGTCGCCGCCGTCACGCCGGTCGTCGCGGCCACGGAACCCGCCGGGACGTCCACCGCGGTCATCGCGACGGGGCCCACCCCGGTCGTCACGCCCACGGAAGCCGCCACGGTCGCCGCCGCCACGGTTGTCGTCGCGACGGAAGCCACCACGGTCACCACCGCGGTCGCCGCCGCGATCACTGCCGCCACGGTCGTCACGCCCACGGAACCCACCGCGGTCGCCGCCACGGTCGCTGCCGCCGCGGTTGTCGTCACGACGGAACCCACCGCGATCGCCACCGCCACGGTTGTCGTCACGGCGGTCATCACGCTGGAACGCCGGCCGGTCGCCGCCACGGGGGCGGTCGTCACGACGGTCATCACGGCGATCGTCACGACGGAAGGGAGGACGGTCGCCGCTGCGGTCGTCGCGCCGGTCGTCACGGCGGAAGGGGGGACGGTCGCCGCTGCCACGGTTGTCGTCGCGACGGAAGCCACCACGGTCGCCACCGCGATCGCTGCCACCACGGTTGTCGTCACGGCGGAAGCCGCCGCGGTCACCGCCACGGTCGTCGCGCCGGTCATCCCGGCGGTCGTCACGACGGAAGGGAGGACGGTCGCCGTCACGGCGCGGGGCCCCGGAGGTGGAGCGGTCGTCACGGCGGAACGCGGGACGGTCACCACCACGGCTGTCGTCGCGGCGCGGGCCGCCGGAGGTCGAGCGGTCGTCGCGGCGGAACGCGGGACGGTCACCACCACGGCTGTCGTCGCGGCGCGGGCCGCCGGAGGTCGAGCGGTCGTCGCGGCGGAACGGAGGACGCCCGCCCTCGCGGTCGTCACGCCCACGGAAGCCGCCACGGTCGCCGCCGCCACGGTTGTCGTCACGGCGGAAGCCACCACGGTCACCGCCACGGTCGTCACGCCGGTCATCCCGGCGGTCGTCACGACGGAAGGGGGGACGGTCGCCACCACCACGGTTGTCGTCGCGGCGCGGGCCGCCGGAGGTCGAGCGGTCGTCACGGCGGAACGGGAGACGGTCACCGCCGCCACCACGGTTGTCATCGCGACGGAAGCCACCACGGTCACCGCCACCGCCACGGTTGTCATCGCGACGGAAACCGCCACGGTCACCGCCGCCACCACGGTTGTCGTCACGGCGGAACCCACCGCGCTCGCCGCCACGGTCGTCACGACGCGGACCACCACGGTCACGGTCGTCGCGGCGGGGACCACCGGAAGTGGGGCGGTCATCGCGACGGAACGGAGGACGCCCGCCACCGCTGCGGTCGTTGTCGCGACGCGGCGCGCCGCCACGGTAACCGCCACGGTCGCCACCGTCCCGGCTGCGCTGCCCGCGCTCCGGTCGCTCGTCGGGAGAGTTGGTGGACATCGGTGACTCCTAGTCTTCGGTACCGCAGTCATTCTTGCGCAGCCGGGTAGCCGGCGCGCTTCGACAAAACAAAAAGGACCCTTGGTCCCAGCGTGGACGCTGGGACCAAGGGTCCTCCAAAGATTGTTCGGCGGCGTCCTACTCTCCCACAGGGTCCCCCCTGCAGTACCATCGGCGCTATGAGGCTTAGCTTCCGGGTTCGGAATGTAACCGGGCGTTTCCCTCATGCTATGACCACCGAAACCCTATGAAATATCCCGCCGCAAAAGCGGGATCTCAAACAGGGCAGCGAACAAGCACACTCTTCAATTAAGTGGTGTAGCTGTTCAGCCGACACAACTGTTCGTTGTTTCAGAACTAACACAGTGGACGCGAGCAACTGAGGACAAGCCCTCGGCCTATTAGTACCAGTCACCTCCACCCGTTACCGGGCTTCCAGATCTGGCCTATCAACCCAGTCGTCTACTGGGAGCCTTAACCCCTCAAAGGGGGTGGGAATACTCATCTCGAAGCAGGCTTCCCGCTTAGATGCTTTCAGCGGTTATCCTTTCCGAACGTAGCCAACCAGCCATGCCCTTGGCAGGACAACTGGCACACCAGAGGTTCGTCCGTCCCGGTCCTCTCGTACTAGGGACAGCCCTTCTCAATATTCCTACGCGCACAGCGGATAGGGACCGAACTGTCTCACGACGTTCTAAACCCAGCTCGCGTACCGCTTTAATGGGCGAACAGCCCAACCCTTGGGACCGACTCCAGCCCCAGGATGCGACGAGCCGACATCGAGGTGCCAAACCATCCCGTCGATATGGACTCTTGGGGAAGATCAGCCTGTTATCCCCGGGGTACCTTTTATCCGTTGAGCGACGGCGCTTCCACAAGCCACCGCCGGATCACTAGTCCCGACTTTCGTCCCTGCTCGACCCGTCGGTCTCACAGTCAAGCTCCCTTGTGCACTTACACTCAACACCTGATTACCAACCAGGCTGAGGGAACCTTTGGGCGCCTCCGTTACTCTTTGGGAGGCAACCGCCCCAGTTAAACTACCCATCAGACACTGTCCCTGATCCGGATCACGGACCCAGGTTAGACATCCAGCACGACCAGAGTGGTATTTCAACGTTGACTCCACGAACACTGGCGTGCCCGCTTCACAGTCTCCCACCTATCCTACACAAGCCGAACCGAACACCAATATCAAACTGTAGTAAAGGTCCCGGGGTCTTTCCGTCCTGCTGCGCGAAACGAGCATCTTTACTCGTAGTGCAATTTCACCGGGCCTATGGTTGAGACAGTCGAGAAGTCGTTACGCCATTCGTGCAGGTCGGAACTTACCCGACAAGGAATTTCGCTACCTTAGGATGGTTATAGTTACCACCGCCGTTTACTGGCGCTTAAGTTCTCAGCTTCGCACACCCGAAAGTGCACTAACCGGTCCCCTTAACGTTCCAGCACCGGGCAGGCGTCAGTCCGTATACATCGCCTTACGGCTTCGCACGGACCTGTGTTTTTAGTAAACAGTCGCTTCTCGCTGGTCTCTGCGGCCACCCCCAGCTCATGGAGTAAATCCAATCACCAGTGATGGCCCCCCTTCTCCCGAAGTTACGGGGGCATTTTGCCGAGTTCCTTAACCATAGTTCACCCGAACGCCTCGGTATTCTCTACCTGACCACCTGAGTCGGTTTAGGGTACGGGCCGCCATGAAACTCGCTAGAGGCTTTTCTCGACAGCATAGGATCATCCACTTCACCACAATCGGCTCGGCATCAGGTCTCACCCTCATGTCATCCGGATTTACCTAGATGACGGGCTACACCCTTACCCCGGGACTACCACCGCCCGGGCTGGACTACCTTCCTGCGTCACCCCATCACTCACCTACTACCACCTTGGGTCGGCGGCTCCACCACTTCCCTTTGCCCGAAGGCTCCAGGACGGCTTCACGGCCTTAGCATTAATGGGCTCGATGTTTGACGCTTCACAGCGGGTACCGGAATATCAACCGGTTATCCATCGACTACGCCTGTCGGCCTCGCCTTAGGTCCCGACTTACCCTGGGCAGATCAGCTTGACCCAGGAACCCTTAGTCAATCGGCGCACACGTTTCTCACGTATGTATCGCTACTCATGCCTGCATTCTCACTCGTGAACCGTCCACCACTAGCTTCCGCTGCAGCTTCACCCGGCACACGACGCTCCCCTACCCATCCCAGCAGGCGTTGGCCCTATTGCTGGAATGACACGACTTCGGCGGTACGCTTGAGCCCCGCTACATTGTCGGCGCGGAATCACTTGACCAGTGAGCTATTACGCACTCTTTCAAGGGTGGCTGCTTCTAAGCCAACCTCCTGGTTGTCTGTGCGACTCCACATCCTTTCCCACTTAGCGTACGCTTAGGGGCCTTAGTCGATGCTCTGGGCTGTTTCCCTCTCGACCATGGAGCTTATCCCCCACAGTCTCACTGCCGCGCTCTCACTTACCGGCATTCGGAGTTTGGCTAAGGTCAGTAACCCGGTAGGGCCCATCGCCTATCCAGTGCTCTACCTCCGGCAAGAAACACACGACGCTGCACCTAAATGCATTTCGGGGAGAACCAGCTATCACGGAGTTTGATTGGCCTTTCACCCCTAACCACAGGTCATCCCCCAGGTTTTCAACCCTGGTGGGTTCGGTCCTCCACGACCTCTTACAGCCGCTTCAACCTGCCCATGGCTAGATCACTCCGCTTCGGGTCTTGAGCGCGCTACTGAAACGCCCTATTCGGACTCGCTTTCGCTACGGCTTCCCCACACGGGTTAACCTCGCAACGCACCGCAAACTCGCAGGCTCATTCTTCAAAAGGCACGCAGTCACGACTGTATGTGCAAGCACATACAGCGACGCTCCCACGGCTTGTAGGCACACGGTTTCAGGTACTATTTCACTCCGCTCCCGCGGTACTTTTCACCATTCCCTCACGGTACTATCCGCTATCGGTCACCAGGGAATATTTAGGCTTAACGGGTGGTCCCGCCAGATTCACACGGGATTTCTCGGGCCCCGTGCTACTTGGGTGTCTCTCAAACGAGCCGCTGATGTTTCGACTACGGGGGTCTTACCCTCTACGCCGGACCTTTCGCATGTCCTTCGCCTACATCAACGGTTTCTGACTCGTCTCACAGCCGGCAGACTGTGAAAGAGAGATCCCACAACCCCGCACACGCAACCCCTGCCGGGTCTCACACGTATACGGTTTGGCCTCATCCGGTTTCGCTCGCCACTACTCCCGGAATCACGGTTGTTTTCTCTTCCTGCGGGTACTGAGATGTTTCACTTCCCCGCGTTCCCTCCACACTGCCTATGTGTTCAGCAGCGGGTGACAGCCCATGACGACTGCCGGGTTTCCCCATTCGGAAACCCCCGGATCAAAGCCTGGTTGACGACTCCCCGGGGACTATCGTGGCCTCCCACGTCCTTCATCGGTTCCTGGTGCCAAGGCATCCACCGTGCGCCCTTAAAAACTTGGCCACAGATGCTCGCGTCCACTGTGCAGTTCTCAAACAACGACCAACCACCCATCACCCCCCCAGCGCGATGCACTGGGGTCGGCAGTGAAGGCAGCCTTACGGCCATACCTTCAGATACCCAACAGCGTGCCCGGCCCGACCCATCAAACTCTGTGTTCCACGCCGAAGCAGTACTTACAGGTCCAACCGATCGTGCCGAATAGTCAACGTTCCACCCATGAGCAACCACCGTCGAACATTTGCCGACGTAGTGGTCTCTGACCAACCGGAGTTGGTAAGAAGTGCTCCTTAGAAAGGAGGTGATCCAGCCGCACCTTCCGGTACGGCTACCTTGTTACGACTTCGTCCCAATCGCCAGTCCCACCTTCGACAGCTCCCTCCCACAAGGGGTTGGGCCACCGGCTTCGGGTGTTACCGACTTTCGTGACGTGACGGGCGGTGTGTACAAGGCCCGGGAACGTATTCACCGCAGCAATGCTGATCTGCGATTACTAGCAACTCCGACTTCATGGGGTCGAGTTGCAGACCCCAATCCGAACTGAGACAGGCTTTTTGAGATTCGCTCCGCCTTACGGCTTCGCAGCTCATTGTACCTGCCATTGTAGCACGTGTGCAGCCCAAGACATAAGGGGCATGATGACTTGACGTCGTCCCCACCTTCCTCCGAGTTGACCCCGGCAGTCTCCTGTGAGTCCCCATCACCCCGAAGGGCATGCTGGCAACACAGAACAAGGGTTGCGCTCGTTGCGGGACTTAACCCAACATCTCACGACACGAGCTGACGACAGCCATGCACCACCTGTATACCGACCACAAGGGGGGCACCATCTCTGATGCTTTCCGGTATATGTCAAGCCTTGGTAAGGTTCTTCGCGTTGCGTCGAATTAAGCCACATGCTCCGCTGCTTGTGCGGGCCCCCGTCAATTCCTTTGAGTTTTAGCCTTGCGGCCGTACTCCCCAGGCGGGGAACTTAATGCGTTAGCTGCGGCACCGACGACGTGGAATGTCGCCAACACCTAGTTCCCACCGTTTACGGCGTGGACTACCAGGGTATCTAATCCTGTTCGCTCCCCACGCTTTCGCTCCTCAGCGTCAGTAATGGCCCAGAGATCCGCCTTCGCCACCGGTGTTCCTCCTGATATCTGCGCATTTCACCGCTACACCAGGAATTCCGATCTCCCCTACCACACTCTAGCCTGCCCGTATCGACTGCAGACCCGGGGTTAAGCCCGGGCTTTCACAACCGACGTGACAAGCCGCCTACGAGCTCTTTACGCCCAATAATTCCGGACAACGCTTGCGCCCTACGTATTACCGCGGCTGCTGGCACGTAGTTAGCCGGCGCTTCTTCTGCAGGTACCGTCACTTGCGCTTCTTCCCTGCTGAAAGAGGTTTACAACCCGAAGGCCGTCATCCCTCACGCGGCGTCGCTGCATCAGGCTTTCGCCCATTGTGCAATATTCCCCACTGCTGCCTCCCGTAGGAGTCTGGGCCGTGTCTCAGTCCCAGTGTGGCCGGTCGCCCTCTCAGGCCGGCTACCCGTCGTCGCCTTGGTGAGCTTCTACCTCACCAACTAGCTGATAGGCCGCGGGCTCATCCTGCACCGCCGGAGCTTTCAACCTTCTCCCATGCGAGAGAAAGTGTCATCCGGTATTAGACCCCGTTTCCAGGGCTTGTCCCAGAGTGCAGGGCAGATTGCCCACGTGTTACTCACCCGTTCGCCACTAATCCACCCCGAAGGGCTTCATCGTTCGACTTGCATGTGTTAAGCACGCCGCCAGCGTTCGTCCTGAGCCAGGATCAAACTCTCCGTGAATGTTTTCCCGTAATCGGGATCGCATCCGCGTTGAGCGGAACCAGGAAGAGGAATAATCTTCCGGTTCACAGCGTCCTCGCTGATGTTTTCTTCAAAGGAACCTCGTCCCGACCATGACGGCCGAAGACGGGGTATCAACATATCTGGCGTTGACTTTTGGCACGCTGTTGAGTTCTCAAGGAACGGACGCTTCCTTTGTACTCACCCTCTCGGGCTTTCCTCCGGGCGCTTCCCTTCGGTGTTTCTTTTGTTCTT
The DNA here is from genome assembly GCF_046103685.1 of Streptomyces sp. SYP-A7185. Taxonomy (NCBI): domain Bacteria; kingdom Bacillati; phylum Actinomycetota; class Actinomycetes; order Kitasatosporales; family Streptomycetaceae; genus Streptomyces; species Streptomyces sp. SYP-A7185. The sequence continues at coordinate 2,593,236 of NZ_CP122310.1, forward strand.
GCGTTTCCAACTCTACCAGATCCGTTTTCCGTTCCGTTCCCGGTTCGGATTTCATTTCCGGTGGCCGTTGGGGGCCTTTGCCTTTCGGCGTGTTCACTACGTTAGCGGATTCCCTCGGCAACTCATAATCGAGTTCCGCGAGTTCGAATTCCGGCATGCGAGCATGCGAAATGCGCCCCCGCTGAGGGGAAGTCGTAGGTAGTGGTTGGCCGCTTCCGGCTGCTGGCAGATTGCCGTACCCGGGTCAAGCGGCTCGGGCTACATTACGGTCCGCCCAGGGCCGCGTCAAGTTCGGCGCCGCCGTGGCGCATGGGCCCGATAAGGGCTCACCGTCGGGTCGTTGGGGATCCAGAAGCGCCAGGGGTGGACGGCTCCCTCGCCGCCGACTCCCGTGCGGGGACCGTTGTCGATCCGGTCGGGACCGACGGGGGTGCCCGTAAGGAAGGTGAGGGGTGCGTCCCCTCCCTTGCAGAGGTCGGTGCCGTTCAGGCTTCGGTCCACGTCAAGGGCCGTGGCGAGGCGGGCCGGGCCCTTGGCGAGCTCCCTGTCGTTGCGGGCCGCGAGCCGGCGCTTGCGGGCGATCTCGGCGCCGGTCGTGATCTCACCGGCCCTGAGCAGGACACCGCCCGCCTCGCCCTCCGGGCCGCACACCACGTTGAGGCAGTGCCACATGCCGTAGGTGAAGTAGACGTAGGCGTAGCCGGGGGGACCGAACATCACGCCGTTGCGGGCGGTGGGGCCGCGATAGGCGTGCGATCCGGGATCGGCCTCGCCCGCGTAGGCCTCCACCTCTGTCAGGCGCAGTTCGATCGGACCGTCCGGTGAGGAGCGGACGAGGACGCGGCCCAGCAGATCAGGGGCCACTTCGAGGACGGGGCGCTCGAAGAAGTCATGGCTGAGGGGCGTACGGTCAGGGGCCTCGATCATGGCGTCCGAGCGTACTGGAGACGGTCCGGACGGGCGGGTGGCCGCCCGGTGGACGGATTGCCGGGGTGAGTGCACGGAACCGGACGCGGGTTCACCGCGTTTGTATGGATCAAGGATTCAAAGTCGAGTCGAACCACAGGCGGGGCCTGGGGAGGAGAGTCATGGGGTTCAAGAAGCTGCTTGCGAGCCTGGGGGCCGGCGGTGCCTCGGTGGAGACGGTGCTGACCGAGGTCAACGTCGTACCGGGTGGTGTCGTCCAGGGTGAGGTGCGCATCCAGGGCGGGTCCGTGGCCCAGGAGATCGAGGGCCTGTCCGTCGGTCTTCAGGCGCGGGTCGAGGTCGAGGGCCAGGACCAGGAGACGAAGCAGGACATCGAGTTCACCAAGCTGCGCCTCGGTGGGGCCTTCACGCTCCAGGCGAACCAGGTGCACGCGGTGCCGTTCGGCCTGGAGATCCCCTGGGAGACGCCGGTCACCTCGATCGACGGACAGCAGCTGCGCGGCATGAACATCGGTGTGACCACCGAGCTCGAGATCGCGCGTGCCGTGGACTCCGGCGACCTGGACCCGATCAACGTGCACCCGCTGCCGGCGCAGCAGGCCATTCTGGACGCCTTCATCCAGCTGGGTTTCCGCTTCAAGAGCGCGGACATGGAGCGCGGTCACATCCGCGGCACGCGGCAGAAGCTGCCGTTCTACCAGGAGATCGAGTTCTTCCCGCCGCAGCAGTACCGCGGCCTGAACCAGGTCGAGCTGAGCTTCGTGGCCGACGACCGCGAGATGGACGTCATCCTGGAGATGGACAAGAAGCCGGGTCTCTTCAGCGAGGGCAGCGACTCCTTCCGCTCGTTCCAGGTCGGTCTGAACGACTTCCAGGGCACGGACTGGGCGGCGTACCTCAACGAGTGGCTGTCCCAGGTCGGCAGCAAGCGCAACTGGTTCTAGGCTCGGGGAAGCAGAGTCGTACAGCTGCCACCGAGCAGGAACCAACCAGGAGGTGCCGACGTGACCGAGCTCAAGAGGCCGCCGCTTCCCCATGACTTCCATCCGCCCGTGCCCTCGTTCACGGTCGTGAGCGAGGACTTCGAGCCGGGTGCGGTCCTTAAGGACGCTCAGGTCCAGGCGGCCGGGAACACCTCGCCGCACCTGCGGTGGGAAGGCTTCCCGCCGGAGACCAAGAGCTTCGCCGTGACGTGCTTCGACCCGGACGCGCCCACGGGCAGCGGGTTCTGGCACTGGTCCGTGATCGACATCCCGGTGTCGGTGACGGAGCTGCCCACCGGTGCGGGCAGCGGCAAGTTCGAGGGGCTGCCCGAGGGCGCGGTGCAGGTGCGCAACGACTACGGGACGAAGGACTTCGGCGGCGCGGCGCCGCCGCCCGGTGACCCGGCGCACCGCTATGTGTTCACGGTGTACGCGGTGGACTCGGAGAAGCTCGGCCCGGACTCCGATGCTTCGCCGGCCGTCGTCGGATTCAATCTCCGGTTCCACACGCTCGCGCGGGCGCAGGTGCTCGCCGAGTACGCGGCTCCCGCGGGTAGCTGAGCGTTCACTGAACGTTTGCCCGCCCCTGGTCATGGAAGTGATCAGGGGCGGGCATTTTTTATTGCGTTGTCCATCTCGGCGTGCCCGGCCAGAGTTGATCCCAGCCCGCCAGGGGGTGGGTCGGTGTGCATACGGGAGGTGGGCGAAATGCGGGACACGCTGGTGCTGAACGCGAGCTTCGAGCCCCTGTCGACGGTGACGCTCAACCGTGCCGTCGTGCTGGTCCTCAGCGACAAGGCCGTCGTCGAGCAGGCCCACCCCGGACTCCGTGTGCGCGCGGCGGCCGTCGAGATACCGGTGCCGCGGGTGATCAGGCTCTGCCGGTATGTGCGGGTGCCGTTCCGAAGACGGGCTCCGTGGTCGCGCAGGGGTGTTCTCGTACGGGACCAGCACAGGTGCGCGTACTGCGGGAGGCGGGCGACGACCGTGGACCACGTGGTGCCGCGGGCCCAGGGCGGTGGGGACACGTGGCTGAACACGGTCGCTTCGTGCGCGACGGACAATCACCGCAAGGCTGACCGGACGCCGGAGGAGGCGGGGATGCCGCTGCTGCGGCAGCCGTTCGAGCCGACTCCCGCGGACGCGATGCTCCTGGCGCTCGGCCGGGACGGCTGGGCCGCCCTCCCGGAGTGGCTGGCGACGCCCGCCGCCTGAGCGTCAGTCGATCGGGGGCTGTTCGCGGCGCTCCCTGGGGGCGGGGGTGCCGCCCGAACCGCCGCCCATGGGGTTGAAGTTGCCGAGCGCGCCGCCGAGGCCCTTGAGTGCGTCGCCGATCTCGCTGGGGACGATCCAGAGCTTGTTGGCGTCGCCCTCGGCGATCTTCGGGAGCATCTGGAGGTACTGGTACGAGAGGAGCTTTTGGTCCGGGTCTCCGGCGTGGATGGACTCGAAGACCGTACGGATCGCCTGGGCCTCGCCCTCGGCACGCAGGGCCGCGGCCTTGGCCTCACCCTCGGCGCGCAGGATCGCGGACTGCTTCTCGCCCTCGGCGCGCAGGATCTCCGACTGTCGTACACCTTCGGCCTGGAGGATCGCGGCGCGCTTGTCGCGGTCGGCGCGCATCTGCTTCTCCATCGAGTCCTGGATGGAGGTCGGCGGCTCGATGGCCTTGAGCTCGACGCGGTTGACGCGGATGCCCCACTTGCCGGTGGCCTCGTCCAGGACGCCGCGCAGCGCTGCGTTGATCTCCTCGCGGGAGGTCAGGGTCCGCTCCAGGTCCATGCCACCGATGATGTTGCGCAGGGTGGTGACGGTGAGCTGCTCGATCGCCTGGATGTAGCTGGCGACTTCGTACGTCGCGGCGCGGGCGTCGGTCACCTGGTAGTAGATGACGGTGTCGATGTTCACCACGAGGTTGTCCTGGGTGATCACCGGCTGGGGCGGGAAGGGGACGACCTGTTCACGGAGGTCGATGCGGTTGCGGATCGAGTCGATGAACGGGACGACGATGTTCAGGCCCGCGTTCAGTGTGCGGGTGTAGCGGCCGAAGCGCTCGACGATCGCCGCGCTGGCCTGCGGGATCACCTGGATCGTCTTGATCAGGGCGATGAAGACCAGCACCACCAGAATGATCAGGACGATGATGATTGGTTGCATCGTTGTTCCCCGTACCCCTCTTGCCTCGGTGTTCCCGGAAGATCCGCAGAGCCGGCACGCGGGTCGGCGAAGATCTTGCTCGTCGAGTCTGACAGACCGCCGCACCGCCCGTGGTGCATTCACATGACGATGGCCGTCGCTCCGTCGATCTCGACGACATCCACTTCGCGTCCCGCCTCATAACTCTGGGCGGTGTCGAGCGAGCGGGCCGACCAGATCTCGCCGGCGAGTTTGATCCGGCCGCCGGAGGCGTCGACCCGTTCCAGGACGACGGCCGTCTTGCCCTTCAACGCCTCCACGCCCGTGGCCAGTTCGGGTCGTTGGGCGCGGTGTCTGGCCGCCACCGGGCGGACGACCGCGATGAGCGCGACCGACACCGCAGCGAAGACCACGACTTGCAGGACGGTGCCGCCGCCGAGGCCCGCGGTCACGGCGCCCGCGACGGCGCCCACCGAGAGCATGCCGAACTCCGGCATCGCGGTCAGTACGAGCGGGATTCCGAGCGCGACGGCTCCGATCAGCCACCACACCCATGCGTCGATGTCCACATGGTCATGGTAGGACCGCGGGACCTTCTCGCACAGGGCACGTGATCAATCGGCGGGCGCGGGCCCGGCCGTGCGCGCCGGTGTCAGCCGAGCGGAAGGCCCTGGGCGCTCCAGCGCTCGCCCCGCTCCTCGACCACCAGGGGCAGTCCGAAGCACAGGGAGAGGTTGCGGGAGGTGAGTTCGAGCTCCAGCGGTCCCGCGGCCATGATCTTGCCCTGGCGGATCATGAGGACGTGGGTGAAGCCCGGGGCGATTTCCTCGACGTGGTGCGTGACCATGATCATCGAAGGGGCGATCGGGTCACGGGCGAGGCGGCCGAGACGGCGTACGAGGTCTTCGCGGCCGCCGAGGTCGAGGCCCGCGGCGGGCTCGTCCAGGAGGAGCAGCTCGGGGTCGGTCATCAGGGCGCGCGCGATCAGGGTGCGCTTGCGCTCTCCCTCGGAGAGGGTGCCGAACTTGCGGTCCAGGTAGTCGGTCATGCCGAGGCGGTCGAGGAAGGCGCGGGCGCGCTGCTCGTCGACCTCCTCGTAGTTCTCGTGCCAGCCGGCGGTCATGCCGTACGCGGCCGTGAGCACCGTCTGGAGGACCGTCTGGCCCTTGGGCAGCTTCTCGGCCATCGCGATCCCGGCGACGCCGATGCGCGGGCGCAGCTCGAAGACGTCCGTGCCGGGCTTGCCGAGGGTCTCGCCGAGGATGGTGGCGGTTCCGGTGCTCGGGTAGAGGTAGCTGGACGCGACGTTCAGGAGGGTGGTCTTCCCCGCGCCGTTCGGTCCGAGGATGACCCAGCGCTCACCCTCCTTGACCGACCAGGAGACCTGGTCCACCAGAGCCCGGCCCTCGCGGACCACGGATACGTCCTCCAGCTCCAGTACATCGCTCATGAGCGCGTTGTCTCCCATTGCAGTCTCGGCTGTCGCTTGCGCCTGTGGGCGCAGTCCCCTGGGAGAAAACCTACGCCACCGGCCGAGCACTCCAGTCCTTAGCCCGGTCCTTAGGCTGTAGGCATGCTCTCGGAACCACGCTCAGGACGCTTGGCGGCATGGGGAAATGCCCTTCTTGCCGGACTTGTCTCACCGGATGACGCGGTGCTCGCCATCGTGGGCGACGACGCCGCGCACCGGGTCGAAGGTCTGCCCGGCGAGTCGGGGCCCGTCGGTCTCACGCTCGCCCTCGGACGATTCCGCACGCTCGGGGTGACCGGGCTCCGCGTCGCGCTGCCCGCGCCGGGGCATCCGCTCGGCCTGAGCGGCCCGCCCGCCTTCAACGCGCGGGCCCTGGACGCCGAGGAGGCGGTCGTCGCCTACGGGGCGCCGTACGGCCTGGTGCCCGAGGTGTCCGAGGCGGGGCCCGCCGGTGACGTACACGTGGAGGTCCTCTGGCACTGCCTGCCCGTACGGGAGGCGCCGCCGGCCGACGTGCCCTCGCTGGGCGAGGCGGAGCGCGAGCTCGCGGAGGCGCTGCGGGACGCGACGGAGGTGCTCTCGCGGCTGGACGTCGCGGGCTCGGGGCCGGTCGCCGAGGCCGCGGTGGACGCCTACCGGGCGCGGGCCGAGCGGGGCCGGGAGGCGCTCGCCCCCGGATATCCGCCGCGTGCAGTACGGGTGTTGGAGCTGGCCCAGCGGGTCGGCCTGCTGATCTCGGTGGCGTACGAGAACGGCCACGGCGGGGCCGTGAGCGCCTCGGAGATGGCGGCGCGGGGTGAGGCGCTCCGGCCGGTGGAACGGACGGCTCGGCGGGCACAGGTGGCCGCCTACAACGCCTACGTGGAAGAGCGGGAGCGGGAGAAGTAGCCCGGAGGTCGTTGCTGACCTGCCGGGCAGTTCCCCCGCGCCCTGCGGGTAAAGACGGACCGGCCCCCCGGGGAGGGCCCGGGAGGCCGGTCTGTCGTTGCTGCGCCCAGGGCGTACGTCAGGCGTTGAGGCCGTGGTTCGCGAAGGCGGGGTTGAGGGCACCGATGACGGAGACGGTGTTGCCCACGGCGTTCACGGGGATGTGCACCGGCGCCTGGACGAGGTTGCCCGAGCCGACGCCCGGCGACTTCACGGCCTTGCCGTCCGCGTGCGCGCCGCCCGTGGCGGAGGCGAGACCGGCACCGGCGACGACGAGGCCACCCGCCACCATCGTGACGGCAGCGGCCTTCTTCAGGTTCTTCACTTCTGGACCCTCCTAGCGATTGCCGCGGCCAGCCGCCGCAGCACGCACTGGAGAACGGTCCGGCGGCGCGGAGGTTGCGCCAAGTGGGGGACATTGACACGACGGTATGAATCTCAGCCCGGAACGCGACGTTCCGCTCCGCCGGTTGACGAAGTGTGCAGAAGCGCTGATCAGCCGGTCACCCCGTGCCGTACGGCCCAGAGGGCGGCCTGGGTGCGGTCGGCCAGGTCCAGTTTCATCAGGATGTTCGAGACGTGGGTCTTGACGGTCTTCTCGGAGAGCACGAGGGCGCGCGCGATCTCGCGGTTCGAGCGGCCGTCGGCGATGAGGCACAGGACCTCGCGCTCCCGCTCGGTGAGCGAACCGCCCCTCCCCTGGCCGGTGTTGGCCTCCTCCTGGGAGAGCAGCGCTCCCGCCACCTCGGGCTGGAGCAGCACATGGCCCGCGTGCACGGAGCGGATGGCGCCCGCCAGCGCGTCCGGGTCGACGTCCTTGTACACATACCCGGCGGCGCCCGCGCGCAGGGCCGGGACGACCGTGCGCTGCTCGGTGAAGCTGGTGACGATGAGCACGCGCGCGGGGTTGGCCAGTTCGCGGAGCTTGCGCAGCGCCTCGACGCCGTCCATGCCCGGCATCTTGACGTCCATGAGGACGACGTCCGGCCGCAGCTTCTCGGCCTGCTCGACCCCTTCGACGCCGTCCGACGCCTCGCCCACGACCTCGATGTCGTCCTGCACCTCCAGGAACGTGCGCAGGCCGCGGCGGACCACCTGGTGGTCGTCGACCAGCAGCACCCGGATCCCCGTCCTGGGACGGAACACGGCATCAGCCACCGGGAACCTCCATCTCGATCGTCGTGCCCTTTCCGGGCTCCGATTCCACGGTCAGCCGTCCGCCGACCCCGCCGGCCCTGTCCCGCATGGAGACCAGGCCCAAGTGCCGCCCCGCGCGCCGGATCTCGCGCGGCTCGAAGCCGCATCCGTCGTCCGAGACGCTCAGCACGGCGCCGGTTCCGCGGCGCACCAGGGTCACGCGGACGCGCTCCGCGCCGGAGTGGCGCAAGGCATTGTGCAGGGCTTCCTGGGCGACGCGCAGCATCGCCTCCTCCTGGGCCGCGGGCAGGGCGCGGACCGCGTGGCTCTCGAAGGTGACCGCGGCGGAGTGCGCGCGGTCCAGGACCTGCGTGTGCGTGCGCAAGGTGGCCACCAGGCCGTCCTCGTCCAGGGCCGCGGGGCGCAACTCCACCACGGCGGCGCGCAGTTCGTCCGCGGCCTCGGCGGCGAGCACGGCCACCTGCTGGAGTTCGCCCTTGGCCCGGGCGGGGTCGCGGTCCACGAGGGCGGCCGCGGCCTGGGCCGTCAGGCGCAGCGAGAACAGCTTCTGGCTCACGGCGTCGTGCAGTTCGTGGGCCAGGCGCGAGCGCTCCTCGGCGATGGTCAGCTCGCGGCTGCGTTCGTAGAGGCGGGCGTTCGTGAGGGCGATCGCGGCGTGCTGGGCGAGGATCGAGAGAAGCTCCTCGTCGTCGGCGGTGAAGCCGCAGCCGCCGTCCGGCTTGGGGCAGTTCTTGTTGGCGAGGAAGAGGGCGCCGAGCGTCTCGCCGCCATACCGGATGGGCAGGCCGAGGAAGTCGGACATGTCCGGGTGGGCGGAGGGCCAGCCCTCGAAGCGGGGGTCCTTGCGCACGTCGGCAAGGCGCTCGGGCTCCGCCTTGTGCAGCATCGCGGCGAGGATGCCGTGCTGCCGGGGCAGCGGGCCGATGGCGCGCCACTGCTCGTCGCTGACGCCGTCGACGACGAACTGGGCGAACCCGCCGTGGTCGTCCGGGACGCCGAGCGCCGCATACTCCGCGTCGAGCAGCTCGCGGGCCGAGGCGACGATCGTCTTGAGGACGTCGCGCACTTCGAGCTGCCTGCTCATGGCCAGAAGCGCGGAACTGACCGCGTCCAGGCCGGACCGGGGACCTTGACTCATGGCCTCACCGTACCGGCGGGGTGTGACAGTGCGTATCGGACCTGTGGCTGCCGTCGCCTAGGGCGGTGGGCGTAGGCCGAAGGGCCCTGAGCCGTTGCGGCCCGGGCACGAGGCGGCCGGGGCGGGTCCGTTCCTGGCGTGGGGTCAGCCGCTGGAGCAGCGGCCACCCGGGCGACCCGAGGGGACGGACGTCATGCCGGTAGCGATCATCACGGGGGCTTCGAAGGGACTGGGGCGCGCGCTGGGCGCGGCGCTCGCCGAGCGGGGCTGGGATCTGGTGCTCGACGCGAGGACGGCCGCCGTCCTCGCCGAAGCCGTACGCGAGCCGGCGGGGCACGGCACGCGCGTGGAGGGCGTCGCCGGGGACGTCACGGAGGCCCGGCACCGGGCGGACCTGGTGGCGGCGGCGCACCGGCTCGGCGGTCTCGACCTGCTGGTGAACAACGCGAGCGCGCTGGGCGCGGAGCCCCTCGTCCGGCTCGACGCGCTCGCGGTCGACGGGCTGCGGCGGGCGCTGGAGACCAATGTGGTGGCCCCGCTGGGGCTGGTCCGTGAGGCGCTGCCCCTGTTGCGGGCCTCGGGGGCGGGCGCCGTGATCGACGTCAGTTCGGACGCTGCCGTGGAGGCGTACGAGACGTGGGGCGGGTACGGGGCGTCCAAGGCCGCCCTCGATCAGCTGTCGGCGGTCCTCGCCGTGGAGGAACCGGGGATCAGGGTGTGGGCGGTCGACCCCGGTGACCTGGACACCGATCTCTACGCGGCGGCCGTCCCGGACGACGACGCCTCGGGGCGGCCCTCCCCCGGGACGGTGGTGCCCGCCTTCCTGCGGCTGCTCGACGAGCGCCCGGCGAGCGGGCGGTACGCCGCACCCGCCTTGCTGAGCACTCCTTCGTCTCCGGCTTCTCCGGCTTCTCCGGCTTCTGCGGCTTCTGCGGCTCCTATGACTCCCATGGCTTCTCCGGCTTCTCCGGACGCGCGATGACGCCGGCCGTGCGGGTGCCCGGGGAGCTGGCGGCACGCGTCCCCGCCGAGCAGCGGGGGCCGGGGCGCGGCAGGGACGCGGTGCGGCTGCTCGTGTCGCGCGGGACCGCGGTCTCGCATCATGCGTTCGCCGACCTGCCCGCGCTGCTGCGGGCCGGGGACCTGCTGATCGTGAACACCTCGCGGACGCTGCCCGCCGCGGTCGACGGGACTCTCGGGCACGCGCGCGTGGTGGTGCATTTCTCGACGCGGGGCGACGACGGACGGTGGGCCGTCGAGTTGCGGGATCCGGACGGCCGGGGCACCACGCGCGCGCGGGCGGGCGGGCCCGCGGATTCAGTCGTGCACCTCCCCGGGGGGCGTACGCCTCGCCCTGGAGGAGCCGCTGGCCCCGGGGAGCGGGCGGCTGTGGTGGGCCCGGGTGCCGGCCGACGTGCCCTCGCTGCTGCGGGAGCACGGGTGCCCCATCCGTTACTCCTATACGGAGCGGGACCAGCCGCTGGCCGCGCATCAGACCGTGTTCGCGCTGCCCTCGGCCGACGGGGCGGGCAGCGCGGAGACGCCGAGCGCGGCCCGGCCGTTCACCGCGGGCCTGGTGGCGCGGCTGGTGAGCGGGGGGTGCAGTTCGCGCCGGTCGTCCTGCACACGGGGGTGGCGTCGCCCGAGGCGCACGAGCCGCCGTATCCCGAGCTCTTCGAGGTGCCCGAGGCGTCCGCGCGGCTGGCCAACGCCGCGAGGGCGGGCGGCGGACGCGTCATAGCGGTCGGTACGACGGCCGTACGCGCCGTGGAGTCGGCCGCGGGCCCCGACGGGGTGGTCCGGGCCGCGGCGGGCCGTACGGAGCTCGTGGTGACGCCCGAGCGGGGCGTGCGCGTGGTGGACGGGCTCCTCACGGGGCTGCACGAGCCGCAGGCCTCGCATCTGCTGATGCTGGAGGCGGTGGCGGGACGGGCCGCCGTGGACCGGGCTTATGCCGAGGCCGTACGCCGTCTCTACCTGTGGCACGAGTTCGGCGACACACATCTCCTCCTTCCGGAGGAGTTTGCTCACGCAGAGAATTGCGACGGCAACTGCTGGTGAGGTTGTTACGTGTTCGATGTGAGCCCGCACATAGGACGTGCATCACGTACGAAGGTCCCTAGTTGGTAGGAAAGTTCTTTATCGGTGGGGGGTGTACCGCCATAAATGACCAGGGCGCCGCCCCTGATCCACTACCCGGCTTCGTATGTCACTCCTTTGCCACAGAATTTTGCGGCCGCTAAGAATTGCTCCCGTCGCTCGGCGCCGCGGTCCTCGCACCGCGGCGTTTGTGCCGGAGCAGCAACTGTCCCCGCCGGCCAGAGCGACCTCCGCGATTCTGAAGAGGTCCCTCCGCATGTCCAAGCTCAGCACCCCTGGTCATAGTCGCCCCGCGCCGACCAAGACCCAGAAGTTCACGATCGCCGGTGTCGCCACGCTCGGCGCCGCCGCCCTCGCGTTCTCGCTCGTGCCGGGCAGCGCCGACGCCGGAACCGAGACCGGGAGCATCGAGGCCGCCCCGGTGGCCTTCAAGCAGAACGTCGACGCCCAGCAGGCCGTCCACGCCGGTGTCATCAAGCAGCGGAACACCGCCGACAAGCAGGCCAAGGACGCCGCCGCCGCGAAGGCGAAGGCCGAGGCCGACGCCGCCGCGAAGAAGCGGGCCGACGAGGAGGCCGCGGCCAAGAAGAAGGCCGAGGACGAGCGCAAGGCCAAGGAAGCCGCGAGCCGTGCCGCCGCGCGCAAGCCGGTCTACGCCAACAACCTCGACGGCTGGATCCGCCAGTCCCTGGACATCATGAAGTCCAAGGGCATCCCCGGCTCCTACGAGGGCCTGCACCGCAACATCATCCGGGAGTCCGCGGGCAACCCGAACGCCAAGAACGGCTGGGACATCAACGCCATCAACGGCACCCCGTCCGTCGGCCTGCTCCAGGTCATCCAGCCGACGTTCGACGCGTACCACGTCGAGGGCACGTCCACGAACATCTACGACCCGGTCGCCAACATCACGGCCGCGGCCAACTACGCGGCCGACCGCTACGGCTCGATGGACAACGTGAACAGCGCCTACTGAGCCTGATCTTCTGATCAACGGACCTCTTCACCGAGGCTCTGCGGACGCCGAAGGGCGGCACCCCACACGGGGTGCCGCCCTTCTCGCCTGTCCGGCGAGGCGTGCTTACTTGCGCATGACCTCGGGCTCGTGGCGGCGCAGCAGCCGCGCCACCGCGAAGCCGCAGGCGACACCGATCAGGAGCAGGATCGTGATGTTCAGACCCCACTGGCCCGCGGAGTGCTCCCACAGCGGGTCGAGGTCGCCCGGCTTCTTCGGGTCCCACGGCGGCATGAGGTGCGCGAGGTCCAGCGTGGCGCCGGCGCCGGCGATGGCCCAGCGCGACGGCATCAGCCAGGCGAACTGCTCCAGGCCCGGCGAGCCGTAGACCTGGAAGAGCACGCCGGTGAAGACGACCTGGACGATCGCGAACATCACCAGGAGCGGCATGGTCTTCTCGGCGGTCTTCACCAGCGAGGAGATGACCAGGCCGAACATCATCGAGGTGAAGCCCAGGGCGATGATGACCAGGCAGATCTCGACGGCCGGCGGCATGATCAGGCCCTCGGCCGGCATGTCGCGCGTCGCGAAACCGATTCCGCAGATGATGACGCCCTGGAAGGCCGTGATCACGCCGAGGACGATGACCTTGGACATCAGGTACGCCGAGCGGGAGAGGCCGGTGGCCCGCTCCCGTTCGTAGATGACCCGTTCCTTGATCAGCTCTCGTACGGAGTTGGCGGCGCCCGAGAAGCACATGCCGACCGCGAGGATCAGCATGATCGTTCCCGCGTCGCCGTTGAACTTGGACGGCGGCTTGGGCGGGCCGAGCCCGAAGTCGGCCGGAATGACGACGCTGACGATGCCGAGGACCGCGGGCAGGATCACCATCAGGCCCAGGAAGCCCTTGTCCGAGGCGATCACCGAGGTGTAGCGGCGGATCAGGGTCCACAGCTGCGAGCCCCAGCCCTGCGGCTTGGGCGGCCTGATCGCCTGCGGCGGCGGCATGTGGACCGACTGCGCGGCCACGGCGTCGATGTCGGCGGCGTACATCTGGTAGTGCTGCGAGCCCTTCCAGCGGCCCGCCCAGTCGTAGTCGCGGTAGTTCTCGAACGCCGAGAACACGTCCGCCCACGTCTGGTAGCCGAAGAAGTTGAGCGCTTCCTCCGGCGGACCGAAGTACGCGACCGAGCCGCCCGGCGCCATCACCAGGAGCTTGTCGCAGATCGCCAGCTCGGCGACCGAGTGCGTGACGACCAGGACCGTACGGCCGTCGTCCGCGAGGCCGCGCAGGAGCTGCATGACGTCACGGTCCATGCCCGGGTCGAGGCCCGAGGTGGGCTCGTCCAGGAAGATCAGCGACGGCTTGGTGAGGAGCTCCAGGGCCACCGAGACGCGCTTGCGCTGGCCACCGGAGAGGGAGGTGACCTTCTTCTCCTTGTGGATGTCCAGCTTGAGCTCGCGCAGGACCTCGTCGATCCGCTGCTCGCGCTCCTGCTCGCTGGTGTCCGAGGGGAAGCGCAGCTTGGCGGCGTACTTGAGGGCCTTCTTGACGGTCAGTTCCTTGTGCAGGATGTCGTCCTGCGGGACCAGACCGATGCGCTGGCGCAGCTCGGCGAACTGCTTGTAGAGGTTCCGGTTGTCGTAGAGGACGTCGCCCTTGTTGGCGGGCCGGTAACCGGTGAGCGCCTTGAGGAGCGTGGACTTTCCGGAGCCCGAGGGGCCGATGACCGCGATGAGCGACTTCTCCGGGACGCCGAAGGAGACGTCCTTGAGGATGTCCTTGCCGCCGTCGACCGTCACCGTCAGGTGGCGGGCGGAGAAGGAGATCTCACCGGTGTCGACGAACTCCTCGAGCCGGTCGCCGACGAGCCGGAACGTCGAGTGGCCGACGCTGACGATGTCGTTCGGGCCGATGAGGGCCGTGCCCGACTTCGCGACCGGCTGACCGTTGATGTACGTGCCGTTGTGCGAGCCGAGGTCGTGGATCTCGAAGCGGCCGTCCGGAGTGGCCGTGAACTCGGCGTGGTGCCGGGAGACCTGGAGGTCGGAGACGACCAGTTCGTTCTCCAGGGCGCGGCCGATGCGCATCTTGCGGCCGAGCGAGAGCTGGTGGAACGTCGTGGGGCTGCGATCACCGTAGACCGGCGGGGCCCCCGCGACACCGCCGGAACCCCCGCCAGGGCCCTGCTGCTGCGGGACCTGCTGCTGGGGCTGCTGATGCTGCTGGTGCTGAGCCTGCTGCTGGGGCTGCGGCCAGCCCTGCTGCTGGGGCACCTGCTGCTGCGCCGGGTACTGCGGCGCCTGCTGCTGGGAGGCCTGGGCGGCCCAGCCGGGTCCGCCCTGCTGCTGGCCATGGTGCTGCGGCGCCTGGTGGGCCGGTGCCTGCTGGGCGGCGGCCTGCTGCGGCGCGGAGACGGCGGCGCCCGAGGCGCTGCCGGACACGTTCAGCCGCGGGCCGTCGGTCGCGTTGCCCAGGTTCACGGCCGAGCCCGGGCCGATTTCCATCTGGTGGATCCGCTGGCCCTGCACAAAGGTGCCGTTGGTGCTGCCGTGGTCCTCGATGACCCAACTGCGGCCGCTCCAGCTGATCGTGGCATGACGCCAGGACACCCTGGCGTCGTCAAGCGCGAGATCCCCCTGCGGATCACGTCCGAGGGTGTATGACCTGGACGGATCGAGCGTCCAGGTCCTTCCATTCAATTCCAGTACGAGTTCCGGCACTCCAGCCCCACTGAGTTGTCCCCCGAGCTAGCCCCCATATGGGGAGTCTAGGGATGTCGAACATCGGGAGGAACTATTTCAGGCGGAGGCCTCTGACCGAAAGTCGGGCCTTGTGAAGACTGCGTACGGGCCCGCGGGACCGCCCCGTTGACGGGGCAGAAACCGGCCCGGAGAGTAGTAACCGCCCATGAGTGCATACGGATCATGCGCATTGCGCACATCCCGTATGAAAGGGGCGACGCTGCGGGAGTCGGGGGGGCCTGATGATGACCGGCGGGAATCACGTCGAAGACCGGGGCGGCGTGCGGTGGGGCGATGTCCTGCTCTCCGCCGTCGCCGCCGTGAGCTGGGCCCTGGTCGGCATGGCCGGTACGGCGGCGCTCGGCCTCCACCTTCTCGGCGCGGACGCCGTGGCCTCGCTCGGCCCGATGACGGCCGCCGTCGTGGCGCTCGGCGCGGGCGGCTCGGTGACGCCGTCCGGTGACGTGTCGGCGTTCGGCCTGGAGGGCGCCGAGGCGACCACCGCGATCGACGTCACGCCGCTGGGCGTGGGACTCGCGGGGGCGGTTCTCCTTGCGTATTTTTTCCTACGCTCCCTGCGCGCGGCGGGAGTTGTGATCTCGCCCGCCGAGCTGGCGGCGCGCGCGGGTGCGGTGATCGTCCTCTTTCTGGCGACGCTCGGCGGGCTCGCGTGGGCGGGTCACGACATCATCACGATCGACGGTGATCAGCTGGGGATCGATCAGGGCATCGACAAGGGGATCGACCAGCTCCCCGACGACATCACGGACAAACTTCCCGACGGGCTCGGCGACATCGGCGGGCTGCTGCCCGACCGGCTCGGCGATCTCGCCAAGGCGAAGGCGGACGTCGGCTTCACGGTGGACCTGGCTCCGACGCTGCTCGGCGGGGCGGTGTGGGTGATCGGCGTCCTGGTGATCGCGCTGCTCGCCTCGCGTCGTACGCCGCTGCCACGCGGGTGGGACGCCGTGCACCGGGTGGTGCGGCCTGGCGCGTCCGCGCTGGTGACGGTGGCGCTCGTGGCGGTGCTCGCCGGGCTCGCGGCGGCGCTGTACGCGATGATCGGCGACGCCCACCCCAAGCGGATCGCGGGCGCCGCGCTCCTGGGGGCGCCGAACGGGGTGTGGCTCGGGGTGCCGGTCGGGCTCTTCGTGCCGTGGGACGGCGAGGCGACGGGGGAGCTCGCGAAGCTCCTGCCGGATCCGCTGGACGACCTCCTGACCGGGTCGGGGGGCGCGGGCGGCTCGGGGGGCGAGGCGGTGACGCTGGGGCGGCTCGCCGAACTGGACAGCAGGGTGTGGCTCCTGGGCGTCGCGGCGGCCCTGATGATCCTGTTCGCCGGGGTGCTGACCGCCGTCCGCACTCCTTACTCACGGGGCGAGACGGGCGCCCTGAGGTTCGCGGGGCAGTGCGCGGTGCGCCTTGGCGTGCTGACGGCGCTCGCGCTGCCGCTGATGGTGTGGCTGACGGGGGTGTCGGCGGACGCGTCACTGTCGGTACTGGGCTTCGACGCGTTCGGCGCGGGGATCGAACTGCACGGACAGCTGGGCATGGCCGTGCTCCTGGGGGCGGCGTGGGGGGCCGGCGCGGGAGCGGTGGGGGCGCTGCTCGCGGTGGCGAGCGGGGCTGCGGGGGGCCGGACATCCCCGCTGGCCGCTGCCGCGGGGGTGGCTGGGGGGTTGGGGTCGGGTGCGGGGGCGCAGGGCGCTGGGGGTGCGGGGGCTCCGGGGGGTGAAGGTGCGGGGGTGGCTGGTCATGGGGTGGCTGGTGCTGCGGGGGCGCGTGGGTCTGAGGGGCCGGCTGGGGCTTCCGGGCAGCGGGGCGCTGCGGGGCAGTCCGGGGTTCCGGGGCAGCCTGGTGGTCCCGGGCAGCCCGGCACTGCTGGAGGGGCTGGCGCTCCGGGGCAGCCTGGGGCTCCGGGGCAGCACGGCGCCCCGGGGCCGTACAGCCCGAGTGCGCCCTTCCGGCCCGCGAACCCTGACACCAACCCCTACCTCCGGCCGCCGAGCGACGTCTCCGGGGCGCCGACGGTGATCGGTCCGGTGACGCCTCCCCCGCCGCCGAAACCGAAGCCACGCCCGCGCTCCTCGGGCAACGGAGGCGACTGGCCCCCGCCGCCACCGCCACCACCACCACCGCCGCCGAGGCGGGGGCCGCGGGGGCCGCGGGGGCCGCGGGGCGGCGAGGAGAGCTAGGAACTGCTGCCCGGCAGCCGGGCGATCCCGGCGAGCCGCCGCTTCGCGGCGATGGTCCCCACCCGCCCACCCGATTCCCGGCGGCGAACCGGACACGCCCCCGAGGCAGAAACCACGAGGGCGGAACCCCACCTGCTCTGCCTCACGACAGTCACCCCCCACCCACCGTGGCGGCGGCGCCGAAGGGCCCGGCCAAGGGTGGACCGTGGTGGTGCCCCGGCGGGGGCGGGGCGTGTCCGGTACGCGGACCACCCCGGCGGGTGGGCAGGGGCGCCGGATACGGTGGGCGCACCATGAGCGCTTCGCAGCCCCCGCCCCCCGTTGACGTCCCGACGCTCCTCGTCAAGATCTTCGGCAAGGACCGTCCCGGAATCACCGCAGGCCTCTTCGACACCCTCGCCGCCTACTCCGTCGACGTCGTCGACATCGAGCAGGTCGTCACCCGTGGCCGCATCGTGCTGTGCGCGCTCGTGACCGAGCCGCCGGCCGGCCTGGAGGGCGACCTGCGGTCCACCGTGCACAGCTGGGCCGAGTCCCTGAAGATGCAGGCCGAGATCATCTCGGGCATCGGCGACAACCGCCCGCGTGGCCTGGGCCGTTCGCACGTCACCGTGCTCGGCCATCCCCTGACCGCCGAGTCGACCGCCGCCATCGCCGCCAGCATCACCGCCACCGGCGGCAACATCGACCGTATCTTCCGGCTCGCCAAGTACCCCGTCACGGCAGTGGAGTTCGCCGTGTCCGGCACGGAGACCGAGCCGCTGCGCACCGCCCTCGCCCTGGAGGCCGCAGCGCTCGGCGTGGACGTGGCCGTCGTCGCGGCGGGTCTGCACCGCCGCGCCCAGCGGCTCATCGTGATGGACGTCGACTCGACCCTCATCCAGGACGAGGTGATCGAGCTCTTCGCGGCGCACGCGGGCTGCGAGGAGAAGGTCGCCGAGGTGACCGAGGCCGCGATGCGCGGCGAGCTGGACTTCGAGCAGTCCCTGCACGCGCGCGTGGAGCTCCTCGCGGGGCTCGACGCCTCGGTCGTCGAGAAGGTCCGCACCGAGGTCCGCCTCACGCCCGGCGCCCGCACCCTCATCCGTACGCTCAAGCGCCTGGGCTACCAAGTGGGCGTCGTGTCGGGCGGGTTCACCCAGGTGACCGACGATCTGAAGGAACGTCTCGGTCTCGACTTCGCCCAGGCCAACACCCTGGAGATCGTCGACGGCAAGCTCACCGGCAAGGTGACCGGCGAGATCGTGGACCGCGCGGGCAAGGCCCGGCTGCTGCGCCGCTTCGCCGCCGAGGCCGGGGTGCCGCTGGAGCAGACGGTCGCGATCGGTGACGGCGCCAACGACCTCGACATGCTGAACGCGGCCGGCCTCGGGGTCGCCTTCAACGCCAAGCCTCTGGTCCGGGAGGCCGCGCACACCGCGGTGAACGTCCCCTTCCTCGACACCGTCCTCTACCTCCTGGGCGTCACCCGGGAAGAGGTCGAGGCGGCGGACACCCACACCGACTGAGCCCGGGCCGCCGGTCGCGCACGTACGCCGATGGCCCCCGTACCACTGCGGTACGGGGGCCATCGGCGTACGTGTGCGAGGGTCTACTCGGAGGGCGCCCAGTAGTCGGCGAGCGTGCCGACGCCCGGTTCGAGGGCCTTCCACGAGCCGGAGTACGTCAGGACGGCGAAGGCGGACGTCGGGAAGCCACGGCGGTCCATTCTCGTGCGGGCGTCGCCCTCGGACGAGCCCGCGAGGACGTCGGCGAGCCCCTGCACTCCGGGGTTGTGGCCGATCAGCACGACGTTCTGGACGTCGTCCGGGGTTTCGTTGAGCACGGCGATCAGCTCGCCCGGAGAGGCTTCGTACAGCCGCTCCTCGTAAATGGTCTTGGGCCGGTGCGGCAGCTCATGGACGGCGAGCTTCCATGTCTCGCGGGTCCTGGCGGCGGTCGAGCAGAGGGCCAGGTCGAAGGGGATGCCGCTGTCGGCCAGCTTGCGTCCGGCGACGGGGGCATCCTTGCGGCCGCGCTCCGCGAGGGGCCGCTCATGGTCGGTCACCTGCGGCCAGTCGGCCTTCGCATGCCGGAAAAGGACAATCCTGCGGGGTTCTGCGACGCTCATGCGTCCCAGCTTCGCATGAAACCCGCCAGTGGGCGCAGGGAGTTGGTGTGCTCCCCCACCACGGGTGACGGCGGCCGTCGGGGGCAGGTCACGGGCTCGTGCGGAACACGGTCTCCTGGAGGCGTTCGAGCACGTGTGTGACGACCGGGTCGCCGCCGGCGGCGTGTGCGTCGGCGGGGTTCAAGATGAGCAGGAGCAGGGCCGCGAAGGCCACGGCGGGGAGGGCGATGGCCCACCACGGGAGCTGGATCTCGACGCTCGCGGAGTCCTGGCGGGCTCCCGGGTCGCGCCGGGTGTGCGAACGGGCCGACATGCCGCCTCCGTGGTCCTCGGTCCTGCGTGCCGCGTCCTCGCGGCCACATCTCGAAGGTACGGATCCGGCGACCCTCAGCACATCCGGTGATCCACCCACTTGACCCTGACACTGACCCCCTAGGGGATGGTGGTGCTAGCACCACCACGGGCCGCGCCGGGGTCAGTTCACGGTGTGGCGGTCACGGCGAGGCGATGGAGGCGATGATCCCGATGATCACGGTGATGGCCAGCATCGCGCCGAGCACGATGAGCAGCTTCTTCTGGCCGTTCTGGGGGTTCGGGTCGAGCACTGGCATGGGGAGAGTGTCGCACCCTTTGTCCGGGGACCTGCCGCCGGGGGTGACCCGAACGGCCGCCCCCAGGTTGCGAGAGCGGCCGTTCGGTGGCCGGACGAAGGAGGCGCGGGAGCGCCCGGGTCAGGCGGCCGCCGCGATCTCGTCCTCGACCGTGCGGTTGCGGCCCGCGAGGATGCCCACCACGATCTGCGGCACCATGAGGCCCGCCATGAGCGCGATCGGCAGCCCCCAGCCACCGCTGTGCTGGTAGAGCACGCCCACCAGGAGCGGCCCCGGGATCGAGATCAGGTAGCCCGTGCTCTGCGCGAAGGCGGAGAGCTTGGCGACGCCCACACTGCTCTTGGCCCGCATGCCGACCATCGTGAGGGCCAGCGGGAAGGCGCAGTTGGAGACGCCGAGCAGCAGGGCCCAGACCCAGGCGCCGCCCGCGGGGGCGAGGTAGAGGCCGGCGTAGCCGGCGAGACCGCAGGCGCCGAGCACGACCACCACGGGGCCCTGGTTCGGCAGCCGGGTGGCGACCCGCGGGATCACGAAGGCCAGCGGCACGCCCATCGCCATGATGACGGCGAGGAGCACGCCGGCCTCCCCCGCCGGCACCCCGGCGTCACGGAAGATCTGCGGCATCCAGCCCATCGTGATGTACGCGGCGGTGGCCTGGAGCCCGAAGAAGACGGCGAGCGCCCACGCCGTACGGCTGCGCGTGATGCGCAGTCCCGCGTCCTCCTGGCGCACCTCGGGGCTGACGTGCTCCGGGGCGGCGGCCGACGCGGCGCCGCGGTCCCGCACGAGCGGTACCCAGGGCACGACGGCGACGACGGCGAGGGCCGCCCACACCGCGAGCCCGGACTGCCAACTGCCGCCCAGCGCGTCGGTCACGGGGACCGTGACGGCCGCGGCGAGGGACGTGCCGAGCGCGAGCGCCATCGAGTAGAGCCCGGTCATCGAGCCGACCCGGTCGGGGAACCAGCGCTTGACGATCACCGGCATCAGGACGTTGCTGACCGCGATGCCCATGAGGGCGAGCGCGCTCGCGGCGAGGAAGCCGACGGTGCCGCCCAGGAAGGGGCGGATCGCCAGGCCCGTGGCGATGGCCACCATGCCCGCGCAGACCACCGCGCTGGGGCCGAACCGGCGGGCGAGCCGGGGTGCCATCACGCCGAAGACGGCGAAGCAGAGCGGCGGGACGGAGGTGAGGAGCCCGGCGAGCGTGCCGCTCATGCCGAGCCCGTCACGCACCTCTTCGAGGAGGGAGCCGAGGCTGGTGATGCCCGGACGGAGGTTGAGGGCGGCCAGGACGATGCCGACCATGACCAGACGCGTCGCCCACGCGCGCGTGGCGGGCTGTTTCTCCGCCGCTCCGTGCGCCGCTCCGGTGCGTGCCGGCGGGGTGGGTGTCGGTGTCATCGTCGTGGTTTCCTCACTAGCCATGGGGCCATCATAGAATCATGGGATGATTGGCTGTCCAATCCGAATGCGTCACACCGCCCGTTAACCTCGTCCCGCACGGCCCCGCTCCCGCACGGTCCCGTTCTCGCACGGCCCGCCCGTCCCGCACGGCCCGCCCGTCACCTCGCGCACGAAGGAATGTCATGCCGCTGACCACCCCTCACCGCTCGGCGCTCTCCGAGCAGGTCATCGCCGAGCTGCGCAACCAGATCTCCTCGGGCGAGTGGCCGGTCGGCTCCCGCATCCCCACCGAGCCCGAGCTGGTCGAGCAGCTGGGCGTGGCGCGCAACACCGTCCGGGAGGCGGTCCGCGCCCTCGCGCACAACGGCCTGCTGGACATCCGCCAGGGCTCGGGCACCTACGTGGTGGCGACGAGCGAACTGGCCGGCGTGATGCAGCGCAGGTTCGCCGGGACGGACCCGCGGCACATCGCGGAGCTGCGCAGCACGCTGGAGTCGAGCGCGGCGAAGCTGGCCGCGCGCCGCCGCACGGAGCGCGACCTCAAGCAGCTCGACGCCCTCCTGGAGCGCCGTGAGGCGGCCTGGGCGTCCGGCGACGCGGAAGCCTTCGTGGCGGCCGACGCGACCTTCCACCTGGCCGTCGTGGCCGCGTCCCACAACGACGCGATGACCGCGATGTACGCCGACCTCGGCGAGGTGATGGTGGACTGGCTGCGCGAGGACATCGGCGAGGAGCTGACCCCCGAGAGCCACATGGACCACGCCCGGCTCGTCGACGCGATCCGTGAGCACGACGAGGAAGCGGCGGCCAAGGAGGCCGCGGGCTACCCCTTCATGTGCCGCAGGGAACTGTTCGACGGCACCGCGCGGCCGTGACGCGCGCAGGGGCCCGCCCGCCCCTGGCTCTCACTTCTCGTGGCTGACCCAGACCGTCCGGATCTCTTTCCAGCAGCGGCCGGTGAGCCGCACGGTCTGCGCGGGCCCGGCCTCGACCCGGGCGCCGTCGCTGTCGATGTCCCACCACTGGTCGCACTCCACGTGCAGCCGCACCCGGTCGGTCTCGGGGTACGGGTTGTGGCAGTACGCGACCGCCTCCGAACCCTCGACGCTGGTGCGGCACTCCGCGCCGAACGGCCTGGGCGCGGACGCCTCCCCGCGCGCGCGGGATGGCGTCGCCTCCGAGACGGCGTGCGACGCGGCGCCGTACGGCAGGGCGATCAGCAGGGTGAGAGCGGCGAGCACCGCAGGAGGTGACGGGCGCACACCTCAGGGTGCGCGGTTGTTCCCCGCCCGCGCCTGGTCAGTGGGCCGTACGGGTGACGCCCCGCCTCCCGCGCTGTGCGGTAGACGGGGCGTCAGGAGCGTACGGAATGCCTGGTCAGGCGCCCATCATGTGCACGCCGCCGTCGACGTGGACGATCTCGCCCGTCGTCTTGGGGAAGAAGTCCGAGAGCAGCGCGACGATGCCGCGGCCCGCGGGCTCCGGGTCGGCCATGTCCCAGTCCAGCGGGGAGCGGGTGTTCCAGACGTCCGCGAGCTCGCCGAAGCCCGGGATGGACTTGGCGGCCATGGAGCCGATCGGACCCGCCGAGATCATGTTGCAGCGGATGTTCTCCTTGCCCAGGTCGCGGGCGAGGTAGCGGCTCGTTGCCTCCAGGGCGGCCTTGGCCGGGCCCATCCAGTCGTACTTCGGCCAGGCGAACTGCGCGTCGAAGGTGAGGCCCACGACGGAGCCGCCGTTCGGCATCACGGGGCGGCAGGCCATGGTGAGCGACTTCAGGGAGAACGCCGAGACGTGCATCGCCGTGGCGACGTCCTCGAAGGTCGCCTCGAGGAAGTTGAAGGCGCCCTGCGGGGCGAAGCCGATGGAGTGCACGATGCCGTCGAGGCTGCCCAGCTCGTCCTTCACGACGCCCGCGAGGCGGTCCAGGTGCTCCTGGTTGGTGACGTCGAGCTCGATGACCTTGGCGGGCTTCGGGAGCTTCTTGGCGATGCGCTCGGTGAGCGTGGGCCGCGGGAAGGCGGTCAGGATGACCTCGGCGCCCTGCTCCTGAGCGACCTTGGCCGCGTGGAAGGCGATGGACGCCTCCGTCAGCACACCGGTGACGAGGATCTTCTTGCCTTCGAGAATTCCGCTCATGGTGATCAGTGACCCATGCCCAATCCGCCGTCAACGGGGATGACGGCTCCAGTGATGTACGAGGCGTCGTCCGAGGCGAGGAACTTCACCGCGGCGGCGATCTCCTCGGGCTGCGCGTAACGGCCGAGCGGCACCTGGGCCACGATGTTCGACCGCTGTTCGTCGGTGAGCACCTTGGTCATGTCGGTGTCGACAAAACCGGGCGCGACGACGTTGAACGTGAGGTTGCGCGAGCCGAGCTCACGGGCGAGCGAGCGCGCGAAACCGACCAGTCCCGCCTTGGAGGCGGCGTAGTTCGCCTGCCCCGGTCCGCCCATCAGGCCGACGACGGAGGAGATCAGCACGACGCGGCCCTTCTTGGCGCGCAGCATGCCGCGGTTGGCACGCTTCACGACACGGAAGGTGCCGGTGAGGTTGGTGTCGAGGACGGACGTGAAGTCCTCCTCGGACATGCGCATGAGGAGCTGGTCCTTGGTGATCCCGGCGTTGGCGACCAGGACCTCGACCGGACCGTGCTTCTCCTCGATCTCCTTGTAGGCCTGCTCCACCTGCTCGGTGTCAGTGATGTCGCACTTGACGGCGAGGACTCCGAGCTCCGTGAGGACCTGGGGCGGCTCACCCGAGCGGTAGGTGATCGCGACCTTGTCACCGGCGTCGGCGAAGACGCGGGCGATGGCGAGGCCGATGCCCCGGTTTCCTCCGGTGACGAGAACCGAGCGGCTCAACGGATCACCCTTTCGATAGCGGTCTGGTACCTCGAAAACCTATCGGTACGGTGCTCCATACGGAGAATCGACGACCGACAGTGGCGTACCGGACTCACTGTCGGGTCCCTACAGAAATATCTGGCCGCCGGGCCCTCGCGCGCGACATGATCTGAACGACCGGTGCCGACAGCAGGGAGACACCCGTGCCTCATTCCATCGATGAAGCCTTCACGGCGCTGCCGCTCAGGGCCCTCGCCGACGCCGCGCTCGCCCGTGCGCGCGCCCTGGGCGCCGACCACGCGGACTTCCGCTTCGAGCGGGTACGCAGCGCCTCCTGGCGGCTGCGCGACGCCAAGCCGTCCGGCACCTCGGACACCACCGACCTCGGGTACGCGGTCCGGGTCGTGCACGGCGGGACCTGGGGGTTCGCCTCGGGCGTCGACCTGACGATGGACGCGGCGGCGAAGGTCGCGTCCCAGGCCGTGGCCATGGCCAAGCTCTCGGCCAAGGTCATCAGGGCGGCGGGCTCGGACGAGCGCGTGGAGCTGGCCGCCGAGCCGGTGCACGCGGACAAGACCTGGGTCTCCTCCTACGAGATCGACCCCTTCTCCGTGCCGGACGAGGAGAAGAGCGGGCTGCTCGCCGAGTGGAGCGCGCGCCTCCTGGCCGCCGACGGCGTCTCGCACGTGGACGCCTCGCTGCTCACCGTGCACGAGAACAAGTTCTACGCGGACACCGCGGGGACGGTGACCACGCAGCAGCGGGTCCGGCTGCACCCGCAGCTCACGGCGGTCGCGGTCGACGAGTCGAGCGGCGAGTTCGACTCGATGCGGACCATCGCGCCGCCGGTGGGGCGCGGCTGGGAGTACCTCACGGGGACCGGCTGGGACTGGGACGCCGAGCTGGCGCGCATCCCCGAGCACCTCGCCGAGAAGATGCGCGCGCCGAGCGTGGAGGCCGGTTCGTACGACCTGGTCGTCGATCCCTCCAACCTCTGGCTGACCATCCACGAGTCCATCGGCCACGCCACCGAGCTGGACCGCGCCCTCGGCTACGAAGCGGCGTACGCCGGGACGTCCTTCGCCACCTTCGACCAGCTGGGCAAGCTGGCGTACGGCTCGTCGATCATGAACGTGACGGGTGACCGGACGGCCGAGCACGGGCTCGCGACCATCGGGTACGACGACGAGGGCGTGGCCGGGCAGTCCTGGGACCTGGTGAAGGACGGCACCCTGGTCGGCTACCAGCTGGACCGGCGCATCGCGAAGCTCACCGGCTTCGAGCGGTCCAACGGCTGCGCGTACGCCGACTCCCCCGGCCATGTGCCGGTGCAGCGCATGGCGAACGTGTCGCTCCGGCCGGATCCCGGCGGGCTCTCCACGGAGGACCTGATCGGTGGCGTCGACCGGGGCATCTACGTCGTCGGCGACCGGTCCTGGTCGATCGACATGCAGCGCTACAACTTCCAGTTCACCGGGCAGCGCTTCTACCGCATCGAGAACGGCCGCATCACCGGCCAGCTGCGCGATGTCGCGTACCAGGCGACGACCACCGACTTCTGGGGTTCGATGACGGCGGTCGGCGGCCCGCAGACGTACGTGCTCGGGGGCGCCTTCAACTGCGGCAAGGCCCAGCCGGGCCAGGTCGCCGCGGTCTCGCACGGCTGCCCCTCGGCCCTGTTCCGGGGCGTGAACATCCTCAACACCACGCAGGAGGCGGGTCGATGAGCCGTAACAGCAAGCCGCACGAGATCGTCGAGCGCGCCCTCGAACTGTCCACCGCCGACGGCTGCGTCGTCATCGCCGACGAGCACTCGACCGCGAACCTGCGGTGGGCGGGCAACGCCCTGACCACGAACGGCGTCACCCGCGGCCGCACCCTGACCGTCATCGCGACCGTCGACGGCAAGGAGGGCACCGCCTCCGGCGTCGTGTCGCGCTCGGCCGTGACCGCCGCCGAGCTGGAGCCGCTGGTCCGCGCCGCCGAGCACGCCGCGCGCGGGGCGGGACCCGCCGAGGACGCGCAGCCCCTGGTCACCGGGGGCAAGGAGTCCGCGGACTTCAGGGACGCGCCCGCGGAGACGTCGTCGGCGGTCTTCGACGGCTTCGCGCCGGCGCTCGGCGAGGCCTTCGCCACGGCCCGCGCGGGCGGCCGTGAGCTGTACGGCTTCGCGAACCACGAGCTCGTGTCGAGCTACCTCGGTACGTCGACGGGCCTGCGCCTGCGGCACGACCAGCCCAACGGCACCCTGGAACTGAACGCCAAGTCCCCCGACCGCACGAAGTCCGCGTGGGCGGGGCGTGCCACCCGGGACTTCACGGACGTGGACCCGGCGGCGCTGGACGCGGAGCTCGCCACGCGTCTGGGGTGGGCCCGGCGCCGGATCGACCTGCCGGCCGGGCGGTACGAGACGCTTCTTCCGCCGACCGCCGTGGCCGACCTGCTGATCTACCAGCTGTGGTCGGCGTCGGCCCGCGACGCGGCGGAGGGCCGGACGGTGTTCTCCAAGCCGGGCGGCGGCACCCGAGTCGGCGACCGGCTCGCCGAGCTGCCCCTGACGCTGCGCAGCGACCCGCACGAGCCGGGCCTGGAGTCCGCCCCGTTCGTGCTCGCGCACGCTTCGGGCGGCGACTCCTCCGTCTTCGACAACGGGCTCCCGCTGACGGCCACCGACTGGGTACGGGCGGGCGAGCTGGCCCATCTGACCAGCAGCCGGCACAGCGCGGCCCTGACCGGCCTGCCGGTGGCCCCCGCCATCGACAACCTCATCCTGGACGGCGGCACCGACCGCTCCCTGGAGGAGATGGTCGCGGGCACCGGACGGGGGCTGCTCCTGACCTGCCTCTGGTACATCCGCGAGGTGGACCCCGCGACCCTGCTGCTCACCGGGCTCACCCGGGACGGCGTCTACCTCGTCGAGAACGGCGAGGTCGTGGGCGAGGTGAACAACTTCCGCTTCAACGAGTCGCCGGTGGACCTGCTCTCGCGGGCCGCGGAGGCCGGGCGCACGGAGAAGACGCTGCCCAGGGAGTGGGGCGACTGGTTCACCCGGGCCGCGATGCCCGCCCTGCGCATCCCCGACTTCAACATGAGCTCGGTCAGCCAAGGCGTGTGACGCCCATAGACTGGCCGGTACCGACCGGTACCGGCCGGACACCTCATCCGCATCTCCCGAGGAGACACAGAACCGTGACGGACATCGTCGACGAGCTGAAGTGGCGGGGCCTTTTCTCCCTGTCCACGGACGAAGACGCACTGCGCAAGGCGCTCGCGGACGGCCCCGTCACCTTCTATTGCGGCTTCGACCCGACCGCGGCCAGCCTGCACGTCGGGCACCTGGTGCAGGTCCTCACGGTCCGCAGGCTCCAGCAGGCCGGGCACCGCCCGCTCGCGCTGGTCGGCGGGGCCACGGGCCAGATCGGTGACCCGCGGCCGACCGCCGAGCGCACCCTGAACGACCCGGAGACGGTCGCGAACTGGGTGTCCCGGCTGCGCTCGCAGATCGAGCCGTTCCTGTCCTTCGAGGGCGAGAACGCCGCGGTGATGGTCAACAACCTGGACTGGACCGCGGGGATGTCCGCGATCGAGTTCCTGCGGGACATCGGCAAGCACTTCCGCGTGAACAAGATGCTGACCAAGGACTCCGTGGCCCGCCGCCTGGAGTCGCAGGAGGGCATCTCGTACACCGAGTTCAGCTACCAGCTCCTTCAGGGCATGGACTTCCTGGAGCTGTACCGCCGCTACGGCTGCACGATGCAGCAGGGCGGATCCGACCAGTGGGGCAACCTCACCGCGGGCATCGACCTGATCCACCGCCTGGAGCCGGACGCGACCGTGCACGCGATCGCCACGCCGCTGATGGTCAAGGCGGACGGCACCAAGTTCGGCAAGACCGAGGGCGGCGCCGTCTGGCTCGACCCCGAGATGACCACGCCGTACGCGTTCTACCAGTTCTGGCTGAACGTGGACGACCGTGACGTCTCGACGTACTCGCGCATCCTCAGCTTCAAGTCCCGCGAGGAGCTCGAAGAGCTCGAGAAGCTCACCGAGGAGCGTCCGCAGGCCCGCGCGGCCCAGCGCGCGCTCGCCGAGGAGCTGACGACGCTGGTGCACGGCGCCGACCAGTGCGCCGCGGTCATCGCCGCGTCCAAGGCGCTGTTCGGCCAGGGCGACGGCGAGCTGGGCGACCTGGACGAGGCGACGCTGAGCGCGGCCCTGTCCGAGCTGCCGCGGGTGCGGGTCACCGAGCTCGGCCCGGTGGTGGACCTCTTCGCCGAGGTCGGCCTGGTGGCGAGCAAGTCCGCTGCCCGGCGCACGGTCAAGGAGGGCGGGGCCTACGTGAACAACGCGAAGGTCGCGTCCGAGGACGCCGTCCCGTCCCGCGACGACCTGCTGCACGGGCGCTGGCTGGTGCTGCGCCGGGGCAAGAAGAACCTGGCGGCCGTCGAGGTCACCGCGGGCTGATCGGGGTCCGCACGGACATACGGGAGGGGCCGGTCCTGGTGGACCGGCCCCTCCCGCACGCCTGCCGCGCGCTCAGGGGCGCGTGGCGCGTGTCCGCGGGTCAGGCGCGTTGCCTGTTGCCCTTGATCATCTTGTACGCCATGTCTCCGACGCCCACGACGACGAGTGCCGCCACGAGCTGAAGGGCGTGTCGGCCCCAGTCGATGCCCCGGGTGTCATCGATGCCGAACGCGGAGGCAAGCGAGTTGCCGATGATCGCGCCGATGATGCCGAAGATCGTGGTCAGCCAGAGCGGACTGTGCTGCTTACCGGGCAGGATCGCCTTGGCGATCAGCCCCAGCACGAATCCCACGACGATGGCCCACAACCAGCTCATAGCTGCCTCCTCATTCGGCTCAACATGAGCATTACGGCCAGTCTCGACCGATCCTCCATACGGCGCATGTCGGGCACCCCCATACGTGGCACGGCGCAGGCAGGTCGCGGAGAAGGGGCCCGCCCCGGTCTCGAAGGCTGCGCAGCCCCGGCGTAACGTGGAGCAGGTCCGGGCCGGGGAGCGCCCGGCTTCTTGTGAGCAGGCGGTGGAATGTGATGCGGAAGCAGAGCGGCGCCCAGGTCTTCCGGATCACAGGGGCCCGGCAGGGACTCGCGGACGACGTGCGCGGCAGGCAGCGACGGTACGTGATCTCGATGTCGATCCGTACTCTTTCGGTCATTGCCGCGGCGGTGCTGTGGAACGTCGAGCGGCACGTCGCCCTCGTCGCACTGGTGCTCGGCATCCTCCTCCCGTACATCTCCGTGGTGATCGCGAACGCGGGCCGGGAGAACGCGCCCTCGCTGCCGTCGACCTTCGTACCGGCGCCGTCCCGGCCGATGCTCGCGCCGCCGCCCTTGCGCGACGAGTCCGCGGAACCCGTCCCGGAAGCCGGCGCGGCCCGCGCGCCGGGTGATCCCGACGCTCCGTCGGGGCGTCAGAACTGACCGTCGACGTTGCGCCAAGCTCAAGAAAAGCTCAGATCAATCATGTAGTTCAGGTGCCAGGCACCGGGCCCTCCATGACATACTTCGTACGCGCTCCGCATCCCCCGTCGGAGCGACAGACCGACGCCGGGCAGCTCCCCCCGTGGCTGCTCGGCGTCGCCTTGTTGTGACCGCACTTGGACGTAACTCGTGAGCGACGAAACACCGATCTGTTCCGCCAAGGGCTGCCGCGTCGCCGCGGTCTGGGTGCTCGCGTGGAACAACCCGAAGATCCACACGCCGGAACGCCGCAAGACGTGGCTCGCGTGCGAGGAGCACCGCGAGCACCTCTCCCAGTTCCTGGGCGTGCGCGGGATGTTGAAGGAGACCGTCCCCCTCGCCGAGTGGGAAGCGCGGGAGGACTAGCCGCCGATCGCCGACATGGGGCGGTCCGGCTGGAGGAAGGCCGGGTCGTCCAGGCCCGAGCCGGCCTTCTTGCCCCACATGGCCAGCTTCCAGATACGGGCGATCTCTTCGTCCGAGCCCTCGGAGCTGTTCTCGTCGTTCGCGCGCAGGGCCGCCCGCAGGTCGGTCTCCTCCGTGGCGAACAGGCAGGTGCGGACCTGGCCGTCGGCCGTCAGGCGGGTGCGGTCGCAGGCCGAGCAGAACGGGCGCGTGACGGAGGCGATGACGCCGACGCGGTGCGGGCCGCCGTCCACGACCCAGCGCTCGGCCGGCGCGGAGCCGCGCTCGCCGGAGCCTTCCTCGGTGAGCTCGAAGCGCGTGCGCAGCGACTCCAGGATGTCGCCGGCGGTGATCATGCCGTCGCGCTTCCAGCCGTGCTGGGCGTCCAGGGGCATCTGCTCGATGAACCGCAGTTCGTAGTCGTTCTCGACGGCCCAGGCCAGGAGGTCGGGGGCCTCGTCGTCGTTCAGGCCCGGCATCAGGACGGTGTTGACCTTGACCGGGGTCAGGCCCGCGTCACGGGCCGCTTCCAGGCCTTCCAGGACGTCCTGGTGGCGGTCGCGGCGCGTGAGGGTCTTGAAGACGTCCGGGCGCAGCGTGTCCAGGGAGACGTTCACCCGGTCGAGGCCCGCGGCCTTGAGGGCGGCGGCGGTGCGCTTGAGTCCGATGCCGTTCGTCGTCAGGGACATCCGGGGGCGCGGCTCCAGCTGGGCGCAGCGCTCGACGATGCCGACGAGGCCGGGGCGCAGGAGCGGCTCGCCGCCGGTGAAGCGGACCTCGGTGATCCCGAGCTGCGTCACGGCGATCCGGACGAGACGCACGATCTCGTCGTCGCTGAGGAGCTCGGACTTGGACAGCCATTGCAGGCCTTCTTCGGGCATGCAGTACGTGCACCGCAGATTGCACTTGTCCGTCAGCGAAACCCGCAGATCGGTGGCCACTCGGCCGTAGGTGTCGATGAGCACGTGGGCCCCCTCCCTGATCCTGCTCAAGCCGGTCCGGTCCAGATACCACGAGCCTACGTGACGGGACCGACAACGACGGGGGCCCGATCCCACGAGGAGCGGTACGGCCGCGTCGTAGAGATCTACCAATGATCTACGACGCGGCCGTTGACGTGCGTGTTTCAGGTGGAACCCAGGCGGATCAGTGGGCTCCGGTTCCCGTGAGGGACCGTACCTCCAGCTCCGCGTACTTGCCCTTGTCCGGCTCCTCCTTCGACAGCATCGTGCCGAGCCAGCCGAGCAGGAAGCCCAGCGGGATGGAGATCAGGCCCGGGTTCTCCAGCGGGAAGAAGTCGAAGTTCGCGTCGGGGAACATCGAGGTGGGCTTGCCCGAGACGACCGGCGAGAACAGCACGAGGCCGACGGCCGCGATCAGTCCGCCGTAGATGGACCAGAGCGCGCCCTGCGTGGTGAACCGCTTCCAGAACAGGCTGTAGAGGATCGTCGGCAGGTTCGCGGAGGCCGCGACGGCGAAGGCGAGGGCGACCAGGCCCGCCACGTTGAGATCTCGGGCCAGGGCGCCGAGCGCGATGGACACGATGCCGATGAAGACGGTCGACCAGCGGGCGGCCTTCATCTCCTCCTTCTCGGTGGCCTTGCCCTTGCGGATGACGTTCGCGTAGATGTCGTGCGCGAACGAGGACGACGAGGCCAGGGTGAGGCCGGCGACGACCGCGAGGATCGTGGCGAAGGCGACCGCGGAGATCACGGCGAGCAGGATCGCGCCGCCGGTGGAGTCGCCACCGCCGCCGATCTCCAGGGCCGCGAGCGGTGCCGCGGTGTTGCCCGCCTTGTTCGAGGCGATGATGTCGCCCGGCTTGAGCAGCGCGGCGGCGCCGAAGCCGAGGACGATCGTCATCAGGTAGAAGGCGCCGATGATGCCGATCGCCCAGTTCACGGACTTACGCGCGGCCTTGGAGGTCGGCACCGTGTAGAAGCGGATCAGGATGTGCGGCAGGCCCGCGGTGCCCAGCACCAGGGCGATGCCGAGCGAGAGGAAGTCCAGCTTCGATGTGCCGCTCGCGCCGTACTTGAGGCCGGGCTCCAGGAAGGCCGAGCCCTTGCCGCTGTTGGAGGCGGCGGTGCCGAGCAGGTCGGAGACGTTGAAGTTGAACTTCAGCAGGATCAGGAAGGTGATCAGGACGGTGCCCGCAATGAGCAGCACGGCCTTGACCATCTGCACCCAGGTGGTGCCCTTCATGCCGCCGATGGTGACGTAGACGATCATCAGGACGCCGACCAGGGCGACGATGAGGATCTTGCCCGCGTCACTGGTGATGCCGAGCAGCAGCGAGACCAGGACGCCGGCGCCCGCCATCTGCGCGAGCAGGTAGAAGATCGAGACGACGATGGTGGAGGTGCCCGCGGCGGTGCGCACCGGGCGCTGGCGCATGCGGTAGGCCAGCACGTCGCCCATGGTGTAGCGGCCGGAGTTGCGCAGCGGCTCGGCGACCAGGAGCAGCGCCACCAGCCAGGCGACCAGGAAGCCGATGGAGTAGAGGAAGCCGTCGTACCCGAAGAGGGCGATGGCGCCCGCGATGCCGAGGAAGGACGCGGCGGACATGTAGTCGCCGGAGATCGCCAGGCCGTTCTGGAAGCCGGTGAACTGGCGGCCGCCCGCGTAGAAGTCGGCGGCGCTCTTGGTCTGGCGCCCCGCCCACACGGTGATGAAGAGGGTCGCGACGACGAAGGCCGCGAAGAGGCTGATGATCAGCGCCCGGTGCTCGGAGGCGTCGGACGCCGCCGCCAGGACGGTGGTGTGCAGCGCGGGGCTCATGCGCCGGCCTCCATACGGGACTTGATCGCCTCGGCCTTGGGGTCGAGCTTCGTGGCGGCGTGGCGCGAGTAGAACCAGGCGATGAGGAACGTGGTCAGGAACTGGGCGAGGCCGAGGACCAGGGCGACGTTGATGTTGCCGAACAGCTTGGTGCCCATGAAGTCGCCCGCGTAGTTCGACAGCAGGACGTACGCGAGGTACCAGACGATGAAGGCGACGGTCAGCGGGAAGGCGAAGGAGCGGTGCGCCTTGCGGAGTTCACCGAACTCGGGACTCGCTTGCTCCTGGAGGAATTCTTCCGTGGACGGCGCATGGGGAGCGGGGGCTACTCCGTCCTTGGACGGTGGGGATGCATCGGGGGCCACGGAGTCTTCTCCTCGTGGTGCGGGTGCGGTGGGGACGGACAGCTGATCCATGTCTCTCTCTGATCCGGCAGTGATGCGGATCACGTGAGCCACGGATGGCGATGCTAAGGCCACGGGACGTGATCCGACAGGGGTCGATGTTGCTTCCGTTACCTGTTCAACGTCACGGCGGCACGCCCGGCGCGGTGCGACGCACTGCTTTCTTCCGGAATCCATTGCTGGCCTGGGAGTTCGGGGGATAGCTTCACCCTGCACAGCCCGTCATGTACCTGCCCGATCACTTGGTGTGTTCGGGCAGTTCACGTATCCGGATGATGTGGAGATCCCATGGCTCATCTGCGTTCCAGACGCCGCATCGCGCTCACCGTGCCCCTCGGCATCGCGCTGGCGGCGTCGGTCGGCTTCGCACCGGGCGTCGCGACAGCGGCCCCCGACGCCCCCGCCACCGCGTCGGCGAAGGCCGAGTCACCGAAGCTCGCGTACGTCGTCAACACCCGTACGGACGCCAAGACGATCGCGTACGTCAAGCGGGCGATCGCCCGTGCGGACGGCACCGTCGTCGTGGCCTACCCGAAGATCGGCGTGATCGTCGCGCACTCGGCCAACCCCGACTTCGGCAAGCAGCTGCGCAAGGTCAAGGGCGTGCACTCCGCGGGCGCGACCCGCACCTCGCCCCTGACGGCCGCGGGCACCACGGAGGAGGGCGCACCGACCCTCCTGTCGAAGTCCGAGGCCAAGGCGGCCAAGGCGGCGCAGGCGCAGGCGGGTTCGGCGGCCGAGCCGCTCGAGGCCGACCAGTGGGATCTGCGCGCGATAGGCGCCGACAAGGCGGCCAAGATCAACCCGGGCAGCAAGAGGGTCACCGTCGGCGTCATCGACACCGGAGTCGACGACACGCACCCGGACCTCGCGCCCAACTTCTCGGCCTCGCAGTCGGCGAACTGCGTCGGCGGCAAGGCGGACACCTCCGCCGGCGCCTGGCGCCCGGAGAAGCCCGACCACTACCACGGCACGCACGTCGCCGGTGAGATAGCCGCCGCCCGCAACGGCGTGGGCGTCGCGGGCGTCGCGCCCGGCGTGCAGGTCGCGGGCATCAAGGTGGCCGACCCCGTCAGCGAGCTGTTCTACCCGGAGAGCGTCGTCTGCGCCTTCGTGTTCGCCGCCGACAAGGGCATCGAGATCACGAACAACAGCTACTACGTGGACCCGTGGCTCTACAACTGCATGGACGACCCCGACCAGCGGGCCATCGTCGACGCGGTGAACCGGGCCCAGCTGTACGCCCAGAAGAAGGGCACCCTGAACCTCGCGTCGGCGGGCAACTCGAACCACGACCTCGCCTCCGACGAGATCCTGGACGATTCGAGCCCGGACGACTCGACGCCGGTGCCGCGCACCATCGACCCGTCCGAGTGCTTCGACATCCCCACCCAGCTGCCGGGCGTGGTCACCGTCAGCGCGACGGGCGTGCAGGACCTCAAGTCGTACTACTCCACGTACGGCAAGGGCGTCATCGACGTCGCGGCCCCCGGCGGCGACAAGTACCAGATCCCGGCCGACACCCCGTCGAAGAACGGCCGCATCCTCTCCACGATGCCGGGCAACCAGTACGGCTGGCTCCAGGGCACCTCGATGGCGTCGCCGCACGCGGCGGGCGTGGCCGCGCTCCTGAAGTCGACGCACCCCAAGGCGAGCCCCGCCGAGCTCCAGCGGCTGCTCAAGAAGCAGGCCGACAACCCGGGCTGCCCGACGGCCCCGTACGACCCCGACGGTGACGGCAAGGTCGACGCCGTCTGCGAGGGCGGCAAGAACAAGAACGGCTTCTACGGCAGCGGGATCGTCGACGCGCTCGACGCCGTGAAGAAGTGAGGGGCTCGCACGCCATGACCGCACCTCTCACGCGCTCCCGGCGCGTGCTCGCACTCCCGCTCGGCATGGCGGTGGCCTCGGCCGTGGCCTT
Organism: Streptomyces sp. SYP-A7185; assembly: GCF_046103685.1. NCBI lineage: Bacteria > Bacillati > Actinomycetota > Actinomycetes > Kitasatosporales > Streptomycetaceae > Streptomyces > Streptomyces sp. SYP-A7185. The sequence continues at coordinate 2,627,940 of NZ_CP122310.1, forward strand.
CCTGCCGGGCACGGCGTCGGCCCAGCCCGACGCCGCGGCGCGGCCCGGCGCCCCGGCGTCGTCCGCCGTGTCCGCGCTCGGCGCGTCCCTGGCCGACGGCACGTCGATGAGCTATGTCGTCAACGTCCGCTCGGGGCACTCCGGTTCACCGTCCGCCAAGACGTCGGCGTACGTGAAGCGGGCCATCACCAAGGCGGGCGGCAAGGTCGTCATCGCGTACGACCGGATCGGCGTGATCGTCGTGCACGCGTCGGACGCGGACTTCGCCCGCAAGATCCGCGGGGTCAAGGTCGTGGCGTCGGCCGGGGCGACCCGTACCGCGCCGCTGTCCGCGCAGTCCGACGACGCCCTGGAGGCCGACCGGCCGCTGACCGCCGCCGAGGCCGAGAAGGCCGCGGGGCGGGCGGCCGCCGGCCAGGACGAGCTGGAGCCGCTCCAGTGGGACCTGCCCGCCATCAAGGCGGACAAGGCCCACAAGGAGTCGCTCGGCAGCCCGAAGGTCACCGTGGGGGTCCTGGACTCCGGCGTGGACGACACGCACCCGGACATCGCGCCGAACTTCGACGCGAAGGCGTCCGCGAGCTGCCTGGGCGGCGTGCCCGTGCAGAAGGACGCCGCGTGGCGTCCGGTGAGCGGGGAGAGCGACCACGGCATGCACGTGGCGGGCACCATCGCCGCCGCGAAGAACGGCACCGGCGTCACCGGTGTCGCTCCGGGCGTGAAGGTCGCCAGCCTCAAGGTGGCCGAGCCCGCGACCGGCATGTACTACACCGAGGCCGTGGTCTGCGGCTTCATGTGGGCGGCCGATCACGGCGTCGACGTCACCAACTCCAGCTACTACACCGACCCGTGGCTGTTCAACTGCACGACGGACGCCGACCAGAAGGCCCTGGTCGACGCCGTGGGGCGGGCCACCCGGTACGCGGAGCGCAAGGGCGCGGTGAACGTCGCGGCGGCAGGAAACGCCAAGACGGACCTCGCGCAGGACGAGATCGTCGACGACTCGAGCCCGGACGACACGACGCCCACGGAGCGGGTCATCAAGACCGCGGACTGCCTCGACCTTCCGTCGCAGCTTCCGGGGGTGGTGACCGTCTCGGCCACGGGCGCGAAGGGCATCAAGTCCTCGTACTCGAACTACGGCAAGGGCGTCATCGACATCGCGGCGCCGGGCGGTGACTCGACGCGGTTCCAGACGCCGGACGCCCCGGCCACGGACGGCCGCATCCTGTCGACGCTCCCGGGCGGCAAGTTCGGCTACAAGGCGGGTACGTCGATGGCGTCACCGCACGCCGCGGGCGTCGCCGCGCTGATCAAGTCGGCCCACCCGCACGCGTCGTCGGCGACGGTGAAGGCGCTGCTCTACGGCGAGGCCGACGCCATGAAGTGCACCGATCCGTACGACATCGACGGCGACGGCAAGGTCGACGCGGTGTGCGCGGGCGGCAAGAACAAGAACGGCTTCTACGGCGTGGGCATGATCGACGCGCTCGACGCCGTACGGAAGTAGCCCTCCCGCAGGGCACGTCGGGCCGGGCGGTTGCGTGCCGCCCGGCCCTTCGCGAGAGGATCTCGTCCCATGTATGAGTATCGGAACCCCGCGTTCGGCTCCGTCGACACGGAGAGCTGGGTGCCCCGGCCCGTCCGGCCCACCTGGCGGCTGGCGCTCCAGTTCGCCGCCACGGTGATCGTGCTCCCCGTGTGGTGGCTGGTGTGGATCGCGTTCGCGATCGTCCTCGTCGGGATCGCGATGATCACGGAGATCTTCACCTACGTCATCCCCGGCTACGAGCGCGGCTTCGAGAAGGTCATGGACGCCACCCTCGGCCGTATGGAGCTGTGGCCGCTGTGGGCCGTCACCTGGCCGGAGCTGCGGCACGAGGGGGACGCCGACTTCTACCGCGCGCGGGTCGACGCGCACCTCGACAAGTGGACGAAGCGGCTGTCCGCCCCGAAGGACGACAAGGCCGCGGAGCTGCCCAAGGAGTGCGTGGTCCCGCTGCGGTTCTACCGCGGTGTCGGCGGCGCCTACGTCGTGCGGACGGCGGCCCCGCTGGGCTGGGACCTCCAGCCGTCCGACCCCGCCAAGGAGATCAAGCTCGGCTGGGCGGCTGCCGCTCCCCCGGCGTAACTCCACACCCACGGCGTCACTCCACACCCCCACGCCACCCGGCGGACCACGGCCGGGCGGAAGGGGCCTGCGCCAGTTGTTTGCCAGGACTTGCCCCTTTAGGGCGCACCTGGTGAAGATCTTGTGGTGAGCTCCATACAACCGTCCGCCGACCCCGGTGGCGAGGCCGCGGCCGTGGCGGCGGCCGCCACGTCCCGGACCCCGCACCGCGCCCCGCGCCGCCGTCCCTCGACGGCCCGTGCCGTGGCCGTCCTCGTCCTGGTGGCCGTCGCCGCGCTCGTGCCGCTGCTCGGCCCGTCGACGGCCCTCAGCGGCACCGGCGAGGCCCGGGCGCCCGGCACGGCCGGGATCACGTTCCTGCGGACGGTCCTGTTCGCCGCGCTCTGCGTGCAGTTGGGCGAGGTGTACGCGACCCGCCTTGCCCGCCGGGTGCCGGGAGCGCCGCTGGAGCGTGCGCCGCGCAGCTGGGCGGCGTACGCGGCGGTCGCCGGCATCGTCGCCGCGCTGGGCCTTGCCTCGGTGGTGGCCACCGGCAACCTCGTGCCGCAGCGGCTCTCCGACATGGACCTCGGCGGTCTCTACGCCTCCCGGGACGGCAGGCTGGCCCTCCTGGAGGTCAACGCCTTCGTCGTGGCGCTGCTCTGCTCGCGTTCGCGGCGCCCGTCCGGCGCCGCGCTGCCGCTGGCCGCGGTGATCGTGGCGGAGGCGCTGCGGCCCCACCCGCCGGTGGAGGACAGCGCGTTGGTCGGCACGGGGCTGACGCTGGTGCACCTGACCTGCGGGGTGCTGTGGGCCGGTGGCCTCCTCCAGGTGCTGCGCATGCTGAGGCTGTGGCGGACGTCGGCCCCGGAGGCGGGCGCCGCGGTACTGGGGCTCTACGCGCGCGTGGCGGCCGTCCTGTTCGCCGCGATCACGGTGACGGGGGTGTGCAGCACCCTGCGCCGGATGCCGCCGGGCACGGTCCTCGACCAGCTGACGGAGACGGCCTACGGGCGCACGCTGCTCGCCAAGGTGCTCCTCGTGGCGGCCGTGGCCGTCCTCGCCCTGGTCGCGCGCCGGCGGCTGCGCAGGGCTGCGGATCCGGCCGCCGCCTGCTCCCCCGCGCGGTGGGAGGTCGTCGCCCTCGGGGCCGTGGTGGCCGTGTCGGCGCTGCTCACCGCGCTGCCGCTGCCGATTCGCTGGTGAGGGGCGCGGGGCTCCGGTCCGCCAGTACGCCGCGGGCCAGCAGGAACTGCGCGGCGATGTAGGTGAGCATGATCCAGAAGTCGGGGCGCGGGGCCTGCGGCCACTCGGCGACGCCGGTCGCGATGAGGGTGTCCGACAGGAGGAAGAGCGCGCCGCCCGCCGCCGCGGTCGCGCCCAGCCTCGTGGCGCCGAACGCCATCGCGGTGAGCAGGAGGCTGTAGCCCGCCACCGGGCCGCGCATGTCCGGCGGGAGATCCGGCCAGAGGAGGACCACCGTGCCGACGAGGGCGGCGGCGTACGCGGCGACCAGCCATCCGCCCCGCGCGCGGGGCGTGCCCAGGCGCCGGAACAGGACGAGGTAGCAGACGTGCCCCGCCGCGAAGGAACCCATGCCGGCGAGGAAGGCGAGATCGGCGTCCCCCAGGAGCAGGACGTCACCTCCCCAGCCGAAGAGGAGGGCGGCGGTCAGCAGGCGCGGACCTCTCGCCGTGACCACGTACGCCGCCAGGAGCGGCATCAGGAGGGGCTTGAAGACGGCGTGGGCCGTCTCCGAGCCCGCGAGGAGGGCCGCCAGGTCGCCCGCCGCCGTCAGGGCGAAGGCGGTGAGAAGGCGCCGGCCCGCCACCGTCACGCCGCGCTCTCCGTGACCGGCTCGGGAGTCTTCCCGGGTGCCTGTGCCGAAGCCTGCTCGGGTGCCTGTGCCGGTGCCTGCTCCGGCGGCGTCTCCGGTGCCTTCTCCAGTGCCTGCTCCGGTGCCTTCTGCTGGGCCTGCTGGGCCTGCTGGGTCTGTGGCGCCTGCGGCTGCCAGCCCGGGCCCCGGAACAGCCTGCCGCCCCGCTCGCGCCAACTGGTGGCCGTCCTGAGGTCCCTGGCGATCGCCGCGTACTCGTGCGTGGCCACCCGCAGCGGGTTGTACGTGGTGATGTTCTTCGTGAGGCCGTAGACGGGGCGGTCCGTCTCCGCCACCCAGGAGCCGAACATGCGGTCCCAGATGATCAGGATGCCGCCGAAGTTGCGGTCCAGGTAGCCGCCCTGCGAGGCGTGGTGGACGCGGTGGTGCGAGGGCGTGTTGAAGACGAACTCGAAGGGGCGCGGGAGCTTGCCGATGCGCTCGGTGTGGATCCAGAACTGGTAGACGAGGTTCGCCGACGAGCAGAACGCGAGCGCCGCGGGGTGCACGCCGAGCGCGATCAGCGGCAGGTAGAACGGCCAGACCGTCAGGCTCGTCCAGGGCTGGCGCAGCGCCGTCGTGAGGTTGAACTTGCGGCTGGAGTGGTGCACGACGTGGCAGGCCCACAGGATGCGGATGACGTGGTGCCCGCGGTGCGACCAGTAGTAGAAGAAGTCCTGCGCGAGCAGCATCAGCGGGACCGTCCACCACAGGACGGGGATGTGCAGCGGCGTCAGCGCGTACACCGCCGTGTAGATCGCGACGATGGGGATCTTCCACAAGAAGTCGAAGACGAGGCTGCCGAGCCCCATGGTGACGGAGGTGGCGGCGTCCTTCGTCTCGTACCCGGCTTCGTCCTCGTCCGGATGGATCCGGTGGCTCACGATCTCCACGACGGTGAGCAGCACGAAGGCAGGTATGGACCACAGCACGACATCGGGCAGGTTCGGCGGCATGCGTGCACCGTAAAGGCCCCTGGACGACCGCCGCTAGACGTAGTTACCCACAAGTATTACCTGGGGTAAGGAGGCGGACGTTGGTGATCTCCGCCAAAAGCGGACGCTCAAACAGACACGGGCACATCAGAAAATCGGGGCCGTGCGTGCCCCGCCGTCCGATCGCTCACCCGGGGAGGGGCGCACCCCGGGTGAGCGGGTCCGGCGGGGCGCGCCGTCACCAGACGCGTACCGACCCTCCGGGGGCGAACACCGGGCTCGTCGCGCCGGCCGGCGTCTCCTTGAGGGGTTCGTCCAGTTCCTGGACCGTCGGTCCCACGCGCGCGGCGATCGCCCCGAGCCGCTCCAGGTCGAAGCCGTAGACCCGGGCCGCGTTGCCGCCGACCATGGCGGCTATCTCGTCCCTGGGGAGGCCCGCGTAGGCGATGCGCAGCCCTTCGCGCGAGAACGGATGCGTGCCCTCGTCGTGCGGGTAGTCACTGCCCCACATGATCTTGTCGAGGCCGATCCGGTGCCGCATCTGCGCCTCGTGCGGCCGCATGAAGCTCGCCCCGACGTAGCAGTTCTCGCGCCAGACCTCGGAGGGGCCCTTGCCCATCGCGTCGGCCAGGCCCGCACCGAACTTCGACTCGGCCGTCCCGGCGCCGGCCGACCGGGAGGCCGCCGCGACCAGGCGCCCGTGGTAGTAGTCCAGCATGTCGAGCACGCCCGGGATCCATCCCGAGCCCTGCTCGGTCAGCACGAGCCGCAGCTCCGGATGGCGGCGGAAGGCACCGCCGAACACCAGGTGCCACAGGGCCCGGTGCGAGAACCACGTCGTCTCCACCATGAAGACGGCCCGCGCGGCCGGTTCCTCGCCCAGCGGCGGTGAGGCCGACCCCGCATGGTGGTTGACCGGCACCCCGCGCTCGGCGCAGGCCGCCCAGATCGGGTCGTACGCTTCCGAGTAGAGTTCCGGGAGCCCGCTGCCCGGCGGGGTGCCCGGCAGCAGCAGGCCGCCGTTCAGGCCCGCGTCGGCCGCCCAGTGGATCTCCTCGACGGCCGCCCCGACGTCGTTCAGGAGGATCTGGAAGACGCCCGCCCTGCGCCCCGGAGCAGCCGCGCAGAAGTCCGCGAGCCAGCGGTTGTGGGCCCGCAGGCCCGCCCAGCGCTGCTCGAACTCCTCGCGGGTGGGCGCCGGAGCCATCAGCGAGGCGCTCGGGAAGAAGGGCGGGATGGTGTTGGGGAAGACGACCTCGGCGACGATGCCGTCCGCTTCGAGCTCGGCGACACGGCGGTCCGAGTTCCAGTTGCGGTCGGCGGTGTCGGCGAGCAGGTCCTCGTACGGATTGACGTAGGTGGCCGCCCAGGCGTCGAACGCCTCGTGGTGGCGGGACTCCAGGTAGGGCCGGTAGTCGAGGAGGTCGGCGCCGGCGTGGCAGTCGGCCGAGATGACGGTGTAGCGCTCTTCGGTCATGTCTGGGCCCCCAGTACCGGGAAGTCGTGGTCGGTCAGCCAGTGGCGGCCCACCTCGCGCGAGCGCGCCCAGGACGCCTCGACGGCCGACCGGCCCGCCTCGTCGGTGGCCTGGCCGAGTTCGGCCGGCGTCGGGCCGATCCTGCGGGCCAGTGGCGCCAGCTTCTCGGTGTCGAAGCCGAAGACCTCGGCCGCCGCGAGCCCCAGCATCCGGCGGGTCTCCCCCACCGGGATGTCGTGGAAGGTCTTCTTCAGCCACGCGCGCGTGTCGGGCCAGGTCCCCTCGGGGTGGGGGAAATCGCTGCCCCACAGGATGTTGTCGACGCCGATCTCGTAGCGCTGGGCCAGTTCGCGGCGCTTGGTGTTGGTCGCGCAGACGAAGATCTGCCGGTCCAGGTACTCGTGCGGCGGGCGCTTCAGCTCCGCGAACGGCGACAGCTTCTTGCCGCCGTGCGCGCCCAGGTAGAGGCGGTCCATGAACCACAGGAGGTTCGGCAGCCACCAGCAGCCCGACTCCGCGACGCCGAACTTCAGCCCCGGGTGCCGCTCGAAGACGCCCGACCAGAGCATGAACCACAGCGGCCGCGCGGGCCACCAGGTCACCTCGGAGACGTAGATCCCCAGATGGTCGCCGTACTCGTGGCGGGGCGCGGCCCCGGAGTGCGTCACCACGGGCATCGCGCACTCAGCCGCCGCCGCCCACACGGGGTCGTAACGCCGGTCGTGGTAGGGCGCCTTGTCGACCCACATGGAGGGGATCATCAGCGCGCCGAGCCCGGACTCCTTGGCCCGGTGCACCTCGGCGACGACCCGGTCGACCTCCCCGGTGACGGGCAGCAGGGCCACCCCGCAGTGCCGTTCGGGATGCTCGGACACGAAGTCGGCGAGCCAGCGGTTGTGCGCCTGCGCGCCCGCCATCCCCAGCTCCGGGTCCTGGTCGCCGGAGAGCCCGAGGCCCACCCCGAAGGGCGCGGCCGTCTGGCTGTCCACGGCGTCCGCGTCGGGGAAGACGACCTCGGCGGCCACCCCGTCGCCGTCGAGTTCCTTGAGGCGCTGCGCGGTCTCCCAGCCGCCGCGCAGGCCCTCCTCGTTGTCCTGGAACCACTTGGCGGCGAACGCGTCGTTGCGGATGCCGAGCCGGGTCGCCTCCGCGCGGCGGGCGTCGCGCTCCCCGAGGAACCCGTCGAAATCACGGTGGAAGCGGCTGTCGAGGTAGGGCCGGTACTCCTCGGTGGGAAGCCCGGCATGGCAGTCGGAGGAGATGATCAGGTAAGGATCCTGGTCGGTCATCACGTGCCCTTCAGTCCAGAATGAAGCTCTCCAGATACGCCGGGTTCGCGCGGTCCAGCATCGACCGCGACCTGGCCTTGATCTGCCGGTCGCTGTGCTCGCTCTCGGGAAGCAGCCAGAAGCGGTCGGCCGCGATCCCGCGCGCCACGAAGTCCGCGACCTCCTCGACCGGCGTGAACTCCACCTCCTGACCGGCGTCCTTCATCGCCGACTCCCACTGGTCGAGGCTGCGGTAAGGGGTCTTGCGGGGGCGGGACTTGGCCCACCGGTCGGGGCGGTTGCGGTGCGACTCCCACAGCCCCGTGCGCAGCATGTGCGGCCCCGGGAAGAGCACGGAGGCCCCCACGCGCGCGTGCTCCGCCTTCAGATGCGCGTACAGGGACTCCGTCATCGTCACCACGGCCGCCTTGGTGACCGCGTACACGGACGCCGTCGGCAGCGGGGCGATGCCGCCGTCACCGGAGGACGTGTTGACGACATGGCCCGGCTCGCCGCCCGCGATCATCCGGGGCACGAAGGCCTGGATGCCGTGGAACACGCCCCACACGTTGACCTCGAAGGCCCACTTCCAGTCGTTCGGCTCGTGCTCCCACATGCGACCCTCGGCCCCCGAGCCCACCCCCGCGTTGTTGCACAGGACATGGACGGCGCCGAACGCCCCGTACGCCGCTTCGGCGAGCGCGAAGACCTCATCGCGCGAACCGACGTCGACCACGCGCGCGTGCACGCTCGCCCCGTCCTCGCGCAGCCCGGCCGCCGCCTTCTCCAGGGCGCCCTCCTCGACGTCCGCGAGGACCACCTTCAGGCCGTCCGCCGCGAACCGCCGGGCCATGGCGAGGCCGATGCCGCTCGCCGCGCCCGTGACGACGGCGACCTGCCCTTCCCGCAGCTCCATCTCAGACGCTCCCCTCGGGCGGGCCGTCCAGGATCTGCCGCGGATCGTCGTAGCGCTGGTGGATGTAGGGCAGCAGTGCCTGCGCGCTGACCCGCTCGGCCACCCGGCCCTTCTGGTCGGTGGTCTTCTCGCCGATCGTGATCTCGACGACCGCGCGCACGGGCAGATCCGCCACGGGGTCGTACATCGACTCGCGCAGGACCACGTCGCCGGTGACGCCCTCCAGCTTGCGGACCTTCTCGTTGCGCACGCAGTGCACGAGCACCGGGTCCGCGTCGAAGCCCGAACCGTCCACCGCCGGCAGGAACTTGAAGTAGAAGTCCGTCTTCTGGACCGGCTCCGGGAGCGGCAGGTCGCCGCTGACCGCGCCGCGCACCTCCACGAAGGCGATGCCGTGCCGGGCCAGCGAGGCACGCACGACCAGACCGTCGCGCTCCACCTCGACCTCGCCCAGCTTCTTCGGCTCCCCGAAGACCTCGCGCCCGCCGATCAGGGCCCGCTCGTGGGTCATCGGCATGACCAGCGGATACCAGCCCGTCACCCCGGCGTGCTCGGCCGCGACGGCCACCGAGCCCGCGCCCAGCGGATATCCGGGCAGGTCGACCTTGCTGATGTTGGCCCGCACCAGAGGCCGGGACGTGGGTTTCAGGGGCGGCGGCAGAACGGCCGCCACCGCGTCCGGATCGCTCTCCCAGACGGCCACCACACCCGTGGACCAGATGTCGGGCAGCTTCGAACTCGCCTCGCGCGACGCGGCGATCTCCGCCTCGGTGCGCGCTCCGTACCGTACCCGTGCCATGTCGTACCACCCTTCGTCGGCGCGGGAGCCGAGCCCGCGACGGGGACTTGCGGGAGGTTCTGTAACACAGTTACAACAGGACTCGTGAAGAGTGAAGAGACGCGTACGCATCCGGACCGGGAACGCGGTCCTCTCGACCGGGAGCAGGTCCTCGCCGCCGCCACGGCGCTCGTCAAGCAGCACGGCCCGCAGGCCCTGACGATGCGCAAGCTCGCCGCCGAGCTCGGCACCGCCGTCACCTCGATCTACTGGCACGTCGGCAACCGCGAATCGCTCCTCGACGCCCTCGTCGACCGCACCCTCGCCGACCTCGGCGCCGTCCACCCCACCGGCCGCACCCCCGACCGGCGCATCGTCTCCGTCGCGCGCGCCCTGCGCCGCCAGCTGCGCGACCACCCGCACCTCGTCGCGATGGTCCACGAACGCGGCCTCACCGAGCGCATGTTCCTGCCCGCCCAGCAGGTCCTGGTCCACGAGGTGCACGCCGCCGGGCTGCGCGGCACCCGCGCAGCCGACGCCGTACGCGCGGTACAGGTCCACGTCGTCGGCCACGTCCTGGTCGAGCGCAACCGCGAACGCGCCCCCGTGCAGAGCCCCGGCGAAGAAGAACTGTGGAGCACCCGGCGAGCCGAACACGACCCGGCGCTCGCCCGCGCGCTCGCCCGACCCGTCGACCCCGAGGCGCTGTTCACCCTGTCGGTGACGGCACTGGTGTCCGGACTCCTGCGGCCCTGAGCCGCCGCAGGCACCTTTGACGGCGACGGAATCGGCCACCCGGCCCACCCGCGCGGCGGACCGGGCACCTGACTGTCAGTCGCGGCCCGTATCCTCATGGACCATGCTCGAAGACCAGACGACCGCAGCGTCCGCAGCCTCTTGGCCGGCCGCGTACCCAACGGGGTACGCGGTCGTCGACGTCGAGACCACGGGTCTCGCCCGCGACGACCGCATAGTGTCGGCTGCCGTCTACCGCGTGGACGCCCGGGGCGAAGTGGAGGACCACTGGTACACCCTGGTCAACCCCCAGCGCGACCCCGGCCCCGTCTGGATCCACGGCCTCACCAGCGAGCTCCTCGCCGGCGCGCCGCTCTTCAAGGACATCGCCGAGGAGTTCGCCGCGCGCCTGGCCGACCGCGTCCTGGTCGCGCACAACGCCGTCTTCGACTGGTCGATGATCGCCCGGGAGTACGCACGCGCCGAGCTCACCGCTCCCGTGCGCCAGCGCCTGTGCACCATCGCCCTCTCCAAGGAGCTGCGGCTCCCGCTGCCCAACCACAAGCTGGAGTCGCTCGCCGCGCACTTCGGCGTCGAGCAGCGCCACGCGCACAACGCCCTCGACGACGCGCGCGTGCTCGCCGAAGCCTTCCGCCCCAGTCTCCTGGCCGCCGCCGGCGGCGGGGTGCGGCTGCCGCTCCTGGAGTGCCGGCCGCTCACCGAGTGGTCCGACGGCGCGCCCCGCATCGTCCGCCAGCCCACCGGACCGGGCTCCGCCGGGCCGTCCTACTCCTCGTACGGCCCGTCGAGTTGGCGCCCCTCGCGCAAGCGCCCCGCCTGCCCTTATCCCAACCCCGGGCGGTACGAAACGGGCAAACCACTCCAGCAGGGCATGCGGGTCGCGTTCTCCGGCGACACCTCCGTCGAGCGCGATCTCCTGGAGGACCGCGCCGTCGAGGCCGGGCTGCACATCGCGACGAGCGTGTCGCGCCTGACCAGCCTCCTCGTCACGAACGACCCGGACTCGGGCACCTCCAAGACCGTGAAGGCCAAGAGCTTCGGCACCCCCGTCATCGACGAGGCCGCGTTCGGCCAGCTCCTCCAGGACGTCGCCCCGGCGGCGGAGGGCTGAGCCGCCCAGGGGCGTCAGACGGGTGATTGTCGGCCCGGCACCCGCCTGCTTGCTCGCATGCGGGCGCCGCGCGTCCCACCCTGTGGCGCATGGCACGTTGCGAGGTCTGCGGAAACGACTACGGCATGTCGTTCGAGGTGCACGCGCAAGGCGCGGTGCACGTCTTCGACTGCTTCTCCTGCGCCATTCACCGCATGGCGCCCATCTGTGAGCACTGCCGCTGCCGGATCATCGGCCAGGGCGTGGAGGTCGAGGGACAGTGGTACTGCGGTGCGCACTGCTCCCGGGCGGAGGGGCAGGTGGGCATCGTCGACAGGGTGTGACCCGGGCTCCGCCCCGGAGCCCCGGGGGCCCCGAAGGCCTCGCGCGGCTCCGTTCCGGAGTACCCCACCCCCGTGCACCCCACGACCGAGTTGTACCGTCGTGGGGTGTACCGCTTCCTGTTGTCCCGGCAGTGGGTGATCCTCACCCTCATCGCCCTCGTTCTCATCCCCACGATGATCGAGCTGGGCTTCTGGCAGTTGCACCGCCACGAGCACCGCGTCCGGCAGAACGCGGAGATCTCCGAGGCGCTGGACGCGAAGCCCGTGCCGGCCGAGCGGCTGACCTCGCCCGGCCACTCCGTGGCGGACTCCGAGCGCTACCGCAGGGTCAGCGCGCACGGCACGTACGACACGAAGGACGAGGTCGTCGTGCGGCGCCGCACGAACGCGGACGAGGAGATCGGCTTCCACGTCCTGACCCCCTTCGTCCTCGACGACGGCAAGGTCCTGCTGGTCAACCGGGGCTGGATCCCGGCGAACGGACCGCAGACCGCGTTCCCCGAGGTGCCCCCGGCACCCAAGGGCGAGATCACCCTCATCGGCCGTCTGATGGCCGACGAGACGTCCGCGCAGAGCGGCATCAAGGACGTCCAGGGCCTGCCGGACCGTCAGATCATGCTGATCAGCAGCGGCCAGCAGGCGCACAGCCTGGGCAAGGAGGTGCTCGGCGGATACGTCGAGCTGACCTCGCCCGAGCCCCCCGGCGACTCCCCCCAGCTGATCGGCGAGCCCGAGCACGGCGACATCGGCCCGCACATGGCATACGCGGTCCAGTGGTGGCTGTTCTGCACGGGCGTGCCCATCGGCTGGGTGGTCCTGGTGCGCAGGGAGGTCCGCGACCGCAGGGCCGCCGCGCGCGAACCGGCCCCGGAGGCCACTCCCGCCGCCGTGTAGCGCCACCCCCTCGCCGGAGACACCGTCGGCGCGAGGCGGCAGGATAGAGCCATGGATCTTGGACTGAAGGACCGCGTCTACGTCATCACCGGCGCCACCCGTGGCCTGGGCAACGCCGCCGCGCGGGCGCTCGTCGCGGACGGCGCGAAGGTACTGATCACCGGCCGGGACGAGAAGACGGTCGCCGAGGCGGCGGCCGAGCTCGGCGAGGGCGCCCGGGGCCTGGCCGCCGACAACGCCGACCCGGCCGTCGCGGGACGGCTGATCGCCGCCGCGCGCAAGCACTTCGGGCGCTTCGACGGCGTCCTGATCAGCGTCGGCGGCCCCGCGCCCGGCTTCGTCGCCGACAACACGGACGAGCAGTGGGAGTCGGCCTTCGAGTCGGTCTTCCTGGGGGCCGTCCGCCTGGCGCGCTCGGCGGCGGCGGAGCTCGGCGAGGGGGGCGTCATCGGCTTCGTGCTGTCCGCCTCCGTGCACGAGCCGATCCCGGGGCTCACCATCTCCAACGGGCTGCGGCCCGGACTCGCGGGCTTCGCCAAGTCGCTCTCCGACGAGCTCGGGCCCCGGGGCATCCGTGTCGTGGGCCTGCTGCCGTCCCGTATCGACACCGACCGGGTGCGCCAGCTCGACGGGCTCTCCGTGGACCCCGAGGCCACGCGCGCGGACAACGAGTCGCGGATCCCGCTGCGCCGGTACGGCACCCCGGAGGAGTTCGGCCGGACCGCGGCGTTCCTGCTGTCGCCCGCCGCCTCGTATCTGACGGGGATCATGCTGCCGGTGGACGGCGGGGCGCGGCACGGCTTCTAGCGGCCGGGTTCCGCAGGGGACCGGGTCTCACGGGATCGGACGACACTGGGCGGGGGCCGCCTCGCACGGCCCCCGCCCGTCAGCACTCGGCGTCCCCCGGCTGACGTCGGGGGACCTCGGCTGACGTCGGCGAGCCTCGGCTGACCTCAACTGACCCGCTCGGCCCGGTGCTTCACCGCCCGCAGCCGCACCTCCGCCGGCAGCCGGTCGAGCCCCGCGGAGTCCCGCGCGTGCGCCAGGGCCTCGGTGGAGAGCCGGTGCAGGGCCTCGCCGGGCGTCGAGTGGGGCTCCAGGAGCAGCGAGACCCGTGCCTCGGGTGCGTTGCGGCGTCCGGTGAGGAACACCCCGGCCCGCTGCACGCCCTGAAGCGACTCCGCCTCGCCCACGAGCACGCCCTCCAGGGCGCGTCCCCGCAGCAGCGCGCCCTCGCCGTCACCGGTCTCCACGAGCACCTCGGCCAGCCTGCGCCGTCGCAGCTGGGCCACCAGCCACCACAGGGCGAGCAGCAGGCACACCGCGAGCACGGCGATCACCGTGGGCCAGAACCAGCCCTCGTCGCGCCACCGCGAGCGGTCCGCGTCGCTCAGCAGGACGTCGCGCTTTGAGTCGTGGACCCACCACGAGGGCGGCGAAGCCCCGAGTCCGACCGCGAGGACCGAACCGCCGCCGAGCAGGAGCACCAGGCCGAGCAGGCCGAGCACCACACGGTTGACCGTCTTCAGCATCGCGCTCAGCCCTTCCTGCCGGGCCGGGCCACCCGGACGGTGAGTCCGGGGCTCCGGGCGAGGCCCAGGTCCCGGATGCCGTCGGCCAGCGTGGCGTCCAAGTCGCTTCGTACGTCGTCGAGTTCCCGGAAGTGCGAGACCGCGCGGACGTCCACCTTCGAGCGCGTCATGCGGACCCGCACCGACTGCACGCCGGACACGTCCATCGCCCGGTCCCGCAGCACCATCGCGGCGGCGGCGCGGTGCAGCCCCGCCCGGACGTCGGCGTCCTCGCGCCGCATGGCGAGGACCGCGCGCAGGCCGGGTGTCGCGGCGAGCACGATCAGCCAGAGGCCGGCGGCCGCGGCCACTGCGGCGCCGACGAGGACCGCCGTGTCGTCCAGGGGCCGCGCGGAGAGTTCACGGGCGAGGTCGCGCCGCCAGCCCATGGCGGAGTGCCCGGCCCGCACGGCCGCGATGTCGTAGAGCACAAGGCCCGCGCCGCCGAGGATCAGGAGGGCGAGGACGGCGGCGGGCACGCGCCGCGGCGACCAGAAGCGGGTCGCCTTGGTCTCGTGCTCGTCGGCCAGCGTGGGCGGCGGGTCGTAGGACGCCGCGGACGCCGACTGGTCGAGTTCGCTCTCGGCGCGTTCGACGACGGGGACCGGCTGTGTGCCGCCGCTCCCGCCCGCGCCCTGCGGCCCCTGAGCCTCGCTCATCTCGCCCTCCCCTGCGCCGCGGCCCGCACGTGCGCCGAGTGCAGCCGTTCGACCTGGACGGCGACCTCGGGCACTTCCATCCCCGCCAACGCCTTTACCCGCTCGGCGACCCGGCGACGCACCGCGCCGCACTGAGCGCCGATGTCCGAGGGGTAGTCGAGTTCCACGCTGACCCGGACGCGGGCGACGTCGTGGCGCACGGTGACCGTGGCGTGCGGCGCGGAGCAGTCCGCGGGCACGTCCGTCAGCGCCTCGCGTGCCGCCTGGGCTGCGATCTTCGCGACGACCCGGTCGGCGATCCGGGTCGCGCCGCGCTCGGCGGGCCCGACCTGTGCCGCCACGGCTCACCGCCGCCGGTCGTCGCCACGCGTACGGAAGAAGTCGCCGAGCTCCAGGTCCCCCTCAAGGAACCGGCCCGCGACGAACCCTATGGCGCCCAACGCCGCCACCAGCAAGAACGCCCCGAATCCGCCGAAGTATCCGGCGAAGCCGAGCGCCATTCCGGCCACCATGCCGATCACGGCCATGCTCATCGTGCGCTCCTTAGCAAGACGCGGCTGACGTCGGGTCCGTACGGGTCGGTCGTGCGGGTGTCACTGGAGGCGGCCTTGTGGCTCATCGTCTTCCTCGTCCGGGAGCTTCACGTCGCTCACCGCGATGTTCACCTCGACGACCTCGAGTCCGGTCATGCGCTCGACGGCGCCGATGACGTTCTCCCGCACGTCGCGCGTGACGTCCGCGATGGACACCCCGTACTCGACGACGATCTCCAGGTCGAGGGCGGTCTGCACCTCGCCGACCTCGGCCTTCACGCCGCGGGACACGGATTTGGTGCCGGAGCCGCCGGGCACCCGGTCGCGCACGGCCCCGAAGGTCCGCGCGAGGCCGCCGCCCATGGCGTGCACGCCGTCGACGTCGCGGGCCGCGAGTCCGGCGATCTTCTCGACCACGCCGTCCGCGATGGTGGTGCGCCCCCGGGTGCCGGGGTCGCCGCCGCCCCTCTTGGTCGTGCCGCTGCTGCCCGCCGTCTCGTCCGGGGACCCCTTGGTGAAGGTCTCCTGCGACGGGTTCCGCTGTCCGGTGTCGGTCATCGCCGTCCGTCCCTTTCGGAAGGGGATCCGCTCGGATCTGCTCGGATCTTCTCTTTGCCCACACTAAGTGCGGTTCCGTCCTCGCGCGCCAGGGATGCGGCAGGCTGGGGCGATGACGGGTGACGGATGGACCGATGCGGTACGGCGGCAACTGGGCCTGGGGCGTGTTCTCCCGCTCGGCGGGCCCGGTGACGGCGCCTGGCTGACCGAGGCGTGCGCGGACGGGGTACTGCGCCAAGCGGTGGAACAGCTGAGCGGCGTGCGTCTCGGCGGGCTGCGGGTGGCGCTCGCCGATCCCTCGAAGGAGTACGTGCCCGCCGTGCCGGCGCCGCCGAGCGCGCTGCCGCCGGGGCCGCTGCGGATCACGGCGGAGTTCGCGGCCGGGCCGGCCGAACCGCTGCCCGCGGCGGCGGCCCGGCTGCGGGCGGCGCTCTTCGCGGCAGCCGGGGAGCGACTGGGCCTGGTGGTCGCGGAGGTGGACCTCAGCGTGACGACGCTCCTGGAGGCGGGGCAGGCCCCCGTCGGCGTAGCGGCGGACACGGACGAGGCGGCGCGGGACGGGGTGCGGGCGGCCCCCGGCAGCGGGGACGAGGCCCGGGTGGCGAGCGCCGCCCTGGACGTGCCGGGCGTGCGGCGGCTGACCGGGGCCCTGGGCGGCTTCGGCCGCGCGGTCCATCTGGAGGAGTCGCGGCCTGCGGACGCCTCCTTGCCGCGCCGCCACGCGCGCGTGGAGCTGGCCGCGGACCGCGAACTCCGCGCCCTGGACGTGGCGCTCGCGGTCCGTACGGCGGTGGGGGCGGCGCTGGCGGACCACCCGTCGGTGTCCGTCCTGGTCACCGGGGTGGAGTGACGGCGTCAGTCGCCGAGGCCCGCCAGGTCCCGCAGACGGCGGCCCTGGGCCGCGCGCTCGGCGGTGCGCTGCTCCTCGTACGTGCGGCCCGGGACGCCCTGGAGGAGGGCCTTGGTCTCGATGACGGCGTCGCGCGGCGCGGTCAGGAGGGCCGCGGCGAGGTCGCTCACGGACGCGTCGAGCTGGTCGGCGGGCACGACGAGGTTGGCCAGGCCCACGCGCTCGGCCTCGGCGGCGTGGACGAACCGCCCGGTGGCGCAGATCTCCAGCGCGCGGGCGTAGCCGACAAGACCCACGAGGGGGTGCGTGCCGGTGAGGTCGGGCACCAGGCCCAGGCTGGTCTCGCGCATGGCGAACTGCACGTCGTCGGCGGCGATCCGCAGGTCGCAGGCGAGGGCGAGCTGGAAGCCCGCGCCGATGGCATGCCCCTGCACGGCGGCGATCGACACGATGTCGCTGCGCCGCCACCAGGTGAACGCCTCCTGGTATTCGGCGATCGTGGCGTCGAGGACGTCGTCGTCACCGCGCGCCAGATCGATGAAGGACGGCTCACCGTCGAAGCCCTCGGGCGTGAACGCCTGCCGGTCGAGGCCCGCGGAGAAGGACTTGCCCTCACCGCGGAGCACGACGACACGGACACTGCCCGGCAACATCCTGCCTGCCTCGGCCAACGCCCTCCACAGCGCGGGAGATTGGGCGTTGCGCTTGGCCGGGTTGGCCAGCGTCACCGTGGCGACGGCTTCGTCGACAGTCAGGCGTACGCCGTCCTTGTCGAGTACCGGTGCGGATCCGCCGAGTTCACTGCCGGGCGAAACCATGGGAGCCTCCGATGGTGGTGTGCGGTCGGTCCGGACGCGCGTACGCGCCGGTAAGTGACTGCACAGTAACCACCCGGTCGACAGCGATTTCCCCCAGGCCCCGTTAAGGGACCCGGGTCACGATCGACCGGATGGCCACCGTCGAAGCCGGTGAACCGCCCGCAGCCGTCAGCCGGCTGCGGCCTTCTTGCCTCGCGTCGCCCCGCCGCGTCCCCGCAGCGTGACTCCGGACTCACTGAGCATGCGGTGCACAAAGCCGTACGAACGGCCGGTCTCCTCGGCCAACGCCCGGATGCTCGCACCGCCGTCGTACTTCTTCTTCAGGTCTGCCGCGAGCTTGTCGCGCGCGGCGCCGGTTACCCGGCTGCCCTTCTTCAGAGTCTCGGCCACCCGTGCCTCCTCATGGGAAGTGCGCTCTGGACTTCTCATGATCACCCCTCTCGGGCTTCCTGGCCACCCATTCGGCAAGGTCCGTGCGACGAGGTTTCCCGCAGGAGAAGGCGACACCACGAGTGGAATGAACGATTCCGCTCGTCGAATTCTCCGCCGTCGGCCGGATTGCGCGCCATATGGCCAGGTCAGCGCGGTGACCGGCGAGAGCCGAATGCTCTTCCCCTACCCGCGCCGAAATCCGTGTATCCCACACTTCGGTACGAGGAGAGCTCACACAGATGAAGGATCACGGATCGGCCGAATGATCCATACGCAGTGGATCAGTTATTCGATCAACCAATGTGGACGCCCGCGCACCGCCCGGATCAGGCGAGCGCGACCAGGTCCGCGTAGTCCTGGCCCCACAGGTCCTCGACGCCGTCGGGCAGCAGGATGATCCGCTCCGGCTGGAGCGCCTCCACGGCGCCCTCGTCGTGCGTGACGAGGACGACCGCGCCCTTGTACGTGCGCAGCGCGCCGAGGATCTCCTCGCGGCTGGCCGGGTCGAGGTTGTTCGTGGGCTCGTCCAGGAGCAGGACGTTGGCGGAGGACACCACGAGGGTGGCCAGGGCGAGACGGGTCTTCTCGCCGCCGGACAGGACGCCCGCCGGCTTGTCGACGTCGTCGCCGGAGAAGAGGAACGAACCGAGCGTCTTGCGCACCGCGACGAGGTCGAGGTCGGGGGCGGCCGAGCGCATGTTCTCCAGGACCGTGCGCTCGGGGTCCAGGGTCTCGTGCTCCTGCGCGTAGTAGCCGAGCTTGAGGCCGTGGCCCTCGATGACCTGCCCGGTGTCGGGCTTCTCGGCGCCGCCCAGGAGCCGCAGGAGCGTGGTCTTGCCGGCGCCGTTGAGGCCGAGGATGACGACGCGCGAGCCCTTGTCGATGGCGAGGTCGACGTCCGTGAAGATCTCCAGGGAGCCGTACGACTTCGACAGGCCCTCGGCCATCAGCGGGGTCTTGCCGCAGGGCGAGGGGTCGGGGAAGCGCAGCTTGGCGACCTTGTCGCTCTGGCGCACCTCCTCCAGGCCCGCGAGGAGCTTGTCGGCGCGCTTGGCCATGTTCTGCGCGGCCACGGTCTTGGTGGCCTTGGCGCGCATCTTGTCGGCCTGCGAGTGGAGCGTCGCGGCCTTCTTCTCGGCGTTCTGGCGCTCGCGCTTGCGGCGCTTCTCGTCCGACTCGCGCTGCTGCTGGTAGAGCCGCCAGCCCATGTTGTAGACGTCGATCTGGGCGCGGTTGGCGTCCAGGTAGAAGACCTTGTTCACGACCGTCTCGACCAGGTCGACGTCGTGGGAGATCACGATGAAGCCGCCGCGGTAGGACTTGAGGTAGTCCCGCAGCCAGACGATGGAGTCGGCGTCGAGGTGGTTCGTCGGCTCGTCGAGGAGCAGGGTGTCGGCGTCCGAGAAGAGGATGCGGGCCAGCTCGACACGGCGGCGCTGACCGCCGGAGAGCGTGTGGAGGGGCTGGCCGAGCACGCGGTCGGGGAGGCTGAGCGCGGCGGCGATGGTGGCGGCCTCGGCCTCGGCGGCGTACCCGCCCTTGGTGAGGAACTCCGTCTCCTGGCGCTCGTACTGCTTCATCGCCTTGTCGCGGGTGGCGCCCGAGCCGTTGGCGATGCGCTGTTCGTTCTCGCGCATCTTGCGGATGAGGGTGTCGAGGCCGCGGGCGGAGAGGATGCGGTCGCGGGCGAGCACGTCCAGGTCGCCGGTGCGGGGGTCCTGCGGGAGGTAGCCGACCTCGCCGGAGCGGCTGATGGTGCCGCCGGCCGGGACGCCCTCACCGGCGAGGCACTTGGTGAGCGTGGTCTTGCCCGCTCCGTTGCGGCCCACCAGACCGATGCGGTCGCCCTTGGCGATACGGAAGGTGGCGTTCTCGATGAGGATGCGGGCGCCGGCGCGCAGCTCGATGCCGGAAGCGGTGATCACGGACAGACTCCTGGGCAGGGGGGATGGACGGCGGAAGGACTGAAGGCGATCACGCCGTCTAATGCACGAGGAGAATGGCCATGGAGCCAATTCTAACGGGGTGATGCAAGCTCTTTTTCTGCCCGGGTCCGCACGTCCCCGGGGGCACCGCCCGGCAGCTCGTTTCCCAGGGGCGTGCGGCGCGGCACGATCCGCCCGAGGTCGTCCACGGCGATCAGCTGCGCGGTCCACGGCGTCGCGGCGCCGCCGCAGGGCTGAGCCAGCATCAGGGCGCCGCCGCGGCGTACGGCGCGGGCGGGGTCGAAGGCGCAGCCGTCACGGGCCGGCAGCACCCAGCGCAGGTCGCCGTCGGCGCTGCGGTAGGCGGCGATGCGCCGCGGGGTGACGACGGCGAGCATGCGGCCCCGGGGGTCGAGGGGCCGCAGGACCCCGGCGCCGCCGCGGGCGGCGGGCGAGCGCAGCCACGGGGCGCCGCCGGGGATGGCGCGGTGCCAGCGCACGGCGCTGCCGTCGGCGCGCGCGGTGTCGGTGACCATGCCGTCGCTCCAGAGGGCTACGGCGTGCCCGGGGGCGGGGAGCAGCGCGAGCGGGCGGGCTCCCTCCCGGCGGTGGGTCCAGCGGGCGTGGCCGGTGGCCGGGTCGTACGCCTGGACCGCGCCGCCCCGGGTGCGCAGCGCGGGGTCCGCGGCGCCGTCGGCCACGCGCGCGTGGACGGTGAGGTGGTCTCCGTAGGGGGCGGGCCGGGAGTGGTGGGCCGCGGTGATGAGCGGCAGGGCGAGCAGGCCGAGGGCCACGGGGAGGGCGAGCCGGGAGCCGCGGCGGGCGCGCACCGGCCGCACGGGCTCCGCGGCGGTCACCTCGAACGGCACAACGGACACGACGCCCCCCTCTGCGGCAATCTGCCGGTACCTCTGCTCGCGGAAAAGCCCACGGAAAAGCCCGTCGAACAGGCGCAGAGCGTAGCGGCGGCGGCATCGCGCGGCCCCGGGCGGCGGGCGCGACACGGCGCGCCGACCGGCGGGGGTCCCCCGTTCGGACCCCCGTCCGGCGCCTCCCGGAGTGGGGCGTACCAGGATGAAGGCGCCGGCATCTCGGCACCGGGCGGCGTGCCGCCGTCCCGGACGCGAGGCAGAGGGTGGTGCGCCCATGCAGTTCGACGACGACGCCGATCTGGACACGTCCGAGGTACAGGACGTGCGGGGCAGCCGGATCCCCGGCGGCAAGGCGACGGTCGGCGGCGGCGTCGCGGGCCTGATCGCGCTGCTCCTGGGGCTGTTCTTCGGGGTCGGCCCGGACCAGCTCGGCCTCTCCTCGGGCAACGACGAGCCCGCGGCCACCTCCTCGTCCCTGGCCCAGGTCCAGCAGACCTGCCGTACGGGCCAGGACGCGAACACCAAGGAGGACTGCCGCATCGTGGCGGTGGTCAACAGCGTGCAGGACTACTGGCGTGCGGAGTTCGGGCGCAGGCAGGGGAGCTACTCCCCCGCATCGACCGTCCTGTTCACCGGCCGGGTGGGCACGGCGTGCGGGGCGGCGACGTCGGCGGTCGGCCCGTTCTACTGCCCCGGTGACCGGAAGGTCTATCTGGACCTGGGGTTCTTCGAGGAGCTGCGGACCAAGTTCGGCTCCAGCGGCGGCCCCTTCGCGCAGGCGTACGTCGTGGCGCACGAATACGGGCACCACGTGCAGAACCTGATGGGTACGCTCCAGCGCTCCCAGGACGGGCGCACGGGGCAGAACAGCAACGCCGTGAAGGTCGAGCTCCAGGCCGACTGCTACGCGGGCGTCTGGGCGCGGCACGCGACCCGCACCCCCGACGACAAGACGGGCAAGCCGCTGATCACCAGCCTCACCGAGGCGGACATCCGCGAGGGCCTGGACGCGGCGGCCGCCGTGGGCGACGACCGCATCCAGGAGAAGTTCCAGGGCCGGGTCACCCCGGAGTCCTGGACGCACGGCTCGGCCGAGCAGCGGCAGCAGTGGTTCTACCAGGGCTACCGCACCGGCGACATGGCGCAGTGCAACACCTTCCGGTGAGGCGCTGAGCCGCCGGGCCGCTGCGAGCGGCTGAACCGCTGTGAGCCGCTGAGCCGCCGGGTCAGACGCCCCCGGTGTGCACTTGGAAGGCCGCGCGGCGCACGGCCTTGGCCAGCGCCGGGTCGGGGTGGGCCGCGGCGAGGGCGACCAGGACCTGGACCGTGCGGGGGTGCCCGATGCGGCGCACCTCGTCCAGGAGCGCGGGCACCGTGGGCTGCACCGCGGACTCCAGATGCCGTACGAGCAGGTGGATCTCCCCGTGGTCGGCGACGGCCGCGGCGGTGTCGACCCACAGCCACGTCGACTCCTCCCGCGTCAGGACCAGGTGGACGTCCTCGGGGTCGGCGCCCTCCTGCTCGGCCAGCCAGATCAGGGCGTAGGGCCGCAGGGAGGTCTCGTCCACGACGGCCCGCACCTCCGCCTCGGCCGGGGCGCCGACCACCCGCAGGGCCTCGAAGGCCAGGCCGCGCAGGAGGGCGTCCTCGCCGCGGGCGGCGTCCAGGAGCTCGGTGACGGCGCTGCCGACGGGGCGGGCGGCGAGCCAGGCGCGGTACTCGGAGCGGGCCGCGTTCGGGCGCAGCCGCGCACAGCCGCGGAGCATGTCCTCGGCGGACTGCTCGATGTTGCCGGCCGGGCTCTGGGCGGCCACGCAGATCTGCTCCAGCTTGACCCAGACCGCCCAGGAGCCGAGGGGCGTGAGGGTGGCCTGCTCGTCGGCGTACGTCAGGGCGCCGACGGCGGCGAGGCCGCGCAGCGCCCAGTCCAGGAGGGTGGCCAGGGAGGGGGTGTCCGCCGGGTCGGCCGGTTCGGGTTCGGGCTGCGGGCCGTAGGGGATCTCGCAGCGTTCCGTGCGCAGTTCCGTCACGCGCTGGTCGAGGAGGTCCAGGAGCTGCGACACGGGGACCGGGCCCGCGGAGAGCTGGAGCAGGGTGAGCAGCTGCGGCATGGCCTCGACGGTCTCGGCCACGACGGCGGGCGCCAGTTCGCGCGAAGCCGCGTGCGTGAGCGACCAGGCGTCGAAGAGGGCGACCCAGCCGCGCAGCACGGCGGCGTCGTCGCGGTCCCAGGCGCGCAGCCGCCAGCCGGGGCGCGCGGTGTCGCCGTGCACCTCGATGAGGCCGGCGAGGCGTGCGGTGTCCCAGTCGGCGCGGACCTGATCCGCGGTCAGCGAGAGCTCCGCGGCGGCCCGTTCGGCGGTGGCGGCGGAGAGGGTGCCTTTGGATCCCGCCGAGCCGTCCGGGCCGTCGGTGCCGCCGGTGCCGTCCGGGCCGCGGGAGCCGTCCGGGCCGTGGGACCCGGCGGAGCCTCCGGCGGGCGGGGCTGCCTTCGCGACCTTGGGGCGGCCCTGGCCCTGGCGCAGCGAGGCGTCCGCCCAGCGCGCGACCCGTACGGCGTCGGCGAGGCCTTTGCGGGCCATTCCGGCCAGCTCGCCGGGGGCGGGCGTGCCCTCGGGCGGGCGGGGCGCGGGACGGCGCGCACGCTGCTGTGTCACTGCGCCGGGGGCGGTCAGGGGTCGCGCTGTGCCGCGCTCCACCCCCGCTCGCCTCTCGGCCCTGGGGGACTGAGCGCGGACGAGTCGGAGCCTTGAGTCGCGCGGGATACGGGACGTCACGGGAGCAGTCTTCCTGTTGACCGTCCGAAAACCCAAACGGAATGTCTGCGCAGAGCTCCGGAGCGCTACGTAAGGGGGCTTTCGCGCGCTACATGAGGGGCGTGAGGAAGCGTCGCAGCGCCTCCTCGTAGCCCGCCGGGTCCGCGTTCCACATGGCGCCGTGCGGTGCATCCGGAACGGTGTGCAGAGTGACCAGTTCCGGGCGCCGCTCGGCCAGTTGACGGGAAAGCGCCCACGGGGCGATGACGTCGTCGGGGCCGTGGAAGAGGAGCGTGGGGACCTTGAGCACTGCGGGGTCCGCGGCCTCCAGGATGCGGTCGCCGCGCAGTCCCGTGCGACCCTGGGCGGCCCGTACCGCCAGCGGCAGCAGGGCGCTCGGCGTACGGCGGGCCGAGGCGAGGGCGCGCAGGGTGGCCTCCCAGTCGAGCACCGGGGAGTCCAGGACGATTCCGCTGATCCGGTCGCGCAGGGCGGAGTGGGCGGCGGCGTGCAGGGCCATGGCGCCGCCGGTGGACCAGCCGTGCAGGATGACGTTCTCCGCTCCGTTGCGCACGGCGTAGCGGATGGCCGCGTCCAGGTCGCGCCACTCCGTCTCGCCGAGGTGGCCCAGGCCGTCCGGAGAGCGGGGTGCGCCGAGGTCGCCCCGGTAGGCGAGGTCGAGCACCGGGAACTGCTGGTGGTGCAGGAAGTCCATGACGACCATGGGGTGCTCGCGGGTGGTGCCCAGGCCGTGCACGGTGATCACCCAGGTGTCGCGGACGCCCGGCACGAACCAGGCGGGCAGGCCGCCGAGTTCGCCGGGGATGTCGACGTCCGCGTGGTCGAGGTCCAGGGCGGCGTGCGGGTCGCCGATGTGGACCTGCGGGGTGAGCCAGACCTTCGCACCGGGTTCCAGGGAGCCGTGCGTGACGCGCTCCAGGCGGCGTACGACGGTGTCCGCCTCGTGCGGCGCGGCGTCCAGGACCGGGCCGATCACCGCGTGACTGCCGTTGCCGCTGAGGCCGTACGTGCCGGGCCGCAGGCTGGCGAGGGCGCGGGTCAGGGTGATCTGTCCGGCGGCCGTGGAGTGAACCGTGAGGCGTGGCTCGGTGGGCAGCGGGCGGCCGGGCGGTGCCTTCAGGGCCGCGTTGCTGGCGAGCCGGCCCGCGGCGACGGCGGCTGCGCCGCCCAGGAGGGCGGTGGTGACGGCGGTGACGGCCGTTGCCGTCGCTTTGGCTGGGCGCACCTGCCCAGTGTCGGGCGGGCCGGTGGGTACGGCCAGTGGACGGGACCTGCGGGGTGATGTCACCTCGACCGCGTACCCCCGGGCGGTGCCGTGAATCAGTGGTCCGGCGCGCCCTCCGCCCGGGGCCCGCGGGGCGTCACCGTTGGCCGTAGCCCCGCAGTCTGTCCTCCGCTTCCCTCAGCTGGCCCGCGGTCAGGAGGGTGGGGGCGTGGCCGGGGACGGAGCTGGCCGTCAGCCACAGGCGCGCCATCCACTCCAGCTGCGCTGTGCGGTCGTAGGCCTGGTCCAAGGTGTCCCCGTAGGTGATGGTTCCGTGGTTCTGGAGCAGGCAGCCCGTGCGGTCCCTGAGGGCCCGGAGCATGTTCTCGGCCAACTCGTCGGAGCCGTAGGGGGCGTAGCGGGCCACGCGGACCGGGCCGCCGAGCGCGGCCGCCATGTAGTGGACGGGCGGGAGCTCGGGGACCAGGGTGGAGACGGCGGTGGCGTGCACCGCGTGGGTGTGGACGACGGCCGCGGCGCGCGTGGTGCGGTAGACCGCCAGGTGCATGGGCAGTTCGCTGGTGGGGGCGAGGTCCCCGAAGAGGCGGTGGCCGTCGGTGTCGACCCCGACCGCGTCCCGGGGTCCCAGCCGGTCGTACGGGACGCCGCTGGGGGTGACCAGGATCGTGTCGCCGACGCGCACCGAGACGTTGCCCGACGTGCCGACCACCAGGCCGTCCGTCACCGTTCTGCGGGCGGCCGCCACCAGCTCGCTCCACGCCCGCTCCACCGCGCCCTGCCGGCCTTCGCCGCCTTCGTCCCGCCGCTCCGTCATGCCGTGATCCTGCCAGGCGTGCGGGGCCGACACGGCGGGGCCGGTGGTCGGCCCGCCCGGGGCGGTCCTCCCGTAGCCTCTGCGGTGATTTGTCCGACACATCGCCATCCGGGGGACATGTGGCTCGTGACCGTACGCCGCTCCGTCGCCGCGCCCTTGCCGCCGCGGCCCTCACGGCGCTCCTGGCCCTGGGCGGGGCCGCCCTCGGCGAGATTCCGGTTTCGGCCGCGGGCGAGCCGCGGGGGCACGACGTCTCCTCGCACCAGAAGAACGTCGACTGGCGCAAGGCGAAGAGCAAGGGCGCGCGCTTCGTCTACGTGAAGGCGACCGAGTCCGACACCTACCGCAACCCCTACTTCGAGCGGCAGTACGCCGGGTCCCGCGCCGCGGGGATCCTCCACGGCGCCTACCACTTCGCCCGGCCGGACAAGTCGTCGGGCAAGAAGCAGGCCGCGTACTTCGTGCGTCACGGCGGACACTGGCGGGCGGACGGCCACACGCTGCCGCCGGCCCTCGACATCGAGCACGATCCGTACAGCTCGCACGCGTGCTACGGCCTGCGTCCGGCCACCCTCGTCCGCTGGATCAAGTCCTTCAGCGGCGAGGTGAGGAGCCGGACGGGGCGGCGGCCCGTGATCTACACGACCACCAAGTGGTGGAACGCGTGCACGGGCGGCAGCCGGGCCTTCGGGGCGGATCACGCGCTGTGGCTCGCGCGCTGGTCGTCGACGCCGGGGGCGCTCCCCCGGGGCTGGCCGTACCTGACCCTGTGGCAGTACGCCGACCGCGGCGGGCTGCCGGGTGATCAGAATCTCTTCAACGGATCCCTGGACGGATTGAAGAGGTTCGCCCGGGGGTAGGCGGGCAGCCGCCGACCCCCGGGAGGCCCGGAATCCGGGCCTCCTGCCGCCGCCGCGGACCGTCCCCGCCGGCGCCCCGGAGCAACCGGAGCGAGGGCCCTCCGCATTGGGTCACCACACGGCCCGACCCAGTTCACTTTCCGTTCACTCAGGTTGCCTACGTTCCACTTGCCACTGACGTCCAACAGAAGCCTGGGTAAATGGAACACATCACGCTTCTCCTCGGGATCGTGATCGTTACCGCTCTCGTGTTCGATTTCACGAACGGTTTCCACGACACGGCCAACGCGATGGCGACCACCATCTCGACCGGCGCTCTCAAGCCCAAGACGGCGGTGGCCATGTCCGCCGTGCTCAACCTCGTCGGAGCCTTCCTCTCCGTCGAAGTCGCCAAGACGATCTCCGGCGGCATCGTCAACGAGGACGGTCTGAAGACAGAGGTGATCTTCGCCGCCCTGGTCGGCGCGATCCTCTGGAACCTGCTGACCTGGCTGGTGGGCCTGCCCTCCAGTTCCTCCCACGCGCTGTTCGGCGGCCTCATCGGTGCCGCGGTCATGTCGATGGGCTGGTCGTCGATCGACGGCGGCACCGTCGTCACCAAGATCCTGATCCCCGCGATCGCCGCGCCCCTCGTCGCCGGCATCGCCGCGACGCTGGCCACGCGCCTGACGTACCGCATCGGGCGCAACACCGACACCAAGGCGACCGCCAAGGGCTACCGCACCGGTCAGATCGCCTCCGCGGGCCTCGTCTCGCTGGCGCACGGCACGAACGACGCGCAGAAGACGATGGGCATCATCACGCTCGCCCTGATCACCGGCGGCGTCCTCAACCCGGGTGCCAACCCCCCGATGTGGGTCATCGTCTCGGCCGGTGTCGCCATCGCGCTCGGCACGTACCTCGGTGGCTGGCGCATCATCCGCACGATGGGCAAGGGCCTGACGGACCTCGCGCCGCAGCAGGGCTTCGCCGCCCAGACCAGCGCCGCGACCGCGATCCTCGCCTCCTCGCACATCGGCTTCTCGCTCTCCACCACCCAGGTCTGCTCGGGCGCCGTGATGGGCGCGGGCCTCGGCCGCAAGGGCGGCGTGGTCCGCTGGTCCACGGCGACCCGCATGTTCGTCGCCTGGGGCCTCACCCTCCCGGCCGCCGGTCTGGTCGGCGCGGGCGCGGAGTTCCTCACCAAGCAGGGCCCCTGGGGCGTCGCGGCGACCGCCGCGCTCCTGGTGACCGGCTCGGCCGTGATCTGGGTCCTCTCCCGGCGCAACGCCGTCGACCACACGAACGTCACGCACGACGAGAACGGCCCCGACGCCGAGCCCGCCGGTGTCGTGACCACCGCGATCGCCGCCGTCACACCGCCGCCCACCGGTTCGGCCGTGACGAACATGGACGTCAACCTCGTCAAGGCCACCATCCCGGCCCCGAACAGCACCGTGGCGGACCCCGCCCGGCCCGCGACGGTGTAAGGAAAAGTCAGCATGGACATCGACTGGGCAGCCCTCGGCTCCGTCTTCGGAGTCAGCCTCGCGGTGACGGTGGCCCTGGTGGGCCTCTTCACCCTCGGCATCATCGGCCTCTCCAAGCACGAGGCGGCCACGTCCGGCGCCACCACCTCCGGGGGCGGCTCCGCGGCGGCGGCACGCACCGGCGCGTACGCCTGCTTCGCCCTGTGCGCGGCAGCCGTTGCCTACGGGATCTACCTGATCGTCGCCTGACGACCGGAACTTCGGGTGGGGTGCGGGACGCTTCGGCGGCCCGCACCCCACCTTTCTCTGTGGGCCTCCGCACACTCTCCCGTCCCAGGTCAACGGCAAGTTGACGGGCGTTCGTGGGCGTGGTGGACTGCCGGAGCCATTACGGCAGCAGGAGAGGAAGCCGGTGTGAATCCGGCGCGGTCCCGCCACTGTCATCGAGGAGCTGACTCCTCGGGAGCCAGGAACTCTCGCCGCCGATCACGTCGAACCAGGGCGCGGACACCCTGAGTGAGGACATATCGCCATGCGCGGCCGCCCGTTGCCGGACCCGTTCCCGAGCGTCAGCTCACGTCGCGGCACAGCGACCGGCTGAAGCCATGCGTGCCGATCGCGACTTCGCGTACGGCGCCGCCGCCGGCCTCCTCGGTGATCTGTTCCTCGGCGACCCTCGCCGCGGGCATCCGGTCGCCACGTTCGGGCGGGCCGCCGCTGCCGTCGAGCGTGTGCTGTGGCGCGACCACCGCGGGTGGGGCGCCCTGCACGCCGTGGTGTGCGCCG
Organism: Streptomyces sp. SYP-A7185; assembly: GCF_046103685.1. NCBI lineage: Bacteria > Bacillati > Actinomycetota > Actinomycetes > Kitasatosporales > Streptomycetaceae > Streptomyces > Streptomyces sp. SYP-A7185. The sequence continues at coordinate 2,656,533 of NZ_CP122310.1, forward strand.
GGGGCGCGGCCGCCGCCGCGGCCGCCGTCTCCTCTCTCGTACGTGACTCACGTGCCGCCTCCCTCGCGCTGACCGCCGCCACCACCTGGGCCGTGGTCGGCGGGACCTCCCTGGGGCGGGAGGCGCGGGCCGTCGGCGGTGCGCTCGCCGCCGGGGACATCGAGGTGGCCCGCGAGCGGCTGCCGCATCTGTGCGGGCGCGACCCGCAGGCGCTGGACCGCGACGGCATCGCGCGGGCCGTGGTCGAGTCCGTCGCCGAGAACACCTCCGACGCCGTGGTCGGCGCGCTGGTGTGGGGCGCCCTGGGCGGTGTGCCCGGGCTCGTCGCCTTCCGGGCCGTGAACACGCTCGACGCCATGGTCGGGCACAAGTCCGTGAAGTACCGCCGCTACGGCTGGGCTTCCGCGCGGCTCGACGACGTCATGGGCTGGCCCGGAGCGCGACTCACCGCCGTCCTCGCGGTCGCCGCCGGGGACCGCCCGCGGGATGCCGTCCGCGCCTGGCGGGACGACGCCGACCGGCATCCGAGCCCCAACGCCGGGCCCGTCGAGGCCGCCTTCGCGGGGGCGTTGGGCGTACGGCTCGGGGGGACGCTCTCGTACGCGGGGCGCGTCGAGCACCGGCCCGTCCTGAACGGGGAAGGCCGGGGCGTCGAGGTCGCCGACATCGAGCGGGCCGTGAAGCTGTCGCGGCGGGTGGGGCTGCTGGCCCTCGGCGTCGCGGCGGCCGTGAGCACACTACGGAAAGGCAGGACCTCATGAGCGGTGGACTGCTCGTCGCCGGGACGACGTCCGACGCCGGGAAGAGCGTCGTCACCGCCGGCATCTGCCGGTGGCTGGCCCGCAAGGGGGTCTCCGTCGCGCCCTTCAAGGCACAGAACATGTCCCTCAACTCCTTCGTCACGCGCGAGGGCGCCGAGATCGGGCGGGCCCAGGCCATGCAGGCGCAGGCCGCCCGGGTCGAGCCGAGCGCGCTGATGAACCCCGTGCTGCTCAAGCCGGGCAGCGACCGCAGCAGCCAGGTCGTCCTCATGGGCAAGCCCGTGGGAGAGATGAGCGCCCGCGGCTACCACGGCGGGCGGCAGGAAGCGCTGCTGTCCACCGTCGTGGGATGCCTGGAGGAACTTCGGGGCAGCTATGACGCCGTGATCTGCGAAGGCGCGGGCAGCCCCGCCGAGATCAACCTGCGCCGCACCGACATCGTGAACATGGGGATCGCGCGGGCCGCCCGCTTCCCCGTGGTCGTGGTGGGAGACATCGACCGCGGAGGCGTCTTCGCCTCCTTCTTCGGGACCACCGCCCTGCTGAGCGCCGAGGACCAGGGCCTGGTCGCCGGGTACCTCGTCAACAAGTTCCGGGGCGACGTCTCGCTGCTCGAACCGGGGCTCGACATGCTCCACGAGCTCACCGGGCGGCGCACGTTCGGCGTGCTGCCGTTCCGGCACGGCCTCGGCATCGACGAGGAGGACGGCCTGCGCGTCTCCCTGCGGGGCGCCGTGCGGGAGTCCGTCGTCGCTCCCCCGGTCGGCGCCGACGTGCTGCGGGTCGCCGTCTGCGCCGTACCGCTGATGTCGAACTTCACCGACGTGGACGCCCTGGCCGCCGAACCCGGTGTCGTCGTGCGGTTCATGGACCGGGCCGAGGAACTCGTCGACGCCGATCTCGTGATCGTGCCGGGGACGCGCGGCACGGTCCGCGCCCTGGAGTGGCTGCGCGAGCGCGGCCTGGCGGACGCGATCGCGCGACGCGCCGCCGAGGGGCGTCCCGTCCTCGGGATCTGCGGCGGGTTCCAGCTGCTCGGCGAGCACATCGAGGACGACGTCGAGTCGCGGGCGGGGGCCGTGGACGGGCTCGGGCTGCTGCCCGTGCGCGTGCGGTTCGAACGGGAGAAGACCCTCGCCCGACCGGTCGGCGAGGCCCTCGGCGCACCCGTCGAGGGGTACGAGATCCACCACGGCGTCGCCGAAGTCCTGGGCGGGGAGGCGTTCATCTCCGATGACAAGGGATACAGCCTGGACGGCTGCCGCGTGGGCGAGGTGTGGGGCACGCACTGGCACGGCGCGCTGGAGTCCGACGCGTTCCGGCGGCGCTTCCTCACCGAGGTGGCCCGCGCCGCCGGGCGCCGCTTCGTGCCCGCGCCCGACACCAGCTTCGGCGCACTGCGCGAGGAGCAGCTCGACCTGCTCGGCGACCTGATCGAAGAGCACGCGGACACGGACGCGCTGCTCGGCCTGATCGAGACCGGCGCACCCGCCGGCCTCCCCTTCATCGCACCGGGGGCACCCTCATGACCGTCCTGCTTCTGTCCACCGCCGACACGGACCTCCTTGCCGCCCGTGCCTCCGGCGCCCCCTACCGCATCGGCAACCCGACCCGGGTCGACGTCCAGGCCGAGCTGCCCGCGCTGATCGAGGGCGCGGACGTCGCCGTCGTACGCCTGCTCGGCGGCAAGCGGGCGTGGGAGGACGGGCTCGCGGCGCTGAAGGCCGCCGGGATCCCGACGGTGCTGCTGGGCGGCGAGGCCGTGCCGGACGCCGAGCTGATGGCCGAGTCGACCGTGCACGCGGGGTCGGTGGCGGAAGCCCTGCGGTATCTCGTCGAGGGCGGCGCGGAGAACCTGCGGGAGCTGGTGCGCTTCCTCCAGGAGGACGTCCTCGCGGCGGGGCGCGCCCGCTCCGGCGAGGCGCACGAGCGGCGGAGCGCCGAGCCGCGGACGATGCCCGAGTACGGGGTGCACGGCACGCGCGCGTACGTCGAGGGGCGGCCGACGGTCGGCGTGCTCTTCTACCGGGCGCACCACCTCTCGGGGAACACCGGCTTCGTCGACACGCTGTGCGACGCGATCGAGGCGCGGGGCGCCAACGCCCTGGCCGTGTACTGCGGTTCGCTGCGCGGGGCGGACGCGGGCCTGTACGAGCTCCTGGGCCGCGCGGACGCCCTGGTGGCCACCGTCCTGGCGGCGGGCGGCACGCACGCGTCGGGCGCGAGCGCGGGCGGCGACGAGGAGGCCTGGGACATCGGCGCGCTCGCCGACCTCGACATCCCCGTCCTGCAAGGGCTGTGCCTGACCTCCTCGCGTGCCACGTGGGAGGCGTCGGACGCCGCGCTGTCCCCCATGGACGCGGCCATGCAGGTGGCGATCCCCGAGTTCGACGGCCGGATCATCACCGTGCCGTTCTCCTTCAAGGAGCAGGGTCCCGACGACGTACCCGTGTACGTCGCCGACCCCGAGCGCGCCGGCCGCGTGGCCGGGATCGCCCTGCGCCACGCCCGGTTGAAGCACAAGCCGAACGCCGAGAAGAAGCTCGCCCTGGTCTTCACCGCGTACCCGACCAAGCACTCGCGCGTCGGCAACGCGGTCGGCCTGGACACCCCCGCCTCCGCGGTGCGGGTGCTCGACTCCCTGCGCGATGCCGGGTACGCCGTCGAGGGCCACCCCGACAACGGCGACGAGCTGATCCACCGGCTCATCAACGCCGGTGGCCACGACGTCGAGTGGCTCACCGAGGAGCAGCTGGCCGCCGCGCCCGCGCGCGTGCCGCTCGCGGACTACCGGGCGTGGTTCGAGAAGCTGGCCCCGGAGCTGCGCGACGGGATGCTGGAGGCGTGGGGCGAGCCGCCCGGCAACCTGTACGTGGACGGCGACGACATCGTGCTCGCCTCCCTCCAGTTCGGGAACGTCGTCGTGATGATCCAGCCGCCGCGCGGCTTCGGCGAGAACCCGATCGCGATCTACCACGACCCCGACATGCCGCCCTCGCACCACTACATGGCGGCCTACCGCTGGCTCGAACTGTCCTTCGGCGCCGACGCGATCGTCCACATGGGCAAGCACGGCACGATGGAGTGGCTGCCCGGCAAGGGCCTCGGCCTGAGCGGGAGCTGCGCCCCGGACGCCGTCCTCGGCGAGCTGCCGCTGATCTACCCGTTCATCGTGAACGACCCCGGCGAGGGCACCCAGGCCAAGCGGCGCGGGCACGCGACCGTGGTGGACCACCTGGTGCCGCCGATGGCGCGCGCCGACACGTACGGCGATCTGGCGAAGCTGGAGCAGCTCCTGGACGAGTACGCGCTCGTCAGCGACCTGGACCCGACGAAGGCCCCGGCCGTGCGGGCGCAGATCTGGACGCTGGTGAAGGCCGCCGAGCTCCACCACGACCTGCACGTCGACGAGCAGCCCGACGACGGCGAGTTCGACGAGTTCGTCATGCACATCGACGGCTATCTGTGCGAGATCAAGGACGTGCAGATCCGCGACGGCCTGCACGTCCTGGGCGGCGGCCCCGAGGGCGAGGCCCGCGTCAACCTGGTCCTGGCCGTGCTGCGGGCCTCGCAGGTGTGGGGCGGCCAGGCGAACGCCCTGCCGGGTCTGCGGGCCTGCCTCGCCGATCACTTCGGGCTCAGCGAGAAGGAGCTGCTCGCCGAGCCGGGCGCCGCGGTGAAGGTCGCCGACGGCCTGACCTCGCTGGTCGACGGGCCCGCGCGGAGCGGCGCGGACGCCCTGGACCTCCTGGAGCAGCTGTGCCGACGCCTGGCCGAGGGCATGGAGGAGCGCGGCTGGGAGCTGGCGGCCGTGCGGGAGCTGGTGCGGGACGTGGTCGGCGTGGAACTGCCGCCCGCGGTCGCGGTGCTGGGCTTCGCGTGCGAGGAGGTCGTGCCCCGGCTCGCGCGGACGACCGACGAGATCGGGCACATCCTGCGGGCGCTCGACGGCGGATACGTCCCGGCCGGTCCGTCCGGATCGCCCACGCGCGGCCTGGTGAACGTGCTGCCGACCGGCCGCAACTTCTACTCCGTCGACCCCAAGGCGATCCCCTCGCGCCTGTCCTGGGAGGTCGGCCAGTCGCTCGCCGACTCGCTGATCGCCCGCTACCTGGCGGACACCGGTGACTACCCGAAGTCGGTCGGCCTGACCGTGTGGGGCACGTCGGCCATGCGGACGCAGGGCGACGACATCGCGGAGATCCTGGCGCTGCTCGGCTGCCGTCCCGTGTGGGACGACGCGTCGCGGCGCGTGACCGGGTTCGAGATCGTGCCGGCAAAGGAGCTGGGACGGCCGCGCATCGATGTGACGGTCCGCATCTCCGGCTTCTTCCGTGACGCGTTCCCGCACGTCATCGGTTTGATCGACGACGCCGTGCGGGCCGTGGCGGAACTGGACGAGGCCCCGGAGACCAACTACGTGCGGGCGCACTCCGACGAGGACACCGCCGAGCACGGCGACCGGCGCCGGGCCACATCGCGGATCTTCGGCTCCAAGCCCGGGGCCTACGGCGCGGGCCTGCTCCCGCTGATCGACGCGCGGAACTGGCGCAGCGACGCCGACCTCGCCGAGGTGTACGCGGTGTGGGGCGGCTACGCCTACGGCCGCGGCCTCGACGGCAAGGCCGCGCGCGGCGACATGGAGACCGCGTTCCGGCGGATCGCCGTGGCCGCGAAGAACGTCGACACCCGGGAACACGACCTGGTGGACGCCGACGACTACTTCCAGTACCACGGCGGCATGGTCGCCATGGTGCGGCACCTGACGGGTGAGTCCCCCGAGGCGTACGTGGGCGACTCCGCCACGCCCGACCAGGTCAAGACGCGCACCCTGGGCGAGGAGACCCACCGCGTCTTCCGGGCCCGCGTGGTCAACCCGCGCTGGATGGCGGCGATGCGGCGCCACGGCTACAAGGGGGCCTTCGAGATGGCCGCCACGGTCGACTACCTCTTCGGGTACGACGCGACCGCGGGCGTGGTCGACGACTGGATGTACGAGAAGCTCTCCGCGGAGTACGTCTTCGACCCCGAGAACCGGGAGTTCATGCAGAAGTCCAACCCCTGGGCGCTGCGCGGGATCTCCGAGCGGCTCCTGGAGGCGGCCGAGCGCGGTCTGTGGGCCGAGCCGGACGCGGCGACGCTGGAGCGGCTCCGGGCCACCTACCTGGAGCTGGAGGGCGAGCTGGAGGGGGACGGGTGAGGCCCGCCGTTTCCCGCCCTGTCCCGGATCACGCAATGGAGGCCTTGTGACCACCCCCTATCCGTTCACCGCCCTCGTCGGTCAGGACGACCTGCGGCTCGCCCTGCTGCTCAACGCGGTGTCGCCCGCCGTCGGCGGCGTCCTCGTCCGCGGCGAGAAGGGCACCGCCAAGTCGACCGCCGTGCGGGCCCTCTCCGCCCTGCTGCCGCAGGTGCCCGTCGTCGCCGGGTGCCGGTTCTCCTGTGATCCGGCCGCTCCCGACCCCGCCTGCCCGGACGGCCCGCACGACGCCGCCGGGGCGTCGGTGCGGGACGCGCGGATGGTCGAACTGCCCGTCGGCGCCTCCGAGGACCGCCTCGTCGGGGCGCTCGACATCGAGAGGGCGCTCGCCGAGGGCGTCAAGGCCTTCGAGCCGGGGCTGCTCGCCGACGCCCACCGCGGCATCCTCTACGTCGACGAGGTGAACCTGCTCCACGACCACCTGGTCGACCTGCTGCTGGACGCCGCCGCCATGGGCGCCTCGTACGTCGAGCGCGAGGGCGTGTCCGTGCGGCACGCCGCGCGGTTCCTGCTCGTGGGCACCATGAACCCCGAAGAGGGCGAACTGCGCCCGCAGTTGCTCGACCGCTTCGGCCTCACCGTGGAGGTCGCCGCCTCGCGCGAGACCGACCAGCGCGTCGAGGTCGTGCGGCGGCGGCTCGCCTACGACGACGACGCGGAGGGGTTCGCCGCGCGCTGGCACGACGAGGAGTCCGCGCTGCGGACCCGCATCGTCGCGGCCCGGGCGCTGCTCCCCCAGGTGCGGCTCGGCGACGGGGCGCTGCGGCAGATCGCGGCCACCTGCGCGGCCTTCGAGGTCGACGGGATGCGGGCCGACATCGTGATGGCGCGGACGGCGACGGCGCTGGCGGCCTGGGCGGGGCGCACCGACGTCCTCGCCGAGGACGTGCGGCAGGCCGCGCTGCTCGCGCTTCCGCACCGGCGCCGCCGCAATCCCTTCGACGCGCCGGGCCTCGACGAGGACAAGCTCGACGACACGCTGGAGCAGTCCGCCGGTGACGACGAGGGCGACGGCGGGGACGACGACCCGGACGGCGGCGGCCCCGGCGGGGGCGGCGGACAGCCGCCCCAGGACGGGCCCGACAGCCCGGAAGGCACCCCGGAGAACACCCCCGAGGCGTCCGACGCCCCGGCCGGGGACGGCGAGGCCGGGCAGGACTCCGGGAACGAGGACTCCTCCCCCGCGCGGGCGCCGGCCGCCGGTGGCGGGGAGCAGCAGGCCGTACGGGCCGCCGAGCCGTTCCGCACGAAGATGCTGAGCGTGCCCGGCCTCGGCGAGGGCGCCGCGGGGCGCCGCTCGCGGGCGCGGACCGAGCACGGGCGGACCACCGGGGCCCGGCGGCCCCAGGGGGCGCTCACCAAGCTGCACCTGGCGGCGACCGTGCAGGCGGCGGCCCCGCACCAGCGGGCGCGCGGGCGCTCGGGGCGCGGTCTCGTGGTGCGGCGGGACGATCTGCGGCAGGCGACGCGGGAGGGGCGCGAGGGCAACCTCGTGCTGTTCGTCGTGGACGCCTCGGGGTCGATGGCCGCGCGGCAGCGGATGAGCGCGGTGAAGGGCGCGGTGCTGTCACTGCTGCTCGACGCCTACCAGCGGCGGGACAAGGTCGGCCTGGTCACCTTCCGGGGGGCCGACGCCGACGTGGCGCTGCCGCCCACCTCGTCGGTCGACGCGGCCGCCGCGCGCCTGGAGACGCTGCCCACGGGTGGGCGTACGCCGGTCGCGGCCGGGCTGCTCAAGGCGCACGAGGTGCTGCGGGTGGAGCGGATGCGGGATCCGGCGCGGCGGCCGCTGGTCGTGGTCGTGACGGACGGCCGGGCCACGGGCGGTGTGGAGCCGGTGGCCAGGGCGGGGCGCGCGGCGCGGCTGTTCGCGGCGGCGCAGATCGCCTCGGTGGTCGTGGACTGCGAGTCGGGGCCGGTGCGGCTCGGGCTGGCGGGGCAGCTCGCGGGTGAGCTCGGCGGGACCGCCGTGACGCTGGACGAGCTGCGGGCGGAGTCCATCGCGGGGCTCGTCAAGGATGTGCAGGGAACTCGTACGAGGAGCGTGGCCTGATGCCTCAGGGGCAGCCGAGCGTGGTGCCGGACGACGGGCTGACCACGCGTCAGCGGCGCAACCGTCCGCTGGTGATCGTGCACACCGGGATCGGCAAGGGGAAGTCCACCGCGGCCTTCGGGCTCGCGCTGCGGGCCTGGAATCAGGGGTGGCCCATCGGGGTCTTCCAGTTCGTGAAGTCGGCGAAGTGGAAGGTCGGCGAGGAGAACGCCCTGAAGGTCCTCGGGGCCTCCGGCGAGGGCGGGTCCGTCGACTGGCACAAGATGGGCGAGGGCTGGTCGTGGATCCAGCGCGCGCCCGCCGAAGGCGAGCAGAGCAACGAGGACAAGGCCCGCGAGGGCTGGGAGCAGGTCAAGCGCGACCTCGCCGCCGAGACGTACCAGCTGTACGTCCTCGACGAGTTCGCCTACCCCCTGCACTGGGGATGGATCGACACGGACGAGGTCGTCGAGACGCTCCGGACGCGGCCCGGCAACCAGCACGTGATCATCACGGGGCGCAACGCGCCCGAGGCCCTGGTCGGGTTCGCCGACCTCGTCACCGACATGTCCAAGGTCAAGCATCCGATGGACGCCGGGCAGAAGGGCCAGAGGGGCATCGAGTGGTAGCTCGGCTTGTGGTCGCCGCGCCGTCTTCCGGAAGCGGGAAGACGACCGTCGCCACGGGGTTGATGGCCGCGTTCGCCGCGGCCGGGCTCGCCGTGTCCCCGCACAAGGTGGGGCCCGACTACATCGACCCCGGGTACCACGCACTGGCCACGGGCCGCCCCGGGCGGAACCTCGACGCGTACCTGTGCGGGCCCGGCATGGTGGCGCCGCTGTTCGCCCACGGGTCGCGCGGGTGCGACCTCGCGGTGGTCGAGGGCGTGATGGGGCTGTACGACGGCGCTTCCGGGCAGGGTGAACTCGCCTCGACCGCGCAGGTGTCGAAGCTGCTGCGGGCGCCGGTCGTCCTGGTCGTCGACGCGTCCTCGCAGTCCCGGTCGGTCGCCGCGCTCGTGCACGGCTTCGCGTCCTGGGACCCGGAGGTGCGGATCGGGGGCGTGATCCTCAACAAGGTGGGCTCCGCGCGCCACGAGCAGCTGCTGCGGGAGGCCCTGGACGAGTCCGGGGTGCCGGTGCTGGGGGCGCTGGGACGGGCTCCGCAGGTGCGGGCGCCCTCGCGGCACCTGGGGCTCGTGCCGGTGGCCGAGCGGCGTGCCGAAGCCGTGGAGTCGGTGGCGGCGCTGGCCGCGCAGGTGCGGGAGGGGTGCGATCTCGACGGGCTGCTCGCCCTGGCCCGCAGCGCTCCCGAGCTGAGCGGCGAGGCATGGGACCCGGGGGCCGCCCGGGATGCGGGCGCCGCCCGGGATGCGGGTGCCGCCTTCGGCGCGGGCAGGCCCGTGGTCGCCGTCGCCGGCGGGGCCGCGTTCTCCTTCTCCTACGCCGAGCACACCGAGCTGCTCGCCGCCGCGGGGGCCGACGTCGTCACGTTCGATCCGCTGCACGACGAGGAACTGCCGCCGGGCACCGCCGGGCTGGTCATCGGGGGCGGCTTCCCCGAGGTGTACGCGCCGGAGCTCTCCGCCAACGAGCCGCTGCGCAAGGCCGTCGCCGAACTGGCCCTGCGCGGGGCGCCGGTGGCCGCCGAGTGCGCCGGGCTGCTCTATCTGGCCCGGGAGCTGGACGGGAAGCCGATGTGCGGGGTGCTCGACGCGCACGCCCGCATGTCCGAGCGGCTGACCCTCGGCTACCGCGAGGCCGTGGCCGTGTCCGACAGCGCGCTCGCGGAGACCGGGACCCGCGTCCGCGGGCACGAGTTCCACCGCACGGTCGTCGAACCGGGCGCGGGGGCGGCTCCCGCCTGGGGGCTGCACGCCCCCGAACGGCGCGTCGAAGGCTTCGTACAACAGGGTGTGCACGCGAGTTACCTGCACACGCATTGGGCCGCCGAACCCGGTATCGCCCGTCGGTTCGCAGAGAGGTGCAGAGCATGAGCAGCAAGCTGATCGGTGTGGGGGTCGGTCCCGGAGACCCCGAGCTCGTCACCGTCAAGGGCGTCAACGCCCTGCGTGCCGCGGCCGTCGTCGTCGTGCCCGTCATGGCCGCGGCCGACGGGACGGACGGCGGGGAGCCGGGCCGGGCCGAGGCGACCGTGCTGCATTACGCCCCCGGGGACAAGATCGTGCGCGTGGTGTTCGCGCTCAACGAGCGCAGCGACCGCGGGCGCCGCGAGGCCGCCTGGGACGCCGCCGGTGAGCGCGTCGCCGCCCTGCTGCGGGAGCACGGCTCGGTGGCGTTCGCGACGATCGGCGACCCCAACGTGTACTCGACGTTCACCTATCTCGCGCAGACCATCGCGGAGCTGGTGCCCGGCGTCGAGGTGGAGACCGTGCCCGGCATCACCGCCATGCAGGACCTCGCCGCGCGCAGCGGCGCCGTCCTCACCGAGGGCACCGAGCCGCTGACGCTGGTGCCGGTGACCGCGGGCGCCGCCGCGCTCAAGGACGCCCTCGCGGGTCCGGGCACGGTCGTGGCGTACAAGTTCGGGCGGCTCGCCCACGAGGTGGCCGCCGCGCTGCGCGAGACCGGGCGGACCGAGGACGCCGTGTGGGGCTCGGCCCTGGGGCTGCCCGAGGAGTCCATCCGGGGTGCCGCGGAGCTCGGCGACGGCCCGCTGCCCTATCTGTCCACCCTCATCGCTCCCCCGCGGCGCGAAGGCGGCCGGGGCGGGAAACTGTGAGCTCGGCGCCCGCCGCGGCCTCACTCCGCGATGCCCACCACCAGCCAGATGAACGCCGCTCCCGCCACCGTGCACAGGAGCGTCGAGCGGGCCGGGTGCTCGTGGTGCGCCTCGGGCAGGATCTCCGCGGCGGCCAGGTAGAGCAGCGCGCCGCCGAAGAAGCCGAGATATCCGCCGAGCAGTTGCTCCGGAATGGTGAACAGGAGCGTCGACGCGGCGCCCGCCACGGGGGCCACCGCGTCCGCGAAGAGCATCGCCAGGGCCTTGCGGCGGGCGTTCCCGTACAGGCTCGTGATCGTGTACGTGTTGAAGCCGTCCGCGAAGTCGTGGGCGACGACCGCGAGGGCGACGGCGGCTCCCATGCCGCCGCCCACCTGGAACGCGGCGCCGATCGCGACGCCGTCCATGGCGCTGTGCCCGACCATCGCGCCGGCCGCCGTCAGGCCCACCTGGGGCACGCGGCCGTCCGTGTGCTCGTCCGCCCCGTGCCCGGCGTGCCGGCCCGCGAGGAGGCGCTCCACGAGGTGCGCGGCGAGGAAGCCCGCGACGAACAGGAGCAGGGCCGCCGGCACGCCGAAGACCGGGTCGCCGGCGGCGTCCAGCGCCTCCGGCAGGAGGTCGAGGCCGACCACGCCGAGCATCAGCCCGCCCGCGAGGCCGAGGACGAGGTGGCGCCGGTCAGTGACCCGTTGGGCCGTCCAGCCGCCCACCAGGGTCATCACGAAAGCGCCGAGCGCCACGAACACCGCCATGCGCCCTTGCTAGCCGATTGACCCCCTGCCCCGCACATCCACATCCGTCCGCGGGGCGGAACCCCATCCGAATGCTGTCCGTTCACGAGAGGAACCCCACCCATGGCCGACGCCGAAGCCACCACCGGCAAGGTGACCTTTGTCGGGGCAGGGCCCGGCGCCGCCGACCTGCTCACCTTCCGCGCCGCGCGAGCGATCGCCGACGCCGATGTCGTCATCTGGGCGGCGAGCCTCGTCCAGGCGGAAGTACTCGAACACGCACGCGAAGGCGCAGAGATCCTCGATTCGGCGACGATGTCCCTCGAAGAGGTGGTCGCCGTGTACGAGCGGGCCGTCACCGAGGGCCTGAAGGTCGCCCGCATCCACTCCGGCGACCCCGCCCTGTGGGGCGGCACGCAGGAGCAGGTCGACCGGTGCGCCGAGCTCGGCGTGGCGACCGAGATCGTGCCCGGCGTCTCGTCGTTCTCGGCGGTCGCCGCGATCGCGCAACGGGAGCTGACGATCCCCGAGGTCGCGCAGTCCGTCATCCTCACCCGGCTCGGCGGCGGCAAGACGCCGATGCCGCCCGGCGAGGAGGTGCGGGAGTTCGCGCGGCACGGCACGACGATGGCGCTGTTCCTCTCGACGGCGCGCAGCGGGCAGCTGGTGCGGGAGCTCCTGGAGGGCGGCTACCCGACGACCACGCCCGTGGTCATCGCGTACCAGGCGACGTGGCCCGAGGAGCTCGTGCTGCACTGCACCATCGAGACCCTGGAGGAGACGGTCAAGGAGCACAAGCTCTGGAAGCACACCCTCTTCCTGGTCGGCCCCGCCCTCGCCTCGCACGGCACCCGCTCGCACCTGTACCACCCGGGCCACTTCCACGGCTTCCGCAAGGCCGACCCGCAGGCGCGGGCCGCGCTACGCGCCGAGAAGGCCACTTCATGATCACTGTCTTCGGTACGGGGACGGGGGCGCCGCTCGACGCCGCCGCCCTCGAAGCGGTGCGCGCCGCGGGGCTCGTGGTCGGCGCCCGGCGGCACATCGACGCCGCCGCGCCGCCGCCGGGGACGGCCCGGGTGGTGATGGGGCCGCTCGCCCCTGCCCTGGACGCCATCGAGGAGCAGCTGGCCAAGGCCGACGGAGCGGCACCGGGCGCGGTGGACGGCGGCGTGGTCGTGCTCGCCTCCGGGGACCCCGGGTTCTTCGGGATCGTGCGGGCGCTCGCCGAGCGGTTCGGGCCCGCCGCGCTGGACGTCAGGCCCGGCGTCTCGTCCGTCGCCACCGCCTTCGCGCGCGCCGGTCTCCCGTGGGACGACGCCGTGGTGGTGAGCGCGCACGGACGCGCGCTGCGCACCGCCGTGAACGTCTGCCGCACCCACCCCAAGGTCGCCGTCCTGACCGGCCCGGGCAGCGGCCCCGCCGAACTCGGCGCCGAGCTGGGCCGCCGCACCGAAAACCGCGTCCTCGTCGTCGCCTCCGCCCTGGGCGACCCGGAGCACGAGCGCGTCGAGCGGGTCACGCCGGCCGAGGCCGCGGCCCGTGACTGGGGCGGCGCGGTGAGCGTCGTCCTGTGCCTGGACGAGGAGCGGGTTCTCGCGCCCGTGCGGACCGTCGCCGGGCCGCGGCTCTCGCCCGACCGGTGGGCCCTGGACGAGGACGAGTTCACCCACCGCGACTCGATGATCACCAAGTTCGAGGTGCGGGCCCTGGCCCTGGCCCGGCTCGGGCCGCGCCCGGGCGACCTGGTGTGGGACATCGGCGCGGGCTCCGGTTCGGTCGCCGTGGAGTGCGCGCGCTTCGGCGCGGCCGTCGTGGCCGTGGAGAAGACCGCCGACGGGGTCGAGCGGGTGCGCGCCAACGCCGCCGCGCACGGCGTCGACGTCCGCGCCGTGCACGGGGCCGCGCCCACCGTCCTGTCCGATCTCTCGGACCCGGACGCCGTGTTCGTCGGGGGCGGCGGCCGAGAGCTGCCCGCCATCGTGACCGCGTGCGCCCGGCGGGCGCCGCGGACCGTCGTGGTGGCCATGGCGGCGATCGACCGGGTGCCGGCGGTCCGAGCCGCGCTGACCGGCGCCGGGTACGCCTGCGACGGCGTACTGCTCCAGTCGTCGCGGCTCGCGCCGCTGCCCGGTGAGGTGTCGCGGCTCGCCGCGGCCAATCCCGTCTTCCTGGTGTGGGGCACCCGCCCCGCGTCTTCCTTGTCTGAAGGAGTAGTTCAGTGATCGGCCTGATCTCCGCCACCGCGGCGGGCGGCGCGGCACGCGACCGCCTCGCCGCGACGTGGTCCTCGCGGACGCGGGTGTACGAGGGTCCCGTGCGGGAGGCCTTGGAGCGGGCCTTCGCCGAGTGCGAGCAGGTGGTCTGCTTCCTCGCCACCGGCGCGGTGGTGCGCCTCGCCGCGCCGCTCCTGCGCGGCAAGGACGTCGACCCCGGTGTCGTGTGCGTCGACGAGGCGGGGCGGTTCGCCGTCGCGCTGCTCGGCGGGCACGAAGGGGGCGCCAACGCCCTGGCCCGCGAGGTGGGCGACGTCCTGGGGGCCACGCCCGTCGTGACGACGGCGACCGACGCCGTGGACGTGCCGGGGCTCGACACGCTCGGGCTTCCGGTCGAGGGGGACGTCGCCGGGGTGACCCGCGCGATCCTGGACGGCGAACCGGTGTCCCTGGACGCGGAGTGGGCCCACCCGCTGCCCGCGCTGCCGTCCAACGTCACGCCGGGGCAGGCACGGCCGGTCGTGCGCGTGACGGACCGGGTGCTGGCGCTCGGCCCTGGCGAGGCCGTGCTGCGGCCCGGTTCGCTCACCGTGGGCGTCGGCGCCAGCAAGGGCGCGCCCACCGAGGAGGTCCTCGGGCTCGTCGAGGACGCCCTGCGGGACGCGGGCCTGTCCCCCGCGTCCGTCGCCGCCCTCGCGACCGTCGACGCGAAGGCCGAGGAGCCCGGCATCGTCGGGGCGGCGGCCCGGCTCGGGGTGCCCCTGGTGACCTACGCGGCCGACGAGCTGGCCGGCGTCGAGGTGCCCAACCCCTCCGACGCGCCGCTGGCCGCCGTCGGCACGCCCTCCGTGGCGGAGGCCGCTGCCCTGCGCGGCGGCGGTGAACTCCTCGTGCCCAAGCGGAAGTCGGCGCCCGAGGGCCGCGCGCCCATGGCGACCTGCGCGATCGTGCGCCGTGCGCCGCGCGGGCGGCTCGCCGTGGTCGGGCTCGGCCCCGGCGCGCGCGACCTGCTGACGCCGCGCGCCCGTGAGGAGCTGCGCAGGGCCTCGGTCCTGGTCGGCCTGGACCAGTACGTCGACCAGATCCGCGATCTGCTCAGGCCCGGCACCAAGGTCGTCGAGTCCGGTCTGGGCGCCGAGGAGGAACGTGCCCGCACGGCGGTCGCCGAGGCCCAGAAGGGTCAGGCGGTCGCGTTGATCGGGTCCGGTGACGCGGGCGTGTACGCGATGGCCTCGCCCGCGCTCGCCGAGGCGAGCGACGACATCGACGTCGTCGGCGTGCCCGGCGTGACGGCCGCGCTCGCCGCCGCGGCGATCCTGGGCGCGCCGCTCGGCCACGACCACGTGTCCATCAGCCTGTCCGACCTGCACACGCCGTGGGAGGTCATCGAGCGCCGGGTGCGCGCGGCGGCCGAGGCGGACATCATCGTGACCTTCTACAACCCGCGCAGCCGGGGCCGCGACTGGCAGCTGCCGAAGGCCCTGTCGATCCTGGCCGGGCACCGGGAGCCCACGACCCCGGTGGGGGTCGTGCGCAACGCGTCCCGCCCGGACGAGTCGGCGCGCCTGAGCACGATCGGCGCACTCGACCCGGCGACGGTCGACATGATGACGGTCGTGACCGTCGGCAACACCGCGACCCGCGCGATAGCGGGCCGCATGGTGACCCCGCGCGGCTACCGCTGGCAGCACGCGGACCCCTCGGCTCAGGCGGACCACCAGGACCAGGCCGACCAGGCGGAGGTGTCCCGATGACCCGTGTCGTCCACCCCATCGAGCAGGAGTCGTTCCGGCGGCTGCGGTCTCGCCTGGACACCTCGCACTTCGCGCCCCTGACCCGCGCGGTCGTGGAGCGCGTCATCCACTCCGCCGCCGACCTGGAGTACGCCACGGACCTCGTCACCGACGAGGACGCCCTGGTGGCCGCCCACGCGGCGCTGCACGCGGGCGCGCCCGTCGTCGCCGACGTGGAGATGGTCGCCGCGGGCATCACCAAGCGGCGGACGGTCTGCCGCCTCAAGGACGCGCAGGCCGGTCCCGGCCTGACGCGTTCGGCCCACGCGATCCGCCTCGCGTACGAGGAAGTGGGCCCCGGAGCGCTCTGGGTGATCGGCTGCGCGCCGACCGCCCTGGAGGAGCTGCTCGTGCTCGACGCCGCGCCCGCCCTGGTGATCGGCCTGCCGGTCGGCTTCGTGGGGGCGGCGGAGTCCAAGGCGGCGCTGCGCGAGAGCGGTCTTCCCGCCGTCAGCAACGTGTCGGAGAAGGGCGGTTCCGCGGTGGCCGCGGCGGCGTTGAACGCGCTGCTGTACCACCCCGCCCCGCAGGCCGACGTGAACGAAACCACAACCGAAGCACCCAAGGAGTCCCAGTGACCACCCCGCCCGCACTGCTCATCGCCGGACACGGCACCCGTGACGAGGCCGGGGCGGCCGCCTTCCGGGACTTCGTGCAGGAGCTCGCCCGCCGCAACCCCGAACTCGCGGTCGCCGGCGGCTTCATCGAGCTGTCGCCGCCGCCGCTGGGCGACGCGGTGACCGACCTCGTGGAGCGGGGCGTCAAACGCTTCGCCGCCGTCCCGCTGATGCTGGTGTCCGCCGGGCACGCCAAGGGGGACATTCCCGCGGCGCTCACCCGCGAGAAGGAGCGCCACCCCGGCATCTCGTACACCTACGGCCGCCCGCTGGGCCCGCACCCCTCGCTCCTGAAGGTCCTCGACCGCCGCCTGGACGAGGCGCTCGGCGGCACCGCCCGCACGCCCGAGGACCGCGCGGACGTCACGGTGCTGCTCGTGGGCCGCGGTTCGACCGACCCGGACGCCAACGCCGAGGTGCTCAAGGCGGCGCGGCTGCTGTGGGAGGGGCGCGGTTACGCGGGCGTGGAGACGGCGTTCGTGTCCCTCGCGGCGCCGGACGTGCCCTCGGGTCTGGACCGCTGCGTGCGGCTCGGCGCCCGGCGGATCGTGGTCCTGCCGTACTTCCTCTTCACGGGCATCCTGCCGGACCGCGTGCGCCAGCAGACGGACGGCTGGGCCGCGGCCCACCCCGACGTCGAGGTGCGCTCGGCGGACGTGATCGGCCCCGAGGAGGAGCTGCTCGACCTCGTCATGGAGCGCTACCGCGAGGCGGTCAAGGGCGATCTGCGGATGAACTGCGACTCCTGCGTCTACCGCATCGCGCTGCCCGGCTTCGAGGACAAGGTGGGGGCGCCGCAGCAGCCGCACTTCCACCCGGACGACGACGGGGACCACGCGCACGGCCATGGCCACGGGCACGGCCACCACCACGGGTCCCATGCGCACTCCCACTGAGACCGGGACCTCCGGGGCCCCGGGGACACCTGGGCGCCCCGAGGCCTTCGGGGCCGCCGGGCACGACGGCGAACCGGACCTGCGGCATCACGGGGATGCCGAGGTGCGGGGCGCCGACGGCCTCACCGACCTCGCGGTGAACGTCCGCGCGGACACCCCGCCCGCCTGGCTGAAGCGGCATCTCGTCGCCTCGCTGGACGGCCTGGCCGCCTACCCGGACGGCCGGGCGGCACGGGCTGCGGTGGCGCGACGGCACGGCGTTTTGCCGGACCGGGTGCTGCTCACGTCGGGCGCGGCCGAGGCGTTCGTGCTCCTGGCCCGCGCCCTGAAGGTGCGTCACCCGGTGGTGGTGCACCCGCAGTTCACCGAGCCGGAGGCCGCGCTGCGGGACGCCGGGCATGCGGTGGGGCGGGTGCTGCTCCGGGAGGAGGACGGTTTCCGCCTCGCCGGCGCGCGCGTGCCCGAGGACGCCGACCTGGTGGTGATCGGCAACCCGACCAACCCGACGTCGGTCCTGCACCCGGCGGCCTCGATCACCGCACTCGCCCGCCCCGGCCGGGTGCTGGTGGTGGACGAGGCGTTCATGGACGCGGTGCCGGGTGAGCGGGAGGCGCTGGCGGGCCGTACGGACGTGCCGGGTCTGGTGGTGCTGCGCAGCCTCACCAAGACGTGGGGCCTCGCGGGGCTGCGGATCGGTTATGTCCTGTCCGACTCCGGGACGATCGCCGCGCTTTCGCGGGCGCAGCCGCTCTGGCCCGTCTCCTCTCCGGCGCTGGCGGCGGCGGAGGCGTGCGTGGGGCCCGCGGCGCTGGAGGAGGCGGCGGCCGCCGCGCTGCGGGTGGCCGCCGACCGGGCCCATCTCCTGGCCGGATTGCGGGAGTTCACTCCCTGCGGGGTCCGGGCCGTGGAGCCCGCGGAGGGCCCCTTCGTCCTGCTCCGGGCCCCCGAGGCCCCGGCGCTGCGCGCCCGCCTCCGGGAGCGGGGGTTCGCCCTGCGGCGGGGGGACACGTTCCCCGGCCTCGGGGCGGAGTGGTTGCGGGTGGCGGTGCGGGACCGGGGGACGACGGACCGGCTGCTCGGGGCGTTGCGGGAGGAGCTGGGGGGCTGAGGTTCTTCTCTCTCCCCGGCCCCGCCCCTTCCCGGAAACCCGCTCTGGCGCGGGGGCCTTGCACGCCGCCCGTCGCCGGCTGCGCCGAGCCCGTCCTCAAACGCCGGACGGGCCGAGAACCCCCGGGCCGGGGGCTCGGGGAGAGCCCCGCAGG
This sequence comes from Streptomyces sp. SYP-A7185, assembly GCF_046103685.1. Classification (NCBI taxonomy): domain Bacteria; kingdom Bacillati; phylum Actinomycetota; class Actinomycetes; order Kitasatosporales; family Streptomycetaceae; genus Streptomyces; species Streptomyces sp. SYP-A7185. Next base: position 2,674,843 of record NZ_CP122310.1, read on the forward strand.
GCCCCGCCCCGGCCACAACGCCGCCCCACCCCCAAACCCTGCCTCAGCTCTTCCGCAGCCGCCGGGCCATGACCACCGCCCCGCCGCCCCCGGCGAGCAACAGCGCGCCGCCGCCCAGCAGATACGGCGTGGACGAGTTCCCGCCGGTCTCCGCGAGGTTCGCCTCGGCCGGCTTCGCGGGCTTCTCCGGCCTCTCGGCGACCGGCTCGGCCTCCTTGCCCCCCTGCGGCTTCACCGGAGCCGACGGCTCGGGCTCGGCCGCGGCCGCGGGCGTCTCGCAGGACGCGCCCGCCAGCGTCACCGTGCCCTCGACCTCCGCGACGTTCAGCTTCAGGGGGTTCACGGAGACCGTCAGCTCCAGCGCGGACGCCGCAGCCGTACGCGACGTCGTGTGCGTCTTCGACAGGTCGAGCCGCACCTCGCCGACCCCCGGCACCTTCACCTGGGTCGTTCCCCCCGCGGTGAGCGTGATCTTCTTGCCGAGCACCGTCACGCCGCCCAACAGATTCGCCTCGGCGACCGGCTTCTTGCCCGCCGCGCAGACCGCCTTGGACGTCACCTGGTCGACCTCGATCAGGGACAGCAGCGGCAGACCGGGCACGTGCACCTTGGCCCGCGCGATGTTGCTGTACCCCTCGGCCCTGCCCTTCTCGACGGTCGCCTTCGCGGTGGCGACGTCCGCCCGCAGCACGCTGAACGGCTGCCCGCCGTTGACGCCGTTCAGCTCGGCGGTGAGCGCGGTCTTGGCGGCGCTGGCCGGCGCCTGCACTTCGTTGAGCGAGACCTTGAGCGGGACGTTCACGGTCTTGTTGAGCAGGGAGACGTCGAGCCCGGTACGCAGCACGACGGCGTTCGCGCGCCCCTTGTCGCCGCCCGTGGCCGAGGCGGTGCCCGCCGTGGCGAGCGCCGCGGGTCCCGCGGCGAGGACCGTGGCGGTGGCGATCACGCCGAGGCGGCGTGCGGGCAGGCGGAAGGTGTTGCTGTTCAAGGTGGTGGAACCCCCACAAGAGTTACGGAGCCGCCGGAAGCGTCGCGCTTCGCTGGATGGGGACATCGCATGAGCACGACACCGGCAACATCGACAGAGGGAATCTTTACGCACTGAGAGTGAATAGCCAGCGACGAAGCGTGAGTTCACTCCAAAGGGAGGTTTCCGCCCTTGTTTTCGAATCTCCCTGCACGGGCGTTCCCACGAGCCACGTGGGCAACTCCCTGGCTCGAACACGTCGGTTGACGCCGCGCCGGTGGCCGAATCGTGTACAACGAACAGAGGCCCCTACACGTAACGCTGCGTCAATACGGGTCACTTGGGGCAGACGGAACGCATGGGTAATGAGGAGTGGTCCGCGCAGGGCGCGTACGGAGTGCGGTTCGAGTGGGGGCCCGAGGGAGCGCGGCGCCTGGTGGCGGGCGGGGACGTGGCGTGCCTGGTGGTCGTCGACGTGCTGTCGTTCACGACGGCGGTGTCGGTCGCGACGGACGCGGGGACGAGGGTCTTCCCGCACGCGTGGCGGGACGAGAGCGCCGTCGCCTTCGCCCGCGAGCGGGACGCGGCCCTCGCGGTCGGGCGGCGCGGGGTGACCGAGGGGTCCCCGTGGTCGCTCTCCCCCGCCGCCCTGCGCCGGGCCCCGTTCACGCCCCGGCTCGTGCTGCCCTCGCCCAACGGCTCGGCGATCGCCGCGGCGGCGGGCGCCTCCGGGGTCGTCGTCGCGGGCTGCCTCAGGAACGCGGCGGCCGTGGGGAGTTGGCTGACGGATCAGGGCTACGGGACCGCCGAGCGCCCCCTCGCCGTGGTCGCCGCCGGCGAACGCTGGCCCGACGACAGCCTGCGCCCCGCCGTGGAGGACCTCCTGGGGGCGGGGGCGGTCATCTCCGCGCTGCGCGGGGCGGAGGTCTCACCGGAGGCGACGGCGGCGGCCGCCGCCTACACGGCGTGCGCGGACCTCGCCTCGGCGGTCACCGACTGCGCCTCGGGGCAGGAACTCGCCTCGTACGGCTTCGGGCAGGACGTGGAGGTGGCCGTGGAGACGGGAGCTTCACAGGGCGTACCGGTACTGACGGACGGAGCGTTCTTCTCCCCTGACGCCGCCCACTGACGGCGCCCCTGGGACCACCACTCGCGGCTCCCCGCCCCGCCGCCGCGGGGCTATCCCACCACTCTTCCGTTCAGCACCACCCTGCGCGGGTTTCCCAGTACTCCCACGTCCTCCCGGGGGTCCGCCCCGTAGACCACCAGGTCCGCCGGTGCTCCCTCTTCCAGGCCCGGGCGTCCCAGCCATGCCCTCGCTCCCCAGGTGGTCGCCGACAGGGCGTCCAGGGCCGGGATTCCGGCGAGCCTCAGCTCGGCCACCTCGGCGGCGACCAGGCCGTGGGCCAGGGAGCCGCCCGCGTCCGTGCCCGCGTAGACCGGTACTCCGGCGTCGTAGGCGGCCCGTACGGTGTCGTAGCGGCGCTCGTACAGCTGTCGCATGTGGCGCGACCACCGGGGGAACTTGGACTCGCCGCCGTCGGCGAGCTGCGGGAACGTCGCGATGTTCACCAGGGTCGGGACGATCGCCACGCCCCGCTCGGCGAAGAGCGGGATGGTCTCCTCGGTCAGACCCGTGGCGTGCTCGATGCAGTCGATGCCCGCCTCCACCAGGTCCCGCAGGGAGTCCTCGGCGAAGCAGTGCGCCGTCACACGCGCGCCCAGGCGGTGCGCCTCCGCGATCGCCGCCTCCACCTCGGGGCGGGGCCAGCACGCCGTCAGGTCCCCGGCGTCGCGGTCGATCCAGTCGCCGACCAGCTTGACCCAGCCGTCGCCGCGCCGGGCCTCCCGGGCGACGTACGCGACGAGGTCGGACGGCTCGATCTCGTGGGCGTAGTTGCGGATGTAGCGGCGCGTGCGCGCGATGTGGCGGCCCGCCCGGATGATCTTCGGGAGGTCCTCGCGGTCGTCGATCCAGCGGGTGTCGGACGGTGAGCCCGCGTCACGGATCAGGAGGGTGCCGATCTCGCGGTCGGTCAGCGCCTGCTTCTCCGCCACCTCCGGCTCCACCGGGCCGTGCGCGTCCAGGCCCACGTGGCAGTGCGCGTCGACCAGGCCGGGCAGCGTCCAGCCCTGGACCGTGACGTCCGGCGCCGCCGCCGGGCGGTCGTACGTCACCCTGCCCCCGACCACCCACAATTCGTCCCGGACCTCGTCCGGGCCGACGAGCACCCGCCCCTTGACGTGCAGCACCGTGTGATCGCTCATGTACAGCAGCTTAGGAGCCTGTCGGTACGCTCGGTCCGGCAGCCCGAACGAACTCGTGAGCGAAGTGAGCACCACCGTGACGCACCCCTTCCTTGACCTGGCACCCCTGAGTGCCCAGCACTTCGCCTCCATCGAGGAGCGCGTCGCCGGGCTGCTCTCCACCTCGCAGGACGTCGTGATCATGCAGGGCGAGGCCCTGCTCCCGCTGGAGGGCTGCATCCGGGGTGCCGCCCGGCCCGGCACGACCGCGCTGAACGTCATCACCGGTCCGTACGGCCAGACCTTCGGGAACTGGCTGCGGGACTGCGGCGCGACCGTCGTCGACCTGGCCGTGCCCTTCCACACAGCTGTCACCGCCGAGCAGGTGCGTCAGGCCCTGGCCGCGCATCCCGAGATCGACTTCGTCTCGCTCGTCCACGCCGAGGCCGCCACCGGCAACACCAACCCGGTGGCGGAGATCGGCGAGGTCGTCCGCGAGCACGGCGCGCTGTTCATGCTCGACGCCGTCGCCTCGGTGGCCGCCGAGCCGCTCCTGCCGGACGCGTGGGGCGTGGACCTGTGCGTCATCGGCGCACAGAAGGCCATGGGCGGCCCTGCGGGCGTCTCGGCGGTCTCGGTGAGCGAGCGGGCCTGGACGCGCCTCGCGGCCAACCCACAGGCGCCGCGCCGCTCGTACCTCTCCCTCCTGGACTGGAAGGAGCGCTGGATCGACGGCGGGCGCAAGGCCCTGCTGCACGCCCCGGCCCAGCTGGAGATGCTCGCCCTCGAAGCGTGCGTGGAGCGCATCGAGGCGGAGGGGCTCGACGCACTGACGGCGCGGCACGCCACCGCCGCCGCGGCGACCCGCGCGGGCGCGATCGCCCTGGGCGGCGGCCTCACGCCGTACGTCCACGAGGCGCGGGACGCCGCTCCGGTCGCCACGACGCTGCGGACCCCGGAGGGGATCGACGCCTCGGAGCTCGTCGCCAAGGCACTCGCGGCGGACCCGGTGCTTCCGCTGGTCGCCGGCGGGGGCGCGCTGGCCACGGAGATGATCCGGGTCAACCACTACGGCCCGGACGCGACCCGTGGCGTCGTGCACGCCTCGCTGGCCGCGCTCGGTGCCGCGATGGGCGAGGCAGGTCTGGCGGTGGACCTGGAGGCGGCCCGCCGCGCGGTGACGGCCGCCTGGCAGTAGGCGCACCTCCGCCGGGTGCCCCTGCCCCCGGCGGCGCCCCCGTCTTCCCGCTCGCGCCGATTCCATGCGGTGCGGGCCGGTCCCAAGCTCACAGCGAACAGCGGGCGTCCGGAGCGGCCGGCGTGGCAGCGTGACCGCCATGCCCACGCTCCCGGACGGCCGCCCTGTTCCCGCCCCGACCGCCGGGGAGCGGGCGATGCTGGCCACCTGGCTGGATTTCCACCGCGCCACGCTCGTGCTGAAGTGCTCCGGGCTCGATGACGCACAGACGCGCGTCGCGTCGGCCCCGCCCTCCTCGCTCACCCTGCTCGGCCTCGTACAGCATCTGGCCGAGGTGGAGCGGAAGTGGTTCCAGCAGGTCCTCGGCGGGCGGGACGTGCCGACGGTGTACGACGATCCGGCGGGGGGCTTCACCCTGGACCCGGAGCGGACGCTCGACGAGGCCCTGGCCGTGTGGCGACGCGAGGTGGCGGTGAGCCGGGAGCTCTGCGAGGGACTCCCGCTGGACGCGGTCGGACGGCTGAGCGAGCAGGACGCATCCCTGATCGGTGGCGCCGAGGTCAGCCTGCGCTGGATCCTGCTCCACCTCGTCGAGGAGTACGCGCGGCACAACGGTCACGCCGATCTCCTGCGGGAGGGCATCGACGGGGTGACCGGGCCGTAAATACTCTACGTAAATTCACGGACGAATTCTCTCCGCTTCTTTATCCACTTTAGGAGCACAGCTTCCCGTATTCTTCTGCCCGCTTTCCAGGGACCTAAACACTAAGGTTTCGTCAGCAGGAAGTCTCACAATTCGGACATGCTTCGAGGGAGTTACGGTTCTGTGACGTACTCCACATCGCGCCCGTTATGGGCCGTATGACCCCATCAAATCAGGCCAAAATGCCGGGGATTCCTGCGGGCGCGCACCCACGCGTGATAACACATGAGGCGTCCTTACGTAACCCCTCCCGGCGATGCAATTAAAGAAATTGCTCGGTAAATTCAATCCGCATGACCGCTGCACAAGCCGATCTACCGACCGACCTGCACGCGAATTCCCTGGAAATGCCCGAGGGGTTGCGACTCGACACCCCCGACGTCGCCGACGGCGCCGCGATCTGGCGCATCGCCCGCGACTCGAAGGTGTTGGACCTCAACTCCTCGTACAGCTACCTGCTGTGGTGCCGCGACTTCGCGGCGACCTCCGTGGTGGCCAGGGATTCGAACGGTGAGCCCGCCGGGTTCATCACCGGATACATCCGGCCCGAACGGCCACGCACTCTGGTGGTCTGGCAGGTGGCCGTCGACCAGGCGCACCGCGGCCGCGGCCTCGCCGGCGCGCTGCTGGACGGTCTGACCGCCAAGGTCGCCGCCGACCGGGAGCTGGTCTCGGTCGAGACGACCATCACGCCGGACAACGCCCCGTCCCAGCGGCTCTTCACTTCGTACGCACAGCGCCACGGAGCATCGGTCGAGCGCACGGTGCTCTTCGATGCCGGACTCTTCCCCGACGAGGGGCACGAGCCCGAGGTCCTGTTCCTCATCGAGCCGATAGGCCAGACCGGGAAAGTCGCGCAGATCGAACCGGTCGAGCCGGTCGGCTGAGTTCCGCCGCTCCCCCCACGCACCACCCGTCGCCCCCCACTCCCCAGTCTTTCCATCTCCCAGGAGATCTGCTGTGACCATCACCCAGCCCGACCTGAGCGTCTTCGAGACCCTGGAGTCGGAGGTGCGCAGCTACTGCCGCGGTTGGCCCACTGTCTTCGACCGTGCGCAGGGCAGCCGCATGTTCGACGAGGACGGCCACTCGTACCTCGACTTCTTCGCCGGGGCCGGCTCGCTCAACTACGGCCACAACAACCCGGTCCTCAAACGCGCCCTGATCGACTACCTGGAGCGCGACAGCGTCGTGCACGGCCTGGACATGTCCACGGTCGCCAAGCGCGCGTTCCTCGAGTCGTTCCAGAACATCATCCTGCGCCCGCGTGACCTGCCGTACAAGGTCATGTTCCCGGGCCCGACGGGCACCAACGCCGTCGAGTCCGCGCTGAAGCTGGCGCGCAAGGTCAAGGGCCGCGAGTCGATCGTGTCGTTCACGAACGCCTTCCACGGCATGTCGCTCGGCTCGCTCGCGGTGACCGGCAACGCCTTCAAGCGCGCGGGCGCCGGCATCCCGCTGGTCCACGGCACGCCGATGCCGTTCGACCACTACTTCGACGGCAAGACGCCCGACTTCATCTGGTTCGAGCGTCTGCTCGAGGACCAGGGCTCCGGCCTCAACCAGCCCGCCGCCGTGATCGTCGAGACGGTCCAGGGCGAGGGCGGCATCAACGTCGCCCGCGCCGAGTGGCTGCGCAAGCTCGCCGACGTGTGCGAGCGCTGGGACATGCTGCTCATCGTCGACGACATCCAGATGGGCTGCGGCCGCACCGGCGCGTTCTTCTCCTTCGAGGAGGCGGGCATCGTGCCGGACATCGTGACGGTGTCCAAGTCCATCAGCGGCTACGGCATGCCGATGGCCCTGACGCTGTTCAAGCCGGAGCTCGACGTCTGGGAGCCGGGCGAGCACAACGGCACGTTCCGCGGCAACAACCCGGCGTTCGTCACGGCTGCCGCCGCCCTGGAGACCTACTGGTCCGACGGCCCGGCCATGGAGAAGCAGACCCGCGCCCGCGGCGAGCAGGTCGAGGAGGCCTTCGCCGCGATCGTCGAGGAGAACCCCGGCGCCATCAAGGAGTACCGCGGCCGCGGTCTCGTGTGGGGCATGGAGTTCCTCGACAAGGCGCGCGCGGGCGCCATCGCCAAGCGCGCCTTCGAGCTCGGCCTGCTGATCGAGACCTCGGGCCCCGAGAGCGAGGTCGTCAAGCTCCTTCCGGCGCTGACCATCACCGCCGACGAGCTGGACGAGGGACTTCGTACGCTCGCCCGCGCGGTGCGCGAGACCGCTTGAGCGGTACCGGAAGCCGCCCGGACGGTGCGTTCGCGCCGTCCGGGCGGCTCTCGGCCCCGCGTCTTCACCCCCGTAAGAGAAAAGGAACCAACTCACCGTGATCGTCCGTTCGTTCAAGGACATTGAAGGCACCGACCGGCACGTGAAGTCCGCGTCCGGCACCTGGGAGAGCAAGCGCATCGTCCTCGCCAAGGAGCGGGTGGGCTTCTCGGTCCACGAGACCATCCTGTACGCGGGTACGGAGACGTCGATGTGGTACGCCAACCACATCGAGGCCGTCGTGTGCACCAAGGGCGAGGCCGAGCTGACCGACGACACGACCGGCAAGAAGTACACGATCACGCCGGGCACGATGTACCTGCTCGACGGGCACGAGAAGCACACGATGCGGATCAAGGAGGACTTCCACTGCATCTGTGTCTTCAACCCGCCCGTCACGGGTCGTGAGGACCACGACGAGAACGGCGTGTACCCGCTGCTCACGGAGCCGGAGACGGCCTGACGGAAGGCCGGCGCCGGGCCCGCGTCCCGGCGCCGCACCGCAGGGCCGACGCACGCCCCACAGATCTCCCCCGCCGCCCTCTTCCTCTGGGCGGCGGGGGTGTACATCCCGGAAAGGGCCGTACGAGAGGAGAGGCAGGCAACACCATGACCACCGCACCCGAACGCACCGCCGATCTGTACCCGACGCGAGGCACCGAAGAGGTCCTCATCGAGCGCAAGGACCCCGTCGTGTGGTCCGAGCCGGGTACGCCGGGGCCCATCGCGGCCGACGAACTGGCGGGGTTCGACCGGGACGGATTCCTGGCGATCGACCAGCTCATCACCCCTGACGAGGTGAGCGTCTACCACGCGGAGCTCTCGCGGTTGATCGACGACCCCACGATGCGGGCGGACGAGCGCTCGATCGTGGAGCCGCGTTCCCAGGAGATCCGCACCATCTTTGAGGTGCACAAGATCAGCGAGCTGTTCGCGAAGCTCGCCGCCGATCCGCGCGTGGTGGGTCGGGCCCGGCAGATCCTGGGTTCCGACGTGTACGTCCACCAGTCGCGGATCAACGTCAAGCCGGGCTTCGGGGCCTCGGGGTTCTACTGGCACTCCGACTTCGAGACCTGGCACGCCGAGGACGGCCTCGCGAACATGCGGACCGTCTCCGTCTCCATCGCGCTCACCAAGAATCACGACACCAACGGTGGTCTGATGATCATGCCGGGGTCGCACAAGACGTTCCTCGGGTGCGCGGGCGCCACCCCGAAGGACAACTACAAGCGGTCCCTGCAGATGCAGGACGCGGGCATCCCGTCGGACGAGACGCTGACGCGCCTCGCCTGCGACTACGGCATCCGGCTCTTCACCGGTGAGGCGGGCTCCGCGACCTGGTTCGACTGCAACGCCATGCACGGTTCGGGGGACAACATCACGCCGTTCCCGCGCAGCAACGTCTTCATCGTGTTCAACAGTGTGGAGAACACGGCGGTGGAGCCGTTCGCGGCGCCGATCCGGCGGCCGGAGTACATCGGGGCGCGCGACTTCACCCCGGTGAAGTAAGCGACTTCGCACAAGATTCGCACAACAGTGGAGCCCGGCGCCTGGGGGTGCCGGGCCCTGCTTCGTCCCGCGGGCCGTCCCGGCGCCGCCGGAGCCGGGCCGGCCGGCTCCCCGCGCCGCTAGAGCCAGGCCAGCGAGGCCGCCCGGGTCAGGACGTGCCGCGCGGCGCTCTCGCTGCCGCCGACGCCCCTGGGCACGTCCGCGGGGTCCACGCGGCCGCCCATGAGCAGGCAGAAGTCCACGGGGTCCAGGACCAGTTCCGCGCTCACCGGATCCGCCTCGCTGCCCAGCACCCAGGACATCTCGTCCCCCCGGCCCGCGACGGTCAGCGCGACGGCCGGTGCCTTGTCGCCCAGGGCCCGGCCCAGGATCCGTACGGCCAGCCGCACCAGCTGCCACAGGTGGGGGGTGCGGGGCGGGGGCACCGGGATGTCCAGGGCCCTGCCGATGTCGTCCGTGTGCACCCACGCCTCGAAGGCCCTGACCAGGAAGTGGTCCGTCAGCGGCAGCCGGGCGCCCATCAGCGTCGTGGCCCGGCCGGCCAGTTCGCCGTCCAGCGCCTCGGGTGTGGCGAGGAGCGCGGCGGCCTGGTCGTGCCAGGACTCCAGGGTCCGCGCGGGGGTGCGGGCCCGCTCCCGTTCGAGGACGGCGTCCGTGCGCGCCGCCCACACCACGCGCCAGGGCGTCTCGTCCACGGCGTCGTACGGGCCGGGCTCGCGCAGCCCGAGCCGCACGGCGAGCGGCTCGTCCGCGGCCAGGAGGTGCGCGACGGTCTCGTGGACGTTCCAGCCGTGCACGACGGGGACGGCCCAGGACTCGTGCGTGTCCAACTCGCCCAGGAGCGCCCTCAGTCCGGCCACGGCGGCGGCGTACGGAGCGGCGTGCGGCGCCGTGCGGGCGGCCGGGGGGCGGGTGCGCAGGGCCAGGCCGAGGACGCGGTCCCGGCCGTCGGGGGCGGGCTCGTCGGCGAAGGGCGGGCCGTCCAGGGCGGTCACCGCCGCCCGCAGCCGGGTGGCCTCCGCCGCGCACGGGTCGCAGTCGGCCAGGTGCGGGGCGAGCGTCCGCTCGTCGCCCGGCAGGAGCGCGCCGACGGCCCATGCCCCGAGAAGGTCCTGTACGGCTTCGTGATCCGTGGTCATCACGCGCCTCTTTCGCCTGGAGCGTCGGCAAGTGCGGAGTCTGATGTGCCTGATGAGGCTGATGGGGCTGAGGAGCTTGATGGGGCAGCTGTATCGGTCGGGCCCGCGGGGTCCGCCGGGTCCGGGGGGTCGGCCAGGGCCTCGGCCAGTCTGCGCAGGGCCGCCCGTAAGCGGGTCTTGGCCGTGCCCTCCGGGATGCCGAGTTCGACCGCGGCCTGGCGGTACGTGCAGCCCGCGAAGTACGCGAGGTGCACCACCTGGCGCTGCGGGAGCGGGAGTCTCGCCAGGGCGGAGTGCAGGAGCAAGGAGCGTTCGCGTGCCATGACCACGTCTTCCGGGGGCGGGTCCGGGGTCGGGATGGTGTGCAGGGTCGAGTCGTCGGCGTGGGCCGCTTTGCGGTGGCGCTCCTCGCCGCGTACCCAGTCGACGGCCCTGCGATGCGCCAGCATGCACAGCCAGGTGCGCAGACTGCCCCGCCGGGCGTCGAACGCGTAGGGCCGGGACCACAGATGGGCGAAGACCTCCTGGGCGACGTCCTCCGCGGCGGCGGGGCTGCGGGTGACGCGCCCCGCGACGCGGTGGACGAGGGGCCCGTAGGTGTCGAAGACCTCGGCGAGCGCCGTCTCGTCGCCGTACACCAGGCGTTGGTGCAGGCCGTTGTCCTGACAGGACTGCTGAGCCACTGACACCACCGCCTCGTGAGGCCACCCCGTCCTGCCTTCCTAGCGCCCCGCCGCCCGGCGCGCCAGGGTTCAGCCGGAGAGCACGTCGAGGATCCGGTCCACGTCCGCCTCGGTGTTGTACAGATGGAACGAGGCGCGCAGGTGTCCCGCCCGCGCGGACGTGATGATCCCGGCCCGGCTCAACTCCGGCTCCCGGTCGGCGAGTCCGGGCACGGAGACGATGGGGGACGTGCCGGGCACCGGTGCGTGGCCCAGGTCCGCGAGGCCGGCGCGGTAGCGGGCCGCGAGCGCGGTGTCGTGGGCGTGCACGGCCGCGACACCGGTCTCCTCCACGTACCCGAGGGCCTGGGCCGCCCCGTGGTAGGCGAGGAAGGCGGGTGGCTCGTCGTAACGGTGTGCGTCGGGGCCCGGTTCCGGCAGCGGACCGTAGATGGAGTCCCAGGTGTCCGCCGACGCGAGCCAGCCGCCGTGCAGCGGGACGAGGGACTCCTGCGCCTCCTCGCTCACCGTCAGGAAGGACGTGCCGCGCGGGCAGAGCAGCCACTTGAAGGCGCCGGTGACGGTGTAGTCGTACAGGCCCGCGTCGAAGGGCAGCCAGCCCACGGTCTGGGTGGCGTCGTTCAGGGTTCGGGCGCCGTGGGCGGCGGCGGCCGCGCGCACCGCCGCGTCGTCGGCGACGCGGCCGTCGGCCGACTGCACGCCGGAGTACACGACGAGGGCCGTGGTGGGGCGGATCTCCTCGGCGAGCTCGTCGAGGGGCGCGAAGCGGATCTTGAGGTCGCCGCGCACCACGAAGGGGTTGATGATCGAGCTGAAGTCCCCCTCGGGGAAGAGGATCTCGGCGCCGGGCCGCTGCGCCGCCGCGATCAGTCCGGTGTGGACGGCGACCGAACCGCCGTAGGCCACGCGCGCGTGCGGCACGCCGACGATCCGCGCGTACGCCGCGCGGGCCTCCTCGACGATCCCGAAGTCGCCCGCCCCGCCGCGTCTGCCCGCGCCGTTCTCGGCGGCGAGTGCCTGGATGGCCTCGACGGCCCGGGCGGGCAGCAGGCCGCAGCTCGCCGTGTTCAGATACGTCGACGTGGGCGCGAACTCGGCGCCGGTGATGATCCCCATGGGATCAACTCTCGCCTCCGTTCGCGCCCACGTCCATCATCGGTACGGGCCCGGTGGCCGGCCGGTGACGCCCGCGCGCCGGGCCTCAGGCCTGCGGGACCGCGCAGCCGTCGGGGCCGCAGGCGTCGCCGTCCGCGAGCGTGGTGAGCGGCGAACGGCTGTCCCAGGCCTGCTCCAGGGCCTGCGCGAAGACGTCGGCGGGCTGGGCGCCGGAGACGCCGTACTTGCGGTCGAGGACGAAGAACGGCACGCCGTTCGCGCCGAGCTCGGCGGCCTCGCGCTCGTCGGTGCGTACGTCGTCGGCGTAGCGGGTGGGGTCGGCGAGCACCGCGCGGGCGGCGTCCGCGTCGAGCCCGGCCGCGACGGCCAGCTCGACGAGCCGCTCGTCGTCGTCGAAGACGGAGCGCTCCTCGGCGAAGTTGGCGCGGTAGAGGAGCCCGAGCAGCTCGTCCTGCCTGCCCTGCTCCTTGGCGTGGTGCAGGAGGCGGTGCATGTCGAAGGTGCTGCCGTGGTCGCGGCCCTCGGTGAGGTAGTCGAGGCCCTCGGACGCGGCGTTCACGCCGAGGTTCCGCTCGGCCTCCTGGGCCTGCTCCTCGCTCATGCCGTACTTCTTGGCGAGCATCGGGATCACGAGTCCGCTGTCGCCCTTGGCGCGCGAGGGGTCGAGCTCGAAGGAGCGGTGCACCACCTCGACGTCGTCGCGGTGCGGGAACGCGGCGAGGGCTTTTTCGAAGCGGGCCTTGCCGACATAGCACCAGGGGCAGGCGATGTCGGACCAGATCTCGACGCGCATGTGACTAGCTCTCTTCAGGTCGAACGGTAGTGCGGAGGATCCCTCCGGTCAGTTGAAGAACGTACGACCTGCCCCGCTTCATTCCCCGGCGGGCTCTCCGGCGGGCTCGCCTGCCGTCTCCCCGGCGGTGTCCCCTGCCGTGACCCCGGCCCTCAGCCGCAGCCACATCCGCAGATGCGTGCCCGTCCCCGCGTCCGGCTCCTCGGGGCGCCAGCCGCAGCGGGCGTAGAAGGCCTGGGCCCGGCGGTTCGCGCGGTGCACGTCCAGGCGGACCTCCCGGACGCCGTCGGCCCGCCACTCCTCCACGCACGCGGCGTGCAGGTCCGTGCCGACGCCCGCGCCCCAGCGCTCGGGGTCGACGTGGAACTGGAAGAGCTTCGCGGTGTCCGCCGCGTCGCCCTCGGGCGTACGGAACGACGCGAGGCCCACGATCCGGCCCTCCCGGACCGCGCACAGCACGTGCCCGTCCCGGCGCTCGACGGCCGCCCGCCACGTCGCCGTCGCGTCGAGGCCTCCGCCCGGCAGCCCCTCGGGGTAGTACGTGGCACGGGCGCGGGCGTGCAGCGCCGCGAGGGCCGGGGCGTCGGCGGTGAGGGCGCTGCGTATGACGGTCGGCATCACGGTCCGCGTCGTCGTGGGGGGTGCTGAGTGGATCACGCTGCGATAGACGTGTTCCGGGAGCCGTGAGTTCCGAGGCGGCTGAACTGGGCGCGGTAGGCGCTCGGGGTGAGCCCGGTGCGGCGCACCAGATGGCCGCGGAGCGAGTCGGCGGTGCCGAGCCCGCAGGCCTCCGCGACCCGGTCCATGGAGAGCTTCGTCGTCTCCAGGAGCTCCTTGGCCCGCTCGACGCGCTGGTGGAGGAGCCACTGCAACGGGCTCACCCCGCTCTCCGCGTGGAAGCGCCGGGTGAGGGTGCGCACGCTGACGCCCGCGTGCCGGGCGAGGTCGGTGAGCGTGAGCGGCTCGTCGAGGTGGCGCATGGCCCAGCCCCGGGTGTCGGAGCAGGCGGTGCCGCGCTCGGGCGGCAGCGGGGTCTGGGTGAACTGGGTCTGGCCGCCGGGCCGTACGGGGGCGACGAGCGCGGCTCTGGCCACTTCGTTGGCGACGGCCGCACCGTAGTCACCGCGGATGACGTGCAGGCACAGGTCGATCCCGGCGGCGTACCCGGAGGACGTCATGACCTGCCCGTCCTCCACGTAGAGGACGTCTCCCTTGAGGTCGAGCGCCGGATAGCGGCTGCGCAGCTCCTCGGCGAGCTGCCAGTACGTGGTGGCGCTGCGGCCGTCGAGCAGGCCCGCCTCCGCCAGCACGAAGGCGCCGCTGCAGATGGAGGCGATGCGCCGGCCCGCGTCGGCGGCCTCCCGGACGGCGGCGACGGTCCTGGGGTCGGGTTCGTAGCGGTGTCCGGTCCCCGCGACCAGGAGGGTGTCGGCGTCCCGCACGGCGTCGAGCCCGCGCTCCACCTGGAGGGTGAGGCCGCCCGTGGTGGCGACGGCGCCCGGCTCAGGGGTGCAGACCACCACCTCGTAGCCGGGTCCGCCGGCCACCTCGACCCGGCCGAAGAGCATCTCGGGGATCGCGAGGTTGAACATCGACACCGGTGAGGGCGCGATGACGGCGACGCGGTGCGGCCGGTGGGCGGTCGGCGTGCGGGGCATGGCCAGAACCTCCGGAGGTATGGCATTCAGGCCACTACTGTAGCCGCGCGGCCGACCCCAGACTCATGGACATGGCAACGAACTCCCTCACCGAGGGCTCCCGTTCGGCGGGCCGCCCGGCGCCCCCGCTCCCCGACCCGGCAGCCCGGCCCGGCCCCGGCAAGGGCCGCACCTCGCCCGGCCTCACGCTCACGGCGGCCCTGCTCGGCTTCGCCCTGATCACGCTCGACGCCTCCGTGGTGAACGTGGCGCTGCCCGCGATCGGCGACTCCCTGGGCGGCGGCATGTCCGGCCTCCAGTGGGTCGTGGACGCCTACACGCTGGCCTTCGCCGCCCTGATGCTCTCCACCGGCGCCCTCTCCGACCGGATCGGCGCGACGAAGGCGTACGCGATCGGCATCGCGGTGTTCACCGCCGCCTCGGTGGCGTGCGGGTTCGCGCCGTCGCTGCCGGTGCTGATCGGCGCGCGGGTCGTGCAGGGCGTGGCGGCCGCCGTGGTCCTGCCCGCCTCGCTCTCGCTCGTCCGCCAGGCGTACGGCGACGCGGCGAGGCGGGCGCGGGCGGTGGCCCTGTGGGCGGCGGGCGGTTCGGTGGCGGTGGCCCTGGGCCCGGTCGCGGGCGGCGCGCTGACCACGGCGTGGAACTGGAGCGGGATCTTCTTCATCAACGTCCCGCTGGGGGCCGCGGCGCTGGTCCTGCTGCTGCGGGCGCCTCGCTCGCAGCGCCGGCCCGCGCCCCTGGACGTGCCGGGCCAGCTGCTGGCGGTCCTGACGCTGACGGCGGTGACGTTCGCGGTGATCGAGGGCGGTACGACGGGTCTGGCCGCCCTGGCCGTGGCGGTGGCGGCAGGCGCGCTGTTCCTGTGGACGGAGAAGCGCCAGGCGCATCCGGTGGTGCCCCTGGGCCTCTTCCGCGACCGGACGGTCGCGATCACCGTGGCGGCCGGAGCCGCGTGCAGCGTCGCCTTCTACGGGCTCGTGTTCGTCTTCAGCCTCTTCGCCCAGGAGGTGCAGGGGCGTTCGGCGCTGTGGGCCGGGCTGATGTTCCTGCCGATGACCGGGCTCATCGCGGTCACGAACGTCGTCGCGGGGAAGCTGGCGGCGCGGGTGGGCCCGCGGCTGCCGATGCTGGCGGGCCAGAGCCTGGCCGTACTGGGCCTGCTGGCCCTGCTGTGCACCGACGCGACGACACCGGCGCTCGGCCTGGCGTTCCTCATGGTGCCGCTGGCCCTGGGCTGCGCCCTGACGATCCCCCCGCTCACCGCGGCGATGATGGAGGCGGTGCCCGCGGACCGCGCGGGCCTGGCGGCGGGCGTCCTCAACTCGGCCCGCCAGGTGGCCGGCGGCCTGGGGATCGCCGCCTTCGGAGGGCTCGTGGCCGGGGACTTCGTTCCCGGGATGCGGGTGAGTCTGCTGATCGCGGCGGGGCTCCTGACGGTGACGGGAGTGGCGACGCTGGGGCTGCGCCGGGGACGCTGACGCCCGGGCGCCGGACGGGCCGAGGTGGCCGGCCCATCCGGCGCGTGAAGCCGGACACCGCGCGCCCCGTTGATCAGCGGGGCGCGCGGCCGGGGGTCAGGATCCGTCCCTGAGGCCCTGGGGCCAGTTCGGCCGGAACTCGATCTCGTCGAACGTCGCCACGCACCCCTCCCCCACGGGGGACTGCGCCATGAAGCCGACCAGGGCCGCGCCCGCCGTCTTCTCCTCGCCGAGCGAGAAGATCCGGACGAACGTCCACCGCTTGCCGTCCGACGACGCGTGGAACGCGAACGCCGAGCCGGTGCGGCTTATCCGGAGCCAGACGCTGCTGCCGTCCACGACGAACGCGTTCGCGTCGTCGGAGCGGCCGCGGGTGACCACCGTGCAGACCGTCGCCTCGTCCGGCGACCGCTCCAGGCACAGCTTCGCCCACTCCCGGTCGCCGACGTGGACGTACAGGACGCCCGCGTCGAACGCCGCGGCGAAGCCCACCGTGACCCGGGCGATGAGCTGGAAGTCCCCCTCGGGGGCGCCGAGCAGACGCGGTGCGTCCGACGCGGGGTCCAGCGCCTCGCCCGTCGGCGGGACGAAGCGGTCCTGCCGGGAGCCCGCCCAGCCGGTGAGCACCCCGTCCTCGTACGACCAGTTGCCGTCGGGGCCGTACGTGCGCAGGGAAAAGGGCAGTTCGGAGATGTTGACGTCCATGGGCGTCAGTGTTCCAGGCGCCCGTCGTAGCGCCGCGGGAGCCCCAGCGGGTTGTCGTCGCGCAGCTCCGGAGGCAGCAGCGCGGCGGGCGTGTTCTGGTACGCCACCGGGCGCAGCCAGCGCTCGATCGCCGTGCCGCCCACCGAGGTGGAGGTGGACGTCGTCGCCGGGTAGGGACCCCCGTGGTGCTGTGCGGGCGCCACCGCGACCCCGGTCGGCCAGCCGTTGACCAGCAGGCGCCCGGCCAGCGGCGTCAGCTCGGCGAGCAGCGCGGCCCCGCGCCCCTCGCCCGCGGCCTCCTCGGCGGACAGCTGGACCGTCGCCGTGAGGTTGCCGGAGAGCCGGGTGAGGGCGGCGGTGATCTCCGCGTCGTCCTCGTAGCGCGCGACGACCGTGACCGGGCCGAAGCACTCCTCCAGGAGCAGGTCGTGCTCGCCCTCGGTGGCGAGTCTGGCCGCGGGGACGGTCAGGAAGCCCGCGCTCACCGTGTGCTCGCCGCCCGCGCCCGGGGTCACCGGTGCTTCCACGTCCGGCAGTTCACCGCGCTCGCGCACGCCCGCCACGAAGTTGTCCCGCATCCGGTGGTCGAGCAGGACCCCGGCCTCGGTGTCGCTGACCGCGGCCGTGAGGGACTTGACGAGGCGGTCGCCGCCCGCGCCCGCCGGTGCGAAGACCAGGCCGGGCTTGACGCAGAACTGGCCGACGCCGAGCGTCATCGAGCCCGCGAGTCCCGTCCCGATCTCCTCCGCGCGCTCGGCGGCCGCCGCCTCGGTCACGACGACCGGGTTGAGGGAGCCGAGCTCGCCGTGGAAGGGGATCGGCACGGGGCGGGCCGCCGCCGCGTCGAAGAGGGCGCGGCCGCCGCGGATCGAGCCCGTGAAGCCGGCGCCGGACACGAGGGGGTGCTTGACGAGCTCCACGCCCGCGTCGAAGCCGTGCACGAGGCCGAGGACGCCGTCGGGGATGCCGTGCAGGGCCGCGGCCCGCCGCAGCGTCGCCGCCACCAGCTCGGAGGTGGCCGGGTGGTCCGGGTGCGCCTTGACGACCACGGGGCAGCCCGCGGCGAGCGCGCTCGCGGTGTCGCCGCCGGGGACGGAGAAGGCGAAGGGGAAGTTGGACGCGGAGTAGACGGCCACGACGCCCAGCGGGATCTTGTAGCGCCGCAGGTCCGGGATGGGCGGTGTCGCGCTGCTGTCGGGGTGGTCGATGACGACGCCGAGGAACCCGCCCTCGTCGACCACGTCCGCGAAGGCGCGGAACTGATAGCAGGTGCGGGCGAGTTCACCGGTGAGCCGGACGGGACCGAGCGCGGTCTCCGCGTCCGCGGCCTCCACCAGGTGATCCTTGGCTCCGTCGAGCAGGTCGGCCGCGGAGCGCAGGAAGGCGGCGCGCACGGCGCGGTCGGCCAGCGCGTCCTTGGCGGCCAGGGCGGCGCGCACCGCCTGGTCCACCTCTTGGGCCGTGGCTTCGACCGCAACCTGCTCGCGCTGCTTCCCGGTTCGGGGGTCGACACTCCAGACTGGTGCTGCTGCCACCGCGGGCTCCTCCAGAGGTGATGCCACAGATGTGCTGCCACCCACCTGGGCTGTTCGATATGCTGAACGCTGTCTCCGATGATGAATAGCGGAGACTTCGGAGACTATTTCTCGTCGAACTAAGGGGTCAAGGGCGATGTCGGCTGGCGAGACTGGCGGGGCACAGGTCAAGTCCGCGGTGCGGACGGTGGAGTTGCTCGAATACTTCGCGGGCCGGCCCGGAATGCACTCCTTGGCCGCCGTCCAGGAAGCCGTCGGCTACCCCAAATCCAGCTTGTACATGCTCCTTCGTACGCTGGTGGAGCTGGGCTGGGTCGAGACCGACGCGACGGGCACGCGGTACGGCATCGGGGTGCGGGCCCTGCTGGTCGGCACCTCGTACATCGACGGCGACGAGGTGGTGGCGGCGGCGCGGCCGACGCTGGACCGCCTCTCGGACGACACCACGGAGACCATCCACCTGGCGCGTCTGGACGGCACGAACGTCGTCTACCTCGCCACGCGCCAGTCCCAGCACTATCTGCGGCCCTTCACGCGCGTGGGCCGCCGCCTCCCGGCGCACTCGACGTCCCTGGGCAAGGCGCTGCTGGCCACCCACACCGACGAGCAGGTCCGCAAGATGCTCCCGGAGACGCTGCCCGCGCTCACCGAGCACACCATCACCGACCGCGAGAAGCTGATCGAGGAGCTGCGCACGGTCCGCGAGCAGGGCTTCGCGGTGGACCGCGAGGAGAACACGCTCGGCCTGCGCTGCTTCGGCGTCGCGATCCCGTACCGGACACCCGCGCGGGACGCGATCAGCTGCTCCGTGCCGGTGGCGCGGCTGACGCCCGCGCACGAACAGATGGTGAAGGACGCGTTGTTCGACGCCCGGGACCGACTGACACTGGCGACTCGTAGGCTCTGACCATGATGAGCATGGATGTCGTTCTGCGCCCGGTCCACGACAGCGATCTCCCGGTCTTCTACCGGCAGATGAACGATCCCGAGTCCAGCCGCGTCGCCGCGTTCACTTCGCCGAAGACGGCCGACCGGACGTCCTTCGAAGCCCACTGGAAGGGCATCCGGGAGTCGGCCGACGTCGTGGTGCGGACGGTCCTCGCGGACGGCGACGTGGTGGGCAGCGTGGCGGTGTACGGGGAGCCGGGCGAGCGCGAGGTCACGTACTGGATCGACCGCTATTACTGGGGCCGGGGCGTCGCCACGGCTGCCCTGCGGGGGCTCCTCGACGAGGTCGCGGAACGGCCGCTGTACGCGCGCGCGGCGGCGGACAACACGGGGTCCCTGCGGGTGCTCGAGAAGTGCGGGTTCCGGGTGACGTCCACGGCCCGGGGGTTCGCGCACGCACGGGGCGAGGAGATCGACGAGGCCGTGCTGATGCTGGCGTAGGCGCCCCGGGCACCGATGTCGCCGGGCGCGCCGGGCCCGTCCTCGAACGCCGCGCGGCCCGAGAACACCCGGCCCGGCCTGCGTCCGAGGCCGCCTCTCCCCGCCTCTCCCCCGTGCGGCGGACCCGGATCGTCGTCGCGCAGGACGTGCCCCGCTCCCCTTCACGGGAGCGTGGACGGCATGAGCCAGACCCGCCGAGCACTACGCGCCCTCGCGATCCTCGCCGCCCTGCCCTACCTCACCCTCAAGGTCGCCTGGATCGCGGGAAGCCACGTCGGCATCCCCGAGGACAGCAGCCTGCTCGACCACCGCGTCGCGATGGCCTTCGCCAACGGCCTCACCGTGCTGATGGACGCGTGCGTCATCCTCCTCGCCCTGCTCCTGACCCGCCCCTGGGGTCTGCGCACCCCCGCCTGGCTGCTCGCGTTCCCCATGTGGGCCGCCACCGGGCTGCTCACGCCGATCATGGCCGGGTTCCCGCTCCAGCTCCTGGTCAAGGCGTTCGGCGGGAGCGTCGCCCGGCCCTCCGAGGACAGCGGCGGCGCCTTCCTCGACGAGTGGGTCTTCGGCGTCGTCTACGGCGGCTTCATCCTCCAGGGCCTCGCCCTGGGCACCCTGTTCGTCCTGTACGCGCGAGACCGCTGGGGCCACCTCTGGCGGGGCCGGGACGAGGGCCAGGACCGCGACGGCTTCGGGCGGGCCGCCGCCGTCGCCGCCGCCCTCCTGGCCCTCGTCCCGGCCGCCCTGCACCTCCTCTGGATCACCGGCTCCACCGTCGGTCTCGACGAGGCGCGGATCGAGGCACGTACGACCGACTTCTTCGTCCTTGAGGCGATGGACCTGGTCTACCTCGGCTCCGCCGTGGCCGGCGGGCTGCTCATCGCCTTCCGCCGGGTCCCCGCCCTGCCCGTCAAGGTGCCGCTCGCCCTGGCCTGGACCGGCTCGGGCGCGCTCGTCTGCTGGGGCGCCTGGCCGCTGTTCGCCTCGCTCGCCGGCGTGGACGACATCGCCCGGCGCCCGACGGCGGGAATGCTCCTGACCTACTCTGTGCAGATGATCGTCGGGACGCTCGTGGCCGCCCTCGCGGCGCGCTTCCTCCGGGAGCGGGCCAATGCGGTCACCCCGGAGACACGGCTCCCCGCGTGAGCGCCCGCACGGCGGTCCTGGCGGCCCCGGGGGCGTTGTTCGGGCGGCGGGCCCGGCGCCGGTGGATCCATCTGATCCTCGGCGGCGCGCTCGCCATGCCGTACGTCTTCGTGGGCTCCGTCGTCGTCGGACCGCTGCTCGGCGAGGACGACGTCTTCGGCTCGCTCACCTCCCAGCTCGGCGCGTTCGCCGCGGGGTTGCCGCTGGCCGCGCTCACCGCGCTCTTCCCGCTCACCCGGCCCATGTCGGCGGCCGCCGTACGCGCCCTGTGCGACGTGCCGGGCGACGCGCTCGCCGACGGGCCCGCGCGGTCCCGGCAGGCGCGGGGGCGGACCGTCGCCTGGTTCACGCTGCACCTCGGGGTCGGCGGGATCATCAGCGGGATGTCGCTCGCGCTGCCGCCCTTCGCGGTGGTGCTGATCGCGCTGCCGTTCGCCGCGGCCCTGCGGGACGGCGAGCTCGCGATGCCCGAGGTCCTCGGCGAGGGCTGGGTCCTCGCGCTCTGCCCGGTCTTCGGGATCCTCTCCCTCGTCGCGCTCGCGGGGTGCGCGGCGGCGGCCGGCGGCCTGCTCGCCCGCTGGGCGCCCGAACTCCTCGGGCCCTCGCCCGCCGACCGGCTCGCGGCGGCCGAGCAGCGCGCCGCGGACCTGGCGGTGCGCAACCGGCTCGCCCGGGAGCTGCACGACTCGGTGGGCCACGCCCTGAGCGCCGTCACGCTCCAGGCGAGCGCCGCCCGCAGGGTCCTCGACCGCGACCCGGAGTTCGTCCGCGAGGCGCTGGCCGCCATCGAGGAGACGACCCGGCGCACGGTGGGTGAACTGGACGCCGTCCTCGGGGTGTTGCGGGAGGGCGGAGACCAGGCGAGCCCCACCGCCCCCGCACCCACCCTCGCCGCGGATCTCGACGGGCTGCTCCAGCGCACGCGCGCGGGCGGCCTGCGGGTGCGCGCCACGGTCGGTCTCGGCCCCCGAGGCGCGGACGCCCTGCCCCCGATGGTGTCCCGCGAGGCCTACCGCATCGTCCAGGAGAGCCTGAGCAACGCCCTGCGGCACGCGGGCCCCGCCGCCCCGGTGACGCTCACGATCGCCCTGGACGGCACCGACCTGGTGATCCTCGCGGAGAACCCGCTGCCCCGCGGCGCCCCCGCGGCCCGCCCCGGCGGCGGCCACGGCCTGCGCGGCATCACCGACCGGGCCAGGCTCCTGGGCGGCACCGTGCGGACCGGGCCCGCCGACGGGGTGTGGCGCGTGCGCGTACGCCTCCCTCTGAAGGGCCCCGCGTGACGGCCGTCGCGCGGGCCACCACGACGACCGCCGCGAGGACCCGTATGCCGACCGAACCGAAGGGAGCCGAACGCACATGACCGAGACGGCCGCAGCCCCCATCCGCGTCGTCCTCGCCGACGACGAGCGCATGGTGCGCACCGCCCTGCGCGTGATCCTCTCCGCCGAGCCCGACCTGGAGGTCGTCGGCGAGGCGGCGAGCGGCGCGGAGGCGGTGTCCGTCGTGCGCGAGCTGGCGCCCGACGTGGTGCTCATGGACGTCCGGATGCCGGAGACCGACGGCATCCGCGCCACCGAGCAGATCCTGCGGACGCAGGCCGACCCGCCGCGCATCGTGGTCGTGACGACCTTCGAGAACGACTCCTACGTGTACGAGGCGCTGCGGGCCGGGGCCTCCGGGTTCCTCCTGAAGCGGGCCGACGCGGACTCGCTCGTGCAGGCCGTGCGGCTCGTCGCGCGCAGCGACTCGCTGCTCTTCCCCGCGGCGGTGCGCGCCTTGGCCGCCGAGTACGCGCGCGAGACGCCCGCGGCCCCGGCCTGGGTGGGCCGGCTGACAGGGCGCGAGAGCGAGGTGCTGCGGCTGATGGCCAAGGGGCTGACCAACGCCGAGATCGCGGGGCGGATGGGCGTGGGCCCGGCGACGGTGAAGACGCATGTGGCGGCGGTGCTGGCCAAGACGGGGGCGCGGGACCGCACGCAGGCGGTGATCGCGGCGTACGAGGCGGGCTTCATGAAGACGGACTGACTCCGGAAAGCTACGGGAGCTTCGGGGCGGTCCAAGCTCCCCGTGTGAGTCCCCGTATGAGGAATCTCTAAGAAACCCGGCAGAACGGAACGAATACGTCCGGGCCGCTCGTCCTTTTATGGGATGAACAAGACGATCAGGAACGCCTCGGTCTTCACGCTGCTGCTCGTGCTCGCCCTCCTGGTGCGGGCGACGTGGGTGCAGTTCTACGACTCGAAGGCACTCGCGGACGACAAGCTGAACCGGCGCAACGTGATCGAGCAGTACGCGAACCCGCTGGGCGACATCATCGTGGGCGGTGAGGCCATCACCGGCTCCGAGCGGACGAAGGGCGGCGACCTCCGGTACAAGCGCACCTACAAGGACGGCGACCTGTACTCGTCCGTCACGGGCTACAGCTCGCAGGTCTACGGGGCCACGCAGCTGGAGGGCATCTACAAGGACGTCCTCGACGGCACCGACACCCGGCTGAAGAACCCGCTGGACACGGTCACCAACAAGCGCGCCGACCCCGGTGACGTGGTCACGACGATCGACCCCGCGGTCCAGAAGGCCGCGTACAAGGCGCTCGGCGACAAGAAGGGCGCGGCGGTCGCCGTCGACCCGAAGTCGGGCAAGATCCTCGGCATGGTGTCGACCCCGTCGTACGACCCCTCGGACATCAGCGGGTCCACGGACTCCAAGGCGTGGCAGGCGCTCCTGAAGGACGAGGACAAGCCGCTGGTCAACCGCGCGCTGCGGCAGCCGCTGCCGCCCGGTTCGACGTTCAAGCTGGTCGTCGCGGCGGCGGCCCTGGAGGACGGGCTCTACGGCTCGGCGGACACCAGGACCACGAGCCCCAACCCGTACACGCTCCCCGGGACCACCACGGTCCTGAAGAACGAGAGCGCGAGCGCGCCCTGCGAGGACGCCACGATCCGTACGGCGCTCCAGTACTCGTGCAACAACGTCTTCGCGAAGATGGCCGTCGACCTGGGCCAGGACAAGGTCAAGTCGATGGCCGAGAAGATGGGCTTCAACGCCGACAAGCTGGACGTGCCGGTGCGCGCCGCCGAGAGCGGCTACCCCTCGGACATGGACCGGGCCCAGACCGCGCTGACCGGCATCGGCCAGTTCGACGTGACGGCGACGCCGCTTCAGATGTCGATGGTGTCGGGGGCGATCGCCAACGGCGGCGAGCTGGTCTCGCCGCACATGGTGTCCCAGATCACCGACTCGAACGGCGACGTCCTCGAATCGTTCGACGACCCGGACTCCGAGCGCGTGATGAGCGAGGACACGGCGAACCAGCTCCGGTCCGCGATGGAGACGGTCGTCGAGAAGGGCACCGGCACGAACGCGCGGATCAGCGGCGCGGACGTGGGCGGCAAGACGGGCACGGCCCAGCACGGCGAGAACAACAGCAAGACGCCGTACGCCTGGTTCACGTCGTACGCCAAGGGCGGCGACGGCAAGGAGGTCGCGGTGGCGGTCATCGTCGAGTCCTCGGACGCGGCGAGGTCGGAGGTCAGCGGCAACGGCCTGGCGGCGCCGATCGCCAAGGCGATGATGTCGGCGGCGCTCAGGTCGTGACCGCCGGGTGAGCGGCCGTCGCGGGGTGCCGGCGCTTGCCCGCCTCGACGGGCTACGCCCGGGGCGTCCATCCCGGGTCGCGGCCGCTCAGCCCGATGACGCGGTCGAGCAGCGGGGCGTCGTCCGGGACCGGGACCACGGGCCCGAACAGGCTGCTCCCGGAGTCGTCGCCCTCCGCCGGGGTGAGCAGCCCCTGGGCCACCCGCAGGCTCGTCTCGTCGGGCGCGTACGCCTGTCCCGTCGCCCGCGCCACGTCCCAGCCGTGCACGACGAGTTCGTCCAGGGCGACCGCCCCCGCCACGGCCCCCGGCAGATCGATGCCGCCGGCCCGGGTCATGCCCTCGTAGGCGGCCGGGTCGCGCCACACCTCCACCAGTTCGTCGAGCAGCTTCGGCAGCTCGGCGCGCCACCCGGGACCCAGCTCCGGCACGGCGTTCCCCGGGGCCTGGTCGAGGTGGGCGCCCAGTTCCTTGCGCCCGGCGTCCCGGAACGCCCCGGTCAGACCGACCAGATGCCCCAGCAGCTGGCGCACCCGGTACTCCGGACAGGGCGTGGGCCCGTCGAGCTGCTCGTCCCGCACCCCTTCCGCGATGGCCGCCACGAGCCGGGCCTGCGGCGCGAAGTCGATCGTCTCGGTCATACGTCCTCCAGAAATCCGGGCGGCCCCGCCCCGCGGACCGCACTCCCTGCCCTGTAGACCGCCCGGACACCGCCAACTCATCGCCGAAGCCGTCCGGAAAACCGGCCCACCGGCTGCACCGCACCCGGCGGCCCCCACGGACCAGCCGGGATCTACCGCA
Organism: Streptomyces sp. SYP-A7185; assembly: GCF_046103685.1. Classification (NCBI taxonomy): domain Bacteria; kingdom Bacillati; phylum Actinomycetota; class Actinomycetes; order Kitasatosporales; family Streptomycetaceae; genus Streptomyces; species Streptomyces sp. SYP-A7185. The sequence continues at coordinate 2,699,780 of NZ_CP122310.1, forward strand.
CCTGCCCTACGCCCCACCGGGTGCCTTAGAGCCACGATCACCTGCCATGACACCGACGATCACCCGGATCCTGCGCGACCGCGACGCGAGCCTCTGCCTGGGCGCGGTGCTGGTCTCCGGCTTCGGAAGCTCCGCGATGTGGCTGGTCTCCGGGATCTGGGCGAAGGAGCTGACCGGCTCGGACGGTCTGGCCGCCCTGTGCGCCTTCGCGCTCTGGGCCCCTGCCCTGGCCGGCCCTCTCCTCGGCACGATCGCCGACCGCACCCGCCGCAGACCCCTGCTCGTCGCCACGAACCTGGCCCTGGGCGCCCTGCTGACCACCCTCCTGCTGGTCGACTCGGCCGGCACCCTGTGGATCCTGTACGCGGTGCTCTTCCTGTACGGGGCGTGCGGCGCCGTCACCGACGCGGCGGAGGCGGCCCTGGTGGCGGCGGCGGTCGGCAAGGACCTCACGGGGGACTTCAACGGCCTGCGGATGGCGGCGAACGAAGGCATGAAGCTGGTCGCGCCGCTCGCCGGAGCGGGCCTCTTCGCCGCGCACGGGGGGGCGCGGGTGGCGCTCCTGGACGCCGCCACCTTCGTGCTCGCGGCCGGGATGTTCACGCTGCTGCGGGTGCGTGAGGAGGCGCCCGTGCGCGACGACTCGGGCCGGCGAGGGCGCACCGCCGAAGGGGCACGCCACGTGTGGGGCGATCCGCGGCTGCGTCCGCTCGTCCTCGCGGGCGGTCTGACCATGCTGACCTCGGGGATCAGCGGGGCGGCGGTCCACGCGGTCGTGGCGGGGCTCGGCCGCTCCCCCGCGTACACGGGCGTGCTGTATGGCGTGCAGGGCGCCGGTTCGGTGCTCGTCGGCCTCGCGTCGGGTGCGCTGATGCGGCACTTCGGAGAACGCCGGTTCGGGGGCGCGGGCATCGCGCTCACCGCGCTCGCCGTGGTCCTGCACGCGCTGCCGTACGACGCGGCGGTTCTCGCGGGCAGCTTCGTCAACGGCCTCGGGCTGCCCTGCGTGCTGATCGCGGGCCTGACCGCGGTGCAGCGCGAGACCCCGCGGGCGCTGCTGGGCCGAGCGGCGGCGACGGCCAACACCCTGATGTTCACGCCGACCGCCCTGGGCATCGCCCTGGGTGCGGGACTCGTCGAGACCGTCGACCACCGCGTCCTGCTGCCCGTCCTGGCGGGGGCGCGGCTGCTGATCGCCGCGCCCCTCCTCACGGGCCGTCCGGTGCGGGCTACTTCACGTCCGCCCACCGCTTGATCGTCGCGATGGCCTCGGCCTGGTCGGCCGCGGGGAGCTTGGCGATGGAGGCGCCGTGGTTGGAGGCCGGGGCCTCGTAGCGGTAGGAGTCCCGGTGGCTCGGGGTGAACTTCTCGGCGCTCCACGGGTCGTTCTCGCCGTAGACGAACATCATCCGCTGGCCGCGGGTCTTCACCCAGTGGTCGACGTCCGCGATCGTCCCGTTGCTGTACGAGCCGCGCATCCCCTCGGGCAGGACGGAGTTGGGCTGGTAGAGGTCGGGATAGCGGCGGACGTCCTTGAGGTGCTTGAACTTCAGGTCGGCCCAGCCGAGCTGGGTGGCGGCCTGGCGGTAGTAGGGGCCCGTGCCGTTCGTGCCGAGGGTCTCGTCCTGGTAGACGCTGAAGCCGTGCTTCTTCGACCAGTCGTAGAGCTCGTCGTCGGTGGCCTTCTTCGCGTCGGGCACGGTCGGGCAGTTGTCGACGGTGCCGCTCTGCCAGAAGTTCCACACCTGGTCGAGCACCGCGAACTCGTAGGCGCGGTCGGTGGTGCCGAGCGTCTCCTCGAAGGTGTCGCCGGCCTCCTTCGCGTCCGCCTCGAACCTGGGGATCAGCGCGTCACGGCGGACGAGCATCTCGCGCTGCACGGCGTCGAGCGCGGCCCGGCACTCGGCGGTGCCGACGGACTTGAAGAACCGTTCGTAGCCGCTGTCGTCCCTGTTGTTCGCGTCGTTCGGGGCCACGAACGCGACGACCGCGTCCAGGTCGTCGGGGTAGAACCGCTCGTGGTACGTCGCCGTCATGCCGCCCTTGCTGGCGCCCGTGCCGAGCCACTTGCCCTTCTCGATGCCGCGCAGGGCCCGGGTGAGGCGGTGCTCGTCGGCGGCCTCCTGCTGCACGGTGAGCTTGGACCAGTCCGATCCGGCCGCGCCCGAGGGGCGGGACTGCTCGAAGTAGCGGTGCTCGACGCTGACCTGGTTGGCGTCGATCAGCTTGGTGAGCGCGGTGGTGTTGGACGCCAGGGTGTAGCCGCCGGTGTACAGGACGGTCGGCTTGTCCGTGGCCTTGTGCCAGAGCGTGGCGCGCTGCGTGAACGTGCCGGCGCGCGGGTTTTTGTGGTCGACGGGCTGGGCGTAGGAGAGCGTGTAGAAGGGGTGTCCCTCCCGGTCGGCCACGGAGACGACCTTCATGCCGGGGATCTGCTCCAGGCGCTCCCGGATGTCGGGGGCGGCGGCCTGTCCGTCGTCGGACCGTGCGGCGGCGGGTCCGGCCCCGCCCAGTACCGCCGCGCCCGCCATGATCCCGGCACAGACCAGCGCCGCTATCCCCTTGTCGCGCACCTTGTCTCCTCGTACTGGAGCGAATGGTTGGGCGGATGGTAACCGCTTCCACTCGGCGGGCGACAGAGGGTGTCCGTGGCGTGTGCGCCGGGGTCAGTCCAGCTGCGCCAGGGCGGTCCGTACGTGCGCGAGATCCGCGTCCGACGCCAACCCGGCGTGGTAGAGCCGCAGTTCGTCCGCGCCCAGCGTGACCGCGTGCGCGGCGTCGGCGGCGAGGGTCGCGGGGCTGCCGCCCATGCCGGAGACGACGGTGAGGTTCGCGGCGAGGGTGGTGCGGGCCGTGCGGTGCGCGTGGAAGGGCGTCAGCGCTCCGGCGCCGCCGGTGCAGGGCACGACCACGCCGTCGGCCACGGAGAGGATGTGCTCCGGGTCGACGCCCGCGTTGGCCCCGCAGTGGTACGCCACCGGGTCGGCGTGCAGCAGTACCCGGAAGCCGTCCGGGGCCGCGGCGCGCACCGCCTCGACGGCCGCCTCCTGGAGCGTGCGGGCGGTTTCCTCGCGCCACGCGCGCGTGGCGGTGGCAGGGCCGGCGCCCAGGAGCTTCTCCACCGCCTGCCAGCCGCCGGAGGGTTCGTCGCCCCGCCACACGGGCTCCAGGGCGCGGCGGACGCCGGCCGCCGCCTCGGCCGGGTCGAGCCCCTGTCCGGCGTACCCGGCACGGCAGTCCGCGCAGAAGCACAGCGACATCAGGTACTGCCCGGCCTCCCCGAGCGGCACCCCCGCGATCTTGTCGTGGGCGTGCAGATGCGCGAGGCCGTACCAGCCCAGGGACTCCAGCTCGGTGCCGCGCGCGCCGGGGCGCACGGCCGCCTCCGCCGCGAGGTCGACGAGGTACGCGCGCGTGGCGGGCCGTGCGATGCAGGGCGCCCAGGGGTAGCGGTCTCCGTAGGCGTTGACGACGGAGGTGTCCGGATGCTCGGCGCCCATGCGGGAGTTGTGGGCGAGGACCACCCAGCTGTGCACGTCCAGCCCGGCGTCCGCCAGCGCCTCGGCGGCCTCTCCGTAGGCGTCGCCCGGGGCCCAGCTTCCGGCGGCGTACGGGCGCGGTTCCCGGCCCGCCCAGCGGCCGTCGGGCTCGTAGAGGACCGCCGCGTGCTCGGCGGTGACGACGCGGTGGCGCGGGTGACGCGGGGTCAGCGCGCGCGTGGAGTGGTAGGCGGAGGCGAGGGTGACCTGCTGGACGCCGAGGTCCGCGACGCGCGCGGGGGCCGCGGGGTCGCCGACGACGTCCCAGGGGTACAGGAAGGCGGAGGTCCTCACGCGCCCTCCTCCCGCACCAGGGCGTGCCCGCGCTCGGTCAGCTCGGCCAGGCGCTTGACGTGCTCGTCGGCGGGCTCGTGCAGCGGCGTCCGGACCCCGCCGACGTCGAGCCCGGCCAGGCGTACGCCCGCCTTGACGAGCGAGACGGCGTATCCCCTGCCCTCGGCGCGCAGTTCGACGAAGGGGCGGTAGAAGCCGTCGATGAGCCGGTTGACCGTGGCGTCGCCCTCGGGGGTGCGGGCGTTGAACGCCCGGTGGAAGGCGAGCGCGATGTCGGGCGCGAAGCAGAAGACCGCCGAGGAGTAGAGCGACACGCCGATGCCCCGGTAGGCGAGGCCGGTCAGCTCCGCGGTGGGCAGGCCGTTGAAGTAGAGGAACTCCTCGGGGACTTCCGTTCGCACGGCGCTGACGACGCGCTGCATCAGGTCCATGTCGCCGAGGCCGTCCTTGAAGCCGATGATGCCCTCGGTGCGGGCGAGGCCGACGACGGTCTCCGGCGTGAACACGGCGTTGTCGCGCTGGTAGACGATGACGTCGAGGGAGGTCGCGGCGGCCAGTTCGGCGTAGTGCCGCAGCAGCCCCTCCTGCCCGGCGACGACGAGATAGGGCGGCATCGCGAGCAGCCCGTCGGCGCCCGCCTCCTCGGCGAGGCGCGCGTACCGCACGGCCAGCGCGGTGCCGTACCCGGCGCCCGCGACCACCGGCACCCGGCCCGCCGACTCCTCGACGGCGGCGGCGACGCAGTCCCGGAACTCCTCGGGCGTCAGGGCGTGGAACTCCCCCGTGCCGCAGCAGGCGAAGACGGCCGCGGCACCCGCGTCGACGCCCGCGCGCACGTGCGCGCGGAAGACGTCGAGGTCGACGGCGCCGTCCGGACCGTACGCGGTGACCGGGAAGAACAGCGGCCCGCTGGGGATGTCGAGTCGAGCGGCGAGGGGTGCTGACGTCACGGGCTCTCCCTTAGCGTGCACGTTTCTGATCCACGTCCATATTTCTGAACGCACCCACGCTAAGCCGCCCCTTGAGCCCCGGTCAAGCGTCAAGGTCCGCAAGAGAACCGCGATTCGTCCGCCGATTCAAGAGCGGATTCGCGGCCTCCGTACGACACTTGACGCGACGAGCCGTTGATCCTTAGCTTGTCCACGGATATGAATGACATACGTGGATGCGAACACATGTCGTAGCCACGCACGCCGTCGGCCGATCCACCGCTGATCCGAGGAGACCCCCTCATGCCCGCTCCCCGCACCGTCCTGCTCACCGGCGCCGCAGGCGGCCTCGGCACGTTGATGCGGGGGCTCCTGCCGGCCTACGGCTACCGGCTGCGCCTGCTCGACGTGCGCCCCATCGAGGGCGAGCCGGACGCGATCACCGCCGACCTCGCCGACAAGAAGGCGCTGCGCGAGGCCGTGCGGGGCGTCGACGCGGTCATCCACCTCGCCGGCATCTCCCTGGAGTCCTCCTTCGACAAGATCCTGCGGGCGAACGTCGAGGGGACGTACAACCTCTACGAGGCCGCGCGCGAAGAGGGCGTCGGCCGGATCGTCTTCGCGTCGTCGAACCACGCGGTGGGGTTCACGCCGCGGCCCGTCGGCGACGACCCGCTGATCCCGATCGACACCCCGCGCCGTCCGGACACCTTCTACGGCCTGTCGAAGTCCTTCGGCGAGGATCTCGCCCAGCTCTACTGGGACAAGCACGGCACGGAGACCGTCTCGGTGCGGATCGGCTCGTGCTTCCTGGAGCCGACGAGCGTACGGATGCTGTCGGTCTGGCTGAGCCCCGGTGACGGAGCCCGGCTCTTCCACGCGGCGCTGACCGCCCCCTCGGTGGGACACACCGTGGTCTACGGCTCGTCCGCGAACACCCGGCTGTGGTGGGACCTCACGTCCGCACGGTCCCTCGGCTACGAGCCCCGGGACGACTCCGAGCAGTACGCCGAGAAGCTGGTCGCCGAGCAGGGTGAACTGGACCCCGCCGACCCGGATCACGCGCACCTGGGCGGCCACTTCTGCACGAATCCCCCGGTGTGGCCCCACTGAGGGCATTCCTCCCCCGGGGCCGCCAGGTTGCGTTTTCGGCCGTACGGCGTTCCACAACGCGTCCCGCGGCCCCCATTCGGGCACCGAACGGGCACCCTCCACCCCCCGAACGGGCACGCCCTCAGCCCGAAGCAGAGGCCGCGGCCCTGCCAAACGGGCACACCCGGGCACCATCGCTCCCGTTCCGAGCCTGGTCACACACCGCCGCCCGGCGGTAGAACTTTCCCCCAGGGCCCGAACGGGCACGGCGAGGGAAGGAGGCGGCCATGACCGCGGAAGAGCGGCAGCGGGAAATCGTCCGGGTCGCGCGGACCTCCGGCTCCGTGGACGTCACCGCGCTCGCCAGTGAACTGGGCGTCGCCAAGGAGACCGTCCGCCGCGATCTGCGCGCCCTGGAGGACCACGGCCTGGTCCGCCGCACCCACGGCGGCGCCTACCCCGTGGAGAGCGCCGGCTTCGAGACGACCCTCGCCTTCCGCACCACCATGCACGTCCCGGAGAAGCGGAGGATCGCCACCGCGGCCGCCGAACTCCTGGGCGACGCCGAGACGGTCTTCGTCGACGAGGGCTTCACCCCGCAGCTCATCGCCGAGGCCCTCCCCGAAGCCGCCAAGGGGCGCGCCCTGACCGTGGTCACCGCGTCCCTGGCCACCGCGGGCGTCCTCGCCGAGGCCGACAACATGTCCGTCCTGCTCCTCGGCGGCCGCGTCCGCCCCGGGACCCTGGCCACCGTCGACCACTGGACGACGCGCATGCTGGCCGGGTTCGTCATCGACCTCGCCTACATCGGGGCCAACGGCATCTCCCGCGAGCACGGCCTGACCACGCCCGACCCCGCGGTCAGCGAGGTCAAGACGCAGGCCATCCGCGCCTCCCGGCGCACGGTGTTCACGGGCGTGCACACCAAGTTCGGGGCGACGAGCTTCTGCCGGTTCGGGCACGTGGGCGAGCTGGAGGCGATCGTCACCAGCACGCAGCTGCCCGCCTCCGAGGCCCACCGCTACTCGCTCCAGGGCCCGCAGGTCATCCGCGTCTGACCCCCCGAATCCCCGCACACGCCGGCCCTCCTGCCAGGTCTCGGTCTCCTCCCAGGCCCTCCCCTCAGCCCCCTCGCCGTGTCGCCCCCGCACGTTCCGTGGTCCCGCACGCCCTCATCCGCCTCCGACGCAGCCCCGACGCACGCACCACCGCCGCACCACCCACACCCCTCTCGCACCCCATAACTCCTCCCACGTCCCCATATGTTCAGGAGCATTCATGCGAACCCAGAGCCGACGGAGGTCGCGCACACTCGCCGCGGCAGCCGCAGGGACGCTGCTTGCCCCGCTGCTCTCCGGCTGCTGGGCCGGGGCGGGCGGGACCGGTTCAGGCGGCGACTCCATCAACGTCCTGATGGTGAACAACCCGCAGATGGTCGAACTGCAAAAGCTCACCGCCGCCCACTTCACCAAGGAGACGGGCATCAAGGTGAACTTCACGGTCCTGCCCGAGAACGACGTCCGCGACAAGATCAGCCAGGACTTCGCCAACCAGGCGGGCCAGTACGACGTCGCCACCCTCAGCAACTACGAGATCCCGATCTACGCCAAGAACGACTGGCTGCACGAACTGGGCTCGTACACCCGCAAGGACACGGCGTACGACGAGAAGGACGTCCTGCCGTCCATGCGCCAGTCCCTCACCGGGGACGACGGCAAGCTCTACGGCCAGCCCTTCTACGGCGAGTCGTCCTTCCTGATGTACCGCAAGGACGTCTTCAAGAAGGCCGGGCTCACCATGCCGAAGAAGCCGACCTGGCAGCAGGTGGCGAAGCTCGCGGCCGACGTGGACGGGGCCGAGTCCGGCATGAAGGGCATCTGCCTGCGCGGGCTCCCGGGCTGGGGCGAGCTGATCGCGCCCCTGACGACCGTGGTCAACACCTTCGGCGGGACGTGGTTCGACAAGGACTGGAAGGCCCGCCTCGACTCCCCCGAGTTCAAGAAGGCGACGCAGTTCTACGTGGACCTCGTGCGCGAGCACGGCGAGTCCGGCGCCGCCCAGTCCGGCTACGCCGAGTGCCTGAACAACCTCACCCAGGGCAAGACCGCCATGTGGTACGACGCCACGGCCGCCGCCGGTTCGCTGGAGTCGGCCAAGTCCCCGGTCAAGGACAAGATCGGTTACGTACCGGCGCCCGTGGAGAAGACCAAGAGCTCCGGCTGGCTCTACACCTGGGCCTGGGGCCTCCAGAAGGCCTCGCGCAACCCGGACAAGGCCTGGAAGTTCGTCTCCTGGGCGTCCAGCAAGGAGTACGAGGAACTGGTCGGCGAGAAGATCGGCTGGTCGAACGTCCCCGCGGGCAAGCGCGCCTCGACGTACGCCAACGCCGAGTACCGCGAGGAAGCCGCCGCCTTCCAGGACGTCACCCATGCCGCCATCGAGGGCGCACGGCCGCGTGACCCGGGCGTGCAGCCCCGGCCCGCGCCCGGCATCCAGTTCGTCGGCATCCCCGAGTTCACCGACCTCGGCACCCGGGTCTCCCAGGAGATCAGCGCGGCCATCGCCGGACGCCAGTCCGTCGCGTCGGCCCTGAAGAAGTCGCAGAAGCTCGCCGAGAAGATCGCCGAGGAGTACGAGGGACGATGACCGCCACCGCGAGCACCACCACCGCCGCGCCGAAGACCGCGCGCGTGTCCCCGGCCAGGAAGCCGGGCGGGCGGCTGCGGGCCTGGGCCACCAGGGCCCCGCTCCTGCCCGCCCTGATCTTCATGGTCGTCGTCACCCAGCTGCCCTTCGTGGCCACGCTGGTGATCTCCTTCTTCGACTGGAACGCCCTCTACCCCGACGCCCGCAGCTTCGCCGGGTTCGACAACTACGCCGAGGTCCTGACCGACGCGGACCTGCGCAAGTCCGTCCTGACGACCATCGTGCTCACGGCCACCGTCGTGATCGCCAGCCTCGTCATCGGGCTCGGCCTCGCCCTGCTCCTGGACCGGAGGTTCCGGGGCCGCGGCGCGGTGCGCACGCTGCTCATCGCGCCTTTCCTGCTGGTCCCGGTGGCCGCCGCGCTGCTGTGGAAGCACGTGCTCTACAACCCCGAGTACGGGCTCTTCAACGGCCTGCTCCGCTGGGTGGGCGGCGACGGCGCGGCCCAGCCCGACTGGGTCTCCAACACCCCGCTGATCGCCATCGAGGCCTCCCTGATCTGGCAGTGGACGCCCTTCATGATGCTGATCCTGCTGGCCGGGCTGCAGAGCCGCGACAGCGAACTCATCGAGGCGGCCCGCATGGACGGCGCGGGCAACTGGCAGGTGTTCCGCCATCTGACGCTCCCGCATCTGCGCCGCTATCTGGAGCTGGGGGCACTGCTCGGCTCCATCTACATCGTGCAGAACTTCGACGCCGTCTTCACGATCACCTCGGGCGGTCTGGGCACGGCCAACCTGCCCTACACCGTCTACCAGAGCTTCTACCAGGCCCACGAGAACGGTCTGGCGTCCGCCGCCGGCGTCCTCGTCGTCATCGGCTCCATCATCATCGCGACCTTCGCCCTGCGGGTCGTCTCGTCCCTGTTCCGTGAGGAGGCGTCCCGCGCATGAGCACCGCCGTGACGCAGACATCCGCCCGGCCCGGCAGCCGGTTCCGCATCCGGGGCTCGGCGGGCCTCGGCCTCGCCGCCTGGCTGGCCGGGATCCTGTTCTTCCTGCCCATCGCCTGGATGACCCTGACCTCCTTCCACTCGGAGGAGGACGCGGCCACCAACCCGCCGTCCCTGGCCGCCTCGCTCACCCTGGACGGCTACCGCGACTTCTTCGGCTCGGGCGGCGGCGCCAGCCCCTGGCCCTCGCTGATCAACTCGACGGTGGCCTCGCTCGCCTCGACGCTCCTGGTGCTCGTCCTGGCGCTGCCCGCCGCGTACGCGCTGTCCATCAGGCCGGTGAAGAAGTGGACGGACGTCCTGTTCTTCTTCCTGTCGACGAAGATGCTGCCCGTCGTGGCGGGCCTGCTGCCGATCTACCTCTTCGCCAAGAACACCGAGATGCTGGACAACATCTGGCTGCTCGTCATCCTCTACACGTCGATGAACCTGCCGATCGCGGTGTGGATGATGCAGTCCTTCCTGGCCGAGGTGCCGGTCGCGATCATCGAGGCCGCGCAGATCGACGGGGCGCGCCTGCCGACCATCCTCACGCGCGTGGTGGCCCCCATCGCGCTGCCGGGGATCGCGGCGACCTCCCTGATCTGCTTCATCTTCAGCTGGAACGAACTGCTCTTCGCGCGGGTCCTGACGGGCGTCGTCGCCCAGACCGCGCCCGTGTTCCTGACCGGCTTCATCACCAGCCAGGGCCTGTTCCTGGCGAAGGTGTGCGCCGCGTCGCTCGTGATCTCCCTGCCGGTGCTCGCCGCGGGGTTCGCCGCCCAGGACAAGCTGGTCCAGGGCCTGTCGTTGGGAGCCGTCAAGTGAAGGCCGCCATCATCGAGTCCGTCGGCAAGGCCGTCGTCGGCGAGGTGCCCGACCCCACTCCGGGACCGCGCGAGGTCGTCGTCGAGGTCGCCGCGTGCGGTCTGTGCGGGACCGATCTGCACATCCTCCAGGGCGAGTTCGCGCCCACGCTCCCCGTGGTGCCCGGGCACGAGTTCGCCGGTGAGGTGGTGGGGCTCGGCCGTGAGGTCACGGAGCTCGCGGTCGGCGACCGGGTCGCGGTCGACCCCTCGCTCTACTGCTACGAGTGCCGCTACTGCCGCACCGGCCACAACAACCTCTGCGAGCGCTGGGCCGCCATCGGCGTCACCACGGCGGGCGGCGCCGCCCAGTACGCGGTGGCGCCGGTCGCCAACTGCGTGAAGCTGCCCGAGCACGTCCGCACCCAGGACGCGGCCCTCATCGAACCGCTGTCCTGCGCGGTGCGAGGCTACGACGTGCTCCGCGCCCGGCTCGGCGCCCACGTCCTGATCTACGGCTCGGGAACGATGGGCCTGATGATGCTGGAACTCGCCAAGCGCACGGGCGCGGCGAGCGTGGACGTCGTCGACCTCAACGCGGACCGCCTGGCCACGGCCCGGCAACTGGGCGTCTCGGGGTCGGCCGCGGGCGCGGACGAGCTGGAGCGGCCGCAGGGCTGGGACATCGTGGTCGACGCCACGGGAAACGCGGCGGCGATCCAGGACGGCCTCGGGCGGGTCGCCAAGGCGGGGACGTTCCTCCAGTTCGGTGTCGCCGACTACGCGACCCGGGTCAGCATCGACCCGTACCGCATCTACAACCAGGAGATCACCATCACCGGGTCGATGGCGGTCCTGCACAGCTACGAGCGGGCGGCGGAGCTGTTCGCCGCGGGCGTCCTCGACCCCGAGGTGTTCATCAGCGACCGGATGCCGCTGGACACCTACCCGCAGGCGCTGGAGCGGTTCGCCTCCGGCGTGGGGCGCAAGATCGTGGTCGTGCCGTAGGAGCGCGGATGCCGGAAGGGGGCCGGGTTCCGGCCCCCTTCCGGCATTCGGGGAACGCCCGGAAGAAATCTCCATAGGTAAGGGAACGGCAAAGCCGGGACGTTCGTTACCCCGGACATGACCGCTATGACACCCGGCTCGAACATCCCTCTCACCGCCCCCCGCGTGGCGGTGGACGTCGCCGCACCGGTGCGGCTCGACGTGTCGGGTCTGCTGCTCACCGCCGACGGCAAGGTGCGCTCCGACGACGACTTCATCTTCTTCAACCAGCCCGCGGGCCCCGGCGTGACCTACACGTCGGGGGGCGGCACGACCCCCGACAAGATCACGGTGGACACCACCGCCGTGCCCGCGGGCATCGAGAAGATCGTCGTCACGGCGAGCCCGGACGCGGCGGGCCAGACCTTCCAGGGCATCGAGCCCACCGCCACCATCCGCAACGCGGACGACGGCTCCGTCCTCGCCACCTTCACGCCCCCGCAGCTCGGCGGCGAGACCGCCCTGGTGATCGTCGAGGTCTATCTGCGCAACGGCGCCTGGAAGGCCCGCGCCGTCGGCCAGGGGTACTCGAACGGCCTGGCCGGCATCGCGACGGACTTCGGTGTCTCGGTCGAGGAGCCTGCCGCTCCGGCCGCTCCGGCCGCCGCGGCGCCCGCCGCCCCGATGGCGCCCCCGTCCGGCGCCCCGGTCCAGGGCCCGCCCCCGCCGGCCGCGGACCCCCGTCTGGCCGCACCCGCCGCGCCCGCCGCTCCCCCCGCGCCCGCGGCCCCCGCCCCCGGTGCCGGGAAGATCAACCTGGACAAGGGCCGGGTCAGCCTCCAGAAGAACCAGACCGTGTCCCTGGTCAAGGGCGGCCGTCCGCTGCTCTCGCAGGTCAAGATGGGCCTCGGCTGGGAGCCCGCGTACGGCGGCAAGGACATCGACCTGGACGCCTCGGTCATCGCGTACGGCCCGCAGCGCAACCACGTGGACAGCTGCTACTTCGGCAAGCTGTCGATCGTGAACGGCGCGATCAAGCACTCCGGCGACAACCTCACGGGTGAGGGCGGCGGCGACGACGAGGTGATCGTCGTGGACCTGGGCCGGCTGCCGCAGGACGTGACGGGTCTCGTCTTCACGGTGAACTCGTTCTCGGGCCAGAAGTTCACGCAGGTCGCCAAGGCCTACTGCCGCCTGCTCGACGCGGCCACGGGCGAGGAGCTGGTCCGCTTCGACCTCACGAACGCCGAGGCGCAGACGGGCGTGATGATGGCCAAGCTCATCAAGCAGTTCACCGGAGAGTGGGAGATGACCGCCATGGGTGACTTCGTGAAGTCACGGACCGTGCGCGGCATGGTGAAGCCCGCGGCGCAGGCGCTGTAGCCCCGCGCGGGCGCCCGCGCGGGGTGTGTGACCCGCGGGCGGACAGCGCAGGGGCGGCCGACGGGGAAGGGTGCACCTTCCCCGTCGGCCGCCCCTTGTCGTGCGTGGGGACGCGCGCGCAGGCGTACGTCAGGTCAGAGCTTGGCCAGCTTGGGGTAGGGGCTCAGGAACCTTCCCTGGCGGCCTGCGAAGTCGATGACCACTGCTTCCTCGCCTTCCACTCCGACGATCCGTCCGAGTCCGTACTGGTCGTGGGAGACCCGGTCGCCCACGGCGAACTGCTCGATGGGCGGTGCGGGGGGCGGCGGAACGTTGAAAGGACTGTTCGGCAGGTGGCGTCGGGTACCGGGGGGCCTCGTCATGTTCCGAGTATGCGCCCTCCGGACCCCGGCGCACCATGCTCCGAGCTCACACGGTCCTCACATCGGCATCAAACCGACACACAATGGCACGGCCCTCGTAGCGGAACGTAGTTGTTCCGTGGCCCCACGCGCACGACGGGCACATCTGTGCCCCGCGTCTCCCGATCGCCTTTCCGTCCTCGCGGGGCGGCGGCGGGAAAGCGCCGGGTGAGGAACCTCATCAGAACAGGGCACTGTAGGCATTCAGGGTGGGCTGCCCGCCGAGGTGGGCGTACAGGACGGTCGCGTCGCGGGGGATCTCTCCCCGGTCCACCAGATCGATCATCCCGGCCATCGACTTCCCCTCGTAGACCGGGTCGGTGACCATGCCCTCCGTGCGGGCCGCGAGCCGCATCGCGTCGAGGGTCGCCTCGTCCGGGAGCCCGTAGGTGCCCGCGTGGTAGCGCGCGTCCAGCTCGATGTCGGCGTCTTCGACCTCGGTCTGGACGCCGATGAGTTCGGCCGTCCCGCGGGTGATCCTGGTGATCTGCTCACGGGTGCGGCCGGGATCGGCGGAGGCGTCGATGCCGAGCACGCGGCGGGGACGCCCGCCCTCCTCCGCGAGCGCGGCGAACCCGGCGACCATGCCGGCCTGCGTGGAGCCGGTCACCGAGCAGACCACGACGGTGTCGAAGAAGACGCCCAAGTCCTCCTCCTGCTCGGCCACTTCGTACGCCCACTGGGCGAAGCCGAGGCCGCCGAGGCGGTGCTCGGAGCAGCCCGCCGGGATCGCGTACGGCTTGCCGCCCGCCTCCTCGACCTCGCGGACCGCCTGCTCCCAGCTCTCCTTGACGCCGATGCCGAATCCGGCGCGCACGAGGCGTACGTCGGCGCCCGCGAGCCGGCTGATGAGGATGTTGCCGACCTTGTCGTAGACGGAATCCGGCCAGTCGACCCAGCTCTCCTGGACCAGCACGCACTTGAGTCCGGCGCGGGCTGCGACGGCCGCCACCTGGCGGGTGTGGTTGGACTGGACGCCGCCGATCGAGACGAGGGTGTCGCAGCCCTGGGCGAGCGCGTCGGCGACCAGGTACTCCAGCTTGCGCGTCTTGTTGCCGCCGTACGCGATGCCGGAGTTGCAGTCCTCGCGCTTGGCCCAGAGCGTGGCGCCGCCGAGGTGGTGGGTGAGCCGGTCGAGCGGGTGGACGGGCGAGTGGCCGAAGAGCAGGGGGTAGCGGGCGTACGAGTCGAGAGGTGCGGGCACGGGGGCCTCCGTGGGATGCGGTGTCGTCAGGGGTGGGCGAGTTCTTCCAGGCCGCGCCAGATCTCCGTGGTGACGGCCGCCGCCGCTTCCGGGTCGCCGTCCGCGCACGCGTCGATCAGCCGCGCGTGCAGTTCGGCGGAGCCGCAGGTCACGCCCTCGCCGAAGCGCTGCCTCTCCAGGCGGCGGATGAGCGGGGTGTAGCGGGTGATGGTGGCCGCCGCCGCGCGGTTGCCGCAGGCCGCGACGAGGACGCCGTGCAGGTCGTCGTCGGCCCGCAGGGCGCCCTCCACGTCACCGGAGGCGACGGCCGCCGCGAACCGGCGGTTGGCCTCCCGCATCGCGTGGAGGTGGACGGGCTCCAGGCGGGACACCGCGCCGCGCGCGACGAGCTCGTGCATGGCGCGGACGACGGCCGCCGCGTCCCGGACGCCGGCCGCGTCCAGCGGCGTCACACGGGTGTGGCTCTGCGGTTTGGACTCCAGGAGGCCTTCGTCGACGAGCCGCGCGAACGCCTCACGGACGGGCGCGCGGGACAGGCCGAGCGACGCGGCGAGGTCGGCGTCCCGCACGACGCTGCCCGGCGGGATGTCGCCGCCGACGATCGCGTCACGGATCGATGCGTACGCCTGGTCCCTGAGCAGGGTGCGGCGCACCGGTTGCATGGCTCCCATGCACTGAAATGTTAGATACCAATTCCCGTCACGGACAAGGGGCTTGCAGCCTCACGCGCGCAACCAAGGCCAGTCGCTCGACACCCTCGCGCACACCGGCGCCAACTTCATCGGCAGTCGCCCCGCGACGCATCGAGGATCCCGTCGCCTTAGTTGCGGAGGGGCGTTGAGGAATGCCTCGAACCCGTCGTCATCAAGTAGCTGTTGGGTCACGCGCACATCGGCGTCACCTCACCGCTCAAGCCCCCGACCGCCCCTGACGAACGCACGCAACGGCGGCGAGCGCCCCTGATGTCCGCCGCCGTCGCCGTCAACTACTGCCGGAAGCTATGGAGATAGCACTTGATATCGGACGTGAAGGAGGCTAGGCGTTTACCGATGAGAACTACCGAGTGATCGTCAGAGAACCGCAATCGCCTCGCCGACGAGTTTGCCACCCAAAGACGAGTCAGCCCCTACTCTCGAAACGCCTACGCGCCGCATTTATGTTGCTGATCACATCAAGTAGCGAACGCCCAAGCGAACGTTCCTCGACATCAAACTCGCCCACCTTCCCCCCGGAGATCCTGTACGCATCCAAATATGAGACCCAGGACTCATAAACACTCCGGAGCTGATTATTGGTCACATAGGACAGTTCCGCTAGCTCCCTTTCGGAAGCGGAGCAACTCTTACCCTCAGAACCAAGCCAAATACTGAATCGAGCGCATTCACTCAAGAGTTGCCCAATCAAGTCGATGAGATCATTTCCGACCGTATTACTTGAAAGCATTCGGATCGGCAGATCTACCTTGATCATCCCAGTGGGCCCTGACAGCTCGGCAGGTGGAGGCCATGATGGAGGCATCTCTTCCAACCATGCCCAATCATCCGGAAGGGACATTCTTTCTCCTCGCGCTCTTCAATCCCGCCAGCTTCTCGCTCGGCGACATGTCCGGCTCGGCGTCGTCGTCATGCAGGGGTGGCAGGAACAGGCCGCGTCGGCTCTTCTCCCGCTTGACCTTCCGGCGCTCGCCGTAAAGCCGCTGATGCTCCTCCCGAACCACGTCCCATCGTCGGTCGAGCTCTGCTTCCCGCGCCAGCAGCTCCTCGTCGCTGAGGTCGGCGAACTCGGTGGCGGCCACACGTGCCTCGCGGGCACGACCCGGACACCACCCTCGTCATCGACCACTGGGCCTACCAGGGCTCGGGCTACAGCCCCGGCGGCGCGCTCCTCGCGGCCCACGTCTGGCACCGCCGGGAACTGGAACGCCGGTTCATCGCCGAAGAGGGCTGCGGATGAACGCGCAGGAACCCGCCCCGCCCCGGCGGGGACTGAGTACGCCGGAAGAGCTGCTGACCGTGCCCCAGGTCATGGCCCGTCTCCAGCTCGGCCGCTCCGCCGTCTACGACCTGCTCCGCACCGGCCAGCTCGCCTCGATCACCCTCGGCCGCGCCCGACGCATCCCCGCCCACTCCCTCACCGACTTCATCCGCACCCGCCTCGAACAGGAAGCTGCCTGATGGCCACGCCCCGCGACAACTCCGCCTCCCGCCGCGTGCGCGCCAACGGTGACGGGACCGTCTACCAGCGCAAGGACGGCCGCTGGGAAGCCGCTGGGTACGTCCTCGCCCCCGCAACACCCGCAAGCGCGTCCGCGTCTACGGCACGACGCGCAAGGAAACCCTGGCCAAGCTCACCGAGAAGATCGCCAACAGCAACCGCGGCCTCCGCATCCCCTCCGCGCAGGGCAGCGTGGTCGCGTACCTGACCTATTGGCTGGGGAACGTCGCCGTCCACCACCTCCGCGAGAACACCCACACCCGCTACACCACCTGCATCAACCGGTACCTCATCCCCGGCCTCGGCAAGAAGAAGCTGGCCAAGCTCACTGCCAAGGACGTCCGCACCTGGCTCAACCAGCTCCGCACCACCTGCCAGTGCTGCACGCGCGGCCTCGACGCCCGACGCGACCAGCCCCGCTGCTGCGCAGCCGACCAGTGCTGCCACAAGCTGCTCTCCCCGCTGACGCTCACCTACATCCACTCCGTACTCAAGTCCTCCCTGGAACACGCCGTCCGCGAAGAAGAGATCCCACGCAACGTCGCCCGCAACGTCCGCACCGGCACCCCATGGCCCCGACGCATCGAACCCCTCACCGCCGAGGAAGCCCGCCAGTTCCTCACCGCCGTCCAAGGCCACCGGCTGCATGCCCTGTTCGAACTCGCCCTCCGCACCGGACTCCGCAAGGGCGAACTCCTCGGCCTGCACTGGGAAGACCTCGACCTTGACGCGGGCACCGCCGCGATCCGCCGAACCTTGCAGCGCAAGGCCGCAGGCGGGCTCACCACGCTGCCCACCAAGACCCGGGCCTCCGAACGCCGCATCGCCCTCCCTACCCGCTGCGTCCAGTCGCTGAAGCACCACCACGAACAGCAGCGGCACGAACGTGCGACCGCAGACACGGCGTGGCAGCACAGCGGGCACGTGTTCACCACAGCGCAGGGTCGACCGATCGACCCGACAAACCTGACCCGCACCTTCATCGCGCTCCTCCGCAAGGCCGGCCTCCGCCACATCCGCTTCCAAGACCTCCGCCACTCCACCGCCACTCTGCTCTTGGAACAGGCGTCGAACTCGTCGTGATCAAGGAACTCCTCGGTCATGCCAACATCGGCGTCACCGCCACCATCTACGCCCACGTACGACTCCGCCTCCAACGCGACGCCATCGACCTCCTCGGCCACGCCCTCCGCAACCCTGCCGAGATCACCGGCAAGCCCGATGACGGCGGCGAACCACCCCTCGTCGGAGCCACCGTCCGTTAACGTTGCCGTCAACTACTGCCGTCAAACGCCGCTGAGGCCCCATCAGGCACAGCCGATGGGGCCTCAGATTTACAGTTGCAACTATCTTGAATGTATTACGGGGGTCGACGCGCCCGCACCATCCGCCCTGTGCAGGGTGCGCGAATACTCCGCACTACAGCCGAAACGTCACCCCGGCGAAACCGTCGAACTCACCAAAATCCTCATAGCAGTACTGAGGCGCACCCGCAGGGTCGATGTCAAGTCCACAGAAGTATCGGATTCCTGGCGCTTTCCAGTAGATGTAATCCAAGTTGGAAAGCCCGTCCTCCAACGAGCAGATGATTCCCGGTTGCTCGGGGGAGAACAGGGCGAGCAGGTTTGAATGCGCGCCGACCCTGTATCGCATAGCACGCGATACAAATTCGGCCTCACTCACTCCCGATGCGTCAAGTTCCTCATGGTCAACGTTGCGCCAATCCAATCGAGTCGGCAGCCACGGGAACTCGATGAGGTAGTCGTGGAACTCCGCGCAAGCCTCTTGCGGAGCCACCAAAGCCCGCCCAGATGAGATCCACTGCGCCAAGTGTTCATTCTCGATGTAGTTCATGCCCGACCTAGGTGCGCGGGAAGCGGTTCATGATTGCGCGGTAGCCACCCTCGGTCATGTCGTCCAATATGGCTGCCCCACCTCTCCGGCCAGAACTCCTCTTGGGTCCACTGGTCCTGTCCCACCAGTTGATGTGAACACCCTTAGGCGACTTCGGATCGAAGTCCATCCTCCACCCACGCAGCCCGTCGGGACTCTGCATTCCCGAATACACCTTGTCCTTCATGGGCCCGAGCTCCTGCTTGAACGGAACTGCATCATCCCCCAGCCCCGCCTCTGCCCTGGCTACGTCACGCCCCTCGTTCAGGCTGTTCACATGAACGTGGTCTTCATCAATGAGATTGCAGTTGTGAACTAGGACCGGCGTCCGTCCTGCCAGTACATAGTACGTGTGCTACGCGGCCCCTCTCTATCTGCGTATTCGCAGATCAGCGGCGCTTTTGGGTTCCGCCGGTGTCCGTGGTTGTACGGGGGAATCCGTGGGTGTTGCCGTCGCTACTGCCGTCAGACGGTACTGGCCGCGCGGTCGCGCTGTACCTGAAGTGGTGCTGGGGCAGGGGACTTTACTGCCAGGCTCCGGGCTCAGCGCAGAGGAGGGTGCGGGTGGTCTGTTCGTACAGCTCGTGGCCGGTGGCGGCGCAGTGTCCGGCGATCCAGCGGGTCAGTTCGTCCGGGGTGTGCAGGGGGCCGGAGGTGCCACCGCAGTTGCGGTCTTCGCCGGTGACGCACTCCGCCGCGACGGTCGGCAGGGCCAAGGTGTCGGGGACGGTGGTCACGTGGTACTCGCGGAATCGAAAGCGGCCACGGGCAGTACTGCGGGCCGGTGCGTCGGTGTTCGTGGAGTCAGACATCTTCGCCCGCTTCCTCTTCCTCCTCCGGGCCCGGGAGGCGTTGTCCGCGTGAGTCGGCGACCCGGAGTGCGTCGGAGAGGGCTTCGGTCAACCGGCAGGCCAGCCAGCGGTATTCGGTGGCCGACAGGATCTTCGCGCCGGGGGCTGTGGTGTCTCGGGCGTACTCCAGCAGTTCCGCACCCATACCGAGTTGTACCGACTCGATGTTGTCGGCGAGGGTGGCGAGGTAGCCGCGGCCGTCGGTGCTGAGGTAGCAGGGTTTCCCCTCGGCGGTGGCCCACTGCAGTAGGCGCGGCCCCTGCATAGCGGGACCCTCTGGCCACGGTGTCGCACGCTCAGCCATCGTGTTGCCCTCTCCTCGACTCGATCAGGGGTTGTTGATCAGCGTCCCGCTGGCGTGGACCTTGCGGAGGAGCCAGCATGTCTGCCTAGCTGTCTGCCAAGCTGGTGGGGTGCGGGAGACAGTCGGAGAACTGGTCAGGCGGCTGCGTCTGGCGCGTGGTTGGAGTCAGCGGCGGCTCGCCGAGGCTGCTCCTGGGCGCGTTCCGCCGACGCGAAATGACGTGTCCCGTTGGGAGATCGGGACACGGTCTCCGCGCGAGTGGCTGCCCTTCCTCGCGCAGGTGCTTCAAGTGCCGCGCGAGATGCTGGAGATGGCAAAGGCCGTTCAGCCGGTCGAGTCCGCGCCGTCGGTGCGGTCCGTCGCCGACTTTCTGCCCGAGGGCGATCCGCTGGCCCCGCTGCGTGCTCGTACGGGCCGCCGGATCGGGGCGGGACAGGTGGCCGACCTGGCCCAGAGGGTCCACGGCCTGCGGCTGGCTGACGATGTGGTCTACGGCAAGGACCTGATCAGGCCCGCCCTGCGCGAGCTGCAAGCGGCGGTGAAGCTCTACCGCGAGGGCACACACACCGAGGAAGTGGGGCGCGAACTTCTACGGGCCATCGGAGAGTTGGCGCAGATCGCCGGGTGGGTGGCCTCGGATGCGGGGGAGCATGCCGAGGCGGAGCGCATCTACCAGCTCGGCATGAGCGCCGCACAGGCCGCCGGGGACGGCGTGCTGTCCGGGAACGTGGCGGGCTCGCTGGCCTACCAGTGGAGCAACACCGGCCGGACAGCGGACGCAGTGGGACTGGCCCGCGCCGCGCTGAAGGATGCGGGTCCGGACGCCCCGGCGAAGGCACGCGCGCTGTACCTGGACCGTGTCGCCTGGGCACATACCCGTGCCGGGCAGGACCGCCCGGCGATGACCGCACTCCGGGAAGCAGCCGAGGCTCTGTCCGAGGACTCGGCCGGCACCGAATCTCCGTCGTACCTGTACTGGATGGACGCCGGAGAGTTGCAGGTCATGGAGGCCCGCGTCTACACCGAACTGCGGCGCCCGCTGCGGGCCGTGCCGCTGCTGACGGACGTGCTCGGACTCTACGACGCCAGCCACGCCCGGGAGCTGGCGCTGTACCTTTCCTGGCTGGCAGTGGCCTACGCCGAGGCCAACGAGCCCGAGGCCGCAGCGGGAACAGCGGGCCGGATGTGCCCTGGGGCAGAGCGGCAGCGAACGCACGGCGGAACGCACGAGGATCGTGCTCGATCGACTGCGGGCCTATCGCGACGTGCCCGAAGTCGCCGAACTGCTGGCGTCCTGAGCGCCCTCGGAGTCGGCCGTCCGCCGGCCGGAGTCAGTCTCCGGCAGATTCCGGGCCTGAGTGGGAGGGGGTCCCTTCCGGGGCCACTTCTCCACCAAATCCCGCCGCTACTCCACCACCCTCGGCGCGCTGCGCGACGCCCGCCGCACCTGGCGCACCGAACAGATCCGCGCTCATGCCGGCCTGCCCGAGCCCGAGCCGGCCACCACGCTCGTCGTCGGCCACTGGGCCTACCTCGGCACCGGCTACAGCCCCGGCGCCGCGCTCTTCGCCGCCGCCGTCTGGCACCGCAGAGAAATCGCACGGCAGTTCGTGGCCGAAGGGGGTTACTGATGACCATGCAGGCAGCCGCCGCACCCCACCAGGGGCCGAGCACGCCGGGGGAGCTGCTGACTGTTCCACAAGTCATGGCCCGTCTCCAGCTCGGCCGCTCCGCCGTCTACGACCTGCTCCGCACCGGCCAGCTCGCCTCAATCACCCTCGGCCGCGCCCGCCGCATCCCCACCCATGCCCTCACCGACTTCATCCGCACCCGCCTCGAACAGGACGCGGCCTGATGACCACACCTCGCCCCGCCTCCTCCCGCCGCTCCCGTGCCCGTGCCCGTGCAAATGGCGACGGGACCGTCTACCAGCGCAAGGACGGACGCTGGGAAGCCGCCGGATACATCCTCGCCCCCGGCAACACCCGCAAGCGCATCCGCGTCTACGGCACCACCCGCAAGGATGCCCTCGCCAAGCTCACCGAGAAGATCGCCACCAGCAACCTCGGCCTGCCCGTCGCGGCGGCCAACATCACCCTCAGCGCGTACCTGAAGTACTGGCTGAACGGCGTCGCCATCCGTCAGATACGGGAGAACACCCACACCCGATACGCCGCCTGCGTCCGCCTCCATCTCAACCCCGGCCTCGGGGCCAAGAAGCTCGCCCGACTCACCGCCCGCGACGTCCGCACCTTCCTCGACCGCCTCCGCCTCACCTGCCAGTGCTGCGCCCAAGGACGCGACACCGACCGGCACTCCTGCTGCGCAATCGGGCAGTGCTGCAACAAGCGGCTCTCCCCGCTGACCGTGACCTACGTCCACTCGGTCCTCAAGTCCGCCCTGGAGCACGCCGTCCGCGAAGACGACCTGCCCCGCAACGTCGCTCGCAACGTCAAGACCCCAGCACCCCGCCCCCGGCGCTTCAAACCCTTCACCGCGAGCGAGGCCCGGCAGTTCCTCCACGCCGCCAGCAGCGACCGGCTCCACGCCCTGTACGAACTCGCCCTGCGCACCGGCCTCCGCAAGGGCGAGCTCCTCGGGCTGCACTGGGAAGACCTTGACCTCAACACGGGAACCGCCACCATCCACCGTTCCCTCCAGCGCACCCGCATCGGCGGCCTGACCATCCTGCACACCAAGACCCGCGCCTCCGAACGCCGCATCGTCCTCCCCACCGAATGCGTCAACTCCCTGAAGATTCATCGGGAACAGCAGGAGGAAGCACGCCGGGCCGCGGGGACGATCTGGTCGGACAACGGCCTCGTGTTCACCACCCCCACCGGCGGCCCACTCGAACCCGCCAACCTCACCCGCAGCTTCAGCAGACTCCTCAACGGTGCAGGACTTCGCCGCATCCGGTTCCACGACCTCCGACACTCGACCGCCACCCTGCTCCTGGAACAGGGCATCGACCTCGTCATCATCAAGGAACTGCTCGGCCACGCCCACATCGGCGTCACCGCCGGCGTCTACGCCCATGTCCGACTCCGCCTCCAGCGCCAGGCCATCGACACCCTCGGCAACGCCCTCAGCCAGAGCGACGACGACCCCGACAACCCATCCGTCACAGTCATCGTCCGCTGACGTTGCCGTCACCGTTGCCGTCAAGGCACCCGAAAGCCCCACCGGCACCACTGCCGGTGGGGCTTTGCGATCATTCAGCGAATGAACTCTAATTACTCGCCGCACCCGCTGAAGGGCGCGCTATTTCTTTCGCGTAAGCGATCGTCTCGGCGACCACATCCACATCGGCCTCCCTCGCCATGGGCATCAGATAGAGCCCCTCTGGAGAATCAATACGGATCTCGCATACGCAATCTCCAGTATCCATGGCACGGCATTCAACATAGCTGGCATCTTCGTGAATGCTGGCCACCATGAAGAGGCGATATTGACGCCCGGAAATCTCTGCAATCCTCACCCGAGGAACCCTTCGAACGTGAGTCCGCCTCCGCGCGTACTCCAGCGTGCACCGTAGCTTCCGCTTGGATGCCATATGTCGCGAACAGTTCCCCCATAGTGCGCCGAGGCGGAACCCAGTGTGTCTGTACTACCTGGATTGGTCAGCAACTCAAGGACCATGTCGTCGCCCATTTCCGTACGCTCTGCATCCGACGCGAGGGTCGGGAACTTGCTCGCATGAGCTGGCCCTCGACTGGGGTCTGCATGCTTCTGCAACGCCCGCCCTGCATTGCTTTGACCGCGAGCAATTTTACCGGTACGCGTGTCGATTTTGGCCTTCTTGTAAGGCCCAGTCGCCGCCTCAGCCAGCTCGTCAACGGACGCATTTCCGCAATTGTGAACGAGGACCGGCGTAGCCCCCGCCAGCACATAGTACGTGTGGGCATCGGCAACGGTGAGGTTGTGGACCGTTGCCTGTTGGGTGCTCCATCGCTTGACTGCACTGATCTGGACACGGTTGCCTGCACTGGTGCGCAGCGTCTCGTTTGCACGCAGGTCGGTGGCGTCGATCCATTCGCCCAGCTCAGGCACCCAGAAGGGGTGTCCATCTGTCGCGGTGACGGAGGCCGTCTTCTTTGGTCCTGCCTTGCCGTCAGGATCGATGGTGATCTTGACGAGGCGCTTGACGCCCTTGCCCTTGATCTCGGCGGTGACCGTCTTCGTGATGGTCTTGCCGGTCTTGGGATCGGTGGCCCGGACCCTGTCACCGATCTTGACGTTCTTGATGGCCTTGGTACTGCCGTCTGCCATCAAGATTTTCGTCTTTGGTGTGAAGCTGTTGGCTACGCAGCTTCCCGCCCTGTCGGCCGCATCCTCCAGTTTGTCGGCCTTCTTTTCCAGCTTCAACCAGGCCTTGAAGTCCTTGACCAGGCCTCCGACCAGCCCGGCGATCTTCTTGGCGAGAGCGGCACCCTTCTTCCAGTTCCAGGGCACGCCGTACTTCTTGGCGAGTTTGCCGAGGATGCCGCCGACCATGCTGGTGGCGATGTTGACGATGGTCGCGCCGCAAGCTCCCAGGCTGCCGGTGGTGAAGCAGTCCAGTGCGTCGGTGATGCCGAGTTCGTCGGCGACGATGCCGGCGAGTTCCTGCGCTGCTCTCTTGATGCGCGTTTCACGGGCGTTGGCCTCGGAGCGGGCTGCCGTGGCCTTCTTCTGCGCCGGGGTCGCATGCACCTGGTAGTAGGTGTAGTACGTCTTGGTGACCTTGATGTCCCAACCGCCGTTGGCGCCCGCGGAGCACTGGACGCCGACCAGCAGGCAGCCGTCGTCCTTGAGGCCGGAGGGGTCGCTGCGGGTGACCGGGTTGTTGGCGGCGTAGGCGTAGCCGTTGATCTGCTGGGGATCGGTGAAGTCGATGATGGGGTCGGCGGAGATGAACCGGCCGTTGTCCGGCTCGTATTCACGTGCCCCGACGTGGGTCAGGCCCGTTGAGGAGTCGACGGTTTTGCCGAGGAACCCCTTGTCGTCGACCCACGGCTCGGTGGTCTTGCCCCGCTCGTTGCCGAAGGGGTCCATGCGACGGCGGGTGACCGCACCCGTCTTCGCGTCGACCGCTACCGACATCGTGCCGTGGTGATCGCCGGCCAGGAACTGG
Organism: Streptomyces sp. SYP-A7185; assembly: GCF_046103685.1. Lineage (NCBI taxonomy): Bacteria > Bacillati > Actinomycetota > Actinomycetes > Kitasatosporales > Streptomycetaceae > Streptomyces > Streptomyces sp. SYP-A7185. Next base: position 2,724,430 of record NZ_CP122310.1, read on the forward strand.
ACGCCCTTGGAAGTGCGCAGAGCCACGGTCTGCGAGGCGAAGGTGTAGTAGCGGGTGGCCTCGACCGTGCGGGTGGCGGTGTTGAGGTTCAACTCCATGCCCGGCAGGTAGAGGGTCTGCTTGTCCTTCTCCTTGCGCAGGAGGCGGCCGCCCCCCGCATCGTAGGCATAGGACGTGTCCTGGCCCGCCGCGGCCACCCTGCCCTCGGCATCCCACGTCAGGTTTTGGCTGTCGCCGTTGAGGACCCGCTGCCTGGTGTTGCCGGACGCGTCGTAGGTGTAGGTGTCCTGGCTGGTCACGGCCGGTTTGCTGCCGGAGGCCGGGGTGTTCTGCACGACCTTGTTCAGCGTGTGCGGACCGCCGTTGCCGGCCGCGTCCTTGCCGTAGGTGTAGGTACGGGTGACATCAGGATCGCCCGACAGCCCGTGCAGGACCTGCGAGGTGCGGTTTCCCGCCTTGTCGTAGTCGAAGGACTGCCAGTACGCGGCCGCGCCTCCGAGCGTGCTCGTCGTGGGTGCCGCGGCGCACGCCTGGTTCTGCTTGCCCGAACCCGAGGCGCCGTCGGAGGAGTTGGACGTGGCCCAAGCAGCCTTGAGGCGCTGCTGCCAGTCGTAGGTGAAGCACTGGACGTCACTCTGACTACCGGTGGGACTGTCGGCGATGGAGGTGACGTTTCCGGAGTCGTCGTAGGTGTAGTCGGCGTCGTAGGTCACCGCCGCCACGTCCTCGACGTCCACGCGGGAGTTGGTCAGCCGATTGGTTCCCTGCTCGTATCCGTAGGTCAGCCAAGCCTGCTTGCCGTCGGTACCGATGGCACCCAGGGCCAGCTGCTGCAACTGGGAGGTCGTGGCGTAGGCCGCATCGCCGACATAGGAGCCACCCAGCGACGAGGTCATCGTCGTGGGACGCTGCAGGTCGTCGTAGGAGTAGGTGAGGGTCTCCGCCGGCAATCCGCCGGCGGCGGGCAGCCGGGTTGTCTGGACCGTGCCGTCCTGGTTGTACTGCGTGCCGAACTCGTAGGCCCCCTTGAGTTCAGCCGCCTCCTTGCCTGCCACTGTCAGCGTGGTGAGGGTCGGCTGGTACATCTCATCCAGCTGAGTGTTGACCGTCGAGGACTGCACGGCGCCGTCGGCATAGCGGTAGGTGCCGTGCAGCTGGCCCTTGGCCACCTTGTCGTAGGTGGTGACGGTCAGCTTGGTGCCGGTGTCGGGCTCGCCCTCCCAGGTGGAGACGGGGCGGCCGAGCACGTCGTACTTGGTGGAGAGCTTCTTGCTGCGGGCGTCCGTGGTGCTCGTCAAACGGTCCAGCGCGTCGTACGTGAGGGTGGACGTGCCGGTGTCGGGGTCGGTGCCTGCGGTCTTGCGGCCGCGCTGGTCGTAGCCGTAGGACCAGGTGTTGTAGGCGGCGTCCGTGACCGATTCCAGCTGGCCCGCGGGGGTGTAGGTGTAGCGGGTGGACTCGTAGTCCTCCGCGGTACCCGAGGGCAGCGGCTTGTCGCCCTTGTAGCGGCGAATCTCCGTGGTCTGGCCACGGCCGTCGGTGATCGTGGTGGTGGGTGCGGTTCCCGCAGGCGGGTCGACGTGGACCCGGTCACCGCCGTGGGTGTAGGTGCTGCGCCACTTCTCCTCGTCGGCGACCTTGAAAATTTCCGCTGTTTTGCGGCCGGCGCCGTCGTACTGGGTGGTGGTGTGTCCGTTCACCTGGCCGGTGGGTTGAAAGACGGTGTCGCGGGGGGCGCCGGTGGCGTAGTAGTCGGCGTAGGTCTCGACGACATTGCCCAGCCCGTCGTAGAAGGAGTCCGCGATGACGCGGCCGCCGCTCGGGCCTTCCGTCTGCTGCTGGCGTGGCCGCAACAGCCCGTCGTACAGGGCGTACTCGACGCCGTAGGAGGTGCCGTCCTTCTCGATCTTCTCGGTCTTGACGGCGGTGGCGGCGGTACTGCGAATCAGGTAGCTGTACTTGATCGACGGCGAGAAGTCGTCGGCCTTGGGGCGGTCGGGCAGCCATACCGAGGTCAGGCGGCCCACTGCGTCGTAGCCGAGATCGGTGCGCTTGCCGTTCATGTCGGTCTGGGCCGCTGCCGAGCCCCATGAGCGCACGTACTCGGTGGTGGCGGTCCACCCCAGGGGATTGGTGTCCACCTTCTTGGTGGTCAGCCCGTCGGTCTCGGTATAGACAGAGGTGGTCGCAGTGCCGGTGGCATCGGACACCTTCAACGGGCGGCCATAGTGGTCGAAGTCCGCCACGGCGGAGGACGTGACGGTCTCGTAGGTGGCCTTGGTGCCGTTGTGCGAGGCCAGACGCTGAACCTTGGTGGTGTCGCCCTTGGTGGGCGCTGCGCCCAGCGCCTTGCCGTCGTAGAACGTCAGGTCATCGGAGATCACCTGAGTCTGACGGTCGGGTGTGGTGGCGCAGGAAACCGCCACCTTCTCCACCCGGGACACCAGCATGAGCATGTTCTTGTCGGCGTTGTCCGCGTACTCGGTGCGGATGCACTGGTTGTCGCTGCTCTGGCCGTCCTTTCCGTAGTCGTCCGTCTGGGTGGGGCGTCCGGTCGCGTCGTCGTAGCGGGTGGTGGACTTGACCAACTGCCGACCGCCACCGGACAGGGTGGTGTAAGTGGACGTGGTGGCCGGGCGTACGTAATAGGCGTTGGCGGTGGCCCAGCTGTGCTTACGGGTGGCCGTGGTGCGCTGCCAGGTGGTGCTGATGTTCTTCGAGACGACCTTGTCGGCGCTGTAAGCGCCGTTGTAGGTGGTCGTCTCCAATTCCTGGCCCGACAGTTCGTTGGCGTCGGAGTGCTTCACGCCCTCGGAATCGGTGACCTCGCCGCCCAAGCCGCGCAGGAAGACGTGCTCGGTGCGTTGGTTGGCGTCGCTGACGGTACCGGCCGACTTGGTGACCCGGACCTTGCCGTAGCCGCGCCAGTCGCTGTGGGTGCGGTATTCGTCCTTGCCGATGCCATCTGCCCTGGCCTTCTTCCAGCCGGCGTCACCGAGATAGTCGTACTCGCTGACCATGTCGGGTGCGCCACCGGTCAGGTCGGTCTGCACGACCTTGCGCACGAGGTACTTGTGGAACCAGTCGGTGATGGGGTCCTCGGCACCTGGCGGGTTCCACTTGACGGGGTAGCAGGCCTTGGTCGAGGCGTCCGGTGCGGGCAGGCCGGCAGCCGAGCATTCGACGTCGCGATAGATGATGTCCAGCGTGCCGCCGGTGTCGTTGTCGACTCCGGAGAGACGGAAGCGATTCATCGCCTGGATGTTGTCGCCGGGCTTGTCGACGCGGTTGGGCAGCTGTTGGCCCAGCAGTTCCACCGCGGGCATGTCGGCAGTTCCGGAGCCCGCGTGTCCGGTCTGCTTGATGGTGTTGAGCCACAGGGACTTGGAGCTGTCGCCGTTGTCGGTGAACAGGTGGCCCAGCGTCCAGGAGTCGACGTCCGCGTAGCCACTTCCATAGCGGATCTGCGTGGTGACCTTCGACAGCTTCTTACGGGTCCAGAAGGTCGGGGAGTTCTGGCCCTTGCACTTGGTGTCGGCCTTGCAGTTGAGGTCCCAGGGTACGTCCGGCCACCGGGTCGCGGTCGCATCTGTCAGATCGCCCGGTTCGCAGTCGGCGGCTGCGGCAAGGCACCGCTCGCCGGTGTCGAAGACCATCCGGGCGGCGGCCGGAGTGTCGTAAACCTTGCCGTCGCGCTGGCCGTAGTCGATGTGCTTGAGGTAGCCGCCGCGGGTATAGGGCTTGCCGTTCTCGCCGGTCCGCAGGCCCTGCGTGTAGTAGTTGGTCTCCTTGCCGTAGAAGTACGACATGGCATTGCCGTGCGGGTCGACGACGTAGTCGAGGTTCCAGCGCCAGGCCTGTGTGCAGTGGGCACTGGCCAGCGTCGCGTTGTAGCAGGGCTCCCCGGAGTCGTCACCGTAGACCGGGACGGTCCAGGTCGAACCGGTCTGTTCGTTGCCGGAGGTGTAGCCGGGCAGGTTGTCCAGGCCGAAGTAGTACTGGGTGCCGTCGGTGGTGGTCAGACGCCAGTGCTCGCCGTTGTTGTCGCCGTTGCTCGCGCCGGTGAGCTTTTCCATCTTGGAGTTGTCGTCGCTGCTCAGGCGCCATTTGTTGGTCTCGTCGTCCAGGATCAGCTGGCCGGAGGGGCCTCCGGCGACCTGGAGGGTGGCGTTGTCGTAGGCCCAGCACTGGTCGCCGTTGGTCTTGTCGTGTCCGTCGTCCGCACAGGGCTTGTAGCGGCGCTCGATGAAGCCCGGTTCGTAGCCGAAGCCTTCGCCGATCCAGGAGCCCTGGTTGTTGGTGGCCGCGGTCTGCCCGTCCACGGACTGGGAGTTGTAGCCCAGGGAAACGGAGGGCGTCAGGCCTCCCGGGGCAGGCGGCACCCGCATGGGGTAGGACCAGTTGAAGGCGCCCGAGGAGTTGGACACGCTCCACTCCGCGGCGGGCGAGAGCGGGCTCGCCCCATAGCTGCCCTGGTCACCGGAGGATCCTGCCTCGGCGGCCAGCATCGTCGCCGGGGCAGTGCCGGACTTCTGTGCGGCCAGGGGAACGTCCGCGCTCAGCGTCTGGCTCACCGGGCTGTTGGTGCTGGCCAGCGGCCGCCCGGTGGCGCACTCCTTCTTGCCCGGGGTGGTCAGCACGCAGGCGGGATATTGCACCAGGCGCAGCCGGGAGCCATAACCGGCGCCGTAGGCGTTGGCGAAGCCCGCGTAGTCCAGCTGGACCCGGGCCTCACCTGCCTTCTCGGACTCATCCGAGCGGGCAACCGTCATCAGGACGCCGTCGATGCCGGCGGCTTTGGTCTGCTTGCGGTCGGCGACCTCGACGTGAACGTCGGTGGGGGCCGGTCTGGAGCGGGTCGCCTTCTTGGGTGGGCCGACTTCGAGGGGTAGACCGGCCATTTTCACCGGCTTGGAGCGCAGAGATATCTCGTCACTGCCCGGCCTCGGCCAGGTGACCTTGGCCGGGGAGGTCACCCGGGCCTTCTCCGCCGGATTGGCGCCGTGGCTCTTTGCCTTACGCGTCTTGCCCGCCACCGGATCGCCCAGATCCTGTTGCACACCTGGTCGGGAACGCCCCTTGTCGGCGGCCTGTGCCTCTGGCGTGTACTGGGGCAGCAGCCCGACCGCGAGGGTCAGGCCCAGGGCGGACACGATGCAACTGCGCAGGCTGCGGTGGCGGGGCGTGGACGACGAGCGAAACCAGCGGGGTGTAGCCATGACGGATTCCTCCGGTGAAGGTGAAGCGGGCAGCGAAGCGAATGGAACAGGGCGCGACGAGCCGGGCGATCCCCTCGGGGGGGGGACCGCCCAACCGACCGCCCGCTACGTCACCGATCCGCCCAGGCTCGAGCCGGACTCCAGGCCCGCCACGGTGGCCGCCAATTGCTCGTCAAATGCGCCCTCAAAGACACGCACCTCATCGACGGCACCGGAGAAGTACTGGTTGCCGCCGGTGCCGGATCCGGAACGGCCGACCTGCACCCCTGCCTTGGACAGATCCCAGCCGTTGGGCCAGGAGATGACCTCGCCGGTCCACTGTCCGTTCACGAAGAGCCGCACCTCACCGAACAGTGCGTTGTAGGACAACGCGAGATGATCGCCGTCTCCGTCGCTGGCCGGCTGGACCCCGGCCGCGACCGCATTGGTGACGACGGCGTCCTTGGCATCCTTTTCAGTCAGCGAGAGTTGCCAGCGGCGGCTGTCCCTGTCATAGCGCACCAGCGCGGCCGATGTCGCCGCGCCGGGCAACGACAGGACGGTCTCATCAACCGTTGGATTGGGTGCGGCCAGCCGGGCCCTTGCCGCCACGGTGAAGCTTGCCTTTGACTTCAGCAGGCCGCCCGGGCGGTTCGCGTAGGCAGCCGTACCGGACAGCGCCAAGTGGCCGTCACCCCAGAGAGGTTGGTCCACCGCGGTGCAATCGGGATCGGTCCCTATGTCGCAGGAGTCGTCGGGTTGGTAGACCGAAGCTCCCCCGTGCAGGGCAAGACCGCTTCCCCCCGAGCGATCCGGAATCGATCCGCCCACGGCTTCGTCCATGTCCCAGTACGCCAGTTGCAGCGGCGGGATGCCACCCAGTTTCTTGCTCTCTGCGGCCGCCACGACCCGGTCGAAGACCTGAACGTCGGCGATGGTGCCCTTGAGGTTCGCCGTGTAGCCCGCGAGGTCAAGGGCCCGACCGATCTGCAGCGCCCCCGAGGCATTCCAGGTCGTGGCCCGCTTTTGGATGTCCCCCGCAACCAGCGTCCCGTTCACATACATGCGCATCGTGCCCGGTGCTCCGCCGTCGTTCATGTCATAGACGCCGACCAGGTGCGTCCACTCGCCCGGAACTGGTTTGGGGCCAAGGACCTCCCAGGAGACCATCGAGTCGATCTCACTGTCCGGTGCCAAGAACGACCACTTCTTCGAACCGGCGTCGAAGCCGAGCGAGAACCCTGATTGCGCCGAACCGTCCTGGCTCAGCACGCTCATGGAGGTGGTCGGCAGTTGGGGCAGCATCACCCACGCAGCCACCGAGAACGTCTTGTCCGTGTCGACGATGTGCTGCCCCGCGTTGAGGTACGCACCGGGGGTTCCGTCCAGCGAAGCAGCCGTGCGCACCGAACCGTGCGGGCCCTTCGCGCCGAATGTGACGCCTGAGCCGGCCGAAGCGATCGGAGCGTTGTCGGCGCCGGTGGCCTGCGTGGATCCGGCCGGATCGGACAGTGCCCACGATGCTTTGGGAGATCGCCCCTTGGAGACCCGGAAGGTGTAGCCGGCAGTGGCCTGCTTCGCGTTGCCCGCCTGGTCGACGGCCTTGACGATGAGCGTCTTGGGGCCTTCGCGCCCCGGCATCCAGCGCACCTTGGCCGCGCGGCCCGGCTCGTCGGGGATGATGGTCTTCTCGCCCTCACCGGTGAACTCATAGATGTACTTGGTCACATCGGTGCCCGGGGAGTAGAGCTCGAAGGTGCCGTAGTCACCCACTCCCGCATGCCACAGGTCATCGTCGGGGTACTCGTCCGACATCACGGTGGGGGCCTCGGGCTTGGTCGAGTCCAGGATGAACTCACAACGCGTGCCGGATCCCGCGTTGCTCCACGGGCCCCACGCCTCACCGTCGTTGCCGCGCACCCACCAGCCGATCACGGTGTTCTGCGGAGGCGTGAACGCACCGGTCCCGTCGCCGGGTATGTCGTCGCCCACGGTGTACTTGAACCGTTCCCAGCCGCTGTCCCGGTCACGGTCGCTGTTGGACTGCTTGTAGTCGGTGGTGACGGTGTAACTCTTGGTACTGCCGCTGGACGTCGTCCAAAAGATCTCGAACTGCGCCCGGACCTTTTCCGTGTTGCCGCCGTTGTCCCCGTGGTCGGGGTCCCAGATGGTGGCGGACAGGGTCGGCGTCTTCTTCGTGTAGTGCTTCGTGGCCTGCCCGTAGGTGCACTTGCCGCCAGGGTTCATCGACAGCTCATCCAGCTGGGGCTGGTAAGGAGGTCGGTTGTAGGTGACCTCCAGGGCCGCGTTGTTGCAGAACCTCTTCCAGGAGCCGTAAGAGTCCTCCGAGGCAGCCTGCAGACCGAAGGTCGTGGTGTCCCATCCGCTGGTCGCGGCCTTCTGCACCGTGCCGGTCACACCGAACCGCACGTTCTGGTTGGTGGACGAGCACGAACCCGTGCGGTTGGTCGGCGACTCCGAGGTGATGTGGTCTTTGCTGGAAGGCCGGTTGGACCAGTTCGTGCCGGAGTTGATCGCGCTGCCGCCCGAGCTGTTCATCCGGTGCAGCTGCACGGAGCGGGCCTCACTGTCGTAAGCGTGCACCAGCGTGATCGAGAACTCGGCCTTGAGGATCGTCTTGCCCTCGAAACTGCCGGTGGGCAGCGCGTAGTACTGCCGCTGCACGTCATTGGTGCCGGTGCAGCGCACGGATTCGTTCGCCGGGCAGCGGCCGACACCCTTGCCCGACTCGATGCCGTCACTGGAGTTGGAGAACTTCCAGCCCTCCAAGCCCGGGTTGGCCGAGGACACCCACGTCCAGCCGGTGCGGGACGCGGTCTTGGTCACCGGGTCGATGAACACCGGATAACGCGTCGCCTTGCCCCGCAGCAGGCTGGTGTCCGGCTTGAGGACCATCGCATCCTGCTTGACCGACAGGCCTACGTCGGCCACCTTGGCCCCCTCCGGCGGGCCGGGGCCTGCCTTGGCCGCGTGCTCCGCACTGCGCGGGAGTGTGCCGTTCGAGTCCCACATCACGGGTTGCGGGGCCTCGAACACCGTGCCTCCGGACGCCTTGTCCAGGGCGACCAGGCCTCCGTCGTCGTCCTCGCTCACCGCAACCCCGCCGGACCTGACCGGTAGCGTGATCTTCGAGAGCTTAGGGTTGGCCGCGGCTTTGGCCGACTTGACCACCAGGACGTGTGAAAAGCCGTCGTTCTCGGCCCTGACCACAAGATCGACATCAGGCAGGACGGATGTGTAGGTCGCCGTGGCCCCGCTCACCACCGGCTTCGGCAGCTTCGTGGGCCACTCGACCGACATCGTCTTGCGGTCGCGCACCAGCGTCGCGAAGGTGGTGTCCCCACCTCCGGAGATGCTCATGGCCGCGCTCGTTGCCTTGGGCGTCAGACGACCGCCGGGCTGCTTGACCAACGTGGTGTCGATATCGGCCCACGCGCCGTCCTTGCGGGTGCGCACAGGCTGCGCGTACTCCTTGACGGTAAAGGTCCCGTCCGGGTTGGCGAAGGTCTGGCTTCGCTCGTCGCGCAGGGTGGCGACCTCGACCCGCTTGCCCGACTCGGCGGCGGCGTCGCGTGCCGCCCTCTCCGACACGGCGGGCTTCACGGCCTTTTTCTTCGCTCCTGCATCCTCTGCGGCCGTGGCCAGGGCCACGTCCGCCGCGGCAGCAGGAGACAAGCCTCCCCCACCCATCGCGAGCACCGATGCCAGCGCGCAAGCCACCATCGCAGCCCGCTGTCTGGTTCTCCATCGGCCCGTTCTCAGAAACCGGCTTCCCACGTTCCCCACCCCTGTTGTGTGCCGCGCCGTTGCCGGTCTGCTAGCGGATCGCCGAGCCGAATGCCTTACCCGCATCGGGAATGTCGCCCGATCCGGGCCTCAGCGTGCTGACGGTGCCCGTCCCACCGCCGATCACCGACCATGGCAGCGAATACATCACGCCCTTTTGCGCTCCCGCTGTCTTGCTGTAGGGAACGCCCACGTACAGCCGCGAACCCGTTCCCCATAGGCCAAGGCCGGCAAAGTCACGCGCCTCGGCCGTGTCCGGCAGCCCGTCGCCTCGCGTCAGGATCTTGTCCTCGACGCCGGGTGCGCCCAGGCCCGGCAGGACGTGCACCGCCCCGGCGTTCTCCGCCGCGCCGACCTCCTGATTGGGCACACTCACGGCCAGCTTCACCGTCGCCGCCGTACCCACCTCACCGGCATCGGTGTTGGAGATGACCACGCGCTGCCCGAAGAAGTCGCCCACCACGGGCTCCCCCTCCACCTCCGGTGACAGCCGGTCGATCAGATTCACTTCGCTCGTCGCGCCCGAGGGCTTGACGTGCACCACGGTCACTGCACCCGCATCGGCGACGTTGCCCACGTCCTCGTTGGGCGTGCCGATCGCCACCAGAGCATCGGACTCCGATGAGGCGCCCGCCGGGCGATAGGAGACAACAGCCACGGAAGTGCCGAAGCGGTCATCCTTCTCCGCGGTCCCCGACTTCAGCTCAGGCTGGTCCTCATCGATCGCCCCCAGCGAGGTCGGGCGGCCATCGGTGAAAGTGTGATTGAAGACCGTCACGGAACCCGCGAACGACTGCGACCCGATCGCCTCTCCTGGCGCTCCCACCACGAAGTAGCGGCTGCGTGCCGCCAGCGCATAGCCAAATCGGTCGTGCGCCTCAGCGACGCCAGGAATCCCCGGGTCGTCCTGGTTCACCGTCGACTTCGTCGTGCCCTGCAGGTAATGGATGCAGCCTGCTTCCTTGAGCGATCCAATTGCTTCTCCCGGGGCCCCGATCGCCAGGAACGGCTTGCCGCCCGAGGTCTTGGCAGCCGCCAGCGACAGGCCGAACAGATCACCTGCCTCGGTGGTGGTCGAGCCGTCCAGCCCTGCTTGGGTGTAGCTCTCCACGGCGGAGCCGGCACCGATGCCCGTCGGTGTGCCGTGAATGACATAGACCGAACCGGCATCCTGCTGCGCACCGTCGGTCGTGGTGACGTCCTCGTAGGGAGCGCCCACTACCAGGTCCGCGCAACCGTCCTCGTCGGCGTCGTAGACCGAGATCGCGTATCCGAACTGGTCCCCCGCCTCGGGGTTGGCAGTCATCTGGCCCAGGGCCTGCGAAATCTCGAAAACGCCCTTGCCGGCGCCGAATACGACCCTGACCAGGCCAGCACCCGCCTGGCCGTCCACCGTCGCCTGCGGATCAGCGATCGCCATGTCTCGCACGCCGTCGCCATTGAAGTCCGATTCCGCCCCTGCTGTGCACGCAGCGGCAGCAACAGGCGAGGCCCCGAGCCAGAACGTCCCGGCGGCAGCGAGGAACGCGGACGCCATCCCCACAGTGATCACACGCGTGCACCCAGGCACGCCCCAGCCCAACCCCACAGTCCCCACCCCAGAGTCACATTTTCTTCACAGGCGAGGTGAGTTAACGCTCCAACCGCCACCGACGTCAATGGGAACTTGAATCAACTTCAAGGTTTCCCTGCGGCGTTGAACAGGCGGAATAGCGATAGGTGACCGACTTGCTCCATTAGTGCGACCCACGGAAGTTCGCTACTCACCGTTACGAAGCGGGCGCATCACCCATGACAAATGCGCCAAGCCCCATCGTCAAGGACGTCGTCCGCCGCCCCCGGCCGGGCGCAAGCGAAAACACCTTCAACAGAACGTAGTTCGGGATCTGTGACCCCACCCGGACGGGCAGCCACCCAGGCTGGAACTGGCCACCGTACGTTTTCACTTCAGCACCTACTGTCACTTAACGTGCGCCACACGCACACACAGAGGCTCGTCATCGTGGCCCGCGGCTTATCCCCTCCAAAGGCACCATCGGACCCCGAAGTAGGTCAGCCCCCTCCGCTTCAGGCCGACGGCGGCAACACCACGAGCCGACAGTCGCAGGCTGGGCGGCGACTCTGGATCGGTGTGGCTGCGGTCAGTGGCGTCGGCGCCGCCAAGGCCCGGTGATCGCCAGCATGATGCCGGGCGTCTGGATGTTGGCGTAGAGCGTCCTGCCGTCGGGTGAGAACGTGACGCCGGTGAACTCGCTGTAGGAGGGCTTCTCGGGCGTGCCCGCGTTGAGTTCGTTGCGCGCGATCGGGTACGTGCGCCCGCGCTCGGTGGCTCCGAAGAGGTGCTGGATGCCGTCCCCGTCCTCGGCGATGACGAGTCCGCCGTACGGCGAGACGGTGATGTTGTCCGGGCCGTCGAAGGCGCCGTCCCGGGAAGGGTCGGGGTTGACGCCGAGCAGGACCTTCAGGGTGAGGGTGCGGCGCGCGGGGTGGTAGAACCACACCTGCCCGTCGTGCGGGACGGGGCTCTCGTCACGGGCGAAGGACGCGACGACGTAGACGCCGCCGTCGCCCCACCACATGCCTTCGAGCTTGCGGGCGCGGGTGATGTCGCCGTCGTCGAACTGCTCGCGCACCGGGACCGTGCGGGCGTCGCGGTCGGGGACCTCGACCCAGTCCACGCCGTAGACCGTGCCGATCTTCGTGGCGCGGGACAGGTCGTCCACGAAACGGCCGCCCGAGTCGAAGCACTTGGGCGCCTTCAGGACGCCCGCGTCGTCGGCGAGGGTGCGCAGCTTGCCGCGGCCGTGCCGGAAGCCGTGCGGCGGGGTCCAGCGGTAGAGCAGGCCGTTGGGGCCCGAGGCGTCCTCGGTGAGGTAGAGGTCGCCGCGCTTGGGGTCGACGACGACGGCCTCGTGGGCGTAGCGGCCGAGCGCCTTGAGGGGCTTGGGGGCCCGGTTGGCGCGCCCGTCGTGGGGGTCGACCTCGAAGACGTAGCCGTGGTCCTTGGTCATGCCGTTCTGGCCGGCCTTGTCCTCGGTCTCCTCGCAGGTCAGCCAGGTGCCCCACGGGGTGCTGCCGCCCGCGCAGTTGGTGGCCGTGCCCGCGATGCCGACCCACTCGGCCGTGTGCCCGTCGCGGCGGACCTCGACGACGGTGCAGCCGCCGGACGCGGCCGGGTCGTAGACGAGTCCCTCGGTCAGCGGGACCGGGTGCGCCCACTTGGCGCGGGGGCCGCCCAGCTCGTGGTTGTTGACCAGGAGCGTGCTGCCGCGCGGGCCCTCGAAGGCGGCCGTGCCGTCGTGATGGGACGGCGTGAACTCGCCGCTCTCCAGCCTCGTTCTGCCGCTGTGGGTGAGGACGCGGTACGAGAATCCGGCGGGCAGCGCGAGCAGGCCCTTCGGGTCGGGCAGGAGGGGCCCGTAGCCGGGGGCCCCGCCGAGTGCGTCGGTCCCGTCCTGGGTGGTCTCCTCGGCGGCGAGGGCACCGGGCGCGGAGGCGAGCGCGCCGACGCTGCCGGCCAGCGCGACCCCCGCACCGGTGAGCGCGGAGCGTCTGGTGAAGTCCCTGCGGGTGAGCGGCATGATGTCTCCTGGGGCGCGTACGAGCGGGCTACGGGCTGACTGTGTACGTGCGGACTGCTCTCGTGCGGCGGCCGGTCCCGGCCCGCGTGCTCCGGGTGCGGGCACGCCGGCCGGCCGGGCCGCTGTCCGCGTCACGCTCCCGCTCACGTATAAACGGCGGTTGAACGCTGTCCGACATCAAGGGGCCTCCTTCCATGAACCTGCCTGCCACCGGCCGCCGTGTACTGATCAGCGGGGCCTCCCGAGGCCTGGGCAGAGCGCTCGCGCGGGCCTTCGCCGCCAACGGCGACCGCGTGGCGGTGCACTACGGCTCGCGCGAGGAGGAGGCGCGCGCCACGCTCGCGTCCCTGGCGGGCGAGGGCCACGCGCTGGTGGGCGGAGACCTGTCCGCTCCCGCGGGCGCGGCGGACGTCGCGGGGCGGGCCGCCGCCGCGCTCGGCGGAATCGACGTGCTGGTCAACAACGCCGCCGTGAACCTGCCGCACCCCCTCGCCGAGACGTCGTACGAGGAGTGGGCGGAGCTCTGGCAGCGGCACGTGGCGGTGAACCTCCTGGCCACGGCGAACCTCAGCCATCTGGCGGGCCGCCGGATGATCGACCAGGGGACGGGCGGCCGGATCGTGAACGTCGGCTCGCGCGGCGCGTTCCGCGGGGAGCCCGACCACCCGGCGTACGGGGCGACCAAGGCGGCCGTGCACGCACTCGGCCAGTCCCTCGCGGTGTCGCTCGCGCCGTACGGGATCGCGGTGGCGTCGGTGGCACCCGGCTTCTTCGGCACGGAGCGGGTCGCGCACCGGCTGAGCGGGGACGAGGGCGCGGCGATCCGCGCGCAGAGCCCGTTCGGCCGGGCGGGCACGGCGGAGGAGATCGCCGCGGCGGTCCTCTGGCTCGCCTCGCCGGTGGCGGAGTGGGCCTCCGGCACGGTCCTCGACCTCAACGGCGCGTCCCACCTGCGTACGTGAAGCGGACACCACACGCCGCGGGCACCCCACGGCAGTGGTCGGAAGAGACTTCGTAAACAAGGTCAACGGGGGCGGATCACCCGTAAAGCCAAGATTTCGTGCGGAACGCCTTGACCCGCCCTCCACACGGCAATAGACATCCCCTACCTGCATCACCCGTTGGGGGAGGCGAGCCGTGTGGACGCGTCGCAGGCACGCAGCCTCCATGAGGACCGGCTGATGAAGCTGGCCAATGTCAACGGCGTCGGCATCGGGAAGGACGAGCACTCGGGGGCGGACGTGATCGTCGTGTTCGTGACCCGCAAGGTGCCCCGTGACCGGCTCCGGGACGAAGACGTGGTTCCGGAAGTGCTCGAAGGCGTCCCCGTGCGCGTGCTCGCCATCGGCGAGCCCGCGGCGCAGTAGGACGGACCCGCGCGAGCCGACCGGGACTCCACCCTTCAACCAAGGGGAAGAGGTGGTCTGGCGTGGTGAGCCAGCCCGAATTGATGCGAGGACCCACCGGCGGTCAGCTCAGCGACAGCTCACGCCAGCAGGCGATGGGGGACTTCCTGGGCCCCCAGACGTCGCTGGCCAACGTCGTCGGCTTCGGCCACGGCGTGAAGTGGATCGAGGGTGAGCCCACCGGCGAACCCGCGGTCATCGTGTTCGTGACCCAGAAGGTCCCGGAGTCCATGCTCCCGGAGCGGGACGTCATCCCCGCCCAGATGGACGACGGCACCCCCACCGACGTCGTCGCCGTCGGCCATGTCGCCGCCCAGCGGCAGCAGCGCACGTCGGGCCGCGCGGAGGACCGCTCCGTGACGTACGGCCCCGACGGCGGCGTGAGCGGGCAGCTCGCGGGCCTTTCGCAGCCCATGCTCGAAGAGCTCGGCGGCCTCGGCGCGTTCGAGCCGCAGCTCCTCAAGCGCCGGATGCGCCCGTGCCCCTCCGGCTTCTCGGTCGGCAACGTCCGCGTGACGGCGGGCACGCTCGGCAGCGTGGTCTACGACTTCCTGCCCGGCGCCTCGGTCGACCCGCCGGGCCCCGGCCTCGGCGTACCGGCGAAGTTCTACATCCTCTCCAACAACCACGTGCTCGCCGACTCCAACCGCGCCCAGCTGGGCAGCGCGATCGTGCAGCCCGGCGTCTTCGACGGCGGCCAGGACCCGGCCGACCGCATCGCGACCCTGGAGCGCTTCATCACGATCCAGTTCGCCCCGCAGATTCCGCTGGAGCGGCACAACAACGTCGTCGACGCGGCCCTGGGCACCGTCGACTTCCAGGACGCCACCCGCGAGACGTACTTCAGCGGTGCGCCGCGCGCCTGGCGCCGCAAGGCGAACGTCGCGGTCGGCGACCTGGTGAAGAAGACCGGCCGCACCACCAACATCTCCTTCGGCCGGATCATCGCCGTCGACGCCACCATCGACGTCAACTACGGCACGGCGGGCACGGCCCGCTTCAAGGACCAGATCCTGACGACGAACATCTCGGCGGGCGGCGACTCGGGGTCCCTGGTGACCTCGCTCGACAACGTCGCGCTCGGCCTGTTGTTCGCCGGTTCCTCGACCGTCACCGTGCTCAACCACTTCGAGAACGTCCGCGCGCTGCTGCGGGTCGAGGTCTCCGAACAGCTGGCCTGACCGGTCGCACCACGAGAGGAGGGCTTCCATGACCACTCAGGCACGCAAGCAGAAGGGCCAGGCCCGCGCGGAGCACCGCTTCCACAACCCGCAGGGCGCCGAGGTCAAGACGCGCGACGAGGCCTTCGCCGCGCCCCAGGAGGTGTCCGCCGAGGCGGTCGCCACCACCTGCAAGCTGGAGCTGCACAACGGCGCGGTCACCTTCGCCGTCGAGGTGAAGTTCAACCCGAACACCTACCCGCACGTGGTGACCGGCGGCCAGATCACCTCCGGCATCTGCGGCGCTCCGTGGGACATCACGGGCGGCCTCATCGGCGACACCCTGCGCCTGGACGCCAAGCGCACGGGCCAGGGCTCCTGCGCCAACACGATCACGATCGTCGGCGAGTACCAGAACCCGCCGGCCTACCGGGGCACGTACGGCTTCGACGGCGCGACCTCGTCGTTCAAGCACACCACGCTGTACAAGTGCTGAGCCAAGAGCCGTCTCGGCGCTGAGCCGAGCGGCACGGTGGCCGGGCCGCGCCTCGCGGTCCGGCCACCGTCGGCGTCAGATGCCCCGCCGTGTCACGCGCCCTGCTGGGAGCGCGCCTTGAACGCCGCCTTGCGGGCCTCCTTGGCCACCTTCTTGTCGGGGTGCAGCCGTCCCATCGCTTCGAGGACGTCCGCGGTGGCGGGGTGCTCGACCCGCCAGGCCGCGGCGAAGAACCCGCTGTGCTGCTGGGACAGGCCCTCCACCAGACCCTGGAGCTCGTCCGAGTTGCCCTCGGCGGCCAGCTGCGCGGCGATCGTGTCGATGGTCAGCCAGAAGACCAGCGCCTCGGAGGGCGCCGGCACGTCGGCCGCCCCGTGCTCGGCCAGCCACACCCGGGCGAGCCCGCCCAGCTCGGCGTCGTCGAGGACCTCCCGCAGGGCGGGCTCCGCCTCGCGGCCCACCAGGGAGAGCGCCTGCTGGCACCGGAGCCGGCGCAGCGGCGCCCCCTCGTCACCGCCGCGCGCCGCGGCCAGCAACTCCCGTGCTGCGGCGAGCGGTTCGTGCCGGGCGAGCCACTGCTCGATCTCGGCCTGCGCGGCGGCCTGCGGGAAACCGGCCGTCCCTTCGAGCAGCGCGTCGGCGCCCTTGTCCGTGAGATCGCCGACCGCGGGGGCGTCCACACCGGCCTCCAGCATCCGCGCCCGGATGCCGTACACCCCGAGCGGCGTCAGCTTGACCATGCCGTACCGCGTGACGTCCTCGGCGTCGTCCGGGAGCGGCGCCTCGGCCTCGTCGATGTCCACCATGAGGGCCTCGTCGACCGGCTGGTACTCGACGAGCCCGAGCGGCTCGAAGAGCCGGAACTGGTCGTCGAGCTTCATCATCGCGTCCGACACCTGTTCCAGGACGTCGTCCGTGGGCTCGCCCATGTCGTCGGGCACGATCATCGACGCGGCGAGCGCGGGCAGCGGCACCGGGCCCTCGCCCGCACCGGCCTCGCCCGCGGTGAGCAGGTACAGGTTGCCGAGGACGCCGTCCAGGAAGTCCGCCTCCGCCTGCGGGTCCCAGCCCAGCTCCTCGAAGTCGAGCTCGCCGTTCTCCTCCAGGACGTCCAGGAGGTTGTCCATGTCGGGCACGGTCGCGTCCGCGTACACGGTGTCCAGGGCGCCGAGCCAGACGGCCAGGATGTCCTGCGGGCTGCCGGAGGTGAGCGCGGCGAGGTCCTCGCCGGCCGCCACCGTGCCCGGCGCGTCCTCGCCCTCCGACGCGTCGGCGTCCGTCACGTCCACCAGGCCCGTGTCGACGGCCACGCGCCAGGCCTCGCTCGTGTACGCGACGGCGTCCGGATCGTCCGCCGCGAGGCCCAGCTCGGCCACGGCGGCCGGCAGCTGCTCCTCGACGAGCTCACCGCCCGCGCCGACACGCGTCTCGGGGCCCGCCCAGCGGGCGAGCCGCGCGGCACGGGAGAGCAGCGGTGTGGCGAGCGCGGCCCGCGCGAGTTCCGCTTCGGAGTGCAGCAGCACCGGCGGCAGGGTGGCGGGACTTACGGACATCGGCTGGTTCTCCTCCGAAGGATGGGGCGTCCCCGGCTCGCACGAGGTCGAGGGCCCGGGGAAAGGTCGCAGGACCAAAGCCTAGACGGATTTGGACCCATGCCGCCCGGTTCATGTCCCTGTCAGCAGACATACACGGCGAGAACACCCGCCGAACCTTGACAACTCCCCTGGCCACACAAGAGATTGACGCGCGTAGAGTGCCGGGCGCCACCGGGTCTCGCCGGGCCCGCCGGTCAGCCTCCCTGACTCCTGGCTCCCGGCCGCTCTCACCTGTCCCTCCCGTGCGTTTCCCTCATCTGCTTCATACGACCTCACCCTCATCCGGAGTCTCGTCATGCCGCACATATCCCGCCCCACCCGGCCCGCCGTGAGATCCGCCGCCGTCTCCACCGTCGTGGCCACGGCCCTCGCGGCCGGTCTGCTCGCCGTGAGCTCCTCCTCCGCGTCCGCCGCCGAGGTGCGCGTCCACGACATCCAGGGCACCACCCGCCTCTCGCCCCTCGTTGGACAGCAGGTCACGGACGTGACGGGCATCGTGACCGGCGTCCGCGCGTATGGCTCGAAGGGCTTTTGGATCCAGGACCCGAAGGCCGACTCCGACCCCTCCACCAGCGAGGGCGTCTTCGTCTACACCGGTTCCGCCGCCCTGACCGTGCGGGCCGGTGACGCGGTGCGCGTCTCCGGGACGGTCGGCGAGTACGTCCCCGGCGGCGAGGCCTCCGGCAACCAGTCCCTGACCCAGCTCACCAAGCCGACGGTCACGGTCGAGTCGTCCGGCAACGCCCTGCCCGCGCCCGTCACGGTGAACGCCAAGGCGGTCCCCTCCGCGTACGCGCCCGAGGGCGACCCCGCGGCCGGCGGCAGCATCAACGCGCTGCCGCTGAAGCCCCGCTCGTACGCCCTGGACCTGTACGAGTCCCTGGAGGGCATGAACGTACGCGTCGGCAGCTCGCGCGTGGTCGGCGCCACGGATCCGTACGCGGAGCTGTGGGTCACCGTGAAGCCGCACGAGAACCCGAACCGGCGCGGCGGCACGGTCTACAAGTCCTACGACGACCAGAACACCGGCCGCCTCCAGATCCAGCAGCTCGCTCCGGTCTCCGAGCAGCCCTTCCCGAAGGCGAACGTCGGCGACACGCTGTCCGGCGGCGCCGAAGGCCCCCTGGACTTCAACCAGTTCGGCGGGTATACGCTGGTCGCGCGCACCCTCGGCAAGGTCACGGACGAGGGTCTCGTACGGGAGAAGACGCGGCGGCAGGCCAAGGGTGAGCTCGCCGTCGCCACGTACAACGTGGAGAACCTCGACCCCACCGACCCGCAGACGAAGTTCGACGCCCTCGCCGGGGCCGTCGTCTCGAACCTCGCCTCGCCCGACATCCTCGCCCTGGAGGAGATCCAGGACGACAACGGCGCGAAGAACGACGGGACCGTCTCGGCGGAGGCGACCCTGAAGAAGTTCACGGACGCGATCGTCGCCGCGGGCGGGCCGCGGTATGCGTGGCGGTCCATCGACCCGCAGAACAACAAGGACGGCGGGGAGCCGGGCGGCAACATCCGCCAGGTGTTCCTGTTCAACCCCGAGCGGGTCTCCTTCACGGACCGGGGCCACGGGGACGCGACCACGGGCACGGGGGTCGTGCGGTCCGCCGGGCGCGCCGCGCTGACCCTCTCCCCCGGGCGCGTCGACCCCGCGAACACCGCGTGGGAGGACAGCCGCAAGCCGCTGGCCGGGGAGTTCAGCTTCCGGGGGCGCAGTGTGATCGTGGTCGCCAACCACTTCGGGTCGAAGGGCGGCGACGAGGGCCTCACGTCGCGGCACCAGCCGCCGGTGCGGTCCTCGGAGGCGAAGCGGCTGCGGCAGGCGCAGGCCGTGAACTCCTTCGTGCGGGACGTGCGCACGGTGCAGAAGAACGCGGACGTGGTGGTCGTGGGGGACGTGAACGACTTCGAGTTCTCGGCCACGACGCAGGCCCTGGAGTCGGGGGGCGCGCTGAAGTCGGCCGTGAAGTCCCTCCCCCGTTCGGAGCGCTACTCGTACGTCTACCAGGGCAACGCGCAGGTCCTGGACCAGATCCTGACCAGCCCCGGGGTCGGGAGCGCCCGCGGCTTCGCGTACGACAGCGTGCACATCAACGCGGAGTTCGCCGACCAGAACAGCGACCACGACCCGCAGGTGCTGCGGTTCCGGCCGTAGGACCGAACCGGAAGGACGCGCATGACCCGCCGGCCTCCGCGCGTGACCCGGCGGGTCACGCGTAGAGCCGGAGGAGCCAGTCCCGCCAGGCCAGTTCGGTGCCCTTGGCGTCGGCGTGCGGCGCGAAGTCGTGGATGCTGACGGCCACGGGGGCACCGAAGTGGTTGCGGCCGAAGAAGCGGTAGAGCGCGGTGTCCGTGCGCAGGCCGATGAAGTGCCGGGTGCGGAAGTCGATCATCGCGTCGAGGAGTGCGCCGGGGGCGTCCACGCGCATGCGGGCGCCCTCCGACGCGTCGTCGGGGAGGCCGAGGCGGCGGCCCAGCTTGGTGAAGGCCTCCGGTGCCATGGCGGGCGCGGGGCCGTCGAGGCTGGTGAAGGTGACGGGAAGGCCCGCGAAGTACGTCAGGTACTGGCGCAGGGTGTGCAGGTAGAAGTCCGTGTGCTTGGCGGCCCCGTCGTACTGGCTGCCCCAGTCGCCGGTGAAGACGCCGCTGTGCAGATAGCGGACCCACGAGCGGCGGCCGCCGTCGCGGGGCTCGATGACGCGGTCGAGCGCGTTGCGGATCTGGCCCCGCGGGAGGCCCGCGGGGTCGTCGACGCGGTCGGTGAGGCGGTGCGGCGGCTCCCAGTGGGTGACGACGCCGCCACAGGGTGCGGCGCCGCCCTCGCGGGGTTCGTGCTCCACCATGGGCCAGAGCCAGCAGGCGGTACCGGTGGTGAACGCGTCCCAGACCTCGGCGGGAGAGGCGTCGACCTCGAACTCCCGCGCGATCTCGAACTCCTTGCCTGCGGCCATGGCGACCCCCCTGACGTCCCGCGTCGGTTCAACGTCCCACCGACGACCATTCCCGTCCAGAGGCGTGGCGCGACCGGGGAAAGTGGGGTCAATGGGGGCGAAATCGCCACTGACCGCGGGCGCGGACGCGAGACGGCGGGGAGCCGCGATGACCGGGGAGCCGCGAGGATCGCGGGGAGCACCAGGCACCGGCAGGGATCAGCGCGGCTCCATCCGGAGGGCCAGGCGGTAGGTGCCCTCCTCGGGCAGCCCCTCCCCGCTCGCCCACTCCTCGTAGCGCAGGACGCGCCGGCCGTCCGTCGTCACGTGGACGTGGGCGGATACCAGACCCGGCGCCCGCTCCGACCGCCCGTCGCCCGCATCCACACCCTCACTCTCCCGCTCGCCCACGCCCTCGGCCATCACGATCGCCCGGACCGCCCGGTCGTCGCCCGCCGCCCGGGGTGTCCCGTCCCGCAGAAGCGTCTTGTGCAGCCGCAGGCGCTCGATGCCCGGCACGGCCGCGTCGATCTCGGAGTTCCGCTCGTCCCTGCCGTGGGCGAAGAAGTCCTCGTACGCCTCCTCGTCCCGCCAGTGCGAGCGGTGCGCCACCGTCGAACCGTCCATACCGGCGTACACGGTGTACGAGAGGAGCCCCTCGTGCGGCCACGGACGGCTCCCCCAGGCTGCGGCGATCGCCTCGACCGTCGCCCGCTGCCGGTCCGGCGTGCCCGTGCTCCAGGTGCTGAGGAAGACGAGCCCGCCGTGCGCGCGGGCCGGGTCGGGGAGGGTGGTGGTGTCGGTGTACGCCTGCATGGCCTGCTCCTTCGAGATGGGCGGGGAGGGGGCGCCGTGCCCCTCTCCGTCCACCCTGCGACCTCAAGTTTGCTTGAGGTCAAGCCCGTTCGGGAGAGGCCACCGGGACGAGCTCCGGGCGCTTCGCCGCGCGCCCGTCGCCCGACGAGCGCCCCCTGACGCGCCGCCACAGCCACGGACCCATGAACCCGGCGAACCAGGACGTCTCCGCCGCCACCGCCCGCAGCGCGGACACCGGAGGCGCCGGGGGCAGCACCGGCCGCACCCAGTCCTCGTGGCCGGGCACCCCCAGCGCGTCCGCCATCCCGGCGGCGATCCGGGCGTGCCCCAGCGGACTCGCGTGCAGCCGGTCGGTGCTCCACAGCCGGGGGTCCGTGGTGACCCGGTGCGGGAACGTGTCCAGGACGGTGACCCCGTGGCGGTCCGCCGCCGCGCGGATGCGGGCGTTCAGGTCGAGCACGCGGGGCAGCGCCCTGCGCGCGAGCGGCGAGATCCGCCCGAGGTCGGGGAACGTCACCGTGGCCACGCGCGCGCCCGCCGCCGTCAGCTCGGTGAACATGTCCTCGATGTCGCGCGCCACCCGGGCCGCGTCGAAGCCGGGCCGCACCAGGTCGTTCATGCCCGCCATGACGGTGACCAGGTCCGGCCGCAGCGCGAGGGCCGGGGCCAGCTGCTCCGCCTTGATCCGGGCCGTCAGCCTGCCCCGTACGGCGAGGTTCGCGTAGCCGAAGTCCGGGTTGCCCTCGGCCAGGATCTCGGCGAGGCGGTCGGCCCAGCCGCGGTAGCCGTGGGTCTCGTCACCGTCGCCGACCCCTTCGGTCTGGCTGTCGCCGAGCGCGACATAGCGCGCGTACGCATGCGTGGTCATGGCCAGAGCCTCCCCCCGCGGTCAGGGCACGTCAACGTGGTGGTGACCACCGGCGCCCGCGGCCCTCAGCCCGCCCCCTCACCCGCGAGACGCGCCAACTCACCCTGGAAGACGTCGAGTCGGGCTTGCAGCAGCGCCGCCTCCGCGACCAGTTCGGGCACCCCCATGGCCGGCGAGCGCACCCCCGGCACGGCCTCCGGCACCGCCGCGGTGACCGTGAGACCTTCCCCCGCGAGGCGGGCGAACTCCGCGAGCCGCAGCGCCGCACGGCGGCCCACGCAGGCACCGCACACCCCCTCGACCACCCGCCAGCCCGGCCTGCCCCACCCCGCGTCCGCGAGGACCGAGGCACCCGCCCCGCAGCCGCACGGCCGCACGGTCACCGCGCGCACCCGCTGCCGCGCGTACCGGAAGCCCTGCTCGAAGCGGATGTACGCGCCGAGCACCGTCACTTCCAGGAGCGCCGCCCCGCGGTGTTCGCCGGTGCACAGGAACGCCTCCGCCGCGGCCCGCCCGTGGACGCAGTGGAAGCCGCAGTCGCAGCGGCGGTGCGGGGCCGCGTGCCGTCTGCCGTAGACGCAGTGGGCCTCGTCGAGCACGCCATAGGGCAGGGCGGCGCCCAGGGAGACGCCGGTGAACCCGGCCCTCGCGCCGTCCTGGGACAGCGCGAGGCGGGCGATCTTGTATCCGGTCGGCGGCTCCTTCGGGCGTTCCGCGGGGAGCCGCAGCCTCATCGGACCGCGGGGACCTCGGCCGCCGGGGCTCCGGCCGCGGGCTCCTCGGCCGGCACCGCGGGTTCGGGTACGGGCGCCGCGTGCAGCTCACGGTCCTGTGCCCGCGGCTGCTCCCGCGGGGCTTCCTCGGCGATCCCGGTGGCGAGTGCTTTGCCCAGCCTCATGACGCCTCCTGTGGCGACCGCCGCGCGGCCGTCCGTCGACTACCGTCGGCCCATGGTGGCGCATACGGGGGCGAGTTGGCACCAGGGCCCGCCCCACTCACGGGCACCTTTCAGCATCCGTGACCCTTACCTCGTAGCAGAATTAAGTGGAGCTTCAGCGTCGGCGTACCGACACTGCCTTCATGACCTCTCCCCCAGCAGCGCCTGTTCTCCTCGGCCGCGCCCTCTGCGCGATGGTCACGCCCTTCACGGCCGACGGTCTGCTCGACCTCGACGGGGCCCAGCTGCTCGCCGAGCGCCTGGTGGACGACGGCTGCGACGGTCTCGTCCTCTCCGGTACCACCGGCGAGTCCCCCACCACGTCCGACGACGAGAAGGCCGCGCTCGTGCGGGCCGTCGCCGAGGCGGTCGGCGACCGGGCGTCGGTCGTCGCGGGTGTCGGCAGCTCCGCCACCCGGCACACCGTCGAGCTCGCGCTCCAGGCCGAGAAGGCGGGCGCGGACGCCCTGCTGGTGGTCACGCCCTACTACAGCAGGCCGCCGCAGGACGCCGTCGAGGCGCACTTCCTGGAGGTCGCCGACGCCTCGGGGCTCCCGCTCGTGCTCTACGACATCCCGGGGCGCACCGGGACGCGCATCGAGCCGGAGACGATGCTGCGCCTGGCGGAGCATCCGCGGATCGTCGCCGTGAAGGACTGCGCGTACGACCTGATGGGCACGCAGAAGGTCCTCTCGCGCACCGATCTGGCCTACTACACCGGCTGCGACGAGCTCATCCTCGCGCTGTACGCGGTGGGCGGCGCGGGATACATCAGCACGGTGGCCAACGTCGTGCCCGGCCATCTGCGGGCTGTCATCGACGCGTTCGACGCGGGCGACACGGCACAGGCACGGCGGCTTCAGCAGCGGGCCATGGAGCTCATCGAGGCGATGATGGGCGCGGGCCTGCCGGGCACGGTCACCGCCAAGGCACTGCTCGGCGCGCTGGGCCTGCCCGGCGGTCCCGTCCGCGCGCCGCTGCGGCCCGCCGGCCGCGAGGCGACCGAAGGACTGCTCGCCGCGTACGAGGACCTCAGCCCGCGGCGGGGAAGCCCCCCGCCTTCGTCCACACGAGCGTGTCGGAGCCACGGCTGAACGTGGCCTTCTTGCCCCCGGCGGCGACGGCGATCTTCTCCCAGCCGTCGAAGTCCTTGGTGAGGTGCGTGGCCCACTTCGTGAGGGGGCCGGTGGCGACCGCGGCGACCGACTCGGTCGGCGGCTCGCCGTCGGCGCAGTAGACGCCGAAGTCGCCGAAGGCCGCGACGGTGCCGTCCTTGGCCTTGAGCGTGATGCCCTGGCAGGCGTCGGTGGCCGTCTTGTGGACGACGGCCGGCTTGGACCAGCCCTTGGCCTTGGGGCTGTAGTCCTGCACGAAGAGGCCCTTGCCCTTCAGGTAGTGCATGGCCACGCGCCGGCCGTCCGTGAGCTTGACCTGCGCGTTGAAGGGGCTCGGGCTGCCGCTCCAGGGGATGTCGCTCTTCTGGAGCGGGTAGCCGTGATCGCCGGTGGCGACCGTCGTGACCTGCCGGGCCGGCCCGCGGCCGGTGTCCTGCGCCTGCCCGGCGCTCTGCCCGCACCCGGTCACCAGACCGAGCACCGTCACTCCGCCCAGAGCCAGAGCCCTGATCCCCGTTCGACGCATGCCGCACTCCCGTTCGTCCCGCGAGCACCACGCCCGCCTGGCAGCGCAGCTTACGCAGCCAGGGCCGCCTCGCGGGAGGCAGCGCGCGCCCCGGCGTCCCACGCCGAGCGCCCTCCGGTGAACCGGAGGGCGCTCGGCGTGGGAGGAACGATCAGTTGTGGCTGTGCAGCACGTCGTTCAGGCCGCCCCACACCGCGTTGTTCGGGCGGGCCTCGACGGCGCCGGTGACCGAGTTGCGGCGGAAGAGGATGTTCGAGGCACCGGAGAGCTCGCGGGCCTTCACGATCTGCCCGTCGGGCATCGTGACGCGGGTGCCCGCGGTGACGTAGAGGCCGGCCTCTACGACGCACTCGTCGCCGAGCGCGATGCCCACGCCCGCCTCGGCGCCGATCAGGCAGCGCTCGCCGATGACGATGCGGACGTTGCCGCCGCCGGAGAGGGTGCCCATCGTGGAGGCGCCGCCACCGATGTCGGAGCCGTCGCCGACGACGACACCGGCGGAGATGCGGCCCTCGACCATGGAGGTGCCGAGCGTGCCGGCGTTGAAGTTCACGAAGCCCTCGTGCATGACCGTCGTGCCCTCGGCGAGGTGCGCGCCCAGGCGCACCCGGTCGGCGTCGGCGATGCGCACGCCCTTGGGGGCCACGTAGTCCGTCATGCGCGGGAACTTGTCGACGGAGGTCACGGCGAGGTGCAGGCCCTCGGCGCGGGCGTTGAGCCGCACCTTCTCGACGTCGTCGACGGCGACCGGGCCCAGCGAGGTCCAGGCGATGTTGGCGAGGAAGGCGAACTGGCCGTCGAGGTTCACGCCGTGCGGCTTGACCAGGCGGTGCGAGAGCAGGTGCAGCCGGAGGTAGACGTCGTGGGCGTCCACCGGCTTCTCGTCGAGGGACGCGATGACCGTACGTACGGCGACGATCTCCACGCCACGGCGGTCGTCCCGGCGGATGGCCTTGGCCGCGCCCTCGCCGAGCAGCTGCACGGCACGCTCGGCGGTGAGCCGCTCGGTGCCCGCGGGACCCGCTTCGGCGACGAGCTCGGGCGCGGGGAACCAGGTGTCGAGGACGGTGCCGTCGGCGGTGACGGTGGCGAGGCCTGCGGCGACGGCGCCGGTGGTGCGGGAAGCGTTCGTGTCGGTCATGGGGAAAACCTAACCGGCGGCGCGCCGCGCGGGCGAACCGGTCTCAGCCTCCGGGCCGCCCGCCCGCCGCGTCGCGCACCGCGCGAAGCCCGCGGAGGTCAGCCGCCGGACGGGACGAGCCGGTGGAAGACCTCGCGCGCGTACGCCTCGTCGTACCGCACGTCCGTGAGCAGCACCTGGAGGCAGATGCCGTCCACGGCCGCGACGAGCGCCCGCGCGGTGACGGGGTCGGTGCGCCGCCGCAGGACCTCGCCGAGCACCTCCCCGCACTCGGCGGCGACGGGCCGCAGCGCGGGTTTGCGCAGGGCGGCCAGATACAGCTCGTACTCCAGCTCGAGCTCCGTGCGGTCCCCGGCGAGCCACTGGCCGAGCAGACCGGCCAGCTCACCGGCGAGGTCGCCCCGCGGGTCCTCGAACGCGCCGCCGGCGGTGACGGCCTTGGCGAAGCCCTCGTTGGCCTGCCGCATCGCGGCCACCAGGAGGTCGTCGAGTGTCTTGAAGTGGTAGGTGGTCGAGCCGAGCGGCACGTCGGCCTCCGCGGCGACCGAGCGATGGCTGAGCCCACCTATCCCCTTGTCCGCCACCACCCGGATCGCGGCGTCGATGATCCGCTGGCGCCGCTCGGGGTCATAGCGCCGGGCCATCAATGCGCCCCGCCGAGGTTGAGCAGGACGACGCCCGCGATCACCAGGACCAGTCCCGCGATCTTGGCGAGGCCCGCGGACTCCCCCATGAAGATCATGCCGATGGCGGCGACCGCGGCGGTGCCGATCCCGGCCCAGATCGCGTAGGCCGTGCCGACGGACAGCGTCTTCAGGGTCTGCGCGAGCAGCGTGAAGGCGATCAGATATCCGGCGACGGTGATCAGCGAGGGCCAGAGCTTGCTGAACCCTTCGCTGTACTTCATGGCCGTCGTCCCGGCCACCTCCGCGATGATCGCCCCGGCGAGCAGTCCGTATCCCATGCGTACGAGTGTACATATCGATGTGTACGGGCGTACGCAAACGCGCTCGATCCCGCCGGTTAACTCGATCCCACCGGTTAAGGTGACGCGATCACTGTGGGGGGCCACAGAGGCGTACGAGACCACGGAGCACAAGAGCGATGTCAGACACGTCGGGGTGGGGACCACAGGCGCCGTACGGCGGACCGCCGGGGCCCTACGGGGCGCCGCCCGGCTGGGGCTGGAACGGCTACGGCTGGACCCCGCCACCGCCGCCGCCCAAGCCCGGCGTGATACCCCTCGCGCCGCTGGGCGCCAACGACATCTTCGGCGGCGCGTTCGCGACCATGCGGCGCTACGCCAAGCCGCTGTTCGGCACGGCGACCGCGGCCTACGGCCTGCTCACCGTCCTCGCCGTGGCCGGCGGGGTGCTCGCCTACGGGGCGAGCCGGGAGCACCTGCGCGCCCTGCGCGAACCCGGCGGGGACTTCTCCTGGGACGACGGCAGGCCGGTCCTGTTCGCGTTCGGCCTGGTGTGGCTGGTCTTCATGCTCGCCACGCTGGCCGTCAACTCGTTCATCCAGGCGGCCTGCGCCGCCACGCTGCACGAGGCGGTCCTCGGCCGCCCGGCGACGTTCCGCGCGGTGTGGCGCAGGGCCTGGTCGCGGACGCCGTCCGTGCTGGCCGTGACCCTGCTGCTCTCGGTCGTCCTGATGCTGCCGGTGGCCGCGTTCCTGCTGCTGTTGTTCTCGCTCCTCTTCCTGATGATGACCCAGTCGCTCCTCCCCATCGGCCTGGTCTTCCCGCTGTTCCTGGTGTCGCTGCCGCTCGCGGCCT
This sequence comes from Streptomyces sp. SYP-A7185, assembly GCF_046103685.1. Taxonomy (NCBI): domain Bacteria; kingdom Bacillati; phylum Actinomycetota; class Actinomycetes; order Kitasatosporales; family Streptomycetaceae; genus Streptomyces; species Streptomyces sp. SYP-A7185. The sequence continues at coordinate 2,751,786 of NZ_CP122310.1, forward strand.
GGCTGTACGTCCTGTTCGCCTTCGCCCCGGCCGCCGCGGCACTGGAGACGGCGGGGCCCTTCACGGCGCTGCGGCGCTCCATGCGCCTGGTGCGGGGCGCCTGGTGGCGCACCTTCGGCATCTCGCTGCTCGCGGGCCTCATCGTCATGGGCGTCTCCCTCGCCCTGCGGCTCCCCCTCCAGTTCGCCGCGCCGACCCCGCCCCCGGTGGACCCCGGCGACTCCGCGTCGGCCTACTTCCTGGACCAACTGCGCTCCCAGTTCGGCCTGTACGCGCTCCTCGGCCTGGTCGGCAGCTTCCTCGCCCAGCTCGCCGCCACGGTGTTCCTGCCCCTGGTGACGGCCCTGCTCTACCTGGACCGCCGCATCCGCAAGGAAAACCTCGCGCACACGCTCACGGAGGCGTCGGCGGCTGCGCGGCCAGTCCCGTAGCACGCGATGCGGCCCCCCGCGCCAGAAGCACGGGGGGCCGCATCAGGGATCACGTCCCGCAGATCACTCAGACGTTGAACCCGAGCGCGCGCAGCTGCTCGCGGCCGTCGTCCGTGATCTTGTCCGGGCCCCACGGCGGCATCCAGACCCAGTTGATCCGGAGCTCGTTGACGATGCCGTCCGTGGCGGACTTCGCCTGGTCCTCGATGACGTCCGTCAGCGGGCAGGCCGCCGAGGTGAGCGTCATGTCGATCGTCGCGATGTTCGCGTCGTCGACGTGAATGCCGTAGATCAGGCCGAGGTTGACGACGTCGATGCCCAGCTCGGGGTCGACCACGTCGTACAGCGCCTCGCGGACCTCTTCTTCGGAGGCGGGCTTGGTCAGGGTCTCGTTCTCGCTCATGCGGTCTTCCTCTCGGCGACGGCGAGGGCGTCGGCGTCCGTACCGAGCGCCTGGGCGGTCGCGTCCTTCCACGCCATCCAGCTCAGCAGAGCACACTTCACCCGCGCCGGGTACTTGGAGACCCCGGCGAACGCGACGGCGTCCTCAAGGATCTCCTCCATCGCGTCGTCCGGCTCCAGCTTGCCCTTGGACTGCATCAGTTCCAGGAACACCTCCTGGACCTTCCGCGCCTCGGCGAGCTCCTTGCCGACCAGCAGGTCGTTCAGGACGGACGCGCTGGCCTGGCTGATGGAGCAGCCCTGGCCCTCGTACGACACGTCGGCGATCGTCGACCCGTCGTACTTCACGCGCAGCGTGATCTCGTCGCCGCACGTCGGGTTGACGTGGTGCACCTCGGCGTCGCCATCGCGCAGACCGCGCCCGTGCGGGTGCTTGTAGTGGTCCAGGATGACTTCCTGGTACATCGAATCCAGCTTCACGTTCCCAGCCAGCCCCTCAGCCGAAGAAGTTCCGTACGTGCTCCAGGCCGTCGACCAGAGCGTCGATCTCGCCGGGCGTGGAGTACAGATAGAACGACGCTCGCGTGGTCGCAGGAATTCCGTACCGCAGGCAGACCGGGCGGGCGCAGTGGTGACCCACGCGGACCGCGATGCCTTCCTCGTCCAGGACCTGGCCCACGTCGTGCGGGTGGATGTCGCCGAGCGTGAAGGAGATCGCGGCGCCGCGGTCCTCGGCCGATGCCGGGCCGATGATCCTAAGGTCGGGGACCTCAAGGAGGCGCTTGACCGCGTACTCGGTGATCGCGTGCTCATGAGCGGCGATCTTGTCCATGCCGATCGCGGAGAGGTAGTCCACGGCCGCGCCCAGGCCGACGGCCTGGGAGACCGGGGGCGTGCCCGCCTCGAACTTGTGCGGCGCGGGAGCGTAGGTCGACGAGCTCATCGACACGGTCTCGATCATCTCGCCGCCACCGAGGAACGGCGGCAGGTCCTCCAGGAGCTCCTGCCGTCCCCACAGCACGCCGATGCCCGTCGGGCCGAGCATCTTGTGGCCGGTGAAGGCCACGAAGTCGGCCTGGAGCGCCTGCACGTCCAGCACCATGTGCGGGGCGGCCTGCGAGGCGTCGATCAGCACCAGGGCGCCGACCTCCTGGGCACGGCGCACGATCGCGTCGACCGGGTTCTGCGTGCCCAGGATGTTCGAGACCAGGACGAAGGAGACGATCTTCGTCTTCTCCGTGATGATCTCGTTGATGTTGGACAGGTCGAGCCGGCCGTCGTCCGTGAGACCGAACCACTTCAGCTTCGCGCCCGTGCGCTGCGAGAGCAGCTGCCACGGCACGATGTTGGAGTGGTGCTCCATCTCCGTGATGACGATCTCGGTCTCGTGGTCCACGCGGTAGGGCTCGTCGGCCCAGCCCAGCATGTTGGCCACGAGGTTGAGCGACTCCGAGGCGTTCTTGGTGAAGATCACCTCGTCGCGGCTCGGCGCGTTGATGAACGCCGCGACCTTGTCACGGGCGCCCTCGTAGAGCGCCGTGGCCTCCTCCGCGAGGACGTGCACGCCGCGGTGGACGTTGGCGTTGTGCTTCTCGTAGTACTCGTTGAGTACGTCGAGCACCTGACGCGGCGTCTGGGACGTGGCCGCGTTGTCCAGGTAGACGAGCTTCTTGCCGTCGTGGATCGTGCGATCCAGGATCGGGAAGTCCTTGCGGATCGCCTCGGTGTCGAGGAGGCCGGAGAGCCCCTGGTGGGCCACTGTCACGCGGATACGCCACCCTTCGTGTAAGCCTCGTAGCCCTCGGCCTCGAGCTTGTCGGCGAGCTCGGCGCCGCCGGACTCGGCGATGCGGCCGTTCGCGAAGACGTGCACGAAGTCGGGCTTGATGTAGCGCAGGATGCGCGTGTAGTGCGTGATCAGCAGGGTGCCGACCTCGCCGGTCTCACGGACGCGGTTGACGCCGTCCGAGACCTGGCGCAGGGCGTCGACGTCCAGGCCGGAGTCCGTCTCGTCGAGGATCGCGATCTTCGGCTTGAGGAGCTCCATCTGGAGGATCTCGTGGCGCTTCTTCTCGCCGCCGGAGAAGCCCTCGTTCACGTTGCGCTCGGCGAAGGCCGGGTCCATCTGGAGCTGCTCCATCGCACCCTTGACCTCCTTCACCCACGTGCGCAGCTTGGGGGCCTCGCCGCGGATCGCCGTCGCCGACGTACGCAGGAAGTTGGAGACCGAGACGCCGGGGACCTCGACCGGGTACTGCATGGCCAGGAACATGCCGGCGCGGGCGCGCTCGTCGACGGACATCTCCAGGACGTCCTCGCCGTCGAGGGTGACGGTGCCCTGCGTGATCGTGTACTTGGGGTGACCCGCGATGGAGTAGGCGAGAGTCGACTTGCCGGAGCCGTTCGGGCCCATGATGGCGTGCGTCTCGCCCTGCTTCACGGTGAGGTCGACGCCCTTGAGGATCTCCTTCGTGGCGTTGTCGGCCTCGACGGTGACGTGCAGGTCGTGGATTTCAAGCGTTGCCATGTGCCTCAGGACTCCTGGGTGAGGGAGACGAGCACATCGTCCCCTTCGATCTTTACGGGGTATACGGGGACGGGGCGCGTCGCGGGGAGACCGGACGGCTTGCCGGTGCGGAGGTCGAAGGCGGAGCCGTGCAGCCAGCACTCGATCTGACAGTCCTCCACCTCGCCCTCGGAGAGGGAGACGTTCGCGTGCGAGCAGATGTCGTTGATCGCGAACACCTCGCCCTCGGTGCGGACGACCGAGACCGGCGTGCCGTCGAGTTCCACCCGCTTCGGGGTGTCCTCCGACAGCTCGCTCAGTCCACAGGCGCGTACGAATGTCATGCCGCCGACGCCTCCAGCTCCTCTTCGATCTTCGCGAGGAGGCGCTCTTCGATGTCGGGCAGGCCGATCTGCTGGATCAGCTCGGCGAAGAATCCGCGGACCACGAGGCGGCGCGCCTCGTCCTGCGGGATACCGCGCGACTGGAGGTAGAAGAGCTGCTCGTCGTCGAAGCGGCCGGTCGCCGAGGCGTGGCCCGCTCCGACGATCTCGCCGGTCTCGATCTCGAGGTTCGGCACGGAGTCGACACGGGCGCCGTCGGTGAGCACGAGGTTGCGGTTCATCTCGTACGTGTCGGTGCCCTCGGCGGCGGCCTCGATGAGGACGTCGCCGATCCACACCGCGTGGGCGTCGTCGCCCTGGAGCGCGCCCTTGTAGACGACGTTCGACTTGCAGTGCGGCTTGTTGTGGTCGACCAGGAGGCGGTGCTCCTGGTGCTGGCCGGCGTCGGTGACGTACAGGCCGAAGAACTCGGCCTCGCCGCCCGTGCCCGCGTACTCGACGCGGGGGTGCAGGCGGACGACGTCGCCGCCGAAGGTCACGACGACGGACTTGAAGGAGGCGTCCCGGCCGACCAGCGCGTTGTGCTGGGCGACGTGGACGGCCTTGTAGTCCCAGTCCTGGACGGAGACGACGGTCAGCTTGGCGCCGTCGCCCAGGAGGTAGTCGACGTTCGCGGCGAGGACGGCGTCACCGGTGTGGTCGATGACGACCAGGGCCTCGGCGAACGCGCCCACCTCGATGACCTGGTGCGCGAAGGCGGTACCGCCCTCGCCGTGCACGGCGATGCGGATCGGCTCGGTCAGGACCGTCTCCTTGGGGACGGTCACCACCGACGCCTTCTCGAAGGAGCTGTAGGCCTGCGCGGCGACGCGGTCGACGGGCTTGCCCGCCTTGCCCACGCGCGCGTCGTCACGGCCGACGGTCTCCTGGATCACGCCCGCCGGGGCGGTCACCTCGACGCGGATGCCGCCGGTGGCGACCGCCGTGCCGTCGTGCAGCCCGCGCAGACGCTCCAGCGGCGTGAACCGCCACTCCTCCTCGCGGCCGTGGGGGACGGGGAAGTCCGCCACGTCGAAGGACGGGGGAGCGCTCATGCGGGTGGCGACGGTGGACTCGGCGGCCACCGCGATGGACCCGGCGGTCGTCGACCCCACGGGGATGTTCTGAGCCTCAGCCATGGCTGTCGTCGTGCTCTCTCTCTGCGTAAGAAGTCAGTCGCTGCTGCGGGGGAAGCGGCCGGTCTTAACCGACCGAGCCCTCCATCTGCAGCTCGATCAGCCGGTTCAGCTCCAGGGCGTACTCCATGGGCAGCTCCTTGGCGATCGGCTCGACGAAGCCGCGCACGATCATCGCCATGGCCTCGAACTCGGTCAGACCGCGGCTCATCAGGTAGAAGAGCTGGTCGTCGGAGACCTTGGAGACGGTCGCCTCGTGGCCCATGGACACGTCGTCCTCGCGGACGTCCACGTAGGGGTACGTGTCGGAGCGGGAGATCGTGTCGACGAGCAGCGCGTCGCACAGGACGTTCGACTTCGATCCGGCCGCGCCCTCGCCGATCTCGACGAGACCGCGGTAGGAGGTGCGGCCACCGCCACGCGCCACGGACTTCGAGACGATGTTCGAGGACGTGTTGGGCGCCATGTGGACCATCTTGGAACCGGCGTCCTGGTGCTGGCCCTCGCCCGCGAAGGCGATGGACAGCGTCTCGCCCTTGGCGTGCTCGCCCATGAGGTAGACGGCGGGGTACTTCATCGTCACCTTGGAGCCGATGTTGCCGTCGATCCACTCCATGGTCGCGCCCTCGTACGCCACGGCGCGCTTGGTGACCAGGTTGTAGACGTTGTTCGACCAGTTCTGGATCGTCGTGTAGCGGCAGCGGCCGCCCTTCTTGACGATGATCTCGACGACGGCCGAGTGCAGGGAGTCCGACTTGTAGATCGGCGCCGTGCAGCCTTCGACGTAGTGAACGTAGGCGTCCTCGTCGACGATGATCAGCGTGCGCTCGAACTGGCCCATGTTCTCCGTGTTGATGCGGAAGTAGGCCTGGAGCGGGATCTCGACGTGCACGCCCTTGGGGACGTAGATGAACGAGCCACCGGACCACACGGCGGAGTTCAGCGACGCGAACTTGTTGTCGCCGACCGGGATGACCGTGCCGAAGTACTCCTTGAAGAGCTCCGGGTGCTCCTTCAGGGCGGTGTCCGTGTCGAGGAAGATGACGCCCTGCTCCTCCAGGTCCTCGCGGATCTGGTGGTAGACGACCTCGGACTCGTACTGGGCCGCGACACCGGCGACGAGGCGCTGCTTCTCCGCCTCGGGGATGCCGAGCTTGTCGTACGTGTTCTTGATGTCCTCGGGCAGGTCCTCCCAGGACTCCGCCTGCTTCTCCGTGGACCGCACGAAGTACTTGATGTTGTCGAAGTCGATGCCCGACAGGTCCGAGCCCCAGTTGGGCATGGGCTTCTTGTCGAAGAGGCGCAGGCCCTTGAGGCGCAGCTTGGTCATCCACTCGGGCTCGGACTTCTTGGCCGAGATGTCCTTGACGACGTCCTCGTTGATGCCGCGCTTGGCGGACGCCCCGGCCACGTCGGAGTCGGCCCAGCCGTATTCGTACGTGCCCAGGCCCTCGAGTTCGGGGTGGGCAGTCTCCGTGGGGAGCGTCATGCGGGGTTCCTCCCGGCCGTGCTTGCGGATGCGTTTTCAGTGGTCTGTGAAGACTGTGGGGTGTTGCGGGGGATGAACGTCGTGCAGACGCCGTCGCCGTGGGCGATGGTGGCGAGCCGCTGGACGTGCGTCCCCAGGAGGGCGGAGAAGATCTCCGTCTCCGCCTCGCAAAGTTGTGGGTACTGCTCGGCGACGTGGGCGACCGGGCAGTGGTGCTGGCACAGCTGCTCCCCTACCGGCGCGCTGCGAGCCGTAGCAGCGTACCCGTCGGCGGTCAACGCCTTCGCCAGAGCCTCGGTGCGCTGCTCGGGGGGCGCCGCCTCGACCGTCTTGCGGTAGGCGACGGCCTGGGCCGCCATCCGCTCGCGGGCGAACTCGACGACCGCCTCCTCGCCGTGCCGCTCGCTGATCCAGCGCAGGGCGTCGGCGGCGAGCTTGTCGTACGACTGGTCGAAGGCGTCCCGGCCGCAGTCGGTGAGCGCGAAGACCTTTGCGGGGCGGCCGCGGGTCCGTGCGCCGTAGATCCGCTGCTCGCGGGGCTCGACGACGTTCTCGTGGGCCAGCGTGTCGAGGTGGCGGCGCACGGCGGCCTGGGTCAGGCCGAGGCGGCCCGCGAGGTCGGCGACCGTGGAGGGGCCGTGGTCCAGGATGGAGCGCGCGACCCGGTTGCGTGTAGACCGCTCCCCGGTCGCGAGTTCCTCCTGCGGAGCCTCGCCAACGTTTTTCACAACGCCATTGTTGCGTAATTCCTCAGAGCCTGACAACCCGCGCCGGGATCACGGTCCGGTGCGCTGCATCACTTAGGCATACCTAAGCTGACCTGCGGAAATGATCACTGATCGATCAAACCGGTGGCGCGCGGCGGCAGCCGCGAGGAGACTGCCTGACCATGTCGACACCCCCTCCCACCGGCCCTTTGTGTACGCGCGCGTCCCTCGCGGCCGACCTGCGCGCGCTCGGCGTGACCCCCGGGGAGACCCTCCTCGCGCACTCCTCGCTGAGCGCCCTCGGCTGGGTCAGCGGCGGCCCCGTGGCCGTCGTCCAGGCGCTCCTCGACGCACTGGGCCAAAAGGGAACGCTCGTGGTCCCCACGCAGTCCAGCGACAACTCCGACCCGGCCGCGTGGGGCAATCCGCCCGTGCCGGAGTCCTGGTGGCCCGAGATCCGCGCCTCCATCCCGGCCTACGACCCGCGCACCACCCCCACCCGGGGCGTCGGCGTGATCCCCGAGACGGTACGGACCTGGCCCGGCGCCCACCGCAGCGCCCACCCGCAGACCTCCTTCGCCGCGGTCGGCCCCCGCGCGGCGGAGCTCCTGGCGGGGCACGCGCTGGACTGCCGCCTGGGCGAGCGCAGCCCGCTGGCCCGCCTGGAGGCGGCGGGCGCCCGCGTCCTGCTGCTCGGCGCGGGCTTCGACTCCTGCACCTCCTTCCACCTGGCCGAGTACCGGCTCGCCGGCCCCGAGGAGACGAACTCCTTCGCGGTCATGACCCCGGAGGGGCGCCGCTGGACGACGGTGCGCGAGCCCTCGATCTCCGAGGAGCGCTTCGACGAACTCGGCGCGGACTTCGAGCGGGACCGGCCCGTGGTGCGCGGCACGGTCGGCGCGGCGCTCGCCCGCCTCTTCCCGGTGGCCGACGCGGTCGCGTACGCCGAGCGCTGGCTCGACACCCACCGCTCGCGCGCCGAGTGGGCGGGTCAGCAGCCCCCTGCCCGCGCACCCCGGAGCGCTCTCTAGACTTCCCGGCATGGGAACTGAGTCCGTCGTCCAGGTCACCGGCCTGGTCAAGCGGTACGGCAAGAAGACCGCGGTGGACGGCCTCGACCTCCGGGTCCGTGCGGGCACCGTCACCGCCGTCCTCGGCCCGAACGGCGCGGGGAAGACCACCACGATCGAGACCTGCGAGGGCTATCGCAGACCGGACGCGGGCACGGTCCGCGTCCTCGGCCTCGACCCGGTCCGCGAGGCCGCCGCGCTGCGGCCGCGCATCGGCGTGATGCTCCAGTCCGGCGGCGTCTACTCGGGGGCCCGCGCCGACGAGATGCTGCGCCACATGGCGAAGCTGCACGCGCACCCCCTGGACGTGGACGCGCTGATCGAGCGCCTGGGCCTGGAGAGCTGCGGCCGCACCACCTACCGGCGCCTGTCCGGCGGCCAGCAGCAGCGCCTCGCGCTCGCCATGGCCGTGGTCGGCCGGCCCGAGCTGGTCTTCCTGGACGAGCCGACCGCGGGCCTGGACCCGCAGGCCCGCCGGGCCACCTGGGATCTCGTACGGGATCTGCGCGCCGACGGCGTCGGCGTCATCCTGACCACGCACCACATGGACGAGGCCGAGCAGCTCTCCGACGAGGTCGCGATCATCGACGCGGGCAAGGTCATCGCCGAGGGCACCCCGGAGCAGCTGTGCCGCGGCGGCGCCGAGAACACCCTGCGCTTCTCCGGCCGCCCCGGACTCGACGTCGGCTCCCTGCTCAAGGCCCTGCCGCCGGACTCCGCGGCGGCCGAACTCACCCCGGGCGCCTACCGCGTGAGCGGCACGGTCGACCCGCAGCTGCTCGCCACCGTCACCTCCTGGTGCGCCCAGCACGGCGTGATGCCGGAGAAGATCGCCGTCGAACGCCACACCCTGGAAGACGTCTTCCTGGAGCTCACAGGCAAGGAGCTGCGCGGATGAGCGCCACCGGTACGTACACGCCGAAGCCGGGCGCCGCCCCGCTGCCCCGCATGATCGCCGCGCAGGCCGCCCTGGAGACCAGGATGCTGCTGCGCAACGGCGAGCAGCTGCTCCTCACGGTGGTGATCCCGACCCTCCTGCTGGTGCTCTTCAGCGCGGTCGACATCGTCGACACCGGCGAGGGCAAGGCCGTGGACTTCCTCGCCCCGGGCGTCCTCGCCCTGGCCGTGATGTCGACGGCGTTCACCGGCCAGGCCATCGCCACGGGCTTCGAGCGCCGCTACGGCGTCCTGAAGCGGCTCGGCGCCTCTCCGCTGCCCCGCTGGGCCCTGATGGCGGCCAAGACCCTGTCGGTCCTGGTCACCGAGGTGCTCCAGATCGTGCTCCTCACGGTGATCGCCTTCGCCCTGGGCTGGTCGCCGCACGGCAACCCCTTCGCCGTGCTCCTGCTCCTGGTCCTCGGCACCGCGGCCTTCTCGGGCCTCGGCCTCCTCATGGCCGGAACCCTGAAGGCCGAGGCGACGCTCGCCGCCGCGAACCTGGTCTTCCTGCTGCTGCTCGTGGGCGGCGGAGTCATCGTGCCGCTGGACAAGTTCCCGGACGCGGCCCAGGCCGTGCTCGGCCTGCTGCCCATCTCCGCCCTCTCCGACGGCCTGCGGGACGTGCTCCGGGACGGCGCGGGGATGCCGTGGGGGGACCTCGGGATCCTGGCCGTCTGGGCCGTGGCGGGGCTCGGCGCGGCGGGCAGGTTCTTCCGCTGGGAGTAGCCGCGGACCGGGCCGCGCGGGCGTAAGGCGCGTCACAGAAGCTGCGGATACGTCCCCCTCGTGAAGCCGTGCACAAGCGGCCCCCTACGATGGGCCCGTGCCAAACGTGACCCGAGCCGACGCCGTCTCCGCCGTGCGCAACCCGCTCGCCTTCATCGCCGGACGCTGGACCCCGCAGCAGCGGACCGTCCGGCGCGCCGCCCTCATCTCGCTCGCGATGACGGTGTGCATCGTGGTCACCGGCGGGGCCGTCCGCCTCACCGGGTCGGGCCTCGGCTGCCCGACCTGGCCCAAGTGCACGGCCGACTCCCTGACGACCACCCACGAGATGGGTTTCCACGGGGTCATCGAGTTCGGCAACCGCCTGCTGACGTACGTGCTCTGCGCGGCCGTCGGCTGGGCGATCATCGCGGCGCGCTCGCAGAAGCCGGTGCGACGCGGTCTGACGCGGCTCGGCTGGGCCCAGTTCTGGCTGGTCATGGGCAACGCCGTGCTCGGCGGCATCGTCGTGCTCGTCGGCCTGAACCCGTGGACGGTGGCGGCGCACTTCCTGCTCTCCACCGCCCTGATCGCGGTCGCCGTCACGATGTGGCAGCGCACCCGCGAGGGCGACGGGGCGCCGCGTCCGCTGGTCGGCAAGGCCGTGGCGCAGCTGGTGTGGTTCCTGGTCGCGGCGTCCGTGCTGCTCATCGCGGTCGGCACGGTCGTGACGGGCTCGGGGCCGCACGCGGGCGACTCCAGCGAGGTGCCGCGGATGGGCTTCGACTGGGAGACCGTCAGCAAGCTGCACGCGGTGCTGGCCTGGATCGTGGTCACGCTGACGTTCGCCCTGTGGTTCGTCCTCAAGGCGGTCGACGCCCCCCAGGGCCCCCTGCACCGCACCCGCGACCTGTTCCTGATCCTGCTCGCCCAGGGCGCGATCGGCTACGTCCAGTACTTCACGGACCTGCCCGAGGTCCTGGTCGGCCTGCACATGTTCGGCTCGTGCCTGGTGTGGATCGGCGTGATGCGCGTCCTGCTGTCGCTGCGCGAACGGCCCGCCGTCACCGCCGAGGTGCCCGCCCAGAGCGGCGACTCCCAGCTGTCCGCCGTCTGACTTCACCCGTCCGGCGGCTGCGGCCTCAGCTCTCCGACAGGCCGTAGACGCGCCGGGCGTTGCCCGCCGCGATGAGCGCGGCGACCCGCTGCGCGTCCGGCAGCGACCACGCCCCCTCGGCGACCCAGCCGCCGAGCACGCGCCCCAGCGCCTCCCCGAACAGCCGCGCCCCCACCACGTGCAGCTCGGGAAGCCCGTGCGCCCCGCTGGAGAACAGCAGCTTCCCGAAGGGCGCCAGCTCCAGGATCTCGGCGAGCACGGCCGCCGCGCGGGCCCCCGTGCGCACCAGGGCGGGGCCCAGATCCGCGTACACGTGCGGGAACACGCCCGCGAGGTCGGCGGCGTTGCGGTGGTACGGATAGCCGTGCAGCAGGACCAGGTCGGTGCCGAGCCCCGCGGTCGCCCGCGCGAACCCGCCGAAGTACCCCTCCGGGTCGCCGGAGCCCGCCTGGAGTTGCAGCGGCCGCCCCGACGCGACCGCGATCCACAGCAGATGCCGGAGCAGTACGGGGTCCTGGAGCGCCCCGCCCACCTGCCGCCGGGCGAGCCAGCGCCCCGCGGCTCCCCGCACCTCGCCGGGCCCGGGCGGTTCGGGGGCCAGGGCGAGCGAGCGCCGGACACCGGCCACGGAGGTGAAGGCGACGGCGTGCGCGGCGGCCGCGTGGACCGACTCGGCGAGATTGGCGAGGAAGGAGTCCACGGTCCCGGAGGTGTCGGCCACCTGTTCGGCCAGTAATTCGAGGCGCACGATCTCATGGGCCTCGGCGTCGCCCGCGGACGCCATCTCGCCGGGCCCCGTGAGGTCCCCCGGCAGCCCCGTGTCGACGAGGTAGGTGGTGATGCCGCTGCCCCGCAGCAGCCGCCGCCCCGCCTCCAGGACGCCCAGCTCGCGGCGGCGGGCGAGATAGCGGGCCGGCGTGCAGTGCGGTTCCAGGCCCAGCAGGGGCGGGCACCAGCGGCGTACGGCGAAGCCCGTCTGGGTGTCGAAGAAGGTGGTCCCGGGCGCGGGCGGCCCCTCGCCGCGGCCGAGGTGGGCCTCGAAGGTGCCGAGGCCCAACTCCGTGCGCAGCACTCCGTGGCAGTACTGGTCCACCAGGGACGGCGTTTCGATCATCCGGACTCCCTGTGGACGGACCGTGCTCCTACCGTCCTAACGGGTGACCCGGGTGTCAGGTGTTGCTCACGGCCGTTCTGTCCCCGACGGCCTCAGCCGTTGCTCGGACCGCCGAGCTGAATACCGGCCATACGAGACCACTCGTACGGGCCCGTCTTCACCTTGGCGGCGAAGTCGCCGTCGAACTCCTCGTGGACGGTGATCCCGGCCTTCTCCACGGCGCTCAGCGCGATGGCGTGGGTGGGCGCCACCAGGTCGCCCCAGGCGCCGTCCTCGCCGACCAGGACGATACGGGTGCCCTCGTGCCCGATGTACGCGACCTGCCCCTCGGCACCGCCGTGCGCGCGGGCGAAGGCGCCGATCTCCTTGGCCAGCTTGGCCGCCCGGCGCTCGGCCTTGGCGGCCTTCTTGCTGTCGTCCACCTGCTGCGTGTCTGCCATGGCCAGGATGCTACCGACGGGTAGATCAACTGGCGACGGGCGGGGTGCGTGGCGTTCACCACCACGCACCCCGCCCGTCGGCGAGTCGTCGGATCAGCGGATCAGCGGGTCACCGCAGGAAGGGGTCCACCGCGACCGCCACGAACAGCAGCGAGACATAGGTGATCGACCAGTGGAAGAGCCGCATCTCCTTGAGCTTGCCGCCCGTGACCTCGGCCTTGGCCCGGTTCTGGAGGCCGTGCGCCTCCCAGAGCCACCAGCCGCCGGTCACGGCGGCCACCACGGTGTAGAACCAGCCGGTGTAGCCGAGGGGCTGGAGCAGCAGCGAGACGGCGACCATCACCCAGCTGTAGAGGACGATCTGGCGGGCGACCACCTTGTTCGACGCCACGACCGGCAGCATCGGCACGCCCACGCGGGCGTAGTCGTCCTTGACCTTCATGGACAGCGGCCAGTAGTGCGGCGGCGTCCAGAAGAACATGACGAGGAAGAGGATGACCGGGGCCCACGACAGCGAGTTGGTCACCGAGGACCACCCGATGAGCACCGGCATGCAGCCCGCGATGCCGCCCCAGACGATGTTCTGCGAGGTGCGGCGCTTCAGGATCATCGTGTAGACGACCACGTAGAAGAGCAGCGCCCCGAGGGCGAGCCACGCGGACAGCCAGTTGACGACGAGGCCGAAGAGCAGCGTCGAGGCGACCGCCAGCGCGACGCCGAACGCCAGGCACTCCCGGGGGCTCACCATCCCCGTGACCAGGGGCCGCTGGGACGTGCGGTCCATCAGGGCGTCGATGTCACGGTCGATGTACATGTTGAGCGCGTTTGCGCCGCCCGCCGAGAGGTAACCGCCCAGGCAGGTCACGAAGACCAGCCAGAGGTCGGGCACCCCCTGCTCGGCGAGGAACATCACCGGAACGGTGGTGATCAGGAGGAGCTCGATGATTCGCGGCTTGGTCAGCGCCACGAACGCCATGACACGGGCCCCGAGCGGCCGGTGGCTTGGGCTAGAGCTCGTCCCAATCGCTCCCGCTGGACGGGATTCAACGGCCGTCACGCACACCCCTGACAGAGACTTCCCAGCAAGCCGCGTCGGACGTTCAGACATGAAGATCCGGTAAAGGCTCGCGCGTACCACGCCACTGTAGACGTTGCCCATACCTCGCCCTTCGCGGGGGTGGGGTCGTGTTGAGCGGCGTGTTGGCTCGCCCGAAACGCGGGCCGACACCCGTTCAGATGAGCGGTGCCGTACTCGTTCTCGGAGTCCAGATGAGCGGCTCGCGGATCACATGGTGAACACCGTGGATCCCTTTCGGGAGGCGGATACCGGCGCACCCCGGCACTCTGGAATGACTCGAAAAAATGCACGTCTTTACAGCGGTAGGCTCGACATCGGCCGGTGGGATCTACATCGCCGGCATTCGACATGTGGAGAGGAGCCCTGACTCAGGGTGAGCACCAAGCCGACCACCACAGACCTCGAGTGGACCGAACTGGACCAGCGGGCTGTTGATACTGCCCGCGTCCTGGCCATGGACTCCGTACAGAAGGTCGGCAACGGCCATCCGGGTACGGCCATGAGCCTCGCGCCTGCCGCGTACACCCTCTTCCAGAAGGTGATGCGGCACGATCCCGCGGACGCCGAGTGGACCGGGCGCGACCGGTTCGTCCTGTCCGCGGGCCACTCGTCCCTGACCCTCTACATCCAGCTCTACCTGGCCGGCTTCGGCCTGGAGCTCGATGACCTGAAGGCCTTCCGCACCTGGGGCTCGAAGACCCCCGGCCACCCGGAGTACGGGCACACCACGGGCGTGGAGACGACGACGGGCCCCCTCGGCCAGGGCGTCGCCAACGCCGTGGGCATGGCGATGGCCGCCCGTTACGAGCGTGGCCTGTTCGACCCGGAGACCGCTGCCGGCGAGTCGCCGTTCGACCACCACATCTTCGCGATCGCCGGTGACGGCTGCCTCCAGGAGGGCATCTCCGGCGAGGCGTCGTCGCTGGCCGGGCACCAGAAGCTCGGCAACCTCGTGCTGCTGTGGGACGACAACCACATCTCCATCGAGGGCGACACGGAGACCGCGGTGTCCGAGGACACCATGAAGCGGTACGAGGCCTACGGCTGGCACGTCCAGCGCGTGGAGCCCAAGGAGAACGGCGACCTCGACCCGGCCGCCCTCTACGCCGCGATCCAGGCCGCGAAGGCGGAGACGGAGCGCCCCTCCTTCATCGCGATGCGCTCGATCATCGCCTGGCCCGCCCCGAACGCGCAGAACACCGAGGCCGCGCACGGCTCGGCGCTCGGCGACGAAGAGGTCGCGGCCACCAAGCGCGTCCTCGGCTTCGACCCGGAAAAGAACTTCGAGGTCGCCGACGAGGTCCTCGCGCACACCCGTGCCGCGCTCGACCGCGGCCGTGACGCCAAGGCCGAGTGGGAGAAGGGCTTCGCCGCCTGGCGCTCCTCGAACTCCGAGCGCGCCGCCGAGTTCGACCGCATCGCCGCGGGCGAGCTGCCGCAGGGCTGGGAGGAGAAGCTCCCGGTCTTCGAGACGGGCAAGGGCGTCGCGACGCGTGCCGCGTCCGGCAAGGTCCTCCAGGCGCTCGGCGCGGTGATCCCCGAGCTGTGGGGCGGCTCCGCCGACCTCGCGGGCTCGAACAACACCACGATCGACAAGACGTCGTCGTTCCTCCCCACGGGCAACCCCCTGCCGGGAGCGAACCCGTACGGCCGAACGATCCACTTCGGCATCCGCGAGCACTCCATGGCCGCGGAGATGAACGGCATCGCGCTGCACGGCAACACCCGCATCTTCGGCGGCACCTTCCTGGTGTTCTCCGACTACATGCGCAACGCCGTCCGCCTGTCCGCGCTGATGCACCTCCCGGTGACGTACGTGTGGACGCACGACTCCATCGGTCTCGGCGAGGACGGCCCGACGCACCAGCCGGTCGAGCACCTGGCCTCGCTGCGCGCCATCCCGGGCCTGAACGTCGTCCGCCCGGCGGACGCGAACGAGACCGCGGTCGTGTGGCGCGAGATCCTCAAGCGCTACACCAAGGAGTTCGGCAAGGGCGCCCCGCACGGCCTCGCGCTGACCCGTCAGGGCGTGCCCACGTACGACCGCGAGGTCACCGAGGGCGCCGTCAAGGGCGGCTACGTCCTGTTCGAGGCCGACGGCGGCACTCCCGAGGTCGTCCTCATCGGCACCGGCTCCGAGGTGCAGCTCGCCGTCGAGGCGCGCGAGCAGCTCCAGGCCGCGGGCGTGCCCACGCGCGTCGTCTCGATGCCGTGCGTCGAGTGGTTCGAAGCGCAGGACCAGGGGTACCGCGACAGCGTCCTTCCGCCGTCCGTCAAGGCGCGCGTGGCGGTCGAGGCGGGCATCGGCCTGACCTGGCACCGCTTCGTGGGTGACGCCGGGCGCATCGTCTCGCTGGAGCACTTCGGTGCCTCGGCCGACGGCAAGGTGCTGTTCCGCGAGTTCGGCTTCACCGCCGACGCGGTCGCGTCCGCCGCCCGGGAATCGATCGACGCCGCTCAGCGCTGACGCCGACATACGACACGTAGGAGATGTAATCCCCATGACAGACGCACTCAAGCGCCTTTCCGACGAAGGCGTCGCGATCTGGCTGGACGACCTGTCGCGCAAGCGGATCACGTCCGGCAACCTCGCCGAGCTGATCGACCAGAGCCACGTCGTGGGTGTCACGACGAACCCGTCGATCTTCCAGAAGGCGATCTCGCAGGGCGACGGTTACGACCAGCAGCTCTCCGACCTCGCCTCTCGCGGTGTCTCGGTCGAAGAGGCCATCCGCATGATCACGACGGCGGACGTCCGTGACGCCGCCGACATCCTGCGCCCGGTCTTCGACGCGACGGGCGGCCAGGACGGCCGGGTGTCGATCGAGGTCGACCCGCGCCTGGCGCACAACACCAAGTCGACCGTGGCCGAGGCCAAGCAGCTCGCCTGGCTGGTGGACCGCCCGAACACGCTCATCAAGATCCCGGCGACCAAGGCGGGCCTGCCCGCGATCACCGAGGTCATCGGCCGGGGCATCAGCGTGAACGTGACGCTGATCTTCTCGCTCGAGCGCTACCGCGAGGTCATGGACGCGTACCTGGCGGGCCTGGAGAAGGCGAAGGCCGCCGGCCTGGACCTTTCCAAGATCCACTCGGTGGCGTCCTTCTTCGTGTCCCGCGTGGACACCGAGATCGACAAGCGCCTGGACGCCATCGGCACGGACGAGGCCAAGGCCCTCAAGGGCAAGGCCGCGCTCGCCAACGCCCGCCTGGCGTACGAGGCGTACGAAGAGGTCTTCTCGTCGGACCGCTGGGCCGCGCTCGACAAGGCGCAGGCCAACAAGCAGCGTCCGCTGTGGGCCTCGACCGGCGTCAAGGACCCGGCGTACAAGGACACCCTGTACGTCGACGACCTGGTCGCGCCGAACACGGTGAACACCATGCCGGAGGCGACCCTGGAGGCCACCGCCGACCACGGTCAGATCACCGGCAACACCGTCGCCGGGACGTACGACACCGCGCGCGCCGAGATCGAGGCCGTCGAGAAGCTCGGCATCAGCTACGACGACGTGGTGCAGCTGCTCGAGGACGAGGGCGTCGAGAAGTTCGAGGCGTCCTGGAACGACCTGCTCAAGTCCACCGAGGCGGAGCTCAAGCGCCTCACCCCTTCGGAGGGCTGACCATCTTGTCAAGCAGCAATCCGCTGCGTGACGCCGCAGACCGACGGCTCCCGCGTATCGCGGGGCCGTCGGGCCTGGTCATCTTTGGCGTCACGGGCGATTTGTCCCGTAAAAAGCTGATGCCCGCTGTCTATGACCTCGCCAACCGAGGCCTGTTGCCGCCGGGCTTCTCGCTCATCGGCTTCGCGCGCCGCGACTGGGAGGACGAGGACTTCGCCCAGGTCGTCCACGACGCCGTCAAGCAGCACTCGCGCACGCCGTTCCGTGAGGAGGTCTGGCAGCAGCTCATCCAGGGGATGCGCTTCGTCCAGGGCAACTTCGACGACGACGCCGCGTTCGAGCAGCTCAAGGCCACCATCCAGGACCTCGACAAGGCACAGGGCACGGGCGGCAACTTCGCCTTCTACCTGTCGGTGCCCCCGAAGTTCTTCCCGCAGGTCGTCCAGCAGCTCAAGAAGCACGAGCTCGCCGACGCCCCGCAGGGCTCCTGGCGCCGCGCGGTCATCGAGAAGCCCTTCGGACACGACCTGGCGTCCGCCAAGGAGCTCAACTCGATCGTGCACGAGGTGTTCGACCCGGACCAGGTGTTCCGGATCGACCACTACCTCGGCAAGGAGACCGTCCAGAACATCCTGGCGCTCCGCTTCGCCAACCAGATGTTCGAGCCGATCTGGAACCGGTCCTACGTGGACCACGTCCAGATCACGATGGCCGAGGACATCGGCATCGGCGGCCGCGCCGGCTACTACGACGGCATCGGCGCCGCCCGTGACGTCATCCAGAACCACCTGCTCCAGCTGATGGCGCTGACCGCGATGGAGGAGCCCGCCTCCTTCGACGCCAACGCGCTGGTCGCCGAGAAGGCGAAGGTCCTGGGCGCCGTGCGGCTGCCCAAGGACCTCGGCGAGAGCACGGTCCGCGGTCAGTACGCCGCGGGGTGGCAGGGCGGCGAGAAGGCCGTCGGCTACCTCCAGGAAGACGGCATCGACCCCAAGTCGAAGACCGACACCTACGCGGCCATCAAGCTGGAGGTGGACAACCGCCGCTGGGCGGGCGTCCCCTTCTACCTGCGGACGGGCAAGCGTCTCGGCCGCCGCGTCACCGAGATCGCGGTCGTCTTCCAGCGCGCGCCCCACTCCCCCTTCGACCACACGGCGACGGAGGAGCTGGGCCAGAACGCGATCGTCATCCGCGTCCAGCCCGACGAGGGCATCACGGTCCGGTTCGGCTCCAAGGTGCCCGGCACCTCGATGGAGATCCGCGACGTGTCGATGGACTTC
This sequence comes from Streptomyces sp. SYP-A7185, assembly GCF_046103685.1. Classification (NCBI taxonomy): domain Bacteria; kingdom Bacillati; phylum Actinomycetota; class Actinomycetes; order Kitasatosporales; family Streptomycetaceae; genus Streptomyces; species Streptomyces sp. SYP-A7185. Next base: position 2,770,202 of record NZ_CP122310.1, read on the forward strand.
GCGTACGGCGAGTCCTTCACCGAGTCCAGCCCGGAGGCGTACGAGCGTCTGATCCTGGACGTCCTGCTCGGCGACGCCAACCTCTTCCCGCGCACGGAGGAGGTCGAGCTCTCCTGGAACATCCTCGACCCGATCGAGGAGTACTGGGACAAGCACGGCAAGCCCGCGCAGTATCCGGCCGGGACCTGGGGCCCTTCCGAGGCGGACGAAATGCTCGCACGAGACGGACGGAGCTGGCGTCGCCCATGAAGATCGACCTTACGGACACCACGTCCAGCAAGATCAACAAGGCGCTCGTGAAGGGGCGCAGGGCGATCGGCACTCCGGCCGTCGGCATGGTGCTCACCCTCGTCATCGTCACCGACGAGGAGAACGCCTACGACGCGCTGAAGGCCGCCAACGACGCGTCCCGCGAGCACCCCTCGCGCAAGCTGGTCGTCATCAAGCGCGCCGCGCGCTCCCCCCGTGACCGCACGACGTCGCGCCTGGACGCCGAGGTACGGGTGGGCGTGGACGCGGGCACCGGAGAGACGGTGGTCCTGCGTCTGTACGGCGAGGTCATCAACCACGCCCAGTCGGTCGTCCTGCCGCTGCTGCTCCCGGACGCCCCCGTGGTCGTGTGGTGGCCGGTCAACGCGCCGCTCGACCCGGCCAAGGACCCGCTCGGCGCGCTCGCCCAGCGCCGCGTCACGGACACGTACGCCGCCGAGCAGCCGATCCACGAGCTGACCGCGCGCGCCGACGCCTACCACCCCGGCGACACGGACCTCGCGTGGACCCGGATCACCCCGTGGCGCTCGATGCTCGCCGCGGCCCTGGACCAGGTCGCCTGCCGGGTGACGTCGGTCGAGGTGGAGGGCGAGGAGTTCAACCCGAGCTGCGAGCTGCTCGCCATGTGGCTCGCGGACCGGCTCGACGTGCCCGTCAAGCGCTCGCTGTCCGCGGGCCCCGGCCTCACCGGCGTACGCATGGACACCGACTGCGGTCCCATCGTGCTCGGCCGGGCCGACGGCTCGCTCGCCACGCTCTCCATCCAGGGGCAGCCCGACCGTGCGGTGGCGCTCAAGCGCCGCGAGACGGCCGAGCTGATCGCCGAGGAGCTGCGCCGTCTCGACCCGGACGACACCTACGCGTCCGCGCTGAAGTTCGGCGTGGACCGCCTGGGCGAGACCGCCGCGGAGACCACGGTCCCCGCGGTGGAAGAGCCCGCGGAGGCGGCGAAGAAGACCGCCCCCGCCAAGAAGACCGCGGCCAAGAAGGCGGCGGCGAAGTGAGCACGGCCCCGCAGCTCGTGGTGCACCGCGACAAGGAGCTGATGGCGCAGGCCGCCGCGGCCCGCCTCATCACGAAGATCGTCGACGCGCAGGCCGCCCGCGGCTCCGCGTCGGTGGTCCTCACCGGCGGCCGCAACGGCAACGGCCTGCTGGCGGCGCTCAGTTCCTCCCCGGCGAAGGACGCGATCGACTGGTCGCGCCTGGACCTGTGGTGGGGCGACGAGCGCTTCCTGCCGGACGGCGACCCTGAGCGCAACTACACCCAGGCCAAGGAGGCACTGCTCGACGCCGTGCCCCTCAACCCGGCCCGGGTGCACCCGATGCCCGCGTCGGACGGCGCCTACGAGGTGGACGCGGCGGCCGAGATATACGCGGCCGAGCTCACCGCGGCCGCGGGGCCCGAGGACCACGGCCCGGTGCCGACGTTCGACGTGCTGATGCTGGGCGTCGGTCCGGACACCCATGTCGCCTCGCTCTTCCCGGAGTTGCCCGCGGTCCGCGAGAGCGAGCGGACGGTGGTCGGCGTGCACGGCGCGCCCAAGCCGCCGCCCGTGCGCATCACGCTCACGCTCCCGGCGATCCGCTCGGCGCGCGAGGTGTGGCTGCTGGCGGCCGGCGAGGACAAGGCGAACGCCGCGGCGATCGCCCTGTCGGGCGCCGGCGAGGTGCAGGCGCCCGCCGCGGGTGCGTACGGCAGGTCGCGGACCCTGTGGCTGCTCGACGCGGCGGCGGCCTCGCAGCTGCCCCGCGACCTGTATCCGCCGGCTTCTCCCTGAGGGTTCACGCAGACGCAGTACGGCCCGGTCCGCCTCTCGGCGGACCGGGCCGTACTGTCTGCGGCTACTGGCGGCTACCGCCGAGGGATCAACGTCCGCGCAGGGTGCGGTACTTGGCGACCAGCGCCGTCGTCGAGGCGTCGAGGTCCGGTACGTCCGCGCCTTCGGTCAGGGCGGGCTCGATGCGCTTGGCGAGGACCTTGCCGAGCTCGACGCCCCACTGGTCGAAGGAGTCGATGTTCCACACGGCGCCCTGCACGAACACCTTGTGCTCGTAGAGCGCGATGAGTTGACCGAGAACCGACGGCGTCAGCTCCTTGGCGAGGATCGTCGTCGTCGGGTGGTTGCCCCGGAACGTCTTGTGCGGGACCAGTTCCTCCGGCACGCCCTGGGCCCGCACCTCGTCGGGCGTCTTGCCGAAGGCCAGCGCCTGCGTCTGCGCGAAGAAGTTGGCCATCAGGAGGTCGTGCTGGGCGACCAGGCCGGGGAGCAGATCGGCGACCGGCTCGGCGAAGCCGATGAAGTCGGCCGGGATCAACTTCGTGCCCTGGTGGATCAGTTGGTAGTACGCGTGCTGGCCGTTGGTGCCCGGCGTGCCCCACACGACCGGACCCGTCTGCCAGTCGACCGGCTCGCCGTCACGGCTCACGGACTTGCCGTTGGACTCCATGTCCAGCTGCTGGAGGTAGGCCGTGAACTTGGAGAGGTAGTGCGAGTACGGCAGGACCGCGTGCGACTGGGCGTCGTGGAAGTTGCCGTACCAGATGCCCAGGAGGCCGAGCAGCAGCGGCACGTTCGACTCGGCGGGCTCGGTGCGGAAGTGCTCGTCGACGAGGTGGAAGCCGTCCAGCATCGCGCGGAAGGCGGCCGGGCCGACCGCGATCATCAGCGAGAGGCCGATCGCCGAGTCGAAGGAGTAGCGGCCGCCGACCCAGTCCCAGAACTCGAACATGTTGGCCGTGTCGATGCCGAAGTCGGAGACCTTCTCGGCGTTGGTCGACAGGGCCACGAAGTGCTTGGCCACGGCGCTCTGGTCGGCGCCGAGGCCGGCCAGGAGCCAGTCGCGCGCGGACGTGGCGTTCGTGATCGTCTCGATCGTGGTGAACGTCTTCGACGCGATGATGAACAGCGTCTCGGCCGGGTCCAGGTCCCGCACGGCCTCGTGCAGGTCGGCGCCGTCCACGTTCGACACGAAGCGCACGGTGAGGTCGCGGTCCGTGAAGGAGCGCAGCGCCTCGTACGCCATGGCGGGGCCGAGGTCGGAGCCGCCGATGCCGACGTTCACGACGTTCTTGATGCGCTTGCCGGTGTGTCCGGTCCACTCGCCCGAGCGGACCTTGTCCGCGAAGGCGGACATCTTGTCGAGGACGGCGTGCACGGCCGGCACCACGTTCTCGCCGTCGACCTCGACCACCGCGTCCCGGGGGGCGCGCAGTGCCGTGTGCAGGACGGCGCGGTCCTCGGTGGTGTTGATCTTCTCGCCGCGGAACATGGCGTCCCGCAGACCGAAGACGTCGGTGGCGGCCGCGAGGTCGCGCAGGAGCGTCAGCGTCTCGTCCGTGACGAGGTGCTTGGAGTAGTCGACGTGCAGGTCGCCGACCTGGAGCGTGTACCGCGTGCCGCGTGCCGGATCCTCGGCGAAGAGATCACGCAGCTGCACCTCCCCCAGCTGCTCACGGTGCTTGCCGATCGCCGCCCATTCGGGCGTCCGGTTGAGCCTGGCGCGGCTTTCTGCGTTCATCTCGGACTTCAGCCTTCTCTCGTACCTGTGTACGTACCTTGCCCCGCTGCACGTTCCAACCTAATTGATCAGGGCCCGATATGAGATCTCTGGAGCTGTCTGTCCGCACACGTGCCAGTAAACACCGCATGAAAAACACAGCGGCCGGACATCCATCGATGTCCGGCCCTTCTCACGCTCTAGATCTCGCCCCGCAGTTTTGCCAGCGCTTCCGCGAGAATCGCCTCGCCGTCCGCGTCGCTGCGCCGCTCGCGCACATACGCCAGGTGCGTCTTGTACGGCTCGGTGCGGGGCGGGTCCGGCGGGTTGTCCCTGTCCTGACCTGCCGGGAAGCCGCAGCGGGGGCAGTCCCAAGTATCGGGAACCTGCGCGTCGCTGGCGAAGCTGGGCACCGTCTCGTGTCCGTTGGAGCACCAGAAGGAGATGCGCAGTCGCGGCGCGGACTCACCGCGCTCGGCCTCGCCCATCGGCCCCGCCCCGACCCGACTTCCTCGGATCGCGTTGCCACTTGCCACGGTCGTAACTCCCTGCGTGATGGTGCTGCTGCGGGCGCCTCAGTCTACGTAAGGCCCAACGCGCGTCCAGTGTTTGGAGTTACACCCCACCCAGAGACGCAAGCCCCATGATAATCCGCGCCGTGCGGCGCGCACCGTACATGGGGCTTTAAGCGAAGCTTTCGCAAGGTGGCAATCAAGCCGCTTTCGCGGTCAGTTGTTCACCTTCATCAACAGGCCGAGCACGACGATGCACGCGAACCAGAGAAGACCGACCACGACGGTGATGCGGTCGAGGTTGCGCTCGGCGACCGACGAGCCGCCGACGGAGGACTGCATGCCGCCACCGAACATGTCGGAGAGACCGCCGCCCTTGCCCTTGTGCATCAGCACCAGCAGCATCATCAGCAGGCTGAAGACGATCAGGGCGATCGAGAACCCCATAACCACGGCTGGACCAACTTCCTCGGATCTGGATAGACGACGGGGGCCGGTGCCTCGGATTGCGAAGCCGTCCGGCCCCCGCAAGGGTACGACGTATCTGCCCTACCGCATACTCACTGGTCGCGGAACCGGACGATCTTGACGAACTCCTCCGGGTCCAGCGCCGCGCCGCCCACGAGGGCGCCGTCGACATCGGGCTGCGCCATGATCGCGGCGACGTTGCCGGACTTCACGGAGCCGCCGTACTGGATGCGCACCTTGTCGGCGAGCTCCTGCGAGTACAGCTCGGCCAGGCGGCCACGGATCGCGCCGCAGACCTCCTGGGCGTCCTCGGGGGTCGCGACCTTACCGGTGCCGATGGCCCACACCGGCTCGTACGCGATGACGATGGTCTCGGCCTGCTCGGCGGGCAGGTCCTTCAGACCGCCGTCGAGCTGGGCGAGGGTGTACTGGATCTGCTGGCCGGCCTCGCGGATGTCGAGGCCCTCGCCGATGCAGAGGATCGGGGTCAGGCCGTGCCGGTAGGCGGCCTTCACCTTGGCGTTGCACAGCTCGTCGGTCTCGTTGTGGTACTGGCGGCGCTCGGAGTGACCCACGGCCACGTACGTGCACTTCAGCTTGGAGAGCATCGGGCCCGAGATCTCGCCGGTGTAGGCACCGCTGTCGTGCGCCGAGATGTCCTGGGCGCCGTACTTGATCTTGAGCTTGTCGCCGTCGACCAGGGTCTGCACCGAACGCAGGTCGGTGAAGGGGGGCAGGACGGCGACCTCGACGGCCTCGTAGTCCTTGTCGGCCAGGGCGAAGGCGAGCTTCTGGACGTGGGCGATGGCCTCGAGGTGGTTGAGGTTCATCTTCCAGTTGCCCGCCATCAGCGGGGTACGCGTAGTCATCAGGTGTCAGTTCTCCAGTGCGGCGAGGCCGGGGAGCGTCTTGCCCTCGAGGTATTCGAGGGAGGCGCCGCCGCCGGTGGAAATGTGGCCGAATGCGTTCTCGTCGAAGCCCAGCGTGCGGACGGCCGCGGCGGAGTCGCCACCGCCGACGACCGTGAAGGCCGGGGAGTCGAGGAGGGCCTGGGCGACCGCCTTGGTGCCCTCGGCGTAGTCCGGGTGCTCGAAGACGCCCATCGGGCCGTTCCAGAAGACGGTGGCCGCGTCGGCGAGCTTCGAGGCGTAGAGCTTACGGGTCTCGGGCCCGATGTCGAGACCCTCCTGGTCGGCCGGGATGGCGTCCGCGGCGACCGTGGTGGGGTGGGCCGGGGCCTTGGTCTTCAGGTCCGGGAACTCCGTGGAGACCAGCACGTCGACGGGGAGGACGATCTCGACGCCGCTCTCCTGGGCGCGCTTGATGTACTCCTTGACGGTCGGGACCTGGTCCTCCTGGAGGAGGGAGATGCCGACCTCGTGGCCCTGGGCCTTGAGGAAGGTGTACGCCATGCCGCCGCCGATCAGGAGGCGGTCGGCCTTGCCGAGCAGCTGGTCGATGACGGCCAGCTTGTCGGAGACCTTGGCGCCGCCCAGCGCGACGACGTAGGGACGCTTGACGTCCTCGGTGAGCTTCTTCAGGACGCCGACCTCGGTGGCGATGAGGAAACCGGCGTAGTGCGGCAGGCGCGCCGGGAGGTCGAACACGGAGGCGTGCTTGCGGTGCACGGCGCCGAAGCCGTCGCCCACGTAGACGTCCGCGAGGGCGGCGAGCCGGTCGGCGAACTCGCCGCGCTCGGTGTCGTCCTTGGACGTCTCGCCCGCGTTGAAGCGGAGGTTCTCGATGACGGCGACCTGGCCGGACTGGAGACCGTCCACCGCGTCGTGCGCGGCGGGGCCGACGGTGTCCTGGGCGAAGGCCACGGGCTTGCCGAGGAGTTCACCGAGCCGCTCGGCGGCGGGAAGCAGCGAGAACTGCGGGTCCGGGGCGCCCTTGGGGCGGCCGAGGTGCGAGGCGACGATCACCTTGGCGCCCGCCTCGGCGAGCTTGGTGACGGTCGGCAGGACGGCGCGGATGCGGCCGTCGTCGGTGATGGTGCCGTCGGCGAGCGGCACGTTGAGGTCGGCGCGGACGAAGACCCGCTTGCCTTCGACCCCTTCGGCGAGAAGTTCGTCAATCGTCTTCATGGCTGGACTCCAGGACTCCTTTAGAGGGCTGACGTGCAACAAGGCCCGGACCACGCAGTATCGCGCGGTCCGGACCCTGTGCTCACATCGAGGTGCCTGCTCTGCTGATCAGAGCTGACCGCCGACGAAGACCGTGAGGTCGACGAGGCGGTTGGAGTAGCCCCACTCGTTGTCGTACCAGCCGAGGATCTTCACCGTCTTGCCCTCCTGGACCATGGTCAGGGAGGAGTCGAAGGTGCAGGAGGCCGGGTCGCTGACGATGTCGGACGACACGATCGGGTCCTCGGTGTAGAAGAGGATGCCCTTGAGGGCGCCGTCGTCGGCGGCCTTCTTGAACGCGGCGTTGACCTCGTCCTTGGTGACCTCGCGCTGGAGGTCCACGACGAGGTCGGTGGCGGAGCCGGTCGGGACCGGGACGCGCATCGCGATGCCGTCGAGCTTGCCCTTGAGCTGCGGAAGGACCAGAGCGGTGGCCTTGGCGGCACCGGTCGTGGTCGGGATGATGTTCTCGGCGGCGGCGCGGGCGCGACGCAGGTCCGAGTGCGGGAAGTCCAGGATGCGCTGGTCGTTGGTGTACGCGTGGACCGTCGTCATCAGGCCCTTGACGATGCCGAAGTTCTCGTCGAGAACCTTCGCCATCGGCGCCACACAGTTGGTGGTGCAGGAGGCGTTCGAGATGACGTGGTGGTTGGCCGCGTCGTACTTGTCCTGGTTGACGCCCATCACGATGGTGATGTCTTCGTCCTTGGCCGGAGCCGAGATGAGGACCTTCTTGGCGCCACCGGCGATGTGCTTCTCGGCATCGGCCTTCTTGGTGAAGATGCCGGTCGACTCGATCACGATGTCGACGCCGAGCTGCCCCCACGGGATGTCGGCGGGGTTGCGCTCGGACAGCACCTTGATGGTGTGGCCGTCGACCGTGATGGTGTCCTCGGTGTGCGACACCTCGGCCTTGAGCCGGCCCAGGATGGTGTCGTACTTCAGGAGGTGCGCCGTAGTCGCGGTGTCACCCAGGTCGTTGACAGCCACGATCTCGATGTCCGCACCCTGCTCAAGCAGCGCCCGGAAGTAGTTGCGCCCGATGCGGCCGAAGCCGTTGATGCCTACGCGGATCGTCACGAACCGATCTCCTCGTTGGTACGCCGGTTTCAGACGCCGGCGAGTTGTATGGGATGTCCCCGACCGCCTCCGACCCTACCTCTCTGAAGGCCTTTGGGTGACATCGACAGGGGGTCCGGACGGCACGGCGGCCCGTACCCCCGGGTAGGGAGCACGGGCCGCCGGGACCTTGGTCCTGATTACGGAGCGTCAGCGGCGCAGATGTGCAAGGGATGCGCCCATAAGAGCGGCCCGTTCGGCACTTCCGGGCACATGCTCGAACCCGAAGCCGAGCAGGACGCTGTCACGCGCTGTGACGGCCGCATAGGGCTTGTAGAGCTCCCCCGTACGGGCCCAGTCACCCGTGATGTTGGGGCTGCCGGGGGGTGCCGGAGCGACCGCCCAGGCGCCCAGCGAGGACTCGAATCCCTCGGTCTGCGTGGCGTTGCCCTCTATCACGAGCTGCGCGTTGTCGGCAAACAGCCCCCGGCCCCCGCTGGAGGGGTCGGTGATGGAGCTGAGCGACACCTCGACCGTCTTGCCCGCGTAGGCGCTCAGGTCGAAGGTCACCTGCTTCCAGCCGCCGGAGGACCCGGTGAAGCTGTTCCAGGCCCCGCTGGTTCCCGACGCCGTGCAGCCGGTCGCCGACTGCGTCAGGTAGTGGCGCAGGAAGGGGTGGCCGTTGATGAAGAACCCGGCACCGCATTCGGCGGGCACGGCCTGGGACGAGTTGCCGTTCGCGTCCGGGAGCGTGGTCCAGTCGTCCGCTCCGGCGGTGTGCGCCTCCAGGACGCCGTGGTCGTAGCCGGTCTCCAGGTTCCAGTTGAGCGCGAACCGCAGCTGCGGCTGGTCCGCGGCGGAGACCCCGGTCAGGTCGATCGTGCGGGTCAGCCGCTTCCAGTCCTGGTCGGCGTGGGTCGCCGAGGCCATGCCCTGGCCCGCGAAGGGGGCGTAGGGGTTGGTGAGGCCGGGGTAGGTGCCTGCTGCCGCGCTCTTGAACTGCGGGAACTTGTCGGCGGGCAGGTTGTCGGACGTGACGGTGTAGCGGCCCGCCTTGTCGAGCGGGTTGCCCGGGGCCGCGGCGAGCGGCGTGTTCACGCCGTTGAGCGCGCCGCTGCCGGCGAAGCCGGTGGCGCCGGGTGCGGAGAGACGTTCGTACGCGCCGAGGTAGTACTGCGCGAAGTCGTCGGTCAGTGCCTCCCCGAGGTCCACGTTGCCGCCCGTGCGCTCACCGGACTCGACGAGCTTGCCGCCCTCGTTGAGATAGGAGCGGACGGCGAGTTGGGTGGCCGCGCCGGGCACCGGGTCGCCGGTGTAGTGCACGACCGCGGAGAAGTGCGACAGGACGCCGAGCGGGTGCGGGACGCCCTGCTTGGCGACGTCCCAGACGACGGCCGACCGGCCGTTGGCCTTCAGGGCGTCGACGTACTTCTGGGCCTGTGTCGCCGGAGCGCCCTCCTCGGCGACGACGAGGGTGTTCGCCTTGGCCCGTTCGGTGACGGTGTACGTGAAGTGCGGGCTCTCCGAGCGCCCCTTCTTGTTGCGGCCGGTGAACCACACCTCGACCTTGTCGCCCACGCGCGCGTCCTCGACCTCGGCGCGGTACTGGTCGAAGTGGAGGTTGTCCTCGCCGCCGTACGTCTCGCCGCCCTTCCAGGCCTTGAGCTTCTCGTCGTGCGTACGGCCGCCGTTGACGCGGTAGTTGAGCTCCTTGTCGCGCACCGACTTGCGGGCGGTGACGGCGACTTCCTGGTCGGCGCCGCGGGCGTACGAGGCCGTGAAGGCGTCCGGCGTGAAGTCGGGGGCCTCGATGCCGGTGACGGAGACCGGCTGGTCGGGGTGGAGGGCGGTCTCGGCGACGGCGAGCGCGAACGGGACGTTCTTCGCGAACTCCTGCTGGATCAGCTTCTCGTCGTCCGGGAAGGTGAAGACCGAGGCGCACTCCTCGGGCTTCCAGGGGTCGTTCGGGTCGAGGGCGGAGATCGTCTGGCAGGTGGACATCTCCGGCGTGAACATCGAGATGCCGTTGATGTTGCCCGCGTGGCCGTCCGCCTCGCCGTTGGTGGTGTAGAGCTCGGAGGCGACCTGCGGGTGGTAGCCGGGGACGGCGGGCTTCTCCGGGGTGCCGTTCAGGGCCCGGTACAGGACGTCGTCCGGGGTCGGCGTGGCGACCTGCCAGCCCACTCCGTAGAGGAGCAGTTCGGCCGCGGAGTGGTAGTTGACGCCGTACGTGAAGCCGATGCGCTTCTGGAAGCGGTCGAGGGCCTTGGTCTCGGGCTCGGACATCGGGCCCGTGCCCCGGTAGGTCTCGGAGGAGGGCTCGGGTGACGAGCCCTCGTTGTCGTAGCCCCACTTGTAGGCGAAGTTGCGGTTGAGGTCGACGCCGTCGCCCGCCGCGATCCTGCCGTCGCCGTCGATGTCGCGGAGGTTCTTGCGCCACTGGCGCTCGCCGTCGGGGGCGTGCGTGAAGTCGTATCCGTCGGGGTTGGCGGAGAGCACGAACCACAGCTCGGTGGAGTTCACGAGCTTGGTGATGCGCTGGTCCTTGCCGTAGTTGTCGAGGTAGTGGTGCATCAGGCGGCGGGTCATCTCGGGGGTGATCCACTCGCGCGCGTGCTGGTTGGACATGTAGAGCGTGGACGGCTTGGCGCCGTCCTTGGTCTTGCTCGCGCCCTTGGAGAGCTTCAGGGCGAGGATGTCCTGGCCCTTGAGCGTCTTGCCGATGGAGACGACCTTGGTCAGGCCGGGGTGGGCCTGCCCGGTCTTGACGATCTCCTCCTTGAGCCCGCCCTTGCCGCTGTACGGGCGGAACACGCCGTCCCCCGCGGCCTTGAGCTTCTGCTGGGCGGCGGCCGAGACCTTCTGCTCGGTGAGCTCGACGCCCTCGCGCTCGACGCCCTTGGCCTGCGCCTCGGTCAGATAGACCTCGACGTGGGCGGTGCCGCGTTCGGGCGCCTGCCCGGCCAGCTCGTGGGCGTCCTGGCCCGCCTCGACGAGGATCGGGATCTGCTTCTGGGTGACCTCGGCGTCGTAGACCTTCACGGCCGCCGGATCGTCGGCGGGCGGGGCCTTCGGGCCGCTGTCGGCCTGGGCCTGCGGCACTGCGACAAGGCCGCCGACGAGCAGTGCGCCCGCGGCGACGACGGATCTGAAACCGGCTCTGGATCTCTTGGATCTCGCGCTTCGTCTCATGAGCCCCCCTTGCGGTTGTCCGGCACGTTTGTGCGCGAACGCCAGGCTCGTGACACTTCATGATCATGTCAATATGGCGTGAAGGACGAGGTGGAACAGGACGCAAAGAAGCCGCCGACGCCCGGTGGGCACCGACGGCTCCGGACGAGGCCGAGGGCCCTCAGACGGCCATGTTGTCGGCGAGCTCCTCGCTCAGGTTGGACTCCGTGCCAGGAATCCCCAGGTCCTGCGCCCGCTTGTCCGCCATGGCGAGCAGGCGGCGGATACGGCCCGCGACCGCGTCCTTGGTCAGCGCGGGCTCGGCGAGCGCGCCCAGCTCCTCCAGGGAGGCCTGCTTGTGCTCCATGCGCAGCCGTCCGGCCGCCGCGAGGTGCTCGGGGACCTCCTCGCCCAGGATCTCCAGGGCGCGCTGCACACGGGCGCCGGCGGCCACGGCCGCGCGGGCCGAGCGGCGCAGGTTGGCGTCGTCGAAATTGGCCAGGCGGTTGGCGGTGGCGCGCACCTCGCGGCGCATCCGCCGCTCCTCCCAGGCCAGCACCGACTCATGGGCGCCGAGCCGGGTGAGCAGGGCGCCGATCGCGTCGCCGTCCCGGACGACCACGCGGTCCACGCCGCGCACCTCACGGGCCTTGGCCGCGATCTGGAGCCGGCGCGCCGCCCCGACCAGGGCGAGCGCGGCCTCCGGGCCGGGGCAGGTGACCTCCAGGGAGGACGAGCGGCCCGGCTCGGTCAGGGAGCCGTGCGCGAGGAAGGCCCCGCGCCAGGCCGCCTCGGCGTCACAGGTGGCCCCCGAGACCACCTGCGGCGGCAGCCCCCGGATGGGCCGCCCGCGGCCGTCCACGAGGCCCGTCTGCCGGGCCAGCTGATCGCCGCCCGCGACCACCCGAACGACGTAGCGCGAGCCGCGCCGCAGGCCGCCGGGAGCCATCACGATCAGCTCCGAGCTGTGCCCGAAAATCTCAAGAATGTCCCGCTTCAGCCGTCGCGCGGCCATCGCCGTGTCCAGCTCCGCCTCGATCACGATGCGGCCACTCACCAGGTGAAGGCCGCCCGCGAACCGCAGGATGGCCGAGACCTCTGCCTTTCTGCAGCAGGTCCGGGTGACGGGAAGCCGGGAGATTTCGTCCTTCACCGCTGCCGTCATCGCCATGGGCCGATCCTTCCATGCATCCGAAAAATACGGTCGTACGCGGTGGCCAGGAGCTCCGGATCGTGCCTCGGAGTGCCATCGTGCCTGGCCACCGGCGCCAGCTCGACCGTGGCGCCGAGCCGCTTGGCGGCATCGGTGAGTGACTCACGGTCGGGCACGGCGGCGTCGTCGGCCAGCACCACGTCCAGGGCGAGTTTAGGGGCGTGTCGGGCCAAAACCTCCAAATGACGCTGCGGAGAGAACCCATCGGTTTCACCGGGTTGTGGCGCGAGGTTGAGCGAGAGCACCCTGCGGGCCTTCGTCTGGATGAGCGCGTCGAGCAGTTCGGGGACGAGCAGATGGGGGATCACCGAGGAGAACCAGGAGCCGGGGCCGAGCACCACCCAGTCCGCGTCGAGCACGGCGGCGACCGCTTCGGGGACGGCCGGCGGGTCGTGCGGGACGAGGTGCACGGACTGCACCTCACCCGGGGTGAGCGCGACCGTGGCCTGCCCGCGCACCGTGTTCACGTCCTCCGGACGCTCTGGGTCGTGCCCCTTGACCAGGGCCTGGAGCTCCAACGGCACCGCCGACATGGGCAGCACGCGCCCGTGCGCGCCCAGGAGCTTGCCGACCAGGTCCAGGGCCTGGACGTGGTCGCCCAGCTGCTCCCACAGGGCGACGATCAGCAGATTGCCGACCGCGTGCTCGTGCAGGTCGCCCTTGGACTGGAAGCGGTGCTGGATGACGCGGGACCACGTCTGGCCCCAGTCGTCGTCCCCGCACAGGGCGGCCAGCGCCTTGCGCAGGTCGCCCGGGGGCAGCACGCCCAGCTCGTCGCGCAGGCGCCCGCTGGAGCCGCCGTCGTCGGCGACGGTGACCACGGCGGTCAGATCGCCGGTGATGCGGCGCAGCCCGGCGAGCGAGGCGGACAGGCCCATCCCGCCGCCGAGCGCCACGACCTTGGGCTGGGTGCCCCGCTTGCGGCCCAGACGGTTCAGCCGCAGGGAGGACTTCACTCTCGCCCCATGTCCCGGTGGACGATGACGGTCTCGACTCCCTCGGACACGAGACGTGCCGCGAGCTTCTCCGACATGGCCACGGAGCGGTGCTTGCCGCCCGTGCAGCCGACCGCGATCGTCACGTACCGCTTGCCCTCGCGGCGGTAGCCCGCGGCGATGAGCTGGAGCAGCTCGGCGTACCGGTCGAGGAACTCCTTGGCGCCCGGCTGGTTGAAGACGTAGCCGGAGACCTCTTCGTTCAGCCCCGTGAAGGGGCGCAGCTCCGGCACCCAGTGCGGGTTGGGCAGGAAGCGGCAGTCCACGACGAGGTCGGCGTCGACCGGCAGGCCGTACTTGTAGCCGAACGACATCACCGTGGCCCGCAGCTCCGGCTCCTCGTCGCCCGCGAACTGGGCGTCCATCTTGGCGCGCAGCTCGTGGACGTTCAGGCTGGAGGTGTCGATCACCAGGTCGGCGTCGCCGCGCAGCTCGCGCAGGAGCTCGCGCTCGGCCGCGATGCCGTCGACGATGCGGCCGTCGCCCTGGAGCGGGTGCGGGCGGCGCACCGACTCGAAGCGGCGCACCAGGGCGTCGTCCGAGGACTCCAGGAAGACGATCCGCCGGGTGACGTGCTTGGCCTCCAGGTCCGCGAGGGACTGGCGCAGATTGTCGAAGAAGCGGCGGCCGCGCACGTCGACGACGACCGCGATGCGGGCGACGTTCCCCTGCGACCGGGCGCCGAGCTCCACCATGGTGGGGATCAGCGCGGGCGGCAGGTTGTCGACGACGAACCAGCCGAGGTCCTCGAGACACTTCGCCGCGGTGCTGCGCCCGGCTCCCGACATACCGGAGATGATCACCAGCTCGGGGACCACCTCCGCGGCCTCACCTGGGGTGATGGTCGTGCCCGTACTCACTTGCTCGCCGCCTTCGTCGTGCTCGGTCATGTCTCCTGCCCCCGTCGTTCTTCTGAGGTGCCCGCGGCCACGGGCTCCTCGCCGTCGTCCGAGGCTCCCGCGCGCGCGGGCTCCTCGTCTTCAATGATCTCTCCGGTCGCCGTGTTCACGGCGGGCGCCGCGGGCGCGGCGGCGGCGAAGGCCACGAGGATCGCCTCCGCGGTCTTGCGGCCTATGCCCGGAACCTCGCAGATCTGGTCGATTGTCGCGGATCGCAGCTTCTTCACCGAACCGAAGTGCTTGATCAGCGTCTGCTTGCGCCCGTCGCCCAGGCCCGGCACGTCGTCCAGCGGTCCGGCCCGGAAGCGCTTGGCCCGCTTGGCGCGCTGGTAGGTGATCGCGAAGCGGTGCGCTTCGTCGCGTACCCGCTGGAGAAGGTACAGGCCTTCGCTGGTGCGCGGCAGGATCACCGGGTCGTCGTCGCCCGGCACCCAGACCTCTTCGAGGCGCTTGGCCAGGCCGCACACCGCGATGTCGTCGATGCCGAGCTCGTCGAGGGCCCGCTGGGCCGCCGCGACCTGCGGTTTGCCGCCGTCCACGACCACGAGCTGGGGCGGATAGGCGAAGCGCTTGGGGCGGCCGTCCTCCTCGGTCAGGCTCTCCTGCTCGGCCTCGGGGTCCCACTCCCCCGTCTTCTCCTTGTCGGAGAGGTAGCGCTTGAAGCGCCGCGTGAGCACCTCGTGCATGGAGCGGACGTCGTCCTGGCCCTCGAAGCCCTTGATCTGGAAGCGCCTGTACTCGCTCTTGCGTGCGAGGCCGTCTTCGAACACGACCATCGAGGCCACGACGTCGTCACCCTGGAGGTGCGAGATGTCGTAGCACTCGATGCGCAGCGGGGCGCTGTCCAGTTCGAGCGCCTCGGCGATCTCCTCCAGGGCGCGGGAGCGGGTGGTCAGGTCCGAGGCGCGCTTGGTCTTGTGCAGCACGAGCGACTGCTGGGCGTTGCGCGCCACGGTCTCCATGAGCGCCTTCTTGTCGCCGCGCTGCGGGATGCGCAGCGAGACGTTCGAACCGCGGCGCTCGGTGAGCCACTCCTGGACGGGCTCTATCGGCTCGGGCAGGGCGGGGACGAGCACTTCCTTCGGCACCGCGTCGCCGCTCTCCTCGCCGTAGAGCTGCTGGAGCGCGTGTTCGACGAGGTCGCCGCTGGTGACCGCCTCGACCTTGTCGGTGACCCAGCCGCGCTGACCGCGCACCCGGCCGCCGCGGACGTGGAAGATCTGGACGGCCGCCTCCAGCTCGTCCTCGGCGAGGGCGATGAGGTCGGCGTCCGTGGCGTCGGCGAGGACGACCGCGCTCTTCTCCATGGCCTTCTTGAGCGCCCCGACGTCGTCGCGCAGCCGGGCCGCCTTCTCGTACTCCATGTCCTCGGCGGCTTCCGCCATCTGCCGCTCGACGCGGCGGATGAACGCACCCGTGTGGCCCGCCATGAACTCGCAGAAGTCCTCGGCGAGTTGGCGGTGCTCTTCCGGGGAGACGCGCCCCACGCAGGGCGCGGCGCACTTGCCGATGTACCCGAGGAGGCAGGGGCGGCCGGTGCGCTCGGCGTTCTTGAAGACGCCGGCCGAGCAGGTGCGGACGGGGAAGACGCGCAGGAGGAGGTCCACGGTGTCGCGGATCGCCCACGCGTGGCCGTACGGCCCGAAGTAGCGGACGCCCTTCTTCTTGTGGCCGCGCATCACCTGGACGCGCGGGAACTCCTCGTTCATCGTCACCGCGAGGTACGGATAGCTCTTGTCGTCGCGGTACTTGACGTTGAACCGGGGGTCGAACTCCTTGATCCAGGAGTATTCGAGCTGGAGCGCCTCGACCTCGGTGGAGACCACGGTCCACTCCACGGAGGCGGCCGTCGTCACCATCGTGGCGGTGCGCGGGTGGAGGTTGCTGATGTCCTGGAAGTAGCTCGCCAGGCGCTGGCGCAGGCTTTTCGCCTTGCCGACGTAGATCACCCGGCGGTGTTCGTCGCGGAACCGATAGACCCCCGGCGAGTCGGGGATCTGTCCCGGCTTGGGGCGGTAGCTGGAGGGGTCTGCCATGCTCCACACCCTACTGGCGGGGGCTGACAGTCAGGGTCTTGAGGGGGGCGGCTCCCCCGCCCGCGGTGTGGGGCAGGGGCGGGGAAGCCGGCCCGGTCAGAGGCCCGGGGCAGGTCAGCCGTGCTGCCGGGCGCGGCGGCGCAGGAGGGCCGCTCCGGAGAGGCCGAGGGCGGTCAGGGCGCCGGCTCCGGCCACGGCCGAGGCGACCGTGACGGGGCCGTCGGCCGCGGCTGTGGCCGTGGCAGGGGCCGTGGCGGGGGCCGGGGGCTGCGCACCCCGCTCCTTCGGGGCGAAGCCTCCCGCCTTGCCGGACTTCGCGTACGCAGAGCCGGGCAGCTTGTCGCCGTACGCCTTCTGGACGCGCCGCTGGTACGCGGCGACCGAGGTACCGTCCGCGCCCACGGCGCGCTTCGCGTCCGCGTCCAGCGGAAGCACGCGCCCCGCGCCCCGCACGTACCAGGCGTTGATCTGCGGCTCGTGGAAGACGGTGCCCCCGGGGAGCTTGTCGGCGCCCACGCGCGCGTAGTGCGTCTCGTCGTCCCCGGTGGCGATGTTCACGACCTGCCAGGAGCCCCCCTGTCTCACCGTCCACAGGGAGGCCTCCTGCCCGACGGAGGAGACCGCCTTGCTGGCGAGGAACTCCACGCGGGCGATCGGCGCGCCCTTCTCACCGGCGACGAACTCCGGGGAGAGGTAGCGCACGGGCACGGCCTCGCCCTGTACGCGCGGGTCGGCCGCCGCCTTGCTGACGGCCCCCTCCCGCGCGAAGAAGCGGGAGAGCGTGTCGAGGGTCCCGGGGGCGCTCGCGGCGTCGTGCGCCGCCTCACGGGAGGCGGCCGAGGGCCCGGCGTCCGAGGGACCGGAGTCGGCGGTGGCGTGCGGGGCCGCGAGGCCGAGCAGCAGGGTGGCCGCCGAACCGGCGAGCGCGGCCCGCAGCGCGGGACGGGAGAGGCGAGGGGAAAGGTGAGGGGAAAGGTGAGGGGAAAGGTGACGGTTCATCGCGCTCACGCCCCGATCCGGTACAGCGAGTGGGTCCAGGAGAAGGTGTTGTTGTTGACGTACCAGCTGTGCGAGGCCCAGTTGTAGCGGTCGCTGGAGGGCCACGGATCGCCCCAGTAGACCCAGCTGCTCGCGTCGTCGTAGCCGTACAGGACGTGCATGTGACCGCCGCCGTTCGACCACTGGATGCGGGTCTCGACGGGGCGGCCCGCGTTGATCTCGGCCTGCACGGTCGGGTAGCGCAGCCAGCCGCTGACGTACGAGCCGGCGTTGATGCCCGCCCAGTCCAGGCCGTTCTGCACGTCGCCGAGCGTGGCCTGGGAGTTGGGGCACTCGGTGTTCTGGCTGCGCCCGAAGGCCGCGTTGCAGAACTGGTTCTGGCTGTAGTTCCTGCCGTAGAAGGTGGCGATCGTGTTCCCGGCGGCGGCCCAGCACCAGTTGGTCTTCTGCTGGGCCTGCATCGTGATGTTCAGGCGCTTGGCGGCGAGGAGGGAGGGGCCGGACGGGTCGGCCGCCTCCAGGGTCCGGACCGTGCCGGAGGGAGGGCTGTCGGGGGCGGCCGTGGCGGTGGCCGCCGGTGCGGCGACCAGGGCGGCCACCGTGACGGCGAGCGCGGACAGCCGTCTTTGTCCGCCGTACCTGCTGGTTCTGTGGCGCATCGCGTTCCTCCCGAGCGGGGGGTGGGGGTGGTGGAGGAGCGCGTCCGGACGCTGCGATTGAGCATCGAGTGTTGTCGGGTGCAGGTCAACAAGGTTCAATGCGGGATTACTTGGGCCGTGAACGACGGCGTACGGATGTGAACACCCCCCGTACGCCCACCTGGTGGCCCGCTCCGACCGGCGCGTACGCCCGGACGGCCGATGTGAACGTTCACAGAAGGGCCCTGCGATGCGGCACGGCACACAGCTCGCGGAAGGCGCGCCCGCGGACCTGGAGACCGCCCTGCGCACCGGCCCCTTCCACGTGGCGCTGCGGGCCGCGATCGCCGCTCGCCGCCTCCCCCTGCAACGCGTGCGGCACCATCTCGCGCGCCACGGCGTGCACGTGGGCGTGACGAGCCTCAGTTACTGGCAGCAGGGCGCCCGCCGCCCCCAGCGCACCGAGTCGCTGCGGGCCGTGCGCGCCCTGGAGGAGATCCTCGGACTCCCCGAGGAATCACTGATCAGGCTGCTCGCCAAGCCCGCAGACCACCCCGACTGCGAGCGGCCCGCCGCCCGCTCCTACCGCTCCCTGCTCGACGCCTCCGACGTCGTCCAGGAGCTGATCACCGAGCTGGGTTCGCCGCTGGACGGCGGCCTGCACACCGTCGGCCACCACGAGCGGGTCCGGATCGGCGCACGCCGTGAGCTGCTGGGCCGCGACTCGCAGCACGTCGTCCGCGCCCACCGGGACGCCGTGGACCGCTACCTCGCGATCTACCACGGCGACCCCGGCTGCGTCCCCGACCGCGTCGGCGTGCACGCCCTGGAGAACTGCCGCACGGGGCGCGTGCGCCGGCACCACGAGACGGGGGTGCTCGTCGCCGAGCTGCTGTTCGACGCACGGCTGCGCGCGGGCGACACCCATCTGTTCCGGTACGGCTTCGAGGACGGCACGGCGGGCCCGGCCACCGAGTACTTCCGCGGCTTCAGCTTCGCGGGCGGGCAGTACGCGCTCCAGGTCCGGTTCGACGAAGAGGCCCTGCCCGTGCGCTGCCACCGCTTCACGCAGCACTCGGCCGCCGCACCGCGCGGCGGACGCCAGGAGCTGACGCTGAGCGGCAGCCACCGGTCGGTGCATCTCGTGGAACCGCAGGTGCGGGCGGGCATCGTGGGGATCGCGTGGGACTGGGAGTGAACGCTTGCGGCAGCGGGACCATGGGACTGCCGACAGCGCTCAGCCCGCCCTGAGCCCGCCCTCAGCCCGCGACGATCTTGCCGTCCTCCACCTTCACCGGCAGCTCCTCCAGCGGCGAGACGGCGGGCGCGTGCAGCACCTTGCCGTTCGTGGCGTCGAACTGGCTGCCGTGACAGGGGCAGATGAGCTTGTGCCCCTGGAGCTTGTTGATGGGGCACCTCTCGTGCGTGCAGATGGTGCTGAACGCCTTGTACTCGTCGTCCGAGACGCGGCTGACGACCACGTTCTGGTCGGTGTAGAGCTTCGAGGCGCCGACCTCCACCGCGTCGGACTTCCCGAGCTCCACCGGCGCGGTCGGCGCCGAACGGTTGGACCCGCCGTCGCCGTCACCGCCGCCGGACGAGCAGGCCGCGATCCCCAGGCCGGCGGCCGGGACGAGGGCGGCGGCACGCAGCACGGTGCGGCGGGCGGGGGGCGGCGTGCCGGGCATCGGATCTCCACGGTTCAGGCGCTTCTGTGACGGATCAGACCCTACCGGTGGGGCGCCGCCTGCCCGCGTTGGGCGCGGCCGTGCCCGAGTGCCGCCCGTGCCGGGCCCGGCCCGCCCCGAAGGCCTAGCCTGTGGCGCAAGCCAGGGAGCACGCGTGCGGCGCAACGACCGCAGAGCCGAGAGGAACCACCCGTGATCGTCGTCGCCGGAGAGGCCCTGATCGACCTCGTCCCGCAGGATGCCGCCGGCCGGGATGCCGACGGCCGGGATGGCGGTGGTGCCGGTGGCGGCACCGGGCTGCCCGCGCTCGTCCCGCGGCTCGGCGGCGGCCCGTACAACACCGCGGTGGCCCTCGGCCGGCTGGGCTCACCCGTCGCCCTCTGCTCGCGGATCTCGGCGGACGCCTTCGGCGAAGCCCTGGTCGAGGGCCTGCGGGGCGCGGGGGTCGACGTGTCGTACGTCCAGCGGGGCGCCGAGCCGACGACGCTCGCGGTCGCCTCCATCGGCGCGGACGGCTCCGCCGGGTACTCCTTCTACGTCGAGGGCACGGCGGACCGGCTCTTCACGGCCCCGGACCGGCTGCCCGACGCCGTGCGCGCGGTGTCGTTCGGCACCTGCTCGCTCGTCCTCGAACCGGGGGCGAGCGCCTACGAGGAGCTGCTGCGCCGACAGGCCGCGCGGGGCGTCTTCACGGCGCTCGACCCCAACATCCGGGCGGGTCTGATCCCGGACGCGGACGCCTACCGGGCCCGGTTCAAGAGCTGGCTGCCGTCGGTCGCGCTGCTCAAGCTGTCGGAGGAGGACGCGCAGTGGCTGGGCGGAACCCCGCGCGAATGGCTCGCGTCCGGGCCCGGCGCGGTGGTCGTGACGCGGGGCGGTGAGGGTCTCACCGTCTTCACGCGGAACGGCGGGGAGTGGTCGGTGCCGGGTGAGCGGGTCGACGTGGTGGACACCATCGGCGCGGGCGACACGGTCAACGCGGCGCTGCTGCACGGCCTTTGTGCCCGGGACGCGCTGTCCGCGCAGTCCCTGGCGGACCTCGGCGCGGACAGCTGGGGCGAGGTCCTGCGTTTCGCGGCCCGCGCGGCCGCCGTCACCGTGTCCCGGGCGGGCGCGGAGCCCCCGTACGCGAAGGAGTTGGGCTGAGGCGCGGCGGGCCCCTCAGCCCGTCACGGCGCGCAGGCCCCCGGGCTGGCGGCCGTTGAGGCGGTCGAGCGCGGCCGATGACGCCTCGTCCGCCGGCAGGTGGACGACCAGGCGCTGGCCGTCGGCGTCGGGCAGGGTCAGCGTCTCGTACGACAGCCGCAGGGCACCGGCCTCCGGGTGCGTCAGGGAATCGACGCCGCTGTGCCGGGGCAGCCGCGGCACGGCCGCCATCCGGTCCGCGAAGGGCGCTCCGGCGAGCACGGTCAGCTCGTCGGCGAAACCCTCGGCGTGGGGGTCGGAGAGCAGGGACCCGGCCCGCAGCGAGGCGATCTGCTCGTCGGCGATCCGGTCCCAGTCGGGATAGGCGGCGCGGGCCCGCTCGTCGGTGAACAGGAAGCGGATGAGGTTGGGCCGCTCGTCGTCGAGGAGACCGAGGGGCCGCACGATCCGCTCGTAGCCCGAGGTGTACGTGAGGACGTCGCCGAGCCGGTTGAGCAGGACGGCGGGGGTGGGCTCCATGCGGTCGACGAGCGCCCGCACGGTGGGGCGCACCGAGCGGGAGGGCTCGCTCGCCGTGGGGCAGCAGGGGTCGCCGCTCGTCTCCTTCTCCAGGCGGCGCAGATGGAAGCGCTCCTCCACGGTGAGCCGCAGGGCGTCCGCGAGGGCGCCCATCACCTGCGGGGAGGGGTGGCGGTCCCGGCCCTGTTCGAGGCGGGCGAGGTACTCGACGCTGACGCCGGCGAGCGTGGCCACCTCGGAGCGGCGCAGGCCCGGCGTGCGGCGCCGGGGGCCGGTGGGCAGTCCCACCTCGGCGGGCGTGACCGCTTCACGGCAGGTGCGCAGGAAGGTGCCGAGCTCGTTGTCGCTCACCGGCCGAACGTACCAGCCGCCGCCGGGCCGGATCGTGGCCCTGTCACTACCAGTCTCGGCTCGGCCTTCCTCGGGCGCGGGCGGCCTCGCATCGTGGACGCATGACTTCTGACACGAGCACCGCCGCCCCGTCCGCGCTTCCCCTCCCCGCGGGGAGCTGGGAGATCGACCCGTTCCACTCCGCCGTGAACTTCACCATCCGCCATCTGGGGATCTCGAAGGTCCGGGGGCGGTTCACGGAGGTCACGGCCGGACTGGTCGTCGGCGAGAGCGCCGAGACCTCGTCGGTGACGGCGACGGTCGCCCTGGCCTCGGTCGACACCGGCAACAAGGACCGCGACGCGCACGTCCGCGCGCCGGACCTCCTCGACGTGGAGCGCAGGCCCACGATGACGTTCCGCTCGACGCGGGTCGCGGGCACGGCGGACGAGTGGACCCTGGAGGGCGAGCTGACCATCGGTGATGTCACCCGGCCCCTGACTCTCGCCGTCGAGTTCGGCGGGCTCCAGGCCTTCCCGGGCGACTCCCGGCGCCATGCGGGGTTCGAGGCGACCGGGGAGATCAGCCGCAAGGAGTTCGGGCTCGACTTCGGTGCCGGGCTGCTCGGTGACGTGGTGAAGATCCAGCTGGACATGCAGTTCCTGGAGCCGGCGGACGCGCCCGCGGCGGACTAGCCGCCGGAGGGCCCCGCCGCTCCCCCGCCCTCGTGGAAGGCCCCGTGGCGCCCGGCTCCCGCGGCGAAGCGGGCGGCGCCGTCCGCCGCCTCGGCGAGCGAGCGCAGGCCGTGGCGCAGTTCGCCCGCCATCGCCTCCTCCTCGCTGAGGCCGTCCTGTTCTTTGAGGGAGAGCCGGTCGCCGCGCAGGCAGGTCTGCGGGAACGCGGCGATCTCCGCGGCGAGGCGTTCGGCCGCGGCGCGCGCTGTGCCCGGCGGTACGGTCCGGTTCACCAGGCCCATCGCGAGCGCCTCGGCGGCGGGGACGGGGCGGCCGGTGAGCACCAGGTCCATGGCCCGGCTCTCGCCGATGAGGCGGGGCAGCCGGACGGTCCCGCCGTCGATGAGGGGGACGCCCCAGCGGCGGCAGAAGACGCCGAGCACGGCGTCCTCGTCGGCGACCCGCAGATCGCACCAGAGGGCGAGCTCCAGGCCGCCGGCGACCGCGTGTCCGGAGATCGCGGCGATGACGGGCTTGGACAGGCGCATACGGGTCGGGCCCATGGGCCCGTCGGACTCCCCGGTCACCTCGGTCACGTCGTTCCCCGTGGGCGTCCCGATGGCCTTGAGGTCCGCCCCGGCGCAGAAGGTGCCGCCCTCGCCCCACAGCACGGCGACGTACGCGTCGGGGTCGGCGTCGAAGGCGCGGAAGGCGTCGGCGAGGGCGCGGGCGGTGGGCCCGTCGACGGCGTTGCGCACGCCCGGGCGGGACAACACGACGGTGGTGACTGGGCCTGCGCGTTCCGTACGGACGGTCATGGCCCCAGGCGACCACGCGAACGGGCCGCCGGACAAGGGGAGAACCCTCGTCCGGCGGCCCGGTGCGCTGGGCCCGTCAGCTCTTGCGGGCCTTGGCCGTCTTCTTGGCGGCCGTCTTCTTCGTGGTCGCCTTCTTGGCGGCGGCCGTCTTCTTGGCCGCGGCGGGCTTGGCGGCGGCCGACTTCGCGGCGGCCGTCTTGGCGGTGGCCTTGGCCGCCGGCTTCTTCACCGCGGAGGCGGCGACCCGCTTGCGCCCCTGCGAGGGCACCGCGTCGCTGATCCGGTCCGCCACGAGGATGTCCCGCAGGAACTTGCCGGTGTGGCTCGTGGTGACTCCAGCGACCTCCTCGGGCGTGCCCTCGGCGACGACGAGACCGCCGCCGTTGCCGCCCTCGGGGCCCATGTCGACGACCCAGTCCGCGGTCTTGATGACGTCGAGGTTGTGCTCGATGACGATGACCGTGTTGCCCTTGTCGACCAGGCCGGACAGGACCGTGATCAGCTTGCTGATGTCCTCGAAGTGCAGACCGGTGGTCGGCTCGTCCAGGACGTAGACGGTCCGTCCCGTCGAGCGCTTCTGGAGCTCGGAGGCCAGCTTCACGCGCTGGGCCTCACCGCCCGAGAGCGTCGGCGCGGACTGGCCGAGCCGGACGTACCCGAGACCCACGTCGTTCAGTGTGCGCAGGTGGCGGGAGATCGCCGGGACCGCCTCGAAGAAGTCGAGTGCTTCCTCGATCGGCATGTCCAGGACCTCGGCGATGGACTTGCCCTTGTAGTGGACGTCCAGCGTCTCGCGGTTGTAGCGCGCCCCGTGGCAGACCTCGCAGGGGACGTACACGTCCGGCAGGAAGTTCATCTCGATCTTGATCGTGCCGTCGCCGGAGCAGTTCTCGCAGCGACCGCCCTTGACGTTGAAGGAGAAGCGGCCGGGGAGATAGCCCCGGACCTTCGCCTCCATCGTCTCCGCGAACAGCTTGCGGACGTGGTCGAAGACTCCGGTGTACGTCGCCGGGTTCGACCGCGGGGTGCGGCCGATGGGCGACTGGTCGACGTGCACGACCTTGTCGACCAGGTCGTCGCCCTCCACGCGCGTGTGCCGTCCGGGGACGGAGCGGGCGCCGTTCAGCTCGCGCGCCAGGTGCGTGTAGAGGATGTCGTTGACCAGGGTGGACTTGCCGGAGCCCGAGACACCCGTGACCGCGGTCAGGACGCCGAGCGGGAAGGAGACGTCGATGTCCTGGAGGTTGTTCTCCCGGGCGCCGTGCACCGTCAGCTGGCGGGAGGGGTCCGCGGGGCGGCGCAGGTCGGGCACCGGGATGGACTTCTTGCCCGACAGATACTGGCCGGTCACCGACTCGGCGTTCGCCAGGAGCTCCTTCATGGAGCCGCTGTGCACGACCTTGCCGCCGTGCTCGCCCGCGCCGGGGCCGATGTCGACGACCCAGTCGGCGACCTTGATGGTGTCCTCGTCGTGCTCGACGACGATGAGCGTGTTGCCCATGTCGCGCAGGCGCACGAGGGTCTCGATCAGGCGGTGGTTGTCGCGCTGGTGCAGGCCGATGGACGGCTCGTCCAGGACGTACAGCACGCCGACGAGGCCGGAGCCGATCTGCGTGGCCAGGCGGATGCGCTGGGCCTCGCCGCCGGAGAGGGTGCCCGCCGCGCGGTTCAGGGACAGATAGTCCAGGCCGACGTCGACCAGGAACCGCAGGCGTTCGTTGACCTCCTTCAGGACGCGCTCGGCGATCTTCTTGTCGCGGGCGCCCAGCTTCAGCTCGGCCAGGAAGTCCGCGCAGTCGCTGATGGACATCGCCGAGACCTCGGCGATGGACTTCCCCATGACCGTGACGGCCAGGACGATCGGCTTGAGGCGCGTGCCCTGACAGGTGGGGCAGGGCACCTCGCGCATGTAGCCCTCGAAGCGCTCGCGGCTGGCGTCGCTCTCGGCCTCGCTGTGGCGGCGCTTGACGAACGGGACGGCGCCTTCGAACGCGGTGGTGTAGACCCGCTCGCGGCCGTACCGGTTCCTGTAGCGCACCTCGATCTGCGTCTTGTGGCCGTTCAGGAGGGCCTTCTTGGCGCGCTGCGGAAGACCGGCCCAGGGCATGTCCGTGGCGAACCCGAGGGCGTCGGCGAGCGCGCCGACCAGCCGCCCGAAGTACTCCTTGGTGTGGCCGTGCGACCAGGGGTGGATGGCGCCCTCGTCGAGCGACTTGTCCTCGTCCGGGACGATCAGCTCGGGGTCGACCTCCATGCGCGTGCCGATGCCGGTGCAGTCCGGGCAGGCGCCGAAGGGCGAGTTGAAGGAGAAGGAGCGGGGCTCCAGCTCCTCGAAGGACAGGTCGTCGTACGGGCAGTACAGGTGCTCGGAGTACATGCGCTCGCGCTCGGGGTCGTCCTCGGGGAGGTCGACGAAGTCGAGCACGACCATGCCGCCGGCGAGGCCGAGCGCGGTCTCCACCGAGTCGGTCAGGCGGCGCTTGGCGGAGTCCTTCACCGTGAGGCGGTCGATGACCACCTCGATGGTGTGCTTCTCCTGCTTCTTCAGCGTGGGCGGCTCGGAGAGCTGGATCGTCTCGCCGTCGACCCGGGCGCGGCTGTAGCCCTTGGTCTGGAGGTCGGCGAAGAGGTCGACGAACTCGCCCTTGCGCTCGCGCACCAGCGGCGACAGGACCTGGAAGCGGCTGCCTTCGGGCAGCTCCAGGACCTTGTCGACGATGGCCTGCGGCGACTGCCGGGAGATGGGGCGCCCGCACTCGGGGCAGTGCGGCTTGCCGATGCGCGCGAAGAGCAGGCGGAGGTAGTCGTAGACCTCGGTGATGGTGCCGACCGTGGAGCGCGGGTTGCGCGAGGTCGACTTCTGGTCGATGGAGACCGCGGGCGAGAGGCCCTCGATGAAGTCGACGTCCGGCTTGTCCATCTGGCCGAGGAACTGACGGGCGTACGAGGAGAGCGATTCCACGTACCGCCGCTGGCCCTCGGCGAAGATCGTGTCGAACGCGAGCGAGGACTTGCCCGACCCGGAGAGTCCGGTGAAGACGATGAGGGAGTCGCGCGGGAGGTCGAGCGAGACGTTCTTGAGATTGTGCTCGCGCGCGCCACGGACGATGAGACGGTCGGCCACGCCGGTCCGCACCTTTCTTGAGAGAAGTGACAGGGGCGGGACCCCCGTCATTCACAGACTAGGGCGAGCCACTGACAACGCCGGGACGGATGCCCTGGTTGATAACAAACCCGGACCGCCAAGAATGCCCGATGCCGCACTCGACCATATAGCACGTGCATTCGATTTGCGGTGCCGCTCCGACACCTTCACCCGAACGTGTGGCGCGACTATCGTCGGGCGCATGATTGATCATGTGCGCGACCTGGCGTCTGTACGTGACGCGACCGACCGGCTGCTCACAGCAGCCACGAAACTGAACAACGATTCGACCGCCGAGCCGTCACGGCTGCCGGGCTGGAGCCGTGGCCATGTCCTCGCCCACCTCGCCCGCAACGCGGACGCGCTCGTGAACGTCCTGGCCGGGCGGCCCATGTATGTGAGCGGCGACGCCCGGGACGCGGACATCGAGCGGGACGCCCCTCGGCCCCTGGCCGAGCAGCTCGTCGACCTGCGCGAGTCCGCGGCGCGGTTCGACGCGGCGGGCGAGATCCCCGCGGACTGGTCCCGCACGGTGGAGCTGCGCAACGGTGTGACGGACTCGGCATCCCGGGTGCCGTTCCGGCGGTGGGTCGAGGTGGAGCTGCACCACGTCGACCTCGGCATCGGGTACGAGCTCGAAGACCTGCCCGGGGAATTCGTGCGACGGGAGACCGACTTCCTGACGGCCCGCTTCTCCGGGCACCCCGAGGTGCCGCCGACGCGGGTGACGGACGGCACGCACGCGTGGACCACCGGCCGGGACGGCGATCCCGAGGTCACGGTCTTTGGCCCCGCGCCGGACGTCGTGGGCTGGCTCTCCGGTCGTCGCGACGGCTCCGCGTTGACGGCCGAAGGGGGCCTCCTGCCCTCCCTGCCGCCGCTATAGGCTGAGGCCCATGACGTACAGCGGAGCAGTGAAGGTCGGCGGCGGGGCGGACGTGCACGAGCTGCAGGACCTGATGATCTCGAAGGTCGCCGTCGGCCCGATGGACAACAACGCCTACCTGCTGCGCTGCCGGGCCACGGACGAGCAGCTCCTGATCGACGCGGCGAACGACGCCAGGACGCTGCTCACGCTCATCGGTGACGACGGCATCACGTCCGTCGTCACCACCCACCAGCACGGCGACCACTGGCAGGCCCTCGCCGCGGTCGTCGAGGCCACCGGCGCCCGGACCTACGCGGGCCGCGAGGACGCCGCCGGCATCCCCGTGCCCACGGACGTCCCGCTCGTGGACGGCGACACCGTGAACGTCGGGCACGTCACCCTCACCGCGCGTCACCTGGTCGGCCACACGCCGGGCTCGATCGCCCTCGTGTACGACGACCCGCACGGCCACCCGCACGTCTTCACCGGCGACTGCCTCTTCCCCGGCGGCATCGGGAACACGCACCAGGACCCGCAGGCCTTCGCGACCCTGCTGGACGACGTCGAGACGAAGATCTTCGGCACGCTGCCCGACGAGACCTGGGTCTACCCCGGCCACGGCAGCGACACGACGCTGGGCGCCGAGCGCCCGCACCTGGCGGAGTGGCGTCAGCGCGGCTGGTGAGCCACCAGCGCCGCCACCCGCTCCACCGCGAACGCGTACCCCTGCACGCCGCATCCCGCGATGACGCCGTCGGCGCGCTGGGAGACGTACGAGTGGTGCCGGAACGCCTCGCGCTGGTGGATGTTGGAGATGTGGACCTCCACCACCGGCATCCCGTCACAGGTGTTGAGCGCGTCCAGGATCGCGACCGACGTGTGTGAGTAGGCCGCGGGGTTGATGACGATGCCCGCGTGGTGCTCGCGCGCCTCGTGGATCCAGTCCACCAACTGACCCTCGTGGTTGCTCTGCCGCAGGTCCACGGTGCCGCCGTGCGCCTGTGCCGCCTTGGCGCAGAGCGCCTCGACGTCGGCGAGCGTGTCCGAACCGTAGATCTCGGGCTGGCGCTGACCGAGGAGGTTCAGATTGGGGCCGTTCAGGATCATGATCGGGGCGTTGGCAAGAGTGCGCGTCATGCCGTCAGCGTACTGACGACGCCTTCCGCACCTCCGCACACCCCCGTAACCGTCCGTCACAGCGGGTAGTTGACGCGGCATGCGCAAGAGCCACTCCCCCGCCAAAACCCCTTCCCTGCCCCGGCTCGCGGCCGCCTCGCTGGCCGGGACCGCCATCGAGTTCTACGACTTCTTCATCTACGGCACGGCGGCGGCCCTCGTGCTCGGGCCCCTGTTCTTCCCGACCTTCTCGCCGCTCGCCGGGACGCTCGCCGCCTTCGCGACCTTCGGGGTGGGCTTCGTGGCGCGGCCCCTGGGCTCCGTCCTCTTCGGGCACATCGGTGACCGGCGCGGGCGGCGGCCCGTCCTCGTCGGCTCGCTGCTCCTGACCGGGATCGCGACGGTCGCCGTCGGCTGCGTGCCCACGTACGACTCGATCGGGATCGCCGCTCCGGTGCTGCTCCTGGTGCTGCGGTTCCTGCAAGGGCTCGGGCTCGGCGGGGAGTGGGGCGGGGCCGTGCTGCTGACCGCCGAGCACGCGCCGGCCGAGCGGCGCGGGCTGTGGTCGAGCTTTCCGCAGATGGGGCCCTCACTCGGGTTCCTGCTCGCCAACGGGATCATGCTGGTCCTCTCGGCGACACTGACCGACGCGCAGTTCGCCGCCTGGGGCTGGCGGGTGCCCTTCTGGGCGGCGGGCGTGCTCGCGGCGGCCGGGCTCGCGCTGCGGTCGTCCCTCGCGGAGAGCCCGAGCTTCCTGGAACTGCGGGAGCACGCGCGCGTGCCGCTCGCCGAGGTGGTGCACGAGCACTGGCGGCTCGTCCTGCTCACGGCGGGCGCGCTCGCCGTCGGATACGCCGTGTTCTACGCGGTGACCACGTGGTCCCTGGCCTACGCGGTGGAGCGGCTCGACGTGAGCCGTACGGTCATGCTGGCCTGCATCATGGCGGCGGTCGTGGTGAAGGGCGCGCTGACACCCGTGGCCGCGCTGCTCGGCGACCGGTACGGGCGGCGGCCCCTGTGCCTGCTGGGCTGTGCGCTCTCCGCGCTGTGGATGTTCCCGATGATCGCGCTGCTCGCCACCGGTGAGCCGCTGCTGATGTTCCTCGGCTTCCTGGTGGCGATGCTGGCCTTCATCACGATGTTCGCCGTGATCGCCGCGTATCTGCCCGAGCTGTACGAGCCGCGGGTGCGCTGCACGGGCGCCGCGGTGGGCTACAACCTGGGCGGGGTCGTCGGGGGCGCGCTGACCCCGATCGTGGCGACGGCGGTGGCGAGCGGCGACGGCACGCCGTGGGGTGTCGCGGCCTATCTGACGGCGGTGGCCCTGCTGAGCCTGGGCTGCTTCGCGCTGCTGCCCGAGACGC
Organism: Streptomyces sp. SYP-A7185; assembly: GCF_046103685.1. Classification (NCBI taxonomy): domain Bacteria; kingdom Bacillati; phylum Actinomycetota; class Actinomycetes; order Kitasatosporales; family Streptomycetaceae; genus Streptomyces; species Streptomyces sp. SYP-A7185. Next base: position 2,799,756 of record NZ_CP122310.1, read on the forward strand.
GCCCCGTACCGGAGCCCGCCCCCGTCACGGCGTGACCGCGAGCTCCAGGTAGGCCGCGAACAGCACCAGGTGGACACCGCCCTGGAGGAGCGTGGCGCGTCCCGGCACGACCGTGAGGGTGCCGACGATCAAGGTGAGCGCGAGCAGCACCATGTGGGTCGGGCCAAGGCCGAGGACCAGCGGCCCGGAGAGCCAGACGGAGGCGACCGCGACGGCCGGGATGGTCAGGCCGATGCTGGCCATCGCGGACCCGAGGGCGAGGTTGAGGCTGGTCTGCACCCGGTCGCGGCGGGTGGCGCGGACGGCCGCGATGGTCTCCGGGAGCAGCACGAGCAGCGCGATGATCACACCCACCACGGCGTGCGGCATGCCGGCGTTCTCCACGCCGGACTCGATGGTCGGCGAGACGCCCTTGGCGAGGCCGACCACGCCGACCAGGGCGAGGCCGAGCAGCCCCAGGCTGATCAGGGCGGTCCGGGTGGCGGGCCCCGAATCCTCCTCGGAGTCGATGACCTCGCCCTTGCGGGTGATGGGCAGGAAGTACTCGCGGTGGCGCACGGTCTGCGTGGTCACGAACAGGCCGTACAGGACGAGCGAGGCGAGGGCGGCGAAGGTGAGCTGCGCCGTGGAGAACTCCGGGCCCTGCTTGCTGGTGGTGAAGGTCGGCAGGACCAGGCTGAGGGTGGCCAGCGTGGCGACGGTGGCGAGAGCGGCGCCGGTGCCCTCGGACTGGAAGTTGACGATGCGGTGGCGCAGGGCGCCCACCAGCAGACACAGGCCGATGATGCCGTTGCAGGTGATCATCACCGCGGCGAACACGGTGTCGCGGGCCAGCGTGGCGCTCTTGTCGCCGCCGTCGGCCATGAGGGTGACGATCAGCGCGACCTCGATGATCGTCACGGCGACCGCGAGGACGAGCGAGCCGAAGGGTTCGCCCACGCGGTGGGCGATCACCTCGGCGTGGTGCACGGCGGCGAGCACGGCCCCGGCGAGGACGAGCGTCACCACGGCCACCACCACGCCCGGCAGCTCGCGCCCCCAGGTGAGGGCGAGCAGGACGACGGCGAGGACCGGCACGGCCGCGGTCCACTGGGTGGCGAGTGCCCGGAGCCGAGTGATCATGCCTCCGATGCTCTCCCGGGAGGCGGGGCCCCGCTACTTCACGTACGTCAGGAGCGTTCGGTCCCAGAAGCCCGGGAAGTGCGAAAAACACGGGCGGTGGCCCGCGGCGGATCGCCGCGGGCCACCGCCCGTACCGGTAACTCCGGTGACCGGCGCCGTCAGGCTCCGATGCTGTCCTTGGGAGTCTCGTCGGCCGCCTTCTCCGCGGCTTCCTTCTTCGCCTGCTTCTTGGTGGCCATGAGGCTGGTGATCGTCGTGATCACCAGGACACCGCAGATGACGCCGAGCGAGACCGGGATGGAGATCTCCGGGACGTGCACGCCGTTCTCGTGCAGGGCGTGCAGCACCAGCTTCACGCCGATGAAGCCCAGGATGACCGAGAGGCCGTAGCTGAGGTGGACCAGCTTCTTGAGCAGTCCGCCGATGAGGAAGTACAGCTGGCGCAGACCCATCAGGGCGAAGGCGTTCGCCGTGAAGACGATGTACGGGTCCTGGGTGAGGCCGAAGATCGCGGGGATCGAGTCCATCGCGAAGAGCACGTCGGTGGTGCCGATGGCGAGCATGACGACCATGAGGGGCGTCATGATCTTCTTGCCGTTCTTCTGGATGAACAGCTTCGTGCCGTGGTACCGGTCGGCGACGCCGAACTTCCGCTCCGCGGCCTTCAGGAGGCGGTTCTCCTCCCACTCCTCTTCCTCGTCACCGGAGCGCGCCTCCTGGATGAGCTTCCAGGCGGTGTAGATCAGGAACGCACCGAAGATGTAGAAGACCCAGGAGAAGTTGGCGATCACCGCGGCGCCGGCGGCGATGAAGATCGCTCGCAGGACGAGCGCGATCAGCACACCGAACAGCAGCACCCGCTGCTGGAGATGGCTGGGGACCGAGAACTTCGCCATGATCAGGATGAAGACGAAGAGGTTGTCGACACTGAGCGACTTCTCGGTGATGAAGCCCGCGAAGAACTCGCCGCCCGCCTGTCCGCCGCCCCAGATCACCAGGCCCACTCCGAAGAGCGCGGCCAGCACGATCCAGACGACCGTCCAGATTCCGGCTTCCTTGATCGACACGTCATGCGGCTTGCGTCCGATGAAGAAGTCGACCGCGATCAGGGCACACAGACCAATAATGGTCAGTACCCAAAGGGTCATTGAAACGTCCACTGCGCCTCCGGCGTCGTACGGCTACTGATCAGCGTCGTCGCTGCCGGAGGTCTCTTCCACCCGAGGCGGCTCACCGCCCCGCGGGCCGACGCCCCGGGATCGATGGCGATCCGTATTGACGGGCACGTCGCGTTCGGGAGTACTCCCCTCCGCTGCAAGAAGAGTACGCGAAACACCAAGACTTAGTAAAGGGGATGGCAAACAAGAGCCAAAAGGCCAGGTCAGGCGGGGTCAAAAGTCGCTTTACCGTCAGTGGCCCGGATGGCTTCCCGGGCCGTCCGCGGGACAGCGGCGAGTCAGCGGCGGGTCAGCGGCCATCCGTGGGACAGCGGCGGGTCAGCGACCGCCCGCGGACAGCGGCGGGTCAGCGGCCGCCCGTGCGCCGGGCGTGCGCGACCCGGTCGAGAACCTGCTGGAGCACCCGGCTGCCGCGCGGCACCATCGGCGGTTCGTACGTCCAGGCGTGGCCGACCCAGGGATCGGCGAGGTGATCGTCGGCCACCGGGGTCAGACGCAGGAGCGCACGCCAGAGCGGGTCGAGCAGCGGGCCGTACTCCGCGGCGTCCTCACGGTCGGCGACCATCATCAGGTGGACGCCGACCGCCGGGCCCTCGTCCGCGAGATAGCGGAGCTGGGTGACGGCGCGGTCGTCGAAGCCGTGCGGGAAGTCGTTGACGATCAGGAGCTGCTCGGCGGTGTCCAGGTCCGGCGGCAGCGCGTCGGCGGCGCCCGCGCGGATCGCCATCTGGACGAGGTCCACGCGCTGGGTGAGCTTGGCGAGCAGGGCGGAGACGCCCGCCGCGCCCGTGGCCGGCGGCCCGGCGAGCACTCCGGCGGCCGTCAGCGGGGTGAGCGCGGCGGCCGCCGATCCCGCCGCGTCGATGACGTGCACCGAGAACTCGCCCGCGGGATAGACCGCGAGCAGCCGCGCGGCGTGCGCGACCGCGCTGTCCAGGGCGAGGCGGCGCAGCTGGTCGGTGTCGGCCAGGGAGTCCGTGCCCGAGGAGCGGCCGCTGTCGATCCACAGGCCGCGCTCCAGGGGCAGCCGGACCAGCATCGGGATGTGCAGGTCGGGGCGCTCGGGCAGATGGAGGTCGCCCAGGCGCAGGGCCATGGGGATCTCCATGGGCGTGCGGTAGGCGTGCCAGACGGGGCTGTCCCAGCCCGCGTACGCCAGGGGCAGCGCGGGCTCGACGACATCGGACTCGGCGGCGAGCTGGCCCAGGTCGCGGTCGAGGGCGGCCCTGGCCTGGTCGACGAGGAGGCCGTGCTTGGCGCGGGCGGCCTCGCGGGCGAGGTCCCCGGTGTTGCCGATGCGGCTGCGCGGGTCGGAGAGGACCTTGTCGAGCTCCTGGTCCATGCGCGACTCGGCGAAGTCGACGGCGCTGCGGTACGCGGCCGTGGTGCGGGCCAGGTCCTCGAACATGCCCCACACCTGGTTGTAGAGGCGCTCCTCCATGGACCAGCCGGTCGCGTCGCCCGCCACGGGCTGGGCGGCCTTGCCCGGCTCGGCCGGCGCGGCGGTCGGCGGGGGCGGCGGCGGTGCGCTGGTCTGGCGGCTGGGGTGGGTGTAGTTGACCGGGCCGCCGGTGGCGGGGCTCGGGTCACCCGTGGGCTGGTGCGGCGCGGGGGCGGGCTGCGGGGCGGCGGCACCGTCCGGGCCCGGGGTCCCGGGGCCGGGGGCGCCCGGTCCGGAAGCGGCGGGCTGACCGGCCGTGCGGACGCGGGCCTCGTCCGAGGGGCGGGGCGGGGGCGCTGCCACCGAGCGGGCCAGACCCTGGGCCACCGCTTCGTTGATCGTGCCCGCCAGCTCGCGGGCCTGCGGCAGGCCCTGGTCGGTGAGCATGGCGGCCAGGCCGCCCGCGTACCCCTGGCCGACCGCGCGGACCTTCCAGGCGTCCTGCCTGCGGTAGAGCTCCAGGGCGACGACGGCGGACTCGGCGTCCAGGTCGGTGATGGTGTAGCTGGCGACCTCGGAGCCGTCGAGCCCGGTGACGGCGACGAAGGGGGCGGCGAGGGAGCCGAAGCTGACCGGTCCCCCGACGCCGACGGGCAGCGCGAGGAGGACGTTGACCCGGTGCACCGCTTCGGGCACCGCGCCGAGGTCCACCGCGAGGCGGTGGTCGGCGGCGGCCTGCCGGGGCACTTCCAGGCCCGGCAGCGTGGGCGAGCCGGGGTGGGCCACCCAGTCCGTGCCGCGCACCTTGCCCTGGTCGTCGCTGAGCGTGACCCCCGCCACGATCGGCTTGCCGACCGAGACCCGGATCTCCAGACGGGTCTCGGGAAGCGGGTGGTTCTGCCCCCGGACCAGCTCGGCCGTCATCGCCTTCGTCCCCCTCGTGCCCTCGGTGCTTGTGGTGCCGCGCGGCTACAGCTGCGGCAGGATCGACGGCATCAGGTCCTGGAACGTGCGGCCGTTGGCGGGATTGCCGATGGCCGTCATCTGCCAGCCCGCGCCCGCGCGGTGGACCTTCGCCATGATCTGCGCGGTGTACTGACCGCCGCCGTCGAGCGTGTACCGGGCGAGCTCCTGGCCGTTGGTCTCGTCGACCAGGCGGCAGAACGCGTTCTGCACTTCCTGGAACGTCTGGCCCGTGAACGAGTTCACCGTGAAGACGATCTGGTCGATGTGGACCGGGACGCGCTGGAGGTCGACGAGGATCGCCTCGTCGTCCCCGCCCTGGCCGACCCCGCCGACCAGGTTGTCGCCGGTGTGGCGCACGGAGCCGTCGTCGCTGACGAGATGACGGAAGAACACGACGTCCACCGGCTGCTTGTCGGCGAACAGGACCGCCGACGCGTCCAGGTCGACCTCACGCGTGCGCGTGCCGAACAGGCCCCGCCTGGGGGCCGCTTGCCAGCCGAGCCCCATGCGCACCGCGGTCAGGGCTCCCCCGTCGTCCTTCTGCAGGCTGATGGCCTGACCCTTGGTCATGTTGACCGTCACGCGCTGTCCCCTCTCGAACTGCCTGGGCAACCGCCGGTCTGTGCGGTTGCCCAGCACCCTATGCAGAGGCACTGACGGTGCCGTAGCGCGGGAAGCACTTTGTGTCGGTCTTGCAACACACCAGGCAGTACGCCTACGCCTGCCCCGCCTCCCTCATCTGCCTGAGCTCCTTCTTCATCTCTGACACCTCGTCACGCAGGCGTGCGGCGATCTCGAACTGGAGGTCCGCGGCGGCCGCGCGCATCCGCGCGGTCATCTCCTCGATCTGCTCGGCCAGCTCGGCCGCGGGGCGGTTCGTGGGGACCTTTTCGGCGGCCTTGCCCTTGGCCTTGGCCGCCTTGCCGCCGAGCGCGGGCACCGGGGCCTTGGCGGCCGTGGCGTCGGCGCCCTTCGACTTGCGGTAGTCCGTGCCGAGGAGCTGCTCCGTGTCGACCTCCTCGCGCGCGATCGCCGACACGATGTCGTTGATCTTCTTGCGCAGCGGCTGGGGGTCGATCCCCTTCTCCTTGTTGTACGCGATCTGCTTCTCGCGGCGGCGGTTCGTCTCCTCGATGGCCTGCTCCATCGCGGGGGTGACCTTGTCCGCGTACATATGGACCTGGCCGGAGACGTTCCGGGCCGCTCGGCCGATCGTCTGGATCAAGGAAGTGCCCGAGCGCAGGAAGCCCTGCTTGTCGGCGTCGAGGATCGACACCAGGGAGACCTCGGGTAGGTCCAGCCCCTCGCGCAGGAGGTTGATGCCGACCAGGACGTCGTACTCACCGGCGCGCAGTTCGCGCAGGAGCTCGACGCGGCGCAGGGTGTCGACGTCGCTGTGGAGGTAGCGGACCTGGATGCCCAGCTCGAGGAAGTAGTCGGTGAGGTCCTCGGCCATCTTCTTGGTGAGCGTGGTGACCAGGACGCGCTCGTCCTTCTCGGTGCGGGTGCGGATCTCGTGCACCAGGTCGTCGATCTGGCCCTCCGTGGGCTTGACCACGACCTCCGGGTCGATCAGGCCGGTGGGGCGGATGATCTGCTCGACGAAGCCGTCGCCGCGCGAGAGCTCGTACTTCCCGGGGGTCGCCGAGAGGTAGACGGTCTGGCCGATGCGGCCGAGGAATTCCTCCCACTTCAGCGGGCGGTTGTCCAGGGCGGAGGGCAGCCGGAAGCCGTGGTCCACCAGGGTGCGCTTGCGGGACGCGTCGCCCTCGTACATCGCGCCGATCTGCGGGACCGTGACGTGCGACTCGTCGATGACCAGGAGGAAGTCCTCCGGGAAGTAGTCGATGAGGGTGTTCGGCGCGGAGCCGGGCTCGCGGTCGTCGAAGTGCATGGAGTAGTTCTCGACGCCGGAGCAGGAGCCGATCTGGCGGAGCATCTCCAGGTCGTACGTCGTGCGCATGCGCAGGCGCTGGGCCTCCAGCATCTTGCCCTGCTTCTCCAGCTCGGCGAGGCGCTCGGCGAGCTCCTTCTCGATGCCGGTGACCGCCTTCTCCAGGCGCTCGGGGCCGGCCACGTAGTGCGAGGCCGGGAAGACGTACAGGTGGTCGTCGTCGCTGATGACCTCGCCGGTGAGCGGGTGCAGGGTGGAGAGCGCCTCGATCTCGTCGCCGAACATCTCGATGCGGACGGCCAGCTCCTCGTAGACCGGGAAGATCTCGATGGTGTCGCCGCGGACCCGGAAGGTGCCGCGGGCGAAGGCCATGTCGTTCCGGGTGTACTGGATGTCGACGAAGCGGCGCAGGAGCTGGTCCCGGTCGATCTCGTCGCCGACCTTGAGCGAGACCATCCGATCGACGTACTCCTGCGGGGTGCCGAGGCCGTAGATGCAGGAGACGGAGGCGACCACGATCACGTCACGCCGGGTGAGCAGCGAGTTCGTCGCGGAGTGGCGCAGGCGCTCGACCTCCTCGTTGATCGAGGAGTCCTTCTCGATGTACGTGTCCGACTGGGGGACGTACGCCTCGGGCTGGTAGTAGTCGTAGTACGAGACGAAGTACTCCACCGCGTTGTTCGGGAGGAGCTCTCGGAATTCGTTGGCCAGCTGGGCGGCGAGCGTCTTGTTCGGCGCCATCACCAGGGTGGGGCGCTGAAGCTTCTCGATCATCCACGCGGTGGTGGCCGACTTTCCGGTGCCGGTCGCGCCGAGCAGGACGACATCCTTCTCACCTGCGCGGATACGCCGCTCCAGGTCGGCGATGGCCGCCGGCTGGTCGCCGCTTGGCGTGTAGTTGCTGACGACCTCGAAGGGCGCCACCGTGCGTTCGATCTTGGATACGGGCCGCATGGAACCAACCGTACGACCCCGCACTGACAACGGCGTCGGATCACCAGCTCTGCGGGGTCTTCGGGCCGGGGCGCTGCGGGGGCCTGCGGCCCGCCCGCGGGGCGTGGCGGTCGCCCGAGCGCGGCACGGGATAGGGGGCGCGCTGCCCCTGTGCGGCACGCTCCAGGTCGGCCTTGCCCATCACCATCAGCGGGTCGAACATCACGATCACCCCCGCGAGCAGCAGGAAGGCCAGCGGGCCGATCATCATGGGCGCGAGCAGCTCGGCGGGCGAGTCGCCCGCCGTGGGCGGCTCCGACGACGAGCCGTGCAGATGGACGCTGAGGGCGGCCATCCCGGTGTAGTGCATGCCGCTGACGGCGAGCCCCATGACGAGGCTCGCGCCCAGGCTCCAGAGGAATCCCCTGACCTGCGCGGCGGCCCACAGGGCCGCGCTGGCGGCGACGACGGCGATCACGACGGACGCGGAGACCGTGAGGGTGTTGTACTCCAGCGTCCCGCGCAGACGCATACCGGCCATTCCCAGATAGTGCATCGAGGCGACGCCCAGGCCGGTGATCGTGCCCCCGGTGAACAGCGCCGTCCCGGTCGCGCCGCGGTAGCCCACGATGAAGATCCCGATGCCGACCATGACGATGGCGACGGCGAGGCTCGCGAAGGTCAGCGCCTTGTCGTAGTGGATCGGGGCCTCATCGACGCTGAAGCCCATCATCGCGATGAAGTGCATCGTCCATATGCCGGAGCCGATGGCCGCCGACCCGAGTGCGAGCCAGCCGGGCCGCCAGGAGTGCGCGACGAGGAGCGACCTGGTGGTGCACCGCAGGCCGAGCGCTCCGCCGAGACACGCCATGAGGTAAGCCGCCACCGGCGTGACAAGTCCATAGCTGAAACCGTCGACCGTGCCCTGCATGAGCGGTAGCCCTTCCGCCTGTTGTGTCCAAATGCCCGGGATTGCCCCAAGTGGCCCCAGCCGCCCCTGCACTGACAGGCCGTGGGCTGACGCAGAGAGTAAAGCTCACTCCGGAACTTGCGAACGATTTTCCGGGAAAGAAACCCGGTTGTCTCCGTTCAACCTGTGGCCATCCTGCACCTGTCTCGCGTTGGCCGTGGACTGTCACTCTCATCCGGTCAGTGCCCGCAGAGCACGAGGAGACACCGTTGTACGCACGCGTTGCCGCTGCCACCACCGCCGCTCTTCTTGGAGCCGGTGCACTCGCTCTTCCTTCCGCCACCGCTCACGCCGCCGACCAGAAGTCGGCGCAGACGTCCACCCGGACGCCCCTCTCGCACGACAGGCCACTGGTCGTCGCGCACCGGGGCGCTTCGGCCTATGCGCCCGAGAACACTTTCGCAGCCATCGACAAGGCGGCTGACATGGGGTTCCGCTGGGTCGAGAACGACGTCCAGCGCACCAAGGACGGCGAGCTCGTGATCATGCACGACGACAACCTGAAGCGGACGACGAACGTCGAGCAGCTCTTCCCGGACCGCGCGCCGTGGAAGGTCGCGGACTTCACCGCGGCGGAGATCGCCAGGCTGGACGCGGGCAGCTGGTTCGACCCGAAGTACGCGGGCCAGCGGGTGCCGACCCTGAAGCAGTACATGAACCGCGTCTCGCGCAACCACCAGAAGCTCGTCTTCGAGTTCAAGAAGCCCGAGCTCTACCCGGGCATCGAGAAGCAGGGCCTCGACGTCCTGCGCAAGACGGGCTGGCTCGACCGGCACCACGTCAAGAGCAAGCTCGTCATCCAGAGCTTCAGCGCGGACAGCGTCAAGAAGGTCCACCAGCTGCGTCCCGACGTGAAGACCGGCTTCCTCGGCACGCCCGCGGTCGCGGATCTGCCCGAGTACGCCAAGTTCGCCGACCAGATCAACTCGACGCACGGCTCCATCTCCCGTGAGTACGTCGCCGCGATCCACGCCAACAAGGGGCCGCACCGCAAGCGCCTGGAGATCTTCACGTGGACCGTGAACGACGCGGTGAACGCGCGGAAGGTGGCGGGCTTCGGGGTCGACGGCATCATCACGAACACGCCCGACGTCGTGCGCAAGGCCGTCTCCGGCTAGCCGCGCGGAGGCCCGGCGGGCCCGGTGAGCGGCTCGGCGCCCTGCTCCGGCCTGCTCCGGCCTGCTCGGCCGGGTCCGTTGTCAGTGCCCGGTCGTACGGTGGTCCCCATGAACGCCGAGGGGCAGACCGAGGGGCAGAGCGCGGAGCAGGCCGAGGGGCGAGCCGGACAGGACCGGCCGGGTCAGGAGGGCCGGCGGCAGGTGGTGTGGGCCGTCGTCGCGAGCGACATCGGCCCGCTGCTGCTCGCCGCGACCGACGAGGGCCTGGTGAGCGTCGCCTTCCACGCCACGGACGCGGTGCGCGAGCAGGTGATCGAGCGACTCGGCTCCCGGCTGGGGGCCGAGCCGGTCGAGGCACCGGGATCGCCGCTCCTCGCCGAGCCCATACGCCAGCTCGCCGCGTACTTCACGGGCGAGCGGCACGACTTCGACCTGCCGCTCGACTGGTCGCTGATCTCCGGCTTCAACCGCCAGGTCCTGCGCGAACTGACCACCGTTCCGTACGGCGCCGTCGTGGGGTACGGAGATCTGGCCCGCCGCGTGGGCCAGCCCGGCGCGGCCCAGGCGGTCGGCATGGCGATGGGGGCGAACCCGCTCCCGGTCGTGGTGCCGTGCCACCGCGTGGTCGAGCGGGACGGCGGCATCGGCGGTTTCGGCGGCGGCGTCGAGACCAAGCGACGACTTCTCGCCCTGGAGGGCGTACTGCCGGAGCCGTTGTTCTGAGGTGAGCGGTGGCATCCGGACTGACGCGTGCCTGCGCGGGCCGCGTGTCTCGCGTGCCTGGGTAATCCGCGTCTGCGGCGTAACTGGGCGATCCGCACGTCCCGTGTACCCGGGCGATCCGCGTATCTCGCGCACCTGGGCGATCCCCGCGTCCCGCATGCGTAGGCGGCCGGCCTCTTCCGGATGCGTAGGCGGTTTGCGTCTCCCGCACGCATAGGCGGTCCGCACTTCCCTCGTACGTAGGGCAGTTCGCCTTTCCCGCCGTACGCGGCGGTTCGCACTCCGCGTCGTACGCACGCGGGCCGCATTCCCCGTCGCACGCAAGGCGGGCCGCATTCCCTGCCGTCCGCAGGCGGGTCGCGGCTTCCTCTCGTGTGTGTGACATCCGTGTTTCCCGTGTGCGGGCCTGCTGGCACACTGCGTCAGTGACTTCGACCGTCGACGCTCCTGACATACCCACGCCCGAGGCTCTGCCGGGCCTGCGCCGCCGTACCACCGCGGTGCTGGTCGCCAGCCAGATCCTGGGCGGGCTCGGAGTGCCGATCGGCATCGCCCTCGCGCCGATGCTGGCCACCGAGGTGAGCGGGACGGAGGCGCTCTCCGGCCTGGCGCCCACCGCGTCCGTGGCCGGCACGGCCCTGCTCTCGCTGCCGCTCGCCGCCCTGATGACGTCACGCGGGCGGCGGCCGGGGCTCGTCCTCGCCTACCTGATCGGCGCGCTCGGGGCGGGACTCGTGGTCCTTGCCGCGGTCGTCGACAGCTTCCCCCTGCTGCTGCTCGGGATGGCGGGCTTCGGGGCCGGTTCGTCGGCCAATCTCCAGGCCCGCTTCGCGGCGGCCGACCTCGCCGAGCCCGAGCGGCGCGGGCGGGCCATCTCCCTGGTCATCTGGGCCACCACCATCGGCTCGGTGCTCGGTCCCAACATCGCGGCGCCCACCAGCAGGGCCTTCGCCGGCACGTCCATACCCGAGTCCGCGGGGCCCTTCCTCTTCGCCGCCGGGATCTTCGGCGTCGCCGGGCTCGTGGTGGCGGTGCTGCTGCGCCCCGATCCGCTGCTCACCGCCCGCGCGCTGGCCCCGCACGAGAACCACTCCGCGCAGAGCCGCTCGCTGCGGGCCGGGGTCGCCGCGGTGGCCGCGTCGCCGATGGCCCGGCTCGCGCTGGTGACGGTGGCCGCCTCGCACACGGTGATGGTCTCGATCATGGTCATGACCCCGGTCGACCTGGGGCACCACGGGGCGAGCCTGCAACTGGTCGGCCTGGTCATCAGCGGCCACATCGCGGGCATGTACGCGCTGTCGCCGCTGATGGGCTGGCTCGCCGACCGCTTCGGACGGCTCTCGGTGATCGGCCTCGCCGTCGGGCTGCTGTGCTGTGCCGCGCTGCTGGCCGGTACGGCGGGGCCCAGCCACGGCCAGACCGCCGCCGGACTCTTCGTGCTCGGCCTCGGCTGGTCCGCGGGCCTGGTCGCGGGATCCGCGCTGCTCACCGATTCGGTGCCGCAGCCGGCCCGGGCCGCCGTACAGGGTCTCTCGGACCTGACCATGAACACGGCGGCGGGCATCGGCGGCGCGGCGGCCGGTCTGATCGTCGCGCGGGCGAGCTACGGCTGGCTCAACCTCATCGGCGTCTGCCTCCTGCTGCCGCTTGCGGCGCTGGCGCTGCGCAGGGCGGTCACGGTCAAGAAGGCCTGAGGCCGCACCCCGGGGAGGGGAAGGCCCCGAGGCGTCACCCCCGGCGGGAGCGTAGGCGGGGGCGGAGGCGGGGGCGGAGGCGGAGGCGGGGATCAGGCCAGCGTGATGTGGTACGCCTTGCGCAGCGTCTCGTGGACGGTCCACGTCGTACGGTCGCCCTCGCGCAGGAACGCCGCGTCGCCGGGGCCGACCTCGATCACGTCGCCGCCCTCGACCTTGATCGTGGCGCGCCCGCTGACGACCACGAAGAGCTCGTTCGCCTCGGTGTCGGTGACCACGCCGGGCGTGATCTGCCAGATGCCGCGCAGCTGCTTGCCGTCGGGCGACTCCCACAGGACCTTGCCGGTGACCTCCGGGGTGCCCGAGACGATCTGCTCGGGGTCGAGGGGCTCGGCCTCCAGGTCGACGTCCGGGATGTGCACGGCGAAAGACGCGACCGGCTGGTGGGCGGCAGACTGATCATTCGTGGTCATGGCCGGTCACCCTAGCCGGGCGTTCCGAGCACCTCGGCCGGGGGTCACCTCTCCCGTCCCCGTCCCCGTCCCCGTCTCCGTCCGCGTCCCCGGCCCCGTCGCCGCCCCCGCTCCCCTACGCCCCGTCCCGGCCCTCCTCCTCGTAGTGCCGCGCTTCGAAGATGTTCCCGTCCGGGTCGCGGAAGTAGAAGCTGCGGGCGGCTTCGCCGCGGGCGCCGAACGCGTGGTGCGCGATGTCCGACACCGGCGTCCCGTGCTCCTCCAGGCGGACCCGCAACGCGTCGAAGTCGGCGACCGCCAAGGCGAGGCAGACGTGGTTGACCGGGTGGCCCGCGCTCTGGGCCGCGCCCGGCACGACGTCCATGCGCTCGGCGAGCGTGAGCGGGGCGAGGTCGAAGATGGTCTCTTCGTTGAGCCGCACGGAGGGGAAGGAGACCTTGCCCGCGGTGAACTCGTCGACGCGCAGGGCTCGGAAGCCCAGCACCTTCTCGTAGAAACCGGACGCCGCCGCCACGGGGTCGCGTACCCACAGGACGACGTGGTCGAGACGTGTCGTGTTGTCCGTCATGCCCCCAGGCTGCTGTCCACCACCCGGCGCCGCAAGGGTTTGGCGGGGCGCGCCGACCGCCAGGGATGAGGGGAGACCCGACAGGCAGGAGGCAGGCCCGTGCTGGTGGTGTCCGACGAGGTGCAGACGGCTGTGACGGACGGGCGGCCCGTTGTCGCCCTGGAGTCCACGATCATCGCCCACGGGCTGCCGCGCCCGCGCAATCTGCGGGTCGCGCGGGAACTCGAAGAGGTCGTGCGGGAGGAGGGCGCCGTCCCTGCGACGATCGCCGTGCTGGACGGGCGTCCCCATGTCGGCCTGGACAAGGAACAGTTGGAGCGGGTCGCCAACGAGGACGGTATCCGCAAACTGGGCCACCGCGATGTGGCGCTCGCGGTGGCGGCGGGCGCGAGCGGGGCCACGACGGTGTCCGCGACGGCGCTGCTGGCCGCGCGGGCAGGCGTACGGGTGTTCGCCACGGGCGGGCTCGGCGGGGTGCACCGGGAGTGGGCGCAGACCCAGGACGAGTCCGCCGACCTGGGGCTGCTCGCGCGGACGCGCATCACGGTGGTCTGCGCGGGGGTGAAGTCGATCCTGGACGTGGCGGCGACGCTGCAACGCCTGGAGACGCTGGGCGTGGCGGTGGCGGGGTACGGGACGGACCGCTTCCCCGGCTTCTACCTCACGGACTCCGGGCATCCGGTGGACTGGACGCTGCGGACGCCGGCGGAGGTCGCGGCGGTGATGCGGGCGCAGGACGCGGTGGGCGGTCCGGAGTCGGCGCTGCTCGTCGCGAACCCCGTGCCGCGCTCCGAGCAGCTCGATCCCGCGCTCCACGCGCGCGTGCTCGCCGAGGCGTTGGCGGCGTGCGCCGAACGGGGCATCACCGGGCAGGCGGTCACGCCGTTCCTCCTGGACCAGCTGGTGCGGCGCACGGACGGCGCCTCGCTGGCCGCCAACCTCGCGGCGGTGCGGGGCAATGTACGGCTCGCGGGGCGGATCGCGGCGGCGTGGGCGGGGCGGTGACGTCCTGGCGGGGCGGGAGGGCGGGGGCCGCGTGGACGGAGCGGTGACCTCGGGGCGGGGTGGGGCGCTGCTGGTCGTCGGGGACGTCGTCACGGACATCGTCGCCCGGCATGCCGCGCCGCTCGCCGCGGGCACGGACACGGCTGCGGCGATCCGTACGGTGCCGGGTGGGGCGGGTGCCAACGTGGCCTGCTGGGCCGCTGCCTGGGGCTGTCGTGACGTGCGGTTCCTGGGGCGGGTGGGGGCGGATTCCGTGGCCTGGCACGAGGAGGCGCTCACGCGGGCGGGGGTGCGGGCGCGCCTCGTGGTGGACCACGAGGCGCCCACGGGGACCGTGATCTGCCTGGTCGACGGGGGTGGCGGGGCCGAGCGCACGTTTCTGACGGACAGTGGCGCGTCCCTGCGGCTGTCCCCCGCGGACTGGTCTCCGGCGCTCCTGGACGGGGTGGGGTGGCTGCATCTGTCGGGGTATTTGTTCTTCGCGGAGTCGAGCAGGGCGCTGGCCGAGCTGGCGTTGGCGCAGGCACGCGCGCGTGGGGTGCCGGTGAGCGTGGATCCGGCTTCGGCGGGGTTCCTCGTCGAGCTGGGCGTGGAGCGGTTTCTGGCGGGGGTGGAGGGGGTGGGCGTGCTGCTGCCCAGCGAGGGTGAGGTGCGGGTGCTGGCGGGGGCGCCCGAGGTAGGGGATCTGGCCGGCTTGACGGAGGCGGCCGTGAAGTTGAGCGGGCGGTTTCCCTCGGTGGTGGTGAAGCGGGGCGCCGCGGGGGCACTGGTCGTGCGGGCCGGTGAGGTACGGGCCGAGATCCCGGCCCTGCCGGCCACCCCACGGGACTCGACGGGAGCGGGCGACGCGTTCACGGGAGCGTTCCTGGCCGCAACCCTGACGGGAACGGATCTCTGCGAGGCTGCGGCGGAGGGGTGCGGGGCGGGGGCGAGGGCGGTTGAACTGGTGGGGGGTCGGCCGGTGTTGGGGTAGGGCGGGGCCGCGCGACGGGCTGCTGCTTGGGGAGGGCGGTCGAACTGGTGGGGGCCGGCCGCTGCTCGGGGAGGGCGGGGGCTGCGCGTAGGCGGGGGCGAGGCAGTTCTACGACCGCAACTTCTGGTTCGCGGAGCGGGGGCTGGGCGTAGGCGGGGGCGAGGGCGGCTGAACTGGTGAGGGCCCGACCACTGCTCGGGGGGAGGGTGGGGCTGGGCAGTTGGCGGCGGCGAGGGCGCGGAAGGAGGCGTCCGCCGGGCGGGGGTTCGGCCACGCCGCTACGCGCGCGGTGGCGCGATAGGGGTGCGCGCGTAGTGGCGTGCCGTCCGGCTCAGGCACGGCTGAGAAGTCGCCGTACGTTGCGGGCGCCCTGGCCGGGGTACGCCGCCAGGTCCTTCCCGCGCGTCGCCGACTGCGGACGCGTGCGGCGTCGGCATCGGCCGTCTTAGGGGCGGGGCCGCGCCGGTATGTCCGTCCTCGCCAGCACGGTCCGAACGCCCGGCTACTGCGGCGGGCGAGGGCTGCGCACCGTGCTCCGGGCAGACATACCGACACGTCCCCTCACCTAGTCCACCGACTGCGGACGCGTGCCACGTCGGTGCCGGTCGGCTCGGGGTCGGACCCGCGCCGGTACGTCCGTTCTCGCTGGCGCGGGCCGAGTGAGCAGTTGCTGCTGCGGCGGGCGAGGGCTGCGCGCCGTGCTCCCGGGTGGACATACCGACATGTCGCCTCGGGCACTCCGCCGACCGCGGGTGTGCGGGGTGGGCGCGTCGTAGGTCGTGCCTTTCCTGGTTGCCCGGAGGGGGCTTACGGCTTGCGGGCCCAGGTTGAGATCAGGGGGGAGGTCGCCAGGTCCAAGGGGGCCGCGGTGATGTTCGCCAGGTGTTCCGCGATGTCCGCGTCCGTGGCCGCCCCGGTGGCCACCAGCGCCGCGCGGGACTGCTGGATCGTGGCCGTCTCCAGGGCCGCGCAGGCGGGCGATGACAGCGGGAAGTACGCGTCGGCCCCCACCTGGCACAGGCCCGCCTCACGCAGCAGCCGCGGCAACCCGCGCCCGTACGAGAGATCGGCGCCCGCCTGCGCCAGCAGCGCGCCCCGCAGCCGGTTCGCCAAGCGCTGCGCGGGCCCGTACTCGTCGGGACAGGCCAGCGGCTGCAACGCGGGATCCGCCTCCTCGATCAGCAGCCGCCCCCCGGGCCGCAGCGGCCGGATCATCGAGCGCAACGCCACCTCCTGGTCCGCCACCCGCCCGAGGACCAGCCGCGCGTGCACGAGGTCGAAGCCCCCGCCGGGCGGCGGCCCCTCCACCCCCACGTCATGCGTACGCACCTCCACCGGCGGCCGGGCCGCCGACGTCTGCCAGGAGAGGTCCGTGTCCGTGGCGAGGACCCGCCCGGTGGGCCCCACCCGCTTCGCGAGCCAGGAGACGACGGAGAAGCCCCCCGCGCCGACCTCCCAGCACCGCCACCCCGGCCCGATCCCGAGCCGCTCGATGTGCCGGAAGGTCGTGGGGTCGAAGAGCGCGGCGAAGGCCTCGGAGCGCTGCCCCGCACCCGCCCCCTCCGCGTGCCGATTCCGATTACCGGTCATATGGCCATCGATGAGCGTCATACGTCGATTATCACGATGGCCGGGCTTGCCCCGGGGAGGCAGCCCCGAAGGCCCGGAGTGGAGTCGTCCGTTCCCCCAGGCTCCGATCGTGATGACGGCTCGTCCTGGCACACTGGCACGTCACGTCACCAGAACGAGGAGCCAGGCATGTCGATGGCAGGCAACCTGCGAAAGGTAGGGAACCTCCGCAAGGTAGGCGGCCTGCGGAGAGTCGCGCGGGTCGCCCAGTTCGTGCGCAAGCACCACCGCGTCGACCTGAGCCACCCCGCCCGCTCCCCCCTGGGCTCGGCGGTGGTCAAGTGCGTGACGTACCGGCACGGAGTGCGCCAGGACGGCGGCCGCGACCTCGTCGAGGAGGTCGAGCGCGTCCGCAAGAGCGGCGACGGCTTCGTCTGGCTGGGGCTGCACGAGCCGACGCAGGACGAGTTCGCGGGCATCGCCGAGCTCTTCGACCTGCATCCGCTCGCCGTGGAGGACGCGGTCCACGCCCACCAGCGGCCGAAGGTGGAGCGTTACGACGACACGCTGTTCGCCGTCTTCAAGACCGTTTGCTACGTGGAGCACGCCGAACTCACCGCGACCAGCGAGGTGGTGGACACCGGCGAGATCATGGTCTTCGTCGGCAAGGAGTTCGTCATCACCGTGCGGCACGGCCGCCACGGCTCGCTCGGCCCGCTGCGCGAGGAGCTCGAATCCTCGCCCGAGCAGCTCGCCCAGGGCCCCGCAGCGGTCCTGCACGCCTTGGCGGACCACGTGGTGGACGACTATCTCGTGGTGACGGACGCGGTGCAGGCCGACATCGACCAGGTGGAGATGGACGTGTTCTCCAAGGAAGGAGAGCGCGCCGACCCCGGCCGCATCTACCAGCTCAAGCGCGAACTGCTGGAGCTGAAGCGGGCCGTGGTGCCGCTCGGCCGTCCGTTGCAGATCCTCTCCACCCAGCCGATGCGGGTGATCGCCCCGGAGATACAGGCCTATTTCCGGGACGTCGACGACCACCTCAAGCGGGTCACCGAGCAGATCTCAGCCTTCGACGAACTCCTGAACTCCATCCTCCAGGCCCATCTCGCCCAAGTGACGGTCGCGCAGAACGAGGACATGCGCAAGATCACCGCCTGGGCCGCCGTGATCGCCGTGCCGACGATGGTCTGCGGTCTGTACGGAATGAACTTCGACCACATGCCCGAGCTGCACTGGAAGTACGGGTACGGACTGGTGATCGGCGTCATCGCCACCATCTGTTTCACGCTCTACCGCGGCTTCCGCCGCAACGGCTGGCTCTAGGCTGTACGGGTCATGCCAACCGGCATGACCATCACAACCATTTCAACCATCACGACCATCGACGGAAGAACCCGGGGGACGGTGACCGATGCCTCTGCGCGAGGACGATCCGGAGTCGATCGGCGGTTATCGGATCGAATCGCGGATCGGCACCGGAGGCATGGGCGTCGTCTACCTCGCCCGCTCGGCCTCGGGCCGCGCGGTCGCGGTCAAGGTGGTCCACACGCAGTACGCGGACGACCCCGAGTTCCGCGCCCGGTTCCGCCAGGAGGTCGCGGCCGCACGCCGGGTCAGCGGCGCCTTCACCGCGCCCGTCGTGGACGCCGATCCGGAGGCCGCGCTGCCCTGGATGGCCACGGCGTACGTCCCCGGCGACACCCTCGCCCAGCGCGTCGCCGCCCAGGGCCCGCTGGACTGGCCGCGACTGAAGCGGCTCGGCGGCGAACTGGCCGAAGCCCTGCGCGAGATCCACCGCGCCGAGGTGGTGCACCGCGACCTGAAGCCGAGCAACGTCCTGCTGCTCGACTCCCCCGGCGGCACGGGCGGCGACGACGGCAGCGGTGGTGGTGACGGCGGCATGACGCGCGTCATCGACTTCGGCATCTCCCGCGCCGCGCACAGCGACGTACGGACGCAGACCGGCCTGGTGATGGGCTCGCCGCCGTTCATGGCGCCGGAGCAGTTCAGCAGCCCACGTGACGTGGGGCCGCCGGTCGACGTCTTCGCGCTGGGCGCCCTCCTGGTGTACGCGGCCACGGGGCGCAGCCCGTTCGAGGCGGAGAACGCCTACCTCGCCGCCTACCAGACCGTGCACAACGACCCCGAACTGGGCTCGCTGCCCGAGGAGTTGCGCCCGCTGGTGATGTCTTGCCTGGCCAAGTCGCCGCAGGACCGGCCCACTCCCGTACAGGTCCTCGGCGTGCTGGCCGCGCTGCCGGACGCCCCGTCGGAGGCCCGGTCGGGCTCGCTGCCGGACGCACCCTCGCACACCGCGCCGGACGCGGATACGCCGTCGGAGCCACGCGAGCGTACGGGCGACGCGACGTCCGAGCCGCGCGAGCGTACGGGCGACGCGACCTTCGCCCTGTCGACGGCGGCCACGGCCCGACGGCCGCGGCGAGGCCGCCGGTTCAAGGTGGCCCTTGTGGGCGCCGTCGCGCTGGCGGCCTTGATCGGGACAGGAGTCTCGGCGGCGTTCCTGGGAGGCACGGAACCCGCCACCGCGGAGGCCGGGGACGCGAAGGCAGGGGTCCCCGCCGGGTGGAAGCCGTGGCACGTCGCCGCCCAGAAGGACGAGGACGGCATGATGCCCTCGTCGGAGTCCTGCACTCCGCACGCCCAGGGCGTCTACTGCTCGTCGCCCACCACCGCGCTCACCCGCCGCGATCCCCTGACGGGCAAGGTCAGCTGGACGAAGCCGCTGCACCGCCCGAAGCAGGTCTCCGGCTACTCGGTCACCGATCCCGTCCTGGGCGCCGGCGCGGTGTTCGTGTACAGCGCGGAGGGCTCCGGAGGCGTCGACGCGTACGACGCGCGGAGCGGCAAGAGGCTGTGGCGACTGCCCGGGCCGCACGCGGAGTTCCAGTTCCTGAGCGGGGTACTGGTCGTGCACAAGGGCGAGTTGGGCGCCTCGCCCACGTCGACGTACGCGGCGTACGACCCGCGGTCCGGCAGGGAGCTGTGGAGCCACGAGGTGACGAGCGATGCGGCGGGCGCGTTCTACGCGGGCCCGGACGGAACGCTCTTCGCCGATCTGCGTCTCGCCGGGCGCAAAGGCGCACCCGGATCGTCGGAGATAGCCCGCTACGACGCGCGAAGCGGCCGGAAGCTGGGCGCGACGAAGGCGCCCAAGGGTGACCTGTGGCTGGCCACGGTGCACGAGGGCAAGGGGTACTTCGCGCGCTGGGAGGACGGCTCGGGTGTCTCGTCGCGCTTCTTCATCCAGGACCTGACCTCGGGAAAGGTGCGCGGCATCGACTTCCCGTGGGCCGTGGAGCCCGAGGCGCCGCCGCTGGTGCGCGGCGACGCCATGTACCTCTTCGACTACGCCAACGAGACCGTGCTCGCGCTCGACCTCAAGCGCGGCAAGCCGCTCTGGACGACCTCCCGCGAGCTGCGGATCTTCAGCGAGCCGTCGGTGCGCGGCGACACCCTGTACGCCACGATGCCCGACAGCAGCGTTATCGCCGTCGACACCCGGACCGGCAGGGAGCGGTGGCGTTCGGCTCCCTCCTTCACGGACCCCGAGGATCCCAAGGGCGGATCGGTCGACGACCGCTCGCCGAGCGGGACGGCCCCGCTCGCGCTGAAGGGCGTGATCTACGGGGTCACGGACGAGGGGACGTTCTCGGTGGCCGCCAAGGCCAGGGGCGGAGCCGGAGCCAAGAGGTAGACCCTCTCGTCCGGGGCGCGGCCCTCCCGTCAGGGGATGAGCCCTCCCCGGGGCCACCGGAAGGTTCGGCGGGCGCGGCGGGTGCGGCGGGTGCGGCGGTCAGTTTTTCGCGTACACGCTTTCGACCCAGCCCGCGAGCTGGTCGTCGGTGAGGTGCGTGGCGAGGTCGGCCTCGCTGATCATGCCGACGAGGCGCTTGTTCTCGATGACCGGGAGTCTGCGGATCTGGCTGGTCTTCATCTCCTGGAGCACCTCGTCGACGCCCGCGCCCGAGTCGATCCAGCGCGGCGTCCCCTTGGCCATGTCGCCCGCGGTCACCCGGGACGGGTCGTGCCCCATGGCCACACAGCCGACGACGATGTCGCGGTCGGTGAGGATGCCGCACAAGCGCTCGTTCTGGTCGCTGATGGGCAGGGCGCCCACGTCGAGCTGACGCATCAGTTGTGCGGCGCGGTCCAGGGTCTCGTGTGCGGGGATCCACTGGGCGCCGCGGTGCATGATGTCTCCGGCGGTGGTCATGAAGTACCTCCCGGTGCCGGGCGGCCGGCGCGGCGCGGAGGCACCGCTAGTCCCGGCGCCCCTCATTCTCGCCGCGCCCCCGGAGGTCCGCACGCCGAGCCGGGAGGACAGGAGGCCCGGACAGAGGGACCGGGGTTCTCAGGCAGAGAAGCCGATCACCTTCTCCGGGGTCACCCTGATGATCACCCGGGCCTCCTCGTCCTTCTCGCCGGGCGGGTCGATGCCCAGGTACTTGTGCGAAAGCTCGTGCGGAAGCCGCTTCTGCGGGTCGGGGAGGATCTCGGCGACGCCTCGGATCTCCGTCGAGGTGTACGGATTGGCCAGGTCGAAGACCGAGACGCTGATACGCGGGTCGCGTTCGAGGTTGCGGACCTTCTGCCGCCGGGCCGTGGACGAGAACAGGACGGTGTCGCCCTCCCGTTTGATCCACACGACCGAGTTCTGGGGTGAGCCGTCGGGGCCGAGCGTCGCGATGCTGGCGAAGTTCTTGCCGTCGAGGAGAGTGCGGACCGATTCGCTGAAGTGGAGCGCCGTCGTTGCCATGCCCAGACTCTAACTACATGCACGTGCATATAAAAGGGCTTTCTCGTTTTCCTCGGCTCGGATCTCTGCTCGGCTCGGATCTCTGCACTGCTCGCATCTCTGCTCCGCTCGGATCTCCTCGACATCTTGCGTCGCGGACTCAGGCGCCCTCGCGCTCAGGAAACCTCGTGTTCAGGCGCCCTCGCGGTGTCGCCAGCCGCTCCACGCCGGGTGCCGTGGGTCGTCCGCGCGGACGACGACGTCGGCGACCGACGCCGGGTCCGCCTCCGCCTCGTAGCGCTCGAAGGCCGGCAGGGTCCATCGCTCCTTCTCGGGCGTACGTCGGCGCAGGGCGCCCGGCGAGAGGCTGGTGTGGACCGTGAGGTCGAAGGGGAACCAGTGGCCTAGCAGCAAGGGGCCGTGCAGCAACAGCATTGCTCCGGGCTGGAGTTGCACGTACGGGCTGCGCGTGGCGCGGTCCGCCTCCGGGTCCCAGAGGTCGGGGAGCACCCGGCCCGTGCCGCCCGGGTCCAGCGGCCCGAAGACCTCGCGCCAGAGCGCGCCGGTGTCGAACCAGCCGCCGTAGTACGCCTCCACGTCCTCGCGGCCGTATTCGAGGCGGAGGGAGGCGGGGCGCAGGAAGCCGTGCGTGCCGACGACGAGCGCGGACCGTCCGCGGACCCGCAGCGCGTCGGCCACGCCCTGCGCCAGTTCGCCGGGCCTGCCCGCAGGGGCGCCGTCGAAGGCGATGCGGGGCCACGGGCTCGCGTCGGCCGTCTTGAGGTCCAGCAGCCGGTCGGCGAGGGTGTCCGTGAGCCGGTCCCAGGTGATCGCTTCGAGTCGCACCCGTCCCATGATGCCGGGCGCCGCCCGCCCTCGCGGTGGGCCCTCGCGCCCCTCCCCCGCGGTGGTACGCGTCCGCCGCCCGGGGAATGAATCCCCCATGGCAGCAACTCCCCTCGCCCGGAAAGAACTTCTCGCCGTCCAGCCCCTCCGGCGCCGCCACTGCGCGGAATGCCGCGGCGGGCCGCTCGCCCTCCTGGTCGTCGAGGAGGGCGAGCCGCACTGCCTGGACTGCGCCGACCTGGACCATCTCGTCTTCCTGCCGCGCGGCGACACCGCGCTGACGCGGCGGGCCCGCGAGGGGAGCGGGCTCTCGGCGGTGGTCGTCCGGCTCAACCGACGGCAGGGGCGGTACGAGCGGCAGGGGGTCCTCGTCGAGGAGGCGGCGCTCGCGCGGGCGGAGGAGCGGTGCCTCGCGGACGCGGAGGCGAGGGCGCGGCGCCGGGCGCGGGACGCGGCGCGGCGGGCCCTGGAGGACGTCCGCTTCACCGCGGAGTTCGCGGACGAGATACGGCGGCTGTTCCCGGGGTGCCCACAGGAGCGGGCCCGGGCGATCGCCGCGCACGCGTCGGTGCGGGGCAGTGGCCGGGTGGGGCGGAGTGCGGCGGGCCGCGCGTTGTCCGCCGCGGCGGTGACGGCGGCGGTGGTGGCTGCCGTGCGGCACACGGAGACGCCGTACGACCGCCTCCTCATGAGCGGGGTCCCTCGCGGGGAGGCGCGTCGGCGGATAGCCCCGGCGGTGGAGTCCACGCTGCGGCCTTGGCGCCCGGGACGGGCCGAACTGGCGGTCTGACCGCCGCAGGGCCGTCTGCGCCTCGTCTCCGGCAGGTCTCTCGTGCCGAAACCACCCCAGAACCGCCGCTGCGCGGCGGATCTCTCCCACCCACCCACCCGATTACCCCGCATCAACGGGCGGGAGGGCAGTCGATTGACCCGCAGCCGGGTGATCGGGCCGCGGGCGGGAGGGGACCATCCGTCGCGCGGCGACGGGCCAGGAGCGCCCCCGGCGAGGGCGGTCGACTGACACGCTGCCGGGTGATCGGGTGGGTGGGTGGGAGGCCATCCGCCGCGGAGCGGGCGGGAAGTGTCGTGGCCCACCCGAGGCCCAGGGGCCAGACGCCCGCGTATGGGGCCGCGCGCCCCGCGTATGGCCCAGGACCCCGTCCAGGCAATTCACTTGTGGAGCGGCGCCGCGCCATGGAGGATCACTGCGGCTCGCTCACCTGACGGCTGCCTTACACCACGCGGGAGTTGCCATGATCGAGGGACCGTACTTCGTGCTCGTCGTCCTGGGCGCACTCGCCTGCGGCCTGGTCGCCGGAGTATTCGTCGCGTTCTCGACGTTCGTGATGCAGGGCCTCGCCGCGCTGCCCCCGGCGCAAGGCATCGCCGCCATGCAGTCGATCAACGTCAAGGCGGTCACCGCCGGGTTCATGACCGTGTTCATGGGCGCCGCGGGCCTCAGCGCGGTCGTCGCCGTCGTCACGTTCGTGCTCTGGCCCGACGAAGGCACCGTCGAGTTGCTGCTCGGCAGCGCGCTGTACCTGCTCGGCTCGTTCGGCGTGACCATCGCCGCGAACGTCCCGCGCAACGACGCCCTCGCCAAGCTCGACGCCCACGCCCCGGAGAGCGCGGACCGCTGGCGTGCGTACGTCCGCGAATGGACCATGTGGAACCACGTCCGGGTCGGCGCCTCCCTGGCCGCCTCGGCGTCCTTCATCCTCGCCCTGACCTGAGCCAGAACCGGTCCTGAGCCTGACCCAGTCCCGAGCCACCCCTGGGCCCAGCCCGAGCCGCACGCCAAGCCCGGCACCCGAGCCCGGCACCCAGCCCAGCCACCAGGCCCCGCGCGCGTGCCGCCCCCGCCCGCCCGTCGTACAGTGGCCGAAAGCCTGAGAAAACACCCGAGGGAGACGGCCATGGCCGACCCCAGAGGCTTCCTCACCACCCCCCGGCAGGACTGGCCCCGCCGCTCCGTCGGCGAGCGGGTCAAGGACTGGGACGAGGTGTACGTCCCCGGCGCGCTGCTGCCCCTCGTCGAGCGGCAGGCCGACCGCTGCATGGACTGCGGCATCCCCTTCTGCCACGACGCCTGCCCGCTGGGCAACCTCATCCCCGACTGGAACGACCTCGTCTCGCGCGCCGACTGGCGTGCCGCGGCGGACCGGCTGCACGCCACGAACAACTTCCCGGAATTCACCGGCCGCCTCTGCCCCGCCCCCTGCGAGGCGGGCTGCGTCCTCGCGATCAACCAGCCCGCGGTGACCATCAAGAACGTCGAGGCGGCCATCGCCGACCGCTCCTGGGCGGACGGCCTCAACCCGCCCCGCGTCCCCGAGCGGCACTCCGGCAAGGCGGTCGCCGTCGTCGGCTCCGGGCCGGCCGGGCTCGCCGCGGCACAGCAGCTGACGCGCGCCGGGCACACCGTCGTCGTGTACGAGCGCGACGACCGCGTCGGCGGACTCCTGCGGTACGGGATCCCGGCGTTCAAGATGGAGAAGCACCACCTGGAGCGGCGGCTCGCGCAACTGCGGGACGAGGGCACGGTCTTCCGTACGTCCGTCGACGTCGGGCGGGACATCGGCGCCGCCGAGCTGCGGGCCAGGCACGACGCCGTGGTGCTCGCCACCGGCGCCACGGCCTGGCGCGAACTCGACGTGCCGGGCCGGGAGTTGGACGGCATCCACCAGGCCATGGAGTACCTCCCGCTCGCCAACCGCGCCTGCGAGGGGGACTTCGACACCTCCCCGCTGTGCGCCGCGGGGAAGCACGTCGTGATCGTCGGCGGCGGCGACACCGGGGCGGACTGCCTGGGCACGGCGGTGCGTGAGGGCGCGGCCTCCGTCACCCAGCTGGACATCTACGAGCGCCCCGGTGACGTACGCGACGAACTGGCCGAGCCCTGGCCGACGTACCCGAAGGTCTACCGCCTCTCCGGGGCGCACGAGGAGGCGGGGGAGCTGCGCACCGCCCCCGCGGCGGACGCCGACGCCCGCCTGTTCGCCGCGTCCACCCTCCGCTTCGGCGGTGACGGGGCGGGCCGGGTACGCGCCCTGGAGCTGACCGAGGTGGACGCGGACCGCCGCCCCCGCCCCGGCACCCGCCGTGAGCTCCCCGCAGACATGGTGCTGCTCGCGCTCGGTTTCACCGGGCCCGAGCGGCCCGCGGGCGGCCTGATCGACCAGCTGGGCCTGGGCGTGGAAGGCCGCGGCACGCTCGCCCGCGACGCGGACTTCGGGACCGGGGTGCCAGGGGTCTTCGCGACCGGCGACGCGGCCCGCGGCCCGTCACTGGTCGTCTGGGCCATCGCCGAGGGCCGCGCGACCGCCGCCGCGGTCGACCGGTGGCTGACCGGAGCGACCCGCCTGGCGGCGCCGATCGGCCCGTACGACCGGCCCATGACGGCGTGAGGCACGACGGAGGGACGCTCCTCCCCAGACCCTCAGCAGACCCGCGGCAGACACCACCCAGCACCCAGCACCCAGCACCCAGCACCCAGCACCCAGCACCAGAAACGACTGTGAGCCGCCCCCGGACTTCGGGTGACGGCTCACGGCGGGCTCACGATCAGCTCACGACCAGCTCACGACCAGCTCAGAACCAGCAGATCACGGCCGGCGGCCCGCGGCTGACGGTTCACGACAGCAGGAAGTCGGCCTCCCCGGCCTTCGCCCCCTGGATGAACGCGTTGATCTCGCCGTGCGTGTAGATCAGAGCCGGCCCGTCCGGATCAGCCGACTGGCGGACCGCCACCCGGCCGTCGGACAGCTTCATGGCCTCCAGGCAGTTGCCGCCGTTGCCGCCGCTCCACGGCTTGTGCCAGCCCTCGCTGCCGAGCTCGCGGGCGGGCATGCCGTTGTATATCCGGGAGTCGTCCCGGGACTCGGGGCGGGATCCGGCTCCGGGTTTGCCCCCGGGGCGCGTTCCGGCTCGGTGTCGATCCATTCACAGCTCCTTGCGGAGATCCCGGAGGATCTCCTTTGTGCGATGTGCCGTCGCGGCTTGCGCCGCCATGCGGTCCATGACCTCGAGGTGAGTCGCCACCTCGGTGCGCGCGTCCAGATAGACGGCGCCGGTCAGGTACTCGCTGTAGACCATGTCCGGCAGCTCCGCCATGGCGAAGCGGAACAGCACGAACGGGCCGTACGTGCCCGGGTGCGGACCCGCCGCGAACGGCGCGATCTGCAGCGTCACATGAGGAAGTTCGACGGCGTCGAGCAGCTTGTCGATCTGCTCGCGCATCACATCGGAACCGCCCACGGGTCTGCGCAGGGCGGTCTCGTCCATCACGATCCAGACCCGTGGCGCGTCCTCGCGGGTGAGCAGCGACTGGCGCTCCATGCGCAGCGCCACGTACCGCTCGATGTCGTCGGGGTTGGTCTGGCCGATCGCTCCGGAGCGCATCACACCGCGTGCGTACTCCTCGGTCTGGAGCAGACCCGGCACGAAGTGCGGTTCGTAGGACCTGATGAGGCTGGCCGCGCCCTCCAGGCTGACGTACATGCTGAACCAGCCCGGCAGGATGTCGTGGAACCGCTGCCACCAGCCCGGCTTGTTCGCTTCTTCGGCGAGCGTGACGAAGGCGTCCGCCTCGTCGTCGGCGACGCCGTAGGACTTCAGGAGGAGCTGGAGATACGGGATCTTGAGCGCGACCTCGGCCATCTCCATGCGGCGGACCGTGGCG
The DNA here is from genome assembly GCF_046103685.1 of Streptomyces sp. SYP-A7185. NCBI lineage: Bacteria > Bacillati > Actinomycetota > Actinomycetes > Kitasatosporales > Streptomycetaceae > Streptomyces > Streptomyces sp. SYP-A7185. The sequence continues at coordinate 2,826,609 of NZ_CP122310.1, forward strand.
GGGGCCACGCGGAGAATCCGCGCGGCCTCCTCCCGTTTGAGGCCCGCGCGCTCACGCAGGTCCTGCAAACGACGGCCTAGGACGACCTGGCCGACGGTCGGCGCGGACCGCGGTTCGCTCACGTCCTACCTCCACGTACTCCATGACATGCCAATTCACTCCGCACCTGGAGCCGTTGCGAGCAGTGTGCCACGTGCCGTCTCGAAGGAACACGCCACTGTGCACTTTTCAGAGTGGGTCTTGCCAAGGTGTTCCCGGCGGGGCGATAGTGGATGGCGTGACTCCGCCCGCGCCGTTACACACAGCTGCCGCCGAAGCCCCTGTTGGCGTCACCGCCGACGCGTGGGCCGAGAGCGGCTCCGAGCTCTGCGTCAGCTTCGCGCTGGTGCCACGGCCGGGCTCCGCCGCACAGGCCAGACGGCTCGCGAACGCCCAGCTGCTGGGCTGGGACATAGGCGAGGACGCCCGCGACGCCGCGGCCCTCGTGGTCTCCGAGCTGGTCACGAACGCGATCGTGCACACCGCGAGTCACCGGATCGTCTGCGAGCTCTGCACGAAGCCCGGGTCACTGCGCATAGCCGTGCGTGACGACGGATACGGATCAGGTGTCCCGCGGCCCGCCCAGGAGGGGCCCGACGCCGACGAGGAGCACGGGAGGGGACTGCTTCTCGTCGAGGCGGTGAGCAACGCGTGGGGTGTGCGGGACGAAGGTCCCGGAGCAGGCCTCACCGTATGGGCGGAACTGCGGGCGTGACGTGACGGAGAGTGCGGGCGTGAGGACGACGTGGACAGGGGGCGTGTGAGCACGGTGACGGTACGGCGGCTGTTGGACCTCGACACGCTGGTCCGCCTCGAACGGAGGCGGGTCGCCGCCGCCTCGCCACCGCCGCCCACACGGCTCGCCGTCCCGGCCGGGATGACGCAGCCCCTGGGGTGCGACGCGGTCTCGGTGCCCGCACGCTTCGGCCCCCGCCTCATGGCGCGGCTGCCCCGCGTGGGGTGCGTGTACGAGGACGTGGACGCGGCCCGCTGGTGGTGGATCGTCCCGGCGGACTCGGACGTCGCCCTCGAATGGCCCTCCCCCGCGCATTACGCCGCGGGAGCGGTGGTGCCGGGCGCCCGCCGCGCCCCGTCCCTGATCCACAGCCCCTCGGGGGGCGAGGTTCCCTACACGCCGCCGATTCCGCTGTACCTGGCGTGGTGCGGCGCCACGGGGACCACCCCGACGTGGTCACGGGCCGTGCGGGCCTAGTCCGACCGCCTGGCTGCCCGGCCGCCCTGCCGCCGGGGGCGCGCGGGGGTGCCGCCCGCGCCTCGGCGCCATGCGCGGGGAGCCGCCTCTGCCGTGGCACGCCCCGGTCGTGCGCCCATGGATCTCGGCCATCATCGACTTCCCGTCGGCGCGCTCGGCGCCGCGGGGGCCGTGACCCCTCTGCGGGGCGGCGATGACGGCACGCTCCTCGTCGACGGGTGCGCGGAACCCGGCGGCCATCGCCTCCTTCGCCTCCTCACCTGCGTACAAGTGCGCGGAACCGGAGCTGCCGCTCATCGCGATCTCCTCATGGAGCAGCTCCTCGTCGTCACGGACCGTACGCGTGGTGCGGTCCGCGGCCGGCTGTGCGGACCTTTCCGGCTCGCTCTCGTGAGGGCCAAGGCTGGCCGGAGAGCGTCGGTCGCCGAAGAACTCCCTTGCCTGCGCGGGTGCGCGGTTGCCTGCATGGGGTATGGCACTGCGGCCCGGGTGAACCGGCGGCGGCTGCTCGGGTGAACCGATGGCAGCTGCTCGGATGCGCCGGTGACAGCTGCCCGGGGTTGCGATCCCGCACACCGCGTGACGCGAACCGACAAGGAGAAGCAGACGAACGACAAACAGAGCAAAAAACCACACGCCAGTACGACCTCGGAGTCGGAGTCCCTGCTCTTCGGCGGCCCCCTGCGCTACGACACGGGCTGGGCCCAGTACGAGGAGGCCTTCCTCCAGCTGGGGTTCCGGACCATGCTGAAGCGCCTCCCCGCGCTCCTCGCCGCCAGCTTCCGCCTCGCCTGGCAGGCCGACCGGCGCGCGGCCCGCATCGTCATCGGGGCCGAGGTGGGCCGCGGCCTCGCCCAGGCGGTGAGCCTCCTCGCGGTCAACAGCATCCTCGGGCGGCTGATGACCGACGCCCCGATCGCCGACCGGCTGCGGGGCGCGGCGCCCGCCCTGGTGACGATGGCGTGCGTGCTGCTGATCGCCGCACTGCTGCGCGCCGCGTCGACGTACGCGACGGGACGGCTCGAACCGAAGGTCGAACGCGTCGCCACCGAGCAGTACCTGGAGAAGGCCGCCTCGGTGGAGCTCTCGGCCATCGAGGACGACGCGTTCCACAAGCTGCTCGACACCGCGCAGTACGGGGCCTCCTCCGCCCGCCGCATGATCGGCATCGCCACGCGCGTGGTGAACGCGATGATCTCCCTGATCGCGGCGGCGAGCGTCCTGACCGTCCTGCACCCGGTGCTGCTGCCGCTCCTGGTGACGATGACGCTGCCGAGCGCCTGGAGCGCCCTCACGATCGCCCGGCGCCGCTATGTCTCCTTCCACGCCTGGGTGCAGCACGCCCGCGCGGGTCGGCTCATCGGGAGCCTGCTCACCGAGGCGCGGGCGGCCCCCGAGATCCGGGTGCACGGCGTGGGCCCCTTCCTGCTGCGGCACTTCCGGTCCATGTCGGAGGCCGCGGAGGAGGAGCAGGCACGCCTGGCGCGGCTCGCCGCCCGGACGGGGCTGATCGCGGCGGCCTGGACGGGCGTGGCCACCGCGGCGACGTACGCGACGCTCGGCGGGCTGCTGCTCGCCGGGGCGATGGCGCTGTCCGTCGCCGGTACCGCCGTCATCGCGATCCGCACCGGGGCGTCCAATCTCGACACCCTCGTCCTGGAGATCAACTCCCTGCACGAGGACGCCTTGTTCGTGGGCGACCTGGAGCGGCTGTTCGTGGAGGCGGCGGACCGCGCGATCCCGGTCGGCGGGGCGGCGCTGCCGCCGGATCCACGGGAGATCCGGTTCGAGAACGTCACCTTCCGCTATCCCGGGACCTCGGGCAGGGACGCCCTCAGCGACGTCTCCCTGACCCTGCCCACCGGAAAGATCGTCGCCCTCGTGGGCGAGAACGGCTCCGGCAAGACCACCCTGGTCAAGCTCCTGGCGGGTCTGTACGCGCCGAAGGAGGGCCGGATCCTGTGGGACGACGTCGACGCGGCGACCGCGGACCGCGGGCAACTGGCCGAGCGCATCGCGATGGTGGCGCAGGACTTCAAGCGCTGGCCGTTCACGGCGCGCGTGAACATCGCGATCGGCCGCTCGTCCGTGCCGCTCACGGACGAGCGGATCGGCGCGTCGGTCGGCGAGGCGGGCGCCGGGGACGTCGTGGCCGATCTGCCGCGCGGGCTCGACACGCTGCTGGCCCGCGCGTTCACCGGCGGGCACGAGCTGTCGGGCGGCCAGTGGCAGCGCCTGGGCATCGCGCGTGCGGCGTACCGGCGCGGCAGCATCCTCATCGTGGACGAGCCGACGGCGGCGCTCGACGCGCGCGCCGAGCTGGAGGTCTTCGAGAAGATCAGGGCGCTTGCCGGGACGGGCCAGACCGTCATCCTGATCACCCACCGCCTGGCGTCGGTGCGCCACGCGGATCTGGTCCATGTCCTGGACGGCGGGCGTCTGGTGGAGTCGGGCACGCCGGACGAACTGCTGAAGACGGGCGGGGTGTACGCGGAGCTGTACGCGCTCCAGGCCGACCAGTTCACGAAGGCCGTCCCGAAGATCCCCTCGCCGAACGGGCACGCCGAGCGCTGAGAGGCGGCGTGTCCACGCGGGCCTATGCGGCGGCGGCTATCTCCGCCAGGTCGGTGACGGCGGCCGCGGCGGGCTCGCGCACGATCACCAGGAAGGCGTCGGAGGCGAGGTCCATGACGACCTCCGCCTGCTGCCCCTCCCTGCGGCGAGCCGTCGCGAACTCCTCCGCGGGCCACGATCCTCGGGGCCCGCCGGCCGGAAAGCGTTCAAGTACCACTCGGCTGTTCATGATTGTCCTTCTGCTCCCCCGTTGGCAGTCCATACGGACTCTTATGCAGTAGAACGCGCCGAGGGGCGAAAAGGACTCGCGACGTGACGGACCTGACACCTGTTCGTGCCGGTCCGTCACATCTCGTACTCGTCGTGGTACTTCACGCGGCCGCTGCCCGCCGGCGCCCCGAGCCCCGTGGCCCGGCCCTTCGGCTCCTCCCACTCCTCCTGGCGGCCCAGGGCGGTCAGATCGAGGAGGCTCGAATAGGAGGCGATCCAGTCGAGGCCGCGGTCGTACGTCGAGTACGTGTGGAAGACGCGGTCGCCGTCCCGCAGGAAGCAGCTGAGGCCCGGCTGCTCGAAGGACGTCTCGCCGTCGCCGACGGTGGCGGCGAAGTCGTGGTTGAAGTCGCTGTCGTGGGAGGAGTACCACGGCACCGTCCAGCCCATCCGCGCCTTGAAGGGCAGGATCTTGGTGAAGGGCGCGCGTGACACGGCGATGAAGTTCGTGCCGCGGGCCCGCAGATGGGCCAGGTGGCCGATCTGGTCGAGAAACGCGGAGCAGCTGCGGCAGCCCGCGTCCCACTCCGGGGCGAACATGAAGTGGTAGACGATGAGTTGGGCGTCTCCGTCGAAAAGATCGAACAGGGTCGCCTTGCCGTCCGAACCGTCGAACAGATACTCCTTGCCGATCTCGACCATCGGGAGCCGCCGCCGCTCGGCGTTGAGCGCGTCACGCGCCCGTGTCTGCGCCTTCTCCTTGGCCAGCAGCTCCTGGCGCGCGGCGAGCCACTCCTCGCGCGTGACGATGTCGGGAAGTCCCATGTCCCTCAGTCCCTCCGGCGGATCCGCCCCTCGGATCCGTGCCTTCTGCGAGGGGTGACCTGCGCGATCGCCGGAACTCATCGGTCGCAGCGAAGAAACTTCCGGAAATCTGGGGGAAGCCGGAAAGCTCCCTCACTCCCCCACTCACTCTCCCTCCCTCCCCCGCAGTCGTCGGCCCTCAGCCCTCGGCCCTCAGCCCTCGTATTCCTGGATGCGCTTCCCGTGGCCCCGGTCGATCAGAGCGGGCAGTTCGGCGCTCAGCTCCGCGACGGTGCCCGGCACGTCGAGGGTCAGCAGCCGCCGGTCGCGCATCAGGATCCGCCCGTCGACGATCGTCGTGGTGACGTCCGCCGAGCGGGCGCTGTGCACGAGCGTGGCCGCGAGGTCGTGCACGGGTTGCGTGTGCGGCCCGTCGAGGTCCACGAGGACGATGTCGGCGCGGCGGCCCGGCGCGAGGCTGCCGATCTCCTCGCCGAGTCCGACGGCCCGCGCGCTCTGGAGCGTGGCGTGGTCGAGGGCCTGGCGTGCGGTCAGCCAGGCCGGGTCGCGCCGCGTGGACTTCTGGACGAGTGCGGTGAGCGCCATGGACTGCCAGACGTCCAGGGTGTTGTTCGAGGCGGCCCCGTCGGTGGCCAGGCCCACCGGGACGCCGATCTCGCGCAGGGCGCGCACGGGTGTGGTGTCCCAGCCGAACTTGAGGTACCCGCGGGGCGCGGAAGCCACGGCGACCCGCCCCGTGGCCCGCTCCAGTACGGGCAGGTCGCGGTCGAGGATGCCGGTGCCGTGCGCGATGAGGACGTCGGTGTCCAGCAGGCCGGTGCGGTGCAGGACTTCGATGGGGGTGCGGCCGTGGCGCTCCAGGCTGTTGTCGGTCTGGGCGCGGTTCTCGGCGGCGTGCAGATGGACCATGAGGCCGTGCTCGCGGGCGAGTTCGGCGGTGGCCGCGAGGTCGCCGTCGTCGACGGTGTACGGGGCGTGCGGGGCGAGCGAGGTGGTGATGCGGCCACCTGCGGCACCGCGCCGCCGCAGCGCGAAGTCGAGCGAGGCGGCGCGGCCCTCGGGCCCCTGCGAGGAGAAGAAGGCCGCGCCCAGGTTGGCGCGCAGCCCGCTCTCGGCGACGACGTCGGCGACGGTGTCCATGGCGAAGTAGTGGTCGGCGAAGGTCGTCACGCCGCCCCGGATCAGCTCGGCGCAGGCCAGCCGCGCGCCGAGGCCGACGACCCGCTCGGTCAGGTTGGACTCGATGGGCCAGATCCAGTCGTTGAACCACTCGTGCGCCGGCAGATCCTCCGCGAGGCCGCGCAGGGCCACCATCGGCGTGTGCGTATGGCAGTTGATCAGTCCGGGCAGGGCCGCCTGGCCGCGTGCGTCGATGTGCTCGGCGGCCTGGAGTCCGGCGACGGCCGGGGTGGTGGTGACGGCGTCGATGCGGCCGTCGCGTACGACGAGGGCCGCGTCGTCGAGGAACCCGACCCGGCCCTTCGCGTCGTGGACGAGGGCCGTGCAGCCCGTGATGACGAGTTCGGCGGGGCCGTGCGCGGGAGGCGGCGTCATCTCTTCACGGTACGGGGAGTGCGCATCCCGTGGCCTGTCGCGTCGCCGGATTCGCGAGCACCCTGACGTCATCCCGGCATCCCGGCATCCCGGGATCCCGGGAACTCGTCGGCCCGTCAACCCAACGCCTCGCCAGCACATTTGGAGCCCGTCATGCTCGTCGGCACGTGGAACCTGGAGAACCTCTACCGGCCCGGCGGCAAGTTCGGGCCCAAGGACAAGGCCACGTACGAGGCGAAGCTGGCCTCGCTCGCGGCGACGATCGAGGCGCTGAACCCGAGCGTGCTCGGGGTGCAGGAGGTCGGCGACCCGGAGGCCCTCGCGGATCTGGCCGGGATGCTGGAGGGCACCTGGCACACCACGCTGTCGGAACACACGGACGAGCGCGGCATCCGCGTCGGCTTCCTCAGTTCCCTGCCGGTGTTCGTCGTGGCCGACGAGAACCGCTTCCCCGAACCGCTGCGCCCGGTGCAGTCCGGTGACGCGGGCAGGCCGGTGTCGCGGGCGGGCCGCGGGGTCCTCGCGGTGACGGTGACCACGCGCGCCTTCTTCTTCGACGTGGCCGTCTGCCATCTGAAGTCGAAGCTCCTGTCGTACGGCGGCGGGCGCTTCCAGCCGCGGGACGAGGGCGAGCGGGCCCGCTTCGGGGCGTACGCGCTGTACCGGCGCGCGGCGGAGGCCACGCTGGTGCGGTCCGTGGCCGGCCGTCTCCTGAAGGGCGACGGCCGGCGGCACGACGTCGTGGTGCTCGGTGACCTGAACGACGAGGTGTCGGCGGCGACGACCCAGATCCTGCTCGGCCCGCCCGGCTCCGAGATCGGCACCCCCGGCTTCGACCAGCCGGACAAGGGCGACGCCCAGCGGCTGTGGAACGTGGCCCCGCTCGTGCCGCCCGAGCAGCGCTGGTCCCGTATCCACGCGGGGCGCCGCGAGCTGATCGACCACGTCCTGGTGAGCCGCGGCTTCCTGGACCTGGTGAAGGCGGCGGGCACGGGTGTGCCGGGTGCCACGGCGATGGCGCTGCCGTCGGTGGAGGACGGGGATCCGGCGGAGCGGAGGAACGCGACGGGTTCGGACCACGCGCCGGTGTGGATACGGATCGAACGCTAGCTCTCCCTGCGGGCCCGATGTCGTACGGATGGTCGGGCGCGCGGTCAGGTCAGCCGCGCGGGAGGCCGGTCGCGCGGTCAGGTCAGCCGCGCGGGAGCACCGTGGAGAGGACGCCCGGCAGCGGGTACCAGTCCGACGACACGATGCTGGCGTTGTTCCGTGCGAGCAGGGCCACGCGGTCCCGGGCCTGCGCCTCGGTCGGGTTCACCGCGTCGATGGCCGGGGCGACGTTGTGGGCGTCGGACATGACGACCAGGTAGCGCCGGTCCGCGTACCACTTGGTGTCGATGCCGCCGCCCGCGTACGCCGAGGCGTCGCCGTCGAACAGCACGAACCAGGGCCGGATCGCCGCGTCCGCGTACCGTCCGCGCGGGTCGCCCGCCGCCGCGCCGAGCACCGCGGGGAAGGCGGCGGCATCGCCCAGGCGCCCCGCGGCCTTGAGGTCGCGCAGATGGGTGGCGTACTCGCGGTCGGTCCACAGGGTGTCGGCCGGGTTGCCCTGCTCGACCGTGCCCGGGATGAGCTCGACGATGAACTTGCCCGCGAGGGCGCCGCGCTGGGGCCAGCCGTCGCTCCGTACGGCGTCGTCGAGGGTGGCGTGGCCTCCGGTGAGCTGACCGGGGCGGTAGACGGCGTCGCCGAGCTTGCTCTTCAGGAGGGTGTCGAGGTCGGCGGGACCGCGTCCGTTCCTGCCCTGGAAGCCGTCCTTCAGCTCCATTTTCACGAGGATGGGCCGGTGGCCGGGGTGGGCGTCGTGCCAGCTCTTCATGTCCGAGAGGCACCCGGCGAGGCTCTGGTTGCGTGACTTGGTGCGCAATTCGGCCGGACTCGCGGCGTTCTCGCAGTTGTTGTCGTTGCCGAGCGGGTTGCTGTGCGAGACGCGCCAGCCGCTGCCGAAGACGTTGGTCCACACGTCCAGTTCGAGCATCCCGGCGCCGGAGTCGAGCGCGTCGGCGAAGTAGGGGTACTTCGCCTTCTCGTAGGCGTTGTGGACGCCGACGCCCGTGGTGGAGGCGTACGGCGACTGCGGTGCGGGATCGCCGGCCGCCGCCGCGGGGGTGCCGGTCGCGGTCCCCGCGGTACCGAACGCCAGTGCGCTCGCCGCCGCGACCGCCATGGCAAGGCCTGTCCCGATACGTGCCCTCATGCCAGCCGTCCCCTCCACCACTCCGGTCAAGTCCTCCGCAACGTATGGGAGTTGAGTGTCGTATGGGAAGACGGCGACTTACGGGATGGGAGAGATATCCAGCCGTGCGGCCGGGTGGGGGAGGGCGGGGAGCACGGCGTGTCCGCTACCGTCGGCGCCCGTTATGGATCAACGTACGCGGGCGTCACGGGCGTCATGGCCCACACGGCCGTCACGACCGACACGGCCGCCACGGACGCCACGGACGACTCGCGACGCAGACCGCACAGACCGCACAGACCGCACAGACCGCAGAAAGGGATCAGCCGTCATGCCCCTCACCCTCTCCCGCATCTCCCGCACCCGCCTCGCCGTGACCGCGGCCGCCGCCACGGTCCTCGCCATCGGCGCCCCGGCCGCGTACGCCTCGTTCGACACCGGCACGCAGGCGCCCGGCAGGACCACGACCTCGCAGGTGTCCCGCGGTGAGGCATACACCGAGACGCGCCTCCTCTTCGGCACCGAACGCCCCGACGGCGGTCCCGACGTGACCGACAAGCAGTTCATGGAGTTCATCGACGACGAGGTGACGCCGTCGTTCCCGGACGGACTCACCGTGCAGGACGGCCGCGGCCAGTGGCGGGACTCGAACGGCAAGATCGAGCGTGAGCGGTCGTACGAGCTGATCCTGCTGTATCCGACCTCGCAGGCGCACAAGCGGGACGCCGCGATCGAGGAGATCCGCGGGGACTACGTCAAGGAGTACGCGCAGGATTCGGTGGCGCGGCTCGACGACCGGGTGCGGGTGGACTTCTGAGGCGGCCGCTCACGCCACGGGGGTGAGCTCCAGTTCGTCGAGCAGCGCGTCGATGCGCTCCGCGTGCCGCCGGGGCAGGCGTCCCGTGTCGTCGACGTGTACCGCGCAGGCCGTGGTGGCGTCGACGAGGCGTTCGAGGGTGACCGCGACCTGCTCCGAGCCCGCGGAGTGCCGGGCCAGGGTGGGGAGTTCGGCGGCGGCGAGGTCGATCGCGGCGCGGGCCTCGGCCAGCGTCCGGTAGGCCTCGCGCCGCAGGGCCCAGCGGGCGGCGCGGCGGTCGGCGCCGGGCGCCCCGCCGCGACTGCTTCGGTCACCGTCACCGTCACTGTCGTCGGTGTCGGCGTCGGCGTCGCTCAGGACGTGGCGCAGGTAGGCGTGCGCGGACGTGCGGGCGGCCGAGAGCCGGTCCTGTACGCGGCCGCCGCGCCGCACCGGCCAGGGCAGGTGCCCCACGAGCAGCACGATCCCGCAGGCCAGCAGCGTCTCGCCGATCCGCCCCCAGGAGGCCTGCGGCTCCCCGCCCACCATGACCAGGGCGAGGACGAGGACGGTGACGACGGCGGTCTGGGCGGCGAAGTGCCGGGTGGCCACGGGGATCAGCGCCCCGCACACGGCGACGACGGCGACCAGACCGGCGGGGCGCGGCAGCAGGGCGGCGAGCGCCGCGAAGACGACGGCGCCCAGGACGGTGCCGAGCGCGCGGCACAGGACGCGGGACGCCAGCGGCCCGAGGTCGGGCTTGACCAGGAAGACGGCGGTGGCGGGCAGCCAGTACCAGTGCGGGTGGTGCAGGGCCTGCGCGACCGCGGCGCTCGCCCCGAAGCAGAGGGCGACCCGCACCCCGTACTCGCGCCCGCCGGGACCGGCCGCCTTGCGCAGTACGCCGACGGGTCCGTGCCCGTGGGCGGCGCGCGGGGGCCGGGCGGACCCGCTGTCGAAGGCTTCGGCGGCGTGCAGCAGGGCGTCGTCGAGGGCGCGGAGACCGACGCCGGACCGGGCGGGCGCGGGCAGCGGCCCGCAGGGGACGCCGTCGCGGACGGCGGCGGCGAGACGGCGGGGCCCCTCGCCCGTACGTGCCGGGAGCGGTTCGCCGGCCCAGGCGAGCGCGGTGGCCGCCTCGCCGAGCGGCAGCGCGGCCCGGTACTGCGCGTGCAGGCGCCGCTCGGCCGCGGAGCTGGCGTGGCGGCGCAGGCGGGGCCCGGAGAGGGCGTCCTGGGCGTGGTCGAGCGCGGCGGTGAGGGCGGCACGGCGGGTGGTCGACTCGGGGGTGCCCGCGGAGTCGAGGAGCGCGGCGACGGCTTCGTAGACGGCGCGGACGGCGGCGCGTTCGCCGTCGAGACGGTAGGGCCCGGCGGCGGCCCGCCCCCTGCCGGGCGAGGGGAGGGCGAGGCGCAGCACGATCAGCCACCCGGCCCCGGCGAGGAAGAACAGGGCCCGCTGCCACCCGGGCTCAGGCAACGGCATCCCGGCGCCGATGGCGGCGGCGACGAGCAGCTGGGTGCCGGCGGCCGAGGCGACGGGCCCGACGGCACTGAAGGCACCGGCGAAGAGCCCGAGGAGGGCGAAGAGGAGGGGCAGCGTATACGCCCCGCCGGCCACCTCACCGACGTACGACCCGAAGACGAGCCCGCCCGCACCGGCGACCGCGGGCACTCCGAGCCGCCGCACGGCGGCGCGACGACTGCCGGGCCGGTCGTTGAAGCCGGCGAGCATGGCCCCGAGCGCGGCCACGACTCCCCCGGAGGCCCGCCCGAAGGCCACGCCCGCGCACAACAACGGCCCCGCGGCCAGCGCACCCCGCAGCACGGCATGCCACGGCACGGGCCCCCGCTGCGCACGCAGGGCATGGCCGAGCCAGGGCGGAAGAGAAGCTACGCGCGGGATCACCGAGCTCACCGTGCTCCAGTCGTCGGGTGGGGCATTGACGGATACATGCCGCCGGACGACATCGGCCTGGGCTCCCGCCCACGATAAACGCCACCCCCGGAGAAAGAGGAACGGAAATGTTTCCCCACGATGACGCTTCCCGGTACCTGAGAGGATGCGGCATGATCCACCTGCGATTCTTCTTCGAGGCCGGCGTGGACACCCCGCTGTGGCCGCAGGACATGGACAGCCCGTACGGCTACCCCTGCGAACTGGACCGTCTCCCGATCAGCCCCCCGCTCCGGGCCGAACTTGCGAGGCTGGCCGAGACATACCAGTCGTCGATCGACTGGGAGTACCCACCGAACCCGTCGCCGTGGTCAGCCGAGGAGCACCAGCGCTTCACACGGCAAGCGCACGCGGCCCTGGACGGTCTGCGGCGCGAGTTGGGCCACGGCTGGGTGGTCCACGACGAGAGCCTTCTCTAGCGGTCCCGGCACACCGGGCAGCGGTCTTTGCCGTCCCAGTTGGTCCAGCCGAAGGCCCTGGGTGTGAGGGACTGGCCGTCCAGTTCCTTGCGTACGGCCACGCGGTAGTTCCAGACGCTGCCTATGTACGGGTGGTAGGCGGCGTGGAAGGCCGGGGACGAGTGTGTTGCGCCTGTCGCCACCACGCCTCGCAGCGTGCGGAGGTGTTCGAACATCACCTGTCCCGCGCCGGCGACGTCGGCGCTCGCGTCGATGTACAGGCGTTCGCGCACCTCGTAGATGGCCGCTTCGGCCAGGGCCGCGCGGGTGATCGCGTCGAAGTCGTCCTCCTCGGCGCTTCCCGCGCGGGGCGTCTGCGCGATCTGCCGCAGCCGCGCGTGGCACACCTCGGCGGCGCCGATGAACTCGATGTACACCGCCCGCCGCCGGGCGCCGAGTCCCTGATCGGCCTCGCGGCGGTGGCGCAGGTGGTCGGCCAGGACCGTGCCGGTGATGGCGATGGAGCCCCCGCTCACCGCCGCGACGAGCGTCCCCCAGTCCACTGCTCCCCCAAGCGACGACGATCACGGCAGCATCCGCGTGTCCACGTATCGAGTGGGGAATCTACCCCCGGGGTCACGCTCAGGGACAGATCGTCGTGCTCAGGGCGCCCACCGGGTCCTCGTCCGCTTCTCCGTCCGGCCACCAGTCGTTCTGGGCCGGTTCGCTCCGGTACGGGTACCAGCGGGCGTCCCGGCCGAAGCGGAGTTGCAGGGTGCCTGCCGCGTCCGTCAGGTGGTTCCTGTGGATCGTCATGCGCGGGAGGTCCGCCGCGATCAGGGCGCCCCTGGCCCGGTCGAAGGGGCCCGCCGGGGGGTCCCACGGGGATTCCAGGACGGCAAGGCCCTCCTCGCCGCCCTGGCGCCAGGCCGCCGCCGCGCGGGCCAGGTCCGCGGGGGTGTGGTCCACCGACCGTGCCAGCTCGGCGAATTGGCGGCTGAAGCTGCGGCGGCCCGTGAGGCCGGGATGGGACGCGGCCAGGCGTACCGCGTCGCGCCAGGGGTCGGCCGTGGCGAAGGGATCGGCGCCGGACGTCACGTACGCGTGGGCCCTGTTCGCCGTGTCCGTGACCAGGAACTCCAGGGACGTGGGGTTCGGGGCGCCCGGCAGCGAGGGGAGCAGCGGGGGTTCGCCCGGGTGCGGCGGGGGCGGGAGCGGGGCCGGGAGCGGCGGGCGGTGGTCCGTGGCCAGGGTCCCGGGGAACGCCTCGGCCCGCGGGCCCTGCGCGGTCTCGGACTGTTCGCGGGCGGCCCGGTGGGCGTTGCGCTGGGCCAGCTCGTCGAGGAGCGCCTGTTCGTCCCCGCCGCGCAGGAGGAGGAGTACGAAGGGGTCGGCGTCCAGCAGTCGTGCCGTCTGGTAGGTGAGCGCCGCCGCGTGCTTGCAGGGGCGGCCGTGGTCCGGGCAGGTGCAGGACGGCACCAAGTCGCCCGGGCCAGGGAGCAGTTGGACCCCGGCTCGCTCCGCCGCGGCCACCAGCGCGTGCGGCATGTCCTTGTCCAGGAGCGCCGCGATGTGCGCGGGTTCCGTGGCCACCGCGTCCAGGAACCCGTCCCAGTCCTCCGGGGTGAGGGTGCGCATGCGGATCTCGGCGCGGTAGGGGCGCGGGCGGCTGCCGTGCACGTACGCCACGATGCGGCCCGGCGCCACGGTGATCGTGTCGACGTGCCCCTCCCGGGCGTACGCGCGCCCGCGGGCCAGGCGCCCCGCGTCGAGCGAGGTCGACTCGAGCGCTCCGATCCAGGCGTTCCCCCACCAGGAGGTGGCGAACGGGGCCCGGGGATCGGGATGCCGGGGCAGCGGCGGGAAGACGCGTCCTGCCCCGGTGGCGCGGTTCCGCGTCCCGGCTCTCACGACATCCTCCGCAGCGACACCAGGTCCGCCAGATCCGCGTCCGAGAGTTCCGTGAGGGCCGCTTCGCCGCCCTCGCCCAGGACCGCGTCCGCCAACGCCTGCTTCGCCGCGAGGAGTTCGGCGATGCGGTCCTCCACCGTGCCCTCCGTGACGAGGCGGTGGACCTGGACCGGCTGGGTCTGGCCGATGCGGTAGGCGCGGTCCGTGGCCTGCTCCTCCACCGCCGGGTTCCACCAGCGGTCGTAGTGGATGACGTGGCCCGCCCGGGTGAGGTTCAGACCCGTGCCCGCCGCCTTGAGGGAGAGGAGGAACACCGGGGTCTCGCCGGACTGGAAGCGGTCCACCATCTCCTCCCGGCGCTGGACCGGCGTGCCCCCGTGCAGGAGCTGCGTGCCGATGCCGCGGCGTGACAGATGCGCTTCGAGGAGGCGGGCCATCTCCACGTACTGCGTGAAGATCAGGACCGCGCCGTCCTCGGAGAGGATCGTGTCCAGGAGCTCGTCCAGGAGGTCCAGTTTGCCCGAGCGCGAGCGGCCTGCCCGTGTGACGATCTCGCCGTCCTTCAAGTACTGCGCCGGATGGTTGCAGATCTGCTTCAGGGCCATCAGGAGCTTCATGACCAGGCCCCGGCGCGCGATGCCCTCGGACGCCTCGATGCGGGCCAGCGTCTCGCGCACGACCGCCTCGTAGAGCGAGGCCTGTTCGCGGGTGAGCGTCACCGGGTGGTCCGTCTCCGTCTTGGGCGGCAGTTCCGGGGCGATGCCCGGGTCGGACTTCTTGCGGCGCAGGAGGAAGGGGCGGACCAGGCGTGCAAGGCGCTCCATCGCCTCGTCGTTCTCGGCGTACTCGCCGCCCTCCGCGAGCCGGGCGTGCCGTGCGCGGAAGGACTTGAGCGGGCCGAGCAGGCCGGGGGTCGTCCAGTCGAGGAGGGCCCAGAGCTCGGAGAGGTTGTTCTCGACCGGGGTGCCGGTGAGTGCCACCCGCGCCGCGGAGGGGATCGTGCGCAGTGCCTTCGCCGTCGCCGCGTGCGGGTTCTTGACGTGCTGCGCCTCGTCCGCGACGACCAGCCCCCAGGCCTGGCCGGCCAGTTCGGGCGCGCTCGTCCGCATCGTTCCGTACGTCGTCAGGACGAAGCCGCCCGCCAGCTCGCCGTCCAGGCTGCGGCCCGTGCCGTGGAAGCGGTGCACCGGGACCCCCGGCGCGAACCGCTCGATCTCCCGCTGCCAGTTGCCGAGCAGCGACGCGGGGCAGACCACGAGCGTCGGCTCCGGCCGGGCCCGGTGCAGGTGGAGCGCGATCAGCGTGACCGTCTTACCGAGGCCCATGTCGTCGGCGAGGCAGCCGCCGAGGCCCAGCGAGGTCATCCGGTCCAGCCAGGCCAGGCCCCGGAGCTGGTAGTCGCGGAGGGTGGCGGCGAGCGCGGGCGGCGGCGCGATGGTGCGGAGGTCGTCGGTCAGGCGTTCGCGGAGGCGGGCCAGGGCGCCGACCGGCACCGCCTCGACGCGCTCACCGTCCACCTCCGCCGCTCCCGTCAGCGCGACGGACAGCGCGTCCACCGGGTCCAGGAGCCCCAGGTCCCTCTTGCGTGCCTTGCGGACGAGTTCGGGGTCGACCAGGACCCACTGGTCGCGGAGGCGTACGACCGGGCGGTGCGCCTCCGCGAGGACGTCCATCTCCGCCTCGGTGAGGGGCCCGCCCGCCTCGTCGCCTTCTCCATCACCGGGACCGATGGCCAACTGCCAGCGGAATTCCAGCAGTTGCTCGGTCTTGAAGAAGTCGAAGTTGTCCGCCGCCGTGCCGGGCGCGGGGCGCACCACGGCGGTGGCGGTCAGGCCGCGCGTCAGCTCGCGGGGCCAGTGCACGGCCACCCCGGCCGCGCCGAGCCGGGACGCCGCAGCGCCGAGCAGCTCGTACAACTCGCTCTCGCTCAGGGGCAGTACGTCGGGGCGCGGGCGTTCCAGGAGGCGGCCGAGCGGGGGCCATACGCGGGCCGCGCGGCGCACCGCGAGCAGGGTGTCGATGCGGGCCCGGGGGCCGAAGTGGTCGGCGCCGGACCAGATGTGGGCGGCGTCCGCCACGAGGGTGGGGTCGGCGAGGCTGTGGACCTGCACGACGGCGGCGGCCGGGCTCGCCATGCCCTCGGGCGGCTCGGCCGAACCGCTCTCGCCGGGTACGTCGCCCGCCGACCCGTCGAACACCTCGTGGGCCCGCAGATCCAGCCGCAGCGACACCCGCACCCCGGCGTCCATCCCGGCCGCCACCTCGGCGGCCCACTCCCGTGCGCCCGGCAGCCGCTGCGGGTCGCGCGCCGCGAAGGGGGCGCCGACCGCGTGCGCGGCGGCGGGCGTACGCGGCAGGGTGTCGACCACCGCGTCGACGAAGGCCCTGACCAGGGCGAAGGGCTCGGGGAGCAGGAGGGGCTTACTGCCGGGCAGCGGTACGGCGTGCGCCTCGGCCGGCAGCGCGGCGGCGATCGCCCGCACCTGCGTGACGTCGGCGGCGTCCAGCGGCCCCGCCCGCCATGCGTCCAGGTCACCGCCGGTCAGACCGGGCAGCAGCCTGCCCCGCGCGGCCAGGTGCAGGGCGTGCCGGATCGCCGCGGCCCAGCAGGCCCCGGTGGGGTGCGCGGGCGCGGCATGCAACAGGAGGGGGAGGGCTTGCGCCACGGGCAGGATGAGGGCGGGGACGGTACGGGTACGGACGCCTTTGCCGTGGGGGCGGACGACGGGGAGGTCTTCCTGGGTGAGACCGGCTTGGGTGGGGCTGGGGGTGGGGCCGGCCTCGGCGGGACTGGGGGCGGGATGGGCCTCGGCGGGGGCGGCCTCGGCGGGGGCGGCCTCGGCGGGACTGGCCGCGATGGGACCGGCCTGGGCGGGGCCGGCCGGGGTGGGACCGGCCTCGGTGGTGCTGGCTTCAGTGGCGTCGGCCTCGGTGGCAGCGGTCTCGGGAGCACCGCCCGCAGTGGCACCGCCCCCTGCGGCCCCCGCGAGCTCCAGGAGCCCCGCAGGCAGCTCCCCCTCCGGAGCCCAGAACGCCACCCGCCCCTGCCTCGGCACCTCGGCCGAACCGGCCGGAAGGAACACGGCTGCGCAGGACCGCACGAGCTCCGCGAACTGCCGCCGCCGCTCAGCGGAAGGCACGGCGTCGGCGGAGGACGAGGCAGCGGCGGAGGGCGCGACGTGGGCGGAGGGCACGGCGTCGGCGGAGGGCGTGACGTGGGCCGAGGGCACGGCGGTGGCAGAGAGCGAGGCTTCGGCAGAGCGCAGGGCTTCGGCGACTTCGGTGGCTTCGGTGGCTTCGGTGGCTTCGGCAGAAGGTGCGGCAGCGGAGAGACCCCTGGTGGCGGACGCAGCTCCGACGGAAGGCCTCGCGTCGGCAGAGGGCGCGGCGGACGAGGCAGCGGAGGCCGTGACGTCGGCAGAGGGCACGGAAGACGCGGCGGCGGAGGCCGTGACGTCGGCAGAAGGTGAGGCAGCGGCAGCGGCCCCAGCCCCGGTGGAAGCCGAGGCACCGCCGGCGCCGACCCCCGCGCCCACAGCCGCAGCCGCACCCGCCCCCGCCCCCACTCCAGCACTTCCCGCCCGCACGTTCACCACCCCGCTCTCCCTCGGCCGCTCATACGTCATTCCCGCACGCCAGCCTAGGCCAGCCACCACCCAACCCACGCTGGTAGGAAACTTTCCTAACAATTATCGGGCGAAGTCATTGACGCGGACATGCCCCCTCGACAAGATGCCTGCGAATGGCCTCCGCGCCGCTCACGGCCCCCCACGCCGATCTAGGAGACGGACATGCCGACCACCCCCCGCGTCACGCACTCCCCCACCCCCTCCCCCGGCAACTCCCGCACCAGGAAGGCCCGTTGGGCCGTCCCCCTGTCCGCCGGCGCCTCGCTCGCGCTCGTCGGCGGGGTCCTCCTCTGGTCCCCGGCCGGCGAGGCCGACGCCGCGCCGAGCGGCCGGGACACGCGGGCGGCGTTCACCGCCGTCGCCGCCGGAGACATAGCCGAACAGTGCACCTCGGACGACAGCGGCTGCGCCCACCCCAAGACCGCCGCGCTCGTCGAGAAACTCAACCCCTCGTTCGTCCTGACGATGGGCGACAACCAGTACGACGACGCCCGGCTCCAGGACTTCGAGGACTACTACGAGACCAGCTGGGGCGCGTTCAAGGACAAGACGCGTCCGGTCCCGGGCAACCACGAGACGTACGACCCGGACGGCGCCCTGGAGGGCTACAAGTCCTACTTCGGCGACATCGCGTACCCCAAGGGCGAGAGCTACTACAGCTATGACCAGGACAACTGGCACTTCATCGCCCTGGACTCCAACAGCTTCGACGACAGGGCGCAGATCGACTGGCTCAAGGCCGACCTCGCCGCCAACTCCAAGAAGTGCGTGGCCGCCTACTGGCACCACCCGCTCTTCTCCTCGGGCGAGCACGGCAACGACCCGGTCAGCAGGCCCGTCTGGAAGCTCCTGTACGCCAACAAGGCCGAGCTCGTCATGAACGGCCACGACCACCACTACGAGCGGTTCGCCCCGCAGAACCCGGACGGGAAGGCCGACGCCAACGGAATCGTCGAGCTGCTCGGCGGCATGGGCGGCGCCAACCCGTACAAGATCGAGGAGGTCCAGCCCAACAGCCAGAAGCGGATCACCAAGACCTTCGGCGTGGTCAAGCTGAACTTCACCGACACCGGCTTCTCCTGGAACCTCGTCGACACGAACGGCGCGACGAAGGACAGCAGCCCGTCCTACAAGTGCCGCTGAGCCGCCGAGATGTATCTGGCATCGACGGACACGGTCGCGAAGGACAGAGCCAAGGCCAAGGCCGCGCGCGGCCGCGTCGCCGGGCCGGTCATCGCCCTCGGCGCGGTCAGCCTGGTCACCGACATCTCCTCGGAGATGGTCACGGCGGTCCTTCCGCTCTACTTCGTCCTCCAACTCGGCCTCTCCCCACTCCAGTTCGGGTTTCTCGACGGCCTCTACAACGGCGTGACCGCCCTCGTCCGACTCCTGGGCGGGTACGCCGCCGACCGCGGCGGGCGGCACAAGCTCGTCGCGGGCGGCGGTTACGCCCTCTCCGCGCTGTCCCGGCTCGGCCTGCTCCTCGCGGGCGGCGCCACGGCCGGGATCGGCGCGGCGCTCGCCGCGGACCGCATCGGCAAGGGCGTGCGGACCGCGCCGCGCGACGCGCTGATCTCGCTCAGCAGTCCGCCGGACGCCCTCGGCCGGGCGTTCGGCGTGCACCGCGCGATGGACACCACGGGTGCGCTGCTGGGACCGCTCGCCGCGTTCGCGCTGCTCTGGGCGACGGCGGACGCGTATGACGCCGTGTTCGTGGTCAGTTTCTGCTTCGGGCTGCTCGGAGTGCTGATGCTGGTCGCGTTCGTGCCGGGCGGCGTGCCACCCGTGCCGGGCGGCGTGCCGCCGAACGCCGCACCGGTCAAGCGCGAAAGGGTGCTCGACATCCTTCGGGTGCCCGCCTTCCGGCGCGTTCTCGGTGCCGCGGCCCTCCTGGGCGCCGCCACCATCGGGGACGCCTTCCTCTATCTGCTCCTCCAGCGGCGGCTCGACTTCGCGATCAGCTGGTTCCCGCTGCTTCCGCTGGGCGCCGCCGCGGTCTATCTGCTGCTCGCGGTGCCCGCCGGGCGCCTCGCGGACCGCGTCGGCCGCCGCGTCCCGTTCCTGGCCGGGCACGTGGCGCTGCTCGGCGGCTACGTCCTGCTGCTCTCCCCCACCGGCGGCTGGACCCTGCTCATCGGCGTACTGCTCCTGCTCGGCGTCTTCTACGCCGCCACCGACGGCGTACTGATGGCGCTCGCCACCCCCGTGCTCCCGCGGGGGCGCCGGGCCGGCGGCATGGCGGTCCTCCAGACGGGACAGGCACTGGCCCGGCTGGTCGCGGCGGCCGGGTTCGGCGCGGCCTGGACGCTGTGGGGCATCGGCCCGGCGCTGACGTGCGCGGCGCTCGCCCTGACGGCGGCGCTCGCCGGGGCGGCGCTGCTGCTCCCCCGGCCCCAGCCCCAGACTCCCGAGAGGCAGGCATGACCGCTCCCCCGCGCTCTCTGCGCGCCCGCGTCATCGCCGTGGCGGCGGCCGCGGCCGTCCTCGCGACGGTGGCCGTCGCCTACACCCTCCGCGCGGCGGACCGCGCCGCACCGACGGCCGCCACCTCGCGGTTCGCGCTCGACGCGGGCCACCTCTACTACCGCCGCACGGAGGCGGGCGCGGGGCGCGTGGCCCGTACCGCCGGCGCGTCGGGCAAGGGGCCCCGCACCACCGGCGGCCCGTCCTGCGAACGCTTCTACGCGGCCGCGGGCACGGCCCTGTGCCTCCAGCGGCGCTCCGGCATCCCGCCCGCGTCGTTCGCCCTGGTCCTGGACGACAAGCTGCGCGAGAAGCGCCGCATCGCGCTCACCGGCATCCCCAACCGGGCCCGGGTCTCGGCGTCCGGGCACATGCTGTCCTGGACGATGTTCGCGACGGGGGACTCCTACGCGGGCTCCTCCTTCTCCACCCGCACCTCGATCCTGGACACCCGCACGGGGTACTTGATCAAGAACATGGAGGAGATCCCCCTCACCCTCGACGGCCGCCGCCACCACTCCCCCGACGTCAACTACTGGGGCGTGACCTTCGCCGACGACGACAACCGCTTCTACGCGACGGTCTCGACGAAGGGCAAGACGTACCTGGTCGAGGGCGACATGAAGAAGTGGGCGGCGCGCACGCTGCGCACGAACGTGGAGTGTCCTTCGCTGTCCCCCGACAACACCCGCATCGCGTTCAAGAAGCGGGTACGGAAGGACACGTCCGACCCCTGGCGGCTGTACGTCCTCGACCTGCGCACGATGCGCGAGCACCCGCTCGCCGAGACCCGCAGCGTCGACGACCAGGCCGCGTGGCTGGACGACGACACCGTGGCCTACGCCTTGCCGGGCGCGGACGGCAGGAAGCAGGACATCTGGAGGGCACGGGCGGACGGCAAGGGGTCCGCGAATCTGCTGGTACGGGGCGGGACTTCACCTGCGGCGGTGCGCTGACGCCTCCGTGATGTCCACGGGGGCCACCCGCACGCGAGCCGGGGTGCCCCCGCCCTTCCCGCGGAATCCCGGCCCCGCGGTATTCCGACCCGGCGGTATCCCGACCCCCGGTGTCCCGGCCCCCCGGTGTCCCGGCCCTGCGGAATTCGGATGCGTGCCCGTGTCCGTCTGCCTCAGGATCGGGCCATGACCTCCACTCCTCGTACCGTCGTGCCCACCCTCTTCCCGCCGCCCGGATACGCCCACGCCGCCTTGGTCGAGGCCGGCACCACGCTCGCGTTCATGGCGGGTTCGGTGCCGCTCGACGCCGAGGGGAACCTCGTCGGGGCCGGCGACGTGGCGCGCCAGACCGAACAGGTCGTCGCCAATCTCGACGAGGCCCTGCGCGCGATCGGCAGCGACCTGACCCAGGTGGTGGCCAGCACGGTGTACGTCGTCAGCGACGAGCCGGGTCCCCTGACCGAGGCATGGGAGGTCGTCCGCCGCTCCGATCTGCTCGCGAAGGGCCCGCACACGTCGACGCTGCTGGGCACGACGTGCCTCGGCTACCCCGGGCAGCTCGTCGAGATCACCGCCACGGCCGTGGTCCCGGACGCGCCCACCGCTCCTTAGGCATCCGCTGCTACCTGGGCGTCCGATGCTCCCTGGGTATCCGCTGCTCCCTGGGTATCCGCTGCTGCCTGGCCGGGCCCGACCCCCGCCCGGCGCTAGCCGCGCGCCCTGCTCGCGAGCCCCAGCGCGTACTGCGGCCACCACTGCCCCGCCTTCGGCCCGCCCCGGCAGGTTCCGTCGGACTCGCCGGGACGCTTGATCCACAGGTAGGCGTCGATGGCGGAGTCGCCGGTGGCCGTGGTGGGCGGGGTGCCGAGGGCGCGGCCCGGGGGGTTGCACCAGGCCTGGTCGCCGCCGCCGGTGTAGGGGCCGTTGCCGTTGCGGCTGCTGTCCACGACGAAGTGCTTGGCGCCGCCGAGAGCTGCGGCGAGGCGGTGTCCGTACGCCGCGCTCGCGCCGTTGGTCTGGTAGTTGGAGGTGTTGACGGCGAAACCGTCGGCCCTGCCGATCCCGGCCTGCCGCAGCGGGCCGACCAGGCGCCGCTGGTCGGGGATCCATCCGGAGTTGCCCGCGTCGACGTAGACCTTGGTGTGCGGGCGCGCCTTGAGGCGGGCGACGGCGTAGGCGAGCAGGCCGTACCGCTCGCGGGCGTCCGCCTTCACGCAGCCCGCGATCTTCTGCGCGACGGCATCCGGTTCGACGATGACGTACGCGGCGCGGTCGCCGATGCCGGCGGCGAGCTCGTCGGCGAACCGCCGGTACTCCGCCGCGTTCCCCGCCCCGCCTCCGGAGTAGTCACCGCAGTCGCGGTGCGGGATGAAGTACGCGACGAGCACGGCGGTGCGGCGGGCGGCGGTGGCCGCGAGCGTGGCCGCACGGACGGTGGGCCCGGGGTTGGCGCTGTGCAGCCACACCGCCTGCGGCCGCCACGCGATCCGCTGAATGAGCCGGGCATCGGCAACCCGCCCCTGCCGCCGCCACAGAGCGGCCTGCCGGGCGGCAGAGTTATCCGGATCGACCCAGAAGGTGACGCTGGGGGCGGTGCCGGAAGCGGTGCCCGGGGCTACGCCGGGAGCGGCGCCGCTGGGCACGGTATCCGCGGGCACGGCGCCCGGAGCGTCGTCGGCGGGCGCGGTGTACGGAGCCACGCCGGACGCGGTGTCGGGCGCCACGCCAGGAGCAGCACCGGAAGCAAGCCCGGACGCAGCGCCAGGCGCGAATTTCGACGCCACAGCGCCAGGCGGGAGGTGCGACGCCCAACCGACGGGCGCGAGGGCCGACGCAACGCCGGAAGCCACGCCGAGTTCACCGCCCGAAGCGACCCCCGGCTCCGCACCGGGAACAACGCCGGGCGGGGCGCCAGGCGCGAGGGCCGGCCCCAAGCCAGCCACAGTGCCAGGCACGACATCCGGCCCCACGCCAGACTCAGCGCCGGACTCGGCGGCCCCACCGCCCCCAGTCGCGGCGCCGGAAGCCACCGCCAGCACCGTCGCTGTCGCCGTCGCCTTCGGAGCCGCAGCCGCAGCCGCCCTCGCGGTCCCGGTCGGCGTGGAGTTGTCGGTGGTGAGTGGGCCGGTGGCCAGCGCCGGGCCGCTGGCGGTGGCCGCCGTGCTCGCCAGGAGCGCGGCGGCCAGGAGCCGGGTGAGGCGGGGGCGGGCACGCTCCGGTGATCGGAAGGGCGGCTGCGACACCGGGCACCTCCAGTCGCTCGGCGCCGGACGGCCCGGCGCGTTCCCCGGAGTCTGCGGTCACCCGGCGCCCGCCATGCCTCGTACACCGCCGTCCGGGCGGCAGATCACCCGAAGAATCACTCCGACGGGCGCCCCCAAGTACGTCTCTTCGGCAGGGGTTTGGCATACCCACCGGCGCGGCTCGTGGTCAGGCCGAGGCCGACGAGCGACTCGGCGAGCTTCACCGCGGCGGCCACGCCGTCGACCACCGGCATGTCGAGCGCGGCACCGACCTTCTCCTGGAGCCCGGTCATCCCCGCGCAGCCGAGCACCAGGACCTCCGCCCCCGCCTCCCGGGCCCGCTCGGCGGCGGCGAGGAAGGCGCGGACGGTGACCTCGGAGTCCCCGAGGTCGAGGACCCCGAGGCCGGTGCCGACCACGGCGGCGCAGTTCTGCGCGACGCCCGCCGCGTGCAGGCTGTCCTCGATCTGGCCGCGGGCCCGATCGAGCGTGGTGACGACGCCGTACCGCCGCCCCAGCAGACAGGCCAAGTGCGCGGCGGCCTCGGTGATGTCGACGACGGGCACGTCGAGCAACTCGCGGGCCCCCTCGCGTCCGTGCTCGCCGAACCCGGCCATGACCACGGCGTCGTACGGCTCGTCGTGTCCGCGCAGGGTGTCGAGGACGGCGGCCGCCGAGAGGTAGCTGTCGAGCCACCCCTCGGCGGACTCGGGACCCCACGCGGGGGTGAGCCCGGTGATCGTGGTGCCGGGGGCGGCCGCGTCGCGGGCGCCGCGCACGATCTCCTCGGTCATCGCCCGCGTGGTGTTGCAGTTGCTGACGACGATGCGCACTAGGCCTCCACCTCGGCCACGTCGGCACCCTTGGCCACGTCGGCACCCTTGGTCACGTCGGCACCCTCGGCCAACTCAGCCGCCTCGCCCAGCTCGGCCGCAAGCGCCGCCGTCCGCTCGGCGCGGCACAGCGCGCCGTAGAGCAGCGCCGCCGTGGCCGTCCCGATGAACCAGGAGTAGGGCGCCACGTAGTCGAAGAACGGCACCAGGGCGCAGACCGCCGCGAACCCCGCCGTCGGCGCGAAGGCCGCCAGCGCCTTCGGGTTGACGCCCTTCCTGTAGTAGTACGGCGATCCCGGCTCGGCCTTGAAGAGCGCGTCGGCGTCGATGCGGCCGCGCTTCACCCAGAAGTAGTCGACCGCGATGATCCCGAACAGCGGCCCGAGGAAGGCGCCGAGGCCGCCGAGGAAGTAGTTCACGACGGTCGGGTTGGAGTAGAGGTTCCACGGGGTGACGAGCAGGGCCGCGACCGTGGAGATGAGACCGCCGATCTTGAAGGTGATCTTCTGCGGCCAGACGTTGGCCAGGTCGTACGCGGGCGAGACGAAGTTGGCCACGATGTTCACGCCCATCGTGGCGACGGCGAAGGTGAGCGCCCCGAAGATCAGCACCCAGGTGTTGCCGATCTCGGCGACCAGTTCGGCGGGGTCGGTGATGGCCTTGCCGAAGACCTCCAGGCTGCCCGCGGTGACGACGACGGAGAGGATCACGAAGGCCGTCGAGTTGATGGGCAGCCCCCAGAAGTTGCCGCGCTTGACGGTGCGGTAGTCGGGGGCGAAGCGCGAGAAGTCGCAGAAGTTGAGCATCAGCGTGCCGTAGGTGGCGAGGATGAGCCCGATGGCGCCGAACCACTGGCGCACCTGCTCGCCGGTGGAGACCGGGTGAGGGGTGCTGGTGAGCGAGATGGTCCAGCCGGCCTTCCAGAGGATCCAGACGGCGAGCGCGATCATCACGATCCAGATGGCGGGCCCGCAGAAGTCCTGGAACTTCCGTACGGATTCCATGCCCCGCGTCATGATCAGCCCCTGCACCAGCCAGAGGGCGACGAACGAACACCAGCCGAGGGCGTGCAGCCCGAGGAAGGAGTGCTCGGTCCACGCGTCGAGGCTCGGGAAGGCGGCGATGAGCATGACGTTGACCGCGATGGAGGCCAGATAGGTCTGGATTCCGTACCACATGATGGCGATCACGGCCCGGATGAGGGCGGGGATGTTGGCGCCCCAGACCCCGAAGCTGATGCGGCTGACGACGGGGAACGGCACGCCGTGGCGCTGGCCGATGCGCCCCATCATGTTCATCCCGAGGTAGATGAGCACGAAGCCGACGAGGAGCGAGGTGAAGATCTGCCAGACGTTCAGGCCGAGGACCAGGAGTCCGGCCGCGAAGGTGTAGTTGCCGAGGTTGTGGACGTCGGACATCCACAGGGCGAAGAGGTCGAAGACCTTCCACTTGCGCTCGGCGGAGGGCGCGAGGTCTTCGTTGGTGAGGCGGGGATCGGGCACGAAGTCGGTCGCGGCGCCTGGGGCGTGGGCGTCGGCGCGCTGGGTGAGGGACACGGTGCCTCCTGCAAGGGGGACGGAGGTGCGGCCAAGGGGACGGAGGTGTGCGGCCAGGGGGGACTGAGATGCGGCGCGTCTTTGGTATACCAAATTTTGGTATACCAAAGATTCCGTCATGCTCCCGCTCTCAGGGGCGCCCGGCAATGTCCGCACGGTTACGAATCGGTAAATCGATGCGGCGTTCGGCGATGATGGACCCCATGACGACCGTGGAACAGCCGCTGGCCGCCGTACGCGAACGCGTGCTCACCGGGCTACGCCAGGAGATCATCGCCGGACGCCTCGGCCCGGGCGACCGCCTGGTCGAACGGGAGCTCGCCGACCGTCTGGGCGTGTCCAGGGTCCCGGTCCGCGAGGCGATCCGGGCTCTGGTCGCCGAGGGCTTCGTCACCTTCGAGACGCCGCGCAGGACCGTGGTGCGCCGCCTGACCCGCACGGACGTCACCGAACTCTTCGAGCTGCGCGAGGCGTTGGAGGTCTTCGCGGCGGGCCGCGCGGCGGAACGGGCGACGGAGGAGGGCCTCGCGGAACTGGCAGCCCTGCTGGACAGCGCCGCGCAGGCCACGCGCACGGCGGACGCGGAGGCGATCACGGACGTCAACACCCGCTTCCACGACCGCATCCTGGCGATGGCGGGCAACGGCCTGCTGACGTCGGTCATGGAACCGGTCGACGGACGGCTGCGATGGATGACGCGGCGGAACGAGGAGTGGGCCCATCTGCTCGTGGAGCACCGGGAGTTGTACGAGGCGGTGGCCTCGGGCGACGCGACCCGCGCCCGGGAGGTGGCACTGGCCCACGTGCGGACCAACTACCGGTCGACGGTACGTCAGCTTTTCGGCGAGGAAGAGGGACCTGGGAACGAAGGGCCGGGGAACGAGCGGCCCGGCAACGAAAAGCCCGGGAACGAAGGGCCGGGGAACGAGCGGCCAGAGAACGAGGGGCCGCAGGAGGGGCCCCAGGAGAAGTAGCTAGCTCCCCCTCACCCCGCCCGGTACCGATCCGTGGCCGCCACCAGTTCCTCCGCGATGCCCCGCGCCCCCGCGTTGTGCCCGACGTCCTCCACGAGGATCAACTCGGCGTCCGGCCAAGCCCCTCGCAGCCGCCAGGGGATTCCGAGCAGGTTCCCGAAATCGAGGGCCCCCTGCACCATCGTCCCCGGGATCCCGGCCAGCGCCCCCGCGTCCCGCAGGACGACCTCGTCCCCGCCCAGCCAATGGTCATGGGCGAAGTAGTGCGTGACGGTCCGGGCGAAGCCCGCGCGGAACGTCTCGTCCTCGTACCGGGGGACGGACCGGGGCGGTTGCGAGGCGAAGGCGGTCTCCCAATCGGTCCACGACCGCGCGGCGGCGGCCCGCACCCCGGCGTCGGGAGAGTTCAGGAGCCGGTCGTAGGCGGCGGCGAGATCCCCGTCCCGCTCCCCCTCGGGCACCCCGTCCCGGAACGCCTCCCACGCCTGCGGGAAGATCCGCCCGAGTCCCCGGGTCAGCAGGTCGACCTCGGCCCGGCTGCCCGTGGCGAGGCCCGTGAGCACCAGCTCCGAGACGCGGCCGGGGTGGGTCTGCGCGTACCGGAGTCCCAACACCGAACCCCAGGACGCGCCCCACACCAGCCACCGCTCGATGCCCAGGTGCCGCCGCAGCAGCTCCAGGTCGGCCAGCAGGTGCCCGGTCGTGTTGACGCTCATGTCGGTACGGGGATCGCTCGCGGGCGGGGTCGAGCGCCCGCACCCGCGCTGGTCGAGGAGCACCACCCGGTACGCGGCGGGGTCGAAGTACCGCCGGAAGAACGGTGTGCACCCCGAGCCCGGACCTCCGTGCAGCACCAGGGCCGGCTTTCCCAGCGGGTTGCCGCAGGTCTCCCAGTACACGCGGTTGCCGTCGCCGACTTCGAGCATGCCGTGGTCGTACGGCTCGATCTCCGGATAGAGGCCCATCGACCGACGATATCCCGCACACCACGCGCACCACGCGCCCCATCGGGCACTCGTACCTACCTGGGCCGGCCCTCTCCGCCCGCCTCACTCGGCCCGCAGGCTCCGCATCCGCCCGTACGCGTACACACAGCCCGCGAGCGCGAGATCGGAGAGCAGCATGAAGCCGATGGAGTACGAGTCCTTGGCGCTGTAGATCGCGCCCATGACCAGGGGCGGGACGAAGCCGCCCAGGCCGCCCACGGCTCCCACGATGCCGGTGACGGACCCGACCTGCGCCTGGGGTGTCACCTGGGAGACGAGGGCGAAGACGCTGCCGCTGGCCGTGCCGAGCCCCGCCGCCATGACCAGGAAGCAGATCGTGCCGCCCGGGTTCAGGGTCGGCTCGAAGGCCTGCACGATGGCGAAGACCGCGACGACCGCAAGGGCCCACGAGGTGACCGTCGCCGGGTGGATCCGGTCCGAGAGCCAGCCGCCGATGGGCCGGAAGACGACCGTGACCAGCGCGAACCCGGCCGCCTTGGTGCCCGCGTCGGTGGGCGAGAGGTCGTACCAGGTCTTCAGGTACGTGGGCAGATAGACCCCGAAGGCGACGATGCCGCCGAAGCCGATCGCGTACAGCGCCGAGAGCTCCCACGTCACCCGCAGCCGGCCTGCCTCCCCCAGGCGCGTGGTGAGCGGGCTCGTCGGCACCGGGCGGTCGGGCCGGTCGGAGATGAACAGGGCGGCGAGCACCGCGAAGGCCGCGAGGGCGATCGCCACGACCAGGAAGGGGAGGTTGTCGCCGTGCTTGGCGATCCGGGGCGTGAAGTAGCCGGAGAGCGCCACACCGCCCATGCCCATCCCGAACACACCGAGCGCGAAGCCGCGGTGGGCGGGCGGGAACCAGGAGTTGACCAGCGGGATGCCGATCGCGAAGGTCGTGCCGCCCAGGCCGAGGAGGAAGCCGACCGCCAGCATCGCGACGTAGTTGTCCCTGGCCGGGATGATCAGGAGCACCGGCACGATGGTGAGCGCGGAGACCAGCGGGAACATCCGCTTGGCGCCGTAGCGGTCGGTGAGCGCGCCGACCGGGACGCGGCCGAGCGAGCCGACGATGACCGGCACGGCGACCAGCAGGGACTGCGCGAACGAGGAGAGCCCGAGCCGCTCCCCGAAGTCGCTGCCGAGCGGCGCGATCAGGTCCCAGGCCCAGAAGGTGAGCGTGAAGCCGATCGTGGCCACGGCGAGGTTGCGGTAGGCGGCGGCCGGGGGACGCGCCGCGACGGCTTTCGGGGTCACCGACGGGTTCGTTGTCATGTGAGCGCGGCTCCAAGCGCGACGAAGGCGCAGATGAGGAGGAACAGGATGGCGAGCAGCGGCCAGACGAACCGCAGGTATTTGTCGTAGCCGACCTTCGCGAGCGCGACGCCGCCGATGGTCACGGCGGTCGTGGGGACCCACAGGTTCATCCAGCCGCTCGCCGCCTGCCAGGCGGTGACGACGACGGACCGCGAGACCCCGGCGAAATCGGCGAGCGGGGCGAGGATCGGCATGGCGAGGGTCGCGTGGCCGGAGGTGGAGGGGATCAGGAAGGCCAGCGGCAGGTTCACGACGAAGACGATGATCGCGAAGAGGCCGGACGACGTGCCCTTCACGACGCCCTCGATGGAGTGCAGGACGGTGTCGGTGACCTTCGAGTTGTTCATGATCACCGTGACGCCGCGGGCGAGCACGATAACCAGGGCGGGCGAGATGAAGTCCGCCGCGCCCTGAGTGATCGTCGAGCTGAGCTTCTGCTCGCCCATCCGGGCCACGCATCCGACGAGTACGGCCGCGCAGAGGAACAGCGCCGCCAACTGCGGAAAGGACCAGCCCAGTTCGAATCCGTACGGCTTCGCGTCCGCCTTGCCCGTGAGCGCGCTCGACCAGGGCACCACCGAGAAGATCATGAAGGCGAAGACCAGGCCGACCAGGACGAGCACGGCCTTGTGCAGCCGCGTCAGCTCGGGTACCTCGCCCGCGTCGGCGGCGGTCTGCTCGCGGTCGCCGGGCAGGAAGCCGGTGAGGGAGCGTTCGGGATTCTTCCGTACGCGCTTCGCGTAGCGGATGACGTAGGCGATGGTGACCGCGGTCAGGACGATCCACATCACGAACCGCAGCACGATGCCGTCGCCCAGCGAGATGTCGGCTGCGGACGAGGCGACTCCGGTGGCGAACGGGTTGACCGTCGAGCAGAGCACCCCGATCCCCGCGCCCAGGATGATCGCGCCGACCGCGACCATCCGGTCGTAGCCGAGGGCGAGCATCAGCGGCACGATCAGGCCGTAGAAGCCGAGTGTCTCCTCGGCGAATCCCTCGACCGTGCCGAGGACGGAGAAGACGAGCATCACTCCGGCGATGAGCATCGCGCCGCGCTCGCGCAGCCGGTGGGCGAGACGGCCGATGCCGCGGTCGAGGGCGCCGGTGGCGAAGACGACGGTGATGAACGCGCCGATGGCGAGCACGAACAGGAACACGCCAGCACTGCCGTACAGCTCACCGGCCAGGTCGGGCCCGACGACGCCCGACTTCTCGTCCTGGATCCCGTACAGGCCGTTGACCGGGGCGAGGAAGAGGTCGTTGAGCCGGTCGACGAAGGTCTGTCCCGAGTCGACGCGGTGGTAGCTGCCCTCTACGGGGGCGCCTTCGGCGTTGCGGTCGTAGGCCCCTGAGGGGATGAGGAAGGCCAGCAGCCAGACCGCCACGGTGACGATCGCGAGGATGGTCAGGGCGCTGGGGAAGGTGAACTTCCTTTTGCGCCGCGGCTCTTCGGTGCCGGGGTCGGTCGCGGTGGTACTCATGCGCCGCGCTCCCCGTCGGCGCCGGGACCGAAGTCCGCGCCGGTGCCTGATCCGGTGCCTGATCCGGTACCTGATCCGGTGTTTGCATCGGCGCCGGAGTCCGTATCGGCGCCGGTGAAGTCGGCGGCGTACTCGCGGACGAAGGCGGCCATGGCGACGACCGTGTTGCGCAGCTCGGAGAAGAGGACGCGTTCGTTCGGGGCGTGCAGATTGCACATGCTGTCCTGGGCGCCGAAGAGCAGGACCTCGGCGCCGGGTGCCGCCTGCGCGAGGCCGTTGACCAGGGGGATGGAGCCGCCGGTCGCCACGAAGGAGGCGTCCTCGCCCCAGGCCTCCTTGAGCGCGGCGCGTGCGGCGCGGTAGGCGGGTCCGCCGGTGGCGGCCTCGTACCCGGGGCCCGTGTCGCCGGGCGTGACGGTGAGGGAGACGCCGAAGGGGGTGAGCGAGCGCAGGTGGTCGACCAGCTTGCCCTGCGCCTCCCGCGCGTCCTGCCGGGGGTGGAAACGGAGGTTCAACTTGGCTCGCGCGTACGGCACGACGGCCGACGCCGCGTGCTCCACGCTGGGCGCGTCCAGGCCGATCACCGTGATGGCGGGGCCGCTCCACAGCCGCTCGCCCAGGCTGCCGCTGCCGACGAGCGGCACCCCCTCGCGCACCCCGGCCAGCGCGCGGAACTCCTCCTCGGTGTAGCTCGTGCCGCTCCAGTCCTCCCGCCGCAGCCCCTCCACGGCCACGTCGCCGTGTACGTCGTGCAGGGTGGCCAGGGCCTTGAGGAGCACGAGCAGCGCGTCGGGCGCCGCCCCTCCGAACTCCCCGCTGTGGCGCGGTTCGTCGAGGGTGCGCACCTCCACGACGACCTCGGAGGCGCCGCGCAGGGCGGTGGTGAGGGTGGGGGTGCCCGGCCGGAGGTTGCCGAGGTCGGCGACGACCATGGCGTCGCAGGCGAACCGCTCCGGGTCGGTGGGCGGATAGTCGTCGAAGGCGCTGCCGTACTCCTCCTGGCCCTCGATGACGATCTTGATCCCGACCGGCGGCCGGCCGCCGTAGGCCCGCAGCATGCCCAGGTGCGCGATGACGTTGGACTTGTCGTCCGCGATGCCACGGGCGCGCAGGCCGCCCTCGATCGGGGTCGGCTCGAAGGGCGGCGACTTCCACAGGTTCTCGTCGCCGGGCGGCTGGACGTCGTAATGGCCGTAGAGCAGGACCGTCGGCGCCTCGGGTGTCGGTGGCGGGATCTCCCCGTAGATCACGGGTGCCGTGTCCGGCAGGTCGAGCCGCTCGACGCTCGGCACGCCCGCGTCCCGCAGCAGTTCGACCAGCAGATCGTGCGCCGCGTGCACCGGTGCGTCCGGGAAGCCGGGGAAGGCGATCGACGGAATCTCGGCGAGCCGTACGAGGTCGGCGCGCAACGTCTCCATCAGGTCATCGACAGCGGCTTCGAGCTTCATCGGCGGCACCCCTCGATCTACGTCCTGCTTTGCGGCGAATAGCCCGAATTATCGGACTCCGGGGCGAACGGTTTCCGCACGGCTCGCCGTACGGCCAGGGATGCCGCACTGCTGCCACACCCCCGCGCCACCTCGCCCGCCCCTGCCACGGGGGGCCGCACCCGGGCCTCGCGACCCCGGCCCCGAACCACCGGGCAGGCACTAAAGTCGGGGCATGGCTTCGCAGAATTCAGGCGGTGACGACGACACCAAGGGAGCGGGCACCGCTCCGGCGGACACACCCACGGGCCCCGCTCCGACAACGGGCGGCGGCACGGGCGCGGGTGGCGGCACGGGCGCGGGTGGTGGCACGGGCGCCGGTGGTGGTTCCGTGCGGGTCGACGCCTGGATCTGGTCCGTCCGCCTGGTGAAGACGCGCTCCGCCGGCGGGGCGGCCTGCAAGGGTGGCCATGTCCGGGTCAACGGCGAGCGCGTGAAGCCCGCTTACGGCCTGCACGTCGGCGACGAGGTACGCCTGCGCCACGCGGGCGGCCGCGAACATGTCGTCGTCGTCAAGCGCCTCATCCGCAAGCGCGTCGGCGCACCGGTGGCCGTCGAGTGCTACGTCGACAACAGCCCTCCCCCGCCGCCCCGCGAGGCCGTGGCCCCCGCCGGCGTACGGGACAGGGGTACGGGCCGCCCCACCAAACGCGACCGCCGCGACATGGAACGCCTCCGCGGCTTCGAAGGCTGAGAAGGCCCGCGAGGCCGCGCACCCAACCCGCCCTCAGTGCGCTGAGAACGCCCTGGCTCGGTGGTGAGGGTTCACCCGCAGCGCAGGTGAACCCCCACCGACGCACCGCCATCACCCCGATACGCCACACCAACACCCCGACACCCCGACACCACCACCCCGGCTGTGCAGGCACGGTTTCCTCAGGGGCCGGCCGGCGGGTTCCGAAAATCCCCCTACAGGACCGGCACCGCCCGGACCCACGTGCCGTCCTCCGTCAGGTACTCCTCGACCCTCAGTCCCGCCTCCTCCAAGGTCCGCTCGAACTCTTCCTTCGTGAGGGGCTGGGCGCGGAACGTCTGGGTCCATACGGCGTCCGGGAAGACGTACTCCGCGCGCACCTCGTTCACCCCGCCCCCGACCGGTTCCGCCGACAGGATCCGCACGGTGTACCCGGCCGGGTCGACCCGCTCCCTCGGCAGATTGGTGTGGTAATCCGCGCCCTCCCGCTGGATCAGCACACATCCGCCGTCCGTCACATGGCTCCGGCAGGCCCGCAGCATCCCGCGCCGGACCGCGGGGTCGCCCTCGTGCACGAGGAACGACGCGAGCATCACCACCTCGAACCGCTCCCCCAGGTCGAGCTTCTCGATCGGGCTCCGGATCGTGCGCACCCGTCCCCCGAGCTCGGCGACCTTCTCCAGCATCTCGGCGGACTCGTCCACCGCCGTCACCCGGAACCCCCGCTCCAGCAACGGCCGCGTCACCCGCCCCGCGCCGCTGCCCAGCTCCAGGATGTGCGCCCCGGCCGGCACCGCACCGGCGATGACGTCGGGCTCGTCCCCGGCGACCAGGCGCGTGTACAGCTCCACCGCGCAGCCGTCCGGCGTGATCGCTCCGGGGCCCGTCCCCTCGTGTCCCTCACGCATCTCAACAGTCATGCCCCCAGAACGAAGCGCTCCAAGGGCCCGTTCCCCCTTCTCCCCGCCGCCCCGTGGTCTAGAGCGCGAACCAGCCACGCCCGCCATACCAGTGCCCGCCCGCCCGCAAGTGGTCGCCCACGGCCCGCTCCACCGTGGTCCGCCTGGGCAGTGAGGCCACGGGCAGATCACCGTCGCCGAAGACGAAGGCGATGGGGGCCCTGTCGTCCGGCTCCCGCTCATAGCCTTCCGCCGGGCGGAAACGCTCCTGGAAGCGAATGATGTTCGAGTCCGCCGGAAGATACTGCTTCAGCTGCGGATCGAGCAGCCAGGAGTGGCATATCGCTGTCTCATACCGCTCCTCCGGGAAGTGCCGAGCGAAGAACTCCCGCGCCAGCACGATCGACCGGTCACAGGACTCCGGGGACAGCGGTCCCCTGAAGTCGGTGATGTGGAGGTTCAGACAGGGGTCGCCCCGGCCGGCGCAATGCCCCGCCGCGGCCACCGCCCCGCCCATCCGCTCCCCCAGAACGGCGCGCTGGAACTGTAGTCGGCCCAGCTGATAGAGCTCGCCCCGGAAGTGCAGGGAGTTCCACTCCGGGTGCAGCAGCCCGGGGCCGCCGCGCGCCCGGCGGTGCACCGCCATGTGCCGCCCGAGGTCCGCGAGCGTACGCCGGGAGACGTCGTCCGGGATGCCGCGGCTTCGGTGGTACGCGCGGACGTACGGCAGCGTCGCCACGAACACGTACACCGGGAAGTAGGCCCCGAGAGTGCCCAGCTCCACCGGCAACGGCACGTACAACGGGCCGGCCCCCGGTTTTCCCATGTCACGGACCGTCGCGTCCACGGTCCGGTCGAGCAGCCACCGCGCCTCCGGGTCGCGCGCCAGCCGTCCGCGCAGGGCCAGCAGGTCGTTGATGTCCTCGTGCGGCACCGCCAGGTCGAGGAGCACGTCCGGCAGCTCGTCCGCCGAGGGCAGCACCGCCTCGGCCCGTGGCTCCTCGGCGCCCTCGAGATCCTTCAGCCACGCGGCGAGCCGCTCGTCCGTCCTCGCCCTGTTCTTCAGTACGTCCAGCACAGCCATCCCCCCGATCGACACATCTACGATCTTGAAGCCTCGGGCCCTTCCGGTCCACCACCCACGGGTGGATCCTGGGAGGTGGAGAAAGGTGGAGAAAGCCAGGGCAGAAAGGGTGGAGCAGGCAGAGGAGGAGAGACCTCTCATGGTGCGCACAGGCAGTGAACCCGTGACCGCGCGCAGTCCGCTGCGCATGCGTTTCTGGCTCGGCATGTGGGGTCTGGTCTGGGCCACGTTCGGCACCGTCGCCTTCGCCCTCGTGGGGCGCCCCGCGTGGGCCGCGGCATGCGGCGTGCTCTGGCTGATCGTCACCGCCGACCTGGCGATGGTGCTGCGCCACCTCCGCCAGGGCCCGCACTACCAGCCGGGCCGCGACGTCCCGCCGTACGAGCCACCGAGAGAAGGCTAGCCCCTAAGAGCAGGCTGGCCCCTGAGCGCAGGCTGGCCCCCAAGACCCGGCTGGCCCCGAGCGCCGACCTGCCCCCGAACACCGGCTGGCCGCAGGCCGCGCCCGCGCCTCAGCCCTCGCCGTCGTCGAAGCGCGCCGCCGCGAGATACTCCGGCTGCGGATCGAGCGCCGCCGCGAGCCGGAAGTGGCGCCGGGCCTGGTCGGGCCGCGCCGCGCGTTCGTACGTGCGGGCGAGGGCGAAGTGGGCGAACGCGTTGTCCGGCTCGCGCTCCAAGACGATGCTGAACTCCAGCTCTGCGGCACGCAGTTGTGCGGCGGCGAAGAAGGCACGAGCCCGCAGCAGCCGCGCGGCCGTGTTCTCGGGATGGGCCGCGATGACCGTGTCGAGCAGCTTCACGGCGCCTCTGGGATCCCGCGCGGCAAGGAGCTGCTCCGCCGCACGGAAGTCGATGACATGGGTCTCCGGAGTAATTTCGGGCACGCGTGACTCCTTCCCTCGCTGCACTGTGTCAACGCCCGTCGCGCCGCCACCTATTCCGCCGACGGTCCGCAAGCTTCACCACGCGAGCACCACCAGCACCAGGCCGAGCGCCAGCACCGCCGCTCCCGCTCCCACGAACCCCCGGTCGACACCCCTGCGCTCGCGGCCGAGCACGACCGCCTCCCGGGGGTCGTCGCTGTCGTACGCGACGCGCACCCGGTCCCCCGCGGCGAGCGGAAACGTGTCGCTCGGCGGCACCGGTGAGACCACCTCGACGACCCGCCCGTCCCCCGTCCCGAACTGGAGCGTCGGCCGCTCGGCCCCCGGCGGCACCGCTTTGACCAGGGCGTCCGCCACCTCGCCCGCCGTCGTGATGCGCCGGGTCCGCCGCAGGCCGTACGCGCCGGCCAGCAGCGCGACCAGGCCGCCCAGCGCGGTGACCACCGCCAGTACGACCACTCCCCCGCCTCCCTCTAGGCCGCTCGCGCCCGCCGTGCGAGGTCCGCCCAGACGGCGTCGACGCGCTCCCGGAGGCCTTCCAGCGGGCCATCGTTGTCGATCACGACGTCGGCGATCTCCAGCCGCTTCTCGCGCGTGGCCTGGGCGGCCATCCGGGCGCGGGCGTCTTCCTCGCTCATGCCGCGCGGCCCCACGAGACGCTCCAGCTGGGTCTCGGGGCTCGCGTCGACGACGACCACGAGGTCGTACAGCGGCGCCAGGCCGTTCTCCGCGAGCAGCGGCACGTCGTGGACGACCACCGCGTCCGCGGAGGCCGCCTCTTCCAGCGCGGCGGAGCGGGCGCCGACCAGGGGGTGCACGATCGCGTTCAGGACGGCCAGCTTCTCGGGGTCGGCGAAGACGATCGAGCCGAGCTTCGGCCGGTCGAGGGTGCCGTCCGGGGCGAGGATCTCCTGCCCGAAGGCTTCAACGACCTTCGCCAGGCCCGGAGTTCCGGGTTCCACCACTTCCCGCGCGATCTTGTCGGCGTCGATGAGCACGGCTCCCGACGCGACGAGCAGACGCGATACTTCACTCTTGCCGGCGCCGATACCGCCGGTCAGGCCCACCTTCAGCATGACCGGCAGCTTAGGGGGTGGCTTGACGCTCCGCCTTCCCGGCTACGCGTCGCCTTCCCGGCTACGCGTCGCCTTCCCGGCCGCGCATCGCCCTCCCGGCCGCGCATCGCCCTCCCGGCTACGCGTCGCCCTCCCGCTCGGCGAGGAAGCGCTCGAATTCCTGGCCGATCTCGTCGGCCGACGGGATGTCCACGGGTTCGGCGAGCATGTTGCCGCGCGCGTCGGCACCGGCCGCCGCGTCGTACTGGTGCTCAAGGCCCTGTACGAGGGCGACCAGTTCCTCGTCGCCCTCCTGGATCTGCCGGTCGATCTCGGTCTGGGTGCGGTGCGCCTCGGTGCGCAGGCCGTGCGCGACGGTCGGCAGCACGAGGCCCGTCGCCGCGGTGATCGCCTCCAGGACCGTGAGCGCGGCGTCCGGGTAGGCGGAGCGCGCGATGTAGTGCGGGACGTGCGCGGCGACACCGAGCACGTCGTGGCCTGCCTCCAGGAGGCGGTACTCGACGAGCGAGGCCGCACTGCCCGGCACCTGCGCCTCGTCGAAGGGGCTGCGGTGGCCCGGCACCAGGTCGGTGCGGTTGCCGTGCGGCGTGAGGCCCACCGGGCGGGTGTGCGGCACACCCATGGGGATGCCGTGGAAGTTCACCGCGAGGCGTACGCCGAGCCGCTCGACGATCTGCTCGATCGCCGCGGCGAAGCGCTCCCACTCGATGTCGGGCTCGGGCCCGGAGAGCAGCAGGAAGGGTGCGCCCGTGGCGTCCTGGAGCAGCCGCACGTCGAGCGTGGGCACCTCGTAGTCGGTCCAGCGGTCGCGGCGGAAGGTGAGCAGCGGGCGCCGTGCGCGGTAGTCGACGAGCCGGTCGTGGTCGAAACGCGCCACCACCTGGCCCGGCAGGCCGTCCGTGAGCCGCTCGACGATCTGGTCGCCGGTCTCGCCCGCGTCGATGTAGCCGTCGAAGTGGTAGAGCATGACCAGTCCGGCCGATTCCTGGGCGAGCGCCATGTCGACGACCGCGAGGCCCTTCGGCTCCCATGCGTACAAACCCTGCGGATCAAGCACTGTGACCGCTCCTCGCCCTCTTCGTCGTGACTCGTACAGCAGAACGCCCGCAAGGGCGGGCGCATTCCCCCTTCGGCTCCTCGCAGCGGCTTCTTATGTCACGTCCAAGGTCACGCCGAACAGCCGTGCAGGGAAACCGCGTTCCTCGTGGTGACCTTCCTCTCGGCCGGCCTGGTCCAGACCTTGACGCGGACATGACCTACCTCTACGTTCAGATGCACACCCATCGTTCACGTACAAGAACCGGAGGGTCACCCCCATGCACACCCGACGCACTCCACGCACTCCACGCACCCCACGCACCCTGCTCATGACCGCGCTCGCCGTCACCGCCGCGGCGGGCGCGGTTGCCGTCACCGTAAGCCCGGCCGCGACAGCCACGGCCTCCCCCGCGGCGACGGCGGCCGGCACCATCGAGGTCTCCACGGCGGCCCAGCTCAAGTCCGCGCTCAGCAGCGCATCCCCGGGCGACACGATCCACCTCGCGGACGGCACGTACACCGGGAACTTCAAGACGGCCACG
This sequence comes from Streptomyces sp. SYP-A7185, assembly GCF_046103685.1. Classification (NCBI taxonomy): domain Bacteria; kingdom Bacillati; phylum Actinomycetota; class Actinomycetes; order Kitasatosporales; family Streptomycetaceae; genus Streptomyces; species Streptomyces sp. SYP-A7185. Next base: position 2,864,463 of record NZ_CP122310.1, read on the forward strand.
GCCGCGAGCTCAGGTGCCCGCATCACCCTGACCGGCTCCTCGAAGGCGGTGCTCACGGCGGGCGGCGGCTATGGCCTGCACCTGAACGGCGCCTCGTACTGGACGGTGAAGGGCATCACCGTCACCGGCGGCCAGAAGGGCATCATGATCGACTCCGCGAGGGGCGTCACCGTGGACACGGTCACGGTGCACGGCCTGGACATGGAGGGCGTCCACTTCCGCAAGTCGAGCACCGACGGCGTCATCAAGAACTCGAGGATCTACGACACCGGGAACGACGGCCGCGGCATGGGAGAGGGCGTCTACGTGGGCAGCGCCAACACGCTCTCCGACAAGAGCGACAACGTACAGATCCTGAACAACACCGTCGGCCCCGACGTCGGCGGCGAGGCAGTCGACCTCAAGGAGGGCACCACCGGCGGCAAGGTCAGCGGCAACACCTTCGACGGCAAGGGCCTGACCGGCAACAACTACGACGACTCGTGGATCGACGTGAAGGGCAACAACTACGTCGTCGAGAACAACACCGGCAAGAACACCACCAACAACGGCTACGAGACCCACAGCCAGCAGTCCGGCTGGGGATGCGGCACGGTGTTCCGCGGCAACAGGTCGACCCTGACCGGCTCGACGGGCGACAAGCAGCTGGCCATCAACGTCACGAACTACAGCGGCAGTTGCAAGACGACGGTCTACGCGAGCAACACGGTGACGGGCGGCAAGGGCCTGACCAACATCACGGTGACTCCTTAGCACCCCGGGGAAGCCACCCGAAGGGCCGGCGCCGGAAACCGCGCGCCCAGCCCCACGGGACGGGCACCCGGAACCCCACGGGCGGGCACCCGGAAACAGAACAGCGGGCCCGCACCTCCGAAGAGGTGCGGGCCCGCGGCGTTGTTCAGCTACAACCGCCCGGAGGCGAGTGTCAGCTCTGGCCGCCGGCCAGCTTCTCGCGCAGCGCGGCAAGCGCCTCGTCCGACGCCAGGGCGCCGGAGTTGTCGTCCGACTCCGAGGAGTACGAACCGCCGCCGCCACCGCTGCCACCGGCAGCCGGGGCACCGGTCGAGGACGCGGGAGCCGCAGCGCCCTCGGCCTCGGCCTGGGCGTCCGCCTCGCGGGACTTGATGACCTGGGCCTGGTGCTGCTCGAAGCGCTGCTGCGCCTCGGCGTACTGGCCCTCCCAAGCCTCGCGCTGGGTCTCGAAGCCCTCGAGCCAGTCGTTCGTCTCGGGGTCGAAGCCCTCGGGGTAGATGTAGTTGCCCTGGTCGTCGTAGGACGCGGCCATGCCGTACAGGGTCGGGTCGAACTCGACGGCCGACGGGTCGGCGCCGAAGGACTCGTTGGCCTGCTTCAGCGACAGCGAGATCCGGCGACGCTCGAGGTCGATGTCGATGACCTTGACGAAGATCTCGTCGTTGACCTGGACGACCTGCTCCGGGATCTCCACGTGGCGCTCGGCCAGCTCGGAGATGTGGACCAGGCCCTCGATGCCCTCGTCGACGCGCACGAACGCACCGAACGGAACGAGCTTGGTGACCTTACCGGGAACAACCTGCCCGATCTGGTGCGTGCGGGCGAACTGCTGCCACGGGTCTTCCTGCGTCGCCTTGAGCGACAGGGACACGCGCTCGCGGTCCATGTCCACGTCGAGAACCTCGACGGTGACTTCCTGGCCGACCTCGACAACCTCGGAGGGGTGGTCGATGTGCTTCCAGGAAAGCTCGGAGACGTGCACGAGACCGTCGACGCCGCCGAGGTCCACGAACGCACCGAAGTTGACGATCGAGGAAACGACGCCGGAGCGGACCTGACCCTTCTGCAGGGTCGTGAGGAAGGTCTGACGGACCTCGCTCTGGGTCTGCTCGAGCCAGGCACGGCGGGACAGGACCACGTTGTTGCGGTTCTTGTCCAGCTCGATGATCTTGGCCTCGAGCTCCTTGCCCACGTAGGGCTGGAGGTCGCGGACGCGGCGCATCTCGACGAGGGAAGCCGGCAGGAAGCCACGGAGGCCGATGTCGAGGATGAGACCACCCTTGACGACCTCGATGACGGTACCGGTGACGATGCCGTCTTCTTCCTTGATCTTCTCGATCGTGCCCCAGGCACGCTCGTACTGAGCGCGCTTCTTGGACAGGATCAGACGGCCTTCCTTGTCCTCCTTCTGGAGAACCAGGGCCTCGATCTCGTCACCGACGGCGACGACCTCGTTCGGGTCGACGTCGTGCTTGATGGAGAGCTCGCGGCTCGGGATGACGCCTTCGGTCTTGTAACCGATGTCGAGCAGGACCTCGTCCCGGTCGACCTTCACGATGACGCCGTCGACGATGTCGCCGTCGTTGAAGTACTTGATCGTCTCGTCGATCGCGGCGAGGAAGGCTTCCTCGTTACCGATGTCGTTGACCGCTACCTGCGGGGTGGTGGCGGTGGTCTCGGTGCTGCTCGTCATGTGGGTAAGGGCTCCGGTACGGACAGTGAGTCGTAGGTACTGCTAGCGCCGGAACCGATTTCGCTCTGAAGAAGCCGGACAGCCTGGGAAGCGCCGATTCCGTTTCCGAAGAAACGGAAGGCGCCTCGACAACCGAGGGGACATGCAACAGATGCGAGCGCATCCCGCTAGGTCTGAGGACGGCAGGCTCGCAGCGCAACTTGTAGCATACGGGGGCAGCCGGACAGGGTCAATGCGCGAAGGCGCACACCCGGGGCGGAACGCCGCATACCCGGCACAAATGCTGTCGCGTGAGGCCACATGGGCCGCACGGCACCCTGTCGCGACCGCTTCCGGCCCGCCCCGCCCCGCCCTCCTGCTGCGACAGCCGTGACAAGCCAGACGGAAGAGTACGACGATGGAGCCGATCATCCAAGAGTCCGAGCTGCCCGAGACGCCCGAACCGGAAGCCACCCGCCGTGACGCCGACGTCACGGAGAGCAGCCGCGCCAATCGCGGCTGGTGGGACAGGAACGCGGACGACTACCAGATCGAGCACGGCACCTTCCTCGGTGACGACCGCTTCGTGTGGGGTCCCGAAGGACTCGACGAGGTGGAGGCCGAGCTGCTCGGTCCGGCCGAGGAGCTGAAGGGCAAGGACATCCTGGAGATCGGCGCGGGCGCGGCACAGTGCTCGCGCTGGCTCGCCGCCCAGGGCGCGCGCCCGGTCGCCCTCGACCTCTCCCACCGGCAGCTCCAGCACGCGCTGCGGATCGGCGGCGGGGTGCCGCTGGTGGAGGCGGACGCGGGGGCGCTGCCGTTCGCCGACGGCAGCTTCGACCTGGCCTGCTCGGCGTACGGGGCGCTGCCGTTCGTCGCCGACCCGGTGCGGGTCCTCAAGGACGTGCACCGCGTGCTGCGGCCCGGCGGCCGGTTCGTGTTCTCCGCGACGCATCCGATGCGCTGGGCCTTCCCGGACGAGCCCGGCCCCGAGGGTCTGTCCGTGGCGGCCTCCTACTTCGACCGCACTCCTTATGTGGAGCAGGACGAGAACGGCGACGCCGTCTACGTGGAGCACCACCGCACGCTCGGCGACCGGGTGCGGGACATCGTGGCGGCGGGCCTGCGGCTCGTCGACGTGGTGGAGCCGGAGTGGCCCGCGTGGAACACCCAGGAGTGGGGCGGCTGGTCCCCGCTGCGCGGGAATCTGATCCCGGGGACGGCGATCTACGTCTGCGTACGAGACTGAGTGCGTGATCCGTCTCCGTAACGAAGCCCTGGACCTGCCCGTACGCGATGCCCTGCCCGCGCTGCGCTCCGCTCTGGAGGGGCCGGGCAGTGCCGTGCTGTGCGCGCCTCCCGGCACGGGCAAGACGACGCTGGTGCCGCTGGCCCTGGCGGGGCTGCTCGGGGACGGGCCCCTGCGGCGCGTGGTGGTGGCCGAGCCGCGGCGGATCGCCGCCCGGGCCGCCGCGCGGCGGATGGCCTGGCTCCTGGGCGAGAAGGCCGGGGAGAGCGTGGGGTACACCGTGCGCGGCGAGCGCGTGGTGGGCCGCCACGCACGCGTGGAGGTCGTCACGACGGGTGTCCTGTTGCAGCGGCTCCAGCGGGACCAGGAGCTGGCCGGCGTAGACGTGGTGATCATCGACGAGTGCCACGAGCGGCACTTGGACGCGGACACCGTGGCGGCGTTCCTGGTCGACGTGCGGGCGGCGCTGCGGCCCGAGCTGCGGCTGGTGGCCGCGTCGGCGACCACGGACGCGCAGGGGTGGGCGCGGATCCTCGGGGACGCCCCCGTGGTGGAGGCGTATGGCACCTCGTACCCGGTGGAGGTGGTCTGGGCGCCGCCCGTACGCCCGGTGCGGCCGCCGCACGGCATGCGGGTGGATCCGGCGCTGCTCACGCATGTGGCGTCGGTGGTGCGGCGGGCGCTCGCCGAGCGGGCGGGTGACGTCCTGTGCTTCCTGCCCGGGGTCGGTGAGATAGCGCGGGTGGCGGGGCAACTGGGGGACGTGCCCGCCGAGGTCCTCCAGGTGCACGGGCGGGCGTCCGCGCAGGTGCAGGACGCGGTGCTCGCGGGCTCGGCCGACGGCGCCCGGCGGGTCGTCCTCGCGACGTCGGTGGCCGAGTCGTCCCTGACGGTGCCCGGGGTGCGGGTGGTGGTCGACTCGGGGCTCGCGCGTGAGCCGCGGGTGGACCACGCGCGCGGGCTGAGCGCGCTGACGACGGTACGGGCTTCGCAGGCGTCGGGCCGGCAGCGGGCCGGCCGTGCGGGGCGTGAGGCGCCGGGGGCCGTGTACCGGTGCTGGGCGGAGGCCGAGGACGGCCGTCTGCCGCGCTTTCCGGCCCCGGAGATCAAGCTGGCGGACCTCTCCGCGTTCGCGCTTCAGACGGCCTGCTGGGGGGATCCCGACGCCTCCGGGCTCGCGCTGCTCGATCCCCCTCCGGGCGGCGCGATGGCGGCGGCGCGTGCCGTCCTGACGGCGGTCGGCGCGGTGGCCCCGGAGTCGGGGCGGGTCACGGACCGGGGCGCGCGGATGGCGCGGGTCGGGCTGCATCCCCGGCTGGCGCGGGCCCTGCTCGACGCGGCCCCGCTGATCGGGGCGCGGCGCTCGGCGGAGGTGGTGGCCCTCCTGAGCGAGGAGCCGCCGCGGGAGTACGGGGACGACCTGGCGGCGGCCTGGCGCGAGGCCCGGCGGGGCCGTGACGGGTACGCGGCGCGGTGGCGCACGGAGGTACGGCGGCTGACCGCGGCGGCGGAGGCGTCACTGCCGGGGACCTCACTGCCGGGAACCTCACTGCCGGAGACCTCGCTTCCGGAGACCTCGCTTCCGGAGACCTCGCTGCCGCGGGCCGCGAGCACGCCCACGGGGCACTCCGCAGCGGGCGGGGGAAGCGACGAGCGCGTCGCGGGCCTCGTCGCCGCCCTCGCCTTTCCCGAGCGTGTCGCCCGGGGCAGGGGCGACGGCACGTACCTCATGGTGAACGGCACCCGCGCCGAGGTGCGGCCGGGCTCCGCGCTGACGGGCGCCGAGTGGGTCGCCGTGGCCGTGGCCGACCGGCCGGTGGGCGCCGGGCACGCGCGCGTGCTGCTCGGCGGGCACATCGACGAGGACGTCGCCAAGAGCGCGGCGGCGCCGCTGTACGGCGAGGGGGACGAGGTCGCCTGGGTGGACGGGGATCTCGTCGCCCGGCACGTCGAGCGGCTGGGCGCCGTGGAACTGGCGGTTCGGCCCCTGAAGAAGCCCGCCCCCGCACTCGTACGGGAAGGGCTGCTCGCGGGTCTGGAGGAGGAAGGGACCGGGCTCCTGCACTGGTCCCAGGGGGCGCGGGAGCTGCGGGAGCGGCTCGCTTTCCTGCACCGGCACCTGGGGGCGCCTTGGCCCGACGTGTCGGAAAGTGCCCTGCACGCGCGCGTGGACGAGTGGCTGGAGCCCGAGCTCTCCAAGGCCCGGCGCCGGGCCGACCTGCGGCGCATCGACGCGGGGCAGGCCCTCAACCGGCTCCTGCCGTGGGCGACCGGTGAGGCCACCCGCCTGGACGCCCTGGCCCCCGAGCGGGTGGCCGTGCCCAGTGGGTCCAGGATCCGAATCGACTACTCCGACCCCGAACAGCCCGTGCTCGCGGTGAAGTTGCAGGAGATGTTCGGGCTCGCCGAGACCCCGCGGATCGCCGACGGCGGCGTACCCGTCCTGGTCCATCTGCTGTCCCCCGCCGGGCGCCCGGCGGCCGTCACCGCCGATCTCGCCTCGTTCTGGCGGGACGGCTACCGGGCCGTACGGGCCGAGCTGCGCGGGCGGTACCCGAAGCACCCGTGGCCCGAGGACCCGGCGGCCGCGCAGGCGACGCGGTTCACCAACGCCCGGCTCAGGCGTTGACCGGTTCCGGCTCCGAGGCCGCCGTCGCCTCCGGTTCGCCGGGCCTGCGGCTGCGCGCCTCCAGCCACAGGGAGAGGGCGAGCAGGAGCAGGCCGAGGCCCAGAAAGCCCCAGGGGAGATAGGCCGTCATGAGCAGGACCAGGACGCGCTGGGACTTCACGAGGTCGACGGTGTCCTTGATGTAGTCCTCGCGCATCTTCACGTGCCCGGCGAAGACCGTGACCTTGTCGCGCCCGCCCAGGAGCGTGCCGCCGCGCAGTTCGTTGCGCTGGATCTCCTCGCCGTAGACGGGCGCCCCGGTGGTCGGCTCGACCCAGAACTTGCGGACGGTCGTGTACCAGCGGGTCGTGCCCGTCTTGTCGAGGGACTCGGGGGTGATGCCCTTGACCGGCATGGTCTTGGGGAAGGGCACCTTGGTCCAGGGGATGGTCTGCTCGAAGTAGTAGACGTCCACGCCGCGGAAGGTCCGTGTGCCCTTGTAGTGGATGGGCTTGGTGACGCGGGCCTGCGCGTCGAAGTACTCGTAGTCGCGCTTCTCGGTCAGGAAGGGCCACTTGAATTCGATGCCCTGGCGCTTGACCGGGTCGCCGTCGACCATCTCGCCCGTGGCGTGCACCGGTTCCTGGCTGTGCGCGTCGAAGATGTAGCGCTCGGGGACCTTGGAGACCATCTTTCCCTCCCCGTCCTGGACGTAGGAGAGGGCGTCCCAGACGACGACGTCACGGTCCGCGCTCTTCTCGATCTTCTCCGAGGCCTCCACGTTGCCCTTGAGGGTCTGCACGATGGTGACCTTGTCGACCTTCTTGGCCCGCATGCTGCCGTAGTCGATGAGGGTCGGGTTCTCGGCCTCCAGCACCGCCTCCTGGTACTGGCTGGGCGGGATCTTGGCCAGGCGCGGGAAGGCGTACCAGCGCATGAGCGGGGACATCGCCGTGAAGAACACGGCGAAGGCGAGCAGGATCAGGCTTGCCTTGCGGCGCATCGCGGCGGCCCTCCCTACGGAGACGGGCGGTGGACGGTCAGGGGTGCTTGGGGACGGTGGTGAGCAGGGGCTTCGGCGATGTCTCGCCGGGCGGGGCGCCCATCGCCGTGATCGTCAGGACCAGGGCGAAGGCGACGGCAAGACCGGTCGCGGCGGCGACGAGAGCGCGCATGCGGATCCTCCCGGCATGAACTGACAGGGCGTCAGGGCTGGGGCACCGTAGCAACGCGGCGGCCAGATGAGAACACGTCGCACACAGCGGAACGCCCCTCCGCCGTGGTGGCGAAGGGGCGTCGCGCGGAACGTTCCCCGAAGGGGTGTTTGTGCGGGTCTAGGCGGCCGGGGACGCGGCTGCCGCCACCTTCAGTTCGACGGTGAGCTGCGCGCCGCCCGCGGTGGTGACCCGCAGGAGGTAGGTGCCCGCCGCGTCGTCCGCGTACATCTTGGGGAGCTTGAGCACGCCGTTCGCGTCCGTCTTCAGGCCCTTGAGGGTGCGCACCGCCTTGCCGTCCGCGTCCTTGAAGTACGGGCCCTTGTCGTTGGCCGTGGCGTCCGTCGCCGACGTGACCATGGTGGCGGTGGCCGCGACACGGCCGGCGACCTGTCCCTTGTACGTCGCCTTGACCTCCACCTGGTCGGCGAACTCCTTGCCCGGCTCGCACGTCAGGGCCTTGTCGCTGGTCCTGGCGAGGGCGTCGGCCTGACGCGCGGTGACCGTCGCCTTGAAGCCGAGGGCGGGCAGCGAGCGTCCGACGACCGTGGCCCGGACCGTGAACTCGCCCGTCTTCTCGCCCGCCTTGAGCGCCGGGGCCGTGGCCTTGCCCGAGGCGCCCGTGGTGACGGTCGCGCTGGTGGCGCCGCCGGTGAAGCGTGCGTCGGTGTCGCCGACGATCGCGAACCTCACCTTGACCTTGGCCACGCCCGAGCCCGAAGCGGACTGCGTGCGCACCTCGACGCGCTCGGCGAAGGCGTCGCCCGCCGTCGCGGCGAGCTTGCCCGTGCCGGCGTTCTCCAGGCTCGCCACCCGCTCGACGGGCGTGGGGGTCTGGGAGCCGCCGCCGTTCGACGGAGGTGTGGTCGGTTCGCCGCTGCCACCGCCGCCCCCGGACGTCGGGGGCTTCGTGGGCTTGTCGCCGGGCTTGCCGTCGTCCTTGTCCTTGGGCGGCTTCGGCGAGGGCGAGCCGGACGCCGGGGGCGTGGGGGTCGTCGTGGGGCCCGTGCCCGGGGTGCGCGAGTCGCTGCGGTCGCTGGGCAGGACGCCCGTGCCGTCGGGGATCTCGTGGGTGCCCTTGCGGTAGTGCTCAAGCCACGTCAGGACCAGGTTCAGATACTCGGTCGAGTGGTTGTAACTCAGGATCGCCTTGTGCAGCTCGGCGTCGACGGAGAGGTCGCGGTCGTTCGCGCAGAGGTAGTTGCCCGCCGCGAGCGCGGCGTCGTAGATGTTGTTCGGGTCCTTCTTGCCGTCCGCGTTGCCGTCCTGCGCCCAGGTTTCCCACGTCGAGGGGATGAACTGCATGGGGCCGACCGCGCGGTCGTGCTTCGTGTCGTCGTCGTACGCGCCGCCGTCGGTGTCGGTGATCTTCGCGAAGCCGTTGCCGTTGAGGGCGGGGCCGAGGATGGGCTTCAGCGTCGTGCCGTTGGCGTCCACGCGGCCGCCGCTCGCCTGGCCGGACTCGACGTGGCCTATCGCGGCGAGCAGCTGCCAGGGGAGCTTGCAGCCGGGCTTGGAGGAGGCGAGGGACGACTCGGCCTTCTTGTACGCGTCCAGGACCGTGGCGGGTATGCCCGAGTCGCTCTCCTCGGCGTCGCCGGTGGGCGCTTCGGTCGGCGGGACCGGGCTCTTGAGGCGCGGCAGGTCGGTGTAGTAAGGGGAGTTGCCGGTCGCCGACTCCTCCGGTGGCGGTGTGGAGCCGGATGCCCCCGCTCGCTCCTCGCGGGGGATGTCCGTCACGCCCGGGGCCTGGGAGGCCGCGAGTGCGGCCACCGCCGCCGCGGCCACCGCGGTGGTCACCGCTCCCCTGCGCAACCGCCTGCCGAATACCGCCGCCATGACCGTGAATCCCTCCCCTTGACGACTGAGCCTGTCGCCGCCCGCTCTGCTGTACTTCCCCGTCGTGCTCCCCAGCGGGCCGACTCAGGCGACACTACGACAACTTCCGGCGCCCAGACACCCGTTCGTGCCCGGTATTTACCGGTTGGCCGTGTCCTGTTCGGGCGGCGCTTGCGTGGCGGCGCCCGCCGGCGCCTCGGCCGGGGCCGAACCGTCGGGGACTTCGCTGATTAGGTCCTCCGGGGTGAGCTCCTGCACCGCGGAGCGGCCCTTGCCGAGGGCGCGGTGCACCGCTTGGGCGACGCGTTCGATGGTACGGACTCCGTACTTCATCGTGGGGTTGTCGTGCGAGAGAACCACGATGCGGTACATGCGGGAGCGCACCTTCGCCCCGGTGCCCGAACCGCTTCCGGCGCGGGCGAACGCGCCGACGCTGTGCACCCGCCAGCCGTGCGTGGACCGGGGCAGCCAGCCGTTCTTCAGGTACGCCCGGGTGCCGCGCGGCATGCCGGCGGGCACGCCCCAGCGCTGGTCGCGGCGCACCTCGTTCAGCTGCTTCAGGCCGTACGCGCGTGAGCTCGCGCCGAGCAGGGCGCGGGTCCTGGTGCCGGTGAGGACGCCGAGGAGGCGGAGCTGGTCGGCGGCGGAGGTGCGGGTCAGGCCCCACAGGCCGTAGGGGTTGAGGGTGGTGGCCGCGGTGCCGGCGCGGTTCAGGAAGCGGGCGATGTAGGACTGGCCCAGGTCGTCGAAGAGGCGCCGGGCGGCGGTGTTGTCCGAGCGGGTGATCATCGGGCGGATCTTGCCGCGCTCCCAGGTGGTCAGGCCACGGCCCCAGTCCTGTGCGCGGCGGAGGGCGGCCTCCATGATCATGACTTTGGCGACGCTCGCGGTGTCGTAGCGGTGGCTTCTGCCGAAGGTGCAGCTGAGGCCGGAGGCGGGGTCGTGGAGGGCCACGGAGACGGTGCCCCGCCGGGCGGTCAGGACGGCGCGGATGTCGCGGGAGAGCTGGGCGGCGAGGGCGGGGTCGCTGCGGGCCGTGCAGGAGGCCGCGCGTTGCGCCGAGCTCGCCCTGGCGGCGGTCGCGGGGAGGGGGGTGAGCAGCGTGGTGACCAGTGCCGTGGCTATCGCTATGCGGCACTTTCGCAGGTGAAGGGCCATGCGGTCATCGTGGCGGGCGCCCCTGCACGGGGCACGAGGACAGGGACCACGCGAGTGAGGCCCTCCGGCGATGCCCCGTGCCCCCGCTCCTCACGGCCCGGGGCCGCCACAGTGCCCCGGAGCACTGCTCCGGGGCACCGCCCCGGGCTCTGGGCCCGGGGCGCCACACCGATGTCCGTGGGGCGGGCCGGGCCGCACGCCGGGCAGACGCGTCCCGCAGCGCCTGCCCCGGCCTGCCCCCACCGCCCCGCAGGGCTAGTGCGCGGCCGATTCCCAGTCCGGGCCCACGCCCACCGAGACGTCCAGCGGTGCTCGCAGCGACACCGCGCCCGCCATTTCGCGGCGGACCAGTTCTTCCACCTTGGTGCGCTCGCCCGGGGCGATCTCCAGGACGATTTCGTCGTGGACCTGGAGCAGCATGCGGGAGTCGAGTTCCGCTTCGGTCAGGGCGCGGTGCACGTTCAGCATGGCGATCTTGACGATGTCCGCGGCCGTGCCCTGGATCGGGGCGTTCAGGGCCATCCGCTCGGCCATCTCGCGGCGCTGGCGGTTGTCGCTGTTGAGGTCGGGGAGATAGCGGCGGCGGCCCAGCATCGTCTCCGTGTACCCCGTCGCGCGCGCCTCGTCGACGGCTCGGCGCAGATAGTCGCGTACGCCGCCGAACCGCTCGAAGTACGTGTCCATCAGCGCACGGGCCTCGCCCGCCTCGATGTTCAGCTGCTGGGAGAGGCCGAACGCGGAGAGGCCGTACGCCAAGCCGTACGACATGGCCTTGATCTTGCGGCGCATCTCGGCGTCGACGGCGGAGCGCTCCACGCCGAACACCTGGGACGCCACCGTCGTGTGCAGGTCCTCGCCCGAGGTGAACGCCTCCAGGAGGCCCTCGTCCTCGGAGAGGTGCGCCATCACGCGCAGTTCGATCTGGCTGTAGTCCGCGGTCATCAGGGACTCGAAGCCCTCGCCGACCACGAAGCCGCGGCGGATGGCGCGGCCCTCGTCCGTGCGGACGGGGATGTTCTGGAGGTTCGGGTCGGTGGAGGACAGGCGGCCCGTCGCCGCGACGGTCTGGTTGAACGTCGTGTGGATGCGGGTGTCCGCGGCGATCGCCTTGATCAGGCCTTCGACCGTGACGCGGAGCTTCGCCTGCTCGCGGTGGCGCAGCATGATGACCGGCAGTTCGTTCTCGGTCTGGGCCGCGAGCCAGGCCAGGGCGTCCGCGTCCGTGGTGTACCCGGTCTTCGTCTTCTTCGTCTTGGGGAGGTTCAGCTCGCCGAAGAGGACTTCCTGGAGCTGCTTGGGCGAGCCGAGGTTGAACTCGTGGCCCGCGGCCGCGTGGGCCTCCTTGACCGCCTGCTGCACCGCGCCGGCGAACTGCTGCTCCATCGCTTCGAGGTGCGCGCGGTCCGCCGCGATGCCGTGCCGCTCCAGGCGGGCCAGGAGCAGGGACGTCGGCAGCTCGATGTCCGTGAGGAGATTGCCCGCCCCGACCTCGGGAAGCTTCTCGCCGAAGGCGGCGCCCAGGTCCAGGATCGTCCGGGCCTGGTGCATCAGCGACTCGGCCTCGGCCCGGTCGTCCTCCTCCGTGCCGAAGGCGAGCTGGCCGTCGGGCGCGGACGCCGGCGCGAGCTCCCGGCCGAGGTACTCCAGGGACAGGGCGTCCAGGGCGAAGGAGCGGCGGCCGGGCTTGACGAGGTACGCGGCGAGGGCCGTGTCCATCGAGACGCCGTCGACCGTCCAGCCGTGCTCGGGGAAGACCCGCATCGTGGCCTTGGCGTTGTGCAGGACCTTGGGCTTCTTCGGGTCGCGGACCCAGGCCGCGAAGGCGTTCTCGTCGGCCTCGTCCAGGGCGGAGGGGTCGAACCAGGCCGCCGCTCCCCCGGCCGCCGCGAGGGCGACCTCGGTCACCGAGCCGGTGCCCAGCTGCCAGGTGTCGACCGTGGCCATGCCGAGGACCGCCTTGCCGTGCTCGGCGAGCCACGGCGCGAGCTCCCCGGCGCCGAGCACCGAGCCGTCCAGCTCCACGCCCGGCTCGGCCGGGGTCGCCTCGGCCTCCTGGGCGCCGGGGTCGACGGCCAGGAGCCGCTCGCGCAGCGAGGGGTTGCGGATCTCCAGGGTGTCCAGGACCAGGGCGAGGGCCGTGCGGTCGTACGCGGCGCGCTCCAGGTCGCCGACCTGCTTGGGGAGCTCGACGTCACGCACCATCTCCGTGAGGCGGCGGTTCAGCTTCACGGCGTCCAGGTGGTCGCGGAAGTTCTGTCCGGCCTTGCCCTTGACCTCGTCGGCGCGCTCCACCAGGTCAGCGAAGGAACCGAACTGGTTGATCCACTTCGCGGCGGTCTTCTCGCCGACGCCGGGGATGCCCGGGAGGTTGTCGGACGGGTCGCCGCGCAGGGCCGCGAAGTCCGGATACTGGCTGGGCGTGAGGCCGTACTTCTCCTCGACCTTCTCCGGGGTGAAGCGCGTCAGCTCGGAGACGCCCTTCGTGGGATACAGCACGGTCACGTGGTCCGTGATCAGCTGGAAGGAGTCGCGGTCGCCGGTGACGATCAGGACGTCGAAGCCGGCCGCCTCCGCCTGGGTGGCGAGCGTGGCGATGACGTCGTCGGCCTCGAAGCCGTCCACCGCGAAGCGCACGGCGTTCATCGCGTCGAGCACCTCGCCGATCAGCTCGACCTGGCCCTTGAACTCGTCCGGGGTCTTGGAGCGGTTCGCCTTGTACTCGGGGAACTCCGTGGAGCGCCACGTCTTGCGCGAGACGTCGAAGGCGACCGCGAAGTGCGTGGGCGCCTCGTCGCGCAGGGTGTTCGCCAGCATCGACGCGAAGCCGTAGATCGCGTTCGTCGGCTGGCCGGTCGCGGTCGTGAAGTTCTCCGCGGGCAGCGCGAAGAACGCCCGGTAGGCCAGGGAATGCCCGTCCATGAGGAGCAGGCGCGGACGCTGCTCGCCACTCGGCTTCGTCGCGGTCTCGGACTTCTTCTTCGCTGCTTTTTCTGCCACGTCCCCGATCCTGCCACGCCCCACTGACAGTCCGGCCCAACCCTCACCCGCGACCACGCCGTCAGCGGCGCGTGGGAGGATCGCGGACGTAGCTCACGCACGTGCTCGAAGGGGAGCCGACCATGGCAAGGAAGTCGCCCAAGGGTGATCCCGTCCAGGACGCGCCGCAGGTCGCGCCGGCGCAGCACGCCGCGGCGGGCCTTCCCGCCATCGGGCACTCGCTGCGCATGGCCCAGCGGCAGATGGGCGTGCGCCGCACGGCGCTGACGCTGCTACGGGTCAATCAGAAGGACGGCTTCGACTGTCCCGGCTGCGCCTGGCCCGAGCCGGAGCACCGGCACGCGGCGGAGTTCTGCGAGAACGGCGCGAAGGCGGTCGCCGAGGAGGCGACGCTGCGCCGCGTCACGCCGGACTTCTTCGCCGCGCACCCCGTCACCGACCTCGCCACCCGCAGCGGGTACTGGCTGGGCCAGCAGGGCCGCCTCACCCACCCGATGTACCTGGCGGAGGGCGCCGAGCGCTACGAACCCGTCTCGTGGGAGCAGGCCTTCGACATCGTCGGCGAGGAACTGGCAGCCCTGAAGAGCCCGGACGAATCCGTCTACTACACCTCGGGGCGCACCAGCAACGAAGCGGCGTTCCTGTACCAGCTGTTCGCCCGTGAGCTGGGCACGAACAACCTCCCCGACTGCTCGAACATGTGCCACGAGTCGTCGGGCTCCGCGCTCACCGAGACGATCGGCGTCGGCAAGGGCAGCGTCCTCCTGGAGGACCTCCACCAGGCGGACCTGATCATCGTCGCCGGGCAGAACCCGGGCACGAACCACCCGCGCATGCTCTCCGCCCTGGAGAAGGCGAAGCACGGCGGCGCGAAGATCATCACGGTCAATCCGCTGCCCGAGGCGGGCCTGGAGCGCTTCAAGAACCCGCAGACCCCGCAGGGCATGCTCAAGGGCACCGCCCTCACCGACCTCTTCCTCCAGATCCGCCTCGGCGGCGACCAGGCCCTGTTCCGGCTCCTGAACAAGCTCGTCCTGGAGACCGAGGGCGCGGTCGACGAGGAGTTCGTCCGGGAGCACACCCATGGGTACGAGGAGTTCGCCGAGGCCGCGCGCCGCGCCGACTGGGACGAGACCCTCGCCGCCACCGGCCTGCCCCGCGAGCGCATCGAGGAAGCACTCGCCATGGTCCTGGCCTCCCGGCGCACCGTCGTGTGCTGGGCGATGGGCCTGACCCAGCACAAGCACGCCGTGCCGACCATCCGCGAGGTCGTCAACTTCCTGCTGCTGCGCGGCAACATCGGCCGTCCGGGCGCGGGCGTGTGCCCGGTGCGCGGGCACTCGAACGTCCAGGGCGACCGCACGATGGGCATCTTCGAGCGGCCCGCGCCGGCGTTCCTGGACGCCCTGGAGAAGGAGTTCGGTTTCGCGCCGCCGCGCGAGCACGGCTTCGACGTCGTCCGCGCGATCGAGGCGCTGCGGGACGGCAAGGCGAAGGTGTTCTTCGCGATGGGCGGCAACTTCGTGGCGGCCTCGCCGGACACGGACGTCACGGAGGCGGCCATGCGCAAGGCCCGCCTGACCGTCCACGTGTCGACGAAGCTGAACCGCTCGCACGCCGTCACCGGCGCCCGCGCCCTGATCCTGCCGACGCTCGGCCGCACCGAGCGGGACGTGCAGGTCACCCCGGAAGGGAAGCACGCCGAGCAGTTCGTGACCGTCGAGGACTCCATGGGCATGGTGCACGCCTCACGCGGCCGTCTGGAGCCCGCGAGCCCGCACCTGCTGTCCGAGCCCGCGATCGTGTGCCGCCTGGCCCGCCGCGTCCTCGGCCCCGCTTCCGCCACCCCCTGGGAGGAGTTCGAGAAGGACTACGCCACGGTGCGCGACCGCATCGCGCGCGTGATCCCCGGCTTCGAGGACTTCAACGCGCGCGTGGCCGACCCCTCGGGCTTCGCCCTGCCGCACGCCCCGCGCGACGAGCGGCGCTTCCCCACGGCCACCGGCAAGGCCAACTTCACCGCGGCGCCCGTCGAGTTCCCCGCCCTCCCCGAGGGGCGGCTGCTGTTGCAGACGCTGCGCTCGCACGACCAGTACAACACCACGATCTACGGCCTGGACGACCGCTACCGCGGCATCAAGAACGGCCGCCGCGTCGTCCTGGTCAACCCCGAGGACGCCCGCGAGCTGGACCTCGCCGACGGGTCGTACGCCGATCTGGTCAGCGAGTGGAAGGACGGCGTCGAGCGGCGCGCGCCGGGCTTCCGGATCGTGCACTATCCGACGGCCCGGGGCTGCGCGGCGGCGTACTACCCCGAGACGAACGTCCTGGTCCCGCTGGACGCGACCGCCGACACCAGCAACACCCCCGCCAGCAAGTCCGTCGTCGTACGCCTGGAACAATCGGGAACCGACTGAGCGTTCGCTCAGCGACAGGTGAGGACGACGAACGGAGCCGGGCCCCATGGGCGAGCAGCACAGCGTGAAGTTCCCGCAAGAGGTCATCGACGAGTACGCCGCGCTCGGCGTGGACCTGCCCGCCCTCTTCTCGGCGGGCGACCTGGGCAGCCGGATGGGCGTGGAGATCGTCGAGGCGTCCGCTGAGCGCGTCGTGGGCACCATGCCGGTCGAGGGCAACACCCAGCCGTACGGCCTGCTGCACGGCGGCGCCTCCGCCGTGCTCGCCGAGACCCTCGGCTCGGTCGGCTCGATGCTGCACGGCGGCAGCTCCAAGCTCGCCGTCGGCGTCGACCTGAACTGCACGCACCACCGCGGCGCGCGTTCGGGCCTGGTCACCGGCGTGGCGACGCCCGTGCACCGGGGTCGCTCGACGGCGACGTACGAGATCGTCATCACCGACGAGCAGGACAAGCGCGTGTGCACCGCGCGGCTGACCTGCATGCTGCGCGACGTGCGGCCCAACGGCTCGGCGGGATAAGGCGGTTGGCGCGGGGCGCGCCCGCATCGGCCCAGGCCGAGCGGGTGCGCCCCACGCATTGTCGGAGCCAGGGCCGCCGGTCTAGCGTCGGTGCATGAGGCACCGGAAACCGCTCAGTGCGCTCGCCTTCGCCACCCCTCTCGCCGCTCTCCTGGCGGCCCTCCTCACCACCGCCGGATGCGGGAGCCCGCCCTCCGGCGAAGCCCCCGAGACCACCCCCGCGCCCTCCCCCTCGACCACCTCCCCCGAGGACCTCTGCACGGCCCTGATCACCAAGTGGGGGCGGCAGATCTACGACGCGGGCCAGGAGACGTACGGCGACTACCAGTCGATGGGCCTGTCCAACGGGCAGTACATGATCCTGCGGGACACCCTCGACCTGGCCCGCGCCGAGCGCAAGCGCCACGGGGCCGCCTCGGGACGGAAGTTGATCACCCGTCAGGCCCGCGAGCGGTGCGCGGAGCGCTACCGCCACGGTGAGCCGAGCGGGGGGCCGTGGGTGTGAACGCCATCGGCCCCGTCGAGCCCGGTGACCACACCTACGACGCCCGCACCGCCGCCACGGACCCCGGCACCGGCCCCGACCAGGACCGCGACCCGGACCAGGCCGCCGCACGCCGCGCGCGGTCCCGCCCGCCGCTCACCCCGCGCCGCCGCACCGCCCTGGCCGTCGCCACGGCCGTGGCCGTCGCAGCCGCCGGTTTCGGCCTCTACGTGACCCGCCCGCGCCCCCCGGCGCCCCCTCCCCCGCTCTACCCCTCGCAGACGGTCGCCGTGGCCTACGGGGGCGACATGACGCACCCGCGGGCCGGTGACCGCACGTTCAGCTTCACCGTCGTCGTCCGCCAGGACTCGGGGCCGCCGGTGTCCGTGCGGCGGATCACACAGCCCTCGGAGGCGCTGTCGGTCACCGTCGCCCCCCATACCCCATTCACGGTGAATACGGGAAGACCCCGGACGGCACGTATCTCGATGCACATTCGCGAATGTGGAAATGTGCAACGGAATGCCGGACTCCCTTTCCTGGTCGTAACACTGCGTAATGTGCGGGCAATGCAGTTGCAGAGCTTCATCCTCGGCGAGAGATACGCAAAAGATCTTTCGGAGGCCCTGACAGCCGCATGCCCCCCGAACACTGATGTCATGAGTAAAACACCCTGACAGTCCTGCAAGTTCTCAGCATGCGGGATGCGCCGAAGATGGCGCATTACGCCCCAACCACCCCCTGAGTTCCAGCCCGGAATACTCCGTGGCATAACAAGAGCGTCACACCTTTGGCCTGACCACTCCACCAGGAACAAAGCGCCCCTTAGAGTCACGGCCAGTCACCGCGCCCACCGGATTCCTGTCAGTTCGGTTCTGCGCTCGACTCGGCCACCCAACAGGGGACGGCCGTGCCAGGGGAAAGGACTGATCGTGCGTCAACGTTCGCTCATAGCCATCACCGCTGCACTCACCGCGGGGGCACTCAGCCTCACCGCCTGTGGCTCACGCGACGACAAGGACAAGGACGAGGCCGGGGGCGGCGGCACCACCGTGGTCATCGGCGTCGACGCGCCACTGACCGGCGACCTGTCCGCGCTGGGCCTCGGCATCCGCAACTCCGTGGACCTCGCCGCCAAGCAGGCCAACGAGAAGAAGTACGTCGACGGCATCACCTTCAAGGTGCAGCCCGCCGACGACCAGGGACAGCCCGCGTCGGGCCAGACCAACGCGACCAAGTTCGTCGCCAACAAGGACATACTCGGCGCCGTCGGCCCCCTGAACTCCTCCGTCGGCGAGTCGATGCAGAAGGTCTTCGACGACGCGAAGCTCGTCCAGGTCTCCCCCGCCAACACCAACCCGGCCATGACCCAGGGCCAGGACTGGAACGGCGGCAAGAAGGTCCGCCCGTACAAGGCCTACTTCCGTACGGCCACCACGGACGCCATCCAAGGCCCCTTCGCCGCGCAGTACCTGTACAACGAGGCGAAGAAGAAGAAGGTCTTCGTCGTCGACGACAAGAAGACCTACGGCGCCGGCCTGGCCGCCACCTTCAAGGACGAGTTCACCAAGCTCGGCGGCAAGGTCGCCGGCACCGAGCACGTGAACCCGGACACGAAGGACTTCGGCGCGGTCGCCACCAAGATCAAGAACTCCGACGCGGACGTCGTCTACTACGGCGGCGAATACCCCGCGGCCGGCCCGCTCAGCAAGCAGATGAAGAAGGCCGGAGCCAAGATCCCGCTCGTCGGCGGAGACGGCATCTACAGCGCCGACTTCGTCAAGCTCGCCGGCAAGGAAGGCAAGGGCGACTACGCCACCTCCGTCGGCCAGCCCGTCGAGGAACTGCCCTCCGCCAAGGAGTTCATCGCCAACTACAAGAAGGCCGGCTACAAGGAGGCCTACGAGGCCTACGGCGGCTACTCCTACGACTCGGCCTGGGCGATCATCGAAGCGGTCAAGAAGGTCGTCGAGGACAACGACGGCAAGCTGCCCGACGACGCACGCGCCAAGATCGTCGACGCCATGCAGAACGTCTCCTTCGACGGCGTGACCGGCAAGGTCTCCTTCGACAAGTACGGCGACGCCACCAACAAGCAGCTCACCGTGTACCAGGTGAAGTCCACCGAGGACCCGACCAAGGGCTGGAAGCCGGTCAAGT
The DNA here is from genome assembly GCF_046103685.1 of Streptomyces sp. SYP-A7185. NCBI lineage: Bacteria > Bacillati > Actinomycetota > Actinomycetes > Kitasatosporales > Streptomycetaceae > Streptomyces > Streptomyces sp. SYP-A7185. The sequence continues at coordinate 2,883,534 of NZ_CP122310.1, forward strand.
CCGGCACCTTCACCGGCTGATCGACCGCGCAGCCAACGACACCACCGCGCGGGGCGCTGCCTCATGCAGCGCCCCGCGCGGCGTCGCATCCGTCACCTAAGCCGTACGGCCAGCGAGGCCCACCGCCACCGCACCGCAGGCCGAACGACACCGAAAGACTCGGAGGACCTGCGGTGCACGAACTGCCGCAACAGCTGGTCAACGGCCTGCTACTGGGATCCATGTACGGCCTGATCGCCATCGGCTACACAATGGTCTACGGCATCGTCCAGCTCATCAACTTCGCCCACGGCGAGATCTTCATGGTCGGCGGCTTCGGCGCCCTCACCGTCTGGCTGTGGCTCCCGGGCGGCACCAGCATGTGGCTCGCCCTGCCGCTCATGCTCATAGGCGCCGTGATCGTCTCCACCCTCATAGCGGTCGGAGCCGAACGCTTCGCCTACCGCCCCCTGCGCGGCGCACCCCGCCTCGCACCCCTCATCACCGCCATCGGCCTCTCGCTCGCACTCCAGCAAGCCGTCTGGGCCTGGTACCCCAACGCCAAGTCGTCCCGCACCTTCCCCGAAATGCCCGGCGACTCCATCCACCTCGGCTCCGTCACCATCCAGCCCGGCGACATCTTCCTGCTGATCACCGCACCGATCTGCATGTTCGCCCTCGGCTACTTCGTGATGAAGACCCGCGTCGGACGCGGCATGCAAGCCACCGCACAAGACCCCGACACCGCCAAACTCATGGGCGTCAACACCGACCGCGTCATCGTCGTGGCCTTCGCGATCGGCGCCGCCTTCGCCGGCATCGCCGCCGTCGCCTACGGATTCCGCTACGGAGAAGTCCAGTTCCGCATGGGCTTCCTCTGGGGCCTCAAGGCCTTCACGGCAGCCGTACTCGGAGGCATCGGCAACATCTACGGCGCCATGATCGGCGGCCTCGTCCTCGGCATCGCCGAAGCCATGGCCACCGCCTACATGAACGACATCCCCGGCATGAGCCAGCTCGGCGGGCAGTCCTGGGCCGACGTCTGGGCCTTCGTACTCCTCATCGTCGTACTCCTCGTCAGGCCACAAGGTCTCCTTGGCGAGCGCGTCGCGGACAGGGCGTGACCACCATGACCACACAGACCACTGCGGCCGACGCGCCCAGCCCCCAGCAGGACCACACCCGCACCGGACTCATCGCCATCCCCGAGGGCACCGCCCGCGCCATGGCCACCGGCGGCGGCATCCTCACCATCATCTCCACCTTCATGGCGTGGACCTGGACCTCGGCCTTCCCCGGCGACCTCACCGTCTACGGATACCCCGGCGGCCTCCAGGTGCTCGTCCTGATCGCCGGCGCCCTCACCACGGTCTTCGGCCTCGCCTCCTACGGCGTCAAAGGCGTCCGCGGCCTCGCCCCCGGCGGAGCCGACGCCGCACTGAAATACGCGGCACTCGCCGCCTTCGCCACCACCTGGTACACGATCATCTCGATCAGCTACCAGCTCGGCGGCCTCGCCAACCTGGAACCCGGCGGCTGGGTCGCCGCCATCGCCACCCTCGGCGCGTTCCTCGGCGCCCTCGCCCTGCCCTTCACCCGCCCGCACACCTACGCGGTCGACCCCGAAGACAGCGGCAGCGAACAGCTCAAGCACCGCCTGCGCAACGGCGTGATCATCTTCAAGGGCGCCTTCGCCGCCGAAGCCCCGCCCACCCCGCGCAAACTCCCCAGCTACATCGAGATCCTGATCATCGTCGCCGCACTCGCCGTCGGCCTGCTCGTCTTCACCTACGGCATCGGCACCGAATACGACGAACTCTTCATCGGCTTCCTCGTCACCGTGGCGTTCAGCTTCGCCGCGCTCTCCAAAGCCGGCCTCGTCGCCCAGGTCTCCACCTACACCGCACGACACCGCAACATCACCCTCGGCGGCGCCTTCGCCGCCGCCGCGGCCTTCCCCTTCACCCAGAGCGACGACCAGTACGCCACCATCGGCGTCTACATCCTCATCTTCGCCACCGTCGCCCTCGGCCTGAACATCGTCGTCGGCCTCGCCGGCCTCCTCGACCTCGGATACGTCGCCTTCCTCGGCGTCGGCGCCTACGCCGCATCCATGGTCTCCGGATCGCCGTCCTCCCCCTTCGACGTCCACCTGCCGTTCTGGGGCGCCATCCTCGTCGGCGCAGGAGCCTCGCTCATCTTCGGCGTCCTCATCGGCGCACCCACCCTGCGCCTGCGCGGCGACTACCTCGCCATCGTCACCCTCGGCTTCGGAGAGATCTTCCGCCTCGTCGCCATGAACTCCGACGGCACGTCGGGCCCGGACATCACCAACGGCTCGAACGGCATCTCCTCGATCCCAAACCTGAAGATCCTGGGCTTCGACCTCGGCGCCGAACACACCATCCTCGGCGTCACCATCGGACGCTTCGCGAACTACTTCTTCCTGATGCTGCTCATCACCCTCGTCGTCGTGCTGGTCTTCCGGCGCAGCGGCGACTCCCGCATCGGACGCGCCTGGGTCGCCATCCGCGAAGACGAGACCGCCGCACTCGCCATGGGCATCAACGGCTTCCGCGTCAAGCTCATCGCCTTCGCACTCGGCGCCACCCTCGCCGGACTCGCCGGCACCGTCCAAGCACACGTCACCTACACCGTGACACCCGAGCAGTACCAGTTCGCCAACACCGTCCCGCCGAACTCCGCGTTCCTCCTCGCCGCCGTCGTCCTCGGCGGCATGGGAACCATCAGCGGACCCCTCGTCGGCGCCGCACTGCTCTACCTCATCCCGAGCAAGCTCTCGTTCCTGGGCGACTACCAGCTGTTCGCCTTCGGCCTCGCGCTCGTCCTGCTCATGCGCTTCCGCCCCGAAGGCCTCATCCCCAACCGCCGCCGCCAGCTCGAATTCCACGAAGCCGAACTGGCCCCCGGCGACACGCCGCCACCCACAGTCCTCAGCAAGACAGGGGCCTGAGCCATGACCACCGACACCACCACCAGCAAGGACAGCCCCGCCGCCACGCCGGCCGGAGAAACCGTCCTCGACGCCAGAGGCGTCACCATGCGCTTCGGCGGCCTCACCGCCGTACGCTCCGTCGACCTCACCGTCAACAGCGGCGAAATCGTCGGCCTCATCGGCCCCAACGGCGCCGGCAAGACCACCTTCTTCAACTGCCTCACCGGCCTCTACATCCCCACCGAGGGCGAAGTCCGGTACAAAGGCACGGTCCTGCCCAGCAAATCCTTCAAGGTCACCGCGGCCGGCGTCGCCCGCACCTTCCAGAACATCCGCCTGTTCGCGAACATGACGGTCCTGGAAAACGTCCTCGTCGGCCGCCACACCCGCACCAAGGAAGGCCTCTGGTCAGCCCTCCTGCGCGGCCCCGGCTTCCACAAGGCGGAGGCCAAGTCCAAGGCACGCGCCCTGGAACTCCTCGAATTCGTCGGCCTCGCCGACAAGGCCGACCACCTCTCCCGCAACCTGCCCTACGGCGAACAGCGCAAGCTGGAAATCGCCCGCGCACTCGCCAGCGAACCCGGCCTCCTCCTCCTCGACGAGCCCACCGCCGGCATGAACCCGCAGGAGACCCGCGCCACCGAGGAACTCGTCCTCGCCATCCGGGACATGGGCATCGCCGTCCTCGTCATCGAGCACGACATGCGCTTCATCTTCAACCTGTGCGACCGCGTGGCCGTACTCGTCCAAGGCGAAAAACTCGTCGAAGGCGACAGTGAAACCGTCCAACAGGACGACCGCGTCATCGCCGCCTACCTGGGCGAGCCCTTCGAAGGCGCCCCCGGCAGCACAGACGCCGACGCGACGGGCGACGAGGAGAACAACCGATGACCGCACTGCTCGAAGTCGAAGACCTCAAGGTCGCCTACGGCAAGATCGAAGCCGTCAAAGGCATCTCCTTCAAGGTCGAAGCCGGCGAGGTCGTCACCCTGATCGGCACCAACGGCGCAGGCAAGACCACCACACTGCGCACCCTCTCCGGACTCCTCAAGCCGGTCGCGGGCTCCATCAAATTCAACGGAAAAGCACTGCGGAAATACCGCGCCGACCAGATCGTCTCCCTCGGCCTCGCCCACTCCCCCGAGGGCCGGCACATTTTCCCCCGCATGACGATCGAGAACAATCTGCGGCTCGGCGCATACCTCCGCAGCGACAAAGCCGGCATCGAAAAAGACATCGCACGCGCCTACGAGCTCTTCCCCATCCTCGGGGAACGCCGAAAGCAAGCCGCGGGCACGCTCTCCGGCGGCGAACAGCAAATGCTCGCCATGGGCCGCGCCCTCATGTCCCAGCCGAAACTGCTCATGCTCGACGAGCCCTCCATGGGACTCTCACCGATCATGATGCAGAAGATCATGGCGACCATCTCCGAACTCAAATCCCAGGGCACGACCATCCTGCTCGTCGAACAGAACGCCCAAGCGGCGCTCTCGCTCGCCGACCACGGTCACGTCATGGAGGTCGGCAAGATCGTCCTGTCCGGCACCGGAAGCGACCTGCTGCACGACGAGTCCGTGCGCAAGGCGTACCTCGGCGAGGACTAGGGACCGGCGTCCCGGCCTACCCCGAGTAGCCCGCGTACGAGGAAGGCCCGCACCCCGAATCTCCGGGGTGCGGGCCTTCCTCGTACGTCCGCGAATTCGTCCACGGGAGGGAGCTACTGCCCCTTCGCCGCCTTCTTCTCGTCGGCGTCCTCGATGACCGCCTCCGCGACCTGCTGCATCGACAGACGGCGGTCCATCGACGTCTTCTGGATCCACCGGAACGCGGCGGGCTCCGTCAGGCCGTACTCCGTCTGAAGGATCGACTTCGCGCGGTCCACCAGCTTCCGCGTCTCAAGACGCAGGGTGAGGTCCGCGACCTCCTTCTCCAGCGTCTTCAGCTCCGTGAACCGCGAGACGGCCATCTCGATCGCCGGGACGACGTCGGTCTTGCTGAAGGGCTTCACGAGATACGCCATCGCGCCCGCGTCCCTGGCCCGCTCGACCAGGTCACGCTGCGAGAACGCGGTCAGCATGAGCACCGGGGCGATGGACTCCTCGGCGATCTTCTCGGCCGCGGAGATGCCGTCCATGACGGGCATCTTCACGTCCAGGATCACCAGGTCCGGCTTGTGCTCGCGGGCCAGCTCGACGGCCTTCTCGCCGTCACCGGCCTCGCCGACGACGGTGTATCCCTCTTCCTCGAGCATCTCCTTGAGGTCGAGCCGGATGAGAGCCTCGTCCTCGGCGATGACGACACGGGTCGTCAGCGGAGGCACGTGCGACTTGTCGTCGTCATCGGCTACGGGCTGGGGCGACTCGGGGGAAGTCACGGGGGCTCCTTGTTGCGGGCCGGGCAGGTATTGCTGCCTCTGCAGCCTACCTAGCTGCAGCTGCCCACGGTGACCCGGTATAGTTCCGGCCGTGTGCTGCCGGGTTGGTGGAACGGTATACACGGAGGTCTCAAACACCTCTGCCTGAAAGGGCTTGCGGGTTCGAATCCCGCACCCGGCACCAGCGTGCAAAGCGGATGTTCACGTTCTCGTGAACATCCGCTTTTTGCTACTCACTGACACGGCCGATCACGCAGAGTCGTGTCATGAAGTTCCACGACACGGAGGTGCGTCAAAAGGCCCTCACGCTGCTGCGAAGCGGCTCGAAGAATGCCGAGGTCGCCCGCCGGCTGAATGTCCCGAGCGGCACCATCGCGTACTGGCGGCACATGGACCGCGCCAAGCGCGGGGAGTGCCCCGGCAGACTCGAGCCCGCATGCCCCCGGTGCGACGGCCGCGATCTCGACGGACCGGCGTATGCCTACCTCCTCGGGCTCTACCTGGGAGACGGGCACATCAGCCGGTACTCCGGCCACCGTGTCCCCAACCTCATGATCACCTGCACTCAGTCCTGGCCGGGCCTCATGGACGCCTGCGAGCAGGCCATGAGCGCCGTCTTCCCGGACAACTCCGTCTGCCGCGTACGGAGGGCAGGGTGCAGCAACGTCAAGGTCTACTCGAACCACCTGGGCTGCATGTTCCCCCAGCACGGCCCCGGCAAGAAGCACGAGCGCACGATCGCTCTGGAGCCCTGGCAGCAGGAGATCGTCGACGCCCACCCCTGGGAATTCGTGCGCGGGCTCATCCATTCCGACGGGTGCCGGAACATGAACTGGACGACTCGCGTCGTCGGCGGGGAGCGCAAGCGGTACGAGTACCCCCGGTACTGGTTCACCAATGTCTCCGACGACATCCGCACGCTCTACACCGACACCCTCGACAAGCTCGGCGTCGAGTGGAAGCACTGCACCCGCCACGGCAACCCGTACAACATCTCCGTCGCCCGAAAAGCATCCGTGGCCCTCATGGACACCCACGTCGGTCCCAAATACTGACCCGCTCCCGGCCCGCGCAATAGGACGGGTCACTCCCCTGCCCCGCCCGGCCTGGGAGCTGTCCCAAATCGGCGGTGAACCCTTGCCCCGCCCTGCTCCCCGCTGCGATCTTCGGCCGCATGACTCCCTTGAACCGGCGTAGCTTCGTCGCTGCCGCCGCGGGTGCTGCCGCAGCAGCCGTGGCCATGAATCCGCAGACCGCCTCAGCTCTCGACGGCGATGGTGAGGGCGGTGGCTCCGGCAGCGGCAGCGGCGGGGACGACTTCGCCGATGCCGACAAGGGGTTCATCGCGGCGCTCACTCCGGGGGTGGTGAAGAACGCCGAGGGCAAGGTCGTCTGGGACAACGACGCGTACGGCTTCCTCAAGGGTGATGCTCCGAAGTCCGCGCACAAGAGTCTGTGGCGGCAGTCGCGGCTGGTGTCGAAGCAGGGGCTCTACAAGGTCACGGACCGTGTGTATCAGGTGCGGGGTCTTGATCTGTCGAACATGACGATCGTCGAGGGTGACACGGGGATCGTGGTCATCGATCCGCTGATCTCGGCCGAGACGGCCGCCGCCGCGCTGAAGCTGTTCCGGGAGCACCGGGGCGAGAAGAAGGTCACCGGGCTCGTCTACACGCATCCGCACGTGGACCATTTCGGTGGTTGCCGTGGTGTGCTGCCGGACGGCGCGGAGGACGGTGTGCCGATTCTCGCTCCGGAGGGGTTCATGGAGCACGCCGTGTCGGAGAACGTGTATGCCGGTACGGCGATGCAGCGGCGCTCCGGGTACATGTATGGGGCGCGGCTTCCCAAGTCTGCGGCGGGGCAGATCGGTTGTGGGTTGGGGCAGACGGTTTCGGTGGGGTCGATCGGGTTGTTGCCGCCGACGAAGGACATCACGCGGACCGGTCAGGTGGAGACGGTCGACGGGGTGCGGTTCGAGTTTCAGATGACGCCGGGGACGGAGGCGCCGGCGGAGATGAATTTCGTGCTGCCGGAGTTGCGTGCGGTCTGTATGGCGGAGAACGCGACGCACACGATGCACAACATCGTCACGTTGCGTGGGGCGCAGGTGCGGGATGCGCGGCAGTGGGCGCGGTATCTGGACGAGTCGGTGGTGTTGTTCGACGGGCGGGTCGATGTGGCGTTCGCTTCGCATCATTGGCCGACGTGGGGTGGGGACACCATTGTGGAGTTGTTGGAGCAGCAGCGGGATTTGTATGCGTACATGCATGACCAGACGTTGCGGATGATCAATGCCGGTATGACGGGGCGGGAGATCGCGGAGGAGATCGAGTTGCCGCCCGCGCTGGCCGGTGTGTGGGCGAATCGGGGGTATTACGGGTCGCTGAGTCATAACGTGAAGGGGATTTATCAGCGGTACATGGGGTGGTTCGACGGTAATCCGGCGCATTTGTGGGAGCATCCGCCGGTCGAGGAGGCGAGGCGGTATGTGAAGGCTCTGGGGGGTCGTGCGGCGACGGTGGCGAAGGCGAAGGCGTTCGCGCGCGGGGGTGATCGGCGGTTCGCGGTGACGTTGCTCAATCATGTGGTGTTCGCGGATCCGGGGCATCGTGCGGCGAAGGCCGAGCTTGCGCGGTTGTACGTGGAGTTGGGGCAGGCTTCGGAGAACGCGGTGTGGCGGAACTTCTATTTGATGGGTGCTCAGGAGTTGCGTGGGGGTGTGGAGGCGTCGCCGGCTTCGGTGGTGAGTGCGGATCTACGGATGGCGCTTTCCGTGGATCAGTTGATCGATTCGGTGGCGGTGCGGGTGAACGGGCCGAAGGCGTGGGATCTGGTGGTGCGGATGGACTGGAGCCTTCCGGCGTTGGGGAGGGTCTGGCATCTGACGTTGCGGCACGGTGTGTTGACGTATCGCAGTGATGCGAAGAGGGATCCGGGGGCGGGTGTCACGTTGACGATGACGAAGGCTCAGTTGCTCGGGATGTTGGGTGGGAAGGGGTTGGGGGGCATCGTCGTCGAGGGTGACGCGTCGCTTCTGGCGCGTCTGCTGGGTGTGGTGGACAAGCCTGATCCGGATTTCGCGATCGTGACGCCGTGAGGGGGCGCGGGGGCGGGCGCGGGGGCCGGGGCTGGCGGGCATGAGTGAGGGGCCGCTTCTTTCCGAAGCGGCCCCTCAACTCACGCATGGCACACGGCTACTTGGGGCTGTCGTCCTCGCCGATGTGGTGGATGCGTACGAGGTTGGTGGAGCCGGCGACTCCGGGTGGGGATCCGGCGGTGATGACGACCACGTCGCCCTTCTCGCAGCGTCCGTATTTGAGGAGGAGTTCGTCGACCTGGCGGACCATGGCGTCGGTGGATTCGACGTGGGGGCCGAGGAAGGTCTCGACGCCCCAGGTGAGGTTGAGCTGGGAGCGGGTGGCCCGGTCGGGGGTGAAGGCGAGCAGGGGGATGGGTGAGCGGTAGCGGGAGAGGCGGCGGACGGTGTCGCCGGACTGGGTGAAGGCGACGAGGCATTTGGCGCCGAGGAAGTCGCCCATTTCGGCGGCGGCGCGGGCCACGGCGCCGCCTTGGGTGCGGGGTTTGTTCCGCTCGGTCAGGGGCGGCAGGCCCTTGGCGAGGATGTCTTCCTCGGCGGCTTCGACGATGCGGCTCATCGTGCGGACCGTTTCGATGGGGTATTTGCCGACGCTGGTCTCGCCGGAGAGCATGACGGCGTCGGTGCCGTCGATGACGGCGTTGGCGACGTCGGAGGCTTCGGCGCGGGTGGGCCGGGAGTTGTCGATCATCGAGTCGAGCATCTGGGTCGCGACGATGACGGGTTTGGCGTTGCGCTTGGCGAGTTTGATGGCGCGCTTCTGGACGATCGGCACTTGTTCGAGGGGCATTTCGACGCCGAGGTCGCCGCGGGCGACCATGATGGCGTCGAAGGCGGCGACGATGTCGTCGATGGCTTCGACGGCTTGTGGCTTTTCCACCTTGGCGATGACGGGGAGGCGGCGGCCTTCTTCGTCCATGATGCGGTGGACGTCTTCGATGTCGCGTCCGCTGCGGACGAAGGACAGGGCGATGACGTCGAATCCTGAACGCAGGGCCCAGCGCAGGTCCGCTTGGTCTTTGTCGGAGAGTGCGGGGACGGACACGGCGACGCCGGGGAGGTTGAGTCCCTTGTGGTCGGAGACCATGCCGCCTTCGACCACGGTGGTGGTGACGCGGGGCCCGTCGACCGCGGTGACCTCAAGGGTCACTTTGCCGTCGTCGACGAGGATGCGTTCGCCGGGGGTGACGTCTTCGGCGAGGCCGCCGTAGGTGGTGCCGCAGGTCTGGCGGTCGCCTTCGACGCCTTCTTCCACGGTGATGGTGAACTCGTCGCCCCGTTCGAGAAGTACGGGGCCTTCGCTGAAGCGGCCGAGGCGGATCTTCGGGCCTTGAAGGTCGGCGAGGATGCCGACGCTGCGGCCGGTCTCGTCGGACGCCTTCCGTACGCGCTGGTAGCGCTCCTCGTGCTCGGCGTAGGTGCCGTGGCTCAGATTGAATCGGGCCACGTCCATTCCGGCTTCGACCAGTGCCTTGATCTGGTCGTACGAGTCGGTGGCGGGGCCCAGGGTGCAGACGATTTTTGCTCGGCGCATGTTTCGAGCCTAGGCCTTACCGGCCGGTAGAGAATTGGCTGGGCATGACTACTCAACAACCTTTGCATGAAAGGTTATTGACAAGTGTTGAATTGTGCGGGGCGCCGCTCTGATGAGCGATCCGGGGCGCCCCGCGTCGGGAATGGCCTGGTCCGGTTACAGCCGGGGCGGTGTCATGGTGAAGCGCGCGTTGACCTGTGCGTAGACGTGCTGGCGCTGGGGTTCGAGGTCGAGGGGGGCGGCTTCCTGGACCATGTCGGCCGCGCCGCCGTAGGCGACGCTGCGCATGGCGGAGGGCGGGCCGCCGTAGCCGAACGGCTGGGCGTTCTCGGCGCCGATGTCGGCGAGCTCGACGAGGGCGGCGAGGGTGGTGCCGAGTGCTTCGGCGTATTCCCTGCCGCGCTGTACCGCTTCCCTGACCGCTTGCTGGCGGGCTTCGCGGTGGGTGGGTGAGCCGGGGCGCAGGGCCCAGTAGGGGCCGTCGACGCGGGTCAGTTCGAGGTCCGCGAGGCGGGTGGTGAGTTCGCCGAGTGCGGTGAAGTCGGTGAGTTCGACGGTGATGTGGACCCGTCCGTGGTAGGCGCGGACGCGTTCGCCGCGGCCGTGTTTGGTCAGTTCGGGGCTGATGGAGAAGGCGCCGGTCTCCAGGGTTTCGACGGATTCGCCGTAGGTCTTGACGAGGTCGATGACGGTGGCGTTGCGGCGGGTCAGGTCGTTCAGGGCGTCGCGGCGGTCGGTGCCGCGTGCGCTGACGGTGATGCCGATGCGGGCGATCTCGGGGTCGACCTCGAGGTGGGCTTTGCCTTTGACGGCGAGGCGGGGGGCGCCGGCGGTGCCGTAGGGGGTGGGGGCGGGGGTGGTCTCGTCCATGCGGCCACTGTCGCACCGGGGGGCGGCACCGGACAGTCATCGGATCGAAACCTGCGGGGTCTGTTGCCGGTGGGGTGACCGGGGTCAGAATCTACGCGCGTTACATCGGTCGATCGAAGGTCCAAGGGGAGTCAAGCAATGCCGCTGAACCGTCGGAAGTTCCTGGGCAAGTCCGCCGCCGCCACGGGCGTGGCGCTCGCGGGCGGTGTGGCCGCCGCGCCCTCCGTGTCGGCGCAGGCGGCCGGGAAGCCCGCCCGGCGCGAGAAGCGGTACTCGTTCACCGTCCTGGGCACGACGGATCTGCACGGCAATGTCTTCAACTGGGACTACTTCACGGACAAGGAGTTCGACGACAAGGACCACAATGACGTGGGCCTGGCGAAGATCTCCACGCTCGTGAACGAGATCCGCGAGGAGAGGGGCCGGCGCAACACGCTCCTCATCGACGCGGGAGACACCATTCAGGGCACGCAGCTCTCCTATTACTACGCGAAGATCGACCCGATCACGGCGCAGCACGGTCCGGTGCATCCGATGGCGCAGGCGATGAACGCCATCGGTTATGACGCGGCGGCGCTGGGAAATCACGAGTTCAATTACGGCATTCCCGTGCTGCGGAAGTTCGAGGAGCAGTGCGACTTCCCGCTGCTGGGTGCCAACGCGCTCGACGCGAAGACGCAGAGGCCCGCTTTCCCGCCGTACTTCATGAAGCGGCTGCGCACTCCGCACGGCCGTGACGTGAAGGTGGCGGTGCTGGGTCTGACCAATCCCGGGATCGCGATCTGGGACAAGGCGAACGTGCAGGGCAAGATGACGTTCCCGGGTCTGGAGGAGCAGGCGGCGAAGTGGGTGCCGAAGCTGCGCTCGATGGGTGCGGACGTCGTGATCGTGTCGGCGCACTCCGGTTCCAGCGGCACGTCCTCGTACGGTGATCAGCTTCCGTACGTGGAGAACGCGGCGGGTCTGGTGGCGGAGCAGGTGCCCGGGATCGACGCGATCCTCGTGGGGCACGCGCACACGGAGATTCCCGAGTACTTCGTGGAGAACAAGGAGACCGGGAAGAAGGTCGTGCTGTCCGAGCCGCTGAAGTGGGGGCAGCGGCTGACGCTCTTCGACTTCGACCTGGTGTGGGTCAAGGGCCGCTGGACGGTGGAGAAGGCCGGCGCGAAGGTCCTCAACTCGAACACGGCGGCGGAGGACCGGAAGATCACCCGGCTGCTGGCCGACGAGCACAAGAAGGTCGTCGCCTACGTCAACCAGGTGATCGGCACGTCCACCCAGGCGATGAGCACGGCCGAAGGCCCGTACAAGGATGTCGCGATCATCGACTTGATCAGCCATGTCCAGGCGGAGACGGTGAAGGAGGCGCTCAAGGGCGGGCCGTACGCGGCGCTTCCCGTGCTCTCGCAGGCCTCGTGTTTCTCGCGTACGGCGGGGATCCCGGCGGGCGAGGTGACGATCAAGGACGCGGCGGGGCTCTACCCGTTCGAGAACACCCTTGAGGCGCGGCTGATCACGGGTGCGCAGCTGAAGGACTATCTGGAGTTCTCGGCGCGCTACTACGTACAGACGGCGGCGGGTGCCCCGGTGGACCCGGCGAAGCTGACGAACGCCGGCAACACGCCGGACTACAACTATGACGCGCTGTACGGGGTGACGTACGAGATCGACATCGCCAAGCCCGCGGGTTCCCGGATCGCGAAGCTGAGCTTCGAGGGCAAGGAGCTGGATCCGAAGGCGGAGTTCGTGCTCGCGGTGAACAACTACCGGGCGAGCGGCGGCGGCAACTTCCCGCATGTGGCGGGCGCGAAGCAGCTGTGGGCGAACTCGGACGAGATCCGCAACACGATCATCCAGTGGGTGCAGGCGAAGGGCACGGTCGACCCGGGTCAGTTCGCGTCGGTGGACTGGAAGCTGACCCGCGACGGTACGCCCGTCTTCTAGGCGCCCGGCCGGGCCGGCTGCGGCCGGCCCGGTGGGTGCTGTGCGTCAGCCCTTGAGGTGTACGAGGTTTCTGCGTTGTTCGCCGATGCGGCCGGCGGTGGAGGGGTGGGTCTGCGGCGTCTGGAGGCCGAAGCTGGTGAACGCGGTGCGCTGCGGGAGCGGGTAGGGGGTCTCCCCCGTGAGGGCGTTGAGGATGGTGGCGCTGCGCCAGGCGGCGAGGCCGAGGTCGGGGGCGCCGACGCCGTGGGTGTGGCGTTCGGCGTTCTGGACGAAGACGTTGCTGCCGCTGCCGGTGACGGAGGGGTCCAGGACGAGGCGGTACCGCTCGTCGATGCGGGGGCGCTCCGCGGAGTCCCGGCGCATGTAGGGGTCGAGGCCCGCGAGGAGCTGGTCGAGGGGGCGTTCGCGGTAGCCGGTGGCGAGCACGACGGCGTCGGTGGTGAGGCGGGAGCGGGTGCCTTGCTGGAGGTGTTCCAGGTGCAGTTCGACGCGGGTGGTGGCGACGCGGCCCGCGGTGCGCACGGAGACGCCCGGAGTGAGGACGGCGTCGGGCCAGCCGCCGTGCAGGGTGCGCTGGTAGAGCTCGGCGTGGATGGCGGCGATGGTGTCGGCGTCGATGCCCTTGTGGAGCTGCCACTGGTGGGTCACGAGTCCGTCGCGGACGGCTTCGGGCAGGGCGTGGAAGTAGCGGGTGTAGTCCGGGGTGAAGTGTTCCAGGCCGAGCTTGGAGTACTCCATGGGGGCGAAGGCCTCGGTGCGGGCGAGCCAGTGGATCTTCTCGGCGCCCACGGGGCGGTGCTTGAGGAGGTCGAGGAAGATCTCGGCGCCGGACTGGCCGGAGCCGATCACGGTGACGTGGTCGGCGGCGAGCAGCCGGTCGCGGTGCAGGAGGTAGTCCGCGGAGTGGATGACGGGGACGGCGGGGGCGTCGGCGAGGGGCTTGAGGGGTTCGGGGACGTAGGGCGCGGTGCCGACGCCGACGGCGATGTTCTTCGTGTAGGTCCGGCCGAGTGCCTCGGCCTCTCCGTCGGCGTCGAGCTGGGTGAAGTCGACCTCGAAGAGGTCCCGTTCGGGGTTCCAGCGCACGGCGTCGATCTGGTGCCCGAAGTGCAGTGCGGGGAGGTTCTCGCTGACCCAGCGGCAGTACGCGTCGTACTCGGCGCGCTGGATGTGGAAGCGCTCGGCGAAGTAGAAGGGGAAGAGGCGCTCGCGGGTCTTGAGGTAGTTGAGGAAGGTCCAGGGGCTCGCGGGGTCGGCGAGGGTCACCAGGTCGGCGAGGAACGGGACTTGGAGGCTGGCGCCGTCGATGAGGATGCCGGGGTGCCAGTGGAAGGCGGGCCGCTGTTCGTAGAAGGCGGCGTCGAGTCCGGCCAGGGGCTGGGCGAGGGCGGCGAGGGAGAGGTTGAAGGGGCCGATGCCGATGCCGACCAGGTCCCGGGGGTCCTCGGGGGTGGTGAGCGGCGGGGCGGGCTTGTCGTTCTGGCCGGTCATCGGGGGGTGGTTCCTTCCACGAGCTTCAGGAGCTCGGCGAGGTCGCCGGGCCGGGTGTGCGGGTTGAGCAGGGTGGCCTTGAGCCAGCGGCGTCCGTCGAGGGTGGCCCGGCCGAGGACGGCGCGCCCTTGGGAGAGCAGTTCGCGCCGGACGTGGGCGATGTGGTCGTCGGTGGCGTCTGCGGGGCGGAAGAGGACCGTGCTGATGACGGGCCGCTCGTACAGCTCGAAGCCGGGGTGGGCGTCGACGAGGGCGGCGAACTCCGTTGCCTGGGCGCAGACTTGGTCGACGAGGGCGCCGATGCCCTGTCGTCCGAGGGCTTTGAGGGTGACGGCGATCTTCAGTGCGTCGGGGCGGCGGGTGGTGCGCAGGGAGCGGCCGAGGAGGTCGGGGAGGCCCGCTTCGGTGTCGTCGTCGGCGTTGAGGTAGTCGGCGTGGTGGCCGAGCGCCGTGAGGTCGCGGCCGTCGCGGACCAGGAGCAGGCCGGCCGCGACGGGCTGCCAGCCGAGTTTGTGCAGGTCGAAGGTGATGCTGTCGGCGCGCTCCATGCCGTGCAGGAGTGCTTTGCGCGTGTCGCTGAACAGGAGGGGGCCGCCGTACGCGGCGTCGACGTGCAGGCGGGCGCCGTGGGCCGTGCAGAGGTCGGCGATCCGGTCGAGGGGGTCGATGAGTCCGGCGTCGGTGGTGCCCGCGGTGGCGGCGACGAGGAGTGGGGCCGGGGTTTCGGTGAGGTGGGCCAGCGTGTCGTCGAGTGCGGCCGGGTCGAGGATGCCTGCGGGGGCGGGGACGGTGACCGGTGGGGGCATGCCGAGGAGCCAGGCGGCGCGGGCGAGGGAGTGGTGGGCGTTGTCGCCGACGATCAGCTGGACGGGGTGGTGCGTGGGGGGCGTGGCGTGGGGGGTGTGCGTGGGGGGTGTGGCGTGCGTGGCGTGGTGTTCGCGGGCCAGGAGCAGGGCGAGCTGGTTGGCTTCGGTGCCGCCGGTGGTGACGAGGGCGTCGGCGCCGCCGGGTCCGTAGGCCTCGGCGGCGAGGGCGCGGGTGACCAGGGTTTCGATCTCCGAGGCCGCGGGGGCCTGGTCCCAGGAGTCCATGGAGGGGTTGAGCGCGCAGGCGGCCAGGTCGGCGGCGACGGCGAGTGCCAGCGGGGGGCAGTGCAGGTGGGCCGCGCAGAGGGCGTGTGCGGGGTCGGCTGCGCCTTCGGCGAGCGCGTGGACCAGTGTGCGCAGGGCGGTGTCGGCGCCGGTGCCGCGGGTGGGCAGGATGTCGCCGGTGGCTTCACGTACCCGGGCGGCCACGGCGGCCGGGCCGCCTGCGGGGAGGGGGCCGCCGCGGGCGCTCGCACCGGTGCGCAGGGCGTCCAGGGCGGTGGTGAGCAACGGTCGCAGTGAGGCGGGGCCTTGGGCTCCTCCGGCGAGGGGCGGCGGAGTGCTCATGGGCGACGTCCTTCGGGTGCGCGCGGGCGGGGACAGCCAGCCTGTCTGCCGTGCGGACGGCACGCCCGAAGAGCTCAACGATCCGAACCCGAAAGTGGTACTGCCGGGCGGAGAGGGGGTGGGGGGTGGGGCGTCAGTGCTAGGCGCTCCGAGCGGCGTGGACCCTCCTCGACTGCTGGCCCGTCGGGGCTTGGCCGCGCCGTTCCCCGCGCCCCTTTGTCAACCGCTGGCCCGTCGGGGCCTTGCCGCGCCGTTCCCCGCGCCCCCTTGCGGGGCGCCCCTGCCGTACCTTGGGCGCGCCACCGTCGTGGCTGAGCGCGCGGTTCCTCGCGCCCCTTGTCGGGCGCGCCACCGTCGTGGCTGAGCGCGCCGTTCCCCGCGCCCCTTACGGGGCGCCCCTGCCCCACCTCGGCCGCGCCACCGTCGTGGCTGATCGCGCCCCTTGCGGGGTTAGGGGGTGGTCGTCTCGCGTACGCGTAGGGCTCGGGTCAAGTCGTCCAGTTGGTCCGTCAGTTTGCGGTGGAGGGCCGGGGTGGGGGTCGTCGTCCGGAGGCATTCGGTGCCGAGGCGGAGGGTTTCGGGGTCGACCATCGGTGCCGGGAAGGCCCAGCGGCCCGCGACGTCCGCGATGGCGGGGCCGCGGCGGGCCGCGACGGCGACCGCGTCCTCGAAGTAGCGGGGGACGTACTCCCGGACGAGGTCGGCCTGTTCGGGCTGCCAGAAGCCCTGGGCGGTGGCCGTCAGGAGGTAGTTGGACAGGTCGTCGGAGGCGAACATCGCGTCCCACGCGCGGCGCTTGGCCTGCGGGTCGGGCAGCGCGGCACGGCAGCGGGCCGCGCCCTCCTGGCCGGTGGCGCTCGGGTCCCGCTCCAGCTCGGCGGCGATCGCGGCCTCGTCGGCGACGCCGAGGACGGCGAGGCGGGTCAGGACGCGCCAGCGCAGCTCGGGGTCGAGTTCGGGCCCGCCCGGGACGGTGCCCTCGGCGAGCCACTCCTGGAGCGGGTCGGGGCGCGTCGCCACGTCGATGAAGCCGCGGACGGCGGTGAGCCGCAGCCCCGGGTGGGAGCCGTCCTCCGTGCGCCGGATGAGGTCGCGGCACAGCTCGGTGAGGGTGGTGAGGGCGACGGTCCGCCGCGCGGGCGGCAGGAAGCGGCCCGCGACGTAGGTGGTGGCGAAGGCGAGGACGCCCTGGACGAGGGCGAGGTCGGTCTCGTCGGGCAGGTGCGCGCGGGCCGTCTCCAGGTAGACCGTGCCGTCCAGTTCGCCGTCGCGGACCATGTCGCGCAGGCTGTTCCACAGGACGGCGCGGGTGAGGGCGTCGGGGACGCGGGAGAGGCTGCGCAGGGCCGTCTCCATGGAGACGTCGTCGAGGCGGACCTTGGCGTACGTGAGGTCCTGGTCGTTGGGGACGATCAGCGCGGGGCGGCCGCCGTCGCGGGGCTCGGGGTCCCCGGTGCCGGGGACGTCGCGCTCGTACCGCTCGCGCAGGACCAGGTCCTGGCCGCCGGTGAGGCCGCGGTCGTACACGCCGACGGCGACGCGGTGGGGGCGGCTGCCGTCGCGGTCGAGGGAGAGGGTCCACTCGCGGGCGTCGTGGGAGACCACCGAGGTGAGCGTGTCGACGCCGGTGGTGCGCAGCCACTGGTCGGCCCAGCCGTGCACGTCGCGGTCGGTGGCGTGCGCGAGGGACTCGATGAAGTCGGCCAGGGTGGCGTTGGCGAACTTGTGCCGGGCGATGTGGGTGTTGATGCCGGCGAGGAAGTCCTTCTCGCCGAGCCAGGCGACGAGCTGGCGCAGGGCGGAGGCGCCCTTGGCGTACGAGATGCCGTCGAAGTTGAGCATCGCGGACGCGGTGTCGGGCACGGCGTCCGGGGCGGGGGCGACGGGGTGGGTGGAGGGGCGCTGGTCGGCGTCGTATCCCCAGGACTTGCGGGCGACGCCGAAGTCGGTCCAGGTGTCGGTGAAGCGGGTGGCTTCGGCGGTGGTCTGGAAGCCCATGTACTCGGCGAAGGATTCGTTCAGCCAGATGTCGTCCCACCACCTGAGGGTGACGAGGTCGCCGAACCACATGTGGGCCATCTCGTGGGCGATGACCATGGCGCGGGTCTGCCGCTCGGTCTCGGTGACGGCGGAGCGGTAGATGAACTCGTCGCGGAAGGTGACGAGCCCGGGGTTCTCCATCGCGCCGGCGTTGAACTCCGGGACGAACGCCTGGTCGTAGGAGTCGAAGGGGTAGGGCTCCTCGAACTTCTCGTGGTACCGGTCGTAGCACGCGCGCGTGACGTCGAGGATCTCGTCGGCGTCGGCGTCCAGGAAGGGTGCCAGCGAGCGGCGGCAGTGGATGCCGAAGGGCAGGCCGCGGTGTTCGGTGCGGACCGAGTGCCAGGGGCCGGCGGCGACGGCGACGAGGTAGGTGGAGATCAGGGGGGTGGGGGCGGCCCGCCAGGTGCCGTCGCCGAGGTGCTCGGTGACGCCGTTCGCGAGGACGGTCCAGCCCTCGGGGGCGGTGACGGTCAGCTCGAAGACGGACTTCAGGTCGGGCTGGTCGAAGGCGGCGAAGACCCGCTGCACGTCGTCCATGAACAGCTGCGTGTACGTGTACGTCTCGCCGTCCGTGGGGTCGGTGAAGCGGTGCATGCCCTCGCCGGTGTGCGAGTAGCGCATGGCCGCGTCGACGCGCAGTTCGTGCTCGCCCGCGGCGAGCCCGGTGAGCGCGAGCCGGTTCTCGGCGAGGCCGGCCGGGTCGAGCGGCCGGCCGTCGAGGGTGGCGGAGCGCAGCTCGGCGGGCTTGAGCTCGACGAAGGTGTCGACCGTGGCCGTGGGCTCGCCGAGTGCCGTGAACCGGATGACGGTACGGGAGTCGAAGGTCTCGGTCCCGCGGGTCAGGTCGAGCTCGACCGTGTACCGGTGGACGTCGATGAGCCGGGCTCGGGTCTGCGCTTCGTCGCGCGTCAGTACGGGCATGGGTCCATGCTGCCTGATGTCACCGGCGGGCAGGCCCGGTGGTCCGCTTCACGACGACTTGGCGATGGTCTCGTGGTGGCGGATGACCTCCGCGATGATGAAGTTGAGCAGCTTCTCGGCGAACGCCGGGTCCAGCTTCGCGCTCTCCGCGAGCTGGCGCAGGCGGGCGATCTGGCGGGCCTCGCGGTCCGGGTCGGCGGGCGGGAGGTGGTGGTTGGCCTTGAGGTGGCCGACCTGCTGGGTGCATTTGAAGCGCTCGGCGAGCATGTGGACGACGGCGGCGTCGATGTTGTCGATGCTGTCGCGCAGGCGGGACAGCTCGGCGCGCACGGCCTCGTCCGTGGCCCCGGCGCCGTTCGCGTCACTTGTGTGGCTGGTGGTCATGGTCCACGAGCCTACGTTGCCGGTCCTTCGCCGCCGACGGGGGAAGAGCGCAAAATCGGCGGGTGGTCCGGGTCGGGGATCTGCTGCGACCAGCCGCCGGGGACGGCGCGCCCCTGCTGTTCGCGGAAGCGGACGGGTGCCGTGCCCACGCGGCGTGTGAACAGCCGCGAGAAGTAGGCGGGGTCGTCGTAGCCGACGCGGCGGGCGACGGCGGCGACCGGCAGTTCCGTGGCGGCGAGCAGTTCCTTGGCGCGGCCCAGGCGGATGCCGAGGAGGTAGTCCTTGGGGCTGCATCCGGCGCCCCTGCGGACCGCCGTGCGCAGTTCCGCGGGGGTCATGCCGTGCCGTGCCGCGTGCCCGGCGACGGAAAGTGGCTGGAAGGCGTCGCGGGCCAGGGCCTGGAGGACGGGGTCGCCGTCGGGGGCGATGTCGGCGCGGGCCCTGCGCAGCGCGACGAGGAGTTCGTGGACGGCGGCGCCCGTCTCGACTTCCAGGAGGGGGTTGCCGCGCCGTGCGGCGCGTGCGATGCGTCCGACGGCGGCCCGCGCGCCGGTGGCGTCGGAGAGGGGCACCACGGGCCGGTCGGGTTCGATGTAGCCGAGTTCGGTGTAGGTGGCCGTGGCGGGCCCGGTGAAGTCGACGAAGCACTCGTCCCAGCCGCTCTCCGGGTCGGGCCCGTAGTGGTGGCGCACTCCGGGGGTGAGCCAGATCAGGGCGGGTGCCGTCACCGTGGTGCGCCGGCCGTCGGTGTGCCGGAACCAGCCGCCGCCCGCGCTGACGACGACGGCGACGTGGTGGTCGAGGGTGCGCGGGCCCACGGTCGGCAGGAGGCCGTGCTGGAGGCCGACGCCGAGGCAGGCGAGGCCGAGGCGGTGGTGGGCCGGGCTCGGCGTGAAATACCGCATCCACGTGTGGTACATCCGCTGGTGCCCCTTTCGTCCGGGCCGCGGCCCGCTCGCTGCGTCCAACCCGCCTAGATCTTTGTCCATGGACCCTGCCGCCCGCCAGAGGTGATCGTGGCGGAGCGGTACGTGAGCGAGAGGGAGCGATGAACGGCTTCAGGGTGGGCGAGGACGATTTCGAACTGGACGGGCGGCCCGTACGGCTGCTGTCCGGGGCGCTGCACTACTTCCGGGTGCACGAGGCGCAGTGGGGCCACCGCCTCGCGATGCTGCGCGCGATGGGGCTCAACTGCGTGGAGACGTACGTGCCGTGGAATCTGCACGAGCCGCGCCCCGGGGAGTTCGCCGACGTGGAGGCGCTCGGCCGCTTCTTGGACGCCGCGCGGGACGCGGGTCTGTGGGCGGTCGTCCGGCCGGGGCCGTACATCTGCGCCGAGTGGGAGAACGGCGGTCTGCCGCACTGGCTGACGGGCGCGGTGGGGGCACGCGCGCGCACGCGGGACGCGGAGTATCTGGCGCACGTGGACCGCTGGTTCGGGCGCCTCCTGACGCAGGTGGTCCCGCGCCAGCACGACCGGGGCGGCCCGGTGATCATGGTGCAGGTGGAGAACGAGTACGGCAGCTACGGCTCGGACCAGGTGTACCTGCGTCATCTCGTCGACCTGCTGCGGGACGAGGGGGTGAGCGTGCCGCTGTTCACGTCCGACGGCCCCGAGGACCACATGCTCACCGGCGGGTCCGTGCCCGGTGTCCTGGCGACGGCCAACTTCGGTTCGCAGGCCCGGGCGGGCTTCGCGACGCTGCGGCAGCACCGGCCCAAGGGGCCGTTGATGTGCATGGAGTTCTGGTGCGGCTGGTTCGACCACTGGGGCGCCGAGCACGTGACGCGGGATGCCGCCGACGCGGCGGACGCGCTGCGCGAGATCCTGGAGTGCGGGGCGTCGGTCAACCTCTACATGGCGCACGGCGGCACGAACTTCGCCGGGTGGGCGGGGGCGAACCGGGGCGGTGGCGCGCTGCACGACGGTGTCCTGGAGCCGGACGTCACCTCGTACGACTATGGCGCGCCCGTCGACGAGTTCGGGCGGCCCACGGAGAAGTTCTGGCTCTTTCGCGAGGTGCTCGCCCCCTACGCGCGCGGTCCACTGCCGGAGCCGCCCGCGCCCCCGGCCGCGCTCGGTGAGGCGGCGGTGGTCGCTCTCGCGGAGCGGGCGCCGCTGTCCGCCGTCATGGAGTCGCTCGGCGGGCCGGTGGAGGAGTACGCCGTGCCGCCCACGTTCGAGGAGCTCGACGTCGACCGCGGTCTGGTCCGGTACGCGCTGACCGTGCCGGGTCCGCGGCGGCCGTATCCGCTGCGGGTGCGGGGGCTGCGGGATCTGGCCGTGGTGTACGTGGACGGGGTGCGGGCGGGGGTCCTCACCGAGGAGGAGCCGGCGCTGCCCGAGCCCGTGGCGGGGCACGCGCGCGTGGAGCTGTGGGTGGAGTCCCTGGGGCGGGTCAACTACGGGCCGCGGACCGGGGAGGCCAAGGGGATCACCGGCGGGGTGCTGCACGAGCGGCAGTATCTGCACGGGGTGGAGGCCCAGGGGCTGCGGCTCGACGCGTTCGACGTGCCGTCGGCCGTACGGGGCGTCGTGGCGTCCGGCGATGTGGGGTCGGGTCTGCCCGGCCTGTATCGCGGGACGGTCGAGGTGGCGGGTCCCGGCGATGCGGTGCTCCGCCTCCCCTCCTGGACGCGGGGGTTCGTCTGGGTGAACGGCTTCAACGTGGGCCGCTACTGGGCGGTGGGTCCGCAGAGCTCGCTGTTCGTGCCTGGTCCCGTGCTGCGGGAGGGCGTGAACGAGGTGTGGGTGCTCGAACTGGAGGGGGCGGGTGACGGGGAGATCGCCCTGTCGCCGGTTCCGGGGCGGCCGGCAGGGACCTGAGCGTCCCCTCGGGAGCCGGAAGGGCCGGCGTGAGCGGCCCTACCGGCTCCCCCGGGGTGCGTCAGATCTCGCGTACCTCAAAGGCGTCCAGGGTGAACTCCGCGGTGCCGTCGTCCCCGCTCTTGCGCAGTCCGACCCATGCCTCGCCCTGGGCGGGGGCGGTGAACTCGTAGGTCAGGACGGTGGGCGCGGTGGCGACGGGCAGTTCCTTGCGGTCGAGTTCGCGTGCCGCGGGTTCGTCGACGGCGGTGATCCACGCGTACTGCCCCGCCTTCTCGTTCTCGTACCGGAAGGAGACGCGGTAGCGCTTGCCCGGCTCGAAGCGGGCGGTGTGCGGGACGGTGCGGTAGACGAGCCCGGTGTTCTCGCCGCGGGACTTGAGGGACTGCGAGCCGTCGATGACGTCGTCGATGGCCTTGCCGTTCCAGCCGCGCTGCGTGTAGGGGGCGTGCCGTTGCGCGATGTGCGTGCGCGGGTCGGTGACGTCTCCCGCGTCGCCCTTCACGAACGGCCCCCAGCCCTGCGGCACGTGCTCGAAGTCCTCCGAGACGAGGGTGCCGCGCTGCGGTGCGCCGCCGCCCGGGGCGGGGGCGACGCGCACGTTGTCGAAGCGCACGCGCGCGTCGCCCGCGTCGGCCCGCAGCGTCAGCTCGACCGGGCCGCCCCCGTCGGGGACGGTGAAGGGCACGAACATCCGCTGGAAGCGGGTCCCGTGCTTGCGGTCGGCCGCCACGTAGTTGCCGGCCGTGGAGGTGCGCGTCCAGTTGGCGGCGGTGACACCGTCGGCGGTGCGCACCTCCAGGGCGGCCCGGCGCTCGTCGCCCGCCTTCTCGCCGACCTCGACCTGTACGGAGGCCACGTACGCCCCCGCCTTCAGGCGGCGCAGCCGCTGGCCGACGGCGGCCTTGCCGCCCGCGGAGAGGACGAGTTCGTGGTCGCCGAGCTCGCTGAGCCGCACGGAGGCGGGCCCGGAGACCTTCCAGCCGCGCAGCGAACCGGAGTGGAACCCGGGGTCGTGCAGGGGCGTGGCCTGCCCCCAGGCGGGGTCGGGCAGTGGCGCGGCGCGCCGGCGGTACAGGACGTAGGGCTGCTTGGCCTCGGCGTCGAGGGTGACCTTGCCGCCGCGCACCGGGACATCGGCGACGAAGGCCCGGCCCTGGTCGGTGAGCCGGTACAGCGCGACCTTGGAGAGGCCGGACCATCCGCGGGGCAGCCGCCAGCTGCTGTCACCGCCCGCGGGGTTGTAGTGGTAGAGCTTCGGGGGGTCGGTGGCCTTGCGGGGCTCCCAGGGCAGCAGATAGCTGCCCCCGTCGTAGACGACACGGCCGTCGGTGACGATCCGGCGGGCGCCGTCGGTGTCGGAGACCGTGGTCGCGCCCTCGCCGAAGAAGGCGATCTCGTGCTCGCCCCAGGATTTGATGGGGTGGGCCTGGAGGTATTTGGCGGGCAGGGAGTCGGTCCAGATCAGGTCGTAGAAATACGACCAGTCGGTCTTGCCGACCCAGCCCTCGAAATTGCCCATGCGGGCGATGCCGAGAAGGGTCGGCCATTTGTCGGCGAACACGTCCTTCTGGTGGTTCCGGATGAATCGGATGAGCCGTGAATTGATGCCCCGGGAGGTGTCGGGGCCGTAATCCGTCTCCGTGGCCCAGTGCGACCAGACGGAGGAGCGCTCGAAGCCGTGGCCCCATTCGCTGGTGACGAGCCAGCCCTGTGCGCGCAGGGCGCGCTGCAACCGGTCGGAGGTCCATCCGGACTCACGGAACACGTCGATGTAGAGCGCGTCGAGCCCTTTGTCGGTCTCGTCGCGCAGATCGCCGAACCGCCGGATGATGTCGCCCGACACCAGGTCACGGCGCTGGTCGATGCGGTAGCTCTGGTCCAGCCAGTCCCACTGCTCGTTCGTCTTGTCGACGAGCTTTTCGGAGAAGGCGCGGGCGACGGGATAGGACTCCGTGGCGTTCACGTGGACGCTGAAGCCGCTGTTCCATTTCTTGCCTTCTCTGACCAAAGTGTTGAGGTCGGCCAGGCCGCCCGCGCGCGTGTTGTAGTTGCCCGCGTAGTCGGGGTGGGCGGAGTCGTGCCCCTCGGACTGGTAGCCCTTGAGCAGCGTGTACTGCCGCAGGCCGTCCGTGGCCAGGTGGATGTGCTTGACCTCGTCGAGGGTCGCGAGGAACGGATTGGTGGCCTGCGAGGCGAAGTTGAACGGGATGTGCGGGACGACGCGCAGGTGCTGCTCGTCCGCGCCGAGCGGTGTGACCATGATGTCGCGGAAGGCGATGGCGGCGTCCTGCCAGTCGACCTTGCCGTCGCCGTTGCGGTCGCCGGTGATGACGACGGTGGCGTACGGCAGCGGCTCGGTGTCGCGGACGGCGGCGGTGGCCGCGCGGTGGGTCCACTCGCCGGGGGCCAGGCGGGCCTCCACGTGGCCGTTCTTCCGGACGGTCTCGCGCCGGAGCCTGCCGTTGTCCCAGGTGGTCCCGGCCTCGGTGGTGGGTTTGTCGTGGACGGTGTTGGTCTCGACGGCGCCGCCGAGACCGTCGTGCGCGACGACGGCGTAGGCGCATCCGGTGGCCGCTTCCGCGGCGGTCTCCGGGGTGAGCCTGACCTCGGTGTCCCCGCTCTTGGCCTTGTCGAGCTGGACCTTGGCGGCGAGGAGGGTGGCGCCGGGCTGGTCGCTGCGCACGGCGAGCAGGGTCAGCCCGGGGATGCGGAGCGTGCCGACGCGCAGGGCGTCGGTGTCGTCGATCCCGGTCACGCGCCAGTGCACCTGGCGGCCCTTGACGGCGATCTCGACGGTGAGGGTGGTGCCGCCGCCGAGGGCCAGGCCGTACGCGATCCGGGCGCTCGCCCGGTCGGTGACGGTCACCTCCGGGGTGTGCGTGACGTCGTCCACCAGCAGGGTGGTGACCGCTTCGGGCTGCGCGTGCAGGACGGCTTTGGAGGCACGGTCGGTGTACGAGACGACGCGGGGGAAGTCGGTGGCGACGCGCACTTCCAGGTCGGCGGAGCGCAGGACGACTTCGCCCGCCGCCGCGGGCCGCGCCGAGGCCGGGGCGGCGCCCGCGAGGCCGACGGCGGCGCTGACCCCGGCCAGCGCGCCCGTGGCGACTACGGCTCTGCGGCTTGGGCCGGACGTGTCTGACGGCTGCATGGCACCCCTCCGTGGGACGGATCTCGGTGCGGTCACCCTCCGCCGGGAGGGACGGGTGCGCCCATGGACAAAGGGGAGGCAGGTCTTGGACTAACGCGGGCCGGCACGCCGCACGCCCGGGGGCGCCCCGACACGACCGCGGGGCCGGACCAGTGGCTGGTCCGGCCCCGCGTACGGCGGGAACTCAGAGTTCCGACGCCGCCTTCTCTATGTCACCGGCGAACGTCGACACCTCGGTGTAGACCCCGGGGAACTTCGGGCGCGCGCACCCGTTGCCCCAGCTGACGATGCCGACCTGGACGTACTCCCCGGCCTCGTCCTTGCGGAACATGGGGCCGCCGGAGTCGCCCTGGCAGGTGTCGGTGCCGCCCTGCGCCAGGTTCCCGGCGCAGAGCTCCTCGCCGGGCGTGAGGTCCGCGCCGTACGCGGCCTCGCAGTCCGCGTCGCTGACGAACGGGACCTTCGCCTTGAGGAGGTGGCGCTGCTGCTGGCCGCCTTCCTTGTCGGCGCCCCAGCCGGCGATGTCGAAGTCGCCGTTGTTGAGCTTGTCGTCCTTGGCGATCTTCAGGGTGGGCTGGTCGATGGGCTTCGCGAGCTTGATGAGCGCCCAGTCCTTGCCCTTGCCGTCGTAACCCGGCGCCTGGAGGACCTTCGTGGACTTCACCGTGATCGCGTCCGGGCTCTCCAGGTCCACGACACCGCCGGTGGCGGTGATGCTCGTGTTGTCGCCCGAGCCGTCCACGCAGTGGGCGGCGGTGAGCACGATGTCCTGGGCGTACAGCGCGCCGCCACAGCCCATCGACAGACGGACCATGAACGGGAACTCACCCTGCTCGGCGGGGGTGCCGCCGACCACGCGCTCGCCCGGGGTGGGGCCCGGGTGCGGGGCCGCGGACGCGGCGACGGGCTGGAGACTGACGGTGGCGAGGGCGATGGCACCGAGGGTGGCGGCTCTCTTGACTCCACGCAGCTTGGTGTTCAACGGGTGTCCCTTCGTGGGGGGTTGTGGGGGGTCACACGCGACGGCGGACCCGCTGCCCTCCCCACGACGACGCGAGAATGGCATGAGCCCGCCAAAGCGTTGTTGCGGATTATGGAGATCGGTGTCCGCAGGGAGCAAGGGGCGGTTTTCGGCCAGTGCCCCTCTCATGGCCTGGTACCGCCGACGCGGACCCGTCCTACAGTGGAGACGGATGGCAGACGTCTCCAGGGGGTGCCGGCATGGCGGACGGCGGGCCGGTGGTCCACGGCTACCCCCATCTGGAGACGGTGCGCTCCGCGATCACCGCGCTCTACAAACGCCTGTCGTACGACACCGTCCACACCTTCGACACCAGCATCACGCCCGCCGACGTCGCCTTCTCCGACCAGGACGACCTGTACCTGGGCGTGCAGCGCGTGGCCCGCGAGATGGTGCGCCACCTCCGGCTGCCGGACGCCCGCATGATCGTCGGATTCCGCGAGATGACGCACGCGGCGAACGTCGAACTCACCGCCGGGCCCGAGTACTTCATCGAGCTCAACGACCGGTTCCGCACGCACCGCAGGGACATCGGCGCGGCGCTCGCCCACGAGGTCATGCACGTGTATCTGCACCGGCTCGACCTGTCGTTCCCCGGCACCCGCGACAACGAGATCCTCACGGACACCGCCACCACGTATCTGGGCGCGGGCTGGCTCCTCCTGGACGCCTACCGCGAGGACGGCGCCTCCTCGCAGAAGCTCGGCTATCTCACGCCGGAGGAGTTCGGCTACGTCCTGGCCAAGCGGGCCATCGCCTTCGGTGAGGCGCCCGAGACGTGGTTCACCAGCGCCCAGGCGTACACCGCCTATACGAAAGGGCTGGCGCGCGCCCGGCGCGACGAGCAGCAGCCGCCGCTGACGGCCGCGGGCTGGGCGGGGCGCCGGCGGTACGCGAAGGACCGGCGGTACGCGCTGGAGCACCGCTCCGGCGGGGCGGAGGTCTCGCCCCCGGGCGAGGCGTACGCGTTCTCCCCCGGGCGGGGCGGCGGCGAGCCGCTGCGGGTGTCGTTCCCCTGCCCCACCTGCCGGCAGCGGATCCGGCTGCCCGCGCGGGGGCGGATGCGGGCACGGTGCACGCTGTGCCGGACGGTGCTGGAGTGCGACACCTGACGGACGGGTGCCCGGCTAGGCCCAGTGGCCGGGGCGCACCAAGGACGGCGGCAGCTTCGTCCCCGCGTCGCCCTTCGCGGCGTTCACCTGTGACTGCGTGAGGAAGATGCTGCCGGTGAGGTCCGCGCCCCGCAGGTCCGCGTCCCGCAGGTCCGCGCCGATCAGGTCGGCCCGGCGGAGGTCGGCGTCCCGCAGGTCGGCGGCGATGAGGTACGCGCCGCGGAGGGTGACGCCACGGAGATCGGCGCCGCGCAGCCGGGCACCGAAGAGGTCGGCGCCCCGGCGGTCCTTCTTCTTGCGGCGGACGTCCGCGCGCACGAGGTCGCTGGTGCGCAGGAGCAGGACGTTGACGTCCTCGCGGTGCGCGGCCACGTCCGTCGCGGCCACGGCGGCGGGGGCGCCCTGGGTGAGGTGCTCGGTCCTGTCCAGCGCGCGCCGGAGTTCGGCCCGGATCGGGCGGGTCTGCGGCAGGGTGAGCGCCTCGGTCAAGTACCAGAGCAGCTCGTGGAGTTGGCGCATCACCGGGAAGACGTCGAACATCTGGCGGGCGGAGTCCGGGTCTTGGCGCCAGTCGGTGCCGCCGTAGGTGACCTGGGAGACCTTCTGGCCCGCGCCGAAGCAGTCGTAGACCGTGCAGCCCGAGTAGCCCGTGCTGCGCAGCTTCTGGTGGATGCCGCAGCGGAAGTCCTGCCGCAGGTTGGTGCAGGGCGTGCCGGCGGCCTTGTCCACCGGAAAGTCCGCGGACTTGGCGAAGGTGAGGGCCACGCAGCAGAGCCCGAAGCAACTGCCGCAGTCGGCCCGCAGATCCTGCCGGTCGCCGTCCTCGGCGAGGGGCAGCGGCGTCCGGCCGTCCGGCGCGGCCGGGGCCTCGGGGTGGGAGCCGGGCCGGGCTTCCGGCAGGGCTTCCGGCCGGGGCTGATTCCGCTGCTGCTGGTCGTCAGTCATTCAGGGCTTCCCTCGGGCCTTGGCCGGGCTGGTGGGGAGACCGGCCAAGGCAACTCCCCTGCCCCGGCCCGTCGTCGGGCTCCCGCCCGTCACCCCGGGCATCGGGTGCTGGGCGGAACGGCGTGTTCGGTGAGGACGAGTGCGGGCCGGATGAACCCGGCGCGGTCCGGTTCGGTGCGGTTCTGTCCGGTTCTGTGCGGTCCGGCGCGGTGCGGTCCGAGGCCTGTCCGATGCAGTCCGGTCCGGTCAGGTCCGGCGCGGTCCGGTTCAGTCCAGTCCTATCCGGTTCGGTCCGGTTCGGACCGGTCCTGTCCCGGCAGGGAACCCCCGCCGGGGACACGAACCGACCGGTGGGACGGGCTACGCGGCCCGGCGGCCCGCACCTCCGCGGCGGGCGCGCCCGCCTCCGGTGCCGCTACCGCTGCCGCCCCCGGCAGCGGACCTGCCGCCGCCCTGCGAGGGGGTCCGGGTCTGGCCGCCCTGCGACGAGTTCCGGGACTGGCCGCCCTGCGCGGGGGTCCGCGCCTGGCCGCCCTGCGAAGGAGTCCGGCCCTGCCCGCCCTGGGACTGGGACCGGGACTGGCCCTGAGACCTGGACTGACCCTGGCCCTGGCCCTGGGAGGACGACTGCCCCTGCGGGCGCGACCGGCGCTGACCGCCACCGCCCTGCCCGGCGGGACGCCGCCGCCCCCGCTGCGGCGAAGCCTGCTGCTGCTGCGGAACCTCGACCACGACGGGCACCCCGGACGGCTCGCGCGCCCCGGTGATCCGCGCGAGCTCCTCGTCCGTGGACTTCACGCGCGCGGTCTTCGGGCTGATCTCCGCGTCGGACATCAGGCGCGTCATCTCGCGCTTCTCGTCCGGCAGGACGAGCGTGACGACACTGCCGGACTCACCGGCGCGGGCCGTGCGGCCGCCGCGGTGGAGGTAGTCCTTGTGGTCGGTGGGCGGGTCCACGTTCACGACCAGGTCGAGGTCGTCGACGTGGATGCCGCGGGCCGCCACGTTGGTGGCGATCAGCGCGGTGACCTGGCCGGTCTTGAACTGGTCCAGGGTGCGGTTGCGCTGCGGCTGCGAACGGCCGCCGTGCAGGCCGGAGGCGCGCACACCGTTGGCGAGCAGCCGCTTGGTGAAGCGGTCCACCGCGCGCTTGGTGTCCAGGAACATGATCACGCGGCCCTCGCGGGCGGCGATGCGCAGGGCGACGGCCTTCTTGTCGGTCTCGTCGGCGACGTACAGGACGTGGTGTTCCATCGTCGTGACCGCGCCCGCGGACGGGTCGACCGAGTGGACGACCGGGTCCGTCAGGAACATCCGGACCAGGCGGTCGATGTTCTTGTCGAGCGTCGCGGAGAAGAGCATCGTCTGCCCGCCTTGCTCGACCTGCTTCAGGAGCGCGGTGACCTGCGGCATGAAGCCCATGTCGGCCATCTGGTCGGCCTCGTCGAGGACGGTCGTGCGCACCTGCGACAGATCGGCGTCGCCGCGCTCGATGAGGTCCTTGAGCCGGCCGGGGGTCGCCACCATGATCTCGGCGCCGCGGCGCAGCGTGCCCGCCTGCTTGGTGATGGAGAGACCGCCGACGACCGTCGACATGCGCAGGTTCACGGAGGTCGCGTACGGCGTCAGCGCGTCCGTCACCTGCTGGGCGAGCTCACGTGTGGGGACCAGGACCAGGGCGAGGGGGGAGCGCGGCTCGGCGCGGCGGCCCGCGGTGCGGGCCAGGAGCGCGAGGCCGAAGGCGAGGGTTTTGCCGGAGCCGGTGCGGCCACGGCCGAGGATGTCGCGGCCCGCGAGCGAGTTGGGCAGGGTGGCCGCCTGGATCGGGAAGGGCTCGGTGACGCCCTGTGCGGCCAGCGTCTTCAGGAGGGCCTCGGGCATGTCGAGGTCGGCGAACGCCTCGACGGCGGGCAGCGCGGGCGTGATGCTCTCGGGCAGCGCGAATTCGCCGCCGACGGGCTTCGCCTTGGCGCGGCCGGGCTTCTTCGCGGCGCCCCTCGCCTGGCCGCCGGCCACCGGAGCCTTTCCGCGTGCGTTCGTGGAGCGCCCGCGGGCAGGACGTGCGGGGCGATCGGAGCGATTCATACGGAAATGCCTTCCTGGGCCTGGTGACAGCACAAGCCGGGACCCGCACCTTTCCGGTGCGGGCCCCGGCTCTGAGGTTCGCGTGCTACGACGATCAGGCGGGAACGATGTTCTCCGCCTGCAGGCCCTTCTGGCCCTGCGTGACGTCGAAGGAGACCTTCTGGCCCTCGAGGAGCTCACGGAAGCCCGAGGACGCGATGTTCGAGTAGTGGGCGAAGACGTCGGGGCCGCCGCCGTCCTGCTCGATGAAGCCGAAGCCCTTTTCAGCGTTGAACCACTTAACGGTGCCAGTTGCCATGTCAATCTCCTCAACAGGGGCAGAGTAAGGAAAACCACGGAATTGTGGATTCCAAGCGCTGCAATGACCCCCATCCCGGAGAGACCGGAAAAAAACAATAATGCGCCTTCGGAGTGTTCCCGTCAGGCGCACATAAAGTTCATGGGTACCAAAACTGCGACGCATAAGCCTAACACGGACGAGGGACCGGCCGTTTCCGGCCCCTCGTCGCCGTGCGGGGCCGGGCCTCCGCCCTCGCCGCCCCTCTTCGCGGACCCGCCCCCGCTGTAACGCCGCGCCGGAGACCCACTAGACGTGTCTTCCACCTGCCGGAGCGCCCCACTACCTTCTGCCGAACAATCGCTTGGTTGAGCGACGAATGGCCAGGGCGACCGCTCCCGAGGAAGGCGGCCCAATGCGCATCACCCGGACCCGTACGGCAGTCGGAGTCGCGCTCTCCGCGCTCGCCCTGGGCACCCTGCCCGTCTGGGCGGCCCACGCCGAGCCCGCCGCGCCCGCCGCAGCCGAGCGCGGCACCGCCCGGCACGCCCCCCACCACCCCCGCCCGGCGGCCGACGGCGTACGCCAGATTCCGCTTCAGGGCGCCGTGAACGTGCGGGACCTGGGCGGCTACCGCACCTATGACGGCGAGCGGGTCCGCTACGGGCAGGTCTTCCGCGCCGACGCCCTCGCCAAGCTCACCGACGCCGACGTCGCCACCCTCGTCGGGCTGCGCCTGAAGAAGGTCGTCGACTTCCGGGTGCCGGCCGAGGTCCGGTACGACGGGCCCGACCGGCTGCCCGCCGGGCTCGCCGTGACACCACGGGCCGTCAACGACAACGGCCTCTTCGCGAAGCTGATGACCGTGATCGGCTCCAGGGACCCGGTCAAGCAGGAGGAGATGCTGGGCAGCGGCAAGGCGGACGCCTTCATGCGCGACGTCTACCGCACCTTCGTCACCGACGCGGCGAACCGCGCGCAGTTCGCCGCGACCCTGCGCGACATCGCCCGCGGCGGCACGGCGTCACCTCTGCTCTACCACTGCACGGCCGGCAAGGACCGCACCGGCTGGACCAGCTATCTGCTGCTGCGCGCCGTCGGCGTCCCCGAACGCACCGCCGTGGACGACTTCCTGGCGTCCAACACCTACCGGGCCGCCTATGACGCGAAGGTCCGCGAGGGTTTGAAGCAGGGCGGTCTGATGCAGAACCCCGATCTGCTGATCCCGCTCCAGGAGGTCCGCACCGGCTATCTGGAGGCGGCACTGGCCGAGGCGCAGAGGGAGTACGGCGGCCTCGGCGGCTATCTGACGAAGGGACTCGGGCTTGACGCACGGACGATTCTCGCGCTGCGGGAGCGAATGGTCGGCTAGGGCATACGGCCCGGGGAGGCGGCGGAGGTCAGGTGGTCACGATCCCCTGCGCCCGCGCCGCCGCGAGCCAGGCCGGGAACTCCCCCACCAACCGGTCGTACAGGTCGTCGTCCCGGACGGTGCGGGGATCGTGTCCCGCGTGGAAGAAGCCCGCGTTGTCGACGGCGCGCTTGGCGGGGACGGCGAGTTCGTCGAGCTTGCGGAGGTAGTCGAACTGCTTGCTCTTCGCGTCGCCGAAGCCGATGAACTGCCAGAACAGCGGCAGCTTGGACGCCTTGCACAGATACCGCTCGGCGGCGAGCTTGTTGACGGGGCCGCCGTCAGTCTGGAAGACGACCAGGGCGGGCGCCGTGGACCCGCTGTCCACGTAGTGGTCGATGACGGCGTCCATCGCCAGGTGGTAGCTGGTCTTGCCCATGTGCCCGAGCCCGGCGACGATCTCCTCGACCCGCCCGTGGTGGCGGTCGAGGGCGATCTCCGTGACGGCGTCGACGTCCGTGGAGAAGAAGACCGTGGGCACGGTTCCGTCGTCGTCGAAGTGCGCGGACAGACCGAGGACGCGGTCGGCCAGGGCCTGGACGGTGCCGTCCTTGTAGTACGGCTTCATGGAGCCGGAGTAGTCGACGACGAGGTAGACGGCGGCGCGCTCGCCCGCCAGGCCGTGCTTGCGGAGGCTGACGCCGGCGGACTT
This sequence comes from Streptomyces sp. SYP-A7185, assembly GCF_046103685.1. NCBI lineage: Bacteria > Bacillati > Actinomycetota > Actinomycetes > Kitasatosporales > Streptomycetaceae > Streptomyces > Streptomyces sp. SYP-A7185. The sequence continues at coordinate 2,916,047 of NZ_CP122310.1, forward strand.
GTAGAGGCTCACGAGCGCGGGCGCCGCCTCTTCCACCTTGTGCAGGCTGATCGCCGGTCCCATGTGCGGCTCCACTCTCCCGTCCGTCGCAGAGGGCCGAGGGTACGGGAGAGGCGGGTGGCGTGAAGTGATCTCTTACGGACTGGAGGGCAAGGCCGTCCTGATCACGGGTGCGGGCCGGGGCCAAGGGGCCGCCGAGGCACGGCTCTTCGCGGAGGCCGGGGCGCGGGTCGTGGTCACCGACGTACGGGAGGAGGAGGGGCGCGAGGTCGCCGAGTCCCTGGGCGAGCAGGGCCTGTTCGTCCGCCATGACGTCACGGACGCGGAGAGCTGGTCGTCGGCCGTGGCGGCCGGGGTTGCGGCCTTCGGGCGTCTGGACGCGCTCGTGAACAACGCGGCGCTGTGGCGGACGGCGTCGGTGGAGCAGGAGACGTACGAGAACTTCGAGGCCCTGCTCCGGGTCAATCTGCTCGGCCCGTTCCTGGGGATCCAGGCGGTGCTGCCCGCGTTGCGTGAGGCGGGCGGCGGCTCGATCGTGAACGTCTCGTCGACCGCGGGTCTGGTGGGGATCCCCGGGCACGCGGCGTACGGCTCGACGAAGTTCGGGCTCCGGGGGCTGACGCGGTCCTCGGCGCTCGACCTCGCGCGGTACGGGGTGCGGGTCAACTCCGTGCATCCCGGGGCGATCGACACCCCGATGATCTCCTCGGCCTCCGCCGGGCGGGACTGGTCCCATCTGCCGCTGGGGCGGATGGGGCGCCCCGAGGAGGTCGGGGAGATCATCCTCTTCCTCGCGTCGGAGGCGTCGTCGTACGTGACGGGGGCGGAGTTCGCCGTGGACGGGGGGTCGACGGCGGGGTGAGGCGGTCCCTGCGGGGCGCCGGAGGGGCTGGTCCCCGGCCCCTCCGGCCGTCAAGGCCCCTTACTCCGCCCGCCCCTGGAACGCCGGCAGTTCGAAGATCCGTGTCTTGGCGGCATCGTCCATCAGCTCCACCAGCGGCAGGACCAGCTCCCACAGATCCCGCTTGTCCACCTCAAGGGCCAGCGCGTCCAGGTCGGCCCCGGGCAGCGCCCCCGCCGCATCGGCCACCACCTTCCGGGACTCCTGCGGCAACACCTCCACCAGCGGCAGGAACTCCGCCCACAGTCCCGTCGCCACCACCGCCCGCACGACCCCGCCCAGCACCCCCGCGTCCCGCAGGGAGGGCAGCACCGCGACCGCCCGCCGCTCGTCCTCGCCGAGGAGCGCGACCAGCGGCAGCAGGGATTCCCAGAGGTCCTGTTCCGCCACCGTGACGACCAGCGAGTCCAGCCGGTCCTGGGGCTGCCCCGCGGCCAGCGAGGCGATGCGCCCCCGCTGCTCCCCCGTCACCATCCCCGCGACGGCCAGCGCCTCGGGCCACAGCCCCTCGCCCGAAGCGGAGGCGATGACCGACGCGAGCCGCTCCGGGCCCATCAGGTCGATGATCTGGCCGAGGCGTTCGGGCCGGTCGATGGCGAACCCCGTGCGCAGGACGGCCGCGTCGTCGACCTGCGGCAGGATCCGCCGCAGCGCCGAGTCGGGCAGGTGGCCGACGAAGCGGCCCATCGTGAGGTGGTCGCCGCGCTCGGCGAGCGTCACCGCGATCCGTACGACCAGGCCCTCGTCGAGCCGGTCGACGATGCCCTTGATCCTGCGCGGGTCGAGATGCCCGCAGGACTCCGCCGTGAACGGCACCGGCAGCTTCTCGATGATGTCCGCGGCCCGGGTGGGTTCCAGGCGCCCCGCGACCCCGGCGGCGAGCCGCGGGCCCAGGGCCTTCTGCGAGATCGCGGCGGCGACCCCGGCCGGCACCAGCTTCGTCGCGGACGCGATCCGGTCCAGCATCTCCGGCGTACGGTCGAAGAGCGCCGCGACGCAGCTCTCGCGGAAGCGGCGTACGTCTTCGACGGGGAGCGCCGCCAGGAAGCCGAGCCGCTCCGGTTCCACGTCGAGAAGGCGCGCGATCTTCAGGGTCTCCGCCCTGCTCCGCAGCTTGTCCATGGCCTACCCTCGCCTCCTCGTCCGACCTGACCGACCTTTCGGGCTTATCGCGCTCATCGGAAGAGAATCCGGCGTACGGGGCCCCGGGCCAGCGCGGGCACCAGCTTGAGCGCCTCCTCGGCGGCCTCGTTCAGACCCGACGCGCGGCTCTCGCGTTCGCGCTTGAGGGCGTCGGCCAGCAGGGCGAGCTGGTCGGGCGCCAATTCGGCGAACGACGGCGGTGGTTCGTCCCGCAGCTCCGCGCTCAGCCGCTCCCGTGCTTCGGTGCTCATAGGGCCTCCCATGACCGGTACGGATCGGTACGGACCGGTCCTGAGACTGCGGCGAAATTGACTAATAGTCAATAGAGGCGGATCCGGAAGGCGCGCTACCGCGGAAGCACACGTAATCTTGTGCGAATGAAACGTGCAGGCCTCCTTCTTCTCGCCGTCGCCCCGGTCGCCACCGTCGCCGTCTACCTCATGGGCGGGGACTCGGACAGCGCCGCCTCCGGAGCGGACCAGCGGGGGCCCGGCACCCAGCGGCCGTACGACAAGGACAAGTCGGCCGCCGAGATCAAGGCCGACGACGAGCTGATCGCGGACCTCCCGGCAGGCCTCGCGTCGCCCGCCAAGAAGGACCTGGCCCAGCAGCTGATCGCCAGCGCGGAGAACTCCACGCTGAACTGGCGCGGGCAGTACGGCTACATCGAGGACATCGACGACGGGCACGGCTACACCGCCGGGATCATCGGCTTCTGCACCGGCACGCACGATCTGCTCACCCTCGTCGAGCGGTACACGAAGGACCACCCGGACAACGGCCTCGCCCGCTATCTGCCCGCGCTGCGCAAGGTCGACGGCAGCGACTCGCACGAGGGCCTCGACCCCGGCTTCACCAAGGCCTGGAAGGCGGAGGCCGAGGAGCCCGACTTCCGCAAGGCGCAGAACACCGCCCGCGACCGGATCTACTTCGACCCGGCGGTCCGCCTCGCCAAGCTGGACGGACTCGGCACGCTCGGGCAGTTCATCTACTACGACGCGATGGTCCTGCACGGCCCGGGCACCGGCCCGCGCGGTTTCTACGGCCTGCGCGAGGCGGCCCTGAAGGAGGCCGACACCCCCGCGCAGGGCGGCAAGGAGAAGGCCTACCTCGACATCTTCCTGGACATCCGCCGCACGGCGATGAAGTCCGAGAAGTCGCACGAGGCGCACCGCGACACGACCCGCATCGACACGGCGCAGCGCCAGTTCCTCTACGACGGCAATCTGAGCCTGAAGACGCCGCTGACCTGGAAGGTGTACGGGGAGACGTTCAGGGTGCCGTAGCCGCCCCGAACGCTCCCCGTGGGAGCGCCGTCCGTGCGCGCGGGGCTCAGCCCTTGACGGCTCCCGCCGCCAGGCCCGAGCCCAGCTTGCGGTGCACGATCACGAAGAAGATCATCACCGGCACGGTGACCAGCGTGGAGCTGGCCATGACCGGACCCCAGGCCGTGGAGTTCTCGCCGAAGAACTGGTAGATGCCCACGGCGGCCGTGTACTTGTCGCTGCCCTTCATGAAGGTGTACGCGAAGACGAACTCGTTCCACGCCGTGATGAAGGCGAAGATCGAGGTCGCGACGAGTCCGGGCGCCACCAGCGGCAGCAGCACCGACCGGAACATCCGGAACCAGGACGCCCCGTCGATGTACGCGGCTTCCTCGACCTCCTTGGGCACGGTCTGGACGAAGCCGCGCAGGGTCCAGATCGCGAAGGGCAGCGAGAGCGCGACGTAGACGATCGTCAGGCCGAGCAGCGAGTTGAGCATGTCGTAGTCCCGCATCTGGATGAAGAGCGGGATGACGAGCGCCTCCAGCGGCACCATCTGCACGATCAGAACCATGATCAGTACGGAGGTGCGGAACCGGAACTTGAAGCGGGCCACGGCGATCGCCGCGAAGAGCGAGAGCAGCGCGGCGGCCAGGATGGTGCCGAAGCCGACGAGCGCCGAGTTCAGGAGGTACGTGCCGAAGTTGCCCTTCTCGAACACGTAGGTGAAGTGCTCGAAGCTGAGGCCGCTCGGCAGCACGTCCGCGCCGCGCGTGATCGCCTTCGGGTCGAGTGCCGTGGAGATCATCCAGTACACGGGGAAGAGCGCGAAGAGCAGCAGCGCGGCGACCCCGACGGGCAGGCCGATGCGGGTGGCGAGTGTGGTGCGGCGGACGCTCACAGGTCCTCCTCCCCCTGCCGGAACAGCGTGCGGATGTAGACGACCGTGATGGCGAGGAGCAGCAGGGTCAGCAGGACGGCGGCCGCCGCTCCGGTGCCGTAGTCGTTCTTGGCGAAGGCCTGGATGTAGGAGAAGACGCCGAGGTTGTAGACCTCTTCGTTGGCGCCGTCGCCGCCCGGCATCAGATAGATCTGGGTGAAGACCTTGAAGTCCCAGATGGTGGAGAGGATGGTCACCACCAGGAAGACGGGCTTGATCGTCGGAACCGTGATCTTCCAGAACCGCTGCCAGGCGTTGGCGCCGTCCAGCTCCCCCGCTTCGTAGAGCTCCTTGGGGATCGTCATCAGGCCCGCGAGGACGGTGATGGCGACGAACGGGAAGCCGTGGTGGACGACGTTCAGGGTCGCGATCGCGTAGAACGGCCCGCGTTCGGTGAACCAGTTGGTCGTCTCGGGGTCGATGAGCCCCATCGAGCCGGCGATCTGGCTGACCATGCCGTCCTGCGGCTGGAAGAGCCAGATCCAGACGTACGTCCCGGTGACGGCGGGCATCGCCCAGGCCGCGAGGATCGCGATGGAGCAGATCAGCCGCCAGGCCGGGCCGAGGCGGTTGAGCAGCAGCGCGACGAGCGTGCCGAGGGCGACGGTGAGGCCGACGCAGGCGATCGCGAAGAACGCCGTGTTGGGCAGGACCGTCTTCCACAGAAGGCCGCTGCCGAGCAGGTCGGCGTAGTGGTCGAACCCGGTGAAGGTGCCGACCCCGCCGCCGAACTTGACGGCGTAGTCCTGCATCGAGAGCTTGCCGACCTGGATCAGCGGCCAGAGCAGCAGGCCGGCGAGGACCAGGAGGGACGGGGCGAGGAGCAGCCACGGCCGGGCGAGAGCGACCAGCTTCTTCTTGCGGAGGGCCGCCTCGTGTTCCGGGCGGGGGGCGGGGGGACGGACCTCGGTCACCTTCGGTCCGTCCCCGACCAGCGTGTCTTTCATGGCGTCGACTCGCCCTTGCCTACTTGTCCTTGGCGAAGATGGCGTCCATGTCCTTGGCGGCCTTGTCCGCCGCCTCCTGGACGGAGGACTTCCCGGTCAGGATGGACTGCACCATGCCGGGGATGACCTTCGAGGCCTGGATCTCGCCGTACGCCTTGGTCTTGGGGACGGTCGCGCCGGCCTCCAGCATCTGCTTGGCGAACGGCTCGACCAGCGGGTCCTTCTTCGCCTCGATCTTCTTCAGCTCGGAGTTCTGGCCCGGGAAGTAGTTGGTCTCCTCGGCCCACTTGGCCGCGAAGTCACCCGTGGTCAGCATCTTCACGAACTCCCAGGCGAGGTCCTTCTTGTCCGTGTTGAACGTGGACAGGTAGGAGCCGCCGAGGAAGGACTTGCTCATGCCGCCGGTCTGGCCGGGGATCGGCACGGCGCCCAGCTTGCCCTTGAGGTCGGGGTTGGCCTCGACGATGGCCTTCGGCGTCCAGTTGCCGTTGACGGACATCGCGACCTGGCCCTTGCCCCAGGCGTCGCCGACCTCCTTCTCCGTCCAGGTGTTGACCTTGGCCGGGGAGACCTTGTCCTTGGTGGCGAGGCCCGTGTAGAACTCGATGCCCTTGACGGCCTCGGGCGAGTTGATGCCGGACTTCCAGCTGCCGCCCCGCTCGGTGGCCAGTTCGCCGCCGGCGCCCCAGATGAAGGGGGTGGCGAACATCTCGGCGCCGCCCGCGACCGGGAAGGGGATCATCCCGGGCTCCTTGTCCTTGAGCGTCTTGGCCGCGGACTGGAGCTCCTTCCAGGTGGTCGGGGCCTTGAGCTTGTGCTTCTCGAAGACGTCCTTGCGGTAGACGATGCTGCGGACGCCCGCGTACCACGGCATGCCGTACTGCTTGCCCTCCAGCGTGCCCGCGTCCTTGAGGCCCTCCACGAGGTCACCGTTGAGGCCCGACTTCTTGACGTCGTCGGTCACGTCGACGAGGGCGCCGGTCTCGGCGAACTGCGGCACCCAGGTCGTGCCGACCTCGGCCACGTCGGGGACCTGGTCCTCGCCGCCCTCGATGGCAGTGGTGAACTTCTTCTGCGCGGTGGCCCACTGCTGGTACTCGACGTGGATCTTGGCGCCGGTCTTCTTCTCGAAGGCCTTGCCGGCCTCGGCGAAGAAGGGCCTGGCGTCGGGGTTGGTCCCCTCCATGATCCAGACGGTGAGGGTCTTGCCCTTGCCGTCGGTCGCCTTGTCCCCGCTGTCGCTCCCGTCATCGCTGCCGCATGCCGTCGCGGTCAGTCCGAGCGTCATGGCGATACCTGCCGCGATGACCCGTCGCTTCATACCGGCCCCCTCATGGGTACGTGCTGTCACTGCGCCGATCCGTTTGTGGGAGCGATTGTGGTCACACGCTCCGGGCGCGGTCTAGACCCATTCGGCTAGCGGGGCCGAAACGTGATTTGCGTTGCAAGCAATGCACGTTGCACACACTGCAACGCAAAGGCGCGCCGTCACGGCCCGGAAACGCCACGACGCCCGCCCTGGTCCGGTCGGGGACTAGGCGGGCGTCGCATCAGTTCCGTACGCCGTTGTACGGGACGTATGAGGGGTTGTGCAGGGATCAGACCATCAGAGATCGGTCCGTGGGTCGAATCGGCGACGGGAGGTCGCTCGCTCCGGTGAGGAAACGGTCCACGCCGCGTGCGGCCGAACGGCCCTCGGCGATCGCCCAGACGATGAGCGACTGACCGCGGCCGGCGTCACCGGCGACGAAGACACCGGGGACGTTGGTCTGGAACTCGGCGTCACGCGCGACGTTGCCGCGCTCGTCGAGCTCCAGGGAGAACTGGTCCACCAGGCCGTTCTCGCGGTCCGTGCCCGTGAAGCCCATCGCGAGCGTCACCAGCTGGGCGGGGATCTTGCGCTCCGTGCCCGGCTTCTGGGTCAGCTTGCCGTCGACGAACTCGACCTCGATGAGGTGCAGGGACTGGACGTTCCCGTCCTCGTCGCCCTCGAAGTGGGTGGTCGAGACGGAGTAGACCCGCTCGCCGCCCTCCTCGTGCGCGGAGGTCACCTTGTAGAGCATCGGGAAGGTCGGCCACGGCTGGTTCGGGTTCCGCTCCTCGCCCGGACGCGGCATGATCTCCAGCTGCGTGACAGAGGCCGCGCCCTGGCGGTGGGCGGTGCCCACGCAGTCCGCGCCGGTGTCGCCGCCGCCGATGACCACGACGTGCTTGCCCTCGGCGGAGACGGGCGTGGTGACGTAGTCGCCCTCCTGGACCTTGTTGGCCAGGGGCAGGAACTCCATCGCCTGGTAGACGCCCTTGAGCTCACGGCCGGGGACCGGGAGGTCGCGCGCCATCGTGGCGCCCGCGGCGATGACCACCGCGTCGTGCCGCTTGCGCAGCTTCACCGCGTCTATGTCGCGGCCGATCTCCACGCCCGTACGGAACTTGGTGCCCTCCGCGCGCATCTGCTCGATGCGGCGGTTGATGTGGCGCTTCTCCATCTTGAACTCGGGGATGCCGTAGCGCAGGAGGCCGCCGATGCGGTCGGCGCGCTCGTACACGACGACCGTGTGGCCCGCCCGCGTCAGCTGCTGGGCGGCGGCCAGACCGGCCGGGCCCGAGCCGATGACGGCGACGGTCTTGCCGGAGAGCCGGTCGGGCGCCTGCGGCAGCACGTCGTTGGCGTCCCACGCCTTGTCGATGATCGAGACTTCGACGTTCTTGATGGTGACGGCCGGCTGGTTGATGCCGAGCACGCACGCCGACTCGCAGGGCGCCGGGCACAGGCGGCCGGTGAACTCCGGGAAGTTGTTCGTGGCGTGCAGCCGCTCGGAGGCGGCCGACCAGTCCTCGCGGTACGCGAAGTCGTTCCACTCCGGGATCAGGTTGCCCAGCGGACAGCCCTGGTGGCAGAACGGGATGCCGCAGTCCATGCAGCGCGAGGCCTGCTTGGAGATGATCGGGAGGAGGGAGCCCGGAACGTAGACCTCGTTCCAGTCCTGGACGCGCTCGCCGACCGGGCGGGTCTGCGCGACCTCGCGGCCATGGTTCAAAAAGCCCTTGGGATCAGCCATTGGTCGCCGCCTCCATCATCTTCTCGGTGATCTCGGTCTCGGTCAGACCGTCTCGCTCGGCGGCGTCCTTGGCGGCGAGCACTGCCTTGTACGTGCTGGGGATGATCCTGCTGAAGCGGTCCACGGCGGTGTCCCACTCGGCGAGCAGCTTCTCGGCGACGGTCGAGCCGGTCTCCTCCTGGTGGCGGCGCACGACGTCGTGCAGCCACTGCTTGTCGGAGTCGTCCAGGGCCTCGACGGCGCCCAGGTTGCCGGGGTTGACGTTGTCCCGGTCCAGGTCGATGACGTACGCGATGCCGCCGGACATGCCGGCCGCGAAGTTGCGGCCCGTCTCGCCGATGACCACCGCGTGGCCGCCGGTCATGTACTCGCAGCCGTGGTCGCCCACGCCCTCGGACACGACCGTCGCACCGGAGTTGCGGACGCAGAACCGCTCGCCCGTCCGGCCGCGCAGGAACAGCTCCCCGCCCGTGGCGCCGTACGCGATGGTGTTGCCGGCGATCGTCGAGTACTCGGCGAGGTGGTCGGCGCCGCGGTCCGGGCGGACGATGATCCGGCCACCCGAGAGGCCCTTGCCGACGTAGTCGTTGGCGTCGCCCTCCAGGCGCAGGGTCACGCCGCGCGGCACGAACGCGCCGAACGACTGGCCCGCCGAGCCGGTGAAGGTGATGTCGATGGTGTCGTCGGGCAGGCCCGCTCCACCGAACTTCTTCGTCACCTCGTGGCCGAGCATGGTGCCGACCGTGCGGTTGATGTTGCGGATCGCGACCTGGGCGCGGACCGGCTGGGCGTCGGTGGCGCCGGAGGCGGAGAGCGCGTCGGCGGCGAGCTTGATCAGCTCGTTGTCGAGCGCCTTCTCCAGACCGTGGTCCTGGACGGCGATCTGGTGGCGCACGGCGCCGCCGGGCAGCGCCGGCACGTGGAAGAGGGGCTCCAGGTCGAGGCCCTGCGCCTTCCAGTGCTTCACTGCGCGCTCGGTGTCGAGGAGCTCGGCGTGGCCGACGGCCTCCTCGATGGTGCGGAAGCCCAGCTCGGCGAGGATCTCGCGGACCTCTTCGGCGATGAACTCGAAGAAGTTGACGATGTACTCGGCCTTGCCGGAGAACCGCTCGCGCAGCGCCGGGTTCTGCGTGGCGATGCCGACCGGGCAGGTGTCCAGGTGGCAGACGCGCATCATGACGCAGCCGGAGACGACGAGCGGCGCGGTGGCGAAACCGAACTCCTCGGCGCCGAGCAGCGCGGCGATGACGACGTCACGGCCGGTCTTGAGCTGGCCGTCCGTCTGGACCACGATGCGGTCGCGCAGGCCGTTGAGCAGCAGTGTCTGCTGGGTCTCGGCGAGGCCGAGCTCCCAGGGGCCGCCCGCGTGCTTGAGGGAGGTCAGCGGCGATGCGCCGGTGCCGCCGTCGTGGCCGGAGATCAGGACGACGTCCGCGTGGGCCTTGGAGACACCCGCGGCGACCGTGCCGACGCCGACCTCGGAGACCAGCTTCACGTGGATCCGCGCCTGCGGGTTCGCGTTCTTCAGGTCGTGGATCAGCTGGGCGAGGTCTTCGATCGAGTAGATGTCGTGGTGCGGCGGCGGGGAGATCAGGCCCACGCCCGGCGTCGAGTGACGCGTCTTGGCGACCCACGGGTAGACCTTGTGGCCGGGCAGCTGGCCGCCCTCGCCGGGCTTGGCGCCCTGCGCCATCTTGATCTGGATGTCGTCCGCGTTGACCAGGTACTCCGAGGTCACGCCGAAGCGGCCGGAGGCGACCTGCTTGATGGACGAGCGGCGGGCCGGGTCGTACAGGCGGTCCGCGTCCTCGCCGCCCTCACCGGTGTTGGACTTGCCGCCCAGCTGGTTCATGGCGATGGCGAGGGTCTCGTGCGCCTCGCGGGAGATCGAGCCGTACGACATGGCGCCGGTCGAGAACCGCTTGACGATGTCGGCGGCCGACTCGACCTCGTCCAGGGGGATCGAGGGGCGGTCCGACTTCAGGTTGAACAGGCCGCGCAGCGTCATGAGGCGCTCGGACTGCTCGTTCACGCGGTCCGTGTACTTCTTGAAGATGTCGTAGCGGCGGGTGCGCGTGGAGTGCTGGAGGCGGAAGACCGTCTCCGGGTCGAAGAGGTGCGGCTCGCCCTCGCGGCGCCACTGGTACTCGCCGCCTATGTCGAGCGCGCGGTGCGCGGAGGCGATGCCGGAGACCGGGTACGCCTTGGCGTGCCGGGCGGCGACCTCCTGGGCGATGACGTCGATGCCGACTCCGCCGATCTTGGAGGTCGTGCCGACGAAGTACTTCGCGACGAAGTTCTCCTGGAGGCCGACGGCCTCGAAGACCTGCGCGCCGCGGTAGGAGGCGACGGTCGAGATGCCCATCTTGGACATGACCTTCAGGACGCCCTTGCCGAGGGCGTAGATCAGGTTCCGGATGGCCGTCTCGGCCTCGATGCCGGGCAGGAAGGTGCCCGCGCGGACGAGGTCCTCGACGGACTCCATGGCGAGGTAGGGGTTGACGGCCGCGGCGCCGTAGCCGATGAGGAGGGCCACGTGGTGGACCTCGCGGACGTCGCCGGCCTCGACGAGCAGACCCACCTGGGTGCGCTGCTTCGTGCGGATGAGGTGGTGGTGGACGGCCGCGGTGAGCAGCAGCGAGGGGATCGGCGCGTGCTCGGCGTCGGAGTGCCGGTCGGAGAGCACGATCAGGCGGGCGCCGGCCTCTATGGCGGCGTCGGCCTCGGCGCAGATCTCCTCGATGCGGGCCGCGAGGGCGTCGCCGCCGCCGCTGACGCGGTAGAGGCCGGAGAGGGTCGCGGCCGTCATGCCGGGCATGTCGCCGTCGGCGTTGATGTGGATGAGCTTGGCGAGCTCGTCGTTGTCGATCACCGGGAAGGGCAGCGTGACGCTGCGACAGGTCGCGGCGGTCGGCTCCAGGATGTTGCCCTGCGGGCCCAGCGAGGAGTGGAGCGAGGTGACGAGCTCTTCACGGATGGCGTCGAGCGGCGGGTTGGTGACCTGCGCGAACAGCTGCGTGAAGTAGTCGAAGATCAGCCGCGGGCGCTCGGAGAGGGCCGCGATCGGGGTGTCCGTGCCCATGGAGCCGAGCGGCTCGCCGCCGGTCTTGGCCATCGGGGCGAGGATGACGCGCAGCTCTTCCTCGGTGTAGCCGAAGGTCTGCTGGCGGCGCGTGACGGAGGCGTGCGTGTGCACGATGTGCTCGCGCTCGGGCAGGTCGGAGAGCTCGATCTCGCCCGCTTCCAGCCACTCCTGGTACGGGTTCTCGGCGGCGAGGGCGGCCTTGATCTCGTCGTCCTCGACGATGCGGTGCTCGGCGGTGTCGACGAGGAACATCTTGCCGGGCTGGAGGCGGCCCTTGCGGACGACCTTGGCGGGGTCGATGTCGAGGACGCCGACCTCGGAGCCGAGGACGACGAGGCCGTCGTCGGTGACCCAGTAGCGGCCGGGACGCAGACCGTTGCGGTCGAGAACGGCGCCGACCTGGACGCCGTCGGTGAAGGTGACACAGGCCGGGCCGTCCCAGGGCTCCATCATCGTGGAGTGGTACTGGTAAAAGGCGCGGCGGGCCGGGTCCATCGAGCCGTGGTTCTCCCACGCCTCGGGGATCATCATCAGGACCGAGTGCGGAAGCGAACGTCCACCGAGGTGGAGGAGTTCGAGCACCTCGTCGAAGGAGGCCGAGTCGGACGCGTCCGGCGTGCAGATCGGGAAGACCCGGTCCAGCTTGTCCGTGCTGCGCTCACCGGCGGAGGCGAACAGGTCGGAGGCGAGCTGCGACTCTCGCGCCCGCATCCAGTTCCGGTTGCCCTTGACGGTGTTGATCTCACCGTTGTGCGCGACGAAGCGGTACGGGTGTGCGAGCGGCCAGCTCGGGAACGTGTTCGTGGAGAAGCGCGAGTGGACGAGCGCGACGGCCGTGGCGAACCGGCGGTCGGACAGGTCGGGGAAGAACGGCTCCAGCTGGCCGGTGGTGAGCATGCCCTTGTAGACGATGGTCCGGGCGGAGAGCGACGGGAAGTAGGTCCCGGCCTCACGCTCGGCACGCTTGCGCAGGACAAAGGCCTTGCGGTCGAGCCGGACGCCGGTGCTCTCGCCGTCGGCCACGAAGATCTGCCGGAAGACCGGCATCGTCGAGCGCGCGGTGGAGCCGAGCAGCTCGGGGGCGACGGGGACGTCGCGCCAGCCGAGGACCGTCAGGCCCTCCTCGGAGGCGATCGTCTCGATCTGTGAGACGGCTCCGTCGGTCGTGCCCGCGGTGTCGACCGGCAGGAAGGCGATGCCGACGGCGTACGCGCCGGCCTCGGGGAGAGCGAAGCCGGAGACCTCGCGCAGGAAGGCGTCCGGCACCTGGAGCAGGATGCCCGCGCCGTCACCGGAGTCCGGCTCGGAACCGGTGGCACCGCGGTGTTCGAGATTGCGCAGTACGGTCAGCGCCTGTTCGACCAGCTCGTGGCTGGCTACACCGGTGAGGGTGGCCACGAACCCGACACCACAGGCGTCGTGTTCGTTACGGGGGTCGTACATGCCCTGGGGGGCGGGGCGACCGTCCATGGGCGACCAGGCGTGCGTACGCATTGGCTCTCCCGTCGTCGTCGTGGCATATGCAATAAGCGTGGGACGACGTTGGCCCAGGCGAAATTTCGTGCAGGTTACATGATGGAACGCTTCTCGAAAAGCGGATAGCTCATTCCACCATGTGGACACCGCTCATACCCGTGGAGAGCGATCGAGAGGGGGACCTATGCGGACAGATCAATGACCGAAAGGCCCGAGCGCGGCATGGGCCTCATTGCCCGCAGCGCTTACGGCTCATGCCCGGTGGTTAAGGATTCGAAACCGCCGAGTAACGGCTAGTTATGCAGCATCCCGCATAGGACTGCAAGGGTTCATCCTACGGCGGTACCGAACAGACTGCCCAGGGCGTACGTCACACCTGCCGCCGCACCGCCGAGCGCGAGCTGCCGCAGCCCGCTGAACCACCAGGAACGCGCGGTCACCTTCGCCACGACGGCACCACAGCCGAAGAGCCCGACCAGCGCGAGCAGCAGCGCGGGCCAGAGCGTGGCGGCACCCAGCAGGTACGGCAGGACGGGCAGCAGCGCGCCGAGCGCGAAGGCGCCGAAGGAGGAGACCGCGGCGACCAGCGGGGAGGGCAGATCGCCGGGGTCGATGCCCAGCTCCTCGCGCGCGTGGATCTCCAGGGCCTGCTCGGGGTCCTTGGACAGCTGCTTGGCGACCTCGCGGGCGAGGCCGGGCTCGACGCCACGGGACTCGTACAGCTCGGCGAGCTCCTTCTCCTCGTCCGCGGGGTGCTTGCGCAACTCGCGCCGCTCCACGTCGAGTTCGGCCTCCACGAGTTCGCGCTGCGAGGCCACGGAGGTGTATTCGCCCGCGGCCATCGAGAAGGCGCCCGCGGCGAGGCCGACCAGGCCCGTCACGACGATGGTCCGCTGCGAGACGGCTCCGCCGGCGACACCGGTCATCAGGGCCAGGTTGGACACCAGGCCGTCCATCGCGCCGAAGACGGCGGGGCGCAGCCAGCCGCCGTTGACGTCGCGGTGGGTGTGGTTGTCGCGGTGCGCCTCGTGCAGTGCCGCTTCGGTCTCGATGATCGCCATGGTGGCCCCCTCAGTGCTTGGACGATCTCGAAAATACGCGCGAAAAATCGCTCTCGCCAGCAAGGAAGGCCGTACTTACCTGCGCTTGCGCGTATGTGAACGGGGGTTCCTCGAACCGGTGAGCGCATGCGTCGGAGGGGTGACGTCGGCCGCGCGGATGCTCGCGTCGGGGCCGCCGCGTGGCAGGGATACAGCCACACGTCTCGGCACCAGGGAGGCACAGCATGACGGGCTTGACCGGTGTGACAGGAGCGACCGGCCTGAGAGAGCGGGCGCGCGGCGCCCTTCTCGGCCTCGCGGTCGGCGACGCGCTCGGCGCGCCCGCCGAGAACATGAAGCCCTCGGAGATCCGCCGCCGCTGGGGACGCATCACCGGATACGTCGCCGAGCACCCCTCGGGCACGGACGACACCGAGTACGCGATCTTCTCCGGGCTCCTGCTCGCCCGGCACGGCTCGGCGCTCACCGTCGCGCACGTGGAGGCGGCTTGGCACGAGTGGATCGCGGACCTGGACGAGGGGCCCTTCCGGGGCGCGGGCTTCAGCGAGCGCGGCACGCTGGAGAACCTGCGCCGGGGCCTCGCGGCGCCGATCTCGGCGCAGCACCGGCACGCGTGGAGCGACGGCCTGGCGATGCGGGCCGCGCCGTTCGGGGTCTTCGCCGCGGGCCGGCCCGCCGAAGCGGCCCGGCTCGTGGCGATCGACGGCTCGGTCAGCCATGACGGCGAGGGCATCTACGGCGGGCAGGCGGTGGCCGCGGGGGTCGCGGCGGCGATGGACGGGGCGCCGGTGGACTCCGTGGTGGCCGCGGCTCTCTCCGTCATCCCGGAGGACTGCTGGACCTCCCGCTCGCTGCGGCGTGCGGTGGCGGTGGCGCACCGGGGCGAGCGCGCGGTCCGCTCCGCCGTGGTGATCGGCGGCTACCCCTGGACCGATCTCGCCCCCGAGGCGGTGGGGCTCGCCTTCGGGGCGTACGCGGCGGCCTGCGGGGAGTTCTCCGGTGCGGTGCTCACCGCCGTGAACATGGGGCGGGACGCGGACACCACCGCGGCGGTGGCGGGGGCGCTGGCCGGGGCCACCTGGGGGGCCTCGGCGATTCCTCCGCCATGGGCCGCCGCGATCGGGCCCGCGCGGGGCAGTTGCCTTCCCTCGATGCGGGGACATCACGTACTGGACGTGGCGGACCTGCTTGTTTCTGGCCTGGGGGCCTCATGACCGCCGACGAGCCCGGCGCTCCGCGCCGGATCTTCCCCACCCACCCACCCGTTCACCCGGCAGCGGACGAGCGAGGCAGGCAGCGGATCGAGGGGCTGCTCCTGGGGCTCGCGGCGGGTGATGCCGCCGGGTGGCCCGCCGCCAGGCACCGGGCCGCCCGCATGCCCGAGTGGACCCGGAGGCTGACCCGGGAGCTCGACACCTTCGCCGAGCAGAACGCCACCACCACCCTCCCCGTGCCCATCGCCCTGAACCAGCCCCCGGAGCCCCTGCGCCTCGGGCCCTCGGACGACGCCGAGTGGGCCGCCTTCGCCGCCGAATCGCTGCTCCGCGCGGCGGACGGCACCCTCGGCCCCCAGCTGTCCCCCGGCCGCCGGGTCCGCGCGGCGCTCGACCTCGCCTGGAACACCCTCGCCAGCGAGATCGCCGCCGCCGCGGCCCGCGCCCCCGAGGTCGAGTCCGCCGTACTCCCCCTGCGCGCCCGCATCTCCGTACGGGCGGGCCTCGGCAACCTCGCCACCGGTCTGCGGCCGCCCGCCACCGGCCACGACAACCCCCACTACTTCGACGACGCCGCCTGCGTACGCGCCTGCGTCCTCGCCCTGGTGCACCCGGGCGACCCCGAACAGGCCGCCGCCCTCGCCGAGTTCGACGCCCGCTACACCCAGGACGGCGACGGCGTGCACGGAGCGCGCGCCATGGCCGCGGCGATCGCGGCGGCGCTCGGCGGCGCCGGTGTCGACGCGACCGTGGACGCCGCCCTGGCGCAGCTGCCGGAGCACACCGAGATCGGCCGCAACGCCTGGCACGCCGTCAAGCTCGCCCGCACCCAGCCGGAGGACGGCGCCTTCGGCCTGGTCCCGCTCCTGGAGCACCAGATCGTCGACCACGTCTACAGCTACGGGATCGCCGCCGCCGAGACCGTCCCGGTCGCCCTCGCCCTGACCACCGCGGCCCGCGGCCGCATCAGCGAGGCGGTCCCCGCCGCCGCCTGCCTCTCCCGCGTCGCCGACTCCGCTCCCGCCCTCGCGGGTGCGCTGACCGGGGCGCTCGGCACGGCCACCGCCGTCCCCGAAGCGTGGCGCGACGCCTGCCGCACCCTCTCCGGCTGCGCGCTGCCCCGGCTCGCGGGCACCGACCTGGTGGAACTCGCCGGGCATCTCGCAGCCACGGAACTGACCACTCCGGGAGGACAATTCCGACATGACGTCACCAACACCCCGGACCCCGGCCACTGACCTCCTCTCCACCGACCTGCCCCTGTCCGAACGCGTCACCGCCTGCCTGGTCGGAGCGGCCGTCGGCGACGCGCTCGGCGGTCCCGTCGAGGGCTACTCCCCCGAGCAGATCGTCGAACGGCACGGCGGCCGCGTCCACGGCATCGTCGGCCCCTGGAACGGCGACCAGTGGCGCACCGCACGCCCCATCGCGCCGTACCACAAGGGCGACGGACACGTCACCGACGACACCCTGATGACGCACGCCCTGATCCGCGTGTACGCCACCGTCCGCGACCACCTGGACGCCTACGCGGTCGCCGACCACCTGGTCCCCGACCTCATGCACACCCCCCGCTGGATCCCGGAGCTGGAGACGGAGACCATCCCGCTCCACCGGGTCTTCCTCGCCGAGAAGTGGATCGTCGCCCGCATCCACTACGGCCACGTCGACCCCCGCGAGGCCGGCACCGGCAACATCGTGAACTGCGGCGCCGCGATGTACATGGCGCCGGTCGGCCTGGTCAACGCGGCGAACCCGGCGGGCGCCTACGCCGAGGCCCTCGACGTCGCGGGCGCCCACCAGTCCTCGTACGGGCGCGAGGCGGCCGCGGTCTTCGCGGCGGCCGTGGCGGCGGCCTGCGCACCGGGCGCGACCCCGACGTCGGTGGTCGACACGGCCCTGTCCTTCGCCAAGGACGGAACGCGGGCCGCGATCGAGTCCGTGGCCGAAGTCGCCTCCCATCACCGGGACTTCGAGTCGGCGCTCGTCCCGCTGCGCACCGCCGTCACCCCCTTCGACACGGTCGGCCCCGACTACCGCGCCCCGTCCCTCGGCGCCCGCCGCCCCTCCCGCCTGCACGCCGTCGAGGAGCTTCCGATCGCGCTCGGGATGCTCCTGGTGGGCGACGGCGACTACCGCCACACGGTTCTCGGCTCGGTCAACTACGGCCGCGACTGCGACTCCATCGCGACCATGAGCGGCGCGCTCGCCGGCGCGCTCGGCTCCGAGGCCCCGCGCGAGTGGTCGAAGACGGTCGCGGAGGCGAGCCGCCTGGATCTGCACGCCCCCGCGGCGACGCTCACCGAGGTCACCCGGGAGATCTTCACCCGCGACCTGCGCCGCCGCCGCGCCCACGAGTCGGCGTACGCGGCCCTGACGGCCACCCCATGATCCGCCTCACGTGGGTCCAGCCGGAGGACCTGGTGGGCCATGAACTGCGCCAGTCGGCGGAGGAGGGCAAGGACGTCGAGGCCATCCGGTCCCGCTGGCTGAACGCGGGCGGCCACCTGGCCCCGCCAAGGGCGGGCGCCTCCACCACGACACCGTCCCCGGAACTACGCACCCTGGCACACCACCTGCTGGACGAACTGTCCACGCTGACGCCCCTGTCGAGGGCAGGCGTTCCGCGGGGCGACGGGGGTCTCCCCCGCTCCCCGCAGCAGGCGGTCCCGGGAAGGGGCGGGATCGGGGAGAAAGAGGCCCTGCGTCACCGCCTGCACGCGGCCTGGCTGGGCAGAGCGGCAGGCTGCCTCCTGGGCAAGCCGGTCGAGAAGCTCTCCCTCACCGCCATCAGAAGCCTGGCCAAGGCAGCGGGCAACTGGCCCCTCACCACCTGGTTCACGGAGAAGGGCGTCCCCCGCGAACTCCTGGAAGCCCACCCCTGGAACAGACGCTCCGCCCCCACCTCCCTCGCCGAGAACATCGACGGCATGCCCGAGGACGACGACCTCAACTACCCCCTCCTCAACCTCCGCCTCCTCCAGCGTTACGGCCAAGACTTCACCACCGCGGACGTGGCCAGGCTCTGGCTGGACGAGCTGCCCGCCGCCCGCACCTTCACCGCCGAACGCATCGCCTACCGCAACCTCCTCAACGGCATCGAGCCGCCGCACACCGCCACCCACCACAACCCCTTCCGCGAGTGGATCGGCGCCCTGATCCGCGCCGACGTGCACGGCTGGACCCACCCCGGCGCCCCCGCGGCGGCAGCCGACAGCGCGTACCGCGACGCGTGCCTCACCCACACCGCCAACGGCGTGTACGGCGCGATGTTCGCTGCGGCCGCCATCGCCGAGGCGGCGGCGGGCACCGGAGACCTCCACCGGTGCCTGCGCGCGGGCCTCGACGCCGTACCGCCGGAGTCCCGGCTTGCCCGCGCGGTCCGTCACGGCATCCGGCTGGCCTCCCGTACCCCCGACTTCGACCGGGTGGTCGACGATCTGCACGCCGCCTACGGCCACCACCACTGGGTACACGTCATTCCCAACACCGCACTCCTGGCCGCCGCCCTCACCCACGCCGACGGCGACTTCACCGGCTCCATCACGCGCGCCGTGTCCGGCGGCTGGGACACCGACTCGAACGGCGCGACCGCGGGCTCGATCGCCGGCCTGCTCGCGGGCCACCCCGACGCGCTGCCCGAACGCTGGACGGCCCCGCTCAAGAACCGCCTCGCCAGCTCCGTACCGGGCTTCGACGGCACCGGCTTCGACACCCTCGCCGACCTCACCGCCGAACTCGCCGCCGAACTCGCCGAACTCCCCGCGCCTCCCGGCCTCCCCGCATCCCCGACACCCGCCCAGGAGAGACCCCACCCATGACCCACATCGCCGTGCTCGGCAGCACGAACATGGACCTCGTCGCGTACGTCGCCAAGGCGCCCCAGCGCGGAGAGACCGTCACCGGGCGCGAGTTCCGCACGCTCCCCGGCGGCAAGGGCGCCAACCAGGCCGTCGCCGCGGCCCGCGCGGGCGCCGACGCCGTGTCGATGATCGGCGCGGTCGGCGCCGACGCCTTCGGCACCCGGCTGCGCGGCGCCCTCGACCACTCCGGCGTCGACACCGACCTGCTGCGCACCGTGGACACCGAGGCCACCGGCACCGCCCACATCGTGGTCGACGACGAGGGCGGCAACGCGATCGTCGTCATCCCGGGCGCCAACGGCACGCTCGGCGCGCTCGCCCCCGGCGACGAGGGCCTGATCGCCTCCGCCGACGCCCTCCTGCTCCAGCTGGAGATCCCCGTCGAGGGCGTGCTCGCCGCCGCGCGGGCCGCCCGCAGGCACGGCGTGCGCACCATCCTCACCCCGGCGCCCGCCCAGCCCCTGCCGCCCGAACTCCTCGACTCCATCGACCTGTTGGTGCCGAACGCACACGAGGCGGCCACCCTCACCGGACTCACCGACCCGCACGCCGCCGCCCGCTCCCTCCTCTCCCAGGTCCCCGAGGTCGTCGTCACGCTCGGCGCACGCGGCAGCCTGTACGCCGCCCGGGGCGCCGAGCCGGTCCTGGTCGAGGCCCCGCACGTCACCGCCGTGGACACGACCGGCGCGGGCGACACCTTCGTCGGCACCCTCGCGGTGGCCCTCGCCGAGGGCGGATCCGTGCCGGACGCGCTCGCGTGGGCGTCGTCCGCCGCCGCGCTCTCCGTCCAGCGCCCGGGGGCTTCGGCGTCCATGCCGTTCCGCTCCGAGATCGACACCCAGGCGAACGGATCCGGGACGGACGGCACGGCCTCATGACCGCACCCCTCACCGGCCTGCGCGTCCTGGACCTGGCGACGCTCTTCGCGGGCCCGCTCGCCGCCACGATGCTCGGCGACTTCGGCGCGGAGGTCATCAAGGTCGAGCACCCCCGCCGGCCCGACCCCTCCCGCGGCCACGGCCCCGCCAAGGACGGCGTCGGCCTCTGGTGGAAGATCCTGGGCCGCAACAAGCGCACGATGACGCTCGATCTCTCCACGCCCGGCGGCCGCGCGACCCTGCTGCGCCTGGCCGCCACGGCGGACGTGATCGTGGAGAACTTCCGCCCCGGGACCCTGGAGAAATGGGACCTGGGCTGGGAGGAGCTGAGCGAGGTGAACCCCCGCCTCGTCCTGACCCGCGTCACGGGCTTCGGCCAGTTCGGCCCCTACTCCCGCCGCCCCGGCTTCGGCACCCTCGCGGAGGCGATGAGCGGCTTCGCCGCGATCACCGGTGAGCCGGACGGGCCGCCGACCCTGCCGCCCTTCGGCCTCGCCGACTCGATCGCGGGGCTGGCGACGGCGTACGCGGTGATGACGGCGCTCGCGGCCCGCGACCGCACGGGCACGGGGCAGGTGGTCGACATGGCGATCATCGAGCCGATCCTCACGGTCCTCGGCCCGCAGCCGCTCTGGTACGACCAGCTGGGCCACGTCCAGCCCCGCACCGGCAACCGCTCCACCAACAACGCGCCCCGCAACACCTACCGTACGGCGGACGGCAGTTGGGTCGCCGTCTCCACCTCGGCCCAGTCGATCGCCGAGCGCGTGATGCGCCTGGTGGGCCGCCCGGAGCTGATCGCCGAGCCCTGGTTCGCGACGGGCGCGGACCGGGCGGCCCACGCGGACGTGCTCGACGGCGCGGTCGGCGGCTGGATCGCCCTGCACACCCGCGCCGAGGTGATCGAGGCCTTCGAGAAGGCGGAGGCGGCGGTCGCCCCCATCCAGGACGTACGCGACGTGATGACCGATCCCCAGTACACGGCCCTGGACACCGTCACCACCGTCGACGACCCGGAGCTCGGCCCGATCCGCATGCAGAACGTCCTCTTCCGGCTCTCCGAGACCCCGGGCTCGATCGGCTGGGCCGGCCGCCCGCACGGGGCGGACACCCAGGAGGTCCTGACCGAACTGGGCCTGACGGAAGGCGAGATCGCGGGGCTGCGCACGGAGGGCGCCCTGTGAGGGACACGCCTCTGACCTGGCTGTACGCGCCCGGAGACCGGCCGGCCGTGGTGGCGAAGGCGCTGCTGGCGGGCGCCGACGCGGTCATCGTCGACCTGGAGGACGCGGTCGCCCCCGACCGCAAGGAGTACGCGCGCGCGGCGACGGCCGAACTGCTCGCCACGCCCCAGCCGATCCCGGTGCACGTCCGCGTGAACGCCCTGGACGGCCCCCTGGCCGACGCCGACCTCCGGGCGCTCGCGCACCTGCCCGGGGTCTGCGGGCTGCGGCTGCCCAAGGTGACCTGCCCCGCCGACGTCGTCCGCGTCGCCGAGCGGGCGGCTCCCGCGGACGGCGGCGCCCCCGCCCTGCACGCCCTGATCGAGTCGGCCCTCGGTCTGGAGCACGCCTTCGCCATCGCCACCGCGCACCCGGCCCTGCACGGGCTCTCCCTGGGCGAGGCGGACCTCCGCGCGGACCTGGGGGTACGGGAGGACGCGGGGCTCGACTGGTCCCGGGCGCGCGTGGTGGTGGCCGCCCGGGCCGCGGGGCTGGCGCCGCCCGCCCAGTCGGTGTACGCCGACATCCGCGACCTCCAGGGCCTGGCGGCGTCCTGTGCGCACGGGCGCTCCCTCGGCTTCCTGGGCCGCGCCGCGATCCACCCCCGCCAGCTCCCGGCCATCGAACGCGCCTATCTCCCCACCCCGGAGGAGGTCGACCACGCCGAGCAGATCGTCAAGGCGTCCACCACGGAGTCGGGCGCCCTGGCGCTGCCGGACGGGACGTTCGTGGACAAGGCCGTGGTGGAGGGGGCGCGGCGGGTCCTGGACCTGGCGCGGCGGCGCCGGTAGCGGCACATGGCGACGGGGCCGCCGGATCGGTGATCCGGCGGCCCCGTCGGCGTACGAGGGAGGAGGCGCGTCACGCCTTCTTGGCGGACTCGGCTCCGGCGCCGTCCTTGTCCGTGTCCTTGACCGCGTCCTTGTCCGCACTGTCCGCACTGTCCGCGGCCTCGGTGGCCTTCGCCTCGTCCTCGGCCTTGTCCTTGTCCTTGGGCGCGGCGTCCGCGGCGTCCTCGCCCTCCGGCGCGGGCTCGACGATCTCCTCGCGTCCGGGGCGCTTCTTCGCGGAGAGCACGAAGTAGACGACGGCGAGCACGAACACCGCGATGGCGGTCCAGACGTTGAGACGCAGGCCGAGAATGTGGTGCGCGTCGTCGACCCGCATGTACTCGATCCAGCCGCGCCCGGCGCAGTACGAGGCGACGTACAGCGCGAACGCCCGGCCGTGTCCCAGCTTGAAGCGGCGGTCGGCCCAGATGACCAGGAAGCCGACGCCGATGCACCAGAGGGACTCGTAGAGGAACGTCGGGTGGTACGTGCCGGGGACCCGGCCGTCCTCCGCCGACGTGATCTTCAGGGCCCACGGCAGATCCGTGGCCTTGCCGTACAGCTCCTGGTTGAACCAGTTGCCCCAGCGGCCGATCGCCTGGGCGAAGGCGATGCCGGGGGCGAGGGCGTCGGCCCAGGCCGGCAGCGGGATGCCGCGCCGGCGACAGCCGATCCAGGCACCGACCGCGCCGAACGCGATCGCGCCCCAGATACCGAGGCCGCCCTCCCAGATCTTGAAGGCGTCCACCCAGTCACGGCCCTCGCTGAAGTACAGCTGGTAGTCCGTGATCACGTGGTAGAGACGCCCGCCGACGAGGCCGAACGGCACGGCCCAGACGGAGATGTCGGCCACGGTGCCTGGGCGGCCCCCGCGAGCGATCCACCGCTTGTTGCCGAGCCAGACGGCGACGAAGACGCCGATGATGATGCAGAACGCGTAGCCGCGCAGCGGAATGGGTCCGAGTTCGACCACACCGCGCGACGGGCTGGGAATGAAGGCAAGGTCCATGGCAGGTCCGACGCTACCGTGCCGGATGGCGCCCGGGGCAACCAGCCCGGCTACGTCTCCATAACAGGGCCGCCCGACGAGGCCCCCGAAGAGCCTCGCCGCGAGGCTCCGCTAGCCCCTGTTGGCCTCTTCCACCTTCGCCTTGAGCTTCGCCGGCGTCAGCGGGTTCTTCTGGTCGCCGAAGATGTTCTTGCCGTCGAGCAGGACGCTCGGCGTGCCCTGGAGGCCCGACTCCTGGAACGCCTTGTTCGACTTGGTGGCCCAGCTGTCGTGCGTGCCGTCGTCCACGCACTTCTTGAAGGAGTCGGTGACGAGTCCGTCGACCTTGCCCGCGAGCTCGATCAGCTTGCTGTTCTTGCTGAACGCGTCGTCCGTCTCCGGCGGCTGGTTCGTGTAGAGCACGTCGTGGTACGGGGTGAACTTCCCGGCGTCCTGGGCGCAGGCCGCGGCGTTGGCCGCGCGCAGGGAGCCGCTGCCGCCCATGTTCCCGTCGATGATCGTCGCGAGGTGGTACTCGACCTTGAGCTGGCCCTTGTCGGTGAGCTCGTGGATCGTCTTGCGGTACATGTCCTCGAACTGCTTGCAGGCGGGGCAGCGGAAGTCCTCCCAGATGGTGAGGGTGGACTTGGCGCCGTCCTTGCCGACGGGGATCGCGAGCTGGTCCTCGCCGCTCGCCCCCTTGGGCGCCGACAGGGGACCCGCGGTGTCCTTGTCGTCACCCGAGTTGGCGGCGACCAGGCCGGCCACGGCGGCGAGCGCGAGCACGCCCACGACGGCGGCACTCACGATCAACACCCTGCGCCGCTTGTCCCGCCCCTTCTGCCGCTCTCGCTCTTCCGCCAGCCGGTCGCGGGCCGCACGCTTTCCCTCACGGTTCTTCTCGCTCACACCCCGCCAACGAACCGGGGAGGCACGAGCATGCCTCCCCGGTCCCAGGTCCACCCGTACGAGTTACGCCGTGCCGCGAACTCCCCGGGCGAGGTCGCTCGCCAGTGCGCGGACGGCTTCGAGCCCCGCGGCCTCGTCCGGGGCGTCGAGGAGACGCTGGACGAACGCCGAACCGACGATCACGCCGTCGGCGAAGCCCGCGACCTCGGCGGCCTGGCGGGCGTTGGAGACTCCGAGGCCGACGCAGACCGGCAGCTCCGTGGTGGCCTTGGTGCGGCGCACCAGCTCCTGCGCCTGCTCCCCGACGGACTCGCGGGTACCCGTGACGCCCATCAGCGAGGCCGCGTACACGAAGCCGGAGCCGGCCGCGGTGATGGTGGCGAGCCGCGCGTCCTTGCTGCTCGGCGCGACGACGAAGACCGTCGCCAGGCCGTGCTTGTCGGCGTGCTCCCTCCACAGGCCCGACTCCTGGACGGGCAGGTCGGGCAGGATGCACCCGGCGCCGCCCGCCTCGGCGAGCTCGGCGGTGAAACGCTCGACGCCGTAGCGGTCGATCGGGTTCCAGTACGTCATGACGAGCACGGGCTTGCCGGTGGCCTCGTGGGCCTCGCGGACCGTGCGCATCACGTCGGCGATCTTCAGGCCCGCCTTGAGCGCGATGTCGTCGGCGGTCTGGATGACGGGGCCGTCGAGGACCGGGTCGCTGTGCGGGAGGCCGACCTCGACCACGTCGGCGCCGCCGTCGAAGACGGCCTTGATGGCCGCGATGCCGCCGTCCACGGTCGGGAACCCGGCCGGGAGGTAGGCGATGAGGGCGGAGCGCCCCTCCGCCTTGGCGGCCGCGAGGGTGTCGTCCAACAGCCGGATGTTGCCGCTCACTTGGCGTCCCCCTCGATCTCCGCGGCGTCACTGCCCGCGTCCGCCTCGACGGCGGCGTCCGTGTCGTACAGGCCGAAGTAGCGGGCGGCCGTGTCCATGTCCTTGTCGCCGCGGCCGGACAGGTTGATGACGATCAGCCCGTCCTTGCCGAGCTCCTTGCCGACCTCCAGGGCTCCGGCGAGCGCGTGGGCGCTCTCGATCGCCGGGATGATGCCCTCGGTGCGCGACAGGAGGCGCAGGGCCTGCATGGCCGCGTCGTCGGTGACGGCGCGGTACTCGCCGCGGCCGCTGTCCTTGAGGTAGGCGTGCTCGGGGCCGATGCCCGGGTAGTCCAGTCCGGCGGAGATCGAGTAGGGCTCGGTGATCTGGCCCTCCTCGTCCTGGAGGACGTACGACCGCGAGCCGTGCAGGATGCCCGGCTCGCCCGCGGTCAGCGTGGCCGCGTGCTCGCCGGTCTCGACTCCGTGGCCCGCGGGCTCGCACCCGATGAGCCGGACCCCGGCGTCCGGGATGAAGGCGTGGAAGAGGCCGATGGCGTTCGAGCCGCCGCCCACGCAGGCGACGGCGGCGTCGGGCAGGCGTCCGGCGCGCTCCAGGATCTGGCGGCGGGCCTCCACGCCGATGACGCGGTGGAAGTCGCGCACCATGGCGGGGAAGGGGTGCGGGCCCGCGACGGTCCCGAAGAGGTAGTGCGTGCGGTCCACGTTGGCGACCCAGTCGCGGAACGCCTCGTTGATGGCGTCCTTCAGGGTCCTGCTGCCGGACTTCACGGCGATGACCTCGGCGCCGAGCATGCGCATGCGGGCCACGTTCAGGGCCTGGCGCTCGGTGTCGATCTCACCCATGTAGATGGTGCATTCGAGGCCGAAGAGCGCGCAGGCGGTGGCGGTGGCGACGCCGTGCTGTCCGGCGCCGGTCTCCGCGATGACGCGGGTCTTGCCCATGCGCTTGGTGAGCAGGGCCTGGCCGAGCACGTTGTTGATCTTGTGCGAGCCGGTGTGGTTCAGGTCCTCGCGCTTGAGGAAGACCCGGGCGCCACCGGCGTGTTCGGCGAACCGGGGCACCTCGGTGAGGCTGCTCGGGCGCCCGGTGTAGTGGACGAGCAGGTCGTCGAGTTCGCGGGCGAACTCGGGGTCGCTCTTGGCCTTGTCGTACTCGACGGCGACCTCGTCCACGGCGGCGACGAGGGCCTCCGGGATGAACTTGCCGCCGAACGCGCCGAAGTAGCCCTCGGCGCTGGGGACTTGACCCTCCGGGTCGGGGTGGAAGTACTCGCTGGGCATGGCTCTACCTCACGTGGCGTGAATGGGTGATCTGCGATGCGATCGCCCCCGCCAGGGGCGCGGGGAACTGCGCGAGCAAGCCCCACCGGAGTGGAGGACGGCTACGCGCCGTGAAAGGCGGACGATTCGTCCGGCCGACGCGACGCCGTGGCTGGTCGCGCAGTTCCCCGCGCCCCTGACGGGGCGCTCGGCCATCGCATCCCGTTCACCTGGCCCGGCTCGTCGCCGATGACGTACCGCACCCGGCGGCCCCGCACGCGCCGCGCGGGCGCCCGGCAGCCGCGGGGGCGGCAGCCGGGGGCGAGGCGGGCGAAGGCGGTCATCGGGAGGGGTCAGCTCCGCCCGTGGCGCAGGGCCGGGTGCGCGCCCGCGGCGACGAGGTCGGAGACCGCGCCCTTCGGGTCGCGCCCGGTGACCAGGGACTCTCCGACCAGCACCGCGTCGGCGCCGGCGTTGGCGAACGCGATGAGGTCGTGCGGACCGCGCACACCGGACTCGGCAATCTTGACGACGCTGTCCGGCAGCTCGGGCGCGACGCGCTCGAAGGTGGAGCGGTCGACCTTCAGGGTCTTGAGGTCGCGGTTGTTCACGCCGATGACCCGGGCGCCCGCGTCCACGGCCCGCTCGGCCTCGTCCTCGTCGTGCACCTCGACGATCGGCGTGAGGCCGATCGAATGGGCGCGCTCGATGAGCGACTCCAGGGCGGGCTGCTCCAGGGCGGCGACGATCAGCAGGGCGAGGTCGGCGCCGTACGCCCGGGCCTCCCACAGCTGGTACGAGGTGACGATGAAGTCCTTGCGGAGCACCGGGATGTCGACCTTGGCGCGGACGGCCTCCAGGTCGGCGAGCGATCCGCCGAAGCGACGCTGCTCGGTGAGCACGGAGATGACGGCGGCGCCGCCCGCCTCGTAGTCGGCGGCGAGCCCGGCCGGGTCGGCGATCGCGGCGAGCGCGCCCTTGGACGGGCTGGAGCGCTTGACCTCGCAGATGACCTTGACGCCGTCACCGCGCAGGGCGGCGACCCCGTCCTTGGCCGCAGGAGCCTTCGCCGCGCGCTCCTTGAGCTCGTCGAGGCTGACGCGCGCCTGCCGCTCCGCGAGGTCGGCACGGACTCCGTCGATGATCTCGTCGAGCACACTCACGCGAGCGGCCCCCTTCCCTGACGGTGAAGCTGCTGTTTGAACCTCAGGCTGTTCGGCTGCCTCATCCGGCATTCCGATGGTCACTGCGATGGTATCCGCAGGAGGGCGAAGGGCCCGCATCCGGTTGACGCCAGTCCCACGTCCTGGACACCGAAAGGGCCCGCCGCCTGCGGTTTCTCGAATTGTCACGGGTGCAGCCATGCCCCGAACGGCAGATTGCGCACGAGGGTGAACACCCCGATCAGCGCCCCGGCCGCGTACAGCTGCGCGGGCCCCAACTCGATCCGCAGGCGTCGGCCGCGGGCCGCGCGGACCGCCCAGAGCGTCCACAGGACCGCGAAGACGCCGTACCCGGCGACGGCGAGCGCGTTGGCGCCCAGGGCCGTCGCGAGGTCGCCGTGGACGACGGCGTGCGCGCTGCGCAGTCCGCCGCAGCCGGGGCAGAAGACGCCGGTGAGCTGGAGCAGCGGGCAGGCGGGGTAGTGGCCGGGCTCGTTCGGGTCGACCGTCCCCACGTAGGCGAAGGCGGCGATCACCGCGCCGAGCACGCCGACGGGCACGGCGAGGCGCCGCAGGGCGGTGCCGGTGGTGCCGGCGGGCGGTGCCGCGCTCTCGGGTTCAGCGTTCACCCGACGCATTGTGCCCCTCGGGGGCGGCCGGTGCCCGGCAGGGAAACGCGAAAAGAGGCGGTCCCGGCCGCTGCCGGTACCGCCTCCTCGTACGTCCGGGCGGGCCCGGAGGAGTCAGCCCTCGGAGTGCGCGAGCTGAGCGGCCTTCGGCTGCGGCTGGCGCTTGGCCTGGCCCAGGCCCGCGGCACGCATGGCCATGCCCACGACGCCACCGGCGACGACGATGACCATGCCGGCCCAGAAGCCCATCGGGTTGGCCATCACCATGAAGGCACCCGATACGCAGAAACCGATGAAGGCGATGATGACACCGGTCCAGGCGGCCGGGGTGTGTCCGTGGCTGCTGCCCGCCATGACTTGCTCCTCGTTGCTGTATGCGTGGTGGTGAGTCGAACGCTCACGGCTCCATTGTCCCGTACTCGCGCACGTGCCGTGAGCGCGGGGTCTATGCCTCGCGCGTGGGGTCCTCGCCGCGGTCGAGGGCCTTCCACAGGTCCTCGGGGCGGTCCGGGTCGACCTTCGGCGGGGCCTTGCGCGGGCGGGGTGCGCCGTCGCGTTCGTAGCGCCCCGACATCGCGGGCCAGGACCTGCCGTACGTCAGGGCGAGCAGCCCGGCGACCAGGATCAGCGCGCCCGCGGCGGCCGCGGCGTACGGCCAGGCGGTGTGGCTGAGATCACCGATGGTGGCGGCGGTGTCGCCGGAGGCCTCGGCGGCCTTCTCGTCCAGGGCGTCGCTGTCGTTCGCGCCGAGGAGGGCGGCGACCACCGTGCCCGCGCCGCTCAGGGCGAGCAGCAGCGAGACGAGCATCCGTCCGGCCTTGCGGACGGCGAAGACGGCGACGAGCGCGGCGAGGCCCACTATGGCGAGCGCCGCGGGCACGCCCGTGACGTCGCTGCCCGTGGCGCTCAGCGGCAGGTCGCCGCCGGCCACCGAGGCGGTGCCGTCGGCCCAGGTCTGGCGGGAGGCGAGCAGGGCGAGGGCCGCGCCGACCGCGCCGCACAGGAGGGCGACGCCGATGGTGCGCCGCCCGCTGCGCTGGGCCCGGGTCTCGGGCCCGGCGTCGGCCTCGGCGGCGTCGGCGGCCTGGGTGCGGGGCGGTGGTACGGCTGAAGTCACCCCTCCACTATCCCTCACGTTCATCGGTGCTCCGCAGCCGGTTGGCCGTGTGGATGGCCCGCAGGACCGCCGCCGCCTTGTTGCGGCACTCGGTGTCCTCGGCCACCGGGTCGGAGTCGGCGACGACCCCGGCTCCGGCCTGGACATATGCCGTGCCCTCGCGCAGGAGCGCGGTGCGGATGGCGATGGCGGTGTCGGAGTCGCCGGCGAAGTCGAGATATCCGACACAGCCGCCGTACAGGCCGCGCCGGGAGGGTTCCAGCTCGTCGATGATCTGCATCGCGCGGGGCTTGGGGGCGCCGGAGAGGGTGCCCGCGGGGAAGCAGGCGGTGAGGACGTCGAAGGCGGTGCGGCCCTCGGCGACCTGCCCGGTGACCGTCGACACGATGTGCATGACGTGGGAGTAGCGCTCGACGGACATGAAGTCGACGACCTCGACCGAGCCGGGCTCGCAGACGCGGCCCAGGTCGTTGCGGCCCAGGTCGACGAGCATCAGGTGCTCGGCCCGCTCCTTGGGGTCGGCGAGCAGTTCGTCGGCGAGCGCCTGGTCCTCCTGCGGGGTGGCGCCGCGCGGCCGGGTGCCCGCGATGGGGTGCACCATGGCGCGGCCGTCCTCGACCTTGACGAGTGCCTCGGGCGAGGACCCGACGACGTCGAAGCCCTCGAAGCGCAGGAGGTACATGTACGGCGACGGGTTGGTGGCCCGCAGCACGCGGTAGACGTCCAGCGCGCTGGCCTCGCACGGCGTCTCGAAGCGCTGCGAGGGGACGACCTGGAAGGCCTCGCCCGCGCGGATGCGCTCCTTGATGTCCTCGACGACCGCTTGGTACTGCTCGCCGCCCCACCGCTCGGTGTACGGGGGCAGTTCGGACGCCGGCAGCGCGGCCGGGGGCTGGGAGACCGCCCGCGACAGGTCGGCCTCCATCGCGTCGAGGCGGGCCACGGCGTCGGCGTACGCCGCGTCGACGCCCGTCTCCAGGTCGTTGTGGTTGATCGCGTTGGCGATCAGGAGCACCGAGCCGTCCCAGTGGTCCAGGACGGCGAGGTCGCTGGTGAGCAGCATCGTCAGCTCGGGCAGCTTGAGGTCGTCCTGCTCGCCGGGGCCGATCTTCTCCAGGCGCCGCACGATGTCGTAGCCGAGGTAGCCGACCATGCCGCCGGTGAAGGGCGGCATGCCGGAGGCCAGGTCGCGCGGGGTGTGCAGGGCCTCGACGGTGGCGCGCAGGGCGTCCAGCGGGTCGCCCGACGTGGGGACGCCGACGGGCGGGGTGCCCAGCCAGTGGGCCTCGCCGTCGCGGCTGGTGAGGGTGGCGGCGCTGCGGACACCGACGAAGGAGTAGCGAGACCAGGAGCGGCCGTTCTCCGCGGACTCCAGGAGGAACGTGCCGGGCCGCTCTGCGGCGAGCTTGCGGTAGAGGCCGACGGGAGTGTCGCCGTCCGCGAGGAGCCTGCGGCTGACGGGGATCACACGGCGGTCGCTCGCGAGCTTGCGGAAGGTCTCGAGATCCATGGGAGGAGCTTACGGCCGTGCGGGTGGCGGGCGGTGTCGCGGGCACAAAGCCGCGGCGCCTGCCACTAGAACGGGACGATGACCGACCGCCGTACGCTGACCGCCTGTGCCCTCCTCCTCGCCTCGACCGCGTTCGCGGCCGGCGCGCCCGACCCGGTGGTGTGGCCCGCCCCGAAGGACGTGCCCGAGCGGGTGCGCGCCGCGGGCCTGGAGATGCTCGACTCCGAGGCGATGGACATGCACATCCACACCACCCTGAAGGTCTACTCCGGCTCGAGCCCCGTCACGGTGCCCGCGGACATCGGCATCGACCGCTCGGGGCCCAAGCCCCGCTACAGCCCGCTGCACACGCACGACACGACGGGCACCCTGCACGTGGAGTCCGAGCGCTGGCGGGACTTCACGCTGGGTCAGTTCATGACCGAGTGGGGCATCGGCGGCGTACGGGAGAAGTGCGACGCGGACGTCGCCGGGCGCCACTGGGCCGATCCGACCCGCGTCGTGCTGCGGGACGGCGAGACGATCACGCTCCGGTGCCGGTGAAGGTGACGGGGAGGACGTCGGTGTCGAAGCAGGTGCGGGTGCCGGTGTGACAGGCGGCGCCGATCTGGTCGACCTGGACCAGGACGGTGTCCGCGTCGCAGTCGAGGGCCACGGACTTCACGTACTGGAAGTGGCCCGACGTGTCGCCCTTGACCCAGTACTCCTGGCGGCTGCGCGACCAGTACGTGCAGCGGCCCGTGGTGAGGGTGCGGTGCAGTGCCTCGTCGTCCATCCAGCCCAGCATCAGGACCTCGCCGGTGTCGTACTGCTGGGCGACGGCGGGGACGAGGCCGTCCGCGCCGCGCTTGAGGCGGGCGGCGATCTCGGGGTCGAGGCTGCTGGGCGGGGGCGTGGCGGTCATGGGCCCATTGTGCCGCGCCCGGCGAGGCGGGAGGGCCCTGTCCACTGGGCGGACCGGGTACGGAGTCGTACGCTGGGGCGTATGTCGACCCATGCCAAGCGTGAACGACTTCTCCTGGCCGATCTGTTGGAGGCCGAGGGCCCTGATGCCCCCACCCTCTGCGAGGGCTGGAACACCCGTGATCTCGCGGCCCACGTGGTGGTCCGCGAGCGCCGCGCCGACGCGGCGGGCGGGCTGGTGATCAAGCAGCTCGCCCCGCGTCTCGAACGGGTGCAGGCCGAGTTCGCCGCGAAGCCGTACGAGGAACTGATCCAGCTGATCAGGACGGGACCGCCACGCTTCTCCCCCTTCTCCCTCAAGCAGATCGACGAGGCGTCGAACGCCGTCGAGTTCTACGTGCACACCGAGGACGTGCGCCGCGCGCGGCCCGACTGGACGCCGCGCGAGCTGGACCCGGTCTTCGCGGACGCCCTGTGGTCACGTCTGGAGCGGATGGCCCGCCTGGTGGGCCGCAAGGCGCCGGTGGGCGTGGTCCTGCGGCGCCCCGACGGCCAGACGGTGGTGGCGCACCGCGGCACTCCCGTGGTGACGGTGACCGGTGAGCCGTCCGAGCTGCTGATGTTCGCGCACGGGCGGCAGGACGCGGCGAACGTCGAGCTGGAGGGCGACAAGGACGCGATCGCCACGCTGCACGAGACGAAGCAACTGGGCATCTGATGATCAGGGTCGCGATGGCCGGGGTGTACGTGGACGACGTGGCCAAGGCGCACGCCTTCTACACCGACATCCTGGGCTTCGAGACCCGCAACCACGTGGTGCCGGGCGGCGGCACGCCCTTCGTCACGGTCGGCGCGGCAGGCGGTCACGGTGACGTGGAGCTGCTGCTCGAACCGGGCGAGGGGCCCATCGCCGAGCCGTACCACAAGGCCCTGCACGAGGCGGGGATCCCGTGCATCGTGCTCGGGGTCGACGACGTGCGGGCCGAGCACGAGCGGCTGAAGGGGCTCGGCGTGCGGTTCACGCACGGGCCGCGGACGCAGGGCCCGGTGATCACGGCGGTGCTCGACGACACGGTGGGGAATTTGGTGCAGCTGATGCAGACCGCGCGGGGCGCTTAACCGCGGGGCTCACCCTCGCGGTGCCGCGGTCGGCAGTTCGGCCGCCCGCAGCGCCCGCGAGCCGAGCCCGTACACCCCGGCCAGCGCGCACGTGGCCGCGCCGGCGGTGAAGACGGGCGCCGTCCCCCAGGCCCCCACCGCCCAGCCGGTCAGCGGGTACGTCAGCGGTGCCACGCCCAGGCTGACCAGTCCGGCGACGGAGGTGACCCGGCCGACGTACCGGGGATCGGACTCGGTCTGCGCGAGCGCGGAGGCCAGGGCTCCGGTGAGCCCCACCAGGAGACCGACGAGGAGCGCCGCCCCGGCCGCGGCCGCCAGGCTCGGGAGGTACGCCACGGCCGCGATCCCCACGGCTCCCGTCGCGCACGTCACGCAGAGCAGCAGCCCGGCCCGCGGCAGCCGCCCCCGCACGGTCAGCAGGAGCGCCGAGCCGCCGGCTCCCGCCCCGAACCCGGCGAGGACCAGGCCCACCCCCGAGGCGCCCCAGCCCCGCTCGTCGGCCAGCAGGGTGAGCCCGATGTTCAGCGGCCCGACGAAGCCCAGGTCCGCGAGGGCGACGACCACCATCAGCGGGGCGAGGACGCGGTGCCCTCTGATGTAGCGCAGCCCGTCGGCGAGTTCGTGCCACGCGGTCCGGCCGGCCTCCGTTCCTTCCGCCGCCCCTTCTCCCTGTTCTCCCCGGTGTTCTCCCCGGTGTTCTCCCCGGTGTTCTCCCCGGTGTTCTCCCCGCCGTTCTCCCCGCTGTCCGCCCCGCTCGGCGGGCAGCTTCGCGATGCGGACCGACATCAGCAGCGGCAGCGAGGCCGCGAAGAGCAGCCCGGCGACGCCGAACGCGGCGGCCGGTCCGCCGAGCGCGACGCCGAGACCGCCGAGCGGCGCCCCCACCACGTTGGCGAGCCGGATCACGAGGCCGCGCATGCCCTGGACGCGGGCCAGTTGGTGCCGGGCCGTGATGCGGGCCGGGAGCGCGCCCACCGCGGGCATGAACAGCGCGTCGACGGCCCCGAAGACGAAGCCGAGCGCCGCGAGGGCCCACACCCCGGGGCTCGTGAGGAGGAGCAGCCCCGCCACCGAGAACACCGCCACGCAGCGCACCGCGTCACTGCCGATGACGACCCGGCGGGGCCCGAACCGGTCGGCGACGACTCCCCCGCCCAGCATCAGGAGCGCGCGCGGCACGGCGCTGACGGCCATGACGAGGCCCGCCTGCGCGGGGCTCCCGGACTGGATGACGGCCCAGGAGAGCGCGAGGTAGTAGACGTTGTCGCCGACGGCCGACGCGCTGTACGCACCGAGCCAGCGCAGGACGTTGCCGTCCCGGTGTGCCGGTCTCTCCGTGGCGGGCGAGGGGCGTATGCCGGTGGTGGTCATGGGCGGTGGGCCTCTCAGATCCGGAACGGAAAGCTGGCCAGGTGCAGCGCGACGTTCTCGCGCCCCTCGGTGTCGCCCGCCGCCTCGGCGGCCTTGCCCTGTGCTTCGTACGTCCTGATCAGGGCGTGGATCTCGGCGTTCAGCCGGGTGAGTTCGGCCGGGTTCAGCCGGGCGAGGAAGTCCGACTGGTCGGCCGCGACCCGCCACTCGGCGCCCCACGCCTCCTGCTGGTCGAGGTAGGTCTCGTACTGCTCGCGGCGGTACGAGAGCAGGCCGCGCACGACGGCCGTGTGGGTGGCCGCGCCCTCCGGCGTGTCCCTGAAGTCCTCGTGCCGGAAGCTCAGGGTCTCCTGGGCCGCCTGCCACCAGCGCTCCCGCGCGTCCCCGCTCCGCGCCCCGGCCTCCTCGATGAGGCCGTGCTCCGCGAGCTTGCGCAGGTGGTAGCTGACCAGGGAGACCGCCTCGTCGACCTGCGCGGCCAGCTGCGACGCCGTCGAGGGGCCCGCCACGCGCAGAGCGCCGTAGACCCTCATCCGCAGCGGGTGGCCGAGCGCCTTGAGCGTGCCGAGGTCGGTAATGCGGCGGTTGGTGCCGCCGGGAGCGTCGTCGTCCATGACCTCACCGTAGATACGAAAGAAACATTGCGCAATATAAATTGCGCAACTTTCCTTTCGCATGCGGGCGGCAAGAGGGCGTCGAAAAGCCCCGGCCACCACTCGGTGACCGGGGCTCTCGCGAGACGACGCGCGGTTCAGCGGACCGGGTGGCCCGCCTCCCGCAAGGTGTCCTTGACCTCGCCGATCCGCAGGTCCCCGAAGTGGAAGACCGACGCGGCGAGGACCGCGTCCGCGCCCGCCGCGATCGCGGGCGGGAAGTGGTCGAGGCGGCCCGCGCCGCCGGACGCGATGACCGGGACGGTGACGTGCTTGCGGACGGCGGCGATCATCTCGATGTCGTAGCCGTCCTTGGTGCCGTCCGCGTCCATCGAGTTCAGCAGGATCTCCCCCGCGCCGAGCTCGGCGGCCTGGTGGGCCCACTCGACGGCGTCGATCCCGGCGGACTCGCGGCCGCCGTGGGTCGTCACCTCGAAGCTCCCGGAGGCGGTGCGCCGCGCGTCCACCGACAGGACGAGCACCTGGCGGCCGAACCGCTCCGCGATCTCACGGATCAGCTCGGGGCGCGCGATGGCGGCCGTGTTCACGCCGACCTTGTCCGCGCCGGCCCGCAGCAGCTTGTCGACGTCCTCGGCGGTGCGGACGCCGCCGCCGACCGTGAGCGGGATGAAGACCTGCTCGGCGGTGCGCCGGACCACGTCGTACGTCGTCTCGCGGTTGCCGGAGGACGCGGTGATGTCCAGGAAGGTGAGCTCGTCGGCGCCCTCGGCGTCGTACACCTTGGCCATCTCGACGGGGTCGCCCGCGTCGCGCAGGTTCTGGAAGTTGACGCCCTTGACGACGCGGCCGTTGTCCACGTCGAGGCAGGGGATCACCCGTACGGAGAGGGTCATTCCCTGTCACCCGCCCTCGGGCCGTACGCCTCCACCTCGACCTCGACGACCAGACTCGGGTCGACGAAGCCGGAGACGATGAGCAGCGAGGCGGCGGGGCGGACGTCGTCGAAGAGCTCCTTGTGGGCCCGGCCGACCTCCTCCACGTCCCGCGCGTGGGTCAGGTACATGCGGGTGCGGACGACGTGCTCGCGGCCCAGGCCCAGCTTCTTCAGGGCGTCGAAGGCGACCTGGAAGGCGTTCATCGCCTGCTCGTAGGGCGTTCCGGCGTCGATCACGCCGTTCACGACCGACGTGCAGCCCGACACCATGACGAGGCCGTTGGGCAGCTCGACGGCACGGGAGTAGCCGATGGCCTCCTCCCACGGTCCGCCGGAGTTCACCCTGCGCACGAGGTACGTCATGACGAGGCCACCGCGGCCAGTGCCTCTTCGAGCGTGAAGGCCTTCGCGTACAGCGCCTTGCCGACGATGGCACCCTCGACGCCCTGCGGGACGAGCTCGGCGATCGCGCGCAGGTCGTCCAGCGAGGAGACGCCGCCGGAGGCGACGACCGGGCGGTCGGTGGCCGCGCAGACGTTCTTCAGGAGCTCCAGGTTCGGGCCCTGGAGCGTGCCGTCCTTGGCGATGTCGGTGACGACGTACCGGGCGCAGCCCTCGGAGTCGAGGCGCGCCAGGGTCTCGTAGAGGTCGCCGCCGTCGCGGGTCCAGCCGCGGCCGCGCAGCGTGGTGCCGCGCACGTCGAGACCGACCGCGATCTTGTCGCCGTGCGACGCGATGATCTTGGCGACCCACTCCGGGGTCTCCAGGGCGGCCGTACCGAGGTTCACGCGCGTGCAGCCGGTGGCGAGCGCGGCCTCCAGGGAGGCGTCGTCGCGGATGCCGCCGGACAGCTCGACCTTGATGTCCATGGCGCCCGCGACCTCGGCGATGAGCGCGCGGTTGTCGCCGGTGCCGAACGCGGCGTCCAGGTCGACCAGGTGCAGCCACTCGGCGCCCGACCGCTGCCAGGACAGGGCGGCCTCCAGCGGCGAGCCGTAGGAGGTCTCCGATCCGGACTCACCGTGGACGAGGCGCACGGCCTGGCCGTCGCGGACGTCGACGGCGGGGAGGAGTTCGAGCTTGCTCACAGAGATCCCTGACATTCCTAGAGGGTTCCGATCCAGTTGGTGAGGAGCTGGGCACCGGCGTCGCCGGACTTCTCGGGGTGGAACTGGGTGGCCCACAGCGCGCCGTTCTCGACGGCGGCCACGAAGGGCTCGCCGTGCGTGGTCCAGGCGACCTTGGGCGCGCGGAAGGCGGGGTTGCCGGCCTCGAAGTCCCAGTGGTGCACGGCGTACGAGTGCACGAAGTAGTAGCGGGCTTCGGCGTCCAGGCCCGCGAACAGCTGCGAGCCCTCGGGGGCCTCGACGGTGTTCCAGCCCATGTGCGGGACGATCTCGGCCTTCAGCGGCTCGACGGTGCCGGGCCACTCGTCGAGGCCCTCGGCCTCCACGTCGTGCTCGATGCCGCGCGCGAAGAGGATCTGCATGCCGACGCAGATGCCCAGCACGGGACGGCCGCCCGCGAGCCTGCGGCCCACGATCCAGTCGCCGCGCGCCTCCTTGAGCCCCTGCATGCAGGCGGCGAAGGCGCCCACGCCGGGGACGAGGAGGCCGTCGGCGGCCATGGCCGTGTCGTAGTCACGGGTGATCTCGACGTCCGCGCCCGCGCGCGCGAGGGCGCGCTCGGCGGAACGGACGTTCCCGAAGCCGTAGTCGAAGACGACGACCTTCTTCTGGGGAGTGCTCATGTCGCGTCGCCCCTCAGTTCCAGTAGTCGAGCCGCAGGATCCCCGCCGTCAGACACATGACCGCGGCGATGGAGAGCAGCACGATCAGGCCCTTGGGCATCCCCTGCTTGACGAAGGAGATGATGCCGCCGATCAGGAAGAGACCGACGACGATGAGGATGGTGTTCAGACCGGTCATGGCTTTACAGCGCGCCCTTCGTGGAGGGAAGGATCCCGGCGGCGCGCGGGTCACGCTCGGAGGCGTAACGCAGCGCGCGGGCCAGGGCCTTGAACTGGCACTCCACGATGTGGTGGGCGTTGCGGCCGTAGGGCACGTGCACGTGCAGGGCGATCTGGGCCTGCGCGACGAAGGACTCCAGGATGTGCCGGGTCATCGTCGTGTCGTACGTGCCGATCATCGGCGCCATGGTCTCGGGCTCGGTGTGCACGAGGTACGGGCGGCCGCTCAGGTCGACGGTCACCTGGGCGAGCGACTCGTCGAGGGGGACCGTGCAGTTGCCGAAGCGGTAGATGCCGACCTTGTCGCCGAGCGCCTGCTTGAAGGCGGCGCCCAGGGCGAGGGCGGTGTCCTCGATGGTGTGGTGGGTGTCGATGTGCAGGTCGCCCTCGGTCTTGACCGTGAGGTCGAAGAGGCCGTGGCGGCCGAGCTGGTCGAGCATGTGGTCGTAGAAACCGACGCCCGTCGACACCTCGACCTTGCCGGTGCCGTCGAGATCGATCTCGACGAGGACCGACGTCTCCTTCGTGGTCCGTTCGACCCGTCCAAGGCGGCTCATGCCTGCTGCTCCTTCTTCAGTTCGCGTACCGCATCGAGGAACGCGTCGTTCTCTTCGGGGGTTCCCGCGGTGACCCGCAGCCAGCCCGGTACTCCGTTGTCCCGGACCAGGACGCCCCGGTCGAGGATCCGCCGCCACATCGCGTGGGCGGCCCCTTCGCCGTCGAACCGTCCGAACTGGACGAAGTTGGCGTCGGAGTCGGTCACTTCGTAGCCGATCGCACGCAGCTCGCCGACCAGCCGGTCGCGCTCCTGCTTGAGCTGCTCGACGTACTTCAGGAGCGTGTCGGTGTGCTCCAGGGCGGCCAGCGCCGTGGCCTGGGTGACGGCCGACAGGTGGTAGGGCAGGCGCACGAGCTGTACGGCGTCCACGACCGCCGGGTCGGCGGCGAGGTAGCCCAGGCGCAGCCCGGCCGCTCCGAAGGCCTTCGACATCGTGCGCGAGATGACCAGGTTCGGCCGCCCCGCGAGGAGCGGGAGCAGCGAGTCGCCGTGGCTGAACTCGACGTAGGCCTCGTCGACCACGACCATCGACGGCCCCGCGGCCTGCGCGGCCTCGTGGAGCGCGAGGACGGTCTCGCCGCTGACTGCGTTGCCCGTGGGGTTGTTGGGCGTGGTGATGAAGACGACGTCGGGCCGGTTCTCGGCGATGGCCTTCGTGGCCGCGTCGACGTCGATGGTGAAGTCGTCGCCGCGGGGGCCCGAGATCCAGCCGGTGCCGGTGCCGCGGGCGATGAGTCCGTGCATCGAGTACGAGGGCTCGAAGCCGAGGGCGGTGCGGCCGGGCCCGCCGAAGGTCTGGAGGAGCTGCTGGATGACTTCGTTCGAGCCGTTGGCCGCCCAGACGTTGCCGAGGGTGACCTCGTGGCCGCCGGTGCCCGTGAGGTAGCGCGCGAGCTCGGTGCGCAGCTCGACCGCGTCGCGGTCGGGGTAGCGGTTGAGGTCGCGGGCCGCCTCGCGGACGCGCTCGGCGATGCGCTCGACGAGCGGTTCGGGCAGCGGGTAGGGGTTCTCGTTCGTGTTCAGGCGGACGGGGACGTCGAGCTGGGGCGCGCCGTAAGGGGACTTGCCGCGCAGTTCGTCGCGTACGGGGAGGTCGTCGATGGTGGTCACTTGCTCTGGGGCACCTTCCATCCGAAGCGGGCCTTGACGGCCGCGCCGTGGGCGGGCAGGTCCTCGGCCTCGGCGAGCGTCACCACGTGGCGGGCGACGTCGGCGAGCGCGTCACGGGTGTAGTCGACGATGTGGATGCCGCGCAGGAACGACTGGACCGACAGGCCCGAGGAGTGGCAGGCGCAGCCGCCGGTCGGCAGCACGTGGTTGGAGCCCGCGCAGTAGTCGCCGAGGGAGACGGGCGCCCAGGGGCCGACGAAGATCGCGCCGGCGTTCTTGACGCGCTCCGCCACGGCGGCGGCGTCGGCGGTCTGGATCTCCAGGTGCTCGGCGCCGTACGCGTCGACGACGCGCAGGCCCTCGTCCAGGCCGTCGACCAGGACGATCGCGGACTGGCGGCCGCTCAGGGCGGGGACGATCCGGTCCTCGACGTGCTTGGTCGCCGCGATCTGCGGTTCGAGCTCCTTGGCGACGGCGTCGGCCAGGGCCACGGAGTCGGTGACCAGGACGGCGGCCGCGAGCGGGTCGTGCTCGGCCTGGCTGATCAGGTCGGACGCGACGTGCACCGCGTCGGCGGTGTCGTCTGCGAGGACCGCGATCTCGGTGGGCCCGGCCTCGGTGTCGATGCCGATGCGCCCGGTGAAGTAGCGCTTGGCGGCCGCGACCCAGATGTTGCCGGGCCCGGTGACCATGTTGGCCGGGGCGCAGGTCTCGGTGCCGTACGCGAACATCGCGACGGCCTGGGCGCCGCCCACGGCGTACACCTCGTCGATGCCGAGGAGGGCGCAGGCGGCGAGGATCGTGGGGTGCGGAAGGCCGCCGAACTCCTTCTGCGGCGGTGACGCGAGCGCCATCGACGCGACGCCGGCCTCCTGGGCCGGGACCGCGTTCATGATCACGGAGGAGGGGTAGACCGAGAGGCCGCCGGGGGCGTAGAGCCCGACGCGCTCGACCGGGACCCACTTCTCGGTGACCGAGCCGCCGGGCACGACCTGGGTGGTGTGCGGGGCGCGGCGCTGCTCGCGGTGGACGATGCGGGCGCGCCTGATCGACTCCTCCAGGGCCTCGCGCACGACCGGGTCGAGGCCGGCCAGGGCCTCGGCGAGGGCGGCTGCGGGGACACGGACCTGCGTCAGGCGTACTCCGTCGAACTTCTCCGCGTATGCGATCAGCGCCGCGTCGCCACGATGATGCACGTCCTCGCAGATGGGCCGCACCTTGTCCAGGGCGGCCGCGACGTCGAAGTCGGCACGGGGCAGCAGGGCGCGCAGGGCGGGACCCTCGGGGAGGGCGTCGCCGCGCAGATCGATTCGGGAGATCACACGGCCAATTCTCTCAGACCCTGATTCCCGGCCGAACGCCGTATCACTGGCTGATATGGATCCCGGAAGACCACGTTCACCACTAGCGTTCAGCCCGTCACGGAGCGGGCATGAAACAGGTGTACGAGACCAGGCGCATCGCGGCACGGGAAACGCAGTACGGATCGCAGTACGGGGAGGACAACAGCAGTGGTCGACGACACCGGCATCGGTGACCCGCCGGACGGACTGACCGCCGCCGAGATCGGCATGTGGCAGGCCTTCCGCAACGGCAGCGTCTACGACCTCAGGTCGGGGGACGCGATGGCGGACGATCCGCACGGCGGCCATCCCTGGGGTCCGGAGCGCAGCGTGCGCGCCCGCATCGTGTGCTGGCTGCTCCTGGAGGGGCCGCCGGCGCTCTCGGGCCGGGTCTCGTCCCTGAAGCTCTCGGGCCTCCAGATCACCGACGTGCTCGATCTGGCGGGCGGCGAGATCCTGCCCTACGCCGAGCTGAAGCACTGCCGCTTCGAGAAGGAAGTGCTCCTGCCGGAGGCCAAGTTCACCACCCTGCGGCTCGTCAACTGCTCGATCCCGCGCGTGGAGGCCGCCCGCGTGCACACGGAGGGCGACCTGCACCTGCCGCGCTGCCGCATCCACAACGGCATGCGCCTCACGGACGCCCAGATCGGCACCGACCTGCTGATCAACCAGGCCGTGATCTACCGCGACCGGCGCGGCAACTCGATCATGGGCGACGGGCTCTCGGTCGGGCAGGACCTCCAGGCCGAGATGATGGAGTCGCACGGCCAGCTGAGCCTGCGCGGCGCGAAGATCGGCGTCTCCTTCAGCCTGCGCGGCAGCAAGCTCGCCAATCCGTACGGCCCCCGGGCGCTCAACGCCCCGCAGATGACCGTGGAGCGCACGCTGTACATGACGCCGTCCGCGCTCGGCGATCCCCCGATGACCAGCGGCATGACGCCCCCGCGCGGCACCCGCGTCCAGCGCTTCGAGTGCCAGGGCGGCATACGGCTCGACGACGGGCGCTTCGGCGACGCCGTCGACCTGGGCCAGGCGCGCTTCACCCTGGAGAACGACCAGGAGGTGTCGCTGCGCCGCGTCCAGACCCCGGAGCTGCGCTTCCTCGGCGAGGCCCCGCAGCGCGGCAAGGTCATCCTGTCCGGCGCCAAGGTCGTCACGCTCATCGACAAGTCGACCAGCTGGCCCGGGCCCGGCGGCCTCCAGATGGGCGGCTTCAGCTACGAGACCCTCGTCCCGCAGGGCAGCTTCCCGCTCGCCCGGCGGCTGGCCTGGGTGGCGGCCGCGACCGCCGAGTACAACCCCGAGCCGTACGAGAAGCTGGCCACCGTCCTGCGCAACGGCGGCGAGGACGCGGACGCCCGCGAGGTCCTGCTGGCCAAGCAGCGCCGGCGCCGCGAGACCCTGCCGCTCGCGGCGAAGCTCTGGGGCTTCGCCCAGGACTGGACGGTGGCGTACGGCTACCGCCCGGGCCGCGCCGCCCTGTGGATGGCGGTGCTCTGGGCGGTGAGCGCGGTGGCCTTCACGCACTCCGACCACCCGGCGATCAAACCGGGCGAGCACCCGAACTGGAACCCCGCGCTCTTCTCGCTCGACCTGCTGCTGCCGGTCATCAACCTCGGCCAGGACAGCTACTGGCAGCTGCGCGGCGGCTGGCAGTGGTTCGCGGCGATCCTGATCCTGCTCGGCTGGGTCCTGGCGACGACGGTCGCGGCGGGGGCGACGCGGCTGCTGCGGAGGAACTGACCGAGGGGTCCATGGAGAGCAGATATTTTACTCTTCCTTGACCATATGTCAGGCAACCGGACGATCGATGCGAAAGCTTCACCGCCCGCCCTCTGGCTCCTGCCCCGACCTGCGGATTTCAATGACCGCACGATGGCATTTCTGCGCGCCCTGATCCGTACCACCCGCATGGTCAGGAACACTCCGCTCCTCTCCGCCGGGCTGACCCCCGACGACGAGGTGCTCCTCGACGCACCCGACGACCGTCTCGGCCCCGCGCTCGTCGCCGCGGGCCGGGGCGACTACGACCCCGCCGCCAAGCTGCTCGCCATGACCCGCGAGGACAACGAGTGGGAGAACCGCGACCGCTACACGACACGTCTGGCCGCCTTCGCCCGCTCCCGCTCGGAGTGGTTCGACGACTGGCAGGCCGCCGCGCCGCACGACCCGGACGCGCTGCTCGTCAAGGCCGAGCTCGCGGTCGTCCGCGGCTGGGAGTCGCCCGCCCGCGCCGAACTCCTGCGCGACACGGCGCCCCTGATCACCGCGGCGGCCGAGGCGGACCCGCGCGACCCCGTGCCGTGGCGGATCGCCCTGGACCACGCACGCGGCACCCACGCCCCGCAGTCGGTCTTCGACGCGCTCAGGGCCGAGGCCGTGCACCGCTCCTCGCACCACTACGGCTGCCACGCCTCGGCCTTGCAGTACCTTTCGGCCTCCTGGTACGGCTCGCACCGCCAGTGCTTCGACTTCGCCGAGCACGCCGCACGGGACGCCCTGCCCGGCTCGC
The DNA here is from genome assembly GCF_046103685.1 of Streptomyces sp. SYP-A7185. Lineage (NCBI taxonomy): Bacteria > Bacillati > Actinomycetota > Actinomycetes > Kitasatosporales > Streptomycetaceae > Streptomyces > Streptomyces sp. SYP-A7185. Next base: position 2,958,823 of record NZ_CP122310.1, read on the forward strand.
TGATCCAGGCGCTGCCCGCGCGGGCCGCCTTCGCCTACCTCACCAGCGCGTCGGGCAGCGTGCCGCGCGAGCGCCTGGACGCCGCCGCCGACCTCGGGATCGCCCTCTCCCGGGAGTACGGGGCCGGGGACCCCTGGCCCGCGGAGGTCCGCAACGTCCTCGCGTTCGTCCTCGTACGCCTGGAGCGCTGGAGCGACGCCCTCGAACAGCTGCGCCTCATCGGGCCGTACGCGACCTCGTTCCCCTGGGACCGGATGTCCGACGATCCGCTCGGCCAGTTCCTGGAACTGCGCGACGGCATCCGCATCGAGGTGGCCGCCGAGACCCCGCTGCGCACCGGCGGCGGCCGTCCCGGCTCCGGCGACCATTAGGCTTCAGGCTCGTGACCACCGTCCGGCTTCCGCTCTTCCCGCTCAACTCGGTTCTGTTCCCGGGGCTCGTGCTCCCGCTGAACGTGTTCGAGGAGCGTTATCGCGCCATGATGCGCGATCTGCTCAAGACGCCCGACGAGGAGCAGCGCCTCTTCGCGGTCGTCGCCATCCGCGACGGCCTGGAGGTCGCCCCGAGCGCCCCCGGCCTGCCGGACCCCACCGCGCAGCCCGAGCAGGGGCCGACCGCCGGCTTCGGCGACGACCCGCTGACGGCCTTCCACGCGGTGGGCTGCATCGCGGACGCGGCGACGATCAGGGAGCGCGCCGACGGCGGCTTCGAGGTCCTCGCCACCGGCACCTCACGGGTGCGGCTGACGTCCGTGGACACGTCGGGCGCCTTCCTGACCGCCGAGGTCGAGGAGCTGCCCGAGGAACCGGGCGAGGAGGCGGGCGCGCTGGCCGAGGGCGTCCTGCGGGCGTTCCGCTCCTACCAGAAGCGGCTGGCCGGGGCGCGCGAGCGCTCCCTGTCCACGGGCGCCGACCTGCCGGACGACCCCTCCGTGGTGTCGTACCTGGTCGCGGCCGCCGCGGTCCTGGACACCCCCACGAAGCAGCGGCTCCTGGAGGCGCCGGACACGGCGTCGCGCCTGCACGAGGAGCTGAAACTCCTGCGCGCCGAGACCGCGATCATCCGTAATCTGCCGTCGTTGCCCGCGACGGACCTCACGCGCGGCACCACGAGTCTCAACTGACGTAAGGCGCGAGCGCTGTGGCGAAGAAGCAGAAGAAGCAGTCGGGCACGGGCGGCACCCCGGCGACGGTGGCCCTCACCGCGGCCGGCGCCGACTTCACGGTCCACGCGTACGAACACGACCCCGCCCATCCCTCGTACGGCGAGGAGGCGGCCCAGGCCATGGGCGTCTCGCCCGACCGGGTCTTCAAGACCCTGGTGGCCGAGGTCGACGGCGAGCTGACGGTGGCCGTGGTCCCGGTGGCGGGCACCCTGAACCTCAAGGCCCTGGCCACGGCGGTGTCCGGCAAGCGCGCGGTGATGGCGGACCCCGCGGCCGCCGAACGCACCACGGGATACGTACGGGGCGGCATCTCGCCGCTCGGCCAGCGCAAGAAGCTCCGCACGGTCCTGGACGACTCGGCCTCGTCGCACGCCACGATCTGCGTGTCGGCGGGCCGCAGGGGCCTGGAGGTGGAGCTGGCGCCCGGCGACCTGGCGCGGCTCACGGCCGCGGTGCTGGCCCCGATCGGGCGTGAATAGACCCTCGACGGGGGGCGCGGGCTCGACTAGGTACACCCCCATGTCGAAGAAGACGCGCAAGAGGAAGTGGCGGGTGCGCAAGGGCAAGGCGAACCACGGCCGGCGCCCCGCCTGAGGTCTCACGCCCCCGGGGAGCCCTCAGGGAGCCCCCGGGGAGTCCTCAGGGAGCCCCCCGGGGAGCCCTCGGGCGGCCTCACGCCCCGGCGGGACCCGATCCGCCCTCTGCCCGCCCGGGGTCCCCGTAGGGCAGGGGGTAGGGCTCGGGGTCCCGGGGCCCGAAGAGGCCGGTGAGGCCCAGGTGCACGAGCAGCGCGGCCACGGGCCAGGCCAGCAGCGCGCCCTTGGCCTTGAGCTCCATGGGGGCGTCGAAGGCGACGCCCTTGCCCACCGACTTCGCGTGCGCGACGACATCCGTCTCGGGCCCGAGGAAGATCCCCAGGCGCCAGGCGAGCACGGCCCCCAGCAGACTCCCGGCCGTCAGCCCGACGACCAGCGGGATGCCGCCCCGCCTGCGCAGCAGGAACACGACGACGCCGGTCACCGCGCCGAACGCGAGCGCGAGCAGGGTGAACGTTCCGTCGACCCCGACCGCCTGCTCCCCCTCGGTGTCCTTGAGGTACACCGCGTCGTTGTCCGCGATCAACGGCACGCGCGGCGCGAGCCACAGCCACAGCAGCCCGAGCAGGACACCGCAGACGGCCACCGCGACCGCGATCACGGCGGCCTGCCGCACTTCGGTCTTCATGCCGGGACCGTCCTCCTCGTGCGCCCGCGCGGGAACGGCGCCGTACGGCTGAGCGGCTTGCTGCCAGGGGTCGTGCGGCTGGTCGTGGGGCGGCTGGGAGGGCGTCAGCGGTGCAGTCACCCACACATGGTGCCAGTACTACCTGAGGACCGCTTCACCGCAGGGCGAGGACCGCGTCAGCGCACGGCCGCCCGGCGGTAGGCCCAGGTGGCGATCGCCAGGGAGGCGACGCCGACCCCCGCGCACACCGCGAGGTCGAGGACGACGGCCGCCCAGTCCGGATGCGGCCCGAAGGTGCGGGCGAACGCCTCGACGCCGTACGTGGAGGGCAGCAGGTCGCGGGCGTACTGGAGGACCTGCGGCATCCGCTCGGCCGGGAGCACGCCGAGGAGCAGCGCCGCCGACATGCCCAGCTGGCCCAGCAGCGTGGCCAGTTCGGGCCGGGGCGCGAGCAGCCCGAGGGCGGCGCCGAGCCCGGCGAGCGCGGCACCGGCCAGCGGGATCACCGCGGCGAGCACCCACAGATTGGCCATCGGGAGCCCGAAGAGGCCGCAGCCGACGACCGCGGTGACCAGGGTGCCGGGCACGGTGAAGGAGGCATAGGCCGCCGCGGCGCCCAGGACCACCGAGGCGGGCGGCACGGGCAGGGTGGCGTAGTGGTCGAGGCCGCCGTCGGCCCGCAGCTGGCCGAAGTACTGCGCGAGCAGGTTGAGGGCGACGAACGCGACGACGAGCACGGAGGAGCCGGCGACGACGGCGCGCGCCTCGCCGCCCCCGTCGACAACGCCCCGCATCAGGATCATGATCCCGACGGACTGGAAGGTGGCCACGAAGAGCAGCGGGATGCGCGCGACGCGCGCCCGGGACAGCTGGGCCCGGTAGACGGCCGCGAGCGCGGGGAACAGCCGCGCACGGGCGCCCAGGGGCTCGGCGGCCTCGGCCTGCCACGCACGGTCGTCGGTCCGTACCGCGGTTTCCAGAGGAACGGCACTCACCGGACGACCTTCCTGTTGCTGATGTTCCGTGCTGCGGGGCGGGCGGAAAACAGGTTCACGCCTTCACCAGCCCCTCGCCGTTCCCGCCGAGGGCGAGGTACACGTCCTCCAGGCTGGGTGTGGCCAGGGTGAAGTCGTCCAGGGCGGAGAAGGCGGCCCCGCCGGTGACCGCCGCGACGGCGGCCCGCGCCTCGTCGGGGGCGAGCCGCAGGGACCACTTGCGGCCGGACTCCATAGCGGAGGAGCGCAGCGCGGCGACCTCGGGGACGTCGAGCGGGGCCCGCTCCCGCCACACGAGCTCGACCCGCACCTCGCCCGCGACCTGTTCCTTCAGGCCCTGCGGGCTGTCGCAGGCGATGACCTTGCCGTGGTCGAGCACGGCGACGCGGTCCAGGACCGTCTCGGCCTCGATGACGTTGTGGGTGACGAGCAGCACCGTCGTGCCGTGCTCGGCCCGGCGCCGGTCGACCGCGCCCCACACCGCGCGCCGCGCGATGGGGTCCATGCCGGTCGTCGGCTCGTCCAGGACGAGCAGCGGCCGCTCCCCCACCAGGGCGGTGGCGAAGCAGGCGAGCCTGCGCTGGCCGCCGGAGAGCTTCTTCAGCGGCCGGGAGGCGAGCGGGGTGAGCGCGAGTTCTTCGAGGACGTCGTCCCGCTCGGCGCGCGCGGCGCGCACGTCGAGGCCGCGCAGCCGCGCGGTCGTCTCGACGGCGAGCGAGACGGTCAGCTCGTCGAGCGCGGTGGACTCCTGCCCCAGGTAGGCCAGGATCCGGGCGGCCCGCTCGGGGTGGCGCAGGATGTCGTGGCCGAGGATCTCGACGCTTCCGCCGTCGGGCCGCATCAGGCCGGTCAGCTGGCGTACGAGGGTGGACTTCCCGGCGCCGTTGGGCCCCAGGAGGCCGAAGATCTCGCCGCGTCTGACCTCGAGGCTGATGCCGTCGGTGGCGCGCACCTCGGGTGTCGCGGGCGTGCCGCGCCTGCCACGGGCGGCGGGATACGTCTTGACGAGGTCGCGCACCGCGCAGACGGCATCACTGCCGTGACCCTGTCGGAGCCCTTGTCGGACTGCCTGTGCCGAGCGCGTACTCACGAAGGACGAGGGTACGGGGTCCCGCGCCCGGTACGACGCCCGGGGCGCCCAGTACGCCCCGTATCAGTCATCTGCGGACGTGTTCCGTCACTCGTTCGCGTGCCTGTTCGGTCACTCGCCGGAGCGGTCGCCCGCCGGGGCGTGCTCCACCGCCGTGTGGACGTCGATCTCGCGCCAGAAGCCCGCCCGGATCGCGTACCGGTCGTGTTCGTCGATCTGGTCGTCCTTGTGGGCGAGGAGGCCGAAGCGCGCGGCGTACCGCAGGAGCTCGCCGTCGACGCGGTGCGGGATACGCGGGTACATCGTCGAGAGCTTCTGGAGGTTGTGCTGTTCGGGCAGGCGGGCCATCCAGCGGCGCGCGAAGACCTGCCCGACCTCGAAGGGGTCACCGCCGACGGTGGTGATGTCCTCCTCGCGGTCGGCCCAGCGCTGCTCGGCGGTCGTCAGCTGGGCCAGCGTGGGCAGGGCGGCGGCCTCGGGGCTCTCGGCGGCGCCGCCGGGGCGCTCGACCCAGCCCTTGTCGGACGACCAGCGCAGCGTGGCGTTCGCGGGGTGCTGTGCGGGCTGGGTGCCGGGGCCGCGCAGGGCGGCGAGGTCCTTGGGGGTGGGCACGCCCTTGCCGGGCGGGATGTGGTGGGCGCCGCCGCCGTCGCCGTTGCTCCCGGCCTCGGCGTGCTGGCCGTGCTGGGCGTGCTGGGCCGCCGCGGCCTCGTCCGCGGCCCGCTGGGCGCCGGCGGCGAGGGCGGACTCCGGCAGGGGCGCGGAGAGGATCGCGGCGATCTCGGGGCGCGGGATCGGCGAGGGCGCGCAGACGCCGGTGAGCTCCTTGGGGCGGACGGCCTTGGTGATCCAGACCCGGTCGAGCACGCGGCGCTCGTCGGCCTCGGCCACGAGGTCCTCGGACTGGTTGTAGTCCCCGTCGGCGGCCTGGACTGCCCAGAGGTGGACGGCGACGCCGTGCTCCTTGGCGGCCATCATGCCGGGCAGCAGGTCCCCGTCGCCGGTGACGAGCACGATGTCCGAGCAGGCGCGGTTGCGGGCCAGCTCCGTCAGCTCGGCGTGCATGGCGGCGTCGACGCCCTTCTGGGCCCAGCGGCCGTCGCTGCGGGTCAGGGCGCCGAGCCGGACCGTCACGCGCGGCATGACCCGCAGCCTGCGGTGCTCGGGCTGCGGCACGCGGTCGGGGGCTCCGTCGAACCAGTAGATCCGCAGCAGGGGGCGCTCGGTGTCGGATTCGGCGCGCTCACGGATGCCCTGGATCAGGGCGGTGTGATCGACGGTGATCCGGGACCGCGACGGCTCGCCCGCGAGGAGACTCGCGGCCGCACCCAGCAGATACCCGGCGTCCACCAGGACGATGCAGCGGTCCACGCGATCCACCCTCTTTCCCTGGAGATTCCCTGGAAGCAATGGTTCGGGTTTCCTTCGAGTCTGCCCGACCCGGCGGAGGTTAACGGCCGGAACTCGATCTTCGGCGTGGCGTATCTCGGCTCCGCTCGCCGACAGCGCTTATTACGCACGGTAATTCTCTGAAATGCGCGGTGTGTCGCCATATGTGAATCTGGTCGCGTCTGGCCCCCAGATCCCCCTCAGGAGGAAGATCACCATGGCCAAGAACAAGAACCGCAGGCAGGGCGACGACCAGAACCGCGCTTCGGCGGCGGAGCAGGCCCAGGAGCAGGCCAAGTCGTCCGCGGAGCAGGCCGAGTCGAGGATGAAGGACGCGGTGCAGTCGCAGGGCAGCCCGGCAGAGGTCGCGCGCAAGCATCAGCGTCGCTTCGGCCACAACTGACGCCGACCCAGGCGTATATGCGTGAAGGGGCGCACCCGGATTTCCGGGGGCGCCCCTTCCCTGGGTGAGGGCGTGTCCTAGCCGGCCAGGCAGGACGGGCCGAGCAGGACCTTCAGGTCACCGAAAAGGGCGGGATCCGGCTGTACGCGGTGGCGGTCGAGCCGCAGCAGCGTCGTCTTCTGGGACCCCTGGAGCTTGATCCGCACCTCGCTGTTGCCGCGGTGGTGGCTGAGGATCTCGCCGAGCCGGCTGACCATCGGCGGGGTCACCTTCACCGTCGGGATGGTGATCAGGACGGGGGCGTTGGTGCCCGCGTTCGACAGGTCGGGGACCTGGAGCTCCATCGCGACCAGGCGCGGCACGTCCTCGCGCTTGTCGAGGCGGCCCTTGACGAACACGACGGCGTCCTCGACGAGTTGGGTCGACACGAGCTGGTAGGTCGCCGGGAAGAACATGCACTCGATGGAGCCCGCGAGGTCCTCGACGGTCGCGATCGCCCAGGCGTTGCCCTGCTTGGTCATCTTGCGCTGGAGGCCGGAGATGATGCCGCCGATGGTGACGATCGAGCCGTCCGAGTAGTCACCGCCGGTGAGCTGTCCGATGCCCGCGTCGGCCTTGTCGGACAGGACGTGCTCCAGCCCGAACAGCGGGTGGTCGGAGACGTACAGACCGAGCATCTCCCGCTCCTGGGCGAGCAGATACGTCTTCTCCCACTCGTCGGTGGAGAACTCCACGTCGAGTCCGAAGCCAGGCTCGTCGCCGGCCTCGTCGCCCCCGCCGAAGAGGTCGAACTGGCCTTCCGCCTCCTTGCGCTTGACCTGGACCACGTTGTCGATCATGGGTTCGTACTGCGCGGTCAGGCCCTTGCGGGTGTGCCCCATGGTGTCGAAGGCGCCCGCCTTGATCAGCGACTCCGTGGTCCGCTTGTTGCAGGCGGCGGCCTCGACCTTGTCGAGGTAGTCGGGGAAGGAGGCGAACTTCCCCTTCGCCTTGCGCGAGCGGACGATCGACTCGACCACGTTCGTGCCGACGTTCCGGACGGCCTCCAGGCCGAAGAGGATCACGTCGTCGCCCTGGGCGGCGAAGTTGTGCACGGACTCGTTCACGTTCGGCGGCAGGACCTTGATGCCCATGCGCCGGCACTCGTTCAGGTAGATGGCCGACTTGTCCTTGTCGTCCTTCACCGAGGTGAGCAGCGCCGCCATGTACTCGGCGGGGTAGTTCGCCTTGAGGTAGGCGGTCCAGTACGTGACGAGGCCGTACGCGGAGGAATGGGCCTTGTTGAAGGCGTATCCGGCGAAGGGGACCAGGACGTCCCACAGGGCCTGGATCGCGGCGTCCGAGTAGCCGTTCTTCTTCGCGCCCTCCTGGAAGAGGACGAAGTTCTTCGCCAGCTCGTCGGGCTTCTTCTTGCCCATCACGCGGCGGAGGATGTCGGCTTCGCCCAGGGAGTAGCCGGCGATGATCTGGGCGGCCTTCTGCACCTGCTCCTGGTACACGATGAGGCCGTAGGTCAGGCCGAGCGTCTCCTTCAGGGGCTCTTCGAGCTCCGGGTGGATCGGCGTGATCTCCTGGCGGCCGTTCTTGCGCTCCGCGTAGTTGATGTGCGAGTTCATGCCCATCGGGCCCGGGCGGTAGAGGGCCGAGACGGCGGAAATGTCCTCGAAGTTGTCGGGCTGCATCTGGCGCAGCAGCGAGCGCATCGGGCCGCCGTCGAACTGGAAGACGCCGAGCGTGTCGCCGCGGCAGAGCAGTTCGAAGGTCTTGGGGTCGTCGAGCGGGAGCGAGAGCATCTCCAGGTCGATGCCCTTGTCGTTGCGCACCATCTTGACGGCGTCGTCCATGATGGTGAGGTTGCGCAGGCCCAGGAAGTCCATCTTGAGCAGGCCGAGCGACTCGCACTGGGGGTAGTCCCACTGCGTGATCGTCACGCCGTCGGTGTGCCGCACCCAGATCGGCGCGTGGTCGACGATCGGCTCGCTGGACATGATGACGCCGGCCGCGTGCACGCCCATCTGCCGGACCAGGCCCTCCACGCCCTTGGCGGTGTCGATGACCTTCTTCACGTCCGGTTCGTTCTCGTACATCCCCCGGATCTCGCCCGCCTCGCTGTAGCGCGGGTGCTTGGGGTCGGTGATGCCGGAGAGGTCGATGCCCTTGCCGAGGACGTCGGCGGGCATCGCCTTGGTGAGGCGGTCGCCCATCGCGTACGGATATCCGAGCACGCGCGCGGAGTCCTTGATGGCGTTCTTCGCCTTGATCTTGCCGTACGTGCCGATCATGGCGACCTTGTCGGCGCCGTACTTCTCGGTCACGTACCGGATCACCTCGACGCGCCTGCGCTCGTCGAAGTCGATGTCGACGTCGGGCATGGAGACGCGCTCGGGGTTGAGGAACCGCTCGAAGATCAGGCCGTGCGTGATGGGGTCGAGGTCGGTGATGCCCATGGCGTACGCGACGATCGAGCCGGCCGCGGAGCCGCGCCCCGGGCCCACCGCGATGCCGTTGTTCTTGGCCCACATGATGAAGTCGGCGACCACGAGGAAGTACCCGGGGAACCCCATCTGGATGATGATGTCCATCTCGTACTCGGCCTGCTTCTGCCGGTCGTCCGGGACACCTCCGGGATAGCGCCGGGCCATGCCGGCGCGGACCTCCTCCTGGAACCAGGTGACCTCGGTGAAGCCGTCCGGGATCTCGAACTTCGGCATCAGGTCGCGCTTCTCGAACATCCCGGTGGTGTCGATCTGCTCGGCGACCAGGAGGGTGTTGCGGCAGCCTTCCTGCCAGGCGTCCGAGGAGTCGATGGCGTACATCTCGTCCGTGGACTTGAGGTAGTAGCCGGTGCCGTCGAAGCGGAAGCGGTCGGGGTCCGAGAGGTTCTTGCCGGTCTGGATGCAGAGCAGGGCGTCGTGCGCGGTGGACTCGTGGGCGTACGTGTAGTGCGAGTCGTTCGTGACCAGGGGCGGGATCCCCAGCTCCTTGCCGATCTTCAGGAGGTCGTCACGGACGCGGCGCTCGATCTCGATGCCGTGGTCCATCAGCTCCAGGAAGTACCGGTCCTTGCCGAAGATGTCCTGGTACTCGGCGGCGGCCTTGCGGGCCTCCTCGTACTGCCCCAGGCGCAGGCGGGTCTGGAGCTCTCCCGAGGGGCAGCCGGTGGAGGCGATCAGGCCCTCCGACCACTGGGAGATCGTCTCCTTGTCCATGCGCGGCCACTTCTGCAACCAGCCCTCGGCGTACGCGTCCGAGGACAGCCGGAAGAGGTTGTGCAGGCCGGTGCTGTTCGACGCCCAGATCGTCTTGTGGGTGTAACCACCCGAACCGGAGACGTCGTCGCGCTTCTGGTGCGGCTGGCCCCACTTGATCTTCCGCTTGTTGCGGCGGGACTCCGGCGCCACGTACGCCTCGATGCCGATGATCGGGGTCACGCCGGCCTTCTGCGCCGAGTGGAAGAAGTCGTACGCCCCGTGGAGGTTGCCGTGGTCGGACATGGCGACGTGCGTCATGCCCATCTCATTACAGGCGTCGAACATGTCCTTGAGCCGCGCGGCACCGTCCAGCAGCGAGTACTGGGTGTGGACGTGGAGGTGCGTAAAGGGCGGCTTGGTCACGGCGGGAGGCCTCCGGAGAACATCGGCGACGGACTGCGGGCAGTCTGGGGGGACAGCGTGGAAGTCTAATCCGGAGCACTGACAACCGGCGGGCACTCGGGGGTACCGTCGTGCGTTGGACAGGTCGGAACGCCTGTCCCGAATGTCATGCACGACCTGGCACCACCCGTTATCTGGAGGCACCCCGCGATGTCGGAACCGCAGCCCACCGCTGAACAGCGCGGCGAGCAGATCCTCTCCGTCTTCGACACCGCGTTCGGCGAGCTGCTCGCAGCGGACCCCGCCGCGTTCCGGGTGAAGTTCCGGAAGATGGCCGCATCGGCCTTCGCGTTCTACCGCGGCACGGCCTGTCTCTTCTACGGGGACCTGGAGCGCGAGCAGCACGGCGGTCCGTATCTGGACGAGCGCACGGGCCGGGTGTGGATCCACGGCGACCTGCACGCGGAGAACTTCGGCACGTACATGGACGCCCAGGGCCGCCTGATCTTCAACGTGAACGACTTCGACGAGGCGTACGTCGGCCCCTTCACCTGGGACCTGAAGCGCTTCGCGGCCTCCGTGGCCCTGATCGGGTACACCAAGGCGCTCAGCGACGAGCAGATCACCGAGCTGGTCCGGGTCTACGCCGCCGCGTACCGCGAGCGGATCCACGACCTGGCGACCGGCGCCAAGAGCGACGAGGTGCCGCCCTTCACCCTGGACACCGCCCAGGGCCCGCTCCTGGACGCCCTGCGCGACGCCCGCTCGCTGACCCGCTTCGGCCTCCTGGACTCCATGACGGAGATCCGCGACTTCGAGCGCCGCTTCGCCCCGGGCGGCGGCTCCATCGAGCTCGACGCGGCCACGCGGTACAAGGTGCTGGCCGCCTTCGACGGCTATCTGGAGACGCTGCCCGAGTCCTCGCTCACCCGCCCCGACTCGTACCGCGTGAAGGACGTCGTCGGCCGCCGCGGCATCGGCATCGGCTCCGCGGGCCTGCCCTCGTACAACATCCTCCTCGAGGGCAACAGCGACGCCCTGGAGAACGACGTCGTGATCTACCTCAAGCAGGCGCAGACCCCGGCCGTCTCGCGGCACATCACCGACGGCGCGGCCCGTGACTACTTCCGGCACGAGGGCCACCGCACGGTCATCTCGCAGCGCGCGCTCCAGGCGCACGCCGACCCGTGGCTGGGCTGGACCGAGCTGGACGGCGCGGGACAGCTGGTCGCCGAGGTCTCTCCGTACGCCGTGGACCTGGACTGGTCGGACATCGACGACCTGGACGAGATCGCCGCGGTCATCGCCGACCTGGGCCGCGCCACCGCCACGATGCACTCCGCCGCGGACGACGAGAGCGGCCACTCGGACCTGGTGCCGTTCTCCACGGAGCGCGCGATCGACGCCGCCATCGCGGCGGACGAAGAGGGCTTCGGGGACCTGCTGGTGGACTTCGCGCACGAGTACGGCGCTCGGGCCCGCAAGGACCACCAGATCTTCGTCGACCTGTTCCGCAACGGCCGGATTCCGGGCCTGTAGGCACGAGGGCGGCGCCGTGCGGCTCACAGCCACCCTTTAGGGCTGCCTTATGGCAGCGCATGGCACACTCACTTGCGCGATGGACATATCCGGGACCCAGCTCAGAGCCGTGCGCGCGGCGCTCTTCACGACGCTCGTCGTGACGCTCTCCGCCGCGTCGCACGTCCTGCTGTCCCGCGCCCCGCTCCCCCTGGCCACCGTCGCCGTGCTGGGCGCCGCGGTCTTCGTGATCGCGTACGCCCTCGCGGGCCGCGAGCGCGGCTTCGGCCGCATCGCCGCCCTCCTGATCCCGCTGGAGCTGGCCGCCGACACGGTGTTCACCACCGGGCAGCACGTCTGTTACGGCGAGGCGGGCGGTCCCGTCGCGGGTCCGCTGCGCTCCGTCGGCTTCGACGTGCTGTGCGGCGGGGCGAGCGTGGGCACCCCGCTGGCCCGGATGACCGGCGGCGAAGGACACCGCGCCGCCGTCCTGCTGGCCGACGCCGACCCGGGCGCCGCCTGGCTGCTGCTCGGCGCGCACGTGGCGGTCGGCCTGCTCGCCGCGGCCTGGCTGCGGCGGGGCGAACGCGCCCTGGCCCAGGTCCTGGGCGCGATGACCGCGGCCACCTTCCGGCCGCTGCTCGTCGCGGTCGCCGCGGTGAGCGTGCGCCCGCGGCCCGTGCGGCGCGCCCCGCGCCCCGCGCGCCGGGTGCGGACCGCGCGCACGCGGCTTCTCGTGCACTGCGTGGGACGGCGTGGACCGCCGTGCTCGGCCGTCTTCGCCTGAGCACCACCGTCCCCACGCAGGTCATTTCTACGGAGAACACCATCATGAGCAAGCGCAACAGCCAGGCGGCCAAGTCGGCGGCCCGCGAACGGATCCGCGCCCAGCAGGAAGCCGAGCGCAAGCGGCAGAAGCGGAAGCGGTCGATGATCGTCGGCGTCTCCGTCGTCGCGGTCCTGGCGATCGCCGGCGGCATCGGCTACGCCGTCATGCAGGCCAACAAGCCCGACCACTGGGAAGCCGCCAAGGACGAGAAGCTCGTCAAGCCGGCCAACTCCACGGGCACGGACGGCACGACCGTCGTGCTCGGCAAGGACAGCGCGAAGAAGACCCTCAAGGTCTACGAGGACCCGCGCTGCCCGGTCTGCGCCAGCTTCGAGCAGACGGTCGGCCCGACGGTCGAGAAGGACCTGAAGGACGGCAAGTACAAGATCCAGTTCGTGGGCGCCACGTTCCTGGACCGCAACCTCACCGGTGAGGGCTCCAAGAACGCGCTCAGCGCGCTGGGCGCGGCCCTGAACGTGAGCGACCAGGCCTTCCTCGACTACAAGAAGGCGCTGTTCTCCAAGGAGAACCACCCCTCCGAGACGGAGGACAAGTTCAAGGACGACGCCTACCTGACCAAGATCGCGAACCAGGTGCCGGAGCTCAAGGCGAGCAAGGCCTTCGCGAAGGACGTCAAGGACGGCACGTACGACCGCTGGGCCCTGGAGATGTCGAAGAAGTTCGACGACAACAAGGACGGCGTGGACGGCACGCCCTCCTTCGTCATGGACGGCAAGAAGCTGACCGGCCCGGACAAGAAGAACGCGCCCTCGACGGTCGAGGACTACAAGACGGCCATCGACGCGGCCCTCAAGGCCTGAGCCGACACAAAAGCCGCCCCTTGGGCGGCGCACGGCCGAAGAGCGGGCGAACGTTTCGCGGTTCGCCCGCTCTTGGCGATTACTGATCAGTAAGGTAATCGCCCGTGACCAGTCGAATCAGCGCCCCCAGATCGCTCAACTCCCCGGCCCCGAGCCGCCGTACGGTCGTCAAGGCCGCTGCCGCCACCGCGGCCCTCGCACCGCTCGCCGCGGCGCCCCTCGCGCACGCCGCCGACGGGCCCGCTTTCCACCACGGGGTCGCCTCGGGCGACCCGCTGCCCGACGGCGTCCTGCTGTGGACCCGTGTGACGCCGGTGCCGGAGGCCACGCCGGGCTCCGGCAAGGGGTCGGACCTGACGGTGAGCTGGGAGATAGCCGAGGACAAGGGCTTCACCCAGGTCGTCGGCCACGGCAGCACGACCGCGTCGGCCGCGGCCGACCACACCGTCAAGGCCGACGTCAGGGGCTTGAGCCCGGCGACCACCTATTACTTCCGCTTCTCCGCCGGGCGGCTCCGGGGACGAGAGCACGCTGGTGCACTCCCCCGTGGGCCGCACCCGCACCACCCCCGCGCACGACGCGGCGGCTCCCGGTGTCCGGTTCGGCGTGGTGTCCTGCGCCAACTGGGAGGCCGGCTACTTCTCCGCGTACCGCCATCTCGCGGCCCGCACCGAGCTCGACGCGGTGCTCCACCTCGGCGACTACGTCTACGAGTACCGGAGCGGCGAGTACCCGGCCGCCCGGTACGGGGTGCGGCAGCACGAGCCGCGGCACGAGACCGTCAGCCTCGCCGACTACCGCGTCCGGCACGGCGTCCACAAGACCGACCCGGACGCGCAGGCGATGCACGCCACGCACCCCCTCCTCGCGATCTGGGACGACCACGAGTTCGCCGACAACACCTGGTCGGGCGGCGCGGTGAACCACTCGCCGGACACCGAGGGCGGCTGGGCCCAGCGCATGGCGGCCGCCAAGCAGGCGTACTTCGAGTGGATGCCCGTACGCCCCTCCACCGAGGGCACGGTCTACCGCCGGCTGCGCTTCGGCAAGCTGGCCGACCTGCATCTGCTGGACCTGCGCTCCTTCCGCTCCGAGCAGGCGGGCTTCGGCAGCGGCGGCGTCGACGACCCGGACCGCACCATCACGGGCCGCGCCCAGCTGGACTGGCTGAAGGCGGGCCTGGCCGCGTCGGACGCCTCCTGGAAGCTGGTCGGCACCTCGGTGATGATCTCGCCGGTCGCCTTCGGTTCCGTGCCGGCCCATCTGCTCGAACCGCTCGCGGAGCTGCTCGGCCTGCCCAAGGAGGGCCTCGCCGTCAACGCCGACCAGTGGGACGGCTACACCGACGACCGCAAGGAGCTCATCTCCCACCTGGTCGACAAGGCCGTGCGCAACACGGTCTTCCTCACCGGGGACATCCACATGGCGTGGGCGAACGACGTGCCGGTCAAGGCCGCCACGTACCCCGCGTCCCCGTCGGCGGCGACGGAGTTCGTGGTCACGTCGGTGACCTCCGACAACGTCGACGACATGCTGCACGTCGCCCCGCAGACCCTCTCCCTGGTCGCGGTGGGCGCGATCAAGGCGGCCAACCGCCACGTGAAGTGGCTGGACATGGACTCGCACGGCTACGGCGTCCTGGACGTCACGGCCGAGCGCTCGCAGATGGACTACTACGTCCTGTCCGACCGCAAGGACCCCCGGGCGACGTCACGGTGGGCGCGTTCGTACCGCACCCTCAGCGGCACCCAGCGGGTCGAGCGGGCCTCCTCCCCGGTGCGCTGACCGGGTCCCCTGCACCGGCGCCGACGCCGCCCTTTACTCTGTCGGCATGAGTGACCCGGGGGACGTGGTGGACGGTCGTTTCGAGCTCATCGAACGGCTCGGCAGCGGAGGCATGGGCACGGTGTGGCGGGCGCGCGACACCGTGCTGCACCGAGAGGTGGCCGTCAAGGAGGTGCGCCCCGCGGGGCGCGATCTGACGGCCGAGCAGTCGCGCGTCCTGCGGGAGCGGGTGCTGCGCGAGGCCAGGGCGCTGGCCCGGCTCAACCACCCGCACGTGGTGACGATCCATCACATCGTGGACACTGGTCCGCACCCCTGGCTCGTGATGGAGCTGCTGCCCGGGGGCACGCTCCAGGACCTTTTGGAACAGGGCACCTTGCCGCCGCACGAGGCGGCGCGCATCGGCCGCCAGCTGCTCTCGGCGCTGCGCGTCGCCCACGCGGCGGGCATCTGGCACCGGGACGTGAAGCCCGCGAACGTCCTGGTGCGCGAGGACGCCTCCGGTGAAGGGGTCTCCGTGGTCCTCACCGACTTCGGCATCGCCTCGCTCCAGGGCTCCACACAGCTCACCGAGACCGGCGAGCTCATCGGCTCCCCGGAGTACATCGCGCCCGAGCGCATCCGCGGCACCGACCAGGGCCCGGCGGCCGACCTCTGGTCGCTCGGCGTCGTCCTGTACGTCGCCGTGGAGGGCGTCAGCCCGCTGCGCCGCACCACGACGCTCGGCACGCTCGCCGCCGTGCTCGACGAGCCGGTGCCGCCGCCGGTGCGGGCGGGGGCGCTCACACCGGTCCTGACCGGCCTGCTGGTGCGGGACCCGGCGCTGCGCCCGGACGCGGCGCGCCTGGACGCGCTGCTCGCCCCGGTGGCGAACGGCACCACCCGGCAGGCGACGGAGATCTCGCGGCAGGTGACGGAGGTCTCGCGGCAGCCGGAGACCGAGCGCCCTCCGACGCTCGCGGACCGCCCCGGGGCCACCGACCGGCCTGCTCTCCCGGTGCCGCCGCCGCCCGCCCGGCCCCGGCGCCGTACGCCCCTGGTCGCCGCGGCCGTCGCCGTGGCGCTCGCCGCGGTGGCGGGCGCCGCCCTGGTGGTCGCCCTGCGCGGCGGCGCGGGCACGGACGGGACCGAGGGCAAGGGCGGCGGGGCGGCCTCCGCGAGGGCCTCGGACAAGGCGTCGCCGGAGCCGATCAAGGCGCCCGGGGACACGGACCCGGACAAGGGGAAGACCGCGCCCCCGGAGTCCTCCCCCGGCTCCCCGCCCGCCTCGGGCAGCTGGATCGCCCAGCTCTACTCCGAGCCCGTCGCCTCCGGCACGGCGGACCGCGACCGGCGGCTCAGGGCCGTGCGCGAGGACGTCCCGGAGGCGCGGTACCTGCGCAGCGACGACTACGCGTCCCTGCGGCCGGGCTTCTGGGTGATCTACGCTCCGGGGCCCTTCGAGGACGGCAGGGCCGCCCTGCGGTTCTGCGAGGAGCGCGGCAGGACCACCGACACGGACTGCGCCGGGCGGTATCTCAGCTCCAGCGGCGCCGACTTCGGCGTGATGTGCAAGCCGCCCGCCAGCGCCCCGGTGGGGCGCTGCACGCGCGCGTGAGAAACGTCTCAGCCCGCGGCGGCCGAGGCGGCTACAGAGTCTCCAGGAAACCGATCGCCGTCCGCCAGGTGGCCTGCGCCGCCTCGGAGTCGTAGTCGTCCAGGTCCGGGTCGGTGTAGAGGTGACCGGCTCCGGCGTAGCGGTAGACCTCGACGTCGGCTCCGGCGCGGCCCATCTGGAGGTACCAGGCGCTCAGCCAGTCGTCCGTCTCGAACGGGTCCGGCTCGGCGACGTGCAGCTGCACCGGCAGCTCGTCGACCGTGGTGTTCTCCGCGATGTCGGACGTGCCGTGCAGAAGCAGCAGGCCACGCGCCTTGTCGTCGCCGAGGGCCAGGGTCTGCGCGGTCGCCGCGCCGAACGAGAAGCCGGCGTAGACGAGGCCCCTCTCGGAGTAGGGCGCGGCGGCCAGGATCGCGCGCTTCAGGAGCTCGTCCTTGCCCAGCTCGTCCTTGAAGGCCATGCCTTCCTCGACGGTGTCGAAGGTGCGCCCGCCGAAGAGGTCGGGCGTCCACACCTCGTGTCCCTCGGCGCGCAGCCGGTCCGCCGCCGCGTGCACCGCGGGCCGCAGCCCGTACGTCGAGTGGAAAAGCATGATGTTCATGGGGCCATCGTGCCACTTACCCTCGGGGGCATGGAGAACGTACTGCGTCCGTTGATCGTGGTCGGCGGCTCGGTCGTGCTCACGCTGGCCGTGGGATGGCTGGCCGATGTGCTGCTGCGCCGGGCCGACGACCGTCACCCCTACAACCCGCTGTGGGGCCTGCTCCGCCGCTGCAGGCTGCCGCTCCAACTCGTCATGTGCGCCACCTTGCTGCGCGGCTTCTTCGAACAGGCCAAGATCGCCGAGGACCATTCGGCGGGCATCGGCCAGACCCTGTCCCTGGTGCTCATCGGATCGGTGGCCTGGCTCCTCGTCCGCATCGCCACGGCCATCGTCGAGTCCACCTACTCCCGCTATGCCAGCGCCCACCGCGACCCGGCCCGGATACGGCGGGTGCGCACGCAGGTCACGCTCATCCAGCGGGTGGTCACCGCCATCGTCGGCGTCGTGGCCGTCGGAGCGATGCTCCTGACCTTCCCCGCCATGCAGGCGGCCGGGACCTCGCTGCTCGCGTCGGCCGGTGTCCTCGGCATCGTCGCCGGTGTCGCGGCCCAGTCCACGCTGTCGAACCTCTTCGCGGGGCTCCAGATCGCCTTCGGCGACATGGTCCGGATCGGCGACACCGTCGTCGTGGACGGCGAGTGGGGCACGATCGACGAGATCACCCTCACCTTCCTGGCCGTACGGACCTGGGACGAGCGCCGCATCACGATGCCGGTCTCCTACTTCGTGTCGAAGCCCTTCGAGAACTGGTCGCGCGGCGGCGCCCAGATGACCGGCACGGTCTTCTTCCACCTGGACCACAGCGCGCCCGTCATCGAGATGCGCGAGAAGCTCCAGGACATCCTGCGCGAGTGCGCCGCCTGGGACGGCAGGGACTGGGGCCTCGCGGTCACGGACACGACGCCCAACACCATCCAGGTCCGCGCCCTGGTCACCGCCAAGGACGCGGACGACATCTGGACCGTGCGGGTCACCGTGCGCGAGCACCTGGTCCGCTGGCTGACCGAGCACCACGCGTACGCGCTGCCGCGGGTCAACACCGCCTGGGCCGAACTGCCGCCCGAGGACGACCACCCGCATCCGCCGCCGCCGATCGTGCCCCGCACGGGCCGGGGCTGAGCCTCAGGACCGCAGGCTGCGCACGTCGAGCTGGTGCAGGACCCGGTCGACGATCTCCGGATCGGCGCCGGGTTCGCTGCGTGCGGACAGGATCTCGTGGCGGGCGGCCGACATCATGTCGCGCTGGATGCGCTGGACCGCCTTGAGGCGGTCGGCGCGCTTGGAGTACCGCTCGCGCCGCTCGTCGTCGACGATGTCGGGGCTGATCCTGGCCCCGATGTCGAAGGCCCCGCGCAGCAGCCGCTCCGAGAGATCCTCCGGCAGCTCCTCGACCTCCTCGATCTCCTTGAGGCGGCGCTTGGCCGCCTTGGCCGCCCGGATGGCGAGGTCCCGCTCGATCTCGCGCTCGGCGTCGGTGTCCGCGCGCACCCCGAGCCTCTTCACCAGCCAGGGAAGCGTGAGGCCCTGGACGACGAGGGTGGCCATGATCACGCAGAAGGCGATGAAGATGATCTCGTCGCGGGCCGGGAAGGGATCGCCGCTCTCCGTCTTGAGCGGGATGGCGAGGGCCAGGGCGACCGACGCCACGCCGCGCATCCCGGACCACCACATGACGACGGTCTCGCGCCAGGTCGTCGGGATGTCCTCGTCGTAGTCCCGCCGCTTGTGCAGCCGCTTGGCGAGCCAGGTCGCCGGCAGCAGCCACAGCAGTCGTACGCCGACGACGACCGCGACGACCGCGGCCCCCCAGCCGAGCATCTGCGTCTCCCGCCCGCTCGCCGTGCCGAAGACGTTGTGCAGTTCGAGCCCGATGAGCCCGAAGGCGACGCCGGTGACGAGGGTGTCGACGATCTGCCAGAACGTCTGCCCGGTGATCCGCCCGAGCACGTCGTCCGCGTCGGCGGCGTGCTCCGCGAGGTAGAGCGCGGTGGTCAGGACGGCGAGCACGCCCGAGCCGAGCAGTTCCTCCGCCAGCACATAGCTGACGAAGGGCACCAGCAGCGTCAGGCCGGTCTGGAGGGTGGCCTCGCCGAGCACCCCCATGAGCTTGTTGGTGAGCCAGCCGAGCGCGAACCCCACGGCGACGGCGACGACCGCGGAGAGCACCAGCTGCCCCACCGCGGACGGCCATGAGAACGTCCCGCTCACGGCGGCGGCGATCGCCACGTGGTAGAGCACGATCGCCGTAACGTCGTTGAACAGGCCCTCGCCCTCCAGGATCGACACGAGCCGCCGCGGCAGCCCGAGCGATCCGGCGACGGCGGTCGCGGCGACCGGGTCGGGCGGCGCCACCAGCGCCCCGAGGGCCACGGCCGCGGCGAGCGGCAGGCCAGGGACGACCGAGTTGGCGATCGCGGCGACCGCGGCGGTCGTCACGAAGACCAGGGCCACGGCGAGCAGGAAGATCGGGCGTCTGTTGGCCGCGAACTGCCGCCAGGAGGTGCGCTGGACGGCCGCGTACAACAGGGGCGGAAGGACCAGCGGAAGGATGTAGTCCGGCGGGACCTCGACGTTCGGGACCCAGCTCACGAAGGCCAGGACGATGCCGGCCAGCGTCATGAGGACGGGGGCGGGCAGCCCGAGCCGCTCCCCCAGGGGCACCGTCACCACGGCCCCCAGCAACAGAACGAGCAGCAGCGCCAGCTGGTCCACGGTGCGCCCTCCGGCGGTTCGAGACGGTCGAGGAAGATCGGGGTCAGACGATCAAGACCTCAACCCTGCCACGCCGCGCCCGAGAACCCCGCTAGGCCAGGGCCTTGCGCATCGCCCGGTGCGGGATCCCCGCGTCGGGGAACTCGGGGCCGTACGCCTCGTACCCCAGGCGTTCGTAGAACCCGAGGGCGTGGGTCTGCGCGTGCAGGTCGACCGCGGTGAGGCCACGCGCGCGTGCCGCGTCCTCGATGGCCCGCACCAGGGCGGCGCCCACCCCGAGTCCGCGCGCGGCCTTCGTCACCGCGAGTCGGCCGAGCGCGCCCACCCGGGCGTCGCCGCCGTTCTTGGCGGCAGCGGCCTCTCCGGTGAGCAGCCGGCCCGTGCCCAGCGGTTGGCCGTCGTCGCGGACCGCGATGACGTGCACCGCGTCGGCGTCGTACGTGTCGTACTCAAGATCCGCGGGGACCCGCTGCTCCACGACGAAGACTTCCTTGCGGACCGCGAAGCAGGCCTCCAGGTCGTCCGGCTCGGCCGCGACCCGGCAGGTGACCCCGGCGCTCACGAGCTCTCCGCCCGCACCCGGTCCAGCGCCTGCTGGAGGTCGTCGGGGTAGGTGCTCTCGAACTCGACCCACTGCCCGTCGCCGGGGTGCTCGAAGCCGAGCCGCACCGCGTGCAGCCACTGGCGCGTGAGTCCCAGGCGCTTGCCGAGGGTCGGGTCCGCGCCGTACGTCAGGTCGCCCACGCACGGGTGGCGGTGGGCCGCCATGTGCACGCGGATCTGGTGCGTGCGCCCCGTCTCCAGCTTGATGTCGAGCAGCGAGGCCGCCCGGAAGGCCTCGA
Source organism: Streptomyces sp. SYP-A7185 (assembly GCF_046103685.1). Taxonomy (NCBI): domain Bacteria; kingdom Bacillati; phylum Actinomycetota; class Actinomycetes; order Kitasatosporales; family Streptomycetaceae; genus Streptomyces; species Streptomyces sp. SYP-A7185. Next base: position 2,979,390 of record NZ_CP122310.1, read on the forward strand.
TGAGGTCGTAGTGCGTGACGGAGGGCTTGCCCTCGGCCGTGACCGCCCACTTGTAGTCGTGCTGCGGGTGGCGGCCGATGGGGGCGTCGATCGTGCCGCTCATCGGGTCCGGGTGGCCCTGCACGAGGGCGTTGTAGCGCTTGTCGACCGTGCGCTCCTTGAACTGGCGCTTCAGGGAGGTGTACGCGCGCTCCGACTTGGCGACCGCCATCAGACCGGAGGTGCCCACGTCGAGGCGGTGCACGATGCCCTGGCGCTCGGCGGCACCGGAGGTCGAGATGCGGTACCCGGCGGCCGCGAGACCGCCGATCACCGTGGTGCCGGTCCAGCCGGGGCTCGGGTGCGCGGCCACGCCGACGGGCTTGACGATCACGAGGATGTCGTCGTCGTCATGGATGATCTCCATGCCCTCGACGGGCTCGGCGACGATCTGCACCGGAGCGGGCGCCTGCGGCATCTCCACCTCCAGCCAAGCGCCGCCGTGCACACGCTCGGACTTGCCGACCACGCTGCCGTCGACCAGCACCTTGCCTGCCGCCGCCAGCTCGGCGGCCTTCGTGCGGGAGAAACCGAACATGCGGGAGATGGCGGCGTCGACGCGCTCGCCCTCCAGGCCGTCCGGCACGGGCAGGGTACGGATCTCGGGAATCGTGCTCACCCATTGAGTATGCAGGAGTGCGCCGGCACTCCCGCACCGCGAGCCCCGCCCGAGGCCGAGCCCGGCCCCGCGGGCCCGCAGCTGTTCGGTCCCGTGTGGACGGTGCCGTCAGTCCTTGTGGACGGTGCCGTCCGGGTCCAGGCCGCGGAAGGAGAGGATCACGATCAGGAAGCCGCCGCACACGATCGCCGAGTCCGCGAGGTTGAACACCGCGAAGCCCTTCGGCGCGATGAAGTCGACCACCGCTCCCTCGAACACTCCGGGGGCACGGAAGATCCGGTCGGTGAGGTTGCCCAGGGCGCCGCCGAGCAGCAGGCCGAGCGCGATCGCCCAGGGCAGGCTGTAGAGCTTGCGGGCCAGACGGGCGATCACCACGATCACCGCGGCCGCGATGAAGGTGAAGATGACGGTGAACGCCTCGCCCATCCCGAAGGCCGCGCCCGCGTTCCGGATGGCGTTGAACTGGAGCCAGTCCCCGATGATCTCGATCGGCGCGTGATGCTCCAGCTTCGCGACGACGATCATCTTGCTGACGAGGTCCAGGGCGTACGCCACGACGGCCACCGCGAACAGGGCCACGAGCTTGCGCTTCCCCTTGGCCCGCTGCTCCGCCTCCGCGGCCTGGCCGGCCTGCTCGTCCTGCCCCGCGGCGTCGCCGGAGCGCGAGGCGGAGTGCTCCGGCTCGGCCCCGTCGGCCTCAGGGATATCCGGCGTACCGATGATGCGCTCCGCCTCTGCCACGTGAGTCCCTCAACCTAGGTACCTGACTGGGGACGAGGGTACGGCACACCCGTACGGCTCCACGTGGTCAGGCCGGGTTCAGTGGCCCGTCAGTAGCGCCGTTCCTGCTTCTGCTTGCAGTCCATGCACAGGGTCGCCCGCGGGAACGCCTGCATCCGCGCCTTGCCGATGGGATTGCCGCAGTTCTCGCAGATGCCGTACGTCCCGGCGTCCAGGCGCTCCAGGGCCCGCTCGGTCTGTTCGAGCATCTCGCGCGCGTTGGCGGCCAGCGACATCTCGTGTTCCCGCGTGATGTTCTTCGTGCCGGTGTCCGCGTCGTCGTCGCCCGCGCCGTCCCCGGAGTCACGCATCAGGCCCGCGAGCGCGTCCTCGGAGGAGCTGATCTCGCTGCCGAGCCGCAGCGCCTCGCTCTGGAGCTCCGCGCGGGCCTCACCGACCTCCTCGGGCGTCCAGGGGTCCTCGCCGGGCCGGACCGCGAGCTCTCCGGGCTCCGCTGCGGCGATCCGCGCCTTGGGCACCGCCGTCGGCTTCTTCGCCGCCGTCGCCGTGCCCGGAGTCTTCTTCGTCACCACGGTCGTGGCTCCTGTCGTCTCCGCGGCCTGAGCCGCACCCTCGGCCGCTGTCGCGGCCGTCTTCTTGGCCGTGCTCTTCCTGGCCGTGCTCTTCTCGGCAGCCGTCTTCTTGGCCGCGGGGGCTTTCTTGGCCGCGGAGGCCTTCTTCGCCGCGGCGGCCTTCTTGGCCGCGGGAGCCTTCTTGGCCGCGGGAGCCTTCTTCGCCGCGGCCGGTGCCCCGGCCGCGCTCTCGGCGGCCCCGGCCCCGGCACCGTCCTCCGGCTTCTTGCCGACGCCGGCTACCTTGGCGACCGCCTTCTTCGCGGCGGCCTTCTTCACCGCCGCCTTCTTCACCACCGCCTTCTTCACCACCGCCTTCTTGGCGACAGTCTTCTTTGCGGCGGTCGGCTCTGCGGCGGTCTTCTTCGTGGCCGCGTCCGTGGATCTGCCCGACGCCGAATGATGTACGGCGGTCTTCTTCGCCACCATGGCCGCGGCCCCTTCACATTTTGTGATCTTGCACGCGAATCGTGCTGGGACGATAAATCGACTCGGAGCCCGCGGCAACGGGGCACGCCGCCAGATGCGCCCGCCCCACGGGTGCCGCGCGGCGAGCATGCATGCGTTGTTCCCAGCTCCCCGGCCGGTAATCCGCCCGGCGCGCGGGCCCGGGAACCGGTCGCCGCCATGTCGCCATTCGGGTCAGCGCACGCACCCCGTCCGCCTCGGACGCGACCTCGCCCGCCGACCCAAATCAGGGCATAAAATAAGACACGAACAAGAAGGTGCGCCATGCGTAAAACAGCCGACTGCAGAGAATTCCCGAGCGAGACCCACTGCACCCTCGCCATCTCCGGCGAGGAGGAGGAAGTGGTCCGCGCCGCCAGCGAGCACGCCGTCTCCGTCCACGGCCACACCGACAGCCCCGAGCTGCGCAGGTCGGTCCGTGAATCCCTCCGGGACGAGGTCCCCCGGCACGCCTGACCGGCCCCGTCCCGGCGCCCCGGATAACCGGTCGGCCCCGTCCGCCCCGGCGCCGTACACTGGGCGCAGCGAGAAGCGTGGATGGGGACGAGTAGCGGCGTACGCGGCCATGAGCGACCCGGGGACGGTGTGAGCCCGGGGGCAGGCACGACGCGAAGATCACCCCGGAGCCGCCGGAAGAACCACCGGCAGCGGGCCTACTGGTCCGCCACCGGCCAGTAGACCCGGCATCGCGACCCCAATGAGGGGGCTTTCCCGAGCGCCACCCGCGCACAGGGAAGGCCAAGGAGGGTGGTACCGCGGGAGCGCGACAAGCGGCTCTCGTCCCTCCGACGGAACGGAATCGTCCGCCGGAGGAAGCGCGTTGAACACGCAGCCGTTGCAGCCGCAGTACCGCCAGGTGCCCGCCCAGGTCGACCTGCCCGCCCTGGAGCACGCCGTGCTCGACTTCTGGCGCGAGCAGAAGATCTTCGCCAAGAGCCTGGAGCAGTCCGAGGGCCGCCCCGAGTGGGTGTTCTACGAGGGCCCGCCCACCGCCAACGGCATGCCGGGCGCCCACCACATCGAGGCCCGCGTCTTCAAGGACGTCTTCCCGCGCTTCCGCACCATGCGGGGGTACCACGTCGCCCGCAAGGCCGGCTGGGACTGCCACGGCCTGCCGGTCGAGCTCGCGGTCGAGAAGGAGCTCGGGTTCAACGGCAAGAAGGACATCGAGGCGTACGGCATCGCCGAGTTCAACGCCAAGTGCCGCGAGTCCGTCACCCGGCACACCGACGCCTTCGCCGACCTCACGACCCGCATGGGCTACTGGGTCGACCTCGACGACGCGTACCGCACGATGAACCCCGAGTACGTCGACTCGGTCTGGTGGTCCCTGAAGGAGATCTTCAACAAGGACCTCCTGGTCCAGGACCACCGCGTCGCCCCCTGGTGCCCGCGCTGCGGCACCGGCCTCTCCGACCACGAGCTCGCGCAAGGGTACGAGACGGTCGTCGACCCCTCCGTCTTCGTCCGCTTCCCGCTCACCTCCGGCCCCCTCGCGGGCGAGGCGGCCCTCCTGGTGTGGACGACGACCCCGTGGACCCTGGTGTCCAACACGGCGGTCGCCGCACACCCCGAGGTGACGTACGTCGTGGCGACGAACGGCGAAGAGAAGCTCGTCGTCGCCGAGCCGCTCGTCGAGAAGGCGCTCGGCGAGGGCTGGGAGACCACGGGCCAGACGTTCACCGGCGCCGAGATGGAGCGCTGGAACTACCGGCGCCCCTTCGAGCTGGTGGACTTCCCGGCCCCCGCGCACTACGTGGTCAACGCCGAGTACGTGACCACCGAGGACGGCACCGGTCTGGTCCACCAGTCCCCCGCCTTCGGTGAGGACGACCTCAAGGTCTGCCGGGCGTACGGCCTGCCGGTCGTGAACCCCGTCCGCCCCGACGGCACCTTCGAGGAGGACGTCCCGCTCGTGGGCGGCGTCTTCTTCAAGAAGGCCGACGAGCAGCTGACCGCGGACCTCCAGGAGCGCGGCCTGCTCTTCCGGCACATCCCGTACGAGCACAGCTATCCGCACTGCTGGCGCTGCCACACGGCACTCCTCTACTACGCGCAGCCGTCCTGGTACATTCGGACGACCGCCATCAAGGACCGCCTCCTCCAGGAGAACGAGAAGACCAACTGGTTCCCGGACTCGGTCAAGCACGGCCGCTTCGGCGACTGGCTGAACAACAACGTCGACTGGGCCCTGTCCCGCAACCGCTACTGGGGCACCCCGCTGCCCATCTGGCGCTGCGAGGAAGGCCACTTGACGTGCGTCGGTTCGCGCGCCGAGCTGTCCGACCTGACGGGCAGCGACCAGTCGGAGCTCGACCCGCACCGCCCGTACATCGACGCGGTCACCTTCCCCTGCCCGACCTGCCGGGAGACCGCGACGCGCGTCCCCGAGGTCATCGACGCCTGGTACGACTCCGGTTCGATGCCGTTCGCGCAGTGGGGCTACCCCTACAAGAACAAGGAGCTCTTCGAGAGCCGGTACCCGGCGCAGTTCATCTCGGAGGCCATCGACCAGACGCGCGGCTGGTTCTACACGCTGATGGCGGTGGGCACGCTCGTCTTCGACAAGTCGAGTTACGAGAACGTCGTCTGCCTCGGCCACATCCTCGCCGAGGACGGCCGCAAGATGTCCAAGCACCTGGGCAACATCCTCCAGCCGATCCCGCTCATGGACCAGCACGGCGCCGACGCCGTGCGCTGGTTCATGGCGGCCGGCGGCTCCCCGTGGGCGGCACGCCGCGTGGGCCACGGCACCATCCAGGAGGTCGTCCGCAAGACGCTCCTCACGTACTGGAACACGGTCGCCTTCCAGGCCCTGTACGCCCGTACGTCGAAGTGGGCCCCGAGCGACGCCGACCCGGCGCCCGCCGAGCGCCCGCTCCTGGACCGCTGGCTGCTCAGCGAGCTGCACGCGCTGACCGACCAGGTCACCCAGGCCCTGGAGAGCTACGACACCCAGCGCGCGGGCAAGCTCCTGTCCACGTTCGTCGACAACCTCTCGAACTGGTACGTACGCCGTTCCCGCCGCCGCTTCTGGCAGGGCGACAAGGCGGCCCTGCGCACCCTGCACGAGGTCCTGGAGACGGTCACGCGCCTGATGGCCCCGCTGACGCCGTTCATCACCGAGCGCGTCTGGCAGGACCTGGTGGTGCCGGTCACCCCGGACGCCCCGGAGTCGGTCCACCTGACGTCCTGGCCCGAGGCGGACCTGGCGGCGATCGACCCGGAGCTGTCGAAGCAGATGGTCCTCGTGCGGCGCCTGGTGGAGCTGGGGCGCGCCACGCGCGCGGAGTCGGGCGTCAAGACCCGCCAGCCGCTCTCGCGCGCCCTGGTCGCGGCCACGGGCTTCGACGCGCTGGGCCCCGAGCTGCACGCCCAGATCACCGAGGAGCTCAACGTCTCCTCGCTCGCGTCGCTCTCCGAGGTCGGCGGCTCACTCGTCGACACCACCGCCAAGGCCAACTTCCGCGCGCTCGGCAAGCGGTTCGGCAAGGGCGTCCAGGCGGTCGCCAAGGCCGTCGCGGACGCCGACGCCGCCGCGCTGTCCCTGGCCCTGCGCGAGGGCACGGCGTCGGTCGAGGTCGACGGCGAGACGGTGACGCTGGCCCCGGACGAGGTCATCATCACGGAGACCCCGCGCGAGGGCTGGTCGGTGGCGTCCGACTCCGGGGCCACCGTGGCCCTCGACCTGGAGATCACGGAGGAGCTGCGCCGGGCGGGCCTGGCCCGCGACGCGATCCGCCTGATCCAGGAGGCCCGCAAGAACAGCGGCCTGGACGTCGCGGACCGGATCGCCCTGCGCTGGACCTCCACGGACCCGGCGGTGGCCACGGCCCTGGCCGACCACTCCGGGCTCATCGCGGACGAGGTCCTCGCCACGGCCTTCTTGAATGAGCCCAGCGAGCAGGGCGAGGCCGACGACGCGTACGGCGAGGCGTTCACGGACGAGTCCCTGTCCCTGACGTTCCGCCTGCGCAAGGCGTAGCTCCCGGAAAGCAGCGAAGGCCCGGCCCCGCCAGAGATCTTGGCGGGGCCGGGCCTTCGGCGTTGCGGGTGGAGCGAGCTGGAGCGGGTGGAGACGGAAAAGGGCGAGGCCCCCAGGAGTGCTGGGGGCCTCGCCCTGAACGCTGCCGACGCCTAAGGCGTGAAAACGGCCGTCAGTTGTCGTCCTCGTCGATGAGGAAGCCACGCATCGGCGACGGGGCCTGCTGCATGGGCTGCGGGGCCTGCGGCCGCACCGGCGCCATCGGCTGGGTCATCGCCGGGGACATCTGCTGCTGGCCGCCGTAGGACGGACCGGCGTTCTGCTGGTTGCCGCCCATCGACTGGTTGCCGCCGTACGACGGGGCGCCCGCGCCGGCCGGTGCCATGGAAGGCGCCGGGGACGGCGGAAGGGAAGCCGCCGCCGGGGTCCGCGGCGGGGCCAGCGAGTCGTCGGCCTGGGTCTCCAGCTGACGGAGCTGCGACTCCAGGTAGGACTTCAGACGCGTGCGGTACTCGCGCTCGAAGCCGCGCAGGTCCTCGACCTTGCGCTCCAGCGTGGCGCGGGCGGACTCCAGGGAGCCCATCGCGACGCGGTGCTTCTCCTGCGCGTCCCGCTCCAGGGCGTCGGCCTTGGCACGGGCATCCCGCTCCAGGCCCTCGGCGCGGCTACGGGCCTCGCCGACGATCTTGTTGGCCTCGGAGCGGGCCTCCGCGATCGCCTGGTCGGCGGTCTGCTGGGCCAGCGAGAGCACGCGCGCGGCGCTGTCGCCGCCGGGGCCCTGGCCGGGCTGGGGCATCTGCGGGCCACCCATGGGACCGCCGCCCATGGGACCGCCCATGGGGCCGCCCATCGGACCCTGACCCATCGGGCCGGGACCCTGCGGACCACCCTGCGGGCCGTGTCCACTGGGGCCCGCGGGCAGCTGCGGCGCACCGCCGGGAAGCTGCGGCGGACCGCCCATCTGCTGGTGCTGCTGCGGGTGCTGCTGCTGCGGCGGCACCGGCTGCGGGCCCGATATTGCGGCGGGCACCGGGGCTCCCGGACCGCGTTGGTCCTGGGGTTCCGGAGGCTTGCGCATCCCGCCCTGCTGCTGGTTCTGTGCAGCGGCACGGGTGGCTGCGGCCAGCTTGGCACGCAGGTCCTCGTTCTCGCGGAGCAAGCGAGTCAGTTCGGCTTCGACCTCATCGAGGAAGGCATCGACCTCGTCCTCGTCATAGCCTTCTCGGAGGCGGACGGTCGTGAACTGCTTGTTCCGCACGTCCTCGGGGGTCAACGGCATCTCTTCACCTCAACGTAGTCGTCGGCATTCGGCAAGACCGTATCGTTCACAAGCCGCTCACGACGGTGATCAGGATGTAGACGATGATCATCAGTACGAAGAAGGACAGGTCGAGCGCCACGCCCCCGAGACGCAGCGGCGGAATGAACCGCCGCAGAAGCTTGAGCGGTGGATCAGTGACAGTGTAGGTGGCCTCCAGAACGACCACCATCGCCTTGCCGGGTTGCCATGAGCGGGCGAACTGGAAGACGTAGTCCATGACCAACCGGAAGATCAGCACGATGAGGAAGCACATCAGCGCGATGTAAAGCACCTGCAAGACCACGCTCATGTCCGCGGTTCCCTCTCCCCTGTTACTCGTGCTGCGTTTGCCGGTTCTGCGTTACTGCGTCACTTACGTCTCAGCTCTGGTTGAAGAACCCGCCCTCTGCGATGCGAGCCTTGTCCTCCGCCGTTACATCGACGTTAGCAGGCGACAACAGGAACACCTTCTGCGTCACTCGTTCAATGCTGCCATGGAGACCGAACACCAGACCGGCGGCAAAGTCGACAAGTCGCTTCGCATCCGTGTCGTCCATCTCGGTCAGATTCATGATCACCGGAGTGCCTTCGCGGAAGTGTTCCCCGATGGTACGGGCCTCGTTGTAGGTCCGGGGGTGCAGCGTGGTGATGCGGTAGGGCTCCCGCTCGGACACGACCTTGGGCATGATCACCGGTGCGTTCTTCTCCAGGCTCTGGCGTTCAGGTGTGATGGATGCCACGGGGGCGATTCGCGCCGGACGTCCGGATTCCGCGCCTAGCGAAGCGGAATGGGCGACCGGCTCACGCTGTGCGGGGGGCTGCACCACTCGTACCGATTCGTCCCGATCCGACACGTGTGCCTGACGGGATTGGTGAGACTGGTGGGGCGGCTCGTGCCGCCTGCGGTCCCGCTCGGGCTCCGGCTCGGGTTCGAATTCGTCGTCGGGGTCGAACCCCGGACCGTCGTACCCGTCGTCCTCCACGAGGCCGAGGTAGACCGCCATCTTGCGCATCGCGCCGGCCATGCTCTGAGTCCTCCGCTCTGTGGTGGATCGGCTGTCGTCACCAACTGCCCGCGATCCACGAGGTCTCCCCGCCCAACAGCGAGAATGACCATATTTTCTGCTGTGGTCCGACTTCTTGGCGACGTTACCCGAGCCCGGGTCGGACTCCGAGTACCGCCGTACCGACGCGCACATGTGTCGCTCCGGCCGCCACGGCCTGTTCAAGGTCCGCACTCATCCCTGCCGACACCATGTTCGCAGCCGGATGAGTCGCGCGCATGAGGGTTGAGAATTCCATCAGCCGCTCGAACGCCGCCTGTTGCCGGCCCGCGTACGGACCGGTGAGCGGCGCCACGGTCATCAGACCGTCGAGCCGCAGCCCCGGGGCCTGCGCCACGAGCCCGGCCAACTCCTCGATCCCGCCGGGCCCCACGCCCCCGCGCTCGCCCCGCCCGTGCTCCTCGGCGTCGAGCGCGACCTGGAGCAGGCAGCCCAGCTCCCGCTCCGCCCGCACCGCACCGGCCGACAGGGCCGTGACGAGCTTCGGGCGGTCCACGGACTGCACCACATCGGCATAACCGACCACGGAACGGACCTTGTTGGTCTGCAACTGGCCCACGAAGTGCCAGGTGAGGGGCAGATCCGCACAGTCGGCGGCCTTGGGGGCCGCGTCCTGGTCCCGGTTCTCGGCGACGTGGCGCACGCCGAGCTCCGCGAGAAGGCGCACGTCGCTCGCGGGATAGGTCTTGGTGACCACGATCAGGGTCACCTCCTCCCGCTTGCGCCCGGCCGCCGCGCACGCGGCGGCGATGCGCTCCTCGACCTGCGCCAGATTTGCGGCGAGTTGAGACTTACGGTCCGTCATGCCCTATCAGTCCAGCCAGACATAGCCCGCGAGGCGACCGGTGGTCCGGTCGCGGCGGTAGGAGAAATGGTCACCGGATTGCAGGGTGCACACCGGCGACTGCTCCCGGTCGCGCACCCCGAGCCGCTCCAGCTGGGCGTGCACCCCCGCGGTCACGTCGACCGCCGGAGTGCCCCAACTCGTCTCGGCGTACGCCGCCGGCTCGATCGCGGCGGCGTCCGCCCGCATCTGTGACGGCACCTCGTAGCAGCGGCCGCAGACGGCGGGACCGGTGCGGGCGACGACGCGGGCCGGGTCGGCGCCCAGCTTCACCATCGCCTCGACCGCGGCGGGGACGACCCCCGCCAGCATGCCCGGCCGTCCCGCGTGTGCCACCGCCGCGACCTTGGCGACCGGGTCGGCGAGCAGGACGGGCGTGCAGTCCGCGGTGAGGACCGCCAGGGCCAGGCCCCGGCGGGCGGTCACCACGGCGTCGACCGCCGGGATCTCGGCGTCGGAGCCCCAGGGTCCGTCGACCACGGCGACGTCGGGGCCGTGGACCTGGTTCATCCAGACGACCCGCTCCGGGTCGATGCCGAGGGAGGTGGCGGCCAGCGTGCGGTTGGTCCGCACGGCCTGCGGGTCGTCGCCGACCGCGCCGCCGAGATTGAGCTCTTCGTACGGAACGGCGCTCACCCCGCCCCACCTGTCGGTGAAGGCGAAGTGCGCGCCGCTCACGGTGCTGTGCCGGCTTATCACTTCAGGAAGTCCGGCACGTCCAGCTCTTCGGCCTGGCTGTCCTGGTAGGGACGGGCCGGCGGGACCTGCGGCGGGGCCACGGGCGCGGAGGGTGCCTCGTTCACCGGAGCCGTTTCGACGGGCTCCGGAGCCGAGGGCTCCTCGTGCGACGTGACGCTGCCGAGACCGCCGTAGGGCGAGCGGGACTCGGCCGGCCGGCTCGGGGCCGGGGGCTGCTCGTCACGCTGCTTGCCCGACGAGGCGCTGAGGACGGTGTCGCGCTTGGACGGCGGCTGCCCGCCGTCGAAGCCCGCCGCGATGACGGTGACCCGGACCTCGTCGCCCAGGGCGTCGTCGATGACGGCGCCGAAGATGATGTTCGCCTCGGGGTGGGCCGCCTCGCTGACCAGCTGGGCCGCTTCGTTGATCTCGAAGAGGCCGAGGTCGGATCCGCCGGAGATGGAGAGCAGGACTCCCCGTGCTCCGTCGATGGACGCCTCCAGGAGCGGCGAGGAGATCGCCATCTCGGCGGCGGCCACCGCGCGGTCGTCGCCGCGCGCCGAGCCGATTCCCATGAGGGCCGAACCCGCCTCGGACATGACCGACTTGACGTCGGCGAAGTCGAGGTTGATCAGACCCGGGGTCGTGATGAGGTCGGTGATGCCCTGGACACCGGAGAGCAGGACCTGGTCCGCCGACTTGAAGGCGTCCAGAACGCTGACCTGGCGGTCCGAGATGGACAGGAGCCGGTCGTTGGGGATGACGATGAGGGTGTCGACCTCTTCGCGCAGCTCCGCGATCCCGTCCTCGGCCTGGTTGGCACGACGACGGCCCTCGAAGGTGAACGGCCGGGTCACGACGCCGATCGTCAGGGCGCCCAGGGAGCGGGCGATGTTGGCGACGACAGGTGCGCCGCCCGTGCCGGTGCCGCCGCCTTCGCCGGCGGTGACGAAGACCATGTCGGCCCCCTTGAGGACCTCCTCGATCTCCTCGCGGTGGTCTTCTGCCGCCTTGCGGCCGACTGCCGGGTTGGCTCCGGCGCCGAGGCCACGGGTGAGTTCACGGCCGACGTCGAGCTTGACGTCGGCGTCGCTCATCAACAGGGCTTGCGCGTCGGTGTTGATGGCGATGAACTCGACGCCCTTGAGACCGACCTCGATCATCCGGTTGATGGCATTGACACCACCGCCGCCGACACCGATGACTTTGATGACTGCGAGGTAGTTCTGCGGTGCTGCCACGTCGAAGGCCTCTCGCCTCGAGTTACGTGTCGCCGCCTCGCGGTCAAGCGCCGCGACGACTGATGCCGAATGGGACGGTCCGAACGCCGACCCGAACCCTAACGCTGAAGTTTAGGGTTACCAGTGTGTCTGTTCCTTGGACTCTTCCGAACAGGACACTAAGTCGACAAGTGGCGCACGTTCAACGAACACGCCGAACCTCCCGTTTTTCTTTTCACCCTATGTGATCAGCCGTAGCGCTGCAGAACCAGGGTGCTGGCCTGCGACGATATGCGTCAACTCGCCGATGACGCAGGGGCGGTGGGGACACTCACGTCGAAGTGCCGTGCCTTGGGTGCGGCTTTCATCAGGGCGGTGAGTGTGCTTGCCTTCGTCCGACCCTTCTCGCCGCTACCCCACGCTACGGTGCGTTCACCGCTCAACTCCAGCGAGATCGAGTCGTACGAACGGACCTTGACGGCCCGGGTGTCGCGTGCCACCGCGGGGGGCAGCGCGCCCGCGACCCGCACCGCCTCGCGGCGCAGGCGGTGGGTGTCGAAACGGCGCAGACTCGCCTGCGCGTTCTCCCGGTCCGGACGCAATTCGAGGAGCGGTACCCCCTTCGGCGCTTGTTCCACCGTGGCGAATCGCACTCCCTTGGCGTCCACTTCGACGAACTTTCCGCCCTTTTCGATAAGGAGAACCGGCTTGCGTTCGGTCACTTTCAGACCGATTCCGTGCGGCCAGGAACGGACGACGTCGACCGAGTCGATACGCCGGAGTTTCTTCCGCAGCCGGTCCTCGATGGCTTCGGTGTCGACCGAGACCAGGGGGGCGCCGACCGGAGCGGCGGCCGCCTCGCGCACCTCACCCGGCGTCAGGATCCGGGTCCCGGAGGTCGTCACGCGCTCCACGCGCAGCCATTGCGAGCCGTAGAGCAGCCAGACGGCTCCCGCGCCGAGCAGCACCAGCGCGATCAGCGCGAGGATCAAGGTGCGCGGGCGCGGCATGCGGACGCGGGAGCGCGAGGGGCGGGGCGGGCGGGACCCACCAGAAGCGGTCTTCTGCCGTTCGGCGGTGGTCGGTCCGGCCACGGTCCCCTGCCTTCTCTGTGCCTGCTAGTGCCGTCTCACCCGTTTCGGCGTGAGGCGATCGCCTCGTACACCATGCCGACGAGGAGGTCGTCGGCATCCCTGCGGCCGAACTCCGATGCGGCGCGGGACATCTCGTACAGCCGGTGCGGATCGGCGAGCACCGGGAGTACGTTGCCCTGCACCCACTCGGGCGTCAGTTCGGCGTCGTCCACGAGGAGTCCACCGCCCGCCTTGACCACCGGCTGGGCGTTCAGCCGCTGTTCGCCGTTACCGATGGGCAGCGGGACGTAGGCGGCCGGCAGTCCGACGGCGGAGAGTTCGGCGACGGTCATCGCGCCCGCACGGCAGAGCATCATGTCCGCCGCCGCGTACGCGAGGTCCATCCGGTCCACGTACGGTACCGGGATGTAGGGCGGCATACCGGGCATGTTCTCCACGTACGGCATTTCGTTCTTCGGGCCGACCGCGTGCAGGATCTGGATCCCGGCGCGCTGGAGGACCGGAGCGACCTGCTGGACGACCTCGTTGAGCCGCCGTGCGCCCTGTGAGCCGCCGGAGACCAGCAGCGTCGGCAGGTTCGGGTCGAGACCGAAGGCGGCGCGCGCCTCCGGGCGGACCCGGGCCCGGTCGAGCGTGGCGATGGTGTGGCGCAGCGGGATGCCGATGTAGCGCGAGTTGCGCAGCTTGCTGTCCGGCGTGGCGACGGCCACCCCCGCGGCGTACCGCGACCCGATCTTGTTGGCGAGGCCGGGACGCGCGTTGGCCTCGTGCACGACGATCGGCGTACCGGTCCGCTTGGCGGCGAGGTAGCCGGGCAGGGCGACGTAGCCGCCGAAGCCGACCACGCAGTCCGCCTTGGTCCGCTCCAGGATCTGCTCGGCCGCCTTGATCGTGCCGCGCAGCCGCCCCGGGACGGTGATCAGCTCAGGGGTGGGCTTGCGCGGCAGCGGAACGGCCGGGATCAGCGCCAGTTCGTAGCCCCGCTCGGGCACGAGCCGGGTCTCCAGACCACGCTCCGTGCCCAGGGCCGTGATGCCCACGGTCGGGTCCTGCCTCCGCAGGGCGTCCGCGAGGGCGAGCGCGGGCTCGATGTGGCCGGCGGTCCCCCCACCGGCGAGTACGACATGCACCGAAATTCACCGCTCTCCGGACGAACGCGCCTTGACGCGCCGTCTCATCGTGTTCCATCTCACCCGAGGTTGCCGCATGGCCAGGGCCGCCTTTGCCGCCGGGTCCTCCCGCGCGAAGGCGATGAGGAGTCCGATGGCGAACATGGTCGGCAGCAGGGCCGAACCCCCGTAGGAGAACAGCGGGAGCGGGACACCGGCGATCGGCAGCAGACCGAGCACCGCACCGACGTTGATCACGGCCTGCGCCGTGATCCAGGTGGTCACGCCTCCCGCGGCATACCGTACGAAGGGGTCCTCCGTGCGTCCGGCCACGCGGATACCCGCATAGCCTAGAGCCGCGAACAGGGCGAGCACCGACAGCGTCCCCGCAAGGCCGAGTTCCTCCCCCGTGATGGCGAAGATGAAGTCGGTGTGCGGTTCCGGCAGTTGACCCCATTTTTCCACACTCGCGCCGAGGCCGGAACCGAAGAATCCGCCGGAGGCCAGGGCATAGATCCCGTGCACGGCCTGCCAGCACTGGTCGCCGGGGCCGGGATCCGTCGCGCCGATGCAGGCGAGCCTGGCCATGCGGTTGGGGCTGGTCTTGATGAGGATCACACCGAGCAGGGCCGCGATCGAGAGCACCCCGGCGAACAGCCGCGTGGGCGCACCGGCGAGCCAGAGCAGGCCGAAAAGGATCGCCGTGAGGATGATCGCCGTGCCCATGTCGCCGCCCAGCATGATCAGGCCGAGCAGCATGAAGGCGACCGGGACGAGCGGCACCAGCATGTGTTTCCACTGGGTCAGCAGCCGCTTGTCCTGTTTACGGGCGAGCAGGTCCGCGCCCCACAGGACGAGGGCGAGCTTGGCGAACTCACTGGGCTGGAGCTGGAACGGGCCGCCCAGATAGATCCAGTTCTGGTTTCCGTTGACGCTGCGCCCTATCCCGGGGACCTGCACGAGCACCATCAGGAAGACGGTCACCGCGAGGATGGGATAGGCCAGTGCCCGGTGCAGCTTGAGGGGCATCCGCATGGCCACGAGCAGCAGGATCGAGCCGAGGACGGCCGCGACGAACTGCTTGCGGAAGAAGTACGCGGCGGGCAGGTCCAGCTGGAGCGCCTGGATCATCGACGCCGAGTAGACCATCACCAGGCCGAGCACGGTGATCAGCAGGCTGCTGCCGAAAATGAGGTAATACGCCGTCAGCGGCCGGTCCCAGGCCCGCTTGACCCGGGTGTGGAACCGCCGTACGGCGTTCTCGCTCGGCGGGCGCGGGGCGCGCGCGGAACGGACCGGCGCCGGCCGCTTGGCCAGGCGCGTGGGCGCACGCCCGCTACCGCCTGCCATCAGGACCCCCGCCCAGCCACCACGACGCTGTCACGTGCCCTCCTCAGGGTGCCGGGCGCCCCCGGACCACAGAGTCCGCGTCAGGCGCTCGCGCCGAGTTCGCGGACCGCGTCCGCGAACGCGTCACCACGCTTGTTGTAGTTGGTGAACATGTCCATCGACGCACAGGCCGGAGCCATCAGTACGGTGTCCCCCGGCTCGGCGAGCCGTGCCGCCTGCTCCACTGCCTCGGACATCGCCCCAGTGTCGGTCCGGTCGAGGTCGACGACCGGGACCTCGGGCGCGTGTCGCGCCAGGGCTTCACGGATCAGCGCGCGGTCGGCGCCGATCAGGACGGCCCCGCGAAGGCGCCCCGCCGCCTTGGTGACCAGCTCGTCGAAGGTGGCGCCCTTGGCGAGCCCGCCCGCGATCCAGACGATCGACTCGTACGCCGCCAACGAGGCTTCCGCGGCGTGGGTGTTGGTGGCCTTGGAGTCGTCGACGTACGCCACACCGGCCACGTCGGCGACGTGTTCGATGCGGTGCGCGTCGGGACGGAAGGCGCGCAGACCGTCGCGTACGGCCGTCGCGGGCACGCCGTAGGCGCGCGCGAGAGCCGCCGCGGCCAGGGCGTTGGCGATGTTGTGCGGCGCGGGCGGCTGCACATCGGAGATCTCGGCGAGCTCCTGCGCCTGCTTCTGACGGTCCGGCACGAACGCACGGTCGACCAGAATGCCGTCCACGACGCCCAGTTGCGAGGGCGCGGGCGCGTTCAGCGTGAAACCGATGGCGCGGCAGCCCTCTTCGACGTCGGCCTCGCGGACGAGGTCCTCGGTCGCCTTGTCCGCCACGTTGTAGACGCAGGCGATCTGATTGCCCGCGTAGACCCGGCCCTTGTCGGCGGCGTACGCCTCCATGGAGCCGTGCCAGTCCAGGTGGTCCGGCGCGAGGTTCAGGACGGCCGCGGAGTGGGCGCGCAGCGAGGGCGCCCAGTGCAGCTGGTAGCTGGAGAGCTCGACGGCGAGCACGTCGTACGGCTCGTCGCCGGTGACCACGTCGAGCAGCGAGACCCCGATGTTGCCGACGGCGGCGGTGCGCAGACCGGCCGCCTCCAGGATCGAGGCGAGCATGCGCACGGTGGTGGTCTTGCCGTTCGTGCCGGTGACCGCGAGCCAGGGAGCGGCGTCGGGGCCGCGCAGGCGCCAGGCCAGCTCGACGTCGCCCCACACCGGCACGTCCGCCGCGGCGGCCGCCGCGAAGAGCGGCTTGTCCGGCTGCCAGCCGGGCGTGGTGACGACGAGTTCGGTGCCTTCGGGCAGGGTGGCCCCGTCGCCGAGGCGGACGGAGATGCCCTCGGCCCTCAGCTCATCGGCCTGCGTACGGGAGCGCTCGTCGTCGCCGTCGTTGACGACGGTGACGACGGCTCCGAGGCCGTGCAGCACGCGGGCCGCCGGGATCCCGGAGACGCCGAGCCCGGCGACGGTGACGTTCTTCCCCTGCCAGCTGGTCACTTCTTGGCTGCCCATCCTGCGTAGAAGAGGCCGAGTCCGACGATCACGCACATGCCCTGAATGATCCAGAAGCGGACCACCACAAGGACCTCGGACCACCCCTTGAGTTCGAAGTGGTGCTGGAGCGGCGCCATGCGGAAGACGCGCTTGCCGGTCATGCGGAACGAGCCGACCTGGATGACGACGGACATCGTGATCAGGACGAAGAGGCCGCCGAGCAGGGCGAGCAGCATCTCGGTGCGCGAGCAGATCGCGAGTCCGGCGAGCGCGCCGCCGAGGGCGAGCGAGCCGGTGTCACCCATGAAGATCTTGGCGGGCGAGGTGTTCCACCACAGGAAGCCGAAGCAGGCACCCATCAGGGCTGAGGCCACCACGGCCAGGTCGAGTGGGTCTCTGACCTCGAAACACGCCTGCGGGTTGGTCAGCGTGACGGCGTTGGCGCAGGACTCCTGGTACTGCCAGACACCGATGAAGGTGTACGCGCCGAAGACCATCACGGAGGCGCCCGTGGCGAGGCCGTCGAGGCCGTCGGTGAGGTTCACGCCGTTCGACATCGCGAGGATCATGAACAGCGCCCAGACCACGAAGAGCACCGGGCCGATCGACCAGCCGAAGTCCGTGACGAACGACAGCTTGGTGGAGGCCGGGGTCTGGTTGCGGTTGTCCGGCCAGTTGAGCGCGAGCACGGCGAAGCCGATGCCGACGATCAGCTGACCGGCCATCTTCGCCTTGGCGCGCAGACCGAGCGAGCGCTGCTTGACGATCTTGATGTAGTCGTCGAGGAAGCCGACCAGGCCCATGCCCGCCATCAGGAAGAGCACCAGCAGGCCGGAGAGCGTGGTCTCCGTGCCGGTGATGATCTTCGTGAGGAAGTACGCGATGAGCGTGGCCAGGATGAAGGCGATGCCACCCATGGTCGGCGTACCGCGCTTGCTGTGGTGCTCGCGCGGGCCGTCGTCCCGGATGAACTGCCCATAGCCCTTGCGGGCGAGGAACTTGATAAGGAGCGGGGTTCCGACCAGGGTCAGGAAGAGCCCGATCACACCCGCGAAGAGGATCTGCCTCATCGGCCGGCGACCTGCCCCTCGGGAGACGCGGCGTCATCGAGCAGCGCCGTGGCGACCCGCTCGAGACCGACCGATCTGGAAGCCTTCACCAGCACGACGTCTCCCGGGCGCAGCTCGCTGCGCAGCAGGTCGATCGCCGCCTGTGCGTCGGACACGTGCACCGACTCCTCACCCCACGAACCCTCGTTGTATGCGCCCAGTTGGAGCCAGGCCGCTTCCCTGCCCCCGACTGCCACGAGCTTGCTCACGTTCAGCCGGACGGCCAGCCGTCCGACCGCGTCGTGTTCGGCGAGCCCCTCGTCACCGAGCTCGGCCATGTGACCGAGCACCGCCCACGTACGACGTCCCTTGGCCATGGCCGCGAGCGCGCGCAGGGCGGCTCGCATGGACTCGGGGTTCGCGTTGTAGGCGTCGTTGACGACCGTCACGCCGTCCGGGCGCTCGGTGACCTCCATCCGCCAGCGGGACAGCGTGCCCGCCTCGGAGAGCGCACGGGCGATCTCGTCTGCGGACATGCCCAGCTCATGGGCGACGGCGGCCGCGGCAAGCGCGTTCGACACGTGGTGCTCACCGTACAGCCGCAAGGTCACGTCGCTGCACCCGGAGGGTGTGTGCAGCGTAAAGGCGGGCTGTCCGATCTCCGTGAGCCGGACATTCTCGGCACGTACGTCGGCGTCGGCGGACTCCCCGAAGAGGAGGACGCGCGCCTTCGTGCGCGAGGCCATGGCGCGCACGAGCGGGTCGTCGGCGTTGAGGACGGCGGTGCCGTCGGCGGGGAGGCTCTCGACGAGTTCACCCTTCGCCACTGCGATCTGCTCGCGTCCGCCGAACTCGCCGATGTGGGCGGTGCCGACGTTGAGCACGAGGCCGATCTTGGGCGGGGTGAGGCCGGTGAGGTAGCGGATGTGGCCGATGCCGCGGGCGCCCATCTCCAGGACGAGGAACTGCGTCTCGTCGGTGGCGCTGAGGGCGGTGAGCGGCAGGCCGATCTCGTTGTTGAGCGAGCCGGGCGTGAAGACCGTGGGCGCCTTGCTCCGCAGGACCTGGGCGAGCAGGTCCTTGGAGCTGGTCTTGCCGACGGAGCCGGTGAGGGCCACGAGCGTCGCGCCGAGCCGCTCCACGACGTGCCGGGCGAGGGCGCCGAGCGCCTTCTGCACGTCGTCGACGACGATGGCCGGGACCCCGACGGGGCGTGCGGCCAGGACGGCGACGGCGCCCGCCCCGACCACCGCGGACGCGTAGTCGTGGCCGTCGGAGCGCTCGCCGACGAAGGCGACGAAGAGGCTGCCGGGCTCCACTTCACGGGAGTCCCTGACGACAGGACCGGTGACCTGGACGGACGGATCCGGTATGTCGTACGTCTGCCCGCCGACGACAGTGGCGATCTCGGCGAGGGAGAGGGCGATCACAGATTCATCCCTGGGTTTGCTGGATTGCTTCGCGAAGTACCTGGCGGTCGTCGAAGGGACGCACCACCCCGGCGATGTCCTGTCCCTGCTCGTGCCCCTTGCCGGCGACGAGCACGGTGTCGCCGGGCTGGGCCCGGGCGACGGCCGCGCGGATGGCGGCGGCACGGTCCTCGAAGACGGCGACGTCACCGCGCTCGTGCGACGGCACGTCGGCGGCGCCCGCGAGCATCGTGGCGAGAATCGCGAGGGGATCCTCGCCGCGGGGGTTGTCGGAGGTCAGTACGGCGGTGTCGGCGAGCCGCGCCGCCGCGGCGCCCATCGGCATCCGCTTGGTCTTGTCCCGGTCGCCGCCGCAGCCGAGGACGATGTGCAGCTTGTTCTCGGTGACCTTGCGCAGGGCGCGCAGGACCGATTCGACGGCGTCCGTCTTGTGGGCGTAGTCGACGACCGCGAGGTAGGGCTGGCCCGCGTCGATGCGCTCCAGGCGGCCCGGGACGCCCGCCACCGCGCCGATGCCGTCGGCGGCCTGCTGCGGGTCGATGCCCGCCACGGCCAGCGAGACGATCGCGGAGAGCGTGTTGGCGACGTTGAACGGCCCGGCCAGCGGGGACTTGGCGGTGATCCGCTCGCCCTGCGGGCCGACCGCGACGAACGTGGAGTCGAACGGCGTGACCTCGACACCCTCCGCGCGCCAGTCGGCGTCGGGGTGCCCCTCGGCGGAGAAGGTCGTGACGGGGACCTCGGACTCGTCGATGAGCCGGCGCCCGTACTCGTCGTCGAAGTTGACCACGCCGACCCTGGAGCGCTGTTTGGTGAACAGCTGCGCCTTGGCCTGGAAGTAGTCCTCCATGTCGGAGTGGAACTCCATGTGCTCCGGCGAGAGGTTGTTGAAGACGGCGACGTCGAAGACGCAGCCGTCCACCCGGCCGAGCACGAGGGCGTGGCTGGAGACCTCCATGGCGACGGCCTCGACGCCGCGTTCGCGCATCACCGCGAACAGCGCCTGGAGGTCGGTCGCCTCGGGGGTCGTCCGCTCGGACTTGATCCGCTCGTCGCCGATGCGCATCTCGACCGTGCCGATGAGGCCGGTCGACCGGACGCCCTTGAGACCGCCCTCGACGAGGTACGCCGTGGTGGTCTTGCCGGACGTGCCGGTGATGCCGATCTGGAGCAGATCGCGGCCCGGATGGCCGTAGACGGTGGCCGCGAGCTCGCCCATGACGCCGCGCGGATCGTCGACGACCAGGAGCGGCAGCCCCGTGACGGCCGCGCGCTCGGCGCCCGTCGGGTCGGTGAGGATCGCGGCGGCGCCGAGGTCGGCCGCCTGGGCGACGAAGTCGGCGCCGTGCAGCCGGGCGCCGGGCAGGGCGGCGTAGATGTCGCCGGGCCGGACCGCGCGGGAGTCGTGCGTGATGCCGCTGACCTCCCCCGCGCCCGGGGCGGCGACGCCCAGCTGATCGGCGATCCTGTCGAGCGGGGTCGCGGAGACCTGGACCGGTCGCGGCGGTCCCGGATATGTCACGGGAACGCCCTTCTGGGTGGTTTGGGACTGATCAGCGTGTGGCACGGCGGTGAGCGTACCGGGCTCAGCCGTCGTTGGGCCAAAAAGGGGTGCCTCGCGCGGAGCGCGGTCGGGCAAGGGTGGTGGTGGGAGACGGGTGGGCGGGCGGTGTGGCGGGGGGTGGTTCCCCGGCCGCGGAGTGATCGTTGTCACGGGTTTGTCCTGGTGGGGCTCAGGGTTCGAAAGTGACGGGCAGACGGGCCGGGCCCTTGCCGGTGGGCGGGACCTGGAGCGTCTTGAGGGCGAACTGCATGACTTCCTTGTAGATGGGGCCGCAGATCTGGCCGCCGAAGTAACTGCCCTTGGTGGCGTTCTGGATCGCGCAGTAGACGGTGACGCGCGGCTTGTCGGCGGGCGCGAACCCGGCGAACGACGAGGTGTAGCCCTTGTACCGGCCGGTCTCCGGGTCGACCCGGTTGGCCGTACCGGTCTTGCCCGCGACCCGGTAGCCGGGGATGCGGGCCTTGGTGCCCGTGCCCTCTTCGTCGTCGACGACGGACTCCAGCATCCGTGACACCGTCTTGGCCGTCTTGGCGCTCACCACGCGGGTCTTCTTGGGCTTGGCCGCCGGCGTGAAGCGGCCGTCGGGGCCCTTGGTGCCGCGCACCAGCGTGGGCTCGACGCGTACGCCGTCGTTGGCGATGGTCGAGTAGACGGAGGCCGCCTGCATCGCGTTGATCGAGAAGCCCTGGCCGAACGGGATCGTGTACTGCTGCGAGGTGGACCACTTGTCCGGCGGCGCGAAGATGCCGGAGGTCTCGCCGGGGAAGCCGAGCCCGGTCTCCTTGCCGATGCCGAACTTGCGCAGGTACGAGTAGAGCGACCGGTTGGCCTCCCGCTGGGTCTTGCCCAGCTCGCCGGTGGCCAGGATCGTGCCGATGTTGCTGGACTTGGCGAGCACGCCGTTGAGCGTGAGGTGCCAGGTCGGGTGGTCGATGTCGTCCTGGAAGAGCCGGTCGCCGCGGTGCAGCCGGTTGGGGACCGTCACGTGCGTGCCGGGCGTGGCGGCGTTCTCCTCCAGGACGGCGGCCATCGACATGATCTTGGCGGTCGAACCGGGCTCGAAGGCGTCCTGGAGCGAGGCGTTGCCCAGGGCCGTGCCGTCGGCCTGCGAGAGGTCGTTCGGGTCGAAGCCCGGGGCGTTGGCCATCGCGAGGATCTCGCCGGTCTTGTTGTCCTGCACTATCACGTAGCCGCGGTCCGCCTTGGACTTCTCCACCTGCTCGGTGATGGCGTTCTGGGCGGCCCACTGGATGTCGCGGTCGATCGTCAGCTCGACGTCGGAGCCGGGCACGGCGGGCGTCTCCGTGCTCCCCGCGGTGGGCACCTGGTGGCCGCCGGACTGGGCGTACCTGATCTTGCCGTCCTTGCCCGCGAGCTCCTTGTCGAGCTGCTGCTCCAGGCCGCCCGCGCCCTTGCCCTCGGCGTTGACCCAGCCCAGTATCCCGGCGCCCAGGTTGTCGTTCGGGTACACGCGCTTGCTGCTGGGGTCCTGGAAGACGCCGGCGAGGACGTTGGCGCTCTTCTCGTCGGTCTGCTCCTTGTCGGCGAGCGCGCCGCGCAGGTCCTTGATCTGCTTCCAGACCGCCGGGGTCTGGCGGCGGGCCAGCAGGACGTACCGCGTCTTGGGGGTCTTGAGCTGCTCGGTGAGCCTGCCGACGTCCTTGTCGAGGATCGGGGCGAGGAGCGCGGCGGCCTGCTCGGGCCCGTCCTTGATGCCCATCTCCTTCGCGGTGAACATCGTGGGGTCGGCCGTGATGTCGTACGCGTCCACGCTGGCGGCCAGCTCGACGCCGCTGCGGTCGGTGATGCCGCCGCGCTCGGCGGTCAGGACATGGCTGAAGTAGCGGTTCTTCTCGGCCTTGGTCGTGTACACGCTCGCGTCGACCGCCTGCACCTGAAGGAGGCGTACGACGAAGGCCAGCATCACCAGGGTCAGGCCGAGGCTCACCATGCGCAGCCGGGGGCGCGGGCTGCCCAGCCGGATGGTGCGGGGCCGGTGCCCGGCGGCGGGGCGCGGGCGGCGGGCGGCGGGGCGGGGCCCGCCGGACGGGCGGCGCTGTTCGCCGGGGCGGGCGGGGCGCGAGGGCCGCGCGGGACCCGGGACCCTGCGTCGCGGGGGTTGGCGGTCCGTCACTTACGTCACCTGCCGGAGGTCGTGGGGCCGGGCGTCGCGGGGAGTTCGGGCGTGGGAAGGGCTTCCGGGGGCGTGGCGGAGGGCGCGGGGGACGCCGGGACCGGTGCGGGGGACGGCGTCACCGGCAGAGAGACCGAGGGCGCCGGGGACGCCACCTCCTGGGGGCGCGGCTCGGGCGCCAGGGCGGAGGACTGCTCGGCGGCTCCGGGGACGCCGCGCACGGTGCCGTCCGGGTTCAGGAAGGCCGGGCCGCCGCCCGGCACCATGCCGAGCTCACGGGCGCGGCGCTGGAGGGCATCGGGGGCCGCGTAGGCGTCCACGTCCCGCTGGAGCTCCTGCTCCTGGTCCGTGAGCTCCGTCGTCTCCTTCTTGAGCTCGCTCAGCTGGAACGAGCCTTCGTTGAGCGAGGAGTTCAGGATGAGCAGCGTGATCAGGCCGCCGCCGAGCAGCAGCACGACGAGCAGCACGAACGGCGTGCGCGCGGCCTGGCTCGGCCCCGAGGGCAGCAGCCGGGCGAGCCGGGCGGCCCTCCCCCGCAGCTCGGGCTTCTTGCTCATGGGGCCTCCTCAGGGACGCCGTTCACGGGTCCTCCCGGCGGGCGCGCTTCACGGGGTCTCCTCGCGGATGCGCTGCGCACCCCGCAGCCGTGCCGGGGCGGCCCGGCGGTTCTCGGCGACCTCTTCCTCGGTGGGGAGTTCGGCACCGCGGGTGAGCAGCTTGAGCCGGGGCTGGTAGCGCTCGGGGACGATGGGCAGGCCGGGCGGCGCCGTCGTCGTGGCACCGGCCGCGAACACCTGCTTGACCAGCCGGTCCTCCAGCGAGTGGTACGACAGGACGGCGATGCGGCCGCCGACGGCGAGCGCCTTCACGGCGGCCGGGACGGCCGCCTCCAGGACGCTCAGCTCGCCGTTGACCTCGATGCGCAGGGCCTGGAAGGTGCGTTTGGCGGGGTTGCCGCCGGTGCGCTTGGCGGCCTGCGGCAGGGAGTCGCGGATCAGCTCGACGAGCCGTGCGCTGTTGCTGAACGGCTCCTTCTCGCGCTCGCGCACCACGGCGCTCACGATCCGCTTGGCCTGCTTCTCCTCGCCGTACTGGCGCAGGATCCGCACCAGTTCGCCCGGTGCGTAGGTGTTGAGGACCTCGGCGGCGCTGACGCCGGTCGTCTGGTCCATGCGCATGTCCAGGGGCGCGTCCTGCGCGTAGGCGAAACCGCGGTCGGCCTCGTCCAGTTGCATCGAGGAGACGCCGAGGTCGAACAGGACGCCCTGCACCTTGGCGATGCCGAGCCGGTCGAGCACCTCGGGCAGTTCGTCGTAGACGGCGTGCACCAGTTCGGCCCGGTCGCCGAAGGGGGCCAGCCGCTCCGCGGAGAGCCGCAGCGCCTCCTTGTCGCGGTCCAGGCCGATGAGGCGGGCCGCGGGGAAGGTGGAGAGCAGCGCCTCGCTGTGGCCGCCGAGTCCGAGGGTGCAGTCGACGACGACCGCGCCGGGCTCCGCGAGCGCGGGGGCCAACAGGTCCAGGCATCGCTGGAGCATCACCGGGACGTGTCGGGTCTGGCTCAAAGGGCCCTCTCAGATCCGGCGCGGCGAGACGTGCGCACGGCCGGGTCCCCGCCCGCTCGGGAAGGGGAATGGCCTGCTGGCGCCGGGGAAGTGGCGTCAGCCGACCGGGAGCGGGAGGAGGCCGAGCCGTGCGTACGCACCGCGCACGCGGGGGGATTCGGAAAATCCCCGGTGTGAACTGTCCAGCGGGGAGCAGGTCACGGCCCTCCCACTTCGCGTCACTTTAGTCCACCCTGTCGCCCGGTCAATCAACTGGCCTGCGCGTCGCGGGCGGGTCCCCCACGAGCCGCCGACGAACCCGTGACGAGCCGCGGAACGCGCCTCGTCACCCGTTCGGCCGTAGGCGCCGGACCTTTGTGGGTTAGCTCACAACAAGACTCATTGACGTTCTTTGTCCCTTCTCACAGCGGGCCCCCGCGATCAGTGCCGACTAACGTCATAGGCATGTCGACTTCCGCATCCCCTACGGGCCACATCCCCGCAGAGCCGAGCGGTGACATAGCCGCCGGCACCGTCACGGACCGTCTCGTCGAGGCGAACCAGCGCTATGCCTCCGGCTTCACCGACCCCGGCATGGACGCCCGCCCCGTGCTCGGCGTGGCCGTCGTCGCCTGCATGGACGCCCGCCTGGACCTTCACGACGCGCTCGGTCTCGAACTGGGCGACTGCCACACCATCCGCAACGCGGGCGGTGTGGTCACCGACGACGTCATCCGCTCCCTGACGATCAGCCAGCGCGCCCTCGGCACCCGCAGCGTCGTACTGATCCACCACACCAGCTGCGGCCTGGAGAGCCTGACCGAGGAGTTCCGGCACGAGCTGGAGCTCGAGGTCGGCCAGCGGCCCGCCTGGGCGGTGGAGGCCTTCCGTGACGTCGACCAGGACGTGCGGCAGTCGATGCAGCGGGTACGGACCTCGCCGTTCCTGCTGCACACCGACGATGTGCGCGGATTCGTCTTCGATGTGACCACCGGTCTGCTGCGGGAGATCGACCCTGGGTGACGGGCTCCGGACCGTACCTTTCCGGTACGGTCCGACCGGCAAAAGCCCGCAAGCACCGACATATCGCCGCCAGTTATCCGCGGGCGAGTGACACAACCCGGTATGCCCAACAAGAATGCGGGGTGGGCACCACGCTGAACGATTCGTGCGTGGTGTCCGTGATTCGGGGTGGGCCGGGCCGCACACACATGCGTCGGCCCGGAGAACGTGTCCGAGGAGGGCCGGGTGACGACCTATGACGATCGAGCGAGCCTCACTGATCTGACCGCAACGGCGGAGCGTGTCCGCAGGTCGGTCGAGGGTGTGATCGAGGGCAAGCCAGAGGTCGTACGGCTTTCGCTGACCGTGCTCCTCGCCGAGGGGCACCTGCTGATCGAGGATGTACCGGGCGTGGGCAAGACCATGCTCGCCAAGGCGCTGGCACGGTCCATCGACTGCTCCGTGCGGCGCATCCAGTTCACGCCCGACCTGCTGCCGTCGGACATCACGGGTGTGTCGATCTTCGACCAGCAGCGCCGGGACTTCGAGTTCAAGCCCGGCGCGATCTTCGCGCAGATCGTGATCGGCGACGAGATCAACCGCGCGTCCCCCAAGACGCAGTCCGCGCTCCTGGAGTCCATGGAGGAGCGCCAGGTCACCATCGACGGGCAGACCTACGAACTGCCCAGCCCCTTCATGGTGGTGGCGACGCAGAACCCCGTCGAGATGGAGGGCACCTATCCGCTGCCCGAGGCGCAGCGCGACCGCTTCATGGCGCGCGTCTCGATCGGTTATCCGAACGCGGAGGCCGAGCTCCAGATGCTGGACGTGCACGGCGGTGTCTCGCCCCTCGACGACCTCCAGCCGGTGGCGCACGCGCACGACATCGTGAAGCTCATCGACGCGGTCCGCACGGTCCACGTCGCCGACGCCGTCCGCCGGTACGCCGTGGACCTGGTGGGGGCGACCCGCAACCACCCGGACCTGAGACTCGGGGCGTCGCCGCGCGCGACGCTGCACCTGCTGCGGGCGGCCAAGGCCTCCGCGGCCCTCAGCGGCCGGGAGTTCGCCCTTCCGGACGACGTCCAGGCCCTGGCCGTTGCGGTGCTCGCGCACCGGCTGCTGCCGACGGCCCAGGCCCAGCTCAACCGGCGTACGGCCGAGTCGGTCGTCCTGGAGATCCTCCAGCGCACGCCCGTCCCGGCGGCCACCGTGCAGCCGAACAGCGGGTACTTCAATCAGCAGCCGCCCGGCGCCCGGAGGCTGTGATGGCGGCCGGGGGGCCGCAGCCGACACAGGCCGAGGAGGGCAAGGGCGGTCTGCGGACCGCCCTGGCGGGACTGACCACACGCGGGCGCTCGTTCCTCGCCGCCGGGATCGCCGCCGCCGTCTGCGCGTACGTCCTCGGCCAGAGTGACCTGCTCCGGGTCGGGCTGCTGCTCGCCGTCCTGCCGCTGGTGTGCGCCACGGTGCTCTACCGCACCCGCTACCGCGTCGCGGGCAGCCGCAGGCTCTCCCCCGCGCGCGTGCCCGCCAGTTCGGAGGCGCGCGTCCACCTGCGGATGGACAACGTCTCGCGCCTGCCCACGGGCCTCCTGATGCTCCAGGACCGGGTGCCCTACGTCCTGGGGCCCCGGCCCCGGTTCGTCCTCGACCGGGTGGAGGCGGGCGGCCGCCGCGAGGTGTCCTACCGCGTCCGCTCGGACCTGCGGGGGCGCTATCCGCTGGGTCCGCTCCAACTGCGCCTGACGGACCCGTTCGGCATGTGCGAACTGACCCGCTCCTTCTCCACGTACGACACCCTGACGGTCATCCCGCGGGTGGAGGCGCTGCCTCCGGTGCGCCTGACCGGCGAGGCCAAGGGGTACGGCGACGGGCGCAACCGTTCGCTGGCCCTCGCGGGCGAGGACGACGTGATCCCGCGGGGCTACCGCCACGGCGACGACCTGCGCCGCGTCCACTGGCGCTCCACGGCTCGCTACGGCGAGCTGATGGTCCGCCGCGAGGAGCAGCCGCAGCGGGCCCGCTGCACGGTGCTCCTGGACACCCGGGCGCACGCCTTCCGGGGCGCGGGGCCGGACTCGGCCTTCGAGTGGGCGGTCTCGGGCACGGCGTCCGCCCTGGTGCACATGCTGGAACGGGGCTTCTCGGTCCGGCTCCTGACCGACACCGGCAACTCCGTGCCCGGCGAGGGCGCGGACGGCTTCGCGGGCGCGAGCCAGGAGTCGGCGGACGCGGCGGGACTGATGATGGACACCCTCGCGGTGATCGACCACTCGGACGGCGCGGGGCTCTCCCCCGCGTACGACGTGCTGCGCGGGGGCAACGAAGGCCTGCTGATCGCCTTCTTCGGCGACCTCGACGAGGAGCAGGCGACGGTGGCGGCCAAGATGCGCCAGCGCAGCGGGGCCGCGGTCGCCTTCGTCCTGGACAGCACGGCCTGGTCCCAGGCCGCCGGCGGGCCTCCGGGCCCCGGCGACGAGCGGGTGCGGATGCTGCGCGAGGCGGGCTGGACGGCCGTGGCGGTACCGCCGGGGGTCGCCCTGGTGGACCTGTGGCGCCAGGCGGACCATCTGCGGGCGAGCACGGGCCCGGCTCCGGCCGCGGGGACGACGACCGGGGGCTGGGCATGAGCGGGGGCCCGTCCGGTGGGACGACCGGGACGACCGGGACGACAACAGGGGGACGCACATGAGTGGGCGCGCGCGACTCGCGCTCTGCGCCACGGCGGCGACGCTGATGGCGGCCGGGGCGCTGCTGCCGCTGGTCGATCCGGCGACGTGGTTCGTCCAGGCGGCGATCCTGCTCGCGCTCCAGAGCGGCGTGGGAGCGCTCACCCGGCGGGTGCCGCTGGCCCGGCCGGTCACGGTCGGGGTGCAGGCCCTGGTGACGCTGCTGCTCCTGACGCTGGTCTTCGCGCGCGAGCAGGCGATCGGCGGGGTGCTGCCGGGCCCCGACGTGATCCGGGAGTTCGGACTGCTCCTGGAGGCGGGCGGCAACGACGTCGGGCAGTACGCGATTCCGGCGCCGCTCAGTGACGGCATCCGGCTGATGCTGGTCGGCGGCGTCCTCGTGATCGGCCTGGCGGTGGACGCCCTCGCGGTGACGTTCCGTACGGCGGCGCCCGCGGGGCTGCCGCTGCTCGCGCTGTACTCGGTCGCCGCCGGGCTCTCCGGGGACGGCGCCGGGTGGCTGTGGTTCCTGCTCGCGGCCGCCGGCTATCTGCTGCTGCTCCTGGCGGAGGGCCGGGACCGGCTCTCCCAGTGGGGGCGCGTCTTCGGCGGCTCGGCGCGCGCGCCCGGCCGGATCTCCGGGGGCCTGGAGACCGACGGCGGCGCCATCGCACCCGTCCGCACCGGGCGGCGCATCGGCGCGGTGGCCCTGGGCATCGCCCTGGTGGTGCCGCTCGCCCTGCCCGCCCTGGACGGCGGGCTCCTGAACGGTTCGGGCGGTGCCGGGGGCTCGGGCACCGGCGGGGGCGGCACGATCTCCGCGGTCAATCCGCTGGTCGCCCTCCAGGACAGCCTGAACGAACCGGACGACCGCGAGGTCATCTCGTACAAGACGAACGCCAAGCAGACCGACAACCTCTATCTGCGGATCGTCTCCCTGGACCAGTTCGACGGCACGACCTGGAAGACCACCGTCCGCAGCATCGACGACGTGCCGCCACGCCTGGAGGACCCGCCCGGGCTCTACCCCGACGTCCCCAGGACCGAGATCCAGACGAACATCGCGGCCGCCAAGGACTACGCGCAGAACTGGCTGCCGATGCCCTACCCGGCCAGCGAGGTGAAGATCAACGGCCGCTGGCGGTACGAGCCGGTGGGGCGCGCCCTGGTGGGTGACCGCGGGCAGACGACGCGCGGCGCGCAGTACGAGGTCAAGAGCCTCGTCGTGCAGCCCACGGCCGAGCAGCTCGCGAACGCGGCCGCGCCGCCCAAGCAGCTCGCGGACGAGTTCACCAAGGTGCCCGACACCCTGCCCTCCGTGGTGGCCTCCGAGGCCCGCCGCATCACCAAGGGCACTTCGAACGACTACGAGAAGGCGGTGAAGCTCCAGGACTGGTTCGCCTCGGAGGGCGGCTTCACCTACAACACGCAGGTGCGCGCGGGCAGCGGCCCGGCGGCGATCGCCCGCTTCCTGGAGCAGAAGGAAGGGTTCTGCGTCCACTTCTCGTTCGCGATGGCCTCGATGGCGCGGACGCTGGACATCCCGGCGCGCGTCGCGGTGGGCTTCACGCCCGGCGCCGCGCAGGCGGACGGTTCGATGTCGGTCGGTCTGCGGGACGCGCACGCCTGGCCCGAGCTGTACTTCGAGGGCGTGGGCTGGACCCGCTTCGAGCCGACCCCGAACCGCGGCACGGTGCCGGACTACACCCGCCCGGACACCCCGACCGACGGCGCGAGCGACCCGGCGGCCCCCGAGCCGAGCACCTCGACGGCGCCTTCGGACGAGCCGTCGGCCTCCGCGAGCTGCCCGCCCGACCAGCAGAAGCAGGGCGGCTGCGCGAGCTCGGCCCCGGCGATCGCGGGCGGCTCGGGCGGCGACGGACCGCCGATCGGCATGATCGTGACCGTGGCCCTGGGGGCCCTGGTGGTCATCGCCCTGCCCTTGCTGCCGATGCTGTGGCGCAGGCGGCTGCGTGCGGTGCGCCTCGGCTCGGCGGGCCGTACGGAGGCGGACGCGACCGCGCGGACCCTCGCGGCCTGGCTCGAGGTGACCGACACGGCCTGGGACCACGGGATCGCGCCGGACGACTCGCAGACCCCGCGCAAGGCCGCGGCCCGGATCGTGCGTGTCGGCGAGCTCACGGCGGCGCCCGCGGAGTCCGTCCACCGGCTGGCCGCCGCCGTCGAGCAGGTGCTTTACGCGCCACGGCCTCAGCCGGTGGCGGGCCTGGCCGACGACGTGCGCCGGGTGTCCGCCGGTCTGGAGGCCGCGGTGAGCCGCCCGGCCCGGCTGCGGGCGACACTCGCCCCGCGTTCGGCCGCTCGGGTGGTGTGGGCGGTCTCGGACCGCTGGACGGCGTTCAAGACGCGCTGGGCCGATCGGGTCGCCCGGCGGCGGGCGACCCTGCGGAGGCCGTCCCGGCCGGCGCCGGCCCAGCCGTCACAGCAGGAGGGCTGAGCGCGCGTAAGGGGTGGCCGCCTGGGCGGTCACCCCTTACGTACGCGTCCGATCAGGCGGCGGAGCGGGCGTCCCAGTACAGGTGAGTACCGGCCCGAGAACACGTCCGGAAACCATGTCCGCGCACACGTCAGCCGCCGGTCTCGGTGAGACCGGCGGCTGAGGGCTGTCGGGCCGCTTGCTGGAAGCAGCCGGAGACTCACTGGCCCTGTTCGTCGCGGCGGCGCTGCCAGCGCTGCTCGATCCGGTCCATCATCGAGCGGCGCTGCCTGGTCTGCCGACGGGACGGGGCGGTGCCCGGTGCCGTGGGCGTACCTGCGGCCGGTTGTTCACCTGGTTTGGGCGCCTTGCGCCATCCGGTGACGGCGAGCACCGCACATCCCAGCATGACGAGGAATCCCACCACGCTCACCCAGATCTGCTGGGCGACCATTCCGGCCATGAGAAGGGCGATACCCACAAGGAAGCCCGCGACCGCTTGGTAGACCCGTCGCCGGGTGTACGTACGCAGCCCGCTTCCCTCGAGCGCTGTCGCGAACTTGGGATCTTCGGCGTACAGCGCTCGCTCCATTTGCTCGAGCATGCGCTGCTCGTGCTCCGAGAGCGGCACGGAGTCCTCCTCATCGTGCAGTCGCCGGGGCGACCGGGGGTCCCCTTCAGGATAGGCAGGGAATCGCCCCCGTGAAACCCGCCCCTCTGCGCCAACTTCGCCAAACCGGACCACCCTGCCGCTCCGGCTCACTGAAGGCTGCATTCCCCAGCGGCCGGTCCGGCATGCCGGACGGTCTGCCTCGATCATACGGCGCCCATAGCCCGTTCGGGGGGTGTGTGCCGTACTCCATGTGCGGCTGCGCCGCTGATCAGCGGGGCGGCCGTGCCCGTCATCAGGCCTCTTCGGCATCCCGGGTCTCACCGAGCACATGCAACTGGGTGGCCACGGAGTGGAAGGCGGGGAGCTCGGCGGCGGCCGCCTCCAGCTTCAGGAGGGCCTCCATGGCGCCCGGCTCGGTGTCCACGAGGACCCCGGGGACCAGGTCGGCGAAGACCCGCACGCCGTGCACGGCGTCGACCCGCACGCCCGCGCCCTCGACGAGCCCGGTGAGCTGGTCGGCGGTGAAGCGCCGGGGCACCGGGTCACCCTCGCCCCAGCGCCCCGCCGGGTCGTCGAGCGCCTGCCGGGCCTCGGTGAAGTGCCCGGCGAGCGCCCTGGCGAGCACGGCTCCGCCGAGGCCCGCGGCGAGCAGGCTGAGGGTGCCGGAGGGCCGCAGCGCGCCGACCGCGTTGCGCACGCCCTCGGCGGGGTCGTCCACGTACTCCAGGACGCCGTGGCACAGGACGGCGTCGAACCCGGCGCGCTCCACGACGTCGAAGAGGCCGTGCACGTCGCCCTGGACGCCGCGCACCCGGTCGGCCACGCCCGCCTCGGCGGCCCGGCGCTCCAGCGCGAAGAGGGCGTTCGGGCTGGGGTCGACGACGGTGACGCGATGGCCGAGCCGGGCGACGGGCACGGCGAAGTTTCCGCTGCCGCCGCCGGTGTCGAGCACGTCGAGGGAGTGTGACTCCCGGCCCGTGGCCTTGACCCGGCGGTCCAGGGCGTCCTTGAGGACCTCCCAGACCACGGCGGTACGGAGAGAAGCGCGGGGGCGCATCGGGTCCGACACGGCAGTTGACTCCTCGGCGCGTCCACCGCGCGTCGGCGGCGGAGCTAGGGGATTCCCCCTGTCTGCTCGCACGGCGAGGAGGGGGGTTCGGGCGCTCCCACCCTATTGCCTTCGGGCGGCTGCCCCGTCACCCCTCCCG
The DNA here is from genome assembly GCF_046103685.1 of Streptomyces sp. SYP-A7185. Classification (NCBI taxonomy): domain Bacteria; kingdom Bacillati; phylum Actinomycetota; class Actinomycetes; order Kitasatosporales; family Streptomycetaceae; genus Streptomyces; species Streptomyces sp. SYP-A7185. The sequence continues at coordinate 3,011,649 of NZ_CP122310.1, forward strand.
GGTCGCGTCCGGCGGCTCCTGCCTGGGCTGGGGCAGCACGGGCTGGAGCACCAGCATCCGCTCGACCAGGCGTAAGAACATCCCGACGTCGCGCAGCAGGTCGTCCGCGTCCCGGGTCGTGGCCGCGCCCTGGATGCCCGCCTCCGCGCGGGCCCTGCGCGCCGCGCCGGAGGCGAAGAGGGCGCTCCACTCGGTCAGTTCGGGGGCTATCTCGGGGAGCACTTCCCAGGCGCTCCGGATCCGCTGCCTGCGTCGCGGGGTCGGCTCGGGCCGGCCGCGGGCGGCGAGGACCGCGGCGGCGGTGCGCAGGGCCGCGAGGTGGGCCGTGGCATAGCGGTCGTTCGGGGTCTCCAGGTGCGTGGCCTCGTCGATGCCGGCGCGGGCCTGGGCGAGCAGTTCGAGAGCGGCGGGCGGCGCGCCAGCCCGGCGCAGCACGGGGTGGACGTCGCTCGCGGGGCCGGTGAGTGAGGGTGCGGGGCCGACGGGGCGGTGCCGACGTGCGGCTGCTGCGGACGTGCTGGCCATGACGAACCTCCTGTCGTCGCGTAACGGCTCTGTGGCCGTATGTGCACATCGTGTAGTACGCCACTGACAATCGGCTCTGACCTGCGACTTTGCCCCGATCGCGGGTTCGCGTTAGTTTTTGCACTGACCAGTCAGTTCAAAAGAAGGCGCGAGGGGGAACTGTGGACGGGCCGCAGGACGGCACGCGGGGAGTCGCCGTCACCGCACGGGAGTTCGGACTCAAGGGGCCGCGGGGCTGGGCGTTCCGCGGGGTCGGGATCGAGGCCGGGCCGGGATCGCTGATCGCGGTCGAGGGGGCGTCGGGCTCGGGCCGCACCTGTCTGCTGCTCGCGCTCACCGGGCGGATGCGCCCCACGGAGGGCGAGGCCTCGGTGGGGGACTTCCGGCTGCCCAAGCAGCTCGCCGCGGTCCGCCGGATCAGCGCGCTCGGGCCCGTGCCCGGCGTGACGGACCTCGATCCGGCGCTGACCGTCGCCGAGCACCTGCACGAACGGGCGCTCCTCCAGCGGCGGTTCGGGGGCTCGCTGCGGGGGCTGCTGAGGCCGCGCGCCGAGCGGACCACGGAGACCCGGCTGCGGATCGACACCGCCCTGCGGGACGCCGGACTCGACCTGGAGTCGCTGCCCAAGGGGCGCAGGACCTCCGTACGTGACCTGGAGCGCCTCGAAGTGCTGCGGCTCTCCATCGCCCTGGCCCTGATCGGGCGGCCGCGGCTGCTGGGCGTCGACGACGTCGACCTCAAGCTGTCGGACGCCGAACGGGACGAGGCCTGGGCCCTGCTGCGGTCTCTCGCACAGAGCGGCATCACCGTCGTGGCCGTGTGCAACGAAGCCCCTCAGGACGCCGTCGCCGTGTCCACGGACCGCGACTCGAACCAATCGGACACCTCGAACACCTCGGGCACCTCGGAAGACCCCGACGGCGCCAACAGCGCCGACAGCCCAGACAGCCCCGACAGCCCCGACAGCCCCGACAGCCCAGACAGCCCGGATGCCCCCGGCAACGACGACAAGGAGACGGCCGATGCGCTCGCCGAAGCTCGCCGCGCTTGAGCTCAGGCGCTTCGGCAGGGGGAAGCTGCCGCGCGCGGCACTCGTCGCGCTCCTGCTGCTGCCCCTGCTGTACGGCGCGCTGTACCTCTGCTCGTTCTGGGACCCGTACGGCCGTCTCGACCGCATCCCCGTGGCGCTGGTCAACGACGACAAGGGGGCCACGGCCGCGGGCAAGAAGCTCGCGGTGGGCGACGGCATCGTGGACGGCCTCCGGGACAGCAAGACCTTCGACTGGCACGAGGTGAGCTCGGCCGAGGCCCGCAAGGGCGTCGAGGACGGGACGTACTACCTGTCCCTGCGGATGCCCTCCGACTTCAGCGAGCGCGTCGCGTCGAGCTCGGGCGACTCCCCGGAGACCGGCGCCCTCCAGGTCCGCACGAACGACGCCAACAACTACATCGTCGGGCAGATCTCCCGGACGGTCTTCTCCGAGGTGCGCACCGCGGCCTCCACCAAGGCCTCGCGCTCCTTCCTCGACAAGATCTTCATCTCGTTCTCCGACATCCACGGGGCGACCGAGAAGGCCGCCAAGGGCGCCGACAAGCTCGACAGCGGCATAGGCGAGGCCAAGAAGGGCTCCAAGAAGCTCGTGACCGGCCTCAAGGACGCCAAGAAGGGCAGCAGCGACCTGGCCGGAGGCATCAAGAAGCTCGACAAGGGCGCCGGTGACCTCCAGGACGGTTCGAAGAAGGTCTCGGACGGCACCCAGAAGCTGGCCGACAAGGTCAACGGCACCGCGGACCAGGTGCGGCCCTTCCTGAAGGACAACGGCAAGACCATCGGGGACACCGCCAAGCTCGTCGCCGACTCCTCCAAGGCCCTGCGCCACGATCTGGGCACCTGGGTCAAGCTCGCCCCCGTGGCGGCCGAAGGCGCCGAGAAGGGCTCCGAGACCATCGGCGGCCTCTACACCGAGCGCTGCGTGGACCTCCCGGTGCCCGACCCCGCCTGCCCCCGGCTCAAGGAGGCCAAGACGGCCGCCGAGAACGTGTCGACGATCGCGGACGACATGAACACCGTGGTCGAGGACCAGAACAGCGACGTCAAGAAGCTCGACAAGCACCTCGCCACGCTGGAGAAGAAGTCGCGGGCGCTCGCCGAGCGCGCGCCCCACCTCGACGAGGACCTGAACACGGCCGTCACCCAGATCAACGACCTCAACGAGGGCGCGGGCAAGGTCGCCAAGGGCGCCAAGAAGCTGCACACGGGCCTCGGCACCGCCAAGACCGGCGCCGACGACCTCGACACGGGCATCGGCAAGCTGGAGACGGGCGCGACCGACCTCAAGGGCGGCATGTTCAAGCTGGCCGACGGCTCCGGGAAGCTGTCCGGCGGTCTGCACGACGGCGTCAAGAAGATCCCCGACTACGGCAAGAAGGACCGCGACCAGCGCACCGACGTGATGGCCGACCCGGTCCAGCTCGCCTCCCAGTCGATGCACAAGGCGCCCAACTACGGCACGGGCTTCGCCCCGTACTTCATCCCGCTCTCCCTGTGGGTGGGCGCGATGGTGGCGTACATGCTGATCCAGCCGCTCAACCGGCGCGCGCTCGCCGCGGGGGCGTCCGCCTGGCGGATCGCGTTCGCGGGGTGGCTGCCGGTCGCCGCGCTCGGCGTGCTCCAGACGGCGGCCCTGATGTCGGTCCTGCACTGGGGCCTTGGCCTCCAGATGGCGCGGGCCGCCGGGACGGTGGGCTTCCTCTGCCTGGTGACGTGCTGCTTCGCGGCGATCGTGCAGTGGCTGAACGCCCGCTTCGGGGCGGCGGGGCGCATCCTCGTCCTCGCGGTCCTGATGCTCCAGCTGACCTCGGCCGGCGGCACGTACCCGGTCCAGACGAGCCCGTCCTTCTTCGGCGCGATCCACCCCTTCCTGCCGATGAGTTACGTCGTCGACGCCCTGCGCAGGCTCATCACGGGCGGCGGCCTCGGCCCCGTCTGGCAGGCGTGCGTGGTGCTCACGGCCTTCACGGCGGGCGCCCTCGCGCTCACCGCGCTCTCCGCGCGCCGCAAGCAGGTGTGGACGCTGGACCGGCTGCACCCGGAGCTGAGCCTGTGAGACCGGCAACCACGCCTGTAGGGGCGCCAAGACCTGTGAGAATCGGGCGCATGGACAGCAGCGCAACCAGCACCCGGCGTGAGGCCACCCGGCAGAAGCTCTACGAGGCGGCCGTCACGCTCATCGCGGAGCAGGGCTTCTCGGCCACGACGGTCGACGAGATCGCCGAGCGGGCCGGGGTCGCGAAAGGCACGGTCTACTACAACTTCGCGAGCAAGTCGGTCCTCTTCGAGGAGCTGCTGCGGCACGGCGTCGGCCTGCTCACCGCCTCCCTGAAGGAGGCGTCCGAGAAGGCGGCGGGCGGTGGCGGCAGCCAGGTCGACGCCCTGGACGCGATGATCAGGGCGGGTCTGGTCTTCATCGACCGCTACCCGGCCTTCACCCAGCTGTACGTCGCCGAGCTGTGGCGCACCAACCGCGCCTGGCAGTCCACCCTGATGGTGGTCAGGCAGCAGGCGGTCGCGGTCGTCGAGGACGTGCTGCGCGCGGGCGTGGAGAACGGCGAGCTCAGCGAGGAGATCGACATCCCCCTGACGGCCGCCGCGCTCGTCGGGATGGTCCTGGTGGCCGCCCTGGACTGGCAGGCCTTCCAGCCGGAGCGCTCCCTGGACGACGTGCACTCGGCGCTCTCACGGCTGCTCCAGGGCCGGGTGAGCGGCGGCCGCTGAGCCGCCCCGGCCCACGGACGCCGGGGCCCGCGCCGGCAACGGCACGACGCCGGCCCGGTCCCGCCTGATCTCCAGGCGGGACCGGGCCGGCGCTTCTCGCGTCCCCCGTCGTCCCCCGTTCGGCCCCTCGGGCGGTCATTCCCCGAGACACCGTCCGTCTCCCCGCGTCTCACTCCCGCCGTCATCGGGCGGGAGGAGCGGTAAAGGGCGCCGCGCCGTTCCGCCGCCCCGTGTCGGCGGTGCCGGCGCCGCGCCCTTCTCCGTGCCCCACACTCTTCCGTCTGTGCAGGTCGGGCCCCATCCGCGCGGGTACTCATCTCCATCACTAGGTACGGATACTCAGACCTGGGTGCTCATCCCCAGGCCGGGAAGTTCCCGACTGGTTACGATCGCGTCCGTGTCGGTACTCCCCCTGGTGTTCACCAGCGGCTGGGCCAGCGGGATCAACGCGTACGCGGTGGTCCTGCTGCTCGGCGTCTTCGGCGCGACCGGGATCACCGACGAGGTGCCCGAGTCGCTGCAACGTCCTGATGTGCTGATCGCCGCCGGGGTGCTCTTCCTCTGCGAGGCGGTCGCCGACAAGATCCCTTACGTCGACTCGGTGTGGGACACGGCGCACACCGTGATCCGGCCGGTGTCCGGCGCGGTGGTCGGCGCGCTGCTCGCCGGGCAGAGCGGTTCGCTCTCCGATCTGGCTGCGGGCGCGGTGGGCGGTTCGACGGCGCTGGCCAGTCACTTCGTGAAGGCCGGCACGCGGATGGCGATCAACACCTCGCCGGAGCCGTTCAGCAACATCGCGGTGAGCACGGCGGAGGACCTCGGGGTGGGCGGGATCGTCAGCTTCGCGATGTTCTATCCGGAGGCCGCGGCGATCATCGCGGCCGTCCTGCTGCTGCTCGGCCTGCTCATGCTGTACTTCCTGATCTCGCGGATCCGGCGGTTCCGGCGGCGCAGGGCACAGCGGCGCGAGGAGAAGCAGCTCGCGGCCCACGGCGGACGGCCACCGGACTGAGACCCCCGGCACGGCGGACGGCCACCGGACTGAGGCACCCGGCGGAAGGCTCCCGGCCGAGGGCTCCCGGCGGCGCTGTCGGTGGTGGCCGATAAAGTCCCTGGCATGGCACGGATTGTGGTGATCGGCGCCGGGATGGGCGCGATGGCGGCGGCCGCCCGGCTGGCCGTCGCGGGCCACCGGGTGGTGGTCCACGAGCGGTCGGGGACGTACGGCGGCGCGCTCGGCGGCGTCGAGCGGGACGGCTTCGCCTTCGACACCGGCCCGGGCCTCCTGCACCTCCCCGCGGTCTACCGCGACTTGTTCGTCAAGACGGGCAAGGAACCCCTGGAGAAGTGCGTCGAGCTCTCCCAGGTGGAGCCCGCCGTGCGGCACGTCTTCGCGGACGGCACGACGGCCGATCTGCCGAACGCCTCACGCGCGGGCGTCGGCGAGGCCCTGGACGCGGCGCTCGGCAGCGGCGCGGGCGCCCGCTGGTCGGCGTACATGAACCGCGCCCGCGAGGCGTGGGACCGTACCCGCAGGCCCCTCCTGGAGGAGCCCCTGTGGCCGAACTGGCAGGTCCTGGCCGAGCGCGAGCCCTACCCCGCGGTGGCGCACAAGCGCCTCCTGCGGCGCGAGCGGCGCGCGAGCACCCTCACCGAGGCCGGCGAGCTCGAACTGGGCGGTGACACCCGCCTCCTGGCCCTCCTGGAGCAGTACGCCCTCGCGTGGGGCCTCGACCCCCGGACGACCCCGGCGAGCGCGGCCGTCCTGCCGTACCTGGAGCACACCTTCGGCGCCTGGTCCGTGAGCGGCGGGATGCGCGCGCTCGCCCGTGCGGTGTACGAGCGGTGCCTCGCCCGGCGGGTCGAGTTCGCGTTCGACTCCCCCGTCACCCGGATCGTCGAGAAGGACGGCCGCGCGGCCGGCGTCGAACTGGCGGACGGCTCGGCGCGGGAGGCGGACTTCGTGGTCGCCGGTGTCGCGCCCGGCGCACTGGACGGCTTGCTGTCCGGTGTATCCGAGATGCCCGGTGGATCCGGTGTGAACATACGGGCGGAGGGTGAGGTCCAGCCCCGCTCCGGACTTCCCAGCCGGCTCACGGTCTTCCTCGCGCTGCGCGGCCCGCGCCCCGACGGCACGCCGCACCGCACGGTGCTGCATGCCGCCGACCGCGGGGACGAGCTCGACCGGCTCTTCGGAAGCCGCCCCGGGCTCTGCCCGGCCCCCACCCTCACGGTGCTGCGCCCGGCCGACCCCGCGCTCACGCCCGACGCCGGGCACGAGGCGGTCACGCTGACGGTGACGGTGCCCGCGTACGCGGAGGTCGCCGAAGCCGACGTGCAGCGGTTGCTGGACCGGGCCGAGGCCGTCGTGCCCGGCCTCCGGGAGCGCCTCCTGTGGCACGAGGTCCGCACCCCCGCCGACATCGCGGAGGCCACCGGCGCGGACGGCGGCGCGGTCCCGCCCCCGTCGCTCGCGGCGGGCGGGGGACGGCTGCTCCACCCGGCCAACAGCACGCGCCTGCCCGGGCTCTTCGCGGCCGGCGGCTGGGCGCACCCCGGCGGCGGCCTTCCGCACGCGGGCATGTCCGGCACGCTGGTCGCCGGACTCATCGTGGAAGGGCCGGACTTCCGGGGCTCGCAGTGAGCGGCGGAGGCCCGCGGCGCCGACGCGCCGCGGGCCTCCGCTCTCCCCTGCCGGTACCGCTCGTCGTCAGTAGCGGTACTGCTCGTTGTAGCCCGCGTCGTAGCCGTTCCCCTGGGGCTGCTCGCCCTGGTAGGGGTAGGGCTGCTCGGGCGGCAGCTCGCCGCCGTACTCGCCGTACTGCCCGTAGGGGTCCTCGACGCTGCGCTGCTGGGGCACCCAGACCCCGCCGGGCGGCGTCTCCTGGTACGTCCCGGCGTTGCCGCCGTAGGGGTCGGCGGGCGGGTAGGGGGCGTACTGCTGCTGGTCGCCGTAGGCGTCGTAGCTCTGCTGGCCGCCGTACGACTGCGTCCCGATGTACGGGTCGGAGTACGCGGCGTACTGCTGCTGCCCCGTCTCGCCGTACGCGTACGGCTGCTGGGGGTCGTAGCCCGCGGCGGCGTACGTGTCATAGCCGTAGCCGTTGTCCGCGGTGGCCGCCTGCTGCTGTGCGTAGGCCGTGTCGCTGTAGACGCCGTACTGCCCGGTGTCGTCGGGCAGCGGCTCCGGCGCGTAGACCCCCGTGCCGGGGTCGGTCTCGGGCGGCGGCCCGGCCGGGCCCGCGTCCTCGTACTCCAGGTCGGAGACCTGGAGCGTCGGGTCCTGGGCGGCCCCCGCGCCCCGCGGCGACTTGCGGCGCTTGCTCAGGCCGGGCTGGCCGCCGAGCGCCCAGCCGGTCGAGAAGCCGCGCCGGAAGGACAGCGTCACGTACGTCTGCCCCGTGGCGAAGGCGATCGCGCCGGCGCCGATGACGAGCACCGACGGCAGCAGCACGCCGATGACCACGCCGAGGAAGCCGCCGAAGGCGAGCAGCCGCCAGCGCAGCCGCGCCTTGTACTGGAGCAGCACCTCGCCCAGCAGCCACAGCGCGACGCATCCGAACGCGATGTAGAGGACCGTCCAGCCCATGTACGCCCCTCTCCCCGCGGCCGCCGCCCCCAGGGGTACGGCCGGTCAGGCCTGCGGGTGATGCAGGCCCAGATTCTCGTAAATTTCCAGCGTCGCCGTGGAGTTGTTCAGCGTGATGAAGTGCAGCCCCGGCACACCCTCGTCCAGCAGCCGCGCGCAGAACTCCGTCGCGAACTCGATGCCAATGGAGCGTACAGCCGCCGGATCGTCTTTGGCTGTGAGGATGCGCTCTTTGAGCGCCGGAGGGAAGGAAGCGTTGCTGAGCTGGGGCAGCCGCTCCAGCATCCGCACGTTCGTCACCGGCATGATCTCCGGGATGATCGGAGTCGAACAGCCCGCGGCCTCGACCCGGTCACGAAGGCGCAGATACTCCTCCGGATAGAAGAACATCTGTGTGATCGCGTAGTCGGCGCCGGCGCGGCACTTGTCGACGAAGTGCCGGACGTCGTTGTCCCAGTCCTCCGAGCGCGGGTGCATCGCGGGGAAGGCGGCGACGCCCACGCAGAAGTCGCCCGACTCCTTGATGAGCCGGACCAGTTCGGCGGCGTACGTGAGGCCCTCGGGGTGCTTGACCCAGTCGGCGAGGGGGTCGCCGGGCGGGTCTCCGCGGACCGCGAGCATGTTCCTGATGCCCGCGTCCGCGTACTGCCCGATGATGTTGCGCAGCTCGGCCACGGAGTGGTCGACCGCGGTGAGGTGGGCGACCGGCGTGAGCGTGGAGTCGGCGACGATCTGCTGCGTTTCCTTGACCGTGCCCGCACGCGTCGACCCGCCCGCTCCGTACGTGACGGAGACGAAGCTGGGGGCCACCGCCTCGACCCTGCGCAGGGCGTTCCACAGGTTCCGCTCGCCCTTCGCGGTCTTCGGCGCGGAGAACTCGAACGAGTACGTCGTCTTGCCGGTCGCGAGCATGTCGCGCACGGTGCGTGCGCGATCAGATCTGGTGGAAGCAGTGCCTAGGGCCATACGGGCAGGTTAGCTACGGGGCACCGCTACCGGCCAATCCCCGTCCACCCTGCGGACAGTCTCCGCGAAGGTTGGCCGAAGATCGCCGATCAGGCCGTACGCAGGCGCTTCGCGAAGTCGGCCGCCGCGGCACCCGGATCGTCCGCCTCCGTGATCGCCCGGACGACGACGACGCGGCGGGCGCCCGCTTCGAGCACCTCGTCGAGGTTGCCCGCGTCGATGCCGCCGATGGCGAACCACGGGCGGTCCGTGCCGAGCGAGGCCGTGTACCGGACGAGGTCGAGGCCCGGGGCGTGACGGCCCGGCTTGGTGGGGGTCGGCCAGCAGGGGCCGGTGCAGAAGTAGTCCACGCCGTCCTGGGCGGCCGCGGCGGCGGCCTCGGAGTCGGCGTGCGTGGAGCGGCCCACCAGGACGTCCTGGCCGAGGACGGCGCGGGCCGCGGGCACCGGCAGGTCGCCCTGGCCCAGGTGCAGCACGTCGGCGCCGATGGCGTGCGCGACGTCCGCGCGGTCGTTCACCGCGAGGAGCTTGCCGTGCCGGCGGGCCGCTTCGGCGAAGACCTGGAGGTGGTCGAGCTCCTCGGCCGCCTCCATGCCCTTGTCGCGCAGCTGCACGATGTCGACGCCGCCCGCGAGGACGGCGTCGAGGAACTCGGGGAGGTCTCCCTGGCGCCTGCGGGCGTCCACGCACAGGTAGAGGCGGGCGTCGGCGAGCTGCTCGCGGGCAGGCTTGGCGGCCATGAAGAGGTCCCCCCGGGTCGTGGGTCGCCCACGGGCCGCGGGTCCTCGGGGGACCCGCGGTCCGTACGCAACGGTTTTCCGTTTCGGTCAGGCGCGTTCGGTCAGACGGCGAGCGCCTGGGCGCGGCGCTTCACCTCCGTGCCACGATTCTCGCTCAGCGCCTGCGCGGGGGTCCCGGGCAGGGTCGGGTCGGGAGTGAAGAGCCACTCCAGCATCTCTTCGTCGGAGAAGCCGTCGTCCCGCAGGAGCGTCAGGGTGCCGGTGAGGCCCTTGACGATCTTGTCGCCGTCGATGAAGGCGGCCGGCACCGCGAGCGCGCGGTTCTCACCACGGCGCACGGCGATCAGCTGGCCTTCCTTGACCAGCTGGCGCACACGCGTCACCTCGACGTCGAGCATTTCTGCGATGTCGGGGAGGTGGAGCCACTCGGGGACGAGAGCATCAGTCTTTGCGTCAATCTCGGTCACGGGGACAAGCGTAGCTCCGGGCACCGACAGCGGCCGGGCAGCGGGTCCCGCCGGCTCTCCCCGCCCCGCCGCGGCTAGGGCAGCACGGCCTTCTTCAGCGGTACCGAGGGGTCCTCGGCCAGCTCGGGCAGGAGGCGGGCGCCGGCCTCGATCAGCTTGCGGCCCTGCGCCAGGTCCCTGGGGCGGCCCACCGCGAGGAGGGCCACCAGGGCGCCCTCGCGCAGCCAGCACACGCTCCAGGCCGCGCCCGAGGGGTCACCGCGCCACACCAGCTCGTCGGCGGAGGCGTGGTGCCCGGCGTACTGGACGAAGCGGCCGAACTGCTCGGACCAGAAGTACGGGACGGGGTCGTACGCCGAAGGGGTCTCGCCGATGATGTTCGCCGCCACCGTGCGCGGGCCCTGGAGGGCGTTGTCCCAGTGGTGGACCAGGAGGCGCTCGCCGTACCGCCCCGAGGGGAAGGAGGAGCAGTCGCCGACCGCGTACACGTCGGGCTCCGAGGTCCGCAGGTGGTCGTCGGCGAGGACCTCGCGGTGGGCGCCGAGGGCGATGCCGGAGTCCGCGAGCCAGGCCGTGGCGGGGCGGGCGCCGATGCCGACGACGACCGCGTCCGCGGGCAGCCGGGTGCCGTCGTCCAGGAGGACGCTGCCGGGTTCGACGCGCTCCACGCGCGCGTGGGTGCGCAGTTCGGCTCCGGAGTCGGCGTACCAGGACGCCATGGGGGCGGCGACCTCGGCGGGCAGCGCCCCGGCGAGCGGCCGCCCGGCGGCCTCGACGACGGTGACCGAGCAGCCCGCCTCACGTGCGGCGGTCGCGAACTCGGCGCCGATCCAGCCCGCGCCGACGACCACGATGCGGTGCTGTTCGGCGAGCACGGGGCGCAGCCGCTCGGCGTCGTCGAGGGTGCGCAGCAGGTGGACGCCGGGCACACCGGCGACGCCGGGCAGCAGGATCGGCTCGGCGCCGGTGGCGAGGACCAGGGCGTCGTAGGAGACCGGGCCCGAAGCGGTGTCCAGTTCGTGGTCGGCGGGGCGGACGCCCGTGACCTCGTGGCCCAGGCTCAGGCGGATGCCGAGCGCCTCGAAGTCGATGTCGAAGGCGGATCCCTCCGCCTTGCCGAGCAGCACGGCCTTGGACAACGGCGGCCTGTCGTACGGCTGGTGGGGCTCGGCGCCGATCAGGGTGACCGCACCGGGGAACCCCTGCTCGCGCAGGGCCACGGCGGTCTGCACACCGGCCATTCCCGCGCCGACGATGACGACGTGCCGCTCTTCCCGCCTCTGCTCGTTCACCCGGTCACTCTAGGGCGGCGCACGACGTCGCCCTGAGGGCACGACGGGGAGATCTCTGACACACCGTCACTGCCCATGACCGCACGGCCGCCCTATCTGCCCCGGGGCGCCAAGGGCTAAGGTTGCCGTGCAGAGCACTCGCGGGAGCCCGGACGCACCGGGCTGAGAGGGAGGCTGGACGGCCTCCGACCGTACGAACCTGATCCGGGTCATGCCGGCGAAGGGAGGGGCTGGACACCCATGCAGCCACGTACACCACCCCACGGGACGCCTGACGTCCTCGTCGTCGGGGGCGGCATCATCGGCCTGGTCACGGCCTGGCGGGCGGCGCTACGCGGCCTGACGGCCGCGGTCGTGGACCCCGAACCGGGCGGCGGCGCGGCGCAGGTCGCCGCGGGCATGCTGGCCGCCGTCACCGAGCTGCACCACGGGGAGCAGACGCTGCTCGGCCTGAACCTGGCCTCCGCGCGGCGCTACCCCGACTTCGCGGCCGAGCTCGCGGAGGCGAGCGGACGCGACCTCGGCTACCGCGCGTGCGGCACGCTCGCCGTCGCGCTGGACGCCGACGACCGCGCGCACCTGCGGGAGCTGCACGCGCTCCAGCAGCGGTCGGGCCTCGCGTCGGAGTGGCTGAGCGGGCGCGAGTGCCGCCGCCTCGAACCGATGCTCGCGCCGGGCGTCCGGGGCGGGCTGCGGGTCGACGGCGACCACCAGATCGACCCGCGCAGGCTCGCCGCCGCCCTCCTGGTGGCCTGCGAACGGGCGGGCGTGGCCTTCCACCGCACGTGGGCGGAGCGCCTGTCGGTCGCGGGGGACCGGGCCACCGGAGTCGTCCTCGCCGACGGCACGGCCCTGGAGGCCGGGCAGACCGTGCTGGCCGCGGGCAGCCTCAGCGGGCGCCTCGGCGGTGTCCCCGAGGGCGTGCTGCCGCCCGTGCGCCCGGTGAAGGGGCAGGTGCTCCGGCTCACGGTGCCGGAGCGGTACGCGCCGTTCCTGAGCCGCACCGTGCGCGCCGTCGTGCGCGGCAGCCACGTCTATCTGGTGCCGCGCGAGAACGGAGAGCTCGTCGTCGGCGCGACCAGCGAGGAGCTCGGCTGGGACACGACGGTCACCGCGGGCGGCGTGTACGAGCTGCTCCGGGACGCCCACGAGCTCGTGCCGGGCATCACGGAGCTGCCGCTGACGGAGACCCGCGCGGGCCTGCGCCCCGGCTCCCCCGACAACGCGCCGCTGCTCGGCCCGACCGCGCTGCCCGGCCTCCAGCTGGCCACCGGCCACTACCGCAACGGCGTCCTCCTGACGCCCGTCACCGGCGACGTCATGGCACACGCCCTGACCACCGGCGAACTCCCCGACGAGGCGCGGCCCTTCACACCGCTGCGTTTCGCCCGCACCCCCCGTACGCCGCGCTTCATGGAGCAGCCCGTATGACCACTCCCGGCACTCCTGCCACCCCCGGCACTCCCGCCCCTGCCGTCACCGCCGTCACCGTCAACGGAGAGGCCCGCGACGTGGCGGCGGGCACCACGCTCGAAGCCCTGGTCGCCACGCTGACCGCGGCCCCCTCCGGGGTCGCCGCCGCGCTCAACGAAACCGTCGTCCCGCGCGCGCGGTGGTCCACGACGCCGCTCACCGACGGGGACCGCGTCGAGGTCCTCACCGCCGTCCAAGGAGGCTGAACCGGCATGGCAGACGATCCCTTCGTCCTCGGCGGGCTCACGCTCTCCTCGCGCCTGATCATGGGAACGGGCGGTGCGCCGAGCCTGGACGTCCTCGAACGCTCCCTCGTGGCCTCCGGTACGGAGCTGACGACGGTCGCGATGCGCCGCCTGGACCCCGGGGTACAGGGCTCGGTGCTCTCCGTCCTCGACCGGCTCGGCATCCGGGTCCTGCCGAACACGGCGGGCTGCTTCACCGCGGGCGAGGCCGTCCTGACCGCCCGCCTCGCGCGGGAGGCGCTCGGCACCGACCTGGTCAAGCTGGAGGTCATCGCGGACGAGCGCACGCTGCTTCCCGACCCGATCGAGCTGATCGACGCCGCGGAGACACTCGTCGACGACGGCTTCACGGTCCTGCCGTACACGAACGACGACCCGGTCCTCGCCCGGAAGCTGGAGGACGTGGGCTGCGCGGCGATCATGCCGCTCGGCTCGCCCATCGGCTCCGGGCTCGGCATCCGCAACCCGCACAACTTCCAGCTGATCGTCGAGCGGGCGGGTGTGCCGGTGATCCTGGACGCGGGGGCGGGAACGGCGTCCGACGCGGCGCTCGCGATGGAACTGGGGTGTGCGGGTGTGATGCTCGCCTCCGCCGTCACCCGCGCCCAGGAGCCGGTCCTGATGGCCGAGGGCATGCGGCACGGGGTGGAGGCGGGGCGGCTCGCGTACCGGGCCGGGCGCATCCCGCGGCGACACTTCGCCGAGGCGTCCTCGCCGGTGGAGGGCATGGCCAGGCTGGATCCGGAGCGGCCCGCTTTCTGAGCGCTTTCCGCGTGCTCTACACGTGCTTTCCGTCTGCTTGCCGCGTGCTTTCAGGGCGTCTCCCGCCTGTCACAGCTCGGCTGCAGTCGGGCTCCGGGCACGCCCGGGCGGGCAACGGTGTCGGCGGTGGCTCGTAGACTCCCTGCGTGGACACGACCCTCCAGGACCCGCTCGTCGGGCAAGTGCTCGACGGCCGCTATCGCGTGGACGGGCGGATCGCGGTCGGCGGGATGGCCACGGTCTACCGGGCCGTGGACACCCGCCTCGACCGCGTGCTCGCGCTCAAGGTGATGCACCCGACACTGGCCACCGACGTCTCGTTCGTCGAGCGCTTCATCCGCGAGGCGAAGTCGATCGCCCGCCTCTCGCACCCGAACGTCGTGGGGGTGTTCGACCAGGGCGCCGACGGGGCGTACGTGTACCTCGCCATGGAGTACGTCGCCGGCTGCACCCTGCGGGACGTGCTGCGCGACCGCGGCGCCCTCCAGCCGCGCGCGGCCCTCGACATCCTGGAGCCGGTCCTCGCCGCGCTCGGCGCCGCGCACCGCGCCGGGTTCGTGCACCGCGACATGAAGCCGGAGAACGTCCTCATAGGGGACGACGGACGGGTGAAGGTCGCCGACTTCGGCCTCGTGCGCGCGGTGGACACCGTCACGAACACGACCGGCACGATCCTCGGCACCGTCTCCTATCTCGCTCCCGAGCAGATAGAACACGGCACGGCCGACACCCGGGTGGACGTGTACGCGTGCGGGGTCGTGCTCTACGAGATGCTGACCGGCGCCAAGCCGCACACCGGCGAGTCGCCCGCCCAGGTGCTCTACCAGCACCTCCACGAGGACGTACCGCCCCCGTCGGCGGCCGTCCCGGGGCTCCCCGTCGAGCTGGACGAGCTGGTCGCGTCCGCCACCGCCCGCACCCCGGACGTCCGCCCGTACGACGCCGTGGCGCTCCTCGCGCAGGCCAGGGAAGCGCGGGCCGCGCTCTCCCTGGAGCAGCTGGACGCGATCCCGCCGCAGGCGCTCCCGGCGACCGCGAGCGCCGCTCAGGACGGCCCGGACACCCCCGACAACTCCAACGACCGTACGAACGTGATCCCGCGCACGGGCCGCCCCGTGCAGCCGCCGCTCCCCGCGGAAGCCCCCGCCGAGGGCGAGCAGGACCGGCTCAACCGCACGAGCATCCTGGCGACGCCGCCGCCCGCTCCCCCGGCGGCACCCGGCCGCAGGCGCCTCGACCCGCGCCGCCGCACGATGACGGTCGTCGCCGCCGTCCTGCTCGCGCTGGGCCTCGGCGCCGGTGTCTGGTACATCAACTCCGGCCAGTTCACGAAGGTCCCGCCGGTCCTGGCGAAGACCGAGTCGGCGGCCAAGAAGCGCCTGAGCGAGGCCGGACTCGACGTCGAAGGCGTCAAGCGCGCCTACAGCGACACGGACAAGCGCGGCACGGTCATGGCCACCGACCCCGAGGCGGGCGAGCGCATCCGCCACAACGGACGCGTGCAGCTGACGGTCTCGCTGGGCCCCGAGATCGTGAAGGTCCCGGACGTGGCGGGCAGCGGCCTGGCGGACGCGAAGGACGAGCTCAAGGACGCCGGGTTCGCCCCCGGGATGACGAAGAGGGCCTTCAGCGAGGACGTCCGCAAGGGCCAGGTGATCAGCACGGACCCGAAGGGGAACACCAAGCGCAAGGCGGGCTCCGCCGTCGCGCTCGTCGTCAGCAAGGGTCCCGCGATCGACGTTCCGGACGTGACGGGCGACTCCCGGCAGGACGCGATCGCCGAGCTGGAGGAAGAGGGCCTCAAGGTCAAGACCGAGAAGGCCCGGGACCACACCGACGAGGAGAAGGGCACGGTCCTCGACCAGTCCCCGCGCGAGGGCCAGAAGCAGCTCGCCGAGGGCGACACGGTCACGCTGACGATCTCCATCGGCCCGGAGATGGTCGAGGTCCCCGACGTCGAGGGCATGAGTGTCGACGACGCCACCCGGGAGCTGGAGGACGCCGGCTTCGAGGTCGACGAGGACCGCGGCCTGCTCGGCCTCTTCGGGGACACGGTGAAGGGCCAGTCCGTGGAGGGCGGCGACGAGGCTCCCAAGGGCTCGACGGTCACCCTCCAGATCCGTTGACGTGACGCTCCCGCGCTCGTGCCACCCTTGAGCGCGTGAGCAGCGACAAGTCCCCCAGCATCCCGTCCCGCAACCCCGTCGGCGGCCATGTCCCCGTGGCCGGCGGCCTCGCCTCCGTCGGGCTCTCGTACGCCCGCGAGCTGGGCGCCGAGGCCGTCCAGGTCTTCGTGGCCAATCCGCGGGGCTGGGCCACGCCGCCCGGCAACCCCAAGCAGGACGAACAGTTCCGCGCGGCCTGCGCCGCCGAGGGCATTCCCGCGTACGTCCACGCGCCGTATCTCATCAACTTCGGCTCGCACACCGAGGCGACCGTCGAGAAGTCCGTGGAGTCCCTGCGCCACTCGCTGCGCCGGGCCCGGGACATCGGCGCGCTCGGCGTCGTCGTGCACACCGGCTCGGCGACCGGCGGCCGGGAGCGTGCCGTCGCGCTGCGCCAGGTGCGCGAGCGCATGCTGCCGCTGCTCGACGAGCTGACGCACGACGACGACCCGTTCCTGCTCCTGGAGTCGACCGCGGGCCAGGGCTTCTCGCTCTGCTCCCGCACCTGGGACTTCGGCCCGTACTTCGAGGCTCTCGACGCCCACCCGAAGCTCGGCGTGTGCCTGGACACCTGCCACATCTTCGCGGCGGGCCACGATCTGGCCGGGCCCGGCGGCATGAAGCAGACCCTCGACCTGCTGGTGGACACCGTCGGCGAGGGCCGCCTGAAGCTGGTGCACGCCAACGACTCCAAGGACGTGGTGGGCGCCCACAAGGACCGCCACGAGAACATCGGCACCGGCCACATCGGCGCGGAGCCCTTCCGGGAGCTGATGACGCACGCCGCGACCGAGAACGTCCCGCTGATCATCGAGACCCCCGGCGGCAAGGAAGGGCACGCGGCGGACGTGGCGCGGCTGAAGGAGCTGAGGAGCAGCTGACCCCGCTGCCGGCGATCCCCGAGATCCCAGAGGTCCCAGAGATCTCTTGAGGAATACCCCCTAGGGGTATACGGTTCCTGTCGAGCGGCAGGGACCGCTGTCCGACGTTGGGGGATTCTCATGCAGCACGATCACGGCACGCACGCCGAACACGCACACCATGCCCAGGGGCAGCATGGTCAAGGACAGCACGGCCTCGGCAAGGTCAGCTGGCGCATGGCGGCGCAGGCCACCCTCCACTGCCTCACCGGGTGCGCCATCGGCGAGATCCTCGGCATGGTCATCGGCACCGCGCTGGGCTGGGGCAACATGGAGACGATGATCCTCGCGATCATCCTGGCCTTCGTCTTCGGTTACGCCCTGACCCTGCGCGGCATCCTCAGGGCCGGCGTCGGCTTCAGGACGGCGTTCCGGGTCGCGCTCGCCGCGGACACCCTGTCCATCGCGGTGATGGAGCTGATCGACAACGGGGTGATCGCGCTCTGGCCGGGGGCGATGGACGCCCATCTGTCGGACGCCATGTTCTGGTGGATCCTCGCCATCGCGCTGGCCGCCGCGTTCGTGATCACCACCCCGGTCAACAAGTGGATGATCGGCCGCGGCAAGGGCCACGCCGTGGTGCACCAGTACCACCACTGACTAGAGCTCGGGGCCGTCCCCGGGCTCTTCCTGGTACGAGTAGCGCTGCTCGGTCCAGGGGTCGCCGACGTTGTGGTAGCCGCGCTCCTCCCAGAAGCCGCGGCGGTCGGCGGTCATGTACTCGACGCCGCGGACCCACTTGGGGCCCTTCCAGGCGTACAGATGGGGCACCACGAGCCGCAGCGGAAAGCCGTGCTCCGCCGTCAGGAGCTCGCCCCCTTTATGGGTGGCGAAGATGGTGCGCTCGTCCATGAAGTCGACCATCCGCAGGTTCGAGCTGAAGCCGTACTCGGCCCAGACCATCACATGGGTGGCGTCCGGCGCGGGCGGCGCGATCTCCAGGAGCGCCCGCGCGGGCACACCGCCCCACTCGGCGCCGAGCATGCTGAACTTCGTGACGCAGTGCAGATCGCCGACCACGGTGGCGTACGGAAGAGCCGAGAACTCCTCGTGCGTCCAGCAGTGCTTGTCGCCGTCGGCGGTGGCCCCGAAGACCCTGAACTCCCAGCGCTCGGGGCGGAACTTCGGCACCGGGCCGTAGTGCGTGACCGGCCAGCCCCGCTGAAGTCGCTGGCCCGGCGGGAGCTCCGGCTCCACTGCTTCCCGAGATGCGCGATCCGCCGGCTGACCCATGTCTCCATCCTGACAGACCCGGGGCGGTGGACGTGACCAGGAGCCCACCGACAGCCACCGACAGCCGCCGACCGGACGTCGATTGGGGCAACTCCTACTAAGCATGCACTTACTGGACGGCCTGTCGTACCGGTGCGAGGATGCGCGGAACCTGCCCAGTTACCACGTGGAAGGAGCCTCTGCGATGCAGGGCGACCCCGAGGTCATCGAATTTCTCAACGAGCAGCTGACCGCCGAACTCACGGCGATCAACCAGTACTTTCTCCACGCCAAGATGCAGGAAAACTTCGGCTGGCCCAAGCTCGCCAAATACACCCGGTCCGAGTCGATCGACGAGATGAAGCACGCGGAGATCCTGACCGACCGGATCCTCTTCCTCGACGGCCTGCCCAATTACCAGCGGCTCTTCCACGTGCGCGTGGGCCAGACCGTCACGGAGATGTTCCAGGCCGACCGGCAGATCGAGGCGGAGGCGATCGACCGCCTGCGGCGCGGCATCGAGGTGATGCGCGGCAAGGGAGACGTCACTTCCGCGAACATCTTCGAGTCGATCCTCGCGGACGAGGAGCACCACATCGACTATCTCGACACCCAGCTCGAACTGGTCGAGAAGTTGGGCGAGCCGCTCTACATCGCGCAGCTCATCGAGCAGCCGGAGGGCTGACGGGCTAGGCGGCCTCGTCGAGGGCGGCGCCCACACCGGCACTCACACCGGCGTCCACGGCCGCGTCCAGGCCGGTCAGGACGGGCTGACCCTGGTCGGCGAGCTCCCTGCGGGGGCACGTGCCCCGGCCCAGGAGCGCCTGAATGCTGCGCACACACGAGCCGCAGTCGGTGCCCGCCTTGCTGGCGGACGCTATCTGGCGGGGTGTGCAGGCACCGTCGGCCGCGTGCTGCTTCACCTGCGCCTCGGTGACCCCGAAGCAGTTGCAGACGTACACGCGGTTCACCTCCCGGACAGGACTTATCGGCGGCGCCGTCCCGATTAATCGGTGAGGCTAACCTAACCTTACCCACGTCCCCGGGTCCACAAAAGCCCCGATACGCCGGTGGGGCACGGATCACATGGATCCGTGCCCCACCTTCGCGTCGTGCGGGAATACCTACTGGTCGCGGTACATCTCCGCCACCAGGAACGCCAGGTCCAGGGACTGGCTGCGGTTCAGGCGCGGGTCGCAGGCCGTCTCGTAGCGCTGGTGCAGGTCGTCGACGAAGATCTCGTCGCCGCCGCCCACGCACTCGGTGACGTCGTCACCGGTGAGCTCGACATGGATGCCGCCCGGGTGCGTGCCCAGGCCCTTGTGGACCTCGAAGAAGCCCTTGACCTCGTCGAGCACGTCGTCGAACCGGCGGGTCTTGTGACCGGACGCCGCCTCGTACGTGTTGCCGTGCATGGGGTCGGTGACCCAGGCGACGGTCGCGCCGGACGCGGTGACCTTCTCGACCAGCTCGGGGAGCTTGTCGCGGACCTTGTCGGCGCCCATGCGGACGATGAAGGTCAGACGGCCGGGCTCACGGTCCGGGTCGAGGCGCTCGATGTACTGGAGCGCCTCCTCCGACGTGGTGGTCGGGCCGAGCTTGATGCCGATCGGGTTGCGCACCTTGGAGGCGAACTCGATGTGCGCGCCGTCCAGCTGACGGGTGCGCTCACCGATCCAGACCATGTGGCCCGAGGTGTCGTAGAGCCGGCCGGTGCGCGAGTCCACCCGGGTGAGGGCCGACTCGTAGTCGAGGAGGAGCGCCTCGTGCGAGGCGTAGAACTCGACGGTCTTGAACTCCTCCGGGTTCGTCCCGCAGGCGCGCATGAAGTTGAGCGCGTTGTCGATCTCGCGCGCCAGCTGCTCGTACCGCTGGCCCGAGGGGGACGACTTCACGAAGTCCTGGTTCCAGGCGTGCACCTGGCGCAGGTCGGCGTACCCGCCGGTCGTGAAGGCGCGCACCAGGTTGAGCGTCGACGCGGAGGCGTTGTACATCCGCTTCAGGCGCTCGGGGTCCGGGACGCGGGACTTCTCGTCGAAGTCGAAGCCGTTGACCGAGTCGCCGCGGTACGTCGGCAGGGTCACGCCGTCGCGGGTCTCGGTGCCCTTGGAGCGCGGCTTCGAGTACTGCCCGGCGATGCGGCCCACCTTCACCACGGGCACGGAGGCCGCGTAGGTCAGGACGGCGCCCATCTGGAGCAGCGTCTTCAGCTTGTTCCGGATGTGGTCGGCCGACACGGCGTCGAAGGCCTCGGCGCAGTCGCCGCCCTGAAGCAGGAACGCCTCTCCCTTGGCGACGGAGGCCAGTCGGGCGCGCAGCTGGTCGCACTCGCCCGCGAAGACGAGCGGCGGATACGACTCGAGGTCCGCGATCACATCGCGCAGAGCCTCGGCATCGGGGTACTCAGGCTGCTGCGCCGCGGGAAGGTCTCGCCAGGTGTTGCCACCGGTAGGGGTGGTCTTAGCGTTCACGGTCACCCGCACAACATTACGGGGTGATGTCCGCCGTCCATCCCCCCGCTCACCAAGTGAGACGGACCAGACACGGCGTGATGCGTTAAGGTGCGGGACATGCACGCGCAGACGACTCGTAACTGGTGGTGGCCCGCTCATCCGGCGGCCCACTGATTCTGCGCGTACCAAGACTCGCGAAGGCCGCCCGAGGGGCGGCCTTCAGTGTTTTCCGGGCGATGATCGCCGGGCCGGGCCGTTCCCCTCCGAGTGAGAAGGAACCGAACCGATGCCTGCTCCCACCCACCAGCACCACCAGCCCGACCTGGCCGATCTCCTCGACGACGACCGCCCGTTCGCGGTGCTCCGCCGCCGCACGCCCGGCCACGACCACGACACGGTCGAGGTCCTGATCGGCGCGGTCCACACGGTCGACCGGCTCGCGGACCTCCCCGACGAGGGACTCGCGCTCATCCCCTTCCGGCAGATCAGGGAGCGCGGTTTCGACGTACGCGACGACGGCACGCCGCTCGCGGTCCTCACCCCCGAGACGACGTACGCGCTCCCGCTCGCCGAAGCACTGGCGGCGCTGCCCGCGCACGAGGTGCGGGTCGAGGGCGGTGGCTTCGACGTCGACGACACCGCGTACGGGGAGATCGTCGGGCGGGTCCTGCGCGAGGAGATCGGACGGGGCGAGGGCGCCAACTTCGTCATCCGGCGCACGTACGAGGGCGAGATCCCCGGCTTCTCCCGCGCGGACGCCCTGGCCCTCTTCCGCAGGCTGCTGGTGGGCGAGCGCGGCGCGTACTGGACGTACGTCGTGCACACCGGGGTGAGGACGCTGGTCGGGGCGAGCCCGGAGGTGCACGTGCGGATGTCCGGCGGGACGGTCGTCATGAACCCGATCAGCGGGACCTACCGCTACCCGGCCGAGGGCCCCACGGCGGACGATCTGCTCGGCTTCCTCGCGGACGGCAAGGAGACCGAGGAGCTGTCGATGGTCGTCGACGAGGAGCTCAAGATGATGTGCACGGTCGGCGACATGGGCGGTGTCGTCGTCGGGCCGCGGCTCAAGGAGATGGCCCACCTCGCGCACACCGAGTACGAGCTGCGCGGCAAGTCGTCGCTGGACGCGCGCGAGGTCCTCAAGGAGACGATGTTCGCGGCCACCGTCACCGGCTCGCCCGTGCAGAACGCCTGCCGCGTCATCGAGCGCCACGAAGCGGGCGGGCGCGGCTACTACGCGGGCGCGCTCGCCCTGCTCGGCCGGGACGCGGGCGGCGCGCAGACCCTCGACTCCCCGATCCTGATCCGTACCGCCGACATCTCTCCGGAGGGCAGGCTGCGGGTCCCGGTCGGCGCGACGCTGGTGCGCGGCTCGGACCCGGCGGGCGAGGTGGCCGAGACGCACGCGAAGGCGGCGGGCGTGCTCGCCGCCCTCGGGGTGCGGCCAGGGCGGCCCCGCGCCGAGCGCGTACGCCCCGCCCTGGCCGACGATCCACGGGTGCGGGCGGCCCTGGACGGCAGGCGGGCCGGGCTCGCGCCGTTCTGGCTGCGGATGCAGGCACCGACGGCGGAGCTGAGCGGGCACGCCCTGGTGATCGACGGCGAGGACACGTTCACCGCGATGCTGGCGCACCTGCTGCGCTCCTCGGGCCTGACGGTCTCGGTGCGCCGCTACGACGAGCCGGGCCTGCGGGAAGCGGTCCGGTCGCACGCGGGTCCGCTGGTCCTCGGCCCCGGCCCCGGCGACCCCTCGGACCCGGCCGACCCGAAGATGGTCTTCCTGCGCTCCCTGGCCGCCGACGCCGTGCGCGACCACCGGCACGGGATCCTCGGCGTCTGCCTGGGGCACGAGCTGCTGGCCGCCGAGCTGGGTCTGGAGATCGTCCGCAAGGAGGTCCCGTACCAGGGCGCCCAGACGCGGATCGACCTGTTCGGGCGGCCGGAGACGGTCGGCTTCTACAACAGCTTCGTGGCCCGCTGCGACGAGGAGAGCGCCCAGGAGCTGGCGGCGCACGGCATCGAGGTCAGCCGGGACACGGCGACGGGAGAGGTGCACGCACTGCGCGGGGCCGGTTTCGCGGGCGTCCAGTTCCACCCGGAGTCGGTGCTCTCGCTGCGCGGGACGGCGATCGTGCGCGACCTGCTGTCCGGAGTCCTGGTCTAGGCCGTGGGGGCCGCCGGGACCAGCACGTTCTCGCTGCGGCGGCCCTCCTTGTAGTCCAGGACGTTGCGCACGGTGGTGTCGATGATCTGGCCGACCGCGTCCACGGTGTAGTACGCCTGGTGCGAGGTGACGACCACGTTCGGGAACGTCACCAGCCGGGCCAGGGTGTCGTCCTCGACGGCTTCGAGCGACTTGTCGAGGAAGAACAGCCCGGCCTCCGCCTCGTACACGTCGAGGCCGACGCCCGTGAAGCGCCCCCTGCGCAGCTCGGAGACCAGGGCGTCGGTGTCGATCAGACCTCCGCGGCTGGAGTTCACCAGGATCGCGTCGGCCTTCATCGTGCGCAGCGCGTCGGCGCCGATGATGTGCTGCGTCGCGGGGAGCAGCGGGACGTGCAGGCTGATCAGATCGGCCTGTGCGAAGAGCTCCTCCTTCGCGACGTACTCCATGCCGAGCTCGACGCACGCGGGGTTCTCGGCGACGTCCCAGCCGAGCAGGCGCATGCCGAAGCCGTGCGCGATCCGGGTGAACGCCTCGCCGATCTTCCCGGTGCCGAGCACGCCGACGGTGCGGCCGCGCAGGTCCCGGCCCATCAGACCGTCGAGGCGGAAGTCGAAGTCGCGGGTGCGGTTGCTGGCGCGGACGATGCGGCGGTTGACGGCCATCGCCAGGGTCCAGGCGAATTCCGCGACGGAGTACGGCGAGTAGTACGAGACGCGGGCGATGGTGAAGCCGAGGCGCTCGGCGACCTGGAGGTCGATGTTGTTGAACCCGGTCGAGCGCTGGGCGATCATCTGCGTCCCGCCCGCGGCGAGGGTCTGCAGGACGCGGTTGCCGAGATCGGCGTTGACGCTGGTCGAGACGATCTCGTAGCCGGCGGCGATGGGGGCGGTGTCCTCGGTGAGGAAGACGTCCAGGCAGCGCACGTCGTGGTGCCCGGCGAAGGCCTTCTCGATCAGCGGCTTCTCGTCGGCCTGCACGCCGAAGGCGAGGATCTCCATGCGGGGAGTCTATGTACCGCCCGGTGGGACGGCACCCGGAGCGCCGGGTGCCGTCCGGTCGCGAGGCGACGTGGTCCGGCTCAGCCGAAGAAGACCCCGACCTCCTGGTAGAGGGCCGGATCCACCGTCTTCAGACGGGCCGTCGCGTCGGCGATCGGCACCCGCACGATGTCCGTCCCCTGCAACGCGACCATCTTGCCGAAGTCGCCGTCCCGCACGGCCTCGATCGCGTGCAGTCCGAAGCGCGTGGCCAGCCAGCGGTCGAAGGCGCTGGGCGTCCCGCCGCGCTGGACGTGTCCGAGGACGGTCGTGCGCGCTTCCTTGCCGGTGCGCCCCTCGATCTCCTTGGCCAGCCACTCCCCCACGCCCGAGAGCCGCACGTGCCCGAAGGAGTCCTGCGTCCCGTCCTTGAGGACCATCTCGCCGTCCTTGGGCATGGCCCCTTCGGCCACGACCACGATCGGCGCGTACGACGCCTTGAACCGCGAGGTCACCCAGGCGCACACCTGGTCGATGTCGAAGCGCTGCTCCGGGATGAGGATGACGTTCGCGCCGCCGGCGAGGCCGGAGTGCAGCGCGATCCAGCCCGCGTGCCGCCCCATGACCTCGACCACGAGGACGCGCATGTGCGACTCGGCGGTCGTGTGCAGCCGGTCGATCGCCTCGGTGGCGATGCCCACCGCCGTGTCGAAGCCGAAGGTGTAGTCCGTGGCGGACAGGTCGTTGTCGATCGTCTTCGGTACGCCGACGACGTTGATGCCGTACTCGTCGGTGAGCCGGGCGGCGACGCCGAGGGTGTCCTCGCCGCCGATCGCGATGAGCGAGTCGACCTCGTGCTTGGCGAGGTTCTCCTTGATCCGGCGGATGCCGTTCTCCGCCTTGAGCGGGTTGGTGCGCGAGGAGCCGAGGATGGTGCCGCCGCGCGGCAGGATGCCGCGCACGGCCGGGATGTCGAGCGGGACGGTGTCGCCCTCCAGCGGACCGCGCCAGCCGTCCCGGAAGCCGACGAAGTCATAGCCGTACTCCTGCACGCCCTTGCGGACGACGCCCCGGATGACGGCGTTGAGCCCGGGGCAGTCGCCGCCTCCGGTCAGTACTCCGATTTTCTTGGCCGCCATGGAAACGTCCCTTCGCCTCGTTGACCTGATGCGAGTCACGCTAATGGTGATCCAGGTCACTCAGGGACGGTCCGGATGGTCAATTCCTGTCCGGATATGGGGAGTTGATCACATGGGTTCACCCGTACGAGGGGTTTCCCGAGGGGTCACTCGTCGTCGAGGCCCCGCTCGATCGCGTACCGCACGAGCTCCACGCGGTTGTGGAGCTGGAGCTTGCCCAGGGTGTTCTGCACGTGGTTCTGCACGGTGCGGTGCGAGATGACCAGGCGCTCGGCGATCTGCTTGTAGCTCAGCCCCTTGGCGACGAGCCGCAGCACCTCGGTCTCGCGGTCGGTCAGCTGCGGGGCCTTCGGCTCGTCCGGGGTGCCGGGCGCCGGGTCGGAGGCCAGGCGGCGGTACTCGCCGAGGACGAGGCCCGCGAGCCCCGGCGTGAAGACCGTGTCGCCGACGGCCGTGCGGCGCACCGCGTCGGTCAGCTCGGCGGTGGAGGCCGACTTCAGGAGGTAGCCGGTGGCACCGGACTTGACCGCCTCCAGGACGTCGGCGTGCTCACCGCTGGCCGACAGGACCAGGACGCGCAGGGCCGGGTTGGCCGCGACGAGTTCCTTGCAGACCTGGACGCCCGGCTTCAGGGGCAGGTTCAGGTCGAGCACGAGCACGTCGGGCGCCGCCGCCTGGGCGCGGCGCACCGCCTGCTCGCCGTCGCCCGCCGTGGCGACCACGTCGAAGCCGGCCTCCGCGAGGTCGCGGGCGACCGCGTCCCGCCACATCGGGTGGTCGTCGACGACCATCACCCTGACCGGGCCCTTGCCGCCGTCCGCGTCCCGCAGTCGCTGTTCGTTCATCGTTCCTTGCCTGCCTTCCCCCGTGTGCTGCCGACGTGCGCAGGGTGCGCCGCGGCCTTCGCCGGCCGCGGGACCCTCAGTTCCACTTCCGTTCCCTGGCCCGGTACCGAGATCAGCTCGGCCGTGCCGCCGATGTCCCGCAGCCGCCCCCGGATCGACAGGGCGACCCCGAGCCGCCCCTCGCCCTCGGCCTCCGCGAGCCGGCCCTCGGGGATGCCGGGGCCGTCGTCCCGCACCGTCACGATCACGGCGTCCGGCTCGTCCTCGACCAGGATCCAGGCTCCGGCGTCCGGGCCCGCGTGCCGGTGGACGTTGTCCAGGGCCGCGCCGACGGCGGCGGCCAGCTCCCGCGCGGCCTTCGGCGCGAGGGCGACCGGAGCGCCCGGCTCCGAGACGGTGACCTTCGCGCCCGCGTACGGGAAGAGCAGCGACCGCAGGTCACAGGGCTCACCCGCATCCGGGTCGGCGATGTCGTCGGGCTCCTCGACCGCGCGGACCACCGCCCCGAGCGAGGCGTCCTCCGACTCGTGCGACGTCCGGACCAGGCCGCCCGCCACCAGGGTGCGCAGCGCGACCTCCTGCTCCCCGGCCATCCTGCCGAGCTCCGCCGCCTCGCCGCCGAGCGCGCTGCCGCGCCGCTGCACCATCGCGAGGACCTGGAGCACGCTGTCGTGGATGTCGCGGGCGAGCCGCTCCCGCTCGCGGGTCGCGGCCTCGATCTCCAGGGCGCGGGCGAGGGTGCGCTCGGAGGCGCGGGCCACCTCGACGACGTAGCCGATGGCGATGGACGCGATGCAGACGAGCAGGACGTTGTGGAGCGTGTCCTGGGTGGGCCGGCCGCGCTGCGCGATGTTGGCGGCGCCGACGAGCGCCGACGCGAACGCCGCCCACCGCCAGCCGCCCTTGATCGCGAAGGCGAGCACCGCGCCCGCCGTCCATATCGACGGCAGCGTCGGGCCGTCGTGGACGATCCGCTGGTGCGAGTCGGCGACCGGTGTCAGCAGGATGCCGGCCAGCGCGATCGTCAGGTCGGTGATCAGGAACCGCTTGGTGCAGCTCGCGGCGTTCGCGACCTTCGGCAGCGTGCCGACGGTCCAGCCGGCGAGCACCACGTAGTACGCGACGGCCACCCAGGGGCGGTCGAAGTTCTGGTGCGCGGCCACGAAGAGGCCGATCGCGTACAGCATGGTCAGCACGCGGTAGCCCGTGAGCGCACGCCACAGCGGCTGCTCGACCGACATCCTCATGACACGCACCCGCTTGGTCATGTCCCCACCCCTTGGGCACCCCCTGGGGTCGCCCGACGGCTCCCCCGCTCCCCCCGGCAACGACGCGCTTACGCGCCCGACCGTTCCTTCTCGGCCGCCGCCGCCGCTTTCTCCGCCTTCTTCTCCGCTTCCTTCTCGGCCTTCGCCGCGTCCGAGATGCGGCGCTTGGCCGCCGTCGCGTACTCGTCCACGTACTCCTGGCCGGACAGCTTCATGATCTCGTACATGACCTCGTCGGTCACCGCCCGCAGGACGAACCGGTCGTGCTCCATGCCGTGGTACCGGCTGAAGTCGAGCGGTTCGCCGATCTTGATGCCGGGCCGCATGAGCTTCGGCATCACCTTGCCCGGCGGCTGGATCTTCTCCGTGTCGATCATCGCCACGGGGAGCACGGGCGCCCCCGTGGCGAGGGCCACGCGCGCGAGGCCGCCGGGCTTGCCACGGTAGAGCCTGCCGTCGGGCGAACGCGTGCCTTCCGGGTAGATGCCGAAGAGCTCACCGCGCTCCAGGACCTCGATGCCGCTCTTGATGGCCGCCTCGCCCGCGCCGCGGCCGCCGGAGCGGTCCACGGGCAGCTGGCCGACGCCCTTGAAGAAGGCCGCCGTGAGCTTGCCCTTCACGCCCGGAGACGTGAAGTACTCCGCCTTCGCGATGAAGGTGACCTTGCGGTCGAGCACCGCGGGCAGGAAGAAGGAGTCCGAGAAGGAGAGATGATTGCTCGCCAGGATGGCCGGTCCCTCGGCGGGTACGTTCTCAAGGCCCTCCACCCAGGGCCTGAAGCCGAGCTTCAGCGGCCCTCCGATGGCGACCTTCATTGCGCCGTAGATCAAACCGAGTGCCTCCTGTTAAGTGTGGATCAGACCTTAACCCGCAGTAAGCCCAAAGGGCCCGACGACCCTGGTCGGTGTCGGTCCGGTCGCGTACGGTGAAGTACTCCCACCCCGCAGCCACATCTCACGAAGGAGACCGAAGTGCCGGTCCTCCCCGGAGCCGAGCCGTACCGCCACGAGGGCGGCGAGGTCGGCGTCCTCCTCTGCCACGGCTTCACCGGAACCCCCCAGTCCCTGCGCCCCTGGGCGGAGTACCTCGCGGGCCGCGGCCTGACCGTCTCGCTCCCGCTGCTGCCCGGGCACGGCACGCGCTGGGAGGACCTCCAGGTCACCGGCTGGCAGGACTGGTACGCGGAGGTGGAGCGCGAGCTGCGCGCACTCCTCGAGCGGTGCACGGAGGTCTTCGTCTTCGGCCTCTCCATGGGCGGGGCACTGGCGCTGCGGCTCGCCGCCAAGCACGGCGACGCGGTGCGCGGCATCGTCGTGGTCAACCCGGGGAACAAGGTGCACGGCCTCGCGGCGCACGCCCTGCCGGTCGCCCGGCATCTGGTGCCGTCGACGAAGGGCATCGTGAGCGACATCGCCCTCGAAGGCTCGGAGGAGGTCGGCTACCACCGCATCCCGCTGCACGCGGCGCACTCCCTGCGCCGGTTCTTCCAGCGGGTGGACGGGGAACTGCCGCAGGTGACCCAGCCGTTGCTGCTCCTGCACAGCCCGCAGGACCACGTCGTGCCGCCCGCGGACTCGGCCAGGATCCTCAGCCGCGTGTCGTCCACGGATGTCACCGAGACCATCCTGGAACAGAGCTACCACGTCGCGACGTTG
This sequence comes from Streptomyces sp. SYP-A7185, assembly GCF_046103685.1. Taxonomy (NCBI): domain Bacteria; kingdom Bacillati; phylum Actinomycetota; class Actinomycetes; order Kitasatosporales; family Streptomycetaceae; genus Streptomyces; species Streptomyces sp. SYP-A7185. Next base: position 3,040,288 of record NZ_CP122310.1, read on the forward strand.
GACCACGATGCGGACCGGATCTTCGAGGAGAGCTACGCGTTCATCGGCCGGCTCGCCCCCAGTGTCGGTAAGGAAGGGACGGCCACCGGTGGCTGAGCAGGACCGAATCGAACCCGACGGCGACGAGAGCCGCGAGCCCGAGAAGCGGCAGGAGCCCTCCGGGGGCCTGCCGCTGGACGAGGACGCGGCCTGGCAGGCGATCGTCGCGGGGTACGGCCAGGAGCCGGCGGACCCGCCGGGCGCCAAGCCGTTCAAGTCCGTCGAGGATCTGGCGCTGCTCGAACCGGAGACGAACGACACCCCGGGGCAGGCCGGCACGGCCGTCAAGAACCCCACGGCCCCCGAGGACCCGGACGACTCCGGGTCGAAGAAGTCGCTCGGCGGCTCCGTCTCCTTCGCCCCCGGCGTGGGCGGCGGCCCGCGTGACTACGACGCCCCCGAGGCGTCGGACGACGACCTGGGCCCGGACGACGAGGGCCACTTCGTGCCGCCGGAGCCGCCGCCGCTGCCCGCGGCGGACGTCACGGCGAAGTTCGCCTGGCTCGCGGTGCTCGGCGGCCCGCTGCTGCTCCTGCTGACCGTGCTGCTCGGCTGGCAGATGACCTGGTGGCTTGCGACGCTCAGCATCGGCGGCTTCCTCGGCGGCTTCGCCACGCTGGTGGGGCGGATGAAGGGCGACGACGACGAAGAGGACGAGGACCCGGGCCGCGGCGCGGTGGTCTGAGGGAGCTAGCCCCTCGCGGCGGCGGGAATCCTGAGGGCGGCGAGCACCGGCAGATGGTCGGTGGCCGCCCGCAGGTCCGCCTCGCTCACCCCGTCGAGCTCCAGGGGCACCCCGCAGGCGAGGATCTCGATCCCCGGGGTCGCGAAGATCGCGTCGATGCGCTGGTGCGGGTCCCCCGGCGTGGAGGTGTTCTCGCCGCCCCAGGGCGCGGTCGCCCAGCAGTCCCGCAGCTGGGAGGCGAGCCTGCGGAACGTACGCCCCTTGGGCCGGTCGTTGAGGTCGCCGCCCGCGACGGCGTGCTCCACGCCCATCCCGGCGAGCCGGTCGAGCAGCATCCCGCCCTGCGCGTACCGCTCGTCGGTCTGGAGGCTCAGATGGCAGCTCAGGACGCCGAGCCGGGCGCCACCGAACCGTACGACGGCGGTCGCGAAGCCGCGCCGGTGCAGCCCCGGCGTCAGCGGGAGCAGGACGTCCTCGGTCCGCTCGACGGTGGCCCGCAGCGAGCAGAGCAGCGCGGGGCCCGACGCGGTGGCGCCGCCCGAGAGCAGCACCAGGTCGGCGGCGCGGGCGAGCCGGGCCAGCTTCTTGCGCCACCGGAAGAAGCGCGGTGCCTCCTGGACGAGCACGAGGTCGGGCGCGCAGGCGGCGATGACGCGGGCCAGCGCGTCGGTGTCGTCCCGCATGGACCGGATGTTGTAACTGAGCACCCGGATCACGGCTGAACCGTCGGCTTCGGTCCGGGAGTTGGGCAGCGTCACCATGGGGATCAAGATACGCGCCGCGGGGCGGCGCCACGACGAGGCCCGCCGCCCCCGGAAGGGGCGGCGGGCCTCGGTCGGGACCGGCGTGGACTAGCCCTGGCGCGCCAGGTCGGCGGCGCCCACGAGCCCCGCCTTGTTGCCCAGCTGGGCGGCGAGCACCTGCGCGTGCGGACGCCACTGGCCGCCGATGAGCCACCGGCGGAACGACTTGCGGATCGGGTCGAGCACCAGCTCGCCCTCGTCGGAGAGACCGCCGCCGACGATGAACGCGGAGGGGTCGAAGAGCGAGGCCAGGTCGGCGAGGCCCGCGCCGACCCAGCGGGCCAGCTCGCGGTACGAGTCGACGGACACGGGGTCGCCCCGCCGGGCCGCCTCGCTGATGTGCTTGCCCTCGATGCCGTCCACAGTGCCGTCGCCCATGCCGAGGAGGATCTCGGCGGACTCGGGCGTCGCGTTGGCGCGCTGGCGTCCGTACCGCAGGAGGGCGCGGCCGGAGGCGTACTGCTCCCAGCAGCCCTGGCTGCCGCACCCGCACAGCAGGCCGTCGGGCACCACCCGGATGTGGCCGAACTCCGCGGCGACGCCGAAGCGTCCGCGCCGCAGCTTGTTGCCGATGATGATGCCGCCGCCCAGGCCCGTGCCCAGCGTGATGACGATGACGTCCTCGTGGCCCTGGCCCGCGCCGAAGCGGTACTCGCCCCAGGCCGCGGCATTCGCGTCGTTCTCCACGACGACCGGCATGCCGACCCGCTGCTCGACCTTGTCCTTGAGCGGCTCGTGGCGCCAGTCGATGTTCGGTGCGAAGAGAACGGTGGCGCGCTTGTCGTCGACGTATCCGGCGGCGCCGATGCCGACGGCCTCCACGTCGTTCCCCTTGCCGGCCCCGGAGACGGCGGCACAGATCGCGTCCACGATGCCTTCGGCGGTCGGCGGCGTGGGCACCGTGTGGGTGTCGAGAATGGTGCCCTCTTCGTCGACCACTCCGGCCGCGATTTTAGTGCCGCCGATATCGACGCCGATGGTGAGTCCCATGTGTCCCTCAGTTTCGGTCGAGCCCCGCTATGGGCAACCGTACCCGAGGGGTGTTCAGTCCAGGTCGATGTGTTCCGCGGGGCCGGGCCCCTCGTCGCGCGGTTCGGGGCCCTTCGCGGCGTCGCTCCCGCGGGTCCAGCGGCCCTCCTGGCCCTCGACCGCGGAGCGGTAGGCGGCGAGCAGTTCGCTGCCTGCCGTGGCGAGGTGGTCGAAGACGTCGGGGTTGCGCTCGATGACCGGTTCGACGGCGGCCTTCGCCTGCTGGACGACCTGCCGGACGGTCTGCTCGACGGCGCCCTGCGCGACCGCGCCGAGCAGCGGCGTCTGGAGCCCGGACAGCTTCTCCGACACGGCGTCGACGAGCTTGCGCAGCTCCTCGGCGGCCGATCCGGGCTGGGTGCCGTACTGCGCGCGGCGCCGGGCCTTCTCCGCCGCGAGGTCCTCGGCGCACGCCTTCGCCCACGCGTCGGCGTCGGTGTCGGCCGCTTCCGGTTCGGGCACTTCGCGCCCGGTGGCATCGCTCATGACGGACAGACTCCTGCGGAGGGCGGATGGATTCGTACTCCCGACGTTACCCGAACGGCGGTTGCCCGTTCACCGTGCGCGCGGCCACAGACCAGGGTCTGGCGCGAACCGCACCCGCAGCTCCCCCTCGCGCAGCCCGGCGCCCTCGACCGTGCAGCGGCGCAGGGCCGACGGCAGGGTCACCATGCGCCGCAGGGGTCCCGCGGTCACGACGAGTTCGTCGCCGCGCCGGATCAGTCCGAGCTCCTCGCGGACGGCGCCGGGGAGCGGGATGTGCCAGACCAGGACGCCGTCATCGGCGAGGGCGTCGACCACGGGCCACCGCACGGGTTCCGGCGCCGGGCCGGGGGCGGGCACGCCGAGGGCGGCCAGGTCGTCGGCGCCGCGGGGGTCGTGGCCCAGGTGCGGCAGCGGGAGCAGGCTCGCGCCGTACGTCTCCTGCCACTCGGCCAGGGTCTTGCGCTGCTGGGCGATGAGCGTGGCGAACCACGGGTCGGCGGTGTCGTCGGGCAGGACGCGGTTGGCGTGCAGGGCGTCGGTGCGCAAGCCCTGGAGGGCGAGGCCGGTGGCGGCGGCGCGCACGGCGTCGGCGCCGCCGGGCCCGGGCTCGGCGACCAGGCGGACCGTGGTCCCGGGGGCCTCGATCACGGCTTGCGCGGCGGCGAGTTCGGTCTCCCAGCGGGCCGCGGTCTCGTACAGCCAGGCGGAGGGCATCGGGACGCCCGCGATGCGGCCGAGCATGGGGCGCAGGGCGCGTGCCGCCTGCCGCTCGGGCGGCAGGAGCCGGCGCAGGTAGCGGCGCAGCTGCTCGGGCAGGGCGAGGACCGCGAGGGCGCGGGAGACCGGGGGCAGATCCACCACCACGGTGTCGTACGTGCTCTGCCCGGCGTCGCGCAGGGCGCGCAGGAGGGCCAGCTCGTCGCTGCCGGGCAGGGGGGTGAGCTCCTCGCCCTCCAGGCGTCCGGCGCCGAGCAGGTCGAGCGCGGACGCGGCGCGGTCCTGGAGGGCGAGCAGGTCGTCGCGGAACTCGTCGCCGGGGGCCGGCCTGCGGACGGTGAGGTTCGGATGGTCCGCGCCCGGCGCGGCGAAGGCGTCCAGGGCATCCAGGGCACGGTCCGCGGAGATCAGCAGGGTCCGGTGCCCCTCGCGGGCAGCGGAGAGCGCGGTGGCCGCGGCGACAGTGGTTCGGCCTGAGCCGCCGGGGCCGGTGAGGAGAAGGGTGCGCATAGGGGTGAACGGTACGGGAGCCGGCGGGGGCGTCCTCGGCCGCGGGCCCCGTGGACCGTGGGCTCTCCGCCCGCTCCGCGGGGGATGTGTCCCGCCCGCCGGCCCGTCACTGCGCGGGCGTCACTCCGCGGGCGTCACTTCTGGGCGCCGGACTCCACCCGCTTCTTCAGGCCCGCCAGCGCGCGGTCGGTGATGACCTTCTCCGCCTTGCGCTTGATCATTCCGAGCATGGGGATCTTGACGTCGACGGTCAGCTTGTACGTGACCTCCGTGCCGGTGCCCACGGGCCGCAGCAGGTAGGACCCGTCGAGCGAGCGCAGCATCTGCGACTTGACGAGGGTCCAGCTGACCTCGTTGTCGCCGGTCCACGTGTATCCGAGGGTCTGGTCGTCCTTGATGGCGCCCGCGTCCATGACGAGGCGGACCTGCTTGGCGCGGCCCTGGTCGTCGGTGTCGAGCACCTCCGCCTCCTTCACCTCACCCGTCCAGTCCGGGTAGCGGGCGAAGTCGGCGATCACCCCCATCACCTCGGCCGGTGCCGCCTCGATCGTGATGCTCGAGCTGGTGTGTTCCGCCATCTCTGTGGCTCCTCCAGATGCGGTCCGGTACGGGGGGTGGTGTGTACATGTGTGACGTGTGAAGGCTACCGCGCACGAAGTGGCCGACCGTCACCACTCCAGGGCCCACGGCCTGCCCGTGCTGGCGAAGTGCCCCACGTTCACACACTCCGTCGCCCCGACACGCATCCGCCGCGTCAACGGCTGGTGAACGTGGCCGAAAAGTGCGTACCGCGGGCGGGTCTTGTGAATGGCCGCGAGCAGCGCGCGGCTGCCCCGCTCGAAGCGGCGCGCCACGGTGTCGTACACGAGCTCGGGGACCTCCGGCGGGATGTGCGTGCAGAGCACGTCGACCTCGCCGACGGCCTCGATCTTGGCCGCGTACTCCTCGTCGCTGATCTCGTAGGGCGTGCGCATGGGGGTGCGCAGGCCGCCGCCGACGAATCCGAAGACCCGGCCGCCGATCTCGGCCCGGCCGCCGTCGAGGACGGTGGTGCCGGGGCCCGCGTACTCCGGCCAGAGGGCCGGCATGTCGACGTTGCCGTAGGTGGCGTACGTCGGTGCGGGGAAGGCGGCGAACATCTCGGCGTATTGCTTGCGCACCGCTTTCTCGATCGCGGGCCTGCGGTCGATCCCGGCCCACAGCCGGGCGCCGAACTCCCTGGCCTCCTCGAACCGGCGGGCCGTGCGCAGTTCCACCAGGTGATCGGCGTTCTCCGTGCCGAAGAGGTCGGGGAAGATGCCGCGCGAGTGGTCGGCGTAGTCGAGGAAGAGGACCAGGTCGCCGAGGCAGACGAGCGCGTCGGCTCCCTCGCCCGCGCGGGCGAGGTCTTCCGCGTTGCCGTGCACGTCACTGACCACATTGACCCGGAAACCTGACATGCCGATCACCCTAGAACGAGCGGGCAAACTCGGGTAGGGGCGTGGGCAGGCGCGGAGAAGCGGGCGGACCTGCGGTTACTTCCGAGTCGGGAAGGGCGTGGCGTACTGTGCGGTTCAGACCACAACGACGTGTGACGCACCGAACATCTGGCCCGGACCCCCTACCGAACAAGCCATACCCATGGGTAACGTCCGGGCAGTCCAGTAGTGCTCCAGCCTTTCCCCCATGTTCACGGAGCACCTGCCCGATCTTGGACCGCACCGTCGCATCGCACAACGTCGTGGCGCCGGCGCCCTATGTAGGAGCAGCAGTCTTGCGCGAGTTCAGCCTTCCGGCCCTGTACGAGGTCCCTGCGGACGGCAATCTGACCGACATCGTCCGCAGAAATGCCGCGCAGCACCCGGATGTCGCCGTCATCGGCCGCAAGGTGAACGGCAGCTGGCAGGACGTCGACGCCAAGACCTTCCTCGCCGAGGTGCGCGCCGCGGCCAAGGGGCTCATCGCCTCCGGAGTGCGCCCCGGCGACCGCGTCGCCCTGATGTCCCGCACCCGCTACGAGTGGACGCTCCTCGACTTCGCGATCTGGAGCGCGGGCGCGGTCACCGTGCCGGTGTACGAGACCAGCTCGGCCGAGCAGATCCAGTGGATCCTCGGTGACTCCGGCGCCGTGGGCATCATCGTCGAGCTGGACGCGCACAGCGCCGCCGTCGACGCCGTGCGCGACCGCCTCCCCGACCTGGTCCACGTCTGGCAGATCGACCGCGGCGGCGTGGACGAGCTGAACCGCGCGGGCGCCGACGTCCCGGAGGAGACCGTCGACGAGCGCAGCGCGGTCGCGGGCGCCGACGACCCGGCCACCATCGTCTACACCTCGGGCACCACGGGCCGCCCCAAGGGCTGCGTGCTCACCCACCGCAGCTTCTTCGCGGAGTGCGGCAACGTGGTGGAGCGCCTGAAACCGCTGTTCCGCACCGGTGAGTGTTCCGTCCTCCTCTTCCTTCCCGTCGCGCACGTCTTCGGCCGCCTGGTCGAGGTCGCCGCCCTGATGGCGCCGATCAAGCTGGGCCACGCGCCGGACGTCAAGAACCTCACGGACGAGCTGGCGTCGTTCAGGCCGACCATGATCCTGGGCGTCCCGCGCGTCTTCGAGAAGGTCTACAACTCGGCGCGCGCCAAGGCGCAGGCCGACGGCAAGGGCAAGATCTTCGACAAGGCCGCGGACACGGCGATCGCGTATAGCCGCGCCCTGGACACCCCGAGCGGCCCCTCGCTCGGCCTGAAGATCAAGTACAAGACGTTCGACAAGCTGGTCTACAGCAAGCTGCGGGCCGTGCTCGGCGGGCGCGGCGAGTTCGCGATCTCGGGCGGCGCGCCGCTCGGCGAGCGCCTGGGCCACTTCTTCCGCGGCATCGGCTTCACGGTCCTGGAGGGCTACGGCCTGACGGAGTCGTGCGCGGCCACCGCGTTCAACCCGTGGGACCGCCAGAAGATCGGCACGGTCGGCCAGCCGCTGCCCGGCTCGGTCGTCCGGATCGCCGACGACGGCGAGGTGCTGCTGCACGGCGAGCACCTGTTCACGGAGTACTGGAACAACGAGGGCGCGACCGAAGAGGCGCTCGCCGACGGTTGGTTCCACACCGGCGACATCGGCACGCTCGACGAGGACGGCTACCTCCGGATCACCGGCCGCAAGAAGGAGATCATCGTGACGGCGGGCGGCAAGAACGTCGCTCCCGCGGTGATCGAGGACCGCATCCGCGCGCACGCGCTCGTCGCGGAGTGCATGGTCGTGGGCGACGGGCGGCCCTTCGTGGGCGCGCTCGTCACGGTCGACGACGAGTTCGTGGGCCGCTGGGCCTCCGACCACGGGAAGCCGGCGGACTCCACGGCGGCGTCCCTGCGGGAGGACGCGGACTTCCTCGCGGAGATCCAGAGCGCGGTTGACGACGGCAACGCGGCGGTCTCCAAGGCGGAGTCCGTGCGGAAGTTCCGTGTCCTGTCCTCGCAGTTCACGGAGGAGTCGGGGCACCTGACGCCGTCGCTGAAGCTGAAGCGCAACGTCGTGGCGAAGGACTACGCGGACGAGATCGAGGCGATTTACCGCGGGTAGCGGTAGCAGGGGCGCCCACTCGCCGTGGGGGGCCTTGCCTCTTCGCGGCTCACGGTCTCTTGTGGTTGCTCGCGCAGTTCCCCGCGCCCCTTAAGGGGCGCCCAGCTGAGCCCCGTTAGGGGCGCGGGGAACTGCGCGACCAGCCCACGACGGCAGTCAGTCGCGCACGAACCTGCGGCAGCAGCCCAGTAGGCGCTACAGAAGCTCCTTAAGACGCTCGGCCAAGAGATCCCAGCGCCACCGCTCCTCCACCCACTCCCGGCCCCGCTCCCCCATCCGCGCCCGCAGCTCCGCGTCATCCAGCAGGGTGACGATCCGGTCCGCCGCGGCCTCCGGGGAGCCGCCCCGGACGACCCAGCCGGTCTCCCCGTCCAGCACCGCGTCCGGCGCCCCTCCGGAGTCACCGGCCACGACCGGGAGCCCGGTCGCCGAAGCCTCCAGGTAGACGATCCCGAGGCCCTCGACGTCAAGGCCCCCGCGCCTGGTCCTGCACGGCATGGCGAAGACGTCCCCCGCCCCGTAGTGCGCGGGCAGTTCCTCCCACGGCACGGACCCCGTGAACCGCACGGAGTCCGAGACCCCCGTCTCGGCGGCAAGCTTCCGCAGGTCCTTCTCGTAGGGCCCCCCGCCCACCACGAGCAGGACCGCCTCCGGCTCCGCCGCCAGGATCCGCGGCATGGCCAGGATCAACGTGTCCTGCCCCTTGCGCGGCACCAGCCGCGAGACGCACACCACGACCGGCCGGTCGGTGAGGCCGAGGCGGGCCCGCACGGCGTCCCCGCCCGATCCCGGGTGGAAGGTCTTCTCGTCGACGCCGGGCGGCAGTTGGACCATCCGCCCCGCCGCGTCGGGCGTCAGCGCGGCGGCGATGCGCGAGCGCGTGTACTCACCCAGATAGGTGATCGTGTCCGTCGACTCGCCGATCCGGCGGAGCAGTTGGCGTGCGGCGGGCAGCTGCGCCCACCCCGCCTCGTGCCCGTGCGTCGTGGCGACCAGGCGCCGGGCGCCCGCCTTGCGCAGCGCGGGCGCCATGAGCCCCAGCGGTGCCGCGGCCCCGAACCACACCGACCCGCAGCCGTGTTCCCGCAGCAGCGAGACCGCGCGCCGCGTGACGCGCGGGGTCGGCAGCAGCATCGTCGTGGGGTCGCGTACGACCGTGAAGGGCTGCTCGGCGTCGAAGGCGGCCGTGGCCTCGGCACCCTCGCGGCCCCGCTTCCACGTGGAGGCGTAGACGACGAGCTGCTCGGGGTCCAGGCGCAGCGCCATGTTGTGCAGGAACGCCTGGATGCCACCGGGCCTGGGCGGGAAGTCGTTCGTGACGATCAGGGTCTTGTGCATCGTCGCCGACAGTACCCAAAGCCCGGCGGCGCGTGGGACGGCCCCGCCTCATGGCCTCCGCACGGCCGCGCCCGGCATCATGGCTTCCCGAACCACAACGAAGCAGCCGAAAAGGGGCGTGGTGCGCGTGGTGCGGATCCTGACCGTCTGGGGCGTGACCAGGACAGTGCTGCTGCTCTGCGTCTTCGGGGTGCTGACCGCCCCCGGCCCCGACGTGACCAGCGACGTCGAGGTCATCTACCAGGGCTGGTACGAGGTCCTGCGCACCGGCACCTTCCCCCTCGACGACGTGACCTGGCAGTACCCGCCGGCCGCCGCGCTCGCGGTCCTCTCCCCCGCCCTGCTGCCCTTCATGGGCTACGCGTCGGCGTTCTTCGTGCTCGCCTTCCTCGCCGACACGCTCGTCTGCGGACTGCTCCTGTACGCGGGCCGGCGGCCCGGCAAGTGCCTGCGCGGGGCCTGGGTGTGGGTCATGGGCGTGGCGCTGCTAGGGCCGACCGTCTACGCCCGCTACGACGTGATGGTGACGGCCGTCGCGGTCGCCGCGCTGCTCGCCGGGGCCCGGCATCCCCGCACGATGGGGGCGCTCGCCGGATTCGGCGCGCTGCTCAAGGTGTGGCCCGCCCTGCTGCTCGTCGGCACGCCACGCGCGCGTGCCACCCGCAGTGCGTGGGGCGCGGCGCTCGCCACCGCGGTCGGACTGACCCTGGCCTTCCTGGTGACGATGCCGGGCGCGCTGGCCTTCCTGACCTTCCAGCGCGACCGCGGCACCGAGGTCGAGTCGCTGGGCGCGCTCGTCTTCCACGTCGCGCGGCACGCCGGCTGGCGGGGCGAGGTGCAGCTCAACTACGGCTCGGTGGAGTTCCTCGGCCCGTACGTCCCGCTGGTCAGCACGGTGGCGCAGGGGCTCTCCGCGGCGGCCTTCTGCTGGCTCCTGGTGTGGCGCCTGCGGGCGCGCGTCCGGTCCGCGAGCACGGTCGCGGACGCGGCCTTCGTCGCCGTCCTGCTGTTCACCGCGACCAGCCGCGTGATCAGCCCGCAGTACCTCCTGTGGCTGGTCGGGGTCGCCGCCGTGTGCACGGCGTTCCGCGCGAGCCGTATGGCCCTGCCCGTGCGCCTGGTGCTCGCGGCCACGCTCGTCACGTTCCTGGAGTTCCCCGTCTGGTTCTCGCACGTCGTGGCGAGCGACCCGCTGGGCATCGGCCTGCTCGTCGTGCGCAACGGCCTGCTCGTCGCCGCCGCGTTGATCGCCTGCCGCACCCTGTGGCGCCAGACGGTGTCCGAACCCAGGGCCCGGGAGCGCGGGCCCGCGCCCGAGGAGGTCAGCCGAGCTCGGCGCGCAGATACGTACGCCACTGCGCCGTGAACTCCTCCGGGGTGATGTCCAGGACGTCCTGGAGCGCGTCCTCCAGCGCGCCCGGCCGCTTCTCGTGCGCGCCGACCGCTTCGTAGAAGTCCGTGAGCACCTCCTCGCCCCACTGGTCCGCGATCATCCGGCAGGCCAGCCACGCCCCTTCGTACGCCTGCGCCAGCTTGCCCGCGTCACCGCTGAAGCCGAACGCGTCGTCGTCGGGGAGCTCGGCGGGCAGCCGCTCCCGCTGGGCGGCGCGGCGCAGTTCGGGGGCGGCCTGGGAGGCGGTGCGGCCCGTGCCGCGGTATCCCACCCAGTCGGCGAAGCCCTCGGAGAGCCACAGCGGGGTCGCCGGTGAGGTGTGCGCGCGGGTGGCGACATGGGTCGTCTCGTGGGTGAGCACGACCTGCTTGCCGAACTCGCCGAGCACGCCGTACGCCTCGGGGTTGACGATGACCCGGTCCGCGGGCGCCGCCCCGGAGCCGCCCGTCTCCCCGGTGGTCACCGCCGCGATCCCGCGGTAGCCGGACGCGGGCGCCCCGAGCAGTCCCGCCATGCCGTCCAGGGACTTGGGCACCATGACGACGACCCGCTCCGGCCACTTCTCCCGCCAGGCGTCCCGCACCAGGGGCACGGCACGGTCGGCGAGCCGTGCGTACCCGCGCAGCGTCGCCTTCTGGCGCTCGCCGCGCCCGATGCCCAGCACGAGGCTGTGTGCGCCCCGTACGGACGTCACGGGCCCCTGGTCCCAGAGTTGCTGCGTGGCCTTCTTCGCGGGCCGCTCAGCGGCGACGTACCACCGTCCGTCGCGCTCCTCCAGCGTGAGCGCCCGTTCCGTGGTGAGCGGTTCGCTGTCGTAGCCCTTGATCCGGTAGCGGAGGTCGGCGGTGGCCGTGGCGCGCGCGCCCTCGCGCCGGAACGCGGTCAGGCGGTACCGCAAGGACTGGAGCGGGACCTCGCGCAGGTTGTCGAAGGCCCGGTCGGCCGCGGCGCCGCCGCCCGTCGCGCGGTAGGTCTCCGCGTCCCGGTCGAGCACCGCGTCCGCCCGCCGGTCGAGCAGTCTGCGCACGTCGCCGGGCGCGGCATCGGGCGACGGAGGACCGCCGCACCCCACGAGCAGGGCGACACAGATCCCCAGCACCCACGACCCACGCCCGCGACCAGCCACGTTTCAGATCGTACGGGCAGCGGGCCGCGGCCGGCCGGTCAGATCCGCGTCACGGACGACACCGGCATCATGCCGACCGGGTCGTACCGCACGGGAGCGCCGGGATAGGGGGCGTGCACGACCTGGCCGTCGCCGACGTACATCCCGATGTGGCTGGCGTCGTCGCGGTAGGCGACGAGGTCACCGGGTTTCGCCTGGGACAGCGGCACCTGGCGCCCGGCGTACCGCTGCGCCTGCGAGGTGCGCGGAAGACCGACGCCCGCCTGCGCGTACGACCACTGGGTGAGGCCCGAACAGTCGAAGCCGGACGGCCCGTTGGCGCCCCACACGTACGGGCGGCCGACCGCCGACCGGGCCGCTTCGAGCGCGGCGGCGGCCCGCGACGAGGACGCCCCGGCGCCCCCGGGGGCCGGCATCTCGTCCCGTCCCGAGCGCGAGGCCCGGTCGTACTTCTCGCGTTCCTGCGAGGACAGCGAGTTGAGCAGCTTGCGCGCCTTGGCGAGCTTGTGCTCGACGCTGCGCTTGTGGCGGGCCACGGCGGTGCGGCTCTTCTCCAGCTCGGCGAGCTTGCGGCCCGCCTCGGTGCGCTCCTGGGCGAGGCCGCGCTGGGCTTTTTGGAGGTCGGTCAGCTCATGGGCCTGCCGGGCGTTGACGCGGTCGAGCGCCGCCGCCTTGTCCAGATAGCCGTCCGGGTCGGAGGAGAGCATCAGGGCGACGGCGGGGTCGATGCCGCCCGAGCGGTACTGCGCCCCGGCGAGCGAACCGAGCGCGCCGCGCATCGTGTTGATGCGCTCCTGGCCGCGGGCGACGCTGTCCTTGGCCCGCTCCACCTGCTCGCGCAGGGTGTCCGCGCGCTCGTCGGCCTTGTTGTACGCCTCGGTGGCCTGCTCGGCCTGCTCGAAGAGGCGGTCCACCTTGGCCTTGGTGGTCGCCGGGGTGTCCTGCGGTGCGGCGCCCGCCGGTGTGGCGGCGAGTGCGGCCGCGGCGGTGGCCGCCGCGGCGGACAAGACGGTGACGCGCGTGCTCCGGTCCAGGCCGGACAGCGCGGGACGACGATGGGACCCCACGGGAAGCCGCTCTCCCTCCGCTGACGGACCCCCGGACGACGGACGAACCGGGGGAAAGCCCCCCCGATCCGTCGGGGGAATGCGCGCGACAGTAGCCGTGGGATCCCGTCACGGCCAAAGACCCGGCCGTGTACGCAAAGTGACGCCCCGCCGGAGACGCAGGTCACCGACGGGGCGTGGGGTCAGCCCGAGTTACCGGAATTCGCCCGTTTGGGCGGTGCTCCGGTCGTTTCAGATGCGGACGCCGAACTGGAAGGAGCCGATCGTGGACATCGACTCGTAGCGCACGACGGCGCCCGGCTTCGGGGCGTGGAGCACCTGGCCGTTGCCGGCGTAGAAACCGACGTGCGCGAGGCTGTTGAAGAACACCAGGTCGCCCGGCTTGAGCTCGCCGCGACCGATCTTCGTGCCGTCGTTCTGCTGGGTGTAGGTGGTCCGGGTGATCTGCACGCCGGCCTGGTTGTACGCCCACTGCGTGAGACCCGAGCAGTCGTACGAGTTGGGGCCGCTGCCGCCGGAGACGTAGGGCTTGCCGATCTGCGTGGCGGCGGCGCTCAGGGCGGCCTGGCCGCGCTGCGAGGCCGGGACCTCCTTGCCGAGGTCCACGCGGTCGCCGGCGCTGCGGCTCGCGCGCTGCTCCTTGGCGGCGAGCTCCTGCTTCTCCTTGGCGGTGAGCGTGTTGAGCAGCTTCTGGGCGGCGCCGAGCTTGCTCTGGACTTCCTGCTTCTTCTTGCCCAGTTCCTTGCGCGTGTCGGCGAGGTCCTTGAGCTTGTCGGAGGCCTCCTTGCGCTCCTGCGCGAGGGTCCGCTGCTTCTCCTGGACCTTCTTGAGCGCCTCGACCTGCTGACCGCTCAACTGGTCCATGGTGGACGCCTTGTCGAGGTAGTCGTCCGGGTCGGCGGAGAGGAAGAGCTGGACGGAGGGGTCGATGCCGCCGGTGCGGTACTGCGCGCTGGCCATCGAACCGAGACCGCCGCGGAGGTCGTTGAGGTCCTCCTGGCCGCGGGCGACCTTGTCCTGAAGCTCGCCGATCTCCTTCTCGAGCTTCTCCTGCTTCTCCTTGGCGCCGTTGTACCGGTCGGTGGCCCGGCCCGCGTCCTCGTAGAGCTTGTCGACCTTGGACTTGACCTCGTCCTTGCTCGGCTTCTCGCTCGGGGCCGCGTTGGCCGCCTGGGAGGTGAGTGCGACGGCAGCGGCGGCGGTGGCGGTGAGCACGGTCACGCGCGCGCGGCTCGGCTGCTTGGGTCGACGGTGGGACGCCACGAAGGCGGCTCCTTCTTCCTCCAGCCGCCTACCGAGATCCGGTCGGCGGGGACCACCGCCGTCACCCCGGATGGGTGATCAACCGAGCGGAGGTTCGAGCCGTGACCTTAGTGACCTCCTTGTGATCAGTTCAAATCCTGAAGGGTAAAAAGTGAGGGGCGGGGCGCATATTTTACCGATAACGCACAGGCGGTGATGAATGCTTGACGCTACGTCGCGCTGCCGACGCCTCAATTCGGGCATAGGGAACAGGAGTTACTTGCGTGCCCTTAGGTGCGTGAAACCGGCGTACGCCGGAGTGCGGGAACGGCGCGCGTCAGCCCCGCGAGAGCCGCTTCAGGAGAACGGCCGAAGCGACGGGCCTCGCCCCCGCCTTCGCGATGCCGTCGGCCACTTCGCGGTCGGTCGAGACGACGACCACGGGGCGCCCGGGAGGCTCGGCGCGCACCAGCTGGCGGATCAGCTCGTCCGCGGTGACGCCGGGCTTGGAGAAGAGCACCCGCACCCCGCGCGGCGGCGCGAGCAGCACCGGCGCGGCGAGTTCGGCCCCGTCGAAGACGCAGGTCATCTCGGCGCCGGTCTGCGCGGCGAGCTGCGAGAGCGAGCCGAGAAGGCGCAGCCGCTGCTTCTCCAGGGGCATCGTCGGATAGCCCGTCTTGGTGACGTTGTAGCCGTCCACGACCATGTGCGCCTGCGGCAGCGCGAGCAGCTGGTCGAGAATGGCCGGGTCGTTCTCGGAGAGCGCCCGGGCGGCGATGTCCTTCGGCGTCATCCGCCCCGGCTCCACGGCGTCCACGGTCTCGGCCGGCCGTACGGAGACGGGCGGCAGGGCCAGTTCGCGGCGCAGCCCCTGGGCGGACTCAAGGACCGTGTCGAGCAGCAGCCGCACCCGCATGTCCTCGACGCTGCGGCCCTCGCGCGCCGCCCGGCGGCTGGCCTCCAGGGCGGCCTCGGTCTCGCTGAGCCGGGCCTTGAGCCGCCGGGACTCGCTCTCGGCGGCGGACAGCTGCGCCTGGCCCTCGGCCCGCGCGGCCTCGGACTCGGCGGCGGCCTTGCGCAGGGCCGCCTCGCCGCGCTTGACGTCGCTGAGAGCGCCGCGCAGCTTGCGATGCATCGATTCGGCTTCCTTCTTCGCCGACTCCAGCTCCGCGCGCAGCCGTTCGGTGTCGGCCTTCGTCTGGCCGCGGGCCGCGGAGAGCTCCGCGCGCAGCCGTTCGAGCTCGGCGCGGGTCTCGTCGTCGACGCGCTCGGCGTCCGCCCGCAGGGCCTCCTCGCCCGCGGCGGTCACCAGCTTCACCCACCCGGCCGGACGCAGTACATAGGCCGCGGCCGCCACGTCGAGGGGGTCCGCGGCCGGGGGCGGTGAACCCGCGTCCAGGGCGCCGGTGAGCTCGGGCTGCGCCTCTCTGAGACGTTCGCCGATGCGCTGGCGGAAGAGCGTGTCGCCCTCCAGGGCGGCCGCCATCGCGTTGCCCGCGAACTTCACGCGCCGGGTCGGCGTGAAGCGGGCGTACTGCCTCAGCTGTGCGGGCAGTTCGCCGACCGTGAGTCCGCCGAAGCCGTCCGAGACGATCTGGACGACCCGCCGGCGCACTCCGTCGGGCAGCGGACGGTCGAGCACCTCAGCGGTGCCGTCGTCCGGCTCCCCGCTTGCGCTCTCCACCATCCGTCACCCCACTAGCTGTGCGGGGCCCGCTCCCTCAGGAGCCGGCGCCCGGCCTGTCCACGAGTTCCACCTGGTCCACCGCGTTGCACCAGCGACAGCGGACCGACTCGATGGTCTCACTGACCACCTCTCGTTCCTCGACGTTCGACTCACCGGCCAGGTCGAGGTGCACGTATTCGACGACCTTCGAACTGCGGGTCACGTCGAACCGCGTGAGGTTGCCGCAGAGCTGGCAGCGCCACCTGGTGGTGTCGGTCGGCAGAGGAACCGTCATCGTGGCTGTTCGCTTTCCTTCGGAATTCCATGGTGCGTGGTGCCCGTAACCCTAAGGCCTGTAAGGGTCTCCATGCGGCGGCCTCTCGTGCGGCGGGGCGGTCTGTACGGTTTGCCGCCCTTACGTCATGCTCTGTTCATGATCAAGACGTGGGGCTCGACGGCCGGCCGGATGCTCAGAGGACAGTCCGCCCCGGTGACGTACGGCCTGATCGCCGTCTGCTGTCTGGTCTTTTTGATCTCGCCGGTGTCCGGGCTCAATCCCGCGTACGGCACCGGCGACGAGCTGCTCGCCGCGCAGCGGACCTACTTCGAGCGCTGGGGCGTGATCCCCTCGGAGCTGTTCGGCGGGACGGCCCGGCCCCTGCTCGCCCCGGCCACCGCGCTCTTCGTGCACGGCAGCTGGCTGCACCTGCTGGGCAACATGCTGTTCCTCTTCGTCTTCGGGGCGATGACCGAGGAGCGGATGGGCCACCTTCAGTTCGCGCTCTTCTACCTCGGCTGCGGCTATCTCGCCCTCTTCGCCTACGCGGTCGCGCACGCCGGTTCCGACCAGACCCTGGTGGGCGCGTCGGGGGCGATCTCCGCGGTGCTCGGCGCCTTCCTGCGCCTCTTCCCCAAGGCGCGCGTCACCAGTCTCTTCCCGTTCCTCTTCTTCCTGCCGCTGCGGTTTCCCGCGTGGGTGGTGCTGCCGTTCTGGGTGGTGTTGCAGTGGCTCGCGGCCTGGCAGGGCGGGCAGGGTCCGGGGGTCGCCTATCTGGCCCACCTGGTCGGGTTCTCGCTGGGCTTTCTGTACGCGTGGGGGCGCTACAGGAGGACGGCTAGAGTGAATGAGCCAGCACCGGCTACCGAGGGAGACAGTCAGCCGTGATCACCGCGATCGTGCTCATCAGGACCAGCGTGGACCGGATCCCGGAGATCGCCGAGTCGATCGCCGCCCTCGACTGCGTCAGCGAGGTCTTCTCCGTGACCGGTACGTACGACCTGATCGCCATGGTGCGCGTCGGGCGCCACGACGACCTGGCCGACATCATCCCCGGCAAGATCAGCAAGATCCCGGGCGTCGAGGGCACGGACACGCACGTCGCGTTCCGCACGTACTCGCAGCACGACCTCGAAGCGGCGTTCGCGATCGGCCTCGACTCCTAGGGTCCGCCGAGGGGCGTCCGCCGACGGGCGTCCGCCGGCCGTCCGTGCGGGCAGGCTCCGGATGAGGGTTTCTTCATCTGCGGCTCATGCTGCCGACGCGGTACGCCCCGCACGCTCACTGCCATGGTCTTCACCCACCGCATGGCCGCCCTGGCCGCCGTCGTGGCGATCCCCCTCGGCATCGCCGCGACCAGCTACGCCCTGACCGACAGCCCTGAGCCCCCCAAGGTGCCGCCGAAGGTCCGGCTCGACAGCGGCTCGCCCACCACGAAGCCCGCCTCCCCGCGGCCGACGCCGAGCGACGAGACCGTGTCGCCCCCGCCCGTCAGCGAGAACCCCTCCGGCGACGGCAACGACGACGACGGGGACGAGACGACCGGACGCAGCGGCGGCCTCGGGAGCGGTGACGACAACGACGACGACGGCCCCGGTGACGACGGCTGAGTCCGCGCGCCGCCGGGTCTCCGCCCGGGTCCGCATCCTGCTCTGGCTCCTCTTCGTGATGGCCGTCGCGCTGACCGCGGTGGTCGCCACCACCCGCTCGGTGCTCCTGCGGGACGTGGACCACCGCATCGACCGGCTCCTGGCCCAGGAGACCGGCGAGTTCACCAACCTCGTGCGCGAGGGCGTCGATCCGCGCACCGGCGAGAAGTTCACCGACCCCGACCCGCTGCTTCGGCTCTTCCTGGAGCGGCAGTACGCCGACCCCGACGAGGAGCTCCTCGGCCTCGTCGCACGCCCCGGCCGGGCCCCCGCCAAGAAGGAGCAGTCCCGGGAGCAGCGCATCGACCACCCGCTGGCCAAGGACGACGCCGCCCTGACCGCCGTGTTCGATTCCCCCCACGCCACCGGGACCCTGCACCGCGCCCAGGGCGAGGTCCGCTGGGCGAAGGTGGACATCGACCCGGGCGCGGGCCGGCCCCCGGCGGCCTTCGTGGTCGCCTTCCACCCGGCGGGCGAACGGGCCAAGGCGGGCGAGGTGTTCACGATGCTGATCGCGATCTCCGGAGTGGCGCTCCTGATGACGACCGGCATCGGCTGGGCGGTCGCGGGCCGCATCCTCAGGCCCGTACGCCTGGTGCGCACGACCGCCGCGCAGCTCACCGAGCAGGATCTGACCCAGCGCATCCCCGTCCAGGGCAGGGACGACGTCGCGGCGCTCGCCGAGACGTTCAACGCCATGCTCGACCGCCTGGAGCGGGCGTTCGCCGCGCAGCGCGAGTTCGTCGACGACGCGGGGCACGAGCTGCGCACGCCCATCACCATCGTGCGCGGCCATCTGGAACTGATGGGCGACGATCCGGGCGAGCGCGAGGAGACCGTCCGGATCGTGATGGAGGAGCTCGACCGGATGAGCCGCATCGTCGAGGACCTCCTCCTGCTCGCCAAGTCCGAGCGCCCCGACTTCGTCGCTCCGGAACCGGTGCAGCTCGCCGAGCTGACCGCGGACGT
Source organism: Streptomyces sp. SYP-A7185 (assembly GCF_046103685.1). Classification (NCBI taxonomy): domain Bacteria; kingdom Bacillati; phylum Actinomycetota; class Actinomycetes; order Kitasatosporales; family Streptomycetaceae; genus Streptomyces; species Streptomyces sp. SYP-A7185. The sequence continues at coordinate 3,058,834 of NZ_CP122310.1, forward strand.
CTTCGTCAAGGCGCGGGCGCTCGGCGACCGCGACTGGCGGCTCGCCGAAGTGGCCGAGGGCGAGGCGACGCTGGACCCGCAGCGCATCACCCAGGCGATGGTGCAGCTCGCCCAGAACGCCGTCCAGCACACCGTCCCCGGCCAGCGCATCGGCATCGGCTCACGCGCCGGCGCGGACCGGATCGAGCTGTACGTCGCCGACAGCGGACCCGGCGTCCAGGAGCGGGACGCGGCGGTGATCTTCGAGCGGTTCCGGCGCGGCACCGCACGGCGCGGCGCCCGCGCCACCGGCGCCGGACTCGGCCTCGCCATCGTGCGGGCGATCGCCGAAGGACACGGCGGCCGGGTCGAACTGCGCCCCACTCAAGGCGGCGGCGCCACCTTCGTGCTCGTACTGCGAGAAGTACCGCGAGAAGGACAGCGAGAAGGACAGCGAGAAGCACCGCGAGAACAGGAACCAGGACTGCCATGAACCGGATTCTCATCGTCGAGGACGAGGAGCGCATCGCCTCCTTCGTCGAGAAGGGCCTGCGCGCCAACGGCTTCACCACCAGCGTCGTCGGGGACGGCGACGCCGCCTACGACTACGCCCTGACCGGCGGCTTCGACCTGGTCGTCCTGGACATCGGACTGCCCGGCAAGGACGGCTTCACGGTCCTGCGGCAGCTGCGCGAGGCCCGCGTGAGCACCCCGGTCATCGTGCTGACCGCGCGCGACTCGGTCCGGGACACCGTGGCGGGCCTCGAAGGCGGCGCCGACGACTGGATGACCAAGCCGTTCCGCTTCGAGGAGCTGCTCGCGCGGGTGCGCCTGAGGCTGCGCACGGCGGCCGGGGCCCCGGAGGTGACGGTGCTGCGCGGCGGGGACCTGACCCTGGATCTGCGCACGCGCCGGGCACGGTCGGGCGAGCGGACGGTGGATCTGACGGCACGTGAGTTCGTGCTCCTCGAACTCTTCCTGCGCCATCCGGGCCAGGTGCTCTCCCGGGAGCAGATCCTGTCGCACGTGTGGGGGTACGACTTCGACCCCGGGTCCAACATCGTGGACGTGTACGTGCGGGCGCTGCGCAAGAAGCTGGGCGCCCAGCGGGTGGAGACCGTACGCGGGATGGGCTACCGCCTGCCGAGCTGAGCGCGGGCGCCGGGAGCCGGGCGCCGGGACCGTGGGTGAATTTCCTTTCATCCACGCCTCATTGAGGACTCACGGCCGGGGCCGAGGCTCGAAGCGTGACCCTGAATCCCCGCCTGGCCCTCACCCTCTGCGCCGCGCTGAGCCTGTGCGCGCTGCTCGTGGTGCCGGGCAACTTCCCCGGCCTGAGCGGCGACGCGCGGATCACCCTCGCCGTGTTCGCCCTGGCGACCTGCGCGTGGATCGCGACGCCGATCGACGACACGTACATCGCGCTCGGCGCCGGACTCGCGCTCACCGCGACCGGCGTGATCAGCAGCGACACGCTCTTCGGGACCCTCGGTGACGAGACGGTCTGGCTGCTGATCTGCGCCTTCGTGCTCGCCGCCGCGGTGGCCCGCAGCGGTCTGGCGGGCCGGGCGGCGGCCTTCCTCGTCAGCGGGGCGCGCAGCGTACGGCAGTTGACGCATCTGACGACGGCCGCCCTGGTCGTGACGGCCTTCGCGGTGCCGGCCACCTCGGGCCGGGCCGCGCTCGCGCTTCCGGTCTTCCTCGCGCTCGCCAAGGTCCTCTCCGACCGGAGGCGGCTTGTGGTGATGCTCGCGCTGCTGTTCCCGACCGTCATCCTGCTCTCCGCGGTCGCGACCCTGATCGGCGCGGGCGCGCATCTGATCACCGTGTCGGTGCTGTGGGAGGCCACCGGGGAGCGGATCGGCTTCACGCAGTGGCTGCTGCTCGGCCTGCCGCTCGCCGTCGCCTCGTCCCATCTGGCCGCGGAGGCCGTCCTCCTGACGACCACCCGGCGCGCCGACCGCGAGGGCCCGGTCCACATCACCGTCGAGCAGCTCCAGGAGCACAGCGAGCAGCCGGTCACCGGAGCCTGGGAGCCGGGCGAGACCCGCTGCGCCCTCCTGCTGGCCACGGTCGTCGCCCTGTGGTGCAGCGAACCCCTGCACCAGGTGCCGCCCGCCGTGGTCGCGCTGATCGGCGCGGTCGTGGCCTCCTCCCCCGCCCTGGGCACCGTACGCCTGAAGGACGCGCTGCGGACGGTGCCGTGGTCGCTGCTCCTCTTCATGGCCGCGACGATGGCGATGGGGGTCGCGCTCGCCGAGTCGGGGGCGGCGAAGTGGCTGGTGGGCGGGGTCCCGCTGGAGGTTTCGCCCTGGCTCTTCCTGGCCGTGGTGGTGACGGTCAGCACGGCCGCGCACCTGGTCCTCCAGTCCCGCTCGGCCCGCTCCTCCGTCCTGGTCCCCCTCGTCGTCGCGGCGGCGGTCGGCGCGGGCGTCAACCCGGTCGCGGCGGCCCTGGCCTCCACGGCGGCCGCCGGGTTCTGCCACACCCTGCCCGCCTCCGCGAAGCCCGTCACGCTCTTCGCCGACATCCCCGGCACCCCCACCTACACCCCGCGCGACCTGCTGCGCCTCTCCGCGGTCCTGGCGCCCCTGACCGCCGCCCTCGTCCTGCTCTTCGCCGTGGCGCTCTGGCCGCTGCTCGGCGTCCCCGTCCGCTGATCCCGCCCTGATCCCGCCCGCACTGGAGACCCCATGCTGACCCGTTTCGCCATCGCCCCCAGCGGCTTCAAGGAGTCCCTGTCCGCGCGGTCCGCGGCCGAGGCCATCGCCGAAGGAGTACGCCGGGTCGTCCCGCACGCCGAGACCGATCTGATCCCCCTGGTGGACGGCGGCGAGGGCACCGCCCGCGCCCTGGCCCACACGGGCGGCGGCCGCCTGGTCGCGCTGCCCGCCACCGGTCCCGTCGGGCAGCGGATCGGCACGCACTTCGCCCTCCTGCCGGACGGCACGGCGGTCGTCGAGATGGCCGCCGTCGCCGGGCTCTCGCTGGTCCCGCGCGATCTGCGCGACCCGGGCGCCACGACGACGTACGGCGTCGGCGAGCTGATCCGCGCCGCGCTGGACGCCGGCGCCGGCCGGATCCTGGTGGGCTGCGGCGACTCGGGCACCTCGGACGGCGGCGCGGGCGCGCTCCAGGCGCTCGGCGCCCGGCTCCTGGACGCCGACGGCTGGGAACTGCCGCAAGGAGGAAGGGAGTTGACCCGCCTGAGCCGCATCGACCCCTCGGGCCTCGACCCGCGCCTGAAGGACACCGAGATCCGGGTCGCCTGCAACCCCTTCAACGTCCTGACCGGCGAGCGCGGCGTCGCCCGCGTCTTCGGCCCCCAGAAGGGCGCAACTCCCGCACAGGTCGAGCAGCTCGCGGCGGCCCTGGAGCACTGGGCGCACGTCCTGACCCGCGACCTGCGCGCCCCCTCGGACCTGGCCCTCGGCCCCGGAACGGGCGCGTCCGGCGGCCTGGGAGCCGGTCTCGCGGCGCTCGGCGCCCAGCTGCTGCCCCGCTTCGACGTCCTGCTCGGCCATCTGGACCTGGACGCGCGGCTGGCCCGCGCCGATCTCGTCGTCACCGCCGAGGGCGCCCTGGACCACCAGACCCCGCGCGGCAAGGTCCCCGCCGAAGTGGCCCGGCGCGCCAAGCGGTCCGGCCGCCCGGTCCTGGTCCTCGCGGGCACGATCGGCCAGGGCGCCCACCACGTACGGGCCATCGGTGTGGACGCCTACAGCGCGATCCTGCCCGCGCCGGTCTCGCTCACCGAGGCGCTCGGGCGGGGCGGCGAGTTCCTCACCGACGCGACCGAGCGCGCTCTGCGGATGATCGTCCTGGGGTCACGCCTGCCGGGGCGGCCCCGGGTTCAGGCGGTGGTGTCCGGCACGCAACGCCCGTCCTCGGTGCGGTAGTTCCAGCGCGCGCCGTCCGCCACGAGCTCCTTGACGGCGCGCACGAAGCGCTCCACGTGCTCGTCGGGGGTGCCGGCGCCGAAGCTGACGCGGATCGCGTTCAGCGACTTCTCGCCGGGCGCGGCCTCGGGGGCGCCGCACTCGCCCTGGGTCTGCGGGTCGCTGCCGAGCAGGGTGCGCACCAGCGGGTGGGCGCAGAACAGGCCGTCGCGTACGCCGATGCCGTACTCGGCGGAGAGCGCGGCGGCGAAGTGCGAGCTGTTCCAGCCCTCCACGACGAAGGAGATGACGCCGACGCGCGGCGCGTCGTCGCCGAAGAGCGAGAGCACCTTCACGGCGGGCACCTCCGCGAGGCCCTCGCGGACCTTCGCGATGAGTTCGCGCTCACGCGCCACCAGCGAGTCGAAGCCCGCCTCGGTCAGCGCCTTGCAGGCGGAGGCGATGGAGTACACGCCGATGACGTTCGGCGAGCCGGCCTCGTGCCGCGCGGCGGTGTCGTGCCACTCGACGTCCACGCCGCCGCCTGCTTCCTTGGGGCGCCGCGCCACCTTGCGCGAGGCGCCGCCGCCCGCGAGGTACGGCTCGGCCTCCTTCAGCCAGTCGGAGCGGCCCGCGAGGACGCCCGAGCCGAAGGGCGCGTACAGCTTGTGGCCGGAGAAGGCGACCCAGTCGACGTCCAGCTCGCTGATGGAGACCGGGTGGTGCGGCGCGAGCTGCGCGGCGTCCAGGACGATGCGGGCGCCGTGCGCGTGGGCGGCGGCGGCGAGCTCCCTGACCGGCCACAGCTCGCCGGTGACGTTCGACGCGCCGGTCACGCAGACCAGGGCCGGGCCGTAGGGGTCGCGGTCGGCGAGGGCGCGCTCCAGGGTGGCGACGGCCTGCTCGGGGGTGCGCGGGGCGTTGAGGTAGGTCACGCGGGCGTCGCGCCAGGGCAGCAGCGAGGCGTGGTGCTCGGTCTCGAAGACGAAGACCTGGCAGTCGGCGGGCAGCGCGGCGGCCAGCAGGTTCAGCGAGTCGGTGGTCGAGCGGGTGAAGACGACCTGGTCGTCCTCGCGGCAGCCGAGGAACTCCGCGACGGTGACCCGGCTGTTCTCGAAGAGGTCCGTGGAGAGCTGCGAGAGGTATCCGGCACCGCGGTGCACGCTGCCGTAGTACGGCGCGTACGCGGCCACGTCGTCCCACACGCGCTGGAGGGCGGGGGCGCTCGCCGCGTAGTCGAGCGCCGCGTAGGTCACCTCGCCGCCGGTGACGAGCGGCACGGTGACGTCACGGCCGAGGACGGGCAGCGGGGTTGCACAGAGGGTCTGGTCGGCGGCGGCGGTGGTGACGGACATGGCGAACTCCCGTGGGAAGGCAGGCGAGTTCACTGCAAGGGCGCACGAAGGGCGTTGCAGTGACGAAGAGAAAAGGGGGTGCGGAAAGGGGGCCGGAAGCCCTATCGCATTCGCTTGCTCACGAGACTGCTCCCTTGAGGACCAGGACCCCAGGGTTCGCAGGGGTCCGCGCTTGCCACGGACCTTGCTGTCCACGGCCTGGTCTTCACCCGGGGCACCCCGCCACGGACGGAGGGTTGCCGGACAGCGAGCCGGGGCCTAATCGCTGTCACTCATGACCTGCGCAGCATCTTGCCACACGATCTTCCCGGTGCCCACCGCAGTCCGGCATCCGGACTGCGGTGTGCGCCACATTCAGCGGTTGCTGGCCGCCACCCACAGCTCAAGGGCCTTCTTCGCGGCCCCGGAGTCGATGGCCTGCGCGGCCCGCCCGATACCGGCGCCGATCTGCTCCACGAGGGTCCCCTCGCCCGGCGAGAGCGCCACCAGGGCCGCCGCCGTGTTGAGCAGCACGGCGTCCCGCACCGGGCCCTTCTCGCCGTCCAGGAGCCGCCGCGCGACCTCGGCGTTGTACGAGGCGTCGGCCCCGCGCAGGGCCTCCACGGGAACGAGGTCGATGCCGACGTCCCGCGGGTCGAAGGCCTCCTCGCGCACGGCTCCGTCGCGCACGACCCAGACCCGGGAGGTCGCCGTGGTCGTCAGCTCGTCCAGGCCGTCGTCGCCGCGGAAGACGAGGGAGGAGTTCCCGCGCTCGGCGAAGACCCCGGCCACGATCGGCGCCATCCGCGGGTCGGCGACGCCGACCGCCTGGGCCCGCACCTTGGCCGGGTTGGTGAGCGGACCCAGCGCGTTGAACACGGTCCGGATGCCCAGCTGGCTGCGCGCCCCGCCCGCGTGCCGCAGCGCGGGGTGGAACTTCACGGCGAAGCAGAAGGTGATCCCGGCTTCCTCGGCCACCTCGACGACCCGGTCCAGCGGCAGCTCCAGGTTCACCCCGAGCTTCTCCAGGACGTCGGAGGCGCCCGAGGCGCTGGAGGCCGCGCGGTTGCCGTGCTTGACGACCTTCGCGCCCGCGCCCGCGGCCACGATCGCGGACATCGTGGAGATGTTGACGGTCTTGGCGCCGTCGCCGCCGGTGCCGACGATGTCGACGGTCTGCCCCGGCACCTCGATCACGTTGGCGTGTTCGTACATCGTGCGGACGAGGCCGGAGATCTCCTCCACGGTCTCGCCCTTGGCCCGCAGCGCGACGACGAAGCCGGCGATCTGCGCGTCGGTCGCCTCGCCGCGCATGATGCGGTCCATGGCCCAGGCGGTGTCCTCCGTGCTCTGGTCACGGCCCTCGAGCAGCCCGTTCAGCACACTCGGCCAGGAACGGGCCGCCGCGGTGTCGCCTCCTGCGGGGGTCACAGCGCTCATCTGCCGCTCCTGGGTTCGTCTAGACATGGGACAGGAACACCTTATCCAGCTCGAAGGACGGCAAAGAGCCCCGTCCACGCACTGAACGTGCGCGGGACGGGGCTCTCGCCGTGGCGACCTTGTCAGTCGGTCAATCGGTCAGTGGTGGCCGTGGCCGCTGGTGATCTCCTTGTACTCCTCGGTGGTGGGCTTGGGGATCTGGTTGTCCTCCCCGTAGTAGCCCTTGCTCAGCTTGGCCCGGAGCTTCTGCGTGCCGGACACCTTGCGCTCGACGCCGTTCTCGTCGACCGAGGGGCCGATCTCGAGCGGCGCGTACTGCTCGTGCGCGGTGAGCGTGTGCAGCTGCTCCCGGTTGAGCGGCTCGTGGACCTCGATGAACTCACCGTGCGGCAGGCGCTTGATGATGCCCGACTCGCGGCCGTGCAGGACCTTGTCCTTGTCGCGCCGCTGCAGACCCAGGCAGATCCGCTTGGTGGCGATGAAGGCGAGGACCGGTGCCACGAAGAAGGCGATGCGCACGAACCAGGTGATCGAGTTGATCGACAGGTGGAAGTGCGTGGCCCAGAGGTCGTTACCACCACCGACGAGCAGCACGAAGTACCAGGTGATCCACGCGACGCCGAAGGCCGTACGGGTCGGGACGTTGCGCGGGCGGTCCAGGATGTGGTGCTCGCGCTTGTCCCCGGTGACCCAGGACTCGATGAACGGGTAGACCGCGATCGCGACCAGGACCAGCGGGAAGATGACCAGCGGGATGAACACGCCCAGGACGAGCGTGTGACCCCAGGCGTTGATCTCCCAGCCCGGCATGACACGGATCAGGCCCTCGGAGAAGCCCATGTACCAGTCGGGCTGCGCTCCGGTGGACACCTGGTCCGGACGGTAGGGACCGAGCGCCCAGATCGGGTTGATCGTGGCGATCGCCGAGATGGCCGCGATCACACCGAAGACCAGGAAGAAGAAGCCTCCGGCCTTCGCCATGTAGACGGGCAGCAGCGGCATGCCGACGACGTTCTTGTTGGTCTTGCCGGGGCCCGCGAACTGCGTGTGCTTGTGGTAGAAGACCAGGATCAGGTGCGCCACCACGAGGCCGAGCATGATGCCCGGCAGCAGCAGGATGTGCACCGAGTAGAACCGGGCCACGAAGTCGCCGCCGGGGAACTCCCCGCCGAACAGGAACATCGACAGGTACGTGCCCACGATCGGCACGGACAGGACGGCGCCCTGCATGAAGCGCACACCGGTACCGGAGAGCAGGTCGTCCGGGAGCGAGTAACCGGTGAAGCCGGTGAACATGCCCAGGACGAACAGCAGGAAGCCGAAGACCCAGTTGACCTCGCGGGGCTTGCGGAAGGCACCCGTGAAGAAGACGCGCATCATGTGCACGAACATCGCCGCGAGGAAGATCAGCGCCGCCCAGTGGTGGATCTGCCGGATGAGCAGACCACCGCGCACGTCGAAGCTGATGTGCATGGTCGAGTTGAACGCCTCGGACATCAGCTGGCCCTGCAGCGGGATGTAGCTGCCGTGGTACTCCACCTCGTTCATCGACGGGTGGAAGAACAGGGTCAGGTACACACCCGTGAGGATGATGATGATGAAGCTGTACAGGCAGATCTCACCGAGCATGAAGGACCAGTGGTCCGGGAAGATCTTGCGCATGTTGGCCTTGGCCAGGGAGTAGATCCCGAGGCGGCCGTCGGCCCAATCGGCGACCCGCTCACCTGCGGGTGCCTGCTTCTTGCGGTTGTCGTTCGACGGAGTACTCATCCGCGCTCCCAGAAAGCAGGACCGACGGGCTCGGCGAAGTCGCCGAGCGCCTCGAGGTAGCCCTCTTCGTTCACGCCGATGCGCAGCTGCGGCAGCGCGTGACCGGCCGGGCCGAAGATCACTCGGGCACCGTCGGAGAGGTCGAAGGTGGACTGGTGGCACGGGCAGAGGACGTGGTGCGTCTGCTGCTCGTACAGGGAGATCGGGCAGCCGACGTGCGTGCAGATCTTCGAGTACGCGACGACGCCGTCGTGCGACCACTCGAGTTCCTGCTTGTCCTTGATGTTGTCCGGCTGGATGCGGACGATCATCAGGGCCGCCTTGGCGATCTCCTTCTGGAAGTCGTGGTCGTGCTCCTCCAGGCCCTCGGGCTTGGCGAAGGTCAGCGAGCCCACCTGGACGTCCGACGGCCGCAGCGGCTCGTTCGTGTTCATGTTCACGAGCAGCTTGCCCTTGGACCACAGCGTGTGCCGCAGCTTGTCCTCGGGCAGCGGACCGAGGTCACGCAGCAGGACGACGCCGGAGAGCGGCACCATGGCCAGCGCGCCGAACATCGTGTTGCGGATCAGCTTGCGCCGGCCGAACTGCGACTCCGCGGCACCGGCCTTGAAGTCGGCCATGACCTTGGCCTTGACCTCGGGCTCCGCCTCGATGGGGTGCCGGTCGTCGGCGACCTCCACGTCGGACATCAGGGTGCGGGCCCAGTGGACCGCGCCCGCGCCGATGCAGAAGAGCGCCACGCCCAGGGTCATGCCCAGGGAGAAGTTCAGCGCGCTGATGTGGCCGATCGGCCAGATGTAGACGCGCTTGTCGACCGGGAACGCCACGTACGAGGCGATGAAGCCGATCGTGGCGAGCATCGAGAGCGTGAACAGGAAGGCGATCGCGCGCTCGGACCGCTTGGCGGCCCGCTCGTCGATGTCCTGGACGCGGTGCTCATGGGGCGGCAGCCCCGGGTCGGCGAACGGGTTCTCGTCCGCGACAGCCACCGAGCCGTGCTCGGTCTCCTGCGCGCTGGGCAGGTTCTCTTCTGATTTCTCTTGGCTACTCATGACTTCTTGGCCTTTGCGGTCCGAGCGGCGACCCACACGGCGACCGCGATCAGCGAGCCGAGACCGAAGATCCAGCCGAACAGGCCTTCACTGACCGGACCCAGGCCACCCAGCTTCAGACCGCCAGGGCTCTCGGTCTGTTCGCCGTTGACCGCGTCGAGGTACGCGATGATGTCCTTCTTGTTCTTCTCCGGCATCGTCGTGTCGGGGAAGGACGGCATGTTCTGCGGGCCGGTCTGCATGGCCTCGTAGATGTGCTTCGGGGAGACATCCTCCAACGAAGGAGCGAACTTGCCCTTCGTCAACGCGCCGCCCTCACCGGTGAAGTTGTGGCACTGCGCGCAGTTGGTGCGGAACAGCTCGCCGCCCTTGGCGATGTCCGCCCCGTCCGGGCTGTACTGCTTCTCGGTGGGGATGGTCGGGCCCGCGCCCAGCGAGGCGATGTACGCCGCGAGCTGGTCGATCTGGGCCTGGTTGTAGATGGCCTTCTTCTTCGGCGCCTGGGCGCCCGGCTGCTGGAGCGGCATGCGGCCGGTGCTGACCTGGAAGTCGACGGCGGCTGCGCCGACGCCCACCAGGCTAGGACCGTCGGTGGACCCCTGACCGCCGGTTCCGTGGCAGCTGGAGCAGCCCACGGAGTACAGCTTCTTGCCCTCTTCGATGGCAAGGGACTGGGCGGTGTCGTCGGCCTGCGCCTTGTCCGCGGGTGCGAACGCGGCGTACAGCCCCCCGGTGGCCGCCAGCGCGAGGAGTAGGACGACGACCGCCGCCAGCGGGTGGCGTCGTCGTGCGGAGAGCTTTTTCACGGATTACCCCGGTGTCAGGATCTTCTGCGTCGATGCTTCTGGAATGAGTCGGAACGTCAGGCCCTTCGTGAGCCCGGCCCCGTTTACTTGATCATGTAGATCGTGGCAAAGAGACCGATCCAGACAACATCGACGAAGTGCCAGTAGTAGGACACGACGATGGCTGCGGTCGCCTGCTCATGGGTGAACCTCTTGGCCGCGTACGTCCTGCCGAGGACCAGCAGGAAGGCGATGAGGCCGCCTGTCACGTGCATGCCATGGAAGCCGGTCGTCAGGTAGAACACCGAGCCGTACGGGTCGGACGAGAGCGAGAGGCCCTCGTGCTTGACCAGCTCGGTGTACTCGTACACCTGACCACCGATAAAGACCGCACCCATGATGAAGGTGACGATGAACCACATCCGGAGCTTCTTCACGTCACCACGCTCAGCGGCGAACACGCCTAGCTGGCAGGTGAGGGAGGAGAGCACCAGGATCGTGGTGTTCGTCGCCGAGAACGGGAAGTTCAGCGCGGACGCCATTTCCTTCCAGTGCTCAGGTCCTGTCACCGATCGCAGGGTGAAGTACATCGCGAAGAGGGCCGCGAAGAACATCAGCTCGGAACTCAGCCAAATGATGGTTCCGACGCTGGTGAGGTTCGGCCGATTGACCGGCGGGTGCGCGTGCCCGGTATCTACTGTCGTTGCTGTCGCCACGACCGACATTATGTCGGTCGCTTATCCCGCCCTCACCCCGGGGGGTGCCGTTCGGAGTGTCTGCGGGGTGTGTCCAGCCCGTATGGCCCATCGAAGGGCTGTCCGAACCGCTGTTGACGGGGTGTCCGGAGGAGTAGCATCCGCGCATCGGTCCCCGGCCGAATGCCCTCAACGAAGCGGAGGAACAATGCAGCCGACCGCCACGGTGCTGGTCTACAGCGACAACGCGAGCACCCGCGAGCAGGTCCGGTTGGCCACCGGACGCAGGCCGGCGGCGGACGTTCCCGCGGTCGAGTTCATCGAGTGCGCGACGCTGCCCGCCGTGCTGAAGGAACTCGACCGGGGCGGTGTCGACGTCTGCGTCCTGGACGGCGAGGCCACCCCCGTCGGCGGCATGGGGGTCTGCCGTCAGCTCAAGGACGAGATCTTCCACTGCCCGCCCGTGCTCCTGCTCATGGGGCGCCCCCAGGACGCCTGGCTGGCCACCTGGAGCCGCGCGGAGTCCGCGGTGACCCTTCCGGTCGACCCGGTCGAGTTCGCGGACGCCCTGGCCTCCCTGCTGCGCGCCAGGCTGGCCGTCGAGGCCTGAGACCACGGCAGAAGGCCCCGTGCCCGGGCACGGGGCCTTCTGTGCTGTTCTGCGGGGCTTCTAGACCTGCGGCCGCAGTCGGGCCGCGTCGACCTCCGCGGGGCCCTCCTTGGCGCCTCCGACCAGGGCGCTGCCCTCCCGCCACTTCTTCCAGCCGACGTTCCAGTCGCCGTATCCGTTGCCGAACGGATCCATGTCCGCGCCGTAGCTGTTGACGACCTTCACGATGTCGCCCATCCGGACGGTCTCGTAGAACCAGGCGGCGTCGCCGGTGCTCATGCCCGTGCAGCCGTGGCTGGTGTTCGCGTACCCCTGCGAGCCAACCGACCAGGGCGCGGCGTGCACGTACTCGCCGGAGTCGGTGACCCGCGTCGCGTAGTAGACCATCTTGTCGTAGAAGTCCGATGCGCCGATGCTGGCGCTGGTCATACGTACGGAGTACTCCTTGCCCAGCACCACCTTGACGCCGTTGCGCGTGGAGTAGCCGGGCTTGCCCGTCGTCACCGGCATGGAGTTGATCTCCTCGCCGTTGCGGTAGACCGTCATGTAGTGCGACCCGGCGTCCGTCACCGCCTCGATGCGGTCGCCGATGGTCAGCTTCAGCGGCTTGGCCTCGCCGCCCCAGAGCCGGTCGCGGACCTTGATGCCCTCGAGGTTGCTCCGGACGTTGATGGTGGCGCCCGTGGGCCAGTACTCCTTGGGCCGGTAGTGCAGCGTCTTGCTGTCCACCCAGTGCCACACGCCCTGGGTGGCGGGCTGCGTCTCGACCTTCAGCGAGCGCTCCACGATCGCCCTGGCCTTCTTGTCCTTCACCTTGGCGCTGAGCTTGGCCGTGACCGGCTGGCCCACGCCGTACTTGCCCGAGTCGGGGCCGAAGGTGACGTCGAGCCGCTTCTTCTTGGTCGGCTCGTCCGTGTCGAACGCCAGGACCTTGCGGCCCGGCGAGCCCTCCTCGTCCTCCGTGCTCACCCGCACCGTGTAGTGCGCACCCGCCGCGAGGGGCTCCGTGCTGTGCCACCGGGCGCCGTCGGCGGCGAGTTCGCCCGCCACGTACCGACCCTGCGCGTCGGTGGCCGTCACGTCGGTGATGCGCCCGTCCTCGCCCTGGGCGGTCACCTCGAGAGGCTTGTCGGGATCCGCCTTCCGGGTGCCCGCCGGGGCGTTGAAGGCGATCTGGCCCGCCGCGTCGTACGGCTTAGCCGAGAGCGGGTGGCCGTCGGAGCTGCCGCACGCCGTGGTTCCCACCCCGAGGGCGGCCACCAGCATGGTGCAGCTCAGTACCGTGCGGATTCGCGGTGAGTGGCTCATGAACACACGGTATGAAGGTTCATCGCCCGCGGCGCGTCGAGTGACCCGTACGAGGGGCGGACGCGACACGCCGAGGGGCCCGGACGCTCCTGACGGAGTGTCCGGGCCCCTCGGTGGAGCAGGAGATCACAGACTCACTGGGTCTGGTTCTCGCCCCGGTAGTACTCGAAGACCCAGCCGAAGAGACCGATCATCAGGATCGGGGCCGAGAAGTAGAGCAGCCACCAGCCGAAGACGACGCCCATGAAGGCGAGCGCGCCACCGATGGCCAGCGAGAGCGGCTGCCAGCTGTGCGGGCTGAAGAAGCCCACCTCGCCGGCCTCGTCCGCCACGTCGGCTTCCTTGTTGTCCTGTGCGGCCGCGTCGACACGCCGGGCCGTGAAGGCCAGGTAGTAGCCGATCATGATGCACAGACCGAAGGCGAGGAACAGCGCGGTCGTACCCGCCGGCTCCTTCGACCACCAGCCGTAGACGATCGCCATGACGAGCACGAAGACGCTCAGCCAGATGAACATCTTGCCTTGGACCTTCACTTGCCGGCCTCCTTGCCGCCCGCGAGCGCCGTGGCACCGTGGCCGCTGTTCTCGAGCTGGTCGAGAGCCGCGATCTCAGGGTGGTGCAGGTCGAACGCCGGGGATTCGGAACGGATCCGCGGCAGAGTGAGGAAGTTGTGCCGCGGCGGCGGGCAGGACGTCGCCCACTCGAGCGAACGGCCGTAGCCCCACGGGTCGTCGACCTCGATCTTCTTGCCGTACTTGGCGGTCTTCCAGATGTTGTAGAAGAACGGCAGGATCGACAGACCGAGCAGGAACGAGCAGATCGTCGAGATCGTGTTCAGGGCGGTGAAGCCGTCGGCCGCGAGGTAGTCCGCGTATCGACGCGGCATGCCCTCGGCGCCCAGCCAGTGCTGCACCAGGAACGTGCCGTGGAAGCCCACGAACAGCGTCCAGAAGGTGATCTTGCCGAGCCGCTCGTCCAGCATCTTGCCGGTGAACTTCGGCCACCAGAAGTGGAAGCCGGAGAACATCGCGAACACCACGGTGCCGAAGACGACGTAGTGGAAGTGCGCGACCACGAAGTACGAGTCGGAGACGTGGAAGTCCATCGGCGGCGAGGCCAGGATGACGCCGGTCAGACCACCGAAGGTGAAGGTGATCAGGAAGCCGACGGCCCAGAGCATCGGTGTCTCGAAACTCAGTGAGCCCTTCCACATCGTGCCGATCCAGTTGAAGAACTTCACGCCTGTCGGTACGGCGATCAAGAACGTCATGAAGGAGAAGAACGGCAGGAGCACGCCACCGGTGACGTACATGTGGTGCGCCCACACGGTCACGGAGAGACCCGCGATCGCGATCGTCGCGCCGATCAGGCCCATGTAGCCGAACATCGGCTTGCGGGAGAAGACCGGGATGACCTCGGAGATGATGCCGAAGAACGGCAACGCGATGATGTACACCTCTGGATGGCCGAAGAACCAGAAGAGGTGTTGCCACAGCAGTGCGCCGCCGTTGGAGGCGTCGAAGATGTGGGCACCGAACTTACGGTCCGCCTCCAGGGCGAACAGCGCGGCGGCCAGGACCGGGAAGGCCAGCAGGACCAGCACGGCGGTCAGCAGGACGTTCCACACGAAGATCGGCATCCGGAACATCGTCATGCCGGGTGCGCGCATGCAGATGATCGTGGTGATGAAGTTGACCGAGCCGAGGATCGTGCCGAAGCCGGAGAAGGCCAGACCCATGATCCACATGTCGGCGCCGATGCCCGGCGAGCGGACGGCGTCCGACAGCGGGGAGTAGGCGAACCAGCCGAAGTCGGCCGCACCCTGCGGGGTGAGGAAGCCGGCCACCGCGATGAGCGAGCCGAAGAGGTACAGCCAGTACGCGAACATGTTCAGCCGCGGGAACGCCACGTCGGGCGCGCCGATCTGGAGCGGCATGATCCAGTTCGCGAATCCGGCGAACAGCGGCGTCGCGAACATCAGCAGCATGATCGTGCCGTGCATCGTGAACGCCTGGTTGAACTGCTCGTTCGACATGAGCTGCGAGCCGGGACGAGCGAGTTCGGCGCGCATGAAGAGCGCCATGACGCCGCCGATGCAGAAGAACGCGAACGACGTGACCAGGTAGAGCGTGCCGATCGTCTTGTGGTCGGTGGTGGTGAGCCACTTGATGACCACAGCGCCCGGCTGTGCGCGCCGTACCGGCAGCTCGTTCTCGAACGAGTCTTCTGCTGCCGCGGCACCCTGAGGTTCGTTGAGGATGCTCACAGGTTGTTCGTCTCCCGGTTCTTCTCGTGCTTCGTCTGCTCGATGCCGGCCGGGATGTAACCGGTCTGGTTCTTCTTCGCCAGGTCCTCGAGGTGCTTCTGGTAGCGCTCGGGGGAAACGACCTTGACGTTGAAGAGCATCCGGGAGTGGTCGACACCGCAGAGCTCGGCGCACTTGCCCATGAAGGTGCCCTCCTTGTTCGGAGTCACCTCGAAGGCGTTGGTGTGGCCCGGGATGACGTCCTGCTTCATGAGGAACGGCACCACCCAGAAGGAGTGGATGACGTCACGCGAAGTCAGCACGAAGCGGACCTTCTCGCCCTTGGGGAGCCAGAGGGTCGGACCCGGGTTGCCGTTCTGCGGGTTCCGCTGGCCGGGCGTACCGACGTCGTAGACGCCGCCGGCGTTGGACGGGAAGGCATCGCGGAACTTGTCCGGGATGGCCTCCAGCTCCTTG
Source organism: Streptomyces sp. SYP-A7185 (assembly GCF_046103685.1). Lineage (NCBI taxonomy): Bacteria > Bacillati > Actinomycetota > Actinomycetes > Kitasatosporales > Streptomycetaceae > Streptomyces > Streptomyces sp. SYP-A7185. The sequence continues at coordinate 3,074,407 of NZ_CP122310.1, forward strand.
GCCGTCTTCGCGTCGTCCTTGTTGGAACCCGGGACGTCCTCGATGTAGTTGAAGCCCCAGCTCCACTGGTAGCCGACCACGTTGACCGTGTGGGCGGGCTTCTTGTCCAGGTGGAGGAGCTTCGACTCATCACGTGCCGTGAAGTAGAAGAGCACCGAGACGATGATGAGGGGCACCACCGTGTAGAGCGCCTCGATGGGCATGTTGTAACGCGTCTGCGGAGGTACCTCGACCTTGGTGCGGCTGCGCCGGTGGAAGATGACACTCCACAGGATCAGACCCCAGACCAGCACGCCCGTGGCGAGCGCAGCCGCCCACGAGCCCTGCCAGAGGGAGAGGATCCGGGGAGCCTCCTCCGTTACGGGGGTGGGCATACCAAGGCGGGGAAAGTCCTTGTATGTGCAACCTGTCGCGGTTGCCAAGATCAGGCCCGCAGTCAGCACCTGCGGCAGCTTCCGCCGCATCGGGCGCCGCGACGAGCGGTCGGAGCCGTTGGGACTCACGTAGCGCCTTCCCGAGAGTCTCGGCCCGCGCGGTCGGGTGCGGCCTTCTCGGTCGTCGGTCGCCGCCCTGCGGCGGGCAGGGGTTTGGATGTTTATGCGGGCCAAACCTTACTGGACGCTATTTGGGGTCGCGCGGGGAGGGTGCCTAACGCGCCGCGGGTCACTCCGAAGGGTGGGACCCTGCGCCGTCCACTCCTTTCTGACGGGGGGTCGGGCGCCCGCCGGCTCGGCGGAATCCGCCGGTCCGCGACTGCGGGCGCGTCGTGGCTGATCGCGCCCGCTGCCCGCGACCCTTCGGGGCACTCCCCCGGGCCCACGGCTTAGCGTTGGCCCGTGCCCTACTTCGATGTCGCCTCCTCCGCTCCCCTGCACCCCGTGGCCCGGCAGGCGCTCCAGGCCTCGCTGGACGAGGGGTGGGCCGATCCGGCCCGGCTCTACCGCGAGGGGCGGCGGGCCAGGCTGCTGCTGGACGCGGCGCGGGAGGCCGCGGCCGATGCGGTCGGATGCCGTCCGGACGAGCTCTCCTTCACCTCGTCGGGCACCCGGGCGGTGCACTCCGGGATGGCCGGAACCCTCGCGGGGCGTCGGCGTGTCGGACGGCATCTGGTGGTGTCGGCGGTCGAACACTCTTCGGTGCTCCATGCGGCCCAGTCCCTCGTGGCCGACGGCGGGGCGGTGACGGAGGTCCCGGTGGACCGGTCCGGCGCGGTGTCGTCCGCCGCGTACGCCGCCGCCCTGCGGCCCGACACGGCGCTGGCCTGCCTCCAGTCCGCCAACCACGAGGTGGGCACCGAGCAGCCGGTGGCCGAGGCCGCCGCGGCGTGCCGGGCCGCCGGGGTGCCGCTCCTGGTGGACGCGGCGCAGTCCCTCGCCTGGGGCCCGGTGGGCGGGGAGTGGTCGCTGCTCGCCGCCAGTGCCCACAAGTGGGGCGGGCCCGCGGGTGCGGGGCTCCTGGTGGTGCGCAAGGGGGTGCGGTTCGCCCCGCAAGGGCCCGCCGACGAGCGGGAGTCGGGGCGCGCCCCCGGCTTCGAGAACATCCCGGCGGTGGTCGCCGCCGCGGCCTCGCTGCGGGCCGTGCAGGCCGAGGCCGCCGCGGAGGGCGCGCGGCTGCGGGAGCTCACGGAGCGGATCAGGGCCCGGGTGCCCGAGCTGGTGCCGGACGTGGAGGTGGTGGGCGACCCGGAGCGGCGCCTGCCGCACCTGGTGACCTTCTCGTGTCTCTATGTCGACGGGGAGACCGTGCTTCACGAGCTGGACCGGGCGGGCTTCTCGGTCTCGTCCGGCTCCTCCTGCACCAGCTCGACGCTCACCCCGAGCCACGTCCTGAAGGCGATGGGCGTGCTGAGCGAGGGCAACGTCCGGGTGTCACTCCCACGGGGGACCCAGGAAGCTGACGTCGAGCGTTTCCTGGCGGTTCTGCCGGGCGTGGTGAGCGGCGTACGGGAACAGCTGGGGGCGCCGGCGGCTTTGGTGAAGGGGCCGGAGTCGGCCTCGCTCGTCGTGGACGCGCTCGGCAAGCGCTGCCCGCTCCCGGTGATCGAGCTGGCGAAGGTCATCGGGGACGTGCCGGTGGGCGGCACGGTGACGGTCCTCGCCGACGACGAGGCGGCCCGGCTGGACATCCCGGCGTGGTGCGAGATGCGGGGCCAGGAGTACGTGGGCGAGGAGCCGGCGGACCACGGTGTCGCCTACGTGGTCCGCCGGAGTTCCTGACTAGGCCAGGTGGACCTGGACCTCGGACGCCGCTTCATGGCCGTACGCCTTGGTGAAGCGGTCCATGAAGTTGCTGCGCCGGAGCTCGTACTCCTGCGTGCCGACGGTCTCGATGACCAGTGTGGCGAGCATGCAGCCGACCTGCGCCGCGCGCTCGTGGGAGACGCCCCAGGCGAGGCCTGACAGGAAGCCCGCGCGGAAGGCGTCGCCGACGCCGGTGGGCTCGACCTTCGCCTCCTCCTCGGGGACGCCGACCTCGATGGGGTCCTGGCCGCTGGACTCGATGCGCACGCCGCGCGAGCCGAGGGTCGTCACGCGGTGGCCGACCTTCGAGAGGATCTCGGCGTCGGTCCAGCCGGTCTTGGACTCGATGAGCCCCTTCTCGTACTCGTTCGAGAAGAGGTACGTGGCGCCGTCGAGCAGGGTCCGGATCTCCTCGCCCTCCATGCGCGCGATCTGCTGGGAGAAGTCGGCGGCGAAGGGGATCTTCCGCGTCCGGCACTCCTCGGTGTGGCGCAGCATCGCCTCGGGGTCGTCCGCGCCGATGAGGACCAGGTCGAGCCCCGCCACGCGGTCGGCCACGGTCTTCAGTTCGATGAGGCGGGCCTCGCTCATCGCGCCCGTGTAGAACGAGCCGATCTGGTTGTGGTCGGCGTCCGTGGTGCACACGAAGCGGGCCGTGTGCAGGGTCTCGGAGATACGGACCGAGGCCGTGTCCACGCCGTGCCGGTCGAGCCAGGCGCGGTACTCGTCGAAGTCCGAGCCCGCGGCCCCGACCAGGATCGGCCCGGTGCCGAGCTGGCCCATGCCGAAGCAGATGTTGGCGGCGACGCCTCCCCTGCGGACGTCTAGGGCGTCGACCAGGAAAGAGAGAGAAACCGTGTGCAGCTGATCCGCGACCAGTTGGTCGGCGAAGCGGCCGGGGAAGGTCATCAGGTGGTCGGTGGCGATGGAGCCGGTGACTGCGATACGCACGGCGGCATGCTCCTGTGGAGGAATCAGAGGCGCGCGCGAAGCGCACCTTGCAAGGGCGGTGGCGGGAGACGGGTGGGCGAGGGGTTGACACTTCACGCTACCGGGTCGGTACACCCCTGCTGAAGAGGCCAAACTACCCGTTAGTAGGTCTTTTTTCGCGAGGTGTGCGATGCGTACGGTGCGGTTATGGCCGTTATCCCGAAGCATGTCGTCACCCCCCGTCCCGCCGAGCTGCCCCACGAGTCCATGGAGACCCTGCGCGGCGACTGCGCGCGCATGGCCCCGCACTGGGTGGCCCCCGCGGCGGCGGCGAGCGCCCCGGTGTCGCCCGCCCTGATCCACGGCGTCCGCGTGCCGCCCGCGTCCGCGCGGCTGATCGACGGCATGTCGGAGTACGGCGACTGAGGCGAGCGCCTCGGCGCGCGCCGAGGGAACCGCGCGCTCCCCCGCTGCGTCCCACCGCTGTCCCCCGTAAAGGGGACGCGGCATACGAACGAGGCCCACGCACGGGCCTCCAGGGACAGCAGTGCAGTCGAAGGAGCGATGCGGTGAGCACCGACCGAGACGTTGATGACGCGGCCGAGCAGCCCAGGCGGCGATCCCGCCTCGCCGTCGCGTCGGTGGCGGCCACGGTGCTGCTCGTCGGCGGTGGCGGCGCCTACTTCGCCGCGACCGCCTCGGGCGGCGGCGGGGGCACCGGCAGTTCCCCGGCCGGTGACGGCGGCGCGCCTCCCCCGCTCGCTCTCGACGGCCACACGGACGGTGACCGCCAGGAGGGCGGCGAAGGCACCGGCGGCGAGAACGGCATCGCCCCGGGCGAGCCCGACCCGAACGGCGCCACCTACCGCGCCGAGGGCAAGCTGCCCGGCGGCCCCGACACGGCGCCCGTGTACCACGCGCGGGGCACGGTGAGCCAGGAGCAGGTCTCCGCGCTGGCCAAGGCCCTGGGCGTGGCGGGCAAGCCGGTCTCCGAGGGCGGCGCCTGGAAGATCGGCCCCACCAAGGACGGTTCGGGACCCTCGCTCCAGGTGGGCAAGGAAGCGCCGGGCACCTGGACGTTCACCCGGTATGCCACCGGCGGCACGGACAACTGCCGGAAGGGCAAGTCCTGTGCGGAGTCGTCCACCGCGCCGGACGGCAAGGGCGACCCGGTCGGCGAGAGCGCGGCGAAGAAGGCGGCGGCGCCGGTCCTGAAGGCCGTGGGCCAGGACGACGCGAAGCTGGACGCGACCCAACTCATGGGCGGCGTACGGGTGGTGAACGCCGACCCGAAGGTGGGCGGACTCCCCACGTACGGCTGGTCGACCGGCGTCCAGATCGGCTCGGACGGTGAAGTGGTCGGCGGCAGCGGCCAGTTGAAGGCGCCGGTGAAGGGCGCCACGTACCCCGTGATCGGCGCCCAGGAGACCCTGGACGAGCTCAACAAGTCCGGCGGCGGCGACGGCCGCGTCGGCATCGGCGGCTGCGCGTCCGCGGTGCCGAACGCCAAGGGCGAGCGTGCCGACGGCGACACGGCGACCGGCAAGGCGGAAGCCGGCACCGGGACGAAGGCGCCGTGCGAGGAGCCCTCCTCCGCACCCCCGAAGCCGCAGCCGGTCACGGTGAAGGACGCCACCTTCGGGCTCGCGGTGCACTTCGTGGACGGGCGCCAGACGCTCGTGCCCGCCTGGCTGTTCGACGTGAAGCCGCAGGGCGCGCAGGAAACGTTCACCGTGACGCACCCGGCGGTCGAGCCGAAGTTCCTCACCTCGCCGAGTACGCAGGCCCCGTCCGCCGAGCCGACGCCCACCGGGAAGCCGGGCCAGGGCCAGAAGGACCTGACCGCGCACGTCGAGTCCTACCGCGCGGACGGCACGTCCCTGACGGTGCACTTCTACGGCGGTGTCTGCTCCGACTTCAAGGCCTCGGCCGACGAGAGCGCGGACAGCGTGCGCGTGAAGGTGACCGAGACCCACAAGAAGGGCGAGGTCTGCGTGATGATGGCCAAGGAGTTCACCGAGACCGTGACCCTCGACGAGCCGCTCGGCGACCGCAAGGTCGTGGACGCGGCGGGCGGCGGGACGGTGCCGCGCAAGTAGCGGCGGCCTCGCGGCACATCCGGACACACGAAGGCGGCCCCCGAAGTTCTCCGGGGGCCGCCTTCGTACGTGCTCAGCTCACTGCGGGGAGCTCTAGCTGAACGAGTCACCGCAGGCGCAGGAACCCGTGGCGTTCGGGTTGTCGATCGTGAAGCCCTGCTTCTCGATGGTGTCGACGAAGTCGATGGAGGCGCCGCCCAGGTAAGGAGCGCTCATCCGGTCGGTGACGACCTTCACGCCGTCGAAGTCCTTCACCACGTCGCCGTCGAGCGAGCGCTCGTCGAAGAAGAGCTGGTAGCGAAGGCCCGAGCAGCCGCCGGGCTGAACGGCGACGCGCAACGCCAGGTCGTCCCGGCCCTCCTGCTCAAGAAGGCCCTTGACCTTGGCCGCGGCGGCGTCGGACAGGAGGATGCCGTCGCTCACGGTGGTGGTCTCGTCCGATACGGACATCTGCTTCTCTCCCGGGTTGTACGGAGACTGCTTGCCGACGGTTTCAACCGGCGGGGCCGCGGATTCATTCCGGGCCGAGTGCTGTGTCTCTCGGCTCTGTCCCTTCATGCTCGCACATGCCGCCGCGGGGGGCAGCGGCCCGTCGAAGGCGAACGCGTCACATCGACACAATGGCCATCGTCAAACTGACGTGAAGCGGTTATGATAGATAACGTCAAATAGACGAAAAGCCTCCGGTGCGTGCACCGGCTCCACTGGAGCGGCTGCGGCCGCGCTCATTAATTTCCGAAGAAAGGGTGCGTGTCTCGTGACCACCGCCCAGTCCCCCGTGGATCTCGACGTCCAGCCGACGCCGCTGGCCCTGCTGCTGCTCGGCCGCGAGGCCGACCCCAGGAGCGAGCGCGGCGTGGAGTGCCCCGGCGACCTGCCGTCGCCCTCCGACCCCGACCTCGTGGAGCGCGCACGCGCCGCCAAGGAGAAGCTCGGCGACAAGGTCTTCGTGCTCGGCCACCACTACCAGCGCGACGAGGTCATCCAGTTCGCGGACGTCACCGGCGACTCCTTCAAGCTGGCCAAGGACGCCGCCGCCAGGCCGGAGGCCGAGTACATCGTCTTCTGCGGCGTGCACTTCATGGCGGAGTCCGCGGACATCCTGACCGGCGACGACCAGAAGGTCGTGCTGCCCGACCTGGCCGCCGGCTGCTCGATGGCCGACATGGCCACCGCCGAGCAGGTCGCGGAGTGCTGGGACGTGCTGACCGAGGCCGGGATCGCCGAGCAGGTCGTGCCCGTCTCGTACATGAACTCGTCGGCCGACATCAAGGCCTTCACCGGCAAGCACGGCGGGACGATCTGCACCTCGTCCAACGCCAAGCGGGCCCTGGAGTGGGCCTTCGAGCAGGGCGAGAAGGTCCTCTTCCTGCCCGACCAGCACCTGGGCCGCAACACCGCGGTGCGGGACATGGGCCTCACCCTGGAGGACTGCGTCCTCTACAACCCGCACAAGCCGAACGGCGGCCTCACCCCCGAGCAGCTGCGCGACGCGAAGATGATCCTGTGGCGCGGGCACTGCTCGGTGCACGGGCGCTTCTCGCTGGAGTCGGTGGAGGACGTGCGCGCGCGGATCCCCGGCGTGAACGTCCTGGTCCACCCCGAGTGCAAGCACGAGGTCGTGGCCGCGGCAGATCACGTGGGCTCCACGGAGCACATCATCCAGACCCTGGAAGCGGCTCCCGCCGGTTCCAAGTGGGCGATCGGGACCGAGCTGAACCTCGTACGCCGCCTGGCGAACCGTTTCGCCGCCGAGGACAAGGAGATCGTCTTCCTCGACAAGACGGTCTGCTTCTGCTCGACCATGAACCGCATCGACCTGCCGCACCTGGTCTGGACCCTGGAGTCCCTCGCCGAGGGCAAGCTGGTCAACCAGATCGAGGTCGACCGCGAGACCGAGCAGTTCGCGAAGCTGGCACTCGAGCGGATGCTGGCGCTGCCGTAGGCGGGCCGTGAGCCACGCGTAAGGGGCACCCCGCATGTGCGGGGTGCCCCTTACGCATTCCTGGTCGGGCGGGAGATCGGCGGCGTGGCTACACCTGGGCCGGCTCCTGGCCGGCTGCCTCGGAGCCCGACTGAGACGGGACGCCCGCCTTCTTCGCCCGCTTGGCCTCGCGCTTCGTACGCCGCTTCTCCTTGCGCAGCTCCACCATCGCGTACAGCGTCGGGACGAGGAGCAGGGTGAGCAGCGTCGACGTGATCAGACCGCCGATGACCACCACCGCGAGCGGCTGGGCGATGAAGCCGCCCTCGCCCGTGATGCCGAGGGCCATCGGGAGCAGGGCGAAGATCGTCGCCAGGGCCGTCATGAGGATCGGGCGGAGCCGGTGACGGCCGCCCTCGACGACCGCCTCGACCACGCCGTGACCCTGCCTGCGGTACTGGTTGATCAGGTCGATCAGGACGATCGCGTTGGTGACCACGATGCCGATGAGCATCAGCATGCCGATCATCGCCGGGACGCCCATCGGGGTGTCCGTCGCGATGAGGAGGCCGATGGCGCCCGTGGCCGCGAACGGGATCGAGACCAGCAGGATGAGCGGCTGGATCAGCGAGCGGAACGTCGCCACGAGCAGCATGAAGACGATCGCGATCGCCGCGAGCATCGCCAGGCCCAGCGAGGCGAACGCCTCGTCCTGGTCCTCGGAGACACCGCCGATGGACGCCGTGGCGCCCTCCGGCAGCTTCAGCGCGTCGAGCTTCTTGGTGAGGTCGGCGCTGACCGCGCCGGTGTTCTCGCCGGTCGGCTTCGCGGTGATCGTCGCGGCGCGGGCGCCGTCTATGCGGGTCATGGAGACCGGGCCGTCGACCAGGTCGACCGAGGCGATGTCACCGAGCTTCGCGGAGCCGAGGTCGAGCGCGCGCAGCTCGGCGAGGGTCGTCGCCGGCTTCCGGGGCTTGATCACGATGTCGCGCTCGGTGTCGTCCAGGATCGCCTTGCCGCTCTGGGTGCCGCGGACCGCCTGGGCGACGGCCTGGCCGAGCGTGGTGTCGTCGAACCCGGCCGCCGCGGCCTTGGCGTTGGCCTTGACCGAGATCCGCGGGATGCTCTGCGACAGGTCGCTCTGCACGTCCGTGACGTCGTCGAGCTTCGCGACCTCGTCGCGCACCTCGTCGGACGCCTTGCGCAGCACGTCGCCGTCGGCGGCCTTGACGACCACGCTCAGGTCCTGGCTGCCGAAGCCGTCACCGGCCGCGATGGACGTCTGGCCGATGCCGGAGAGCTTGCCCAGCTCCTCCTCGACCTTGTCCTGCGTCGCGTCGTAGGAGGACTTGTCCTTGAGCGTCAGGGTGTACGAGGCCTGGTTGGTGTCCGTGGAGCCGCCGAAGGCCGCCATGAAACCGGAGGAGCCGACCGTGACCTGGTAGTCCTTGATCTCGTCGAGGCCGTCCAGCATCGTCTCGATCTTCTTGGCCGAGGCGTCGGACGCGGCCAGGCTGGTGCCCGGCTTCAGCTCCTGCTTGATGGTCAGGACTTCCTGCTCGCCCTGGTCGAAGAAGTTGGTCTTCAGGAGCGGTGCCATGCCGAACGTGCCCACGAGGATCACGACGGCGATGGCGAGGCTGGTGAAGCGGCGGCGGGTCGCGAAGCGCAGCACCGGCACGTAGAAGCGCTGGAGCCTGCTGCGCTCCTCCTTCTCCTCGGCCTTGCGGCGGGCCTCCTCCGGGTCGGCGCCGCGGACGTCCTTGGGGGGACGCAGGAACCAGTACGACAGGACGGGCACGACCGTCAGCGAGACGAGCAGGGACGCCAGGAGCGCCGCCGTGACCGTCAGCGAGAAGGAGCCGAAGAGCTCGCCCACCATGCCGCCGACCAGGCCGATGGGCAGGAAGACCGCGACGGTCGTCAGGGTCGAGGACGTCACGGCGCCCGCGACCTCCTTGACCGCCGTGATGATCGCGGCCTCGCGCTCCTCGCCGTATCCGAGGTGGCGCTTGATGTTCTCCAGGACCACGATCGAGTCGTCGACGACGCGGCCGATGGCGATGGTCAGGGCGCCGAGCGTGAGCATGTTGAGCGAGAGGTCCCGCGTCCACAGCACGATCAGGGCCAGGACGACCGAGAGCGGGATGGAGACCGCGGTGACCAGCGTCGAGCGGATCGACGCCAGGAAGACCAGGATGACCAGGACCGCGAAGACCAGGCCGAGGGCGCCCTCGGTGGTGAGGCCGTCGATGGACTTGGAGACCGCCGGGCCCTGGTCGCTGGCGATCGTGAGGTCCGAGCCCGCGCCCAGGTCCTTGCGCAGGTCGGGCAGCTTGTCCTTGACGGCGTCGGAGATGGCGACCGCGCTGCCGTCCTGGTCCATCGTGATCGCGACGGCGAGGCTCGGCTTGCCGTTGGTGCGCGTGATGGAGGTGGCCTCCGACGGCTGCTGCTTCACCGTGGCGACCTCGTCGAGGCGCACCGGCTTGCCCGGCCGCTCCCCCGGCTCGGCCTCGGGGGTGATCATCAGGTACTTGATCTGCTTCAGGGAGGAGTAACCGCCGCCCACCTGCACGGTGCGGTTCTTGCCGTCCTCGTCGAAGGAGCCCGCGGGCAGCGTGGCGCCGCCTGCCTGGAGCGCCTTGCCGAGCGCGGCCGGGCTCAGGCCCGCCTCGGCCAGCTTCTTGTCGTCGGGTGTGACGTCGACCTGGAGGTCGCGTACGCCGTCGACGGTGACCTGGGCGACGCCGTCGATGTCCTCCAGGGCGGGGATGACCGTGGTGTCGAGCCGGTCGGACAGCGCCTGCTGGTCCTTGTCGGAGGTGACCGAGAGGACCACGGTCGGGATGTCGTCCGTGGAGCCCGCGACGACCTGCGGGTCGACGTCGTCGGGGAGCTGCGCCCCGGCGCGGTTCACGGCCTGCTGGACGTCGGCGACGAGCTGCTTGGAGCCGCTGCCGTAGTCGAACTGGGCCATGATCACGGCGTTGCCCTCGCTCGCCGTGGAGGTGATGCCCGTGATGCCGTCGACCGCGTCCAGGGAGGATTCGAGGGGTTCGACGACCTGCTTTTCGACCACATCGGGGGACGCGCCCTGGTACGGGGCCAGGACGGACACCATCGGCAGTTCGATGGAGGGCAGCAGCTGCTGCTTGAGCTGGGGGATCGCGATCGCGCCGAAGACGAGGGCGATGATCGAGATCAGCCCGACGAGGGCCCGTTGGGCGAGGCTGAACCGGGACAGCCAGGACATGGTGGTCTCTCTCTGTGGCGTACTGCGCAGGAACGGGCACCGGCAGGCCAGTGCCCCCTACACGATCTGCCATGTCCAGAGCAGGAAACGTCCCTCCGAGGACCCGTTCTTATGCGGCGCATACTGCGGGTGCAGTACGTCACGCCCGCCCTCACTCCACCCTTGGGCGTACCAGGCCCGATTCGTAGGCAATGACGACGAGTTGTGCCCGGTCACGGGCTCCCAGCTTCGCCATCGCACGGTTCACGTGCGTCTTCACGGTGAGCGGACTGACCTCGAGCCGCTCGGCGATCTCGTCGTTCGAGTGCCCGCCCGCGACCTGGACGAGGACCTCGCGCTCGCGCCCGGTCAGCGCGTCGAGCCGTTCGCCGCGCGCCCCGCCGTCGCCGTCCGAACCGTCGCCCTGCGCGAGGAACTTGGCGATCAGGCCCTTGGTGGCCGCCGGGGAGAGCAGGGCGTCACCGGCGGCGGCGATCCGGATCGCGCCGAGCAGTTCGTCCGGCTCCGCGCCCTTGCCGAGGAAGCCGGAGGCGCCGGCGCGCAGCGACTGCACCACGTACTCGTCGACCTCGAAGGTCGTCAGCATCACCACGCGTACGTGCGCCAGGTCGGGGTCGGCGCTGATCAGTCGGGTGGCGGCGAGGCCGTCCGTGCCGGGCATGCGGATGTCCATGAGGACGACGTCGGCGGCCCGGGTCCTGGCGAGCTCCACGGCCTCCGCGCCGTCCGAGGCCTCGGCGACGACCTCCATGTCGGGCTCGGAGTCGACGAGCACCTTGAACGCGCTGCGCAGCAAGGCCTGGTCGTCGGCGAGCAGCACCCGGATCGTCACGCGGTCCCTCCCTCTGCCGGGCTGACCGGCGTTGCCGTGACCGGCAGGATCGCATGGACGCGGAAACCGCCGCCGTAGCGGGGTCCCGCGGTGCAGCGGCCGTTCAGGGCGCTGACGCGCTCGCGCATGCCGAGCAGTCCGTGCCCGCCGCCGTCGCCGTCACCGCTCGGCTCCTTCTTCTCGCCGCCTCCGTCGTCCAGGATCGTGACCTCGGCGTTCGGCCCCACGCGGATGACGCTGACCTCGGCCTTGGCGCCCGCCCCCGCGTGCTTCTGCACGTTCGTGAGGGCCTCCTGGATGATGCGGTAGGCGGCCAGGTCGACCCCCGCCGGCAGGTCCGTCGCCGCGTCGTCGACGGTGACCTCCACGGGGAGGCCCGCGTGGCGGAACGTCTCGACGAGGTCGTCGAGACGGGCCAGGCCCGGCGCCGGTTCGGTGGGCGCCTCCGGGTCGCCGGTCTGCCGCAACAGGCCGACGGTGGCGCGCAGTTCGTTGAGCGCGGAGCGGCTGGCGTCGCGGACGTGCGAGAGGGCTTCCTTGGCCTGGTCGGGGCGTTTGTCCATGACGTGGGCGGCCACGCCCGCCTGGACGTTGACGAGGGCGATGTGGTGGGCGACCACGTCGTGCAGGTCGCGGGCGATGCGCAGCCGCTCCTCGGCGACGCGCCGCCGGGCCTCCTCCTCGCGGGTGCGCTCGGCGCGTTCGGCGCGCTCGCGTATGGCGTCCACGAAGGCGCGGCGGCTGCGGACGGCGTCACCGGCGGCCGAGGCCATGCCGGTCCAGGCGAAGATGCCGAGGTTCTCCTGGGCGTACCAGGGCAGGGGGCCCGCCAGCATCGCGACGCCGGTGAGGCCGGCCATGGTGATCAGGCCGACGCGCCAGGTGGTGGGGCGGTTGGTTCTGGCGGCGACGGTGTAGAGGGCGATGACCGCGCTCATCACGACGCTGCCGCGGTACTCGCCGGTGACCAGGTCGACGACGGTGAAGGCGCAGGTCGCCGCGAGCACGATCCAGGGGGCGCGGCGGCGGAAGACCAGGGCGGTGGCGCCGAGCAGCATCAGGACGAGGCTGAGCGCGCTCGGGGTGCGGGTGCCCCAGGTGGGGGCGCCGCCGTGTCCGTACGGCTCGGCGAACGAGCCGATGACCATGCACACGAGGACGGCCGCCGCGAGGGTGCCGTCCACAGCCAGGGGGTGCGCCTTGGCCCAGCAGCGGCCTCGCACGAGAGTGGTCACACCCCGAACGGTACGGGGCCCTGCGGGCTGCGGGAGCCGGTCCGACGTGCTCGTCCTCACGGGGCAGCGCCGGGGTCTTCGCCTAGCCCGGGATCAGGCCGTCGTCGCTCAGCATCTGGCGGACCTCGTCCAGGGTCGCGTCCTCGGCGGGCAGGATCAGCTCCGAGGGTTCCAGGGAGTCGTCCGGGAGGGGTTCGCCCAGCTCCCGGACCTTGCCCAGGAGCGCGGACAGCGTGCGGCGGAAGCCGGACTCGTCGCCGCTCTCCATCTCGGAGAGCAACTCGTCGTCCAGCTCGTTCAGTTCGGCGAAGTGGCTGTCCGCCAGCTTCACCTGCCCCTCCCCCATGATCCTTGCGATCATGTCGCCCTCCTCGGACGTGAGCGGTGGACTACTGCTTGTCGAAGCGCGGGGTGTCCTGCGGCTGCTGGGCCTGGGGCTGTCCCTGACCCGGCTCGATGGCCTGCTTCGACGTCGAGCCCCCGGCCAGCTCGGCCTTCATGCGCTGCAGTTCCAGCTCTACATCAGTACCACCGGAGAGGCGATCCAGCTCGGACTGGATGTCGTCCTTGGCGAGCCCGGAGGAGTCGTCGAGGGCCCCGGAGGCAAGGAGCTCGTCGATCGCGCCCGCCCGCGCCTGGAGCTGCGCGGTCTTGTCCTCGGCACGCTGGATCGCCATGCCCACGTCGCCCATCTCCTCGGAGATGCCGGAGAAGGCCTCGCCGATCCGGGTCTGCGCCTGGGCGGCGGTGTACGTGGCCTTGATCGTCTCCTTCTTCGTGCGGAAGGCGTCGACCTTGGCCTGGAGGCGCTGCGCCGCGAGGGTGAGCTTCTCCTCCTCGCCCTGGAGCGTCTGGTGCTGCGTCTCCAGGTCGGTCACCTGCTGCTGCAGGGCCGCCCGGCGCGACAGCGCCTCACGGGCGAGGTCCTCACGGCCGAGGGCGAGGGCCTTGCGGCCCTGGTCCTCCAGGGTGGAGGACTGCTTCTGGAGCTGGGTCAGCTGCAATTCCAGGCGCTTGCGCGAGGTCGCCACGTCGGCGACACCGCGGCGCACCTTCTGGAGCAGCTCCAGCTGCTTCTGGTACGAGTAATCGAGGGTTTCGCGCGGGTCCTCGGCCCGGTCAAGGGCCTTGTTCGCCTTCGCGCGGAAGATCATCCCCATACGCTTCATGACACCGCTCATGGGCTTCGCGCGCCCCCTTCTGACGGACTTCCAGCTCCAGGTACTGCAACAGAACCCACAGTACGGGCCCTGCATCCATTACCGCACTGTTCGCGTGCGGATGCGCTCATCCCCAAGGACGACTGTGTCCGGCCGGGCTCAGGCGTAGGGAGTAGGTGCACCCCCGGGAACCGCCCGAAAACCGCTTGTAAACCACACGGAACGTCCCCTTAGCCACACAATCAAGACGCCCGGTGTTGCCGGATCGTTCCCCGTCGGGCTGGGGCCCACACGTCCGCACCCCGTACCCTTGGGTTTTGTGTTCCGTAGCCGATCCAAGGACGAGAAGGCCCCGGCGAGCAACGCCCCGGTGACCGACTCCCAGCAGCCCCGTGACCCGCAGGCCCCCAAGGGCCGCCCCACGCCCAAGCGCAGTGAGGCCCAGACCCAGCGCCGCAGCGTGGCCAACACGCCCGTGACGCGCAAGGAGGCGGCGAAGCGGCAGCGCGACGAACGCCGCGCCCAGATGGACAAGCAGCGCCAGGCACTCGCCAGCGGTGACGAGCGCTATCTGCCCGCCCGCGACAAGGGCCCCGTGCGCAAGTTCGCGCGTGACTTCGTCGACTCGCGGTTCTGCATCGCGGAGTTCTTCCTGCCGCTGGCCGTGATCATCCTCGTACTGAGCATGGTCCGGATCCCGCAGCTCCAGAACATCGCGCTGCTGCTCTGGCTCTTCGTGATCGTCCTGATCATCGTGGACTCGGTGACGACGGCGTTCCGGCTGAAGAAGCGCCTGAACGAGCGCTTCCCGGACCAGAGCAAGAAGGGCGCCGTCGCGTACGCCCTGATGCGCACGCTCCAGATGCGCCGTCTGCGGCTGCCGAAGCCCCAGGTCAAGCGCGGAGAGCGGCCCTGAGCGGATTCGCCGGCGGGGCCGCCGCGTGGCTGGAGAAGCTCGGCGGCCTGCGTAACGCCGTACGCCAGGAGCTGGTGACCCGGCAGCTCGACGAGCAGATAGCCGGGCGCTTCCCCGTGGGGCAGCGGCTGCGGGTGCTCGACGTGGGCATGGGGCAGGGCACGCAGGCGCTGCGGCTCGCCCGTGCCGGGCACAAGGTCACGGGCGTCGAGCAGGACTCCGCGATGGTGGCCGCGGCCCGGACCGCGCTGAGCGCCGAGCCCGAAGGGATCCAGGGCCGGGTGCGGATCGTCGAGGGCGACGGGCGCGAGACCGGGGTGCATTTCCTGCCGGGCAGCTTCGACGTCGTGCTGTGCCACGGCGTCCTGATGTACGTCGAGGAGCCGGACGCGCTGCTCGCGGGCCTGGCCCGGATGCTGGCCCCCGGCGGGCTGCTCTCCCTTCTCGTGCGCAACGCGGACGCGCTGGCCATGCGGCCGGGGCTCGCCGGTGACTGGGCGGGGGCGATGGCCGCCTTCGACTCGACCGTCTACCGCAACCGGATCGGCCTGGAGGCGCGGGCGGACCGGCTCTCGGCGGTGACCGCCTCGCTCGCGGGGATCGCGGCGCCGCTGCACGCCTGGTACGGCGTGCGGGTCTTCACCGACGGGGCGGCGGACGACGCGGCCGTGCCGGAGGACGCGGAGCTTTCGGCGCTGCTCGCGGCCGAGGAGCGGGCGGGGCGGACCGACCCGTACCGCCGGGTCGCGGCCCTGCTGCACGTCTGCGGCGTGCGGGACTGACGAGGCCGCCGCCCCGCGGCGGACGTCTCCCGCCCACTCGACCACCCTGCGGCGGAGTAGCCGTGGGTGGCCCGAACGCCCTGATCGGCCCCCTAATTCAGGGCGACATACAGGGGCGAACGGGACACTCGGGGCATGAATGTCTCGCGCACCCGTAACGCCACCGCCGTCGTAGTCGTCGCCGCCGGGCTTCTTCTGAGCGGCTGTTCGAGCTCCGGCTCCGGGAACTCCGGTGAGTCCACCACCCAGGCCGCGCCCATGGCCGAGGGCGACCTTCAGGACGACTACCAGAAGGTGATCGAGAACGTCCTGCCGTCGGTCGTGCAGATCGACGCCTCCGACAGTCTCGGCTCCGGCGTCGTCTACGACGACAAGGGCCACATCGTCACCAACGCCCACGTCGTGGGCAAGGAGCGGACCTTCAAGGTCACGACGGCCACCGGCGAGCAGGCCCTCACCGCCGAGCTCGTCAGCTCCTACCCCGAGCAGGATCTCGCCGTCATCAAGCTCGACGATCCGCCGAGCGGGCTCAAGGCCGCCGAGTTCGGGGACTCCACGAAGGCGAAGGTCGGGCAGATCGTGCTCGCCATGGGCTCGCCGCTCGGCCTGTCCTCCAGCGTCACGCAGGGGATCGTCTCGGCCACCGGCAGGACCGTCAGCGAGCCCCGTTCGGAGGGCTCGGCCGGGGCCACCATCGCGAACATGCTCCAGACGTCCGCCGCGATCAACCCGGGCAACAGCGGCGGCGCCCTGGTCAACCTCGACAGCGAGGTCATCGGCATCCCGACGCTCGCCGCCACCGACCCGCAGATGGGCGACGGCGCGGCGCCCGGCATCGGGTTCGCGATCCCGTCCTCGATGGTGAAGACCGTCGTCGACCAGATCATCAAGGACGGCGAGGTCACCGACTCGGGCCGGGCCGCGCTCGGCATCACCGGACGCACGGTCCTGGGCGACGACTACAAGCCCGCGGGCGTCGCCGTCGCCGACACGCAGAAGGACGGGGCGGCGGCCAAGGCGGGCATCGAGGCCGGCGACATCATCACCAAGCTGGGCGACACCGGGATCACCACGATCACCTCGCTCTCCGAGGCGCTCGCCGGCGAGAAGCCCGGCGACAAGACCGAGGTGACGTACACCCGGCAGGGCGCCGACAAGACCGTCGACGTCACGCTGGGCGAGATGTGAGGTAGAGACGCGCGCAGGGGCGCCCGCTTCGAGCGGGCGCCCCTGCGCGTTCAGGCGTCACTCAGCCTGCGCCGCTTCCTCCGCGTGCAGACTCATCGGCCCATAGATCTTGTTCGCGTCCTCGAAGAGCGACACCTGGTCGGCGCCGCCGTCCGCGAGCTCTTTCCAGTACTCGCCGACCCACGACTCCGCGTCCCCCTGAGTCGTGAACTCCTCGGGCGTCAGAGCGGGCTGGACCTCCGTCCCGTCCGCCTTCTCGAACCGCCACGTCCATGCCGCCATGCCAGCCTCCCGATGGTCCGACAGCTGTGTGAAGCCGCTTGAAGCCTAGCCGGGCGAGCGGCGCTCGCGGTGACGCGGGAGGATCTTCTCGTGGAACTGACTCTGCTCGGCACCGGTGCCCCCGAAGGCCTGCCCCGTCCCGGCTGCCCCTGCGCGGCCTGCGCGACCGCGCTCGGCGGCGCCGCGCGGGCCGCCACCGCGGTCCTGGTGGACGGCGTCCTGCTGCTCGACCTCACCCCTGGCGCGGCCTTCGCGGCCGCCCGCTCCGGGCACTCGCTCGGCGGTGTGCGCCAGGTGCTGCTCTCCCATCCGCACGACGGCCCCTCGGTGGAGGTGCCGGCCGGTCTGCCGCAGCCGGGCCGGGTGCCCGACGGCCGGGAGCTCGCGCTGCTGACCGGGCACCGGGTGCGCGCGGTGGCGATGGACCACCCGGGCACGGGGTACGAGGTGGCAGGACCCGACGGCGAGCGGCTCCTGTATCTGCCGCCGGGCGGCGCGCCCGCCGGGCTGCCGGACGAGCAACCCGCGTACGAGATGGTCCTCGCCGATGTCGTGGGGCGCCCCGACGCGCTGGCGCGGCTGCGGGCCACCGGGGCCATCGGGCCGACCACGGACGTGGTCGCCCTCCACCTGGGGCACGAGGTGCCGCCGGGCGCGGAGCTGGCCCGTAGGCTGGCGGCCGCCGGTGCGCGGGCCGTGCCGGACGGGACGACGCTGGTGGTCGGCGCCTACGAGGACGTACCGGACGTGCCGCGCCGGACCCTGGTCATCGGCGGCGCCCGGTCGGGGAAGTCCGTGGAGGCCGAGCGCCGCCTGGAGGCCTTCCCCGAGGTGCTGTACGTGGCCACGGGCGGGACCAGGAACGGCGACTCCGAGTGGGCGGACCGGGTCAGCGCCCACCGGGAGCGGCGGCCGGGGTCCTGGAGCACCGCCGAGACCTGCGACCTCGTGCCGCTGCTCGCCGAGCACGGGCCCCCGCTGCTCATCGACTGCCTGTCGCTGTGGCTGACGTACGCCATGGACGAGGTGAACGCGTGGGACGACGACGAGTGGGCGGGCGGCGGCGAGCGCGCGCTGCGCAAGCGGGTCGCGGAGCTCACGGACGCCGTGCGCGCGACGCGCCGGACGGTCGTGGCCGTGTCGAACGAGGTCGGCTCGGGCATCGTCCCTGCGACCGCCTCGGGCCGCCGCTACCGCGACGAGCTGGGGCGGCTGAACGCGGCGTTCGCCTCGGAGTGCGAGCACGTCCTGCTGGTCGTGGCGGGGCAGGCGCTCGGCCTGCGCGGCTGACCCGGCCGCTCAGGCGTCCGGGTTGCGGCGGGCGATGACCCGGTAGGCGTTGGCGAACCGGGTGCGGCTGACCAGCGGGGCCAGGGCGCGGTCGGCCAGGGCGGCGGCGGCGAGCAGCGGCACCGCGACGCGGGCCGCGGCCCGGACGCGGCCGAGGACGACGGCGAGCCCCGCGGCCAGGTCGAACGGGACGTGCGGCTCGCGCAGATCGGTGGCCACGACGGAGTAGCCGAGGCTTTCGAGCTCGCGGCGGAGGTCGGCGAGCGGGATGCGGTGGTAGGGCTCGGGCCTGATCCATCCCTTGTCCAGGATCCTGGCGTACCGGCTGTGCGGGACGGGGACCTCGATCATCAGATGGCCGCCCGGCCGCAACACCGTGCGGGCGGCGATGAGTTCGATGCGCGGGTCGGCGCTGCGCTCCAGGTAGTGGAACATGCTCAGCGCGTCGTAGCGCCCGGCGAGCTTCGGCGCCAGGTCGGCGAGCAGCCCCCGGTGGGCCTCCTCCACACGGCCCGCCCTGCGCCCTTCGTCCACGCGCGCGGTGCGGTCCAGGCCGTCGAAGGCGGTGTACGGGTGCACCTGCCGCGCCACGGCGGGGAAGTGGCCGTGCCCGGTGTCGACGTCCAGCCAGCTCTCGGGTTCGGCGAAGCGGCCCAGCGCGCGGGCCCGGGCCCGGTGACGGCGGGTGGCGCCGGGGACGGCGAAGATCTTCTCGGCCTGTGCGGCGGCGGCCTGTGCGGCGTCCATGGGCGTGGCGGGCTCCTTCGTCGGGCGGCGCGGACGGTGCGCATGCGCGGGGCACGGCATGGCACGACAACCCAGCCCAAACGGTACGTAATGGATCATCGCCACCGGCGCAGCGACACCGTGGAGCGGGTGCGTTCCGTGCTCCCGCCGGTGCGGGGGCGCCCGCTGCCGGGCCGTTCGAGTCGCGTACGGGTGCTGCCGGTACTGTTCGGCGAATGAGCTCGCTGAATCTCGACGACTTCACCGACCTGATCGAGCGGCCCGACGGCGGGATCCGCCGCGACGCCGAGGAGCGCAGGGCACGGCAGGGCGTGCCGCCCGGGGCGCTCGGCCGCCTGGACGAACTCGGCGAGTGGCTGTCCGCGGCGCAGTCCTCGGTGCCGGTCAAGCCGATCGAGCGGCCGCGCGTGATCCTCTTCGCGGGCGACCACGGCGTCGCCGGTCTCGACGTGTCCGCGCGGCCCGCGGGCAGCGCCGCCGACCTCGTCCGTGCCGTGCTCTCCGGCGCGAGCCCCGTCTCCGTCCTGGCCCGCCGCCTCGACGTGCCCGTCCGGGTCGTCGACATGGCCCTGGACTGCGACCCCGCCGAGCTGCCCGCCGAGGTGGCGGGGCACCGGGTGCGGCGCGGCTCGGGGCGCGTGGACATCGAGGACGCGCTGACGGCCGATGAGGCCGAGGCGGCGGTGCGGGCCGGGATGGCCGTCGCCGACGAGGAGGCGGACTCCGGGACCGACCTGGTGGTGCTCGGCGACGTGAGCGTGGGCGGGACGACGCCCGCGGCGGCGCTGGTCGCCGCGCTGTGCGGGACCGACGCGTCCGTGGTGACCGGGCGGGGCGGCGCGCCGATCGACGACCTCGCGTGGATGCGCAAGTGCGCGGCGGTGCGGGACGCGCTGCGCCGGGCGCGGCCCGTGCTCGGGGACCAGCTGGAGCTGCTCGCGGCGGTGGGCGGCGCGGACATCGCCGCCATGACCGGATTCCTCTTGCAGTGCGCGGTGCGGCGTACGCCGGTCGTCCTGGACGGCGTGGTGGCGTCGGCGGCGGCGCTGGTGGCCCAGCGGGTCGCCTTCCGGGCGCCGGACTGGTGGCTCGCGGGGCACAGCAGCGGGGAGCCGGCGCAGGCCAAGGCCCTGGACCGGATGGCGCTGGACCCCGTGCTCGAACAGGGCGTGCAGGTCGGCGAGGGCGTGGGCGCGCTGCTCGCGCTGCCGCTGGTGCGGGCCGCGGCGGCGCTCCTCGCCGAGCTGCCCGAGCGCGAGCCCGAGCCGGAACCGCAGGCCGAGCCCGAGCCGGAGCCGGCGGCCGGGAGCGCGACGGGGGCCGCGCCCGGGGCGGGCTCCGGGATCCCGGCCAGGGCAGGGGACCCCGAAGTCGAGTAGGCGGCGCGTCCGCGCGCACCCGATGACGGCCCGGCACGACCCATATGATCCCTTTTCATGGGAGATGAGCAATCTGCTGCCGGGCGCCGTCGGCGTCTCGCCGCGGCCTTCAGCGTCTGGTACCTCCGCGCGGTCACCTTCATCAACTTCCTGAGCGCGGTCTGGGTCTCCCTGGGACAGGATCTGCGGCGGCACAACACCGAGAACTACTTCACGCCGTACCTGCTCACCGCGGGCTTCGCCTCCGGCGCGTTCACGATGTTCCTGGCGATCACGATGCGCCGCCGCAAACGCGCCGCCTGGATCCTCAACCTCGTGCTCAGCGGGCTCTTCCTGCTGCTCTTCGCGTTCGCGATGATCTTCCCGGAGATCAGGCGGTACGCGCAGAACTGGATCTCCCTCGCCCTGACCGCGGCCTTCGTCACCGCGCTGATCGTCGGGCGGCGGGAGTTCTACGCCAAGGGCGACCGCTCCAATCCGAAGCTCGCCGCGGCCGTCGCCGCCGGCGGGCTCCTGGTGACCTCGCTGATCGCCGCGCTCCTGGTCACCGTCACCAACCGCGCGCACGACGAATACCGTTCGACCTTCCTCGACCGCTGGCGCTACGGCACGATGCGCCTGGTCTCGCTGGCCGCCGACGACCGGCGCTTCGAAGGCATCACCACGCCGGGCTGGGTCAACGTCACCATCAACGTGCTCAGCACCCTGCTCCTCCTGGCCGTCCTGTACGCCGCGTTCCGCTCGCGCAAGGCGGTCGACCCGCTCACCGAGGACGACGAGCGCAGGCTGCACGAACTGCTCGACAAGTACGGCGAACGCGACTCTCTCGGCTACTTCGCGCTGCGCCGCGAGAAGAGCGCCGTGTGGTCGCCGAGCGGCAAGGCCGCGGTCGTCTACCGGGTGATCGGAGGGGTCTCGCTGGCCTCCGGCGACCCCATCGGGGATCCGGAGGCCTGGCCAGGCGCCATCGAGCCCTGGCTCGCCGACGCCCGCGAGCACGGCTGGCTCCCCGCGGTGATGGGCGCGAGCGAGGAGGCGGGCACGATCTACGCCCGGCACGGCCTCGACGCGCTCGAACTGGGCGACGAAGCCATCGTCGAGACCGGTGAGTTCACCCTGGAGGGCCGGGCCATGCGGACGGTCCGTCAGGCGTACAACCGGGTCAAGCGGGCCGGGTACGAGGTGCGGATCCGGCGCCACGAGGACATCCCGGCCGACGAGATGGCGGTCTTGCTCCAGCGCGCCGACGACTGGCGGGACGGGGCCACCGAGCGCGGTTTCTCGATGGCGCTCGGGCGGCTCGGCGACCCGGTCGACGGGCGGTGCGTGATGCTCGAATGCACCGACGGCGAGGGCCGGTTGAAGGCGCTGCTCTCCTTCGTCCCGTGGGGCCCGCACGGGCTCTCCCTGGATCTGATGCGGCGTGACCGCGACTCCGAGAACGGCCTGATGGAGTTCATGGTCATCGAACTGCTCCAGCGGGCCGCCGAGATCAAGATCACTCAGGTCTCGCTCAACTTCGCGATGTTCCGTTCGGTCTTCGAACGTGGCTCGCGGCTCGGCGCGGGCCCGGTCCTGCGGCTGTGGCGCTCCCTGCTCACCTTCTTCTCGCGGTGGTGGCAGATCGAGTCGCTGTACCGCGCCAACGCGAAGTACCGCCCGATCTGGGAGCCCCGCTTCCTGCTCTTCGAGAAGAGCGGCGACCTGCCGCGCATCGGCATCGCGTCGGCCCGCGCGGAGGGCTTCCTGGAAGCGCCGGGCCTGCCCCGAGGGTCCCTCCCCGTTCGAGCGAAGCCGAGAACATGGGGGCGGCTGCACCGCAAGCATCTGGAGTCCCGAAGATGAGCACCCCGGCCCCGGCCCGTCCGGCCGCCCCGGCCCGCATCGCCCGGCTGGCCCGCCGCGAGTGGGGGCCGCTGTACGCCGCCGTGCGCGACGGCATCGCCGAGCGGGGGTGGCGGGCGGCGCCCCTGACGCTGGTCGCCGTCTGCCTCACCGCCCTGTGCCAGTTCACGCAGAACCAGCCCTGGGGCTATCAGTTCGTGCAGAACATCGGTTCCGTACGGGCCGAGGAACCGCTCTGGCTCGCCCTCCTGCGCACCCCGCTGTCGCTCTTCGTGCCCGCGCTCGACCTGCCGGTGTGGGGTGCGCTCGCGCAGATCCTGCTGGTGTTCGGCATCGCGGAGATCTCCGTGGGCCGGTGGCGCACGCTCGTCGTCGGCTACGCGGCCACCCTCGCGGGCACGCTGTACGCGCGCGTGGGCATCGCCTGGGGTCCCGGCACCCCGCTGGGGCTGCCCGCCTCGGACGCGCAGGTCGTGGACACCGGGCCGTCCGCCGCGGTGGTCGGGCTGGCGGTCTACGTGTGCTGGCGCCACCGGGCCTGGGTCACGGCGGGTCTGGTGATCGCCGTGATGGTCGTCGAGGTGCTCGTCAAGAACAACCTCGCGGGCAAGGAGCACCTGGCCGCGATCGTGGCGGTCCTGGTGCTGTGCGGCGGCGCGGAGCTGCTTCAGCGGCGCGGCGGGCGGACCGGCTCCGGGTCAGGCTTGCCGCCGATGAGGTCCTGAAGTTTGCGGCGGGGGCCCGCCCAGCGGCGGTCGTGGTGGAAGGCGCGCAGGCCCGAACGGGCGCGGGCGCGGTGCCGGTTGCGGTAGAAGCGCCGGGCCCAGGCCGAGCCGGGGCGGGCGAGGCGGATGGCGCCCACCATCGCGACCAGGGGGACCACCATGCCGATCAGGGCGGTCCGCAGCTTGCCCTTGGCCAGGGCGACCAGGGCGAAGCAGCAGTTGACGGCGACGTTCAGGGCGAGGCCCGCGCGGTTGCTCCGCTCCTCGGGCGTCAGGTCGTTCACGCCGAACGGGGTGAAGCCGGTGAGGACGAGGACGACCAGGGCCGCGGTCAGCATCACGACCTCGACGCTCTTGCGGCCCTGCTCGCTCCAGTAGACGTCGTCGAGGTAGAGGATCAGCGCGAACTCGTCGAGCACGAGACCGGCGCCGATGCCGAAGATGACGGCCGCGAGCATCGAGGCGAGGCTGTGCCGGCCGGCCGCGACCGCCCAGAATCCCCCCACGAGCATGAGGAAGATGCCGGGGACCACGTGGTGGATGTGCACGTCTCCCGAGCTGATGTTCCGGAAGGGCCCCTTGCCCGCGCGGATGAGGCGCGTGATGGTCCTCGTGACGAGGAAGCAGCCGACGAAGGAGAGCAGGGCGAGGAGGAGCGGGAGCTTCCCCGGCTCCACGATGTTCCGGTACCACCAGTCGCCCATGGAGCCATCCTCGGCCGGGGACCTGACGACCGCATTTCGCCACGGACACGCGGACCTGCCCGCGCGTCCGCGGGCGCCGCGGCTCCCCCTGCCCGCGCCCACCCGCCGGGGCGCCCGGCGGGTGGCGCTGACGGGCGCCCGGTTCTCGCTTCGAGGCGGCTGGCCGTAGGCGCTGGGACTCGGCTGGCCGCGGGCTGTCCTGTCTGCTGTCGGTCGGCCGGAAATCCGGGCCAGGTAGCCTGCCGCGGTGTCTCGAACCTCCCTCGCCGACGGGCTCCGTTTCGCCTTCGGCACCCTCACCGCGCTTCCGGTCCGCCTCACCAAGTGGGACCGGGACGCCGCCCGCGCCGGCATGCTCTGCGCCCCCCTGGCCGGTCTGGTGGTCGGGCTCTGCGCCGCCGCGCTCGGCAGCGCGCTGCTGGCCCTGGGAGCGGGCCCGCTCCTCGCCGCCACGGCGACCGCCGCGGTCCCCGCGGCGCTCACCCGGGGACTCCACCTCGACGGTCTCGCCGACACCGCCGACGGTCTCGGCAGCGCCAAACCCGCCGAGCAGGCGCTCCAGATCATGAAGCAGTCCGACGTCGGCCCCTTCGGCGTCATCACGCTGCTCTTCGTCCTGCTCGCCCAAGTGGCCGTCCTCTTCCAGCTCTACGAGACCTCGTGGACCCGGGGCGCGCTCGCCGCGGCCGTCTCGGCGGCCGCGGCCCGCCTCGCCCTCACCCTGGCCGCCCGCAGCGGCGTCCCCGCGGCCCGCCCCGAGGGGCTCGGCGCGGCGGTGGCAGGAACGGTTCCCCGGCCCGCGGCCCTGCTCGCCGCGGGCCTGGTCACCGCCCTGGCCGCGCTGGCCGCCACGCCCTTCGGGGCGTACGAGGCAGTGCGGTGCGCGGCAGCCGTCGTCCTCGCCCTCTGCACCGCCGAGCTGCTCCTGCGCCACTGCGTCCGCCGCTTCGGCGGCATCACCGGCGATGTCTTCGGCGCGCTCGCCGAGACCGCGGCCACGACCGCCCTGGTCGTCCTCGCCCTCGGCTGAATCACGGATGCTTCCGCCGAAACATGAAAGCGTCGACACGAACGGATGAATCTGCGCCGACACGATCGAATGGGCGCGACGCGCGTAGGCTCATGTTCGGTGCCTTTCCGGCCCGTTCTAGGCTGGCGCCGGGCGGGCCGACCCACCCCATCGGCCAAGGAACTCAACGGAAGCGAGAATTCACCACCGTGACTGCTCTGACTCTCAGCACCGCCGCCGCGTCCGGTCTCCGTGCCGACGCGATCGTCGTCGGCGTGGCGAAGGGCGCTAAGGGCCCGGTCGTCGCCCCGGGCGCCGAGGCCGTGGACAAGGCGTACGACGGCAAGCTCGCGTCCGTCCTGGAGACCCTCGGCGCCTCCGGCGGCGAGGGCGAAGTGACCAAGCTGCCCGCACCGTCCGGCTTCAAGGCGCCGGTCGTCCTCGCGGTCGGCCTCGGCGCGGTGCCGGAGAAGGACGAGACGTACGGCACCGACGCCCTGCGCCGCGCCGCCGGCAGCGCCGCGCGCGCCCTGTTCGGCTCGAAGAAGGCCGCCTTCGCGCTGCCCGCCGAGGACGCCGAGGACATCGGCGCGATCGCCGAGGGCGCGCTGCTCGGCGCGTACTCCTTCGACGCGTACAAGGAAAATGGTTCCGCCACGGGCAAGAGCGGCAAGGGCGGCAAGGACGCCAAGGGCCCCCTCGCCGAGATCGCCCTGCTCGGCGGCAAGGCCCGCGACAAGGCCTACAAGGCCGCCGTCGAGCGCGCCACCGCCG
This sequence comes from Streptomyces sp. SYP-A7185, assembly GCF_046103685.1. Lineage (NCBI taxonomy): Bacteria > Bacillati > Actinomycetota > Actinomycetes > Kitasatosporales > Streptomycetaceae > Streptomyces > Streptomyces sp. SYP-A7185. The sequence continues at coordinate 3,099,724 of NZ_CP122310.1, forward strand.
TGTCCGAGGAGCTCAACCGCGCCCGCGACCTGATCAACACCCCGCCGAACGACCTGAACCCCGAGGCCTTCGCCGCGGTCGCGACCGCGGCCGCCAAGGAGCACGGGATCAAGGTCCAGGTCCTGGACGAGAAGGCGCTCGCCAAGGGCGGCTTCGGCGGCATCCTCGGCGTCGGCGTCGGCTCCGAGGCCCCGCCGCGCCTGGTGAAGCTCTCGTACACGTCGTCCAAGGCGAAGAAGCACCTCGCCTTCGTCGGCAAGGGCATCACGTACGACTCGGGCGGCATCTCGCTGAAGCCGGCCGGTCACAACGAGACCATGAAGTGCGACATGGCCGGTGCCGCCGCCGTCTTCGCGGCCGTCGTCTCCGCCGCGCGCCTGGGCCTCGAGGTGAACGTCACCGGCTGGCTGGCGCTCGCCGAAAACATGCCGTCGGGCTCCGCGACCCGCCCCGGCGACGTCCTGCGGATGTACAGCGGCAAGACCGTCGAGGTCCTGAACACGGACGCCGAGGGCCGTCTGGTCCTGGCCGACGCGATCGCCAAGGCCTCCGAGGACACCCCCGACGCGATCGTCGACGTGGCCACGCTGACCGGCGCGATGATGATGGCGCTCGGCAGCCGCACCTTCGGCATCATGGCCAACGACGACGCGTTCCGTGCCGCGATCCACGACGCGTCCGAGGAAGCGGGCGAGCCCTCCTGGCCGATGCCGCTGCCCGAGCACCTGCGCAAGGGCATGGACTCCCCCACCGCCGACATCGCCAACATGGGCGAGCGCATGGGCGGCGGTCTGGTGGCCGGTCTCTTCCTCCAGGAGTTCGTCGGCGAGGGCATCACCTGGGCGCACCTGGACATCGCGGGCCCGGCCTTCAACGAGGGCGGCCCCTTCGGTTACACGCCCAAGGGCGGCACCGGTACCGCGGTCCGCACCCTGGTCCGCCTCGCCGAGCGCACGGCCGCGGGCGACCTCGGCTGACCTGCCGGTCCGTCGTTCGCGGGCAGGGGCCCGGACATCCAGATGTCCGGGCCCCTGCCGATTTCGCCCTCGACGAAATCCGTACGTTCATACGCCTGAGCAACGCCCGACGTGGCGAATCAGACGTCTCACAGCCCGGCCCGCCGTCCCACCTGTCGCCGACAAGTGCGAAGATGGGTTCTCGGCAGGACAGGGCCCCCACCACAGGGCCGAAACAAGAGCGGCCGATACCAGCCGACCGACCGGTCGTCCCCCGAGAAAAGGGGTCCGGCGTACGGCGCACATGCATGGAGGACGTGACGTGGCGAACGACGCCAGCACCGTTTTCGACCTAGTGATCCTCGGCGGCGGTAGCGGCGGTTACGCCGCGGCACTGCGCGCGTCGCAGCTGGGCCTGGACGTCGCCCTGATCGAGAAGGGCAAGGTCGGCGGCACCTGCCTGCACAACGGCTGCATCCCGACGAAGGCGCTGCTGCACGCCGGCGAGATCGCCGACCAGGCTCGCGAAGCCGGTCAGTTCGGCGTGAAGGCCACCTTCGAGGGCATCGACATGGCGGCCGTCCACAAGTACAAGGACGACGTGATCTCCGGCCTCTACAAGGGCCTGCAAGGACTCATCGCCTCGCGCAAGGTGACGTACATCGAGGGTGAGGGCAAGCTCTCGTCCCCCACCTCGGTGGACGTGAACGGCCAGCGCGTCCAGGGCCGCCACGTGCTGCTCGCGACCGGCTCCGTGCCGAAGTCGCTGCCGGGCCTGGAGATCGACGGCAACCGCATCATCTCCTCGGACCACGCGCTGACCCTGGACCGCGTGCCGAAGTCCGCGATCATCCTGGGCGGCGGCGTCATCGGCGTCGAGTTCGCCTCGGCGTGGAAGTCCTTCGGGTCCGAGGTCACCGTCGTCGAGGGCCTCAAGCACCTCGTGCCGGTCGAGGACGAGAACTCCTCGAAGCTTCTTGAGCGCGCGTTCCGCAAGCGCGGCATCAAGTTCAACCTCGGCACCTTCTTCGAGAAGGCCGAGTACACGCAGGACGGCGTCCGCGTGACGCTGGCCGACGGCAAGACCTTCGACGCCGAGGTCCTCCTCGTCGCCATCGGCCGCGGCCCCGTCTCGCAGGGCCTCGGCTACGAGGAGCAGGGCGTCGCGATGGACCGCGGCTACGTCCTCGTCGACGAGTACATGCAGACCAACGTCCCGACCGTCTCGGCCGTGGGCGACCTGGTGCCGACCCTCCAGCTCGCGCACGTCGGCTTCGCCGAGGGCATCCTGGTGGCAGAGCGCCTGGCCGGTCTCAAGACCGTCCCGATCGACTACGACGGCGTGCCGAAGGTGACGTACTGCCACCCCGAGGTCGCCTCCGTGGGCATCACCGAGGCCAAGGCCAAGGAGATCTACGGCGCGGACAAGGTCGTCGCCCTGAAGTACAGCCTCGCGGGCAACGGCAAGAGCAAGATCCTCAAGACCGCGGGCGAGATCAAGCTCGTCCAGGTCAAGGACGGTGCCGTGGTCGGCGTCCACATGGTCGGCGACCGCATGGGCGAGCAGGTCGGCGAAGCCCAGCTGATCTACAACTGGGAGGCGCTGCCCGCCGAGGTCGCCCAGCTCATCCACGCCCACCCCACGCAGAACGAGGCGATGGGCGAGGCTCACCTGGCCCTCGCGGGCAAGCCGCTGCACTCCCACGACTGACCTTCAGTTTTCGGGCGCGACGACCACAGACCTCCTTCCCCAAGCTCTCGGCTTCGCTCGAGCAGGGGAGACCCCATTTTCGTAAGGAGCAACTGAAACCATGGCGGTTTCCGTATCCCTTCCGGCGCTCGGCGAGAGCGTCACCGAGGGCACTGTCACCCGTTGGCTGAAGGCCGAGGGCGAGCGCGTCGAGGCCGACGAGCCGCTGCTCGAGGTCTCGACCGACAAGGTCGACACCGAGATCCCCTCCCCGACAGCGGGCATCCTGGCCTCCATCAAGGTCGCCGAGGACGAGACCGTCGAGGTCGGCGCCGAGCTGGCCGTCATCGACGACGGCTCCGGCGACGCGGGCGGCTCGGCCGCCCCGGCGCAGGAGGCCCCGGCCGCCCCCGCCCAGGAGGAGGCCCCCCAGCAGCAGGAGGCCCCGGCCCAGGCCGAGGCGCCCGCCGCCCCCGCCCCGTCCGGCGGTTCCGCCGAGGGCACCGACGTCACGCTGCCCGCACTGGGCGAGTCGGTCACCGAGGGCACCGTCACCCGCTGGCTGAAGGAGGTCGGCGAGGAGGTCGCGGAGGACGAGCCCCTGCTCGAGGTCTCCACGGACAAGGTCGACACCGAGATCCCCTCCCCGGCCGCGGGCGTGCTGCTCGAGATCGTCGTGGGCGAGGACGAGACCGCCGAGGTCGGCGCCAAGCTCGCCGTCATCGGTGCTCCCGGTGCCGCGCCCGCGCCCGCCAAGGAGGAGGCCCCGGCCGCCCCCGCGCAGCAGGAGGCCCCCAAGCAGGAGGCCCCGAAGCAGGAGGCCGCCCCGGCTCCCGCGCAGCCCGCCGCGCCCGCGCCCGCCCCGGCGCAGCCCGCGGCCCCGGCCGCCCAGGCTCCGGCCGCCCCGGCCAAGCCCGCGCCCGCCCCGGCCCAGCCCGCGGCTCCGGCCCAGCCGGCCGCCCCGGCGGCTCCGGCCTCGCCGTCCGACGACGGTGCCTACGTCACGCCGCTGGTGCGCAAGCTCGCCAACGAGCACGGCGTGAGCCTGTCGGACGTCAAGGGCACGGGCGTCGGCGGCCGTATCCGCAAGCAGGACGTCATCGCGGCCGCCGAGGCCAAGAAGACCGCCCCGGCCCCCGCCGCCGCTGCCCCGGCCGCGTCGAAGGCCCCGGCCCTGGAGGCCTCTCCCCTCCGCGGCCAGACGGTCAAGATGACCCGCATGCGCAAGGTCATCGGCGACAACATGATGAAGGCGCTGCACTCGCAGGCCCAGCTGACCTCGGTCGTCGAGGTCGACATCACGAAGCTGATGAAGCTGCGCGCCAAGGCGAAGGACGCGTTCGCGGCCCGTGAGGGCGTCAAGCTCTCCCCGATGCCGTTCTTCGTCAAGGCCGCCGCCCAGGCGCTGAAGGCCCACCCGGTCGTCAACGCCCGGATCAACGACGACGAAGGCACCATCACGTACTTCGACTCGGAGAACATCGGCATCGCCGTGGACGCCGAGAAGGGTCTGATGACGCCGGTCATCAAGGGTGCGGGCGACCTGAACATCGCCGGCATCTCCAAGAAGACCGCCGAGCTGGCCGGCAAGGCCCGTGGCGGTGGCCTCACCCCGGACGACATGTCCGGCGCCACCTTCACGGTCTCCAACACCGGTTCGCGCGGTGCCCTGTTCGACACGGTCATCGTGCCGCCGAACCAGGCCGCGATCCTCGGCATCGGTGCCACGGTCAAGCGTCCGGTCGTCATCAACCACCCGGACCTCGGCGAGACCATCGCCGTCCGGGACATGACGTACCTCTCGCTCTCCTACGACCACCGTCTGGTGGACGGCGCGGACGCCGCCCGCTACCTGACCACGGTCAAGGCGATCCTTGAGGCCGGCGAGTTCGAGGTCGAGCTCGGCCTGTAGTCCTGCGGCTACCGGGCTGTAAGACTCGTCTCATCAGCGCGTACGCCCCCGTTCGGAGGTTTCCGAGCGGGGGCGTCGCCGTATTGTCTAGGGGTCACAACGCCCTGGGGGCGCTGCCCCCGCCGGAGGAGCCCACATGACCGCGCCCGTCGTTCACTCGCTGCGCGAACAGATCCGCGAGCACATCGTGGAGGGGATCGTCAGCGGGCGCTGGCAGCCGGGCGAGCGGATCGTGGAGCGGCGCATCGCCGTGGAGCTGGAGGTCTCGCAGACCCCCGTGCGCGAGGCGCTGCGGGAGCTGGAGACGCTGCGGCTCATCGAATCCGCGCCCAACAAGGGTGTCCGCGTGCGGAACTTGACCGCGGCGGACCTGGAGGAGAGCTACCCCGTCCGCGCGGGCCTCGAGGCCATCGCCGCCGAGCTGGCGGCGGAGAGCCTGGCCGCGGACTGCTCGGCCCTCGAACCGCATGTCGCCGCCCTGTACGAGGCGGACCGCGCCGCCGACGGCACCGCGCAGGTGCGGCACACGGTCGGTTTCCACCGGGAGCTGGTGCGGGCCGCGGACAACTCCGTCCTGCTGCACACCTGGGAGGGCCTGGGCATCGAGGTCTTCACCGCCCTCTCGATCCGGTGGCTCGGGACGGTGCAGCAGTCGTACGCCGAGGAGCACGAGGCCCTGGTCTCGGCCTTCCAGCGGCGTGATCCCGCGATCGCGGAGCTGGTGAAGGCCCACGTGCTCGGCTGCGCGCCGCGTCCCTGACGGCCTCGCGCCACCCTTCACCGTAGGAGCACGAGGGCGCTCATACGTGCTCTCACCTGCGGAGACCCTTCAGATCGAAGGCACCGCGTGCCCGAATTAATGGCACCGGATGCCTACTTTCTCGATACGAAGGAGTTTTCGCCTTCAACCCTTTGATCGATCATCGATCACGGAGTTACAGTCTCCGACGGGGTTGAGGCAGAGCCGTACAACGACTCCGCCCCAGCACCCCACGCCCTGTCCTGCCAAAGACTTCGGGCACCCCCACCCCTTACCGAACAGGGGACCCCCTCCGACTCAGGAAGGCGGCGACATGACCGACCCCTCCGCAATCCAGCCGAGCGAGCTCGACCAGCTCCCGGACCGCGACCCCGAGGAGACCGCCGAATGGCAGGCCTCCCTGGACGCCGTTACCCAGGCGGCCGGGCCGCACCGAGCCGCATACCTGATGCGGCGCACGCTGGAGCGCGCCGAGGGCGCGGGCCTGGCGCTGCCCAAGCTCCTTGAGACCGACTACGTCAACACCATCCCCACCTCCGCCGAGCCGGCGATCGAGGGCGACGAGGCGATGGAGCAGCGGATCGCCGCGTGGAACCGCTGGAACGCGGCCGCGATGGTGACCCGGGGCAGCAAGCACGGCGTCGGCGGCCACATCGCCACCTTCGCCTCGGCCGCCTGGCTGTACGAGACGGGCTTCAACCACTTCTTCCGCGGCAAGGAGGGTGACGGGTCCGGCGACCAGCTCTACATCCAGGGCCACGCCTCCCCCGGCATCTACGCCCGCGCCTTCCTCGACGGCCGCCTGAACGAGGCGCAGCTCGACAACTTCCGCCAGGAGTCGGGGGGCAACGGCCTGCCGTCCTACCCGCACCCGCGCCGCCTGCCCTGGCTCTGGGAGTTCCCGACCGTCTCCATGGGCCTCGGCCCGCTGTCGGCGATCTACCAGGCGCGCTTCAACCGCTACCTCACCAACCGCAGCATCAAGGACGTCTCCCCCTCGCACGTGTGGGCGTTCCTCGGTGACGGCGAGATGGACGAGCCCGAGTCGACGGCCGCCCTCGCGCTCGCCGCACGTGAGGGTCTCGACAACCTCACGTACGTCATCAACTGCAACCTCCAGCGCCTCGACGGCCCGGTCCGCGCCAACTTCCGCGTGGTGCAGGAGCTGGAGGCCCAGTTCCGCGGCGCCGGCTGGAACGTCATCAAGGTCCTGTGGGGCAACGCCTGGGACGAGCTGTTCCAGCTCGACACCAACGGCGCCCTGGTCCGCCGCCTGCGCGAGGTACCGGACGCGCAGTTCCAGACGTACGCGACGCGTGACGCCGCCTACATCCGCGAGCACTTCTTCGGCTCCGAGCCCGCGCTCGTCGAGCTGGGCAAGCTGCTGAGCGACGACAAGATCAGCGAGTGTTTCCACCTCTCGCGCGGCGGCCACGAGGCCCGCAAGGTCTACGCGGCCTACCGTGCGGCGCTCACCCACAAGGGCGCGCCGACCGTGATCCTCGCGCAGACGGTCAAGGGCTTCACGCTCGGCAAGGGCTTCGAGTCCAAGAACGCCAACCACCAGATGAAGAAGCTCACGGTGGACGAGTTCAAGGACATGCGCGACCTCCTCGAGCTGCCGATCTCGGACAGTGACTTCGTCGACGGCCAGGTGCCCTACGGCCACCCGGGCGCCGACTCCCCCGAGGTCCGCTACCTCCAGGAGCGCCGTGCCGCCCTCGGCGGTCCGGCCCCGGCCCGCCGCACGCAGCCGATCGCGCCGCTGCCGGCCCCGGCCGACAAGTCGTTCGCCGCGTTCGACAAGGGCTCCGGCTCGCAGTCGATGGCGACGACCATGGCCTTCGTACGCCTGGTCAAGGACCTGATCCGCGACAAGGAGACCGGCAAGCGCTGGGTGCCGATCGTCCCCGACGAGGCGCGCACCTTCGGCATGGAGTCGCTCTTCCCCTCGCTCGGCATCTACTCGCCCAAGGGCCAGACGTACGAGCCGGTCGACCGCGACCAGCTGATGTACTACCGCGAGGCGAAGGACGGCCAGATCCTCAACGAGGGGATCACCGAGGCCGGTTCGATGGCGGACTTCATCGCCGCGTCGACGTCGTACGCGACGCACGGCGAAGCGATGATCCCGTTCTACATCTTCTACTCGATGTTCGGCTGGCAGCGGACCGCCGACCAGATGTGGCAGCTCGGCGACCAGCTCGGCCGCGGCTTCCTCGTCGGCGCCACCGCCGGCCGTACGACGCTGACGGGTGAGGGTCTCCAGCACGCGGACGGCCACTCGCCGGTGATCGCCGCGACGAACCCCGCCGCGATGTCGTACGACCCCGCGTTCGCCTACGAGGTCGCGGCGATCGTCAAGGACGGTCTGCGCCGGATGTACGGCGAGGCCGCCCCCGGTGAGGACCAGAACGTCTTCTACTACCTCACCGTCTACAACGAGCCCATGCCGCAGCCCGCGAAGCCCGCGGGTGTGGACGAGGGCATCGTCAAGGGCCTCTACCGCTTCAACACGGCCGAGACGGCGGGGCACTCCCCCGCGGCCAACGCCTCGCGCATCCAGCTGATCGGTTCGGGCACGGCCATCCACTGGACGCTCGCCGCGCAGAAGATGCTCGCCGAGGAGTGGGGCGTGGCCGCCGACGTGTGGTCCGCGACCTCCTGGACCGAGCTGCGCCGCGACGCCCTGGAGGCGGACGAGGCGATCCTGCGCGGCGAGGAGCGCACTCCGTACCTGCGGACGGCCCTTGAGGGCGCGCAGGGTCCGGTGCTCGCGGTCTCCGACTACATGCGCCAGGTTCCCGACCAGATCGCGCAGTGGGTCGAGCAGGACTACTCGTCCCTCGGCGCGGACGGCTTCGGCATCTCGGACACGCGGGACGCGGCGCGGCGGCACTTCGGCATCGACGCGGAGTCGATCGTCGTGGCGGCGCTGGCGCAGCTGGCCCGTCGCGGTGAGGTGCCGGCTTCCTCGGTGAAGGAAGCGCGGGCGAAGTACGGTCTGTAGCCTTCGGCCTTCGGGTTGACGCGGGTCCCTGCCCCTCTGGGGGTGGGGGCCCGCTTTCGGCTGCGGGAGCGTTTCTGGCCCGCCGCTTCGCGGCGGATGGTGGTTTCCCGCCCGCCCACCCGATTACCGGTAGCGATCGGCCATTCTGTGGGCCGCTTCCTTGAATCGTTCCCTCAGAGTCGCCGGCTCCAGGACCTCCGCCTCCGGGCCCAGGGACATCAGCTGGGTGTAGGCGACCGTCTCGTTCTCCACCGCGAGTGTCACCGTCACCCAGCCCTGCTCGTCCGGCTCGCTCGCCGTCTCCATCGCCTCGCGCGTGGACGCGGAGTCGGTGGCGTACGGAAGCTGCCGTACGCCCTGTTCGGAGAGCCGGAGCACGACCTCGGAGTGCAGGATCGCCCGGGCGAACTGCGCGGCACGCTCCTCCCAGAAGCCCGGCAGGTCGAATTCCTCGTCGCGTACGAAGCGGTCCTCGTCGGCGGTGATCGCGGTGAACCGGTCGATGCGGTACACGCGGAACGACCCCGTGTCGGGCACCCGCGCGCACAGATACCAGACCCCGGCCTTGAGCACGAGGCCGTACGGTTCGAGAACCCGCTCGACCTCGGTGTCCTGGCGCCGGTAGCGGGCGGTGACGCGCCGGTCGTCCCACACCGCGTCCGCGAGCGGGGGCAGCAGCTCGGGGGCCGGCGTCTCCTTGAACCAGCCCGGCGCGTCCAGGTGGAACCGCTGCGAGGCGTTCTGCGAGGCGTCCCGCAGCGAGGGCATCAGCGCCGCCGACACCTTCAGGCGGGCCGCCGACGCCGCGTCCTCCAGGCCCATCTCCCGCAGCGCGCCCGGCACCCCGGACAGGAACAGGGCCTCCGCCTCGCTGCGGCCGAGGCCCGTGAGCCGGGTGCGGTAGCCGCCGATCAGGCGGTAGCCGCCGGCCCGGCCCCGGTCCGCGTAGACCGGGACGCCCGCCTCCGAGAGGGCCTGGGCGTCCCGCGTGATGGTCCGCTCGGAGACTTCGAGCTCGCCCGCGAGCTCGGCGGCGGTCATGGACGGGCGGGCCTGGAGCAGGAGCACCATCTTGATGAGGCGGGCAGCGCGCATGTCCCCATGATGCCGTCCGTGATGCCGCCGGCCGCCGGGCCGGAAGCGGCTAGCGGTACCCCGTGACGTCCGCGGTCTTGCTCCCCTGGTCCACCTCGGTGATGTACCGCCAGGCGTCCGGCGCGGTGCCGTCGACGTCCGTGAAGCCGTACTCCTTGGCGAGGCCGCCGCTGGAGAGCGACTTGCCGTTCCAGCGGGCCACTTCGGGGTCCGCGGCGAGGGCGACCAGGGCCCGGCCGACGAAGACCGGGGTCTCGGAGATCGCGAAGTGCGGGTTCTGCGCGCAGCCTTCCTGCCAGTTCTCCTCGGTGACCTTGAAGTACGTGTCGAGCATCGCCTCGGAGCGCAGCCAGCCGGGGGTCAGGCAGAGGGCCGTGCAGCCGTACTCCTCGACCTCCGCGGCGAGGTTGTGCGCCATCCGCAGCGGGACCCCCTTGGCCAGGTCGTAGTAGAAGGGCTTGCGGTAGTTGTGCGTGTTGTACTCCTCGGTGCCGTCGGTGACCTCGACGACCAGGCCGCCGGGGTTCTTCACGAGCAGCGGCAGCGCGTACCTGCTGGTAACGATGTGGGTCTCGATGCCGAGGCGCATCAGGCGCAGCCCCTTGTCGAGGTCGTGCTCCCACATCTTCTTGTCCCACTCGACATGGAGGTCACCGCCCCAGATGTCGTTGACCAGGATGTCCAGACGGCCCTGCTCGCGGTCGATCCGGTCGACGAGTGCCTCGACCTGCTCGGGCTCCAGATGGTCGGTGGGCACGGCGATCCCGGTGCCGGGTCCGCCCGCTTCCCGGCCCGCGGCGGTGATCAGCTCGGCGGTCTCCTCGATGGTCTCCTTGCTGCGGCCGACCTCGCTGATGTGCGCGCGGGTCGTCCGGCCCGTCGCGTACACGGTGGCTCCGGCGCGGCCGAGCTCCACGGCCATCGCCCGGCCCGCGCCGCGGGTGGCCCCGGCGACCAGGGCGATCTTCCCGGCCAGCGGGTGCGGGAGTGCGGGGGTGTTCTCCGTGTGGTTCACGTTGCCGTCCATGTCGTCGCCCGTGTCGTTCCGTGTGCCCTTGGCCATGTCATTGCTCGTGTCGTCGCCCATGTCGTTGCCCGTGTCGTTGCCCATGTCTTTGAGGCTGCCAGCCAATGCCGACACCTGCTGTCGGGTTTTCCATGGGCATGTGCACGCATAACGAGACAGCCGCATCCGCCGCACTCCGCGTGCGTACCCACCCCCCAGGACCGATGCTTGTCCCGTGATGGACGAGACGGAGTTCTGGGAGATCGTGGACCGCACCCGCGTGGCCGCCGAGGGCGACCCCGAGGACCACGCCGAGCTGCTCACCGAGAAGCTGCTGGAACTCGAGCCGGACATGGTGCTCGACTTCGCCCGTCACTTCGAGGCGCGCTACAACCGTGCGTACCGCTGGGACCTGTGGGGAGCCGCCTGGATCATCCTCGGCGGCGCCAGCGACGACGCCTTCGACTACTTCCGCTGCTGGCTCATCGGCCAGGGCCGCGAGGTCTTCGAGGGCGCCCTGCACGACCCGGACTCCCTCGCGGACCTCCTCGACGACTTCGACGAGGAGATCGACGGCGACGGCGAGGAACTCGGCTACGCGGCGGACGAGGCGTACGAGCAGCTCACCGGCGTCGTCACCCCGGATCTCGGCATCTCCCCCGCCCCCGGAGAACCCCTGGGGACCCCGCTCGACTTCGAGAACGAGACCGCGATGGCCCAGCGCTACCCGAAGCTGTGGGAACGTTTCGGCGAAGTCGACTGAGCGCCTGGACCGCCGGGCGTCGACGCGCCCCTTCTGGCTCCTGTCTGGCTCCCGCTTGGCTCCCGTCCGGCTCCTTTCTGACTTCCGTCTACCTGCCCTGGAGCCGTGCGGCCCGCTCCCTGATCGCGGGGAGCTCGGCCGTGAGCGCCGCACCCGGGCAGTACGTGGAGTAGCCGTCGTTGTGCCCGGAGACCGCGCTGAACGACTCCGTCGCCCCCGCCGGGTACCTGCTGAGGCTGTTCGAGGAGACCAGCCGGACCATGGAGCGCGGGTCCACGTCCGCGATCCCGAGCTTCCAGGCGATCACTGCCGCCAGGGCATCCGTCATCGCCCGGGGCACAGGGGTCCCCGCCGTGAACGTCCCTATCGCCGCGATCCCCACCGACCCCTTGTTGAATCCCTGCGTGTGCGCCCCTATGACGGCCCGCTCGATACCGCCCGCACGGCCTTCGTAGACCGTCCCGCACCGGTCGACGAGGAAGTTGTAGCCGATGTCGTCCCACTGCCGTCCCCCGGTCTGGCCCGCGTGGAGATAGCGGACGGTGCGCGGGGCGTCGGCGCAGTCGTAGCCGTTCGGGGTGTCCGTGTGGTGCACGAACACCGCCCGGACCCGGTCGGCGTACCGCGCGGGCGGCGGCTTCCCCTTCCCGCCGTCCAGCCACTGGGCGCGCGGTACGACGCGGGGTCGCGCCGCCGGATGCCCCACCGCCCTGCGCACCGGTGCCGCGGCCGCCGGCATCCGCGCGGAGCGCCCGGTCACCCCGGCCCGCTCTCCGAGCCCGGCGAACGCCACCGGACCGTCGTCGCCGGCCCCCGTCGCGCCCACCGCTCCGGGCCCCACGAACAGCGCGCACAGCACCAGGAGCACCACGGCCACGGCCCCGGGCACGCAGCCCGCCGCCGCACGCACAGCCCGCACCGCACGCGCCGCCGCCGGCCCGCGCGCCGCGGACACCCCACGGAAGACACGCATGGTCCGACTGTCCGGCCCGCCCCCTCACCCCGCGATCCACACTCCGCCACTCGGGTGAACCGGCGAAGGCCGGACTGAGGGCGGGCAGGAGGTCGGGCGGGCGTCAGAAGTGGGTACCGCCGTCGACCCTGACCTCGGTGCCGGTGATGAACTTGCCGTCCTGCGAGCCCAGCAGCGCGACGACCGAGGCCACGGACTCCGGACCCGCGAAGCCCTGGCCGATGGCCGGGGCCAGCTTCACGAACAGGCTCATGTCGGCGTCCTCGGGCAGGCCGGGCCCCATGCTCTGCCTGCTGGCGCCGCTGCCGTCGGTCATGCCGCTGGATATGGAGCCGGGCTGGACGGAGTTGAACCGGATCCCCCGCTTGCCGTACTCACTGGCCAGCGCGTGCGTCATGGACTGGATGCCGCCCTTGCTGGCCGCGTACGCCGCCATGTACGGGTGGGCGAACGCCGCCGAGGTGGAGCTGAAGTTGATGACGGCGGCGTCCTCGCCCCCGAGCAGCGCCGGGATCGCCTCGCGGATCACCAGGAACGTGCCCACCAGATTGACCTGGAGCACGCGGTTGAAGGAATCCAGGCTGGTCTCGTGCGTGTGCGAGGAGCGGAGCACGCCCGCCGCGTTCACCAGGACGTCCAGGCCGCCGAGCGCGGCGACGGCGGCGGCGACGCCCTCGCGCACCGACGTCTCGTCCGCGACGTCGACCACGAGGGTGGTGAGGCGGTCGGCCGCGACGCCCGCCTTCTCGGCGGTGTCCTTCAGGCCGGCCTCGCTGACGTCGGCGGCCACGACCCTGCCGCCCTCCTCCAGGATCCGGAGCACGGTGGCCTGCCCGATGCCCGAGCCACCGCCGGTGATGAGTGCACGACGGCCTGCGTACCGGTTCATGAAATGCCTCCGCTCGACTCCGGGCACCCGGATCCGCCCATGGATCCGGTCGTCCCGATCTGATTTCAATGTACGCCTTCCTGGCACGTTTTGCCATGGCGACAATTCATGTATCAGGGTGACGATCGCGCGTAGGCTGCGAGGGTGAGCATCCACTCGTCGCAGCCATCGCCGCCCCAGCAGCCCGTGCCGGACCCTCAGGCCTCGCAGGCCTCGCAGGCCTCGCAGGCCTCGCAGGCCCCGCCGCCCGCGCCGCCGTCGCTGACCGAGCGACGCAAGGCGGCGACGCAGCTCGACATCGCCCGCGCCGCCGCCGAGCTGTTCGCCGAGCGCGGCCCGGACGGCACCACGGCGGAGGAGATCGCGGGCCGGGCCGGCGTGGCGCTGCGCACCTTCTACCGGTACTTCCGCAACAAGCAGGACGCGGTCGCCCCGCTCCTCGCGGGCGGCGCCGCCGAGTGGCGGGCCCACCTGGCGGCCCTCGACCCGGCGGCCGGGGTCCCGACGGCCCTGGAGCGGTCCATCGCGGACGCGCTGACCGCGGCGGACGACCGCGCGGCCGAGTCCCTGGAGTGGACCCGCGGCCTGCTGCGCGCCGCGCAGGACGACCCGGCGCTGCGGGCCGTCTGGTACCGCGTGAACCAGGAGTCCGAGGAGCAGCTCGTGCCGGTGCTCGCCCGGCTGGCCGGGGACGACGCGGACGACCTGGACGTACGCCTGGCGGCCGCGGCCGCCACCGACGCCATCCGCCTGGCCCTGGAGACCTGGGCCGCCGGCGACGCGCCCACCGAGGGCCCCGGCTCCCCCGCCGCCCTGGCGGTGTACTGCCTCCGCGAACTGACGGGCGGCCTACGCCTCCTGACGGCCGGGCGAGACGACGCCTGAGGCCGGGCCGGAGCCAAACAGGGGGCCAAGCCCAAGCCCGCCGCCCCTCACATCGCCCCTCACACCGCCCCGGCTACAGCTCCGGAAGCTCCGGATCCCCCCGCAGACCCGGCGCACCAAACTCGTCAGACCCATCAGACCCATCAGACCCGTCAGACGCACCCGAGGCGCCCGAAGCGCCCGAAGCGCCCGACACACCCTCCGTGCCCGACACACCCCACGTCCCCGCCACCCCCGACGACGCCCCCGCAGCCCCGCCCCGCCGCAGATCCGGGGAGAACGCCAGCAGGGCCACGTCGTCGCCGACCCCGCCCGAGTAGCGGACCAGGTCCCTCCAGACCGCGGACGTCAGCGCCGCCGGATCGTCCCTGAGGTCGGCGCAGAGCGTCGGGAGCCGCTCGGCCAGCGGGTAGAAGACGCCGTCGCCGTTCCGCGCCTCGGTCACACCGTCGGTCACCGCGAGCAGCCGGTCGCCGGGCCGCAGGCCCACGCTCACCGCCTCGGGAGGCGCGAGACCCGCGATGCCCAGCCCGAGCGGGGCACAGGGCGGCACATGAAGCTCCTCCACGGCCCCGCCGCGCAGCAGTAGCGGCGGCGGATGGCCGCAGGAGACGACCCGCAGCTCGGAGCCGTCGCCCCGGAATTCGAGGAGCACGGCGGTGGCGAAGAGCTCCGCGTGCTCGGCCTCCGCGGAGTCGACCACCAGACGCCGGTCGAGCCGGGCGGCGACCCCCTCCAGGTCCGGCTGGTCAAGGACCGCCTCCCGGAAGGCACCCAGAAGCGCGGCGACCGTGCCGACGGCGGTCATGCCGTGCCCCTGGACGTCGCCGACCAGCGCCATCACGCCGTTGGGGCCCTTGCGCACGTCGAAGAGGTCGCCGCCGACCAGCGTCCCGCCCTGCGCCGCGCGGTAGAGGCCCGCGCAGCGCACCGGGCCCACGCGCTCCGGCAGGGGCGGCAGGACGGCGAACTGGGCGGCCTCCGCGACGGTGCGGACGGTGACGAGCTGGGTGTCGCGCCGACTGCGTACCCAGGCGAACACGACGCTCAGGACCGCCACGAACGCGACCGTCAGGACGTCGCTCTCGCCCGGGCGGCCGAGGCCGAAGCCCGGCAGATAGAGCAGCAGCACCACGGTTCCGCCGAAGAGGGCCGTGGCGGACGCGGGGTAGGCCAGCGCGGCCAGCGGCGGCACGGCGGCGAGCAGGAAACTGAGGTCGACCGTCTCCGGAGTGGACAGCTGGACGACGCAGATCACGACCAGGAGCACGGGCGGCGGCCAGCGCACCCAGTGGGGCGCAGGCGCACCGCGCAGCCAGCCGGGTTCGTCGTGGTCCCGCCGGCTCGCAGCAGCGACCCTGAACATCGGTTCGCTCCTTCCGGTCGGCCTCCCCACGCTCCTACGCGCGCGTGCCCGCCGCACGCCGGGCCGGTCCGTCGGGTGGCACCCACCGGGCGGGGCCGAGGCCGGCCCCGGGGAGCGTCAGAGCACGCGCCCCATGAGCACGTCGTCCACGTACGCGCCGTCGAGGAAGAACTCGCCCGGCAGCACCCCCTCGACCACGAAGCCCTCGGAGGCGTAGAGCGCACGGGCCGGAGTGTTGTGGCCGAGCACCCGCAGCGTGACGCGCCGCGCGCCCTGGCGGCGGGCCGAATCCACCGCGGCCCTGACCAGGCGGCGGCCCACTCCTTGGCCGCGCGCCTCGTACGCGACGGCGAAGCCCAGGATCTGGCGCACGTGGGCGTTGGCGAGGAGGGCGGTGGGATAACCGATCCGTATGTAGCCGACGACCACCCCGTCCAGCTCGGCGACCAGGTGGTCGTGGGGCCCGAAGCGGTCGCTGAAGAACGGCGGGTGGGGAGGCTGCGGGGCAGGCTGGACCGCGTGCAGGGTGGACCAGGTGGCGCGGTCGATGCGGCCGAGGACCTCTTCGTCCTCCGGCAGGGCGGTCCGTATGAACGTGTCCGGCATGGGCGTCACTGTACGACGGGCGCCTGACGCCTTTCGGCGGATTTCCGGGGCAGGATGGGTCCATGGAGCCCACCGAGTCCGCACAGTCCGCCTCTTCGCCGCAGCGGTCCCGTATCGCCGTGGCCGGAGCGTCCGGCCTCATCGGAACGGCGCTGACGCGCGCCCTGTCCGACGACGGCCACGAGGTGGTGCGGCTGGTGCGCCGGGCACCTCGCGCGAAGGACGAGGTCCGCTGGGACCCCAAGGAGGGGTACGTCGACACGGCGGGGCTCGCGGGCTGCGACGCGGTGGTCAACCTGGCGGGAGCCGGGATCGGCGACCGCCGCTGGACGGACGCCTACAAGCAGGAGATCCGCGACAGCCGGGTGCTCGGCACCACCACGCTCGCCGAGGCCGCCGCCTCGCTGGACGAGCCGCCCCGGGTGTTCCTCTCGGCGAGCGCGATCGGCTACTACGGGGACACCGGTCAGCGCGCGGTGGACGAGAGCGCCCCCTCCGGGGAGGGCTTCCTGCCGTCCGTGTGCGTGGAGTGGGAGGGTGCGGCCGCCGCCGCGCACACGGCGGGGATCCGTACGGTCTTCGCGCGCAACGGCCTGGTGGTGTCGCGCGAGGGCGGGGCCTGGCAGCGGTTGTTCCCGCTCTTCAAGGCGGGGCTCGGCGGGCGCCTGGGAGACGGCAGCCAGTACTGGAGCTACATCTCGCTGCACGACGCGGTGGCCGCGCTGCGGCATCTGCTCGACACGGAGTCGCTGGCGGGCCCGGTCAATCTGACGGCGCCCGATCCGCTGACCAACCGCGAGGTGACGGCCGCGATGGGGCGGGTGCTGCACCGGCCCACGCTCTTCACCGCGCCCGCGCCCGCGCTGCGGGTCGCGCTCGGCGAGATGGCCGGTGACGTGCTCGGCAGCCAGCGGGTCCTGCCGACCCGGCTCCTGGAGTCGGGATTCTCGTTCGCGTTCCCGGGCATCGACGAGACGCTCCGCGCGGCACTGCGCTAGAAGGCCGGCGGCGCCCGCCCGCCCCTGGGTCGCGTCCGGGCGGGCGGCACTCGCTTCTGCGACCGTGTGCGACCGGCGTGCGACCGTGCCCGGTCGATGCGCGACTGCCCCTGCCCGTGAGTGCTCCTACCCTCGTGCGGAACTCATTGATTCCGAAGCCCTGTTGAGGGCATGACGTCCCCAGCAGCCGCGCAACCTCGGGGAGGGGCACGTGCCAGAGCCTGCGGACCATGCGGATGTCGTCATCGTGGGAGCGGGGGTCGCGGGACTGTCGGCGGCCCATCACCTGACCAGGGCCGGTGTAACGACCGTTGTCCTGGAAGCCGCCCCTTACGTCGGTGGGCGCATGTCGACGGAGAAGGTCGACGGGTTCCGACTCGACAGGATCGGGCAGCTGCTCACCACCTCATATCCCGAACTGCGCCACACCCCCGGGCTCGACGCGCTCGTACTGCGGCCCTTCATACCCGGCGTCCTGGTGCACAGCGACGGCCGGCACCACCGCGCCGTCGAACCGACGAGCTCCCGGCGCGCAAGGGGCGCACTCACCGCCGCACGCGCCCTGGCAAGCGCCCCCAGGGGCCCGCGAGCGGCACGTGTCGCGCCCCACGCCACCCCCCTCGGCGGCCCGCTCGACCAGGCCCGCCTCGGGGCGGCCCTCGCCAGGCTCGCGGCGACGACCCCTGGGCGCCTCCTGGCCCGCCCCGAACTCCCGGCATCGGAAGCCCTCTTCGCCCGCGGCCTGCCCGCGCGCACCGTCACCGGCTTCCTGCGCCCGCTGCTCTCGGCGCTCCTCTGCGACCCGGACCTCTCGACGTCGAGCCGGTGCGCCGACCTCGCCCTGC
The DNA here is from genome assembly GCF_046103685.1 of Streptomyces sp. SYP-A7185. NCBI lineage: Bacteria > Bacillati > Actinomycetota > Actinomycetes > Kitasatosporales > Streptomycetaceae > Streptomyces > Streptomyces sp. SYP-A7185. The sequence goes on from NZ_CP122310.1 coordinate 3,117,478, forward strand.
GCTCCTTCGCGCGCGGCCGCCTGTGTCTGCCCGAGGGCGGCGCCGAGGTACTGCCCGAACTCCTGTCGGCCGCGCTCCCGCCGGGGACCGTGCGCACCGGCGTGCGCGTCGACGCCGTCTCCACGACCTCCGTCAGGACGGCCGAGCACGGCGAAGTGCGCTGCCGCGCGGTCCTGCTGGCCACCGACGCGCGTGCCGCCGCCGAGCTGCTGCCCGGCCTGCGCGTGCCCTCCTTCCACCAGGTGACGGTGGTGCACCACGCGGCACCCGAGGCGCCGCTCGCCGAGCCCGCGCTGCTGCTCGACGCCGACCGCTCGGGCCCGGTCGCGCACACGGCCGTGATCAGCCACGTCGACCCGTCGCGCGCGCCCGCGGGCCGGGCCCTCGTCTCCTCGACGGTCCTCGGCTCGCCGCCGGACGAGCGGGCCGTCCTCGCCCATCTCGCCGACCTGTACGGCACGTCCACCGCCCGCTGGGAATCACTGGCCGTCCACCACACCCGCGAGGCGGTGCCCGCGATGCCGCCACCGCACGACCTGCGCCGCCCGGTGCGGCTGCTGGCGGGGCTCTACGTCTGCGGCGACCACCGGGACACCAGCACGGTGCAGGGCGCCCTGTACTCGGGCCGCCGCGCGGCACGGGCCGCGCTCGCGGACTTCGGAGTGGCCTCCGCGTACGGCTCGGGGGATCTGCCGATGGCGGCCTGATCCATCCGATCTCTGCGTGACCTCCGGAAGCCCCCGCTCCCTCGCGCGGGGGCTTTCCGCTGTCCCGCGCACCCTCTCCGTACGAGCTCCGTACGAGCCACCGAACCTCGCTCGCCCCTGCAATTCCCCTTGCCACACGGGTACCTCACGGCTACGGTCCCACCGGATCGCCAAGCCGCAGGAGGATTCACGTGCGTCGCACCATCCCGGTGACATCACTCATCCTCGGCCTATTCATGGGAGGTCTATCTTTGCCGACCGCCACAGCATCCACGGCATCCACCGCATCCCCAGGCGCCACGGTGTCCACAGCGTCCACAGCCGCCCGGGCCGACGCGGCTGCCCCGGGTGACGCGACCGCCACGGGCGCCACCGCCGACGTGCCCTCCGTGGTCCCCCGCCCCACCGACTGGACCGCGCTCGACGGCCGTACGCGGCTCACCGCACGCACCCGCATCCTGATCGACCCGCGCGCCGCGTCCACCACCGCGCTCCCCGCGGGCCGCAGCGAATTCCCGGGCCCCGCCCACCAGTCCGTACGCGAGCTCGCCGATCAGCTCCGCACGGAGATCAAGCAGGTCACCGGCATCACGCCCCGGATCGCCCCGCGCACGGGCCGCCCCGCCGCCGGCGACATCACGCTCGGCCTCACCGCGCAGGGCGACTTCGGCGCCGAGGGCTACGGCTTCGACAGTGCGGGCCCGATCCGCATCGAAGCCGCCTCCACCCACGGCCTCTACTACGGCACCCGCACGCTCCTCCAGCTCCTGCGCGCCACGGCAGACGACCACCGCGCGGTCCCCCGCGCCCGCTCCACCGACCGCCCCGCGCAGGCCGTCCGCATGGTCCACCTCGACGCGGGACGCAAGTACTGGAAGATCCCCTACCTGGAGAACCTGATCCGCAGGATGGGCGACCAGAAGCTCAACACCCTCTTCCTGCACCTCTCCGAGTCCGAGGGCTTCCGCCTGTACAGCCCGAAGTTCCCCGGCCTCGCGGACCCCGGCCACAGCTATGACCGCGCCGACATCGAGCGCCTGAAGGCCTTCGCGGCCCGCCACCACGTCCAGCTGATGCCGGGCCTGGAGCTCCCCGGCCATGCCACGGTGATCAGTGAGGCCTTCGGCATCGGCTTCGGATCGGGCGCCGGAGCGTGCACGGGCGCGCACACGCACGCGCACCTCACGCCGGACTGGATCATCGACATGACCAGCGACAAGGCGATCAGGAAGTCGAAGGAGATCGTCGACGAGTTCGCGGGCTGGTTCGACGCGCCCCTGTTCTCGATCGGCGCGGAGGAGGTGCCCGGGCAGCTCGCGCAGTGCCCGCGCGTGCGGGACCACCTGGCGTCGGCGCCCGACGTGTCGACGCTCGGCGACCTCCTCAACCGCTACATCAACACCCTGGACGACGTGGTCGCTTCGCACGGCAAGCGCACGGCCGTCTACAACGGCTCCGAACACCTGGCCGCGCCCCAGCAGAAGGTCCACGCCCCGGTCGTCTTCCTCACCTGGGAGGGCACGGGGGCCGAGCCGGAGATCCCGGGCCACGACGAGATCGCCATCGGCCCCTTCTACGACACCCCGAACAACTACCACCACCTGTATCCGGACGAGCCCTGGATGTACGACGACTGGGCGCCGAGCAGCGCCCCGGACATGCTCGGCTCCGGCGTCACCAACTGGGCCGACTACAACTTCTGGGCCGACGACGGCTACTTCGAGCAGCACATGGCGGGCCCCCGCGCGATCCTCGCCGACCGCGCCTGGAACGGGTCGGCGACGCCGGACACCCTCGCCGAGTTCAGGGCCCGGGCGGCCCGCATCGGGGATCCACCGGGCACGACTCCCGCGCCGGTGCCGCCGCGGGTCGAGGGGCGGCCCAGCCACCACTGGACGTTCGACGACGCGTCGTACCCCAGCGGCTGGACGTACGCGGGCAGTCCCGGCAACACGATCCTCGCCGAGGACACGGCGGGCGGTCTCTCCGGGACTTCCTACATCATCAATAACCCGACTCCCGTCGACGGGACGGCGGGCGCGGGCAGCCGGGCCTGGCGCTTCGACTCCGACCGGGACGGCGTGGGCTTCGGCGGTCTCGACGTCGCCGAGCCGTGGACCGTGTCGGTGCGGGTCCGCCCGACGGCCGTGACCGGCGACCAGGTGCTGCTCAGTTCCAAGGCGGGCGCGCTGAAGCTGATGCAGCACGGCACCGGGAAGGTCGGCTTCACGCGGTACGGCGAAGCCGACTTCAGCTTCGCGCACACGCTGCCGCTCGACCGCTGGACGCGGCTGACGTGGGTGACGACTCCGGGCCATACCACGCTGTACGCGGACGGGGAGCGGGTCGGGTCCGTCGCGGCGTCGATCCCGCTGCCGCTGCGGTCCATCGGCACGGAGAAGGCGAGCCTGCGGGGCGACCTGGACGAACTCACCACGTGGGACGAGGCGTTGTCCCCAGAGAAGGTCGCACGCCTGGAGGTCGCACCCCCGGAGGTCGCGCGCCGGCGCTGAGCCAGCCACGCGGCCGCGCCGAGACGGCTGAGACGGCTGGGACGGGTAAGGGGCGGGGCTGCGCAGCCCCGCCCCTTACCTACGCCTTCGGCGTACCCATGCCTTCGGTGTCACCCCAGGGCGGCCACCCGGTCGCGGTATCCCCGCACCGCCGCCGCGTCGCGGTACGGCTCAAGACGCCGCTCGAAGTCGCGTACGTACTCCACCGCCCGCACCGACCGCATCTCCCCCGCCGCCTGCGCGGCCTCCGCGCCCAGCTGGCAGGCCTGCTCCAGCTCGCCGAGGCCCAGGCGCGAGGTGGCGAGGACGATCCGGCAGAAGAGGCGGCTGCGGGCGTACCCGGGGGCGCGCAGCTGGAGCGAGCGCTCCGCGTGCTGGGCGGCCACGCGGTACTGCTGGAGGTCCCGGTGGCAGTGCCCGAACTCGTCCGCGAGCTGCGCCTCGTCGAAGAACCGCGCCCAGTAGGGGACCTCGTCGCCCGGGCGTGACGTCTCCAGGGCGCGCTCGGCCCGCACCATCGACGCCGTGCACGCCCGCACCTCGCCGAGCACGCCGTGACCGCGCGCCTCCACGGAGTGCAGCAGGGCCTGGACGACGGGCGGCGCCGAAGAGCCGACGCCCTGCTGGGCCACCCGCGCCAGCTGCACGGCTTCTCTGCCGTGCCCGAGATAGACCGCCTGGCGGCTCATCGTCACGAGGACGTACGAGCCGTAGGCGCGGTCGCCCGCCGCCTGCGAGAGCCGCAGCGCCTGGACGTAGTAGCGCTGGGCCAGGCCGTGCGCCGCGATGTCGTACGAGGTCCAGCCCGCGAGGCGGGTGAGGTCGGCCGCGGCGGCGAAGAGCCGCCGCCCGGCCTGCTCGCCGTACGTGCCCCGCAGCATCGGCTCGGCCTCGTGCTCCAGATAGCGCACGAGCGCCTGCCGGGCGTGCCCGCCGCCGTACGCGTGGTCGAGCGCCCGGAAGAGTTCGCCGACGGAGCGCAGGGCCGAGATGTCGCCGCTGGTCACCTTGGCGCCCACGCCCCGCTCGGGCTCCTTGCGCTGGCGCGGTATGGCGGGCCGGCCCTGCGAGGGGACGCGGGCGCCGCTCTGCGCGTAGTCGCCGCGGCTCACCCGGTCGTCGGGGCGGCCGATCAGCCAGTCCCTGCTGGGGACGACGAGACCCGCCGGGGTGAACGCGATCTTCCGCAGTTCGGCGTGGCTCCCGGAATCCTTGCGCCAGAGCCCGCCGACGATGTCGATGGCTTCTTCGGGGCTCGCCGCGAACTCGAGACCGGCGTACACCGGCGCGCACGCGTCGAGCCCCAGATCCTGTGCGGAGAGGCGGCGCCCCAGCCGCCGGGTGAAGACCTCGGCGATGAGGGCGGGGGTGGTGCCGCGCGGCTGCTGTCCGCGCAGCCAGCGGGTCACCGATGTCTTGTCGTACCGCAGATCCAGACCGTGTTCGAGGCCCAGCTGATCGACGCGGCGCGCGAGCCCCGCATTGGAGAAGCCGGCTTCTGAGATGAGCGCGGCTAGCTGGCGGTTGGGCGTGCGCTGCGGAGGTCGTTCCGTCATCAGCTGTGCGGTCTCCTGCCTTTCGGGCGTTGCCTTGAGCAGCCCTTATGGCTCCGTGAACGGCGTGAATGTAGCGGCCCTCACCGCCCCCATCGCGGCCTTCGACCGGCATTCATCCGATCGTGTGAGGATTGACCGGAGGACTGACGAGAATCCGCGGCCCGTACAGTGGCTGGGGGCGCGATATGTGCACGGTGCAGGTTCTAGGGAGGCACTTGCCGTGAGTGAGTTTCAGTTCGTCCGTCTCGGCTTCGGCCCCGACGCGGTCGAGTACCAGGAGGCCTGGGACGAGCAGCGCCGCGTGCACGCCGCCCGCTTCGCCGACGAGCTCCCGGACACGTGTCTGCTGCTTGAACACCCGCCGGTCTACACCGCGGGCCGCCGCACGGCGGACAGCGAGCGCCCGCTGGACGGCACCCCCGTCGTCGACGTGGACCGCGGCGGCAAGATCACCTGGCACGGCCCCGGACAGCTCGTGGGCTATCCGATCCAGAAGCTGCCGCGGCCGGTCGACGTGGTAGCACATGTGCGCCGCCTGGAAGAGGCTCTTATCCGTACGTGTGCGGAATTCGGCCTGGAGACGTCGCGCGTCGAGGGGCGCAGCGGCGTATGGGTGCTCGGTGACCCGCGTCAGGCGGCGGACCAGGCCCCGGCCCTGGGCGGCCTGACCCTGGACCTCGACCCGCGGACGCAGGACGACGAGTTCGACGCCCGGTTCAACGGCCCGGAGTACGCCCCGTCCAACGCGGGCCAGCGCCGCGAGGACCGCAAGATCGCGGCCATCGGCATCCGCGTCGCCAAGGGTGTGACGATGCACGGCTTCGCGCTGAACGTGAATCCGGACAACACCTGGTTCGACAAGATCATCCCGTGCGGCATCCGCGACGCGGGCGTGACGTCCGTCTCGTACGAGCTGGGCCGCGAGGTCACCATCGCCGACGTCCTGCCCGTCGCCGAGAAACACCTGCGGGAGGTCCTGGAGAACGCGGACCTCAAGCCGCGGACGATCGAGAAGACGGCCGAAGAGTCCGTCGCGAAGACGGGCGCGGAGTCCGCCCCGAAGACGGTCGAGAACCCGGAAGCCGAGAAGGCGACCGCCTAGACGGGGCGGGCCACGGGGAATGCAACCCGTGGGCCAGAGGTTGGCCGAACGTCAGGCCGACGAGATCACGGGCGTACCCTGGTGTACGCCGAAGAATCGAAGCTACAGGGAGCCGATGTGTCCGCAGTCGCACCCGACGGACGCAAGATGCTGCGCCTGGAGGTCCGGAACGCCCAGACCCCCATCGAGCGCAAGCCCGAGTGGATCAAGACCCGGGCGAAAATGGGCCCCGAGTACACCAAGATGCAGAACCTCGTGAAGAGCGAGGGCCTGCACACGGTCTGCCAGGAAGCGGGCTGTCCCAACATCTACGAGTGCTGGGAAGACCGCGAGGCCACCTTCCTCATCGGCGGTGACCAGTGCACCCGGCGCTGCGACTTCTGCCAGATCGACACGGGCAAGCCGCAGGCACTCGACCGTGACGAGCCGCGCCGCGTGGGCGAGTCCGTCGTCACGATGGACCTGAACTACGCCACGATCACCGGCGTCGCCCGCGACGACCTGGACGACGGCGGAGCCTGGCTGTACGCGGAGACCGTGCGCCAGATCCACGCGATGACGGCGGAGCGCGCGGAGGGCCAGACCAAGGTCGAGCTGCTCATCCCCGACTTCAACGCCGACCCCGACCAGCTGGCCGAGGTCTTCTCCTCGCGCCCCGAGGTCCTCGGGCACAACGTGGAGACGGTGCCGCGCATCTTCAAGCGCATCCGCCCCGGCTTCCGCTTCGAGCGCTCGCTGGAGGTCATCACCCGCGCCCGCGAGGCCGGCCTGGTCACCAAGTCGAACCTCATCCTGGGCATGGGCGAGGAGCGCGAGGAGATCAGCGAGGCGCTGCACGCGCTGCACGACGCGGGTTGCGAGCTCATCACGATCACGCAGTACCTGCGCCCGACGCCGCGCCACCACCCCGTGGAGCGCTGGGCCAAGCCGCAGGAGTTCGTGGAGCTCAAGGAGGAGGCCGAGGAGATCGGCTTCTCCGGCGTCATGTCGGGCCCGCTGGTCCGCTCCTCGTACCGCGCCGGTCGCCTCTACCAGATGGCGATCGAGAAGCGCGGGGCGTACGTCGCGTCGCAGGCGGTCTGAGCGGGGCGGGGATCCGCGTGGATTCCGGTTCCGCTTCCGGTTCCGCCTGGAGGCCGTACCAAGGCTGCGTGAAGGCCGCACGAAGGCTGCATGAGGGGCGCACGAAGGCCTCACGAACGCCGCGTGGAGGTCGCAGTGTGTGAATCGGCGCACAAGTGACTACTGACGAGTAGTGGCCGAGATGACGCGGCCCTGACGGTCCCCGCAGGTGAGGGGGATCGTCAGGGCCGCGTCAGGGTTTCGAGGTCGGGCGTCAAGGCTTCATCCGTGTTTGACCGGTCGGTCACGCCCTGGTAACACCAATCAGTGACCCTGGAATTACCCCACGTACAGCCCTACCCATAGCCGCCCAGGAGGGCCCCACCATGCAGGCCGCGCCCGTACGCGCCACCGCCATCCCGTCCGTCACCGACGCACTGCGTGCCGTCGAGTCGCTTCTCATGAGCAGCGGCCAGCGCACCGCTCGCCGCAACGCCTGGACGTCCGTGCTCGACGACCGGCGCCGCGCCAAGGACCGGGCCGAGGCGCTGCGTGTCCTCGAAGAGGCGATGACAACCCGCACGTCGTAGTCACCTCCAGGGACACGTAGACTTCACGACATGGCGAGGAAGGAAACCGCGGCGGACGCCGCGAACCCCGGGCGACTCAAGCAGATTGCCCTGACCTACAAGATGACCCGCAAGGCCGATCCGCGGATCGGGCTTGTCATCGCGGCTGTGGGAATCGTCACCTTCGGTGTCTTCCTCGCGATCGGCTTCTTGATCGGTCACCCGATCTATCTCGGCATTCTCGGCTTTGTGCTCGCCTTCCTCGCGATGGCGATCGTCTTCGGGCGCAGGGCCGAGCGTGCGGCCTTCGGGCAGATGGAGGGCCAGCCCGGTGCGGCGGCCGCGGTGCTCGACAAGATCGGCCGCGGCTGGACGACGACTCCGGCGGTGGCGATGAACCGCAGCCAGGACGTCGTGCACCGCACGGTCGGCAAGGCCGGCATCGTGCTCGTCGCCGAGGGCAACCCGAACCGGGTGAAGAGCCTGCTGGCGGCCGAGAAGAAGCGTATGGCCCGGGTCGTCTCCGACGTCCCCGTGCACGACGTGATCGTGGGCACCGGCGAGGGCCAGGTCCCGCTGAAGAAGCTGCGCACGACGCTTCTGAAGCTGCCCCGCGTCCTCCAGGGCCCGCAGGTCACGGCGACGAACGACCGGCTGCGCGCGATGGGCGACCTGATGAGCAACATGCCGCTCCCGAAGGGCCCGATGCCGAAGGGCATGCGGATGCCTCGCGGCGGCCCGAAGATGCGGTAATCGCCGCAGAGCTGCTGGTCCGAGGCTCACCTGCCTCTCCCCCGTCTTTCCCTGTCTCTACGTAGACGAAGGCCCCGGAACCGATCGGTTCCGGGGCCTTCGTCATGAGCTCGGGTTCGCGTTCGCGTTCGAGCTCGTGTTCGTCGTCGAGTTCGTGTCAGTAGGGATCAGATGCGGACCTGGACGGCGCGGGCGAGGCGGTCGTGGAGGCCGCGGCCGTCGCGGTCCCAGATCAGGGCCGGGACGCCGACGCACAGCAGCACGCTGCGGACGAGGACCCTGCCGATGCCGAGCCGGCCGCCGCCCTCGGCGACCACCCGCAGCCGGAAGAGGGCCTTGCCGGGGGTGCAGCCGACCGTGCCGACCGTCAGGACGGTCATGACGAAGAAGATGCCGAGCGCCCAGTTGCCCATCGCCTGCTGGTCACCGCGAGCGAACAGGCCGTATGCGATGAGCAGGCACAGGGCCCAGTCGACGGCGATGGCGCCCATGCGCCGCCCGGGCCGCGCGATCGATCCCGGCCCCTCCTCGGGCAGACCGAGCTGCTCGCCCCGGTACCCGAAGTCGACGCCCGCTTCCTCTGCCGCCGCACGAGGCCCGGAGAGCCACGATCCGATTGCTTGCCTGTTGTCCACCCGTCCACGGTACTGCGCCCGATTTCGTACGAGGACGGGCGGGGTAGGGCGAATGACACCCGGCGCGGACCCGGCCCGGTTAACTTCCGCGAAACAAATGGGTCATGCTTGAGAAATCCCCCGTACCTATGGTCGGGTCCCAGCGTGTGCCACCGCACTGGCCGCACAACGAGCTGCAACCCCGTCCCCGCCTGGGGGTCGGGAGTAGGAGGAGTTGGATGTTCCAGAACGCCGACGACGCAAAGAAGTTCATCGCGGACGAGGACGTGAAGTTCGTAGATGTCCGGTTCTGCGACCTGCCCGGAGTGATGCAGCACTTCACGATCCCGGCAGCGGCGTTCGACCCGAACGAGGAGCTGGCGTTCGACGGATCGTCGATCCGCGGCTTCCAGGCCATCCACGAGTCCGACATGGCGCTGCGCGCGGACCTGTCGACCGCCCGGGTCGATCCCTTCCGCCGCGACAAGACCGTCAACATCAACTTCTTCATCCACGACCCGATCACGGGCGAGCAGTACAGCCGTGACCCGCGCAACATCGCCAAGAAGGCCGAGGCCTACCTCGCGTCGACCGGCATCGCGGACACCGCGTACTTCGGCCCCGAGGCCGAGTTCTACGTCTTCGACAACGTCCGCTTCCAGACGTCGGCGAACGAGAGCTTCTACCACATCGACTCCGAGGCGGGCGCCTGGAACACCGGTGCGGTCGAGAACAACCGCGGCTACAAGGTCCGCTACAAGGGCGGCTACTTCCCGGCCCCGCCGGTGGACCACTTCGCCGACCTGCGTGCCGAGATCTCCCTGGAGCTGGACAAGAACGGCCTCCAGGTCGAGCGCCAGCACCACGAGGTCGGCACGGCCGGCCAGGCGGAGATCAACTACAAGTTCAACACGCTGCTCGCCGCGGCCGACGACCTGATGCTCTTCAAGTACATCGTGAAGAACGTCGCCTGGCGCAACCAGAAGACCGCGACCTTCATGCCGAAGCCGATCTTCGGCGACAACGGCTCGGGCATGCACGTCCACCAGTCGCTGTGGGCCAACGGCGACCCGCTGTTCTACGACGAGCAGGGCTACGCGGGCCTCTCGGACACCGCCCGCTACTACATCGGCGGCATCCTCAAGCACGCCCCGTCGCTGCTCGCCTTCACGAACCCGACGGTGAACTCGTACCACCGCCTGGTCCCGGGCTTCGAGGCGCCGGTCAACATGGTGTACTCGCAGCGCAACCGCTCGGCCGCCATGCGTATCCCGATCACGGGCTCGAACCCGAAGGCCAAGCGCGTCGAGTTCCGCGCGCCGGACCCGTCCTCGAACCCGTACCTGGCGTTCTCGGCGCTCCTGATGGCCGGCCTGGACGGCGTCAAGAACAAGATCGAGCCGCCGGAGCCGATCGACAAGGACCTCTACGAGCTCGCCCCCGAGGAGCACGCGGGCGTCGCCCAGGTCCCGACCTCCCTCCCCGCGGTCCTCGACGCCCTGGAGGCGGACAACGAGTACCTCCAGGCGGGCGGCGTCTTCACGTCCGACCTGATCGAGACGTGGATCGACTACAAGCGGACGAACGAGATCGCCCCGATCCAGCTCCGCCCGCACCCGCACGAGTTCGAGCTGTACTTCGACATCTAAACCGCGGGGTCGGGTGGCCGTGCCGGGTTTTTGCTCGCCGGGCAGGCCTCTGGCTTCACATCGCATCTGAGTACGGCGGCGAGGGTCGCTTCTTCCGGGTCGGGAGGAGCGGCCCTCGTTGTTTTGGTCCCTTCTGGCCGTTCTTGGCCGTTCTTGGTGGTTCCTCGCGATCAGGTGCGGACTCCTTCGGGCAGTTTCGTGCCTCTCGTCGTGTGGGGTGGCGCTGTGGTGCAGGCTGCCGCCGTCGGCCCACGCTGTGGGGCACGGGACCGGTGCGAGGGGGGCAGTCGTGGTGGCGGCGTCGGGGCAGCAGGGGGAGCCGCGCGGGGGACGACGGGTGGGGAACCTGACCCCGCCGCGTACCGAAACCGTCGATCGTCGGGCGGAAGTGAGCGCGATCGAGCGGATGTTCCTCGCCCCCTCGCTCGAAGAGCCGACGCGGCTGGTGACCCTGACCGGCGTCGGCGGAGTGGGCAAGACCCGGGTGGCGCTGGATGCCGCCGTCGCGCTCCAGCCCCGCTTCCGCGACGGGGCCTGGCTGGTGGAGCTCTCCCCGCTGCGCCGGCAGGGCGACCTGCTCGCCCACGTCATCGCGGAGACCCTGCCGCTGGCCGATCAGACCACCCGCCCGATGACCGAGGTCCTCGCGGAGTACCTGGCCGACCGGGAGCTGCTGCTCGTGCTCGACACCTGCGAGCACCTGGTCGAGGACTGCGCGCGCGTCGCCGAGGCCCTGCTGCGGGCCGCGCCGGGGCTGCGGGTCCTGGCCACCAGCCGGCGCGTTCTGAACGCGGCGGGCGAGCGGGTCCTCACCGTCGAGCCGCTGCCGGTGCCCGAGGACGACGACGCGCGGGCGGGCACGGCGGACGCGGTGGTGCTGCTGACCCGGCGCGCCATGGAGGCGGTGCCCGGCTTCACCGTCACCGATGCCGACCACGCGGAGCTGGTACGGCTGTGCCGGCGCCTGGAGGGGCTGCCGCTGGCGATCGAGCTGGCCGCGGCCCGTCTCCGTGATCTGCCGGTCAAGGAACTGACCGCCCGACTCGACGACCGCTTCGCCGTCCTGGGCGACACCGACGGCATCGCCACCGACGCCGATCCTCCCTGGCACCAGGCTCTGCGCACGGCGATCGGCTGGAGCCACGAGCTGTGCACTCCCGCCGAACGGCTCCTGTGGGCCCGTCTCTCGGTGTTCGCCGGCAGCTTCGACGTCGAGACGACCCAGCGGATCTGCGCCGACGACCACCTTCCCGCCGCGGACATTCCCGCCGTCCTCGACACGCTGATGGACAAGTCGATCCTGCTCTGGCGGCCCACCGGGGGCGGCGAGCGCTACCGCATGCTCGACACCATCCGCGAGTTCGGGGCCCACTGGCTGCGCGGTCTCGGCGAGGACGACGCGCTGCGCCGCCGCCACCGGGACCATTACCTGGCTCTGGCCCGCCGGGGCCACGCCGCCTGGATCGGCCCCGATCAGTTCGCCTGGTACGACCGGATGACCGCCGAGCACGACAACCTCCGCGCCGCGCTGGAGTTCAGCCTGGCCGAGGCCGAAGGCCAGGTCGCGCTGGAGCTGACCGGAACACTGTGGTTCTTCTGGCAGGCGTGCGGGTTCGTCAAGGAGGGCCGCCACTACCTGGACCGGGCCCTGGCCGCCGACACCGCCCCTTCCCCGGCCCGGGTGAAGGCCCTGTACGCCATCGGTCAACTGCTGCTCTACCTGGGCGATCTCCCGGCCCTCGAGGAACGGGCCGCCGAGTGCACGGCCCTGGCCGCCCGGTTCGGCGACACGGAGCGCGGGTACGCGGCCGCCACCGAGCTGCGGGTGTCGGCGGTGCGCGGCGATCTGGAGTCGACGGTGGCCCGGGCCGAGGCCCAGCTCGCCACGGACTGGCGCGAGCAGCCCCTCACCTTGCTTCCGCTGGCGGCCCTGGTCTTCCTCACCCACTCGCTCGTCGCCGCGGGCCGCTTCGAGGAGGCCTTCCGCTGGCTGGACGAACTGCGCGCCGCCAGTGAGCGCAGCGGCGAGCGCAGCATGTGCGCCTGGGGTGACTTCGTCCGCGCCCAGGCCGAGCTGGCCCTGGGCCTCTTCGAAGAGGCCCGCTGGCACGCCCGCGAGGCACTCGTGGTCAAACACCGGCTGCGCGACGGCGTGGGCACCGCCCACGCCCTGGAATCCCTGGCCCGCTCCGCCACCGCCACCGGCCGGTACCGGGACGCCGCCTGGCTGCTCGGACTGGCCGCGCAGCTGTGGGAGACCCTTGGCCGACCGCAGGCGGGCATCCCCCCGATGGTGGTGGCCCACCAAGTCTGCGAACGGCGGACCCGCGAAGCCCTCGGGGAAGACGCCTACCGGCACGCCTTCGACGCCGGCCACACCACCGATCCGGAATCCGGCATCGTCCACGCCCTCGACTCCAGCTCCGCACCGCCTCTCTAGGCCGGGGCAGCGAGCGGGAACTCCCCAGTCCGAGGCAGGGGAACTCCCCAGTCCGGGCCGGAGGAAACTCGGGCGCGCCGGGGCCCTTTCGCCGCCTACGATCGCCGTCTCAATGGGGCGACGGGGGGCGGCCGCGATGGTGATGCGCAGTTGGTTCGGTGGGGGCGGCAAACGAGGGGAACTCGTGGGCGGCATGCCCGGGGACTCCCTGCGGGACGTGCTCGATGTGTCGGATCCCGCCGCCTGGATCGCGTTCGACTCCGACATGCGCGGGATGTTCTCGCACCCGGGCGTCGTGAAGGCCAAGGAGAGCCAGGTCGCCTTCGCTCTGTGCAGTCGCGACGGCCGGGTGCGCGAGCGGGCGGTGCGGCGGGCCGCGCGGCATCCGGTGCTGTTGCCCCTGGTCGTCATCCGCTGTGCCGACTGGGCCGCGCCCGTACGGGAGAAGGCACGCGGCCTGCTGCGGGACACCCTGCCCCGCCTCGGCGCCGCGGAGCTGGCCTCGCTCGCGCCCGTGCTGTTGCGCGTGGGGCGCCGGGAACGCGGAGCCTTCGGCGTCGAGCTGCTGCGGGAAGTGGTGAGCGGTACGGCGGGCGATGCAGCGGGTGAAACGACGGGCGATGCGGCGGGTGAGCGGCTCGTGGCGCTGCTCGGCCACGGGGATCCCGTCGTACGGCGCTTCGCTCATCGCATCGCCGTCGACGCGCACGCGCAGCCGGTCGCGGAGCTGGCCCGTGTCGCCGTCCACGACCGCGACGTCGTGATCCAGAACCTCTGCGCCGACGCCGCCCTCGCGGGCCTGGGCGAGGCCGCGGGCGAAGGGGCGTACCGCGACGTGGTCGTGCCCCTCCTGGGCGCCCGCACCCCCCGCGTCCGTTCCGCCGGTGTCACCGCGCTGCGCCGCGTGGGGCGGCCGGAAGCGGCCCGGGAGTACCTCACGGACCGCTCGGCGCTCGTGCGCGCCTGCGCCCGCTACGTCCTGCGGCAGTCCGGGACCGATCCGCTGCCGCTCTACCGGGCGTGGTGCGCCGACCCCGGTGACGCCGCGCTGCCGCCGGGCGCCCCCGTCGGCCTGGCGGAGTGCGGTGTCCGCACCGATGCCGGGCTGCTGCTGCCGCTCCTCGCGCACGAGGTCTCCGGGGTCAGGGCCCGTGCCGTGGCCGGGCTGCGGCTGCTCGACGTCGCGTGCGGCGAGGAGGTGCGGGTGCTCCTGGACGACCCCGCGCCCGCCGTCGCCCGCGAGGCCTCCGCCGCGCTCCTGCCCGGCGCGCGGCAGCTCCCCACGGAGTGGCTGATGGCGCGCCTGGGGCCCGGCCTCCCCCGGCACACCCGCGTCGCCGCCTTCCGGCTGCTGTGCGCGCAGGACGAGGCCTCGCGACGGCGCGCCGCTGCCGCCCTGCTGGAGGACGCCGACGCCAAGCTCCGGTTCCGGGCCGGGCAGGTCGTGCGGAGCCTTTGACACCTGGTGGGGCGCAGCCGCGGCTCCGTGCGGAGGCCGAGCCGCTGGCAGCCGGTGACGCACGGCCGCCGCTGCCCCTCCCGTGAACTCAGCCGCGGAGGAAGCGGATGGAGGGGTGGGGTTCGGCGGGGTGGTGGGTGACCTCGGCGCGGACGCCGTACACCTTCGCGATCAGTTCCTCCGTGATCACTTCCGCCGGGGTGCCCGACGCGTAGGTCACCCCCTCGCGCAGGACGAGGACGTGGTCGCAGAACATCGCCGCCAGGTTCAGGTCGTGCAGGGCGATCACGCTCGTCAGGGGGAGGTCCGCCACCAGGGCGAGGAGATCCAGCTGGTGCTGGATGTCCAGGTGGTTGGTGGGTTCGTCCAGGAGCAGTTCCCGTGGCGTCTGCGCCAACGCCCGCGCTATCTGCACCCGTTGGCGCTCACCGCCCGAGAGCGTGTGCCAGGACTGGGCCGCCCGGTCCGCGAGGCCCGTACGGAGGAGGGCTTCCCGTACCGCTTCCTCGTCCTCGGGGGTGGGGAGCGTCCACGCCCTGCGGTGCGGGATGCGGCCCAGGCGTACGACCTCCTCCACCGAAAGCTCCACCTGCGTGGTGGCGTCCTGGTCCACCACCGCCACCCTGCGGGCCACCGTGCGGCGGCCGATCTCCCGCAGCGGGTCGCCGTCCAGCGTGACCACGCCCGACGTCGGGGCGAGGACGCCCGCGAGGAGGCGCAGCAGGGTGGACTTGCCCGAGCCGTTCGGGCCGAGCAGGCCGACCGTGGCTCCGGGCGGCGGCGACAGGCTCACCCCGTCCACGAGGAGGTGGCCCGCCGCCGCCCTGGTCACCCGATCGGCCCGCAGCCCGCACCCGGCGGCATGCGGCCGGCCGGTCATGTCGTCCGCCGCGTGCGGTACAGGACCAGGACGAACGCCGGGACACCGATCAGCGACGTCACCACCCCCACGGGGACCTCCTGGGGGTCGAGGACCGTACGGGCCAGGGTGTCCACCCACACCAGGAACACCGCGCCCGCGAGCGCCGTGACCGGGAGCAGGCGTGCGTGCCCGGAGCCGACCAGCGCCCGGGCCGCGTGCGGCAGGACCAAGCCCACGAAGCCGATGGCCCCCGCGCTGCTGACCAACGCCCCCGTCAGGAGCGCCGTGACGGAGAGCAGCAGGAGGCGGGTGCGGGCCACGTGGACGCCGAGCGTGGCCGCCGCGTCCTGGCCGAACGCGAACGCGTCCAGGGTGCGCGCCTGCGTCAGGCAGACCGCGAGCGCCGCGAAGAGCACCGCCCCGCACAGCCAGACGTCGATCCAGCCCACCCCGCTCAACGAGCCGAGCAGCCAGAACAGGACGCTGCGTGTCGTCTCCGCGTCACCGGACGTCAGGATCACGAAGGAGGTGAGGGCGGAGAAAAGCTGCATCGCCGCCACACCGGACAGCACCACCCGGTCCGCGCTGCCGCCCAGGGTGTGGCTCAGGAACAGGACCAGCGCGAAGGAGCACACCGCCCCGGCGAAGGCGCCCGCCGAGACCGACACCGCTCCCCCGCCGATGCCCAGGACGACGATCGCGACCGCGCCCGTGGACGCCCCCGACGAGACGCCGAGCACGAAGGGGTCGGCGAGGGGGTTGCGCAGGAGGGACTGGAGGACCGTCCCGCAGACCGCGAGGCCCGCCCCGCAGACCGCCGCGAGGAGCGTGCGCGGCATGCGCAGGTTCCAGACGATGCCGTCCCGGATGGGCGTGAGCCGCGCCTCTCCCCCGCCGAGGTGGGCCGCGACCGCCGACCACACGTCCGGTACGGAGATGTCCGCGGGCCCGATGGTGACGGCCACCGCGACGGAGAGGGCGAGGGCGGCGAGGCCCGCCGCCCAGAGGAGCACGTGCCGCACACCGCCCGGCCCTCCGACCCCGGCCCGGACCCGGACCCGGGCCCCGACGCGGGCACGCACACCACCCCCGACACCCGCATCAGCACCGACACCTCCACCAGCACCGGCCCCGGATCCCCCGCCGGCACCAGCACCCCCACCGGCATCAGCTCCGACACCGGTGTCGGCATCAGCTCCGGCACCCCCACCGGCACCAGCACCAGCACCAGCACCAGCACCCACACCTCCCCTCACTTCGCGAGCCCGAACTCGCGCAACGCCGCGGCGACTTGCTCCACGCCGTCCACCGTGCGGATCGTCGGGTTCATGGCCTGGCCGCTCAGCAGCACGTACCGCTTCTTCTTCACGGCGGTGAGGTTCTTGGTGACCGGGTCGGACTCCAGGAACGCGATCTTCTTCTTCGCGCTCTCGGCCGTCTGCGACTTGCGGGTGAGGTCGCCGATGACCAGGACGTCCGGGTCGCGGTCGGCGACCGTCTCCCAGTTGATCTGGGGCCACTCCTCGCGGGTGTCGTCGAAGACGTTCTTCGCGCCCAGCTCGCGCGTGATGATGCCCGGGGCCCCGCAGCATCCCGCGATGTACGGGGCGTCGGAGTTGGCGAACCAGTAGAGGAGCGTGGCGTCGGAGGCGTCGATGTCCTCGGTGGCCTTCGCCACGCGCCCCTTGAGTTCGCCGATCAGGCGCTCGCCGCGCTTCTCGACGCCGAAGGCCCTGGCCAGGTCGCGTACTTCGCCGTAGACGGTGTCCATGGTGAGCGTCTTGACGCGGCGGCCGTCGCCGTCGCCGCTGTTGTCCTTGCCCGCGCAGTCGGAGGGCGAGACATAGGCGGGCACGCCCAGCTCGGCGAACTTGGCGCGGTCGGCGACGCCTCCCTTGCTGACCGTGGCAAGGAAGGAGGCCGTGACGAAGTCCGGCTCCTTGGACAGGACCTTCTCGAAGGAGGGGTAGCTGTCGGCGAGGCGGTCGACCCCGGCGTTCTCCTTCTCCAGGCCCTTGAGCACCGGGTCCGTCCAGGTGCCGGTGCCGGCCATGCGGTCCGCGAGGCCGAGGGAGAGCAGGATCTCGGTGGAGCCCTGGTCGAGGGAGACGGCCCGCCGCGGCGGCGCCTTGATCTCCGCCTTCTTGCCGCAGGAGGTCAGGGTCAGCGGATACCCGGCCGCCTCGCGGTCCGTGCCGGACGCGGTGGAGGGCGAGCCGCCGCAGGAGGTCAGCGTGACGGCCAGGGCCGTGCCGAGGAGGACGGAGACAGGGCCACGTATACGACGGCGACCACGGCTGCGACGGCCAGGAACGTGCACGCGTGCACGACGGGCTATGAAGGACACGGGGATCCCTTGAGTCTCACGGCTCATACGCGGAGCCTGGCCTGCTTCGTCACCTCCGCCGCCCGGTGTGCGGACGGAGGTGCCAGCAGGTCTTCGGACTCGGGGATCGGCCGGACGGGGCGCCTTCCCAGGCGTCCGTGGACGCCCAGTGGCCGTGGCCCCGCCCGTTCCCCCTCACCGCTGCGCGTCAGTTCCGGATTCGCACCGGATTCCCTGGCCCTGGTGTGGGTTGACTGGCGTGCGCAAGCTATCACGCGAGGTCAGGAAGGCTGCCGTCAAGCCGGGTCAAGCAGGGTCAGGACGCGGGGCCGGGTGAGAACGCCGGTCCGGGTCAGGCCGCGGGGCCGGGCCTCGGTGCCCCGCGGTAGGTGCCGAAGGACCATTTGTTGCCCTCGGGGTCGGCGATCGCGAACTCCCGGCTGCCGTACGGCTTGTCCTCGATCTCGCGGATGATGTCGGCCCCCGCGGCCGTGAGCCGCCGGTAGAGGTCGTCCACGTGGTCAGTGACGATGTACGCCCCGGAGGTGCCCGGCTTCAGGCACCAGTCACCGGCCCCTTCGTCGTACGAACCGAGCATGATCGCGCCGCCCTCGGGCCAGTCGAGCTCGGCGTGGGCCACGCTGTCGCCGTCCTGGTAGACGGCCGTGCGCAGGAAGCCGACCGTGCCGACCAGGAAGTCGATCAGGGCGGGGGCGTCGTGCGCCTGGAGCGTCGGCCAGACGTCGGGGGCGCGGCCGGCGCCGGACGCGGACCGGTCCTGCTGCTTCTCGGTGGTGTCCACCGCTTCGTTGGTGTTCATGGCTCCTACTCTTCGCCCCCGCCATGGCTCCCGGCTTGGATATTCCGGCACTCTTCGGCCAGCCAGCCGCTGGGGCTCACGCCCGCGTACTCCCGGAAGTCCCGCACCAGGTGCGAGTGGTCGTAGTAGCCGCAGTCGGCGGCGACGCGGGCCAGGTCGGGGGCCGCGCCCGCCGCGACCGGGCGGACCACGGCGTTCCGTGCGCGCTGGAAGCGCATCAGGCGGCCGGCCTGCTTGGGGCTCAGGCCCGTCTCGGCGCGGAAGAGCGTGGTGAGGCGGCGTTCGCTGAGCGCGACGTGCCGGGAGAGCCCGCGCAAGGTGCCCGTGCCCCGGTGCCGGGCCAGCCAGGCCCAGGCCTCGGCGACCTCGGGGCGTACGGACCCGGCGGCGTCCGCGTCGGCGGCGCACCGGCGCAGGTAGCCGGACAGGGAGGCGAACCGCTCCTGCCAGGTGCCCTGCTCGCACAGCAGCTCCCGTACGTCGGCGGCGCGGTGCCCCAGGACGTCCGCGCCGGGCGTCACGAGCTCACCGGCCAGCGCTCCGGCCGGTACGCCGAAGAGGGCGCGGGCGGCGAGCGGGTGGACGGCGAGCTGGATGCCGGCCTCGTACTCGGGCCGCAGGACGTAGGCCGGGGACCGGTGCAGGCCGCCGAGGACGATGTCCGTGCGGACGGCGTCCCGGCCGCCCGCCTGCTCGGGGCTCTCGCCGGTGACGACGGGTCCGTCCAGCGAGAAGATCAGCGTCAGATACGGGGAGGGCAGGCCGCGGTGCAGCCCGGGCTGCTCGCCGCGCGTGCGGTAGCCGACGGCGGACACCACCATGCCGTCGAGCCGCGGGGCGGCCCGCACGAACTCCCGGGAGACGGTCTCCATGCCTTCCAGTATGCGAGGGACGGCGCCGCGAAGCAGGGTCGAAAGGCATTCCGCCCGTCTGACGCCGCTACCCGCCCCCGCCCGTCCCATGCCGGTTCCGGCCGGTGATGTCGATCATGGGAATCCGCCGCCCCGGCCCATACGATGACCCGCCGCTCCGGACGGGGCGCAGACCGCTCTCAGGGGGCACACGACCATGGCAGTAAAGGCAAAGGGCAAGGGCAAGCTGGCCGTCATCGGCACGGCGGGCGCGCTCACCGCGGCCGTTCTCGCGGGGACGGCGCTGTGGCCGGGCACGGACGCGACGGCCGCGGACAGCTCCACCACGGCGGCGCGGACCGCGCGGGCGGCGGCCGAGCTGAAGCACTGGCCCGAGCCGGTCGCGAAGCAGCTGGGCAAGGTCATCGCCCGGCACGAGCGCAGGGGCGCGTACGCCGTATTCGACGCGGACAACACCACGTACCGCAACGACCTGGAGGAGTCCCTCCTGCCCTTCCTGGAGATGAAGGGGGTGCTGACCCGCAAGACGATGGACCCGTCGCTGAAGATCATCCCGTTCAAGGACACGGCGCAGCACAAGGAGAGCCTGTACAGCTACTACAACCGGCTGTGCGAGGTCGACGACCAGGTCTGCTACCCCTGGGTCGCGCAGGTCTTCTCCGGCTTCACGCTGAAGGAGCTCAAGGGGTACGTCGACGAACTCCTCGCCCGCGACGAGCCGATCCCCGCCGAGTACTACGAGGACGGCAAGCTGACGAAGACCGAGGTGAAGACGCCCGAGTTCTTCCCCGGCATGCAGGAGCTCTACAAGTCCCTGCGCAAGCACGGCATCGAGGTCTACGTCGTCAGCGCGGCCAGCGAGGACCTGGTGCGCATGGTGCTCGCCGACCCGAAGTACGGCTACGGCGTGAAGCCGGAGAACGTCATCGGCGTCGGTCTCCAGCTCAAGGACCGCAAGACCGGCCAGGTCACCAGCTCCCGCAAGGAGATCGCGGAGGGCCGCTTCGACGAGAAGAAGCTCGCCGGGCGTGAGCTGACGCCGAACCTGTGGGCGCCCATGACCTGGTTCCAGGGCAAGCCCGCGGCCATCAACACCTACATCGACGAGTGGAAGAAGCCGGTCCTGGTGGCCGGCGACACCCCCAAGAGCGACGGCCCGATGCTGTTCCACTCGGCGGACGTGGAGCACGGCGGGGCGCGGGTCTGGGTCAACCGCAAGGACTCCTACATGAAGGAGCTGGCCGGGATGAAGCAGAAGAACGCCGACCGGCAGCGGGAGCTCGGCCAGAAGGTCACCGCGGACAAGCGGTGGCTGACGGTGACGCCGGACCAGATCGGCTAGGTCACCGCTCGCCCGTCACGGATCCGTGGCCTTGACCAGGCCCGAGGAGATCGCCTCGGTCAGGGCCGCGTGATCCCGGGCGTTCTGCGCGGTGTAGCGCAGCGCGAAGTCCGCGATCGCCCGGTCGAACGTGTCGGAGCCGCCCAGGTAGGCCGCGATGGCGATGCGGTCGCCGGAGCGGGCGTGGGCGCGGGCCAGGACGGTGCCGCAGAGCCGGGCGTAGGAGCGCAGTTCGGCGGGGGACATGGCTTCCACGTCCGCCGAGCCCTTCATGTCGCGCAGCTGGCGCCAGTAGAAGGCGCGGCCCTGGGGGCCCGTCATCCAGCCGAGGAAGATGTCGCCGGCCGCCTGGAGGAGGCGCTGGCCCGCGACCACGCGGTGTCCGGGGTGGACGTAGGGCCCCGCGGGGAGGTGCTCCTCGACGACCGAGCGGACCGCCTCCTTGATCTGGAGGAAGAGCGGGTCGTCGGCGTCGCGTCCGGCGAGGAGCACGATGAAGCAGCGGGTGCCGACGCTGCCCACGCCGACCACCTTCCGGGCCGCGTCCACGAAGTGGTAGCGGTCCAGGAGGAGCCGGCGCTCCTCGGAGAGCGTGGAGCGGTAGTCGCCGAAGATCTTGCGCAGCGCCGCGAGGTCCGTGGCGGCGGCCGGCTGGACGAGCGGCGGGTCGTGGATGATGCGGCGGACGCCGGGAGCGCCTTCGACCTCTTCGGTCAGCTTGGCGAGCGCGTGCAGGCTCGTGCGGCGGCGGGCCCGGTCCAGGGTGGTGGCCGCCCGCTTGCGGTGGCGGTCGGAGCGGATGAGCGGCAACAGGTCGTGTGCGTCGGTGCGTTCGTACCAGACGGCCAGTTCGCCGAGTCCGGCCAGGCGCCGCATCGACGTGCGGTACGCGGCCACCGCCGCGCGGCAGGCTTCGCGTGCCCCGCTCTCGGGGTGGCCGTTGTCGCCGGACGCCACGGCGATGCTCGCGGCGAGGCGTTTGACGTCCCATTCGAAGGGCCCCGGGCAGGTCTCGTCGAAGTCGTTGAGGTCGAAGAGCAGGGCGCGCTCCGGCGAGGCGTACAGACCGAAGTTCAACAGGTGGGCGTCGCCGCAGAGTTGGACCGTCAGGCCGGTGTTCCACTGGGCGGCGAGGTCTCCCGCCATGACGGCGGCGGAGCCCCTGAGGAAGGCGAAGGGGGAAGCCGCCATGCGGCCGTACCGGATGGGCAGCAGTTCCTGGACGCGATCCTCGCCCTGCCGTTCGAGCACGGCCACGGGGTCGGCGCGGTCGGCGGAGGGTATCCACGCCCCGTGCGAGGTGCGGGAGGCGTGTTTGCGGGCGGCCTTGCCCCGGCGGGCACGCTCTTCCGGAGTGGCCATCGCCCCTCTCCCCTCTCCGTCGGCCGTCCCTTCCTCCGCGTCGGCGGCTCCCCGCGGCCGCCTTCCGTCACCAGAAGCCAATGCCGCCGCGGGCGCCCACGCATGCCGGGTACGCCGAACGGGTGAACCGTCTCCCCGTACGCCTGGACCTCAGCTTCCGCCGTCGACCGCCCATGCCGCCACCCTCTTGGCCAGCGCTCCGCCCGCCCGCGTCCACAGGAAGTGGTCGAGGCGGGCGCCCGCTTCCCGTACGGAGTACCGCGCGCGGGTGACGCGGGCCCCGGGGGCCTTGCCGACGAGGTGGTCGAGCGCGGCCTCGGGGGCCCAGGTGTCGCCCTCGACACAGACCGCGAGGACGGGCAGGGCGAGGGTGCGCAGGGCCGCCTCGTAGTCGTGCGGGGAGCCGGGGGAGGTGTAGCGGCCGGTGCGTCCCTGGCGGGCCCAGTCCCGCATGACACCCTTGGGCTGGTTGCCGCCGAAGCCCAGCTTGGTCCCGGGCCACCGGCCGAGCAGCGTCGAGGCGGCCGCGGTGAAGAGCTCGCCGATGAGCAGCAGGGGCCCGCGCAGCGGACCGTAAGCCCGGAACCAGACGGAGCCGGAGGCGACGAGGGCGACTCCGTCGACGCCCGGACCGATGCCCAACGCGGCGTGGATGAGCCCCAGTTGACCGCCCAGGCTGTGGCCGATGAGGTACAGCGGGACCTCCGGGCCCAGCTCGGCGCGGATCGCCCCGACGATCGCGACGAGATCCTCCTCCACGATCGTGCGGTAGCCGTGGTCGAGGGCCTCCGCGTCCGTGACGCGCGGGGTGCTCTCGCCCTGGCCCCTCAGGTCCACGGTCAGGGCGGTGAGGCCCTCCGCGTGCAGCTGGCGGGCGAACGCGCGGTAGTAGCGGGCGGGGGTGCCCATCGCGGGCAGGATCAGGGCGGCCGGCGCGGGCTGGGGCGAGGCCTCGCTCCCGCGCAGGCCGCGGACGGGGAACCGGGCACCGTCCGGGAGTTGGGCGGTCACGAGCAGCGGGAGCTCGGCCGCGGGCGACTGCTGGGTGGGGTCGGATTCCGGCTGCGTCATGCGGACAGCATGAACCACGCGTGCGGGCAGGGGCCTTGGGGCCCCCGACCGCACGCGCCGAGCGGCCCTTCAGCGGCTGTACCGCATGAGGGCGCGCACCATGTGACAGGTGATGTCCGACGGCGGATGGATTCCCACGTCCTCCGCCATGGTCCGGATCCTGGGGTTGCTCGCTTGGTTCGGGAGGTAGACGCCCGAGTCCAGCAGGGCTATCGCCAGGCGCATCGCCTTCAGGCGCCGGTTGTGCGTGATGTACCACTCGCGCGGCCGGCCGGCCGGGAGCGGTCGCTTCTCCGGTGGTGCGTACGTCGGGTCGATGAACACGGGCCGGGAAGCGTTGCGCTTCGACTTCGATGTGAGTGCGGCAGCGGGCACAGGCATCCTCCTGTCGCGGTCAGGAACCCCCGTCGGGAACCCTCGAACACTGCTTCAATTCTACTGCCGGGCACTGACAATCGCCGCTGGCCAGAAGGCCTTTGAGGCGGTGTGACGGGTGGGTCACGGGTAGCGTGTGCGGCATGGAGATCTGGATCAATCCCGCCTGTTCGAAGTGCCGCGGCGCCCTCTCGCTGCTCGACGCGGAGGGCGCCGACTACACCGTCCGCCGCTACCTCGACGACGTCCCCTCCGAGGACGAGATCCGTGCCGTCCTGGAGCGGCTGGGCCTGGAGCCGTGGGACATCACGCGCACCCAGGAGGACGCCGCCAAGGAGCTGAACCTGAAGGACCGCGAGGCCTGGCCGCGCGACGCCTCCGGACGTGACCGCTGGATCGCGGCGCTCGCCCGGCACCCCAAGCTCATCCAGCGGCCCATCATCACCGCCGACGACGGCACGGCGGTGGTGGGCCGCACGGAGGAGGCGGTACGGGACGCGCTCTCCCGGTAGCCGCACGACCGGCAGCCGCAGACCTCGGGCCGCACGCGGAGGGCCGCGCGCGATGCGGCAGCACGCGAGGCGGCGGCGCGCAGGACGCAGGGCCCGGGTGACGGCCGATCGATGAGCCGTATCGGGCAAACCGTTACATAGGCCTCCATACCGTTGGGCACTCCACCCGCCGCGGGCCGGACGAAGGATCCGGGAAACGGAAAGGAGTACACCGTGCGGAACGTGAAGTCCGGAGGCGTATACGGCACGATCCTCGCCAGCGCGCTGGTCGCCGCGCTCCACTCGGAGCAGCAGACGTACACGCCCTACTACGACGCGGCCTGGATCATGGTGACCGCGGGCACGGCCGCCCTCGCGCACGGCTACGCCCACCACATGTCCACGCACCGCCCCGGCACCGGCCTGCACCGATGGCGTCAGCTGCTCAGGGAACTCCTGGACGAGTGGCCGGTGATCGTCGCCTGCTGGCCGACCGTGACCCTGCTGATCCTCGCCGGCGCCTTCGGCTGGACCGAGGCACCCGTCACCTGCTCCGTGCTCCTCCTGAACGCGGCGCTCCTTCTGGCCTGGGGCACCTTCGCCGCGCTCCGGTCGGGCTACCGGCGGCGCTCGGCCCTCCTGCTGGGCCTGGCGGACGCGGCGATCGGACTGCTGATCGCGGCGGCCAACGCCGTCATCAAATGAGGCGCGGCGTGAACTGAGCCACATCCACCGCAGGTAACACGGGGTTCACATTCGAGCAATGGCCGGGAAATCGCGCGTTGGCAGGCTCCGCCCCATCACCACGGCACCGCAGCACCCGCACGTTCTGCGCCGTACCGAGCGTTTTAAGGATGGACCCCCGTGACCTTCAAGGCTGAGTACATCTGGATCGACGGCACCGAGCCGACCGCCAAGCTCCGTTCGAAGACGAAGATCATGGCGGACGGCGCCGAGCTCCCGAACTGGGGCTTCGACGGATCCAGCACGAACCAGGCCAAGGGTCACGCCTCCGACCGCGTGCTCAAGCCGGTCTTCACCTGCCCGGACCCGATCCGCGGCGGCGACGACGTACTCGTGCTGTGCGAGGTACTCAACACGGACATGACGCCGCACGAGTCCAACACGCGTGCCGCGCTCGTCGAGGTCGCGGAGCGGTTCGGCTCGCAGGAGCCCGTCTTCGGCATCGAGCAGGAGTACACCTTCTTCGAGGGCGACCGCCCGCTCGGCTTCCCGGTCGGCGGCTTCCCCGCCGCGCAGGGCGGCTACTACTGCGGTGTCGGCGCCGACGAGATCTTCGGCCGTGACATCGTCGAGGCCCACCTGGAGAACTGCCTCAAGGCGGGCCTCGGGATCTCCGGCATCAACGCCGAGGTCATGCCCGGCCAGTGGGAGTTCCAGGTCGGCCCGCTCGCGCCGCTTGAGGTCTCCGACCAGCTGTGGATCGCCCGCTGGCTGCTCTACCGCACCGCCGAGGACTTCAAGGTGTCGGCCACGCTCGACCCGAAGCCGGTGAAGGGCGACTGGAACGGCGCGGGCGCGCACACCAACTTCTCGACGAAGGCGATGCGCGAGGGCTACGACGCGATCATCACCGCCGCCGAGTCCCTCGGCGAGGGCTCCAAGCCGATGGACCACGTCAAGAACTACGGCGCGGGCATCGACGACCGCCTGACCGGTCTGCACGAGACCGCCCCGTGGAACGAGTACAGCTACGGCGTCTCCGACCGCGGCGCGTCGGTCCGCATCCCGTGGCAGGTCGAGGTGGAGCAGAAGGGCTACATCGAGGACCGCCGCCCGAACGCGAACGTCGACCCGTACGTCGTGACGCGGCTGATCGTCGACACCTGCTGCACCGCCCTGGAGAAGGCCGGCCAGGTCTGAGCCTCCCCTTCGGGGACTCCCTGTTCAGGAACATCCTGTTCAGGGACCTCCTGAAGTCGTACGTTCCCGAAGGGGGCGCCCGCCGGACCGGCCGGGCGCCCCCTTCGGCATGACCGCCCGGAGGGTCCGATTCACGCCAAGGGTTCGCCAAGGAGCCGTATCAGGGTGCGAGAGGGAACGACCGGCGCCCCTGCCATCTGCTTCAATGGGGTCATGGGCAGCTACGGGAACCTCGCGACGGGTCGTGACCACGACCTCGAGCCGTTCTGGCCTTCCCGTCAGCACCACGATTTCGACCGGGTGTGTTGCCGCGCGACGAACGCGCAGGCCCTCTAAAGCCGTTCACCCGGCCTTCGCCTGACGCGCACGACGTACGTACGTCCTCGACGACTGACGACTCCCTCGCGCGAAAGAGCTGACCTCCATGGCGAACTCCCGTACCTTCTCCGCGTCCGCGGCCTCCACCGCCTCCACCGCTACCGCGGCGCCGCTGACCAGCCCCGGCCGGGGGCGGCTGCGCGCCGTCGCCCCGGACGAGGTGGTGCAGATCACCGACTTCCTGCCGCCGGGCGCGACCTGGCTGCCCGCGCCCCAGCACACCCTGCCCACGCTGCCGGGCCAGCCGCCGATGATCGGCTACCTGGTGCTCGTGCCGGCCGGGCAGGAGCCGCACGCCGTCACCGGGCCCGAGCCGCTCCAGGCCGCCGGGCGGCAGGAGCAGCGGCCCGCTCCCGGCGGGCCCGTCCGGATCGACGCCGTGCAGCGCGCGGCGCAGGTCGACGGCAAGCAGCTGGACCTCACGTACCTGGAGTTCGAGCTGCTCGCGCATCTCGTCGCCCATCCCCACCGGGTGCACACGCGCGACCAGTTGGTGACCACGGTGTGGGGTTACGGACACGTGGGCGACGGGCGCACCGTCGACGTCCACATCGCGCGGCTGCGGCGCAAGCTGGGCGCCGAGCACCGCCAGGCGATCCAGACGGTGCGGCGCGTCGGCTACAAGTACGCGCCGCCCGCAACCCGCTGACCTGAGGGTTCCCGGGCGGGGCCGGGCTCTGCCGGTGGCAGAATCCGGTTCCGCCGGCGGTCCGCCGCGGGCAGAGTCGTCGGCATGAGACTTCTGATGCTGGGTGGAACGCAGTTCGTGGGCCGGGCCGTCACCGAGGCCGCGCTGGCGCGCGGCTGGGAGGTGACGGTCTTCCATCGCGGGAGCCACGAGGCGCCCGCCGGGGTGGAGTCGCTGCTCGGCGACCGTACGGCGGAGGGCGGCCTCGACGCGCTCGCCGCATCCGACAGTGCCTGGGACGTCGTCGTCGACACCTGGTCGGGGGCGCCGCGTGCGGTGCGCGAGGCGGCGCGGCTGCTCGCGGGGCGGGCGGGGCGGTACGTGTACGTGTCGAGCGTTTCCGTGTACCAGTGGCCGATAGCGGCGGGTTCCGACGAGGACCACGCTCTCGTCGGGGGCGATCCCGACGCGGACCAGGTGGCGTACGCCGAGGACAAGCGGGGCGGGGAGCTGGCGGTCGTCGCGGAGTTCGGGGCCGAGCGGTCGGTGCTGGCCCGCGCGGGGCTGATCCTCGGCCCGTACGAGAACATCGGGCGGCTGCCGTGGTGGCTGAACCGCGTCGCGCTGGGCGGGCCCGTACTGGCCCCGGGGCCGCGGGAGTTGGACCTCCAGTACATCGACGCGCGGGACCTCGCGGAGTGGGTCCTGGACGCAGCGTCCGCGGGGCTGCACGGCCCGTACAACGTCGTCTCGCCCCTCGCGCACACCACGACGGAGGAGTTCCTGGAGGCGTGCGTGGCCGTGGCCGGCGCCGAGGACGTGGAGCTGCGCTGGACCGATCCCTCGGTGATCGCCGAGCACGGCATCGAGCCGTGGACGCAGCTCCCTGTGTGGGCGCCGCCGGGGGAAATGCACGACAGCATGCACCGCACCTCGACCCACAAGGCGGCGGCAGCGGGGCTGCGGGCACGGCCGGTGGCGGAGACGGTCGCCGACACGTGGGCCTGGCTGCGGTCGATCGGCGGCCAGGCTCCCCAGCGGCCCGACCGCCCGGCCGTCGGCCTCTCCCCGGAGAAGGAAGCGAAGGCGCTGGGTCGGTGAACGGGGGCGGGCGGAAAGCCGCGGGACCGGCTCTCGCCGGCCCGCGGCCCGCCGTGTGTCCGTGGCGTCCCTACACCGTGGCCGACGGCACCGGCCGGGGTGCGGAAGGAGCCGGGGCCGGGTCCTCGCCGTGGGAGATCTTCGGCAGCCACGCAAGGCCGCGCGGAGTGCGCCAGTTGCGCTCCCCCAGCAGCGTCATCAGGGACGGCAGCAGCACCATCCGGACGACCGTCGCGTCCAGCAGGACCGCCACGCCAAGGCCCACGCCCATCTGCTGCATGTCCTGCATGGACAGCGTGCCGAAGACCGCGAAGACGGCCACCATGATCACGGCCGCGCCCGTCACCGCGCCCGCGGTCCGCGTGATGCCCTCGCGGATCGCCGAGCGGTTGTCCAGGCCCCGGCTCCGCGCCTCGCTGATCCGCGAGACCACGAACACGTGGTAGTCCATCGACAGGCCGAAGAGCACCACGAGGACGAACAGCGGCATCCAGTTCTCGATCGCCCCCACCTGCTCCGAGCCGATCAGCTCCGCGCCCCAGCCGTGCTGGAAGACTGCGGTCATCACCCCGTAGGCGGCGCCCACCGACAGCAGGTTCAGGCCGATGGACGTCACGGCGATCACCACCGAGCGGAAGCTGAAGAGCATCAGCAGGAACGTCACCGCCGCGATGAAGGCGAACACCGGCAGGATGCCCCTGCTGAGCTGGTCGCCGAAGTCCTCGGAGTCGGCGAGGTCGCCACCGACGTACGCCTGCGCCTCCAGGCCGTCGAAGGCCGCGGGGACCACGTCGTCCCGGAGCTCGCCGAGCGCCTCCTTGGACGCGGCGTCGCTGCCGTCACCGGGCAGCGGTACGTCGATCTCGGCCACGCCCGCGTCCTGGTGGACGGTGAGCTCGGCGCCCTTGCCGGCCTCCCGTACGACCTGGGCCAGCGCGTCCCGTACCTGCCGCGAGCCGATGTCGTCGGCCTTGACGACCACCTGGGCCGGTGCGGGGCCGCCGGGGAACTCCCGGGTGATCTCGCGGAACGACACCGACAGCGGGGCGTCCGAGCCGAACTGCTTCTCCAGGCCGAGCTGTTCGGTCTTCATCCCGAGCGCGGGCGCCGCCAGCGCGAGGAGCAGGACCGCCGAGGCGACGGCGAAGAACGCCGGCTTGGCGAGCACGGGCCGCAGCAGCTTGCCCGCGATGCCGCCACTGGCGTGCGCGCCCTTCGTGCCCTTGCGGTTCAGGAACGGGATGCGGCCGGCGTTGATCCGGTCGCCGAGCGCGGAGAGCAGCGCGGGAAGCACGGTCACCGAACCCAGCATCGCCACGCACACCACCAGGATCGTGGCGACGGCGAAGCCCTCGAAGAGCAGCAGACCGGACAGGAACATGCCCGCCATCGCGACCATCACCGTCAGACCGGAGACGAGGACGGCCCGCCCGCTGGTGGCCGCCGCGATGCGCAGCGCGGTCTCGGCGTCGTGTCCCGCCGCCCGCTCGTCCCGCTCGCGGCGCAGGTAGAACAGGCAGTAGTCGACGCCGACCGCCAGGCCCATCAGGAACATCACCGAGTACGTCGTCTCGAAGAGGTGCAGCTGGTGGCTGGCGAGGGAGAGCAGGCCGAAGGCCGCCACGCACGCGGTCAGGGCGAGCCCGACCGGGAGGAGCGCCGCGACCACGGCGCCGAAGGCGACCAGGAGGATGCCGAGCGCCAGCGGTACGGCGGTGAACTCGGCCCGGGTGAGGTCGTCGGCGAGCAGGTCGCCGAGGTGCTTCTCGGAGCTCGCGTCACCGAACTGGTAGACGGAGACACCGTCCCGTGCGCCCGCGTCCCCGGCCTTCTGCACGGCGTCGAGCACCGGCTGGACGCGGTCGGCCGCGTCGTCGGACGCACCCTTCATCTGGAAGCGGAGCAGCGCGTCCTTGCCGTCGGCGGAGGGCAGCGGCTCCTGCATCTTCCGCGTCTCGCCGGTCGCGGTCAGCGCCCGGGAGAGGTCGCTGGCCGCGCCGCGCCAGCCGCCCGCCTCCTTGGAGCTGACCATGACGAGCTCACCGGCGGGCTCTTCGACGCCCGCGTCCTTCAGGATCGCCGCGGCCCGGCCCGAGTCGCCGACCCCCATCTCGTCGTCGGACGCGGTGACCATGCCCGAGGCCCCGCCGATGGTCGTGGCCAGCACGACGAAGAGCAGCCAGCCGAGAATGGCCGTCTTGCGGTGGTGTGCGCTCCACACCCCGAGTCGTGCCGCGAGGTTTGGCCTCATGGCGTTTTCGCCCCCAGAAGTAAGAATCGGATAAGCCGGTTGATGACGGGGACAACGCTAGAAATCCGGGGGCCGCCCACCCAGCCGCCGAAGCCCCCACCTTCCGAAGCAGAGGGCGAGGTCAGAGGGTGTCGCCAGGTACACCCCCGGCTCGGGTGCCGGACCCAATGACCCGCGCCGTCCCCGGCGGCGAGAATGTGTGGGTGCCACAGGCGGAGTTCTGGAAGAGATGGGGATCAGACGATGACGAGGGTCCGTGAATGCGTGGTCGCGGGAGCCAGAGGGCTCTATCTCGCGGTCGCGACGCTCGCCGGTTCGATCACGCTCTTCGTGCTGTCGGTCCTCTCGATCGCCTTCATCCTGCTCGGCGTCGGCGTCTTCACGACGCCGCTGGTGCTGACCGCCGTCCGCAAGTGGGCCACCCTGCGCCGCGTCCAGGCCGGCGAGTGGTCGAACGTGCGCATCCCGGTGCCCTACCGGCCCTTCCCCGCCGACCTGCGCTCGGGCGTCACCGGGCAGGTGGAGCGCACCTCGCTGATGCTGAAGGACCCGGCGACCTGGCGGGACCTCCAGTGGCTGCTCGTCGACATGACCGCGGGCTGCGTCTCGGTGGTCTTCGCGCCCGCGCTGCCGCTCTACATGCTGTACGGCTACGTCCTCGCCCTCGGCGTCTGGGAGCCGATCTACGACGCGGGCGGCGGCGAGTGGTTCGGCTTCATCCACGTGACCTCGCAGGCCAGTGCCAACATGGCGGCCCTGCTCGGCACCGCGCTCGGCGTCACCGCTCTCTTCGTCAACCCCTCCATCGTGCGCGGCCACTTCCTGCTCGCCCGTACGCTGCTCGCGCCCACCACCTCCATGCGGGAGCGTGAGCTGGCCCAGCGCGTCGACCGGCTGACCGAGACCCGGCACGACGCCGTGGACTCCTCCGCGGCCGAGCTGCGGCGCATCGAGCGGGACCTGCACGACGGGGCACAGGCCCGCCTGGTCGCGATGGGCATGGACCTCGGCACCATCGAGGCGATGATCGAGAAGAACCCGGCCAAGGCCAAGGAGATGATCGCCAGGGCGCGGCAGAACTCCGGTGAGGCGCTGACCGAGCTGCGCGACCTGGTCCGCGGCATCCATCCGCCGGTGCTCGCCGAGCGCGGCCTCGGGGACGCGGTGAAGGCCCTGGCGCTGCGGCTGCCGGTGGAGACCGAGGTGGACGTGGAGCTGCCGGGCCGGGCCGACGAACCGGTGGAGTCGGCGGCGTACTTCGCGGTGAGCGAGGCCCTGACCAACACGATCAAGCACGCGGGGGCGGACCGCGTCTGGGTGGACATCCACCACACGGAGGGCATGCTGCGGATCGCGGTCACCGACGACGGCAAGGGCGGCGCGTCCGTCGGGGCGGGCTCCGGGCTGAGCGGGATCGAACGCCGACTCGGTACATTCGACGGCGTACTCGCCGTCAGCAGTCCCGCGGGCGGCCCGACCATGGTGACCATGGAGATTCCTTGCGAGTTGTCCTAGCCGAAGATCTCTTCCTGTTGCGTGACGGCCTGGTCCGGATGCTGGAGGCGTTCGACTTCGAGATCGCCGCCGCGGTCGAGACCGGGCCCGAACTCACCAAGGCCCTTGCCGAGTTGCAGCCGGACGTCGCCGTCGTCGACGTCCGGCTCCCGCCGTCCCACACGGACGAGGGACTCCAGTGCGCGCTCGCCGCGCGGCGGGCGCGGCCGGGTCTTCCTGTGCTCGTGCTCTCCCAGCACGTGGAGCAGCTGTACGCGCGCGAGCTGCTTGCCGACGGGACCGGCGGGGTCGGCTACCTCCTGAAGGACCGGGTCTTCGACGCCGAGCAGTTCATCGACGCCGTACGCCGGGTCGCGGCCGGTGGCACCGCGATGGACCCGCAGGTGATCCAGCAGCTGCTGTCCCGCCGGTCGGCGGACCGTCCGCTCGGCAAGCTGACGCCGCGCGAGCGCGAGGTGCTCGAACTGATGGCGCAGGGACGGTCGAACGCGGCGATCGCGGCGGAACTCGTGGTGACGGAACGGGCGATCGCCAAACACACGTCCAATATCTTCGGGAAACTGGACCTTTCGGTCTCGGACGACGACAACCGGCGCGTTCTCGCCGTACTCGCCTATCTGGATCAAGGGCGCTGAGCGGATCACCGGAGAGCGGCGGGGAGATTGCCGGGGAATTCCGCGCGTGATTGAACGGAGCCGACTCCTGTTGCGTACGTAGTCCCATGGGACGCACACCACGACGCACATCACGGAAACGATCAAAACTCGCCGGGCGCGCGATCGCCGCCTCGGCGGCTCTCATCCTGGGCGGCGGCGGAATGGTCGCGGTGAATGTGTACGCGAACGCCGGGGAAGGCCCCGACGCGCCGTCCGCCACCACCCGCGCCGGTGAGCAGGGCGGCGGCCCGGGGGTGGGGATGGCCACCATCAGCTGCCCGGACGTGGGCACCCGGCTCTCGGACGTGCCGGACGGCGCCCGCGAGGACGTGGACCGACGGCTCGCGGAGCTGGACACCCAGATCACCGCCGCGTACGAGAAGTTCGCCGACGCGCGGAACACCGAGCAGGCGCGGGCCGTGCTGAAGCCGCTGGAGGAGAAGCGGCGGCCGACCATCGAAGGCATCGGCTCGTCGATCGACCGGGCCGGCGGACAGCCGCCCCGGGGGATCGGCGGCATGGCGCCGTGCACCATGCGGGCCGACGACGCGGCGGGGCAGCAGCCCCCGCAGCAGGGGGACGGCGAACAGCAGCCCCCGCAGGACGGCGGCGAACAGCCCCCCGGTGACGGGGACGACCAGCAGCAGCCGCCCGGCGACGGCGCCGAGCAGCCGCCGGACCAGCAGAACGGCAACGGACCCGAGGCCGGCGATTTCGTCGACATCGAATCCGTCCAGCCCAACGTCAACCGCCCCGGCAAACAGCGCGGCGCCTCGCGCGGCACCTTCACCACGAAATGCGGCACGAACGAGAACGGAAAGTTCAACCCGGACAACGTGATCGCGGCGCCCGGCGTGAGCAATGGCGCTCACCACATGCACGATTACATCGGCAATCAGGCCACGGACGCTTTCTCCAGTGACGACGATCTTGCGAACGGCGACACCACCTGCCGGAACCAGGGCGACAAGTCCACGTACTACTGGCCGGTCCTGAGGCTCCAGAACGGAGAGGACGAGAACGACGCCGACGCGGACGGCGGCGGCAAGGACCAGAACGTCGGCCAGATCCAGACCCCGACCTCGGTCACGCTGAAGTTCGCCGGGAACCCGACGAGCAAGGTCGTCGCGATGCCGCGCTTCCTGCGCATCATCACCGGTGACGCGAAGTCGCTGACCAACGGCGACGCGAACGCCAACGCCTCCTGGAGCTGCACCGGCTTCGAGAACCGCCAGCTCAAGGACAAGTACCCGATCTGCCCCGAGGGCAGCCAGGTCGTCCGGACGTTCAACTTCCAGAGCTGCTGGGACGGCCAGAACACCGACAGCGCCAACCACCGGACGCACGTGGCCTTCGCCGACGCCGCCAGCGGCGCCTGCCCGCAGGGGTTCAAGGCCATTCCGCAGCTGGTGCAGCGGATCGTGTACGACGTGCCGCCGGGCCCCGGATTCGCCGTCGACTCGTTCCCCGAGCAGCTGCACAAGCCGATCACCGACCACGGCGACTTCATCAACGTCTTCGACGAGAGGCTGATGAAGCGCATGGCCAAGTGCATCAACAGTGGTCAGCGCTGCAAATGAGCCGCGCCGGCTGAGCCGGCGCGCAGGCTGACCACCCCCCTACCGCTGCGCGGTCAGCTCGTGTGGTGACCGGAGTGGCCCGAATGCCCCGGGCCTCCGTCCTCGTGATCCCCACCACCGCTACTCCCCGAGTGGTGCGAGGACTTCTCCACGGTCCCCCCGAGCAGGCCGCGCAGCCGCATGACCGTCTTCTCCTCGCCGACCGCGATCCACTTCTTGCCGACGAGGTACGTGCCGCCGTAATCGGTGGCCTCGTCGAACCATTCGGCCTGGCCACGGGCATTTGTAAAGGTTACTAGGACGTAGCGGCGGGCACCTTTGTCACAGGTGGCCTGCCGCAGTTCGGCCGCGTCCGTCTGGATGTCGGGCTCGCATCGCGCCTTGGCCGCCAGCTGCTCCAGGCTGCCGCTCGCCGTGTCAGGCGGCGCGTCGTCGCCGTCGGAGCCGCATGCCGCCAACACGACCAGCAGTCCCACACCCATGCCCGTCCGCATGCGCCTTCGCATGCCCCTGCTCGCGCCCGCAAGCCGCTTTCGCGCTGCCTTCATCGTCCCACCAGCCTCTCCGGGCGAGGTGAACTCGCCATCTCCGTATGCACCGTTGAGCGCCGGACGCGCCACGGATACCGTGCGCCGCACCATCCGACCCAGGGGGTACACATGACCGATCCGTCCCGACGCTCCGTGCTCGGCACCGCCGGGGCCATCGGCCTCGGTGTCGCCGTCGGCGGGGTGGCTGTTCCGTCCCACGCCGCCGAGGGGCCCGTCCAGGGCCCCGCCTCCGCCCTGGATACGGATTCCGCGCGCTCAGCACTCAACAGACTCCTGCCGCATCACGCGGAACAGTTCCGTCTCAGACTCGTCCCCGCCGCACGCGGCACGGACCGCTTCCGGGTTGCGGGCACCACGGGGCGCATCGAGGTGTCCGGCACGACACCGGCCGTGCTGCTCACCGGGGTCCACTGGTATCTGAAGTACGAGTGCGGGGCCCATGTCACGTGGAACGGCGACCAGTTGGACCTGCCGCGACGGCTGCCCGCCCCCGCGCGCCCGCTGGAGCGGTCCACCGCGCTCCCCCACCGGTTCGCCCTGAACGACACGAACGACGGGTACACCGCGCCGTACGCCGACTGGGCGTACTGGGAGCGGATGATCGACATCCTGGCCCTGCACGGCTGCAACGAGGTCCTGGTGATCGCGGGGGCCGAGGCCGTCTACCACCGGGTGCTCAAGGACTTCGGCCACAGCGACGCGGAGGCCCGCGCCTGGCTGCCCGCGCCCTCGCACCAGGCGTGGTGGCTGCTCCAGAACCTGTCGGGGTACGGCGGCCCGCTCTCGCCCGCCGTCATCGCGGACCGGGCCGCGCTGGGGCGCAAGATCGTGGACCGGCTGCGCTCGCTGGGCATGGCGCCGGTGCTCCCCGGCTACTACGGGCACGTCCCCGACGGCTTCGTGGCCCGCAACGGCGGGGACGCGCGGGTGGTGCCGCAGGGCACCTGGCACGGGTTCAAGCGCCCCGACTGGCTCGATCCCCGTACGGCGTCCTTCGCGAAGGTCGCCGCTTCCTTCTACCGGCACCAGGAGCAGCTCTTCGGGGCCGCCGACCACTTCAAGATGGACCTGCTGCACGAGGGCGGCACCGCGGGGGACGTCCCGGTGCCGGACGCGGCGCGCGGCGTGGAGGCGGCGCTGCGCACGGCCCGCCCCGGCGCGACCTGGGTGATCCTGGGCTGGGAGGCCAACCCGCTGCCCGCGCTGCTCGACGCGATCGACCGGCGGCGGATGCTGATCGTGGACGGCGTCTCCGACCGGTTCACGAGCGTCACCGACCGCGAGAAGGACTGGGGCGGCACGCCGTACGCGTTCGGGACCATCCCGAACTTCGGGGGCCGCACGACGATCGGCGCCCGCGCCCACATCTGGAACGACAAGTTCTTCGCCTGGCGCGACAAGCGCGGCAGCGCGCTGGTGGGCACGGCGTTCATGCCGGAGGCCACGGACCGGGACCCGGCCGCCTTCGAGCTCTTCTCCGAACTGGCCTGGTCGAAGGAGAAGCTGGACCTGAAGTCCTGGTTCGCCGGGTACGCGGGCTTCCGCTACGGCGGCCGGGACGCCGGCGCGCTGCGGGCCTGGCGGGCGCTGCACGACACCGCCTACCGGCACACCGCCGTCGAGCGCAGCGACCCGCACGACTCGCTGTTCGCGGCCCGCCCCGACCTGGCGGCGAACCGCGCCGCCGAGTACGCGCCGCGTGCGCTGACCTACGACCCCGGCCGGTTCGACGCGGCGTTCACGGGCCTGCTCGGCGTACGGGGAGCGCTGCGGGGCAGTGCGGCCTACCGGTACGACCTGGTGGACGTGGCCC
This sequence comes from Streptomyces sp. SYP-A7185, assembly GCF_046103685.1. Taxonomy (NCBI): domain Bacteria; kingdom Bacillati; phylum Actinomycetota; class Actinomycetes; order Kitasatosporales; family Streptomycetaceae; genus Streptomyces; species Streptomyces sp. SYP-A7185. Next base: position 3,153,780 of record NZ_CP122310.1, read on the forward strand.
GGCAGGCGCTCGCGCACCGGAGCCGGCAGCTGCTGCCGCAGCTGCGCAGCGCGTACCGGCGCAAGGACGCGGACACCTTCCGCGCGCTGTCGACGCTGTGGCTGCGGCTGATGCGGCTCTCGGACGAGCTGACGGGGACCAACCAGGCGTTCCTGCTGGGACCTTGGGTCGAGGCGGCGCGGCGGATGGGGACGACTCCGGCCGAGCGGGCGGAGTTCGAGCGGACCGCCAAGGTCCTGATCACCGTGTGGGGCGACCGGGCGACGTCCGAGGGCGGAAAGCTGCACGAGTACGGGAACCGGGAGTGGAACGGCCTGATGGCCGACTTCTACGTGCCCCGCTGGCAGAAGTGGCTCGACGAGCTGGCCGACGCGCTGGCCGCGGGGCGCGATCCGCGGGCGGTGGACTGGTTCGCCGTGGAGGAGCCGTGGACCCGGGAGCGCAAGGACTATCCCCTGCGGGGCGTCGGCGACCCGTACCGCACCGCCGCACGGGTACGGGACGTCCTGGCCCGGGCGCCCTACCAGGGGTCCCTGGAGGTCGTCGCCGATCCGCCGTCGCTGCCGCCCGGCGGGCACGCGCGGGTCGAGGCGGTCTTCCGCAACGTCAACGGCCTGCGGGCCACGGGCCGCGTCGGCTTCCGGCTGACCGGGGTCGACGCGGAGCCCTCCGGGCCGGTGTCGCTGCCGAGGGTGGCGCCCGCGGGCACGGGGAAGGTGGCGTGGCGGGTGAGTGCGCCGGACACGCCCCTCGACCGGCCGTTGCGGCCGCTTCCGTACGAGATCGCGGTGCGGTACGGCCCCGCGGGCGAGCGGCGGGTGGAGGCCGTGCACGAGGGGGTGCTGTTCGAGGCGGGCCCGGTGGGGCCGGGCTGGCGCCGCTACTCCAACAACGCGGCGGTCTTCGGTGAACTGGACGGCCGGTACGCGATCGACGGGGCCGGTGCGGACCTGTGGAAGGGGACGACGGAGTTCGGCGCGCTGTACCGGGAGGGGGCGCTGCGCGACGGCGTCTCGGTGACGGTCCGGGTCGACGCCCAGGCGGTCACCGGCCCCTGGGCCAGGGCGGGCCTGATCGTCCGGAACGCCATGGAGGTGCCGGGCTCCCCCGGCATCCTCGACCTGGCGGTCACGCCCGCGAACGGGGTGGTCCTGTCCTACGACACCACGGGCGACGGAACCCTGGACACGTACAAGCGCATCACGGGGATCAAGGCGCCGGTGCTGCTGCGGCTCACGCGCTCGGGCGCGGCGGTGACGGGCGCCTGCTCGACCGACGCCGGCGCCAGTTGGCGCGAGGTGGCGAGCGTGACGGTGCCGGGGGCCGCGGGCGCGCAGGACGCGGGGCTGTTCATGAGCGCGACGAACGGAGGTGACGGGTCCCGGGGAACGGTGGAGTTCAGCGGCTGGGAGGTCCGCTGAGCGCTCCCCGCGGGGCCGAGGGGCGGCGTGCGAAAGTATGGCCATGGATATTGCGTGGGAGAAGCGCGTGGCCGCCGCGTGGGCCGACGTCGAGCAGTACGACGACCGGGGCGCCGAGTTCCGGCAGATCATCGACGCCCTGGTCGAGGAGTTGCCCGAGGGCAGCCCCGTCGCCCCCTTCGAACGGGCCTGCGCCTTCGACTCCACCGGCCACTCGGACCGTGCCGTACCGCTGTACAGGGAGGCCCTGGAGAAGGGCCTCGACGGCTACCGCCGGCGCCGCACCGCCATCCAACTGGCCAGCTCCCTGCGGAACATCGGCCGGGCGGAGGAAGGCGTCACCCTCCTGGAAGCCGAACTCGAACGCCCCGAGGACGAGTTGACCGATGCCGTGCGCGCCACCCTCGCGCTCTGCCTCGCCAGTCTCGGCCGTGAACGCGAAGGCCTCGCCCTGGTCCTCGAGGCCCTCGCCGCCCACCTGCCGCGCTACCAGCGGTCAATGGGCAACTACGCCCGAGCGCTCACGGAGAGGTGACCATCCGACGATTCGCTCGTTTTGCTGAACGTGTCGTCGAATGTGAAGTCCCCCTCCCCGCCCCAGGATCTCTCCGGTGTCGTCGACGTCGAGCAGGCCGAGGCCGCCCTCGTCGAGCACTACCCCCGCCTGGTGCGGCTCGCCTATCTGGTGCTGCCGCCCAGCCTCGGGCGCAACCGGCGGGTGCTCACCGCCCACGCCCTGACCCAGCGGGCGCTGCCCCGCACCAGCAGGTCGGGTGATGCCGAGGTCATCCCGGAGCAGCGGTCGGGGGACGGACGCAACGGCGACCCCGGGTACGCCTACGTACGGCTGCGCGTCGTGTGCACGGCGCTGGACGCGGGGCTCCCGCTGCGGCGCATGGCCTGGCCCAAGCGCGCGCAGCTGCCGCCGCTGCTCCCGCAGGTCTGGGGGCTGCGGCTCTTCCCCCGGTCGGGAGGCGCCGACGAACTGGCCCTGGACCAGCGGCTCTCGGCGCTCTCCGGCCCCGCCCGGGCCGCGTACGTCCTGAAGGGACTGGAGCGCCTCCCCGACGCCGACGTCCGCAAGGTGCTCGCCGCCGCCGGGGTCGACGACCCCGCGGGGGCGCTCGCGCAGGCCGACGGGGTGGACGCGGCCTACGAACTGCTGAGGTCCCCGGAGTTCGACCCTTGCTCGCTCCAGGCGCGGCCCACCGATCTGATGCGCCGCAGGCAGCACATGAAGGCCGCGGGCGTCGCGCTCGCCGCCGCCCTGGTCTGCGGGGCGCTGCTCGGCCTGCCGGGCGACGGCTGGGGCCCCGACGGCGCCGCCGCGCCCGCGTACGCGCAGAACCCCGCGGGCCAGGCCGCCCTGGACCCGGGGCAGTTGACGAAGGTCGCGGCCACCACGTGGAAGCGCTCCGCCCGCGCGGACTTCTCCGTGTGGCCCGCCAGGGGTGCGCTCGTCGACGACGACGCCCTGCTGCGGCGTGCCCTGGCCGTGTGGGCGCGCCCCGGCGAGTCCGTGCAGGTCTCGGCCACGCCCGGCACGGCGGCCGGCGCCCCGCCCGGACCTGCGCACCTGCTCTTCGCCGGTGAGGTCGACGCGGCCAGAGTCGTGCTCCTGTACGACGGACTGCGCATCGTGCGGTACGCCGAGCCCAAGGACGGCACCAGCGGGGCCGCGCTCGACTTCGCGCGGGTGGACGGCGCGACGAGCGCCGAGGCGGGCGCCGTCGTGGTGAACCGCGTGGACGGCAACGTCCGGTACCTGACCGCGCCCTGGGTGGGCGCAGTCGCCGTACGCGATCTGCTGAAGCCGGACGGCGGCGCGCAGGCCCTGGAGCGGGACGGCGAGGGTGTCACGCAGCCCTTCTCCAGCCCGGCGCAGGCCCGCTCGTGCACCTCCTGGAACGCCCTCCAGCTGCGGGACGACACGGGCGTGAACCGGCTCTCCACCGACCTCGGCGAACTCGTCCCCGCGCATCTCACCGCGGGCCGCCCGCAGGCCCCGCGCGAGGCCACGGCCGCGAACTGGTCGTCCACCGCCTGCTCGCTCACCGACGCGCGCTCGAACGGCGTGCGCTCGGTGAACTCCTGGCAGTACGCGCGCCAGGCGCTGCCCGAGGCGAACGGCTCCGCGGCCTGGCTCTGCACCAGGGCCGACACCTGGCGGGGCGACGGCGGCCGGGCGCTCGCGCAGTTCCAGGCGGCGGGCTCGGCCGCGGTGGCGGCGAAGGCGGAGGACTCCGCGGCGTGCGGGGCGCGGAAGCCGACGGTGCTCGCGGGAGTGCGGTGGAAGTCGCGCGGCGGGAACTGGTACCTGCTCGGCGGCGGCAGCAGGGACGTCGTGTCGGTCAAGACGGCCGGCCGCCCCCAGACCCCCGGCAACACCGTGGCCGCGCCCCTGGAGCGGGGCGCCCGCGCCGGACTCACAGGGCGGCTCGCGGACGGCACGAAGGTGTCGACCCTGCGGTGAGGCGTCAGGCGTCGGACGGGACCTGGCCGCGCAGATCCTTCTCCAGGAGCAGCACGCCGTACGTGCTCCCGTCCGCCGCCACCTTCCCCGGCAGCTCCCCCACGACCTCGTACCCCGCCGCCTCGTAGTACTCCCGCAGGCGGCAGTTGGTCGACACGCAGTCCAGGCGGCAGCGCTCCCGGCCCGCCCCGGCGATCCGCCGTTCGGCGCGGGCCAGCATCGCGCGGCCCGTGCCCGCCGGGGCGCCGCGCCGAGTCATCAGCCGGTGCACATAGCCCGCGACGGGCGGCTGTTCGCCCCAGGCGGGCTCGTCGGCCCACCAGACCTCGTAGGCGCCCGCGAGCATCTCGCCGTCGTAGGCGAGCCATACCTCGTCCGAGGCGATCCGCCCGCGGAAGTGCTCCGCGCCCTTCTCGCCCGGCTTCCACTGGTCGATCCCCCGGGCGCGCATCCAGTGCGCGGCGCCGTCGTAGAGGGCCACGAGGGTGGGGATGTCCCTCTCGTCGGCCAGCCGGTGGGTCACTCCTGCTCCTGCGGCACGAGGCCGATCAGCCGGGTGATCAGCTCGGCGAAGGGCCCGTCCGGCGGCTCCTCGGCCAGCACGCGGCGCAGGATCGCGGCCATCTCCTCGTCGTACGCGGCGCTCACGGCCAGGAGCGCGGCGAAGTCGTGCACCAGTTGCAGCTCCAGCTCGGCGCGCGGGATGCGGCGGCCGTCGAGCCAGATGAGTGCCGTGGACTCGGCGAGGGAGATCCAGGAGCGGATCACGAGTTCGAGCCTGGCGGACGGGTCCGTGACGCCCAGGTGCGCGAGGATCTGGACGTACGCCGCCTGCCGCACCGAGTCGATCATCGCGTTGGTGGTGGACGAGCCGACGGCCGGGCCGCCGCGCATCAGCGCGGAGAAGCCGGGGCCGTGGCCGTCCACGAAGTCCAGGAAGCGGCCCATCACGCGCAGCAGCCGGGCCCCGAGCGGGCCTTCCTTCGGCTCCACGAAGCGGTCGGCGAGATCGTCGGCGGCCCGCTGCAACGCCGCCTCGTACAGGCTGAGTTTGCCCGGGAAGTAGTGGTAGACCAGCGGGCGCGAGATGCCCGCGGCCGCCGCTATCTCGTCGATGGACACGTCGTCGGGCGAGCGGTGGCTGAACAGGTCGAGCGCGACCCCGATCAGCTGCTGCCGTCGCTCCTCGACGCCCATTCTGCGGCGCACCCCGGTAGTCATGCGAACACCTTACCGAGCAGATCCGGCCGTCCAAGGGGGCGGTGCGCACCAACTGTTCACATGAGTCACACGGGTCACATGTCCAGGACGATCCGGTCGCCGCTCGCCCTCGACACACAGATGAGCATCGAGTCGGTGCGCTCGGCGTCCGTGAGCAGCTCGTCCCGGTGGTCGATCTCTCCTTCCAGGACGCGCTGTTGGCAGGTCCCGCAGAATCCTTGTTCGCAGGAGTACGCGGTGTCGGGCAGCTCCGCGCGCACCGCGGACAGGACGGTGGTGTCGGCGGCCACGGTGACCGTGCGCCCGCTGCGGCGCAGCTCGACCTCGAAGGTGCCGTTGCCCTCCGTGGAGGTGTGCGGCGTGAAGCGCTCCAGGTGCAGCTCGGCGCCTTGTGGCAGGGCCGCCGCCACGGCCTCCATCAGGCCCTCGGGTCCGCAGACGTGCACCGCGGCCGAGGGTCCGGGGCCGGCGAGGAAGGCGGCGAGGTCCGGGCGGCCGCCCTCGTCGTCGGCGACGACCGTGAGCCGGTCCTCCGCCGCCCCGGCCAGTTTCCGCAGCTCCTCCAGGAACGGCATCGAGGCCCGGGTGCGGCCCCCGTACAGCAGCCGCCACGGGCGGCCCGCGGCCTCGACCTCGCGCAGCATGGGGAGGATCGGGGTGATGCCGATGCCGCCCGCCACGAAGACGTAGGCCTCGGCGTCGGCCAGCGGGAAGCGGTTGCGCGGGCCGCGCACCTCGACCTCCGTGCCCTCGTGCAGCTGCTCGTGCACCTCGCGCGAACCGCCGCGGCCGCCCAGCTCCGCGTCGATGAGGCGGGTGGCGACGGTGTACGAGGAGGTGTCGTCGGGGTCCCCGCACAGCGAGTACTGGCGGACGAGGCCCGAGGGGAGCACCAGGTCGAGATGGGCGCCCGGCTTCCAGGCGGGCAACCGGTCGCCCGCAAGGCGCAGCAGCACGACTCCGTCGGCGATCGTCTCGTGCCGGGTGACCAGGAGGCGCAGCGCACGGGAGCGCGGCCGGCCGGAGACCGGCTCCTCCAGGGCGGGCAGCGGCCACAGCGGGGAGGCGTCGATGCGGCGCCGCATGGCCCGCTTGGCGAGCACGGCGGCGCCCGTGACGAACAGGACGGTGCGGATGCGGGGCATGTCAGCGCGCTCCCTCGGACGTCGTGGCCGTCGTGGCCGTCGCGGCCTCGGCCGCGGTGGCCGCGGGGGACGAGGCGAGATAGGCGACGGCCTGGGCGGTGCTGCCCTCGTGGGAGGGGTGGTAGGCGCGGCTCAGATAGCGGGGGATGGAGCGGATCATGTCCGGCGTCGTGGGCAGCGTGCCCTGCTTGCCGCCCCGGTAGAAGTCCTTGAAGGAGGCCTTGCCGCCGACGAGCGTCGGGTCGTTCTCCATGAAGAAGCGCGCGCCGCGCTGCCAGAGGAAGACCAGGGCGGTGAAGGCCGTGGCCCAGGTGCGGGCGCGGCGGCGGTAGCTGCCGTCGACGTGCATGAACAGCTCGAAGGCGACGGAGCGGTGCTCGACCTCCTCCGCGCCGTGCCAGCGCAGCAGGTCCAGCATGGTCGGGTCGGCTCCCCTGCGGTCCAGCTCGTCGGCGTTCAGGACCCAGTTGCCCAGGAAGGCGGTGTAGTGCTCGATGGCCGCGATCATCGCGACGCGTTCCATCAGCCACCACGTGCGGGCCTTGCCGGGCGGCAGCGTCCGGTCGCCGAGCATCTTCTCGAAGAGCCAGTCGACCTGGGCGGTGTAGGGCGTGGGGTCGAGGCCCTGCTCCTTGAGGTGCGGCAGGACCTCGTCGTGGGCCTGGGCGTGCATGGCCTCCTGGCCGATGAACCCGATCACGTCCTCGCGGAGCCGGTCGTCGCGGATGTACGGCAGGACCTGCTTGTACACGTGGACGAACCAGCGTTCGCCTGCCGGGAGCAGCAGGTGCAGCACGTTGATGGTGTGCGTGGCGAAGGGGTCGCCCGGCACCCAGTGCAGTGGGGTGTCCTCCCAGGAGAAGGAGACTTTGCGCGCCTTGAGCGGTATGTGCTCGGAGGCGACGGGCCGCGGCTCCCGGCTCTGCGTATTAGACATGGCGTCAATGTACTGACGGGTAGGCGTGTGGGTACAGGTGTCTGCGACGGTTTTGTGCGACGGTTTTTGGCGGTGTGCCGCGCGGGAGTCGTGCGCGCGCGGGGTCAGTTCGTCCGGCGGAGCGCGAGGAGCGCGATGTCGTCCTCGCGTTCGTGCCCGAAGCAGGCGAGGAGCGTGTCGCACAGCTCGGCGACCCCGCGCGGCGCGCCCGCCGCCGCGATCCGCAGCTGCTCCATCGACACCGCGAGGTCCATGCCCCGCGTCTCGATGAGCCCGTCCGTGACCATCAGCAGCCGCTCGGTCCGCTCCAGGGTCATCTCGCTCGGCCGCGGCCGTTCGAGCCCCAGACCGAGGAGCGGTCCGCACACGTCGACGTACGAGGCCGTGCCCTCGTCGCGGACCACGAGCGGCGGGATGTGGCCCGCGTTCGCGATGCGGGTGAGGCCGGTGGCCGGATCGACCAGGCTCAGGCACATCGTGGCCGTCACGCCCGGGTGGTAGTGCTGGAGCATCCGGTCCAGGCGCCGGGCGAGCGTGCCGGGGTCGGGGTCCTCCACGCAGTACGCGCGCAGCGCGTGCCGGATCTCGACCATCACGGTGGCCGCGTCCAGGGAGTGCCCGACGACGTCGCCGATGCCGGTCAGGACCCCGCCGGGCGTCGGGAGCGCGGCGTAGAAGTCCCCGCCGATCTCCGTCTGGCGCGAGGCGGGTTCATAGCGGACGACGACATCGGTGCCGGGCAGCTCCGGCAGCTTCGAGGGCAGGAAGCTGCGTTGCAGGGTCAGCGCGACGTGGCGCTCCTCCTCGTACATCACCAGGGGTTCGGCGGCCAGCGCGGTGGCGTGGGCGAGCCGCTCGACCAGGTGCCCCGTCTCGTCCGGGGCGCCCTCCCGGTACGCGGGCGTGGCGAGGCACACGAGCGTGCGCCCCTCGCGGAGGCGGGCCAGGACGAGGTCGGCCTCCTCCGGCGTCCCGTCGCCCCACGTGCCCGCTCCCCCCACCGAGCGGAAGAACCCGGCGGGCCAGAGCGGGGCGGGCACAACCGTGTGGCGCACGCCCGTACGCCCCGCCATGACACGCCGCATCAGCCGGGCCACGGCCTCATGGGCACCGGGGTCCGGCAGCGGAGCGGCGGCTCTGCGCCGGGAGAGCCCCCGGTGGATCTCGCCGTCCCCGCCGAGCACGAACACCGTGGCGGGGCACTCGGTCAGGCGTTCCGTGCCGGTGGCCGCCGCTTCCGCCAGCTCGCCGAGGCAGCGCGCGGTCTGCACGGCCAGGATCGTCCCGGCGAGCAGCGTGAGCCGCCCGGCCCGCAGCTGGGCGTCGCTGCGGGTGCGGGCGCCCCGCGCCGCGGCCCGGACGACCGCCTGGATCTCCTCGGGCTCGGCGGGCACCGTCAGATAGGACTCGCCGCCCGCGTCCAGGCCGCGGCACCGGTCGGCGGGCGGCCTGGCCGCCGCCGAGAAGTGGACGACGGGCAGGGCGGCGATGGGCGGCAGCTGCTTGATGCGGCGGCAGAGTTCGTAGCCGCTCATGTCGGGCAGGCCGACGTCGACCAGCGCCACGTCCGGCAGGTCACCCGCGCGCATCCGCACGTCGAGTTCGATGAGGGCCTCGCTCGCGCTCGCGGCGAGCAGGACCCGGTGGCCGTCCCTGCGCAGGACGGCGCTCAGCGCGTACCTGCTGGCCGGCACGTCGTCGACCACCAGGACCGTGCTGGCTGTGCTCACTGCCTTGCCCTTGACGCTCACGCGGGCAGCCCCTCGGCGCGGAACGGGGCAGGCCGACTCGTGCCTGCCCCCTCAAGTTAGCGCGCCGCAGGGGTCCTCGGGAGCAGACGGCGCCACTGAAACCCGGATCGGTGGTGGTCACCGAACCCGCCGCACCGTGCGGTCGCCTGCCCGTAGAATTTCCGGCTTCGTTCTCCCGGGGGAAGGGGAACACCACTGGTGAGGGGGACACCGTCGTGACCTTCGCCTTCCGCGGGGCGTTCAACGGAGTGCCGCCCGCCCCCGTACTCCTGAGGGACTTCATGACCCAGCACGTCACCTCCGCCCTGCCCGCAGACGCACCGGACGACGGCTCCGCGCCCCGCGAGTGGTGGCGCGACGCCGTCATCTACCAGGTGTATCCCCGCAGCTTCGCCGACGGCAACGGCGACGGCATGGGCGATCTGCCGGGCGCCACGGCCCGCCTGCCCCACCTGCGGCGGCTCGGCGTGGACGCCGTCTGGCTCTCGCCCTTCTACGCGTCGCCGCAGGCCGACGCCGGGTACGACGTGGCCGACTACCGCGCGGTGGACCCCGTGTTCGGCTCCCTGCCGGACGCCGACGACCTCGTACGGGAGGCGCACGCGCTCGGGCTGCGGGTGATCGTCGACGTGGTGCCCAACCACTGCTCGGACCAGCACGAGTGGTTCAAGCGGGCGCTGCGCGAGGGCAGCGGTTCACCGGCGCGCGAACGCTTCCACTTCCGGGCCGGGAAGGGCGAGGACGGTCAACTGCCGCCCAACGACTGGGAGTCCGTGTTCGGCGGGCCCGCCTGGACGCGGGTGGCGGACGGTGCGTGGTACCTCCACCTCTTCGCGCCCGAGCAGCCGGACTTCAACTGGGAGCACCCGGCGGTGCACGACGAGTTCCGCTCGATCCTGCGCTACTGGCTCGACCTCGGCGTCGACGGCTTCCGCATCGACGTGGCGCACGGCCTGGTCAAGGCGGCGGGCCTGCCCGACATCGGCCACGAGGAGCAGGTGAAGCTGCTCGGCAAGCAGGCCGTCCCCTACTTCGACCAGGACGGGGTGCACGAGATCTACCGCGACTGGCGGCGGATCCTCGACGAGTACGAGGGCGAACGGATCGCCGTCGCCGAGGCCTGGACGCCCACGGTCGAGCGCAGCGCGCGGTACCTGCGCGCGGGCGAGCTGCACCAGGCCTTCAACTTCGAGTACCTGACCACGGGTTGGGACGCGGCGGCGCTGCGTGCCGTCGTCGACCGCTCCCTCGACGCGATGAACGCCGTCGGGGCGCCCGCCACCTGGGTGCTCTCCAATCACGACGTCGTGCGCCACACCACCCGCTTCGCCGACGGCGACGCGGCCCGCGGTCTGCGCCGGGCGAAGGCGGCCACGCTGCTGATGCTGGCGCTGCCCGGCTCGGCCTACGTCTACCAGGGCGAGGAGCTCGGCCTGCCCGAGGTGACCGAACTGCCGGACGAGGTGCGCCAGGACCCGGCGTTCTTCCGCAGCACGGGGCAGGACGGCACGCGGGACGGCTGCCGGGTGCCGCTGCCGTGGTCCGGGGAGCGGGCGCCGTTCGGCTTCGGGCCGGTCGAGGGCGGCCCCAGCTGGCTGCCGCAGCCCGCGGCCTGGAAGGACCTCTCGGTCGAGGCCCAGGAGGGCGACCCCGCATCGACCCTGGAGTTCTACCGCGCCGCGCTCGCGGCGCGCCGTGCGCACCCGGCGCTGGGGGCGGGCCGCGACGTGGAGTGGCTCGACGCCCCCGAGGGCGTGCTGTCCTTCCGCCGTACGGCGCCGGGCGGTTCGGTGGTCTGCACGGTGAACCTCACCGCCGCTCCGGTGACGCTTCCCGTGCCCGGCACCCTGCTCCTGGCGAGCGCCGAGGTGACGTCGGACGGCGGGGCGGCGACCGTGCCCGCGGATTCAACGGTCTGGTGGGCAGCCTGAGATGTGACCGGTACAGTCCAATCCTGTGACCGCGCGACTGGCCGACATCGCAGCGCAGGCGGGGGTCAGCGAGGCGACGGTCAGCCGGGTGCTCAACGGCAAGCCGGGCGTCGCCGGGGCCACCCGTCAGTCCGTGCTTGCCGCGCTCGACGTGCTCGGGTACGAGCGTCCGGTGCGGCTGCGGCGGCGCAGCGCGGGCCTGGTCGGGCTGATCACCCCGGAGCTGGAGAACCCGATATTCCCGGCGCTCGCCCAGGTCATCGGGCAGGCCCTGACCCGGCAGGGGTACACACCGGTCCTCGCCACGCAGACGCCGGGCGGCTCCACCGAGGACGAGCTGACGGAGATGCTCGTGGACCGCGGGGTCTGCGGCATCATCTTCGTCTCGGGCCTGCACGCGGACACCTCCGCCGACATGCAGCGCTACGAGCAGCTGCGCGCGCAGGGTGTGCCGTTCGTCCTGGTGGACGGGTTCTCCCCCAAGGTGCAGGCACCCTTCATCTCGCCGGACGACCGCGCGGCGATGCGCCTCGCGGTCACCCACCTCGTCTCCCTGGGGCACACCCGGATCGGACTGGCCCTCGGCCCCAAGCGGTTCGTGCCGGTCCAGCGGAAGATCGAGGGCTTCGTACGCACGGTGCGGGACCAGCTGGCGCTGACCCCCGAGGAGATCGAGTCGGAGCTGGTCCAGCACTCGCTGTACACGCTGGAGGGCGGGCAGGCCGCGGCGTCCGCGCTGCTCGACCGGGGCTGCACGGCCGTCGTGTGCGCGAGCGACATGATGGCCCTGGGGGCGATACGGACGGCACGGCAGCGCGGCTTCGAGGTCCCCGACGACGTCTCGGTGGTCGGGTTCGACGATTCTCCCCTGATCGCTTTCACCGATCCGCCCCTGACGACGGTGCGCAAGCCCGTACCGTCCATGGGGCAGGCGGCGGTGCGTACACTCCTGGAGGAGATCGGTGGTACGCCCGCCCCGCACAGTGAATTCGTGTTCATGCCGGAACTGGTCGTTCGAGGTTCAACCGCTTCGTCCCCTCGGGGACGCACTCGTCCGTAGGGCGTAGAGAATGCGGCCTGAACCAGACCTTGGGATGATCGGTCGGAGGGTCGGTATCTGGCAGACTCTGTGCCTATGGGTGAGATGACTGTGACGACACTGGAAGGCCAGCAGCGGCCCACCACATCACCCATCGCGGGCGAGCCGGAAGACCGCAATGGGCGCTCCTTCGTGCGCCGTCTGCGCACGCCCCGGCGCCCCCGGCTCTGGTTCGAGATCCTGCTCATCGCGGTCAGTTACTGGACGTACTCCCTGGTCCGCAACGCGGTGCCGGAGCAGAAGGCCCAGGCCCTGCGCAACGCCGACTGGATCTGGCGGGCGGAGCAGCACCTCGGGATCGCCGTGGAGCAGAGCGTCAACCACGCCGTGGACTCGGTGACATGGCTCATCGTCGGCATGAACTACTACTACGCGACGCTGCACTTCGTGGTGACGCTCGGTGTCCTCGTCTGGCTGTTCCGCAGCCACCCCGGCCGGTACGCGGCCATCCGCACGGTCCTCTTCGCGACGACGGCGGTGGCCCTCCTCGGCTACTACCTCTACCCCCTCGCGCCGCCGCGCCTGATGAACGGCCACGACTTCATCGACACGGTCCTGGTCCACCAGACCTGGGGCTCCATGGCCTCCGGCGACCTCAAGCACATGTCGAACCAGTACGCGGCCATGCCGTCGATGCACATCGGCTGGTCCCTGTGGTGCGGCCTGACGATCTTCGCCCTGGCCTCGGTGCCGTGGGTGAAGGTGCTCGGCCTGCTCTACCCCACGGCGACCCTGATCGTGATCGTGGCCACCGCCAACCACTTCTGGCTGGACGCGGTGGGCGGCCTGCTCTGCCTCGCGTTCGGCGTCGCGGTGGCCTGGGCGTGGTACGGGACGCTGCCGCACCGGCTGCCGCGTGAGGTGGCGCCGGCGCAAGAGCGGACTCCGCTGGTCTCGGCGGCGGCCAGGATCAAGGCCCGGTTCAAGGCCTGAGCAGCGCCCCGCCCTCCCCTGTCCCCCGGGCTGTCACGGGGCGCGGTGGGTGATCTGGCCCCCGGACACGGTCAGGCGGATCGGAGCCTGCGCCACCTCGTCGGCGGGCGCCTCCACGGGGTCGAGTCCGAAGGCCGTCAGATCCGCCCGGTATCCGGGGGCGATCCGCCCCGCGAGGTCCGCTTCCCCGGCCGCGACCGCCGCGTGCGCGGTGCACCCCTCCAGGGCCATGAGTCCGGTCAGGCCGGCCGCCGCCGATGCCGCCCCGCGGGGGGCCCGCGCGGTGGCCAGGACCTCGCGGGCGTCGTGGTGCGCGATGGGCCAGTCCGAGCCGAGGGCCACCACGGCCCCCGCGTCCCGCAGATCCCGCATGCGCCAGGCCCGCGCCGCCCGCTCGTCCCCCAGCCGCCTGGACCACTCGTCGGTGTGGTCGGCGCGGGTGTACGCCGTGTGCGGCGGCTGCATGGAGGCGATGACGCCGAGCTCCGCGAAGCGCGGGACCGTGCCGTCCGGGACGGTCTCGATGTGCTCGATCCGGTGGGCGAGGCGGCCCGTGGGGCCCAGGGACGCCACGGTGTCCAGCACGTGCCGTACGGCGGCGTCCCCGATGGCGTGGGTCGCCGTCCGCACCCCGGCCGCGTGCAGCTGCCGCACGGCGTCCGCGTAGGCCCGCGGGTCCGGCCAGAAGGCGTCGGTGCCCTGGCCGTGGCAGTCCGCGTGCTCCAGCCAGGCGGTGCCGCCCTCGACGGTGCCGTCCATGAAGAACTTGGCGCCGCCGACGCGCCAGTGCCTGCCCGCGCGCGACTGGAGGGCGATGAGCTCGGCCATGCCCTCCTTGTCGACGCCCGGCATGCACCAAGGGGCGAGCCGCAGGCGGAGGGGAAGGTGCGTCTCGCTCTCGACCCCGGCGAGCAGTCCGGGTACGTCGTCGCCGCCGAGGTCCATGACGTGGGCGCCGGTGAGGCCGGTGGCCGCCATCGCGGAGAGCAGCGCGACCAGGCGGGTGCGGCGCTCGGCGCGGGAGGGGCGGGGCAGGACGGGGGTGAGGAGGTCCATGGCGGCGTGCTCGATGAGATGGCCGGTGGGCAGCCCTTCGTCGTCGCAGACGACGGTGGCGCGCTGGGCGAAGGTACGGGGCCCTGCCACGCCCGCCGCACGGAGGGCGGCGCCGCTGGCCAGGGCGGAGTGCCCGTCGTAGAGGCGGAGGAAGGCGGGGGCTCCGTCGAGTACGTCCTCGATGAGCGCGCGGTGGACGGGCCGGCCGCCGAAGGCGTTGTGGTCGAGCCCCCAGGCGACGACCCACCCCTCGACGCGGGTTGCCGTGCGCAGCGCGGCCCGGAGCTGGTCGAGGTCGGCCACGGCGGAGAGGTCGAGCCCGGTGGCCATCTCCAGGCCCCAGACGGGGTGGCTGTGGGAGTCGACGAGGCCGGGGGTGAGGGTGGCTCCGGCGAGGTGCACGGTCTCGGTGCGGGGGCCCTCCCAGTCGCGTACGTCCGCCTCGTCGCCGACCGCCGCGATGTGTCCGTCGCGGACGGCGAGGGCGGTGGCGCGGGGATGGCCGGGGTCCAGGGTGCGGATGTGGGCGCCGGTGAGGACGAGGTCGGCGGTGGGCACGGGTGACTCCGTTCGGGGTGGGGTGATGACGGTGGTCGAGGGGCGGGTCAGTTCGGTTCGTCCGGCTCCGCGGCGAAGCCCTCGTACACCTTCGGGCGGCGGTGGCGCAGCCGGAGCGCGAGGCCGAGCCCCACGACGAACACGGCGGGGGCGACGCCCACCAGGACGGTGTTGACGAAGGGGCTCGCGCCCGTGAAGAGGTCGATGTGCGTGGCGACGAGGACCAGCGCCACGCTCAGCAGCACCGTGGCCGCCACCGGCGCGACCACCGTCCGCAGCACACCCTCCTGGTGGCGTATGCGACGGAAGTAGCAGGGGACCGCGATCGCGGCGAGCAGCTGGAGCGCCAGCAGGCCGATCATCCCCGGGGTGTTGACCCACAGCAGCAGCTGCGCGTAGGGGTCCGCGCCCGCCGCCGCGAAGGCGACGACCACCACCGCCCCGAGGACGGTCTGCGCCGCCCCCGCCAGGTACGGCGACCGGTGCCGCCCGTGCACCCGCCCGAGGGCCTTCGGCAGCACCCCCTCCTCCGCGAGGGCGAGCCCGTACCGGTTGATCGCGTTGTGGAAGGCCAGCAGGGACGCCAGGACGCTCGTCACGATCAGGACGTGCATCAGGTCGGCGGCCCAGCCGCCCACATAGGTGGTGATGGCCGAGAAGAAGAGACCCGCCGGGTCCGCTCCGGCGGCCTTCACCACCTCCTCGTCGCCG
Source organism: Streptomyces sp. SYP-A7185 (assembly GCF_046103685.1). Taxonomy (NCBI): domain Bacteria; kingdom Bacillati; phylum Actinomycetota; class Actinomycetes; order Kitasatosporales; family Streptomycetaceae; genus Streptomyces; species Streptomyces sp. SYP-A7185. The sequence goes on from NZ_CP122310.1 coordinate 3,169,016, forward strand.
AAGGCCTGGATCACCGTCCAGACGACGAAGGCGTAGAAGAGCCCGAGGAACGCCACCGCGATGTAGGTCGCGCGCGGCACCGTCCGGTCCGGGTCCCGCGCCTCGCGCCGGTAGATGACGGTCGACTCGAAGCCGGTGAAGGCCGCGAAGGCAAAGGCGAGGACGGCTGCCGTGCCGGGGACGAGGACGTGCGCCGGGGCGAAGCCGTCCAGGCTCAGCCCGCCGGCGCCGCCTTGTCTGAGGAGCACACCGCCCGCGAGGAGCACCAGGATGCCGGTCTCGGCGACGAGGAGCACGCCGAGCAGTTTCGCGCCGAAGTCGATCGAGCGGTATCCGGCGTACCAGATGAGGAGGAGCCCGGCGAGGGACACCGGGAGCCAGGGGACGTCCGCGCCGAACAGGGCGTGGGCGGTGTCCTGCGTGGCGGTGCCGAGCAGCCCGTAGACGCCTATCTCCATGCCGTTGTAGCCGAGCATGGCGAGCAGGGCGGCGGCGATCCCTGCGGGGCGGCCGAGGCCGCGGGTGATGTACGCGTAGAAGGCGCCGCCGCTGCGGACGTGCCGGCTCATGGCGGTGAACCCGACGGCGAACACGGCGAGGGTGATTCCGGCGAGCAGGTAGCCGACGGGGGCGCCGATGCCGCCCAGCGAGACGGCGATGGGGGCGACGCCCGCCATGACGGTGAGCGGGGCGGCGGCGGAGACGACGAAGAAGGCGATGTCGGCGGTGCCGAGCGATCCGGCGCGGAGCGTGGGCCGGGCGGCTTCGCCCACGGCGGGCGCGGGCTCGGGGGAGGTGACGGACATGTGCGGGCAAGCCCTTCTGCGGCGGGCGGGGGCAGGGGGTCCGGGGCCGGGGCGGTGGGGAGTAGGCCGCCGGGCCCGCAAAACCTAAAGGCTTTCGGTTTCGGCAATGTAGCCTCTCGTCAGGCTTTCGGGAAGACCTCGCCGGGGACCCGACCGGAGCCTTCGCCGCAGGCGACTCCACGCGGGCGGGAAGCCCGCGCGTACCGGATCGGGGACCAGGAACCATGGGACGGCCGCGCACCCCGCTGCTCGACAGGGACCGCATCACGACGACCGCGCTCGCCCTCGTCGACGAGAAGGGCGACTTCAGCGTCCCGCAGATCGCCAAGCGCCTCGGCGCCCAGACCGGGTCGGTCTACCACCACGTGGACGGCCGCGACGGCATCGTGGAGCTGCTGCGCGAGCGGGTGAGCGAGGCGATCGACACCAGCACCCTGACCCCGGGGCGCCCCTGGGACGCGTCCCTGTCCGCCTGGGCCCGCTCCTACCGGGCCGCCTTCGCGGCCCACCCCCGGGTCATCCCGCTCCTCATGACCTCACCGGTGCGCGCGCCGCGGGTCCTTGAGCAGTACGAGTGCGCGGTGACGCTCCTGATGGACGCCGGGTTCGCCCTCGCCGACGTGATGCCGGTCATCATCGCCCTGGAGAACCTGGTGCTCGGCTCGGCGCTCGACCTGGCGGCGCCCGAAGCCATGTGGGAGCTGCCGGACGAGACGTCGACGCCCGCGCTGGCCCGGGCCCTGGACGCGGCGCCCCGGGGGCGGGCTGACCGCGCCTTCGAGCTGGCGCTCGCGGGGTTCCTGGCGCACGCGCGGTCCTTGCTGTAGCCGCCGCGGGACGCGCCCGGGGCCCTACGCCCCGTAGAAGCGCTCCTCCATCACGGCCCGCGCCCTGCGCGTGGTCCGCCGGTAGTCGTCGAGCATGTCCCCCACGTGGCCGGGGTCGTAGCCCAAGTACCGCCCCACGGCGGCGAGTTCACGGCCGTCGGAGGGGAACGTGTCGCCCGCCCGGCCGCGCACCAGCATCACCGCGTTGCGCACCCGTGCGGCAAGGACCCACGCCTCGTCCAGGATCGCCGCGTCCTCGGTGGGGATCAGCTCGGCCGCGCGGGCCGCGGCGAGTGCCTGCCGGGTGCGGGTCGTGCGCAGGCCCGGTTCGACCCAGCCGTGGGTCAACTGCATGAGCTGGACGGTCCATTCGACGTCCGAGAGTCCGCCGCGGCCCAGCTTGGTGTGCAGGGTGGGGTCGGCGCCGCGCGGCATGCGCTCGGCCTCCATGCGGGCCTTCAGGCGGCGGATCTCGCGGACGGCGTCGTCACCGAGGCCCTCGGCCGGGTAGCGCAGCGGATCGACGAGTTCGATGAAGGCGGCGCCCAACTCGGCGTCGCCCGCCACCGGTTCGGCCCTCAGGAGCGCCTGGGACTCCCAGACCAGGGACCAGCGGCGGTAGTAGGCCTCGTACGAGGCGAGGGTGCGCACCAGGGGGCCGCTCTTGCCCTCCGGGCGCAGATCCGCGTCGATGAGCAACGGCGGGTCGGAGCTGGGGAGCTGGAGGAGCCTGCGCATCTCGGAGACCACCTGGGAGGCCGCCTTCGCCGCCTCGTGGTCGCTGACGCCCTCGCGCGGCTCGTGGACGAACAGGACGTCGGCGTCCGAGCCGTACCCCAGTTCGTGGCCGCCGAAGCGGCCCATGCCGATCACCGCGAACCGCACCGGCAGCGTGTCGCCCCAGCCCTCGCGGACCACCGCGCGCAGCGTTCCCGCGATCGTGGCCGCCGTGAGGTCGGAGACCGCGTCGCCCACCCGGTCGAGGAGGACGCCGGGATCGGCCTCCGCGGGGCTCTCCTCGGTGCCGTACGAGCCGATGATGTCCGCCGCCGTGGTGCGGAACAGCTCGCGGCGGCGGACGCCGCGCGCCGCCGTCACCGCCTGCTCGGCGCCGTCCGCGCGGCCCACCGCGGCCAGGACCTCCTGCTCCAGGTGGGCGTGGTCGCGCGGTTCGAGGCCGCGCCGGTCGCCGAGCAGGGCCACCGCTTCGGGGGCGCGCAGGAGGAGGTCGGGGGCGAGGCGCCCGGCGGACAGGACGCGGGCCAGGTTCTCGGCCGCCGCGCCCTCGTCGCGCAGGAGCCGCAGGTACCAGGGGGTCTTGCCGAGGGCGTCGGAGACCTTGCGGAAGTTCAGGAGACCGGCGTCCGGGTCCGCGGAGTCCGCGAACCAGCCGAGGAGCACGGGCAGCAGGGTGCGCTGGATCGCCGCCTTGCGGGTGACGCCCGAGGCCAGGGCCTCCAGGTGGCGCAGGGCCGCCGCCGGGTCGTGGTAGCCGAGGGCCACCAGGCGTTCGCGGGCCGCCTCCGTGCTCAACCGGGTCTCCACGGGAGCGAGTTGGGCCACGGCGTCCAGGAGCGGGCGGTAGAAGAGCTTCTCGTGCAGGCGGCGCACGACCGAGGTGTGCCGCTTCCACGCGCGGTTCAGCTCGGTGATCGGCTCCGTGCGCATGCCCAGGGAGCGGCCGATGCGCCGCAGGTCGGCGTCGTCCTCGGGGATCAGGTGGGTGCGCCGCAGCTTGAAGAGCTGGATGCGGTGCTCCAGGGAGCGCAGGAAGCGGTAGGCGTCGTCGAGCTGGACGGCGTCCACGCGGCCCACGTAGCCGCCGGCCGCGAGCGCCTCCAGGGCCACCAGGGTCGATCCGCTGCGGATCGAGGTGTCACCGCGGCCGTGCACCAACTGGAGGAGCTGTACGGCGAATTCGACGTCCCGCAGCCCGCCGGGCCCCAGCTTCAGCTCGCGGTCGACCTCGCCCGCCGGGATGTTCTCCACCACCCGGCGGCGCATCTTCTGCACGTCGGGCACGAAGTTGTCGCGCTCGGCGGCGTGCCAGACCAGGGGCGCGAGGGTGGTGACGTACTCCTCCCCCAGGGCGAGGTCCCCGGCCACCGGGCGGGCCTTGAGCAGCGCCTGGAACTCCCAGGTCTTGGCCCAGCGCTGGTAGTAGGCGAGGTGGCTGCTGAGAGTGCGCACCAGGGGGCCGTTGCGCCCTTCGGGGCGGAGGTTGGCGTCGACCGGCCAGATGGTGCCCTCGACCGTGGTCTCCGAGCAGATCCGCATCATGTGCGAGGCGAGCCGGGTGGCGGCCTGGAGCGCCTTGCCCTCGTCGGCGGCGTCGACGCCGTCCGCGGGCTCGCCGACGAAGATGACGTCGACGTCCGACACGTAGTTCAGCTCGTGGCCACCGCACTTGCCCATCGCGATGACGGCGAGCCTGCACTGCGCCGCGTCGTCGGGGGCGGCCTGCTCGGCCATGGCGAGCGCGGCGCGCAGCGTCGCCGTCGCCAGGTCCGCGAGCTCGGCGGCCGCCTCGGGCAGGTCCGTCGTGCCGCAGACGTCACGGGCCGCTATGGCCAGCAGGCAGCGGCGGTAGGAGACGCGCAGCGAGACCGGATCGGTGGCGTCGGCGAGACCACGCTCGAACTCCTCGACACCGGGGTGCAGGTCGGCCAGTTCGTACGTGACCAGGGCCTGCCAGTCGCTGGGGTGCCTGGCCAGGTGGTCGGCGAGCGCCTCGGAGGCGCCGAGCACGCCGAGCAGCCGGTCCCGCAGCGGCTTGGCGCTGACCAGGGTGTCGAGCAGCTCCTGGCGGCTGGTGTCGTCGGGCTGCCCCTCGACCAGGCGGACCAGGCCCAGGAGCGCGAGGTCCGGGTCGGCGGCGGCGCCGAGGGCGTCCAGGAGCACCGGGTCCGTGCGGACCGCGGACAGCTCGGGGGCGCCGAGGAGCCGCTCGGCCGTGGACGGATCGGTGAAACCATGCCGCAGCAGCCGCGTGAACGTACTGCTTCTGCGCCCTTGCGGCACCGTCATCCCCGCGCCTCCGTTCGATCATCCCTGGCCCGAGCCTACGGCCTCACCGATGAGTTCTGCCCGCGCGCGGAGTCCGTACTTGGTCGAGAGCGTCGGTGCCGATGTCAGGAGGCGGATCATGCCGAGCAGGGAACCCCGCACGGAATTGGATGCCCGGTACAGCAGTCCGGGGGCGACGGCGGTCCCGTGGCCCGAAGCCGCACGGCAGCTGAAGGCGGCCGACCTCTTCTGGATCTCGACCGTACGTCCCGACGGGCGCCCTCACGTGACCCCGCTCCCCGCGGTCTGGCTGGAGGGGGCGCTGCACTTCTGCACGGGCCCCGAGGAGCGCAAGGCCCGCAACCTGGCGGCCAACCCCGAGACCGTGCTGACCACGGGCATCGCGCTCTGGGACAAGGGCTACGACCTGGTCGTCGAGGGCGCGGCGGTCCGCGTCACCGACGAGGACAGGCTGCGGCGCCTGGCGGCGGCGTGGGAGGAGAAGTACGGCAGCTTCTGGCACTACGAGGTGCGGGACGGCTGCTTCCACCACGGACCGGGCCATGCGTACGTCTTCGAGGTGGCGCCCCGCACCGCGTTCGGCTTCGGCAAGGGCGAACCGTTCAGCCAGACGCGCTGGCGCTTCGGGTGAGGGCTTGCGTGGGGACTGGGGACTGGGGACTGGGGTGAGGGCTTGCGTGGGGGCCGGGGACTCGGGACTTGGGTGAGGGCTTGCGTGGCGACAGGTTCCGGAGCCGCCGACAGGAGGTTGTGGGTCCACTTTCGGGAGGGGTGACAAGGAGCGTGGCGGAGCGCTGACAGGGCCCCCGCATCCTGGTGTACTCGGCCCATGGACTACACACTCGAGGTGATCCCGCTCCCCGTCAGTGACGTCGACCGGGCCAAGGAGTTCTACCGCGACAAGCTCGGCTTCCACGTGGACATCGACCAGGAGGTCATGCCCGGCATGCGCATCGTCCAGCTGACCCCGCCCGGGTCCGGCTGTTCGATCGCCCTCGCCGACACCCTCTGGGACACGATGGACGGCCCCACCCCGGCCCCCGGTTCCTACCAGGGCCTCCAGCTGTGCGTGGCCGACGCGAAGGCGGCGCACGCCGAGCTGACCGCCCGCGGCCTGGAGATCTCGGAGCCGGTGGCCCACGCACCGCAGGACGGCGGCACGTTCATGTACTTCAAGGACCCGGACGGCAATGGCTGGGCCATTCAGGAGTACCGCGTGCGCGCCACGACACCGCTGCACCAGGTACTGGCCGGCGGCACGCACTAAGAGCAAAAAGAAAAGCGGAGAGGGGAAGCAGAGAGGGACCCGAAGAAGGGCCCGGAGAAGGAACCCGGAGAAGGTCCCGGAGAAGGAAGCCGGAGGGAAATTAGCCCCGGAATCCCCCTGAAACCCACCGCGCCCCTCGACCGCGCGGAGAACGTACGCGGTCGAGGGGCGCGCAGGCCAAGGAAACCGAAAGCCGGTGTCAGACGATGCGCTCCGGAGCGTCGAACTGGTCGACCGGGGCCGTGTCGCAGGCCGCCACGGGACCGCCGAGGACGTTGCCGCCCACGCCCTGGGCCGCGGGGACGGCGCAGCGCAGGTCGACGTTGACGAACGGGGCGCCGTAGCTGTTGGCGATGCCGCCCGGGTCGCCGGCGATGGCGACGTCGCCGTTGTCGGTGGCGAACTCGGAGGTGCCGGTGCCGCTCGTGGTCTCACCGTAGGCGGCACGCGCCGCCTGGTTCGTCTCGTGCGCGCTGGTCGAGCCCTCGGCCTGCGGACCGCCCTCGGTGGCCGAAGCGACACCAGCGGTGCCGACGGTCGCCGCGGCGGCGGCGGACGCGAGGGCCGCGCCGGCCAGAACCTTCCGGATCATTTCCTACTCCCGTGTGCTTGAGGTGGTGAAGACCTGCTGGAGGCCATTTCGCCAGCAGAAGCACCGGGAGAGAAGAAGCGTCACGCCGCATTCATCCGCGCAGACCATTGTTTCATCCGTGCAGATCATCACGGACCCCGTCCGGCTCCGCGCGAATACCCGAGCAATACCCCAGCCCCAGGGGATTCCCTTACGGATACCCCTACAGCACCGGAAGGTTCTTGCGGAGCTCGAAGGCGGTGACCTCGCTCCGGTATTCCTCCCACTCCTGCTTCTTGTTGCGCAGGAAGAAGTCGTACACGTGCTCGCCGAGGGTCTCCGCGACCAGTTCCGAGCGTTCCATCAGGGCGATCGCCTCGCCCAGGTTCTGCGGGAGCGGCTCGATGCCCATCGCGCGGCGTTCGGCGTCGCTCAGGGCCCAGACGTCGTCGTCGGCGCCGGGCGGGAGTTCGTAGCCCTCCTCGATGCCCTTGAGGCCGGCGGCCAGCAGGACCGCGTACGTCAGGTACGGGTTCGCGCCCGAGTCGATCGAGCGGACCTCGACCCGTGCCGAGCCGGTCTTGCCGGGCTTGTACATCGGGACGCGGATGAGCGCCGAGCGGTTGTTGTGGCCCCAGCAGATGTACGAGGGCGCTTCGCCGCCCGCGCCCGCCGTGCGCTCGGAGCCGCCCCAGATGCGCTTGTAGGAGTTCACCCACTGGTTGGTGACCGCGGAGATCTCGGCGGCGTGCTTGAGGAGGCCCGCGATGAAGGAGCGGCCCACCTTGGAGAGCTGGTACTCGGAGCCCGACTCGTAGAAGGCGTTGCGGTCGCCCTCGAAGAGGGAGAGGTGCGTGTGCATGCCCGAACCCGGGTGCTCGGAGAAGGGCTTCGGCATGAAGGTCGCGTTGACCCCCTGCTCCAGCGCGACCTGCTTCATGACCAGACGGAACGTCATGATGTTGTCGGCCGTGGAGAGCGCGTCCGCGTACCGGAGGTCGATCTCCTGCTGGCCGGGGGCGCCCTCGTGGTGGCTGAACTCCACCGAGATGCCCATGGATTCCAGCATCGTGATGGCCTGGCGGCGGAAGTCCATGCCCACGTTCTGCGGGGTGTGGTCGAAATAGCCGGAGTTGTCGGCGGGGGTGGGCCGCGAGCCGTCCAGCGGCTTGTCCTTCAGGAGGAAGAACTCGATCTCGGGGTGGGTGTAGAAGGTGAACCCGAGGTCGGAGGTCTTCGCCAGCGCGCGCTTCAGGACATAACGCGGGTCGGCGAAGGACGGGGAGCCGTCGGGCATGAGGATGTCGCAGAACATGCGGGCGGTGCCGGGGGCCTCCGCACGCCAGGGCAGCACCTGGAACGTCGACGGGTCCGGCTTGGCGATCATGTCCGACTCGTACACCCGGGCGAATCCTTCGATGGCCGAGCCGTCGAAGCCGATGCCCTCGTCGAAAGCCTGCTCCAGCTCGGCGGGAGCCACCGCGACCGATTTCAGGAAACCGAGGACATCCGTGAACCACAGGCGAACGAACCGGATGTCGCGCTCCTCGAGTGTCCGGAGCACGAATTCCTGCTGCTTGTCCATCTTCCACTTCCACCCATCATTGCTGGTCAGGCCGCCTGCGTCCGTGCTCTGTTCGAGCCGTGTCGGCGCTGTGTTCGCGCTGGAGGACACATCGGGGCACATGAGCATCCCACCACACCGTTTCCGGCGCGTTGCGGGTCATGTGCCGCCCTGTGCCCATAGTGCCTGCTGATCGGCGCGGCCGTAACAGCGGGCGGCCCGGACTGCCCCTACAGACCGCCGGGCCCGCCCATTACGATCAGCGAACCGCTCCACCCTGTTCCGTCACGCGCGTCCCGCCCTTTCCGTCGTATCGCCGCATCGCCGAAGGACACATCATGGGTTCCGCCAAGAACACGAGCAACGCATCCCGCAAGGCCCGGATAGAGCAGATGCGCCGTGAGGAGCGCGCCCGCGACCGGCGCGGGCGCATCATCACGATCACCCTGAGCGCGGTGGTGGTCGCCGGGCTCGTCGTGGGCGGTGTCGTCCTCTTCCAGAAGGCCGACGACTCCGACACGGCGGCGGACGGGAAGTCCGCGCCGACGTTCAAGACGACCGCGGACGGCGAGAAGGTCTGGGACGCGAAGAAGCTGGGCCGTACGCACGTCACCAAGGACGTCACGTACGCGATGACCCCGCCGGTGGGCGGCGACCACGACCAGGCCTGGATGAACTGCAACGGCGACGTCTACAAGGACGAGCTTCCCGAGCGCAACGCCGTGCACTCCCTGGAGCACGGCGCCGTCTGGGTGACGTACAACGACAAGGCGAAGCCAGCGGACCTGAAGAAGCTGGAGGCGAAGGTGAAGCAGACGCCGTACTCGCTGATGAGCCCGGTCAAGGACCAGAAGGACCCGATCATGCTGTCGGCCTGGGCCCACCAGCGCACGGTGACCGGCGCCTCCGACCCGAAGGTCGACTCCTTCTTCTCCACCTACGTCCAGGGCAAGCAGACCCCTGAGCCGGGGGCCGCGTGCACGGGTGGCAAGGCCCAGTGAGGCGGCGCACCTGCTGGATCGTGGGGGCCGTCGCGGCGGTGGCCGTGGCGGGCGGCGGAATCACGGTCGCCGTCGCCTCCGGGGACGGCTCCTCCGGCACGTCCTCGCCCGCCACGGACTCGGCGGACGCGGGGTTCGCGCGGGACATGGCCACGCATCACCAGCAGGCCGTGGAGATGTCGTACATCGTGCGTGACCGCACGAAGGACGAGGAGATCCGCCGCCTCGCGTACGACATCGCCCAGACCCAGGCGAACCAACGGGGCATGCTGCTTGGCTGGCTCGACCTGTGGGAGCTGCCGAAGGTGCCCGAGCAGGCTCCGATGGAGTGGATGGGGATGGGGGACATGCCGCCGGGCGAGGACGGCGCCCTGATGCCCGGCATGGCGACGAACACGGAACTCAAGGCCCTGGGCAGGCTGAACGGCCGGGCGGCCGAGGTCCGCTACCTCCAGCTGATGACGAAGCACCACAAGGGCGGCGTCCACATGGCCGAGGGCTGCGTGGACCGCTGCGAGGTGGGCGCGGAGGTACGGCTCGCGAGGGGGATGGTGGAGTCCCAGGAGTCAGAGATCAAACTGATGGCGGACATGCTGGCTGCACGGGGGGCCAAGCCCTGAGGGGTTCCCGCGGGGCCACCATCCTGTCCGGTGGAGCCGCCGGCCCGCCCCGTGGAAACAACGGCCCGTCCGGTGGGGGTTATCAGCCCGTCCGCCGGTGGGGGTTATCAGCCCGTCCGGCGCCGGGGGCTATCAGCCCGTCCGGCGTTTGAGGACGAACTCGGCGGAGCCGGTGATGAGCGGTACGCGGAGCTGCCGGGGGCGGGATCGCCTCCAGGGGCCCGGAGCTGCCGGGAGCGGGGTTCGCCTCCAGGGGCCCGGCGCTGCCGGGGGCGGGATCCGCTCCCAGGGGCTCGGCGCCCCCGGGAGCGGGGCGGGGCGGGGCGGGGCCCGGCTTCGGGGCCGGGGCCTGCCCCGGGTGGGCTAGGCCAGCCGGGGCAGGTCCGCCCGGTGGAGCCGCCCCCGCAGAGGCGCCCCCGCCAGAACCCGCTCCACCTCCCCCACCGCGAACTCCCCCAGCCGTCGCACCTCACTCCCCTGCGCCCCCGCCACATGCGGGGTGACCAGCACGTTCGGCAGCACGAGCAGCGGATGCCCGGCCGGCAGCGGCTCCGGATCCGTCACGTCCAGGAACGCGTCCAGGCGCCCCGCCCCGCACTCCCGGGCAAGCGCCTCCGTGTCGACCAGTGAGCCGCGCGCCGTGTTGATCACGGTGCCCCCGTCGGGGATCAGCCCGAGCATCTCCGCGCTCATCATGCCCCGCGTCTCGGGGAGTTGGGGCGCGTGGACGCTGACGATCGAACTGCGGCGGCACAGTTCCGGCAGGTCGACCAGCTCAACCCCGAGCCCCGCGGCCTCCTCCCCCGTCACGTACGGGTCGGTGAGCAGTACGCGCCAGCCCGCGTCGGACGCGCGCAGCCCGGCGATGACCCCGCGGCCGATGCGGGAGGCGCCGATGATGCCGATGGTGCGGGCGTCGGCGCCCGTCCGCTCGGTGAACGGCGGCCACCCGGCGGCATACCCCGCCGCGGCCGACAGCGCGCCCTTTGCCGCGAAGGTGATCGCGGAGAGCGTGTAGGCCACGACGGGGGCCGCGTTGGCGTCGGCCGCCGACGAGACCACCACGCCCCGGTCCCACAGCGCGTCCGTCACCACGGGTTTCACCGACCCGGCGGCATGCACGAGGACGCGGAGCCGCGGGGCGTGGGCCAGGACCTCCGCCGTGAGGGGCGGGCAGTTCCAGCCGGTGACCAGGATCTCCGTACCGGCGAGAGCCGCCCGCGCCTCGGCGCCGGTGAGCGGTCCGGCGAGCAGCTCGGGCACCAACTCCACGCTGCGGGCGAGCCGTTCGCGGAGGGCGGGGGCGAACACCCGTTCCGCGACCTCCTCGCTCATGGCGAGCGCGGCGACCGGCCGATTCCCCGGCCGACGACCGGCCGGCTCACCACTCAGCGCCGACGGACCGACCGGCCCCCCGCTCAGCAGCCCGCTCGGCGCACCGCCGGGTGCCCCCTTCAACTCTGCCTGGTCTGCCACGCGTGACCATCCCTCGTAGTAACCGGTTACCCCACAGCGCCTGGAGGCTAGGCCGAAGTCAGGACAGCGGTCAAGAGATCGCGAGGCCAAGGGGGTTGACCGGCGGTAGTAACCGCTTTAGATTCCGGTCACCTTGTTCCGACGACGGAGGGGCTGCCGTGCCAGCGGTGACGAAGGACCGGACGGAATCCGAGGCGGTGAAGCCGCCCGGCGAGCGCAGTAATCGGCCAAATGGCAACAAACTCAAGCGTGATGAGCGAGGGAAACGGTTTCGCTCCTCGCGAGTCCTGCTGCTGCTCATGGCCCCGGGAGTCGCGTACTTCCTGGTGTTCCACTACGGCGCGTTCATCGGGAACGCCGTCGCCTTCAAGGAGTACGTCCCCTTCGACGGCCTCTGGGCCAGCCCCTGGGTCGGCTTCGAGAACTTCGACCGGATGTTCGGCGACCCGGACTTCTGGCACGCGACCTGGAACACGCTCTTCCTCGCCGTGCTCCAGCTGGTCTTCTTCTTCCCGGTCCCGCTCGGTCTCGCCCTGCTCCTGCACAGCCTGACCTCGGACCTGACGCGGCGCTTCGTGCAGTCGGTGGTCTACCTGCCGCACTTCCTGTCGTGGGTCATCGTCGTCGCCCTGTTCCAGCAGGTGCTCGCCGACACCGGCCTGCTCAACTCCGTGCTCGGCCAGGCGGGTCTGCACTCCGTCGACATCATCGGCAACCCGGACGCGTACCCGGCGCTCGTCGTCGCGCAGGTCGTCTGGAAGGACGCCGGCTGGGGCACGATCATCTTCCTCGCCGCGCTGATGCAGGTGGACGAGCAGCAGTACGAGGCCGCCGCCATCGACGGGGCGGGCCCCTGGCGGCGCTTCTGGCACGTGACGCTGCCCTCGATCCGGCCGGTCGTCATCCTGCTCCTGATCATGCGGCTCGGCGACATCCTCTCCGTCGGCTTCGAGCAGATGCTGCTGCAACGGCAGTCGGTGGGCCCCGAGGCCGGTGAGGTGCTCGACACCTTCGTCTTCTGGCAGGGCATCGTCGGCGGCGACACCGGATACGCCGCGGCGGCGGGCCTGTTCAAGGGCGTGGTCGGCGCGATTCTCGTCTTCGCGGCCAACAAGGTCGCCCATCGCCTCGGCGAGCAGGGGGTCTACAAGTGAGCACGAAAACCACCGCGACACGCTCCGGGCAGCCGTCGCGGCCGGCCCGCGCAGAAGGCCCCGAGCGCCCAGGAAGCCCCGGACGCACGAGGCGCCCCACGAATTCCAAGCGAGCGACTGGCCCCACACGCCCCGCACGCCCCTCCTGGATGGAGAAGCCGAAGCCGGTCACCCAGGTGGCCAAGGCCCTGGCGATCGTCACCATCCTGGCCATGGTCTTCGTGCCGTTCCTGGTCATCGTCTCGACGTCGTTCGCCTCCAACCGCGAGGTCATCGACAACGGCGGCTGGGTCCTGTGGCCGACGCACCCGACCCTGCGCGCCTACGAGCAGGTCTTCGCGGGCGGCATCGTCACCAAGGCGCTCGGCGTGAGCGCCGCCGTCACGATCATCGGCACGCTGGCCTCGCTGGCGTGCACCACGTTCCTGGCGTACGCGCTGAGCCGCCCCAAGGTCTACGGCGGCAAGCCGATCCTCCTGGTCATCCTGTTCACGTTCCTCTTCCCGCCCGGCATGATCCCCGCGTTCCTCCTCGTCAAGGGGATGGGAATGCTGGAGAGCTACAGCGCCCTGATCGTCCCCGTCCTCATCAACGTCTTCAATCTGGTCGTCCTGCGCGGCTTCTTCCAGGGCGTGCCCGAGGAGTTGTACGAGGCGGCGCGGCTCGACGGCGCGAACGACTGGCAGATCCTGTGGCGGGTCGTGCTGCCGCTCTCGAAGGCGGCCCTCGCGGTGGTCGGCCTCTTCTACGCGGTGAGCTACTGGAACGCCTGGTTCCATGCCTCGATCTACCTGGAGTCCGACCACTGGCCGCTCCAGCAGGTGCTCCGTACGTACGTCATGGGCGGCTCGCAGATCGCCGACACCGGCCTGAGCGACGCGGCGAACGTCTCGGCCCCGCAGACGATGCAGATGGCCGTCCTGGTGATCGCCACCGTGCCGATCCTGATCGTCTACCCCTTCCTCCAGAAGTACTTCACCAAGGGCGTGCTCACGGGCGCCATCAAGAGCTGAGCCGCCCCCTTCCGCCCCGATCTCCCATCTCTTCCCTATCTTCTGTATGCCCGAAAGGTTGACACTGTGTCCGGTTCCTCGATGTCGCGCCGTACGCTGCTGCGCTCCATAGCCGTCGGTGGGGCCGCGGTCGCGGCTCCCTCCCTGCTCACCGCCTGCTCCACGGACGGGAGCGGCGGCGGTTCGGTCAGCAACGCCAACAAGAAGGCGGCCCCCTGGCCGACGTACACGCCCGCCAAGGGCCCGAAGCCCGACCTCGCGCCCAGCGCCGAAGGCGTGCAGCCCGGCTTCACGAAGTACCCGGAGAAGCTGGTCGCCGCGACGGCCGAGAAGCCGGGCACCGGCAAGCAGAAGATCAAGGTCATGACCATCACCTACGGCACCCCGCCGAAGCCGGTCGGATCGAACAAGTACTGGCAGGCGATGAACGAGGCCCTCGGTGTCGAGGTCGAGTTCTCGGTCGTGCCGGACGCGGACTTCCGCTCCAAGATGTCCACGCTGATGTCGGGCGACGACCTGCCCGACATGATCAACTTCGGCGGCGGTTACGTCCTGCCGCGCGAGGCGCAGTTCGTGAAGTCGCGGTGCGCCGACCTGTCCGAGCACCTGTCCGGCGACGCGGTGAACGACTACCCGAACCTCGCCAACATCCCCACGTACGCGTGGGAGGGCATGGGCCGCGTCGCCGGCCGCATCTACGGCCTGCCGGTCGAGCGCGCCAAGGTGCAGGGCGCGATGTTCATCAACCGGGACGCCTTCGACAAGGCGGGCTACAAGCCGGGCATGTCCGCGGCCGGCTTCCGGACGATGACCCAGGACGCGTCGCGCAACAAGAAGTCCGCGCTCGGCGCCTCGTCGGTCGGCTACTTCGGGTACCTCTACCACGCGATGTGGCACGGGGCGCCGAACCAGTGGCAGATCAAGAACGGCAAGGTCACCGACATGTACGGGACCGACGAGTTCAAGGCCGCGCTGGAGTACATGGCGTCGTTGCGCAAGGCGGGTTCGTACAACTCCGACGCCACCTCGATCTCGCAGGTCGACCTCAAGACGCAGTTCTACAACGGCACGGTCCGCTCCATGACGGACGGCTGGGGCGCGGTCATCTCCAACGCGCAGGGCATCAAGGACGAGTTCACGCTCGACGCGGCCGTGCCGTACGTGGTGGACGGGGCGACGCCCGTCTACCAGCAGAACCGCGGCTGTTTCGGCTACACCGTCATCAAGAAGGCCTCCAAGGACCGCGTCAAGCTGATGCTGCGGGTCCTGGACTGGCTGGCGTCGCCGTTCGGCTCCAAGGAGTACGAGCTGATGCACTCGGGCGTCGAGGGCACGCACTTCGAGTACGACAAGAACGGCGACCCGATCGCCAACTCCCTCGGCCTGGTGGAGAACCGCACGAACCTCCCCTTCGCCTACCTGATGGACGCTCCGCAGCCGCTGTACTTCCCCGGCTACCCCGACCTGACCAAGCGCCTGCACACCTGGGAGAAGGCGGTCGTGCCGAACCTGGCCCGGGACGATCACTGGGGCCTGATGTCGGACACGTACAACCGGCAGGGCGCCTCCATGCAGCAGGTCATCGAGGACGGGGTCACGGCGATCGTGTCCGGCCGCAGGAATCTGTCCGACTGGGACGCGGTGTACAAGAAGTGGCAGACGCAGGGCGGCGAGAAGGCACGCGAGGAGTTCGCGAAGGAGTACGAAGCCGCGCACTGATCCGGCGGGGGCGCGGGATGATGGTCCGGGGCGGGCTGCCGTGGAGCGCGGGTCGGGCTGCCACGTGGGGCAACGCCGCCCCGGATGCTGCTACTTGAGGGAGACACAGTGGGTGAGCGGGTCACCATCCGCGATGTGGCGGCGCGGGCGGGCGTCTCGGTCGCGACCGTCTCGCGCGTTCTCGCGGGCAACTACCCGACGTCGACGGCGTCGCGGGCAAAGGTGCTGCGGGCCGTCAAGGATCTCGACTACGTGGCCAACGCGCATGCGCGCGCGCTGGCGGGAGCGGGCCGCAAGACGATCGCGGTCCTCACCTTCGACGTGGTGAGCTCCTTCTTCGCCCATGTCGCACAGGGCGTGGAGATGGAGGCCGCCCAGCGGGACCGGCTCACCCTGGTCGCGTCGACGGGCAGCGATCCGGCCCGTGAGCTGGCGCTGGTGCAGATGATGCGCGAGCAGGCCGCCGAGGCGGTGGTCCTGGTGGGCGGGGTCGTCGAGGACGACGAGTACCGCGAGCGGATGGCGCGGTACGCGGAGGCGCTGGCGGCGGCGGGCTCCCGGCTGGTCCTGTGCGGTCGTCCGGCGCCGGCGCCGGACGTGCCCGCGCTGGTCGTCGAGTACGACAACGAGGCGGGCGCGTACGCGATCACGAGCCACCTGCTGGGGGCGGGGCACCGCAAGATCGCCCTGATCGGCTACCAACCGGGCCACACCACGGGCGACGACCGCGTCGCGGGCTATCTGCGCGCGCTGGCCGACCACGGGGTGCCGCGCGAGGAGGCGATCCTGCACGGCATCGGGTTCGGACAGAACCACGGGTACGAGGCGATCATGGACCTCCTCAAGAAGGCGGACGGCAAGCCGGACTTCACGGCGGTGTTCGCGGGCGACGACAGGGTGGCGGCGGCCACGATGGTCGCGCTGCGGGAGTACGGGTTGCGGGTCCCCGAGGACATCTCGGTGGTCGGCTACAACGACGACCCCGTGGCGGCGGACGTCACCCCCGGGCTGACGACGGTGCACATCCCCGCGGAGGAGATGGGCCGCACGGCGGTACGGCTCGCCCTGGCAGGCTCGGCGGGGGCTCGGGCAAGCCAGGAGCGGCACCTCCTGGGCACGCACATCGTGATCCGGGAGAGCGTACGGGGGCTCCGGGGGAGCCGGGGGTAGGGGCGGCCCTTATGCCACTGGGGGCCGCGGTGGCGCGGCGGGCCCGCCTCTGGCTCGGATTGCCCCGCGCCGGGCCCTGGCCGGACCAGCTCTTCCCGCTGCCCGATTGCCCCGCATCGGATCCTGGCCGAACAAGCCTTTCCCACCCACCCGCCCGATTGCCCCGCACCGGATCCCGGCCGAACAAGCCTTTCCCACCCACCCGCCCGATTGCCCCGCATCAGGCCCTGGCCGAACAAGCTCTTCCCGCCCACCCGCCCGATTGCCCCGCGTCGAGTCCTGGGGGAATACCGCGGGGTGATCGGGTGGGTGGGTGGGGAAGATCGCCGCGCAGCGGCGGAGTTACGGGGGCCGTTGGCCTGGGGTGAGGGTTGCTTGTGCCAGTAGGTGGGGGGCGTCATGCATGGTCAGGTGGCCGGAGGGGATTGCCGCGAGGAACGTTGCGCCGAGCGCTGTCGCGAGGTTTCGCTGCCGGGTGATCCAGCTCGCCGAACCCCCCGCGTACGCACCGACCACCGTCACGGGAAGCCCGCCCCGGAGGGGGGACGCCCGCCGCAGGCCGGCCAGTTCGACCGCCAGGTCGCCGTACGTCACGTACTCCAGCAGCGCCCCCCGCCACACCCGACTCACCCCGTAGACCCTCCGCACCGCATCCCCCGAAGCCGAGCCACCCCGCACCACCGCCCTCCGCACCGCGGGCCCCACCGCCCGCGGCACCCCCACCCCACCGAGCACCGCCCCGCACACCCGCGCACCCCCCACCCGCACCCCGCGAGGAACCCGCACCCGCGGCCGCTCCTCGACGCTGGAGTCGACCAGGACCAGGCCCGCCGTCCGCGCCGGGAACAGGCGGGCGAACGCCTCGCAGTGGAAGCCCGCGAGGGAGTGTCCGACCACGGTGGCGGGACCGGAGAGGCCCAGCGCGTCCAGGAGCAGGGCGATCCGCTCGGCCTCGCCCGCGAGCGTGGGCGCCACGCGCGCGGGCCCGCTCAGCCCCGCCCCCGGCCGGTCGAAGCGGACGACGGTCCGCGTCGGGGCGAGGCGCTCCACCACCGCGTCCCAGTCGAACCACGCGAGCCCGAGCCCCGCGCTCAGCACGCACACCGGCCCCTCCCCCGTCACCCGTACGTGGTGCGGCACTCCCCCGATCCGTACGAAACTCACCCGCGCCGCACCACCGCCCGCGCCAGGTACCCCAGCCAGAGGGCGATCAGCAGGACCTGGAGCCGCTGCCCCAGACCCAGCGCCCACGTGCCGTACCCCGCGTCGAAGGCGGCGATGGACGCCAGGGTCCAGACGGTGGCGGCCAGTTCGAGGAGCACGAGGAAGATCCCGGTGGGTTTCACGAGGGAGGGCAGGAGCCCGTGCCGCCGGGCCGCGAACGTCAGGGCGACCAGGCCCACCAGCGCCCCCGTCATCGCGACCCCGCTGCTCACCACGTGCGCCGCGTGCGTCGCGGGCAGCAGCTCAGCCCGCTCCCTGGCCGCGCAGGCCGCGTCGGCAGTCGGCGCGCAGCTCATCGCAAGCCGGGAGTCCACCGCGGTGGCCGCCCCGAACAGGGCGAGCCCCGCCCAGCCCACGACCGTGCTCCACCGGCGCGGCAGCCACAACAGCGCGCCCACCGCGCCCGCGAGGACCAGCAGCCCCGCGATCAGGTCGGTCGTACGGAAGAGCGTGCCGAACGGCTGATCCCGGGCGGCGAGCTCGCTCACGTACGAACTCAGCGGCGAGAGGCCCGTGCCGAGGAAGGCTTCGAGAAGCCAGGCGCTGTAGGCGACGGCACCGAGCGTCAGGAGGGCCGAGACGGCGCCGGCACGGGTGGCGTGGCGCTCGGTCGGTGTGATCGGCACGGCGGGACGGACCGCGGTGCTAGTCGGCGGCGGCGACATGCGCGGCCCTTTGTGCCCTTTTGCCCATAATCATCATGCGCTCATGATCAGCGGAGTACCGGGGGGCCGCATGTGCTGGAATACCCGCCGGGGGTAAGGTTCCGCCCATGGCGGCCACGAGGAGATCGGCGAACGGCAGGCAGCTCCTGCTGCTCGCCGCGCTGCTCTTCGGCATCGTGACGATGCATACGCTGGGCCATCCGACGGGTCATCAGACGGGTTCGACGGCTTCGACGAGTTCGACGAGTTCGACGAGTTCGACGGGCCAAGCGTCCTCGGTCGGCTCAGCGACGGCCCACTCGGCGAGCACTACGGCGGGGTATCCGACCGGCTCCACGGCGGATCACTGGGCGAGCGTCACGGCAGGCCACTCGGCCGACTCCACGACGGGCCCCCCGTCGAATCCCCCGCACCCCATGAGCGCGGACGCCCCGCCCCTGTCGGCACCCCTGGCGCCTCTGGCGCGCCTGGCAGCCGAAGCCACCGTGGCCACCCCCGCCCCCGGGATGGACGACATGGGTGGCATGGACCCCCTGTCCGTCTGTCTGGCGGTCCTCTCCGCGCTCACCCTCGTCCTGCTCCTGAAAGCGGGCCTGCTGCGGCCCGGCGGCTCCGCCGTCCCCATGCGTCCGCTGACCCGGCTGCTCGACGGACTGCGGCCCAATCCACCGCCGCCCCGCATACTCCTGACCCGCCTCTCGGTGCTGCGCCTTTAGGCCGACGCACCGGCTGCTTCGCGCTGCCCGCGTACCGGCAGGTCCCGAGCGGGAACCTCCGGGCGTCGAGCGGTGTACCAGAAGCAGCAGATGCGTCCCTCTGCACGCACCACCACGACGAGGTGTACTCAGCCATGCGCGCTCAACCCCTGCGCACTCCATCCCTGCGCACCCCCACGCGTCGCGCTCCCTCGCGCCGCGCCCTGCTCGGCGCCGCGACGGCCGTCGCCGCCGGTTCGGGAATCCTGACGGCCTGCTCCGGATCGGGCTCCGGATCCGGCTCCGGCCACACCGGCGGCCATGGCGGCCACGGCGGCGGATCCTCCGAGCCCGAGGGCTATGTCGACCCGCGCGGCAAGGAAGTCGCCGAAGCCGAGAAGAAGCGGGCCGGCGGCGGCTCGGTCCGTGAGGTGAAGCTCATGGCCATGACCGCCAAGCTCGACCTCGGCGGCCGCACGGTCAGGTCCTGGGCGTACGGCGACCGGCTCCCCGGCCAGGAGGTCCGCGTCACCGCGGGCGACACCCTCGCCCTGACCCTCGCCAACCACCTCCCCCAGGCCACCTCCCTGCACTGGCACGGCCTGGCCCTGCGCAACGACATGGACGGCGTCCCCGGCCTCACCCAGCAGAGCATCAAGCCGGGCGCCGACTTCACCTACCGCTTCGCGGTGCCGCACCCGGGGACGTACTGGTTCCACCCCCACTCGGGCACCCAGCAGGACCGCGGTCTGTACGCACCACTGATCGTCGAGGACCCCAAGGAGCCTCTGCGGTACGACAAGGAGTGGGTCGTCGTCCTGGACGACTGGGTCGACGGAGTGGACGGCTCGACGCCGGACGCCGTGCTCGCGGAGCTGGGCAAGGGCATGGGCGGCCACGGCATGAATGACCACGGCATGAGCGGCCGCGACATGAGCGACCACGGCATGAGCGGCCATGACATGGGTGCCCACGACATGAGCGGCGACGGCACCTCCACCGGCACCCCGTCCCCCTCCGACCCATCCCCCTCCGACCCGTCCCCCTCCGACCCGTCCCCCTCCGGCCCGTCCCGCATGATGATGGGTGCCAAGAGCGACCTGCTGGGCGGCGACGCGGGTGACGTCGCCTACCCGCATTACTTGATCAACGGTCGTACGCCGGACGCCCCCTCCTCCTTCAAGGCCCGCCCCGGCGACCGCATCCGCCTGCGCATCATCAACGCGGGCGGCGACACGGCCTTCCGGGTGGCGCTCGGCGGCCACGAGATGACCGTGACGCACACGGACGGCTTCCCGGTGGAGCACGCGAAGACGGACGCGCTCCTGCTCGGCATGGGCGAGCGCTATGACGTCCTGGTGACCGCCAAGGACGGCGCGTTTCCGCTGACCGCGGCGGCCGAGGGCAAGAAGGCGGCGGCGCTCGCGGTCCTGCGCACGGGCGGTGGCGCGGCCCCCTCCCCCTCGGCCCGCCCCAAGGAGCTGAAGGGCCGCCTCCTGACGGCGGACAAGCTGCGGGCGGCCCCGTCGGTCGCTCTGCCGTCCCGCGCGCCGGACCGCACGATCAGGATCCGGCTGACCGGCGGGATGGCGAAGTACGACTGGGCGTTCGACAAGAAGCCCTACTCCCCCGACCGGCGCCACCCGGTCCGCGCGGGCGAGCGAGTCCGTCTGGTCTTCGCCAACTCGACGACGATGTGGCACCCCCTCCATCTGCACGGCCACACCTTCGCCCTGGCGAACGTGGCGGGCGGCCCCCGCAAGGACACCGCGGTCATCCTGCCGAACGGCACGCTCACGGTGGACTTCGACGCCGACAACCCGGGCCTGTGGATGATCCACTGCCACAACGTGTACCACTCGGAGGCAGGCATGATGACGGTCCTCGGCTACCGCCGCTGACCGACGCCCCGTGGGGCGCCTTCCGCTGGGGGGCGCCCCACACCTGTCCGGCAGGACATCGCGTCGCTCTGACGATTAGACTGCCCGCGTGCCTCAACTACGCCTCGCCCTGAATCAGATCGACTCGACGGTCGGCGATCTCGCCGGGAACGCCGAGGCGATCGTCCGCTGGACCCGGCACTCCGCCGAGCAGGGAGCGCACCTCGCCGCGTTCCCCGAAATGGCGCTGACCGGCTACCCCGTGGAGGACCTCGCCCTGCGCTCGTCCTTCGTCGACGCCTCACGGGCGGCGCTGCGCGCGCTGGCCACGCGGCTGCACGACGAGGGCCTGGGCGAACTGCCGGTCGTCGTCGGCTATCTCGACCGCTCCGAGGAGGCCAAGCCGATCTTCGGCCAGCCGCCGGGAGCGCCGCGCAACGCGGGGGCCGTGCTGCACCGCGGCGAGGTCGTCCTGAAGTACTCCAAGCACCACCTGCCGAACTACGGCGTGTTCGACGAGTTCCGGTACTTCGTGCCGGGCGAGACCCTGCCGGTCGTGCGGGTGCGCGGTGTCGACGTCGCGCTCGCCATCTGCGAGGACCTCTGGCAGGACGGCGGCCGCGTCCCCGCGACCCGCACGGCGGGGGCGGGCCTCCTGCTCTCCGTCAACGCGTCGCCGTACGAGCGGAACAAGGACGACCAGCGGCTCGACCTGGTGCGCAAGCGCGCCCAGGAAGCCGGCTGCACCACCGCCTACCTCGCGATGATCGGCGGCCAGGACGAGCTGGTCTTCGACGGTGACTCGATCGTCGTGGACCGGGACGGCGACGTCATCGCGCGCGCCCCGCAGTTCTCCGAGGGCTGCATGGTCCTCGACCTCGATCTGCCGGCCGCCGCCGTGGAGCCGCCCTCGGGCGTCGTGGACGACGGGCTGCGCATCGAGCACGTCACCGTCTCCGCCGAGCCCCTGGCCGCGTACGAGCCCGAGCTGACCGGCGGATACGCCGAGCGGCTGGACGACGACGAGGAGGTGTACTCGGCCCTGGTCGTCGGGCTGCGCGCGTACGCCGCGAAGAACGGATTCAGCAGCGTCCTGATCGGGCTCTCCGGGGGCATCGACTCCGCCCTCACCGCCGCGATCGCCTGCGACGCGCTCGGCGCGCGGAACGTGTACGGCGTGGCGATGCCCTCGCGTTACTCCTCGGACCACTCCATCAGCGACGCCGAGGAGCTGGCCCGGCGTACGGGGCTGAACTTCCGTACCGTGCCGATCGCCCCGATGTTCGACGCGTACATGGGGTCGCTCGGTCTGACCGGGCTGGCCGAGGAGAACCTCCAGTCGCGGCTGCGCGGCACGATGCTGATGGCGATCTCCAACCAGGAGGGCCACATCGTCCTCGCGCCGGGCAACAAGTCCGAGCTGGCGGTGGGGTATTCGACGCTCTACGGCGACTCGGTGGGGGCGTACGGGCCGATCAAGGACGTCTACAAGTCGGTGATCTTCCGGCTCGCCGAGTGGCGCAACCGCGCGGCGCTCGACCGCGGCCAGACGCCGCCGATCCCGGAGAACTCCATCAGCAAGCCGCCGAGCGCGGAGCTGCGCCCCGACCAGGTGGACACGGACTCGCTGCCGGACTATCCGGTGCTCGACGCGATCCTGGAGATGTACGTCGACCGGGACCAGGGCGCGGACACGATCGTGGCCGCCGGATACGACCGGGAGCTGGTGGTGAAGACGCTGCGGATGGTCGACACGGCCGAGTACAAGCGGCGGCAGTACCCGCCGGGCACGAAGATCTCCGCGAAGGGGTTCGGCAAGGACCGGCGGCTGCCGATCACGAACCGCTGGCGGGAGTCCGTCTGACCCCCTGGGTCCATCAGACCCATGAGTCCGACTGACCCCGGGCAGGCCGGGAGCGTCCCGGCCCGCCCGGGGTCACACGGCGGTTCGGTCCCGGCCCGCCCGACGCGATTCACCCGGCGTGGGACGACTCCCGCACCGGCTCCCCCGAGGCCACGAGCCGCTCGCTGCCGACCGAGGGCGACCGCAGGTCCACCAGGTACGCGACCCCGGCCACTCCGAGGCCGAGCACCGCGAGCCCGGCGCCCACCACGGCCGGTGACGTCACGCCGAAGCCCGCGGCGAGCGCGAGGCCGCCGACCCACGCGCCGCCCGCGTTGGCGAGGTTGAACGCGGCCTGGTTGGCGGAGGAGGCCAGGGACGGGGCCGCCGACGCCTTCTCCATGACCATCAGCTGAAGCGGCGAGCCCGTCGTGAACGCGGCCATGCCGAGCAGCGTCACCGCGAGGGCCGCGCTCCACGCCGCCCCCATCAGGACCGGGAACAGGGCGAGGACCACGACGAGGGCCGTGAGCCCGCCGAAGAGCGTGCCCCGCAGGGAGTGGTCGGCGAGCCGGCCGCCGAGCAGGTTGCCCGCGGTCGCGCCGACGCCGAACAGGGCGAGCAGCAGCGTGACGCTGGACTCGGAGTAGCCCGCCGCGTCGGTGAGCATCGGCGTCACGTAGCTGTACGCGGAGAACAGTGCCCCGAAGCCCGCCACGGTCGTGCCGAGCGCGAGCCACACCGGAACGCTGCCGAGCGCCCGCAGCTCCCCGCGCAGGCCGCCGCTCTCGCCGTGGCCGTGGTCGGCGGGGACGAGGAGCGCCAGCGCGGCGATCGCCGCGAGGCCGATCGCGCTGACCGCGAGGAAGGTCGCGCGCCAGCCGAGCTGCTGGCCCATCGCCGTGGCGACGGGCACGCCCACGATGTTGGCGACGGTCAGGCCGAGGAACATGAGCGAGACGGAGCGCGCCTTGCGCTCGGGGGCCACCAGGCCGGTGGCGACGACCGCGCCGACGCCGAAGAACGCGCCGTGCGGCAGGCCGCTCAGGAAGCGGGCGGCGAGCAGCCAGTGGTAGTCGGGGGCGGCAGCCGACAGGGCGTTGCCCGCGACGAAGAGCACCATCAGGCCGATGAGGACCCGGCGGCGCGGCATGCGCGCGGTGACGGCGGCCAGCAGCGGGGCGCCGATGACGACACCGAGGGCGTACGCCGAGACCAGGTGTCCCGCGGTGGGGATGGATATGTCCAGGTCGTCCGCGACGTTGGGCAGCAGGCCCATCATCACGAACTCGGTCGTGCCGATGCCGAAGGCGCCCACGGCTAGGGCGAGCAGGGCCAGGGGCATGAAGAACCTTCCGGGGGAGCGCATGAGGGGGTGGTGTTCCGTAAGTTTACGTACGGAACAAAGTGTCTCAGGCTCTGTATTCCGCGGAGGGTGCCCTGAGGTGAAGAACGGATGTGGTGTGCGCCAAGAAACGGCGGCCGCGCCGGCGTCGACACCGGCACCCGCACCCGCACCCGCACCAGCACGAGCACCAGCACCAGCACCGGTGGGACCACGGTGGCCCCACCGGCGCGGACGCGCTACAGCTCGACCCGTGCCGCGATCGGCAGGTGGTCGCTGCCCGTCTCCGGGAGGGTCCACGACGACAGCGGCTCGACGCCCTTCACCATGATCTGGTCGATGCGCGCCATCGGGAACGACGCGGGCCAGCTGAAGCCGAAGCCGTCGCCCGCCGCGCCCTGCGTGGACCGCATCTGCGAGGTGACCGCGTTCAGGGCCCGGTCGTTCATGGTGCCGTTCAGGTCGCCGAGCAGCACGACCTTGGAGATCGGCTCGTCGGCGATCGCCTCGCCCAGCGCGTCCGCGCTCGCGTCACGCTGGTTGGCCGTGAAGCCCGCGTCCAGCTTGACCCGTACCGACGGCAGGTGGGCGACGTAGACGGCGACCTCGCCCTTGGGGCTGGCGACCGTCGTGCGCATCGCGCGCGTCCAGCCCAGCTTGATGTCGACGGGCTTGGTGCCGCTCAGGGGGTACTTGCTCCACAGGCCGACCGTGCCCTGGACGGAGTGGTACTTGTACGTCCCGGCGAGGGCCTTCTCGTACGTCGGGACGGCGTCCGCCGTGAGCTCCTCCAGGGCCACGACGTCGGCACCGGAGGCGGCGACGTCCCGTGCGGTGCCCGAGGGGTCGGCGTTGTCCGCGTTCACGTTGTGCGTGGCGACCGTCAGGTCGCCGCCCGTGCCGGACTTGTCGCTGATCAGGCCGCCGAAGGAGCTGACCCAGATGACCGAGGGCAGCAGCACGGCGATCAGCGCGGTGGCCGACTTGCGCACGAAGCCGACGACGAGGAGCACCGGGATCAGGAGGCCGAGCCAAGGCAGGAACGTCTCGATGAGGCTGCCGAGGTTGCCGACGCCGTTCGGGATCTGTGCGTGGAAGAGCATCACCAGGGCGAGCAGCACCGCGATCCCGGCGGTGACGAGCCCGCGCCGCCAGATGCCCCGGTCGCCCCGCCATCCGTCGGCCAGGCGCCGGAACCGAGACCCTTGGCGGCCGGGTTCCGAACCTCCGCTGCCCGTCTCCGTCACATACGCCTGCGCCATACGCTCGTCGCCTCACTGGTGCCGTGCAACCGTCCTCGCCCCTGAAACCCTAGGCGATGATCGGGTGTCCTCCCCGCCGTTCGTGACGGCCGTACGGGACGAGGACGAGCGGGGCGGCGCGGCGGGTTCCGCATCCGTGCGCACAACGGGCCGCTGTGACGAAACGCGCACATTCACCCCGTGGGCCGCAAACCCGCCAGCACGGTGTCCACGATGTGCTCGGCGAGCCCCTCGTCCAGCGGGTCGTCGGAGCGCAGCACGGTGCGGACGAGCATCGGGCCGACGAAGAGGTCGTTGGCCAGGGCGATGTCGACGTCGGCGCGCAGTTCGCCGTTCTCCATGCCGCGGCGCAGCACCCCGCGCATGACGTGGCGCTGGGGTTCGATGACGGTCGCGTGGTACGCCTCCCACAGCTTGGGGAGGCTTTTCATCTGCGCGAACACGTTGTGCAGGAGCGCGGAGGAGCGCATGTTCACGCCGCGTCTGCGCAGATGTTCGAGGAGGACGATGATGTCGCCGCGCATCGACTCCCCGGCGAGCTCGGGCGGCGGGTCGTCGATGCCGCGCAGGATGTCGACGAAGAGCTCCTCCTTGCCGCTCCAGCGACGGTAGATGGTGGCCTTGCCGACACCTGCCGTACGGGCGATCCGCTCGATCGAGAGGTCGGCCAGGGGCACGCCCTCCTCGATCAGCTTCAGGACGCCCTCGACGATCGACCGCTCCACGGCCTCGCTGCGGGGGCGCCCCCGGACGCCTTTGGCGATGTGGCCCACGTCATCTCCGTCTCTCGTCGTCCGACGCTCTGCCCGGCGATTCTCCCTGCTCCGGCGCGGGCGTCCGGCGGCGCCCGCCCACAGCGCGGGTCCGGGTCCGCCGGGCGCGGGTCAGTGCCCGGCGCCCACCGGGTCGGCCTCCGGCTCCTGGGCCCGCGGTTCCTGCGGTGTGCGGCCCGGCAGGAACAGGGCGACGACCACGACGCCGAGCAGGGCGACGCCCGCGCCGCAGAGGGCCGTGACGTGCATCGCGTGCAGGAAGGAGTCGTGGGCCGCGGTCACCAGGGGCTCGCCGCGCGGGCCGAGCTTGGCGGCGACGCCGAGGGTGGCCTCGATGGACTCGCCCGCGGTGTGCCGCACGTCGGCGGGCAGCAGGGTCAGCTTGTCCTCGACGCCGCTGCGGTAGGCCGCGGAGAGCACCGAGCCGAGCACCGCGATGCCCAGGGCGCCGCCGACCTGCCGGAAGGTGTTGCTCAGGGCGGAGGCGGAGCCGGCCTTCTCGCGGGGCAGCGCCTGCATGATGACGACGCTGGCCGGAGTCATGATGTGCGCCATGCCGGTGCCCATCAGGAAGAACATGACCTCCAGGATCCAGATGGGCGTGTCGGCCTCCAGGATCGTGAACGCGGCGAGCATCGCGGCCAGGAGCAGCAGTCCGCCCCCGCAGACGGCCCGTACGCCGAAGCGGTCGACGACCAGGCGGGCGCGCGGCGCGAAGATGAGCTGGGCCGCGGCGAGCGGCAGCATCAGGAGACCGGTCTGGAGCGGCGAGTAGCCGCGGACGCTCTGCGTGTAGAAGACCGCGAAGAACGTGACGCCCATCAGCGCGAAGAAGACGAGCGCGAGGGAGCTGATCGCCGCCGAGAAGACGCGATTCTTGAAGTACGCGATGTCGATGGAGGGATGGTCGCTGCGCTTCTCGTGGAACACGAAGCCGACGAGGACGGCGATGCCCAGGGCGATGGTCCCGAGGACGGCGGGGTCGGTGAAGTCGGCGAGCTGGCCGCCCTTGATGATGCCGTAGACGAGCAGGACGAGGCCGACGACGGACAGGCCGACGCCCGCCAGGTCGATCCGGCCCGGCTTCGGGTCACGGGACTCGGGCACGAGCCAGATCATCAGGCCGATGGCGACGATCACGATCGGCACGTTCACCAGGAAGACCGAGCCCCACCAGAAGTGGTCGAGGAGCACGCCGCCGGTGATGGGTCCGATCGCGATGGCGAGGCCGACGCCGCCGGCCCAGATGCCGATGGCCTTGGGCTGCTCGTCGCGCTCGAAGACGTTCATCAGGACGGCGAGGGTGGCGGGCATCACGAAGGCGGCGCCGAGGCCCATCACCGCGCGGAACAGGATGAGTTGCACGGGCGAGCCGGATTCGGCGGCGAGCGCGGAGCCGACGCCGAAGACGGCCAGGCCCACCAGCAGCATCCGCTTGCGGCCGAGCCGGTCGCCGAGCAGGCCCGCGGTGAACAGGAGTCCGGCGAAGACCAGGGTGTAGGAGTTGATGGCCCACTCCAGGTCGCCCTGGGTGGCGCCCAGGCCCGTGGGCTCCGGGGTCGAGATCGTCTTGATGGCGACGTTCAGGATCGAGTTGTCGAGCACCACGATCAGCAGGCTCAGCATCAGGACGCCGAGGATCGCCCACCGGCGCCGGTGTACGGCTTCCGGTATGCGTGGGGTGGTGACGGCGGGAGTAGTCATGGCTCCCAGCCTAGGCCCATTTCGATACGAGACCGTCTCGTATTGTAAAGACTTTACCGAAGGGTCCACTAGCCGACGGGCGGCACGCGATGCCACCATGGAGGTGATCCGGGGACGCCGTCAGGGCGCCTCGAGATGAGAGAAGGAGCCGTTGCGATGACGCAACTTTCGGCTGCCCAGAACCAGCCTGCGGGTCCCGCCGCGAGCCGGCCCGCCGACAGCAGCAAGGCGCTGTACGGCGGCAAGAGCACTCGCCGCATCACCGTCCGGGACATCACCGCCGCCAAGGAGCGGGGCGAGAAGTGGCCCATGCTCACCGCGTACGACGCGATGACCGCCTCCGTGTTCGACGAGGCCGGCATCCCCGTGATGCTGGTCGGCGACTCGGCGGGCAACTGCCACCTCGGGTACGAGACGACCGTCCCCGTCACCCTCGACGAGATGACCATGCTGTCGGCCGCCGTCGTACGGGGCACGTCGCGTGCCCTGATCGTCGGTGACCTGCCCTTCGGGTCGTACCAGGAAGGCCCGGTCCAGGCCCTTCGCTCGGCGACGCGCCTGGTGAAGGAGGCCGGGGTCGGCGCGGTGAAGCTGGAGGGCGGCGAGCGCTCGCTCCCCCAGACCGAGCTGATCGTCTCCTCCGGCATCCCCGTCATGTCCCACCTCGGGCTCACGCCGCAGTCCGTGAACACCATGGGCTACCGCGTCCAGGGGCGCGGCGACGAGGCGGCCCACCGCCTCCTGAGCGACGCGAAGGCCGCACAGGACGCGGGCGCGTTCGCGGTGGTCCTCGAACTGGTGCCCGCGGAGCTGGCGGCCGAGGTCACCCGCTCCCTGCACATTCCGACGGTCGGGATCGGCGCGGGCGCGGCCTGCGACGCGCAGGTCCTGGTCTGGACGGACATGCTGGGCCTCACCGGCGGCAAGATGCCGCGCTTCGTGAAGCAGTACGCGGATCTGCGGGGCGTGATGAGCGGCGCGGCCAAGGCGTTCGCGCAGGACGTGGTGGGCGGGACGTTCCCGGCCGCCGAGCACTCGGTCCACTGATCGTCTGACCCGGCCGGACGGCTCCCGTCCCGACCCCCGATTCCACCACGGCACCACCGGCAGCCCGTCGACTTCCCCCATCGGCGGGCTGTCCGCTTTCCCGGCCGCGGACCGCGGCCGGGGGCGGGAGGCCCGGGGCGGACCGGCTGTCGGTGCTCTGTCGGTGGTTTGTCGGTGGGTGCTGTCACTCTTCTGGCATGACGCGAATCAACGACATCCCCGGCGGCGCCGGAAGCGCCGTCACCGTGAGGGGACTGGTCAAGCACTACGGCGAGACCAAAGCACTGGACGGCGTGGACCTCGACGTACGCGAAGGCACCGTCCTCGGCGTGCTCGGCCCGAACGGCGCCGGCAAGACCACCCTCGTCCGCTGCCTCTCCACGCTCGTCGTCCCGGACTCGGGCTCGGCCTTCGTGGCCGGGTACGACGTCGTGAAGCAGCCCCGCCAGCTCCGCCGGGTCATAGGCCTCACCGGGCAGTACGCGGCCGTGGACGAGAAGCTCTCCGGCCGCGAGAACCTGTACATGATCGGCCGGCTCCTCGACCTCTCCCGCAAGGAGGCCAGGTCGAAGGCGGACGCCCTCCTGGAGCGGTTCTCGCTCACCGAGGCGGCGGCCCGCCCCGCCAAGACGTACTCCGGCGGCATGCGCCGCCGCCTCGACCTCGCGGCGTCGATGATCGGCAGCCCCTCCGTGCTCTACCTGGACGAGCCGACCACCGGCCTCGACCCCCGCACCCGCAACGAGGTGTGGGCCGAGGTCAAGCGCATGGTCACCGACGGCGTCACCGTGCTGCTCACCACGCAGTACATGGAGGAGGCCGAGCAGCTGGCCTCCGAGCTGACCGTCATCGACCGCGGCAAGGTCATCGCCAACGGCGGCATCGACGAGCTCAAGGCGAAGGTCGGCGGCCGCACCCTGCGCATCCGCCCGGCCGATCCGCTGGAGCTGCGCCCGCTGGCCGCAGCGCTCGACGAGATGGGCCTGACCGGCCTCGCCACCTCCACGGTGGACGCCGAGTCCGGCACGGTCCTGGTGCCGATCCTCAGCGACGAGCAGCTCACCGCCGTGGTCGGCGCGGTCACCGCGCGCGGCATCACGGTCGCCTCGATCAGCACCGAACTGCCCAGCCTGGACGAGGTGTTCCTCTCCATCACCGGTCACAAGGCCAGCGCCCCGCAGGACGCCCGCCCCGAACTCGAGGAGGTCGCCGTATGAGCAGCGCCACTCTCACGCAGCCCCTCCACACCGGAGAGGCCGACGCCCGCATCGGTCTGCGCGACCACGTGCGCCACACCGGCGCCCTGGTCCGCCGCAACCTCCTGTGGATCCGCCAGGACCCGGAGTCGATGTTCGACGCGGTCCTGATGCCGATCGTCTTCACGCTCCTGTTCGTGTACGTCTTCGGCGGCTCCATCGGCCAGGCCCTGGGCGGCGGTCAGGACCAGTACGTGCAGTACGTGGTCCCCGGCATGATGGCGATGATGAGCATGAACATCGCCATGGCCGTCGGCACCGGCTTCAACCAGGACTTCCAGAACGGCATCATGGACCGTTTCCGCACCCTGCCGATCGGCCAGGGCTCGGTGCTCTTCGCCAAGATCGTGGTGGAGCTGATGCGGCTGCTCATCGCGACGACGATCATGATGATCGTCGGAGTCCTCGTCGGCTTCGACATCACGAACTGGGGCGGCCTGTTCGCCGCCGTGGGTCTCTCCGCGCTGTTCGGCACGTCGATCATGTGGATCTTCCTGGTCCTCGGCGTGACGATGAAGAGCGCCCAGTCCGTGCAGGCGATGGGCTTCCTGGTCCTGATGCCGTTGCAGTTCGGTTCGTCGATCTTCGCGCCGACGCAGTCGATGCCGGGCTGGCTCCAGGGCTTCACCGACTACAACCCGCTGTCCGCGCTCGCGGACTCCGCGCGCGGCCTCATGGTGGGCGGCCCGGTGGCGCACGACGTCTGGGTCACGGTCGCCTGGTCGGCGGTGCTCACCCTGACGATGGCACCGATCGCCATCCACAAGTTCCGCACCAAGAACTGAGCACGGGCCGGTCAGCCGATGTACCGGTCGCAGAGGGCGGCGGCCTCCTCCACGGAGAGGCCGCCGCCTTCCGCGTACGCGGCCTCGTACGCGGTGTCACCCAGTGCCCCGCGCGCCGACTCCACGGCGGCCGTGCGGATCTCGCGCTCCGCGGCGGGCGCGAAGTGGCCGGTCGGCAGCTCACGGTCGGCGGCCGCGACCATCCGCGCCGCGTCAGCGGCGTACCGGCCGCCGTCGAGCGCGGCCAAGGCGCGGGCGGCGGTGGTGAGATGAACGGAGGTCATCTGCGGCGCCATCATCTTGCTGAGCGGATCCAGGGACTTGTCGAGTGCGGCGCGCGCCGTGGCGAGCGCCTCGGCGTTCCGGCCCTCCACGGTGTCGATCCAGGCCTGGGCCCCCAGCATGAAACCCTCGAAGATGACGAAATCGACGGCCTTGAACTCCTCCTGGAGCAGCCGGAGTTGTTCACGCGCCTCGACCGTGCGGCCGGTGCGGGTGAGTAGGTCGACGAGGAAGAAGCGGGCGGCGGGCATGGACTCGCCGTTGCTGCTGGTCACGCCGTCCCGCTCCATGACCGCCCAGAGCAGCTCCTCGCCCCTGGCCAGTTCGCCCGCCTCGGCCAGCACCGCCCCGAGCCGGGCCGTGAGCACGCTCGCCTGCGCGGGGGCGCCGAGCCGCTCCGCGTGCTCGATGGCGGCGCCGAAGTCCTCAGCGGCCAGGGTGTACCGGCCACGGCGCTCATGGGCCTCGCCGCGCGAGGAGAGCGCCTCGGCCATGCCCCACACATCGCCGAGCCGGGTGAAGATCTCCAGGGATTCGTCGGCGTCACGGCGTGCGTCGCCCGCCCGGTCGGCGCGGTTGGCGAGGATGTTGGCGCGCTGCTGCAAGGACGCGGCGAGCTCCCAGTCGTACCCCCGCTCGCGGCAGGTGGCGATCGTCGCGTCGATGATGTGGTGCAGCTGGTCGATGTCGCCGTCGAGCAGCACCGCGAAGAACCACAGGCTCCCCGGCGACCAGCAGGTCTGCGGCAGGCCCGGTCGGTACGCCTCCCTGATGCCCGCGAGTTTCTCGACGGACTCCGGTGTGTGCCAGGCCTCCAGGTTCATGTCCATGCAGGAGAGCTGGATGAGGTGGACGCCGCGCCGGGCCTCCTGGAGCACTTCGGGGCGCATGGGCGGCGGGTTGTCCGTGCAGCGTTCGTAGAGGGGTTCCACCGGGGTCACGGGACGCGCGAAGGGGTCGGGGCCCAGGGCGACGACGTCACGGGACCAGTTGCGGATCTCGACGCGCAGATCGCGGATGGTCCAGTACCAGGACAGGGAGAGGACCAGGCAGAGCGCCTCCTGCTCCTCCTTGGCGGCGACGGCGTGCCGCAGGGCGGTGCGCAGGTTCTCGTACTCGACCTCCAGGCGTTCGACGGCCTCCCGCTGGCCGCCGCCCCGCAGGCGCGGCTCGGTCAGCCGGGCCAGCTCGCGGAAGTAGCCGAGGTGGGCCCGCTCGGCGGCCTCACGGTCCCCCGCGTCGTCGAGCCGCTCCCCCGCGTACTCGCCCACGGTTTCGAGGAGCCGGTAGCGCATGACGCCCTGCGGCGAAGGGGCGGCGACGACGAGGGACTTGTCGACCAGGGACCCGAGGACGCCGGCGACGTCGGCGGCGTCAGGGGGCCGCGGTCCCGCCGGGTCACCGGTCCCGGCGGACTCGGCCGTGGCCCCGCACACCTCCTCGGCCGCGGCCAGGTCGCAGCCGCCCGCGAAGACGGCGAGGCGGCGCAGGACGGTGCGCTCGGCGGTGTCCAGGAGGTCCCAGGACCAGTCGACGACCGCGCGCAGGGTCTGCTGGCGGGGCAGGACCGTGCGGGCGCCGTTCGTCAGGAGGCGGAAGCGGTCGTCGAGGCGGTCGGCGATCTGCCGGGGGGTGAGCATGCGCAGCCGGGCCGCGGCCAGTTCGATGGCGAGCGGCAGGCCGTCGAGGCGCCGGCAGATCTCGGCTGCCGCCGCCGGGTCGTCCGCGACGCGGAAGCCGGGGCGGGCCGCGGCGCCGCGGTCCGCGAGCAGGCGCAGCGCGATCGGCTCCGGCAGCGGTTCCACGGGGTGCAGCAACTCGCCCGGTACGCCCAGGGGTTCACGGCTGGTGGCCAGGACGGTGAGGCCGGGGCAGTGGGCGAGGAGCCGGTCGGCGAGGTGGGCCGCGGCGTCGATGACGTGCTCGCAGTTGTCGAGGATCAGGAGCATGCGGCGGGGCGCGCAGTGCTCGGTGAGGCGGAGCACCGGGTCGTCGCCGTGCCGCTCCGACACCGCGCGCAGCTCTTCGGCGCCCGCGCCGCGCAGCACCGTCTCGCGGGCGCCGAGCGCGGTCAGGACCGCTTCCGGCACCGCGTCCGGGTCCTCGACCGGCGCGAGTTCGGCCAGCCACACGCCGTCGGGCACGCCCTCGGCATGGGCCTCCGCGGCCTCCTGCGAGAGCCGTGTCTTCCCGGCGCCGCCGGGCCCAAGGAGCGTGACGAGGCGGGCCCGCGCGAGGTCGCCGCGGATGGCCTCGATGTCGTCCTCGCGGCCGACGAAGGAGGTGAGCCTGGCCCGCAGGTTGCCCTGCGGTCTCCGGGGCGGCCGGGTCCGGGCGGGAGCCGCCGGTGGCGTGGTGTCCGCCCGCAGCAACTCCTCGTACAGGGCACGGAGTTCGGGCCCCGGATCGGCTCCGATGCGCTCGGCGATGAGGGTGCGCACCTCGTCGTACGCGGCGAGGGCCTGCGCCGGGCGGCCCGCGTCGCGCAGGGCCCGCAGCCGCAGGGCCTGGAGCGGCTCGTCCAGGGGGTGGGCGTCGCACAGGGCGGCGAGTTCGGGCAGGATCTGCTCGGCCCGCCCGAGGGCGAGCGCCGCGGCGAGCCGGGCGCGGCGGGCCTCCAGGCGGCGGGACTCCCAGCGGGCCGCGTCGGCCGTGCGGTCCGGCAGGTCGGCGAGCGCGGGGCCCTGCCAGAGGGCCAGCGCGTCGTCCAGGACGGCCGCGGCCTTGGCCGCGTCGCCGTCCCCGAGGGCGTCGGCGCCCTCGGCCGCGAGGCGGTCGAAGCGGTGCAGGTCGACGTCGTCCGGGGCGGCGCACAGCCGGTAGCCGCCGTCCTGCGAGGCGATCGCGTCGGCGCCGACGGCCCGCCGCAGCCGGCCCACCAGGGCCTGTAGCGCGCCGGTCGCGTCGGCCGGCGGGTCCCCGCCCCACACCTCGTCGACGAGCACGGCCGCCGGGACGGCCCGCGGGACGCGCAGGGCGAGGACCGTCAGGAGAGCGCGCAGCCGTGAACCGCCGACGGCTATGGGGATGCCGTCGGCGTGAAAGGCCTGGGTGGTGCCGAGAATGCGATAGCGCACGGGGTCCATTGTCTCCGGAGTAGGCGGACGGCTGCACGGGGCGCTGGGCCGGGCCGGATCCCGCGGGGGAGCACCGACCGGGCCACGGCCGTCCTCGCCCGGGGGACGGGGCGGACCGCCGGGCATGCCGTGTCCGGACCGCACCGCGTCCGGCGCCACCGCCTCCCCCGCCGTCTTCTGCCCCGTCGAGAACGATGCCCCCCGGTCCTCCCTCTCCCGGTCGTCGTCCGTCACGTTCCCCAGCGCCATGCCCCCACCCTCCCCGGAACTCCCTGCCGAGTGCGAGACGTTTTAGCCGTACGCCGGGGTACGGTCCCGTACGACAACCGGCCCGCCACCTCCAGGAGCCCCGCGCCATGACCACCGCTCCCACCCGCAGCAGCGACCGGCGGATCAGCCCCGTCTTCCTCGGGATCGCCGCCGTCACCGCGGTCTCCGGCTGGGCCGCATGGACGGGATTCGCGGACAATCCCGGGCTCGCGGTCTTCCTCTTCGTGACGGCGGCCTGGATCGTCTCGCTCTGCCTGCACGAGTACGCGCACGCCCGCACCGCCCTGCACAGCGGCGACATCTCCGTGGGCGCGAAGGGCTATCTCACCCTGAACCCGCTGAAGTACACGCACGCGCTGCTCAGCATCGTGCTTCCGGTGCTCTTCGTGATCATGGGCGGGATCGGTCTGCCCGGTGGCGCGGTCTTCATCGAGCGGGGCCGCATCCACGGCAAGTGGAAGCACAGCCTGATCTCGGCGGCGGGCCCCCTCACGAACGTGCTCTTCGCGGTCGTCTGCACCGCGCCGTTCTGGCTCGACGCGCTCTCCGGCGTCCCGGACGTCTTCCGCTTCGCGCTCGCCTTCCTGGCCCTGCTCCAGGTGACGGCCGCGATCCTGAACTCGCTGCCCATCCCGGGCCTGGACGGCTACGGCGTCCTTGAGCCCTGGCTCTCGTACAAGATCCGGCGCCAGGTGGAGCCGTTCGCGCCCTTCGGCCTGATCGCCGTCTTCGGCATCCTGTGGATCCCGGAGGTGAACGGCGCCTTCTTCGACGCGGTCGACGCGCTCTTGCGGGGGCTCGGCGTGGGTGACCTGGAGACCTACTGCGGTCAGGACTTCTACCGCTTCTGGGACGGCGACCCCAGCCAGTACTGCACGCTCAACCCGTAGGGGCGCCCGTGTTCCGCTCTGCCTTCGCGCGGCGCAGGTAGTACCACGCCATGTTCGAGGACAGCCCGGCGAGCAGCACCCAGATGACGCCGATCCAGTAGCCCTGGACGAAGGAGACCACGGCCGCCGCGACGGCGAGGGCGCAGACCGTGAGGGCGTAGAGAGCGAGGCGGGGCATGGGGGTCGGCTCCTGTCGGGGGTAGGTCCGCTGGCTGGCGGGCGCCGCGCGCGGCGGTGTCCGCCACCAGTGTCCCCCATGCCCGCTACGTCCTAGACGTCGGTCACGCGAAGCCCCGCGTGCGCCTTGTAGCGCCGGTTCACGGAGATCAGGTTGGCGACCAGGGACTCGACCTGGTGCGCGTTGCGCAGGCGTCCCGCGAAGACGCCCCGCATCCCGGGGATCCGCGCGGCCAGCGCCTGGACGACGTCCGTGTCGGCGCGGGCCTCGCCGAGGACCATCACGTCGGTGTCGATCTCCTCGACGGACTCGTCCTGGAGCAGCACCGCCGACAGGTGGTGGAAAGCCGCCGTGACCCGGGAGTCCGGCAGCAGGGCGGCGGCCTGCTCGGCGGCGCTGCCCTCCTCGGGCTTCAGGGCGTAGGCGCCCTTCTTGTCGAAGCCGAGCGGGTTCACGCAGTCGACGACGAGCTTGCCGCTCAGCTCCTCGCGCAGCGCCTCCAGGGTCTTGCCGTGCCCGTCCCACGGCACGGCGACGATCACGATGTCGCTGCGCCGCGCGCACTCGGCGTTCTCGGCGCCCTCGACGCCGAGGCCCAGCTCGTCGGCGGCGGCCCGCGCGCGCTCGGCCGCACGCGAGCCGATGATCACCTTCTGGCCGGCGCGGGCCAGGCGGTAGGCGAGGCCCCGGCCCTGGTCGCCGGTGCCGCCGAGCACGCCGACGACGAGCCCGGAGACGTCGGGCAGCTCCCAGGGATCCTTGGCCGGAGGCTTCTGCACACTGTCGTTAGAGGTCATGCGGCCGACCTTACTCACCGCCCGGTCACCGTCCGCGTCAGACCAGGGCCTCCACGGGTATCCGCCGGAAGGTGATCGTCTCGTACGCGCCGAAGTCCCCCGTCTCGTGGAGGAGTCCGACCGTCGCCTCGTCGACGCGGACGAGATCGGAGTACGCGGCGGGCAGCCCGTCCACGGTGTACGCGTCCTGCCAGGTGACACCTCCGTCGCGGCTGCGGCGCACGGTCATCAGGGCGCGGAAGCCGGGGTCGGCGGGGCCGGAGAAGAGCAGGACGTCCGGCGTGCGCAGCTGGAGGACGCTGCACTCGACGACCGGTCCGACGAGGCCGGCCTGCGGCCGGAAGGGCTTGAGCAGCTTCTGGCCGCCGTCGCGGGAGTACGCGTCGGCGCGGGTGCCGGGGGACGGCGAGTCGTTGCGGGTGTTGAAGTAGATCCGCCCGTCGGGGAGTTCGGCCGCGGTGGTCTCGTTCACGTTCACGTAGCCGTCGGTGTTGTCGTCGACGTAGCCGATGCGCCACGTCTGGCCGCGGTCGTCGCTGAGCAGGCAGTGGCCGCCGTTGTACTTGCCCTCGGTGCCGTCGTCCGTGCCGGTGGGGGGCAGGGAGTGGTTGGCGGGCACGACGACCCGGCCGCTCGCGGGACCGCCGGTCAGCTGGATCGCGTGGCCGGGCGTGGTGGCGTACCACCGCCAGTTCGCCTTCTTCACCTGCCCGGTGATCTCTCTGGCCGTCGACCAGGTCAGCCCGTCGTCGTCGCTGTGCCGCACCCAGATCCGCCGGCCGTTCGCGGCGGAGACCGTGCCGCGCCGGATGGCGTCCTCGGTCGCTGCGGCGGCGTTGCGGACGTGGACGAGGAGGATGCGGCCGGTGTCGAGGACGACGGGGGCGGGGTTGCCCGCGAGGTTGGCGCCGTTCTGGACGGCGACCTGGAGCGGCCCCCAGGTGCGGCCGCCGTCGGCGGACCGTTTCAGTACGACGTCGATGTTGCCGAAGTCGGCCTGCGAGCCGACTCTTCCTTCGCAGAAGGCCAGCAGGGTGCCGGCGGCGGAGCGGACGACGGCGGGGATCCGGAAGCTCGCGTAGCCCTCGCGGCCGGCACGGAAGGGAACGCTTGTCTCATCAGCCATCTCCGGCCTGTCCCCAGCCCGGGCGAAATCCCGGTGAACTCCGCCTGACGACTCGCCGGTTGAGGCAGGATGCGACCGCATGGACGCCGTACGGGTCGCGCTGCTGCGCGAAGTGCTCGCGGGAACCGAGTGGGTGGGCGCGACGCGCCGCTTCGCGGGGACGCTGCGGTCCTCCGTGGTGCCGCACGGGGGCGGGCTGCTGCTCGTGGGCACAGAGGAGTACGAGCCGTGGCACCTGGCCGCGCATCTCGTGGACGAGGCGGCGTGGTCCGGGACGCCCGAACTGACGCCCACGCTCGTACGGCACCGGGTGCGGGAGGGTGATCCCGCGCATCTGTCGACGGGGCTCGGCCGGATCGAGGCGGCGCGGCGCGGGGAGACCCTGCTCGTGGTGGCGCCGGACTCGCCCGCGGGGGCGCCGGGGGCGCAGCTGCTGGAGCGGGTGCACGACGCGCGTGCGGCGGGGGCCACGGTGCTGGCCCTCGGGTCGGGGGACGGGGATCTCGGGGCCCTGGCGCACGAGGCGCTGGCCGTGCCCGAGTCGCCAGAGCTCGACCTGGACATGGTGCAGCACCTGGTGAGCGCGGCGGCCGGGGAGAACTCGCTGCCCGCGGCGCGGGGCCGCCGCCGTCTCCGTGACCGCCTCTCCCGCCTGGCCGACCAGCTGACGTCCCCACCACCGGCCCGGTGGTGACCTCCTGCCCCCGGTGGGGGCAGGCGTCCCGCCGGGAGAAATCAGTTGCCCTGAGGGTCTTGTCCCGCTGAGCATGGGCTTTCGTGTCCATCTCCTCCGTGCTGCCCGATCTCTCCCCCTGGCGTTCCACCCGTGACTTCCGGTTGCTGTGGGTGCAGGGGCTCGTCACCACCTTCGGCAGCTTCATGGCCCTGGTCGCCCTGCCGCTCCAGATCAAGGACCTCACCGACTCCCCGCTCGCCGTCGGCGCGATGGGCGCGGTCGAGCTGGTCCCGCTGGTCGTCTTCGGGCTGTACGGCGGAGCGCTCGCCGACGCCGTCGACCGGCGCAAGGTGATCCTTTTGACCGAGGCGGGCCTCGGTCTGCTGGCGGCCGTCCTCCTGGTGAACGCGCTGCTGCCCGAGCCCCTGCTGTGGCCGCTGTACGTGGTCGCGGCAGGAGTCGCCGCGCTCGCGGGGCTGCAACGCCCCGCGCTGGAAGCCCTGATGGCCCGTATCGTCCCGCACGACCACCTCACCGCCGCCGTGGCGCTCAACTCCCTGCGCTGGAACGTCGGCGCGATCGCGGCCCCCGCGCTGGCGGGCCTGGTCGTGGCTTACGCCGGGCACGCCCCCGCGTACGCGGTGACGGTGGTCTCCTTCGCCGTCTCCGTCGCCCTGTGCACCCGCATCGCGCCCGCGCCTCCCGCGCACGACGCGGAGAAGCCGTCGCTGCGGGGCCTCGCGGAAGGCGCGCGGTACGCGTGGTCGCGGCCGGTGCTGCTCGGCACGTACGCGATCGACATGGTCGCGATGTTCTTCGCCTTGCCGAACACGATCTTCCCGTTCCTCGCGGAGGAGCTGGACGCGGAGTGGTCGCTCGGCCTGATGTACGCGGCGGGGGCGGTCGGCTCGCTGCTGCTGAGCCTGACCAGCGGGTGGACCTCACGGGTGCGGCGGCACGGGCTGCTTGTCGTGTTCGGCGCGGCCGGGTGGGGGCTCGCGATCACGGCGGCGGGGTGGTTCGGGAACGTCTGGCTGGTCCTGGTGTGCCTGGCCCTGGCGGGCGCGGGCGACATGCTCAGCGGGCTCGGCCGCTCCACCATCTGGAACCAGACGATCCCGGACGAGCTGCGGGGCAGGCTGGCCGGCATCGAGGTGCTGTCCTACAGCGTGGGCCCGCAGCTGGGCCAGGTCCGCGCGGGGGCCGCCGCCGGCTGGACGGGCACCCGCACCGCCGTCTGGTCCGGCGGCCTGGCCTGCGTGGCCTCGGTCGCCGCCCTGACGGCGGTCCTGCCGAAGCTCCTGTCGTACGACGCGAGCACGGACGAGGACGCCGCACGCCGCCGGGAGGTCTCCACCGCCGGGTGAAACCGCCCCCGGGAGGGGCCGGCCGACCCCGGCGGGCCCGGCGGCGGGACAGGACGGCAGACCCGGCGGCGGGACAGGACAGCGGGACAGGGCGACAGTCCCGGCCGGCCCGCGGCTCACGCTCCTCGCCGGCGCACGCTCCTCGCCGGCTCAAGCTCCCCCGCGGCTCAAGCCCTCAGGCCCCGCCGCCCCTGTCGTCCTTGTCGTGCCACTTCGGGTCCGTCTCCCATTCGAGGTTCCGCTCGGCGGCGGTCTCCATCGCGTGCTGGGCCTCCTCGCGGGAGCCGTAGGGCCCGAAGCGGTCCTTGCCCGGACAGTCGGGGCCCTCCTCGACCTTCTTGTGCTCCAGGCAGTAGTACCACTCGCCCGGTTTTCCGACGGTCCGTCTCTTGAACAGCGGCATGGTCTGCTCCTCTCTCTCCCGCCATGCTGCCCCACCACCCCTGGTTAGACTCGCTGGCATGTCTGGCCAGTCACTGCTCGTCCCAGGGGAGCTCTCCCCCATCCGCCCCGTTCCGGGCCACATCAGGCGCCCGGAGTACGTGGGGAAACCCGCGCCCACCCCGTACACGGGGCCCGAGGTGCAGACCCCCGAGACCATCGAGCTGATGCGCACCGCGGGCCGTATCGCCGCGCGCGCGATGGCCGAGGCCGCCAAGCACATCGCGCCGGGGGTGACCACCGATGAGCTGGACCGCGTCGCCCACGCGTACATGTGCGACCACGGCGCCTACCCCTCCACGCTCGGCTACCGCGGCTTCAAGAAGTCGCTGTGCACCTCCGTGAACGAGGTCATCTGCCACGGCATCCCGGACTCGACCGTCCTGAACGACGGCGACATCGTCAATCTCGACGTCACCGCGTACATCGGCGGGGTGCACGGCGACAACAACGCCACGTACCTGGTCGGGGACGTCGACGAGGAGTCCAGGCTGCTCGTCGAGCGCACCCGGGAGTCCCTCGACCGCGCCATCAAGGCGGTCAAGCCCGGCCGCCAGATCAACATCATCGGCCGCGTCATCGAGTCGTACGCCAAGCGCTTCGGTTACGGCGTCGTCCGTGACTTCACCGGCCACGGCATCAACACGTCCTTCCACTCCGGCCTGATCGTCCCGCACTACGACAGCCCGCACGCCACGACCACGATCAAGCCCGGCATGACGTTCACGATCGAGCCGATGCTGACCCTGGGGACGCACGAGTACGACATGTGGGAGGACGGCTGGACCGTGGTGACCAAGGACCGCAAGCGCACCGCGCAGTTCGAGCACACTCTCGTGGTCACCGACAGCGGAACCGAGATTCTCACGCTTCCCTGAGCCCGGAGCGGGTAGCGTTTTTACCGACAGGACGTCGGGAACCAGTTGACTTAGGTAAGCCTAACTTGGATGATCGGTAGCGGTCGCACTGGTTCCCGCCTTTCGTCGGGATTTTTCGCGTTATCCGCTTTCCTCGGCTTCGGAGGTCCCTCATGGATCCGTTCTCCACGGTCATCCGCACCGCGTCGCACGAACAGCACACGGAGGCGGAGACCTCGACGTTCATGGGCGACCTCCTCGGCGGCCGGCTCGGCGTCGACGCGTACGCGCGCTACACCGAACAGCTGTGGTTCGTGTACCGCGCCCTGGAGGACGGCGCCGCCGCACTGAAGGACGACCCGGTCGCCGGACCGTTCATACGGCCCGAGCTGCTCCGCGTCACCGAGCTGGAGCGGGACCTCGCGCACCTGCGGGGCGCGGGCTGGCAGACCGAGGCGACCCCCCTGCCGGCGACCAAGGCGTACGCCGCCCGGGTCGCGGAGTGCGCCCGCGAATGGCCCGGCGGTTATGTCGCCCACCACTACACCCGTTACCTCGGCGACCTCTCCGGCGGCCAGATCATCCGCGGCAAGGCGGAGCAGACCTGGGGGTTCGCCCGCAAGGGCGACGGCGTCCGGTTCTACGTCTTCGAGGGGATCTCGAACCCCGCCGCGTTCAAGCGGGGCTACCGCGAGCTGCTCGACGGCCTGGGCGAGGTCGTCCCGGACGAGCTGGAGCGGCAGCGGATCGTGGACGAGTGCAAGCGCGCCTTCGCCCTGAACACGGCCGTCTTCCGTGAGCTGGGGGACGAGTTCCCCCTCTCCGCCTAAGAGCCGCCGCCCCCGCGGGGGACCCCGCCCTCAGACGCCGGACGAGCCGAAGGAACGCAGCCCGTCCGGCGTCTGGCGTACGCGTCCGCCCACCTCGATCACTCCACCGGGCCCCGGCGCCGTGAGGATCTGCGAGCCGCGCCCCTGCGTGATGTTGAGCGCCCGGCCCAGCCGGGCGGACAGGAGCAGCGCCGCCGCCCCGGTGGCCTCGTCCTCCCGGATGCCGTCGTCACGGCCGGGGAAGGCCCGCGCGCGTACCCGCCCCGCGGCCTCGTCCTGCCACGCCCAGGCGTAGATCCACTCCCCCGGCGGCGGCACGTCCAGCGCGTCCACCTCGGCGGGGGTCGCGTAAGCGCGCAGGGTCCGCCCCGGCGCCCACTCGGGGCGTGCCGCGATCCAGTTGAACTCCCCGTCCTGGCGGGCCTCCACCACCCCTGCGGGCGTGACCAGTTCGGGGACGTCGAGCAGCCAGGACGTGCCGACGCAGGGGTGTCCCGCGAAGGGCAGCCGCAGGGTGGGCGTGTAGATGTCGATGACCCCGCGTTCGGGGTCATCGACGAACACCGTCTCGCTGAAGCCGAGCTTCGCGGCGATCTCCTGCCGCTCGTCCCGCCCGGGGACGCGGGTCCCGTCGCGCACGACACCCAGTTCGTTGCCGTGCCGGCCGTCGGGCCCGCAGAAGACCCGCAGGACGTCGAGTCCCTCAAGTGGTTCCGTCACCCGGGCATTGAAGCATCCTCAGGAAGTGCGGCGCCGGGCCACGAAGACCGCTCCCGCGCCCGCGACGACGATCGCCCCCGCGGTCCCGAGCAGCGCACCCGTCGGCACCGACGAGCCGGTGGAGGCCAGCGAGCCCCCCGTGCCGCCACCCACCGTGCCGCCGCCGAGCGCGGCCGAACCGCCACCGGTGGTGCCGGAGCCGGTCGAGCCGCCCGTCGAGCCGCCGTCCGGCAGCTTCGCGCCCTCGGCGACCGAGAGCGCCACCGTCACGGGGTCGATCGCGTCGCCCTCCTTGTAGCTGGACGGCGCGTCCTCGCTCTCGAACTGCTCGGCGCCGGCCGCGGTGAACGCCGCGGGCACCTTGTCGAGCACGACGACGTCGTCCTTCGCCGCGTACGACGCCTTGGAGAGGTCGAGCGTCGCGAACCTCACGTCGTTGTTGGTGCCCTGGGGCGTGGTGACGTCCACGGTCAGCGTGCCCTTGGCGCCGTCCGCCGCCACCTTGATGTCGCTGAACTTCATGTCGATGCCGTGCGCCTTGTACGCGAAGCG
Source organism: Streptomyces sp. SYP-A7185 (assembly GCF_046103685.1). Taxonomy (NCBI): domain Bacteria; kingdom Bacillati; phylum Actinomycetota; class Actinomycetes; order Kitasatosporales; family Streptomycetaceae; genus Streptomyces; species Streptomyces sp. SYP-A7185. The sequence goes on from NZ_CP122310.1 coordinate 3,211,773, forward strand.
GACGGCGCCACCGAAGGACGCGTTCAGCTTCTTCGCCTCGCTGTCCACGTCGCCGTCGGCGTACGGGAAGTCGTAGCCGCTGTCGTTCTTCTCGGCGCCGCCGGAGAGCGTGGCGCCGCCGCCGGACTCGATGTAGCGGCGGAAGCTCTCCTTCACGCCCCAGGTGAGCGAGCCGTCGTGGACCTCGCCCGCGGGCTTCTCGGTGCCGGACGTGGCGGTCGGCGTCGGCGTCGCGGTGGGCTCGGCCGTGGGCTTGGGGGTCTGGGTGGGCTTGGGCGTCGCGGTGGGCTTGTCCGTCGGCTCGGGCGTCTGTGTCGGCTTCTCGGTCGGGGCGCCGCCCGCCTTCACCGAGAGCGTGGCCGGGTCGAGCTGGTCGCCCTCCTTGTACATGCCGTTGAAGGCCTTGGCGCCGTCCGCCGTCAGCGTCGCCGGGATGTCCTTGAAGGTCATCGCGCCGCCCTCGCCCTGGCCGGGCCTGATGCCGGTCAGGTCGAGCTCGGCGAGGTCTATGTCGTTCTGCACGGCGCCGTTGAGGCTGACGTCGGCCTTGATGGCGCCGCCCGTGCCCTCGGTGCGGAGCCTGACGTCGGAGAGCTTGATGTCGAAACGGTGGGCCGTGGAGGAGAAGCGGACGCCGCCCTTGAAGGCGGTGTCCGTGGCGTGCGTCCCGGTGTCGTAGGTCCCCGTGCCGCCGGTGAAGGTGAACACCCCGTTGCCGGCGGCCTGCTGGGCGCCGTCCGTGGCCTCGATCTTGCCGACGGCGGCACCGGTGACGTACTTGCGGAAGGACTCCTTGAAGCCCCAGTCGAGCGTGCCGTCCTTGAGCTCCAGCTTCGGAGCCGCCGCGGCGGCTCCGTCGGCGGCGAGCGCCGGAAGGGTCAGGGCGGTCGCGCCGAGTGCGACGGCGGTCGCGACGGCTGCCGCGAGGGTCAGGGGACGGCGGGTGGCGGCCATGGGCGGTCTTCTCCTTGGAGAGAGGTGACGGTGAAGAGAGGTGAAGAGAAAGGGGGGTGGTGCGGTGGTGGTCAGGAGTCCGGGCCGGTGGCGTCCGTCGCCGCGCGCTTCTTGCGCACGACGCCGAACGTGACCGCCGCGGCGAGCAGGACCGCCACGCCCGCTCCGATGCCGATCGGCACGGCGGGCGACGAGGAGTCGGAGGCGTCGGCGGCGTTCTGCGTCGTCGGCGAGTCCGACGCCTTCGGTCCGGCCTTCTTCGCCTGCGGTGCCGGGCTCGCGGAGGAGCCGAGGTCCGGCAGCGCGGGCAGCTTCGCGTCGGCGTCGAGGGCGACGGCGAGGGAGAGCGGGTCCATGGCGGAGCCCGCCTTGTACATCCCGCCGAACGCCTTGGCGCCGTCGGCGGTGAGCTCGCAGGGCACTTCGGTGAGGGAGACGAGCCCGTCGGCGGGCTTCAGGTCCTTGGCCGGGAAGGTGACCAGCGGGGCCTTCTTGAGCGTGACGCCCTCGCCGCCCTTCTTGCCCGAGGCCTTGGCGCCTGATCCCGCGCCGCCCGAGCCCTTGCTGTCGACGTCCGCGAAGAGCGTGCCCTTGCCGTCCTTCACCCGGACGGCGACCTCGCTCAGGGCGAGGTCGAGGCCGTGCTCGCCGGTGAAGCGGACCGTGCCCGCGAAGTCCGCGTCGAGGCGCTGCTTCTTCTCGTCGTACGTGCCCTTGCCCCGCGGGAAGCGGAAGAGCGCGCCCCCGTCCTGGGCCCCGGCGCGGAGTGTCCACTCGCCCCGGGCGATGGAGCCGGTCACGTACTCCCGGAAGGTGCGGCGCACGCCCCAGTCGACGGCGGCGTCCTCGATCCGGCCGGTCTTGGCCTTCTTGCCGGACTCCGCGCTCTTCGAGGGCTCGGGCGAGGGCTTCTTCGACGCGCCGCCGGTGCCGGACCCCGCAGTGAGGTCGGTGGACAGGCTCACGCGGTCCAGCTCGGTGCCCGCCATGTAGTACCCGGCGAAGGCCTTCGCGCCCTGCGAAGTGAGCGTCGCCGGGAGGTTGCTGAGGGCGATCGGCCCCGAGCCGCCCTTCATGTCGATGCCCGCCATGCCGAGGGTCGCCAGCGGCACCTGGGCGCTGGACGTGACCTTGCCCGTGCCCTTCTCCTTGCTGAGCATGTCGGCGTAGAGGGTGCCCGAGCCGCCGGAGATCTTGACCGTGGGGCGGCTGATGGTGAGGTCGAGCTCGTACGAGCTGCCCTTCTTGTGCCCCAGGAAGTGCACTCCCCCGGAGAACCCGGCGCTGAAGGCCCCGCTGTCCGGGTCGTACGAACCCTTCGCCGAGTGGAAGCGGAACTGGCTGCCGCCGACCGTGGCGGCGCCGCCCTGGAGGGTGGAACTCCCCTGCGCGATGGGCCCGGTGACGTAGCTCTGGAAGGAGGATTTGATGCCCCAGTCGAGCCGTCCGCCCTGGACCGTGCGGTCCTCGGCGTGCGCGGCGGCCGTGGGGAGCAGGGCTCCGACGAGTGCGGTGAGCACCGCCACGGCTCCGGCACGGGCGGTGGCTCGCGCCTGTCTGGACGACGACATGGGACCCCTCCGGGTGTGGTCAATAAGGTAAGGCTAACCTAAACTACGATCACTCCGACTGGAACCCTCACCCACACGACAGGACGGTGGACTTCGGTGCGTAGGCCGCGCTCATTCCGTATCGCCGGCGCGTGGACCGCCGTTCTCGCCCTGGCCCTCACGGGCTGCGGCCCGTCGTCGGACGGCGGTGGCACGACGTCCCCGAAGGCGAAGGCCGCGGCCTCTGCGCCCGACCGGGTCGAGCCGCTGGAGACCCGTCCCGATCCGGTGCTCCCCGCCACCGTGACCTCCGCCGACGGCAAGAAGGTCACCGTCGAGGACACGAGCCGCATCGTGCCGCTCACCGGCAGCCTGAACGAGATCGTCTTCACGCTGGGCCTCGGCGAGAACGTCGTGGCCCGCGACATCACCGCCACCTTCGAAGAGGCGGAGAAACTGCCGGTGGTGACACGTGCGCACGACGTCTCCGCGGAGAGCGTCCTCTCCCTGAAGCCGACGGTCGTGCTCGCCGACACCACGACGGGGCCCGCCGAAGCCATCGGCCAGATCCGTGACGCGGGCATCCCGCTGGTCGTGTTCGACCCGGCGAAGGGCCTGGACGACGTGGGCCCCCGGATCGACGCGGTGGCCAGGACGCTGGGGGTGGAGAAGTCGGGCGACGCGCTCAAGTCCCGTACGCAGAAGCGGATCGACAAGGTGCGGAAGGGCATTCCGGCGTCGGCGCGCACCGAGAAGCCCCGCGTGGCCTTCCTCTATCTGCGCGGCTCCGCGTCCGTCTATCTGCTCGGCGGCCGCGAGTCCGGCGCGAGTTCGCTCCTGGAGGCCGCGGGCGCGGTCGACGCGGGCAAGGCGTCGGGCCTGGAGAAGGACTTCACGGCGATCACCAGCGAGGCGCTCGCCAAGGCGGCTCCGGACGCGATCCTCGTCATGTCCAAGGGGCTCGCGTCGGTCGACGGCGTGGACGGACTGCTCAAGGTCCCGGGCGTCGCCGAGACCCCGGCCGGACTCGACCGCCGCATCGTCTCCATCGACGACGGCGTGCTCCTCAACTACGGGCCGCGCACGGACCAGGTCCTGAAGTCCCTGGTGGAGCAGTTGTACGGGGGCGCGAAGTGACCGTCCTGACCAAAGCGGCGGACGCCACGGCCACCGCCGGAGAGCCGCGGGTCCCGCGTCGCCGCCGGCGCGGCGCCACCGCCTCGCTGACCGCCGGGCTCACCGCGGCCCTCGTCCTGCTCTGCCTCCTCTCCGCCGGCATCGGCGCCTACGACATCCCGCTGGGCGACGTCCTCGGGTCCGTGGGGCACCGGACCGGACTCGGCGGGAGCGCGCTGGACCGGGTCGGCGAGAGCGTCCTGTGGAACGTGCGGCTGCCGCGCGTGACGCTCGCGCTGCTCGTCGGCGGCTCGCTCGGCTGCGCCGGGGCGCTCATGCAGGGCGTGTTCGGCAATCCGCTCGCCGAGCCCGGCGTCATCGGGATCTCGGCGGGCGCGGCCGTCGGCGCGGTGGCGTCGATCGCGCTCGGCCTCAGCTTCCTCGGCAACTGGACCGTGACGGTCTGCGCGTTCGTCGCCGGGCTCGCCACCGTCCTTCTGGTGTACGCCCTCTCGCGCAACGGCGGGCGCACGGAGGTCGTCACGCTGATCCTCACCGGCATCGCCGTGAACGCGTTCGCGGGAGCGCTGATCGGCCTGTGCATCTTCTTCGCGGACAACGCGCAGGTCACCCAGATCACGTTCTGGCAGCTCGGCTCGCTCGCCCAGGCGACCTGGCCGAAGGTGCTCGCCGTCCTGCCGTGCGCCCTGGCCGGACTGGCCGTGGCGCCGCTGTACGCGCGCAAGCTGGACCTGCTCGCGCTCGGCGAGCGGTCCGCCCGGCACCTCGGGGTCGACGTCGAACGGCTGCGGCTCGTCCTGGTCCTGGTGGTGGCGCTGCTGACCGCGGCCGCCGTGGCCGTCGCCGGGATCATCACGTTCGTCGGTCTGCTCGTGCCGCATCTGCTGCGGATGGCGGCGGGGCCCGGCCACCGCTTCCTCGTGCCGGGCAGTGCGCTCGGCGGCGCGGTCGTCCTGGTCGGCGCGGATCTCGCGGCCCGGACGGTGGCGGCCCCCGCGGAGCTTCCGCTGGGCGTGCTCACCGCGCTCTTCGGCAGTCCGTTCTTCTTCTGGCTGCTGCGCAGGACCCGTCGCAAGCAAGGGGGTTGGGCATGATCACGCGGATCGCCGAGCGGCTTTTCCCGTCCGGCCGCGGGCGCGCGCTGCCGGGGGCGTCCGCTCCCGGCGACCCGCTCGCCGAGGCGTCGGACCTCGTGGTGCGGCTCGGCGGGCGCGAGGTGCTCGCCGGGGTGTCCCTCACCGCCCGCGCGGGCGAGGTGCTCGCCCTGGTCGGGCCCAACGGAGCGGGGAAGTCGACGCTGCTCGCCGCGCTGGCCGCCGACCTGCCGGCCGACCGGGGAACCGTGCGCGTCTGCGGGCGGCCCGTCGCCGAGTGGCCCGCGCGGGAACTGGCCCTGCGGCGGGCCGTGCTGCCGCAGGCCGCCGCGCTCTCCTTTCCGTTCACCGTCGAGGACGTCGTACGGATGGGGCGTGCGCCCTGGGCGGGGACGGCTCGGGACGACGAGGACGACCGGGCGGTGCGCGAGGCGATGGCCGCGACCGAGGTGGACGGGTTCGCCGCGCGCCCCTTCTCCGCGCTGAGCGGGGGCGAGCGGGCGCGGGTCGCGCTGGCCCGGGTGCTCGCCCAGCGGACCGCGCTGCTGCTCCTGGACGAGCCGACCGCCGCGCTCGATCTGCGCCACCAGGAGCTGGTCCTCCGTATCTGCCGGGAGCGGGCCGCGGCCGGTGACGCGGTCGTGGTGGTGCTGCACGACCTGGGGCTCGCGGCGGCCTACGCGGACCGGGCGGCGGTGCTGCGGGCCGGGGCCGTCGCCGCGCTGGGGGCTCCGGCGGCCGTGTTCACGGGAGAGCTCCTGAGCGAGGTGTACCGGCAGCCCGTGGAGGTCTTCGCGCATCCGCGGACGGGGGCCCCGGTGGTGGCGCCGATCCGGGGTTCTTGACCCCCGCTTTACCGCTCCATGAGACCCCCTTCACCCTGCCGTGATGACCCTGTGAGCAGGCGCCGCGGGGTGAGAGGTGAATCACGGAACGGGTGGGTATCGGACAGGTAAGGCTCAGTTAAGTTAGGTCCGCCTCACCGGCATGTCGGAACCCTCCGTGAACCGTCTTGGAGCCCTTATGCGCCCCGTCCGCCTCCCCGTCGCCACTGCCATCGCCGCAGCGGCCGCGCTCACCGCCGTCACGGGCTGCACCGAGAAGAGCGACGCCAAGGGCGGCGGCAACACCGTCGAGGTGACCGCCACCGACGACAAGTGCGACGTCTCCGAGACCAAGCTCAGCGCCGGGCACGTCGAACTCGCCATCGAAAACAAGGGTTCCAAGGTCACCGAGGTCTACCTCCTCTTCCCCGACGACCGCATCGTCAGCGAGCGCGAGAACATCGGCCCCGGCACGAAGCAGAAGCTCACCGCCGAGGTGAAGGCCGGCTCGTACCAGATCGCCTGCAAGCCCGGCATGAAGGGCGACGGCATCCGCCAGAAGGTCACCGTCAGCGGCGGCAAGGCCGTCAAGCGCGACCCGCGCCTGGACAAGGCCGTCGCCGACTACCGCGCCTACGCCCAGGAGCAGGCCGACGCGACGCTGCCCAAGGTGAAGCTCTTCACCGACGCCGTCCGCGAGGGCGACATCGACGCCGCCAAGAAGGCGTACGCCAACTCCCGCATCGGCTGGGAGCGCACCGAGCCGGTGGCCGAGTCCTTCGGTGACATCGACCCGAAGGTCGACGTCCGCGAGGACGGTCTGGAGGAGGGCCAGGACCTGGAGAAGGACTGGACGGGCTGGCACCGTCTGGAGCGGGCCCTGTGGAAGGACAAGAAGATCGGCGAGCGCGAGAAGGAGCTCGCCACGCTGCTCGACAAGGACCTCAAGGACTGGCAGAACCGCGTCGGCAAGGCCGAGATCACCCCGACCTCCATGGCCAACGGCGCCAAGGAGCTCCTGGACGAGGTCGCCACCGGCAAGGTCACCGGCGAGGAGGAGCGCTACTCGCACACCGACCTCGTCGACTTCAAGGCCAACGTCGAGGGCGCGGAGAAGGCGTACGGCCTGCTCAAGGCCGTCGCGTCGGAGAACGACCCGGCGCTCACCAAGGAGCTCGACCAGCAGTTCGCGGCCCTGGACAAGCTGCTCGGCGAGTACCGCACGGGCGGCGGCAAGGACTCGTACACCTTCACGTCGTACGACAAGCTCGGCAAGGCCGACACCAAGGAACTGTCGGACGGCGTCAACGCGCTGGCGGAGCCGCTGTCGAAGCTGGCCGCCGCCGTCGTGACGGCCAAGTAGCGGCAGGGGGGACCGGAACGATGACCGAGACCACGCACGACACCGGCGGCGCGTCCGCGCCGGACGGAACGGCGGCTGCGGGTGCGGCGGACACGCCTGGCCGCGGCGCCGGCGCCGGTTCCCCTTCCCGGCGTTCCCTGCTCGGCTGGGGCGGCGCGGGGCTCGCGCTCGGCGCCGCCGTCACCGGGGGCGCCGTCGCGGTGACCCGGTCCGGGGACGAGGCCGTGCCCGCCGCGTCGGCGGGCGGCGCGGTCGCCTTTCTCGGCAGGCACCAGGCGGGCATCGCGACCCCCGTACAGGACCGGCTGCACTTCGCCGCGTTCGACGTGAAGACGGACGACCGCGAGCAGTTCGTGCGGCTCCTGAAGGACTGGACGCAGGCCGCGGCGCGGATGACCGCGGGCCACGAGGTCGGCGAGGGCGCCTTCGGCGGGCTCGCCGAGGCCCCGCCGGACGACACCGGCGAGGCGCTGGGCCTCAAGCCCTCCCGGCTGACGCTCACGATCGGCTTCGGGCCGAGCCTCTTCGACAAGTTCGGCCTGGCGGACAGCCGTCCCGAGGCCCTCGTCGACCTGCCCAAGTTCCCCGGCGACAACCTCGACGCGTCCCGCGGCGGCGGCGACCTGTGCGTGCAGGCCTGCGCGGACGACCCGCAGGTCGCCGTGCACGCCATCCGCAACCTCGCCCGCATCGGCTTCGGCAAGGTCGCGGTGCGCTGGTCGCAGCTCGGCTTCGGCAAGACCTCGTCGACGACGCCGGGCGCGCAGACGCCCCGCAACCTCTTCGGGTTCAAGGACGGCACGCGCAACGTCTCGGGCGACGACGACTCCGCGCTCGCACGGCACGTGTGGGTGGGCGAGAAGGACGGGCCGGGCTGGATGGCCGGCGGCTCGTATCTCGTCGCGCGCCGCATCCGCATGAACGTCGAGACCTGGGACCGGACCCCGCTCGGCGAGCAGGAGGACATCTTCGGGCGCGACAAGGGCGAGGGCGCTCCGGTCGGCAAGGCCAAGGAGCACGACGCGCCGTTCCTGAAGGCGATGAAACCGGACTCGCACGTCCGGCTCGCGCATCCGGACACCAACGACGGGGCGACGATCCTGCGCCGCGGCTACTCCTTCACGGACGGCACCGACGGTCTGGGCCGCCTGGACGCGGGGCTCTTCTTCCTCGCCTACCAGCGCGACGTCCGTACGGGCTTCATTCCGGTGCAGCGCAGCCTGTCGCGTTCCGACGCACTCAACGAGTACATCCAGCACGTGGGCTCCGCGGTCTTCGCGATCCCGCCGGGCGTCCGCGACAAGGACGACTGGTGGGGCCGGGCACTGTTCAGCTGAGGGGATCTGACGACATGTTCGGTAACTACCTGATCGGCCTGCGCGAGGGTCTTGAGGCCAGTCTGGTCGTCTGCATCCTCATCGCCTACCTGGTGAAGACGGAGCGGCGCGACGCCCTGCGGCCCATCTGGATCGGCATCGGCGTGGCGGTGGCTCTGGCGCTCGGCTTCGGCTGCGCGCTCACCTTCGGTTCGCAGGAGCTGACGTTCAAGGCCCAGGAGGCGCTGGGCGGTTCCCTGTCGATCGTCGCCGTCGCGCTGGTGACGTGGATGGTCTTCTGGATGCGGCGTACGGCCCGCCACCTCAAGGCGGAGCTGCACGGCAGGCTGGACACGGCGCTCCAGATGGGCACGGGCGCCCTGGTCGCCACGGCGTTCCTCGCCGTGGGCCGGGAGGGCCTGGAGACCGCGCTGTTCGTGTGGGCGTCGGTGCGGGCCTCGAACGACGGGACGCCGGGTCCGCTGATCGGCGTGCTCCTGGGGCTGCTCACCGCGATCGCGCTGGGCTGGCTGTTCTACAAGGGCACGGTCCGCATCAACCTGGCCAAGTTCTTCACCTGGACCGGCGCCATGCTGGTGGTCGTGGCGGCGGGCGTCCTCGCGTACGGCGTGCACGACTTGCAGGAGGCGGAGTTCCTCGGCGGCCTCCAGAACAAGGCGTTCGACATCAGCGCGACGATCCCGCCCGACAGCTGGTACGGCACGCTCCTGAAGGGCGTCTTCAACTTCCAGCCGGACCCGACGGTCGTCCAGGTCACGGTGTGGCTGCTGTACCTGATCCCGACGCTCGCGTTCTTCTTCGCCCCGGTAGGGTTCGGGCCCGGGAAGGGGAAGGTGAACGCAACGCATGAGCAGGCTTCCAAGGCAGCGCACTCCGATACGGGGCACACGGTCGCGACGGCCGGTCCGGTACGCGATGGTGGCGTCGACGGTGACCGTCCTGACGGTGACGGCGAGCGGGTGCGTGACGGTGCACGGGGAGCGGGAAGTCGTCCCGGCGGCGACGAAGGCTGAGGCCGGCCGCGCGCTGGAGGATTTCCTCACCGCGTACAACAAGGCCGAGAAGGCGTACGACCCGGCCCTGGACGCGGCCCGGGTCACGGGCCCGCTGAGCGCCATCAACCAGGCGGGCCTGAAGTCGCGGGGCGCGCAGAATCCCGGCGGCAACCCCAAGCACCAGCCTCTTGAGCTGACGGACGCCACGTTCTCCATCCCCAAGAAGGCCGGCTGGCCCCGGTGGTTCGTCGCGGACACCAAGGCCAACCGCAGGGGCGACCTGCGCTGGGTCCTGGTCTTCACGAAGGGCAGTGCCGACCAGCTGTGGGAGGCGTCCTATCTGAATCTGGTGGCGCCCTCGAAGGTGCCCGAGCTGAAGAAGGACAAGGACGGCTGGGCCGTGCCGGTCGAGGCGGGGGCCCCGGATCTCGCGGTGGCGCCGAAGAACCTCGGCAAGCAGTACACGTCGTATCTGAAGTCGGGCGGCGACACGTTCGCGCCGGGCGACCACACCTCGACGTGGAAGGCGTTCCGCGACAGGAACACCAAGCGGCGGGGCATCGCCGTGCAGTACATCGACGAGCCGCGCAACGACGGTACGTTCGCTCCGGTGGGCCTGCGCACGAAGGACGGCGGCGCGATGGTCTTCTTCTCGACGCACCACTACGAGAAGCAGACGGCCGCGAAGGGCGTGAACCTCACCGTCGAACCCGACGTGAAGCCCCTCCTGAAGGGCGAGGTCAGGCAGTCGGTGATGCTGGAGCGCATCTCCAACCAGGTCGTCGTCGACCCGACGGGTTCGGGCAAGGTGACGGTCCTGAGCCGCATCCAGGGGCTGACGGGCGCGAAGGGCGAGTGAGCCCGGGCGGTCAGCCCCGCAGCGGCCAGGCGGCGACGTCCTGCTGGGGCTCGCCCGCGACGCGGGCGCACTCGTCGGTGAGCGTCTCCAGGAGGGTCAGCGGGTCCGGCAGCGCGTGCTCGGGGCCGCGGATCCAGTGGACCGCCAGGTCACCGGGGAGCCGGGCGGGCGGCACGAGGACGTACGAACCGCGGCAGTGCCAGCGGAAGCCGGGGTGTTCGTTCGTGGTCTCGGGGTGGCAGTCCAGCTCGCAGGGCCACCACTCGTCCTCGTCCTCGGGGGTGCCGCGGGTGAGCGTGAAGAAGAGCATCCGCCCCTCGTCCATGGCGCCCTCGGACTCGGCGACCGGGCCCACCTCGATGCCGTCCGCGAGGAGCCTGGCGAGCGCCTCGCGCCCGGCGGCCAGCGGCACGTCCAGGACGTCGTGGACCATGCCGGTCGCGGTGATGAAGTTGGCCTGCGGCTGGTGCCTGGCCCAGCGCTCGATCTGCCCGCGCTCGGTGGTGGACTGCGTCTGCCAGGCGAAGGAGATGGGGTGCCGGGCGGGGGTGGGACAGCCGATGCGGTCGCACGAACATCGGTACGCGGAGGGGTGCGCGGCCGGTGAGAGCGGCAGACCCGCCGCCGCGGCGGCGACGAGCAGGGCCTCGCGGTCCGCCTCCACACCTGCCGTGTCCTCCGGTCGGGGACGTCGGCGAAGCCACTGGGAAATCCTGCTCTGCCCGCCGGACCGGCGGCCGAACTCCGCGCCCATCAATCCCCTCACCTCGCATGTGTGCCGAGAAGCATCTCCCATGGTCGCACCATCCTGCTCCTCGGGGGGCCAGAGCCCACATCCGGGGTAGCTGGGGTGATGCACGGCGCAGGGTGACATCGCGCGTCATTGCGTACTAACAGGGGATTTACCCCCCTACCGTGTTCGCCATGGTCACCAGGACTGTGCTCACCGGACTCTCGGGGCTCATGAGCCTCACCACACTGTCCGTCACCGCGCCTACCGGACCGCTCACCCCGCTCGAATGGGGCGGCGGCGGCCCGCTGACGGTGGAGGCACTCCCCCGCATCACGTACACCGCGCACCGCGGCGGCGCCCTGGAGGTCCCGGAGAACAGCATGTCGGGCCTGGTGGCGGCGTACAAGCGCGGCACGGCCCAGGTCATCGACGTGGACACGCGGATGCTGCGCGACGGCACGCTCGTGGCGATGCACGACGCGACCCTGGACCGTACGACGACGTCCAAGGGCCCGGTGAGTTCGCTCACCCTGAGCCAGTGGCGGCAGGTGCGCCTGCGGCCGGGCGCCGGTCTGCCCGGCAGCTGGCGCCCCGAGCGGCCGCCGACGGTCGCCGAGATCCTCGACCGCTTCGGCGGCCGGATCGTCCTGATGCTGGAGGCGAAGGACCCGCGCGGCCTACGGACGCTCGGTTCGCTGATCCGCGCCCGCGGTCTGACGCGCTCGGTGTTCGTGAACTCGAACGAGCCCGCCGTGGCCGCACGCGCCCACGCGATGGGCCTGCTGGCGCAGCTGTGGCGCTCCAGGGCGCAGATGCGCACGGACCGGCCCGAGCTGTGGGCCGGGTTCGTGGACGTCCTGGACGTGGACCACAAGGCGCGGGACGTGGATCTCGTGCGCGCGGTGAACTCGGGGGTCCCCCGGGTGTGGGCGCACACGGTGACCACACCGCGCCAGCGCGACCGGGCCCTGCGCCTCGGCTGCAACGGCGTGATCACGGATGCGCCGGGGCTGCTGGCGCGGACCCCGGTGAAGGGCGCCGAGGGCACGAAGGAGGCGAAGAGCGTGGGCGCCGCCGGCCGGTGGTGGCCGGTCAACTCCGCGTGATCAGCGGGGCGTGATGCCGTAGAGGGCGTATTCGACGAGCTTGTCGGCGTACTCGTGCGAGAGGGTGCCGGTGCGCTGGAGCCAGCGCTGGGCGAGCGGTCCCGTCCACAGTTCCAGGGCGATGCGGGGGTCGACGTCGGGCGCGACCTGGCCGGCCTCCTGGGCGATCTCGATGCGCCGCACGTACATCTGGAGGCCGGGCTCGAGGAGCTTCTCCACGTACTCGGCGCCGAGCTCCGAGTTGAGCATGCCCTCGGCGGCGAGCGCCCGCCAAGGGGCGTCGTACTTGGGGTTCTTGAACTCGTCGACGGTCGCGCGCATGACGAGCTTGAGGTCCGCCTCCAGGTCTCCGGAGTCGGGGATCTCGGTCGGGGTCAGGTCGTGGCCCGCGTTGTCGCTCGCCTCCTGGTGGGCCTGTTCGCCGAGGTCCAGGAAGGCGTCGAGCAGGACGGCCCCCTTCGAGGGCCACCAGCGGTAGATCGTCTGCTTGCCCACGCCCGCGCGGGCGGCGATCGCCTCGATCGTGAGCTTGCCGTACCCGACCTCGGAGACCAGGTCGAGGGCGGCGTCGTAGATCGCGCGGCGCGAGCGTTCGCTGCGGCGCTTGGAGTCAGGAGCGGATTTGGTGGCCATGCCGTCGAATGTAGCAGCGAACGAGCCGAGACGTTCCGTCTCGGAAGCACTTGACAAGACGAGACGTCTCGTTCAGAGTATTCAGCAGAGCGAGACGCGGCGTCTCGCCAGAGGTTCTCGATCCGGAGGTACGCAGATGACGCGAGGCGGAGCAGGAAACATGCTGGGCGTGGGCGGTACGCGCACCCACCTCTCCCGCAAGGCGCTGCGCGGCCAGGACCGCGGCGGCCAGATCGGCGGCGGGCTCAGCCCGCAGGCGCAGAAGCGCGAGCTGCTGCGCAAGCTGCGGGAAGGCCGCTCGGCGCACGGCACGTCGTGAGGCGCGGAGGTGGCCGGTGCCTTGACCGGCCGCCGCCCCGGGTGGACCACTCGATGAACCACCCGTTCAGATCACAGCGCGAGGGCTCCTCAGACCGCACCATGGGCAGCACCTGCCCCACTATGGGCAGCAACCGACCATCGCGGTACGTGAGGAGCCCTCGTTGAGTCGAAATCCTCGTCGCGCCACACCCCGGCGCTATCTGATGTGCTCACCCGCACACTTCAAGGTCACGTACTCCATCAACCCCTGGATGGACCCCTCCAAACCGGTCGACGTCCCGCTGGCCGTCGCCCAGTGGGAGGACCTGCGCGACCGCTACCGCTCGCTCGGCCACACCGTCGAGGAGCTCACCCCGCGTCCGGGCCTGCCGGACATGGTCTTCGCCGCGAACGGCGCGACCGTCATCGGGGGCCGCGTGCTGGGCGCGCGGTTCGCCCATCCCGAGCGCGGCCCCGAGGCCGTCGCCCACCTGGAGTGGTTCCGGGAGCACGGCTTCACCGACCTCCACGAACCGACGCACATCAACGAGGGCGAGGGCGACTTCGCCGTCACCTCCTCCTACGTCCTCGCCGGGCGCGGCTTCCGGGCCAGCCCCCTGTCGCACGGGGAGGCGCAGGAGTTCTTCGGCCGCCCGGTGCTCGGGCTCGATCTCGTCGACCCCCGCTACTACCACCTGGACACGGCGCTCGCCGTGCTGGACGACGCGACGGACGACGTCATGTACTACCCGCCCGCGTTCTCGCCGGGCAGCCAGGCGGTCCTGCGGCGCCTCTTCCCCGACGCGCTCATCGCCGAGGAGCCGGACGCGGTGGCCCTCGGGCTCAACGCGGTCTCGGACGGTCTGCACGTGGTGCTCCCGCAGGCCGCCGTCGGCCTGTTCGCACCCCTGCGGGAGCGTGGCTACGAACCCGTCGTGATGGACTTGAGCGAACTGCTCAAGGGCGGCGGCAGCGTGAAGTGCTGCACGCAGGAGCTGCGCCTCTAGGGCGTCGCCGTCGTGGGGCCGCGCCTCTGCGTCGCCCGCGTGGGACTACGCCTCTGCGTCGCCTTCGTGGGGCGGCCAGGCGTCGCCCCACTGAGCGTCCCGGGCCGCGCGGTACAGCGGCCCGTGGCGCTTGGTCACCGTCTCGCGGTGCAGTGCCTCGTCCGCCGCGCACAGGTCGAGCAGGACCTGGCCCTTGCGGATCTGCGGCTTGCGCACGACCCGCCGCGGCGCAGGACCGGCGTCGAAGCGGACCGCCGCGACGTAACTGAACTTCTCGTCCTCGTACGCCAGGGAGCCGCCCTTGATCTTCCGGTGCAGGGAGGAGCGGCTGACGCGGGCGGAGAAGTGGCACCAGTCCTCACCGGGCGCAATGGGGCAGGCGGCGCTGTGCGGGCAGGGCGCGGCGACGCGGAAGCCGGCGGCGATCAGCCGGTCGCGGGCCTCGATGACGCGGGCGTAGCCGTCGGGGGTGCCGGGCTCGACGACGACGACCGCCTGCGCGGCCCCGGCCGCGGCGTCCACGACCGAGCGCCGGTCGTCCTCCGTCAGCTCCTTGAGGACGTACGACACCGTCACGAGATCGGTGCTCTCGATGCTGAGCGCCGCTCCGATCCGAGAGCGCTGCCACCGCACGGTCTTCAACCACGGGTTCGATGCGGCCAGTTCACGGCCCAGGGCGAGGGCGGGCTCGGCCCAGTCGAGCACCGTGACGGGCCGCTCGCCGTCCCAGGTCGCGCTCACCGCCCAGGTCGCGGCACCGGTGCCGCCGCCGACGTCGACGTGGCTGCCGGGCACCCAGCCGGCGGGGGCGGCGTCCGCGAGCGCCCCGAGCGCGGAACGCACGGCCTCGAAGGTCGCGGGCATGCGGTAGGCGGCGTACGCGGCGACGTCGGCGCGGTCCCGCAGGATCGGCGCGTCGGTCGGGGTGAGCCCCCGGTAGGTGGCGATCAGCCGGTCGACGGCCTGCGCGGCCTGCTTGGGCTCAAGCCCGTCGAGCAGCCCGGCGAGGGCACTGCGCAGGGTCTCGGCCGGGGCTGCCGGAAAGAGCGGGGCGTTCACCCCGTGATTCTACGGGGGCGCGGGGAGGGTGAGATCCCGCCGGACTCCGGTCCCGTGGGCCCCGGTCCCGCGGGCTCCCGCCCCGCGCTAGCGGGCCGCGCGGGCCAGACGGGTCGCCGCCCGTGCCCGGGGCCCGCTGTCGGCGGCCCCGCGCCTCGGGTGGACCGTGTTCGCCAGGAGGATCAGGAACGTGTCCGTGGCGGGGTCGATGACCAGGGACGTCCCGGTGAACCCCGTGTGGCCCGCCGCCCCCCGCCCCGCGAGCTCCCCCATGAACCACTCCTGGTCGAGCCCGAAGCCGAACCCCGGCGGCGTCAGCATCAGCTCCACGAAGTCCGGACCGAGGATCCGCGCCGTGCCGTACGAGCCGCCGCACAGCAGGGCGCGGCAGAAGACCGCGAGGTCGCGCGCGGTGGAGAAGAGCCCGGCGTGGCCCGCGACCCCGCCCAGCGCCCAGGCGTTCTCGTCGTGCACCTCGCCCCGCAGCATGCCCCGGTCGGCCTTCGCCCAGGGTCTGCGCTGGTCCTCGGTGGCGGCGGCGTCGGGGCGCGGTCCGAAGCCGGTGGCGGCCATGCCGAGCGGCCGGGTGATGCCCTCCCGCACGAGCACGTCGAGCGGGCGCCCGGTGAGGCGCTCCAGGACGTGCTGGAGGAGCAGCATGTTCAGGTCGGAGTAGAGGTGGTCGCCCGGCGGAGCGGACGGTGCCTCGGCCCGCAGGGCCGCCAGCCGCGCGGCGTCGTCCGGGCAGTCGTACAAGGGGAGTTCGGGCCGCAGCCCCGAGGTGTGCGTGAGCAGCTGGCGCACGGTGATGCCGTGCTCGGCGGCCGCCGTGAACTCCGGGACGTACGCGCAGACCAGCGCGTCGATGCCGAGCGTGCCGCGCTCCAGCTGCTGCATGGCGGCGACCGTGGTGAACAGCTTGGTGAGCGAGGCCAGGTCGAAGGGCGTGCCCGTGCGGGTCAGGACCTGCTCGGCGGGCGGCAGTTCGACCCCGGCGTCCTTCTGCGGGTCGTACGCCGCGTAGCGCACCGCGCGGCCCACCGCCTCCTCGACGGCGATCACCGGTCCGCGTCCGGCGAGCACGACGGCGCCCGAGCACCAGGGCCGCTCGCCGCGCGTCAGTGCGCGCACCTCGCGTACGAGGTGGTCCATCTCGTCCGTGTCGAGCCCCGCGCGGTCCGGCGTCCCGGCGCGCAGCAGGCGTGGCGCGGTCAGAGGTCCGTCCCCTCCCGGTTCGGTCTGGCCGAGTGCTGCCAGGGGCGGCACAGTCCCAAGAAGCAGCCTATGGCCGCAAGAGCGCAGACGAGCTGCACCACGGCCATCGGCACCGCCGTCGCCTCGCCCGCGATGCCGACCAGCGGGGACGCGATCGCGCCGACGAGGAACGAGGAGGTGCCGAGCAGCGCCGACGCGGAACCGGCGGCGTGCGGGGTGCGCATCAGGGCGAGGGCGTTCGTGTTGGGCATCGCGAGGCCCATCGCCGACATCAGGACGAAGAGCCCGGCGGCGACGGGGAACAGCCCGGCGTGTCCGAAGACCCCCGAGGTCATGAGGAGCAGCGCGGTGGCGGCGAGGACGATGACCGCAAGGCCGACGGCGAGCGCCTTGTCGAGGCTGACGCGGCCGACGAGGATCTTGCCGTTGATCTGGCCGACGACGATCAGGCCGACGGAGTTCACGCCGAAGAGCAGGCTGAAGGTCTGCGGGGAAGCGCCGTAGATCTCCTGGATCACGAACGGCGAGGCGGAGATGTAGGCGAAGAGGGCGGCGAACGCGAAGCCGCCCGCGATCATGTACCCGGTGAAGACGCGGTCGGCGAGCAGCGTCTTCATGGTGCGCAGCGCCTCGACGGTGCCGCCGCCGTGCCGGTTCTCGGGGGCGAGCGTCTCGGGCAGGCACCGCCACACGAGGACGGTCAGGGCGATGCCGACGACGGTGAGCACGGCGAAGATGCCGTGCCAGTCGGTGAAGCGCAGGACCTGGCCGCCGATGAGGGGCGCGACGACCGGGGCGACCCCGGAGATCAGCATGAGGGTGGAGAAGAAGCGGGCCATCTCCACGCCGTCGTAGAGGTCGCGGACGACGGCGCGGGCGATGACGATGCCCGCGGCGCCCGCGAGGCCCTGCAACAGGCGGAAGGCGATGAGGAGTTCGGCGGTGGGCGCGAACGCGCAGATCGCGGTGGCGAGGATGTAGACCAGGAGGCCCACGAGCAGCGGTCTGCGCCGCCCCCACTTGTCGCTCATCGGCCCGACGACGAGCTGGCCGAGCGCCATGCCGGTGAGGCAGGCGGTGAGGGTCAGCTGCGCGGTCGCGGCGGACGTGTGCAGCGAGCGGGTGACCTCCGGGAGCGCCGGCAGGTACATGTCCATGGAGAGCGGCGGCACCGCGGTGAGCCCGCCGAGCACGAGGGTGACGAGGATGCCGGTGCGGCGCCGGGCGGCGAGGGTGCCGGCGGCCGGGGTCGCCGGCGCCGTGCCCTTCTCCCCCGTCCGGGACTGCCGTATGAGGGGGTGGTCTGACCCACTCGTCGTGCGGCTGCCGTGCTCCGGCATGCGGATTCCCTCCCGATTAGGCGTGCGATTACCTATGCTCTCAGCTCAGCTGTGCTGGTTGAGACCATTTCCGAGCTACTCCGCGGTACGGACAGGGGCCCCTGTGGTGGAAGACAACCGTGAGCCCGTGCGCTGGGGCATCCTCGCCACGGGCGGGATCGCCGCATCGTTCACGGCGAACCTCCTCGACATGCCGGACGCCGAGGTGGTCGCGGTGGCGTCCCGGTCCGACGCGTCGGCGCAGGCGTTCGCCGAGCGGTTCGGGATACCGCGCGCGTACGGGGAGTGGAGCGCGCTCGCCGAGGACAAGGGCGTCGACGTGGTGTACGTGGCGACGCCGCACGCCTCGCACCGGACGGCGGCGGGGCTCTGCCTGGAGGCCGGCCGCGCGGTGCTCTGCGAGAAGGCGTTCACGCTGAACGCGCGCGAGGCGCAGGAGCTGGTGACGCTGGCCCGGCGGCGCGGCCTCTTCCTGATGGAGGCCATGTGGATGTACTGCAACCCGCTGATCCGGCGGATGAAGGCGCTGGTCGACGACGGGGCGATCGGTGAGGTGCGGACCGTGCAGGCGGACTTCGGGCTCGCGGGTCCCTTCCCGCCCGCGCACCGCCTCAGGGATCCGGCGCAGGGCGGTGGCTCGCTGCTCGACCTCGGGGTGTATCCGGTGTCGTTCGCGCACCTGCTGCTCGGGGAGCCGTCGGGGGTGACGGCGAGTGCGGCGCTCTCGGACGAGGGCGTCGATCTCCAGACGGGCATGCTGCTCTCGTACGAGAGCGGTGCTCACGCCGTGTTGCACTGCTCCATCAACGCGGGCACCCCCGTCACCGCCTCCGTCACCGGTTCGGAGGGCCGCATCGACCTCCCGAACGGCTTCTTCTTCCCGGAGCGCTTCGTGCTGCACCGCGACGGCCGCGACCCCGAGGAGTTCGCCGCCGTCCCCGAGCACGGCCCCCGCGACAGCCTCAAGCACGAGGCCGCCGAGGTCATGCACCGCCTGCGCGCGGGCGACACGGAGTCCCCCCTCGTCCCGCTCGACGGCACCCTCGCGGTCATGCGGACCCTGGACGCGGTGCGCGAGCGGATCGGGGTGCGCTACCCGGGCGAGTGAGCGCACCCCCGTGGACCGGCCGGGCTACGCGGGCTTCAGGCCCGGGTCACCCGCCTCCGTCACGAAGGACGCCGCCGTGGTGATCGGCGCCCCCGGCTTCGTCACCGCCGAGACGGTCTTGAAGTCGGCGCGCGCGGACTCCTGGCCGAGGTCCACGGTCACGTATCCGCGCCGCCCGTTGTAGAACTTCAGGTGCGGGTTGGCCTTGGTGTAGGTCTCCCAGTTCGCGGGCTTCTCGGCGCCGTCCTTGCCGCTCGCTATGGACGTGGCGACGATCTCCGTGCCGACCGTCCTGGACGTCTGGTCGTCGAAGTCCTCCTTGATGTCGAAGGCGTACCCGACGTGGACGTCGCCCGTGAGCACCATCAGGTTGTCGAGCCCGGCCGACTTCGCGCCCGCCAGGACACGGTCGCGCGAGGCGCTGTAGCCGTCCCAGGCGTCCATGCTGACCTTCGCCACCGCGTTCAGGTCCAGCTTGCGCTGGGAGAAGGTGACCTGCTGGGGCACGACGTTCCACAGGGCCCGCGACCGCCGCCAGCCGTCGATGAGCCAGCGCTCCTGCGTGGCCCCGGTGAGGGTGCGCTTGGGGTCGGTGGACTCCGGGCCCGGGACGTGGGAGCCGTCGCCGTAGGCCTGGTCGGAGCGGTACTGCCGGGTGTCCAGGATGTCGAACTGCGCGAGCCTGCCCCACTGGAGACGGCGGTAGAGCTGGAGGTCGGGGCCCTGGGGCCGCTGCGGGCCGCGCAGCGGCATGTTCTCCCAGTACGCGCGGTAGGCGGCGGCGCGGCGCACCAGGAACTCGGCGGGCGGGTTGCCGTTCTCGTCCAGGTCGCCCGCGTAGTTGTTCTCGGCCTCGTGGTCGTCCCAGGTGACGACGAAGGGGTGCGCGGCGTGCGCGGCGCGCAGGTCCGGGTCGGACTTGTAGAGGGCGTACCGCAGGCGGTAGTCCTCCAGGGTCTGCGTCTCGCGGTTGTAGAGGGCGGGCAGCGTGCGGTCGGTGTAGTTCCGGGCCCCGCCGACCGCGTTCACGGCGTACTCGTAGAGGTAGTCGCCGAGGTGGAAGACCACGTCGACGTCGTCCTGGGCCAGGTGTTTGTACGCGGTGAAGTAGCCGTCGTGGTACGCCTGGCAGGAGACCGCGGCGAGCGTCAGGGAGCTGACCTTGCTGCCGATGGCGGGGGCGGTGCGGGTGCGGCCCGTCTCGCTCGTCCACCGGCCCGCCTTGAAGCGGAAGTAGTAGGTCCGGCCGACGCCGAGCTGGCCCACCTCGACGTGGACGGTGTGGTTGAACTCGGGGTGGGCGGTCACGGAGCCGCGTCTGACCACCCGGCGGAAGCGCTCGTCGTGGGCGAGCTCCCACTGGACGGTGACGCGCTCGGCGGGCAGACCGTTGCCCGGCTCGTACGGGGACGGGGCGAGGCGGGTCCAGAGCAGGACGGAGCCGGGCCGCGGGTCGCCGGAGGCCACGCCGAGCGTGAACGGGTCGTCGGCGATCTTCCGCGCGTCCAGCTCGGCGGCGCTCGCCGCGCCCGCCGTGGGCAGGTTGGTGGCGAAGGCGAGCGTGGCGGCGGCGCCGGTGACGGTGAGGAAGCGGCGGCGGCCCAGGTGGCGTGCGGCGGCGCGGAGCTCTGCGGTGTCCTGCTGGCCTGCGGGTGTCATGTGGCCCTCCCCTGACGATTGGTGTCACGGGCATGCAAGTGGTGGGGGACGACGCGCGACTGTCGCGTACACAACACCCGCATGGCGGGACGATGATGTCCGCGTGGACGGGCCTCCCGTACGCTGCGGGGCCATGAACGCAGAGCTAACTGGACAGTCGGCAGGACGGACGAGGACCGCCGTGGTGACCGGCGCGGGCTCCGGGATCGGCCGGTCCGTGGCGGTGGAACTGCTGCGGGCCGGATGGTCCGTGGCGCTCGCCGGGCGCCGCAAGGAGACCCTGGAGGAGACGGCGGCGATCGCCGCGGGCGTGTCGGAGGGCGCGGCCGTACGGCCCGTCCCGCACGCCGAGGGAGCGGGCGAACCCAACGCCCCGGCGCGGACGGACGCGCTGTGCGTGCGCACCGACGTCACGCGTCCCGAGGACGTGGCCGCGCTCTTCGACGCGGTGCGCGACCGCTTCGGCCGCCTCGACCTCCTCTTCAACAACGCGGGCACGTTCGGCCCCGGCGGCGTGCCGGTCGACGAACTGGAGTACGACGCGTGGCGGCACGTCGTCGACACGAACCTGAACGGCGCGTTCCTGTGCGCGCAGGCGGCCTTCCGGCAGATGAAGGAGCAGGACCCGCAGGGCGGCCGGATCATCAACAACGGCTCGATCTCCGCGCACGTGCCGCGCCCGCACTCCATCGCGTACACGGCGACGAAGCACGCGATGACCGGCCTGACGAAGTCCCTCTCCCTGGACGGCCGCCCCTACCGGATCGCCTGCGGCCAGATCGACGTCGGCAACGCGGCGACGGACATGACCGAGCAGATGCAGGCCGGAATCCTCCAGGCCAACGGGGAGTTGGTCCCGGAGCCGGTGATGGACGTGTCCGACGTGGCGCGGACCGTGCGCCACATGGCGGAGCTGCCGCTGGAGGCGAACGTGCAGTTCGCGACGGTCCTGGCGACGAACATGCCGTTCGTCGGGCGGGGTTAGCCGGGGGCGGGCGGGGTTGGTCGCGGGCACAGGCGGGCGGCGCCGTCGAATGCCCATGAGCTGGCCGTGCCGTGGCCGACCGTGACCCCGTCCTCACGGTCGGCCCATATCTTCACAAACGGAATAGGAAGTCCCGCCTCAATTACGCGCATCACACCCCGTATGCTCAGCGAGCCCTCCACGAGAACTCCACATTCAGAGCACACTCGGAGCACACCTTGCGCATACGTTCCGCCGCCCCGGCCGTCCTCGCCGCAGCCGCCCTCGCGGCCCCGCTGCTCGCCGCGTCCCCCGCGACGGCTGCCGCTGCCGCGCACCAAGGCGGACTGCACCTCGGATACATCCAGTTCGACAGCCCGGGCAGCGACACCCGCTCGAACTCGTCGCTGAACGCGGAGTGGGTGAACATCCACAACAACTCCGGCTCGGCGGTCCAGCTCAAGGGCTACCAGCTGAAGGACAACACCGGCTACACGTACACCTTCGGCAGCTACAAGATCGGCGCCGGCAAGACCGTGAAGGTCCGCACGGGCAAGGGCACCAACGCGTCCGGCGTCCGCTACTGGGGCCGCGGCTCGTACGTCTGGAACAACACCAGCGACAAGGCCCGCCTCATCAAGCCGAGCGGCTCGCTCAAGGACTCCTGCTCCTGGACGAACAGCAACCCCGGGTACAAGAGCTGCCACTGACGGCTGATCGGTCGGCGGCCGACGGTGAGCGGCTGACGGCTGACGGCTGACGGCTCACAAGCCACTGTGAAGGGGATGAGGGGGCAGGGCAGCTGCTCCGTGGCGGCCGGTGGGGACCCGCGCAGGGGAGCGGCGGGCAGAACCGGGACCGCGGAGCGGTTGCCCTGCAAGGCGTTGCGCCCCCGGGGGCCCTATGAAGACTCAGACTCACAGATGAAGACTCACAGACTTTGGTCGAGGGGTGAGGGGGCTCCGCTCCCCTGAGGGCTCCCTTCACCTGAGGGCTCCTTTCACCTGCCCAGGATCCGGTCGACCTCGGTCAACTCCCCTGCGGTCAGGGGCCCGTACCGCAGCGCCCCCACGTTCTCCTCGACCTGCGCGACCGTCCGGAATCCCGGCACGGGCACGGCCTGCGGGCTGCGCGCCCAGAGCCATGCGAGAGCCCCCTGGCTCAGGGTCCGCCCACCGCCGGTCAGCACCGACCGCACCGCCTCGACCCGGCCCAGCCACGCGGGATCCGCTCCCCCGCCCGTACCGAAGCCCGGCAGCCACGCGGGCGGCGCGCTGCGGATGTCTCCGGCCGTCGGCACGCGCCCGCCGCCGAACTTCCCGGTCAGCAACCCCATCGCCAGCGGACTCCGCAGCACGCTCACGAGCCCCGACTCCGCGCACAGCGCCAGCATCTCCGGGGCGTCCTGAAGCACGTTGCAGCGGTGCTGGATCGCCGCACAGTGCGGACCCCCGGCGAACAGCGCAGCACGGGCCGGGTCGTCCGTGCTCCAGCCGTACGCCCTGATCAGCCCCTCGCGTACGAACTCCTCGCACACGTCACGGAGTTCGGCGGCCCGCACCAAGTCCGCGTCCCCGATGTGCAGTTGGTAGAGGTCGACGTGATCCGTACCGAGCCGCTTCAGGGAAGCGGTCAGGGCGCGGCGCGCATACGCGGCCGAGTCGTCCGCCCTTCCGAGCGCGGTCCGCGTCTCCTCGTCGAAGAGGTTGCCCCACTTCGTGGCGATCACGACGTCGTCCCGCCGCGCGCCGAGGGCGCGCGCGAGGATCCGTTCGCTGTGCCCGGTCCCGTAGTTGTCCGCGGTGTCGAAGAAGGTCACGCCCAGGTCGACGGCCCGCCGGATCGCCCGCACCGACTCCTCGTCGTCGACCGCGCCCCAGCCGTACGGCTCACCGCCCGGCCCCGACCACTCGCCACCGATCGCCCAGCAGCCGAGCCCGAGCGCGCTGACCTCGATGCCGCCGCGTCCCCATGTCCTGCGTGTCGTCTCCATGCCTGTGCACGCTAGGAGTTGAAGCGCGGACGAAGGCAAGGGCGCGGACGTGGATGTGCACGTGGACGTGGACATGGACGTGGACGTGGATGTGAACGTGAACGTGAACGTGAACCTGTCGGTAAGCCGGTAGCCCGATGCGGGGATTCAGGCCTGGCCCGTCTCGAAGCGGGAGACCTTCCCGCCTTCGACGGTGAACCGCCACTTGGTCCGCATCTCGCCCCACGTGTCGTTGCGGTACGAGACGAGCAGCGCGCGTCCGCCGTCCGACTCGTTCTCCACGTCCATGTGGCCGTTCGAGGAGAAGACCTCGCGCTCCGTCCACTCGGCGATGTCCCGGTCGGTGCCGTCGTCGGACATGGTCGCGCCGGGGGCGAGCAGGGCCTCGAAGGCACTCTGGTCGTGCGAGTTCACGGCGGTGACGAAGGCCCTGACCGTCGGGTCGGAGAGCCGGTTTACCTGAATGCTCATGCGCCCACGGTCACACCGGCCGCCCGGCCGCGCCACCGGACGCGGTCACCCGTACGGCCGATTGAGCGGGGTGCGGGGCCCGGCTCTGACGGACGGTGGAGGGACGAGCACAGGCACGCACCAGCGTCGCCTCCACCTCGCACCTCCAGCCTCGCACCTCCCACCTCCCACCTCCCACCTCAGGAGACAGCGCCATGACCCGTTCCTGCTTCGACCGACGCGACCTCGGCCTTCTGCTGCTCCGCGTCGGCACCGGCGGCGTCCTCGCCGCGCACGGCGCCCAGAAGCTCTTCGGCTGGTTCGGCGGGCACGGCATCGAGGGCACGGGCGCCTTCATGGAGTCCATCGGCTACAAGCCCGGCAAGGCGAACGCCGTCATCGCCGGGCTCGCGGAGGCCGGCGGCGGCACGCTGCTCGCCCTGGGCCTCGCGACCCCGGCGGCCGGCTCCGCGGCGGCGGGCGCCATGGCCGGGGCGACCGCGGTCCACGCCCCCAACGGCTTCTTCAGCCAGGGCGGCGGCTACGAGTACCCGGCGTTCCTCGGCCTGGTCTCCGCCGCCCTCGCCGTCACCGGCCCCGGCGCCTACTCCCTGGACTCCTCGCTCGGCCACACCTTCAACCGCAACTGGATGGTGCCCGCCGCCCTCGCGGGCACGGCACTGGGCGTGCTCGTGACGGTGGGCTCGCGGACGAAGAACGTACGGGAGCAGGAGAGCACGTCGGACGCGTGAATCGGACACGTGAATCGGCACGTGAATCGGCACGTGAATCGGCACGTGAATCGGCACGTGAATCGGACACTTAAAAGGGCAGGGCGGGACGGGACCTGACGGTCCTCTCACGGCGTACGTGGTTGCCTGGCCACCATGATTGTGTGGCTCAACGGCAGCTTCGGCGCGGGCAAGACCACCACGGCCGAGGGACTGGTCCGGCTGCTGCCCGACGCCCGGCTCTTCGACGCCGAAGAGGTCGGGTACATGCTGCACCACGTCCTCGGCCCGCTCCAGGAGGAGGCCGACTTCCAGCACTGGCCGCCGTGGCGGGCCCTGGTCGTCGAGACGGCGCGGCAGCTGCTCGCGTACAAGGGCGGGACGCTGGTCGTGCCGCAGACGGTGCTCGTGGAGGAGTACTGGCGGGAGCTGCACGAAGGGCTGGGCCAACTGGACGTCCCCGTCCACCATTTCGTGCTGCACACCGACTCCGGGACCCTGACCCGGCGCATCGAGGCCGACACCCCGGCCTTCGTCCCCTGGCGCCTGGCCCACGTCGTCCCCTACCAGGAGGCGCTGCCCTGGCTGCGGCGGGCGGGCGAGGTGATCGACACGACGGACACGCCGCCGGACGAGGTCGCGCGGCGCATCGCGGCGAAAGTCGTTGGATCGGAGAGGAGTTGAGCGGATAGCGTCCGCGCCCATGACCGACACCCCCTCCGCACCCCAGCCCGAGGCCTCCACCCAGGAGACCGCCACCGCCCAGAACCTGCCGCCCCGTCTCACCCGCCTCACCTTCCACGGCCCGCTCTCCGAGGCGAGGGCCGCCCGTATCGTCGAGCGCACCGCGCCCGGGGCCGCCGCCGGCTCGGTGCTCGATCTCGGCTGTGGCTGGGGCGAGTTGCTGCTGCGCGTCCTCGAAGCCGCTCCGGGCGCCACCGGCGTGGGCGTCGACCTCTCGGCCGATGACCTGGCCAGGGGCCGGGCCGCCGCCGAGGAGCGCGGCCTGGCCGAGCGGGTCTCCTTCGTCGAGGAGTCGGCGACGGACACCACCCGCGGGCCCGCCGACCTCGTGCTGTGTCTGGGCGCGAGCCACGCGCTCAGCTCCACCGAGCCGCCCGGCCACACCGAGGCGGCCCTGCGCGCACTGCGCGGCCTGGTCAACCCCGGTGGCCGCGTCGTCCTGGGCGAGGGTTTCTGGCAGCGCACGCCCACCGCCGACGAACTCTCCGGGATGTGGCCCGATGCCCACGTCGGCGAGCACCTCTACCTGGGCGACCTCGTGGACGCGGCGATCGCCGCGGGCTTCCGTCCGGTGTGGGTGGAGACGGCGAGCGCGGAGGAGTGGGAGGAGTTCGAGTCCGGCTACCGCGCGGACGTGGAGGAATGGCTGGCCGCCCACCCCGGCCACCCGCTGGCAGCCGAGACCCGGGAGAAGGTCGACCGCCAGCGCTCCAGTTGGCTGCGGGGCTACCGCCAGGCGCTCGGGATCGCCTATCTGACCTTGATGCCGGTGGCCTGAGACCCGTCGAACCACGCCTCGGCCAGCGCGTCGAGCGTCGGTTCCGGCGGGGCGGGCAGCTCCCGCAGGTACCAGGGCAGATTGCTGTAGACGTGGAGCAGGGTGTGGGCGAGGAGTTCCCGCGGCTCGAAGACACGGCCGTAGGCCCGCATGAAGCGGCCCAGGAGCCCTGGTTCCGCGCGCGTGACGAAGAGGCCGACGCCGACGAAGTCGTACGCCGGGTCCCCGATCATGGCGGGCTCGAAGTCGAAGAGCCCGGTGAGGTGAGGCCGCCCGCCGAGGGGGCGGGCGGGAGCGTCGGGGCCTGAGTGCCCTGTGGGGCTTGTGGGGTCTGAGTGTCCTGCGGGGTCTACGAGGCCTGCGGTGTCTACGGGGCTCATGTCGCCGCCCATGGGGCTGACCAGCAGATGCTGCCGCATGAACTCGGTGTGCAGGAGGGCGGGAGGCGCGTCGGCCCGTAGCGGCACCGCGTCCAGGAAACCGGGGATCTGCTCCACCCAGCTCTCCGGCAGCCCGCACTTCCGCTGGCGCCGGACGGCCACGGCGCGCTGCCGGTCGAGGAAGGCTCCCCAGTCGCCGGGCCCGAGCACATCGGTGAGGGGCCCGGGGTCCAGGGCGTGCAGCGCGGCGAGCGCCTCCCCCGCCTCGGTGACCAGACGCTCCCGGTCGGCGTGCGGGATGCGGGGCCAGGCGGCGGCGAGGTCGTCGCCGGGCAGGCGGGACATCAGCACGTACCGCCAGCCGTTCTCGTACGCCCCGGACGCGTGCACCCGCGGTGTGGGGACGGGCAGCCGCCCCTGAAGATGGCTCAACACCCGCTCCTCGACGAGGCCGTCGTCGGCAGCGGCGCCGGGGAAGAGCTTGAGCACGAGGTCGTCCCCGACGGCGTAGACGGGCTGTGTCCCCTCCGTGAACCGGTCGAGCGGCGCTCCGGCGAGGCCGAGCCTGCGGCAGAGTTCCTCGACGCCGGGCCGCATGACGGCCTCGTCGGGGACGACGACATCCCATTGCTCGTCGGTGTCCACGGGGGGCAGCATGATCGGCACGGTAGGAGGGGGTCGGGGCGGCGGCAACGTATTTACGGGCGATCCGGCGCGTACGGCGAGGAGCCGGCCGCACGACCGACACGTACCGCACGCGCTCGCGCTCGCGACACCAACGCTCGCGACACCGAGACGGACGGGACGGGCGGGACGGACGGGGAGGACGAGGCGGACGAGGCGGACGAGGCGGACGAGGCGGACGAGGCGGACGGGGCGGCGATACCGCGACACCGAGACGGAACGGGCGGACGGACGGGGCGGCGATACCGACCGAAGTCTGCGGCTCATCGACTTTCGGCCGCTCCCCCGCGGGCACCCGCCCGCCTAGCGTCGAGGACATGACCAGCGAAGAGCACTTCGGCCCCGTCCCGCTCGGCAAGGACCGGACGACGGTCCTCGGTTACCCGCGCGGCGACCTGCTGACCATCCTCATCGGCATGCCGGTCCTCGGCCTCGTGCTCGGGCTCGCCCTGCCGCCCCTGGCCCGGTGGCTGAGCGATCTGCCGGTGCTGCCCTGGCGGGACGGCGTCACGTTCGTCGGCACGCTGGACGAGCCGTGGCAGACGGCGGTCGCGGTGGGCGTCGGTCTGGTGGCCGGGCCCCTGCTCGCGGTCACGGACATGGAGGAGACCCCGAAGCTGAGGCTGTCCGACCGGGAGCTGGAGATCGAGCAGCACGCCCACACGCGGACCATCGAACGCGCCCGCGTCTCCGCGGTGTTCCTGGACGGCAAGGATCTGGTGGTCCTTGACGAGACGTCACGTCAGTTCGCGCGGGGCGAGCGGAAGGCGGGGGCACCGGCAGTGGCGCGGGCGTTCCGCTCGCACGGCTACCCGTGGCGGGACGCCGACCCGCACGCGGCCCTGTTCCGGCGCTGGATCCCCGGGGCTCCGGGCCTGCCCGCCGAGCCGCAGGCGGTCCTCGCGGCACGGAAGGTGGCGCTGAAGAGCGAGGCCAAGGAGGACGTCAGGGACCTCGCCGAGACGCTTCAGGGTCTGGGATTTGTCGTACGGGACGAGGGCAAGGACCAGTACTGGCGCCCGCTGGCGACGGGGGCGCCGGAGGCGGAGACGGACGAGCGGGGCGGCGACGCCCGGGCTTGAGCGCCGCCGCCCCGCGGAGAAGACCGCACGAGCCGCCGAAATCAGAAGAGATCAGAACGAGGGCAGCCGGCCTCAGAAGACGAAGGGCCCGGGCGCCTGCGCCGACGTGGCGTTGCAGGTCACGCTGATCCCGAGGACCACGACGGTCAGGGACTTGCCCTCCAGGCTGTCGCCGGTGGCGACGGTCCCGTCGAGCGGCCCGGTGGACACCTCGCCGCCGGCGGGGATGGCGGGGTTGGAGCTGCCGGTGAAGGTGGCGGTGTCCGTGCCGTTCTTGGTGAGGGTGAGGGTCGAGTCGACGGAGTTGGCGGCGATGTCGATGGGGGCGGAGATCGCCGAGGTGGAGACGCTGATGGTGGCGGCGGTGCCGTCCTGGGTGGCCTTGAGCGTGGCCGAGCCCGAGCCGTACGACCCGCAGTCGAACGAGATGGTCGCGGTGTCCGGGGTGACGGCGGTAGCGGCGGGCGCGAGCACCATCGCC
Source organism: Streptomyces sp. SYP-A7185 (assembly GCF_046103685.1). Classification (NCBI taxonomy): domain Bacteria; kingdom Bacillati; phylum Actinomycetota; class Actinomycetes; order Kitasatosporales; family Streptomycetaceae; genus Streptomyces; species Streptomyces sp. SYP-A7185. The sequence goes on from NZ_CP122310.1 coordinate 3,240,333, forward strand.
CCGACGGCGACGAGCCCGACCCCGAGCGCCGACCCGGCCCCGAACCTGGCCACGCCGAACTTGGCCGCACCGAATCTGCTTTGCCTACCGACTGCACGAATGCCATGCCTCATGGGGGGCCTGCCTTCAAGTGGGGGGATTACCGAGGGGGAGGGACGAGACGTACCAACTGGCCGACTGGCCGACTGAACGCTCTGAGCGCTCTGACGCTCCAACAACCTGACGCACAGTCAGCGTCTCGTACCGCGCTCATTGAGGCACGAGCCCCTAGAGGTCACAAGAGACACTCGGAAATCCTTGACATGCTACGGCCAATTTCGGCCGCACCGCCCCGACCAGGGCAAAATGGCGATCATGACCTCGCCCCAGACCTATCAGCCGGTCCTCGACCGCATCGCGGCGGAGATCGAGAAGACGCCGGGGCGCGGCAAGCCCGCCGACTACATCCCGGCGCTCGCCGCCTGCGACCCGCGCCGCTTCGGCATGGCCGTGGCGGAGCCGGACGGCACGGTATACGGGGTGGGCGACTGGCGGCAGCCGTTCTCCGCCCAGTCCATCACCAAGGTGTTCACGCTCGCGCTCGACCTGGCGCGCGAGGGCGACGCCCTGTGGAGCCACGTGGGCCGCGAGCCCTCCGGCAACCCCTTCAACTCGCTCGTGCAGCTGGAGTACGAGAGCGGGATTCCGCGCAATCCCTTCATCAACGCGGGCGCGCTCGTGGTCACCGACCGCCTCCAGACCCAGACGGGGGACGCGGCGGCCACGCTCCTCGAACTCCTGCGCGCGGAGAGCGGCAACGACGGGCTGAAGATCAACGAGAGCGTCGCCGCCTCCGAGTCCGCGTTCGGGGACCGCAACGCGGCGCTCGGCCACTTCATGGCGTCGTACGGAAACATCGCCAACCCCGTGCCGGTGCTCCTGAACCAGTACTTCCGCCAGTGCTCCGTAGAGGCGTCCTGCGCCGACCTGGCCCTGGCCACCGGCTTCCTGGCCCGCCACGGCATCCGCGCGGACGGCACCCGCCTGCTCAGCCGCAGCCAGGCCAAGCAGGTCAACGCGATCATGCTGACCTGCGGCACGTACGACGCGGCGGGCGAATTCGCCTACCGGGTGGGCCTGCCCGGCAAGAGCGGAGTGGGCGGCGGCATCATCGCCGTGGTCCCCGGCCACTGCACGCTCTGCGTCTGGAGCCCGGGCCTGGACGAACGCGGCAACTCGGTATCGGGAGTAGCAGCCCTGGACCGCTTCACCACCCTGACGGGCCTGTCGGTGTTCTGAACACCCCGGCGGAAGCCACCACGGGGGAGCCACGAACCCCGGCCACGAACCCCGGAGAGAAAAGCGGCAGACGAGTCGGGCTGTACGCCGGGTTCTGTCGCCCGGGCGCCTTGCGGCGGCCGGGGAGACGGCCATCCATCTAGGGTCCGCATTGCTGCGGACCTCGTGCGGTCTACCCGCGGACTCGGGCGGGCAGCCCTCGAACGTCCGCGCAGAACCGCCGCCTTTCGCAAAGCGGCGCTTCCTTTTGACCTTGCTCCAGGTGGGGTTTACCTAGCCGCCTGAGTCACCTCAGGCGCTGGTGGTCTCTTACACCACCGTTTCACCCTTACCGGGGGCCGAAGCCTCCGGCGGTCTGTTTTCTGTGGCACTGTCCCGCGGGTCACCCCGGGTGGCCGTTAGCCACCACCTTGCCCTGTGGAGCCCGGACGTTCCTCGGGAAGAGCCCCTGGTGAGGGGAGCTTCACGCGGCCGTCCGCCCGGCTCGTCTGCCGTGCCGACCATGCTACCCGCCTCGACCCCGCTCCCCGGCCCGCGGACGGCCCCGTCGCCAGGAACGAGCCCGCCAGGATCAGGGCGAAGGAGGCCGCGATGCCCGCCGTGAAGGGTTCGGAGAGGAACGCCACGCCCGCCGCCACCGCCACCGCCGGGTTCACGTAGGTGAAGACCACCGCTCGCGTCGGGCCCGCCTCGCGGATGAGTTCCAGGAAGACGACGAACGCCAGGGCCGTGCAGATGACGCCCAGGCCCGCCAGGGAGGCCAGCGTCGGGGCGTCCGGGACGGCGGAGGGCCAGGTCATCGCCGCCGGGACGGCGTACACCGCGGCCGCCAGCGTCAGGCAGGGCGCGATCAGCTGGAGCGTGGGCACCGACTTCAGGTGGCGGGCCACGATCAGGGGGGCGATCGCGTAGCCGAGCGCGGTGAGCAGGACCTCCGTGAGGGACCAGGCGTCACCGCCGGTGAGGTGCGGGACTGTCAGGACCGCCACTCCCCCGAGGCCGAGGCCCAGACCCGCGAGGCGGCGCGCGCCCAGCCGCTCCGTGTCGCCGAAGAAGCGCGCCAGCAGGGCGCCGATGATCGGCACGGCGGCGATCAGCAGGCCCGCCGTGGAGCTGGAGAGGTGGCGCTCGGCGTCCGTCAGGGTCCACCAGGGGCCCAGGATCTCGATGCAGGCGAAGGCCAGCATCGCCTTCCAGTGTTCGCGCAGGACGCGGGTGAGGCCTCCTTGCCGCAGGGCGAACGGCAGCAGCAGCGCGGCGCCGAGCGCACAGCGGGTGAAGACCACCATCGACGGCGAGAGGTCTTCGACCGCCACTTTGATCATCAGATACGGGATGCCCCAGAGGACGCCCATCACGGAGAAGAGGAACCAGCCGCGTGCAGTCATGCGGGCAGTTTCCGGCCGGTCAGCGCCCGCCGTCTTGAACGCCGTTGCGGTACGAGGGCCGGTCGAACGCGGCTCGCCGGTACGCCGCCGGGGTCACCCCGAGGATGCGGCGGAACCACCGGGTCAGGTGCGCCTGGTCGGCGAAGCCCACTAGGGACGCCGCCTCCGCGGGCCGCAGCCCTCCGTCCAGGAGCGCGCGGGCCCGGGTCACGCGGTGCTGGGCGAGCCAGGCGTACGGCGGCATCCCCGTCGACGTACGGAAGGCGCGCAGGAGTTGGTAGCGGGAGAGGCCTAGGGGTGCCGCAAGTTCGGCGAGGGAGGGCGGGGCGAGGAGCTCGTCGGCGAGCCGGTCGCGCACGGCGCGGGCGATGCGGTCGGCGCCGGGGACCGTGTCGCACAGGGGGCGGGCGGAGCCGTGTCTGCGGGCGAGGGCGGTGAGCAGCCAGGGGAGGCGTGACTCGGCCTCCAGCGGGTCGGTCTCCAGTGAGTCGGGGTGGCCGCTGAGCTCGGTGTGGGCGGCGCGCAGGGCCGCGGCGAGCTCGGGGTCGTCCAGGACCGGGTCGCGGAAGTTCGGTGCGGTCAGGGTGCCCTCGGCGAGGAGGTGCGGTGCGGGGTACATCGCCCGGTAGGCGTAGCCGCCCTGGTGGCCCGGGCCGCCGGTGTGCACTTCGCCGGCGGCGAGCACGACGATGGACCCCGGGCCCACGTCCAGCCGCCCGCCCCGGTAGTCGATGACCTCGGAGCCGCCTACGCAGACGCCGACGGTGAATTCCTCGTGGTAGTGCGGGGCGTAGCGGTGCCGGTCGAAACGGGCGGTGAGGAGGTCGAGGGGTGCGCTGCCGCCCGGGCCCAGGGAGGCGCGGGTCCACATGGCGTGCTCCCCGCGCCCACGAACGCTGCGGCCACCGCCGATGCCGGTGCTTCCCCCGCTACCACCGCTGCCACCGGTACCGCCACCGCCAGTGCAGGTGCTTCCCCCGCTGCCACCGCTGCCGGGGATGCCGCCCCCGCTGCCGCCGCCGTGCACCGTTCCCGCGCTCATGCCGCTCCCCCGTCGTCGCCTCTCGGGGGGTGCAACGCATGCGGCGTACGGACCCTTCCGAGGTCAGCCGAACTCGGCCGTCTCCAGCTCGAAGCCGAACGGCCCGGGGAGGGGCACCGCCTTGCCGAAGGGGCGCGTGCGGCGGGCTTCGGCTCGTCGGTGGGGTGCGTGGCGGTTGGGCTTGACCTTGTCGCAGCGTCAACGTTTCTACTGGCCTCATGAACGGAACGAGCGGGCAGGGCGGGATGCGGATCGGTGAGCTCGCCGGGGTCGTCGGGGTCACCACGCGGGCGATCAGGCACTATCACCACCTCGGGCTGCTGCCCGAGCCGGAGCGGCGGGCCAACGGGTACCGCGAGTACGGGCTGCGGCACGCCGTCGCGCTCGCGCGGATCCGGCGGCTCACCGAGCTGGGACTCGGGCTCGCCGAGGTGCGGGACGTCCTCGCGGACGACGCGGGGCGCGAGCTCGCCGAGGTGCTCGGTGAGCTGGACGCGGATCTCGCCCGGCAGGAGGCCGCGATCCGGGAGCGGCGGGAGCGGCTGCGGGTCCTCCTGGACGACGCGAGGCGCGGGGTCCTGTCCGCCGAGGGGCCGGTCTCCCCCGAACTGGGCGAGTTCTTCGCCGAAGTGGCCCGTTCCACCCCCGGCCGCGAGGGGCCCGAGTCGCCGATGGCCGTGAAGGACCGGGAGCTGCTCGCGCTGATCGACACCACCGCGCGCCCGGAGGACCGGGACAAGCTGCTCGCCGCGCTGCGTCCGGCGCTGACCACTCCGGGGGCGGTGGAGCGCGCGCACGAGGTGTACGCGCTGCTCGACGCCCTCGCGTACGCCGATCTCGCCGACCTCGCCGACCCCCGTACGGAGGCAGCCGTGGACGAGGCCGCGCGGGCGCTCGCCGGGGCGCTGCCCGATTCCCTCCTGGAGGAGCTGGGCACGCAGGGCGTACGGGCCGTGGCCGAGGGAGTCGGCTCGGGCGATGACCGGTTCCTGGAGGCCTTCTTCTCGGAGTTCGCGCCCGCGCAGGTGGCGGCCGTGCAGCGTGCGATGCGGCTGCTGATCGAGCGGGGTGCGCGGTGAGGAGGCTGGGGGCGGGGCGGGGAGCGGGGCGCGTGACTGGGCTGGTGCGGGGGCTCGCCTGGGTGCTCCTGCCGCTGGAAGCCGTCCTTCTGACCTGCCTGCTGGGCGGGGTCCCGCTTCCCGTGAACGTACTGATCGGCGTGGAGGCCGTCGCTCTGGCGCTGCTCGTGACCGAGGGCGTGTTGCTCACGCTCGTGTACCGGCGGGGTGGGCGTGCGGCGGTCACCGAGGTCGTGCCGGAGCCGGTGCGGCGGATCGTCGCGCACGAGGTGCGGGCGCTGACCAGCCTGGCCTTGTGGGTGACGCGGCGGCGGCACGGGGTGCGGGAGGGGGATCTAGCCTTCGGGCACGCCCGCGATCAGGCCGCGATGCTGTACGGCTTCGTGTTCGTCTGCGTCGTGGAGACCGTCGGGCTCGCCGTGCTGCTGCGGAACTTTCCCACGCTCCACGCCATCACTCTCTTCATCGACGTCTACGGCGTCGTCCTGATGCTCGGCGTGCACGCGGCCTCCGTGACCCGGCCGCACGTGCTGTCCGCCGACGCACTGCGCGTGCGCCACGGCGCCCACCGCGACCTGCGGATACCGCTGGGCCTGATCGCTTCCGCGAGCGGTGAGCGGCGGTTCACGCACGAGGCCGCGGACGGGGTGCTCGACATCCCGGTCGCCTCGCAGACGTCCCTCACGCTGGAGCTGACGGAGCCCGTCACGGCGGTCGGCTTTCTCGGCGGGCGCCGGGAGGTGACGACGGTACGGCTGCATTCGGACGAGCCGGCGAAGCTTTTGGCCGCCGTCCGGAAGGTGCTCTCGGCGGCCGTGGCTCCGACGGCCGTGGCTCCGGGGGCCGTGGTTCCGACGGCTGTGGCTCCGGGGGCCGTGGTTCCGGGGGTCGGGGCCTTGGGGCCTGTCGCCCCGGGGCGCGGCACCCGAGGGCCCGCTACCCCGGGGCAGGCGCCCGCGCCGCCCCTCACGTAGGCGCGGCCCCCCACCACCTAGCCCGGCCCCTCCCACTGACGCGCACCCTCACGCAGGCGCGAACCGCACCTTCGCCGTCCCCGGGTCGGCCTGGGTGAGGCGGACCCGTAGCCGCTCGCCCAGGGGAAGCGCGCCCGTGCCACCCTCGATGCGGGCGACGATCGCGGGGTCGGTCAACTGGACGGTGCCGACAGCCGGTTCCCGCTCCTGGACGTCCACCACCACCGCGTCGAACAGTTCGCCCACCCGGTCCTTGAGCAGCGCGGCCTCCACGAGGTCCACGCACTCGCGCTCCACGGTGTTGGCGCGCCGCGTCCCCTCCGCCATCTCCTTGGGCAGCTCGGGCAGCGCGGCGAGCACCCACTCGGGGGGCTCGTCCCCGGCGGCCGCGGCCACGCACAGCTCGGAGGCGTACCGGTCGACGAGGCGGCGCAGCGGGGCGGTGCAGTGGGCGTAGGGGGCGGCGACGGCCGCGTGCGTGGTGAGGTCGGGGACCTCGCCGCCGCTGAAGGCGGTGTAGCCCGCGCCCCGCAGGAGCGTCGTGCACTCCTGGAGGAACGCGGCGTGGTGCGGTTGGCGCGGGTCGAGGGAACGGACCAGCTCGGCGTACGGAACGTGGTGGGGCCAGTCGACCTTCAGGGCCTTCGCGGTACGGCGGAGTCTGCCGACGGCGCCGTCGGGAGCGGTGGGCAGGGTACGCAGGATGCCCGCGCCCGACCGGATCATCAGCTCGGCGGCGGCCATGCCGGTGAGCAGGGAGATCTGGGCGTTCCAGCCGTCGGCGGGGAGGGGGGCGCGGAAGTCGAGTGCGTACGTGCCGTCGCGCTCGACGATCTCCTGTTCGGGCACGTTGAGGGAGATGCCGCCCCGCTCGATCTCCAGCTGCTCGCGCAGCCGGCCGATGTCGGCGAGCAGGGCGAGGGGCTCCTCGGCGGTGCCGTCGTCGATGGACCGCTGTACGCCGTCGTAGTCGAGTTTCGCGCGGCTGCGGACGAGGGCGCGGCGCACGTCGGTGGAGACGGCGCGGCCCTCACCGTCGAGGTCGATGGTCCACAGGACCGCCGGGCAGTCCTGGCCCGGCAGCAGGCTGGCGGCGCCCTCGCTGAGCGCGGTGGGGTGCAGCGGCACTTTCTCGTCGGGGAAGTAGAGGGTGGTGACGCGCCGGTGCGCCTCGGAGTCGAGGGGGCCGCCCGGCGTGACGTACGCGGCGACGTCGGCGATGGCGTACCGCACCCGGTAGCCGCCGGCGTCGCGCCGGGACAGGTGCATGGCCTGGTCGAGGTCGACGGAGGTGGGCGGATCGATGGTGAAGAGGGGGACGTCGGTCGCGTCGTACGCGGGCAGCCGGGGCGCGACGACGGCGCGTTCCGCCTCGGCGAGCACGTCCCCGGCAAAGCCCTCGGGAACATCCAAGGTCGTACGCAGCTCACGCAGCGCCCCCCGCAACGGGGCTTCGGCTGCGCCGGTCACACGGAGATGGCGACGGGGCATGGGTCGAGCGTAGGCGGCGGGGGGCTGGGCGGCACGGTGGCCGGGTTGAGGGGCGGGAGCGGCGCAGGTGTGCGGCTCGGGGGCGGGGAGGCCTCGGGGGTCGCGGGGGGTGGCTGGGGGTGGCTCGGTGGCGAGGTGGCACGGCGGTGCGATCCCCGGGGGGCAGGTGAGGCGGTGCGCTCGGGGCGGGACAGGTGCGGCTGCGGTTGCGGCTGGAGTACGGGGCGGCGCTGTGGGAGCAACAGGTCAGAGGCGGCAGGGCGCGACGGCCGGGTGGTTCGGGGCAGGGCCGGCATGGGGGCGCGACTTGCAGACAGGGCGGCACGGTGGCGGGCTCGAACGCGGAGCAGCGCGGTGGCTGGGTCCAGGGGTCGGGCAGCTCGGGGCGGCGCGGGACACGGCTCGGGGCCGGGTGGCGCGGGGCAGGGTGGCGCGGGGCGTGGCTCGGGTGGGGTCGTGGGGGACGGTCGGTTCGGGGGGTGTCGTGCGGGGGGTGCGGGTGCGGGTGCGGGTCAGGGGGTCCTGGGGGGAGCTTGGCTTTGGGGCGGCATGCGTTGGGTGGGGCTTGGGGGCGATTACGCTGGCCGCGGGGCCGCATCCCCTCCCCGTAGAACCTGAAGGAGATCCATGCTCGTCCTGTTGCCGCCCTCCGAAGGCAAGGCGTCCTCCGGCCGTGGCACCCCCCTGAAGCCGGAGTCGCTCTCCCTGCCGGCGCTCGCGGACGCGCGGCAGGCCGTGCTCGACGAGCTGGTCGAGCTCTGCGTGGCGGACGAGGAGAAGGCGCGTGAAGTGCTCGGCCTGAGCGAGGGCCTGCGCGGCGAGGTCGCCAAGAACGCCGAGCTGCGTACGGCGGGTGCGCGCCCCGCAGGCGAGATCTACACCGGCGTCCTGTACGACGCCCTCGGCCTCGCCACGCTGGACGCCGCCGCCAAGCGCCGCGCGGCCCGTTCGCTCCTGGTCTTCTCCGGGCTGTGGGGCGCCGTCCGCGTCACCGACCGCATCCCCTCGTACCGCTGCTCGATGGGCGTGAAGCTGCCGGGGCTCGGTGCGCTGGGCGCGTACTGGCGTGCGCCGATGGCCGCCGCGATGCCCGAAGCCGCGGGCGACGGTCTCGTGCTGGACCTGCGGTCATCCGCGTACACGGCCGCGTGGAAGCCGAAGGGTGAGGTCGCGGACCGTACGGCGACCGTGCGGGTGCTGCACGCGCAGCTGGTCGACGGCGTCGAGAAGCGTTCCGTCGTCTCGCACTTCAACAAGGCCACCAAGGGCCGCATCGTCCGCTCCCTCCTGGAGACCGGCACGCAGCCGAAGGACCCGGCCGAACTGGTGGAGGCCCTGCGGGACCTCGGCCACGTGGTCGAGGCGCAGGCTCCCGCGAAGGCGGGCAAGGCTTGGGCGCTCGATGTCGTGGTGCGCGAGATTCACTGAGGTGTGGGAGTTCCACTGAGGTGCGGGAGTTTCACTGAGGTGCGCGAAATCCACTGAGCGGCGCGGGATTCACTGAGGTGCGGGAGGGTTCGTTGCATCATACGCAACGCCCTTTGCGCATGCTGCTTGGGGCGAGGCAGGATGCACCCATGACTTCCCCCTCCGTGCTCGATCTCGCCCCCGTCGTTCCCGTCGTCGTCGTGGAGGACCTCGCCGACGCCGTACCGCTGGCGCGGGCGCTGGTCGCGGGCGGGCTGCCCGCGATCGAGGTGACGCTGCGGACGCCGGTCGCGCTCGACGCGATCCGGGCGATCGCGGCGGAGGTGCCGGGTGCGGTGGTCGGCGCGGGCACGGTGATCTCGCCCCAGGGCGTCGCGGAGTCCGTGGACGCGGGGGCCCGTTTCCTGGTGAGCCCGGGGTGGACCGACACGCTGCTGGCCGCCATGAAGGCGTCCGGGGTGCCGTTCCTGCCGGGGGTCTCCACGACGTCCGAGGTTGTGGCGCTGCTGGAGCGGGGGGTGCGCGAGATGAAGTTCTTCCCGGCGGAGGCCGCCGGTGGCACCGCCTATCTCAAGTCGCTCGGCGGGCCGCTGCCGCAGGCCCGTTTCTGCCCCACGGGCGGGATCGGGCTGGGCTCGGCGCCGTCGTATCTCGCGCTGAAGAACGTGGGGTGTGTGGGCGGGACTTGGATGCTGCCTGCGGGGGCCGTGGCGGCGAAGGACTGGGGGCGGGTCGAGGCGTTGGCCCGCGAGGCGGCGGCTCTTCGCTAGGCCTTGGGCCCTGGCCTTGGGGGGCTGTGCGGCTTCGGATGCGGGTGCGGGTGCGGGTGCGGGTGCGGGTGCGGGTGTGTGGGGGCTGGTCGCGCAGTTCCCCGCGCCCCTTCGGGGGCTGAGGTCGGCACTCTTCTGCGCGTCCCTCATGGCTGAGCGCGCCGTTCCTCGCGCCCCTACGGGGCCGACCCTCGTACACCACCGCGCGTACGTCGTGGCTCAGCGCGCCGTTCCCCGCGCCCCTACGGGGCCCGACCCCCGTACACCACCGCGCGTACGTCGTGGCTCAGCGCGCCGTTCCCCGCGCCCCTACGGGGCCCGACCCCCGTACACCACCGCGCGTACGTCGTCGCTGAGCGCGCCGTTCCCCGCGCCCCTACGGGGCCCGACCCCCGTACACCACCGCCGCGCCCCGCAGGGGCGCGGGGAACTGCGCGGTCGGCCCCCACTCGCCCGCAGGGAAAACGACGTCGCCCAGGCGGCCCCCCAGCCCTACCGCAGGTGCGACGTGTCGTTCAGTAGGCGGACCGAGGCGTTGCCGTCGGCGTAGTACGCCACCGCCGATACCGACGCCGCCGAGAGTTCCATGCGGAACAGGGACTCCGGAGGTGCGCCCAGGGCCAGGCGGACCAGGGTCTTGATCGGGGTGACGTGGGTGACCAGGAGTACCGTGCGGCCCGCGTACTCCGCTGTCAGGCGGTCTCGGGCCGCCGACACCCGCTGAGCCACCGAGGCGAAGGACTCCCCTCCGGGCGACGCCACCTCGGGCGAGGCCAGCCATGCGTTCAGCTCCTCGGGGCGGCGCGACCGCACCTCGCCGAAGGTGAGGCCCTCCCATGCCCCGAAGTCCGTCTCGCGCAGCCCCTCGTCGACGCGGACGTCGAGGCCGAGGCGGGCCGCCACCGCCTGCGCGGTCTCCTGGCAGCGCTTCAGGGGCGAGGAGACGATCGCCTGGATCGTGCCCCGCGCGGCGAACGCCGCCGCCGCGCGCTCGGCCTGCTCCCGCCCCACCTCGGAGAGGGACGGGTCGGTCCCGCCGCTGCCCGAGAACCGCTTCTGGGGCGTCAGCGGGGTCTCCCCGTGCCGCAGCAGCACGAAGGTCGCGGGCGCGCCCAGGTCAGCGGGCGCCGCCCAGCCGACCGTAGGGACAACAGCCTGCCCCTGCACGAGGGCGGAAGCCGCAGGGGCAACAGTGCCCGCCGTGGCCACGGGAGCCGCAGTGACCGCCGGGGCCGAAGCCGAAGCCGCAGCCGCCACGTTCCCCGCAGCCCGCGCATCCGTCCCCGTCAGCCCCGCACCCGCATCCGTCCCCGCCAGCGCCGCCCGCGCCCTCGCCGCGCCGGCGGCCGCGTCACCCGGCGGACCGGACGGCTCCGCGGCGGCCGAGCGTGCGGCTCGCGCGTCCAGTTCCGCCGTCGAGTCCGACGCCTCCCACCGCTTGCCCTGCTTGCCCGCGTCCATCGCCTCGTTGGCGAGCCGGTCCGCGTGCTTGTTCTTCTCGCGCGGGATCCACTCGTACGTCACCTGGGATGCGGGGAAGACCCGCGCGGCCTCGGCGGCGAGCGGCTTCATGTCCGGGTGCTTGATCTTCCAGCGGCCCGACATCTGCTCGACGACGAGCTTGGAGTCCATCCGGACATGGACCGAGGCGGCCGGGTCGAGCTCGTACGCAGCCTTCAGGCCGGCCACGAGACCCTTGTACTCGGCGACATTGTTCGTCGCGACGCCGATGTACTCCGCGGCTTCCCGCAGGGTCTCCCCGGTGGCCGCGTCGATGACGACCGCGCCGTAGCCCGCGGGTCCCGGGTTGCCCCGCGACCCGCCGTCGGCCTCGACGATGAACTCCCGCACCGCCACAGTCAGTCCCCTACAGACCCGACTCGGAGGTGCGGACCAGGATCCGGCGGCAGTTCTCGCACCGCAGGACCGTGTCCGGGGACGCGGCCTTCACTTCGTTCACCTCGGTGATGTTCAGCTCCAGGCGGCAGCCCTCGCAGCGGCGCTGGTAGAGCTTGGCCGCGCCGACGCCGCCCTGCTGCACGCGGAGCTTGTCGTACAGCTTGAGCAGGTCGGCCGGGACCGAACCGGCCACGACCTCGCGCTCCTTGGTGACCGTGGCGGACTCGCCGTCGATCTCCTCGAAGGCCGCGTCACGGCGGGCCGTCGCGTCGTCGATCTTCGCCTGGACTGAGGAGACACGTTCCGTCAGCTCGGCGACGCGCTCCTGGGCGGACTCGCGGCGCTCCATGACCTCAAGGACGACGTCCTCCAGGTCACCCTGGCGCTTGGCGAGCGAGGCGATCTCGCGCTGGAGGTTCTCCAGGTCCTTGGGGGAGGTCACGGCGCCGGAGTCGAGGCGCTGCTGGTCGCGGTTGGCGCGCTGGCGCACCTGGTCGACGTCCTGCTCCGCCTTGGTCTGCTCGCGGGCGCAGTCGCTCTCCTCGGTCGTCGAGGCGACGAGCAGGTCGCGCAGCTGCGCGATGTCCTTGTTCAGCGACTCGATCTCGGCGTGCTCGGGCAGGGACTTCTTCCGGTGCGCCAGCTGCTGGAGGCGTACGTCGAGTGCCTGGACGTCGAGGAGTCGGATCTGGTCGGCGGGCGCGGCGTTCAGTTGGGGGCTCCTGTGGTGTGGGTATTCGAGGCCGCGTGGGCGGTCCAGGGGTCGGTGACCGTCTTGGAGACGTGGACGCGCAGTCCCCATCCGTGACGGTCGGAGATCTGATCGAGCTGTGCGGCGGCCAGTTCGCACCACGGCCACTCGGTGGCCCAGTGCGCGGCGTCGAGCAGCGCGAGGGGGGTCCGGGCGCGGGCCTCCGAGACCGGGTGGTGGCGCAGGTCCGCGGTGAGGAAGGCGTCCACGCCCGCCGCGCGGACGTCGTCGAAGAGGCCGTCGCCCGATCCGCCGCTGACCGCGAGGGTGCGGATGAGCTGCTCGGGGTCGCCCGCGACCCGGATGCCCTGCGCGGTGGCGGGTAGCCGCTCGGCCGCGCGGGCGGCCAGCTCGGCGAGCGTCAGGGGGTGGTCGAGCTCGCAGATCCGGCCGAGGCCGCGGTGGCCGTCCTTGTCGGCGGGGTCCGGTACGAGGGGGCGGACGACCCGCAGGTCGAGGGCGCCCGCGAGGGCGTCCGAGACGCCGGGGTCGGCGCGGTCCGCGTTCGTGTGCGCTACGTGCAGCGCCACGTCGTTCTTGATGAGGTCGTGGACGACGCGGCCCTTGAAGGTGCCGGCCGAGACCGTCGTCGTGCCGCGCAGGTAGAGCGGGTGGTGCGTGACCAGGAGCTGGGCCCCCAGTTTCACGGCTTCGTCGACGATGTCCTGGACGGGGTCGACGGCGAAGAGGACCCGGGAGATCTCCGCTTCGGGGTCGCCGCAGACGGTGCCGACCGCATCCCAGCTCTCGGCCAGTTCGGCGGGCCACAGGGCGTCGAGGGCGGCGATGACTTCAGACAGACGGGGCACAGAGGAAAGGCTACCTGCCCTCCGTGCCCCGCCGGCCATGGCTTACGCACTGCCACCGGCAGTGCGCGGGGCCGCACCTGCCCGACCGCACGCCCATCACGCACCGGCCGCACACCCGCCGCCCGTCGGCCGCGCACCCGCCCCGCACCGGCCGGGCACTCGCCGCGTGCTACTTGACGAGGAAGCCCTTGAGGTCGCCGAGGACCTCGTCGGCCGCCGTCACGCCGAGGCCCAGGTACCAGGTCTCGTCCGGGACGTCCTCGGCCCGGCCGGCCTTGACCGCGTCGAGCTTCTTCCACAGGGGGTTCTTCTCGGCCTCGGAGCGGCCCGTCTTCTTCGCGTCGCCGTAGACGCCGGTGAAGATCCAGTCGGCGTCGGCCTCGTCGATCTTCTCGGTGCTGATCTCCGTGGCGAGGTCGTTGACCTGCTGGTTCTTGGGGCGGGGCAGGCCGGTGTCGTCCAGGATCGTGCCGATGAAGGACGCCTTCGCGTACAGGCGTACGCGGTCCGGCATGTAGCGGAGCATCGTGATCGTGGGCTTCTTGCCGCCGTCGGATGCAGCGATCTCCCGGCCGAGGGCCTTCGCCTTCTTCTCGTACGCGGCGAGCTCCTCCTTCGCCAGGGCGGTCTTGTCGAGCGCCGCCGCGTTCAGGAGGTAGTTCTCCTTCCACGTGAAGCCGGGGCGGATGGAGAAGACCGTCGGGGCGATCTTGGAGAGCTGCGGGTAGAGCTTGGCGGCGCGCAGCTCGCTGCCGAGGATCAGGTCGGGCTTGAGGTTCGCGATGGCCTCCAGGTTGAGGGCGTTGATCGTGCCCACGTCCTTGGGGTTGCCCGCGTCCTTCTTGAGGTAGCCGGGGATGCCGTCGTCGCCCTCGGTGGGGGCGTAGCCGACGGGCTTGACGCCGAGCGAGACGACGTTGTCGAGCTCGCCGACGTCCAGAACCACGACCCGCTTGGGCTGCGCCTTCAGCTCGGTCTTGCCGCGGGCGTGGGTGAGGGTGCGCGGGAACTCGCCCGGCTTCGCCGTCGTGCCCATCTTCGCGGTCTGCTCTGCGGCCTTCGCGAAGTCGTCGCCGCCCTGGGCCACGGCCTTGCTGCCGCTGCCGTCGTCCTTGGCCGCGTCGTCACCGGACCCGCAGGCCGCGAGGGAGAGCGCGCCGGCCACGGCGAGCGCGAGGGCGGCGGTGGCACGGTGGCGGCGGGGGCTCATGGGTCGTGCGGGCCGTACGGACGGGGACATCGGGACTCCAGGGGGTGCGCTGCCCGGTCTGCCGCCCGAGTCGATGCACCGCTCGTCCGGACCGCCGGGGAACCACTTAGGTTCGCCTTACCCTAAGCGCGCCCTTCCCGCCCAGCACACCCACCCCCGCCCCCTCAGGCGAATCGGTACATCGCCACCCTTCTGTGTGAAGCGGGTGGCCACGGGTGCCACGGCAGTGCGTACGAAAACTAGCTTCGGGGCCCGGAGGTTCCCCCATGACAGCGCCCACGCTTGAGCCCGAGCCCATGACCGCGCCGACGTCTCCCCCGACGCCCGCGCCACCCCCGGTGATAACCGCCGACGGCGCGTACGCCGCCCGTCTCGCCCTCAAGGGCGACTCCTGGTTCCCCGAGCGCTGGACCCTCGACTCCCCCGAGCCGTACGCGGTGCCGCTGCCCGGCGACCAGCCCGAGGAGCCCGGCACCGAAGTGCTCCCGATGGCCGACGGACGGGTCCTGATCCACCGCGTCGTCGACGGCCGGCACGCCTTCACGCTCCTGTACCCGACGGGCCCGGGGACCGGTGAGGTGCCGCTCGGCGCCGTGGAGTGCGCAGGATCCCGGCTGACGCTGCTGCCGCCGTCCCCGGTCGGCCACCACGCGTACGCCCTCGCGGTCGGCGCCGCGTCGACCGCCCTGTGGCTGGTGGCGGGCGGCGCCTTCGGCCCCGAGCACGTCGCGGAGATCCCCGGCCGCTGTTCCGGCGGGGTATGGCTGGACGGCGAGGCCCGGATGCTGGCCCTGGACCGGGAGCTTGACGGCAGGGTCAAGGCGGTGGCGGTCGACCTGGGGCGGGGCGGTGAGGTGTCCCCCCTCCTCCAGATCGCCGACGACAGCGACGACCGGCTGCTGCTCGCGGACGCCGACAGCGGGCTGCTCCTGATCCGCTCGGACGCGCCGGGCCACGACAGGCTCGGCTGGGGGGTCCTCGGCGGGACGCGCCCGGTGCGCTTCCCCGAGTGCCTGCGGCTGCCCGACCTCGCGGTGACGCCGTTCGCCGTCCAGCCCGGCCAGACGCTGACGCCGGAGAGCTGCGCGGTGGCGCTGCGGATCGACGGGGCGGCCGGGACCTGGCTGGGCCTGTGGCGGCCCGCCGAGCGCCGGCTGCATCAACTCGCGGCCCCGGAGGGGTGGTTGGCCGGTGCGGGGTGGTGGACGCGGGAGGGCGGGCTGCGTCTGCCGTATGTGACGGAGGCGGTCGCGTGCGGGGTCGCGGAGGTGGAACCGCTGGCTCCGGCGGCGGCGCCCGCACCGGTCGCCGCACGGCCCGTTCCGTTGCAGCAGGCACCCCTCGGCGGGCGCGCGAGCGTTGGTTAGACTCGCCCGGCTGTACGAACGATCTTCTTTACCGGTTTACGGGGTGAGTGTGTTGATGAGGACCGAGATCAGTACGGAATCCGAGCGGAATCCCGAGCCGCGGGAGGCGGCGGGCACTTCCGGTGCGGGCAAGCACCGGGGGCCTGTGGCCGAACACGACGGGGGCGCGGCGCCGCGGGGGCGGCACCGCCGCCAGGGCGAGAAGTAGGCCCCGGCTCCACCGGGATCTCGCGCACACGCCGGGCGGGCCGGATGTTTCCGGCCCGCCCGGCGTGTGCCGTTTCCGGCGTGGTTCAGCCCCGCTTCAGGCCGAGCACCTCGGACGCGGCGAACGTCTCCCCGTCCGGCCGCCCCGCGTAATAGGGCGTCAGGGCCTCGTCCAGTTCCTCGTACGTGAAGACGTCCTTCGCGGTGTCGAACTTCGCCGCCACCTTGGGACGTTCGACCACGGCCACCATGCCGCCGTGGACCACGAGGAGCTGGCCGTTGACCCCGGCCGCCGCGGGTGACGCCAGGTAGCCGACCAGCGGCGCCACATGCTCGGGGGCGAGCGCGTCCAGCTCGCCCGCGCCCGGCTCCTGGTAGCCCGCGAAGACGTCCTCCGTCATCCGGGTCCGCGCCCGGGGGCAGATGACGTTGGCCGTCACGCCGTACTTGCCGAGGGCCAGCGCGCTCGACGTCGTCAGGCCGACGATGCCGCCCTTGGCCGCCGCGTAGTTCGGCTGGCCCGCCGAGCCCGCGAGGAACGCCTCGGACGAGGTGTTGACGATCCGGCCGTAGACCGGACCGCCCGCCGCCTTGGACCGCTCGCGCCAGTGCACGGCCGCGAAGTGCGACGTGTTGAAGTGGCCCTTGAGGTGGACGTGGATGACCGAGTCCCACTCGCTCTCGCTCATCGAGAAGATCATCCGGTCGCGCAGGATCCCCGCGTTGTTCACCAGGACGTCGAGCTTGCCGTACGTGTCGATCGCCAACTGGACGAGACCGCGCGCCTGTTCGTGGTCCGCGACGTCACCCAGGTGCGCGACCGCCTGCCCGCCCGCCGCCCGGATCTCGGCCACGACCTCCTCGGCGGGCGTCGCCGACGCCTCGCCCGAGCCGTCGCGGCCCGGCCGGCCGAAGTCGTTGACGACGACGCTCGCGCCGAGCCGGGCGAGTTCCAGGGCTTCCGCACGCCCCAGACCGCGGCCCGCTCCTGTCACGATCGCGGCCAACCCGTCCAGTGGCCGTGGCAATGGCTGTGCCATCAGGGATCGAAGTCCTCTCAGATCTCGATGCACGTACGCAGCGCGACGCCCGTACGCATCTGGTCAAGCGCTTCGTTGATCTCGGAGAGCGGCACCCGGTGGGTGATGAGGCTCTCCAGGTCGATCCGGCCCGCGCGCCACAGCGCGATGGCCCGCTCGTACGACTGGAGGACGTCGCCGCCGCCGTACATGGACGGCAGGATCTTCTTCTCGTCGAAGAACAGCTCGAACATGTTCAGCTGGAGGTTGTCGTCCATGGCGCCCGCGCCGACGATGACGAGCGTGCCGCCGCGCCGTGTCGTCTCGTACGCGGTGCGTGCGGTGGCGGACTTGCCGACGACCTCGAAGACGTAGTCGAAGCCCTCGCCGGCGGTCACCCGCTGCTTGGCGTCGGCGAGTTCGTCCGGGGAGACCGCCTCCGTCGCGCCGAACCGCAGCGCGGCCTCGCGCCGCGACGCCACCGGGTCGACGGCGATGATCTGCGCCGCTCCCTTGAGCCGGGCGCCCTGGATCGCGGAGATGCCGACGCCGCCGCAGCCGATGACGGCGACCGACGAACCGGCCTTCACGTCGGCGGTGTTGATGGCCGCGCCGAGCCCGGTCGTCACTCCGCAGCCGATCAGGGCCGCGATGTCGAAGGGCACGTCGTCCGGGATCGGCACGGCGCAGCCCGCGTCGACCACGACCTCCTCGGTGAACGTGCCCGTGCCCGCGAAGCCGAAGACGTCGCCGCCGGGGCGCTTGAAGTTGGGGGTGCCCGCGTTCATGAACCCGGCCAGGCACAGCTGGCTCTGGCCGCGCTTGCACGCCGGACACTGGCCGCAGGCGGGCAGCCAGCAGACCAGGACCCGGTCGCCCTGGCCGACGCCGCTCACGCCGTCGCCGACGTCGACGATCTCGCCCGCGCCCTCGTGGCCGGGGATGAAGGGCGCGGGCTGCGGCAGCACGCCGTTCATCGCGGAGACGTCGGAGTGGCACAGGCCGGTGGCCCGTATCCGGATCTTCACCTTGCCCGGGCCGAAGCCCACCGTCTCGACGTCGTCGAGCACCTCCAGTTTGTCCTGGCCTATCTCGTGCAGTACGGCTGCGCGCATGGTGCGGCTCCCCTCGGACGAAGATTCAGGCGTGTTCGACGATCGTGTCGGCGAGGACCGGCGCGTCGTCCCGTTCGACCGCCGTCACCGCCACGTGGACCCGGCCCTCGGAGCGCCACATCCGGATCCGCAGGGTCTCCCCGGGGAAGACGATCCCGGTGAAGCGCGTGCTGTAGCCCCGCACGCGCGAGACGTCGCCGCCGAGCACCGTGTCGACGACCGCCTTGAGCGTCATCCCGTAGGTGCACAGGCCGTGCAGGATGGGGCGGTCGAAGCCCGCGAGCTTGGCGAACTCGGGGTCGGCGTGCAGGGGGTTCCAGTCCCCGGAGAGGCGGTAGAGCAGCGCCTGCTCCTCGCGGACGGGGCGCTCGACGGTCTTGTCGGGCTCGCCCTCGGGGGCCGGGAGGCGGGTGGAGGGGCCGCGTTCGCCGCCGAATCCGCCTTCGCCGCGTACGAAGATCTGGGCGTCGCTGGTCCACAACGGGCCTTCGGCGTCGGCCACTTCGCTGCGCAGGACGAGGATCGCCGCCTTGCCCTTGTCGTACACCGCGGCGACCTTGGAGGTGGTGACGGCCGCGCCCTTGACCGGGATCGGGCGGTGCAGCGTGATGCTCTGGCCGCCGTGCAGGACCGCGGCGAGGTTCACCTCGATGCCCGGGGCCGAGAGGCCGCCGACGACGCCCATGCCGGCGCCCGCGACGGTCGCGAAGCTGGGCAGGACGTGCAGCTTGGACTCCAGGGTGTAGCGCAGTTCGTCGGGGTCGGTGGCGGGGACGCCCGCGCCGAGGCCCAGGTGGTAGAGCTGGATGTCCTTGTGATCCCAGGCGATCTCGGCCGACCTGGGCTCCGCGGCCAGTGCTTTCGCGGCATCGATGGGCATGGGGTGGCAGCTCCTTGGCCGGTCTGAAGACCTCGGCGCGGCCGTCCGCACCGTCGGTCGCACCGAGGTCGCAACAGGGCCGGAGGAGCCCGTTCTAGAACGCGTTCCAGTCCGGCGATCCCATGTATAGCCGAGCGCCCGGGAGTTGTGAAGACTCCTGACGTCACGTCAGATATGCCCGGCGGCGCCTCCGGCCGGCCGTGTGACATTTGTACCGGCCGAGTCCGTACAACCACATCTGCCGCCGTACGGGGCCGTGTTCGTACGGTCAAAGCCATGACGAAGACAGCTCCCGCCGAGCGGGCCGTGACGTTTACTTCCGTGGACAGGGCCTCCGGCCCGCTCCGTGCCGCCGACGGCGACGGCGACGGCGCCGACGGAACCGACGGGGCTCGACGAGACGACGGGACGACGGGAGAGGCGGGGCCGATGAAGACGTCGGTGCAGGACTTCTGGCGGCGGAACGTCCGGCTCGCGGGCTGGTCACGCACCAGCAGGGACCAGCTCGCCGAGATGCGGGCGAAGGAGAGGTCAGCGCGGAGCAGGCCCGAGGACCTGGGCCCGCCCAACGGCTTCGCGATGCTGCCCTGGCTCCTGATGGGCATGGGCTCGTTCTCCAACCTCCTCCAGGGCAAGACGGGCAACCCGTGGCTCGCGGGCCTGGGCCTGCTGGTCTTCAACTCCCTCTACATCAACGTGGTGTTCCGCGCCTTCACCCGGCAGGCGCGGGAGGCACGCGTCACCAGGCGCTCGCTGCTCGCGCTCACCGCGGTCACCTTCGCCCTGGCCATCGGCTACGGCGACAGCTGGCTGATGTTCTTCCCGCTGCTCGGCCTCGCCACCGGCGCGGTGCTGCGCGGCAAGCAGCTCATCCCCGCCGGGTTCGCCCTGAGCGTCTCGGCGGCGATCGTCGGCGGCCTGAAGGAGGGCTGGGACGCTGCGGGCATCGCGTACGGCACGTTCCTCTCCGTCATGGTGACGGCGGCGATCCTGGCCCTCTCCGAGACGGTGAAGGAACTGCGCTCCACCCGCGAGGAGCTGGCCCGCAGCGCCGTGGAGAAGGAGCGGCTGCGCTTCTCGCGGGACCTGCACGACCTGCTCGGCCACACGCTCTCGGTGATCGTCGTGAAGGCGGAGGCGACGCGCAGGCTCGCCCCCCGCGACCTGGACGCGGCGCTCGGCCAGGTCGCCGACATCGAGTCCGTGGGCCGGCAGGCCTTGACCGAGATCCGCGAGGCGGTCACCGGCTACCGCGAGGGCAGCCTGGCCACGGAGCTGGACCGGGCCCGCGACCTCCTGGACGCGGCGGGCATCGAGGCGCTCGTGCGCCAGTCGGGGCCGCCGCTGGCCCCGCAGACGGCCGCGCTGCTCGGCTGGGTGGTGCGGGAGTCGGCCACCAACGTCGTACGCCACTCCGGGGCGACCCGCTGTGAGATCGAGGTGGCGGGCACCGCCGAACGGACCCGCTTGCTGATCACCGACGACGGCCGCGGCGTAGGCTCGGCACCGCCCGGCAGCGGGCTGACGGGCCTGGCCGAGCGCCTGGCGGCGGCGGGCGGCTTTCTGGAGTCCGGCCCCGCGCCGCGCGGCGGTTTCCGGGTCGCGGCGGAGCTGCCGGTCACCGAGCCGGGCACCGGCTCGGGTCCCGGCCCCGTCCTGGAGGAGCGCATCCCATGATCAGAGTCCTGCTCGCCGAGGATCAGGGCATGATGCGGGGCGCGCTCGCGCTGCTGCTCGGGATGGAGAAGGACATCGAGGTCGTCGCGCAGGTCGGCGCGGGCGACGAGATCGTGGACGCGGCGCTGAACGCCCGCCCCGACGTGGCGCTCCTGGACATCGAGCTGCCGGGCCGCAGCGGTCTGGAGGCGGCGGCGGACCTGCGCGAGGAGTGCCCCGAGTGCCGGGTCCTCATCCTCACGACCTTCGGCAGGCCCGGTTATCTGCGCCGGGCCATGGAGGCGGGCGCGGTGGGCTTCCTGGTCAAGGACGGCCCGGTGGAGGACCTCGCCGAGGCGATCCGGCAGGTGCTGCGGGGCGAGACGGTGATCGACCCCGCGCTGGCGGCGGCCGCCCTCAGCGCGGGGCCGAGCCCGCTGACCGGCCGTGAGGCCGACGTCCTGAAGGCTTCGGTGGACGGGGCGACGGTCGCGGACATCGCCGGAAAGCTGCACCTGTCGGAGTCGACGGTGCGCAACTACCTCTCGGCGGCGATCGGGAAGACGGGGACACGGAACCGCATGGAGGCGGTGCGGGAGGCGAGACAGCGGGGGTGGCTGTAGGCCCACCGGCCGCGTCCAGCCTTTTCCGCGTCCAGCCCCCTTCGCGTCCAGTCCCTTCCCCGTCCAGTCCCTTCCGCCTCCAGCCCCTTCCGCCGCCAGCCCCTTCCGGCCCCTCTAGACCTTCTCCGCCTCCTCCGCCCTGCTCTCCTTCTTCTCACCGGGCATCCACAGCAGCAGCACCAGCACCCCCGCCAGCAAGATGCACCCACTGGTCCGGAACGCCATCGCGTACCCGGCCGTCAGCGCCTCCGGAGTCGTCGAGCCGCCCATCCGCGACGCGGAGACCGTCGAGAGCACCGCGAGCCCCAGCGCGCCGCCCATCGTGCGCGAGGTGTTGATGAGCCCGGAGACCAGGCCCGCGTCGCCCGGGTCGGCCCCGGACGTGCCGAGGGAGGCCAGCGGGGTCGCGGCGAGGCCCGCGCCGAACATCATCACGATGCCGGGCAGCATGATCGAGGTGACGTAGTCGCCGTCGGCGGTCATCGTGGACTGCCAGCCGAAGCCGGCCGCCGCCACGACGATCCCGAGCAGGGAGACGTTCTTGGCCCCGAGCACCGGCATCAGGCGCGGCGCGAGCTTCGAGCCGAAGACGATCGTCAGCGACGAGGGGATCAGGGCCAGGCCCGCCTCCAGCGCCGAGTAGCCGAGGACGTTCTGCGCGTACAGCGTCATGAAGAACCACATGGCGAACATGCCGGCGCCGCACACGAACATCGCCGCGTTGGCCGCCGAGACGGACCGCACCCGGAACAGCTTCAGCGGCATCAGCGGAACCTTCGCGCGCGCCTCGACGAGGACGAAGAGGGCGAGCAGCACCAGGCCCGCCGCCAGCGGGACCAGGGTCGCCGCGGCCGTCCAGCCCTTCTCCTCGGTCTGCACGATCCCGTACGCCAGCGTGGCGAGCCCCGCCGTGACGAGGACCGCGCCCGGCACGTCGAGGCGGCGGGCCTCGCCGGCCCGGCTCTCGGTGAGCCAGGCGATGCCCGCGACGATGACGAGGGCGCCGATCGGCACGTTGATCAGGAGCACCCAGCGCCAGGAGAGCAGGTCGGTGAGGACCCCGCCGACCAGGCCGCCCGCGGCGCCGCCGCCCGCGCCCACCGCCGACCAGGTCCCGATGGCCCGGATCCGCGCGGGCCCCTCGGGCACCGCCGAGGTGAGGATCGTCAGCGTGGACGGCGCGAGGACCGCCGCCCCCAGGCCCTGCACGGCCCGCGCCACGAGGAGCTGCCAGTCGTCCTGGGCGAGGCCGCCCGCGAGCGAGGCCACCGTGAAGAGGCCGAGCCCCACGAGGAACATCCGCTTGCGCCCGAAGAGGTCCCCGGCCCGCCCGCCGAGCAGCATGAAGCCCGCGAAGGTGATCGAGTAGGCGTTGACCACCCATTGCAGCCCGACGGCGCTCATGCCCAGGTCGGAGCGCATGGACGGCAGCGCGGTGTTCACCACCGACACGTCCAGGACGACCAGGAACTGCCCGGCGCAGGCGGCCAGGAGCACCGCCCACAGGGGTGCGGACTTCCGCGGCGCGGCTATGTAAGTGTCAGGGGGCGTTTGGACCATGACGGTCATGCTCTCAGGACCGGATGCCCCCTGCATCGGGGTTTCGGCGCAGGGGGCCTCGGTCGTGCGTCCTAGGTCTCCGGGACCTCGTCCGTCCCCGGGGTCAGTCCTTGCGCAGCAGTGTCACCACCGCAGCCCCGCCCAGGCCGATGTTGTGCGCGAGGCCCACTCGCGCCCCCGCCACCTGCCTGGCGTCCGCCTGGCCCCGCAACTGCCATGTGAGTTCCGCCACTTGGGCGATTCCCGTGGCGCCGAGCGGATGTCCCTTGGAGATCAGGCCGCCCGAGGGGTTCACCACCCACCGCCCGCCGTACGTCGTGGCGCCGCTCTCGACGAGCTTTCCGGACTCCCCCGCCGCGCACATGCCGAGGGCCTCGTAGGTGAGGAGTTCGTTGACGGAGAAGCAGTCGTGCAGCTCGACGACGTCGACGTCCTCGATGCCCAGGCCCGACGTCTCGAACACCTGCCGTGCGGCGGCCCGTGACATCGGCTGCCCCACGACGTCGATGCACGAGCCGGAGGCGAAGGACTCCTCCGTGTCCGTGGTCATCGCCTGCGCGGCGATCTCCACGGCCCGCTCCTGGAGGCCGTGCCGCTCGACGAACCGCTCCGACACGACCACGGCGGCGGCCGAACCGTCCGACGTCGGCGAGCACTGGAGCTTGGTGAGCGGCCGGTGGATGGTCTTCGCGGCGAGGATCTCGTCGACGGTGTACTCGTCCTGGAACTGGGCGTACGGATTGTTCACCGAGTGCCGGTGGTTCTTCGCGCCCACCGCCGCGAGCTGCGCCTCGGTGGTGCCGTACTTCTCCATGTGCTCGCGCGCCGCGTCGCCGAAGATCTGGGCGGTGGGCGGGGTCATCTCGAAGCCGTGCCGGGCGGCCATCACGCCGTAGTGCCGGGCGACGGGGGACGTCTTGAAGTCCCCTCCGTCGGATCCGCCGCCGAGCGCGCCGCGCGCCATCTTCTCGAAGCCGAGCGCGAGCACGCAGTCGTTGAGGCCGCCCTCGACGAACTGCCGGGCCATCATGAGCGCGGTCGACGCCGTGGCGCAGTTGTTGTTCACGTTGTAGACGGGGACGCCGGTCAGGCCCAGTTCGTACACGGCCCGCTGGCCCGCCGTCGAGGCCTGGAAGCAGTATCCGACCGGGACCTGCTCCACCTGCTCGTAGGCGATCCCGGCGTCGTCGAGGGCCTTGGTGCCCGCCTCCTTCGCCATGTCCCAGTACTGCCAGTCCCGGGTCTCGGGCTTCTCGAACTTCGTCATGCCGACGCCGACGATGTATGCCTTCACGAGCCGTCTCCTTCAGATGGTGGGGTGCGGCTCGGGGTCCCTCGGCAGGCCGAGGAGCCGCTCCGCGACGACGTTGAGCTGCACCTGCGTGGTCCCGCCCGCGATGGTCAGGCAGCGCGACATCAGAAAGCCGTGCAGGGCCCGCTCCCCGGCGCCCTCGCGCACCGCGCCCGCCGGGCCGAGCAGTTCGAGGGCCAGCTCGGCGACCTTCTGCTGGTGCGGGGTCTGCACGAGCTTGCGGACGGAGGCCCCGGCGCCCGGTTCCGCCCCCGCCACCTGCCGCATCGTCGTGCGCAGGCCGATGCAGGCCAGCGCGTGGGCTTCGGCGGCCAGGGCGCCCAGGCGCGCGAGGCAGGCGCCGTCGAGCTGGTCGGCGCGGGCGATGAGCGCTTCCAGGCCGGTGTCGAAGGTCAGCTGGTCGGCCATGTGGACGCGTTCGTTGCCGAGCGTGTGGCGCGCGACCCGCCAGCCGTCGTTCACCTCGCCGACGACCGCGTCGGCGGGCAGCAGGACGTCGTCGAAGTAGACCTCGTTGAAGAGGGAGTCCCCGGTGATCTCCTTGAGCGGGCGGACGTCGATGCCCGCGGCGCGCTTCATGTCGACGAGGAAGTACGTCAGGCCCTTGTGCTTGGGGGCGTCGGGGTCGGTGCGGGCCAGCAGGATCCCGTGGTCGGCCCACTGGGCCGCGCTCGTCCACACCTTCTGGCCGTTGATCCGCCAGCCGCCCTCGACCCGCTCGGCCCGCGTCCGCAGGGACGCCAGGTCCGAACCGGCCTCGGGCTCGCTGAACAGCTGGCACCACAGCACCTCGCCCCGCAGGGTGGGCGCCAGGAACCGCTCCTGCTGCTCGCGCGTCCCGTACGCGATGAGCGAGGGCACCACCCAGGTGGCGATCCCCAGGTCGCTGACGCGCACCCCGGCCGCCGCCAGCTCCTGCTGGACGGCGAGCTGCTGGACGGGGCCCGCGCCCAGGCCGTACGGCTCGGGCAGGTGGGGCGCCGCGTAGCCGGTGGGCGCGAGGGCCGTGCGGGCGGCGGCCGGGTCGAGGCCGCGGATCGGGGCGATGGCCTCGCGGGCCCGCGCCCGGTAGGCGTCGGCCTCCGGGGGCAGCTCGGTCCGCAGCTCGCGGCGGGCGCCGGCCTCCGCGAGCCGCACCGCCCGCAGCCGGTGCGCGTCGCCGGTGCCCAGGAGCTGGCGGGCCACGAGTGACCTGCGCAGATACAGATGGGCGTCGTGCTCCCAGGTGAAGCCGATGCCGCCGAGGATCTGGATGGCGTCCTTGGCGCAGGAGTACGCGGCGTCCAGCGCGGACCCGGCGGCGAGTGCGGAGACCAGGCCCCGCACGTCCGGCGACGGGTCGTCCGCGGCCCGCGCCGCGTCCCAGGTCAGCGCCCGCGCCTGCTCCAGGCGCACCAGCATGTCCGCGCAAGCGTGTTTGACCGCCTGGAACTGCCCGATGGGCCGCCCGAACTGCTCGCGCACCTTCGCGTGCGCGGCGGCGGTCTCCAGGGCCCAGGCCGCGACCCCGCACGCGTCCGCCGCGTACAGCACGCACGCCAGGTCGCGCACGAGCGCCGCGTCGACGTCGAGCACCCGCCCGGCCGGGACCTCCACCCCCTGGGCCGTCACGTCGGCGGTGGGCCGCGTCGGGTCCGCGCCCTCGTGCGTACGCACGGCGAGCTCGGCCGCGTCGACGGCCAGCCACCGGGTTCCGCGCGCGGACCCGGCGGCCAGGATCAGCAGGTCGGCGTCGCCCCCGGAGAGCACGGGCGGCGCGGTGCCGTCGAGGAGGCAGCCGTCCGCCACGGACACCGCGGTCACCGTGCCCGCGCCGAGCGCGACGGCGCCGACGCGCGCCCCCGACGCGAGGTCGGCGGCGAGCCCGGTGGCTCCCGCCCGGTGCAGCACGACCGAGGCCAGGGAGCTCGCCAGATACGGCCCGGGGAGCGCGGCCCGCCCGGCCTCTTCCAGGGCGACGGCGAGGTCCACGAGGTCGCCGCCCCCGCCGCCGCACTCCTCGGGCAGGTGCACCGCGAGCAGCCCCTGCTCGGCGAGGCCGTCCCAGTGGGCGGGCCTGCCGCCCGCGGCCGGCGGGGCGTCGAGCAGTTTGCGTATCTCCTCGGGCGGCACCGCGCGGGCGATCCAGCCCCGCACCGCCGACGCCAACTCCCGCTGTTCCTGAGTGATTCCGATGCCCATGCGCGTCCTCGCCGGTAGCAGCTTCCGGGACGGCGACAGACTAGAACACGTTCCAATTCGAGGGAAGCCTGACGGGAGGTCAGATACTCGGCCGCCCAGCCGGCGACGACCGGGCTCCCCCAGCACCCGGTTAACAACAGGTCAAGAATTCCCCTCGTACGACATCCGTCGGAATAGTCGCCCCGGGAAACAGGTTCGTCTTGCACGTACCCCCTGCCAGACACCGCACCGCCCCCGGAGGCCCCACGCAATGACGCAGTCGACGACCCACCAACGCGGCACCCGCGGAGTCGTCCCCGTACTCGCCTTCGCCGGCATCGTCGTCGCGGTGATGCAGACGCTCCTGGTGCCGGTCATCAAGGACCTGCCCACGCTGCTCGACACCTCGCCGTCGAACGCCACCTGGGTCATGACGGCGACCCTGCTCGCCGGCGCCGTCTCCACCCCGATCATGGGCCGCCTCGGCGACCTCTACGGCAAGCGCCGCATGCTCCTGACGAGCCTCGCCGTCATGGTCGTGGGCTCGCTGGTCTGCGGCTTCACCGACGACCTCGTCGTGATGATCGTCGGCCGCGCCCTCCAGGGCTTCGCGATGGGCGCCATCCCGCTCGGCATCGGCCTGATGCGCGACGAGCTGCCCCGCGAGAAGCTCGGCTCCGCGATGGCCCTGATGAGCTCGTCCATCGGCGTCGGCGGCGGCCTCGCGCTGCCCCTCGCGGCCCTGACCGCGCAGCACGCCGACTGGCACACCCTGTTCTTCGGCGCCGCGGGCCTCGGCGTCGTGTCGATGCTCCTGACCGTCGTCTTCGTGCCCGAGAGCACCGTGAAGGCGCAGGGCACCTTCGACCTGCCCGGCGCGTTCGGCCTCTCGGCGGGACTCGTCCTCTTCCTCCTGCCCATCACCAAGGGCAGCGACTGGGGCTGGACCTCGGGCATGACGCTCGGCCTGTTCGCCGCGGCGGCGGTCGTCCTCGTCCTGTGGGGCGTGATGGAACTGCGCCTGAAGGCCCCGCTGGTCGACCTGCGCACCACGGCCCGCCCCGCGGTCCTCTTCACCAACCTGGCCTCGATCATGGTCGGTGTCGCGTTCTACGCGATCTCGCTGGTCCTGCCGCAGCTGCTCCAGCTGCCGACCGCCACCGGCTACGGCCTCGGCCAGTCCATGGTCGTCGCGGGTCTGTGCGTGGCGCCGCTCGGCCTCACGATGATGTTCACGGCCCCGGTCTACGCCCGCCTCTCGGCGAAGTACGGCCCCAAGGTCACCCTCATCCTCGGCATGATGATCATCGCGATCGGCTACGGCGCCGGTCTCGGCCTGATGAGCGCCGCCTGGCAGACGATCATCATCGCGGTGGTCGTCGGCGCGGGCATCGGCCTCGCCTACTCCTCGCTCCCCGCGCTGATCATCGGCGCCGTGCCGCCGTCGGAGACGGGCGCGGCGAACGGCCTCAACACCCTGATGCGCTCCATCGGCACCTCGGTGTCGAGCGCCGTGATCGGCATGGTCCTCGCCAACACCGCGGACCACGTGGGCGGCGTCGCCGTCCCCACGATGACGGGTTTCCGCACGTCCTTCCTCATCGCCACGGGCGCGGTCGCCCTGGGCCTCGTCTTCGCCCTCTTCCTGCCCTCCGCCCGCCGCTCGGTCAAGACCCAGCTCCGGGCCAGCAGCGAGGAGGACGCGAACCTGCGCGCGGCGACGGAGGCCCTGGCCGGCTTCCACGGCCGGGTGCTGAGCCCCTCCGGGACCCCGGTCGCGCGGGCCAAGGTCACGCTGATCGACCGCCGGGGGCGGCAGGCGGGCTCGGCCCTCACGGACGACGTCGGCCGCTATGCCCTCGCCGTCCCGGGCGACGGCTCGTACGTCCTGGCGGCGACCGCCTCCGGACACGCGCCGCTGGCCTCGGCGGCGGCGCACCGCGGGGACGACTCGGCGGTGGAGATGGACCTGCTGCTGCCGGGCGGGAGCGACGTCCTGGCGTGACGCGTGGCATGGACGCCGGACGGGCGACGGTGCCGACCCAGCACTCGCTCGGCACTTGATCTGCACTCGCTCAGCACTGGATCAGCACCAGCCCAGCCCGTCCGGCGACCGCCGCCGGGACCCGTCCCCCACCGCCAGACCCGCGACGCGGTCCCGAGCACCTCGGCGGGGTCGCCGCCGACGCACCGCCCCGCCGCCACGCGCGGCCGGGCCATACGGCAGCATGGGTCGGCCCACGGCGGACATCCACCGCCGTTCACCAGCCCAGGAGGACCCCCATGGCCGCGACGCAGGCCCCGGCGCCCGAGCCGGAGATTCTCGCCGCCTTCGAAGCGGCCAAGGGCTTCATGCCGGCCGGCGAGGGGCTCGCCCTGTACGCGGCGGCGACGGAGGCCGCGGCGCTCGGACTGCCGCTCCTGGAGGTCGGCACGTACTGCGGGCGCTCCACGATCCTGCTCGCCGACGCCGCCCGGAAGGCGGGCGTCACGGCCGTCACCGTGGACCACCACCGCGGCAGCGAGGAGCAGCAGCCGGGCTGGGAGTACCACGACCCGGAGACGGTCGACCCGGAGGTTGGCCGCATGGACACCCTGCCGACCTTCCGCCGCACGCTGCACCACGCGGGCCTTGAGGACCACGTGATCGCGATCGTCGGCCGCTCGCCGCAGGTGGCGAAGGCGTGGGGCGGGCCGCTGGGCCTGGTGTTCATCGACGGCGGCCACACGGACGAGCACGCGACGGGCGACTACGAGGGCTGGGCCCCGCACGTCGCGGAGGGCGGCCTGCTCCTGATCCACGACGTGTTCCCGGACCCGGCGGACATCATGACGGGTCAGGCCCCGTACCGCGTCTATCTCCGGGCCCTGGGGTCCGGCGCGTTCACCGAGGTCTCGGCAACCGACTCGCTGCGCGTCCTGCGGCGAACGGGAGCGGGGATCTGACCTCCCGGTTAGAGTCGCTCTCGTGTCGTACGTAGGTCCCGAAGGCCAGCCCCCGCGCCCGCCCCGCCGTTTCACCGGCGGTCCTCTCACCGTGACGCTCGCCGCACTGGTGCCGACGTGCCTGGCCGGGTGGCTCATCTACGAGGCGACGAGCGGCCCCGGCGGGAGCGAGCCACCGAGAACGCTCCCCTCCGTGAGCGAGTCCGCGCAGGGCTCCTCCTCGCCCGAGGCCTCCCCGTCGGGCTCCGGCAAGGACGACGCCAAGGGTGACGGGGACGCGAGCGACGGGCCGGGCACGACGAAGCCGCCGAAGTCCCCGAAGCCGGCGGAGTCCTCGGGCCGTCCCGCCGCCTCCGGGCCCCTCAAGGGCAAGGTCGTGGTCGTGGACCCCGGTCACAACACGGGCAACGGCAGGCACACCGCCGAGATCAACCGCCTGGTGAACGTCGGCACGCACCGCAAGGAGTGCGACACCACCGGCACCTCCACCAACAACGGTTACAGCGAGGCCCAGTTCACCCTGGACGTCTCGCGCCGTCTGCGCACGCTCCTGGAGAAGCAGGGCGCCACGGTCAAGTTCACCCAGGACGGCGACCGGCCCTGGGGGCCCTGCGTCGACGAACGCGCCCGCATCGGCAACAACGCCCGCGCGGACGCCGTGGTCTCCGTCCACGCCGACGGATCGGCGGCGGGCAACCGCGGCTTCCACGTGATCCTTCCCGCATCGGTGAAGTCCGGCTCGGCGGACACCTCCAAGATCGTCGTCCCGTCACGCGACTTGGGCGAGCGCATCGCGGGCAAGTTCCTGAGCGCGACGGGCAGCGCCCCGTCCAACTACATCGGCGACGGCACCGGCCTGGACGTGCGCAAGGACCTGGGGGGTCTGAACCTGTCGACCGTCCCCAAGGTGTTCATCGAGTGCGGCAACATGCGGGACGCGAAGGACGAGGCATTGCTCACGAGTGGCGCCTGGCGCCAGAAGGCGGCCCAGGGGATCTCGGACGGAATCGCCAGTTTCCTGCGGTGATGACCGATAGGTCGGGCGGGGGCAGTGGGCTGGTCGGTCTTTATCCCCAGCAGACACCCCACGTAGGGGAACGATAATGTCCTCCGTACGATGGGGGGCCATCCCCGCGCTCAGCACCACGACCTTGGGGCGAGCGACGCCTCCACCGACGAGACGACTGACGAAGGACCTGAAGTGAATATCCGCTCTCTCACTCGAGGCGACGGCGTGGTGATCGGGGCAGCGGTGTTGCTGTTCATCGCCTCGTTCCTGGACATCTTCGACGCCGAAGGCGCTCCGGACTCGCTGGACATGCCGAACGCCTGGAACAGCGGTCCGGTACTGATGGGCGTCACCCTGGCCGGGATCATCGGTGCCGTCTGCATCGTCGTCTCGCGCGGTCTGCCGACGCCCCCGAAGGTGCTCGGCCTGGACCTCGGACACTTCGGTGTCGCCTTCACCGTCGCCGCCGCCTGGAGCGCCCTCGGGCAGATCTTCGACCCGTCCAGCGGGTACGACAACGTGGGCTCGGGCTCGGGCGACTCCGGTGTCGACGCCGGCGTCGGCCTCATCCTGTCGCTGATCGCCACGCTGATCCTGGCCGTCGCGGCCATCCTCACCCTGACGGTCCCGGCCCTCAAGGCCCCCCTGATGGGTTCCCCCCGCCCCACCCCCCAGCCCTACGGCGGCCAGCCGCAGGGTGGGTACGGATACCCGGGCGCGGGCCAGCCGCAGCAGGGGCAGCCGTACGGCGCCCAGCCCGGCCAGCCGCAGCAGGGGCAGCCGTTCGGGGCCCAGCAGGGCCAGCCGCAGCAGCAGACGCCGCCGCCCGGGGCCGCGCAGGCCACCGGTGACTTCTCACCGTTCTGGTTCGCCGTGCCGGTGCCGCGTCCGCTGTACGCGGAGGACGGCTCGCCGACGCCGATCGCCGAACTGGCGCCCGGCACCTGGTACTTGGCCGTCGAGCAGCGCGGTCCCGGTCTGGTGGCCCAGACGCAGGACGGCCGTCGCGGCGTGCTCCAGGACACCACGGGGATCCAGCGCGGCTGAGCTCTCCCGCACCTCGCGGCCCCTCGCCCTTCCGGGCGGGGGGCCGTTGTCGTACAGTCGCCGTCCTGTACGACAACTGACGGGCCGTCAGAAGGGATCGGGATCGCGCATGCGCCTGGGACTCGCACTCGGCTACTGGGGGCGCGGCCCCGACCCCGGCCACGTGGCCCTCGCCCAGGAGGCCGAGCGGCTCGGATATGACTCCGTGTGGACGGCGGAGGCCTGGGGCTCCGACGCCTTCACCCCCCTGACCTGGATCGCGGCGCAGACCTCGCGGATCAAGCTGGGCACGGCGGTCGTGCAGATGGCGGCGCGGTCGCCGGTCACCACCGCCATGCACGCGCTCACCCTCGACCACTTGTCCGGCGGGCGCATGATGCTCGGGCTCGGGCTCTCCGGGCCGCAGGTGGTGGAGGGGTGGTACGGCCGCCCCTTCCCGAAGTCGCCGCTGACCGCCACCCGCGAGTACGTGGACGTGATCCGCCAAGTGCTGCGGCGCGAGGGGCCGGTGGCCCTCGAAGGCCGCTATCACGCGCATCCCTACCAGGGCGAGGACGGGAGCGGCCTGGGCAAGCCCCTGAAGCCGATCACGCATCCGCTGCGGGCGGATCTGCCGGTGCTGCTCGGCGCCGAGGGCCCCAAGAACATCGCGCAGACGGCACGGATCGCGGACGGCTGGCTGCCCCTGTACTGGTCGCCGATGCGGTCGGACGTGTACGAGGCGTCGCTGGCGGAGGCGCGGGAGGGGTTCATGGTCGCCCCCATGGCCCGGGCCAAGGTCTGCGACGACGTTGCGGAGGGCCTGCTTCCGGTCAAGGCGATGCTGGGGTTCTATATCGGCGGAATGGGGCACTCCGCGCGAAACTTCCATGCGGATCTGATGGCGCGGATGGGGTTCGAGGACGAGGCGCGGCGGATCCAGGAGCTGTTCCTTGCGGGGAACAGGCAGGAGGCGGTCCTCGCCGTCCCGGACACCTTCGCCGACGAGATCTCCCTCGTGGGCCCCCGGGAGCGGATCGCCGAGCGCCTCGAACTGTGGCGCAAGGGCCCGGTGACGGACCTCCTGGTCCTGGCCCCGGACCGCCACACGCTGCGGGTCCTGGCCGAGCTGAACGGCTAGCGGAGCCCGCGTGCCGTCGGCGGGGTCATCCCTTGGCCAGTTCACCCGCCGACGGCACGCGGTCCTTGACCTCCGCGCCCGCGCCCTTGCCCGCGTCCTTCACCTGGTTGATGACGTCGTCGAAGGCGTTCACCACCGAGTCCGTCGACTCACCCTTGCGGAGCTTCGAGGGGAGGTCCTTGAGCGCGTCGATGCCCGCCGTCAGCGGGGCGACCGCCTTGGACAGGGTCGGGTCGCCCTTGGCGTTCTTCGTCGCCGCCTTCAGGCGGTTGTAGGCGAGCGTGCCGGCGAGGCCCGCCTTGATCAGCGCGAACTTGCGCCCGTCGGCGCCCTTCTTGAACTTCCCGGCCCGGAAGGGCTTCACGATCCACTGGTACGTCGCTCCGGCGGCGATGCCCGCGTTCGCGACGAACCGCGTCTTGGCGAACTTCTGCTTCTCGGCGGAGCTCGAAGCCGACGGCGTGGCCTTCGACGACGCGGCGTCCGCGTCGTCGCCGCCGCACCCGGTCAGCCCCGCGAGGAGGGCACCGCACAGCACGGGAGCGACGAGGGACCGGCGGACGGTCGCGGCGGACGGCAACACGGGGACCTCCAGGAGTGGACAGCTCTCCCGGCAGCCTCACCCCGTCCGGCACGGCCCGCCACTCGGGCGGGCCCGTACGGGTTTCAACGGGGGGATCGGGGTCAAACGGTCCTCATGTCCACCCGACAAGCACGTGGTAGCACCGCAGCGAGGGTCATCGTCATCGTCGCAGACGTGATGGCCATCATCCTCGGCCTGTGGATCCTCATGTATCTGTTGGACGCCAATCGCGCCAACGACCTCGTCCAGTTCATCCACGACGTGGCCAGCTGGCTCGCAGGCTGGTCACACGACCTGTTCACGTTCGACGAGGCCTGGGCCCGTGTCGTCTGCGGCTACGGCCTCGCGGCTCTCGTGTACCTCCTGGTCGGCCACGCCATCGCGGGACGGCTGCGCCGCTACTGACCGCTTCACCGCGGACGCCGCTGTCACCCCCCGGCAGCGGCGCGCCGCTGCGGCGCCGCTACTGCCCCCCGGTGGCGGCGCCGCAGCATTCCGGGGCGAGGCCCTGCGGCAGGCGTTCTCCCGAGAACACCGCGCAGGTCGCCTCGTCGCCGCCGAGTGCCGCGACGGCGAGCAGCAGGGAGCCCGCCGTCCACGTCGTCAGTTCCTCCGGCCAGATCGCCTGGTCGTCGAAGACATAGCCCGTCCAGTACAGTCCGGTCGCCGGATCGCGCAGGTGCTGGATCGACTGGAGGATCTCCAGGGCGCGGTCCGATTCGCCGAGCACCCACAGGGACAGGGCGAGTTCGGCGCTCTCGCCGCCGGTCACCCAGTTGTTGGGGATGACGCACCGCACGCCGAGGTCCGGCACCACGAAGCGGTCCCAGCCCTCCTCCATGCGGGACTTGGCCTCCGCGCCCGTGAGCGCGCCGCCGAGGACCGGGTAGTACCAGTCCATCGAGTAGCGGTCCTTGTCCAGGAAGCGCTCGGGGTGGCTGCGTATCGCGTGGGCCAGCGCACCCGTGGCCAGCTCCCAGTCCGGCTGCGGCTCCTCGCGCTGCTCGGCGATCGCGAGGGCGCAGCGCAGCGCCTGGTGGATCGACGAACTGCCGGTCAGGAGCGCGTCGTCGACCGGGGTGCCGTCCTGCTCCCGCTTCCAGCCGATCTGGCCGCCGGGCTGCTGGAGCGCGAGGACGAACTCCACCGCACCCACCACCGTCGGCCACAGGCGGTCCAGGAACGTGTCGTCGCCGGTCGAGAGGTAGTGGTGCCAGACGCCGACCGCGATGTACGCGCAGAAGTTCGTCTCGCGGCCCCGGTCCGTCACGTCGTGCGGATCCCCGTCGGCGTACGCCGCGTACCAGGAGCCGTCCGGGTTCTGGTGCCGCGCGAGCCAGTCGTAGGCCCGGGCGGCCGCCGCGTGCTCGCCGGCCGCGTCCAGGGCCATGGCGGCCTCGGTGTGGTCCCACGGGTCCAGGTGGTGGCCGCGGAACCACGGGATCGCGCCGTCCTCGCGCTGGACGTCGAGGATTCCGCGTACCGTCCGCACGGCCTGATCGGCCGTCAGGACGCCCGGCAGGATCAGGTGCTCGGTCCGCTCCGGGCTCGTCACGCGTCGGTCTTCGGCAGGTGCGGCTTCGTCGCGTACGCCACGAAGCTCTTGCCCACGACCGGGTTGAGCAGCTGCTCCGCCACCTTCGTGGCCAGCGGCTTCTTCATGATGTCCCAGACCAGGAGCTTGTGGTACGCCCGCACGGGCAGCGCCTTGTCGTTGTCCACGCCGAACGCGCACTTCAGCCACCAGTACGGGGCGTGCAGGGCGTGCGCGTGGTGGGTGCCGTACGGCTTCAGGCCCGCCTCGCGCATCCGGCCGAGCAGTTCGTCCGCCTTGTAGATGCGGATGTGGCCGCCCTCGACCTCGTGGTACGCGTCGCTGAGCGCCCAGCAGATCTTCTCGGGGCCGTAGCGCGGAACGGTGACGGCGATGCGGCCGCCGGGCTTCAGCACCCGGACCATCTCCGCGAGGACGCCCTTGTCGTCGGGGATGTGCTCCATCACCTCGGAGATGATGACGACGTCGAACGAGGCGTCGGGGAACGGCAGGTTGAGCGCGTCGCCCTCCATGGCGGTGGCACTCGCGCCCGCCGGAGCCTCGCCCGCCTCCTTCATCGCGGCGAACCACTTGGCGACCTCGCGGATCTCCTCGGCGTTCTGGTCGAGGGCCACCACCCGAGCCCCTCGCCGGTAGCACTCGAAGGCGTGCCGGCCCGCGCCGCAGCCCAGGTCCAGGACGCGGTCGCCCGCGGCGAGCGGGAAGCGGGTGAAGTCGACGGTCAGCATCAGCGAGGGCTCCCGGAGTACGTCGGGGTGGCCGCGGGGCGGCCGGATTGCGGGCGGGCGTCGCGGGCGATCGCCGCGCGGTACAGCTCTGCGGTGCCCTGGGCGGCGCGGGCCCAGGTGAAGTTGGCGAGAACCCGCTCACGTCCGGCCGCGCCGAGGCGGGCCCGCAGCTCCGGGTCGCCGAGCAGGCGGCTCAGGCCGGCGGCGAGCGCGTCGGCGTCGGCGGGCGGCACCGCGAGGCAGGTCTCGCCGTCCGGGCCCGCGACCTCCGGGATCGCGCCGCCTGTGGTGGCGAGCAGCGGGGTGCCGGTGGCCATGGCCTCGGCCGCGGGGAGCGAGAAGCCCTCGTACAGCGAAGGGACGCAGGCGACCTCGGCCGAGCGGACGAGGTCCACCAGGTCGGCGTCGCTGATGCCCTTGACGAACTCGATGGCGCCCGCGAGGCCGTAGCGCTCGATCGCCTGCGCCACCGGTCCGTCCTCGGCGCGCTTGCCGACGACGACGAGGTGGGCGGCGGGGTTCTCGGCGCGGACCTTGGCCAGCGCCTCGACGAGGTGGACGAGGCCCTTGAGCGGGACGTCCGCGCTGGACGTGGTGACGATCCGGCCCGGGACCTCGGCGACCGACGGGTCGGGCGAGAACAGGTCGGTGTCGGCGCCGATGTGGACGACGTCGATGCGGTCGTCGCGGACGCCGAGGTGGTCGATGATCTCCTGGCGCGAGGTGCCGGAGACGGTCAGCACGGAGGGCAGGCGGCGGGCCACGCGCTTTTGCATGCGCGTGAACGCGTACCAGCGGCGCACGGACATGCGGCGGCGCCAGCTCGCCGCCGCGTCCAGGTCGAGGCGGCGGTCCACCGTGATGGGGTGGTGGATCGTCGAGACGAGCGGGGCGCCCAGGTCGCCCAAGAGGCCGTACCCGAGGGTCTGGTTGTCGTGCACGACGTCGAACTCGCCGCGCCGGGACCGCAGATGACGCCGGGCCCGCAGGCTGAACGTGGCGGGCTCGGGGAAACCGCCGGTCCACATCGTCGCCACTTCGAGCGCGTCGACCCAGTCGCGGTACTCGTCGCGCTTCGGCGTGCGGAAGGGGTCGGGCGAGCGGTAGAGGTCGAGGCTCGGCAGCTCGGTGAGCTTGAGCCCCTCCAGGCCCTCGTCCAGGACGGGGTAGGGCTGGGCGCCGATCACCTCGACGCTGTGGCCGAGCCGGGCCAGCTCCCGGGAGAGATGGCGCACGTAGACGCCCTGTCCCCCGCAGAACGGGTTGCCCTTGTACGTGAGGAGAGCGATGCGCAACGGACGGTCACCATCGGCGGTCGGCCCCGTCCGGGGGCCCGCCTCCATGGCCTCAGCGGTCACTCTCGGCCCCCTTCTCCCTGCGGTTGTCCGCGAGGTTACGCCGGGACGGTAATCTAGAACAAGTTTCAGACTTGATCGTTGAATGATCGCTGAACGAGCTTTGAATCTACCGGCAGGTAGCCGCGCTGTAAGGCCCGGATCAGGTGATTCGCGCCACGGCGGCGCCCCTGCCATGCTGGCCCACCACGTGACCGGACCGGGACGACGGAACAACGGGACATATGACAGCGGAAGCCAAGGCAGCGGAAGTCGCAGCAGCTGATCCGGCGTCGCCGCCCCTGACCGAGCGGCAGGAGGCGCGCCGCCGCCGCATCCTGCACGCCAGCGCCCAACTCGCGAGCAGGGGCGGGTTCGACGCGGTGCAGATGCGCGAGGTCGCCGAGTCCTCCAGCGTCGCCCTCGGCACGCTGTACCGCTACTTCCCCTCCAAGGTGCATCTCCTGGTCGCCACCATGCAGGACCAGCTCCAGCACATGCACACCACGATCCGCAAGCGCCCGCCCGCGGGCGAGACGCCCGCCGAGCGGTGTGCCGAGACGCTGATGCGGGCCTTCCGCGCCCTCCAGCGCGAGCCGCACCTGGCGGACGCGATGGTCAGGGCGCTGACCTTCGCCGACCGCTCCGTGAGCCCCGAGGTGGACACGGTCTCGCGGCTGACCACGGCGATCATCCTGGACGCGATGGGCCTGGCGGACGCACCGACGCCCGAGCAGCTCTCCGCGGTCCGGGTCATCGAGCACACCTGGCACTCGGCGCTGATCACCTGGCTGTCGGGGCGGGCCTCGATCGCGCAGGTCAAGATCGACATCGAGATGGTGTGCCGCCTGATCGACCTGACGACTCCCGAGACCGCGTAGCCCGTCACACACCCCCGGGGCCACGCCTTTCGCAACCCCTAAATCGGTGCATGGGGGGGCGCACACTCATGTGGCAATTGCGCCCCTTAGCCTCGTCTCGGTCCCGCTTGGCCAATTCTCCGCGTACACATGGCGGCCACCGTGGCCGTTAATGGTCTGCGTGCTGTCCGAAGCCATGGGTACCCGGAGCGGGACCCTTGAGGAGCCGCGCGTGACCCGGGTATTTCTCGTGCACGATGCCTGTCTCTTGAGATCGGCCCTGGCGGAACGTCTCGCCCGCGAGCCCGATCTGGAGGTGTTCCACGCACCGTGGCGCCACGCACTCGACCGTACGGGAGCGGTGCGCCCCGACGTGTGCGTGGTGGACCCCGACGGTGACACGGCCTATGCCTCCGCCGAGTTCGGGGAGCAGTCCCATCCGGTGAGCGGCGGCCTCGGCTGCCCGCTCCTCGTCCTGGTCTCCGGCAACCGGCCGGGGCTCCTGCGCCGCTGCATGGAGGCCGGTGCGCTCGGCTACGTGGACAAGGCGAGCCCGCCGGACCGGCTGCTCACGGGGATCAGGCAGGTGGCGGCGGGCCAGCGGTTCGTGGACGATTCCCTGGGCTTCGGATTCCTGAAAGCGGCTCAGATGCCGCTGACCCACCGGGAGTTACTGGTCCTGTCACTGGCCGCCGGGGGCGCGCCCGTCGCCGAGATCGCGCACCGCCTGCATCTGACCAACGGGACGGTGCGCAACTACATGGCGGCGATCACCCGCAAGACCGGGGCCCGCAACAGGATCGACGCCATACGGATCTCGCGCGGCGAGGGGTGGGTGTGAAGTGCCGTCCACCGGGCCCCAGTTGCCGGAGAGCTCCCGGTAGAGGGGCGATCCTTCGAGCAGCTCCTCGTGGCGTCCGCACAGGGTGTGCGTCCCGTCCATCACCAGAATCCGGTCGGCGCGGCGTGCCGAGCTGATGCGGTGGGCGATCACCACGAGGGTGCCGCCGGGCCGCGCGGCGAAGGCCCGCTCGGCGCGGGCCTCCGCCACCGGGTCCAGATGGCAGGTGGCCTCGTCGAGCAGCGCGAGCGGCGCGTACGAGACGTAGGCGCGGGTCAGCGCGACCAGTTGCCGCTCGCCCGCGGAGAGCGCGGCGGGGTCGACGGGGGCGGTGAGACCGCCGAGCCGGTCGATCACCTCGCCGAGCCCCACGGCCCGGGCGGCGGCGAGCAGCTCCGTGTCGCCGACGGAGTCGGGCCGCAGGTACTCCAGGTTCCCGCGCACCGTGTCGCTGAAGACGTACGCCTCCTGCGGGATCAGGACCCGCCGCCCGACGGCCCCCTGCTCCCGTACGGACCGCCCGTCCACGCGGACGACCCCGCCGGCGGGCTCCATCAGCCCGGCCACCAGCCCGGCGAGGGTGGACTTCCCGATCCCGCTGGGCCCGACGACGGCCAGATGCCCCCCGCGCGGCACGGTGAGCGAGAGCTCCCGCAGCACGGGCTCGGCCCGGGGCCCGTAGGCGAAGGTGACGGAGGAAAGGTGGAGGGCGGGGGGCGGTGCGTCGGAGGCGGGCGCGGGGGCGGGGACGGGGACGGGGACGGTGGCTGCGGAGGGGGCCTGGGCCGCCTCCGGCAGGTCCGCGTCCCGGTCGGTCCCGGTCGTCGCCGGGTCACTGGTCAGCCGGCGGAGCACTACGGCCAGGCGGGCGCCGCTCGTGCCCAGGCCGTGGATCAGGTTGTGCAGGGCAGGGAGCAGGGCCTGGGTGACGTAGGCGATGGCTGCCACCAGGGCGCCCGGCGTCACGCCGCCGTTCAGGAGCCAGGGCGCCGTCACGAGGAGCAGGACGAGAGGCAGCTGGCCGCCGGTGGCGAGGGCCGCCGTACGCAGGACGCCCCAGCGGGCGAGCGAACGCGACGCCGCGTACTCCGTGGCGATGCCCCGGTCCAGGTCCTCGGCGACGTCCTGCTCGGCGCCCGCGGCCGCCACGTCCCGCAGGCCGGGCGCCACCGCGCCCAGATGGCCCGCGATGCCCTCGTCGGCGGCGAGGAACCGCTCCTGGCGCCGGGCCAGCGGACGCAGGCTCGCCACGAACAGGCCGACACCGGCCAGCAGGGGCGGCCCGACGACCAGGAGGAGCAGCGGGGCCAGCGAGAACAGGCCGATCAGCGCGCCCGCCGCCGTGAAGAGGAAGGAGCGGGACACCAGGACCAGGCCCGCGAACGTGTCCCTGGCGATCTCCACCTGCTGGGTGAGCCGGGACACCGAGGAGCTGTCCGCGTCCCGCAGCCCCCGGCCGACGACCTGCCGCACCAGGGTGTCCCGCAGCGGCTCGACCAGATCGGCGACCGCGCGGTACACCCGCCCGGTGCCGTACGCGGCCACGGCCACGCCGAGCCCCGCCGCGCCGAGCCACGCAAGGCCCACCGCCTCGCGCCCCGCGAGGAACCCGTCGTCCAGGGCGCGCGCGAGGGCGTACCCGGTGAGGAAGGTCTGCCCGGTCTCCAGGACCGACCACAGCGCGAGCCGCAGCACCACCGGCCACCTGCGCCAGAGGAACCGGACACCCCGGCGGTAGGTCCCCCGCGGGGCCCGTGAGGTTTCCATGGGGTCGTTCACGGGGGCTTTCACGGGGCTTTCCACCGGGTCCTTCACGCGACGCTCCACGGGGTCCTTCACGCGCCGAACACCTCCCGGTACTCCGCCCGCTGCCACAGCTCCGCGTGCGTCCCCACCGCACGTATCCGGCCTTCGTGCAGCCATGCCACCCCGTCCGCGCGGGCCGCCGTCGCCGCCCGGTGGGCGATGATCAGGCGGCTGCGGTGCGGGGTGTGGTGGAGCAGGGCCTCGGCGACGTGGTGCTCGGTCACGGTGTCCAGGCTCGACATCGCGTCGTCCAGGATCAGGAGCCGCCCGCCCCGCGCGAACGCCCGCGCCAGACCCAGGCGTTGGGCCTCTCCCCCGGAGAGAGGGGCCTGCGCGCACAGGGTGTCGTACCCCTCGGGGAGGCGGGTGATGAAGGGGTCGGCGTGGGCCGCGCGGGCCGCCTCACGGACGCGGGCCGGTGCCGGGCGCGGCGCCCCGAAGCCGATCGTGCCCTCCAGGGTCGTGCCGAGCAGCGCGGGCCGCTCGAAGGCGTAGCCGACCTCGCGGCGCAGCTCCTCACGGCCCAGGGACCGCAGCGGGACGCCGTCGAGCCGTACGTCCCCCTCGTCGGGGTCGGCGAGCCGGCCCGCGACCGCCGCGAGGAGCGACTTCCCGGCGCCGGAGCGTCCGACCACGGCGAGCGTGCCGCCCGCGGGCACCGTCAGGTCGACGCCGTCGAGGACCGTGCGTCCGCCGCGGGCCACCGAGACCCCGCGCAGCTCCAGGAGGCCGTCCCCGGGCGGGAGGTGTCCGCTCCCGTACGAGGTCTCGGGTTCGGCGAGGACCTCCCCCAGGCGGCGTGCGGCGGCCCGCGCCCGTACCAGGGCGCCCAGCTGTCCGACGAGCATGCCGATCCCGGTGGCGAGCACCGCGTACCGGGATGCGGCCAGCAACTCGCCGACGCTGATGCGCTCCTGGAGGACCAGATGGCCCGCGACCGCCACGACCGCGAGCTGGAGGAGGGGCGCGACCGCGACGGCCTGCGCCTGGGAGCGGCCCTGGACCCGCCACATCCGGTGGCCCTGCCGGGAGAGTTCGGGCAGGGCGCCCAGGACGCGCCGGGCCTCTTGGTCCTCGGTGTGCGCGGCCGCGATGGTCCGTGCCCCGCCGATCGCCTCGCTGAGGCGGCCCGCGATGGTCCCCTGGACCTCCTGATAGCGCGCCACGCAGTCGGAGGAGACGCGCACGAACCACCGCAGGAGCAGCACGAGGAGGGGCGCCCCGGCGACGAACACCACGACGAGCCAGCCGTCGATCAGGGCGAGGGCCACCACGGCGCCGACGGGCGCGACCAGGGCGGCGAGCAGCGCGGCGAGGGTGGCGGGCGCGACGCCCGCGTGGGCCGCGTTGTCGACGAGCCGTGCCACCAGGTCGCCGGGGGCGAAGCGCGCGGTGGCGCGGGGGCCGACGGCAAGGACGTGGCGCCCGACGCGGCCGCGCAGCCAGGCCGTCGTCCGGGCGTTGGTGGTGCCGGTGAGGACGCCGTCGCAGGCGTCCAGGAGCGCGCTCGCGGCGATGAGCGCCGCGCAGAGGAGGATCCAGCGGGTGGCGTCGGCGCCGACGTGGCCGGCCGCGTGGCCCGCGAGGACGGCGTCGAGGGCCCGGCCGATCGCGAACGGCAGGAGGAGGCTCGCGCCCGCTCCGGCGACGCTGCACAGCACGAGGGCCGCGCAGCGGGCCGCGCTGTGGCGGGTGGCCGCTTTCAGCAGGCCCGCGTCCGACGGGGCCGGGTCCGGGGCCGTGCCCGGCGGGTCCGCGTCGTGGCCGGGCCGGGGAGGACGGTTGGTCGTGGTCGCCATGCGGTCCGGGTCCTCGCAGTCCTCGTGTCCGTGGCGGAAGGTCCGTGGCAAAGCGTCCGCGGCGGGGCGGCTGAGCGCCGCCACGGGGGTGGGGCCGGGGATGGATCCGGGCGGTGCCTCTGGGGAGAGGCGCCGCCCGGTCCCTCATGAACCGTGCCGCTCAGGCACGGATCGACGTCACAGACAGAGCAGGACGCTCGCGTCGCTCCAGCACAGCAGCAGGCTCACGTTGCTGCCGCCGCCACCGTGGCCGCCGCCGGTCATCTCGTCGGACTCCATGCTCTGCAGGTCGAGAAGCGCCATGATCTTCCCTCTCATTTGGGGACGTGTTGTCCATATGGGTGGTGTCACGACCCCGCCATGTGGCGGGACCGGCTCTGGGGCCGCCCGAGGGGCGGCAGGAAGGGGACGTGTGCTCCGCCGTCCCCGAGGGCGGCGGCGAGGGCCAGGAGGCACCCCGCCGTTCCGGTGTGCAGGTCCATGGAGAGCCGCAGCATCTGGTGGCCGGGGAAGGCGAGTTGACCGGCGTACGGCATGGAGAACCAGCCGAGTCCCGCGATCTGCTCGGTGATGTCCCGGGGCGTGATGCCCGGCGCCGTGCTGCGGTTGAGGTGCAGCAGGAAGCCGGCCCGCCCCTGGAAAAGGCCCGGCTGCACGCAGAAGCGTGAGCGCGCGGTGGCCAGCATGCCCGGGCGTACCGCCTCGAACCCGGCGTCGTCCCGGTGCGCGAGGTAGTCGTCGACGACCATGCCGATGCCCACGCTGCCGTCGCCGAGGTACGGCATGGTGCGCCAGCCCTCGTCCACCCCGAGGCTGCCGTCCGGCCGTGCCACGCACCGGGCGAGGTCCGTGCGCAGGGCGTGCGCCGCCAGGTCGAGGAGCGCGGGGTCGCCGTTGCGCTCGTAGAGCCGCAGGAAGAGGAGCGCGGGGCCCGTGGCGCCGCGCAGCAGCCCGGCCCGCGGCTTCCCCTTGGGCGGGTCATCGGACGTGAGCCGTTCGCCGATGATCTGCGCCGCCCGCAGGGCGTGCCGGGCGAGTTCCTCCTCGCCGGTGCGGTGCGCGAGGGAGTCGAGGGCGAGGCCGAGCCCGGCGAGACCGCCGTGCAGGTCGGAGGGGAGCCGCTGCCAGTTCTCCTTGAGGACGAGCTCCATCAGGTCGAGGGCGCGGGTGCGGTGGCCGAGCCGTTCGAGGACGTGGGCGATGCCCGCGAGGCCGTCGTTGAGCCCCAGGGGTAGGCCGGGCGGCGCGGGCTCGGTGTGCTTCAGGAGCCAGCGTTCGCCGTCCTCGTAGCGTTCGGCGCCGCTCTCGGCGAGGGCGAGCAGCACTCCGGCCGCGCCGTGCGCCAGGCCGAGCCCGCCGCCGTCGGCGAACTGCGCGATGTCCCCGGGGAAGAGCCGGTCGTCCCGCTCGGGGGTGGCCGAGGCGAGGATGGCCTTGACCATCGAGTCCCGGCTGTAGGGCCAGTCGGCGAGGTCGACGAGCGGGGCGGCCGACCCGGAGACCTGCCGCACGGCCCCCGTGGCCGCAGTGGCCCCCGTAGCCCCCGTGGCCCCCGTAGCCCCCGTGGCCCCCGTGGCCCCCGTGTGCCCCTGCCCGCCGCGCTCGATCTCGGCCACGGCCTCGTCGAGGAACGCGCGGGGCACGTCCGGGAATTCGGCGGCGATGACCGCGGCGAGGTGGGCCGCCTTGCCCCGGTCGACGGCGAGGAGCGTGGTGATGGGCAGGAACAGGGCGAGCCGCAGACAGGCGAGGGCGTAGCGGTCGACGTCCACGCCCTCGCGGTCCGCGGGAGCGATGAACCCGGGGTGGGCCACGACCTGCCGGCCGCCTTCGCCGACCCGGGTCGCCGCCTCGAAGTCGAGGAGAGAGACGGACTGTTCGTCGGGCGCGACCATGACGTTGAACATGTGCAGGTCGTTGAAGACGACGCCCCGCTCGTGGACGGCCGTGACGGCGTCCTCGACGGCGCGGTGGATCCGCAGCGCCCAGGCCGTGTACGCGGCGACGGCGTCCGCGTCCGGCTCGCTGACCAGCAGCGGATGCCGGTCGGCTAAGAAGGAGTTGAGGGTGCTGCCCTCCAGGAAGTCCATGACGAGGAAGCGGTGGCCGCCGAGTTCGAACCAGTCGCGCACTTCCGGCGCGACCCCGAGGCCCGACAGCTTCTCCAGCGCGTCCCGCTCGCGCTCCAGGCGGGCCACGGCGTCGGCCCCGTCGGACGCCAGGCCCGCGTGCGGCCGGCCTTCCTTCAGGACGACCTTGCGGCCGTCGCGGGTGTCGGTGCCCACGTAGACCCCGCCGCCGTTGGAGAAGTGCAGCGCCTTCTCCATGCGGTACGGCAGGTCGGTGACCGTCGTGTTGTTGCGCGCCGCGAGCTCCGACTCCAGGAACGACGGCAGCGTCACCCACGCGGGGACCTTGAAGGCGGGGTCGCGCGAGTCGGGGACGAGGCGGCCCTGGTCGTCCTCGACCGCGGGCACGAGGCCGCCGCGTTCGTCGACGCACATGCGGCGGGTGAAGGCGCCGTACCTGACGTACAGCGGGCCTTCGCGCCAGCGCAGGTCGGTGAGGATGTAGGGGCCCTCGGAGCCTTCGAGCGTGCGGCCCAACTCCGTCAGGATCGCGTGCAGTTGCTCTTCGTCGGCCGGGTAGAGCGTCGCGAACTTGCCGCTGCCGTCACGTCCCGCGTACTTGCTGTTGCGCAGGTGGAGCAGGTGCGGTCCCGCGATGAACTTGAAGGGGACGGCGTCCGGCACACAGTGGTCCCACACGGCGGCGGCGGTCCGGTCGGCGTTCTCCAGCGTGGCGGACACATGGATCTTCCAGCCCTGCTGGGGCGCCGGCCGGGCCCGCCCGTCGTCGCCGAGGGGGACGAAGGTCAGCCAGTCGCCCTCGCGGGACGAGCGCCATCCTTGCGGGACCGGGCGCCCCGCCGTCGTGAACCCGGGGGCGTTCTTGCCCGCGGACAAGCGGTCCGGAGTCTCGTAGAAGTGCCTGTCAGCCAGACAGTAGACCTCGTACCGCTTGTCCACTGCGTCCCCTCCCCATGTCGTCTGGGTGAGAGATTTCCAGGCCGCAAAGGGGACGGACAGTCACGGATGTCATCGATCCGACATGCGGAACGCATGGGTAAAGTCCTGTTCGCACGCTTTCGAGCACACATAATGCGCACAGGAGGTACACAATCCGGTTTGGGCGGCGTCACTGATGCAAAATTCCGCCGCCCAGGAGGACTACATCAGTCCTCCGGAGGGAATACGGGCTCCCCACTTCCGGACAGCGTGATGGCGATCGCCTCGACCGGGCAGCCCTCGGCCGCTTCGAGCACCTTTTCGTTGGCGTCGG
Source organism: Streptomyces sp. SYP-A7185 (assembly GCF_046103685.1). Classification (NCBI taxonomy): domain Bacteria; kingdom Bacillati; phylum Actinomycetota; class Actinomycetes; order Kitasatosporales; family Streptomycetaceae; genus Streptomyces; species Streptomyces sp. SYP-A7185. The sequence goes on from NZ_CP122310.1 coordinate 3,285,321, forward strand.
TCTCGGGGTCCACGGGGTGCGACTGGCGTGCGGAGTCGAGCGTGAAGCCGCCCGGCGCCGTGATCGCGCACATCCCCGAGCCGATGCAGACCGACCGGTCCACCTCGACGTGCCAGCGGTCCCCCATCAGGCACCGGCCCCTTCGTAGCCCGCGGGCAGGTGGATCATCTTGTGCTCGAAGTACTCGCCGTACCCCTCGGGTCCGAACTCCCGGCCCAGACCGGAGTTCTTGTAGCCGCCGAACGGACCGAGCATGTCGAGGCTGAAGGTGTTCACCGAGTACGTCCCGGTGCGCACCCGCCGGGCGACGTCGATGCCGCGCTCCACGTCCGCCGTCCACACGCTGCCGCTGAGCCCGTAGTCGGAGTCGTTGGCGATCTTCACGGCCTCGCTCTCGTCGCCGTACGGGATGAGGCAGATGACCGGGCCGAAGATCTCCTCGCGGGCGATGCGCATGGAGTTGTCGACGCCGCCGAAGAGCGTCGGTTCGACGTACCACCCCTGGTCGAGTCCGGGCGGACGCCCGCCGCCCGTCAGGATCTTGGCGCCTTCCTCCTGGCCGATGCGGATGTAGTCGAGCGAGCGCTGCTGCTGGCGTTTTGCGACCAGCGGGCCCAGTTCCGTCTCCGGGTCGAGCGGGTCGCCGATCTTGAGCGCGGAGGCCGCGGCGGCGAAGGCCTCCGCGAACTCGTCGTGGCGCGCGTGCGGCACGAGGATCCGCGTCTGGGCCACGCACGCCTGCCCGTTGATCATCCACGCGAAGGGGACGATGCCGGCGACCGCGGCCGAGGCGTCCGCGTCCGGCAGGATCACGGCGGCCGACTTGCCGCCCAACTCCAGGGTCACGCGCGTGAGGTTGCGGGCGGCGACCTCCATGACGCGCTTGCCCGCGCCGACGGAACCGGTGAAGGACACCTTGTCGACACCGGGGTGCCCGACGAGGTACTCGCTCACCTCGCGGTCCGCCGAGAGGATCGAGAGCACGCCCTGCGGCAGCCCCGCCTCGGTGGCGATGTCGGCGAGTATGTAGGCGTCGAGCGGCGTCTCGGGCGAGGTCTTGAGGATCACCGGGCATCCGGCGAGCAGCGCGGGCGCGAGCTTGGCGGCGGCGGTGAACTGCGGGACGTTCCACGGGACCACGGCCGCCACGACACCGACCGGCTCGCGCCGCACGAGAATCTTGCCGAGGGCCCCGTCGCGCGCCTCCTCGTACGTGAAGTTCTTCGCGACGGTGAGCGCCGAGTCCCAGACCATCATCGAGGCGAGGGCCTGCACCATCACGCTCGACGTGTACGGGGTGCCGTTCTCGGAGCTGATGACGCGGGCGATCTCCTCGTGCCGTACGGCGAACGCGTCCTTGATCCTCGTGACGACCTCGATCCGCTCGTCGAGGGTCATCCGGGGCCAGGGGCCCTCCTCGAACGCCTTGCGCGCGGTGGCGACGGCCCGGTCCACGTCGGCGGGCGCGGCGTGCGGCACCCGCGCGAAGACCTGGCCGGTGTGCGGCGAGACGACCTCGATGACGTCCTTGCCGAGGGGATCCACCAGCTCCCCGCCGATGAACAGCTGTCCGTGTTCCACGAGCTCGGTCATGGCTGACTGCCTCCTGCGGGATTCCGCTGCGCGACACGCTTTCTGACACTGTTTCAGAACTGATACCAGTTCTAGTTCCAGTAGTCCACGGAGAGCACGGAGCAAGTAACCTGTCGAAACAGTCGACTTAGGCGATCATTGGAACTAGTTCTAATTATGGTGAGGACGGCCGCGGCCGAGGCCGCGCGGCCGACGAGAGATGAGGACGCCCGATGACGCAGGTGACCGATCCGCAGGTGACCGACCACGGCGGGGGCGTGTGGAGCATCAAGGTCCCCATCCCGGACAACCCCCTGGGCTTCACCCTCGTGCACCTCCTGGACACGGACGCCGGCCCGGTCCTCATCGACACGGGCTGGGACGACCCCACCTCCTGGGACGCCCTCGCCGCGGGACTCACCGCCTGCGGCACCTCCGCCGACGCGGTGCACGGCGTCGTCATCACCCACCACCACCCCGACCACCACGGCCTGTCGGCCAAGGTCCGCGAGGCGTCGGGGGCGTGGATCGCCATGCACGAGGCGGACGCCTCGGTCGTCCGCCGCACCCGGACCGGCCCGCCCGCGCGCTGGTTCGACTACATGGTGGAGAAGCTGACGGCCGCCGGCGCCCCCGCCGACCACCTGGCCCCCCTGGTCGCGGCCCGTGACGCGGGCCGCGCACCCCGGCTGCCCGGCCTGGCCGCCGCCCTCCCCGACCGCGGCATCACCCCCGGCGAGCTGCTCGAACTGCCGGGCCGCAGGCTCCGCGCGATCTGGACCCCGGGCCACACCCCGGGCCACGTCTGCCTGCACCTGGAGGAGGAGCACCCGGCACGGCTGCCGGGCCACGGCCGCCTCTTCTCCGGGGACCATCTGCTGCCCGGGATCACCCCGCACATCGGCCTGTACGAGGACCCCGACGACGAGACCGTCACCGATCCCCTCGGCGACTACCTCGACTCCCTGGAGCGCATCGGCCGCCTGGGCGCCGCCGAAGTGCTCCCGGCCCACCAGTACGCGTTCACCGACGCCCCGGCCCGTGTGCGGGAGATCCTGGCCCACCACGAGGAGCGGCTCACCGATCTGCTCGACCTCCTCGCCGAGCCCCTCACCCCCTGGCAGCTCGCCGAGCAGATGGAGTGGAACCGCCCCTGGGCCGAGATCCGCTACGGCTCGCGGAACATCGCCGTCTCCGAGGCCGAGGCCCATGTGCGGCGCCTGGTGAAGCTGGGGCGCGCGGAGGCGGTCGGCCACGATCCGGTGCGCTACCGGGCGGTGTGACCTCCGGCCGGCGGCGGGCGCCCCGGGCCGCTCTCCCTACGGGCCGGTAGAGTGGCCCCGTCGTCATCATGCCCGTACGGGGGGAAGCCGGTGCGAATCCGGCGCTGACCCGCAGCCGTGAGACCGCAGCTCCAGCAGAGCTGGCGGAGAGCCGGATTGCCCCGCGCGGAGCGTGACCGGCTCGCGTCATCGGAACCGCCGATGACCGGCACCGTCGAGGTATACGGAGCCGGAGCCGCCCGGTGCCCGTGCCCGCTGCGCGCCCGTGCTGCCCCGCTCCCCGCAGTGAGAGGCACCCGCCGCATCATGAACGTACGCCGCAGCGCAGCGGTCCTGGCCGCCGTCGCCGTGTTCGGTTCGGCCGCCGCCCCGGTCGCCTTCGCCGAGAGCGCGTCACCGTCGCCCTCCGCGGCCCTCCCCTCCGGTCTCTACGGCGACGCCGACCCCAAGTTCGACGGGGTCTTCCGGCAGTCGTACGCCCTGCTGGCCCAGGACTCGGCCGGTGTGAAGCCCGCCGCGAAGGCCGTCGACTGGCTGACGGGACAGCAGTGCGCGAGCGGCGGTTTCGCCGCCTACCGCGCCGACGCGGGCGAGCCTTGCGACTCCAAGACGATGTTCGACAGCAACGCGACGGCCGCCGCCGTCCAGGCGCTCGCCGCGCTCGGCGGCGAGAAGAAGGCCGTCGGCAAGGGCGTCGACTGGCTGAAGTCGGTGCAGGGCAAGGACGGCGGCTGGGGTTACAGCCCCGGCATGGCCTCCGACGCCAACTCCACCGGCATCGTGATCGGCGCCCTCACCGCGGCGGGCGAGAAGCCGCAGTCGGTGAAGAACCAGGACGGCAAGTCCCCGTACGACGCGCTGCCCGCCCTCTCCATGAGCTGCGAGAAGGACGGCGGCGCCTTCGGCCTCGCGGACGTCAAGTCCGGCAAGCTCTCGCCGAACGCGGACGCCACGGCGGCCGGTGTGCTCGGCGCCCACGGCAAGGGCCTGGTCGTCGACGAGGCGAAGAAGAAGGCAGCCGCCCCGAAGTGCGAGAAGGCCGACACCGCCGAGCAGGCGGCGGCGAACGGCACGGGCTACCTCCTGAAGACCCTCGCCAAGGGTGACGACCACCTGATGTCCTCGATGCCCGGCGCCAAGAACATGCCCGACCTCGGCAACACCGCGGACTCCGTGCTCGCGCTCGCCGCGGCGGGCCAGCCGGACCAGGCCCGGAAGTCGGCCGAGTGGCTGTCGAAGAACTCCGCCGAGTGGGCCGAGAAGTCCGGCCCGGCCGCCTACGCCCAGCTGATCTTCGCCGCCCGCGCCGCGGGCCTGGACGCGCGTGACTTCGGCGGCGCGGACCTGGTCAAGAAGCTGAACGCCACGGGCCCCGCGCCGCAGGCCACCGAGCAGGCCGCCGACGAGAAGAAGGACGACGACGGCAGCGGCGCGAGCATCTGGTGGATCATCGGCGTCGGCATGGTCGCCGGCATCGGCATCGGCTTCCTGTACAGCGGCAACAAGAAGAAGCAGCAGCTGTGACGCGGGGTCGCGTGCGGTACGGGCGCCTGGTGACCGGGGCGCTCCTCGCCGCCCTGCTCGGTGTCCTCGCCGCCGCCCCCGCCCAGGCCGCCGGGTACCGCTACTGGTCCTTCTGGGACCGGGACGGCTCCCGGTGGGCCTACGCCAGCCAGGGGCCGAGCACCGCGCGGCCCGACGACGGTGCCGTGCAGGGCTTCCGGTTCTCGGTGTCCGAGGACTCCAAGGACGCCGCGAAGCCGCGCGGCGCCGCGGACTTCGACACCATCTGCGCCAAGACCCCCGCCGAGGACGGCCGCAAGCGGATCGCCCTGGTCGTCGACTTCGGCACACCGGGCGACGCCCCGGACGGGGAGAACCCGCCGAAGGCGCGTACGGCCTGCGCGCGGATCGCCGACGACGCGACGAGCGCCGACGCGCTCGCCGCCGTCGCCAAGCCCCTGCGGTACGACAGCAATGCCCTGCTGTGCGCCATCGCCGGCTACCCGAAGTCGGGCTGCGGCGAGCAGGTCGCGGGCGAGGGACGGTCCGGGAAGAAGCAGGACCCGGGCGCGGCGGGCGACGAGGGCGGCGACTCGGGTGGCCCCTCCGTCGGCCTGATCGCGGGCGTCGCCGCCATCGCCCTGCTCGGCGGGGCCGCCGTCTGGCAGGCACGCCGCCGACGCGGCTGACCGCGCGATGACCGAACAGCCGAGCACCGCTCCCGGTGCGCTGCGGCGGCGCCTGGCCCCCGCGGCGCACCGGAGCAACGCGCTGCACCCGGGCGCCTGGTGGATATGGGCGCTCGGCCTCGGCGTCGCCGCGTCCCGCACCACCAACCCCCTGCTCCTCGGGATGCTGATCGGCGTCGCGGGCTATGTCGTGGCGGCCCGCAGGACGTCGGCGCCGTGGGCGCGGTCGTACGGCGCCTTCGTGAAGCTGGGCCTGGCCGTGATCGCGATCCGGCTCGTCTTCGCCGTCGTCCTCGGCTCCCCCATCCCCGGTACGCACGTCCTCGTGACGCTCCCCGAGGTGCCGCTGCCCGACTGGGCGCAGGGTGTGCGGATCGGCGGCCGGGTGACGGCCGAGGGGCTGCTCTTCGCGCTCTACGACGGGGTGCGCCTGGCCGGGCTCCTCATCTGCGTGGGCGCCGCCAACGCCCTGGCCAGTCCGGCGAGGCTCCTCAAGTCGCTGCCGGGCGCGCTGTACGAGGTGGGGGTCGCCATCGTCGTGGCGATGACCTTCGCACCGAACCTGATCATCGACGTCCAGCGCCTGCGGGCCGCGCGGCGCCTGCGCGGGCGGGCGGACAAGGGCATCCGGGGACTGCTCCAGGTGGGGCTCCCGGTCCTGGAGGGCGCCCTGGAGCGGTCGGTGGCGCTGGCCGCCGCGATGGACGCGCGCGGCTTCGGCCGCAGCGCGCCGGTGCCCGCCGGGGTGCGCAGGGCCACGGCGTTCCTGACCCTCGGCGGTCTGATGGGCGTGTGCGTGGGCACGTACGGACTGCTCTCCGCGGAGGGCACCGGCTATGGGCTGCCCGTCCTGGCCGCCGGGCTCGTCGCGGCCCTCGCCGGGCTCCGCCTCGGCGGCCGGCGCTCCGTGCGCACCCGCTACCGGCCCGACCCCTGGGGCGTGCGCGCCTGGCTCGTCGCCGGGTCGGGGATCGCGGTGGCGGGCCTGATGATCTGGGCCGCCTCGTACGACGCCGCCGCCCTGCACCCCGGGGTCGTCCCCCTGACGGCGCCGGCCCTGCCGCTGTGGCCCGCGGCGGCCGTCCTGATCGGGCTGCTGCCCGCCTTCGTGGCGCCGGTGCCCGCCGATTCCACCGCTCCCGTCCGCTCCCCCGCCCCCTCCTCCGCTCGCTCCAAGGAGTCCTCATGATCCGCTTCGAGGATGTCTCCGTGACGTACGAAGGGGTCGAGGGGCCCACCGTGCGCGGGGTCGATCTCGCCGTGCCCGAGGGGGAACTGGTGCTCCTCGTCGGCCCTTCCGGGGTCGGCAAGTCGACGTTGCTCGGCACGGTGAGCGGCCTTGTGCCGCACTTCACCGGGGGCACGCTGCGGGGCCGTGTGACCGTGGCCGGGCGCGACACGCGTACCCACAAGCCGCGCGAGCTCGCGGACGTGGTGGGCACGGTGGGCCAGGATCCGCTCTCGCACTTCGTGACGGACACCGTCGAGGACGAGCTGGCGTACGGGATGGAATCGCTCGGGCTCGCGCCCGACGTGATGCGCCGCCGGGTCGAGGAGACCCTGGACCTGCTCGGCCTCGCCGAGCTGCGCGACCGGCCCATCGCCACCCTCTCCGGCGGCCAGCAGCAGCGCGTCGCCATCGGCTCGGTGCTCACGCCGCACCCCGAGGTCCTCGTCCTGGACGAACCGACCTCGGCCCTCGACCCGGCGGCCGCCGAGGAAGTGCTCGCCGTGCTCCAGCGCCTCGTGCACGACCTGGGCACCACGGTCCTGATGGCCGAGCACCGCCTGGAGCGGGTCGTGCAGTACGCGGACCAGGTGCTGCTGCTCCCGGCCCCGGGCGAGCCGCCCGTGCTCGGGGACCCCGCCGCGCTGATGGCACGCTCGCCGGTCTACCCGCCGGTGGTGGGCCTCGGCCGCCTCGCGGGCTGGACCCCGCTGCCGCTGACCGTCCGGGACGCGCGCCGCAAGGCGGGCGCCCTGCGGGAACGCCTGGCCGCGGCCGGCCCCCGCGAGGAGACCCCCGCCGTCCCGCGCCCCGAGGAGGGCCGCCCCACGTCGGGCTGGGCCCGGCTCCGCGGACGCACGAAGGCGGACGCGCCCGGAGCGGCCGCCGCCCAGGTGTCGTCCCTCGCCGTCCGCCGGGGCCGCGTGGAGGCCCTGCGCCGCGTGGACCTCACCGTCCGCGCGGGCGAGACCGTGGCCCTGATGGGACGCAACGGCGCCGGGAAGTCCACGCTCCTCTCGACCCTGGTGGGCCTGCTCGAACCGGCGGCGGGATCGGTCCGCGTCGGCGGCGTGGCCCCGCACCGCACCGGCCCGCGCGAGCTGATCCGCCACGTCGGCCTGGTCCCCCAGGAGCCCCGCGACCTCCTCTACGCGGACACGGTGGCCGCCGAGTGCGCCGCGGCCGACCAGGACGCGGGGGCGGACCCCGGCACCTGCCGCGCCCTGGTCACCGAGCTGCTCCCGGGCATCGCGGACGACACCCACCCCCGCGACCTCTCGGAGGGCCAGCGCCTCACCCTGGCACTGGCGATCGTCCTGACGGCACGCCCGCCGCTGCTGCTCCTGGACGAGCCCACCCGTGGCCTGGACTACGCGGCCAAGGCCCGGCTCGTCGTGCTGCTTCGCGCTCTCGCCGCCGACGGCCACGCGATCGTCCTCGCCACGCACGACGTGGAGCTGGCGGCGGAGCTGGCCCACCGGGTGGCGATCCTCGCCGACGGGGAGATCGTCGCCGACGGCCCGACCCCGGACATCGTGCTCTCCTCCCCTTCCTTCGCCCCGCAGACCACCAAGATCCTCGCCCCGCAGAAATGGCTGACGGTCACGGAGGTACGGACGGCGCTGGCCGCCGGCGCCGAGGACGGCATCGCGTGAGCCCCGCTCCCCCGGTCCGCCCGGCCGGCGCGCGCCGGATCCGCCCCGTACGGCTCGGCCCGCGGTCCGTCGGCGCCCTCGCCCTCGTCAGCGCGGTCGGCGTGGTGGCCTTCGGGTGGCCGCTCATCGCGAGCGGGGACTCGGGGCTCGGCGCGCACGCCCAGGACGCGCCCTGGCTGTTCGCCGCCCTGCTGCCGCTGCTGCTCGCCGTCGTCGTGGCGACCATCGCGGACGTCGGGCTCGACGCCAAGGCCATCGCGATGCTGGGGGTGCTCGCCGCCGCCGGTGCCGCGCTGCGGCCGCTGGGGGCGGGGACGGCCGGGATCGAGCCGATGTTCTTCCTCATGGTGCTCAGCGGGCGGGTGCTGGGACCCGGGTTCGGTTTCGTGCTCGGCGCCGTGTCCATGTTCGCCTCCGCGCTCCTGACCGGCGGGGTCGGCCCGTGGATGCCGTTCCAGATGCTGTCCATGGGGTGGGTCTGCATGGGCGCGGGGCTGCTGCCGGGGGCCGAGACCCTGCGCGGGCGCGGCGAGCTGTGGCTGCTCGCCGCCTATGGGGCCGTCTCGTCCGTCCTGTACGGCACCGTCATGAATCTCCAGGGGTGGCCCTACCTAGGCGGCCTCGCGACCGGAGTCTCCTTCGTGCCCGGCGACCCCGTCGGCGAGAACCTGGCCCGGTTCGTCGCGTACTGCCTGGCGACCTCCCTGGGCTGGGACCTCCCCCGGGCCGTCGTCACCGTCCTGCTGAGCCTTGCCCTGGGGCCCGCCGTCCTGAAGGCGCTGCGCCGGGCCACGCGCCGGGCGGCCTTCGAGGCCCAGGTCACATTCGAGGGCCCGAAGCCGTAGGCGGATCCTGGCTCTCCGTTACATGGAGGTCCCTTCGTGGTGAGGCGGCCCACAGGACTTAGGTCCTCTACGAAGCGGGGTCGTAGATCATTCCGCTTGACGCGGACGCGCCAATGCATGCTCCGACCTGGGGATTGAGAGCCACGTCACACGAGGGACGTTTCGCGCACATGCGACAGCAACTAGTAAAAGGGGTCATTGCGGCGACGTAACAGCCCTGCTTCTCTGGTTCGAGTCGCACGGCGCCGACGGCCTCAGGGCCACCGGCCGGACGCATTCCCACAGCCACACTCCCGTGGCCCACGGCATGCCCGCGACACCATGTCCCCCACGGAAGGCCACGCTTTGTCCGCCACGCTCCTCCGCCGTATCGCCACTCCGAAGAAGGCCCTCACCGGTGCCGCCGTGGCAGCCGCCACGACCGGCATGGTGCTCATGGCCGCCCCGGCCCAGGCCGCGGCCCCCACCGCCGCGAAGGCCGCCGCTCCGGCCGCCGCCCCCGCCGCGGCTCCTTCCTCGGCGCAGGCGATCGCGAAGAAGTTGATCCCGGACCCCGCGCAGTACAAGGCGTTCAGCAAGATCGTCGAGCACGAGAGCGGCTGGAACCCGAAGGCGACGAACTCCTCTTCGGGCGCCTACGGTCTGGTCCAGGCGCTGCCCGCCTCGAAGATGGCTTCGGCCGGCGCGGACTGGAAGACCAACCCCGAGACCCAGATCAAGTGGGGCCTCGACTACATGAACGACCGCTACGGCAGCCCGGTCGGTGCCTGGAACCACTGGCAGGCCAACGGCTCGTACTGAGCCACCGGGGCTCCCTGAGCCACACCGGCCACACCGGCCACACGAAGGCGGCCACCCCTCTCCCGGGGTGGCCGCCTTCGTCGTACCGAGCAAGCGCGACCCAGGAACCTGGCCCTACAGCCGCTGGATGATCGTCCCCGTCGCCACCGCCCCGCCCGCGCACATCGTGATCAGTGCGAACTCCTTGTCGCGGCGCTCCAGCTCGTGCAGGGCGGTGGCGATCAGCCGGGCCCCGGTCGCCCCGACCGGATGCCCGAGGGCGATCGCGCCGCCGTTCACGTTCACCTTCTCCAGGTCCTGCTCGAAGACCTGCGCCCAGCTCAGGACCACCGAGGCGAAGGCTTCGTTGATCTCCACGAGGTCGATGTCCTTCAGGGACATGCCCGCCTTGCCCAGGACGGCCCGCGTCGCGTCGATCGGCCCGTCCAGGTGGTAGTGCGGATCGGCGCCCACCAGGGCCTGTGCCACGATCCGGGCGCGCGGCCGCAGCTTCAGGGCCCGCGCCATCCGCTTCGACGCCCACATGATCGCCGCCGCGCCGTCCGAGATCTGCGAGGAGTTCCCCGCGGTGTGCACGGCGGTCGGCATCACCGGCTTGAGCCGCTCCAGGCCCTCCATGGTGGTGTCCCGCAGCCCCTCGTCCCGGTCCACGAGCCGCCACATGCCCTGCCCGGCGGCCTGCTCCTCCTCCGTGGTGGGGACCTGGACGGCGAACGTCTCGCGTTTGAAGCGCTCCTCGGCCCAGGCCGTGGCCGCGCGCTCCTGCGAGATGAGACCGAGCGAGTCGACGTTCTCGCGGGTCAGACCGCGGTTGCGGGCGATCCGCTCGGCGGCCTCGAACTGGTTGGGCAGGTCGACGTTCCACTCCTCGGGGAACGGCTTGCCCGGCCCGTGCTTGGAGCCCGACCCCAGCGGCACCCGCGACATGGCCTCGACGCCGCAGCTGATCCCGACGTCGATGACACCGGCCGCCACCATGTTGGCGACCATGTGGCTGGCCTGCTGCGAGGAGCCGCACTGACAGTCCACCGTCGTCGCCGCGGTCTCGTACGGCAGGCCCATGGTGAGCCAGGCCGTGCGCGCCGGGTTCATGGACTGCTCCCCGGCGTGCGTGACCGTGCCGCCCACGATCTGTTCGACGCAGTCCGCGTGGATGCCCGTGCGCCCCAGGAGCTCGCGGTAGGTCTCGCCGAGCAGATAGGCGGGGTGGAGATTGGCGAGCGCGCCGCCGCGCTTGCCTATGGGGGTGCGTACGGCTTCGACGATGACAGGTTCCGCGGCCATGGGCGTCCTCTCCATCCACATCCCGCGGGAGCGTCCCGGCACCCACGCGGAGAACTAGTACGCGTTCTAGTTCTGCATGCAGTCTGCTGAGCGCGACCCCGGCACCGCAAGGGGCGTGCACGCACCTTGCGCACTACCTGCACGAAAGGGATCCCGTCGCGGGCCTTGCCTCTTGTAGAACCCGTTACTACCTTGCGGGGCATCTCCTGATGGACCGTCAGAATCAGGGGACGGAAACCCCGATCCGAGACTCAGAACCCGGAACTGAACTCCTGGAGTTGCCGATGCCCTGTCCAGCGCTGCCCGACGGGTTCGACTTCACCGACCCCGACCTGCTCCAAGAGCGCGTGCCCCACCCGGAGTTCGCCCAGCTGCGGCAGACGGAACCGGTGCGCTGGATCGCCCAGCCGCCGCGCATCTCCGGCTTCGACGACTCGGGCTACTGGGCCGTCACCCGGCACGCGGACGTCAAGTACGTCTCCACGCACCCGGAGTTGTTCTCCTCGAACCTCAACACCGCGGTCATCCGCTTCAACGAGACGATCAGCCGCGACCAGATCGAGGTCCAGAAGCTGATCATGCTGAACATGGATCCGCCCGAGCACACCCGGGTGCGCCAGATCGTGCAGCGCGGCTTCACCCCCCGCGCCATCCGGTCCCTGGAGGACGCCCTGCGCGCCCGCGCGGGCTCCATCGTCGAGACGGCCCTGGCGAACGCGGCGGCGGACGGATCCTTCGACTTCGTCACGAACGTGGCCGTGGAACTTCCCCTCCAGGCCATCGCCGAACTCATCGGCGTCCCCCAGGACGACCGGACGAAGATCTTCGACTGGTCCAACAAGATGGCCGCGTACGACGACCCGGAGTACGCGATCACCGAGGAGGTCGGCGCCGAGGCGGCCATGGAGATCGTCTCCTACGCGATGAACCTCGCCGCCGCCCGCAAGGAGTGCCCGGCCAAGGACATCGTCAGCCAGCTGGTGGCCGCCGAGGACGAAGGCAACCTCTCCTCCGACGAGTTCGGCTTCTTCGTCATCCTGCTCGCGGTGGCCGGCAACGAGACCACCCGCAACGCCATCACCCACGGCATGCACGCCTTCCTCACCCACCCCGAGCAGTGGGAGCTCTTCAAGCGCGAGCGTCCGCAGACCACCGCCGAGGAGATCGTGCGCTGGGCGACGCCCGTCGTCTCCTTCCAGCGCACCGCGACCCAGGACACCGAGATCGGGGAGGCGAAGATCAAGAAGGGCGACCGCGTCGGCATCTTCTACTCGTCGGCCAACAACGACCCCGAGGTGTTCGAAGAGCCGGAGAAGTTCGACATCTCCCGCGACCCGAACCCGCACCTGGGATTCGGCGGCGGAGGTCCGCACTTCTGCCTCGGCAAGTCGCTCGCCGTCCTGGAGATCAACCTCATCTTCAACGCGATCGCGGACGCGCTGCCCGATCTGCGCCTGGTCTCCGACCCCCGCAGGCTCCGCTCGGCCTGGCTGAACGGCGTCAAGGAACTACAGGTCAGCACCGGCTGACCTGGCGGCCGGGGAGGCAGGGACATCTTCTCCCACGCCCTGCCCCTGCCTCCTCCTGGCCCCTCGCATGGCCCGTGCGCGGCCCGTGCTGGACCCGGGGGCCACTTGGAGGCCACCTGGGGGCCGCCCGCGGGCCGACTCTGCGCCATCAGGCTGAATATCCGGCCATCGCGTGGCGCGAGCCAACGTTCCCGTTGCCTGACGCGTCTTGAGGGGCAAACCTTGCCTCTCCAAGACTTCGAACGGAAACGGTTGCCGTGGTCTCCGCCGGTCTTCCTCTCGCCCCCTCGGGCAGCAGCACGCCCACGGAGCGGAAGGGAAACCTCCGGGAGTTCTGGCGCCGCCACCGGGTCCCGCTGCTCGCCACGCTGCCCACCCTGCCGCTGTACGCGGTGTGGGCGGCCTTCCTCGCCACCGGCGGCGGCGACCTCGCGGCACAGGAGGCCTGGGCGCGCTTCGCCTCCGAGCACGGGGCGTCCGCGTACGGCCTGTTCTGGTACGGCGGCATGCACACTGCCAACTACAGCCTGATCTCTCCCTACTTGATGGCCGCCGTGGGCGTGAAGACCGTAACGGTGGTGTCGGGAGTCGCCGGTGCCTGGCTGGTCGCCGCCCTGGTGGAACGCACCGGGCTGCGGCGCCCGCTGTGGCCCGCGGTGCTCGCCTCCCTCGCGGTGTGGTGCAACGTCGCCTCGGGGCGCACGACGTTCGCGCTCGGCATCGCCTTCGGGTTCGCGGCCTGCCTGATGCTCGTGCGGGAGCGGCGCGTGCGGGCCGCCGTGGCGTTCGCGGCCCTGGCCACGATGTCCAGCCCGGTGGCCGGGCTGTTCCTGGTGGTGGCGGGCGCGGCCTACTTCCTCGTACGCGACTGGGGGCGGGCCGCGGCGCTGATCGTGCCGCCGGTGGTGGTCGTGGGCGCGACCACCGTGCTCTTCCCGTTCGACGGCGAGCAGTTGATGCCGTTCGACCGCATCTTCCCGCCGGTCCTCTTCGGCCTGGCCCTGATCGTGGCGGCCCCGCGCGAGTGGCGGGTGCTGCGGTGGGGGGCGGCCGTGTACGCGGCGGGGACGGTCCTGACGTACCTCGTCCCCTCGCCCATCGGCACGAACGTGGAGCGCCTCGCCGAGCTGCTCGCGCCCACCGCGCTGCTCGGCGCCCTGCTTGTGCCGGCGCTGACCCGTGCGCGCCGGGTGGTGCTCGTCGTGGCGCTCGTGCTGTCCACGGCCTGGGTGACGCAGAAGACGGCGGACGACCTGACGGTGTCCACGGCCGTGCCGGAGTGGGCCGCCGACACCCGGGGCGTGGTGGAGGAGCTGGAGCGGCTCGGCGCCGACCGGGGGCGCGTGGAGGTGGTCCCGGCCCGCAACCACCGCGAGGCCACGGCCCTGGCTCCGTACGTGAACATGGCCCGCGGCTGGAACCGGCAGCTCGACATCGAGCGCGGCCGCCTCTTCTACGACGGGTCGTTCTCGGCCGCGACCTACCGCGCCTGGCTGGACAAGTGGGCCGTCGGTTACGTGGTGCTGCCCTCCGGCAAGCCGGACGGGTTCGCCGAGGACGAGGCCGCCCTGGTCGCCAGTGGCCCGAAGTGGCTGGAACCGGTGTGGCGGGACGCCCACTGGCGCGTCTTCCGGGTCAAGGACGCGGTGCCGATCGCGTCGAAGCCGGCGAGCGTGGTGAAGTCCACCGGGTCGGCCATGGTGGTGCGCGTCCCCACGCGTGCGCCGGTGACGCTGCGCCTGGTGTACTCGCCGTGGCTCCGGGCCGAGGGGGCCTGCCTGGAGCGGAACGGCGAGTTCACCCGGCTCACGGCGTCCGCACCGGGGACCTACAAGATCACTTCGGGGTACGGTCCTTCGCCGAGTCCTTCGTCATGTCGATGACCGGCGGCGGCTCGGCCCCGGTCGCCACCTTCAGGGTGCCGCCCACGCGGGGTCCCGCCAGGAGGTGGCCGATACCGAAGCCCGCGCCGACGACGGCCGCGCCGCCCACCGCGTCCAGGATCCAGTGGTTTCCGGTGGCGACGATCGCGGAGACCGTGAACAGCGGATGCAGCAGGCCGAGCGCCTTCATCCAGGGCTTCGGGGCGAGGGCCACGATCACCACGCCGCACCACAGCGACCAGCCAAAGTGCAGGGACGGCATCGCCGCGTACTGGTTGGTGAGGGCGGTCAGCGTGCCGTACTCCGGCTTGCTGAAGTCCTGCACGCCGTGGACCGTGTCGATGAAGCCGAGCTCGGGCATGAGGCGCGGCGGGGCCAGCGGGTAGAGCCAGAACCCGACGAGCGCCAGGAGCGTCGCGAAGCCGAGCGCCGAGCGGGCCCAGCGGTAGTCGGCGGGGCGGCGGACGTACAGGACGGCCAGGACGCTCAGCGGCACCACGAAGTGGAACGACGTGTAGTAGAAGTTGAAGAACTCCTTGAGCCAGTCGACCTTCACCACCGTGTGGTTGACCCAGTGCTCGACGTCGATGCGCAGGAACTGCTCGATCGCGTGGACCTGCTCGCCGTGGTGCTCGGCGGTGGCGCGTCCGCCCGAGTTGGTGCCGCCCGTCGCGGCGAGCCGCGCCTGCTGGTAGGCGGAGTAGCCGACGCGGATCAGGAGCAGTTCGAGCAGGAGGTTCGGCCGGGTGGTGACCCGGCGCCAGAACGGGAGCAGCGGCACCCGGCTCCAGCGCGCGGGCACGGGCGCGGCGTAGTCGGTGGGGACGGGCGCCTGGTACTCCGCCGCCGTGCGCGAAAGGAACGGTACGACCGTGGCGGCGGCGAGCGCGGCGATCAGCACGACGTTGTCCCTGACGGGCTCCACGACCGGCATGTTCGGCAGCATCATCTTCGCCGGCAGCGTCGACACTAGGACGACGGCCACCGGCCACATGTACCGGTCGGACTGCTTCTTGCCGACCCGGCCGACCACCGCGAGCAGCACCCACAGGAGCTGGTGCTGCCAGGTCGTCGGGGACACGGCGACGGCGACGCAGCCGGTGATCGCGACGGCGAGAAGCAGTTGCCCGTCCTTGGCGTAGCGCACGGCGCGGCGCACGCCGAACCAGACCACGGCCGCGCTCAGGGTCACGTAGAGCCCGATCTCCAGCGGCCCTTCGAGGCCGAACCGGAGCAGGGCGCCGTGCAGCGACTGGTTGGCGAGCCCGGCCGGACTCGCGCCCAGGCCCGCGCCCGCCAGGTGGTGGATCCAGTACGTCCACGAGTCGTGCGGCATCGCGGCCCAGGCGAGGGCGGTGACGGCGAGGAAGGTGGCGGCGGTGGACGCCGTGGCGCGCCGGCGGCCGGTGAACCAGAAGAGGGCGGCGAACAGCAGCAGCGTGGGCTGGAGCGCGGCCCCGATGCCGATGAGGATGCCGCTGGCGCGCTGTCCGCGGACCGCGAAGCAGCCGAGCAGGACGAGGAGGACGGGGAAGATGCTGGTCTGGCCCAGGTACAGGGTGTTGCGCACCGGGAGCGACAGCATCAGAAGACATATCGCGACGGGCGCGGCGAGCAGCGAGGTGCGCCGGGAGACGGGCTGCGGCAGGGCACGGGCGGCGACGAGGCCGAGGACCACGACCAGGAACAGCGTGCCGAACGTCCAGCCCCAGCCCAGTGCCTGCTCGGCCGCGCGGGAGAACGGCTTGAGCACGAGACCGGCGAAGGGGGTGCCGGTGAACTTGTCCGCGTCGTAGAACGATCCGTTCACGTGCAGGACGCCCTCGGGGCCGATCCAGGTCTCCAGGTCGGTGAGCCGCTCGCCCCTGGGCGTACTCAGGACGGCGGCCACCTGCCGCACCGCGAGGACGGCGGCCACCAGCCAGAGGACGACGCGGGCCGTCCCGATCCGTGTCCCGGGTGCGCCGGGCACTCCCGTCCCCAAGGCATGTCCCGGTCCTCCGTGCTCAACGTTCGCCACGTGCCGTCGGCCCTCCCGCCTCGCTCTTCGTCTCTTTTCGGTTCTGTTCGGTTCCCATCGGTTCCAACGTCCGGCCGCTACCGGGAGTTCTCCGACGGTTCCTTTTCGCGCCGTGAGGGAAGACGCGCGCCACCCCCATTCCACCTGGCGGCCACACCGCTTTCTACCGGCTTTTGCGCAGACTTCCTAACCAGACCATTTTGTCCACAAGTCGCCGATCTCCACGGGTCGCACACTCCCCGTACACACGTATCCACCATGGAACGACGGCCCGGACCTCGCGGGGCGGTTCCCCGCACGAACCGCGACATAGATCACAAGAGCGGCTTCTCGCCACCACCGGAGGCGGAACCATTCACCCTGGACAGGGGCACATTCGGGGCAATACGCGCTCGACCGGCCACCGACCGTAACGGTGCTGCCTACACCTATGGTCGCTTCCGGGCCGCCCCTCGCCGGGCGGCTCTGTCCTTGTCGTCCACCGAGAGGCAGGCGAGCGAACCCTTGCCGGCAGCCGCACCCGTCGCACCCGTAGCCCCGCAGACCCAGGCCCCTCCGTCCGCGCCCGCACCGGCCGACGTCACCGTCGTCGACCCGGCGCTGGTCAAGCGGGCGGTGAAGGCGGCGGCACTCGGCAACGCGATGGAGTGGTTCGACTTCGGCGTCTACAGCTACATCGCCGTGACGCTCGGCAAGGTCTTCTTCCCCTCGGGCAACCCCACGGCCCAGCTGCTCTCCACCTTCGGCGCCTTCGCCGCCGCGTTCCTGATCCGCCCGCTCGGCGGCATGGTCTTCGGCCCGCTCGGCGACCGCATCGGCCGGCAGAAGATCCTCGCCCTCACCATGATCATGATGGCCGCGGGCACGTTCGCGATCGGCCTGATCCCGTCGTACGCGACGATCGGCGTGGGCGCTCCGGTCCTGCTCCTCGTGGCCCGCCTGGTGCAGGGCTTCTCGACCGGCGGCGAGTACGCGGGCGCGTCCACCTTCATCGCCGAGTACGCGCCCGACAAGAAGCGCGGCTTCCTCGGCAGCTGGCTGGAGTTCGGCACCCTCGCCGGTTACATCGGCGGCGCGGGCCTGGTCACCCTGATGACGGCCCTGCTCTCCACCGAGGACCTCCTCTCCTGGGGCTGGCGCGTCCCGTTCCTGATCGCGGGCCCGATGGGCCTGATCGGCCTGTACCTGCGGATGAAGCTGGAGGAGACCCCGGCGTTCGCCGCGGAGCTCACCAAGGCGCACAAGGACGAGCGGTCCCGCCCGAAGGTCCGCCTGCGCGACATGGTCACGGGCCAGTGGAAGGCGCTGCTCCTGTGCATGGGCCTGGTCCTGGTCTTCAACGTCACGGACTACATGCTGCTGTCGTACATGCCGAGCTATCTGACGAGCGAGCTGAAGTACGACGAGACGCACGGGCTCCTGGTCGTGCTCGCCGTGATGGCGCTGATGATGTGCGTCCAGCCGTTCGCGGGCGCGCTGACCGACCGGGTGGGCCGCCGCCCGGTGATCGCCGCGGGCTGCGCGGGCTTCCTGCTCCTCTCCGTCCCCGCCCTGCTCCTGATCCGCCAGGGCTCGCTCTGGGCGATCGGCCTCGGCATGGCGGCGCTGGGCCTGCTCCTGGTCTGCTTCACGGCCTCGATGCCGTCGACGCTCCCGGCCCTCTTCCCGACGAAGGTCCGCTACGGCTCGCTCTCCATCGGCTTCAACATCTCCGTGTCGGTCTTCGGAGGCACGACGCCGCTGGTGGTGACGGCACTGATCGGAGCGACGGGCAACATGATGATGCCCGCGTACTACATGATGGCGGCGGCCGTGGTGGGCGGAGTGGCGGTGTGGTTCCTGACAGAATCCGCAGGCCAACCACTACCGGGCTCACGCCCGGCGGTGGAAAAGCAGAGCTTGAGCAAGACCGGCCAGGCTGGCGCTTGACGCGGTCTCGTTTTTCCAGCCCGGCCGGCGCTTGGGGTGGTGCCGCCTTTCCAGCCCGGCGGGCGCTTGGGGCGGTCTCGTCTTTCCAGCCCGGCGGGCGCTTGGGGCGGTCTCGTCTTTCCAGCCCGGCGGGCGCTTGGGGCCTTCTCGTACCTGGGGGAACACCCAGCCCGCCCGGCGCGCGAGGCCGTATTGCCCGCAGCCCGCCTCGCATTCCGGGCCGCCTCACCCCCAGCCCGGCCCGCGCTTGCGGTCGTCTTGCCCCCAGCCCGCCCGGCGCTTGACGCCGTATAGCCGCCAGCCCGGCCGGCGTTTGAGGCCACCTCGTTCTTTCCAGCCCGGCCGGCGTTTGAGGCCGTCTTTTCGGGGGTCCAGGGGGCGGAGCCCCATGGTTTCGGGAAGGGGCGGGATTGGGGAAAGCCCCGCAGGGCCCGCCCTTCCCCACCCCAACCCCCAGCCCAGCTCAGCGCCAGCCCAGCTCAGCCCCAGCCCCAGCCCCAGCCCCAGCTCCAGCTCCAGGTCCGGCCCCCAACGCGCCCCCTCAGCCCGGCACACCCGCCTGCCAGGCGACAAAAAGAGGCACGTCCCCACCCCCGGCACCCCCGTCGGACCCCCCATCAAGCACCACCACCCCAAACGGCCGGTTAAAGGCGATCCACTCGATCCGTCGAGGGACGAACCCCCCGCCAGGGGCCATCGGCACGGCCGTAATCGCCGACGCCTCAACCCCCTCCTCCGCAACCCGCACCACGGCCTCCTGCACCACCTGCGAGATGGCGAGCCGCTCCGGAGACATCCCGGAGAAGTCGGCCCCCTCGCTCATGGCCCACCGCACCCCCATCGCACCCAACTGCTCCGTCGCGTCCACCCGCGTCCGCAAGGACATCCGAGGCAACGCCATGTTGATCTGCTCGGCGTCGATCCCCGTCCAACGCCCCTCCGGCGCCCACGCGAGCGGCAGCACCTCGGCGGCCCCGGCCCCCGGTTCACCCAGGACGAACCGCACCCGGGCCGGCGCCCGGACCGGCGATCGGGCCGCCGCCCGCCCACCCTCCGACCGGCACTTCAGCTCGACGACGCTCGCACCGCCCACGGTCCAAGCGCAGTTCAGCGGAACGGGCCGGTGCATCGTGGGCACCCGGTGCCGCACGCCGAGCGCGTCGGTGAAATCCTGGTCGCGGGTACCAGCCCCCTCGAAGGGGATCTCCCAACGGGCCTTGAGCGCCAGCGCGTTGACCAGCACCATCAGCACATCCGGAGTGATCACCACCGGCAGCCGCTCGACGAGGCCGCCCGTGGCCTCCCGTACCCACGCGTCGATGCCGTCCGCGTCCATCGGCCCGAACCCCACGTCCGGCAGGGCCTCGCGATGGGCGCGGTACACCGGAACCCTGCTCCACACCCGCGTGGCCACGGCCAACGCATCCGTGGCGGACAGCGCACGCGCGGCCGCCGTGACCACCCCGGCGGCCTCTTCACCCGCGACGCCGAGCAGCTCCCGCAGCTCCCCGGCGGTCTCCTCCCGCGCACCCACCGCGACGGCGGCGAGAGCCAGCCACAGCCCGGCGGGCGAGCACACGAAGTCCCCCGCACCGGCGGTGTCACTGCGGCTGTGTCCGTCCACCGACCCCGGCGAGGCCATCAGCGGCAGCCACCGGTCGGCAAGCCCCCGGATCGCCGCGCCGGGCAAACCCACCCCGGTCCCATCCCCAGTCCCGGCCCCGCCCCCAACCCCCTTCACAGCCCGGACCTCAGCACCCGCCCCCGCCCCCGTCTCCATCCCCGTCCCAGCCCCGGTCCCGCCACCGACGGGACCGTCCCCCGCCCCGGCCTCGGTCCCTTCCCCGTCCCCGTACGTCATCTCAACCCCCGCAGCCCACGGCCCTCGTCCCGCCATCACGGCCCGACGACCCCAGTATGCGAGTCCCCACTGACAATCGACCCCCACCCCACTAACATCGTTAGGGAACCTAAAGAACGCCCGGAAAGGCCCCCATGACCCAGCAGCAATGGACCGCGGTGGACACGTACTTCACCGACCTGCTCACCCCCGCCGACGAGGCCCTGACCGCGGCCCTGCACGACAGCGACGCCGCCGGCCTGCCGCAGATCAGCGTCGCGCCCAACCAGGGCAAGCTGCTCCAGCTCATCGCCCAGATCCAAGGCGCGCACCGCATCCTGGAGATCGGCACCCTCGGCGGCTACAGCACGATCTGGCTGGCCCGCGCCCTGCCCGCGGACGGCCACCTGGTCACTCTGGAGTACTCCCCGGTCCACGCCGACGTGGCCCGCGGCAACCTCGCTCGCGCCGGCCTCGACAAGCTCACCGAGGTCCGCGTGGGCCCGGCCCTCGACTCGCTCGCCGCGCTGGTGGCGGAGGAGGCGGCCCCCTTCGACCTGGTCTTCATCGACGCGGACAAGGCCAACAACCCGTACTACGTGGAGTGGTCGCTCAAGCTCACCCGCCCCGGCAGCCTCATCATCGTCGACAACGTCGTCCGCAGCGGCGCGGTGGCCGACGCCGAAAGCACGGACCCCAGCGTGCAGGGCACACGCAAGGCGCTCGAACTCATCGCGAACCACCCGAAGTTGACGGGCACGGCACTCCAGACGGTAGGCACGAAGGGCTACGACGGCCTGGCACTGGCCCGAGTACTGGACTGAACACCCAGGAGGCCACAAACCCCAGCGCCACCCCGCCAAGACGGGGCCACACCCAGGCGGCCACGCAGCACCCCCGCGAAGCCCAGCCCCACCAGCCCCGCCCCACCAGCCCCGCCGCCCTCCCCCCTGGCCTCAACTCCGACCTCAACCCTCCTGATAAAAACCGACGTTCACGCTGCGAGGCCCGGCCCGATCCTGGATGACAAGATCCCCGGACCCGCCCCGAGGTAGCGGCGCCGTGCCCCCGTACTGAAGAGGCGACGGCACGCCGTCCAGGGTGAGCCGTACTTCCGAGGCGGGCTCGGGGTGCGAGCCGCGCAGCCAGGTGACGGTCCAGGCGCCGTCGGGCCCGCAGCGGAACTCCAGATGCGTGCGCGAGACGAACAGCCAGTCGTCGGGCGGCACGAGGCGGCACTGGCCGCGGTCGCGCCCCACCCGCAGTACGGAACCCGGCGCGGTCGGCGCGTCGGCCATGAGCATGCCCGCCGTCGCCCCTTCGTCAGCCCCGGACAAGCAGGCCATGGTCAGCTCCAGCACGTAAATTCCCCCACTCTCTACGACCGGACGCGCGCCGTGGAGCCGTTTCAGGCCACTCCCGCGTTCCACACCGCGCCGCCGCATCCTAAAGCGCCCCTCGCGCGAAAGCACGGGCCCTTGGAACAATGAACCCATGACCGAACGGAAGCCACCGGAAGTCACCTTCGAGTCGTGGATCGACCAGCAGATCCGTGCGGCGGAGGAGCGGGGCGACTTCGCCACGCTGCCGGGCCGCGGCAAGCCGCTTCCGCGGGGCCTCGACACCGCCTCGTACGACGAGCAGTGGTGGATCAAGCAGAAGATGGCCCGCGAGGGCCTCTCCCACCTGCCCCCGACACTCGCCCTGCGCAAGGAGGCCGAGGACGTCCTGGCCGCGGCGCCCGACGCCCCGTCCGAGCAAGCGGCCCGCAGATTGGTGACGGACCTCAACGCCAAGATCCGCGAGGCCCTGCGCATGCCGCCTCCGGGCCCGCCCCTGGGCCTGAAGCCCTTCGACGTGGACAAGGTGGCCCACCAGTGGCGCACCCACCACGAGAACAGGACCACATAGGCCACCATGCCCAGACGCCCCCCAGCACGATCGACAGCCCTGGCCGCAGCGCTCCTCGCGACGACCCTCTTGTCGTCCTGCACCTCAGGAACAGACGCCGAGAGCGCCCCGCCCCCAAAAGAGTCAGCCCGCAAGGCGGTCGAGTCGTACGTGACGGCGCTGAACACCCGCGACGCGGACCGGCTGATCGACGTGGGCGGCGTACCGGACGACGCCCGTGCCCGCGACGAGGCCCGCCGGATCCTCGCCGACAAGGGCGGCCGGGGGCTGTCGGTCAAGAAGATCGACATCGACCTGGACATGGGCCCCGACGTCGGATCGGTGAAGCTGACGGCACAGGAGAAGTCCGGCAAGAACACCCGTGAGACGTTCAGCGTCGTAAAGAGGAACGGCACCTGGCACCTCACCCTCTTCACGGACCGCCCGACCTCACCCGACAAACCGAGTTCGTCGACGCGGCCCACCCGTACACCGTCCTAACAACGCCCCACCCCCACCGCGCCAGCCGCCACGCCCCCCGGGTGCCTCAAGGTGACCGTCCGCCCTTTCCGCCCTTGCGGCAGGATGAGTGCATGAGCATCGTCAAGATCAATGTCCTGACCGTCCCCGCCGAACAGCGGGAAACCCTCGAGAAGCGCTTCGCGTCCCGCGCCGGCGCCGTCGAGAACTCCGACGGCTTCGAGTGGTTCGAGCTTCTGCGCCCCATCGAGGGCACCGACGACTACCTGGTCTACACGCGCTGGCGTGACGAGGAGTCCTTCCAGGCGTGGATGGAGGGCCCGATGAAGTCGGCGCACCAGGGCGGCGGCGCAGGCGGCGAAGAGCGCCCCAAGCCCGCGTCGAGCAGCGCCGCGGTGTGGTCCTTCGAGGTCGTCCAGCAGGCGTCACCCAAGGGCGAATAGTTCTCACAACGGGTAGCTCATCACCGGGCGGTATGGGAAAAAAGCGCACCGCCCGCCACCTACCCACCCACGTCATCGGTCGATTCACCACGGCGCTGATCGTGTCCGCCTGCCACCTCTCCGCTCGCAGTGACCTTGCCCCGCCTCTGGATTCATCCGGATGCGGGGCGCGTGCGTAGAGGGGCATACGAGCGCGCATGCCGGTGAGAGCAGCACTCGCCCTGCCGGCTATGTCGCATCAAGCTGCACGGTCGGCACCCACCGCGACTTACGAAACGCTGACCGCACGCGAATGGGCACTGATCGCCAAGGACCCCGATGCGCACGCGGGTGAGCGGTACGTCGTGTACGGAGTCGTCACGCAGTCCGATGCGGCAACGGGCGCGGAGGCCCTGCGCGCCGACGTCGACGGTATTCGGCACTCCTATGCCTACGAGTACCCGACCAACACCGTTCTGACCGGGGATGAAAAGGCGTTCGCGAAGATCGTGGCCGATGACAGCTTCACGGCCAAGGTCGAGGTGCGTGGTTCCATCGAGTACGAGAACCAGATCGGAGGCGAGACGGCCGCGCCGGAGTTGCAGGTGGATTCCATCAAGGTGCTGTCTCCCGCCTCGTAGGCGGATAGGCGGATAGGCGGATAGGCGGATAGGGGCGGATAGCCCGAGAGCCGGATAGGGCGATAGCCGGATGGCGGAGACAGTCGCCCGGGAAAAGCGGTACCGATTCGCGGGGCGGGCGTGGTGGCATGGAGGGATGATGTCCGTCGATCGGGTGTTCGCTTTTGCGGCCATGTCGTTCCTGCTCATCGTCGTTCCCGGGCCCAGCGTCCTGTTCGTGATCGGGCGGGCGCTGGCGCAGGGGCGCCGGGCCGCGCTGACCTCCGTGGTGGGGAACACGCTCGGGGCGTACGTGCTCGTCGTGGCCGTCGCGCTCGGCGTCGGATCCGTGGTCGAGCGCTCGGTCGCCGTCTTCACCGCCCTGAAGCTGCTGGGCGCCGCCTATCTGGTGTATCTGGGGGTCAAGGCGGTGCGCCAACGCGGCTCGCTGCACGCCGCGTTCAGCGGTGAAGGTCCCGCCCGCAGTGGGTTCCGTACCCTGTGGGAGGGGTTCGCGGTCGGCGTCGCCAACCCCAAGACCATCGTGTTCTTCGCCGCCGTCCTGCCGCACTTCGTCGACCGCGATCAAGGCCACGTCGCCCTGCAAATGCTGGTGCTCGGCCTCGTCTTCAACGCCATCGCCCTGGCGTCCGACAGCGCGTGGGGCCTGGTCGCGGCCACCGCGCGCGGCTGGTTCGCCGACTCCCCCCGACGCCTGTCGATGATCGGCGGGGTCGGTGGACTCACCATGATCGGGCTCGGCGTGAGCGTCGCGGCCACCGGGCGCAAGGACTCCTAATTCGCTTGCGGAGCAGGGCCGTCATGTCCCGAGAATGGCGTCCATGATGCGTATCGACCGCAGTGCTGCGGCCTCCGACGGTGCTTCCTCGTCCGTCGCGTCCTCCTCCTGGACCGTCGCGCCCGAAGCCGTCGGCTCCCCCGTGGCCGCGGCGCTCTGGCGTGCGTACTACACGGAGGTCAGCGACCGGTACTACCTCCTCCACGAGGGGCGCAGGACCGCGCCCGACGAGCTGGAGCGCGAGATCGCCGCGGAGACGGGCGACGACCTGCGCCCGCCCACCGGCGTACTCCTCGTCGCCCGTCACGAAGGCGAGCCCGCGGGAACGGCCGGGGTGCGGTTCATGGGCGAGCTGAAGGGCCTGCGCACCGCCGAGCTCAAGCGGGTCTTCCTCCGCGAGGACCTGCGCGGCAAGGGCGGCGCCACGCTCCTCCTCGCCGTCGCCGAGGACGCCGCCCGCGCGCTCGGCGCAGAGCGCCTCATCCTCGACACCCGCCTGGACCTGGTCGAGGCCAGAGCGCTCTACGCCCGCCACGGCTACGAGGAGTGCGAGCCGCTCACCGAGCGGATGTACGCCGAGTGCTGGTTCGCCAAGAGGCTTGCGCCGACCGGGGGTTGAGTTTCGTGGAGCGGCCCGCGCGACCGATCGCCTGACCTCCCGCGCGACCGACCGCCTGGGCTCCCGCGCGACCGATGCCCTGACCTCCCGCCCGACCGATCGCCCGACCCCCCAACTGCTCGCCCCCCGACTGCCCCAATGCCCCAATGCCCCAGCAAGGGCAACCCCCGGGCGAGATGGCGGCGCCGCTCAGGCCGCCACCCCGCGCTGTGCCGGCTTACCGTCGTGCGGCCGTTCCGCGTCCGAGCCGCACATCTCGGCGCCGAGTTCCTCGACGAGTTGTACGAGGTCGGTGGGCCGGTCCGGGCCCCACCAGTCGCCCAGCAGCTCGGCCAGGGACTCCTCGCGGGCCTTGGCCAGCTTGGTGACCACCGCTCGCCCCTCGTCGGTCAGCGACAGGCCCATGCCCTGGCGCCGGGCGAGCCTGCGCTCCTCGATCTGGCGGGACGCCGCCGTGATCACGGAGAGGGGTACGGCGCTGCGCTCGGCCAGCGTCGCCGGTTCCACGTGGCCGTGGCGGCTGATCCGCAGCAGGAGCCAACTGGCGGCGGGCAGCAGGTCGTAACCCGCCCGCTCGGTGATGCGCACGTAGATCTCCCGGCGCCCCTCCCGCGTCCCGAGGACCGAGAGCGCCCGCGCCACCTCGTCGTACGACGAACGCTCGACGGGATTGCTGGCGAGCGTCTGCGTCGGATCCGGCGCGGTGACCGAGCCCCGCAGCTTGTCCTCGCGCAGGAACCAGGCCAGGACGAAGGCGATCAGGGCCACCGGCGCCGCGTACAGGAAGACGTCGGTGATGGACGAGGCGTACGCGTGGATCACGTCGGGCCGCAGCGTCGGCGGGAGTTCGGCGATGCCCCGCGGGTCCGCCGTGAGGGAGTCCGCGCTGACGCCGGGCGGCAGGTCCTGGCCGGCGACGGCGTCGGAGAGCTTGGTGACGAGGCGGTTGGCGAAGATCGTGCCGAAGATCGCGACACCGAACGAGGCTCCGATGGACCGGAAGAACGTCGCGCCGGACGTGGCGACGCCCAGATCCCCGTACGGCACCGCGTTCTGCACGATCAGGACAAGGACCTGCATGACCAGGCCGAGCCCGAAGCCGAAGACGAAGAAGTAGGCGCTCATCTCACCCGTGGAGCTGTTCTCGTCGAGCTGGTGGAGCAGGAGCAGGCCGAGGGCCGTGACGCCGGTGCCCGCGACCGG
Organism: Streptomyces sp. SYP-A7185; assembly: GCF_046103685.1. Taxonomy (NCBI): domain Bacteria; kingdom Bacillati; phylum Actinomycetota; class Actinomycetes; order Kitasatosporales; family Streptomycetaceae; genus Streptomyces; species Streptomyces sp. SYP-A7185. The sequence goes on from NZ_CP122310.1 coordinate 3,311,415, forward strand.
GAACACCTTCCAGCGGCCCGTACGGCTGACGATCTGGCCGGACGCGGTCGACGAGATCAGCATGCCGATCACCATCGGCAGCATGTGCACGCCCGACATCGTCGGCGAGACGCCCTGCACGACCTGGAGGAACGTCGGCAGATAGGTCATCGCCCCGAACATCGCGAAGCCGACCACGAAGCTGATGATCGCGGAGAGCGTGAACGTCCTGACCCGGAACAGTTTCATCGGGATGACCGGCTCGGCCGCCCTGCGCTCGATGGCCACGAAGACCACGGCGAGCACGACGCCGAGCACGGCGAGCGCGATGATCTGCGGCGATCCCCACGCCCAGGTGGTGCCGCCGAGCGAGGCGACGAGGACGAGACAGGTGGCGACGGCGGCGATCAGGAAGGTGCCGAGGTAGTCGATGACGTGCTTCTGCGAGCGCACCGGGATGTGCAGGGCGGCGGCGATGACGACGAGCGCCACGACGCCGATGGGCAGGTTGACGTAGAAGACCCAGCGCCAGCTGAGATGCTCGGTGAAGAGGCCGCCGAGCAGCGGCCCCAGGACGCTCGTGGCGCCGAAGACCGCGCCGAACAGGCCCTGGTACTTGCCGCGTTCACGCGGCGAGACGATGTCGCCGACGATCGCCATCGACAGGACCATCAGCCCGCCGCCGCCGATGCCCTGGAGCGCGCGGAAGCCGATGAGCTGCGGCATGTTCTGCGCCATGCCGCAGAGCGCCGAGCTGATCAGGAAGATCACGATGGCCAGCTGGAACAGCTTCTTGCGGCCGTACTGGTCGCCGAGCTTGCCCCACAGCGGTGTCGCGGCCGTCGCGGCGAGCAGATACGCGGTGACCACCCAGGAGAGGTGCTCCATGCCGCCGAGTTCGCTGACGATGGTGGGCAGCGCGGTCGAGACGATGGTCTGGTCGAGGGCGGCGAGCAGCATGCCGAGCAGCAACGCGCCGATGGAGACCAGTACGCCGCCGTGCGCGTGCGTCTCCGGCGGCCCGGGAGCGGGACCCGGCTCCGGCCCCGGCCCCGCGGGGCGGGCGCTGACGTCCTGAGTCATGGACACCTCCTGAGGGCTCGCGCGGGTCTCGCGACCTCACGCGCCGGGCTCCTCCCTATCCATCCTGGTGCGTGTGACCCGTTATGGCCTGTTGAAACGAGGGTCTGCATAATCGCTGGAGTTCTCTAGGGGTGGGGTACGAAGAGTGAGCAGCAGCGAAAACCATGCGGACGGCCGTGCGGGCGGCGAGGACGGCGAGGGCGGCACTGGGGGTGCCGGCGGGGACGACGTGCCCGGCGGTGACGCCCGGGACGGTCAGCGATGCCCGGAGTGCGGTACGTCTCGCGCGCCGGGCGGCGGGCCCGCCTGCGGCTGTACGGAGCGGGCCGCCGACGCGGCAAGGGCCGTTCGGTCCGCGGACGCGGCCGCCGCGGGAGACTTCGATCCGCTGCGGATCCGTCCGTACGTGACGCTCGCGGAGCCTGGGGGCGGTGCGAGTGGCGCTGGGGGGCCGGGCGCGGATGCCGGGCACGGCTCTTCCGGGGATGGCACTCCCGGGTACGGCAGTCCCGGGGACGGCAGTCCCGGGGACGGCAGTCCCGGGGACGGCAGTCCCGGGGACGGCAGTCCCGGGGACGCGGTGGCGTCTGGGCTACGGCTGGGGTCGGGGCCGGCGACCCCCTCGACCGTTCTCCCGCCGGAAGCGGCGACTCCGCCACGGTCGGCGGATGTGGGGCTGTTCGAGGCGGGGGCGGGGGGCGCAGCTGGCGGGTCCGGCGCGTCTGGCTTCTCGGGCTCTACGGGCTCTACGGGCCCTGCAGGCTCCCCGGGCTTGGGCTTGCAGGGCTTGCAGGGCCGGGGGCTCTCCTCGCAGGGCGGGGATCCGCTCCCTCTGCCGTACGACGACCTGCCGTACGACGACGAACCGGGACCCCGGCGGCGCGGCGGGCGCGGTCGGGGCGGTCGAGACGATCGAGATGGTCGAGATGGTCGAGGCGGTCGCCGTGTGGGCCTGTACGCGGCGATGGGCGCCGGGGCGGCCGTGGTGGCCGTCGCAGTACTCGCGGCGGTCCTGCTCTCGCCCGACAAGCCGCAACGGGACGAGGCCCTGCCTGACGTGCCCACGCGCGCGGTGACGGCCCCGTCCGATTCCGCCACCGAGCCTTCGAAGTCGGCGTCGGCTTCTCCGTCGCCCGCCGCTCCCTCGTCCGCTCCCGCACCCTCGTCGGCGTCACCGTCGCGGGAGGCGAGCCCTTCTCCGTCCGCGTCCCGCACGGCCTCGCGCAAGCCGCGGTCCACCCCGCCGCCGAGCCGCTCGACGGCACGGGCCACGGGTTCGGTGGAGCCGTCGGAACCGAAGTCCGGCGGTGTCCTGCGCCGCGGGGACAGGGGCCCGGAGGTCGAGGAACTCCAGCAACGCCTGCGGCAGCTGTACCTGTACCTGGGCGAGCCCCACGGCACGTACACCAGGGAGGTCGCGGACGCGGTGGCCCGCTTCCAGTACGCCCGGGGGACGCAACGCGACGGCGAGGGCGTCTACGGCAGGGAGACCCGGGAGGCCTTGGAGGCGGAGACGAGGGAGCCGTAGGACAGGGGGCACCGCCCCCCTGCGGCTGCCCGCTCAGACTGCCCACCCGCCCCCTCAGGAGGAGCAGGCGGCAGGCGGCAGGCGGCAGAGGAAAAGCCAAGGCGCCTCGCACCGCAAGGTGCGAGGCGCCGAAAAGCCCGCAGGGACCTTGGAGCAGGAGCCAAGCGGGCCCCAACACCCCAAGCCCCTCAGAGCCCTAAAGCCCCAGGCCCCCAAGGTCCCAGGGCTCCAATCCCCTCAACCCCTCAACCCCCCGAAGCCCCGAGACCCCGAGACCCAAAATCCCAGGCCCCCCGGCCAGAAAAAATCAGCCGAAGTGGAGCCGAAGCCCTCCCCCGGCCACCGCCTCCACCCGTACCTCCGTCAGATCGCCGACATGCACGGTGGGCCCGTACTCCCCGGCCCGGGGGCCTATCCCCACGACCCGCATGCCCGCCGCCAGCCCCGCGGCTATGCCCGCCCCGGAGTCCTCGAACACGATGCAGTCGGCGGGGTCGAAGCCCAGCTCGGCGGCCCCCTTGAGAAATCCCTCGGGGTCGGGCTTGCTCGCCCCCACGCTCTCGGCGGTTATCCGCACGGCGGGCAGGGAAAGACCGGCCGCGGCCATGCGCCCGGTGGACAGGGGCACGTCGGCGGACGTCACGAGCGCGTGCGGGAGCCCCTGGAGCGAGGCCAGGAAGGCGGCGGCTCCCGGCACGGGAACGACACCCTCCATGTCCGCGGTCTCGGCGACCAGCATCTCGCGGTTCTCCGCGTAGTTCTCCTCCATGTCCCGCTCCGGCAGCAGCACGGCCATCGACGCGTACCCCTGCCGCCCGTGGACGACCTTGATGACCTCGTCGAAGTCGAGCCCGTGCTTGTCGGACCACCGCCGCCAGCAGCGCTCGACCACGGCGTCCGAGTTGACGAGCGTCCCGTCCATGTCCAGGAGGAGGGCTCGGGCGGTCAGTACAGGGGCAGTCTCGGCCGTCATCGACGTACTCCAGAGCACAGAGGGAGAGGCACGGGCGGAGGAAGGAATTCCGTACGAAAAAAATCAAGGCGGCTCCGCCCGCCGGTCAGGGAACACGGGCGGAGCCACTTTGTTCCTCCACGATACAAAAAGGGGCCATCAGACGCCAGCACCGCAGGTCACAGCCTTACAAGGCACCTCAAGCACACCTAAGGGACACCTCAGGCAATTCAACGCATTCGGCGGGGCCGGGAGATCATGCGAGTCGGCGCAGCGCCGCACCACCGCAGCGCGTCAGGCAATCGCCTCGTACAGGCTCCACACGCCGAGCGCCGTCATCAGGAGCGCCGCGATCTTGGTGATGAGCGACAGCGGTACCCGCTTCATCAGTGCCTTTCCGCCGACGATGCCGAGACCGGCGACCGCCCAGAGCGCGAGCACCGCGCCGAGACCCACGGAGAGCGGGTCGTCGTACCGCGCGGCCAGGTTCGCCGTCATGATCTGCGTCAGGTCACCGAACTCCGCGACCAGGATCAGCATGAATCCCGCGCCGGAGACCTTCCAGAAGCTCTGGTCCTTGGGTTCGCGGACCTCTTCCTCGTCGTCCCCGCCCTTCAGGAGCAGCATCGCCGCGCCGCCGAGGAAGAGGACGCCGGTGAGCGCGTGCAGCAGCTGCTGCGGTAGGAGCGTCAGCACGCTGCCCGCCGCCACGGCGAGCACGACATGGACGACGAAGGCGGCCGCGACCCCGACGAAGACGTACGAGGCGCGGTAGCGCGTCCCGAGGACGAGCCCGGCCAGCGCTGTCTTGTCCGGGAGTTCGGCAAGGAAGACGACGCCGAAGACGAGCGCCATCACGCTGATGCTGATCAAGGTTCCTCAATCGGTCAGGGCCGCCCCACCGAGAGCAATCTGTACATCACGTACGACACCTCGGCACGGCAGCACACACGGACGTACACGGTCATGTACGTCGGGCACTGCTTGCCGAAGGTCTCGCTGGCCGACCACGTCGATGACGGGGCCCGCCTCCGGGCGCCGGCTCAGGCGAGCTGAGCAGTATGTCGACGGTCCGGCGAAGAGCTACTCCCCTTCTGCGCCATCCATCCTACGGGACGCCCGCGCGGCCCGGACCAGGGCCTTTCGCCCCTCCCGGGAAGTGACCCGCACCACTCCCCGAAAGCGGCCACACTCCCCTCCGACGCTCCCCCGCCACCCCAGAACCTCACCACCCACGACCCACTACCCATCGCCCCGCCACAGCGCCCCACCCCCGCCCTTTTGGCCCCCTCCGTCAACTTCCGCACACACGAACGGACATGACACGGCGCCAGAACTCTTGAACTGACCACCTGATTGACGCGACCCTGTCACTTGACGCACATCCGCAGGAAACCCCACCGCGTCAGCATGGCCGCCCCAACGGCCAATTTCCCCCCACGTCAAGGGAGTTCGCATGTCCGCTGTCTACGCGCGTCGACGCCTCGTCACTCTCACCGCCCTGACCGCGCTCGCCTCCGGGGCGGCCCTCCTCACCGGCGCCCCCGCCCAGGCCGCACCCCCGGCCCCGGTCTCCGCCGCCACCGCCCGCACCTACCTGGGGCAGCTCACCGAGAAGGCCGAGGGCTCGTCCGACGGCTACAGCCGCGACAAGTTCCCGCACTGGAAGACCCAGTCCGGCGCCTGCAACACCCGCGAGGTCGTCCTCAAGCGCGACGGCACGAACGTCCAGCAGGACTCCAGCTGCGCGGCCACGTCGGGCACCTGGAAGTCCCCCTACGACGGCGGCACCTGGACTGCGGCGTCCGACGTGGACATCGACCACGTCGTCCCGCTCTCCGAGGCCTGGAAGTCCGGCGCGAGCAGCTGGACCACCGCCCAGCGGGAAGGTTTCGCCAACGACCTCACCCGGCCGCAGCTGATCGCGGTCACCGACAACGTCAACCAGAGCAAGGGCGACCAGGACCCGGCGGAATGGCTGCCGCCGACCACGTCGTACCACTGCTACTACGCCCGGATGTGGGTGGACGTGAAGCACCACTACAGCCTCACGGTGAACGCGGCGGAGAAGACCAAGCTGTCCTCGATCCTCGCCGGCTGCTGAGGCCACCGGCCGCGAGCCGTCAGGTAACCGGCCTGTAACCAGCGGGAATCCCCGGAACCTCCCCATCGGCCTCCGTCGTTCCGTACCGTACGGGGCGACGGAGGAGAGTGATCATCGTGGCACGGCTGCGCCTGGGTCCACTGCTGAGGTATGTCGACGGTTCGACGGCGACGGTCTGGGTCGAGACCGACCGCCCTTGCAGCGCCGAAGTGCGCTGTGCCGACGGCTCCAAGGGCACGGCGAACACGTTCCAGATCGCGGGCCATCACTACGCGCTCATCCCCGTCACGGGACTGCGTCCCGGCACGGAGACGGCGTACGAGGTGCGGCTCGGCGACAGCGGCGCCCCCGTGTGGCCGCTGCCGGGCTCGCCCTTCCCGCCCAGCACCATCCGCACGCCGGGCGAAGGCGGCGACGAGGCGCTGCGCGTCACCTTCGGGTCCTGCCGCTGGGCCGCCCCGCCGAGCGACGAGCACGACCCGGTGGGACCCGACGCCCTGGACACCCTCGCGGCGCGCATAGCCACCGGCACCCCGGCCGACCGTCCGGACGTCCTGCTCCTCCTGGGCGACCAGGTGTACGCGGACAACACCTCCGAGGCCACGCGGCGCTGGCTCGCGGCCCGCCGGAACCTGAACGACCCTCCGGGCGACCAGGTCGCGGACTACGAGGAGTACACCCACCTCTACTACGAATCGTGGCTCGACCCCGAGGTGCGCTGGCTCCTCTCCACCGTGCCCAGTTGCATGATCTTCGACGACCACGACGTGATCGACGACTGGAACACCAGCGAGTCCTGGCTCGCCGAGATGCGGGCGACACCCTGGTGGCGCGAGCGCGTGCTGAGCGGCCTGATGTCGTACTGGGTCTACCAGCACCTCGGCAATCTGCCGCCGGCCGAACTGGAACGCGACGAGCTGTACGCCGAGCTGCGCGCGACGCCGGACGGTACGGACGCGCTGCGTACCTTCGCCGCGGCCTCGGACGCCGACGCGGCGGCGACCCGGTGGAGCTACCGCCGGGACTTCGGCCGCGTACGCCTGCTCATGATCGACACCCGGGCGGCGCGCGTCCTGGACGAGCAGAACCGCGCGATGGTGGACCCGGAGGAGGCCCGCTGGCTGCGCGAACAGGCCCTCGACGGCCTGGGGCGCGGGGGCGCCGGGGACGGCACGGGCGCCGGGGGTGGCACGAGCCCTGGGGGCGACACGATCTCCGAGGGCGGGGCGGGCGCCGGGAGCGGAAAGGGCGGCTTCGACCATCTCCTCATCGGGACCTCCCTGCCCTGGCTGCTGCCGCACCTGATCCATGACGCCGAGGGCTGGAACGCCGCGCTCTGCCGCGGTGAGCGCGGGGAGCGCTGGGCCCGCTTCGGCGAGAACCTGCGCAGGCGCTCGGACCTGGAGCACTGGGCGGCGTTCCCCGCCTCCTTCGACGCGCTGACCTCGCTGATCGCGGAGGTGGGGACGGGCCCGGACGCACCGGCGACGGTGTGCGTGCTGTCCGGCGACGTCCACCACGCGTACATCGCGGAGCCCAGTTGGCCGGGTGGCCGTGATCCCGACGCCCGGGTGCTTCAGCTGACGTGCTCCCCCGTCCACAATTCGATCCCGGCGTCGATAAAGCTGGGCTTCCACTTCGGCTGGAGCAGGGTGGGCCGGGCTCTCGGCCGCCGCTTCGTCCGGCACGGACGGATCACGCGGGCCGCCATCAACTGGCGCAAGACGGGCGGCCCCTGGTTCGGCAATCAGCTCATGACGCTGACCCTGCGGGGCCGGTCGGCGGAGGTCCGGCTCGATCAGGCGCGGGTGGTGAAGGGCGTCGGCGTACGCCTGGAGACGACCCAGGAGTCGAAGCTGTCGTAGGGCGCAGCCGTCAGACCAAAACCGTCATACGCAGCGCCTGCGACGGCGGTAGCAGGAGCGGCCACCCCCACCCCGCAACGCACGCAGGTACACACCGAGGCACGCAGGGCCGTAGGCACGCGCACGCGGGCCCGCGGGCCCGCACGCACACGCCGCCCCCAGACCCACAGCCGTCCCACCCGTCGCACCCGTCGCATCCGGTCCCGCGCGCGAGGCTCGGACCTCTCACCATCTCCTCTCCTCACCCCCCTCCCCATAGCCCCGCAAAGGCGACCGACGCCCCACAAGTCTCACGTGACACAGGCCACACCCGTCTGGTGATCCTCCGTTCCGGGGTTCGCCCGCGGGCGCCCCGGCGGCATGATGAGGCGGACCGTCCGCTTCCATAGCCCCCACACACCCCACAGCCCCAGCCCCCACACGCCTCACCCCCGCACCCTCGCACCCCACGTCACCTCACCCCCACCCACCCCCACGCCCCCTCACCTGCCCGGGAGTCACGCCCTTGTCAGCACCATCCGCAGCGGCCACCCCGGAACCGGAACACGACACAGCAGGCGCCGCAGCAGTCGCCGGAGCACGCACCGCAGCAGGCACCGCAGCAGGCGCCATAGCAATCGCCGTCGTAGGCGCGGGACCCCGTGGCACGAGCGTCCTGGAGCGGCTCTGCGCCTCCGCGGCCGAACTCCTGCCGCCGGGGGCACGGCTGACGGTCCACGTCGTCGATCCCTCGCCCCCGGGGCCGGGGCGCGTCTGGCGGACCGCCCAGCCGGCCGGGTTGCTCATGAACACGGTCGCCTCGCAGGTCACCCTCTTCACCGACGAGAGCGTCGACTGCGCGGGGCCCATCAGACCGGGCCCGAGCCTGTACGCGTGGGCCGCCGCCGGTCACGCCCCGGGGCTCGGCCCCGACGACTACCCGACCCGCGCCTGCTACGGCCGCTACCTGGAGTGGGTCTTCACCGAGACCCTGCGCCGCGCCCCCGGAACGGTCCGGGTCCAGGTGCACGCGGCCCGCGCCGTGCGGCTCGACGGGCCGGGTGACGGCGCCCAGAGCCTCCTGCTCGACAGCGGCCGTGAACTCTCCGGCCTCAGTGCCGTCGTGCTCGCCCAGGGCCACCTCCCCACGGTCGACGACGCGGGGCAGCGGGACCTCGCCGCGCACGCGGCGCTGCACGGCCTGCGCCACATCCCGCCGGCCAACCCGGCCGACGTGGACCTGGCGGCCATCGCCCCCGGCGAGCGCGTCCTGCTCCGCGGGCTCGGCCTGAACTTCTTCGACCACATGGCGCTCCTGACCGAGGGCCGCGGCGGACGCTTCACCGCGGCACCGGACGGCGGCCTGCGCTACCGGCCGTCGGGGCACGAGCCGAAGCTGTACGCGGGGTCGCGGCGCGGCATCCCCTATCAGGCGCGCGGCGACAACGCCAAGGGCCCTTACGGACGTCATCAGCCGCTCGTCCTCACCCCCGACGTCATAGCCCGCTTCCGCAAGCGCGCGGACAGCGGCGACGCCCCGGACTTCCTGGACGAGATATGGCCACTGGTCGCGAAGGAGGTGGAGACGGTCTACTACACGGGCCGTTACGCGGACTGCCGCGCGGGCCTCGCCTCCTCCCCCGGGCGGACGGTCGCCGACTTCCGCGATGCCTTCCTCGCGGCGCCGCACCGCAGCCCTCAAGAAACCCTCGTACTGGACGAGTTCGGGATACCCGAGGCCATGCGCTGGTCGTGGGACCGGCTCGCGCAGCCGCATTCCGGCCGTGTCTTCCGCTCCCCGGACGACTTCCGCGCCTGGCTGCTCGCGTATCTGCGCGAGGACACCGCGCAGGCCGCGCTCGGCAATGTCGCGAGCCCGCTGAAGTCCGCCCTGGACGTGCTGCGCGACCTGCGCAACGAACTCCGTCTGATCCTCGACCACGGCGGCCTGTCCGGCACCTCGCGCCGTGAGCACCTCGACCGCTGGTACACGCCTCTCAACGCCTTCCTGTCGATCGGCCCGCCCCGGCGCCGCGTCGAGGAGATGACGGCGCTGATCGAGGCGGGCGTGCTCCACGTGCTCGGCCCGCGTCTCGACGTGCGGCCCGCCCCGGACGGGACGTACCTCGCGCACTCCCCGGACGTGCCGGGGTCGGGTGTGTCCGTCACCACAGTGATCGAGGCCCGGCTCCCCGAACCGGACGTGCGGCGCACCGCGGACGAACTGCTCGGTCAGCTCCTGCGAACCGGCCAGTGCCGCGCCCACGTCGTCGACGGCTACGAAACCGGAGGCCTCGACGTCACGCCCCGCCCTTACCGCCTGATTGACCGTCAAGGCCGTGCCCACACACGGAGGTTCGCCTTCGGGGTGCCCACCGAGGGCGTGCACTGGGTGACGGCGGCGGGGGCCAGGCCGGGCGTCGACTCGGTGACCTTGTCGGACGCGGACGCGGTGGCGCGGGCCGTGCTGCGGACGGCGGCGGGCGCGAAAGAGGCGACCGCCCCGAGGGGAACGGTGCCCTCCGCGAGAAGAGCGGAATCTCCCGAATGGCCAGATGTTGAACTTGCAAGCATTGATTAGGTTCCCCTAACCTTGGGCCTCCGCTCGGTTACCGTCCCCGAAAACCGAAGGAGTCCCCCACCATGACTGGACGTCTCAACAGCGCCCAGCCCTATGCCCTCGGGCTTTTCCGCATAGTCATAGGCCTGCTCTTCGCCTGCCACGGCGCCGCCTCGCTCTTCGGCGTCCTCGGTGGCGCGATGGGCGGCGGCACGGTCGACGCCGGCACCTGGCCGGGCTGGTACGCGGCCGTCATCCAGCTGGTCGGCGGCGGACTGGTCGCCCTCGGCCTCGGCACCCGCGCTGCGGCGTTCATCTCGTCCGGCTCGATGGCGTACGCCTACTTCAAGGTGCACCAGCCCGAGGCCCTGTGGCCGCTACAGAACGGCGGAGAGGCCTCCGCGATCTTCTGCTGGGCCATGCTCCTGCTCGTCTTCACCGGCTCGGGCGCGCTCGGCCTCGACCGGCTCTTCGCCTCGCGCGGCGAGAGCGCGGACAAGGCGTCGGAGCGCACGCCGGTGGCCGCCTGACACGGACGCGCACACGCGCCACGCGCACACGTACATACGCGCCACGTACATATGCGCCACGCGCACACCCTCACGTGGCGGTGCCCCCGTCCTTCGTACGCGTACGAAGGACGGGGGCACCGCCACGTCCGGACCCCTCGCCGCCGTCCGGTGCCACAGGCCGCAGGGGGCGCGAGGCACGGTGAAGCTTCAGGCCGCAGGGGCGAACGGCACCGTGAAACGTCAGCCCACAGGGGCGAACGGCACGGTGAAGCACGCCAGCCGGTCGCCCGCGCCGCCCTGTTCGCGGTGCAGCACGACGGATGCGGCGCCGCCCGGCCGGAACTCCCAGTCATGGCGGGCCCTCGCCTCGCCGGAGCCGTCCTCGCGCGCGGTGAAGTCCAGCCAGACCTCGTTCTCCGGATTGACGTAGGCCGGGTTCTCGGAGGGCTGGACCGGGTCCTGGCGGTCCTGGTAGTGGCCGCCCGCCGCGGCGGGATCAGCGCCGCACGGCTTCTGGTGCACGTGCGCGCCGTACGCGTGCCCGGGCTTCATCCCCTGCACCCGGAGCGTGACCGCCATGCCGCCGGGCCCGCCGCGCTGCTCGACCTCGATCCGGGACCCGGCGGGGACGAGCTTCTTGTCGTACGTGATCGCCGACGAGGAGACGAAGGCCGTGGGCGGCGCGAACCGCGCCCCGACCTTGCTCTCGTAACACGGCCCGTCTCCGCCGACCGCGCCGCCGCCCGCTGCGAGCACCGCCGTCGCCACGGCCCCGGCGAGCATTCCTGCCACCATCGCCCCGCTCCTTCCGAACCCTCCGCCGACCCTGCTGGTCGCCGCGTTGGTGACTCCGTTGGTACGGGAATTCGGCGCCGGATGCCCCATCGAGGGCGGCAGCCGGGTGAACGTGATGTAGCGAACATATGAGCCCCCCGTGGATCTACGGCGGAGAGCGCGGCGTACGCTGTACAGCTGTCACCAAGCCGCCCCTGCCGCTCCCCCGCGACGTCGCGGCGTCAAGTCGTCGACCGGGGAGTTACGGGGAATTTCGGTGCTTGAGACTCTGGGCGCACTGACCAGCAGCCCATGGATCTACGCGGCAGTCGTCCTGTCCGTGCTGTTCGACATCGTCCTGCCCGTGCTGCCGAGCGGCGTCCTCGTCATCACGGCCGCCACCGCGGCGGCAGCGGCGGGCACGGCGGGCGCGGGAAGCGTTCCGCACGCGGTCCCGGACATCCTGATCCTGCTGCTCTGCGCGGCTACCGCCTCGGTACTGGGCGACCTGGCCGTCTACCGCCTCGCCTGGCGCGGCGGCGAGCGCCTGGACCGCGCCATCGCCCGTTCGCGGCGCCTGACCACCGCGCAGGAACGACTCGGCACGGCGCTCGCCCGGGGCGGCGGCGCCCTGGTCGTCATCGCGCGCTTCGCCCCGGCGGGCCGCTCGATCGTCTCGCTCGCCGCGGGCGCGGCCCACCGCAAGGTGCGCGAGTTCCTGCCCTGGTCGGCCCTGGCCGGCGTCGCCTGGGCCGGGTACAGCGTCGCCCTCGGCTACTTCGGCGGCCAGTGGCTCGGCGCGTCGTGGCTGGCCACGGGCGTCTCCCTGCTCGCCCTGTTCGCGGCGGGCGCGGGAGCGGCGTTCCTGGTCCGACGCCCGCGTACGGCGACGGCTTAGGCGGCCGAGGCTTTCTCGGGGACTCGCCCGGAGGTCCCATCAGAGTCCTGCCCAGGGGTGGCCCGAGCAGAGGCCTGCCCGGAGGTCTGCTCGGCTGTCCGGGGCTTGGCCCCGCGTACCTCGATCCCGGCGAGCAGCTCGGCGGTGGCTTCGGCGACCGCGTCCACGGCACGGTCGAAGACCTCGCGGTTGTGCGCGGCCGGGGCGCGGAAACCGGAGACCTTGCGCACGTACTGGAGCGCGGCGGCCCGGACCTCCTCCTCGGTGGCGTCCTCGGGGATGGCGGGCGGACGGAGCGTCTTGATGCTGCGGCACATGCTTACAGCTTGCCGCGAACGGGGCGCGGGCGGGAAGTCGTACGGCGCACGCGCGTCCCCACCCGCCCGAGGTGTCCCTGAAGTTCCCCGAGTGCCCATGAATTTCCCCGGGCGCTCCCTGATTTCGTCCGACATCAGGCGCGGCGGCCCTCGCACTCGAAATTCGAACAGGAGTAGCATTACCGGGTGCCTGCAACCCCTGCTTACGACTTCCCGGACGACCTCCTCGCGGGTCAGGAGGAACTGCATCAGGTCCGCTCCGAGCTCCTGGCCCTGCTGAAGCGGCTCCCCTGGTCGGTGGCCCCCCTCGACGGCTTCAGCGACGACCGCGGCTGGCGGAAAGTGGAACGTCCCGCCAGCCCCGGCTGGAGCCCGGACGAACAGGCGGAAGTCGAGAAACTCCGTGCCCGGGAAAGGGAGTTGGCGGTGTTCGTCACTTGTCACCGCTTCTGGGACGAGGTGACCGGACCCGACGCGGTGGCGGCCCGCGCGCGACTCAAACACGTCCACGAGAAATCCATTGACACCGGGTGACGGCGGGCGTTGACTCCCTCTACGCCGAGGAGGTGCTGCCATGAATTTTCTGCTGGTCGTCCTGCTTGTCGCACTGATCGGCCTGGGTTTCAGCCAGCCACTTCTGTGGCTCGCAGCAGCGGCGCTCGTCTACTTCATGGTCCAGCAGTACGACCGCGGAGGCTCGGGCAAGAGCAGCAGCAGCGGAAGCGGCACGGGCGCGGCCCCAGGTGGTGGCGGCGGTGCGGGTGGAGGAGGTGGCGGCGGAGGCGGCTTCCCCAAGACCTACCGCGACTACCGCATCCGCAAGGAACGCCAGGAGCGCTGGGACCGCCGCTACCGCCGGACACACCCGAACTCGGGCCGCTGAGCCGCCCCGAGTCGGCCTTGCGTCACCCCCGAGGCAGCTCCGAGGCAGCTCCGGTACGACTAGTCACCATTCCGGGTGACGGCGCGCTTACCTGCACAAACGCTGGGGATTGAGGTCATGCACAACGCATCGACCAGCCTCGGGAGCCTCCGCGTATGCGCTTCACGACCACCGTCTTCACCGCCGCTTTCGCGGCCGTCCTGACCGCGACCGCCCCCTCGGCCACGGCCGGGCACGAGACCGCCGAGCGGCACGCGGTGTCGGCTCCGGGCCAGGTCTGCTTCTGGTCCGAGCCGGGCATGATGGGCCACGCCTGGTGCTACGGCCCACCCGGCTACGCGGAAGCCGAGAACGGCACGCAGCGCCACGCGTACTCCTTCGAGTCACGCGTCAACGGCTCGGTGTACGCCATCAGTTACGGCCCCGGATCCGGCTGCGTCTACCGAGAGATCCGCAAGGACGACTACGACGAGAACTGGACGGCCTGGGCCAAGAAGCTGGACGGCGTCAGCGATTCGACCATGGGCTGCGAGCAGGGCTGACGTACGCAGATGCCGCACCGCCCCCGCCGCCTCCTGGCCGCGCTGCTCCTCTCCCCCGCCCTGCTCCTGAGCGCCTGCGCCCAGTCGCCCGCCACGAACTCCCGCGCCCCCGCGCTCGCGCCGGACGACGTCATCAGGGCGGCCCAGCAGCAGCTGACGGACGCCTGCCTGAAGCGGCAGGGCCTGAAGCCGCCGCGCCCGCACGCCGGGCCCGAGAAGTCACCGGGCCCCGCCCAGCAACGTACGGCGGACGCCTTGTTCGGCACCGGCCGCACGGAACTGTCCATCGAGCTCCCCACCGGGTACGTCGTGCGTGCCCACACGGACGGCTGCCTCGCCGCGGCCCAGCGCACCCTCTACGGCGACCAGCGGCGCTGGTTCCGGGTCTCGACGATCCACAACAACCTCAGGCCGGAGGCGGCCCACCGCGACCGCAGCCTCGCCTCGGTGCGCGCCGAGCACCGCGAGGAACTGGCCGACTGGCGAACCCTGCGCACACGCGCCCTGCACCGGGCCAGAGCCCAGCTCACCACCCCGGGCAAGACGACTGACCGCAACGCCACGGACGAGCAAGCCACAGACGACCACGCCACGGACGACCACGGCACCGACCGCAACACCACTGACCACAACGCCACTCATCACGCCGGCGTTCATCAAGACATCGCTCATCACCACAAGGAGAAGCACGCCTGATGCCCATCAAGCACAAGTCCACGGCCCTGCTCGCCGCCACGCTCCTGGCGGTCGGCGCGGGCGTGACCACGTCGGCCGCCACCGCTCAGGCCGCCTCGTGCCCCAGCGGCCAGTTCTGCGCCTGGACCGACAGCGGCTTCGGCGGCCAGCGCACGAACTGGTCGGGCGACGACCACGACTGGGAGGACCCCATCCAGGACCAGGACTCCTCCTGGGCCAACCACGGCATCTCGGGCCCCGGCATCAAGGACCACGTCCAGGTCTACGAGAACCCGGGCCTGGTCGGCTTCGGCACGGTGTGCCTGAGCCCCGGCCAGGAGATCGCCGCTCCCAGCGGCTGGGCGAACGACAGCGGTGACTCGCACACGTGGAAGATGGAGTGTTAGCCACCGAACCACCGCCCCCACCACCCCCACCGCGCTACAGCTCCCACCGTTCCACTGCTCCACCGCTCCACTGCTCCACTGCTCCACTGCTCCACTGCGCCACCGAGGTGCACCCCAATCAGCCGCCCCCGTCCTGTCGGGGGATGGGGTGCACCGCCCCTTATCCCTCCCGTTATCCCTCCCGGTCAGCCGACCGGCGCCCCGGCAGGCAGCCCACCGAGCATCGCGATCGGCGCCTGCGCCGCGTCGCCGACCTGGTTCGTGACGGCCGCGGGGTCGTCAGCCCTGACCTCGCCGGCGGCCGGGTCCACGGCGACGTCACCGAGGGGATCCTTCAGGTCCCGGGTGGCTTCTGCGGCGGAGTCCAGCATCTGCATGCCCCCGTCGACGGGCGGCTGCGGCGCGGCGAAAGCGGGCGAGACGGCCCCCAGAGCGAGCCCGACACCGACGACCCCAGCAGCGGCCTTGGCGATCTTCACGAGGCGAATCCCTTCCGGCAGGGCCCGACGGCACACGACGGTCGCCCACCGAAAGCATCCGGACCGAACACTCACTGAGCCCTTGCCACCCCCTCCAACTCCCCCAAGATCCCCGAGGTTCTGGCCGACCACCCGATCGATTCCGCCGACCGGCCAACCGGCCCCGGACCGGTCGTCGATGCACGTCAGTTGCCCTCTCCCACCCCTGGGCGGGAGGGGGCAAGCGGCATTGTTGCTGCTGTTACGGGTGGGGCTGCTGTCACTGATGTTGCTCGCAGCATGAACCCGAACATCACCCTGCGGTGACGAAGGGACTCTCCAACTCGACTTCGGCATACCGTGGTTACTGAGAGAGGGGGCTCATGTCCATGGCATCGAAATCCGTGATCCTCGTGGTCGACGACCACAGGGACACTCTGTTCGCGCTGGAGAGCGCGCTGGCTCCTCTCGGCTATCCGCTGGTGAGCGTGACCAACGGCGACCACGCCCTCAGGGTGGTCCTGCGCGGGGAGGTCGGGCTCATCCTGCTCGACGTGCGCATGCCGGGCGTGAGCGGCCTCGACGTCGTGCGCTACGTGCGCCGGCTCGACCAGACGCGTGCCATACCCATCATCCTGCTCACCGGTTTCGACGTCAGCCGCGAGATCGCCGCCGCGGCCTTCCTGCTGGGCGTCGCCGACGTGGCACTCAAGCCCATCGACCCGCTCACGCTGCGCACCAAGGTCCGCTATCTCTTCGACACGTACGAGCAGCTGAAGTCCATGCGCCGGGAGATCCAGGACCTCCGGTCCCAGCTGGAAGCCGGGTCCACCAAGCCGACGAACGACAGCCACTCGGCCCCACGCTGGACATCCGACCCACAGATCGAGAGCTGACCCCCCACACCCCGACCCCCCACACCCCGGCCCCACACACCCCGCACATGAAACCGGCCCTCCATCCGCTCACGGATGAAGGGCCGGTCTCTGCCGCTCAGGTGCACGGCATCACTGTGGGCGCGGACGGTTTCGAACCGCCGACATCTGCCTTGTAAGGGCAGCGCTCTACCGCTGAGCTACGCGCCCGGGATGTTTCGACAGCCTACCTTGACTGTGACCCCGCGCCGCAAACCCGTATGGGCGGGCCCAGGAGGGGTCGGCTCCGCCCGCGAACCGGGAGGGGCGCCGACCGGGGCCGTGGATGTTTCCGTGCCTCGTCACGGTGGTAGTCCGCACCTCGTGTCCGCCCGCAGCGAAGACGGCGAAGTCGCGGTGCGCAGCGCGAACTAACCGGCCCGTGTGTTCGTCATTAACCGGTGGGAGAATGTGACACCGGGCAAGGCGGATGACAGCACGGGAGAGGGATAGTGACGGCGACACCTTCGCAGCCGTACACACCGGACACGTCGAGCAGATCAGCACTGCCCGAACCGCGGGAACTACCGGAACCGCGGGGACTGACCGAACGGCCGGGACTGGCCGACCGGCCGAGACGGACCGAACGGCCGGGACTGGCCGAGCCGCGAGGACCGCTGCCCGACGCGAGCCCGCCGGACGGGAAACTGCCGGTCGGGAAACTGCCAGACGGAAACCCGCCGGACGGGAAACCGTCGGACGGAAACCCGCCGGTCGGGGATCTGCGTCGGCGGCGCCGCGGGAGCGCGCGGCCGAGTCCCCTGCGTGACGCCCTCGCCCTCGTTCTCCTGCCTCTCCCCCTCCTCGCCCTTACCCTCCCGGCGGCCTTCGCCGGCGGTGGCACCCGGCGGTGGTTCGGCGGGCGCGGGGAGAGCGTGCGGGCCGACGCCCAGGCCGCGAAGGACGCGGCGGCAGCCGCCTTCTACGAGTTGGACACCGCCCAGCGGGACCTGCGGATCTCCGTCGAGACCATCGTCGCCGTCGACTCCACGCCCGCGGCCCAGCGCGCCGTCTCGGACTTCGAGGCCATCGGGCGGCGGATCGACGAGGCCAGCCACCAGTACATCAGCGCGGTGGACGCGCACGACCTGGACCGGGACGACCTGGAAGCCTCCGTCGCCGCCCGCGCCCGGACCGAGCTCACCGAGGCCAAGGGCGAGCTGGACAAGGCCAAGCAGGACCTGGACCGCTTCCAGCAGGGGCTCGGCCCGCTGCTGAATAAGGCGGAGACGCAGCTAGCCCGGCTCGCCCCCGCCGTCGAGCGCGCCCGGCAGACCCTCCTCGCCGCCAGCAACGCCCTCGACGCCGTACGAGGAGCAGGCCTCAAGGCGGACGATCTCGCCGCCCGCCTCGCGGCCCTCGGGCCCGAGCTGACCAAACTCAACCAGGGCGCGGGACAGCACGGCGTCCCGGAGACGCTCCAGCGCGCCGACCGCGTCCTGCGGGACGCCGAAGCCGTCCGCGCCGAGGCCGAGCGGCTGCCCGAGCGTGCCGCCGAGATAGACCGCCGCCTGGTGACACTGCGGACGCGCGCGCAGGCGCTCACCACCCGCAGCGGCCAGGTCGAGCCCATCCTCAGCGAGCTGCGGCGCCGCTTCACGATCGCCTGCTGGCAGGACCTCCAGCGCGTCCCGGACCAGGCCGCGGAGAACGTAAGGCAGGCCGAGGCCAAGCTGAAGGAGGCCCGGCAGGCGCGCGAGGAGCAGCGCTGGCCGGACGCCACGTCCCTGCTCTCGACGGTCCGCGCCCTGCTGAACTCGACGGACGAGGCGGTCTCGGCCGCCGGTGACCGCCTGCACCGGCTGAACGCCGTGGCGAAGGACCCCCAGCAGGAGATCGAGCGCACCCGCTTCGCGATCCGTGACGCCCAGCGCCTGGCCATGGCGGGGCGCCAGACGCCGGAGCAGCGGCACGCCCGTCCGCTGGACGAGTCCGTCGCCCGCCTGGACCGCGCGGTGGCCTCCCTGGAGGGCCGCCACCCGGACTACTGGCACTTCCTGACCGAGACCGAAGCCGTGCGGCAGACGGTGGCCGGGGTGGTCTCCCAGATCCGGGAGGAGCGGGGACAGGGCGCCTGAGCGGCCACGGCGGCGGTAGCGGTAGCTGCCACTGCACTGCCGAGGAGGGTTGGCGCGGGGCGGCTTCCCTTTGAGGCGTCCGGGGTCGGGCGGTGTCGGGCGGCGTCTGGTGGCGGTCGGCGGCTCGCGGGCGGATCCTTGAGGTACGTACGCGTACGCACTCCGCAGAGGAGGCGACATGGCCACGCACGTACTCCGCCCAGGGGCGAGGCAGCCCGGGCGACGCGTCACGCTCAACGAACATCTGCCCGTCGACCACCGTCTGAGCACGGTCTACCGCTTCGGCGCGGGTCTGATGGGTCTCGTCCTGCTCACCTTCGGCATCCTCGGCCTGATCGACAAGGTCGGGTTCTTCGACACCGGGGGCGACACCGTCGCCGGTCTGAACACCAACGGCGCGCTGAGCGTCCTGTCGATCTGCGTCGGGCTGCTCCTCTTCGTCGGCATGGTGATCGGCGGCAACTTCGCGTCGACGCTCAACATGGTCCTGGGCTGTGCCTTCATCCTCAGCGGCTTCGTGAATCTCGCCCTGCTGGACACCGGCCTGAACTTCCTCGCCTTCCGCATCCCGAACGTCCTGTTCAGCTTCGTGGTCGGCGTCCTGCTCATGATCTTCGGGATGTACGGGAGGGTCGGCTCGGCCCTGCCGCACGACAATCCGTACTGGCGGGCACGCCACCCCGAACAGGCGGGGCACGCCGCCGGACAGGTGCGGCATGCCGGGCGAGCGGGGCACGCGGGCCGCGCCGGACGCGGGCGATTGGCCCAGCGCCAAGTCGGCCGGACGGACGGTACCGGCCGGTTCGACGGCACCGACCGGTTCGACGGCGCCGACCGAGCCGACGGTGCCAACCGGGCCGACGGTAACGGCCGGTCCGACCGGGCCTAGCCAACCCGCCCGACCACCCTGAGCAGGCACTCTGAGGCCCCTGTGCGAGCCTTGTGGCATGTCGGACCTCACGCCTGCCCTCACCACCCCTCCACCCCTCGCCACCTCCTTCAGCTCCGCCCTCCGCACCCGGCGTCTGGTCGCCATCGTGCGCGGCAAGGACGCGGACGCGTCCTTCCGTACGGTCATGGCGCTCGTCGAGTCCGGTGTGCCGCTCGTGGAGGTCTCCCTCAGCGGCGCCGACGCACTCGGCGTCCTGCGCAGGGCGCGCGCGGAGCTCGGCGGCGAGGCCTGGCTGGGCGCGGGCACGGTCCTCACCGCGGACGACGCGCGGCGCGCGGCGGACGCGGGGGCGAATCTGGTCGTGACGCCGGGCCTGGGCGCCGGGGTGGACGAGGCCCTGCGGCGTGAACTGCCCGTCGCCGCGGGTGTCCTGACGCCCACCGACGTGATCGCGGCACGTGCCGCGGGCGCCACCGCCCTGAAGATCTTCCCCGCGTCGGCGATGGGCGGGCCCGCCTACCTCAAGGCGTTGCGGGCCCCCTTCCCCGACGTGCCCTTCGTACCGGTGGGCGGCGTGGACGCGACCGCCGCCGAGGAGTATCTGGCGCTCGGCGCGGTCGCGGTCGGCGTCGGATCGCCGCTCATCGGTGACGCGGCGGACGGCGGCGACCTCGACGCGCTCCGCAAGCGCGCGGCGCGGTTCGTGGCGGTCGCGGAGGCGGCCGGGACCGCGGAGACCACCGGGGCCGCGGAAACCTCCGGAACCACGGGAGCCGCCGGGGCCGCGGAGACCCCCGG
Source organism: Streptomyces sp. SYP-A7185 (assembly GCF_046103685.1). Lineage (NCBI taxonomy): Bacteria > Bacillati > Actinomycetota > Actinomycetes > Kitasatosporales > Streptomycetaceae > Streptomyces > Streptomyces sp. SYP-A7185. The sequence goes on from NZ_CP122310.1 coordinate 3,331,613, forward strand.
AATCACGGGAGCCGCCGGGGCCACGCAGGCCGCCGCCATTACGGCAGTCCCCGGAGCCACCGGAGCCGGCCGATGAGCGTCACGGGTCGGGCAGGCGCCGCCGACGTCCTGACCCTGGGCGAGTCCATGGTCGCCCTGCGCGGCAGCGGGCCGCTGAAGCTGGGCGGTTCGATGGACGTGTCGATCGCCGGGGCCGAGTCGAACGTGGCCATCGGCCTCGCGCGTCTCGGCCACACCGCCCGATGGGCGGGCGCGGTCGGCGAGGACGAGGCGGGCGAGCTCGTGCTGCGCACGCTGCGTGCCGAGGGCGTCGACGTCAGCGGGGCCACCCGCGATCCGGACGCGCCCACCGGGCTGATCCTCTTCGAACCGCGGCTTCCCGAAGTGACCCGCGTGCACTACTACCGTGCGGGTTCCGCCGGTTCACGCCTCACGGCGGCCGCGGTCGAGAGCGCCTTCGCCGCCACGCCTGACGCGCCCCGTGTCCTGCACCTCACCGGCATCACCCCGGCGCTCGGCCCGTCCGCGCTCGCCGCCTGCCGCCGCGCCCTCGAACTGGCCCGGGAGCACGGCACCACGGTCTGCCTCGACGTCAACTTCCGCTCACGGCTGTGGACCGAGGCCGAGTCCGCCGCGGTCATGCGCTCGTGGATCCCGTACGTCGATGTCCTCATCGCCTCGGACGACGAACTGCCACTGTGCGTACCGGAGACGACGGCCCCCGGCGGTACGGCCGCCGCCCTGGCCAAGGGACTGCTCGCGCAGGGCGTCCGCGAGGTCGTGGTCAAGCTCGGCGCGGACGGGGCCACCGCGTACGGCACCGACGGGGAACTGCACGCCCCGGCGCGCCCGGTGCGTGCGGTGGACGCCGTGGGCGCGGGGGACGCGTTCGTCGCCGGATACCTTTCGGCGCTGCTCGACGGGGAAGACGTGGCGGGCCGCCTGGACCGGGCCGTGACCACGGGCGCCTTCGCCGTGGCCTCACACGGGGACTGGGAGGGCGCGCCGACGCGCTCGGAGCTCGGCCTGCTGGGAGCGGGCCCGGGAACGGTGGTCCGCTGACACCTCGTCCCGGGTGTCCCCGGGATGAGGTGTGCAGCCGTCCGACCGGTCAGCCGCAGCAGCCTCCGCCGCAGCAACCGCCTCCGCCTCCGCCACTGGGGGCGGGGGCGGACGCCGAGGCGGTGCCTCCGACGGCCACGGTCGACAGCAGCTTCACCGAGTCCTCGTGCCCGGCGGGGCAGGCCGCGGGGTCGCCGGACTCGGCCATCGGGCGGCTCAGCTCAAAGGTGTCGCCACAGGAACGGCAGCGGTACTCGTATCGGGGCATGGGCCAAGGCTAACGGCAGCGACTCGACCAGGGCAGACGGCTTCGACGTAAAGGCCCCTGGAGGGAAGGAAGCCCCCACCGACAGACGGCCCGACGGCAGCACCCCGACCACGAACCCACCTACCCACTGGCCTCGCTCACGCCACAGCCGCGAGGAACCCCCGCAGGATCCCCTCCCCCGCAGCGACGCCCCGCTCCGGCAGCACCGTCAGTCCCGGGGCCGTCCAGCCCGTGTCGGCCAGTTCGCCGTGGCCCGGGCGCCAGGAGCGGTCGGCGGCGAGCAGCAGGTCGGCGTCCAGGAGCGAGTCGCCGGCGGCGAGGATCTCGGGCGCATCTACGCGCCGGGCCACCTCCCGTACGGCAGCGCTCTTGGTCAGCGGCTTCGGTACCACGTAGATCTTGCGGCCCTGCAACGAGACGGTCCAGCCGCGGCCTTCCGCCCACACGGCGAGCTCCTTGACCCACTCCTCCGGCAGCAGGGTGCGCTCGACGACCAGGTAGGCGAAGAGGTCCTCGGCCACGCGCTCCTTCAGGAGCCAGGCAGGATCGGCGGTGCGCACCATGTGCGTACGGACCTCGTCGAGCGAGGCGCACTCCGCGGCGAGGCGGCGGTCGACGTCGGCCCGCCAGCCGGGGTCGGACACCCCGTCCACCAGGATGTGCCCGCCGTTGGCGCAGATCGCGAACTTCGGTGCGGGGCCCGGCAGATGGATGCGCCCGTACTGCTCGCGCGTCCGCGTGGTGGTGGGCACGAAGACCGTACTGCGGCCCACCTCGTCGAGGAGCCCGGCTGCGGTCTCGGTGACGTACGACAGGGGCTTGCTCTCGTACACCTCGACGCACAGCAGGCGGGGCGCCTCGGCGTCGGGCATGGTCAGGCCGAGGGCGGCGGCGGAGTAGATGAGGGTGCGGTCGAGGTCGCTGGCGACCAGGACCTCACCCGACGCGCCACCCGCACGAGACGCACCGGGCGCGCCAGCCGTACTGGAGGAAGTACCAGACATGCCAGACCTACTGGAGGTACTCACTTGGTGGTCACCGCCTTGCCGTCCGTGCCGGTGGCTCCGCGCGTGAACTGAGGGTGGATCAGTCCGACGCAGGTGTAGGGGAGTTCGGCCACTTCCTCGACCGGTACGCCGCGCTGCTCCGCGAGGAGTCGTACGTGATCGAGGTCGGCCCCCGCTCCCGCGCGCGCCAGGATCTTCCAGGGGACGCGGCGCAGCAGGACGCGCGTCGTCTCGCCGACGCCCGGCTTGACCAGGTTCACGTCGTGGATCCCGTACTCCTCACTGATCCGCTCCACGGCGGCCCAGCCCTCCCAGGTCGGCGCCCTGTCGGCCGAGAGCAGCTCCTTGACCTCGGCGTCCACGGAGTCGAAGACCTCGTCGAAGTGGGCCGCTATGGCGTCGAGGAAGTCGAGGGAGACATCGCCGTCGGCGAGTTCGCGGTAGAACTTCGCGCCGTGGAAGTCGTCGGGGCCGACGAGGTCCGCGCGCAGGACGGTACGCGAAATCAGGCCGGACACCGTCGAGTTGAGGCAGGCGGAGGGGATGAGGAAGTCCTCGCGGGTGCCGTAGGTGCGGACACAGGACCCCGGGTCGGCGAGCACCGCGATCTCCGGGTTGAACCCGGCGGGGCCACCGGCCTCCTCGAACTCCCTTACCGCGTCGGCGAGTTCGCGCGTGATGGCGCCCTTGCCCGTCCAGCCGTCGACGAAGACGACGTCGGCCGTGTCGTGGTGGGCGGCGAGCCACCGCAGCGCGTTGGCGTCGATGCCGCGGCCGCGCACGATCGACACGGCGTAGTGCGGCAGGTCGAGGCCGTGCCGGTGCTGCGCCCAGCGCCGCATCAGGACGCCGACGGGCGTGCCCGCGCGGGCCAGCGAGACGAGGACGGGGCGGGGCGACCGCTCGGCGAGCACGGTCTCGGTGACGGTGCCGACGGCCTGCGCGATGCGGGCGGCGGACGTGCCGAGCGCCGCGCGGAACAGCTCTTGGTACTGCGGGCTCGGCTGGTACTCGACCGGCAGCGACTCGGCGTAGTGCGCGCCACCGCTCTGTATCGCCTCCTCGCGCTCCTCGGTGGGCGCCTCCAGGCGCACGTCCGAGAGATCCTGGAGCAGCCAGCCGACGTCTTCGGCCGCGTACGAGGAGAAGTCGGGGCCGCGGAGGGGCTCGGGCAGCATGGAGGGCCTTTCGGGGACGTGCTCGGGGGCTTGCGCGGGGGTCTGCCCGGGGACGTACGACGGTACGACGGCGAGCAGCACCCGCGGGGTGTGCGCGGCGAGCTGCGCGAGCAGGCCGTCCGGGGCGTGGAGCTCGGGCCGGTCGGCCACGGAGTCGACGACGAGGACGATCGCGTCGAAGCCGCCGCCCGCGACGTTGTACGCGTACCGCTCGCCGGGTCCGTCGGCGGGCGCGTCGTGGGCGGGGAAGACGAGGCGGCTGCGGATGGCGTAGCCGGGGTCGTCGACGGCGAGGACGGGCGAGCGGGTCGTGGTGGAGTACCGCACGTCCACGGCGTCCGCGGGCAGCCGCTCCTCCAGCGCCACGCCGAGGGCCAGCGGGGCGTACATCAGCTCCTCGAAGCCGAGGACGAGGACACGGGCACGGGCACGGTCACGCTCCGGGCGCTCGGAGGACTCAGAGGCTGCGGCGGGCTCGGCGGGCTCCGCAGGCTCAGAGTGCTCCGTGGGCTGCGCAGGCCCTGCCTCGCCGGAACCACCAGCCCCACCGGAACCGCCAAGACCACCAGAACCACCAAGACCACCGAAAGCCTCGACACTCCTCAGCCCCGGCAGCAGCGCCTCCGTGATCCGGTCCGCCATCCCCGGCAGCGCCGCGTCGAGCGCCGCCCGGTGCTCGGGGGCGAAGCCGTGGCGGCCGCCGTCCGGGATGCCGGCGGGCCAGCCGAGGTCGACCCGGGTGACCGAGCCGCCCTCGCGGCGCGGGGCGGGGAGGGCCGCAGCCTCGTACTCCTCGACCAGTGCCTGTCCCTTCTCCAGGACGCCGTCCGGCAGGCTCACCGTGCCGGACGCCGTGGTGATCAGGTCGACGCGCGCGCCGATCTCGCGGGCGAAGTCGGCCAGGCGGCCCCGATCCCGCGGGGAGCGCATGTCGACGAGGGCCACGATGACGTACCGCTCGCGCGGGTACAGCTCGTGCAGGGCGCGGATGGTGTTCAGGACGGTGTTCCCGGTGGAGAACTCGTCGTCGACGAGGACCAGCGGGCCGTCCCTGGTGAGCAGCCGCGGATCCTCGGGCAGCAGCAGGTGCGAGGTCGCGTGCGAGTGGGATTCCTCGAAGCCGCCCGCGCTGCGCACGGAGTCGACCGGGCGGCGCGTGGAGTGGAGGTAGGGCGCGAGGCCGATGCCGTCCGCCACGCAGTGGCCGAGGCCGGTCGCCGTCTCCGCGTACCCGAGCACGACCGCGCGCCGGGCCTCCGCGTCGCCCAGGAGCGCGCGCGCCCGTACGCCGAGGTCGTGCCCGGCCGCGTACACCACGGACGGGAGCTGCGGCACGTGCTTGCCGAGGACGTTCGACACCAGGAGGTGCGCCCGCTTCGGGTTGCGGCGCAGGGCGAGGCCGAGCATGCCGCTCAGCCCCGCGTCCCCGGCCAGTTCCACACCGAGCCGCTCGGCCACCCACGTCCCTGACCACACCACGTCGTCGTTCACAGTCCTCGCACAGTCCTTAGGTTCCCTACGTTCGTCGCCGTCGGCCGGAGAGCCCGGCGGGGCGGTGGTCAGCCGGAGAGCCCGGCGCTGAGGAGCTCCACGAAGCCGATGTCCTCGCGCGCGACGCCGAAGACCTCGGCCCGCTGGAGGGTCCGCTCGGCCCAGGCGCGATGCGGCCTGACTTCGTTCATCTTGTTCGTGTACGCCGAGCGCATGACCCCGCCGCCGTTCCGCTCCGGGCGCAGGATGTCCTCGGCGTCGCTGAATTCCTCGTGGCTGACGACCGAGAGCGCGTGCACGGGCAGCACGTGGGTGGGGTGGATGCAGGTCTTGCCCAGCAGGCCGTTGGCCCGGTCCAGCTCGATCTCGCGGAGCAGTCCGTCGATGTCGTGCTCGATGAGCGCCTGCCGCAGCTCTTCCGCCCTGCCCTCCAGGAAGGGACTGCGGCGCAGCTGCGGCTTGAACATCCGCTCCTGGACGCGGAAGTACTCCCAGACGGGTCCGGTCACGGTGAAGCCCGTGCCGTCGGCCCTGCCGAGGTGGTTGACCACGTCGGCGATGACCGAGGCCACGATGTGGACGTCGTACGCGGTCATGTGCGGGGGTCTGCGCAGGCCGTACGCCGAACAGAAGTCGGTGACGCCGAGGCGCAGCGCGAGCACCCGCTCGCGGTATTTGTCGACGGTGCGGGCGATCCCGGCCAAGGTGTCCGAGCGGCTCTCCAGGTGCAGCAGCTCGGGCGATTCGAGGACCGGCATCGCGAAGAGCCGACGGCCGCTGGCGGCTTCCGCCACGGCGAGCGACTCCAGGAAGGCGACGCCGCGCTCCTCGGTGAACTTCGGCAGCACGAATCCGGAGAGCAGCCGGATGGCGGGGCCGAGGCGGTCCGCCAGGTCGGCTATCTGTTCGGGCGAGCGGACCCGGATGAACAGCAGCGGAGGCTCGGCGCCGGCCCGCTGGTCCAGGTCGGCGAACTGCCTGACGAGGTTCTCCTCGGCGCCGACGACCTCCGCGTCGTCGATCGAGTCCTCCAGGCAGAGCACCATCGAGATCACGCCACGACCGGCCTGCTTCAGGATGTCGTCGGCGAGGCGGGGACGCGTGGCGGGGCTGTAGAGGGTGGCTCCCAGGGCGGCGGCGAGCAGGCGCGGGGAGGAGTCCGCGGTGAAGTCGCACGGCTCCCGATGGAAGAGACGCTCTCGCACCTCTGGGGCTATATGCCCGAAATGACGCATTATTTCCCCTGTACTCGTCGGCGCGACCCGACGTGATGTGGCCGGTAATAGTACGTAGGGACGGGTGTCAAGGGTTCCCCACGGGCATGAAATTCAAGTAACTCGGCCATGACAGACACACGGGCCACACACCGTCACCCCCGCGTTGTCCCGTCCAAACCCGGGAAGGCAGGATGACCGCATGACGCACGCGATGTTGAAGGGGTCGAACGTCCCGCTCGAAGCCACGGCGGTCCGCGCCGTGCTGCGCTGGACCCCCGGGCAGGGCGTCCCCGACGTCGACGCGTCGGCCCTGCTCCTCGGCGCCGACGGCCGCGTGCGGTCCGACGAGGACTTCGTCTTCTACAACCAGCCGCGCCACCCGTCCGGCAAGGTCTGGCGGCTCGGCAAGAAGCGCGTCGCCCAGGGCCTCTCCGAGGGCTCGACCGACACGATTCAGACGGACATGGCGGGCCTGGATCCCGCGGTCAGCCGAGTCCTCCTGGTCGCCTCCGCCGAGAACGTCGCCTTCAAACACGTAACCGCCCTGCGCATCCTGCTGTACGACGCGGGAGCGGGCGAGGCCGAACCTCTCGCCTACTTCGACATCACCCCGCAGACGGGCTCGGAGACGGCCCTGATCTGCGGCGAGCTGTACCGCCGCGGCGACGTGTGGAAGTTCCGCGCCCTGGGCGAGGGCTACCTCAACGGCCTGGAGGGACTCGCCGGCGACTTCGGGATCTCCGTGGACGAGTCCGAGGCGGTTCCCGAGCCGACCACCGAGGCCTCGCAGCCGCAGCCGCACCCCCACCGGCAGGCGCAGCCGCAGCCGATGCCCGCACCGGCCCCGGCCACCCAGGCTCCGGTCACCCAGGCCCCGCCCCCGCAGGTCCCGGCCCCGCAGCCGTTCCCCGCGCCGGCCCCCCAGCCCTCGTACGGCTATCCGCCCGAGCCGCCGCGCCACCAGCCGGCCCCGCAGCCGTCCTACGGCTACCCGCAGCACGCACCCGTCCAGGCGGCCCCGCTCCCCCAGCCCTCGTACGGCTATCCGCAGCCCGTGGCCCCGATGCCCGACCCGAACTTCCGGCTGCCGCCCCAGGGCCCGCAGTTCCTCGCACGCTGAGCAGTTCCTCGCACGCCGAGGGAGGGCGCGGGCCGGCCGGGGCTTCAGGTGCCGCCGACCTTCGTCTTGTAGCCGCGGCCCCACTGAAGGCCCCAGCCGTACAGCCGGTCGAGCTCGGCCTGGAAGCCGTACACGAACTTCACCTCACGGCGCACGACCAGTTCGTCCTTGACGTTCTCCAGCGTGAATATCGCGCAGGAGCGGGCCTGCGGCTGGCGCTCGTCCAGGTCGATCTCGATCCGCGGGCCGTTGCTGGGGTACAGCGTGACCTTGGCGTGCGTGCGGTCGAAGGCCGGCGTCTGGTCGTAGATGTAGGCGAAGAACAGCAGCCGCTTGATCGACTCGCGGTGGTCGAGGTTCACGTAGATCGTCTCGCCTGACGGCGAACCGAACCGGTCGTCGCCGCTGAGCTTCACGAACGGCGGGGCGTTCAGGTCCCCGAAGAAGCTGCCCAGGGGCTGCACGACGCCCTTGGCGCCGTCCACCGTCTCGTACAGGCAGCCGAGGTCGAGGTCGACGTTGACCACGCCCTGGGTGTGCGCCTGCACCACGTCGGGCTGGAACATCCTGAGGGGGTGCCGCAGCAGTCCGCCGCCCTTGGGCTTGCCGATGATGTCGGACGTCCGCATCTGCCAGGAGAGGTTGACCCGGAGGTTGCCGGTGGCCGCGCCCTGTTTGTTGAGCGAGACCGTCGGGCGCCTCTTCGTGAGTTCGATGGAGTTGGTCGCCGCGCTGCCCGACTCGTAGTCCATCGAGCGCCCACGCCACAAACCGTCCCAGAAGGACATCGCCGCCCCCAAAAAGTGCCGGGACCCCATGGGCCCCTTACGAATGCCACGGGGCGGCCAGGAGGACTCGTCCTCGATGGCCGCCCCGTTCAGAAGCGTTCCTCACTCTGCCCGGCGTCACACGCCGGAAGAGACCTCTGTCTTCTCGTCCGAGCCCGAACCCTTGTCCTTGCCCTCGGCGGCCGCGAGTTTCTGATTGCGGCGGACCGAGGAGAAGAAGGACCAGGCGATCAGGACGACGCCGACGAGGCCGGTGATGACCTCGTGGATCTCGTACTGGATCGTGACGAGCAGGATCACGGAGAGGGCGCCGATCGCGTAGTGCGCGCCGTGCTCCAGGTAGACGTAGTCGTCGAGGGTGCCCTGGCGGACCAGGTAGACGGTGAGCGAACGGACGTACATCGCGCCGATGCCCAGGCCGAGCGCCATCAGGACGATGTCGTTCGTGATGGCGAAGGCGCCGATGACGCCGTCGAAGGAGAAGGACGCGTCCAGGACCTCGAGGTAGAGGAACATGAAGAAGGCGGCCTTGCCGGCCATGACGACGGCAGGAACCTTCTTGCCGGTCTTCTTGGCCTCTTCCTCCTGCTCGTGCTCGCGCTCCTCTTCTTCCTCGAGTTTGTTCTCGAAGAAGCCCGACAAGCCGCCCACCACGAGATAGGTGATGAGTCCGGCGATTCCGGAGATGAGCACCGTCTGCGCCTTGTCCACATGCGTGCCACCGTGCTGGTGGGCGTGGGTGGCGAAGGTCACCGCGGAGACCATGAGCACGACGAGCGCGATGCAGACCGACAGCATGTCGATCTTGCCGAGCTTGGCCAGCGGGCGCTCCAGCCAGCCGAGCCACTTGATGTCACGGTCCTCGAAAATGAAGTCGAGGAAGATCATCAACAGGAACATGCCACCGAACGCGGCGATCGACGGGTGAGCGTCGGTCACCAGCTGCTGGTACTTGTCCTTGTCGTTGAGCGCGAGACGCACAGCCTCGATCGGGCCGATCTTGGCGCTGATGGCCACGATCGCGACGGGGAACACGAGCCGCATGCCGAAGACGGCGATCAGGACACCGATGGTGAGGAAGATCTTCTGCCAGAAGGCACTCATCTTCTTCAGGATTCCGGCGTTGACCACCGCGTTGTCGAAGGACAGCGAGATCTCGAGGATCGACAGGATCGCCACGATCCCGAAACCTGTCCACCCCCCGTAGAACACCGCCGCGACCAAGCCGAGCGCGGTAACCGCGAACGACCAGCCGAAGGTTTTCAGAAGCACTGGCTACCCAATCGTGTGTGTACGGGCTCCCGTTTAGCGGTCTCCCCCGCGCCGGTCCCCGGCTTTACGAAACGTTGACCCCGAAGTCTAGAGCGATGCCCCGCAGTCCCGACGCGTACCCCTGCCCAACGGCACGGAACTTCCACTCTCCGCCATAGCGGTACACCTCGCCAAAGATCATCGCGGTCTCCGTGGAGGCGTCCTCGGAGAGGTCGTACCGAGCCAGCTCCTGATGGTCGGCCTGATTGACCACCCGGATGAAGGCGTTGCTGACCTGGCCGAAGGTCTGCCCGCGGTTGTCCGCGTCGTGGATCGAGACGGGAAACACGATCTTGTCGCAGTCGGCGGGCACCTTCGAGAGGTCGATCAGGAGCGACTCGTCGTCCCCGTCACCCTCACCCGTGAGGTTGTCGCCGGTGTGTTCGACCGAGCCGTCCGGGCTCTTGAGGTTGTTGTAGAAGACGAACCACTCATCGCCCATCACCCTCCCCGAGGTGCACATCAGCGCGCTGGCGTCGAGGTCGAAGGGCGCTCCGGTGGTGGAGCGTGCGTCCCAGCCGAGGCCGATCAGGACCTGTGTGAGGTTCGGTGCGGCCTTGGAGAGGGAGACATTGCCTCCCTTGGCGAGCGTGACGCCCATGATGTGGTCCTCCCCGTGGTTCGTGAGCAAGAATTCCCGGTCTCCCGTCGTACGGGAGCATGCCCGGGAACAGGAGTTTTGAGCGCGTCCGGCGCCGCACTCGTGGTGTGCGGCGCCGGACGACGGACGGAGGGCGTTACTCGGCTCAGACGTTGACGCCGAAGTCCTGCGCGATGCCGCGCAGGCCCGAGGCGTAGCCCTGGCCGACGGCGCGGAACTTCCACTCCGCTCCGTTGCGGTACAGCTCGCCGAAGACCATCGCGGTCTCCGTCGAGGCGTCCTCGGAGAGGTCGTACCGCGCGATCTCCGCGCCGCCCGCCTGGTTCACGACACGGATGAACGCGTTGCGGACCTGGCCGAACGACTGCTGACGGGTCTCGGCGTCGTAGATCGAGACCGGGAAGACGATCTTGTCCACGTCGGCCGGGACGGCGGCCAGGTCGACCTTGATCGCCTCGTCGTCGCCCTCGCCCTCACCGGTGGTGTTGTCACCGGTGTGCTCGACGGATCCGTCCGGGCTCTTCAGGTTGTTGAAGAAGACGAAGTTGCCGTCGCTGCTGACCTTGCCCTCGGCGTTGGTCAGAATGGCGCTGGCGTCGAGGTCGAAGTCCGTACCGGTGGTGGTACGGACGTCCCAGCCCAGGCCGACCAGAACCGCGGTCAGGCCGGGCGCCTCCTTGCTCAGCGATACGTTGCCGCCCTTGCTGAGGCTGACTCCCACAAATCCTCCCAAATTGATGTCCAGGGGCGGGGAGCCCCGGTCATGCTCTGCCAGTCGTGCTTGCCATCGGATCAACGAGTGGATCCTAGTGACCGGTTCCCGGCCGCCACAGGCTCTGCACCTGAAGAATCACAGGGTGTCACCCCTGAGGAATCACAGGGTGCCGAGCGCCTTGACGTACTCGTCGAGGTCGCGGGCGTCCGGCAGGTCGTTGACGACAGTCCAGCGCACCACGCCCTCCTTGTCGATGATGAACGTGCCGCGCACCGCGCAGCCCTTGTCCTCGTCGAAGACGCCGTACGCCCGCGACGCCTCGCCGTGCGGCCAGAAATCGGAGAGCAGCGGGTACTCCAGGCCCTCCTGCTCGGCGAAGACGCGCAGGGTGTGCATGGAGTCGTTGGAGACCGCGAGGAGCTGGGTGTCGTCGTTGACGAACTTCGGCAGCTCGTCGCGGAGCGCGCAGAGCTCGCCCGTGCACACGCCGGTGAACGCGAACGGGTAGAAGAGCAGCACCACGTTCTTCTCGCCGCGGAAGTCCGAGAGCTTCACGGTCCGGCCGTGGTTGTCCTTCAGTTCGAAGTCCGGGGCCTTGGTGCCGGTGGCGATTCCAGCGAGCGCCATGAGTTCGCATCCCTTCGGTGGGGCTGTTCAGGTGACGACCACCCTACGCAACGGGCGTTTCGTCCGATCACCCCGCAGGGCGGGCACTTCGCCCCGTCACTCCCCTGCCACGCGACTGCCCCTCCCCTGCCCCCTCGACACCCCTCGGCCGGCCCCCACGCGCGCGTGAGCCCCCACCGGCATGTGTCGGTGGGGGCTCACGGCGATGGGCTCAGTCGACTTCCTGCTGCCTGAGCGGCAGCTTCACCGCTTCTTGGCTGCCGCCTTCGGCGTGACCAGACGGCTGCCCGTCCAGTCCTTGCCCGCGTTGATGCTCTTGGTCTGAGCGAGGCCGGCGGTCTGGGCTGCTTCGTTGATGTCGCTCGGCTCGACATAGCCGTCACGGCCTGTCTTGGGCGTCATCAGCCAGAGGTCGCCGCCTTCTTCGATCAGCTGGGTGGCGTCCACCAGCGCATCCGTCAGGTCGCCGTCGTCCTCGCGGAACCACAGCACCACGGCGTCAGCAGTGTCGTCGTAGTCCTCGTCGACGAGCTCGCTGCCGATCACCCCTTCAATGGCCTCGCGGAGCTCCTGATCGACATCGTCGTCGTAGCCGATCTCCTGGACCACCTGCTCGGGCTGGAAACCCAGCCTCGCGGCAGGGTTGGTCCGCTCCTCCGCGTGGTCCGCGGTCGCGCTCACGGCTTGCCTCCTGATCATGTTTTCGGGAATGCCTTCACCCACGCGCGTGCGCGGGACATTGGCGGTAGTCCACACGGGCGGACCGGATCGCGCAAGTACCCGGCCGTCAAGACCGCCGAAACGGTGACGTTCCCGGCCGTGTCGCCGCAACTCAAGGCCCACCTGCCAGATCCTTGTCCGCTCGCACTTCGCTCGTACGACACCGCTCGGAACTGAGGTCCGAACGGCCTTACGAACCGGCTTGGCGGGATGGGCGTATCGTTGCGATTTGGTCGAGCCTACCCCAGGGCCGCCGGGCGGACCCCTCGGTTACCTCTCAGTAGAGATGACGATTACGCCTACGCGGTACACGATGGGGAACGTCTCACAGCCAGGCAGAACCCAGGCGAAAGCCCCAACAGCGAAGGAACAGCGTGGCTTCCGGATCCGATCGCAACCCGATCATCATTGGCGGCCTGCCGAGTCAGGTCCCGGACTTCGATCCCGAAGAGACCCAGGAGTGGCTCGACTCCCTCGATGCCGCGGTCGACGAACGCGGCCGCGAGCGGGCCCGCTACCTGATGCTCCGACTTATCGAACGTGCGCGCGAAAAGCGTGTTGCCGTACCCGAGATGCGCAGCACGGACTACGTCAACACGATCGCCACCAAGGACGAGCCGTTCTTCCCCGGCAACGAGGAGATCGAGCGCAAGGTCCTCAACGCGACCCGCTGGAACGCCGCCGTGATGGTGTCACGCGCCCAGCGCCCCGGAATCGGGGTCGGCGGCCACATCGCCACCTTCGCCTCGTCCGCCTCCCTCTACGACGTGGGCTTCAACCACTTCTTCCGCGGCAAGGACGAGGGCGACGGCGGCGACCAGATCTTCTTCCAGGGGCACGCGTCCCCCGGCATCTACGCCCGCGCCTTCCTCCTCGACCGGCTCTCCGAGCAGCAGCTCGACGCGTTCCGCCAGGAGAAGTCGAAGGCTCCGAACGGACTTTCGTCCTACCCGCACCCGCGTCTGATGCCGGACTTCTGGGAGTTCCCGACCGTCTCGATGGGCCTCGGCCCCCTCGGCGCGATCTTCCAGGCGCGGATGAACCGCTACATGGAGGCGCGCGGCATCGCCGACACCTCCAAGTCGCATGTCTGGGCCTACCTCGGCGACGGCGAGATGGACGAGCCCGAGTCGCTCGGCCAGCTCTCCATCGCCGCCCGTGAGGGCCTGGACAACCTGACCTTCGTCGTCAACTGCAACCTCCAGCGCCTCGACGGCCCGGTACGCGGCAACGGCAAGATCATCCAGGAGCTCGAGTCGCAGTTCCGCGGCGCCGGCTGGAACGTCATCAAGCTGGTCTGGGACCGCAGCTGGGACCCGCTGCTCGCCCAGGACCGCGACGGCGTCCTGGTCAACCGGCTCAACACCACCCCCGACGGCCAGTTCCAGACGTACGCGACCGAGACCGGCTCGTACATCCGCGAACACTTCTTCGGCGACGACCACCGCCTGCGCGCCATGGTCGAGAACATGACCGACGAGCAGATCCTGCACCTGGGCCGCGGCGGCCACGACCACAAGAAGGTCTACGCGGCGTACGCCGCCGCCAAGGCCCACAAGGGCCAGCCGACCGTCATCCTGGCGCAGACGGTCAAGGGCTGGACGCTCGGCCCGAACTTCGAGGGCCGCAACGCCACACACCAGATGAAGAAGCTGACGGTCGACGACCTCAAGGGCTTCCGCGACCGCCTGCACATCCCGATCACGGACGCACAGCTGGAAGGCGGCGCCCCGCCGTACTACCACCCGGGCCGCGACTCGGAAGAGATCCAGTACATGCACGACCGCCGCCAGGGCCTCGGCGGTTACGTCCCGACCCGCGTCGTCCGCGCGAAGCCCCTCCAGCTTCCCGAGGACAAGACGTACGCGACCGCGAAGAAGGGTTCGGGCCAGCAGTCGATCGCCACGACCATGGCGTTCGTCCGCATCCTGAAGGACCTCATGCGGGACAAGGAGATCGGCAAGCGCTTCGTGCTGATCGCCCCCGACGAGTACCGCACCTTCGGCATGGACGCCTTCTTCCCGAGCGCGAAGATCTACAACCCGCTCGGCCAGCAGTACGAGGCCGTCGACCGCGAGCTGCTCCTCGCCTACAAGGAGTCCCCGACCGGTCAGATGCTGCACGACGGCATCTCCGAGGCCGGCTGCACGGCCTCACTGATCGCCGCCGGCTCGGCCTACGCCACCCACGGCGAACCGCTGATCCCCGTGTACGTCTTCTACTCGATGTTCGGTTTCCAGCGCACCGGCGACCAGTTCTGGCAGATGGCCGACCAGCTGGCCCGCGGCTTCGTCCTGGGCGCCACCGCCGGCCGCACGACCCTGACCGGCGAGGGCCTCCAGCACGCGGACGGCCACTCGCAGCTGCTCGCCTCGACCAACCCGGGCTGCGTCGCCTACGACCCGGCCTTCGGTTACGAGATCGCGCACATCGTCAAGGACGGCCTGCACCGGATGTACGGCCCCGACAGCGAGGACGTCTTCTACTACCTCACCGTCTACAACGAGCCGGTCCAGCACCCGGCCGAGCCCGCCGACGTGGACGTGGACGGCATCCTCAAGGGCATCTACCGCTACAAGGCGGGCGAGCAGGGCGCCATCCCGGCGCAGATCCTCGCCTCCGGTGTCGCGGTGCCGTGGGCGGTCGAGGCCCAGCAGATCCTCGCTTCGGAGTGGAACGTCAAGGCGGACGTCTGGTCGGCGACCTCCTGGAACGAACTGCGCCGCGAGGCGGTCGACGTGGAGCGCCACAACTTCCTCCACCCCGAGGAAGAGCAGCGCACCCCGTACGTGACGCAGAAGCTGTCCGGCGCGGAGGGTCCGTTCGTGGCCGTCTCCGACTGGATGCGGAGCGTCCCCGACCAGATCTCCCGCTGGGTCCCGGGCACGTACCAGTCCCTGGGCGCCGATGGCTTCGGCTTCGCGGACACCCGCGGTGCGGCCCGCCGCTTCTTCCACATCGACGCGCAGTCGATCGTGGTCGGCGTGCTCACCGAGCTGGCCCGCGAGGGCAAGCTGGACCGCTCCGTACTGAAGCAGGCCATCGACCGCTACCAGCTGCTGGACGTCACGGCGGCCGACCCGGGCGCCGCTGGGGGCGACGCTTAGGAGCTGAGCTGAGCTGAGCTGAGCTGAGCCGAGCTGGCGGCAGGCCGGTAGCGGGCCTGTCTGTATTGCCCGGCTGTAGTGCTTGCGGGTGCTGCTTGCCGGTGTTGCCTGCCGGTATCGCCTGTAGTAGGTGCGGTACTCGCAAGGCGTAGGACGCCCGGAGGGCGGTGGGGATGGCTCCCGCCGCCCTCCGGCATTTCCTACGATGCGCGGATGGAAGCCCCCGTAAAGCACCCGCCGGCGCAGCTCCGCTGGGAGCGACGCACCCAAGGTCCGCTCCTCGCGCTCGCGGTGGCCTTCGCCGTCGCGTACGCCGTGCCCATCGTGGCGCCCGCCGCGAGCCAGGGCGTCGGCACCGTCTGCACGGTGGTGGAGTGGATCGTCTGGGCTTCGTTCGCCGTGGACTATCTCGTACGCCTCTATCTCACCGACCACCGCAAGCAGTTCGTGCGCTCGCACTGGCTCGACCTCTGTGCTGTCCTCCTCCCCATGTTGCAGCCGCTGCGGCTGCTGCGGTTGGTCTCGACGCTGCTGCTGGTCGGACGCCGGGCCCGGATGGCGTCCCAGATTCGGTTGACGACGTATGTGGCCGGTGCGGTCGTGGGCCTCCTCATGTTCGGTTCGCTGGCCGTCCTGTCGGTGGAGCGGGAGTCGCCGAACGGCAACATCAAGACGCTCGGCGACGCGGTGTGGTGGTCCTTCACCACGATGACCACCGTCGGCTACGGCGATCACGCGCCGACGACCGGCCTCGGCCGCGTGCTGGCGGTCGGCCTGATGCTGTCGGGCATCGCACTGCTGGGTGTGGTGACCGCCAACATCGCGGCCTGGTTCATCTCGCGCTTCGACCGGGACGACGTCGAGGAGCGGCGCCAGACGGCGGCGATCGAGGCGCTGACGACAGAGGTGCAGGCCCTGCGGGCACAGGTGACGGCGCTGTCGGGCGGAGCACCGGCGACGGCGGAACCGGAGGCTCAGCGGTCGTCTCCGCCTCCGGTAGAAGCTCAGCGGTCAGCTCCGGTGGAGGCTCAGCAGTCGGCTCCGGTGGAGGTTCCGCGGCCGGCGCCGGCCGCGGATGCTCCTCAGGTGCCTCCGGTCAGCTCTCCCAGACCTTGAACGCCCGCACGCGATAGGGAGATTCGGGAACCCAGGTGCCACCCCCTGGATAGGTGTCGAACTCCCCGGTCTCGGCGCACTCCGCGGATTGATAAGTGGTGACCGGCCGGCCCGTGCGATTGGCGAGTGCCTGAGCGCTGCCCCCCTCCGGCAGCGCTACACAGCTCTCGATGTCGATCGCGGACAGCTCATACGTGTGCCGGGCGCCCTTGAACTTCGCCTTTCCCCATAGGCAGAGCTCCCCGGGCCCGCAGTCGGCGAGCGTGGGTGGCGCGGCGGCTCCGGCGTACTTCGCGGGTGTCGGGAGACCGGCCTGTGTCGCGGGTGCCATGGCGCCGGCTTGCGTGGGGGCGAGGATCACCGTGGCGAGCGCGGTGACGGCGAAGGTCGTGGGCAAGGTCGTGCGCATCTGCTTCAACTCCCGTGTCGTGTGGATCACTTGCCAGAACTGTGACCCACTCGCTAGCTCCGTCGGAAGGGGTACGGATGTGCGTCACCCAGATAGGCGAAAGCCCCCCAGTTGAACCCTGAGGGGCTTTCCCTGATGCGTGAGCGCCAGACAGATGTTTACTCGGCGTACGCGGTGCATACACCCGGAAATGTCTCCGATCGGGGCCGGGTCGCCACCGGCCGGAAGCCGGTCGTCTCGGTGGCCACCGGCCGGAAGCCGATCGTCTCCGGTCAGATGTGTCCGACTCCGGCGCCTGCTTCGGCGTTGGCGCCTCGCTTGGTCAGCGTGGCGACCAGGGCCGCGACGACCGCGACGGCACCGGCGACGGTGAAGGCCAGGCCCATTCCGGAAACGAAGGTGTCGTGCGCGACCGAGGTGATCGCGTCGGCGATCGGCTCCGGCGTGTTCGGCGGGACCGGGGCTCCGCCCATCTCGATGGCGCCGGACGCCTGGTCGAGCTGGTCCGGCGTCATGGGCGGCAGCTTGGCGTCAGCCCAGTTCGCGGGAAGTTCCTCGTCGACCCGGGAGGCCATGACCGCACCGAGCACGGCGGTACCGAGCGCACCGCCGACCTGCATGCCGGCCTGCTGGAGACCACCCGCCACACCGGAGAGCTCCAGCGGGGCGTTGCCGACGATGACCTCGGTGGCTCCCACCATCACGGGTGCGAGACCGAGGCCGAGCAGGCCGAGCCACAGAGACATCGGCAGCGTCGCGGTGTCCGTCGTCATCGTGGACATGCCGAACATCGCGACGGCCGTGGCCACCATGCCGCCGACGAGCGGGACGCGCGGGCCGAACTTGGTGATGAGCGCACCGGCGATGGGCGAGGAAACGATCATCATGGCGGTCAGCGGCAGCAGGTGCAGACCGCTGTCGACCGGGCTCATGCCGTGCACGTTCTGGAGATAGAACGTCACGAAGAACAGGCCGCCCATGAAGGCGAACGCCATCAGGACCATCAGGACCACACCGGCGGACAGCGGGATGGACTTGAACATGCCCAGCGGGATGAGCGGTTCCTTGACCTTCGTCTCCCAAAAGGCGAAGAGCGCGAAGAGGACCACCGCGCCGGCGAGGAAGAGCAGCGTCTTCGAGCCGTCCCAGCCCCATTCCGAGCCCTTGATGAGGGCCAGGATCAGCGCGAACATGCCGCCCGACAGAAGGACGATGCCGGGGACGTCGAAGGACTTGGGCGCGTTCTCCGCGCGGTGGTCCTTGAGGATCACCAGGCCGAGGACGAGGGCGATGACGCCTACCGGCACGTTGATGAAGAACACCGACTGCCAGCTGACGTGCTCGACGAGCAGACCGCCCACGATGGGGCCGCCCGCGGTCGAGGCGCCGATGACCATGCCCCAGATGCCGATCGCCATGTTCAGCTTCTCGGCGGGGAAGGTGGCGCGCAGCAGGCCGAGCGCGGCCGGCATCAGGAGGGCGCCGAAGAGGCCCTGGAGCACGCGGAAGGCGACGACCAGGCCGACACTGCTGGAGAACCCGATGGCGCCCGAGGCGACGGCGAAGCCCGCCACGCCTATCAGGAACGTCTGCCGGTGGCCGAACCGGTCACCGAGCTTGCCGGCGGTGATCAGCGCGACGGCGAGCGCCAGAAGATAGCCGTTGGTGATCCACTGGACGCCGGA
This sequence comes from Streptomyces sp. SYP-A7185, assembly GCF_046103685.1. Taxonomy (NCBI): domain Bacteria; kingdom Bacillati; phylum Actinomycetota; class Actinomycetes; order Kitasatosporales; family Streptomycetaceae; genus Streptomyces; species Streptomyces sp. SYP-A7185. The sequence continues at coordinate 3,350,035 of NZ_CP122310.1, forward strand.
CATCGTGGTGCCGAGGTCCTTGGCGATGGCCGGGTTGGCGATCGCCACGATGGTGCCGTCCAGGGCGACCATCATCACGCCGATCGCGACGGAGAAGAGCGTCAGCCAAGGGTGCCCGCGAAGCCCCTTGGCCGGGGCCGGGGCGGAGGGCTCCGGCGCCTTGTCCGCCTTGTCGACGGTGATCTGACTAGTCATGCGTCGGAGGCTAATGTCAGTCGCTGACAGTTGACAAACCAATTCACAAGTCGGTAACTGTCACGTCGGTCACAGGTATGGTGAGCTGGTCAAACCGGTGGAAAGAAGGCCATGGTGTGAGGACCGAAGAGCAAGCGGCGGACCCCGCGAAACCAGAGGCCGAGGCTCCTGGAGAGATCTCCGGCGAACCCACCCGGCCCGGACTCCGCGAGCGCAAGAAGCAGCGCACCCGTGACGCGCTGCTGCGCGCGGCGCTCGAGCTCTTCACGACCAAGGGGTTCGAGGAGACGACCGTCGACGAGATCGCCGAGGCCGTCGATGTCTCGCAGCGCACGTTCTTCCGGTACTTCACCAACAAGCAGGAGACCGCCTTCGCCGTCCAGGAGATGGTGGAGCAGCGGTTCGTGGAGGCGCTGCGCGAACGTCCGGCCCACGAAACGCCGTTCGTGGCTCTGCGTGGAGCCGTGATCGGCGCGTGGGACGCGATGGGCCGGTCCATCGAGGAGGTCGTCCCGGTCGAACTCCACATGCGGACTTACCAGATGATCGAATCCACTCCTTCCTTGCTGGCGGCCCACCTGCGCCGCTCCATCGAGATGGAGGAAGAGATCGCGCGCGTGATCGCCGAGCGTGAGGGACTCGACCTGGACAAGGACCCCCGACCGCGCGTGGTGGTGGCCGCCTTCAGCGGGGTCATGCGCGTGACCGGACGATTGTGGGGCGCGGGCGACGACTGGAGCGTCGAATCGATCCGAGCGATCACCGAGTCGCATCTCGACCATCTGGGGCCCGCGTTGGCGGAAAGCTGGCGCACGGAGTGACCGTGCGCGTACTCCGCGTCCGATCGGGACGGGTTGGGTCGGGTCGGGACGGGTCGGGTCGGGTCGGGTCGGGTCGGGTCGGGCGGGAACGGGTGGGGACGGGCGGCAACGGGTTGGCCGGAGCCGGCCGCGTGGAGCTTCACGCGATGGATCGACCCATCGAACAAATCAACACGTAACGTGAATCATTGATACACCGTCAGTAGCGGGAAAGCCGCCTGCGGTGCGTGGGCGCGGCGCGTACAGAGTGTGACGAAAACGCTCGAAGTGCGCCCGCTATGCCTCAATTACCCCAAGGGAAACGTGATCTGCCTCACCCGGTGCACGGTAGGCATCACGATTCTCCTAGGGTGTTCCGTAGTGACTTCCTTCGACTCCTCCCCTCAACTCAGCGCCTGGCGCGCACTGCTTGCGCTCGCCGTCGTGTTCGTCATGCTGGCGACCACGGGCTGGACGGCGGTACGCCACCACAAGGACGCCGCATCGCCGCTCTCGGCCTCAATCTCGGCCTGGGAGCACGGGCGCATCAACGGCCGGGCCCTGCCCGACCCCGGTGCCCCCGCCGGCCGGCTCGCACACTTCTTCGCGTCGCTCAACGCACAGCAGCGCACCCGGCTCGCCACCCGCTACCCCCTAGCGGTCGGCAACATGAACGGTGCCCCCGTGGAGCTGCGCTATCGCGCGAACCACATCGCCCTTGACCAGGCACGCAAGACCGAGCGACGGCGCATGCACGACGCCCGGCTCTCCCCTCTCGGGCAGCAGGAGGCGGAGCGCAGGATGAAGCGCTTCGGCGTGATGATGCACCCGGGGCGGCAGGTGCTGTCCTTCGATCCCATGGGGACGGGTCGTATAGCGGAGGTCTTCGGAGACCTCGACCGCGCTTCGCGCGTATCGGTCGTGGTGCCCGGGGTGGACACGAACGTGCTGACGTTCGAGCGGACGAACCGCAAGTACTCGGCGCCCGTCGGCATGGCCAAGGCCCTGTACGGCGCGGAGCGGACGGCGAGCCCACGCGCGCGTACCGCCGTCATCGCCTGGGCCGACTACACCGCGCCCGTGGGTCTCGGTGTGGACGCGGCCACGTCGATGCGTGCGGACGACGGCGCGATCCGGCTCAATTCCCTGGTCCGCGCCCTGCCGGGGCACTCGCCCGTCGCGCTGTACTGCCACAGCTACGGCTCGGTGGTGTGCGGGGTCGCCGCACGACAGCTGCCCTCCCGGGTTTCCGACATCGCGGTCGCGGGCAGCCCCGGCATGCGTGCGGACACGGCGGCACAGCTGGGCACAGGTGCCCGGATCTGGGCCACAAGGGACGGCGACGACTGGATCCAGGATGTGCCAAACATGGAGGTCGGCGGGCTCGGGCATGGTGCCGATCCCGTCTCCCGGGACTTCGGCGCCCGCGTGCTCTCGGCACGCGGCGCGATCGGCCACACCGGCTATTTCGAGCCGGGTACGGAGAGCCTCAGGAACTTCGCCGACATCGGCACCGGTGCGTACGGCTCGGTGCGATGTGCGAGCGGCGATGACGTCTGCCGGAAGGAATTTTCCGGCGCGACAGCGGCCTGACGCGCGTAGAAATCGACAAAACAGCGGCACGCCGCAGGAGGGACGGAGGCGCGCGTGCCGCCTACGATGAGCCGCATGGGTGACGTACTGGCCGGATTTCATGCCGCCTGGGAGTTCGAGTCCGACTCCGTGCTCATCCGCTTCGAACGGGGGATCCGCACGCCGAAGCTCTTTCAGGCGCTCGGCGAACGCCGCATTCCCCACGAGGCGATCGCGGCGGTGACGCTCACTCCCGGCAAGCGCGGGACGGTCGTCCTGCACGCCGTGCCGAGACCGGGCGCCGATCCGCTGATGGAGGCGGCCGCGGGCCAGCTCAAGGACGGCTGCGACCCGTATCGGCTCGTGCTGCCGGCCGAGCGCGAGACGCTCGCCGAGTACTACGCGGACGAGCTGCGGGCTCAGCTCGCTGAGGGCGACTCCGGGCCCACGGACCGCTACCTGGTGGCCCCACCGGAGACTCCGCTCCAGTTCAAGGCGTACGACGGCAAGGCGTCCTTCGACGGCAAGTCGGTGGCCTTCCGGTGGTTCTGGACGGGCGCCTCGTCCGCGAAGTGGAAAGCCGGCGACCAGAGCTTCCTGGTCACGGACCTGAGCGGCGTCGAGTGGCGCTCCCCCGAGGTCTTCGAGGGCCACCTGCGGCTGCTGCGCCGTGAGACCCCGGTCGCCCAGCCCGCGCAGGCCGACCAGGACCCCGCGGCCGTCGTCTTCGGTCTGGGGTACGGGCCGGTGCACGAGTCGCTGCCGTTCGCTGCGTCGGTGCTCGCCGCGGTGCGGTCGTCGGGCCCGGCCCTGACCCCAGGGACGGTCCCCGGCAGCGCGCCGGTGACCCGCCGCGACCCCGCTGACATCGCGGAACGCATCCGGCATCTCGGCGAACTGCACCAGGCCGGGCTGCTCACCGACGAGGAATTCACCATGAAGAAGGCCGAGCTCCTGGCTGAGCTGTGACCGCTGCGGTGGTTGTGGTGGCTGTGATCGCCGTAGCGGCTGTGGTCGCTACGGCCTGGCGGAGGCGGCGTGGGGCCTCGGTCATACCTGGGTATCGAGGGGAGCCCGGTTCGTACCTGGGTATGGGGCGCAGGTCAGCACCGCGGTACGACGGCGCGGGGTGTGCTGCGCGCCTACGCTGATCAGGCCATGAGCAGCGCATCGACACCACCGGACCAAGACCCCCGCCCACCGGCTTCTGAGCCGGACGGCCGAGGGGCCACCCTTCAGCGTGCGGCCGCGGGTGTCCGCGACGGCCTCGGCAGGGCAGGGGCCTTCCTCTCCACACCCGCGGGGCGGACCGAGCCGATCCTGGCCCGGGCGCCCAAGCGCTGGATGCGGTTGCTTCCCCTGATCACCGCGCTGGGGTTCGTGGCGGCACTCATCCCGGTCACCACCCAGGTGCTGTCGAACGACTATGGGGTGAGCGGAGGTCTGGCGGGCGCCTTGGGTGTCGCCCAGGCCGCGCCACTGCTGCTGGCGGTCAGCCGTCCGCTGGCCGCCTGGTGCATCATCATCGTCGCGGACGTCCTCGGGGCGATCGTGACGCTGTCCATGGGGGACGACCGCCCCGCACCGTGGACAGCCATGATCATCGTGGGTTACGTGGTCGTGTGCCTCCTGCTGTCCTTGCGCGAGAGCCGTCGCACCCTCCTGGGGATCTGGCTCGTCACCGTCGTCGTGAGTCTCGTGCTCGGGGCGTTCCGCGACGACGGCAGCCAGGACACGAGCGTGCTACTGATCGTGCTGAGCGGTGTCGCGCTGCTGCTCGGCGCGCTGCTGCGCGAGCGGGGCGACGCGCAGCGCAAGCTCGTCGAGCAGGAGACCATCAGCGAGGCCGAGCGCTCGCAGCGCACCCTCCTCGAGGAACGGGCACGCATCGCCCGGGAGTTGCACGACGTCGTCGCTCACCACATGTCGGTGATCACGGTGCAGGCCGACTCCGCGCCCTACCGCCTCCATGATCTTCCGGACGAGGCGCGCGAGGAGTTCGGAAGCATCGCGGCCAGTGCCCGTGAATCGCTCACCGAGATGCGACGGTTGCTCGCCGTCCTGCGCAGTGAGGACACACCGGGCGAGCGGACTCCGCAGCCGGGGCTCAGCAGGCTGCCGCACCTGGTGGAGGCGACGGTGCGCGCCGGCATACCGATCGACCTGTCACGTCCTGAACTGTCGGTGCTCACACAGCTGGCCGACGTCACCCCGGCGGTCGACCTGTCCGCCTACCGCATCGTGCAGGAGGCCCTGTCGAACGTGATGCGGCACGCGCCGGGAGCGCACACCACCATCACCGTCAGCCTGGACGAGGAGCATCTGCTGCTCCTCGTGGTCAACGGCCCACCCACCGAGACACCCGACTCTTTGGAGCACGGCGGCACAGGTCACGGACTCGTCGGCATGCGCGAACGCGTACGGTTGGTCGGCGGTTCGGTCGACGCCGGGCCGCTGCCCGACGGCGGATTCCGTGTGGCCGCCCAACTCCCACTCCTCAAGAAGGATTCCGGCACCGCATGACCATCCGCGTGATCATCGTCGATGACCAGAACATGGTGCGGGGCGGCTTCGCCGCGCTCCTGGCAGCCCAGAGCGACATCGACGTCGTGGGCGAGGCGCCGAACGGCAAGCTCGGTGTCGAGGTCAGCCGCCAGACCCATCCCGATGTCGTCCTGATGGATGTCCGGATGCCCGACATGGACGGGATCGCCGCGACCCGCGCCCTGCTGGATCCGCCGCCCGGGGTGGTCCATGTGCCAAAGGTCCTGATGCTCACCACCTTCGACGCGGACGACTATGTGTACGAGGCGCTGCGCGCCGGAGCTTCGGGCTTCCTGCTCAAGGACGCCCCGCCGGCCGATCTGATCTCGGCGGTACGCGTGGTGGCGGCCGGTGACGCGTTGCTCGCTCCGTCGGTGACGCGCCGTCTGATCACTGATTTCGCCAAGCAGCGACCGCGCAACGACCAGTCGCCTCGGCTGAATGGTCTGACACCGCGTGAGACCGAGGTATTGGTGCTGATCGCGCGCGGGCTTTCCAACCAGGAGATCGCCGAGCATCTGGTCCTGGCCGAGCAGACCGTGAAGACCCACATCGGCAAGGTGCTGTCCAAACTGGACCTGCGGGACCGTGCGCAGGCCGTGATCTTCGCCTATGAGTCGGGGCTGATCACGCCCGGTGGACAGTAAGCCCCTCTCCCCCGCACACACCGGCGACAGCCCGCTCTCCCCGATACCTCGGTATGAGCTCCACATACCCCGGTATGACCTGCGAGTTGGCTCCCCAGTGTGAGGTGCCGCAGGGCACCGTCTCCCTACTTTTCCCTCGTCACGCCAGAGCGTGCCACGAGATGGGGAGGGAGACGGGCCATGCGCCTTCGTTCTTGGAAAGCCCGCGGAACCCGCAGGAGCTGGAAGACACGCAGCAAGCGGACGCTGATCGCCGCGGCGCTCACGACGACGATCGTGACCGGTACGACCGGCTGGGCGGTCGGCAAGGAACAGCAGCCGATCACGGGCCCACCTCCGGGCACCCATGCCTGGCGCGCGGACCATTCGTGGGGGGTGCGGCTGCCGGATCCGGCGACCACGGCCCCCGCCCAAGTCGCCGCCTTCTTCGACTCGTTGAGCGAGGCGCGGCAGCACGGGCTGGCCGCGCGCCACCCTTCGGTCGTCGGCAATCTGGACGGCGCTCCGATCGCTCTGCGCTTCGAGGCCAACTCCCTCTCCATGAACGCCGAGAAAGCCCGCCAGCAGGCCCGCGAGAGCGACCCGAGCCTCACCGTGCAGGACCACGAGCGAGCCCGTTCCCTGGTCGCACGTTACGAGGAGCTTCTGCGCCCCGGTCGGCAGATACTCGCGTTCGATCCGCGTGGCAGAGGGCAAGTGGGCGAGGTGTACGGCGACTTGACGAGCGCGCGGCACGTGTCTGTTGTCGTGCCGGGATCCGACATCGATTTGAGCAGCTTCGACCGCTCGAACGACGTGTACGGCACTCCGGCCGGGATGGCCCGCTCCCTGCACGCCGAAGCCGGTGACGACACGGCCGTGGTGGCGTGGGTCGGGTACACCACCCCGGTCGGACTCGGCCCCGACGCCGCTACGGGGCGGCTCGCGGAGGCCGGCGCGCCACGGCTCGCCCGGTTCGTGCAGGGTCTGACGGCGTCCGGCACTCCACGCCCCGCCGTGTTCTGCCACAGCTATGGCTCGGTGGTGTGCGGCCTGGCGGCCCCACGGCTGCCGGCGTCCGACCTGGTGGTGCTCGGCTCTCCCGGCATGCGGGCGGACAGCGTGGCCGATCTGCACACCTCCGCCCGCGTGTGGGCGGCCAAGGACGACAGCGACTGGATCGGTGACGTGCCGAACGTCGAGCTGTTCGGTCTCGGCCATGGCGAGGACCCGGCCGATCCCGGCTTCGGTGCCCGCCACGTCCCGGCGGAGCGAGCTAAGGGCCATACCGGTTATTTCGCCCCCGGGACGGACTCCCTCCAGGCCTTCGCCGCCATCGCGGAGGGCGCCACCCCCGACGCTCCGGACCACAGCACCGCGACAAGCGCGGCTGCCGCCGACGCCCGACCCATGGGAGAGCGGTCATGAGCCTCACCCCACTGGCCACCCTGCGCAAGAGCGCGTCGGCGATCGACGCCACGACGCCCGCTCATCGTGACCGGGCCATAGACGGGCTGCGTGCACTGGCCCTCCTCGCCGTGCCGACCGGGCACTGGCTGCTCGGCGGATTCACGCTCGACTCGGGCGGCGCGCTGCACAATGCGAGCCCCCTGGAGTCGTTCGGATTCTTCGCGCCGCTCAGCTGGGTGCTGCAAATGCTCGGCATCTTCTTCCTGGTGGGCGGATATGCCTCCGTCCTGTCTTTCCGCCGGGCGGCGGCACACGGCGAGTCGACGAAGCGCTGGCTCGGCGGGCGGGTGGCACGTCTCGGGCGTCCGGTCCTCGGCGTGACGGCAGTCTGGGCCGCGCTGCTCCCGGTGCTGTACGCGATGGGCGTGCCCGGCACGACGTTGCGCACGGGCTCCACGCTGGTGATACAGCCGCTGTGGTTCGTCGGGATCTATGCGGTGATCACCGCTCTCACGCCCTGGTGCATCGAGGCAGCCGAGCGGTTCGGTGCCTGGGCCGCGGCGCCGCTGCTCGGGTCCGTCGCCGTCGTCGATTTTCTGCGCTACGGCCCGTTCGGCGGGGCCATGCCGTCCTGGCTGAGTCTGCTGAATCTGCTGCCCGGGTGGATGTTCGCCTACCAACTGGGCGTCAGCTGGGGTGAGAAGAAGCTGGGCAGGCGTGGGGCGTGGCTGCTGCTCGCCGGAGGGTCGGCTCTCTTCGCGGTCCTGCTTCTCGTCTTCCACTATCCGGCGTCGATGGTGGGCGTCCCGGGTGAGGCACGGACGAATTCCCACCCCCCGTCCCTGCTGGTCCTGGCGCTGGCCGCCGCGCAGAGCGGTGCGGCGATCCTGCTGCGGGAACGCATCGGCAAGGTGCTGCGCAGGCCCGCCCTGTGGGCGCCGGTGGTCGTGATCAATCTGTCGGCGATGACGATCCTGTGCTGGCATCAGACGGCGATGCTCGCGGCAGCCGTGCCCGGCTCGTTCCTCGGCGGCACGGTGCCGGGGCTGACGGCGGGCCCGGACACCTGGGGCTGGATAGCCGCCCGGGTGGCCTGGCTGCCGGTCTTCGGGATGCTCCTGCTGCTGATAGGCCGCTACACCCGCGGCTTCGAGGCCCCGTGGAAGAGGGCCACACACGCCAGAAGGGCACTCGCCGGACTGCTGGCGGCCGGATTCGCGGTCTTCGCACTGGGGTTGGCGTGAGGGGCGGGCTCGTGTGCGGGGCGTGCGGCCGACGGGCCGCGGGCCCACAGGTGGGTTTCCGGGCGGAGCGGGCGCTGGGAGTGCGGTGGGCGGGGCAGGCGCTGGGAGCCCGCGCGGCGGGCACGCGTCGGGACCCATCAGGCGGGGCACGCGCCGGGAGGCGGCGGGCGGGGCAGGCGCTGGGAGGCCGGTGGGCGAGGCGGGCGCTGGGAGACCGGTGGGCGGGCCGTTGAGGTGGGGGGTGGCCCGCCCGGGGGTGGTGGGGGTGGGGGTTACTCGCGGCCGGCTGAGGTGAAGGTCATGTCGGCGTAGCGGTCGCCGGAGACCTGGGTGGCGATGGGGTTCAGGAGGGCGAGTTCGGAGGGGGTCAGTTCGAGGCGGGTGGCTGCGGCGTTCTCCTGGACGCGGGTGCGCTTGCGGGTGCCGGGGATGGGGACGACGGCGAGGCCGTGGGCCTGGGCCTGCTGTTGGACCCAGGCGAGGGCGATCTGGCCGAGGCTCGCGCCGTGGGCTTCGGCGACGGTGCGGATGGGTTCGAGGAGGGCCGCGTTGGCGGCGGCGTTGTCGCCCGTGAAGCGGGGCTGCTGGCGGCGGAAGTCGTCCGCGCCGAGTTCCTTGTCGGCGCTGACGAACGAGCCGGTGAGAAAGCCGCGGCCGAGCGGGGAGTAGGGGACGAGGGCCACGCCGAGTTCGGCGGCGGCGGGGACGACGCCCTGCTCGATGTCACGGCTGAAGAGGGACCACTCCGACTGGAGGGCGGCGATGGGGTGGACGGCGTGGGCGGCGCGGAGTTCGGGGCCGGTGACTTCGCTGAGGCCGAGGTGCTTGACCTTGCCGGCGGCGACGAGTTCGGCCATCACGCCGACGGTTTCCTCGATCGGAACCTGGGGGTTACGGCGGTGCATGTAGTAGAGGTCGATGACGTCCACGCCGAGGCGTTGGAGGCTGGCGTCGATGCAGGCGCGGATGTAGGCGGGGTCGTTGTTGATGATCCGCTTGGTCGGGTCGTGCGGGTCGATGGCCAGGGCGAACTTGGTGGCGAGGACGACCTCGTCGCGGTGTGCCTTGAGGAAGGGGGAGAGAAACTTCTCGTTCTCGCCGGCGGCATAGGCGTCGGCGGTGTCGTAGAGGGTGACGCCCAGTTCGAGGGCCCGCTCCAGGGTCGCGCGGGCCTCGTCGGCGTCGGTGGGGCCGTAGGCGAAGCTCATGCCCATGCAGCCGAGCCCCTGGACGCCGACTTCGGGACCGTCCGTCCCGAGCTGCACCGTGGCGATGCGCTCGGGGGTCGCGCCGGTGGTGGTGGGGGACGCGGCGGGCGCGGGGGTCTTGGGGGTTTCTGCGGTCATCGGTGTCAGAGCCTCTCCGGCGCCGGGCGGGCGTCAGCGTAGAAGTTGATCTTGTAGTCGAGTACGGCGAGCGTGTCCTGGAGTTCCGCTATGCGGGTACGGACGTCGCGGCGGGTCTGCTCCAGGAGCTCGTGGCGCTCGGTGAAGGTGTGGTCGCCCTCGCGGACCAGTTCGGCGTAGCGGACCATGTCCGCCACCGGCATGCCGGTGAGGCGGAGTTTGCCGACGAAGGCGAGCCAGTCCAGGTCGCGGTTGCGGTAGCGGCGCTGGCCCGTGTGGGAGCGGTCGATGTGGGGCATCAGGCCGATTCGCTCGTACCAGCGCAGGGTGTGGGCGGTCAGACCGATGAAGGCGACGACCTCGCTGATCGTGTAGTGGTCCTGCCCGTTCGGGCGGGGATGCGTGGTGGGTGCCGAGGCACAGGCGTCAGCTCCCGTGGCTGTGCCCATGCCCGTGTCTGTGCCTGTGCCCGTACCGGTGCCAGGGCCGGTGTCGGCACCGGGGGGCGGGGCCGGTGGGGTGGTTTGCGTGGCGCCCTTGGTGCGGGTGGTCTCCGTCTCCATCACCGTCATGACCACCACGCTAGAACCTTGGAGTGCGCTCCAAGCAAGCAGAACCAGGAGGGAATGCAGGGGAGGGCAGAAATATGTGGCGCAGGGAGGTCTGTCTCCGGAAGCGCAGGGGCGTCCTCGGAAAGAAGCGCAGGGGCGTCCTCGGAAATCGGAGGACGGGGCGCGGGGCGGTGACTAGCGTGCCGATCATGAGTGTTGTGCGTCGTGCCACGCCTGATGATGCCGAGGAGCTGATCAGGTTGCGGCAGGTGATGATCGATTCGTTGTTCGCCACCGGTTCGGCGGCGGCTGCCGAGTCCGACACCGGCTGGCACGCCGAGTCGCTCGCCGTCGTCCGGAACAAGCTGGCCGATCCGGACGGAGACTTCGCCGCCTTCGTCGTCGACCGGCCGGTTCAGCCTGAGCCTTCACAGGGGTCGGGTCAGCCGGAGCCTTCCGAGCAGTCGCGGAGGCTTGCGGCGCTGGTGGTGGGGACGCTGGACTATCGCATCGGGCGGGCGGGGAATCCGCGGGGTGTCATCGGGCATGTGTTCAGCGTCGCCACCGATCCGGATCAGCGGCGGCGTGGGTATGCGCGGGCCGGTATGGAGGCGCTTCTCGGCTGGTTCCGGGAGCGTGGTGCGGGGAGTGTGGAACTCAACGCGTCGGCGGAGGCGGAGCCGTTGTACGCCTCGCTCGGCTTCGTGCGCAAGCCTGACCCCTCGATGCGGCTGAGGCTGTAGGGCGCTTAGGCTCGTACACATGCAGAGCCTGGCGTTGATCGAGAACTGGCCGGTCCCCACCGCTGCCGCCGCCGTCGTGCGTGCGGATGGCACCGTGGTCGGGGCGCACGGGCCCACGGGGCACCGTTTCGCGCTCGCTTCGGTCACCAAGCCGTTGGCGGCGTACGCGGTGCTCGTGGCGTACGAGGAAGGGGCCGTCGAGCTCGATGAGCCCGCCGGGCCCGAGGGGTCGACCGTGCGGCATCTGCTGGCGCACACCAGTGGGCTGGCGTTCGACGAGCACCGGGTGACGGCGCCCGCCGGGACGCGGCGGTTGTACTCGAACGCGGGGTTCGAGGTGCTCGGGGATCACATCGCCAAGGCGACGGAGATTCCCTTCGGAGAGTATCTGCGGCAGGCCGTGCTGGAGCCGCTGGGGATGACGTCCACCTCGCTCGACGGAGGGGCTTCGCCCGCCAAGGACGGGGTGTCCACCGTCGACGACCTGGTGAGGTTCGCCGCCGAGGTGCAGGCGCCGCGGTTGCTGGATCCGCGGACGGTGGGCGAGGCGATGTCGGTGGCGTATCCGGGGCTGAAGGGTGTGCTTCCCGGGTACGGGCATCAGAGTCCCAACGACTGGGGGCTCGGGTTCGAGATCCGGGACTCGAAGTCGCCGCACTGGACCGGGAGTTCGTCTTCGCCTCGGACCTTTGGGCACTTCGGGCAGGCCGGGACGTTCCTCTGGGTCGATCCTGATGCGGGGGCGGCGTGTGTGGCTCTCGCGGATCGGGCGTTCGGGCCGTGGGCTGTGGAGGCTTGGCCTCCGTTCACTGATGCGGTGTTGGCTGAGCTCTGAGGGGCGCTCGCGCTGTGCGGGGGCTGGTGGCTTCGTCCTTGCCCTGCCTTGGGCCGTGCCCCGCGGTGCGGTTGCCGCAGGGAGCGGTTCCGCGGCCCAGCGAGAGCGATTCCGCGGCCCGGCGAGAGCGGTTCCGCGGCCCGGCGGGAGCGGTTCCGCGGCCCGGCGGGAGCGGGGTGCCGCCGCTGTGCCCACCCGTGCCGCCCCAGCGGCACGACTGCCCACAGCGACGACAGCGCGGGGCCCCGCCCGCAGCACCCCGTGCACCCTCAGCCCCCGCACCCCCGCGCACCTCAATCCCCCGCACCCCCCGTCATCTCCCACACCAGTAGTTCCGCTCCTGTGCCCTCTCCCGTGGCCAGCGCCTCCAGGGATTGTTCGGACGTGATTCTGGCCGCGTCTCCCGGGGTCAGGAGTTCGGGGCCCAGGGTCACTTCGCCTCGGACCACGTGGACGTAGGCCAGGGGGGCGTCCGGGATCGCGGTGCGTTCGCCCGGGGTGAGGCGGCGGACGTGGAGGAGGGCGCCCGCCGCCGGGACCGCGTACGGGGTGGAGTCCGCGATGCCGTGGACCACCTCGTAGGACGGTTCTCCGCCCGGGGTCAGCGGGGAGAGCCACATCTGGACGAAGGTCAGGGGCTCGGCCCCGTCGTTGCGTTCGACGTGCCGGACGCCGCCCGCCGCGCTCAGGTGCTGGACGTCCCCGGGGCGCACCACCGACGCGTGGCCCGTGGTGTCGCGGTGGGTGAGCTCGCCCTCCACCACCCAGGTCACGATCTCGGTGTGGCTGTGCGGGTGTTCGTCGAAGCCCGCGCCGGGTGCGAGACGCTCTTCGTTGCAGGCCAGGACCGCGCCGAAGCGGAGGTTGTCCGGGTCGTAGTGCGGCCCGAAGGAGAAGGCGTGGAAGGTCTCGACACCGGCGCCGGGCTCCCCGCCGCGGTACCGATCGCTGGAGCGCCGTACATCAATCACACACCCCACGTTAGACCCGGCACCGCACGTCCCCGTCCCGATAAGGCAGTCTTGTCCCCGTGCCCGAACCCTCTGCGAACGAAGCCCGCCCGGACGCCCAGCAGGCAGCCCACGAGGAAGCCGCGCGCCATGAGGAAGCCGCCCGCCAGGACGCGCACCGGAAGGCTCACGCGCACTCAGCCACGCTGAAGCGCCTGGAGCAGTCATCCGGCAGCCTCGCCGCGCAGGCCATCGCGCGCATGGACGAGACGCTGTCCTGGTACCGGGCCATGCCACCGGAGAACCGCTCCTGGATCGGCCTGGTGGCGCAGGCCGGCATCGCCGCCTTCACCGAGTGGTTCCGCCATCCCGACGCGCCCCAGGCCATCTCCACCGACGTCTTCGGGACCGCCCCGCGCGAGCTGACCAGGGCGATCACCCTGCGCCAGACCGTGGAGATGGTGCGGACGACGATCGAGGTGATGGAGTCCGCGATCGACGAGGTCGCGGCGCCGGGAGACGAGTCCGTCCTGCGCGAGGCGCTCCTCGTCTACGCCCGCGAGATCGCCTTCGCCACGGCCCAGGTCTACGCCCAGGCGGCCGAGGCACGCGGTGCCTGGGACGCCCGGCTCGAATCGCTCGTCGTGAACGCCGTGCTCTCCGGGGAGGCCGACGAGGGGGCGGTCAGCAGGGCCGCCGCGCTCGGCTGGAACTCCCCCGAGCACGTCTGCGTCGTCCTCGGCACCGCGCCCGACGGCGACAGCGAGCTGACCGTCGAGGCCATCCGCCGCGCCGCGCGGCACACCAAGCTCCAGGTCCTCACCGGTGTGCTCGGCGACCGTCTCGTCGTCATCGCGGGCGGCAGCGACAATCCGTTGCAGGTCGCCAAGGGTCTGATCGGCCCGTACGCGGCCGGTCCCGTCGTCGCCGGGCCCGTCGTCCCCGACCTGCTCGCCGCCACCCGGTCCGCCCAGGCGGCGGCCGCCGGACTCAAGGCGTGCGCCGCCTGGCAGGACGCCCCGCGGCCCGTCCTGGCGGACGATCTCCTGCCGGAGCGCGCCATCGCGAGCGATCCCGCCGCGCGCGAGCAGTTGGTGGAGGAGATCTACAGACCACTGGAGGAAGCGGGCTCGGCACTCCTGGAGACGCTCAGCGTCTATCTGGAACAGGCCAGCAGCCTCGAAGGCGCCGCCCGGATGCTCTTCGTGCACCCCAACACCGTGCGCTACCGGCTGCGACGTGTGACAGACGTCACCGGCTGGTCGCCCTCGGACGTACGTTCAGCATTCACGCTGCGGATCGCGCTGATCCTGGGACGTCTGGCCGACGGAGATCTCCAACCGTAGCGTTTTGTCGGGCCCCTACAATTCCCCCAGCGGTTCTTCGTCCCTGTCCCCACGGGCGGCTTCCACCGTCCACAAGAGAGAGTGTGAGAGTGCTCGTACTCGTCGCTCCCGGCCAAGGCGCTCAGACGCCCGGCTTCCTGACTCCCTGGCTCGATCTCCCCGGTGCGGCCGACCGCATCGGCGCGTGGTCGGACGCCATCGGGCTCGACCTTGCCCACTACGGCACCCAGGCCGACGCGGACGCGATCCGCGACACCGCGGTGGCCCAGCCGCTCCTCGTGGCGGCGGGCCTGCTCTCCGCCGCGGCACTGGGTGACGCGCTGGCCGCGAACCGGCCCGGCGCGGTCGCGGGGCACAGCGTCGGCGAGATCACCGCGGCCGCTCTCGCGGGCGTGCTCAGCGACGACGCGGCACTGCGCCTCGTCCGCACCCGGGGTCTGGCCATGGCCGACGCCGCGGCGGTCACGGAGACCGGCATGGCGGCGCTGCTCGGCGGCGACCCCGAGGTCACCATCCCGCACCTGGAGAAGCTCGGCCTGACGCCGGCGAACGTGAACGGCGCGGGCCAGATCGTCGCCGCGGGCACCGCGGAGCAGATCGCGGCGCTCGCCGACGACAAGCCCGAGGGCGTACGCCGCGTCGTACCGTTGAAGGTGGCGGGCGCGTTCCACACGCACCACATGGCTCCCGCGGTCACCACGCTCGAAGAGGCCGCCAAGGCCCTCGACCCGGCCGACCCGCAGCTGACGTACGTCTCGAACCGCGACGGCCAGGCCGTGGCGACCGGCGCGGACGTCGTGTCCCGCCTGGTCGGCCAGGTGGCCAACCCCGTGCGCTGGGACCTGTGCATGGAGACGTTCCAGGGGCTCGGTGCCACGGCGATGGTCGAGCTGTGCCCCGGCGGCACGCTGACCGGTCTCGCCAAGCGCGCCCTGCCCGGCGTGCGGACGGTGGCCCTCAAGACGCCCGACGACCTCGACGCAGCTCGTGAGCTCATCGCCGACACCGCATCCGCCGCCGACGCGGCGGGTGCCTGAGAAGGAGCCAGGAGAGCATGTCGAAGATCAAGCCCAGTAAGGGCGCCCCGTACGCGCGCATCATGGGTGTCGGCGGCTACCGCCCCACCCGTGTCGTGCCCAACGAGGTGATCCTCGAGACGATCGACTCGTCCGACGAGTGGATCCGCTCCCGCTCCGGCATCGCGACCCGCCACTGGGCTTCCGACGAGGAGACCGTGGCCGCGATGTCCGTCGAGGCTTCCGGCAAGGCGATCGCCGACGCGGGCATCACCCCGGAGCAGATCGGCGCGGTCGTCGTCTCGACCGTCTCGCACTTCAAGCAGACCCCGGCCATCGCGACCGAGATCGCGGACAAGATCGGCGCGGGCAAGCCGGCCGCCTTCGACATCTCCGCCGGCTGCGCGGGCTTCGGCTACGGCCTGACGCTCGCCAAGGGCATGATCGTCGAGGGTTCCGCGGAGTACGTCCTGGTCATCGGCGTCGAGCGGCTGAGCGACCTGACCGACCTGGAGGACCGCGCGACGGCCTTCCTGTTCGGTGACGGCGCGGGCGCCGTGATCGTCGGCCCGTCGCAGGAGCCGGAGATCGGCCCCACCGTCTGGGGCAGCGAGGGCGACAAGTCCGAGACGATCAAGCAGACCGTGGCGTGGAACGACCTCCACGTCGGCGACGTCTCGAAGCTGCCGCTCGACAGCAAGGGCAACATCAAGTTCCCTGCGATCACGCAGGAGGGCCAGGCGGTCTTCCGCTGGGCCGTGTTCGAGATGGCGAAGGTCGCCCAGCAGGCGCTGGACGCGGCCGGAATCACCGCGGACGACCTGGATGTCTTCATCCCGCATCAGGCCAACGAGCGGATCATCGACTCGATGGTGAAGACTCTGAAACTGCCGGAACACGTCACGGTCGCGCGTGACGTGCGCACCACCGGCAACACGTCGGCAGCCTCGATCCCGCTCGCGATGGAGCGGCTCCTGGCGACCGGCGAGGCGAAGAGCGGCGACACCGCGCTCGTCATCGGCTTCGGGGCGGGTCTCGTGTACGCCGCCACGGTCGTTACCCTCCCCTAGGCATCCCGTCCGGATCACCCGGTCCGTACGGCGTAACCAACCTGCCGCTGCCGCGGCGGGCGCCACACCCTCTGGATACATAGAAGGAGCGCCAACATGGCCGCCACTCAGGAAGAGATCGTCGCCGGTCTCGCCGAGATCGTGAACGAGATCGCCGGCATCCCGGTCGAGGACGTCCAGCTGGACAAGTCCTTCACCGACGACCTGGACGTCGACTCGCTGTCCATGGTCGAGGTCGTCGTCGCCGCCGAAGAGCGCTTCGACGTCAAGATCCCCGACGACGACGTCAAGAACCTCAAGACGGTCGGCGACGCGACCAGCTACATCCTCAAGCACCAGGCCTGACCAGGCTGCTCTGCTGTCGCCACCCGGCGGTGGCGCCGCTGATCCCCTCAACACCGTGGAGAAATTTCCTGTGAACTCGACCAATCGCACCGTGGTCGTCACCGGTATCGGCGCAACCACACCGCTGGGTGGCGACGCAGCTTCGACCTGGGAAGGTCTGCTCGCGGGCCGTTCCGGCGTCCGTCTCCTCGAGCAGGACTGGGCCGCCGAGCTTCCGGTCCGCATCGCGGGCCAGATCGCGGTCGAGCCCGGCGAGGTGCTGCCCCGTCCGCAGGCCCGCAAGCTGGACCGCTCGGCGCAGTTCGCGCTGATCGCCGCCAAGGAGGCCTGGGCCGACGCGGGGTACACCGCGAAGGCCGGCGAGGACACCTCCGTGGACCCGCACCGCCTCGGCGCGGTCATCGCCTCCGGCATCGGCGGCGTGACGACCCTGCTCGACCAGTACGACGTGCTCAAGGAGAAGGGCGTACGCCGCGTCTCCCCGCACACCGTGCCGATGCTCATGCCCAACTCCCCGGCGGCCAACGTCGGCATCGAGCTGGGCGCCCACGCGGGTGTGCACACCCCCGTGTCGGCCTGCGCCTCGGGCGCCGAGGCCATCGGCTACGCGATCGAGATGATCCGCACCGGCCGCGCCGACGTCGTCGTCGCGGGTGGCACGGAGGCGGCGATCCACCCGCTGCCGATCGTCGCGTTCGGCAACATGATGGCGATGTCCAAGAACAACGACGACCCGGCGGGCGCCTCGCGCCCCTACGACGTCGACCGCAACGGCTTCGTGCTCGGCGAGGGCGCCGGCGTGATCGTCCTGGAGTCCGAGGAGCACGCCAAGGCCCGCGGCGCGAAGATCTACGCGGAGGCCGTCGGCCAGGGCATCTCGGCCGACGCCCACCACATCACGCAGCCCGAGCCCTCCGGCAACGGCATCGCCGCGGCGCTCCAGAACCTCATCGACGGCACGGACCTCAAGCCCGCCGAGATCGTGCACGTGAACGCGCACGCGACCTCGACGCCGCAGGGTGACGTCGCCGAGATCAAGGCGCTGCGCAAGGCCTTCGGCGACGACGTCGACCACATGGCGATCGCCAGCACCAAGTCGATGACCGGTCACCTGCTCGGTGGCGCGGGCGGCGTGGAGACCGTGGCCACGGTCCTCGCGCTGAAGAACCGCGTGGCCCCGCCGACGATCAACATCGAGAACCTCGACCCCGAGGTCGACGCGGACGTCATCCGCGACGAGCCCCGCGCGCTGCCCGAGGGCAGGATCGCGGCGCTGAACGACTCGTTCGGCTTCGGCGGCCACAACGTGGTGCTCGCGTTCAGGACCGTCTGAGCGTCTGAGCATCCGCTCGTACGTGACGAAGGGCCCCCACCGTGCGGTGGGGGCCCTTCGTCGTGCGTGCCGGGCGCCGCGGGCCGGGGGCCGGGCGCCGGAAGTGCGTCAGACCACCTGGTGCAGCCACCGCACGGGGGCGCCCTCGCCCGCGTACCGGAAAGGCTCCAGTTCGTCGTCCCAGGGCTTGCCGAGGAGCTTGGCCAGCTCGGCCTCCAGGTCGCTCTCGCCGCGCTGGGAGCGGGCCAGTGCGGCCCGCAGACGGTCCTCCGGGATCAGGATGTCGCCGTGGATCCCGGTGACCGCGTGGAAGATGCCGAGTTCGGGGGTGGCGCTGTACCGCTCGCCCTCGGCCGTGGGGCACGGCTCGGACGTGACCTCGAAGCGCAGCAGCTGCCAGCCGCGCAGGGCGGACGCGAGTTTGGACGCGGTGCCCACCGAGCCGCGCCAGGAGAACTCGGATCTCCAGCTGCCGGGCGCCGCGGGCTGCCTGATCCAGTCGAGGTTGACGCGCGCGCCGAGTACGCCCGCGACTGCCCATTCGACGTGCGGACACAGCGCGCGCGGTGCGGAGTGCACGTAAAGAACTCCACGTGTCGTCACCGGGACCTCCAGTGTGGGTCGAGGTTCGCCTTCCCCAGCGGCCTCGCGCCCGTGCCGAGCGTTGTCGCCCTGAATTCGGAAACTCCCGAAAACGGGACAGATGTGACGTGATGTAATTTAGCGGAACCGAAAGAGCAGGGTGCCACTGGGTGGCGAGGCTACCGTGCGGCGGAACAAGGAGTGTGACGTACCGTCGGTCCCGAGGCCAGGAATCGCCCACCATTCACTCGCAGGGGCGCCGAAACGGCGCGGTCGGCCTACGGCGGCGGACCGACGCACGGCAACAGAGGGGACCCGGGGATGCGGAACCGAAAGCACCGCTCGCGTGCCGCCGTCGCCACCGCGACGGCGGCACTTCTGTGCGCAGCCGCACTCACGGCGTGCGACTCCTCCGGCAACACCCCGGCACCCAAGGGGCCATCGGCGGCCAAGCCCTCCCCCAAGCCCACCCCGACGTGGAACACGGACCCGGACTCCCTGGCGGCCGTCGGCGACTCCATCACCCGCGGCTTCGACGCCTGCTCGGTCCTCGCCGACTGCCCCGAGGCGTCCTGGGCGACCGGCACGGACTCCGGGGTGCGCAGCCTCGCCACCCGGCTCCTGGGCGAGCGGCGGGCCACCGAGCACAGCTGGAACTTCGCGAAGACCGGCGCCCGGATGGCGGACCTGCCCGGGCAGGTCGAGCAGGCCGCGGCCAAGCGGCCCGAGCTGATCACGGTGATGGCGGGCGCGAACGACGCGTGCCGCCCCTCGGCGGACTCCATGACGTCGGTCGCGGAGTTCCGCGCCCAGTTCCAGGACGCGATGCGCACGCTGCGGCGCGAGCTGCCCAAGACCCAGGTGTACGTCACCTCCGTGCCGGACCTGAAGCGGCTCTGGTCGCAGGGGCGCACCAACCCGCTGGGCAAGCAGATCTGGAAGCTGGGCATCTGCGCCTCGATGCTGGCGGACCCGGACGCGCGCGACGCGGCGGCGACCCAGCGGCGGGAGAGCGTGCAGAACCGCGTGGTCGCGTACAACGACGTGCTCGAGGACGTGTGCGCCAAGGATCTGCGCTGCCGGTACGACGGCGGCGCGGTCTTCGACTACCGCTTCGACGGCGACCAGTTGAGCCACTGGGACTGGTTCCACCCCAGCAAGGACGGCCAGTCGCGGCTGGCCGAGTTGGCCTACCGGCAGGTGAAGGCCAAGAATCCCAAGGATCCCGGGGCCTGAGCCCGGCGGCGCGGCGGCCCGGCGTAGGGTCGCGATCATGCGCAGTGAACTCTTCGGGACACTCCCCGACGGCACCCCCGTCCATCGCTGGACCCTGGAAAGGGGCGGGGTGCGGGTACGCGTCCTGACGTACGGCGGGATCATCCAGTCGGCGGAAGTTCCCGACCGTTCGGGGCGGTGCGAGCCGGTGGCCCTGGGCTTCGACGCCCTCCAGGACTACCTCGATCACCCCGGGCCGTACTTCGGGGCGCTGGTGGGCCGGTACGCGAACCGGATCGCGGGCGGCGGGTTCACGCTCGACGGCACGGAGTACCGCCTGGCGCGGAACAACGGTCCCAACGCGCTGCACGGCGGCACGGCCGGCTTCGACAAGCGGGTGTGGGAGGCGACGGAGACCGAGCACGGCGTGCGGCTCTCCCGGGTGAGCCCGGACGGCGAGGAGGGCTATCCGGGGCGGCTCGCGGTGTCGGTGACGTACGAGCTGGACGCCTCGGGCGCGCTGCGGATCGCGTACGAGGCGACGACCGACGCCCCGACGGTCGTGAACCTCACCAACCACACGTACTGGAACCTCGCCGGGGCCGGCAGCGGCAGCGCGGCCGGGCACGAGCTGCGGATCGCGGCGGAGCGCATCACGCCGACGGACGGGGTGCAGATTCCCACGGGGGCGTACGAGGACGTCGACGGGACGCGGTTCGACTTCCGGGACGCGCGGAAGGTCGGGGGCGGGATCGACCACAACTACGTGCTCGACAAGGGGGTGACCGCTCTGCCCGCCGAGGTGGCGGAGCTGAGCGATCCTCCGTCCGGGCGCGTGCTGACCGTGGCGACGACGGAGCCGGGCCTCCAGCTGTACACGGCGGACCACTTCGAGGAGCCGCTGCCGTTCGCCGCCGGGGACGGGATCGCGCTGGAGACGCAGCACTTCCCCGACTCCCCCAACCGGCCGCAGTTCCCGGGCACGGTACTGCGGCCGGACGGGGTGTACACGTCGGAGACGGTGTACGGCTTCTCGGTGCGCTGAGCGGCCGGGAGGCCGGCCCGCGTCACACGACGAGCGTCTCGCTCAGCCTCCGGTCCGCGACCGAGCGGCCCGCCTGGACCTCGTACGAACCGGTGCGGTACGTCCAGGAGCCGCTGTCCTCGTCCCAGGTCTCGAAGGCGCGGCGCGGGAGTTCGATCCGTACCTCCACGCTCTCGCCGGGGGCGGCCTCGGCGCCCGCGAAGCCCGCCAGCCAGCGGGCCGGGCGGCTTGCGTCGTCCGCGGCCGGGGCGAGGTAGACCTGGACGACCTCCCGGCCCGCGCGCGGGCCCGCGTTGCGGACGCGGACCGTGGCCGTCGTGCCCTCCAGGTCGAGGGACTCGTACGTCCAGTCGGTGTAGCCGAGGCCGTGGCCGAAGGCGTACGCGGGGGTGGCGCCCGCCTTCTCCCAGGCGCGGTAGCCGATGAACACACCCTCGCTGTACGTGAGTTGGCCGTCGGCCGGGGTGACCTGGGTGACCGGGGCGGCGGCGAGGGCGCCCCACGTCGTGGGCAGCCGTCCGCCCGGCTCGCGCGCGCCGAGCAGCACGTCGGCGAGGGCGGCGCCGCCCTCCTGGCCCGGGAACCAGCCGAGCAGGACCGCGGCGACGTCCTCGCGCCACGGGAGTTCCACCGGGGAGCCGGAGTTGACGACCACGACCGTGCGGGGGTTGGCGGCGGCCACCGCGCGCACCAGGTCGTCCTGGCGGCCCGGCAGGCGCAGGTCCTTCCGGTCGAAGCCCTCGGACTCGACGCGTTCGGTGGTGGCGACGACCACGATCGCGGTGTCCGCGCCGCGCGCCGCCTCGACGGCCTCCGCGATCAGGGCGTCGGGGTCGCGGCGCGGACCCAGGTGCACGAAGGAGAAGACCACGCCGGGCAGCGGGGCCGCGTACTCCTTGTCGAGCGGGTGGAAGAGGGAGACCTCGACCGTCTCGCCCGCCGTGAGGTTCACTTTGGCCCGCTCGACCGGTGAGCCGAAGAACGCCTCGAAGGGGTCGGACTCGGCGCCCATCACCTCGGAGCCGTCGTAGACGATCTCGCCGTCGACGGAGAGCGTGAAGGCGCCCAGGCCGCGCGTGCCGAAGGAGTGCTCGCCGCTCTCGCGCGGCGTGAACGTGCCGAGGACCTCGACGGAGGCCAGCGTCTCGTGGGTGGCGCCCTCGGGCAGGTCGGCGCCGATCCACTGCACCTGGCCGGAGGGGAGGCTGCCCTCGCCCAGGATGCCGCCGTCCGCGTCGCGGCAGACGGCTCGCAGCTCGAACCCCTTCTCGGCGGGGGCGAGTTCGTCGCTCGGGTCGGCGCCGACGGCGTAGGTCAGGGAGTCCTCGCCGAGCGCCGCCCGCAGGCCGTCGAGCGGGGAGATCACGCGGGCGGGGAAGACGGTGGCCGAGCCGCCGCCCAGGATGCGGGCGTCGCGTGCGGCGGCTCCGATGAGGGCGACGGAGGTGGCGGGCCGGACGGGCAGCGCGTCGTCCTCGTTGCGCACCAGGACGAAGGCGCGGGCGGCGATCTCGCGGGCGAGCGCCTCGCCGTCGATCTCGGCGGGCAGGTCCGTGACCACGGGCTCGGCGCCCTCCAGGACGCCGACGCGGGCGGCGAGCCGCAGCACGCGCCGTACGGCGTCGTCGACCGCCGGCTCCTTGACCCGGCCCTCGCGCACCGCTGCGGCGAGCGCGTCGCCGTACACGGTCCGCGGGCCCGGCATGGCGACGTCGAGGCCGCCCTCGACGGCTCCGGCGGTCGAGCGGGCGGCCATCCAGTCCGAGACGTTGTAGCCGTCGAAGCCCCACTCCCCGCGCAGGACCTCGTTGACCAGATACCGGTGCTCGGTCATCGTCGAGCCGTTGACCTGGTTGTACGCGGTCATGATGCCCCAGGGGCGGGCGTTGGCCACGATCGCCTCGAAGGGCGCGAGGTACAGCTCGCGCAGGGCGCGCGCCCCGACCTTGTTGTCGACGGTGAAGCGGTCGGTCTCGGCGTCGTTGGCGACGAAGTGCTTGACGGTCGTGCCGACGCCGCCGGACTGCACGCCCTGGACGTACCCGGTGCCGATGGCGCCGGTCAGATACGGGTCCTCGCTGTACGCCTCGAAGTGCCGGCCGCCCAGCGGTGAGCGGTGCAGGTTCACGGTGGGCGCGAGGAGGACGTGGACGCCCTTGCGGCGGGCCTCCTGGGCGAGCAGGGCGCCCGCGCGGCGGGCCAGGGCCGGGTCCCAGGTGGCGGCGAGCGCGGTGGGGGACGGCAGGGCGACGGAGGGGTCGTCGGCGGTCCAGCGGGTGCCGCGCACGCCGATCGGGCCGTCCGACATCACGAGGGACGCCAGGCCGATCTCGGGCAGGGCGTGCAGCGACCACATGTCGCGGCCGCCGAGCAGCCGGGTCTTGGCGTCCAGATCCAGCGCGCCGAGCGCGGCCTCCACGGCCGCCTCGCGCGCCCGGTCGGCCTGCGTGGCTCCGGGGCCCTGGGTTCCCGCCATGGCGGTACCTCCTCGTTGAAGTCCGTCGGTCCGGTGCGTTCCGTCCCTGCGTTCGCTCCTTCCATCCTGCCTCGCCCACCTGTAGGCCGGTAGGTTTCGTGATCCGGACGTTATGTTCAGGGACGGCATGACGTACGGTCGTGCCGCGAGCAGGACCGGAACGCGCAGGCGAGAACGTGAAGGGGCAGACGCGATGGCGCCCAAGGCCAAGCCCGCGACCAGGGCCAGAAGTGAGGAGCGGCGCGCGGAGATCCTCCGGGCCGCCCTGGAGGTGATCGCCGAGCGCGGCTACCGCGGCGCGAGCATGGGCGCGGTCGCCGAGCGGGTCGGACTCACCCAGCAGGGGCTGCTGCACCACTTCCCCACGAAGGACGCCCTGCTCGTCGCCGTCCTGGAGGCCCGCGACCAGTGGGACGCGGTCCCGGCGAACGAGATCCGCCTCGACCTGCTCGGCTCGCTCGTCGAGTACAACGCGATGCGTCCCGGCATCATCCAGACCTTCTCCGCGCTGCTCGGCGAGAGCGTCACGGACGGGCATCCGGCGCGGGAGTACTTCACCGAGCGGTACGGATCGGTGCGGGAGAAGTTCGCCGCCGTCCTGCGCGTGGAGTACGGGGACCGGCTCCCCGGGGGCCTCACCCCGGAGGCTGCGGCGCCCCTGCTCGTCGCGGTGATGGACGGGCTCCAGTACCAGTGGCTCCTGGACCCCGAGTCGGTGGACATGGCGGGGGCGTTCAGGAACTTCCTGGCCCTGCTGGACGGCGGCGGCAGCGGGAGCGGCGGCTGATCAGGCTCCGGGGGCGCCGGACGGGACGGCCGCCACGACGTCGACCTCGATGAGCGCCTCCGGCCGGAAGAGCCGCGGCACCTCGACCGTCGTACTGGTGGGCGGCGTCGCGGTGAGGAACTCGGCGCGTACGGCGGCGTAGGCGGGCAGGTCGCCGAGGTCCGTCATGAACGTACGGATGTTGATGATGTCGTCGAGCGTCGCGCCGTGCGCGTCGAGCAGGGCGGACAGGGTCCGGAAGATGCCCCGGCTCTGGGCGGCGACGCCGTCGCCGTCGGCGATCTGTCCCGAGAGGTACAACAGGGCGCCCGTGCCGTCCGGTTCGACGCGGGCGACCTGCGAGTACGGGCCGAGGGGCTGAGGGGCGGACGCGGGGTTGCCTATGGTCACGCGCATGACGCGGGCTGCTCCTGTGGTGTGGGTGCCGGGGTGTCGGGGCCAGAGGGGGGTGACGTGAGGGGGTCGGCGCGGGTGTCTCTCCGTGGGGCGTGTGCCGGTCGCGGTGCCTCAGGTGGCGCGGGAGCGGATGTGGGCGACCGCTCGCGCGATGTCCTCGCGGACGACGTCCGGGTCGGCCGCGGCGGCCTGGTAGTGGCCGAGGACCGCCTCCATCGCCGGGAGCCGGGTGACCTCCGTGGCGAGCGCGACGTCCTTCACCGCGAGGTCGCTGCCGAAGTGCACGTCCGTGGCGAAGGCACGGCCCACCGCGCCCCCGAGCGGCCCGCCGGCGAGCGCCCCCTTGGCCGTCTCCTCGTCCAGACCCAGCGCGTCCGCCAGCTTCATCGCCTCGGCCACGAGCGCGACGCCCCCGATGACGGCGGTGTTGACGACGAGCTTCAGCGCGGCCCCCGAGCCGAGCGGGCCCGTGCGGGTCACGGGTCCGAAGCGCGCCAGGACCGGCTCGACGCCGTCCGCCTCTCCCCCGGCGAGGATCCCGAGCCGCCCCGCCGCGGCCTTGTCCGTGCTCCCCATGACGGGCGCGTCGACGAGGGTCACACCCTCCGGCGTACGGGCCGCCAGCTCCCGTACGACATCGGGCCCGACGGTGGACATCTCCACCCAATACGCGCCCTTCCGCAGCTCCGGCACGATGGCGTCGGCCACGGCACGCACCGCGTCGGGGCCCGCCAGCATGGTGATGACGACATCGGCGTCCCGCACGGCATCCGCGGGACCGGAGGCGAGCCGGGCCCCCTCCGCCACCAGCGCGTCCGCCTTCTCCGCGGTCCGGTTCCAGACCGTCAAGGGATGCCCGGCCGCCAGGAGTTGGCGGGCCATCGGCTCGCCCATGTGCCCCAGTCCAAGAAACGCGATCTTCTCCATGGCTTCGACGCTAGGCCCGGGCGCGGGATGCGACAAGCGAATGTCTAGCATGCGGGCCATGCCCGATCCGCATACCGCACGGACGGACCAGGCCACTTCCCCGCCCGAGCCGCCGCCCGACCTCTCCACCGTCTGGCTCCGCGCCTTCCTGGACGTCGCGCGGCACGGCTCCTTCACCGTGGCCGCCCGCGACCTCGGCTGGACGCAGTCCGCCGTCTCGCGGCAGATCTCCTCCCTGGAGGCGGCACTCGGCGGCGACCCGCTCTTCGACCGGCTGCCACGGGGCGTTCGCCTGACCGCCCACGGCCGTACGCTCCTGCCGCTCGCCGAGGAGACCGTGGCCCGACTGCACGCCATGCGGCGGGAGTTGACGTCCCTGCGCGAGGTGACCGGCGGGACCCTGCGCTTCGGGGCGTTCGCGACGGCCGACGCGGCGCTGGTGCCCCGGGCCATCGCCGCGTTCCGCGCCCGGCATCCCGGCGTCACGCTTGCCCGCGAGGAGGGCCTGACGCCGGGGCTGCTCGCCCGCGTCGGTGCGGGCGAGCTCGACCTCGCGGTCGTCTCCTCGACGGGCGGGGCGCTGGACGGGGGCGGGACGGAGGCGTACGAGCTGCGTCACCTCCTGGACGAGGGGCTGTACGTGGCTCTGCCGCCGGGTCACGCGCTGGCCGGCCACGCGTCCGTGCGGCTGGTCCAACTCGCCTCGGAGGACTGGATATCCGGCAGCGCGGACACCGGGGGGACTCTCCTGGCGCAGGCGCACCGGCTCGGCTTTCGGCCGCGGGTCGCCCATGTCGTTGCCGAGTGGACCGCCAAGCAGGGGTATGTGGCCGCGGGGCTCGGGGTCACGCTCGTGCCCGCGCTGGCCGCCGCGTCCGTCCGCCCCGACATCACCCTGGTCCCGGTGTGCGCCGAGGACGCGCCCGCGCGTGCCGTGTACGCGGCGACCGCGCGGGGCCGGGCCGTGCCGCCCGCGGTGGAGCCGTTCGTGGCGGCGCTGCGGGCGGCGCTTGCCGATTGAGCGGCTTCGGCCGTTGTCAGTGGCGTGGTGCACCATCGAAGTGACCACAGGATCTCGGCGACTTGGCGAAGGGCACCTCATGCCGATCACGAACCAGCAGGCGGCCGGGCACGCCTTTCTGCGGGAGCTGTACGGGGACGCGTACTACCCCGGCCACGTGCTGGACAAGGGGCGGGCGATCCTGGTGCGCCTCTGCGAGCGCATCGAGGCCGAGCGGCCGGACGGCCTCGACGCGCTGTACGCCCTGACGGCGGTGGCGACGGAGGAGTTCAACGTCCTGGAGGCGGAGTTCGACGAGGCGGGCAGCGAGATCGAGACCGTCGCGCGGGAGGAGATAGCCGGAGACTTCGCCTTCGTGGCGTCGGCCTACGGCTTCGCCGACGCCGACGTGGAAGAGCTGGTGGCCGGACGGGAGTGGTGAGGGCCCGCCGGGAGTGGTGAGGGCCCGTCGGGAGTGGTGAGGGCCCGCACGTCCGCAGCCCCGCAGGCGCCCCGTGCACCCCCTGCACCCACGGCTGCACCCCTGCCTGTACCCCTGCGTCCCTGCACCCACGCCTGCGCTCCTCCACGCCCCGCGCGGGCCGGCGGAGCACGCCGCGGTGACTCAGTGGCTCTTTCCCGGCCGCCTTCCTGCCGGGATACTGCGACCACCCCACCGGCCACGGAAGGACTCCCGTGTCACACACGCCCACCGTCTCCCCGCGGCTCGCCGCGCTCGGTGCCGCCCTCCTGCTCGCCCTCGCCGCCGCCCCCGCGTCGGCGGCCCCCGCACCGGCCGCCACCACCGAGGAGCAGCGCCTTGACCGGGCCGCCCCGCAGGAGATCCTGCGCCGCAGCGGATTCGACGCCGTGGCCCCCGCGTTCGCCAAGGCGCTCGACCGCGCCCGCACGTACGGCGAGGCCAAGCGCATCGTCGAACGGCAGGGCGAGGCACTGTGGCGGCGCGCGGTCGACCGGGCGCAGGGGCGGGGTCCCGCGACGGGCGGGCCCGACGCGCTGAGCAGGGACGACGACCGGCCGCTGTACTGGGCCCGGCTCGGCATGACCCGGGAGCTGCGGCAGTGGAAGCCGGCCGGGTCCGACGTGAGCGAGGCCCGGCACGCCCGGCTCCTGCGGGCCCTGGAGGACGCCTCGCGCGGACACGACTCCGTCACCTATCCGAAGAGGGGCCACGCGGAGAAGGACCGACCGAGGAACGACCCCGCGAAGAACGACCACGCGAAGAACGACCACGCGAAGAACGACCGTGCGGGGCACGGTCTCCAGCGCATCCTCGTCACCGGCTTCGACCCCTTCACTCTCGACCGGGACGTCCGCATCAGCAACCCGTCCGGCGCGACCGCCCTCGCGCTCGACGGCACCGTGATCGAGACCGCCGACGGGCCCGCCCGCGTGGAGACCGTGGTCTTCCCCGTCCGCTGGGACGACTTCGCGGAGGGGACGGTCGAGCGCACCCTGCGCGCCCATCTGCCCCGCGTCGACCTCTTCACCACCATCAGCCAGGGCCGTGCGGGCCGCTTCGACATCGAGCGCACCAACGGGGCCTGGCGGGGCGGCTTCCCCGACAACGAGAACCTCTCGCGCACGCAGACCGTCCCGGTCGCCGACCCGGCCTCGCAGCCCCAGTGGACGTCCACGACCCTCCCGTACAAGGAGATCGTGAGCGCCGGGACGGGGCGCTTCCCCGTGTACGACAACACGTCGGTGACCGAGATCCCCGCCGGGCAGAGCACCCCCGTGGTGCGCCCCGACGGGCCCACCGAGGGGTCGACGGCCCGTGAGGGCGGCGGCGGCAACTACCTGTCGAACGAGATCGCCTACCGGGCGACGCTGCTGCGCGACCGCCTCGGGCTGCACGACCGGCTGCCCGGCGGCCATGTGCACACGCCGATCCTTCAGTTCGGGGCGGGCAACACCGACCCGGCGACGGGCAAGGTCACCGACCCCGAGTTCGTGCGCAACCGCCTCGACATCATCGCGCAGGTACGCACGATCCTGACGGTGGCTATGGACGCCCGCCGGTAGCGGACGGCTGCCCGCCGGGGCCGGCCGCGCCGCCCGGTCCCGTTCCGTCGGCCGATCCGGCCGATCCGGCCGATCCGGCCGGATCGGCCGGCCCCCGCGGGTCCTCCGTCTCGTCCTCGCCGATCAGCTCCCGCGCCATGAGCGTCGCGCCCGCGACCGCTCCCGGCATCAGGAACACCGCGACGAACGGGACCAGGAAGGCCACGGCGAGCGGGGTGCCGAAGCCCCAGGCAAGCTGCTTGCGGCCACGCAGCAGCGCGAGCCGCTCGCGGGCCTCGATGCCCCGGCGCTGGAGCGCCACCGCCGTCAGCTCCTCCACCAGGAAGAAGCCCGTCACGCAGAAGCCGACCACGGGGACGACGGTCTGGCCGACGACCGGGATGAAGCCGAGGGCGAAGAGCAGGATGCCCCAGACCGCGGCGCGCAGGACGATACGGAGGCTGTCGCGGGCGGAGATCCACAGCTCGCGCCAGAGCGGCAGGCCCGACTCGGGGGCGAACCCGGCGACGGAGATGTCGACCTTCTCGGACAGCGACTCGTAGAAGGGCTGGCCGATCAGGAGTGTCACCGCCGTGAAGGTGATGACCGACAGGAGGAGCGCGAGCGCGAAGAGCAGCACGGTGAGGAAGCCGCGGAACAGCCCGAGCCACGGCGCGGACCAGTCGTCCGCGAAGGGGGTCGCCCAGCCGACGACGTCCGTGCCCCACAGGGCCAGCGCGACGAGCGCGGCCGCGTAGAGGAGCAGGGTGATCAGGCCGGGCAGCAGGCCGACTCCGTACTGCTTGCCGTGCTGGGCGACCCAGCGCTGGCCCTTCATCAGATAGCCGAAGCCTCGTCCCAGATCACGCATGCGGCACAGCCTATCCGCCGGTCGCGGCCCCGCGGTCCACGGGACGCGTGGGGCGCAAGGCCCTCTTGTTGCGCGGGGGTTGAGAAGGTAGACCACGCGTACCGACTTCTCTCCAGGAGGCACGCATGGGGATATCCCGGCCATTGAGACCGGTTTCGCCCAGACCCGTTCTGCTCACGGCCCTCGCGTCGGCGGGCGCCCTGCTGTTCACCACCCTCGCCCCCGGCAGCGCGACCGCCGACCCCCGCCCCGGCGGCCGCGACGTCCTCCGCGAGGGATCTCCCCTCAGCAGCACGGAACGGGCCGCCAAGGCCCCAAAGAGCGCCGCGGACCGGGCGCTGGGGGACGCGCAGAGCCCCGGGTCCGGGTCCCGGTCCGGGTCCGGCAAGGACCGCGGCTATCCCCGCGAGCAGAAGCTCACCGCACCGCCCGTCAACCCTGACGACAAGTCGATAAAGCTGGGCCTGGCCCCCTACCACTCGCTCGCCCCGAAGCTGAACGCCCTCCAGGGCATCGGCGACCGGGTCAGCGTGGAGATCGCGGGCCGCTCGGCGGGCGGTCACCAGCTCTACCTGGTGACCGTGACGGCCCCCGAGTCGGCCAAGGAGACCGCCCGGCAGGAGCGGATGCGCGAGCTCATCGAGAACGCGCCGGCCGCCGCCGCCAAGGACCGGGCGGTGAAGGCCTCGTACAAGACGCCGGTCTTCGTCAACAACAACATCCACGGCAACGAGTGGGAGGGCACCGACGCCGCCCTCAAGCTGATCGAGAAGCTCGCGAAGGCCGAGGACGGCACGACGAAGGACCTCCTCGCGCACAACCGCCTCTACTTCAACGTCACGGCCAACCCCGACGGGCGCATCGCGGGCACCCGCGCCAACGCCAACGGCTTCGACCTCAACCGCGACTTCATCACCGCCTCGCAGCCCGAGGTCCGCGCGATGCGGCAGATCGCGATCGACAAGCAGCCCGCGGTCATGATCGACCTGCACGGGTACGTGAACGGCACGCTGATCGAGCCGACCACTCCCCCGCACGGCGAGAACTACGAGTACGACCTCTTCCTGAAGAACTCCTACGCCAACGCCCTCGGGATGGAGGCCGCGGTCAACGGCCTCGGCTACACCCCCGAGAAGGACGGCGTCGAGCCGGCGATCATCCCCTTCCGGGACCAGGAGGAGGGCTGGGACGACTGGCCGCCGATCTTCACCCCGCAGTACATGCCGTTCCACGGCGCGGTCGCCGCGCACACCATCGAGTTCCCGATGACCGTCAACAACGACGAGTACGACGAACTTCCGGTGCCGGAGCTGCGGCGGCGCTCCGCGATCAACGTGGACATCGCGGGCGCGGCGATGTCGGCCACGCTGAAGTACACGCAGGAGCACCGCACGTCGGTGATCGCCGACCAGATCGAGACGTTCCGGCGGGGCGCGGCGGGCGCCGCGCAGGTGCCGGTGTCGCCGGAGACCGTGCCCGGGGTGCCGGGGATCGGCCCGGAGGACGTCTACACGACCGACTTCCCCCGCGCGTACGTGATCCCGCGGGGCAAGGAGAAGGGCGCGCGCGGCCAGCGCTCGGCCGCGGCGGCCTCGCGTCTCGTGGAGCACCTGCTCGACAACGACGTCCGCGTGCGCAGGGCCACGAAGGACTTCCGGCTCGGCGGGACCTCGTACGCCGAGGGTTCGTACGTCGTCGACATGCGCCAGCCCAAGCGCGGGATGGCCAACGTGATGCTCGCCGACGGGCGCGACATCAGCGACAAGGTGTCCACCATGTACGACATCTCGGGGTGGAGCCTCGGGCGGCTGTGGGGCGCGACGGTGAACCCGGTGAAGGGCGGCTCGCTGTCCGGCGTGCGGACCCGCGCCGTGGACTCGGCGTCGCGGGTCGGGCATGTCGCGTCGCGCGGTGACCTGCGGCTGCGGCTCGACGACGCGCGGGAGGTCGCCGCGCTCAACTGGCTCCTGAAGCAGGGGACTTCCGTACGGCGTGCCGCCGACGGAAGCGTGGTCCTGCCGTCGGCCGCACGCGGCGCGGCGGCCGTGGCGGCGCGGAAGTACGACGTCGCCTTCGACGCGACCAAGGTGAAGGGGGGCGCCGTGGTGCGGGCCACCCGGGTGGCCGCGGCCGTCACTCCCGGCGAGCTGCTCGCGCTGCGGGAGATGAACTTCGAGGTGGTGCCGGTGTCGACGGACGTCCTCAACGCCGGGTTCGACTGGAAGAAGTCGGGGGCGGACGCCCTGTTCGTGTCGGCCGGGCTCGCGTACCAGGAGCTGAACGCCGGGGCCAAGGCCGGACTCGACGCGTTCCTCGCCGGTGGCGGCGGGCTCGTCGGGCGTGGCGCGGAAGGGGCGGCGCTGAACTCCGACGCGAAGCTGCTGGCCGTGGAGGCGGTCCAGGGGAACGGCGACGCCAACGGAGTGGTGCGGGTCGTCAACGCCGGAGGACCGGTCACCGGCGGGGCGATCGGGCACTCCTTCGTCTACGCGCCCCTGTGGTTCAAGGGGCTCGGCAGCGGGGTGCGGGTGGACCAGTCGTACGCGACCGGGAATCCGCTGCTCTCCGGGCACTGGCGGGCGGTCGACGGTGCCGGCGGTCCCGCGGACGCCGCGGGCCAGGCTTCCGTGGTGAGTGGTTCCGCCGCGGGCTCGCGGGTGGTCCTGTTCGGCACCGAGCCGCTGTTCCGCGACCACCCCAAGGGGGTGTTCCCGCAGGTGGGGCGGGCATTGCTGAGCGTGTGACCGAAGCCGGAACCGAGGAGGCGCGACCCGCATGACCCGTGAGATCAAGGTGCGAGGCACCGTCGCGGCCGGATACGAAGCCGTGCGGGAGGCGTTCACCGCCGTGCTCGCCGCGGAGAAACCCGACCATGCCGCGCAGCTCTCCGCCTCCGTGCGGGGAACGCGGGTCGTCGACCTGTGGGTGGGGCCCGACACGGACGGCGGGACGCTCTTCGGGGTCTACTCGTCCACCAAGGGCGCGGCCTACCTCGTCGTGGCCCTGCTGGTCCAGGACGGCGTGTTGGACCTGGACCGCGCAGTGGCCTCCTACTGGCCGGAGTTCGCCGCCGAGGGCAAGGGGGCGGCCACCCTGCGGGAGCTCCTGTCGCACCGCGTGGGGGTCGTCGGCACCGACTCCGGCTTCACTCCGGAGGAGATCGCCGACGACCACCTCGTCGCGACCCGCCTGGCGGCCCAGCGCCCCTACTGGCGCCCCGGCACCGCCTTCGGCTACCACGCGCTCTGCGCCGGAGCGCTGGCCGCCGAAGTCGTCCTGCGGGCCACCGGGCGCACGGTGCAGGAGCTGTTCGAGGAGCTTGTCCGCGCCCCGCTCGGGCTCGACTTCTTCCTCGGGCTTCCCGAGGAGCTGGAGCCGCGTTTCCGTTCCGTGCTGCCGATGCTCCCGTCCGCCGACGAGCGGGCGTTCCTGGACTCCCTGCCGCCGCAGCCGGGCAGCCTGGCGTCCATCTCCTTCAACCGCAACGGCGCGCACCCCACCGATCTGGAGGCGTTCCCCAACTCCCGCGCGGTGCGGGCCAAGGGGCCCGCGTCCGCCGGGGGCGTGGCGTCCGCGCGCGGCCTCGCGGGGATGTACGCGGCGGCGGTCACCGGGCTCGACGGCCGCGAGCCCCTTCTGAAGGCGGACACCGTGGCGGCGTTCGGGCAGATCCAATCCACCGGGTACGACCTGGTGGCGCGGGCCCACAAGTCGTTCGGGGTGGGGTTCCAGAACACCTCCGACGCCTGGTACCCGTTCCTCGGCGCGGGGGCCATCGGGCACAGCGGCGCGGGCGGCTCCCAGGCGTTCGCCGATCCGTACAGCGGGCTCGCCTACGGGTACACGCGCCGCCGGTTCGCCTTCCCGGGCGGTCCGGCCCCGGAGAACGAGCGCCTCGTACGGGCCATCCACACGGCCGCGCTCGGCTGACGCGGCAGCTGACGCGACGGAGGGCCGCACCCCCGCCGGGGTGCGGCCCTGCGTCGTGCGTACGGGGAGACGGTCAGGCGACCGAGAGCTCCACCTTGATGTTGCCGCGCGTGGCGTTCGAGTACGGGCACACCTGGTGGGCCTTCTCGATGAGGGACTGCGCGGTGGCGGCGTCCACGTTCGGGATGGAGGCGCTGATGGCGACCTCGAGGCCGAAGCCGCCGGCCTCGGTCTGGCCGATGCCGACCTTGGCGGTCACGGTCGAGCCGGAGATGTCGGCGTTCTCCTTGCGGGCCACCACGCCGAGGGCGCCCTGGAAGCAGGCGCTGTAGCCGGCCGCGAAGAGCTGCTCGGGGTTGGTGCCGGCGCCGCTGCCGCCCATCTCCTTCGGCGGGTTGACGACGACGTCGAGCTTGCCGTCGTCGGTGGCGACGCGGCCGTCACGGCCGTTCTCGGCGGTGGCGACGGCGGTGTACTTGACGTCGATCTGCTGGATGGACATAAGTGCCGGTTCCTCCTGAGATAGTCCGCGATGCGCGCCCACAGTCGCGACAATGTGGAATTACTTTATCGGATGACGGAAAACGACGGTCGGCGGCCACCTGCTCCGGCCACCGTCCGCCGCCCCTACGTCACCACTCACCGGTCTCAGGCGAGGGAAACGACCATCTTTCCGGTGTTCTCGCCGCGCAGCATGCCGAGGAACGCGTCGACGCCGTTCTCGACGCCCTCGACGACGGTCTCGTTGTACTTGAGCTCACCGGAGCGGATCCACGCGCCGACCTCGGAGACGAACTGCGGCTGGAGCGCCTCGTGGTCCCCGACGAGGATCCCCTGGAGGCGCAGGCGCTTACCGATGATCATGGCCATGTTGCGCGGGCCCGGCGTCGGCTCGGTGTCGTTGTAGGCGGCGATCATGCCGCAGATGGTGACGCGGCCGTGCACGTTCAGACGGCTGATGGCGGCTTCGAGGTGCTCGCCGCCGACGTTGTCGAAGTAGACGTCGATGCCGTCGGGGGCCGCTTCCTTCAGCTGCTCCACGACCGGCCGCGGGTCCTTGTAGTTGAACGCGGCGTCGAAGCCGTACTCCTCGACGAGGAGCTTGACCTTCTCGTCCGAGCCCGCCGAGCCGATGACGCGCGAGGCGCCCTTGAGCTTGGCCATCTGGCCGACCTGGGAGCCGACGGCGCCCGCGGCGCCCGAGACGAACACCGCGTCGCCCTCCTTGAAGGAGGCGACCTCGAAGAGGCCCGCGTAGGCGGTCAGGCCCGGCATGCCGAGCACGCCGAGGTACGCCGAGAGCGGCGCGGCCTGCGCGTCCACCTTGACGGCGTGCTTGGCCGGGACGGTCGCGTACTCACGCCAGCCGGCGAAGTGCAGGACGTGGTCGCCCACGGCCAGGCCCTCGGCGTTCGACGCGACGACCTCGCCGACCGCACCGCCCTGCATGGGCTGGTCCAGCTGGAACGGCGGGGTGTACGACTTCACGTCGTTCATCCGGCCCCGCATGTACGGGTCCACGGAGAAGTGCAGGTTGCGGACCAGGACCTGGCCGTCGGCCGGAGCGGCCACGGGGGCCTCGCGCAGCGCGAAGTCCTCCGGCACCGGCCAGCCGTGCGGACGGCGCACGAGGTGCCACTCACGGCTGACGGCGGGGAGCTGCTCGGACCCGGGGGCTACGGGGGTGACGGACATGCGGGGCGTCCTCCTCCTGCTCAGGCTGCCGCTTCCGGAAGCCTGACGTCTCGAAAATGCTTCATGTTGTGAAACAACCATGCTCCTACATATTTCATGATGTCAAGTAACGGGGTAGCCTGGAACGCATGGCCACCACCAGCTCCCGCACCCCGCGCACCGACCCCTTGACGCTCGAAGTCGTCGAGCTCATCGGCACGGTCGTCGCGCGCTACTACGAGGAGTACGACGCCGCGGCGGGCAAGCACGCCCTCACCGGGGCCCAGGCACGCGTCCTCGGACTGCTCTCCCTGGAGCCCCTGCCCATGCGGCGCATAGCGCAGAAGCTGAAGTGCGAGCCGTCGAACATCACGGGGATC
This sequence comes from Streptomyces sp. SYP-A7185, assembly GCF_046103685.1. Taxonomy (NCBI): domain Bacteria; kingdom Bacillati; phylum Actinomycetota; class Actinomycetes; order Kitasatosporales; family Streptomycetaceae; genus Streptomyces; species Streptomyces sp. SYP-A7185. The sequence continues at coordinate 3,385,269 of NZ_CP122310.1, forward strand.
GTCGACCGCCTGGAGGCGCGCGGCCTCGTCGAGCGGCGGCCCGACCCGGCCGACCGCCGCGTGAAGCTGGCGGCGCCGACGGAGGAGGGCCTGACGGTCGCCCGCAGCCTGCGCGAGTCGCTCGACTTCGCGCGCGAGCCGCTGGCCGAGCTCACCCGCGAGGAGCGGCTCTCGCTGCGCGCGCTGCTGCGCAGGATGGTCGGCGAGGACGCGGGCTGACACCGCTGCCGGGCGTCCCGGGCCACCCAGCCGCTACATGCACCACCACAGGAACGCCCCGGGCCACCCAGCCGCTACGTGCACCACCACAGGAAGCGGTCGCACGTCTTTGAGGGCTCCGGCTCGGGCGTCGGGTCCGGCTGCTGCGTGCTCGGCGGAGGTGTGGGACGCGTGGTGCCGGGAGTGCCGGGTGCGTCCGGGGTGCCGGGCGCGGAGGTCGTGACCGGGGTCGCGGAACCGGAGCCCTCGGCGGCTTCGCCCGCCGCCGCCTCGGCGTCCTCGGCGTTCTCGGCTGCCTTGGCTTCCTTGGCCTTCTTCGCCGCCTCGGTTGCCTTGTCCTTGGCCGACTCCGACGCCGACTTCGCGTCCGAGGGGTCGGCCGAAGCGTCCGCGGCGGACTCGGCGCCCGTCGCCGTGCCGCTCTCCGGGTCCTTGGGCGTCCGGGACGCGGACCCGCCCGCCCCGCCGTCCGGGGACGCCGCCGCAGTCGGTTCGTCCGAAGGCCCCTCGATGCCGAGTTCTGCCAGGCTCAGGCCGCCGGCCGCGAGCGCGAGCCCGGCGGTGATCAGCAGGACCTTGCGGCGTCTGCGCCGGTGCGCCCGACGCCCGCGCTCCCGGCGGCGGCCCCTGCCGCGCGGTGCCACGTCGTCGTACGCGTGCGCGGAACCGTCCGGTTCGTCCTGTGCGGCGACCGCCTCCGCGTACTCACGGCAGGCTTCGGCCGGGGTTCCGCATCCCGGGCAGGCCAGGGCGCCGTTGAGGTGCCTGTGGCACGGGTGGCAGTAGTCCATGAGGCATGGAGGCTAAGTGAGGCGCGGGTGACAGAGGAAGCCGCTGCCGTGAAGGTTGTGTGCGGAATCAACTGTTCCAGCCGTGTCGGCTTCCCCTATGGGGCAAACCGCCTGTTCCGTTCCGCACCGGCCGTGGGCGCGCGGGCGGCCCTACCCGGCGAACGCCGCCTGCGCCACGCCCTGCCCGGCGTCCGGCAGCACGAGGACGGAGCCGGACAAGGGGTGCGGCGCCTCAAGTCCCGTACGCGCGGAAGTGATGTAGAGGTCACGCAGTTCCGGGCCGCCGAACGCGCAGGCGGTCGGGCGGGCCACCGGCAGCTCGATCACCCGGTCCAGGACGCCGGACGGGGTGTAGCGGCGCAGGGCGGCGCCGTCCCACAGGGCGACCCAGACGCAGCCGTCGGCGTCGACGGTGAGGCCGTCCGGGTATCCGGCCCCGGCCTCCACGGTCGCGAACGGGCGCCGGGATCCGGCCAGTCGGCCGGCATCCGCGTCCGGCACGCCGTCCGGCACGTCCAGGACGTCGATGCGCCGGGTCGGGGTGTCTATGTAGTACATGGAGCGGCCGTCGGGGCTCCATCCGATGCCGTTGCTGACGGTCACGTCCCCGAAGACCTCGGTCGCGGTGCCGTCGCCGCTGACCCGGACGAGGTTGGCGGCACCGGGCGTCTCGTCATAGGCCATCGTGCCCGCCCAGAGCGCGCCGTCGGGCGCGACCGCCGCGTCGTTGCCCCGGCGGCCGGGCACGGCCTCGCGGTGCAGCCAGCGGAAGGCGCCGCCGTCCGCCGGGGCGTCGTAGAGGCCGACGCCGTCCCGGAGGTTGACCACCAGGCCGCCGCCCGCGCGCGGCTTCGCGGCGCCGACGTGCTGCTCGGTGGCCAGGACCGAGCGGTGCCCGGTCGACGGGTCGTACGTGTGGACGCGTGAGCTGAGGATGTCGACCCAGATCAGCCGCCGGGCGGCATGATCCCAGGTGGGGCCCTCGCCGAGTGCTGCCTGCGCGCGTACCGCTATGTCCATTGCGGCAGGCTACCCGCAGGCCCCGGCTCAGCCCACCCGTCCCAGCTCTCCGCGCAACCGCCGTGCCCTGAGGACCAGTTCCAGCTCGAAGCGGCGGTCCGGGTCGTCGACCTCGTCGCCCCACAGCTCCCTGATCTGCCGCAGGCGGTAGCGCACGGTCTGCGGATGCACGCCGAGCCGGGCCGCGACCTCCGGCGCCCCGCCTCGCGTCTCCAGCCAGGCCAGCAGTGTCTCGGCCAGACGGCGGCCGTGCGCGGGCCCGCAGTGCGCGAGCGGGGCGAGGCAGCGGCGGGCCAGGTCCTCGATGAGCTCCTCGGGCTGGAGCAGGACCAGGGCTTCGGTGTACTCGGTGCAGTGCAGGACCTCACCGGAAGGCAGCAGTCCGCGCTCCATCAGGCGCACCGCGGCCTCGGCCCAGCGCAGCGACTTCGCCGCGTCGGCCAGCGGCACGGGCGGGCCGATCGCGCCGGACCAGCCGGCCATGGCGCGCCGCAGGAGCTCGGGGCGGCCGGCCGCCTCCGGGTCGGGCACGACCATCCGCGGCTGTTCGGTCTCCATGTCGAGCAGGACGCCCTGGCCGACCGCGGGCGCCACGGCGTCCCTCGCCGGGCGCAGCAGGACGCCGACGGCGACCCGCTCGGGCAGTTGCCAGCCGACGCGGGCGGCCCGTTCGTCGAGGGCGCTGCGGACGCCGGGCCGGCCGGAACCGGAGCGCGCCCCGGAGCCGTGCCCGATGTCGGCCGGCGGCCCTTGGCCGGGGTCGCCACGCCGCTCGGAGAGCAGCAGCTCCATCAGCTTGCGCTGGAGGCGGAGCCGCTCGCCCTCCTGCCGGGCCGCGGCTTCGGCGTACCCGCGGACGGACTGGTCGACCAGGCCGTCCAGATACTCGAAGCCCGACTCGGCGAGTTCGTACATGGCCGGGGGCGGGATCTCGATCTGCTGGCCGATCTCGGCCAGGCGGCGCCAGGCGAGCCGGACGCCGAGCCGGTAGATCGCCTGGAGCGAGTCGAGGCTGCGGCCGTGCAGGCCCTCACCCCTGCCGAACTCCTGGAAGACCTCCAGCGGGTAACGGGGCCGGCCGCCCTCGGCCGCGGCGATCTGCTGGACGAAACCTTCCAGCGCACGCCGTATGCCGATGAGCGCCATGGGTTCGCCCGACTCGTCGAGGACGACGGGCAGGCCGGGGTACTCGGCGCGGATCTCCCGCAGGATGTCCTGCGCGAGGGCGGGCACCTCGTCCAGCGCGAGCGCGGCGAACCGCCGCACCTGCATGGGCGGTACGTCCCGCCAGGCAGAGCGGACGGACAGCGAACCCTGGCTCTCGGACACGGGAACGGTCACTCACTGTCCCCGAGGGGCGTTCTCGTAGTGCACGAGGGGTGTGTTGGGTTGTTCGGGCGTCGCGTTCAGGGCGGCGACGATCCCGAACGAAGCGGCCACGGCGAGCGCCGCGGCGACCACCGCGGTCAGTCCGGCGGCAAGCAATCGGTGCATGTCAGGGTCAGCCTCTCTGCTGGAGGTCGATCCCACCCAGGTCGCGCGAAATGACGCGCGCACAGTCCTTCACCGGCCCCGCCCGGCAGGTGCACAGTCTCATCAACGCATTGACACTTCGTCAAGGGTCCGCCTAGCGTCACGGCCCCATACGGCTCGGTAACACTTCTCACCCGCCCCAGGAGTGCCGGATGCGCCGCACAGCCTCGCCCCTCTCGCTGATCCTTCTCGGACTCGGCGTCTTTCTGCTCGTCCTGGCTCCGATGCTCGCGTGGTACGTCGAGCCACGCGCCAAACGCACGCCCGTGGACGTCGACATCACGACGGTCTTCAAGGGCAAAGGCAGCTATTTCGACACGGAGAAAATCAAGACGGTCAACGACAAGAACCTCACGATCACGCGCCAGGTGCGCGGTGACGTGGACGACAGCACCAGCGAACACGCGGTCTGGGACGTGTCCACGTCCGTCGACCCGGACAAGTCGCTCCCGGCCGCCGACCCGCACGATTCGCTCCAGTGGACGACCGAGCGCTGGGTCACCGACCGCGAGACGAACAAGCCGGTCCACTGCTGCGACGAGAAGCCCTACTTCGAAGGGGAGGCCTACCTCAAATTCCCCTTTGACGTGCAGAAACGCTCCTACACCTGGTGGGACAACACCCTGGGCGGAACGGTCCCGCTGACCTTCCGCGGCACGAAGAAGATCCAGGGCTACGAGGGCTACCGCTTCACCGCCAAGGTGAAGCCGGCCAAGACCGGGACCCGTCTGGTGCCCGGCCGCCTGGTCGGCCAGCCCAAGCGCAGCAACGTGCTCGCCGAGGAGTGGTACTCCAACCACGGCGTCGAGCTGGTCGCCGACAAGCGCACGGGCCGGATCATCTTCGCGGCCATCGGCCCCCGCAAGACGCTGCGGGCCCCCGGCTCGGACAAGGACGCGACGGTCCTCCTGGACAGCAAGCGCATCGCGTTCACGGCGAAGACGCAGAAGGCCCAGGTGAAGCTCGCCGACGACGACAGCAGCCGGCTGAAGCTGGTGGGCGAGACCCTGCCCGTCGGTACGGGTGTGCTGGGTGCGCTGCTCGCGATCGCGGGAGGCGTCCTGGTCCTGCGCGGACGACGCTCCGACAGTGGGGCACAAGGGACGAATGGGCCGGGTTCAGCGGCGGAGCCGCACGGTCCGAATGGCGATACGTCGCCAACCGCCCTGCACCCCACCACGATGTGATGAGACGTCAGCTGTTGAAAGCCCGAAAGTTGTCACTTCGGTGAGTAGCCGCGCCGAACACGGCGGCGAAAACTAACGATCCCCACCCAAGCACAGTCCCCGCACCGCCCCCGCACCACCCCGGCACAGCCAGCACACAGCACCTCCGCAAGCGATCCCCGAACGGTGCAACCCCCCATAGCGACCTCACGGTTCCGCACCCTGACGAGTTGGAGCACGCATGCCCCAGCACGTGCCTTCTCCGCTGCGCGCCGCAACCCCCCGGGTCGCGCAACGGCTACCGGCACTTCCCCCGCAGCCGCGCCGGATCGTTTTTCTCGCCCGGCGCGACCTGGCGAATCCGGCCGCGGGCGGATCCGAACTGCTCGTCGACCGGTTGGCCGACGGCCTGAGCAAGCTCGGCCACGAGGTCACCCTCCTGTGCGGGGGCCCCGCCGCCTACCGCGACTACCGCGTGGTGTCGGCGGGCGGTGACCTCGGGCACTATCTGCGCTCGCGTTCCGCCTTCACCCGGCAGGTCGGCGACTGCGACCTGCTGGTGGAGGTCTGCAACGGCATGCCGTACCTGGCGCCGCTGTGGCACCGCGGGCCCACGCTGTGCCTGGTCAACCACGTCCACACGGACCTGTGGGGGATGCGCTTCCAGGGTGCGCTCGCCCCCGCGGCCCGGCTGGGCCGAAGACTCGAACACTGGTCGCTCTCCGGGGCCCAGCGCGGCAATCTCCTGGTGGCCGTCTCGCCTTCGACGGCCACCGCGCTGCGTGCGATAGGCGTCGAGCGTGAGCGCATACGCATAGTCCACAACGGGGTCGAGGAGCCGGGTCCGCTCCACCCCCGCTCGGACGAGCCGATGTTCCTGGCCATGGGACGGCTCGTCGAGTACAAGCGCATCGATCTGCTCCTGCGGCTGTGGGAGCGCGTCAGGCCCGTCACCGGCGGACGTCTGGTGATCGTCGGCGACGGACCCGAGCGGGCCCGTCTCGAACAGATCGCGGGACCCGGCGTGGAGTTCAAGGGCCATGTCTCCGAGGCCGAGAAGCACCGGCTGCTCTGCGAGGCGTGGATGCTCCTGCATCCCTCCGCCGTGGAGGGCTGGGGCCTGGTCATCACCGAGGCCGCCACCCGCTCGACGCCGGCGATCGGCTTCGACGTGCCGGGCGTCCGCGACTCCATCGAGGACGGCGTGACCGGGCTGCTGGCCCGGGGCGAGAGTTCCTTCGCCGCCGCCTGGTGCACCCTGGCGCTGAGCACCGAGCGCCGGGAGACCTTCGGCAAGGCCGCGGGCGAACGGGCCACCAGCTACCGGTGGGCCAATTCCGTGCACGAGTTCCAGGCGGTGGCCTCCGAGGCCATCGTCACGCACCAGGCAGCCCAGGGGTCCGCGTGAAGGACCCGTCCCTGCGCCGATCCGTCACCCTCTTCCGGGCCTTCCTGCGCGAGCAGCAAGAGCCCGAGCGGTGTTACACCCTGCTCGCCCGTGACGCCGCCGACCAGGTCGAGGCCTACGGACCGGTCAAGGACCGTGTCGTCGTCGATGTCGGCGGCGGCGGCGGGTACTTCACCGAGGAGTTCCGGCGGCGCGGCGCGCAGAGCTTCCTCTTCGAGCCGGACCCGGCCGAGCTGGGCGCCAAACCGCCGGAGGGCTCCGTCGTCGCCGACGGCTATCTCCTGCCGCTCGCGGACGGCGTCGCCGACGTCACCTTCTCCTCCAACGTCCTCGAGCACGTGGACGATCCGCAGACGTTCCTCAGCGAGATGGTGCGGGTGACCAGGCCCGGCGGCCTGATCTACGTCTCCTTCACCAACTGGTACTCGCCGTGGGGCGGCCACGAGTGGGCGCCCTGGCATTACCTGGGCGGCGCCCGCGGGCGCGCCCGCTATGAACGGCGTACCGGAAAAGCAGCAAAACACACGCTCGGCGAGAATCTCTTCGCTCACCACGTCGGCCCGACCCTGCGCCAAGTGCGGGCCAGGGACGACGTGTCCGTCGTGTCCGCACGGTCCCGCTACTGGCCGTTCCTGGCCAGTGGCATCACCAAAGTGCCGGGTGTACGCGAGTTCGCCACCTGGAATCTCCTTCTCATCCTCAGGCGGTGTCCATGACCACGGTCCAGGCCCCACCCCCGGCGGCAGTCCGGCCAACGGCTGACGCCCCCGAACCCGGCAGAGGCCCGCGCTCCAAGCGCTGGCTGCTCGGGTTCTGGGCCGTGGTGTTCGTCCTCTTCCTGGCGGTGAAGCCGGGGCGGATGACGTTCGACACCAAGCTGGGGGTCGCCGTCGACCCCTGGCAGTTCCTCTCCGACCTGGGCCAGCTCTGGCACGACCGGGGCGGATTCGGCGGCATCCAGGACCAGTACGTCGGCTACACCTGGCCGATGCTGCCGTTCTACGGTCTGGCCAAGCTCGTCCACCTCCCCGTGTGGTTCGCGGAGCGGCTGTGGATGTCGCTGATCGTGGCCACCGCGTTCTGGGGCGTGCTGCGCCTCGCCGAGCGGCTGCGCATGGGCTCCGGCACGAGCCGCCTGATCGGCGCCATGGCGTACGCCCTGTGGCCGACGTTCACCGTCGTCGTCGGCTCGACGTCGGCCGCCGCGCTGCCCGGCGCCCTGCTGCCGTGGGTGCTGCTCCCGCTGACGAACGACCGCATCAGCGCGCGCTCCGCCGCCCTGCGGTCCGCGCTCTTCATCCCCTTCATGGGCGGCGTGAACGCGGCGGCGACGCTGGCGTCCCTGCTCCCGGTGGGCCTCTATCTCCTGTCGCGGCCGAACGGTCCACGCAAGCGGAAGCTGATCACCTGGTGGGTGCCCGGGGTCATCCTCGCCACCGCCTGGTGGGTGGTGCCCCTGCTGATGCTCGGCATCTACGGCGAGAACTTCCTGCCCTACGTGGAGAACTCGGCCACGACCACCGGCACGATGTCGGCCACCGAGACGCTGCGCGGCGCGGGCAACTGGGTCGCGTACCTGCACTTCGGCGAGGCCTGGCTGCCCGCCGGGTGGGCGGTCGCGACCTCCGTGCTCGTCGTGGTCTCCTCGGCGCTCGCCGCCGCCCTCGGCCTCGCCGGGCTCGCACGGCGCGACCTGCCCGAGCGGCGGTGGCTCGTCCTGACCGTGCTCTCGGTCGTCCTCATCACGCTCGCCGGGTACGGCGGCGCGTTCGGGGCGCCCTTCCACGGGACGGTGCAGTCCTGGCTCGACGGCGGGCTCGTCCCCTTCCGGAACATCTACAAGTTCCAGACGGGCCTGGCGCTCGCGCTGGTCTTCGGCCTGATGCACCTGGTGGGCGTGGCCGCGCAGGCGCGCGGGGCACGCCCGGTGCGAGGACGGCGGTTCGCCCCGCTCATCGCGGCCCTGCTCGTGCTGCCGGGGCTCGCGCTCCCGTACGTGAACGGCTCGATCCTCCAGCCCGGCTCCTTCCAGAAGCTTCCCGACTACTGGGACGCGACGGGCGACTGGCTGAAGAAGTACTCCCCCGACTCGCGTGCCCTCGTGGTGCCCGCCACCGCGCACGGCATCTACACGTGGGGCTCGCCCATCGACCAGCCCCTCGACGTGCTCGCCGATTCGCGCTGGGCGCAGCGCGACTACGTCCCGTTCGGCACGCCCGGCAACCGGCGCGCGATGGACGCGGTGGAGCAGGCCCTGACCACCGGCGGCAAGGTCCCCGGCCTCCAGGACTACCTGACGCGTGCGGGCCTGTACTACGTCGTCGTCCGCAACGACCTCGACCCGGACCAGGTCGGGAACGTGCCGACCGCCACCGTGAAGCGCACCCTGGAGGAGTCCGGCTTCGAGCGGGTCACCGGCTTCGGTCCGACCGAGACCGGCGGGATCATCCCCGAGGACACGCCCCTCCAGGTCGAGGGCCTCTACCCGCGCCAGCGCGCGGTGGAGATCTACGCACCGGGCTCCGACACCCGGCGGCCCGGCCAGGCCGGCATCAAGCCGGTCTCGAACACGGCCGTGGTGAGCGGTGGCCCCGAGGCGCTGCTCCAGCTCTCCGCCGACCCCACGATGCGCGACCGCCCCACGGTCCTGACCGGCGACAACCACCCGGGGGTCGGAACGCCCGGCCTCCAGGCGGTCGGTGACGGGCTGCGCCGGGCGGACACGCGCTTCGGCCTGGTCAGCTCCAACACCTCGTACACCTACACGCCAGGCGAGCGGAACGCGAGCAAGGCGCTCCAGGAACCGGGCGAGAAGCCGCACCAGATCCTGCCCACCACGGGCATCGAGCACCAGACGACGGCCCAGCTGCGCGGCGCGAAGTCCGTGACGGCGTCGAGCTACGGCAACTGGCTCTTCCACCTGCCGCAGTACGACCCCGTGAACGCCTTCGACGGCAACCCGGCCACTTCTTGGGCCGAGGGCAGCCCGGGCAAGGCGAAGGGCGAGTGGATCAAGGCGGAGTTCCGCGCCAAGGAGGCGATCCCGTCCTCGATCCGCGTCACGCCGCTGCCCCAGGAGGGCGTGCGGGCCGCGGCCACCCGGGTGCGGGTGGAGACGGAGCAGGGCAGTCGCACCAGCCCGCTGACGCCCAACGGCATGCGCCAGAGCATCAAGGCGCCTGCCGGTGACTCCAGCTGGCTGAAGATCACCATTCTGGACGCGGAGGTCGCCCACAAGGGCCTCACCGGCGCCGGGTTCTCCGAGATCACCGTCCCGGGCGTGCGCGTGACGAAGCTGCTCCAGCTGCCCACGGACACCGGGTCCGCCTCGGACCGCCAGGCACCCGCGGGCGCCGACGCGACGACGTACTCGATGCACCGCGCGTCGGACCCGAGCGCCCTGTCGCCGGTGAACACCGAGTCGGGGCTGCACCGCCGCTTCACGACTCCGGCCGAGGGCGAGTACGAGGTGCGCGCCAGCGCGCTCCCCGTGGCGGGCGCCGAGCTGGACGAGCTGCTCTACAAGGTGGCGCCGGAGCAGAAGGACCAGATCGTCGCCAGCGCGGACTCGACGTCGAAGCTCGGCGGCAGCCTGTCGCCGCGCAACCTCACGGACGGCGACCTGACGACGGCCTGGATAGCCGGCGACCGTCCGGTCATCCACCTGAAGTGGAAGGGCAAGCAGCCGATCGACGAGATCGTCCTTCCCCCGGCGGGCGGTCTCTCGACCCGCCCCGAGAAGGTCGAGATCAGCTCCCCCGACGGCGCGGCGATCGCCGGTGTCGACGAGAACGGCAACACGCGGTTCCCGCCGATCACCACGGACGAACTGACCGTCACGATCACCAAGACCGCCCCGCTGACGGTCCACAACCCGGTGGCCGACGACCAGATGCAGCTGCCGGTGGGCCTCACCGAGGCCTACATCCCGGCCCTGGACAAGTACCGGACCAAGCAGCCATCGGCGTCCAAGACCTTCGAACTCGCCTGCGGTGAGGGTCCGATGCTCGCCGTCGACGGCAAGCTGCACGCGACGAGCGCCAAGGGCTCGGTACGGGACCTGACCGAGCGGCGGCCCATCGAGGTGACGCTCTGCTCGCGCGGCTCGGAGAAGACGACCCTGTCGCTCGGCGCCGGCAAGCACACCGTCGAGGCCGGGGACGCGGGTCCGCTCGCCCTCATGGACGTCTCGATGACCCAGGGGACGCCCGGCGCGATCGACGAGGAGTCCCGTTCGCTGAACATCAAGGACTGGCTCGGCGACCGCCGCGAGGTGGCGGTGGGCGCGGGCGCGGCCTCGTACCTCTCCACCTTCGAGAACATCAACGACGGCTGGAAGGCGACGCTGAACGGCAAGGAGCTGTCGTCCGTACGGCTCGACGGCTGGCAGCAGGGCTTCCTGGTCCCCAAGGGCGAGGGCGGCACGGTCAAGCTCTCCTACGAGCCCTCGCGGATCTACGAGATCGGCCTGATCGGCGGCGGTGTCGCCGTCCTCGCGCTGATCGCCCTGGTCCTGATCCGGCGCCGTGACCCGAACCCGGACGGACCGGACGTGGCACCGCCCGCGCCGGGCCTGATCCTGGGCACGGTCGCGCTGACCCTGGTGGCCGCGGTGATCGCGGGCTGGTTCGCGCTGCTCGTGCCGGCGCTGGCCCTGCTCGCCTTGCGCCGACACGCGCTGCTCGTCCCGCTCGCCTTCGTGGCGATGGCCGGGGCGGGGATCGCGGCGGCGGTGGGTGCCGGTGAGCCGAGCACGGCGGGCGAGGGCGCGTTCGGCCACACCGCCCAGCTCCTGGCGCTGATCGCCCTGTTCGCGGCCCTGGTGAGCGTGCGGGGCACCGCGGCGGATTCGCCGGCCGCTGCCGGGGAACCCGGTGCGGGAGGCGGCGAGTTCACTCCGTGGCAGCCGCCTCCGCACCAGCCTCCGCCCGCCGTTCCCCCGGTGGCTCCGCACCCGGCGAGCGGTGGCACACCGCCACAGCCGGGCCCCGACCGGGACCTCGGCACGACGCCGCTGCCGCGCCGCAACCGCGGGGACAGCGGTCCCGGCGCCGAGACGGAGCCCGGGGCGAGCGGTCAGGACGCCGGTGGCGCACCGCAGGCCACCAGCTCGACCATCTCCGCCCGGGGGCCCGCCGCGGCCCAGCCGGAACCGGCGCCGCCGGGCTCGCGGACCGCACGGACCACGCGCTTCAGGCGGCGCGGGGCAAGGACGACGGACGGACTCGCGGGAGCCGCGGCTCCGTCCGCCCCCGGGGAGGACACGCACCGATGACGGCACTCGATCAACCGGCACGACACGCCGACGGACCCGAACGGCCTCCGCGACGCGTGCCGTTCCCCGTCGTCGACGAGGTCTCCCGGCACTGCCTCCAGGAGGAGGAGCCGGAGACGGTCCACATCGAGGTGCATCTGCCCGGCACACCGGACCCGGCCCGCCTGAGGGCCGCGTTCACCGAGGCCCTGCGCCGCCACCCGCGCATCCTGATGCGGGAGGCGCGGGGGCCCTGGTACCGCCGTCGCTACGAGTGGGAGCTGACGGCGGACCCGGACGTGGAGGTGGTGACGTTCCCGGCGCCGGAACGGGACGCCCTGAAGAAGGCCCGTACCCGCTCGCTCTCCGAGGCACCGCCGCTGTCGGTGTCGCCGCCGATCCGCCTGGAGGTGATCGCCTCGGAGGAAGCGGCGGTCACCTCCGGCGGGGCAGCCGCGGGTGCGGGCGGTGCTGGTGCAGGCGGTGCTGGTGCAGGCGGTGCGTCCGCACCGGGCACGGGTGTGGATTCCGCGTCGCCCGGCCCCGCGGCTTCGCCGGGCGCCGGTGCGGAGCGTCCCGCCGGCCGGGGCAGCGTCCTCTTCCTCACCATCAACCACACCGCGCTGGACGGCCCCGCCTGCCTGCGCGTCCTGGCCACCGCCGCCGAGTTGTACGGCGGGCAGGACAACTCCCCCGCCGCGCCCCCGCTGCGTACGGCCTCGTCGCCCGAGCCCGAGAGCGCCGTGGACGCCGGGGAGGCGCCGTCCGGCTGGGCGCCGCCCGCCCGTGTCTCGCGCGGGACGCCGGAGCCCTCTCCCGGGAACGGCATGCTCGTCTCGGAGCTGGCGGTGCCCCGGCGGCCCAAGGGGGCGCCGTTCACCGTGAACGACCAGCTCATGGTGGCGACCGCGCTGATGATCGCGCACTGGAACCGGGAGCACGGGGCGCGGCCGAAGCCGTTCCGGATCACCATGCCCGTCGACGACCGGCCCCGCAGCATGGAGATGCCGATCGGCAACGGCACCCGGCTGGTCGAAGTCCCCTTCAGCGCAGCCGAGCTGACCGCCGAGGAGTGGGGTCCGGCGGAGATCGGTGACCTCCTGCGCCGCACCGCGGAGCGCACCCGCGCGCTCAAGGCGCTCTCCCGGCCCCAGCTCGGCCGCGGGGCCGCCCTCCTGACCTCGCCGGTCCTGCCCGTCACCCTCCGGGCCGCCGTCACGCGCGGCCTGCGCAGGGCCGCCGCGCCCTGGACGTCCACCACGCTCCTGAGCAACATCGGGCGCGTCCCGTACTCCCTGGACTTCGGGGACGCCGGGCGCGCGCACGCCGTGTGGTTCTCCGCGCCCGCCCGGCTGCCCCGCGGTCTCACGGTGACCACGGCGTCCACCGCGGGCCGGCTGCACGTGGCCCTGCGCTGGTCGAAGACGCTGCTCAGCAGCGGCGACGGGGCCCACCTGCGGGACCTCTTCGAGCACTACCTCCACGCCACCGAGCACACGGAGGAGGGGAAGACACCGTGACCGGCACCGCGAGCACCAGCACCGCACCCCGCGACCTGCGGGACTTCTACGAGGACCCCTCCGTCCCCGTGGCGTCCGGCGACGCCCGCAGCCTGCGCCAGGCGCGGATGCTCGCCGACGCCATCGGCCCCGCCACCACCCGCACCGCCGTCGTCCTCGACATCGGCTGCGGCGACGGGACCGCGGCATCGGCCGCCGCCCCGCTCCTGGCCGGGCACCGCGTCGTCGGCGTCGACTGGTCCCAGGACGCCCTCAAGCGCGCCCACGCACATCTGCCGTACGTCGTGCGCGGCGAACTCACCGACGGAGGGCTTCCGTTCGCCGACGGCGCCGCCGACGCCGTCCTGTTCAGCGAGGTCATCGAGCACCTCGTCGACCCCGACAGCGCCCTGGACGAGCTGCGCAGAGTGCTCAGGCCGGGCGGGCACCTGATGCTGTCCACGCCCAACCTCGCCGCCTGGTACAACCGCGGGCTCCTGCTCGCGGGGGTGCAGCCCGTCTTCTCCGAGGTCAGCCTGCGCGGCATCCACGGCCGCCCGGGGAGCGAGGTCGTGGGGCACCTGCGGCTCTACACCGCCCGCGCGCTGCGGGAGTTCGTCGCCGCCTCCGGTTTCGAGGTGGTGCGGGTCGCCGGTGCGCCCTTCCACGGGGTGCCCCGTCCGCTGCGCGCCCTGGACCGACTCGCCTGCGCCGTGCCGAGCGCCTCGTCGATCCTGCTGCTGCACGCCCGAAGGACGTAACGATGTGGTGGGGTGTGGCCGCGGCCCTGCTGGCGAACGTCCTCTACAGCACCGGGTTCGTCCTGGAGAAACGTGCCCTCACCGCGATGCCATCGGTCAGCGTGCGCAGCCCGGGACGGCTGCTCAAGCAGGTGGTCTCCAGCCCGCTGTGGATCGGCGGTTCGCTCGCGCTCGCCGCCGGGTTCGGGGCGCAGCTCGCCGTCTACCGGACCCTGCCGATCGCCGCCGCGCAGGGCATCTTCGTCTCCGGGCTCGTGCTCCTGCTGCTGCTCTCCTCCGTGCTGCTCGGGGAGCAGACGTCGGGGCGCGAGCGGTACGCGGTCGGGGCCATCCTCGCCGCGCTGCTCATGGTCGTCCTCTCGCTGAACGAGGAAGCGGACACCGTGAGCCGCAGCGCGCCCGTGCCGCTCGTCCTCACGGTCTGCCTGCCCTCGCTCGCGGCGGGGGTCCTGCTGTACGGATCGGCCGAGCGGCGCGCCCGGCACCGGCACCGGCTACCGACGACCGGCGTCGAGTACGGGGTGGCCGTCGGTCTGCTCTACGGGGTCAGCTCGCTCGCCATCAAGGGCGTGTCCAGCTATCTGACCACGCAGGACCTCGGCTCCGCGCTGCTGCACCTGCTGGCCTCGCCGTACCCGTACCTCCTGCTGTTCACCGGGGCGTTCGGCCTGATCATGTCCCAGGCGGCGCTCCAGCGCTGCCGGGCCTCGCTCATCGTCCCCGTGTGCACGACGGTCACCGCGCTGTTCACCGCGGTGCTCGGCACGCTGGCGTTCGGTGAGCCGCTGCCCGACGAGCCGCTGCGGCTCGCCCTGCGGATCGCGGGCACGGCGCTCGCGGTCTCCGTCCTGCTCGCCATGCCCAAGCATGACGCGCCACCGCCTCAACCGACGCCCCCGACCAAGGAGCTGACGAGCTGATGAATCCCGAAGATCCCCTGCTCAAGATCCTCGCCTGCCCACTGGACAAGGGTCCGCTGCACCTTCTGGAGCCCGCGGCGCCCCTCGTGCCGGAGGAGGTCCTCTACAACCCCCGGCTGCGCCGCCGCTACCCGATCGTCGACGGGATACCGCAGCTCCTGCCCTCCTCCGGAGAGCAGATATCGGAGGACGAGCACGAGCAGCTCCTGAAGCGGATCTCCCCGTGACGGGGCCCGACGGGTCCGTGGCCAAGCCCCACAAGACGGTGGCGGCCCGGCTCGCCCCGCACCTCCCCGCCCGGCTGATCGCCTCGCTGGCCCGTCTGGTCTACCCCCGCTTCGAACCGGAGCTCGCCCGGCTGGCCGACCTCTGCCCGAGCGGCTGCGGCACGGCCGTGGACGTCGGCGGCTGGTACGGCCCCTGGTCGCGCCGCC
This sequence comes from Streptomyces sp. SYP-A7185, assembly GCF_046103685.1. Lineage (NCBI taxonomy): Bacteria > Bacillati > Actinomycetota > Actinomycetes > Kitasatosporales > Streptomycetaceae > Streptomyces > Streptomyces sp. SYP-A7185. Next base: position 3,400,274 of record NZ_CP122310.1, read on the forward strand.
TGGCCTCGCGTGCGCGGCGCGTGGTGACCGTGGAGCCCGTGCCGCATCTGGCCCGGCTCCTGGAGACCTCCACTCCGGGCAACGTCCGGGTGATCCAGGCCGCCGCCACCGACCGCCCCGGCACGGCCAGGCTCTGGCTGCCGCAGGGCGACCGCGGGGACCGCGGGGTCTCCTCGCTCATCCGCAGGGACATCCACGCCACGGCGGTCGACGTGCCCTGCCTGACCCTGGACGGACTCGGTCTGCGCGACGTCGACTTCATCAAGATCGACGTGGACGGCAACGAACTCCCGGTGCTGCACGGCGCCCGCGATCTGCTCACCCGCGACCGTCCCGCCCTCTTCATCGAGCTGGAGTCCCGCATCCAGCCGATCGGCCCGATCATCGAGCTGCTCACCCGGCAGCACGGCTACCAGGGCTGGGTCCTGCCCGACCGCACCTGGCTTCCGCTGGCCGACTTCGACCTGGAGGCGCACCAGAACGACACCTCGTACGTCGTCTCGCAGGGGCTGCTGCGCAGGGTGCTCACCCCGCGCAGGCCGCGGTACGTCAACTCGGTGCTGTTCCTTCCCGGCGGACGCCGCCCGGGAGACGCCGCCGTGCGCGACCATGGAGCGCATGTCCGCTAGCTCCGCCTCCGGCTCCAGGTCCCCGGGACCGTTCACCCCTCTCGACTTCCAGCTGGTCCTGCTGCGCCGCATGGCCGACCACAACCCGGAGCTGGTGGAGGCGGCCCGCCACGAGCTGGGCGTCTCGATCGCGGACATGCGCGAGGCCAACCGCCGCTGGCAGGCGATGAGCCGCTCCCCGCGCTCGCGGGGCGCCGCGTCCCGCTACCGCTCGGTGCTCGGCGCGCCCGCCGCCACCCTGTCCCGGCAGATCGGTGACCTGGCGTGCGAGGCGCTCCTCTGGCCGGTGCCGCTCTGGCCCGACCTGCGCTTCGAGGTGCTGCTCGCACCGAACGGCGCGGTGTGGAACGAGTGGCTGATCCGCGCGCCCGGCGCTCCGGGGCCCGCGCTGCACACCCTGGACGACCTCACCCCCTGGTCGTGCACGGTCGACGAGGCCGCCCGCGCCTTCGCCCCGGCCCGCCCGATGGAGGGCACGGCACCCACCCGCTGGCGCCTGGCCTTCACCGCCCCGGACGGCACGGGTCAGCGGCGGCGCTGCGTCGCGGAGTTCACCTGGGGCCTGCTCCAGCGGCTCTCGCTGCCGGACTCCCCCGCCGGCTGACCGCGGGGGCTACTGGGCCGCGGTGAGGATCTCGCGGGTGACCTCGGGCAGCGAGTCCGGGTGCACGGCGAGGAAGAGGTTCGGCTCGACCAGTTCGAGTTCCATGACGCAGGGCGCGCCGCTGTCCGCGTCGTCGACGAGGTCCACGCGCGCGTACAGCAGCTCGGGCGCGCCCGGTACGGCGGCCAGCGCCCGCTCGGCGAGGGCGAGTTCACCGGCGGTCGGCTGCCAGGGGCGCAGGTCGGGGTGCGGGGTCTTCACGTCGTCGTACGCCGTGCCGGGCGCGAGCACCGCGCCCTTCCGTATGGCGTGCAGGAACCGGCCGCCGACGAAGACGAGCGCGCGTTCGCCGGTCTCGTCGATGCGCGGCAGGTACGGCTGGAGCATCGCGGTCAGGCCCTGTCCGTGCAGTCGCTCGACGTGCCGTACGGCGGCCTCGTACTCGCCCTTCTCGTACCGCGCGGCGAGCCGGGCGCCCGCGCCGGACGCGGGCTTGAGGACGAACGCGCCGTCGTCCGGGATCTCCGGAGCCTCGCCGGGCGCGAGGTAGCGGGTCGGCACGACGGGCACGCCCGCCGCCGCCAGCTCCGCCAAGTACCGCTTGTCGGTGTTCCAGCGCACCACGGACGCCGGGTTGGCGAGGACGGTGAGCCGCGCGACCCGTCCCGCCCAGGCCACGAACTCGGCGACGCGCTCGCTGTAGTCCCACGCGGACCGTATGACCACGAGGTCGAACCGCTCCCAGTCGACGTCCGGGTCGTCCCAGGAGACGGTGGCGACGTCGGCACCCGCCGCGCCGAGCGAGCGCGCCAGCTCGGGGAGGTCACGGTCGATGCCGGTCTCCAGCTGGGGCCTGCTGGTGACCAGGGCGATCGTGGGGCGGTCGGGTGACACGGAGTCCTCCAGGGTTCGATGATCCGCCCCGCAGGCTAACAACCTTGTCGACGTGTCCCCGACAAGGCCCACACCCTGGTCAGGCGTGCGGACCGAGGCGGACCACCACGGCCGGCCGAGGCCGCACGGCGACGGCGCCCCGGAGGGGTGGGGCACCGTCGCCGTGCGGCTTCCGGCGGGGCTCAGAGGATGAAGACGCTCTGGGCCGTTTCCGTGTGGTACGTCTCGCCCGGGTAGACCAGCCATTCGACCGGGCCCGAGCAGTCGGGGCCGGCGTGCACCTCCGCGATGGCGTCGGTGTGGTTGGTGACCGAGGACGGGAACCAGTCGACGGCGTAGCAACCGCTCGGGTCGTCGTATGCGGTGCCGTTGACGACCAGGACGCCCTCCGCCGCGTACGCCGAGCCCGGGACCGCCACCGTCAGGGTCGCGGCGGCCGCGAGCGCCCCCAAGGCCATGGCCATACGTCGTCGCATCATGTTGGGACCCCCATCTACCGTGCGGACCGCTCCCGACGCGATCCGTTGGAGTCACCCAAAGTAGTCGATCAGACACCGTTCGTGTCCGGCGTGCGGATGCACGCGCCCCTCGCATGTGCGCCCTTCACCCCCGCACGCCACACCCCGGAAAGCACCCTCTCGAATATGCGAACAAGGGAGCAGTTGTTCCCTGGAACAGGTGATCGTCACGCCAGGGATTGCATGTGAGCTCTGTGTTTGATGATGATTACGGTGCGCAAGCGACGGGCTGCAGACCGTAGTTACCGCGTTCCCGGGCCCATGTCCCACACGGCGTCCGGGAGTTGGAACGTCCCAGAAAGTCGCAGTAAGTCCCACAAGGAGAAGCACCACCATGAACATCATCACTGACGTCGTCGCCGGTCTCGCCCACTTCCTCGGCTGGCTGATCTGACGTCTCTGACGTCACACGGCAGTACGCACAGCGACGCCGCCTCCCCCGTCCCAGGGGAGGCGGCGTCGCCGCGTCGGTGGTGCCGGGCCGCTACCGCACCCCCACCGCCCGGATGATCTCCTGCGTGACGGATCCGCCCCGGTCGTCCCGCGCCGAGGCCCGCAGCGAGACGAACTCGGCGGAGCCCGGCACCTTCAGCCGTCCGCTCCAGGCCGCCGCCCCGCCCCGGTCCTTGCCGCCGTCCTTGCCGAGCTTCACCCCGGTCCAGCTCTTCCCGTCGTCGTACGACACCTCCAGCTTGCCGCCGCCGATGGTCCCGGTGTCCTGCGCCCCCTTCACGTACTCGGAGGAGATCCCGACCTCCAGGGCGCGCCCGCCCCGGACCTCACCCGCGAGATCCGTGTCCACGTCGAACCCGAGGTTCAGCAGGGGCAGGAACGTGCTCCGGTCGTTCGCCGTCTCCTTCGATGTGAAGGTCCACTCCGAGTGGCCCTTCGTGGCGAGGTGCCACCGCTCGGGATTAAGCGTCGTGTCCGTCACGACCTTGTACGCCGTCGACGCCGGGTTCGCGTCCCACACGTAGACGCCCGAACTCTGCTTCCGGTCGACCAGCTCGCCGTCCGCGTAGACCTCGGTGAACTGCGTCATCGAGTCGTCGTTCCACACGTCCCCGAACCCGGTGTGGTCGGGCCCCGAGTCGCCCCACCCGGGCACGTTGAACTGAAGGTTGTTCCCGGTCCGCTGCTGGCCCCAGCCCAGGCCCGTCCCCAGCCAGGGGTGCCACACGGGCTTGAACCAGTTCAGCTCGCCGCGCTCGCCGCCCCGGTAGCCGATCAGGCCGCTGCGCTCCTCCAGCGCGCCCGGTCCCACCGACACCGACTCGTGCCACAGCTGACCGGCTCCCGTGGACGCGTGGTCCGTACGCTCCACCGGATAGTCGATCTTCTCCTGGAAGCCGATCCCGACGGAGAAGGTGTCCGTCAGCGAGTAGCGGAACTCACCGCCCGCCACCGGCTTCACCGCGTGGAACTTCGTGTCCAGGACGGCCAGGTCGCGCTGCGACGGCTCGTACGTCAGATCGCGGGGCACCGCGCCCTTGTGGCCCTCCGACACGTCGTAGACGTAGGGCGTGCGGGAGGTGGCCGTCGTCTCCACGGTCCGGCCCGCCTTCGCCGCCGCGAGCAGCCGTGCGCCGTCCGCCGCGCCGACCGTGCCGATCCGCAACGGCCGGTCCGCGTTGCCGTCCGTGCCGAACCACGCGTTGAGCCTGCCGGGCACGTCGTCCGTCACGAACAGCTGCTTGGCGCCCGCGTCCTGGGCGGCCTGGCCGAGCTGAGAGGGCGTCACGTCGGAGCCCGCGGTGCGCCGCACGACGACGGCCTTGCCCCGCACGTCCTTGCCCGCGTACTCGGCCGCCGTGCCGCCGCCCACGTCCACGATCCGCAGCTTGGAGCGCCCGTCGCCCACCGTGCCGCCGGGCTGCGCGACGACCTGGCCGAGGCCCTTCACGTCCAGGGTGGGCTTGCCCAGGCGCCAGACGGTGCGGTACTCGAAGCTGCCGTCGGTCACCTTGGCGGTGGGTGCCGCGAAGATGCTGTCGTACTTCACGGGCACCTGGACCGCGCCTTGCAGCGTGGCGCCGTTCGCCCGGCGGTCGTACTCCATCAGGAGCTGCCGGGTCTCCGTGCGCTTGCCGACGTCCACGCCGACCTCGCGCAACTTCCGTCCGTCGAGGGTGACTTCGCGGTCCTGGTCGAGGACGATCTCGGGCGCGGCGAGGAAGCCGAGGCCCAGGGAGTCCTTGCCGCCGCTGCCGCGCACGTCGAGGAAGGAGGAGAGGGAGTAGGTGCCGGGCTTGAGGCGCAGCTCCAGGGTGCCGGAGTCGCCGACGTCCGCCGGGACGGGGTCGACCTGCTCCGCGAGCCGCTGGTAGACCAGCCCGGCGCCGGTGGGGGCGCCGTCACGGTCCTTGACGTGGACGGTGAGCGTGTACCGCTCCTCTTCCTTGACCAGGCCGAACGCGGTGTGCGCGACGGGCTTCCCGGCGGCGCTCGCGACGATGCGCCCGCTGGTGGCGCCGACGGGTGCCTTCGCGCCGTCGCCGGTCACCGTGGTCGACGCCGAGCCGTGCGCGGGCACGGTGAGCGTCTTGTCGGCGAGCGTCGCGACACCGTCGGCCGCGCCTTCGGCGTCGAGGCTCAACTCGATCGCCGTATCGGATGAGTTGGTGTACGTCACCGTCTTCGTGACGGGCTTGTTGTCCCCGTACGGCCAGGAGTAGAAGCCGAGGTCGGCGCTGCCGCTCGCGGTGACCCGCGCGCCGATCGCGTCGGGCACGCTGACCCGGCCCGAGCCCAGCGCGTAGGCGGAGGCGTCCAGTCGCGCGGACGTCGACATCAGCGCGTCCTTGAGGCGCGCGCCGCTCCAGTCCGGGTGCTTCTCGGCGAGCAGCGCGGCGACGCCCGCGACGTGCGGGGTCGCCATCGACGTACCGCTCATCTCGGTGTAGTAGCCCTCGCCTGAGGTCAGTTGCGAGCGGGCGGCGAGGATGTCGACGCCGGGCGCCGACAGGTCGGGCTTGAGGGCGTTGTCGCCGTACCGCGGGCCCTGGCTGGTGAAGTACGCGGCCTGGTCGGCGGAGTCCACCGCGCCGATGGTCAGCGCGGAGTCGGCGGCGCCGGGCGAGCCGATGGAGGAGGGGGCGCCGGTGTTGCCCGCGGCGATGACGAAGAGGGCGCCGGTGTCCTTGGAGAGGGTGTCGACCGCGGCGGCCATCGGGTCGGTGCCGTCGCTGGCCTCCTGCGAACCGAGGCTCATCGACACGACCTTGGCGCCGACGTCCTTGGCCGCCCACTCCATGCCGGCGATGATCTGCGATTCGCTGCCGGAGCCCTCGTCGTTGAGCACCTTGCCGACCAAGAGCGTGGCGCCGGGTGCGACGCCCTTCTCCTTGTCGCCCTCCGACGCGGCGCCGCTGCCGCCGACGGTCGAGGCCACATGGGTGCCGTGGCCGTTGCGGTCGGCGACCTCCTCGCCAGGGATGAAGCTCTTGGTGGCGTCCACCCGGCCCTTGAGGCCGGGGTGCCCGGCGTCGACGCCCGAGTCGAGGACGGCCACCTTCACGCCCTTGCCGGTGAGTCCGGCCTCCCAGGCCTCGGGGGTGCCGATCTGCTCGTTGCTCTGCGCCATGTCGGCCTCGACGCGCCCGTCGAGCCAGATCTTGTCGATGCCGTCGGCCAGCGCACCCTTCGAACCCGCCGCGCCCCGGGCCGACTTGAGGGAGTCCGGCGCCACGTCCCGCCAGAAGGTCCCCGGCTTGTCCGCCGTCACCGCCAGGCCGCCCACGCTGGGCAGCGCCCGCACCTGGCCGGCGCCCCGCGGGGCGGCCGGACCCGCGGCCCGCCGCGCGCTCTTGTCGTACGTGACGATCAGCGGCAGCGCACCGCCCTTCTCGCCCCCACCGCCCTTCTCGACCCCGAGCCCCTGGCGTATCAGCTCCGTCACGTCGAAGAGCCGCTCGTCGAGGGTGCCCGCGCTCAGATAGGGCCGCGCCTCGTCCGGTACGACGGTGATGCGGTCCCCCGCGATCTCGCTCCGGACGGCTCCGGTGGCGCCGACGGGCCGGTCGACGGTGACGGTCTTCTTGCCGCCGCCGAGTTCCGTGACGGTGACCTTGTCGCCGGTGACCAGGGTGACCGTGTGGGCGGCGCGGGCGGCGGGGGCGTCCCGCCCCTGCGGCGGCTGGGCGGGTGCGGCGGTGGCGCTCTGCCCCGCGGGCAGCAGCGCGCACGTGAGGCCGAGCGCCGGCAGCAGCCCGGCTCTTCGCCACGAGGGTGATCGGGTCATGGGTGCCCTCTCTCGTCGGACCCGGGCGGGGGTGGTCCCCGGGTGCTGCGAAGAGTGTCCGGGGACGGGTGTTGCCGGGGTGTTGCCAGGTGCTGGCGGGAAGCCGCCAGGGCACCTTCCCGCCAGTCCCGCTCCCGCGCGTCCGTAGCCCTCGACGTGGGTGACAGCCTCGCTTGACGTGGGTGACAGCCTCAAGGGGCGTCCGCAACAATGCGGTTGGCAGGCACGACGAAAGATCGACGGGGGCGTTGATGGACGATCTGATGGAGTTCGAGACCGACGACGGCAGGCACGTCGTGCTGGCCGACGTGGAGGACATGCACGGCTCCCGCCTCGTCTCGCGCGGCGACGGACCGGCCAGGGCGGTGCACACCTTCGAGGAGTCGCTCGCCGGGGCACGCGCGGCGGCGGAGTCCGCGCTGCGGGTGTTCCGCGACGGCACCCTGCGCCCGGACTCGGTGGAGATCGAGTTCGGCGTCCGGATGTCGGCCGAGGCGGGCGCGGTGATCGTGAAGGGCACGGCGGAGGGCCACCTGGTGGTGCGCCTGGCGTGGACGCCGGACGGACCGGCCGCCGGCACACCGCCGCAGGCCGCCCCCGCCGCGCCCCAGGCCGCCCCCGTCCCGCCGCCGGAGGCCACCCCCACCCCATGAGCAGCGCATCGTGGCATGCCCGCATCGCCTGCGGGAGCGAGGTCGGGGCCGGGTTCCTCGTGTCCGAGCGGCACGTGCTGACCTGCGCGCACGTCGTCCGCGACAGCGGCGGGGCGCCCGTCGCCGTGTCCTTCCCGCACCGCGAGGACCTCGGCGCGGTGAGCGCGTCCGTCGGGGCGCACGGCGGCTGGGACGGGCGGCGCGACGACCTCGGCGACCTGGCCGTCCTGGAGCTCGCGCACGCGGTGCCGGTGCGGCCCGCCGAGTTCGCGGCCCCCGAGGACGCATACGCCGAACCCCGCCCCCGGCTCCTGGTCTACGGATTCCCCAAGGGGTACCAGGAGGGCACCCTCGCCGAGTACCGCGCCACCGCCGCCCAGCGCATCGCCGACGAGTGGGTCCAGCTGGAGGCCTGGAGCGCCCACGGGCAGCCCCTGGCACCGGGGTTCAGCGGCGCGGCGGTGACCCTCGCGGACAGCAACCGCGTCGTGGGCATGGTGTCGGCCGCCACGCGCGCGGCCAGCGGCGTGCGCAACGGCCGGATGCTGCCCACCTCCGTGATGGCCCGTTACTGGCCCCCGCTCGGCGACCTGGTCCCCACCCCCGGCCACCAGCAGGCGGCGAAGGAACGGCTGCGCGCCCTGGTGGACCGGGCCGCGGACACCGCCGCCGCCCGCGACCCTGAGCGGCTGTACCGCGACGCGGTGGGCCCGCTCGGACCGCCCGTGCCGCCAGAGGGCTTCGGTTCGCTCTGGTCGGCCGCCTGGTACGTCCTGTCGGAGGTCGACGACCCGGACGCGGTGGCACGCCTCGCCGACCGGCTCGCGGGTCTGCTCGACACGCCCTCGGCTCCTGCGCCGCCACGGCCCGGCGCGGCACCGGCCTGGTCGCCCATCGTCGTCGAGATCGACCACAGCGGTGCGGGCGACGACCAGCTCCTGGTCGAGGTGTCCGCGTACCGCGAGGGCCTGCGCCATCCCGTCGGCTCGGACACCCTGGCCGCCGGGCACGTGCGCGCGTACGTCCAGGAGCGGGTCGACGACGCCTTCTCCCACCTCACGCCCGGCACGGACGAGCTGCTGGCCTTCGTGCTGCCCCGCGCGCTGCTCAACTGGCCGGTGGCGCAGTGGGAGTGCGGCGCCGACGACCCGACCCCGCTCGGCTGCTCGTACCCCCTGGTCGTCACCGACAGGTCCCGCCGCAAGGGCGGGCTGCGCCACCGCCTCGCCCGCAAGTGGGAGCACCTGGACGACTGCCCCGGTGCCGTCCTGCACCGCGTGGAGTGCGGCAGCCAGGAGAAGCCGAACAAGCTGCGGTTCCGGCTGCGGCGCGACGGGGCGGACCTGGCGGGGTTCGCGGCGCCGCCACGCGCCGGCCGCGCCGGGCCGGACGCCGACCTGACGCACTTCGACGTGACGCTCACGGCGCCGGTGCCGGTCCTCCTGTGGCCGCGCACGGGCTGCGCGGAGCCCGGCCACCGCGACGACGAGGGCTGTGCGGGCTCCGACTTCCTGGACCGCATCGCCGCCCATGTCGAAGGCCGGCCGCCCGCCGAACTGCCGCGCGCCATCATGACGTTGCGCGAGACGGCGGAGGCGTCGGACGAGCCGGACACCCACTGGGCGAGAGACGTACAGCTCCTGTGGGACGATCCGCGCTGCTTCCCGGACGCGCCCGCCGCCCACCACCGCTCCCCCGTCGCCTGACCACCAGGGATCGACGACGGAAGCACGACGGAACGACGACGGAATCACGACGCAACGAATGACGGAACGAATACGGAGAACCCCGATCATGTCCCTGTGGCCCGTCTACACCGGTACGAACGAGCCCCACGACGGGATCGACGAACTCCCCCCGCCGCCGCCCTGGCGTGCCTTCGACGGCGGCCCGGTCCTGCGCACCCCCGCGGACGACGGCTCGGCGACCTCTCCGGACCGCGTGCACCGGGCGCACACCTACCGGGCCACTGAGACCTGCGTCCAACTGGTCAACGCGGCCCTGTACCTGCGCCGCCCGCTCCTGGTGACGGGCCCTCCGGGCAGCGGCAAGTCGAGCCTCGCGTACGCGGTGGCACGGGAGTTGGGGCTCGGTCCGGTCCTGCGCTGGAACATCACGAGCCGCAGCGCCCTGCACGACGGCCTCTACCAGTACGACCCGCTGTCGCGGCTCTACGCGGCGGGACGGGCGCCCAGGACACGGGCCGCGCGGGACGGCTCGGGCGTCGAGGACCATCTGCGCCTGGGTCCGCTCGGCACCGCGCTGCTCCCCTACGGCCGCCCCCGCGCGCTCCTCATCGACGAGATCGACAAGAGCGACCTGGACCTGCCCAACGACCTCCTGAACATCCTGGAGGAGGGCCAGTACGAGATCCCCGAGCTGGTGCGGATCGCCAAGCACACCCCGAAGGCCGAGCTCCTGACCGAGGGCTCGGACGACCCGGTGACGGTCGTGCGCGGCCGTGTGCGCTGCCGGGCCTTCCCCTTCGTCGTCCTCACCAGCAACGGCGAGCGCGAGTTCCCGCCCGCGTTCCTGCGCCGCTGTGTCACGCTGCGGCTGCGCCAGCCGCGCGACGAGCACCTGGAGGAGATCGTCCGGGCCCACCTCGGCGAGCCCGACGCCTACGCCCGCTCGCTCATCGCCCGCTTCCTGGAGCGCGGCACCGGCGGTGAACTCGCCACCGACCAGCTCCTGAACGCGATCTATCTGACGGGCGCGGCGGGCGTCGACGCGGGCTCGCGGGACGAGCTCGCACGGCAGCTGATGCCGTATCTGACCCAGGCCGCGGATCCGGGCCCCGATGCACTCTGACGCGCCCCGGCCCCGGGGCCCCGTCACGCGGCTCGCCGATCTCCTCGCGGAGGCGGCGGGCGGCTCACGTCCCACCTCGGTCGAGCTGGCCGAACTGCTGTGGCTGGCGGGGCAGATGGACGGCGCCGCGACCTCGGGCCCTGAGCCCACCGAGGCCGTACCGCCCACGCCGTCCGTGCCGCCGCCGGTGAATCCGTCGCCGCCGCGTCCCCACCCGGCCGCACCGCCGCCCGCGCCCGCGCCGGACGACCGGGTGCCGCTGCGGCTGCCGCAGGCGGCGGGCGACGGCGCCTCGACGGCACCCGACGCCACGGAACCGACGAACACCCCCGGCCCCTCGGACACGACCGGGCACACCCCTGTCCGGGTCCCCGTGCCGCCGATGGTGACGCACCCCCTCACGCTGCAACGCGCCCTGCGCCCCCTGAAACGCCGCGTCCCCTCACCCGTGGGCCAGGTCATCGACGAGGCGGCCACGGCCGACCGCATCGCCCGCCTGGGCGGCCGCCCGCGCGACTGGCTCCCGGTCCTGCGCCCCGCCGACGAACGCTGGCTGCGCCTGTGCCTGGTGTACGACGCGGGTCCGACGATGCCGATCTGGCGCCCCCTGGTCCACGAACTCCACACGGCGCTCGCCCAGTCCGGCATCTTCCGCACGGTGGAGCTACACCGCGCGGAGCCGGACGGCACGGTCCCGCCACAGGCGGCCCAGGCGCCCGCTGCGGGCCGCACGGTCACCCTCGTGATCAGCGACTGCATGGGCCCGCAGTGGCGGAAGGGCGCGGCCGGCGCCCGCTGGTACCGCACGCTGCGGCGCTGGGCGGCGCAGATGCCGGTGGCCGTGATCCAGCCGCTGCCGGAACGCCTCTGGCGCACCACGGCGCTGCCCACGACCCCCGGTTCGCTCGCGGCCCCGCACCCGGCGGCGCCGTCGGCGTCCCTCGCCTTCACGCCGTACGCCGCCGAGGCGCCGCCCGCGGGTGCGGTGCCGGTCCCGGTCCTGGAACCCGCCGGTTCGTGGCTCGCGCACTGGGCGGCGCTGGTCGCGGACGCGGGCGGGGCGCAGGTGCCGGGGGCGGTGGGGTGGCTGGGGGCGGCGCCTGCGCTCCCCGACCCCGATGCGGCGGCGGAGGACGTGACCCGGCTCTCCCCCGAGGACCTCGTGCTCCGCTTCCGCTCCACGGCGTCCCCCGAGGCCTTCCGCCTGGCGGGCCATCTCGCGGTGGGCGAACCGCAGTTGCCGGTGATGCGGCTGGTGCAGGCGGCGGTGGAGGAGCATCCGCGGCCGCAGCATCTGGCGGAGGTGATCGTCAGCGGCATGCTCGCTTCCGGCGGGGGCGCCGGGGCGTACGCGTTCCGGGACGGCGTCAGGGAGCTGCTCCTGCGGACCCTGCCGCGTACCGCGCGGGGCCGTACGCGCGAGCTGCTGGCCCGGGTGGGCGGGCTGATCGACGAGCGGGCGGGGACGGCGCCGGGGGAACTGCGGGCGGTGGCGCCGTCGGGCGGGGACGCGGGTCCGAGGACACCGGTGGGCGAACCGTTCGCGACGGTCACCGCGGACAGCGTGCGGCAGCTGGGGGGCGGGCGGCGGCCCGGCCTGCTCGGCGAGCGCTACCGGATGGTGCGGCAGCTCGGGGAGAGCGGCCGCATGTGGCTCGCGGAGGATCAGCGCCGGGGCGGCGAGTCCGTGGTGGTGCAGCAGTATCCGCGGGCACCGCAGTGGCTCCGCCTCGACTTCACGCGGGCCGCACGGCAGCTGTCCCGGTTCCGGCACGCGCACGTGGCCGCCGTACGGGACTACGCGAACGGCGAAGTGCCGTACGTGGTGGCGGACTTCGTCGAGGGCCGCAGCCTCGAAGAGCTGCTGGCGGACCATCCCCACGGGCTGCCCTCCCCTCTCCTGGTGCGGCTGGTCCCGCCCCTCGCCCGCGCGGTCTCCGCCCTGCACTCCGCGGGCATGGTCCACGGCGCCCTCTCCCCCGCCTACGTGCGCCTGCCGCCGCACGGGGGCGCCGTGCTGTGCGGCTTCACGCTCATCCCCTTCAACGAGGAGAACGGAGCGGCCGACCTCGGCGCCCTCGGCCGCGTCGTACGCGAGATGTACTCCGGTATCGACGCGAGCGCCGGGCCGCGCCGGACGAGGTCGCCCGCGGCGACCGGAGCACCAGGAGCACGCGACGGACGCGGCCTCGGGGAGACACTGCTGTCGGCCGCCGCGAACCTCGCCTCCTCCGACCCGGCGCTGCGGCGCGAAGCCCTCCAGGAGCTCTCGCAGCTCTCCGCGCCTGCTGCACCCGAGCGCACGTACTCCCTGCTGGGGCCGCTCCGCGTCACCCGGCAGGACCAGGCACTCCCCGTCGAGGTCCCGCTCGAACAGGCGCTGGTGTGCATGCTCCTGCTCGGGCGGGGCCGTACCGTGCCCTACGCCGAGCTGGTCCAGGGGATCTGGGGCCCGGACGTTCCGCCCCGCGCGGAGGGTGACCTGCGCACCTGGGCACACCACCTCGCCAACACGCTGGCCCCCGACACCCTGGTCGCCGACGACGACGGGTACGCCCTGCCGCTGCCGCACGGCCCGGACGTCGTCGACCTGTTCCGCGCCCAGCGGCTCCACGACGACGCCCGTGACGCCCGCTTCGCGGGAGACTTCGGCCGCGCCCGCGACCTGGTCCGCACCGCGCTCGACCTGTGGCGCGGCGCCCCCCTGGCGGGCGTCCCCGGCCCCGCGGCCCACGCGGCCCGCGCCGACATCGACCGCCTGCGGCAATCCCTGCTCCACACCCGGCTGGAGCTGAACCGGGAGCTGGGCGCGACCGAGCAGGAGCAGACGGAACTGGACGAGCTGCTGCGCGAGTTCCCCGCCACCGAGGACGAGGTGCTCACCCCGAGCGAGGAGTTGCCCGGCAGCCAGCTGGACGACCTCGGCGTGAGCCGTGAACTGCCGGACGACCAGCCGACGCCCCCGGGGACGACCCTCACCTTCGAGTACCTGACCGCGCTGACCGCGACCTCGCAGGAGACCCCGCAGCGGCTGGGCCGGGAGATCTCCCACCTCCTCATCGCGGGCGGCATCGGCCCGGACCACTTCGAACTGCGGTCCCACGACGGCGGCTGGGACGTGGACATCGCCCCGCAGGTCCACGTGCTGCACGTGGTGACCGCGCTGCTGCAAGGGCTCCCCGCGGCGCTGGCGCAGCTGCCGCGGACCGGCGTCGGGGTGACCGTCACCCATGAGCCGGACCCCACGGTCTCCGCCCTCACCTTCCCCGCCGAGCTGCGGCACCTCGTCGACCGCCCCGGCAGCCGTGCCACCGTGATCGTCTCGAACGACCTGCACGACCGGCTGAGCCGCTCGGGCCGCGTGGGCGGTGCCCGGTTCGAGCGGGTCCCGCAGTCCGACGACTGGTACTGCGAGGTCACGGCGGCTTCGGGCCCGCGGCCCGCGACCACGACCGCCGCCTCTTCCCTGACCACCGCCCTGAGCACTCTGCTCGCCGGCCGCGACGCCGTGATCCTCGGCTTCGACGGGCCGGTCGTCCCGCTCTACACCGACGCGCAGGCCCGCGCCGGCGTGCTCAATCTGCTGGGCCCGCTCACCGAGGCCCGCGACGTCGAGGGCGCCCTGAGCGGCAGACCACCGCTGCCGGGACAACTGGAGGGGTACGAAGGCCGGGTGCACCCGGTGGATCTGCTCCGCGCCCACCAGGACCACCCGCTGGCCGCCGAGCTGCGCACCCGGCTCCTCTACGTCGAGCGGCAGAGCCTGCTGAGCGCCCGTCCGACCCGGCACCTCCCCCAGCTCCTGAACGCCTTCATGGCGCGGGGCACGGCCGTCGCGGTCGCCGGGGACTGCGACTCCGCCGCCATGGCGGACCTGCTCACCCGGCGGGGCCTGACCGCCCTGGTCGGCGGCGGCACGCACGGCCGCCAGGGGGACTCCCCGCTGCTGCCGGACCCCGACTGCCTGCGCCGCGCCCTCGCCGCCCTGGGGAGCGGCCCCGGGGAGTGCGTGATGATCGGCTCCTCGGCGGCGGAGCTGCTCGCCGCGCGCGAGATCGGCCTGCCGTTCATCGGCTACCGCCGCGACGAGAAGGCGTACCGCAGGCTCCGGTCCGACGGCTGCGAGCTGCTGCTGACGTCGCTCACCCCGCTGATCGACGCGGTCCGCGACAGCTGAGGCCACCGGCCCCGCCGAGCGGGGCCGCGAGGTACCACCGCCCCCTCAGGCCTCGGGCGTCCGCGCGTCGTAGCGGGCGAACCGTCGCCACCGCAGGGCCAGCAGCCCCACCGCCACCACGCAGGCGATGCCGCCGCCGACCACCGCCGTGCCCGGGGAGCCCAGGTCGCCCACCGAACCCGCGAGGAAGTCCCCCAGCCGGGGGCCGCCCGCCACCACTACGATGAAGACGCCCTGGAGGCGCCCCCGCATCTCGTCCGGCACGGCCGCCTGGAGCATCGTGCTGCGGAACACCATCGAGATCGTGTCCGCGCAGCCCGCGAGCGCGAGGAAGAACAGGCCGAGCCACAGGTTCCGGGTCAGGCCGAAGACGGCGATCGCCGTGCCCCAGCCGGCCACCGCGAGCAGGATCGCCAGCCCGTGCCGCCGGACCCGGCCGAGCCACCCGGAGAACACCGCGCCGAGCAGCGCCCCCACCGCGGGCGCCGCGACCAGCAGACCCACCGTCTTCGCGTCGCCGCCGAACCACACCACCGCCACGGCGGGGAACAGCGCCCGCGGATGCGCGAGCACCATCGCGCACATGTCCGTGAAGAACGTCATCCGCAGGTTCGGCCGCGTGGCCAGGAACCGCAGGCCGTCCAGGACCGAGGCCCGCTTCCGGCGCTCCCCGGCCTCCCCCGCGCCCTCGGGCCGCATCGCGGGCAGCCGCCACATCGCGTACAGCGAAGCGCTGAAGGCGACCGCGTCGATTGTGTACGCCGCCTGATAGCCCCACAGGCCGACGATGAGGCCGCCCAGCATGGGGCCGAGCATCATGCCCCCGGTCGTCGTGATCGACGAGAGGGCGTTGGCCGCGGGCAACTGCTCCGGCGGCAGGAGACGCGGGATCATCGACGAGCGCGCCGGCGAGTTCAGCGCCCCGCAGACCGCCTGGAGCGCGACCACGGAGTACAGGAACCACACGTGGTGGAAGCCCGCGAACGCCCCCGCGGCCAGCGCGACCGAGAGCCCGCACGAGCCGAGCGACGAGTAGAGCCCCAGCTTCCGCCGGTCCACCGTGTCCGCGATCGCGCCCCCGTACAGGCCGAACACCACGAGGGGCACCAGCGAGAACAGCCCCACGAGGCCGACCGAGAAGCTGGAGTGCGTGATGTCGTACACCTGGAGCGAGACCGCGAGCGAGGTCATCGCCTGGCCGATCCAGGAGACCGTGTTGCCGGCCCACAGCCGGCGGTAGTCCACCGACGTACGCAAAGGAGTCAGATCGGCGAGTATCCGCCTTTTCGTGACGGGCCTCCGAGGCTCCACTGGGAGCGGGGACAGCGGGGGGTTGTGGTCGGCTTCGGGTATCCGGGGGCCGTCGGCTTCGTCTTCTTCCGGGGGCGTATGCGTCACACGCGATGCTAACCGCGCCGTCCGAGACGCGATCAAGACCACCCGTGCGGCGGCACCCCGCCCGGCTCAGCCCAACGCGCGCGCCGCCCGCGGCCACCGCACGATGCGAGACAGGACCGTCGTCCGACGGTCCGTACGGTCTGCGCTCTCGGGAGGATCTGCCATGACCGTCAGTCTGGAGCAGTTGCGCCGCTGCCACATCGCCGTCGACCTGGGTGCCGCGAGGACCCGGGTGTTCGTGAAGGGCGCGGGTCTCGTCGTCGACGAGCCGAGCGCCGCCGCCGTGAACACCCGGACGGGCGCGCTCATCGCCGTCGGCCAGTTCGCCGAGCAGATGACGGGCCGGACACCGGGCTACATCCGGGTCGTACGGCCGGTCTCCGGCGGCACCGTCGTCGACATCGAGATGGCCCAGCGCATGCTGCGGCACCTCCTCGGCGAGAAGCTCCGCCGCACCCTGCGCCGCAAGCCGCGGCTGCGCGCCGCCGCCTGCACGCCGCACGACGCGGACCCGCTGGCCCAGCGCGCCGCCGTCGAGACGATGGTCGGGCTCGGGGCCCGCAGGGTCGAGCTCGTGGACACGCTCATCGCTGCGGCCGTCGGCTGCGGGCTGCCCGTCGAGCAGCCCGAGGCGACGATGATCCTGGTGTGCGGGGCGGCGACCACGCAGGTGGCGGTGCTGTCCCTGGGGTCGATCGTCACGGCCCAGCGCATCCCGGTGGGCGGTGAGGCCATCGACCACGCGATCGTCCAGCACCTGCGCCACCACCACGAGCTGATGCTGCCGAGCCAGTCGGTCCGGCCGCTCCAGCTCGCCCTGCGCGGCAACGGCCTGACCTCGCAGGGCCCGGAGTCGACCGAGATCCACGGCCGGGACGTCGCCACGGGGCTCGCGCGCTCGGTGCACGTCGACACCGCCGCCGTCCGCGACGCGATCCACACCCCGCTCACCGCCGTGCTCGACGGCATCGGCAAGGTGCTGCGGGACTGCCCGCCGGACCTCGTGGCCGACCTGGCCGATCGCGGGATCATGATGGTCGGCGGCAGCGCGCTGCTCCCGGGCCTCGACCAGATGCTGCGGGACGCGACGGGAATGCCGGTGGCGATCGCCGAGCGGCCCGACGTGTGCGCCGTGCTCGGGCTCGGGGCGATGCTGGAGGGCAAGATCCAGCCCCTGATGCTCAACCCGCTCTCCGGCTGAGCCCGGCCCTCGCACCCGGCCCTCGCACCGCACCCGCACCCGCACCCGCACCCGCACCCGCACCCGCACCCGCACCGGAAGCGTGCCCGTATGTCGATGACCGTGCAGCTGGTCGGCTCCGCGCTGATCCTGCTCGCCTTCGTCCTCGCCCAGA
Organism: Streptomyces sp. SYP-A7185; assembly: GCF_046103685.1. Lineage (NCBI taxonomy): Bacteria > Bacillati > Actinomycetota > Actinomycetes > Kitasatosporales > Streptomycetaceae > Streptomyces > Streptomyces sp. SYP-A7185. The sequence goes on from NZ_CP122310.1 coordinate 3,417,553, forward strand.
CGGGCAGGCTCGGCACGGGTACCTGGCCCTATCTCTGGCTGAACTTCGTCGGGTCGGGGCTCACCGCGGGCGATGCTCTCCATGAACGGCAGTGGGGATTTCTGCTTCTGGAGGGCGCGTGGATGGTGGTGTCGTTGCTGGGCCTGGTGACGAAGGCGCGGGGCGGCGGGACCGGCCCGGGGCCGAGCGGCGCCGCACGATGAGGGGCGAGGACCTGCCCCTGCCCCTGGTCCCGCTCCTGGACGCGGTGCTCGGCGTCGGCACGGACCTCGAACTGCACGCCACGCTCCAGCACATCGTGGAGAGCGCGACCGAGCTGACCGGCGCGCGGTACGGCGCGCTGGGTGTCATCGACCCCGGGCACGGCAAGCTGACCGACCTGTTCACGGCGGGCCTGACCCAGGCCGAGCGGGACCGCATCGGCGCCCTTCCCGACGGCCGTTCGGGGCTCCTGGGCACGCTGATCCGCGAGCCGAAGCCGCTGCTCCTGGACGACCTGACCGCGGACCCGCGCTCGTGCGGGGTGCCGCCGGGGCACCCGGAGATGCACGGCTTCCTGGGCGTCCCGGTGCACGTCCACGACGAGGCGTTCGGCAATCTCTACCTCACCGAGAAGCGGGAGGGCCGCTTCACGCAGGACGACCTCCAGCTGGTCCGCGTCCTCGCGAGCCAGGCGGGCATCGCGATCGGCAACGCCCGTCTGTACGAGGCGGCCAGGCAGCGGGAGCGGTGGATCGACGGCGCGGCCGCGGTCACCACGGCCCTGCTCACCGGCGAACCGGCGGCCGACGCGCTGATGACGGTCGCCGAGCAGGCCCGCATCCTCGCGAACGCCTCCGCGGGGGTCATCCTCCAGCCCACGGACCAGGGCGGCATGCGGATCGTCGCGGCGGCGACGGCGCAGGACGACGGCATCGCGCCCCCGAGCGGGGCCCACCCGCACGCCCTCCAGAACGACCTCATCGGCACGACCATCGAGCCCGGCAGCGCGGTCCTCGAACAACTCCTGGGCGGTGAGCCGGTGTTCGTCGAGGACTCCGCGACCGACCCCAGGATGACCACGCACGTACGCACCAACTTCGGGCCCAGCATGATGCTGCCGCTCGAAGCCGGCGAGCGGCTCATCGGGACGCTCGCGCTGCCCCGCCGCAGGGGCGAGCGCGCGTACTCCTCCGTGGAGCGTCTCCTGGCCACGCAGTTCGCCTCGCAGGCCGCGCTGGCCCTCGTCCTGGCGGACGCCCAGCAGAGCAGGCAGCGCCTCGCGGTCTTCGAGGACCGCGACCGCATCGCCCGCGACCTCCACGACCTCGTCGTCCAGCGGCTGTTCGCCACCGGGATGATGCTGGAGTCGACCCGGCGCAGGGACAGCTCGCCCCAGGTGGGGTCGACGCTCGACCAGGCCGTGGACGAGCTGGAGTCCACCATCCAGGAGGTCCGTACGGCGATCTTCGCGCTCCAGCAGCCGCCGGCCGACGCCCCGACGACGTTCCGCGGCAAGGTGCTCCGCGAGACGGCCGGCGCGGCGGCGGTCCTCGGCGTCCAGCCCTCGGTGCACTTCAGCGGCGCCGTGGACACCAAGGTCGCGGATCCGGCGGCGGGCCACCTGCTGGCCGCCCTGCGCCGCGCCCTGGCCGCCACGTCACGCCGCACCGGCGTCACACGGGTCGACGTGGCGGTCAACGCGAGGGCCACGCTCCCCGACGGCCGCGCGTGCGTACGCCTGACGGTCCACGACGACGGCACGACGGACGGCGTGGAAGCGGGCACGACGGTCACCTGGCAGGCCCCGCTGTGACCTCCGCCGACCCGCACGGGGGTGGTGGACGGCCGGGGCGGGCCGTCCACCGGTCCTACTCGGGGCCCCGCTGCCCCTTGATCCGACGGGCTCCTTCGTCGCCCGCCCGGCGGGTCTCCTCCTTGGTGGACCTGGCGGCCTCCTGAGCCGTGCCCTTCACGGACTCCGCCGCTTCCCTGACCGGTTCGCGCAGCTCTTCCCTGACGCCCTCGGCGGCCTCGCGCACCGTCTCCTTGACCGGCTGCGCCCACTCCTCGGAGTGCTCCCTGATCCGCCGGCCCGCACGCTCCTCGGGCGGGGTCGCGGGGAAGAGACCGCCGGCCAGGAGCCCCGCCCCGAAGGCCACGAGACCGGCCGCGAGGGGGCTGCCCTGGGTCTGGGACCGCACGGCCCCGGGGGCCTCCTTGATCTTCTGGCCTAGCTGCTCGGGGGCCTGCCTGACCTGCTGTCCGACCTGTTCCCTCGTGTCGCGCACGGTGTCTCCCGTCCGGGAGGTCAGCTGGGCCGGACCGCTCTTGGCCGTGCCCATGACCCTGTCCTTCACGGTGCCGAGCCGCTGTCGCGCGGCCTGCGTCTGGCGGCGGGCCGCCTTCTGGGGGCTCAGTTTCTCCGCGAGCCGGTCCGCCGTCCGGGCCAGATCGGCACGGGCGGTGTCGGCGTCCTGCCTCAGTTCGTCGGGTGTCGCGCCCATTTCGCGTCCTCCTTCAGTGATTCGACCGCCCTCTCGGGCGTGGGCCGCACGGTCCGCATGCGCTTGCGTCCGGCGGAGTGGAGGGCCGCGCCGATCACGGCCCACACCGCGGTCACCACCAGCGCCGCCCAGGCCAGGTCGATGACGTGCCGCAGCCCGAAGACCGCCGCGAGGCTGGCGAGGAGCACCGCGAGACCGGCGGCGTACCCGGCGCCTCCGTACAGTCCGGCCGCCTTCCCCGCCTTGGCCGCCTCCTCCTTGAGCTCGGCCTTGGCCAGCTCCACCTCGTCGCGGAAGAGCCGCGAGAGGTCACCGGTGAGGTCCCCGATCAGCTCGCCGACCGACGTGTCCGAGACGTCCGGGGCACCCGGGGCGCCCGCGGTGTCCGGAGTCACCTCACGCCCGCGCGCCCGCCCCGGCGGCTCGTTGCGCGCGGAGTGTTCGACGTCCGGCGCGCTCACGGTTGCCACCCCGGAGCGGTCCCGGGGGCCGGCGGCGTCCGCGGCGGGACGCCGGGCTCCGGCGGCAGCCCCGCCACCGGCGGCACGCCCGCCCCCGACGGCACCTCGCGCCCCAGGGGCGGCGCGGTGTCCGGCGCGTACCCGGCCTCGGCCGGCGGCAGCGACGGCGGCTGCTCACGCTCCCGCCCCTCGTCCCCTCCGACCGGGCCTCCGGAGCCCGCGGCGCCGACGCCCCGGCCCAGGCGGGCCACGGCGAACCCCGCGAGCGCGGCGCCCGCCAGGAAGACGCCCGGCTTGCGGCGCGCGAACTCCCGCACGTCATCGAGCAGTTCGCCCGGTCCCTGCCGGTCGAGCCGGTCGGCGAGCAGGTGGCCGCGGTCGGCCAGCTCGTGCACCACCGACACGGCGGGCGAGTCGGGCTTGGCGCTCTCGCTCATGTGCCGCAGGTCGTCCGCCAGATGGCGGATGTTCGCCGCGAACCGCCGCACCTGCCCCTCGGCCTCGCCGCTGACCTGGTCCTTCATCTGCTCGTACAGGTCCCTGCTGCGGGCGGTGGCCTCTTGGATCACCTCACCGGCGTTCTCCCGTGCGGTGTCCGCGACGTCCCGCCCCTTGTCCTGGACGGTGCCTGCGACTTCCTGCCCCTTCTGCCTGACCTCCCGCCCCCTGTCACGGGCGGAGCGGTCGGTCTCGCCGCTCTGCGTCATGGTTCCTCCTCCGGTCTCGGCACGGATCCCCCGATTCCGCCGGCGGGTACCCGGCCGCCCGACCGGAACACCGCACGCACACGCCGGGCAGCTGCCGCAGGGAACGATGGCCAAAAGGCCGCGTACACCGACTTCACCACTCCGGTGCACACGAGGACGCACGCGCCACGAGGGCCCACGCGCGCACCGGACGAGACCGGCCGGGACCCGCCCCGCAGGCGCCGTTTGTGCGAAAAGGGTCCGGGTACTCGCGGCTCCCCGTTCCTGAGAGACCGGCCTGAGGAGCCCCGGATGACCTTCAACCCCCTGGAACAACGCGGCATCCCGCTGGACCGTCAGTTACGCAACTGGCGCGAGCTCGACGTCGAACCGATCGACCCCGACCACTGCGACCCGTACACCCGCTGTCGCGTCATCACGCTGAACGGCATCGAGGTCGAAGCGGTGATGTTCAGTCACCAGTTCGCCCGCCACTGCCCCGACCCGGAGGTCAAACGGCAGCTGGCCGAGGTCCGGTACATCGAGCAACAGCAGCAGAAGGTCGTCAACTGGCTGCTGCCCGGCCTGGCATCGGTCCTGGAGACGACCATCGCGTACGAACAGGTCGCGGTGGATCTCACGGCCTGGGTGGCCAGGTCGGAGCCCGACCCGTACCTGAAGCAGGCCTACCAGTTCGGCGTCCTGGAGGACTTCGACCATCTGTACCGGTACGCGAACCTGTACGAGATGATCGAGCACCGCAAGGCGGACGCGATCGTCGAGAGCCTCACCGAAGTGATGCCGGGCCGCCCGACGAAGTTCCACCACCGCCACCCCCACGACAACGTGCGGGACCCCTACGACCGCGCGTCGGCCGATCCGCTCTCCAAGCTGCACGCGCTGACCGTCATGTCGGCGGAGCAGCAGACGATGAACTTCTACATGAACGTCGGCCCGCAGTACATGGAGCCGATAGCCCGCCGGCTCTACCAGGAGATCGGGCTGATCGAGGAGGAGCACGTCACCCACTACGAGTCGCTCGTCGACCCCGGCGAGACCTGGTGGGAGCAGCTCGTGAACCACGAGTACAACGAGTGCTACCTCTACCACTCCTTCATGGAGCAGGAGTCCGATCCCCGGGTGCGGGCGATCTGGGAGCTGCACCTGAACATGGAGCTGGAGCACCTGCGGATCGCCTGCGACCTGATGCGGCGGCACGACGGCCGCGAGCCGGAGGAGGTCGTGGCGCCCGAGCTGCCGAACGTCCTCACGTTCGAACCCAACAAGCAGTACCTGCGGGGCCTGCTCGACACCCAGATGGACCTGACCACGCTCGGCGCCGGTTACGTGCAGGACGCGCACGAGCGGTTCGAGCGGCTCCAGGCGCAGATCCACGGCGGCGAGGAGCCGCCGAGCGAGCGGGTCATGGCGCAGCACAGGGACCTGTTCGGGCGCGAGTACCGCTCGCAGACCGAGGGCGAGCACCCCGATGCCGCCTCCCGGGAGAAGGTCGAGGGCCGTGATGCATGAGGAAGGCGTGACGAGGACGGGCGCGGTCACGGAGCCGGCCCGGAGCGAGGACGACGACGTGGTGACGCTCCTGATGCGCCAGCACGGGGACATCCGCAATCTCTTCGACGAGGTCGAGCGGAGCACCGGGGCCGACCGGCAGAGCGCCTTCCGGCGTCTCGTGCGGCTCCTTGCGGTGCACGAGACCGCCGAGGAGGAGGTCGTGCACCCCTTCGCCCGCGCGGCGCTGCCCGGCGGCGCGAGCGTGGTGGAGGACCGCCTCGCGGAGGAGAAGGCGGCCAAGGAGCTGCTGGCCCGCCTCGACGGCGCGGACACCGACGACCCGAAGTTCTCCTCCGAGCTGGCCACGCTGCGCGCCGACGTGATGGCCCACGCCCGCGCGGAGGAGCGGTACGAGTTCATCCACATCCGCCGGACCGCGGAAGCCGGCCGTCTGGCCACGCTCGCCCGCGGCGTCAAGGCGGCGGAGGCGATGGCACCGACCCATCCGCATCCGGGCACCGAGTCGGCGGTGAAGAACGTGGCGCTCGGCCCGGTGACGGCCCTGGTGGACCGCACGCGCGACGCCGTGCGCAAGGCCATGGGCAAGGACGGCTGAACCAGCGGATCGGGTGATCACGCGGCAGCAGGGTGAAGGAAGGGCCGCTGCGGTGACGCGGCGACCCTTCTCATGACGTTCGCAGAGGTCAGAACGTTTCTTCGAAACCCTGCCGGTGTGGGGCGGGTGGGACTCGAACCCACGGCCGACGGATTATGAGTCCGCTGCTCTAACCGGCTGAGCTACCGCCCCTAACGGCGCGTCGCGCACATTTGTGCGCGCCGTCTGCCGCAGCATAGCCGCTCATACGATCTCCTGCTTCGGATGGTCGGCTTCGCTCGACCATGAGGACCTTCGTGCTGCCCGCATGGTTCCACCAGGCACGAAAAAGGACCCCTGAGGGCAAACTCAGGGGTCCTTCCTCACAGCTCTCCCGACTGGACTCGAACCAGTAACCTGCCGGTTAACAGCCGGCTGCTCTGCCAATTGAGCTACAGGAGACCGAGCTCCCCCGACTGGACTCGAACCAGTAACCTGCCGGTTAACAGCCGGCTGCTCTGCCAATTGAGCTACAGGGGATCGTCTCGTTGCATCGAACGCAGCTACCTGGGAACTCTCCAGGCGGCGGGCGGTCGCTGCGACACATACATTAGCGCAAGCAGGGGGGTGCTCCGCCAATCGGTATCCCCCACCGCATCCCCACCGCCCCCACGGGGCAACAGACGAGCGAACAGTCGATCGATGCCGACGCAAGGGAAGGGTGGCAGCCATGCGCTACCGGCTCACATTCGTCGCGGGTCTGGCTCTCGGGTACGTGCTCGGTACCCGGGCAGGCCGCGAGCGCTACGAGAAGCTGAAGAAGTCGGCCCGCGAGTTCGCGCAGAACCCGGCCGTGCGCAACACCGTGGAGTCCGCGACCCAGCAGGGCCGCGACGTGGCGGGCAAGGCCTTCCACTCCGTGTCCGAGAAGGTCGGGGACCGGGTCCCGGACTCGGTGGCCGACCGGGTACGGACGCTCCGCGAGCGCGGCCAGGGCAGCGGCGAGGACGACTGGGGCACCAGCAACACGTGACCCGGGCGGCTCCCGGGAGCTGAGGTACGGGACACGTCGCGCGGTGCGGCAGAATTCCAGGTATGGGGATAGTCGCAGGGTTGGACAGTTCGCCCGATTTCACGCGCATCGTGGTCTGTGACGCGGACACGGGCGCCGTACTCAAGCAGGGCTATGCCCCGCATCCGACGGAGGGCCCCGAGGGAGGCGGCCGTCCGTCGGACGTGGATCCGCAGGCCTGGCTGCTCTCGCTCGGCGAGGCGGCGGGCGGCGGGCTCCTGGAAGGCGTACAGGCGATCGGCGTCTCCGCGCAGCAGAACGCGGTCGTCCCCCTGGACCAGCACGGCAACACGGTGCGGCCCGCGCTCGTCGGCAACGACCGGCGGGCGCAGGTCGCCGCCGCGGACCTGATCGACGGGCTCGGCAGCCGCGAGGCCTGGGCGCAGGCCGTCGGATGCGTCCCGCAGGCGGCGCACCCCGTGACGAAGCTGCGCTGGCTGGCGAAGAACGAGCCGGAGTCGGCGCGGCGCGTCGCCTCCCTCATGCAGGCGCACGACTGGCTGGTGTGGCAGCTCCTCGGCCGGCCCGCGCGGCGCACGAGCGACCGGGGCGGCGCCTCCGGGACGGGGTACTGGTCGGCGGCGACGGGCACGTACCGCCCCGATCTCGTGGAGCTCGCGCTCGGCCACCAGGCGATGCTGCCCGAGGTGATCGGCCCCGCCGAGGCGGCGGGGACCACGCCCGAGGGGCTGCTGATCTCGGCGGGGACCGGCGAGACGATGGCGGCGGCGTTCGGGCTCGGGGTGCAACAGGGCGACGCGGTGGTCTCCTTGGGCGCTTCCGGCTCCGTGATGGCCGTGCACCACGAGGCACTGTTCGACCCGAGCGGCACGATCACCTCGCTCGCGGACGCCACCGGCATGCATCTGCCGGTGGTGCACACGCTGAACGCCGTGCGGGTGCTGCGCGGCGCGGCCGAGATGCTGGGGGTGCCCGATCTGGAGGGCCTCTCCGAGCTGGCCATGAAGTCGACGCCGGGTGCGCACGGCCTCGTGCTGCTGCCGTACCTGGAGGGCGAGAAGACGCCGAACCTGCCGCACGCGGCGGGCACCCTGACCGGCCTGCGGCGCGAGTCGATGCGGCCCGAGCATCTGGCGCGGGCGGCCTTCGAGGGCATGCTCTGCGGCCTCGGGGACGCGCTCGACGTGCTGCGGGGGCGTGGCGTGGAGGTCCGCCGGGTCTTCCTGCTCGGCGCGGCGGCCGAGCTGCCCGCGGTGCAGGCGGCGGCGCCGATGCTGTTCGGCACGCAGGTCGTGGTGCCGCAGCCCGCGGACTACGCGGCGATCGGCGCGGCGCGGCAGGCGGCCTGGGCCCTGAACGGGCAACTGCCGTACTGGCAGGGGGCTGCCGCGCAGGTCTTCGAGCCGGGCGAGGAGCACCCCGTGGGCCAGGCGGTACGCCAGCAGTACCGGACCGTACGGGAGCAGACGCACCCCGGGGCGCTCTAGAGCCTCCGAAGGGTGCGGGGAATCGCGCGAGCAGCCACGACCGACGCGCGAGAGCACGCCACTTCTTGACCCGGACCATTTTTTTACCGGGTCATGGCTTAATCGGTTGCGCGCGCCCGGGGGCGGTGTCGGAGGATGGGTCCGACTCCGCCAGAACCCGGCCATAGCCCTGCCCCGCCTCTCGAAGAGACCCCGTGCTCATACGACTCCTGCGGGCCCACCTGGGCCCGTACAAGAAGCCCATCGCGCTGCTGGTGCTGCTCCAGTTCCTCCAGACCTGCGCCTCGCTCTACCTGCCCACGCTCAACGCCGACATCATCGACGAGGGCGTCGTGAAGGGCGACACGGGCTACATCCTGTCGTTCGGCGGCCTCATGATCGCCGTCACGGTCGCCCAGGTGATCTGCAACGTGGGCGCCGTCTACTACGGCGCCCGCACCGCGTCCGCGCTCGGCCGTGACGTCCGCGCCGCCGTCTTCGACCGCGTGCAGTCCTTCTCCGCCAGGGAGCTCGGCCAGTTCGGCGCCCCGTCGCTGATCACCCGCACCACGAACGACGTCCAGCAGGTGCAGATGCTGGTCCTGATGACGTTCACGCTGATGGTGTCGGCGCCGATCATGTGCGTCGGCGGCATCGTCATGGCCCTCGGCCTCGACGTACCGCTCTCGGGCGTCCTGGTCGCCGTCGTGCCCGTCCTCGCGGTCTGCGTGAGCCTGATCGTGCGGCGGCTGCGCCCGCTCTTCCGCACCATGCAGGTGCGCCTGGACACCGTGAACCGCGTGCTGCGCGAGCAGATCACCGGCAACCGCGTCATCCGCGCCTTCGTCCGCGACGAGTACGAGCAAGGCCGCTTCCGGCGGGCCAACGCCGAGCTGACCGAGGTGTCGCTCGGCACCGGCAAGCTGCTCGCCCTGATGTTCCCGATCGTCATGACCGTCGTGAACATCTCCTCGATCGCCGTCGTCTGGTTCGGCGCGCACCGCATCGAGAGCGGCGGCATGCAGATCGGGGCGCTCACAGCGTTCCTCGCGTATCTGATGCAGATCGTGATGTCCGTGATGATGGCCACCTTCATGTTCATGATGGTGCCGCGCGCCGAGGTCTGCGCCGAGCGCATCGAGGAGGTCCTGGACACCGAGAGCAGCGTGGTGCCCCCGGCATCCCCCGTCACCGAGCTGCGGCGCCACGGCCACCTGGAGATCCGGGACGCGGGCTTCCGCTACCCCGGCGCCGAGGAGCCCGTCCTGAAGGGCGTCGGCCTGGTCGCACGGCCGGGCGAGACGACCGCCGTGATCGGATCGACCGGCAGCGGCAAGTCGACGCTGCTCAACCTCGTGCCGCGGCTCATCGACAGCACCGAGGGCGAGGTCCTGGTGGACGGCGTGCCCGTGCACACCATCGAGCCCGCCCTGCTCGCGCGGACGGTGGGCCTCGTGCCGCAGAAGCCGTACCTCTTCGCCGGCACGATCGCCACCAACCTCCGCTACGGAAACCCGGACGCGACCGACGAGGAGCTCTGGCACGCCCTGGAGGTCGCCCAGGCCAAGGGCTTCGTCGAGAGCCTGGAGGAGGGGCTGAACGCGCCCGTCTCGCAGGGCGGCACGAACGTCTCCGGCGGCCAGCGCCAGCGCCTGGCGATCGCCAGGACGCTCGTACAGCGCCCCGAGATCTATCTCTTCGACGACTCCTTCTCGGCCCTCGACTACGCCACCGACGCCGCCCTGCGGGCCGCGCTCGGCCGCGAGACCGCCGAGGCCACGGTCGTGATCGTCGCCCAGCGCGTGTCGACGATCCGGGACGCCGACCGCATCATCGTCCTGGACGAGGGCCGGGTCGTGGGGACGGGACGCCATCACGAGCTGATGGAGAGCAATGAGACCTACCGGGAGATCGTGCTCTCCCAGCTGACGGAAGCGGAGGCCGCGTGATGGCCGGTCCTGGCGGACGGATGATGGCCGGGGGCGGCCCCGACCAGCGCTCGATGGACTTCAAGGGATCCGGCAAGCGGCTCCTGGCGCAGTTCAGGCCCGAGCGCACCACGATGTACGGGATGCTCGCCGCCGGAGTGCTCAGCGTGGCGCTCACGGTGCTCGGCCCGAAGATCCTCGGCAAGGCGACCGACCTGCTCTTCGCGGGCATCGTCGGCCGTGACATGCCCGCGGGCATCACCAAGGACCAGGCCATCGAGGGCCTGCGCGACAAGGGCGACGGCGGCATGGCCGACATGCTCTCCGGGGTCGACTTCACGCCGGGCAAGGGCATCGACTTCGACGCCATGGGCGAGGTGCTGCTGCTCGCCCTCGGCGTGTTCCTGGTCGCGGGACTGCTGATGGCGGTGTCGACACGGCTGTCGAACCACGCCATCAACAAGACCGTCTACCGGATGCGCGGCGACGTCCAGACGAAGCTGTCGCGCCTCCCCCTGTCGTACTTCGACAAGCGGCAGCGCGGCGAGGTCCTGAGCCGGGCGACGAACGACCTCGACAACATCGGCCAGACCCTCCAGCAGACCATGGGTCAGCTGGTGAACTCAGCTCTCACCATCGTCGGCGTCCTGATCATGATGTTCTACGTCTCGCCGCTGCTCGCCCTGGTGGCGCTCGTCACCGTGCCGCTGTCGTTCTTCGTGGCGACGAAGGTGGGCAAGCGGTCCCAGCCGCAGTTCGTGCAGCAGTGGAAGACCACCGGCAAGCTCAACGCGCACATCGAGGAGATGTACACCGGGCACAACCTGGTGAAGGTCTTCGGGCGCCAGGAGGAGTCGGCCAAGGCCTTCGCCGAGCAGAACGACGCGTTGTACGAGGCCGGGTTCAAGGCCCAGTTCAACAGCGGGGCCATGCAGCCGCTGATGTTCTTCATGTCGAACATCAACTACGTCCTGGTGGCCGTCGTCGGTGGTCTGCGGGTCGCGTCCGGCGCCCTGTCGATCGGTGACGTGCAGGCCTTCATCCAGTACTCGCGGCAGTTCTCGATGCCGCTCACGCAGGTCGCCTCGATGGCGAACCTGGTGCAGTCCGGTGTCGCCTCCGCCGAGCGGATCTTCGAGCTGCTCGACGCGGAGGAGCAGGAGGCCGACCCGGTCCCGGGCGAGCGCCCCGACCAGCTGCGCGGCCGGGTCGAGATGGAGAAGGTGTCCTTCCGCTACGAGAAGGACAAGCCGCTCATCGAGAACCTCTCCCTGAAGGTCGAGCCGGGCCACACGGTGGCCATCGTCGGACCGACCGGCGCGGGCAAGACCACCCTGGTCAACCTGCTGATGCGGTTCTACGAGGTCACCGGCGGGCGCATCACGCTCGACGGGGTCGACATCGCGAAGATGTCACGCGACGAACTGCGGGCCGGCATCGGCATGGTGCTCCAGGACACCTGGCTGTTCGGCGGCACGATCGCGGAGAACATCGCGTACGGAGCCGCCAAGGACGTCACGCGCGAGGAGATCGAGGAGGCGGCGCGGGCCGCCCACGCCGACCGCTTCTGCCGCACGCTGCCCGACGGCTACGACACGGTCATCGACGACGAGGGCACGGGGGTGAGCGCGGGCGAGAAGCAGCTGATCACGATCGCGCGGGCGTTCCTGTCCGACCCGGTGATCCTGGTGCTCGACGAGGCGACCAGCTCGGTCGACACCCGCACGGAGGTGCTCATCCAGAAGGCGATGGCGCGGCTCGCGCACGGGCGGACCTCGTTCGTCATCGCGCACCGGCTGTCCACGATCCGCGACGCGGACACCATCTTGGTGATGGAGGACGGCGCGATCGTCGAGCAGGGCACGCACGACGCGCTGCTGGCCGCCGAGGGCGCCTACGCGCGGCTGTACGCGGCGCAGTTCGCCCAGGCCGTGGCCGAGGTCGACTAGCCGTATCAGTCGAGGTAGCCGCGCAGCTGGTCCGCGAAGGCGTGGTCCCGCAGCTTGTTGAGGGTCTTGGACTCGATCTGGCGGATGCGTTCGCGTGTCACGCCGAAGATCCTGCCGATCTCCTCCAGGGTGCGGGGCCTGCCGTCCGCGAGGCCGTAGCGCAGCTGGACCACCTTGCGTTCGCGCTCGCCGAGCGTGGAGAGCACCGCCTCCAGGTGCTCGCGCAGCAGCAGGAAGGCCGCCGACTCGACGGGGCTCGTGGCGTCGCCGTCCTCGATGAGGTCACCGAGCGCGACGTCGTCCTCCTCGCCCACCGGCGCGTGCAGCGAGACCGGTTCCTGTGCCAGGCGCAGGACCTCGCTGACCCGCTCGTGCGGCAGGTCCAGCTGGGCGGCGACCTCTTCGGGGGTCGGTTCGTACCCCCGCTCCTGGAGCATGCGGCGCTGGACGCGGACGACGCGGTTGATGAGCTCCACGACGTGCACCGGGACGCGGATGGTGCGGGCCTGGTCGGCGAGGGCCCGCGACATCGCCTGACGGATCCACCAGGTCGCGTACGTGGAGAATTTGTAGCCCCGGGCGTAGTCGAACTTCTCGACCGCCCTGATCAGGCCGAGGTTCCCCTCCTGGACGAGGTCGAGCATGGTCAGCCCGCGGCCGACGTACCGCTTGGCGACGGAGACGACCAGGCGGAGGTTGGCCTCGATCAGACGGCGCTTGGCCATGCGGCCTGCGACGACCAACTTGTCGAGGTCGAGCGCGAGTTGGGAGTCCAGGTCCGGGGCGAGGCGCAGCTTCTCCTCGGCGAAGAGACCGGCCTCGACGCCGCGGGCGAGCTCCACTTCCTCCGCCGCCGTGAGCAGGGGGATGCGGCCGATCTCGCGCAGATACTGGCGGAACAGGTCGGACGACGGGCCGCCGGTGTCGGCGCGGCCGCGGGGCACGGGCGGCGCGGGCAGCTCACCGGTGTCCGGTTCGAGTGCTTCCGGGGGCTCGGGGGCCGCTTCCGCTTCAGGGCTTTCGGGTCCCGCCTCCGGGTGCCGGGCGGCGCGGTTCTGCTGCGGTACGGTCGCGATGACGTCCGTATCCACCGCCGCCTCCGCTTCCACTTCCGCGGCGAGGGCGGTCTCGGTCTGGCTGAGGGTCTGGGTCTGCACGGGGGCGACCTCCATGATGATCGCTGCTGAGGCGTGCGGCAGCGGTACAGCGGGATCGGCTTCCGCGGCCTCGCCGCTGTCCGTCCCGAACACGATGTGTGGAATCGCGGGTTCACCGGAACCGCATCCGCTGTCTGCGGGCCGGCCGCGCTCCGAGGACTCAGGCACCGCAACCCAGTGTGGGGTACGACACACGGCCGCCACGAGGGGCGTGCGGTGACTTTTTGAGTCCGGTGCGTGACCGGTCGGTTACCCGACGGGTAACCGGCCGGGCGTCAGCCGACCCTCAGAGCGCGTCCGCCCCGCGCTCGCGCAGCGCTTGCGCGTACTGCTGGAGGACCCACAGTTCGTTCTGCACGGCCGTCAGCTGCGCGGGGTCGCCCTGCCCGCTCAGCCGGGTCAGGCTGCCCTGGACGTCGCGGATCCGGCGGTCGACGGCCCGCAGCCGGACCTGGACAAGCTGGATGCCCGCGTAGATCTCGTCCACCTGCTTGCGCAGGATCGCCTCGACGGCCAGCTCGGTGACCATGGCGCGGACCGTGTCGTCCGGTGCCGCGTCCAGGACGCGGGCGAGGTAGGTCTGCGGCTCGGGGATGCCCGCCTCGGCGCCGCCCGCCTCCTCGACGCACTGGCGCACCGCGGCGTACGGCGGGGCGGTGAACTCGTCGACGCCGTACGCGTCGAAGGCCGGGGAGACCAGCTCGGGGCGTTGCAGGGCCAGCTTGAGCAGCTCGCGCTCGGTGCGGTGGGCGGGGCTGCGCAGGGTGAGCGCGGGCCCGGAAGGGCCGGAGGGCGCAGCAGGGGCCGAGGGGCCGTACTGCTGGCTCTGGTGGCCGCGCTGGGGCTGCGGGGCCGGGCCCCTGCCGCCCCGGTCGCGGGCCCAACGTGCCAGCTGGGCCACGCGCTTGACCACGAACTGGGTGTCCAGGATGCCGAGCATGCCGGCGAGCTGGACGGCCACCTCGTGCTGCGCGCCGCTGTTCTTGATGCGGGCCACGACCGGCGCCGCCTCGTCCAGGGCGGCGGCGCGGCCCGCGGGGGTCTCCAGGTCGTACCGCGCGACGATCTGGCGCAGCGCGAACTCGAAGAGCGGCGTGCGGGGTTCGACCAGGTCGGCGACCGCGCCGTCCCCCTTGGCCAGGCGCAGCTCGCAGGGGTCCATGCCATCGGGCGCGATGGCGATGTACGTCTCGGCGGCGAACTTCTGGTCGTCCTCGAAGGCGCGCAGGGCGGCCTTCTGGCCCGCCGCGTCACCGTCGAAGGTGAAGATCACCCGCGCCGAGCCGTTGTCCATCAGGAGGCGGCGCAGGATCTTGATGTGGTCGCCGCCGAAGGCGGTGCCGCAGGTCGCGATGGCCGTGGTGACACCGGCCAGGTGGCAGGCCATGACGTCGGTGTACCCCTCGACGACGACCGCGCGGGAGGTCTTGGCGATCTCCTTCTTGGCCAGGTCGACGCCGTAGAGCACCTGGCCCTTCTTGTAGATCGGCGTCTCGGGGGTGTTGAGGTACTTCGGGCCGTTGTCGTCGTCGCGCAGCTTGCGCGCGCCGAAGCCGACGACCTCGCCGCTGATGTCGCGGATCGGCCACATCAGGCGGCCGCGGAAGCGGTCGATGGGACCGCGGCGGCCCTCCTGGGAGATGCCGGAGAGCGTGAGCTCCTTGTCGCTGAAGCCCTTGCCGCGCAGGAACCGGGTGAGGTGGTCCCAGCCCGCGGGGCTGTACCCGACGCCGAAGTGCGCGGCGGCGGCCTGGTCGAAGCCGCGCTCGGCCAGGAACTTGCGGCCGATCTCCGCTTCGGGGCTCTCCAACTGGTCGACGTAGAACTGCGCGGCGATCTTGTGGGCCTCGACGAGGCGGATGCGCTCGCCGCGCTGGCCGGAGGGGTTGTACCCACCCTCCTCGTACCGCAGGGTGATGCCCGCCTGGGCGGCGAGGCGCTCGACCGTCTCCGAGAAGGTGAGGTGGTCGATCTTCATCACGAAGGCGATCGTGTCGCCGCCTTCCTGGCAGCCGAAGCAGTGGAAGAGACCCTTGCTGGGGCTGACCTGGAAGGACGGTGACTTCTCGTCGTGGAAGGGGCACAAGCCCTTGAGGTTGCCGCCACCCGCGTTCCGCAGCTGGAGGTAGTCGGAGACCACGGCGTCGATCGGGACCGCGTCCCGAACCGCCTTCACGTCCTCGTCATTGATCCTGCCTGCCACGTAGGAATACTACGGCCCTGCTGTGACACTCCCGCCCGGGCCGTCACCCCAGAAGCGACTCCAGGGGGACGGACGGGTCGGAGAGGGACTCGGCCGGCGGCCGCGCGCCCGTGCGGATCAGCTTCTGGATGGTGTCCGTGACGTCCCACACATTGACGTTCATGCCGGCCAGGACGCGGCCCTCGCCGAGCCAGAAGGCGACGAACTCCCGCTTCCCCGCGTCGCCGCGCACCACGACCTGGTCGTACGTCCCGGGCGGGGCCCAGCCCGAGTACTCCAGGCCGACGTCGTACTGGTCCGAGAAGAAGTAGGGCACGCGGTCGAACGTCACGTCCTGGCCGAGCATCGCGCGGGCCGCGGCCGGGCCGCCGTTCAGGGCGTTCGCCCAGTGCTCCACGCGCAGCCGCGTGCCGAAGAGCGGGTGCTGTACGGCGGCCACGTCGCCGGCCGCGAAGATGTCCGGGTCCGAGGTCCGCAGAGAGGCGTCGACGACGACACCGCCGCCGTCCGCCCGGTCGGCGAGCTCCAGACCGGCGGCTTCGGCGAGCGCCGTGCGCGGGGCGGCGCCGATGGCGGCGAGCACGTCGTGCGCCGGGTGCTCCTCGCCGTCGTCCGTGCGGGCGGCCAGGACCAGGCCGTCCTCGCCCGCGATCTCGGTGAGGGTGGCGCCGAAGTGGAAGCGCACGCCGTGCTCGGCGTGCAGGTCGGTGAACATCTGGCCGACCTCGGGGCCGAGGACCGCGTGCAGCGGGGTGGCCCGGGGCTCGACGACGGTGACCTCCGCGCCGTACGTCCGCGCGGCCGCGGCGACCTCCAGGCCGATCCAGCCAGCTCCGGCGATCACCAGGTGGCCGTTGTCCCGGCCGAGACCGGTGAGGACCTGCCGCAGCCGGTCGGCGTGCGCCAGGCGCCGCAGGTGGTGCACGCCCACCAGGCCGGTGCCGGGGACGTCGAGCCGGCGCGGCTCCGCGCCCGTGGCCAGCAGCAGCTTGTCGTAGTGGATGACGGTGCTGTCCCCGAGGTGGACGGTCTTGGTCCCGCGGTCCACGGAGACGACGGTCTGGCCGAGGTGCAGCTCGACGTCCGACTGCGCGTACCAGGACGGTTCGTGGACGAACACGCTGTCGCGCTCCTCCTTGCCCAGGAGATACCCCTTGGACAGGGGTGGGCGCTCGTACGGGTGATCGCGTTCGTCGCCGATGAGGATCACCCGGCCGGTGAAGCCCTCGGACCGGAGTGTCTCGGCCGCTTTCGCGCCCGCGAGACCTCCTCCGACAATGACGAACGTCTGATCCGCGTCGACCACTTGATGCCTCCTCAAAGCCTTGCCGTCAGGGGGGAGCGTCCCGCACGCAGCGTGATGGGGGAAGGGGTTGCGGCCCGATCCGGCCAGTTTTCGTCACGCCCCGTGGTCGATCGGCTCATTCCGCATATGTCAGGGCCGTATCCCTCAGAGCCGGGTCTGCCTGGGCCGTCGTGCCGTGAGCCGTGCGTGCAGGGAGCGTGCGGCGGCGTCCGTGAGCGACGCGATCTGGTCGACGACCACGCGCAGGGCCGCGCGCTCGTCGGGCGCCGTGTCGTAGAGCGCGCGGAACTGCGGGTCGAGTCCCTCGGGGGCGCGGGCGGTGAGCGCCTCGGCCAGCTCGGCGACGACGATCCGCTGGTCGGCGCGGAGCCGCTCCTGGGCGGGGCGCTGCATCACGTACCGGTCGGCGACGGCCTTGAGGACCGCGCACTCGTGGCGGGCCTCGCGCGGGACGACGAGCTCGGCGCCGTACCGGGTGAGGGGGCCCTTGCCGTATCGCAGGCGGGTGGCGGTCTCGGCGGCGAGGCAGAAGTGGCCGATGAGCTGGCTGGTGGCGTCCTTCAGGCGGCCCTGGGCGATCGCCGAGCCGTCGTACCCGTGCGGCCACCACTCCTGGTCCAGGAGGCGGTCGAGGGCCTCGGAGAGCTCCTGGGGGTCGGTGTCCGCGGGGACGTACCGCCCGATGGCGACGGCGAAGATGTCCTGGCGCTCGGGCTCGGCGTGCAGGAGGTTCGGGTCGAGGTGTCCGGCGTGCAGGCCGTCCTCGATGTCGTGCACCGAGTACGCCACGTCGTCCGACCAGTCCATGACCTGGGCCTCGAAGCAGGTGCGGCGGCCGGGGGCCTCCTTGCGGACCCAGTCGAAGACCGGGCGGTCGTCCTCGTACACCCCGAACTTGGGGGATGCCGGGTCGGTGGGGTGGGCGCCGCGCGGCCAGGGGTACTTGGTGGCGGCGTCCAGGGCGGCGCGGGTGAGGTTGAGGCCCACGCTGACCATGTCGCCCGCGTCCTGGCTGCGGACGAAGCGCTTCGGCTCGATGCGGGTGAGCAGCCGCAGCGACTGGGCGTTGCCCTCGAAACCGCCGCAGCTCTCGGCGACTTCGTTCAGCGCCTGCTCGCCGTTGTGCCCGAAGGGCGGGTGGCCCATGTCGTGCGAGAGGCAGGCGGTCTCCACCAGGTCGGGGTCGCAGCCGAGGGCGGCGCCGAGCTCGCGGCCCACCTGGGCGCACTCCAGGGAGTGCGTCAGACGCGTACGGGCGCTGGCGTCCCACGCCTCGTTGCTGCGCGTGCCCGGGGTGACCACCTGCGTCTTGCCCGCGAGGCGGCGCAGCGCCGCGGAGTGCAGGACCCGCGCGCGGTCACGCTGGAAGGCGGTGCGCCCCGGCCGTTTGTCCGGCTCGGCGGCCCAGCGCTCGACGGCCGCCTCGTCGTAGGCCGCTTCGTGGGCCGGCCGGTCGTCGTACGTGTTCGGTGCAGTGCCTTCCATGCACCGACAGTAAACGCAAGCGGTGACAAAGAGGGCTTCAGGGCCCCTTGCACCGGTCAGGCGGAGGCGAGCTGACGGGGCGGAACCTGGGAGGCGGGTGAGGGGACGGTGGCTGCGGGGGTGGTCGCTGTTCCGGTCGCGTGGGCCTGGTCGTAGCGGTGCAGGAGGAGGCGGGCCATCGCCGGGTGGTCGCCGAGCGGGGCCGAGGCGATCCAGGGGGCGGCGTCGGCGCACTGCGTGGCGAAGCGGCCCGGTGCCGTGAAGTACGAGGCCACGGCGGTGCGGTGGCGGCCACGGGCGGCGAGGGCACGCAGGGCCGCGGGCACGCCGAGCGGCGAGGTGGCGGTCGGCGTGGCGTACGCGGGAATCACCGGTACGCCGAGCCGCTGGGCCAGGAGGTCGGCGGTGCGCCGGGTGTCCGTGGCGGAGTCCGGGTCGCGGGAGCCCGCGGCGGCCAGGACCACCCCGCCGGTGCGCCGCCCCGCCCGGGCGGAATCGGCGGGCCAGCCCGCTTCGACGAGCCGGTCGTGCAGCGCGTCGACGAGCAGGGCGTGCGGGCCGAGCGGGGCGGCGACGCGCGTGTCGAGGTGCGGCGCGCGGGCGGCGGCGTCGGGGATGTCGTGCTTGACGTGGTAGCCGCGGCTCAGGAGCAGCGGCACCAGGACGGCGGAGCCGTCGGTGGCGGCGAGGGTGCCGTCCAGCGGCGGATCGTTCAGCTCGATGTGGCCGAGGCGCACGGTCAGCCCGGGCCGCAGCGCACGGACCCGGTCGAGGAGCGCCGTGACGGTGGCGAGGGCGCGGGGGTCGCGGCTGCCGTGGGCGACCACGACGAGGGCGGGCGCCGGCGCGGGGCGGCGGCTGCCGTCGAGCGTGACGAGGCTGAGCTGGCTGACGAGCTGGCTGTTGATCCGGTTCATGAGGTGCGCCGTACTGTCGAGAGGGGTGCTGCCGGACTCATCGCGAAGAGGGTTCGACGGCGTCATGGACCGAGGATGGCGGCGTGCTATTTCGGTCGCGTTGCGCGGCGGTGACGGGCCCTTTCGGGCCGTCTCACCGCGGGTGCGCGGGCATTGTCAGAGCCGGTTGTCGGTGGGGTCGCTTACCGTTGTGGACAGTGATCGGATCGGGGGGATCCGGCGGCGGGGCACGGGGGATCGGCATGAGACGGCCGGAGTGGATGCGGCGGCCGGGGGCGAGGAAGCCCTCGGGCGTCCGGGCCTTGGCCCGTGGAATCGCGGCCCGGCTGCGCCGTCCGCGGCTGCCGCGGACCAGGCGGGGGCAGCGGCGGGCCGTGCAGGGAATCATGGCCGTGTGCGTGGTGGCGCTGCTGCCCGCGACATGGCTCTTCGTGACCGCTGAGGGGCGGCTGCACACGACGGCGGACGTGCCGCGCACGCGGGTCGCGGTCGTCTTCGGCGCCGGGCTGTGGAAGGGCGAGCCCTCGCCGTATCTCGCGCACCGGCTCGACGCGGCGGCGGAGTTGTACGAGGCGGGGCGGATCGAGGTCGTCCTCGTCACGGGTGACAACAGCCGCGAGGACTACGACGAGCCGGACGCCATGCGCGCGTATCTCACCGAGCGCGGCGTGCCGGGGCGGCGGATCGTCAGTGACTACGCGGGCTTCGACACCTGGGACTCCTGCGTGCGCGCCAAGAAGGTGTTCGGCGTCGACCGGGCGGTCCTGATCAGCCAGGGCTTCCACATACGCAGGGCCGTCGCGCTCTGCCGCGCGGCAGGCGTCACGTCGTACGGCGTCGGGGTCGACGCCAAGCACGACGCGACCTGGTACTACGGCGGCACGCGGGAGCTGTTCGCGGCGGGCAAGGCGGCGCTCGACGCGACGCTGCGGCCGGACCCGCACTTCCTGGGGCCCCGGGAGCCCGGCGTGGACCGGGCGCTGGCCGCGGCCCGCTGACGGACCCGGCCCCCCGGGGCGCGCTGACGGACCCGGCCTCCGGGCATGGAGCGGGGCCGCGAACAGCTCACAGGGGGGCGCGGGCCGCGCTGAGGCCGGCTTACCGCGTGCGTAACGCGACCGCGTCGGGGCGCGTAACACGCCTCGCGGACGCTGGAGCGCATGCACACCGAGGCGACACCCACCCACTGTCCGTACTGCGCGCTGCAATGCGGGATGGGCCTGGCCACCGCCCCCGGCGGGGTGGAGGTCGTGGAGCGCCCCGCCTTCCCCGTGAACGGGGGCGCGCTGTGCGGAAAGGGCCGGACGGCCCCCGCCGTGCTCTCCTCCCGGGTGCGCCTGACCGGGCCGCTCGTCCGATCCCACGCCACGGGCCGGCTCGAACCGGCCACCTGGGAGGAGGCGGTCGCCCGCGTCGCCGAGGGACTCTCCCGCACGCGTACGGAGCATGGCCCGGACGCCTGCGGGGTGTTCGGCGGCGGGGGTCTGACCAACGAGAAGGCGTACGCCCTGGGGAAGTTCGCGCGGGTGGCGCTCGGCACGTCGCAGATCGACTACAACGGCCGGTTCTGCATGTCGTCGGCGGCGGCGGCCGGGCAGCGGGCCTTCGGGCTCGACCGGGGTCTGCCGTTCCCGCTGGAGGACGTGCCGCGGGCCAGCTGTGTGATTCTCGTCGGCTCGAACCTCGCCGAGACGATGCCGCCCGCGCTGCGGTATCTGACGGAGCTGAAGGCGAACGGCGGGAAGCTGATCGTCGTCGACCCGCGCAGGACCCGGACCGCCGAGCAGGCCGACCTGCATCTGGCGCCGCGCCCCGGCACCGATCTGGCCCTCGCCCTCGGTCTGCTGCACCTGGTGGTGGCCGAGGGGCGGACGGACGAGGCGTTCATCGAGGAGCGGACCAGCGGCTGGGAGGAGGCGCGGGCGGCGGCGATGGCGCACTGGCCGGAGTACGTGGAGCGGATCAGCGGCGTCCCCGTGCCCCGGTTGCGGGACGCGGTGGCGATGTTCTGCGACGCCGGGACCGGCATGGTGCTCACCGCGCGCGGGCCCGAGCAGCAGTCCAAGGGCACGGACACCGTGGGCGCGTGGATCAACCTCTGCCTCGCGACGGGCAACGCGGGCCGCCCCCTGTCCGGGTACGGCTGCCTGACCGGCCAGGGCAACGGACAGGGCGGACGCGAGCACGGCCAGAAGGCCGACCAGCTGCCCGGCTACCGCAAGCTGACGGACCCCGCGGCGCGGGCGCACGTGGCGGGGGTGTGGGGCGTGGACCCCGACTCGCTGCCGGGCCCCGGCCGGTCCGCGTACGAGCTGCTCGACGCGCTCGGCGGGGACATCAAGGCGCTGCTCCTGATGGGCTCCAACCCGGTCGTCTCGGCGCCGCGGGCCGCGCACGTGGAGGAGCGGCTGCGGTCGCTCGACTTCCTCGCGGTGGCGGACGTCGTGCTCTCCGAGACGGCTCAACTGGCCGACGTGGTCCTGCCGGTGACGCAGTGGGCCGAGGAGACCGGGACGGTGACGAACCTGGAGGGGCGGGTGCTGCTGCGCCGCCGGGCGGTGAGCCCGCCGCCCGGCGTACGGACCGACCTGGAGGTCCTGCACGGCCTCGCCGCCCTGCTCGGCCACGAGAAGGGCTTCCCGACGGACCCGGAGGAAGTCTTCGACGAGCTGCGCCGCGCGAGCGCGGGCGGCCCGGCGGACTACTCGGGCATCTCGTACGCCCGCCTGCGGGCGGGAAACGGCGAGGGAGTCTTCTGGCCGTGCCCGGCGGAGGAGGAGGTCGCGGGGCGGGGGGCGGACGGGGGTGACGGGGGCGGCAGGCCTGCGGTCGGGGGTGAGGTCGGGGTCGGGGGTGAGCTCGGGTTCGGGGTCGGGGTCGGGGGTGAGCTCGGGGTCGGGGGTGGGCATCCCGGGACTCCGCGGCTCTTTCTTGAGCGGTTCGCCACCGAGGACGGGCGGGCACGGTTCGTGCCGGTGGGACACCGGGCGGCGGCGGAGGAGCCGGACGCCGAGTATCCGGTGCTTCTGACCACCGGGCGGGTGCTCGCGCAGTACCAGTCGGGGGCCCAGACCCGTCGCGTCGACGAGCTCAACTCCGCCGCTCCGGGGCCCTTCGTGGAGCTGCACCCGCGGCTGGCCGCGCGGCTTGAGGTGGCGGAGGGCGAGGCGGTGACCGTCGTCTCGCGGCGGGGGCGCGCCGTCGCCCCGGCGCGCATCACGACCGCGATCCGCTCCGACACGGTGTTCATGCCGTTCCACTGGCCGGGCGAGGGCCGGGCCAACTCCCTGACCAATCCGGCACTCGACCCGGTGTCGCGGATGCCGGAGTTCAAGGTGTGCGCGGTACGCCTGGAGCGGGCTCAGCGGGCCTAGCGGAGGTCTGGCGGAGGGCTAGCGAGGGGGCAGGGCGGCGGGCCGGGAAGCGTGTCCTCCCGGCCCGCCGCCCTGTACGTACGGGACCACGGGATCTCAGGTCCTGTCCGTACGGGACCTCAGCAGGTGCGGCCCGTGTAGTACGCGCCCTGGATCTTGCTCGCCGATCCCAGCCAGCTCTGGCCCGGGCCGACACAGCGCTCGTAGTCGGGGGCCAGCGCCACCTCCACCTTGATGACGACGTTCGAACCGTCGCTCGTGCAGTGGTTGTAGAAGGCGTCGCTGCCGGTCTCGTAGAACCCGCAGGGGTTCATCGCGGCGGTCGGGGCGTGAGCGGACGCGGCGGCCGCCACGGGGAGGCCGAGGGTGAGGGCTACGGCGCCGACGAGGACCGGCAGCGAACGGCGAAGGCTCATGGGGCAACTCCTGCAAAGGACGTGGTGCTCACGCACCGACTCGCGCACCGACTGGTGCACACGGAGAGTGCCACAAGGGCAACTCTTCGTGATCAAGTGGTTCGCGTGAGTCGCTCGCACGGGTGAGGGAGTCCACCGGATCGAGTGCGCGAGCGTTTGAGCTGCGCATTTGCGGGGCGACTCGGGCCGCACGCGACGTGCGCGGCGTGCCTGCCCAAGACCATCCACCGCGCCACCCACGCGTCACCCATCGCGTCACCCACCCGCCTCACCCACACGTCCGGAAGGAGCCCCAGTCGCCTCCCGCGATCACCGTTCCCGAAGCGCGCAGGCCCGCCGCCACACGTGGCGCCGCCACGTACACCCACGCGCATGCCGTCCCCCCGTCCGGCAGGACCACCTCGCGCACCACGCGCTCGTACAGGCTGCGGGGGTCGCCCGGCGCGCACTCCTCCAGTACGTCGAGATCGACGAGGAGCCGGTCGTAGGCGGACGCGAGCGCGGTGATCAACTCGCCGTGCACCGGGCCGCTTTCGGGGTCCTCGACCAGATACGGGTAGCCGGGCCCCGCATAGAGGACGGCCCCCGGGAGCCGGGCGGGCGACTCCGTCTCGGCCCTGCCGCGCACGTAGACGGCGTGGTTGCACTCCCCCGGCCGCAGCGTTCCGTAGACGAAGAACGGCAGCCGGGCCTCCTCCGGTATCGTCGTCATGGGGCCGTCTCCTGCTCCACCCACTCCAGGTAGGCCGCGCTCCCCCGTACGACCGGGGTCGCGATGATCTCGGGGGTGTCGTAGTCGTGGGCCTCGGTCAGCCAGGCCTCAAGGGCGTCGTACCGCGCGGCGGCCGTCTTGAACAGCACCTGCCACTCGCGCGCGGTCTCGACGGCACCCTCCCACCGGTAGACCGAGAGGACGGGTCCGTTGATCTGCGCGCAGGCGGCGACCCGCGCCGCGATCGCGCCGCTCGCGAGGTCCTCCGCCTTCTGGGCGGTGTCGGTGGTGGTCAGCACGGTGAGGACCGCAGCCCGTGCGGGCGCGGGTGTGAGTGCGGGTTCGGAGCCTGATCCGGTGGCACGCGTCGACGTCATGGGCCGATTCTCGCCGGGGCGCGCGCAGGGCCGGGCGCGGGGTGCGTTGCGGGGCAGGGTCTGTTGTGGGGCAGGGCCCGTTGCGGCGCAGGGTCCGTTACGGGGAGGGACAAGGCCGGACGGGGCAGGCCAGGCAGGGAGGCGGGGCTCGGGAAGCCGGAAAAGGGACGGCGCGGGGCGGCTCGGGCCAGTGAGGGACGGCGAGGGGCGGCGGGACAGCGAGGGGCGGCGAAGGACGAGGCGGGACAGCAGGGGAAACCGGCCTGGTCGAAGGTCCCGATCTCCGCGATTCCGCCCCGTACGCACCCTCCTGTTACACAATCTCCCGTTTTCCGTGATGGTCGCTTCCTACCGTCGGTAAGGCCATGAACCTTTCCTGCCCCCACCGCCGCCTCCTGCGCCGCGCCGCCGTCCTCACCGCCACGGCAGCCGTCGTGCTGGCCGGCTGCGGCAGCGTGGACGGGCTCGACCCGGGCGAACCCGCGCCGTCCGTGTCCGTGCAGCCGCGCCCCGAACCGCTCTGGCCCGCCTGGACCAGCACGTCGCCCGAGGCGCCCGGCGCCGACACCGCGACCCACCAGCCGCCCCCGGAAGCCCTGAAGGGACTCCCGGTGCTGGGCGACGACGGGCTGCGCACGGAGGACTTCCGCACGATCCTGCGGGCCGACCCGCGAATGAAACCGCTGGCCGACCGAGGCGAGATCAACCACCCCGGACAGGCCGGGATCCGCCCCCCGCTCCTGATGGACCTGACCGGCGACGGGCACCCCGAGCTGCTCGTGGCCGCCGACACGGAGAGCGGCCGCAGCGTGCTCGCCGTCTACAAGGAGCGTGACGGTCACGTGTATCCGGTCCTCTTCACCGCGGGGAAGCGCGTGAGCATCGAGACGCTCGGCCAGGACCTGCTGGTGCGCAGCTGGTGCGCGGACGGCGGCCAGCAGGCCGTGCGGTACCACTGGGACGGCGTACGGATGTCCACGGTGAGCGACAACAAGAGCTACAAGAAGACCCCGGACTCCGACGGCTCCCGGCCGACGGCCCCGACTCCCCCGACGACGCCGACTCCCCCGATGATGCCGACGCCGACGCCGACCCCCGAACTGCCGGGCCGCATCAAGCGGTCGGGCACGGCGCCTCACGCGGGAGCGGCGTCCCGCCCGGACCCGGCACCCGAAGCCGGCACGGACGGGCGGAGATGAGGGCCCTCGTCCAGCGCGCCCGCGCCGCGCTGAACGCCCTCGGCCTGCGCTGGAAGATCGCCGCACTGCTGGCGCTCGGCTGTGCGGTCGTCGCCGTCGCCATCGGGATCCTCGTCCACCAGGCACGCCTCGAACAGGTCTCCGCGAGCGCCAGGTCGGGGGCCGTCGCGCAACTGGTTCGGGTGCGCCAGCTGTACGAGCTGACGGGGCAGGTCGACACCGGCGACAAGTGCATCGACGCCGCCCTCGACGCCCCCGGTCTGCCCGCGTCGCTGCGGACCGCCGCGCTGGACGGCCGGCGGACCACCTACCTCGACATGAGCGCCGGCCACCCCGTCGTCTGGGCGGCGCGACCGGTCGGCGACCACGTCCTGTCGGTGCGCGAGCCGCTGGACGAACAGAGCGCGGAAATGGCGGAGTTCGACCAGCAGCTGATGGCGTCGGGGGCCGTCGTCGTCATCCTCGCGGCGCTCGGCGGCGCGGCACTCGCCAGCCGCCTGAGCCGCGAACTGCGGACCGCCGCGGCCATCGCGCGCCGGATCAGCCAGGGCGAACTGGACGCCCGTATCGACCATCCGCGCGCGCCGGGCAGCCGGCCAGGCAAGGACGAAGTGGCCGAACTCGCCACCGCGGTCGACACGATGGCGGCTTCCTTGCAGCAGCGCCTGGAGGCCGAGCAGCGCTTCACCGCGGACGTCGCCCACGAGCTGCGCACCCCGCTGACCGGCCTGCACACCGCGGCCGAACTCCTGCCGCAGAGCCGCCCCACGGAACTCGTGCGCGACCGGGTGCTCGCCCTGCGCGACCTCACCGAGGACCTGCTCGAAGTGGCCCGGCTCGACGCGGAGGTGGAGCGGCCCGACCTCGACACACATCCGCTGGGCGCGCTGACCGAGGGGATCGTGCAGCGGTCGGGGTGCCCGGTCCGGTTCGCGGTGGCGGACGACACGCACGACGCGCTCGTACGGACCGACGCGCGCCGCCTGGAGCGGATCATCGCCAACCTCGTCGCCAACGCCCGCAGGCACGGGGCCGATCCGATCGACGTACGGGTGGCAGGGCCCGTGGTCACGGTGAGCGACCACGGCCCCGGCTTCCCCGAACACCTCCTGCGGGACGGCCCCCGGCGCTTCCAGACCGGCAGCAGCGAGCGCGGCCAGGGCACGGGGCTCGGCCTGACCATCGCGTTGGGCCAGGCCCAGGTGATCGGCGCCCGCGTGGCGCTGCGCAACGCGGAGAGCGGCGGCGCGGTGGCGGAGGTACACCTGCCGGAGGCATAGAGGTCAGGCGCCGCAAGAGGCCGGGCACTCCAAGAGGCCGGGCACTCCGCGAGGTCGGGCGCTGCAAGAGGTCAGGCGCTCCAGCCGCCGCCGACCGCCCGGCTCGACAGATACGAGTCGCGCAGCGCCTTGCGCAGGCCGGGGACGATCTCGTCGTACCGCCCGGCGAGCGTCTTGAGCGGCTGCTTGTGGGTGCGGAGGTCCGACCGGCTCCACACGCAGGTCAGTTCGAGCTCGACCGCGAACACGGCCATGGTCAGCTCCTCCAGCGGGATGGACGCCGGGTCGGTGCCGTCGAGCACGGTGGCGCGCACCCGCTCCTGGAGGGCGTGCACCTCCTTGGGGTGCGTGACGGTGACCCGGTCGGCGGGGATGAGCCCCATCACCTTGCCGCGGGACACGGTCACTTCCCCCGCGGCGGCGAGCTGGTCGCGGACCGGCGTCTCCGCGGTGTGGGCCTTGTTGTGCACGAACTGGAGCCAGCCCTTCGGCTTGCTGTCGGGCAGGTCGGCCCAGACCGAGGCGGCAAAGGGATCGTCCGGAGCCGTGCCGGGGGTGCGGATCACCTTCCCGCCCGCGGCGTCGAGCCGTCCGTCGCGCGCCAGCTCGGTCAGGGCGCCCGCACGCAGCAACTGGCCGCGGCCTTGCAGGTTGTCGAGCTGGAACTTGCCTTTGTCCACGGTGTAGCAGAGCAGATAGAGCTGTTGCGGCAGGGTGGCGGCGAGCATGGCGTCTCCCGTGAACGTGAGAAGGATGAAGGACGAAGGACGAAGGATGAAGGAAGCGAGGCGGACGGAGATGGGGAGGGGGAAGGGGTGAGGGGTGAGGGGTGAGGAGGGGGAAGGGAGGAGGAGGGGACGGGGATGAGGTCCGGAGGGGATGCCCCTGCGGCCCTCTCAGGCCTCGCGGGTCTCCGTGCGCGACCCATGCGTCCCCTCATCCGTCCCCTCATGCATCCCCTCATGCATCCCCTCGCGGGGTCCCTGGCGGGGTCCCCCGCCGGTCTCCTCGCGGGCTTCGAGGCGCAGGTGTTCGGTCAGGAAGCGTTCGGCCGCGGCGTAGAGGGTGATCACGTTCTCCGGGTTCTCGATGGCGTGGCCCTCGTCCTCCATGACGATGTACTCGACGGGGACGTCCCGCGCGCGCAGGGCGTCGACGAGCCGGTCGGACTCGGCGAGGACGACGCGGGCGTCGTTGGCGCCGTGCACCACCATCAGCGGCGTGCGGATGCGGTCGACGTGGCTGATCGGGGAGCGGGCCAGCATGTCGGCCTCCTGCTCGGGGTCGGCCGGGTCACCGACGTACGTGAACCAGTTGTAGGAGAGCATCGGCTTCACGAAGTCGGGCTGGTTGCGCATGAAGTTGGCCAGGTCCGAGATCCCCACGACGTCGATCGCCGCGGCGAAGAGGTCCGGGGTGAAGGTGACGCCGACCAGTGACGCGTAGCCGCCGTAGGAGCCGCCCATGATCGCCACGCGGTCCGGGTCGGCGTACCCCTGGTCGACCGCCCACCGCACGCCGTCGACGAGGTCGTCGTGCATCTTGCCGGCGAACTCCCCCACGGCCGCCTTGGTGAACGCCTTGCCATAGCCGGTGGAGCCCCGGAAGTTGACCTGGAGCACCGCGCAGCCACGGCTGGCGAGGAGCTGCGCGGCGGGGTTGTACCCCCAGCTGTCCCGGGACCAGGGGCCGCCGTGGACGAACAGGACCAGCGGCAGCCGGGACGGTTCGACGCCGACCGGCAGCGTCAGGTGCGAGGGCAGGGTCAGACCGTCGCGGGAGGTGATCGACACCGGGCACATCGGCGCGAGGGCCTCGGGGTCGAGGTCGGGCTTGGCCCGGTGGAGGAAGCGGCTCTCGCCGGTGGTGTGGTCGTAGAGGAAGGTGACCCCGGGGTCCCGGTCGTGGGTGAAGGCGGCCACCCAGCGCTGTCCGCTCTCGTCGGAGGACAGTGCGGCGAGATCGCCGTCGGACAGCTTCTCCAGGTTGGCGAGGACCGCGGCGAAGTGCGGGTCGAGCGCGTGGACGACCTGCCGCTCCCCCAGGTACCGGACGCCGATCAGCTCGCCCGTACGCCGGTCGCGGATCAGGGGAGAGGGCAGGGCGGGAAACACCCGCGCGCGGGTGTCCAGGTCGAACGTCGGGTGGGAGTCGACCTCGTGCTCCTCGCCGGTGGCCAGGTCGATCCGGGCCAGGCGGAGGCGGTCGCTCCCGCGGTACGAACCCACCCACACACCGGTGCCGTCCGGGGTGGCCTCCAAGGGGTAGACCCCCAGGGGAGCGTCGTCGCCGTCGAACAGTGCCACCGGGTCAAGGGCGCCCGTCGCGCCGTCCCACCGGGAGAGCGAGATGTCGCCGTCGGCCGTGGTCGCCAGGGCGAACGGTTCGCGCTCGCTGTACAGCCAGCCCTCGACGCCGTCGGGGCTCTGGGCGAGGGTCGTGAGGGCGCCGGTGGCGATGTCCAGCTCGACCAGGTCGAAGCGGGCACGGTCGCGCAGGTTCAGCTGGGTGACGACCTTGCCGGGCCGGTCGACGGGCAGGTCGAGGCCGACGGTCCGCACCCCGGGATAGGGGGTGAGGTCCACCGCGGCGGCCTCCGGGTCCGTCAGGTCCACGCGGTAGAGGTGCAGGTTCTCGTCGCCGCCCTGGTCCCGGGTGTAGAGGAGCCACCGCGGGTCGCGGGTCCAGTGGTAACTCACCACTCCGCGGTCCTCGGTGGTCACGCACCGGGCGTCCCCCGGTGCGTCGACGCTCTCGATCCAGACGTTCATGCGGTTCTTCCAGAGCGCCAGATACGCCAGCTGCCTGCCGTCCGGCGAGAGGGTGACCTTCGCGCGGGGCGGCGGTGCGAAGAATTCCTCGACGGAGATGGTCTCCCGCTGTGCCATGTCGGTCCTTCCTGCGGTGGGCGCCTGGTGGCGGCGCGAGGAAGCGGGGCCGAGCGGCCCGCCTGTCACTTAATGACACTGTCACTAAGTGACACACACTGCAAGCCCCCTCTAAAAACGGCGATCGGGGGCAGGGACTCAGACCGGAGCAACCCTTACGTGACGTGGGTCACATCCAGTAGGGGTGGCCAGTACTGTCACTTAATGTCAAGCTATCACTTAGTGACACAGCGACATCGCAACTTGCCCCCCAGACGAACTCGGGAGAACTGACCACCATGAAGGCCAAGAGCTTCCTGGCGACACAGTCCGACACGCAGTCCGACGCACATGCGGAGCAGGCAAGGCACGCAGCTCAGGCGGGACAGGCAGGGCAATCGAGGCCGGCGGGGCAGACGGGGCAGGCGGGAGTGCCCCGGCAGCGCCCCTCGGCCCTCGACCAGGCGGGAGGGACCGAAGGAGTCATCTACTCCGCGCTGCCCGCGCTGGCGTTCGTCGTCGCCAACAGCGTCGGCGGCATGCGGGTGGCGGTCGTCACCGCCCTCGCCTTCGCGGTGGCCATCGGGGTGCTGCGGCTGATGCGCAAGGAATCGGTGCAGCCCGCGATCGGCGGTGTGTTCGGCGTCGTGATCGCCGCGGGCATCGTCTGGTTCACCGGCTCCGCCAAGGACTACTTCCTCATCGGCATCTGGGCGAGCCTGGCCGGCGCCGTCGCCTTCCTCGCCTCCGTCCTGGTGCGGTGGCCGCTGGCCGGCGTGATCTGGAACATGGCGTCCGGCAAGGGCAACGTATGGCGCGCGGACAAGCGCTCGCGGCTCTACTACGACATCGCCACCCTGGTGCTCGCCGCCGTCTTCGGTGCGCGGTTCGCCGTCCAGCAGTACTTCTACGCGACCGACCAGGTCGGTTCGCTGGGCTTCGCGAAGATCGCCATGGGCTTCCCGCTGCTCGCCCTGGCCCTCCTGGTGGTCGCCTGGGCCGCCCGGAGCTCGAACAAGCGCCTGAAGGCACTGGGCTTGCTGCCCGCCAAGCAGGACTGACCTTCCCTTCTCGCGCGGAAAACCCCCGGAAAACCCCCGGAAAGCCCCCACCCGGAAAGAAGGAACGGCATGGCGACGACGAGCCAAGGAGAAGCAGTCCGACCGCTGGGAGCGTTCGAGCGCACCATCGACTTCTACATGCGCCGCAACCCCCTCCAGTTCTCCCTGGTCGCCGAGATCGACCGGCCCGTGGCGCCGGCCGAGCTGGCCGCCGCGTTGGTGGAGCTGGGGCGCCTGCACCCGATGCTCGGGGTGACGGTGGACCGTACGGAGCCCGTGGCCGTCTACCGGACGACCGGGGCCGCGATCCCGGTGACGACCCTCGCCGAGGGCACGCCCTGGCAGACGGTGGTGGCCGACGAGCAGACCCGCCCCATCTCCCCGGTACCGGGGACCTCTTCGGTACGTGCCGTCCTGCTGCCCCGGGGCCCGCGGTGCGCCATCGTGCTGACGTTCGCCCACCAGATCACCGACGGGGTCGGCGGGCTGCGGGCCCTGCTGGACCTGGTGGCGGTCCTGGACGGCGCGGAACTGGCCCCCGGCGGCGTACCGGAACCGCTGGAAGACCTGCTGGCCCGCGAGGTCAAGGCCCAGGAGCCGACGGGCACCTTGAGCACTCCGGACACCTCCAACGCCCCGGACGTCACGGATGCCCCGTCGCCCGCGGCGGACGATCCGCGCATGGGAGCGGTCGGCGAACTCGCCCCGTTCTCCGGGGAGGTGCCGCACCTCCAGGCCCTGGCGCTCGACCGGGAGCTGACCACCCGCCTCGTCGACCGCTGCCGCCGGGAGAGCACCTCGGTGCACGCCGCGCTCTGCGCCGCCGCAGCGGTGGTGTTCCACCGGCGCGGACGGGAGTTCGTACGGATACTGACCCCGATGGACCTGCGCCGGGCCTGCGGTCTGCCCGACGAGGTGGTCAACCGCTTCGCCGGGGCCCGGACGGCGAGCGAGGCGCACGAGGCGGACGACTTCTGGAAGCTCGCCCGCGGGGCCCGCGCCTCGCTCGCGGTGCAGCGCGCTCCGGGCGCCCTCAAGGCCGCCGGTGCGGCGCTGGTGGAACACGGCCCCACCAGCGCGGACGAAGCCGAGGCGATGATGGGCGCGGCCACCGCCGCCGACATCCAGATCACCAACCTCGGTGTGGCGCGGCCACGGTCACGGGGCGCGGACACGCTCACCGCCCTGTGGGGCCCCGGGCAGATCACGCAGTTGCGCGGGGAGCACGTGCTAGGCGTCGTCACCGTCGCCGGACGGCTCCGGATGACGGAACTCACCCATGATCCCGTGGCCGGACTCGTCGGGGAGATGGCCGCCGTACTGGCCGAAGCCTGCGGGGGCTGAGCGTACGGGGGACGGGCGCGGGCGTGGAGCACGGGCGCGGGGACGGGAGACGGGGGGCGGGGGCCGGGGATGGGAGGCGGGGGGCGGGGGCCGGGGATGGGAGGCAGAGGGATGAGGGCCGGGGATGGGAGGCGGGGGCCGGTGTGCGCGACACGAGTGGAGAGGATCGGGATCGGCATGGTGGCGGCCAGGCGTGGTGCCAACGGAATGAGCGGGCAGCGGCGCCACAAGCTGCGCCTGGAGATCTCCCGGGAAGCCTCCCGGCTGTTCTGGGCGCAGGGCGTGGACGCCACCACCGGCGATCAGATCGCCGATGCGGTCGGCCTCTCCACCCGCACCATCTGGCGTCACTTCCGCAGCAAGGAGAGCTGCGCCGAGCCCATCGTGACGCAAGGCGTCGAGTGGGAGATGAGCACGCTGCGCGGCTGGCCCGCGGACCTCTCTCTTGAGGAGCACTTCGCCGCGGAGGCGAGCCGGTTCCGCCGGGAGGCGAGCCCCGTCGAGCGGGCCGACAACGCCCTCGCGGTACGGATGATCCGGCTTGCCGACACGGAACCTGCCCTGCGGACCGCCTGGCTGATGGCCTGTGACCAGGTGGAGCGCGAGATGGCCGAGATCGTCGCCGAGCGCCTCGGGCTCCCGGCCACGGACCTCCGGGTACGCCTGCACGCCGCCGCGGCTTCCGCGGTCCTCCGGGTGATCAACGAGCACATCGGCGCGGCTCTCCTCGACGGGGCCGACCCCGCGGAGTTCACCGACGCCTCGGTCCGCGTGGCGAGCGCCGTCCGCGGGGCGACGGGAGGGGCCGTGGGGGATCCGATCGCGAGGACGGAGGCGCGCGTTGCGGCGGGTGGGCTTGCTGGGGTGAGTGGGGGTGCTGGGGTGGGTGGGCTTGCTGGGGTGGGTGGGCTTGCCGTGGCGGACACAGGCGGCGCTGCCACGGATCCGGTCGGAGCGGTCGGACCGGTCGAACCAGTAGCCCCGACCGTGGAGAACTCTTGAGGCCGGCGGCAGGGAACCCGAGCGACCGGCGGCGGCGTCGGCTGCGGCTCGAGATCTCCCGTGCCGCCTGCCGCCTGTTCTGCGACCGTGGCGTGGCCGCGACCAGCGGGGACCGGATCGCCGCGGCGGTCGGCCTGTCGACGCGCACCATCTGGCGTCACTTCCGCAGCAAGGAGAGCTGCGCCGAGCCCATCGTGATCGAGGGCGTGGAATGGGAGATGGGCGCGTTGCGCAGCTGGCCGCGCCACCTCTCCCTGGAGGACCATCTCGCCGCGGAGGCGCTCAGGTACGGGAGCGCCACCACCGGCACGGGTTACGGGAGCGCCTCCGTCGGCACGGGGTACGGGAGCACCGCCCCCGGCACGGGGTACGGGAGCACCGCCCCCGGCACGGGGTACGGGAGCACCGCCCCCGGCACGGGGTACGGGAGCGCTGCCGATGCCGTCCGGCGTGCCGACGCCCTGCTCGCGGTCGAGGTGGTCCGGCTCGCGGGCCGTGAACCGGCGATCCGTACGGCCTGGCTCATGGCCTACGACCACGTGGAGCGCGAAATGACCACGATCATCGCGAGGCGTCTCGGACTCCCCGCCGGTGACCTCACGGCGCGGCTGCACGGGGCGGCGGTCGCCGCCGCCTTCCGGATCGTCAACGAAGGGCTCGGCGCGGGCGGGCCGCGCGGTGCCGTTCCCGAAACCCCGGCGGACTTCGCGGACGACGTCATCCGACGCCTGGCACGGGCGGTACGCGAAGCCACCGCGGGCGCGATCGGCGACGCGGTGGCCCCTGAGGCGACGAAGGCAGAGGCTGAGGCGGCGGAGCTTACGTGACCGCGCTGGGGAGGATCCTCGGCCGCCATCCATCCCAAGTGCCGGGGCCCGCCTCACCTTCCGTACGGGCGGACCTCCTTGGCGCTGCGGAGTGCCCAGGCCCACCAGTGGAGCTGGTCGAGCATCGACTTGGCGGCGGCGTTCGCGGCGGTCGGGTCCTTGTGGGTGCCGTCGTCGGCGAACTGGCCCCCGGCGTTGTGGAAGGAGACGGTGTCGCGGATCGTCATGGTGTGCAGCTCGGCGAAGACGGGCCGCAGGTGCTCGACCGCACGCAGGCCGCCCGAGAGCCCTCCGTAGGAGACGAAGGCGAGGGGCTTGGCCTGCCATTCCGCGTTGTGCCAGTCGATGAGGCTCTTGAGGGACGCGGGGTAGGAGTGGTTGTACTCGGGGGTGAGCACGACGAAGGCGTCGGCGGCCGCCAGCTTCGGCGTGACCTTGCCGAGCTCGGCGAGCGTCTCGGGTGACGGGTTGAAGGAGAGCGAGGTCGGCAGGTGGGAGTCGGCGAGGTCGATGACGTCGACCTCGAAGTCCCCGTGCTCCTGGATCCGGGCCAGCAGCCAGTCGGCGACGATCGGCCCGAAGCGTCCTTCGCGGTTGCTCCCGACGATGACGGCCACGCGGAGGGGCG
Source organism: Streptomyces sp. SYP-A7185 (assembly GCF_046103685.1). Classification (NCBI taxonomy): domain Bacteria; kingdom Bacillati; phylum Actinomycetota; class Actinomycetes; order Kitasatosporales; family Streptomycetaceae; genus Streptomyces; species Streptomyces sp. SYP-A7185. The sequence goes on from NZ_CP122310.1 coordinate 3,451,824, forward strand.
TGGCGGGCGTAGCGGTGTCGGCGAAGGGGGTGGTGGAGGTTGATGTAGGCGTAGAGGTGGATGCGGGCGTAGAGGTGGACGAGGAATCAGCGGCATTCATGTTCTGCGTCATAAGAGAGAGCCTCGACGCTCAACCTAGGTTGAGGTCAAGCACCTCCTACAACGAAGTCCACCGACCCCGTCCGCTCCCCTTCACGACGAACTCACCGGACCCCCGGCGACCCCCTCCCACTGCAACTCCGCAGGACTCTTCGCCCTCCCGCTGCAACTCCGCATGACTCTTCGCCCTCCCTCCCGCTGCAAGTCCACCGGGCTCATCGGCCATCCCCTTCCACTGCAAACCCACCCAGCTCTTCAGCCGCCCTCCCACTGCAAACCCACCCGGCTCTTCAGCCGCCCTCCCACTGCAAACCCACCCCGCTCTTCAGCCGCCCTCCCACTGCAAACCCACCCCGCTCTTCGGCCCCCCTCCCACTGCAACTCCGCAGGGCTCTTCGCCACCCCCTCCCGCTGCGAGCTCGCCGGGCTCATCAGCACCCCCTCCCCCCGCAAGCCCACCCGGCTCATCAGCCGCCCCCTCCCGCGGCGAGTCCGTCGGCCCCCAGCCGCTCCCCCACGCTTGCCCCACCCTCGCCACAACCCCTGCCCCACCCCTGCCCTGCCCTGTCCCTGACCCGCACCTCCCCCACGTCGTACCGTGACCCCCATGACAACTCCCTCGCCTCTTCAGCGCCTTGAGATCGACGGGCGGGCCGTCACCGCCGACCGGCTCGTGTGGGCCGCGCTCGGGGGCGTCGGGCACTTCACCGCCATGCAGGTCAGGGGCGGTGCGACGCGAGGGCTCGGGCTGCATCTGGAGCGGCTCGACGCGGCCACCCGGGAGCTCTTCGGCCGGGAGCTGGACGGCGAGTACATCCGCGGGCTCGTCCGGCACGTGCTCCGGGACGACATCACCGATGCCTCCGTACGCGTCCACGTCCACGCACCCGAGGGCGAGCCGTCCGTCACGGTCACCGTCCGGGCGCCCGGCGGGATCTCCGAGAGCCCGCAGGCCCTGCGGTCCGTGCCGTACCAGCGGCCCTTCCCGCACATCAAGCACCTGGGCGGCTTCGGACAGGCCCGGCACGGGGAGCTCGCCCGCCGGGCGGGTTTCGACGACGCGCTGCTCACGGCCTCCGACGGAACGATCAGCGAGGGCGCCGTCACGAACATCGGCTTCTTCGACGGCACGGAGGTGGTCTGGCCCGACGCCCCCTGCCTGGAAGGCGTCACCATGCGGCTGCTCGAACCGCTGCTCCCGGCCGCCGGGTATCCCTCGCGCCGGGCCCCGGTCACGCTCGCGGACCTCTCCTCGTACACGGCTGCGTTCGTCACCAACGCGCGGGGCATCGCGCCGGTGCGCCGGATCGACGACACGGAGTTCGCGGTCGACGGGAAACTGATGGGGACGCTCGCGGGGCTCTACGCCGACGTGCCCTGGGACGCCGTCTGAGGCGGGCTCAGACCGGCCGGGCGCAGGCCCGCCGACAGCCCGGAGCCCGCCCGCCGCCAGCCCAGAGCCCGCCCGCCGACGGCCCGACGCGCAGCCTAGCGCACGGCCACCGACAGCCCGGCGTACGGCTCGGCGCACGCCCGCCGACGGCCCGACGCACAGCCGCCGACGGCTCGGCGCACGCCCGCCGGCGGCCCGGCATCACCGCGCCGGGCCCGCCGCGGTGACGCCCGGTCAGCCCTCGGGTCACCCATTCACAGGCGCCCCGCGCCCCCTTCGGACACTTCTCGGCGACACGCCGGGTGACCTGCTGGAATGTTTCCGTCGACGTGTCAGAACCCGCTCCACCACTGGGTTTCTGACTGCCCCTCAGGAGGCGTGCGCCGCCGAGTGCCACTTACCTCGGTAGAGCGGGGTTCGACCGACGCAGCGGCACTTGGAGGTGCCGCGGGCCGTGCCCTCTGATGGTCCCTCGGAGGAGCAAGCACGATGCGCAAAGCCCGCCTGCTGACCACTGCCGCGCTCGCCGTCGCATCGGCGGGTCTGCTGGCACCACCCGCCACCGCCACGGTGCTCGCCGCGGGGGGCGGCCTGGAGATCCACCCGGCCACCGTCACGCCCGGCTCCACGGTCACCGCCCACACCACCGCGTGCGGCGCCGACGGCACCGCGTCGGGCGACGCCAGCGCGGTGGGCGCCGGCACCTTCACGCTCGCGCCGGGCGGGGAGAAGGAGAACGCGACCGGCGAGTTCAAGGTGCCGCCGTCGGCCCAGCCCGGCACGTACGAGATCGTCGCCCGGTGCTCGGGCTCCGGCGCGGACGGCAAGCGGGTGGCGGGCGATCTGGTCGTGTCGATCACCTCCACCGCCGCCGCCCGCGAGCAGCAGCAGGTGACCCCGAAGGGGCACGTGAAGACGGGGGTCGGCGGCGCACTCGGCCCCGACCCCGTGCAGACCGCGGCGGGAGTGGCGGCGCTGGCCGTCGCCGCCGCGGGCGGTACCTGGCTCCTGCATCGCCGGGCGAGAGGCGACAGGATCTGACGGACACCCTCCGCTGTCCACCGGTACCGCCAGCCCCCTCCCTCTCCGGATCCGCCTGTCCCTCGCGGACCCGGAGAGGGATGCGGGGACCGGCCTCCCCGAGCCCCGAGGGGGACGAGTCGAGTGATGCGCAGGAGAAACCCGGCCGGAGAGAGCCTTCGCGGGAAGGGCCCGCACGGGGAAAACTCGGAGAGGGAGAGCCCGGATGGGGTGAACCCGGGCAGGGAGAGCCCCCACGAGGTGAACCCGGACGGGGAAAGCCTGGATGGGGTGAACCCGGACGGGAAGAGCTCGCACGGGAAGAGCCCGCACGGGGTGAACCCGGCCGAGGAGAGCCTGCAAGGGAAGAGCCCCCACGGAGAGAGTCCTCGCGGGAAGAGCCCCCACGGGGAGAGTCCGCGCAGGGAGAGTCCGCACGGAGAGAGTCCGCGCAGGGAGAGCCCCCACGGAGAGAGTCCGCGCAGGGAGAGTCCGCACGGGAACAGCACCGGCAGGAGGCGGCCCGGCAAGAAGACCCTCAACTCCGTCCTGGGCGCGGTCACCGTGCTGGCCCTGTGTTCCGGCGCATGGCTGCTGCACAACGGCACCGAGTCCCATCCCCCGCCCCAGCCGTCCGCCGCGCAGGCCGCCTCGGCGCACCCCTCCTCGGGCCACGCCCCGGCCGCCGCCGCGCTCCCGCCGTCCCCGCCCGACCGGATCCGCATCCCCGCGATCCGGGTCGACGCGCCTCTCATGGGGCTCGGTCTCAACCGCCAGGGCAGCCTGGACGTACCGCCGCCGAAGAAGACGAACCTCGCGGGCTGGTACGAGTCGGGGACGACGCCCGGCGAGAAGGGCACGGCCATCGTGGCGGGCCACGTCGACAACGCCGACGGACCGTCCGTCTTCTACGACCTGGGCGGGCTGACCAGAGGCCGCACCATCGAGGTCGAGCGCAGGGACGGCAGCGTCGCGGTCTTCACGGTCGACGCGAACGAGGTCTACGACGCGAAGGACTTCCCGGACGACAAGGTGTACGGGGCGGCGGACCGGCCGGAGCTACGGGTGATCACCTGTGGCGGCGACTACTCGCGGAAGACGGGCTATCAGGGCAACGTCGTGGTGTTCGCGCACCTGACGGACGTGCGGTGAGCCAGGTTCGGGGAGAGGTGCCTGACGGACGTGGATGTGCGGTGACCCTGGTTCGGAGGACGGGTGGTGGGCACCGCCGGCGCCGGCCCGCGGAAAGACCGCGCGGGGCCTAGGCGAACCACTGCTCGTACGCCATCTTCGCCACCAGTCCGAACACCGTGGTGAGCAGCACGACCCGTACGAAGCCGCTGCCCTTCTTCAGCGCGGTCCGCGCGCCGAGCATGCCGCCCGCGAGGTTGAAGACGGCCATCAGCCCGGCCAGTTGCCACAGAACCGAGCCCTGCCAGGCGAACATCGCGAGGGCGCCGCCGTTGGTGCAGCAGTTGACGATTTTCGCCGTGGCGGAGGCGGTCACCAGGTCGAGGTGGAGCACCGCGGTCAGCGCGAGGACCAGGAAAGTGCCGGTGCCGGGTCCGATGAGCCCGTCGTAAAACCCGATGCCGAGGCCCGCGAGGCCGATGGCCGCGAGGATCCGCCGGGGCGAGGCGGGCCGTGCGGGCGGCGCGGTGCCGAACGCGGGCCTGAAGATGACGAAGGCCCCGACGCCGAGCAGCACCACCATGATCACGGGCTTGAGCACCTCGGTGCTCATCCCGGCGGCGAAGAAGGCACCGCCCATGGACCCGGCGAGCGCGGCAAGCCCGATCCGGACGGCGGTGGACACGTCGACGGGGGTCTTCCTGACGTACGTCACCGCGGCGCCGGCCGTCCCGACGATGGCCACGGCCTTGTTCGTCCCCAGGGCGTGGGCGGCCGGTGTCGATCCCGGCAGCCCGAGCAGCAGTGCGGGCAGCAGCAGGAGGCCGCCCCCGCCGACCACCGCGTCGATCCAGCCTGCCGCCAGGGCGGCCACGCAGAGGACGACGACGGTGGTCAGAGATATGTCGGGCATGATCGCGACCTTACGAAGAGGGTGATCGCGCCGTCCACGCATTACAGGAGAGTTGAGGGTCTTCAGAGGTTCGTTTCGGGGGTTCGTTTCGGGGGCCCGTTTCAGGGGCCCGTTTCAGGGGCCCGTTTCAGGGGCCCGTTTCAGGGGCCCGTTTCAGGGGCCCGTTTCAGGGGCCCGTTTCAGGGGCCCGTTTCAGGGGCCCGTTTCAGGGGCCCGTTTCAGGGGCCCGGATCAGGGGCTCCCTTTGTCCGTGTTGCCCCCCTAAGGGGCCGCCTGAGGTGCCGGAACGCCCGCCGGGACGCGATCGGGCGCGGGCGGTGCCGCCGGGTCGATCGTGAGGGCGAGGACCGTGGCGACCAGGGCGCTCGCTCCGGCGAGGCCCGTCGCCAGCTTGCGGCGCGCCTGGAGGGTGGGGCCGAGAGCCGGGCCCACGGGTTTGCGGTGACGTCCCACGTCAGCCTCTCTCAGAAGGTGAAGCACTCGGCATGGATGCGCTCCTGGGGCACCCCGGCCCGTACGAGCGCGGTGTGGGCGGCGGTGGCCATCCCGGGCGGCCCGCAGAGATACACGTCGTGCTCGGCGAGGTCGGGGACGAGGTTGCGCAGGGCCTGCGGGGCCAGTGGGTCGAAGGAGGCGTCGGAGCGTCCGAGCAGGTAGTGCAGCCCCGCTCCCCTCCGCCGGGCTATCTCCTCCAGCTCCTCGCGCAGCACGAGCTGCTCCGCGCTGCCCGCCCGGTAGAGGAGGGTGAGGTCCCCCGGCCCGCCGGGCAGGGTCTCGAACAGGGCCCGCATCGGAGTGATCCCGACCCCGCCCGCGAGCAGCAGCACCTTGCGGCGCGTACGCCGGTGGGCGGTCAGGGCCCCGAAGGGGCCGGTCGCGAGCACCCGCGTCCCCGGCTTCAGGCGCCGCATCCGCCGCGTGTGGTCGCCGATGGCCTTCACGGTGATCCGCAGGGTGTCGTCGCGCACGGGCGCGGACAGCGAGAACGGCAGCGCGGTGCGCCAGAGCCTGCGCCGCAGGAAGCGCCAGCGGAAAAACTGTCCGGGTTCGGCCCGCAGTTCGTCGAGCCCGATGCCCTGCATGACGACCGACACGACTCCGGGCCCCTCGTCGCGTACGTCGATGACGCGCAGGCTGTGCTTCAGCGCCTGCCGCACGGGGACGACGACGCGGTACCAGACCAGCAGCACCGCCACCGTGGCGTGGAGCATGGACCACACCCACACCGTGAGGATGCTGCCCGCCACGTCGGGCCCCGCGAGCTGGTGCACGAAGGCGAGCGCCACGCTCAGGTACGTCAGCAGGTGCACGGCCCGCCAGGTCTCGTGCGGGACCCGGCGCCGCATCGCCCGCGCCGAGGTGACGCCGACGGCCACGAGCAGGGAGGTGCCGGCGGCGGCCAGGGCGAGGCCCGGGTAGCCGAGCAGGTCGAGGGTGGCGTTGAGGAGGTCGGTGTCGGTGTGGGCGGCGTATCCGCACAGGGCGAGGAGGGCGTGGCTCAGGCAGAGGGTGAGGACGTAGCGGCCGCCCAGGGCGTGCAGCCGGGCGAGGCGGTCGGCGCCGACCCCGTGCTCGACCGCGGGGACGCGGGCCATCAGGAAGAGCATGACGAGGACGCCGTAGCCCGCGAGGAGTCCGGTGAGGTGGGCGCCGGTCGCGAAGAGCACGTCGAGCCGGGCCGACGGTTCGGCCTGCACGGCCCAGAGCGCGGTGACGGCGAGGGCCGTGCCGAGGATGCCGTTGCGGAGGGCGGTGGGGGTGATGCGGAGCGGGGGAACGGGGGTGGCGGCGGTGCGCGGGGCGGTCCGTGAGGCTGTCCGTGGGACGGTCCGTGAGGCGGTCCGTGGGGGCGTCTTCGGCATCGGGGGGATGCTGGGCCCCTCGGTCTGCCGCAGGTAGGCGGACAGCGCGGGGTACGCGTCGAGTCGGGGTTCGGCTGCCTCGGTGGTCACTGCGGCAGACTAGGCGCGACGCGAGAGCGAAAGCCGCTGGTCAGGCGGATACAGCTGATCCTTAAGGCCGCCTTGAGGATCGCCTCAACGGGGGTTAAGCCGGTGCGGGGCGCGCGTCGCGTGGTGCGTGTCGCTTGTGCTTGCTGGCACTTCCTGGTTCCTCTCTCTGCCGTCTGCGGGCGGCCGTGGGTTGCTGCGGAGCCGGTGCGTGTACGGGTGCGGGGCCGCGCCGGTATGTCCGTCCTCGCTATCGTCCGGTGGCCGTGTCGCTGCTTCGGCACCGGAGCGACAGGAACCGTGCTCCGGGCAGACATACCGACACGTCCCCTCCCGAGCGTCGCCGACTGCGGCCGAGCACAGGTCGGATGCGGGGCAAACGGGCGGGTGGGCGGAAAGGCCCGTTCGGCAAGGGTCGGACGCGGGGTGAACGGGCGGGTGGGCGGGAAAGGCCCGTCCGGCAAGGGTCGGACGCGAGGTGAACGGGCGGGTGGGCGGGAAAGGCCCGTCCGGCGAGGGACGGATGCGGGGCAAACCGCGGGTGGGTGGGAAGGGCCCGTCGGCGACCGAAGGCCACCGGCCAGCCCCCTCACACCCCGCCCCGGCCCCCGCTGAGGGCAGCGTTCCCCCCGGGAAACAGTCAGGATGCGGCCGGGTAACACCGCCCCCGCACGCTGCCGTACATGACCCATGCGACCCCGGACCCCGCCAGCGGCGCCAGCTCCCCCTCCCACGTAGTGGTGATCGGCAGCGGCCTCGCCGGCGTCCGGCTAGCCCAACGCCTCGGGGCAACCAACAGCACCACCGGCACCACCCCCAGCACCGAACGCCCCGGAGTAACCCTCATAGGGGACGACCCCCACCCCCCGTACAACCGCGTACTCCTCGCCGACGTCCTCTCCGCCCGCCTCACCCCGGACCTCGTCGCCCTGCCCCCCGTCCCCGGCAACTTCCTCCGTACCCGCGCCGTCCGCGTGGACCGCGCGGACCGGCTGGTGCACTGCGCGGACGGCAGCGTCGTCCCGTACGGGACCCTCGTGCTGGCCACCGGTTCGAATCCCGTCCTTCCGCCCCTCCGCGGCCTCTTCGAGCCCGGCGCCACCGAACTCCCGCGCGGCGTGCACGCCTTTCGGACCATGGACGACTGCCTCGCCCTGTCCGAGGCCGTGCGGCCCGGCACAAGCACAGGCACCCGCACAGACACCCGCACCGGCACAGCCACCCACACAGACCCAGGCCCACCCCCACCCCCACTCCCACCCCCAGCCACCCGCGTAGTCGTCATCGGCGGCGGCCTCCTCGGTGTGTCGGCGGCCCGCGCCCTAGCCGTTCGCGGCGCCCAAGTCGTCCTCACCCAGCAGGGCGACCGGCTCATGGAGCGGCAGCTCGACCCGGCCGCGAGCGCGCTCGTCCACCGGCACCTCACCGCACTCGGCGTGGAGGTGCACACCGAGTGCCGCGTGCGCGGAGTGCGGCAGCGCGACGGAGCCGTACGGTCCGTGGAGCTCGCCGACGGCTACGTCCTCGGCACCGACCTCACCGTCCTGGCCTGCGGGGTCCGCCCCCGCACGGGCCTCGCGCAGGCCGCGGGCCTGGACGTGCGCCGCGGCATCGTCGTGGACGACGAGCTGCGCACCTCCGACCCGCACATCCGTGCCATCGGCGACTGTGCCGAGCACTCCGGCGAGGCCCGCTGCCTCGCCGCGCCCGCCCTGGAGCAGGCCGACGCCCTCGCGGACGCCCTGCTCTCGCCGCGCGACGCACGCCCCTACTCCGGCACCCGCGCGCTCACCCGCCTCACCCTGCACAACGGAAAGTCCGGCTCCGCTCCCCTGGACCTGGCGGCCTTCGGCGACCCCGAGCACCGGCCTGACGACGACGTCGTGCAGCTCGCGGACGCCACCCGCGGCACGTACCGCAAGGTCGTCGTGCGCGAGGACCGGCTCGTCGGCGGCGTGCTGCTCGGCGAGCTGGCCGCCGTCGGTGCGCTCGCCCGCGCCTGGGAGGCCGACGAGCCGCTGCCCGACGACGGCAGCCCCCTGCTCCACCTGCTCACCTACGACGGAGGCCTCTGAGATGCCCACGGACACCCCCCGCCACGGCGGGCACGACCACACCATCGTGCTGGTCGGACACGGCATGGTCGGCCAGCGCTTCCTGGAGGCCATCGCCGCCCGCGGGCTCACGGACACGCACCGCGTGGTCGTCCTGTGCGAGGAGCCGCGGCCCGCCTACGACCGCGTCCAGCTCACCTCGTACTTCGCGGGCCGCACGCCCGACGAACTCTCCCTCACGGACCCGGAGTTCATCGAGAAGCACGGGATCGAGCTGTATGTCGGCGATCCCGCCGAGACCGTCGATCGTGACGCGAAGACCGTCACCGCGCGCTCGGGGCAGACCTTCGCCTACGACACCCTCGTCCTCGCGACCGGCTCCTTCCCCTTCGTGCCGCCCGTGCCGGGCAAGGACACCACCGGCTGTTTCGTCTACCGCACCATCGAGGACCTGCTCGCCATCGAGGAGTACGCGAAGACGTACGCCACGACCGGCGCCGTCGTCGGCGGCGGGCTGCTCGGCCTGGAGGCGGCGGGCGCGCTGCGCGGCCTCGGACTCGCCACGCACGTCGTCGAGTTCGCGCCGCGCCTGATGCCCGTACAGGTCGACGAGGGCGGCGGCGCGGCCCTCCTGCGCACCATCACCGGCATGGGCCTGACCGTCCACACGGGTGTCGGCACCCAGGAGATCGTCGCCACGGACGGCGCGGTCAGCGGGATGAAGCTGTCGGACGGCAGTGAACTCGCCACGGACCTGGTCGTGTTCTCCGCCGGTGTCCGGCCCCGCGACCAACTCGCCCGCGACACGGGCCTTTCGGTGGGCGAGCGCGGCGGCATCACCGTCGACGAGCAGTGCCGCACCAGCGATCCGGACGTGTACGCGATCGGCGAGTGCGCCCAGGCCTCGGACGGCCGGGTCTACGGACTCGTGGCGCCCGGCTACGAGATGGCCGAGACCGCCGCGGCCGCGATCGCCGCAGAGGAGTCGAGCTTCACCGGCGCCGACCTCTCGACCAAGCTGAAGCTGCTCGGCGTGGATGTCGCCTCCTTCGGCGACGCGCACGGCGCGACCCCGGACTGCCTGGACGTCGTCTACTCGGACTCGCGCTCGGGCACGTACAAGAAGCTGGTCATCGGGGCGGGCGGTGAGCTGCTCGGCGGCGTCCTGGTCGGTGACGCGGAGGCGTACGGCGTGCTGCGGCCGCTGACCGGGAGCGTGCCGCCGGTCTCGCCGGAGCAGCTGGTGCTGCCCGCGGGCGCGGGCGGCCCGGTGGCGATCGGCCCGTCGTCCCTGCCGGACTCGGCGGTCATCTGCTCCTGCCACAACGTCACCAAGGGCACGATCCGCGGCGCGGTCACCGAGCACAGCTGCACCACCGTGCCCGAGGTGAAGAAGTGCACCAAGGCCGGTACGGGCTGCGGCAGTTGCGTGAAGGTCCTCGGCCTGCTCGTCGACGACGAGCTGGAGGCGTCGGGCGTCGAGGTCGACAAGGGCCTGTGCGGCTGCTTCGCCCAGACCCGCCAGGAGCTGTACGAGATCGTCCACACCCTGGGGATCACTTCGTACCGCCGGCTCCTGGACTCCCACGGCCGTGAGGACGCCCGGGGCACCGAGGGCTGCGAGACGTGCAAGCCGACGGTCGGTTCGATCATCGCCTCGCTGGCCCCGACGATCGGCGCCGACGGCTATGTCCTCGAAGGCGAGCAGGCCTCGCTCCAGGACACGAACGACCACTTCCTCGCCAACCTCCAGAAGAACGGCTCCTATTCGGTGGTGCCGCGCATTCCCGGCGGCGAGATCACCCCGGACAAGCTGATCGTGATCGGCGAGGTGGCACGGGACTTCGGGCTCTACACGAAGATCACCGGCGGCCAGCGCATCGACATGTTCGGTGCGCGTGTCGAGCAACTTCCGTTGATCTGGACGCGGTTGGTGGACGCCGGGTTCGAGTCGGGGCACGCGTACGGGAAGTCGCTGCGGACGGTGAAGTCGTGCGTCGGGCAGACCTGGTGCCGCTACGGCGTGCAGGACTCGGTCCGGATGGCGATCGACCTGGAGCTGCGCTACCGGGGCCTGCGCTCCCCGCACAAGCTGAAGTCGGCCGTGTCCGGCTGCGCCCGCGAGTGCGCGGAGGCCCAGTCCAAGGACTTCGGCGTGATCGCCACGTCGAGCGGCTGGAACCTGTACGTGGGCGGCAACGGCGGCGCCACCCCGCGCCACGCGGACCTGCTCGCACAGGACCTGTCCGACGCCGAACTGGTGCGCCTCATCGACCGGTTCCTGATGTTCTACATCCGTACGGCGGACCGCCTGGAGCGGACCTCGACGTGGCTGGAGCGCATCGAGGGCGGCCTGGACCACGTACGGGACGTGGTCGTCCACGACTCGCTCGGCCTCTGCGACGAGCTGGAGGCCCTGATGGCCGACCACGTCGCGCACTACCGCGACGAGTGGTCCGAGACCATCAACGACCCCGAGCGCCTGGCGCGGTTCGTGTCGTTCGTGAACGCGCCGGACGTCCCGGACCCGACCGTGAGTTTCGTCCCGGAACGGGACCAGATCAAGCCGGACCTGCCGCTGCTGTCCATCGGCTCCCGCCCCCGCGACCTGGAAGGTGCCGCATCCTGATGAGCATTCAACTCCGCCTGGCCGACGACTGGTTCGAGGTCTGCGACCGTACGCTGCTCCAGCCGGGCCGGGGCATCGCCGCCCTGCTCCCCGACGGCCGCCAGGCCGCCCTGTTCATCGACCGCGCGGGCCGTGCGTACGCGATCGACAACCGCGACCCGTTCACGGGCGCCGCGGTGCTCTCGCGCGGCCTGCTCGGCGCCGCCGCGGGCCGGCCGTTCGTCGCGTCGCCGCTCCTGAAGCAGCGGTTCGACCTGGAGACGGGCCGGTGCCTGGACGACGACTCGGTGGCGGTGGAGACGCACCGGGTCAGGCTGGCGTAGCGGGAACACCGCCGAATTACTTGACCGGGCGTTCCAGTATTACGTACTGTCTCCTCGTGGCCAGGACCAAGGAATTCGATCCGGACGCCGCGCTCCAGTCGGCCCTAGAGCTGTTCTGGCGGCGCGGGTACGAGGCGACGTCGATGGCGGACCTCGTCGAGGAGCTGGGCATCGGCCGGGCCAGCATCTACGCGACGTTCGGCAACAAGCACGAGCTGTACCTGAAGGCCCTGGAGCGGTACGCGGCACTCGAAAACCCGCGCCTGCTCGCCGAGCTCTCGCAACCCGGCCCCGCACTGCCCGGCGTGCGCGCGGTGGTGCGCCGCTTCGGGAGCGAGGCATCCTCCGACGAGGGGCGCCTGAACGGCTGTTTCATCACCAACACGGCGGCCGAGCTCGGCCCGCACGACACGTCGGCCGCCCGCTGCGTCGAGCGCAGCTGGGAGTACGTCGAGACGCTCCTGCACTCGGCGCTCGTCCGCGCGCAGGCCCAGGGTGAACTCCCGGCGGACCGGGACCCGCTCGCCCTCGCGCGCCTGCTCCTGACCCTGATGCAGGGGCTGCGCGTGATCGGCAAGGCGTCGAAGGACCCGGCGCGGCTGCGGGACGCGACGGAACAGGCGCTGAGTCTGCTCGACTGAGCCGACTCGACCGAACCTGCCCGACCGAATCCGCTCGGCCGAACCCGCTCGACCGAATCTGCTCGACCGAATCTGCTCGACCGAACCCGCTCGACCGAACCCGCTCGACCGAACCTGCCCGACCGAGCTCGCTGTCTTTCCAGCTCTCCCGCCTCCCCTTCGGCGGCTCTGACCACTGCCACGGCCCGGCCCTCCCTTCTCTTTCATGCCCTCATACTGAACCGATCGTTCAAGAAAAGAGTTCCGTCATGACTTCAGCACCCCGCACCCGCTTCGCCGGCCGCACCGCCCTCGTCACCGGCGGCGGTTCCGGTCTCGGCCGCGCCATGGCGCTCGCCTTCGCCGCCGAGGGCGCGAACGTCGTCGTCGCCGGGCGCACCGAGGGCCCGCTCAAGGAGACCGTGGGGCTCGTCGAGGACGCGGGCGGCACCGCGCTCGCCGTCACCGCCGACGTCTCGCGCTCGGACGACGTCGCGGCGCTCGTCGAGGCCGCCGTCGAGCGGTTCGGTTCGCTGGACGTGGCGGTCAACAACGCGGGCGTCCTGCGCGCCGGGCAGCCGGTGGCGGAGCTGCCCGAGGAGGACTGGCGGACGATGCTCGACATCAACGTCACGGGCGTACTGCTGGCTCTCCAGGCCGAGGTCAAGCAGATGCGCACGCAGCCCGGCGGCGGGGCGATCGTCAACATCTCCTCCAACCTGGGCGCCCACACCAGCGTCCCGGGGACCATCGGCTACGGCGCCACCAAGGCGGCCGTCTCCGCGCTGACCAAGGGCGCGGCCATCGAGTACATCGGGGCCGGCGTACGGATCAACGCGGTGAGCCCCGGCGCGTCCGCCACCGGCATGTCGCTGCGCCAGGGCGAGACCGAGGCCGAGCGCGCGGAGCGGATGAAGAGCGAGACGCCGCTCGGGCGGGTGTCGTCGACCGCGGAGGTCGCGGCCGCCGTGCTGTACCTCGCCTCGGACGAATCGGCGTCGGTGATCGGCGCGGACCTGGTGATCGACGGGGGTGCCGCCGTCTGACGTACTGCCCTAGGCTCGCTCTGCCTACTCTCCGGTAGGGACCGACGTGCGCCCAAGCAGAGGGAGCTGTGTCATGACCGGTTGGAACGCGAGCGACATCCCCGACCAGAGCGGCCGCACCGCCGTGGTCACCGGCGCCAACAGCGGCATCGGCTATGTCACCGCACGCGAACTCGCCCGCCGTGGCGCCCGCGTGGTGCTCGCGTGCCGGAGCGAGGAGCGGGGGACGCGGGCGCTGGAGCAGCTGTGTTCCGAAGTGCCGTCGGCGGAGGCCGAGTTCCGGCGCCTCGACCTGGGAGACCTGGGTTCGGTACGGGAGTTCGCCGAGTCGTACGGAGACGGCGGGGTCGGCGGGGTCGACGGGGGAGGCGGCGAGGGCGGTGGGGCCGGTGAGGGCGGTGGCCTCGACCTCCTGATCAACAACGCGGGGGTGATGGCGCTGCCCTACCGGCAGACGGTGGACGGCTTCGAGACGCAGTTCGGCGTCAACCACCTGGGCCACTTCGCGCTCACCGGCCTGCTGCTGCCCCGGCTCCTGCGGACGCCGGGGGCCAGGATCGTGACGGTGTCCAGTGCGTTCCACGCTCTGGGGAACATCGACATCGGTGACCTCAACGGCGAGCGGAGCTACCGGCGTTGGATCGCCTACGGCCGCTCCAAGACGGCGAATCTCCTCTTCGTCCACGAGCTGGCGCGGCGGCTGGCGGCCACCGGCTCCGACGTGGTGGCCGCCGCGGCCCACCCCGGTTACGCGGAGACGAATCTCCAGGCCGCCGGGCCCAAGATGGAGGGACGCAAGCTCGCCGAGCGCGTGATGTGGCTGGGCAATCGCGTCCTGGCGCAGCCCGCGACGGCGGGCGCGCTCCCGACGCTGTACGCGGCCACGGCCCCGGAGGTCCGCCCCGACGCGTTCATCGGGCCCCGGGTGCTGGGCTGGCAGGGAGCGCCGGGAAGGTCCTGGCGGGCGAAGTGGACGCTGAACGACACGGCGAGCGAACGGCTTTGGGAGGCTTCGGAGAGCCTTACGGGGGTGCGGTACTCGGGGTTGAAGGGATGAGGCACCGCCTCACCAGGGGCGGCGTCACCCCGGCGGCCGTCGGCGCTTGAGGCCAACCTCGCCCCGCCCCCGTAACCGCAGCCCATGTAACCGCAGTCCCCGTAACCACAGGTCCCGTGACCACAGTTCCCGTGCTCGGCCTCTCCGACGGCGAGGACATCGTCGAGCACTGGCGCATCTCCACGGACGCCCGCCGCACCGCCGACGAACTCGCCTGACAGGCGGCACAGGGGGTTGAGCGCGCTGCGCTCGGCGGTGAGCAGGTCGCGGGTGCGGGTGCGGGTGGTGACGCTCAGGAGCTTCGTGCCGGACGCCCGCGCGCTCGCCGTCCTCGACGTGCCGCTCCACCTCGAAGACCACAGTTCCCGTGACCACAATCCACCCGCTCCCTCCTCCTCACCACAACCCCGGCCGCCCCCCCCTCCTCACCGCACCCCAGCTGCCCGCACGTCCGCCCGCACGTCCGCCCGCCCGTTCACCCCTCACCGGAACATCCGCCCGTCCGGCTGTCCGACCGCCCGCTCCTCACTGCGATCCCGAGGCCCCCTCACCGCAACCCTGACGCCTCGAAGACGCCCTCCGCGCCCTCCCCGTCCAACCGGGTCACCAGACGGCCCAGCACCTCGGACCCGGTCCGCAGCAGCCCGCACGCCCGGGCGCCCCGCGCCCCCGCGTCCAGCCGGTGCAACAGCAGCGGATTCTCCGCGAGCACCTGCGGATCCACCTCCACGCGGTTCCCGAGCGAATCGCACAGCACCAGCCGCGGGGCGATTCCCTCCCCTTGCCGTACGGCGGTCAACAGCCCCGTACAGACGTGCCGGTGCCGCAGTACCCCCCGGACCGCGAGCCACCCCGGCCCGGCGCTCACCCGTGCCGGGTGCAGGATCAGGTAGAGCAGGGCCGAAAGCCCGGCCCAGAGCACGCCCCGGACCACGTCCAGCGTGCCGCTCGCCCAGTCGATCAGGTCGATCAGCGCGAAGAGCGTGAGGGCGCAGAACACGGCGGCCCGCACATCGCCCGCCCAGCGCCGGTCGGACACCACCTCGTCCCCGACCCGCACGACTCCACCCAAGACCTCCCCACCCAAGACCTCTCCACCCGAGGCCTCTCCACCCGAGGCCTCCCCACCCGAGGCCTCTCCACCCGAGGCCTCTGTGCGCCAGACCTGCCCGCCCCACACCTCTTCACCCGGCACCTTTCCGCCCGGCACCCCGCGGCCCCCCACATCTCCGCCCCACACCTCTCCGCCGCCGACCCAATCCCCGCCCCCGGCCCCGTCCCCGTCCCCGTCCATCTCATGTCGCATGAGCGGCACCGTAAGACGGACCGCCCGCCGAGTCACCGGTCTTGACGGTCCGGATACTTCTCCCCCGCCCTCCTTGACGTACCGCTGACGCCCCGCTCCCCCGCCGTCAAAGAGCCGTGAAGATCCACGCCGTACGCGCCAAGGAGCCGCCAAGAGTGTGCGCGGCCGGTCCGGGCCCCGCCCACGCTGGGCATCGCTCAAGCGAACGAACCCGCCTGGAGGGGCCCGCCCATGACCACCGTCTCCGAGACCCCGGACATCGAGCCCCCACACACCGGCACCCCGCACCCCGAAGCCGTCAAGGACATCCGGGACGCCAAGGATGATAAGGACGCCAAAGGCGCCCCACGACCCGCCGCCGACGACGACCGCCACCGCCTCACCGCGGTGCAAGGCCTCGCCGCTCTCTCCCTGGACGCGATGGCCTCCGTCGCCTACGGACCCGAGGCCATCGTCCTGGTCCTCGCGGCGGCCGGCGGCTACGGCCTCGGCTTCACGCTGCCCGTCACGCTGGCCATCGCCGCGCTGCTCGCCGTGCTCGTCGCCTCCTACCGGCAGGTGATCGCCGCCTTCCCCGACGGCGGCGGCAGCTACGCGGCCGCCAAGACCCACCTGGGCCCCCGCGCGGGCCTGGTCGCCGCGGCCTCGCTGGTCCTTGACTACGTCCTGAACGTCGCCGTCGCGGTCACCGCGGGCGTCGCGGCGCTGACCTCCGCCTTGCCGGAGCTGTACGGCGACCGGGTGGCGCTGTGCCTGGCGGTGCTCGTCGTCGTCACCGGCGTCAATCTGCGCGGGATCGTCGACTCGGCGCGCGCCTTCATCGCCCCCACGGCGATCTTCGTGACCGCGATCCTGACCATGATCGCGGTCGGCCTCTTCCGCGCGGGCCCGGTCAGCACCGCCGCCGCCGAGGGCCACGCCTCCGTCCTCGCCGACAACGCCACGTCCGTCGGCGCCCTGCTCCTGCTCAAGGCCTTCGCCTCGGGCTGCTCGGCCCTCACCGGGGTCGAGGCCATCGCCAACGCCGTGCCGTCCTTCCGCGCCCCGCGCGTCCGGCGCGCCCAGCACGCCGAGGTCGCGCTCGGTGCGCTGCTCGGCGTGATGCTGATCGGTCTGTCCGTGCTGATCTCCCGCTTCGGACTCCAGCCCGTCGAGGGCGTCACGGTCCTCGCGCAGCTCGCGGACGCCTCGCTCGGCCACAACTGGGCCTTCTACGTCGTGCAGTTCGCCACGATGATCCTGCTCGCCCTCTCCGCCAACACGTCCTTCGGCGGTCTGCCGGTCCTGATGAGCCTGCTCGCCCGCGACAACTACCTCCCGCACGTCTTCGCCCTGAAGGCCGACCGCCAGGTCCACCGGCACGGCGTCCTCGCCCTGGCCGCCGTGTCGGCCGGGCTGCTCGTCTTCTCCGGCGGCGACACCAACACGCTCGTGCCGCTCTTCGCGATCGGCGTCTTCGTCGGCTTCACGCTCTGCCAGACGGGGATGGTGCTCCACTGGCGCGCGGCGGGCAGGCCCGCGAAGGCTCTCCTGAACGGCTTCGGCGCGGTGCTCACCGGCGTATCGGCGGTGGTCGTGACGGCCACTAAGTTCACCGAGGGCGCCTGGCTGATCGTGCTCGCGCTGCCCGCGATCGTGCTGTGCTTCGAGGCCGTGCACCGCGCCTACCGCCGCATCGGCGACGACCTGGGCCTCGGGCGCGTCCCGGAGCCTCCGCACCGCGAGCACTCCCTGGTCATCGTCCCCGTCTCGAACCTGTCCCGCCTGACCTGCGAGGCCCTGAACGCGGCGGTGTCCCTCGGCGACGAGGTGCGCGCGGTGACGGTCACCCACGCCGACCCCGAGGACCGGCGCGCCACGGAGTCGCTGCGCCGCGACTGGGAGCGGTGGAACCCGGGCGTCGACCTGGTGGAGCTGACCTCCCTGACGCGTTCGGTCGGGCGGCCGGTGTCGGCGTACGTCCAGCGGATCTACACGTACCACCCCACCACCCGCGTCACCGTCCTGATCCCGGAGGTGGAACCGGCCCACGTCTGGCAGCGCCTGCTCCAGAACCAGCGGGGCTCGGTCCTGGCCCACGCGGTCCGCCGAGACACGGACGCAGTCATCTGCCGCCTACGCTTCCGCCTCACCCCGACCCGCCCCCGGGCGCCGCACGTCAGCTCCGCACCTCGAACCGGAGAAGCGAACCAGTGAAGCGAACCGGTGAGAAGACTCCGGACGAGGACCACCCATCCGTGCCGGATGGAATGATCAGCGCTTCGACAGCAGGTCGGAACCGAGTTTGGTCACCGGGCTCATGCGATCGTAAATCGTCGGGTCGGCAAATCCCGCCAGGAATACAGCTGCCAGCATCACCGGCGCAGCAAGCTCCGCCTTTCCCAGGTTGTCGGTCCAACTGAACGGACGGACAAAGACAACCACCACGGCACCGGCGAGAATCAGCAGGGCGAGAAACCTTCGGACTGCTTTGACGACCCGCTTCCCCAGAAGCTCTCGCGCGGACACTCCGCCGGCCAGCAGCCCCCACTCTCCCTCGGCCGCATTGACGACGGCGACAGTGAACGCATCTCTCATCTGGACGAGTTCCTGTCCACCTACTGCCGCCACCGGTATCCACCGCCGCACAGAGACCGCTATACCGTCCGCGACTTTTCTGATCTCAAGATTGGCCACGCGATCCCTGGAGCGCATGGCCGTGTACCAGATCCCCTCCGCGTGTCGCGCGACGGCGTTCAGCCGATCCAAGAGTTGCTCGCGCCGAGAGGAGACCATGAACCCGTAGGAACCCACATCGCTGCCGCCGCCATTCGTATGCGGCACAGTAGATGCCTCGCGCACCTGGAGCTCAAGGAGTGCAGCAATCTCCAGCAGAGATGTCAGGAGAATCGCGCTGGACAACGAAGAACGCGTGGTGGACATGGAATTTCTGAGCATCGCCCGGCCGACTTCGATGAGGAGCAGCAAGACCGTGAGCCTGAAAAGGATCATGGCCATGGCGGACAGCATGACGCTCCCCTGCATGCCCCCGACGCCGCGCCCCGCGTAGATCTCCCAGCTCTGGATCGCAGGGTGTGCCGTAATTTCCAGTACGGAAGGAATCCACCAGCCCCTGGTCAACAGGCAGGCGAGAGCCACCCCACAGACAACCGCAGTGGCCCTCACTCGATCAAAGCGGCCCTCATTTCGATCGAGCAGCCTCCTGGCAGGTAGCACGATCAAGAAAAGGGCCAGCGCGGTGAAAACAGAAGCGTCGGACAGATCCCATGGCTCCAACCGGGCCAGTGGACCGACCAACGCCCAGCGGGCCGCGTTCCACACCAGATAAGCCACAACAACGTTCGAAATCCAACGAACCCAACGGTGTTGGCTTCGATATTCACGTATGACGGCCAGGAGCGCCTCACCGCCGTACACTTCGTACGCGGCGGCAGACACCACTGGTTCGATGCGAACACGCGTGGCCTCGTCCATGCTGGTCAGCCCACGGAGTAACCCACCCCACTCCTTCGCCATACGATCCGCTCGCCGCTGGCCGGCCTCCGGCAGATCCCTCAGCTGCGTCAGTGTCGTCCGCGAGCGATCAGGAAGAGTCCGGAGTCGGGTCAGCGCGCCCCGCACAGCACGGTTGAGTCCGCCGTCCCCGCTCACCATCCCGGAGCTCCGCTCACCGTGCCCCACGCCCCATTGGTTCCGTACCGCCCAATTCCCCGACTGCGCCTCTGCGGCCGGCCTGGGGCCCGGCTCAGGGAGCCCCGGCCGACGTCGAGTTGATGCCTGCGCCTCGGTGATCCATACGGAAGCGGCGCGAGCATGGGTCAAACACGGTACCGGCGCGCCTGCCTGACCGCACCGGTCGTTCGCCGACCGGCACGATCACATGCCGTCCCGTCGCGAGTCACCGTCCAAGCACGTCGGGGCTTCGAGCGGCTGGCTATCCTTCGCACAAGCCGTGACGACCAAGGAAACCCGTGCTGTCGGCAGTTGGACGCACATCGCCGGTCGCGCTGCTGGCGCGTCTCGCAAGGTAGGTACGTAATGGGGGAATATTTCGGTGTCTAACCGTCCGGCCGACTGGCACATACTCGACCTGGACAAGGATCCGACTCCGGGTGATCCGCACCGGGTTCGGAGTCTCGCCAAGAACTTGCACGACTTCGCCGACGACGTCTCCAAGGTGCTCCGCGACATCAAGGGGATGGCGGACGAGGACGCGATCCTCACCTGGGCGGGCAAGACCGCCGAATCCTTCACCTCGGAGTTCGAGTCGGCGCCGGGCAAGCTGAAGAAGCTCAAGAAGAGCTACGAAATGGCCGGCGACGCCCTGTCCACCTACTGGCCCGAGCTGGAACGCTCCCAGGCGCTGGCCGACAAGGCCCTGGCCCAGGGCCGCGAGGCCCGGACCAGCCTCAGCGCCGCCCAAGGCCGCCTCACCTCGGCCGACTCCTGGGTGGACCGCGCGGGCAAGGAAGCCGACAAGTACAAGGACGACGACGGCAAGAAAGACGTGCCCGCGCCCGACCCCGACAAGGTCAAGGCCGCCACCCGCAACGCCACCTCCGCCGAAAAAGCCCAGACCGCCGCCAAAGCGGACGTCACGGCGGCGCAGTCCAACCTGGACGCGGCGAAGAAGATGGCCGAAGACGCCCGCAAGATGCGCGAGACCGCGGCCGGCACCGCGAAGAAGAAACTCGAAGAGGCCTCCGACGCCGGCATCCAGAACCGCAAGTGGTGGGAAGAGGTCGGCGACTGGGTCACCGACAACTGGGACACCATCGTCGCCGTCTGCAAAGTCGTCGTCGCCGTCCTCGGCATCATCGCCATGATCGTCGGCGGCCCCATCCTCGCCGCGATCGTCCTCGTCGCCGCCCTGATCGTGCTCGCCGACACCCTCCATAAGTACGCCAACGGAGAAGCAGGGCTGCTCGACGTCGCCTTCGCCGCCCTGGACTGCATACCCGGCATGAAGGCCCTCACCTCCCTCCGCGGCCTCGCCAAGGGCATGAAGGGCCTCAAGGCCGCCGCCCGCGGACTGCGTTCCGGGGCCGGTGGTCTCCGCAAGGCCCTCTCGGGCGGCATGAAGAAGGTCGCGGGCAAGGGCAAGCCGGCCAAGGGCCGCTGCAAGAACGGCGACCCCATCGACATGGTCTCCGGCGAGATGCTCATGGAGCAGACCGACGTCACCCTGCCGGGCCTGCTCCCGCTCGTCCTCCGGCGCACGCATCTGTCCACGTACCGCTGGGGCCACTGGTACGGCGACTCGTGGGCCTCGACGCTGGACGAGCGGGTCGAGATCGACGACGAAGGTCTGATCTACGTCACCGAGGACGGCCAGCTGCTGTCCTACCCCCACCCCGAACCGGGCGGTGCACCCGTGCTGCCCGCCCACGGCCCCAGCTGGCCCCTGACCGTCGACGGCACGGACACGGACACGGCGGCCACGGTCAAGGTCACCGTCACCGACCCGTACACCGGCCGCGTCCGCCACTTCCTGCCGCCGGTCACGCCCGGCACGACGGACACGCCCCGCACGACGGACACGACGAACACGACGGAGACGACGAACACGGCGGCCCCGGCGGCCCCGGCCGCCCCGTTGGAGCTGGTGGGCAGCGAGTCCCCTGGCGGAGAGCCCCCTCCAGGACCACGACACGACGTCCTGCCGCTGCGCGCCATCACCGACCGCAACGGCAACCGCATCGACATCGACCACGACCCCACCGGCACCCCGACCGCGATCCGCCACACCGGCGGCTACCACCTGGCCGTGGACACCGCCGACGGCCGCGTCACCGCCCTGCGCCTCCTCGCCCCCACTCCCGCCCCCGCGCCCGCGCCCGCGCCCGGCGACGGCACCCAGGTCTCCCCCCGCAGCACCCTGGTCACCGCGTACGGCTACGACGAGTTCGGCAATCTGGCCGAGGTCCACGACTCGGGCGCGCTGCGGCTGCGTCTGGAGTACGACGACCGGGCCCGCATCACGTCCTGGACCGACAGCAACCACACCTGGTACCGCTTCACCTACGACGACGAAGACCGCTGCGTCCGCGGCGAGAGCACCGGCGGCCACCTGGCCTGCACCGTCGAGTACCGCTCCGACGCGCAGGAAACCCGCTACACCGACGCCCTCGGCCACACCACCGTCTACCGCTACAACGACCTCAGCCAGCTCCTGTCCGAGACGGACCCGCTGGGCGGGACCGTCCACACCGAGTGGGACGGCCGGAACAACCTGCTCGCCCGTACCGACGCGCTGGGCCGCCGCACCGAGAACACCTGGGACGAGCACGGCAATCTGACCGCGACGCGCGCTCCGGACGGCACGTGCGCCGGCGCGGTGTACGACGACCTCCACCTGATGGTCGAGATCGTCGGCCCGGACGGCGCCGTCCAGCGCCAGACGTGGGACGAGCACGGCAACCGCACCAGCGTGACGGACCCCGACGGCATGACGTACCACTTCGCCCACGACGCCACCGGAGCCGTGTCCCGCATCACGGACCCCCTCGGCCACACCACCGAGCTGCGCTGCAACGCGGCGGGCCTGCCGCTGGAAGTCACCGATCCGCTGGGCGCGGTGACCCGCTACGACCTCGACGCCTTCGGCCGCCCGCACACGATCACGGACCCGACGGGCGCCGCCACGCGCCTTGAGTGGACGGTGGAGGGCAAGCTGGCGCGGCGCACGGAGGCGGACGGTTCGTCGGAGTCGTGGACGTACGACGGGGAGGGCAACTGCGTCGCGCACACGGACGCGATGGGCGCGACCACGACGCACGAGTACACGCACTTCGACCTGATCGCGGCCCGCACGGGCCCCGACGGCGTCCGCCACGAGTTCGCCCACGACACCCAGCTCCAGCTCCGCACGGTCACCGGCCCGCAGGGTCTGACCTGGAGTTACGAGTACGACCCGGCGGGCCGCCTGGTGGCGGAGACGGACTTCGACGACCGCACACTGACGTACGCCCACGACGCGGCGGGCCAGTTGGTGGCCCGTACGACGGCCGCGGGCGACGAGATCACCTTCGAACGGGACGCGCTGGGCCGCACGCTCACGCAGAGCGTCGCGGGCGCCGCGGTCACGCGCTTCGCCTACGACGCGAACGGCAGCCTCACCGAGGCGGTGAACCCGGACGTGACCCTGACCCTGGAGAGGGACAGGTCGGGCCGTCTGATCGCGGAGACGGTCAACGGCCGCACCCTGACCCACGCCTACGACGCACTGGGCCGCCGCACCGGCCGCACGACGCCTTCGGGCGCGCGGAGCCACTGGACGTACGACGCGGCGGGCAGGGTCACCGGCCTGGACGCGTCCGGCAAGAGGCTGGCGTTCACGTACGACGGGGTGGGCCGGGAACTCACCCGCACGGTCGGCGAGACCCTGACGCTGACGAACGTGTACGACGTCGTGGGCCGGCTGTCGAAGCAGGAGCTCATGGGCCCGGCCCGCACCCGCATCCAGCACCGCGCCTACACCTACCGCGCGGACGACCACCTGACCGGCATGGAGGACCGGCTGGGCGGCGCGCGGCGCTACGACCTGGACGCGGCGGGCCGGGTCACGGCGGTCCGCGCGGCGGACTGGACGGAGACGTACGCCTACGACGAGGCGGGCAACCAGACCAGCGCCTCCTGGCCGGCCGCCCTGCCGGGCCAGGAGGCCACGGGCCCCCGCGCGTACACCGGCACCCGTATCACCGCGGCGGGCGGCGTCCGCTACGAACACGACGCGGCGGGCCGCACCACCCTGCGTCAGAAGACCCGCCTGTCCCGCAAGCCCGAGACCTGGCACTACGCGTGGGACGCGGAGGACCGCCTGACGTCCGTGGTGACCCCCGACGGGACGAGGTGGCGCTACCTCTACGACCCCCTGGGCCGCCGCGTGTCCAAACAGCGCATGACGGAGCAGGGGGTGGCGGAGCAGACCGACTTCACCTGGGACGACATGACCCTCTGCGAGCAGACGAGCCACGCCCCTGGCGCACCGGAATCAGTGACCCTCACCTGGGACCACGACGGCCTGCTGCCCCTGGCCCAGAGGGAGCGCAAACACCTCACCGACGCACGACGCCTCACCGACGCACGACACCTCACCGACGAAGAGGTCGACGCCCGCTTCTACGCCATCGTCACCGACCTCGTCGGCACCCCGACCGAACTCCTCGACGAACAGGGCGACATCGCCTGGCGCACCAGAACGACCCTCTGGGGCACGACGGTCTGGAACCGGGACGCCACCGCCTATACGCCCCTGCGCTTCCCCGGCCAGTACCACGACCCCGAGACGGGGCTGCACTACAACTACTTCCGGCACTACGACCCCGAGACCGCCCGCTATCTCACCCCGGACCCGATCGGTCTCGCCGGTGGCTTCGCGCCGCACAACTACGTCCCGAACCCGCACAAGTGGCTCGACCCTCTCGGCCTGTCCCTTCTGGACGTCAGCAAGAACGGCGTGAAGATCGTCGTGCACGAGTACGACGTCGACAAGCCGGCGCACGCCCATGTCACCGGTGGCGGTGGCCGCGAGGTCAGAATCGGACCGAACGGCAAACCTCTCGACAACCAGCCGGAGCTTTCGAACAAGCAACGACAGGCGGTGGAGCATTTCAAGCCGCAGATCAGGACCGCCGTCCGGAAGCTCGGCAAGCGGAACCAGGCGGAGGAGCGGGCTGTGAAGGCGCAGCGCGAGGCCGCCGAGGCCGCGAAGAAATCGTGCAAGTAGGGATGGACCGATGACACTGCACTCCGATGTGGCCGCCTTGCTGGCGGAGGCCGGCATCAGCGACGTGGACGTCGACGAAGTCGTCGCGGACGACCACGCCCGGACGTCCGCGTACCTGCGCGTCGTCTCCGCCATCGCCGCCTCGCGGAGCCACGACCCGGACCGGGACCCGGACCGGGACCGGGACCGGGAGGTCGTGGCCGCGATCCTGCGCGACCCGAACACGATGGGGGCCAGGACGGCGGTGGTCGCCCTCGTGGACGAGGTCGCGCTGCGGACGACCGATCCCGCCGAGTTCCGGCAGTGGTCGGCCGCGCTGCTGCCGACGATCGACCGGCTCGCCACCGAACCTGACCGCGAGTTCATCCGCCGCCGTATCGAGGACTGGCTGTTCTGCCTGACCGTCGAGAGCGGTCACGTGCCGACACCGGAGGAGTTGGCGGAGGCCACCGACTGGATGCAGCGCCACCTCGCCGAGTGGTCGACATCGCCGGAGGTACTCGCCGTGGTCGCCGAGTCGGCCCGTACCAAGAAGACACGGAACATCGCGAAGAACCGCGCCAACAGCCGCGAGCTGCGCGGCACGGAATGAGCCGGTGGGGGCCGCCTCGGGCGGCCCCTGCCGCCCTGCGGAGGGCCGCGGGCCGGGATCGCTCGGATACAGCCGTTCACTCACCGAGCGGAGATCACCACCGGCATCCAAAAGAGCGGACAAGCCGAATCCAAGAACTGCCATCGTCCGCATGTCCGCCTCGGAGCGGGCCATCCTGGCGCCAGCACAGGAGGGGGCGGGTCATGGCGTCAGCAGAGGCGGCAGAGGCGGCAGAGTCAGCGAACGGACGGGCGGCCGAGCCGGGGATCTTCGTCACGCGGTCCGTGGAAGAAGCGAGCCACGTGCTGTCGGAGGTCTACTACGACATGCGGCTCGAGGTGAGGAGGGCGGACGCGGGGGACTTCGTGACCCGCATCCACCAGGCCGACCTCGGAGCACTGACCGTCGGCGACGTCAGTTTCGGCACCGGGATCAGGACGGGCTACTGCGAGCCGGGCTTCTACCACGTCTGCGTTCCGCTCCACGGCGGCTTCGGGGTCCAGGAGGGAGCCGCCCCGCCCGTCCGCACCACCACGAGCAAAGGGGTGATCTACGACCCCACCCGGAACATCTCCGTCTACGACTGGGAACCCGACTGCCGTGTCATGGCCGTGAAGGTCTGCAAGCTGGCCGTGCACCGCCAGCTGGAGATCCTGTTGGGGCGGCCACTGGGACGACAGCCGCGCTTCAAGCCGTACATCGACATCACCTGCGGCACCGGGCGCAGCTGGGCCGGCCTCGCCCAGTGGAGTCTGCTGGACTGGTCCGTCCCCCGTGGCCTGCTGCACCAGCCCCTCGTCGCCGGCCGGTTGGAACAGACCCTGCTCCAAGGGCTGCTGCTGGCGACCGATCATTCCTACCGCGCTCAGCTGGAGGCGCCGCCGCCGCAGATGCGTCCGGCCGCGGTGAAGCGCGTGATGGAGGCCGTCAGGGAGCACCCGGCAGAGCCGTACGACGCGGCCCAGCTCGCGGCCGTGGCCCAGGTGAGCCTCCGCACCTTGCAAGAGGCCTTCCGCAAGCACGTGGGGATGTCCCCGATGGCCTATGTCACCGAGGTGCGCCTTCAGCGCGTGCGGATGCAGCTGCGGACGTCGCCGCCCGACGGGGCGAACGTCACCGATGTCGCCTACCAGTGGGGATTCGCGCACCTGGGCCGGTTCGCACAGCGCTACCGGGCCCGGTTCGGGGAGACGCCCTCCCAGACCCTGCGCAGTCCCTGAGCGCCCGCGCTCCCCGCCGCGACCGCGCACGGCGCGGCAACTGCCGTCGTCCTGACTGAGGCGCATATGTCTCGCGTTTTCTGGACAATGCCGCGCGATCCGGAGCGTTGACCGTCGGCGCGGCGCCGTAACCTCCCCTCACCATCACCGAAGGCGTGCCGGACCTCCGGGGCATCACTGGGTCAACGGCACAGCGGTCAACGGCCGAGGCGACAGAGCATGCACATTCCTTATCCCGTACCCGAGCAACTAGTGGTCGTCGCAGAGTTGGAATGCCAGTTCCTCATCTTCATAGGCGCCGACGTCAGGGAAGAGTGGAGCCTTGAGGGCTTGGCCATGGGGGTCGAGCTGGGTCGGCTGTCCGGGAAACGGGTCGTGGTCGATCTTTCCGAGGCCGCGTTCTTCAGCGCGGAGGTCCTCAACGAACTGCTGCGGCCCGCGTGCAGAGGCGAGCGCCTGCCTCGCCTTGCGGGACCGCTGAGTACACCGGCGCGGCAACGGTTGGAGGTGACCGGGACGCTGAAGCTCTTCGAGGTGTTCCCGACCCTGTCCGACGCGGTCTTTCCGGTGTCGGACAGGGATTCTCGGACACGCGCGAAGCCTTCTGACGCGCCCGGCATCGACATACGGCAGCGCCCGGCCCCCTGCGTCACCAGCCGCCCCCCACCGATGCACGCCCGCATCGGCCATCACTGACCGACCGGCATGAAGCGGCAACCACTGGCCGACCGGCACGGTGCGGCCGTCACTGGCCGACCGGCACGGAGAAGGGGCAGCTCCCCCGCACAGGGAGCTGCCCCTTCGTGGTGAACCGGGACCGACGCCGCATCGGTGAGGGTCGGGGACACGGCGTCGGTCCCGGAGCTCTGCCGGCGGCCCCGAGGGGCTGCCGGCGGTCCGGAGACCTAGCGGTGGTCGCTGCCCGCCGACTCGGAGGCCGCGCGGCCCGCTTCCAGGCGGGCGACCGGGATGCGGAACGGGGAGCAGGAGACGTAGTCCAGGCCCACCTCGTGGAAGAAGTGGACGGACTCCGGGTCGCCGCCGTGCTCGCCGCAGACGCCGAGCTTCAGGTCGGGGCGGGTGGCCCGGCCCGCCGCCACGGCGTCCCGTACGAGCTTGCCCACGCCGTCCTTGTCGATGGTCTCGAAGGGCGAGACCCCGAAGATGCCCTTCTCCAGGTACGCCGTGAAGAAGCTCGCCTCCACGTCGTCGCGCGAGAAGCCCCAGACGGTCTGCGTGAGGTCGTTCGTGCCGAAGGAGAAGAACTCGGCGGCCTCCGCGATCTGGTCCGCCGTCAGGGCGGCACGCGGCAGCTCGATCATGGTGCCGAGCGCCAGCTTCAGCGCCACGCCGGTCGTCGCCTCGACCTCCGCGATGACCTGCTCGGCCTCCTCGCGGACGATCTCCAGCTCCTGGACGGTGCCGACGAGCGGAATCATGATCTCCGCACGCGGGTCGCCCTTGGCGTTCTTGCGCTCGGCCGCGGCCTCGGCGATGGCCCGTACCTGCATGGTGAACAGGCCGGGGATCACCAGGCCGAGGCGTACGCCGCGCAGGCCCAGCATCGGATTCTGCTCGTGCAGGCGGTGCACGGCCTGGAGCAGGCGCAGGTCGTTCTCGTTCGAGTCCTTGCGGGACTCGGCGAGGGCGACGCGGACGGACAGCTCGGTGATGTCGGGCAGGAACTCGTGCAGCGGCGGGTCCAGGAGGCGGACGGTGACCGGGAGGCCGTCCATCGCCTCGAAGAGCTCCACGAAGTCGCGCTTCTGGAGCGGCAGGAGCTCCTTGAGGGCTTCCTCGCGCTCGCCGTCGGCGTCGGCGAGGATCAGCCGCTCGACCATCTCGCGGCGCTCGCCGAGGAACATGTGCTCGGTGCGGCACAGGCCGATGCCCTGGGCGCCGAAGCGGCGGGCGCGCAGGGCGTCTTCCGCGTTGTCGGCGTTGGCGCGTACCCGCAGGCGGCGCACCCGGTCGGCGTACGCCATGATCCGGTGCACGGCGCCGACCAGCTCGTCGGCGTCGTCGGCGCCGGCGTGCATGCGGCCCTCGAAGTACTCGACGACCGGGGACGGCACGACGGGCACCTCACCGGCGTAGACCTTGCCGGTGGAGCCGTCGATGGAGACGACGTCGCCCTCCTCGACGACCACGCCGCCGGGGGCCGTCAGGCGCCGCCGCTTGGTGTCGACCTCGATCTCCTCGGCGCCGCAGACACAGGTCTTGCCCATGCCGCGGGCGACGACGGCCGCGTGCGAGGTCTTGCCGCCGCGCGAGGTGAGGATGCCCTCGGCGGCGATCATGCCGTCGAGGTCGTCGGGGTTGGTCTCGCGGCGGATGAGGATGACCTTCTCGCCCGAACGCGACCACTTGATGGCGGTGTAGGAGTCGAAGACCGCCTTGCCGACCGCGGCACCGGGTGACGCGGCGATGCCCCGGCCGAGCTGCTCGACCTTGGCCGTGTCGTCGAAGCGCGGGAACATCAGCTGGGCGAGCTGGGCGCCGTTGACGCGCTGGAGCGCCTCGGCCTCGTCGATCAGGCCCTGGTCGACGAGCTGCGTCGCGATGCGGAAGGCGGCACCCGCGGTGCGCTTGCCGACGCGGGTCTGGAGCATCCACAGCTGGCCGCGCTCGATGGTGAACTCGATGTCGCAGAGGTCCTTGTAGTGCGTCTCAAGGGTCTCCATGATCTGCATGAGCTGGTCGTACGACTTCTTGTCGATCTGCTCGAGATCGGCGAGCGGGACGGTGTTGCGGATGCCCGCCACCACGTCCTCGCCCTGCGCGTTCTGGAGGTAGTCGCCGTAGACGCCCTGGTGGCCGCTGGCCGGGTCGCGGGTGAACGCGACGCCCGTGCCGGAGTCCGGGCCGAGGTTGCCGAAGACCATGGAACAGATGTTGACCGCGGTGCCGAGGTCACCGGGGATGCGCTCCTGGCGGCGGTAGAGCTTGGCGCGGTCGGTGTTCCAGGACTCGAAGACCGAGCGGATCGCGAGGTCCATCTGCTCGCGCGGGTCCTGCGGGAAGTCGCGCCCGGCCTCGGTCTTGACGATCTTCTTGAACTTCGTGACCAGCTTCTTCAGGTCCGCGGCCTCCAGGTCGGTGTCGACCGTGACCTTCTTGGCGGCCTTGGCGGCCTCCAGGGCGTCCTCGAAGAGCTCGCCGTCGACGTCCAGGACGGTCTTGCCGAACATCTGGATGAGGCGGCGGTAGGAGTCCCACGCGAAGCGGTCGTCGCCGGACTGCTTGGCCAGGCCCGTCACCGACTTGTCGGAGAGCCCGATGTTCAGGACGGTGTCCATCATGCCGGGCATCGAGAACTTGGCGCCCGAGCGGACCGAGACGAGCAGCGGGTCGTTGGCCTGACCCAGCTTCTTGCCCATGGTCTTCTCGAGGGCTTCGAGGTGGGCGGTCACCTCGTCGCGCAGCTCGACCGGCTCCTCGCCGCTGGCGAGGTAGGTCTTGCAGGCCTCGGTGGTGATCGTGAAGCCCGGAGGGACGGGCAGCCCGAGGTTGGTCATCTCGGCGAGGTTGGCGCCCTTGCCGCCGAGAAGGTCCTTGAGGTTCCTGTTGCCCTCGGTGAAGTCGTAGACGAACTTCACGGCCGCATCGTTCTGCGCTACGTGGGGATCTTTGTTTTCCGACACGGGTCTCGACTCCTCGAGGACTCGGTGGCTGCCCTGACGGCGAGGAACATACCCAGATCGAAGGCGCATGGGTACGTCCACTTGTGCGTCATGCGGCCGTAACCACCCGTCCGCCAGTAGATCGAAAGTAACTCAGCGGTAGCCCGGCCGACGATCTTGAGTTCAAGTCTTGAACGCGCAACGCCCGTAGACCCCGCGATTCGCTCGAATGAGCGGCCCGTACTCAGATGTGAGTTCACCTCATGAATGATCGAGCAGTGGCACTGAGTGCCACCCCTTTCAGAAGTGCAGTCGGCCGTGAAGCGCTCATCTGAGCGCAAGCCCTATCAGGGGTGGCGAGAATCACGCCGTTTGAGGCGGCCGCATGTCAGCATCCGGACGCGCGCCGAGACGTCCGGCCGCCCTCCGGGCACCGGTCAGACGCCGAGCGCGGCCAGCCGTTCCTCGGCCCGCCGCGGGGCGTACAGGTGCTCGACCACCAGCGTTCCCGCGCCGACCAGGGCCGCGCTCTCGCCGAGGCGCGAGGTGACGATCTCCAGATGAGCGGTGGAGCGGGGCAGCGCCCGCTGGTAGAGCAGTTCGCGCACCCCGGTCAGGAACGGAGTTCCGGCCAGATCTCCGGCGATCATGAGAACCCCGGGGTTCAGAAGGGTGACGACGGTGGCCAGGACCTCGCCCACGTGCCGCCCCGCCTCCCGCGCGAGGCCGACCGCCACCGGGTTCCCCGCCTCCAGCAGTTCGCGGACGTCCGCCCCCGAGGCCGCGGGGACGCCCGCCTCCGTCAGCTTGCGCGCCACCGCGCGTCCGCTGGCCACGGCGGCCAGGCAGCCGTACGAGCCGCACTTGCACAGGGCGGCCGGACCCTCCGGGCCGCTCTGGCCCGCCGGCACCCTGATGTGGCCGATGTCCCCGGCGCCCCCGTCGATGCCCCGGTAGACCGCGCCGTCCACGACGACGCCCGCGCCGATGCCGGTGGAGACCTTGACCAGGGCGAAGGCCGCGCACCGGGGGTACGCGGCGCGCTGTTCGCCGTACGCCATGAGGTTCGCGTCGTTGTCGACGAGGACCGGGACGTCGGCGGGGCCGCCCGTCTGCTCGGCGAAGGCGCGGCGCAGCCGGCCTCTTATGTCGTACCCGTCCCAGCCCGGCATGATCGGCGGCTGGACGACGCGGCCCGTCCCGCTGTCCACGGGGCCCGGCACCGCGAGGCCGATGCCGCAGACCGACGCCGGGTCGCGCTCCGCCTTGCGCAGCAGCTCGGCGAAGCGGACGCCGAGCTCGCCGAGGACAGCGTCCGGGCCGTCGTCGATCGCCAGGGGGCCCGCCTGCTCGGCGACGATCTCGCCGCCGAGGCCGAGCAGGGCGGTCCTGGCGTGCCGGGTCTCCAGGTCGGCGGCGAGAACGACCGCGTGGGTGTCGTCGAACTCCAGGCGGAGGGACGGGCGCCCGCCCAGCGGTGAACCCGGCCCCTCCGGGGAGCCGCCCGCGCCCTCCCGCAGCCAGCCGGCGCGGAAGAGCCGGTCCAGACGCTGGCCGACGGTGGCCCGGGAGAGCCCGGTGAGCTCCCTGAGGGCGCCGCGCGTGGTGGCCCGGCCGCTGCGCACCAGGTCCAGGAGGTCCCCGGCACCGGCATGCCGGCCGGCCGCGCGCCCGCCCGCCGCCCGCCCTTCGTGCCCCGTCCGGTCCGACATCTGTTCACCCCTTGTGCTCGTCAACTCCGCGTTACATATTGGGTTTTGCGCGTCGAACAGTCGTAACTCTAGGGTGGAAGACACCAAACTGACAGGGCGTGAGCCCCTCGGGGGGAACCGCGTGGACCGCACGAACGTGGGCCGCACCGCACGGCCGGCCGCACGCCGGACCACGCCGTCGCTGCGCGAGCGCGCCGCCGAGGTCCTGTGGGCCAACTGGACGGGCACGTCGACGGTCCCCTCCCGCCGGCTCTATCCCCATCAGTGGTCCTGGGACTCCGCGTTCATCGCGATCGGCCTGCGTCATCTCTCCCCTCTACGGGCGCAGTTGGAGCTGGAGACCCTGCTCGCCGCCCAGTGGGGCGACGGTCGCGTCCCGCACATCGTGTTCAACCCTTCCGTCCCTCCGGACGCCTACTTCCCCGGACCCGACTTCTGGCGCTCCACCACCGCGGGCCGCCCGGCCGGGGCACCCGGTGCCATCCAGACGTCCGGCATCGTTCAGCCGCCGGTCCACGCGCTCGCCGTCTGGCTGGTGCACCGCGCCGACCCGGCGCTCTCCCGCGCCCGCTCGTTCCTGGCCCGCGCCCACCCCCGGCTCGCCGCCTGGCACCGCTATCTGCGCCTGCGCAGGGACCAGGGCGGCGCGGGCCTGGTCGCGGTCATCCACCCCTGGGAGCAGGGCATGGACAACAGCCCCTGCTGGGACGCTCCGCTGAGCCGCGTGACCCCGGCGGACCCGGCCGCGTACCGCCGGGCGGACCTGGACCACGGCGCCCCGGAGGACCGGCCCACCGATCTCGACTACGGCAGGTACGTACGGCTCGCGGCCGCCTACCGCGACCGCCGTTACGCCGACGGGACGGCAGGTCTCCACGACAAGCCGGGCGACTCCCCGTCCACAAGCGCCGACTTCACCTCCACACACGCCGAATTCGTCCCCACACAAGGCGAGTTCGCCGTCGAGGACCCCTCCTTCAACGCCCTCCTGATCGCCTCCGAGCACGCACTGGCCCGTATCGAGGCCGAGCTGGGGCTGCGCGACGCGTCCGGCGTACGGGAGGCCGGTGCCCGGGCGCTCACGCGCACCCTCGTCGAGCGCCTGTGGGACCCGGCGGACGGCCTCTTCCTCTGCCGCGACCTGCGCGCCGGGGCGCCGGTGCCGGAGCGCGGCGTCGGCGGCCTGGTCCCGCTGATCCTGCCCGCGCTGCCCGCCCCGGTCGCCACCGCGCTCGTACGGACCATGTGCGGGCCGCACTTCGGACTCGGCGGCCCGGCGCGGCTCGTGCCGAGCTACGACCTCACGGCGGGCGCCTTCGACCCGCGGCGGTACTGGCGCGGGCCCGCGTGGTTCAACACCAACTGGCTGCTGGAGCGGGGGCTTCGGCTGCACGGCGAGCGTGCGCGGGCCGAGGGCCTGCGGCGCACGCTGCTCGATGTGGCCGGGGAGTCCGGGTTCGCGGAGTACGTGGACCCGTACACGGGGCGGGGCCGTGGTGCGCGCGGCTTCGGCTGGAGCGCCGCGCTCGCCCTGGATCTGCTGCTCGACGATCCCGCCGGGCGTGAGGAGGAGCCGCACCGCAGGCCCGCCGAAGGGCCCGCCGTGGCGGTGACGAGGGAGAGGTTCGGGGATGACTGATCGGCGTCAACCACTGGTCCGGGGCGGTACGTTCGCGGCGCTCGGCGCGGGCGGCGACATCAGCGGGGTGCGGGGCGGGTCCGTGCCGGACGGCCTGTTCGTGCGCGACGCCCGGCATCTGAGCCGCTGGCAGCTGACGGTCGACGGGGCCGTGCCCGAGATCCTCGCGCCGGTGTCGGACACGGACGCGGACGCGGGCATCGCGCGCTGCGTCCTCGTGCCGCGCGGCGGCAGGCAGGAGCCCGCGTCCTGCACGATCTTCCGCGAACAGGCGGTGACGGACGGCGCGTTCGTCGAGGCGCTGCGCCTCACGAGCAACCGCGCGGTACCGACGACCGTGCGGCTCGCGCTGACCGTGGACGCCGACTTCACCGACCAGTTCGAGCTGCGCTCGGACCACCGTACGTACGCGAAGACGGGCGCCGTCAGGTCCCGCAAGGCCATCACCGGCGACGACGAGGTGACCCGCGGCATCGAGTTCGCCTACCGCCGCCGCGAGTGGATCTCCCGTACGAAGGTCACCGCGGACCCCGCTCCGGACGCGGTCGAGGAGACCGGCACCGGGGCGCGGCGGCTGGTGTGGACCCTCGGCCTCGACGCGCACGGCACGGCGGAGGTCACCCTGCGGGTCACCGCGCATCCGCACGGGGCCCCGGAGCCTGCGGTGCCGGCGGGCCCCGCGGAGGCTGCCGCCGAACTCGCCGAGCTGGAGGCGCGGTTCGCGGCGGACGTGCCGGTGCCCGGCGGCTGGCCCGAGCTCGCCGCCGCGTGCCGGCGGGGACTCGCGGACCTCGCCGCGCTCCAGGTGCCCGCGTCGGGGCCGGACGGCGAGGCGCTGAGCGTCCCGGCCGCGGGTGTCCCCTGGTTCGTGACGCTGCTGGGCCGCGACGCCCTCCTGACCTCGCTCTTCGCCCTGCCCTATCTGCCGCGCCTGGCCGCGGCGACGCTGCCGGCGCTCGCCGCGGCGCAGGCCACGGAGGCCACCGCGGGGCCGGTCGCCCAGCCCGGCAAGATCGTGCACGAGGTGCGGCACGGGGAGCTGGCCCACTTCGGGCAGGTGCCGTTCGGGCGCTACTACGGCTCGGTGGACGCGACCCCGCTCTTCCTGGTGCTGCTCGGCGCGTACACGGAACGGACGGGCGACACGGCTCTGGCCCGCCGTCTGGAGCCGCACGCGCGGGCCGCCGTCGGCTGGATCCTCGACCACGGCGGCCTCACCTCGCGCGGCTATCTCGTCTACCGCGCGGACGAGGGCGGCCTCGCCAACCAGAACTGGAAGGACTCCCCCGGCGCGATCTGTTCCGCCGACGGCAGCAGGGCGTCGGGACCCGTGATGGCCGCGGGCGCGCAGGGGTACGCGTACGACGCGCTGGTCCGTACGGCGTGGCTGGCCCGGACGGTCTGGGGCGACACGGTGTACGCGGACCTGCTCGCGCAGGCGGCGGCCGATCTGCGGGACCGCTTCCAGCGGGACTTCTGGATGCCGGGGCAGGGGTTCCCCGCCCTCGCCCTGGACGGCGAGGGCCGCCAGGTCGACGCGCTGGCCTCGGACGCCGGGCATCTGCTGTGGTCGGGGCTGCTGGACAAGGAGTACGGGGAGGCGGTGGGGCGGCGCCTCCTTGAGCCGGACTTCTTCTCGGGCTGGGGCGTCCGCACCCTGGCCGCCGATCAGCCGGCGTACCACCCGCTGTCCTACCACCGGGGCTCGGTGTGGCCGCACGACAACGCGCTGATCGCCCTGGGGCTCGCGCGCTACGGGCTGCACGACGAGGCCCGGGTGGTGGCGCGGGGCCTGGTGTCGGCGGCGACGCGGGGCGGAGACCGGCTGCCGGAGGTGCTGGCGGGGTACGAACGGGGGGCACATCCGGGCCCGGTCCCTTACCCCCACGCATGCGTACGGGAGTCCCGCTCGGCAGCGGCCCCGTTCGCGCTGCTCAGCGCGGTCGGGGGGTAACGGAAGGGGAGGGCGGGCGTTCGAGGCCTCCACGGGCCCTCACTACCAGGCTCTCCCGAGGACACCCTCACGTACCGGACGGGCTGGAGGAGGGGGTGTCGGTCGGGCTGGAGAGGGCCGCTTCGGTCGGGCCGGGGCTTTGTGGTTGTGGTTGTGGCAAGGTCATCAGTTCCGGGCGGTAGCTGGCGGCCAGGGCTGCTGCCCGTGCGCCGCCCAGCGCGACGACCCCCACCAGCCGCTCCCCCTGGTAGTAGCCGTACACCACGTCCCCCTCCCCCCTCAGCAGCCGCACCTCGTCCCCCGCCCCCGGCAGCCCGAACGACTGCACCCGTACGTCGAACTGGTCGCTCCAGAAGGACGGGAGCGGCGCGAACGGCCGTGACGCGCCCGGTGGCGGGCCGCCCCGCAGCCCCGCCACCAGTACCCGCGCCGCGTGCTTCGCGCAGTCCGTCGGCATCGACCAGTGCTCCACCCGCCGCGCGACCGCCCCGTAGCGGGGGTTCGGGAAGCGGGCGACATCACCCACCGCCACCGCGTGCGCCAGCCCTCCGATCCGCAGCTGCGCGTCGCAGAGGATGCCGTCCGTCAGGTCGAGCCCCGCGTTCGCCCCGAGCCACTCCACGTTCGGCAGCGAGCCGACCGCCTCGACCACCACATCGGCGGCGCACTCGCTTCCGTCGTCGAGGACCGCGTACGCGTCCGCGAACTCGGCGACCAGGCGCCCCATCCGGAACCGCACCCCCCGTGCCTCGTGCCGCGCTCGCAGCACCCGCCCGGCCTCCTCCCCCAGCGCTGCCTGCATCGGCTCGGCCTCCGGGGCCACGACCGTCACCTCGCAGCCCGCCCCACGGGCCGTCGCCGCCACCTCGCAGCCGATGAAGCCCGAGCCGATGATCAGCACCCGTACGTCGTCCCCCAGTTCGGCGCGCAGGGCCTGTGCGTCCTCCAGCGTCCGTACGACGTGCCGTGGCGGGCCCCCGGTCAGGGGAAGCCTGCGTGGCCGCACCCCCGTCGCGGCCAC
The DNA here is from genome assembly GCF_046103685.1 of Streptomyces sp. SYP-A7185. Classification (NCBI taxonomy): domain Bacteria; kingdom Bacillati; phylum Actinomycetota; class Actinomycetes; order Kitasatosporales; family Streptomycetaceae; genus Streptomyces; species Streptomyces sp. SYP-A7185. The sequence continues at coordinate 3,487,853 of NZ_CP122310.1, forward strand.
CAGACCCTCGTACGCGTGGACCGAGCCGTCGGCCAGCGTGAGCGTGCGCGCGCTCAGGTCGGCCGACCCGACCGCCGTGCCGAGCCGCCACGCAACGTCGGCGACGCTGGGGCGGCGGCGCAGCGCCGTGGCGCTGACGGGCGCCTCTCCCGCGAGGACCTCCTTGGACAGCGGGGGGCGGTTGTACGGCAGGTGGGGCTCGGCCCCGTACACCGTGATCGCCCCTTCCCACCCCGCAGCCCGCAGCTGTTCGGCCGCCCGCAGGCCGCCGAGCGAGCCGCCGACGACGGCGATTCCCGCCGAGGAGGCCACGGCGGGTCAGCCCTCGACCCGGATGGCCTGGAGCGGGCAGACGTCGGCGGCGTCCTCCACGTCGGCGCGCAGGGCTTCGCCGGGCGTCGCGGTGTACGTGAGTCGGCCGTCGTCGTCGAGCGTGAAGACGTCCGGCGCGGCGAAGACGCACTGCCCGTGGTCCTGGCAGACGTCCAGGTCGACGGTGACCTTGAGCATGTGAACTCCCTTTTCCTCAGGTATTTTCGAGGGCCTTCGCGGACCTTCCTTCGCGGACCTTCGCGGTCCTTCGTGGTCCCACGTGGCCCTTCGTGGTCCCACGTGGCCCCTCGTGGCATCTAGCGTTTCGGCGGGCGGATTCCGCGGAATTCCCAGTCGCCCCCCAGAGCCGTCGACACGACCTCCTCGGACTCCGTAGGCTGGGCGCCGACATCCGGGCGGACGGCCGTCGGGCCCGTGACGACGTGGTTCGTGAGTCGGCCGAGGCCCTCGGCCTCCACCTCGACGACGTCTCCGGGGCGGACGGGCCGGGAGCCCGCGGGGGTCCCGGACAGGAGGACGTCGCCCGGCTCAAGGGTGATCGTGCGGGCGATGTCGGAGACCAGGTAGTGCATGTCCCACTCCATCTCGTCCGTCGAACCGTCCTGCGCGAGCACGCCGTTGACGTACGTCCGCAGCCGCTTGGAGCGGAAGTCCCAGCCGGTGACGAGACCGGGGCCCAGCGGGCACAGCGTGTCGGAGCCCTTGACCCGGAGCATCGAACCGGCGTCGGTGTCCCGGAAGTCGTGCAGGCCGAAGTCGTTGGCGACGGTGTAGCCCGCGATGTAAGCGCCCGCGTCGGCCGGGGCGACGTTGCGGCAGGTGCGGCCGATGACGATGCCGATCTCGCCCTCGTAGTTGAGGTACTTGCAGCCCTCGGGGCGGACGACCGCGCCGCCGTGCGCGTTCAGCGCCGAGACCGGCTTGTGGAAGTAGGTGGGCGCGGGCGGCAGTGAGGCGCCGAACTCCACCACCCGGCTGCGGTGGTTGAGGTGGACGGCGATCACCTTGGTGGGGCGGACGGGCGGCAGGTGGTGCGCCTCGGCGGCCTTCACGCGGCGGCCGTCGGCGGCGACCAGCTCGTCCCCTTCCCGGACGACGTGGACGGCGGCGCCTTCGAGGAGGACGCGGCGGTACTCGACGGTGGTCGTCATGCGCGGGAGGCCTCACTCGGGTCGGGGGCGCCGGTCCAGCCCGCGGCGGGACGGTCGAACCACAGGTGCATCTGGCCGGTGCCCACGGAGTTCTCGTACGCGCTGAAGGCGCGGCCGGCGGCGGAGCACCGCTCTTCTCCGAGAGCACCGATCATCATCAGGTAGTGGCCGAAGCGCGCCTCGGGCTTGTGGGCGAGGAACTCCGGCAGGGTGCGCAGGACGTCGGCGTGGTCGCCGCGGCCGAGCCGCTCGATGCACCGCTCGTCGGCGGCGCGCGCCTCGGGCGTGCGGATGTGGGAGGGGTCGCTCGACTCGTGGGCGCGCAGCTGCCGCAGCGGCCAGAAGGTGTGCGAGAGCGCGCCGGACGCGAGCAGGAGGACCTTGCGGTCGGGCAGCGCTGCGATGCCGTCGGCGAGCGCGCGGCCCAGGCGCAGGTGGTCCTCGCTGTCGCCGGTCTGGCAGACCCCGATCGAGAGCCACCGCTGGTCAGGAAGGCCTTCGCCCAGGTACTTCCAGAGGTTGATCGTGGCGTAGTGGACCGGCAGGTACGGGTCGTCGATCGGGGTGATCCATGTGCCGTGCCGGTCGGCGAACGCGGCCACGGAGTGGGCCAGTTCGGGGTCGCCGGGGTAGTCGTAGGGCATCCGGCACATTCCGCGCGGCAGTTCCTCCGAGGTGAAGAGCCCGGCGCGGCGCGCGTGCGCGGAGACGACGAACTCGACCGTGGTGGCCCAGTGCGAGTCGAGGACGACGACGGTGTCGTGGTCGAGCGTCTCGAAGACCTCTTCGCGCAGTCTGCGCAGGCCGGGCACGAGGCTGATCTCGCGGCCTTCGTTGAGCTCCTTGCGGGTCGCCTCGGGGAGCACGACGGTGGGCACGTGGGCGAGCAGGCCCGCCCCGACGATCTCACCCATGGCGGGCCCATCCCTCCGGCGCGGTCACGGTGTTCTTGAGGTCGCAGTAGAAGTCGAAGGACCAGTCGCCGCCTTCACGTCCGATCCCCGACTCGCGGGAGCCGCCGAAGGGCGCGGAGAGGTCGCGTACGAAGAAGCAGTTCACCCAGACCGTGCCCGCGACGAGCCGGGCGGCGACCCGGCGGGCGCGCTCGCGGTCGCCGGTGACCAGGGTCGCCGCGAGGCCGAAGCGGGTGTCGTCGGCGAGGCGCACGGCCTCGTCCTCGTCGCCGTCGGGGAAGGTCTGGAGGGTGAGGACGGGCCCGAAGACCTCCTCCTGGACGATCTCGGAGTCCTGGGCGACGTCGGTGAGGAGGGTGGGGAGGTAGTGGTTGCCGCCGAGCGCGTGGTTGCGGCCGCCGCCGGTGACGGCCTTCGCCCCGGCGTCCAGGGCCCGGCGCACGAAGCCGTCGACCCGCTCGACGTGCCGGGGGTGGATGGCGGGGCCGACGTCGGTGGCCTCGTCGCGCGGATCTCCCGGGGTCAGCTTCCGCACCCGGTCGAGGAAGTGGCCGAGGAACGCGTCCCGGGCGGACTCCTCGACCAGGATGCGGGTGGCGGCCAGACAGACCTGTCCCGCGTTGTCGTACTGCTCGACGGCGAGGTCGGCGGCCAGCTCCGGATCGGCGTCGGCGAAGACGAGCAACGGTGATTTGCCGCCCAGTTCGAAGCTGCACGGCACGAGGTGCCCGGCCGCGGCGGCGGCGATCCGCCGGGCGGTCGGCACGGACCCGGTGAAGCTGATGCGGCGCACGCCGGGGTCGGCGACGAGCGGGGCCCCGGCCTCCGGGCCGTACCCCTGGAGCACGTTCAGGACCCCGGCGGGGAGGCCCGCCTCGTGGGCGATGCCGGCGAAGAGCGACGCGGTCAGCGGGGTCCACTCGGCGGGCTTGAGGACGACGGTGTTCCCGGCGGCGAGCGCGGGCGCGATCTTCCAGCTCGCCAGCATCAGCGGGGCGTTCCACGGCGTGATGAGGACGGCGGGACCCGCCGGGTCCCAGCTCACGTGGTGGGTGTGGCCCCGGGTCACGAAGTCGTCGTGGGAGAGGGCGAGGAGGCGGTCGGCGAAGTAGCGGAGGTTGTGGACGACGCGGGGCATGACGCCGCGGCGGTGGGAGCGCAGGAGGGCGCCGTTGTCGGCGGTCTCCACGACGGCGAGGTCCTCGATGCGGGCCTGGACCCCGTCGGCGACGGCGTGCAGGAGCCGGGCGCGCTCGGCGGGCGCGGTGGCGGCCCAGGCGGGAAAGGCCTCGCGGGCCGCGGCCACGGCCGCCCGTGCGTCGTCGGCGCCGCCGCGGGCGATCTCGGCGAGCGGGGTGCCGTCGAGGGGCGAGTGGTCGGTGAAGGTGGCGCCCGACGCGGAGGGGACGCGCCGCCCGCCGATCCAGTGCCGGGTGTCGACGGGGACGCCGGCGACGGTCGCCGTGTGCGGGGAGTTCGCCGGTGGCGCGGGGGCGGGGGGAGCCATGACTTCCTCCAGTTCGTTTGAACCCAAACAACGTTAGGAGTCGCGGATTGCCGGGTCAACCCCTCGCCCACGACGGCCCGTTCGCCTACCGTTTGAGCTCAAACGAAACGGAGCGGAAGACGACATGGCCCCAGCCCCCGGACCCCGCCCGCTGATCGCCCTGCCCCAGCGCTACGCGACGTCGGCCTCCGCACTGCGGTACGCGGCCGTGGTGACGGCCCGCGCGCTGGCGGAGGCGGTGTTCCGCGCGGGCGGAGAGCCGTTCATGATGCTGCCCGGACCGCCCGGCGAGACGGCGGCGCGGCTCGCGCGCTGCGACGGACTCCTGCTGCCCGGGGGCGGGGACGTGGCGCCGTGGCGGTACGAGGGCGCGCGGGCCGGGAGCGGCGCCCGGGTGCACGGGTCCGTGTACGACGTGGACGACGCCCAGGACACGTTCGACCTCGCCCTCGCCCGATCGGCGCTGGCCCGCGGTCTGCCGCTGCTGGCGGTCTGCCGGGGGATGCAGGTGGTGAACGTGGCGCTGGGGGGCTCGCTGCGGCAGGACATGGGCGGGGCGGAGGCGGGTTCCCGGCGGGCCCACCGCCATGTGGTGCACCCCGTACGGGTGGCGGCGGGCTCCGCGGCGGCCCGCGCGCTGGGCATGGAGTCGGTGACGGCTTCCTGCTTCCACCACCAGTGCGTGGAGAGCCTCGGCCGCGGTCTCGTACCCACGGCGTGGGCGGCCGACGGAACCGTGGAAGCTCTGGAACTCCCGGGAGCCAGGGGCTGGTTCCTGTCGATCCAGTGGCACCCGGAGGACACGGCCCCGTCGGACCCGCCCCAACAGGCGTTGTTCGACACCCTGATCCAGGAAACGCACCAGAGAAAACAGCAGAGCAACTAGCCCGCTGGGCTGGTCGGAGGAATTCCCAGCCCGCCCGGCAGCCGTCAGCCGAGCGGCAGCACGAGGATTTTCCAGCCCGTCCGGCGTTTGAGGACGAACTCGGCGGAGCCGGTGATCAACGGCACGCGAAGCTCCAGCCCGGCGGAAGCCCAGCTCCAGCCCGGCGGAAGCCCAGGCGCAGCTCCCGCCCGGCGGAGCCGCAGGCGTGGCCCCCGCCCAGGGGAGCCGCAGGCAAAGCCCCCGTCCGGCAAGGCCCCCGCAAGGCCGCCCGCCCAGGGCCCCTCAGTCCTTGGCCCGGCGCCCGCTCCGGCGGGGCGCCGGCTCCGCGCCGTCCAGGAGTTCGAGCCGCCGCTCCTCGCCCTTCTCCTCCGTCCGCACCACGATCTTCCGCAGCAGGTCCGCCAGGGTCCCGCACTCCTCGTCCGTCAGCCCTTCGGTGACGAACGCCTCCTCCGCGTTGAAGGCGGGGAACACCTTCTCCATCAGCCGCTCCCCCTCCCCCGTGAGCCGCAGCAGCGCAAGGCGCCCGTCGCCCGGGTGGCCGCGCCGTTCCAGCAGGCCGCGCCCCGCCAGGGTCCGGGCCACCCCGGTCAGCGTGCCCTTGGAGATGCCCGCCTCCTCGGCGACGTACCGCGTCTCCATCTCCCCCCAGATCCAGACCACGTACAGGACCACGAACGACGTCCACGTCAGCTCGGCCCCGCGCAGCACCGAGTTCTCGAAGTGCTGCCGGACGGCCGACGCCGCGCGGTAGATGTTCGAGACGGCGGCCATCTGCTCGTACTTGAGCGGGGTGCCGTCGAGCTTGGCCCGGACCGCCTGCTCGGTCTCGCGGATGGAGCGGTTGCCCGTCACGTCCGTGTCTCCCTCGTCCCTGCGGCCCCCATGGCCTCAGCGGCCCGGCGGCTCGTGCCTCGTACGGAGTCAAACGGTAACGCGTGCCGAGCGGACGCCTTCACCTGGCCGGCGGGCCCGCCTCCAGCAGGGTCCCGCCGTTCCAGGTGACCCCGACCTGGCGGTAGTACGCGCCCATGGGCTCCTCGACCGTCAGCGCGGCCAGCTCCTCGGTGGGCGCGTCGAAGAGGTCGAGGTCCGCCTCGCCGGACCAGGCCCGGCCGCCCTCGAACGAGGCGGCGCCGGACGCGACGAGTTCGTCCAGCGCCAGCCCCTTGCCGTCGATGGACGGGAGTTGACGGTGGTGGGCCATCGGGTGGGCGTTGACGAAGCCGTTCGTCCCGGAAGACTCGCGCAGGGTGACGACGACTTGGGCGAGGCGCCGGTCGGCGGCGGCGAGCGTGGCCCCGAAGACGGCGCCCGCCTCGATGCGGGGCGCGGGCCCGAAGGGGTGCGGCCGGGTCAGATGGATCGAGCCGAGCTTCTTCGGGTAGCCCTGGTGGATGCCCCGGGCGACGGCGAAGTCCTTGTCGACCCAGATGTAGACGCAGCGCGAGTAGGTGCGCCCGCGGTGCTCGCAGCGCACCACGGCGAAGCACTCCTTGTACTGGGACCGCACCGGATCGAGCAGCTCCTCCCCGGAGTCCCCGCAGGACTGCCAGTCGGCCCAGATGAGGGCGACGGCACCGGGGTCTTCGGCCGCCAACCCGAGCGGCTCGGGCAGGAGTTCGCGGACGCGGGCGGGGTCGGTGCGGTACTCGACGGTGAGCAGGTCGCCCGAGTAGTGCCAGGGCGGGGCCGGGATGAGCGAGGAGCGGCCCGTCGCGGTCTTGGGCGGGAAGAATCCCTGAACTCCGGCCATGCGCTTACCCCTTCACTTGTCGTTTGGGTCCGTACGATAGGCCTCGCGCGCCGGAAGCACCACGGGAGCGCCGCGGAAGCACCACGGAAGCACCACGGAAGCGCCGCGATGCACCGAACCAGAGACCGAACCAGAGGCACCCCCCGGACCCACTCGCCCCAATCCCTCCGGAGGGGCTTGCGCGACCCCCGGCCGCTTCCTATCGTTTGATGTCAAACGATAACCCGATCCACCTCGCGGAAAGGCTGGACCACGGGTGAACGAAACCAGCGCAGTCACCACGGCAGTCGAAGCCCTGCGAGCACAAGGCACGGACGTGGTCCGCGTGATCTATCCGGACCTCATCGGCGTCGACCGCGGCCGGGACATCCTCGTGGGGCATCTGCCGAGCGCCTGCGGCCACGGGCTCTCCTTCTGCCGCGCCGTCTACCACACCACCCCCCGGGGCGACGTCGTCCCCGTCGCGGGCGGACTGGACGCCGGGCTCCCGGACGTCTGCGTACGGCCCGATCTGAGCACCCTCCAGGCGCTGCCCTGGGAGCCCGGCGTCGCCTGGTGCCTCGGGGACACCGTCGATCCCGCCACCGGCGACCCCACCCCGGAGTCGCCACGCGCCCTGCTGCGGCGCGTGCTGGAGCGCGCCGGCACGTACGCCGGGGGTGCCGTGACCCCGGTCGTCGGGCCCGAGCTGGAGTACTTCCTGTGTGAGGCCGACCCCGCCACACCCTCCGGCTGGGCCGTGTACGGGGGCGCCACCGGCAACGTCTACAGCGCGGGCCGGCGCGGTGACCCGGACGGCCATCTCCTGCGGACCCTGCGCTGCCTGGACGGCCTGGGCGTCGGCGTGATCGCGGGCAACCACGAGTTCGACGGCGGGCAGTTCGAGATCAACCTCGACCACTCGGAGGCCCTGGACGCCGCCGACCGCGCCTTCCGCTTCAAGGCCGCCGTCAAGGAGACGGCCCGCCGCGAGGGGCGGCTCGCGACCTTCATGGCCAAGCCGTTCAACGGCCTGGGCGGCTCCGGCTTCCATCTGCACGTCTCCCTGGCCGACGGAGCCGGACACAACCTCTTCGAGGACGTGTCGGCTCCCGACGGCCTCTCCGCGACGGCCCGGCACGCCGTCGCGGGACTGCTGCGCCACGCGCCCGCCCTCAGCGCCCTGCTCAACCCGACCATCAACTCCTACAAGCGCTTCGGCCCCGACACCCTGGCCCCCTGGCTCATCGACTGGGGTCTGGACAACCGCAGCGCCATGCTCCGGATACCGCCGGAGCGGGGCGCCGGCACCCGGCTCGAACTACGCCTCGGCGATGCGTCGGCCAACCCGTACCTGGTGATCGCGGGCACGGTCGCAGCCCTGCTGCTCGGCATCCGCGACAAGGCCGAGCCCCCCGCCCCGCTGGAGGGCTACGGCTACCAGGAGGACTCCGCGCCCCGCCTCCCCGGCACGCTCGGCGCCGCGCTCGACGCCCTGGAGGCCGACGGGGCGCTGACCGGGCTCCTGGGCGCGGAGTTCACCGACGCCTTCGTCACGTACAAGCGCAACGAGATCGAACGCTTCCGGCAGCACGTCACGGAGTGGGAGTTCACGGAGTACGCCTTCCTCATCTGACCGGGCACGCCGCTGCATCCGGCCGGGCACGCCGTCGAGGCCCGGCCGCCCGTCCCGCGCTCCCGCGCACGACCCCAGATCGAAGGAGTACGTCCATGCGTCGGAGTACGCCCCAGTGCAGGAGTGCATCCGTGCGACCGCCGACGAGCACGGCCGCGGAGCCCGCGCCCCTCGCCCTGTCCGACGTCGACCTCGCCGACAACGACAAGTTCACCGACGGCCTGCTGCCCTGGCGGATGTTCGACGTGCTGCGCCGGGAGGACCCCGTCCACTGGCAGCCCGAGCCCGCGCCCAACTCCGGCTTCTGGGCCGTCACCCGGCACGCGGACATCGTGCGCGTGGACCGCGACCCGGAGACCTTCACCTCCACGCGGTTCACCAACCTCGAAGAGGTCGACGAGGACCAGATCGCCCTGCGCCGCTCCCTCCTGGAGACGGACGGCATGCGCCACCGCGCGATGCGGCTCATCCTCCAGAAGCAGTTCACGCCGCGCGCGGTCGCCACGTACGAGACGTTCCTGCGCGGGCTGACGGCCCGCACCCTGGACGCCGCGCTCCCCAAGGGCACCTTCGACTTCGTGAAGGAGGTCTCGGCGGACTTCCCCATCAACGTGCTCGCGCGGATGCTCGACGTGCCCGAGGAGGACACCCAGCAGCTCATCGACTGGGGCAACCGCATCATCGGGAACACCGACCCCGACTACGCCGACGTGCTCCTGGAGAGCGCGGAGAGCGAGCGGTACCGCGATCTGCCCTTCCGCTCCCCCGCCGCGCTCGAAGTCTTCGCGTACGGAAGGGAGTTGGCGGCGCGGCGGCGCGGAGGTGACGGCACGGACCTGGTGAGCACGCTGGTCAACAGCGCGCCCAAGGACGGCGTCCCGCTCTCCGCCACCGACTTCGACAACTACTTCCTGCTCCTGGTCGTCGCGGGCAACGAGACGACGCGGCACGCCATTTCGCACTCGATGCTCGCGCTCCTCGACCACCCCGAGGAGCGGGCCAAGCTCACCGCCGACCCCTCGCTCATCCCCGGCGGCGTCGAGGAGTGCCTGCGCTGGGCCTCGCCCGTCTACCACTTCCGGCGGACGGCGACCCGGGACGTGGAGCTGGGCGGCAAGCCGGTCAGGGCGGGCGACAAGGTGGTGCTGTGGTTCGCCTCGGGCAACCGGGACGCGGAGGTCTTCCCCGACCCGTACCGCTTCGACGTGACGCGCGAGAACGTCGACCACGTCACCTTCGGCAAGGGCAGCCCGCACTTCTGCCTCGGCAACTCCCTGGCCCGCCTGGAGATGCGGATCATGTTCGAGGAGCTGCTGCCGAGGTTGGCGGACATCCGCTTGGCCGGTGAGGTGCGCCGCGTCCGCTCGAATTTCGTGAACGGGATCAAGGAGCTTCCCGTCACGGTCACCCTGGCGCGCCCCTGAGGCGGCGGCTCAGCCGCCGGACGTGTCCAGCTCGGCGTCCTCGCTGATGCCCGCGCAGTCGTACGGGTCCTTCAGCCAGCCGTCCGGCAGGACGACGCGGTTGTTGCCGGACGTGCGGCCGCGCGGGCCGTCCGCGCCCGTGGGCCACGCCTGGTCGAGGTCCAGCTCGCCGAGCCCGTCCTCCAGCTCGGCCAGGGACGAGGTGATCGCGAGGCGCTTGCGCATCTCCGAGCCGACCGCGAAGCCCTTGAGGTACCAGGCGACGTGCTTGCGGAAGTCGATGACGCCGCGCGCCTCGTCGCCGATCCACTCGCCGAGCAGGGTCGCGTGGCGCAGCATGACCTTCGAGACTTCGCGCAGGTCCGGGGCCTTGGGCGCGCCCGTGCCCTCGAAGGCGGCCACCAGGTCGGCGAAGAGCCAGGGCCGGCCGAGGCAGCCGCGGCCCACGACGACTCCGTCGCAGCCGGTCTCCTTCATCATCCGCACCGCGTCGTCGGCGGACCAGATGTCGCCGTTGCCGAGGACGGGGATCTCGGGGACGTGCTCCTTGAGGCGGGCGATGGCGTCCCAGTCGGCGGTGCCGCCGTAGTGCTGGGCGGCCGTCCTGCCGTGCAGGGCGATCGCCGTGACGCCCTCCTCGACGGCGATGCGGCCCGCGTCCAGGAAGGTGATGTGCTCGTCGTTGATGCCCTTGCGCATCTTCATGGTGACGGGCAGGTCCCCGGCGCCCGCGACGGCCTCCCGGAGGATCGCGCGCAGCAGGGGCCTCTTGTACGGGAGCGCGGAGCCGCCGCCCTTGCGGGTGACCTTGGGGACGGGGCAGCCGAAGTTCAGGTCGATGTGGTCGGCGAGGTCCTCTTCGGCGATCATGCGGACCGCCTTGCCGACGGTGGCGGGGTCCACGCCGTACAGCTGGATGGAGCGGGGCTTCTCGGTCGCGTCGAAGTGGATCAGCTGCATGGTCTTCTCGTTGCGCTCGACCAGCGCCCGAGTCGTGATCATCTCGCTGACGAAGAGGCCCTTGCCCCCGCTGAACTCCCGGCACAACGTCCGGAACGGCGCGTTCGTGATGCCCGCCATGGGGGCGAGCACGACGGGCGGCCGCACGGCGTGCGGGCCGATCTGAAGCTGGGGCTCCATGGCGGGGGATTCCTCCGGGACGAGCTGTGCTGAAGCAGGGGCAGACCTCTCATTGTCCCCCATCAGCAAGACTGCCCGCACACCCCCGGGTCACCGGGCTAAGGGGAGCAGCCCTACAACCGGGTTGTCGAACCGTTCGGACCGGTCCACGGCCCGCCTCACCGCTGCGGACCGTGGGCAGCGGGCGCGGCGCACAGGGCGGCGGGATACCGTCGAACTCATGCCCATGCAAGAGCTCACGCACCGCCGACGCATGCTCGTCCTCGCGATCTGCTGCATGAGCCTGCTCATCGTCAGCCTCGACAACACCGTCCTGAACGTCGCCCTGCCGACGATGGCGCGGGAGTTCGACACCAGCATCTCGGGCATGCAGTGGACGATCGACGCCTACACCCTGGTCCTCGCCGCGCTCCTCATGCTCGCGGGGTCGACGGCGGACCGGGTCGGGCGGCAGAAGATCTTCAAGGTGGGGCTCGTGATCTTCACGCTCGCCTCCGTCGCCTGCTCCCTCGCGCCCAATCTCGAATCCCTCGTGGCCTTCCGCATGGCCCAGGCGGTCGGCGGCTCCATGCTCAACCCGGTCGCGATGTCGATCATCACCAACACCTTCACCGAGCCGCGCGAGCGGGCCCGCGCCATCGGCGTCTGGGGCGGCGTCGTCGGCATCTCCATGGCGGCGGGCCCGATCGTGGGCGGCCTCCTGGTGGACTCCGTCGGCTGGCGATCGATCTTCTGGATCAACCTGCCGGTCGGCCTCGCGGCGCTGCTCCTCACCATCCGGTACGTCCCCGAGTCCCGCGCCCCCAGGCCGCGCCGGCCCGACCCCGTGGGCCAGCTGCTGGTCATCGCGCTGCTCGGCGCCCTGACGTACGCGATCATCGAGGCGCCCACGGCGGGTTGGACCTCACCGCTGATCATCGCGTTCGCGGCCACCGCGCTCCTGGCCCTGCTGGGCCTTCTCGCCTACGAGCCGCGCCGCGTCGACCCCCTGATCGACCTGCGCTTCTTCCGCTCGGCGCCGTTCAGCGGGGCCACCGTGATCGCGGTCTGCGCCTTCGCGGCCCTCGGCGGATTCCTGTTCCTCTCCACCCTCTACCTCCAGAATGTGCGGGGCCTGAACGCCCTGCACGCGGGCGTGTGGATGCTGCCGATGGCCGTCATGACCCTGGTCTGCGCCCCGCTGTCCGGGCGCTTGGTCGGCAGCCGGGGGCCGCGGCTGCCGCTGCTGGTCGCGGGGGTGGCGATGACGGCTTCGGGGGTCCTGTTCGCCGCCTTCGACGCGGAGACCACGAACGCCACGCTCTTCCTCGGGTACGTGCTCTTCGGCCTGGGCTTCGGCTTCGTGAACGCCCCGATCACGAACACCGCCGTCTCCGGGATGCCCCGCTCCCAGGCGGGCGTGGCCGCCGCCGTCGCCTCCACCAGCCGCCAGATCGGCCAGACGCTGGGCGTCGCGGTCATCGGCGCGGTGCTCGCCTCGGGGGTGGGCTCGTCGTCGTACGCCGACTCCTTCACGGAGGCGAGCCGTCCCGCCTGGTGGATCATCGCGGGCTGCGGCCTCGCGGTCCTGCTCCTCGGGGCGCTGACCAGCGGCCACTGGGCCAGGGAGACGGCCCGCCGGACGGCCGAGCGGCTGGAGGCCATGCCTCAGGGGCGGCTCGCGGGCACGACCCCATCGGATCGCCGCTCGCCCCGGACATGAGGCGGGCCCGCGCACTACGCTCGCGCCGTGACCGCGACTTGGGAACCCACCGCATCAGGCGTCCTGCGTCTCCCCTCGGGCCGGCTCGTGCGCGGCCGGGGGCTGCGCCACCCCCTGCCCGAAGGGCCGGCGCCCGACTTCGCGCTGTACCTCCTGGGCAAGGAACCGCCCGCCGTGGCCTGGGAGTCCCGCTGGCTGCGCTGGCCCGACTTCCGCCTGCCCGCCGACCGCACGGCGACGGCCGCCGCCCTGCGCGAGGCCCTGGACCGCGCGGCGGCCGAACGCGTCGAGATCGCCTGCGCCGGCGGCCAGGGCCGCACGGGAACGGCACTGGCGTGCCTGGCGGTCCTGGACGGGGTGCCGGGCGCCGAGGCGGTGGCGTACGTACGCGAGCACTACGCGCCGCGCGCGGTGGAGACCCCGTGGCAGCGCGGGTTCGTGCGCCGCTTCACCTGACGCGCCCCCTCAGGACTTCGTGGGATCCACCGTCGCCTGGTGCTCCTCCGCGAGGTGTTCCTCCGCCTTCAGCCAGGGCAGGAACTGCGCCCGTTTCCCCCAGCCGCACGTGTCGCAGCTCAACTGGCGCTGGACGCCCGCCTTTTGCACGTGCACCACATGCTCGCGCCCGTGCTGGTCCCATCTGCTGACCTTGCTCGTGGTCATCGAAGGCATGGCGAACAGTGTGCAGCAGAAACCCCCGGTTCCGTACGCGGAACCGGGGGCTTCTTTGAAGCTTCACTCAGCGCATCGCCTGAGCGGGGGGCGTGCGTCAGCAGCCCACCAGGCGCGAGGCGAGGTAGCCCTCGATCTGGTCGAGGGAGACGCGCTCCTGCTTCATCGAGTCACGCTCGCGCACGGTGACCGCGTTGTCGTCCAGGGTGTCGAAGTCGACCGTCACGCAGTACGGCGTGCCGATCTCGTCCTGGCGGCGGTAGCGGCGGCCGATGGCGCCCGCGTCGTCGAACTCGATGTTCCAGTTCTGCCGCAGGGCCGTGGCCAGGCCCTTGGCCTTCGGGGACAGCTCGGGGTTCCGCGACAGGGGCAGGACCGCGACCTTCACCGGGGCGATGCGGTGGTCGAAGCGCATGACCGTCCGCTTCTCCAGCTTGCCCTTGGCGTTCGGGGCCTCGTCCTCGATGTAGGAGTCGAGGAGGAAGGCGAGCATCGTGCGGCCGACACCGGCCGCGGGCTCGATGACGTACGGAGTCCAGCGCTCGCCGGCCTCCTGGTCGAAGTAGGACAGGTCCTGGCCCGACGCCTTGGAGTGCGCGGACAGGTCGTAGTCCGTGCGGTTGGCGACGCCCTCCAGCTCGCCCCACTCGCTGCCGCCGAAGCGGAAGCGGTACTCGATGTCGGCGGTGCGCTTCGAGTAGTGGGAGAGCTTCTCCTTCGGGTGCTCGAACCAGCGCATGTTCTCCTCGCGCAGGCCCAGGCCGGTGTACCAGTTCCAGCGCTGCTCCATCCAGTACTCCTGCCACTTCTCGTCCTCGCCCGGCTTGACGAAGAACTCCATCTCCATCTGCTCGAACTCGCGGGTCCGGAAGATGAAGTTGCCGGGCGTGATCTCGTTGCGGAAGGACTTGCCCATCTGCGCGATGCCGAACGGCGGCTTCTTGCGCGAAGTCTGCTGGACCTGGCCGAAGTTGGTGAAGATGCCCTGCGCGGTCTCGGGGCGCAGGTAGGCGACGGAGCCGCTGTCCTGCGTGGGGCCGAGGTGCGTGGAGAGCATGCCGGAGAACTGCTTGGGCTCGGTGAACTGGCCCTTGGTGCCGCAGTTGGGGCAGTTGACGTCGGCCAGGCTCTCGGGCGGACGGCCGTGCTTGGCCTCGTACGCCTCTTCCAGGTGGTCGGCGCGGTGGCGCTTGTGACAGGAGAGGCACTCGGTCAACGGGTCGGAGAACGTCGCGACGTGACCCGAGGCCTGCCAGACCTCCGTGGCCAGGATCACCGACGAGTCGATGCCGACGACGTCCTCACGCGAAGTGACCATGTAGCGCCACCACTGGCGCTTGAGGTTCTCCTTGAGCTCGACGCCGAGCGGCCCGTAATCCCAGGCGGCACGCTGGCCGCCGTAGATCTCACTGCACGGGTAAACAAAGCCACGGCGCTTGCTCAGGCTGACGATGCTGTCGATCTTGTCGGCGGCCACGGTGCTCTCTTCATTACGACGGTGGGCGAAGCGAAGGCTTCAGGTTACCGGCGGCCTTACCCCCCTAATCAAATCGGTTCCGGGTCGATCGCCCGGGCGACCGCACATCCGTCCCAGATCGGACGGCTAGTTGACAATCGTTTCCAGATTTGTTGAAAATGAGTGTCATGAACGTACGTCGCCTGATACCCGCCACCGCCCTTGCCTCCGCCACGGTCCTGGGTCTCACCGCCCTGACCGCCTGCTCTTCCTCCAGCGCCGCGGACAAGGACGGCGACGGCAAGCTGAACGTGACGGCGTCGTTCTACCCCATGCAGTTCCTGGCCCAGGAGATAGGCGGCGACCACGTCTCCGTGGACACCCTGACCAAGCCGGGTGTCGAGCCGCACGACCTGGAGCTCAGTCCGAAGCAGACCGCTTTCCTCGGCGAATCGGACGTCATCCTCTACCTCAAGGGCATCCAGCCCGCCGTCGACGACGCCATCGGCCAGTCCGGCGTGCAGAACACCGTGGACGCCGCGAAGCTCACCAAGCTGGAGAAGCACGGCACGGGGGTCGGCCACGACCACGGCCACGCGGGCGAAGAGCACGCCGACGAGGAAGAGCACGGCCACGAAAGCGAAGGCGAGGCCGGCACCGACCCGCACATCTGGCTCGACCCGGTGAAGTACGCCGAGGTCGCCGAGGGCGTCGGCAAGGCACTGGAGAAGGCCGACCCGGACCACGCCGCCTCGTACGAGAAGAACACGAAGGCCCTGGTCAAGAAGCTGGACGCGCTGAACACCAAGTTCGCGGACGGCCTGAAGGACACCACGTCCAAGACCTTCATCACCACGCACTCCGCCTTCGGCTACCTCGCCGAGCGCTACGGCCTGGACCAGGAGGGCATCTCCGGCGTCGACCCCGAGTCGGACCCGAGCCCCGCCCGCATCAAGGAGCTCCAGGACATCGCCAAGGAGGACAAGGTCTCCACGGTGTTCTTCGAGACGCTCGCCAGCGACAAGACCGCGGGGACCCTCGCGGACGACGCGGGCCTCAAGACGGACGTCCTGGACCCCCTGGAGGGAATCACGGACAAGTCCAAGGGCGATGACTACATCGGGGTCATGGAGTCCAACCTCGCCGCACTGAAGAAGGCCCTCGGCGCGAAATGAACGCACGGACAGCAGCATCGGAGGCGCACACCATGGAAACCACGGACGCCACGGGGTCCGCCCCGCCCGTCATATCCATGAGGGCGGCCACGGCCACCCTCGGCGCGCGCCCCGTGCTGCGCGGCATCGACCTCACCGTCAGGCCCGGCGAGGTCGTCGCCCTGCTCGGCGCGAACGGCTCGGGAAAGTCGACCGCCGTGCGCTCCGCGATCGGCCAAGTCCCGCTCACCGGCGGTGACATCAGCCTCTTCGGCACCCCCCTCAAGCGCTTCCGCCAGTGGGCCCGCATCGGGTACGTGCCGCAGCGCACGACGGCCGCGAGCGGCGTCCCCGCGACGATCCGCGAGGTCGTCTCGTCGGGCCGCCTCTCGCGCACGAAGCTCACCAAGCTGGGCTGGACGACCAAGGCGGACCGCGCGGCGGTCGACCGGGCCATCGCGCTCGTCGGCCTCGCCGACCGCGCCAAGGACTCCGTGAGCGCCCTCTCCGGCGGCCAGCACCAGCGGGTGCTCATCGCCCGCGCGCTCGCCTCCGAGCCCGAGCTGCTGATCATGGACGAGCCGATGGCGGGCGTCGACCTGGCGAGCCAGGAGATCCTCGCGCAGACCCTGCGCGAGCAGGTGGCGGCCGGTACGACGGTCCTGCTGGTGCTGCACGAGCTCGGCGCCCTGGAGCCGCTGATCGACCGCGCGGTCGTCCTGCGCGACGGCTGCGTGACCCACGACGGTCCGCCGCCCGAGGCCACGGGCCAGCACGCTTCCCCAAGCTCTCAACTTCGTTCGGGCAGGGGAGACCCCTACCCCGTCCACGACCACGCACATCCGCACGCGGCCGACGAGCCGATCCGCACGGGACTGCTGACCTGATCATGGAAATCTTCCAGACCGCATTCATGCAGCGGGCGCTGATCGCCGCCGTCCTCGTCGGCATCACGGCCCCCGCCATCGGCATCTACCTCGTCCAGCGCCGCCAGGCCCTGATGGGCGACGGCATCGGCCACATCGCCATGACCGGCGTCGGCCTCGGCTTCCTGCTCAATTCCAGCCCGGTGTGGATGGCCACGCTGGTCTCGGTCGTCGGCGCGGTGACGATGGAGCTGATCCGGGCGTACGGCAAGACGCGCGGCGACATCGCCCTCGCGATGCTGTTCTACGGCGGCATGGCGGGCGGTGTGCTGCTGATCAACCTCTCGGACACCGGCTCGAACGCGAACCTCTCCTCGTACCTCTTCGGCTCGCTCTCGACGGTCTCGGACTCCGACGTCACGGCGATCTGCGTGCTGGCCGCCTTTGTGGTGCTCGTCACGATCGGCCTGCGCAAGCAGCTGTTCGCGGTCAGCCAGGACGAGGAGTTCGCCCGGGTCACCGGGCTTCCCGTGCGGGCGCTGAACCTCCTGATCGCCATCACGGCCGCCGTGACGGTCACCGTCGCGATGCGCGTGGTCGGGCTGCTCCTGGTGAGCGCGCTGATGGTGGTGCCGGTCGCCGCGGCCCAGCAGATCACCCGCTCGTTCAAGGTGACGTTCGTCCTGTCGGTGGTCATCGGCACCGCCGTGACGCTGTCCGGCACGGTCACGTCGTACTACCAGGACGTGCCGCCCGGGGCGACGATCGTCCTGATGGCGATCGGCGTCTTCGTCGTCCTGACGGTGCTCGCGACCCCGCTGGCCAGGCGTCGGGCACGGGCCGTGGCCGCCGCCGACGCGAGCTGCACGGCGGACGTCCCCGAGGCGCGGCGCCCGGCGGACGAGGTCACCGTCTGAGAGCGAGCTGGCACAATGGCCCGACGGGATATGACAGATGTGCGGGCGATCGTGCTTGTTTTCAGTTGAGGAGGCACCTGTGACAACAGCTGCGGGACCCCCGGTACGAGGCCGATCCACCCGGCAGCGCGCCGCGGTGGCGGCGGCCCTGGGCGAGGTGGACGAGTTCCGCAGTGCGCAGGACCTGCACGACATGCTCAAGCACAAGGGCGATTCGGTGGGCCTGACCACGGTCTACCGCACGCTCCAGTCCCTCGCCGACGCCGGCGAGGTGGACGTGCTGCGCACCGACGAGGGCGAGTCGGTCTACCGCAGGTGCTCCACCGGCGACCACCACCATCACCTGGTCTGCCGGGTGTGCGGCAAGGCGGTCGAGGTCGAGGGCCCGGCGGTCGAGAAGTGGGCCGAGGCGATCGCCTCCGACCACGGGTACGTCGACGTGGCGCACACCGTGGAGATCTTCGGCACCTGTGCCGAGTGCGCGGAAGCCGCCGCGCAGAAGAAGTGACCTGAAGAAGTGACCTGAACGCGCGGAGGGCCGCACCGATCGGATCGGTGCGGCCCTCCTGCGCGTGCGGGTCAGCTGTTGGCGATCTCTTCCTCGTTCGGGATCGCCCCGCCGAAGCGGCGGTCGCGCCCGGCGTACTCCAGGCAGGCGCGCCACAGGTCGCGCCGGTCGAAGTCCGGCCAGAGCACGTCCTGGAAGACCATCTCGGCGTAACTGGACTGCCAGATGAGGTAGTTGGAGGTGCGCTGCTCGCCGCTGGGGCGCAGGAACACGTCCACGTCCGGCATGTCCGGGTAGTACATGTACTTGGCGAAGGTCTTCTCGTTCACCTTCGACGGGTCGAGCTTGCCCGCGGCGACGTCGCGCGCGATGGCCTGCGCGGCGTCCGCGATCTCGGCACGGCCGCCGTAGTTCACGCAGAAGTACAGGGTCATCGCGTCGTTGTCGACGGTCTGCTCCTGGGCGATCTGGAGCTCCTGGACGACGGACTTCCACATCTTGGGCATGCGGCCCACCCAGCGGATGCGGATGCCCAGCTCGTTCATCTCGTCGCGCCGGCGCCGGATGACGTCGCGGTTGAAGTTCATCAGGAAGCGGACCTCGTCGGGCGAGCGCTTCCAGTTCTCGGTCGAGAAGGCGTACAGCGAGAGGTTCTTGACGCCCATCTCCAGGCAGCCCTTGAGCACGTCCAGGACGACGCCCTCGCCGACCTTGTGCCCCTCCGTGCGCGGCAGCCCCCGCTCCTTGGCCCAGCGGCCGTTGCCGTCCATGACGATCGCCACATGCTGCGGCACCAGCTCGCCGGGGATCTTCGGCGGCGTGGCGCCCGAGGGGTGCGGCTCGGGGACCTTGTACTCACGGCGGGACCGTCCGAGGATTCCGCGTCGTGCCATGGGGGGCTCTCTCCTACCTAGCTGATCTCTGTCACGTGGCCCGCGGGGCTCACGTGGTCTTCTCTACGTACCGCAACGAGCGCAGCCCGCGCTCCAAGTGCCAGTGCAGATAGGCGGAAACGAGCCCGCTGCCCTCCCTGACATGCCGCGCCTCGCACGCGTCCGCCGTCTCCCAGTCCCCGGTGAGCAGCGCGCCGAGCAGGCCGAGGGCTTCCAACGAGGGTACGACGCTGCCGGGCACCCGGCAGTCGACGCAGACGGAGCCGCCCGCGGCCACGGAGAAGAACCGGTTCGGACCGGGCAAACCGCACTTCGCGCAGGAGCTGAAGCTGGGTGCGTAGCCGTTCACGGCGAGGGAGCGGAGCAGGAACGCGTCGAGGATGAGGTGCGGCTCGTGGTCGCCGTTGGCCAGGGTCCGCAGCCCGCCCACGAGCAGCAGATACTGCTGCACCGCGGGCTCGCCCTCGTGGTCCGTGAAGCGCTCGGCGGTCTCCAGCATGGCCGTGCCCGCGGTGTAGCGGGCGTAGTCGGTGACGATCCCGCGACCGTACGGAGCGATGGTCTCACTCTGTGTGCACAGCGGGAGTCCGCGGCCGATCAGTTCGCTGCCGCGCGCGAAGAACTGCACGTCGACGTGGGAGAAGGGCTCGAGCCGCGCGCCGAACTTGGACTTCGTGCGCCGCACGCCGCGGGCGACGGCGCGGACCCGGCCGTGGCTGCGGGTGAGCAGCGTGATGATGCGGTCCGCCTCACCCAGCTTCTGGGTGCGCAGCACGATGCCGTCATCACGGAACAGACTCATGGCCCCATTCTCGCGTACGGGGCCGACAGCCGTGGCCGGTGGGCTCCGGACCGCCCGCCCCTCTGGCCATATCGCTCACGGCTGCCAAAATGCCCGCATGAAGAGTGAGCTGTTCTCCACGGAGCACATGGCGCAGCAGGCCGTCACCCCCGGGATGACCCTCCAGAACGCCAAGTCCATCAAGTACGCCGTCGACGGCGAGATGCACGCGCGGCAGGGCGCGATGATCGCCTACCGGGGCGACCTGCGGTTCGAGCGCAAGGGCCAGGGCGTGGGCGGCATGCTCAAGCGGGCGATGACCGGTGAGGGGCTGCCTCTCATGGCGGTGCGCGGGCAGGGCGAGGCGTGGTTCGCGCACGAGGCGCAGAACTGCTTCGTCGTGGACGTCGAGCCGGGCGACGTCCTCACCGTCAACGGCCGCAACGTCCTGTGCTTCGACGCGACGCTCTCGTACGAGATAAAGACCGTGAAGGGCGCGGGGATCACCGGTGGCGGCCTCTTCAACAGCGTCTTCACGGGCTCCGGGCGGCTCGGCCTGGTCTGCGACGGCAACCCGCTGGTGATCCCGGTCTCGCCGCAGCAGCCGGTCTACGTCGACACGGACGCGGTGGTCGGCTGGACGGCGAACCTGGACACCTCGCTGCACCGCTCGCAGTCCGTCGGCTCCATGATCAGGGGCGGGTCCGGCGAGGCGGTGCAGCTGATGCTGCGCGGCGAGGGGTACGTCATCGTG
Organism: Streptomyces sp. SYP-A7185; assembly: GCF_046103685.1. Taxonomy (NCBI): domain Bacteria; kingdom Bacillati; phylum Actinomycetota; class Actinomycetes; order Kitasatosporales; family Streptomycetaceae; genus Streptomyces; species Streptomyces sp. SYP-A7185. The sequence goes on from NZ_CP122310.1 coordinate 3,508,282, forward strand.
CGGCCGAGCGAGGCGTCCCCGCACAAGCCGCAGCAGCACTAGCGCCTAGCGGGCGGGGCGGGCCTGGTCGGGGCGGCTGATCGCTTCCCAGGGGGCGAGGTTCCACGGGCTGGTGCGGTTCGAGGGGTCCAGGAGCGCCCGCAGGTGGGCATCGGACACGGCCTGGGGCGCGGGGAAGTCCTGGTCGCCGGTCCCCCGCAGGCTCTCCCGCCAGACCTGGCGGCCCAGGAGGTAGTGGTCGGCGTACTCCTGCCAGGAGGCGTACGTCCCCACCACCGTCGGCACGACGTTCTTGAGCCGGTTCCAGGTGTCGGCCTCGCTCAGCATTCCGCAGGCGAAGCCCCGCCGGGAGATGTCCACGTACAGCGCGATGTCCCAGGCGAGCGGCGCGACCCCGGTGGTCCGCCGGGCCATGGCCCGGTACCCGGTGCTCGCGAGCCCGCTCAGGCGCCCGAGCAGCTGCTCGGGCGCGGTGATCTCCCACTGCTCGGCCAGCCACTTCCGGGCCTTGTCGTCGTCGACGCGGGTGAACGGATACAGGGTCGTCCGGGAGGCGTCCTTGTCCCGGCTGACCGGTGCGCCGAGCGACACCATCCACAGCTGGTGCATGGTGAGCGGTGTCGGGTACGCGGACTCGACCTTCGGCTTTCTCCACTTCCATATGGCCATGCGCCCGCACCTTACGTCACGGCCCTTCGCCTACGTCATGGCACTTCACCCCGGCTCCGGGCGTTCGCATAGGCCGTCGCCGCGCGCAGCCGCTCGGACGTCGTGGCGGTCCTGAGCGCGTCCGGGGTGCAGTCCCACTCCCGCCCGCCGCCGAAGGGGCGGAGCTGGACGTAGGGCCCTTCGTGGCCCATCACCCGGCCCACCTGTCCGGTGCGGGTGTCCACGGCGTACGCGCCGACCGGCAGGTAGAGGTTCACCGTGCTCCTCCGGGCGGCAGGGCGCCGGAACATCCGCCCAATTCAAGGAACGGAACAATAATTCCGGCCCTCACGAGTGCGGTGCGCAATTCTTTCACGGTGTCCTCCGCTTCTTGGACGCATAGCGCCGAGTACGCCTTGCCGTCAGCCATGAGGGGGCTCCCCTTTCCCATCGGATTTCACGCTTCGCGTCTCGATGGTGACGGCTCCCGCCTACACTCGACGACAGTCTGTGCGCTACAACTGCGGGGCAGTGAAAGGTGGTTGGCCATGGCCAATGGTTCGCGGCAGGCGGCGTGGGAGTTCTTCGGGGCGGAGCTGAAGAGACGACGTGAGGTCGCCGGATTCACCCAGTCGGCACTGGGGGCGCAGGTCTTTGTGTCGGGGGCGTACATCGGCCTATTCGAACAGGCCATTCGCAAACCGCAGTTGGATGTGGCACAGCGGATCGACGAGGTCCTGAAAACGGAGGGGCTATTCGAGCGGATGTGCCGAAAGCTGATCGCGGACCAGCCGTTTACGGAGTACTTCGCGCATGCCGCCGAGCTGGAGCGGCTCGCGACGGAGATCTGCGACTTCGCGCCGGCGGTGGTTCCGGGACTCCTTCAGACCCCCGAGTACGCCCGGGCGGTCTTCCTGGGCAGCAACCCTCTCGCCACCGACGAATACGTCGAGGAACTCGTGCGGGCGCGCATGGACCGCACCCTGCTCCTCAAGGACACGACACGGCCGGTGTACTGGGCGATCCTGCACGAGACCGTGCTGCGCGTGCCGGTCGGCGGACCCGCCACGATGGCCCGGCAGCTCGATCACATCGCCGCGATGGCGCGCGGGCGCAGGGTGGTGGTCCAGGTGCTCCCGTTCGCGGTCGGTGCGTACTCGCCGATGGGCAAGATGATGTGGCTCATGGAGTTCGAGGACGCGCCGCCAACTGTCTATACAGAGGCGGTGTTTTCGGGGAACTTGCTGGACGATCCGGCTGTGGTGAAGCGGACCAGGTCGTCTTACGATCAGCTCAGGGCCGTCGCGTTGTCGCCGGAGGCGTCCCTGGATCTGATCGATTCGGCGTCGGAGGTTTTCAGACGATGCGCGAGTACGACTTGAGCAACGCACGCTGGCGCAAGAGCAGCCACAGCGGCGGCGACGGCGGAGAGGCCTGCATAGAGGTCGCGTACGACTTCACCGGCGCGGCCCGCTGGCGCAAGAGCTCCCACAGCAACGGCGAGGGCGGCAGCTGCGTCGAGGTGGCCGACGGGGTCCCCGGGGTCGTTCCCGTGCGGGACAGCAAGGTGCCCGGAGGCCCCGTCCTGTGGGTGCACGCCGAGAGCTGGTCCGCGTTCGTCGCGGGCGTACGGACCCTCACGCCCTGAGCAGGCCTCGGGCCTCGGTGAGGATGCCGACCACCCGGGGGAAATCCTTGAGCTGGGTCAGCAGTGAGTCCAGCGCGGGAAGCATGCTCAGGGGCGGGACGCCCCGCGCCGCGAGGACGTCCGCCGTCCACGTGATGAACCGGGTGAAGAGTCCGGGATCGTCGACGTAGGCGGCCGTGGCGAGGTAGCTGACGATGAAGTCGATGTCCTCGACGGTGCGTTCCCGCTGGAACTCGTTGTACCGCCGCATCTCGGGGAAGCCCTCCTCGACGTCGGCGAGGGCCTGCCTGACCAGCTGGAGCTTGGTCTGGCGGACCATGGTGTACTCCTGGTCCGCCAGGTGCGGCAGGTCCGCGCCGGGCAGGCGGGCCGCGGCCACGGTGGGCGCCCTCAGGCGCGTGCCCAGGAGCGCCGCGGCGCCGGGCGCGTCCTCGGCCCACTCCGCCCGCATCTGCCGCGCGTAGCGGCCTCCTGGACCGAACGCGGCTCCCCCGGCGAGGACCGGGACGCCGACGCCCTGGCACGAGGTGATCGCGTTGTGGGCGCCGGGCAGGAGGGTGGGGATGGAGGAGGAGAGCAGCACCGCCTGCGCACGGGTGCGGCGTACGTGTTCGACGAGATGCTCGGTGGGGACCTGCGCCCCGAGGTAGTCGACGCGCCAGCCCCGCAGCCGCAGCACCTCGCTGACCAGGCGGGCGGGCAGGGCGTGCCACTCGCCGTCGACGCACGCCACCAGGACCCTTCCGACGAAGGGTCCGGCAAGCGCGGGGGCGGTGGCGTCGGCGACCGCCGCGATGCACCGCTCGTTGATGGCGGTGGCGGCGTGTTCCTGCGCCACCGTGATCTCGTTGGCCGCCCAGGCCAGACCCACCCGCTCCTGGGAGGGGGCGATCAGGTCGAGCAGGACGCGCTCGCCCGCGGCGAGAGTCTGTCGCGCCCGGGAGGGCCCGGCCGTGCCGAGCGCGCGCCGCACGATGGCGACGGCGCGGGTCTCGTCGCAGTCGCCGAGTGCCTGCCACAGTTCCTCACGCGGCTCGGCCAGGGAGTCAGTGCCCTTGTCACCGTTCACGCGGTTCACCTTCTTGTTCTGGTTCTGGTTCTGGTTCTTGGTTCTGTTCTGGTTCTTGTTTCTGTTCTTGGTCCGGGTCGTTCGTCGGGTGGTCTTCTCTGGGCGCGCCGATCGCGAGGACGGCCATGTCGTCGTGGCGGCCCTCGCCCACCCACTGGGCGACGACCAGCTGCACGCGTTCGGTGACGACCTCGGGCGGCATCCCGGCGCACTGGGAGAGGACGGCACGCAGCCTGTCCTCGGTGAACATCACGTCCCCCAGCGGGCCGCCGCGCGCTTCGGTGATGCCGTCGGAGTAGAGCAGGCAGGTCTCGCCCGGTTGCAGGGTCACCTCGGCGGTCGTGAAGTCCAGGTCGGCGAAGGCGCCGATGAGCGAGCCCCGGGTGCCGGTCTCCTCGACCTGGCCGGTGGTGCGCACGACGAGCGGGGCGGGGTGGCCCGCGCTGGAGACCCGCAGCCGTACCCGGGTGCCCTGGCGGACCGCGGCGGCCAGGACCAGCGTCACGAAGGGCGTCTGGTCCGTGGAGAGCAGGGCGCTGTTGAGGAGGGTCAGCAGACGGGTGTGGTCGCCGGCGAACGGCACCAGTGCCTGGAGCGCGTTGCGGATCCTGCCCGCCGTGACCGCGGCTTCCAGCCCTTTGCCGCACACGTCGCCGAGGACCGCCACCGTCTCGGCGTCCGGCGTGGCGGCGGGGTGCACGTCGTAGAAGTCGCCGCCGACGCGTTCGCCGTCGGCCGCCGCGCGGTAGCGGCCGGAGAAGCAGATGCCGTGGACGGCGCCGAGCGCGGGCGGCAGCAGACCGCGCATCAGCACGTCGGTGGCGTACGCCTGGCGCGCGTACCCGCGGGCGATGGACAGGGCGGCGCCGGCGCGTGCGGCGAAGAACTGCGCGAAGGCCTCCTCGCCGGGGCTGAACGTCGCCTCCTTGCGGTGCCGCAGCAGGATCAGGCAGCCGGTCGGGTCGCCGTGCCCCGGCAGCGGCACCACGATCACCGAGCCGATGGGGGCGGCGTCGTCCGCGAAACCGTCGGGCACGGCCCACTCCGGTACCTGGTGGGGGTCGATCCAGCGGGAGGACACGGCGGGCAGGCCCTGCAACGCCTCGGCCAGGCCCGGCAGTTGGTCCGGGTCCAGGGGGATGCGCTCCTGCACCACCGGGCCGCCGTCGGTGCAGCTCGTCACGGGGAAGGTGTCTCCGTCGCCCGCCCCGACGATGACGGCCGCGTCCGCGAGGTGCTGCGCCGCGCGTTGCACGGTCACCTCCATGCAGCGCTCGACGTTGAGCGAGGCGAGCAGTTCGGAGGAGAGTTCCTGGAGCAGACCGGCCCGGGCCCGCTCGCGTGCCAGTTCCCGCGTGGCGCTCGCCGGAGCGCCGTCGCCGACCAGCCACCAGGTCACGGCGCCGTCGGCGTCCGGTCCCGCGAGGGCCTTCACGCCGCGCCCGCCGAGCCGGCCGCCCGCCCAGGCCGCCGACTGCCCCTTGCCCGCGCCGTTGACCCGCCGCAGATGGGCCTCGACCAGCCAGGCGGGAGCGACGTCGGCCAGTGGCACCCCTACGCCGACCCGGGCCAGCAGGACACCGGCCTGCTCGTTGTGCGACAGCACGGTGCCTGCCGTGTCCACGGTCACCATCGGATACGGGTCACGGCGGGCGGCAGGTTCTGCGGTATCAGGGCTCTTCTGCTCCGGGAAGGAGCCCATCGGTTTGGAACCCACGGCGGGGACCCCCACCACCCATCCGGTCGAAGGCAGGTGATCCCCAAGTTACCGACGGCATATGTCTATCGGCTGCGGTTCGCGGTAAGCCGGGCGTACTCCCCCCGACTACTGAATAATCCGCCCCTCACAGCGCCGCAGATAACGCACTTCCGTTCGCCCTTCGCTCACCGAAGTGAACCCGGCGCGCTCCAGCACCGCCCGCGAACCGGCGTTGCCCACCCCCGCAGCGGCCCGCAGCACGACCACCCCGTACTCGGCACCCGCCAGCACACAGAGCCGCCGCACGGCGTCGGTGGCGAGACCCCGGCCCGTCGCGTGTTCGGCGACGCGGTAGCCGATTTCGGCCTCGCCGTCCGCCACGTCCACGAGGTTGACCCGCCCGAGCACGGCGCCGTCCCCGTCGACCAGCACGTGGAAGTGGCATGTGCCGTCGGCCTGTTCGGCGAGCAGGGCCGCGTGCCGTGCGTCGAACTCGGCGAAGTAGGCGTCGCCGCGGTCGGGGACGTGCCGCGCGAAGTACTCCCTGTTCTCGCGCTCGAAGGCGAGCAGGGCGGGTGCGTGGTCGGCGCGCAGACGCTGGAGTTCGGGCATGGGGGCAACCTAGCCGTGGGGGGCCGTCGGGTGCCCCGGGTTTTCGGGGTGGGTCAGGGGGGTCGGGGTGGGGTTTTGCGGAGGGTCACGCTCAGGTTCTGGGGGTCGAGGACGACGTGGACGCGGGTGCCGGAGGCGGTGACGCGGGTCCGGGCCTGTACGCCCTCCGGGAGGTCCGGCAGGGTCGGGGAGACCCCGCATTCGGCCCGTACGCGGTCCACGAGGTCGCGCATCTCCTCGGGGGGCGGGCGCGTGGCCAGGTACCAGGCGGTGCCCTCGCCGTAGGGGTGGCGGGTGACGGCGGGGCCGCCGCCGGGGAAGGAGGTCACCGGCTCCGCGCCCTCCAGGTGGACCTCCTCCGCCCAGGTGCCGTCGGGGCGGGGGTCGAACTCCTCCACCCGCAGGCCGAGCAGCTCGCGGAAGGGGGCCGGATAGCCGCCGAGGTGGACGCGGTCGTGTTCGTCCGTGATCCCGGAGAAGTACGACATGACCAGGGTGCCGCCCTGCCTGACGTACGCGCCGAGACGCTGCGCGGTCTCATTCGTGACCGAGTAAAGGTTGGGGACCAGAAGCAAGCGATACCCGGTCAACTCCGCGTCCACCGGCACCACGTCACACGCCACCGACGCGTCGTACAGCGGCTTGTGGTGGGCCAGGGCCGCGTCCAGGAGCCGCAGGTCCGCGCTGGGGTGCGCGTCCAGTTCCAGGGCCCACCAGCTGGGCCAGTCCAGGAGCAGCGCCGCGTCCGCCCGCTCGGGGGCGGCGCCCAGCAGCTCGGGGTGGCCGGCCAGCTCCGCGCCCAGCTCCGCCACCTCCCGGAAGATCCGCGTCGCACGGCCCCCGTGCGGAACCATCGCCGAGTGGAACTTCTCCGCTCCCCCGCGCGACTGCCGCCACTGGAAGAACAGCACCGAGTCCGCGCCGTGCGCCACCGCCTGCCAGCTGTCCAGACGCATCCGGCCCGGCGGCTTCCTGCCGTTGCGCTCCCGCCAGTTGACCGCGCCGGGCGCCTGTTCGAGGAGCAGCCACGGCCGCCCGCCTTTCAGGCCGCGCATGACGTCGTACGAGAAGGCCGTCCGCTGGAGCGCGTCCGGGTCGTGCGGGTCGGGATACGAGTCGTAGGCCACGACGTCCAGGTGCGGGGCCCACGCGAACAGGTCGAGCGTCTTCGCCACCGGGACGAAGTTCGTCGTCACGGGCACGTCCGGTGTGACGCGGGTCAGGACCTCCTTCTCGGCCAGGCAGCACGCGAGGAGCTCGTCCGACGAGAAGCGCCAGTAGTCCAGCTGCTGGGCCGGGTTGCGGAACGAGGGCGCCGTGCGCGGGGTGTGGACCTCCTCGAAGGTGCCGTAGCGCTGCGACCAGAAGTCCGTCGACCACGCTTCGTCAAGCGCTTCCACCGTGCCGTACCGCGTGCGCAGCCACGCGCGAAAAGCCGCCGCCGACACCTCGCAGTGGCAGTGACGCGAGATGTGGCAGCCGTATTCGTTGCCGATGTGCCACAGGGCGAGGGCGGGGTGCGTGCCGTAGCGCGTGGCCAGGCGTTCGGTGAGGCGCACGGCGTGGCGGCGGTAGACCGGGCTGGACGGGCACCAGTGCTGGCGCGAGCCGGGATACAGACGCGTGCCGTCCTCGAGGACCGGCAGGATCTCCGGATGCAGCCGCGTCAGCCAGGGCGGCGGGGAGGCCGTCATGGTGGCGAGGCTGACCGCGACCCCCGCCTCGGCCAGGCGGTCCATGTGACCGTCCAGCCACGTGAAGTCGTACGTGCCCGGGGCGGGCTCCGTCCTGGCCCAGGAGAAGATCCCGAGCGTCACGAGGTTCACGCCCGCCTCGCGCATCAGGCCGGTGTCCTCGGCATGGACGTCGGCGCCCCACTGCTCGGGGTTGTAGTCACCCCCGTAGCCCAGGGACGTGACCCGGTCATAGAAGTGACCCAGTCTCATCCGACCCCCCTCGATCCCTGCCCCGACCGCGCCTCGATCCCCCGGAAGTGGTCCGCCATCGCCCGCTGGGCCCGCTCCACGTCCCGCGCGCGCAGCGCCGTCACGATGTCCCGGTGCCTGCGCACGGTCACGTCCGGCGCCGGGTCAACGGTCCAGCCCCGTACGCCCGCCACCCGGTGGAAGACGTTCCAGAACGCGCCGAGCAGCTGCGGCACCAGTTCGTTGCCCAGCGAGCGGTAGAGCGTCTCGTGGAACGCGCGGTCCAGCTCGGGGAAGGCGGCGCCCGTGCCCGCCGAGTCCTCCATCCTGCTCACCAGCGCCTCGAGGCGGCACAGCTCCTCCTCCGTGAGCAGCACCGCGACCCGGCGCACCAGCCCCTCCTCAAGGACCTCCCGCACCTGGAGGATCTCCGCCAGCGCATGGGTGTCGTCCGCGAGCTGCACCAACGTACGGAACGTGAGCCCGTCGGCCAGCGGCGTCAGCGACGCCTGCCCGACATAGGTGCCGTAGCCGTGTCTGATCTCCACGATGTCCAGGGCCTGGAGCGCCTTGAGCGCCTCGCGCACCGAGTTCCTGCCGACCCCCAGCTCCTCCGTCAGCTCGGCCTCGGTGGGCAGCGGCGCGCCCGGCCGAAGCCCTCTGTCGAAGATCAACTGCATGACTGCGCGCTGGACTTGGCTGCCCACACGCCGTGCGCGGACTGGCTCCTGAGGCATGCGGCACATCGTAGGCACGGATGACATCCCACGTCCCACCTCCGGTCCAACATCGTTGCCAGGAGGCCCTGTTCGGATCCGTGCGCGATCTCTTGACCGGCCTTCGCGGCGCTCCTATGGTCGCCACGCCACCACGACGTAGGACGTGGGATCTCTCAAGGGAGACACAGTGAGCGACCACAAGATCAGCCTCGGCTCCACCGGACGCGCACCGGACCGTCGGTCCTTCCTCAAGTACACCGGTGCGCTGGGCGCGGCCGCCGCCCTCACCACCTCGCTCTCCGCCTGCTCCTCGGGGCCCGAGTCCACGAACGAGGCGGGCGGAGGCGACGGCGAGGGCGGCGACTCCACCCTCACCGCCGTCATCGGCTACGGGAACGACGGCAGTTGGGACCCGACGCAGACCGCGTCCGCCTTCGCGATGGCCGGCAACGAACACATCTACGAGGGCCTGCTCAACACCGACCCCATCACCCGCGAGCCGTACGCCGCGCTGGCCACACAGGTCCCCACGGACGACAAGGCGACCACCTGGAAGTTCACGCTGCGGCCCGGCGCCAAGTGGCACGACGGAAAGCCCGTGACCGCCGACGACGTGGTGTTCGTCTTCGACCGCATCCTGGACCCGAAGACGCAGACGCTGGCCAAGGGCTTCTTCGAGAGCTGGCTGAAGGAGGTCAAGAAGGTCGACGCGACCTCCGTCGAGCTCGTCCTGAAGTTCCCGTTCCCCGACGGCCTGGCCCGCCTCTCCCTCGCCAAGATCATGCCGAAGCACGTCTTCTCCGAGCCCGGGGCCTGGGACGAGGCGACCAAGGGCAAGGCGGTGGGCTCGGGACCGTACAAGCAGGCCTCGCACCACCCGAAGTCCAACACGACCTTCGAGGCGTTCGAGGACTACAACGGCCCCCGCAAGGCCGCCTTCAAGAAGATGAACTGGCTGACCATCGTGGACGCGGCTCCCCGCGTCGCGAAGATCTCCGGCGGCAGCGCGGACGCGGAGATCTCGGACAACATCCCGTACGCCAACATCGAGCAGCTCAAGAAGGACGGCCTCACCGTCGAGGGCGGGGCGGGCATGAACAACCTGTTCCTGATGTTCAACACCGCGCACAAGCCGTTCGACGACGTCCGCGTGCGCCAGGCGCTGCACTACGCCATCGACACCGAGAAGATGATCGAGGTCGCGCTCAAGGGCCACGGCAAGGCGTCGACGTCGTTCCTGAACGAGTCCAACCCCACCTACCGCCCGGCCAAGTCGGTCTACGCGTACGACCCGGCGAAGGCGAAGAAGCTCCTGAAGGAGGCGGGGGTCAAGGACCTGTCGGTCAACCTCATGGCGGTCAACGTGAGCTGGATCGTCGACTGTCTGCCGACCATCAAGGCCTCGTGGGACGCGATCGGCGTCAAGACGACCCTGGACCCGCAGGAGACCACGGCCGTCTTCACCAAGATGGACCAGAAGAAGGACTACCAGATCGTCGCGGCCGCTTCGAACCCCAACCAGTTCGGCATCGAGGCCGACCTGATCATGCACTACAACTACGGCCCGGAGAACCTCTGGATGGGCTACGCCCGCTGGGCCGACGACGCCGTCGCCAAGAAGCTCTTCAAGGACATGGACCAGGCGACGCGCGAGCCGGACGCGGCCAAGAAGAAGGCCATGGTCCAGGACTACATCGACACCGTCGCCGAGCAGGCCGTGATCTACCCGGTCGTCCACAACGAACTGATGACCGCCTGGGACCCGAAGAAGCTCACCGGCATCAAGGCCCAGCCCTACCCGGGCATCAACCTCCTCCGGGCCAAGTGGGCCCAGTAGCGCCCCCCGCCACACCACCAGCCCTTCCAGCACCACCGTTGGGAGTCGTCCGCACGTGACCGCGATCGTCAGAATCCTGGCCCGCCGCCTCCTCCTGCTCGTCCCGCTGCTGCTCGGCATCGTCCTGTTCGTGTTCCTCGTGATGCGGTTCTCGGACATCGACCCGGCGTCGGCGTTCTTCCAGGGGGCCAATCCGACCCCGGCGCAACTGCACGAGTTCCGCGAGGAGAACGGCCTGCTCGATCCGCTGCCGGTGCGCTATGCCGCGTTCGTCGGCGATCTCGTCCAGGGCGACATGGGCATCAGCGTGCTCACCCGCTCGCCGGTCGTGGAGCAGGTCACCACCGCGCTCCCGCTCACCGTGCAGCTGACCTTCCTCGGCCTGGGCATCGCGGTGACCGTCTCGCTGCTGCTCGGGGTGACCGCCGCCATCTACCGCGACCGGCTGCCCGACCAGCTCATCCGCGTCCTGTCCCTGACCGGCGTCGCGGCGCCCGGCTTCTGGCTCGCGCTGCTCATGATCCAGTACTTCGCCGTGGAGGCGGGCTGGTTCCCGACCGGCGGATACGTCAACCCCGGTGACTCCTTCACCGGCTGGCTGAAGACGATGACGCTCCCCGCGCTCGCGCTCTCCCTGCCGGTGGCCGCCGGGCTCACCCGCATCATCCGCACGGCCGTGGTCGAGGAACTCGACAAGGACTACGTGCGCACGGCCATCGGCAGCGGGCTGCCCCCGGTGGTGGTGGTCGGCCGCAACGTCCTGCGCAACGCCCTCATCAACCCGCTGACCGTGCTCGGCCTGCGCGTCGGCTATCTGCTCGGCGGCGCGGTCGTCATCGAGACGATCTTCTCGCTGCCCGGCATGGGGAAGCTGATGATCGACGCCGTGAAGAACGGCGACCCGGCCGTCGTGCAGGGCGTGGTCATCACGACGGCCGTCGGCTTCGTGATCGTGAACCTGGTCCTCGACATCCTCCACCTGCTGGTCAATCCGCGCCTCAGGGGGGCCTGATGATCACCTCGCGCAAGGCTCTGGCCGAACGGCTCTCGCGCCCCGGCATCCGGCTGCGCTCCCCGCGCCGCCTCCCGCTGCTCTCGCGCGTCGCGGTGGGCGTGATCGGGGTCGTCGTCCTCGTGGCGCTCTTCGCGCCGCTGCTCGCCCCGCACGACCCGCTCGACCAGCAGCCCCAGGTCGACGGCACCGGACACCCGTCGGCGGACCACTGGATGGGCCAGGACAGCCTCGGCCGGGACATCCTCAGCAGGCTCATGTACGGGGCGCGCTGGTCCCTGGCGATCGGGCTCGGGGCGACGCTGCTCGCCCTGCTCGTCGGCGCCCTGCTCGGGGCGGTCGCGGCGACCTCGCGCAAGGCGGTCGACGAGACGCTGATGCGGGGTCTGGACATCGTCATGGCGTTCCCCGGGATCGCGCTCGCCGCCGTGCTCGTGGCGGTCTTCGGCGGCGGCATCCTCGTCCTGATCTGCGCCATCGCGTTCCTGTTCACCCCGCCGATCGCCCGGGTCGTGCGCGCGAACGTCATGGACCAGTACGGCGAGGACTACGTCGTCGCCGAACGCGTCGTCGGCGCCCGCACCCCGCACATCCTGATCAAGCACGTGGCGATCAACTGCGCCGCGCCCATCCTGGTCTTCTGCACGGTCCAGGTCGCCGAGGCCATCGTCTTCGAGGCCTCGCTGTCGTTCATCGGCGCGGGCGTGCGGCCCCCCGACCCGTCCTGGGGCAGCGTCATCGCCGACGGCAAGAACATGGTGCTGCTCGGCGGCTGGTGGGCGACGGTCTTCCCCGGCCTCCTGATGCTGATCACGGTCCTGGCCCTGAACATCCTCTCCGAGGGCGTCTCGGACGCGTGGGCGGCGCCCGTGACCCGGGACGTGCCCGGGGAGGCCCGCAAGGAGGACCGCCTGGAGGCCCCCGAGCCGGGCAGCGGCAAGGTCCTGGACCTGCCGGGCCTGACGGAGGCGGCCCGGCGGCTGCGCGCCCGCGCACGGCCCTTGCCGGAGGGCTCTGCGGTGCTGACCGTCTCCGGCCTCACGATCGGCTTCGACGCCCGCCACGGCGGGGTGGACATCGTCGACGGCATCAGCTTCCACGTCCGGCCGGGCGAAGTCCTCGGCCTGGTCGGCGAGTCGGGCTGCGGCAAGTCGCTGACCGCGCTGACGGTGATGGGCCTGGAGCCGAAGGGCGCCCGCGTCGGCGGCCGGGTGACGTTCCGGGGCGAGGAGCTGATCGGCATGCCGATGCGTGCCCGCAGGCGGCTGCTCGGCCACGACATGGCGATGATCTACCAGGACGCGCTGTCGTCCCTGAACCCCGCGATGACGGTCCGGGCCCAGCTCAAACAGGTCGTACGCCGAGGAGGCCGCCGCACGGCGGCCGAGCTCCTCGACCTGGTCGGCCTGGACCCGGAGCGCACCCTGCGCAGCTATCCGCACGAGCTCTCCGGCGGCCAGCGCCAGCGCGTCCTGATCGCGATGGCGCTCTCCCGCGACCCGAAACTGATCGTCGCCGACGAGCCGACGACCGCCCTGGACGTCACCGTCCAGGCCCAGATCATCCAGCTCCTCCTGCGCCTGCGCGAGGAATTGGGCTTCGCGCTGATCCTCGTCTCGCACGACCTGGCCCTGGTCGCGGACGTCACCGACCGGGTGGTCGTGATGTACGGCGGCCAGATCGTCGAGACGGGCGTGACGGCGGACCTCGTCGAGGCGCCCTCGCACCACTACACGCGCGGCCTGCTCGGCTCGGTGCTCTCGCTCGAATCGGCGGCGGAACGCCTGACCCAGATCAAGGGAGTCGTGCCCTCGCCTGCCGACTTCCCCGCGGGCTGCCGGTTCGCGGACCGGTGCCCCCTCGCGAGCGAGGTGTGCCGCACGACGGCGCCCGAACTCGTCGGCGGGGTACGGCACTCCGTCGCCTGCCACCACCCGGCGCAGCGCCCGCCGCGCGTGCCGGAGCCCAGGGGAAGCGAGGCCCTCAAGTGACCGCTCGGCAGCCGGAAGACCTGATCACCCTCTCCGACGCGCACGTCGTGCACCGGGCGCGCTCGGGCGGACTCTTCTCGCGTGACCGTGTGTACGCCCTGACCGGCGTCGACCTGGCCATCGCGCCCGGCGAGACGGTGGGCGTCGTGGGCGAGTCGGGCTGCGGCAAGTCGACGCTGGCGAAGGTGCTCGTGGGGGTGCAGCGCCCGACGGCGGGCACCGTGTCCTTCCGGGGACGCGACCTGTGGACGATGCGGCCGGCCGAACGGCGGGCCGCGGTCGGCGGGAACACCGGCATGATCTTCCAGGACCCGTCGACGGCACTGAACCGGCGGCTGACCGTACGCCAGATCCTGCGTGACCCCCTGGACGTGCACAAGCGGGGAAGCGCCGCCCAGCGGGACGCCCGGGTGCGGGAGCTGATGTCCCTGGTGGGCCTCCCCAAGGTCCTCGCGGACGGTCTGCCCGGCCAGCTGTCGGGCGGGCAGCGCCAGCGCGTGGCGATCGCGCGCGCCCTGGCGCTCGAACCGGAGCTGGTGGTGGCGGACGAGCCGACGAGCGCCCTGGACGTCTCCGTGCGCGCGCAGATCCTCAACCTCCTCCTGGACCTGAAGGAGCGCCTGGGTCTGGCCCTGGTCTTCGTGTCGCACGACATCCAGACGGTGCGGCGGATGAGTGACCGGGTCATCACCATGTATCTGGGCAGGATCGTGGAGGAGTCACCGGCACAGGAGATCCTGCACCGGGCACGCCACCCGTACACCCGGGCGCTGTTCTCCGCGACGCCCGGACTCCTCGACCCCATCGACCCGATCCCGCTGGCGGGACCGGTGCCGTCGGCCACGCGCCCGCCGAGCGGATGCCCGTTCCGCACGCGGTGCTGGAAGGCGGACGAGACGTGCGCGGCGACCATGCCGGACTTCGCGTCGGAGGCGGGGTCCGGGCACCGCTACCGCTGCCACCACCCCGTGCGGGACGGCCAGTCCACGCACGAGCTAGTGATCCAGTCCGCCGCCACGGACGCGAGCCCCAGGGAGAACCCATGACGACACCCAGGCCGCTGACAGGGGTGGTACCGCCGGTCTGCACCCCGCTGACACCGGACCGCGAGGTGGACACGCGCTCGCTGGTGCGGCTGGTCGACCACCTGGTGGCGGGCGGGGTGGACGGCTTGTTCGTCCTGGGCTCGTCGTCGGAGGCGGCGTACCTGACGGACCGCCAGCGCAAGCTGGTGGTCGACACGGTGGCGGGCCATGTGGGCGGCCAACTCCCGGTCCTCGCGGGCGCGATCGACATGGCGACGCCCCGGGTCCTGGACCACGTCCGCTCGGTGACGGCGGCCGGGGCGGACGGAGTGGTGGTGACGGCCCCCTTCTACACCCGCACGCATCGGGCGGAGGTGGCCCGCCACTTCCGCCTGGTGGCGGCGGGCTCACCGGTCCCGGTCTTCGCGTACGACCTCCCGGTGGGCGTCCACTCCAAGCTGGACGCGGAGCTGGTCCTGGAACTGGCGGCGGAGGGGGTGCTGGCCGGTCTGAAGGACTCCAGCGGCGAGGAGGGGAACTTCCGGGAGGTGGTCCTGGGGGCCAGGGGCCGGGCGGACGTCTCGGGGTTCAGCGTCCTGACGGGTTCGGAGACGACGGTGGACGCGGCGCTTGCGATGGGCGCGGACGGCGTGGTGCCGGGCCTGGGGAACGTGGACCCCGAGGGGTACGCGCGCCTGTACCGCCACTGCCGGGAGGGGGACTGGGTGCGGGCGCGGGCGGAACAGGAGCGGCTGTGCGGCCTGTTCGGGATGGTGCGGGTCGGCGACGCGGGCCGGATGGGCGCCAGCTCGTCGGCACTGGGCGCGTTCAAGGCGGCCCTGCACCTCCGGGGCGTGATCACCTGCCCCGCCACGGCGGAGCCGCAGATCCCGCTGTCCGCCGGGGAGGTCGAACGGGTGGGGAAGTTCCTGGCGGGGGCGGGGTTGTTGTAGCCCCCGTGCTCAGAAGTGCGTCGTGCGTGCCGCCACCATCAGCCGCGTCACCTCGTCCGCGCCGATGGTCAGCGCGCCGCCGGCCGTGGCGAGCACCTCGCGCTCGGCGGGGGTGTACGGGCCGTCGGCGAGCGCGATCCGCGCGCCCTGGAGCAGCAGCGCCTCACGCCCGGCCGGCGCCAGGTGCGGGGCCAACGGGCCCAGCGCCTCGTGGAGTTCTATGGCCAGACCGGGCCCGCAGTCCGGGACGGTCGCGCGGCCGGTGTCCGCGGCGAGCGCGTCGACGAGCGCGACGAGCTGCTCCTCGCGGCAGTCGTCGAAGCCCGCGCCGCGCAGCGCGCAGACGGCCGCGTCGAGCGTCGTGCGCGAGGAGGTGCCGCCCGCGGCGAGGATCGCGAGGACGACGGTGTGCACGGCGTCGCGGACCATGGCCGAGAGCCGGGTGGTCGTGGGATGGCCGAGAACGTCCGTGCCGAAGTGGTCGCCGCAGGCGGCGCACTCGACGATGGGGCCCGCCGTGCCGCGCGGCAGGACCGGGACGCCGAGCAGGACGAAGCGGCGCCGGCCGGTGCGGCGCTGGTAGTTGCGGTCACCGCCGCAGCCCGGGCAGAAGAACTCGCCGTCCCCGACGGTGGTCCAGGCCGTGTGCACGCCGAGCACACGCCTTCGCAGGACCCGCCCGCGGGAAACGGGCGTGGCGAAGATGCGGGATTCCCGGCCGTTTCGTCCCCGATCTGGCAGCACCGCGCACCTCCGTAACGCCCCGGCAACATTGCCGCGTTGGGCGTGATGTTAGCCACATTGTTGATGTGGCGTCAGCACCCTGTACGAGAGATGGCCGGTAGACGACCTGGACACGCCGCCACGCAAAAGCGCCGAACGGGCCCATTCGAGCCCGTCCGGCGCTTGACGATCTGCTGGTGTGACCGTGCGGCGCCGGTCAGCGGGCCGCGCGGTTCACCGCGGAAACCGCGGCCTTCAGCGAGGCACGTGTCGTGTTCGCGTCGATGCCGATGCCCCACAGGACCTTGTCGCCGATCGCGCACTCGATGTACGAAGCGGCCTGCGCGGAGGCGCCCTCGCTCATCGTGTGCTCCTGGTAGTCCAGGAGGCGTACGTCGATGCCGATGCCCTGGAGCGCGTGGAAGAAGGCCGAGATCGGGCCGTTGCCGGTGCCGGTCAGGACCGTGTCGGCGCCGTCGACGGTGGCCTCGACGGTCAGCGTGTCGGTGCCGTCCTTGTCCGTGGTCGTCTGGCCGTTCTTGACCTGAATGCGGCCCCACGGGTTCTGCGGGTTGGGCAGGTACTCGTCCTGGAAGATGCTCCAGATCGCGTCCGGGGTGACCTCGCCGCCCTCGGTGTCGGTCTTCGTCTGGATGATCTTCGAGAACTCGACCTGCATGCGGCGCGGCAGGTCCAGCTTGTGGTCGTTCTGGAGGACGTAGGCGATGCCGCCCTTGCCGGACTGCGAGTTGACGCGGATGACGGCCTCGTACGAACGGCCGACGTCCTTGGGGTCGATGGGCAGGTACGGGACGGCCCACTCGATCTCGTCGACCGTCTTGCCCTGCTGCTCGGCCCGGACGCCCATCGCCTCGAAGCCCTTCTTGATGGCGTCCTGGTGGGAGCCGGAGAAGGCGGTGTAGACGAGGTCGCCCGCGTACGGGTGGCGCGGGTGCACCTCCATCTGGTTGCAGTACTCGGCGGTGCGGCGGATCTCGTCGATGTCCGAGAAGTCGATCTGCGGGTCGACGCCCTGCGAGAACAGGTTCATGCCCAGCGTGACCAGGTCGACGTTGCCGGTGCGCTCGCCCTGCCCGAACAGGCAGCCCTCGATGCGGTCGGCGCCCGCCATGATGGCCAGCTCGGCGGCGGCGACGGCGGTGCCGCGGTCGTTGTGCGGGTGGACGGAGAGGCAGACGTGCTCGCGCCGGGTCAGGTTGCGGGACATCCACTCGAAGCGGTCCGCGTGGGTGGAGGGCGTCGAGCGCTCCACGGTGGCGGGCAGGTTCAGGATGATCTCGCGGCCCTCCGCGGGCTGCCACACGTCACAGACCGCCTCGCAGACCTCCAGGGCGAAGTCCAGCTCGGTGTCGGTGAAGATCTCGGGGCTGTACTGGTAGCCGAAGACCGTCTCGGGGCCCAGCAGCTTCTCCGCGTACTCCATGACCAGGCGGGTGCCGTCGACGGCGATCTGCTTGACCGCGTCCTTCGAGCCGCGGAAGACGACCTCGCGCCAGACGGGCGCGGTCGCGTTGTACAGGTGGACGGTGGCGCGCTTGGCGCCGACCAGCGACTCGACCGTGCGGGCGATGAGCTCCTCGCGGGCCTGGGTCAGGACGGAGATCGTCACGTCGTCCGGGATCGCGCCGTCCTCGATGATCGACCGTACGAAGTCGAAGTCGGTCTGGCCCGAGGAGGGGAAGCCGACCTCGATCTCCTTGTAGCCCATGCGGACCAGCAGGTCGAACATCTCGCGCTTGCGCGCGGGGGACATCGGGTCGATCAGCGCCTGGTTGCCGTCCCGCAGGTCCGTCGAGAGCCAGCGGGGAGCGACCGTGATCCGCTTGTCCGGCCACGTCCGGTCGGGGATGTCGACCTGGTCGTACTGGCCGTACTTGTGGATCGGCAGGGAAGTGGCGCGCTGGAGATTGGGCTTGATCGCCATGATGCGGGGGCTCCTCGGGAGTGTCCTTAAGGACGGCCGACGGTCGCTTCGCGAGCAACACCGAACTCCGCGGGGAGGGGGTCGGCCTCGACTACAGGCCCTCGCCGCGGCAGCTAAGGAGAAGCAGCCCGTAACGCATGATGCTCCGCAGCCTAGCCGAGCCGCGCTGTGTGCGCGGGTGTGTATCAGTATGCGGGATCGCCGTCAGGTAACGGGTATGAGGTGATCAATACCTCTATTTCATTAATCATGGTTGCAGGTAGTGACAGCGGCATGACCCAGTGCCACATTGCCGCCATGACCGCCAATCCAGGCTTCGAGCCTGTCTTCTGCACCATCATTCCGCCCCACGTGCTCGACACTCTGGCCCAGAGTGACGACGCCGCGCTCGCGGGTCCCGCCCGCCGCACGCTGGAACGGGACTCCATCGAGCGCACCCACCGGCGCCTGACCACGGTCATCGGCGCCCCCTCCGTCTCGCTGCCCAAGGAGGCCGCGGAGAACAAACCGCACCGGACGATCCACGACGCGCGGCACAAGACCGAGCTGCCGGGCCGCAAGGTCCGCGGCGAGGGCGAGAAGCCGGGCAAGGACGCGACCGTCAACCGCGCCTACGCCGGCCTCGGCGCGACCTTCGAGCTGTACCTGAAGACGTACCAGCGCAACTCCATCGACGGCAACGGCCTGCCCCTGAACGCGACGGTCCACTACGGCGAGGACTACGGGAACGCCTTCTGGAACGGCGAACAGATGGTCTTCGGCGACGGTGACGGCGAGATCTTCCTCGACTTCACCATTCCCGTGGACGTCATCGGCCACGAGTTGACGCACGGCGTCGTGCAGTACACGGCGAACCTCACGTACTTCGGCCAGCCGGGCGCCCTGAACGAATCGTTCGCCGACGTCTTCGGCTCGCTGATCAAGCAGTACACGCTCGGCCAGACCGCGGCCGAGGCCGACTGGCTGATCGGCGCCGGGCTGCTCGCCCCGCGCGTCACGGGCAAGGCCCTGCGCTCCATGAAGGCCCCCGGCACGGCCTACGACGACGACGTGCTCGGCAAGGACCCGCAGCCCGCCGACATGGACCACTACGTCCGCACGGGCCGCGACAACGGCGGCGTGCACATCAACTCCGGCATCCCCAACCACGCCTTCTACCTGCTCGCCGAGGAGCTCGGCGGCAACGCCTGGGAGCGCGCGGGACAGATCTGGTACGCCGTCCTGACCGGCGGCGAACTGGCCCAGGACGCCTCCTTCGCGGACTTCGCGAAGCTGACCGTGGCCGCCGCCCGCGACAAGTACGGCGAGGGCGAGGAGCACGGGGCTGTCCTGAAGGCGTGGTCCCAGGTCGGCGTGCCTACCAACTGACCTCCCCATGGAGTAGACAGGTTCCATGCGTATCCAGGTGAAGCGCACGGGAGGATTCGCGGGCATCGAGCGGCACGCCGAGGTCGAGACCTCGGGTCTGCCCGATGCCCACGAGTGGCAGGCCCTGGCCGAACAGGCCGTGGCCGAGGGCCGGAGCACCCCGCCGATAGGGGTGCCGGACGGCTTCAGCTACCAGCTCACCGTGGACGGACACACGGTGTACTGCTCGGATCCCCGGCTGACCGAGCCGCAGCGGAAGCTGATCACGCGCGTCCTGAAGGAGGGTTCGTAAAACTTGAGCGGTGTTCACCTTTTCTGAGGTACGCCCATTGACTTCCGTGCGCGGCCGTACGGAAGATCGCGCCCATGGCAGCGAGCGATGCGCGCGAACCCCTCCCCCAGTTCCCCCGCGAGTTCCTGTGGGGGGTGTCCACGTCGGCCCATCAGATCGAGGGCGCCGCCGGCCTGCGCGGCCCCTCGGTCTGGGACGCGTTCACGGCGGTGCCGGGCCGGGTCAAGGACGGCACCACGGCCGACGTCGCCTGCGACCACTACCACCGCTACCGCGAAGACGTCGCGCTCATCGCGGAGTTGGGCGTGGACGCCTACCGCTTCTCGGTGTCCTGGCCGCGCGTGCTGCCGGGCGGGAGCGGCGAGGTGAGCGCCGCGGGCCTGGACTTCTACGACCGGCTCGTCGACGAGCTGTGCGCGGCGGGCGTGCGCCCCGTCCCGACGCTCTTCCACTGGGACACCCCGCTCGCGCTCGCCGACCGGGGCGGCTGGCGGCTGCGGGACACCGCCGAGCGCTTCGCCGAGTACGCGGCCGTGGTGGCCGCCCGCATCGGTGACCGCGCCCAGAAGTGGATCACCCTCAACGAACCCGCCGAGCACACCCTGCTCGGCCACGCGCTCGGCCAGCACGCACCCGGCGAGCACCTCCTGTTCGACGCGCTGCCGGTGGCCCACCACCAGCTCCTCGCCCACGGTCTGGCCGTACGGGCGCTGCGCGCGGCGGGCGTCACGGACATCGGCATCGCCAACTCGCACGGCCCCACCTGGCCCGCGTCCTCCTCGGCCGCGGACACGGAGGCGGCGGACTTCTACGACCTGCTCCTCAACCGCCTGTTCGCCGACCCGATCGTCCTGGGCCGCTATCCGGAGGGCATCGCGGAGCTGATGCCGGGCGACGACGTCGAGGCCGACCTGAAGGTGATCGCCGAGCCGGTCGACTGGTACGGCATCAACTTCTACCAGCCGACGAAGGTGGGCGCCCCGCTCCCCACGGCGACGGAATTCTCCGGCCTGACGCTGCCCCAGGAACTCCCTTTCTCCCCAAGGGAGTTGGATGACTATCCACGGACGGACTTCGGCTGGCCGGTGGTCCCCGAGGCGTTCACCGAACTCCTGACGGGCCTGGGCGACCGGTACGGCGACCGCCTCCCGCCCCTGGTGATCACCGAGAACGGCTGCTCGTACGAGGGAATCGACGACCAGCGGCGGATCGACTACCTGGACGGCCATCTGCGCGCCCTGCACCGGGCGATGGAGGCGGGGATCGACGTACGCGGCTACTTCGTCTGGTCCCTCCTGGACAACTTCGAATGGGCGGAGGGCTACCGCCAGCGCTTCGGACTCGTCCACGTGGACTTCGCGGACCCGGCCGCCCTCACCCGCACCCCGAAGGCGTCGTACGCGTGGCTGCGCGAGGCGCTCCGGGCGCAACGGCCATGACCGCGGAGCCGGCCGCGGCGCTCGACGAGCCGACCCGGCGGGTCGGGCGGAGCTGGACGGCCGCGCTCTCGCTCGCCAACGGGGCGATCTGGGTGGGCTGGTACGGCCCGCTCCAGATCCTCCTCGCCCTCCAGGCGGAGGACCTCGCACCGGCCGGGACGTCCAAGGAGACGGTCCTGGCGTGGGTGGCGGGCGCGGGGGCCGTGGTGTCCCTCGCCTCGAACCCGCTCTTCGGCGCCCTCTCGGACCGCACGGTGTCGCGCCACGGGCGGCGCACCCCGTGGATCGTGGCGGGCACGGCGGGCGGCGCGGCGGCGCTGCTGCTGCTGTCGGCCGCCGGGTCCGTGTGGTGGATGGCGGCGGGCTGGTGCCTGGTCCAGCTCACCCTGAACGCCGCGTTCGCCGCCGTCACGGCCGCCGTACCGGACCGGGTGCCGCGGCTCCAGCGGGGCTCGGTGGGCGGCTGGCTCGGGGCCGCGCAGCTCCTGGGCGTGGTGGTGGGCACGGGCCTGGCGACGGCGGCCGGGGGCGTGGCGGCGGGGTACGCGGCGTGCGCGGTGTTCACGCTGGTGGGCGTCCTGCCGTACGTCCTGCGCCACCGGGACCTGCGCCTGGCGCCCGAGGACAGGCCGCCGTTCGCGTGGCGGTCGTTCGCCGCCGCCTTCTGGCTGAGCCCGCGCCGCCATCCGGACCTGGGCTGGGCCTGGCTGACCCGCTTCCTGATCAACCTCAGCAACGCCCTGGTCCTGCTGTATCTCCTGTACTACCTGCGCGACCGCCTCGACCACCCCGACCCGGACGAGGGCGTCCTGATCCTCACCGCCGTGAACGGCGTGACGCTGCTCGCGACGGTGGTCGTGGGCGGTGTCCTGTCGGACCGCGTGGGCCGCCGCAAGCCGTTCGTGCTCTGGTCGGGCGTCCTGATGGCGGTGGCGACGGCCCTGCTGTCCGGCTGGCAGACCTGGCCGGGGGCGCTCGTCGCGGCGGCCGTGCTCGGGGTCGGCTTCGGCGTCTTCACGTCGGTGGACTTCGCGCTGATGACCGACGTCCTGCCGAAGGCCATGGACCGCGGCAAGGACATGGGCGTCATCAACATCGCCAACTCCCTGCCCCAGGTGGCGGCACCGGCCCTCGCGGCCCCGATCGTGACGCACCTGGGCGGCTACCGGGTGCTGTACCTGGTGGCGGCGGTGATCGGGCTCGCGGGAGCGCTGCTTGTGACGCGGATCAGGGGCGTGGAGTAACGGCGGGCCGGGGCGCCTTCTAGAAGCCCAGCTTGCGCAGCTGCTTCGGGTCGCGCTGCCAGTCCTTGGCGACCTTGACGTGCAGGTCCAGGAAGACGGGGGTGCCCAGGAGCGCCTCGATCTGCTGCCGGGACTTGATCCCGACCTCCTTGAGGCGCTTGCCCTTCGGGCCGATGATGATGCCCTTCTGGCTGGGGCGCTCGATGTAGACGTTCGCGTGGATGTCCAGCATCGGCTTGTCCGCGGGGCGGTCCTCGCGCGGCAGCATCTCCTCCACCACGACGGCGATGGAGTGCGGCAGCTCGTCCCGCACGCCCTCAAGGGCGGCCTCGCGGATCAGCTCGGCGACCATGACCTGCTCGGGCTCGTCCGTGAGGTCGCCCTCGGGGTAGAGCGGCGGGCTCTTGGGGAGCATCGGGACGATCAGGTCCGCGAGCAGCTGGACCTGCTGGTCGCCGACCGCGGACACCGGCACGATCTGCGCCCACTCGAAGCCGAGCTCCTTGCCGAGCTGGTCGATGGCGATGAGCTGCTCGGCGAGGGTCTTGCTGTCGACCAGGTCGGTCTTCGTGACGACCGCGATCTTCGGGGTCTTCTTGATGCCGGCCAGTTCCTTGGCGATGAACCGGTCGCCGGGGCCGAGCTTCTCGTTCGCGGGCAGGCAGAACCCGATGACGTCGACCTCGGCCCAGGTGGTCCGCACGACGTCGTTCAGCCGCTCGCCGAGCAGCGTGCGCGGCTTGTGGAGCCCGGGGGTGTCCACCAGGATCAGCTGGGCGTCCGGCCGGTGCACGATGCCGCGGACCGTGTGCCGCGTGGTCTGCGGCTGGTTCGCGGTGATCGCCACCTTCTGGCCGACCAGAGCATTCGTGAGGGTGGACTTGCCCGCGTTGGGGCGGCCCACGAAGCAGGCGAAGCCGGCGCGGTGGGGTGCCCCCGACGATTCTGACGGCTCGGATGACTCGGTACGAACGCTCATGCCGCCCATTCTCCCTGATCGACGGAGGGCCGCAGCACCCCGAGGCGCCGATCGGGCGCGCGGCCGGTATCGGTGAGGTCACGGAAACTCCCCCGCAACACGAAACACGACGGAAACCCCGGGGTGCCCGATCGGAAACGCGGGGCCGTGACGCTCTCCCTCTGCCCCCACCCGGAGGAGAGATTCCCCGTGCAGACCCTGTACGCGCCGCACGCGCTCGCGACCACCCTGGCCTCGGCCAAGGGTCCCGACACCGGAGACACGGCCTGGCTGCTCGCGGCCACCGCCCTGGTCCTCCTGATGACGCCGGGCCTCGCGCTCTTCTACGGCGGCATGGTCCGCACGAAGAGCGTCCTCAACATGCTGCTCATGAGTTTCGTGTCGATCGCCCTGGTCACGGTGGTGTGGCTGCTCGCCGGCTACTCGCTCGCGTTCGGCGACGACTCCTTCGCGGGACTGATCGGCGGCTTCGACCACATCGGCCTCGCGGGCATCGGCCCGAGCACGCTCACGGGCACGGTTCCCACCCTCCTGTTCACCACGTTCCAGCTCACCTTCGCGATCCTCACCACGGCGCTGATCAGCGGCGCGATCGCCGACCGCACGAAGTTCGCGGCGTGGCTTGTCTTCGTGCCGGTCTGGGCGCTGCTCGTATACGTTCCCGTGGCGCACTGGGTCTGGGGCCCGGACGGCTGGATCTCCTCGTCCCTCGGGGCGCTGGACTTCGCGGGCGGCCTGGTCGTCGAGATCGCGTCCGGCGCGTCCGGTCTGGCGCTCGTCCTGGTCATCGGCCCGCGCATCGGCTTCAAGAAGGACGCGATGCGTCCGCACAACCTGCCGATGGTCCTGATGGGCGCGGGCCTGCTGTGGTTCGGCTGGCTCGGCTTCAACGGCGGCTCGGCGCTCGGCGCCAACGGCCTGGCGGCGGCCTCCCTCCTGAACACGCTGCTCGCCGGGTGCACGGGCCTGCTGGGCTGGCTCTTCGTGGAGCAGAAGCGCGACGGCCACCCGACGACGTTCGGCGCGGCGTCGGGCGCGGTGGCGGGCCTGGTGGCGATCACCCCCGCGTGCGGGGTGGTCGGGGTGCCGGGCGCCGCGGTGGTCGGTCTGGCGGCGGGCGTGGTCTGCTCGTACGCCGTGGCGTGGAAGTTCCGCTTCGACTACGACGACTCGCTCGACGTGGTGGGCGTGCACCTGGTGGGCGGAGTCGTCGGCACGCTCCTGATCGGTCTGTTCGCGACGGCCACGATGACGGAAGGCGCGGAGGGCCTGTTCTACGGGGGCGGGCTCGCCCAGCTGGGCAAGCAGACGGTGGCGGTGCTTGTCGTGGCGGCGTACACCTTCGCCGTGACGTTCGGCGTCGGCAAGGCGATCGACAAGCTGATGGGCTTCCGCGCGGACGCCGAGGACGAGATGACGGGCCTGGACCAGACGCACCACGCGGAGACCGCCTACGATCACGGCGTCCTGGTCAGCCCGATGAAGGGGAGCAAGGCCTCATGAAGCTCATCACCGCGGTCATCAAGCCGTTCCGCCTGGACGAGGTGAAGACCGCGCTCCAGGAGCTCGGCGTCCAGGGCCTCACCGTCACCGAGGCGAGCGGGTACGGACGCCAGCGGGGGCACACGGAGGTGTACCGGGGCGCGGAGTACCAGGTGGACCTGGTGCCGAAGGTCCGCATCGAGGTCGTCGTGGACGACGCCGAGTCGGACCTGGTGATCGACACGATCGTCCGCGCGGCGGCAACGGGAAAGATCGGCGACGGCAAGGTGTGGGCGGTCCCGGTGGAGACGGTGGTCCGGGTCCGGACGGGTGAGCGGGGTCCGGACGCGGTGTGATGTTCCCGGAGGGGAATCTCAGCCCGTCCGGCGTTTGAGGACGAACTCGGCGAAGCCGGTGAATGACGGCGCCGAGGCCCCCGCGCCGAGCGGGTTTTCGGGAAGGGGCGGGGTCGGGGAATGAGTCAGTTCGCCTGAACCCGCACCCGGACCGCCCCGTCGGGCCCCGCCAGGAACACCGGCGTCCCGGCCCCGCCAAGGTCCCGCACGGCGGCGAGGTCCTGCGCGGACAGCTCCTGCGCGGAAGAGACGACCGCAGCCGCCTCGAGCGACTCCGCCCCGGAGGCGACGGCCATCGCCACGGCGGTCCGCAGGGCGGAAAGCTCCAGGGAGGCGAGCGCGACGGTCCCGGCGACATACGTCCGCCCCGTCTCGTCCCGCACGGCGGCCCCCTCGGCCACTCCGTTCCGCGCCCGCGCCGAACGAGCCAGCGTCACGATCTTCAGGTCCTCGGCGTCAAGCGCAGCACTCTCGGTCATGCGCCGAGCATACGGAGCGAGGAGAGCCGGACGGCCACCGGGTGCATCGGCCCGCGCCCCGCCTAGGGCCGGTCGAGGCGCAGCCGCACGGCCTTCGGGAGACCGGCGACCACCAGGTCGTACGAGTCCTCGACCAGCTCACGGACCATCGCGTCCGGCAGCCCCGCCACCCGCACGGTGTTCCAGTGCCGCTTGTTCATGTGCCACCCCGGCACGATCTCGGGGTGCGCCTCGCGCAGCTGCACCGCGAGGTCCGGCTCGCACTTCAGGTTCACGCTCAGCGGCGCCGCGTCCAGCGAACTCAGCGCGAACATCTTGCCCGCGACCTTGAACACCGAGGCCTCGGGCCCGAACGGGAACTCCTCCACCACGTCGTTGAACGACAGGCAGAACGCGCGCAGCTCCTGCGGGCTCACCCCGAGGTCTCCTCGCCGTCGTCCTTGGTCTCGACCGGCTCCACGAGCACCGTCACGATCTTGTTCCGCCGTCCGGCGGCGGACTCCGCGGTGAGCCGCAGCTCCCGCCCGTCCGGCAGCGGCACGAGCGCCGAAGCCCCGGCGATCGGCACCCGGCCGAGCGCCTTGGCGAGCAGACCGCCGACCGTCTCGACGTCCTCGTCGTCGAACTCGTCGAGCCCGAAGAGCTCGCCGAGGTCACCGATGTCCAGGCGCGCGGTGACGCGGTAGCAGCCGTCCGCGAGCTCCTCGACGGGCGGCAGCTCACGGTCGTACTCGTCGGTGATCTCGCCGACGATCTCTTCCAGGATGTCCTCGATGGTGACGATGCCGGCCGTGCCGCCGTACTCGTCGATGACGACGGCGACGTGGTTGCGCTCCTGCTGCATCTCGCGCAGCAGGTCCCCCGCGTTCTTCGTGTCGGGCACGAACGTCGCCGGGCGCATCGCCGTCGACACCAGGTCCGCCTCGCTGTCGCGGTTGATGTGCGTCTTGCGGGCCAGGTCCTTGAGGTACACCATGCCGACGACGTCGTCCTCGCTCTCGCCCGTCACCGGGATGCGCGAGAAACCGGACCGCAGCGCGAGGGTGAGCGCCTGCCGGATGGTCTTGAAGCGCTCGATGGCGACCAAGTCCGTGCGGGGCACCATGACTTCGCGGACGAGGGTGTCGCCCAGCTCGAAGACGGAGTGCACCATGCGGCGCTCGTCGTCCTCGATGAGCGACTCCTTCTCGGCGAGGTCGACCATCGCCCGCAGCTCGGCCTCGGAGGCGAACGGGCCGCGCCGGAAGCCCTTGCCGGGCGTGAGCGCGTTGCCGATGAGGATCAGGAGCGGCGGGATCGGGCCCATGACGCGGGCCAGCGGCAGCAGGACGTACGCCGCGGCCGTCGCCGTGTTGAGCGGGTGCTGGCGGCCGATGGTGCGCGGCGAGACGCCCACGGCCACGTACGACACGAGGACCATCACCGCGATGGCGACGGCGAGCGCCTCCCACGTCTCGGCGAATTCGTTCAGGCAGGCGTACGTCACCAGGGACGCCGCCGCCATCTCGCAGGCGACGCGCACCAGGAGCGCGACGTTCAGATAGCGGGTGGGGTCGGCGGCGACCTGCGCGAGCTTCGCGCTGCCGCGCCGCCCGGAGCGGACCGCCTCCTCCGCCCGGAAGCTGGAGGTGCGGGCGATGCCCGCTTCGGCGCAGGCCGCGAGCCAGGCGACGACGACCAGGGCGACGGCGCCCGCGATCAGCTGGAAACTCATGGCCGCCCTACGAGACGGTCGGGGCGGGAGAGGGCCCGGTCAGGCCGTTCTCGGCACGCCAGCCGTCGACGATGGCCGCCTGGAGGCCGAACATCTCGGCCTTCTCGTCCGGCTCCTCGTGGTCATAGCCCAGCAGGTGCAGCACTCCGTGGACGGTGAGCAGCTGGAGCTCCTCGTCCATGGAGTGCTCCGTGGGGGCTTCCTTGCCCTGCCTGAGGGCGACCTCGGGGCAGAGCACGATGTCGCCGAGGAGGCCCTGCGGGGGCTCCTCCTCCGCCTTGGCCGGCGGACGCAGCTCGTCCATCGGGAAGGACATGACGTCCGTCGGTCCCGGCAGGTCCATCCACTGCATGTGGAGCTGCTCCATGGCGTCGGCGTCCACGACGATCACCGAGAGCTCGGAGAGCGGGTGGATGCGCATCCGCGCGAGGGCGTGGCGGGCGATGTCGAGGATCGCCTGCTCGTCGACCTCGGTTCCGGATTCGTTGTTGACGTCGATCGACATGGTGCGGCTTCCGCTACTTCCCGTTTTTCTTGCTCTGCTGGCTGTCGTCGTACTTCTCGTACGCGTCGACGATACGGCCGACGAGCTTGTGCCGTACGACATCGTGGGACGTGAGCCGCGAGAAGTGCACGTCGTCGATGCCCTCCAGGATGTCCTGGACCTGCCGCAGACCGGACTTGGTGCCGTTCGGCAGGTCGACCTGGGTGACGTCGCCCGTGATCACGATCTTCGACTCGAAGCCGAGGCGGGTGAGGAACATCTTCATCTGCTCGACGCTGGTGTTCTGCGCCTCGTCGAGAATGATGAAGGCGTCGTTGAGCGTGCGGCCGCGCATGTACGCCAGGGGAGCGACCTCGATGGTGCCCGCCGCCATCAGGCGCGGGATCGAGTCGGGGTCGAGCATGTCGTGCAGCGCGTCGTACAACGGCCTCAGGTACGGGTCGATCTTCTCGTAGAGCGTGCCCGGCAGGAAGCCGAGCCGCTCGCCGGCCTCGACGGCGGGGCGGGTCAGGATGATGCGGTTGACCTGCTTGGCCTGGAGGGCCTGCACGGCCTTGGCCATGGCGAGATAGGTCTTGCCGGTGCCCGCGGGGCCGATGCCGAAGACGATGGTGTTCTTGTCGATCGCGTCGACGTACCGCTTCTGGTTGAGCGTCTTGGGGCGGATCGTGCGTCCGCGGGACGAGAGGATGTTCTGCGTGAGGACCTCGGCCGGGGTCTCCGGACCGTCGCCCTCTCCTGCCTCGTCCGCCCTGAGCATGGCGATCGAGCGTTCCACTGCGTCCTCCGTCATCGGCTGACCGGTGCGGAGCACCAGCATCATCTCGTCGAAAAGCCGCTGGATGAGGGCGACTTCATGGGCCTCACCGACAGCGCTGATCTCATTGCCCCGGACATGGATGTCGGCCGCCGGGAAGGCCTTCTCGATCACGCGCAACAGGGCGTCTCCGGAGCCGAGCACCGTCACCATCGGGTGGTTGGCCGGGACGGTGAAGTGGGCTCGGGCCTGACCCTGGGCCGGGGTACGAGCTGTGGGTGACTGAGTCATGGGCCGGCACTTAGGCCTGCTCATCCTCCTCATGCGGGGCTTGGTGGCCGCTCGACAGCCTTGCACTGCCAAGAGTACGACGCACCACTGTCACGGCCGTAGGGCTTTTCCACTCCGGTCACGTACATCTGTGCGACCTTGTGCCCCGGCTACGCCGAACGGAACCCGATCGTGGGCACCGCGCGCCGCAGCGGCCACGGGCGGGTGGCCTCCGGGAGCAGGCCCTCCAGGAAGCCGTAGCGGCGCAGTGCCACCGGGTCCTGGTCGTCGACCTCGCGCACGGTCCGCCACCACGTGGCGACCTCGGCCCAGCCGGGCGCCGAGAGGGACCCCCCGAACTCCTGTACGGAGAGGGCGGCCGTCAGCCCGGCGAACGCGAGCCGGTCCGCGAGGGGCCATCCGGCGAGCGTGCCGGTCACGAAGCCCGCCACGAACACGTCACCGGCCCCCGTGGGGTCGAGGGCCTCGACCGCGATGGCCGGCACCTCGGCGGTCTCGCCGGTCCGCCCGTCCACCGCGTACGCCCCCTCCGCGCCCAGCGTCACCACGGCGAGCGGCACGTGCTCGGTCAGCGCCCGGGCCGCGGCCCGCGGGCACTGCGTGCGGGTGTACCGCATGGCCTCCTCCGCGTTCGGCAGGAAGGCCTCGCAGTGCGCCAGGTCCGCGAGCCCCGCCAGATCCCAGCGCCCGGTGTCGTCCCAGCCCACGTCGGCGAAGATCCGCGTGCCGGTGCGGGCGGCCTCGGCGATCCACGGGGCGCGGGTGCCGGGCGTCAGGGAGGCGACGGCGGCCCGCGCGCGGGGCGGGCACTCCGGGGCGCCGCCCTCGGGCGAGTCGGCGTCGGGCGGCGGCTCGTGGCCGTGGCTCACCATGGTCCGCTCGCCCTCGTACGCCATGGAGACGGTCACCGGCGAGTGCCAGCCGGGCACGGTGCGTGACGTGGCGAGGTCGATGCCCTCGCCCTGTTCGAGCGCGTCCCAGCAGTACTCGCCGTAGTGGTCGTCCCCGAACGCGGCCGCCAGCGAGGTGCGCAGGCCAAGGCGGGCCAGCGCGGTCGCCATGTTGGCCACGCCGCCGGGGCTCGATCCCATGCCGCGCGCCCACGACTCGGTGCCGCGGACGGGCGCGGAGTCGAGGCCGGTGAAGATGATGTCGAGGAAGACCGTGCCGGTCAGGAAGACGTCACAGGGCGGATCGCCTGCTCTGCGGGCTCCCTTGAGCGGGTCGATGCTGGGTTTGAGAGGTACGACCATGCAGGGACGGTAACGGACGAACGCCGGACGGGCCGGTCGCAGCCCGCCCGGCGTCCGCCCCGGGCTTCGGTTCGGGGACCCGGTCAGTCGAAGGAGTACGCCGCGACCTCGGCGAGGTACGCCGACCGCAGGGCCTCGTCCGCCGGGCTCCCGTCGAGGAAGGACGCCTCGAAGGAGTTCCGCGCGAGCTCCCGCAGCCGCTCCTGGCCGAGCGCCAGCGCTTCCCGTACGGCGTGGAAGGTGTCGTCGACATAGCCGCCGAAGTACGCGGGGTCGTCGGAGTTCACCGTGCACAGCAGCCCGGCGTCCATCATGCGCGCGAGGGGGTGCTCTTCGAGCACGTCGATGGCGCGCAGCCGGACGTTGGACAGCGGGCAGAGCGTCAGCGGGATGCGGTCGCGCACGAGCCGCTCCACCAGCTCCGCGTCCTCCATGCACCGCAGCCCGTGGTCGATGCGCTCGACGCCCAGGACGTCCAGGGCCTCCGCGATGTACGCCGGCGGGCCCTCCTCGCCCGCGTGCGCGACCCGGCGCAGGCCGAGCGCGGCCGCCGCCTCGTACACCTCGCGGAACTTGGCGGGCGGGTGGCCGACCTCCGCGGAGTCGAGGCCGACACCGGTGATCCGGTCCAGGTAGGGCTTGGCGGCCTCCAGCGTCTCAAGGGCGGAGGCGGCGGACTCGTCGCGCAGGAAGCACATGATGAGCTTGGTCGAGATCCCGTGCCGCTCCACGCTGCGGTCCAGGGCGCGCCCGAGCCCTTCGATCACCGTCCCGATGGCGACGCCGCGCACCATGTGCGCCTGCGGGTCGAAGAAGATCTCGGCGTGCCGCACGCCCTGCCGGGCGGCCCGCGCCAGATAGGCGTCGGCGAGCTCCTCGAAGTCCGCCTCGGTCCGCAGGACGGCCATCAGCCCGTAGTACAGGTCGAGGAAGGACTGGAGGTCGTCGAAGAGATAGGCCTTGCGCAGCTCTTCGGTGTCCGCGTACGGCAGGGTGACGCCGTTGCGGGCGGCGAGGGAGAAAGCCAGCTCGGGTTCGAGGGTCCCCTCGATGTGGAGGTGGAGTTCGGCTTTGGGAAGGGGCATGACGGCGGCTCGCTCAGGTGGTTCGTTTGGGCAGAGGTACACGCAGCAGGTCTTGCGCGACGGTGAGTTCACCGTCGAATCCCGCGTCCCGGGCCTGCTGCTCGAAAATGCCGGGGTCGGGGTAGCGCTGGCTGAAGTGGGTCAGCACGAGGTGCCGGACGCCGGCGTCCACGGCGACCCGGGCGGCCTGCCCCGCGGTCAGGTGACCGTGATCCGCCGCGAGCCGGTGGTCCTCGTCCGTGAAGGTGGACTCGATGACGAGCATGTCGCAGCC
Organism: Streptomyces sp. SYP-A7185; assembly: GCF_046103685.1. Taxonomy (NCBI): domain Bacteria; kingdom Bacillati; phylum Actinomycetota; class Actinomycetes; order Kitasatosporales; family Streptomycetaceae; genus Streptomyces; species Streptomyces sp. SYP-A7185. The sequence continues at coordinate 3,539,606 of NZ_CP122310.1, forward strand.
GTCCGCGAGGGCGCGGACGCCGTCGCAGAGCCGGGTGTCCATCACGAAGGCGAACTTCTGCCCCCGCCGGACCGTGCTCACGTCGTCGAGCGAGACGCCCCGCAGCGTGCCTTCCCGTTGCAGGCGCCCCACGTCGGGTCCGGTGATGCCGTGCTCGGCGAGCAGCTGTGGGCGTATCCGCCGGCCGTCGGGCTCGGTGAGGCGGTAGCCGAAGGACTCGACGGGGTGCGAGAGCTTGACCGCGTCCAGCGCGAAGGAGGGCGTGCGGGCCAGGCACCCGTCCTCGAAGACGGGTTCCTGCACGAGGGCGACCGTCTCGCGGTAGGCGGTGGCATACCGCAGGCGGTCGAAGAAGTGCTGGCCGGAGCGGGGGAAGTGGACGGTCACGTCGTGCGGGACCCGGTCCAGGTTGATCCGCTGGATGACCCCCGGCAGCCCCAGGGAGTGATCGCCGTGGAAGTGCGTGACGCAGATCCGGTGCAGGTCGTGCGCGGCGATCCCGGCCCGCAGCATCTGCCGCTGCGTGCCCTCACCGGGGTCGAAGAGGATGCCCTGGCCGTCCCAGAGCAGGACGTAGCCGTTGTGGTTGCGGTGCCGGGTGGGGACCTGGCTCGCGGTGCCGAGGACCACCAGTTCGCGTACGGACAAGGCGAGTTATCCCGGAGGCCACTGGAGGCCGCGTCCGCCCAGGACGTGGGCGTGCGCGTGGAAGACGGTCTGTCCGGCGCCGGAGCCGGTGTTGAAGACGATGCGGTAGCTCTCCGCCTTCTCCTCGGCGGCGACCTCGCCCGCCTCGCGCAGCACGTCGGCGGCGACGGCCGGTTCGGCGGCGGCGAGGGAGGCGGCGTCCGGGTAGTGCGCCTTGGGGATGACCAGGACGTGGGTGGGGGCCTGGGGGTTGATGTCGCGGAAGGCGACGGTCGTGTCCGTCTCCCGGACGAGGGTCGCGGGGACCTCCCCTGCGACGATCTTGCAGAACAGGCAGTCAGCCTGCGGTTCTCCCGCCATCGGGCGCCTCCGGTCCTCGCTGATTCACTGGCCCCCGCATGCTATCCGGGCTGCGCCCACGCCAAGCCTCCCTCCCTCGGGGCCCCGCGGTCTCTCCTTGCCGAACGGGCCTCTCCCGCCCGCCCGCCCGATTGCCCCGCGGGCTTCCCTTGCCGAACGGGCCTTTCTCGCCCGATTGGCCCGCAGTGATCTCAAGCCCCCGGCAGCTCCGGAGCCGTCTTCGGCGGGGTCGTCTCCAGGGCCGCGAGGGCCAAGCGGATCGCCTCGTCCAGCTGCGGGTCGCCGCCCGCCGCGTAGTCCTCGGGGGTCGTCACCACCTCCACGTCCGGGTCGACCCCGTAGTTCTCGACGCCCCATCCGTACCCCTCGAGCCAGAAGGCGTACTTCGGCTGGGTCACCAGCGTCCCGTCCACCAGGCGGTAGCGGCTGTCGATGCCGATGACGCCGCCCCACGTCCGCGTCCCCACCACGGGCCCGATCCCCAGAGCCTTGATCGCCGCGTTCACGATGTCCCCGTCCGAGCCGGAGAACTCGTTGGCCACGGCGACCACCGGGCCCCGCGGCGCGTCCGCGGGGTAGCTGTAGGGACGCGTGCCGCGCGGCAGGTCCCATCCGACGATCTTCCGGGCCAGCTTCTCCACCACCAGCTGGGACGTGTGCCCGCCGCGGTTCTCCCGGACGTCCACCACCAGGCCGTCGCGCGCCACCTCCACCCGCAGGTCCCGGTGGATCTGCGCCCAGCCGGGGGCCTGCATGTCCGGCACGTGCAGGTAGCCGAGCCGGCCGCCCGACCGCTCGTGGACGTACGCCCGCCGGTCCACGACCCAGGCGTGGTACCGCAGCGGCTCCTCGTCGTCGACGGGGATCACCACCGCGTGCCGCGGATCGCCGCCGCCCGCGGGCGACACCGTCAGCTCCACCGGCTTGCCCGCCGTCCCCACGAGCAGCGGCCCGGGACCCGTCACCGGATCGACGGGCCGCCCCGCGACGGCCAGCAGCGCGTCCCCGGCCCGCACGGCGACCCCGGGCGCGGCGAGCGGCGAGCGGGCCGCCGGGTCGGACGTCTCGGACGGCAGGATGCGGTCGATGCGCCACACCCCGTCCTCGCCCCGCGAGACGTCCGCCCCGAGCAGCCCCTGCCGCACGGCCGCGCTCCCCCAGGACCCGCCTCCGACGACGTACGCGTGCGAGGTGCCGAGCTCCCCGGCGACCTCCCACAGCAGGTCCACGAGGTCGTCGTGGGTGGCCACCCGGCCGAGCACCGGGCGGTACCGCTCCAGGACGCCGTCCCAGTCGACCCCGCCCAGGTCGGGCCGCCAGAAGTTGTCCCGCATGAGGCGCCCGGCCTCGTCGTACATCTGGCGCCACTCGGCGGCGGGGTCGACGGTCTGCCGGACCCGTGTGAGGTCGACGGTGATGTTCGAGTCGGAGCTCTCGTCGCCCGAGGCCCGCCGGTCGCTCGGCACGACCTTCAGCTTGCCGTCGGCCCACAGCAGCACCCGCTTGCCGTCTCCGCTGACCGCGAAGTGGTCGGCGTCCGAGGCCAGTTCCTCGATGCGCTGCTGGACGAGGTCGTAGCGTTCGAGCTCGGTCCGCGGGTCGGGGTCGGACGGGGCGGCGCGGGAGGCGCCCAGGACGCCCCGCACGGGGTGCCGCAGCCACAGGAGGCCGTCCTTGGCGGCCCGCAGGGTCGAGTACCGGGCGGCCTCGACCGGGAACGGCACGATGCGGTCGGCGAGCCCGTCGAGGTCGATGCGGGTGACGGGCGAGCCCTCGCTGTCCGGGGTCTCGTCCTTGTCGGGCGCCTCGAACGGCCGCCCGTGCCGCTGCGGCCCGAAGGGCGAGGGCGTCGTGGCGGCCAGCGTGATCAGGTGGGGCCGCGAGCCGCCGACGAAGGCCAGGTCGAAGACGTGCTCGTCGTAGACGGGGTCGAAGGCCCGCGCGGACAGGAACGCCAGGTGCTTGCCGTCGAGGGTGAACGCGGGCGCGTAGTCCCGGAACCGCAGCGGTGTCGCCTCGGACACCGAGAGATCGGCCGTGTTCGCCAGCTTCAGCTGCCGCAGCGGACGCGGCCCCGGATGCGACCACGCGAGCCAGGCCGAGTCCGGCGAGAAGACGAGCCCGGTGGCGTCCCCGTGCTCCCCGCGGTCGACCTCGCGCACCTCGCCGCTCTCCCGCTCGACCAGCAGCACCCGGCCGTCGTGCGAGGCGACGGCGGCCCTGCTGCCGTCCGGGGCCATGGCCAGCGCGAGCACCCGGCCCAGCTGCCCGGCGGCGATCCGGCGCGGGGTGCCGCCCGGCGCGAGCCCGGTGGCCGGCGCGAACTGGAGCGCGTCGTCGCCCTCCGCGTCCGTCACCCAGACCACGTGTTCCTCGCCGTCGACGCGGAACGTGCGCGGCAGCCGGGCGCGCACCCCGTGCTCGGCGGCGAGCGCGCGGGCGGGGCCTTCGCGGTGGGTCACCCAGTGCACGCCGCCGCGCACCGAGACGGCGCTGCCGCGTCCGGTGTGGTCGGGGGAGGCGGCGCCGAACCAGCGGGAGGCGGCCACCGGGTGGGGCTGGAGGTCGGTGCGCTGGCCGCCGAGGCGGACGTCCACGCGGCGCGGCTCGGCGTCCACCAGGTCGTCCAGGATCCAGAGTTCACCCGCCGACACGTACACGACGCGGGTGCCGTCGGTGGCCGCGTGCCGGGCGTAGAAGCCGTCGATGTCCGTGTGCCGGCGCAGCTCGGAGCCGTCGGGCAGCGAGGAGTAGACGGCGCCGACGCCTTCGTGGTCGGAGAGGAAGGCGATGCGGCCCGAGGCCTTCGGCTCCGCGCCCGCGGGGGAAGCCCCCAGGCCCACCCACAGGGGGTACTCGATGTTGCCGTCGAGCTCTTCGTGGACGCGTGCGAAACGGGCCTCGCCGCCCTCGCCGCCCTCACCGGCGGTGTCCCCGCGCCGGATCCAGAGCTTGCCCGCCGTGCCGCCGCGGTACCGCTTCCACCAGGCGGCCTCGCGGCCCATCGGCGCGGAGAGCAGCAGCACTTGGCCCTCCTCGGGGCCGTACGCGACGTCTCCGACGATGCCGTACGGCAGGGTGTCGGCGGGCCCGCCGTCCAGCGGCACGGCCCGCGCCCAGCTGCGGCGCAGCGAGGCCTGGCCGGACGTGCTGACCGCGAGGACCCGCCCGTCCGGGGTCCAGCCCCGCACCGAGGTGCGTGCGCTGCCCCAGTACGTGAGGCGCCGGGAGGAGCCGCCGTCGACCGGGGCGACGTGCACCTCGGGGGCGCCGTCCCGCGTGGACGTCCAGGCGACGGTCGTGCCGTCCGGGGAGATGCGGGGGTGGTTCACCGGGACGTTGTCGGCGCTGACGCGCCATGCCCGGCCCCCTTCGAGAGGAGCGACCCAGACGTCGTCCTCGGCGGTGAAGGCGACCAACTCGCCGCGCAGGTGCGGAAACCGGAGATACGCAGGGTGCCCAGTCAGTGTCACAGAGCCAGCCTAGGCAGCCCCGACGGCGCCGGACAGGGTTTTGGATCACTTGCCCTTGAAGCACGAGCAGGTCGGGTCGGGCTCCTGCGGCGGCGGGTCGGGCGTCACGGTCACCGTGACGGTCGCCGTGGGCGGCTGATCCGGCTGGTCACCGCCGTTGTCACCGTCGTCGCCGTCGTCGCCGCCCGAGCCCCCGCTGTCGCCGTTCCCGTCGTCGCCCCCGGAGCAGTTGCCGAGCACGTCGACCCGGAACCACTCCTTGCCGTCGACCTTGGCGGTCAGGTTCCCGCGTACGCAGTGGCCGTCGACGACGGACCACACCGAGCCCTTGACGGTGATGTCGCTGGTGTCGTTCCCGTTCTTGCCGTCCTTGGCCTGCCCCTGGCAGTCGACGGTGGCGACGGCCTCGCGGTCCGGTGAGCCGCTGGACGAGGCGTCCTTGTTCTCGTAGCGGGCGGTGCAGCTGATCCACAGCACGTCGAGGTGCTGTGACTCCAGCTCCTTGGTCGCCGTCCGGTCGGTGGTGATCGCGATGGCCGCGGTGTTCATGCCGCCGTCCGCCGGATCGCACGCGGCGAGCCCGATCGCCGCCGCCCCCGCGCACCCGACGGCGTACAGCACCCGCCGGCTCCGCCCGCGCGGACCCACCGAATGATCACGTAAGCGCCTCAATGCCCCCATGGGTGGCAGAGTGCCACCGCGGGCGGCCCGACGACAGTCCCCTTTGCGTCCACTCCCGAGGGGTTCAGGACCAGCGGCCCGTGCGCCCCAGGAGCAGCGCGGCCGCCGCCGTCCCCGCGGTCGACGTACGCAACACGCTGCGCCCCAGGCGGTAGGGGGACGCTCCCGCGTCGGCGAAGGCCGCGAGCTCGTCCGGGGACACACCGCCCTCGGGGCCGACCACCAGGACGATGTGCCCGGCCGCCGGGAGGTCCGCCGTGGCGAGCGGCTCGCTGCCCTCCTCGTGCAGGACCGCGGCGAAGTCGGCGGCGGCGAGCAGCGCCGCCACCTGCTTGGTCGTCATGGCGTCCGCGATCTCGGGGAAGCGCACCCGGCGTGACTGCTTGCCCGCCTCGCGCGCGGTGGCACGCCACTTGCCGAGCGCCTTGAGCCCGCGCTCGCCCTTCCACTGCGTGATGCAGCGCGCCGCGGACCAGGGCACGATCGCGTCGACGCCGGTCTCCGTCATGGTCTCGACGGCGAGCTCACCGCGATCCCCCTTGGGCAGCGCCTGTACGACGGTGATGCGGGGCTCCTGCGGCGCCTGCTCCCTTACGGGGTCCATCCGCAGGATCAGCCGGTCCTTGCCCTCGGTGTCCAGGACCACGCAGTCGGCCCAGCGTCCGGCGCCGTCGGTCAGGACGACGTCCTCACCGGCGTGCAGCCGCTTCACGGAGACGGCGTGGCGCCCTTCGGGGCCGTCGAGCACATGGCGTCCGGCGCCGCCCGCGGCGGTGTCCGCGAAGCTCTCGACGACGAAGACGGGTGCGGTCACGCCTCGCTCCCGGGCTCGGCGCCCTGCTGTCCGCCGGCCGCCAACGCGTCCTTCGCCTCGGCCAGTTCGGCCGCGAGGACCTCCACGAGCTGCCCGGCGGGCAGCTCCCGCGACATGCGGTGGCCCTGCCCCGCCCACAGCGCCATGCCCTGCGCGTCCCCGGCCTTGGCCGCGGCCTTGCGCAGACCGCTGGTGAGGTGGTGGACCTGGGGGTAGGCGGCGGGGGCGTACGGGCCGTGCTCGCGCATGAAGCGGTTGACCAGGCCGCGGGCGGGGCGGCCCGAGAAGGCCCGGGTCAGTTCGGTGCGGGTGAACAGCGGGTTGGTCATGGCCTGCTTGTGCAGGGCGTTGGCACCCGACTCGGGGCAGACCAGGAAGGCCGTGCCGAGCTGCGCGGCGTCCGCGCCGGCCGCGAGCACCGCGGCGATCTGCGAGCCGCGCATCAGGCCGCCGGCCGCGACGATCGGGATCTGCACGGTCTCGCGCACCTGCGCGATGAGCGAGAGGAGGCCGAGCCCGGCGCCGTCCGTCTCGGGGTTGTCGCGGTGCGTGCCCTGGTGGCCGCCCGCCTCGATGCCCTGCACGCACACGGCGTCGGCGCCGGACCACTGGGCGGTCTGCGCCTCCTCGGGCGAGGTGACGGTGGCGACGGTGATCGTGCCGACCCGCGCGAAGGCGTCGAAGACGTCCCGGGTGGGGCAGCCGAAGGTGAAGGAGACCAGCGGCACCGGGTCCTCGACGAGGATGGCGAGCTTGGCGTCGTAGCCGTCGTCGCGGCCGCTGTCCGGGTCGCCGAGCTGCGTCTCGTACCAGGAGGCCTCACCGGCGAGCTGGTTGCGGTAGACGTCGACGGCCGCGGCGTCCGCGTACTCGGGCTGGGGCATGAAGAGGTTCACGCCGAACGGGCGGCTGGTGAGCCCCCGCAACTGTTTGATCTCCTGATACATCCCGTCGGCCGTTTTGTACCCGGCGGCGAGGAACCCGAGCCCCCCTGCTTCGCAGACGGCCGCGGCGAGCTGCGGGCACGAGGCGCCGCCCGCCATGGGGGCCTGCACGATCGGAAGGCGGCAGAGATCGGTCAGTGCGGTGGACATGAACGCATCGTGCCATGCCCCGGGCGGGCCGCCGAATCGTGCCCCGGAAGGGGCGCGGGGAACTGCGCGAGCAGCCCACTACCGCCCACGACCGCCCGCGACCGCACAAGACGAAGCGCCCCCGGCACGGGGTGAACCGCTGCCGGGGGCGCCGAGGCACTGCTCAAGGCGCTACCGCCCGTTGAACGCGTCCTTGAGGCGCGAGAACAGACCCTGCTGACCCGGCTGGAACTGCCCGGTGGGCCGCTCCTCGCCCCGCAGCTGCGCCAGCTCCCGCAGGACCCGCTCCTGCTCCGCGTCCAGCTTGCTCGGCGTGAGGACCTCGACGTGCACGATGAGGTCACCGCGTCCGCCGCCCCGCAGGTGCGTGATGCCCCTGCCGTGCAGCGGCACCGACTGGCCGGACTGCGTGCCCGGCCGGATGTCGACCTCCTCCAGGCCGTCCAGCGTCTCCAGGGGCACCTTGGTGCCCAGAGCCGCGGCCGTCATGGGGATGGTGACCGTGCAGTGCAGATCGTCCCCGCGCCGCTGGAACACGGCGTGCGGCAGCTCGTGGATCTCCACGTACAGGTCGCCGGCGGGGCCGCCGCCGGGGCCGACCTCGCCCTCGCCCGCGAGCTGGATCCGCGTGCCGTTGTCGACACCGGCGGGGATCTTCACGGTGAGCGTCCGCCGCGACCGGATGCGGCCGTCGCCGGCGCACTCGGGGCAGGGGGTGGGCACGACCGTGCCGAAGCCCTGGCACTGCGGGCACGGCCGGGACGTCATGACCTGGCCGAGGAAGGACCGCGTCACCTGCGACACCTCACCGCGACCGCGGCACATGTCACACGTTTGAGCGGACGTCCCCGGGGCGGCACCTTCACCGCTGCAGGTCGTACAGACGACGGCCGTGTCGACCTGGATGTCCTTGGTGGTCCCGAAGGCCGCCTCGTCCAGGTCGATCTCGAGCCGGATCATGGCGTCCTGGCCGCGGCGCGTGCGCGACCGGGGGCCACGCTGCGACGCCGTGCCGAAGAACGCGTCCATGATGTCCGAGAAGTTGCCGAAGCCACCGGCCCCGAAACCGCCCGCACCGCCGCCGCCCGCCTGGGACAGCGGGTCACCGCCGAGGTCGTAGACCTGCTTCTTCTGCGGGTCCGACAACACCTCGTACGCGGCGTTGATCTCCTTGAAGCGCTCCTGAGTCTTCGGATCCGGATTGACGTCCGGGTGAAGCTCTCGCGCAAGCCTCCGGAAGGCCTTCTTGATCTCGTCCTGGGAAGCGTCGCGGCGCACGCCTAGTACGGCGTAGTAGTCCGTGGCCACTTACGACTCCGCCAGGATCTGTCCGACGTAACGTGCCACTGCGCGTACTGCTCCCATCGTTCCCGGATAGTCCATGCGGGTCGGGCCGACCACGCCGAGTTTGGCTACTGCCTCGCTGCCCGAACCGTAGCCGACGGAGACCACGGACGTAGAGCTGAGTCCCTCATGGGCGTTCTCGTGACCGATCCGTACGGTCATGCCCGAATCCGTGGCCTCGCCGAGCAACTTGAGCAGGACGACCTGCTCCTCAAGAGCCTCCAGGACGGGCCTGATGGTGAGGGGAAAGTCATGTCCGAAGCGGGTGAGATTGGCCGTTCCGCCGATCATCAGCCGCTCTTCCGTCTCCTCGACGAGGGTTTCCAGGAGGGTGGAGAGCACCGTCGCCACCGTGCCCCGGTCCTCCGCGTCGAAGGACTCCGTCATGTCCTGCACCAGCTGCGGCACGTCCGCGAAGCGGCGGCCCGCGACCCGGCTGTTCAGCCGCGCCCGCAGATCCGCGAGCGAGGTCTCGCCGAACGGCGCCGGACAGTCGATCATGCGCTGCTCGACCCGGCCCGTGTCCGTGATCAGCACGAGCATCAGCCGGGCCGGAGCCAGCGAGAGCAGTTCCACGTGCCGCACCGTCGACCGCGTGAGGGACGGATACTGCACGACCGCGACCTGCCGGGTCAGCTGCGCGAGCAGCCGCACCGTGCGCGCCACGACGTCGTCGAGGTCGACGGCGCCGTCGAGGAAGTTCTGGATGGCCCTGCGCTCGGGGGCCGCCATCGGCTTGACGCCCGCGAGCCGGTCGACGAAGAGGCGGTACCCCTTGTCGGTCGGGATGCGGCCCGCACTCGTGTGGGGCTGGGCGATGAACCCTTCCTCCTCGAGTGCCGCCATGTCGTTGCGGACCGTCGCCGGGGAGACGCCGAGGCTGTGGCGCTCGGTGAGCGCCTTGGAGCCGACGGGCTCCTCGGTGCCGACGTAGTCGTGGACGATGGCACGCAGCACTTCGAGCCTGCGTTCACTGAGCATCCGCGCAACACCTCCACCTTTTCACCCTGAGACCTGTCTGCCCCGCGGCCCTGCCTGGCACTCCCCGCAGGTGAGTGCCAGTCCGCACCGCGCCCAGTGTACGGCCGCGAGGTACGACCCCGGCAAGGGCCGGACCCCCCAAGTCGGTCCGGCCGGTGAGGCGGCGGCTGCCAAGCCGTCCGCACGGGGCTAGCGTCGAGACATGAATGTGGCGCTGGCTTGGGACGAGGCAGGCTGGGAGCGGCTCGCACCGCACGTCGGGCGGCGGCGCCTCCCGGTCTGGGACTGTACGGCGGGACTGGTCGTCGGCGGCGGATCGGCGCTGATGATCGAGGCGGGGGCGACCCTGCGCGAAGGGGCCGAGCTGCGCACCCAGGCCCGCGGGATCCTCGGCGGAGGCCGCCGGGTCACCCACCTCGCCCTGACCCATCCGCACTTCGACCACGTCCTGGGCGCCGCCGCGTTCGCGGGCGTGGAGGTGTACGGGGCGGTCGGCCTCGACGCGCTGCTCGCGCAGGGCCGCGAGGAGCTGCGCGAGGACGCCGTGCGGCACGGGGTCGCCCGGGACGCCGCGGCGGAGGCCGCCGACCTGCTCGTCCGGCCGCACCACGCGGTGTGCGGGGAGTGGACGCTCGACCTGGGCGGCGGCGTGCAGGTCCTGCTCGCCAACGTCGGCCCGGGGCACTCGGGCCACGACCTGGCGGTCCTGGTCCCCGGCACGGCGGAATCGCCGGAGATCGTCTTCTGCGGCGACCTGGTCGAGGAGTCGGGCGAACCGCAGGCGGGCCCGGACGCGGTCCCGAAGCGGTGGCCGGCCGCGCTGGACCGGCTCCTGGACCTGGGCGGCGAGGACGCGCTGTACGTGCCGGGGCACGGCGCGGTGGTCGATGCGGCATTTGTCCGTGCGCAACGGGCCACACTGGCGGCCCGCTTCGGCGTGTCGTAGCGGACCTCCCCCCACTTCTTCCTATCGTCGGGAAAATGCGCCAGTACTCTGCGGACCTGACCCCGCCCTGGAAGAAGCCGAAGCCCGTGCCGGAGGTCGCCGCGGAGGCGGACCTCGTGGTGGAGGAGCTGGGCACGGGTTTCTGCGGGGCGGTGATCCGCTGCGAGAAGACGGCCGAGGGCCCGACGGTGACCCTGGAGGACCGCTTCGGCAAGCACCGCGTCTTCCCGATGACGCCGGGGGGCTTCGCCCTGGAGGGCCGGACGGTGACCCTGGTCCGCCCGTCGGCTTCCTCGTCGCCCGTACGTCCCACGCGCACCGCTTCGGGCTCGGTGGCCGTACCGGGCGCGCGGGCCCGGGTCGCCCGCGCGGGGCGGATCTACGTCGAGGGCCGGCACGACGCGGAGCTCGTCGAGCGGGTGTGGGGCGACGACCTGCGGATCGAGGGCGTCGTCGTCGAGTACCTGGAGGGCATCGACGACCTCCCGGCCATCGTCAAGGAGTTCTCCCCCGGTCCGGACGCGCGGCTGGGCGTCCTGGTGGACCACCTGGTGCCCGGCTCCAAGGAGTCGAGGATCGCGGCGCAGGTGAGTTCGGACTCGGCGCTGGTGGTGGGGCACCCCTACATCGACGTGTGGGAGGCGGTGAAGCCGTCCTCGGTGGGGATCGACGCGTGGCCGCGGGTGCCGCGGGGCCAGGACTGGAAGACGGGCGTCTGCGAAGCCCTGGGCTGGCCCCCGAACACGGGCGCCGCCTGGCAGCGGATCCTGGGCTCGGTCCGCAGCTACCGCGATCTGGAACCGGCGCTCCTGGGCCGCGTGGAGGAACTGATCGACTTCGTCACGGGCACGGAGGACTAGCCGCCCCCGCGGGGACGCCCCGGCCTCAGTCCACCAGGTCCCGCACCACCGCGTCCGCCAGCAGCCGGCCCCGGAGCGTGAGGACCGCGCGCCCCTCCGCGTAGGGCTCCGCCTGGAGGAGGCCGTCCGCCAGGGCGCGGCGGGCGGCCTCGAGCCCGGCGGGTTTGAGCAGCGACAGCGGGCACCCCTCCAGCAGGCGCAGCTCCAGCAGGATCCGCTCCACCCGCCGGTCCTCGTCGGCGAGGATCTCCCGCCCGGCCCCGGGCGACCGCCCGGCGGCAAGGGCCCCCGCGTACGCCCCGGGATGCTTGACGTTCCACCACCGCACGCCCCCCACGTGGCTGTGGGCCCCCGGCCCGGCCCCCCACCAGTCGGCCCCGCGCCAGTACAGCTCGTTGTGCAGGCACCGCCCCGCGTCGGACGTGGCCCAGTTCGACACCTCGTACCAGGAGAATCCCGCGTCCCCGAGCACCTCGTCGGCGATCAGGTACCGGTCCGCGTGCACGTCGTCGTCGGTCATCGGCACCTCGCCGCGCCGGATCCGCCGCGCGAGCTGCGTGCCCTCCTCGACGATCAGGGCGTACGCGCTGACGTGGTCGGGCCCGGCGCCGATGGCCGCGTCCAGCGTGGCCCGCCAGTCCTCGTCGCTCTCGCCGGGAGTGCCGTAGATGAGGTCCAGGTTGACGTGGTCGAAGCCCGCGGCCCGCGCCTCCGCCACGCACGCCTCGGGCCGCCCGGGGGTGTGCGTGCGGTCGAGCACCTTCAGGACGTGCTGCTTGGCGCTCTGCATGCCGAAGGAGACGCGGTTGAAGCCACCGGCCCGCAGCTCGCTCAGGTAGGCGGGGTCGACGGACTCGGGGTTCGCCTCGGTGGTGATCTCCGCGTCGTCCGCGAGCCCGAACTCCTCCCGGACGGCCCCCAGCATGCGGACGAGGTCGGCCGCGGCGAGCAGCGTCGGCGTACCGCCCCCGACGAAGACGGTCCGCACCGGGCGCGGGTCGTCGCCCAGGGTCTTGCGCGCGAGCCGCACCTCGTCGATCAGGGTGTCCGCGTAGTTGTCGCGGGAGGCGAGCACGCCGCCGGAGCCGCGCAGCTCGGTCGCGGTGTAGGTGTTGAAGTCGCAGTACCCGCAGCGCGTGGCGCAGTACGGGACGTGCAGATAGAAGCCGAGCGGACGAGTCCGCGCGCCGGCGAGGGCGGACGCGGGCAGGGATCCGTCCTCGGGCATGGGTTCACCGTCGGGCAGTGCGGAAGGCATGCCTTCGATTGTCCCGCACCGCGGAGGAACCCCGCGCCGCGCACGGGGGCGGCTACTGCGCCTGGAGCACGAGCACCGCCAGGTCGTCGTCCGGCGGCCGCTCCGAGAACTCGTGGACCATCCGCTTGATCCGCTCCGCGACGAGCGCCGCGTCCAGGCCCGCGCAGCTCGCGAGCGCCTTCGACAGGCCGTCGCCGTCGTCGAACATGAGCTGTCCGGACCGGCGCTCGGTCACCCCGTCCGTGACGCAGAGCAGCGTGTCCCCCGTCCGCAGCTCGAAGGTCTCGCTCGTGTACGTCGCTTCGTCGATGACCCCGAGCAGCAGCTGGGGCGAGGCGGCGGGACGGACGCCGCCGTCCGGGGAGAGGAGCAGCGGCAGCGGATGCCCGGCGCTGGCCACCGTGCAGCGGACGCTGCCGTCGTCCATGGGGACCAGCTCGCCGTAGAGGAGGGACAGGAAGCGGGAGGTGGCGCCGTCCGGCGGCACGCTCTGGCCGCCGGCCACCGCGACCACTGCCGCCGCGGCGTCCGCCGCTTCCGTCGCGTCGTCCAGGAGGAGCTGGTTGAGGCGGTCGAGGACCTCCGCGACCTCGTACCCCTCGCGGGCGAGCAGGCGCAGCCAGGGGCGGGCGAGGCCGATCACGACGGCCGCCTCGACGCCCTTGCCCTGGACGTCGCCGAGCGCGAAGCAGTAGCGGCCCTTGCCCGCCTGGAACACGTCGTAGAAGTCGCCGCCGGGTCCGCCCTTGTCCCGGGGCTCGTAGACCACGCCGCTGTGCACGCCGGGGATGTCCGCGACGGCGCTCGGCAGCAGTCCGCGCTGGAGGACCTGGCTGATGGTGGCCTGCCGCTGATAGCGCCGGGCCGCGCTGATGGCCAGGGCGACCCGGCGGCTGAAGTCCTCGATGAGGCCGGTGACCTCGTCGGCGAAGCGCATCATCCCGGCCCGCCCGATGACGAGGGTGCCCAGCGCCCGGCCGCCCGCCGTGAGGCGGTACGCCAGGGCCGTGCCCATGCCGTCCTCCGCGAGGGCGTCGCCGGGCCAGGCCACGGGGACGGCTCCGGAGCCGACGGACTCGGGCAGCTGGGGCGGGTCCTTCTCCAGGCTCCGGCGCAGGTCCTCTATCCGCTGCTCGCTGGTGTGCCAGACGCGGGCGAGCCGGGAGCCAGGGCCCCCGCCCGCGGGTCCGCGCGGGGCGGCCTCCGACTCGTCGTCGAGCCACACCGCGCACCAGTCCGCGAGCCGCGGCACGAGCAGCTGCCCGGCGAGCGCGGCCACCAGGTCCTCGTCGAACTGCCCGGCGAGCAGGTCGGACGCCTCGGCGAGGAAGGTGAGCGCGCCGCGGTTGACCCACTCGGTGTCGTGCGTGATCCGTCGGGGCAGCGGCGCGAGGATCTCGGCGGAGCGCGTCCCCCGCTGAGCGGTCTGCTCGCTCGCGAGCGGCTCGGCCTCCTGGCCGGCCGGGACGCCGCCGACCGGGAGGCGGGCCCAGACGGCCTTGGTGCCGGTGCGGTAGGTGATGCCCCAGGAGTCGGAGAGGGTGGCGACGAGCTGGAGGCCGCGGCCGTACTCGGGGGTGCCGGGCGGCTGGGGTGTGGGGTCGCTGCGGACGGAGCGGGCGGGGTGGTGGTCGGAGACCTCGACGACCAGGGTGTCGGTGCTCTCCCCCAGGCCCGCCTCGTCGAGCCGGCACACCAGCTCGACCGTCGTGCCCGCGTGCACGACGGCGTTCGTGACGAGCTCGCTGACCAGCAGGACCGCGTCGTCCACGAGGCGGTCGGTGACGCCCGCGGCCGCGGGCACGGAGAGCTCGGCCCAGTCGGCGAGCGCGGCTCGCACAAACCTTCGTGCAGCTGCGGGCGCCGAAGGGTTCCCGGGCAGCGACGTGCACACCACCGCAGGTGGGCCGGGCTGATGCCCCGGCTGTGCGGACGCACGGAAAGTGGTCTCCCGTTGCATCGGAATGGACCCCACGTTTCGGCTCCTGAGCAGTTCGGTCGAATACGCCTCAGGCGACACGGACAGAGTGACAGACTGGCCACGCCCATAAGCACCGAGTTACTGAAGTGGGCCGCTATGAGTGAGAACAGTGCTATGCCCGCGCTCGGTTACGGTCGGATTCCGGCACCGAAACCAGCTTCCCCACCACAGCCGCACACCGGGAACGATCCGGACGCGGCATCGGAAAACACCCCGGTGGCGGTCCCGGAAGCCGCCCCGCAGGCCAGCTGCGACCTGCGTGTGCTCCTGGCCGCCATGCGGGCGGCCCGCGACGGGGACTTCACCAAGGTCACGGTGAGTGGCGACGGCCTGGTGGCCGAGCTGCACACGGTGTTCAACGAGATGCTCGACCGCTCGCTCCACTTCGACAGCGAACTCACGCGCGTGCGCCGGGAGATCATCCGCCACGGCCACCTCGACGAGCGCTTTACCGCGAGCCCGGGCCAGGGCAGCTGGGCCACGCGTGTCGCGGACGCGAACTCCCTGCTCGACTCGCTGGTCGCCCCGGCGGCCAACGCGACGCGCGTCCTGAACGCGGTGGCGGGCGGCGACCTCACCCAGCGCGTGGACCTGCACGACGGCTCCCGCGAGCTGCGGGGAGACCTGCGGCGCCTGGGCCGCGCGGTGAACACGATGGTCGACCAGCTGTCGCTCTTCACGGGCGAGGTCACCCGGGTCGCCCGTGAGGTGGGCACGGAGGGGCGGCTCGGCGGGCGTGCCAAGGTGCGGGGCTTGTCGGGCAGTTGGCGTGACGTGACGGAGGCCGTCAACACGATGGCCGCCCGGCTCACCGCCCAGGTGCGCGACATCGCCCTGGTGACGACGGCGGTGGCGCAGGGCGACCTGACCCGGACGGTCACCGTCGAGGCGACGGGCGAGCTGCTCGAACTGAAGCTGACCGTCAACACGATGGTGGACCAGCTCTCCGCGTTCGCGGCCGAGGTGACCCGCGTGGCGCGCGAGGTCGGCACCGAGGGACAACTGGGCGGCCGGGCGCAGGCCCGCGGGGTGTCGGGGGTCTGGAAGGACCTGACCGACAACGTCAACTTCATGGCGTCGAACCTCACCTCCCAGGTCCGCAACATCGCCCAGGTCACCACGGCCGTCGCCAACGGCGACCTGAGCCAGAAGATCACCGTCGACGCCCGGGGCGAGATCCTGGAGCTGAAGTCGACGGTGAACACGATGGTGGACCAGCTCTCGGCGTTCGCCGACGAGGTGACCCGCGTGGCCCGCGAGGTCGGCACGGAGGGCAATCTGGGCGGCCGTGCCCAGGTGCGCGGGGTGTCGGGGGTCTGGAAGGACCTCACCGACAACGTCAACTTCATGGCCGACAACCTCACCTCCCAGGTGCGCAACATCGCCCTCGTGTCGACGGCGGTCGCCCAGGGCGACCTGGGCAAGAAGATCACCGTCGAGGCGAAGGGCGAGATCCTGGAGCTGAAGTCGACCATCAACACGATGGTGGACCAGCTCTCCGCCTTCGCCGACGAGGTCACCCGCGTCGCCCGCGAGGTCGGCACCGAGGGCAACCTCGGCGGCCAGGCCCAGGTGCGCGGGGTGTCCGGGGTCTGGAAGGACCTCACGGACAACGTCAACTTCATGGCACTGAACCTCACCTCCCAGGTGCGCAACATCGCGCAGGTCACCACGGCCGTCGCCAACGGCGACCTGTCGAAGATGATCACGGTGACGGCCCGCGGCGAGATCCTGGAGCTGAAGGACACCGTCAACACGATGGTGGAGCAGCTGCGCGCCTTCGCGGACGAGGTGACCCGCGTGGCCCGCGAGGTCGGCACGGACGGCCGGCTCGGCGGGCGGGCCCAGGTGCTGGGCGTGTCGGGCGTCTGGAAGGACCTCACCGACAACGTCAACTACATGGCCGACAACCTCACCGGCCAGGTCCGCAACATCGCGCAGGTCGCCACGGCGGTGGCCCAGGGCGACCTCTCCAAGAAGATCGACGTGGACGCGCGCGGCGAGATCCTGGAGCTGAAGACCACCATCAACACCATGGTGGACACGCTGTCCTCCTTCTCCTCCGAGGTCACCCGCGTGGCCCGCGAGGTCGGTTCCGAGGGCCAGCTGGGCGGCCAGGCACGGGTCGAGGGCGTCTACGGCACGTGGAAGCGCCTGACGACGAACGTGAACGAACTCGCCCTGAACCTCACCACCCAGGTCCGCGCGATCGCCGAGGTCGCCTCCGCCGTGGCGCAGGGCGACATGACCCGCTCCATCACCGTCGAGACCCGCGGTGAGGTCTCCGAGCTCAAGAACAACATCAACGTCATGGTCTCCAACCTCCGTGAGACCACCCGCGCCAAGGACTGGCTGGAGTCGAACCTCGCCCGTCTCGCGGGTCTGATGCAGGGCCACCGCGACCTGATGGAGGTCGCCGACCTGATCCTGCGCGAGCTGACCCCGCTGGTGAACGCGCAGTACGGCGCCTTCTTCCTGGCCGACCCGGAGGCCGGGGACGCCACGACGCTCCAGACTCCCCCGGTGAAGGGACTCGCCTTCATCGCCGGGTACGGCTCCGCGCAGGGCTCGGTCGTCGACACGGGCGCGATGCCCGCGCACGGCCTGGTGCGCCAGGCGGCCCTGGAGAAGAAGCGGATCCTCGTGGACGAGGTGCCGCCGGACTACATCAAGATCACCTCAGGGCTCGGGGACTCCGCACCGGCCAGCCTGGTGATCATTCCGATCCTCTTCGAGGACAAGCTGCTCGGCGTGATCGAACTGGCCACGTTCTCGCGCTTCTCGGACGTGCACCTGGCGTTCTTCGACCAGTTCGTGAGCACCATCGGCGTCGCGATCAACACCATCATCGCCAACTCCCGTACGGAATCACTGCTCAGCGAGTCCCAGCGGCTCGCCACGCAGCTCCAGGACCGCTCGGACGAACTCCAGCTCCAGCAGGCCGAGCTACAGCGCTCGAACGCCGAACTGGAGGAGAAGGCGGCGCTGCTCGCCACGTCCTCCCAGTACAAGTCGGAGTTCCTCGCGAACATGTCGCACGAGCTGCGCACACCGCTGAACTCCCTGCTCATCCTGGCCCGGCTGCTCGCCGACAACCCCGACAGCCATCTCTCCGACCAGGAAGTGCAGTTCGCGACGACGATCCACCGCTCGGGCTCCGACCTCCTCCAGCTCATCAACGACATCCTCGACCTGTCGAAGATCGAGGCGGGCCGGATGGACGTACGCCCCAAGAAGCTCCCCCTCATCAAGGTCCTCGACTACGTCCACGCGACGTTCCGGCCGCTCACCCTGGACCGCGGGCTCGCCTTCGAGGTGTCGGTCGGCGAGGACGTGCCGCGCGAGATGTTCTCGGACGAGCAGCGGCTCCAGCAGATCCTGCGCAACCTCCTGTCGAACGCGGTCAAGTTCACCGCGAGCGGCCGGGTCGAGCTGCGCGTGAGCCGCGTCAAGAACACCGGCGACCGGCGGCTGCACGACGGCGGCGACCGGCTCTGCTTCGCCGTCACGGACACCGGAATCGGCATCCCGCCCGACCAGCTCCCGGCCATCTTCGAGGCGTTCCAGCAGGCCGACGGCACCACCAACCGCAAGTACGGCGGCACCGGCCTCGGCCTCTCCATCAGCCGCGAGATCGCCGGCCTCCTCGGCGGCCGCATCACCGCGGAGAGCAACCCGGGTCAGGGCTCCACCTTCACGCTGTACGTCCCCGTGGTGCACCCCGGCCACGGGCCCGCGGCAGCGGCGTACGCGGCGACGAGGTCGCTCACCACCCCGGAGCCGCACGACGAGGGGGTCACCATGTCCCCCCACACCTTCCACGAGCAGAACGACAGCTGGCCGACGCCGACCAAGCTGGAGGAGTACCGCGAGGGTGCGGCGGGCCGCATATTGCGCGGGCGCCGTGTCCTGATCGTGGACGACGACATCCGCAACGTCTTCGCGCTCACCCATGTCCTGAGCCGCGTCGGCATGCCCGTCCTCTACGCGGAGAACGGCCGCGAGGGAATCGAGACCCTGGAGCGCAACCCCGACACCGACCTCATCCTGATGGACATCATGATGCCGGAGATGGACGGTTACGAAACCATCGCCGCCATCCGCCGCACCCCGCGCTGGGCCGGTCTTCCCATCGTCGCGCTCACCGCCAAGGCGATGCCAGGCGACCGCGAGAAGGCCATCGAGCGGGGCGCCAACGACTACGTACCCAAACCCGTGGACGTGGACCAGTTGCTCACCGTCGCCTGCGCGCTCCTTTCCCCCGACGGCGCGGACACGACGGAGACGGAGCCGGGCACGCCCGCCCCAGCAGAGACGACCGTTGCACCGGAACCGGCAGGCACTCACGGGGAGGCCGCTGTTCCGCCGACGACCGAATGAGGCACCGTCACCATGAGCACAGAGGTCATGACCGACAACCGCGCGAGCATCCTCCTTGTCGACGACATGGAGGACAACCTGATGGCGCTCGAAGCCGTCCTGGGGTCACTGAACGAACCACTGGTGCGCGCCCGTTCGGGCGAGGAGGCGATGAAGGCACTCCTGCGCCAACGTTTCGCCGTGATCCTCCTGGACGTGCGCATGCCGGGGATGGACGGGTTCGAGACCGCGTCGAACATCAAACGCCTCGACCAGACGAAGGACGTGCCCATCATCTTCCTGACGGGCACGGACAACGACGCGGGCTATGCCTTCCGGGGCTATGCGACGGGCGCCGCGGACTACCTCACCAAGCCGTTCGATCCCTGGGTGCTGCGCGCCAAGGTCACGGTCTTCCTCGAACTGCACCGGAAGAACCAGCAGTTGGAGAAGATCCTGGCCCGCGAGCAGCAGCAGTTCGACGAACTGGCGGCCCGGCTGTCCGCGATCGAGGCGCACATGGCGGCCAGCAGCCTGAAGGACGTCCTGGAACTGCGCCACCACGTGACGCACATGGAGGAGCTGGTGAAGGAGATGCGGCGCGGGCGGGGCGGTACCTGAACGACCATGGTCCGGGCACCGCCCCGCCCGCTGTACTGCCCGCCGTCCCGCCCGCGTGCGGGAGCCGTGCTCAGGCCTCGCGCGAACCGGCGTACATCTCGTCGATCAGGTGCTGGTACTCGCGCTCGACGACCGGCCGCTTCAGCTTCAGGCTCGGCGTCAGCTCGCCGTGCTCGATGTCCAGGTCACGCGGGAGCAGCTTGAACTTCTTCACCGTCTGCCAGCGCTGCAGACCTTCGTTGAGCTCCTTGACGTAGCCCTCGACGAGCGCGACCGTCGCCGGTGCCGCGACCACCTCGGCGTAGCTCTTGCCCTCCAGGCCGTTGTCCTTGGCCCAGGCCAGGATCGACGGCTCGTCGAGCGCGATCAGGGCCGTGCAGAAGTTCCGGTCGGCGCCGTGCACCAGGATGTTGGAGACGTACGGGCAGACGGCCTTGAACTGGCCCTCGACCTCCGCGGGCGCGATGTACTTGCCGCCCGAGGTCTTGATCAGGTCCTTCTTGCGGTCGGTGATCCGCAGATACCCGTCCTCGGACAGCTCGCCGATGTCCCCGGTGTGGAACCACCCGTCGGACTCCAGGACCTCGGCCGTCTTCTCGGCGAGGCCGTGGTAGCCCTCCATGATGCCGGGGCCGCGCAGCAGGATCTCGCCGTCGTCCGCGATCCGCACCTCGGTGCCGGGCAGCGGCTTGCCGACGGTGCCGGTGCGGTAGGCCTCGCCCGGGTTGACGAAGGAGGCGGCGGAGGACTCGGTGAGGCCGTAGCCCTCCAGGATGTGGATGCCCGCGCCGGCGAAGAAGTAGCCGATCTCGGGGGCCAGCGCGGCCGAGCCGGAGACGGCGGCACGCAGCCGGCCGCCGAAGGCCTCGCGCAGCTTGGAGTAGACGAGCGTGTCGGCGACCTTGTGCTTGGCGCCGAGCCCGAAGGGCACGGACGCGTTGCCGGTCCTGCGGAAGTTGTCCTGGCTGACCTTCGCGTACTCGCGGGAGACCCCGGCGGCCCACAGGAAGATCTTGTACTTGGCGCCGCCACCGGCCCGCGCCTTGGCCGCGACCCCGTTGTAGACCTTCTCGAAGATGCGCGGCACGGCGGCCATGTACGTCGGCTGGACCACCGGCAGGTTCTCGATGATCTTGTCGACGCGGCCGTCGACGGCGGTGACGTGCCCGAGTTCGATCTGGCCCGAGGTGAGCACCTTGCCGAAGACGTGCGCGAGCGGCAGCCACAGGTACTGCACGTCGTCCGCGCCGAGCAGTCCGGTCGCCGCGATGGCCTTGGCCATGTACGACCAGTTGTCCTGCGGCAGGCGCACGCCCTTGGGGCGGCCCGTGGTGCCGGAGGTGTAGATGATCGTGGCGAGCTGGTCCTTCGTGATCGCCGCGATCCGCTCCTTGACCGCCTCCGGGTTCTTCTCCAGGTGGGCGGTGCCGCGCGCCTCCAGGTCGGCGAGGCTGAGCACCCAGCCCTCGGGGTCGCCCTCGGCGGGCCCCGCGCCCTCGGCGTCGATCACCACGACGTGCCGCAGGTCGGGCAGCTCGGCCCGCTTCTCGCGCGCCTTGGCGAGCTGCTCGGCGTTCTCGGCGATCAGGACCCGGCTGTCGGAGTCGGCCAGGATGTAGGTGGACTCCTCGGCGTTGGTCTGCGGATACACCGTGGTGGTGGCCGCGCCCGCGCAGAGGATGCCGAGGTCGGCGAGGATCCACTCGACCCGCGTGGAGGAGGCGAGCGCGACCCGGTCCTCGGGGGCGAGGCCCAGCTCGATCAGGCCGGCCGCGATGGCGTAGACGCGCTCGGCGGCCTGGCCCCAGCTGAGCGACTTCCAGTCGTCGGGGCCTTCGCCCGACGCTGCCGGCACCGGATAGCGGTAGGCCTCCGCGTCGGGCGTGGCCGCCACGCGCTCAAGGAAGAGATGGGCCACGGACGGCGGACGGTTCTCGATCAAGGTCTGTGTGTCGCTCACGACATCCTCCGGACCCGCGACTATGCGGCGACTGGCTGGCGGCTGCTGGTCTTGTTTAACTTGCGAGTAACCTACGAGCAGTGATCAGAGTAGAGCGCCGAAGCCCGGTGCGTAAGGGGCTTCTGCCTGTCACTTCATACAAGAACGGGTCCGCCGCGCAAGAGCGCGACGGACCCGCTGAGATGCCTGTGTGACGCCCGTGCCGGACGGGACGGTGGCTGAGACGTGGGCTACTTCTTCGCCTTGCCCGGTCCGCTGTCGTCACTGGAGAGCACCGCGATGAAGGCTTCCTGCGGCACCTCGACGGAGCCGACCATCTTCATGCGCTTCTTGCCCTCCTTCTGCTTCTCCAGCAGCTTGCGCTTACGCGAGATGTCACCGCCGTAGCACTTGGCGAGCACATCCTTGCGGATGGCGCGGATGGTCTCGCGGGCGATGACCCGGGAGCCGATCGCGGCCTGGACGGGCACCTCGAAGGCCTGGCGCGGGATGAGCTCGCGCAGCTTGGCCACCAGGCGCACGCCGTACGCGTACGCCGCGTCCTTGTGCGTGACGGCGGAGAAGGCGTCGACCTTGTCGCCGTGCAGCAGGATGTCGACCTTGACGAGCTGCGCGGACTGCTCGCCCGTGGGCTCGTAGTCCAGGGAGGCGTAACCCCGCGTCTTGGACTTCAGCTGGTCGAAGAAGTCGAAGACGATCTCGGCGAGCGGCAGCGTGTAGCGGATCTCCACGCGGTCCTCGGAGAGGTAGTCCATGCCGAGCAGGGTGCCGCGCCGGTTCTGGCACAGCTCCATGATCGAGCCGATGAACTCGCTCGGGGCGAGGATCGTGGCGCGTACGACGGGCTCGTACACCTCGTCGATCTTGCCCTCGGGGAATTCGCTCGGGTTGGTGACGACGTGCTCGGTGCCGTCCTCCATGATCACGCGGTAGACCACGTTCGGAGCGGTGGCGATGAGGTCGAGACCGAACTCGCGTTCGAGCCGCTCACGGATCACGTCGAGGTGCAGCAGCCCGAGGAAGCCGACGCGGAAGCCGAAGCCCAGCGCGGCCGAGGTCTCCGGCTCGTAGACGAGCGCGGCGTCGTTGAGCTGGAGCTTGTCCAGGGCCTCGCGCAGGTCGGGGTACTCCGAGCCGTCCAGCGGATACAGACCCGAGAAGACCATCGGCTTCGGGTCCTTGTAGCCGCCCAGGGCCTCGGTCGCACCCTTGTGCAGGGAGGTGATCGTGTCACCGACCTTGGACTGACGGACGTCCTTCACGCCGGTGATGATGTAGCCCACCTCGCCGACGCCGATGCCGTCGGCCGGGGTCATCTCGGGGGACGACACACCGATCTCGAGCAGCTCGTGCGTGGCACCGGTGGACATCATCCGGATCCGCTCACGCTTGTTGAGCTGGCCGTCGACCACTCGTACGTACGTCACGACGCCCCGGTAGGAGTCGTACACCGAGTCGAAGATCATCGCGCGCGCGGGTGCGTCGGCGACGCCGACCGGCGGCGGGACCTCGGCGACGACCTTGTCGAGCAGCGCCTCGACGCCCACGCCGGTCTTCGCGGAGACCTTCAGCACGTCCTCCGGCTCGCAGCCGATGAGATTGGCGAGCTCCTCGGAGAACTTCTCCGGCTGGGCGGCCGGCAGGTCGATCTTGTTGAGCACCGGAACGATCTTGAGGTCGTTCTCCATCGCCAGATAGAGGTTGGCGAGAGTCTGCGCCTCGATGCCCTGCGCCGCGTCGACCAGGAGGACCGTGCCCTCACAGGCCGCAAGCGAGCGCGACACCTCGTACGTGAAGTCCACGTGCCCCGGGGTGTCGATCATGTTGAGGATGTGGGTCCTGCTCTGCTCGGGGCCCTCCGTGGGGGCCCAGGGCAGACGCACCGCCTGGGACTTGATCGTGATGCCGCGCTCACGCTCGATGTCCATCCGGTCGAGGTACTGAGCACGCATCTGACGCTGCTCGACCACGCCGGTCAGCTGGAGCATCCGGTCGGCGAGCGTGGACTTGCCGTGGTCGATGTGCGCGATGATGCAGAAATTACGGATCAGAGCCGGGTCGGTACGGCTCGGCTCGGGCACATTTTTAGGGGTCGCGGGCACGCAGGGTCCTGTCTCTTGAGGCGCCTGTCGCCTCGGGTCGGATCTATACGTAGGTTCCATGGTCCCATGGGTGAGGCACTGGACCCGGTGTGGGCCGGTCGGGGTGGGGAGCCGGGCCCGGATTGGGCCGGTCGGGGCACGGCTGGTAATCTGGGCAGCTGTGTCTCCTTGCCCTCTCGGTACTGAGGCACGTGTCAAAGAAACTCATCTGCAGTACCTCTGCAGGACCTGAACCTGAAAAGGCTCTTTCGTGGCGAACATCAAGTCCCAGATCAAGCGGATCAAGACCAACGAGAAGGCGCGTCAGCGCAACAAGGCGGTCAAGTCTTCGCTGAAGACCGCGATCCGCAAGGCCCGCGAGGCCGTTGCCGCAGGCGACACCCAGAAGGCCGTCGAGGCGACGCGTGAGGCTTCGCGTCAGCTCGACAAGGCTGTCTCGAAGGGTGTCATCCACAAGAACCAGGCCGCCAACAAGAAGTCGGCGCTTGCTTCGAAGGTTGCGACCCTCCAGGGCTGAACCCCTTGCCCCGGCTCGCCGGGGCGCTGATCAATCCTCCCGCGAGGGTAATTCGAGCCCTCTACCTCGAATCGCGGACAGACCCCGCAGTACGCCACGCTGCGACAATGCCCCCGGCCCACTCCGGGGGCATTGCTGTGTCTGGGCCCCCGTCCAGGGCGACGCATCTTTTAGGGGCGCGGGGAACTGCGCGAGCAACCACGACGCACCCGCAGGGGCGAACGGCGGGAGACGCCCCCAGGGGCGCGGGGAACCGCGCATCTGTCAGGGGCGCGGGGAACGGCGCATCCTTTAGGGGCGCGGGGAACTGCGCGACCAGCCACGACGCACCCGCAGGGACCAACGGCGGTAAGCGCCCCCCGCAGGGGAGAGGCGAAGCCCTAGCGGCTAGCGATTAGCGGCTAGCGACGAGCCCGCGCAGCCCGAGCGACAGCGACAACCGCCTTCTCAAGAGCGTACTCAGCATCATCCCCGCCCCCCTTGACCCCCGCATCAGCCGCAGCAACGGCAATCAACGCCGCAGCAACCCCATCCGGCGTCCACCCCCGCATCTGCTGCCGGACCCGATCAATCTTCCAGGGCGGCATCCCCAGCTCCCGCGCAAGATCGGCCGGCCGCCCGCCCCGCGCGGACGAGAGCTTGCCGATGGCCCGCACGGCCTGCGCGAGAGCACTGGTGAGCAGCACGGGAGCAACCCCCGTCGACAGCGACCAGCGCAACGCTTCGAGCGCCTCGGCGGCCCGCCCCTCCACCGCCCGGTCGGCCACGGTGAAGCTGGACGCTTCGGCACGGCCCGTGTAGTACCGGCCGACCACGGCCTCGTCGATCGTGCCCTCGACGTCCGCCACCAGCTGGGACACCGCCGAGGCGAGCTCCCGCAGATCGCTGCCGATCGAGTCGACGAGGGCCTGGCACGCCTCGGGCGTGGCCGAACGGCCCAGCGCACGGAACTCGCTCCGCACGAACGACAGCCGGTCCGCGGCCTTGGTCATCTTGGGGCAGGCGACCTCACGGGCCCCCGCCTTGCGCGCCGCGTCGAGCAGCCCCTTGCCCTTGGCGCCGCCCGCGTGCAGCAGGACGAGAGTGATCTCCTCGGCCGGCGCCCCCAGATACGCCTTCACGTCCTTGATCGTGTCGGCCGACAGATCCTGCGCGTTGCGTACGACCACGACCTTGCGCTCGGCGAAGAGCGAGGGACTGGTCAGCTCGGCGAGCGTGCCGGGCTGAAGCTGATCGGAGGTGAGGTCGCGCACGTCCGTGTCGGCGTCGGCGGCGCGGGCGGCGGCGACCACCTGCTGCACGGCGCGGTCGAGGAGGAGGTCCTCCTGGCCCACGGCGAGCGTGAGGGGAGCGAGCGGGTCGGCGGTATCTGTCTTCCTGGCCATCGCGGACAAGCATCCCACGCGGCACTGACAGCCCACCCCGGCCGGTTTCCGGGCGGCGCACCCCGTGTCGGAGAATGGGCCGGGTGACCGACGTACGACATGTCCTGGTGCTGCCCGACCGCGATGCCGCGGAGGAAGTGGCCGAAGAGCTCCCCGACCGTTTCGGCGTGCGCGAGCAGCCCCAGCTCGTCCGGGACGCCCTGGCCGGCGAGGACGACGCCGAGGACGCCCAGTGGCTGGTCGTGGTCGAGGACCCCGAGCGGCGCCTGGACCGCACGGCCCTGGACGAACTCGCGGCGGAGCACGAGGGCTGGCTCGAAGCCCCGTAGTCCCGTAGTCCCGGCCGACCGGGGGGGGCGGCCCCAGCCCGAGACGCCCAGGCCCAGAGCCAGGCCCAAACCCGAGCCCAAGCTCGCAAGCCAAGGCCCGAGGCCCGAGGCCCGAGGGCCGAGGCCAGCTTCAGCTCTTGGGCAGGACCTGTATGTCGAGGTCGATCGAGATGCTGGGCCCGACCGCCGCGATGCCGCGCGCGAGCATCGTCTGCCAGTTGATCGTGAAGTCGTCGCGATGCAGCTCGGTGGACGCACGGCAGGCCACCCGGGTCTCCCCCTGGAGGCCCTGGCCCACCCCGAGGTACTCCGTGTCCAACGTCACCGTGCGCGTCACCCCGTGCAGCGTCAGACCGCCCGAGATCGCCCAGCGGGTGCCGCCCTTGTGCACGAAGCGGTCGCCGTAGAACTCCATCGTCGGGAAGCGCTCCACGTCGAGGAAGTCCCCCGACCGCAGGTGGTCGTCGCGCATCTTCACCGCGGTGTCGATGGAGGCGGCGTCGATGACGACGTGCATGGCGGAGTCCTCCATGCGCTCCCCCAGCCGTATCGCCCCCGCGAAGCTGTTGAACCGGCCGTGGATACGGGCGAGCCCGATGTGCCGCGCGGTGAAGGCCACCGAGGAGTGCAGCGGGTCGAGCTCCCAGTCCCCGGGCTCGGGCAGTACCGGGGGCGGGGCTATCTGGAGCATGACGTCCCCGAGAGAGGCGTGCGCGCTCTCGCCGACCGTGGCGTTCGCCCGGTAGGGGGTGAATCCCTCCGCCGAGACCGCCAAACGGTAGTCCCCGGCGGGAACGGTCGCGACGAACGACCCGTAAGGATCAAGACCCCCGCCGACGACCTTGCGCCCCATGGCATCACTGACCGCGAACTCCGCGTGCCGCACCGGCTCGTTGACCGGATCGAGCACCCGGCAGCTGAGCACTCCCGCACGGGGCGGAAGCGTCACGGCGGACAAGGGCCCGCCACCCCGGCCTGCCCGCCCGGCCCCCACGGCCCGCGCGTTTCCCACGGCCCGTACGGCCCCCGCGGCCTGACCGGCTCGTTTCGTCCGACCGGCTCGGTTCGTACGGTCTCCCAGCCAACGGCCGAACATTTGCGACACACCCCCGCGCACCTTGACAACTCCTGTCCCGAAGAGGCATTCGATCACCGTTGCGGCTTTCGATGCAACACGAACCCACTTCGCTGCAATCCTGCGGTAACACGGGAACTGTCCCGACTAACCGAATTGCTCACCCCGAGCACCGATTTGGGCCCCCGGGGAGGCCTTACGGCCCCGGCCGCCCGCTACGGCGGCCTCGTGACCACCTCCAGAGCCGGAGCCGCCCCCTGCGCCGCCCCTGCGCGCGACCCGCCGCCCGCTGAGGCCCCGGGCGGCCCCACCACCGCGATCGCTCCGTCCGTGTCCGTCCGCAGCACCTCCGCTCCCCCGGCCCGCAGCGCCGCGACCGTCCGGGGCGCCGGATGGCCGTACGAGTTGTCCCGGCCGCAGCTGATGAGGGCGAGCCGCGGCGCGGCCCGTCTCAGGAGGCCCGGGTCCTGATACGCCGAGCCGTGATGGGCCACCTTGAGCACGTCCACGGGTGGCAGCGCCGTCACGACC
Source organism: Streptomyces sp. SYP-A7185 (assembly GCF_046103685.1). Taxonomy (NCBI): domain Bacteria; kingdom Bacillati; phylum Actinomycetota; class Actinomycetes; order Kitasatosporales; family Streptomycetaceae; genus Streptomyces; species Streptomyces sp. SYP-A7185. Next base: position 3,566,925 of record NZ_CP122310.1, read on the forward strand.
GGAGTGCGGGCCAGGGCGCGCTGGGCGGGCGGTTCGAGATCGCCGAGCAGCAGCAGGCTCACCCCTCCGGCGCGGACGAACAGCGTGACGCTGGCGTCGTTCGGCCCCTCGGGTGCCGGCCCCCGGCCCGAGCCGCCCGCCCCGGGCCAGAGCACCTGCCAGTCAAGGGCCCCCGCCCCCGCGCGGCGCCGCTCTCCCGCCACCGCCCGGCTCACCGGGACCCGGTGGGCAGCCGCCTGCGCCCGGACGAACTGCGCCTGGCCGAAAGGCTCTTGATACCCCGTCGTCTGGATCGCCCCGACCGAACGCCCCCGCAGCACCCCCGGCAGGCCCGCCACATGATCGGCGTGGAAGTGCGTCAGGAGCACCAGCGGCACGCGCGTCACGCCCAGCGAACGCAGGCACCGGTCCACGAGCACCGGATCGGGCCCCGCGTCCACGACCACTCCCGCCCCCTCACCGGCGGCGAGCACGGTGGCGTCCCCCTGGCCCACGTCACACATCGCGAACCGCCACCCCGGCGGCGGCCAGCCCGCGATGACCCGGGTGAGGGGCGGCGGCTGCACGACCGCGAGCAGAAGCAGCAGGGCGCAGGCCCCGCACAGCCAGGGGTGCCTGACGAGCCGGCGGCCCACCAGCACCACGCCGGCCGTGGCGAGGGCAAGGAGCAGTCCGCCGCGCCACCCACCGGGCCAGTCGACCCCGCTGCCGGGCAGGGCCGCCCCCGTCCGGGCGATGTCCGCGATCCACCCGGTGGGCCAACTCGCGCACCAGGCCAGCGCCTCGGCGACCGGCATCGCCCACGGCGCGACCGCGAGCGTGGCAAAGCCGAGGACCGTGGCGGGAGCGACGGCCACCTCCGCGAGGAGATTGCAGGGCACAGCCACCAGGCTCACCCGCGCCGCCATGACGGCCACGACGGGCGCGCACACCGCCTGCGCGGCAGCCGCCGCGGCCAGCGCCTCGGCCAAGCGCGGCGGCACCCGGCGCCTCCGAAGGGCGGCGCTCCACCTCGGAGCGAGGGTGAGCAGTGCCCCGGTGGCAAGGACGGAGAGCAGGAACCCGGGGCTCCGGGCCAGCCACGGGTCGTACAGCACGAGCAGCAGCACGGCGGCGGCCAAGGCCGGGATCAGCGACCGGCGCCGCCCGGTGCCGATGGCCAGCAGCGCGATCAGCCCGCAGGCAGCGGCCCGCAACACGCTCGGATCCGGCCGGCAGACGACCACGAACCCGAGGGTGAGGACACCGCCCAGCAACGCCGTCACCCGCAGCGACATCCCCAACCGCGGCGCGAGACCCCGCCGTTCCGCACGCTGGGCCACGCCGGGCGGGCCGATGAGCAGGGCGAGGACGATCGTGAGGTTGGCTCCGCTCACCGCGAGCAGGTGCGTCAGGTCGGTCGCCCTGAACGCCTCTTCCAGCTCGGGCGGCACCCGCGAGGTGTCCCCGACCACCAGGCCCGGCAACAGGGCCCGGGAGTCGGACGGCAGCCCCTCCGTGGCCTCCCGCAACCCACCCCGTAACCGCCCCGCCAGACGCTGCGCCCCCGACGGCTGCTCGATCACCCGCGGCGCCGGCTCCCCGGACACCCGCAGCACCGCCGCCACACGGTCACCCCGGGGCAGGGGCGGCGCGAGGCTCGCCTGGACACGCAGCCTGGTCGACGGCAGGAGCGCAAGCCAACGCGCCTTCGACCAGGGACCGACAGGATCGGCAGGATCGACGGAACCAACGCGACCGGCGGGGCCGGCAGGACCGGCGTAACCGGCGGGCCCGGCAGGACCAGCGCGACCGGCAGGACCGACGGGACCAGCGGGACCGAAAGAATCGACAGGACCGACAGAATCGACGGAACCAACAGAATCGACCGAAGGCCCTCCCTCGTGGCTCCCCGCGAAAACCAGGACCGGAGTGCGGGTCGTGGCGGAGGTCCTTCCGTCCGCCGAGGTGACCCGGACGATCTCCGCGTCCACCATGACGGAGGGCGGCACGGCATGCGCCCCGTCCACCCGGGGCCGGGTCAGCCGGGGGTCGGAGGTGACCTCCAACTCCAACTCGGCTTCGGCGTACTGCCGCGCCAGGGCGGGAACCGGCCCCCGGTGCAGATCAGCCCCGTGCAGCCCCGCGGAGACCGCGCCCGCCGCGGCACAGAGGAGGACCGCCGCCACGGAGACCCTCCGCCATGGCTGCCGCCGCCCGGGCCCATCGCCCGGCTCAGCTCCACCGGGTGGCCCGCCGCCCCTCGCCCGGAACTCGGGGGTGTGCCGAGACCCCGCAGCCGCCGCCGGGCGCCCCCGTACCGTCCATGTCACCAACAGCGCCCCCGCCATGGCCACGCAGACCACCACCGCTGTGATCACCCACCGTGGAGGAGCGTCCAGCGTCAGGGCCGCGGTCCCCCACGCCGCGAGGGCGGGCGGCACGAGCCGCAGGTCCAGCGGACCCTCCGGGGCCATGGGAGCATCCCGCCCGGCAGCCGTCCGGCTCGGCGCCCTCATGGCCGCACGAGATTCTGCAGGTCGGCATAGCGCTTGTCGCCGATTCCGTTGACCTCGCGCAGTTCGTCGACCGAGCGGAAGCCGCCGTGCTCCGTGCGGTAGTCGATGATGTGCTGGGCCAGCACGGGCCCGACGCCCGGCAGTTCGTCGAGTTGCTCGGCGGTGGCCGTGTTGAGGGCGACCGGGGCGGCGGGAGCCGTGCCCGTCGGCCCCGCGGCAGCCCCCGCGCCGGGCGCCGCCGGAGTCCCCGATGCCGACGGTCCGGTCGGGGCCGCCGGGGCCGTCGCCGGTGCGCCCACCACCACCTGTTCGCCGTCGACGAGCAGGCGGGCGCGGTTGAGGCCGTCCGTGTCGGCGCCGGGGCGGACGCCGCCCGCGGCCTTCAGCGCGTCGGCGACCCGGGAGCCCGCGGGCATCCGCAGAATTCCGGGGCTGCGGACCTTGCCGCTGACGTCCACGACGACCCGGCCACCGCCGCTCGCACCCTCCTGAGGAGGCGGGACTCCTGGCGACGGAGACGGCTCCCCGCCTCGCCCGGGCGCCGCCTCGACGACGTCCGGTGCCCGCACCGGCTGTGTCCGCCCGGCCCAGAAGTGCTGGGCGGCGAACACCGCCGCGACGGCGATGACCACCAGGAGCGCGACGAGACTCCGCCGCTCCAGCCCGCACCGCAGTTGGAGCCACAAGGGCAACCGCTCCCGCACGGCCATCCCCACCCGCCCCCGCAGAGGCGCCCCCGCCTCCCCCCGCGACAGCTCCCCGGCCGAAGCCGAAGGCCGGTCCTCCCCCTGCCGAGCCCCCTGCCGCGCTTCCTGCCGCCCACCCTCCGGCACGGCAACCACGGGCGGCGCGGCCAAGACCTCCGACTCCGCCAAACTCCCCAACCGCAGCCCCACCCGCGACTCCGGCTCCGACTGCACCCCCGGCCCCTGCCCCGGCCCACGCCCCTGCCCCAGTCCCGGATCGGACCCCAGCCCCGGCCCAGGCCCCGACCCCAACCCCGGCCCCGGCCCCAACCCCGCCGGAAAGAGAATCTCCGCCCGTTGCCGCACCGCCCGCGCCCGAGCTTCCGCCAAGGCACGTCCGCGCCGGGAAACCGCTCGTCTACGGGCGTGGCCGTGGCGCGGGTAGCCGTCAGGAGCAAGGCCGACCGGTGCGCGACCGGTCCTGGCACGGCTGGCCGAAGCCAGGCCGGCGGATCCACGGCCGCCGGAAGCCAGGCCGCCGGAGGCCAGGCCGACCGATGCACGGCGGCCAGAAGCGCGCCCGTCAGAAGCAGGCGCCCGCCCCGGCCCACTCGTCCCCCTGGAGGCCCGTGCTGCCGCCCCGGAGGCCCGTGTCGCCGCCCTGGAGCTCGCTGTCGCCGCGCCAGATGTCCCTGTCTCCGCGCCGGAAGCCCGTGCCCCCGCGCCAGAAGCCCGTGTCCCCGCGCCAGATGTCCTGGAAAGTGATCGAAGTGCCATGCCGACGACGCTAGGCACTCGGGCCCACAAATGTTGATCTTGGTCAATTCCCGTGGATTACCCAGCAGTTGTGGATAACTCCGTCACCCACACCAGCGACACCCGGCGCCCAGGTCCGACACTCCGACGCCCAGGTCCGACGCCCAGGTCCGACGCCCCTTGGCACCGGGCCAGCCCTACCAGGGCGAGACCACGGCCCCCAACAACCCGGGCCCCGTATGCGCGCCGATCACCGCGCCGACCTCGCTCACGTGCAGTTCCGCGAGGCCCGGCACCCGTTCCCGGAGGCGGTCCGCCAGGGCCGTCGCGCGGTCCGGGGCCGCCAGGTGGTGCACCGCGATGTCGACGCGGTGCGACCCGGCGCGTTCGGCCACGATCTCTTCGAGGCGGGCGATCGCCTTGGACGCCGTCCGCACCTTCTCCAGCATCTCGATGCGCCCGTCGTCCAGCTGGAGCAGCGGCTTCACGGCGAGGGCCGAGCCCAGCAGGGCCTGTGCGGCGCCGATCCGGCCGCCGCGGCGCAGATAGTCCAGGGTGTCGACGTAGAAGTACGCGGACGTGTTCGCGGCCCTCTTCTCCGCCGCGGTCACCGCCTCGTCCACCGAGCCGCCCGACTCGGCGGACTCCGCCGCCGCGAGCGCGCAGAAACCGAGGGCCATCGCGACCATCCCGGTGTCCACCACCCGCACCGGCACCGGCGCGTCCTTCGCGGCGAGGACCGCCGCGTCGTACGTACCGGAGAACTCGGCGGACAGATGCAGCGAGACGATGGCCGTCGCGCCCGCTTCGGCGACCTTGCGGTAGGTCTGGGCGAAGAGTTCGGGGCTGGGCCGCGAGGTGGTGACGGAACGCCGTTTCTGCAGCGCCAGGGCGAGGGAGCGGGCGGAGATCTCCGTGCCCTCTTCGAGCGCCTGGTCGCCGAGGACCACGGTCAGAGGTACCGACGTGATGCCGTGCCGCTCCATCGTCCGCTGCGGCAGATAGGCCGTTGAATCCGTGACGATCGCGACATGACGGGACATGCGGTGGAGATTACCTGCCTGGACCGGACGACGGCAGCCCGGCCCCTCGCGGGTCAGTCTGCCAGTCGCGCTCCCGGCCGCGCCAAGTCGTCCGTGTCACGGGGCGTCTTCTCCCGCGGTCACGTCGTGCTCTCGGGCTTGGCCTGCTTCTCCCAGGGATAGGCGGGCCGCGGGGTCGGCGGCGTGATGGCCGGCCTCGCCGGTCCCGACTCCGGCTCTTCGGACGCCTGGGACGGCTCCGTCCACGTCTGCTCGGCGGTTCCCGCCGCGGGCTCGGGCTCGGGCCAGGCGGGAGGTGTCTGCGCGGGTGCGGGCTCCTTGGTCCAGTGCCGCAGCGCGCCCGCCTCCAGGTCGATCTGGCTGCTCAGCGAGTCCAGGTCGTCGTCGGCGAACCGGCGGGCCCGGTCCCGCGCGCTCCACCGCAGCGAGTCCGACGCCTTGACGACCTGCTCGGTGCGCTCCCGCAGCGCGGGAAGGCGCCCGGCCATGGCGACCTTGTCCGGGTCGCGTTCGAGGCGCCGCAGCTCGTCGTCCAGCTCGTGCCCGTGTGCGCTGAGCCGCTCGAAGAGCCCGAGGGACTCCTTCAGCGAGGCGTCCTCGACGACACCGGCCTGGAGCGTCTCCTGCGTGGCCCGCATCGACGTGCGCAACGAGAGGCGCAGCTGGGCCAGTTCGCCCGCGGCGCCGATCTGCCCGAAGCTCTTGGCCCGGAGCGTCGTGTCCTCCACCGTCCGGCGGGCCTGCGAGATCGTGCGGTCCACGCCCCGCTTGGCCGCGCCGACCACCTTCACCGTCGCATAGGCGCCAAGGCCCAGGAACAGCACGACAAGCAAAGCCACGATCGCGATCACGGCTTCCATGACGCTCCTCTCAGGTCCTGCGGCGAGTTCCGCACCGGCTCCTCCACGGTAAACGCAAAGGGCAGGCGGAGGGTTCCAGCGGAACCCCCAACCTGCCCGTAGGGGACTACCCTCATGCCCCCTCGCGCGTCACGCACCCGGCGTCACGCCGGAACGATGTTCACCAGCTTCGGCGCCCGCACGATGATCTTGCGGATCCCGGCGCCGTCCAGCGCGGCCAGCACCCTCTCGTCGCCCAGGGCCACCTTCTCCAGCTCCTCGTCCGTGATCGACGGGGAGACCTCCAGGCGCGCCCTGACCTTGCCCTTGATCTGCACGACGCAGGTCACGGTCTCGTCCACGACGTACGCCGGGTCGGCCACGGGGAAGTCCTGGTGGACGACCGAGTCGGTGTGGCCCAGCTTGCGCCACAGCTCCTCGCCGACGTGCGGGGCCAGCGGAGCGATCAGCAGCACCAGGCGCTCGGCGACCGAGCGCGGCAGCGTGCCGTTCTCCTTGGTCAGGTAGTTGTTCAGCTCGGTGATCTTGGCGATGGCGGTGTTGAACCGCATGCCCTCCAGGTCCTGGCGCACGCCGTCGATCGCCTTGTGCAGGGCGCGCAGCGTGCCCTCGGCGACGTCCGCCTCCGCGACGTCCGCGACGGTGACCTCGCCGGTCGACTCGTCGACGACCAGACGCCACATCCGCTGCAACAGGCGGTACTGGCCGACCACCGCGCGCGTGTCCCACGGTCGCGAGACGTCCAGCGGGCCCATCGCCATCTCGTACAGGCGCAGGGTGTCCGCGCCGTACTCCTCGCAGATCTCGTCCGGAGTGACGGCGTTCTTCAGGGACTTGCCCATCTTGCCCAGCTCGCGCTTGACCGGCTCGCCCTCGAAGAAGTACTGCCCGTCGCGCTCCTCGACCTCGGTCGCCTGGACCGGGAAGCCGCGGCTGTCGCGGTAGACGTAGGCCTGGATCATGCCCTGGTTGAACAGCTTGTGGAACGGCTCGGCGGACGAGATGTGCCCCAGGTCGAACAGGACCTTCGACCAGAAGCGGGCGTACAGCAGGTGCAGCACGGCGTGCTCGGCGCCGCCCACGTACAGGTCGACGCCGCCGGTCGGCTGGCCCTCGCGCGGGCCCATCCAGTACTGCTCGACGGCCGGGTCGACCAGCTTCTGGTCGTTGTGCGGGTCCAGGTAGCGCAGCTCGTACCAGCACGAGCCGGCCCAGTTGGGCATGGTGTTGGTCTCGCGGCGGTACTTCTTGGGGCCGTCGCCCAGGTCCAGGGTGACGTTGACCCAGTCCTCGTTGCGGGACAGCGGCGTCTCCGGGGAGGTGTCCGCGTCGTCCGGCTCGAAGGTGCGCGGGGAGTAGTCGTCGACCTCCGGCAGCTCCAGGGGCAGCATCGACTCGGGCAGCGAGTGGGCGACGCCGTCCTCGTCGTAGACGATCGGGAAGGGCTCGCCCCAGTAGCGCTGGCGGCTGAACAGCCAGTCGCGCAGCCGGAAGTTGACCGTGCCCTCGCCGATGCCGCGCGTGGCCAGCCAGCCGGTGATGCGGGCCTTGGCGTCGACGACGCCCAGGCCGTCCAGGGAGATCTCCTGGTTCGCGGAGTTGACCAGCTTCGCCTCGTACGAGGAGAAGGCGTCGTCCCACGTCGACGGGTCGGTGCCGCGGTCGTCCGAGGGCTGGACCACGCAGCGCATCGGCAGGTGGAAGGCGCGCGCGAAGGCGAAGTCACGGCTGTCGTGGGCCGGGACGGCCATGATCGCGCCGGTTCCGTACCCCATCAGGACGTAGTCGGCGATGAAGACCGGGACCTGCTCGCCGCTGACCGGGTTGGTGGCGTAGACGCCGGTGAAGACGCCGGTCTTCTCCTTGGCGTCGGCCTGGCGCTCCACGTCGGACTTGGACGCGGCGAACGCGCGGTACTTGGCGACGGCCTCGGCCGGGGTGGCGTGGCCGCCGGTCCACGTCTCGTGGGTGCCCTCGGGCCAGGCGTCGGGGACGACCTTGTCGACCAGCTCGTGCTCGGGCGCCAGGACCATGTAGGTGGCGCCGAACAGCGTGTCCTGGCGGGTGGTGAAGACGGTGATCGCGTCGCCGTCCCCGGTGCCGACGGGGAAGTCGACGCGGGCGCCTTCGGAGCGGCCGATCCAGTTGCGCTGCTGGAGCTTGATGGCCTCGGGCCAGTCCAGCGCGTCCAGGTCGTCCAGCAGGCGGTCCGCGTAGGCGGTGATGCGCATGTTCCACTGGCGCAGCTTGGCCTTGAAGACGGGGAAGTTGCCGCGCTCGGAGCGTCCGTCGGCGGTGACCTCCTCGTTCGCCAGGACGGTGCCCAGGCCGGGACACCAGTTGACGGGCGCGTCGGACGCGTACGCCAGGCGGTACTGGCTCAGGGCCTCGGCGCGCTCGACGGCGTCCAGCTCGCTCCACGCGCGCGTGGTGCCCGGTACGGCCCGCTCACCGCTGTCGAACTGGGCGACCAGGTCGGCGATCGGACGGGCCTTGCCCGCGTGGGTGTCGTACCAGGAGTTGAAGATCTGTACGAAGATCCACTGGGTCCACTTGTAATAGTCCGGGTCGATCGTCGCGAAGGAGCGGCGCTTGTCGTGGCCCAGGCCCAGACCGCGCAGCTGCGTCTTCATGTTCTCGATGTTGGCCTCGGTGGAGACCCGCGGGTGCGTGCCCGTCTGCACGGCGTACTGCTCGGCGGGCAGGCCGAAGGCGTCGAAGCCCAGGGTGTGCAGGACGTTGTGGCCCGTCATGCGCTGGAAGCGCGCGTAGACGTCGGTGGCGATGTACCCCAGCGGGTGACCGACGTGCAGGCCGGCGCCGGAGGGGTAGGGGAACATGTCCATGATGAACTTCTTGGGCTTGGCGACCAGCGCGGCCTGCGCCTCGTCCTCCGCCGCCAGGTCACCGCTCGGGTTGGGCGCCTCGTACGTGCCGTCGGCGTCCCAGAAGTCCTGCCAGCGTGCCTCGATCTCGGCGGCCAGGGCGGCCGTGTAGCGGTGCGGTGCGGCCACCTCGGAGGCGGCAGCAGAATTCGTCTCGCTCATGATCCTCAAAGCTCCATCGATCGTCTCTGCCTGCGGAAATGACCGTCCCGGCCAAATGAAAAAGCCCCTCACACAGGAGGGGACGCCGCGCCGATGCCGACCGCGATTTTCCGGCGGTCGGGACTGATCAGCGCGGCCCGCTAAGCAGAAGGCGTACGGCACGCATGGCGTCAGGGTACCGCAGCGCTCACGCGGCCCGCGACGAGGTTCCACCGCGCCGCCCCACCCCGGCCCGGACCCTCATGAGGCCCGGGCTTCCCGGCCGGCACCCAGCCGGAAGCCGACCTTTGGCCAAAGGTTACTCCGCGTACCGCCCCCTATCGGGGCAACACCAAGATCGCGTCGCTTTTAGATAACGACGCAATAACTCAAACCTCGTACTCACTGGTATGCGGACACTTAGCATGCGGCGATCGAGCCATTTCGGAGTCGCCCCCATGAACCCTCTGAATCCGCACCGCCAGAGCCGCACCGACCGCACCAGCCGCACCGCCCGCAAGAGCCGATCGTTCGCAGCCTTCCCCGAACCGAGCAGAACCACGCGCGGAGTCGTGACCACCGCCGTACTGCTGCTCATACCCCTGCTCGTCATACTCGGCAGCGACGCCTTCCGCGCCGCTCTCGACTTCACCACCGGCGTCCTGTCCCTGGTCTCCCTGACCTCCGCCGTCGTCTGGGGCCTGGTCGCCACCGACCGGCTCTTCCTGCACTCCCGTCAGCGACTGCTCGCCCAGGCCGTGCACCGGGCCACCGCCGTCGCCTCCATCGGGTTCCTGCTGCTCCACGTCACCGTCAAGCTCGCGCTCGACCACGTCTCGCCGGTCGGCGCGTTCATCCCCTTCGGGCTCGGCTTCTCCGGCAGCGACGGGCTCATCGGCCTCGGCTCGCTCGCCGGGCTCCTCATGGTGGTCACGGGCGTCACCGGGGCCCTGCGCAGCGCCTTCGCCTCGCCGGCCCAGGTCGCCTCGCGCTGGCGGGCGCTGCACATGCTGGCCTACCCCGCCTGGTGTTCGGCGCTGATCCACGGCCTGTACGCGGGCCGCGCCCCCAAGCCGTGGGTGATCGTCCTCTACAGCCTCTGCCTGGTCGCCGTCGCGGGAGCGGTCGCGCTACGCGCGTCCCCGCTGCCGGTCAAGCGAAAGGTGGCCGCCCGGATCCTGGCCGTCCTCGAACCGGACCGCAGGACGGGCGGCAAAGAGCCCGCCCGCAGGGACACCGCCGAATCCCCGCTCCCGGGCACGGCGACCGCTCCCGGCCGCGCCCCCGCACCCGAGTCCGACCCCACGACCCCGGTGGTCGGCATCGCGGCGGCCTACCGCGTCCTCGCCTCCACCAACCAGCCCACGGAGGTCGTCTCCAGCACCGACCCGCCGCCGCCCCGCTGGCCGGCCCCCTCCCCGCCGCCCCCGGCCGAGGCCCCGCACATCCCGTACGACGCCTCGTACGACACCCAGACGTACGACACCACCGCTTACGACACCACCGTGTACGAGACCACCGCGTACGACACCTCTTCGTACGACACGCACTCCACGGCGTACGGCTCCGAGGAAGCCGCCTACCGCTCCCACGACACCGCCTACGACCCGCCGTACGGCACGGTCCACCACCCCCCGTACGAGCCGCCGTACCAAGCCCCGTACGACAACGGCCCCGCCACTGAACCGCTGCCCCACACCTTCCAGGCGCCGAGTTCGGGCGAACCCTGGAACGCCGCCACCGGAGGCCCCAAGTGAACGCGTCGCTGCCCGACGTCCCCGAAGTCCGTGTGGTCGGGCTTCCGCTCCTGACCTCGGGCTTCGACCTGGTCGAGCGCCTCGATCTGGCGATGCACCTGAAGGTGCACGGTCCGCTCGAACCGATGGCGGGCGAGTCGCTCGCCGGTCTCTCCGAGGCCATCTCGCTGCGCGGCAGGGGCGGCGCGGGATTCCCCTTCGCCAAGAAGCTGCGCTCGGTCGCCGACGCGGCGATACGCCGCGGCGTGCGCCCGGTGGTCGTCGTCAACGGCAGCGAGGACGAGCCCGCCTGCCGCAAGGACACCGTCCTGATCAACCGGGCCCCGCACCTCATCCTCGACGGCGCCCTGCTCGCCGCCGAGGCCCTGGGCGCCCGCACGCTGGTCGTGGGCGTCACGCGGGACTCCACCGAGTCCTCGATGCTCGCGGCGCTCGCCGAGCGCGGTCTGACCAACCGGCGCGGATCGAGCATCCGCGCGCGCGTGCAGCGCAATCCGGTGCGCATGGTGACCGGTGAGTCCTCCGCCCTGGTGCGCTCGGCGGACGGCGGCCCACCCAAGCCGCCGGGCCGCAAGGTGCGCACCTCCGACTCCGGAGTGGGCGGGGCGCCCACCCTCCTGTCGAACGCGGAGACCTTCGCCCAGCTCGCGATCGCCGCCCGGATCGGCCCGGACCGCTACTGCCGCACCGGCCTGCGGGACGAGCCGGGCACGGTGCTGCTCACCGTCTCCGGGGCCGTCGCCCGCCCCATGGTGGTCGAGGTCCCCACCGGAGTCCCCCTGCGGTACGTCCTCCAGCTGGCCGGCGCCCCGCCGCTCCCCCAGGGCGTCCTGACGGGCGGCTACCACGGCAAGTGGCTCGACGCGGTGACCGCGCACGACGCGGTCGTCTCACGGGCCTCCCTGGAGGCCTGCGGGGGCGCCCTGGGGGCGGGCGCGATCCTGCCGATCGGCCCCGGCACCTGTCCGCTCGGGGAGGCGCTGCACGTGGCGAACTGGCTGGCCGCCGAGAGCGCGGGCCAGTGCGGGCCCTGCTATCTGGGCCTTCCCGCGGCGGCCCGGGGCCTCGCGGACGTCCTGGACGGCGGCGGCCCCACCGCCCTGGAGGCGCTGCGCGAGGTGACACGGGCGGTGAAGCGACGCGGCGCCTGCAAGCACCCCGACGGCACGGCCGCCTTCATCGAGTCCACGATCTCGGCGTTCACGGACGACCTCGCCGCGCACGTGCTCGGCGGCGGCTGCGGCCGCTCCGTGGAGGGCGTCCTGCCGCTCCAGGAGGAGACACCGCAGGCCGAGGCCCCCAGTGGCCGCAGGCTCGCCGTGGACTGGACGCTCTGCCAGGGCCACGGGCTGTGCGCGGACATCATCCCCGAGCTGATCCAGCTGGGCCCCGACGGCTTCCCCGGAGTGGCGGAGGCGCCCGTACCGCGCTACTCCGAAGCGCGTGCCACCCGGGCCGTACGCCGCTGCCCCGCACTCGCGCTGCGCATCGAGGAGGACCCCTCCGCGCCCTCGCCGCGCACGGCACTGCCGCTCGCGCTGCCGCCGGGCCGCGGCCGCGGGCGCAGGGCACTCGGCAGCGGACGCTAGCGGGCCGTCCCGGGGGCAGCCGCCCCCGGGACACACGAAAGCGGGCCACCCGATCCGGGTGGCCCGCTCTCATCTGCTGTGGAGCTAAGGAGAATTGAACTCCTGACCTCCTGCATGCCATGCAGGCGCTCTACCAACTGAGCTATAGCCCCTTGCCTGTCCGCCCGGTTTCCCCGGCGGCTCCGCCAACATTACACGGTCCTCCCCGTGCTCCACCAAATCGTTTCCGGTCTGTACGGATACGGGCGGTACTGTCAGCCTTCGTGACCGTGATCGCGCTTGTCGGCGCCCGCCGCCGCGTGCCCCTCGCCGCCGGGGCCTGTCTGCTCTCCTTCACGGCCTTCTGGCTCGCGCAGCGCGCCGCGGACGTCTCGATGATCGACTTGATGGTCTACCGCGCCGAGGGCGAGACGGTACGCGCGGGCGGCGACCTCTACGCGCTGCGCACCACCGAGGCCCATCTGCCCACCACCTACCCGCCGTTCGCGGCCCTCCTGTTCACGCCGCTGACGCTCCTGGACACGGCGGACATACGCACGCTGGCGACCCTGGGGAACCTGCTCCTCCTGGTGGCGTTCGCCTACCTGGCCCTCCGCCTCGTAGGACCCGCCCCGCACCCGGGGCACGCGCGCGTGGAACGCGCCGCGTGCCTACAGAGCGCCCTGTGGGTGTCGGCGCTCGCGGTCTGGGCCGAGCCGGTGTGGACGACCCTGCGGTACGGCCAGGTCAATCTGCTGCTCGCCGTCCTGGTCCTGTGGGACCTGACCCGGCGCCCCGGCCACCGCTGGGCGGGCCTGGGCATCGGCGTCGCGGCGGCGATCAAGCTCACCCCCGCGCTCTTCGCGGTCTTCCTGCTGCTCACCGGTGTCGCCGAGGCCGCGCGGCGCGGCCCGTGGCGGACACCGGTGCGGCACGCGTGCGTGGCGGCCGTCTCGTTCTCCGGGGCGACGCTGCTCGCGGCGGCCGTCCTGCCCTACGACTCCCGGCGCTTCTGGACCCGGATGGTCTTCGAGGCGGGCCGCGTCGGTCTTCCCGAGGACACCGCGAACCAGTCGCTGCGCGGGGTGCTCGCCCGGCTCCTGCACACCGCGGAGCCCGGCTTATGGTGGGTGGTGGCCGGGGCGGCGACCGGAGCGCTGGGCCTGGCGGTCGCGGTCCGGGCGGCGCTGCGCGGGGAGCGTGCCCGGGCCGTGGTGAGCTGCGCGGCGACGGCGCTCCTGGTCAGCCCGGTGTCGTGGTCGCACCACTGGGTGTGGTGCGTGCCGATGGCCCTGCTCGTGTGGACGGAGGCGGGGCACCGGGCCGGCCGGGCCCGGTGGACGGCCACCGGCGCCGTGGCCCTCGTCTTCTGCTCGTACGCGCTGTGGTGGGTCCCGCACGGCGTGGGACGGCTTGAACTCGACCAGAACTTTGGCGAGATGACGCTGTCCGCCCTCTACGCCGGGACCGCTTTCGCGCTCCTGGCACGGGGAATCGGGCGTCGGATCACGCCGTGGATCACGCCGTGGCGAAGGAGTAGAAGCGCTTGAGCGTGCAGTGTTCGTCGAGCAGCCGGCCGTAGATCGGCTCCCCTTCGAGTTCGCGGTACGTCTCGATGGGGTCGCCCTTTATGATCAGCGCCCGCGCGCACTCCTCGCACCAGTACTGGTAGTCCGGGTTGACGGGTTCCATGTCGCGGACGATCGGCGTACCACTGCCGCACCAGTCGCACTTCCGCCTGTGTGCACCCATCAATCAGCTCCAGCTGCGGCCGCAGGCCGTGCACACGTACGAGACACCGCCGTTGTCGCCGAGCACTTGGGCGACATGGGACGAACCGCAGGACGGACAGGTGAGAAGGGGCGACGCCGCGAGGGAAGGGGCAGCGCGCCGCGGCGCGGCCACTGCGACAGGGCGCTGGGCCCCGTCGAGGATGCTCGCAGGCATCGCTCTCCCTCCCGTCGGGTCACATTCGGTGGTCTGGTGCGGTCCCCTTCCGGCTGTCCGATTCTGCCACGGCCTGAGCGACCCGGTCAGCGACGCAGTCGTACCAGTCCGGACACGGCGCCCAGTGCGGCCGCCCCGGCCAGGGCGTATGTGCACACCAAGAGCGCGTCCGCGGATGAATACGCCCCCGGAGCTCCCTGCGACTCAAGCCGGTTGAGAAAAAGTGCGCCGAAGCACGCGACACCGATCAGCTGGCCGAGCTGAGCGACCGTCGACAGGAGCCCGCCGGCGTCCGCCGCGTCCTCGGGACGCACCGTGGACAGCGCCCGGGTGAGCGTCGGGCTGAACCCCAGGGAGAGCCCCGCGCCGATGACCACATAGGCCACGTACAGCCACGGACCACCTTCCCCGCCGTCCCGCAACAGCAGCCCCACGGCGGCCGACGCGACCGCGGTGAGCGCGAACCCGAGGGGTATCAGTGCCCGTTGCAGCGCGGCGGGCCAGCGGCGCCAGGTCAGGCCGACCGCCCCGAAGACCACGGCGGTCGGCGCGAACGTCAGCCCCGCGCGCAGCGCGCTGTAGCCGAGCCCGCCCTGGACGTGCAGCGTGAGGACGAACAGGAAGCCCGCGTTCACGCCCATCACCGTGGCGATCCGGAAGACGGCGAGGCCCATCCCGGGGATGCGCAGGACCCTCGGCGAGATCAGCGGCGCACCGCCGCCGCGCGCGAGCCGGGACTCGTACGCGCAGAAGGCGGCGAAGATCACCCCGGCGGAGCCCAGGGAGAGCCAGGACCACAGTGGCCAGCCCTCCTGCTGCCCGAGCACCAGCGGCACGGTGAGCAGCGACACGGCGGCGCCGAGCAGCACGAGCCCCGGCAGGTCCAGCCTCCTCCCCCGGGGCCGTACCGACGTGCCGGGGCCCGCTGCCGCCGCGCTCCCGCCGTCCCGGGGCAGCACACGCCCCGCCATGATCAGCAGGACCACGCCCACCGGCACGTTCACCAGGAACACCGGACGCCATCCCGTGCCGAACAGGTCGGCGCTGACCAGGACCCCGCCGAGCACCTGCCCCGCGGCGGCCCCCACGGCGAGCACGGCCGCGTACGCGCCGAGGGCCTTCGTGCGCGCCTCGCCGGTGAAGTTGCGCTGGATCAGGCTGAGCACCTGCGGGATGAGCAGCGCCGAACCCGCGCCCTGCAACAGCCGGAAGGCGATCAACTCGCCCGTGCCCTGGCTGAGTCCGCAGGCCAGCGAGGCGACGGTGAACACCGCGAGGCCCAGCAGATAGACCCGTCGGTGCCCCAGACGGTCGCCGAGCCGCGCGCCGGTGATCAGGAGGACGGCGTACGTGATGGTGTAGCCGGCGATCACCAGCTGCAACCCGGCGCCGGACGCGCCCAGTTCGGTGCGGATGGTGGGCGCGGCGACATTGACGATGAAGACGTCGAGCAGCGCCATGAACTGCGCCGCGATGACGACGGCGAGCAGGCGTCCGGGGCGATTGTCGGTGCCGGGGGCTTTACTGGATCCAGGACTCGCACCAGCGGGATCCGCCGCGGTGGGCGGGGTGGTCGTTGTCATGACCCCCAGCGTGGCGGCGAGTTGGTACGGGTAACGAGAGCCCGCCGATGCTGGTACCGACAGCACCTGGCACGGCTCGGGGCGAGGACCGACGATGGGGGACGTGACGACGATGGGGACGACTCAGCGGCGGCGGCCGGAGCTCGCCGCCTTCCTGCGCGGCCGCAGGGCCAGGGTGACACCGGCCGACGTGGGCATGCCGCCGGGCCTGCGCCGCCGTACGCCGGGCCTGCGCCGCGAGGAGGTCGCCCAGCTCTCCGGGGTCGGCGTCACCTGGTACACGTGGCTGGAGCAGGGCCGCCCGATCAACGCCTCGGCGCAGGTCCTGGACGCCGTCGCGCGCACGCTGCGCCTCGACAGACCGGAGCGCGAGCATCTGTACCACCTGGCCGAGGTGCCGTTCGAGCCGGAGCGCGACGCCGTGTCCCCCGCGGCCGTCGGCCCGGAGATCCAGGGCCTCATCGACGCCCTCGACCCGCACCCGGCGGTGGTCTACAACGAGCGGTACGACATCCTCGCCACGAACCCCGCCTACCGGGACCTGTTCTTCGTCCCGCAGCTGGAGGCCTTCGGGGCGCCGAACGTGCTGTGGACGCTGTTCATCGCGCCCGATCCGGTCTGCCCGCTGGTCTTCCGCGACGAGGAGCTGCCGGTGATGGTGGCGACGCTGCGCGGTTCGTACGGACGGCATGTGGGCGAGCCCGCCTGGGAGGAGTTCATACGCCGCCTGTCCGCCGCCAGCGCGCACTTCGCGGAGCTGTGGGAGAGCGGTGTCGTGGCGCCGCCCGGACCGCGCGTGAAGACCTTCCGGCACGAGGCGGTCGGCGAGCTGCGGATGACGTCGGTCTCGCTGTCCATCAACGGCATGCCGGAGTGCCGGATCGTGGCGTACACCCCGGACGACGAGGAGAGCCGCGCGCGGGCGGCCGAGCTGCGTGCGCTGAGGACGCCGGAAACGGAAGGATCCCGCCCTCTGCTGAGGACGGGATCCGGATTGTGGAGCTAAGGAGAATTGAACTCCTGACCTCCTGCATGCCATGCAGGCGCTCTACCAACTGAGCTATAGCCCCGTGTTCTGTCCCGCTCGGCGGGCGAACAAGAAGAACTTTAGCCTGCGACGAGCCGGAATGTGAAATCCGGGTGACGGAGCCTTCGGGGGACCCTCTCAGGCCCTCCGACCAGCGACTCTCGCCACCCGCCCGCCCCGGGCTAATCGTCGTCGCCGAGCACCGGCTCCGGCAGCGTGCCGGCGTTGTGCTCGAGCAGGCGCCAGCCCCGCGCGCCCTGGCCGAGCACGGACCAGCAGCAGTTGGAGAGCCCGCCCAGGCCCTCCCAGTGGTGGGACTCCAGGCCGAGGAGACGGCCGATGGTGGTGCGGATCGTGCCGCCGTGGCTGACCACCACGAGCGTGCCGTTCTCCGGCAGCTTCTCGGCATGGCGCAGCACGATCGGCGCGGCACGGTCGGCGACCTCGGTCTCGAGCTCGCCGCCGCCGCGACGCACCGATTCGCCGCGCTTCCACGCGGCGTACTGGTCGCCGAAGCGGGCGATGATCTCGTCGTGCGTCAGGCCCTGCCACTCACCGGCGTACGTCTCCTGGAGCCCCTGCTCGTGGGTGACGGCGAGGCCGGTGAGGGCGGCGAGCTCGTTCGCCGTGGCCGCCGCCCGCTTCAGGTCGGACGCCACGATGGCGTCCGGCTTCAGCGAGGCGAGCAGCCGGGCGGCGCGCCTGGCCTGCGCGACACCCGTGTCGGTCAGCTCGATGTCCGTGGAGCCCTGGAAGCGGCGCTCCAGGTTCCAGGCCGTCTGGCCGTGCCGCCACAGGATGATCCGGCAGCCCGGGCTGGTCACCGAAGCTCACCGTCCAGGTCGGCTGCCTCCTCCGCGGCGCGCTGCTCGGCGTGCTCGGCGGCCTTGCCGCGGGTCGCGACGGCGTCCGCGGGCAGCTCGATCTCGGGGCAGTCCTTCCACAGGCGTTCGAGGGCGTAGAAGACACGCTCCTCGCTGTGCTGGACGTGCACCACGATGTCCACGTAGTCCAGGAGGACCCAGCGGGCTTCGCGGTCGCCCTCGCGGCGCACCGGCTTGACGCCGAGGTCCTTGTTGAGCCGCTCCTCGATCTCGTCGACGATCGACTTGACCTGGCGGTCGTTGGGCGCGGAGGCGAGCAGGAAGGCGTCGGTGATCGACAGCACGTCACTGACGTCGTACGCGATGATGTCGTGCGCGAGCTTGTCGGCGGCCGATTGCGCGGCGACCTTGATGAGCTCGATGGAGCGGTCCGTGGCGGTCACAGTTGAGCTTTCCTTCAGGTGGTCAAGACACCCCAAGGGTCTCACGGACCGCCGACACCACCCCCGGCGATCGCTCGATCACCCTGTCTGCTGCGTCACCCCGGCCGGAAAGACGCCGGAAGGCGCCCGGCCGGGGTGGGTGCGCTCACCCGTCGTAGTCCTGGCCGAGGACGACCGAGACGTCCGCGTTCGGCGCGGTCTTGCCCTTGCGGACCGCGCTGTCCGGCAGCCCGAGGGTCTTGGCGACCTCGGCGGCCTGCGTCTTCTTGTCCGCGTCGGCGTAGGTGACCTGGGAGGCCGCCTGGGCGGTGCTGCCCGCCCCGCCGTCCACGAAGGTGTAGCCGCCGTTGACCAGCGAGATCCGCGCGTCCTGGCCCGCGCCCTTGGTGCCGGAGGCGTTCTTGACGCCGACCCGGACGGCCGCGTCCTTGTCCGGGTTCTTGACCGCGCCGCCCAGGACGTTCTTGACCACGCTCGCGCCGGCCTTCTCCGAGAGCGTCCCGTCCTGCTGCACCGGCAGCATCCGCGTGGCGTAGTCGCCGCCCTTGGCACGGTCGGCGAGCTTGGCGAGGAAGGCGCCGAGGTCCTTCTCCTTGAGGGACGGGTCCAGGATCTGGGCCAGCGACTGGACGGTGGTCGTGGCGGCCTGCGGGTCGGACGACAGCTTCCGCAGGACACCCTGCATGACCTGGCCGAACCGGTCGAGCTGGGCCGTCTCGGTCTCGCCGGACGCGCGGTAGGTGGCGTACGCGACGGCCATCGGGCCGCTCAGGGTCTGCTGCTCGCCCTTCTTGACCAGGGGCGCCTCGCCCTTCTTGGCCTTGGGGTCCGGCACGTCGGCGTCCGTGTCGACGTCGATGTTGCCGACCAGCTCCACGAGGTTGTTCAGATACGGGGTGTCGAGCCGCCAGGTGCCCTCGACCTGCGTGCCGAGCACGGCGTCGATCGACTCGCGGGTCCCGGTCGAACCGTCGTCGTCGACGGACTTGCCCAGCGTCGTCCCCGCGCCCTCGTCGTCCGTCACGGAGAGGGAGTTGGGCAGCAGGACGGTGGCGCCGCGCTTGGTGGTGGTGTTGTTGACCAGGAGCGCGGTGGAGGTGCCGCCGCCCTTGGTGTTGTGCAGATGCACGACGATCACGTCGCGGTTCTGCGGCCCGGTCGCCGCGTCGGCGCCGCCGGCCGCGTCGTCCGAGAGGCCCGGCAGCTTGCCCGCGTACCAGAGGTAGCCGACGCCGCCCACGATCACCAGTGCGAGCACCACGACGAGGGCGACGACGCGCGAACGTCCGCGCCGCTTGGCCTCCTCGCGCCGCTCGGTGCGGCTCTCGGTGAACTTCAGCCAGTCGATGACGTCCTCGGACTCTTCGTCCGGCTCCTCGATGAAGGAGAACTGCTGGGTCTCGTACGCCTGCTCGCGTTCCGGCTCCCGCGCACGCCGGGGCGCGGAATCGGACCCGGGTTCGGGCTGCCGGCCGGGCTCGGGCTCCGGTTCCGGCTGCCGCGACTGCTGCGGGATCCAGCCGGTCTGCGTCTGCTGCCCGACGGCCTGCTGCTGAGGCTGGGCCTGGGCCTGCTGGGATTGCTGGGCCTGGGCCTGGGCCTGCTGCTGGTCATACGTGCCGTACGAAGCCGGGTCGTACGACGTCGTGTCGTAGGACCCCGAGCCGTACGAAGGGTCGTACGGCGGGACAGGAGCCTGCTGCCCCGTCCCGTACGGGTCGTAGCCGTATCCCTGCTGGTGTTGTTGCTGAGGCTGCTGCTGTTGCTGGGCCTGGGCCCCGTACTGGTCGTACGAAGCCGAGGGCTGTACCTGCTGGTACACCGGCTGCCCGTACTCGTCGTACCCGACGACCTGGTACTGGTCAGCCGCGTACTCGCCCGCATACGGGTCGCCGCCCGCGTACGGGTCGTACTGTCGGTCGTTCACCGGTGCCCCTCTCGGCTCAATCGCCGCGGTACAGCTCGCGCTTGTCGATATAACGCACCACACCGTCCGGCACCAGGTACCAGACGGGATCTCCCTTGGCGACCCGCGCACGGCAGTCCGTGGACGAGATGGCGAGGGCCGGGACCTCCACGAGGGAGACGCCGCCCTCCGGCAGGCCCGGGTCGGCCAGCGTGTGGCCGGGCCGGGTGACCCCGATGAAGTGCGCCAGGGAGAACAGTTCGTCGGTGTAGCGCCAGGTGAGGATCTGGCCGAGGGCGTCGGCGCCCGTGATGAAGAAGAGGTCCGTGTCGGGGTTGAGCGTGCGCAGATCGCGCAGCGTGTCCGTCGTGTAGGTCGGTCCGCCGCGGTCGATGTCGATGCGGCTCACCGAGAAGCGCGGGTTCTCGGCCGTCGCGATGACCGTCATCAGATAACGGTCCTCGGCCGGGGACACCGTCTTGTCGCTCTTCTGCCACGGCTGCCCGGTCGGCACGAACACCACCTCGTCCAGATGGAACTGGGCGGCGACCTCCTGGGCCGCGACGAGGTGTCCGTGGTGGATCGGGTCAAACGTTCCGCCCATGACGCCCAGGCGGCGTTTGCCCTTGCTGGCCGGGCCGGTACCGGGACCGGTAGGCATGTCCTGCTCTCCCATGCGTGCAGACCCTACCGGCCCGGTCGACGGGCTCTGTTTCAGCCGTCCGTTCCGTGAGACCGGTCAGCGGTCGCGGTTGAAGCGCGTGGTGACCCAGAGGAGCAGCAGCAGCACGACGAACGCGCCACCACCGGTGAGGAGAGGACTGAGGCTTTCGTGCCTGCCGCCGTGCTCGCCCTCGGAGGCGAGAGTGACCAGCTGGGAGGCGGTGCTGTGGAGGCTCATCGTCGGCAGGACCTATCCGGAGGTGGGCGGGACAAAGACGTCCGGGCCATCGTATGCGGGGGCACCGGCCGAGCTCACGCCGACTCAGCCGTTCTGGTCCGCGCGGTCGTCCGCGTCACTCCCGCCGGGACGGCCTTCACCGGTCCCGGCGTCCTTGGCGGGGCGCTCCGCGTCCTTGGCGGGACGGTCCGCGTCCTCGGCCGGGCGTTCGGCGGTCTGCGCGCCCTGACGGTAGCCGCGCAGCAGGAACCACGCGACGAGCACGCAGCCGACGACCATGACGATCAGCACGACGCGGAGCAGATTGCCCGCCCCCTGCTCCTTCGCGGCCAGACCGGCCGCCTCCGTGACCCAGTGGTGGGCTGCGGCGCTGTGCTCCATGACGGGCGACTCCATTCGCTGTGCTGCCCTGTCACGGTATCTCCGCCTAGGCTGGGACCCACCTCGGGGGCATGACCGGACGAGCATGACGAGCATGGGGGATGGGGCAATGACCGACGACAACGACCACGGCCGGCAGGGCGGTGGCCACGAGAACGTGCCCAGCAGACAGCGCAGGCGCTTTCCCGGCATCTCGTCACGGGCGTACGAGCACCCGGCCGACCGCTCGGCCCTGGTGGCTCTGCGCAAGCTCAGCGGCTTCGACACCGTCTTCAAGGCGCTCAGCGGGCTGCTGCCCGAGCGGAGCCTGCGGCTCCTGTTCCTCTCGGACTCCGTACGGGTCTCGGACGCGCAGTTCTCGCACCTCAACACCATGCTGCGGGACGCCTGTTACATCCTGGACCTGGAGAAGGTCCCGCCGATGTACGTGAACCAGGACCCGAACCCGAACGCGATGTGCATCGGCCTCGACGAGCCGATCATCGTGGTGACCACGGGCCTGGTCGAGCTGCTCGACGAGGAGGAGATGCGCGCGGTCGTCGGCCACGAGGTGGGCCACGCCCTCTCCGGCCACTCGGTCTACCGCACGATATTGCTCTTCCTCACCAACCTCGCGCTCAAGGTCGCCTGGATCCCGCTCGGCAACGTCGCGATCATGGCGATCGTGACCGCCCTGCGCGAGTGGTTCCGCAAGTCCGAGCTGTCGGCGGACCGCGCCGGGCTCCTGGTGGGCCAGGACATCAAGGCGTCGATGCGCGGCCTGATGAAGATCGCGGGCGGCAACCACCTGCACGAGATGAACGTGGACGCGTTCCTGGAGCAGGCCAAGGAGTACGAGGCCGGGGGCGACCTGCGCGACTCGGTCCTGAAGATCCTGAACGTCCTGCCGCGGACGCACCCCTTCACCACCGTGCGCGCCGCCGAGCTGAAGAAGTGGGCCGAGACCCGCGACTACCAGCGGATCATGGACGGTCACTACCCCCGGCGCGACGAGGACAAGGACACCTCGGTGTCGGACTCCTTCCGCCAGTCGGCCTCCAGCTACACGGACGACGTCCGCAACAGCAAGGACCCGCTGATGAAGCTGGTCAGCGACATCGCGGGCGGCGCGGGCGACCTGGGCGGCAAGCTGCGCGGGAAGTTCACCGGGCAAGGCGGACAGGGCGGCGGCCGGAGCGAGGGCCCGCCTCCCGGCGGAGCCGAGTAGCCGCGGAGTCCGGGCGGGCCCACACCGCGGTCTGCCGCCCCGTGTGATCGGAACGAGGTCGGAGTCTGATCAGAACGACGGCTGTGCGGCCGCCGAGAGCGAGCCGCACAGCGCCGCGGTGCTCGCCGTCGCGTACGGGTCGGTGCCCGCGGGGCCGCCCGCCTTGGCCTTCTGCCCGGCGAGCAGCGGGCGCAGCCGGTCGACGGCGTCGTCGGAGCAGGACAGCGGGCCCGCCTGAAGGTGCGAGACGAGCAGCTCGGCCTGGCGCATCCGCAGGTCGTCGCGGTCGAAGCGGAACTGCAACTCGCGGCGGACGGTGAAAAGCGAGGCCCGCGCCGGCTCCTTCTCGCCGGCCGCCTTGTCCGCCGTCTTGCCGCCCGTCGGCTCGCCCGCCGGCCGCAGCGCGTAGACGAAGGTGTGGTCCGAGGTCACCTCAAGGGTGTTCTTGTCCGTCTCGGTGGCGTGCAGCGTGCCGTGGACGCGGATGCCGGGCGAGGCGAGGGCCGTCTTGGCCGGGTCGAATCGCACCAGCCAGCCGGTGGGCGCGTGCCGCCCGTCGGCGGCCGGGTGCGCGAAGCTCTCGTCGAACTGGTCGAGCTGCCGGGGGTCGAGCAGGATCCGCGCGGAGCGCACCGCGCCGCCGGTGAGGACGTCCGGGTCGAGGGAGGACTCGACGAGGTAGTCCTTGGCGGTGGTCAGCGCGGTCATCACCTGGCCGTCCGAGAAGTGCGGGGTCTTGTGGGCCGCGGGCAGGTTGATGCCCGAGGCGCCCACCCGGAACTGGGCCGCGGGACTGTGCGAGAACAGGTCGGCCGCCTTCTCGGCGCCGGGCACCGCTCCCGGCGGGGCGAGCGGGATGACCGTCATGCGCAGCGGCTCGGGGCGCTGGGCGACCGGGTTCTGGTACGGGTGGCGTACGCCCATGTAGATCGCGGTGCCGAAGGCGACGGCGATCAGCAGGACGAGGATCACGGCCTGTTTGGAGAGGTTCCGGTGGCGCGCGGGACGACGGCGCACCGCATGGGTGTGATCACTCATGCGCTCCTGCGCGGAGTACTCCTGGAGCCGCGCGGCGCGGACGAACGACTCGTCGAACACGACGGATCGGTACTCGTCCTCACCACCGGCGGGAGCGCCCTCGGGTGTCCCCTCAGGTGGTTCTCCTGGCCCGCCCATACCTTCAGGGTAGGTCTCCGCGCGGTCTGGTAAACGCCCTGGTGCGCGACAACTTCTGACAACTTCTCACGGGATGCGGGGTGTTGCGGACACCGGCGGCGGGCCGTACTCCGCGGAGGCCGAGGGCTTCGTGGACACCGGTGGCGGGGTCGGGTCCTGGCGGCCCGTCGAGGCACCGCGGTAGACCGCCGTGAAGGCGAGCGCGACCATGCCGATGCCCATCAGGAGGGCGAGCATCCAGGCGACGGGGCGGTGCCAGCGGTTGCGGGCGCCCTGCCGGCCGTACCCGCTCTCGGTGAACTCGCGGTCGTACACGTCGTCGAGGTCCGCGTCATGGCCGAACTCGCCGCCGTCGTCCCGGCCGAAGCCCTCGTCGTAGAGGTCGTCCTCGGGTGAGTCGCGGCCCGAGCCCCGGGTGCGGGCCCGGCGGGTCTCGGCCTCGGAAGCCTCGGCACGCGCCTGCGCGGCGGCCAACAGCCGCTCCACCGCGCTGGGTTCATGCACCTCGGCGGCCTTGACGAAGGCCTCGTCGAAGACCACGGAGGCGAACTCTTCGTCCGCACCCCCGCGGTCGTGGTCGTCGTCGGGCTCCCAGCCGTCGGGAAAAGACGGCGTGCCCCCCACGTCCTCCGGCACCCTTCCAGCCTAGACCGGAAGGGGCAATCTGGGCAGACGGTACGGGAATTCGGCCCGAGCGGGAATTCAGCGGGTGTGGCCGTCGCCGGTGACGATGTACTTCGTCGACGTCAGCTCCGGAAGCCCCATCGGGCCCCGCGCGTGCAGCTTCTGCGTGGAGATGCCGATCTCGGCGCCGAAGCCGAACTGGCCGCCGTCCGTGAAGCGCGTGGAGGCGTTCACCGCGACCGTCGTGGAGTCCACGAGCTGGGTGAAGCGGCGCGCGGCCCGCTGCGAGGTGGTCACGATCGCCTCGGTGTGCCCGGACGTCCACAGCCGGATGTGCTCGACGGCCTGCTCCAGGGAGTCGACGATGCCCGCCGCGATGTCGTACGAGAGGTACTCGGTCTCCCAGTCCTCCGTGGTCGCGGGCACGACCGTGGCCTTCGACCCGTCGGCGTAGGCGATGGCCCGCTCGTCCGCGTGGACCGTGACGCCGGCCTCGGCCAGGGCGTCCAGGGCGCGCGGCAGGAAGGCGTCGGCGATGTCCGCGTGCACCAGGAGCGTCTCGGCGGCGTTGCAGACGCTGGGGCGCTGGGCCTTGGAGTTGATGAGGATGTCGACGGCCATGTCCAGGTCGGCCTCGGCGTCCACGTACACGTGGCAGTTGCCGGTGCCGGTCTCGATGACCGGGACGGTGGACTCCTCGACGACGGTCTTGATCAGCGAGGCGCCGCCGCGCGGGATGAGGACGTCGACGAGGCCGCGGGCGCGCATCAGCTCGCGCACGGAGTCGCGGTTGTCGCCCGGCACGAGCTGGACGGCGTCGGCGGGCAGGCCGGCTCCGTGCACGGCGTCGCGGAGGACCCGGACGAGCGCGGTGTTGGATTCGTACGCCGACGACGAGCCCCGCAGGAGGACCGCGTTGCCGGACTTCAGGCAGAGGGCGGCGGCGTCGACGGTGACGTTCGGACGTGCCTCGTAGATGATCCCGACGACGCCGAGCGGGACGCGGACCTGGCGCAGGTCGATGCCGTTCGGCAGGGTCGAGCCGCGGACGACCTCGCCGACGGGGTCGGGCAGGCCCGCCACGTCGCGCACGTCGGCGGCGATGGCGCGGACCCGCTCCGGGGTGAGCGTCAGCCGGTCGACGATGGACTCGCTCGTCCCTGCCTCACGGGCACGGGCGGTGTCCTTGCCGTTGGCCTCGATGATCTCGGCGGTGCGGACCTCAAGGGCGTCGGCGATCGCCAGGAGCGCGTCGTCCTTGGCGGCGCGCGGCAGCGGCGCGAGCGTCGCGGCGGCGCCGCGGGCGCGGTAGGCGGCCTGGGCGACGGGCGAGAGGTTGTCGTACGGCAGGCCCGAGAACGAAGGGGTGAGGGACGTCATGCCCGCAGCGTAATGGGCGGCGGCCGGGGTCCACCCGCCGTTTCAGCAGCCGAGACCACCGTGCTCACGACGGCTCAAAAGGGGTGCACGCCCACCGGGGTGGCCGGAAGCGGACCGTACCCCTCCGCGATGCGCTGGTGGTACGTGTCGCGGTCGATGACCTCAAGGCCCACGATCTCCCAGGGCGGGAGCTGCGCGCTCTGCCGGTGCTCGCCCCAGAGGCGGAGCGCGACGGCGGCGGCGTCGTGCAGGTCGCGGGCCTCCTCCCAGTACCGGATCTCGGCGTGGTCGGGTGCGTAACGGCTGGTCAGCAGAAAGGGGTGGTCGTGGGCGAGCTGTTCGAGGCCCCGCCTGACCTCCTTCAGCGGGGCTTCGCCCCCCGAGACGCTCAGGGTGACGTGCCACAGACGGGGCGCCTCCACCGTCTCGCCCTCCCGGCTCTCGTCCGTCTCGCCCGTCGCCTGCGTGTCACCGGTGTACGTCGCGCCCGCCGCCACGCTGGTCAGGGACCGCTCGGCCGGCGCGCGGGACGAAGCCCCCGGGCGCACTCGTCTCACGACGGCCTCCTCTACGCAATGGTGGTGCGGATACGCAATGGTCGTGCGGAAGTGTCTGGAACAAAGTTGAGCAGGCCAAGCGCCTCCGCGGGGCGGTTTTGGGGAGTTTCACCTCGCAGGAGCCGGTCCTCGCACGGCGTTCGCGCCTGTTTTCGGCCGGGGGACGCCGGGCTCCCGTGACGGGTGGGACGACGGGCCCCCGGCCGCGCCGGGCTCAGTCGTGCAGCAGCGCCAGGTCGTCCCGGTGCACGACCTCACGCTCGTACGCGGGCCCCAGCTCGCGCGCGAGATCCCTGGTCGAGCGGCCGAGGAGCTGCGGTAGCTCCTTGGCGTCGAAGTTCACCAGGCCGCGCGCCACGGCACGCCCCGAGGTGTCCCGCAGCTCCACCGGGTCGCCCGCGGCGAAGTCGCCCTCGACCGCCGCGATCCCGGCGGGCAGCAGCGACTTGCGCCCCTCGACGACCGCGCGCACGGCCCCGTCGTCGAGCGTCAGGGCGCCCCGCGGTTCCGATGCGTGCTGGAGCCACAGCAGCCGGTCGCCGGAGCGGCGGCCCGTGCGGTGGAAGTACGTGCCGGTGTCGCGGCCCGCGAGGGCGTCGGCGGCCTGGCTCGCGGAGGTCAGGACCACCGGGATCCCGGCGGCCGCGGCGATCCGCGCGGCCTCGACCTTCGTGACCATGCCGCCGGTGCCGACGCCCGCCTTGCCGGCGCTGCCGATCCGGACGTGCGCCATGTCGGCGGGGCCCGTCACCTCGGAGAGCCGGGAGGTGCCGGGCCGGGACGGGTCGCCGTCGTAGAGGCCGTCCACGTCGGAGAGCAGGACGAGAAGGTCGGCATGGACCAGATGGGCGACGAGGGCCGCGAGCCGGTCGTTGTCGCCGAAGCGGATCTCGTCCGTGGCCACGGTGTCGTTCTCGTTGACGACGGGCAGCGCGCCCATCGCCAGAAGCTGGTCGAGGGTGCGGGAGGCGTTGCGGTGGTGGGCGCGGCGGGCCATGTCGTCGGAGGTGAGGAGCACCTGCCCGACGCGTACGCCGTACCGCGCGAAGGAAGCGGTGTAGCGGGCCACGAGAAGGCCCTGGCCGACGCTGGCGGCCGCCTGCTGCCGCGCGAGGTCCTTGGGCCGCCTGCGCAGGCCCAGCGGCGAGAGCCCGGCGGCGATGGCGCCGGAGGAGACGAGCACGATCTCGCGCTCGCCGCCGCTGCGGCTCTTGGCGAGCACGTCGACAAGGGCGTCGACGCGGTCGGCGTCCAGTCCCCCTGACGCGGTGGTCAGGGACGAGGACCCGACCTTGACGACAACCCTGCGGGCCTCTGCGATGCCCGCCCGTCTCCCACCGCCACCCTCGACCGAGGCCCTTCGGGCCCGCCCTGCATCCTGCCTTGCCCCAGCCACGTACTTCCCCAATGGTCCCGACGATCCCGGAGGCCCTGTGCCCCGCCGGATCCCTGCCGGACCAGCAATCTACGCGAGGAGGCGCATGCCCCGCCCATCCATTTCGAGGGGCGGACCGAAGACGCCCCCGAGGCGAATCGACACCCGAAGGTTCAGTACCTTTGCCCCTTTATCCGGTGATTGTCGTCACGGAAGATTGCTACAGGGCCACCGCACGTCATACGGTCAGTGGTCGACTTCCCCGCCTTCTCCGCCTTTCCTGCTTCGCCCCCCCATCACCCCCATCCGATCCCCCGCCAGGAGCCCAAGCCCGTGCCCTCTGCCGGACTCGCACCCCGCCGCATCGTGCAGCTCTCCGCGCTGTTCACGATGTTCGCGCTCTTCACGGCCCAGCTCGTCAGCGCGCTGGTCCCGTACGTACCGGTGTTCGTCGCCGCATCGGCGGCGAACCTCGCGCTCGACGTCTATCTGCAGTACAAGCAGCCGGGGCTCCTCTCCCTCCTTGGCAAGATCCGCTTCGACGTCACCGTCAGGCAGCTCCTGCGCGACATGCTGATCCTGGTCGGCCTGCTGCGCATCGACGGCATCGAGCCGCTCGCCGAGCAGTCGCCGCTGACGATCTCGCTCCTCGCCTTCTACTTCCTGCACTTCGGCTGCCAGGCCACCGCCATACTGGTGCGCCGCTCCCGCCAGCTGCCGATCGTCACGCGCAACATCGACGCGTCCGCGCTGCACCTGACGGCGGCCCCGCCGCGGCTCCTCTCGCGCCGCCAGGCCCACCGCCTGCTGACGTTCTCGATCCCGGCCACGGTCGGCCTGCTGGTCACGGCCGCCACCACGGACGCGTACTGGGGCGGCATCGGCCTGGGGATCTCCATCGCCCTGATGGGCTTCGGCGCGCTCTACCTCGCCACCTGGCTGCTGCCCAAGAAGCGGGCGAAGAACGACGAGAAGGTCATGGAGTGGCTGGACAACTGGCTGGCCGAGTACCAGCCGACCGTCGCCATGTACTTCTCGGGCGGCTCCACCTCCGCCTACCAGGCCAACATGTGGCTCTCCACGCTCTCCGCGCTCGACGGCAACCCGCTGATCGTGCTGCGTGAGCGGTTCATGGTGCAGAAGATCGACGCGACGGACGTCCCGATCATCTGCTTCCCGAAGGTCGCGACGATGTTCTCCCTGGAGACCTCGACGCTGAAGATGATGCTGCACCCGGCGAACGCCGCGAAGACCTCGCAGGTCCTGCGCATCCCCACGATCAAGCACGCCTTCATCAACCACGGCGAGAGCGACAAGCTGTCCTCCTGCAACCCGTACGCGAAGGCGTACGACGAGGTGTGGGTGGCGGGCCCCGCCGCGCGCGACCGCTACCAGGCCGCCGACGTCGGCGTCGAGGACAAGGACGTGGTCGAGGTCGGCCGCCCGCAGCTGTCCCCGATCCTGCGCTCCACGGGCGCCCCCACCGGCCCCTTCACCACCGTTCTGTACGCCCCCACCTGGGAGGGCTGGGACGGCAACCCCGGCAACACCTCGGTCACCCTCGCGGGCGAGAACATCGTCCGGCACCTGCTCGCCGACCCCGGCGTCCGGCTCATCTACAAGCCGCACCCGATGACCGGCTCGCAGGACCCGCGCGCGGGCGCCGCCAACGAGCGCATCAAGGCGATGATCCGCGAGGCCGCCGTCAAGCGTTCGGGCGAGCGTCCCGGCCAGGAGGCCCTGGCCGAACTGTCGCTGCGCACCGCCGAGTTGGACCGGCTCACCTCGACCGCGTTCCGCAAGAGCGTGGACGAGATGGAGCGGATGATGCTTCAGGGCACGCCCGACGGCGACCAGCAGGCCGCCGTCGCCGAGGCGACGGCCGCCTGGGAGGCGGCGTACTGGGCGTCGTTCCCCGAGTGGGAGCACCAGATCATCACCACCGCGCGCCCCGCGATCTTCTCCTGCTTCAACCAGGCCGACCTGCTGATCAGTGACGTCTCCTCGGTCGTCTCCGACTGGCTGACGAGCGAGAAGCCGTACGCGGTCGCCAACACGTCCGGCATGTCCGAGTCGGACTTCCGCGCGGGCTTCCCGACGGTGAGCGCCGCGACGATCCTGACCCCCACCGCCGAGGGCGTCCCGGACCTCCTGGACACCGTCCGCTCCCCGGAGAGGGACACCCACGCCGAGGCCCGGCTGGCCCTCAAGGAGCACCTCCTCGGCCCCTCGGACCCGCCCTCCCTGGTGCGCTTCAACGAGGCGGCCCTCGCCCTGTCGGCCAAGGCCGACGAGCGCCGGCTGCGCATGGCCACCCGCATCGACGCGGAGATCCCCGGCCAGCGCGCGGCTCAGGACGCGGCAGAGGAAATGGAATCCGACCCGACGGAACCCAACCCGAACGGCGCGGAGGACTCGGTAACGGCGTAAAGCCCCGCCAGGGGCGCCCCGTAAGGGGCGCGGGGAACTGCGCGCCCAGCCCCCACCCACCGCAGGGTGAAACGAACGAGAGAAGGGCCCCCGGAGCCAAAGCTCCGGGGGCCCTTCTCATGCACCGCTCAAGGCGTACCGCCTAGAAGGGCTCGAAGTCGTCGTACGCCTTCTCCGCCTCGTCCCGCTCCGCGTCCCGGTCCCGGCGGCGCTGGGCCGCGGGACGGGGCGCCTCCAGGCGGTGGTCCTCGCCACGGCGGCCGAGCATCTCCGCACCGGCCATGACCGTGGGCTCCCAGTCGAAGACGACCGCGTTGTCCTCGGGGCCGATGGCGACGCCGTCACCCGTGCGGGCGCCCGCCTTCATCAGCGCGTCCTCGACGCCGAGGCGGTTGAGCCGGTCCGCGAGGTAGCCGACGGCCTCGTCGTTGTTGAAGTCGGTCTGACGCACCCAGCGCTCCGGCTTCTCGCCGCGCACGCGGTAGATGCCGTCGTCGCCGAGCTTGACGGTGAAGCCGGTGTCGTCCACGGCCTTGGGCCGGATGACGATACGGGTCGCCTCCTCCTTCGGCTTCGCGGCACGCGCCTCGCCCACGACCTCGGCGAGCGCGAAGGAGAGCTCCTTGAGCCCCTTGTGCGCCACGGCCGACACCTCGAAGACGCGGTAGCCGCGGGCCTCCAGGTCGGGGCGGACCAGGTCGGCGAGGTCCTGGCCGTCCGGTACGTCGATCTTGTTCAGGACGACGACGCGCGGACGGTTCTCCAGGCCGGCGCCGTACTGCCGCAGCTCCTCCTCGATGATGTCGAGGTCGGAGACGGGGTCGCGGTCGGACTCCAGCGTCGCCGTGTCCAGGACGTGCACCAGGACGCTGCACCGCTCGACGTGCCGCAGGAACTCCAGGCCGAGGCCCTTGCCCTGGCTGGCGCCCGGGATCAGACCCGGTACGTCGGCGATGGTGTAGACGGTCGAACCGGCCGTCACCACACCGAGGTTGGGGACGAGCGTCGTGAAGGGGTAGTCCGCGATCTTCGGCTTGGCCGCGCTGAGCACCGAGATCAGCGAGGACTTGCCCGCGCTCGGGTAGCCGACGAGCGCGACGTCCGCGACCGTCTTGAGCTCCAGGATGACGTCGCCCTCGTCGCCCGGCTCGCCGAGCAGGGCGAAGCCGGGAGCCTTGCGGCGGGCCGAGGCCAGCGCCGCGTTGCCGAGGCCGCCGCGGCCGCCCTGTGAGGCGACGTACGTCGTGCCCTGGCCGACCAGGTCGGCCAGGACGTTGCCGTCCTTGTCGAGGATGACGGTGCCGTCCGGCACGGGCAGGACCAGGTCCTGGCCGTCCTTGCCGGAACGGTTGTCACCGGCACCGGGAGCGCCGTTGGTGGCCTTGCGGTGCGGGGAGTGGTGGTAGTCGAGCAGCGTCGTGACCGACTGGTCGACGACCAGGATCACGTCGCCGCCACGGCCGCCGTTGCCGCCGTCCGGACCGCCGAGCGGCTTGAACTTCTCACGGTGGACGGAGGCACAGCCGTGGCCCCCGCTACCCGCGGCGACGTGCAGCTCGACGCGGTCCACGAAGGTGGTCATGGGATGTGCCTCCAGTGGGGGTCCCCCCAGCCGGAGGCAGGGGGAGTACGGAATGTCTATCTAGTAACACGCGAAAGGCGGACCCGCTTCCCGACAGGGAAGTGAGGTCCGCCCTCGCGAAGAACCTGTTCTACGGACGCCTGGTTCAGGCGACCGGAACGATGTTCACGACCTTGCGGCCACGGTGGGTGCCGAACTCCACCGCACCGGCGTCCAGCGCGAACAAGGTGTCGTCCTTGCCGCGGCCGACGCCCGAGCCCGGGTGGAAGTGGGTGCCACGCTGGCGGACCAGGATCTCACCGGCGTTGACGGTCTGACCGCCGAAGCGCTTCACACCGAGCCGCTGAGCATTGGAATCGCGCCCGTTCCGAGTGGACGATGCGCCCTTCTTGTGTGCCATCTTGTCTCAGTCCCTTACTTCGCAGCCGTGGGGATACCGGTGATCTTGATCGCCGTGTACTGCTGACGGTGACCCTGACGACGGCGGTAGCCGGTCTTGTTCTTGTAGCGAAGGATGTCGATCTTCGCGCCCTTGTGGTGGTCCACGACCTCGGCCTGGACCTTGATGCCGGCAAGGACCCACGGGTCGCTCGTCACGGCGTCGCCGTCGACAACGAGCAGGGTCGAGAGCTCGACCGTGTCGCCAACCTTGGCGGTGGAAATCTTGTCAACCTCAACGATGTCGTCGACAGCAACCTTGTGCTGGCGACCACCGCTGCGCACGATGGCGTACACGCGGAACTCTCTCTCGCTCGGAACGGGACCCCCGCAGTCCAGCCGCCCGCTCGCACGGTCGGCCTCTCCCGGACGCCGGGCGCCGGAAGGAAATCAGGTTTACAGGGGTGGAGCGTGCCTATTGACACGCCGACGCTCAAGATTACGGGGCTGGGCCAGAAGGGTCAAACCGGCTTCTCGCCGTCCGGCGGCAGCGGCTTGACGCCCTTGCACAGATCGGTGCTGTCGGCCTTGCCCGGCCAGGCGATCGTGCGCACCCGGTCGAAGTGTCCGCGGTAGGCGTCGTGCACCGAATCGTCGTCGACCTTCACGATCGCCTCGTCGTTCTCGCGCAGGGCGGGCGCCGTGTAGTTCTGCGAACCGGTGAAGGAGAGCTTGTTCTGCCTGCCGTCGTACATGCCGTCGATCAGCAGGTACTTCGAGTGGATGATGTAGGGCGTCGCGAGCTTGGTCCCGGGGTGCAGCGGGTCCCGGTCGTCGTTGAAGCACCGCATCGTCGGGCCGCCGGCCTTGTGCAGGGCCTCCCAGGTGCCCGGAGTGCCGCCCTGGCTCTTGGCGCTGTCCGTCTCGGCGTAGACGATGCCGACCGTGCAGCCCGCCTTCTTGAGCGAGACGAGCTTGTCGGCGATCTGCTTCCGGGTGATCTTGAATATCGAGGCGCGGACGTTGGTGTGGCGGGCGACACCGGACGCGTCCCGGTAGTTGCACCGGATGTTGTTCAGGACCGAGTACATGGTGTCGGTCTCGTTGACCGTGCCGGAGCGCGGGAAGAAATAGGCCTTGTAGAGGCCGTCGCTCACCGTGCGGTAGTCCCAGTTCCGCCAGTCCTTGCGGATCATGTCGGCGAAGTAGTCGGCGTACGCGTCGTACATCGTCGGATTGTTCGGGAGCTGCAACGCGTCGTTGAAGAACTTCGTGTGGGCGGACGGCGTCGAGTTCGACGTGGTCTGCACGACGACGTCCCTGGCCCCCTCGACCTGCGAGAACAGCCAGAACTTGTTGTGCATGATCGACTTGCCGTACCGGGGATCGCCCAGGCAGGACTTGCCCGCCGGGCAGAGCGTCACGAAGGACGCCTTGTTCCGGTCGGTGCCCAGCTCCGACGCCAGCCTGCTGTACGCGGTGTTCGTCGGGCGGTCGCTCCTGGTGGACTCGTCGAGCACCATCTGCACGTTCACGCCGCGCCTCTTGGCCGCCAGGAGCGCGTCCACGACCGGGGACTCCCACACGTGGTAGACCGCGACCTTGATGGTCGAACCGGGCACCGCGGCGTTCGTCAGCTCGATCAGCCGGGTCCGTATCGCGTGCTGCTGCTCGGGGGTGCCCAGCGGATCGTTGAAGATCGGCGCCTCCACCAGGGGCGGGTCGCCCTCGGCCGCTCCCGCCGTGCCCAGGGCACTGACGGTCTGGATCCCCGTCGCCGACAGGATCGTCGCCAGCGCGACCGCCTGGCGTCCTCCCTTGGCCTGTTTCACGGCACGGTGACGCCCCGTGCCCCTCAGGCGACCTTGCGCCATCGTCCAACCCCTCCCTGACACCGGCGGGGCGTCTCCCCAGACACCACGCCCGTGCGCTCTTTCATCAACCGCATGAGTTTTACAGGTACTTCACCGCGTTCCAAACAGAGAGGTGCCCCCGGCGCGGTCGAATCACCGCACCGGGGGCACCCGGTCATATGTACGGACCGCAAAGAAGGAGGTCAGCCCTCGTCGCCCGCGGAAGCCTTGACACCGGCCGGTGCCTGCTCCGCCGCGGCGGTCTTCTTCGTGGTCTTCGACGCCTTCTTGGCCGTCGTCTTCTTGGCGGCCGTCTTCTTGGCCGCGGTCTTCTTGGCGGCGGCCTTCTTCGCGGGCGCCTTCTTGGCGGCGGTCTTACGCGCCGTCTTCTTCGCCGGAGCGGCTTCCTCGGCGGGAGCCGCGGCCTCCGGCTGCTCGGCCTGCTCGGCCTGTGCGGGGGCCTCCGTCGCCTTCTCCGCCGACGGGACGACCAGGACGGCCGCCTCCGCGGACGCGGTCGGCGCGGTGGCCTTACGGACCGCACGGCGGCGCGGACGGGCCGGAGCGGCGTCCGCCACCGGCTCGGCAGCGGGCTCGGCGACCGGCTCCGCCACGGGCTCCGCCTTGGGCGTCTCGGCCACGATGACCTCGGCGGCCTCCGGCTCGGCGCTCTCGGCCGCCTTCGGCGATCCGGCGGGCGACGTCGCCTTGCGGGTCGCACGACGGCGCGTGCGCCCCTTGGGAGCGGCGTCCTCGACCGGAGCCTCGGGGGCCACCTCGACCACCGGGTCCTCCGCGGCCGCGGGGGTCTCCACCACGGGGGCCTCGACCACCGGAGCCTCGACAACCGGAGCCTCGGCCTCGGCGAGCTCGGCCTTGGCGGCGCGGGACCTGCCCCGCTTCTCCGCCTTGGGCGCGCTCTCGGCCTTGGGGGCCGACTCCGCCCGCGGGGCGCCGGCCGGAGCCGAGGCCCGACGGGTCGCCCTGCGGCGCGAACGGCCACCGCGGGACGCGGCCGCCTCGGCCTCGGAGGCGCTGCTGTACAGCTCCTCGTCCGGCACGAACTCCGGCTCGGGGAGCGCCACGGGAGCCGCGGCCTCGGCGGCGACCTCCGCCTCGGACTCGGTCTCCACCTCGTCCGTCGTCTCCAGGGCCTCGTGGTCGTGCTCGTGCGTGTGCTCCTGGCCCTGCTCCGAGCCGCCGCGGCCGCGCTTCTTGCGCTTGCCGCCGCCACCGGCGGAGGTGGGCTGCTCCATGTGCACGATGACACCGCGGCCGTTGCAGTGGACGCAGGTCTCGGAGAAGGACTCCAGAAGGCCCTGGCCCACCCGCTTGCGGGTCATCTGCACGAGACCGAGCGAGGTGACCTCGGCGACCTGGTGCTTCGTACGGTCGCGGCCCAGGCATTCGAGCAGGCGGCGCAGGACCAGGTCCCGGTTGGACTCCAGGACCATGTCGATGAAGTCGATGACGACGATGCCGCCGAGGTCACGCAGGCGCAGCTGGCGCACGATCTCCTCGGCCGCTTCGAGGTTGTTCCTCGTCACGGTCTCTTCGAGGTTGCCGCCCTGGCCGGTGAACTTGCCGGTGTTGACGTCGACGACGATCATCGCCTCGGTCTTGTCGATCACCAGCGAGCCGCCGCTGGGCAGCCAGACCTTGCGGTCCAGGGCCTTCATCAGCTGCTCGTCGATGCGGTACGTCGCGAAGACGTCGACCTCGGAGGTCCAGCGCTGGAGGCGGTCCGCCAGGTCGGGGGCGACGTGCGAGACGTATCCGTGGATGGTCTCCCAGGCGTCGTCACCGCTGACGATGACCTTCGAGAAGTCCTCGTTGAAGATGTCGCGGACGACACGGACGGTCATGTCCGGCTCGCCGTACAGAAGGGTCGGCGCGGCGCCGCCGTTCTTCGCCTTCTTCTGGATCTCTTCCCACTGCTGCTGAAGACGCTCGACGTCACGGCGCAGCTCGTCCTCGCTCGCGCCCTCGGCGGCGGTGCGCACGATGACGCCCGCGTCCTCGGGGACGATCTTCTTGAGGATGGTCTTCAGACGCGCGCGCTCGGTGTCGGGCAGCTTGCGGCTGATGCCGGTCATCGAGCCCTCGGGCACGTAGACCAGGTACCGGCCGGGCAGCGAGACCTGGCTGGTCAGGCGGGCACCCTTGTGGCCGATCGGGTCCTTCGTGACCTGCACGAGGACCGACTGGCCGGACTTGAGGGCGGACTCGATGCGGCGGGGGCCGTTGGCCATCCCGAGCGCCTCGAAGTTGACCTCACCGGCGTACAGGACGGCGTTGCGGCCCTTGCCGATGTCGATGAAGGCGGCCTCCATGGACGGCAGCACGTTCTGGACCTTGCCCAGGTAGACGTTGCCGACGTACGAGGTGGCCTGCTCCTTGTTGACGTAGTGCTCGACGAGCACGTTGTCCTCGAGGACGCCGATCTGGGTGCGCTCGCCGTTCTGGCGGACGACCATCACGCGCTCGACGGCCTCGCGACGGGCCAGGAACTCGGCCTCGGTGATGATCGGGACGCGGCGGCGGCCCTGCTCGCGGCCTTCGCGGCGGCGCTGCTTCTTGGCCTCCAGGCGGGTCGAGCCCTTGATGGACTGGACCTCGTCGGCGCCGGTGCCGAGCTCGCGCTCTTCCTTCTTGCGCGGCTCACGGACCTTCACGACCGTACGCTCCGGGTCGCCGTCCGCCGTGCTCTCGGCCTCACCGGAGTCCCCGGCGCGACGGCGGCGGCGACGACGGCGACGGCTGCTGCTGGAGCCGGAGCCCGAGCCGTTGTCGTCGGTGTCCTCGTCGGACTCCTCGGCGGCGGCCGGCTCGGCGTCCTGCTCGGCGGCGTCCGTGTCGGAGTCCGCTTCGCCGTCCGCGTCCTGCTGGTCGCCGGAGTCGTCGGCGGACTCACCGCGGCGGCGGCGACGGCCACCGCGACGGCGACGGCGGCCGTGGCGCTCGCCGTTGTCGTCGGACTCGTCGTTGTCGTGGTTGTCGTGGTCGCTGTCCTGGTCCGCGGCGGTGTCCTCGGCCTCTTCGGGCTCGGGGACCTCGTCGTCGGCGGGCCGCGCGGCGGCCTTGGCGGGCTCGCGCTCGGCGGCGGGCTGCTCGTCGGCGGCGCGGCCACGGCGACGGCGGCGGCGCGGCCCGGTCTCCTCCTCCACCACGGGGGCGGCGGCCACGGGCTCGGCCTCGACCTCTTCGGCGGGCTCGTCGGCCGCTTCGGCGGCGGCAGCGGCGGCGGCGCTCTCGGGGGTCTGGAACATCGGCGCGGCGAACACCGGCGCCTGGAAGACGGCGACGGCGGGGCGGGGCTTGCGTCCGGAACCCTCCTCACCGTCACCGGCACGCGCCTTGCGGGCCCGCGTCGGGTCGGGCGCCGAGAATCCGGCGGCGGCCTTGCGGGTGGCACGGCGGGGACGGCGGCCCGTGGGCGCGTCCTCTTCGGCGG
Source organism: Streptomyces sp. SYP-A7185 (assembly GCF_046103685.1). Lineage (NCBI taxonomy): Bacteria > Bacillati > Actinomycetota > Actinomycetes > Kitasatosporales > Streptomycetaceae > Streptomyces > Streptomyces sp. SYP-A7185. The sequence continues at coordinate 3,604,147 of NZ_CP122310.1, forward strand.
GCTGCGGCTCCGGGGCCTGCTTGGCCTCGGCGGCGGCCTGCGGCTCGGCGGCGGGGGCCTGCTCGGCGGCCTGCGTCTCCGCTGCGGGCGCGGACGAGCCGCGGGTGGCGCGGCGGCGGGCACGGCGCGGGGCGGCGTCGGCCTCCGGCTGCGTCTCGGGAGTGGTCTCAGCGGCCGGCTCGGCGGCGGCGGGCTCGGCGGCCTCCGGCGTCCGGGCGTCGGCCTCGGCGCCCTGCGGCGCACCGGCGGGGGCCGAGGCGCGGCGGGTCGCACGGCGACGGCGCGGGGCCGGAGCGGCGTCCTCGGCGGGCTCGGCATCGGCCGGGGCCGCGGCGGCCACGGGCTCGGCGGCCGGCGTCTCGGCGGGCGTCTCGGCGCCCTGCGGCGCACCGGCGGGGGCCGAGGCGCGGCGGGTCGCACGGCGGCGGCGCGGGGCCGGAGCGGCGTCCTCGGCCGCTGCGGGCTCCGGAGCCACGGCCGCGGCGGGCTCTTCGGCGGCGGGGGTGGCCGGTATGGCCGGAGCTGTGCCCTCGGCGGCTCCCGCGGGCGGGCCCGCGGGACGCGACGCCGCACGGCGCCTGCGGCGCGGCGGCAGGGTGTCGCTGGGTGTGTTGTTGTCCGAGCCCTCAGTGGGTTCGTTCGGCTCATGCATGCGGGCGGTTCTCCCGTCACGCTCCCGGGCGCCGCGCCTGGTCCGGTGATGTCCGCGGCCCTCGCTCACCTACGCGCGGCCGCCATCCGGGGGCGTGGGCGCCGCACGGGAGCTCTATGTGTCTGTCTCGCCGGTTCCGTACGCCCAAATGCGGACGGCCTGGCGAAAGTCTCGGTCAGTGCGCTGCCCGACCCAGGTGGCTCCCGAGTACCAGGGCGGCGCTACGACGTGCGTCCCTGCGCGGGACCTTCCTGCGCCGGCGCCTTCGCGGCGGCCGCGGCGGCCCCGTCCTATGCGGACGGGGTCGTGGCTGCCTCGCGGTCGGGCGCGAGCGGGTCGGTCACCGTGCCGGTCTCGTCGTCAAGAAGCCCCTGCGCCAGCCTGGTCACCGCTGCGGGGACCGGCGGCGCCAGGTCGGCCACAGCTCGGAGACCGGACAGGACGTCGTCGGGTCGTACGGCAGGTGTCACGTGCCGAACAACCAGCCGCAGTATCGCACAGGGCTGGTCGGTCGGCCTATCAGCGTCGTGGCTGAGTGCCTCGCCGGAAGCGAGGGCCTCAAGGCTCACGACGGCCTCGCGGGCGTCGAAGGTCCGCATGCCGTTCTTGGTGCGGCGCTGGACCTCGACGGTCTCCGCGGCCCGGAAGGCCTCGGCGGCCCGCTGCGCGTCCGCGGGCTCCACGCCGTTCAGGCGCAGCTCCCACACGGACGCGGTGAGCCGGTCGGCGAGTCCCGAGGTGCGGGACTCGACGGCGTCGATGATGTCGAGGCCGGTGGGCATCGACTCGTCGAGCAGCTCGCGCAGCTTGTCGGGGTCGCGCTGCGCGGTGAGCGCGATCTCCAGGTACTCGGCCTCACTGCCCGTGCCGGTGGGTGCGGCATTGGCGTACGACACCTTGGGGTGGGGCGTGAACCCCGCCGAGTACGCCATGGGCACCTCGGCGCGGCGCAGGGCCCGCTCGAAGGCGCGCTGGAAGTCTCGGTGGCTGGTGAACCGGAGGCGGCCGCGCTTGGTGTAGCGCAGTCGGATGCGCTGCACCGCGGGAGCGGGCGGCGGGCCTTCGGGCTGTCGCTTGCCCAGTGTTCTAGTCCTTCGTGAGAGCGGTCGTACTGCTACCTAGAGTACGTGCCCCGGGCGTGTCAGGTTCCCGCCGGGCCACCGGCACCGGCACGGGCTCCATCGGGCCCGCCGCCACGGGGACCCGCTCCTTCGGCGCGCCGAACAGCATCCTGCGTACGTCGGCACGCGCGTCCCGCACGGTCTGGCGGGCGGCGGCGAGGGCCTGCCGGGTGGCGCGGCCCGCGTCCTTGACCGCCTGGGCGGCCGGCCGCCAGATCCCGTCGCGCACGGCATGGCCCACCGGAGTGAGGACCGCGCGGTACGCCCAGCGCACCGGGTCGACGAACAGCCACCGCAGGAGCCGGCCCAGGAAGCGGCCCACGGCGAGCGAGACGTACCCGGCGATGCGCCAGGCGTGGCCGAGCGCGGCACCGATCTCGCGCCCGACGACCGCGATGCCCCGCCCGACGGGTGCGAGGACCCGGCGCCACAGGGCGACGGCGGGTACGACGAAGATCCAGCGGCCCAGGGCGGCGAGCACCGCCCCGAGCCCCCGCAGCAGCCAGGCGGCCCCGGCCCCGATCCCCCAGGCCGTCCAGGCGATGCCCGCCCCGGCTCCCCTGGCCAGCCAGGCGATGCCGTGACCGACCGGCGTGAGGACCGAGGCGTACAGCCACACGGAAGGCACCACGACCAGCACGCGCCCCAGCCACGCGAGCCCCCTGCCCACCGGCACGACCACGTACCGCCACAGCCCCACCCACGGCCACACGAACAACGCCTTCAGGAGCCACACCGTGGCGGCGCCGATGCCCCGCCCGGCCACCAGGGCGCCCGCGGCGACGGCCCGCGCGAGCCAGGCGATGCCCTGGCCGACCGGCGTGAGGACCGACCTGTACAGCCACACGGAGGGGATCACGACGAGCGTCCGGCCCAGCCACACGGCGCCGTGGCCGACTCCCCTGGCCAGCCAGGCGATGCCGTGACCGACCGGCGTGAGGACCGAGGCGTACAGCCACACGGAAGGCACCACGACCAGCACGCGCCCCAGCCACGCGAGCCCCCTGCCCACCGGCACGACCACATACCGCCACAGCCCCACCCACGGCCACACGAACAACGCCTTCAGGAGCCACACCGTGGCGACGGCGACGCCGCGCGCGACCGGGGTGATGACGTACGCGTTCAGCCACTCCAGCGGCGTCACGATCAGGGTCCGCCCCAGCCAGGCGAACGCCCGCCCCACGGGCCGCAGTCCCCGCAGATACAGGAAGCGGCCGCACACGGCGAGGGCGTCCCACACCAGGCGCACCGGCACGACGAGCACGAGCACCACGATCCGCACCGGGATGCGGATCGCCACGGCCAGACAGCCCTCGGCCTGCGGCGCGGGTGCGGTGAGCGGCTGGGCCGGCTCGCGCTCGTGCGGCGAGGGCCGCTTTTCCAGGTCCATGCCGTCCTAGACGCCGGGAGGGAGGTGGCCGGTTGTCAGGCGGCGGTCGCGATCCAGTAACGCAGCTTGCCGCCGCGTTCGTCCTCGAACACGCCGCCCGCGCCCTCGATCACCTTGCGCGAACCGGTGTTGTCGGTGTCGCAGGTGACCAGGACCGAGTCGAGGCCGAGCGCGCAGGCGTACGGCAGGGAGTCGACCAGCATCGCCGTGGCGTGACCGCGGCGGCGGGCGGTGGGCCGTACGTCGTAGCCGATGTGGCCGCCGTACTCCCGCAGGAAGCGCGTGTTGACGTGGTGCCGGATGGCCAGGCGGCCGACGTACTCGGCGCCGTCCGCGTACCAGAGCGTCGTCACGGGGACGGAGTACGGCTCGGCGGGGTGCACGGCGGCGTCGACCTCGGCCACATAGCGCTCGAAGACCACCGGGTCGTGCCACTTGTCGCCGTAGTCCCGCAGGGTGCGGCCGAGCGTCGTGTCGTCGTCCGGGCCGCCGCGTCCCTCGGCGCGGAACTCCTCCATCGCGGCGACGAAGGAGAGCCGCACCAGGCCGGTGGGCGGGGCGAGTCGAGGACCCGTCCCGCCCGCCGGCTCCGGTGGCGGCACCTACTTCACTACCGACAGCGGCAGGAGCTTCTTGCCGGTCGGGCCGATCTGGATCTCGGTCTGCATCTGCGGGCAGACGCCGCAGTCGAAGCACGGGGTCCAGCGGCAGTCCTCGACCTCGGTCTCGTCGAGCGAGTCCTGCCAGTCGTCCCAGAGCCAGTCCTTGTCGAGACCGGAGTCCAGGTGGTCCCAGGGCAGGACCTCCTCGTACGTCCGCTCACGCGTCGTGTACCAGTCGACGTCCACGCCGAAGGCGGGCAGCGTCTTCTCGGCGCAGGCCATCCAGCGGTCGTAGCTGAAGTGCTCGCGCCAGCCGTCGAAGCGGCCGCCGTCCTCGTACACCGCGCGGATGACGGAGCCGATGCGGCGGTCACCGCGCGAGAGCAGGCCCTCGACGATGCCGGGCTTGCCGTCGTGGTAGCGGAAGCCGATCGAGCGGCCGTACTTCTTGTCGCCGCGGATCTTGTCGCGCAGCTTCCCGAGCCGGGCGTCCGTCTCCTCGGCCGACAGCTGCGGGGCCCACTGGAAGGGCGTGTGCGGCTTGGGCACGAAGCCGCCGATGGAGACCGTGCAGCGGATGTCGTTGCCCGCGACCTCGCGGCCCTTGGCGATGACGTTCGCCGCCATGTCCGCGATCTGGAGGACGTCCTCGTCGGTCTCGGTGGGCAGGCCGAGCATGAAGTACAGCTTGACCTGGCGCCAGCCGTTGCCGTACGCCGTCGCGACGGTGCGGATCAGGTCCTCCTCGGAGACCATCTTGTTGATGACCTTCCGCATCCGCTCGCTGCCGCCCTCGGGGGCGAACGTCAGACCCGAGCGGCGGCCGTTCCTGGTCAGCTCGTTCGCCAGGTCGATGTTGAAGGCGTCGACGCGGGTCGAGGGCAGGGAGAGGCCGATCTTGTCTTCCTCGTACCGGTCCGCGAGGCCCTTGGCGACGTCGGCGATCTCCGTGTGGTCCGCGGAGGACAGCGAGAGCAGGCCGACCTCCTCGAAGCCGGTCGCCTTCAGGCCCTTCTCGACCATGTCGCCGATGCCGGTGATGCTTCGCTCCCGCACGGGGCGCGTGATCATGCCGGCCTGGCAGAAGCGGCAGCCGCGGGTGCAGCCGCGGAAGATCTCCACGGACATGCGCTCGTGGACGGTCTCCGCGAGCGGCACGAGGGGCTGCTTGGGGTAGGGCCACTCGTCCAGGTCCATGACGGTGTGCTTGGACACGCGCCACGGGACACCGGACTTGTTCGGCACGACGCGGCCGATCCGCCCGTCCGGGAGGTACTCGACGTCGTAGAACCCGGGGACGTAGACCGAACCGGTGCGCGCGAGCCGGAAGAGGACTTCCTCGCGGCCGCCGGGGCGGCCCTCGGCCTTCCACTCGCGGATGATCGCGGTCATGTCGAGCACGGCCTGCTCGCCGTCGCCGATGACCGCGCAGTCGATGAACTGCGCGATCGGCTCGGGGTTGAAGGCCGCGTGGCCGCCGGCGAGGACGATCGGGTCGTCGACCGTGCGGTCCTTGGACTCCAGCGGGATGCCCGCGAGGTCCAGGGCCGTGAGCATGTTCGTGTACCCGAGCTCCGTGGAGAAGCTGAGCCCGAACACGTCGAACGCGCCGACGGGGCGGTGGCTGTCCACGGTGAACTGCGGGACCTCGTGCTCCCGCATCAGCTCCTCGAGGTCGGGCCAGACGCTGTACGTGCGCTCGGCGAGGACGCCCTCGCGCTCGTTCAGCACCTCGTAAAGGATCATGACGCCCTGGTTGGGCAGCCCGACCTCGTACGCGTCGGGGTACATGAGCGCCCAGCGGACGTCACAGCTGTCCCACGGCTTGACGGTGGAGTTGAGCTCACCGCCCACGTACTGAATGGGCTTCTGCACATGCGGGAGCAGAGCTTCGAGCTGTGGGAAGACCGACTCGACAGGCATCTCGCGACTTTCGTGAGCTGGCAGGGGGATGACTCTCAAGCGTAACCCGCTTGAGAGCGCCCCTCGCACGGCTTGAAAACCCCCGCATCGGCGGGGAGCACTGGGCCCAGCGGACATCACACGTGTCCCAGTCCGGAGCACCTCCGCGGCGGCGGAGAGGGCCTACGTGGATAAAACGATCAGCTGCCGCTCCCGTCACGCCTACGGAGCCGCCGCGGTCAGCCGCCCAGCGCCGACCGCAGTTTCGCCCGGGACGCCTGCGCCCAGACCTCCGGCAGTTCCCGCTCGCGGTCCGCAGCCGCAGCCTCCTCCTGGCCGTACAGGAGCCCCCAGGTGAAGGCGGTCTCACCGGCGAGGTGGGCCTGTATGGCCAGGGTCCGCAGGGCGTCGCGGGCGACGACGCTGTCCTGGTGGTCGCCGAGCACGCTCTGGACGGCCTTCATCTGCTTGGCGAACTTCTTGGCGGGCTTGCCCAGGGCGGGTGTGGCCGCCTCGCCCGCGTACCGGGCGCGCTTGGCGGCCTTGCGGGCCTCGTGCATGGCCACGTCACGCTGCTCGCCCGGAGGCAGCGCGAGGGCGTGCTCGACGCGGGTCGCCAGGCGCCGGTAGTCCTTCAGGACGGCCTTGGGCAGCGCCTTGCCCACGGGGGCATCGGCGGCCGCCAGGAGCGGCGGTGCGGCGAGGAGGGCGTCGACGGACTCCAGGAGCGCGAGGTAGCGCTTGCCGTCGAGCACGGCCACGGTCCTGCGCCGGGAGCCGCTGCGGCGGGCGACGGTCCAGATGCGCAGCCGCCCGCGCACGGGGCCGAGCAGCAGGGTGCGGGGCACGGCGGCGATGCGCGTGGTGAGCCGCTCGGTGAGGACCTCCTGGTCGCGGTCGACGCCCAGCTCGCCCGCGAGCCACTTCAGCTCGTCGGCGACGGGATCGGTGGCCGAGCGGTCCAGGATCTTGCCGAACGAGCGGAAGGCGCTGCGCATCCGGCGCGTGGCGACCCGCATCTGGTGCACGGAGTCCGGCAGATCGCGGCGGACGTCCGGGTCGAGGGCGACGAGGGCGTCGCGCTGGGCGCGGAGGTAGGCGAGGACGTGGTCGCCGGCCATTCCCGGGCCGTCGCCGGTGGCCTCCTCGACGGCCTGCGCCACCGCCTCGCGCTTGCCCGCCTTCTTGTCGCTCTTCTTGGTGCTCCTGGCCGGCAACTCCTCGGGCAGGCTCTCCCGCGGCGCGGTCTCGGCCAGCGCCCTGGCCAGCTTCGAGGAGGCGTCGGCCCGCCGCACGCCCGCCTTCTTGAGCTTCTTCTCGACCTTGTCGAGCAGGGCGGGGTCGCCGTCGTCCGCGAGTTCCACCTCGACCTCGGACCACTCCGCCGTGGCCACGCCGCCGCTGAGCCGCTCGGCCCGTACGCCGTCGACGCTGACCTCGGCGAGCAGGGCGCCCTGCGCGTCGACCAGGTGGCGCAGGTCCCGGGCGGAGAGCAGGCGGACCACGGGGACCAGTTCGGCCTCGCGGACGCGGGAGCGCACGAGGCCGAGCAGCGAGCGCGGCACCTCCGGCGAGAGCGGCGCGTGGATCTCGTCCCGCACCCCGTCCGCGAGCGCCACCGGCAGCTTCAGATGCCAGCCCGCGTCGTCGCCGCCGGTGCGGCGGCGCAGTGTGACGGCGGAGGCCGCCAGGCGTTGGTCGGGGGTGTCCCAGTAGGTGGCGTCCAGTTCCACGACGCCTTTGTGGACGACGTCCGCGACCCCGGCGACACCGGTCAGGTCGGGCAGCTCGGCGGCTGCCCCGACGTCGTACTTCCGCTCTATCTCCCGCTTCGTCTGCCCCATGAACCGAATCTAGACGGGATCCGGGGCGCTGGGCAGACCCCGAGGCGCCCCGGAGCGTCTCTAGGCCGACATCGGACGCTGCACCTTGATCGACTGGAGCAGCCCGACGGCCACCCAGACGGCGAACATCGAGGAGCCTCCGTACGAGACGAAGGGCAGTGGCAGACCGGCCACCGGCATGATGCCGAGCGTCATGCCGATGTTCTCGAAGGACTGGAAGGCGAACCAGGCGATGATCCCGGCGGCGACGATCGTGCCGTACAGCTCGGTCGTCTCGCGGGCGATGCGGCAGGCGCGCCAGAGCAGGATGCCGAGCAGGACCAGGATGAGCCCCGCGCCCGCGAAGCCGAGCTCCTCGCCCGCGACGGTGAACACGAAGTCGGTCTGCTGCTCGGGCACGAACTGACCGGTGGTCTGCGAGCCCTTGAAGAGCCCGGTGCCGGTGAGGCCGCCGGAGCCGATCGCGATGCGGGCCTGGTTGGTGTTGTAGCCCACGCCCGCCGGGTCGAGCGCGGGGTTGGCGAAGGCCGCGAAGCGGGCGATCTGGTAGTCGTCCAGGATGCCGAGCTGCCAGACGGCGACCGCGCCGGCCGCGCCCGTGCCGAGGAGTCCGAAGACCCAGCGGTTGGAGGCGCCCGAGGCGAGCAGCACGCCGAGCACGATCATCGCCATCACCATGACCGACCCGAGGTCGGGCATGAGCAGCACGATCATTATCGGCACGGCGGCCAGGCCGAGGGCCTGGAGGACCGTGCGGTGGTCGGGGTGGTCGCGGTCGCCCGCGTCCACCCGCGCGGCGAGCAGCATCGCCATGCCCAGGATGATCGTGATCTTCACGAACTCGGAGGGCTGGAGCGAGAAGCCGCCGCCGATGACGATCCACGCGTGCGCGCCGTTGATCGTCGCGCCGAGCGGGGTGAGGACGAGCAGGACGAGGAAGACGGAGATGCCGTAGAGGATCGGCACGGCCGTCCGCAGCGTCCGGTGGCCCAGCCACACCGTGCCCGCCATCAGGGCGATGCCGATGCCGGTGTTCAGGACGTGCTTGAACAGGAAGGAGTACGGGTCGTCGCCGACCAGCTCGGTGCGGTTGCGCGTCGCGGAGTAGACGAGCGCGGAGCCGATCGCGGACAGGGCGAGCGCGCAGAGCAGTATCGGCCAGTCCATCCGGCGCACCAGCGAGTCGCGGGCGAACAGGCGGGACGACACCGACGAGCGCTCGGGCCCGTAGCCGGAGACGGAGAAGCCATTGTTGCCGGCCACTAGTCGCGCCTCCCGTTCGCGGGCGGGCCCGCCAGTTCCTGCTGCTCCTGCGGCGGCTTGGGGGCCTCGGGCTTGTACGGCTTGATCTTCGGCGAGTCGATCGAACCGTCGGTCTCGATCTTCGGCAGGTTCTTCTGCGGCTGGGGCAGCAGGGCCTTCTTCAGGTTCTGCTTGCCGCTCTCGTCCAGGCCGTAGATGCCGTCGTAGATCTTGCGGACGGCGGGGCCCGACGCTCCGGAACCCGTACCGCCCTGGGAGATCGTCATGACGATCGAGTAGTCCTTGGTGTAGGTCGCGAACCACGAGGTGGTCTGCTTGCCGTGGACCTCCGCCGTACCCGTCTTGGCGTGCATCGGGATCTTGTCCTGCGGCCAGCCGCCGAAGCGCCAGGCGGCCGTTCCCTTGGTGGCGACGTCGGCGAGGGCACCGTCTATGTCGGCGCGCGTCTTCTGGTCCATGGGCAGCTTGCCGTGCGACTTGGGCTTGATCTCCTGGACCTGCTTGCCGTCGGCGCTCACGATCGCCTTGCCGACGGTGGGGTCGTAGAGGGTGCCGCCGTTGGCGATGGCGGAGTAGATCGTCGCCATCTGTATCGGCGTGACGAGGGTGTCGCCCTGTCCGATGGAGTAGTTGACGGAGTCACCGGCGCGCATCTTCATGCCTTCGAGGCAGTTCTCGTACGCGATCTGCTCGACGTAGTCGCCGCCCTTCTTGCCCTGCTTGCACCAGCCGTCCTTGTTGGCCTTCCAGTAGTCCTTCTTCCACTGGCGGTCCGGGACGCGCCCCGCGACCTCGTTCGGCAGGTCGATGCCGGTCTCCTTGCCGAGGCCGAACTGGTGGGCGGTCTTGTAGAACCAGTCCTTGGCGTCCTTCTTCGGCTTGTTGCCGCCGTCCTTGGCCCACTGGTCGTGCGCGAGCTTGTAGAAGACGGTGTCGCAGGAGACCTCGAGGGCCTGGCCGAGGGTGATGCTGCCGTGGCCCTGGGACTCGAAGTTCTTGAAGGTCTGGCCGCCGATGGAGTACGAGCTGGGGCAGGGGTAGCGCCCGTTGAAGTCGTAGCCCGCGTTGACCGCCGCCGTCGACGGGATGACCTTGAAGATCGACCCGGGGGCCGCCTGGCCCTGGATGGCGCGGTTCAGGAGCGGGTAGTTGGACTTCTTGCCGGTGAGCCGGGTGTAGTCCTTGCCGGAGATCCCGCCGACCCAGGCGTTCGGGTCGTAGGTCGGGTTGGACGCCATGGAGACGATGCGTCCGGTCTTGTTCTCCATGACGACGACGGCGCCCGCGTCGGCCTTGTAGTTCTCGCCGGTGTTCTTGTCGAACTCCTGGCGGGCCTTCTTCATCGCGTCGTTCAGCCAGTACTCGGACAGGGCCTGCACGCGTGCGTCGATGCTGGTGACGACGTTCGCGCCGGGCTGCGCCGGGTCGTCCTTGGCCTTGCCGATGACGCGGCCGAGGTTGTCGACCTCGTAGCGGGTGACGCCGGCCTTGCCGCGCAGCTGTGCGTCGTAGGTGCGCTCCAGGCCGGAGCGGCCGACCTGGTCGGAGCGGAGGAACGGCGAGTCGGTGTGCTCCGCCTTGGTGATCTCCTCGTCCGTGACGGGCGAGAGGTAGCCGAGCACCTGGGCGGTGTTGGACTTGCCGGGCGCGGCGTAGCGGCGGACGGCGGTGGGCTCGGCGGTGATGCCGGGGAAGTCCTCGGCGCGCTCGCGGATCTGGAGGGCCTGCTTGGGCGAGGCCTCGTCCGTGATCGGGATCGGCTGGTAGGGCGAGCCGTTCCAGCAGGGCTGCGGGGTCTTGGAGTCGCAGAGCCGGACCTTGTCGGAGACGTCCTTGGCGCTCATGCCGAGGACGTCGGCGAGCTTGGCGAGGGCCGCCTTGCCGTCGTCCTTCATCTTCATGAGGTCCGTGCGGGACGCGGAGACGACCAGGCGGGTCTCGTTGTCGGCGATCGGCACGCCGCGCGCGTCCAGGATCGAGCCGCGTACGGCGGGCTGGACGACCTGCTGGACGTGGTTGCCGGATGCTTCCTCGGCGTACTCCTCACCGTTGCGGACCTGGAGGTACCAGAGGCGCCCGCCGAGGGTGAGGAGGAGGGAGAGCACAAGGATCTGGATGACGACGAGACGGATCTGGACTCTTGGGGTCCGTCCGGTCTCGGGGATGTTGGTCACGCTGTTCCTCCCCTCTCAGTCTGTGTACGAGCAGTACGTGTGCACGACCGGCCGGTGTGCGCGGCCGGTCGTGCCCGGGGTCGAAGGCGCTGCGGTCACAGGCGCTTGACCCCCTTGATGCGTCCGGCGCGCGCGACGCGGGCCTTGGCCGCCTTCATCCGCATGCCGCCGCGCTGGTTGCCGATGCGCAGGCCGGTGCCGGAGGAGAGCCAGCCGGACGCGACGTCCGTGGCCTTGTTGGCCGGTGAGGTCTCCCCCAGCGGGTCGTTCTCGGCTCTGCGGGCCAGCGCGATGATCAGCGGCACCGTGAACGGCGCGAGCAGCAGGTCGTACAGGGCTGCCGTGAAGAGGAGCCCGCCCAGGCCCACGTGGCGGGCCGCGGTGTCCCCGACGAGGGCGCCCACGCCCGCGTACAGCAGGGTCGACCCGATGGCGGCGCCGACGACCACGACGAGCGGGCCGGTGGCCGACCTGAGGCGGCCGGTCTCCGGCTTGGCCAGGCCCGCGAGGTAGCCGACGACGCACAGGACCAGGGCGTACCGCCCGGCCGCGTGGTCGGCCGGCGGGGCCAGGTCGGCGAGGAGTCCGGCGCCGAAGCCGATGAGGGCACCGCCCACGTGGCCGTAGACCAGGGCGAGGCCGAGCACCGTGAGCAGCACCAGGTCCGGGACCGCGCCCGGCAGTTGCAGCCGGGCCAGGACGCTGACCTGGATGACCAGGGCGACGACGACCAGGGTGACGGAGAGCAGGATTCGGTTGAAGCGCATGGGTCCGGTGCTCCTACTGCTCGTTGCCGTTGTCGACGCCGTCGGCCGGGGGCTGTCCTGACGGGGTGGCCGTGACGGTCACCGTCGGGGCCGGCTTCGGCTTGGCGGGCTTCTTCGGCAGGACCGTGTCGCGCGGGTCCTCGCGGGGCGCTTCGACGACGACGCCGACGATGTCCAGCTTGGTGAAGCCGACGTACGGCTTGATGTAGATGTTGCGCGTCAGGTCGCCGCCCGACGGGTCGACGCGGACGACCTCGCCGACCGGTACGCCGGGCACGAACGGCTTGTCGGCCTGCGAGCCGAAGGTGACCAGGCGGTCGCCCTTCTTGACCTTGGCCTTGCCGTTGAGCATCTGCACCGAGAGCGGGCGGTCGCCCTGTCCGGTGGCGAAGCCGAGCTCGTCGGTCTTCTCCATGCGGGTGCCGACGGTGAAGTCGGGGTCGTTGGCGAGCAGGACCGTGGCGGTGCTGGGGCCGACCGTGGTGACGCGGCCGACCAGGCCGTCGCCGTTCAGGACGGTCATGTCGCGCTTGAGTCCGTCGCCCGCGCCCGCGTCGATGGTGACGGTCCAGGAGAAGCCCTGGGCCGCTCCTATGCCGATGACTTCGGCGCCCTTGATGCCGTACTGGCCGGCACCGGCCTTCTTGAGCATGCTGTCCAGCTGTCTGACCCGACTGCGATTGCGGTCGTCGCTGCCGAGCTTCGCCTTCAACGCGGCGTTCTGACGCTCGAGTTCGGCGATCCGGTCATGCCGGTCGCCCGAGTCCCGGACCGCGCCGATCGCGTTGCCGATCGGGTCGACGGCGGACGACACGCCGTCCTCGACCGGGCCGAAGACCGTGGCGGCGGCCTGGCGGGCACCGTCGACCGGCGAGTCCTCGCCGCCACGGATGTCCACCGTGATCAAAGCGAACGCGATGGCGATCAGCAGCACCAGGAGCAGCCGGCTCTCTCGTGTGTCCCTCACGTGCGGCGGCCGTGCCTTCCTCAGTTGGAAATCCTTGGAATTCTGAGCAACTGCGTATGTCTGCGTAATTTTGCGTATGTCCGAGCAAAGATAAGCAATCCGATTCCGCGGCGTCTGCGGGCGTCGCGGAATTGTTGTGCTTTGTCTTCTGAGCCCTCTATATCAACGATCCGCCGCACGAGGTGACAGGCACTCGTACGGCGGACACCCTTTCAGCGGGTTCGCGCCACCCTCAGCGGCGCGGTGACGCGTCCAGGACCTGCTGAAGCGCCTCGAACTCCTCGACGCACTTGCCGGAGCCGAGCGCCACGCTGTCCAGCGGGTCTTCGGCGATGTGGATCGGCATGCCCGTCTCGCGGCGCAGACGCTCGTCGAGGCCGCGCAGCAGGGCGCCGCCTCCCGTGAGAACGATGCCGCGGTCCATCACGTCACCCGAGAGCTCGGGCGGGCACTTGTCGAGGGTCGTCTTGACCGCGTCGACGATCGCGTTCACCGGCTCCTCGATGGCCTTGCGGACCTCGGCGGCGGAGATGACGACCGTCTTCGGCAGCCCGGAGACCAGGTCCCGGCCGCGGATCTCGGTGTGCTCGTCGGCGTCCATGTCGTACGCCGAACCGATGGTGATCTTGATCTGCTCGGCCGTGCGCTCGCCGAGGAGGAGGGAGTACTCCTTCTTGATGTGCTGGATGATCGCGTTGTCCAGCTCGTCGCCGGCGACGCGGATCGACTGTGCCGTGACGATTCCGCCGAGCGAGATGACGGCGACCTCGGTGGTGCCGCCGCCGATGTCGACCACCATGTTGCCCGTGGCCTCGTGGACCGGCAGGCCGGAACCGATGGCCGCGGCCATGGGCTCCTCGATGATGTGCACCTGGCGGGCGCCGGCCTGCGAGGAGGCCTCGATGACGGCGCGGCGCTCGACTCCGGTGATGCCCGAGGGCACGCAGACGACGACGCGCGGCCGGGCGAGGTACCGCCGCTTGTGGATCTTCAGGATGAAGTAGCGGAGCATCCGCTCGGTGATCTCGAAGTCGGCGATGACGCCGTCCTTCAGCGGACGCACGGCGACGATGTTGCCCGGCGTGCGACCGATCATCTTCTTGGCTTCGGCGCCGACAGCGAGGATGCCACCGGTGTTGGTGTTGATCGCGACGACGGACGGTTCGTTGAGAACGATCCCGCGACCCCTGACGTACACCAGCGTGTTGGCGGTCCCGAGGTCGACAGCCATGTCACGGCCGATGAACGACATGTTGTTCCCCATGAGGATGCGTCTGGCCTTCCCTGGAGCTTCTGATGGCTTTTTAGGTAGGCGAGGTGGGTGCTGTGTGGCGTGGAGGCTTCCATCGTAGTCTCGCCTGCACGGACACGGCGCTAGGGTCTTCGCCATTGTCAGCAGATGATGCGCCGCCTCGCTCTTGGAGACGTGCCATCGGAGGCACGGGTTCCCCCAATTGGGGCGCATATGCCAAGGGGCGGCCGGTTTTCTCGGCCACCCCTGGTCAGGGCGGTGCCCTGCTGACTAGGCGTCAGAAGTCTTTACGGAATTCTTTACGTACGACCGTCAGACGACACCCGGGAAGAAGATCTTCAGCTCACGCTCGGCGGACTCCTCGGAGTCCGAGGCGTGGATCAGGTTCTCCCGGACGATGGTGCCGAAGTCGCCGCGGATGGAGCCGGGCGCGGCGGCGATCGGGTCGGTCGGACCCGCCAGCGCGCGCACGCCCTCGATGACCCGCTCACCCTCGACGACGAGCGCGACGACCGGACCCGAGGACATGAAGTCGACCAGCGGCTCGTAGAAGGGCTTGCCCTTGTGCTCGCCGTAGTGCTGCTCCAGCGTCTCCTGGTCGAGCGAGCGCAGTTCGAGCGCGGAGATCGTCCAGCCCGCCTTGCGCTCGATGCGGCCGATGATCTCGCCGATCAGGCCACGACGGACGGTGTCGGGCTTGAGCAGGACGAGAGTGCGCTGGGTCATGTGCGGCTCCAAGCATTTTTTCTACGAGCGTGTGGGTTGACCGGCACGATACCGGCACCCACTACACCGCGTTACCGCAGCCCCGGAAGCGTGCCCCGCCGCACCGCGCGGGGCACTCCGGTCAAGCCCGGGCCTAGGCCCCCGCCTCGGCCTCCGCCTGCGCCGCGAAGCGGGCCTTCGCCTCGTCGATCTTCTGACCGAAGTGCAGCGAGGCCCACCACAGGGCGGCGAACACCACGCCCATGAAGAACATGATCGGCACGACGAAGCCGCTCGCGACGAGCGCGATCTGGAGCGCCCACCCCAGCTGCACCCCGCCGGGGCGGGTGATCATTCCGCACAGCAGGACGCTGAACAGCATCGCGATGCCGCAGACCGTCCAGACCGTGCCCATCGACAGGTCCGGGTCCTTCATGGCGACCAGACCGGCGAAGCCGATCACGAAGAACTCGCCGATCAGCGTGGAAGCACAGAGCGTACGCACAGGAGTCAGCCCCTCCCCAGGAGCAGTCGGGCCTCGCCGACGGTGATGACGGATCCGGTGACCAGGACACCGCCGCCCGCGTACTCGCCCTCTTCCTCGGCGAG
The DNA here is from genome assembly GCF_046103685.1 of Streptomyces sp. SYP-A7185. NCBI lineage: Bacteria > Bacillati > Actinomycetota > Actinomycetes > Kitasatosporales > Streptomycetaceae > Streptomyces > Streptomyces sp. SYP-A7185. The sequence goes on from NZ_CP122310.1 coordinate 3,619,398, forward strand.
GGTGATCGCGGCCTCCAGGGCGTCCGGCAGGCGCGGCTCGACCTGGACGCGGTCGTCGCCGAAGACCTCGACGGCGAGCCCGGCCAGCGTGTCCGCGTCCATCGCGCGGTGGCTGGAGTTCTGCGTGACGACGATCTCGGCGAAGATCGGCTCGAAGGCTTCGAGCACGCCCTTCATGTCCTTGCCGTCGCTCGCCGCGACCACGCCGATCAGGCGGCTGAAGTCGAAGACCTCGCTGATCGCCTCGGCGGTGGCGCGGGCGCCCGCCGGATTGTGCGCGGCGTCCAGGACGACGGTCGGCGAGGTGCGCACGACCTCCAGGCGGCCCGGCGAGGAGACCGAGGCGAAGGCCTTGCGGATGGTGTCGATGTCCAGGGAGTTCGCGTGCTGCGAGCCGATGCCGAAGAACGCCTCCACGGCGGCGAGCGCGACGGCGGCGTTGTGTGCTTGATAGGCGCCGTGCAGGGGCAGGAAGATCTCCTCGTACTCCCCGCCGAGGCCGCGCAGGGTCAGGAGCTGGCCGCCGACCGCCACCGTGCGGGAGACGATGCCGAACTCCAGGCCCTCGCGGGCCACCGTCGCGTCGACCTCCACGGCCTTCTTCAGGAGCACCTGCGCCGCGTCGACCGGCTGCTGGGCGAGGATCACCGTGGCGTCGGGCTTGATGATGCCGGACTTCTCGACGGCGATCTCGGCCGGTGTGCCGCCCAGGCGGTCGGTGTGGTCCAGGTCGATGGGGGTGACGACGGCGACCGAGCCGTCGATCACGTTCGTCGCGTCCCAGCTGCCGCCCATGCCGACCTCGACGACGGCGACGTCCACGGGGGCGTCGGCGAAGGCGGCGTACGCCATGCCCGTGAGCACCTCGAAGAAGGAGAGCCTGAACTCCTGCTGAGCGTCGACCATCTCCACGTACGGCTTGATGTCCTGGTACGTCTCCACGAAGCGCTCGGCCTCGATGGGGGCGCCGTCCAGGCTGATCCGCTCGGTGATCGACTGGACGTGCGGCGAGGTGTACCGCCCGGTGCGCAGCTCGAAGGCGCTGAACAGGGCCTCGATCATGCGGGCCGTGGACGTCTTGCCGTTCGTGCCGGTGATGTGGATCGAGGGGTACGCCCGCTGGGGCTCGCCCAGGACGTCCATCAGGGCGGCGATCCGGCTGACGGAGGGCTCCAGCTTCGTCTCTCCCCAGCGGCCCGCGAGCTCGGTCTCGACCTCGCGCAGCGCCTTGTCCACCTCCGGGTCGGTGGGGCGGGAGGGGATGTCGCCCTGGGGCGGGCCCGCCTGGGTGCGCAGGGTGCGGCTGCCCGCCTCGATCACGGCGAGGTCGGGGTCGCGGTCGGTCTCGGCTTCGACGATCTCGTCGAAACGGGCGTCGCTGTCGCCGTTGTCGTTGCTGTCGGGGTGCGCGCTGTCAGGCGGGGGGAGGTCACTCACGTACGCCAGTCTACGGACGGGGTGCGACAGCCGCCGTCGGGACCTGCTTCGGCCCTGTGAGGACCTTGGTCCCGCCCGATTCGGGACCAAGGTCCCGCCGATCGGGGAAATCGCCGGGCAAACTTGGCGATCATGGACATAGGCATCGACCTCGGCACAGCGAACACCCTTCTCTACGTCCGCGGCCAGGGGATCGTGCTCAACGAGCCGTCCGTGGTCGCCGTCAAGGAGGGCGCGCGGACCGCCCTCGCCGTCGGCACGGAGGCCAAGGAGACGATCGGCCGCACTCCGGGCTCCATCACCGCGATCCGCCCCCTGCGGGACGGCGTGATCAGCGACTACGAGGCCGCCGAGGAGATGATCCGGCACTTCGTGCGCAAGGCCGTGCCGGGGCGCCGGCCCCGCACGCGGATGGTGGTGTGCGTGCCGAGCGGGGTCACGCAGGTGGAGCGCCGGGCCATCGTGCACGCGGCGCAGCGGGCGGGGGCGCGGGCGGTACATCTGGTGGAGGAGCCGATGGCGGCGGCGATCGGCGCGGGGCTTCCGGTGGCGGAGCCGCGGGGCTCGATGGTGGTGGACATCGGCGGCGGCACGACGGAGGTGGCCGTCATCTCTCTAGGCGGGATCGTGACGGCGCAGTCGCTGCGGGTGGGCGGGGACCGGCTGGACGAGGCGATCACGAACTTCGTGCGCAAGGAGCACGGGCTGCTCATCGGCGAGCGGACCGCCGAGGACATCAAGGTCGCGATCGGGTCGGCGTGGCCGGTGCCGGGTGACGAGGCGCTGGAGTCGCGGACGTTCACCGTGCGGGGGCGCGAGAAGGTGCGGGGGCTGCCGAAGACGGTGGAGCTGACGGTACGTGAGGTGCGGGCGGCGCTCGACGAGCCGGTGGAGGCGGTGATCGCCGCGGTGCGGACGACCCTGGAGGAGTGCCCGCCGGAGCTGTCCGGCGACGTCATGGAACACGGCATCGTCCTGACGGGCGGGGGCGCGCTGCTCCCGGGCCTGGACCTGCGGATGGCGTCGGCGACGGGAATCCCGGTCTTCGCGGCGGAAGATCCGCTGGACAGTGTGGCGCTGGGATGCGGGAAGTGCGTGGAGGACTTCGACGGGCTGGAGCGGGTGATGTCGGCGGCGTAGACCTGCGGTCGGCGGGGCGGGGGCCTGCGTAGACCTGCGGTCGGCGGGGCGGGGGCCTGCGGGCGGCGGGGCGGGGGCCTGCGGGTGGCGGGGCGGGTTGCGGCGCTGGTTCGGATGGGAGGCGGGGCCGCGCCGGTATGTCCGTCCTCGCCATCGTCCGGTGGCCGCCGGGGTGCTTCGGCGAGGGAGCGCCGCGAACCGTGCTCCGGGCAGACATACCGGCACGTCCCCTCACGAGCGCTCCCGACCGCGGGCAATCGCTGGTGGCTGCGGGGCAATCGGGCGGGTGGGCGGGAAAGGCTCGTTCGGTGAGGGGGCACCGCGGGGCAATCGGGCGGGTGGGTGGGAAAGGCTTGTTCGGTGAGGGTGGTCCGCGGGGCAAACGGGCGGGTGGGTGGGGAGGGCTGGTTCGGCGAGGGGGCACCCCGGGGCGAGCAGCGGGCTCAGGCCAGGTCCCCCGCCGGGAGCGAGGCGAGGACCTCGTAAAGACCACCCCGCGGCCCCGCCGAGAAACTGCCGCCCAGCGTATGGATCCGCTCGGACATCCCCGCGGTACCGGTCCCGGCGGACACCGGAGACGGAGCGAAGCCGGCCGCGGGCCCGGACACGGGCAGGGCGTTGCGGACGGACACGTACAAGTGACCGTCCGCCACCCGTACCCGCACGTCCACCCGCCCCCCGGGCGCATGCTTGGCCGCGTTCGTCAGACACTCCTGCACCACCCGGTGCACCGCGGCCTGCCGGATCGGCGACAGCCGGTGCGCGCAGCCGTCGACCACCAGGTCGACCGGCGTACCGGCCCGCTCACTGCGCTCGGCCAGCTCGGGAAGCGCGTCCAGACCGGGCGTAGGCGCCCCCTCCACCCCCCGCCGCACGATGATCTCGTTCAGCATCCGGTGCGCCGACCGCGCCGTCTCGGACAGCTCCTCGAACCCCTCCTCGAAGGCGCCCCCCGAAGCCCGCCGCGCGAGCACCTGCGACCGCACGCTGAGCAGCGTCAGCTCCCGCCCCACGAAGTCGTGCACGTCCCGCGCGATACGGGACCGCTCCCGCTGGACCGCGTGCAGCGTGGACGTCTCGGCCCGCTGCGCCTGGAGCGCGCGGACCAGGTCCTGCCGGTTGGCCGCGACCCCGACCCCCGCCGCGAGCACCCCGATCGGCACGACCAGGCTGAGGAAGGAGCTCAGGGTGTCCCCGCGGTGCGCCGGCCAGCCGGGGAGGGTGAACATCACGTACGAGAACGCCACGTACCCGATCACGCCGAGCGTTCCCGCCGCACGGCCGCGGTACCTGCCGAGGGAGTACAGCGCGAACTGGGCGAGGGTCAGTTCGTGCAGCCAGCCGATGAACAGGAGCGCCACCGCGTACGACACCCAGGGCGCCCCGCGGCGCACCAGCAGCGACGCGGCCCCGCAGGTGAGGACCAGCGCGGCGAGCGGGCCGTTGAGGGAGTTGTCCGCCGCGGCGAGGCCGGGGATGTCCAGGCTCATCAGGGCCAGGCAGCTCAGCGCGGTGAGCGCGTCCTGCGCCCGGGGCGCACGCGCCCAGCGCCCGGCATGACGGCGGCCCGTGGCCGTCGCCCGGCGTATCGCCTCGGCGACGGACAGGTCGTGCATGCCCTCCATCATCCAAGGTCTTTCTGCCCGAATCATCAGACTTATGACCTTTATTTCGTGAAGTGTGACACGTCGGCGTGGCGGTCCCGCAAAGGCCGCCCGCGGGGGTCAAATCAGACCATGTGGTATGCCCAGAACCCCGGCCGACGGACCCGCCAGCTCCTCGGCGACGGCGCGGTCCTGCTCTGGACCGCGCTGTGGACCGCCGCCGCCGTCGTCGCCTACCGGCTGGCCTGTCTGCTCACCCGTCCCGCCCCCGAGGCCCCGCCCGCGCCCCTCGGTGACCCGTCCCGGCTGCCCCTGGTCGGTGACCGCGTCGACGCCGCACTGCGGGCCGCCGCGGACGCCGCCGGAGCCGGGGACCCAGTGACCGTGCGCGCCGCGGTGATCGTGGGCGCCGTCGCCGTCTTCCTCGTACCCGTCGGGCTCGTGCTCGGCGGCTGGCTGCCCCGGCGCCTGCGCTGGATCCGGCAGGCCGCCGCCGCGCAGGAGCTCGCCGCGAGCTGCGACGGCCGCGAACTGCTCGCCCTGCGGGCCCTGCTGCGCCCCCTGGACGAGGTCGCGCGGACCGCGTACGAACTCCCCGACGCCACCGCGGGCAGCCTCGCCGAGGGCTGGCGCGGCGGCGACCCCGACGTCATCGACGCGCTCGCCGAGGCGGAGCTGGTGCGCCTGGGCCTGCACATCGCCGAGCAGGACCCGGCGGCCGGACAGGAGACGGGGCCCGGACACGGGACGGGGCCCAGGGAACCGGTCGGTTCCCTGGACCCCGTCGCCACCGCCTGACCGACTAGGCCTGCGGCAGGCCGTCCAGCTGGGCCTGGAGCCGGCTGATGTCGGCGTCCGCCTTGCTGAGACGGCCGCGGATCTTGTCGACCACGTTGTCCGGCGCCTTCGCGAGGAACGCTTCGTTGCCGAGCTTCGCCGTGGCCTGCGCCTTCTCCTTCTCGGCCGCCGCGAGGTCCTTGGCGAGGCGCTTGCGCTCCGCCGCGACGTCGATCGTGCCCGACAGGTCGAGCGCGACCGTGGCGCCCGAGACCGGCAGCGTGGCGGTGGCCGTGAACTCCTCGCCCTCCGGCTGGAGGCGCAGGAGCTGGCGGATGGCCGCCTCGTGCGGGGCGAGCGCCGTGCCGTCCAGGGAGAGCCGGGCCGGGACCTTCTGGCCCGGCTGGAGCCCCTGGTCGGCGCGGAAGCGGCGCACCTCGGTGATGACCTGCTGGAGGGTCTCGATCTCCTGCTCGGCCGCGGTGTCACGGAAGCCGCTGTCGGAGGGCCACTCGGCGATCACGAGGGACTCGCGGCCGGTGAGGGTCGTCCAGAGCGTCTCCGTCACGAACGGGACGATCGGGTGCAGCAGGCGCAGCGTCACGTCGAGGACCTCGCCCAGGACCCGGCCCGAGACCTTCGCGGCCTCGCCGCCGCCCATGAACGTGGTCTTGGACAGCTCCACGTACCAGTCGAAGACCTCGTCCCACGCGAAGTGGAACAGGGCGTCCGACAGCTTGGCGAACTGGTAGTCGTCGTAGAGGCCGTCGACCTCGGCGACCGTGGCGTTCAGGCGGGACAGGATCCAGCGGTCCGTCGCCGAGAGCTGCTCCACGGGCGGCAGGTCGCCCTCGATCGTGGCGCCGTTCATCAGCGCGAAGCGCGTGGCGTTCCAGATCTTGTTGGCGAAGTTCCGCGAGCCCTGGACCCAGTCCTCGCCGATCGGCACGTCGACGCCGGGGTTGGCGCCGCGGGCGAGGGTGAAGCGGACGGCGTCCGAGCCGTACTTGTCCATCCAGTCCAGCGGGTTGACCGCGTTGCCGAAGGACTTCGACATCTTCTTGCCGAACTGGTCGCGGACCATGCCGTGCAGCACGATCGTGTGGAACGGCGGGGTGCCGTCCATCGCGTACAGGCCGAACATCATCATCCGGGCGACCCAGAAGAACAGGATGTCGTACCCGGTGACCAGGACGGAGTTCGGATAGAACTTCGCCAGGCTGTCGGTGCGCTCGGGCCAGCCCAGGGTGGAGAACGGCCACAGGCCGGACGAGAACCACGTGTCCAGGACGTCGCTGTCCTGGACCCAGCCCTCGCCGGTGGGCGCCTCGTCGTCCGGTCCGACGCAGACGACCTCGCCGTTCGGGCCGTACCAGACCGGGATGCGGTGGCCCCACCACAGCTGACGCGAGATGCACCAGTCGTGGAGGTTGTCGACCCAGTCGAAGTAGCGCTTCTCCATCTCCTGCGGGTGGATCTTGACCTGGCCGTCGCGGACCGCGTCACCGGCGGCCTTCGCCAGCGGGCCGACCTTGACCCACCACTGCATGGACAGGCGCGGCTCGATGGTGGTCTTGCAGCGCGAGCAGTGGCCCACCGAGTGGGTGTACGGGCGCTTCTCGGCGACGATGCGGCCCTCGGCGCGCAGGGCGCCGACGATGGCGCTGCGGGCCTCCAGGCGGTCCAGGCCCTGGAAGGGGCCGGGGACCGTGATGACCGCGTGCTCGTCCATGACCGCGATGTTCGGCAGGTCGTGGCGCTGGCCGATCTCGAAGTCGTTCGGGTCGTGCGCCGGGGTCACCTTGACGGCGCCGGTGCCGAACTCGGGGTCGACGTGCTCGTCGGCGACGACGGGGATCGTGCGGTCGGTCAGCGGCAGCTTGATCTGCTTGCCGACCAGGTGCTTGTACCGCTCGTCCTCGGGGTGGACCGCGACGGCGGTGTCGCCGAGCATCGTCTCGGCGCGGGTCGTGGCGACGACGATGGTCTCGTCGCCCTCGCCGTACTTCATCGAGACGAGCTCGCCGTCGTCGTCCTGGTACTCGACCTCGATGTCCGAGATCGCCGTCAGACAGCGCGGGCACCAGTTGATGATGCGCTCGGCGCGGTAGATCAGCTCGTCGTCGTAGAGCTTCTTGAAGATGGTCTGGACCGACTGGGACAGGCCCTCGTCCATCGTGAACCGCTCGCGGTCCCAGTCGACGCCGTCGCCCAGGCGCCGCATCTGCCCCGAGATCTGGCCGCCGGACTCGCCCTTCCACTTCCAGACGCGCTCGATGAACGCCTCGCGGCCCAGGTCGTGGCGGGACTTGCCCTCCTTGCCGAGCTCGCGCTCGACGACGTTCTGCGTGGCGATGCCGGCGTGGTCCATGCCCGGCTGCCACAGCGTCTCGAAGCCCTGCATCCGCTTGCGGCGGGTGAGGGCGTCGATGAGCGTGTGCTCGAAGGCGTGCCCGAGGTGCAGGGAGCCGGTGACGTTCGGCGGGGGGATGACGACGGTGTACGGGGGCTTCTCGCTCGCCGCGTCGGCGGAGAAGTAGCCGCGTTCCACCCAGCGCTCGTACAGCGTCCCCTCTACCTCGGCCGGCGCGTACTGGGTCGGCAGTTCGGTGATGGGCGCTGGATTCTGCTGCTGAGTGTTCTCGGTCACCGGGCCAGTTTAGAGGTGTCACAGACCCGTCCCGAAACCGGATTCTTCAGTAACGGTTGCGGCCCGGCGCCCCATGGCGCTCCGACGTCGGTCAGGATGTCGGCATCACATAAGCGTTCGGAGGGGAACCCACGCGATGAGCTACAACCAGCCTGGCCCGTACGGCGGGCAGCAGCCCCAGCAGCCCGGTCCTTACGGGCAGCAGCCGGGTCAGCCTGGCCCCTACGGCCAGCCGCCGCAGGCACCCCAGCCCGGCTACGGCTACCCCCAGCAGGCCCCGCAGGGCGTCCCCCCGCAGCAGGGCGGCTACAGCCAGCCCCAGCAGCCCGGCCCCTACGACCAGCACCAGCCGGGCGGCCCGTACGGGCAGGTCCCGCCGCCTCCGCCCGCGGGGGGCGGCAGCGGCAAGAAGACCGGCCTCATCATCGGCGCGGTCGTGGCGCTGGTCGCGATAGGCGGCGGCGTGTGGTGGTTCACGACGGGCAAGGACGACAGCTCCTCGGCGGGCAACTCCGCGGTCGCGGACGACGGCGCGCACAAGCTGGTCACCCCCGAGACGGTCCTCTCCGAGTACAAGAAGCAGGCCGCGGGCAGCGACGGCTTCGACGACGAGGACATGAAGGAAGCCGAGAAGGACGGCGTCAAGAACGGCACGCCCGTGGACGCCGAGTACCAGTCGGGCGACAAGAGCAACCCGCTGGCCCAGAAGATGATCAAGTTCATGGGCGTCTACGGCGAGATCGACAACCCCTCCAAGGTGGTCGACGGGATGTTCGCCAAGATGAAGAAGGAGTCCGTGAACGAGAGCACCGACACGGGCGAACTGATCGGCAGCCCCAAGAGCTTCGACGGCGACGGCGCGGTCCTCAAGTGCCAGGAGACGAAGATCAAGGGCGGCGGCTCCGGACCGAAGTCCATCCGCATGCCCGTCTGCATCTGGGGCGACAACAGCACCGTCGGTGTCGTGATCCCGGTCGACATGGCCAGCGCCATGACCGGCAAGAGCGCCTCCCTCGATGACGCGGCGGACACGTCGTCCAAGCTCCGCAAGGAAGTCCGCGTCAAGTCCTGACGCACCGAAGGCGCCACGTCGCGCACGGCAGCCCCGGTCGCTTCGGCCGGGGCTGCTTCCGTCAGGATGTCGGCATCACATCAGCGCACTCACGGGGGAACCCACGCATGAGCTACCACCAGCCCGGCCCGTACGGCGGTCAGCAGCCCCAGCAGCCCGGCCCGTACGGCCAGCCGCAGGGCCAGCCCGGCCCCTACGGCCAGCCGCCGCAGGCACCCCAGCCCGGCTACGGCTACCCGCCGCAGGCACCGCAGGGCGCGCCGCAGCAGCAGCCGGGTCCGTACGGCCAGCCGCCGCAGCCCGGCCCCTACGGGCAGCAGCCGCAGGCTCCCTACGGGCAGGTCCCGCCGCCGCCTCCGCAGGGCGGCGGCAAGAAGACCGGCATCATCGTCGCCGCCGTGGTCGCGGTCGTGGCGGTGGCCGTGGGCGGCTACTTCGTCCTCGCGGGCGGTGACGACGACAAGGGCAAGGGCGGCGGCTCCTCCGAGGCGGCGGGCGGCGGCGGTGACGCGGCCGGGATCAAGGACGACGGTCCCCACAAGCTGATCACCCCGGCGACGGTCCTGACCGAGTACAAGCTGTCCAAGGAGTCGGGCAGCGGGAGCGGCATGACCTCCTCCGACATCAGGGAGGCCGAGAAGCACGGCGTCAAGAACGCCGAGGACGTCCAGGGCCAGTACCAGTCGGGGAGCGAGGACAACCCGCTGGCGCAGAAGATCCTCCAGTTCAACGGCGTCTTCGGCGAGATCGCGGAGCCCGAGCGGGTCGTCGACGCGATGTTCGACGAGACGAAGAAGAACTCCGAGGAGAGCGGCGGCACCGGCGGCCAGACGGTGACGCTGGTCGGCAGCCCCAAGTCGTACAGCCCCGCCGGGCTCGACGGGGCGGTCCTGAAGTGCCAGGAGATGAAGCTCGACCTGGGCTCGTCCACGGCCGGCAGCTCCCAGGGCCCGAGCAAGATGTCGATGGCCTCCTGCATATGGGGCGACAAGAGCACGCTCGGCATCGTGATCACCACGGACGTGGCGAACGCGATGACCGGCCAGGCCCCCGACCTGGACGAGGCCGCCGAGAAGACGGCCAAGTTCCGCAAGGAAGTCCGCGTCAAGCGCTGACGAGGCGGTACGGGCGCAGGCGGCCCGGCGGTACGGGCGCAGGCGGCCCACGGGCAGGAATCACGTGAAAGGGGCGCCCCACGATCACTCGTGGGGCGCCCCTTTCACATGGCTGTCGCGGCTACGCCGACTTCTGCTCGCCCGGGCCCGGGCCCCGCACCTCGCGCGGCACCAGGGTCGGGTTCACGTTCGAGTGGACGACGTCCGCCGTGATGACCACGCGGGCCACGTCCTTGCGGGACGGGACCTCGTACATCACCGACTGGAGGACTTCCTCCATGATGGCGCGCAGGCCGCGCGCGCCGGTCTGGCGCAGGATCGCCTGGTCGGCGATGGCCTCCAGGGCCTCGCGCTCGAAGTCCAGCTCCACGCCGTCGAGTTCGAACAGGCGCTGGTACTGCTTCACGAGTGCGTTGCGCGGCTCCACCAGGATCTGGAGCAGGGCCTCGCGGTCCAGGTTGTGGACCGAGGTGATCACGGGGAGGCGGCCGATGAACTCCGGGATCATCCCGAACTTCACCAGGTCCTCCGGCATGATGTCCTCGAACCGGTCCTTCTCCTGGAGTTCGCGCTTGGAGTGGATCGTGGCGCCGAAGCCGATGCCCTTGGCGCCCGCCCGCGACTCGATGATCTTCTCGAGGCCGGCGAAGGCGCCGCCCACGATGAAGAGCACGTTCGTCGTGTCGATCTGGATGAACTCCTGGTGCGGGTGCTTGCGGCCGCCCTGCGGCGGAACGGAAGCCGTCGTGCCTTCCAGGATCTTCAGCAGGGCCTGCTGGACGCCTTCTCCCGAGACATCGCGGGTGATCGAAGGGTTCTCGCTCTTGCGGGCGACCTTGTCGATCTCGTCGATGTAGATGATGCCCGTCTCGGCCTTCTTGACGTCGTAGTCAGCGGCCTGGATGAGCTTCAGGAGGATGTTCTCGACGTCCTCGCCGACATAGCCCGCCTCCGTGAGCGCCGTCGCGTCCGCGATGGCGAACGGGACGTTCAGCATGCGCGCGAGCGTCTGCGCGAGCAGCGTCTTGCCGGAACCGGTCGGGCCGAGCAGCAGGATGTTGGACTTGGCGAGTTCGATCGCGTCGTCACGGCCCTGTGCGCCGCCGGTCTCCCCGGCCTGCACCCGCTTGTAGTGGTTGTAGACCGCCACCGAGAGGGCCTTCTTCGCGGGCTCCTGGCCCACGACGTAGCCCTCGAGGAATTCGTAGATCTCGCGAGGCTTGGGGAGTTCCTCCCAGCGCACCTCGCTCGTCTCCGCGAGCTCTTCCTCGATGATCTCGTTGCAGAGGTCGATGCACTCATCGCAGATGTACACACCGGGACCTGCGATGAGCTTCTTGACCTGCTTCTGACTCTTCCCGCAGAACGAGCACTTGAGCAGATCGCCGCCGTCACCGATGCGTGCCACGAGGTGCTTCCCCTTCGCCTGGGAGACGCCACGTTCAGCGACTCCTGGTGCCTCATATCCGACGGTACCTTGCCTGGCCCCCCGTTCGGGCCCCCCTTGGCACGGTTCACTTTGACGTGAACCGTGCCAAGGAACGGCAGATGCTACAGGTCTGCGTCAGACGACCGACGAGTTGTTCATCTTCCGGGTGGAGATGATCTGGTCGACCAGGCCGTACGACAGCGCGTCCTCGGCCGTGAGGATCTTGTCGCGCTCGATGTCGTCGCGGATCTTCTCGATCGGCGTCGTGGAGTGCTTGGCCAGCATGTCCTCCAGCTGCGAACGCATCCGGAGGATCTCGTTGGCGGCGATCTCCAGGTCGGAGACCTGACCGCGGCCCGTCTCGCTGTAGGGCTGGTGGATCAGGACGCGGGCGTTCGGGAGCGCCATGCGCTTGCCCGGCGTACCGGCCGCGAGGAGCACGGCGGCGGCGGACGCGGCCTGGCCCATGCAGACCGTCTGCACGTCGGGCTTCACGAACTGCATCGTGTCGTAGATGGCCGTGAGCGCCGTGAAGGAGCCACCGGGGCTGTTGATGTAGATCGAGATGTCACGGTCGGGGTCCATCGACTCCAGACACAGGAGCTGCGCCATGACGTCGTTGGCCGACGCGTCGTCGATCTGCACGCCGAGGAAGATCACGCGCTCCTCGAAGAGCTTCGCGTACGGGTCGTACTCGCGCACGCCCTGCGAAGTGCGCTCGACGAAGCGCGGGATCACGTAGCGGGATTCGGCGCTCGGGCCGGTGTACTCGGCCTGGGCGGGCTCGTAGCGGCCGCTGCCGGGGAAGTTCTTCATCTCTGTAGGTCTCCTGAGGAGCGTGGGCTGGGTCGGCTTCGGAAGGGCTGAGGGGTTGAGGCTCAGGCTCCGGTGCCGCCGCCGCCCGGCATGCTGGCCGCGTTGGGCATGATGTCGTCGATGAGGCCGTACTCCTTGGCCTCCTGCGGGTCGAACCAGCGGTCGCGGTCCGAGTCGCGGGTGACCTGCTCGACGGTCTGGCCCGTGTGGAACGCGGTGAGCTCGGCCATCTTCTTCTTCGTGAGAAGGAGACGCTCGGCGTGGATCTTGATGTCCGACGCGGAGCCCGCGAGACCGGCGGAAGGCTGGTGGATCAGGATCTCGGCGTTCGGCAGCGCGAAGCGCTTGCCGGGGGTGCCGGCGCTGAGCAGGAACTGGCCCATCGAGGCCGCCATGCCCATCGCGATCGTCACCACGTCGTTCTGGATGTACTGCATGGTGTCGTAGATCGCCATGCCGGCCGTGATGGATCCACCAGGGCTGTTGATGTAAAGGAAAATGTCCTTGTCCGGCTCAGCGGCAAGGAGCAGCAGCTGCGCCGTGATCTTGTTGGCGATGTCGTCGTCCACGGCCTGGCCGAGGAAGATGATCCGCTCGCCGAGCAGCCGGTTGTAGACCTGGTCGCCGAGGCCACCACCGATGGAGGGGTCGCCGGCGGCGGAGGGCATCAGATTCGTCACGTATCCACCTGCTCGTCTTACGACGGCGCCGGGCCGTCTCACGTCTTCTTCTGAGGCTTGGGACCCCGCGTGCTCGCCGCTCCGGGGCGGCTTCGGGGACTCCCCTGCCCTCGTATTCATGGACCCTAACGCTCAGCCCCGTCCGGGGAATCCCGCAAAGGCGACTGTTCGCTGTGAGCGCAGGTTCTGGCGGGGGCGCCTCGTCAGCTGCCGGGGTGCCCCGTCAGGGGTGCGACGAGGCCCCCAGGATGACTCCTGGGGGCCTCGTCGTGCGTGTGTCAGAGCGAGGCTCAGGCCTCGGTCTTCTTCTCCTCGGCCTCGGCCGGCTCGGCGACCGCGTCCTCGGAGGAGGCCTCGACCGTCTCGGCGGTCTCGTCCTCGTCGTCGAGGTCCACGACCTCGCCGTTCGTGTCCTTGACCGTCGCGGCCTCCACGACGACCGCGAGGGCCTTGCCGCGGGCGACCTCGCCGACCAGCATCGGGACCTGGCCGCCTTCGACGACGGCCTGGGCGAACTGGTCCGGGCTCATGCCGGAGGACTGCGCGCGACGCATGAGGTGCTCGGTGAGCTCCTCCTGGTTCACGTTCAGCTTCTCCTTGTTGACGAGCTCGTCGAGGACGAACTGCGTCTTGATGCCCTTCTCGGCCTGCTCCTTGGTCTCGGCGTCGAACTCTTCCTCGGTCTTGCCCTGGATCTCCAGGTACTTCGCGAGGTCGAGGCCCATCTGGCCGAGCTGGTGGTTCACCAGGTTGTGCTTGCGGGTCTCGATCTCGTCCGCGAGGAGCTTCTCGGGGACGGGGACCTCGACCAGCTCGAGCAGCTTCTCCAGGACGCGCTCCTGGGCCTGCGTCGCCTGGTCGTACTGCTTCATGTTCTCGAGGCGCTTGCGGCTGTCCGCCTTGACCTCGTCGAGGGTGTCGAACTCCGACGCGAGCTGCGCGAAGTCGTCGTCGAGCGCGGGCAGTTCACGGGCGGCGACCTGGGTGACCTTGACGGTCACCTCGGACTCCTTGCCCGCGGCCGAGCCGCCCTTGAGCTCGGAGGTGAAGGTGGCCTCGCCACCGGCCTCCAGGCCCTTGACGGCGTCGTCGATGCCCTCGAGGAGCTCGCCGGAGCCGATCGTGTAGGAGACGCCGGACGCGACGCCGTCCTCCAGGACCTCGCCGTCGACCTTGGCCTCCAGGTCGATCGTCACGACGTCGCCGTCCTCGGCGGCACGCTCGACCGGCGAGGTGGACGCGAAGCGCTCACGGAGCTCCTCGACGGCCTTCTCGACGTCCTCGTCGCTGACCTCGACCGCGTCGACCTCGACCTCGATGCCGGAGTAGTCCGGGATCTCGATCGCGGGACGGATGTCGACCTCAGCGGTGAAGTTGAGGGTCTCGTTGTCCTTCAGCTCGGTGATGTCCACCTCGGGCTGGCCCAGGACGTTGAGCTCGGCCTCGTTCACGGCCTCGGTGTAGAACTTCGGGAGCGCGTCGTTGACGGCCTCTTCGAGGACGGCGCCGCGGCCGAACCGCTGGTCGATGACTCGGGCAGGGATCTTGCCCTTGCGGAAGCCCTTCACCGTGACCTGCTGGTTGATCTTCTTGTAGGCCGCGTCGAGGCTGTCCTTGAGCTCCTCGAAGGGCACCTCAACAGTGAGCCGAACCCGGGTCGGGTTCAGGGTCTCCACGGCGCTCTTCACGGTTCGGTCTCCTTGGGGCTGACTTCTTGGGATTGAGCCCGGCTCAGAGACACACGGGCACACAGCTTGCATAGTAACGGCAAGCGGGAGCCGACCCACAATGCGATCTTGCGGAGGAGATCTTGGAAGAGGTCCTGCTGGTCGGGGTGGCGGGATTTGAACCCACGGCCTTCCGCTCCCAAAGCGGACGCGCTACCAAGCTGCGCCACACCCCGTCGGTGCGACACGTAGGGTACATGCACCCGGGCGGTGCGGCCCCGCCACGGCGCGAGTCCGTACGGGGTGTGCGGGGAGGGCGTGCGACCCGCTACGATGCTTGCCGTGCCGCGGTCGCTGACCAGCAGCGTCCCTGACGTTCCGCGGTGCGAGCGCTGCGGGTGTAGCTCAATGGTAGAGCCCTAGTCTTCCAAACTAGCTACGCGGGTTCGATTCCCGTCACCCGCTCTGACGGCCTCAGGCCCGGTTCCCAGGAACCGGGCCTGAGGCTTTTTTCGCGTCCGGCACCCCTGCCCCGGTCGGCAGGAGCTCGACCGGGGTGGCGCGCGTACCGCGTATGACGTACGCCGTACGCGGAGAGGGGCCGCGCGGGCCCCTCAGAAGCTGATCGAGTTGATGGTCTCGGCCACCTCGTTGAGGAAGCGGTTTATGGAGGGGGCCATTCCGGTTGAGGCGAGGAAGAACCCGAAGAGCACCGCGACGATCGCGGGCCCCGCTTTGATCGATCCTCCGCGGATCAGCACGATGAGGATGATCGCCAACAGCAACACCACTGACAGCGAAATGGCCACACTGATCACACCCTAGGTCGGTCTCTCCCCGGCCCGGGGGGTACGACCCCGCACACCCCCGCCAGGACCATCGTGCCACCAACGCGCCTTCCGTATGCGGCCGGTGACACATCGTCGGCCAGGGCCCCACCCGGCCGGCACCGGCCCGGCACGCGGGGCCGCCCTTGGCGCACGGGAACACCGGGCCTCCGCACGGCAATTCGAAGCCCGCGCACGGCCACTAATTCGGCTTGATCGTTTCCATCACCACACAACTCGTTCGCCAGAAATTCGAATTGTTGCCGGACCCACACCACCGGCTTCACAAAGGCTCAATCAATCGGACATTTCACCAGAGTCGCCTGCGGGCGTTATGCGGCGTTTAAGCGGGATGAGTTGTGACGTACCGGGCACCTGGCCGGGTGTATCGGCGCCGACAAGAAGAAAATCTCCCTGTCCAGACCGATGATTTCTGGGTATCCGGACCCCAATACCCCTGGTCCGTCTGTGATGGAGCCGACAGGTGAGTTGGGGGTTTTACGAATACACACACGCGACGCTAGGGTGCCTCAGATGTTCCACGCTGCCACCATCCCCGCAGGCGCAGTGCGGTCCAGGATCGTCTCACCGAGCTCTTGGTGGGAGGGCCTGTGACGAACTCGGTTCAACCGCACGGCCGCCACCGGGCGCCGCTCCCCCCGGCACATGTGCCCGCGGACGGAGTACCAGGCCCCCGCGCCCCCCAGTCCACCATGGCCGCGACCGTTTCCCGCTCCACGGCCGGCACCACCGCTCGACCCGGCTCGACGGGCCACCCCGGCTCCACGGGCCACTCCGCTCCCACGGGCAGACCCGCGTCCACGGGTCAACCCGCCAAGCAGCGCGACGCGTTCTTCGACAACGCCAAGTACCTGGCGATCGTCCTGGTCGCGATGGCGCACGCCTGGGAGCCGCTGACCGACGGCAGCCGCAGCGCGGAAGCGCTGTACATGACCGTCTACACGTTCCACATGCCGGCGTTCATCCTCATCTCCGGCTACTTCTCGCGCAGCTTCGACATGCGGTCCGACCGCCTCAAGCGTCTCGTGACGGGTGTCGCCGTTCCGTACGTCATCTTCGAAGTCGCGTACACCCTCTTCAAGCGCTACGCGGACGACGATCCGACGCAGCCGATCAGTCTGCTCGACCCCTGGTACCTCACCTGGTTCCTGGTCGCGCTCTTCGTCTGGCGGCTGACGACCCCGCTGTGGAAGCTGGTCCGCTGGCCGATTCCGCTGGCGCTCGGTGTCGCGGTGCTCGCCTCGGTCTCCCCCGACATCGGCGACGACCTCGACCTTCAGCGCGTGCTCCAGTTCCTGCCGTTCTTCGTGCTCGGCCTCTTCATGAAGCCCGAGCACTTCCAGCTGGTGCGGCGCCGCGAGGTGCGGCTCCTCTCCGTCCCGGTCTTCGCGAGCGCGCTGCTCCTGGCGTACTGGGCCGCTCCCCGGATGACGTCGGCCTGGTTCTACCGCCGTGACAGCGCACAGGAGTTGGGTGCGCCGTGGTGGGCCGGTGTCGTGATGACGCTGGCGCTGTTCGGCTGCTCCGCCATCCTGACCGCGTGCTTCTTCGCGTGGGTTCCGCGCCGGAAGATGTGGTTCACGGTGCTCGGCGCGGGCACGCTGTACGGCTACCTGCTGCACGGCTTCCTCGCCAAGGGCTCGCGCTTCTGGGGCTGGTTCGAGAACTACGAGTGGATGCACACCCCGGTCGGCCAGGTGATCGTGTCGCTGGTGGCCGCGGCGGTGGTGACGCTCCTCTGTACGCCTCCGGTGCAGCGGATGTTCCGCTTCGCCATGGAGCCGAAGATGGAGTGGGCGTTCAAGCGGGACGCCGCGGCACTGGCCCGGGAGCGGGCCAAGGCCTCTTCGTAGCGGTACCGGCCGGGCTTCAGCCCGGTGACGCGATGCCCAACAGGGCGCGCATGTAGGCGTACTTGGCCGTGAGGCGAGTGCGGGTCGGCCCGTCCAGCTCTGCCAGGCGGGCCGCATCCGCGTTGTGGGCCAGATCCGCCTCTTTGACCAGGCGCGCGCCGGGAGTGTCGAGGATCCGCCGCGCGTACGCCTCCGGGGTCTCGCCCGGGTGCTTCGTCAGCGCACGGACGACGGCCTTCGTGTACGGGGTCAGGGGCGCCGCCGCCAGCCACTCCTCGCTGAGGGCGTCGTCCTCGACCGCGTCGTGAAGCCAGGCCGCGGCGATCTGTTCCGGTGAGCCGCCCCGGGACCGGACTCCGTCCGCCACGGCCTCCAGGTGCTCGGTGTAGGGGCGGCCCGCCTTGTCCGTCTGGGCAGCGTGGGCCCGGCGGGCGATGGCCTCCACCTCGGGCAGGGACAGGGTGCGGCTGGGGTTCATGCGGTCATTCTTACGGGCCGGCGGCCTTCGGTTCAGCCTTACGGGTTGCTCCCCTTCAGCGCCGCCCTGGCCGGCAGGGCCGTGGCCGCCAGACCGAGTGCCAGCGTCGCGGCCACGAAGGACCCGTAGACGAGCGGGGGGATGTACGGGGACTGGCCCGTCAGGCCGTTCATCATCGGGACCAGGGTCGCCAGCGCGATGGCCGAGCCGATCACGATGCCCGCGCCGGCGACCAGGAGCGCCTCCCATCGCACCATCACCATGACCTGGCGCCGGGTGGAGCCGATCAGGCGCAGCGTGCCGAGTTCGCGGCGGCGGTCCAGGACCGTCATCACCAGGGTGTTGACCGCGGCGATCGCCGCGAAGCCGCCGAGGACGGCCGCCATCACGGTGTTCGCCCAGGCGTTGACCTCGCGGTCCGTGGACTGCGCGGTGGTGTAGCCGTCGCGGTCCAGGAGGGTGCCGAGGGCGGTGAGGGACTCCGGTGCCTCGCCCTTCGTCCAGATCTCCGAGGAGAAGGACGAGGTCACGTGCTGTTTCAGGTCCGCCGCGGGGAGCGTGACCTGGGAGAGGCCGAGGCCCCGGTCGTAGGTGGCGACCACCTTCGGGGCCGCCTTGGTGCCGTCGGGCATGCGCAGGGCGAGGCGCTCGCCCGTCGTCACGTGCGCGGAGTCCGCGAGCTTCGCGTCGACGGCGATCTCGCCCCTGCCGAGCGAGGCCAGGGTGCCCGTCCTGACACCCAGGTCCTGGACCTTCGCCAGGTCGCGGGGTGAGCCGGTGACGCCCTGCGTGGACGCCGACTCCAGCCAGCGGTCGCCGCCGGAGCCCACCGGCACCAGGACGGAGGTCTTGAGCAGGCCCACGGCCGAGGTGACGCCCGGGGAGCGCCCGGCCCGCGTCACCCCGTCGGCGGTCGCGCCCGCTCCCGACGCGGCGACGATGTGGTCCGCGGTGATGCCCTCGCGCTGCTGGTCGGCCGCCACCCGGTCCTCGCTGGTGTGCATGAAGACGAGGGTGGAGGAGAACGCCATCGCGAGCACGATCGGGGTGATCGCGGAGGCCAGACGGCGTGCGTTCGTACGGGAGTTGGCCGCCGCGAGCGAAGCGGAGGCTCCCGCTCCGCGCAGCGGGAGCCCGAACAGGGCCGCGCAGCCGCGGGCGACCAGCGGGCCGAGCAGGGCCACGGCGAGCATGAACAGCATGACGATGCCGAGCGCCACGTTGGCCGCGTCGTCACCGGTCAGTGAGGAGGCGATCCCGGCGAGCACGCAGCCGCCGACGGCCGCCGCGATCCCCAGCGGCGTACGGATCCAGCCGAAGCGCAGGCGTTCCACGGAGGATTCGCTCAACGCCTGGCCCGGCCTGATCCGGGAGGGGCGGCGGGCCGCCAGATAGCCGGAGGCCAGTGCGGTGACCACGGCGACGCCGACGGCGGAGACGAGCGGGACGAACGAGACGGAGAGGTCCAGGGCCTCGGGGACCGCGCCCTTGTCCTTGAGCTGGCCGAACCACCAGCTCGCCAGCGCGATGCCGGGCAGCACGCCGACGGCTCCCGCGAGGGGCGCCACCAGCAGGGACTCGGTGGCGATGGTGCGGCGGATCTGCCGGGGCTTGGTGCCGATGGCCCGCAGCAGGGCGTACTCCCGGGCGCGCTGGCCGACGGAGAGGGCGACGGTGCCCGCGGCGGTGAACATGGCGACCAGGGCGGCGATGCCGCCGAAGGAGCCGCCGAGGGCGGTGAGCATCTCCTGGGCGTAGGCGAGTTCGGAGCCTTCGGCCGCGCTGCGGTCGTCGCCGGTGTGGACCTGGACCTTGCCGCCGACGGCGTGCGCCACCCGGGCCTTCAGGGCGGCGGCCGTGACGCCCTTCTCGGGCAGGACGGCGATGGCGTCGACGCGGCCCGGGTGGCCGGAGAGGCGCAGGGCCTCGGAGTCGGTGAACCAGGCGGTCGGCGCGCCCTGGTGGCCGCGTACGGTGCCGGAGATCCGGACCTCGCGCGGGCCGTCCGCCGTGGTGAGGGTGGTGCGCTCGCCGACGGACGCGCCGGGTGCGGCGAGGACGACTTCGCCCGGGTGCGGGGCGCGGCCCGCGGTCAGCTTCTCGCCGGTGAAGGCCGTGGAGCCCCAGCCGTGCGCGGTGACGCTCGTGGCGCCCGAGCGCACCGGGAAGGTGACGTCCGGGACGGCGGCGCGGGCTCCGGGCACCGCACCCGCCTCAGCCACCAGGGCCGCGTCGATCCTGGCCCGGTCCGGCAGCGGGGTGTTCGACTCGGAGCGGCTGTCTCCGCTGCCCGCGACGAAGTGGGCCCGCTGGTCGGCGGCGGCCACCACGGGGGCGCCCGCGTACCGGTCCGGCGGCACCGATGCCCGCAGGCCCGTCTCCAGGAGGATGCCGCAGGCGGACACGATCAGCGCGGCCATCATCAGGGCGACGAACGTGCCCACGAAGGCCGCGGGTTTGAAGCGGATCGCGGCGCGGGCGAGGCCGTTGGGCATGGGGGTTCTCCGGAGTGGTGAAGGGCGGGGCGGGACCGGGGCGGGGGCTAGGCCGCCGCTGTGGCGTACGCCGGGTCCGTGAGGGTCGTCATGCGGGCGGCGATCTGTGCCGCCGACGCCCTCGTCAGGCGGTCCACGAGCACGCCGTCGGCGAGGAAGAGCACCCGGTCCGCGTAGGCCGCGGCGGCCGGGTCGTGGGTGACCATGACGACCGTGGCGCCCATGGTGTCGACGGCCGTGCGGAGCAGGGTGAGGATCTCGGCGGCCGTGGTGGTGTCCAGGGCGCCGGTCGGCTCGTCCGCGAAGATCACGTCCGGGTCGGTGACCAGGGCGCGGGCGATGGCGACGCGCTGCTGCTGGCCGCCGGAGAGCTCGCCGGGGCGGCGCTTGTTCTTGTCGGCGCCGAGGCCGACGCGGCGGAGCAGCTCGGCGGCCCTGCGGCGGTCGGGGCGGTGGCCTGCGAGGCGCATCGGCAGGACGACGTTCTGCTCGACGGTCAGCGAGGGCAGCAGGTTGAAGGCCTGGAAGACGAAGCCGAGGCGGGTGCGCCGCAGCTCGGTCAGTTTGTTCTCGCCCATGGACGTGATCTCCGTGCCGCCGAGGCGGACCGTGCCCTCGGTGGGCCGGTCGAGCCCGGCCGCGCACTGGAGGAAGGTCGACTTGCCGGAGCCCGAGGGGCCCATGACGGCGGTGAAGCTGCCGCGCTCCAGGGCGAGGTCGATGCCGCTGAGGGCGTGGACTGCGCCGGCTCCCCTGCCGTACCTGCGGCGGACTCCGCGCATCTCGACGGCCCAGTCGGCGCCGCGGGGCGCACCGGTCTCCGCCGAAGACACCGGTTCTCCGCCTGCTTGCTTCTTGCGCCGCAGCCCCATGGCTCTCTCCGCCTTCCGTAGGTGATGTCTCGAACGTACGGATCAGGGGGTGCGTGAACCATGAGGTCCTCCGGCGAATCGGGGGTGGGGATATCCCCCGCAGCTGGTGGTCGCGTACGCCGATCGGCGCTTCCCAGGTCGTTTGGTAAGCTAACTATTGACGCGTTCTTGACGCTCCCTTTGCCATCCGTGTGCGGTGGGTGCGTCGCCGACCACCAGGAGGAACGGGCCCATCGGACACGCAGACACCTTGATAGCCATGGGCGGCGCCTTTCTCGCCGCCGCCGTGCTCGCCCGCCTGGGCGGCCGCATCGGACTCCCCACCATTCCGCTCTTCATCCTGGCCGGGATCCTTCTCGGCCCTCACACGCCCGGCGTGGTCCTGCTCTCCGACCCGCACGACCTGGAGATGCTCTCGGCGCTCGGCCTGGTGCTCCTGCTCTTCTACCTGGGCCTCGAGTTCCACATGGACGACCTCAAGACGGGCGGCCGCAAGATGGCCCTCGCCGGCGGGACGTACCTCGCGCTGAACGTCGGCGCGGGCCTCGGCTTCGGATTCGCCCTCGGCTGGGGCACCTCCGAGGCTCTGGTCCTCGCCGGGGTGCTCGGCATCTCGTCGTCGGCGATCGTCACCAAGGTGCTCGTCGACACCGGCCGGCTCGGCAATCCCGAGACCAGGCCGATCCTCGGCATCATCGTCGTCGAGGACATCTTCCTCGCGCTCTACCTCGCGGCTCTCCAGCCGATCCTGTCCGGCGCGGACAGCCTCGGCGCGGCCGTCATGGACGGCGGCAAGGCCTTCGGCTTCCTGCTGCTGCTCGCGCTCGCCGCGCGCTTCGGCACCAAGGTCGTCGGGCGTCTCATGGACACCCGTGACGACGAGCTGCTCGTCATCTCCTTCCTCGGCGTCGCGGTCTTCGTGGCCGGGGTCTCCGAGTGGTTCGGGGTCGCGGACGCGATCGGCGCCTTCATGGTCGGCCTGATGCTGGGCAGCACGGCGTCCGGCGAGCGCATCCGCACCCTCGTGCATCCCCTGCGGGACGCGTTCGGGGCGATCTTCTTCTTCGCCTTCGGGCTCTCGATCGACCCGGGCGACCTGCCCGTGGTGCTCTGGCCGGTGCTCGCCGCCGTGGCGGTGACGCTGCTCATGAACGTCCTCGCGGGACTCGGTGCGGCACGCATCTACGGCTTCGGGGCGCAGCCCGCGGCGAACATCTCCACCACCCTGCTCGCGCGCGGCGAGTTCGCCCTGATCCTGGCGACCATGGCGGCCACCGCGGGCCTCGACGAACGGCTCTCCCCGTTCATCGCGGGCTATGTGCTGCTGCTCGCGGTGCTCGGGCCCCTGGCCGCCGGACGCTCGCACTGGCTGGCCCGGATCCTGCCGGGCGGGCGCGATCCCGTACCGGAGCCGGAGCCGGAGCTGTCAGGCGCCCGCTGAGGGCTCCCGGCAGATGAGCAGCAGGGCACGGTCGTCGTTGACGTCCTTCGCGACCGCCTCGATCAGATGCCACGCGGCGCCGTGGAAGCCGCCCGCCACATAGCGGTCGGCTTCCCCGGTGAGGCGGTCGATGCCCTCGCTGATGTCGCGGTCGGAGGTCTCCACGATGCCGTCCGTGAACAGCATCAGGACGTCGCCGGGGCGCAGGGAGCCCTTCACCGGGTCGAACTGCGCCCCGTCGTACACCCCGAGGAGCGGGCCCTCCGCGGCCTTCTCCTCCCAGCGGCCGTTGCCCGCGCTGAGCTGGAGGCCCGGCGGGTGGCCCGCCGAGAAGAGTTCGTAGTCGCCGCTCTCCAGGTCCAGGACCAGGTGGATCGAGGTCGCGAAGCCCTCGTCCCAGTCCTGGCGCAGGAGGTAGCCGTTGGCGGCCGTCAGGAACGCGTGCGGCGGCAGCGAGCCGAGCAGTCCGCCGAAGGCCCCCGAGAGGAGCAGGGCGCGGGAGCCCGCGTCCATGCCCTTGCCGGACACGTCCGTGAGGACGACCTCCAGGGTGCGGCCGCCGTTCGTGCGGGCCGCGACCACGAAGTCACCGGAGAACGACTGGCCGCCCGCGGGGCGCAGGGCCATCTCGCGGTGCCAGCCGCGGGGCAGCTTCGGCAGCTTGCTCTGGACGCGGATCCGTTCGCGCAGGTCGAAGAGCATCGTTCCGCCGCCGCGCCACGGCACGCCGACCCGGCTGCGGAACTGGGCGATGATCAGCCCGAAGAATCCGCAGGCCGCGACGACCAGGACCACGCCGGGCGTGACCCGCGAGGGCCCTTCCGTGTACGGGCCGAGCTGGACGGACTCCACGATGAGCGCGGCGGCGGCCGTCGCGTACAGGCCGAGCAGGCTGGAGGGCCGCAGCAGCAGGCCGCCGGCCACGATGGGCAGGACGAGCGCGGCGGGCGAGCACCACACGTTGTTGACGATGGTGCAGAACGTGATCACCGGGATGGTGACGAGCAGGCCCGCGAGCGCGATCCAGTCCGAACCGTCGCCCCGGAAGTAGTCGACCCCGGATTTGCGCAGCCCTATGCGAGCCCGGTGGATCCGCTTCTTCATCCGGGCTGTGAACGTCTCGGCTTCCGCTCGCCTGCCTGCCATTGCTCCCGGACCCTATCCACCGGGCCAGGCACTTCGCACGGGAGGTGCCCGTTGTCCCCCGACAGGGGCATGCCGCCGGCCCCGGAAAATCCGGTCGCTCCGCCCGCTTCGCCCTGGTAGGCATGGCATATGACGACGGAAATGCGGGAGTTGTGCCAGGCGGACTGGGACGCGTACTACGGAACGCTGGAGCTCGCCTTCGGTGGTGTCGCCGAGGCGGCGGAGGAGCACGAGCTCTGGAACGACCTGACCGAGTTCGACCGCTTCTTCGGCACCTGGGAGGGCAAGACCTGCGTCGGCACGACGGGCTCGTTCAGTTTCCGGCTCTCCGTGCCGGGCGGCTCCCTGGTGGACGCGGCCGGCGTGACGATGGTCAGCGTCGCCGCGACGCACCGGCGGCAGGGCATCCTGACGTCGATGATGCGGCGCCAGCTCGACGACGTACGGGCCAGGGGCGAGGCCGTGGCCGTCCTGACGGCCTCCGAACCCGTCATCTACGGCCGGTTCGGGTACGGCACCGCGACGTTCGCGGCGAAGGCCGAGATCGACACCACCCGTGTGAGCCTGTCGGTGCCGGCCGGCACCGATGACGTACGCCTCCGGTACGCCAAGCCCGCCGACGTCCACGCGGCGTGCGAGGCGCTGTACGCGCGGCGGGTGAGCGAGCGGCCGGGCATGCTGGCCAGGCAGCCCGGCTGGGAGCGGCTCGGGCTGCTCGACCCGGAGAGCGAGCGGCAGGGGGCGTCGCCGCTCCAGTGCGTGGTCGCCGAGCGCGCCGGCGAGCTCGTGGGGTACGCGCGCTATCAGGTGAAGCCCGACTGGGACGCGGCAGGACCCAAGGGCACGGTCCGGCTGCGCGACCTGGAGGCCGAGGACCCGGCGGCCACCGCGGCCCTGTGGCGGTTCCTCTTCGGCATCGACCTGACGTCGGCGGTCGAGGCGCACAACCGCCCGACGGACGACGCCCTCTTCCAGCTCGTCTCGGACGTGCGGCGCTGCCGGATCCAGGTGCGCGACTCGCTCCACGTCCGCCTGGTGGAGGTGGGGGCCGCCCTGGAGGCGCGCGCCTACCGGACGCCGGTGAACGTGGTGCTGGACGTCGAGGACGCCTTCTGCCCCTGGAACGAGGGCCGTTGGCGGCTCAAGGGCGATCTGAAGGGCGCGGTCTGCGAGCGCACCGAGGACGAAGCCGATCTCGCCCTGTCCGTACGGGACTTGGGCGCGGCCTATCTCGGCGGGGTGTCCCTGACGTCACTGGCGAGCGCGGGCCGGGTGCGTGAACTGCGCCCGGGCGCCCTGGCCGAGGCCACGGTGGCCTTCGGCTCGGACGCGGCCCCGTGGCTGCCGCACGGGTTCTAGCCGCGGAGCCGCCGAGCCGCCGGCCGCGGACGTACGGCGGGTGGTCAGGACGCCGGTCGTTGGCAGGTGGGGCACCAGAAGAGGTTGCGGGCGGCGAGATCGGCGGTGCGGATCTCGCCGCCGCAGATGTGGCAGGGCAGGGTGGCCCTGCGGTACACGTACACCTCGCCGCCGTGATCGTCCACGCGCGGCGGGCGGCCCATGGCCTCCGGCGTGTGCTCGGGCCTGACGGTGTCGATGCGGTTGAGCCGTACGCCCTCGCGCATCAGGGCGACCAGGTCCTCCCAGATCGCCGTCCACCGGGCGGAAGTGATGTCCTTGCCGGGGGTGTACGGGTCGATGCCGTGCCGGAAGAGCACCTCGGCGCGGTAGACGTTGCCGACGCCCGCGACGACCTTCTGGTCCATGAGGAGCGCGGCGATCGTGGTGCGGCTGCGGGAGATCCGGGCGTAGGCCGCGGCCGGGTCGTCGCCGGGCCGCAGGGGGTCGGGGCCGAGGCGGGCGTGTATCGCCTGCTTCTCCTCGTCCGTGATGAGGGCGCAGGTGGTGGGCCCGCGCAGGTCGACGTACGCGTCCTCGGTGGCGATGCGCAGGCGGACGGTGTCCGTGGGCGGGTTCGCGGCGGCCGTGCCGCCGAAGGTCACCTTGCCGAAGAGGCCGAGGTGGACGTGGATCCAGCCGGTGTCGGCGAAGCCCAGGAAGAGATGCTTGCCGTGGGCCTCGGCGGTGTCCATCTCCTGACCGTTCAGGAGGGCCGCGCTGTCGGAGAACTTGCCCTGGGGGCTGGTGACGCGGAGAGGGCCTCGCCCTTCGAAGCGTGCGCGGTGGTCGTCCGCGAGGCGGTGGATGGTGTGCCCCTCCGGCACGGGTCCTCCCATGGAGATACGGAGGGGCCGGAGAATCCGGCCCCTCCGGCGTTCGAGGAGCGGGTCCGGGGCCGGGCCCCGGGGCCCGGCTACTGCTGGGGGTGGTGGGCCGGGATCGGGGGCAGGTCGCCCGTGGTCTCGTAGGCCGACAGCATGTCGATGCGGCGGGTGTGGCGCTCCTCGCCCGAGTACGGCGTCGACAGGAAGATCTCGACGAACTTCGTCGCCTCTTCCCGCGAGTGCATCCGGCCGCCGATCGAGACCACGTTGGCGTCGTTGTGCTCACGCCCGAGCGCGGCCGTCTGCTCGCTCCAGGCGAGGGCGGCCCGCACCCCCTTCACCTTGTTCGCGGCGATCTGCTCCCCGTTGCCGGAGCCCCCGATCACGATGCCGAGCGACTCCGGGTCCGCCGCCGTCTTCTCCGCGGCGCGGAGGCAGAAGGGGGGGTAGTCGTCCTGGGCGTCATAGATGTGGGGCCCGCAGTCGACGGGCTCGTGGCCGTGGCTCTTGAGCCACTCGACCAGGTGGTTCTTCAGTTCGTAGCCGGCATGATCCGAGCCGAGGTACACGCGCATGGGTCTGAGTGTGGCACGTCGCGGGGCGGGTAGCGGCGTCCGGGGGCCGGACCTCGGCCACCCTGGTCCGGGCCTCTGGTCCGCGAGGTCTGGGCCATCGGGCCGGAATACAACGATCCGGAGTCGGGACTTCCGTCACGTTCACCCCTGAGTTTGAATGCGGGGGCTCGTGACCCGAGAACTTAAGGATTCGTCCATGACCTCGCAACCCTCCCTTGCGAAGGCAGACCGCAACCCCACCGATCCCGGGGATTCGCAGTCCGGAGACACCGGCGACGGCCTCAAGGCCGGGCTGAAGAACCGCCACCTCTCCATGATCGCCATCGGTGGCGTCATCGGAGCCGGCCTCTTCGTCGGCTCCAGCTCCGGCATCGCCGCCGCCGGACCCGCCATCCTCGTGTCGTACGCCCTCGTCGGCACGATGGTCGTCCTCGTGATGCGGATGCTCGGCGAGATGGCCGCCGCACGGCCCACCTCGGGCTCCTTCTCCACCTACGCCGACCAGGCGCTCGGCCGCTGGGCCGGTTTCTCCATCGGCTGGCTGTACTGGTTCTTCTGGGTCGTGGTGCTCGCGGTGGAGGCCACCGCCGGTGCCGTCATCCTCAACGGGTGGATACCCGACGTCCCGCAGTGGGGCTGGGCGCTCATCGTGATGGTGGTGCTCACCGCCACCAACCTCGTCTCGGTCGGCTCCTACGGCGAGTTCGAGTTCTGGTTCGCCGGGATCAAGGTCGTCGCCATCGGCGGGTTCGTGATCATCGGCCTGCTCGCCGTCTTCGGCGTGCTGCCGGGCTCCGACAACCCGGGCGCCGGATTCGCGCACCTCACCGACGCGGGCGGCTTCATGCCGAAGGGCGCGGGCGCCATCCTCACGGGTGTGCTCATGGTCGTCTTCTCGTTCATGGGATCCGAGATCGTCACGCTGGCCGCCGGTGAGTCCGAGGACCCGCAGCGCGCGGTCACCAAGGCCACCAACAGCGTCATCTGGCGCATCGGCGTCTTCTACCTGGGCTCGATCTTCGTCGTCGTCACGCTGCTTCCGTGGAACGACAAGTCGATCGTCGAGGACGGCAGTTACGTCGCCGCGCTGAACTCGATCGGCATCCCGCACGCCGGTCAGGTCATGAACGTCATCGTCCTGACGGCCGTCCTCTCCTGTCTGAACTCCGGCCTCTACACCGCCTCGCGCATGGCCTTCTCGCTCGGACAGCGCGGTGACGCGCCCAAGGCCTTCGCGCGCACCAACGCGCGGGGCGTGCCGCAGGCCGCGATCCTCGGGTCCGTCGTGTTCGGCTTCGTCGCCGTCTGGTTCAACTACCAGTGGAAGGACACCGTCTTCGACTTCCTGCTGAACTCGTCGGGCGCGGTGGCCCTGTTCGTCTGGCTGATGATCGCGTTCACGCAGCTGCGGATGCGCGGGATCATCCTGCGCGAGCAGCCGGAGAAGCTCGTCGTGAAGATGTGGCTCTTCCCGTACCTGACGTGGGTCACGATCGCGATGATCTCGTTCGTGCTCGTCTACATGCTGACCGACGAGACCGGACGCAAGCAGGTGCTCCTCTCACTGCTCGCGGCGGCCTTCGTGGTCGTCTTCTCCCTCGTGCGCGAGAAGGTGCGGCCCCGCGTCGCCGCCGACCCCGCGGTCGAGGGCGAGAGCGACAAGGTCGACGCCTAGCCGGTGCCGTCCGACGGTGGCGCGGTCGACGTGCCCGCCACCGTCGGCGGCCGTGTGCTCGGTCCCGGCGACCCGCCGTCGCCCGGATCGCGCGCGGTGAGGAACATGACGGCCGCCACGGCGGCCGCGACCAGCAGGACCACGGCGGTCAGAACACGCGACCGCCGGTCGGCCGTGGCCTTCTCGGCCTCCTCCGGGGATGCCTCGCGCGGCCTCGGCGGCGCCGCGAGCACCGCCCGCAGGGCCGCCTCCGTCTCGTCCAGACCCGGCCGCCGCTCGGGCTCCTTGGCCAGGAGCGCGCCGAGCACCGCACGCAGCCCGCTCGGTCCTGGCGGCAGCTCGGGCGGCTCGTGCAGGACGGCCACCAGCGTGTTCATCGTCGAAGCGCGGGCGAACGGCGAGCTGCCGCGCAGCGCCGCGCAGAGCGTCGCCCCCAGGGACCAGAGATCGGAGGGCGGCCCCTGTGCCGCCCCGGAGATCCGCTCGGGCGCCATGTACTCGGGCGAGCCCACCAGGAACCCCGTCCGGGTGAGGCGGCCCGTGTCCTGGAGCGCCGCGATGCCGAAGTCGGTGAGGACGACCCGGCCCGCGGGCCCCTCCGGGCCGAGCAGGACGTTCTCCGGCTTGATGTCCCGGTGCACGACCCCCGCCGCGTGCACCTTCCGGAGCGCCGCCACCAGGGCGAGCCCCAGATGCGCCGCCGCGTGCTCGTCCAGGGGGCCCTGTTCGTCGACGTACCGCGCGAGCGAGCGGGCGTCGATCAGCTCCATGACGATCCAGAGGCGGCCGTCCTCCTCGGCGACGTCGTAGACCCGTACGACACCGGGGTGGTCGATGCGCGCGCTGGCCCGCGCCTCGCGCAGCGCGCGTTCCCTGCGGACACGGGTGTCCTCGGTCTCGGCGCCCTCGAAGCCCCCGTCGACCCGCATCTCCTTCACCGCCACCCGGCGGTCCAGGAGTTCGTCGGCCGCGCGCCAGACGCGGCCCATGCCGCCCTGGCCGATGACCTCCAGCAGGCGATAGCGGCCCGCCACCACACGAAGCTCCGGCATGGGTGTCCACCCCCAGCTGCCCCCGACCCTCCCTTCATGACAGCACGTCCACGCCGTTTCCCGAAGACCGAAAAACTTGACGGCGGATGTCAGGTTTTCCGGGGAGGCTCTGCCGCGTCAGCCGCACTTCCAGGAGGATCACCGTGGACTTCACCGACCAGCGACTCGTGTTCCGGCCCGGCGACGACGGGTACGACGCGGAGATCGCCGGCTTCCAGACCGGCTTCCGGCAGCGGCCCGCGCTCGTGTTCGCGGCCGGGAGCGCCGACGATGTCGTCGCCGCCGTGTCGTACGCCGCCGAGGCGGGGCTGCCCGTCGGGGTCCAGGCCACCGGGCACGGGCTTCCGGGGGCGTCGGAGGGCGGCGTACTGATCAGCACCCGTCGGA
The DNA here is from genome assembly GCF_046103685.1 of Streptomyces sp. SYP-A7185. Classification (NCBI taxonomy): domain Bacteria; kingdom Bacillati; phylum Actinomycetota; class Actinomycetes; order Kitasatosporales; family Streptomycetaceae; genus Streptomyces; species Streptomyces sp. SYP-A7185. Next base: position 3,648,832 of record NZ_CP122310.1, read on the forward strand.
TGGACTCCGTACGGATCGACGCCGGGGCCCGCACGGCCACCGTCGGCGCGGGCGTGCGCTGGGGCCAGGTCATCGAGGCCGCGGCGGCGCACGGGCTCGCGCCGCTGAACGGTTCGGCGCCCGGCGTGGGAGCCGTCTCGTACACGCTGGGCGGCGGACTCGGCATCCTGGCGCGGGAGTTCGGGTACGCGGCGGACCACGTCCGGTGGCTCGACGTCGTCACGGCGGACGGCACCCTGCGCCACGTCACGCCCGTCGACGAACCGGAGCTCTTCGGCGGGCTGCTCGGCGGGGGCGCGCACCTCGGTGTGGTGACGGCCCTGGAGATCGGGCTGGTGCCGGTGGCGCGGCTGTACGGCGGGGCGATCGGGTTCGACGGGCGTCAGGTCGACCCGGCGGCCGTGCTGCGGGCGTACGAGGCGTGGACGCGGACGGTGCCGGACGAGGTGACCTCGTCGGTGGCGGCGCTGGTCTACCCGGACCTGCCGCAGCTGCCGCCGCACCTGCGGGGCCGCTATCTCGTCACGGTCCGGGTCGCCTCCACGGTCTCAGAGGCGGCGGGCGAGCGTCTGGTGGCGCCGCTGCGGGAGATCGGGCCCGTGGTGTCGGACTCGCTGCGGGAGATGCCCTACACCGAGAGCCACACCATCCACAGCGATCCGGACTTCCCGCACTCGTACCACGGGGACAGCGTGCTCGTGCGCGAGCTGGACGTCGCGGCGGCGGGCGAGCTGCTGGCGCTGACCGGGCCTGCCGCCGACACGATGCACGTCGTGCAGATCAACCACCTGGGCGGGGCGCTGGCGAAGCCCGCGGACAACGCGGTGCCCCACCGGGACGCGGGGTGGCTGGTGCGGGTGCTCTCACCCTTCGAGCCTGACGCCGGCAGTGGCGGGGCGGCCCTCGACGCGGTGCGGGCCGTGCAGGAGCGGGCGCTGGGCCTGTTCGCGCCGCAGGCCGTGGGACGGTCGCTCAACTTCGCCTTCGCGGCCGGGGAGAAGATCGAGGGGCTGACGGCGGACGCGCTGTACGACGCCGGGACGCGAAAGAGGCTCGCCGGGCTGAAGGCCACGTACGACCCGGCGAACCTCTTCAGGCGGAACCACGGCTTCTCGGCCCGGGGACGGGCCGGGGGTTGAGCTAGCGGTCGAGGAACTTCCACGCCGTGGGCAGCACGCCCATCGCGAGCGCGGCCTTGAGGGCGTCGCCGATCAGGAAGGGCGTGAGTCCGGCGGCGACGGCCTGGGTCAGGGACATGCCGGTCGCGGCGGCGAGGTACGGGACGCCGACCGCGTAGATGATCGCCGAGCCGAGGACCATCGTGCCCGCGGTGCGCAGGACCGAACGGTCGCCGCCGCGGCGGGCGAGGGCGCCGACCACGGTGGCGGCGAGCAGCATGCCGAGGACGTAGCCGAGGGACGGGGCGGCGACGCCGGAGCCCGCCTGGGCGAACCACGGCATGCCCGCCATGCCCACGAGGGCGTACAGCGCCAGGGAGAGGAAGCCGCGGCGGGCGCCGAGGGAGGTGCCGACGAGGAGGGCCGCGAACGTCTGGCCCGTCACCGGTACGGGGGAGCCCGGGACGGGCACGGCGATCTGGGCCGCGAGGCCGGTGAGGGCGGCGCCGCCGAGGACGAGGGCCACGTCCTTCACGCGGGACGCGGGGAGCAGGTCCGCGAGGACCTGGCCGGGACGGGAAGAGACGGCGGCGATGCTCATCGGGACTCCGCGGGTTCTGTGACGGGCAGATGGGACCCCGCGACGCTATCTCAGGCGGGGGCGCGTGACACCGGCGGTGGGCGACAAGGTGCCGGGTGGCCCGGTGGTGGGCTTCGCACAAAGCGCGAGGGGTATCCGCGCGAGGGGCGTGATGCTCGTCACGGAGGTGAGGCCCACGGAGGTCCGTTTTGCGCGAGGGACCGCTGCCCGGGGAGACTGTAGGTTCCCGCCAAAGTCCTTGTGAGCCCGAGAGCAGCCTGAGCACCATGCACGAAGCACCCCCCGATGGATCCGCACCCGGCACCGGGGGCCGTGCGCAGGCGTCCCGCCCCGCGGGAGGCCTGCCCGCGACAGGAGCGGAGCCCGAACCGCTCGGCGGCGGGCTGAAGCAGCGGCATCTGACCATGCTCGGTCTCGGCGGGGTCATCGGGGCCGGGCTCTTCGTCGGCTCCGGGGCGGGGATCGCCGTCGCCGGGCCGGGGATCGTCGTCTCGTACCTCATCGCCGGCGCGCTCGCGATGTGCGTCATGCGGATGCTCGGCGAGATGTCCGCCGCGATGCCCGCGTCCGGCTCCTTCTCCGTGCACGCCGAGCGCGCGCTGGGGCGCTGGGCGGGGTTCAGCGTCGGCTGGCTCTACTGGTTCCTGCTCGTCGTCGTCCTCGCCGTGGAGGCGACCGGCGCCGCGCAGATCGCCCACGGCTGGGCGCCCGGCGTCCCGCAGTGGGCCTGGGTGCTTCTCTTCATGCTGGTGTTCACGGCGGCCAACCTCGCCGCGGTGAAGAACTTCGGCGAGTTCGAGTTCTGGTTCGCCGCCCTGAAGGTCTTCGCGATCGTCGCGTTCCTGGTGCTCGGCCTGCTGGCGATCTTCGGCGTCCTGCCGGACACGGACCCCGTGGGCCTCACCAACCTCACCGGCCAGGGCGGTTTCCTGCCGCACGGCTGGGAGGGCGTGACGTCCGGCGTGCTCGCCGTCGTCTTCGCCTTCGGCGGTCTGGAGGTCGTGACGATCGCGGCGGCCGAGTCCGACGACCCGGTGCGCTCGGTCGCCCGCGCCGTGCGCAGCGCCGTCTACCGCATCCTATTCTTCTACGTCGGCTCGATGCTGGTCATCGTGACGGTGCTGCCGTGGACCGCGGAGAAGGCCGGCGTCAGCCCGTATGTGACGGTCCTCGACTCGATCGGGGTGCCGTCGGCCGGCACGATCATGAACATCGTGGTGTTCGTGGCGCTGCTCTCGGCCCTGAACGCCAACCTCTACGGCTCGTCCCGGATGGTCTTCTCGCTCGCCGAGCGCGGCGAGGCGCCGAAGGCCCTCCTGAAGGTGTCGGGCGGCGGCGTCCCGCGCCGTGCGGTCCTCGCGTCGGTGGCCTTCGGCTTCGTGTCGGTCGTGCTGAACCTGAAGTGGCCCGACTCGGTCTTCCTCTACATGCTCAACGCGGTCGGCGCGGTCCTGCTGTTCGTGTGGGCGCTGATCGCGGTCTCGCAGCTGCGGCTGCGGCGGCGCATCGAGCGCGAGGCACCGGAGCGGCTCGTGCTGCGGATGTGGGCGTTCCCTTATCTGACGTGGGCGGCGCTGGCCGCGATGGCGGCGGTGCTCGGTCTGATGCTGACCGACGACGCGGCCCGGCCGCAGCTGCTGTGGTCGGCGGGCGCGACGTCCCTGGTGCTCGCGGTCGCCGGGCTGCGGGAGTGGCGCGAGAGGCGCCTGAAGCGGGCGTGAACGTCTCGTGCCCGTTCCTTCACAACGTGTGAGCGTCGTGTCCGTATAGCGGTCAGGTGTTCCCTGTCAGCGGTACCGGACTTCAGACTGTGGGCCGCTCGCTCCCCCGCCCCAGCTACTGAACAGGGCACGCCCATGTCTCGGATGTCCGCCCCCCAGGACACCCCACAGGACGCGTCACCCGACGCGGCCCCCAAGGCCGATTCACCGCTCGTCCACGGTCTCAAGCAGCGCCACCTCTCGATGATCGCCCTCGGCGGCGTCATCGGAGCCGGCCTCTTCGTGGGCTCGGGAGCGGGCATCGCCGCGGCCGGCCCCTCGATCGTCCTCGCCTACGCGATATCCGGCGCGCTCGTCATGCTCGTGATGCGCATGCTGGGCGAGATGTCGGCGGCGAACCCGGCGTCCGGCTCCTTCTCGGTGCACGCCGAGCGGGCGATCGGTCCGTGGGCGGGCTTCACCGCGGGCTGGGGCTTCTGGTTCCTGCTCTGCGTGGCCGTCGGCCTCGAAGGCATCGGTGCCGCGAAGATCATGGTGGGCTGGTTCCCGGACAGCCCCGAATGGGCCTGGGTCGCCCTGTTCATGCTGGTGTTCTGCGGGGCCAACCTGACGGCCGTGAAGAACTTCGGCGAGTTCGAGTTCTGGTTCGCCGCCCTCAAGGTCGGTGCCATCGCGCTCTTCCTGGGCATCGGCGTCCTGGCGATCCTCGGCATCCTGCCCGGCTCGGACGTCTCCGCGCCCGGCACGGCCAACCTCACCGGCGAGGGCGGCTTCATGCCGAACGGCACGGACGGCCTGATCATCGGCCTCCTGGCGTCCGTGTTCGCGTACGGCGGTCTGGAGACCGTCACGATCGCGGCGGCGGAGTCCGAGAAGCCGGTCCAGAGCGTCGCCAAGGCCGTGCGCACGGCGATGTGGCGCATCGCGGTCTTCTACGTCGGCTCGATGCTCGTGGTCGTCACGCTGCTGCCGTGGGACAACAAGGAGGTCGTGGCGAAGGGCCCGTACGTCGCCACGCTCGACCACCTGGGCATCCCCGGCGCCGGACAGATCATGAACGTCATCGTCCTGGTCGCCCTGCTCTCCGCGATGAACGCGAACATCTACGGCGCCTCGCGCATGTCGTACTCCCTGATCGCCCGCGGCCAGGGACCCAAGGTGCTCGGCCGCGTGTACGGCGGCGTCCCGCGCCTCGCGGTGCTCGCCTCCTCGGTCTTCGGCTTCGTCTGCGTCCTGCTCAGCTACTGGCGCCCGGACGACGTCTTCCCCTGGCTCCTGAACATGATCGGCGCGATGATCCTGGTCGTCTGGATCTTCATCGCCGCCTCGCAGCTGATCCTGCGCCGCCGCACGGAGCGCGAGGAGCCCGAGAAGCTGGTCGTGAAGATGTGGGCCTACCCGTTCCTGACGTGGATCGCCCTGGCCGCGATGGCGTACATCTTCTACCTGATGACGGAGCAGCCCGACACGCGCAAGCAGCTGCTCGCCACCGGGACGCTGACGCTGGTGCTCGCGGTGATCGGGTTCGTCCGCCAGAAGACGGCGGAGAAGCGGGCCGCGGTCCAGCGGTAGCCGCCGCGCCCCACCTGCCCACCCCTTCGAGAGGGCCCCGAGTCGACGGACTCGGGGCCCTCCGGCGTTTTCGCGGCGCACCCCCCGGCCTTCGGTCCTAGGACGAAGGGCTGATCAACTTCCGTCCCCTTCTGCTGCTAGCCTGCACTTGCATATAGGTTGCAATAAGCGTTGCACTACAGCAGAGCAGCAGTCGGAGGGCTCGGACATGGCCATTTACACGCTTCCTGAACTTCCGTACGACTACGCGGCGCTCGAGCCGGTCATCAATCCCCAGATCGTCGAGCTGCACCACGACAAGCACCACGCGGCGTACGTGAAGGGCGCGAACGACACCCTTGAGCAGCTGGAGGAGGCGCGCGACAAGGAGACGTGGGGCGCCATCAACGGCCTGGAGAAGAACCTGGCCTTCCACCTCTCCGGCCACATCCTGCACAGCATCTACTGGCACAACATGAACAGCCCCAAGGACGGTGGCGGCGGCGAGCCGCTGGCCGCGGACGGCGTGGGCGACCTCGCGGACGCGATCACCGAGTCCTTCGGGTCCTTCGCCAAGTTCAAGGCCCAGCTGACCAAGGCCGCGGCGACGACGCAGGGGTCGGGCTGGGGCGTGCTCGCCTACGAGCCGCTCAGCAACCGCCTCATCGTCGAGCAGGTCTACGACCACCAGGGCAACGTCGGCCAGGGCTCCACGCCGATCCTGGTCTTCGACGCCTGGGAGCACGCCTTCTACCTCCAGTACAAGAACCAGAAGGTGGACTTCATCGACGCCATGTGGGCGGTCGTCAACTGGCAGGACGTGGCCAAGCGTTACGAGGCCGCCAAGCAGCGCGTGAACAGCCTGCTCCTGGCCCCCTGAGAACGCCCTGCCTCGTGATCGTCTTCTCAACTTTCGCCGAGGCAGGCGGATGGACGAAAGGCCCCCGTGAGGACATGACTCACGGGGGCCTTTCGGTATGCGCCGTTCCGGGGGACGGTGAGCCCATGTCGGACCCTTCCAAGCGCTGCCTCAGCTGTGGTGACAGCTTCCAGGAGTTCCGCTGGCTCACCGACGCGGAGCTGGCCTACGTCGTCTCGAAAGTGGGGCGGGCGGACGCCGGGAGCTTCCGGCGCTGCACCCACCCCGGCTGTCTGCGCGTCCAGCCGCACTTCGACTACAAACGCGGATTCGGCCTCCCCGAGGACTTCCGCTGACCCCCTCCGCCGACCCCGGGCGGGGCCCTCGCTCAGTCGAAGATCGGGCCCTGCGTGCGCGTGCGCTTGATCTCGTAGAAGCCCGGCGTGGACGCCACCAGGAGCGTGCCGTCCCAGAGCCTGGCCGCCGCCTCGCCCTTGGGGGCGGGCGTCACGACGGGACCGAAGAAGGCGACCTGCTCGCCGTCCGCGCCGGGGACGGCGATGACGGGCGTGCCCACGTCCTGGCCGACCTTCTCGATGCCCTCCTTGTGGGAGGCGCGCAGCTCGGTGTCGTACGCGTCCGAGTCCATGTGGTCGGCCAGGTCCTCGGGCAGGCCGACGTCCTTGAGGGCGGAGACGACCGCCTCGCGGGTCGGGCCCTCGCCGAGGTTGTGGAAACGGGTCCCGAGCGCGGTGTAAAGCTTGCCGGTGTACGCGTCGCCGTGCTTCTGCTGGGCGGCGATGACCACGCGGACGGGGCCCCAGGCCTTCGTCTCCAGCATGTCGCGGTACTCCTCGGGCAGCTCGTCGAGCCGGTCCTCGTTCAGCACGGCGAGGCTCATGACATGCCAGCGGACCTCGACGTCACGGACCTTCTCCACTTCGAGCATCCAGCGCGAGGTCATCCAGGCCCACGGGCACAGCGGGTCGAACCAGAAGTCGACGGGGGTCTTGCCGTTCTCGGACATGTCTCTCCCTAGGGAATGCGTGCACGCTTGGCCTGGAGAACGTCAGTGATCTACCCGGGCATTCCCCGATACCGCGCGCTGAGGGCACATGCGAGGATCGTAGACATTCGTACAGGTCGTGCGATCCACGACATACATCCGCGAGTACAAGGGAGTACCGCCCGTGCCCGGTGAGAATCTTTCCCGCGACGAGGCCCAGCAAAGGGCCGCACTGCTGTCCGTCGACGGGTACGAGGTCTTTCTCGACCTGCGCTCCGCGATCGGCGAGAGCGACCAGGAGCCGCGCACGTTCCGCTCCGTCACCACGCTGCGCTTCCGCTCCGCCGAACCCGGCGCCTCCAGCTTCGCCGACCTGATCGCCCCGAGCGTCACCGCGGTCTCCCTGAACGGCAAGGACCTGGACCCCGCCGAGGTCTTCGACGGCACCCGGATCACGCTGGAGGACCTGGCCGCGGAGAACGAACTGGTGGTGGACGCCCAGTGCGCCTACAGCCGCACCGGCGAGGGCATGCACCGCTTCGTCGACCCGGAGGACGGCGAGGTCTACCTCTACACGCAGTACGAGCCCGCGGACTCCCGGCGCGTCTTCGCCAACTTCGAGCAGCCCGACCTGAAGGCACCCTTCCGGTTCGAGGTGCAGGCACCGGAGGGCTGGACCGCCTGGTCGAACGGCACCGGTGAGCTGACCGACGGCGTATGGAAGTTCGCCGAGACGAAGCCGATCTCGACGTACATCACGGCGGTCGTCGCGGGCCCCTACCACTACGTGACGGACTCCTACAGCCGCACCTTCGAGGACGGCACGACGCTGGAGATCCCGCTCGGCGCGATGTGCAGGAAGGGCCTGGCCCGGCACTTCGACGCGGACGACGTCTTCCTGATCACCAAGCAGGGACTCGACTTCTTCCACGACAACTTCGACTACCCCTACCCCTTCGGGAAGTACGACCAGGCCTTCGTCCCCGAGTACAACCTCGGCGCGATGGAGAACCCGGGCCTGGTCACCTTCCGCGAGGAGTTCATCTTCCGCGGCAAGGTGACCCAGGCGTCGTACGAGCGCCGGGCCAACGTCATCCTGCACGAGATGGCGCACATGTGGTTCGGCGACCTCGTCACCATGCGCTGGTGGGACGACCTGTGGCTCAAGGAGTCCTTCGCCGACTTCATGGGCTCCTTCTCGATGGTCGAGGCCACCCGCTTCACCAACGGCTGGATCACCTTCGCCAACAACCGCAAGGCCTGGGCCTACCGCGCCGACCAGCTGCCCTCCACCCACCCGGTCACGGCCGACATCCGCGACCTGGAGGACGCCAAGCTCAACTTCGACGGGATCACGTACGCGAAGGGCGCCTCGGTCCTGAAGCAGCTCGTCGCCTACGTCGGCCGGGACGCGTTCCTCGAGGGCGCCCGCCGCTACTTCAAGCGCCACGCGTACGGCAACACCCGGCTCGGCGACCTCCTCTCGGTCCTGGAGGAGACCTCCGGGCGCGACATGGCGTCCTGGTCGCGGGCCTGGCTCCAGACGGCGGGGGTCAACTCCCTCACCCCGCAGGTCATCCTGAACGCGGAGGGCCGCATCACCGAGCTCTCCGTGCTCCAGGAGGCCGCCGAGTCCCACCCCGAGATCCGGCCGCACCGCGTGGCGGTGGGCCTGTACCGCCGCACGCCCGACGGCGAGCTCACGCGGTACGCCCGCGCGGAGCTTGACGTCGAGGGGCCGCGCACGGTCGTGTCCGAGCTGGCCGGCGAGGAGGCCCCCGAGCTCGTCCTGGTCAACGACGACGACCTGACGTACTGCAAGATCCGCTTCGACGAGACCTCCCTCGCCACGCTGCGGGCGCACCTCGGCGACCTCACCGACCCGCTGGCCCGCGCGCTGTGCTGGTCCGCGCTGTGGAGCCTCACCCGGGACGGGCTCATGCCCGCGCGGGACTTCATCGGTCTCGTGCTGCGGTTCGCCGGGCGCGAAAGCGACATCGGGGTGCTCCAGATGCTGCACACCTGGGCCGACTCCGCCCTCACCTTCTATGCCGCCCCCGAGTGGCGCGAGGAGGGCGGGCGCGCGCTCGCCGAGGGGGCGCTGCGGGAGCTGCGGATCGCGGAGCCCGGCAGCCAGAACCAGCTGACCTGGGCGAGGTTCTTCGCCGCCGTGGCCTCGTCGGCCGCCGATCTCCAGCTGCTCCAGGGGCTGCTCGACGGCACGGCGAAGATCGACGGCCTGGACGTCGACCAGGAGCTGCGCTGGTCCTTCCTCGGCCCGCTGGCCTCGCACGGCGTCGCCGACGAGCGGGCGCTCGCCGCCGAACTGGCGCGGGACGACACGGCTTCGGGCAAGCGCCACCAGGTGCGGTGCCTGGCCGCCCGGCCCTCAGAGGCGGTCAAGGCGCAGGCCTGGGCCTCCGTGGTGGAGTCCGACTCCCTGTCCAACGCCCTGGTGGGGGCCACGATCGCGGGGTTCGCGCAGTCGTCGCAGCGCGAGCTCATCGCTCCGTACGCCCCCCGGTACTTCGCCGCCATCGAGCGGGTGTGGGCCGAGCGGTCCATCCAGATCGGCATGGACGTGGTGAGGGGGCTGTTCCCGATCCTCCAGGACGATCAGGGGACGCTGGACGCGACGGACCTGTGGCTCGCCTCGCACGAGTCGGCCGCGCCCGCCCTGCGCCGGCTCGTCCTCGAAGCCCGCGACGACCTCGCGCGCTCGCTCCGGGCACAGAAGTGTGACGCCGCCGCGGCCTCCTAGGCCGACGCGGACGGGCGCCCGCCGCCGCTGCCCGGCGGCTGCGGCGGGGCGCCCACACCGGCGGCAACCGGACCTTTTCGGCAGTCGAACGTCTGCACTTTAGTGCGGGGTTGTCCAGTTATGTCGACGGGCGTGTAACAGCGGTTAGGGGGCGGACCGGCAGCGGGAATGGCCCGGTCATGAACCACAACACCCCGCTCTCCCCCCGCCCCCTCCGCCACCTCGCCGACGTCCGGCGCCGCGTCATGAGCACCACCCAGCTCCGCGCGCACGGCGTCTCCCCCGCCGACGTCACCGCCCACTGCCGCCCGGAAGGCCCCTGGCAGCAGCTCCTGCCCGGCGTCTGCCTGCTCCACCCGGGGCCGCCGACCAGCGAAGAGCGTCTGCACGGCGCCCTGTTGTTCGCCGGCCGGCCCCCGGCCAGGGCCGCCAGGACCGTGCCCGCGCAGCCCACCGCGGGCGAGCCCCACGCCCCGTACGCCGACGCGCTCATCACGGGCCTCGCGGCGCTCACCCTGCACCGCTTCTCCTCCGCGCCCCCGCTGCTCTCCCTGGACCGCATCGACGTCCTCGTCCCGCGCACCCGGCGGCTGCGCTCCACCGGCTTCGCCCGGCTCGTGCGGACCCCGGCGCTGCCGACCGCCGTCCAGATCAACGGAGTTCCGGTGGCCCCGGTGCCGCGCGCGCTCGCCGACGCCGTGGCCGGGCTCACCGAGGCGAGCGCGGTGCGCAGGCTGCTCACCGAGGCGGTGCGCGGCGGCCACTGCGAACCGGCGGCGATCGTGCGGGAGTTGAACCAGGCCAAGCTGCTCACCCGCCCGCACGTCGTGGACGCGGTGGACTCGCTGCTCGCCGAGGGGCGGGCCATCGCCGAGGGCAGGCTGTACCGGATGGTCACCGAGCACGGACTGCCCGACCCGCTGTGGAACGTCGACCTGCGATTGCCGGGCGGACCGCACCTCGGGGGCGTCGACGCCTACTGGCCCGACCTGGCGGTCGCCGTCGAGCTGGACACCCGGGCGCCCCGCCAGGGGTTCCGCCCGGACGACGACGCGCTGTGGTCCGAGTACGCCCGCAAGCGCGAACACCTGGAGCGCCTCGGCATCACCGTCGTCCACCTGACCCCGAAGAAGCTGCGCGAGTCGCTCGAACAGCAGGCGACCGTCGTCCGGACCGCCCTGATGGCATCGACCGACCGCGACCCGGCCGCGTACGTGGTCGTACTGCCCAGATGACGCACGGCGTGACACGAGGGGGGGCGGGCCCGCAGTCGCGGGTCCGCCCCCCTCGTGTCACGTACGGAGCCCCCCTCTTGTGACGTTGGGGAGCCCCGCGTCACTTCCCGCAGAACTCCGCGTCGATGACCGCCGCACGGTCGCCCTCGGGGCCGTTGAAGTTGAGCGCGAGCATGTGGCGCCCGTCCTCCGTGCCCACCACCTCGGACGACGAGCCGTGGATGTCGCCGTCGTGACCCCAGACGACCGTGCCGCAGGGCGTCCTGCGGCTCTCCAGGCCGAGCCCGTACCGCTCGCGGGGATCGCTCTTGTCCTTCAGGACGGTCCGCTTCATCTCGGCGAGCTGCTTGCCGGGCAGGATCTCGCCGCGCAGCAGGGCCGAGTAGAAGCGGTTCAGGTCCGCCGAGCTGGAGATCATCTCGCCCGCCGGGCCCGCCACGGACGGGTTGAGCTCCGTCACGTCGTGGGTCTTGGCGTCCGGGGCGCCCGACAGCTTCATGTAGGCACGTGAAGCGGGAGCCGGCATCCTCGGGTCGGTTCCGGGGAGGCTGGTGGCGCTCAGGCCCAGCGGCTCGATGATGCGCCGCTCGATGGCGTCCGCGTACGTCTCCCCCGTCACCTTCTCGATGATCATCGCGGCGAGGAGGTAGTTGGTGTTGGAGTACTTCCAGCCCTTGCCGGGCTTGAAGTGCGGCTCGTTGCCCATGGCGACGGCCACCTGCTGCGCCGGGGTCCAGGTGTCGTACCGGTGCGCGAGGAACTTCTCCGAGAACACCTTCTCCCGGAAGCCGGGGTCACGCGCCACGTCGAAGACCCCGCTCGTGTGGTTGAGGAGCCGGCGAACGGTGATCTTGTCGCCGTCGTGCCCGTGGCCCTCGACCACACCCGGCAGCCACCGGCCCACCGTGTCGTCCAGGCGCAGCTCCTTCTCCGCCACCAGCTGGAGCAGCACGGTCGACACGAACGTCTTGGTGACGCTGCCGACGCGGTAACGGTCGTGGGCGCCGCGCGGACTCTGCCGCTCCAGGTCCCCGATGCCCGCGGCCGCGTTCCATTCCCCGTGCTTGTCCCCGTGCCTGTCCCTGGCCTGCACGGTGACACCGGGGGCGTCCGCGTTCAGGGCCGCTTCCATCGCCTCCCGCGTCGCCCGGTGCCGCTCGCCGTACTCGCCGTACTCGCCGTACTCACCGGCCAGCGCAGGCGCCGCGAACGCTCCCGCCACCACCGCCATGGCCACCCCGGCTGCCACGCCCGTCAGACCTCTTCTGCGCACCGGCATCTCTCCCCCTCGGTTCCCGACGTGCCGTTCACGTTCTCGACCTGCGATCGGCTGGAGGGACCCGGGGGCCGGGCGGGAAGGTTGACCGCCTCGCGCGGGTTGAGCGGGTTTCAGCCCTTCTTGATGACGAGCTCCGTGTTCCGGTCGCCCGGATCGCCGTCCAGTGCGGGCTTGGCACCTGGGGCGTTGAAGGACAGTTCGCGGTAGAGGGCGGCGAGACCGGTCTGGGAGAGGTCGGCGTAATCCGTGCGGTGCGGGGCCGACGACTCGATGAGGGTGGTGAAGAGCGAGATCGTGCCGTCGTGGTTGTCGCTCAGCTCCACCACGCGGGCCAGCTGCGGGAAATCGATGTGCGACGCCGTGGAGATCTCCCAGAGGGAGCCGCGCGGGGTCCGGTGCGCGGTGATGTCGTTCTTGTGGCTGTGTCCGTTGACCCAGGCCAGGACCGAGCGGTGGCGGGCCAGCAGGGCGACGATCTCGTCGCCGCCGTGCCTGCCCTCGCGCGGGCGCCCCGGGTCCTGGCGCAGATTGCGCATGGTCCTGCTGGTGTGGTGACTGAAGACGACGACGTACGACCCGCCGCCGTCCTGCGCCTCGTTCTCCTTCAACCGCCGCTCCAGCCACTCCATCTGGGCCGTGCCGAGCGAGCCCTCGTAATGGCCGCCGGGGTCCGTCGAGTCCAGGCTGATGCCGAGCACGTCGTCGCTGATGCGGAAGGCGTAGTACTGGGTGCCCGCGTCGAGGTTCTCCTGCGTGTACCCGTGCCCGGCGGGGCCGTGCCCCTTGTACGCCGGGTCGAGGTGGGCCGCGACGTACTCGGCGGGGGTGAAGGGCGCGCGGCTCTCGTCCGGGGTGACCGAGCGCATCCGCCGCGCCTCGCCCTTCAGGAGCTCCTTGAAGTGCACGCCCTTGGGGTCGCGCCCCTTCTTGACCGCCTTCCACAGCGCGGCGCCGCGCGACTCGTCCAGGGACATCAGCTTCTGGCCGCCGACGGCGAACTCGGAGAAGTACGCGTCGCCGGGGCCCCAGCAGCCGCCCGGCAGCGCGTCGTGGTTGCCGACGGTCGAGTACCAGGGCAGGCCGAGGCCGGGGCTGTTGACCTCGCGCAGCGCCGCCTCCAGGAATCCTTCGACGCGCGGGAAGCCGAGGGCCTTGTCGGAGTCGCGGAGGTCGCCGTCCGGGTGCCAGTACAGCTTCAGGCCGCTGTCCTGGACGCCCTCGTAGCGGCGCGGGTCACCGGTGTTGGGGTTGATGCGCCCGCCGCTCATGGTCTTCAGGAACCAGTCGAGCTCCGAGCGGGAGTTGTTGTCGGTGTTGTCGCCCGTCGTCACCACGCAGTGCAGCGGCGAACCGGTCGCGGGCGCGCCGCGCAGCGCGTTGACCCGCTCGACGAGCGCGACCGCGCCCTGCACGGAGAGGGCCTCCTGCGGGCGCCAGGCGCTCGCGGTCTGGGCGCGCAGATACTCGTACCGCAGCGGGTGCTGCACGTCGACCAGGTGCAGATCGGTGAACTGGACGAACGCGGCGAGCGGGGTGCGCCGCGCCTCGCGCCCCCTCCGGGCGGCGGCGAGGTCGCCGCGGACCACCCGGCCCCAGGCGGGCCCGTCGCCGAGCCGCCGGTAGCCGGAGGTCCCGCGCGGGGTGGCGACGGCCCCCAGCGTGGTGCCGCCCCGGTAGGGCGCGAGGGGCGCGGCGGGCGCCTGGCGGGAGAGCGCGACGGGGGCGGGGCCCGAGGGGGCGGCGTGGCTGGTGGCCGGCCGCAGGGCGTAGCCGATGCCCGCGGAGAGGGAGACGGCTCCGGTGGTCGCCAGGAAGGCCCGGCGGTCCACCGCGGAGACGGCGGAGTGGGTGGCGGACTGGGCGGCGGTGGCGACAGAGCGTATGCGCGACATGGCGCGGTCTCCCCGGTTGCGAACGCGTCGGCAGTGGTCGCGGGGAGCTGCGCACCAGGCGAGATTCCCGCTCGTACTGGATCGTTGACATCCGGGATGACCTGCACGTTAACGAGACGGCAACGGCCAACGCCGATCACCGTACGTGGATCACCGGCAACCCTCCGCGGTCACGTACCCCTCCCCGAGCCGAGAGGAGGCGGTCACTCCATGTTCATCTTCCGGGGAAGGGAAAGCGTTGCGGAGCCTCAGGAGGGCGCCGCCAGGTGGCCGTCCGCGGGCCGGGTGCGCCACAGGTCGAGCCCGATGTCGACGAGGCCGACCCGGTCGAGGGCGGGCACGGCGTCCAGCGGATGCCAGGCCGCGAGATCGGTCGAACCGTCCCGCTCGTGCCGCAGCTCGCCCCCGGTGATCCGCGCCTCGTAGACGATCCGCAGCCCGTGGAAGTCGGCGACGGCACCGAGCTGGCGCGGATAGCGGCGGCGGAGCGAGTCGACGCCGAGCAGCACACGCGGCTCGATGACGTACCCCGTCTCCTCGTCGGCCTCCCGGATCACCGTGTCGTACGGATCCTCCCCGTGGTCCATCCCGCCACCGGGCAGCGTCCAGCGCTTGCTGCCGTCGCCCGCCACCCAGCGGGCGAGCAGCAACTGCCCGTCCTGCACGCATACGGCGTAGGCCGCCACCCGGAGTTCCTTGTGCACGTAGTGACGCTAGTCCTCTTGGGGCGGATTGGCAGGGGAGAAGTCGGGGGGCGACCACTGCCAGGGGCTTGCCGTGGGGGTCTGCACCGTCCGGGTGAGGGTGAACGTGAGGGTGCGGGTGCCGTCGGGGGCGTGGGTGGTGCGGGCCGTGCCGGTGAGCTGGAGGGTCGTGCCGGTCGTCCAGTCGAGGAAGAGGAGGCCGGCGCGGGGGTCGGTGGCGAGGTTGCCGAGGGTCAGGAACATGGCGTTGCCGGGGTAGTCCCGCCAGGTGAGTTCGGTGGGCGAGGTGACCCGGACGAAGCCGGGGTTGCCGCCCCGGTGGCTGGCGTCCGCGCCGTGCGCGTGGACGGTGGCGAGGAAGAACGTGTCGGCGGCGGCAATGAAGGCGCGCTGGTCCGGGGTGAGGGCGGTGCCGGTGGTGGGAGCCGGGGCCGGGGTGCGGGGCGCGTGGGTGCCGGGGAGCAGTTCGCGCTTCTGGAGGTACTTGGGGCAGTTCGAGAAGACCTGGTCGGCCTCGATCGCCAGGCCGCGCGGGGTCGGGCGGGCCCGGCCGTTCAGGCGCATGCGGCGGCGGGTGCGGGGGTCGAGGGCGATCGTGCCCACGGGGGTGCCGCCTCCTGGGGCGCCGTCACCGGAGAGGGCTTCCGCCAGGGGGTCGCTCTTGCCGACGCCGCCCGCGACCGAGATCTGGTGCGGTCCCGTGGCGCGTACGAAGCCGGGGGCGCCGGTGAGCAGGGAGGCCCAGACGGCGCCCTCGTGGTCCGCGCCGCCGATGACCAGCATGGGCTGGAGCTCCAGGAAGGCGGCGGCCACGGGTCGGATGCCCTGGCCGATGGACCGGCCCACGTGGTCGGCGAGCTCCCGCACGCCGACGAGGTCCTGCACGGCGCGCGAGCCGTGGTGGTACGGGGCGTGCGGGGTCATGTCGCTCCTGTCGGATGAGCAGAAGGGGCACCCCCAAAGGGGCACGGGAAACGGCGCGACCAGCCACGGACGGCCGGCAGACGGCATCGGCCCGCGGAAGCCGCAAGGCCGCAGGGCCGCAAGGCCGCGAGATCGGAGGCTAGAAGAAGCCGCACGTCGGTGCTTCGGGCACCGGGGGCCGTTCCGAGGCGCCCACGCCAGAACCCGCGTAGATCTCCAGGCGCGTGCCGTCCGGGTCGTGGAAGAAGATGCCGCCGGACGTGGCGCCCTCGCCGTGCGGGACGACGCCCTCGTAGGCGAACCGCACCCCGTGCGCGCGCAGGTCGCTCTCGTACGCGCGGACCTCGTCCACGGTGGCCACCTCGATCCCCAGGTGGTGCAGGCCCGCGTTCCCGGGCGCGTACGCCGCGCCCGCCTGCTGCCAGAGGGTGAGCGCCAGGGTCCCGTCCTGGCCGAGGAAGGCGAATCTGCGGTCTTCCTCCTTGCCCTCGCCGAGGACCTCGTACCCGATGACGTCCCGGTAGAAGGCGAGCGAGCGCTCGATGTCCGTGACGTTCAGGCCGACGTGCCCGGTGCGGAGGGTGCTGGTCGCGGTCATGGCTCTCCCCTGGTCGGCGGTGGCCCACCCCGTGCGGGCTAACCGTTGAAAGTGACGTTAATGGTTAGGCATGGCAGCGTCAACCAGTCACGTACCCTTTGGTGGTTAGTCTCGAAGGGAGCCCCCCATGACCGCCGCACCCCGCGACCCCCGACCGCTCGTCGGCGAGCCGCTCTCCCTCGACCTGCTCAACACCCGGTGGATGGCGGACGGCACCCACCAGGACCTGCTGACCGACACCGCGGGACTCGCCGTCTGGCTCAGCGCCAACGGGCTCGACGGCCGGTTCGGCGCGGACGAGGCGACGCTGGAGCACGTGCTGCGGGCGCGGGACGCGCTCGCGGCGGCCGTGGACGGCCCGGACCCCGCCGCCGGGGCCGCCCGCGTCGACGAGATCCTCGGGCACGGGCGGATCCGGGCGACCCTGACCGCCGAAGGGCCCGGCGAGGAGCCCGAGTTCGCGGACGTGACGTGGGGCGCGGCCTGGCTCGCGGCGCGGGACTATCTGACGCTGCTCGCCACCGCGCCGGACCGGATCAGGCCCTGCGCCCACGAGGCGTGCGTCCTGCACTTCTTCGACACCTCGCGCAACGGCACCCGGCGATGGTGCTCGATGGCCGCCTGCGGGAACCGGGCGAAGGCGTCACGCCACTACGCACGGGCCCGCGAGGCCTGACCCCTCGCCCCGGTGCGCGACCAGCGCGCGACCACCCCCGGGCGAGGAAAATCTCCCGCTATGTCACCGATGACGCATGGCGGAATTGCGTCACGCGGCGATCGTAGTCCGACAACTCTCCCCAAACAGCAGCCACTTACGTAAAGCTGAGCGGTCATCCGGTTCCGGATTCCGGACCTTTTCGACCTTTACGTACAGGGATGCTGATGCACAGATCCAGTGCTAGACGCACGACCCGTCTCGCGATAGCCGTCGGCCTGACCGCCGCGCTCTCCGCCGCCGGGCCCATACCCATGGCCCTCGCGGCCGACGGCGACCCCGGAGGCCAGACCACCCCCAAGTCCGCCGAGAAGAAGCTGGGTTCGGCCGACGCCGACCTCCTCGCCGAGGCGAAGGCGCAGGGCGAGAAGACCGTCACGATGATGGTCGCCACCGCGCCCGGCGCCACCGAGCAGGTCGCCGAGCAGCTCGACGCCGTCAAGGGCGGTTCCGTCGGCCGCACGTACGACAAGCTCGGCTACGTGCGCGCCACCGTGCCCACCGCGAAGGCCGAGGGCGCCATCGAGGCCGCCGGGAAGCTGTCGTCCGTGCACGGCATCGACCTGCGGCACGAGATCGAGCTCGACGACCCGACGCCCGCCGCCGACCGGGCCAAGGGCGCGAAGACCGCGGCCCAGGGCACGTACGCCGGGCCCGGCAAGGACACCCCGGCGAAGAACCCGTACAACCCGTCCTTCGAGACGGGCGCCGTGGACTTCGTGAAGAAGCACCCGAAGGCGGACGGCCGCGGCACCACCATCGGCATCCTCGACTCGGGCGTCGACCTGGGTCACCCCGCGCTCAAGAAGACCACCACGGGCGAGCGGAAGATCACCGACTGGGTGACCGCGACCGACCCGATCGTGGACGCGGACGCCACCTGGCGCCGGATGACCAACCCCGTCACGGGCCCCGTCTTCACCTGGGACAGCGAGACGTGGAAGGCCCCCGCGGGCTCCTTCCAGGTCAACCGCTTCCGCGAGTCGGCCACCACCGGCGGCGACGCCAAGGGCGACATCAACCGCGACGGCGACACCACCGACAGCTGGGGCGTGCTCTACGACCCGGCGGCCGGCACGGTCACCGTCGACCTGAACGACAACAACGACTTCACCGACGACGAGACGATGAAGCCGTACAAGGACGGCCACCAGGTCGCCTACTTCGGCAAGGACGACCCGGCGACCGACGTCGTCGAGCGCGTCCCGTTCGTCGTCGAGATCCGCAAGGACGTGCCGACCGACCCGTACGGCGGCGACTGGGTCGGCAAGAAGGCCGACTTCGTCAACATCGGCGTCATCGAGTCCGAGCACGGCACGCACGTCGCGGGCATCACCGCGGCCAACGGCCTGTTCGGCGGCAAGATGAACGGCGCGGCGCCCGGCGCCAAGCTGGTCTCCTCGCGCGCCTGCACCTGGACCGGCGGCTGCACGAACGTCGCGCTCACCGAGGGCATGATCGACCTCGTCACCAAGCGCGGCGTCGACATCGTGAACATGTCGATCGGCGGCCTCCCGGCGCTCAACGACGGCAACAACGCGCGCGCCGAGCTCTACACGCGCCTCATCGACACCTACGGCGTGCAGCTGGTGATCTCCGCGGGCAACTCCGGCCCGGGCGCGAACACCATCGGCGACCCGAGCCTGGCCGACAAGGTCATCTCCGTCGGCGCCGCCATCTCCAAGGAGACGTGGGCCGCCAACTACGGCTCCGCCGTGGAGAAGAAGTACGCGATGATGAACTTCTCCTCGCGCGGTCCGCGTGAGGACGGCGGCTTCGCGCCGATCATCTCGGCGCCCGGTTCGGCCATCAACACCACGCAGACCTGGCTGCCGGGCTCCCCGGTCGCCGAGGCGGGCTACCAACTGCCCGCCGGTTACTCAATGTTGCAGGGTACGTCGATGGCGTCCCCGCAGGCCGCGGGCGCCTCGGCGCTGCTGCTGTCCGCCGCGAAGCGCGAGGACGTCGACCTGACCCCGGCGAAGCTGCGTACGGCGCTCACCTCGACCGCGGACCGCATCAGCGGCGAGCAGGCGTACGCGCAGGGCACCGGCCTGATCAACGTGGTCGACGCGTGGAACGCCATCGAGGACGACGCGAAGGCGCACACGTACACGGTGAAGGCCCCGGTCGACACCGCCCTGGAGCAGGAGCTGAAGAAGCCCGGCACCGGCATCTACGACCGTGAGGGCGGTCTGAAGACCGGCCAGAAGCGGACGTACGACGTCACGATCACCCGCACCTCGGGCCCGGATCGCGGCATCCGCCACGAGCTGGACCTGGTCAACAACCACGAGGGCACGTTCAAGCTGCTCGGCAAGGGCGCGGTGACGCTGCCCCTGAACAAGCCGGTCACGGTCCAGGTCCAGGCGAAGGCCAAGTCGGCCGGTGTGCACAGCGCGATCCTGACCGTCGACGACGAGCGCGCCGAGGGCATCGACCAGCAGATCATGTCGACGGTCGTCGTCTCGGCGCCGCTCGCCAAGCCCTCGTTCACGTTCTCGGCCTCCGACGAGGTGCAGCGCAACAGCACCAAGTCGTACTTCGTGACGGTCCCCAAGGGCGCCAAGTCCCTGGAGGTGGCGCTCGGCGGCCTGAAGGGCAAGAGCCAGACGCGGTTCATCGCGGTGCACCCCTACGGTGTCCCGGTCGACTCGACGTCGTCGCTCGTCTGCTACCCGAACTACGAGAACCCGGCCAACACCTGCCGCCCCGACCTGCGGTCGTACGCGGACCCGCAGCCGGGCGTGTGGGAGATCGAGGTCGAGTCGCGCAGGACGTCGCCGCTCCTGGACAACCCCTACAAGCTGGACGTCTCCGCGCTGGGTGTCGCCTTCGACCCCGCCGTGCAGACGGTGCCGGAGGCGAAGGTCGGTACTCCGGCCCCCGTCTCCTGGAAGGTCACCAACAACTTCGCCGCGGTGGACGGCAAGCTGAAGGGCGGCCCGCTCGGCTCCGCGAAGGCGGCCAAGCCGACGATCAAGCAGGGTGAGACGCAGACGACGACCGTGGTCGTGCCCGAGGGCGCGAGCCGGCTCGACGTCGCCATCGGTTCGACGGCGGACGCCGCCGCCGACCTCGACCTGTCGGTCCTGAAGGACGGCGCGGTCGTGGGGTCGTCGGCGGACGGCGACTCGGAGGAGTCGGTCAGCCTCACCAAGCCGGCCGCGGGTACGTACGAGATCCAGGTGGCGGGCTACTCGGTCCCGTCCGGCAGCACGGCGTACGACTACCGTGACGTCTTCTTCTCGGCCGCTCTGGGCTCGGTAAAGGTCGACGAGTCGGCACCGGTGAAGCTGGCGAACGGCGCGTCGGCGCAGGTCACCGCCGAGGTGGCGGCGGACGCTCCGACGGCCGAGGGCCGTCAGCTGTTCGGCGAGGTGTCCCTCCTGAACGGCCGTGGCACGGTCGCGGGCACCGGCAGCGTGATCATCGAGAAGGTCGTCTCCTAGGACCCTCTCCGGGGGCGGGGCGAAGGGGGCAGCACCCCTCCGCCCCGCCCCTCAGCACGTCGTCCCCTTGCCCCTGCCCTTCCCCTCCCACAGCTCCCGCCGGACGAAGGCCCGGTCCCTGGCGAGGTCCGCCGTGCCGTCCGACCAGAGGTCCGGTGACGCCTGGCCCTTCGGGATGCCGATCAGGGTGCGGTCGCCGGGGTGGAGGCGGGGGTCCACGTCCGTGTCCATGACGAACGTGATCCGCCCGGCTCCCTTGTCCGGCTTGTAGTAGCGGGTCACGTCCAGGACGATCCGCTCCTGTACGCCGCCGGGGACCGGCTCGACCCGCTTCACCGTGCCCTCCACGATGAGCCGGGCGCAGGCCACGTAGCCGCCCGGCTTCTGGTCGCCGCTGTCCGGGCCGCCCCCGTCCCGCTCCTGGTCCGCGGCTCCTGGCGCCGCACCCTTCCCCGAGTCGTCGGAGCTCTTACTCATGCCGCCGCCGCTCTCCATCGCCAGCCAGGCGCTCCCGCCCACCAGCGAAACGGCCGCCACGGCCGCGGCGAGGCCGAGGGCCACCGTCACGCGCCGCCGCCGGATCCCGGCGGGGCGCACCCGGGGCAGCGGGTCCGGCACCGGCCTCGGAACCGTCCGGGGCGCCGGTTCCGGAGCCGCCAGCGCGCGGCCGACCACCCTGATGTGCTCCCGCAGCAGTGCGACGTCCGCCACAGCCGCGGCGCGCTCCGCCGCGAGCGCCGGGTCGAGACCGAAGCCGCCGGCCACGGAGGCGTCGGCCGTGAATCCGTCGGCCGCGGATCCGTCGGCCGCGGATCCGTCGGCCGCGGACTCATCGGTCACGGAGTCTTCGGTGAGGGCCAGCATCAGCGCGTCGTACTCATGCCCGTACTCAGACTCGCGCTCGTACTCGTACTCGTGCTCGTCCCCGGCCACCTCACACCACCTCGCCCTCGTGCAGCCGCGTCCGCAGCACCCGTACCGCCGTATGCAGCCTGCTCTTGACCGTGCCCTCCGGAATGCCCAGTTCGTCCGCTATCGCCCGTACCGGCAGATCGGCGTAGAAGCGCAGCACGACGACCTGCCGCTGGGTGTCCGGCAGGGCGTCCAGGCCCTGGGTCACGGCCATCGAGAGCGCCCGCGACTCCGCCCCGTCCTCGTCCGTCGCCTCCCGCCACAGCACGGCGAGGCGCTCCCCGAGCCGCTCCTGGCGACGCCTCGCCCGGTGCCAGTCCATGGCGAGGTTCGAGGCGACGACCGCCGCCCACGCGGACACGTCACGGGGCGCCTCGCGCCCGTCCGCCGCCCGCTCCAGGAGTTTGAGCCTGACCTGCTGGACGCCGTCCGGCAGGTCGGCGTGCGGCACTCCGCCGAGCGCGAGCACCGCCCGGACCCGGTCCTCCTGGGCCGCGTCGAGCGGATCCGTCGTCTCGCGCCGGTCCCGTCGCGTTTTTCCGCGCAGCAAGACACCCCTCCCGTCCCCACGTTTCCCCTAGGACGCCGGGGCGGTCCGAAACGTTCGACGCGGGGCGGCGGGAATGTGACATCCCGAACTGCGGACAATGGATTGGACAAGTCGGCCGTGGACAGACGCATGATGGAACGCACAGGCCAATGCCTATGCCCATGCACATACGGAGGAAGTCCCTGTGAAGGTCGGAATCGTCGGAGCCACCGGTCAGGTCGGCACGGTCATGCGCAAGATCCTCGTCGAGCGGGACTTCCCGGTGGACGAGCTGCGCCTGTTCGCATCGGCCCGCTCGGCCGGCACGGTCCTCGACGACGTGACGGTCGAGGACGCCTCCACGGCCGACTACAGCGGCCTCGACATCGTCCTGTTCTCCGCCGGCGGCGCCACCTCGAAGGCGCTGGCCGAGAAGGTCGCGTCGCAGGGTCCCGTCGTGATCGACAACTCCTCCGCCTGGCGGATGGACCCCGAGGTCCCCCTCGTGGTCTCCGAGGTCAACCCGCACGCGATCGCGAACCGCCCCAAGGGCATCATCGCCAACCCGAACTGCACGACAATGGCCGCGATGCCGGTCCTGAAGCCGCTGCACCAGGAGGCCGGGCTCACCGCGCTGGTCGTGGCGACGTACCAGGCCGTGTCCGGCTCGGGTCTTGCCGGTGTGGACGAACTGTTCGAGCAGGTCAAGAAGGTCGGCGACGACGCGCCGAAGCTGACGCACGACGGTGCGGCCACGGAGTTCCCCGCCCCGAACAAGTACGTCGCGCCGATCGCGTACAACGTCCTGCCGATGGCGGGCTCCATCGTCGACGACGGCCTGAACGAGACCGACGAGGAGCAGAAGCTCCGCAACGAATCGCGCAAGATCCTGGAGATCCCGGAGCTCAAGGTCTCCGGCACCTGTGTGCGCGTGCCGGTCTTCACCGGCCACTCCCTCCAGGTCAACGCCCGCTTCGCGCGTCCGCTGAGCCCCGAGCGCGCCACCGAGATCCTCGCCTCGGCCGAGGGCGTCGTCCTCACCGACGTCCCGACCCCGCAGGTCGCGGCGGGCAAGGACGACGCCTTCGTGGGCCGCATCCGGGGCGACGAGACGGTGGAGAACGGCCTGGCCTTCTTCATCTCCGACGACAACCTCCGCAAGGGCGCCGCGCTGAACGCGGTGCAGATCGCGGAGCTGGTGGCGGCCGAGCTCAAGGGCTGACGCCTTTCCCGTACGTACGTCGAGGGGGCGCCCACCGATCAGCCGGTGGCCGCCCCCTTCGCGTTGCCCGGGTCCCGCCCCCTCGCGCCCGCCACGACGAGCAGGGCGAGCGCCGCGAGTCCGCCGCCGAGCCACAGCACCCGCGTCGTCCCGAAGCCGTCCGCGACCAGGCCGCCGGTCAGCGCGCCCAGGGCGATCGCCGCGTTGAACACCCCCGCGAAGAGCGCCGAAGCCGCCTCGCGGGCGCGGGGCGCGGCGGCGAGCACCCACTGCTGGGTGGCGACGGACACGCCGCCGTAGGCCAGCCCCCAGGCGACGAGCAGCGCCACCGACGCCGGGAGCGAGCCGCCCGCGGGCCCGAGCAGCAGGACCACGGCGGCCAGACCCGCCGAGATGGCGAGCAGCGCCCGGCGCGGGTCGCGGGCGGCGAGCGCGCCGCCCGCGAAGTTGCCGGCGATGCCCGCGACCCCGTAGACGAGCAGCAGCCCGCTGACCGGCCCGGCTCCCAGGTCCGGCACCCGCTCCAGGACGGGCCGTACGTAGGTGTACGCGGCGAAGTGGCCGGTCACCAGGAACAGCACCACCAGAAGCCCCGCCCGCAGCCGCGCGCCCCGCAGCAGCCCGGGGAACGTGCCGAGCCGCAGGGCCGCCGACGCGGGCAGCGGCGGGAGCAGCACCGCGAGCAGTCCGGCCACGGCGAGCGCGAAGGCCGCCATCACCGCGAACGCCCAGCGCCAGCCCGCGAGTTCGCCGAGGAACGTACCGGCGGGGACGCCGAGCACCGACGCCACCGCGATCCCGCTGAAGATCACCGTGGTGGCCCGCCCCGCGTCCTCCGCGCGCACGAGCCGTACGCCGAGCCCGGCCGCGACCGCCCACACGCCCCCGATGCAGATCCCCACGAGGACCCGCGCGCCGAGCAGCACGCCGAAGTCGGGCGCGAGCGCGGCCAGCAGGTTGGCGGCGGCGAGCAGGACCATCAGGGCGCACAGCACCGTCCGCCGGTCGGCCCGCCGCACGGCGACCGGAAGCAGCAGGGCGGCGAGCGCGGCGACCACGCCGGGCAGCGTGACGGTCAGTCCCGCGGTCCCGTCCGATACGCCGAGCCCCGAGGAGAGGGAGGTGAGGAGGCCGACGGGCAGCATCTCCGTGGTGACGACGGAGAAGGTGGTGGCGGCGACGGCGAGGACGGACAGGGGCAGGAAGCCCTGCGGCCGGGCGAGAGGGGCGAGTTCGGGTCGTGGGTCAGGGGTGGTTTTCATGAGGTCAAGCCTTCGCCGGGCACCCCACCGGGAACAACGGCGAAGATCTCATCCTTGAATGAGCGGGGCTCATGGATGCTCATGGAGTTCATGGATGAGGACGGGCGGGACGTGCGGGACGTGCGGGGGGAGTGTGCCGGTGAGCGGGCTTGAGATACGGGAGCTCGAGTGCTTCATCGCGCTCGCGGACGAGTTGCACTTCGGCCGTGCGGGCGAGCGTCTGTACGTCTCGCAGAGCCGCGTCAGCCAGTTGCTGCGGGACCTGGAGCGGCGGATCGGCACGCGGCTCGTGGAGCGGACGAGCCGGCGGGTGCGGCTGACCCCGGCGGGCGAACGGTTCCTCGCCGAACTGCGCCCGGCGTACGAGGCGTTGAGCGCCACGGTGGACACGGCCCGGGAGTCGGCGCGAGGGGTCACGGGACGGCTGCGGATCGGTTTCCAGGGGACGGCCGACGCGCGGCTGATGGAGGCGATCACCGGCTTCCAGAAGGAGCATCCGGGCTGTGTGACGGAGATCGTGGAGATCCCGTTCGCGGATCCGTTCGGGGCGGTGCGGCACGGGGACGTGGACACGGCGATCGTGCTGCTGCCGGTCGAGGAGCCGGACCTGGTGCTCGGCCCGCTCTTCTCGCGCCAGCAGCAGACGGTCGCGGTGTCGGTGCGCCATCCCTTCGCGGACCGCGAGGTCCTGCACGTGGCCGAGCTGACCGGGACCCCGCTGATCTCCGCGACGGCGCCTGCGCCCGCGTACTGGCGTGCGGCCCAGGCGCCCTCGGACGCGCCCGCGCCCCGCGTGCGCACGCTCCAGGAGGGTCTGACGCTGGTCGCCGCCGGGCGCGGGGCGATGCTCCTGTGCCGCCCGACGGCGGAGTACCACGGGCGGCGTGACGTCACGTTCGTACCGGTGGAGGGGGTGCCCGACTCGGTGCTCGGGATGGTGTGGCGCCGGGACGCGGAGACCGGGCGGGTGCGGGCGTTCGCGCGGGCGGTGGGAGAGGCTGCCTAGCGGCAGGGCGACCAGGGGGAGCCCGGCAAGGCGCCTGCCGTCAGGGGCGGCGGACCTCGAACTGGAAGCAGCCGTACTCGACGGCCCTGACGTGCACGAGGGCGACCTCCGGGTCGGCGAAGGCCTCCGCGAACGCTTCGTCGAAGCCTGCCGCCGCCGGGTCCGGGATCTCCAGCAGGCGTCCGCCGACGATGCGGCCTTGGGCGTCGTAGCGGCGGAGGGTGCGCAGGGCTCCGGGGCGGGCGAAGGGGTACGCGCCGCTTCCGGTGGCCGGGCCCTCGCACTCCTCGGCGTGGATGAAGACGGGTCCCTGCTCGTCGTAGGCGCCGGGGGTGGCACCTGTCCGGGCGGCCCAGCGGCGCAGGGGGGCGTACGAGACGAGGGCGATGCGTTCGCCGGGGGCGACGGGGCGGAGGCAGCAGCGGAGGGGGCTGCCTCCTTCCATGTCCACGTAGGGGTGGGCGGGGTGGCCGGCGTCGTCCTGGGCGCGGAGTTCTTCGAGGGCGGTGGGGGTGATGGGGAGGGGGGTGAAGGCGGTGGGCGTGGGCGTAGGCGTGCCCTTGGTGGCGGCTGTGGGTGTGGTCGAGGCCGTGGTGGTGGCTGTGGGCGTGGTCATGGGTCGAGGGTCGCGCGTGGGGGTGGGCGAGGGCTGGCGGGTTTCGGACCTTGCTTTCCCCCCGTCCCCAGACCCGCCCGGAGTGGATCTTCAGCCCGCCCGACGTTCGAGGACGGGCTCGGCGAAACGGGGGACGACCGTGTCTGCGATGACGGCGGTGACGGCGGTGAAGCCGCTAACGACCGTGACGGCGATGGCGGTGAAGCGGTGAAGCGGTGAAGCCGCTAACGACGGTGGCGGCGGTGCTGGCGGTGCTGGCGGTGACGCCGCTAACCACCGTGACGGCGATGGCGGTGATGACGGTTATGACGGTGAAGCCGCTAACGACCGTCGCGGCGGTGACGGCGGTGCTGACGGCGATGTTGGCGGCGATGTTGGCGGCAATACCGGTGCCGACGGTCACCAAGAACCCCGCATCCGGCGATACCCCTCCCCCAGGCCCGCCAGTTCCTCCTCCGTCAGGACGTCCTCCACCCGCGCGAACCCCTCCGGCGCCCGCTCCGCCACCGCCCTCAGGACCTCGTCCACCGGCATCGCCCGATTGGCCAGGGCCACGGCGTTGGCGGGGCCCCACCGCTCCGCCTCGTACGCCCGGAGCCCGCTCACCCGGTCCGCCCCGGCGAGGGCCACGCACCGCGCGAGCACCCGCGCGTCGAGCACCGCCTCGGAGCCGCCGCTCGACCCCACGGGGTACATCGGATGGGCCGCGTCGCCCAGCAGCGTCACGGGGCCGCGCCCCCACCACGGCAGCGGGTCGCGGTCCACCATCGGGTACTCCAGGATCCGCCCCGTCGAGCCGGTCGCGGCCAGGAGCGCGGGCACGTCCAGGTCGCCGATCCGCCACCCGGAGAAGTGCGGCAGGACGTCGGAGAGGCGTCCCGAGCGGTTCCAGTCCACGGGGCCGGGCGATCCGTGGTGGTGGACCGGGAACCGCACCTCCGCCACCCAGTTGAGCAGCGCGCGGCCCCGCGTCTCCGCCTCCCGCGAGATGGGGTAGACGACGAGCTTCGCGGTCGCGTTGCTGCCGGCGAAGGCCATCGTCCGGCCGCCGAGCACCGGCTCCCACTCGGTGACGCCCCGCCACATCCGGATGCCGTTCCACAGCGGCGGCCCCTCCCCGGGGTGCAGCCGCGCCCGGACCGCCGAGTACAGGCCGTCGGCGCCGATCAGGGCCCGCACCGGCACCGTGAACTCCCGCCCGCGCCCCACGTCCCGCAGGGTCACCCGCAGCGCGCCCGACCCCTCCGGCTCGGCGTACCGCACGAAGGCCGTACCGGTCTGGACGGCGTTCTCGCCGATGCGGTCGCGCACGGCGTCGAGGAGGATCAGGTGCAGGGCGCCCCGGTGCAGGGAGTACTGCGGCCAGTGGTGGCCGCGCGCGAGCCCCAGCGGCTCGCCCCAGATGTAGTTGCCGTGCCGGTCGAAGTGGATCGTCCCGGCGGTCGGCACGGCCGTGGCGGCCAGCTCGGCACCGAGGCCGAGCTCCGTCAACTCCCGTACCGCGTGCGGGAGGAGGTTGATGCCGACGCCGACGGGCCGCAGCGTGTCCACGGCGTCGATGACCCGTACCCCGATGCCCGCCGCGTGCAGGCTGAGCGCGGCGGTGAGTCCTCCGATCCCGGCTCCCGCGACGAGTACGTCGATCATGCGGCGCACCCCGCGCCACGTAATCGCCGGGAGCACCGTAATCGGCGTAATCGGAGTGATCGCCGTGGTTGCCGTGGGCGCCGCGCGTGCGGTGATCGCCGTGATCGCGATGATCGCGGCGGCCGTCGAAGATCCATGGACGCTCCCCCCGGGGCGTGTGTCGACGCGCGGATGCTAGCGGCACGGCGGTCCGCGAACAATGCCGCGTGGCGGGCCTCGGACGGTGCCCCGGCGCGCCCGCCGATGCACGTGGAAGGATGGCCGGAAACGCCACAAGTCGTACCTGAGGAGATGACCGCGTGCCCGGCACCAATCTGACCCGCGAAGAGGCGCAGCAGCGCGCGAAGCTGCTCACCGTTGACTCGTACGAGATCGATCTCGACCTCTCCGGCGCGCAAGAGGGCGGCACGTACCGCTCGGTGACCACCGTGCGCTTCGACTCCGCGGAGGCGAACGCCGAGACCTTCATCGACCTGGTGGCACCCGCGGTCCACGAGGTCGTCCTGAACGGCCACTCGCTGGACGTCGCCGCCGTCTTCCGTGACGCGCGCATCGCGCTCAAGCACCTGGAGGCGGGGCCGAACGAGCTGAAGGTGGTCGCCGACTGCGACTACACCAACACGGGCGAGGGACTGCACCGCTTCGTCGACCCCGTCGACCAGCAGGCCTATCTCTACACGCAGTTCGAGGTGCCGGACGCGCGCCGCGTCTTCGCGTCGTTCGAGCAGCCCGATCTGAAGGCCACGTTCCAGTTCACCGTGAAGGCGCCGTCCGGCTGGACGGTCATCTCGAATTCGCCGACCCCGGAGCCCAGCGGTGACGTCTGGGTCTTCGAGCCCACGCCGCGGATGTCGACGTACATCACGGCGCTCATCGTCGGTCCGTATCACTCGGTCCACAGCTCATACGAGGGTCCTGGCGGCCAGTCGGTTCCCCTCGGCATCTACTGCCGGCCCTCGCTCGCCGAGTTCCTCGACTCGGACGCGATCTTCGAGGTCACGCGGCAGGGCTTCGACTGGTTCCAGGAGAAGTTCGACTACGCGTACCCCTTCGCCAAGTACGACCAGCTCTTCGTGCCGGAGTTCAACGCGGGCGCGATGGAGAACGCGGGCGCGGTGACCATCCGCGACCAGTACGTGTTCCGCTCCAAGGTGACGGACGCGGCGTACGAGACGCGCGCGGAGACCATCCTCCACGAGCTGGCCCACATGTGGTTCGGCGACCTGGTGACGATGGAGTGGTGGAACGACCTCTGGCTGAACGAGTCGTTCGCCACGTACACGTCCATCGCCTGCCAGGCGTACGCGGAGAACTCGCGCTGGCCGCACTCCTGGACGACGTTCGCCAACTCCATGAAGACGTGGGCGTACCGCCAGGACCAGCTGCCCTCCACGCACCCGATCATGGCGGACATCCGCGACCTCGACGACGTGCTCGTCAACTTCGACGGCATCACGTACGCGAAGGGCGCGAGCGTCCTGAAGCAGCTCGTCGCGTACGTCGGCATGGACGAGTTCTTCCAGGGCGTGCAGGCGTACTTCAAGGCGCACGCGTTCGGCAACACGCGCCTGTCCGATCTGCTGGGCGCCCTGGAGGAGACCAGCGGGCGCGACCTGAAGACCTGGTCGAAGAAGTGGCTGGAAACGGCCGGCATCAACGTCCTGCGTCCGGTCGTGGACGTCGACACGTCCGGCAGGATCACGTCGTTCGCGGTGAAGCAGGAGGCGCCGGCGCTGCCGGCCGGCGCGCAGGGCGAGCCGACGCTGCGTCCGCACCGGATCGCGATCGGCCTGTACGACCTCGACCAGGAGAGCGGCAAGCTGCTGCGCACGGACCGCGTCGAGCTGGACGTGGACGGCGAACTGACCTCGGTGGACGCGCTGGTGGGCCGTGAGCGGCCGGACGTGATCCTCCTGAACGACGACGACCTCTCGTACGCGAAGGTGCGCATGGACGCGGAGTCGCTCGCGTTCGTGACGGAGCACATCGGGGACTTCGAGGCGTCGCTGCCGCGGGCCCTGTCGTGGGCCTCGGCGTGGGACATGACGCGGGACGCGGAGCTGCCGACGCGGGAGTACCTCTCGCTGGTCCTGTCCGGCATCGCCAAGGAGTCGGACATCGGCGTCGTCCAGTCCCTGCACCGCCAGGTGAAGCTGGCCCTGGAGCTGTACGCGGCGCCCGCCGGGCGTGACGAGGCGCTGGGCCGCTGGACGGAGGCGACGCTCGCGCACCTGCGTGCGGCGCAGCCGGGCAGCGACCACCAGCTGGCGTGGGCGCGGGCGTTCGCCGCCACGGCGCGTACGGAGGAGCAGCTGGCGCTGCTCGAAGGCCTGGTGTCGGGCGAGCAGTCGATCGAGGGCCTCGCGGTGGACACCGAGCTGCGCTGGGCGTTCGTGCACCGGCTCGCGGCCACGGGCCGGCTCGACGAGGCCGGGATCGCGGCGGAGCTGGACCGGGACAAGACGGCTGCGGGCGAGCGGCACGCGGCGTCGGCGCGGGCGGCGCGGCCCACGCCGGAGGCGAAGGCGGAGGCGTGGGCCTCCGTGGTCGAGTCCGACAAGCTCCCGAACGCGATCCAGGAGGCCGTCATCGGCGGCTTCGTCCAGACGGACCAGCGGGAACTCCTCGCGCCGTACGCGGAGAAGTTCTTCGCGGCGGTCAAGGGGGCGTGGGACTCCCGGTCGCACGAGATGGCCCAGCAGATCGCGGTGGGTCTGTACCCGTCGCTCCAGATCTCCCGGGCCACGCTGGACGCGACGGACGCGTGGCTCGCCTCGGAGAAGCCGTCGGCGGCCTTGCGCCGCCTGATCACGGAGTCCCGGGCAGGCGTGGAGAGGGCCCTGCGGGCGCAGTCGGCCGACGCGTGACCCGCGGGGGCGGGCGGGGGCGGAACTCCTCGCCCCCGCCCGCCCCGCACCCGCCCGTGCACCCCGCAGCTGCGGGGTGCTCGCTAGTCGGCCCCCGTGGCCCGGGGCGGGACCGCTGATCGGAGTGCTGTCAGGACCCTGCCGACCGTTGCTCCGCCCGCCGCGCCCCGCCGCACCGCCGCCACCACATGGCGGCGGGGACGGTCGGCGGCCAGGGGGCGCATCACCACGCCGTCACGGCGGGCCGCAGCCATGCGGGGGACCAGGGCCACCCCCATCCCCGCCTCCACCATGGCAAGGATCGCCGTCCAGCCGGAGGCGGAATGCGCCTGCTCGGGCGTGAACCCCGCCCCCTCGCACGCCGCCCGCGTGATCTCCGACCAGGGCCCGCTCCCCCCGAAGATCCACGGCTCCCCGGCCAGGTCGGCGAGGCGCAGCCCCTCGGCAGCCGCCAGCGCATGGTCCCCGGGCAGCGCCACGTCCAGCGGATCCGCAAGCAGCGACTCCCGCGTGAAGCGCGTGTCCGCGTCCGCCGGAGCCGGCGCCGTCACGGCCAGGGACAGGGCCACGTCCACCTCCCCCGCGGCCAGCAGCTCGTAGGCCTCCGCCGCCTCCGCCTCACGGACCCGTACCGAGATCCCCGGCGCCGCCGCCCGCAGCTCCCGCACCGCGGGCACCACCAGCGCGGGCACGGCGGTCGAGAACGCCCCGACCCGCACCTCCCCCGCCTCGCCCTGCGCGTACGCCGCCAACTCCGCGTCGGCGCGTTCCAGTTGGGCGAAGACGGCCTCCGCGTGCCGCAGCACGAGGTGCGCCGCGTCCGTCAGGCGCACCCGCCGCCCGTGCGCTTCCAGGAGCGGCACCCCCAGCTGCTTCGCGAGGTTGGACAGCTGCTGTGACACCGCCGACGGCGTCATCCGCAGCGCCCGCGCGGTCGCCGTGACCGTGCCCCGCTCGCTCAGCGTCCGCAGGATCTGCAGCTTCTTGATGTCCCACTCGCTCATGGAGTCAACGTACCGACTGGTCACGACAGCAGATCCCACGGGACGCACCCCCTACTTCGCGCGCGCCGCGCCCAGCACGACCCCGCCCAGGATCAGGCCCATGCACAGCACCTGGAGCCACCCCATCGCCTCGCCGAGCACCGCGAAGGAGAGCAGGGCCACGCACACCGGCTGGAGGTAGTAGACGACCCCGGCACGGGCGGCGCCGATGATCGAGATCGCCTTGTTCCAGGCGAAGAAGGCGACCGCGGACGAGACGACGCCGACGTACAGGAGCGGGGAGACCGTCCCGACGGTCGGCTCGAAGCCGCCCTGGATCACGAGGCTGGCCACGAACACCGGAAGCAGCATCAGCGCGCCCAGCGTGAACGTCGCGAAGAGGAACGGCAGTCCGCCGATCTCCGCGGGCTTGCGCTTGAGCAGCGCGCTGTACGAGCCGAAGGAGAGGGCCCCCGCGATCACCCACAGGTCGCCCGCCGCGAAGTCCATGGCGAGCGATCCCCCGGACACCAGGACCAGGACCCCCGCGCAGGCGATCAGCATGCCGGTCACGCGCCGCGCCCCGAGCCTCGCGCCGCCCAGGCGCTCGTACACCGCCATCAGGACCGGTGACGCCGCCATGATCATGCCCATGTTGCCCGCGGTGGTGGTGACGCCCGCCTGGTTGACCAGGGTGTTGTAGACGGTGACCCCGAGGAGCGAGGCGAGCAGCAGGAAGCGGAGGTGCTTGCGGAGCAGGGCCCGCTGCCGCCAGGTCTGACGGGCCGCGAAGGGCGTGACCGCCGCGATCGCGATGATCCACCGCCAGAAGGCGTGCTGGACGGGCGGCACGCTGTCGGCCAGGGCCCGCGAGGTCACGAAGCTGCCCGACCAGACGACCGTGGCGAGCGCCGCCAGGGCGAGACCGAGGCCGATGGGGGCCGCGGCCCGCTGCCTCCCGCTCGCCGCCGCCGGGGCCGGCTCGGTGTGGAGGGGGGTCGTCCGGTCCAGGACAGTCACTGATATCCCTTGTCTTCCTCCCGGGCGTCCCGGGACAGCACGAACCCCGCCGAGGTGAGCGCCGCCCGGCGGGGATCTCTTGATCTTCTGGTTGGTCGCGGGACTACCGTCGCACCTTCACACCCATCAGGTCTATCGAAACTTTTCGAGATATCTTTTAAGTTGCTCCGAACGATGGGCTGAGCGATGCATCGCGCGGCGCCGCGCCCCACTCCCCCAGCGCCGCCCGCACCGCATCCGCGTCCACCTCCTCGGCCGCCCACGCCACGTATCCGTCGGGGCGCACCAGGACGGTCGTACGCCGGTCGCTCGCCCAGTGCTTCACGGCCACAGGTCCCGTCACCGTCCCGCTCACGCCGTGCGCCGCGCCCTCCGGGGCGATCAGCACGAACCCGCCCTCGCGCAGCGCCTCGTACAGCCGCCCCTCCTTGAGCGCGACGTCCGGGGCGCGGTGGCCGGTCAGGCGGTGGGCGCCCCTCGGGGCGGGGTAGCGGTGGCCGATGCCGGTGATCTGGCCGACCGCCCGGTCGCGGACCGGGCGTACGGCGTTGACGAAGGACGCGAGGACCGCGCGGCCCGCGACCGACCAGGGGCGCTTGACCATCGCGAGCCGCACGATCCCGCCGCTGCTGCGCAGGACCGCCTTGCCGATGGGGTGCCGCTCGGATTGATAGGTGTCCAACAGGCCCTCGGGAGCACGGCCCTGGACCGCCGCCGCCAGCTTCCAGCTCAGGTTCACGGCGTCCTGGAGGCCGGTGTTCATGCCCTGCCCGCCCGCCGGGGTGTGGACGTGCGCGGCGTCCCCGGCGAGGAAGACCCGGCCCACGCGGTAGGCGGGCGCCTGGCGCTCGTCGCTGTGAAAGCGGGACATCCAGCGGGCGTCGTGCATGCCGTAGTCGCGGCCGAGCGCGAGCCGGGTGATCTCCTTGATCTCGTCGAGGCCGAGGGGCTCGCTGTCGGGGACGTCGTGGGCGCGGTTCCAGCCGATGACGCGGTAATAGCCGTCGGCGAAGGGCGCGATGAAGGCGAAGGCGTCCCCCGCGGCGTTCACCGTGAGGACGGATTCCGGCTTCTCGGCGAGCTTCACGTCGGCGAGCACGACCGAGCGGATGGCCGACTTCCCGGGGAAGGGCAGGCCGATCGCCTCGCGGACCGGGCTGTGCAGTCCGTCCGCGCCGACGACGTACGCGGCCCTGTGCGTGCCCGACGCGCCGCCCGGGCCCCGGACTTCGACGCGCACGCCGTCCGCGTCCTGGGTGAGCCCGACGACCTCGCTCTCGTACCGGAAGTCGACGCCTGCCGCGATCGCCCGGCGCTCCAGGACCTTCTCGACCTCGTACTGCGGCAGGACCAGGAGGTGGTTGTAGCGCGAGGGCAGCCGGTCAAGGCCCACTTCGAGGTGGGCGAAGAGGCGCAGCCGGTCGAGGGCCTTGCCCTTGGCCTCCAGTTCGTCGGCGAGGCCCCGCGCGTCGAGCTGCTCCAGGGTGCGGGCGTGCAGGACCAGGGCGCGCGAGAGGTTGCTGATCCCGTGCGGCCGCTTCTCCAGGAGAGTGACGGGGACGCCCGCCGCCGCGAGGTCCCCGGCGAGCAGCAGCCCGGTGGGACCGGAGCCGACGACGATGACGGCGGGGTTCGCGGCACCGGTCGCACCGTTCGTGCCGGTCGCGCGGTTCGTGCTGGCCGTGCCGTTCGTGCCATTCGTGCCCTGGGTTCCGTTCATGGCGGCCTCCTTGTGCCAACACTTGTTGGTCAACGCTTGTTGGCCAACGTAGGACCGCCCTCATGGACTGTCAACACTTGTTGGCCTACGATTGTTGGCATGACGGAAAAGGAACCCGATCCAGTGACGCAGGCAACCGCGCCCTCACCCCGCCGCTCCGACGCGACCCGGGGGGCGATCCTCACCGCCGCCCGCGAGCGGTTCGCCGCCGACGGCTACGAACGGGCGACCATCCGCGCCATCGCCAAGGACGCGCGGATCGACCCGTCGATGGTGATGCGCTACTACGGCAACAAGGAGGGCCTGTTCGCCGCGGCCTCCTCCATCGATCTGCGGCTGCCCGATCTCGCCGAGGTGCCGCGCGAGGCCGTCGGACGGGCGCTGGTGGCGCACTTCCTGGACGTCTGGGAGGCCGACGACGTGCTCACGGCGATGCTCCGGGTGGGCATCACGAACACGGCGGGCGCCGAGCGCATGCAGGGCATCTTCCGGGACCAGCTGATGCCGGTCGCGCGCCGCGTCTGCCCGGACCCCGCGGAGGCCCCGACCCGGGCGGGCCTCTGCGCCTCCCAGATCCTCGGCATGGCGCTGACCCGCTATGTCCTGCGGTTTCCGCCCGCGGTCGCGCTGTCCGGCGAGGAGATGGCGGACTGGCTGGGGCCGACGGTCCAGCGGTATCTCACGGCCGAGCGGCCGTGAGGGGCGCGACCGCATCCGTGCCCCCGGCCACAGGCTCAGGGGCCCCCGCACACACGTAGGGGCTCTTCGTCGGCGTACGCACGAACGTACGCCGACGAAGAGCCCCTACGGACGAGCCCCCGCGAGAGGGCCCGGAAAGCGAAGTGGCGTCAGCCCTTCTTCTCCTGCTTGCGGGACTTGTCACCGACCATGACGAGACCCGCGATCACCAGGAACAGCACGATGGGCGCCGCGACATAGAGACCGAGCGTGTCGATCACACTCAGGCCGGGACCCGGGTCGTCGCCGTCGTCGCGCGTGAGCGCGAGCGCGGGGGACGACATGAGCAGCATCATCAGCGTCGTACCGGAAGCCAGGGCGCCGGCGCGCAGGGCGTTCTTCTTGTCCACGGTGCCAACGTAGCGAACTGCTAAACCGGG
The DNA here is from genome assembly GCF_046103685.1 of Streptomyces sp. SYP-A7185. Classification (NCBI taxonomy): domain Bacteria; kingdom Bacillati; phylum Actinomycetota; class Actinomycetes; order Kitasatosporales; family Streptomycetaceae; genus Streptomyces; species Streptomyces sp. SYP-A7185. The sequence goes on from NZ_CP122310.1 coordinate 3,684,150, forward strand.
CGCGCGCCCGGGGGTGCCGTACGGGGTCTTTCGCGGGATTTCTCGCGGGATTTCTCGCGGGATCTCTCACGGGTGCGGAACACGTCCATGAACGCGTGGACGCGGGGTGACGCGGCGAGTTCCTCCAGGGTGACGGGGTGGCCGTCGGCGTCGGCGATCGGCAGCCGCCAGTTGGGGTACTGGTCCCAGGTGCCGGGGAGGTTCTGCGGGCGGCGGTCGCCCAGCGCGTCCGGCAGCCAGACGCCGGTCATGCGGGCCGGGGTGGCGAGCAGGAAGCGGTGGACGGCACGGATCTCCTCCTGCTCGTGTCCGCCGCCGCCCGGCAGCATCCCCAGGCGCGAGAGCAGCGCGAGCCACTCCGACACGTCCGCCGCGGCCTCGGCCTGCTCGACCGCCGCCGGTCGGGTCAGCAGGCCGAGCCGGTCGCGCAGTTGGACGTGCTCGCCGGTGATGCGGGCGGCCGTGGACGGCAGGTCGTGGGTGGTGGCGGTGGCCAGGCAGTCCGCGCGCCACCGCTCGGGCGGCAGCGGCCGGCCCGTGCCGGCCCAGTCCCGCTCGAACCAGAGCACGGAGGTGCCGAGCACGCCGCGCCGCTGGAGCGCCTCGCGGACGCCCGGTTCGACGGTTCCGAGGTCCTCGCCGATGACGAGGGCGCCCGCGCGGTGGGCCTCCAGGGCGAGGACGGCGAGCATCGCGTCGGCGTCGTAGTGGACGTACGTTCCCTCGGTGGGGGCGCGGCCCTCCGGGACCCACCAGAGCCGGAAGAGCCCCATGACGTGGTCGATGCGGATCGCGCCCGCGTGCCGGAGCAGTCCGCGCAGGAGGGCGCGGTACGGGGCGTACCCGGACGCGGCGAGGCGGTCCGGGCGCCAGGGCGGCAGGCCCCAGTCCTGGCCGCGCGCGTTGAACGCGTCCGGCGGGGCGCCCACCGACATGCCCGAGGCGAAGTGCCGCCGCTGGGCCCAGGCGTCGGCCCCCGAGGGGTGCACGCCCACCGCGAGGTCGTGCACGAGGCCGATGGCCATGCCGGCGTCCCGCGCGGAGCGCTGCGCCGCCGCCAGCTGGGCGTCGGTGAGCCAGGCCAGACGGCAGTAGAAGTCCACGCGGTCCATCAACTCGCGGCGGGCGCGGGCGGCTTCGGGGGTCGCGGGGTCGCGCAGGGGCGCGGGCCAGGCGTGCCAGTCGGGGCCGTACCGCTCGGCCAGGGCGTACCAGGTGGCGTGGTCCTCCAGGTCCTCGCCGTGCTCGGCGAGGAAGTCGTTGTATGCGGCGCGCCGGCCGGGGCCGAGCGGGACCTCGCGGATCAGCTCCAGGGCCCGGAGCTTGAGCGCCCAGACCGCGTCGCGGTCGATCAACTGGCCCTGCTGGAGGACGGATTCACGGAGCGCGGCGGCCTGGCGCGTGAGGTCGGCGGCCAGGTCACGGGCCTCGCCGTCCAGATGGGCGGACTCGGGGACGTCCTCGACGCGCAGGTGGACCGGGTCGGGGAAGCGACGGGACGACGGGCGGTACGGGGAGGGGTCCGATGACCCGTCCGGGGGCTTCGGCACCGCCGCGTGCAAGGGGTTGACCTGGACGAATCCCGCGCCCAGGGCCCGCCCGGACCAGGCCGCGAGCTCGGCCAGGTCGCCGAGGTCGCCCATGCCCCAGGAGCGGCGGGAGAGCAGGGAGTAGAGCTGGACGAGAATGCCGTACGTCTTCTCGCGCGGGGGCGGCAAGCGGTGCGGGGCGACGACGAGGTGGGCCGTGGCCGCCCGCCCGTCCGGCACCACGACACGCAACGAGTGAACCCCCAGCGGCAGGGCTTGCCCACCCGGCGGCGCAGGGTCCGCGCCCCGCTGCTCTTCCTGCTCCCCCTGCTCTTCGCCCGGCGGGACAGCACCCGGCGGGACAGCGCCCGGCGGGACAGCTTCCGGAGGCAGCTCCCACTCCACCCGGTCCCCGAACTCCGTGTCCACGCGCACCCGCGTGCCCGGGGGCAGGCCGGACCAGGGTGGGGGTGCTTCGGGGGTGTCGCCCTGCCAGACCACCGCCGTCGGCGGCAGCAGGCGGGCGGCCAGCTCCGTCTCGCGGGCCGTGAGGGCGCGCCGCACCGCCTCGGGGGTGCTCGCGTCCACGTCGAGGGCGGCCAAGGCCGCGATCACCGCGGCGTCGGTGGCCGGAACCGTGCGGTCCGGGGACGGGGAGTAAGAGGTCGCCACGCCGTGCAGGGCGGCGAGGCGGGAGAGTCCGGCGGGGCCGGTGGTGGGGCCGGTCGGCCCGGTGACGGGTCCGGTCGCTCCGCGTGGGGCCACCTAGACCCCCATGTAGTCCAGGCCCGACGCGGTGCCGGTGGAGGTCGGCTCGCTCGTCAGCGGGGCGGCGTCGGCCAGCGGAGGCTCGCTGGTCAGCGGGGCGGCGTCGGCCAGCGGGGGCTCACTGGTCAGGGGCGGCTCCAGGCAGCCGCAGGAGCACGATCCGTCGAGTCCCGAGTCGGGACCGGACACCTGTTTGGAGAGAGCGGAGAGGAGGAGGTTCGCGGAAGCAGGCACGTAGGGCTCCATCGTCAAGGGGGCAGGTCTTCGGCAGCCCTACCCAGTGCACGGGGTCGCAGACATATCCGTTGTATGAACGTGCGCGTGCTCACATTCGTTTCCCTGAGCGGAGGCCGGACGCAAGATCTTCCTTCTCCCCCACCCTCGGTCACCCCGTCTCTGCCCCCATCCCGCCGATACATTCCGGCCCCGTCGCGGTTCGCCCCCGATCCGGCGACCCCCCACGGCGTCCTCCACGGCACCTCCACGGCACCTCCACCGCCCTTTCCGGCCTTACCGGCCGTAGCGGCTTTAGCGGCCTTACCCGTCTTACCCGCCTTACCGGCCTTCCGGGGCGATCCCCCGCCGGACCCACGCCGATCCCGCCCGATCCCGCCCCGTCCCACGCCGGACCGGCGCATGTCACAGGGAAGAAAACCCCCACAACACCCACGCCCGTTGACACCCCCGCCACGCGAGTGGTGGGCTCAGTGACACCCTGAGACAACCGACGCACCAAACGTGATCAACAGTACGAGGGACAACGAGGAGAGGGCCGTGCAACTGCGGCGCAGGAAGGGCGCGGCGGCCATCGCCGTCGCCGTCATCGCAGGCGCTCTCGGCGGCGCCCACGGCGCCGTCGCCGCCCCCGGTCTCCCCGGAAAGCCCGGCGCGCCCGCCACGTCCCCGGACGACGACCGGGAGAGCGACGGCACCCTCCCCCCGGTCTGGCCCCGCCCCCAGTCGATGAGCGCGGCCGGGGCCACGGTCACCGTGACCGACGAGGTCGTCCTGGCCACCGGGCAGGACCCCGATCCGTACGCCCTGGACGCCCTGCGCGCCCTTCTCCTGGACGCGGGCGCGCGCGAGATCATCGAGGTGAAGGACGGCGGGCTGCTCCCCGCGGGCGGCGGGAGGCTCGTCGTCCGCGCCGACGGCACCGGCGCGGACCAGGCGCTGCGCACCCTCGGCGCCCGTGCCCGCGGCGACCTCCCCTCCGGCGGCTACCGCCTCGCGGTGGGCCGGATCGGCGGCCAGGACACCGTCGCCCTCGCGGGCGCGGGCGAGGACGGCCTCTTCCACGGCGCGCAGACCCTGCGCCAGCTGATCACCCGGAAGACCGGCGGCACGGCCACCGTCCCCGGGGTGCAGATCCGCGACTGGCCCGGCACCGCGGTCCGCGGCATGACGGAGGGCTTCTACGGCACGCCGTGGACCCGCGAGCAGCGCCTCGACCAGATCGACTTCATGGGGCGCACGAAGCAGAACCGCTACCTCTACGCCCCCGGGGACGACCTCTACCGCCAGGCGCGCTGGCGCGAGCCCTACCCCGCCGAGCAGCGCGCCGACTTCCGCGCCCTCGCCGAGCGGGCCGAGCGCAACCACGTGACGCTCGCCTGGTCCCTCGCTCCCGGCCAGGCCATGTGCATGTCGTCCGACCAGGACGTCAAGGCCCTGAACCGCAAGATCGACGCGATGTGGGCGCTGGGCGTGCGCGCGTTCCAGCTCCAGTTCCAGGACGTCAGCTACAGCGAGTGGCACTGCGCGGCGGACGCCGAGACCTTCGGCTCGGGCCCCGAGGCCGCCGCGAAGGCGCACTCCCGCGTCGCGAACGCCGTCGCCCGGCATCTGGCCGAGCGCCACCCCGGCGCGAAGCCGCTCTCCCTGATGCCCACGGAGTACTACCAGGACGGTTCCACCGCGTACCGCGACGCGGTCGCGCAGCGCCTCGACGAGGGCATCGAGGTGGCCTGGACGGGCGTCGGCGTGGTCCCCAGGACGATCACCGGGCGGGAGCTCGCGGGCGCCCGCAAGGCGTTCGGCTCGCATCCCCTGGTGACGATGGACAACTACCCCGTCAACGACTTCGCGCAGGACCGTATCTTCCTCGGCCCCTACACCGGCCGTGAGCCCGCCGTGGCCACCGGCTCGGCGGCGCTGCTCGGCAACGCCATGGAGCAGCCCTCCGCCTCCCGCATCCCCCTCTTCACGGCCGCCGACTACGCCTGGAACCCGCGCGCCTACCGCCCGCACGAGTCCTGGCTCGCCGCGATCGACGACCTCTCGGGCGGCGACCCCGGGGCGCGCAGCGCCCTGCGGGCCCTCGCGGGCAACGACGCGTCCTCCGTGCTCGGCGCCGACGAGTCGGCGTATCTGCGCCCCCTCATGGACGACCTGTGGCGGGCGCGCACGACGACGGACACCGCCCGCATCGAGAAGTCCGCGCGCGCCCTGCGGGACGCCTTCACGGTCATGAAGGAGGCCCCCCGGCGGCTCGCGGGCAGCGACCTCGCCACCGAGGTCCGCCCCTGGGTCAGGCAGCTGGCGCGCTACGGAGAGGCCGGCGAGACGGCGGTCGACATGCTGCTCGCGCAGTCCTCCGGCGACGGCGCGGCGGCCTGGCGCGCCTCACGCACCCTGGCGGGGCTCCAGAAGGAGCTGAAGGCGGGCCGGGCGACCGTCGGCAAGGGCGTCCTCACCCCCTTCCTGACGCGCGCGCAGAAGGCGTACGGATCGTGGGCGGGGCTCGACGGCGCGCAGGCCTCGGACCGCGCGACGGTGCGCGTCCCCCGCGCCCGTCCCCTCACCGCGGTGACGGCGCTGACCGACCCCGGCACGAAGGGCAGCGTCGAGGCCCACGTCCCGGGCGAGGGCTGGCGCCGCCTCGGCCCCCTCTCCGCCACGGGCTTCACGGAGGCCAGGCCCGAGGGCGGCGTCCCCCGGGCCGACGCCGTGCGCGTCACGGTCACCGAGGGAACGGTCCGCCACGTCGTCCCCTGGTACGGCGACGCCCCCAAGGCCCGCTTCTCCCTGGCCCGCACCGAGGCCGACGTGGAGATCGGCGGCGGCCCGCAGCGGATCACCGCGAAGCTGACCTCCCTGCGCCCCGGCGACGTCCGGGGCAAGGTCACGACGAAGGCCCCCAAGGGCATCGAGGTGCGCGCCCCGGAGAAGACGACGCTGCCGCGCGGCACGCGGGTGGACGTCCCGGTCGACGTCACCGTCCCGGCGGGCACGCGCGCGGGGACGTACGAGATCCCGGTCACGTTCGAGGGCCAGACCCGCACGGTCTCGGTCCGCGCCTACCCGCGCACCGCGGGGCCCGACCTGGCGCGCGGCGCGAAGGCCTCGTCCTCGGGCGACGAGACGAAGGACTTCCCGGCGTCCGGCGCGAACGACGGCGACCCCACGACCCGCTGGTCCTCGCCGGTCGAGGACGGCGCCTGGTGGCAGCTGGAGCTCGCGGAGCCGGTCAGGCTGGGCCAGGTGGTCCTGCGCTGGCAGGACGCGTACGCGGCGGGCTACCGCGTGCAGACCTCCGCCGACGGCAGGACCTGGCGCACGGCGGCGACCGTGAAGGACGGCAAGGGCGGCCGCGAGTCCATCCGCATGGACGCCCGCGACACCCGCTTCATCCGCGTCCAGGGCGACAAGCGCGCCACCCGCTTCGGCTACTCGCTGTGGTCGGTGGAGGCATACGCCGTGGCCGCGGCCGCCGACGACTGATCGGCGGCCGGCGGCCACGGACGACAGAGCCCGGATCGCCTAGGCGGAAATGCCGTCGATCCGGGCCATCGCGTCGTCCGCGCCGAACGGCTGCAAATACGGCAGCCAGCGCGGATCCCTGTGCCCGGTCCCGATGATGCGCCACGCGAGGCCCGAGGGCGGCGCGGGCTTGTGACGCAGGCGCCACCCCAGCTCCAGGAGATGGCGGTCCGCCTTGGTGTGGTTGCAGCGGCGGCAGGACGCCACCACGTTCTCCCAGGCGTGCTGACCGCCACGGCTCTTCGGAATGACGTGGTCGACGCTGGTTGCGACGCCACCGCAGTACATGCACCGACCCCCGTCGCGGGCGAAGAGCGCCCGCCTGGTCAGCGGTACGGGCCCGCGGTAGGGGACCCGGACGAACCGCTTGAGGCGGACCACGCTGGGTGCGGGGACGGTGCGTGTCGCGCTGTGCATGAAGGCGCCGGATTCCTCGAGGCAGAGAGCCTTGTTCTCCAGGACGAGGACGAGCGCGCGGCGGAGCGGTACGACGCCGAGAGGCTCGTACGACGCATTGAGGACCAGGACGTGCGGCACGGATGCCTCCTATTACGCCGGCGGCGCGTGGCTCGCGCCGGGACGATCTGTAGCCAGTCTCCCCTCATGCCTGGTCCAAGCGCCACCATGTGCTCGTAACGGGCTCGGAGTGTTTTCGACCACACATGTACGACACCCTCATCTTCCCCAGGTGAGCACCGTCTCTCCCTCGAACATCACAACGATCCACACACAATGCCCCGTTAGTGTGGTGTCTCTGCCCGAGTGCATCTCTTGGACAGACCGCTATGCCTGGAGGTACCTGCCGTGTTCCTGTCCGTCCTGTCAGCAGCCGGAACGGACCCGGACGACAAGACGACGCCGAAGCCCCCGACCCTGGACGACGCCCAAGAGCACGCGACGAACGCCGCGAGCTGGGTGGAGCAGAACTGGTCGGCGTGGCTCGGCATCGGGCTCCGCATCCTGCTGATCGTCGCCGTCGCCATCGTCCTGCGTGTGGTCATCCGGCGTTCGATCACCAAGCTCATAGAACGCATGAACCGCACGGCCCAGTCCGTGAACGGCACGGCGCTCGGCGGTCTGCTGGTCAATGTCGAGCGGCGCCGCCAGCGCTCGCAGGCCATAGGTTCGGTGCTGCGCTCGGTGGCGTCGTTCCTGATCCTGGGCACGGCCGCGCTGATGGTCCTGGGCACGTTCCAGATCAACCTCGCCCCGCTGCTGGCCTCGGCGGGTGTGGCGGGTGTGGCGATCGGTTTCGGCGCCCGGAACCTCGTCACGGACTTCCTCTCGGGCGTCTTCATGATCCTGGAGGACCAGTACGGCGTGGGCGACTCGATCGACGCGGGCGTGGCCTCCGGTGAGGTCATCGAGGTCGGCCTGCGCGTGACGAAGCTGCGCGGCGACAACGGCGAGATCTGGTACGTCCGCAACGGCGAGGTCAAGCGCATCGGCAACCTCAGCCAGGGCTGGTCCACGGCCGGCGTCGACGTGACCGTCCGTCCGGACGAGGACCTGGAGAAGGTCAAGACGACGCTGGTCGAGGTCGGCGAGTCCATGGCCAAGGACGAGCCGTGGAACGAGCGCCTGTGGGGCCCGGTCGAGGTCCTCGGCCTGGACAGCGTGCTCCTGGACTCGATGGTCGTGCGGGTCTCGGCCAAGACGATGCCGGGCAACGCCCTCGGCGTGGAGCGCGAGCTGCGCTGGCGCATCAAGCGGGCCTTCGACGCGGCGGGCATCCGCATCGTGGGCGGCCTGCCGCTCCAGGCCGCGGAGGAGGCGGCCGCGGACCCCTCGGCGGGTGTCGCCGCTCCGTCGGCGTACGCGTCGGCGACCTCCCCGCAGTCCCTCGCGGCCTCCCCGATAGCCCCGCCGCCGAACCTCGCGAAGTAGCGCGGCGGCCCCGCCGGACGCACCCCTTGCAACACCACGCCCCCGCAGGTAACGACTTGGTTGCCGCGGGGGCGTTCGCTATTGACGCCTCATTCACGCCAGCCGTACGGTCCTCACGAATTGGAAAGTTTCCTAACAGTTAACCGGGCAGCCGAAGGACAGGGGTCGTCATGGCAGCAGCAGGCAGCACTCCGGGGACCCCGGGCACGCCCAGCGTCCTGCGGGCCATGAACGACCGGGCGGTGCTCGACCTGCTCGTCGTGCACGGCCCCCTCACCCGGACCCGCATCGGTGAGCTGACCGGCCTCTCCAAGCCCACCACCTCCCAGCTCCTCGGCCGGCTCGAAGCGGCCGGCCTGGTGCACACCACCGGCAGCCTCAGCGGCCGGCCGGGCCCCAACGCCCTCCTGTACGAGATCGACCCGGGCGCCGGCCACGTCGCCGCGCTCTCCGCCGACCCGACCGGCATCACCGCCCTCGTCGCCGACATCACCGGCACCGTCCTCGGCCAGGCCCGCGTCGAGGCGGTCGCCGTCGCCGAGGACGTGCGCCACCGGACCGCGCAGCTGGTCACGGAGGCCGTCGACGAGGCGCTGCGCCAGGCGGGCCTGGGCCACGACGACCTGCGGGCCGCGGTGATCGGCACCCCCGGCGCCATCGACCCGCACACCGGCGAGCTGCGGTACGCGCCGCACCTGCCGGGCTGGCACTCGCGGACGCTGCGCGACGACCTCGCCGCGGTCCTCGGCACCCCCGTGGTCATCGAGAACGACGTGAACCTGGCCGCCGTCGCCGAGCAGTACGAGGGCGCCGCCCAGGACTACGACAACTACGTCCTCACCTGGCTCGACGAAGGCGTCGGCGCCGCCATCGTGCTCGGCGGCACCCTGCTGCGCGGCGCCACCGGCGGCGCGGGCGAGATCGGCTACATGCCGCTGCCGGGCGCCCCGCTGGTGCGCGGCGGCGCGCAGAGCGGCGACGGCGGCTTCGAGAGCCTGGTCTCCGCGTACGTCGTGCGGGAGCTCACCGGCGGCGGGGCGACGCTGGAGCAGGTCATGGCCGACGACACCGCGCTCGGCGAGGTCGCCCGGCGCATCGCCACCGGCATCGCCGCGGTCGTCGCGGTCGTCGACCCCGAGCTCGTGGTCCTCTCCGGCTCTGTGGCCCAGGCCGGCGGCGACAAGCTGCGCGTCCGGGTCGAGGAGGAGCTGACCGGCCTCGCGCTGCCCCGCCCGGAGATCCGCATCAGCGAGCTCGACGGCGACCCGATCCTCACCGGCGCCCTCCGCTCGGCCCTCACCCAGGCCCGCGACCAGGTCTTCGACACCGCCTGAGCCGCCCGCCCGGCCCCTTCTGACGCCCCCCGCACCTCCTCTCACCTCCCCTCCCCCGTAAAGGAAGTCCGCCATGCCGCGATGGCGCATGCCCACCTGCGCGTCCGCGGCGCTCGCCGCAGCCGGTCTCTTGCTCTCCGGCTGCGCCAATCCGAGCGTCGGCAGCGCGAACGACGACCCGAGCAAGCCGGTCACCCTGAAGTTCTGGCACGGCTGGGCGACGCCCGGCGAGGTCAAGGCCGTCGACGACAGCATCGCCCGGTTCGAGGAGCTGCACCCGAACATCGACGTCAAGGCCACCGGGAACGTCTCCGACGAGACCATCAACCAGGCCTTGCGGGCGGGCGGCGACAAGGCGCCGGACGTGGTGTCCTCCTTCACCACCAACAACGTCGGCCAGTACTGCGACTCCGGGATGTGGGCGGACCTCGATCCGTTCATGAAGAAGACCGGCATGGACAAGCGGAAGGTCTTCCCCAAGACCCTGCTCGACTACACCAGTTACCGCGGCAACCAGTGCGCGCTGCCGCTGCTCGCGGACGCCTTCGGGATGTACTACAACAAGGACGCCTACAAGAAGGCGGGCATCGAGCGCCCGCCGCGCACGATGTCCGAGTTCGAGAAGGTCGCCAAGAAGCTGACCGTGCGCAGCGGAAAGAACTCGTACAAGCAGGTCGGGTTCATGCCCAACTTCCGCTTCTACCAGAACAGTCCCGACCGGCTCTTCGCCCAGTGGGGCCCCCGGTACTTCGACGCGGACGGCAACTCGCGGCTCGCCGAGGAGCCCGCCACGTACGAGTTCTTCAAGACGGCCCGCGAACTGGCCGCCGTGCAGGGCGGGTTCGACGACCTGGAGCGGTTCCGGCTGACCTTCGGCGACGAGATGTCCAGCCAGAACGCCTTCCTGACCGGCAAGGTCGCCATGCACCTGGACGGCGAGTGGCGCGGTCTGATGCTGGACGAGGCGAAGGCGAAGTTCGACTGGGGCGTGGCCCCGCTGCCCGTCCCCGACGACCAGGCGGACACGTACGGGCGCGGTTTCATCACCGGCACCGTGGCCGGGATCGCGCACAGCAGCAAGCACCAGAACGCCGCGTGGGAGCTGGTGCGGTTCCTGACCGCCGACACCAAGCAGGTCGTGCGCTTCGCGAACGCCATCCACAACGTGCCCTCGACGTTCGCGGCGCTCAAGTCGCCCGACCTGGACGCCGATCCGACCTTCCGGACCTTCTTCGACATCCTGGAGAACAAGCACAGCAAGGCCCTGCCGCCCTCCGTCAACGGCGGCGCCTACGTCGTCTCGCTGGGCGACTTCTCCTACGCCGTCGAGGCCGGGCGCGTGGGTGATCTGCGAGGGCGCCTGAAGGAGCTCGACGAGCAGATCGACGCCGACACCCTCCAGTCGAAGAGCTGAGCTGAGGACCCCGCCATGGCACTCTCCCTCTCCCACCCCGCGCGCCGCAGACTGCGCACGCTCGGTTTCCTGTCCCCCTGGCTGATCGGCTTCAGCGTCTTCTTCGCCTACCCGCTGATCGCCACCGTCTACTTCTCGTTCATGCACTACAACCAGATCAAGCCGCCCACTTTCGTGGGGCTGCGGAACTGGACGTACGTGTTCGAGCAGATGCCCCTGTTCGGGCCCGCCCTGTGGAACACCCTGTGGCTCGTCGTGGTCATGGTGGCCGTGCGGGTGGTCTTCGGGCTCTCGCTCGGCGTGCTCATCACGAAGATCAAGACCGGGGCCGGCTTCTTCCGCACCGCCTTCTACATCCCCTACCTCGCCCCGCCGGTGGCCGCCACCGTCGCCTTCGTCTTCCTGCTCAACCCGGGCACGGGACCGGTGAACGAGATCCTGGGCGCGGTCGGCATCTCCGGGCCCAACTGGTTCAACGACCCCGACACCGCCAAGCCCTCGCTGGTCCTGCTCTCCCTGTGGGGCATCGGCGACCTGATGGTGATCTTCATGGCGGCGCTCCTGGACGTGCCGAAGGAGCAGTACGAGGCCGCGGAGCTCGACGGCGCCGGGGCGTGGAGCAAGTTCCGCTTCGTGACCTGGCCGGCGATCACGCCGATCGTGATGTTCGCGGTGGTCACGGGCGTCGTGCAGACCATGCAGTACTACACGCAGGCCCTGGTCGCGGGGAAGGTCGCCTCCGGCGTCAACATCGGCCCCGGCTCGGTGATCCAGCCCGGCTATCCGGACCACTCGACCCTCACGGTCCCCCAGCTCGTCTACTCGATGGGCTTCCAGAACTTCAACACCGGTGCCGCGTGCGTGCTCTCGCTCGTGCTCTTCGCCATCGCCATGGCCGTCACGCTGCTCCTGATGCGCAAGCGCTCCGGACTGCTCGCGGCGGAGGACTGAGGAATCCGATGACTTCCACGACTCTCAGCGCGCCCGCCCCGGCGCCCGAACGCACCGCCCCCGCCCGGGGCCCCGCCGCCGCCCGCGCCCGCCGCAAGCGGATCCTGCACTGGATCGCCGTGCACAGCGTGGCGATAGCCGTCGCGCTCCTGTTCGTCCTGCCGTTCGTCTTCGTCTTCCTGACGTCCGTGATGAGCGACTCACAGGCGATGAGCGGCGACCTGTGGCCCGACTCCTGGCACTGGTCGAACTACCGGCAGGTCTTCGAGACGCCGGGCTTCCTCGACTGGTGGCGCAACTCGCTCCTGTACGCGGGCCTCGGCACCCTCTTCACCGTCTGCTCGGCGATCCCGGTGGCGTACGCGCTCGCCAAGTTCCGCTTCCGCGGCCGGCGCACGGCGATGCTGCTGGTCATCTCGACGATGATGCTGCCGCCGCAGGTCATCGTGATCCCGATGTACCTGGTGTGGGCCCAGCAGTTCCACCTGTCGGGCACCCTGTGGCCGCTGATCATCCCGATGGCGTTCGGCGACGCGTACTCGATCTTCCTGCTCCGGCAGTTCCTGCTGACCATTCCCAAGGAGTACATCGAGTCGGCGAAGGTCGACGGCTGCGGCGAGTTCCGCACCATGGTCAAGATCGTGGTGCCGATGGCCAAGCCCGGCATCGCCGCCATCGCGCTCTTCCAGTTCTTCTACTGCTGGAACGACTACTTCGGCCCGCAGATCTACGCGGCGCAGAACCCCGGTGCGTGGACACTGAGTTACGGGCTCGAATCCTTCAAGAGCGCCCACGCCGTCAACTGGAACATGACCATGGCCGCGACGCTGCTCGTCATGGCACCCGTGATCCTCGTCTTCTTCTTTGCGCAAAAGGCCTTCGTCGAAGGCGTCACCCTCACCGGAGTAAAGGGCTGAGAACCGATATGAAGCTCGCAGTGGTCGGCGGAGGGTCGACCTACACACCCGAACTGATCGACGGATTCGCGCGGTTGAGGGACACCCTGCCGATCGAGGAACTCGTCCTCGTCGACCCCGCCGCCGACCGTCTCGAACTCGTCGGGGGCCTGGCGCGGCGCATCTTCGCCAAGCAGGGGCACCCCGGCACCATCCGCACCACCTCCGACGTGGACGCGGGCGTCGCGGACGCCGACGCGGTCCTGCTCCAGCTGCGCGTCGGCGGCCAGGCCGCGCGCCAACAGGACGAGACGTGGCCCCTGGAGTGCGGCTGCGTCGGCCAGGAGACCACCGGGGCGGGCGGCCTCGCCAAGGCCCTGCGGACCGTGCCGGTCGTCCTCGACATCGCCGAGCGCGTCCGCCGCACCAACCCGGACGCCTGGATCATCGACTTCACCAACCCGGTGGGCATCGTCACCCGGGCGCTGCTCCAGGCCGGCCACAAGGCCGTCGGCCTGTGCAACGTCGCGATCGGCTTCCAGCGCAAGTTCGCCCGGCTCCTGGACGTCGCGCCGGGCCAGGTCCACCTCGACCACGTGGGGCTCAACCACCTCACGTGGGAGACGGGCGTACGCCTGGGCGGCCCCGGCGGCGAGGACATCCTGCCCAAGCTCCTCGCCGAGCACGGCGAGGCGGTCGCCGCCGACCTGCGCATGCCGCGCGAGATCGTCGACCGGCTCGGCGTCGTGCCCTCGTACTACCTGCGCTACTTCTACCAGCACGACGCGGTGGTCGAGGAGCTGCGGACCAAGCCGTCGCGCGCCGCCGAAGTGGCGCAGATGGAGCGCGAACTCCTGGAGATGTACGGCGACCCGGCGCTCGACGAGAAGCCCGAGCTGCTCGCCAAGCGCGGCGGCGCCTTCTACTCGGAGGCGGCCGTGGACCTGGCGGCCTCGCTGCTCGGCAACGGCGGCAGCCCCTACCAGGTGGTGAACACCGTCAACAACGGCACGCTGCCGTTCCTGCCGGACGACGCGGTCATCGAGGTGCAGGCCACGGTCGACGGCACGGGCGCCAAGCCACTGGCCGTGCCGCGGCTCGACCCGCTGTACGCCGGGCTCATCGCGAACGTCACCGGGTACGAGGACCTGGCCCTCCAGGCCGCGCTGCACGGTGGCCGCGAGCGCGTCTTCAAGGCGCTGCTCGCGCATCCGCTGGTCGGCCAGTACACCTACGCCGAGCAGCTCACCGACCGCCTGATCGCCCACAACCGGGAGCACCTGGCGTGGGCGTGAGCACGAGCGTGCTCGCGATCGACGCGGGCAACAGCAAGACCGACGTCGCGGTGGTCGCGGCCGACGGCACCGTCGTCGGCGCGGCCCGCGGCGGCGGGTTCCAGCCGCCCCTGGTGGGCGTCGAGGCGGCGGTGGACATCCTGGAGGAGGCGGTGACGCGCGCCCTCGCGGAGGCGGGCACCGCCTCCGCCGGGCATGTGTCCGCCTGCCTCGCCAACGCCGACCTGCCCGTGGAGGAGCGGGAGTTGGCCCTGGCCCTGCGCCGCCGCGCGTGGGGGCCCTCGGTCGACGTGCGGAACGACACCTTCGCCATCCTGCGGGCCGGCCTCCTGGAGGACGCCGAGCCGCGGGGCGTCGCGGTGGTGTGCGGGGCGGGCATCAACTGCGTGGGCATGCTGCCCGACGGGCGCACCGCCCGCTTCCCCGCCATCGGCCGGATCTCCGGTGACTGGGGCGGCGGTGGCGGCCTGGCCGAGGAGGCCCTCTGGTACGCGGCGCGGGCCGAGGACGGCCGCGGCGAGGCGACCGCCCTGCGCGAGGCGCTGCCCGCGCACTTCGGCCTGTCCTCCATGTACGCGCTGATCGAGGCCCTGCACCTGGGTTCCGTCGCCCCCGTACGGCGGCACGAGCTGACGCCGGTGCTCTTCGCCACGGCGGCGGCGGGTGACGCGGTGGCGCGCTCCCTGGTGGACCGGATGGCCGACGAGGTGGTGGCCATGTCGACCGTGGCCCTGGAGCGTCTGGGCCTGCTCGGCGAGGAGACCCCGGTGCTCCTGGGCGGCAGCGTTCTCGCCGCCCGCCATCCGCAACTGGACGACCGGGTGCGGGCGTTGCTCGCCGAGCGGGCGCCCAAGGCGGTGCCCAGGGTGGTCGTCGCCCGTCCCGTGCTCGGCGCGGCGCTGCTCGGCTTCGACCAGGTGGGAGCGCCCACCGAGGTGCACGCGCGCGTGCGGGCGCACTACGAGGCGGGGGCTTCCTGAGCGGTGGCCGGGTGCGCCGGCGCGGAGTTCGTCGGCCCGGGAGGGAACCGAACCGCACCGAATCGCGTATTCAAGGGCAGGGGTGGTGTGCGATCTTCGCGTGACCGGTGCTTCGCGTGACCGGCGCGGGGTGATCCACACGCAGGGGTCCGGACACGGTGATCCGCACAAGATCCAGTCAATGCCTGTGCGGATACAGCTCCCTGCGGCGATACTTGCGGCCGTGCCCTTCTTCCCGCGCCGCGCACGCCGGGCAAAAGCGCACGTCCGATGACCAAGGGGGAGGTCGAGGTCGAGGTGACACACCCGCCGAACGGCAGCGCCGCGCCGCCGGGACAGGCCGCGCCGACGATGCCCACGGTCCCGCCGCAGGCCGGGCCGGACTCCACCGCATCCGCACAGGCCGCGCAGGCCGCGGCGCCCCGGCGCCCCGCCTGGGTCGAGGGCCGGGACCGGCTGCGTGCCGCGGCCACCACCGAGCCGGGCAGGCTGCGGATCATCGGGGCCTTCCTCGCCCTGCTGGTCGTGGCGTTCGGCGCGGTCACCACCTGGCAGATGTCCGACCGCGCGGCGGCCGCGGACAGCGTCCTGAACCGCAGCCAGCCCCTGAGCGACGACGCGGCGGCCATCTACCGCTCACTGGCGGACGCCAACACCGCGGCCTCCAGCGGCTTCCTGGCGGGCGGTCAGGAACCCGCCGACGTACGCGACCGGTACAAGGCGGACATCGACCGCGCCTCCGAGAAGCTGGCGAACGCCGCGTCGAACGCGGGCTCCGGATCGTCGGCCGCGGCATCGGTGAGCAAGCTGAACAAGCTCCTTCCGGAGTACACCGGCCTGATCGAGCGGGCCCGCGCCAGCAACCGCCAGGGCCTGCCCCTGGGCGGCGCCTATCTGCGGTACGCGAACGACAAGATGCAGACCCAGATGCTCCCGGCCGCCGAGCAGCTCTACACCGCGGAAAAGCAGCGCCTTGGCCGGGACTACGACGACGCGAAGCCGTATCCCTGGATCGCCATCGTCATCGGGCTGCTCGCGCTCGGCGTCCTGTTCTGGGCCCAGCGCCGCAACTACCGCCGGACGAACCGCGTGTTCAACCACGGCCTGGTCGCCGCGACCGCCGCGTCCACGGTCGTCCTGCTCTGGCTGGTCGTCGGCCACACCTTCGCCCGCTCGGGCCTCGACGACTCGTACGACCACGGCGTGCGCTCCCTGAACGTCCTGAACGACGCCCGCATCAGCTCCCTCAAGGCCCGCAGCAACGAAAACCTCACGCTGGTCAGCCGGGGCGCGGAGACCGTCGAGGTCGGCGCGGACAAGGACATCAAGGACAAGTTCGACGTCGCCTACCAAGACCAGATGAAGAAGCTCAGCGGCGCCGACGGCTTGCTCGCCAAGGCCGCCGCCATCGCCGACGACTCCGCGGGCAAGAGCCCCGTCGAGGCGGCCACGAAGAACGTCTCGGTCTGGAAGGACCGGCACAAGACCGCGCGGGACAGCGACGACGCGGGCGACTACAAGGGAGCGCTCGCCAAGGTCGTCGGCGACAAGAGCGACGAGCCCACCGGCGAGTGCTTCGACAACGTCGACGACGCACTCGAAGACGCGCTGGCGCACGAGCGCGGCGAGTTCGAGCAGGCGGCCGAGGACGGCAAGGGCGCGATGAGCGGCCTCCCGGTGGGCGCCGCCGTGCTCGGGGTGCTGGCCGCGGCGGGCGCCGTGCTCGGCGTCGGGCGCAGGCTGTCGGAGTACAGGTGAGAGGGGGCGAGCGGACGATGCGTACGCGAGGACTGGCGAGGACGCGCGGCTGGGGCGGAGCCGCCGCCATGGCGGCGGCCTGCGCGCTCACGGGCTCCCTCGTGCTCGTGCTGCCCGAGGCCGGTGGCGCGGCCGGGTCCGGCACCGGCGAGGACCGCGCGTCCAAGGGCTCCGCGGCGGCGGCTCCCGCCCGCGCCGAGGAGTGCGAGGCCCCGGAGGAGAGCCTGTCGCCCAGCGGCAAGGACGGCCCGACGATCGAGGCCATCCGCGACCGCGAGGTCAAGAAGCTCATCGTCGGCGTCGACCAGAACAGCTACCGCTGGGGCTACCGCGACCCGAACAAGAAGACGGCGACGCTCGAAGGCTTCGACATCGACCTCGCGCACAAGATCGCCGAGGAGATCCTCGGCGACCGCGACGCCGTGCTGTTCCGCGCCATCCCCACCAACCAGCGCGTGAAGGCGATACAGAGCGGGCAGGTCGACATGGTCGTACGGACCATGACGATCACCTGCGAGCGCGAGAAGGACGTCTCGTTCTCCACCGCCTACTTCAAGACCGGCCAGCAGGTCCTGGCCCCCAAGTCCTCGGACATCACCGGGTTCGACGACTCCCTGAACGGCAAGAAGGTCTGCTCCGCGAAGGGTTCCACCGCCCTCGCCCAGCTTCAGGAGCTCAAGAAGAAGGGCCTCGACGCGGACATCGCGACGACGGTCCCGAACCAGCTGGACTGCCTGGTGCGGCTCCAGCTCGGCGAGGTCGACGCCGTCGTCACCGACAGCGCGCTCGCCGCGAGCCAGGCCGCGCAGGACCCGACGGTCGAACTGAAGGGCGAGGAACCGCTGAACACCGAGTACTACGGCGTGGCGATGAAGAAGCCGGAGGGCGGCAAGGACGACCTGGTGCGCCGGGTCAACCAGGTCCTGGAGGACTATCGCAAGAGCGGCTGGCAGAAGTCGTACGACAAGTGGCTCAAGCCCGCCCTCGGTGAATCGGCGGGCCCGCCCGCCCCGAAGTACGGCGACTGAGCCGGACGTGCACAGCAACGCAGAGCGGAGAGGTGATCGATGAGCGTCGCGGGACCCCCCGGTCCGGTGATGGACCGGGACGAGGTGGACCGTGCGCTGGCGCGGCTCGACGCCGAGCACGAGGCGATCGAGACCTCGCTCCTCGCCCTCCAGGATCACGCCGGCCGCAGACTCCTCGAAGGGGCCGGGCTCACCGGCCTCACCCAGGAGCGCTGGCAGACCACCGAGCAGCAGATCACCCTCCTGTGGGCCTACTTCGACGCGTACGCCGACGCCCTGCGCTCGGCGCACGAGGTGCGGGCCCGCAGACGCTGGCCCAACCGGGACGACCTGGTGGAGCTGACCGAACTCCTTCGCGGTGAGAGCGTCACCGTCGCCGGCGGCGCCGCCCCCGCGCCGTCGGCCTCGATCACCGGACCGGCCAAGCTCACCGAACGCTTCACGCTCATCGACCTCGTCGCCCGGATGAACGACCTGTACGCGCACTCGCTCGACATGGTCGTCGCCGCCGACGCGGTCTGGTCCGCGCTGCCCGCCCGGATAGACCTCCTGGCCGCCGAACTGCACCGCACCCGCCAGCTCGCCCACTCCGTGGGAGTGCGCCCCGGCGAGCACCCTTCGGGCGACGACCTGGAGCGGATCACCGAGGAGCTGACGCGCCTGCGCGAGCAGGTCATCTCCGACCCGCTGGCCTTCTGGCAGCCCGCGCGGGGCAGTTCGGCCCCCGGCGGCGGCCGCCCGCACACCGAGCGGTACGACCGCGAGGCCCGCGCCCTGGAGGACGTGCGCCGCGAGATCGACGCGGTGCTCACCGTCCGGCAGGACGCGGAGCTGCGCCTGGGCAGGCTGCGGGACGTGCTCTCGCGCGCGGACCGCACCCTGGCCGAGGCACGCTCCGCGCGCGGCGAGGTCCTCGCCAAGATCGCCGCGTCCGAGGTGCCCGCCGTCAGCGGTCCCTCGACGGCGCTCCAGGAGCAGCTGGCGATGGCGTCCGACTACCGCAGGCACGCCCAGTGGCACCGGCTCTCCCCGCTCCTGGAGTCCCTGGAGCAGAAGGCCGAGGACGAACTGATGCGCGCCCGCGAGTCGCTGACGGCCGTCACCCAGCCCCTCGCGGTCCGCGCGGAGCTGCGCGGCCGGCTCGACGCGTACAAGGCGAAGGTCTCCCGGCTCGGCCACGCGGAGGACCCGCTCCTGGTCGAGCGGTACGACGCGGCGCGCCGGATGCTGTGGAGCGCGCCCTGCGATCTGCGCGTCGCCGAACAGGCGGTGCTTCGTTATCAGCAGGCGGCAGCCGAAGTCCTCGCATCGAGGGTCCCGCAACAGGGCGGTCCCACCGACCGGAGGGGGGAAGCATGAGTGAGCAGCAGAAGTGCCAGCGACCCGGGTGCACGGGGTCGTACGAGGACGTGGGCGGCGGCGAGCTGTACTGCGACACCTGCGGTCTGGCCCCGGTCGTCTCGCCGACGGGCCTGGTGTCCTCTCCCCCGACCGGCATCACCGCCGGCGGCAAGGGCTCGGGCAGCAGCAGCTCCCGGTCCAGCTCACGCGCCTCCTCCCGCTCGTCGCGGTCCCAGTCCTCCCGCAGGTCGGTGTCGGGGCGGCTCTCGCGCTCCCTGTCCGGCAGCTCCACGTCCCGCTCGGTCTCGGTGCGCAGCTCCGGCTCCGGCGCGGGCACCTCGGCCCGCAGCAGGCTGGGCGTCGGCCTGGTCCAGGTGCCGGAGGTGCCGCGCCCCGATCCGCGCCAGGCGGTGCAGGAGAACCCCGAGGTTCCCGAGCGGAAGCGGTTCTGCTCGCGTTCGGACTGCGGGGCGCCGGTGGGCCGCGCGCGCGGGGAGCGTCCCGGGCGCACCGAGGGGTTCTGCACCAAGTGCGGCCACCCGTACTCGTTCGTGCCGAAGCTCGCCGCCGGCGACATCGTCCACGGGCAGTACGAGGTCGTGGGCTGCCTGGCGCACGGCGGGCTCGGCTGGGTCTATCTCGCCGTCGACCGGGCGGTGTCCGACCGCTGGGTGGTCCTCAAGGGCCTGCTCGACACGGGCGACCAGGACGCGATGGCCGCCGCGATCTCCGAGCGCCGCTTCCTCGCCGAGATCGAGCACAGCAACATCGTCCGGATCTACAACTTCGTCGAGCACCTGGACCAGCGCACGGGCTCCATGGACGGCTACATCGTCATGGAGTACGTCGGCGGCAAGTCCCTGAAGGAGATCGCCAACGAACGCCGCACGCCGCTGGGCAAGCGCGACCCGCTGCCCGTGGAGCAGGCCTGCGCGTTCGGCATCGAGGCCCTGGAAGCCCTCGGGCACCTGCACAGCCGCAATCTCCTGTACTGCGACTTCAAGGTCGACAACGCGATCCAGACCGAGGACCAGCTCAAGCTGATCGACATGGGCGCGGTCCGCCGCATGGACGACGACGAGTCGGCCATCTACGGCACGGTCGGGTACCAAGGCCCCGAAGTCGCCGAGCTCGGCCCGTCGGTGGCCTCCGACCTGTACACGGTGGCGCGCACGCTTGCGGTGCTCACCTTCGACTTCCAGGGCTACACGAACGTCTTCGTGGACTCCCTGCCGGACCCGGACAACATCGAGGTCTTCCGCCAGTACGAATCGTTCTACCGCCTCCTCGTGCGCGCCACCGACCCGGACCCGGCCCGCAGGTTCGCCTCGGCACAGGAGATGGCCGAGCAGCTCACGGGCGTCCTGCGGGAGGTCGTGGCCCTCCAGACCGGGCGGCCGCGGCCCGCGCTCTCCACGCTGTTCGGGCCCGAGGTGAAGGTCACGGACACGGAGCTGTTCGCCGAGCTGACCGGCGACGTCTCGCAGTTCGGGGTGCGCGTGCTGCCCGCGGGGCGGCGCAACGGACGCGCCGCGCCGGCGGGAGGCAACGGCGGGCGTGCGGCCAACGGCACTCCGGCTCTCGCACCGGCAGCACCCGCCGCACCACCCGCGCCGCCGTCCGCGCCCGGGGCCGCGCCCGGTTCTGCCCCGCCGCCGGTGCCGCCGGCCGCCGCGCCGGCCCGGATCGTGCGCGCCCTGGACACCTCCGCGACGGCTCTCGCGCTCCCGGTGCCGCGCGTGGACCCGAACGACCCGAACGCCGGGTTCCTCGCCGGGCTCATGGCCTCCGCGCCCGCCGAGCTGATCACCGCGCTGCGGGCCGCGCCCGCCGACTCCGTGGAGCTGCGGCTGCGCGGCCTGCGCGCCCGCCTCGCCATGGGGGAACTGGCCTCCGCGGCGCAGGCGTTGACGGAGCTAGAGACCCGGCATCCGGACGACTGGCGGGTCGTCTGGTACCGCGGCATCGCCTCGCTCGCGACCGGCGACCACGAGAACGCCGCGCTGTCCTTCGACGCCGTGTACGACGCGTTCCCCGGTGAGCCCGCGCCCAAGCTGGCCCTCGGCGTCTGCGCGGAGGTCCTGGAGCAGCTGGACAACGCGGCCGAGTACTACCGCCTCGTGTGGACGACCGACCCGAGCTATGTCAGCGCCGCGTTCGGCCTGGCCCGCGTACAGCTCGCCTCCGGCGACCGGCGCGGAGCCGTGCACACCCTGGAGTCGGTGCCCGAGTCCTCGATCCACTACACCGCGGCCCGCGTCGCGGCGGTGCGGGCGAGGCTGCGGCACCGCATGACACCGGACACCGCGCCGACGCCCGGCGCCTCCCTGTCCGACTTCCTCGACGACCTGACGGCGGCAGCGGGCCAGGTGGACGCCCTGGCGGGCTTCGGTCTGGACGCGGTGCGCCGCGAGCGACTCTCCACCGAGGTCCTCGGCACCGCCCTCGACTGGGTACTCTCCGGTAGGCACTCAGGTCACGCTTCCGCCCCGCCGGCAGCACCCGCTGCACCGGCGAGCGGCTCGCGGACCGTGCTGCTCGGCAGCGAGCTGGACGAGCGCGGCCTCCGGTTCGGCCTGGAGCGCTCGTACCGCACGCTTGCCCGGCTCGCACAGGGTGGCGAGGAAAGGATCGAACTGGTGGAGCGGGCAAACCGTTTCCGCCCTCGGACGTGGGTGTGAAGATGTCGCAGATGCACCAGCAGACCGCCGGGGCAGGCACGTGCCCGGGCTGCGCGGAACCGCTGGAATCGGGTGACCTGTTCTGCGGCGCGTGCGGGTACGACCTGTCGGCACAGCCGGCCGGGTCGGACGACCGCCCCACCGTCGCGATGAACGGCTCTTCGGCCGTGCCACCGGCCGCGCCGCGGCCCGGCGCCTCGTCGGAGTGGCCCGTCGCGCCGGACGTGGACAGCTCCGACATGCCGGTGCCGGCGCACCTGCCCACCGACCTGCCGGTCACGGAGTCGTCGGGCGGCGGGCACGCCCCGCACGCGGGCGAGGTGCGGACGGACGCCCCCTTCGCCCGCCCCGCCGAGCCGGACGAGTACCCCCTGCCCGCCCCCGGCGCCCCGCAGGAGCCCGAGCCCGCCGATCCCCGGGCGGTGCTCTCCGAGCCCACGCCGCCCGCGGGCACCAAGCTCTGCGTGGCGTGCCGTTCGGGCCGGGTCGACCCCGACGGCTACTGCGAGAACTGCGGGCACGCCCAGCCCCGCGAGCGCGACCACATGGAGCAGGAGCTCGACGCGGTCGCCGCGGTCAGCGACCGCGGCCTGCGCCACCACCGCAACGAGGACGCGTTCGCGATCTCCTCGGCCGCGCTTCCGGACGGCTCCCCGGCCGTCGTCGCGATCGTCTGCGACGGCGTCTCGTCCGCGACCCGCCCCGACGAGGCCTCGCTCGCCGCGTCCCGCGCGGCCAACGAGTCGCTGCTCGCCGCCCTGCCGCGCGGCACGCACCCGCAACAGGCCATGCACGACGCGATCCTGGCGGCCTCCGACGCCGTCAACGCCCTCGCGGACGAGCCCACCGAGGCCAGGGAGCACGCCCCGCACCAGAACGCGCCCGCGTGCACGCTCGTCGGCTCGATCGTCGCCGGCGGCCTCCTGGTCGTCGGCTGGGTCGGCGACAGCCGCGCCTACTGGGTGCCCGACGACCGCACGGGCCCGACCGTGCGGCTCACCGAGGACGACTCGTGGGCCGCGCAGATGGTGGCCGCGGGCCTGATGAACGAGGCGGAGGCGTACGCGGACGACCGCGCGCACGCCATCACGGGCTGGCTCGGCGCCGACGCGTACGAACTGGAGCCGCACACCGCTTCCTTCAAGCCGGACCGTGCGGGTGTAGTGGTGGTGTGCACCGACGGGCTCTGGAACTACGCGGAAGCGGTGGAGGACATGGCACGCGCCGTGCCCGCCGACTCCGCGCTGCGCCCGCTGCACAGCGCCCAGGTCCTGGTCGGCCACGCACTGGACGGCGGGGGCCACGACAACGTAACAGTGGCGATCGTGCCGTTCCGTGTGGTGCCGCAAGGGGCAGGATCGGCCTAGTGGAGGGCCCCGTCACCGGGGCCGCCCATGCGCACGTGTCACCCGCCGGCTTGGGGAAGCCGGCGGGAACGTAAGGGGGAGCAGGGATCCATGGCCAATTTCTCGAAATCGAACGTGCCGCAGTTCTCGGTCGACGTGTACCAGAACGAGTACCTCCCGGAAGGCGGCCGCGAGGTCAACGCGATCGCCACGGTCACCTCGACGGGCGGGGGCACGGTGGGGTCCGCGGTGAGCGCCCCGCATCTCTACTCGGTGGGCCAGACGCCGGACGCGGCCGTGGCGATCATGGTCGACTGCTCGGGCTCGATGGACTATCCGCCGACCAAGATGCGCGGCGCCCGGGACGCCACGGCCGCCGCGATCGACGCCGTACGGGACGGAGTCCACTTCGCGGTGATCGGCGGCACCCATGTCGCCAAGGAGATCTACCCGGGCAACGGCCGCCTCGCGGTCGCCGACGCGCAGACCCGGGGCCAGGCCAAGCAGGCGCTGCGCAAGCTCAGCGCGGGCGGCGGCACGGCGATCGGCACCTGGCTGAGCCTGGCCGACCGGCTGCTGTCCTCCGCCGACGTCTCCATACGGCACGGGATCGTGCTGACGGACGGCCGCAACGAACACGAGTCGCCCGAGGACCTGCGGGCCTCACTCGACGCCTGCGCGGGCCGCTTCACCTGTGACGCACGCGGTGTCGGCACCGACTGGGAGGTCAAGGAGGTCACGGGCATCGCCTCCGCGCTGCTCGGCACCGCCGACATCGTCGCCGACCCCGCGGGGCTCTCCGCCGACTTCACGCGGATGATGGAGGCGGCGATGGGCAAGGAGGTCGCCGACGTCAGCCTGCGGGTGTGGACGCCGATGGGCGCGGAGATCAAGTTCGTGAAGCAAGTGGCGCCGACGGTCGAGGAACTGACCGACCGTCGTACGGAGGCCGGGCCGCGCGCCGGGGACTACCCCACCGGGTCCTGGGGCGACGAGTCCCGCGACTACCACATCTGCGTCGAGGTGCCGAACGCCGAGCTCGGCCAGGAGATGCTCGCCGCCCGGGTCTCGCTGATCGTGCCGCAGCCGGACGGCAGCGCCCAGACGCTCTCGCAGGGGCTCGTACGGGCCGTCTGGACGGACGACATGGCCGCTTCCACGTCGATCAATCCGCAGGTGGCGCACTACACGGGCCAGGCGGAACTGGCCCAGGTGATCCAGCAGGGCCTCGATGCGCGCAAGTCGGGAGATATGGACGGAGCCACGGCCAAACTGGGCCGTGCCGTTCAGCTGGCCAGCGCCTCCGGGAACGAGGACACCGCGAAGCTGCTTTCGAAGGTGGTCGACGTGGTCGATGCCGTGGCGGGTACTGTTCGATTGAAGGCGAGGGTTGCCGAGGCCGACGAGATGACTCTCGAGACGCGGTCCACGAAGACTGTTCGCGTGAAGAAGTAGTACCGCCCATACTCATCAGTAGCCCCAAAAGCAGCACGTACGGCCTTCGGGCCGGAGAAGGAGAGGGGGAAGCGCCGACATGCCGACCTGCCCGAACGGACACCAGTCGGGTTCCGACGACTGGTGCGAGGTCTGCGGTCACCGCATGGCCGGTGCCGTACCGCCGCCTCCCCCGCCGCCCCCGGCCGCGCCGGGGTACGGCTATCCGCCGCCCGGCCCTGGCCAGGGCCCTGGTCAGGGACCCGGCCAGGACTCCGGATACGGATACCCCCAGCAGGGCCCCGGCCGACCGCACCTGTCGGCCGTGCCGGACCAGGCCGCCGAGCCCGAGCTCTGCCCGCAGTGCCGCACGCCCCGCGAGGCGAACGCGCCGTTCTGCGAGGAGTGCCGCTGGAACTTCCTGACGAACACGGCGACCTCGTACACCCCGGCCGCCCCGCACCCGCCCGCGCCGAGCCCGGCGCAGCAGTTCCAGCAGCCGCAGGGCACCCGGCCCGGCCAGGACCCGTTCGGCTACCAGGGCTCGCGGCCCTCGCAGATGAACCGTCCCGCCGAGCCGATCCCGCCGTTCGGCAACGGCGACCCGTCCGGTCAGGCACCCCCGCCGTACGGCGAGGCGCCCCCGCCGCCCTACGGCGGCGACCCCTCGGGCCGGCCCCCGCAGTCGTTCCAGCAGCAGGGTCCGCCGGCGCCGCCCGCGTTCCCGCAGGAGACGGGCACTCCGCCGCCTCCGCACCAGCCCGGTCCCGGCCCCTCGGGGCAGGGCGGGCCGTCCTTCGGCGGCGATGACGACTGGGTGATCTCACCGCCCTCGTCGTCGGCTCCTTCGGGCCCTTCGGGTCCCGGCGCCCCGCAGGCCCCCGAGCAGGGCCAGTGGGGTCAGCAGCCGCCACAGCAGACGCAGGCGCCGCAGGGTCCGCCCGGTTATCAGGCGGTGCCGGGTCCCAGCACCGGCACGGTCTCCTGGTCGGCGACGATCGGCCCGGACCGCGAGTACTTCATGGCGATGATGCACCGCAGCGGTCCCGAGGCGTCGGGCCTGAACCTGCCCGCGTACTCGCCCGAGCAGCAGCGCCCGCTGGCCGGCAACCAGATCACCATCGGCCGCCGCAGGCACTCCACCGGCGACACCCCGGACATCGACCTGTCCGTGCCGCCGGAGGACCCGGGCGTCTCGCACCAGCACGCGGTCCTGGTCCAGCAGCCGGACGGCAGCTGGGCGGTCGTCGACCAGAACTCGACGAACGGCACCACGGTCAACAACGGCGAGGAGCCCATCCAGCCGTTCGTCCCGGTGCCGCTCCAGGACGGCGACCGGGTGCACGTGGGCGCCTGGACGACCATCACGATCCGGCACAGCTGACCACGCCTGAACACAGCTGCGCACAGCAGGTCTCGCGGGCTCACACGAGTGGCCAGGCGTACGGCCCTTCGGGGTCGTCGAGCCAGGCCCACTCGTGCGGGCCGCGCAGGGTGACCCCGAACCGCTCGCGCACCGGCCGGTCCTCGCGCTGCCACAGGGCGAAGGCCTCGTAGGGGTCGAGACTGCCCCTGGTCAGTTCGAGCAGGAACCGGAAGCGTTCGTTCTGTAGGGCCCCGCGCGGCAGCCCCCCGAGGTGCTGTTCGTACGGGGCCCTTCTGCTGCCGCCCCGCAGCGGCACGAAGTACGCCGGGGTGTGCAGGAAGCGGCCCTCGGCGTGCCCGGCGTCCCGCACGGTCAGCGCGATCAGACCGGTGGCCAGCGGGGCCAGGATGCGAGCGCCGGGACGGCACTGGGCCAGCCAGGCGCGCGGCACGGAGCCCAGGGTGCAGGTCGCGATGATCCGGTCGTACGGAGCGCGCTGCGGGCAGCCCGCGGCCCCGTCGCCCGTGACGACGGCCGGGTGGTACCCGGCGGCTTCGAGATGCCGCCGCGCGGACTCGGTGATCTCCGGGTCCAGGTCGACGGTGGTGACGTGCTCCTCGCCGAGCCGGTGGGACAGCAGGGCCGCGTTGTAGCCGGTGCCCGCGCCGATCTCCAGGACGTCGCACTCCCCCTCGGGCAGCTGGAGCTCCCCCAGCATCTTCGCCATCAGGGAGGGCTGGCTGCTGGACGAGAGCAGCTCGCCGTCCCGTACGCGGGTGGCGAGCGGGGCGTCCGCGTAGGCGCCGTGCAGCCAGCGGTCCCTTCGCGCCGGGTCGGGGTCCTCGCCCCAGAGGCGTTCGTGGCCGCCGCCGGACGACGTCACGTAGTAGTACGGCACGAACAGGTGCCGCGGGACCTGCTCGAACGCCGCGCGCAGCCCGGGGTCCCGCGTCCAGGCACCGCTCGCCCCGATCTCGCGCACCAGGGCGGCTGCGGCCTCCGCGGCGAGCACTGGGTCGACTGTGGGTCCCATAAGGCCACTGTGCTGCCGTACGGCCCGCGATGCGAGCGGCAGAATGTACCGATCCGGAGGAGATCGGTCCCTCCACGGAGGGCTCGGGCTCCCTGCGCTCCGGTGTCGGGCGCCCTCAACAGAGGGCTCGGGGCTCCTCCACGGAGGTCTCGGGTCCTAAGCCTTCCGTCCTCGGCCGTCCCGTCTGAGACCATGGACGACGTGATAGAGATCCCGCGCGGCACGCTTCAGGAGCAGACCTTCTACGAACAGGTCGGCGGCGAGGAGACCTTCAGGCGCCTGGTGCACCACTTCTACCAGGGGGTCGCGGAGGACCCGCTGCTGCGGCCGATGTACCCGGAGGAGGATCTGGGCCCCGCCGAGGAGCGCCTCGCACTGTTCCTCATGCAGTACTGGGGCGGCCCCCGTACGTACAGCGACAACCGCGGCCACCCCCGGCTGCGGATGCGCCACGCCCCGTTCACCGTCGACCGGGCCGCGCACGACGCGTGGCTGAAGCACATGCGGGCCGCCGTCGAGGAGCTGAAGCTCTCCGAGGAGCACGAGCGGACGCTGTGGAACTACCTGACGTACGCGGCGGCGTCCATGGTCAACTCCGAGGGCTGACGCTGCCCGCCGTACGGCTCATCCTGCTGTACGGCTTCTTGCCGCGTGGCAGGCCGTCCGGCCCGCGCGTCCCGGCCTCCCGTGCCCGCTCGCGTACGGGCCGGGGCCGGGGGCGTGCGGCGCCAGGCCGCGGTGACCGCCAGGCCACGACGACCGCCAGGCCACGACGACCGCTAGGCCGGTGTGACCGTCAGGCCGCCGGCTCCGGCCCGGCGTACGGCGATCGAGCCGTAGTCCGTGCGCAGCCGCAGCCACGCCCCGGAGGACAGCAGGTCGAGCGCGTCACCGCGCAGGAACCCGAGGGCCTGCGCGGCGTGCGCGGCCCGTACGGGCAGCCCGGTGTCCGCGATGGTCCGGGACCAGATCTCCCGCCCCACCTGGTCGAGCTCCGCCCGGACCCGCCGCTCCTGCGGCAACTCCTCGACCCGGGACTTGAATTCGGCGACTGCGGCCGCCACGAGCTTGCGCACCTCGTCCACCGCGGGGAGCCCCCGCTGCGGCCGCCAGCCGCCGCGCGGCGGAAGGACCCCGGCCCACGGCGGCCCGGTGACGGTCCGCGGCACGGCGGCCACTCCCGCCGCCGCCACGGACTCCGCCGACGCCCCCACGGATTCCAGGAGTTCACCGGCGGACACGGTCGCGTCGAGCGAGGATTCGATCCCGTGCTCGTACGGCTTCGCCAGCCGTGCCGTACGGATGGCGAGCACTTCGAACGACGGCGGCCGGCCGAACACGGCGAGCGTGTCGCCCGCCGCCTGCAAGCGGACCGCCGCGGCCTTGTCGTAGTGGATGAGCCGGGCCAGGAAGGCGGCGAGATCCCCCGCCTCCCCGGCATCGGCGAAGTGCAGCTGCGCCGTCATGCGACGAGCGCCTCCGAGCCTCCGGCGACATCGCCGTCGTCATCCATGTAGGTCAGCAGGACGGCCTTCTCCTCGGCGGTGATCCGCCGCGGCCGCTGCTGCTCCAGGTTGTACGGGACGACGATGGTCGTGGCCCGCACGTACACCTGTTCGGGGTCCTTGACCTCGTACGAGATGGAGAGCGACGCGGCGCCTATCTTCGTCACCCACGACTCGATGGTCACCGGCGCGTGCCGGTGGACCAACGGCCGTACGTAGTCGATCTCGTGGCGGGCCACGACGGACCCGCCCGAGAACGACGGGCTGCCGTCCCCCGGTGCCAGCCGGAACATGAAGTCGATCCGCGCCTCTTCCAGGTACCGCAGGAAGACGACGTTGTTGACGTGCCCGAAGGCGTCCATGTCCGACCATCGGAGGGGGCAGCTGTAGATATGGCGACTCATGTCAGTCTCAGCCTCGGGTGAGCTTCTTGTACGTGGCGCGGTGCGGGCGGGCCGCGTCCGCACCGAGGCGCTCGACCTTGTTCTTCTCGTACGACTCGAAGTTGCCCTCGAACCAGTACCACTTGGAGTCACCCTCGTACGCGAGGATGTGCGTGGCCACTCGGTCCAGGAACCACCGGTCGTGGGAGATCACGACGGCGGCACCGGGGAACTCCAGGAGCGCGTTCTCGAGGGAGGACAGGGTCTCGACGTCCAGGTCGTTCGTCGGCTCGTCGAGGAGGAGGAGGTTTCCGCCCTCCTTGAGGGTCAGCGCCAGGTTCAGGCGGTTGCGCTCACCGCCGGAGAGGACCCCGGCCGGCTTCTGCTGGTCCGGGCCCTTGAAGCCGAAGGCGGAGACGTACGCCCGCGAGGGCATCTCGACCTGGCCGACGTTGATGTAGTCGAGCTCGTCGGAGACGACGGCCCACAGCGTCTTCTTCGGGTCGATGTTGGCGCGGCCCTGGTCGACGTAGCTGACCTTGACCGTGTCGCCGATCTTGATGCTGCCGGAGTCCGGCTCCTCGAGGCCCTGGATCATCTTGAACAGCGTGGTCTTGCCCGCGCCGTTCGGACCGATGATGCCGACGATGCCGTTGCGCGGCAGCGAGAAGCTGAGGTCGTCGACGAGCACCTTGTCGCCGAAGGCCTTGGAGAGGTGCTCGACCTCGACGACGATGGAACCGAGGCGCGGGCCCGGCGGGATCTGGATCTCCTCGAAGTCCAGCTTCCGCATCTTGTCGGCCTCGGCGGCCATCTCCTCGTAGCGCGCCAGACGCGCCTTGGACTTGGCCTGACGCCCCTTGGCGTTGGACCGCACCCACTCGAGCTCTTCCTTGAGGCGCTTGGCGCGCTTCTCGTCCTTGCGGCCCTCGACCTTCAGACGCGTGGCCTTCTTCTCCAGGTACGTGGAGTAGTTGCCCTCGTAGGGGTGGGCGCGGCCGCGGTCGAGCTCGAGGATCCACTCGGCGACGTTGTCCAGGAAGTACCGGTCGTGGGTGACCGCGACGACTGCGCCGGCGTACTTGGCGAGGTGCTGCTCCAGCCAGTTCACCGACTCGGCGTCGAGGTGGTTGGTGGGCTCGTCGAGGAGGAGCAGGTCGGGCGCCTCGATGAGGAGCTTGCAGAGCGCGACGCGGCGCTTCTCGCCACCGGAGAGGGTGGTGACGGGCCAGTCGCCGGGCGGGCAGCCGAGCGCGTCCATGGCCTGCTCGAGCTGGGCGTCGAGGTCCCACGCGTTGGCGTGGTCCAGGTCCTCCTGGAGCTTGCCCATCTCTTCCATGAGCGCGTCGGAGTAGTCGGTCGCCATGAGCTCGGCGACCTCGTTGAAGCGCCTGAGCTTGCCCATGATCTCGGCGGCGCCGTCCTGGACGTTCTCCAGGACGGTCTTCGACTCGTCGAGCTGGGGCTCCTGCATGAGGATGCCGACGCTGTAGCCGGGCGAGAGGAACGCGTCGCCGTTGGACGGCTGCTCGAGCCCTGCCATGATCTTCAGCACCGTGGACTTACCGGCGCCGTTGGGGCCCACGACACCGATCTTCGCGCCAGGGAGGAAGCTCAAGGTGACGTCATCGAGAATCACCTTGTCGCCGTGCGCCTTGCGCGTCTTGCGCATGGTGTAGATGTACTCAGCCAAGAGAAACCGTCCGGCAATCAGTGAGTGGGCAGATACACCCCATCTTGCCTGACAGCCACCTACCGGGGGAAACCAGTATGCCCGGGGGGCCATGACCTGGACGTTCGCCACCTACGACGGTGATCGACTCGTCACTGGCTGTCGCCGTCAGCCCTGCTTACGGTCTTGGCGGGCTCTTGTGCAGCCGCTTCCCGCAACACAGCGAGCTCCCTGAGGTCGTTCGCGACCATGACCTGAGCCAGCCGGCCGGCCAC
This sequence comes from Streptomyces sp. SYP-A7185, assembly GCF_046103685.1. Lineage (NCBI taxonomy): Bacteria > Bacillati > Actinomycetota > Actinomycetes > Kitasatosporales > Streptomycetaceae > Streptomyces > Streptomyces sp. SYP-A7185. The sequence continues at coordinate 3,714,788 of NZ_CP122310.1, forward strand.
CGCCACCACGTCCGGCCAGACGGTCGCCCGGAGGTACTCCTCGTCGGTGTCGTTCGGCGCCTGGGCCGAGGCGGCATTGAGCGCGGCTCCGAGCTCTCGCATCAGAGCGACCTCTTCCTGAGTCCTGAGGCTGATGCCGAGGTACCGCTCGGGGTCTTCGGCATCGCAGAAGTCATCGAAGAGCGTGTGAAAGACGTGATCAAGATCCTCGAACTTCGACGGATCAAGCCACACGTCCCGCTGCCAGGGCGGATTGGCCAGAGCCAGCACCGCAGGCACGACATGGACCCGAAAGTTAGCTATACGCAGGGCGTCCTCGCTCACGGTCGGACCCAGGCGACCACGACCAACCGGTTCGCCATACCGCCCCACCGAACCACCCGACACATCCCCATCATCCTCATCCGCACCATTCCAGAAGAAAGACTAGAAATCTCCCACAGCATCCCCTGAAAATGCTGTCCCGCCTTCTCGCGGGGATCTGAACCACCCTCACGGAGAACGGATATGGGAAAGAAGAAGAAGCGAGAGGCACGCCAGGATCGCTCTACCGACGGGCCCGGACGCGCTGGGGCAGCGGAGCCCACCCCGGGGGCGTCCTTGGCGGAAGGGGCGCGTCGCTTGTGGGAGAAGTCCGAAGCGAACTGGGAGAAGCTTTCGGAGGAGGAACGCCGGGAAGTGACTTGGCGGATCTCGCACGCCTGGAGTCCGTGAGCCGCTCCGCTCAGGCTCAGCGCTGGTGCACCTCGTCGTAGGTGTCCCAGTCGTCGCGCGGCGCCGCACGAGCGAGCGAGCGCCCGGCAGTTGGTGCCGGGCGCTTGCTCCATCTCGTCGTTTTGCTCGTCGTCTTGCGTGGTGATTACTCGCCACTCGCTGCCGACTGCCGCTTGTTGCTCAGTCCTCGGGCTGTGATTCCGTGGCCGTGGTCGTCGGGTCCTTCTTCTTGCGGAGGAGGATCATGACCGCCGCGCCCAGCACCACCATGAGGATCGCTATTCCGGCGATCACCGGGGTCGCGTTCGAGCTGCCCGTCTCCGCGAGGTCACCGCCGCCCGTGGTCGTGCCGCCCGCCGACGCGGGGCTCGGGTCGGACACCGGCTCCGTCTTGTTGCCGATCGTGCTGCCCTCGGTCTGGCAGTCGAGGACCCCCTTGAACCGCTTCTCGAGGCCGTGCGGACCCTTGATCGTGAAGTCGTAGGCCTGGTCTTCCTGGAGCGGGATCGTCACCGTCCGCGATGTGCCCGCCTCGATGGTGTGCTTGAGGCCCATCAGGCTGAAGGTGAACGGCCGGTCGCCCTTGTTGTCCGCCGTGATGTCCACGCCACCCTTGGCGCAGTTCTTCTCCGCGGACAGCGCCGGTATCGGCCCCTCCTCGGCCCAGGTGGCACTCGCCGAAGCGGACACCGTGGACTCGCTGGAGCCCGCGAGGATCTGCGTCTGGCTGCGGCTCTCGGAGGCGAAGGCCCGGCCGACCGGAATCGTCGTCGACGCCTGCACCGCGAGTGCCGCCGAGCCGTCCGGCGCGTCCTTGGGAACGTCGAAGAAGAGCTGGCTGCCGTTCACCGCGGAGGTGACCGGCTTGCCGTTCTTGCCGACCACCTTCACGCCGCTCGCCGCCGTGTCCGCGGGCGGGGTGACGGACACGGCGTCCGCATCCGTCCGTACGGTGACCGGACCGAGCCGCTCCCCCGCCCGTCCGGAGACCGCCGGCGGGTCCAGGGTCAGCGACGCCTTCGGCTCCGCCGCTCCCAGGGCGCTCTTGTAGAGGTAGTCCGCGAGCTTCTCGGCCTGCGGGTCGACCGCGTCCACCTCGGCGCCGTCCGAGTAGCGCCAAATCGCCACCTGCGTACCGGCCGCCGCCGACTGCTCGGTGAGCGTCCGCGCACCCGCCTTCTTCGCCAGCGCGGCGAGGTCGTTCACCTGGGGGTAGGAGTTCTGCAGGATCCAGCGGATCCGGCCCGCGTCCTTGTTGCCGTTCAGCGAAGTGCCGCTCCAGGGGGTCTCCTGGTACGTCGCGTCCTTCTGCGTGGGGTTCTCGATGTCGATGCAGTAGGTCTGCAGCATGCCGCCGCCGTCGACCGACATCTCGAACAGTCCGGCGGGCACCTCCTGGCTCGCCCCGTCCTCGCGGATGACGGCCTGGCCGTACGTCTGGAGCCCGCCCAGCGTCGCGATGGCTCCGCCCCCGCTCTGCGGAGCCTCTTCCGCAGCGGCGGGGCCCGCGGTGGCTATCGCGCCCGCCGCGAGGGCCCCGGTCGCCAGCGTCACCGCGGCAAGGCGCGTGGCGCCCCGTCTCCCCCGGGACGGGGCAGAGCTCGCACGGTCCCCGGCCGAACCGGCGAGCGCGGAAAACGCGGAGAACGCGGAAAACACAGAACGCGCAAAAGACACAGAATTCCCCTCCGGACGAGACCCGTTCACTTCGAGGGGGGTGGTCCCGCCAGCAGATTGAGGGGGCAGAATCACCTGCCACCTGCGTGGCAACCACTACCAACTGCCCCGTGAGCTACCTTCGGCATCCTAGGGACGCGGCCCACCCCGATCCCCCGTCCTGCCGTTCGATAACCGATCCGACTCGGAATCGTTATCGCCAACAACCTTTCCGAGCTGGGGTTATCGACAAATCCACGGCCCCCAGCCGGTCATTACGTCGCACATCGGTCGTCGCGCATGAGTCCCTACTCACCGATCGGCGATCCGTCTTCGCAGCGGCGCTCGTCTGGGCGGCAACTTCCGCCCCCTGCCTGCGCATCACCCCACCGGCTCCGGCTCGGGCAGCGGCTCGCGCATCGCCGCACCACCCGGCATCGCGTCCCCCGGAGGCGAATCCACCGACCCCGCGCTCGTCAGCCCCCCGTTCGCCTTCAGCACGCGCCGGAACGCCGCCGTCCCCCGCGAGAGATCGTGGCCGATGGTGATCGCGTCGATGTCCGCCGACGTCCAGTGCTGGCCGCCCCGCTCCTCGTCCCGCACCTTCAACTTGCCCTGCACGATCACGGGTTCGCCGATCGCCAGCGAACCCTGCACGTTCGCGCCGAGCGACCGCCTCGCCCACACCGTGAAGAAGTTGGTGTGTCCGTCCGCCCAGACGTTCTGCACCGCGTCGTAATACCGCGCCGTCACCGCGAGCCGGAACCGCGCCACCGGCCCCGAGGGCAACTCCCGGTACACCGGCGTCGTCGCGACGTTCCCCACCACCGTCACCAAAGTCTCGTTCATCCCGAACCCCTCCCTTGTCCCCACCGCCGCGGTGGTCGCTCCCGCGGCTTCGATCTCAGAGTGGACCGGTCGCGACGATCCCGCTGAGCCCTGTGGGCCACCGGGCAGTTGTGGAAAACTCCCTCACCCGAACGGGGTGGGGACGCGGGACGGGGACATGGGGAGGGACACGGGGAGGGACACGGGGCGCGGCCACGGGGAGGGGACACGAGACGCGGCCACGGGAAGGGACACAGGCCGGGGCGCCCCCACTCAGCCCAGCCGACCAGCCACCCAGCCACGCCCCACTACAACCCATCCGCCCCCCACTCAGCCCAGCCACCCAGCCCCGCCACTCCCCGCCGCTCCCCGCCTCAGCCGACCGCCGCCCCCGTGACCCGCACATACTGCTCCCGTACCTCCAGATACCGGAGCAGCTCCGCCGCCACCGGATCCAGCACCCTCGCCCGCCCGCAGCCGGCCGCCGCTTCCCGCAGCCGCCGTTCCGCGTCCAGGCCGTAGCGTCGCGCCGGGCCCCGTGCCGCCATCCGGCTGCCCCACTCCACGCAGGGGCCGCCCACGATCCCGGCCAGCATCAGCAGCACCGGTACGCCCAGGTTCGGGGCCGCGATCCCGATGATCTGCGCCACCAGCCAGAGCCCGCCCACGACTTGGAGCAGCGTCATCGCCGCCTGGGCGAGGACCGCGACCGGCCACCAGCCGGGCCGCGGAGGCCTTCCCTCCGGTACCCCGGCCGACACCGCCAGCTCGTCCAGTGCCTCGGGCAGCCCCTCCGCGCCCCGCACCGCCGCCTCCCGCACGGCCTGCCCCCAGGGCTGGGGCAGCCCGCAAGCAGCCTCGTCGGCCACCGTGCGCACCGCGTGTTCGACGCGCTGGCGAGCCGTGGCCTCCTCGTCCGCGGGCTCCCGTGCCGCGGGCCAGCCGACGTTCAGGGGCGAGCGCTGGGCCTCGTACCAACGCCAGAGCCGCAGCCAGGGCGTCCCGCACGCCTTGCCAGCATTGCGGCGCCAGGCCCGTTCGGCCGCCTGTCCGGCCGCCGCCGCGCCCACCGCGTCCGCGAGGCGGTCGGCGAACTCCTCGCGCGCCTCTTCGCTGAGCCCGATCCGCGTACCGCCCCTGCCCCCGTGCGATCCGGCCCCGGCGGCGTACACCGGCCACAGTTCGTCGGCGGCGGCGTCCAGGTCGGCCGCGATCCGCCGGGCTGCCGCGCCTCGTTCCCTGGTGAACTGGCCGAGCGAGTCGCGCAGTTCCTCGACCCCGTCGCCGGTCAGCGCGGAGAGGGAGAGCACGGTGGCGCCGGGTTCGCCGTGCTCGCCGAGGGCGATGCCGTCCTCGTCGAGCAGCCGCCGCAGGTCGTCGAGCACCTGGTCGGCGGTGTCGCCCGGCAGCCGGTCCACCTGGTTGAGCACGACGAACATCACCTCGGCGTGGCCCGCCATGGGCCGCAGGTAGCGCTCGTGGAGCATCGCGTCGGCGTACTTCTCCGGGTCGACGACCCAGATGACCGCGTCGACGAGCCCGAGGATCCGGTCCACGTGCGCCCGGTGCTCGCCGACCGCCGAGTCGTGGTCGGGCAGGTCGATCAGGACGAGCCCTTCCAGAGTGTTCAGATCCGGGCCCTGGAGCGGGCGCCTGCGCAGCCGCCCCGGGATGCCGAGCCGGTCCAGGAGCCCGGCGGCGCCGTCGGTCCAGCTGCACCCGATGGGGGCCGCCGTGGTCGGCCTGCGGACGCCGGTCTCCGAGATCGTCACTCCGGCGAGGGCGTTGAACAGCGTCGACTTGCCGCTCCCCGTGGCGCCCGCGATGGCGACGACGGTGTGCCGGCCGGAGAGCCTGCGCCGGGCCGCCGCTTCGTCGAGGACCCGGCCCGCCTCGGCGAGGGTCGCGCTGTCCAGCCGGGTGCGGGAGAGCCCGACGAGTTCCCGCAGGGCATCGAGCCGGGCGCGCAGGGGCCCTTCGTACGCGGTCGAAATCCCGGAGGACGCACTCGTCGACGTACCGGCACCGGAGGAGGTACCGGACGAGGTACCGGAGGGTGCGCCGGACGGCGTAAAGGAGGGCCCGCCCGACAACGACCCGGCCGCCGATCCGGACAGCGACCCGGCCGCCGATCCAGACAGCGATCCCGAGGGATTGTCCGAGGCGGAGCCCCCGCGCGTGCCGCCGCGCCGGGCGATCAGCCCGTCGTCCCAGGCCCCTTCGGAGCCGTTGCGGGCCTCCGTGGCGGCGCCCTCGGGGCTGTTGCGTCCCTCGGGGCTGTTGCGCCCCAAGGGGCTGTCGCGTCCCTCGGGGGGCTCTTCGCGCTCACGGTCGTGCTCGGTGTGATCAGTGACGGCAGTCACCGCGGTCACCTCTCCTTCTGCAGTACGGACAGCGCGGCGATCAGGTCGGCCTGGGGTTCGGGGTTCACGTCGAGGCCGTCGAGGGGGGCGAGGCGTCGCTCGCGCTCGGCGTCCAGGACGTTGTCCAGGTAGGTGTCGAGCAGGCGTCCGCCCCGGTCCCGCAGCCGGAGCGCGCCCTGGGCGCCGATCCGTTCGGCGAGGGTCTCGCCCGCCGAACGCCCGCGGGCGCCGCCCAGCAGGGCCGTGGCGAGCAGGGCGGCCACCATCTCGGGGTCGGGCACGAGGTTCTTCTCGATGCGATCGAGCCCGCGGACCTCGTCCTCCGCGTACTCCTCCAGGACGCGTCGCCAGCGGCGTACGGCCATCCCGATGCGGTGTTCGGCGCTCTCGGCGCCCTCGGCGCGGCGGTCGCGGTCGCCGAGTTCGGGGGCGGCGGAGGCCGGCTCGCGCCGCCACGCCTCGTCGATTCGCTCGTCGGCGGCGGTCACCGCGCACAGCAGCAGCGCCTCCAGGCTCTCGCACACGGCGTCCAGGAGTTCGTCGGCGCCGCAGTCCAGCGGATAGCTGCGCCACCGCTTCAGCGCGTCGCCCGCAAGGACGGCTCCCGTCTGGAGACGTTCCCGCACGCGCGCGTGCTCGTGTCCGTACGCGTCGTCGACGGCGGAGGTGAGGCGCAGGGCGGCCGCGTACTGGACGGCGACGGCGCCCGCGAGTTCCGGGACCCGTACGTTGAGGGACTGGATGACGCCCAGTGCCGTGCGCGCGATGGCCTGGGCGCGGGCCGTGGGCTCCTGGGAGCGGTGGGTGAGCCAGGCCCGCAGCGGTGCGACGGCCGTGGCGGGGAGGAGACCGCCGCCGCCGGTGGACTCGGGCAGCTCGGGCACGGTGAACCGGGGCACGTCGCCAAGGCCCGCCTTGACCAGCAGCGCTCCGTACTGCCGCGACACCTCGGCCACCAGCTGGTGCGGCACCCGGTCGAGGACGGTGACGAGGGTGGCGTCGTGCTCCTTGGCGGTACGCAGCAGATGCCAGGGCACGGCGTCCGCGTACCGGGACGCGGTCGTCACCATGACCCAGACGTCGGCCGCGGAGATCAGTTCGGCGGCCAGGATCCGGTTGTCGGAGACGAGGGAGTCGACGTCGGGGGCGTCCAGGAGCGCGAGCCCCTGGGGCAGGGTCGGGGAGGTCTCGATGCGCAGGGCGCGCTCGCCGTCGGGCCCGGGCGGCAGCAGGTCGTCGCTGCCGTCGTCGTCCTCGCCCTGCGGGCCCGAGGGCTCCGGGCGGGGCACCCACACGCGCGTGAGGTCCGGTAGGACGCGCATGCCGGCGAACCAGTGATGATCCTCCGGATGGCATACGAGGACCGGCGTCCGGGTGGTCGGCCGCAGCACCCCTGCTTCGCTGACCTGCCGCCCCACGAGGGAGTTCACCAGGGTCGACTTGCCCGCCCCGGTGGAACCCCCGATCACGGCGAGCAGCGGCGCTTCGGGGGCCCGCAGGCGGGGCACCAAGTAGTCGTCGAGCTGGGCAAGGAGCTCGTCCCGGTTGGCACGCGCGCGTGGCGCCCCCGCCAGGGGAAGCGGAAAGCGTGCGGCGGCGACACGCTCGCGCAGGGCGGAGAGTGCGTCAAGCAGTTGAGGCCGTACGTCCAAGGTCACCACATGCGAAGAATGCCCAATTTTGACGGGTTTCTGAAGCATATGGGCACCCCTGCGCGCCGATCGGACACATGGGATGGAAGGGGCGACTGGGGCGCAGGCATAACGAGTGCACAACACCCGGGGCGTGAGACGCCAAAAGCGGTGCGAGATTCGTACCTGCCTGCGATTATCAGGACCGCTTCACTGAACCTCCACATAGTGCCGCGGAGGCGAAGCACCAGGGACAAGGACCCGGGAGCCCTATCCTTGTCCCCGGCAAGGTCACGGCTCGTCCTACCCGGGCTCCAGGCCACCGGCCACCATCCGGCCCCCGTAGCTCAGTGGATAGAGCAGGCGCCTTCTAAGCGCTTGGCCGCAGGTTCGAGTCCTGCCGGGGGCGCCACAGTCCATCCTTGTTCGGCCCTCCACCCCGGAGGGCCTTTTTGCTGGTCACGGCAACGTAGCGGGCGGCGAGTAGCAGACGCGTAAGCGCCGGACCGCCCCCAGGTCAGCATGGGGAGGGTCCGCCCGGCGGCAGGAGGTCGAAGCCTCGAATCGCCCGAGAAAGACGTCCTGGCCGCCGGATCGCCAGCGGCTGCCGTCTCAGCCACGGCGGCCGCCTGGTCAACTCCCGTCATAGGCCACCTGCAGCCGCAGGGTGCCCTTAGCCGTGTGCAGGAAAGCGTCGCCCTGCCCAGCCAGAGCCTCGGCGCCAGTCTCGTCCAGGATGATGCGGCTGTCAGTCGCGGTCTTGACCCTCAGCGCGAGTTGGGCGGGGAAGTTGGAGCGGATGGTCGTCGAGATAACATCCGCGCTCGGACGCTGCGTGGCAGCGATGACATGGATGCCGGCAGCTCGTGCCTTCTGCGTCAGGCGCTTGAGCAGCGTTTCGATTTTCTTCTTCTCTTCAGGATCGCTGGTGAGATCGGCGTATTCATCCAGGATGATGACGATCCAAGGCTTTTGGTCCGCTTTCTTGACCTTGGCGTTGTACTCGACGAGTTTGCGGGTGCGGATTGCCTTCATATCCCTGTAGCGCACTGCCATCTCTTCGACGGTTTCCTCAAGAATGTCGATGGCGTCGGCGGCATCCATACCGATTTCACCATCAAGGTGAGGGTCGTCCTCGAAGTCGACAAGCTCGGTGCCCTTGGGATCGACGAGGCGGAGTCGCAAGGTGCTCTCGTCGTACCGGACCAAGCCTTTGAGGATTGTGTCCAGCGCGACAGACTTTCCTGATCCGGTAGTGCCAGCCACCAGCAAGTGCGGCGAGTCAGCGGAGGATAGATCGATGGTGACCGGCTTGCCTTCGATATCTGCGCCTAGGGGAGCGATGAGGCTCTCGGGAGTGGCCGGGCACTGCTGCCACAGCGCTTTTGCATCGACCCCGTATTTCTCGTCGTCGATCTTGGGAATCTCGAAGAGCACGGAGCCGCGGTCGCTGCGGGTACGAATGCTGAACCCGGAGGGGAGTGCCAGGGCCAGAAATATCTCGTCGCGTCGGTTGGTTAGCTTGTCTACGGTGACCCCAGGCTCGGGGATGAACCGAAAGATGTAGAAGCCGGGGCCCTCCTGCCACTTGCCGTTCTCTGGAGCGGTGACTTCGACCTTGTGGCGATGGAAGACGTCGAGAACTTTGTTGTATCGAAGTCTCAACTCCTCCTCGCCGAGCCCACCGCGGTGACTATTCAGGTTGTCAAGATCGTCCGCTGCCCCGGTGCCACCGGCAACTGCTCCGCTTGGCATGGGCGTTCGGGCAGTCGTTACGGCAGCCTCGGCAGGTGCTGCCTGCTCTTCCTGGGTGAAGAGTTCGGAGGAAGTGCCTGAGGTGGGGTTGGCGACCACGTGGGGGATCTTCGCGGGCTCACTTAGGTTCCAGGAGCCAACGAGGTGGTCGGCATCTGTCGGGTCTTGATTGGCGCGCAGAGCGCCGATGAGGTTCAGCAGCTCGCGTCTGTTCAGTCTCACCAGGGTGTGCCTGCCGAAGGCGTTGACCGCCGGAGCCGGCTGGTCATCCTCGGCCGAGATGGCCACGGCAACGCCGGTGACTTGACCGAGTTGAACGTCCGCAGAGCGCAGGGCGTCTAGGACCTTCGCTTCGACCTGGCGATGGTCGTCCTTGCCGATCGTGGTGCGCGCTGGAAGGTCTGCGGCCCGTAGGGCATTTCCGCTGGTCTGAGCGATTGCGGCAGCCAGCTCATCCAGCCAGAAGGGGCGGTCGTGGCGAGCTTCACCGCCCGAGCGGAAGGCATCCTTGCACAGGTCGGTGGTGCGGTTGAGCTGTTCTTCCGCTGAGCCGACGTCGAAGGTTTGGCGGAACTTGGATTCGGTGACCAGGACATCCAGGCGAACGACGCCGTCGTCCTGGACCGTCAGTATGAATCGCCCCAGATCGGCACGGGTTTTGTGTCCGCGACCGAACCACCGGTGGTGCTCGTCGAAGCTGATCCAGGTGATCAGGCTCGTACCCTGCTGAGGAATGGGGAATTGCTGGTCTATGACAAACCGCGTGGCCACAAGGCCGACAACTTCGTTGACCGTGGTGCCGATGCCGAGGGAGCGCAGCACGGCGCCAGGAGCCACGTTGCGGCCAACCTCGTAGATTCGCCGAGCGGTGCTCTCAGAGTCCTGCGGAGTGACGACGCCGATTTGCTCCAGGCGACGTCGTAGTCGTTGAACGACGAACTGCTTGCCGGTCTGTGAGCTGACGATGAGGGTGTACGACTCGTTCTTGCCGACACTCGGCTTGACGAGGATGACATCCGGGCGGTTACGCATGGCGTCGATCTGCTCACGGCCAATGAAGCTGTCAAGGGTGACGACCCAGTGGGCCACGCTGTGCAGTTCGGCGAACAGGTCCTGGTGCTGGTGGAATTGCACCTGCATCTCGAAGTAGTCGATGCTGTCGACACTCTCCCGGGAGACCGGGGAACTGCGGTCGTAGCGCACACACAAGGTGGACCAGGACTCAAGAGTCTCGTCGGCAGTTTCGGGCAACAGCGCTTTCACAACGTTTTCGCTGGTCTGCGCCAGGTTGTGTGATGCCGGGTGTTTCCAGGGGTTGAAGGAGCCCGACAAGGATTCCTTCTTAGTGCTCTCCTTGATACTGGTCTGGGTGCCGAACAGCGCCGGAGCCAGGGCGAGGTCAATGGTGCCTTGCAGCCCAGACAGGTCCGTTGTCTGGTCGGGCTCCCATGCCTGCAGGATGAGTTGAACGTCGGGCAGGAAGCTGTCCTCGGACATCTCCGCGCCAGAGAACTGCAGGTCGAACCCCTGGATGATCTCGTGATGGGTGGCCTGGGGAGCCAGGACCACCAGATCAACTTTCAGACGGGGATTCTTGGCCCGTACCTGCTTGGCTACGCGCACGGGCAGTACAGGGTCGCCGTTGCGGTCCAAAAGCAGTACGCGTAGGCCGTCAAGCTTGTGGGGGTAAGTCGTCAGGTAGTCGGTGATGACGCGGACCATCTCGTCGATCGCGGCCTCGTCGACACTGGAGAGCCATTCCTTGGACTCGTTGCCGCCGCGACGGACCGGTGCGTACTCCTCATGGCCGGCCGATTCCCGCATCGGGATGGCGATCGTGCCGCGCGGCCCGACGAGGACCGCCGGTGTTCCGTGTGGAGAGATGCGGTCGATAGCATCAAAGAAGAGATCCTCGTTCTCTTGGTTGAGACTCAAGCCACCCTCTTTGTTGAGGGCAATCTTAATGCTGTTGGAGGTCTCTGCGTAGTTCCTTGCCAGCCATCGCAGTTTCAATGGATGGGTGGCCAACATCATCATGCGGTGATCGGCCAGTTCAACGACGTCGGCAAGCACGACTGCCTCAAGGTCTGCATCCGGAGCGTTGTCGGGAACCAGGGTGGTGCGGGCTTCGCGGAGGATGTCTTCCCACTCGCGTACGTATTCGCCGATGTTCGTGGCGTCGAGCCCTTGGGAGAATCGCTCGAAGTGCTTCCGCTTGAGGCGGTCCAGCCGACCGGCGAAATGCTCATCAGAGGCAGGAGACGGCTCGTCGGTCTGCCACTGCCTGGGGTCGTTGAACTTCTCAAGGTAGGTGTCGAAGGTCAGATTGCTGGGGTGAGCAGGGGGGGGTTGATAGCTGCTGATGAGAGCTGCCAGCGCTATCTGACCGGGGATGCCCATAGGGTCCCAGCGAAAGCGTCGCTGGGCGGCTTCGTCCATTTCGACCAGGAAGCGCAACGGCGCCCACTCGATATTTAGCTCGAATGGCTCTTGGGTTTCTTGATTATCCGGTAGGGACGGCTTGGTCACGTCCAGCAGGAAGTCTTGGACCTCTAGAGTGAGACGGAGGCTGGTCGAGTCCTGGATGTCCTGCAGGGTGCGTGCGTACAGGAAGGCGAACAACCAGCGGCTCCACCGCCCGGCTTCCTGGGTTCCTTCAAGTCGGACGACGACGGAGCCTTCTTCTTCGTCGGAGAAGTAGGTCAGTTCGCGCAGCAGGGCACGAAGTGGGTCCTGGACGAACTGAGAGTCTGGGAAAGCGAGTTTCTCAACTTTGCGGCGTGAACGCTTGGACAGCAGGTCGGCTAGCGGTTCAGCGCCACCGGCGGGTGTCTCGTCAAGAAAGCGCTGGGCGGACTCCTGGTCTCCGCGGTCAAGCGCTTCTTCGATCATCATCGCGTCGAAGTCGTCGACCCGGTCCGCGGCGGCCCTCAATATCTCCTGCTTAACCTGCTGGCCAAGGCCACTCTTCTTGGACTTCTGCTCGAATACCTCAAGCCAAAGGGTCAGGTCCAGCCCACTGCGCAGTTGACGACGATCCTGGAGGGCAGGCCCATGGTGATTGAGTACGAGGTCGCGCATGCGCGTTTTGACAGTCTCTGAATCCGCACCGATGTGTTCCAGAGATTCGTCGCTGAACTCAGCCGAGTCGATGCGGTCTATCAGGTCGTCCGCGGTGATTTCCTTGCCGGTGGGCTGCTTGAAGGCACTGACACATACGTTTTTCTTGATCCGGGCGGGCAGTGCGGCAGGCTTGGCAAAAAGGCTCCGGTCCGGGAAGAGTCCAAGAGCGGGCAAGGCTGCAGAAATCTCGGTACAGACGACGTCCGGTGTGTGGACTTGAGTGACGACGACCTTCCGCGCCGTCTCGACGAGGAAGGCAGCCCAGCGGTGCAACGACAGGGGATCTTCATCAGTGACGGCACGCCAGATCTCGGGTAGGGAGCCAGCCATCACGGCCGGAACGGTTCCGCTGCCACCTGCCTCCCGCCATACATCCGCCATAAACCTGTCGAATCCACGCTCGCTGGAGGTGTCGTGGTGGTCGCCGAGGATTGGGGCGTCGTCAAGAGCGCTCATGGCTGCCAGGCCCTCTGCGTCCGGAGACTGCCCCCACTCAAACAGCAGCACCGCGCTGCCCTGCCCGGAATTTCGCCACTTGGTCAGCTGGTCTCCCCGATCCAGCAGGAAATCATTTGGTACGCCATCGATCTGTTCCGACGTGCCTACCTTGACTACAACCTGAAGTTCCGGCGACTCGGACAGCCTCTGGGCAGTGTGACGGAGGGCCTCGGTCACGGTCGGCGGATCGAACCCGCTGATACGCAGACCGACACGGGCGCCGCTGGTCTCAATGACCTTGCGTAGTGCTTCATCGGCGATGAACCGGCCAAGCGCTCGGGTGCTGCTGACGGTCAACGGGGCTCTCCTCGTACCATGCTGGTTGCGTCTGAATACTGAGTGAGCAGACCGATCGCGGCCAGCTTGTCGCGGAAGGCCTTGCCGTTGTGTTCAAAGACCGATGAGTCGACCTCATGGACCAACGGGCTCACAGCTGCGACCGTTTTCTCCGTCACCAGACCGTAGTTCGTGTACATCAGCGCACAGAACTGGTCGAACTCCATCTCTGTGCCCTGCGGAATGGTGGCAGACACCAGGGCCTCAAGCATCGGTGGCTTCATGGTGAAGTGCCGGCGCCCGGCTGTCGCGTTCAGGGCTCCCACAGCGGCGAGGGTTTCACTGAAGAACGCTCGAGGGGATGCCAAGGCGTTGCCGGTGTCCTTGGTGAATCGTTCGTAGCGGCCCTTCTTAGCCTCGTCGCCTTCGGCTTCGTTGATCATTTCCCGGGCCTGGACGTTGATCGCGTTGGCGATGTCGTTGCGGAAGCTGGTGAGGTTCTTCTGCGACACGCTGCGCAGCGGGGTTGCCTCGTTGCCGAAGTCCAAGAGGATCGACTCGCCATCGGTGAGGCCCAACTTTGCGCGTGCGAGGCGTAGCTGGTGGCGAGCCAAGCAATAGGGGACCCAGTGCATGAGGCTCTCGGTGCGCTTGGCCCGGGGTGTCGTAGTCCGGGCGACGATGTTACGAGCCCCAATCCTCAGCAGGCCAGGCCACGGACTGAGGTCCTCGTACAGGTCAATGTCTCTCTCTGAATCGTCTTCGTAGGGCTCTTCGTCGTAGTCGAAGTCATGGGCGCTGAGTGCTCTTGCGAGGCTGCCAAGAGGGGTGCCGCTGTCCCGCACGAGGTCATCAAGGCCCCGCCGGGTCGCTTCCTTGCGGTCAGCATCAGCGTCAGTACGCAGGACCTTGTACGCCCAGCCCCCAGGGCCGCGGAACAGATAGCGCTCAATGCTCGGAGCCTTCGCCTTGACCTTGGCCGCCAGCTTCTTGGTCTGCTCCTTCTTCTTGGGGGTGGCGCCGCGTTGGACGATCTGTCGCTCGACTGCGTCGTAGTGGATGAGTTCACCCACGAACGGATAGATGTGCGCCCCAAACCAGTTGGGTTGACTGCGACGTCCCGGAATTTCGACCAACAGAGAAGAGAACAGGGCGTGGAGCGTCTCCAACGTCTCGGGCGAGTCCAGCTCGACCGCCTTGCTGAGTTCTTCATCTCCTTCAACAATGGGGGCCCTGGTAGCGATCCGCCGAGCCAGGTCGTGTGAGGTCCTTTTGTAGGCGATCCGGTCTCCGGCATCCAGGAGCCCCGCGTGCTTCTCGGGGTCTTCCTCATGTGCCAGGTAGACGCCGCGGGCGATCGCGAGCATCTCCAGCGGGACGTAGAAGCCTCGGCCCTGCTGTTCAAGATTCACCCCGAAGAGGCGGCGGACGACCTCTGACTTAGAACGGTCAGCCATTACGCCCGCACCGACCTGATCTTGTCACCGACGTCGATCATGAGCTTTCTCATGACGTTGCCCACGAGGACCTGAATCTCGTCGTCCTTGTTCAAGGAGTCAGCCAGATCTGCGAGAGACCCGGTCAGCCCGCGGATCTCGGCCTCGTGCTGCGTCTCGCTACGCAGCCCTGCGGCCCACCGTGTCAGCAACTCGAAGCGCAGAAGATCTACTTCGACCGAAACTGCCCCCTGGCCAGGAGTGACGGCCGGGATCCGGATGAAGATGGAGCGGTTGAGCCACTCGACTGCATTCCGCATGCCCGGAATGTCACCCGTTTGGCCTTCCTTCTGCCACTGGGTGACCTGATCGACCACCTCGACGTTCTTGCTGGACACCCGTCGGGAGATGACGGCCGCGCGGGCGCGTTGAGCAAAGAAGGCCGGGTCAAGCACAAGGAAGTCAGGGTTGCTCCCGGGGCGGTGGATACCCTGGACGGCTTCCAAACCCTTGAGGAAACGGTCGCGCACCGTGGTGTCCGCCAGGTCCCCTCTGTCGTTCTGGACAGTGACGAAGTCGTCACCGGCCTGCAAGCCCATGCGGGCAAACCGGTCCTTGCTGTCGATGCTGTTGAAGAAGTCGGCACGTCGCAGGAACGTGTACAAGCCCCTCAGCTGTTCGGCCTGCTTCTGCGCGTCCCGGGTCGTACGGGCCTTCTGCAGGTAACTTTTGGGGTCCCCCGGAGGAAAACGGCCGGCTGTATCCGGATCGAGTCGGTCGTCAACCTGGCGACGAGAGACCTTGCCCGGGTCCAACTTGCGTAGCGTGAGGAATGCAGGAACACGATGACGCTGTTGCGGGGTCAACTGATCACCGAAGAGCGCCTGATGGTATAAGTGAGGTGCTTGCCACAACCTGCTGGAGTGCGACCGCTGGTATTTGGCGTGGACGTTCTCACAGGACAGCCCACCAGTGATCATGTAACTGGTAACCGAGAGCCCCTGACGAGTCGTAACAACAGCTCCGGCGCGCTCGGCAGCAGCGAACAGTTCCCGGACCGCGGCCCGGCGCTGAGGCCCGTGAGTGGCATCGTTCAACTCGTTACGATTGGCTAGAATCGGGCAGACCTCACGTGCATCACACGTCTCACAGGTCTTCCACCGCGACCATTGCGGGGTCGTCCACTGCCTCAGAACCCAGGGGACAAAACCACCAGTGCGACCGTCAGCCGCTACGGACTGGTAGTTGAGGTTGATGACGGTGACTGCGCCATCGGGGTCGCTGACCTGCCCACGAGCAATGCCATCTGTAAGGGTCTTCACCAAGATCTTGGCGCGCCCCGTGCCGCTGCGGTTGAGGTCGTCTTCGGCAACGCACTTACGCAGCTGGCCCTCGTTTGCGCAGATGATCGCAACCCCATTGCCCGGGGGGTCAAGCAGCTGCACGAGCTTCTGGGCGCCCGCCTGAAGGCTTAGCTCGCTGAGATCCCTGAGTATGTACAGCGGGCGCCCGCTACGGGTCAGGGCAACAGGGCGACCGGCGTCACCGTCCTTGAGCAACTCGCTGAAGACTGTCCTTCGGACATCTGATGGGACCGTTTCGCCACCCATCCTCAGCTCGGCCAGCAGGTTGGCACAAAGGCTTGTCTTGCCGTGCCCGGCGTCCCCGGTGAGGACGATGGTCTTCACGGTTGGCTGCTCGATGGCGCTCACCAAGTACTCCAGCGTCACCACGGGGTACGGCGACTGTGTCCGGTCCGCCTGGTCCGCCTGCTCGTAGATCATCTCTGAGGCGTCCACATCGAACGGCTGGTAGCGACGCATCCGTTGGACGTGCTTGTTGACCTCAAGCGGCATGCTGCTGTCCTTCGTCGACCGGGCAGTGAGCGCTGAAGAATTCTAGCTGGCAACGTTCCTGACGGTAAATCAAATGCCGTGCCGGTGCGCTGAAGTACGTCAGACTCGCCAGCGGGGGAGTGTGTGGGGTTTTTGAGGGTCCCGGATTGCTGGGGTTGGTGCTGAGGCACTCGACGCTGACCGCGAGCGCGCAGGACCGGCCGGGGGTGCGGGACCTGCTTACGCCGAGGCAGTGGTGCCGCAGGTGAGGGCCGAGGCCGAGATGGTTCAGGGCGCTCGTGATGTGCCTAGACGCGTCGTGATCGGCACGTCGGGCGCCCCTGACCTACCGGTCTACCGCACGCGTTCATCCTTGATCGAGTACGATGACCGCTCGTTCCGCCGGTTCTACAAGCAAGGGCAGATGGGGGGCACGCGTGGGTAAGCAGTACCCCCTGCAGGCTAAGCGGCGGCCGAAGTTTGAGGAGGGCGTCGGCTCCCTGCGAGTAGTGGACCTTTTCGCGGGCTGCGGTGGCCTAACCCTGGGTGTTGCCCAGGCAGCTCACAAGCGCGACGTCTCGCTTGACGTTCGTCTCGCGGTTGACTTCGAGGCAGCTCCCACCAAGGTCTTCAAGGCCAACTTTCCTAAGGCCAACGTCCAAGAGGGAGGCGTTGAATCCTACTTCGACGGTGACCTCGGCGCATCGTTGACTACTCAGGAGATTGCGACGCGGTCCACGGTGGGCGAGGTCGCACTCCTGATCGGCGGACCGCCGTGCCAGGGGCACAGTAACCTCAATAATCACACTCGCCGAGATGATCCCAAGAACCGGCTGTATCTGCGTATGGCTCGTGCCGCAGAGGTTCTGCGTCCTCGCGCGGTCGTCATTGAGAACGTGCTGGCCGTTGTCAATGACAAGCAGCAGGTGGTCTCCCGCGCCATCGTTCACCTTAGAAAGCTTGGCTATGACGTTGCCACCAGTCGTATCGACCTGCTGAAGCTCGGGGTCGCCCAGACGCGCAAACGCCACATATTGTTGGCCATCCGCGAAGATGCGCTACCTTTTGGCTTTTCGGCTGCCGACCTGCTGCAGGTCGAAGATCACAAAGCCGCATCCCATGACTTGCGTTGGGCGATCGGTGACCTGCTTGGCGTCCGACCGAAGTCGTTCTTCGATGAGGCTGCCGTACCCAACGCGGATAACCAGCGGCGTATGAAGTATCTCTTCGAGAACGACGAGCACAATCTGCCCAACGAAGAACGTCCTGAGTGCCATCAGGGCGAGCACAATTACACGTCGATGTATGGCCGCTTGTGGTGGGACCGTCCGGCTCAGACGATTACCAGCGGATTCGCCACGATGGGTCGCGGACGCTTCGTCCATCCTGAAGTCCCACGGTGTCTTACCGCCCATGAGGCCGCGCGTATCCAGGGTTTCCCGGACTATTTCAAGTTCGTCGATGAAAGAGTTAAGCCTCGCTACGAACTGACTCGCACTGAGGTTCAGGTCATCATCGGCAATGCCGTGCCCCCGCCCCTTACGGAGGCGCTGACCTCCAAGCTCTTCGATGCTGAGGTACTGCCAGCGAAGGACGACGCGCCCCAGGCCGAGGACGATTTCGCAGCTTCTGCTGTCGACCTCGCCTGCTGAGCCGCCAATGGGCTGATCTCAGTTGAGCCGAGATACATGAACCGGCTCGCTACAGGTTTGGCAGCGCGCTTGCCAGAATGGCCCTTGCTCCTGGTATTGATCGGAGCCCGTACTCAGGGGGACGAGCCCTGGCACCAGCACAGAAACGGACCCTACGCCCCTCGGTTAACACCCCTCCCCGCCTCTGTCGGCTAGCACGAGGCTCGGCCCTCAGGACTCCGCCGAAAGCTGTGCCACGAATCTCAGCCGACGACGTACAGCCAGTGCACGTACGGATCACGCACCCCAATCGGCGTCAGCCATGCTCGGAGTCAACCAGAGCAAGCGCCGTTCGGCTGGCCCATGACAAGGGTCAGGACTCTCAGCTTGGGAGGCGTGGGTCTTTCGGAGAGCGATTCGTGGGCTGACCAGCAGTAAAGCTGTTAGCGCAAGCCGGTCCGGAAGGCTAATGCTGCCCTCCGATCGCTGAGCCCGGTCCTGAAGAGCCGAGATCAAGGACTATGCGCCGTGCCAGATAGTGCAGGGGACCGCGGCTAGCTAGGGCAAAAGCTCCCCACAACGGTCAGCTCCCCCGTCCTGAGCGGCGAAAGTGGCAGGTCAGACCATCCGCCGTCTGCGCAGGCCCCTGCCGGGGGCGCTTCAGTGCAGTCTTCGTTGGCCCTCCTTGCCGGGAGGGCCTTTTTGTTGGTTTGGGGAATTTAGCGGGCCCGGTGTAGCGGGCGGGTAAGCGTCGGGGGGCTCGCCCCGGAGCGGTGCCTAGGAGGCGTTCGTGGGGCGGCCGGGGAGTGGCCGAATGGCGTCCGGGGGCGCGGTCGGTGGGGTTACTTCGGGAGGCGTAGTTCGGCGTATGCGTGTCGGGGGACTGTGGGGGAGTTTGGGGGTGTTGGTTGGGGGCGTGTGTACGGCGTGTTCTGGGGTGGGCGGGGGTCCGGGGTGTTTTTGTTGGGCCAGTGGGCCATGGCTCGTTCTGCCTGGGCCGTGATCGTCAGGGACGGGTTCACGCCCAGGTTGGCCGAGATCGCTGAGCCGTCCACCACCGAGATGCCCGGGTGGCCGTAGAGGCGGTGGTAGGGGTCGATCACCCCCTGGTCCGGCGAGGCGCCGATCGCGCAGCCGCCCAGGAAGTGCGCGGTGAGCGGTTTGTTGAGGAGTTCGCCGAGGTTCGTGCCCGGGAAGCCGTTGATGCGCTCGGCCACCAGGCCCGCCGCCTCCCAGCCCTCCGCGATGTGGACGGGGTTCGGCGCCCCGTGGCCCTGCTCGGCCGTCAGCAGGCGGCGGCGTCCCAGGCCGGTGGTGAGGGAGTTGTCGTGGGTCTGCATGACGAGGCCGATGATGGTGCGCTCCGACCAGCGGTGCGTCGACGCGACGCGCGCCACCAGGACCGGGTGGGTGAGGAACGCGAGCGCCGCGGCCAGCGGCTTGGGGAGGTTCCGGCTGTACTGCGGGACGCAGATGAGCGCCATCAGGTTCGAGCCCTTGCCGTACCGGACGTTCTCGATGTGCGTGGTGGGGTTCGGGTGGATCGACGACGTGATGGCGATGCCCCGCGTGAAGTCCAGGGGGCGCTCCGCGCCGTACTTCTTGCGGTAGCGGCGCGGGAACGTCACCGCGCCCACCAGCGCCTCGGAGTTGGTGCGTGTGAGCTTGCCGAGCCGGTCGGAGAGGTTCGGCAGGAGCCCCTCGTCCTTCATGCGGTGCAGAAGGGTCTGCGTGCCGTACGTGCCCGCTGCGAGGACCACGTGGCGGGCCCGCAGGACGGTGCGCCGGCCCCTGCGTCGCTTGTTGGTCGGGACCGTCACCACCTCGTGGCCTCCCGCCACCTCCCGCACCGACACGACCGTCGTCATCGCGCGGATCTCCGCGCCCGCGCGTTCGGCCAGGTACAGATAGTTCTCGGTGAGGCTGTTCTTCGCGCCGACCTTGCAGCCCGTCATGCAGGACCCGCACTCCGTGCAGGGCGTGCGCGCGGGGCCCGCCCCTCCGAAGTACGGATCGGGAACTTCCGTGCCCGCCTCGGCCGTTGAAGGACTGGAGCCGGTGGCGCCGCCGGTACCGCCATCACATGCGCCGGTCGCCCCCGCGTCCGCCCCGTCGCCGAAGAACACGCCCACGGGCGTCAGCCGGAAGGTGTCCGCCACGCCCATCCGGTCCGCCGCCGCCCGCAGGTGCTCGTCCGCCTCGGTCATGGTCGGGTTCTGGCGTACGCCGAGCATGCGCTTGGCCTGGTCGTAGTAGGGGGCCAGTTCCGCCTGCCAGTCCGTGATGCCCGCCCACTGCTTGTCCTGGAAGAAGGCGGCCGGCGGCACGTAGAGGGTGTTCGCGTAGTTCAGCGAGCCGCCGCCCACCCCGGCGCCCGCGAGCACCATGACGTTGCGCAGGAGGTGGATGCGCTGGAGGCCGTAGAGGCCGAGGGCCGGGGCCCAGAGGTAGTTCCGCAGGTCCCAGGAGTGCCGGGGCAGCGACGCGCGCGTGAAGCGGCGTCCCGCCTCCAGGACGCCCACGCGATAGCCCTTCTCCGTCAGGCGCAGGGCGGAGACGGAGCCGCCGAATCCGGAGCCGACCACGATGACGTCGTAGTCGTAAAACTCCTCCGCCGCCTGCCCTTCCCTCGGCTCCTCCGCCGGCCCTTCCCTCGGCTCGCCCGCCGGCCCTTCCCGCGGCTCCCCCGCCGCTTCTTCCGTCGGCTCCTCCGCCTGCCCTCCCCTCGGCTCCCCCTCCGCTTCTTCCGTCGGCTCCCCCGGCATGTCCCCCGCCGCCCCGTGCGTCACCGTCTCCGCCGCCTCACTCACCGTAGAGCGCCTCGATCTCGGTCTTGTACGCCGCCGTCACCGCATGCCGTTTGATCTTCAGTGAGGGCGTCAGCAGTCCGTTGTCCTCGGTGAACTCGCCCTCGACCAGGGAGAATTTTCGGATGGACTCCGCCCGTGAGACCGCCTCGTTGGCGTAGTCGACCGCCTTCTGGATCTCCGCGATCATCTTCGGATCCCGGCACAGTTCGGCGTGCGGAGTGTCCTTCGGGCGCTTGCGCACGGCGAGCCAGTGCTCGACCGCCTCCGGGTCCAGCGTGATGAGCGCGGCCACGTACGAGCGGTTGTCGCCCACGACGATGCACTGGCCGACCGGCGCCCGGCTGCGCAGCCGGTCCTCCAGGACCGCCGGGGAGACGTTCTTGCCGCCGGAGGTGACGATGATGTCCTTCTTGCGCCCGGTGATCGTGAGATAGCCGTCGCCGTCGAGCGCGCCCAGGTCGCCGGTCGCGAACCACTCGTCCCGCAGCACGGCGTCCGTCGCGGCCGGGTTGTTCCAGTACGAGCCGAAGACGATGCCGCCCTTGATGAGCACCTCCCCGTCGTCCGCGATGCGCACGGCGGTACCCGGCACCGGCAGCCCCACCGTGCCGGGCCGCGGCTTCAGCGGCGGGGTGATGGTGGCGGCCGCGGTGGTCTCCGTCAGGCCGTACCCCTCGTAGATGATGATTCCGGCGGCGTAGAAGAAGAGGTTGAGGCGGCGGTCCAGCGGGGAGCCGCCGCTGATCGCGTAGCGCAGCCTGCCGCCGACCTCCTTGCGGATGCGGCGGTAGACCAGCAGTTCGTACAGCGCCCAGCCCGCGTGGAGCCCGAGGGAGGGGCCGGGGGCGCGCTTGTCGAGGAACTTGTTCAGATACGCCTCGCCGAACCGCACCGCGATCCCCTCGGCCCGGTCGAAGGACGCGCCGCGCCCGATCTTCTCCGCGGTCGCGCGGCCCGTGTCGTGGATCTTCTCGAAGAGGTACGGGACGCCGACGACGAACGTCGGCCTGAACGACCGCAGTTCGGGGCGCAGTTCGTCCGGCTTGATGCTCGGGCAGTGGCCCAGTTCGATACGGGCGAGCATGCAGGCGACCTGGATCGTGCGGCCCAGGATGTGGGCGAGCGGCAGGAACAGGAGCGTGGAGGCGACCTGCCCGGTGATCTCCTTGAAGATGGGGTGCAGCAGGTCGACCGTGTTCGCGGCCTCGGCGTGCAGATTGCCGTGGGTGAGGACGCAGCCCTTGGGCTTGCCCGTCGTGCCCGAGGTGTAGCAGATGGTGGCGATGGAGTCCGGGGTGAGGGCGGCCCTCCGCTTGGTCACGTCCTCGTCGGACAACCGCACGCCCTCGGCGGCCAGATCGGCCAGTGCGCCCTCGTCGAGGCACAGGACGCGCGGCGGTTCGGCGAGGCCCTCGACCGCCGCCGCGGCCGTCGCGACGTTCTCCGCCGTCTCGGCGATCAGGAGGGTCGCGCCGGAGTCCCGCACGATCCACTCGATCTGTTCGGCCGCCGACGTCGCGTACACGGGCACGGTCTGCCCGCCCGCCGCCCAGATCGCGAAGTCGAGGACGGCCCACTCGTAGCGCGTACGGGACATCAGCGCGACCCGGCCGCCCGGCTGGAGCCCGGCGGCGATCAATCCCTTGGCGGCGGCGGTGACTTCGCGCGCGAAGGCCGCCGCGGTGACCGGGCGCCACTGGCCGCCCTGCTTGCGGCGCAGCACGACCGCGCCGGGTGCCTCGGCGGCGTTGGTGAAGGGGATGTCGGCGGTGCTGCCCGTGGTGGGCTTCGCCGCGAGCCGGGGCGTACGCGCCTCGCGCACGACTCCGTGCTCGTCGCGGACGAGCTCCACCGTGGCGCGGTCAGCCAGCTCGCGGTGGCGGCCTGCCCGTTTCAGATCCTTGCGTACGCCCATGACGGCTCCCGGCTCCCGGCTCGCGGCTACCAGCTGACGTGCGGAGTCATGCAGAGATCACACAGAAGTACAGAACAGTGGTGCAGAACAGAACTACGGACCAGAGCTACGGACCAGAACTACGGAACAGAGGTACGCAACAGAGGTACGGCGGTGATGTGGTGCGTACTTACTGGGAGGTCAACTTACTCAAGCGTAGGGAAAGTTCAATGGGGCGGGCGGCGGAGAAATGGGCGAGTGATCGTCAACTCGGTGACAAAGCCGCCCGCGCCGGCCAGGAACCCGCCCCGCCCTTCACTCTGCCGAGGAACCCGCCCCGTCCCTCACTCCGCCCAGCCCCCTCGCCCCACCAAGGCCCCCTTACTCCACCGAGGAACCCGGCACCCAGACCTCCCCTTCGAGCACCCGGCCCATCCCCACCCACACCATGTTCATCAGCCGCAGCGTGACCCCCTCCGGCGACTGGCCCGGGTGACCGCCCATCCAGTCCGTGAGCGAGTCCGCCGCGCCGACCAGGGCATGGGCCACGAAGTCGGCGTCCTCGTCGTCCAGTTGCGTGCCGGGGCTCTCCGCGATGCCGTCCCGGACCAGGCCCGCGACCTGCGCCATCACGGCGCGCCGCGCGTCGGCGACGGCGGCCGCGATGGCCTGGCTCAGCTCCGAAGCCTGCCGGTGCAGGACGATCCAGCTGTCGCGGTGCTCGGCGACGAAGGCGAAGAACGCCGCAAGGCCCGCGTACAGGCGCAGTTCCGGCGCGCCGCCCCCGGCCCGTGCCGCGTCCTGGAAGGCGGCGACCAGGCGGTCGGCCTCCCGTCGCAGGCAGGCGAGGAAGAGTCCCTCCTTGGAGTCCAGATAGAGATAGACCATCGGCTTGGAGATGCCGGCGAGTTCGGCGATCTCGTCCACGGACGCGGCGTGGTAGCCGCGCTTGGCGAAGACCGTCACCGCCACGTCGATGATCTGCTGCTCGCGCTCCTGGCGCGGAACGCGCTTACGCCGTCCCTCAGTTCTCCCGTTGACCGTCACCCTTGCAGCCTCCCAGACTCGGGGCTACCTTACCCCTTAGTAAGTTTACTCTTGAGTAAGGATATTGCCATGACGAACGGCATCGGCGGCGCCGACGGCCTGGCCGGACTGGACTTCGCGAGCGTCACCCCCGAGGAGTTCGCGAAGATCGTGAAGGGCCTCTCCGGCAAGGAGATCACCGAGATCGCCCAGGACGCGGAGCTGCGCGCCCGCGTCCTCCAGGAGGTGTTCGGCCGGATGGGCCGGCAGTTCAAGCCGGAGGCCGCGGGCAGCGTCGAGGCGCTGATCCGCTGGAAGGTCACGGGGGTCGAGGAGGCGGTCTACGAGACGGAGATCTCGGCGGGCACCTGCACCGTCCGCGAGGGCCGCTCGGACGCCGAACCGCGCGTCACGCTCATCATGCCCGACGCCGAGTTCCTCAAGCTGGTCTCCGGCAATTCGAGCCCCGTGACGATGTTCATGATGCGCAAGCTCAAGATCGTGGGCGATGTGGCGTTCGCCGCCGGCCTGACCCGCTACTTCGACATCCCGAAGGCCTGAGCCAGGCACACGGGCCCACGGGCGCCCTGGCATACGGGCGCCCCGGCACTCCGGCCCACGCCCCACCCACCAAGCTCCCGACACACCGACCTCCGGAAGGGAAAATCCTCATGGCCTTCTCGCTCGAACTGACCGAGGAACAGCGCGACCTGCGCGGATGGGTGCACGGCTTCGCCGCCGACGTGGTGCGGCCGGCCGCCGCCGAGTGGGACGAGCGCGAGGAGACGCCCTGGCCCGTCATCCAGGAGGCCGCCAAGATCGGGCTCTACGGGTTCGAGTCCCTCGCCGACCTCTTCGGCGACCCCAGCGGACTCTCGCTCCAGATCGCCAACGAGGAGCTGTTCTGGGGTGACGCGGGCATCGGGATGGCCTTGTTCGGCACCTCGCTCGCGGTGGCCGGGATCTTCTCCGCGGGCACGCCCGACCAGCTCGCCGAGTGGGTGCCGCAGTGCTTCGGCGACGAGGACGACCCCAAGGTCGCCGCGTTCTGCGTCTCCGAGCCCGACGCGGGCTCGGACGTGTCGGCGATGCGGACGCGCGCCACGTACGACGAGGCACGCGACCAGTGGACCCTGTCGGGCCAGAAGGCGTGGATCACGAACGGCGGCATCGCGAACGTCCACGTGGTGGTGGCGTCCGTCGATCCGGCCCTCGGCTCACGGGGACAGGCCGCGTTCATCGTGCCGCCCGGCACGCAGGGCCTCGAAGGCGCCAAGAAGATCAAGAAGCTGGGGCTGCGGGCCTCGCACACCGCGGACGTGTTCCTGGACGACGTCCGCGTGCCGGGGCACTGCCTGCTCGGCGGCAAGGAGCGGCTCGACGCGCGGCTGGCGCGGGCCCGCGAAGGCACCAAGGCCGGGGCCGGGGGCCGCGGGCAGGCCGCCATGGCGACCTTCGAGGTGAGCCGCCCGACGGTGGGCGCGCAGGCGTTGGGCATCGCACGGGCCGCGTACGAGTACGCGCTCGACTACGCGGGCTCCCGGGTCGCCTTCGGCCGCCCCATCGTCGAGAACCAGTCCATCGCCTTCGCGCTCGCCGACCTGCGGACCGAGATCGAGGCCGTGCGGCTGCTGATCTGGCAGGCGTCGTGGATGGCGCGCAACGACAAGGCGTTTGACGCGGGGCAGGGCTCGATGTCCAAGCTGCGCGCCGGGGAGCTGGCCGTGGCGGCCACCGAGAAGGCGGTGCAGGTGCTCGGGGGCGCGGGGTACAGCAGGGAGCATCCGGTGGAGCGGATGTACCGGGACGCGAAGATCTACACGATCTTCGAGGGGACGAGCGAGATCCAGCGCCTCGTGATCGCGAGGGCGATTTCCGGCCGCCAGATCCGCTGAGGCAGGCGCCAGATCCGCTGACTGAGGCTGCTGACTGAGGCTACGGGGTGATCCTGGCCCCCGGGGCTTCGCGTCCCGCCCGTCACCGGCTTCGCACGCCGTCCGTCACCGACTCCGCATGCCGCCCGTCACCGGCTTCGCATGCCGCCCGTCACCGACTCCGCCGAGTTCGTCCTCACACGCCGGACGGGCTGGATCCCCGCGCCGGCCTCTCCACCCGCTCCCCTCCTCCCCTTCCCTCCCCGCCCAGCCCCCTCTCAAGCCACCCCCACCCCGCGCCGATGAAAAGATCATGACGTCGACGCATCTCTCCCTCCGCGAGCCCGACGCCGTCCTCGGGCTGATCAACAGCCGGCGCGGCACCGGGCACAGGCTCTGGCGCGGCGTCCTCTGTCTGCTGCCGGCCTGCGTCATCGCGGTCGCCGGGTTCCAGCGGCGCTGGATGTCCGACGACGGGCACATCTACGTCCGTACGGTCCGGCAGATCCTGGCCGGCAACGGCCCCGTCTTCAACGCGGGCGAACGCGCCGAGTCCTCCACCGGCACCCTCTGGCAGTGGCTGCTCGTGCTCGCGGGGCTGCCGGGGCTCGACATCGCGAGGGCCGCGATGTACGGCGGGCTGCTCCTGACCGCGGCCGGGTTCGCCCTCGCCTCGGTCGGGGCGATGCGGCTGTACGCGGGCCGGGCCGCCCTCCCTCTCGGCTGCCTCGTCCTGCTCGCCCTGCCGCCCGTCTGGGACTTCGCCACCTCCGGCCTGGAGACCGGGCTCGCCACGTGCTGGATCGCGGGCGCCTGGCTGCTGCTCGTCACCCGGGCCCGGTCGCTCTCCACCTGCGTGGTCCTGGGCCTGGGCCCTCTCGTACGGCCCGACCTGGCACTCGTGTCCGCCGTCTTCCTCGGCGCGCAGTGGCTGATGGCGCGGCCCTCGCGGCGGGCCGCGTTCGGGGGGCTCGGGGCCGCCCTCGCGCTGCCGGTCGCGTACGAGATCTTCCGGGTGGGGTACTACGGGCAGCTGATGCCGCTGCCCGGGGTGACCAAGGAGGCCTCGCAGAGCCTGTGGGGGCGCGGGTTCGACTACCTCTCCGACTTCGCCGGGCCCTACCTCCTGTGGGTGCCCGCCCTGTTCCTCCTCGCGGCCCTGCTGCCCGCGCGGACGATCCGGCGGGACACCGCCTCCCTCGTCCCCGCGCTCGCGCCCGTCGTCGCGGGCCTCCTCTGCTGGACCTACGTCATCAAGGTGGGCGGCGACTTCATGCATGGCCGGATGTTCCTGCCGGGGCTCCTGCTCATGCTCCTGCCGGTCTTCCTCGTGCCCTTCACGCGCGCGTGGACCATCGCGACCGCGGGCGTCGGCATCTGGGCCGTGGTCTGCGCGAGCTTCCTGCGGATCCCGTACGAGGGCCGGATCGGACCCGGCGGCGTGGCGGACGAGCGCGGTGTGTACGTCCGGCAGAACGCGGCGGCGCATCCCCTGCACCACGACTTCGCGGGATACCCGGGCAACGTCGCGTACGCACGTCTCGTCCGCGAAGCCGCGCGGGAGGGCACGCCGAGCCTGTTCCTCGCCAAGACCGCGACCGGCGCCAACTCCCCCGTCGTCACCGGCGTCTACAGCACGCTCGGCTTCAGCGGGACGGTGGTCCCGCTGGACGGGGCCGCCCTCGATCCGATCGGGCTCGCGTATCCGCTGGCCGCGCACTCCGAGCGCATCGACGGGCGGGTGGGCCACGACAAGCGGCTCCCGGACACCTGGATCTTCGCCGACCGCGGCCACGGCCCCCTTCCCGAGGGCGTCGACCCGGCGGGGGTCGCCGCGGCCCGGCGGGCGCTCGGCTGCGGGCCGCTGGCCGAGCTGCGGGCGGCGACGCGGGACCCGATGACGCCGGGCAGGTTCCTGCGCAATGTCACCGGCGTCTGGGAGCGCACGTCGTTCCGCTTCCCGAACGACCCGCTGAAGGCCGAGCGACAGCTCTGCGGCGACTAGGCACCAGGCACGAGCCACAAGCCGCTAGCCACCACCCACCAACCACGAAGCTGAGGCGCGAGGCCCTACTCCTTCATCTCGCCCTCGTCCTCTCCCCCGCCACCCCCGCCTCCGTCACCGCCCGTGAGGCGGTCCGCCTGGCGAACGGCGGTCGCAAGTTCACGCAAGGCCTTGTCGCCGCCATCGCCATCACCGTCACCGTCACCGCCTGAGGCCAACCCCTCGGCGATCGAAGCCAGTTCGGCCAGCGAGGGCGCACCGGGCAGGGACCCCCGCGAGGTGGACCCGTCGGACCCCGAAGACCCCGCAGACCCCGTGGACGTGGACAGCGGCTCGGGGGCCGTGGCCGTCGTACCGGAGTCGGGCCTGCCCGAAGCCCCCTGCCGCAGCGCGTCCGCGAAGTACGCGGCGACCGCCGCGGTCCGCAGCCCGTCGTCGGCGTCGCTCAGGCCGCCCTCCAGGTCCCCCGACTCGATCTGGTTCGACTCCTCGTGCGGAGCGCGGCTTTCGGGGTCGAGCCAGCGGACGTTCGCCGTCGCCACGTGCCCGCTCGCGCCGGGCCGCATCCGTACGGCGTACAGCGCGGTCACGGTGTGGCCGGGGCCGACCTCGCCGCCGTCCACGCTGTCGTCGCGGAAGTCGTCGTCGGCGACCGCGCGGTTGTCGTAGCCGATGAGCCGGAACTGCTTGACGGTCCGCGGCTCGAAGGCGACCTGCGCCTTCGCGTCCCGGGCCCGCAGCTCGATGTTGGCCGGGAGTTGCTCGCAGAAGACCTCGCGGGCCTCCTCGGCGTCCGACACGTACGTGGTGTGGCCGTCGCCCTTGTCGGCGAGGCGTTCCATGAGGGCGTCCCCGTAGTCGCTGCCGACGCCGACCCCGAACAGGGTGATGCCATGCTCCTCGCGGGCGTCGGAGATGCGCTCCAGGATGCCGTCGGCGCTGGTCTCACCGGTGTTGGCGAGGGCGTCGGAGAGGAGTACGACGCGGTTGGTGGAGCCGTCGCGCTTGCCGCGTACGGCGGTGTCGTACCCGGTCCGGACGCCCGCCTCCAGGTTGGTGGACTGGGTCGGCTCCAGGGCGTCGACGGCCGAGTGGACCTTGCCGCGGTGGTCGCCGATGCGGGTCATGGGCAGGACCGTCTCGGCGCTGTCGCTGAAGGTGACGAGGGCGACGGAGTCGTCGTCGCGCAGCTGGTCGGTCATGGTCCCGAGCGACTCCTGGACGAGGTCGAGGCGGCCGGGCTCCGCCATCGAACCGGAGACGTCGATCACGAAGGTGAGGGCGGCGGGCGGGCGTTCGCCGTCCGAGGTGTCGCCGCGGGTCGCGAGCCCCACCCGCAGCAGGGACCAGTCGTCCTCGTCGGTGCGGGCGCCGTCCACGGTCACCGAGAAGCCGTCGCCGTCGGGGCGCGGATAGTCCTGACGGAAGCTGTTGACGAACTCTTCGGGCCGTACGGTCGCCGGGTCGGGGAGGCTGCCCGCGGCGAGCGTGCGACGGGCGAAGCCGTACGAGGCGGTGTCGACGTCCAGCGCGAACGTGGAGAGGTAGTCGGGAGGCGGCGCGAAGTCCCTTTCCTTGCTGTCCTGTTGCTCGCCGGGGGTGGCGGCGTCACCGCTGCCCGGCGACGCGGGCCCCGGCGCGGGCAGGGGCGCGGACCCCCGCCGGTCCTTGGCGGCGCCGTCACTGGTCCGGCCCGTGCTCCCGTCCCCGGAGCTGCACCCGCCGACCAGCAGGCCGCCCGCCACGACCGCGCCGATCAGTCCCCGCCGTACTTTCCAGGTCCGCATCCTGGCCCCCTCGCGTCGTCGGTTCACATGACTGTGACGCGCGAGGCACGACGAACGCTCGCTCGAAACCGTTGCGGAAGAGTCTCGATGCGGGAACGGCGGCGGTTACGAAGAGGCCTCCCCGACCGGCCCTAGGACACCACGTCCTTCCGTGCGAACCCCCGGAACGCCAGCGCGAACAGCACCAGGGCGTACGTCACCGAGACCGCCGAGCCCTGGATCATGCCGCCCCATTCGGGGCGGGGCTGGATCGCGTCCGCCCAGGCGAACTGCCAGTGCGCCGGCAGGAAGTCGCGCCAGCCGCCCAGGGCCGTCACCGCGTCCAGGACGTTGCCGACGATGGTCAGGCCGACCGCGCCGCCCACCGCTCCAAGCGGTGCGTCCGTCTTCGTCGAGAGCCAGAACGCGAGGGCGGCCGTGACCAGTTGGGAGACGAAGATGTACGCCACGACGATCACCAGGCGCTGTGCCGCCGTCCCCGCGGGCAGTGCGCCGCCGGTCGGGATCTGGAGCGGGCCCCAGCCGTACGCCACCGTCCCGACCGCGAGGGCGATCAGCGGGAGCAGGATCATGGCCGCCGCGCTGAGCCCGAGCGCCACGGCCAGCTTCGACCACAGGAGGCGGGCCCGCGGCACCGGAGCCGCGAGCAGATAGCGCAGGGAGGACCAGCTCGCCTCGGAGGCGACCGTGTCCCCGCAGAACAGGGCGACGGGGATGACCAGGAGGAAGCCCGCCGACACGAACAGGCAGGTCGCGGCGAAGTTCGCGCCGGACGCCGTGGCCGTGTCCATCAGCGTGACCCGGCCGCTGCGGGACTCCGGCGAACCGGCGATGGTGAAGGCGAGGACCAGGACGAAGGGCAGCAGGCCCATCACCCCGGCCATGACCAGGGTCCTGCGCCGCTTCAGCTGGCGCATCGCCTCGACCCGCAGCGGCAGCGTGCGGCCGGGGCGGTATCCGGGGGCCGTGGCGTGTTCCGTGCCCGGCCCGGTGGCTGTGGCGCTCATGCGGTGCCTCCGTCGATCAAGGTCAGGAACGCGTCTTCGAGGCGCCGGTGCGGGCCCATGGACTCCACCGGCAGCTCCAGGCGGACCAGTTCGGGCAGCAGCCGGGCGGCGCTGCCCGCCTCCGTGCCGTCGAGGCGGACGAGGAGGCCGCCGTCCGCGCGGACGGCGGAGGCCACGCCGGGCAGCGCGGCGACCTTGTCGACCATGGGGTCGGAGACGTCGGCGGCGAGGCCCACCAGGAGCGTGTCCCCGGAGCCGACGATCTCGGCGACCGGTCCGGTCTGGATGAGCCGGCCGCGGTCCATGACCACCAGGTGGGTGCAGGACTGCTCGACCTCGGCGAGGAGGTGGCTGGAGACGATGACCGTGCGGCCGCCGCGCGCGTACCGGATCATGACCTCGCGCATCTCGCGGATCTGTGGCGGGTCGAGGCCGTTGGTCGGTTCGTCCAGGATCAGCAGGTCCGGCATGCCGAGCATGGCCTGGGCGATCGCGAGCCGCTGCCGCATGCCCTGCGAGTACGTCCGCACCGCGCGGGCCAGGGCGTCACCGAGCCCGGCGATCTCCAGCGCCTCGTCCATGCGGGCGTCCTCGGCGGGGCGCCCGGTGGCCTTCCAGTACAGCTCCAGGTTCTCGCGCCCGGAGAGGTGCGGCAGGAAGCCCGCGCCCTCGACGAACGCGCCGACCCGGGAGAGCACCGGGGCGCCCGGCCGGATCGCCTGCCCGAAGACGCGGATCTCGCCCGCGTCGGGCCGGATGAGGCCCATGAGCATGCGCAGGGTGGTCGTCTTACCGGCGCCGTTCGGGCCCAGGAGACCGAGCACCTGGCCCTTCTCGACGCCGAAGGAGAGGTCTCGGACGGCGTACCGGTCGGTCGACTTGGCGTACCGCTTGCTCAAGTCCGTGATCCGCAGAGGCACTTCCGCGAGCTCCGGGTCCGGCGCGGGCGCCGAGGTCCGGCGCCGCGCGGTCACCAGGAGCAGCACGGCGATCACCGCTCCCGCCGCGGGCAGCCACCACACCCAGGCGGGCAGCGGGGCCGCGGCCGTCTTCACGCCGGGCGCCGTCGGGACCGACAGGTCGCCCCGCACGGAGACGGTGTACGTGGCGGGCTGCACCGGAGAGGCGTACCCGAGGTCCGTCGAGGCGAGGACGAGGCGCAGCCGGTGGCCCTTCTGCACGTCGTGGTCGATGGCCGGCAGGGTGACGGTGACGTCCTTGCCCCCCTTCGCGCCCGGCACACGGATCGGCGAGACGAGCTGCGAGGGCAGCACCTTCTGCCCGCCGCCGGGCCCCACGTCGTACACCTTCCCGAAGAGGACGGCGTCCTCGCCCGAGGACTTGACGTTCACCCGCACCTTCGGTGAACCGGTGATCCGCAGGTCGTCCTTGAGCGGCTCCGACTGGAACGCGGCGTGCTGTCGGGGGAAGTCCAGGGAGACGCCGACGCCGAGCGAGGAGAGCTGGTTGAGTCCGCCGCCGCCCGCGCCGGGCAGCGCGGAGATGGCGGGCGGTGAGGAGCCCGCGGGGTTCTCCACGCGCTGCGGCTCGCGCCCGCTGAGCGCGATCTTCCGCTCGCCGCTCTCCAGACCGGGGTACGTGTCGCCGCTCGCGCCCCGCTTCTGTGCGGCCCCGTCGGTGGAGTCGATGCCTCCGGTGCGGGTGACGCGGAAGGCGGGGCCGGTGTCGGCGCCCTTGTCGTCCTTCAGATAGCGGTCGAACCACGAGCCGATGCGGGATTCCACCCGGCCTGTCTCGCGGTCGCCGCCGTCGTGGCCGCCGGAGATCCAGTCGACGGACACGGGCGCGTGGTTGCCGCGGACGGCCCGGGCGATGGCGTCGGCCTGGCCGAGCGGGAAGAGGGAGTCGCTCTGGCCCTGGAAGAGCAGGGCGGGTGTCTTGATGCGGTCGCCGACGGCGATCGGGCTGCGCTCGGCGAGGAGCTTGCGGGCCGCGTCGTCCGGCTTCCCGGCCTCCGCGACACGGTTGTACATCGCGCAGAGCTGCTTCTCGAAGCGTTCGCAGCCGCCGCCGGTGTTGATGAAGAGCCCGGCCCAGAGCTTCTTGAACACGCCGTTCGGGAAGAGGGCGTCGCTGAGGTTCCAGTACGTGATCTGGGGGGCGATCGCGTCCACCCGGTCGTCGTACCCGGCGGTGAGGAGGGAGATCGCGCCGCCGTACGAGGCGCCGGTCATGCCGACGCGGGGGTCGCCCTTCTTGTCCAGCCGCACCTCGGGCTGGAGCGCCAGCCAGTCGATCAGCCGGCGGGCGTCGGCGACCTCGCCCTCGGGGTCGTTCAGGCCGATCTTGCCGGTGGACTTGCCGAAGCCGCGGGCGGACCAGGTCAGGACCGCGTACCCCTTGGCCGCCAAATCCTCCGCCTGGCCGCGCAGCTGGTCCTTGCTCGCGCCGAAGCCGTGGCCGATGAGGACGGCGGGGCGCTTGACCGAGGGGTCGCCCGCCGTGAAGTACGAGGTGTCGATCTTCGCGCCGCCCGCGCCGGTCATCCGCATCACGCGGTCCTCGCGGTGCACGGCGGGCCCGTCGTCCGAGGCCACCGCCGTCCAGGTGCCCCCGCCGGCGAGCAGCGCGACGGCGGCCACCGCGGCGAGCAGTCTGCGCTTGGGCAGCTTGGGCAGTCGTAGATCCATGCGTCAACCGTACGGGCGAGGTCCGACACCCGGGGCAGCCGGTGGTGTGAACCGGCTTACCTCCCTGAGGAGTACGGGCGGGGCCCGCATACCGCGGTCGCGGTACGCGGGCCCCCGTCCGGCCTCAGTGGTTGCGCGGGAAGCCCAGATCCACGCCCTCGGGCGCGTCCGACGGGTCGGGCCAGCGGGTCGTGACGACCTTGCCCCGGGTGTAGAAGTGCGTCCCGTCGTTCCCGTAGATGTGGTGGTCCCCGAAGAGGGAGTCCTTCCAGCCACCGAAGGAGTGGTAGCCGACCGGCACGGGGATCGGGACGTTGACGCCCACCATGCCCGCCTCGATCTCCAGCTGGAAGCGGCGCGCGGCGCCGCCGTCCCGGGTGAAGATCGCGGTGCCGTTGCCGAAGGGAGAGGCGTTCATCAGCGCCACGCCCTCCTCGTAGGTGTCCACGCGCAGCACGCACAGGACGGGGCCGAAGATCTCGTCCTTGTACGCGGCGGCCGTCACCGGCACGCGGTCCAGGAGCGAGAGGCCGATCCAGTGGCCGTCCTCGAAGCCCTCCACGGTGTGGCCCGTGCCGTCGAGGACGACCTCGCAGCCCTCGGCGGCGGCGCCCGTGACGTACGAGGCGACCTTGTCGCGGTGGGCCGCGGTGATCAGCGGGCCCATCTCGGACGCCGGGTCGTTGCCGGGGCCGATCTTGATCTTCTCGGCGCGTTCCTTGATCTTCGCGACCAGTTCGTCGCCGACCGAGCCGACCGCGACGACGGCCGAGATGGCCATGCAGCGCTCGCCCGCGGAGCCGTACGCCGCCGAGACGGCCGCGTCGGCCGCCGCGTCGAGGTCGGCGTCCGGCAGGACCAGCATGTGGTTCTTGGCGCCGCCGAGCGCCTGGACGCGCTTGCCGTTGGCGGTCGCGGTGGTGTGGATGTACCGGGCGATCGGGGTGGAGCCGACGAAGGAGACGGCCGCCACGTC
The DNA here is from genome assembly GCF_046103685.1 of Streptomyces sp. SYP-A7185. Lineage (NCBI taxonomy): Bacteria > Bacillati > Actinomycetota > Actinomycetes > Kitasatosporales > Streptomycetaceae > Streptomyces > Streptomyces sp. SYP-A7185. The sequence goes on from NZ_CP122310.1 coordinate 3,748,564, forward strand.
CGGGTGCTCCAGGAGCGCGTCCACGGCCACCTTGTCGCCGTGCACGACGTTGAAGACGCCGTCCGGCAGGCCCGCCTCGGAGAGCAGTTCCGCGATCTTCAGCGCGGCCGAGGGGTCCTTCTCCGAGGGCTTCAGGACGAAGGTGTTGCCGCAGGCGATGGCCAGCGGGAACATCCACATCGGCACCATGGCCGGGAAGTTGAACGGCGTGATACCAGCGACGACGCCGAGGGGCTGGCGGATCGAGGCGACGTCGACGCGCGAGGCGACCTCGGTCGACAGCTCGCCCTTGAGCTGGACCGTGATCCCGCAGGCGAGGTCCACGATCTCCAGGCCGCGGGCGACCTCGCCGAGCGCGTCCGAGTGGACCTTGCCGTGCTCGGCGGTGATCAGCTCGGCGATCGCGTCACGGTTGGCGTCGAGCAGCGCGCGGAAGGCGAAGAGGACCGAGGTGCGCTTGGCGAGGGACGACTTGCCCCACGTGGCGTACGCCTCACGCGCGGAGGCGACGGCCGCGTCCACCTCGTCCACGGAGGCGAAGGCGACCTGCGTGGTGACGGCGCCGGTCGCCGGGTCGGTCACCGGCCCGAACGTGCCTGACGCACCCTCGACGGTCTTCCCACCGATCCAGTGATGGACGGTCTTCGTCATGACAAGCATCCCTACTCTCACAGGTGGCGGCGTCGGGCTGAGACGTGCCGGTCGTACTCTTTCCTGGCCTTGACCGCCGGCGGTCGGTCCGCGGTCTCGGCCACGGGCACATCCCACCACGCCTGCGCCGGGGGCGGGGGCGACACTGTGTCTGCCGTTTCCGTCTCCACGTAGACACATGTGGGACCGTCGGCCGCCCGCGCCTCGGCGAGGGCATCCCGCAGGTCAGCCACTGTTTTGGCGCGGATCACCCTCATCCCGAGCGAGGCCGCGTTGGCCGCGAGATCGACGGGCAGCGGAGCGCCGGTGTACGTGCCGTCCGGCGCCCGGAAGCGGTAGGCCGTGCCGAACCGCTCGCCGCCCACGGACTCGGAGAGCCCGCCGATGGACGCGTACCCGTGGTTCTGGAGGATCACGACCTTGACCGGGATGTTCTCCTGTACGGCCGTGACGATCTCGGTCGGCATCATCAGATACGTCCCGTCGCCCACCAGCGCCCACACCGGGCGGTCCGGTGCCGCGAGGGCGACCCCGATCGAGGCGGGGATCTCGTATCCCATGCAGGAGTAGCCGTACTCGACGTGGTACTGGCGGGGTGAGCGCGCCCTCCACAGCTTGTGGAGGTCTCCGGGCAGGGACCCGGCCGCGTTGATGAGCACGTCCTCGTCCGTGACCAGCGCGTCCAGGAGGCCGAGCACCTGGAGCTGGGTGGGCCGGACGTCCGGTTCGTCCGTCGCGTACGCCGCGTCGACGCGCTGCTCCCAGCGCGCCTTGTCCTCGGTGTACTCGGCGACGTACGCGGACGGCACCCGCCAGCCCGCCAAGGCGGCGGTCAGGGCTTCGAGGCCCGCGCGGGCGTCCGCGATCAGGGGCGCGCCCGCCATCTTGTGGCCGTCGAACGCGGTGACGTTGAGGTTGAGGAAGCGGACGTCCGGCGTGGTGAACAGCGTGTGCGAGGCGGTGGTGAAGTCGCTGTAGCGGGTGCCGACGCCGATCACCAGGTCGGCGGTGCGGGCGAGTTCGTCGGCCGTGGCCGTGCCGGTGTGCCCGATGCCGCCGACGTCCGCGGGGTGGTCGAACCGCAGGGAGCCCTTGCCCGCCTGGGTGGAGGCGACGGGGATGCCGGTCGCGTCCGCGAGCTCCCGCAGCGCCTCTTCGGCCGCGCTGTGGTGGACCCCGCCGCCCGCGACGATCAGGGGGCGCCGCGCGGCGCGCACGGCCCGTACGGCGGCGGCAAGTTCTGCCGGGTCGGGGGCCTGCCGGCGTACGGTCCAGGTCCGCTCGCGGAAGAACTCCTCGGGCCAGTCGAAGGCTTCCGCCTGCACGTCCTGCGGAAGCGCGAGCGTGACGGCGCCCGTCTGGGCCGGGTCGCTCAGGACCCGCATGGCGGCGAGCGCGGCCGGGATCAGGGCTTCGGGCCGGGTGATCCGGTCGAAGTACCGCGACACCGGGCGCAGGCAGTCGTTCACCGAGACGTCGCCCGCGTACGGGACTTCGAGCTGCTGGAGCACCGGGTCGGCGGGGCGGGCGGCGAAGGTGTCGCCGGGCAGCAGCAGGACGGGCAGGTGGTTGACGGTCGCGAGCGCGGCGCCGGTGACGAGGTTGGTGGCGCCGGGGCCGATGGAGGTGGTGACGGCGTGTGCGGACAGGCGGCCCGACTGGCGGGCGTACCCGACGGCGGCGTGCACCATGGCCTGTTCGTTGCGGCCCTGGTGGAAGGGCATGTCCTCGCCGTGCTCCAGGAGCGCCTGGCCGATTCCGGCGACGTTGCCGTGGCCGAAGATGCCCCAGGTGGCGTCGACGAGCCGGTGCCGCTCGCCGTCGCGTGCGGTGAACTGCCGGGTCAGGAAGCGGACGAGGGCCTGTGCGGTGGTGAGCCTCGTCGTGGTCATCGGTATCCCTCCGTGTGGTCGGGGTGGAAGCAGATCCGCCACTCCCGCTCGTCGCCGGGGCCCGCCATCACGTTCAGGTAGTACATGCCGTGGCCCGGCTGGGCGATCGACGGGCCGTGCCAGCCGTCGGGGACGAGCACGGCGTCGCCCGTGCGGACCTCGGCGAGGACGTCGGTGCCGCCGGGGCGCGAGGGGAAGACCCGCTGGTAGCCGAAGCCCTCCTGCCCCTGCTCGCCGGGCTCGATCTCGAAGTAGTAGATCTCTTCGAGCTCGGCCTCGACGCCGGGGCGGTGCTCGTCGTGCTTGTGCGGCGGGTACGAGGACCAGTTGCCGCCGGGGGTGATCACCTCGACGGCGATGAGCCGGTCGCAGCCGAAGGCGTCGGCGGACGCGAAGTTGCGGACCTCGCGGGCGCAGGTGCCGCTGCCGCGGTGTTCGACGGAAACCTCCGGCGCGGAGCCGTAGCGGGCGGGGAGTCGACGCTCGCACTTCGCTCCTGCCAGGGCGAAGCGGCCTCCCGCGCCGGAGGCGATCTGGATCTGGGCGTCACGGGGCACATAGGCGAAGTCGCTCACTCCGCCGAACACACTGCTCCGGCCCAGCAGTTCAATGATCTCGCCTTCCGCGTGCACCGTACAGCCGCCGGTCAGCGGGAGCACGATCCATTCACTCTCCCCGGTGGCGAAGGAGTGCGTGGTGCCCGGTTCGATGTCGACCACGCGCAGCGCGGAATAGACCAGACCGGACCGCTTGGGATCGAGGTCGAGGGCATAGGGGCCGTCGGCCGCGCTGCCCTTCGGTACGTACGTCATGTCGCCCTCCTACAGCAGTCCGACAGCGGTGTCGACGGCGCCCGCCACGTCCCCGTCGGCCGGGTACAGGAGCGTGCGCCCGGCGACCAGGCCCTGCACGGTCGGCAGTTGGAGCGCCCCGCGCCACTTCTCGTAGGCGGCGTCGCCGTCGTCGCCGAGGTCGCCTCCGAGCAGGACGGCGGGCAGGGTCGAGGTCTCCATGACGCGCGCCATGTCGTCCGGATTCTCCGTCACGGGCACCTTCAGCCAGGTGTACGCCGATGTCCCGGCGAGCCCCGACGCGATGGCGATGGAGGTGGTGACGGCCTCGGCGCTCAGGTCGTTGCGCGGCGGTCCGCCCTCGGGGGCGCGCCGGCAGAGGAACGGCTCGACGAAGACGGGCAGCTTCCGCGCGGCCATGGCGTCGACGGCGCGGGCGCTGGAGTGCAGCGTGTCGAGCGAGCCGCGGTCCTCGTAGTCGACCCGGAGCAGGAGCTTGCCCGCGTCGAAGCCGAGCCGGGCGATGTCCTCGGCGCGGTACCCCGTGAACCGGTCGTCCAGCTCGAACGAGGCCCCCGCGAGCCCGCCGCGGTTCATCGACCCCATGACGACCTTGCCGTCGAGGGCGCCGAGCAGCAGCAGGTCCTCCAGGATGTCGGCGGTGGCGAGCACGCCGTCCACGCGGGGCCGCGAGAGCGCCAGGCAGAGCCGCTCCAGGAGATCCCCGCGGTGGGCCATGGCCAGCTTGTCCCCGCCGACGGACAGGGCGCCCCGCGCGGGATGGTCGGCGGCGATGATCATCAGCCGGCCGCCGTCACCGAGGAGCGGGCGGCGCACGCGCCGGGCGGCCGCTTCGGCGATGGCCTCGGGGTGTCCGGCCCGGGTCCTGACGAGCGCCGTGACGTCAACCATGGGTCACGGGTCCCGCGGCGAGCGCCGCGTCGACCTCGTCCGGGAACGGCATCGCGGACGAGCACTCCAACCGCGACGCGACGATGGCGCCCGCCGCGTTGGCGTACCGCATGGTCCGCGCCAGCTCCCACCCGGCGAGCAGCCCGTGGCACAGCGCCCCGCCGAAGGCGTCCCCGGCGCCTAGGCCGTTGAGCACCGTCACGGGCAGCGGCGGCACCTCGGCGCGCTCGCCCGCGCGGTTCATCGCGAGGACCCCCGCGGGGCCCTGCTTGACCACGGCGAGTTCGACGCCGGAGTCCAGCAACGCGCGGGCGGCGGCCTCCGGTTCCCGTACGCCCGTGGCGATCTCGACCTCGTCGAGGTTGCCGACCGCGACCGTGGCCCGCGCGAGCGCCTCGGCGTAGAAGCCCCGGGCCTCCTGCGCCCGCTCCCAGAACATCGGCCGCCAGTCGAGGTCGAAGACGGTGAGGCCCGCCCTGGCGCGGGCGCTCAGCGCGGCCAGCGTCGCCGAGCGGCTCGGCTCCGCGCAGAGCCCCGTGCCCGTCATCCAGAACACCCGTGCGGACGCGATCGCTTTCAGGTCGAGTTCCTTCTCGTGGATGTCGAGATCGGGGGCCTTCGGCTGCCGGTAGAAGTAGAGCGGGAAGTCGTCCGGCGGGAAGACCTCGCAGAAGGTCACCGGGGTGGGCAGGCCCGCGACGCCGCTCACCCAGCGGTCGTCGACCCCGAACTCCCGCAGCTCGCGGTGGAGGTAGTCCCCGAAGGGGTCCTGGCCCGTGCGCGTGATCACCGCCACCCGGCGGCCGAGCCGGGACGCGGCCACGGCGACGTTCGACGCCGAGCCGCCGAGGAACTTCCCGAAGGTGCTGACGTCGGCGAGCGCCACCCCGGCCTGCAAGGGGTACAGATCCACCCCGATCCGGCCCATCGTGATCACGTCGTACGGATCGCTGGCGTCGTACGGATCGGTCACCCTGCACTCCTCCTCGGCGTCGCCCCCTTGGACCCACCCCTAGGTCTATGCCGCCCCAAGAACCCTGTCAACACATTGTCCTTACATTCGGACCACTCCTTGACACCGTTCCGCGGCGCCCTGAAAGCTGGCGTGCATGACGACGCTGTCACGCATCCGGATCGGCTCGGCACCCGACTCCTGGGGGGTGTGGTTCCCCGAGGATCCGGGCCAGGTCCCGTGGACCCGCTTCCTCGACGAGGTGGCGGACTCCGGATACGAGTGGATCGAGCTCGGTCCGTACGGCTACCTGCCCGGCGATCCGGCCGTCCTGACCGCCGAGACGCAGAAGCGCGGCCTGAGGGTGTCGGCCGGGACCGTCTTCACGGGCCTGCACCACGGGCCCTCCGTCTGGGACAAGACCTGGGCCCACGTGGCCGACAACGCCGCCCTCGCGCAGGCGATGGGCGCCGAGCACCTCGTGGTCATCCCGTCCTTCTGGCGCGACGACAAGACCGGCGAGGTCCTGGAGGACCGCACGCTCACCCCGGAGCAGTGGCGTCAGCTCACGGTCCAGACCGAGCGCCTCGCGCACGAGGTGCGCGAGCGCTACGGCCTGCGCGTGGTCGTCCATCCGCACGCCGACACGCACATCGACGACGAGGAGAACGTCACCCGCTTCCTGGACGCGACCGACGCGGACCTGGTCTCGCTCTGTCTGGACACGGGGCACTACGCCTACTGCGGCGGCGACAGCGTCAAGCTGATCGAGACGTACGGCGAGCGCATCGGCTATCTGCACCTCAAGCAGGTCGACCCGGCCGTCCTCGCCGAAGTACGCGCCCAGGAGCTGCCGTTCGGGCCCGCCGTGGCCCGTGGCGTGATGTGCGAGCCGCCGACCGGGGTGCCCGCCATCGAGCCCGTCCTCGCGGCGGCCCAGAAGCTGGGCGTGGACCTGTTCGCCATCGTCGAGCAGGACATGTACCCGTGCCCGCCGGACAAGCCGCTGCCCATCGCCCGCCGCACCCGGTCGTATCTGCGCTCCTGCGGCGCCTAGCGGGATGGACGGCTGGGAGGTCGCGCTCGCCGCACCGCACCCCCGGCTGCGCCCCGGGGTCATCAGCTACCGCGGGTTCCGGCTCGCGCTCGGCCGGCCGCGGCGCAGGCTGGAGGTGCCCATCGGGGCGGTGACGCTGGTGCTCGGCTTCGTGCCCGAGCACCCGGTGCGGATATCCGGGCTCGCGGGGGCGCGGCAGGAGCCGGTGACGCTGGTCTCGGTGCTCTCGGGGCTCGGTACGACACCGGTGCTCGGCGAGCACGACGGGCGCCTCGCGGGCATCGAGGTGCTGCTCGCCCCGTGGGCCGCCTTCACCCTCTTCGACACCGCCCTGCACGAGGTGGCCGACCGGAACCTCGACCCGGACGCGCTCGGCGTCCGGCCGGGCCCGGGCCGCTGGGCCAGCGTGGCCGACCTCGCGGCGGCGCTGGGCGCGCTGCCCTCGTGGCGGGCCCGGTTCGCGCTCCTGGACGAGGTCTTCGCCCGCTGGGCGGACGCCGGGCCGCCGTGCTGCGGGCGGACCGTGCGGGCCTGGGACGAGCTGGTGCGCACCCGGGGCGCCGCTCCCGTGGGGCACATCGCCGACGAGGTCGGCTGGAGCGTGCGGCAGCTGGAGAACCGCTTCCGGGAGCGGATCGGCATCGGACCCAAGGCCGCGGGCCGGGTCCTGCGGCTCCAGCGGGCCCGGCGGATGCTGATGGCGGGGCACACCCAGGCGGAGACGGCCGCGGCCTGCGGGTACTACGACCAGGCGCATCTCAGCGGCGAGTTCAAGGCCATGACGGGCTGCACGCCGCGCGAGTTCGCCGCGGTCCGGCGCACCCCGCGGGCGCCCGGCGGCGGACCGCCGGGGACCGACCGGCTCGCGGACGAGCCGACGAGCCTGGTCCTGGCCTGAAGGGATCCACCGGGCGCGCGGTGCGGCTCTCCGCCCGTGCGGCGAGAGGCTTCCGGGCTGCGTGACGCTTCCGCGCGGTGCGGTTTTTTCCAATACCGGAGCAGCCCGGCGGCGGCACCCTGTTGCCCTCGAACCATCCGGCCCGGGGGAACCCTCGATGCCGTCGCGGCACGGGGGGTGCAGGGAAGCCGGTGGACCGGGCCCGGCGCAGCGGGCCCGGTCCACCTCGCTTCGGCACCCGGCCCGGCGCCCGGGTCCGCGCGCCGGATACGCGCCGCGCTTCCGCGCCGCCCGAATGCATCACAAGCGTCACAAACAACCTCCTCCTGTCACACATGTCCCGTATACGCGGGTCTTGCGTCACAGGGAGTCGACAGCCGCCCTCCCGCGCTCACCAAGCGTCGTTCACCGGGCACAGGCTGAGTGATCGCCAGCGCCGCGCCGCAGCTCCCCCGACGGCTCCCCCGAGCCGCCCCTGTGGCGCCCGCAGGGAGGTGTCATCGATGACCGACCGAAAGCTCTGGTCGTACAAGGAGATCGCCGCGCACATCCGGGTGCAGCCCGACACCGTGCGCTCCTACCGCAAGCACGGCTTGCTCCCCGACCCCGACCACGTGGAGTCGGGAAAGCCCTACTGGTTCGCGGACACCATCCGCGCCTGGGTCGCCGCGAGGCCGGGCAACCGCGGGCGCAGAGACTGACCGCCCCGCTGGGACACCACCCTCGGCCCCCTCGGTGGCCCCCTCGTTGAGGTGTACCCCCTAGGGGTATAGAGTGGTGAGTGTCGGGAGGGCTCCGGGAACACCGGGACCCCTTCCGCACATTACGACGCACACGCAGGCACGCACACCCGCCGCACCCTCACCGAGGAGAACGACATGAGCGCCCAGACCGAGCTCCCGCAGGCAGAGACCACCGGCTCCTGCTGCTCCCCCAGCGGTTCCTGCCACTCCGGCGACGCCGCGACGCCGTCGGGTGCCGTGACGACCGTGTACGAGGTGACCGGCATGACCTGTGGTCACTGCGAGGGCGCGGTCTCCGACGAGATCTCGGAGATCGCCGGCGTCGGCTCGGTCAAGGCGGTGGCCGCCACCGGCCTGGTGACCGTGGTCTCCGAGGCCCCGCTCGACGAGGCCGCGGTCCGCGCCGCCGTCGACGAGGCGGGCTACGAGCTCACCGGCGTCAGCAAGGCCTGACCCGCACCCTGCCGGGTACCCCGGGCCCTGTGGCACCGCCACGGGGCCCGCAGCCGCTTCACCCCAGACGCATGAAAGAGCCATGAACGAAGTCGAACTCGCCGTCGGCGGAATGACCTGCGCCTCCTGTTCCGCCCGCATCGAGAAGAAGCTGAACCGCGTGGAGGGCGTGACCGCGTCGGTCAACCTCGCCACGGAGAAGGCGAAGGTCTCGTACGCGCAAGGGGTCGAGGTCGCCCAGCTGATCGCGACGGTCGAGAAACTGGGCTACAGCGCACAGGAGATCGTCCCGGCACCACCCGAGCCGGAGGTGCCGGACGCGGGCGCGGCAGGCGCGGCGGGCGCGGCGGACGGCAGTGCGCCGGACGCGGGTGCGCCGGCCACCACCGCCGACATCACCGAGCCGGACACCCTCCGGCAGCGGCTCATCGGCTCGGCGCTGCTCTCCCTGCCCGTCGTGCTGCTCGCGATGGTCTCCCCGCTCCAGTTCGACAACTGGCAGTGGCTCTCGCTGACCCTGGCCGCGCCCGTCGTCGTCTGGGGCGGGTACCCCTTCCACCGGGCCGCGTTCACGAATCTGCGGCACGGCGCCGCGACCATGGACACCCTGGTGTCGGTGGGCACGCTCGCCGCGTTCGGCTGGTCGCTGTGGGCGCTCTTCCTCGGGGACGCGGGGATGCCGGGGATGCGGCACGGCTTCACGTTCACCGTCTCGCGCGCCGACGCCGCCTCGACGATCTATCTCGAAGTCGCCGCGGGCGTCGTCACGTTCATCCTGCTCGGCCGCTGGCTGGAGGCCCGCTCGAAGCGGAAGGCGGGCGCCGCGCTGCGCTCCCTGCTCGCCCTGGGCGCCAAGGACGCGGCCGTGCTGCGGGACGGCGCGGAGGTCCGGGTGCCGGTCGCGCGCCTGGTGGTCGGCGATCGCTTCGTCGTACGCCCCGGGGAGACCGTCCCGACCGACGGCACCGTCGTCGAGGGCGCGTCCGCGGTCGACGTCTCGATGCTGACCGGCGAGTCCGTGCCGGTGGACGTGACCGCGGGCGACGCGGTGACCGGCGCGACCGCGAACGTCTCGGGGCGGCTCCTGGTCGAGGCCACGCGGGTCGGCTCCGGCACCCAACTGGCCAGGATCGCCAGGCTCGTCGAGGACGCGCAGACCGGCAAGGCCCAGGTGCAGCGCCTGGCCGACCGGATCGCCGGGATCTTCGTGCCGGTGGTCCTGGTGATCGCCACCGCCACGCTCGGCGGCTGGCTCGGCGCCACCGGCGACGTGACCGCCGCCTTCACCGCGGCCGTCGCCGTTCTGATCATCGCCTGCCCGTGCGCCCTCGGTCTCGCGACCCCGACCGCCCTGATGGTCGGCACGGGGCGCGGCGCGCAGCTCGGCATCCTCATCAAGGGGCCCGAAGTCCTGGAGTCCACCCGCCGGGTGGACACCGTCGTCCTGGACAAGACCGGGACGGTGACGACGGGACGGATGACCCTGCGGGACGTGTACGCCGCCGGGGGGACCGAGGAGAAGCAGCTGCTGCGCCTCGCGGGGGCCCTGGAGCACGCCTCGGAGCATCCCGTGGCCCGGGCGGTGGCGGCGGGCGCCGCCGCCGAGTTGGGGCTCTCCACGGGCGCCCTGCCGCCCGTGGAGGGGTTCCGGAACGTCGCGGGGTCGGGCGTGCGGGGCACGGTGGAAGGCCACGAGGTCCTCGCGGGCCGTGAGCGGCTCCTGGCGGACGCGGGAGTCGAGGGGCTCGCCCCGGTGGCCGCGCTCAGGGCGGAGGCCGAGGCGGCGGGCCGTACGGCCGTCCTGGTCGCCTGGGGCGGTGTGGCGCGCGGTGTCCTCACCGTCGCCGACACCGTGAAGGACACCAGCGCCGAAGCGGTGCGCGAGCTGCGTGCCCTGGGCCTGGCGCCGGTGCTGCTCACCGGGGACAACCGCGCCGTCGCCGAGGCGGTGGCGGAGGCGGTCGGCATCGACGCGGACGCCGTGTACGCCGAGGTCCTGCCCGAGGAGAAGGCCGGCGTCGTCCGGCGGCTGCGGGACGAGGGCAAGGTCGTCGCGATGGTCGGGGACGGGGTGAACGACGCCGCCGCACTCGCCACCGCCGACCTGGGTCTGGCGATGGGGACGGGCACGGACGCGGCCATCGAGGCGAGTGATCTGACCCTGGTGCGCGGGGACTTGCGCGGGGCCGCCGACGCGATCAGGCTCTCCCGTAAGACCCTCGCCACCATCAAAGGCAATCTATTCTGGGCCTTCGGCTACAACGTCGCCGCGCTGCCGCTCGCCGCGGCGGGGCTCCTGAATCCCATGATCGCGGGAGCCGCGATGGCTTTTTCCTCTGTCTTTGTCGTCACCAACAGCCTGCGACTCAGAACTTTCACATAGTCTCTTCACATAGTGGTCGCAGCATCCTCACGCATGAGTCCCGATCGGCATATCGGGCCTCTTGCGCATGTACAGGACATATGATGGAGACGCAGATCACAGCGATCTGAACGTAACCATTGAGGGAGCTCGCGAGTCTAAGAGGACGATGCCAGAGACGTCTTGGGGGACGTCTCTAGACATCGGGGACATCTTGGGGGATGTTCCTAGGAATGCGTTGGCCGGGGCACGTGCACCGGGGAGCTTTGAGCGGCCCTCCCGATACGTACGCGTCCCGGCAGATCGCAGCAGTACGACTGGCGCGCTGCCACCACAGACGCCCGGCCGGATCCCGTGGGGGGAATCCGCACCGGGAAACAGGAAAGCGCCCCGACCGTCGACCCGTGGGGGGATCGGCGGCGGGGCGCTTTTCGCTTGCCCGGAAGGTCAGCGACCCTCGACCGGGACGAAGTCGCGCAGGACCTCGCCGGTGTAGATCTGGCGCGGGCGCCCGATGCGGGATCCCGGCTCCTTGATCATCTCGTGCCACTGCGCGATCCAGCCCGGAAGCCGGCCCAGCGCGAACAGCACGGTGAACATCTCGGTCGGGAAGCCCATCGCGCGGTAGATGAGGCCCGTGTAGAAGTCCACGTTCGGGTAGAGCTTGCGCTCGACGAAGTAGTCGTCGGCCAGCGCGTGCTCTTCGAGCTTGAGGGCGATGTCCAGGAGCTCGTCGTCCTTGCCGAGCGCCGACAGGACGTCGTGCGCGGCAGCCTTGATGATCTTCGCCCGGGGGTCGAAGTTCTTGTAGACGCGGTGCCCGAAGCCCATGAGCTTCACGCCGTCTTCCTTGTTCTTCACCTTGCGGATGAAGTTGTCGACGTCGCCGCCGTCCTGCTTGATGCCTTCGAGCATCTCCAGGACGGACTGGTTGGCGCCACCGTGCAGCGGGCCCCAGAGGGCCGAGATGCCGGCGGAGATCGAGGCGAACATGTTCGCCTGCGACGAGCCGACCAGGCGCACGGTGGAGGTCGAACAGTTCTGCTCGTGGTCCGCGTGCAGGATCAGGAGCTTGTCCAGGGCGGCGACGACGACCGGGTCGAGGTCGTACTCGGCGGCCGGGACCGAGAAGGTCATGCGCAGGAAGTTCTCGACGTAGCCGAGGTCGTTGCGCGGGTAGACGACCGGGTGGCCCACGGACTTCTTGTAGGCGTACGCGGCGATCGTCGGAAGCTTGGCGAGAAGGCGGATCGTCGAGAGGTGACGCTGCTTCTCGTCGAACGGGTTGTGGCTGTCCTGGTAGAACGTCGACAGCGCGCTGACCACGGACGACAGCATGGCCATCGGGTGGGCGTCACGCGGGAAGCCGTCGTAGAACCGCTTGACGTCCTCGTGCAGCAGGGTGTGCTGCGTGATCTCGTTCTTGAAGCTGGCGAGCTCGTCGACCTTCGGCAGTTCGCCGTTGATCAGCAGGTACGCCACCTCGGTGAAGGTGGAGCGCTCGGCCAGCTGCTCGATCGGGTAGCCGCGGTACCGGAGGATCCCCTGCTCACCGTCGAGATAGGTGATGGCGGATTTATACGCGGCGGTGTTGCCATAGCCGCTGTCCAGGGTCACCAGACCGGTCTGGGCGCGGAGCTTCCCGATGTCGAAGCCCTTGTCGCCGACGGTCGAATCGATCACCGGGTAGGTGTACTCGCCATCGCCGTACCGCAGTACTACAGCGTTGTTACCGTTCTCGCTCACGTCATCCCTCACCGACGTTGTGCCTCTTCTTCGAGGTGCCCTGACTGTCTCTACCATCCCCCATTTGGCCCTGGAGAGTGCACTCGGGGTCGACCATTGGGCCTATTGGCGGCACTGAGTGCCGCCAACCTACTCATCCTGCCCCTCTTCGCCCTGGTTGCGGAAGTGGTGTGTGACCTTTCCTACTCGTTTGATCGATCAAAATTTCCGGGCCCGGATCCGGGGGTGGATCCGGAGGTCGATCCAGGGGCGGATCCGCGCGGGGAACCAGGTGCGGAGCCACGGCCTCCGGCGAGCCGGAAATCCAGGGCCGTACAGCGTCTGCCCGCCGAGACCGTGCGCACCGCTTGTCCCAGAGCCTTGCGCGAACCGACCAGGACGACCAGCTTCTTGGCGCGCGTGACCGCCGTGTAGAGCAGGTTCCGTTGCAGCATCATCCATGCCCCCGTCGTCACGGGGATCACCACCGCGGGGTACTCGCTGCCCTGGGAGCGGTGGATGGTGACCGCGTACGCGTGCGCCAGTTCGTCCAGTTCGTCGAAGTCGTACGGAATCTCCTCGTCCTCGTCCGTGCGGACGGTGAGCCGCTGCTCGTCGGAGTCGAGCGAGGTGACTACTCCGACGGTGCCATTGAAGACGCCGTTCTGCCCCTTCTCGTAGTTGTTGCGGATCTGGGTGACCTTGTCGCCGACGCGGAACACCCGGCCGCCGAAGCGCTTCTCCGGGACGTCGGGCCGGCCGGGGGTGATGGCCTGCTGGAGCAGGCCGTTCAGGTTGCCCGCGCCCGCGGGGCCGCGGTGCATGGGGGCGAGCACCTGGACGTCGCGGCGCGGGTCGAGGCCGAACTTGGCCGGGATGCGGCGCGCGGCCACGTCCACCGTGACCCGGCCCGCGTCCTCCGTCTCGTCCTCCACGAAGAGGAAGAAGTCCGAGAGGCCCTGGGTGATGGGCGGCACCCCCGAGTTAATGCGGTGGGCGTTCGTGACGACGCCGGACTGCTGGGCCTGGCGGAAGATGTGGGTGAGCCGGACGGCGGGGATCGGGCTGTGCTCGGCGAGCATGTCCCGCAGCACCTCGCCCGCGCCGACGCTCGGCAGCTGGTCCACGTCTCCGACGAACAGGAGGTGGGCGCCGGGGGCGACGGCCTTCACCAGCTTGTTCGCCAGGAGCAGGTCCAGCATGGACGCCTCGTCGACCACGACGAGGTCGGCGTCGAGCGGACGGTCCTTGTCGTACGCGGCGTCTCCTCCCGGCTTCAGCTCCAGGAGGCGGTGCACTGTGGACGCCTCGGCCCCGGTGAGCTCGGCGAGGCGCTTGGCGGCGCGGCCCGTGGGGGCGGCGAGGACGACCTTGGCCTTCTTGGCGCGGGCCAGCTCCACGATGGACCGGACCGTGAAGGACTTTCCGCAGCCGGGGCCGCCGGTGAGGACGGCCGTCTTCTGCGTCAGCGCGAGCTTGACCGCTTCCTTCTGGCCGGGGGCCAGGTCGGCGCCGGTGCGGGCGGCGAGCCAGGACAGGGCCTTGTCCCAGTCCACGTCCCGGAAGGCGGGCATGCGGTCCTCGGGGGCGCGCAGGAGGCGCAGGAGCTGGGCGGAGAGGGAGAGTTCCGCGCGGTGGAAGGGGACGAGGTAGACGGCGGTGACCTCTTCTGCGCCGTGGGGTCCGGCGTGGGCGCCGCTGAGGGGCGCGCTGTGGGGGCCGCTGTCCGGGGCGGGGACCCTCTCGCGCACGACGCCTTCCTCCTCCGTGGCCAGCTCCGCGAGGCAGTCGATGACCAGGCCCGTGTCCACCTGGAGCAGCTTCACCGCGTCCGCGATGAGGCGCTCCTCGGGGAGGTAGCAGTTGCCCTGGTCGGTGGACTGGGAGAGGGCGTACTGAAGGCCCGCCTTGACCCGTTCGGGGCTGTCGTGCGGGATGCCGACGGACTGGGCGATGCGGTCGGCGGTGAGGAAGCCGATGCCCCAGACGTCGGCGGCGAGGCGGTAGGGCTGGTTCTTCACCATGGAGATGGAGGCGTCCGCGTACTTCTTGTAGATGCGGACGGCGATGGAGGTGGAGACGCCGACGCCCTGGAGGAAGACCATGACTTCCTTGATGGCCTTCTGCTCCTCCCAGGCCGCGGCGATCATCTTTGTGCGCTTGGGTCCGAGGCCGGGGACCTCGACGAGGCGCCCCGGCTCCTTCTCGATGATGTCGAGGGTGTCCACGCCGAAGTGGGTGGTGACGCGGTCGGCCATGACGGGGCCGATGCCCTTGATGAGACCGGAGCCGAGATAGCGGCGGATGCCCTGGATCGTGGCGGGGAGGACGGTGGTGTAGTTCTCCACCGTGAACTGCTTGCCGTACTGGGCGTGGGAGCCCCAGCGGCCCTCCATGCGGAGGGACTCGCCCACCTGGGCGCCCAGCAGCGCGCCGACGACGGTGAGGAGATCGCCGGCGCCGCGGCCGGTGTCCACCCGGGCGACCGTGTAGCCGTTCTCCTCGTTGGCGTACGTGATCCGCTCCAGCACGCCTTCCAACGTGGCCAACCGGCGGTCCGCTTCTGCCTCTTGCCTGGACATGATCCGACGGTACCGGCCGGGTCCGACAGCGCGGGGAGCCTGTGGACAAGTGGAGGCCGGGCAGTGGTGACGGCCGACTACGAAGGGGCCCGGTCTCGCGACCGGGCCCCTTCGGGTCTCCCCTCCCCTGTCGGCCTTCCGGCGATCCCCCCAGATCCCCCCCACGGAAGTCCCGACGCAAAGTACGACCCGCGTCGGGGCGGAAGGGTTGCACGGGCAAGGCCATGTTTTTTCGGGGTGCCGAGGAAGTCGGGCGGACGTAGCTTTTAACGCATGAGCGAAGAATCTGCCGAAAACACCCCGGGAACCGGAACCGGGCCCGGAGCCGCTCCGGAGTCCTCGCTGGAGAAGGACGTCCTCGACGAGCTCGGGGACGACAAGCTCCAGGAGATCGCGGGGCTGCTCGGGACGGATGCCGCGGGGGCGCAGGACGTCGTGGGGACCACGGTGAACGCGCTTTCGGGGAACCTCCAGGAGAAGGCGGAGGACCCCGCGGAGGCCGAGGAGGTCGAACAGGCCTTCGCCGAAGCGACGCCTCCGCAGGGGATCGCCGGGTTCGGAGGGTTCGGGGGGCTCGCGGCGGGCGGGATGCTGTCGGGGGTCCTCGCGAAGATGAGCAGGCCCGTGGCCAGTGCGGTCGCGAAGAAGACGGGGCTGCCGGCGCCCACCGTGACGCGCGTGATCGAGCTGCTGATCCCGGTGCTCCTGACGGTCCTGACCAAACGGGCCCGGACGTCCCCGAAGCCGGGGTCCGCGGGCTCCTCGTCCGGAGGCGGCATCGGGGACCTGCTGGGCCAGATCCTGGGCGGCAACAAGAAGCGGTGACCCTGCGCGCCGGCGCTGCGGGGTCCCGCAGCGGGGTGACCCTGCGCGCCGGTGCTGAGTGATCCCGCAGCGAGGTGACCCTGCACCCGGCGCTGCGTGACCCCGCAGCGCCGGGTGCCGCCCGCGGGGTCAGCAGGCGTGGCGTTCGTACGCCCCGGCCGTTTCCGTGAGGACCTGCCCGCCGGGGCGTGACCAGAGCCGCTCGTTGAAGAGTTCCACCTCCACCGGGCCCGCGTAGCCCGCCTCCTCCACCAGAGCGCGCCACGCCCGCAGGTCGATCGCTCCCTCCCCCAGCTGGCCCCTCCCGTTCAGCACGCCCTCGGGCAGCGGCGTGACCCAGTCCGCCAGTTGGAAGGCGTGCAGGCGTCCGCCCCGGCCCGCGCGGGCGATCTGCGCGGGCGCCTGGTCGTCCCACCACACGTGGTAGGTGTCCACGCACACCCCGACCTCGGCGGCCGGAAACAGCTCCGCCAGGTCGAGTGCCTGGGCCAGGGTGGAGACCACGCACCGGTCCGAGGCGAACATGGGGTGGAGGGGTTCGATGGCCAGGCGGATCCCCCGCGCGGCCGCGTAGGGGGCGAGCTCCGCAAGCGCCTCGGCGATACGGGACCGCGCCCCGTGCAGGTCCTTGCTCCCGTCGGGCAGCCCGCCGGAGACCAGGACCAGCGTGTCCGTGCCGAGAACCGCCGCCTCGTCGATCGCCGCCCTGTTGTCGTCGACGGCCCGCACGCGCGCGTGCGGATCGATCGCCGTCAGGAAGCCCCCTCGGCAGAGCGTGGTCACCGCCAGCCCCGCGTCACGCATGAGCTTGGCGGTCTCCTCCAGGCCGTACGCCTGGACCGGTTCCCGCCACAGGCCGACGCCGGGGATCCCCGACTCCGTGCACGCGGCGGCCAGTTCCGGCAGGGACAGCTGCTTGACCGTCATCTGGTTGATGGAGAAGCGCGCAAGGCCCTCGCTCATTGCTCGACTCCGTACGTGGTGAGGAGGGATCGCATGCGGGACTCGGCGAGGCCCGCGTCCGGGAACAGGCCGAGGGCGTCAGCCAGTTCGTAGGCGCGTGCCAGGTGCGGCAGCGAGCGCGCCGACTGGAGGCCGCCGACCATCGTGAAGTGGCTCTGGTGGCCCGCGAGCCAGGCCAGGAAGACGACGCCCGTCTTGTAGAAGCGGGTGGGGGTCCGGAAGAGGTGGCGGGAGAGTTCGACCGTGGGGTCGAGGCAGGCGCGGAACCCCTTCGTGTCACCGGTGTCCAGGAGCCGCACCGCCCGCGCCGCCAGCGGGGCCAGGGGGTCGAAGATGCCGAGCAGGGCATGGCTGAAGCCGTGGTCGTCGCCCTCGATCAGCTCGGGGTAGTTGAAGTCGTCGCCCGTGTAGCAGCGCACGCCGTCCGGCAGGCGCCGGCGCAGGGCGATCTCGCGCCCCGGGTCGAGGAGCGAGATCTTGATGCCGTCGACCTTGTCCGGGTGCGCGGTGATGACCTCCAGGAAGGTCTCGGTCGCCGCGTCCAGGTCCTCGCTGCCCCAGTAGCCGGTGAGCGCCGGGTCGAACATCGGGCCGAGCCAGTGCAGGATGACCGGCTCGCTCGCCTGGCGCAGGAGGTGGCCGTACGTCTCCAGGTAGTCGTCCGGCGACTTCGCCGCCGCGGCGAGCGCGCGGGAGGCCATCAGGATCACCTGGGCGCCGGTCGACTCGACCAGGGCCAGCTGCTCCTCGTACGCGGCCAGGACGGCCGGGAGGCCGGCGGGGCCGGTCAGCTGGTCGGTGCCCACGCCGCAGGCGATCGCGCCGCCCGCCGACTCGGCCTCGGCGGCGGACCGCGTGATCAGTTCCGCCGCGCCCTTCCAGTCCAGGCCCATCCCCCGCTGGGCGGTGTCCATCGCCTCGGCCACGCCCAGGCCCTGCGCCCACAGGTGGCGGCGGAAGGCGAGGGTCGCGTCCCAGTCGACGGCCGCCGGGGAGTCCGGGGACACGTCGGCGCGGGGGTCGGCGACCACGTGGGCCGCCGAGAAGACCGTGCGGGAGGTGAGGGGGGAGCCGCCGGGGGCGGCCGCCGAGGGGGTGCGGTGGGGCTCGTACGCGTACGTGGTGCCGTCCGGCCCGGGGAGCAGGAGCGTCACCGTGCGATCTCCGGCACCTCGATGCGGCGGCCCTCCGCCGAGGACTTCAGGCCCAGTTCGGCCAGCTGCACGCCGCGCGCGCCCGCGTGCAGGTCCCAGTGGTAGGGCGCGTCCGCGTACACGTGCTTCAGGAACAGCTCCCACTGCGCCTTGAAGCCGTTGTCGAACTCCTCGTTGTCGGGGATCTCCTGCCACTGGTCGCGGAAGGAGTGGGTGACGGGCAGGTCGGGGTTCCAGACCGGCTTGGGGGTGGCGGCGCGGTGCTGCACCCGGCAGTTGCGCAGGCCCGCGACGGCCGAGCCCTCCGTGCCGTCCACCTGGAACTCGACGAGTTCGTCGCGGTTCACGCGGACCGTCCAGGAGGAGTTGATCTGCGCGATCGCGCCGCCTTCGAGCTCGAAGATGCCGTACGCGGCGTCGTCCGCCGTGGCGTCGTACGGCTTGTTCTGCTCGTCCCAGCGCTGCGGCACGTGTGTGGCGGCGAGCGCCTGGACGCTGCGGACGCGGCCGAACAGCTCGTGCAGGACGTACTCCCAGTGCGGGAACATGTCGACGACGATGCCGCCGCCGTCCTCCTGGCGGTAGTTCCAGGAGGGGCGCTGGGCGCTCTGCCAGTCGCCTTCGAAGACCCAGTAGCCGAACTCGCCCCGGACCGACAGGATCGTGCCGAAGAAGCCGCCGTCGATGAGGCGCTTCAGCTTGAGCAGGCCCGGTAGAAAGAGCTTGTCCTGGACCACGCCGTGCTTGATGCCGGCCGCCTGGGCCAGGCGTGCCAGGTCGAGGGCTCCGGCGAGGCCCGTCGCGGACGGCTTCTCGGTGTAGACGTGCTTGCCGGCGGCGATGGCGCGCTTGATGGCCTCCTCGCGCGCGGAGGTGACCTGGGCGTCGAAGTAGATGTCGACGGCGGGGTCGGCGAGGACCGCGTCCAGGTCGGTCGAGACGCTCGTCGCGGGGTCAAGTCCGTGGCGTTCCGCGATCTCCCGCAGCGCGTGCTCTCTGCGGCCCACGAGGACCGGCTCGGGCCACAGCACCGTGCCCTCGGCGTCGCCCAGGGGCAGACCGCCCTGCTCGCGCAGGGCGAGCAGGGAGCGGACGAGGTGCTGGCGGTAGCCCATCCGTCCCGTCACGCCGTTCATGGCGATGCGCACCGTCTTGCGAGTCACAGGGGTCCCTCCGTACGCAGGTAAGCGCATAGCAAGCGCTTTCTATCCAAGAAGAAGCTAGCCTGCCGCACAAGGTTCGGACAAGTGCTTCGGACCAGAGCCGTGACCGGAGGACGACGAGATGACCGTGACCCTGGCGGACGTGGCGGCCCGCGCCCAGGTCTCCCCCGCTACCGTCTCCCGCGTGCTGAACGGCAACTACCCGGTGGCCGCGGCCACCCGGGAGCGTGTCCTGCGGGCCGTGAACGACCTCGACTACGTCCTCAACGGGCCCGCGAGTTCGCTCGCGGCGGCCACCTCCGACCTGGTCGGCATCCTCGTGAACGACATCGCCGACCCGTTCTTCGGGATCATGGCGGGCGCCGTCCAGTCCGAGATCGGCGGTCCCGGCGGGCGCGCCGGCGGCGAGCGGATGGCCGTGGTGTGCAACACCGGGGGCTCCCCGGAGCGCGAGCTGACCTATCTGACGCTGCTCCAGCGGCAGCGCGCCGCCGCGGTCGTCCTGACCGGCGGCGCCCTGGAGGACCCCGGGCACGCCGCCGCGATGTCCGCGAAGCTGGCACGCCTGGCGGACGCGGGCACCCGGATCGTGCTGTGCGGGCGCCCGCCGCTGGAGGACTCGGACGCGGCGGTCGCCACGCTCACCTTCGACAACCGCAACGGCGGGCGGCGGCTCACGGAGCACCTGCTCACCCTCGGCCACCGCAGGATCGGGTACGTGGCGGGGCCGATGGAGCGGACGACCACCCGGCACCGCCTGGAGGGCCACCGCGACGCCCTCGCGGCCTCCGCAGGGGGAGGCGCCGACCAGGACGAGCTGACCGTCCACGGCCCCTACACCCGCCGCTCCGGCTACGAGGCCACCCTCGAACTCCTGCGCCGCTCCCCCGACCTGACCGCCGTCGTGGCCGCCAACGACACGGTCGCCCTCGGCGCCTGCGCGGCCCTGCGCGAGCGCGGCCTGCGCATCCCCGAGGACATCTCGGTGGCGGGCTTCGACGACCTGCCCTTCTCGGTCGACGCCGTCCCCGCCCTGACGACCGTACGACTGCCGCTGTACGAGGCGGGCGCCCGCGCGGGCCGTCTGGCCACGGGAGCGGAGGAGGCCCCGCCCGGGGGCGTGGCGACGATCGGGGCCGAACTGATGGTCCGGGGGTCGACGGCGCCGCCGTGCCGCTGAGCCCTTGATGTCGTCGACACGGTGCAGACCCCGTCCTCGGGATCGATGACCCCGTACAGCGGGATGCCGCACTCCCGTAGCCGCGGGGAAGAGGCAGGACGAGGTCCTGGCCGAAGGGGGTCTTCACCTCGTCCTCGTACCTCCCGGTCCTGGTCGGACCTCGGTGCACTGGACTGAGTCCGATTCCTCACGGCGGGGCATGGCGGGCAGGGACAGGGCGGCGTACCGTTGACTCAGTCAAAGGTGGGCCGGAGCCCGACCGGGGCCGGCGCCCGCCCTCGTCAGCCGGAGGGAGCGATCCCCCATGCCGCACGCCGTCGACACCCCCATCCACGAGATCCGCACCTTCAACCGCTTCTACACCAACCTCATCGGCGCCCTCGACTACAGCCGTCAGCTGTACGTCCCGTACACCCTCACCGAGGCCCGCGTCCTGTACGAGCTGGCGCACTCCGACCGGCTCGACGCGGCCGATCTGCGCGCCGAACTGTCCCTCGACGCGGGGTACTTGAGCCGCCTGCTCGGCAAGCTGGAGAAGTCCGGGATCGTCGAGCGCGCGCCCTCGTCGCGTGACCCCCGGCGCCAACGCATCACGCTCACCGCGCGGGGGCGCGAGACCGCCGGGCTCCTGGACGAGCGGTCCACGGAGGCCGTCGGCTCGCTGCTCTCCAAGGTGCCGGCCGCCCAGCGACCCCGCCTCGCCCACGCCATGCGCACCGTGCGGGAGATCCTGAGCTCCGGCAAGAACGGCGCGGCTCCCCCGCGCTCCGTCCTGCGCGACCCGGCCCCGGGCGACCTCGGCTGGATCGTGCAGCGCAACGCCGCTCTGTACGCCGCCGAGTTCGGCTTCAACACCGATTACGAGGGCCTTGTCGCCCGTATCGTCGCCGACTTCGCGCAGGACCACGACCCGCACCTGGAGCGCGTGTGGATCGCCGAGCTCGACGGGCGGCCCGCGGGCTGCGTGATGTGCGTGCGCGACGAGGCGCCGGGGACCGCCCGGCTGCGGCTCCTGCTCGTCGAGCCGGACGCGCGCGGCCATGGCATAGGAGACCAACTCGTCTCCGCCTGCGTCGATTTCGCGCGGGGCGTGGGCTACCGCGAGATGGTCCTGTGGACCAACGACATCCTCGGCGCCGCCCGCACCATCTACCAGCGGCACGGATTCGTCCTCGTCGACGAGAAGCCGCACCGCTCCTTCGGCGTCGACCTGGTGGGGCAGGACTGGCACCTGCACCTAGGGTCTGCGTCATGAAACTCGCTTTCTCCACCCTCGGCGTGCCCGGACTCCCCCTCGCCGACGTGCTGGACCTCGCCACCACGCACGGATACCAGGGCATCGAACTGCGCGCGCACCCCGAAGAGCCGGTCCACCCGGGCATCGACCTCGGCGAACGGGCCGACGTGGCGGCCCAGTTCAAGGACGCGGGCATCGAGATCCTCGGCGTGTCCGGGTACGCGCGCGTGGCCGAGCCGGGCGACGACGGACCGGTCCTCGACGAGATACGCGCCCTGCTCACCCTCGCCCGCGACCTGGGCGCCCCCTTCATCCGCGTCTTCCCCGGCGGCGGCACCGAGCAGAGCGCCGAGGAGGCCGACGCGACGGCGGCCCGACGGCTCGGCACCGCGGCCGAGTCCGCCGCGGACTTCGGCGTACGCATCCTTCTGGAGACCCACGACTCGCACCGCACCGGAGCCGCGGCCACCCGCGTCCTCGGCGCGGTCGGCCACCGGCACGCGGGCGCCCTGTGGGACGTGATGCACACCTGGCTCGGCGGCGAGTCCCCCGCCGACAGCCACGCGGCCCTCGCCCCGTACCTCGGCTACGTCCAGGTGAAGGACATCGCCTCGGCCGACGACACGACCCCGCTCGGCCTCGGCGCGGGCGCGCTGCCGCTCGCCGAGGTCGTGGACGTGCTCCTCAGCGGGGAGCACCGGGACGGCTGGCTGTGCTGGGAGTACGAGAAGCGGTGGTACGAGAAGGCGGCTCCGCTTCCGGAACTCCTGGGCCAGGGACGGGACTTCCTGTCACGGCTCCTGAACCGCCCCGTCTGACCCCGGACAGGGACGTCAGGGCCACCCCGCCGACCAGGAGCGCCGCCGCGCACCAGCCAAGGGCGCTCACCGACTCGCCCAGGACGAGACCGGCGGCGGACATCCCGAAGACCGGGACCAGGAGCGAGAAGGGGGCGACGGTCGACGCGGGGTGGCGGCGGAGCAGGTGGCCCCAGGCGCCGAAGCCGAAGACCGTCGTGATCCAGGCGACGTAGACGAGGACGCCGACGCCCTGCCAGTCCAGTGCGGCCAGGGCGTCGCGGTCCGCCGCCGGGCCCTCGAACAGGAGCGAGAGCCCGAGCAGCGGCAGGACCGGGACCGTGCTCACCCACACCATGAAGTTCAGGGCGTCGGGCGGGGACGCCTTGCGGGTCAGGACGTTCGACGCGCCCCAGCAGGCCGCGGCGCCGATCAGCAGCGCGAAGGCCGTGAGCGGGCCCGCCGCCCCCTCGTCCACCGCCGCGACGCCGATGCCCGCGAGCGCGATGACCATGCCGATGACCCGTGGCCGGCCCGGCCGTTCGCCGAGGGCCACGAAGGCGAAGAGGGCCGTGAACACCGCCTGAATCTGAAGGATCAGGGAGGACGTCCCGGCCGCCATCCCCGCGTCCATGCCGATGAACAGCAGCCCGAACTTGGCCACTCCCAGGACGAGTCCGACCCCGACGACCCACTTCCAGGCCACCTTGGGCCGCCCCACGAAGAACACCGCGGGCAGCGCCGCCACCAGGAAGCGCAGGGCGGAGAAGAGCAGCGGCGGGAAGTGGTCGAGGCCCACCTCGATGACCACGAAGTTGACGCCCCACACGGCGGCGACGAGGACGGCGAGGAGGACATGGGCGGGGCGCATGCGTCGAGGATCACCCGCCCCGACCATGTAGGACCAGCGCGGATTTCTGCATGATGGGATGAAGCAGCGCTAACGCATCGGGCGACGCCGTACAGGGCCGCCGACTGCGGCGGCCCTGAGGACCCGAGGCCCGGAACGGCCGCGGCGCCCGAGTCGACCCATGCCCCATGACCTGTGACCCGCGACCCGTGAACCGTGACCTGTGACCCGTGACCCGTGAACCGTGACCTGTGACCCATGGAGGGCCCCCGTGCTCGATCTCGCCCGGCTCCGCGCCCTGCACGCCGTCTCCGTGCACGGCACGGTGGGAGCCGCCGCCACCGCGCTCGGCTACACCCCCTCCGCCGTCTCCCAGCAGATAGCCAAGCTGGAGCGCGAGACCCGCACCACCCTCCTCGAGCGGCGGGGCAGGGGTGTGGCGCTCACCGAGGAGGCCCGCCATCTGTCCGCAACCGCGCAGGAGTTGATGGCGATCGTGGAGCGCGCGGAGACCGAGCTCGAGGAGCGGCGCGGGCTGCCCGCGGGGCGTCTGACCATCGCGGCGTTCGCCTCGGCCGCGCGCGGTCTGCTCCCCGGGGTCCTCGCGGATCTCGCCCGGCGGCATCCCGCGCTCGACGCCCGGATGTCGGAGATCGACCCGCATCTGTCCATCGACCTGGTGGCCAAGGGCGCGGTCGACATGGCGGTCGTGCACGACTGGGACATCGCCCCGCTGCCGACGCCGCCCGGCGTGGAGCAGGCCGTCATCGGCGACGACCTGTGCGACCTCGTCGTGCCGGCCGGCCACCCGCTCGCGGGCCGTGACTCCGTGCGCCGCGAGGAGCTCAAGGGCGAGCGGTGGATCACGCAGCCGCCGGGCCTCGTCTGCCACGAGTGGCTGGTGCGCACCCTGCGCGAGGCGGGCTGCGAACCCGACATCGCGCACACCGCCGAGGAGAACCCCACCCTGGTCGCGCTGGTCTCGGCGGGGCTCGGCATCGCGCTCATCCCCCGCCTCGGCCGCGGCACGGTCCCGGACGGGGCGGTCACCGTGCGACTCGACCCGCTGCCGGTGCGGCGGCTGTACGCGCTGTGGCGGGCCGGGGCGGCACGGCGCCCCGCGATCGCCGAGACGGTACGGACCCTCCAGGAGCACTGGCCGGCCGCGGCCCCCGCCCCGACACCCGAAACGCTGGGCGCCACGCCCGAAACCCCAGGCACCGCGCCCGAAACGCTGGGCGCCGCGGCCGGATAGCCCCACGCCGCGCCCGAAACCCCAGGCACCACGCCCGGAAAACCCCACGCCACCCCCGAAACCCCAGGCACCGCGGCCGGATAGCCCCACGCCGCGCCCAAAACCCCAGGCACCGCGCCCGAAAAGCCCCACGCCACGCCCGAAACCCCAGGCACCGCGGCCGAAAAGCCCGTTGCCGCCCCGGGAAAGCCCCGCGCCACCCCCCAGAAAGCCCACGCCACAGCAACCCGCCGCCCTGCCCGACCAGCAACCCGCCTCCCCGCCCGTCGAGCAGCCCTCCTGAAGCGCAGGACCCCCGTCCGTACCACTTTCCGGAAATCGCCCCGCGCGCGGGAACCCGGGCGCGGCACGCACCGTCCAACCGCCGTGCTGCCGGGTGAGTCTCCGCGAGGCGGTGTCGGCATCGCTGCTGGCTGCGAACGCTGACCACCCTCTCCGCCGCCCGCGGTCGGCAGCATGCCGTCACCGGTGCGGACCCCTCCAACAGCGCCGGTGGCGGCCCCTCCACCCGCACAGTGGCCGCCGGATCCCTTGACCGGCAGAAATCTTCGGGATATCCGTGACTCTCGGAAAGTTTCCTTCAGCCGGTTTCCCCAGTCCGGCTCCGGTCCGGCTTCCGTCCCCGAAGGAGCGCACATGTCCCACCGCAACGCCTCCAGACGCACCCTGCTCACCGCCACGGCCGTCGCGGCGACGGCCCTGGCCGCGCCCTCCGCCGCCCACGCGGCAGGCAGCGGCGACCGCGGTCGCGACCGGAAGCTGCGGGAGCTCATCTCCCGCATGAGCGTCGAGGAGAAGGTCGGCCAGCTCTTCGTGATGCATGTGTACGGCCACTCCGCCACCGAGCCCGACCAGGCGGACATCGACGCCAACCTCAAGGAGCTCGGCGTCCGTACGGCCGCGGAGGCCGTCGCCAAGTACCACCTCGGCGGCATCATCTACTTCGGCTGGGCGCACAACACCCGTGCCCCGCACCAGATCGCCGACCTCTCGAACGGCATCCAGCGCGCGGCCCTCACCCCGGACGACCCCGAGCAGTCCCCCACCGCCCGCATCCCGCTGCTCATCTCCACCGACCAGGAGCACGGGGCCGTCGCCCGCGTCGGCGTCCCCGCCACGCTCCTGCCCGGCGCGATGGCCCTGGGCGCCGCGGGCTCGCGCTCCACGGCGCGCAAGGCGGCCCGTATCGCGGGCGCCGAGCTCCGCGCCCTCGGCATCCGGCAGAACTACGCCCCGGTCGCCGACGTGAACGTCAACCCCGCCAACCCCGTCATCGGCGTACGCTCCTTCGGCTCGGACCCCGAAGCGGTCGCCGATCTGGTCGCCGCGCAGGTCAAGGGTTACCAGGGCACGGACATCGCCTCGACGTCCAAGCACTTCCCCGGGCACGGCGACACCAAGGACGACAGCCACTCCAAGCTGCCGTACATCCACCACACCCGGGAGCAGTGGGAGACCCTGGACGCCCCGCCGTTCCGGGCGGCGGTGGCCGCGGGCATCGACTCGATCATGACCGCGCACATCGTGGTCCCGGCCCTCGACCCGGCCGAGGACCCGGCCACGCTCTCGCACCCCATCCTCACCGGCATCCTGCGCGAGGAACTCGGCTACGACGGCGTCGTGGTGACGGACTCGCTGGGCATGCAGGGCGTCCGCACGAAGTACGGCGACGACCGGGTTCCGGTGCTCGCGCTGAAGGCGGGCGTCGACCAGCTCCTGAACCCGCCGAAGCCGGAGATCGCGTGGAACGCGGTGCTCCAGGCGGTGCGGGACGGCGAGTTGACGGAGGCGCGGCTCGACGAATCGATCCTGCGGATCCTGCGCCTCAAGGCCAAGCTCGACCTCTTCGGCGACCCGTACGTCACCTCGCGCGGGGTCGACAGGACGGTCGGCACACGGGCGCACCTCGCCGCGGCCGACCGGATCGCGGAGGAGACGACGACCCTCCTGATCAACAAGGACGGGCTGCTTCCGCTGTCGCGCCGCACGCACCGGAACGTGCTCGTGGTGGGCGCGGACGTGGCGTCCCCCTCGGGCACGACGGGTCCGCCGACGACCGTGCTCGGCCGCGAGCTGACGGACATCGGCTTCTCGCCGACCGTGCTGCCGACGGGCACGGCACCCTCCGCCGCGAAGATCGCGGAGGCGGTGGCGGCGGCCGCGGGCAAGGACGCCGTGCTCGTGGGGACGTACAACCTGGGGGCGGGCAGCGCCCAGATCGCCCTGGTGGAGGCGCTGGTGGCGACCGGCGTCCCGGTCGTGGCCCTCGCGATCCGCAATCCGTACGACGTGGCGCGGCTGGGCGGGGTGGGCGCCTCGCTGGCCGCCTACTGCTGGACGGACGTCGAACTGCGCGCCGCGGTACGGGTGATCGCGGGCCGCGCCGAGCCGCGGGGGCGGCTGCCCGTGCCGGTGCAGCGTGCGGACGACCCGGCGCAGGTGCTGTACCCCGTCGGGCACGGGCTGGCGTACTGAGCCGTACGCCGCGCCACCGGCGTGCCACCGCCGACTGACCCAAAGCACCCCGCGCACCTGGCGTGCGCCCGCCCGCGCGGGCCACGCTGGGTGCACATATCGGGGGGTTTGCCATGCGTGCCTTGCCTGGCGGGAGCGCGGCGCGGTCCGCGCTGGTGCGGGGGTCGCCCGTGCTGCTGGCGGTGGTGGTGTCGGCCGCCGTGTCCGGCTGCCAGAAGTCCTCGGACCCGGGTCCCGACCGGCCGGCCTCGTCGGTGTCGTCCGGAGCCGGGGCCGTCTTCCTCGCCGTGGACGAGTGCAGTTCGCGGGGGCGCGCGTCCTTCGCGGAGGTGCCGTGCACCAGCGAGCGGGCGGCGGCGCGGGTCGTCGCCCGTCATGACGGCAGGGTCGCGGACGGGCCCGAGTGCCCTCCCCGCACGGACTTCGTGCTCCACATCAGCGAGAACCGGCCCTCGGTGGACGAGGACGGGAACGGCGAGGTGCCGCGGGGCTACGCCTGCATGCGGAACCTGGAGGAGCCGCACCCCGGGGACCCCGGGGGCGGGGGCGGGCCCCGGACGATCGTCGGGGACTGCGTCTACGGAGCGGGCGAGACCGAGGTCCGCGAGACGGCCTGCGACGGGTCGGGCGCCAAAGCCCCGGAGTACCGCGTGACGGTGGCCGTCACCGACCGGTCCCTGTGCCCTGCCGCCACCGAGCTGTACGTGACGCTCGACGGCGGGAAGCCGGTGGGGTGCGCGGTGCGGGTGTGAGCGCCGGACGGACCGAGGACGGCCCGCCCGGCGCCACCGGGCAAGAGAACCGAGCGGCTGCCGTACTACGGCCGCAGGCTCAGCTGCTTGCGCTCGTCCTTGCGGTCGAGCTTCGCGTCGTACGGGGCCAGCGGCTTGGGGCTCGCGGCGGTGGAGACCCCGGCCCAGGCCTGGATGCGCTCCGTCGCCTTGGCCTTCTCCGCCGGGACGAGACCGGCCACGTTGGCGCCGTGGTTGGCGCCCGGCGCGGTGTAGACGTAAGAGTCGTGCTTGGCGCCCCGGGCGGGACGGAACGGCTCGGCACCCCACGGGTCGTTCCCGCCGTAGACGTACAGCATCCGCTGCGCGTTGTGGCGCACCCAGCGGTCCACGTCCTTCATGGCACCGGACTGGAACTTCATCGGGATGTCACGCGGCACGAAGTTCCGCGGCGGCTGGTAGCCGTAGCGGCTCAGGTCGCCGAGCCAGGGCTGCTTGATGTCGGGCGAGCCCAGCTGCGTACCGGCCTGGTAGTAGTACGGCGTGTACGGGGTCAGGCCCTGGTCCGTGTAGGAGGTCCAGCCGCCGACCTCGTCGATGTAGTCGAAGAGCACCTGGTCGGACGAGGTCTTGGCGTCGGGGACGTCGGCGCACGCGGACTCCGGCTGGTACTGCCAGAAGCCCCACACCATGTCGAGGACGACGGCCTCGTAGGCCTTGTCGAGGGTGCCGATCGTCTTGAAGGTGTAGTTGCCCGCCTCGGCGAAGGCGGCGTACTTCTTCTCCATCGGCTCGCGGCGCACGAGCGCCTCGCGCTGCACGGCCTCCAGCTTGGCGCGGCACTCCTCGGTGCCGACCGTCTCGAAGAACTCGTCGTAGCGCGAATCCTCCTTGTTCACCACGTCGTTCGGGGCGACGTACGCGATGACGCCGTCCATGTCACGCGGGTAGAAGCGCTCGTAGTACGTGGCGGTCATGCCGCCCTTGGAGGCTCCGGTGGCGACCCACTTCTTGTCGTAGACCGGCTTCAGCGCCTTGAAGATGCGGTGCTGGTCGCTGGCGGCCTGCCAGATGTCGAGCTTGGACCAGTCGGCGGGCTCGGGGCGGGACGGCGTGAAGAAGCGGTACTCCATGGAGACCTGGTTGCCGTCGATGATCCGCGTGGGCTCGCTGCGGCTGGGGTTCGTCGAGACGCCGTAGCCGCTGGTGAAGAAGGCGGTGGGGCGGGCGGTGTCCTTGTGCAGGACCGTCAGGCGCTGCTTGAAGGTGCCCTTGGAGGGGTGCCGGTGGTCGACCGGCTGGGTGTAGTTGAGGACGAAGTAGCGGTAGCCGGTGTACGGCTTCTCCTCGACCAGGCTCATGCCCGGAATGGCGAGGAGCCGGTCCTTGATGTCGGTGGCCTGCGGCTTCGCGGCGGTGGCCGCCCCTGCCGCACTCGCTGTGCCCGCGGTGCCGATGCCTATCAGCACCACCAGCGACAGCAGCCATCTGAGCGCCTTGCGCATGCACTCTCCCCTGAGTGGTTCACGGTTGCGTCCGCCGGAACTTATCGGAGCAACTCGCTCACCACTAGGGGCTCTTGCGTCACGACCGGACGCACTACGACACAAACAGGGCACATACGCTCAACACGCGGCCGACTCACGTCGAACCGGCGATCAGCAGACCCTCAGCACATCAGCGGGCCCAGCGGACTCAGCACAGGATCCAGCCCGAGCTGGTGCTCCCCCGGCCCACCGCGCCCTTGACCCACACACAGCGATGGCCCGCGTGGACCGTCACCGGGCCCGCGCGATGCGTGTAGCGGCCCTTGTCCCTGGCCGGGCGGTTGCCGCGGGCCTGGACGCTGACGGACATCGTCTTGCGGGCGCCTGGGCGCTTGGCGGTCGTGACGGCGCAGACGTAACCACGGCTCTTGTAGACGACGACCTTGCCGGTGCTGAAGGAGAGGGTGCGCACCTTGTGCCCGGCGCAGCGCCCGGCCGACGCCTGGGCCTGCGCCGCTCCGGCGCCGGCGACACCGAGCAGGAGGGCAGCCGCAAGGACGACGGCGCCGAGCGCAAGGCTCCGCCGTATTCGACCACTGCTCACCGGTTTCCCTCCCGACACATCCGCATCAGCGTACTGATGTACGGACGCGGACCACAGGGCGCCCGGTTGCGCGGGCGCCCCGATTCCTTCACCGGGTCAGGCCGCCGAGGGTTCCGCCTCCCCCACGAAGGTGCGCCACAGCGTCGCGTACCGCCCTTCGAGGGCGAGCAGCTCCTCGTGCGTGCCGTCCTCCGCGACCCGGCCGTGGTCCATCAGGATCACCCGGTCCGCGCGGGCCGCCGTGGTGAGGCGGTGGGCGACGACCAGCGTGGTGCGCTTGCCCGCGATGCGGTCGGTGGCCTGGTTGACCTGCGCCTCCGTGGCCAGGTCGAGGGCCGCGGTCGCCTCGTCCAGGAGCAGGATGTCCGGGTCGACGAGCTCCGCGCGGGCCAGGGCGATCAGCTGGCGCTGGCCCGCCGAGAGGTTGCGGCCGCGCTCGGCGACCTCGTGGAGGTAGCCGCCGTCCAGCGTGGCGATCATGTCGTGGGCGCCGACCGCGCGGGCCGCGGCCTCCACCTGGGCATCGGTGGCGTCGGGCCGCCCGTAGGCGATCGCGTCGCGCACGGTCCCCGCGAAGAGGTAGGCCTCCTGCGGGACGACCCCGAGGCGGTGGCGGTAGGCGGTGATGTCCAGGGACCGCAGGTCCGTGCCGTCCACCGTCACCCGGCCGCCGGTCGGGTCGTAGAACCGGGCGACCAGCTTGACCAGGGTCGACTTGCCCGCGCCGGTCTCGCCGACGAAGGCGACGGTCTGGCCCGCGGGGATGTGCAGCCGCACGCCGCTCAGCGCCTCCTCCGGTTCGTCGGCGGAGCCGTAGGCGAAGTCCACGTCCTCGAAGGCGATCTCGCCGCGCAGGGACAGGACGTCGAGCGGCTCGTCCGCGGACTCGGTGGAGGTCGGCTCCCGGAGCAGCTCCTGGATGCGGCCGAGCGAGACCGTGGCCTGCTGGTAGCCGTCGAAGACCTGGGAGAGCTGCTGGACGGGCGCGAAGAACAGGTCGATGTAGAGGAGGTAGGCGACCAGGGCGCCGGTCGTCAGCGTCCCCGCCTCCACGCGTCCCGCGCCGACCACCAGGACGGCGGCCGCCGCGACCGCCGAGAGCAGTTGCACGAACGGGAAGTAGACGGAGATCAGCCACTGTCCGCGGATGCGGGCGCTGCGGTAGTCGGCGCTGGCCCGCGCGAACCGCTCGCCGCCCGAGCGCTCGCGCCGGAAGGCCTGCACGATGCGCAGCCCGGCGACGGACTCCTGGAGGTCGGCGTTGACGACCGAGACGCGCTCACGCGCCAGCTCGTACGCCTTGACGCTGGAGCGGCGGAAGAAGAACGTGCCGATGATCAGCGGCGGCAGGGTCGCGAAGACGACGAGCGCGAGCTCCACGTCGATGACGACGAGGGCGACCATGATGCCGAAGAAGGTGACGACGGAGACGAAGGCCGTGACGAGCCCGGTCTGGAGGAAGGTGGAGAGGGCGTCCACGTCCGTGGTCATCCGGGTCATGATGCGCCCGGTCAGCTCCCGCTCGTAGTAGTCGAGGCCGAGCCGCTGGAGCTGGGAGAAGATCTTCAGACGCAGGGAGTAGAGCACCCGCTCGCCGGTCCGCCCGGTCATCCGCGTCTCGCCGATCTGGGCGGTCCACTGGACGAGCACGGTGAGCAGCGCGAGCCCGGCGGCCACCCACACGGCGCCCAGCGCGAGCTGCGAGACGCCCTCGTCGATGCCGTGCCGGATGAGGACGGGGAGCAGCAGGCCCATGCCGGCGTCGATCGCCACCAGGAGCAGCGCGAACAACAGCGGCTTGCCGAATCCGGCGAGCAGGCGCCGCAGTCCGTACGACTCCTCGGGCGTGACCGCGCGTGCCTCGTCGATGTCGGGGGTGTCGGTGGCCGGGGGCAGCGCCTCGACCTGCGCGAGGAGCTGGGGCGTGGCGGGCGTCCCGGACAGGGCGGTGTCCTTGGGCTCGCGGTCGCCCACCCACAGCTGCGGGGTGATGCCCCGCTCGGCGTCGAACTCGGCGTCGAGCTCGGCGCGTACGGAGGTGTCCTCGGGGCGCTCGGCCGGGAGCGCGTGGCCGGGCGAGACCCCGCCCATCTCGTCCGGGTCGGTCAGCAGGCGCCGGTAGAGCGCGGAGTGCTCCGTCAGCTCCTCGTGCGTGCCGATGGCGGCGAGGCGTCCGGCGTCGAGCACCGCGATGCGGTCGGCGAGGTTCAGGGTGGAGCGGCGGTGGGCGATGAGGAGGGTCGTGCGCCCGGCCATGACGCCGCGCAGGGCCTCGTGGATCTCGTGCTCGACGCGGGCGTCCACCGCCGACGTCGCGTCGTCCAGGACGAGCAGGCGGGGGTCGGTGAGGATGGCGCGGGCGAGCGCGACGCGCTGGCGCTGGCCGCCGGAGAGGGTCAGGCCGTGCTCGCCGACGGTGGTGTCGTACCCGTCGGGCAGTTCGGCGACGAAGCGGTCGGCCTGGGCGGCGCGGGCCGCGGTCTCGATCTCCTCCTGGGTGGCGTCCGGCTTTCCGTACGCGATGTTGGCGCGGATGGTGTCGGAGAAGAGGAAGGAGTCCTCGGGCACGAGCCCTATGGCGGCCCGCAGCGAGTCGGTCGTCAGCTCGCGGACGTCGTGGCCGCCGATCAGGACGGCGCCGTGCGTCACGTCGTAGAAGCGGGGCAGCAGCAGCGAGACGGTGGACTTGCCGCTGCCGGAGGTGCCGACGACGGCGAGGGTCTCGCCGGGCCGGATCTCGAAGGAGAGGCCGTCCAGGACGGGCCTGCTGTCCTCGTACGCGAAGGAGACGTCGTCGAACTCGACGGTCGCCGGGGCGTCGGCGGGCAGCTCCTTGGTGCCGTCCTTGAGCGTCGGCTCGGTGTCGATGAGCTCCAGGACGCGCTCGGCGCCCGCGCGGGCCTGCTGGCCGACGGTGAGGACCATGGCGAGCATGCGCACGGGTCCGACGAGCTGGGCGAGGTAGCTGGAGAAGGCGACGAACGTGCCGAGCGTGATCTCCCCCCGCACGGCGAGCCAGCCGCCGAGCGCGAGCATCGCGACCTGCCCGAGGGCGGGCACGGCCTGGAGGGCGGGCGTGTACTTGGAGTTCAGCCGGATGGTCCGCAGCCGCCCGGCGAACAGCTTGCGGCCGACCTCCCTGAGCTTCCCGGTCTCCTGGTCCTCCTGGCCGAAGCCCTTCACGACGCGTACGCCGGAGACGGAGCCGTCCACGACTCCGGCGACGGCGGCGGCCTGGGCCTGCGCGTACCAGGTGGAGGGGTGCAGCCTGCTGCGGCTGCGCTTGGCGATGAACCAGAGGGCGGGGGCGACGGCGAGCGCGACGAGGGTCAGCGGCACGGAGAGCCACGCCATGATCACGAGGGAGATCACGAAGAGCAGGATGTTGCCGATGGTCATCGGCAGCATGAAGAGCAGGCCCTGGATGAGCTGGAGGTCGCTGGTGGCGCGGCCGACGACCTGCCCGGTGGACAGCTCGTCCTGGCGCCGCCCGTCGAGCCGGGTGATCGTCCCGTACATGTCGGTCCGCAGGTCGTGCTGGACGTCCAGGGCGAGACGGCCGCCGTAGTAGCGGCGGATGTACGTGAAGACGTAGACGAGGGCGGCGGCCCCGAGCAGGGCCGCGGCCCAGGGGCCCATGGAGCGGGTCTTGTCGCCGATGACGTCGTCGATGATCACCTTGGTGATCAGCGGGACCAGCGCCATGACGGCCATGCCGGCGAGCGAGGAGCCGAGCGCGAGCACGACGTCCTTCGGATAGCGCCAGGCGTATCCCGTCAGACGTTTCGCCCAGCCGGATTTCTCCGGTCCGACGCCACCCCGTTGCTCCACCACGTGCTGCCTCCCGTCGACCTGACCTGCCGAGAGGCCCAACGCGGTGGGACGACAATTTCATCCCACCGCAACAAAGACGGGTCTCAGGTCCTAGGACCACCCGGAGGAGGGCGGCCTCGAACATCCGCAGCAGTGCGCCGGGGCGGGGCGGGACCGGTCAGCCGGCGGGGACCGCCACGAACGCCTCGCGCGGCGTGTCCGTGGGGGCGTAGCGCCCGGCGGCGGAGGCCCGGGGCGTCAGGTCCTTGTGGATGGCCTTGGCGACGCCCTGGATGGTGGTCACCCCGTAGTTCATGGTGCTGTTGCCGTGGGTGAGCACGGAGATCGTGTAGTCGTGGCCGCCGCCCTTGAACGCGCCGACGCTGTGCACCCGCCAGCCGTGGGTCGAGCGCTGGAGCCAGCCGTTCTTGACGTGGATCGCGACGCCGGAGGGCGCGCCCGCCGGGGTGCCCCAGCGTTGCGAGGAGACGACCTTGCCCATCAGCTTGAGGATGTAGGCGCGCGCGTTGTCGCTCAGGACGGTGTTCTTGGCGGTGACCAGGGCCAGGAGCTTCTGCTCGTCGGTGGCGTTGATCCGGGTGAGGCCCCAGTAGCCGTCGGAGCCGGGCACGGTCTTGGTCATCTTGGCCGCCGTGAGGAAGCCCTTGATCTTGCCCGTGCCGAGCTGGCGCCAGAGCTTGCTGGTGGCCGCGTTGTCCGACTTGGTGATCATGGCGTACGCGAGGTCCGACTCACGCTCCGACAGCTTCCGCTCGGTCTTCTTCGCGTCCCACAGGAGCGCGGCGAGGACGGTCACCTTGACGACGCTCGCCGAGTCGAAGGAGGTGCCCGCGCGCAGGGTGCAGGTGGTGTTCGTGGTGCGGTCGCGCAGGCCGACCGCGACCGTGCCCTTGCGGTTCTTGAGCGCCGCCGTGATGTCCTTGGTGAGCTTGGCCGCCAGGCCGCTCTGCGCGGAGGTGCAGCTGACGCTCGGCGTCGCCGCGGCCGCGGGCGCGGCGGTCGCGACGGCGCCGAGCGGCACGAGCACTCCGGCGGCGACGCCCGCCGAGAGCACGCGGGCACGCCTGGATATCCCCGATATCGGGTGAGTCATGAGGTTTTCCCGTCCCCTTGGGTCCGTACAAGACCCTCGGGGCCCGTACAAGCGCGCCCCCCGGCACGCTCACCTCTCTTGACTCACCGATACCGCGTGAGGTTGCACAAACATGGCACAGATGACCGATCCGTGACCGGCGCGGGCTCAGAGGTGCGTCGGCTCGAACATGCGCAGGACCGCCGGGAGCACGACCACCGAGGGACCGGGCTCCGCGAGCGCCTTCGCGAGGTCGTCCTTCAGGGTCTGCGGGGTGGTCCGGACGCCCGGCACCCCGAAGGACTCCGCGAGCGCGACGAAGTCGGGCCGGGAGAGCTCCGTGGCCGTCGGTTCGCCGAACGCGTCGGACATGTACTCGCGCAGGATGCCGTAGCCGCCGTCGTCCACGATCAGCCAGGTGACCGGCAGATCGTGCTGCTTGGCCGAGGCCAGCTCCGCGAGGGAGTACATCGCGCCGCCGTCGCCCGAGACCGCGAGGACCGGCTTCGAGGGGTCGGCCGCAGCGGCTCCCAGGGCCGCCGGGAAGCCGTACCCGAGGCCGCCCGCGCCCTGCGCCGAGTGCATCGTGTTCGGATGCCGGGCGTCGAAGGCGGACCACGCCCAGTACGCCAGGATCGTCATGTCCCAGAAGGACGGCGAGGTGTCGGGCAGGGCCTCGCGCACCGAGGCGAGGACCTGCTGCTCCAGGGTGAGGTCCTGGGCGGCGATCCGCTCCTTGACCCGGGCCAGGACCGTGCGCACCCGCTCGGGGGCCGTGGGGTCCTCGCGGGGCGCGTCGAGCGTCTCCAGGAGCGCGGAGAGCGCGAGCCGCGCGTCCGCGTGGATGCCGAGCGCCGGGTGGTTGGACTCCAGCTTCCCGGCGTCGGCCTCGACCTGGATGACCCGGCCGCGCGGCTTGAACGTGTGGTAGTTCGAGGAGAGCTCGCCCAGGCCCGAGCCGACGACCAGGAGGACGTCCGCGTCCTCCAGGAAGTCGGTGGTGTACCGGTCCTCCAGCCATGACTGGAGCGAGAGCGGGTGCTCCCAGGGGAAGGCGCCCTTGCCGCCGAAGGTCGTGACGACGGGCGCGTTCACCAGCTCGGCCAGCGCCAGGAGCTTGCCGCTCGCGTCGGAACGGACGACTCCGCCGCCCGCGATGATCGCCGGGCGCTCGGCGCGCGCGAGCAGGTCGGCCGCCACGGCGGTCAGCTCCGGGCGCGGGACGACCTCGTCCGGGGTCGCGTCCATGGCCGTGACGACGGGCAGAGTCGTCTCGGCGAGCAGCACGTCCTGCGGAATCTCCACCCACACCGGGCCGTGCGGGGCGGTGAGCGCCGACTCCCAGGCCGCCGCGATGGCGGAGGGGATCTGCGAGGCGGTGCGGACCGTGTGGACGGACTTCACGATGTCGCGGAAGGATGCCTGCTGGTCGCGCAGCTCGTGGAGGTAGCCGTGCCGGCCGCCGCCCAGGCCGGCCACCGGGATCTGGCTGCCGATCGCGAGCACCGGCGAGGAGCCGGCCGCCGCTTCCTGGAGCGCGGCGAGCGAGGTGAGCGCGCCGGGGCCGGTGGAGAGCAGCAGCGGGGCCACCTCACCGGTGATCCGGCCGTACGCGTCCGCCGCGAAGCCCGTGTTGTTCTCGACCCGCAGGCCGACGTACGACAGGGCCGAGCGGCGCAGGGCGTCGAACATGCCGAGCGCGTGCTGGCCGGGCAGGCCGAAGACCGTGGTCGCGCCGAGGCCCTGGAGGGTCTCGACGACGAGGTCGCCGCCGTTGCGCCCGGCGGGCGGGTTCAGGGCGGCTTCCTGCTGCGCGTCCGTGGGACGCAGGACTACGTCGTGGTCGTGCGTCACTTGGCCGCGCCCCCTTCGGTGGTCCGGCGGGCCTCCGCGATCTGGCGGGACATGATCGTCGTCAGCTCGTACGCGGTGTGCGAGGCGGCGACGGCGGTGATCTCCGCGTGGTCGTAGGCCGGGGCGACCTCGACGACGTCCGCCGAGACGAGGTTGCAGGAGGAGAGCCCCCGCAGGATCTCCAGGAGCTCGCGCGACGTCATGCCGCCGGCCTCCGGGGTGCCGGTGCCGGGCGCGTGGGCCGGGTCCAGGCAGTCGATGTCGATGGAGATGTACAGCGGGCGGTCGCCGATGCGCTGGCGCAGCTGGTCGGCGACCTCGTCGGCGCCGCGGCGGTAGATGTCCGCCGAGGTGACGATGCCGAAGCCCATCTTCTCGTCGTCCGTGAGGTCCTGCTTGCCGTACAGCGGGCCGCGCGTGCCGACGTGGCTGAGCGCCTCGGTGTCGAGGATGCCCTCCTCGACGGCCCGGCGGAACGGGGTGCCGTGGGTGTACTCGGCGCCGAAGTAGGTGTCCCAGGTGTCCAGGTGGGCGTCGAAGTGCAGCAGGGCGACCGGGCCGTGCTTCTTGGCGACCGAGCGGAGCAGCGGGAGCGCGATGGTGTGGTCGCCGCCGAGCGTCATCATGCGGGCGCCGGAGCCGAGCAGGTCGTCCGCGGCGGCCTCGATCGTCTCGACCGCCTCGTTGATGTTGAAGGGGTTGGCGGCTATGTCGCCCGCGTCCGCGACCTGCGCGAGCGCGAAGGGCGAGGCGTCCTGCGCGGGGTTGTACGGACGCAGGAGGCGCGAGGCCTCGCGGATGGCGTTGCCGCCGAAGCGGGCGCCGGGGCGGTACGAGACGCCGGTGTCGAAGGGCACGCCGACCACGGCGATGTCCGTCTTGCCGCCCACCTCGTCCAGGCGGGGCAGCCGGGCGTAGGTCGCCGGGCCCGCGTACCGCGGGACGCGGGAGGAATCGACCGGGCCGCGGGGGGTCGGGGTCTCGGCGCTGCTCATGGTCGGTTTCCTCCTGCTGGTACGAGTGCTGCTGTGCTGCTGGGACAAGTGTCGCGCGGCCCACCGACAGTGCTGGGGCGGTGGGCCGCGCGCCGGACTAGACGGCCACCGGGGTTTCCGGTTCCGCTTCCTGGGACCCCCGGCCCGCGAGCCGCTCGCGCCAGGCCGCCAGGACGCGGGCGTCCGTGGGCTTCGTGGCGAGGGAGACGGCGACGTACACGCCGAGGGAGATCAACAGGCCGTAGTAGATGGGCTCGTTGGCGAGGATGCCGTACCCCCACATGAGCCCGACGACGGAGAGCCCGCCGGCGACGATGGCCGCGAGCGCGCCCTCCGCGGTGCCGCGCTTCCACAGCAGTCCGCCGAGGATCGGCACGAGGAGACCGGCGACGAGCAGGTTGTAGGCGACGGTCAGCGCCTGGACCACGTCGTTGAGCGCGATGGCGATGCAGACGACGGCGATGCCCATGATCAGGATGAAGAGGCGGTTGCCCTTCACCTCGTCGTGCGCCTCGCCGTCGGCCTTGGGGGCGACGGCCCCGCGAAGGCGCGACCAGATGTCGTTGTTGGCGACGGTCGCGCAGGCGATGAGCGCCCCGGAGGACGTGGACATCACGGCGGCGAGCGCCGCGGCGAGCACCAGGCCCCGCACGCCCATGGGCAGTTCGTCCTTGACCATGGTCGCGAAGGCCGCGTCGGCGCTCGGCAGCTTCGGGTACATGACCTTGGCGGCCGTGCCGATGACGGCGCCCGCGATCGCGTAGACCAGGCAGTACGTACCGGCGACGGTGCCGCCGTAGCGGGCGACCTTGTCGCTGCGCGCGGTGAAGACGCGCTGCCAGATGTCCTGCCCGATGAGCATGCCGAACGTATAGATCAGCACGTACGTGAAGATCGTCTCGCCGCCGATGCCCAGCGGGTCGAAGTACTCGGTGGGCAGCTTGGCCTTCATCTCGCTGAAGCCGCCGGCCTTGACGACCGCGATGGGCAGCAGCAGGAGCAGCACGCCGATGGTCTTCACCACGAACTGCACCATGTCGGTGAGCGTGATGGACCACATGCCGCCGAGCGTCGAGTACGCGACGACGATCGAGCCGCCGAGGATGATCGCGATCGTGCGGTTCATGTCGAAGATGACGTCGAAGATCGTGGCGTACGCGATGGTCGAGGTGACCGCGAGCATCAGCGTGTAGGACCACATGACGACACCGGAGATGATGCCCGCGCGTCCGCCGTAGCGCAGGTCGAGCATCTCGGAGACGGTGTAGACCTTCAGGCGGGCGATGCGCGCCGAGAAGAAGACGCTCAGCGCGAGCAGGCCGAGGCCGATGGTGAAGACCATCCAGGCGCCGGAGAGGCCGTACTGGTAGCCGAGGCCGACGCCGCCGATGGTGGACGCGCCGCCGAGGACGATGGCGGCCATGGTCCCGGAGTACATCCAGGGTCCGAGGCGGCGTCCCGCGACCAGGAATTCGCTCTTGGACTTGGCGCGGCGCATGCCCCACCAGCCCATGGCGAGCATGCCGGCGAGATAGACGACGATCACTGTGTAGTCGACGGCCATAGGGCCCTCCTTCGCGCACCTCGGTGGCGTGTCGTGCAGATGGGGGTGAGGGGGTGGCAACCAGCCGCGGGGACATCCGCCCGTACCCGCGGCCTGGGGTCGGCACGACCTTAGGTGGCCGGAAAGCAACGCTGAAGTGTACGTTTCATCCACTTCCCGCGACCAAAATGGATGGACCATCCACCGTGCCGGACCCCGCCGCCCCCGCTTCCCTCTCCGTGACTCCCCCGACCCCGCCCGTGGCGCTGACCGCGCTCCTGGCCAGGGAGGACCTCGGGCTGCGCCAGATCGCGGGCCCCGACGCGCGGGAGAGCGGGGCGGCCGTCCAGTGGGTGCACACCTCGGAGATGGCGGACCCCTATCCGTACCTCCTGGGTGGCGAGCTGCTGTTGACGGCGGGCGTGCACATCTCGGACCCGGTGGGCGCGGGGGTCTACCTGGACGACTACGTGGCGCGGATCGTCGAGGCGGGCGGCGCGGCGCTCGGCTTCGGCGTCGCCCCCGTGCACGACACGGTGCCGCGCGCCCTGGTGACGGCCTGCGACCGCTACGGGCTTCCGCTCCTGGAGGTGCCGCCGCGCACCACGTTCAGCGGGGTCGCCCGGGCGGTGTGGGAGCTGGTGGCGGAGGCCAGGCACGCGGAGCTGCGCCGGGTGACGGAGGCCCAGCAGGGCCTCGCCACGGCCGCCGCGCGCCCCGACCCGGTGCCCGCGGTGCTGCGGCAGCTGGCGACGCGCCTGGGCGGCTGGGCGGCGCTCTACGCCCCGGACGGCGCGGTGCTCCACACGGCGGGCTCGGCCCCGGGAGCGGGGGTGCGGCAGGCGGTGCACGACCTCTCCGGCGTCGTGCGGCCCTCGGGGCGCCCCGGCCCGCTGCCCGCGTCGGCCACCGACTCCGTGGGCGGCGCCCACCTGGCCGCGTACGCGCTGGGCGGCGGGCAGGGGTTCGCGCTCGGGATCGCCGCCGAGCAGCGCGAACCGGGGGACCACACCATCACCGGAGTGGCCCTAGTGCTGCTCTCCCTGCTCACCGGCAAGCACCAGGGCGCCGCCGACTCCGTACGGTCGGCGGCTCTCGTACGGCTTCTGCTCGGCGCGGCGGTGGGCGATGTCGCGCCGCTCCTGGGGGCCGAGGAGTGGACGGTGGTGCACGCGCGCGGGGAGGCCGGGAGCGACCCGGTGGCGCACTCCGTGGCCGCCTCCGCGCTGGCCGCCGCGCTGGGCAGCGGACTGGCCGACGCGGACGCGGGGCAGGACCTGGTGCGGCTCCTGCTCCCCGCGGGCAGCGACCTCGCCGGGCAGCCGGGCTGGACCCTGGGGGTCTCCGCCCCGGCCGCCACCGCGGACCTGCCGGCCGCCGACGCCCAGGCGGACCGCGCCCTGCGCCGCGCCGAGGCCACCCGCGCCCCGCTGGTGCGCCACCGGGACGCGGGCATCGCCGCCCTGGTGGCGCCGGCCGAGGCCGCGGCCCACGCGCGCGTGCTGCTCGCCCCGCTCGGCGGCAGCGAAGCGCTCACGCGGACCCTGCGCACCTGGCTGTCCCTGCACGGCAACTGGGACCGCACGGCGACGGCCCTGGGCGTCCACCGCAACACGGTCCGGCAGCGGATCACGCGGTGCGGGTCGCTCTTGGGCGCTGATCTGGATGACCCGGACGTACGGATGGAGCTTTGGTTCGCGCTGGGCCGGGCCCCGTAGGGGCGCGGGGAGCTGCGCGCGCGGCCCCCTGCGGCCCGCAGACGAAGAATCAACCCGTCCCCGCCGAAGCCCGACGCAGTGCAGCGCAGCTCACAGTCCAGGGTTCGGGACTGCCCGCCACCAGGCGGTTACCGACGGCACAATGGGAGTCATGCCCATACCCAGCCGTGCCGCGCTCGTCGACCACCTCGTACGCACCCGCATCGCGGGCGATGTCGCCACTCCCCGCGAGAACAACCTCAGCCACTACCGGAAGCTCGCGAACGGCGACCGCCACTACTGGCTGGGCCTGGAGCTCGGCGACCGCTGGACCGACGAGCAGGACGTCCTCGCGGTGATGGCCGAGCGGTGCGGCGTCATCGACGACGACGCGTTCCGGCACGGGCAGGACACCATCGACCCTGAGCTGACGGTCGACGCCCTGGAGCGGATGGCGGCGCGCCTGCGCAAGGCGGCGGCCGGCAAGGAGCGGGTCCTCTTCGCCACCGGCCACCCCGGGGGTCTGCTCGACGTGCACCGCGCGACCGCGGCCGCCCTGCGCGCGGCGGGCTGCGAGATCGTCGTCATCCCGGAGGGCCTGACCGCCGACGAGGGCATGGTCTTCCAGTTCGCGGACGTGGCGGTCCTGGAGCGCGGCGCGACGCTGTGGCACACGCACTCCCCCGAGCCGATGAACGCGATCCTGGACGGCCTGGAGCGCGCCGGGCGCCCGCTGCCGGACCTGGTCGTCGCCGACCACGGCTGGGCGGGGTGCGCGGGCCAGCGCGGCATCGACTCCGTGGGGTACGCGGACTGCAACGACCCGGCGCTGTTCATCGGCGAGGCCGAGGGCACCCTCCAGGTGACGGTCCCGCTGGACGACCACGTCACGAGCCCGCGGTACTACGACCCGATGACGGCCTACCTCCTGGACGCCGCAGGCCTCTCGCCGCAGGCCTGAGCCGAGCCCGCGTCACGGCCACGGGCTGAGCCCTTCCTCGCGCCGCTGGGCGTACCCCGGTGTGGGGTCCAGATAGACCCGCCGTACGCCGGGGAAGCGCTCGCGCAGCCGCCGCTCGGCCTGTTCGCAGGCCCACTCGATCTGCGCCGCCGTGGAGGCGTCGCGGAAGTCGACCTTGGCGGCGACGAGCGCCTCGCGCGGGCCCTGGAGCAGCGTGGTCAGCTCCAGGACGGCCTCGATGTGCTCGGAGGCCAGGAGTTCGGCGCGGATCTCCTCGCGCATCGGCTTGGGCAGCGGCCGCCCGATGAGCAGCTGGGCGTTGCTGCGGCCGAGCACCCAGGCCACGTACAGGAGCAGCGCGCCGATGCAGAGCGAGGCCACGCCGTCCCAGACGCCGGATCCGGTGAGCTGCCCGCCGAGCAGCCCGCCCGCGGCGAGCACGAGACCGGCCAGGGCGGCGGAGTCCTCCAGGACGACGGCCTTCACGGCGGTGTCGGGCGTGTGGCGCAGATAGCGCCCGAAGGACGCCCCGTAGCGCGTGGCCTCGCCGCGCGCCTGCCGGACGCCGGTGCGCAGCGAGTAGCCCTCCAGGAGGAAGGCGATGGCGAGCACGATGTAAGAGATGAGCGGGTCGCCCAGTTCCTCGCCCGCGACCAGCGTGTGGATGCCGTCGTAGAGCGAGAAGACGGCGCCGCCGACGAAGGTGGCGACGGCGGCGAGCATCGCCCAGATGTAGCGCTCGGGGCCGTAGCCGAGGGGGTGGTCCTCGTCGGCGGGCTTCTCGCTGCGTTTCAGGGCGGTGAGGAGCAGCACCTCGGTGACGGTGTCGGCCAGGGAGTGCGCCGCCTCGGAGAGCATCGCGCTGGACCCGCTGATGACACCGGCGACGGCCTTGGCGATGGCGATACCGAGGTTGGCGACGGCGGCGACGATGACGGTGAAGGTGCTTTCGCCGCCGCCCTCGGGCGGCTCGGGCTGGCTGCTGTCGACCGGCTCACTCATGTATCGGACCGTATGTCCGATCACCGGGGAACGCGAACGACGCCTTCCTGGATCACGGTCACCGCGAGCTGCCCGTCCTGCGTCCAGATCCGCGCCTGGCCGAGTCCGCGCCCGCCGGAGGCCGACGGCGACTCCTGGTCGTACAGGAGCCATTCGTCCGCCCGGAAGGGGCGGTGGAACCACATGGCGTGGTCGAGCGAGGCGCCGACGACGTCGCCGACCGCCCAGCCGCCCCGGCCGTGCGCGAGCAGCACCGAGTCGAGCAGCGTCATGTCGGAGACGTACGTGGCCAGGCAGACGTGCAGCAGGGAGTCGACCGTGTGGTGGGCGTACTCGTCGAGCTTGCCGTTCGTGCGGAACCACACCTGGGAGCGCGGTTCGCGCGGCTGCCCGACCGTGGCCCACGGGGGCGCGTCCACGTACCGCAGGTCGACGGCCGCGCGGGCCTCGATGAGGCGCTCGGCGACGTGCTGCGGCAGATGGCGGGGCAGCATCTCGGCGGCGGTCGGGAGCGTCTCGGGGTCCGGGGCGGACGGCATGCCCGTCTGGTGCTCCAGGCCCTCCTCGTACGTCTGGAAGGACGCGGAGAGGTGGAATATCGGCTGGCCGTGCTGGACGGCCACGACGCGGCGCGTGGTGAAGGAGCGGCCGTCGCGGATCCGGTCGACGGTGTAGACGATCGGGACGCCCGGGTCCCCCGCGCGCAGGAAGTACGCGTGCAGGGAGTGGGCCGGCCGCGCGGCGGGGACCGTGCGGCCCGCGGCCACCAGCGCCTGGGCGGCCACCTGGCCGCCGAAGACGCGCGGGACGAGCGCCGAACGGCTCTCGCCCCGGAATATGTCCTCCTCGATCTGCTCCAGGTCGAGCAGATCGAGGAGGGACTCAAGTGCCTGGTTCATGAATGCAGTTCTACAGGGCGATCTTTACAGGCCCATGTTCTTGGCGATGATCATCTTCATGACCTCGCTGGTGCCGCCGTAGATGCGGTTGACGCGGTTGTCCGCGTACAGGCGGG
The DNA here is from genome assembly GCF_046103685.1 of Streptomyces sp. SYP-A7185. Classification (NCBI taxonomy): domain Bacteria; kingdom Bacillati; phylum Actinomycetota; class Actinomycetes; order Kitasatosporales; family Streptomycetaceae; genus Streptomyces; species Streptomyces sp. SYP-A7185. Next base: position 3,792,276 of record NZ_CP122310.1, read on the forward strand.
CGATGGGGTACTCGTTCATGAAGCCGTAGCCGCCGTGGAGCTGGAGGCACTTGTCGATCACGCGGTGCGCGACCTCGGTGTTGAACAGCTTCGCGGAGGCGGCCTCGGCGGCGGTCAGCTCACCGGCGTCCAGGGCCTCCAGGGCGCGGTCGGCGACGGCCTCGGCGGCGTCCACCTCGGCCTGGCAGGCGGCCAGCTCGAACTTGGTGTTCTGGAAGGAGGCGACCGTCTTGCCGAAGACCGTGCGGTCCTGGACGTACTCCTTGGCGAACCGGACGGCGGCCTTGGCCTGCGCGTACGCGCCGTAGGCGATGCCCCAGCGCTCGGAGGGGAGGTTGCTCCCGAGGTAGTAGAAGCCCTTGTTCTCCTCGCCGAGGAGGTCCTCGACGGGGACCTTGACGTCGACGAACGCCAGCTCGGCGGTGTCGGAGGTCTTCAGGCCGAGCTTGTCGAGCTTGCGCCCGATGGAGTAGCCCTCGGACTTGGTGTCCACGGCGAAGAGGGAGATGCCGAAGCGGCGGTCCTCGGCGGTGGGCGCCGACGTGCGGGCGCAGACGATCACGCGGTCGGCGTGCACGCCGCCGGTGATGAAGGTCTTGGAGCCGTTGAGGACGTAGTGCGTGCCGTCCTCGGAGAGCTTGGCCGTGCTCTTCATGCCCGCGAGGTCGGAGCCGGTGCCCGGCTCGGTCATCGCCAGGGCCCACATCTCCTCGGCGGAGACGAACTTCTCGAGGTAGCGCTTCTTCTGCTCGTCGGTGGCGAGCGCCTTGATGTACGGCAGGGCGAGCAGCACGTGGACGCCGGAGCCGCCGAAGGTGACGCCCGCGCGGGCGGTCTCCTCGTACTGGACGGCCTCGAACTTGTGCGTCTCCAGGCCGGCGCCGCCGAACTCCTCGGGGACATTGATGCCGAAGAGGCCGAGCTCGGCCAGCTTGTAGTAGAACTCGCGCGGCACCTGACCCGCGGCGAACCACTCGTCGTGGACGGGGACGACCTCGGCCTCGATGAAGGCGCGCAGGGTCTCCCGGAACGCCTCGTGGTCCTCATTGAAAACGGTACGGCGCACGGAGAACTCCTTCGATACGGCACCAGGCTCGACCAAGCGCGACAAGACTAAGCGCTTGCTCAGACGAACGTTACCCGCCGGTCACTGGACCGTCCAGAGATACGCCCTGTCGCTCCCGTCACGCCGCGGCGGCGGCGAAGGCCCCGCGCGCCAGGCCGTGCAGCAGCTGCGCCATGGCCGCGCGACTGGGCAGCGCGTCGCGCCGGCTCAGGTGCGGCGTGGAGTTGAGCAGCCCGAAGACGGCGTGCACGGAGACACGGGCCGCGTTCTCGGCGAGGTCCGGATAGACCGTGCGCACGACGTCGACCCAGATCTCCACGTACTGCCGCTGGAGCTGGCGGACCAGCTTGCGGTCGGCGTCCCTGAGGCGGTCGAGCTCACGGTCGTGCAGGGTGATCAGGGAGCGGTCGTCCAGGGCGAAGTCGATGTGCCCCTCGATGAGCGCGTCGAGCACCTGCCGCGGCGACCCGTCCGCCTCGGCCACGCAGCGCTTGCCGCCCGTCAGGAGCTGCCCGCTGATGCCCACGAGCAGCTCGGCGAGCATCGCGTCCTTGCCCGCGAAGTGGCGGTAGAGCCCGGGTCCGCTGATGCCGACCGCGGCTCCTATCTCGTCCACGCCCACGCCGTGGAAGCCGCGCTCGGCGAAGAGCCTGGCGGCTTCCCTGAGGATCTGCTCGCGACGGGTGGGGGCGTCGGTTCTGGTGGCCATGGAATCAATTCTAGACAGGGTGGTTAGCGCTCGTTAACCTGAACGAAACGCGTTAACGCTCATTAACCACCGAGCGGGACCGCGCCCATCGAGTGGACCGAGCAAGGGGGCTCGACTGATGCAGCCGGCACCAGTCCTTGCGAGCGCGGCCGATCCCGCGTCGCAGACCTGGCGGACGAACGAAGCGGGGCACCGCGCCCTCGTGGACGACCTGCGGGCCAAGCTCGCGGCGGCCAGGCTCGGCGGCGGTGAGCGGGCCCGCGCCCGGCACGTCGCGCGCGGCAAGCTGCTGCCGCGCGACCGCGTGGACGCCCTGCTCGACCCCGGCTCGCCCTTCCTGGAGCTGGCCCCCCTCGCGGCCGACGGGCTGTACGGCGGCGACGCCCCGGCAGCCGGCGTCATCGCGGGCATCGGCCGGGTCTCCGGGCGCACCTGCGTGATCGTCGCGAACGACGCCACCGTCAAGGGCGGCACGTATTACCCCATGACGGTGAAGAAGCACCTGCGCGCCCAGGAGGTCGCGCTGGAGAACCGCCTCCCCTGTCTGTATCTCGTGGACTCGGGCGGCGCCTTCCTGCCCATGCAGGACGACGTCTTCCCGGACCGCGAGCACTTCGGGCGGATCTTCTACAACCAGGCGCGGATGTCCGGCGCGGGCGTCCCGCAGATCGCCGCCGTCCTCGGCTCCTGCACGGCCGGCGGGGCGTACGTCCCCGCGATGAGCGACGAAGCGGTCATCGTCCGCAATCAAGGGACGATCTTCCTCGGCGGCCCGCCCCTGGTGAAGGCGGCCACCGGCGAGGTCGTGACGGCCGAGGAGCTGGGCGGCGGCGAGGTCCACTCCCGCACCTCCGGCGTGACGGACCACCTCGCGGAGGACGACGCGCACGCCCTGCGCATCGTGCGCACGATCGTCTCCACCCTCCCCGACCGCGGCGAACTCCCCTGGAGCGTGCGCCCGGTGGAGGAGCCGAAGGTCGACCCCCTCGGGCTCTATGGAGCGGTGCCCACGGACTCCCGCACCCCCTATGACGTCCGCGAGGTCATCGCGCGCGTGGTCGACGGCTCCCGCTTCGCCGAGTTCAAGGCGGAGTACGGCCAGACGCTGGTGACCGGCTTCGCCCATCTGCACGGCCACCCGGTCGGCATCGTCGCGAACAACGGCATCCTGTTCTCCGAATCCGCCCAGAAGGGCGCCCACTTCATCGAGCTGTGCGACCAGCGCGGCATCCCCCTGGTCTTCCTCCAGAACATCTCGGGCTTCATGGTCGGCCGGGACTACGAGGCGGGCGGCATCGCCAAGCACGGCGCCAAGATGGTGACCGCGGTGGCCTGCACGCGCGTGCCGAAGCTGACGGTCGTGATCGGCGGTTCGTACGGCGCGGGGAACTACTCGATGTGCGGCCGGGCCTACTCCCCCCGCTTCCTGTGGATGTGGCCGAACGCCAAGATCTCCGTGATGGGCGGCGAGCAGGCCGCCTCGGTCCTCGCGACCGTCAAGCGCGACCAGCTGGAGGGGCGCGGCGAGGAGTGGTCGGCGCAGGACGAGGAGGCCTTCAAGGCCCCGGTCCGCGCACAGTACGAGGAACAGGGCAACGCCTACTACGCCACGGCCCGGCTCTGGGACGACGGCGTGATCGACCCGATGGAGACCCGGCAGGTCCTCGGCCTCGCCCTGACCGCGTGTGCCGAGGCTCCTCTGGGTGAGCCCGGCTTCGGCGTCTTCCGGATGTGAGGGGCCGACGATGAGCGACTTCCAGCAAGGGACCACCCCGGGGAGAGGGACCATGTTCGACACGGTGCTCGTCGCCAACCGCGGCGAGATCGCGGTCCGCGTCATCCGCACGCTGCGCGCGCTCGGCGTCCGCTCGGTCGCGGTGTTCAGCGACGCGGACGCCGACGCCCGGCACGTCCGCGAGGCGGACACGGCCGTGCGGCTCGGTCCCGCACCGGCCACCGAGAGCTATCTGTCCGCCGAGCGCATCCTGGAGGCGGCGGCCAGGTCCGGCGCCCAGGCGGTCCACCCGGGCTATGGCTTCCTGGCCGAGAACGCCGAGTTCGCGCACGCCTGCGCGGCGGCCGGCCTCACGTTCATCGGCCCGCCCGCCGAGGCCATCTCCCTGATGGGCGACAAGATCCGCGCCAAGGAGACGGTCGAGGCGGCCGGGGTCCCGGTGGTCCCCGGCTCGTCGGGCAGCGGCCTGACCGACGCCCAACTGGCCGACGCCGCGCGCGAGATCGGCATGCCGGTGCTGCTCAAGCCCTCGGCGGGCGGCGGCGGCAAGGGCATGCGCCTGGTGCGCGACGCCGCCCTCCTCGCGGACGAGATCGCCGCCGCGCGGCGCGAGGCCCGGTCCTCCTTCGGCGACGACACGCTGCTCGTGGAGCGGTGGATCGACCGCCCCCGGCACATCGAGATCCAGGTCCTCGCGGACGGCCACGGGAACGTCATCCACCTCGGGGAGCGCGAGTGCTCGCTCCAGCGCCGCCACCAGAAGATCATCGAGGAGGCGCCCAGCGTCCTGCTCGACGAGGCCACGCGCGCGTCGATGGGCGAGGCCGCGGTCCAGGCGGCGCGCTCCTGCGGCTATGCGGGCGCGGGCACGGTGGAGTTCATCGTCCCGGGCAAGGACCCCGCCTCGTACTACTTCATGGAGATGAACACCCGCCTCCAGGTCGAGCACCCGGTGACGGAGCTGATCACCGGCATCGACCTGGTGGAGTGGCAGCTGCGGGTCGCCGCGGGCGAGCACCTGCCCTTCGGCCAGCAGGACATCACGCTGACCGGCCACGCGATCGAGGCCCGCGTCTGCGCCGAGGACCCCTCGCGCGGCTTCCTGCCCTCGGGCGGCACGGTCCTCGCGCTGCACGAGCCGCAGGGCGACGGCGTGCGCACCGACTCCGGCCTGAGCGAGGGCACGGAGATCGGCAGCCTGTACGACCCGATGCTGTCGAAGGTCATCGCGTTCGGCCCCGACCGCCCCACCGCCCTGCGCAAGCTGCGGGCCGCCCTCGCCGGGACGGTCACCCTGGGCGTGCCGACCAACGCGGGGTTCCTGCGCAGGCTCCTGGCCCACCCCGCGGTGGTCTCCGGGGAGCTGGACACGGGCCTCGTGGAGCGCGAGGCGGAGGGCCTGGTCCCCCAGGGCGTGCCCGACGAGGTGTACGAAGCGGCGGCAGCGCTCCGCACCGCCGCCCTCGAACCCACCGGTGACGGCTGGCGCGACCCCTTCGCGGAGCCGAAGGGCTGGCGCCTGGGCGGCACCCCGGCCCCGCTCACGCACCACCTGCGCGTCCCGGGCCACGACCCGGTCGCGCACGTCGCGGGCCCCGGTCCGCGCACGGTGGAGCCCGGCCGCGTCACGGTCCACGTGGACGGCCTGACCCACACCTTCCACCGCGCCGCCGACTGGCTGGGCCGGGACGGCGACGCCTGGCACGTCCAGGACTTCGACCCCGTGGCCGCCAGTCTCACCGGAGCCGCCCACAGCGGGGCCGACGCCCTCACGGCCCCCATGCCGGGCACGGTCACGGTGGTGAAGGTGGCCACCGGCGACCACGTCACGCAGGGGCAGAGCCTCCTCGTGGTGGAGGCCATGAAGATGGAGCACGTCATCTCCGCCCCGCACGCGGGCACCGTCAGCGAGCTCGACGTCACCCCGGGATCGACCGTCGCCATGGACCAGATCCTGGCCGTGGTGGTCCCCGACGAGGCCGAGGGAGACACGGAATGACCACCGCCGCACGGCCGGACGGCCTCCCCATGACCGTCCCCGCCCAGGACCTCCCGCCCCGCGTCCGTATCCACGAGGTGGGCGCGCGGGACGGCCTCCAGAACGAGAAAGCGGTCGTCCCCACCGAGGTGAAGGCGGAGTTCATCCGCCGCCTGGCCGCCGCGGGCCTGACGACCGTCGAGGCGACCAGCTTCGTGCACCCCAAGTGGGTGCCCCAACTGGCCGACTCCGAGCAGCTGTTCCCGCTCGTGCGGGACCTCGCGCGGGACGGCGGCGTCCAGCTCCCCGTCCTCGTGCCGAACGACCGCGGCCTGGACCGGGCCCTGGCGCTCGGCGCCCGCGGCATCGCCGTGTTCGTCAGCGCCACGGAGTCCTTCGCCAAGGCCAACCTCAACCGCACGCTGGCCGAGGCGCTCGCCATGTCGGAGCCGGTCGTGGCGCGCGCACGCGAGCAGAAGGTGCACGTGCGGGGCTATCTCTCCATGTGCTTCGGCGACCCGTGGGAGGGAGCGGTGCCCGTCGCCCAGGTCGTGCGCACCGCGAAGTCCCTGCTGGACATGGGCTGCGAGGAGCTGAGCCTCGGCGACACCATCGGCGTGGCCACCCCGGGGCACGTCCTCGCCCTCCTGGCCGCGCTGAACGAAGCGGGCGTGCCCACGGACCGCATCGGCGTGCACTTCCACGACACGTACGGCCAGGCCCTTTCGAACACCCTCGCCGCCCTCCAGCACGGCGTGCGCACGGTCGACGCGTCGGCGGGCGGCCTGGGCGGCTGCCCGTACGCGAAGAGCGCCACCGGGAACCTCGCCACCGAAGACCTCGTGTGGATGCTCGACGGCCTCGGCATCGAGACCGGCGTCGATCTCGGCCTTCTCACCGCCACCAGCGCTTGGATGGCCGAACAACTGGGCCGACCCAGCCCGTCCCGCACCGTCCGTGCCCTGACGGGCACCTCCCACCAGGAGCAGTGAAGAACGATGGACCACCGTCTGTCCCCCGAGCACGAGGAACTCCGCCGCACGGTCGAGGAGTTCGCGCACGAGGTCGTCGCCCCGAAGATCGGCGACCTCTACGAACGCCACGAGTTCCCGTACGAGATCGTCCGTGAGATGGGCCGCATGGGCCTGTTCGGCCTCCCCTTCCCCGAGGAGTACGGCGGCATGGGCGGCGACTACCTCGCCCTCGGCATCGCCCTGGAGGAGCTGGCCCGGGTCGACTCCTCGGTGGCGATCACCCTGGAGGCGGGCGTCTCGCTCGGCGCCATGCCGATCCACCTCTTCGGCACGGACGAGCAGAAGCGCGAGTGGCTGCCCCGGCTCTGCTCCGGTGAACTCCTGGGCGCCTTCGGCCTGACCGAGCCGGACGGCGGCTCGGACGCGGGCGGCACCCGCACCACCGCGGTGCGGGACGGCGACGAGTGGGTGATCAACGGCTCCAAGTGCTTCATCACGAACTCCGGCACGGACATCACGGGCCTGGTCACGGTCACCGCCGTCACCGGCCGCAAGGCGGACGGCCGTCCGCTCATCTCCTCGATCATCGTGCCGTCCGGAACCCCCGGGTTCACGGTCGCCGCCCCGTACTCGAAGGTGGGCTGGAACGCCTCGGACACCCGCGAGCTGTCCTTCGCCGACGTACGGGTGCCGGCGGCGAACCTCCTGGGCGAAGAGGGCCGCGGGTACGCCCAGTTCCTGCGGATCCTGGACGAGGGCCGGGTCGCGATCTCCGCGCTCGCGACGGGCCTCGCGCAGGGCTGCGTGGACGAGTCCGTGAAGTACGCCAAGGAGCGGCACGCCTTCGGCAAGCCGATCGGGGCGAACCAAGCGATCCAGTTCAAGATCGCCGACATGGAGACGCGGGCGCACATGGCCCGCGTCGGGTGGCGGGACGCCGCCTCGCGCCTGGTCGGCGGGGAGCCCTTCAAGAAGGAGGCGGCGATCGCGAAGCTGTACTCCTCCACGGTCGCCGTCGACAACGCGCGCGAGGCCACCCAGATCCACGGCGGGTACGGCTTCATGAACGAGTATCCGGTGGCCCGCATGTGGCGGGACTCCAAGATCCTGGAGATCGGCGAGGGCACCAGCGAGGTGCAGCGCATGCTGATCGCCAGGGAACTGGGATTCGCGGGATAACCACGCCCGCACCGGGGAAGGCGACCGCGGAGCCGCTGGACGCCGGTGATCTCTGGAAGCCAGGGATCACCGGGCGCCGGGCGTCACCGGACACCCGGGGGCCACTGGACATCGCCTTAGGTTAGGTTAACCTAAGCGCTAGTTCCGGCCAGTGGCCCCGCCGCGCCGCCGTCCTCACGAAAGCAGAGACCCTCATATGTCCCACGCCCGCTTCCCTCAGCCCTCCCGCCGCGGCATCCTCGCCGCAGGCGGCGCCCTCGGCCTCACGGCCCTGCTGGCAGCCTGCGGTGACGAGAAGAAGAGCGGCTCGGGCGAGGCGGACGCCGGCAGCTCCGGCCCCTGGAGCTTCAAGGACGACCGCGGCACGACCGCCAAGGCCAAGGGCACCCCGAAGAACATCGTCGCCTTCACCGGCGTCGCCGCCGCCCTGTTCGACTACGGCATCGAGGTCAAGGGCGTCTTCGGCCCGACGAAGACCAAGGACGGCAAGGCCGATGTCCAGGCCGGCGACATGGACGTCAGCAAGGTGACGATCCTGGGCAACGAATGGGGCAAGTTCAACATCGAGAAGTACGCGGGCCTCGCCCCCGACCTCCTCGTCTCCACGATGTTCGACACCGCGGGCACCCTGTGGTCCGTCCCCGAGGACAGCAAGGACAAGATCCTCAAGCTCGCCCCGAGCGTCGGCATCAGCGTCTACGACCGCCAGATGACCCAGCCCCTCCAGCGCCTCCTCGCGCTCGCCGAGTCGCTCGGCGCGGACGTGAAGGCCGAGAAGGTCGTCAAGGCGAAGAAGCGCTTCGAGGCCGCCGCCGAGCGGCTGCGCAAGGTCGCCAAGGCGAACAAGGACATCAAGGTCCTCGTCGGCTCCGCGAGCCAGGACATCTTCTACGTCTCCGGCACGAACCTCTCCGCGGACCTGGAGTACTTCAAGTCCCTCGGCGTGAACTTCGTCGAGCCGTCCGAGGGCGCCAAGAAGGCGAGCGGCGGCTGGTTCGAGAACCTGAGCTGGGAGAACGTCAACAAGCACGCCGCGGACATCATCATGATGGACAACCGCACGGCCACCATCCAGCCCGCCGACATCGAGAAGCCGACCTGGGCGAAGCTGCCCGCGGTCAAGGCCGGCCAGGTCATCCCCCGCGTCACCGAGCCCATCTACTCGTACGACAAGTGCGCCCCGATCCTCGAGGACCTCGCCGACGCGATCGAGAAGGCCAAGAAGGTCAGCTGACACCGGCAGACCCCCGCGCCCGACGGCAGCCCTCTCCGCATTCCGGAGAGGGCTGTTCCGTTTTTCTGGCTCCCCGTGACGGATGTGACCCCCTGGGTTTAACCCACAGGGGAGTTAGGTTAGGCTTACCTCACTTCCCCCAAGTCCCCTCACCCAGAGGAAGTTCATGCGCTCGCACCTGCTCAACGACACCACCGCGGAGCGTTACCGAAGCTCCGTGACCGAAGGAGTCGAGCGGGTGGCGGCCAGAATCGCCACCACCTCCCGCCCTTTCACCGGCATCTCCGTCGACGAACTCGCGCCCCGCATCGAGGCCGTCGACCTGGACGAGCCCCTGCACGACACCATCGCCGCCCTGGACGAGCTCGACGAGCTCTACCTGCGCGACGCCGTGTACTTCCACCACCCGCGCTACCTCGCCCACCTCAACTGCCCGGTGGTCATACCGGCCGTGCTCGGCGAAGCGGTGCTCTCCGCGGTCAACTCTTCCCTCGACACGTGGGATCAGTCCGCCGGCGGCACACTGATCGAACGCCGTCTCATCGACTGGACCGCCGGACGCATCGGGCTCGGCCCGGCCGCCGACGGCGTGTTCACCAGCGGCGGCTCCCAGTCCAACCTCCAGGCGATGCTGCTCGCCCGCGAGGAAGCGGCCAAAGCGGGCGAGCCCGCCGACAAACTGCGCATCTTCGCCTCCGAGGTCGGCCACTTCAGCATCCAGAAGGCCGCGACCCTGCTCGGCCTCGGCGAGGACGCCGTGATCGTCATCCCCACCGATCACGACAAGCGCATGCAGACCGTGGCACTCGCCCGCGAGCTGGAGCGCTGCCGCGACAGCGGCCTCATCCCCATGGCGGTCGTCGCCACGGCGGGCACCACCGACTTCGGCTCCATCGACCCGCTCCCCGAGATCGCCGAACTCTGCGGGCAGTTCACCACCTGGATGCACGTCGACGCGGCGTACGGCTGCGGTCTGCTCGCCTCGCGCAAGAACCGCGACCGCATCGACGGCATCGACCGCGCCGACTCTGTGACCGTCGACTACCACAAGTCCTTCTTCCAGCCGGTGAGTTCCTCCGCCGTCCTGGTGCGGGACCGGTCGACGCTGAGCCACGCCACGTACCACGCGGAGTACCTCAACCCGCGCCGCATGGTGCAGGAGCGCATCCCCAACCAGGTCGACAAGTCCCTCCAGACCACGCGCCGCTTCGACGCCCTGAAGCTGTGGATGACCCTGCGCGTGATGGGCGCCGACGCCATCGGCGAACTCTTCGACTCCGTCTGCGACCTGGCGGGCGAAGGCTGGGAACTGCTCGCCGCCGACCCCCGCTACGACGTCGTCGTGCGGCCGCAGCTCTCCACGCTCGTCTTCCGCTACATCCCGGAATCGATCTGCGACCCGTCCGCGATCGACCGCGCCAACCTCTACGCCCGCAAGGCGCTGTTCGCCTCCGGTGACGCCGTCGTCGCGGGCACCAAGGTCGGCGAACGCCAGTACCTCAAGTTCACCCTGCTCAACCCCGAGACCACCGTCGCCGACATGACGGCCGTCCTCGATCTGATCGCCGGCCACGCCGAGCAGTACCTGGGAGAGACCCTTGACCGCGCTTCCTGATCGCCGCGAGCCACTGGAACCGATGGAACCCCTGGACTTCATCGGCATCGGCCTCGGCCCCTTCAACCTCGGCCTCGCCTGTCTGACCGAACCCATCGACGAGCTCAGCGGCCTGTTCCTGGAGTCCAAGCCGGACTTCGAGTGGCACTCGGGCATGTTCCTGGAGGGCGCCCACCTCCAGACCCCGTTCATGTCGGACCTCGTCACCCTCGCGGACCCCACGTCCCCCTACTCCTTCCTCAACTACCTGAAGGAAGCGGGGCGGCTGTACTCCTTCTACATCCGCGAGAACTTCTATCCCCTGCGCACCGAGTACAACGACTACTGCCGCTGGGCCGCCGCGAAACTCTCCTCGGTCCGCTTCAGCACGACGGTCACCGAGGTGACGTACGCGGACGAGCTGTACGTCGTCCACACCAGCACCGGTGACACCTTCCGCGCCCGCCACCTCGTCCTCGGCACCGGCACCCCGCCGCACATCCCCGAGTCGTGCGCGGACCTCGGCGGGGACTTCATCCACAACTCCCGCTACCTCCAGTCCAAGCAGGAGCTCCAGCGCAAGGAGTCGATCACGCTCGTCGGCAGCGGCCAGTCCGCCGCCGAGATCTACTACGACCTCCTGAGCGAGATCGACGTCCACGGCTACCGGCTCAACTGGGTGACGCGCTCCCCGCGCTTCTTCCCGCTGGAGTACACCAAGCTGACGCTGGAGATGACCTCCCCGGAGTACGTCGACTACTTCCACGAGCTGCCGGAAGCGACCCGCTACCGCCTCCAGGACCAGCAGAAGACGCTCTTCAAGGGCATCGACGGCGACCTGATCAACGAGATATTCGATCTCCTCTACCAGAAGAACCTCGGCGGCCCGGTCCCGACGCGGCTGCTCACCAACTCCTCGCTCCAGAGCGCCCGTCACGAAGACGGCACCTACACCCTCGGCCTGCGCCAGGACGAGCAGGGCAAGGACTTCGAGCTGACCTCCGAGGGCCTGATCCTGGCCACCGGCTACCAGTACGTCACGCCCGACTTCCTGGAGCCCGTGCGCGACCGGATCCGCTGGGACGGCCGGGGCCGCTTCGAGGTCGCCCGCAACTACTCGATCGACACCACGGGCCGCGGCATCTTCCTCCAGAACGGCGCCGTGCACGCCCACTCGCTCACCAGCCCGGACCTGGGCATGGGCCCGTACCGCAACGCGTACATCATCGGTGAGCTGCTCGGCGCCGAGTACTACCCCGTCGAGAAGTCCATCGCGTTCCAGGAGTTCGCCGTATGACCACCACCCCGGAGCTGAGCCTCCGCCCCCTGGACCCCCTGAAGGACGCCGAGCTCCTGCACGGCTGGGTCACCCACCCCAAGGCCTCGTTCTGGATGATGCAGGACGCCACGCTGCCGGACGTCGAGCGCGAGTACATGGCGATCGCCGCCCACGAGCACCACGACGCGTTCATCGGCCTGCACCGAGGCGTCCCCGCCTTCCTGATGGAGCGCTACGACCCCAGACACGTCGAACTGGTCGGGCTCTACGAACCCGAACCCGGCGACGTGGGCATGCACTTCTTGACCGCGCCCTCCGACGTCCGCATCCCCGGCTTCACCCGGGACGTGATCACCAAGGTCATGGAGACGCTCTTCGCCGACCCGGCGACCCGGCGCGTGGTCGTCGAACCCGACGTCGACAACACGGCCGTGCACGCCCTCAACGAAGCCGTCGGGTTCCGCCCGGCCGAAGTCATCCAGAAGCCGGAGAAGAAGGCTCTGCTGAGCTTCTGCACCCGCGCTCAGTTCGAAGAAGCAGTACGCGAAAGGGGATCGGCGACATGACCCTGTCCGACGCCACCGCCCACCTGAACCCCGAGCGCTGGGAGCAGGCCAACCGCCTCCTCATCCGCAAGGCCATCGCCGAGTTCTCCCACGAGCGGCTCTTCACCCCGGAGCCCCTGGGCCAGGACACCTACGTCATCCGCAGCGACGACGCCCTGACCCGCTACCGCTTCACCGCCAAACGGCTGCGGCTGGACCACTGGCAGGTCGACGCCGACTCGATATCCCGCCACCGCGACGGCACCGAACTCCCGCTCAACGCACTCGACTTCTTCGTCGAGCTGCGCACGGCCCTCGGCCTGAGCGACGAGATCCTGCCGGTCTACCTGGAGGAGATCTCCTCCACCCTCTCCGGCACCTGCTACAAACTCACCAAGCCCGCGATCCCGGCCGCCGAGCTCTCCCGCTCCGGCTTCCAGGAGATCGAGACGGGCATGACCGAGGGCCACCCCTGCTTCGTCGCCAACAACGGCCGGCTCGGCTTCGGCGTGCACGAGTACCTCTCGTACGCCCCCGAGACCGCGAGCCCCGTACGCCTGGTGTGGCTGGCGGCGAGCAAGGAGCGGGCCGCGTTCACCGCGGGCGCGGGCATCGATGACGAGTCCTTCTTCCGGGCCGAGCTGGGCCAGGAGACCCTGGACCGCTTCGACCGGAAACTCCGCGACCAGGGCCTGGACCCCCAGGACTACCTCCTGATCCCGGCGCACCCCTGGCAGTGGTGGAACAAGCTCTCGGTGACCTTCGCGGCCGAGGTCGCCCAGCGGAACCTGGTCTGCCTGGGCGAGGGCGCGGACGAGTACCTCGCCCAGCAGTCGATCCGTACCTTCTTCAACACCAGCGACCCGGCCAAGCACTACGTCAAAACGGCCCTGTCGGTCATCAACATGGGCTTCATGCGCGGACTCTCCGCCGCGTACATGGAGGCGACCCCGGCGATCAACGACTGGCTCGCGGGCCTCATCGACGGCGACGAGACCCTGAAGTCGACCGGCCTCACGATCATCCGCGAGCGCGCGGCCGTCGGCTACCGCCACCTGGAGTACGAGGCCGCGACCGACCGCTACTCCCCGTACCGCAAAATGCTCGCGGCCCTGTGGCGCGAGAGCCCCGTGCCGTCGCTGGCACCGGGCGAGCAGCTGGCCACGATGGCCTCGCTGCTGCACACCGACCGGGAGGGCGCGTCCTTCGCGGGCGCCCTCATCGAGCGCTCGGGCCTCACCCCGGCCGAGTGGCTGCGCGGCTATCTGCACGCCTATCTGACGCCGCTCCTGCACAGCTTCTACATGTACGACCTCGTGTACATGCCGCACGGCGAGAACGTCATCCTGGTCCTGAAGGACGGCGCCGTACAGCGGGCGATCTTCAAGGACATCGCCGAGGAGATTGCGGTCATGGACCCGGACGCGGTCCTTCCGCCCGCGGTCGAGCGCCTGCGGGTCGAGGTCCCCGACGACCAGAAGCTCCTGTCGATCTTCACCGACGTCTTCGACTGCTTCTTCCGCTTCCTGTCCGCGAACCTCGTCTCCGACGGCCTGGTGGACGAGGAGACGTTCTGGGACGCCGTCGCCGAGTGTGTGACGGCGTATCAGGAGGCGACGCCGCAGCTGGCCGACAAGTTCAAGCAGTACGACATGTTCGCCCCGGAGTTCGCGCGCTCCTGCCTGAACCGGCTCCAGCTGCGGGACAACGAGCAGATGGTGGACCTCGCCGACCCGGCGGGCGCGCTCCAGCTGGTCGGGACGCTGAAGAACCCGATCGCGTAGCCGACCGTCCAACAGCCGAGTGGGGCTCCGGGGACGGTCCCCCGGAGCCCCACTCTCACGTGTTCACAGGGTTACCGCGAGGGCCAGGGCACCTCGGGTGACTTGTAGTACCCGATGCCGAGCGCGTCCCAGCGCGGCCCTTGCTCGGCGAGCCGCCCCTTGTACGCGTTCCAGTCGTGCGTCGACGCGGGCGACCAGCCGAGCTCGGCGATGCCGGGCAGCCGCGGGAACGCCATGTACTCGATGTGCGCGGAGGTCGAGAGCGTCTCCGACCACAGCTCCGCCTCGACGCCCTTGATCGAGTCGGCGGGCGCGCCCGCGAGATACGTGCCGGGGTTCCAGTCGTAGCTGCGCTGCACCGACACGTAACCCGCCCAGGACAGACCGAGCGGGGTGTCCTTGTCGTACTTCATGTCGAGGTAGGAGCGGTCGGCCGGCGAGAGGATCAGCCGGGTGCCCTTCTTCGCCGCGTTCACGACCTGCTCGCGCTCGGCGGCGCCGGTGGCGTCGTAGCCCCAGTACTGCGCGAGGGCGCCCTTGACGGGCGTGGCGCCGGTCAGCTGGTGCCAGCCGACGACGGTCTTGCCGTACTTGGCGACGACCGGCTGGACCTTGTTCATGAACTCCACGTAGTCCTCGTGACTGGTGGAGTGCGCCTCGTCGCCGCCGATGTGGAGGTACTTGCCGGGCGTCAGGGCCGCGATCTCACGGATCACGTCGTCCACGAAGTCGTACGTGACGTCCTTCTTGACGCACAGCGAGCTGAAGCCGACCTCGATGCCGGTGTAGAGCGGGGGCGCCACGCCGTCGCAGTTCAGCTCGGCGTACGAGGCGAGGGCCGCGTTCGTGTGGCCCGGCATGTCGATCTCGGGGATCACCTCGAGCTGCCGTGCCGCGGCGTACGCGACGATGTCCTTGTACTGGGCCTTCGTGTAGTAGCCGCCCTGGCCGCCGCCGACCTGCGTGGAGCCGCCGTACGTGGCGAGCCGGGGCCAGGAGTCGACGGCGATGCGCCAGCCCTGGTCGTCGCTCAGGTGCAGGTGCAGCTTGTTCACCTTGTAGAGCGACATCTGGTCGATGTAGCGCTTGACCTTGTCGACCGAGAAGAAGTGCCGCGACACGTCGAGCATCGCGCCGCGGTGCTCGTAGCGCGGCGTGTCCTTGATGGTGCCGCCCGCGACGAGCCAGGGGCCCTTCTGCCTGGTCTTCTTCTCGGCGGCGGCGGGCAGCTGCTGGCGCAGCGTCTGGACGCCGTAGAAGAGCCCGGCGGGCTTGCGGGCGGTGATGGTGATGGAGCCGCGCCCGGACTCCAGGCGGTATCCCTCGTTCCCCAGGGACGTGTCCTTGCGGTCAAGGCGCAGCCGGATGCCGTCACGGCCCGCGTCGTCGGTGACCTTCAGGGGGAAGCCGGTGGAGGGGCGCAGGATGCCGGCGAGATGGCCACCGATCGCGCGCACGTCCCGCGAGTCGTCGACACGGATGCGGGTCTTGGCGTCGATCTCGTACGGGGATCCGCCCGGGACGGCGGACGCGGGGGCCGGGATGACGCGGCCGAGCGGGGTCGGGGTGGTGGCCGTGGCCGCCTCCTGCGCGCCACCGGCGCCACCGGGCACGGCGCCCACGGACGAGAAGCCGGCCGCGGCGACGAGCAGCAGCGAGCCGAACAAGCGGGTCGATCTGAGGTGCTGTCTCACGAGCGGGTCCCTTCGACGGGCCGTCACTGTGGTGCATCGCAATCGAACGCTCACCATGGGACCCTCGCACCCCGTGGCGGGTCAAGGGTGTAGACCACTTCCACCGGCCTCCGATGGAAGAATCGTCCCATGGCGGAAATCATCCAGCGCGACGGGACCTGGACCTTCGACGGAGAGACGCTGCGCCTTGTGCCGGGACGCGACAAGAACGTGTCTCTGCTGCGCAAGTCGCTGGGAGAACTGGCCGTGCCGCTGGGCGCGTTGGCGGGCATCGCCTTCGAACAGGGCAAGAAGTCGGGGCGCCTGCGGCTGCGGCTGCGGGACGGCGCCGACCCCTTGCTCCAGGCCGCCGGTGGCAAGCTCGGGGACGCCGCCGATCCGTACCAGCTGGCGGTGGACTCCGACCGCTACGGGGTCGCGGAGTACGTGGTGGACGAGGTCCGCAACGCCCTCCTGATCGAGCAGGTGCCCACCGCCCCCTGCGAGAGCTATCTGCTGCCGGGTCCCGCGGTGCCTCTGTCGGTGTCGGCGGGTGACGGCACGGTGAGCTTCGACGGCGAGCAGATCCGGCTGGAGTGGAACTGGAAGACGGAGGAGGCGAAGTCCGCGGTCGGCACGCGCACGCTGTCCCTCTCGGAGGTCGCGGCCGTGGAGTGGCAGCCCGCGGTGGGCCTGGAGAACGGCTACCTCCGCTTCAGCGTGCGGCACGCGCCGACGAAGGCCCCGCCGAAGTACGACCCGAACGCCGTCGAGCTCTGGGGCTTCAAGAAGGACCCGCTGATGGCGCTGGTGGCGGCGGCCGTGCAGGTGCGGTTGCCTCATCCGGCGGCGGCCGCGGCGGAGCCCGCAAAGGCGGCTCCCGCCCTGGCGAAGTCCGTGCCCGCGCCGTCCGCACCCGCCGAGGACGATCATGACGCGCTGCTGCGGCGGCTGCGGGAACTGGGCGAGCTGCACCAGTCCGGGATACTCACGGACGAGGAGTTCTCGCTCGCCAAGCAGGCCGTGCTGAAGCGGATGTAGCGCCCCCGATCCGCCTCCGATCCGCCCCCGATCCGCCATCGGGGCCGGTTTTCGACGCGACCCTGCCCGATATCGGGCAGGAATGTTGCACCGGGGGTCCTCTTCCTTCAGGATCAACGGATGCACGACGACCTGGTGGATCACCTGACCCGCAGCACCCCGCTCCAGCGGGGCGAAGCGCTGCGGGTCATCCAGGACGTGCTCGCCTACTTCGACGAGACGACCGAAGCGTTCGTCCGTCGCCGCCACCGCGAACTTCAGGGTCAGGGCCTGCTGAACGCGGCGATCTTCCAGCAGATCTCGGCGGACCTCGAATACCGCGCGGTCGCGCCGCCCGAGCTCACGCTCCGGCAGGTGCGCCGCATCATCTACGGCTAGGACACCTTCTATGTGCGGAATCGTCGGTTATATCGGCAAGCGTGACGTGGCCCCCCTCCTCCTCGAAGGCCTCCAGCGCCTGGAGTACCGCGGGTACGACTCCGCGGGCGTCGTCATCACCGGTCCCAAGGCCACCGGCCTGAAGATGGTCAAGGCGAAGGGCCGCGTCCGCGACCTGGAGGCCAAGGTGCCCGCCCGCTTCAAGGGCACCACCGGCATCGCCCACACCCGCTGGGCCACCCACGGCGCCCCCTCCGACGAGAACGCCCACCCGCACATGTCGGGCGACGACAAGGTCGCCGTCGTCCACAACGGCATCATCGACAACGCCTCCGAGCTGCGCGCCAAGCTCACCGCCGACGGCGTCGAGTTCCTCTCCGAGACGGACACCGAGGTCCTCACCCACCTCATCTCCCGTGCCCAGGCGGACAAGCTGGAGGACAAGGTCCGCGAGGCCCTGCGCCACGTCGAGGGCACGTACGGCATCGCCGTCCTGCACGCCGACTTCAACGACCGCATCGTGGTCGCCCGCAACGGCTCCCCCGTGGTCCTCGGCATCGGCGAGAAGGAGATGTTCGTCGCCTCGGACGTCGCCGCGCTCGTCTCGCACACCCGCCAGGTCGTCACCCTCGACGACGGCGAGATGGCCACCATCAAGGCCGACGACTACCGCACCTACACGACCGAGGGCTCGCGCACGACCGCCTCGCCGACCACCGTGGAGTGGGAGGCCGAGTCGTACGACATGGGCGGCCACGACACGTACATGCACAAGGAGATCTTCGAGCAGCCCGACGCGGTGGACCGCGTCCTGCGCGGCCGCATCGACGACCGCTTCTCCACCGTGCACCTCGGCGGCCTGAACCTCGACGCGCACGACGCCCGCAAGGTGCGCCGCGTCAAGATCCTCGGCTGCGGCACCTCGTACCACGCGGGCATGATCGGCGCCCAGATGATCGAGGAGCTGGCCCGCATCCCCGCGGACGCGGAGCCGGCGAGCGAGTTCCGCTACCGCAACCCGGTGGTGGACCCCGACACCCTCTACATCGCCGTATCGCAGTCCGGCGAGACGTACGACGTGCTCGCCGCCGTCCAGGAGCTGAAGCGCAAGGGCGCCCGCGTCCTCGGCGTCGTGAACGTGGTCGGCTCCGCGATCGCCCGTGAGGCCGACGCGGGCGTGTACGTCCACGCGGGCCCCGAGGTCTGCGTCGTCTCGACCAAGTGCTTCACCAACACCACGGTGGCCTTCGGCCTGCTCGCACTGCACCTGGGCCGCATCCGCGACCTGTCGGTCTCCGACGGCAAGCGGATCATCGAGGGGCTGCGCAAGCTGCCCGGCCAGATCTCGGAGATCCTCAAGCAGGAGGACGAGATCAAGAAGATCGCGAAGGGGTACGCGGAGGCCCGCTCGATGCTCTTCATCGGGCGCGTGCGCGGCTACCCCGTGGCCCGCGAGGCCTCCCTGAAGCTCAAGGAGGTCTCGTACATCCACGCCGAGGCCTACCCCGCCTCCGAGCTCAAGCACGGTCCGCTCGCGCTCATCGAGCCGGCGCTCCCCACGGTCGCCATCGTCCCGAACGACGACCTCCTGGAGAAAAACCGCGCCGCCCTGGAGGAGATCAAGGCCCGCAGCGGCAAGATCCTCGCGGTCGCGCACCAGGAGCAGGAGAAGGCCGACCAGACCATCCTGGTCCCGAAGAACGAGAACGAGCTGGACCCGATCCTGATGGGCATCCCGCTCCAGCTCCTCGCGTACCACACGGCGCTGGCGCTCGGCCGGGACATCGACAAGCCGCGCAACCTGGCCAAGTCGGTCACGGTGGAGTAGATCCCCGCCCGCGCGTTCCCGGATGTGCCTGCGGGCCCCTGAACGCGGACGAACGTGAACGACCCCTCGCGCGTGCCACCGAGCGTGCGAGGGGTCGTTCTTCAAGGGCCGGGGGCGCCCATTCCCCCGACCCGCGCCTGCCTCAGCCCGTGGCCGTCACTCCCCGGTCGGGCAGGGGGTCATGCCCCTTGTACGTACCCTTCACAAGGGCACAACCCACCTCTACGCACGAGTAGATTTATCTACACACAAAGGAAGTTGACGCCGCGCCACCCTCGTCCCACCTGGGACGAAGGGCCGTTACGGAATGACCACCACGGGCCGTTGCGCGCGGCGCGCGAGCCGGCCCGCGACCGAGCCGAAGATGCGCCCCACGATCCCGTGCGTCGATCCGACGACGATCGCGTCCGCGGAGTACTCCCGGCCGACCTCTTCGAGTTCGTGGCAGATGTCGCCGCCGCGCTCGACCAGGATCCAGGGCACTTCGGAGAGGTAGTCCGCGCACGCCAGCTCAAGGCCGAGCACTTCGGTGCGGTGGTCGGGGACGTCGACGAAGACCGGGGGCTCGCAGCCCGCCCACACGGTGGTGGGAAGCCGGTTCGCGACGTGCACGATGATCAGACCTGAGCCGGAGCGATGGGCCATCCCGATCGCGTACGAGAGGGCGCGCTCGCTGGAGGTCGAGCCGTCGAAGCCGACGACCACTCCGTGCCGGAAGGCCGGATCGCAGGAATGACGTGGTTGTTCCGCCGCCTGGGGGGTCGTCGTGGGATCGGCGACCTGCCGCTTGCGGTCCGCTGGTTCGGAGAATTCGTGACCGGCCATGGGTGTCTCGGCGAAGGAGTCCTCTGTGGGAGGGTCGGCTCTGTTCGGCTCTGTTCGGCTCTGTTCGGGGCGTACGGCTCAGTGGGGAGATCAAGCAGGGTGGAGCGGGGTGAAGCGGGATGCGGAGGGGCGGTGACCACCGGAGCTGTGTCCGGGAATCATCTTCCCAACCCCATACCCCCCAGGGTACGGCGACACTCCTCTCCTGCCCAGAGCTTGCTGACGGCCCTGCGGGAGCCTCACGGCGTTCACCGGAGCATGCACGAGCGACGCCCGTATGGCAATGGTTGCTGCCCCGTACAGGCGGTTTGCGCACCCACCCGCGTGGCCCCCGTTTCGCGCCAGTGACCGGGCGCGCGACCACGCGTTGAACTTCGGTACCCCACTGCCACAGGGAGCCCGCCGTGCCTGGACCGCCGTCCGTGTCCTCACAAGTCACGACGTCCTCACGAGTCACGACGCAGAGCCGCCGACGCCCACCGGAGGGGGCGCGCGAGCGCCCGCGCGGCGGGGTCCCGGCCCCACGCGCCATGGAGACGGCGCCCGCTCCGGCGCAGGACTCGGCGAGCGACGTCGTGCGCTGGGCCGCGTTCAGCTGCGTCCTGGTTCCCGTCGTCCTCGTGGGGTACGGGACCTCGCTGGCGGGAGCCGCGGGCTCGGCCCTCGGCCTGGTGGCCGTGACGGGGGTCTGCCGGCTCCTGCTGCGGCAGTCGGAGCGGGGCGCGGCGCGGCTGGTCGAGGAGCAGAGCCGGGCGTCCCGGGGGCGGCACGGGCGGGCGGGCGCGGGGGCGCACAGGGGCGGTCGGCATGCTGGTGGGTCTGCGCCGGTGGACTGACCGATTCACGCGCACCCACCCATAACTTTTCAGCCAACTTCCTATGGCCATGCATTCCTTGGCCGAAGGGGTACTCAACCCCGGTCCCACCAGGGCTGAAAGGCATGCGGAAGGCGTCTGAACCCTACGGGGACCGGCCACGGCGCGGAGGCGCACTTCCCAGCAACGCCCGTGAGTGCAACGCTTCGTGATCGACTGCTTCACGCCAAGTTGCCATGTCGACATAGTGCCGGGTCCTTAACTGGTCACCCCGGCAGTACGGGACGCAGTAGATTCGATCATGACTGTATTACGGCGGGGGACTGGTGGAGGACCGAGGGGAAACGTGCAGGAGCGACAGGTCCGACAGGAACGCCAAGAGCGCCGAGAACACAGGACACGCAGAGACAGAGCACGCCAAGACCAGGGAGCAGCGACGACCGAGGGGGGCTTAGCACCATGAGCCACGACTCCACTGCCGTGCAAGAAGCCGCGTCGCGGAAGCTTTCCGGACGCCGCCGCAGGGAGATTGTCGCGGTGCTGCTGTTCAGCGGTGGCCCCATCTTCGAGAGTTCCATACCGCTCTCCGTGTTCGGGATCGACCGGCAGGACGCCGGGGTCCCCCGGTACCGGTTGCTGGTCTGCGCCGGTGAAGAGGGTCCGCTGCGTACGACCGGGGGGCTCGAACTCACCGCGCCACATGGCCTGGAGGCCATAGGGCGCGCGGGGACCGTGGTGGTGCCGGCCTGGCGGTCGATCACATCGCCGCCGCCGCCGGAGGCACTCGACGCGCTGCGCCGCGCGCACGAGGAGGGTGCCCGCATCGTGGGGCTGTGCACCGGAGCGTTCGTGCTCGCCGCGGCCGGCCTGCTCGACGGCCGTCCGGCGACCACGCACTGGATGTACGCGCCGACGCTGGCCAAGCGGTATCCGTCCGTCCACGTGGATCCGCGTGAGCTCTTCGTCGACGACGGGGACGTGCTCACCAGCGCGGGCACGGCGGCCGGAATTGATCTGTGCCTGCACATCGTGCGCACGGATCATGGCAACGAAGCGGCGGGCGCGCTCGCGCGCAGGCTCGTCGTGCCGCCCCGCAGGGCCGGCGGCCAGGAGCGCTATCTCGACAGGTCTTTACCCGAGGAGATCGGCGCCGACCCGCTCGCCGAGGTCGTCGCCTGGGCCCTGGAGCATCTCCACGAGCAGTTCGACGTGGAGACGCTGGCCGCGCGCGCCTACATGAGCAGGCGGACCTTCGACCGCAGGTTCCGCTCGCTCACCGGAAGCGCTCCCTTGCAGTGGCTGATCACGCAGCGCGTGCTCCAGGCGCAGCGGCTGCTCGAGACCTCCGACTACTCCGTCGACGAGGTCGCGGGCCGCTGCGGCTTCCGCTCGCCCGTGGCCCTGCGCGGCCACTTCCGGCGCCAGCTGGGCTCGTCGCCCGCCGCCTACCGGGCCGCTTACCGCGCCCGCAGGCCGCAGGGGGGTGAGCGGGCACTGCTGGAATCCGCGGCGTCCGTGCCCGCCACGGCGACGGTGAACGCGGAGGGCAGTGGTCCCGTGCCGTCGCAGACGCGGCGCACGGCGGCCGCGAGCGCGCTCGGCCCGTCGGCTTCGCTGTCCGCGGACCCGGGGAAGCCGCACTCGGATATGTACGCGTCAGGACGTCCGCCACTGCCCGGCCAGAGGAGTGCGCCGTAGGGTAAGACGCATGAACGATCGCATGGTGTGGATCGACTGCGAGATGACCGGGCTCTCGCTGACGGATGACGCACTTATCGAGGTGGCCGCACTGGTCACCGACTCGGAACTGAACGTGCTCGGCGAAGGTGTGGACATCGTGATCCGCCCGCCGGACGCGGCGCTGGAGACCATGCCCGAGGTGGTGCGCAAAATGCACACCGCCTCGGGGCTCCTCGACGAACTGGCCGGAGGCACGACGCTGGCCGACGCCGAGGAGCAGGTCCTGGCGTACGTACGTGAGCACGTCAAGGAGCCGCGCAAGGCTCCGCTGTGCGGGAACTCGGTCGGCACCGACCGGGGTTTCCTGCTCCGTGACATGGGGACGCTGGAGGAGTTCCTCCACTACCGCATCGTCGACGTCTCCTCGATCAAGGAACTGGCCCGGCGGTGGTACCCCCGGGCGTACTTCAACAGCCCGGACAAGAACGGCAACCACCGGGCACTCGCGGACATCCGCGAGTCCATCGCCGAGCTGCGCTACTACCGCGAGGCGATCTTCGTGCCGCAGCCCGGCCCCGACTCGGACACGGCGAAGACCATCGCGGCGAAGTACGTGCTGCCTGCGGAGTAGCCTCCGCGGAACCCCTCTGTACGGGGTCCGGAAAACGCGTGCGCGAGCACCCCTTCGGACCCTGTACACTTTTTCTCGGCCGGTCGGAAGAACAAAAACCAACCGGACATGGTGGGTGTAGCTCAGTTGGTAGAGCACCTGGTTGTGGTCCAGGTGGCCGCGGGTTCAAGTCCCGTCACTCACCCTGATCGAAGAGGGCCCGATCCGCGAAAGCGGATCGGGCCCTCTTCGTGTTGCCCGGCTTCTTCTTCGTGGCGCGCGGCTTCTTCGCCTGCCGGCCCTCCTCGCGCGCGGGCCCGCTGCGGGCCCCTTGCAGACCCCCTGACGCTCCCGTTGAACCTTAGGTTCCACGCGTTACTCACCTGAGATCAAATGATCAAATAGCGATTTCGCCAATGAATTCAGCTACATCAGGGCTGAATTTGTGACCTGCGCCATAGATGTCCTGGTCTGGACGTGATGGTGTTGATCTTGACCAGAATGAACGTTCAAAGGAGTACGGCGCGTGCACACCAGCACCCACCGCCGCCACGGCAGGCTCACCACCGCCGCCGTGTCCCTCACCGCAGGCACCGCGCTCGTCGCCTGCGCGATCCCGGCCCATGCCGCCACCGACCCGCGTCCGGGGGACGCGGGCCACGCCGCCGCCGTCGTGGAGAAGGCGACCGGAACCGAAGACATCGCCTCCTCCACCGCGGGCCCCGGCTCACCTGCCAGAGCCGTCACCACCACCGAGGGCGGCGACGTCACCATCACCGCGCCGGACAAGGCGACCGGCACCCTCAACGCCGCCACCGGCGACGGGACTTCGTTCGGCCTCACGCTGCCCGGCGCCAAGGGCGTCCAGGGCGTCAAGGCCGGCGCGGGCACGGTGGTCTACCGCGACGCCGCGGCGGCCACGGACATCGCCGTACAGCCGACCACGGACGGGGGCGCCCGCACCCTGGTCACGCTCAAGGACGACCGGGCCGCCGCGACCCACCGCTTCCGGCTCGACCTCCCCCAGGGCACGGGGATCACCGAGGACGGGCAAGGCGGCTTCGAGATCAACCGCGTGAGCGGCGAGGGCGTCCACGTCCCCGTCGGGGCCATCGACGCCCCGTGGGCCAAGGACGCCGACGGCCGCGACGTGCCCACCCGTTACCGGCTGGACGGCGACGACCTCGTCCAGACCGTCGAGACCGACGCCGACACCGCGTTCCCGGTGGTCGCCGACCCCAAGGTGACCTGGGGGATCGTGACGGGCACCGCGTACTTCAACAAGAGCGAGACCCGGAAGATCGCCGACAACGGCGCTCTGTCGGGGGTCGTTTCGGGCTTCCTGCCGCCGGGTCTGAACATCTACTGGGGCGCGCACGCGGCGGTCATCACGACCACGGCCGTCAAAGCGAAGAACGCCAAGAAGTGCATCAAGATCAAGTTCGCGGCCGGGATCTTCATCCCCGGTCAGTACTCCGGCGGATACTGCAAGTAACAAAACGACACGAAGGAGTGGAGAACGGTCTTGAGCAGCACGTGGCTCATCTACAGCGGGGCCCTCATGGTGCTCCTGGCGGCGGGGATCGCCATGGTCGCGGGGCGGCCCGTGATGCCCGCCTGGCGTGACACGACGGCCATCGCCGCCGGGGTCGGCGCCGGTGCCCTCGTGTGCGTCCTCGGCCTGGCCTTCGGCGCACCGGCCTGGACGGCCGTGTCCGGCGGATGCTTCTGGCTGGCCGCGACCATGACCGGCACGCACGCCCTGCGGGGCCGCGCCGGATCACGGGGCTGACGGCGGAGGCTCCCTCACACGGGGCCTGAACGCGGAGGCTCCTCACACGGGGCGTGCACATCGCCCCCGTGACGGACCCGCGCACACCCTTCCTGCCCGGGTGCGCTGCGGTGCACAGTGCGGGTGACGCCTCGGGAGGCCCGTGTCGGTACGGGCCCCCGGGGCGCACGGGTCGTCGGTCGCCTCCCGCGCCGGCGGCCCGCCTTGCGTCCGGGCCTGGCGCCGGTCTTGCTCCGGGTGGGGCACTCGCCCCTCAGGACGACGCCCGCTCCACCAGCTCCGTGGGCAGCACCAACTGGCGGTGTTCCAGGCGGCGGGCCGATGCCGGGCGGTCGTCCGCGATCTCGGCGAGCAGCAGGTCGATCATCGCGCGGCCCATCTCCTCGATCGGCTGGCGCACGCTGGTCAGCGGCGGGTCCATGTGGCGGGCGATCGCCGAGTCGTCGAAGCCGACCAGCGCCACGTCGTCGGGTATCCGGCGGCCGGCCTCGCGCAGGACCTGCCGGGCGCCCGCCGCCATCACGTCCGAACCGGCGAACACCGCGTCCACCGCGGGACAGGCCGCGAGCAGCTCGGTCATCGCCCGGCGGCCACCCTCCTCCGTGAAGTCACCGGGGGCGATGAGCCCTTCGTCCACGGGGCGGCCCGCGTCCGACAGGGCGGCGCGGTAACCGTCCAGGCGGCGCTGGGCGCCGTACACGTCCAGGCGGCCGGTGATGGTGGCTATCCGCGTGCGTCCGCGGGCCAGGAGGTGCTCCACCGCGGAGCGGGCGCCCGCGAAGTTGTCGGAGTCCACCGAGGGCAGCGCCTCGTCGGCCGAGCGGCGGCCGCTGATCACCGCGGGGATCTCCAGCTGGGCGAGCAGGTCGGGCAGCGGGTCGTCGGCGTGGACCGAGACCAGCAGGACGCCGTCGACGCGGTGGGCCGCGAGGTACTGGGCCAGGCGCTGACGCCTGCGGTCGTTCCCCGCGAAGATCAGCAGCAGCTGCATCTCCGTCTCGCCGAGCTCCGCCCCGACCCCGCGCAGGACGTCGGAGAAGTACGGCTCGGCGAAGAAGCGGGTCTCGGGCTCGGGCACGACCAGGGCGATGGCGTCGGTGCGGTTGGCGGCGAGCGCGCGGGCCGCCGTGTTCGGGACGTAACCCAGCTCCGCGACCGCGGCCTCGACCGCCGTCCTGGTCGCCTCGCTCACCCGCGGCGAACCGTTGATGACCCGGGAGACCGTCCCGCGACCCACTCCCGCCCGCGCGGCGACCTCCTCCAGGGTCGGTCGACCGCCACCGCGGCCACGCGCACCGTGAGCTGCCATTGTCCGCCTCCCGTCGCACTTCCCCCGGCGAGGAATGTAGAGGAATGTAACAGCCTGATCATCGCCGGGCGGAGGGGCCGAACGCGCGAGCGGCTTCAGGACGGTCCGCGTAACAGCCCGATAACTGAAGACAGATCTCTCTGTCCGGTCCCTTGACACCCCCGCCCCCAGCCACGACTCTTCAACTCATCACTTGTGGGAGCGCTCCCACACTACCTGACACGTACACATCCCGCACGTTCCCCGCCCGAGCCGAAGAGTCAAGCAACGGGGCAAGCAGTGCAGTTGGCCGGGGGGTCGGCACGTCAGGCAACAGGAGGACGCAATGCGCACGAGTTCCCGCCGGTCCGGACGACTGGTGGCCTTCGCGGCCGTGACCGCGCTGGCCACGAGCCTGCTGGCCGGTTGTTCCAGCGACGACGAGAGCGGTTCGGAGGGCGGCGACGGCAAGGTCACGCTCAACGTGGGCACGTTCGGCGTGCTGGGCCTCAAGCAGGCCGGGCTCTACGACGAGTACGAGAAGTCGCACCCGAACATCAAGATCAAAGAAAACGTCATCGAGCGGAACGACGCCTATTACCCGAAGCTTCTGACCCAGCTCCAGTCCGGCGCCGGCGTCAACGACGTCGCGGCCATCGAGGTCAGCAACATCACCGAGGTCGTCAAGACCCAGGGCGCCAAGTTCGAGGACCTGAGCAAGGCCGAGGGCGTGGACAAGTCCACGTACCTCGACTGGAAGTGGAAGCAGGCCACGACCGACGACGGCAAGACGATCGGCCTCGGCGTCGACATCGGCCCGACGGCGCTGTGCTACCGCAAGGACCTCTTCAAGAAGGCCGGTCTGCCCACCGACCGCGAGAAGCTCGCCGAGGAGTGGTCGGGCGACTGGGACAAGTACGTCGCGGTCGGCGAGAAGTACATGAAGAAGGCGCCCAAGGGCACCAAGTTCGTGGACTCCGCCTCCAGTGTCTACAACGCCGTCTTCGCCGGTGCCACCGAGCGGTACTACGACAAGAGCGGCAAGGAGATCTACGAGGATAGCCAGGGCCGCAAGGACGCCTGGGACGCGGCGATGAAGGTCGCGCAGGGCGACATGTCCTCCAAGCTCAAGCAGTTCGACCCGACGTGGGACCAGGGCTTCGCCAACGCCAAGTTCGCCACCGTGGCCTGCCCCGCGTGGATGGCCGGCTACATCCAGGAGAAGACGGGCCCCGAGGGCAAGGGCCAGTGGGACATGGCCAAGGCGCCCACCGACGGCAACTGGGGAGGAACGTTCCTGGGCGTGCCGAGCGCGGGCAAGCACAAGAAGGAGGCGACCGAGCTCGCCGTCTGGCTGACCCAGCCCGAGCAGCTCGCGAAGGTCTTCGCCAAGCAGGCCAGCTTCCCGTCCACCCCGTCGGCGTACGACACGCTGAAGCCCTCGCCCGCCACCAAGGCGTACTTCAACGACGCGCCCATCACGGAGATCTTCGCCGACATCGCGAAGAACACCCCCTCGGCGATCTACGGCCTGAAGGACGCCCAGATCGGCCAGTCCATCACGGACATCGGCGTGCTCCAGGTGGAGCAACAGGGCAAGTCTCCGGCTGAGGGCTGGGAAGCCGCGCAGAAGGAGATCAAGGATGTTCTGGGACAGTGACGCGCATGTCCGAGACCACTGAGTACGCCGAGACCGCGTCCCCCGAGCAGGGGGACGCGGCCCCGGCCGCGTCCGGGGCCCGCAAGGGTTCCCCCACGTCCTCGTGGCGCAGTCGCCTGTACCGCTGGGACATAAAGGCGTCGCCGTACGTCTTCGTCGCCCCGTTCTTCCTCTTCTTCGGTGCCTTCGGGCTCTTCCCGCTCCTCTACACCGGCTGGGCCTCGCTGCACCGCCTGGAGCTGACCAACCTCGACGACAGCACCTGGCTGGGCCTGGAGAACTACACCAACCTGTTGCAGAGCGACTACTTCTGGAACGCCCTCGGCAACACCTTCACCATCGGTGTCATCTCCACCGTCCCCCAGCTCGCCATAGCCCTCGGCATCGCGCACCTGCTCAACTACAAGCTGCGCGGCTCCACCCTGTGGCGGGTCGCGATGCTCGCGCCGTACGCCACGTCGGTGGCGAGCGCCTCGCTGGTCTTCACGCTGCTCTTCGCGTGGGACGGCGGCATGGTGAACTGGCTGGCCGGGTCCATCGGCATCGACCCGATCAACTGGCGCGAGTCGTCCTGGGGTTCGCAGTTCGCGGTGTCGTCGATCGTCATCTGGCGGTGGACCGGCTACAACGCGCTGATCTATCTGGCGGCGATGCAGGCCGTGCCGCACGACCTGTACGAGTCGGCGTCGCTGGACGGCGCCTCGCGCTGGCAGCAGTTCCGGCACGTGACGATCCCGATGCTGCGTCCGACGATCCTGTTCACGGTGGTCGTCTCGACCATCGGGGCCACCCAGCTCTTCGGCGAGCCGCTGCTGTTCGGCGGCACGGCCGGGTCCAAGGGCGGCGCCGACCACCAGTTCCAGACGCTGGGCCTGTATCTGTACGACCAGGGCTGGATCAACGGCCATCTGGGGCGTGCCTCGGCGGTCGCCTGGCTGATGCTCGTGATCCTGCTGCTCATCGCCGCGGTCAATCTGCTGATCGCCCGACGTCTGAGGAAGGCCCAATGAAGTCCCGCACCACGGGCCCGACGACCGACCTCGCCACGGACGCGCCGGCCGACGTCATCACGAGCCCGAAGACCGAGCGCGTCCCGGGGCCGAAGGCGGGCCGCCCGCTGGGCCTGAAGGCCGGGCGCACGATGCACGCCGGTCCCGTGACCTACGTCGTGCTCACCCTGTTCACGGCCGTCTCGCTCGCCCCGCTGATCTGGACGGCGATCGCGGCCTCGCGGACCAGCGGACGGCTCGCCCAGACCCCGCCGCCCCTGTGGTTCGGCGGGAACCTCTTCAAGAACCTGGAGCGGGCCTGGACAGAAGCGAGCCTGGGCGACGCGATGCTCAACACCACGATCGTGGCGGGCAGCATCACCATCGGCACGGTCCTGTTCTCCACGATCGCCGGATTCGCCTTCGCCAAGCTGAAGTTCAAGTTCAGCAATCTGCTGCTCCTCCTGACGATCGGCACGATGATGGTGCCGCCGCAGCTGAGCGTCGTACCGCTCTATCTGTGGGTCGCCGACCTCCAGTGGACCAATCAGCTCCAGGCGGTGATCCTGCCGACGTTCGTGAGCGCCTTCGGGGTGTTCTTCATGCGGCAGTTCCTGATCCAGGCGCTGCCGAGCGAGCTGATCGAGGCGGCGCGGATGGACGGGGCGAGCAGCCTGCGGATCATCTGGCACGTGGTGTTCCCGGCGGCCAGGCCCGCGATGGCGGTGCTCGGTCTGCTGACGTTCGTCATGGCGTGGAACGACTTCCTCTGGCCGATCATCGCGCTCAACCAGTCGAACCCCACCGTGCAGGTGGCGCTCAACTCCCTGGGCACGGGCTACATCCCGGACCGTGCGGTGATCATGGCGGGCGCGCTGCTCGGCACGCTGCCGCTGCTGTTCGCGTTCATCCTCTTCGGCAAGCAGATCGTGAGCGGCATCATGCAGGGCGCCGTCAAGGGCTGAGGTCCGCTCCGGCCGCCGCACCTGCCGCTGCCGCCGCCTCTCCCGCCAGGGTCGAGCCGCCGCCTCGGCCCTGGTGACCCACCCCCGATCTCCCCGACTTTCTCCGACGTCTTTCCCGACCTTTCCATGGGAGCGCTTCCATGCCCGAACCCCTTACCTTTCCGGCCGACTTCCTCTGGGGGGCCGCCACGTCCGCGTACCAGATCGAGGGCGCCGTACGTGAGGACGGCCGCACCCCCTCCATCTGGGACACCTTCAGCCACACGCCCGGCAGGACGGCCGGCGGTGACACCGGTGATGTCGCCGTGGAGCACTACCACCGCTACCGCGACGACGTGGCGCTCATGGCGGACCTCGGTCTGAACGCCTACCGCTTCTCCGTCTCCTGGTCGCGGGTGCAGCCCACCGGGCGCGGCCCCGCCGTCCAGCGCGGACTCGACTTCTACCGGCGGCTCGTCGACGAGCTGCTCGCCAAGGGCATCAAGCCCGCCCTGACCCTCTACCACTGGGACCTGCCGCAGGACCTGGAGGACGCGGGCGGCTGGCCGGCGCGCGAGACCGCTCACCGGTTCGCCGAGTACGCGGGCTTCGTCGCCGAGGCGCTCGGCGACCGCGTCGAGTCGTGGATCACGCTCAACGAACCGTGGTGCAGCGCCTTCCTGGGCTACGGCTCCGGGGTGCACGCCCCGGGCCGCACCGACCCGGCCGCCGCGCTCCAGGCCGCGCACCACCTCAACCTCGCGCACGGCCTGGGCACGCAGGCGCTGCGCGCCGCCCTGCCGGCCCGCGCCAAGGTGGCCGTCAGCCTCAACTCCTCGGTGGTCAGGGCGGTCTCGGACAGCCCCGCGGACCAGGACGCCCGCCGCCGCATCGACAACCTCGCCAACGGCATCTTCCACGGCCCGATGCTGCACGGCGCCTACCCCGCGGACCTGATCGAGGACACGGCCCGGATCACCGACTGGTCCTTCGTGCAGGACGGCGACCTGACCGCCGCCCACCAGCCGCTGGACGCGCTCGGCCTGAACTACTACACGCCCGCCCTGGTGTCGGCCGCGCAGGACGACCCCGCCAACGCGCGCAACGACGGCCACGGGGCCAGCGACCACTCCCCGTGGCCCGGCTCGGACGACGTGGCCTTCCACCAGACGCCGGGTGACCGCACGGAGATGGGCTGGACCATCGACCCGACGGGGCTGCACGACCTGATCATGCGCTACACCCGGGAGGCGCCGGGCCTCCCGCTGTACGTCACCGAGAACGGCGCGGCCTACGACGACAAGCCCGACCCGGACGGCCGTGTCCACGACCCGGAGCGCATCGCCTATCTGCACGGCCACCTGGCCGCCGTCCGCCGGGCCATCGCGGACGGCGCCGACGTCCGCGGCTACTACCTCTGGTCCCTGATGGACAACTTCGAATGGTCGTACGGCTACAGCAAGCGCTTCGGCGCGGTGTACGTCGACTACGAGACCCAGGCCCGCACCCCCAAGTCCAGCGCCCACTGGTACGCGGGCATCGCGGCCACCGGCGAGCTGCCGCACGAGTACGTCGCGGACTGACCGGGAGCGGCGGGGGCCCAAGGAGCCGAGTGGCAGCAAGCCTCTCGGCTCCTTAGGTTGCCCATATGCCACTTAACGCAATAGACCGGGCACGGTGAGGCCCGGTGGGCGTCCTCCGTGACCATCCCGAGTTCGCGCTGTTCGTCTGCCTGGCCCTGGGCTACCTCGTCGGCAAGGTCCGCGTCGGCCCGATCACCCTGGGCGGCATCTGCGGCACGTTGATCGTCTCGCTGCTGCTCGGCGCCTGGGCCAAGGTCGTCGTCTCCGACGACGTCAAGACGATCTTCTTCGCGCTGTTCATCTTCGCCCTCGGCTATCTCGCGGGCCCGCAGTTCTTCTCCAACCTCAACCGCGAGAGCCTGCGCTTCTTCGTGCTCTGCGGCATCGAGCTGGTCTGCGTCCTCGGCATCGCGCTCGGCCTGGCCAAGGCCTTCGACCTGGACGTCGGCACGGCCTCGGGCATCCTGGCCGGCGCGGCCACCGAGTCGGCCGTCGTCGGCACGGCGACCGAGGCCATCGGCAAGCTCGACGGCCTCACCCCGGACCAGATCACCCAGTACCAGGGGCACGTGGCCACCGCGTACACGGTCTGCTATCTCTTCGGCCTGATCACCATCGTGCTCTACACCAGCCAGATCATGCCGATGATGCTGCGCGTCAACCTGCGGGACGCCTCGCGCGAGCTGTGGGAGAAGATGCGCGGCTCGGGCGGCGGCCTGGAGTCCGACGAGCGGGCGGCGCTGCCCGGCATGGTGGGCCGTACCTTCCTGGTGACGGACGCGGACGGCCGCACGATCGGCGACCTGGAGGCCGAGGTCGGCGGGCGCGCCACCGTCGAGGCCGTCAAACGCGGCAGCAAGACCCTGACGCCCGCCCCCGGCCTCGCCCTGACCCTCTCCGACCTGGTCCTGGTGGTCGGGCAGCGGGCCAACACCATCGAGGCAGGACGCCTGATCGGCCCCGAGACCCCGGGCATCCCGGGCGTAGACACCCCGCTGGCCACCGCCCAGGTCGCCGTCACCGAGAAGGCGTCGGACGGCCTGAGCGTGGACGACCTCCAGCGCGAGCACCCCGAGTTCGTCAAGGACGGGGTGTACGTCACCGATGTCCTGCGCGGTGACCAGCACCTGCCCGCGGCCGGCGGCACCACCGTGCGCCGCGGTGACGTGCTCACCCTGGTCGGCGCGCGCTCCGGCCTGAACAAGCTGGTCGCGAAAATCGGCGCGGTCGTCAAGAACGACGCCACCGACTTCATCTATCTGGGCCTGGGCATCGCGGCCGGTTCGCTGCTCGGGCAGGTCGTCGTGCACTTCGGCGACGTGCCCATGTCGCTCGGCACGGGCGGCGGCTGCCTGGTCTCCGGGCTGCTCTTCGGCTGGTTCCGCTCCCGCAAGCAGACCTTCGGGGCGTTCCCGCCGCAGGCCGCGAACACCCTCAAGGACATGGGCCTGGCGATCTTCATCGCCTGCACGGGGCTCGTCTCGGGTCCGCAGGCCTGGCCGCTGCTCAAGCAGTACGGGGCGCTGCTGCCGTTCGCCGGGATCGCGATGGTCCTCGTGCCCGCGACGATCTCGCTCGTCGTCGGCCGCAAGCTCCTGAAGATCGAGAAACCACTCCTGATCGGAGCCATCGCGGGCCAGCAGTGCTCGACCCCCGCGATCACCTCCGTCACCCAGGTGGCCCAGAGCTCGGTCCCGCTTCTCGGCTACACGATCACGTACGCCCTCTCCAACT
The DNA here is from genome assembly GCF_046103685.1 of Streptomyces sp. SYP-A7185. Lineage (NCBI taxonomy): Bacteria > Bacillati > Actinomycetota > Actinomycetes > Kitasatosporales > Streptomycetaceae > Streptomyces > Streptomyces sp. SYP-A7185. The sequence continues at coordinate 3,825,193 of NZ_CP122310.1, forward strand.
TCCTGCTCCCTCTGACCGGGCCGATCCTCGTCGGCGTACTCGGCGCCTGAGCGCGCGCACGGAGCGTAAAAATGATCGATTTCCTCAACCGGAACATCTTCCAGCCCCATCCCGAGCTGCTCGTCTTCATCACCGTGGCGATCGGCTTCCTCTTCGGGAAGGTGCGCTACAAGGCCATCGCGCTCGGCGCGGTCACCGGCTGCCTGATCGCGGGACTGCTGCTCGGCGCGCAATTCAAGATCGAGATCGACGGGACGGTGAAGAACCTCTTCTTCACGATGTTCCTGTTCGCCCTGGGCTACAAGGTCGGCCCGCAGTTCTTCCGCGGCCTCAAGAAGGACGGCCTTCCGCAGGTCCTCAACGCGGTCGTCGTCTGTGTGACCGGCCTGCTCGTCTGCTGGGGCTTCGCCGCGATGCTCGGCTACGGGCCCGGCCTCTCGGCGGGACTGCTCGGCGGCGCGCTCACCCAGTCCGCCGTCATCGGTGTCGCGGGCGACGCGATCTCCAATCTGCCGGGGCTCAGCTCCGCGCAGGCCAAGAGCGAGTCGAACCTGGTCGCCATCGGGTACGCCGTGACCTATCCGCTCGGCACGATCCTCTGCGCGATGCTGCTCGCCAACGTCCTGCCCAAGCTCTACCGCAAGGACCTGGCGGTCGAATCCGCCGCCCTGGCCAAGGAGCTGGACGCACCCGGCGACAACCCCGACCTGGCCGAGGGCTACTACGAGGTCGTCCTGCGCGCCTACACCATCCAGCGCCCCGACCTCGTGGGCCGCACCATCGAGGACTTCGAGCACCAGCAGCGCGAGCTGGGCCGCCGGGTCTACATCACGCGCGTCCGCAGGGACGGGAACATCCTCGACCACGACCAGCGGACCGCCCTGCGCGAGGGTGACGTCGTGGCGGTGAGCGCGCTGCGCGGCTCCCTCGTCGACTTCGACGCCCGTACGCACATCGGCTCCGAGACCGACGACACCGAACTCCTCGGCTACCAGACCGAGTCCCTGCACGTCGTCGCCTCCGAGAAGGCCCAGCTGGGCCGCAGCATCGGCGACCTGCGCCGGGAGCCGTTCATGGTCGGCGTCTACATCGACAAGCTGTACCGCTCGGGCGCCGAGTTCCCCTACCGCCTCTCCACCGAGCTGGAGCGCGGCGACACCCTGATCCTCACCGGCCCCAAACGCCTGGTGGACCCGGCGGGCAAGGCCCTGGGCAAGCCCGTGCCGACGTCCTTCGCCACCGACATGCTCTGGGTGGGCCTCGGCATCTTCCTGGGCGGCTGCATCGGCATCCCGGCGCTGACCGCGGGCGGCGTGCCGATCTCGCTCTCCACCTCGGGCGGCGCCCTGATCATGGGCCTGGTCTTCGGGTGGATCCGCGGCAGGTACCCCACGTACGGGAACGTCCCGCCCGGCGCCCAGTGGTTCATGGACACCCTGGGGCTCTGCCTGTTCGTCGCGGTCGTCGGCATCAACGCCGGGCCGAGCTTCACGTCCGGTCTGTCGACGGCGGGCTGGGGACTGCTCCTGTTCGGGGCGATCGCCACGGTGATCCCGCTGATCGTGGGCTTCCTCTTCGGCCACTACGTCCAAAAGATCCGCTTCCCGATCCTGATGGGCGTCCTCGCGGGCGGCCAGACGACCACCGCGGCGATCGGCGCGATCAACGAATCGTCCCGGTCCCAGATCCCGACGCTCGGCTACACGATCCCGTACGCCGTCGGCAACGTGCTCCTGACCATCTGGGGCGCCGTCATCGTGCTGCTCCACCACTGACGCCCTCCCCCACCCCTGATCCCGTACGCATGTGAGGAACGAGCCGTGCCCAAGACCACCTTCACCCGCGAGGAAATCCAGTCCTTCGCCCAGCTCAGCCCCTTCGAGCTGAAGGACAAGTTCATCCAGATCGCCCAGGCGGTGCAGGAAGACAAGCCGGGGCAGAAGGAGAAGTCCAGCACCCAGATGCTCAACGCGGGCCGCGGCAACCCCAACTGGATCGCCACGGGCCCCCGCGAGGCGTTCTACGCGCTCGGCTACTTCGCCTTGTCGGAGTCCAAGCGCGTGTGGACGGCCGACAACCTCGGCGGCATGCCCGAGAAGGAGGGGTCGGGCGCCCGCTTCGACACCTTCGTGCGCCGGCACCCGGACCTGCCCGGCATCGAGCTGCTCCAGCGGTGCGTCGAGTACGCCGTCGAGCGGTTCGGCTTCGACAAGGACGACTTCGTCCACGAGCTGTCGGACAGCTCGGTCGGCGACAACTACCCCGTCCCCGACCGGATGCTGAAGCACGCCGAGCAGATCGTGCGCGGCTATGTCGCCGACGAGATGTTCGACCACAAGCCCCCGGCGGGCAACCTCAGCCTGTTCGCCACCGAGGGCGGCACGGCCGCGATGTGCTACATCTTCGACTCGCTCATGAAGAACGGCATCCTGCACAAGGGCGACAAGATCGCCCTGATGGTGCCGGTCTTCACGCCGTACGTCGAGATCCCCGAGCTCGACACGTACGAGTTCGACGTGACGTACGTCGAGGCCAGCATGTTCGCCGAGGCGGGCGTGCGGGAGTGGCGCTATCCGGAGGAGGAGGTCGCCAAGCTCGCCGACCCCGCCATCAAGATGGTCTGCCTGGTCAACCCCTCCAACCCGCCCTCGCTCGCGCTCAGTCAGCGGGTCGCGGACCAGCTCCAGCAGATCGTCGCCACGTCGAACCCGAACCTGCTGATCGTGACGGACGACGTGTACGGGACGTTCGTCGAGGGCTTCCGGTCCGTCGCCGCCGACCTGCCGCGCAACACGCTGCTCGTCTACTCGTACTCCAAGCACTACGGCGCCACCGGCTGGCGGCTCGGTGTCATCGGGCTGAACGACGACAACGTCATCGACGAGCTGCTCGCCGCGCTGCCGCAAGACGAGAAGGACCGGCTCGCCAAGCGGTACGGGACGCTGACGCTTGAACCGGAGAAGATCAGGTTCATCGACCGGCTCGTCGCGGACTCGCGCCAGGTGGCCCTGAACCACACCTCGGGGCTGTCGCTCCCGCAGCAGATGATGATGGTCCTGTTCTCCCTCTTCGACATGCTGGAGGAGGGGCAGGCGTACAAGCTGCGCATCCGCGCGATCGTGCAGCAGCGCCTCGAACTGCTCCTGGAGGGCGCCGAGATGAAGATCTCGGACGATCCCCACCGGGCCGCCTACTACATCGAGCTGGACCTGCTCGCCGAGGCGGAACGCGTCCACGGCAAGGACTTCGCCGACTTCCTGGTGAAGAACTACGAGCCGGTCGACCCGCTGTTCCGCCTGGCCGAGCAGACCCACGTGGTGCTGCTCAACGGCGGCGGCTTCGAGGGGCCCGAGTGGTCGGTGCGGGTGTCGCTGGCGAACCTCGACGACCTCGACTACCTGAAGATCGGGCATCACCTGCGGGCGATCTTCAACGACTACGCGTCGGAGTGGAAGGCGTCCAAGGCGTAGGGCGGCACGGCACGCAAGGGCGCCCCGACCGGGTGGGGGGAATACCGGTCGAGGCGCCGTGGGGGGCGGTGGTCGAGGGGGTGACGCGGAGCCCGGGGGCTACTTGTAGGCGGCGAAGGCCTTCGTGAAGGCGAGCGGCTCCTGCTCGATCGACGAGCAGGTGGGCTGTGCGCCGTTGCCGGCGCCGCCCTCGCAGGCCTTGTCGCGGGTCGAGGACCACATCGCGAGCCAGCCGAGACCCTTCTCCTCGGCGAACTTCACCAGCTGCGTGGCATCGTCGACCGTGAAGACCTCGGTGGTGACGTCGTTGACGCCGATCATCGGCGTGACGGCGACGGTCTTCCAGGCCGCCTCGTCGGACAGGTCGAGGGCGCCCTTGATCTGCTTCTGCGTGGCGGTGGCCGCGTCGATGGCGTACTGGCCCATGTCACCGCTGTAGGAGGGTCCGTAGTCCATCGCCATGACGTTCACGGCGGAGACCCGCACGCCGTTCTTCTTGGCGTCCGCGACCAGGTCGACGCCCGGCTGGGTCAGGCCCTCGGGCATGACGGGCAGCGTGAACGACACGTCCAGGCCCTCGTGGTCCTTCTGGAGCTGTGCGACGGCCTGTGCGCGGCGGGTGTTGGCGGCGGTCTCCGGAAGGGCCGCGCCCTCGATGTCGAAGTCGACCTTCGTCAGCTTGTACGTGTCGATGACCTTGCCGTACGCCTTGGCCAGCTCGTCGGCGCTGTCGCACTTGAGGCCCAGCTCGGAGCCCGCCTGGCCGCCGAAGGACACGCGGACGTCGCCGCCCTTGGCCCGCAGGGCGTCGATCTGCGCGGCCACCTTGTCGTCGCCGAGGCCGGTGACACCGCCCCAGAGGGGCTCGCAGCCGCCGCCGGAGGTGATGAAGGCGAGGGTGAACTCCTTCACGCCGGTCTTGTCGGCGGTGTCGACCAGGTCGTAGGCGGGGGCGAGCGACGTGTCCACGAACGGGGCGAACTTGGCACTGTCCGCGGCCTTCTGGGCGGCGTTCTCGGCGGGGGCCTTGGTCGCGAGCGCCGTTCCGGAGAAGGTGAAGGCGCCGCCGCCGACGAGGGCGGCTGCCGCGAGCCCGCCCACGACCTTGGACCTGGTGCTCACCGTGCGCCGATGCGTAGTGCTCATCGCGTGCCTGCCTTAGCTGTGCGGGGGGTGGGGGTGCGTGCAGCACGTTAGCCCCGCGCGGACATGACATTACGGACAAGACGGTCAGCGGCTTGGATCTTAGGACGGGCTTAAGGAAGCGATCGGGACGAGTTAATGGTGGAAGCCGCGGCAGGCCCTACCGCACGCTGGGGGCGCGCTTGCGGCGGCGTACGGAACCCCCGTGCCCACGGCCCCCGGCGACCGGCCGGCGGCCGTCCAGCTGGATCCAGATGCGGACCTCCGTGCCGCCGAGCACGGACCGCCCGATGCGGACGTCGCCCCCGGTGGACTCCGCCAACTGCCGCACGATGTCCAGGCCGAGGCCCGTCGACCCATCGGCCCCCGACCCGGCGCCCCGCGCCAGCGCGGCCTCGGGGTCGGCGATCCCGGCACCGGCGTCCGAGACGAGGACGATCACCGCGTCCTCGCCGCTGTGCACGTCCACCGCGAACGCCGCGCCCTCCCGCGTGTGCCGGAAGACGTTGCCCAGCAACGCGTCCAAGGAAGCGACCAGTTCGGGGCGTGCCACCGGGATCCACACCGGCCGCTCCACCCCCGCGACCCGTACCTCGCGCCCCTCGTCCTCCGCGAGCGCCGACCAGAAGGCCATGCGCTCCTGGATCACCTCGGAGGCGTCGCAGCCCGCGCCGGGCCCGACCGCGGCGGTCTGCGGCTTGGCGTCGCGGGCGGTGCGGATGATCGTGTCGACCTCGCGCTCCAGCTTCTCCACCGCGATCCGCGTCTGCTCGGCCGCGGGCCCCTCGCCCAGCGAGGCCGCGTTGAGCCGGAGCACCGTCAGCGGCGTGCGCAGGCGGTGCGACAGGTCGGCCGCCAGCTCCCGCTCGTTCGCCAGGAGTTGGACCACCTGGTCGGCCATCGAGTTGAACGCCACGGCGGCCAGGCGCAGTTCGGTGGGACCCTCCTCCGGGACCCGCGCGCCCAGCTTCCCCTCCCCGAGGGACCGCGCCGCGCCCACGAGCCGCTTGGCGGGCTGCACCATGCGCACGCCGAGCCGGTCCGCCACCGCGACGGAGCCGATGATCAGCGCCACGCCGACGCCCGCGAGCACCAGCCAGGCCGTGGTCACGCCGTTGCTGACCGCGCCCTCCGGCACGAAGATCTCGACCACCGCGATCCGGGTGGAGCTCAGCGCCATCGGCTGGAGCAGCGCGAAGCCGCCCTCGACCGTCGCCGTCCGCGCCCGGCCCTCCTTGCGGGTGGTCTCCACCGCGTGCGCGTCCGCCCGGCTGTCGCCGATCTCCAGGGCCGGTGCGTCGCCGACGGGCGGCACATGGACCGCCATGCGCCCCTCGCCGCCCGCCTCGGACGTGGCGACGGCCCGCGTCAGCTGATCGCGGTCGGTGGTGATGGAGAGCGTGGGACCCATGCCGGCCGCGTGCCGCTCCGCGTTCGAGAAGGCCCGGTCCCGCGCCATCTCCTGGATGACAAGACCGAGCGGCACCGCGAAGGCGACCACGACCATCGTCGTGACGGCCAGGCACACCTTGACCAGGGCCCACCTCACAGCGGTGGCTCCAGCTTGACGCCGACACCCCGCAGCGTGTGCAGATAGCGCGGCCTCGCGGCGGTCTCGCCCAGCTTCCTGCGCAGCCAGGAGAGATGGACGTCGATGGTCTGGTCGTCGCCGTAACTCTGCTGCCACACCTCGGCGAGCAGCTCCTTGCGCGGTACGACGACTCCGGGCCGCCCGGCGAGGAAGGCCAGCAGGTCGAACTCGCGCCGGGTCAGGTCCAGGCGCGCCCCGTCCAGCTCGGCCTGGCGGCGCAGCGGGTCGATGGCGAGCCCGCCGACGCGTATCTCCCGGCTCGGCGGTGCCTCGCCCGCCGGGACGCGCGAGCGGCGCAGGACGGCGGCCATCCGGGCCGAGAGGTGCTCGACGGAGAACGGCTTGGTCAGGTAGTCGTCGGCGCCGTCGTTCAGGAGCCTGACGATCTCGGTCTCGTCGTCCCGCGCGGTGGCGATGATCACGGGTACGTCGGTGATCCCGCGCAGCATCTTCAGCGCCTCGGAGCCGTCCAGATCGGGCAGTCCGAGGTCCAGGATCACCACGTCGAAACGGAAATGGGCCACCTCGCGCAGCGCCTCAAGGGCCGTGCCGACGCTGCGCACGGTGTGCGATGCCTCGGTCAGATGCCGGATGAGAGCGGAGCGTACGAACTGGTCATCCTCGACGACGAGCACACTTGCCATGGGCGGCACCGTACGCCATATGAGTGAGCCCGGTCCTCCTGAGACGCCGACGGCCCGGGTGGTGCAGTATGGCTCGCGATGCGCAGAGGACTCATACACGCAATGGCTTGGTCGCTCGCCACGGGCGCGGCGGTCACGCTCTCCTGGTGGGGTGTCCACACGGTCATGGCCGGCACCGCCTACGACCCGCCGCGGGCCGTGCCGCTGGCCGCCGACGGGGGGCGGGCCGAGCCGCTCTCCTCCTCCACGCACCGCCCGGACCCGACTCCGACCCCCTCGCCCGCGCGGTCGAAGAAGCCCTCGAAATCCGCAGAACCCCCCGAGAACAAGCCGTCGAAGACGACGACCCGCAAGCCGAGCACGCCGTCCACGCCCGCCCCCGCGCCGGGCAACGTGAAGAGCTACTCCTCCGAGGGCGGCCGGGTCGTCTTCGACCTCGGCAAGGATTCCGCGACGCTCGTGTCGGCCACTCCGGCGGCCGGCTGGTCGGTGCAGGTGTGGAAGCAGGACACCTGGATCCGGGTGGAATTCACGGCGGGCGCCGAGAAGGTCTCGGTGTTCTGCACGTGGCACGACCACGCCCCGGCCGTAGAGATCAACGAGTACTGACCGGTTGGTTCGGCGGAACGACCAGACTTGAGAAAGTTCCGGCGGACCGGCCCTGGGCGGACCGCGAACCCCCGTGCCGGGTCCCGTCGACGCGGCCCCTCAGCGGAACACCGAGGGAGGCGGCGCGGGTGACGCCACCGCGCTCGCGTCCGTGACCGCCGCCGCTCCCCCGCTGAAGTCGACGAGCGCCCTGCCGTGCTCGACCCGCGCCGGGTGCGAGTCCCCCGCGCTGCGCCGGGTCAGCTCGGCGATCGGCAGCGGCACGCCGGAGCCGACGAGCACCGCGTTGCCGAAGCGCTTGCCCCGCAGCACGGCGGGGTCGGCGATGAGCGCGAGCTCCGGGAAGAGGCCCGCCGCGGTGGCGAGTTGGCCGCGCAGATGCGCGAGGGGCGGCCCGTCGGCGAGGTTCGCGGCGTAGCAGCCGGTGGGTTTCAGGGCCCTGCGGACCTCGGTGAGGAACTCGGTGCTGGTGAGGTGGGCGGGGGTGCGGGCGCCGCTGAAGACGTCGGCGATGACGAGGTCCGCCCAGCCGTCCGGGATCTTCGCGAGCCCTTCGCGGGCGTCGGTGCCGCGCACCCGTATCCGCGCCTGCGGGTCCAACGGCAGCTCACGGCGTACGAGTTGGATGAGCGTCGTGTCGCGTTCGACGACCTGCTGGGTGGAGCGGGGCCGGGTCGCGGCGACGTACCGGGCGAGGGTGAAGGCGCCGCCGCCCAGGTGCAGGGCCTGGATGGGCTTGCCCGGCGGCGCGACCAGGTCGGCGACGTGGCCGAGCCTGCGCTGGTACTCGAAGTCGAGGTACGCCGGGTCGTCCAGGTCGACGTGCGACTGCGGGGCGCCGTCCACGAGCAGCGTCCACGCGCGCGGCCTGTCCCGGTCGGGCATCAGCTCCGCGAGTCCCCCGTCGACTTCTTCGACGACGGCCACCGCCTCGTCCCGGGATCGCCTGTTCCTTGCCATCGGACCATTATCGGCGTCCGCGCGGCGCGCGGCCCGATGACCTTGGAGCGGCGCCCCGCGGAGGGCTCAGCGGCAGTTGTCGGCGGCCTCGATCGTGCGGGCCGCGCGGCCGAGCGCCTCGCGCAGGACGGCGGGGTCGGTGACCGGGTCCGCCTCGTCCGGGGGCAGGAGCCAGCCGGTGCCCGCGACCGGGGGCGGCGGGGGCACGGGCTCCGGATCGGCGGCCAGCCGCAGGCCGCGGCCGAAGGTCTGCGTACACGCGCTGCCCGGCAGGTCCCAGCCGTCGGCGGTGCCGGGCGGGACCAGGAAGCCGAGGGTGTCGCAGCTCCCGTCGTGCAGGACGGGGCCGACGGCGTCACCCGCCGCGCGGCGCAGGATGTCGACGGCTTCGAGTCCCTGGCGGGCCGGGACGGTGACGAGGTCGCAGAAGTCGGCGGGTCCCGTGAACCCGGTGGGGCCCGGGAACCCCGAGGGCCCCGAAGGCCCCGAGGGCTCAGTGAATCCCGGGGGCCGGACGCCCTGCGACGGTGGTGCGCTGCGGTCCTGGGACGGCAGGTGCCGTGCCGTGGTCAGCGACGCCCGCGCTTCGTCGTTCTCCACGTCGATCTCCAACAAGGGGACCCCTCCTCGCAAGGGCGGGAGCCGCGTCGCTCCCTCTCCACATGGTTCAACGCGGGACGGCGTCAACAGCCACGGCGTAATGCCGCTGCAAAGGATGGCACTTCATGGCAGATCGTGGGTGAGATATCCGGTTTGTAGCCAAACTCTGTGTGCCGGGCCCATCACAACGGGTACGTTCGTGCTCCGCCGGAACAGGGGCAGCACCGCCGTATCCGAAGGATCCGGCGCAATCCGGCACGATCCGTACGAGAGGGTCAGGCCATGGCGTCGTCACCGATGGCATCGTCAACTCCGTCCCCACGACCGAATCTCCGCTTCAGGCAGCTGCGCGGACAGCGCTCGCCGGGCGAGTTCGCCGCCCTGATCCGCAGGTCGGCCCGCGACATCGGGGAGCGCGTCTGCTGCGACGCCCGGTACATCGGGCGCGTAGAGGCCGGCGAGATCCGATGTCCCAACTACGCCTACGAGCGGGTCTTCCTGCACATGTTTCCCGGCCGCACGCTGACGGACCTGGGGTTCGCGCCCCGCTCCACGGTGCGCGGCCGGGGGGCGCGCGCCGCGTCCGGGGCGCCCGCACCACACACCACGATCCAGCTGTATGAGTCTCCCCCGTCCGGGCCCCCGCGCCCCGAACCGCACGAGTGCGACCCGTACGAGATCCAGAGTCACGAGGAGATCGACGTGCGGCGACGCGCATTCATGAGCGGTACGGCCACGGTGGCCGCCGCCTCTCTCGGCACCATCGGGCTCGCCGGCCCGAGTCCCGCCGAGGCCACCGCCCAGCACGGCGGCCGGGCGGGCGAGGCCGAGGCGGCCGCGGTCGAGGAGGCCGTGCGCAGGATCCGGCTGCTCGACGACCGGCACGGCGCCGACGGCCTCTACCGCCGCGCGGCCGCCCCGCTGCGGACCGCCTACGCCCTGCTCGACGCGGGCACCGCCCGGCAGCCGATGGCGGACCGGCTCTACACGGGCGCCGGGGAACTCTCCATTTCCGTCGGCTGGTTGGCGCACGACTCGGGCCGCTTCGACGACGCCCGCTCGCACTACGCCGAGGCGCTCGCGACCGCCCGTATGGCCGGGGACCCCGCCCTGGAGGCGCACGCCTTCTGCAACACGGCCTTCCTGGCGCGCGACGCCGGGCGCCCCCGGGAGGCGGTGCGGGCGGCCCAGGCGGCGACCCGCGCGGCTCGGCACCTCTCCTCGCCGCGGCTGCTCTCGCTCCTCGCGCTGCGCGAGGCCGGGGGCTGGGCGGGGCTCGGCGACCGCGCGGGCTGCGAACGGTCGCTGACCCGCGCGCACGCCCTCTTCGACCGGGGGCCATCGGACGGCGACCCGGAGTGGATGAGTTTCTACGGGTCCGCCGAGCTGGAGGTCCTTGAGGCGCAGTGCTGGTCGGCGCTCGGCGACTGGGGGCGGGCCGCCCGGCACGCGCGGCGCGCGGCGGGCATCGCCTCGGCGCAGACCCCGCAGTTCACCCGCAACATCGCCCTCTACACCGCGCAGCTCGCCGACGACCTGGCCCGGGCGGGCCACCCGGACGAGGCGGCGACGGCGGGGATGCGCGTGCTGGGGCTCCTGGACGAGGTGCAGTCCTCGCGCATCCAGTCGATGCTCGCCACGACGGCCCGGGTGCTGCTCCCGCACCGGCGGGCCTCGGGGGTGTGCGGCTTCCTGGAGCGGCACGCTTCCCTGCCGCGGGTCGTCTAGCCGGGCCTGCGCCCTCGCGCGGCTAGGCCAGGTGCCCGGTGTCGTTCCAGGATTCGACGGCCGGTTCGCCGTAGGCCCAGCCCAGGGTGGAGATCGACGTCGGGTTGAGGCGGATGCGGGCGGCGAAGTCGATGCCGAGGCCCAGCCAGCGCGCGCCGATGGAGCGCAGGATGTGCCCGTGCGCGAAGACCAGGACGTCGCGGTCCGCGCCGCGGGCCCAGGCCACCACCTCGTCCGCGCGGGCGGTGACCTGCTCCAGGGTCTCGCCCCCAGGGACGCCGTCGCGCCAGATGAACCAGCCGGGGCGGATGTCCTGGATCTCGGCCGGGGTCATCCCCTCGTAGGAGCCGTAGTCCCACTCCATGAGCGCGTCCCAGGTGGTGGCACGGTCCCCGAAGCCGGCGATCTCGCAGGTCTCCCGCGCGCGGGAGAGGGGGCTGGTGCGCACCTCGACGTCCGGGAGGCCGTCGAAGGGGGCGCGGTGCAGGCGCTCGCCCAGGAGTTTCGCGCCCTCGCGGCCCTCTTCCAGGAGCGGGACGTCCGTCCTGCCGGTGTGCTTCCCGGACAGGGACCACTCCGTCTGTCCGTGGCGGGCCAGCAGGATGCGCGGTGCCATGTCGAGCCTTTCCGAGCCGACGGCCATCGGCCGAGACCATCAGCTGTCATCGAGCGAGTTCTGTGCACGGACGCCCGTCCGCTCCCTCCATCATCACCCAGACACCAGGTGGTGATCGATCGTCCCTGCCAGGAGCAACCCGCTCATGGATCTCTGCGTCTTGAACGAGCGGGGACCGCCTCAGCGTGTCCGCGCCCACGCCGTAAGGTGAGGCCGCGTTGAACACCACATGACCGAAAACGGATGGGGGACCGACCGGATGCCGCAGATCGACGCTCCGGGCAACGGGGGCATACGCGGGCTCCGGCTTCGCTGGTGGACGGAGCTGCCGCTGCTCGTGCTGGTGTACGCCGCGTACTCGGCGGGACGCCTGCTGGCCCGCGGCGACGTGTCCGGCGCCGTCGAGAACGGCCTCGACATCCTGCACGTGGAAAAGCTTCTGAGCCTCAACGCCGAGCACCCGCTGAACCGCCTGTTCACCGAGCACTCCTGGATCGGCGTCCCGGCGGACTTCTGGTACGCGTCGCTGCACTATCTGGTGACGCCCCTGGTCCTCGTCTGGCTCTTCCGCAGCCGCGCGGTCCACTACCGCGCCGCGCGCGCGTGGCTGATGACCTCCACCATGATCGGCCTGGTCGGCTTCACGCTGCTGCCCACCTGCCCGCCCCGGCTCCTGAGCGAGGGGTACGGCTTCGTGGACACCATGGCGCAGTACAGCGACTTCGGCTGGTGGGGCGGCGAGGCGAGCGCGCCCCGCGGGCTCGGCGGCATGACCAACCAGTACGCGGCGATGCCGAGCCTGCACGTGGGCTGGGCGCTGTGGTGCGGGGTCGTGCTCTGGCGCCACGGCCGCTCGCCCCTGGTCAAGACCGCGGCGGTGGCCTATCCCCTGATCACCACGATCGTCGTCATGGGCACCGCGAACCACTACTTCCTCGATGCCGTCGCGGGTGCCGCGGTGATGGGCCTTGGCCTGCTCCTCGCCCGTCCGGTGCTGCGGCTCGCGGACCGGGTCAAGGCCAAGGTCGGACTGCCCTTCGACGCCGCACGGCCTGCGGCGGGGGCCGTGGCCGGGTCGCGCCCCGCGTCCCGCACGGGATCCGTGGCGGCCTCATCCGCCCCAGAGTCCTCGATTGTCAGTCCCGGGTGCCAGACTTCGGCGGGTGAGCGAATTCCCCGGCCGCGCAAGCGGCCTGCCGAGCCAGGCGCCGAGCCCCGTGCCCGACCCGCCGAAGCGGGCGCCGAAGCAGGGGACAGCACTCCGACAGCGGCTCGCTGAGCTGCGCGGACCGGACGTCCCCGCTCAGCCGATGGACGCCCGGGCCCTCGCGGCCCTCGCCGCGAACCCGGGCTGCCGACGGCGCGCGCTCCTCGACGGCGCGGGCGTGGACAAGGCGTCCCTCGCGCAGTCCCTCGGCTCGCCCGCGCCCTTCGGCCAGTCGCAGTTCGCCTTCATGCGGGGCAACGCCTTCGAGGCGAAGGTCAAGGCGGACGGCGGCGCGGAGCTGCTGCGGCTCGCGCACGGCCGGATCGGGGGCGGCCCCGAGCCGGTGCCGGGCAAGTCGTCCGTCCCGGACCTCGCCGCGGTGGGCCCCGAAGGCCGCGCGGCCCGCACCTCGCTCGCGCTGCGCGAGGCGACGCACACGGCGGGCTGGACCCTTCTCGACCACCCCATGCTGGCCCTCGACGTCGCGGGGACGCCGGCCTTCCTGGAGCCGGACGCGGTGGTGGTCCACCCCGACGGCACCTGGACGGTCGTCGAGATCAAGTCCTTCCCGATGATCGACGGTTCGGCGGACGCGGCGAAGGTCGGCGCGGCGGCCCGCCAGGCCGCGGTGTACGTGCTGGCGCTCGAAGAGGTCGCCGCGCGCATGGACCCCGCGCCCCGCGTCCGGCACCACGTGCTCCTGGTCTGCCCCAAGGACTTCTCGAACCTCCCCACGGCGTCGGCGATCGACGTGCGCAAGCAACTCTCGGTGACGAGACGCCAGTTGGGGCGGCTCACCCGTATCGAGGACATCGCGGCGGCGCTCCCGGAGGGCACCACCTTCGACGTGAACCGCCCGGCGGCCGATCTGACGGCCGCGGTCGAGGCGGTCCCGGCGACGTACGCCCCCGAGTGCCTGGCCGCCTGCGAGCTGGCCTTCCACTGCCGGGGACGCTCCCGCGAGGAGGGCGCGGTGACCGCTCTGGGCCGGTCGGTGCGGGGCGAGCTGGGCGGCCTCACTACGATCGGGGACATCCTGTCCGCGGCCACCGGCGCCTCGGGCGACCCGGCGGACCCGGCGGTGGCGACGCTGCGGAGAGCGGCGGCGCTGCGGGCAGAGGCGCTGTCCGGGGCGGGTGCGGGGTCGGGGGCGGGTGCGCTGTCCGAAGCGGGTGCGCTGTCCGGGGTCGGTGGCTCCGGTGGCTCGGGTGGCTCCCTTGGCTCCGGTGGCGGGGATACCGCGGGGGGTGCGCCGTGCTGAGCTGCTTCGTGCGGCCGGGCTCACCGGGGGGCCTCTCGGCGGCCCTTCTCGCCTCGCCCGGTTCTCCCGCCTCTCCAGACCGTCCAGCTCCTCCCGTCCTTCCCGCCCGCTCGTTCCCGCTGGGGAGGGCCGCCTGATGTCGCTCATCGACAACCTCGCCCGTCTGGAAGCGGTCGCCACCGGACGCGCCCAGCCGCGGGCGACCGTGCGGCACCGGCATCTGTCCCAGCGCCCGCTGGTCCTGGTCCCGCTCATCACCGCCGGTGAGGCGGGCGCGCCGCTCGGCGCCCTGGTCGGCACGGAGCGCACCTCGCCCCGCATCCTCGTCGTGCCCCAGCCCCGCGACCGCGACCTCCGGTTCACCTTCCTGGCCCAGCTCGCGGACACCGTCCTGGAGTACGTCGACTCGTTCACGGACGACGTCGAAGCGGCGGAGCGCAACGAAACCGACCCGGAGACCGGCAAGCGCACCAAGGTGGAGGTCGAACTCTGCTCCGACGCGCCGCAGTTGATCGTCCCGAGCCGCGCCGGCATCGACTTCGTACGGCTCATCGGCCGCTCCACGCGCTTTCGCCGCACCGCCGAGCAGGACCCGGAGACCCCGTATCCCGCCCCGCCCCGCGTCCCCCTCCTGGGCCGCTGGCTGACCCACTTCGGGGAGCGCGCCCGGGTCCCGGGCTCCGCCCTCCTCGTCGCCATGACCGAGCTGCTCTCCCGGCACTGGGCCACCGGCCAGTCCAGCCTGGAGGACCAGCACCTCGGCGCCCTGCTCGCCTGGATCGAGGCCCCGGAAGGCACCTCCGGCGCCGACGCCGCGCTCCGCGCCGAGCTGGCCCGGGACAAGGACGGCCAGCTGCTCTGCCCGCCCGCGGGCCCCGCCACCGACCCGGCGTTCGACAACCGCCTCCTCGCCCCGGCCATCGAGCGCCACGACCGCGCGCGCGGCGCCCTTGCCACCGCCGAGGACGGCGTCCAGGCGGACGCCCGCCTCGCCGAACTGGCCGCGGCCGAGCGGGAGATCCGCGCCCTGATCGAGAGCAGGACCCGACCCACCTGGGACGCGGTGTGGCGCGGTCTCGACGCGCTGTGCACGCTCCCCGAGGCCCCGCACGCCGCCGACCGCTGGACCCGCGACCGCTGGTCGTTCACCGGCCACCGGGACCGCGTGACGGCCGGGGAGCCTCCGCAGCCCCGTATCGACGACGCGGTGACGGCGGCGAACAAGCTCGCCACGCGCGAGCGCGAGCAGTCCAGGCTCGACGCCCAGGAAGCCCTGGACGACCCCCTGGTGATGGCGGGCCGCCGGCTCGCGGGCGAGGCCTTCGCCGGCGAGGTGACCGAGGTGGTCATGGCGTACAGCGAGAGCAAGAGCCCACGCCCCCGCCCCCTGGTCACCGTCCGCACGGAGGACCACCCGCACCTCGCCGCACGCACGAAGGTGTACCGCTCGCTCCAGGGCAAGCCGCAGACCGCCGAGTTCGTCGCGTACGAGGGCGAGGGCGGAGGTGAGGGCGTCGGAGCGGGCGAAGGTGCGGGCGAGGGCACCTTCGTCGTCCTGCGCGTCACCGACAAGATGGGCCGCGGCAAGGAGCCCGAGCCCGGCTCCGTGCCGGAGAAGGGCGACCGGATCTGCTGGACGCTCTTCGAGCACGAGCAGCGCGGCGGCCCCAAGCTCCCCGACCCCGAGGCGACCCCCTGGACCCACGGCGGCCCGCCGGGCGAGGCCGCCGAGCGCCCTGACCCCGTGACGCCGGAGGACACCCTGTGAGTCCGACCGCCCCCTTCGACCGCGCCTCCTTCGACCCCGGCGCCGCGGCCACGCGCGCCACGGACGCGATCCTGCACGACACGCTGCACGGCGCGCACCGCGGCGTCGTCGTGGACTCGCCGCCGGGCGCGGGCAAGTCGACCCTCGTCGTGCGCGCGGCCCGCGAACTGGCCGCGGCGGGACGCCCGCTGATGGTGATCGCGCAGACGAACGCACAGGTCGACGACCTGGTCCTGCGCCTCGCCGAGAAGGACCCCGAGCTGCCGGTCGGCCGTCTGCACAGCAGCGACCCGGACGCGTACGACAAGGCGCTGGACGACCTGCCCGCGGTCCGTACGTCCACGAAGGCCGCCGACCTCGCCGGGCTCGACGTCGTCGTGTCGACGGCCGCGAAGTGGGCGCACGTCGAGGCGTCCAAGCTCGACGCGCCCTGGCAGCACGCGATCGTGGACGAGGCGTACCAAATGCGCTCGGACGCGCTGCTCGCGGTGGCCGGGCTCTTCGAGCGGGCCCTGTTCGTGGGCGACCCCGGCCAGCTCGACCCGTTCTCCATCGTGGGCGCCGAGCAGTGGGCCGGTCTCGCGTACGACCCGTCGGTGAGCGCCGTGACGACCCTGCTCGCCCACAACCCCGAGCTGCCCCAGCACCGCCTTCCGGTGTCCTGGCGGCTTCCCGCGTCGGCGGCTCCGCTGGTCTCCGCGGCCTTCTATCCGTACACACCCTTCCGCAGCGGCACGGACCACGGCGAGCGGCGGCTCGACTTCGGTGTGCCCTCGGACGGTTCGGGCCCGGACCGGGTGATCGACGAGGCGGCCGAGTCGGGCTGGGGCCTGCTGGAGCTGCCCGCGCGGAACACTCCGCGCACGGACCCCGAGGCCGTCCGCGCGGTGGCGCTGGTCGTCCGGCGGCTCCTGGACCGCGGGGGCGCGGCCACGTCGGAGCGCGGCCCGGACCCCACCCCTCTGACGGCCGACCGGATCGCCGTCGGGACCGCCCACCGCGACCAGGCGGCGGCGGTCCGCGCGGCCCTCGCCGAGCTGGGCGTCGCGGACGTCACGGTGGACACCGCCAACCGGCTCCAGGGGCGCGAGTTCGACGTGACGGTGGTCCTGCACCCGCTGTCCGGCCGCCCGGACGCCACCGCGTTCCATCTGGAGACGGGCCGCCTGTGCGTCCTGGCCTCCCGCCACCGGCACGCCTGCATCGTGATCTGCCGCGCGGGCGTCGGCGAGCTTCTGGACGACCACCCGTCGACGGAGCCGGTCCAGCTGGGCGTCACGGTGAAGTTCCCGGACGGCTGGGAGGCCAATCACGCGGTGCTCGCCCGCCTCGCGGAACATCGCGTGCCCTGGCGTCCCTAGGCCCGGGGCCCTCTTGCGCGGCAAGGGAGAATGGAAGACGGCCTGATGGCCGGAAACCGTACGAGGAGGATGAACCATGGCGGAGCCCGAGCGGCCCCGGACCGAGCAGCGTCTGCGACCCGCCCCCCTGCTCTTCGAGCCCGCGGAGGCCGTCGCCGACCCGGAGCACTTCTTCGACCTGGAGTCGATGGAGGACCCCCGGGAGCTGCTGGCCCGGGCCACCGAGCTGACCCTCGCCTTCCGTGCGGCCACGGACCGCTCGGTCGAGTTCCAGGCGATCGCGGCGGCCCAGCTCGCCGATCCCCGGCGCTTCGACCGCCTGACGCCCGCGGCGATCGCCGAGCGGGCGCAGTGGACCGAGGACTACGCGAAGAAGATGGTGGAGTTCGGCCGGGATCTGCTGCGCGGAACCGGCGCGAGCGGCGGCCCGGACGTCTGAGGGGCCGGATGCCCGGGAGCCGGGATGCCCGGGAGCCGGGATGCCCGGGAGCCGGGATGCCCGGGAGCTCGGCGAGAGCCCTGGCGGCCCTGGCGAGAGCCCTGGCCCCCTGGCGGCCCTGATGAGAGCCCCGGCCGGAACCCCCGGCGAAGGCCGCCGAGCGGGGGCATCGAGCTGCTCCGGAGTCTCGCGAGAAGATCACGGGGCATATGCCACGAGGGCAAGGTACTCCTCCCCACCCGACCTTGTCCCGATTTCCTGCAACTCTCCGAAATGGAACCCTCACTACCGGTAGATGTAGTCGCCATGAGCACCACGCGTCTCCACCCGGACCCCCGCCCGTCGGACGACAGCTCCGGCGTCACCACTGAGGGCGCCGCCTGGCTCGCCTCTGCGGAAACGTATCCGCGCAGTACGCTCGCGCACTGGCGCAGCCGCCCCACCGCTCCCGCCGTCCTCCCCTGCGGCTCCGTCTTCGACGTGGTGAGCGTCCCCGCGGTCTTCGGCCGGCGGATGCTCGACCGCTTATGGGAGGAAGGCCCCGGCTCGGGCCCCGTCGCCGCGCACCGCGGCCGGATGCTGCTCTTCGCCGCCCCCGGGACCGCCCAGCGGCTGCCCTCGCTCCTGGAGTGGGAGGAGTGGGGACGGGCCGTGCCCGGCATCCTCTGCCACGGCACGGGGGACGCCGTGACGGTCCCGCCGATGACCGCGCAGACCCGCGGGAACGCGCCGTCCGGCCGCCTCGAAGGGCACCTCGAATCGCGCTGGCTCGTGGCCCCCGACGCCCGGCACCCCTGGCTCCCCGGACCCGAGGTCGTGCTCTGGGCCTGTGTCCGCGCGGCCCGCGCGGCGGCGGGCTCCGCGGTCCGTATATCGATTTTTCCTGGCGGCGATCAGGATGCTAAGGTCTACGACGTCAGCAGGCGCCGCTAGCTCAGTTGGTTAGAGCAGCTGACTCTTAATCAGCGGGTCCGGGGTTCGAGTCCCTGGCGGCGCACAGACAGAAAGAAGCCCCTCGCGCAAGCGGGGGGCTTCTTTCATGCCCGGCATCCACAAGCATCCACAGGCCTCCCCAGGCGTACGCGGGCATCCACAGGCAACGAACGGACACCGATAAGGCGCCGTAGCGCCCCGGCGCCTCTCAGCCCACCGACACCTTCACCGTCCACGCCCCGGACGCCGTACGCCCCTCGACCTCGACGCGCACGCCCTCGTCCGGCACCGTGAAGCTCTCCCCCTCCCCCACCGGCGCGTCCGCGAGCGGCGGGTACACCGAGTCGCCCCAG
Source organism: Streptomyces sp. SYP-A7185 (assembly GCF_046103685.1). Lineage (NCBI taxonomy): Bacteria > Bacillati > Actinomycetota > Actinomycetes > Kitasatosporales > Streptomycetaceae > Streptomyces > Streptomyces sp. SYP-A7185. Next base: position 3,843,876 of record NZ_CP122310.1, read on the forward strand.
CACGCCTCCGAGTCCGGATGGGCGTCGAGGACCTCGACGGGCCCGCCGCCGGAGGGCGCCTCGTTGCGTACCCGGTAGACGAGCACCCCCTCCTTGCACGTCGCGCGGTCGTTGCCCACCGCGCCGCGCGCCTCGACGGCGATCGCGCTGCCGCGCCCGGTGCGGACGACGGCGAGCTTGGTGCCGCCGACGCCGCCACGCACGGGCCGCGCCGACAGCGGCTCCAGGGTCAGCCGCCGCCCCTCGCCCCCCACGCAGGCCACCTGCCGCCGGTCCAGCCAGCCGAGCTTCCACTTGTGCCAGCCGAAGAGGTCCGGGGAGAGCCCGAACTGGCTGCCCATGAGGTCCCAGTCGCCGACGTGCGTGTCCCAGTCGCCCTCGCCGTCCGTCGGCCGGTGGTAGAGGTCGGGCAGGTCGAAGACGTGGCCGGTCTCGTGGGCGAGGACGTTGCGGTCCGGCGGATGCCGCTCGAAGACCGTGACGATGCGCTTGATGTCCGTGCCGTCGGCCCGCATCGGCCGGTCGAAGTTCACCACCTTCGTCGCGTCCGAGTCGACGCCGGGCGCCTCCGGGTCGGCGACGAAGTAGACGACGTCGTATCGCGAGAAGTCGACCTCGGGATCGGCGGCAGCCACCGCGTCCCGCAGATAGGCGCTGCGCCGCGAGGCGTTCCAGTCGCGCTGTATGGCGTACGAGGTGGAGTAGTCCGGCATCTCGACCCACTCGCGCCGCGGATGCGGGCGCAGGGTGAACTTGCCGTAGGAGGCGCGGTCGAAGAACTGGCTGGTGGCGGGGAAGTGGTCGGCCGCGAGTTCCTCGGGGGTGATCCGGGGCGGGGAGTCGGGGAAGGAGAGGAAGACCATGACCGCGTCGAGGGTCCGGTCGGGGCGCGGATAGGCGCCGTTCCAGGTGTCGAGGCCCTCGGAGTGATGCGCCGGCGTGCGCTGGAGCGCGCAGGGGACCCCCGGGGCCTGCGCGATCGCCGGGCCCGCGACCAGGCCCGTGGCCGCGAGGGCGGTCAGGGACGTGAGGGCGGCGGCCGTGCTGCGCAACCGCGTTCTCTCCCCTCCACGGGTGAGTCCCCAGGGGGGTAGCTGACGCGGCACGTCGACCTCCGGGTGCGGGTTGCGGGGCATCCCACCCACCCTGTGCCGCTTTTTTCATATATGCGTTGTTTGTCTGACCCAGCCGGGTGATGAGCCACTCCCGGAGTGCTCACGGAACGTCACAAGTTGTCGGCGGGCAGATTGAGGCGTAAAGCAACCAGTACACGGGCGAGCAGAAACGATCTGCCGCCGGGGAGGTGCCACATCCGTACCGGGCATGCGCCTGTCCTATGCCCCGCACGGCCGCCACGCGGCACCGCTCCGTGGCTGGATGCGCCCTCGGGCCAGCCCCTATGATCGGCACACTTTCCTGCGCGGGCCCGGCCTCGCCGAACAACTGCACTGCGGGAGCAAGTGGTGAACGGAACGTCTGAAGGCCAAGCGCCCACAGCGGTCACAGCACCCGACCTCGCCAGGGCGCCCATCACGGAGCATCACCGTCCGGGGCAGCGGCCCGACCACCGGGCCGCTTTCGCCGCCGCCCCGCTCGCCCTCGGCGTCGTGGACGCCGACGGCCTCGTCGTCGATGCCAACGACGCGCTCTGCGAGCTGCTCGGCGCGACCCCGGACGACCTGACGGGGCGCCTCGCCGCCGATCTGGTGGACCTCGCGTCGGACGCGCGCACCTGGCACGCCTACCGCGAGGTGCTCCGCGGCCGCCAGGCCAAGCTGCGCTGCACCCGGCGCCTGAAACACCCCGACGGGCACTCCCTGTGGATCCAGGTCACCGTCTCGCCGATGCCCGGCGGCCGTACGGTGCTGCTCGCCGCCACCGACATCAGCGCGCGCCGCGAGCTCCAGGCCCGGCTGCGGCATCTCCAGATGCACGACCCCGTCACCCGGCTGCCCAACCGCAGCCTGTTCTTCGAACGCCTGGCCGCCGCGCTCGAAGCGGGGGCGTACGACGACACGGGCACCGGCCGGATCGGCCTGTGCTATCTGGACCTCGACGGGTTCAAGGCGGTCAACGACACGCTCGGCCACCGGGTCGGCGACCGGCTGCTCGCGGCCGTCGCGGAGCGGCTCACGCGCTGCGCCGACGAAGCCGGGCACGGCAGGACGTCCGTACCGCTGGTCGCGCGGCTGGGCGGCGACGAGTTCGCGCTCCTGGTGGAGGACTCGACGGGCACGGACCAGCTGGCCGACCTCGCCGGGATGGCGCTCAAGGCGTTGCAGGAACCCTTCGACCTGGCGGGCCAGCGGCTCTCGGTGTCGGCGTCGATCGGTGTCGTGGAGCGGCGTGCCGCGGGGACCACGACGACGTGTCTGATGCAGGCGGCCGACACGACGCTCTACTGGGCGAAGTCGGACGGCAAGGCGCGCTGGACGCTCTTCGACCCGGAGCGCAACGCCCACCGCATGACCCGGCAGACGCTGTCGAGTTCCCTGCGTCCGGCCGTCGAGCGCGGTGAGTTCCTGCTGGACTACCAGCCGTTGGTGCGCCTGGAGGACGGCGGTCTGCGCGGGGTCGAGGCGCTGGTGCGCTGGCAGCACCCGCGCTTCGGCCTCCTGACGCCGAATCGGTTCATCGGATTGGCCGAAGAGGACGGCTCGATCGTGCAGTTGGGCCGCTGGGTGCTGCGCACGGCGTGCCGGCAGGCCCGGCAGTGGCAGCTCGACCACCCGGAGCGGCCTCCGCTCTTCGTGAGCGTCAACGTCGCGGTGCGGCAGGTGTGGGACTCGGACCTGGTGGCCGACGTGGCGCAGATCCTCGCCGAGACCGGACTCGCCCCCGAGCTGCTCCAGCTGGAGCTGACCGAGTCGGCGGTGATGGGCTCGGCGGGACGTCCGCTCCAGGCGCTCCAGGCGCTCAGCGACATGGGGGTGCGGATCGCCATCGACGACTTCGGCACGGGGTACTCGAACCTCGCGTACCTCAGCCGGCTGCCGGTCTCCGTCCTCAAGCTGGACGGGTCCTTCGTGCGCGGCTTCCAGTACGACGCGGAAGCCGGCGAGGCGCACATCAACCCCGCGGACGAGGTCATCGTCGAGGCCCTGGTGCAGCTCGCGCACCGGCTCGGCCTGACCGTCACCGCGGAGTGCGTGGAGACCAAGGAGCAGGCCGCGCGGCTGCGGCGGATCGGCTGCGACACCGGGCAGGGGTGGCTGTACTCCCGCCCGGTGACGCCGGATCGTATCTCCGCGCTGCTCGCGACCGCGGGTCAGGCGGCGGGCAGCCCGTAGGCGTCGGCGATCAGCTCGTAGGAGCGCAGCCGCACGTCGCCGCCGTGGGCGTTGGCCGTGAGCATCATCTCGTCGGCGCCGGTGCGCTTGGCGAGGTCGTCCAGGCCGGTGCGGACCTGGTCGGCGGTGCCGTGGATGACGTTGGAGTTCCAGCTGTCGACGAAGTCCCGCTCCATCTCGCTGAAGGGGTACGCCTCGGCCTCCTCGGGGGTCGGGACGAGACCCGGCTTCCCGGTGCGCAGCCGGACCATGTTCAGCGCGGCGGCCAGGACCTGCCGCCGGGCCTCCTTCTCGTCGTCGGTCGCCAGGGCCGACACGCCGATGAGGGCGTACGGGGCGTCGAGGACGGCGGACGGCTTGAACGACTCCCGGTAGAGGTCGAGCGCCGGGAGGGTGTTCTGCGCGGAGAAGTGGTGCGCGAAGGCGAAGGGCAGGCCGAGGACTCCCGCGAGGCGTGCGCTGAACCCGGAGGAACCGAGCAGCCACAGGGGCGGGCGGTGCGGGGACTGGACGCCGCCGGGCGAGGTGGCCTGGACCGGGCCGGGGACGGCGTGGATACGGCTGTACCGGTGGCCGTCGGGGAAGTCGTCGTCCAGGAAGCGGGTGAGCTCGGCGAGCTGCTGGGGGAAGTCGTCGGCGCCTTCGTTGAGGCGGTCCGTCCGGCGCAGGGCGGCGGCGGTCGCGCCGTCCGTGCCCGGCGCGCGGCCCAGGCCCAGGTCGATCCGGCCCGGGGCCATGGCCTCCAGGGTGCCGAACTGCTCCGCGATGACGAGCGGAGCGTGGTTGGGCAGCATGACGCCGCCCGAGCCCAGGCGGATCCGCTCGGTGTGGGCGGCGAGGTGGGCCAGGATGACCGCCGGGGACGAGGAGGCCACGCCCGGCATGGAGTGGTGCTCGGCCACCCAGTAGCGGTGGTAGCCGCGGGCCTCCGCCAGCTTGGCGATGTCCACGCTCTTGCGCAGGGCGTCGGTGGCGGTCCGCCCCGCGCCCACGGTCACCAGGTCAAGCACGGAGAGCGGGACGGGTGCGCTGCCGTGCCGCTCGCCGCGGATGTCGTCGCTCGGTTCCACTGTCACGGGGGTCCTGCCTCCTGCTGCGCGATGCGTTTCTCTGCTTCGCGGTGCAACAGGAGGCACACTCCGCTTTATTCCCGTGGGGTTCCCCTGGGCGGGTTCTCTGGGGTTCCTGGGGTGCCCTGGGGTTCCTGGGGTGCCCCGCGGTCTTGTCCGTGCCGAACAGGCCTTCCCGCCCAGCCGCCCGATTGCCCGGCGGCGCGTCCCTACGCCCTCACCTGTACCACCGGCTCCTTGGTGAAGAGTGTGCCCAAGGTCGGGGCGTGTACCCTGCGGGCGGCCAGGCGCAGGGCTTCCCAGACCGTCACCTGGTTCGCCGTCAGGACCGGCTTGCCCAGCTCCCGCTCCAGGTCCTGGACGTATGCCGCCGTGTGCAGTGCCGTGTCCGGGAGCAGGATCGCCTCCGCCTCCGGGTGGTCGCCCGCCCGGGCCATGGCCAGCACCTCCTCCCAGCCCCACGTACCGACCTCGGCGGCCGTGATGATGCCGTTCCCCTGCGTGGACACGACCTCCGCGCCCGCCGCCTTCAGGAACGCGGCGAAGAGTCCGGCGACGTCCTCCGGATAGGTCGCCGCGACGGCGACCCTGCTCGCCCCCACCTCACGCACCGCGTGGGCGAACGCGAAGGACGTGCTGGAGGCCGGCAGCCCCGCCGTGCGGGCCAGCGTGCGGACCTGGTCGTGCGCGCCCTCCCAGCCGAAGACGAAGCTCGCGCTGGTGCAGGCCCACACCACCGCCTCCGCACCGGACAGACGCAGCTCCTCGACCCCCGCGGCGAGCCGCTGCGTCGACCCCATCTCCAGGAGCGCGTCGACCCGGTGCGCGTCCTCGCCGATGTCGGTGTGGACGACCTGCAACCGGACGTCACTCCCCAGCATCTGCTCCATGCGGGGGTAGTCGTCCTCAGCCGAGTGACCCGGATAGAGGAAACCAAGTGCGGTCACTTCCAGCCTCCTTCAAGGCAGCGTCGGTGGTCCTTCGGGCAGGCCCTGGGGCGGATCGAGCGGCATGACGCCCGGCAGTTCGCCGGGCCCCGCGACCGGACCCGCGCCCGGCCTCGCACTCGTGTCGATCAGCGCCTGGTAGGGCCCTACCGCATGCGTACCCAGACGGCGCAGGGCGGACCACATCGTCACCTGGTTCGCGGAGATCACGGGCATCCGCAGCTCGGCCTCCAGCTGCGGGATGACGTCGTACGTCGCGAGATTGGTGCAGCTGATGAAGAGCGCGTCGGCCCCGCCGAGCACCGCCCGCCGCGCCATCTCCGCCACGTCCTTGTAGGGGACTTTCCAGATGTGCCTGGTCAGGCCCAGATAGGCGCGGCCGGTGACGGACACGCCGGATTCGGCCAGGTAGTGCTCCAGGGACTGGGTCACCGACCAGGTGTAGGGCGTGACCAGCGCGATGCGCCGCGCGCCCAGGTCCGCCAGCGCTTCGAGCAGCGCCCCCGACGTGGTGACCGAGGAGACCGCGCCTTCGCGGGTCATGGCCTCGCACATCGCGCGCTCGCCGGCGATGCCGCCGACGAAGCTGCCCGACGTGCAGGCGTACGCGAGAACTTCGGGTTCGGCGGCGCTCAGCGCGCGCACCGCCTCGGCGAGCGTCTCGTGCTCGCTGACGAGTCGTGCCAGGTCAAGGCTTACCTCGACGGGCACGTACGGAGTGCGGGTCAGGTGCAGGGAGACCTCGTCCGGCACCCAGCGCCAGAGCTCCCGGTCGAGGGCGAAGTCGAAAGGGGCGACGACACCTACACCGCGTTGAGGGTGCGGTCCGCCGAGGAAAGAGACGTCCATGAGCAGGCCCCAGATTCGTGCGTGCGTGCAATGGAGGGACCGGCCGGGGGCCGGGAGATGCGGAACCGGCGACGCGCCGGGACGTCGGGACGGGGCAGAGAGCGCGAGAAGGCGCTACAGAGTGTGCTACGACCTCATACGGAGCGTACTCAGTCGGGCGGTGCTTGTGATAGAGCACCTCTGTTGACGAAGGTAGTTTCAGGTGCGAGCGTGGTCAATCCGCGCATCTCAGGCGGCTCCGGCCGACACGTTCTCAGGGAAGCGGACTCTCATTGCGAAACGGTTTCTCCTCGATGTCCGAATCGACCTCCGAATCGACGAAGGACCCGATGTCCGACACAACCGTTCTGGTCCTTGACGCCCCGTCCCCCGCACCGCCGCCCCGTCTGGGCAGCCTGACCGGCCGCGCCCGGATCCTGCACGCGGACGCGGAGACCCTGGCGGCCCAACTTCCCCACGCGGACGTGCTGCTGGTGTGGGATTTCCTGTCGGACGCGGTACGGCTCGCCTGGCCGGGTGACGGGCCGCGGCCGCGCTGGGTGCACACCGCGAGCGCGGGCGTGGACCGGCTCATGTGCCCGGAGCTCGCCGCCTCCGACACCCTGGTGACCAACGCCCGCGGTGTCTTTGACCAGCCGATCGCCGAGTACGTGGCCGCGCTCGTGCTAGCCATGGCCAAGGATCTGCCGCGCACGCTCCAGCTCCAGGGCGAGCGCACCTGGCAGCACCGCGAGACCCAGCGGGTCGCCCGTACGCGCGCGTGCGTGGTGGGCTCGGGGCCGATCGGGCACGCCATCGTGCGCATGCTCAAGGGCATGGGGATCATCACCGCCCTGGTGGGGCGCAGCGCGCGCAACGGCGTGCACGGCCCCGACGAACTCGACCGGCTGATGGCGAGGGCCGACTGGGTGGTGTGCGCGGCGCCCCTCACGGACGACACGCGCGGCATGTTCGACGCGCGGCGCTTCGGGATGATGCAGCCGTCGGCGCGCTTCATCAACATCGGGCGTGGCGCGCTCGTCGTGGAAGACGATCTCGCCGCGGCCCTCTCGAAGCGTTGGATCGCGGGGGCGGCGCTCGACGTCTTCGAGCGCGAGCCGCTGCCTCCCGAGAGCCCCCTGTGGACGGCACCGGGACTGCTGGTGTCGCCGCACATGAGCGGGGACACGGTGGGCTGGCGCGACGAACTGGGCGCGCAGTTCGTGGAGTTGTACGAGGAGTGGGCCGCCGGGCGGCCCCTGTCGAACGTGGTGGACAAGGAACGTGGGTATGTACCGGGGAATTGATCACTCCCCGGGCCGTGCCCCGCGCGCGGCCACGACCCGAGCACTTCCCACACCCCCCTGAGGCGAGCCACTTCCCTCCCCCATGAGGAGCGTGCATGACCGAGCTCACGGATCTCACCGCGGCACAACTCGTCGACGCCTATCGCAAGGGCGAATTCAGTCCGGTCGACGCGACACGGGCGGTGCTGCGCAGGGCCGAGGACGTGCAGCCCGCGGTGAACGCCTTCGTGCGCATCGACGGCGACGAGGCCCTCGCGCAGGCCGAAGTGAGCACGGAGCGGTGGCGGCGGGGTGAGCCCCAGGGCCTCCTGGACGGCGTCCCGGTCACGGTCAAGGACATCTTGTTGCAGCGCGGAGGGCCGACGCTGCGGGGGTCGAGGACCATTCGCCCGGAAGGGGCCTGGGACGAGGACGCGCCGTCGGTGGCGCGGCTGCGGGAGCACGGCGCGGTGTTCGTCGGGAAGACGACGACGCCCGAGTTCGGCTGGAAGGGCGTCACGGACAGCCCGCTGAGCGGCATCACGCGCAATCCGTACGACACCACCCGGACCGCCGGCGGTTCGAGCGGCGGCAGCGCGGCGGCCGTGGCGCTCGGCGCGGCGCCGGTCTCGCTCGGCACGGACGGCGGCGGTTCGGTGCGCATCCCGGGCGCCTTCTGCGGGATCTTCGCGCTGAAGCCGACGTACGGCCGGGTGCCGCTGTACCCGGCGTCGGCGTTCGGGACGCTGGCGCACGTCGGGCCCATGACGCGGGACGCGGCGGACGCGGCGCTCCTGATGGACGTCATCAGCGGCGGCGACCCGCGCGACTGGTCACAGCTGGGGCCGGTGGCGGACAGCTTCCGCACGGGCATCGACGCGGGCGTACGCGGCCTGCGCATCGCGTACTCGCCCTCGCTCGGCGGCCAGGTCTCCGTACGGCCCGCGGTCGCGGCAGCGGTGCGGCAAGCGGTGGAGTCCCTCGCCGCGCAGGGAGCGTACGTCGAGGAGACGGATCCCGACTTCACGGACCCGGTGGAGGCCTTCCACACGCTGTGGTTCAGCGGCGCGGCCCGGGTGACCCAGCATCTGCCGCCGGCCCAGCGCGAGTTGCTCGATCCGGGCCTGCGCGAGGTCTGTGCGCGGGGTGCCCGGTACAGCGCGCTCGACTACCTCGCGGCAGTCGACGTACGCATGGAGCTCGGACGTCGCATGGGCCGCTTCCATCAGACGTACGACCTTCTGGTCACTCCTACGTTGCCGATCACCGCATTCGAGGCGGGAGCGGAGGTACCGAAAGGTTTTGGCCATCGTCGGTGGACGGGGTGGACGCCCTTCACGTACCCCTTCAACCTGACGCAGCAGCCGGCCGCGACCGTGCCCTGCGGGGTGGACCGGGACGGGCTGCCCGTCGGGGTGCAGATCGTCGCGGCGCGCCACGCGGACGCCCTCGTCCTGCGTGCCGCGCACGCGCTGTACGAGGCGGGCAGCGCGCGCATCGCGCCGCCCGCCGTCGGCTGAGCCCACGAGCGGGGCCGGGGGCCTACGCTCTGCGGAAATTCAGCGTCTCGCCCTGCGCGCCCGCGCGCCACAGGTCGTTGCAGGCCTCGGCCATCCGGTCGAGGCCGTCGACCACTTGGCCCCAGACGATGCCGGGGACCCAGCCGACGTCGCCGTTGAGCAGCAGGTTGTTGCGTTCGTAGAACAGGGCCAGGTCCACGACCGTGGCGCCCGCCTTGACGTCCGCGGCCGGTTCGTACCCATAGGCCTGCGTGCCCAGCTGCGTCCCGTTGAAGGAGAAATAGCAGAGGTCGCCGGGAATGGGGGTGACTGTCGGGTTCTCGAGGGGCGGCTCGCGGTCCGCGAAGGCCGGGAAGAGGGCGTAGATCTCGTTGCGGGCGTACTTCGCGTGATAGACGTCCTCGCCGAGCGGAAGTGCCTCCCACACCGCCGCGCAGGTCAACGGGGCCCGGTCGTCGAGCAGCTTTGCCGTGCACTGAACTCCCCGCTTGGCGAGGGAGACTTCGATGAATCGGTCTGCCATGTGTCCCATGCTCCTCCCTGGGTCAAGACCACAACGATTGCATCAGGGGCTGAAATTGGCCCGCATATTCCGCGTCGAGTCGGGTAGCCGCGCGCCCATGGCTCCACCACTTTGGAACGACCCAGAGAGCAATGAGACAGAGAGCCCCCGTGCCAAGGGCACGGGGGCGAGTGCGGCTCCCGGAGACTCCGGGGTCCGCCGACGATCACTCCTGTTCGGCGCGGCGGCGGTAGGTGCGGTGGGCGCGCTCGGCGCCGCGGGGTGCAGCAAGGTGCCCACGGGGGACACGCTGGCCCGGCTGAAATCGCAGGGGACCGTACGGCTCGGGATCGCGGGTGAGGCGCCGTACGGGTACATCGACGAGGACGGGGCCTTCACCGGAGAGGCGGTGGAGCTCGCGAAAACGATCTTCAAGCGTCTGGGCGTCCCGAACGTCCAGCCCGTGGCGACCGAGTTCGGTTCGCTCATCCCCGGCCTGAACACGCAGCAGTTCGACGTGGTCTCGGCGGGGATGTACATCAACAAAGAGCGCTGTCAGCAGGTCATCTTCTCCGACCCCGAGTACCAGATGCTGGACTCCTTCATCGTCCGCAAGGGCAACCCCAAGAAGCTCTTCAACTACCAGGACGCCTTCAAGGCGAAGGCGAAGATGGGCACGGGCCCCGCCTACGCGGAGATCGACTACGGAATCGCGGCGGGTTACGAGCGCGACGAGATCTCCATCTTCCCGGACCCGGTCGCGGGCATGAACGCCGTCGAGGCCGGCCGCATCGACTTCTTCGCGGGCACGGCGCTGACCGGCCGCGGGGTGGTCCGCAAGAGCACCAAGGCGGAGGCCACCGAGGCCTTCGCGCCCATCGTCGACGGCGAGAAGCAGATCGACGGCGGCGGCTTCACCTTCCGGCCCACCGACACGAAACTGCGCGATGCCTTCAACGTCGAGATCCACAAGATGAAGAAGAGCGGCGAGCTCTTCCGGATCCTGAAGAAGTTCGGCTTCACCAAGGACGAGATGACCACGCTCACCGCAGAGGAGCTGTGCAAATGACAGCGGGACTGTGGGAACACTGGGTTCTGCCCGGTATCTGGATCACCATCCAGCTGACGATCTACAGCGCTGCCCTGGCCACCGTCGTCGCCTTCGGCGTCGGCATGGCCCGCACCCACCGGCTGCGCACCGTGCGCTTCGTCGCCGGCTTCTACACCGAGATCTTCCGCGGCACCTCGTCGCTGGTGCTGATGTTCTGGATCTTCTTCGTCCTGCCGCAGCTGGTGGGCTGGGCGCTGGTCCCGATGTGGGCGGCCGTGCTCGCCCTCGGACTCTCCTACGGCGCGTACGGCGCCGAGATCGTGCGCGGCTCGCTCAACTCCGTGACACCGGCGCAGCGCGAGGCGGGGGTCGCGTTGAGCTTCAGTCCGGCGCAGCGGATGCGGCTGATCCTGCTGCCGCAGGCCATCCCGGAGATGATCCCGCCGTTCTCGAACCTGCTGATCGAGCTGCTCAAGGGCACCGCCCTGGTCTCGCTGCTCGGGATCGGCGACGTGTCCTTCGCCGCGAACCTGGTGCGCCTGGCGACCACGGAGAGCGCCGAGATCTACACGATCACCCTGGTCATCTACTTCGTGATCGCGTTCCTGCTCACCCGCGGGATGCGCTCTCTGGAGCGTAAGACCAAGGCCGGGATCGGGCAGAAGACCGAGTCCAGGGGCCTGATGTCCAGGCTGAACTGGCGCCAGGAGATGCAGGTGGCACAGATGCCGAAGAGCGGGGGCGGTGGCGCATGAACAACGGTACTGACAAGTGGGACTGGGGTGCCGTCGCCGACTTCATGCCGCACTTCTGGGACGGCGTGCTCACCACCCTCCAGGTCCTCGCGCTCGGCTCGCTGATCTCGTTCTCGCTCGGCCTGGTGTGGGCGCTCCTGTTCCGCGCGCCCAGCCGTTTCGTGCGGTGGCCGGTCGGCATCATCACCGAGTTCATCCGCAACACCCCGCTGCTCGTGCAGCTGTTCTTCTTCTTCTTCGTGCTGCCGGAGTGGGACATCCAGTTCTCCGCGCTGACGACCGGCACCATCGCGATCGGCCTGCACTACTCGACGTACACCGCGCAGGTCTACCGCGCGGGCATCGAGGCCGTGCCCGTCGGCCAGTGGGAGGCGGCCACGGCCCTGAGCCTGCCCTACCGCCACACGTGGACCGCGGTGATCCTGCCGCAGGCCATCCGCCGCGTGATCCCCGCGCTCGGCAACTACGTCATCGCGATGCTGAAGGACACCCCGCTGCTCGCCAGCATCGGCGTCCTCGAACTGCTCCAGCGCTCGCGGCTCCAGGCCGCGGAGACCTTCCAGTACACCGAGGCCCTGACCGTCGTGGGCGTCGCCTTCATCGTCATCGCCTACCCGTCCTCCCTCCTCCTCCGAGCTCTGGAGCGTCGTCTTGTCGTCTGAAACCACTCCCAAGGAAACGGCCAACCCGGCGGTGGACGGCAGCGAGCTGATCCGCTTCGACAAGGTCACCAAGAGGTTCGGGTCGAACACGGTCCTGGACGAGCTCGACTTCTCCGTGGACTCGGGCAAGCACGTCACGCTGATCGGTCCCTCCGGCTCGGGCAAGACCACGATCCTGCGGCTGCTCATGACCTTGATGAAGCCCGAGGAGGGCACCATCAAGGTCGGCGGGCGCTACCTCACGCACGAGGAGAAGAACGGCAAGCTCGTGCCGGCGAACGAGAAGTACATCCGCGAGGTCCGCAAGAACATCGGGATGGTCTTCCAGCAGTTCAACCTCTTCCCGAACATGAAGGTCCTGCGCAACATCACCGAGGCGCCGGTCCAGGTGCTCGGCCTGTCCAAGGACGAGGCCGAGGAGCGCGCCCGCGGTCTGCTGGAGCTGGTCGGGCTCACCGAGCACATCGACAAGTACCCGAACCAGCTCTCCGGCGGCCAGCAGCAGCGCGTGGCCATCGCGCGCGCCCTGGCGATGCGCCCGCAGGTGCTGCTCCTGGACGAGGTGACGTCCGCGCTCGACCCGGAGCTGGTGGCCGGTGTGCTGGACGTCCTCAGGGACATCGCCCACACCACGGACATCACGATGCTCTGCGTGACCCACGAGATGAACTTCGCCCGTGACATCTCGGACCAGGTCCTGATGTTCGACTCGGGCCGGGTCATCGAGGCCGGGACGCCGGAGAAGATCTTCACCGAACCCGAGCACGAGCGCACCCGGGAGTTCCTCAGCGCAGTCCTGTGACCGCGTACGGTCACCAGGCAGGTCATGGCCCTGGTTGGTGACTCTGGCATATGCCAGAGTGGTGCGCTCCTGCTGACAGGGCCGGAGCGCACCACCCTTCTCGCCAACAGCCCCTCCAAAAAGGCCTCTTGGCGGCTATCGTGGGACGGAGCCCAGCTGTCCGGAACGGTTGCACGCAGGGGGAAGCCGTGGCACTGAAGCACGAGCCGACCACGCCGCAGCACTCGGTGCAGAGCGCCCTGCGGGTGCTGGAGACCGTCGCCCGGCACGAGACCGGCGTGACCGAGGCCGAGCTCGGCCGGCAGACCGGACTGCCCGCGCACCGGCTCGCCGCCCTGCTGCGCATGCTGCGCCGCGAGGCCTACGTCGAACAGGTCGCCGACGGGGCGTACGTGACGGGCGCCTCCCTCGCCCGCCTCGGCTCGGCCGACCGCCGCGACCAGGCCCTGCGGGACAAGCTCAAGGGCACCCTCGACGAGCTGCGCGACTCGATCGGCGCGGCCGTCTACATCAGCCGGTACGAGGACGGCGAAATCAAGATCACCGACTTCGCGGACGGCCCCCGCACCCCCAAGGTCAACGAATGGGTGGACTTCCGCTCCTCCGCCCACGCCAGCGCGGTCGGCAAGAGCCTGCTGACCCAGCTCGACCTGAACGGCCGCAAGGACCACCTCTCCCGTCACAAGATGGCCCGCCTCACCTCGCGGACGATCACGAACGAGCGGATCCTCCTGAACCGCCTCGCCGCCCAGCCCGCGACGGTCCCGGTCCTCGACCTCCAGGAGTACGCGGTCGGCACGGTCTGCGCCGCCGTCCCCATCACGGCGGGCTCCGCGGTCGGCTGCCTGGCCCTGTCCCTGCCGGTGGAGCACGCGCACCGGCTCCGGGAAGCGGCCCTGACGCTCAACCGCGGGGCGGCGCCGGTGCTGCTCTCCCTCGCGATCTAGGGGCTTCGGGCAGCGGTTCGGAGCACCCTCCGGGACCAGGTATTATTTTTCCGTCAGCAGGCGCCGCTAGCTCAGTTGGTTAGAGCAGCTGACTCTTAATCAGCGGGTCCGGGGTTCGAGTCCCTGGCGGCGCACAGACAGTGAGAAGCCCCTCGCGCGAGCGGGGGGCTTCTTGCGTCGTACGGACACCGTCCGGCACTCCCCCGCGCATATCCCCCGCACCGGTGAGGACAGCGCCCGCGGACCGCCGCGATACTGGCACGGCCTCCTGCCCCGAGGAGCCGCCCGATGCAACGGCAACGACCCTTCCCCGCGCTGTCCCGGCTGCGCACCGACCACCCCTACGCCGTGGACACCGCGCTCGCCGCGGTGGTGCTGTTCGCCGTCTCGCTCCAGTTCCTCTTCCCCGACGAGGGCGGCGACCCGCTCAGCCCGGGCGGCTTCGTCCTCGGCGCCGGAACCGCGGTGCCGCTGGTCTGGCGGCGCCGCGCGCCCTTCGCCTGCGCCGCCGTGATCGCGGTCTTCACGCCCGCCATGGCGCTCCACCACCGGCCGCCGCCCGACGTCTGCTTCGGTGGCATGGTCGCCCTCTACACCGTGGCCGCCCTGAGCACCCCCCTGAAGCGGCGCGTCATGCTCGGCGGGTGGCTGGCGGGGGCGGCGATCACCATGACCTTCAAGGAGCACGCCGAGCCGTACGAGTACCCCTTCCACCTGCTCAGCCTGGTCAGCGCGTACGCCCTGGGGGCCTTCGCCCGCGTGCAGCGCGCGTACACCGCGGCCCTGGAGGACCGGGCCCGGCGCCTGGAGCGGGAGCGGGCCACCGAGACGGCGCGGGCGGTCGGCAGGGAGCGGGCCAGGATCGCCCGCGACATGCACGACATCCTCGCCCATGCGGTGAGCCTGATGGTGGTCCAGGCGGAGGCCGGGCCCGTGGTCGTCCGCAGCGACCCCGACCGCGCGGTGGGAGCCTTCGAGGCGATCGCCGGAGCGGGGCGCGACGCGATGGTGCAGTTACGGCGCATCCTGGGCGTCCTGCGCGAACCCTCGGCCCCGGACGGCGGACGCGTCCCGCAGCCCACGCTCGCGGCCCTCCCGGAGTTGGTCGCGCTCGTCGGACACACCGGCCTGCGGGTCGAGTTGACGGAGACCGGCCGCCCCCGCCCGCTGGCCCCGGACGTCGAGGTGGCCGCGTACCGCATCGTCCAGGAAGCGCTGACCAACTGCGTGAAGCACGCGGAGGCGACCGCCGTGCGGATTCGGCTCGGCTGGAGCGAGGACGCGCTGCGGGTGTCGGTCGAGGACGACGGGGTGGGGCCGCGCGCCGCGCAGGACGCGGGGCACGGGCCAGGGAACGAGGCGGGGCACGGGCTCGTCGGCATCGAGGAGCGCGCCGCCGCCTGCGGGGGCACGGCCGAGGCCGGGCACGGACCCGATGGTGGATTCCGTGTCGCCGTGCGGCTGCCCACGGCATCCTTGGGGGATGAGCATCCGGGTGGCGGTCGCCGACGATCAGGAGCTGGTGCGCAGCGGCTTCTCCATGATCCTTGAGGCGCAGCCCGACATCGAGGTGGTGGCCGAGGCCGGCGACGGCGCGGAAGCCGTCGCGGCGGTGCGCCGGCACGCCCCCGACGTCCTCCTCCTGGACATCCGGATGCCGGGGATGGACGGCATCGAGGCGGCCCGCCAGGTGTGCGCGCAGTCCGGCTGCCGGGTCGTCATGCTCACCACCTTCGATCTCGACGAGTACGTGTACGAGGCGCTGTACGCGGGGGCCAGCGGCTTCCTGCTCAAGGACGTCCGCAGGGACGACCTGGTGCACGCCGTGCGCGTCGTGGCCGCCGGGGACTCCCTGCTCGCGCCCTCGGTGACCCGGCGCCTGGTGGCGGACGTGGTCCGGCGCCGCCGCACGGACGCCGACGCGCCCGCGATGGCGCCGTCCGAACGCCTCGCGGTGCTCACCGCCCGCGAGGAGGAGACGCTGCGGCTCCTGGCCCGGGGCCTGTCGAACGCGGAGATAGCGCAGTCGTTCGTGGTCAGCGAGCACACGGTGAAGACCCACGTCAGCAACGTCCTGTCGAAGCTGGCGCTGCGGGACCGGGTGCAGGCGGTGATCTGCGCGTACGAGACGGGCCTCGTGGTGCCGGGAAGCTAGGCCCGGCCGACGGGCCGCCGCCGTGCTTCCCCTCTCCTCCGTGCCCGCTCCTCCGTCCGCCTCCTGCGCCCCCGCTCCTCCCCCGCGGGACGGAGGACTACCCCGCGCGAGGGAGAGGGCAAGACCGCCCGGCGCGGCGATCCGCCGCACGCGGCGGAGGACGACTCTGAGGGCACACCGGACCCCGTCCTTGGAGGAGGCAGAGCCATGCCGGCCGCCCTCGCCCGTATCGCGACCACCCGCCCCCGTACCGTCGTCCTCGTCTGGCTCCTGCTCCTCGTCCTGGGTTTCGGTTTCGGCACCCGCGTCTTCGGCGACCTGACCTCGTCCGTCGAGGACGTGCCGGGCAGCGAGTCGGTCGTCGCGGCGGAACGCCTCGCCGAACTCACCCCGCAGGGCGAGGACTTCACCGCCGTCGTCTCCGCGTCCGCCGTGGACACGCCGCGGCTCCGCGCCCAGGTGCGCGACGCGGTCACCGACGTACGGAACCAGCCGGGCATCGCCCGGGTGCCCGATCCGTACACCACCCGGGGCCTGGTCGCCGAGGACGGCGAGGCGCTGCTCGTCCCGGTCACCCTCCGGGGCGGCCTCGACGACGACGCCGAGGAAGCGGCCGTCGGCGACGCGGCCGACCGCCTGCGGGAGATCACCGCCGGTGAGGTGGCGGTGAGCGGCGGGCCGCTGCTCGGCGAGCAGATGGGCGGCCGGGCCCAGGAGGACGTGGCACGGGCCGAGTTGATCACCCTGCCCGCCGTACTCGTCGTGCTCCTGCTCATCTTCGGCGGTCTCCGGGCGGCCGGGCTGCCGCTCCTGGTCACCGTGAGCGGCGTGGCCGGCGCCTTCCTGACCCTGTACGGCTTCAGCCAGGTCACGGAGATCTCCGTATACGCCGTCCAGATCGTCACCATGCTGGGCCTGGGCCTCGCCGTCGACTACGCCCTCCTGATGGTGATCCGCTTCCGCGAGGAGCGGGCCAGGACGGACGACGTGGCGCGGGCCGTGCACGCGACCGTCGCCCACGCCGGGCGCACGGTCCTCTTCTCCGGTCTGACGGTGGCCATCTGCCTGTCGGGGCTTGTCTGGTTCCCCAGTCCGTTCCTGCGCAGCATGGGCCTCGCGGCCGGTGCGGTGGTGGTCGTCGACATGCTGGCGGCCCTGACGCTGCTGCCGGCGCTGCTCGCGCTGTTCGGCGGGAAGATCGCACCCTCGGGCACGCGCTCTCGCGGGGGCGCGCCGGCGTGGTGGCGCGAACGTGGGCGTGGGCGTGCGCGTGGGCGTGGCACGTCTGCCGGGGGCTCCGGGGCGTCAGAGACCTCCGGGACCTCCGGGTCCGGGGCCTCCGGGTCAGGGACCTCCGGGTCCGGGGCCTTCTTCGCCCGGCTCGCGCTCTTCTCCGCCCGGCGTCCCGTGGCCGTGACCACCGCCGTCGTCGCCGTGCTCGCCCTGCTGGCGCTGCCCGCCTTCGGGATGCGCATCAACATCGGCGACGCCCGGCAGCTCCCGCACGGCACCGAGGCACGGCAGCTGTACGACACCGTGCGCGCGCACTACCCGGCGGGCACGGACACCGATCCCGTCCAGGTGCTCGTCGGGCCGGGCGCCGAACCCGACCGCGAGGACGAGATCCTGGCGCTCCCGGGGATCAGCTCCGCCGACCGCGAGCGGCCGACCGACGGCACGGTCCTGCTGCGGCTGACCCCGGACGGTCCGGTCGACGGCCCCACCGCCACCCGGCTCGTGGAGCGGGTGCGCGACCTGCGCGGCGACGAACCCGTCCAGGTCACCGGCAACGCCGCGAGCCTCGTCGACTTCCGCTCGATGCTCGCCGACCGCGCGCCCTGGGCCGTTCTGACCGTCCTGGTGGGCCTGTTCGCCCTGCTCTTCTCCTTCACCGGCTCGCTGCTGCTCCCGCTGCGCACGCTCGCCACCACGCTGCTCAGCCTGGGCGCCGCGCTCGGCGTCGTCGTGTGGGTGTTCCAGGACGGGCATCTCGCGGGGCTGCTCGGCGGCGAGGGACTCGGGGCGCTGAGCCTGACCGCGCCACCGCTGATCATCGCGATCGCGTTCGGACTCGCCATGGACTACGAGCTGTTCATCCTGTCCCGGATGCGGGAGACCTGGCTGGCGACCGGCGACCCCCGCACCGCCACCGTCGAGGGGCTGCGCCGCTCGGGCCGTGTCGTCAGCTGTGCGGCGCTGCTGCTCGCGATCGTCTTCGGCGGCTTCATGACCGGCGGCTTCTCACCGATCCTGCAGATCGGGCTCGGTCTGACGCTCGCGGTGCTCATCGACGCGACGCTGGTGCGGATGTTCCTGGTCCCGGCGACGATGACGCTGCTCGGCCGCCGTGCCTGGTGGGCGCCGCCGCGGCTGCGGCGGATCCACCGGCGCTACGGGCTCCGCGAGGCGCCGGCCGCCGCCCCCGAACCGGTCAGGCAAGCACCACCCAGTCCATGAGCAGGGCGGCCACCAGGCCGGCGGCGAGGAGGTAGCTGCCGAGCCTGGTCCGGCCGCGCCTGCTGAGTTCGATCACCAGACCGCAGAGGACGAGCAGCAGCCCATACACCCCCACGACCAGGACGGACGACCGGCTCGCCAGGCGTACGGCGAGCACCACGGCCGCCGCGGCCATCAGCACCGAGGCCGCGGCGATCCGCAGGCGCCTGGCCTGGCGCGGCGTGAGGCCGGCCCGTGTCTGGTCTGACGTGCTCATGGTTCAGGATCGTAATGGACCTGACCGGTGGCCTGTGCACGCTTTCCGCGGTCAGGACCGCAGGTACGCCAGGACCGCCAGCACCCTGCGGTGGGTTCCCTCGCCGGGCGGCAGGTCCAGTTTGCCGAGGATGTTGCCGATGTGTTTGCCCACCGCGGCCTCGCTGACGACGAGTTCGGCGGCGATCGCCGCGTTCGACCTGCCCTCGGCGACCAGGCCGAGCACCTCGCGCTCGCGGGGCGTGAGCTGTTCGAGGGGGTCGCGGCGGCGCCTGATCAACTGCCGTACGACCTCCGGGTCCACGACCGTGCCGCCGTCCGCGACCCGGGCCACCGCGTCGGCGAACTGCTCGACCTGGCCCACCCGGTCCTTGAGCAGATAGCCGACTCCGGTGCCGTCGCCGGTGTCCAGGAGTTCGGCGGCGTACGAACGCTGCACGTACTGGCTGAGCACCAGGACCGGCAGCTTCGGCCGGCCGGCCCGCAGGGCGAGGGCGGCGCGCAGGCCCTCGTCCTGGAAGGTGGGCGGCATGCGCACGTCGGTGAGGACGAGGTCCGGGTCGTGCTCGTCGACCGCCGCGCGCAGGCCCTCGGCGTCGCCGAGGGCGGCGGGCACCTCGTGGCCGAAGCGGGCGAGCAGGCCGACGAGTCCCTCGCGGAGCAGCACGCTGTCCTCGGCGACGACGATCTTCAGTCGTCGTGGCGCGGGGGCCTCGGGGTGGGCTGGGCTCGGCACGGTATCTCCACGGACAGGACGGTCGGGCCGCCGGGCGGGCTGGCGACCGTCAGTGTGCCATCGAGCACGGCGATCCGGTCCGCAAGGCCGGTCAGGCCGGTGCCCCGGGCCGGGTCGGCGCCGCCGTCGCCCTCGTCGCGCACGTCGATGCGCAGGACGTCGTGCTCGTGGCGGGCCCTGATGTGCGCGCGGGGCGCGTTGCTGTGCCGGGCGATGTTGGTGAGGGCCTCGCGGGCCGTGAAGTACCCGGCGGATTCGACGGGTTCGGGAAGGCGGGGCAGGTCCAGGTCGGTGTCCACGGGGACCGGTGAGCGGTCGGCGGCGTCCTCGACGGCGGCGGCGAGGCCGTAGTCGGCGAGGACCTGCGGGTGGATGCCGCGGATGAGTTCGCGCAGCTCCGTGAGGACGTGCCCCGCCTCGTCGTGGGCCGTGGCGAGGCGGGCGGCGAGGGGGCTGCCGGGAGGCGCGTCGAGCCGGGCAAGGCCCAGGGCCATGGTGAGCGCCACCAGCCGCTGCTGGGCCCCGTCGTGCAGGTCACGCTCGATCCGGCGCCGTTCCGCTTCGAAGGCGTCGACCAACCGGGCCCTGGAGCGGGTCACTTCGGCGAGGCGGCTGATCAACTCGGCTTCGCGGGGCGCGAGGAGGAGCCGGGCGAGGGCGGCGCGGGCGGCGGCGTAGGCGCCCAGGGGGTAGAGCAGCGGGGCGAGGAGGGCGAGGCCGAGGAGGGCCGTGGCGAAGGCGTGCGGGTAGTCGCCGACGATCCACAGCTTGGCCGCGCGTATCTCGCCGCCGTCGAGGGCGAGTTGCACGGGGGTTCCGACGAGGACGGCGGGGAGGCCGATGGTGCAGGCGAGCACCAGGAGGTCCAGGGGCCACAGCACGAGGGCGAGCAGGACGGCGTACGCGAGCTCGCGCCAGGTGGCCTGCTCCTTGAGCCGCAGCGTGAACCAGGCCGGGATGCCCGGGGCTTCGGGGGTCCGGTGGGGGGTGAGGGCTTCGGGAGCGGGATCGACGAGGCGCAGGCGGCGGCGCTCCAGGGCGGCGACGGGGATGCCGGTGAAGCCCAGGAGGGGCACGAGGGGCAGCCCCACGAGTACCAGGGCGAGGGCGGCGACGAGGACCAGGGCGACGACCCCGCCGACGAGGACACCAAGGCCTAGGGCGACGCCCCCGAGGAGATAACCGACGCCCCTCCAGGGCGCACTGCTCCGGAGATACGCCGGCTGCCGCAGCCCCACCCACACGCTTTCCCTGGCCATGGGGGTCACCGTATGCGGGGGCTGGGGCGGCTCGGGTGGGGGGCGCTGCGGGGCAATCGGGCGGGTGGGCGGGAAAGGCTTGTTCGGCGAGGAAGGGCTGCGGGGTGATCGGGCGGGTGGGCGGGAGAGGGTCAGGCCCCCTACGGGAGGAGATGCTCACGGGCCTGGGCCCGGTACAGGGCGAGAAGCGCGGCCTCAGCGGCAGGAGTGAACCGCTCGTAGGGACCGCCCCCGCCCTCGGGGCACCACCACACGGCATCCGCGCACCGGAACCCCTCCTTGCGCAAGGAGGCACGCGCGACCTTGTTGGTGGCGGTGACCGGCATCCGCGTGACCACCCGCACGAACCGAGGCGCCATCTTCGTCCCCAGGTCCCCCTGCGCCCGCAGGAACTCCCCGAAGGCGACCGGATCGAACTCCGCCCCCGCCCGGAGGGCCACCGTCGCCATCACCTGGTCCCCCGCCACCGGATCGGGCACCGCGTACACCGCCACCCCCGCGGCCCCCTCCCACCGCGCGAGAATGTTCTCGATCATCGCCGCCGCCAGGTTCTCGCTGTCGACGCGCAGCCTGTCGTCCGTGCGCCCCGCGAAGTAGAGGAACCCCTCCGCGTCCCGGTAGAAGAGATCCCCCGTCCAGTACCACCCGTCCCGGAGCCGCGCCGCGTCCGCCTCCGTGTTGCGCCAGTACCCCTCGAAGGGCGAGCGGCCCTTGTTGACCAGCTCCCCTATGGCCGCGTCGCCGTTCAGCAGCCGTCCGTCCGCGCCGAAGACGGCGGGCGGGCACTCCTCGCGCGTCTCGGCGTCCACCACCGCGAGATCGTCCCCCGGCGCCGCCCGCCCGATCGCCCCGGCCGGGGTCCCCGGCACCCGCTGGACCGCCGCCCCGCCCTCCGAGGAGCCGTAGCCCTCCACCAGCCGCACGCCGAAGCGCTTCTCGAACCGTTCCGCGTCCACCGCCCCGGCCTCCGTGCCGAAGCCCATCCGCAGGGGGTTGTCCGTGTCGTCGGGGCGCTCGGGCGTCGCCAGGAGGTACTGCACCGCCCGGCCCACGTACGTGAAGTAGGTCGCCCCATGGCTCCGTACGTCGTCCAGGAACGCCGAAGCCGAGAAGCGCCGCCGCAGCGCCACCGCCGCCCCGCCCGCCAGCGCGGGCGCCCAGTCCGCGATCACCGCGTTGCCGTGGAACATGGGCATGCAGATGTAGTGCACGCCCTCCGGTCCCAGCCCGAAGTGGTCGACCAGCGACCGGCCCGCCGCCGCCAGACGGCCCTGGGTGCAGATCGCGGCCTTGGGCGCGCCCGTCGAGCCCGAGGTGAAGTACAGGAGCATGCGGCCGGTCGGGCTCACGGAGGGCGCGATCTCGGGGCGCGCGTCGGCGTAGGGGGCAAGCAGCTCCCCGTACGCCTCGGTGTCGGTCACCAGGATGCGGACGCCCGGGAGCCGGAGTCCGTCCAGGAGCGCCAGGTGCGCCCGTTCCGTGATCAGGACCGCGCAGTCGGTGTGCACGATGTCGCGGGCCAGTTCCGCGCCCCTGCGCGTGGGGTTGATGCCCGCCACCGCCGCGCCCGCGAGGGCGGCGGCGCTCAGCCACAGCGGGTACTCGGGGGTGTTGTCGAGCAGCACGCCGACGTGCGGCTCGGCCCCTGAGGGCAGCAGCTCGGCAAGGAGCGCGGCCCGCGCCGCCGCCCCCGCCGCGACTTGGTGATGGGTGAGTTCCTGGTGCTCGAAGCGCAGCCCCGGACGGTGGTCGCCCCAGCGCGCCTGTACGAGTTCCGCGACGGTACTCCCGGTGGACTCCATGGCCGCGCACCATAATTGATACACCGTCAGATGAGGAGGGAAACGACCCCGGGGAACCTAGGGCAGGTCAGGGTCGAGCTCGTCACCGGGCTCGAAGTCCTCACCGGGCTCGAACTCGTCGCCCGTCCCGAACTCGTCACCCGTACCGAACATGTCCGCCGCGTCGAACATGCCGTGTGCCGTCACCATGAAGAAGACGCAGAAGGCGAGCGCGACGCCGAGGAAGCAGAGCAGGGCGACCAGGGACGCCGCGCTCCTGCCGGGGCTCGGCGCGTGCGCCGTCGCCGCCTCGGGGCGATCGGCCGCGTAGTACACCGTGACGAAGTCGCCCTCGATGGTGGTCGCGGGGCCGTTGTCCTCCTCGAACCGGACGGCACGGCCCCCGGGCGGCGTGAATTCGTAGACGTGGTGGAGCGTGCTGGTGACGCGATCGCCGTCACCGTGCCGGCTCGTCGTGGTGTAGGTGCGCAGGCACCGCGCCTCCGCGGTCAGGCCGCTCGCCCACGCCTGCCGCACCTGCTGGTACCGGCCGATCACCTTGACCGCCACGGCGATCAGCCCGGCGCCCATGAGCGTCGGCACGGCATAGAAGAAGAACTCCACTGCATCCCCCGATGGTTGCTGCCCATACTGCTCCGCGTACGCCGTCCTGGTCGTGGACGGCGTACGCGGAACCTACCCGTGGGGAAAGCCGTGGAGCCTCAAGCCAGGCTCAGAACTTGACGTCGGAGCAGGCGTAGAACGCGTTCGCCGTGTCATGGACCGTCCATACCGCGACGATCACGTGGTGGCCGCTCCTGCCGCCGGGAATCGTCCCGGAGTGCGAGAGGGTGGCCGGCGGCTGCTGGCCGTTGTAGGGGACGTTGAGGAACGGGGTCGTGTCGAGCGCGGCCCGCGTGACGGCCTTGCTCTCGTCCCATCCCTGCTTGGTGATGTAGTACTTGAAGTCCGTGGTGCGGTGGCGAGCGGTGAACTGCCAGCGGAACGTGTAGTTCTGACCGGCACTCACACTCGTGGTCGGCCAGGCCCCGCCGCCGGGCGCCTTCGGCTGGTTGAGCGCGTCGAAGCCGCCGACGCCCGCCGAGCAGATCTTGCCGTCGGCGGGTCCGGCCGCCGGGAAGCCCTTGGGGCCCTCGACGCTCTGGGGTTCGTACTGGATCGAACCGCAGCCGCTCACCGTGCCGTTGGCACAGTTGATCTGCCGGCTGGCAGGCAGGTCGGTGTAGCCGTGACCGCTCGCACCACCGGACGAGAGCGCGAAGGCCCCGACCGTGGTGGCGCCGAGCATGGCCGCGTACAACTTCTTGTTTCGCATGCTGCCGCTCCAGGGGAAACGTGGGGGTTCCATGAGCCGTGCGCGCGCTGCGGCACTGCGGGTGCAGTGGGATGCAGTGGGTACTGCGGTCTAGACCAAGCCCAGATTATGGGCGGTAGTTGAACATGTCCATACCAATAGTGGAGACGGTTCGGTCGCAGCGGCGGCGCGACTCCGCCACGAGATCACCGTTCGGGCCGTCGTTCGTCGCCACCCACGCGGCCGCCCCTTCGGCCGTTCTGCCGCCCGCCAACTGCCGCTCGATCAGGCGCTGTTGGCGTACCTCCGCAGGTGCAAGCACGTACCAGCACTCCGCCATCAGCTCCCGCGCCTCGCGCCAGCCGGGCAGATCGCAGGCCAGATAGTTCCCCTCGGTGACGACCAGCCGGGCCGTCGGCGGGACCCGGTGCCGGGCCGCCACCGGTTCGTGAAGCGTGCGGTCGTAATCCGGTACGTAGATGTCGTGGCCGGTGTCTTGGAGGACGCGGGCGAGCAGCGCGACGTACCCGCGGACGTCGAAGCTCGGCTCCGAGCCCTTGCGGGAGGTGAGGGAGAGGCGCTCCAGCTGGTCGTCGGAGAGGTGGAAGCCGTCGAGCGGGAGATACGCGGCGCCTTCGCCGATCTCCGCCACCAGCGCCCGCGCCAGCGTCGACTTGCCCGCACCGGGCGGCCCCGCGATCCCGAGGAGGGTGCGGGGCCGGTCGGCGGTCAGCCGCCGGGCGTCACGGGCGAGGTCCGCGAGGCGGGGGGTGCGGGTGGGAGCGGGGTCGGGGGCGGGGTCGGGGGTGTGGCCGGGGGCGGGGTCGGGGGTGTGGCCGGGGGCGGGGTCGGGGGTGTGGCCGGGAGCGGGGTCGGGGGTGTGGCCGGGAGCGGGGTCGGGGGTGTGGCCGGGAGCGGGGTCGGGGGTGTGCCGGGAGCGGGGTCGGGGGTGTGGCCGGGAGCGTGGGCGCGGCTTTCGCCGGGGGCGTCGTCATCGGTCTCCATGTCCCGTATAGAACGCCACCGTCAGGTCCTTGACCAAGGCCTTGCGCTCGTAGTCGTCGAGGTCGACCAGGCCGCGGGTGGTCAGCCGGGACACGGTGTCCTCGACGGAGTCCACCACCGAGGTGAGCACGCTGTCGCGGTGCCGCGCGTCCAGTGCGGCCACCCTGCGCAGCCGCATGGTGTCGGCGATCTCGGGGGCGTACTCGATCCGGGTCGGCTGGGCCGAGAAGATCTCGATGCCGACCGGCTCGGTCTCCGCCGCGAGCATCCGGGTCAGCGCGTCGCCCACGGCGTCCGCGTCGCGCAGGGTGGGGGTGTCGTCGTGGAAGGCGTCGGCGGGGAGCCGCGACAGGACGCGGGCCGTCGCCGCCTCGACGCACTCGCGCAGATACTCCTGGTGGTCGGCGACGCCGAGCGTGGCCCGCGCCGCGTCCTTGACCCGCCAGACCACGAGGACGACGACCCGCAGCGCGACCCCGCCCCGGTCCACGGCGGGCATCGGCTCACTGCGCCAGTGCCGCAGGCGTACGTCGACCCGGCGGCGCAGGAGGAGCGGGTTGACCCACATCAGACCGGTCCTGCGGACGCTGCCGCGGTACCGCCCGAAGAGGGTGAGCACCCACGCCGTGCCGACCCTGCCGCGGGCGAGGCCGCCGAAACCGAACAGCGCGAGCGCGCCCGATCCGGCGAGGGAGGCCCACTGCCCGAGGCCGAGCCCGGTGTACGGGTCGTAGCCGCCGCGCCCCTCCGACCAGGGCATCCCGGCGGCCTGCGCCACGGGCTCGGGCAGCACCCCCGCCCACCAGAGCGCGGCGGCGCATC
Organism: Streptomyces sp. SYP-A7185; assembly: GCF_046103685.1. Taxonomy (NCBI): domain Bacteria; kingdom Bacillati; phylum Actinomycetota; class Actinomycetes; order Kitasatosporales; family Streptomycetaceae; genus Streptomyces; species Streptomyces sp. SYP-A7185. The sequence continues at coordinate 3,869,321 of NZ_CP122310.1, forward strand.
CGGCGAGGCCCGCGGTACCGCCGAGCACGCCGACCATCCCCGGCAGCACGCGCGCGGGCCGCTCGCCAAGGTCCGGGTCGACCGCGGGCGCGGGCCGGGCGACGGCCGCCGGGGGGCGGCGGGTGGCGCGCGGCTGCTCTCCCGTTCCTTGCCGGCGTCGCACCACGGCGGGGGCCAGCGGTGTCCCGGGGTCGGCGGGGTCGGCGGGGTCGTCGCGGAAGAGCAGGTGGATGGGGATCTCGGTGGTGGCCTCGCCGTGGATCAGGCGGGGCGGGCGGGCGACGACCGCGTCCGGGGCGCCGGCGGTCTGCGGGTCCTCGGGCTGGGGGGTCTGTGACCGTGATGCCGCTGTCGCACTCATCCTTGCCTCCGCCTCATACGTACGTCGATCCCATCCACACCCCGGCCACACCCACGCCCGACCCCCAGCCCCAGCCGTGCCTCAGTCACATCCGTTACCCGGTCACATCCGTGCCCGAGCCCCACCCGTGCGCTGGTCACATCCGTTACCCGGTCACATCCGCGCCCGAGCCCCACCCGTGCCCCGGCCACATCCGTTACCCGGTCACATCTGTGCCCGGATCCCAGCGGCGTCCCGGTCACACTCGTTACCCGGTCACACCCGCGCCCGAGCCCCAGCCGTGCCTCGGTCACACCGGTTACCCGGTCACATCTATGCCCGAGCCCCACCCGCCCCCTGTGCCCGAGACCCAGCCGTCCCCAGGTCACATCCGCAACCGAGTCACCTTCTTGCCCGTGGCTCATCCGCCGTGCGGGCTCGTTCGGGAGGTTCATGCGAACAATCGCCGCCAGGTCTCGGGGCCCGGGTAGCCGTCCGCCGCCGCGCCCCGCCAGCCCTGGGCGCGCTGGAACGCCTCGACGTTGCGGCGGTCGCTCTCGCTCCAGCGCGGGCCCGGGCCCCGCGCGTAATGCCTGCCGTAGCCCTTCTTCACCAGTTGCCTGCCGAGCCGCTCGATCGACGGGCTGGACTGGCCAGGCCGGAAGACTCCGCTGCCGGGGTACGCGGGCGCCTTGCCCGGGCTGCCGCCGCCCGCGCCCGCGCGCGGGATGTCACGGCCCTTGCCCGTCATCAGGTACGACCAGGTGGCGGCCCCCGGCAGACCGTCCGCATCACCGCCGGTCCACCCCTGCGCCCGCTGGAACGCCTGCGTCGCCCTGCGGTCCGCGTCGCTCCAGCGCGGGCCGGGGCCGGTCTTGTAGAAGCGGGCGCCGCCCCGGCCCACCAGCGCCTTGCCGAGCTGGGTGACGTACTTGTTGTCGGCGCCCGGCCCGAAGGACCCGGCCCCGGGATAGCGCGTCCCGGTACTCGGCCCCGCACCGCCCGGAGCGCCGCTCTTCACCCCTTTGTAGCGGTACGCCAGATAGCTGCCCCCATTGCTCCAATAGGCATAGGGAGTCGTCTGCTTACGGGCGGCGGGGCGGGCCTGCTCGTACGCCACGTATTGCGTACGGGCCGCGTTCGCCCAACCGCCGAAAATCGTCACGTGCGACCCCTTCTCGGGGTTCGCCGGATTGTGGAAGAGAAGGATGTCCCCGGGCTGGAGCTGGCTCTTCGTAATGCGCACCGCGAACGAGGAGAGGCTGCCCGTCCATTCGTTGCCGCCGAGATTCCAGGCCATGGAGACAAAGCCCGAGCAGTCCTGCCGGTAACCGTCGGCCCAGAACGCGTTCATGCTGTACGGCACCTTCGCCGCGACCCACTTCTTGGCGCGGGCCAGGATCTCGGCCCGCGTCGTGGTCCGCGCCGCCGACGCCGCGGTGCCGGGGGCACCCGGAGCGCCCGGCGCCCCGTGCAGCGCGCTCGTGCCGCCCTGCGGACTGCCCGGTCCGGGGCCGCCCACCTCCGGATCCTCGTCCGCCGGGGCCCCCGGAACCCGTGGGACGCCCGGGACCCCCGGAGCCCCCGTGACCCCGGGAGCCCCCGAGGCCGCCGCGGGAAGCACCTGCCCGCCCCCGAGCACGGTCCCCGCCGCCGCGGCGATGACGAGGGCGCGGCGCGCGCCGTGCGCCGCCGGGTGGCCGCCTTGTCGTACGGGGAGCGTGTGGGCCATGGATCGCCGCCGGTGAATGCATCCGGGACAGTCGCAGTCGCTCGCGGGGGCGAATTCCTCGAATACCGGAGCACCCTCCATGCGATTCCCCTCACACTCCTGGAAAGAATGCCTGCGTCGCATCTGCACAGTCGTCAGCTTCTCAACTGTCCGGTGATATCGCATGTTGACGGTCCGAATGATGGATCCGCCCGTATTCCCGGGCCCCGCGGCTCCCTGACCACCCCGGGCAAAGCCCGCCCGAAGCGCCGCCCAATGCCGCCCCGGGCGCCCGCAAGCCGCCGGGATGGTCCGGAGCACCGGTCGGCATCCGGTAGAGTTCTCCAGGTCAGCAGGCGCCGCTAGCTCAGTTGGTTAGAGCAGCTGACTCTTAATCAGCGGGTCCGGGGTTCGAGTCCCTGGCGGCGCACAGACAGCGAAAGCCCTCCGTTCACGCGGGGGGCTTTCGTGGTTCCGGAGCCGGGCGATACGCCTGTTCCCGGCAGGGTCGACACCCGTGCGCCTACCGCTACCGTTGCGCCATGGCGCGCGACATACAGGAGCGGATCAAAAAGCTCATCATCGACCAGCGGCTCCCCTCCGGGGCCTCCCTGCCCACCGAGCCCGAACTGATGGAACGCCTTGGCGTCAGTCGGAACTCCGTGCGAGAGGCGCTCAAGGCGTTGCAGGCGATGGGCATCGTGGAGATCCGGCACGGTTTCGGCACGTATGTCGGCCCCATGTCGATGGCCCCGATGATCGAGGGCCTCGCCTTCCGCACGGTGGCCGGCCACTACCGCGGCGAGGACAGCCTGCTCCAGCTCCTCGAGCTCAGGGAGGCCGTGGAGACCGGGCTCATCGCGCGCCTCGCGGGCAGGATCCCGGCCGTGGACCTGGCCGAACTGGATGCCCTGGTGGACCGGATGGACTCCGAGGCGGCGGAGAGCGACGGCCGGGCCGACCGGGCGGGTGCCGTGCACACCGAAACCGACCGTGCGTTTCACGCCACTCTCTACCGCTGTCTGCGCAATCCGCTGCTCGGCGAGGTCCTGGAGGCGTTCTGGGACGCCTTCCACCGGGTACGCACCGATCTGGTCGATGTCCCGCAGGACCCCAAGGTCACCTGCCGCCAGCACCGGGAGATCCTCGACGCGGTCAGATCCGGCGATGCGCTCCGCGCGGAGCGGGCCATACGGGAACACTTCGGTAACATTCGAACGCGGTTGAGTGCTCCCGTCCCAACAGGTCACTCGAATCGCTCGTATGACCGGTAAACACCTTGTTTCGCTCTTGCGATCATGGCAACGGGCGTAGACCCTTGTGCGCAAGCCATTGGCTCTCATGAGGCTGGCGGTGCGGGGCAGTTGGGGGGCCCGGCCGGCCGGGGCCCACGGGGTGAGGGACGGGGGGTCCCTTTCACGATCGGATGCCGAGGGGGGCATCATGCAACCGGAAGGTAGCCGTTCCATGTCTAAGGAGACGGTGGCCTGCCACTGATGCGTCCGTAAAGGTCGGGGGACCGAGTCGGACGGAAAGACCAACGAACACGCGGACGACGCGTGCGGGGGGATGACTCATGACGTCGACGCCGACGGGCGCCCGGCCGAACGACCCGTCAGAGACGACCCAGCTGCGGGTGCCATCGCACCGGACAGGCGGGTTCCGGCGTATCAAGAAGGCTCTGCCGAGATACGACTACGAGCACTACAGCCGTCTCGCCGGACCGCTCACGCAGCCCGATCCGACCAAGCCGTACAAGGTGCAGTACCGCTCCCTGCTCTCGCAGGAGCCGCACCGGATCAGGGCCGCGCTGATGCTGGGAGCCGCGCCGCTGCTCTCCCTCGTGCTGCTCGCCTGGCTGCTCCAGCCGACGCACTGGACCAAGCGCGACTACGTGGCCAACGACTGGCTGCCCACGCTCGACATCGTCATGCTCATATCCATCGGCCTGATCGAGTTCTTCCGCTGCATGAACGTGCTGTCGAACGCGCACGCCACGCTCGTCGCCCGTGACCCGATCCCCGTGGTGCCCGAGACCGGCACCCGCGTCGCCTTCCTCACCTCCTTCGTGCCCGGCAAGGAGCCGCTCGAGATGGTGACGAAGACGCTGGAGGCGGCCGTCAAGATCCGCCACCGCGGCCTCATGCACGTCTGGCTCCTCGACGAGGGCGACGACCCGGCCGTCAAGGAGGTCTGCCACCGGCTCGGCGTGCACCACTTCTCCCGCAAGGGCATCGCGAAGTGGAACATGAGCAAGGGCCCGCACCGCGCCAAGACCAAGCACGGCAACTACAACGCCTGGCTGGACGCGCACGGCGACGACTACGACTACTTCGCGTCGGTCGACACCGACCACATCCCGATGCCGAACTACTTGGAGCGGATGCTCGGCTTCTTCCGCGACGAGAACGTCGGCTTCGTCATCGGCCCCCAGGTCTACGGCAACTACGACAACTTCATCACCAAGGCCGCCGAGTCCCAGCAGTTCCTCTTCCACGCCCTGATCCAGCGCGCGGGCAACGCGTACGGCTCCCCCATGTTCGTCGGCACGAGCAACGCCGTACGCATCAGCGCGCTGAAGCAGATCGGCGGTCTGTACGACTCGATCACCGAGGACATGGCGACCGGCTTCGAGATCCACCGCGCCACGAACCCGCGGACCGGCAAGAAGTGGAAGTCGGTCTACACCCCGGACGTGCTCGCGGTCGGCGAGGGCCCCAACGCCTGGACGGACTTCTTCACGCAGCAGCTGCGGTGGTCGCGGGGGACGTACGAGACCATCCTGAAGCAGTTCTGGAAGGCGCCGTTCTCGCTGCCGCCCGGCCGCCTCTTCAACTACACGATGATGGTCATTTTCTACCCGATGTCCGCCATGAACTGGATCCTGGCCGCGCTCTCCTGCGCGCTGTTCCTCGGCATGGGCGCATCGGGCGTGAACATCGACCCGACGATCTGGCTGATGCTCTACGGCAACGCGTCGGCGCTCCAGATCGGCCTCTACATCTGGAACCGCCGCCACAACGTCTCGCCGCACGAGCCCGAGGGTTCCGGCGGTATCGCGGGCATGGTGATGTCGGCGCTCTCCGCCCCGGTCTACGCGCGCTCCCTGCTCGACGCCGTGCTGCGCCGCAAGAGCAAGTTCGTGGTGACGCCCAAGGGCGACTCGGCGAGCCCGGACACCCTGTTCGGCACGTTCCGCATCCACCTGTTCTTCATCCTGGTCTTCGCCGGCTCGATGGCCGCCGCGTTCGTGTTCGGCCACGTCCACCCGGCGATGATCGTCTGGGCCACGTTCGCCCTCCTGATCACGGCCGCGCCGATCTTCGCCTGGCGGTGGGGCATGCGGCAGGACAAGAAGAAGCGCAGGTCCCGGCACGGGGCCGGACCGTCGGGGCCGCCTTCGGGCGGCGGGGACCCGTCGGTGCCGCAGCAGCGGGACGTGACGGCGGAGCTGCCGCAGTCACACCAGCCTCCGCAGGCGCCGCACGCGCCGCAGCAGAAGCCCAGCTGGGCATCGAACGACCAGACCATGCAGATCGCCCTTGGGGGACGTAAGAAATGAAGGACCGCTCCAGCCGCCGCCGCGCCCGCCGCATAGCGATAGGCGCGGCGGTGGTCATAGCGCTGGCCGGGATGAACGGCCCGTGGCTGTGGCGCGTGGGTTCGGAGAAGTACCACGACTACAAGATCAACAAGCCGGAGTACAAGGCCGACAACGGCCACTGGCAGGTCGTGAACTTCCCCGAGGAGTACCGCCAGAACACGATCCACGCGGCGCTCCTGCACACCGGCAAGATCCTCCTGGTCGCGGGATCCGGCAACAACCAGAAGAACTTCGACGCCAAGAAGTTCGACACCCGCCTGTGGGACCCGGTCAAGAACACGATCAAGAAGATCAAGACCCCCGTCGACCTCTTCTGCACCGGCCACACCCAGCTCGCCAACGGCAATCTGCTGATCGCGGGCGGCACTCAGCGCTACGAGAAGCTCAAGGGCGACATCACCAAGGCCGGCGGCCTGATGGTGGTGCACAACGAAGACCCGGACAAGCCGATCACGCTGCCGGCGGGCACGAAGTTCACCGGCAAGAAGAACGGCAAGACGTTCGTCTCCAAGGACCCGGTCGTCATCGAGCGTGCGAAGAAGATCTTCGACAAGCAGACCGGCGCGTTCGTGCGCAACCAGCCGGGCCTGGGCCGGGTGTACGTGGAGGCGCAGAAGAGCGGCACGAAGTACGAGACCGGCACGCAGGACAACTACCGCGTGCAGGGCCTCAAGGGCGCCGCGACCCGCAACACGTACGGCATCGCGCAGAAGCTCGCCCTGGACAAGAAGGACTTCCAGGGGATCAAGGACGCCTTCGAGTTCGACCCGGTCGCCGAGAAGTACATCAAGGTCGACCCGATGAACGAGGCCCGCTGGTACCCCACGCTGACCACGCTCTCGGACGGCAAGGTGCTCAGCCTCTCCGGCCTCGACGAGATCGGCCAGCTGGTCCCGGGCAAGAACGAGCTGTACGACCCCAAGACCAAGAAGTGGACCTACACCAAGCAGGTCCGCCAGTTCCCGACCTATCCCGCGGTCTTCCAGCTCCAGAGCGGCAGGCTCTTCTACTCGGGTTCGAACGCGGGTTACGGCCCCGACGACGTCGGCCGCAAGCCCGGCACCTGGGACCTGGAGGAGAAGGGCAGCTGGAAGACGATTCCGGGCATGAGCGACCCGAACCTCCTGGAGACCTCCAACACGGTCGAACTGCCGCCCGCGCAGGACCAGAAGTACATGGTGGTCGGCGGCGGTGGTGTCGGCGAGTCCAAGAAGTCCAGCAAGAAGACCCGCATCGTCGACCTCCTGGCGGACGACCCGAAGTTCGTCGACGGCCCGGAGCTGGAGAAGGGCACCCGCTATCCGCAGGCCTCGACCCTGCCCGACGACACGGTCCTCATCTCCGGCGGCTCCGAGGACTACCGCGGCCGCGGTGACTCGAACATCAAGCAGGCGCGGATCTACGACGCCAAGACCGGCGCCATGCGGCGGGTCGCGGACCCCGAGGTCGGCCGCAACTACCACTCGGGCTCGATCCTGCTGCCCGACGGCCGCGTGATGTTCTTCGGCTCCGACTCGCTCTACGCCGACAAGGCCAACACCAAGCCCGGCGAGTTCGAGCAGCGCATCGAGATCTACACCCCGCCGTACCTCTACCAGGGCTCGCAGCCCACGCTGTCCGGCGGCCCCGAGGAGATCAAGCGGGGCGGTTCCGGGACCTTCAAGACCCAGCACGCCTCGTCCATCAAGACGGCCCGCCTGATCAGGCCGAGCGCGTCGACGCACGTCACCGACATCGACCAGACGTCGGTCGCCCTCGACCTGAAGAAGTCCGCGGGCGGCGTCACGGTGACGATCCCCAAGGAGCGGAGCCTGGTCGAGTCCGGCTGGTACATGCTCTTCGTGACGGACGATCAGGGCACACCGAGCAAGGCCCAGTGGGTCCACGTGCCGTAGGTTCGGGCCCCGTAGGGGCGCGGGGAACTGCGCGAGCAACCATAAAGAAAGCCGCAGTCGCAACTGCCGGAATCCCGGCACTTGCGACTGCGGCTTTTCGTGGGCTGAGCGCGCAGTTCCCCGCGCCCCTGACGGGGCGCTCCTACTGGGCCGCCTTCGCAAGCCCCGCTGCGTACTCGGGCCACCACTGACCGGCCTTGGGGCCGCCCCGACAAGTGCCGTCCGACTCGCCGGGCCGCTTGATCCAGAGGTACGCGTCGACGAGCGGGTCGTCCGTCTTGGTGGTCGGCGCCTCGCCGAGCGCGCGGCCCGGCGGGTTGCACCAGGGGTCCTTGCCCTTGGTGTACGGGCCGTTGCCGTTGCGCGCGGTGTCGATCACGAACGGCTTGCCGCCGATCTTCGCCGAGAGCTTCTTGCCGAACTCCGTGCTGGCCTCGGTGGTCTGGAAGTTCGAGACGTTGACCGAGAAGCCGTCGGCCTGCTCGACGCCCGACCACTTCAGGGGCTCCCAGAGCGAGTCCGGGTTCTTCCAGCCGGCGTTGCCCGCGTCCAGGTACACCTTGGTGTTCTTCAGGGACTTGAGCTTGCCGATGGCGCCCTTGAGGAGGTCGTAACGCTCCTCGTGGAACTGCTCGGGCGTGCAGTTGTCGACCATGTGGAGCACGGCGTCCGGCTCCAGGATGACCGTGGCCCTGCGGTCGCCGATGCCCGCGGCCACCTGGTCGATGAAGGCGCGGTACTCGTTGCCGTCCGCCGCGCCGCCTTGTGAGTACTGCCCGCAGTCGCGGTGCGGGATGTTGTAGAGGACCAGCAGGGCGTCCCTGTCGGCCTTCTGCGCGGCCTCGGTGAAGCCGCGCGCCTGGTCCTCCGCGTTCTCCGGGACGATCCATTCCGCGACGGGCTGCTCGGCGATCTTCCGGATCAGCCCGGCGTCGTCCTTCTTGCCGTCCTTCTCGTACGCGGCGACCTGCTTGGCCGCGTTCCCCTCCGGGTTGACCCAGTACGGGTCGGAACCCTTGGGCTGCTGCTTGACCGGCTGTCCCGAGGATTCCTCCTCGCCCGAGCCGTCATCGGAGGAGCACCCCGACAGCAGCAGCGCAGCCCCCGCAAACGCCGCCGCGGCCTGCAACCCCCTGACCGCGATCCGATGACCGCGGCCGGTGCCTTTGTGGTACATCCACTCCCCCTTGGGTGCACTGTCCGATTCTCAATCCTGACATACGCACACCCAGGCCACGAGGCCCGCCCGGCCGCGGCGGAGACCTGTAGGAGACCTGTTACAGCCCGGCCTTCGGGGGTAGACGCAGTGGGCGGGGCGGCTCTCACGGGGAGGAGACCATGCGGGATCGCACCTCTGAACTACGGCTGGCCCACGTCCTGGTGGAGACCTCGAACACCTTGGACGACGACTTCGACCCGGAGATCTATCTCGGCCGGGTCGCGGGCCACTGCGTGGAGCTCCTCGACGCCTCCGCGGCCGGGGTGATCTTCGACGGTGCCGGCTCCCCCGCGATCGCCACCGGCGGGCACCCCCGGGATCTCGCACTCGGCCTGCTTGGCGCCCAGCACAGCGGAGGGCCCTGCGTGGAGAGCCTCGGCACGGGGCTGCCCGTGCCGCCGGTGCGGCTCGCGGAGACCGAACCCGCCGAACGGTGGCCGGACTTCACCGCCCTGGCCCGGCGCCAGGGCATCGGCGTGACGTACGCCGTCCCGCTCCGGCTGCGCAAGGCGCTGCTCGGGGCGCTCAACATCTTCGTGCCCGACACCTCCCGGAACACGCACACCGAAGCCGAGGTGCGGCTCGCGCAGGCCATCGCCGACGCCACCGCGGTGGGTCTGCACAACCACCGTGCCTACACGCAGTATCGGACCCTCGCCACCCAGCTCCAGTCCGCCCTGACCAGCCGCGTACGCATCGAACAGGCCAAAGGCATACTCGCCGAACGCTGGCACACCGGCGTGGACGAGGCCTTCGACGTACTGCGGCGGTACGCGCGCAGAGAACGCCTGGTCATGGACCTGGTGGCCACGGAAGTGATCAAGGGATCGCTCGACGACGCGACGCTGCGCGGCGGTTGGTCCGAACCAGAGTGAAGGTCATCCCGGGAACCGGCACCACCTGCGGAGATCACGGAGAGGAAGCGGATCACGACTTGGCGTCAATCCACCCCTAGGCTCCGGCGCTCATCCGTTCTAGAGTCGAGACAACGGCCCAAGCCCCCGGCCTGATCGCCCATCCCGCAACAGCGGGGTTGGCCCTTGAACCTCCCGCGCCGGCGCCGGGTTACTCCCGCAGCTCGAGCGCGCGCGGTCGAGGACCAGCCCGGTCGACGGCTCCGGGGGGAGCGGGCCGCCGACCGGGCCTGGTTGAACGGATTCAGGCAGACAGCGGTTTCCACGGACAGGCTCCGGGACCGTTGACAGTGTCCATGCGCAAATGGGACTCTCCGGACGACAAGTCCATACATCGAGGCGACGGTTGACAGGAACCCGGTGCGACGCCGGGGCGGTCCCGCCACTGTGACCGGACGCCGCGAGGGTGTGCGGAAGCCAGGAACTGAGCCGTCGTACTCCTGCTTCGGGGCGTGGAACCCCAGAAGGAGGCGCTTCGACATGGCACTGCACACCGCGGCACCGCACACCGGCACGGCGACGGCTCAGGACGCCACGGCCCGCACCCGCGACTGGCTCGTCGCGTCGGCCGCGACCGTCATCGCGCTGATCGCGCTCTACGCCCTCTTCGTCGACAACGGCTCGCTGATCTCGGCGACCGGCAGCTACCTCCACGAGTTCGCCCACGACGGCCGGCACCTCTTCGGTGCGCCGTGCCACTGACCGGGGACGGACCCGGCGCCATGCCCACCGTGCCCTCGTCGTCGTCCTCACCCGTGCTGCCCCTGCTCGGCCGGGGGCTCGTGGCAGGCGGAGCGGCGGGCCTCGCGGCCGGTCTCTTCTCCCTGCTGCTCGCCGAGCCCCTGATGGACCGGGCGATCCGCGCCGAGGAGAGACGATCCGCCGTCCAGGAGCACGCGCGGCACCACGAGGAGTTGTTCACGCGGTCGACCCAGCACGCGGGTCTGGTGGTCACCACGCTCGTCGCCGGTCTCGCCGTCGGTGTCCTCTTCGCGGTGGCCTATGCCCTGGTGCACCGCCGCGATCCGTACGCCGCCCCGTGGCCGCGCGCCGTGGCGTTCGCGGCGGCGGCCTTCCTCGCGGTCTCGCTGCTGCCCGCCCTGCGCTACCCCGCGAACCCGCCGGGCGTCGGCGACGCGGACACGGTCGGCGACCGCCAGGCCTTGTGGTGCGCGGCCCTGGTGATCGGCGTCCTCGGCATGCTTCTGGTCCGGCAGGTGTACGTACGCCTGGCCACGCGGACCGATCCGGTGCGGCAGGCCGCGGCGGCCCTCACGACGGTCGCCGTCCTCGCCGTGCTCTTCCTGCTCCCGGACAACCCCGACCCGGTCCCGGTCGACGCGGTGCTCTTGTGGGACTTCCGCGTCCTGTCGATCGCCTCGCACGCCCTGCTGTGGGCCGTGTTCGCGGCGGTCTTCGGCGGCCTGGGCCTGCGGGCGGCCCGGGAAGGGGCCAGGGGCCGCGCCGCGGGCGCGAGGGCGGCGGGAGTGCCCTCGCGCCCCGGTGCGGCCCCTACGGCCCCACCCCGGTGAGGTAGGCGGACACCACCACGTTCGCCGAGTAGGTCTTGGTCGCCCGGTCGAAGGAGCCGCCGCACGTGATCAGGCGGAGCTCGGCGCGGCCCTCCTCGTGGGGGCCGTACGCCTTCTTCGCGTCGAAGCGGTCGCGGCTGATGACCTGGACGTCGTCCACGGTGAACTCGGCGACCGAGCCGTCGTCCCGGGACACCCGGACCTTCTCGCCGGGGCGCACCGCGCTGAGGTCGTAGAAGACCGCGGGGCGCGTCTCGGTGTCGACGTGGCCCACGAACAGGGACGTGCCCGCCGCTCCGGGGCGCGTCCCGCCGCCGTACCAGCCGACGGCGCCCGCCTGCTCGAAGGGCGGCGGATCGATCGCGCCGTCCTGGTCGAGGCCGCGGGTGATCACGGGTGCCCGTACCTTCAGCGAGGGGACGTCGACGCGCTGGGGGCGCGCGGCGCCCAGCGGCCGGTGCGCGTCCGGGAGTTCCACGGCGAAGGGCCGGCCCACCGCCGCCACGTCGCCGTTCGTGGGCTCCGAGACACCGCCGCGTACGTCGGTGATCTCGCTGCCCCACAGCCAGAGCCCGACCAGCACGAGCGCCCAGGCGACCCCGGTGAGGAAGCGCCCGTGGCCCGCCGGTCCTTCATGGCCCGCCATGTCGGTCGCCGCCCGTCACTCGGAGCGGCGCCGGCGGACGCTGCGGAACGCCACGGCCACGGCCGCCACCCCGGCGAGCACCAGGCCGATCACCGCGTGCCGGGTGCCGGGGCCCGCCTCCTGGCTGTGCGCGGCGAGCTGCGCCGTGCCGCCGCCGCCCGCGCGGACCGGCGCGACGGGCTCGGTGCGGTGCTGGACGACGCGTACGGTGCCCGCGCCCTGGTGGGGGTGGCCGTCGCAGACGACGGTGACGTCGTACGAGCCGACGACGCCGTCCCGGATCGTGGCGGAGCCGTTCAGGGAGTACTTGTCGCCGTCCCTGCCGGTGAGCTTCGCGTCGCCCGTGAACGCCCCGGACCCGGCGGACCCCGTCGTGCCGTCGCAGCCCTCGACGCTGATCTCCACCTTGGCCCCGGTCGCGGCGCTGGCCGGCGAGACCGTGGCGTGCACCTTGCCCTCGTCGTGGGCGTGTGCGGGCGTCGTGGCGACCACGGGAAGCGCGGCGAGGACCGCGGCCCCGGCTATGCCACGAAGGGTGAGTGAACCTCTACGCATCGTGAACCTCCTGTTCCGAGGTTCACGCGCGGCCGGGGCACACGCCTCCCGTGTGCGGCAAACGGGTGGTCACACGCGGTCGACGAGGTCCGCGATCGAGTCCACGACCGTGGAGGGCCGGAAGGGGTGCTGGTCGATGTCCTTGCGGGACGTCAGGCCCGTGAGCACCAGGAACGTCTGCATTCCGGCCTCCAGGCCGGCCAGGACGTCCGTGTCCATGCGGTCGCCGATCATGGCGCTGGTCTCGGAGTGCGCCCCGATGGCGTTCAGACCGGTCCGCATCATCAGCGGGTTCGGCTTGCCCGCGAAGTAGGGGTTGCGGCCCGTGGCCTTGGTGATCAAGGCGGCGACGGCCCCGGTGGCGGGCAGCGGCCCCTCGGTGGAGGGCCCGGTCTCGTCCGGGTTCGTGCAGATGAAGCGGGCTCCGCCGTTGATCAGCCGGACGGCCTTGGTCATGGCCTCGAAGGAGTACGTCCGGGTCTCGCCGAGCACCACGTAGTCCGGGTCGTGGTCGGTCAGGACGTACCCGATGTCGTGCAGGGCGGTGGTGAGCCCCGCCTCGCCGATGACGTAGGCCGTGCCGCCGGGGCGCTGGGCGTCCAGGAACTTGGCGGTGGCGAGCGCCGAGGTCCAGATGTTCTCGACGGGCACTTCGAGGCCCATGCGCTTCAGGCGGGCCTGGAGGTCGCGCGCGGTGTAGATCGAGTTGTTCGTCAGGACCAGGAAGGGCTTCCCGGACTCGCGGAGCTTCTTGATGAAGGCGTCGGCTCCGGGAATCGGCACGCCCTCGTGGATGAGCACGCCGTCCATGTCGGTGAGCCACGATTCGATGGGCTTGCGCTCTGCCATGGGGTGCACTCCTGCGGTGTACGGGTCGGCTGGGGCGCCGGGACAGCTCTGTGCCGACGCCCCACACCTTAATCAGGATGCGGTGATCGTGACCCCGTCGATCACCCAGTACCAGTTGTTGCCGCCGGTGTACCGGAAGCGGACCTGGGCCTTGGTGGCTCCCGCGGGCACCTGGAGGGCTATGTTCTCGACGACGGAGGGGGTGTCCGCGGTGTAGGTCTTCACCACGGCGGGGGCCCCTGCGTCGTACGAGATCAGCACCTCGCCCTTCTGCGGGGCCTCGTGGCGGTAGTACGTCGTGTAGCCGAGGGTGGCCCGCGCGCCGCCCCGCACGGGGTACGCGGGGCTGACCAGGGTCGAATCGAAGGTTCCGGAGAAGGACTTGTCGGTCCACTCGTCGCCGTCCGCGACCGCGAAGACGTTCCGGGCGCGGAGGTTGTTCTCCCGCTGCTGGTCCCGCTGGGCCTTCGTCCAGAACTCGTCCGTGGTGAAGGACCAGCCGCGCCACTCGGTGACGCCGCCCGTGCCCATCGCGGAGTCGTCCACGCTCCAGCCGCTCGGCGGGGTGTGCGTGAAACCGATGACGCCGGCGCCGATGCCGGTCTCGTCGACGGGCCCGGTGAGCCGGGGGCGCAGGGCGTCGAACGCGTCCGGGGTGGGCTGCTGGACGGGCCGCCCGTCCAGGCCCCAGGCCGGGTCGATCGCGACACCGAGGTGGGCCAGCGCGCTCGCGGCGACGTCGGGCATGCGGACGTCGTGGCGGACCGAACCCGGCGTGATGCCACCACCGGTGGCGATCATGAACGTCTGGCGCTCGGGCCAGCTGGACCCGCCGTGGCCGCCCGCGTCGGTGTGCCCGTGGTCGGCGGTGACCATGATGAGCCAGTCCTCTGCGCCGTACGTGGCGCGGGACTTGAGCGCGGCGACGATCTGGCCGACCTGGGCGTCGGCGCCGCGGACCGCGTCGAGATAGGCCTGGCTCGCGGCGCCGCTGTCGTGGCCCGCGTGGTCGATGTTGTCGAGCTGGACGAAGACCGCGTCGGGGTTGCCGCCCTTGATCTCGGCGACGGCGCGGGCGGTGGTCCCGGCGTCGTACTCGGCCGACGGGGTGGAGACCCGCGCGTCCACCTTCGCGGAGAAGATGACGTCGGTGATGGGGTTCCAGGAGGCGACGGCGTAGGTCCGCAGGTGCGGCTTCGCGGCCTCGACGCGGGTCAGGAAGTCCGGGTAGGCGGCCAGGGCGTGGCCGGTGAACTCGTTGTTCACGACCTTGTGCTTGTCGGGCCACACGCCGGTGATGAGCGTCGACCAGCCGGGGCCTGACGAGGTGGGCGCGAGCGGGTTGGCGTAGATGCTGCTCGGCGCGGTCAGGCCCGCGCTCATCAGGGCCCTCAGCGCGGGGGCGTCGGCGTCCTTGATCCTGCCGAGCAGGGCGCCGTCCAGGCCTATGACGAGGACTTTGGGGGTCTTGGCCGCGGCCCCGGCGACGGCGGCGAGGGGGCCTGCGGCGACCGCGAGGGCGGCGGTGGAGACGAGGAGCGAGCGGCGGGTGATGCCGAGCGGCGACACGTGGTCCTCCGGGCTTCGTAGGGGGATGGCGCACGCCAACGCCCCGGAGATCCAGGGGCGTTGGGCCCATACCCGTTATCTTTTCGCTATCGAACCCCTGGGGCCAGGGGTGCGGTGGTGAACTCTCAGCTACCGGTCGCCGACTTCCAGTCCTCGACGTACGACTGGAGGTTCTCGGAGATGTCGGACCAGTCCGGCTCGAAGACCTCGACGCCGTCGACGATCTTCTCCAGGGCGACCGCGTCGGCGTCGGTCGCCTTGATGTCCTTGCGGGCCGCGAAGCCGCCGCCGATCTCGCTGACCTGCTGCTGGGCCTTCTGGCTCAGGAGGAAATCGAGGAGCTTCTTGGCGTTGGCGCTGTGCGGGGCCTTGTTGACCAGGCCGGCCGCGTAGGGCAGCGCGAAGGTGGTGGGCTCGCCCCCGCCCTTGGCGGGGAACCAGATGCCGAGGTTCGGCATGTCCTTGGACTGCGCGTAGTTCATCTGGACGTCGCCGTTGGCGGCGAGGAGTTCGCCCTTGTCGACCTTGGGCGCGAGTTTGCCGGTGGAGGCGGACGGGCCGACGTTGTTGGTCTGGAGCTTCTTCAGGTAGTCCATGGCGGGCTTCTTGCCGCCGAAGTCGTGCATCGCCTTGATGAGCACGGCGGTGCCGTCACCGGCGACGCCGGGCGTGGAGTACTGGACCTTGTCCTTGTAGGCGGGGTCGGTGAGGTCCTCCCACGTCCGGGGAGCCTTGCCGCCGCCCAGCTCCTTCTTGTTGTAGATGAAGCCGAAGTAGTTGTTCACCACGGAGGTCCACTTGCCGTCCGGCGCCTTGTCGGCGCCGTCGACCTGGTCGGAGCCCTTGGGCTTGTAGGCCTGGAGCAGGCCCTTCTCGTCGGCCTGCTGGATGAACGGCGGCAGGGTGATGATGACGTCGGCCTGCGTGTTGGACTTCTCGCGGACGGCGCGCTGCACCATCTCGCCGGAGCCGCCCTCGACGTAGTTCACCTTGATGCCGGTCTTCTTCTCGAAGTCCTTGAAGACCTGGTCGTACCAGCCGTCGCCGTTCTCGCCCTTGAGGCCGTCGGCGCTGTAGACCGTGACCTCCTTCGCGTCGGACGCGGAGGATTCACCGCCGCACGCGGTGAGTGATCCGGCGAGGACGAGGCCGCCGGAGAGGGCGGCGAGCGTGCGGGTACGGGTACGGGTTCGGGGGTGACGCGACATGACGTTTCGTACTCCTTGAAGAACCGTGGGACGGGGGTGAGTTCAGCGGTAGGAGGCGCGGGTGCGGATGCGCGAGACGGCGAAGAGGACGAGCAGCGTCGCCCCCATCAGGACCACCGCGACGGCGGCACCGGTGAAGAGGGAGCCGCGGTCGGTGGCCGCGTAGATCCGCACGGGGAGCGGCATCCAGTCCGGCGGGTAGAGCATCATCGTGGCGCTCAGCTCGCCCATGGAGAGCGCGAAGCACAGGCCCGCGGCCGCGTTGAGCGACGGCAGCAGGAGCGGCAGCTTCACCTTCCACAGGACGTACGAGGGCCGGGCACCGAGCGATGCGGCGGCCTGTGCGTACGCCGGGTCGAGTCGGACGATGGCAGCCGAAACCGACTGGTGGGCGAACGCCGTGACAAGAATGGTGTGCGCCAGGATCACGATCCAGCGGGTGCCGTTGAGGATCATCGGCGGTTTGCTGAACGCGACGAGGACCGCGAGCCCGACGACGACGGACGGCACGGCGACCGGCAGCATGAAGAGGGTGTCGAGGACCCTCCCCGCGAGCTTGGAGAGCCTGGGAGTGCCCCCGTCCGCCTGCTTCAGCGAGGCCGCGGCGAGCGCGGCCCAGGAGCCGACGGCCAGCGCGAGCAGGCTGGCGCCGACGGCGGTGACCAGGCTGGTGGTGAGCGCCTCGAACGACTCCCCGCGGGTGGCGGCCGCGTAGTGCCCGGTGGTGAATCCGGAAGGGAACGCACCGGACCAGTGCGAGGAGAACGAGGCCGCCAGGATCACGAGCAGCGGCAGCGCGAAGAGCGGCAGGAAGAGGACGAGGAACAGGGCCCAGGTCGCCCACTTCCCCTTGCGGCTATGCACCAACACGACGGCTCACCACCCGGTAGAGGCCGTAGAGGCCCACGGAGATCACGATGTTGACCACGGCGACGACGCAGGCCGCCGGGTAGTCGGATTCGAGGATGGCTTTGCCGTAGACGAGCATGGGGAGGGTCGTGACCCCCTTGGCGCCGGTGAAGAGCACGATCCCGAATTCGTTCAGGCACATGACGAGTACGAGGCTGCCGCCCGCGGCGAGGGCGGGCAGCGCCTCGGGCAGGATGACCCGCCGGACGATGCGGCCGGGCTTCGCGCCGAGGCTCGACGCCACTTCCAGCTGCGCGGTGTCGATCTGCGAGAACGCGGCGAGCAGGGGGCGCATCACGAAGGGCGTGAAGTAGGTGATCTCCGCGAGGAGCACGCCCCAGGGGGTGGTGAGGAACTGGAAGGGTCCCTCCGCCGCTCCCGTGGCGTCCGTCCACAGGCCGTTGGCCATGCCCTTGGTGCCGTAGACGAAGAGGAGGGCGAGAGTGATGAGGAAGGACGGGAAGGAGAGGAAGACGTCGATGAACCGGGCGACGGCCTTGCCTCCCGGGAACGGCACGAACGCGATGACCAGCGCCAGGGCGAACCCGAGCACGAGACACCCGACCGTGGCCCCGGCGGCCAGCCACACGGTGGTCCCGAGCGCCTCCCGGAACGCCTCGGAGGCGAAGACGTCGGAGTAGGGCTGAAGCGAGGTCCCCCCGTTGTCGGGCCGCACGGACTGCTGGACGACGAGGGCGAGGGGGTAGAGGAAGAAGACCGCGAGGGCCACGACGGGGGGCAGCGCCCAGACGAGGGCGGGCACCTGCCGCTTCCTGAGCGCCGGACCGCCGCCCGGCCCCTCCTGCCGCGGGCCGGCGTTCGGCAGGGCGATCGGGGTCTCCCCTGCTCCAGCGGAGTGGAGAGCCTGGGTGGGCACGGCGGTGGGCGCGGCGGTGGGCACGGCCGGGGGCACGGCGGTGGGCACGGCCGGGGGCACGGCCCCCACCGCCGGTGCGCGTCCGTCGAGGCGGTCACCAGGGCTAGGCATCGCTCACCCCACCCCCCAGCAGCACCGCGTCCTCGGGGGCGAAGTGCAGCGTGACCTCGTCACCGACACCCGGCGGGATCCGCAGCTCCCGCAGGTCCGCCTTCACCCGCTGCCCGGCGACGTCGACGTACAGCCGGTGGGTGGCCCCCCGCCACTGCACCTCGGCGACCCGCCCGGTCAGGGGGTTGGGCCCCTCCCCCAGGCCGACGAGATGCGGCCGGACGCACAAGGTGGCGGTGGCCCCCGGAGTGACACCCTCCGTGGAGACCTTCAGGTCGGAGCCGCCGAAGGAGACGACACCCGCCCCCGCCCCCACCCGCACCGGCAGCAGATTCGCGTTCCCCACGAAGGACGCCGTGAACTCGGTCCGGGGCGCCCGGTACAGCTCCTGCGGAGTCCCGCAGTCCCGCAGCCGGGCCCGGTCCATGACGGCGATGCGGTCCGCCAGGGTCAGCGCCTCCACCTGGTCGTGGGTGACGTACAGGATGGAGACGTCCGGCAACTCCATGTGCAGCCGGGCCAGTTCACCCAGCATCCCCGACCGCAGCTGCGCGTCGAGCGCGGACAGCGGCTCGTCGAGCAGCAGCACCCCCGGCCGGATGGCCAGCGCCCTCGCGATGGCGACCCGCTGCTGCTGCCCGCCGGAGAGCTCCCGGGGAAACCGCTTGGCGTACGAGGCCATCCCCGTCATCTCCAGGGCCTCGGCGACCCGCCCCGGGATCTCGGACTTGGCGGTCTTCCGCGCCTTCATGCCGAAGGCGACGTTGTCCTCGACCCGCATGTGCGGGAAGAGCGCGTACTGCTGGACGACCATCCCGATCCCCCGCTGGTGCGGCGGCAGGCCGGTGACGTCGCGCTCCCCGATGAACACCCGCCCGGACACCGGCCGCACGAACCCGGCGACGGCCCGCAGCGCGGTCGTCTTGCCCGAGCCGGACGGGCCGAGCAGGGCCATCACCTCGCCGGGCTCGACGGTCAGGTCGAGCGAGTCGAGCACGGTGTTCTTGCCGTAGGCGACCGACACGCGGTCGAAGCGGATGCCGCTGCTCATTCCTCGACGCCCCGGAGCAGAGCGGGCAGTTCGGCGACGGACCCGAGGACGTGCGTGGCTCCCGCGCCGCGCAGCGCCTCACCGTCGTGCGCCCCCGTCAGCACGCCGGCGACGACCGAGGCACCGGAACGTACGCCGCTGAGCATGTCGTACGCCGTGTCGCCCGCGACCGCGACCTCCGACACCCCGTCCACCGCCCCGGTCCGCAGGAAGGCGCCGAGCACCATGTCCGGGTACGGCCGCCCACGCCCGCCCACGTCGGCGGGGCACAGGGTCAGCTCGACCAGGTCGCGCCAGCCCAGCGCGTCGAGGATGGTGTCCTGCGTGACGCGCGCGAACCCGGTGGTGAGCACCACGGTCCGTCCGTCGGCCCGCAGCTCCTCCACGGCCTCGCGGGCGCCGGGGATCGGCGCGATCCGGCCGCCGTCGACGAGCTCCCCGTACGCCTTCTCGAAGGCCACGTTGGCCCGCTGGGCGAGCGTCTCGTCCCCGAAGAGGTGCCGGAAGACGGAGATCTTGGACTCGCCCATGGTGGCGCGTACGTAGTCCAGCTTCCCGGCGTGGTCGGCGGAGCCCGGCTCGACGCCGAGTTCCAGTGCGGCGGCGGCGAAGGCCTGCTCGACGAGGCCTCCGTCCGCGACGGTCGTGCCCGCCATGTCGAGGACCACGAGCCCCCGTCGCGTGCGCGGGTGCGCCTGCATGTCCCTCACCATCCCAACTCGTCGGCGGTCTTCTCCGCGATCGCGGGCGAACACGTCATGCCGCGCCCGCCGGGCCCGGTGACCAGCCACACGCCCGCGCGGACCTGCTGGCGGTGCACGACGCGGGCCGTGTCGACGCACTGCGCGTACACCCCGGCCCAGCGCCGCCTGATCTTCGGCAGCGGGCGGCCGAGGAAGCCTTCGACGACCTCGGTCAGGTGGTCGTAGGGGTCTTCGAGGGTGTCGAAGGCGAAGGGGTGCTCGTACTCGTGGGTGTCGCCGATGGTCAGGCCGCCGTCCGCGCGCTGGACCATGAGCAGCTGCATCTTGTGCTCGGCGGCGGTCGGCGTCTGCGCCTGCCCGGCGTTGAGCGCGTCGAGGGCCTGCGACCTGTACGCCGGGTAGTAGCGGAAGCTGTCCGCGTCGGCCACGGAAGTGGTGAGCGCCTCGCCGAGGGGCTCCGTCTGCATCATCTGGAGCCGCACGCGGCGCACGGGCAGCTCGGGCCCGGCCAGCTCGCGGACGAGGCCGCCGAGCCAGGCGCCGGTGGCGAGGACGACGACGTCACCGGTGTGGACGTCGCCGTGGTCGTCCCGCACCGCGCTCTCGCCGACCACCTCGCGGACCTCGCGGCCGGGCAGGAAGGTGTAGCGGGGCGAGGCCCGCAGCGCTTCCCGCAGCCGGAGCTGGGCCACGCGCGGCTCCACGGCGGCGTCCCGCTCACACCACAGCCCGGCGGTGAACTCGCCGCGCAGGGCCGGGTTGAGGGCGCGGGCCTCGGCGGCGTCGAGCAGCTTGTAGCCGCGGGCCGCCGCGTCGGGACGGGCCAAGGCGGCTTCGGCGACCGCGCGTTCGCGCTCGGTGCGCACGAGGGTGAGGGAGCCGTTGGCCCGGAAGCCGATGCCCTCCACCCGCGCGCCTATCTCCTCCCACAGCTCGCGGGCCCGCAGGGCGGTGTCCAGCTCCTCGCCCCCGGCACGACCGCTCACCCATATCTGCCCGAAGTTGCGCAGCGAGGCTCCACGGGCCTCGCTCTCGCGCTCGATCTGTACGACCTCGTGGCCGCGTTCCACTGCGTGCCAGGCGTGCATGGTTCCCACCACGCCGGCTCCTACGACGATGACTCTCACGGCGGCAACGCTCGTGGGGGTGGGTGACCCGCCGTGGTCCTGATGGCAACGGGACGGTGAACTGCCACCCAAGCTTGGACTAGACCCGTTATGTTCCCGTTACCGAAGCCTTCGAAACGGGCGGCCGGTGCGTCAGGAGCCGCCGCCCAGGTGGGTGGTGAAGGAGAACCGGTCGCCCCGGTAGAGGGTGCGGACCCGCTCCAGGGGGCGCCCGGCGGTGTCGCGGGAGACGCGGTGGATCAGGAGCATGGGCAGCGCGGGAGGGGTGCCGATCAGCAGGGCCTCGCGGGGTGTGGCGAGGACGGTCTCGATGCGCTCGTCGGCGTCGCCGAAGGAGATGCCGAGGCGGTCGCGCAGGTAGGCGTAGAAGGAGGAGTCGGGCTCGAACTCCCGGTCCAGGTCCGGGACTCGGGCCACGCTGACGTAGGTGCTTTCGAGCCCCACCCGCTCGTCGTCGGCGAGCAGCACACGCTCCATGTGCCAGACGGGCTCCCCCTGTCCGGCCCCGATCTCGGCGGCGAGGGCTCCGGGGGCGGGGAAGCGGTCGAGGGAGATGAGGTGGCGCCCGGGGGTGCGCCCCTGCCGCCGTACGCCTTCGGTGTAGCTCGCGAGGGACAGCGGCTGCTCCAGCTTCGGGCCCGCGACGACCGTGCCGCGCCCCTGCCTGCGCAGACGCCCTTCGAGCAGCAGCTCGCGCAACGCCTGCCGCACGGTCTCGCGGGCGACTTCGTACCGCAGGGCGAGGTCCCGCTCGGTCGGGAGCGTGTGCCCGTCCCCCAACTCCTCTATCAGGGCGGCGATCTTGGCCTTGACCGCGTAGTACTTCGGGATGCGCCCGTGCTCGGGGATGCCGGAGCGGATGGGGGCGCCGGGGGCCTGGTCGAGCAGGTGGGCGGGCGGGTGCGAGGGGTGCGGCGCGCTCGGGGGGTTCGGGTTGTCCACGCGGGGATGTTCCCAGACGTACGTGAACAGGCAGGGGAGGGGATGTTCCCAGGCGTACGTGAACAGGCAGGTGCACGGCAGGGGATGGCGAGGGCTCCCGGGAGCCGCGCGGGGCTCAGCGCCTGCGTGCGGCCCGCAGCCGCCGGGCCCCCACGAGGAGGGCCCAGCCCCCGGCGAACAGCGCACCGGCCACGGCGCTCACCTCCAGGAGGGCGCGGGGGCCGGTGGCGGCGAGTTCATGGGCGCCGGAGGGCCCACCGGCTTCGGTGCGCCGGTCCCCGCCGCTCTCGCCGGTGCCGGCGTCACCGTCCGGACCGGTACTTTCCCGGCCCCCGTCTCCCCCGCCGTCCCGTTCGGGGTCGGGTTCACCCGTGTCGGAGTCCGCGTCGACCTCGATGTCGAAGGGGTAGTCCTCGGACTCGCCCACCCAGTCACCGTCGTCAGCGCGGCGCTGGACGACGGCGGCGGAGATGACGGCGTGCTCGGAGCGGGCCCCGGAGGTGAAGGAGAGGCGCACCTTGACGGTGAGGGTCCGCCCCGCCCCGACCGTGAACCCGGGGAATCCGTCGTCGAAGACGCCGACGTTCTCGTCGCGGTCGGTCCGCTCGAACGTCACGGGCCGCCACCGCTTGCCGTCGCGGAACTCCAACTGGACGTCCCGGGGCCGCAGCTCGCGCTCCTTGTCGACGATGACGACGACGGGGTGGATGTTCCCGCAGGCCCCGCGGGTGGTGTTGGCCAGCTCGACGGACCAGGTGCGGTAGCCGCCGCCGGCCTCGTAGGTGGCGGGGCCGCCCCGGATCCGCGTCCCGATGGGGAAGTCGTCGGAGGCGGGGTCGGAACAGGTGGGGGGCTGTGCGGCGACCGGCCGCGCGACGACCGCTGCCGCCGGTTCACCCCTGGGCGGTCCCTCCGCGGCAGCCGCCGCCCCGGGCGCGAGAGCGGCGGCAACGACGGTGATGCCGGAGGCGAGCGGGCGGCGCAGTCGCATGAGGGGCCTTTGCTGAACGCGGAGGGGCGGGAGCGGAAGCTGGGGCCGATATGACGGGGACCATGGCCCGCGAGACTGCCACGCCCTCCCGGCCCCCGGCCCACGCCCCGCCCCGGTACGGCCGACTGGACCCCGCAAGTCCCCCCTATCAGCCGACTTTCGGTTTATTCGCCCCGCGCCCCTGTTCCCGCCCCGCCGGGAACGCCACGTTCGCCCGGCCGAAGAGCGGGGCCAGCACCAACTGGGCCGCGCCCTCCGCCACGATGCGGTCGCCGCCCTGCGCGACGGCCACCGGGATCTCCGCCTCGCCGCCTCGGCGCGCGCGGGCGGTGACCACCTCGCCGACACCTCGTACGAAGCGGTCCTCGTCGGCCAGGACCGCTCGGCCGCCGAGCAGGACGAGGTCGATGTCCAGCAGGCTGACGAGGTTCCCCGCGCCCACCCCCAGGACCCGCGCCGCCTCGGCCAGGTCGCCCCGCCCGACCGCCGCCAGGCACAGCGCCTCGACGCAGCCCCGGTCACCGCATCCGCACGGCGGGCCGTCCAGCTGGATCACCTGGTGGCCGAACTCGCCCGCCCCGGTGCGCGCGCCCCGGTAGAGGCTCCCGCCCAGCACCAGGCCCGCGCCGAGCCCCGTCCCCAGGTGCAGATACGCGAAGGACTCCGCCACCCCGCCCAGCGCGAGGCCCAGCGCCGCCGCGTTCGTGTCCTTGTCCACGACCACGGGCAGCCCCAGCCGCCGCGCGAGCGCGTCCCGCAGCGGGAAGCCGTCCCACGCGGGGAAACCGGTCACGCGGTGCAGCACGCCCTCGACGTGGTCGAGCGGGCCCGGCAGCGCGATCCCCACCCCGAGAAGGCCTGGCCCGGAGGGGGAGGCGGGTGGGGTGGGAGTGGCGGGAGTGGCGGGGGCGGGAGCCGGGGCTTGCGGAGCTTTCGGGGTTGCCGGGGGCTCCGGGGGCTCCGGGGGCTCCGTAACCGCCGAGGCGTCAGGGGCAACCCCTGAGGTGTCCGGCGCGCCGCCCCGCAGCCCCATGGCGGCCGGGGCCAACCCCCGCACCACCCCCACCGCCGCGTCCACCACCGCATCCGCACCGGCGGCGAAGTCCAGCGGTGCCCGGCGTTCCGCGACCACGTGGCCCGTCAGGTCGGCCAGGACCGCGGTCAGCTCGTCGCGGTCCAGATGGAGGCCGATCGCGTGCCCCGCGTCCGGGACCAGCCGCAGCAGCGTCCGCGGCTTGCCTCCCGTGGACGCGCGCCGGCCCGCCTCCGCCGCGAGTCCCTCCGTACGCAACCGCGCGGTGATCTTGCTGACGGCCTGCGGCGTGAGCCCCGTGCGCTCGGCCAGTTCGAGGCGGCTTATGCCGGCCTGCCCCGCCGCGCGCAGCAGATCGAGCACGAGGGCTGCGTTGTGCCCGCGCAGCGCCGGGAGGTTCACCCCGGCGCCCGTCCTGCCGCCCACGGCGGCGCCGCCGCCACCTCCGGCAGCCCGCTCCGCGCCCACACCCACGCCCGCATCAGTCCTGTTCACACCCCCCATTGTCGCTCGCGCTTGCGCTTTGGCAACACCGTTGCTTAAGTGGAACGCATGACTGGTACCGGCTCCCCTCTACGCGTCGCCCTCATCGGATACGGCCTCGCGGGCTCCGTCTTCCACGCCCCGCTGATCGCCGCCACCGAGGGCCTCGTCCTCGACACGGTCGTCACCTCGAACCCCGAGCGGCAGGCTCAGGCCCGCGCCGAGTTCGGTGACGGGCTGAACTTCGCCGCATCGGCCGACGAGCTCTGGGCCCGCGCGGACGAGCTCGACCTGGTGGTGATCGCCTCCCCGAACAAGACGCACGTCGCGCTCGCGACCGCCGCCCTCAAGGCGGGTCTGCCGGTCGTCGTGGACAAGCCGATCGCGGGCACCGCGGCCGAGGCACGCGAGCTCGCCGCCCTCGCCGACGACCGCGGCCTGCTCCTCTCCGTCTTCCAGAACCGCCGCTGGGACAACGACTTCCGTACGCTCCAAAAGCTCGTGGCCGACGGCGAACTCGGCGACGTGTGGCGCTTCGAGTCCCGCTTCGAGCGGTGGCGTCCGCAGCCCAAGGGCGGCTGGCGCGAGTCCGGAAACCCGGAAGAGATCGGAGGTCTGCTCTACGACCTCGGGTCCCACGTGGTTGACCAGGCCCTCGTCCTCTTCGGCCCCGCGAAGTCCGTGTACGCCGAGTCGGACGTCCGCCGCCCGGGCGCCGAGGCCGACGACGACACGTTCATCGCGATCACGCACGAGAACGGCGTCCGCTCCCACCTGTACGTGAGCGCCACCACCGCCCAGCTCGGCCCGCGCTTCCGCGCCCTCGGCTCGGTGGCGGGTTATGTGAAGTACGGCCTCGACCCGCAGGAAGCCGCCCTGCGCGACGGCAAGCGCCCGGCGACCGAGGGCAGTTGGGGCGAGGAACTCGAATGCATGTGGGGCCGTGTCGGCTCCGGCGAGTCCCCGCTGACCGGCGGCGGCACCCCGGTCAAGACGCTGCCGGGCGACTACCCCGCGTACTACGCGGCCGTGGCCGCCGCGCTCCGCGGCACGGGCGAGAACCCGGTCTCCGCGCACGAGGCGGCGTCGGCTCTCGACGTCCTGGAGGCGGCCCGCCGCTCGGCCCGCGACGGTGTGTCGGTGACCGTATGACGACCTCCGCATCGGCTCCCGAACCGGGTCCCGCGCCGACTGCCGCATCGGCTCTCCCATCGAGTCCCGCGCAGAATCCCGCATCGGCTCCCTCATCGAGCCCCGCGCCGCTGACGGTCGAGGAGCTAGAGGCTCAGGAACTGCGCCTGGTCCTCCCCCACTTCACGTACGAGGACGCCTGGGCGCTCGGGAATCTCCTGGTCGACCTGGCCCGCGAGCGCCGGGCCCCGGTGGCCATCGACATCACCCGCGGCGGCCAGCAGCTCTTCCACGCGGCGCTGCCAGGATCGACCCCGGACAACGACGCCTGGATCGCCCGCAAGCGCCGCGTCGTCGAGCGCTACGGCTGCTCGTCGTTCCTGGTCGGCACGCGGTTCCGCGCCAAGGGGACGACGTTCGAGGAGTCCTCGCGCCTGGACCCGGACGTGTACGCGGCCCACGGCGGCGCGTTCCCGATCGCGGTGCGAGGCGCGGGAGTCATCGGCACGGTGGTCGTGTCGGGCCTCCCCCAGGCAGCGGACCACGCGATGGTGGTGGAGGCCTTGGCGCGGTTCGTGCAGGCGGGGGCGCCCTCTGCGTAAGAGGGCACCCCCGGGGCGGGGCGCCGAACGGTCCCCGCCAGGCGCTACGCCTGCTTCAGTTCCTGCCGCTGCCGGCCGAGCCCCTCGATCTCCAGCTCCACCACGTCACCGGCCCGCAGATACGGCTTCGGCTCCGGCTGGCCCATGGCCACGCCCGCCGGCGTACCGGTGTTGATGACGTCGCCGGGGTAGAGGGTCATGAACTGGCTGACGTAACGCACCACTTCGGCCACGGGGAAGATCTGCTGGGCGGTGGTGCCGTCCTGCTTCAGCTCGCCGTTGACCCAGAGCTTGAGGGACAGCGCCTGCGGGTCGGGGACCTCGTCCGCCGTCACCAGCCAGGGACCCAGCGGGTTGAACGTCTCGCAGTTCTTGCCCTTGTCCCACGTGCCGCCGCGCTCGATCTGGAACTCGCGCTCCGACACGTCGTGCGACACCGCGTACCCGGCGACGTGCGCGAGCGCCGCCTCGTCGGACTCCAGGTATCGGGCCGTGCGGCCGATGACGATCGCGAGCTCGACCTCCCAGTCCGTCTTGACCGATTTGCGCGGTACCAGCACGGTGTCTTCGGGTCCGACCACCGTGTCCGCGGCCTTGAAGAAGATGACGGGCTCGGTGGGCGGCGTGGCCCCGGTCTCGGCCGCGTGATCGTGGTAGTTCAGCCCGATACAGACGACCTTGCCGATCCGGCCCACCGGCGGCCCGACCCGCAGCCCCTGCGCGTCGAGCTCGGGCAGCTCACCCGAATCGGCGGCGGCCCGTACGCGGTCGAGGGCGCCCGCGTCGGCGAGCAGCGCCCCGTCGATGTCCGTGACGATCCCTGACAGGTCCCGCAGCGCGCCCCGGGCGTCGAGCAGCGCCGGGCGCTCGGCCCCCGTCGTACCGACTCGCAGCAGCTTCATGGTCAATCTCCCTTGGTCGAGCGCGCCCACTCACCTCCGAGAAGGGGTGCGGCCATCGGAGGTTTGGCCGATCCTCCAAGCTCGCGGTCCACTCCGCAAGACCCTGTTCACGGACCGGACCATTACCGAGCGGTAGCGATAGCCGTAGCCGTACAGGGATGGCCTCGCAGGGATAGCCGCAACGGAACCGGCGGCGGTATCCGCCTGCCGTAGTCAGGTGGCGGACGCCGCCAGCGCGCCGGGGCCGTACGGCATGTCCCGGTAGAGCACCGCGCGCTCGACCGCGCTCCAGGTCGTACTGGTGACCACGTACAGCGCGGCGGCGAGCGGCACGAAGGCGACGGTGAACAGGGTCATGAACGACATGAACGGCATCACCTTGGTCATCGCCCCCATGCCCGGCACCTGCTGCCCGGCGTCCCCCGCGGGCGAGGCGGCGGCGGTCGCGGCCATCTGCGTCTTCGTACGCCGGAAGTTGAAGGTCGCCACGGCGGCCACGATCGCGAAGAGTCCGAGGTAGACCAGGCCCTGCGCCCCGAAGACCCCGCCGTCGCCGAGCGCGTCGGCCCAGCGGCCGCCGAGGGGCGCGGCGAAGAGCTGGTGGCCGAGCAGGGCGTTGGCCTCGCCGCCGATGCTGGAGTTCGAGAACAGGTGGTAGAGCAGGAAGAACGCCGGCAGCTGGAACATGCTGGGCAGGCATCCGGAGAGCGGCGAGACCTTCTCCGCCCGGTGCAGCTCCAGGACCGCCTTCTGGAGCTTCTCGGGGTTTTTGGCGTGCTTCTTGCGCAGCTCGGCGATCTGCGGCGAGAGCTTGGCGCGCGCCTTCTGGCCACGGGCCGACGCCCGTGACAAGGGGTGGACGAGGAGGCGTACACAGGCTGTGAACAGCACGATGGCGGCGGCCGCCGCGGAGCCGTGGAAGACGGGTTCGAGCAGGTCGGCGAGGGAGCCGACCAGATCGGCGAACAAGGACATGAAGTCGGACAGGAAACCGAACATGGGAGGCCCTCCGGGGGTCTCGTCGTGCCGAGGAAAGAAGCTGATGTCGGCGTGACGGCCCGCGAGGGGGCGCGGAGAAGCGCCTCCGATGGCGGAGCAGGCGGAGGAGCGCCTCAGGTGGGCAGGGAGGCAGGGGCTGTCTGTCGCGCCCTGCCGCGCCCTACGCGGCCGTCGTGACGAGACGGCCCGGTGCTCGGGGGCGCCTGCGCCCGGAGGCGTCGGGGTCGCGCTGCGGCAGGAAGGCCGTGCGCTTCTCGCGGTCGCGCATGGCCGTACGCACCCTGGTGCGGGGCACGGCGGGCGCGCAGCGCGCGGCGATCAGGGAGCAGAGGGCGAGCGCGGAGCCCGCGGCGGCGGTCGCGGCGAGCGCGACGGCGGCGGTGAGGCTGCCCGCGTCGAGGAGGACGACCTCGACGAGGAGGAAGAGCAGAAGCCCGGTGGGCCGGAGGGCGGCTTTCCAGCTGCGGATGACGTCGTGCATCGCGGCGGCGGCCCCCTCTCTCTGTCCTCTGCCACTTCTACATGATCTTCGTGTTCTACGTGTTCCACGCGATCTTCGTGGCCAATGTACGGCCCACGTACTGCCGTTATACAGGATCGCTCGGGACGGCCTCGACCCCTAGGGCCGGACGAGACGGGCCTCACGTGGACGCGGACCTCAAGTGGACTTCACCGGGGGCGGTCACCGCGGGCGCCTCACCGGGGCCGCATCGATTGCAGCTTGCCCCAGACGACGAGCCGGTACTTGGAGGTGTACTCGGGGGTGCAGGTGGTGAGGGTGATGTAGTAGCCGGGGGTGCTGTACCCGTGCCCGGTGCGGACGTCGCTGCGGGGGACGGGCCGGATGACGCCGCCGTCGCGGGCGGAGGTCTGGGCGAGGGTCTTGTCGACGACGTACGTGTAGACGGCCCGCTTGGTCTCGACGACGAGCTCGTCCCCGTCCCGCAGCCGATTGATGCGCCGGAAGGGCTCGCCATGGGTGTTGCGGTGCCCGGCGAGCGCGAAGTTCCCGCCCTGGCCGGGCTGGGCGGTGCGCGGATAGTGCCCGACGTATCCCTTGTTGAGTACGCCGCTCTTGCTGATCCCTTCGGCGACGGGCACCCGGATGCCGATGCGCGGCATGCGGAGGACGGCATAGGCCTGGTCCCAGCGGGGGGCGGGGGCGGAGGCTGCCAGGGCGTGGGAGCCGGAGCCGCGGCCAGATTGTTCGCCGGAGCCGGAACTGGAACTGGAGCCGGAGCTAGTGCCGGAACCGGAGGTGGCACCGGAACCGGAATTGGATCCGGAGGTGGAACCGGACCTTGAGCCAGAGAGTGGGCTCCCCCTTGGGCTCCCCCATGGGCTCCCCCACTCCCGCTCCAGGGCCTGGACCTTGCGCTCGGCGCCCTCGCGGGCCTGGCGGTTGGTCCACCAGAGCTGGTGGACGACGAGGAGCAGCAGTACGAGCCCGCAGGTGACGGCGGCCTCGGCGCCACCCCACAAGGCCCGCGCCAAGGGACCCCTCCGCGCCCTGCGCCCCTGCTCGACCACGGGAACCCGTTCGCGCACGGCCACCACCTCTCTCCCGGCCGCCCGCACGATAGGCCCAGGCCCGCCAACTAGCCATGGCGAAGCACTGACGCCGTACCCCCGCCGCGCCCCCCGGTCCGCGCGTATCCGCACGACAACCCTCCTGTAACGCCCCCACTCGGCAGTACGGTGTCCCGTATGCGCCCCGACACGCCTGCCGACCACATCGCCGAAGCCGAGCGCCTCGAACGGACCGCCGGCCTGTACCCCGAGGACACCGAGCACCTCCTCCTCCAGGCCGCGGCCCACCTGGAGCTGGCGGGCGAACGCGACCGTGCGACCGCCCTCTACGACCGCCTGCTGGCCCCGGACGCCCCGCAACCGGCGTCGGCCCCGACCCTCGTACGGGCCCTGAAGGCCTCGAACCTCTGGGAGTACGGCCACGAGGCGGAGGCCAGGGCGATCATCGACGGCGTACGGGCGGCGGCGCCGCGCGACCCGGCCCCGTGGGTGATCGTGGCGGAGTCGCTGGAGTCCCACGACGAGCTGGCCCAGGCGCAGGAGACGTACACGGAGGCGCTGGAACTCTTGCTCCCCCCTACGGGCGGCGGAGGCACGCCGACCTACGAACAGCGCCCGCTGCTGTTCGGCCGCCACCGGGTGCGGCGCTTGCTGGGAGCGGACCACGACGCGTGGGACGCGCTGGCGGACGAGGTCTCGGCGTCCCCCGTCCCCCTGGACGAACTGCACGACCCGAAACGCATCTGGTCCCTGGGCTCGGACAACCCGGCGGAACTCCGCGCGGAAATCTCCCGCATCCAGGCGGAGTTGGGCTCGTACCGTGAGGCGCTGTCCCGCCCGTTCCCGGTGGCGGTCCTGCACTGGCCGTCGACGGAACTGGAAGAACTCCTGACGGCGTACCCGAGCCTGGAATCGGAATACCCGTCCCACGAGGCCCACTTGGCGACGATAGAGGAATCCCTGCGGGAACTGGCCGCGTCAGGCACCCCGAACCTGGGCATCGTCACGGGCACGGTCCCGTCCTACGAAGCCTTCGCAGCCTCAGAAGGCACACCCCCGACGGACGCATCCCTGCTCCCCCAATACGCCACAACCCTGGCAGCCCGAGGCCGCGCGGCGGGCTGGCCCCCGGAGGCCGGCGCAACTTGCTGGTGCGGCTCGGGACGCACTTACGGGGAGTGCCACGGAGGGGCGTAGCGGTGCGGCCTCGCGGCGGGATCTCCACACTTGGTGGTCGTGGGGTTGTCGAGCGGCGACTTGGCCCCCATTTCCACACTCACACCCCATATAAAACGCCTGTGCGATATCGTTGAAGTGGAAAAAAGGGACCGCCGAGGCGTTGTTTCCTGCTTCCGTAGGGCAGTCCCACGCTCCAAAGGAACACGACAGCCATGCTTGACGCGCCCTCCGCCGTCCGGCGCCGCGAAGGCTCCAACGGCAGCACCCAAGCCTCCCCCCTCGATGGCTTCGTCTGCCTCGGGCGCACAACTCCGCCGGTGTATCCGGCCGGTTTGCACCCCCGGACAAGCGCCGAGCGCGCTTTCCCCGGACTCTGAACACGGCTCCACCAACTTCGGTGAGGCGACAAGCACTCGGGGGACCGGCGCCACGCGCGGCCCGGTGAGGAGAGCAAGTGAGCAGCGAACTCGACCAGATCTACGGCGTCTTCCGTGATCTCCTCGACACCAGCACGCCCGCGGAAGCGGTGAAGAAGCTGGAGATCCTGGGCGTCGGAGACGCGCGAATCCAGCAGATCCGTGAGTTCCACGAACAGCAGCTGCTCGCGATCAAGGAGATGGAGGAGCCCCGGGTGGCCGTCAACGGCAACCGGGAGACCTGGTACACCGGACCTCGGGAGAACGACCGCGCGTGGCCCGCGATCCAGCGCGAGTTGGAGAAGTCGGGCTGGGCCTCGGACGCGATCGAGGACCTCGACGCGGCCTCGACCCGGGTCGTCTCGCTGCTCAACCACCCCAAGGAACCCGACTTCTCCACACGTGGGCTGGTGGTCGGCTACGTGCAGTCCGGCAAGACCACCAACTTCACGTCGGTGATGGCCAAGGCAGCGGATCGCGGCTACAAGCTCTTCATCGTGCTCGCCGGGATCCACAACGGCCTGCGCCGCCAGACCCAGGCTCGTCTCGCCCAGCAGCTGGTGGAGTCGAACCCGACGGCTTGGACCCAAATCACCGGCCTCGAACACGATTTCGTGCCGACCGAGAACGCCGCTTCCTTCTTCGGCGGCAGCAACCGCACCCACGTCCTGTGCGTGGTGAAGAAGAACGCCACCGTGCTCCGCAAGTTCGCACGCTGGCTGGAGTCGGCTTCCGACTACCTCCAGCAGGCCCCCGCGCTGGTGATCGACGACGAGGCCGACCAAGCCAGCGTCGCCACCGCCTCGATCAACCCTTTGATCCTTCGCATTCTCGACACTCTGCCGAAGGCCGCGTACGTCGGATACACCGCGACGCCCTTCGCCAACGTCCTCATCGACCCCGCGGCGAAGGACCTTTATCCGAGCGACTTCATCGTCAATCTGCCGCAACCGAAGGCGCACTTCGGCACGGAAGTACTCTTCGGCAGATACGCCCTCGACGGCGAGGACCCCGAGGACGTGGACGACGGTCACGACATGATCCGCAGCGTCCCCGCCGAGGACGTCCCCCTGGTCACCCCCGCGACGAGGCTGGACGCCGACGGCTTCACGCCCGAAATCACCGACACCCTCGAAGACGCCGTCCACTATTTCTGGCTCACCACCGCGGCCCGTCGCGCCCGCGGCAAGGGCAACAAGCACGCCACCATGCTGATCCACACCAGCATGCGCATCCAGGTCCACAACAGCTTCCGTGAACCGCTCAGGAAGCTTCGCGCGCACGCCCTGGACCATCTGGACGATCCCGAGGCCCTGCGGCGGCTGCGGGACCTGTGGGACGACGAGACCGCGCGAGTGCCCGCCGAGGACTTCCAGGAGACGAAGGTTCCCTTCGACACGCTCCTGAAGGAGCTGCCGGGTGTCATCGGCGACTGCCGGATCATCATGGACAACTCCGACAGCGAAGACACCCTCGACTACGACAACGGTCCCGTGGTCGCCATCGCCGTGGGCGGCAACAAGTTCTCCCGTGGCCTCACCCTGGAAGGCCTCGCCGTCACGTATTTCGTGCGCGCGGCCTCGGCGTACGACACCCTGCTCCAGATGGGTCGTTGGTTCGGATTCCGGCACGGGTACGCCGATCTTCCGCGCGTTTGGATGACGGACGACCTCCACGCCTCTTTCCGCCACCTCGCCACGGTCGAAGCCGACATGCGGCGCGACATCGACGTCTATCTCCACGAGAACGAGACGCCGCAGACGTTCGCGGTCCGGGTGCGCACCCACCCGGTGCTGCGGGTGACGGCGGCGGCAAAGATGCAGTCCGCGATCAGGGCGAGCGCGGCGTACGGCGGGCGTCGGATCCAGACCCGCTACTTCCACACCCGCGCCGACTGGCTCGTGGACAACCAGGAGGCCGCCCGCGATCTGGTGCGTCGTGCCGTCGCGGCGGCGGTCACGCGGGACTCGCGTCCGCGCGACGGTCGGCATGTCCTGCACGGGGTCCCCCATACCGACGTGCTGGACTTCCTGAGCCGGTACCGCTTCCACGAGAACTCCCAGGAGTGCGACTCCAAGTTGATCTCCGCCTACATTCAGCGGCGTGTCAGGGAGGGCTCCCTGCAACGCTGGAACGTCGCGGTCATCGGCAACCGCGCGGGAGACACCACCAAGGAGTTCACCTTCGCCCCGGACGTCGCCGTGGGCCGCATCACCCGTGCCCGGCTCCACAACCTCACGAACGAACCGGACTTCGCCGACATCAAGACCCTGATGAGCCGGGCCGACGCCGCCGTCGACCTGGCGGACGCCCGCCATGGTCTCGAGGAAGTCGAACTCATGCGGATGCGCCGCGAACAACTCCCGGACACGGGTCTGATCGTGCTGTATCCGATCGACAAGGACTCCTCCCCTTCCGAGCACCGCAAGAAGTCCCGTGAGCCGCTCGCCGCCGAGGACCACGTGATCGGTGTCGGACTGGTGTTCCCCGAGTTCGGGCCGAAGGACAGCCAGGTCAAGTGGGACGGCAGCTACATCTCGGCCGACCTCTCCGGCATCAGGCTGGAGGACAACGACGACGAGGACCTGCGCACCCTCGAAGGTGAGGACGCCGCATGAGCGACATGTTTCGGCAGGCGTTGGAGGAGAGTTGGCGGGACCTCCTGATCGCTCCCGTTTCCGCGGACAACCGGCTCCGAACCGCACCGCTGTCCGTCAGCACGTCACGCGGCCCCGTCCTCGCGGCAGTCGACCACGAGGGTCATCGCCATCTGCTGGTACCCATCGCCGGTAATCAACACGTCCGCGAGATCCGGGACGGCCAGGTCCTGCACCTGCGCAAACGCCCCCTGGAGGACGAGGAGGTCTACCAGTACTACGCCGACCTCAGCTGCCTGCGCCACGAACTCGACGACGTGTTCACCGGACTCGGCGAAAACGTCCTGCGGGAGATCTCCCGGCTCGGCGAGGACGAGCGGACACCTGCCTCGCCGCAGACCCTCAAGGCCTTGCACCGGGTCCTGGATCGCTGGCGGGCCTTGTTCCGCGCACACGGCACGCTGGGCCCCGTACAACTCGCCGGGCTGTTCGGCGAACTGCGCATACTGCTGCGACTCCTGGCCGAAAATCCCAGTGCTCACAGGCTGTGGGCAGGACCGAGCGGCAACCCGCACGACTTCACCTCCGGAACCGAAGCAGTCGAGGTCAAGACCACGACCGGTGACGCACTGCGCATACGCGTCCATGGCTTGCGGCAACTGGAAGCGCCGGAGGGCGGCTCCCTCCAACTCGTCTGCCTGCGCGTCGAGCACGCTCCCGAGGGGGGTGAGGGGACGAGCGTGGTGGACTTGGTGGAGCGGGCTCTGCGGTTGTGCGACGACGAGGGCACGCTGCTCGGTCTCCTCGCCGAGGTCGGCTACCACACCGTCGACACGGAGCGCTATCGCGCGACCCGATTCCTCGTGCGCGAGGAACGTTGGTACGCGGTGACCGCGGGCTTCCCCCGCCTCACGCCGGCCGATCTGGCCGTCGCCGAGGTGCCCGGCAACGTGACGGACGTCGAGTACACGGTGGACCTCACCGGGACACCGCCCGGCCCCCTCCCGATGACCCGGGTGGAGAGGCATTTGGCCGCCATGCTCGGGGAGAGCACGTGACCGACGCGCGCACGGAACCTCAGTGGTACTCCCAGCCGTACCCGCCGGAAGGCGCGAGCGCGGCCGAGGGCATCCGCAACCAACTCGGCCGCCCCGA
This sequence comes from Streptomyces sp. SYP-A7185, assembly GCF_046103685.1. NCBI lineage: Bacteria > Bacillati > Actinomycetota > Actinomycetes > Kitasatosporales > Streptomycetaceae > Streptomyces > Streptomyces sp. SYP-A7185. The sequence continues at coordinate 3,904,102 of NZ_CP122310.1, forward strand.
GTTGGACCTGCTCACCATTCTCGTGCGGGAGGCCGCCCAGAACAGTTGGGACGCCAAAGACCCGCGGCAGGACGGGCCGGTCCGCTTCGGCATCGACCTGGGATACGTCGGCCCCTCGTACGCCGATTCCTGGCGCAGGCTCCTGATGAACGGAGCTCCCCCGAACGACCATCTCGCCCTGCGCGGGGCTCTGCGCGCCGGCATCCGGATCATGACGATCTCCGACCGGGGCACGAACGGCCTCGGCGGCCCCGTCCGCGCCCACGAGATCGCCAAGGACCGACAGGACTTCGTCGCCTTCGTGCGGAACGTGGGCGAGCCCCGCGACACCAGGCTCGGCGGCGGCACGTACGGGTTCGGCAAGGCCATCTTCTATCTCCTCTCCAGCCTCGGCACGGTGCTCGTCCACACCCGCTGCCGCAACGACCGGGGAGAGCTGGAGACCCGCCTGATCGGCTGCGCCCTGTGGCACAGCTATCGCGACAGGGACGCGCGGGGCGACGAGTGCCGTTACACCGGTCGGCACTGGTGGGGTGACGCCTCGGGCGACGTGATCGACCCTCTTGTCGGCGCCGACGCCGAGGAAACAGCCCGCCAACTGGGCCTCGTGCCGTTCGGCGCGGAGGAGACCGGTACGAGCGTCGTCATCCTCGACCCTCAGCTCGACGGCCTGGAGCCCAAGGAGGCCGCCGCCTACCTGGCCGAGACCGTGGCCTGGCACCTGTGGCCGAAGATGCTCGAACGTGCCGACGGGACCCTGCCCATGCGGTTCTCCGTCACCTGCGAGGGGCGGGACTTTCCGGTCCCGGACCCGCGCACCACGTCCCCGCTCAACCTCTTCGTGGACGCCTACCGCCAGTTGGCCACGGAAGAGGGCCGCACCCTGTCGTGCCAGAAGCCCGTCAGACGGTTGGGACGGCTCGGGCTCGTCCAGCGCCCGGTCATCCCGCTCGACCCCTCCCCCGCCGCACGCCGGGCCATGGAGATGGTGCAGGTCGAGCGATCCGTGCACCACGTGGCCCTGATGCGCCCCGCCGAGCTGGTGGTCACGTACTGGCAGGGACGCGAGACCGGTGCCGAACTGCTGTCGTACGCCGGTGTCTTCCGCGCCACCGAAGACATGGACGCCACCTACGCCGAGGCCGAGCCCCCGACGCACGACGCCTGGAACCACCAGCGTCTGGAAGGCCAGGACCGGACCTTCGTCCGCACCACCTTCACGCGCCTCAAGGAGGCGGTCGACGAACTGCTCCAGTTGGGCGGGTCCGCCCGTGAGGGATCGGCGAACGTGGCCCTGGGCGCGGCCAGCGCCCGATTCTCCCCGCTCGTCGGCGGCGCCTGGGGAACCGGCGGCGCCACGGACTACGGCACCCCTTCCACGGGCCGCGCCAAAGCGGCGCCGGACGACGACGAGGAACCCTCCGCCGCACGCGCCCGCGCGGGCTCGCGCCGAGGTGGCCGAGCCGCTCATCCCGCCGAAGCCGCGCACTCTGACGGCGACGGTACGGCCCGTGCCCTTCGTCCACGCGTGAAATACGCGGGCGAGACCGCGTACGAAGAACGGTTCGGCCACCCCGTCCTCGTGCAGGCATTCACTCTGCCCGTGGCGCTCTTGCAGCGTGTGCGGGTGGAGTTGGCGGTGGCCCTCCCCGGCACCGGCAATCGCGAGACCGACCCTCCTGCGGGCGCCGCCATGCCCGGCCTCGTCGGCTGGGAGGACGCGGGCGGCACGCTCCACACCACGCCCACCTTCGTCATCGAGGGTGGAGACGACACCGTCTGGCGCGCCGTCGTGCGTCCGGCCCCGGACACCATCACGGAGATCACCGTAAAGACCCAGGCGGTGACCGCGTCGTGAGCAGACTCGCCCTTCCCTATCGCTCGCCCGCCGCCTCCTGTGTCCGGGCCGAGCCGTGGCAACTCGTCCTCGACGGTGCCACCGTCGACCTCCCGGAGTCCCTGGATTTCTGGGACTACCGCATGGACGTCGAGCTGAGTCGTACCGTGCGCGTCGATCTGCCGGCGGCCCGCGCGGGTGCGGGCCTCTCCGACGGCGCGGTCCTCACCCTTGCCGCCGTCTGGACCGCCTCCGGCTCCAATCTTCGCGGCCCCGTGCAGCGGGTGCCGCTCACCGGCGACGACGTGCGCGCCGTGACCCTCCACGCCGTCCTGCCGGGCGCCCAACTCGGCGGTGTCCTCTCCCTGGAAACGGTGCTCGTTCTCTCGCGCGCGGCAGGATCGTCCGGCCCCTTCGCGCCACGCCGGGCCGGGTCACTGCTCTGGGACGACACGGCGGCGCTGCGGCTCCAGGGCGATGCACCGCTCTTCCCGATGACGGTGATCGACTTCGCCCACACCTCGTTCCGGCAGGGTGCGGCCTGGCACCTGCAACTCGGCTCGGACCTCAACGCGGCGGCGATGGGCTCCATGCTCCTGCTGGTCAACGAGAAGGCCACCGAGGTGTCCGCCGCCTTCGCGCATGCCGCCAAGCCGGGCCCGGTGGATCGTGTCGTCCTCTCGATGGTGTATTCCGACTGCGCCCGGATCATGGTGGAACACGCCCTCCTCAAAGAGGAGTTCGTCGACGACGCGGAGTTCACCGAGGATTCCCTCGGCGCCACCCTCGTCAACCTCTTCAACCGGCTCTTTCCCGGCCGTACCGTCCAAGACCTTCGCCAGCTCCGCCAGAACTCACCGAGCCTGTTCGCCTCCGAACTGCAGGCCGCGACCCGCATCCTCCAGGAAGCGTGATCCATGGCTCTTCTCTACCCCCGCCTCCTGGCCGGACAGGCCAAGCCGCTTCACGAGCGGTACAAGGAGATGCCCCCTTCCGAGCTGGCCGAGCACGTCGCCTATCGCCATGAGTCCGCGGTCTATGTCGCCACCGGCGGTGACCGGGTCACGGAGTCACAGCTGCGCGACCTGCGGACCCTCGTCCTGGCTGCCGCCGCACGCGCGGGCTTCCCCGAGGAGTCCTCTCGCGCGGCGCGGGCCGCCTTCGACCTCGATCTGGCGGCGCTCCTGCACGGCACGATGGACCTGATGCCGGCCGAAGCCGCGTCCGGCGACGTCTGGGCCTTTCTCGCACTGACCCTGCTTCCCGACGTCGCTTACTGGCGCTACCCCCGGCCCCCGGGCGACCGCGTGGTGGCCAGCGACCTCACCAGGCACGTTTTCGGTCGCCTGTGGTGGCGCGCGCACCTCGTCCGTGACCCCACGGCTCCCGAGCCGTACGCGGCGCTCGACATCCTCGGGGAGGCGGCCTTCGACCAGATCTACGCCCGCCGCAAGTCCCTCGGCGGCAGTCCTCATCTCGTGCGCAACATCCTCCACGCATGGGCGGCCGTCGACCTGCACGGCCTCACCGAGCGCGCGGTGCTGCGGGACTTCCTCAAACGACTGCTCAGACTCGCTCCCTTCGTCATCTTCGAGGCGTTGGACGACACCGAGCTACAGGCCGAACTACGCGCGGTGGCCGAGGAATCCGTGGCCGCCCTGCAGACGGACGAACCGCCGCAGCCCTCCCCGGACACCGCTGCGACGACCTCTCGCGAACCGGTGGCGATACCCGAGCCCGCGCCGACCTTCGCCCCGGGCCCCGCAGTGACGCACGCGCCCGCGTCACCGAACCGTCGGCTGACCTCCCTGGAGCTGTGCGCGGGGGCCGGCGGCCTCGCGCTGGGTCTGGAGCAGGCGGGATTCGACCCCGTCCTCCTGATCGACAATCGCCCCGTCACCCTGGACACCCTGCGCCTCAACCGGCCCGACTGGAGCCTGCGCGAGGAGGATCTGAGCACGCTGGTTCCGGAGTCGCTCGCCCAGGAGCCGGCCCTGCTGGGGCTCGACCTGATCTCCGGCGGTCTGCCGCGCGTGAAGGCGGCTGCCGCCGTCTCCCGCGAACGCGGCAACGACCACGAACTGGCGGTCTTCCGTGCCACCCTCGATCTCACCCGGGTCCTGCGACCCCGTGCCCTGCTGATCGAAAACGTGCCGGATCTGATCACGAGCGAGACATACGAGCCCCTCCGGAACCACGTGCGGCAGGAGCTCTCCGCGAACGGCTACACCCCGTTCTGGTTCGTCCTCAATGCCGCCCACCACGGCGTGCCTCAGTTCCGGAAGCAAGGCATCCTCGTCGCCTTCGCGAGCACCAGTGCGGCCAAGGCGTTCCAGGTCCCGCCCCGCTCTCCCGAGCCCGCGGCCACCGTCGGCCAGGCTCTCGGGCCGTCCATGGCCGCCCGCGGCTGGCCGGGCGCCGCCGAGTGGGCGGCACTGGCCACCGAGGTCGCTCCCACCCTCGTCGGCGGTTCCTGGGAACGTGGTGGTGCCGACCTGGGGCCGACCGGCTCCAAACGGGCCTGGGCCCGCCTCGGAGTGGACGGCGGCACCGTCGCGAACGAAGTGCCGGACCCCGACTTCGTGTGGAATCCGGCTCTCGGGCGCGACGGCATGATGGCGATCACCGTCGAGCAGGCCGCTCTGCTGCAGGGCTTTCCCAAGGACTGGGACTTCGCGGGACGCAAGACCGCCCGTTATCGCCAGGTCGGTCACGCCTCCCCGCCCCCGGTCGGTGAGGCCCTGGGACGCGCGATCCGCGCCGCGCTGTCGGCGGCGTGACGTCACGGCCCTCCACCGGCTCCCCCGCCTCCTCCAACACCTATAAACTCGCTCACCATGACCGTCGCTCTGCCTCACCAGCTCCCACCTGTGGATTTCCACATCGTGGACCTTTTCGCCGGCCCCGGCGGGCTGGACATGGCCGCGACGGTCCTGGGCATCCCCTCGACGGGGCTCGAATGGGACGCGAACGCCGTCGCGACCCGTGCCGCGGCAGGACTCCACACGATCCACGGTGACGTGCGCAGTTACGGTCCCGAGGACTTCCCCGAGGCGAACGTCCTCGCCGGGGGCCCGCCCTGCCAGAGCTTCACCGTCGCGGGGAGCGGGGCCGGTCGCCGCGCCTTGGACGACGTGTTGAAGTTCGTGCAGCGTCTCGTCGACCGCGACGCACGCGCCAACATCGACGCGGACCTCGCCGACATGGACGACGAACGCACGGGGCTCGTCCTGGAGCCCTTGCGCTGGGCACTGAGCGCCATCGACAACGACGAGCTCCGCCCGTACGACGCCATCGTGCTCGAACAGGTACCCGCCGCCCTTCCCGTCTGGGAGGCGTACGGTGCAGCCCTCGCCCTCGAGGGCTACTCGGTGGCCCACGGCATCCTGCACACCGAGGAATTCGGTGTCCCGCAGACCCGCCGCCGCGCGATCCTCGTCGCCCGACGCGACGGGCACACGGCGGCCCTCCCCGCCCCCACGCATCAGCGCTATCGCAAGGGAGCCCCCCGCCCGACGGACGATTTCGTGCGCCGGAGTTGGGTGGCCATGGAGGATGTGCTGACGGAGCGGAACGGCCCCTTCCAAGTCGTCTCCAATTACGGGACCGGCGGCAATCCGAAGCTCCGCGGCAGGCGTCGATCCTGTGAACCCGCGGCCACGGTGACCGGCAAGGTCTCCCGCAACCGCATCGTCACGGACGACGCGTCGGAGAGGGACCTGCCCCGGCTGAGCACGGGCGAAGCGGGTCAGCTCCAGACCTTCCCGCAGCGGTTTCCCTGGTCCGGCGGCGACATCTCCCAGCAGATCGGCAACGCCGTTCCGCCCCGCCTCGGCATCCATGTCCTCAGCGCCGCGCTCGGCCTCGCGGCCCCGGACGAGGACGTATGGCGCACGCTCGCCGACTGGTCCCCGCGGGTCCGTGACGACGCCGACGCGAACGTCCCACACTGAGATCGTGCCCGTGCCACGTCCTCTCCCGTCGTCCGCCGCCGTCTCCGCACGCATGAGCAAGCAACGCTCCAGGAACACCAAACCGGAAGTGGTCGTTCGCCGCCTGCTCCACGCTGCCGGCCTCCGCTACCGGCTCCAGCGGCGCGTCCCCGGCATGGCCCGCAACACGATCGACATCGCGTTTCCCGGGCCTCGCGTCGCCGTCTTCATCGACGGCTGTTTCTGGCACGGCTGTCCGGAGCACGCCACTTATCCGAAGGCGAACTCCGCGTTCTGGCGGGAAAAAATCGACAAGAACGCCCTGCGTGATACGCGAACGACGGCCCACCTCGAATCGCTCGGCTGGACCGTCCTCCGTTTCTACACGCACGAAAAGCCGGAGCAGGTGGCCGCTCAAGTAACCGCGGTGATCAGATCGGCGAAGGAAGTCGGGCGCCGACCGGAGCCGAAGGACGCGCCGCCCGAACTTCCTTGAACGGCCTTCGAGCGACCTCACGACCGGAGCCCCGTGGAGAATCCTTTGCGCTGTGAGCGCCCCGTGGGCGGCGGTGGTCTCTGTCGGCGGGAGGCGGGGCGGCGGTTGGGCTTTAGCCGACTCGTTCGTCCCAGTTGATTTTGTGGTTGAACTGCCAGGTTCCCCAGACTGCTCCGCCGGCTCCGCTTACCTTTGTTGCTACCGGTAGTAGGGCGTCCCGTAGGGCTCGGGTTACTGGGCCTGCTGGTTTTGCTGTTGCTGTTCTGGCTGCTGCTGAGGTTGCCGTGGGGGTGGCCGTCGTGTGTTTTTGGATTTTCTCTGCTCTGGGGCGGCGTAGGGACTCGTACGTCTTGAAGGCCTGGTCCGGTGGCAAGTCGCGTAGGCAGCGCGCCAGTTGTACCGCGCTTTCCGTTGCCAGGGAGGCTCCCTGGCCTGACGTGGGGGACGTCGCGTGGGCCGCGTCTCCGATCAGGATCATGCGGCCCCTGCTCCAGGACGTCACCTGAGGCATCGTTTCTGTGGGGCCCGTGATGAGCAGGTCCTGCGGGTCCGTGTCCGCCAGGAGGTCCGGGGCCTGCGTGCGGTCGTCCGCGAAGGCCGTGCGCAGGCGCTTGAGCCACTCCTTCGCGCCCACCGCCTGCGCCTCCGTCTGCGTCATCGGCTCGCGGTGCGGCAGGTTCACCGCCCAGGCCGCCGACGCGTCGTCGAAGATCTGGTACGCGAAGTACGCCTTCTTCCCGTAGCACATGTACAACACCCCCTCCGTGGACGGGAGTTCCGTCTTGGAGACGTGTGCCGTGAACGTCAGCGTGCCCGCGTAGTGCGGCTTCGGCGTCGTCGGGTCGATCAAGGACCGCACCGTCGAGTGCAGCCCGTCCGCGCCGATCAGGATGTCCGCCTTCGCCAGCGAGCCGTCCGAGAAACGGGCCGTCACCCCCGCCCCCGTGTCCGTCGCGTCCAGCAGGCGCTTGCCCGTGTGGAGCGGGATCCCGCGGCGTTCCGTCTCCCGCGCGATCGCCTCGTACAGCTCCGTGCGCCAGACGAAGCGCGTGGCGGGGAGGTCCTCGGGCGAGGTGAGGCGGGCCAGGTCCCTGCCCGTCCAGCTGCGCAGGCCCAGGGCCGTCACCGGGGTGCCGATCGCGCGCACCATCTCCGCCGCGTCGATCGCCTCCAGGGCCAGCTGGCCGTTCGGGGCGATCGTCATCGCCCCGCCGGGGCGGGCACCCCGGTCCCTGGGCGCGGGGCCGTCGTGCGCCTCGTACACCGTCGCCTCGACGCCCGCCTTGCGCAGGGCCATCGCCGCCACCGGGCCCGCGACACCACCCCCGATGACCAGGGCTGTTCGGGTGCGTCGGTCAGCAGTGGTTCGCACGGTCATCTTTACTATCGGTCCCTCGTCGGTGCGCCTTCGATCGCGCCGCTCGGCCGCAGCGCGCACCCTCACCAACCTACGCGGCGCAGACCCCCTCGCCGCAAGGCTTCCCGGCAGCGCGTTAGCCTCGGCAACGGACCATCGAGGGACGTATCGGCCGCAAGCCGTGGAAGCGAGGCAGGCATGGCGAAGGTACCGGCAGCAGCAGTGGCCGCCAGTGGGCTCGTCGGGGGGTACGCCGTCGCCCGGTGGACCAAGAAGCGGCCGCTCGGCGGCGTCGTGCTAGCCGCCGCCGGAACCGCCGCCGCGCGGCAGTGGCGACAGAGCGCCGGTGCGAAGACCGCCGCCGCGCTCACCGCCACGTATGTCGCCGCCTTCGCCGGGTCCCATCCGCTCGCCAAGAAGGTGGGGGCCTGGCCCGCCGTCTTCGGCGTCGCGGGTGGCGTCGGGGTCGCGTCGTGGGTCCTCGTCGAGCGGCGTGGCGGCAACACCGCCGGGTGAGCGGCGCCACGGGGCGGCGACACTGCCGGTTGACCGGTGCCACGGGGCGGCGACACCGCCGGTTGACCGTCACCACGGGGCGGCGACACCGCCGGTTGACCGTCACCACGGGGCGGCGACACTGCCGGTTGACCGTCACCACGGGGCGGTAACACCGCCCGGCGACCGGCTCGGTGCTCATGCCGGGTGCCCCTGTCACCGCCCCCGCCGCTCAGGCCTCGCTGGTCCTGAACAGTCTTGCGAAGCCCGCCACCGCGAGCACCCCCGTGCCCATCACCAGGACGAAGAACCCCCAGGCCAGCGGCCACACCGCAGCGTCCGGTTCCGGGTGGCCGTCGAAGGAGACGTACATGAGCGTCGCCGGAGGGCCCGCCACGATCAGGAGCGCCCAGATCAGGCGGTCCCGGAAGCCGAAGTAGGCCGCCAGGGACAGCATCGCCACCGTCAGGCCCGCGATGCCGAGCCCCGTCACCGGCGACGACTCGTCCAACGCGCCCGGCGTCTCAGGGCGGTTGCGCAGATCCCAGGGCAGACAGAGCAGGTACGCCGCCACCATGAACCCGACACCCGTGGCGCGGGTCGCCCAGCGGCCCAGCGGAGGGCTGTCGGGCAGCTGACTCAGCAGCCCACCCGGCAGACCAGGCAACCGATCAAGCAGCCGCCCCGGGAGCCGGCGCGGAAGCCGGAGCGGAAGCAGACCCGCCAGTCGGCCCGGCAGCCCGAGCAGGCCGCCCCTCGGCCTCGGTGCGCGCCCCGCCCCCGCCGGAGCAGCCCCACCCACCCGTAGCGACTGGCGCGGCTGCTGGAGCCGCCGGGGAAGCGACCGCATCGGCTGTATCGGCTTCGCTGTCATGCGTATGACCCTGCCGCCGCCGTCGGAGGGCCGACAGAGTACGCGTACTCAGGCCGGAGACCGCATCAACTCCTGAGTACCCGTACTCAGAGCCGCCCGTCACCCCGTATCCCCTACGCCTCTCCACCCTCTACCCCCTACACCCTCCCTACGCCCCCCTGAACGTCATCCGATACGCCCCCGGCGACACCCCGAGCCCCGCCTGGAAGTGCTGCCTCAGCGACGCGCCCGTGCCGAAGCCCGCCTCCGTGGCGATGCGGTCCACCGTGCGGTCCGTCTCCTCCAGGAGTTCGCGCGCCCGGTCCACCCGGCGCCGGGTCAGCCACTGCATCGGCGTCAGGCCCGTCTCCTCGCGGAAGCGACGGCTGAACGTGCGCACGCTCATGGACTCCCGCGCGGCCATCTCGGCGAGCGTCAGCGGCTCGGCCAGGCGCTCCTGGGCCCACTCCCGCGCCCGGCCCGTCGACGTCAGCCGGGGTTCCGCCACCGGGCGGCGGATGTACTGGGCCTGGCCGCCCTCGCGGTGCGGGGGCACGACGTTGCGGCGGGCCACGTCGGCCGCGACCGCCGCCCCGTGGTCGCCGCGGATCATGTGCAGGCACAGGTCGATGCCCGCGGCCTCGCCCGCGGAGGTGAGCACCGGGCCCTCGTCCACGTACAGCACGTCCGGGTCCACCGTCACGGACGGGAACGTACGGGCGAAGTGGTCCGCGGACAGCCAGTGCGTCGTCGCCCTGCGGCCGTCCAGGAGGCCCGCCGCCGCCAGGACGAAGGCGCCGGTGCAGATGGAGGCGATACGGGCGCCGGCGGCGGAGTCCAGCGCGCTCGCCAGGGCGGGAGGCAGCTCGCCCGGTCTCAGTGCCTCGTCCTCCTCGTGCGAGGCCGGGACGATCACCGTGTCGGCTTCGGCCACCGCTTCGGGGCCGTGCCCGGCGTGGACGGGGAAGTCCGCGTCCGTACGGATCATGCCGGGGGTCAGGGCACAGGTCGTCAGCTCGTAGAGGCGCGTGCCCCCGGGCGAGCGCGCGTTGCCGAACAGCTGGTGGACCAGGCCCAGTTCCATGGGCAGGACCCCGTCCCTGACGAGGACCGCCACCCGGTGCGGACCCTGCGCTCCCGCTGCCTCTCCGCTCATGCCCCGGATCTTCCCACCCTCTTCCCGCCCTCTTCCCACCCTCTTCCCACCCTGCTCACCGGAGGTCTTTCACCCGAAAGCCCCTCACCCGGAAGCCTTCGCCTCCGACAGCGGTCGCGCGATGTCCTCCAGGGACTGCTGCTCCGCCTTCACCGCGAACACCGCCGCGACCAGGCCCGCCGCGCACATCAGGCCCGCACCGATCTGGAAGGCGAGCACCGTGTCGCCGACCACGCCCGTCTCGGTCAGCTTGGCGAAGATCAGCGGGCCGCTGATGCCGCCGGCCGCCGTACCGATGGCGTAGAAGAAGGCGATCGCCATGGCGCGTGTCTCCATCGGGAAGATCTCGGAGACCGTGAGGTACGCGCTGCTCGCGCCCGCCGAAGCAAAGAAGAGGACCACGCACCAGCAGGCCGTGAGCGTCGTCGCGGTCAGCGAGCCCCGGTCGAACAGCCAAGCCGTGACGAAGAGCAGCACACCCGAGACGATGTACGTCGACGAGATCATGATCCGGCGGCCCACCGTGTCGAAGAGCTTGCCGAGGAAGAGCGGGCCCAGGAAGTTGCCCGCGGCGATGACGGCGAAGTAGTACCCGGTGTTGCCCGAGGGGACGTCGAAGAACTTGGTGAGGATCGCGCCGAAGCCGAAGGTGATCGCGTTGTAGAGGAACGCCTGGCCGACGAAGAGGGACAGGCCGAGCACCGCGCGCTTGGGATAGTCGCGGAAGACGGTCTTCGCGATGAGACCGAAGCCGATGCTCTTGCGCTGGTGGATGGTGATCTCGCGGTCGGGGCGCGGCAGGGGCCGGCCCTTCTCCTCCTCGATCTCGCGCTCCACCGAGGTGACGAGGGCGTCCGCCTCCTCGCCCCGCCCGTGGATGAACTGCCAGCGCGGGCTCTCCGGGACGTGGCGGCGCACCAGCAGGATCACCAGGCCGAGGACGACGCCGAGGGCGAAGGTGAGCCGCCAGCCGAGGTCCTTCGGGAAGATGCTGGTGTTCAGCATGACCACCGAGAGCAGCGAGCCGCCGATCGCGCCCAGCCAGTAGCTGCCGTTGATGATCAGATCGACGCGCCCGCGGTACTTGGACGGGATGAGTTCGTCGATGGCCGAGTTGATGGCCGCGTACTCGCCGCCGATGCCGAAGCCGGTGAGGAACCGGAAGACGAAGAACCACCACGCGTCGAAGGAGAGCGCGGTCAGCGCGGTGGCGCCGAGGTACACCGCGAGGGTGACCATGAAGAGCTTTTTTCGGCCGTATTTGTCGGTGAGGCGGCCGAAGAAGAGGGCGCCCGCACAGGCACCGGCCACATACAGGGCCGCCGCGGTGCCGGTGACCTGGGCGGAGCTGATCGCCAGGCCGCTGCCTTCCTCGGAGAGGCGGCTTGCGATGTTGCCGACGGTGGTGACTTCCAGGCCGTCCAGGATCCAGACGGTGCCGAGGCCGATGACGATCATCCAGTGCCAGCGGGACCAGGGCAGCCGGTCGAGTCGGGCGGGCACGGCCGTGGTGACCGTGGCTTCGGCCGGGGCGCGCTCCCGGTCCGGCGGGGGCGGGGCGGGCGTGGACGACGCGGTCATGGCGGGCGGGCTCCTTCCGCTGCTCCCACGTCGCCGACCCGCTCGGGCCACTGATCGGGCCACTTCTGGGCCTTCAGCTCGGGCCACTCCTGGGCCCTCGGCTCGGGCCGCTGCCGGGCTTCCCGCTTCCGCGGCTCGGACGACGATCCCCTCTACGTCGAGAGGACTACTCCAGAGTGCCCGGCAAAGCCGCCCTCACGCGCGCCGGTTCCGCCGTGCGCCGCACGCCCGGCCCCGCTGCGGGGCGGCGGCGGGCCGCAGAGGACCGGCAGCGGGCCCCGGCACCCGTACGCCTACGCCCCCTACGCCCCCTACGCCCCCAGCGCATGCGACACCGCGTAGATCGCGAGCCCCGCCAGCGCGCCCACCACCGTGCCGTTGATCCGGATGAACTGAAGGTCGCGGCCGATGTGCGCCTCGATCTTCTTCGACGTGTGCTCGGCGTCCCAGCCCGCGACCGTGTCGGTGATGAGCGAGGTGATCTCGTCGCGGTACGTCGTCACCACGTACACCGCGGCGCCCTCCACCCAGCCGTCCACCTTCTGCTGGAGCCGGCCGTCCGTCGCCATCCGCGAGCCCAGCGAGAGCAGCGCGGCCCGCACCCGCAGGCGCAGCTCGCTGCGCTCGTCCTCGGCGGCGGCCACGATCATCTGGCGGACCGCCGACCAGGCGGAGGCGATCAGGTCCTGGACCTCGCCGCGGCCGAGCACCTCGCGCTTGAGGCGCTCCACGCGCTCACGGGTGTCGGAGTCGGACTGGAGGTCGGCGGCGAAGTCCGCGAGGAAGCGGTCGACGGCGCCGCGCGCCGGGTGCCCGGGCATGTCCCGCATTTCGGAGAGGAAGCGCAGCAGCTCCTTGTAGACCCGCTCGCCGACCTTTTTGTCGACGAACCGCGGGGTCCAGCCGGGGGCGCCGCCCTGGACCGCGTCCATGACCGACTCGTCGTGCTGGACCAGCCAGTCGTGGGCGCGTACGCAGATCAGGTCGACGACCCGCTTGTGGCCGCCGTCCGCGACGACCTTCTCCAGCATCTTCCCGATGCCCGGAGCGATCTCCTGGGCGTCCGCGCGGCGCGTGATGGCCTCGCCGACGACCGCCTGGACGTCGGAGTCCCGCAGGACCGTCAGGGCGCCGCGCAGGGCCGTGGCCAGCTCGGCCGTCACCCGGTCGGCGTGATCCGGGTCGGCCAGCCAGGTGCCGAGGCGGCTGCCGATGCCCACCGCACGCAGCCGGCCCCGTACGACGTCGGCGGAGAGGAAGTTCTCGCCCACGAAATCGCCGAGGGAGGCGCCCAGCTGGTCCTTCTTGTTCGGGATGATCGCCGTGTGCGGGATGGGCAGGCCCAGGGGGTGGCGGAAGAGCGCCGTCACCGCGAACCAGTCGGCCAGCGCGCCGACCATGCCGGCCTCGGCCGCGGCGGCCACATAGCCCGCCCAGATGCCCGCTCCGGAGTTCTGCGCCCATTTGGCGAGCACGTAGACGAGGGCCACGAAGAGCAGGAGACCCGTCGCCGTGATCTTCATCCGCCGGACGCCGCGCCGCTTCTCTTCGTCGGCGGGGCTGTACGTGAAGCCGCCACCGCCCGTGAGAGGGCCTGCGGGGGCGGCGCCTGCGGGAGCAGTGCCTGCGGGAGCGGCGCCCGCGGGGGCGGCACCAGCGGGGGCGGCACCTGCGGGGGCGGCACCTGCGGGGGTACTCGCCCGGCCGGAGCCCGGCGGACGGCCGCTTGAACGGCGGAGGCCGCGGGCATGCTCTCCCGCACCACCCTGTTCGGCAGCCCCACCCCGTTCGGCAGCCCCACCCCGTTCGGCCGCACCGTCCCGTACGGCAGCCCCACCCCGCTCGGCCGCGCCTCCGCCCGCTTCCGTCACACCCCCGGCCGCTTCAGACGCGTGCCCCGCGGCCCCCGGCACACCGGCCTCACCGGCCTCACCAGCCGCACCGGCCGCGCCCCCGGGCCCCGCCGGGCCCGACGCGTCCTCGGCGTCCGCGTCCTCCGGAACTGATCGATTCGTACGTTCCACTCACTCCACCTGGCCCGTTCGCGTGGTTCGCGGCGTCCTCATCCGTATTGTCCCCGTCTCCATGTACCCCTTCCTGACCGACTCCTGGAACGGACCACAAGTTCCCGGCGTCTCAATGGACGGAGGGGGGCAGTGTCGGCCGCCTCACGGCCCATGACGCATCATGGGGTGATCACATCGGAGCCTCGGTCGGGCTCCCCCTGCTCGAGGAGACACAGCCCGCATGACCAAGCGTCACGGTTATGCCCTGCTTGCCGCGGTCCTCGCGGTAATAGTGGTGATTTCCGCCGCCATATACCTCGGTGTATCCACCGACGACGGATCTCAGGACACCATCAGCGCGGGGCCCCGCAGCCCCCGCAATTCCGCGGCGCCGGCCTCGTCCGGCACCTGGGTCGGCTCATGGGCCGCATCCCCCGCGGCAGCCGAACCAAACACGCTCCGCAACGGCTTCGCGGGGCGCTCCATCCGCAATGTCGTGCACACCAGCGTCGGCGGCGACAGCGCCCGCATCACCCTGTCGAACCTGTACGGCCGGCAGCCGCTGAGCATCACCCACGCCTCCATCGCGGTCGCCGCGGGCGTGAACGACCCGGCTGCCGCGCCGAACACCCTGCGCCGCCTGAACTTCAACGGCAACACGTCCGTGGTGATCCCCGCGGGCCAGCAGGTGATGAGCGACGCGGTCCGCATGCGCGTGCCGCACGACGCCGACCTCCTGGTCACGACGTACTCGCCGACCCCCTCGGGTCCGGTGACCTTCCACCCGCACGCCCGCCAGGTCAGCTACGTCGCCGACGGTGACCGTACGGAAGACCTGAACGGCGCCGCGTACACCCAGCAGAGCACCTCCTGGCGCTACCTCTCGGCGGTGGACGTCCTCAGCAACGAGTCGAACGGCACCGTCGTCGTCTTCGGCGACTCGCTCACCGACGGCATCTCCTCCACGATGGGCGCCAACGCCCGCTGGACCGACACCCTCGCCGACCGCCTCCGCGACGAGTCGGGCGCCCCGCGCTACGGCGTCGTGAACGCGGGGATCAGCGGCAACCGCGTCCTCTCGGACGGCAACGGCACCCCGGCGGACAACCCGAGCGGCCTGTCGCGCTTCGACCGGGACGTCCTCGACCGGACGGGCGTCAAGGCCGTCGTCATCGCGCTCGGCGTGAACGACATCCTGCGCAACCCGCACCAGAACAACCCCGACCGCATCGTCGAGGGCCTGCGCGAGCTGACCCGCCAGGCGCACACGCGCGGCCTGCGGGTGGTCGGGGCGACCCTGATGCCGTTCGGCGGCCACCGGGGGTACGAGCCCTCCCTGGAGAACGTGCGCCAGGCGGTCAACGAACAGATCCGCGACGGCAAGGTCTTCGACGAGTTCGTCGACTTCGACCGGGCGCTGCGTGATCCGTACGACCCCCGCAAGCTGCGCGGCGCGTACGACTCGGGCGACCACCTGCACCCGAGCGACCTGGGCTACCGCAAGATGGCCGAGACGTTCAACGTGACGAACCTGCGCGGCTCGGCGGCCGCCGAGCTGTAGTCACCCGGCACCACCACCGGGGTGACCCCGCGGTCACCCCGGCACCCGTCCGACCCGTCCGACCGGCCGTGGCTCAGTCCCGCTCCTCGCGCCTGCGCATGTGCAGCTGATGCCGCTCCTCGTGCCGCAGGCGGTGCTCCTCGGCCCGCTCGAAGTGCGCCGCACGCCGCTCCTCGCGCCGCTCCAGCTTCTCGCGGCGGCGCTCCTCCTTGATCCGCAGGCGCTCCGCCCGGGGCAGCTTTCGCTCGACGCCGACCCCGCCCATCAGGGCGAACCCCTTGACGACCACGCGCGGGGAGCCGGGCGTGCCCACGCCGGTGGCCTTGTCGTCGAAGCCGCCCATGATGCCGAAGCCCTTGACCTGGACGTCCAGCTCGGGCGGCACGGTGACCTGGAGCCCGCCCATGATCGTGAAGCAGCGGATCTCGACGTCACGGTCGGCGAACCGGGCCTCGCGCAGGTCGATCTCACCGCCGCCCCACATCGCGAACGCGGTGAAGCGGGAACCGATCGTCCAGCCGCCCTTGCGGTTGAAGCCGCTCCAGAACGCGAAGCCCCCCGTGGAGGTGGCCTCGCCGCCGATCCGGGAGGGCCAGTCGATCTCGCCCTCCGCCGCGGCGGACGGCTTCACCATGGAGACCTTGGCGCCCGCTTCCGGCAGGTCCCGCGTGATCGGCTCCAGCTCGCCGTACGTACGCGCCTTGTACGTGGCCTCGAGGCGCTCCCCGAACTCCTCCATGTCGAGGCGGCCCTCGGCCACGGCGTCACGGAGTCGTTCGGCGACCCGCTCGCGGTCGGCGTCGGCGGCCCGGAGGTCAGGGAGATGAGGCTGCTCGTCCGTCATACGAGCAGCCTACGAGGTCGCCTTCTCCGCGTACATCTTGGCGATGACCGCTTCGATGTCGGGTTCCCTGACCGAGAGATCGACCATCGGATAGCGGGCCGCGACCCGGGCGACGAGCGGAGCCGCCGACTCCGCCGCGGGGAAGGCGAGCCACTGCCGCGGCCCCTCCACCTTCACCACGCGCGCCGACTCCACCTCGATGGGCGGAAGTTCACGCTCCAGGTCGACGACCAGGGTGCGCTCGCTCTCCCCCACCTCGTGCAGCCCGGCCAGCGCCCCGTCGTACATCAGACGGCCGTGGTCGATCACCATCACCCGCTTGCAGAGCTGCTCGATGTCGGTCAGGTCGTGCGTGGTGAGCAGGACCGTCGTGCCCGCCTCCGCGTTCAAGTCCCGCAGGAACCCACGGACCTTGGCCTTGCTGACGACGTCGAGGCCGATCGTCGGCTCGTCCAGGTACAGCACCTCCGGGTCGTGCAGCAGCGCCGCCGCGATGTCGCCGCGCATCCGCTGGCCGAGGGAGAGCTGGCGCACGGGGACGTCCAACAGGGCGCCCAGCTCCAGGAGTTCCACGCAGCGGTCGAGGTTCTCCTTGAAGCGGGCGTCGGGGATCCGGTACATGCGGTGCATCAGGCGGTACGAGTCGATCAGCGGCAGGTCCCACCACAGCGTGGTGCGCTGCCCGAAGACGACGCCGATGCGTCGCGCCAGGCGGGTGCGCTCGCGTGACGGGTCGATGCCCGCGACCCGCAGCCGGCCGCCGCTCGGCGTGAGAATGCCCGTCAGCATCTTGATCGTCGTCGACTTGCCCGCGCCGTTCGGGCCGATGTAGCCGACCATCTCGCCGCGCGGCACGGTGAAGGTGATGCCGTCCACGGCCCGCACCTCGTGCTTCTCGCGCCGCAGGAAGCCGGTCTTCTTGCGTACGTCGAAAACCTTCTCGACGCCGTCCAGCTCGATGAGGTCTGTCTCCACGGTGGTTCAGCTCCCTGTGCTGCGGTACGAACGAAGGCCGGTGCGCCAGGCGAGGCCCGCGAGCGCGAGAAGAAGGGCGGCCACCAGCGGCGGCGTGAACGCCACCCAGGCCGGCAGGTCCAGCGGATAGGGCCGCCCCAGGACGTAGAGCGCGGGCAGCCAGTTCACGAAGGCCAGCGGCAGGATGAAGGTGACGCCGCGCACCAGGTCCTTGGCGAAGACGGTCGGCGGGAACTGGAGCAGCGTGGTGCCGCCGTACGTGAACGCGTTCTGCACCTCGGCCGCGTCCTGCGCCACGAACTGGAAGGCCGCGCCCGCCACGAACACCGCCCCGAAGATGCCCGCCCCGCAGAGCAGCATCAGCGGGATCATGAGCACCTTCAGCGGGGTCCAGGCGATGTCCAGGACCACCAGGGCGTACGCGAGGACGAGCGCGCCCTGGAGGAGCCGCCCGAGCCGGTGCAGCCCGAAGCGGTCGGCGGCGACCTGCGCGATCACCGGGGCGGGCCGCACCAGGAGCGTGTCGAGCGTGCCGTCGCGCACCCGCTTGCCGAGCCGGTCCATGGACCCCAGGGCGAGGTCGGCGAGCCCGAAGGAGGTGCAGGTGGCCCCGTACAGGAGGGCGATCTCGGACAGCGAGTAGCCGCCGAGCCGGTCCACCTGGGAGAACATCAGCAGGATCGCGGCGAAGTCGAAGGCGGTCACGGCGAAGTTGCCGAACGCGGTCATCACGAAGGAGAGCCGGTAGGCCATCAGGGAGCGGATCCACATGGCGGAGATCAGCCGGTAGGCACGGAGCCCGTCCCGCATTTGGGTCAGACCGTCACGCGCCCGCGCGGGGCGATCTCGCTCCGGCATCAGGCCGCCGTCTCGCTCCCATGCCGGGCCGTTTCGCTCACCCGTCAGGCCGTCTCGCTCCCGCGGCGGGGCGTGCCGCTCGCCCGTCGGGCCGTGTCGCTCCCTCGTCGGATCAGCCACCTTGGACCACCACCCGTCGCGTGGCCACGGCCTGGAGCAGCCGCCCGGCCGTGAGCAGGGCCGCCGCCCAGCCGAGCTGGAAGGCGTACGTCCGCAGCAGGTCCAGGCCCGTGTGCTTGCCCAGGAACACGTCGGCCGGCACCTGGAGCAGCGCCGACCAGGGCAGCGCGCGGGCGAACTCGCCGAGCGCGCCCGGGAAGACGTTCAGCGGCAGCAGCATCCCGGAGAAGAACGTGCCCGCGAGCATCGCCACCTGCGTGGTGCCCGCGCCGTCCATCAGCCAGAACGCGGAGAGCGCCACGAGGAAGCGGATCGCGAAGCTGACCAGCGCGCCGAAGAACACGGCGAGCAGGAAGGCGAACCACCGCAGCGGGTCGGCGGGCAGGGCGAGTTCGAAGACCAGGGCGCCCACCACCATCGGCACGACACCGCGCCCGAGCAGCTGGAACAGGGCCCGGCCCAGGTCGGTCGCGAGCCACCAGACCTGGAGGTCGGCGGGCCGGTAGAGGTCGACGGCGATGTCCCCGGTGCGGATCCGCTCGATCAGCTCACCCTCGAAACCGCCGCCCATCAGCGCCATCACCGTCAGGAGCGCCTGCCCCAGCCACACGAAGGTGAGCGCCTGCGCCTGGTCGTAGCCGCCGAGGCCCGGGCGCTCGTCCCAGAGCGCAATGTAGGTGTAGGCGAGGATCAGCCCGAAGACGGTGTTGGTGAAGACTCCCGCCACCGTGGCCGTCCGGTAGGTCGCGTACCGTCTGAAGCCTCCGCGGGCGACGGCCGCGTACAAGCGGAACCGTCCTGTACGCACACGCATCCCCTTTAACGAGAGCCGTGCCCGGTGGAGGGTCCGAACCCTTACGGGTCAACCTGTTCCGGGCCAAAGGGACGGAGCCTAGCCCTGCCGGGGCCGCCCGTGCCAGGCATTTTCCTCGCGGGGCGCGTGCCTGGCGCGGAACGCAGGAAGCGACAGTGTGCAATGGGTCGTACGAGGCGTACGTGACGTACGACGCGAACCGGGAGTTCCACGAGACATGAGCAGCGACGAGCCGCAGCAGCGGGGCGGCAACGAGCCCGAGGGCTGGGCGCCCCGCGAACCCGTGGACCCCCCGGCGCCCCCACCGGAACCTGCCGGACCGGCGACACCGCCCGAGCCCCCGAAACCGGCCGCCCCGAGCGAGCGGACCGAACCGGCCGAGCGGGCCGAGCGATCCGAGCAGGCCGAGCAGTCCGAGCAGGCCGCGCAGTCCGGACCGAATGAAGCGGCTGAACCGGCCGAACAGGCGGACCCGGCGGCCACCCCGGCCACCCCGGCCACCCCGGCCACCCCGGCCACCCGGAAAGCCTCCGAGCAGCCCGCTCCCCCCGCCCCGGCGCCTCCCCCTGCCCCGCTCCCCGTCCCGCCCCCCGGCCCGGCCCTCCCGCGGCCCCCCGAGGGAGCAACCCAGTCGGCAGCCGCGGCCGGCAGCGGCAGCGGCAGCGGCAGCACCGGCGACGGCACCGGCAAGAAGGGCAAGAAGAAGCGCCCCAAGCGCAAGGGCTGGCGGCGGATCTTCCCCACCTGGCGCATGGTGCTCGGCGGCTTCATCCTGCTGATCCTGCTCTGCGTCGGCGGCTTCGTCGCCGGCTACATGATCGTGGACATCCCGCCGGCCAACGAGGGAGCCATCGCCCAGAGCAACGTCTACCTCTACGCCGACGGGAGCCAACTGGCCCGCGACGGCGAGGTCAACCGCGAGAACGTACCGCTGAGCCAGATCCCCAAGGAGGTCCAGCACGCGGCGCTCGCCGCCGAGGACCGGGACTTCTACAGCGAGTCCGCGGTCGACCCGAAGGCGATGATCCGCGCCGCCTGGAACACCGTCACCGGCAAGGGCAAGCAGTCCGGTTCGACGATCACCCAGCAGTTCGTGAAGAACTACTACCTGGGCCAGGAGCAGACGGTCACCCGCAAGGCCAAGGAGTTCTTCATCTCCATCAAGCTGGACCGCGAGGTGAGCAAGGACGACATCCTCGCCGGGTATCTGAACACCAGCTACTTCGGTCGCAACGCGTACGGCGTGCAGGCCGCGGCCCAGGCGTACTTCGGCAAGGACGTCAAGAAGCTGAACACCGCGCAGGGCGCCTACCTGGCGACCCTGCTCAACTCCCCCAACGCGTACGACGTGGCGACGCACCCGGAGAACAAGCAGCGTGCCGTGGGCCGCTGGAACTACGTCCTGGACGGCATGGTCAAGGAGGGCTGGCTCAGCGCCGCCGAGCGGGCGAAGACCAAGTTCCCCATGCCCAAGGAGGCCAAGGGCGCCTCCGGCCTGTCCGGGCAGCGCGGCTATCTCGTGCAGGCCGTCGAGGACTATCTGACGGCCAACGACATCGTCGAGGAGGACACCCTCGCCAAGGGCGGCTACCGCATCACCACCACCCTCCAGAAGGACCGCCAGGAGGCCTTCAAGACGGCCGTCGACGAACAGGTGATGTCCAAGATCGACAAGGACGCCCGCAAGGTCGACCGCAACGTGCGCGCGGGCGGCGCGTCGATCGACCCGAAGACCGGCAAGGTCGTCGCGATGTACGGCGGCATCGACTACACCAAGCAGTACGTCAACAACGCCACGCGCCGCGACTACCAAGTGGGCTCCACCTTCAAGCCGTTCGTCTTCACCTCGGCCGTGGAGAACGGCTCGGTCACCCAGGACGGCCGCACGATCACCCCGAACACGATCTACGACGGCACCAACAAGCGCCCGGTGCAGGGCTGGGACGGCGGTCTGTACGCCCCCGAGAACGAGGACAACGTCGACTACGGCGACATCACCGTCAGCCAGGCCACCGACAAGTCCGTCAACTCGGTGTACGCCCAGATGGCCGTCGACGTCGGCTCGGACAAGGTCAAGGACACGGCGGTCGCCCTCGGCGTCCCCGAGAGCACCCCGGACCTCACCGCGTCCCCGTCCATCGCGCTCGGCCCGTCCACGGCCTCCGTCCTGGACATGACGGAGGCGTACGCGACGCTCGCCAACCACGGCAAGCACCCCACGTACACGATGGTCGAGCGGGTCACCAAGGACGGCCAGGAGATCGAGCTGCCGGAGCCGAAGACCGCGCAGGCCGTCAGCCGCGAGGCCGCCGACACCACCACCTCGATCCTCCAGAGCGTCGTCGACGGCGGCACCGGCACGGCCGCGCAGGCCGCCGGCCGGCCGGCGGCGGGCAAGACCGGCACCGCGGAGGAGGACCAGGCGGCCTGGTTCGCGGGCTACACGCCCGAACTCGCCACCGTGGTCTCCGTGATGGGCCAGGACCCGGAGACGGGCGCGCACACCCCGCTGTACGGGGCGCTCGGCCAGGCGCGCATCAACGGCGGCGGGTACCCGGCGCAGATCTGGGCGCAGTTCACCCGGGAGGCCCTCCAGGGCGAGCCCGTGCAGGACTTCGATCTGGAGCTGGAGGACGGCGCCGACGTGCCCGAGCTCCCGGACCCCTCGGACACCGCCCAGGACCCGGCCACCGGCGGCGCGGTCACGGGCGGCGAGGACGTCCAGGGCCAGGACGCGGGCCAGACCCAGGGGCAGGACGCGGGCCAGACGCAGGGCCAGGACCAAGGGCAGACCCAAGGCCAGGACCAGGGCCAGACGCAGGGCCAGGACCAGGGGCAGACCCAGGGCCCGACGGACGGCGGTGCCACCGTCGACGGCGGAACAACGGCCGACGGAGGCACCACCGCCGACCCGGGCGCCGCGCAGGGCGGCACGACCGACGGCTCCACGGCCGACGGCGGCACGGGCGAGGACGACGGGGCGCTGGGCGGCCTGACGGACAACTCGGCCGCCCGGCGCAAGGGCGAATCCCCCGAATAGCCGGAAGCCCGGCCGCCTCCGGGCGGCCGGGCGAGGACCTCTGTGCGGCCGGGCGAAGGCCTCTGGCGCCCCGGAGTCGGCTAGTGCCCCGAGGTCGCCTTCAGGCCCACGACGGCCACGAGCAGCAGCACCACGAAGAAGATCCGGGCGGCGGTGGCGGGCTCACCGAGGACCATCATCCCGACCACCGCCGCACCGGCGGCGCCGATGCCGACCCACACGCCGTACGCCGTACCGATGGGCAGCGTCTTGGCGGCGTGGGAGAGCAGCATCATGCTCGCGACGATCCCGAGGCCGGTGAACACGCTCGGCCACAGCCGGGTGAACCCCTCGGTGAACTTCATCCCGATCGACCAGCCCACTTCGAGCAGACCGGCGACGATCAACAGAACCCAGGCCATGACGGCACCTCCGACACCTAGAGACGCGCGATCGCGTCACTTCAATGGGGGTGCGTCGTCTTTGCGGAAACCCGGTACGGCGCGTCTCGTCGGGGTCCTTAAAAGGTAGCAAACAACGCGCAAAGGGGGCTGGTGACGATGGTCACCAGCCCCTTCCGTACGTGCTGCGGGCTACAGATACAGCCCGGTCGAGTCCTCGGAGCCCTCGAACCGGTCCGCGGCCACGGCATGCAGGTCGCGCTCGCGCATCAGCACGTACGCCACGCCCCGCACCTCGACCTCGGCCCGGTCCTCCGGGTCGTACAGGACGCGGTCGCCCGGCTCCACCGCGCGCACGTTCTGCCCGACGGCGACGACCTCCGCCCACGCCAGACGCCTGCCGACGGCGGCCGTCGCGGGGATCAGGATGCCGCCGCCCGACTTGCGCTCGCCCTCGGCGGTGTCCTGCCGCACGAGCACACGGTCGTGCAGCATCCGGATGGGCAGCTTGTCGTCGTGGGGACCGTGTCCCTGGCTTTTGGCGCTCACGCCCCGAACCTACCTGCCCACGGCACACCCGTACGATGCCGGGTCAGTCCTTGCGGCGCCTCGTGCTCACCGCGAGCATCCCCACGAGGCCCACGACCACCAGGGCCACCGGGACGATGCGCTCCAGACGGGGCGCCCCGTCCTCGTGGACCAGCTGGGCCCGCACGTCGGAGACGACGCGGTTCGCACCGACGTACGCCCGACCGAGCGAGTTGTCCACACTCGCGACGACCTTGGCCTTCGCGTCACCCACGATCGTCTTCGGGTGGACCCGCACCCCGATCTCGTCGAGCGTCTCGGCGAGCGTCACGCGGCGGCGCTTGATGTCCGCCTCGATCTGCGCCGGGGTCCTGATATCCGACGTGTCCGACACCGCGCTGCCTCCGTGGTCGTATCCGGCTGTCTGTTCCTTCTGTACGTCTCGCCGACAGTCTGTCAGCTCCACGCGCACCGCACCCCACGGCACCCCTATTACGCTCGACTCCGTCACCACACGATTCACGAACATCCTGCTGACGCAGCATCCTGTGCGAGGAGACCGAAAGATGAGCGAGCGACTCACCCCCGGCGACACGGCCCCGGCCTTCACCCTGCCGGACGCGGACGGCAACGAGGTCTCCCTGGCCGACCACAAGGGCCGCAAGGTCATCGTCTACTTCTACCCGGCCGCCCTTACCCCCGGCTGCACGAAGCAGGCCTGCGACTTCACGGACAACCTCGACGTGCTCGCGAGCGCGGGTTACGACGTCATCGGCGTGTCCCCGGACAAGCCCGAGAAGCTGGCCAAGTTCCGCGAGCAGGAGAACCTCAAGGTCACGCTGGTCGGCGACCCCTCCAAGGAGACCCTGGAGGCGTACGGCGCCTTCGGCGAGAAGAAGCTGTACGGCAAGACCGTGACCGGCGTCATCCGCTCCACGGTGGTGGTCGACGAGGCCGGCAAGGTCGAGCACGCCTTCTACAACGTCAAGGCGACGGGCCACGTAGCCAAGATCATCAAGGACCTCGGCATCTGACCCACGCCCCGTCCCTGCCCCTCGGCAGCCCGCGACTGTGACGAAAGCCCCCTCCAAGGGGGCTTTCGTTTGCATCGGCCATCTTCGAGCAAGTGATTCCTGGAGGACTGTTCACAGAACGGAAGGATCTACTTCATGGCGGCCCACGACGAGGCAGAGGCCGACGCCGACGCGGTCAAGCGGCACCGCACCCTTTTCCGGGCCGTCAAAAGGCGCAAGGATCCTCCCCTGCGCCGCACGGACATCACGGTCACGGACGAGGCGGCGGTCAAGCGGGCGGTCAAAGCGGCCTCGCTCGGCAACGCCATGGAGTGGTTCGACTTCGGCATCTACAGCTACCTGGCCGTCACCATCGGCCGCGTCTTCTTCCCGTCCGGGAACGACACGGTCCAGCTGATCTCGTCGTTCGCCACCTTCGCGGTGTCGTTCCTCGTACGCCCCATCGGCGGCATGGTCTTCGGCCCAATGGGCGACAAGATCGGCCGCAAGAAGGTCCTCGCCCTGACGATGATCATGATGGCGATCGGCACCCTCGCCATCGGCCTGATCCCGTCCTACTCCACGATCGGCTTCTGGGCCCCCGTCCTGCTGATCTTCTTCCGCCTGGTCCAGGGCTTCTCCACCGGCGGTGAGTACGGCGGCGCGTCGACGTTCATCGCCGAGTACGCCCCCGACAAGCGCCGCGGCTACTTCGGCAGCTTCCTGGAGATGGGCACCCTCGCCGGCTACACCGGCGCCGCGGGCCTCGTCCTCATCCTCAACACCGCCCTCGGCTCCGACGCCATGGAGTCCTGGGGCTGGCGCCTGCCGTTCCTCGTCGCGGGCCCGCTCGGCCTCGTCGGCCTCTACCTGCGGCTGAAGCTCGACGAGACGCCCGCGTTCCAGAAGATGGAGGACGCCACCTTCCACGCGGCCTCCGAAGGGGCCTCCACGGTGGAGACCACCGCCAAGGGCGACCTCGCGAAGATCTTCCGCCAGCACTGGCCGATGCTGATCCTGTGCATCGCCCTGGTCGGCGCGTACAACATCACCGACTACATGCTCCTGTCGTACATGCCGACGTACCTCTCGGACGAGCTCGGCTACGACGACGCGCACGGGCTGCTGATCCTCATCGGGACGATGGTGATCCTGATGCTGATCATCACCCAGGTGGGCAAGCTGTCCGACCGGTTCGGCCGCAAGCCCCTCCTGATGACGGGCATGGTCAGCTTCCTGGTCCTGTCCATCCCGGCGTTCCTCCTGATCAAGCAGGGCAGCCTGCTCGCGGTCTCCGGCGGCATGCTGCTGCTCGGCCTCTCCCTGGTCTGCCTCCTGGGCACGATGTCGGCGACGCTTCCGGCCCTGTTCCCGACCTCGGTCCGGTACGGCTCCCTGTCCGTCGGCTACAACATCTCCGCGTCCCTCTTCGGAGGCACCGCCCCCCTGGTCATCACGTCCCTCATCAGCATCACGGGGACGGACATGATCCCGGCTTACTACTCGATGGCGGCGGCGCTGGTGGGTGTGATCGCGGTGGCCTGCATGAAGGAAACGGCCCAGAAGCCGCTGGAGGGGTCGCCACCGTCGGTGGAAACGAAGCAGGAGGCGGCGGACATGGTGGAGGCAGCGGCCCCTACGCCGCGCTTCTGACCCCGGCCCTCCCCCTCCTGCGAACGGCCCGCCCCACAAAAAGTGAGGCGGGCCGTTCCGCATTCCGGACGTAACAGTCCGATTGTCGGTTCGTTAGTCCGTACGGGGCTGCGACAGACGGTCGGACATGCCTCGGATACGGAGGGGAAGGATGCCGGTCAGTCCGTACACCAAGGAGCGGCTGGAAGAAGCCGCAAAGTCGTCTCGGACGCTGTCCGAGGCGCTGGGCAGCCTGGGGGTGGACCCGAAGAGTTCGACGCGGCGGTACATCCGTCAGCGGATGAAGAAGCTGGGGGTGGACACGTCGCACTTCGAGCGGGAGGGGGCTCGGTGGACCAGGGAAATCCTTGAGCCTGCCGTGGCCGTGTCGAAGAGCGTGACCGACGTGTTGCGGTATCTGGGGATCGAGGTCGTGGGCGGCCACCACACGCACATCGCACGCCGTATCACGGCGTACGGCATCGACACGTCACACTTTCGGCGGCCCTCCCGGCGCGGCGTCCCCAAGCAGCGCCGGGCCCCGCACGAGGTCTTGGTCGCACAAGAGCCGACGACGGCCCGGCGCATGCAGAGTGACCGGCTCAAGCGGGCCATGACCGAACTCGGCGTCGTCGAGCAGTGCGCGTTGTGCGGGACGGAACCGCTGTGGCGTGGGCATCCGCTGCCGCTGGAGGTGGACCACATCGACGGGGACTGGCGCGACAACCGGATGGAGAACCTGCGCCTGCTGTGCCCCAACTGCCATGCGACCACGGACACTTACCGGGGTCGGGCCAAGGGGCGCCGGTCATGAGCACTCCGGTCCGCTATACGCGGGAACTTCTGACGCAGGCAGCCGAGCGCTGTTCCGACATCGACGAAGTCATCGCCTTTCTGGGCACGCGCCCTTACGAGAACCTCCACCGTCATCTGTTCAGGCGGTTCGACCACTTCGGCATCGACGTCTCCCACTTTCCGCGTCCACGGCGGGGGCACACCAGGCCTTCCCCCGAGGAACTGCGACAGGCGGTCTCGCAGTCCTCATCCGTCGCAGGAGCACTGCGCATGCTGGGGAAGACGCCGACTACCCGGCCGTACGTGCTCTTCCGTCGCTGGGTGGACGAGGAGGGGCTGGACACTTCGCACTTTCTCGGCCAGGCCCATCAGCGGGGCAAGCCGGGAACGAAGCCTCGGAAGGCGGCAGCGGACGTGCTCGTCAAACACGACCGCCGGCGCCGCACCAGGACCGTCGTCCTGCGTCGAGCGCTGCGCGAGATCGGCGTCCCCGAGTTGTGCGACGGATGTGGGACCCCTCCCCTGTGGAACGGAAAGCCCATGACGCTGGAGATCGACCACATCAACGGCGACTGGAGCGACGATCGCCGCGAGAACCTGCGCCTGCTGTGCCCCAACTGCCATGCGATCACGAGTACCTGGTGTCGCGGGGGACGCCCCGCACCCCTCGGGGCCCCGAGACGAAGCACCGCCTGACCGGTAATATGGCTCGCCATGCGGCCGTGGCGGAATGGCCTACGCGCAACACTTAGGATGTTGTGGGAGAAATCCCTTGAGGGTTCGAGTCCCTCCGGCCGCACACCTTCGTTTCCAAGGCCCGGCTCGCGTACCCCGCGAGCCGGGCCTTTGTCGTACGTGCCCTCAGCCCAGCAGTTCCCGCACCGCCGGTACCAGCGCCCGGAACGCCTTGCCGCGGTGGCTGATCGCGTTCTTTTCGGCCGGGGAGAGTTCCGCGCACGTGCGGGTCTCTCCCTCGGGCTGGAGGATCGGGTCGTAGCCGAAGCCGCCCGAGCCGGCCGGGGTGTGGCGGAGTACGCCGCGCAGTTGGCCCTCGACCACCCTCTCCGTGCCGTCCGGCAGGGCGAGCGCCGCCGCGCAGGCGAAGTGGGCTCCGCGGTGGGCGTCCGCGTCGATGTCGCCGAGTTGGGCCAGGAGGAGGGCGAGGTTCGCGGCGTCGTCGCCGTGGCGGCCCGCCCAGCGGGCGGAGAAGATGCCGGGGGCGCCGCCGAGGACGTCGACGCAGAGGCCGGAGTCGTCGGCGACCGCGGGGAGGCCGGTGGCGCGGGCGAGGGCGTGGGCCTTGAGGAGGGCGTTCTCGGCGAAGGTGACGCCGGTCTCCCTGACGTCGGGGATCTCGGGGTAGGCGTCCGCGCCGACGAGGTCATGGGTGAGGCCTGCGTCGGCGAGGATCGCCTTGAGTTCCGTGATCTTGCCGGCGTTACGGGTGGCGAGGATGAGGCGGGTCATGCCGACCAGTATCCAAGCCCCCGGCCGGCTACGGCGTGCAGACCTTCGACAGCTCGCTGGTCGCGTCCACGATCGGCTTGAGGTCGGGGGTCGCGTCGCCCTTGTCGACGGCGTCGCGGACGTTGCCGACGGCCTTGTCGAGGTCGTCGACCGCCTTGTTCACGTCGGCGTTCTCGGTCTTGTCGCCGATCTCGTCGATGTTCTCGTCGATCTTGTCCAGTGCTTCGTCGGCCTGGGCGGGGTCGTCGCCCGCCTTCTCGACGGCTTGCTGGAGGTCGGTGACGCTGTCGGCTATGGCGTCGGCGGTCTGGACGCAGTCGAGCGCCTTGTTGACGGCGTCGCAGCCGACGAGTCCGATGCCCGCCGGCACGGCGATCAGAACTGATGTGATGGCGATGGCGATACGGCGGTGGCGCGCGGCCATGCGTGGGTCCCTCCCCGAGTGCTGTTACGGGCGCACGGCTTTGCCCGTGCGCCCGTATTGGTTAGAACGCCTGGGGAGGGCCGGATGGTTGCCTGCCCTGCCCCGCCGTTCGGCCCGGCCCTGTGGCCCCCCGGCCGGCCGGTCCGTGCGGTGTTGCTGCTGCTGCGTTGCTGCTGCTGCGTTGCTGCTGCTGCGTTTTTGCTGCTGCGTTGCTGCTTTGTTCTTACTGCGTCGCTTCGAGTGCCGCGCGCTGGAACGCCGCGAGGTCTTCGCAGCCGCCGACGGCGAGGTCGAGCAGTGCGTTGAGTTCCTTGCGGTCGAAGGGCTCGGCCTCGGCGGTGCCCTGGACCTCGACGAAGCGGCCGTCGCCGGTGCAGACGACGTTCATGTCGGTGTCGGCCTTCACGTCCTCCTCGTAGCGCAGGTCGAGGAGCGGTACGCCGCCGACGATGCCGACGGAGACGGCGGAGACGGTGTCGGTGAGGGGCTTGCGGCCGGCCTTGACGAGCTTCTTGCCCTGGGCCCAGGCGACGGCGTCGGCGAGTGCGACGTACGCGCCGGTGATGGCGGCGGTGCGGGTGCCGCCGTCGGCCTGGAGGACGTCGCAGTCGAGGACGATGGTGTTCTCGCCGAGCGCCTTGTAGTCGATGACGGCGCGCAGGGAGCGGCCGATGAGGCGGGAGATCTCGTGGGTGCGGCCGCCGATCTTGCCGCGTACGGATTCGCGGTCGCCGCGGGTGTTGGTGGAGCGGGGCAGCATCGAGTATTCGGCGGTGACCCAGCCTTCGCCGCTGCCCTTGCGCCAGCGCGGGACGCCTTCGGTGACGGAGGCGGTGCAGAAGACTTTGGTGTCGCCGAAGGAGATGAGGACGGAGCCCTCGGCGTGCTTGCTCCAGCCGCGCTCGATGGTGATCGGGCGGAGCTGTTCGGGGGTGCGGCCGTCGATTCGAGACATGGCGTCGAGCCTAGCCGTTGCGGTGACCCGGAAGTGGCCGGAGGTGGCGCGCGAAAGGCCCCGTCCCGGGGTGCGGGGCGGGGCCTTTCGGACGTGGGTGACGTGGGTTCAGCTGCTCACATCATGTCTTCGATGTCGGCGGCGATGGGGTCGGCGTCGGTGCCGATGACGACCTGGATCGCGGTGCCCATCTTGACGACTCCGTGGGCGCCTGCGGCCTTCAGCGCGGCGTCGTCGACGAGGCTCGGGTCGTGGACCTCGGTGCGGAGGCGGGTGATGCAGCCTTCGACCTCTTCGATGTTCTCGATGCCGCCGAGCCCGGCGACGATCTTCTCAGCCTTGCTGGCCATGGTGTTCTCCCTGTTCTTAAAGGACGCGGCCTCACCACACCGTAGGCCCGCTTTGTCACGGTAACGCACGGTTGGAGCATCTTCGCGGGCGGTTACGGCACTCGTGCCCAATGATGACGATCAAGGTGCCACTCCTGTCGGCACGGCACCGCACTCGTTCCGCAACTGGTCTACACCAGTTTTCAACGACCGCCAAACCTGGCTTGTTCCGGAGGGGACGCCCATGAGTTCCAACGCAGCGGTGGTGCCGCAGAAGAAGTGGTGGAACGGCCTGTTCCAGGGCCTCCAGAAGATGGGTCGCAGCCTCCAGCTGCCCATCGCCGTCCTTCCCGCGGCGGGCATCCTCAACCGTCTGGGCCAGCCGGACGTCTTCGGGGCCGACGGGCTCGGCTGGGAC
Source organism: Streptomyces sp. SYP-A7185 (assembly GCF_046103685.1). Classification (NCBI taxonomy): domain Bacteria; kingdom Bacillati; phylum Actinomycetota; class Actinomycetes; order Kitasatosporales; family Streptomycetaceae; genus Streptomyces; species Streptomyces sp. SYP-A7185. The sequence continues at coordinate 3,933,968 of NZ_CP122310.1, forward strand.
AACGTCGCCAAGGTCTTCGCGGCGGCGGGCGGCTCCCTCCTGGACTCCACCCTCGGTCTGCCCCTGCTGTTCTGCATCGGCGTCGCGATCGGCATGGCGAAGAAGTCGGACGGCTCCACGGCGCTCGCCGCGGTCGCGGGCTTCCTCGTGTACTACGCGGTCCTGCGGGCCTTCCCCGACGACTGCCCCGCGGACACGACCTTCGGCGCCGCGGGGATGTGGAGCGGTGTCTGCATCGCGCAGGACGGGACGCCCGCGCAGGCGGCGTACCAGAATCCAGGGGTCTTCGGCGGCATCGTGATGGGGCTGCTCGCCGCGTGGTTCTGGCAGCGCTACCACCGCGTGAAGCTGGTCGACTGGCTGGGCTTCTTCAACGGCCGGCGGCTGGTGCCGATCATCATGGCCTTCGTCGGTCTGGTCTTCGCCGGTCTGTGCGTGTGGATCTGGCCGCCCATCGGTGACGCGCTGACCAGCTTCTCCAAGTGGCTGGTGGACCTGGGGTGGCTGGGCTCCGGGATCTTCGGCGTGGCGAACCGCGCGCTGCTCACGATCGGTCTGCACCAGTTCCTGAACACGTTCGTCTGGTTCCAGTTCGGTGACTTCACCAAGCCGGACGGCACGATCGTGCACGGTGACATCAACCGGTTCCTCGCGGGTGACCCGACGGCGGGCCAGTTCACCTCGGGCTTCTTCCCGATCATGATGTTCGCGCTGCCGGCGGCGGCCCTGGCGATCACGCACGCGGCGCGTCCGGAGCGGCGCAAGGTGGTCGGCGGCATGATGCTCTCGGTCGGTCTGACGTCGTTCGTCACGGGCATCACCGAGCCGATCGAGTACTCGTTCCTGTTCATCGCGCCGCTTTTGTACGCGATCCACGCGGTGCTCACGGGTGTGTCCATGGCGGTGACGTGGGGCCTGGGGGTCAAGGACGGCTTCAGCTTCTCGGCGGGCCTGATCGACTACGTCATCAACTGGAGTCTGGCGACCAAACCCTGGCTGATCATTCCGATCGGGCTCGCGTTCGCGGTGGTGTATTACGTGCTGTTCAGCTTCGTGATCCGCAAGTTCGACCTGCATACGCCGGGGCGGGAGCCGGAGGAGGAAGCGGAAGCACTGGACGCGGAGCAGACGAAGGCATAGCCCCTGGCAGGGCGTGTCTTGGCGGTCACGCACCGCGCTACCCGGAAGACCCTTGGACCCTGTGGTCCAGGGGTCTTTCGACGTTAATTTCACGTTATGGCGGACCCCACAAAACTCGTGGGTTCCTTACGTCACCTTCACCGTGCTACAACAGGTCTACACCACTAATTGGTGTAGACCACGCGGCCGTCGGCCGCGGCCCCCCGGAGACGCCGCCGTCCCCTCTTCCATGTCCCCAGGCGGCGCCTTGCCCACTGGAGGAAGTTGTGTCCACGGCCAGTGCCGCCCCCGCGGCCGACAAGAAGAAGGGCTCCGGCGCGATGGCTGTCATGCAGCGCATCGGCCGCAGCCTCATGCTGCCGGTCGCCGTGCTGCCCGCAGGCGCCCTGCTCGTCCGCCTCGGCAACGCCGACATGCTCGGCCGGGACTCGTTCCCGACGTTCATCACCAAGATCGCCGGCTACATGGCCGCCGGTGGCGGCGCGATCCTCGACAACATGGCGCTGCTGTTCGCCGTGGGCATCGCGATCGGCTTCGCCAAGAAGTCGGACGGTTCGACGGCCCTCGCCGCCGTCACCGGCTACCTCGTCTTCCAGAAGGTGCTCGCCACCTTCACCGACAGCAACCTGCCGCAGGTCGCCAGCGTCGTCGACGGCAAGATCGTCATGAACGACGCGCCGGTCAACGCCGGTGTCCTCGGCGGTGTCGTGATGGGCATCGTCGTCGCCCTGCTCTACCAGAAGTTCTACCGGACCAAGCTGCCCGACTGGGCCGGCTTCTTCGGCGGCCGTCGCCTCGTCCCGATCCTGTCGGCCTTCGCGGGCCTGCTCATCGGCATCGTCTTCGGTCTGATCTGGCCGGTGCTCGGCAGCGGTCTGCACAACTTCGGCGAGTGGCTGACCGGCTCCGGCGCCGTCGGCGCGGGCATCTTCGGTGTCGCCAACCGTGCGCTGATCCCGATCGGCATGCACCACCTCCTGAACTCCTTCCCGTGGTTCCAGGCCGGTGAGTTCGAGGGCAAGCACGGCGACATAGCCCGCTTCCTGGCCGGTGACCCGAGCGCCGGACAGTTCATGACCGGCTTCTTCCCGATCATGATGTTCGCCCTCCCGGCGGCCTGCCTCGCGATCGTCCACTGCGCCCGCCCCGAGCGCCGCAAGGTCGTCGGCGGCATGATGTTCTCCCTCGCGGCCACCGCGTTCGTCACCGGCGTGACCGAGCCCATCGAGTTCACGTTCATGTTCATCGCGCCGGTCCTGTACGCGATCCACGCGGTGCTCACCGGTGTCTCCATGGCGCTGACCTGGGCGCTCGGCATGAAGGACGGCTTCGGCTTCTCCGCGGGAGCGGTCGACTTCTTCCTCAACCTCGGCATCGCGAGCAACCCGTGGGGCCTGGCCCTGGTGGGTCTGTGCTTCGCCGCGGTCTACTACGTGATCTTCCGCTTCGCGATCACCAAGTGGAACCTTCCGACGCCGGGCCGCGAGTCCGACGAGGAGCTCGCCGAGATCCTCAAGGCCGAGGCCAAGTAGCCTCCCGCCCCACTCGGGACGTAAGCCCCTCGCCGTTGGTACCAACGGCGAGGGGCTTTGTCATGTTCTGCGGCTTACCGTCGGGGTATGACGATCCCGCGCCCCTCCCCCGCCCCGCAGGCCCGCATTCTCGATCTCGATCGTGACCAGCTCTGCGCCCTCCGTGGGCGGGAGCTCACCGCCTCCGTGGCCGCCGCCGAAGGGCGGACCATGGTCGGTGAGGTGTTCGCCGACCGGGCCGCGCTCGTGCCCGTGCCCGGCATGCCCGGGGTGCACAACGCCGAGCTCGTCGCCGCCTTCGGCGCCGACATCGTCGTGCTGAACCTGATCGAGCGGGCCTGGGACGGCGAGCGGCTCGATCTGCCGGGGCTCGGCACGTTCGCGTCCATCGCCGACCTCGCCACCTTCATCGGCCGGCCCGTCGGCGTCAACCTGGAGCCCGGCGACGTCCCCGAGATCCGCCGCGCCAAGCCCGAGTACGCCAGGCGGCTCGTCGACATGGGCGCGGCGATGCTGTGCCTGACGGCGAACCCGGGGACGGGCGGTTCCTACGAGGGTCTGGCGCGCGTCACGCAGGAGCTGCGGCAGGGCCTCGGGGACGACGTGGCCCTGTGGAGCGGCAAGATGCACCACGCCGGTCACCCGGAGCGGGTCACGGCCGCCCGGCTCACCTCGCTCGTGGACGCGGGCGCCGACGGCGTCGTCATGCCGCTGCCGGGGACGCTGCCCGGCGTGACCAAGGAGCTGGCCGCCGAGGCCGTGGCCGCCGTGCAGGACGCGGGGGCGGTCGTGATGGGCGCGATCGGCACCAGCCAGGAGGGCAGCCACGCGAACGTCGTGCCGCAGCTCGCCCTGAACGCGAAGGAAGTGGGCGTCGACGCCCACCACTTCGGTGACTCCTACCTGCCGGGCATGTGCGACCCGGAGGTCATGTACGCGTACTCGGTCGCGATCCGAGGCCGCCGCCACACCTGGAACAGGATGGCGCTGGGCGGCCGCGCGGCCAGGCTCCCGGCCGGGGAGCGCTAGATCTCGTAGCTGCGGCCGGGCGCGGCGAGTTCGACCTGGCCCTCGTAGACCGCGCGGGCGTCCGCGAGGTTCACCCGGGGGTCCGTCCACGGCGGGATGTGGGTGAGGAGGAGGCGCCCGGCGTTCGCGCGCCGGGCGGTCTCGCCCGCCTCACGGCCGTTGAGGTGCAGGTCGGGGATGTTCTCCTTGCCGTGCGTGAAGGCCGCCTCGCAGAGGAACAGGTCGGTGTCGGCGGCCAGTTCGTCCAGCGCCGTGCACACCCCCGTGTCTCCCGAGTACGTGAGGGACCTGCCGCCGTGCTCGACGCGGATGGCGTACGCCTCGACGGGGTGGTGCACCTTCTCCGTACGGACCGAGAACGGGCCGATGTCGAAGGAGGCGGGCTTCACGGTGTGGAAGTCGAAGACCTCGCTCATCGACGAGGCGGAGGGGGTGTCGGCGTACGCGGTGGTCAGGCGCTGTTCGGTGCCCTCCGGTCCGTAGACCGGGATGGGGGCGCAGCGGCCGCCTTCGTGCCGGTAGTAGCGCGCGACGAAGTAGGCGCACATGTCGATGCAGTGATCGGCGTGCAGATGGCTGAGGAAGATCGCGTCCAGGTCGTAGAGACCGACATGGCGCTGCAGCTCGCCAAGGGCTCCGTTGCCCATGTCGAGAAGCAGCCGGAAGCCGTCGGCCTCGACGAGGTAGCTCGAGCAGGCCGAGTCCGCGGACGGAAACGACCCCGAGCAGCCGACGACGGTGAGCTTCATGGAGCGGAAACCTCCGGGGGCGAAACGGGGGTTGTGCGGGGGCTTTGCGGGGGCTCGCGAAGGCCTGCGAGAGGCTCTTCGAGGAGTTCTGCGGTGCGTCGAGCGTAAGGCGCAAAAGGGCGGGTCGCTCCTCCGTCGTGGGCCGTTGTGGGAGAACTCACCTGCTCTGTCACCGGTTCGGGGGGCGCGCGGGCCGGGGAGCGCCCCGGTACGGTCTGCGGTATGGATACGTCGTGGTGGCTCGCGCTCGCCGCCGTCGTGGTGCTCGCCGTGGTGGCCGCGGTGGTGGACGGCTGGGGGCGCGGCAGCCGCGGGCCCCGCGGCCGGACGACCCGTCCGCCGGGCCGTCCGCGCGGTCCGCGGCGGCGGCTGCCCGTGCCGGAGCCGGCGGAGATCTGGTGGGCCCGGGTGCCGTACGAGGACGGTCCGGGCGGCAAGGACCGGCCCTGTCTCGTGCTGTCGGTGCGCGGCGAGAACGCGGTCGTCGCGAAGATCACCAGCAAGTACCACGACGAGCGGCCCGGCGTCATCGCGCTGCCGCCCGGCTCGGTGGGGGACGCGCGGGGGCGGGCGAGCTTCCTGGAGACGGACGAGCTGCGGGACGTGCCGGTGTGGGAGTTCCGCAGGCGGGCGGGGATCGTCGATCCGGCGCTGTGGGACCAGGTCAGGTATCTGGCGGGCTGAACGGCGAAAACGCCGGTCGGGCCGACAGTTTCCTGTCGGCCCGACCGGCGTTTCGATCCGGGTGGCCCTACTGGCCCGGGTGGCCCGGGTGGTCCTAGTGGTCCTGCTGGCCCGGGTGGTCCGTTCCTAAGCCCACAGCTGGCCCTGGAGCGTCTCGATGGCCGCCTCGGTGGTCTCGGCGGTGTAGACGCCCGTGGAGAGGTACTTCCAGCCGCCGTCGGCCACGACGAAGACGATGTCGGCGGACTCCCCCGCGGCGACCGCCTTCTTGCCGACGCCGATCGCCGCGTGGAGCGCGGCCCCGGTGGAGACGCCGGCGAAGATGCCCTCCTGCTGGAGCAGCTCGCGGGTCCGCGTCACCGCGTCGGCCGAGCCGACCGAGAAGCGGGTCGTCAGGACGGAGGCGTCGTACAGCTCGGGGACGAAGCCCTCGTCGAGGTTCCGCAGGCCGTACACGAGGTCGTCGTAGCGGGGCTCCGCCGCGACGATCTTGATGTCCGGCTTCTGCTCGCGCAGGAAGCGGCCCACGCCCATGAGCGTGCCGGTGGTGCCCAGGCCCGCCACGAAGTGGGTGACGGAGGGCAGGTCCGCGAGGATCTCGGGGCCGGTCGTCGCGTAGTGCGCTCCCGCGTTGTCCGGGTTGCCGTACTGGTAGAGCATCACCCAGTCCGGGTGCTCGGCCGCCAGCTCCTTGGCGACGCGGACCGCCGTGTTGGAGCCGCCCGCCGCCGGGGACGGGATGATCTCCGCGCCCCACATGGCCAGGAGCTCACGCCGCTCCTGCGAGGTGTTCTCCGGCATGACGCAGACGATGCGGTAGCCCTTGAGCTTGGCGGCCATCGCGAGCGAGATGCCCGTGTTGCCGGACGTCGGCTCCAGGATCGTGCAGCCGGGCGTCAACCGCCCGTCCTTCTCCGCCTGTTCGACCATGTGCAGCGCCGGGCGGTCCTTGATGGAGCCGGTCGGGTTGCGGTCCTCCAGCTTCGCCCAGATCCGGACGTCGTCGGAGGGGGAAAGGCGCGGCAGGCGGACGAGGGGCGTGTTGCCCACGGCCGCCAGCGGGGAGTCGTAGCGAGGCATCCGGGATCAGACCATGCCGCCGGCCACGGCCGGGAGGATCGTGACGTTGTCGCCGTCCGTGAGCTTGGTGGAGATGCCGTCCAGGAAGCGGACGTCCTCGTCGTTGAGGTAGACGTTCACGAAGCGGCGCAGCTTGTCGCCGTCCACGATGCGCTCGGCGATGCCCGCGTGCCGCGAGTCGAGGTCGGTGAAGAGCTCGGCGAGGGTGTCCCCGCTGCCCTCGACGGCCTTGGCGCCGTCGGTGTAGGTGCGGAGGATGGTCGGGATGCGGACCTCGATGGCCATGGCTGGGGGCTCCTGTCGGGAGAAGTCACGTGGGTGGGCGCGCGGCGGCCCGGTCGTGCGGGTGGGCAAGTGCGGTGACGCAAGTGCGGGTGCGCGGGTCTGTGCGCGGGGACGGCGCCGCGGCTCACGGCCGTACGGCGGCGGCTGTCAGCGCGAACAGATCGCGCTGGAGAGCCTGCACAAATCGACGTGCAGACGCGCAACGAGCAGCATGCCCGGCATCTTGTCGCTCACGTCGTGGGGAACCATGCGGTCATCGTATCGATTCCCGGTCCGGGTTCTGGAATGTGATCTCGCATGCTGGACGGTTCGCGTCCATCACGTGGATGAGGGGAGGTACGTGACCGTCGGCGCGCCGGTCGCGGGGTGCACGCGGACCTCCGCCGTGACCCCGTACACGTCCGCGAGGAGCTCGCTGGTCAGGACTTCTCCGGGCGGTCCCGACGCGACGAGCCGGCCGCCGTCGAGAACGTACAGGCGGTCGCAGTAGAAGGCCGCGAGATTCAGGTCGTGCAGGGCGAGCAGGCTGGTGGTGCCCGTGGTGCCCAGGTCGCGGACGAGGCCGAGGATCTCCAGCTGGTAGCGGATGTCCAGGTGGTTGGTCGGCTCGTCCAGGACGAGGACCGCGGGGCGCTGCACCAGCGCCCTGGCCACGAGCGCGCGCTGGCGCTCGCCGCCGGAGAGGCCGGCGAAGCCGCGGTGCGCGAGGTCCGCCGCGCCGACCCGCTCCAGGGCCGCGCCGACCAGCGCCTCGTCCTCGGCCGTGTCCGCCTCCCAGAAGCGTTTGTGCGGGGAGCGGCCCATCGCGACGATCTGCCGGACGGTCAGCTCGAAGCCGGTGTGCCCGTCCTGCGGGACGGTGGCGATGCGGCGGGCGCGGTACTTGGCCGAGCGGTCGGCGAGGTCGTCGCCGTCCAGGAGCACCCGGCCGCCGGTGGGCCGGAGGGTGCCGTAGACGCAGCGCAGGAGGGTGGTCTTGCCGCTGCCGTTGGGGCCGACGAGCCCGACGGTCTCGCCGGGGGCGGCGTGCAGGGTGACGTCGTCGACGAGGGTCTTCCCGGCCACGCGGTAGGAGAGGGACTCGGCGCGGAGCACCGCAGGGCCGGTCACCGCCGGGCCGGTCACCGCCGGGCCGGTCACCGCCGGGCCGGACGCTGCCTGGCCGGACGCTGCCTGGCCGGTCGCCGCCGGGTCAGTCGCCGCCTGGCCGGTCGCTGCCGGGTCGGTCGCCGCCTGGTCGGTCGCTGCCGGGTCGCTCATGCGGTGGCCTCCGTACGGTTCCTGCGCAGCATCCAGAGGAAGAACGGGCCGCCGGTCAGCGCCGTCAGGACGCCGACCGGGATGTCCTGCGGGGCCGCGACCGTGCGTGCGGCGAGGTCGGCGGCCACCAGGAACACCGCGCCCAGCAGCGCCACCACGGGCAGGAGCGCCCGGTGTGCGGCGCCGACCAGCATCCGGGCCGCGTGCGGCACCATCAGGCCCACGAAGCCGATGGCCCCGCTGTACGCGACGAGTACGCCGGTCAGGAGCGAGGCGAGGACGAAGACGGCGGCGCGAAAGCGGGCCGTGTCCAGGCCGAGGACGGTGGCGCCCTCCTCGCCCATCAGGAGCAGGTCCAGAGGGCGGGCCAGGGCGAGGAGCAGGGCCGTGCCGGCGAGCAGGGCGGCGCCGGGCAGGGCGAGCATGTCCCAGCGGGCGCTGCCCAGGCCGCCGAGGGTCCAGTACAGGACCTCCTTCAGGTGGTCGGCGCTGTCGGCCGTGATCAGGATGAGGCTGGTCAGGGCGGAGAGGATGTACGAGACGGCCACCCCGGCCAGGATCAGGCGGCCGGTGGCGAAGCCCCCGCCACCGGACCTCGCCAGGGTGTAGACGGCGAGCAGGGAGAGCAGGGCGCCCGCGAAGGCCGCGGCCGGGAGGGTGACGGTGGTGGCGAGCCCCGCGCCCAGGCCGAAGACGCTGCCGAGCACGATGACGGCGACGGCTCCGGCCGAGGCCCCGGAGGAGACCCCGAGCAGGAAGGGGTCGGCCAGGGGGTTTCTGACCAGGGCCTGGAGGACCGTGCCGATGACCGCGAGCCCGGCGCCCACGGCCGCGCCGAGCAGGACCCTGGGCAGGCGGACGTCCAGCACGATGGTGCGGAACGGGGAGGGCTGCGCCCTGCCCGACAGGATCTCCAGGACGTCGGCGGCGGGGATGCGGACGGAGCCGAGCGCGAGGCCCGCGACGACCGCTGCCGCGAGCGCGGCGCAGAGTGCCGTGACGACCGTCGCGTAGGCGAGTCGTCGCCCGCGGGCCGGTGCGGCCCCGGCGGGATCCCGCGACCACCTGGGAGGCCGCGACCGCCGAGGATCCCGCGACCACCGGGAAGGCCGGGGCCGCCCGCTGCCCGGGAGGAGAAGCCCCTTCACAGCTGCTCCGCCAGCTTCCCCACCGCGCCCGGTGCCCTCACCCCCACGACCGCGTCCGACAGCGGCAGGACCGCGAAGCGCTCGTTCTTGACGGCGGGGACGTCCGCGAGGACCGGGTCCTCCAGGAGGCGCTTCTTCTTCTGGGCGACCGTCGTGCCGCCGTAGTCGAGGATCACGATGACCTCGGGCTTGCGGTCGACGACCGCCTCCCAGGACGCGTCGCCGAAGGACTTGTCCAGGTCGGCGAAGACGTTGCGGCCGCCCGCCCGCTCGACGATGTCGTTGCCGATGCCCCGGCCGCCGGCCGTGAACGCGGTCTTGTCGCCGCTGTCGTAGACGAAGACGGGGACGGGCTCGCCGCCCTTCTTCCCGGCCTTCTGCGCGGTGTCCGCCAGCTCGCGCCGCGCCGCGGCCACCCACGCGTCCGCCCGCGCCCGGACCCCGAACGTGGCTCCGACCTCGCGGACCTCGCGGTAGACGTCGTCCATCGACACGGGCTTCTTCGCGCAGCCCTCGACGTTCAGGCGGCTCTCGACGCCGGACTTGGCCAGGGCGCCGCGGCTGCGGCCCTCGCCCGCGAGGAAGGCGCTGGCGTAGCCGCCGTAGACGAAGTCGGGGTTCGCGGCCAGGAGCTTCTCGTACGAGGGGTACTCCTTGGCGAGGACGGGGGTGTCGGCGTACGCCTTCGCGTACTTCGGCAGGACCTTGTCGTCCAGGTAGGCCGTGCCCGCGATGCGGTCCTTCAGGCCCAGCTCCAGCAGCACCTCCGTCGCGTGCTGGTTCATCGTCACGGCGCGCTTCGGGGGTGCTTCGTACGTCGTCCGCACGCCGCAGTTCTTGACGGTGTACGGGAATCCGGGGGCCTTCGCCGCGGGCTTGTCCGCGGCCGGGTCCCCGGCGGACGAGCAGGCGGCGAGCGGGGCCAGCAGGGCGGCGGCCGCGAGGACGCGCAGGTGCGCGCGCAGAGGGCGGGACATGGCTGAGCTGCCTCCTCCAGGGGATTTCCGCGTCCCCTGCGTCGTGGGAGAGAAGGCGGCAGGTCAGTTCCTGACTGCCCCGCCCGCGAGGGGTGGGGTCACAGTGGCGGGACCGTGCCGGATTCGCACCGGCTTCCTGGGTCCTGCCGCCTCAAAGGTGAAGCTCAGTATGCCTGGACGACCTTCACCTCTTCTTCGGTGACCTCGCCGTCCACGATCCGGAAGGAGCGGAACTGGAACTCGCCCGCGCCGTCGGTGTCGGCCGTGGAGACCAGGACGTAGTGGGCGCCCGGCTCGTTGGCGTACGTGATGTCCGTGCGCGAGGGGTAGGCCTCGGTCGCCGTGTGCGAGTGGTAGACGATCACCGGCTCCTCGTCGCGGTCGTCCATCTCGCGGTAGAGCTTGAGCAGGTCACCCGAGTCGAACTCGTAGAACGTGGGCGAGCGGGCCGCGTTCAGCATCGGGATGAAGCGCTCGGGGCGGCCCGTGCCCTCGGGGCCCGCGACCACGCCGCAGGCCTCGTCGGGGTGGTCCTGGCGCGCGTGCGCGACGATCTGGTCGTGGAGGGCCTGGGTCAGGGTCAGCATGGCAGCCAGGATAAGCAGAAGGGCCGGTCCGTACCGAAGAGTGGTACGGACCGGCCCACATTCTGGGATCAGGCGGTGATCAGGACTTCACGGAGTCCTTCGGACCGGCCTGGCCGCCGTCCGTCGCCCCCGTGTCGCGCTTCTGCATGACCAGGTAGCCGACGCCCAGGATCAGGGCCCACACCGGAGCCGCGTAGAGCGAGATCCGCGCGTCCTTGTCGATGCCCATCATCACGATGACCATCGCGATGAAGGCGAGCGCGAACCAGCTCGTGTACGGGGCGCCCGGCGCCCGGAAGGTGGACTGCGGCAGCTCGCCGCGGTCGGCCTTGCGGCGGTACTTGATCTGGCAGACCAGGATCATGATCCAGGCCCACATGCCGGAGATGGTCGCGAAGGAGACGACGTAGTTGAACGCCTCGCCCGGCCACTGGTAGTTGATCCAGACGCCGACCAGCATCAGCGCGGCCGAGAAGGTCGTGCCGACCAGCGGCAGGCCGTTCTTCGTGAGCTTGGTGAAGAACTTCGGGCCCTGGCCGTTGAGCGCCAGGTCGCGCAGCATGCGGCCGGTGGAGTACATGCCGGAGTTGCAGGAGGAGAGCGCGGCCGTCAGGACGACGAAGTTGACGATCGCGGCGCCGACGCCGAGGCCCATCTTGTCGAAGGCGGCGACGAACGGCGAGACGCCCGGCACGAACTCCGTCCACGGCACGACCGAGAGGATCATGATGAGCGCGCCGACGTAGAAGACGGCGATGCGCCACGGCACGGTGTTGATGGCCTTGGGCAGGACGGTCTTGGGGTCCTTGGACTCGCCCGCGGTGACGCCGACGAGCTCGACGGCGAGGAAGGCGAACATCACGATCTGAAGCGTCATCAGCGTGGAGCCGATGCCGTTGGGGAAGAACCCGCCCTGGTCCCACAGGTGGCTCACGGACGCGGTGTCACCGGCGTCGGAGAAGCCGATGGTGAGGATGCCGGCGCAGATGAGGATCATGCCGATGATCGCGGTGACCTTGACCATCGAGAACCAGAACTCGAGCTCGCCGAAGAGCTTCACCGAGATCAGGTTGGCGCCGTAGAGGATGACCGTGAAGATCAGCGCGTAGGCCCATTGAGGGATGGAGTCATGGGTCCAGTACTGCATGTACTGGGCCGCGGCCGTGACTTCCGTGATGCCGGTGACGACCCAGAAGAGCCAGTACGTCCAGCCGGTCACGTACCCGAAGAACGGGCCGATGAATTCACGTGCGTACTCCGAGAAGGAGCCCGACACGGCGCGGTACATGAGCAGCTCGCCCAGGGCGCGCATGATGAAGAAGATGACGAGGCCGGCGATGGCGTACGCCAGGATGAGGCTCGGACCGGCCTTGTGAATGGCCTTGCCCGCGCCGAGGAACAGGCCGGTGCCGATGGCACCGCCGATCGCGATCATCTGGATCTGCCGGGCACCGAGCCCGCGCTGATAACCCTCGCCTGACGCACCGGACGAACCGCCCGCTCCGTCGGCCTCATTGCCGTCGTGATGCTCTTCGACCTGCACTGAGGTCATGGTGACGCCTTTCTCCACGCTGATCCGTGCCCGCGTGCTGCGGATGGCCACGGATCAGGTCCTGATCCCCCCGGATATGGATGGAGTGCTACCGGCGGTCTGCCGGCCCGAGCGCCACCGGTGACATGGGTGGCGTCACCGAGTGGTCGTGAAGATTTATCACGGTCGCAACAGTGATCGAAGGGGGCCCGTGTGGCCCACACCACGAGAAGAACCGGACAAAATTCCCCTGCCACGCCAAAGGCGGGCATTGAAGTGACACGATCGTTATCCGGATTTGAGCGTCCGATGAGCGAACGGAGGGTAACCGGTGCCCCATGCAACGACTTTGCGGCCCGTACGGGCCGCAGCCGTGTGACTTCTAACCGATGAGGGTGGCGACCAGCGTCTCCTGGAGACCGCCGAGCCAGAGGTAGGCCATCACCATCGGCTTGCGCGGATCGGAGTCCGGCAGCCGGTAGAGCACGTCGGTGTCGTCCTCGTCGGTCACCTCCAGGCGGGCGCCGATCGCGAGCCGGAGGTCGTTGAGCGCGCCGAGCCAGTGCCGCGACTCGTCGGGGGACAGCTTCAGGACGGCGCCGCCCTCACCCATGGACGTCAGGGCGTCGAGGGAGCGGATCACGACCAGGGCGTCGTCGCGCTTCTTGGCCCGCAGGTCGTTCTCGGTGAAGCGCCTGAACTCCGAGGAGTAGGCGCGCAGTTCGTCGGCGTCCGCGGCGCCTTCCTCGCTGCCGGGACCGCCGTACGCGTCCGGGAGCAGCCGCTGGAGGACCGGGTCGGCGGGCGGCTCGCTCGGGCCCTCGGCGAACAGCTCCGCGAGGGGGTCGTCCGAGGCGTCCTCGGCCGGGCCGGGGCCGATGAGCTCCAGGAGCTGCACGGCGAGGGAGCGGATGATCGAGATCTCGACCTCGTCGAGCGCGACGGCGGCGCCGCCCCCGGGGATGGCTTCGAATTGTCCTGGCATCAGATGCGTCGCTACTTCCGGTCCTGCTGGAGGGTGGCCCACAGCCCGTATCCGTGCATGGCCTGGACGTCGCGCTCCATCTCCTCGCGGGAGCCGGTGGAGACGACCGCGCGGCCCTTGTGGTGCACGTCCATCATCAGCTTCGTGGCCTTCTCCTTCGAGTACCCGAAGTAGGACTGGAACACATAGGTCACATAACTCATCAAGTTGACCGGGTCGTTGTGGACGAGCGTGATCCAGGGGACGTCGGGCTCCGGGACGGCGAACGTCTCTTCGTCGGATTCCGGGCGGGTGATCTCTGCGGGAATGGTGCAGCGGGCGGAGCCCCTCCGTGGAGGGGCGGTGGCGGGAGACGGGCGGGACGTACTCACTTGTCCCATGCTGCCACCCGCAGGGGGGCCTCGCACAAATGGACCCGGGAAATCGTCAGAGTGACGAGATGCGGGGTAGCATCCTTCGTATGAACACAGCGGACCTTGGGCTGCCGGTGGATGTTCCGTCGACCGCGCTCTTCACGGATCACTACGAGCTCACGATGCTTCAGGCCGCGCTGAAGGCCGGCACCGCCGACCGGCGCTCCGTCTTCGAGGTCTTCACGCGCAGACTGCCCGAGGGGCGCCGCTATGGAGTGGTGGCCGGAACGGGCCGGGTCCTGGACGCCGTGGAGAACTTCCGCTTCGACGCCGACGTCATCGGATTCCTGCGCGAGCGCCGTGTCGTGGACGAGGCGACCCTCCGGTGGCTCGCCTCGTACCGCTTCGGCGGCGACATCTGGGGTTATCCGGAGGGCGAGGTCTACTTCCCCGGCTCGCCCGTCCTGCGCGTCGAGGGCTCCTTCGCGGAGTGCGTGCTCCTGGAGACGGTGATCCTCTCCATCCTCAACCACGACTCGGCGATCGCGGCCGCCGCCTCCCGGATGGCCTCGGCCGCCGGGGAGCGCCCGCTGATCGAGATGGGCGCCCGCCGTACGCACGAGCTCGCGGCCGTCGCCGCCTCGCGCGCCGCGTACGTCGGCGGCTTCACCACCACCTCCGACCTCGCGGCGGGCTTCCGGTACGACATCCCGACCGTCGGCACGTCGGCCCACGCCTTCACCCTGCTGCACGACAACGAACGCGACGCCTTCCGGGCCCAGGTCGACTCGCTGGGCCCCGGCACCACCCTGCTGGTGGACACGTACGACGTGACGGCGGCCGTGCGCACCGCCGTCGAGGTCGCCGGGCCCGAGCTCGGCGCCGTGCGCATCGACTCCGGCGACCTGCTCCTGGTCGCGCACCGGGTGCGCCAGCAGCTGGACGAGCTCGGCGCCACCAAGACGAAGATCGTCGTGACCTCCGACCTCGACGAGTACGCCATCGCCTCGCTGGCCGCCGCGCCCGTGGACGCGTACGGCGTGGGCACCCAGCTCGTCACCGGGTCCGGGCACCCCACCTGCTCCATGGTCTACAAGCTGGTGGCCCGCGCCCACTCCGCGGACCCGAAGGCCCCGCTGGAGCCGGTGGCCAAGAAGTCGCTGGGCGCCAAGTCGTCGGTCGGCGGTCGCAAGTGGTCCGCGCGGCGTCCCGACGATCACGGGATCGCCGAGGCCGAGGTGATCGGCACGGGCCCGGTCCCCGCCGACCTGGTCGAGCACCAGCTCCTCGTCGAGCTGGTCAAGGGCGGCGAGGTCGTGGCCCGCGAGCCGCTGGACACCGTGCGCGACCGGCACGCGGCGGCGCGGGAGCGGCTGCCCCTGTCGGCCACCCAGCTGTCGAAGGGCGAGGCCGTCATTCCGACGGAGTACGTCTGATGGTGCGCCGGAGCGGAGGGAGGGCGTTCGAACGCCCTCTCCCGCATCGCGCGAGAAGTCTCTACGCTCGGTTCATCCGGCCGAGTCCCCTCTTCACCCCCACGTCTACGAGCCTTGCCGAGCCGAAGGACACCCGATGCGCCGCGCCCTGATCGTCGTCGATGTGCAGAACGATTTCTGCGAGGGGGGCAGCCTCGCGGTCGCCGGGGGCGCCGACGTGGCCGCCGCGATCACCGAGCTGATCGGCCAGGCGCCGGCGGGCTACCGCCACGTGGTGGCCACCCGGGACCACCACATCGAGCCCGGCGACCACTTCTCCGACCAGCCCGACTTCGTCCGCTCCTGGCCGCCGCACTGCGTGGCGGGCACCGAGGGGATCGGCTTCCACCCGAACTTCGCGCCGGTCGTGGCGTCCGGGGCCATCGACGCCGTGTTCGACAAGGGGGCCTACTCGGCCGCCTACAGCGGCTTCGAGGGGACCGACGAGAACGGCGTCTCGCTGGCCGACTGGCTGCGCGACCGGAAGATCACCGAGCTGGACGTGGTGGGGATCGCCACCGACCACTGCGTGCGCGCCACGGCGCTCGACGCGGTGCGGGAGGGGTTCTCCACGGTGGTCCTGCTCGACCTGACCGCCGGCGTCTCCGCGAAGACGACCGAGCAGGCCGTGGAGGAGCTGCGGGCCGCCGGGGTGGAGCTGACGGGCAAGCCGGTCGTCTAGGCCGTCAGGCGCGCGGAGAGCCGTGAGGGGCTTGAGGGGCACACCTGAGGGGCCGAGGGGCACAGAGAAGCGCGGAAGAGCGCGGGGAGCGTCGGAGAACGGCGGAAGAGCGTCGGGCGCGCCCCAGGGGCGCGAAAGGCCGCGCGAAAGGCCGCGCCAGAGCCCCCGCGGGGCCCGCCGGTCCGTCACACGCCCGACGGGCTCGCCTCGGTCTGGCCGGGTCTCTGCCGCTTCAGGGCCCTGATGGGGTGCCACAGCTCGGCCGCGCCGTCCGGCGCCGTACGCCATATCAGGCCGTCCGGGTGGTGCAGGACCGCCGTGATCTCGTCCGGCGTGGGCGGCTCCGCGTTGCCTCGCAGATACACCGCCCGCATGCCGAGGTTCCGCAGGCGGGTCAGCGCCCTGGCGCGGTTCATCGCATGGACGATCATCCTGACGTGGCCGCCGCCCATGACCGGGCTCGGCAGCGTCAGGGCCACCACCACACTGCCGTTCGGCAGCTTGCTGAAACCTCCTGCGGACATGGCTGGTCACACCCCCGTGAGACGACGCACGAAGCCCGCAACCGGAACGGCCGGGCTCCGTGTCAATAAGAAATCCACAGGACGCACCTAAACACGATCGGCCGCCGCCCGCTAGAGGGCGACGGCCGATCATGGCTTGACCTGCGAAAACACTAATTACTTGGTCGAGGGACCCACCTGGACCGTGATCGAGGAGCCATCCTTCGGCTGCTTGATGATCTTGATCTTGGTGTTGGTGTCAGTGACCTTGACACTTCCCGTGCCGTTCTCCTTGTACCAGTAGGTGCCCTTGCGGTCGTCGAAGACCGAGACACCCTTCTGGGACTTGATCTTCAGCGCGACGTCCGCGTTGTGGAGCGTGAACTTGTCGGTCGCGTACTTGCTGAAGGGCGCGTCGAACGGCTGGATCTTGTTGCGCAGCAGGGTGCCGTCCGTCCACTTGAGCGGCTTGGCGTGCGCGTCCACCGGAAGGATCAGACCCTCGCCGGGGTGGGCGCTGGTGTTGTTGTCCTTCTGCGAGGTGTCCCACTGCCAGACCATGAGGCCGGTCTGGTACGGGTAGTGCTCCACCCAGTCCGGACGCGACTTCGAGAAGCCGAAGTTGTACGGGCCGACCTTCAGGGTCTTGTCGTACGACACGTACTGGCGGTTCTCGGCGAGGTAGTACTGGTCGTACTTCTTGGTGAAGGACTCGCCGATGCGCGAAAAGCCCTTCGCCGTCCAGCCGTTGTCGTCGCCCTCGGCGCCGTCCTGGAAGACCTTGGCACCGTCCGCGGTGACCGCGAGGGCGTCGGCCGCGAAGCCCTTGCCGCCCGCGCCGCCGTCCGTCGAGTAACGGAAACGGAGGTCGATCTTCTTGCCGGCGTACGCGTCGAGCGGGAACGCGAGCTTCTTGTACGCACCCGAGGCACCGGTCAACGCGGGCTTGTCACCGGCGTCGCGCGGGATGGGCTTGCCGTCCGTGGTGCCGTCCACGGGCGTCCAGTTGGCGCCGCCGTCCGTCGAGACCTCGGTGTAGAGGTAGTCGTAGTTGGCCTCGATGTCCCACCAACCGTCCAGGCTCAGCTCGGCCTTGGACTTGCCGGTCAGGTCGACCGAGCGCGTCAGGGTGTTCTTCAGGTCGTCGCCCTGGTCGCTCCACCACTGCTTGGAGCCCTCGGTGGGCTTGGTGACCGTGGTGGTGACGGGCTTCTTGGGCAGGTCGACGACGAGCGCCTGGCGGTGCCGGGTGTTGTACTCCGAGACGCCCAGCTTGTGCTCCGACGTCGTCGCGGCCTTGGCCTTGGCGTAGTCGAGCCAGCCCAGCTGGAACTTGTCCCAGGCGGTCATGTCGCCGGGCAGGTCACCGATGGCGTTCTTGCCGGTGCCGAGCCAGGAGCCGGCCGACATCAGCGACCAGAAGCCGACCGAGTTCTCGCCCTTGCCCGAGGTGTCGTACAGGTCGGGCAGGCCCAGGTCGTGGCCGTACTCGTGGGCGAAGACGCCGAGGCCGCCGTTCTCCGGCTGCATCGTGTAGTCGCCGACCCAGATGCCCGAGTCGCCGATCTGCGTGCCGCCCGCCTTGTTCTGACCGGGTCCGGTGTTGCCCGCGTCGTTGCCGTACGCGTACCAGCGGTGCGCCCACAGGGCGTTCTCGCCCTCGGCGCCGCCGCCGGCCGACTCGTCCTCGCCCGCGTGCACGAGCTGGAAGTGGTCGATGTAGCCGTCCGGCTCGTTGAAGTCGCCGTCGCCGTCGAAGTCGTAGCGGTCCCAGAGGTCGTACTTGGCCAGGTCCGCCTTGATCTGGGCGTCCGTGCGGCCCTGGGCCTTCTGGTCCTTGGTCCAGGCGGTCACGCCGTCCTTGACCGCGTCCCAGACGTTCGGGCAGTTGGTGTCGCCGCAGTAGTTCGAGCCGTAACGGGCCTCGTTGTAGTCGACCTTGACCCAGTCGGAGACCTCACCGTCGACCGAGTAGCGGCCGGACGAGGTCTTCTCGTAGTAGGTCTTCAGGGACTCCTTGGTCTTGCCCTTGGAGTCCTTGCCCTCACCGAAGTAGAGGTCCTGGAAGTGCTTGCGGTTGTAGTCCTTCTGCCAGGCCGTGCTGTTGTCCTTCGCACGGTCCGGCTCGGCTATCTTGTTGTGCGCCGGGCCGGGCTTGCCGCCGTACTTCTTGACCGGCGCCTCTGGGCCCTCCGGGCCGTCGGGGTCGTACATGGTGGTGTCGTCCACCTTGTCCCCGAACTCCACCAGGATCGTGAAGATCTTGTCGGTCTTCTCCCGGCCCAGCTCGACGTACTTCTTGTCGTCGAGCTTCACGACCTGGGAGCCGCCGCGCTTTTGCACCTTGGCGTCGCCCGCGACGACCTGCTGGAGCGCCGCCTTGCGCTGCTGCGCCTGCTGCTTGCTGAAGGGCCCGTCGAGGTCGTGGTCGACCTGCGCCTTGACCCGGCTCGGGTCCTGCCGGTCGATGGCGGGAGCTCCCGCCGGCCCACTGTCCTCGGCCGATGCGGTGGCTGCCGAGAACGTGGCGGCTGCCGCGGCCATCGCCACGGCAGCCGCGGTGGCTCTGAACGTCCGTCTGCTGATTGTCACTTGATGCTGTCCTCCCCCGCGTCCGCGCGGAGGCGGGCCGAGGTCCCGGTCGGAGGAGGTCCGCGCGCGATACGCGTCACAAGTGACGACATTGGACCGGAGATACGGAAGAAAAGACAGACCTTGACTTGAACAGGCCAAGTACACTATGCAGGCCCGCACATCCGGTATCCGGACGCGTGCGCCCGCCCGCCGGCATGGTCAACAGGCGCGTCACACCGTCCACTTGATGGACGTCATGAACCCGTGCGCCCCCTGTGCTGCCGCACCGTGGGTTAGGTCACGCTTACCGCCCGTTCCCGTCGGGCATGCAGCGGATTAGAGTCAATCGACGGTGCTCCACGGCGCGAGGCGGCCAATCTCAAGCCGCCGCAGCCGGGCGTCCTTTGATTCGTATACAGCTTCACATCGGGCTCGACCACCCCCGCATCCGCTGTCCCGAGGACGGATTACGCCATGCCTCGTCCCATGCCGCTGCCTCGTCCGACCGCCGCCCAGATCACCTACGGCACCCTGACGGTCGTCTGCTCGACGCTCGCCATGCTGCTGCTCTCCCAGACGACGTCGGGCGTCGGCGTCGCGGTGATAGCCGTCGCCGCGCTCGGTCTGGGCTTACTGGTGGCGATGACCGTGCCCCAGCCGAAACCCGCGGCGCCACCGGCCGCACGCGTCGCTCCCGCCGCCCGGACCGCCGACGAGCGCGTCCCGGCCCAGCGCGCCTCCGCTCCCGTACTGGCCGAGTCCGTACGCGAGCCGGCGGGCCCGTAAGAATCACGGACCCGC
This sequence comes from Streptomyces sp. SYP-A7185, assembly GCF_046103685.1. Lineage (NCBI taxonomy): Bacteria > Bacillati > Actinomycetota > Actinomycetes > Kitasatosporales > Streptomycetaceae > Streptomyces > Streptomyces sp. SYP-A7185. The sequence continues at coordinate 3,953,343 of NZ_CP122310.1, forward strand.
CGGTACCACCGCTTCTGCCGCCGCACCTCTTGCCGCCGCGGTAGCCGTTCGCCTCGCCGTCAGCCGGTGCGGACCACCACCGTCTTGGCCGCCTTGTCGTGCAGGCCCTGCTTGTAGGGCTTGTCGAAGAAGCTCCAGCCGCCGCAGATCGCCGTCCAGATGCAGGCGCAGCAGAACGCGAACGGCAGCCAGAGGACGGCCGCGCGGACGAGCGCGGTCTGAAGGGTGGGGGTCGCCCCGTCGTTGAGGTTCGCGACGCGCAGCCCCAGCCACTTCTTGCCCAGGGTCTGTCCCGTCCTGGAGATCATGAAGCTGTCGTACGCGATGTAGAGCACGGCGGCGAGCAGCGACTGCCCGAAGCTCTTGCCGTACTCGACCTTGTCCGGGTCGACGTCGAACTCGTTCGTGCCGAAGCCCCAGGAGAGCAGCCAGACGACCACCCCGACGAGGATCATGTCGAGGATGCGCGCGAGGACCCGCTTGCCGCTCTCCGCGAGGGGCGGCATCCCGGCGAGAGGGTCGTTCCCTCCGCCGAACGCGCCTCCGCCGCCACTCCCCCCGTAGGGATCTCCACCGCCGCCGTACGGCGGGGGTGGCGGCGGTGTGCCATACGGGGAGCCGCCGCCGGGCGGGGGCGTGTCGTAGGGCGAGCCGCCACCGCCTTGCGGGGGCTGCTTCCTGAAGGGGTCGTTGTCGTCGTCGGGGGGCGGCGGGTATTGCGGCGGTTCGGTGCTCATGGCCCGAGTCGACCGCGAGAGCGCCCCGGGCGCATCCGGCGAGCGGCTGTCCGGGTTAAGAGAGGCACCCCCGGGGACCGCGCGCCGGGACTAGCCGGCCACGAACGTTCCGGCGGCCTTGTCGTGCCAGCACTGGCGCCACGGACGGTCGAACAGACCCCACAGCACGCCGACGACGCCGATCACCAGGACCCCCGGCACCACATAGACGAGCCACCGCTTGAGGGCCGCGCCGAACGACGGCGTCTCGTGCTCCTCCATGTCGCGCACCTGGAGCCCCAGCACCTTCTTGCCGAGCGTCCGCCCCCACTTGGCCGTGGGCAGTACTTCGTAGAGGACGCCGAAGAGCAGGAGCACGCCCAGGACCATGCCGAGGTAGCCCGCGGTGGTGCCGTCGAGCAGCCACACGGTGACCTTCTCGCCGGACATCTTCGCCGCGTCGATCTTGCTGTCGACGTGGTCGGCGGCCTTCGTGGCGAGCGGCAGCGCCGCGGCTCCGGTGACGGCCACGAGGACGACCGTGTCGATGAGCCGGGCGGCGAGCCGCTTGCCCATTCCGGCGGGCCGGCCCGCGGCCTGGTTCTGCGCCATCGCCAGGAACGGGTCGCTGGCCACCGGCTTCCACGGCACCACGGGCTGCTGCTGCCCGCCATCGCCCTCGGCGGCGAGCTGGTGCACCTGCTGGGCCCAGGAGGGCGAGCCGCCGCCGGGTCCCGACGTCACGGGCGAGGCGGCGCCGCTGCCGTGGGCGCCGCCCTGCTGGGGGACGGAGGGCTGGGCGGGCGCGGGGGTCGGTGCGGGGGCCGGTGCGGGAGCAGGGGCCGGTGCGGGGGCGGGGGCAGGGGCGGGGGCGGCGGCCTGGGGCGGTACGGCTGCCTGCGGGGGCGCGGGGGTCCGCGCCGCCGTGCCGGAGGTCTTCGGACGCAGGGCCCGGATCGCCATGGTGCCCTCGGTGCCGGGTGAGGCCGCGGTGGGCCGCACGGGGCCCGCGGGCCTGCGGAACGTCACCGTGCCCTCGGTCGAGGGCTGCTCCTGCTCCGGCGCGACCGGGCGGATCTGCACCGCGCCGGGGTCGTGCGCCGCCGGGGCGGAGGAGGAGGGCGAAGAAGGGGACGATTGAGAAGGGGTGGGCGACGAGGCGGCCGCGGGGGTGGCTTCCGCCGGGGCCGAGGCGGCCGGCAGGCGCGGGTCCCGCGGGTCTCCGGCACCCTGGGGGCCGCCCTGCGCACCGCCCGAAGAACCGCCTGAGGCGCTCCGCTGCTCGGGGCCGCCCCAGGAGATCCGGCGTTCCTGGTCGCCGCCGAGCCCCGTCTGCCGGGCGGCGTCCGCCTGCCACGCGGAGGCGGGCTCGGGCCTCGACCCGTGCTGCGCGGCGTCGGCGGCCGCTCCGGACGACGGCAGGGGGTCCTCGTCGAAGAAGTGCGGCCCGGTCTCCTCCGTGGACAGCGGCGCCGCGGTCCCCGTGCCCTTGCCCGCTCCCGAGCTCGTTGCCCCGCCCGCTCCCGTGCCCGCTCCCGAGCCCGCTCCCGGAGGCGCGGGGAGCGATTCGCCGTCGGTCGGGGCGGGACGACTGGTCCCGGGCACCCAGGCCGCGCCGTTCCAGTACCGGACATATCCGGGAATGGACGGATCGGGGTAGTAGCCTTCGCGGGGCCTGTCGTCGCCTGGGGCCGGAGTTGGGGCGCTCATGTCCGTCGTCCCGTATCTGCTCGGGGGTCTTTTTGAGGCTCCACATCTATCAGACCCTCGCGTCCGCCTGTGCTACTCCCGCCCTACAGACCACTTTCCGGGCACAGTTCGACCTCGTACGGAGAAAGTTTCCGAAACCCGCGTAATGCTTCGCGCCCACCGCGCTCTCTCCTTGCACGGGCCCGCTCCAGGGCCCCGGTCAAGGAAGGAACCGCACCGACATGCACACCGTGGTGGAACGTGAGCTCGAGCTCAAACTCGTCCTCTCCCCGGAACGCGCGATCCCCGTTCCGGCCCGTCTGACCTACCGCACCGACGATCCGTACGCCGTCCACATCGCCTTCCACATCGGCTCCGAGCACCCCGTGAACTGGACGTTCGCGCGTGAGCTGCTCGTCGAGGGGGTGTTCAGGCCCTGCGGGCACGGCGACGTCCGGGTCTGGCCGACCAAGGTCGAGGGACGCAGCGTCGTCCTGATGGCGCTGAGTTCACCCGACGGAGATGCCCTCCTGGAGGCGCCGGCGCCCGCCGTGTCCGCCTGGCTCGAGCGCACGCTGCGGGTGGTCCCTCCGGGCTCTGAGGCTGAGCGGCTCGGCATCGACGACGGCCTCGCCGAGCTGCTCACGCCGACCACGGGCCGTGCCGACGAGCTGTGGCTGCGCGACCCCTGGCCCTCGGACGAGTCCAAGGACGGTGAGTGAGCTCCGCCGCCACGGGGGGACACGCGGAGAAGCCGTACGGAGCCCGGGAGGAGACCGCCCGGGACCCGGATCAGAACAGCTTGCCGGGATTGAGGAGGGAGAGCGGGTCGAACGCCGCCTTGATGGCGCGCTGCATCTCCACGCCCACCGGGCCCAGCTCGCGCGCCAGCCATTCCTTCTTGAGGACGCCCACGCCGTGCTCGCCGGTGATCGTGCCGCCGAGCTCCAGACCGAGGGCCATGATCTCGTCGAAGGACTCGCGGGCGCGGCGGCCCTCGTCGGCGTCCGCCGCGTCGAAGCAGACGGTGGGGTGGGTGTTGCCGTCGCCCGCGTGGGCGCACACGCCGATCGTGAGGCCGTACTTGTCGGCGATGCGGTCGACGCCTTCGAGCATCTCGGCGAGGCGTGAGCGCGGCACGCACACGTCGTCGATCATCGTCGTGCCCTTGACGGCTTCGAGTGCGGTGAGCGACAACCGCCGTGCCTGGAGCAGCAGTTCGGACTCCGCCGCGTCCTCGGCGGGCACCACCTGGGTGGCGCCCGCGGCCTCGCAGAGCGCGCCGACGGCCGCGAGGTCGGCGGCGGGGTCCGGGGTGTCGAAGGCGGCGAGGAGCAGCGCTTCGGTGGTCTCCGGGAGACCCATGTGGGCCATCGCGTTCACGGCGCGGATGGTCGTACGGTCCATGAGTTCCAGGAGCGAGGGGACGTGCCCGCCCTCCATGATCTTGCATACGGCGTCGCAGGCGCCCTTGGCCGAGCCGAACTCGGCGGCGAGGACGAGCTGTTGCGGCGGCTGGGGCTTCAGGGCCAGGGTCGCGCGGACCACGATGCCGAGGCTGCCCTCGGAGCCGACGAAGAGCCGGGTGAGGTCGTAGCCCGCGACGCCCTTGGCCGTGCGCCGTCCGGTGCTCATGAGCCGTCCGTCGGCGAGGACGACGTCCAGGCCGAGCACGTACTCCGCCGTCACGCCGTACTTCACGCAGCACAGGCCGCCCGAGGCCGTGCCGATGTTCCCGCCGATCGTGCAGGTCTCCCAACTGGAGGGGTCCGGCGGGTAGTAGAGACCGTGTTCGTTCACGGCGCGGGAGAGCGCGGCGTTGACGACGCCCGGCTCCACGACCGCGATCCGGTCGACGGGGCTGATCTCCAGGATGCGGTCCATCTTGACCAGGGACAGCACGACGCAGCCCTCGGTGGCGTTCGCGCCGCCGGAGAGGCCCGTGCGGGCGCCTTGCGGGACCACCGGGACGCGCAGTTCGGTCGCCGTGCGCATGACGTGCTGGACCTGCTCGACGGTGCGCGGCAGGACCACGACCGCCGGGGTGCCCGCGGCGCAGAAGCTCGCCATGTCGTGCGCGTACGAGGACGTGATGTCGGGGTCCGTGAGGACGGCGTCCGCGGGGAGGCCCTCGTCACCGGCGCGGAGGAGTTCGATGAGTGTGCGGCTCATGATCACAGCGTCGCACCCGGGGCCATCGGTGTGAACCCGTGTGCGACGCCCGTCCGCATGCCGGGGTGCGCTCATCGTATTGACGCACAGTGAGCGCCATGGAGATCGAGACCGGGTCCGAGTCCGTGACCCAGAAGGACCGGCGTCCGCCGCCCGCGCCTGCGCCAGGGCCCGCGTTGTGGAGCGAGCCGCCGCGGGGCGCTCGCCGCTCCCCTGCCGTGCGGCGGGTGCTCGTCGCCTCCGTCGCCGGGTGCGTGGTGCTCGGCGGGGTGCTGGTGCTGCGGCCCGAGTCGGGCGGGAAGGCGGCGCCGCCCGCCCTGGGGCCCGCCGGGCGGGCGATGGCGGCGGCGGGGGCCGGGGTCCCCGCGGCGCTGCCCGACCTCACCGTCCTGATCGGGGAGCGGGAGGCGCACTTGCGCGCGCATCCCGGGGACGACCAGTCGTGGGCGGTGCTCGGGGCCGCCTACGTGGAGCGGGGCCTGCGGACCGCGGACTCCGCGTACTACCCCAAGGCCGAGGAGGCGCTGCGCGCGTCCCTCAGGACCCGGCCCGAGGGGAACGCGCAGGCGCTGACGGGCATGGCGACGCTCGCCAACGCGCGGCACGACTTCCGCGGGGCCAGGAAGTGGGCCGAGAGCGCGGTGAAGCTGGCGCCGAAGCGGTGGTCGGCGTATCCCCCGCTGATCGACGCGTACAGCGGTCTGGGCGACGCGAAGGGCGTGGGGAAGGCCCTGGAGACCCTCCAGGAGCTGAACTCGGGCACGTCCGTGATGGTGAAGTCCGGGCAGATCTACCGGGACCGCGGCTGGCGCGAGGACGCGGCATCGAAGCTGATGGACGCGGCGGCGCTGGCGGAGGGGCCCGCGGAGAAAGCGGTGTGCCTGTACCGGGTGGGTGAGCTGGCGTGGGAGCGGGGCGAACCGGCGGAGGCGCTGCGCTACTACGAGGCGGCGCTGCGCTCGGACCCCGACCACCATCCGTCCCTCGCCGCGAAGGGCCGGGCGCTGGCGGCCCTCGGCCGTACGTCGGAGGCTCTCCGTTCCTACCAGAGCGCGCTGGTCAGGCAGCCCGCTCCGGAGTACGCGCTGGCGCTGGGCGAGTTGTACGAGTCGCTGCGGCTGGCTCCGGCCGCCCGGGCGCAGTACGACGTGCTGCGGGCCCGGGTGAAGCAGGAGGGGGTGAACGGCGTGAACGACGAGCGGGTCCTCGGCCTCTTCGAGGCGGACCACGGGGACGCGGACGCGGCGGTGGAGCGGCTGCGGGCGGAGTTCAAGCGGCACGGGAGTCCGGAGGCGGCGGATGCGCTGGGGTGGGCGCTGCATCGGGCCGGGGACGACGAGGAGGCGCTCAAGTACGCGACGCGGGCGACGGACAAGGGGCCTCGGATGGCCTTGTTCTCCTACCACCGGGGGCAGATCGAGCGTGACCTGGAGCGGTACGGGGCCGCGCGGCGTCACATCGGTGAGGCGCTGCTCCTGAACCCCTTCTTCTCACCGCTCCTCGCCCCGAAGGCGCGGGAGGCCCTGGCGTCCCTGGGTGATCCCCCGGACGGCGGCCCGGCCCAGATGTACGCCCCCAGCCCCCCGGCGGCAGCCCCACCCCGCCCCACCCCCGCCCAAACGCAACCCCTCCCCCAAACCTGACCCCCCTACGCACCGCTGCCCGGCGATGCACCTCCCCAGAGCTGACGCCCCGCAACTACCCGCCGCTGCCCGGCAGTGCACCTCCCCAGAACCGACGCCTCCCTACGCACCGCTGCCCGGCAACGCACCTCCCCAAAGCCGACGCCCCTCTACGCGCCACTGCCTCGCAACGCACCTCCCCAAAGCCGACGCCCCTCTACGCGCCACTGCCTCGCAACGCACCTCCCCAAAGCCGACGCCCCTCTACGCGCCGCTGCACGGCAATTCACCTCCCCAGAGCCGACGCCTCCGCAACTACCCGCTGCTGCCCGGCGACTCCCCCCACCAGAGCTGACGCCCCCGTAACTACCCGCCGCTGCGCGGCGATTTCCCCCACCCACCCACCCGTTTACCCCGCAGCGGATCGGGGGGCGTCAGCTAGTGCATCGAGGGGCAAACGGGTGGGCGAGCGGGAGACCCACCGGGACAGGGGCCCCGAGGACCACCCACGGAACCCGGGACCGGCCACGAGCGCGCCGCAAGGTAATCGGGTGGGTGGGTCGGGGGGCCAGGGTCCGATCACAGGTCCCGGGACCGGCCACGAGCACACCACCGGGTAAACGGGTGGGCGGGCGGGAAAGATCCGGCGCGCAGCGCCGGGACAAGGGGGCCGGGGACCGACCGCAGAGCCCAGGACCGGCCACGAGTGCGCCGCGGGGTAATCGGGTGGGTGGGTGGGAAAGATCCGGCGCGCAGCGTCGGGACAGGGGGCCGGGGACCGAGCACAGGACCCGGGGCCGGCCACGAGTGCGCCGCTGGGTGATCGGGTGGGTGGGTGGCGAGGGTTCGGCGCGCAGCGTCGGGACAGGGGGGCCGTGGACCGGTGCGGCGCCGGGTGAACGGGTGGGTGGGGAAACCGGCGCGCAGCGCCGGGGTAGGAGCGCGGGCGCCAGTTGCCGCCGGGCGAACGGGCCGGCCGGGAGGGATCTGCGCGCCGGGAGGCGAACCCCCGCCCCCCCCTACAGCGCAGCCGTGCCGATCAGACCATTGCGCGTGACCAGAGAAACCAACTCCCCCGCAGAAAGCCCCGCCGAACACGCAGGCCGCCGAGGCAGCACCATGTAACGCGTCTCCGCACTGGAGTCCCAGACAGTGACCTCCGTGCCGTCAGGCAGGGAAAGCCCGAACTCCTCCAGAACACCCCGCGGCTCCCGCACCACCCGCGACCGATACGCCTCGCTCTTGTACCAACTGGGCGAGGGCCCAAGCAGCCGTACCGGATAGCAGGAGCACAACGTGCACACGACGACGTTGTGCGCACGGACGGTGTTCTCCACCACCCGCAGCCGCTGCGGCTGCACCCCGCCCGCCGCGAACCCCAGCTCCGCCACCGCCGACGTCCCGTCCGCCAGCAGCCGCTCCTTGAACGCGGGGTCCGTCCACGCCCGCGCCACCACCCGCGCCCCGTTCAGCGGGGACGACCCGGCGAGGAACGCGTCCAGGGCCTCGTCGAGGACCGCCCCGGCGACGATCCCCCGCTCCTCCAGCAGCGTCTCCAGGCCGCGTACCCGCCGTGAGATCGCCGCGTCCTCGTGCGTACCGGACATCAGTCGCCCTCCGGTTCCAGATAGCTCTCCCACAGGTCGAGCACCACCCCGTGCTCTCCCTCGCCCCACAGCTCCCGCGCGGCGAACCGCACCGCGTACACCTGCTCCACCGGCGCGTCCCCGCGCCCCTGCGAGCTGACGTCCGCCAGCGGATGGCGGCCCTCGGGTTCGATCACCACGCCCCGCTTGCCACGGGCGTACCGCGGCAGGCGGGTGTGGTGCGGCGGGTCGTGGTGGACGGTGCGGACGCGGGCGCCGGCGGTGAACCGGTCAGTCATCGAGCTCACCGGCCGTCACGACGCCCTTGCGCACGAGCAGCACCCGGATCGCGTGGAACCACCGCTCGTAGTACGAGGCCGCCAGGTACTCACCCGGCGGCATCGTCTCCACGGCGTCCCTGAACTCGTCCAGGTTGTAGACGCCTTCACGCACCAGCGCGCTGTTCAGCGCGAAGACCCGCGCTTCCCAGTCCGCGTGGAAGGGCTCCGCGTCGTCGGTGGTGTCGATGGGCCCGAAGCCCGTCATCCCCCCGACGTCATTGATCCTGGCCATGCCAAGACTGTAGACGCCGAAGCCGCCAAAGCCGCCGGTGACGTCCGAAGCCACCAGAAGCCGCCGGTGACGTCCGAAGCCGCCAGAAGCCGCCGGCCCCCGCCGACGACAACACGCCGGACCCCGCCACCGACAACACCGCAGAACCGACTACAGATTGCCGCGCTTCTCCTGCTCCCGCTCGATCGCCTCGAACAGCGCCTTGAAGTTGCCCTTGCCGAAGCCCATCGAGCCGTGCCGCTCGATCATCTCGAAGAAGACCGTCGGGCGGTCCTGGACCGGCTTGGTGAAGATCTGGAGCAGGTAGCCGTCCTCGTCGCGGTCGACCAGGATCTTCAGCTCGCGCAGGGTGTCGACGGGCACGCGCGTCTCGCCCGCCCACTCGCCCAGCGTGTCGTAGTACGAGTCGGGGGTGTCGAGGAACTGGACCCCGGCCGCGCGCATGGTGCGTACGGACTCCACGATGTCGTTCGTGGCGAGCGCGATGTGCTGGACGCCCGCGCCGCCGTAGAACTCCAGGTACTCGTCGATCTGGGACTTCTTCTTGGCGATGGCCGGCTCGTTGATGGGGAACTTCACCTTGAGGGTGCCGTCCGCGACCACCTTCGACATCAGCGCGCTGTACTCGGTCGCGATGTCGTCGCCCACGAACTCCTTCATGTTCGTGAAGCCCATGACCTTGTTGTAGAAGGCCACCCACTCGTTCATCTTGCCGAGTTCGACGTTGCCGACGCAGTGGTCGATCGCCTGGAAGGTGCGCTTGGCGGGCGGCTCGACGATCGGGGACGCGGCCTTGAAGCCGGGCAGGTAGGGGCCGTCGTAGCCGGTGCGCTCGACGAGCGTGTGGCGGGTCTTGCCGTACGTGGCGATGGCGGCGAGGACGACCGTGCCGTTCTCGTCCTTGACCTCGTAGGGCTCGGTGATGCCGCGGGCGCCGTGCTCGACGGCGTACGCGTACGCGGCACGCGCGTCCGGCACCTCGATGGCGAGGTCGACGACGCCGTCGCCGTGCTCGGCGACGTGGCCCTCCAGGAAGGTGCCCCACTCCGTGGAGGCCTTGATGACGGAGGTGAGCACGAAGCGGGCCGCGCCGTTCGTCAGGACGTAGGAGGCGGTCTCGCGGCTGCCGGTCTCCGGTCCCGCGTACGCCACGAGTTTCATGCCGAAGGCCGTGGAGTAGTAGTGGGCGGCCTGCTTGGCGTTGCCCACGGCGAAGACGACCGCGTCCATCCCCTTGACCGGGAAGGGGTCTGCCTCGCGCGCGGTGTGGGGGGTGCCAGAGATGGCCGACGTGTGCTGGGTGTTCGCGGTAGCTGCCATGCCCGCAGGCTCCCGCCGTATCGCAAGGTGCGCAATAGTTTGCGTGTTCAGTGGGCAATCTGCCCACCCAGAGTCCCGCTTCAGCGGGCTATCTGTACATGATGACCACCCCGGAAGAGGAGATGAGCGCCCCATGGCGATCGATCAGCTGGACGGCAGGCTCATCGTGCTGCTCGCCCGCGAGCCCCGGATCGGCGTCCTGGAGGCGTCCCGCAGGCTCGGTGTGGCGCGCGGGACCGTGCAGGCCCGGATGGACCGCCTTCAGTCGAACGGAGTCATCCGCGGCTTCGGCCCGGAAGTCGATCCGGCGGCCCTGGGCTACCCCGTCACCGCGTTCGCCACGCTGGAGATCAAACAGGGCCAGGGAGCCGACGTCAGGGCGCATTTGGCGACCGTCGCCGAGGTGCTCGAACTGCACACCATCACCGGTCACGGGGACATGCTCTGCCGGCTCGTGGCGCGTTCGAACGCGGATCTCCAACGTGTGATCGACCGGGTGGTGGGTTTTGATGGCATTGTCCGGGCCTCCACGGCGATCGTCATGGAGAACCCTGTTCCGCTGCGGATCATCCCGCTGGTCGAACAGGCGTCAGAGGACACCTGACGCGGGTAGACAGGGAAGCGTAGGCCCCTACGACGTACGCAGCACGCGGGCGGCGGGAGACTCCCGGCGCCGTCTGGACCGCGCCCGGGCAGGTGAGCAGTTCAGTGAACTTCTGGGACTACCTCGGCAACCGTCACCAGCAGTTGCTGACCGACGCCTACCAGCACGCGAGCGCCGTCTTCCAGTGCATGGTCGTGGCGACCGTCATCGGCGTCCTGATCGGTGTCGTCACGTACCGCAGCGACTGGGCCGGCAATCTGGCCACGACCGCGACGTCCACGATCCTGACCATCCCGTCGCTCGCCATGATCGGTCTGCTGATCCCCGTCGTGGGACTCGGCGTGGCCCCCACGGTGATCGCCCTGACCCTGTACGGCCTGCTGCCCATCGTGCGCAACGCCATCGTCGGTCTGCGCGGCGTCGACCCCTCGCTGGTCGACGCGGCGAAGGGCATCGGGATGTCGCGGACCGCACGCCTGGTCAAGGTGGAGCTGCCGCTCGCCTGGCCGCCGATCCTGACCGGCATCCGCGTCTCCACGCAGATGCTGATGGGCATCGCGGCCATCGCCGCGTACGCCTCGGGTCCGGGCCTGGGCAACGAGATCTTCCGCGGCATCGGCTCGCTCGGCAGCAAGAACGCGCTCAACCAGGTGCTCGCGGGCACGCTCGGGATCATCGTCCTGGCCCTGCTCTTCGACGCCGCGTACGTCCTGATCGGCCGCCTGACCATTTCGAGGGGTATCCGTGTCTGAGACCACCGCGACTTCCACCGACGGGGCGACGGCCGCGGGCGCGGCGGCCCCGAACGCCACCACGGGCGCGACGATCGAGCTGGAGAACCTCACCAAGCGGTACGCGGGCAGCGGCGATCCCGCGGTGGACAGCGTGAACATGGAGATCAAGGCGGGCGAGATCGTCATCCTCGTCGGCCCTTCGGGCTGCGGTAAGTCGACCACGCTGAAGATGATCAACCGGCTGATCGAGCCGACCAGCGGGCGCATCCGCATCGGCGGCGAGGACGTCACCGACATGGACCCGGTGAAGCTGCGCCGGAAGATCGGCTACGCCATCCAGTCGTCCGGCCTCTTCCCGCACATGACCGTCGCCCAGAACATCGCCCTCGTGCCGAAGATGATCGGCTGGAAGAAGTCGAGGATCACCTCCCGGGTGGAGGAGATGCTCGACCTCGTGGGACTCGACCCGGCCGAGTTCCACGGCCGCTATCCGCGCCAGCTCTCCGGCGGGCAGCAGCAGCGCGTGGGCGTGGCCCGGGCGTTGGCCGCCGATCCGCCCGTGCTCCTGATGGACGAGCCGTTCGGCGCGGTCGACCCGATCACCCGCGACCACCTCCAGGACGAGCTGATCCGCCTCCAGCACGAGCTGCACAAGACGATCGTCTTCGTCACGCACGACTTCGACGAGGCCATCAAGCTCGGCGACCGCATCGCGGTCCTGCGGGAGCGCTCGCACATCGCGCAGTTCGACACCCCGGAAGCCATCCTCACCAACCCCGCCGACGACTTCGTCTCCGGGTTCGTGGGCGCGGGCGCGGCCCTGAAGCGGCTCAACCTCACCCGCGTACGCGACGTGGAGATCGCCGACTTCGCGACGGTGACCGTCGACGACCCGCTCCAGACGATCTTCGACAAGCTGCGGTCGAGCGGCACGAACGAACTGCTGCTCCTGGACAAGCGCCGCCGCCCCTACAAGTGGCTGCGGCGCGGCGACCTGATGCGCGCCCAAGGGTCGCTTGCCCGTGCGGGCACCCTCGTGCACGACACGGTCACCCGCGACGCCACGCTGCGCGACGCGCTCGAAGCGGTCCTCACGGACAACGCGGGGCGGGTGGCGGTCACCGGGCGGCGCGGGGAGTTCACCGGCGTCGTGGACATGGCCACGCTGATGAACTCCGTCCACGAGATGCTGGAGGCCGACCGGCTCGACGCCGTGGAGCACCAGCACGAACTCCAGGAGCAGCGGGCCCTGCTGACCCACCACGAGCAGGAGGGCGACGGAGGGGCGGCGAAGGCGTGAGCGGCATCCCCGGGAACAACCCCCGGATCCCCGACCGCGCTCCGGCCCCCGACGGCGGTCCCGGGCCGCGGCCCGACGGCGAACACGACGTCAAGGGCCACCACTTCCGCGACACGGGCGAGGCCGAGCCGGAGCCGCCGCCCTCGGCGGCGGCGGTGGGCCGAGCCCGGCGGATCGGCTGGCCCAAGCTCACCGTCCTGCCGGTGTTCCTCGCCCTGATCCTGCTGCTGACCTGGTGGTGGTTCGAGCAGGCGGACCTGGACTCGATCTCGCGCAACGCCCTGGCGGACGGCAACGTCTGGCTGCGGCTGCGCCAGCACGTCCAGCTGACGGTGATCTCGACGTTCTTCGTGCTGATCATCGCGATCCCGCTGGGCATCCTGCTGACCCGCAAGAAGCTCCGCAAGGCGGCGCCCGGCGCGATGGCGCTGGCCAACATCGGCCAGGCGACGCCGGCGATCGGCCTCCTGGCCCTCCTGGTGATCTGGATCGGCATCGGCGAGAAGGCGGCCCTGATCGGCATCATCATCTACGCCGTCCTGCCGGTCCTCTCCAACACGATCGCGGGTCTGAACGCCAACGACCCGACGCTCCTGGAGGCGGCGCGCGGCATCGGCATGTCGTCCTGGGGCGTCCTCGGCAAGGTCGAGCTGCCGCTGGCCGTGCCGCTGATCCTGGCGGGGGTGCGCACCGCGCTCGTCCTGAACGTCGGTACGGCCACGCTCGCCACGTTCGGCGGTGGCGGCGGCCTCGGCGACCTGATCACCACCGGGATCACCAACCAGCGCATGCCGGTGCTCATGCTCGGTTCGATCCTGACGATCGCGCTGGCGCTCCTGGTGGACTGGCTGGCTTCGCTGGCCGAACTGCTGCTGCGTCCGCGCGGGCTGGAGGCCGGGTCATGAGGGTGACGTTGCGTACGGCGGCGGTCGGTGCGGTGGGCGGGGCCCTGCTCGTGGGCTGCGGGCTCACCAGCGGCAGCCCGATGGTGGACGACGTGAAGCCGGGCACGATCGGCGAGGGCCTGCCCCTGAAGGGCGTCGACCTCACCGTCACGTCCAAGGAGTTCACCGAGCAGCTGGTCCTCGGCGCGATCATGGGCATCGCCTTCGAGGCGGCCGGTGCGGACGTCCTGGACCGGACGGGCATCCAGGGCTCGATCGGCGCCCGCGAGGCCGTCAAGGGCGGCGACGCGGACGCCATGTACGAGTACACGGGCACCGCCTGGATCACGTACCTCGGCAATTCCGACCCCATCGACGATCCGCAAAAGCAGTGGGAGGCGGTGCGGAAGGCCGACGCGAAGAACGGCGTCACCTGGCTGCCGCCGGCCGAGCTCAACAACACCTACGCCCTGGCGATCAACCAGAAGAACGAGGCCAAGTACAAGCCGAAGACGCTCTCGGACGTGGCGGCCCTGTCGAAGAAGGACCCGGGCGCGGTGACGCTCTGCGTGGAGAGCGAGTTCTCCTCGCGCGAGGACGGCCTGCCGGGCATGCAGAAGGAGTACGGGATGAAGATCCCGAACTCGAACGTCACCAAGATGGACACCGGGATCATCTACACCCAGGTCTCCAAGGGGTCGTGCACGTTCGGCGAGGTTTTCACGACCGACGGCCGCATCAAGGCGATGAAGCTGTCGGTGATGGAGGACGACAAGCACTTCTTCCCCAATTACAACGTCGCCCCGGAGATCAACACCAAGGCGCTGGAGAAGCACCCGAAGATCGCGGAAGTCCTGGACCCCATCACCGAGAAGCTGAACAACACGGTGGCCCAGGAGCTGAACTCCAAGGTGGACGTGGAGGGTCAGGATCCGCACGAGGTGGCGCTGGACTGGCTGGTGCAGGAGGGGTTCGTGAAGGAGGGGTAGCCGGGCCGGGCGGGCCCGGAGCCGGAATCTCCCGCTCCGAAAGTTACAAAGACTTCGTTGCAAAGAAGGGGTTGCAACGGAATCTTTGCATCTCTACGGTGGAGCCATGACGGACGGCACGGCGGAACCAGAGTCCCCCAGGACCCACAAGGTCCACACCCTCACGCCCCGCTCCCTGCGGGGCCTGGCCCACCCGCTGCGGATGCAGCTGCTCAAGTCCCTGCGCAAGGAAGGCCCGGCCACCGCATCCCAACTGGCGGACCGCCTGGGCGAGTCGAGCGGTTCCACGAGCTACCACCTGCGTCAGCTCGCCGCCCACGGCTTCGTCGAGGACGCCCCGGAGCGGGGCAAGGGACGCGAGCGGTGGTGGCGGGCGGCGCACCAGGGGACGCGCCTGGACGAGTCGCTCATGCACGACCCGGACCCGGCGGTGCGCGGCGCGGTCAGCGTCTACCTCCACGAGGTCGCGACCTTCCACGCCACGGAGGTCTCCACCTGGATCGGCACCCAGCACGAATGGCCCCCGGAGTGGATCGAGAGCTCCGATCTCAGCGACTACACGCTGTGCCTGACGCCCGGGCTCACCACCGAACTGGCCGGCAAGATCGACGAACTCATCGAGAGCTACCGGGCGCTGGCGGTCGAGGAGGGCACTCCCGGCTCCGCGAGGGTCCGTCTGCACACCCACGTCTTCCCGACGCACTCCACCGAGTGAGAGGCCCCGCCATGCACCCCGACATCCACCTGCGCCTGCACCACGACCGCGCCGCCGAACTCCACCGCACGGCCCGCCCGGCTCCCGCACGGGAGCCCAGGCCCCCGCTGCGCACTCAACTGGGCTGGACCCTGGTCGAGTTCGGGCTTCGACTGGTCAACAGCTCGGAACTTTCCCGCCCCGGTCCAGGGAGCGCAGCGCGTCGACCGTGCCCTTCAGCGTCGTGACCGGGATCAGCCGCAGGCCCTTGGGCAGCTCGGCCTGAGCGTCCGAGCACTCGGCCTGCGGGACCAGGAAGACGGTCGCGCCGTCCCGCCGGGCGGCCTGCGTCTTCATCGCGACACCGCCGACCGGGCCGACCTCGCCGTCGTCGGAGATGGTGCCGGTGCCGGCGATCTTCCGGCCGCCCGTCAGGTCCCCGCCGCTGCCGTCGCCGTCGATCAGGTCGATGATGCCGAGCGACAGGAAGAGGCCCGCGCTGGGGCCGCCGACCTTGCCGAGGTCGACCTTCACCTTCACCTTGCCGGTGCCGTCGACGCCGTTCGCGGCGAGGTAGGCGAGCGCGGCCCGCGTGGCCGTGTCCTGTGACTCCTTCATGTCGCCGAGGTTGTGCTTCTCGACTTCCTTGACGTCGTCGCCGGTGGGGTACACCGAATCCTTGGGCATCACGGCCCGGTCCGTACGGAACCAGCCGTCCACCACGTCGCTCAGGCTGACGTCCATGTCGGGGCCCGTGGCCACGATGGTCGTCATCCGCAGCTGCCCCTTCGGCTCCCTGGTGGGCGCACCGGTGATCGTGATGACCGGCTTGCCCCCGCTTTCGCCCAGTACGTTCGCCGTCGACCCCGGCTGGGCCACGGCGAACGGCAACGGCGCCAGGGCCGTCACGGCGAGCAGGGCCACCACGGGGGCGGCGCAGACGGCGAGGGCCTTGGGGCGCGTGAGACTGGAGAGGGAGAACACGGGATCAATCTAACGTGACCGGTTCCGTGACCGGACCAGCGGACGGTTCCGGTACCGGTCAGCGGACGGTTCCGTGACCGGTCGGCGAACGGTTCCGTGACCGGTAGGCGGACGGTTCCGTGACCGGATCAGCGGCAGGCCTCAGCGCAGGGCGTCGGCCACTTCGCGGGCCGCGTCCACCACCCGCGGCCCCACCCGCTCCGGCACGGAGTCCGACAGCATGACGACCCCCACGCTGCCCTCGATGCCGGTGACCCCCACCAGGGGCGCCGCGGCCCCGCTCGCGCCGGCCTCCAGCTCGCCGTGCGTCAGCGCGTAACCGGGGTCGGTGGCGAGCCCCTGCCGGGCGGCGAGGATCGCCCGGCCCGCGGCGCCCCGGTCCAGGGGGTGCCGGAAGCCGGTCCGGTAGGCCACGTGGTAATCCGTCCAGGTCGGCTCCACCACGGCCACGGCCAGGGCCTCGGTCCCGTCGACCAGGGTCAGGTGCGCCGTCGCACCTATGTCCTCGGCCAGGGAACGCAGAGCGGGCAGCGCGGCCTCGCGCACCAGCGGATGCACCTGGCGCCCGAGGCGGAGCACCCCGAGGCCGACCCTGGCACGGCCACCGAGGTCACGGCGGACCAGGGCGTGCTGCTCAAGGGTGGCGAGCAGGCGGTACACCACGGTGCGGTTCACACCGAGCTTGTTCGACAGCTCGGTGACGGTGAGCCCGTGATCGGTGTCGGCCAACAGCTTGAGGACACGCAGTCCTCGGTCGAGCGTCTGGGAAGTCTCCGCGGTCACGACGCCCACTCCTTAGGTGAGGGTCGACGGCCCGTTGACGCGGCGGTTGCGTCGCCGGTCCCGTGGGCGACGCGCGTCAGAGGCCGCCGGTCGGAACTCCGGCTGCGCTCCGCGGCGGCGCTGCCACGGGGCGTGTACGTTGCGGGGACATTAGCGAGGCCGTCCCGCTCAGCGGAAGACTCCGTCCAGAATCCGGGCACGAGAGCGGTTGTTAGGGGCGCAATGCCCCATACGCGGGGCAGGTGGGCAGGGGTGCGCACGACTCCCGCACACGGAACCCACCCCTCCTCCCCCGTGCCGCGTACGGCCGTCCGCTCACTTCATGCGGGTGGCCCACTCGCCGACCTTCGCGATCCGCTGCCTCAGCTGCCCGGCGGTGGCCTCCGCGCTCGGCGGCCCGCCGCAGGTGCGCCGCAGCTCGGTGTGGATCACGCCGTGCGGCTTTCCGCTCTGGTGTACGTACGCGCCGACCATCGTGTTCAGCTGCTTGCGCAGTTCGAGCATCTCCTTGTGGGAGACCACGGGCCGCCGCTCGGCGGGCAGTTCGAGGAGGTCCGCCTCCTCGTCGGGCCGCTTCTTGCTGTGCGCGATCTGCCGGGCCTGCCGCTTCTGGAGCAGCATCTGCACCTGGTCGGGTTCGAGGAGGCCGGGGATGCCCAGGTAGTCCTGCTCCTCCTCGCTTCCCGGGTGGGCCTGCATGCCGAACTCGGCGCCGTCGAACAGGACGCGGTCGAAGACGGCGTCGGACTCCAGCGCCTCGAAGGAGAACTGCTCCTGCTCGCCGGTGTCCTCGTCCTCCTGCTTGTTCGCCTCGTCCATCTCCTTCTCGGACTCGGCGTAGGGGTCCTCCTCGCCCTCCTTCTTCGGCTTGTCGAGGACGTGGTCGCGCTCGACCTCCATCTCGTTGGCGTGGCCGAGGAGGTCGGGGACGGTGGGCAGGAAGACGGACGCGGTCTCGCCGCGCCGCCGGGACCGCACGAAACGGCCCACGGCCTGCGCGAAGAACAGCGGCGTCGAGATGGTCGTGGCGTACACGCCCACCGCCAGGCGCGGCACGTCGACGCCCTCGGACACCATGCGGACCGCGACCATCCAGCGGTCGTCGCTCGCGGTGAAGTCGTCGATCCGCTTCGAGGCGCCCGTGTCGTCGGAGAGGACGACGGTGGCCTTCTCGCCGGTGATCTCCCGGATCAGCTTGGCGTAGGAGCGCGCGGAGTCCTGGTCCGAGGCGATCACCAGGCCGCCCGCGTCCGGGATGGCCTTCCTGACCTCGGTGAGCCGCTGGTCGGCGGCCTTCAGGACGTTCGGCATCCACTCGCCGCGCGCGTCGAGCGCGGTGCGCCAGGCCTGCGAGATGGCGTCCTTGGTCATCGGCTCGCCGAGCCGGGCGGCGATCTCGTCACCGGCCTTCGTGCGCCAGCGCATGTTGCCGGAGTACGAGAGGAAGATGACCGGCCGGACGACGCCGTCGCCCAGGGCGCTGCCGTAGCCGTAGGTGTAGTCGGCGGCCGACCGCCGGATGCCGTCGTTCCCCTCCTCGTACGCCACGAAGGGGATCGGGTTCGTGTCGGACCGGAACGGCGTACCGGTGAGCGCGAGCCGCCGGGTGGCGGGCTCGAAGGCCTCCAGGCACGCCTCGCCCCACGACTTCGAGTCACCGGCGTGGTGGATCTCGTCGAGGATCACCAGGGTCTTGCGCTGCTCGACGCGGTTGCGGTGCAGCATGGGCCGCACGCCGACACCCGCGTACGTGACGGCGACGCCTTGGTACTCCTTGCTGAGCGGACCCGCGCTGTATTCGGGGTCCAGCTTGATCCCTATGCGGGCCGCGGCCTCCGCCCACTGCTTCTTCAGGTGCTCGGTCGGCGCGACCACCGTCACCTGCTGCACGACGTGGTGGTGCAGCAGCCAGGAGGCGAGCGTCAGCGCGAACGTCGTCTTGCCGGCGCCGGGTGTCGCGACGGCCAGGAAGTCACGCGGCTGCTCCTGGAGGTACCGCTCCATCGCCCCCTGCTGCCAGGCGCGCAGCTTGTTGGCGGTACCCCAGGGGGCCCGGCCGGGGAAGGCGGGAGAGAGGTGGTGCGATGCGGAGTTGGCGGCGGTGGTAGTCACGGTCTCCGGTATTTGACGGCTCGGGTACGTACGACAACCGGGCCACCCTACCGGTGATGTGTTGACGCCGGGCTGATGACAATGCGGGGTCCTGGGCGGGTGCGACGGGTGTCACACGGCTGCTCAGGCCGAGCGTTCCTTCAGGCGCGTGCCCACCCAGGCCCCGACCAGGGCGACCGCCGCCATGGGCAGGAACACGGCGACGAAGGCGCCCGGATGGGACCCGCCAGCCGCCCCGGCGCCGTGCGCGGCGCCCACCGCGCCGCCGCCGAGCGCGGCGAAGGCGGCACCTCCCACGGCCAGGAGCAGGGCGTTGGAGAGGCCGTCGGAGATCTGGAGGGCGGCGGAGTTCGCCCCGGCGTCCTTGGGCGGCGAGAGGCGCAGGAGCAGCACGCTGGTGGAGGCGATGACCATGCCCATGCCGAAGCAGCCGAACGCCCAGGCGACGGCGACGGTCCACACGGGCACGGCGTGGTTCAGCACACCGGGCGCCGCGGCGATGGCGGCGGCCACGAGCACCATGCCGGCCAGCATCAGCTTGCTCCGGTGGGGCTCCGCGCGGGGCCGCGACTGTACGTAGGAACCGAGCGCCCAGGTCGCGCCGCCCACGGCGAGCGAGAGCCCCGCCATGGTCGGGCTGAGCCCGCGCTCGGTGACCAGCATCAGCGGCACGAAGGACTCGGCGGCGATGAAGGACCCCGCGGCGATGCCCCGCAGCAGCACCACGGAGGGCAGGCCGCGCACGGCCCGGTAGGTGCCACGCGGCAGCAGGCCGAGGACGGCGGGCACGAGCACGGCGGCCCCGACGGCCGCCGGGAGCAGCGAGAGCCACCGCAGGTCCTGCCCCGCGTACTGGAGGAGCCCGGCGCCCAGGGAGATCCCGAGCGCGAGCCGGATGCGGCGGCGGTCGAAGGGCTCGGCGGGCGCCTCGGGGTCGACGGGCCCCGAGGCGGTGCGCCGGATGGCGGGCAGCGCGATGGCCAGCGGTGCCACGACGACGACGGGGATGCCGATGAAGACCCAGCGCCACCCCAGGTGCTCGGTGACGGTCCCGGAGACCAGCGGGCCCACCACGGACGGCACGACCCAGCTGGCCGCGAAGGCCGCGAGGATGGAGGGCCGCAGATGCTCCGGGTAGGCGCGGCTGACGACGACGTACAGCGCGACGATGACGAGGCCGCCGCCGAGCCCCTGGACCGCGCGGCCGAGGATGAACATCCACATGGCCCCGGCGGTCCCGGAGAGCAGCAGCCCCGCGGCGAACGCGCCGATCCCGCCGGCCAGCGGCCCCAGCGGCCCGCGCCGGTCGGCCCACTGCCCCGCGAGGACCATGCCGAAGAGGCTGGTGGTGAAGTACGCGGAGAACGCGAAGGCGTAGAGGGAGACGCCGTCCAGCTCGCGGGCGGCGACCGGCATCGCGGTCCCGACGGCGGTGGCCTCGAAGGCGATGAGCAGCACCACGGAGACGATGCCGAGGCTGAGCGCCCGGTAGGGCGCGCGCAGGACGCCGCCCTCCAGTTCGGAGGGCGGGGCTATCGGGGCGGCTGCGACTTCGGCGTCGCGGGGTTCGAGGGCGCTCATGTCGGCCAGCGTAAGGGGCGTGGCGGGCTGTGACCCCTGTCCGGGGTCGGTGACCTTCTGGTCCCTTGGTCGTACGTCTCCGCTACCGTCGCCGGCCCCACCGAGCGCGCCCGCCGCGAGCACCGCAGCAAGCAGGAACTCGCCATCGAGGCCATCCGCGACGCCCAGAACCGAGCCGAGTTGAAGGTCGATGACGTCCTGGCCGAGCGCTCACCGCAGCGCTCCCCACCACCCCGATCCACCACCCGGCGGCCCTGCTGGCCCACCGCCTAGCGGCGTTCCTGCCACCGGCGCTTCCGGCCGTTCCGGCGGCCCCACCACGCCCGGATCCCCTCCAGAACTGCGACCACTGCGACCGCGCCTTCCGCGCCCCGAGACCGGGCCACTGCCGCGACTGCGCTGCATCCCTCGCCACGGCAGCGGCGCAGTATATACGTGCCAGGATTTTGTATATACGCAAGGGAATGGGAGCGGTCATGACGAAGATGCTCATCGACATCGATGACGAAGCGCTCGCCGAGGCCCAGAAGATCCTGGGCACGGCGACCAAGAAGGACACCGTGAACCAGGCGCTCGCCGACATCAGGCAGCGCTCCGTGCGCGCGCAGGCCCGCCGCGAACTGGCCCAGCTCGTCGCCTCCGGCGCGATCGACCTCGACGCCCTCAACGAGAAGCACGGCTACGACTCCTACGAGGACCTGCACAAGCCCACCGACAAGGACCAGACGACCACCGCATGACCGTGAACTTCCTGGCCGACAGCTCGGCCCTCACGCTTCTGCTGCCCGACCTGGACGACCGCCACGGCATGAACCAGACGATCGACGCCGGACTGGTCGGGATCTGCGACGTGACCGAGCTGGAGTTGCTCTACACCGCCCGCTCAGCAGCCGACCGCGCCATCATTCTGCGCTCCCTGAACCTCGCCTACGCGTGGGTCCCCGTCCCCGACAGCGTCTACTCACGCGCACGTGAGGTCCAGCACGCGCTGACCAATCGCGGCGAGCACCGCGCACCGGGGGTCGTGGATCTGCTCATCGCCGCGACCGCCGAACTGACCGAGCGCACGCTGCTCCACCGTGACCACGACTTCGAGACCATCGCGCGGTGCACGGGACAGCCCACACTCTTCCTCGGACCCCCGCCTTCCTCGGATCCAGGCCCCTGAATCATGAACGCGGTATGGCAGTCCCGTTGCGGCACCCGTAGATCCCTTGAGTGAAACCGCCGGTCACGGCTAGGTTCGAGGAGTCAGGTCAACGACTTGGCCGTGTGCCCGAGTGGCTTAGGGGCTGGCCTGCAAAGCCAGTAACGCGGGTTCGATTCCCGCCACGGCCTCAAGCGAGCAAGAGATCAAGGGGTGGCCCCGTCCGGGGCCACCCCTTCGTCGTGGGCCCACGAGAACCAATTGCCCCAACTCCACAGTTATGTAACAGAGTTCATCCCCGCCACCACTCCCCCACATACTCCGAGGGCAGCACTTCAGCACCTCGACTCCAGGGGGAGAATTGCGTATCCACGCGAAGAGCGCGAAGAGAGCGTGCGCGGCCACCATCGCCACGGCAGCCGCCGTGGCCCTCGCGGCGGGCATGACCAGCCCTGCGTCGGCGAAGGTGGACCGCGCCGCCACGGCGACGGCCGGTGAGGCGTTCACGCCATCGGCGGCGGCCAAGTACCGCCTCACGCTCATCACCGGCGACCGCGTAACCGTCGACTCCACCGGCCACCTCGCCGCATTCGAACCGGCCGCGGGGCGCGAGCGGATACCCGTACAGACGCACCGCACGCCCTCGGGCCACACGCTGGTGATCCCGGCCGACGCCCGGCGCCTGATAGCCACCGGGAAAGTCGATCAACGCCTGTTCGACGCGACCGAGTTGAACAAGAAGGCCAATCGCGTCGCCCAGCGCAAAGGCATCAAGCTGATCGTCGGCTACGAGGGCGACGCGGACGCCGCCGTCAGGAAGGATGTCCGTGCCGCCGGTGGCACGACAGTCCGCCGCAGCCTGAAGACCCTGAACGCCGACGCCATCACGACCCCGAAGCAGGACGCCACCGCCCTGTGGGACGCCGTGACCCGGAAACAGGCCACCGCCTCCGGCATCAGCCGCGTCTGGCTGGACGGCACCCGCAAGGTGAACCTCGACAAGAGCGTGCCGCAGATCGGCACCGGCAAGGCGTGGGAAGCCGGGTTCGACGGCAAGGGCGTCAAGATCGCTGTCCTGGACACCGGCGTCGACGCCACACACCCCGACCTCAAGGGCCAGATCGCGGCCGAGAAGAACTTCTCGGCCGCCGCCGACGCCAAGGACCGCTTCGGCCACGGCACGCACGTCGCCTCGACCAGCGCCGGCACCGGCGCGAAGTCCGGCGGCAAGCTCAAGGGCGTGGCCCCCGGCGCCAAGCTCCTCAACGGCAAGGTCCTCGACGACGAGGGCTCGGGAGAAGACTCCGGGATCATCGCGGGCATGGACTGGGCGGCGGCCCAGGGCGCCGACATCGTCAACCTCAGCCTCGGTGGCGGCGACGAGCCCGGCATCGACCCGCTGGAAGCCGCCGTGAACAAGCTCTCCAAGGACAAGGGCATCCTCTTCGCCGTCTCGGCGGGCAACGACGGCGAACCCGGCACGATCGGCTCACCCGGCAGCGCGGACGCGGCCCTCACCGTCGGCGCGGTCGACGGCGTCGACAAGCTCGCCAAGTTCTCCAGCCAGGGCCCGCGCGTCGGCGACAGCGCCATCAAGCCCGACGTGACGGCGCCCGGCGTCGACATCACGGCCGCCGCGGCGCCCGGCAGCGTCATCGAGAAGGAGGTCGGCCAGAAGCCCGAGGGCTATCTGACGATCTCCGGTACGTCGATGGCGGCCCCCCACGTGGCGGGCGCCGCCGCCCTGCTCAAGCAGCAGCACCCGGAGTGGAAGTACGCCGAGCTCAAGGGCGCGCTGACGTCATCCACGAAGGACGGCAGCAGCGGTTACACGCCCTACCAGCAGGGTTCGGGACGTATCGCCGTTGACAAGGCCATCGGGCAGACGGTGATCGCGGAACCCGTATCCCTCAACTACGGCCTCCAGAAGTGGCCGCACACCGACGACAAGCCGGTCACCAAGAAGGTCACCTACCGCAACCTCGGCGACAAGGACGTCACCCTCGACCTCGCGGTGGCGGCCACGAACCCGAAGGGCGCCCCGGCACCGTCGGGCCTGTTCACGCTCGGCGCGAAGACGGTGAAGCTCCCCGCCGGCGGCACGGCGGCGGTCGACCTGACCACCGACACCAAGTCGGGCGGAACAGTCAACGGCACGTACACGGCGTACGTCGTGGCGACCGGCGGCGGCCAGTCCGTGCGCACGGCGGCCGTGGTCGAGCGCGAGGTCGAGCGGTACGACGTCACCCTGAAGACGATCGGCCGCGACGGACGGCCCGCGCCACACTACGAGCCGATGCTGTCGGCGATCACCGGGGACGACACGGGCCTCAACCTCTTCCCGTACGACACGTCCGGTACCGCCAAGGTGCGGGTGGCCAAGGGCAGTTACCTCATGGACTGGTCGGTCTACGTCGACCCGGACGACAGCGACAAGGGCACCGACTGGCTCGTCCAGCCGAAGCTGACCGTCGACAAGAAGATGACGGTGACGCTCGATGCCCGCAAGGCGAAGCCGGTGGACATCAAGGTGGCTGTGCCCGGTACGAAGCTGATCGCCGCGGACCCCCGCTACCTCTACGAGGGCTACGAGTCGGGGCCGATGACCGACTCCTTCAAGAGCCTGCGCACGGCGCACCTGGGTCCGGAGGTCCCCGACGGCCTGAGCCAACAGTGGCTCGGGACCTGGACGAAGGGCGCGGACACGCAGTACGACATGCTGCTCGGCGGCAAGGTCAAGAAGCTCGCGACCGGCTACACCAAGCACCTCAAGCCCGCCGACTTCGCCACGGTGAAGGTCGGCATGGGGGCGTCGGCCACAGGCCGCAAGGGCTCGCTGTTCCCTGCCGGATATCTCCCGGAGGCGGGCGGCATCTCGCGGATCATGCCGGAGCAGAAGCTGCCGCGCACCAGGACGCTGCACCTGTCCGCGCTCGGCGCCACGAAGTGGGGCATCGGCTTCGAGCAGTTCGGCGACAACGACGAGGACGGCAATCCGCTCCTGGAAGGCAGGTGGCAGACCTTCCCGCCGCAGACCTTCAAGGCGGGCCGGACGTACGGGAAGACGTTCAACACCGGCGTCTTCGGCCCGGCACTCGGCGGCTCCGGCACGGGCATCTTCCGCAAGGGCGACGAGCTGGGCGGCCGCATCCCCGTCGTGGCGGACGGAAAGGGTCACACGGGCTGGTCCCGCTACTCGTCGGCGAAGTCCACGCTGTACCGCGCCGGCACGAAGATCGCCGAGAACGCGGATCCGATGACCGGGGACGAGACCTTCAGGGTGCCTGCGGACGACGCCGAGTACAGGCTGACGACATCCGTGAAGCGCAGCGGAAAGCTGGCGCGGGCGACATCACGGGTGGACGCGAGCTGGACGTTCCGCTCGGCGCGGGCCGAGAACGCGCGGCTCCCCGCCTCCACGGTCCGCTTCAGCCCGAAGGTGGGCCTGGACAGCACGGCTCCGGCGGGCCGGACCCAGTCCGTACCGGTGAAGATGCAGGGCTCGGCGGCGGGAGCGGGGAACCTCAAGTCCCTTGCCGTGTACGTGTCCTACGACTACGGCCAGAGCTGGAAGAAGGTCACCGTCAGCGGCGGCAAGGTCAAGGTCAAGACGCCGCCCGCGGGCAAGGGCGTCTCGTTCCACGCGAAGATCACGGACAAGGACGGCAACAAGTCCACGCTGTCCGTGTACGACGCGTACTTCGGGAAGTAGCGCGGCCGGGTGGCTCGCCGGGACGCTCCGTCCCGGTGGGCCGCCAGGTCGTGGCGGCCCGGACCGCTAGATCCGCGCCTCGTCGAGCCCCGCGAGAATCGCGTCCACCGTCTCCTCGACCGTCAGGTCGGAGCTGTCGAGCCAGAGCCCGATCCGCGGGGTCGTGGACCGCAGGCCCGTGTCCAGGTCCTCCACGGTCCACGCGCCGTAGCCCGTCTTGCCGCGCCCGGCCTCCCGCGCGGCGACCGCGTCCGGCCGCGGGGCCAGGACGACCACGTGCGCCGGCCGCGTCCGCAGCAGGTCCACGTACGTCTTCAGCTCCTCGCCCAGGATGACGTCCTGGACCACCGCGACGAAGCCCGCGGCCGCGTACGCGTCCGCCGTCGACGCCGACAGGCCGTAGCGGAGGCGGAGTTGGGCGTGGGCCTCGTCCGAGGCGCCGGGCTCGTACTCCTGGCCGCCCGACACGATCATCCGGCGGAAGACGTCGCCCTTCACGTGCGCCGCGCGCGGCAGGCGCTCGGCGAGGGCCTGCGCCACGGTGGACTTGCCCGAGGCCATGATCCCGGTGATGACGACGACCCCGCTCGGCGGCGCCACCGTCATGTCGCGACCGCCGCCTGCGGGCGGATCGGCAGGCGGTTCACCGGGCGCCCGGTGGCCGCCCGGACCGCCGACGCCACCGCCGCAGGGGTCGTCACGACCGGCACCGCGCTCGCCGCCTTCGCGCCGAAGGGGGCGACCACGTCGCGCTCCTCGACCAGCTTCACGATGCGGATGTCCGGGGTGTCCAGGGCGGTCGGAAGCGCGTACCCCGTCAGGTCGGGGTGGCGGACCAGGCCGCGGGGCGTACGGAGGTTCTCCGTGAGGGCGGCGCCGACCCCCTGGGTGACGCCCGCCTCGATGCGGACCTTCAGCTGGGACGGGTTCAGGATGCGGCCCACGTCCTGGGCGACCGCGAGCTCCACGACCCGGACCGAACCGATCTCCACGTCGACGTCCACCACCGCGCGGATCGCGCAGAACGCCATGCCCACGAACGCGTCGCCCTGGCCCGCCTCGTCGAGGGGCTCGGTGGGGTGGGGGCGGCACTGGGCCGTCGCCCAGAGCTCCTTGCCGTCCATCGCCTCCGTGACGGTGGTGCTCAGGACGCCGTCGTACGAGGTGATCTTGCCGTCGGTGATCTGGAGCAGCTCGGTGGACATCCCGAACTTGTGGGCCAGCGGCTGGAGAAGCTGGGTGCGGACCATCTTCGCCGCGCGCTCCACCGCGCCGCCCGACACCCAGGTGTGGCGGCCGTGGCAGCTGGGTCCCGCGGGCGGCTGGTCGGTGTCGACCGGGGCCACGCGGACGTCGTCGATGCCGAGGGTCTCCTGGACGATCTGGCGGGCGAGCGTGGAGAAGCCCTGGCCCGTCTCGACCGCCGCGCAGATGACTGTCGCGATCCCGTCGTGGACCTTCACCGTGGCGGTGGAGACCTCGTCCGTGCCCTCGGCGCCCAGGAGCTGGACCATGCCGAGGCCGTAGCCGACGCCACGGCGGACCGCGGCGGGTTCGCCCGCGCCCTCGGGGCCGCCGGGCAGCAGCCACTCGTCCTCGGGGGTGTCCTTGGGCAGCTCGGGCAGCGGGAAGTCCCTTACCGCACCGAGGAGTTCGGCGACCGGGGCGGGGCAGGTGACGGTCTGGCCGGTGGGCAGGATGTCGCCGGTGGCCATCGCGTTGCGCAGCCGCACCTCGGCCGGGTCGATGCCCAGCTTCTTGGCGATCTTGTCCATCTGGGCTTCGTAGGCCGCGCACACCTGCATGGCGCCCTCGCCCCGGACGTGCCCGGACGGCGGGTTGTTCGTGCGGACGGCCCAGCCCTCGATGAAGGCGTTCGGCACGACGTACGGCCCGCAGGCGAAGGAGACGGCCGCGGCGAGCGCGTCCGACGAGGTGTCCGCGTAGGCGCCCGCGTCGAGCAGGACCTGCGCCTCGACCTTCACCAACTTGCCCTCGGCGTCCGCGTGGTGGCGGTAGCGCAGGAGCGTCGGGTGGCGGTGGGCGTGGCCCAGGAAGGACTCCTCGCGGGTCGCCGTCAGCTTCACCGGGCAGCCGGTCGTCAGGGCGAGCAGGCCGAGCGGCAGATGGAAGCTGGCGTCCTCGCGGTCGGCGGTGGCACCGGGGACGCCGGTCACGACGACCTTCACGATGTCCGGGTCGATGCCGTAGCAGGACGCGGCCATGTCGCGGTCGGTGTGCGGGTCGGTGGAGGCGATGTACAGCTCCACTCCCCCGTCGGGACGCGGCACCGCGAGCCCCGCCTCGGCGCCGATCGGCGCCGGGTCCTGGCGCCCGATGCGGTACAGGCCCTCGACGACGAGCTCGCCCGCCGCCTCCGGGTCGCCGTGCCGCAGCGGGATGTGCCGGATCAAGTTGCCGTCGGGGTGCAGGGGTTCGGCCGCGAAGGCCTTCTCCGGGTCGGTGACGGGCTCCAGGACCTCGTACTCGACGAAGATGGCCGCGGCGGCCATCCGGGCCGTGTCGGGGTGGTCGGCGGCCACGGCGGCGATGGGCTCCCCGTGGTGGCGCACGACGTCGGAGGCGAAGAACGGGCGGTCGGCGGTCTTGCGGCCGTGCAGGGCCTCGCCGGGCACGTCCTCGTGCGTGACGACGGACCGCACGCCCGGCATCTCGCGCGCCTGGGAGGTGTCGATCGAGACGATGCGCGCGTGCGCGTGCGGCGAGCGCAGGACGGCCGCCCACAGCAGCCCCTCCGCCCACAGGTCGGACGCGTACGGGAACGTGCCCTCCGTCTTGGCGCGGGACTCGGCGGACGGCAGCGAGGAGCCGATGCCGTGCGGCAGCGGCTCGGGTCCCGGCCGGGGGTCCACTGCGGTCGCGGTGTTTCCGTTCCCCGCGGCTTCGTTGCTCACGCCTGGCCTCCGTCCTGGCCGTACGGTCCTTCGTGGGTTCCGCCCTGCGCCGCCGGGTTGACCCCTCCGGCGCCGGGGCCCGCCTGGTGCGGGATGCGTGCCTCGCCGTCGCCCTGGGCGGACGGCTCGGCGGCGGTGGCGGACGCCTCGCGCTCGGCGACGACCTCCTGCACCGCGTCGAGCACACCGCGGTAGCCGGAGCAGCGGCACAGGTTGCCGCACAGGGCGCGGCGGGTCTCCAGGTCGGTCGGGGCGGGGTTGCCCTCCAGGAGGTCGTGCAGGGTCATCGCCATGCCCGGCACGCAGAAGCCGCACTGGACCGCGCCGCAGGCCGCGAGGGCCCGCTGCACGTCGGAGGGCCTGCCGTCGACGGCGAGGCCCTCGACGGTGCGCACCTCGCTCCCGGCGGCGGTCGCGGCGGGCACCAGGCAGGAGGCGACCAGACGGCCGTCCACCTGGACGTTGCAGGCACCGCACTCGCCCTGCGAGCAGCCGTCCTTGGCGCCCGCGAGGCCGAGGCGCTCGCGCAGGACGTAGAGCAGGGACTCGCCGATCCAGGCGTCGGTGACGGGGCGGTCCACGCCGTTGACCCGCAGGACGTACGAGCAGAGGGGGTGTTCGTCGGAGAAGGCGGTGGCGGCGGTGAGTACGGGCTCGGGCTCGGCTTCGGGGCCTGGCTCGGTTCCGGGCTCGGCGCCGGGCTCTGCCTCGGGCTCCGGGTCGGCGGCGGCCTCGGGCTCGGCCTCGGCTTCGGTGCTCGCGTCCGCGGGGGCGGCCTCGACCTCGGGCTCGAACTCGGCCTCGAACTCGGCCTCGGTCCCGGCTTCGAACTCCGGCTCGGGGGCGGGCTGCGGCTCGGGCTCCGGTGCGGGCTCGGGCTCCGGATCCGGCTCTGCGGGGGCCTCGTGCGCTTCAGCCGCCTCGTGCGGGTCGCGCGGCTCGTGCGCCACCGCGGTCTCCGGCACCACGTGCATCTCGGGAGCGACGGGCGCCGCCGGGACGAAGGGCTCCGGGGGCACCACGGGCTCGTGGTGCTGCGGCTCGGCGTAGTGCTGCGCGTGCCCGTGCGGGTCGCCGTGCACGTGCGGGTCGGCGTACTCCTGGTGGGCCGGCTGCGACCACGGTGCGCCCGCGCCCGCGCCACCGGTCGCCCACGGCGCCGCCGCGCCGCCCGGCAGCGTCGCGGGCGGCGTGCCGCCCCACTGCGCGGCGAGCGAGGGCGCGGTGAACTCCCCCGATTCATCCGGAAGATCGCCGTTGGCCACGGGGATCGACCACTGCCCGGTGACGTCCGCCGGGGCGGGCGCGGTGGGCGCGTGGCCCTCCGCCTCGTGGAAGTTCCACTGCCCGGTGGCCCGGGGGTCGTACGCGTGCTCCTGCACGTCACGGCCGTCGCGGCCGGCATGACCGGAGTACTCGGAAAGCCCGGAATGCCCGGAGTGTTCAGGGCGCTCAGAGTGGTCGGCGTGCTCGGCGTGCTCAGGGTGCCCGAACTGACCGGAGTGACCGGGGGTCTGGACGTCGTGACCCGACGGCTCGGGCATGCCGCCCGCGTCGGGCCACCGCACGTCCTGGCCACCGGTGCCCGCACCCGTCACCTCGGGCGGCATGACCCAGACACCCGTGGCGGCCGGGTCCGTCGCGTCGGCCGTGGTGGGGGTGACCGTTATCTGCGGCGGCACATAGCCGTGGCCGGGCGCGGCGAGCGGAGAGTGGTCGAAGTCCAGGGCGCCTTCGGGGAGCTGCACGAAGGCCGTGGCGTCCGAGTCGTACTCGCCCTGCGGGTGCGGCTGCCAGCCGCCGTTCCCGTCGTGCCGGTCGTCAGTCACGACAGCGCCCTCCCCAGTGCTCGTCGGGCCAGCGCGGCGACGGTGCGCCGCAGATGCAGTACGGCGGGCGGCAGCGGCTGCGGTGAGCCGTCCTCCGCCGGAGGCTGGTCGGGGATGCACGCGGCGGCCACGTACTCACCGAAGGCGGTGAGGGCCTCGGGCACGATCGTGCGCCCGCCGTCCCAGTCGATCAGCGAGGCGACCCACTGCTCGGCCTCCAGGGGCCGCAGCGGCATCGGGGCGACGGCGCCGACCGCACAGCGCACCCCGCGCCGCGCGGGGTCCAGGACGAGCGCGACGGAGGCGAGGGCGCGGCCGGGCCCGGTGCGCCCGGTCGCCTTCAGGAAGACCTGCGGGGCGTGCAGGAGCGGCAGCCGTACGAAGCCGATGAGCTCGCCGGGGCGGAGCATGTCCATCCCCGCGAGCAGGTGCGAGACGGGGACCTCGCGGCGCGCGCCGCCGGGGCCCGCGATGACGAGGACGGCTTCGAGAGCGGCCAGGACGGGCAGGGTGTCGCCGGCCGGTCCCGCCGTGGCGATGTTGCCGCCCAGGGTGCCCGCGTTGCGGATCTGCGGGGGGCCCGCGGCGCGGGCCGCCGCGGCGAGCGCGGGGATCAGCGCGGCGAAGTCGGGCCGCCCGACCCGTGCGTGGGTGAGGCCGGCGCCGAGCAGCGCGTGGCCGTCCTGGTACTGCCAGCCGCGGATCTCGCTGATGCGGCCGAGGCCGACGAGCGCGGCGGGACGCAGGAGGCCCGCGTTGACGGAGGCCATCAGGTCGGTGCCGCCGGCCACGGGCACGGCGGCGGGCATCGCGGCGAGTGCCTCCACGGCCTCGTCCAGCGTCCCAGGCAGCTTCGCCGTCTGCGCGTGCTGCGCCGCCTGCGGTGCGTGCGTGCTCAAAACCGGCTGCCCCTTCCCGATGCC
Organism: Streptomyces sp. SYP-A7185; assembly: GCF_046103685.1. Taxonomy (NCBI): domain Bacteria; kingdom Bacillati; phylum Actinomycetota; class Actinomycetes; order Kitasatosporales; family Streptomycetaceae; genus Streptomyces; species Streptomyces sp. SYP-A7185. Next base: position 3,984,212 of record NZ_CP122310.1, read on the forward strand.
CGGCGGTCTCCGCGCCGTTCCCACCGTTACGCCTGTTCCGCCGTACGGTACGTGTTCACAGCCCGGACGTGGCAACTCTGGCACATCTTCCCCGGCCCCCGGCGCGGGGGTCCGCTAGGAGTCATTCGTCCGCAGACCTGGGGGATGTGCCGTTTTCACACTCCCTTGCCGGTCAGCGGGAATTGCCACTCTTCGGTGACCCTTGTACGGCTTTCGTCCGGCTGCCCACGCTCCCAGCGCGGGCAGCCCGACACGCGGACCACGGGGTGCGCCTCACACGTTCGGGGGCGCTCCGTCGATCGGGCGTCCGAGCACTCCCGGGCGCTTCTGCCACGGCAACGGGCCGCCGGGCGGCCGGTAGTCGACGCCGAGCGCGTCAAGTCGCGCGTAGTGCGCGGTCATTCGATGCTCGAAGTCCGCGAAGTCGCGTTCGGCGGACGCGGGCAGCCGGCTCCAGGCCACCTCGGCGAAGGCGGCCAGACGCGGGAACACCTGGTAGTCCACGCGTGCGTGGTACTCCATCACCTCGGTCCAGACGTTGGCCTGGGTGCCCAGGACGTGCCGGGCCTCCTCCTCGGTGAGCTGCGGCGGCAGCGGCTCGAAGCGGTAGACGTCCTCCAGGGTGCGGACGAAGCCGATGGGCGCGGGTTCGTCGGGGCCGTCGTGCTGCCGGTGGTCCAGATACACCTGCTGCTCGGGGCACATGACGACGTCGTGGCCGGCCTTGGCCGCCGCGATCCCGCCTCCGTAGCCGCGCCAGGAGGACACGGTGGCGCCGGGCGCGAGGCCGCCTTCCAGGATCTCGTCCCAGCCGATGAGCCGGCGCCCGCGCTCGGTCAGCCAGGTGTCGAAGTGCCGGATGAACCAGCTCTGGAGGCCGTCCTCGTCGCCGACCCCCAGCTCCTTGATGCGGGCCTGCGCGGCGGGCGACTCCTTCCACTGCGTCTTGGGGCACTCGTCGCCGCCGACGTGGACGAAGGTGGACGGGAAGAGGTCGAGCACCTCCTCGAACACCCCCTCGTAGAAGCGGAGGGTGTGCTCGGTCGGGGCGAGGACGTTGGGGTTGACGCCCCAGGTGTCCCAGACGCCGAGCGAGGCGGTGTCGACGACGTCGGTGTTGCCGAGCTCCGGATAGGCGTGGATGGCGGCCTGCGAGTGCCCGGGGATGTCGATCTCGGGTACGACGGCGATGTGCCGCTCATGGGCGTACGCGACGATCTCGCGGATGTCGTCCTGCGTGTAGAAGCCGCCGTGCGGGGTGTCGTGCCACAGCTCGGACGCGCGGTGGCCCCACTTGGAGCGCGGGCGCCACGAACCGTCCTCCGTCAGCTTCGGGTGGCGCTTGATCTCGATGCGCCAGCCCTGGTCGTCGGTGAGGTGGAAGTGGAAGACGTTCAGCTTGTGGGCGGCGAGGAGGTCCAGATAGCGCAGGACGCCGTCCTTGGGCATGAAGTGCCGGGCCACGTCGAGCATCATGCCGCGCCAGCCGAAGCGGGGCTCGTCCTCGACGAGACACCCCGGCACGGCGTACCGCCCGGCCGCCCGCAGGGGCGCGCGCCGGAACGCCTCGGCCCCGACGAGCTGGCGCAGGGTCTGCGCCCCCCAGAAGACACCGGGGGCGGCGCCGCCGAGGATCTCGATGCCGCCCTCCCCCACGGTGAGCCGGTACGCCTCGGGGGCGAGGGAGTCGTCGACGCCCAGCGCGATGCCGCCCTCGCCGGGCGCCAGGGGCAGGCCGAGGGCGCCGCCGAGCGTGGCCCGCAGCCAGCGCTCGGTGGACTCGGTGCCGGGTCCGGCGCGCAGTGCGGTCGAGGAGTCGAGGACGAAGCCTTCGGAGTGCGGTGCCTCGGCGCGTGCGGGCGCCGGGATCAGTTGAGACAGCGGCCCGGAGGGCCGTCGAGCGGGGCGGTGGTGGGCGACGGGCGGGCGCTCAAAGGTCATGGGGCGAGGCTGCCACGCGATGGCATGACGCAAAAGGGGCGTTGCGGTGCACGCAACGCCCCGTCGCGAGGCAGGCGGTGAAGCGGCGTCGAGCGGCCCCGGAGGGGCTACTTCTTGCCGCCGTCCTTGCCGCCCTTGTCCTTGTCGCCACCGGCGCCCATGGACTCGTAGATCTCCTTGCACATGGGGCAGACGGGGTACTTCTTCGGGTCACGACCCGGCACCCACACCTTGCCGCAGAGCGCGACGACGGGCGTACCGTCGAGCGCGCTCGCCATGATCTTGTCCTTCTGGACATAGTGCGCGAAGCGCTCGTGGTCACCGTCACCGCTCGACACCTGCGGCGTCGGCTCGACGAGGGTCCCCGTACCTGCCCCGCGCTCGGGCTCGGGCTCAAGAGTGCTCATGGCATCCAAGGGTACCTACGCCCGGCGCGTCCGGTCATCGCCCGCACCCGGGAAGCGCCCCCGGGTCGACCCGCGTCCCCGTCACTCCACCCATCGCAGCGACTGGGCGATGGCCTCGCACAGCTCGCCCATGGGCCCTTCCGTGCCGCTCAGGGGCAGCGAGAAGGCCAGGATCAGATAGCCCGCGCCGCCCGGCATCCGGACGTGGAAGTCCAGTGTCGTGTCCGTCACCGCGCGGACGGTCTCGCCCGCCGGCAGCTCACCCGTCCCGACCCGGGACGCCTCGCCCCTGCGCCGCGCCAGGGTCCGCGCCAAATCCCCGACGTCCGGGGCGAGTCCCGGCGGTGTGGGCAGCAGGGAGACCATGAGCGACGCGGGGTAGGCCGTGCCGCCGGGCTCCTCGGTCTTGAGGTAGAACTCCAAGGCGCCGTCCGATGCGCCGCGTTCGGCGATATTGCGCAGGGTCGTCCAGAGGGAGCGCCGTGTCTCGTCGGATGCGCTCCCGCCCGCGGCCTCGCGGTCCACGAACGTCTTGAGCTGCCCGCGCCAGCGCTCCTGCGTCAGGTCGACGCGGAACCAGTCGCGGGGGACGAGCATGCGGTAGTCCGACGGCGGCGCCACGGTGTCGCTCACGCGTCCGCGTCCCGGTCCGGAACGATCAGCGGCTCACCGTCCGCCTCGAACAGCCGGATGCTGCTCACGATGTTCCCGAACATCGTCGAGAACTGCTCCCAGCCGACCTGGGTGGGCGTGCCCAGCTCCATGACCAGCGTGGTGCCGTTCGGCAGCGGGACGTAGACGCGGATGAACCACGTCGGGATCCTGATGCCGTCCGGGGACTCGGTCAGCTCGCCGGTGACCTTGTCGACGCGCGTGCCGACGCAGGACACCGCGGGGCCGCACGGCAGCAGGAGCTCCGTGACCTCGCCCGCGTCGTCGCGGCGCAGGCTGGACGCGATGGCCGCGAGGGGGTCCGCGTCCTCGTCCTCGGGGCTGTCGACCAGGGCCGCGTAGACCGTGGCGCTGCACGGGTCCTCGCCGACCGCGCCGACGGCTATCGCCGCGAACTCGGCGCCGGCCTCCAGGAGGTCGTCGATGCCCAGCGCACAGATGACCGCGAGCTTGAGGATGTCCTCGTCCCCGGCGCCGGGCAGCGCCTTCGCCGCGAGTTCCTCCAGGAGGCGCGCCCCTTCGTCCTCGTCCTCCTCGTGCAGGGGCAGGTCGTGGAAGATCTCCGGCATGACCCAGCGGACGTGGATGCCGTCGGAGTCGATGCGGGCACCGGCACCGCCGTCGGGCCCGCCGTGCTGCGCCGGGATCGCCGGGGCCGTCGCCTCGAACCGCAACGGCTCGTAGGAGGGGGCCGCCGGGGAGGTCGTGGCTGCTGGGGAGGTCGTGGTCACGTGGCGCCGTTGCTTTCCGGGAGCGGTGGACTGGGGAGTTCGGGGGCCTCGGGGAAGAACTTCCGCGAGGTCGCGTACATGCCGTAGTAGGGGTAGAGGGCGGGGATGTCGGCGCCGCCCCGCCGGGCGATGCCGACGATCTTGCGGTAGAGCCGGACCCTGCACCGCATGTTGCGCAGGGCCGGATCGGCCACGTCGGGCCCCCGCAGCCGGTGGGCCACCAGGAGCGACGCCAGGAGGAGCAGGGCGTCCACGCAGAAGAAGGTGATCTGGAACGCCCTGGGTCTCTGTGCCGCGACGAGATCCCAGAACGGCCAGGCACCGACCCCGAAGACGAGGATCGGCACGGCGAGGAAGCAGCCGACGAGACCGCCCTTCTCCGTGTCCCGGCGCCGCTGGTGCAGCAGCCGGTGCACGGCCCGGTCGTCGAGGAAGTCGAACCGCACCGCGCGCCCGTACGCCTCGGCGGCCTCCCGCGCCGCGGGCACGGCGGCGACGACCGACGACGGGACGAGGCGGTGCTCGGTCCCGGTGTCGTCGACGAACGTGTCGCGCCCCGGGGCGTGGTGGTCGCTCATCCGCCCCTCTCCTTACCCGGCCGGGGCCAGCGAGGAGTGGAACGGCGTGGAGGAGGGCGTCGGGCTCGGGCCCGGCCGGGGGGACGGGGTCGGCGTGGGCGTGGTGGGGGTCGACGGCGTGGTCGGCGGGGCGCTGGGCCTGGGGCCCGGACCCGGGTGCGGGGTGAGGGGATGCGGCGTGTCGGAGGGCTCGCCCATGGCCTCCTTCATCCGCATGATCGACTTCACGTAGAGGTTCCCCAGGGCCGCGCCCTTGATGTAGCGGGTGACGACCTCGGGGTTCCAGCCGCCGGCCGGCAGCTTGGGAGTGACGATTCCGCGCTTGGCGAGCATCTTGGCGGCGAAGCCCACGCCCTTGTTGATGTTCTTCACGGCGAAGCCGTTGGTGAACGCGCCCCAGACGCCCTTGCCCGCACCGGCCAGGCGCGCGCCCTTGGCGGCCGCGGTGAGCCCCTTCAGGGCGCCGAGCCCGGGGATGATGCCGAGCACGTCGATGCCGATGGCAAGGAGGTCCAGTTTCCCGCCGCGCGCGAAGACGTCGTACAGCCGCCCGGACAGGGCCGTGGCACTCATCGCGGCCCCGACGCCGACCAGGACGATCGCCAGCGTGCCGCCCGACAGGACGATCGCCGCCACCAGCGCCGCCACCGCCAGGACCGTCGCCGCGGCCGTGAACCAGTCCGCGTGGTCGGCGATCCAGTTCATGAAGCCGCCGGGGTCGCGCACCCCGTCGTGGTGGATGACGTTCTTGATCTTCTTGGCCGCCGCGCTGGCCGCGTCGTCGCGGATCTCGACCGCTTCCATGATCTTGCCGCGGTGCTGGGCCATGATCGTCGTCGCGTCGTCGCGCTTCTTCTGCTGCTTCGTCCGGTCGACGGAGTCCTCCTTGGAGGAGGGCACCGTCCCCTCGGTCTTGTCCAGCTCCTTCAGCGCGGCCTTCTGCTCCGTCTCCGCCTTGCGGAACTCCTCGAGGGCCTTGTCCGCCATGCGCTGCGCGCGGTGCAGTTCGCTGGCGTACTCCTTCGACTCGCCCTCCCTCACCTTGGTGCCCAAGGCGGTGGAGGCCTCGTCGTAGCGGTCGTACGCCTTCTTCAGGCGTCCCGCGGTGTCCCCGGCGACCTCGTGGAAGGCGCGCCCGGCGTCGCTGTCCCAGCTCTCGACCGAGGCGAGCGCCTTGATGTTCCGGGCCTGCTTGTCGATCTCCTCCGCCATGCCGCGCAGCTTCTTGCCGAGGCGCGCGACCGCGTACGGGTCGCCGGGCACGGGGTCGGAGTCGTAGAGAGGAGTCCAGTCGGTCGGCCGCCCGCTCACTTCTTGCCCTCCTTGCCGCTCTTCTTCGCGTCCCGCAGCGCGTTGGCGAGCTCGTGGTCGATCTCCTCGTACGCCTTGGCCGCGTCGGCCGTGATCTTGGCGAGGTTCTCGATGTCCTTGTTCAGCTTCTTGCGCGTCTTCTTCCACGTGCTGGAGAAGTCGTCGAAGATCTCGCGCAGCTTGTCGCTGCCCAAGTCCTTCTCGTAGCCGTCCGAGGGGTCGCCGTTCTCCTTGAACTCGCGGTGGATGCGGTAGAGCGACTCCGAGCAGTCCTTGATCAGGTCGAGGTCGTATCTGGTCCTGTCCGACACGGCTCAGACCTCCCGCGCGGACGAAGCCGCCACGCGGGCGGGCAACTTGGGCGGATAGCGGCGCTTCACGGTCAACCCCCGGATGCAAGACGTCACGTACGCGTCAGGACGGTAACCGTGTGACTCGTGGTTGCGCCACTGCGATCCATCTTGCGGCGGCGGAGCGTCAGTTGAGCGACGGATCGTCCGGATATGTCGCCACCATCGCCAGCTCGCTGCGCTGCCTGCGGAGCACCGCGCGCCACAGTCGCTCGGGGGCGGGCGAGGAGACGTCGCCGGGCTCGGACTCCACCACGTACCAAGCGCCCTCGACGAGCTCGTCCTCCAGCTGGCCCGGGCCCCAGCCCGCGTAACCGGCGAAGATCCGCAGCGAACCGAGCGCGGGGGCCAGAAGTTCGGGCGGGGTGTCCAGGTCCACCAGGCCGATCGCCCCGTGCACGCGCCGCCAGCCGATGGGCTCCCCTCTGCCCGGGCGCGGCCGGGCGCCGGGGACGGGGGCCTCCTCCCCGGGGATCACCGCGACACCCAGCGCCGAGTCGAGGGAGACGGGGCCGCCCTGGAAGACGACGCCCGGCGCACCGGCCAGATCGCCCCAGCCCTCCAGGATGTCCGCGACGTCCACCGGAGTGGGGCGGTTGAGGACCACGCCGAGCGAGCCCTCCTCGTCGTGGTCGAGGAGCAGCACCACCGCGCGGTCGAAGTTCGGGTCCGCCAGGGCAGGCGTGGCCACGAGCAGCCGCCCTGTGAGCGAGGACACCTCCGTCATGAACGACATGATCCCGCATCTTTGCCCCGCGGGGGGAGGCAATGCCCGTACGGGAGTGAATGCAGCTCAGGGCGCACTGAAGCGGCTGGAGCGCACGGTTTCGCCGGTGACCCGGAGTGTCCGGTTCCGAACGTTTCGTGTTGTCACGAAGTCCTGACGTGTTTCGCACGCCCTTGGCCTTACGGAGAGGGGGTACACGCCCATTACGCTTGCCCTTTGGTCCACCCGTCCATCCAATCGGAACGCGAGATTCATGACCGTCACCGACGATGTACTGCTTGTCCACGGCGGAACCCCGCTGGAGGGCGAGATCCGTGTCCGCGGCGCGAAGAACCTCGTGCCCAAGGCCATGGTCGCCGCGCTGCTCGGCAGCGCTCCGAGCAGGCTGCGCAATGTCCCAGACATCCGCGACGTGCGCGTCGTACGCGGACTCCTGCAGCTGCATGGCGTGACGGTCCGCCCCGGTGAGGAGCCGGGCGAGCTGATCATGGACCCCTCGCACGTGGAGAGCGCCAACGTCGCGGACATCGACGCGCACGCGGGCTCCTCGCGGATCCCGATCCTCTTCTGCGGTCCGCTCCTGCACCGCCTGGGTCACGCCTTCATCCCCGGCCTCGGTGGCTGCGACATCGGCGGCCGTCCGATCGACTTCCACTTCGAGGTGCTCCGCCAGTTCGGCGCGACCATCGAGAAGCGCGAGGGCGGTCAGTACCTGGAGGCCCCGCAGCGGCTCCGCGGCACGAAGATCAAGCTGCCGTACCCCTCGGTCGGCGCCACCGAGCAGGTCCTGCTGACCGCCGTCCTGGCGGAAGGCGTGACGGAACTCTCGAACGCCGCCGTCGAGCCCGAGATCGAAGACCTCATCTGCGTCCTGCAGAAGATGGGCGCGATCATCGCGATGGACACCGACCGGACCATAAGGGTCACCGGTGTCGACAGCCTGGGCGGCTACAACCACCACGCCCTCTCGGACCGCCTGGAGGCCGCCTCCTGGGCTTCGGCCGCCCTGGCGACCGAAGGCAACATCTACGTGCGCGGCGCCCAGCAGCGCTCGATGATGACGTTCCTGAACACCTACCGGAAGGTGGGCGGTGCCTTCGAGATCGACGACGAGGGCATCCGCTTCTGGCACCCGGGCGGCTCGCTCAACGCGATCGCCCTGGAGACGGACGTGCACCCCGGCTTCCAGACGGACTGGCAGCAGCCGCTCGTCGTCGCCCTGACGCAGGCGGCGGGCCTCTCCATCGTCCACGAGACGGTCTACGAGTCCCGTCTGGGATTCACCTCCGCGCTCAACCAGATGGGCGCACACATCCAGCTCTACCGCGAGTGCCTGGGCGGCTCCGACTGCCGCTTCGGGCAGCGGAACTTCCTCCACTCGGCGGTCGTGAGCGGCCCCACGAAGCTCCAGGGCGCCGATCTGGTCATTCCCGACCTGCGCGGCGGCTTCTCGTACCTGATCGCCGCTCTGGCGGCTCAGGGCACCTCCCGCGTCCACGGCATCGACCTGATCAACCGTGGCTACGAGAACTTCATGGACAAGCTCGTGGAGCTCGGCGCGAAGGTGGAGCTGCCGGGGCGGGCCACGCTCGGCTGACGTTTCACCAGGGCACAACAGAAGGGGCGGTCACCCGGTGGGTGACCGCCCCTTCTGTCTGCTGCTCGGGGCTACTTGCCCTTGGCCGCTTCCTTGAGCTTGGAGCCCGCCGAAACCTTGACGCTGTAGCCGGCCGGGATGTTGATCGGCTCGCCGGTCTGCGGGTTCCGGGCGGTGCGAGCGGCACGGTGGGTGCGCTCGAAGGTCAGGAAGCCGGGGATGGTGACCTTCTCGTCGCCCTTGGCAACGATCTCGCCGACGGTCTCGGCGAACGCGGCCAGCACGGCGTCGGCGTCCTTGCGGGTCACCTCGGCGCGGTCGGCCAGCGCGGCCACCAGCTCACTGCGGTTCATGTTTGTACTCCCGTGTTCTTCTTGCCGTTGAGGCGTGCCACGCGGCGGAGCCGCATGATGGGCACAGCGAAGCCGATGCTGCCAGGGTCCTCGGTCAGGCCCCGGACCCGGGTCCGTGTTCCGGACCCTCGCGCCCAGAAAGGCATCCTGCCCCCACCTGCGGCGGGAAAGCCAATCCGGGCCCCTTGGGGTCACACGAAAAGCTTCACCGCCCCTGGGAAGGTGGCAGTCGGGGGCGCGCTTCCACGCCACCCTAGAGGGCCTTTACGGGCCCTGCGTTCCGCGACGCGCCGTACTACTGGGCCGTGGCGCCCGTCACAGCCACCCCGGCGGCCTTCGCCGCGCTGCGCACCGCATCGGCGACCGCGCCCGCGACCTTGTCGTTGAAGACGCTGGGGATGATGTAGTTCGGGTTGAGCTCGTCCTCGGCGACGACGTCCGCGAGGGCGCCGGCCGCCGCCAGCATCATCTCCGTGTTGACCGTGCGCGACTGGGCGTCGAGCAGGCCGCGGAAGACGCCGGGGAAGACCAGGACGTTGTTGATCTGGTTCGGGAAGTCCGAGCGGCCCGTGGCCACGACCGCCGCCGTCTGACGGGCGATCGCGGGGTCGACCTCGGGGTCCGGGTTCGCGAGCGCGAACACGATGGCGCCTTCGGCCATGGCCGCGACGTCGTCGGCGTTCAGCACGTTCGGAGCCGAGACGCCGATGAAGACGTCGGCGCCGACGACCGCTTCCTTGAGGGTGCCGCGGGCGCCCTCGGGGTTGGTGTTGTCGGCGATCCAGCGCAGCGGCGAGTCCGGCGCGGCGTCCACGAGGTCCTCGCGGTCGGCGTGCACGACGCCGTGGATGTCGGCCACGACGGCGTGCTTGACGCCCGCCGCGATGAGCAGCTTCAGGATGGCCGTACCGGCCGCGCCCGCACCGGACATGACGACCCGTACGTCCCCGACTCCCTTGCCCACCACGCGAAGTGCGTTGGTCAGCGCGGCCAGCACGACGATGGCGGTGCCGTGCTGGTCGTCGTGGAAGACGGGGATGTCCAGGGCCTCGCGCAGGCGGGCCTCGATCTCGAAGCAGCGCGGCGCCGAGATGTCCTCGAGGTTGATGCCGGCGAAGCCGGGGGCGATCGCCTTCACGATCTCGACGATCGCGTCCGTGTCCTGGGTGTCCAGGCACAGCGGCCAGGCGTCGATGCCGGCGAAGCGCTTGAAGAGGGCCGCCTTGCCCTCCATGACGGGCAGCGCGGCCTTCGGGCCGATGTTGCCGAGCCCGAGAACGGCCGAACCGTCCGTTACGACCGCAACGGAGTTGCGCTTGATGGTGAGGCGGCGCGCGTCCTCGGGGTTCTCGGCGATCGCCATGCACACGCGGGCCACGCCCGGGGTGTAGATCATGGAGAGGTCGTCGCGGTTCCTGATGGGGTGCTTGGACGCCATCTCGATCTTGCCGCCGAGGTGCATCAGGAACGTACGGTCGGAGACCTTGCCGACGGTGACGCCCTCGATGGTGCGCAGCTGCGCGACGATCTCGTCGCCGTGCGTCGTGGAGGTCGCCGCGATCGTGACGTCGATCCTCAGCGCCTCATGGCCGGACGCCGTGACGTCGAGGCCGGTCACCGAGCCTCCGTGGGACTCGACGGCCGTGGTGATCTGGGAGACCGCGGTGCCGCTCGCGGGCACCTCCAACCGGACCGTGTTCGAGTAGGAGACGCTGGGCGCCGTTGCCATGGCCGACTTCCTCTGCTTTCACCGTGTTGCTCTTGCCGTCCGATCGTCGCACCTACCACTGAGTACGTGGTAGCCGCCTCGGATTGCGAACTTTTCGTTCACCAGCTTTTCGGAAACTAGTTTCCACCATACGAGAAGTTGAGGGAAGCCGGTAGGGGGAAACGGAAACCGGTGGTTGAAAACCGGAAGAGGCCCCCGTCACGTGGTGACGAGGGCCTCTCCCTGACGCTTATGACACCGACCCGCCATGCTCGCCTCGCGGCAAGTGGTCGCTCGTAGCGACGAAGGTTGGGCCCGGGGGCTTGGATCGGGCCGGTGCCACATCAACGGTAACAAACGATCCCCGCAAGGCAATTCCCGTCCCGCAAAGTCATTCGCGGAGCAGGTCGGCCGTCCGTCCCGCGGCCGGCCGGCCGTCAGTCCCGGAGCAGGTCGGGGACCCCGTCCCCGTCCGGGTCGTCGCGCTCGCCCGACAGGACCGTCAGCTGCTGGGTGGCCCTGGTCAGCGCCACGTACAGGACCCGCAGGCCCGCCGGGGACTCGTCCGCGATCTCCGCCGGCGAGACGACGACCGTCGCGTCGTACTCCAGGCCCTTGGCCTCCAGGCTGCCCAGTGCCACCACCCGGCCCCCCAGGCCGTCGAGCCAGCGGGCCGCCTGCTCGCGGCGGTTCATCGCCACGACGACGCCGACGGTGCCGTCCACCTGGTCGAGGAGACGCGCCGCCTCCTCGCGCACCGACGCGCCGAGGTCCTTGTCGCGCACGACGGCGAACCGGGGCTTCACCCCGGTGGACCGCACGGCGGACGGCGACTCGGAGCCCGGCATCGCGAGCGCGAGGACCTTGGCGGCGAGGTCGGCGATCTCGGCGGGGTTGCGGTAGTTGACGGTCAGGGTGAAACGGCGGCGCGGCCGGGTGCCCAGGGCCTCGTCGCGGGCGGCGGCCGCCTCGTCCGGGTCGGACCAGGACGACTGGGCGGGATCGCCCACGATCGTCCAGGTGGCGTGCCGGCCCCTGCGCCCGACCATGCGCCACTGCATGGGCGTCAGGTCCTGCGCCTCGTCGACGATGACGTGCGCGTACTCGGTGCGCTCGGCGGCGAGCCGCTCGGCGCGCTCGCGCTGGGACTCCTCGCGCTGCGGCATCAGCTCGTCCAGGCCGGTGAGCAGGTCCAGGGGGTCCAGGTCCTTCTTCTTGCGGGGCCTGGGCGGCGTGCCGAGGATCGACTGGAGCTCGTCGATGAGCGCCACGTCGTGCACGGACAGGGCGTCGCGCTTGAGCGACCGGGCGACCTTGCGGACCTCGCCCGGGTTCAGGACGCGGCGCGCCCAGCGGCCGAGACGCCGCTCGTCGCCCATCGCGGACAGGACCGCGCGCGGGGTCAGCTCGGGCCACCAGGCGTCGAGGAAGCGGATGAAGTCGTCCTCGGAGGTGATGTCCTCGTCGAAGGACGAGCGCAGCTCGGCGGCCAGCTCCGGGTCGCTGTGCCGCCCCGCGGAGCCCGACTGGGACCACAGGGCGTCCAGGAGGAGCTTGCGGGCGCGCGGGCGCAGCAGGTTGACGGGGGCCGTGCCGCTGAGGGCGTTGCGCCGGATGCGGCCAAGGGCGTCGGCCTCCAGCTCCAGGCGGCGCCCGAAAGCCACCACACGCAGCCGTGTGGGCGTCTCGACGGGGCCCTGGGGCGTCTCCTCGTCCTCCTCGTCGCCGAACGACAGCTGGCCCTCCCGCGAGGCCGCACGCCCACTGGGCGAACCGCTCTCCAGCGCGCCCCTGGCGGCCTTGCGCAGGACGTGCAGCATCCGCGAGGAGCCCTTGACCCGGGCCACCGCGGGAGAGTCGTAGACCGTGGCCTCCACCGCGCCCGCGGCGTCGTCGGCCAGCGCGCCCACCGCGCGGATCGCGACCTGCCCCTCCTCGCCGAGGGAGGGCAGCACGCCCTCGGTGTACGCCACGAGCAGCGGCGTCGGCGAGACGATGAGGATGCCGCCCGCGTACCGCCTGCGGTCCTGGTAGAGGAGGTAGGCCGCGCGGTGCAGGGCCACGGCGGTCTTGCCGGTGCCGGGGCCGCCCTCGACGTACGTCACGGAGGCGGCGGGGGCGCGGATCACCATGTCCTGCTCGGCCTGGATCGACGCCACGATGTCGCGCATGGTGTGGCTGCGGGCCTGGCCGAGCGCCGCCATGAGGGCGCCGTCGCCGATGACCGGCAGCTCCTCGCCGCGCAGGGTCGCCTTCAGCTCCGGGCGCATCAGGTCGTCCTCGACGCCCAGGACCTTGCGGCCCTTGGAGCGGATGACCCGGCGGCGCACGACACGGCCCGGGTCGACCGGGGTCGAGCGGTAGAACGGCGCGGCGGCCGGGGCCCGCCAGTCGATCACCAGCGGGGTGTAGTCCGCGTCCAGGACGCCGATGCGCCCGATGTGCAGGGTCTCGGCGATCTCGGCGGTGTTCTCCGCGCTGACGGCGTCCTCGGCTGGCTCGACCGACGTGTACGCGCCGTCCGGGCCCTTCTTGCCGTCCTTGCCGAGCAGCAGGTCGATCCTGCCGAAGAGGAAGTCCTCGAACTCGCTGTTGAGGCGGTTGAGATGCACTCCCGCGCGGAACACCTGCGCGTCCCGCTCGGCGAGCGCGCCGGGCGTGCCGACCTGGGAGCGCTTGGCCGCGTCGGTCATGAGGAACTCGGCCTCGTGGATCTTCTCCTCGAGACGCCGGTAGACCTGGTCGAGATGTTCTTGTTCGACGCTGATCTCACGGTCGCGTACGTCGGCCACCGAGGCCCCTTTCCGGACGTGCAGCTGCCCTATTGAGCAGCCGTCTACCGTACGCGAAAGGGGGCCCTCGTGTGCACTTCTCCTACGCGTCCACCTCCACCAGGCGGTCGCCGTCGAGGGTGGTCACCTCGAAGTGGTCGATATCGCTCCGGTTCATCGCGGCTCCCCCGTGGACGTACAGCGGGCTGCGCGCCCACTTGTTCGGGCTGTCCTCGATGCCGTACCCCCACTTCGGGACGGACCAGGTGGTCACCGTCTCCTTCTCGCCGTTCTTGCCGACGGCGACCAGGGAGCACTTGAGCGGGCCCTTCACGTTCTTCAGCTCCAGGACCGTGTGCGTGCCCCAGGCCTTCTTCTCCGTGCCGACCGTGGCGCTGACCTTGGTCTTCGGGTCCGTCGCCTTGATCTTGTCGTCCATGTGGTTGAAGAAGGCGTCCTCGGCGGGGCTCGTGGGGTGCGGCTCGCCCGCCACGTCCGTCGTACCGCCGTCGTCGCTCACCGCGAGCACCGTGAGCGGGCCGCCGATGATCAGGGCCGCCGCGGCGGCCACCAGGTACATGCCCCGCCTGCGCTTCTGCGCCCGCTTGACGGAGACCTCGTCCACCAGGCGGTCCGCGAGGCGCGGGCTCGGCCGGGCGGCGAGCTGCTCGCCGATCGCCGGTACGCCGTGCGGCCCTGGGAAGTCCGCGAGCGCCGCCAGCATCGGCTCCATGCCGGAGAACTCCTCCAGCTGGTGCGCGCAGAACTCGCAGCCCGCCAGATGCGCCTCGAACGCCGTGGCCTCCGCGTCGTCCAGGATGCCGAGGGCGTAGGCGCCGACGGTCTCGTGCACGTCGCCTGCTTCCGCATGGCCCCGCGCGTCATGTCCGTAGGACTCGTTCATGCCGTCACCCCCCGCTCCTCGAGCGCCAGCTTCATCGAGCGCAGCGCGTAGAAGACCCGCGAGCGCACCGTCCCACTCGGTATACCCAGAGTCTCGGCCGCCTCATTGACCGTACGCCCTTTGAAATAGGTCTCGACGAGAACCTCCCGGTGAGCGGGCGTCAGGTCGTCGAGCGCGTCCGAGAGAGTCATCAGCCACAGCGCCTTATCGATCTCGTCCTCCGCGGGGATGACCTCCAGCGGCGACGGATCGACCTCCTGCGGCCGGGCCTGCCGGCTGCGGTGGCCGTCGATGACGATGCGCCGGGCGACCGTCACCAGCCAGGGGCGTACCGAACCGGTCGCACGATTGAGCTGACCGGCGTTCTTCCAGGCACGGATGAGCGTTTCCTGTACGACATCTTCGGCGCGCTGCCGGTCGCCCGCCACAAGCCGGAGCACATAGGCCAGAAGTGGACCCGCGTGCTCTCGGTAGAGGGCGCGCATCAACTCCTCGTCGGGTCCGTTGCGTTGCGGGACCAGACGATGTCGGTGCGGGCGTTGCTGCGGGCGCTCATCGGCCACGGCGGAATCCTTGCGCACGTCTGCCTCCGGTGTCCGCTCTTCGTCTTGGCTGGCTCACCGGGGATGTACGTACACGGGAGCGGCTGTGTTCAGCCGCCTCGGCAAGAATTTCGATCAGGCCCGCGCGAGCGCCGCCCGCCGCCGGTGCCTGGCCACCCGCTCCCGGTTGCCGCACACCTCGCTGGAGCACCAGCGGCGGCGCCGCCCGCGGGAGGTGTCGAGGTACACGATGGGGCAGGTGTCGCCCTCGCACTGGCGCAGCAGGGCGCGGGCCGCGGGGTCGGTCAGGAGGTCCACGGCGTCGCGGGCGACCACGGCGAGCAGGGCCGCGCACCCGGGGTCGCCGTGCAGGGTGCGGACGAGACTGCCGTCGGGGTTGCGTACGGCGCGCGGCGCGGGCGGGGCCGCCGCCGCGAGGGCGTTGACCCTGGCCAGCGGGGCGTCCGCGGCCCGCCCTTCCAGTTCCGCGAGCACCAACTCCTGCACGTGTGACCGCAGTTCGCGGAAGGCCGCGAGCCAGACCCGGGTCGCGCCCGGCAGGGCCGCGCGATCCGGGATGAGGCCGGCGCCCGCGAGCCAGGCGCGCAGCCGGTCCACCGAGTCGAGCCGCTCCTCGGGGTGGTTCGTCGCCACGAGATCCAGACAGCTGCGCCCGGAGTCGAATCGCAGCTCGTACGTGGCCGGGTCCATGCCCAACGCCATGCGCCTGTCACCGCCTTGTGGGGGCACCGGTGAGTGCTCCCCCTACAGTGCCTCGCCAGGGGCGGGGGCGGAACCCCTGCCACCGGGAGCGGGTGAGACGCCCGCTTATGGCCGTGCGCCGCACGGCCATGGTCACCGGCCCGCGGGGACGCTTGACTCGGCCCCATGACAGACACACGAGGGACGGACGGCCGGGGCCGGGGCACCGCAGGGGTCGTACTGGGGGTGGCCACCGTCGCCATGGGCCTGATGGCCGGGGCCTTCTACGTTTTCGCCTGCGCGGTGATGCCCGCCCTCGCGCGCAGCGGTGACCGCGTCTACATCGAGGTCATGCAGAACATCAACGAGGTGATCCAGAACCCGGTCTTCTTCGCGGGCTTCCTGGGGGCGCTGCTCTGCACGGCCGTCTCGGCCTGGCAGCTGCGCGGCACGGGGCCGCACCGGTGGGTGGTCGCGGCGCTCGTCGTGTACGCCGTGGCGTTCGCGCTCACGTCGTTCGTGAACGTGCCCCTGAACGACGCCCTCATGGACGCGGGCGATCCGGGGACGATCGCCGATCCGGCCGCCGTACGCGACGAGTTCGAGGCCGCGTGGACGGCGTGGAACGTCGTCCGGGCCGTGCTCTGCACGCTCGCGACGGCCCTGCTCGTCCGGGCGCTCGTGCTGTTCGGCAGGGGCCGAGGGCCGGCTCAGTCGGCGTACTTGGAATCGGCCGCCGGGTCGAGCGCGAGCCGGTAGCCCCGCTTGACCACCGTCTGCACGAGCTTGGGTGCGCCAAGTGCCGTACGCAGCCTGGCCATCGCGGTCTCCACGGCGTGCTCGTCGCGTCCCGCGCCGGGCAGGGCGCGCAGCAGCTCGGCGCGCGAGACGACCCACCCGGGCCGCCGCGCGAGCGCCCGGAGCAGCGACATCCCGGCGGGCGGCACGGGCCGCAGCTCGTCGTCGACCAGGACGGCGTGGCCGCGGATCTCGACGCGGTGGCCCGCGACGGGCAACGTACGGGCGCGGGAGGGGAGTTCGTGGCACAGGACCTGGACGAGGGGGCCGAGCCGGAAGCGTTCGGGCTGCACCGTCTCGACGCCGACGGCCTGGAGCGGCAGCGCGGTGACCGGCCCCACGCAGGCGGACAGGACGTCGTGCCGGAGGGCGGCGAGGAGCTCGGCGGACATGCCGCGGTCCTCGGCGCGGGCCAGCAGGGAAGCGGCGGCGGGCGCGCTGGTGAACGTCAGCGCGTCCACGGCGTGCGCGACGGTGGCGTCCAGGAGCCGGTCGACGGGCGCGAGGTCCTCGGGCGGCATCCACCGGTAGACGGGCACGCCCACGACGTCCGCTCCCGCGGCCCGCAGCGACTCGACGAAGCCGGGCAGCGGTTCGCCGTGCAGCTGGAGCGCGATGCGCCTGCCGTCGACGCCCTCCGCGAGCAGCCGGTCGAGCACCTCGGCCATGGACTCGGAGGAGGGCGACCACTTCTCGGTGAGCCCGGCCGCGCGTATGGCGCCCTTCACCTTGGGCCCGCGGGCGAGCAGTTCGACGCCCCGCAGACAGCGCAGCAGCGCCTCCCCGAAGCCCCACCCGTCGGCCGCCTCGACCCAGCCGCGGAACCCGATGGCGGTGGTGGCCACCACGATGTCGGGCGCGTGGTCGATGAGCTCCTTGGTGGCGGAGAGCAGTTCGCTGTCGTCGGCGAGCGGGACGATGCGCAGGGCGGGAGCGTGCAGGACCGTCGCGCCGCGCCGCT
The DNA here is from genome assembly GCF_046103685.1 of Streptomyces sp. SYP-A7185. Classification (NCBI taxonomy): domain Bacteria; kingdom Bacillati; phylum Actinomycetota; class Actinomycetes; order Kitasatosporales; family Streptomycetaceae; genus Streptomyces; species Streptomyces sp. SYP-A7185. The sequence goes on from NZ_CP122310.1 coordinate 4,001,265, forward strand.
GGAGCAGCGCACCGAGCTCGTCCGCGCGGCGGGCGGCGGTGACGCCGACGGTGAACCCGGCGAGCGGGGCCTTGTCCTGACCGGCCCTGGGGTCGTTCCGGTGACCGTCCTGGTGACCGGCCGGAGGGGTCGCGTGCATGGCAGCTGCTCTCGTCCCGCTAGTACTGCGCGATGGATGATCCGGGGTCGCACGAGCCTGCCAACGGCTCGTGACAACCTCGGATCACCACGATGTCGTACGTGTTACACCAGGCTACGACCACCCCTGCGTCAGACTTCCGCGTACGTGAGCTGGGGCTTCGTCTCCGCGTCCGGGGTCTGCCCGGAGATCGGGGCGGCCGCGGGGCGGCGAAGGTATACGGCCCAGGTGACGCAGAAGCAGGCGGCGTAGAAGACCAGAAAGGCCACGAAGGCACCGGTCCCCGACCCCACGGTCTGGAAGGACTGCCGGAAGGCGAGGTTGATCCCGAGCCCGCCGAGCGCGCCCACGGCGCCGATGAGCCCCATGGCGGCCCCGGAGAGCCGCCGCCCGTAGGCCGCGGCGGCCTCCCCGTGCAGCCCCCGCTGGAGGGCCTTGGCCTGGAAGATGCCGGGGATCATCTTGTACGTGGAGCCGTTCCCGAGCCCGGTCAGCACGAACAGCGCGATGAACGAGGCGACGAAGAGGGCGAGCGACTCCCGCATGGAGGCGATGACGACGACGGCGGTGGCCGCGCCCATCCCGACGAAGTTCCACAGCGTGATGCGGGCCCCGCCGAACCGGTCGGCGAGCCGCCCGCCCACGGGCCGGATCAGCGAGCCGAGCAGCGGCCCGATGAAGGTGACGGCGGCGGCCTGGAGCGGCGTGCGCCCGAACTGGGTCTGGAGGACGAGCCCGAAGGCGAAGCTGTAGCCGATGAAGGAGCCGAAGGTCCCGACGTACAGGAAGGCCATGATCCAGGTGTGCGGATCCCGTACGGCCTCCTTCGCGGCCCCGGTGTCGTTCTTCACGGTGGCGAGGTTGTCCATGAAGAGGGCGGCGCAGAGGGCGGAGACGAGGATGAGCGGGATGTAGATCCCGAGCAGCACGCGGGGCCCTCCCCCGGCCCCGATGACCGCGAGCCCGGCGAGCTGCACGACGGGCACGCCGATGTTGCCGCCCCCGGCATTGAGCCCGAGCGCCCATCCCTTCTTCCGCAGCGGGAAGAAGGAGTTGATGTTGGTCATGCTGGAGGCGAAGTTGCCGCCGCCGACGCCGGTGAGCAGGGCGCACAGCATGAAGGTGGTGTACGAGGTCCCGGGCTCCATGACGACGAAGGCCGCGACGGTCGGGGCGAGGAGCGCGCCGGCCGCGATGACCGTCCAGTTGCGCCCGCCGAAGCGGGCGACGGCGAAGGTGTAGGGGACGCGGGCGACGGCACCGACCAGGGTGGCCATCGACACGAGGAAGAACTTCCCGGCGGGGTCGATCCCGTACTCGGGCCCCATGAAGAGCACCATCACGGACCACAGGGTCCAGATGGAGAACCCGATGTGCTCCGAGAGGATCGAGAAGACCAGGTTCCGCCGGGCGACGCGCTCGCCCCCCTCCTCCTTCCAGAACGTCTCGTCCTCCGGGTCCCACCGCTGGATCCACATGACAGGCCTCATCTCCACGGCTAGCGGCTGATGGCCCGAAGGTAGGGAGACCGGGTTTCAACCCTGTGCCACGCGGTGACCACGGGGGAACGTTGCTCTCACGCGGGGGCGGGGACGATGGTGAGGGAGCCGTGCGGCTCAGGCCTGCTGGACCCACCGCGGGACGTCGGTACCACCGCACTTGTCCCTCGTCAGGGTCACTTCGCCGTCGGCCCGGGCGCCGTCGGCCGAGATGTCCGCTGTCATCGGCGGGCCGGGCGGCCCCGGCGCCGGGCAGGGCCAGCCACCTATCCGGAGATCATCCGCACCCCTGCGCTCGACAGCGCCTCGGCGATCTCTCCGGCATCGACCGTACGGATCTCGATCGACTCCCCGGAGCGCAGAAGCAGGTCGAGGGCCGGGTCCAGCCAGGACACCGCGGCCGGGAGAAAGGCCACACCGGCAAGGCCGGTGAAGGCGAGATCGAGCGCGGCGCCGTCCGCGCCCCGGAGGTGCAGAACACCCGCCCCCAGCGCCACGACACCATCACGCTGCGGGCCGCAGTCCCAGGATGCGGGCTCGTCGGCCGGGCGCTGCCCAGCGGGTTCGCCGAGCCCGTACCGGATGGGGTGCACGACGGTTCCAGGGCTGAAGGAGCCCGCCAGGGCAGTGGCGGTCCGTGCGAGTCGGGCCCGTTCCCGGCGCCGCGCGAGCACAGCCGTCGGAAGGCCGATCACCATCAGGGCCATGGCGAGCAGGCCGATCAGCACCAGGCCGAGCGCGTCCTTCGGCCGTGCGATCGCGAAGACCGCTGCGACGACGGCAAAAGGCAGACACAGAGCGACGTAGAGCAGCGCGGGACGAGTACCGGGCACCGGAACCTCTACCGCTCCGGACATCTGCCCCCGGAGCCGGTGTCGCCTGCGCTCCCGCCCCCGGATCACCGTCTCCCGCGCGGCCCAGCCATGGCGGGAGGCGTACTTCCTCACCGTGGCCCAGGAAAAGCATGCCGCCACCACGAGCCCAGGCACCATCACCAGATTGCTCGTGTCAGACGCATTGGCCAGCACGACGACGACCAAGAGGAACGCCAGAGCCAGGATCAGCGCCGCATTGAAGAAGCGGGAGTGCGGCGAACCCTGCGAGCCGTAGTCCGACGGAAACGCGGAGTCGTGCCCCCGGTCCACAGCGGCCCATTGACGCAGCAGCCGACTTCGCCGTACCCCTCTGGCGCGCAACGAACGCAGGACCAGCAGGGCAGGGAGCGCGAGGATCGCCAGAAGGAGGCATGCGACGGCCGTGGCCGCCAAGCCGGTGGCATCGCCGTCCTCGCTCGTCACGGAGTCGGCGGCCAGGACCGGAATCAGCACGGCCACGAGGGTCACCACCCCGGAGCACAACAGAAACGCGAGGGCGCGGCCGCGGGAGAGATCTTCGCGCACCAGCCCATCGAGGGCCTCTGACTGGGCCCGCAGGAGGGCGGCACGCTCCGGCCAGGAGTCAGCGGGCCGAGGTTCGTCGGGGAGCGGTGCCGCGCGAAGCAACGAACCTCGCGAGGAAGGTCTGTCGCTGGTTGTGTTCGTCATATCCGTTCCTCCGTCGTCCTACTGCTCACTCGAAGTCGGAGATGCGCCGGGCACGAAGACCGAGTTCCCGGCGATGGCCGCCACCAAGGCCGCCAGCTCACGCACCTGATGTGGATCGAGGCAGGTGCCGATGACCAGAAGGCCTTTGCCCCCTTCGGGCGGGCACGCCAACGCACCCGCCAGCCCGGTCCTCACTCCGGAGGGAATCTCTTCGCCCCAGCCCCTCGGAACGGGAAAGGAGGGCTGGGACAGAAACCCGAACCCGATCCCCATCTCCGTGGTGAAGCGTTCGACATACGCCACTTTGTCCTTGAACTGCGCATCGAACACCCTGGACATCAGCTCACCGAGGTCCACCTCGGCCGGAGTTGGCGGAACAGCGACGACTCCCGCCTGGACCTGCCAGACGGCCTGCTCCCCGCTGCTGGGAAGCGGCGCCGTGATCACGCCGTACATGAGCGCACCATCGGCGAGGTAGCGCTCATGGCACTCCATCAAGCCGTCGACGAACTTCTCCCGGCGGTCTGCCGGAGTGTTCGGGTAGGTGAGGCGGACCAGCTCCGCACATCGGACCCGAGTCGCTTCCCTGTCGGACCCGTCGGCCAGGAGATCGAACCAGTCAGGAGGAACGAAGAGATCCACCTGCCCCGGCTCAACCCCCGTGCCGTCGTCACTCTTGGCGCTCAATGGGAAACCGCCGGCTTCTGCGTCAAGGCACCGAAGTCCCACTTGAAGATCTCACCGACCGTCTCGATGCCGTCACCTCCGCCTTCTGCCGTCAGTGCGTGACCTGCCCAGGTCACGCCGAAGCTGGCAGTGCGTGAGACGAATTCATCCTGTCCCATGACGTAGCCGGCACCGGGTGCGTTCTTGGCGAGTTGAAATATCCCGTACGGAAGTTGTTGCGCCGGCCCGATGAGTTGAGGGACGGTTCGCATCGGACCGCCCGACAGTTGTGCAGCGGCCAGGACACTGTCCCCCATTTTCGCACCCAGTTTCCCGACGCCGAACCCCACGGCATCCATGATGACGTCCTTGGTCAGAAGCGCCCTACCGAAACTTCCGGTCGTGCCGACCGCGGAAAGGTAGTGAGCCCCCAGCGCGACGCCCGCGAGGGGAAGAGAGACCGCGGCCATGAACTGGAGCCCAGGGATGAGCGCCAGAAGCCCCGTGACGGCGCTGAGCAATCCGGCGATGTCTCCGATGAGGTCCAACAGAGGCGCGAACTCGCCGAGCAACTCGATGAGTTGGTCGTGCGCCCAGGCAAGGGCATCACCGACCTTGTCGAGCACGTCCCCGATGAAATCGCCAAGGCTCTCCCAGAATCCTGGCTCATTGGGCGCGATGTCGATGGCGTTCTTCAGACGCTTGGCGGCGTTCCGGCCTTCCTCTTCATAAGCAGCATGAAGCGTACGGGCCCGCTTGCGCACTTCTTCGACCGGGTCGGATTCCTCGGCGTTCGTGCCGTTCGAGGACTTACGGGCTCCGCCGTCAGGGCCGCCTTCCCTCTTGCCGTCCCTCTCAGCCTTCTTCTGGTCGACGGCGCTCTTCGCCTCCGCAGCCTCGCGTTCGAGACCACGGGCGACCTTCTGCTTGTCCTTCATGTAGTCGGCCCAGCCCTGGACGACCCCCTTCGCTCCGTCGAAGGAGTCAAAGGCGTCCTCGACCTTCGGGCGAAATTCGTCGTCCAGCAACTCACGGAAGCCAATGGCCGCTTTCCCGCGCCAGTCCCCACCGTCGGCGCCGCGGAGTACTCTCCTGATCTCCCCCAGCGCCTTGGCCGCTTCACTGATCGAGTCGGCAACTTTTTCCACGGCGTCGTGCTGCCCGGGGCAGGGGACGAACTCCAAGGCGGGAAAATCATCGATCGTGGGGGCGCTCATTTCTTGTTCGCCGCCTTCGAGAGCGCGGCGGCCAGATCCTGGTCCAGTTTTTCGAAAGACCTCTCAATGTGACCCAGGGTCTTCGCCGCCCCTTTGGAGAACTTCCGCAACTGCCCGATGCCGTACTCCCACTCTTCGCCGAAATCTTCCATACGGCGCTCGAGGTCTTTGGTGCCCATGGCTTTGGCGTCGATGTCGGCCATGGCTCGTATGGGCTTACCGAGGAGATCTTCGATGTTCTTCAAGTTGCGTCGCACCCGATTGAGCATCTCGCCGTCGATGTACAGGTCGCCCACCGGCGCTCCTCCCGAAATGCCTCAGCGGTTGATGGACTGGATTTCCTCGGCCGTGACGTGGCGGTTTCCGCCGAACTCGCCGGGCGGGAGGTCGCCGCCCTCGCCGTTGGTGCTGGTCCAGCTGATGTTCCACGTGAGGGTCGCCCGGAGGTCGTACGAACCGTCACCGGAGGACCGCAGATACCGCACGCCGCAGGGCGGTGGCGTGTCTGCGGGGGTTCCCTTGGCGCGGGGGGAGCCGATCCTGCCGTGCTGGATGGGGCACTCTCCGGAAGCGGGGTACGTCTCGGCATCCGCCGTGCCCGGGTCGATCGAGAGGGACGCGGGTACGGCGGTGGCCGTCGCGGAGAGCCCCGATCCCGGGATGCTCGCGGTGACGGAGATCTTCTTGAACTTCGCCTTGTCCAGCCAGGCCCAGGTCGGGAGGTTGACCTTCGTCGCCCCCTCGGGCGCCATCGCGATCTCGGTGCCGGGGACGGGCAATTCGTCGTAGGCGTACTCGGCGAGGATCTTGGGCGAGACCGCCAGCGGCTCCTTGGGGGTCTCGCCCTCGGGGACCCAGAAGGGGAGCTTGTCGCAGGAGTTGGCCTCGGGGTCGTCCTTGCGCTTCTCGTTGACGGCCGCCGCCCAGAACTGTCCCTCGCCCTGCTTGCCGAGGTTGTAGTTCTTGTAGGGGTGGCCTTCCTTGAAGTACGCGTCGAACGCCCCGCCCACGAAGTCACCGACCCCGAAGACCTTCATCTGCCGGATCGCCTTGACGGCGGCCTGGATCTGCTTCGGGGAGTACGCGGGCTCGTACCAGCAGGCGGGCGGATCCCAGTTGCCGGCGGCGGGGGTCAGGGTGCCGGTTCTTGCCGACCGGGGGCTGCTCTCGACCGCCGTCTGGATCTTCGTCTCGACGGAGAGGTTCTGGTCCTGACGACCGCCCTTCGCCTGCGGCGCCCCCACCTCCGCCTGGTTGCCACCACCGGCATGGGCGACGCTCGGCGTCATGGCCACGACCAGCGCGAGAAGGGGTACGGACCGTCGGCTCAACCCGCGAGGGATCACGGCATGCACCGCTTCGCCGCCGTCGTGGTCAACACGCTCGTCGTCTGCCAGACGCCGTCCGCGTTCTTCTCCAGACGAGTGTTGTAGAAGGAGTAATCCTGGTCGGACGCCTCGATCGACTTGTCGACCTTTCCGGTCTCGCGATCCTTGGGGTACGTCTTGGTGGCGTCCATGCAGTACGTCACCGCGGCAGCGCCGCCCTTGAGGAACGTGACCTGCCGGTCGTAGTACCGCGTCGTGCCGACGAAGCTCTTGCCTTTCTCGGAGAACCCCTGAACGTGGTTCGCCGCGGACAGCAGCGCATCCCCGGACGAATAGAACTTCAGCGCCGGGTGGCTCTTCGCCTCCACTGTGACCGCCTCAGTCACCGAACTGATCCGCCGCGCGTTGTCCGCGAGGATCGCGTCCTTCTTCGCGTCACCCGTCCCGCTGCCCTCAAAGACGTCCTTGACGTCAGCCGGCAGCTTGATCTTCGGGCGGTTGATTCCGTCGTCAGGTGTCGTCGGGGACGGCGACTCTCTCTTCTCGCTGCCGGTCCCGGCACCCGCGATCTTGTCGTTGCCCTTGGAGCCGCCCTCATCCCCTCCGCAGGCAGAGAGCGACAGGACCGCGGCAGCAGTCAGGGCGGCCGCTGCGAGCAGGGAGGGTCGGCGATTCACGGTCAGCTCCTGATGGGACGAGGGTTCTCTGGAGTGAACCAAGCTATCCATCAGGAGCGGGGCGGCGCCAAGTCGCGTCAAGCCGCCGACACGGCGCCAACGGGGCATAGGGGGGCGTAGCAGGTCTTCTCCCGCGCTCCCTGGCGTTCGGTGATCGCTCAGTGCTTCCCTGCGCTCGCCAACAGGGAGGGGTCTCACGCCTCTTCGCTCTTTGACTCCGCGAAGAGGCGTGACCCCAGCACCCCCGCGGCGCCCCCGGCTCAGCCCAGGTGGGTGTCTCCCAGTGCGACCAGCAGCCTTCGCAGAGCACCGTGCAGGGCCTTGCGGTCCTCCTGTGACAGGGGGGACAGCATGCGTTCCTCGTTGGCCACGTGGTCCACCACCGCGCGGTCTACCAGGTCCCGGCCCGCCTCCGTCAGGCGGACGCGGATCGCGCGGCGGTCGGCCGGGTCCGGGTGGCGTTCGATGAAGCCCTTGCGTTCCAGCTTGTCGAGGCGGTTGGTGATGGCGCCCGAGGTCACCATGGCCGTCTTCAGGAGACCGCCCGCCGTCAGTTCGTGCGGGGCGCCCACCCTCCGCAGGGTGGCGAGCACGTCGAACTCCGCGAACTCCAGGCCGTGTTCCGCGAAGACGGGCTTCATCCCCTTGCTCAGGAGGTGATCCGCCCGCTTGATGCGGCCCACCAAGGCCATCGCGTCCAGGCTCGCCTCGTCGATGTCCGGGCGCTCGCGGTGCCACTGGGCCCGCAGTTCGTCGATCGCGTCGGTGGAGGCGGTGCCGGCCGTGGAGGCGGCGCCGGCCGTGGAGGCGGCGCCGGCCGTGGAGGCGGTGTCGGCCGTGGGGTCCGTCATGTGCTTGCTTCCCTCCTCGCCAGGCCCGCCCGATCGAATCTCTCAACATTGAGATACTTGACGTTCGCAGACCCGGGGTTCATATTTACCTCAACGTTGAGAATAACAGCGTTGAGCAGAATCCTGGGAACCTTGGGGGAGCAATGAACGCCGGCCACACGTCCGTTCGCAGCAGCCGGAACGGCATCCTCAGCCGTGCCACCGAGTCCGCCGCGCCTCAGCCGGTCCGTCCCGGGCGGGCCGCCGCCCTCGGTGTCGCCGCGCTCGCCGCCGTCGGGCCCGCCACCTGGGGCACCACCTACGTCACCACCACCGAACTGCTGCCCCCCGACCGCCCCTTGCTCGCCGCGGCCCTGCGTGCGCTGCCCGCCGGGCTCATCCTGCTCGCCCTCACCCGGCGGCTGCCCAGCGGTGACTGGTGGTGGAAGGCCGGAGTCCTGGGGCTGCTCAACTTCGGGGCCTTCTTCCCCCTGCTCTTCTTCGGCGCCTACCACCTGCCCGGCGGCGTCGCCTCGACCATCAGCGCCGTCATGCCGCTGCTCGTCGCCGGGTTCGGGATCGGCGTCCTGAAGGTGCGGCCCACGCGGCGTACGTTGCTCGCCGGGCTCGTCGGCGTCGCCGGTGTCGGGCTGCTCGTCCTGCGCGGCAGCGCCTCCTTCGACCTCGCGGGCATCGCGGCCATGCTGGTCGCCACCACGCTGATGGCCCTCGCCGTCGTGCTCAGCAAGCGCTGGGGCCGGCCCGAAGGCGTCTCGCTGCTCGCGCTCACCGGATGGCAACTCACCGCGGGCGGGCTCGTCCTGGCCCCCATCGCGCTCTCCTTCGAGGGGCTGCCCGGGCACCTCACCGGGGCCAACCTCGTCGGGTACGCCTACCTCGGCGTCATCGGCACCGCCATCGCGTACGCCCTCTGGTTCCGCGGCATCGAGCGGCTGCCGGCCTCGTCCGTCTCGTTCCTGGGGCTGACCAACCCCGTCGTCGCCACCCTCGCCGGGCTGCTCGTCCTGGGGCAGACCCTCACCCCCTGGCAGGTGGGCGGGCTCGTGCTCGTCGTGGTCAGTGTCGTGGTCGGACAGGGGCGGCGACGGCCCGCCACGCGGCACCCGTGACGCACCGGCGCCTCAGCCCCGGTGCGCGCCGCCCCGTGACTGCGGGGCGGCGCGCCGGGGCCTTGCCCCGCCGGACCCGCCCCTCCCGCCGTTCCCGGGGGTCTTCCCGCTCTTGCCGCTCTTCCCGCTCGCTCCGTTCGGCCACAGTCTCGGGCTCCGCTTGGCCGCGAAGTCCTCGATCCAGCCGACCGCCATCACCATCAGCCCGATCAGCGGCCAGACCAGGACCGTCATCCACACCATGTACGTCGAGTCCAGCGCCGAGCTCCACCGCTCGTCCTCCATGAACGGCAGGTCGTACGCCATGTCGATGATCGGCACCGTGGCCATGATCAGCAGGTTGTGCCAGAGGTAGATCGTCACCGCCCGGTTGTTGGAGAGGGTGATGAGCTTGTCCCAGCGCTTCAGGCGGCCCGGCAGCTCCTGCCACGACGGCGAGTACTGGAAGAGGATGACGACGAAGCCGAAGGACCACGCCGCCTGGGCCAGCGGGATGTCGTTCAGGTCCCAGCCGTCCGGGCCCAGGTGACCCGAGGCCCACCACAGGCCGAAGGCCATGATCAGGGCCGAGACCGACACCGCCACGTACCGCGGGACCCGGGCCAGTACCCCCTCCTGGTGGGCGAAGCCCAGCACCCAGCAGCTGCCGTACACGGCGAAGTCCGACACCGCGTTGCCCGTCTCACCGGGGATCTTGACGATCTCCGTGGCGAGGACCGCCGTCAGGGCCAGCGGCGCGAACAGCGTGGCCCACGGCACCCGGCGGAACGCCCACAGCAGGAGCGGCGAGGCGATCACGAACCACAGGTACGCGCGGATGTACCAGAGGGGGCCCGCCGCCTGGGCGGGCCAGGTGTCCTCCAGGAGGCCCGCCTTGTCCCCGATGTGCCAGGGGAAGGGCGGGGCGCCGATCGGGAACACGTAGTTGAGCATGCTGACCAGGCCCCAGGTGCCCCCGTGGTCCGGGTCCTTGGTGACGTTCCAGCCGCCGTAGAAGAGGAGGAACAGCGCCACCGCGCTGAACGCCCACATGGGCGGCAGCAGTCGGCGTATGCGGCCCCTGATCACGCCCCACGCGGGGCGCTTCAGGGAGCGCGCCATCAGCGCGCCCGCGAGCGCGAACATCACGCCCATGGAGGGGAAGATGATCGTCAGCCAGGCCCAGCCGAACAGGTGGTAGATGACGACGCGGACCAGGGCGAGCGAGCGCAGGACGTCGAAGTAGCGGTCGCGGCCCGGCTTCTTGGGCGCGGCCTGGGCCGCCGGGGCGACCGGAGGCGCCGCCGGAGCCCCGGGCCCGTAGGTCTCCCCGGGAGCCCCGTACGGATAAGGCGCCGGCACCTGCGGCAGCGGCTGCGTGGGATGGGTCATGCGACCGGCCTCCGATCAGGGCTGCCCGTCCGCTGCTGCGGAATCGAGGGCGGGGTTCCGAGGACTCCCGTGCGCCGGAGCTTCTGCCAGCGCAGGCGGCCTCCGGTCAGGGCGGTGATCCAGGACTGCAGCAGCACGACGTACATCAGCTGCCGGTAGAGGATCTGCTGGAGAGGCAGCGAGATCAGGTGGGTCATGCGCTCGCGGTCGAGCCGGAAGGCGTACGCCGCGCACACCGCCTGGACGGCGAGCACGCCGAGCCACGCGACGATCGTCTTCTGCGTGGGGCCGAACACGAGGCCGTAGAGAAGGAAGACGTCGATCAGGGGGGCCAGGAGCGGCGCCAGGACCATGAACAGCGACACCAGCGGCATGCCCACCCGGCCGAAGCGGCCCGAAGGCCCCGACTCGATCACCGAGCGGCGGTGCTTCCAGATGGCCTGCATGGTGCCGTACGACCAGCGGTAGCGCTGCGACCAGAGCTGCTGCACCGTCTCGGGCGCCTCGGTCCAGGCGCGCGCCTTCTCGGCGTACACCACGCGCCAGCCGTCACGGTGCATCGCCATCGTGATGTCGGTGTCCTCGGCGAGCGTGTCGTCGCTCATGCCGCCGACCCGCTCCAGGGCCGAGCGCCGGAAGGCTCCCACGGCGCCGGGGATGGTCGGCATGCAGCCGAGCATGTCGTACATCCGGCGGTCGAGGTTGAAGCCCATCACGTACTCGATGTGCTGCCAGGCGCCGATCAGCGAGTCCCTGTTGCCGACCTTCGCGTTGCCCGCGACGGCGCCCACGCGCGGGTCGCCGAAGGGCTGCACCAGCTCGCGCACGGTGGACTGCTCGAAGACCGTGTCGCCGTCCATCATCACGATGAGGTCGTACCGCGCGTTGGCTATGCCGCGGTTGAGCGCCGCGGGCTTGCCCGCGTTCTGCTGGCGCACGACCCGGACGTTCGGCAGGCGCAGGCCCTCGACGATCAGCGCGGTGCCGTCCGACGAGCCGTCGTCGATGACGATGATCTCGATGGGGTGGTCGCTCGTCATGAGGGAACGGACCGTGGCCTCGATGCACTTGGCCTCGTTGTAGGCGGGCACGAGGACCGACACCGGTTCGGTGAGGTCGGGGCCCCAGCGGAAGCCCCGCTTGCGCACCTTGCGCGCGTGCACCGCGGAGAGCAGCAGCATCATGCCGAACCGGAGCATCACCAGGGAGCCGATGATGGCGAGCGCGACGACGAGTACGCCGGTGATCTTCTCCGAGGCACCGACCAGGAAGACCCAGGCCTTGCCCTTCCACAGGTCGAGGCCCGTGACCGGCGCGTGCGCGCTGGGGGCGTCCAGGGCCTCGGTGAGGTTCGTGAAGCGGTAGCCCTTGTCCTGGAGGCCGGGCAGGAAGGTGTCGAGCGCGGCCACCGTCTGCGAGCGGTCGCCTCCGGAGTCGTGCATCAGGACGATGGCGCCGTTGCCGTTCTTGGGGGTGGCCCGGCGGATGATCTCGGCGACGCCGGGGCGCTTCCAGTCCTCGCTGTCGGTGTTGTTGACGACGGTGAGGTAACCGCGGCTGCCGATGTACTTCGTCACCGGCCAGGACTTGTTGTCCATGGCGTCGGAGAACGAGGAGTACGGCGGGCGGAAGAGGGAGGTGCGGATGCCGGCCGCGCCCGCGAGGGCGAGCTGGTTCTGCGACAGCTCCCAGTCGATGCGGTCGGGTGACTGGTACGACAGGTCGGGGTGGTTGAACGTGTGCAGGCCCACCTCGTGGCCCTCGTCCACCATGCGTTCGACGAGGTCGGGGTAGCGCGAGGCCATCGTGCCGGTGACGAAGAAGACGCCGTGCGCGTGGTGCTTCTTCAGGACGTCGAGGACCTTGGGGGTCCACTCCGGGTCCGGGCCGTCGTCGAAGGTCAGCACGAGCCGGTGCCGGGGAACGCTCAGCGTGTCCTCGTGGCCGCCGCGGGTGTCGATGACCGGGCCGCCCTCGAGGACCTTCTCCGGGACCTTGCCGGTGCCCGCGGGCGGGCGCACGCGGTGGTCGGCGAGGATCTCGCTGTGGGTGTAGCCGCGGAGCATGAGCATCGCCATCAGGGCGACGAGGAGGAGCAGGGGCAGCAGATAGCGCAGGGGGATTCTGCGCCGCCTGGCGCCGCGGACGGGCTGCGCGCGGCGCCGGCCGCCTCCGCCGCCCCGGGGCTGGGCGTGACTGTTACGGGGGCCGGCGGACCGGCCCCTGTTGGTGCGGGAGTTCATCGCTGTGCGCCCTCCGAGGGCTGCTGGCCTGCGGCTCGCGGGGACGAATAACCGACCGTCTGGGCGCGCTGCGGGGACTGTGGGTCGGCGGCGGGCTGCACCACGGGGACCTCGCCGCCGCCCGCACCGCCCGGGTCGCCGGTCGACGGGTCCGGGGTAGGCGTGGTGGGGTCGTCCGTCGGGTCCGGGTCCGGGTCGGGCTTGGTCGGATCGTCCGTCGGGTCGGGCTTGCCGCCGCCGGTGGGGTCGGGGTCGGGCTTGCTTCCGCCGTCCGTGGGGTCGGGGTCGGGCGTCTTGCCCGGCTTGGTCGTGCCGCCGTCGGGCTCGGACGGGTCGGCGGAGTCCTCGTCACCGGTCGCGGGAGCGGTGGAGCCGCTCTCCGAGGCGTCGGGCGACGGGGTCGTGCCGGTGGAGGCGGAGGGGTCGAGGGAGTCGGCCGGGCCGTCGGGTGAGTCCACCCTGCTGGCCGGCTTCTCGTCCTTGGCGTCGATCGGCAGCCAGGGCGCGCTGGAGTTGCCCGAGAGCAGGGTGCCCACGATGATCATCGCGTAGACGGCGCAGGCTATGCCGACGAGTACGCCTATCCGGCGATACCTCCGGACGCGGCGGCCCGTCTCGTCGACGAAAACCGGCCCGTCGGGCGCGTCCTGGTCGTGCTCGGCGGCAAGCTCCGCCAGCTGTCGCCCCACCCCGTCGATCTGAACGGTGACCTCGTTCGGATCATGGGTATGTTCCGGTAGGGCATCTTCTCGCCAATTCTCCATGCGCACGCACAACCCCCACATAACCTGACTCGGGCGCGCAAGACTCCGGGCAACTTGCCGTCGGGCCGGGCCCCCACCCGGCCCGAGCGCCCCCCTATCACACAGCGCCCGGACCATGAATGTAGCGCACGGCAGTGACAGTCGTACTAATCCGTCAGTCCAGCCTCATCATGATGAGTGCATCCGTGGCCGGAACCCAGCCGTCTTCGGGCCTGCGCAGCCACCCCTCGGCGGCGGCGAGCTCGGCCGCTGCCTCGCGCAGGGCGTCGACTCCCGGATGTGTGAGCCCTTTTCTCCACACGATCGACACAGGCGACAGCGGAACGGGGTCGATCAGGGGCCGCAGGACCGATTCGGGCATGGCCGGAAAGTCCACCGCCGTGAGGACGGGGGTGCGGTTCTTGGCCATGATCCGTCCGAACTCCTCGGGCCCGATCGCCAGGGGCGCGGGCGCCGCGACCTCGACACCGCGTCCCTCGAAAAGGCGATGCGCGAGGTCGGTCCACTCCAGTGTCCGGGGGTTTCCCGCCCCGGCGTAGACGCTCTCCCCCGCCAGCGCGCCGAGCGGCACCGCGTCGAGCCCGGCCAGGGGATGGCCCAGCGGCAGCAGGACCGCCATCGGCTCGAAGCGCACCGGCTGCTGGGACAGCCGCGCCCGCAGCGCGGGTTCCAGCCCGGCGTAGCGTCCGAAGGACACGTCGAGCCGGCCGGCCAGCATCTCGGCGGCGGCCCCGGTGAGCCCGCTCTCGAAGCGGGCCATCAGCTCGCAGTCCGGGGCCAGTTCGCGGGCCCGCTCCAGGATGCGCCCGCTGATGAGCCCGGGGCTGTTCAGGTCCACGAGCAGCGGGCGGGCCGCGCTCCCGGCTCCCGTGCCGCGCGCGAAGGCCGCCGCCAGGTCGTCCTGCGCCTCCAGGATCCGCCGCGCGTACGACAGCAGCCGCTCGCCCTCCGCGGTCGGCGTGACCTGCCGGGTCGTCCGCACGAACAGCTCGGCGCCCAGCTCGCGCTCCAGGCGGCGCACGTCACGGCTGAGGGCCTGCTGGGCGACGTACAGCCGGGCGGCGGCCCGTGTGAAGTGCCGTTCCTCGAAGACGGCCACGAAGGCGCGCAGGAGGCGGGGCTCCAGGTCGCGGGGCAGGGGCGCCCCGGGACCACGGGGTACGCGGGGCTCGACCGTCACCCCGGGAACTTACAACGGGGGTGCGTGAGTCGGGCCCCAGAAGGTGTTGGACCTCACACCAGGGCCCCGGTGAAGCTGATCCCCATGCCGCCCGCCGAACCCACCCCACTCAGTGACCTCAAGACACCCACCGAGCCCATGCGTTCCGACGACCTCACGCCACCTGCCGACCTCTCATGCGCCGACGGCCTCATCCGACCCACCGACCTCATGCTCTCCGCCGACCCCACACCACCCACCAAGCCCATACGTTCCGCCGACCCCACACCCCCCACCAATCCCCCCACACCCCACCCACAGTCCCGCAACCCCTACGCCCGCCTCTTCCGCATCCCCGGCGCCACCGCCTTCACCGTCGGCAACCTCGTCGCCCGCCTCCCCATGGGCATGTTCAGCGTGAGCGCCGTCATCATGATCGCGGGAGCGCGTGGTTCGTACGCGCTCGCCGGTGCCGTCACCGCGACGGGCCTCGCCGCGACCGCCGTCGTGGCGCCCTGGACGGCACGCCTCGTCGACCGGCACGGCCAGGCGCGGATCGCCGTCCCGGCCACCGTCGTCGCCGCGCTCGGCTCGCTCGCGCTGCTGCTCTGCGTGCACTACGGGGCGCCCGACTGGACCCTGTTCGCCGCGTACGCCGCGACGGCCACCACCCCGAACACCGGCGGCATGTCCCGGGCCCGCTGGGCGCACCTCCTGAAGGGCGACGACCGGGCCCTGCACACCGCCAACTCCTTCGAGCAGGCGGCGGACGAGCTGTGCTTCATGCTCGGCCCCGTCCTCGCGGCCTTCCTGTGCGGGGCGCTCTTCCCGGAGGCGGGCACCCTCATCGGGGTGGTGCTGCTCCTGACCGGCGTCCTGCTCTTCGCCTCCCGGCGCGAGACGGAACCGCCGCCCCGGGGATCCGCGGGCGTCAAGGAGAAATCGCCCCTCCGCGCGCGCGGGATGCCGGCTTTGCTCGTCACCTTCCTCGCCACCGGTGCCGTCTTCGGCTCGATGGAGGTCGTGACGATCGCCTACGCCGACGCGCAGGGCCACAAGGCCGCCGCGGGCGCGATCCTCGCGCTCCAGGCCGCGGGCTCCTGCGCGGCGGGGCTCCTCTACGGAACCCTCAAGCCGAGCGGCCCGCTGCCCAGGCGCCACATCCTGTGCGTCACCGCGATGGCGGCCCTGATGGCGCTGCCGCTCCTGGCCGCCACGCTCACCGGCTCGCTCCTGGTGCTCGCCGGGGCGCTCCTCGTCGCCGGCATGGCGACGGCCCCGACGATGGTCACCGGCATGGGCCTGGTCCAGCGGCACACCCCCGAGGGCCGGTTGAACGAGGGCATGACCCTCGCCGTCACCGGTCTCCTCGGGGGCATCGCCTGCGGCGCCGCGAGCGGAGGCTGGGCGGTGGAGCACCTGAGCCCCGCCCGGGGTTACGCGGTCCCGCTCGCCGCCGCGTGCTGCGCGCTGCTGCTCAGCATCGCGCGGGCTTGCGCCACGAGCACTCCAGGTCCCCGCTCGGCCCGGCCTGGCGCTCGGAGCGCGGCCTGACCGGCTCGGCCTTGTCCGCGGTCGACTTGGCGAGCGTCACGACGATCGCGTCCTCCAGGGCCTTCACCGACGAGGGCAGGTAGTTGTTCAGGATGATGCTGAACACCAGTTCACGCCCGTCCGCGTCCTTCACGTACCCCGAAAGAGCGGACGCCCCGGTCAACGACCCCGTCTTCGCCCGTACGTTGAGTGCCGCCGGAGTCCCGCACATCCGGGTGCGCAGGGTACCGCCGACGAACTTGTCCGGGGCGCAGGCGACCGGCAGGGACTTGTACCAGTCGGCGTACCAGGGCTCGCCCTTCGCCGAGAGCAGCAGCTTGATCAGCTGGTCGGCGGGGGCGTTGTTCTTGCGCGAGAGCCCGGAGCCGTCGACCTGGCGGATCTTGCCGGGGTCGACGCCGGCCGTCTTCAAGTAGGCGCTGACGGCGGCGAGTCCGTCCGGCCAGCTGCCGGGCCGCCCGGTCGCCTCGTACCCCATGGTCTTCGTGAGGTTCTCCGCGTGCATGTTGTTGGAGAGCTTCATGAAGGGGATCATCAGCTCCCTCAGCGGCATGGACTCGTGCGAGGCGAGCCGCCGTGCGCCCTCGGGGGTGGCGAGCCCGGCCTTGGTGGGCCCGCTGACGCGCACCCCGTGCGCCTTCAGCGCGTCCCGGAAGATCGCGGCCGCGTAGCCGGTCGGCTCCCAGACGGTGATCCACTCCTTGGTGGCGGAACCGCCCACGGGGACGGTGCCGGTGACCGTGATCGTGTTGGTGCCGTGCTCCCGCTCGACGGTGAGCGTGTCCGCGCCGCCCGCGGGGACGGTCCTCGCGCTGATGTCGACGTCCACGTAGTCCGTCTTGGGGGTCAGCGTCACCTTCGGCTTGTCCCCGGCCCGCGCGCCGGGCGCGGCCTCGACGATGACCGTGCCGGTGTCGTAGTCGGTGTCCGGGGCGACGCTCAGCGCGGAGATCTGGGCGGCGTAGTACGCGAATTCGTCGTCGCCCGCCCAGGTGTCGCCGATGCGCTTGTCGTCGAACCGGGTGTCGTCCGCGACAAGGCGCCCCGAGACCCGCCGGACGCCCGCATCGGCGATCTTCGCGGCGAGTCCGTCGTAGTCCTTCGCCAGGGTGGTCGGGTCGCCGGTGCCGCGCAGATAGAGGTCGCCGGCAAGGACGCGGCCCTTCTGCCTGCCGTCGGTGAGCACGTCGGTGGTGAAGCGGTGGTCGGGGCCGAGCCGCTCCATGGCCGCCGTCGACGTCAGGAGCTTGGTGTTGGACGCGGGCATCAGGCGCCCGCTGGGCAGGTGTTGGTAGAGGACGTCGCCGGACGCGGCGTCGGCGACGACGACGCTCGCCGCGCCGCCCTCCATCCGGGGGTCGCCGAGGATGGTGTCGATGGCTTCGGGCAGGCCGCTGCGGTCGGAGTCCGCCCCGGCCGGCGAGCTGACGGAGAGGGTGGCCGCCGCGACACCGAGCACGGCGGGCCAGATCCAGTGGCGCATACGGGCGTTGACGCGTCTCACGGGTCTACTCATGACCCAGCAGCATCCCCGACTCCCCCGCCGGACGACAGCCCCCACACCGGCCATGTCCGGCACCGGGCGCATCGACCGGCCCCGGGCCCACGGACCGAGCGGACCGCCGGGGGCCGGACCGCCACGCCGCCCGGTGTCAGTGGTCCGCGGCGGCCTCGGGCGTCCGGCGGCGGGGCAGCAGCGCGGCCAGGAGCAGGACGGCGGGGGCCGGGTCCGCGGGCGTCACGCCCTCGCGGCGGCAGACCAGGGCGTCCGGGTCGTCGGCGGGCTGCTGGAGGCTGTAGCCGTTCGGGCAGGCGGGCCCTGCCTCGCCCGCGTCGCCCTTGGGGCCGCGCTCGCCGCGCTCCCCGCGGGGGCCCATGGGGCCCGCCGGGCCTTCGGGACCCGATGCGCCGCCCGCGCCGTCGGAGCCGTTCGCGCCGTCGGCGCCGGGCGGGCCCGCCGCTCCCGCGGGGCCTTCCGGGCCGCGTTCGCCGTTCGTGCCGTTCACCCCGTCCGCGCCGTCGGACCCGGCGGGGCCCGGCGCTCCGGAGGCCCCCGGCCGGCCGGGCTCTCCCGCGGCGCCCTGGTCCCCGGTGCGGCCGCCCTGCCCCGGCGCCCCCTTCTCGCCCGGCTTTCCGTCCTCGCCCGGGGACCCGTCGGCGCCGGGCACACCGGGCACCCGCGCCCGGGAGGGAAGATCGTCGACGGCGTCGGAGGGGTCGGGCGCGGCCGGGGTGTCGCCGTGCGCCCTGACCTGCGCGCGCAGGGTCCGTACGTCGCGGGCCAGCGTGGACACCGCCTCGCCGCGCCGGTCCGCCTCGGCGGCGAGCCGGTCGGCCCGGCGGTCACCGGCGTCGATACGGGCCCAGAGCAGCGCCGCGACACCGGAGAGCGCGACCAGGACACAGACGAGGAACACGGTCCGCCACCGGCGGGCCAGGAGACGCTCGAGCTGACTCACGGAGTGCCTCCGAGCCGTTGATTGTCGATGAGCAGCCGGGCGATCTCGCTCTGGTCATGGACGTGCAGAGCATTTAACTCGGCGAGTTTCGTGTCGCGTTCGGCGAGCTGACGCTCCAGCCGGTCACGCTCGGTCTGGAGGCGTTCCGTGAGAGTGGAATAGCCGGTGAGCGCGTTCTCGCCGCGCTTGCCCAGATAGGCCGCCACGGCCGCGCCGAGCACGCCCAGACTGGCCAGAAGGGAACCGAGAAGAGTGACGGTGGCATCCAAGCGACTGCCTCCTGCCCTTGCGTACTCGGCCGGGTTTCCGTGCCGCCCGGCCGTTTGGGAACCTGCACTCGGTTGCAGTAACGAGTCACATGCCCAGAGGATGTGCCCGGACGTTCGGTGCCCCGCACACGGAAAAAGCCCCCTGGCCGCTGGCCAGAGGGCTTTCACCTCACATGGGAATTGTGGAGATGGCGGGAATCGAACCCGCGTCCAACGGTGCAAAAGGAGGGCTTCTCCGAGCGCAGTTCGCTACGATTTTCTCGGCCCCGGAGATCTCGCGAACAAGTCTCCGACGGGCCCAGTCACTGTTTGATTTCCCATCGAACCCCGTGACCGGGCTCGATGGTTTAGTTCCCTAGATTATGCCAGGATCCGGGTCGGGAACACCCCCGGGCTGACACCCATTAAGGGCCCTTCACTCACTGCTAATTAAGCAGCGAGGGCGAAGGACTGGGAATCGCTCTTGGAATTGGCGATTATTGGTTGCGACATGTGGTTTACGAGATCATTGTCGCTTCCTCGGCTCGCTTCCCCTGCTTCGACATCCGCTGTCGAAACCGATCATCCCCATGTTGTTTTTTCAATCAGCGCCCCGGCCGTGCGGGGCAGTGCCCATCGTACGTGACCAACGCCCGACGGGGCCAGCCAATTCCCGCGCGGCCCGTCAGGACCCACGGGAACCCGCGCGCTAGGCGCTGCGCTGCCGCTTCTTGACCTCGGCGACCGCGCGGTTCGTCTCGCGCAGATCCTGCTTCTCCTTGAGCGTCTGACGCTTGTCGTACTCCTTCTTGCCCTTGGCCAGCGCGATCTCGACCTTGACCCGGCTGTCCTTGAAGTACAGGGCCAGGGGCACGATCGTGTGACCCGTCTCCTGCGACTTGGACTCCAGCTTGTCGATCTCGGACCGGTGCAGCAGGAGCTTGCGCTTCCGCGTGGCGGAGTGGTTGGTCCAGGTCCCCTGCACGTACTCGGGGACGTGGATGTTGTGCAGCCACGCCTCGCCGTTGTCGATGTGCACGAAGCCGTCCACCAGGGACGCCCTGCCCATCCGCAGCGACTTGACCTCGGTGCCCATCAGGACGAGGCCGCACTCGTACGTGTCGATGATGTGGTAGTCGTGCCGCGCCTTCTTGTTCTGCGCGACCATCTTGCGGGCGGGTGCCTTCTCGGCGGCCTTCGCGGCCTTGCGCTTTACCTTTTCCTTCGCCATAGTCAGGCCATTTTCGCACTACGAGGGGGGTCCGAGGCCAGTCAATACTGTCTCGGCCCGCCTCTCGGCGCCGTCCTCGACCTCCAGGTCCGGGGTGATGCCCCGGCCGTCGACCGCCTGCCCCGAAGGAGTGCGGTAATGCCCGACCGTCAGCTCGGCGACCGATCCGTCGGGCAGCCGGCTCGGCATCTGCACCGAACCCTTGCCGAAGGTCTTCGAGCCCACCACGACCGCGCGGCCCCGGTCCTGGAGGGCGCCGGTGAGCAGCTCGGCCGCGCTCATCGTGCCGCCGTCGACCAGCGCGACCACGGGCCGGGAGGTGTCGCCGCCGCGTTCGGCGTGCAGGGCCTTCTGCCGGCCGCGTACGTCGTACGTCGCCACCAGGCCGCCGTCGACCAGGCCCGAGGCCGCGGTGACCGCCTCCGACACCAGGCCTCCGGAGTTGCCGCGCAGGTCGAGCAGGATCCCGGCGCCCTTGGGGGCGTCGCGCACCGCCGACCGCACGCGTTCGCCGGTCCCCTTGGTGAAGGACTCGATCTTGATCATGACGGCGCCGCCCGCGAGCTGGGTGACGGTGACGGAGTCCGTGGAGAGGCGGGCCCGGTGCAGCGTCTCGCGCCACGCGCGCGTGCCGCGCTCCAGGCCGAGCTCGACCGGGGTGCCCGCGCGGGCGCCGCGCAGCAGGGCCACGACCTCCGTGACGGGCAGGCCCGCCACCCGCCTGCCGTCGATGGTGCTGAGCCGGTCGCCCTCGCGGATGCCCGCCTGTCCCGCGGGGCCGCCGCGCTGGACCCGGGAGACCTCGATGCGCCCGTCCTGCGTGCGCCTGGCCCAGAGGCCGACACCGGTGTACGCGCCGTCGAGGGCCTGCTCGAACTCCTGGTACTCGCCGGAGGAGTACACCGACCCCCAGCGGTCCCCGCTGCGGCTGACGGCCTCCTCCGCGGCCTTCTTGCCGGACTTGCCGTCGGCCATCGCCTCGGCGGCGGCATCGGCCGCCTCGTCGGCGGTGTCGCCGGACGAGACGACGGAACGGGTGGCCGGGGCAGGCGACTTCCGGCCTTCGCCGGTGGCCTCGCTCCAGGATCCGGTGGCCGCTCCGGTGGCGAGCACGCTCGCGAACACCA
This sequence comes from Streptomyces sp. SYP-A7185, assembly GCF_046103685.1. Lineage (NCBI taxonomy): Bacteria > Bacillati > Actinomycetota > Actinomycetes > Kitasatosporales > Streptomycetaceae > Streptomyces > Streptomyces sp. SYP-A7185. The sequence goes on from NZ_CP122310.1 coordinate 4,022,451, forward strand.
ACGTCAGGGTCGCCCCACGGCGGACACGGCGGGGCAGGGAGTGCCGGTCGCAGAACCGGTCGGGGCCTGACATGCCGGTGAGTCTAGGACAACGAGGGGTGCCGTACGGTCGGTTGAACCGTACGGCACCCCTGACATGCGTCACATCCCGGAGCACGCGCCCCGGTCCACGCGGCACGCGCCCACGGCCGCGGAATCAGACCTTCAGGTACTTGCGCAGGGCGAAGAAGCCCGCGAACGCGGGCATGAGGAAGCTGACCGTGAGCACCAGGGGCAACTTGCCGAGGACCGCGTCCCAGCCGATGAAGTTGACCATGTCGATCTTGTCCACGAGCCAGTTGTTGATCAGGAAGTACTTGCCGGCGACCAGCAGGACGCAGGCGAAGGCGCCGCCGATCAGACCGGCGATGGCGGCCTCCATGACGAACGGCACCTGGATGTAGAAGCTCGACGCTCCCACCAGGCGCATGATGCCGGTCTCGCGGCGGCGGCTGAACGCCGAGACGCGCACCGTGTTGACGATCAGCATCAGCGCGACGACCAGCATGAGACCCATCACGCCGAGCGCCGCGTACCGCATGCCGTTCAGGAGGTTGAAGAGGTTGTCCAGGACGCTGCGCTGGTCCGTCACGCTCTGCACGCCCGGGCGCCCGCTGAACGCGGTGTTGACGACCTGGTACTTCTCCGGGTTCTTGAGCTTGACCCGGAACGACTCCTGCATCTGGTCCGGCGTGAGGGAGCTGGACAGCGGGGAGTCGCCGAACTGCTCCTTGTAGTGCTTGTACGCCTGGTCGGCCGTCTCGTACTGGACCGTGTCGACGACGGGCATCTTCTTCAGATCCGTGCGGATCTGTTCCTTCTGCTCGTTCGTGACGGCGCCCTTGGCGCACCCGGGGTCCTGCTCGGCGTCCCCCTTGTTGCAGAGGAAGATCGAGACGTTGACCTTGTCGTACCAGAAGCCCTTCATCGTGCTCACCTGGTCGCTCATGAGGAGCGAAGCGCCGAAGAGGGCGAGCGAGAGCGCTACGGAGACGATGACGGCGAAAGTCATCGTGAGATTACGGCGAAGGCCGACGCCGATCTCCGACAGGACGAACTGGGCGCGCATGGCTCCCTTTCAGTGGATCAGTGCAGTGGATCAGTACGGGTCTTCAGTGCTGGTAGCCGTAGACGCCACGCGACTGGTCGCGGACGAGACGGCCCTTCTCCAGCTCGATGACCCGCTTGCGCATCTGGTCCACGATCTGCTGGTCGTGGGTGGCCATGACGACGGTCGTGCCGGTGCGGTTGATCCGGTCGAGCAGCTTCATGATGCCGACCGAGGTCTGCGGGTCGAGGTTGCCGGTCGGCTCGTCCGCGATGAGGAGCTTGGGGCGGTTGACGAAGGCGCGTGCGATCGCCACCCGCTGCTGCTCACCACCGGAGAGCTCGCCGGGCATCCGGTCCTCCTTGCCGCCGAGACCGACGAGGTCGAGGACCTGGGGCACGGACTTGCGGATCTCGCCGCGGGACTTGCCGATGACTTCCTGCGCGAAGGCGACGTTCTCGCCGACGGTCTTGTTCGGCAGGAGCCGGAAGTCCTGGAAGACGGTGCCCAACTGGCGCCGCATGTGCGGCACCTTGAAGTTGGAGAGGCGCGCGAGGTCCTTGCCCAGGACGTGCACCTGGCCGTGGCTGGTGCGCTCCTCGCGGAGGACCAGCCGCAGGAAGGTGGACTTTCCGGAGCCGGAGGAGCCCACCAGGAAGACGAACTCGCCCTTCTCGATCTCCAGAGAGACATCCCGGAGGGCGGGCCGGGTCTGCTTGGGGTAGGCCTTGGAGACGTTGTCGAATCGGATCACGGATGCACCACGGGTCGCCGGGGGTAGGTGAGCGTGACCATACGCGAACCCGGTGTGCGAGCGCAGTCAGCGTCCTGAGTTGTGCGGATTGTCGCGGATATACCACGGAACGTAACAGCCGGAAACCGGCGAGGACGGGCGGGCCGCGCCGAAACTCGTGGAAGCTGGCACAGTGGTAGGGGAACGGTTGGGTTCCCCCTAGCGTTGGGCAGGCTGTGACTGTGCGGGAGGAGGAGCGCATGACCTATGACAGGTTGGTGTGCGCGAACTGCGCGGCGCCCGTGAGCGAAGGCCGCTGCCCCGTGTGCCGGGCCAGTCGCGCGCGCATGCAGCAGGAGGGACCGTTCGGCGGCCTCAGCCCTGCGGCCTTGATAGGGATGCTCGTCGTGCTGATCGCGGCGGTCGCCCTGCTGGCGCACCAGACCGCTTAGCGCGCCACCGCGTACTTCCGTACGCCCCCGGCGCGCACCAGGACACCAGAAGGGCCCGGAGCTGGCTGCTCCGGGCCCTTCCGTCATGTCATGCGCGGATCAGTGGATCGATCCGGTGGATCAGGCGGCGGCGCCGCGGTTGCCGACGAGACGCGGCAGCATGCGGAAGCCGATGCCGCCGGCGATCATCGTCGCGGCGCCGATCAGCAGGAACGTGGTCTCGGCGGCGCCGGTCTCGGCGAGCTCGCCCTTGTCGGCCTTCTCACCCTGCTCGACCGGGGCGGAGCCCGTGTCGGTCAGGCTGTCCTTGCCCTTGCCCTGCTCGACGGGGTTGGCACCGCCGTCGGGGTCGTTGTCGTTGCCGCCGTTGCCGTTGCCGTTGCCGCCACCGGTGCCGTTGCCGTTACCGGGGTCGCTCGGGCCCTCGGTGGGGTCACCCGGGTCCGAGGTGGGAGGCGTGGTCGGGTCCTCGGTGGGCTCCTCGGTGGGCTCGGTGGGCTCCTCCGTGGGCTCCGTGGGCTCCTCGGTCGGCTCCGTCGGCTCCTCGGTGGGCTCCGTCGGAATCGCCGTGGGCTCGGTGGGGCCGTCGGTGGGCTCATCGGCGCCGATGCCGACGTCGACACCGATGCCGTTCTCGTCCGCGCTGGCGCTCGCGCTCGCGCCGCCGAGGTCGACACCGACGTCGAGGGCCGAGGCGGCACCGGCGGCGGTCAGCGAAGCACCCGCGGCGATCACCGCGCCGGCCGCTATACGTGCCACGCGGATCCGCGTCTTCTTGGTCATCTGGCTGCTACCCCCAGTAGCTGAATCGTCAGTGAGGCAGCGCCCGGGACTGCGTTCGTCGGGAGCGCTTGATCGGCCCCCACAGATCACACGCGCCCCAGAGATACGCATGCCGCTCGCTAGCCTTTCCAGTTTCCACAGCAACGTCAAGGTCGTTGCGCGAGCGATGTCGGAAATAGCAGCAGTTGACCGTCGTACGGACATGTGACTGTGACGTAAAAGGCAACTGCCGCCTCTTGGGCGGCAGTTGCCTCACGTTGCCTTGTCGATAAAGCGGCGCTTACTTCTCCTGCTGCTTGCGCCAGCGAATTCCGGCCTCGATGAAACCGTCGATCTCGCCGTTGAACACGGATTCCGGGTTGCCCACTTCGAACTCCGTGCGCAAGTCCTTCACCATTTGATAAGGGTGCAGGACGTACGAACGCATCTGGTTGCCCCAGGAGTTTCCGCCGTCTCCCTTGAGGGCGTTCATCTTCGCCTGCTCCTCCTGGCGGCGGCGCTCCAGGAGCTTGGCCTGGAGGACGTTCATCGCGCTCGCCTTGTTCTGGATCTGCGAGCGCTCGTTCTGGCAGGAGACGACGATGCCGGTGGGGATGTGCGTCAGGCGGACCGCGGAGTCCGTCGTGTTGACGCCCTGGCCGCCGGGGCCCGACGAGCGGTAGACGTCGATGCGCAGCTCGGACTCGTCGATCTCGATGTGGTCCGTCTGCTCGACGACCGGGAGGATCTCGACGCCGGCGAAGGAGGTCTGGCGGCGCCCCTGGTTGTCGAAGGGCGAGATGCGGACGAGCCGGTGCGTGCCCTGCTCGACCGAGAGCGTGCCGTACGCGTACGGGACCTGGACGGAGAAGGTGGTCGACTTGATGCCGGCCTCTTCCGCGTACGAGGTCTCGTAGAGCTCGGTCTTGTAGTTGTGGCGCTCGGCCCAGCGGAGGTACATGCGCTGGAGCTTCTCGGCGAAGTCCGAGGCGTCCACGCCGCCGGCCTCCGCGCGGATGGTGACGAGCGCCTCACGGGCGTCGTACTCACCGGAGAGGAGGGTGCGGACCTCCATCTCGTCCAGCGCCTTCTTGACGGCCGTGAGCTCGGTCTCGGCCTCGGCGCGGGTGTCCGGGTCGTCCTCCTCCTCGGCCATCTCGAAGAGCACGCTGAGATCGTCGATACGCCCGCGCAGGGCCTCGGCCTTCCGCACCTCCGCCTGGAGGTGGCTCAGCTTGCTGGTGATCTTCTGTGCCGCTTCCGGGTCGTCCCACAGGGACGGCGCGGCCGCCTGCTCCTCGAGCACGGCGATGTCTGCCCTCAGCTTGTCGAGGTCCAGGACGGCCTCGATCGACTCCATGGTCGAGGAGAGGGACTTGAGCTCTTCGGATACATCGACGACTGCCACGGGTCCAGCCTAACGGCTGGGGGCAAGGGGTCTTTCCGCACGGTTACGGGAACGGGGCCCGCCGCCCGGCCTACGGGGCCGAAGGGGCCGAGTTTTTCGTGTCCTGGGGCGTCGCGTCGGCGTCGTCGCCATTGGTGGCCGCCCAGGTGCCGATGCCCGCCGCGGCCACCAGGACCGCTCCCGCCACGCCCAGCGTGATCCTGCGGCGGCGGGCCGACGCGCGGTGCCGGGCCGAGCCGGGGCGGGCCGCACCGGAGGCGCGGGGGGCGCGGGCGGTGCCGCGGGCGCCCCCGGCGAGCTCGTCGGGCCCCGGGACGCGCATGGAGGTGTGGGTGTCGCGGTTCGAGTCGGGCTTCGCACCGGGCACGAGCGGTACCGCTCCCCGGCGGGGGGCGCCCGCGGCCGGCTGCTCCGGCGCCGGCTCCTCCTCGGCCTCTTCCGGCAGCGGTTCCGTGTCCGGCTCGTCCACGTCCAGGGGCGGCATCCCCGCCACCAGGGACTGGAGCTCCCGCAGCCGCGCCGCGAGCTCCGAGGCGCGCAGCCGGGAGGCGGGGGCCTTGGCCAGGCACTGGACCATCAGCTGCCAGAGCTCGTCCGGGATGCCGGGGAGCGGCACGACCGTTTCCGTGACGTGGCGGCGCAGGACCGCTCCGGGGTGGCCGCCGCCGAACGGGGTGAAGCCGGCCAGGAGCTCGTACAGGACGGTCGCGAGGGCGTAGATGTCGACGGCCGCGCGCGGGGGCAGGCCCTCGATGATCTCCGGGGCGAGGTAGTCCGGCGTACCGATGATCTTCGTCGCGCGGGTCCTGCGCGGGGAGTCGATCAGTTTGGCGACGCCGAAGTCCGTGAGCAGGGCGGGGTGCGAGCCGCCGGGGCCCAGCGGTCCCTGCATGTCCAGGAGGACGTTCTCCGGCTTCACGTCGCGGTGCACGATGCCCGCCGCGTGCGCCGCCGCGAGGCCGTCCGCCACGTCGGCCACGATCGCCACCGCGGCCTCCGGGGCGAGGCGGCGCTCCCGGTCCAGGCGGGTGCGCAGGTCCGTGCCGCGGACGAGGTCCATGACCAGGGCCAGGTCGTTCCCGTCGACCACCAGGTCGTGGACGCCCACCACGCGCGGGTGGTCGAGGCTGAGCAGGGCGGTGCGCTCCTGGACGAAGCGGCCGACCAGCTCCTGGTCGGACGCCAGGTCCTCGCGCAGCAGCTTGATGGCGACGGGACCCTCGGGTCCCTCGCCGAGCCACACCGTGCCGGCGCTGCCCCGACCAAGGATCTGGTGGGCGGTGTACCGGCTGCCGATCTTGCGTGCCAAGACTGCTCCTACGGATGCGTGTTGGCGACAAAACTACGCGGCCTCGACGCCAACCTTCACTCCAGGAGCAGAAATCACCCCGCAGGTGTCGACAAATCCCCAGAGCAAGGCGGGGATCCGGCCGTCACCGGCCACCGGGCGGCTAGTTTCCGCCGATCTTGCCCACCCAGCCGGAGACCGTGTCGTACCAGTCCGTCAGCTGCTCCCAGTAGCCCTTCGTGGTGCCGATCCACTCCTGGAGCGGGCTCAGCTCCCAGACGAGCCAGCTCGCCACGAACAGGATGATGATCGTGAAGAGGCATCCCTTGAGGCAGCCGAGGCCCGGGATCTTCATGGGGTTCGCGCTGCGCTGCCGGGGCTGCCTGGGCTCCCGCGGCGGCCGTCCCGCGGGCGGCTGCTGGGGCGGCGGCTGCTGCGGAGGCGCGTACTGCTGGCGCTGCTGGGGCTGCGGGGCGTACTGCTGGCGCTGGGGCTGGCGCTGCTGCTGCTGCGCGTACGGCTGGGGGCGCTGCTGCGGCTGCGGCTGCTGGACCTGGCGCTGCGGACGGCGGCGGCGCAGCGGGTCCTCGTTCGGGTCGAGGTACGACTGGACCTGCGTCTGTTCGTTGCGGTCGCGGGCCGCCCGCATCTGGTTCTGCCAGGGGTGCGGGTCGTTCGGGTCCAGGCCGGGCTGGTTCGGCGGCACCGGCGGCATGACGGCCGTCGGGTCGGCCGCGCCGCGGCTGCCGCTCGGCAGCACCGAGGTCGGGTCGGCGTCGCCGGGGCCGGTGTTCGGCATGACGCTGGTGGCGGCGTTCGGGTCGTACGACCCGGCGTTGCTCGGGAGCACCTGGGTGGGGTCGGCCGCGCCGGCCGTCCCGGGGACCATGGCGGGGTCCGGGTCGGGCATCAGGAGGGCGCCCACGCCCTCCGCGGCGGCGATCTGCGCGCTGGACGCGTGCACGCCCACGCCTTCCGCGACGGCCCGCAGGCCGCGCGCGAGGTTCTCGGCGCTGGGGCGGTGGTCGGGGTTCTTGCTGAGGCAGCGCTCGATGACCGTCCACAGCGGGTCCGGGACCGTGGAGGGGCGGCGCGGTTCGGCGCTCAGGTGCTGGTGCAGGACCTCGAGGGCGGAGCCGCCGCCGAAGGGCGGGCTGCCGGTGACGAGCTCGTACAGGAGGATGCCCGCGCCGTAGATGTCGACCGCGCTGGTCTGCGGGCGGCCCTCGGCGGACTCGGGTGCCACGTACGCGGGCGTGCCGACGAATTCGTGGGTGCGGGTCAGTCCCGGGGAGTCGGCGAGGCGCGCGATGCCGAAGTCGGTGAGCATCGGGTGCATCGAGCCGTCGGCGTCCTGCTTGAGCAGGACGTTCGCCGGCTTCAGGTCCCGGTGCACGACGCCGTCCGCGTGGCTCGCGGCGAGCGCGTCGGCGATCTGGGCGGTCATCAGGGCCGCGCCGACCGGTGTGAAGGGGCCGTTCTCGCGGAGGTAGCGGTGCAGGTCGGGGCCCTCCACCAGGTCCATGACGAGGGCCAGGAGCTCGCCCTCGACGACCAGGTCACGGGTCCGCACGATGTTCGGGTGCGTGAGCCTGAGCAGGACGGACCGCTCGCGGAGGAACCGCATGACGATGTCCGCGTCGTTCGCGAGCTCTTCCTTGAGGACCTTGATCGCGACGGTCTCGCCGGGCTGACCGGGAACGGCCGCCTCGGCCCCCGCGGTCTCGCGCTGGCGGGCTCGCCAGACGGTGCCCGTGGCGCCGCGCCCGAGCGGCTCCTCGAGCAGGTACTTGCTGCCTACCGGCCGCACGTCATGCGCTCCCTGCTGATCTGGCTGGTCTGTCCGGACCCGGCTGCCCGCCGGAAGGTGTTCCGACCCACTGTAGTGCCGCCGAACGGGGCACCGGCCGGTCACTTCGGATGCCGGCCACCGGGTGACCGGATAGCTGTTCGGTGGAAAGACGCCCCATGGGAGCCGTTGGTTGCCGGATGGCGTCGAATTGACCTTCGTCACGCGAGGGCCGCCGGTGATCGCAACGGTCCAAGCAGGCACTTTTCCGAGCAGAGCCGACCAATCAAGATCACTTACGGGTAGGCGCCGGGCGTGTTGTCAGTGGCAGGTGCGAGGATGCCTTCTTGTTACTGGCCGACGTGGCCGTGTGCGGTGGGGGAATCACAGCGCGAGTCCCCGTGCCCGGCGGCAAGGGCAGAAGGGACCGCTGACGGCGATGCAGATCCGGCTGACCGTCCTCGGGCCGCGCAGCGGCCAGACCGCCGAGCCCCATGGCCGCCCCGTCGTGCCGCGCGGCGCCTGTGACGTGCTGGTCACCGCCCCCGCGGGCACCGCTCTGGCCACCGTCGCCTCCGGTCTCGCCGCCGCCGTCGCGGGCACCGAAGGCCCCCTCGTCCTGTACGCCGAGTCGGAGCGCCTCGACGCCCAGCGCTGCACCCTCGGAGAGCCCCCGCTGATAGACGGAGCGGTGCTCTCGCTCGGCTCCCCCGCCGAGCCGGGGCCCGAGATCGCCGGAGCCGCCGCCCAGTTGCACGTGGTCGCGGGCCCCGACGCGGGCGGCGTGCACCTCCTGCACGGCGGCCAGATCAAGATCGGCCGCTCGGCGGACGCGGACGTCCCCCTCGACGACCCGGACGTGTCGCGCCTGCACTGCGCGGTGACGCTCACCCCGGACGGCCAGGTCACCGTCACGGACCTGGGCTCCACGAACGGCACGACGGTGGACGGCCGCGAGATCACCGACCGCCCGGTGCGCCTGACCCCCGGCTCGCTGCTGCGCCTCGGCGAGTCCGCGCTGCGGTTCACCGCGGGGGACGGGACGGGCGGCGCGCTGCCGACGGCCCCGGACGGCGAAGGACACGTGCGCGTGCGGGTCGCCGCGAGCGCCGACGGCCACCGGAGCGCCCCCCGCGGCGCGGGCCACGCCCCCTCGGACGGCACCCATCACGCGTACGGCTCCGCGGGCTGGGGCGCGGCCGGCGAGGACGGTCAGGGCGGGGCGCACGGCGCGTTCGGCCAGGGCACGCACTCCGACGCGCCGCTCGTGCCGCAGCAGGGCGGCGCCCCGGACGCCGAGAGCACCCGGCTCGGCACGCCCGCGCGCGGGACGACCGTGCCGCGCTCCCTGCGCAAGCGGGGCGGCCTCTCGGCCTGGGCCCGGCGGCTGACGGGCGCCCGCGACGACGCGTACGGCCCCGCGGACCACGAGGACGATGCGTACGGCACCGGGAGCGCCCCCGCCCCGCAGCCGGCGGCCCCCACCCATGAGGACCTCGCGGTGGCCGCCGCCTCGCGGACCCCGGAGTCCTGGCCCGACCCCGCGGCCCTGCTCCTCACGGCGCTGGGCCCCGGCCCCCGCCTCTGGGAGCGCGGCCCCGGCCACCCCGAGGCCCTCGCGGTCCGGCTCGGCACGGTGGACCGCACGGCCCCGGACGAGCGGGGCCTGCTGCCCGCCGTCCCGGTGACGGTCAGCCTGCGGGAGGCGGGCGCGCTCGGCCTCGCGGGACCGCGCGAGCGGCTCACGGGGCTCGCCCGCGCCGTGGTCGCCCAGCTCGCGGCGCTGCACTCCCCCGACGCCCTGGAGATCGTGCTGGTCAGCACGGACCGCGGGCGGCCCGCGCCGGAGCGCACCGCCGAGTGGTCCTGGCTCGGCTGGCTCCCGCACCTGCGCCCCACGCACGGCCAGGACTGCCGCCTCCTCCTGGCGTACGACCGCGAGCAGGCGGCCGCGCGCACGGGCGAGCTGCTGCGGCGCCTGGAGGACCACGCGGCGGACAAGGCGTCCGCCACTGTCACCGCTGAGGCCACTGGGTCCAGTGAGACCACCGAGGCCGGAGCGTCCGCGGACGCCGGGCCGCGCACCGTCGTCGTGGTGGACGGCGACCCCGGGTCCGCCGGGCTGCGCGAGGCCGTGGTGCGGCTGGCGCGCGAAGGGGCCGGCGCCGGGATCCACGTCGTCTGCCTCGCGGAGACCCCCGCCGCGTCGCCCGCCTCCCCGGTGTCGGCGACGTACGAAGCGGCTTGCGCCGTCTCCCCCGCCTTCCGCGCCTGCGGTGCCGTTGCGCTGCTCAGCGGTGACGTGGCCACCGCGCTGCGGCTGCTGCGGACGGTGGACGGCCGGCCCGCGGGGCACGGCACGGTCGCCGCGGTGGACGCGGTGTCGCAGGCCTGGGCCGAGCGGTTCGCCCGCGCGCTGGCGCCTTTCCGTACGGACGGGGCGCCCGGCGACGGACACGCGCGCGTGTCCGCTCCGCTGCCCCAGATGGCCCGGCTCCTGGACGAGCTGGGGCTCGCCCGGGCCACCCCCGCCTCCCTGATGGCGCGCTGGGCGGCGGCCGCCGACGACGCCGACGCACTGGGCGGCCGGGCCTGGACGGTCCTCGGAGCCGGTCCGCGCGGACCCGTCGTCATGGACCTCGCCGCCGAGGGCCCGCACGTCCTGGCCGAAGGCCCGTCGGGCAGCGGGCGCACGGAGCTGCTGCGCTCCATCGCCGCCTCGCTGGCCGCGGCGGAGCGCCCGGACCGCCTCGGCATGGTCCTGATCGACGGCCGGGACAGCACGGGCAGCGGAGGCAGCGGGACGAACGGAGGCAACGTCCGCCTGGTCGAAGGCCTCGCGGTCTGTACGGACCTGCCGCACGTCACGACGCACCTCGCGGCCAACGACCCGGTCCGCATGCGGGAGTTCGCCCAGTCGCTGACCGCCGAGCTGAAGCGGCGGGCCGAGCTGCTGGGGCGCCTCGGATTCGCCGAGTGGCACGCGCAGGCGTCGTCGAACGGCGTGCGCGTCGGGAAAGCGGGGAGCGCAGGGAGCACGGGGAGCGCCGGAGGACATACGGGTAACGCGGCGAGCATGGCGGCCTCGGGAGGCGCGACGAGCGCCGGAATCTCCGGCCACTCCGGGCACTCCAGCCACTCCGGAAGCGCAGGAAGCGCAGGCAGCGCCGGGAATTCCGGGAACCCCGGGGCCGGCGCGGGGGATCTCGACCCGGCGCCCAGTTCCACGATGCGGCTGCGGCCCGTCGCCGCCCGCAAGGCCGCCGAGCCGGGGCCTCCGCTCCCCCGCCTCGTCGTCCTCGTAGACGACTTCGACGCGCTGCTCTCGCCCGCCCTCGGTTCGCCCGGCCGGCCGGCCGCGGGGTCCGTCGTGCGGGCGCTCGAAGCGGTGGCCCGGGACGGCGAGCGGCTCGGCGTGCACCTGGTCGCCACGACGGCACGCAGCGAGCGCACCCCGGAGACGGAGCTCGGCCGCCGAGCGGCGCTGCGGATCGTCCTGGACGCCGTCACCCCCGGCCCGGAGGAACCCGCCCCCGGGCGGGGCGAGTTGCGTACGGCCGAGGGGCGCGTGAGCCCCTTCCAGGCGGGCCGGGTCACGGGGCGGATCCCCCGGACGTCCACGGTGCGGCCCACCGTCGTCCCGCTGGAGTGGGAGCGGATGGGCGACCCGCCGTCCCGCAGGCCGGTGCGCGAACTGGGCAACGGACCAACGGACCTGGCGCTGCTCGCCAGCGCGCTGGAGCGAGCCGCCCGCTCCGTCGCGGCGGACCAGGTGCCGTCCCTCCTGTAGTCCACCGCCGCCTCTCCACCCACGGCGCCACCTGTGCGTCACGCCGCGCCCGATGCCTCGTGACGGCACGTCACAACGCCATCACGATCACCTGGTTGACACTGTTTGCGCTCTTGCCGCCCCTCCCCGCCCGGGCGTAGACAGACCGCACGGCACTCACCGGGGCAGAGAAACGGGGCAGTGATGCGCAGCAGTCTTCGAGCACGCAGGGCACCGCAACACCGGCGTACCACAGCCAAGATCGCAGCGGCGGTCGTCGCGGGCACGCTCGTCCTCACCGTCACCGCATGCGGCGGGGACGACGGCGACGACAAGGACGGCGGCGACAAGGGCGGCGGCAAGGAGAGCGCCGCCGCGGTCCAACTGCCCAAGCTGGACGGGCAGACCGTCTCCGTGGCCGCCGTCTGGGGCGGCTCCGAGCGGAAGGTCTTCCTGAAGGTTCTCGACGAGTTCGAGAAGCGGACCGGGGCCAAGGTCACCTTCGTGCCGGCCCAGGACCCCATCATCAGCTTCCTGGAGTCGAAGGTCGCGGGCGGCCAGCCGCCGGACGTCGCGATGCTCCCGCAGGTCGGCGCGATCGAGCAGGCCGTGGACAACAAGTGGGCCAAGCCGGTCGGGCCCGAGGCGCAGAAGCAGCTCGACAAGAACTACGCGCAGGGCTGGCGGGACCTCGGGGCCGTCGACGACAAGCAGTACGGCGTGTACTTCAAGGCCGCCAACAAGTCGCTGGTCTGGTACAACGCCCAGGTCTTCGACAACGCGGGCGCCAAGGAGGCCAAGACCTGGGACGACTTCATGAAGACGGCCCAGACGGTGTACGACTCCGGGGTGCCGCCGATATCGGTGGCGGGCGCCGACGGCTGGACCCTCACGGACTGGTTCGAGAACATCTACCTCTCGCAGGCCGGGCCCGAGAAGTACGACCAGCTGGCCAAGCACGAGATCAAGTGGACGGACCCGTCCGTGAAGGAGGCGCTCACCACCCTCGGTGAGGTCTTCGGCAAGAAGGGCTTCGTCGCGGGCGGCGCGAACCGCGCGCTCCAGACCGAGTTCCCCGCCTCCGTGAAGCAGACCTTCACCGGCGGCGACCAGCCGAAGGCAGGCATGGTCTTCGAGGGCGACATGGTGTCGCTGCCCATCTCGGAGACGAAGGCCGAGATCGGCACGGACGCCAAGGTGTTCCCGTTCCCGGCGGTCGGGGACGAGTCCCCGGCGGTGGTCGGCGGTGACGCGGCCGTGGCGTTGAAGGACACCAAGGGCGCCCAGGCGCTGCTGACCTTCCTCGCGTCGCCGGACTCGGCGAAGATCTGGGCGGAGGCGGGCGGTTTCATCTCGCCGAACAAGGGCCTCGACCTGGCGGCGTACCCGAACGACGTGCAGCGCGGCATCGCCAAGGCGCTCATCGCGGCGGGCGACGACATCCGCTACGACATGTCCGACCAGGCCCCGCAGGCCTTCGGCGGCACGCCCGGCAAGGGCGAGTGGAAGGCGCTCCAGGACTTCCTGAAGAACCCGAAGGACGTCGCGGGCACGCAGAAGACGCTGGAGACGTCTGCCGCCGCGGCCTACAAGGACTGACCCGGTGGCGTCCGAGAACGCCGGGGGCACGCCGAAGGCGGCGCTGCCCCCGGCCCCCCGACCGCGCAAGAGCGTGACGGGTACGCGCAAGGGCGTGGCGGTGCTGTTCCTGGCCCCCGCTCTGGTGCTGCTCGGCGCGCTCGTCCTGTACCCCATCGGGTACTCGCTCTTCCGCAGCTTCTTCGACAAGTCGGGCGACTTCACGGCGTTCGGCAACTACAAGACGCTCTTCACGGACGACACCATCCTGACCGCGATCAAGAACAACGCGATCTGGGTGGTGGTCGCCCCGACGGTCGCGACCGGTCTCGGCCTGATCTTCGCCGTGCTCACCGAGCGGATCCGCTGGGGCACGGCGTTCAAGCTGGTCATCTTCATGCCGATGGCGATCTCGATGCTCGCGGCCGGCATCATCTTCCGGCTCGTGTACGAGTCGGACCCCGACCGGGGCGTGGCCAACGCGGTCATGGTGGGGGTGCACGACACGTTCGCCGAGTCGTCCGCCTTCCCGCAGGCGCATCCCAGTACGCGGTCGCCCCTGAAGTCGGCCTCCGGGGGCGCGTTCATCACCCGCGAGCCGGTCAGGGCGGGCACTCCGGTGGTCCTGCCGCTGACGGGTGTCGCGCCGGACGCCATGCCGGACGGCGCCGCGTCGGCGGCGGCCGCGAAGCCCGACCCGGACCAGGTCACCGGCACGGCCTGGCAGGACTTCACGCGCGGCAAGGGCAGGGGTGAGGTCAACGCCCCGGACAAGGCCGAGTTCGGCTATCCCGGGATCAAGATCGAGGCCGTCAAGGACGGCAAGGTGGTGGCCTCGACCGAGGCCGCGGACGACGGCACCTTCGCGCTCCCCAAGGAGGCGGACGGGGCGCAGCTGCGCTTCCCGGCGTCCAACTTCCGCGAGCCGTACAACGGCGTGGACTGGCTGGGCCCCTCCCTCATCACGCCCGCGGTGATCGGCTCGTACCTGTGGATCTGGGTGGGCTTCGCGATGGTCCTGATCGCGGCGGGGCTGGCCAGCGTGCCGCGTGAACTCCTGGAGGCCGCCCGGGTGGACGGCGCCAACGAGTGGCAGGTGTTCCGCAGGGTCACGGTGCCGATCCTGGCGCCGGTCCTCGCGGTGGTGGCGGTCACGCTCATGATCAACGTACTGAAGATCTTCGACCTGATCTTCATCATCGCGCCGAACTCCTCGAAGGACGACGCGAACGTCCTGGCGCTCCAGCTCTACAACTCCGCGTTTCTCGACGAGGATTCGGGCGTGGCGAGCGCGATCGCCGTGCTGCTCTTCCTCCTCGTGATCCCGGTGATGCTCTTCAACATCCGGCGACTGCGGCGGGAGGCCCGGCGATGACCGCCCAGGTCGAAGTGGTGAAGGCTAAGCAGTCCCTCGGCAGCCGGATCGCCGCCGTCCTGAGCGGCAGCGCCGTACGGGTCTTCCTCGTGATCGTGGCGCTGTTCTGGCTGGTGCCCACGCTCGGGCTGCTGCTCGGTTCGCTGCGCACTCCGGCCGACATGGCGGAGAGCGGCTGGTGGAAGGTCTTCTCCACGCCGTCGCAGATGACGCTGGACAACTACACCGAGCTCCTCAAGGACAAGACGATCACCGACTCGATCCTGTCCAGCATCATGATCACCGTGCCCGCGACGCTGCTCGTCGTGATCATCGGTTCCCTCGCCGGGTACGCCTTCGCGTGGATGGAGTTCCCGGGCCGCGACTGGTGGTTCCTCGGGGTCGTCGGGCTGCTCGTCGTGCCGGTGCAGGTGGCGCTGCTCCCGGTCTCGGAGATCTTCGGCGCGATCGGCATCTTCGAGACGACGGTGGGCGTGGTCGTCTTCCACGTGGCCTTCGGGCTGCCGTTCGCGATCTTCCTGCTGCGGAACTTCTTCGCGGAGATCCCCCGCGAACTCCTGGAGGCGGCACGCCTGGACGGAGCCGGTGAACTGCGTCTCTTCTTCCGGGTGGTGATGCCGCTCGGCGCGCCCGCGATCGCCTCGCTCGGCATCTTCCAGTTCCTCTGGGTCTGGAACGACATGCTGATCGCGCTGATCTTCGCGGACTCCGAGAGCCCGCCGATCACGGTCGCGCTCCAGCAGCAGGTGCGGTCGTTCGGCGACAACGTGCAGATCCTGGCGCCGGGCGCGTTCATCTCGATGGTGATCCCGCTCGCGGTGTTCTTCGCGTTCCAGCGGCAGTTCGTGTCCGGCGTGATGGCGGGCGCGGTGAAGTAGGCGAGCACGAACAGCACGAACAGCACGAACAGCACGGGCTCACGCGTTCGAGGCGGGCGCGGGAGCAGGGGCGGGAGCGTGGTGGTCCGGGTGCCGGGCCGCCGTACTCCCGCCCCCCTTCGCGTCCATCCCCCGTATGCCGCATACGGCGTAACCCGACCGGAGGGCCGGGCGTTTGCGGGCAGTATGCCCCCGCCGACCCATGGATGTGCCTTGCCCCGGTTCAGTGTCATCGTGCCCGTGTACAAGGTGCAGGCCTATCTGCACGCATGCCTCGCATCCGTCCTCGAACAGTCGTTCACGGATCTTGAGCTGATCGTGGTCGACGATGCCTCCCCCGACGCGTGCGGCGCCCTGATCGACGAGTGCGCGGCCCGTGACACCCGCGTGCGGGCCGTCCACCTCAAGGAGAACGTGGGCCTCGGCCGAGCCCGCAACGCGGGCATGGAGCACGCGCGGGGCGACTACCTGATCTTCCTGGACAGCGACGACACCCTCACCCCGGACTCCCTGCACGCGATCTCCGACCGCCTCAAGGAGACGGACGAGCCGGACGTCCTGATCTACGACTACGCGCGCGTGTTCTGGTCGGGCGAGGCCGTGCGCAACCAGTTCTCGGGGCTCCTGAGGGAAGACGGCGACGTGCCCTTCCGGCTGAGCGAGCGGCCCGGCCTGCTGCGCCTCCTGATGGTCGCCTGGAACAAGGCCTACCGCCGCGACTTCATCGAGCGCGAGGCCTTCACCTTCCCGCCGGGCCTCTACGAGGACACGCCCTGGACCTATCCGGTCCTGATGAGGGCCGAGGCGATCGCCACCCTCGACCGGGTCTGCGTGCACTACCTCCAGCGCCGCCGGGGCAGCATCCTGCGCACCACGACCCGCAGGCACTTCGAGATCTTCGACCAGTACGAGCGGGTCTTCGCCTTCCTCGACCGGCACCCGGACCTCTCGGCCGCCTGGCGGCCCATCCTCTTCCGGCGGATGGTCGACCACCTCTCGACGGTCTTCACCAAGCGCGACCGCCTCCCGCGCGGCAGCCGCGCCGCGTTCCTGCGCAAGGCCCGCTCCCACTACCGCCGCTACCGCGTCCCCGGCGCCCGCCCCCGCGCCCGCACCCGGGTGCGGCACGGTCTGGTGCGCCTGGGCACCCACCGCACCTACCGGACCCTGTGGACGGCGCTGCGGGTCAGATCGCGGGCCGCGCGGTACGCGGCGACCGTGCAGCGCCGCACCAAGGGGGCCGCGCTGCAACTGCACTACCGCGTCCAGTTGCGCCTGCCGCTGCGCGCCGACCGGGCGGTCTTCTCCTCGTACTGGGGACGCGGCTACGGCTGCAACCCCGGCGCCCTGGAGGCCGCGATGCGCGAGCACGCCCCGCACGTGCGCACCGCGTGGATCGCCGACCCGGTCCACCACCACACCCTGCCGACGGCGACCCGCAGGCTGCGCCCCGGCACGGCCGCGTACTGGAGCGCCCTCGCGCGCTCCAAGTACCTCGTGAACAACGTCAACTTCGACCGCAGGCTCGTCAAGCGCCGCGGCCAGGTCATGATCCAGACCCAGCACGGCACCCCCCTGAAGCTGATGGGCCTCGACCTCCAGGACCGGCCGGCCGCCGCGCGGGGCATGGACTTCGCCGCCCTCCTGCGCAACGCCGACAAGTGGGACTACGTCCTGTCGGCGAACCGGCACTCCACGCTGGTCTGGGAGCGCGTCTTCCCCGCCTCCTTCACCACCCTCGAGTACGGCTATCCGCGCAACGACGTCTACCAGCGGGCGAGCTCCGCCGACGTGGCCCGGCTGCGCGAGTCCCTCGGCATCCCCCGGGGCGCCGTCGCGATCCTCTACGCGCCCACCCACCGCGACTACCGCCACACGCAGCTGCGCTCCCTCGACCTGCGGCGGATGCTGCACAACCTGGGCCCGCGCTTCGTCGTCCTGACCCGCGCCCACCACTCGTACGGGCAGCCCCTCGCCGCCTCCTCGGAGCGGCTGATCGACGTGTCCGACCACCCCAGCGTCGAGTCCCTGTGCCTGGCCTCCGACGCGCTGGTCACGGACTACTCGTCGCTGATGTTCGACTACGCCAACCTCGACCGCCCCGTCGTCCTGCACGCCACCGACTGGGAGGCGTACGAGGCGGCTCGCGGCACCTACTTCGACGTGCGCGAGTTCCCGCCGGGCGCCGTCGCCCGCAGCGAGGACGAGCTCACCGACATCTTCGTCACCGGCCACTGGCGCGGCTCGCGCTCGGCGCAGCTGCGCGCCGCCTTCCGAGACCGCTTCTGCGTGTACGACGACGGGCGGGCCGCTGAACGGGTTGTGAGGCATGTGGTGCTCGGCGAGACCGGGGGTCTACCGTCTGTGGCGCCACTGGCGGACCGGCACCCGGCGCCGGCCGCGGGGGTGGCCGACGAGCCGCTGCCGCGGGCCGACGTCTTCCGGCCCTCACCGCGCCTCTAGCCGCGCACGTGCCCTGTCGGCACCGCGCGTCGGGCGCGCCGCCCGACCTGCCCGCCTCCCCCCATCCCCGGGATCAGACATGCAGAACGCTTCCCCCAGCACACCCTCGAACGCCACCGGACAGGAGGCGGGCCACGACGGCGGAACGCTCCCCAGGCCGCGCGGGCTCGCCGACGTGAAGGGCTGGTTCCACCCCGTCGACCAGGTGCTCTTCGACTGGATCCTGAGCCGCCAGCGCGAGCGGGAGCAGCGGGGCGACCTGCTGGAACTCGGCGCGTATCTGGGCAAGAGCACCATCTTCATGGGCGCCTACCTGCGGGCGGACGAGACCTTCACGGTCTGCGACCTCTTCGACTCGCCCGCCCCCGACGCGGCGAACTCCGCCGAGATGGGCCGCTCGTACGCCACGCTGACGCGCCGCGCCTTCGAGGCCAACTACGGCTCGTTCCACGACGGTCTGCCGCAGATCGTCCAGGAGCCGTCCTCCGGGATCACCTCCCACGTGACGGCGGACAGCTGCCGCTTCGTGCACATCGACGCCTCGCATCTGTACGAGCACGTCCACGCGGACATCGCCGCCGCCCGGCAGGTCCTGGGGCCGGACGGGATCGTCGTGCTCGACGACTTCCGGGCCGAGCACTGTCCGGGCGTGGCCGCCGCGACCTGGGGCGCGGTGGCGAGCACGGGGCTCAAACCGCTGTGCATCACGGCCACCAAGTTCTACGGGACGTGGGGGCGTTACGACGCGGTCCACGCCGACCTCGCCGCGTTCCTGAAGGGGCGCGACGACATGTGGCACGGCGCCGAGGAGGTCGCGGGCCACCCGATGATCCGCATCAGCGGGAAGAAGGCGAAGTCGCCGGAGCAGCCGGTCTCGCGGCACGCGGACGGGCCCGCCCTCGACCGGCGGGACGAGGCGGCCCCGGCTCCCGGAGCAGGCGCCGGAGCCGGAGCCGGAGCCGGAGCCGGAAGCCGGGCCAGGGGTCTGCTGTCGTCGCTGCTCGCGCGCTCGGGCCGGTCCTGACGGCGGCCCGCCCCGTACGCCTCCCCGCGCCCCGGGCGGGGCGCGGGGAGCCGCGCTAGCGCTCCAGCAGCTCGAACAGCTCTTCCCAGCGGGCCAGGACCCGCTCCTCGGAGAACCGCTGCACGTTCCTGCGCGCCCGCTCCCCCATGGCGTCCCGCAGCCGCGGGTTGCCGGTCAGGCGCAGGAGCCGGTCGGCCAGCGCCTCGATGTCACCGGCGGGGGCGAGCAGCCCGTCCTCGCCGTGGCGCACCAGTTCCCGCACGCCCGGCGCGCAGTCGAAGGCCGCGCACGGCACCGCGCTGGCCATGGCCTCCATCAGGGCCAGCGGGAAGCCCTCGCCGCGCGAGGACTGCACGAACAGGGAGCTCTCGGCGAGCACTCCGGGCACGTCGCCGGTGCGGCCACGCCACTGCACCGAACCGTCGAGGCCCAGGCGCGTGCACTGCCGCTTGAGGTCGGCCTCGTCCGCTCCGGCGCCGTAGATCCGCAGGGTCCAGTCGGGGCGCTGCGGGGCCACGAGCGCCCAGGTGTCGACGAGCATGTCGACGCCCTTCTGGTCGGCGAGCCTGCCGATGCTGCACACCACCTTCTCCCGGCGCGGCGAGGGCACATCGGGGAGGTGGGCCAGGGCGTTGGGCATCGCGCCGACGTTGTGCATGCCGTCGGCGATCCAGTCGTCGGCGTCCTCCTGCGTGAGCGCCAGCCAGCGGTCCACGGCAGGGTAACTGCGCTTGACCGCGCGGTAGCGGTGACAGGCGCGGGTGTAGGCGTACGACTCGTGGCTCATGCCGATGATGCGCAGGCCCGCGGTGTCCGCCTCCCTGATCCACTCCATCGACCAGACCTGCGTGACGATGGCGACGGCGCCGGGCCGTGCGGCGCGGAAGATCTGCGAGAGCCGGTCCACGGCACGCCGTTTGGCGGCGATCCGCGCCGACTCGCGGTACCGCGCCGCCACGTTGAGGCGGCCGAGGCCCCGCGCCGGGCGCGGGGTCCGCGGATGCTCGCGGTAGAGGCTGGTCACGGGGTAGCCGACGTCGTCGGGAAGCCCCAGTTTCAGCTCGGCCTCGTGGACGCCGATGACGTGCACCCGGTGGCCGCTGGCCCGGAAGAGCCGGGCCATCTGGTGGGTCCAGGCGGTGACGCCGCCGAGTTCGTCGACGGTGTTCGCGACGAGGAAGATGTCGCGGCTCTTGGTGGTGGTCGTGGCCATCGCCCTGGTAGCCGTGGTCATGCGCCGGTCCTCTTCTCCGTGTTCCCGGACCGCTCCCCGAAGAGCGCGTCCACCGCCTCGGCCGCGGCCCGCCCCCGGTCGTACGCGCCGAACCGGTCGGCGAACGCCCGCCGGGCCTCGGCCCAGGCGCCGTCGGTCTGCTTCAGCGAGCCGAGCACGCGCAGCAGCTCCTCCTCCGTCTGCACGACGGGCCCGCCCGCGTCCTTCCGCAGGTCGAAATAGCTGCCCCGCTCGGCGAGGTAGGCGTCGAGGTCGGGGGCGAAGTGCACCAGCGGCCGGTCGAGGAGCGCGAAGTCGAACATGATCGACGAGTAGTCGGTGACCAGGACGTCGGCGAGGCAGAGCAGCTCGCTCACGTCGTGGTGGGCCGAGACGTCGACGACCGTCCCGGGCGGGCACACCGGGAGGCTCGCCGACTCCATGTAGTGGGCGCGCACCAGCAGGACGTGGGTGTCCCCGAAGCGGTCCGCGAACGCGCGGACGTCCAGGGGCAGCCGTACCGCCTTGTTCTTGGGCAGACCGCGGAACGTCGGCGCGTAGAGCACCACCGTCTTGTGGTCGGGGATGCCGAGGGCGGCGGCCGCCGCGGGGCGCGGGAAGCGGCCCGATGCCTCGTCGGCCGCGCGGGCGGCGACCAGGCGGTCGTTGCGGGGGTAGCCGCAGCGCAGCAGCCGCTCGTCGGGGATGCCGTAGGCGCGGGCCAGGGTGTCCACGTCGTGCTCGGAGCGGACCAGGAAGTGGTCGAAGCGGTCGACGGCCCGCCGGAGCCACTCGCGCTGCGGGGCGTTCTGCGTCTTGACGCGCGCCTCGTCGAAGCCCATGCGCTTGTAGGCGGATCCGTGCCAGGTCTGGAGGTACGTGGTGTGGCGCGGCTTGGTCAGCCCGTGCGGGAAGCCCTGGTTGTCGATCCAATACTCGGCGCGGGCAAGGGCCCACAGATAGCGCCAGGACCAGCGGCGCACCAGGGCGGCCGTGGCGGGGAACCCGTCGGTGGTGTCGGCGTACGCCCAGGTGCAGTCGAGGCGCAGCCCGCGGTCGAGGATCTCCTGGTGGATGGCGCGCGGGCTGTCGCCGTAGCACCGGCCCATGTGGCTCTCGAAGACCACCGAGCCCTTGCGGACGGGCAGCCGGATCAGCGCCCGCCGGTAGACGCGCTGCTTGGCCACCTTGCCGCCGAGCCGGTCCCACCTCTTGCGCAGGGCGCGCAGCCTCAGCCGCAGCTTGCGGGCTGGGCGGAAGTGGGTGACGTAGTGCAGGGCCGCCCGCAGGGTGCCCGCGGCGCGGCCGCGGGGGGTCAACCGCAGCGTCAGCTTGTTCGCCGCGGTGACGTCGACGCCCGGGGCCGCCTTGACGGTCTCCGGTTCGGCGACGAGTTCGCCGTGCAGGTCCTGGTCGCCCGCGCGCAGGTGCAGCCGCGGCTCCCAGGAGCGGTCGCGGACGCCGAGGTCCCGCAGCCCGGCGGTGAGGCCGACGGTGGCCCGCCACACGACCGCGTTCCCGTCGTAGTGCACCTCCTCCACGGGGACGCGGAAGCCGCGCCGCCGCGCGTTCCGGGCCCGTACGTCGAGCAGGGCGGTGAGCGGCGGCCGGTCGGGGAGCAGGGCGCCGGGCAGCACGAGGCGCCCTTCGAGGACGGCCTTGCCGCCGTCGACCACGCACGCGGTGAGGCGGTTCAGCAGGCGCAGCTCGCCCGGCCGCTGGTACTGGTGGCCGAGTTCGGTGACGTCGAGCAGGTCCCGTACGCGCGGGTCGTCGAGTCCGTCCGCGCGCCAGTGGACCGTGCCGTCGCGCTCCGTCAGCTCCGAGACGACCGTCCCCGGCCGGGCGAGGGCGTACGCGGCGCCGAGCACGCCGTCCGCGTCGCCCTCCGCGAGCAGGCGCACGCACACCCGCTCCACGGGGGTGAGCGCGTCCAGGGCGCGCGCGTCGGCGCGGCCTTCGAGGTGCGGGGCGAGTCCGGCCGTGGCCCGGCGCCGCTCCTCGGCGGTGAGCTGCGGGAACGTACGGGCGCAGGGCAGGACGTGGTCGGTGAGGAAGGCGCGCTCGCGCCGGTCGCCCAGGTCGAGGCGGCCCAGGCCGACGAGGAGGCCGGCGACGCGGTCGTGGGCGACGGCGAGCGCGGAGGCCTGCCGGGCGGGGTCGGGCGCCGCGCGGCGGGTGGTGATCAGGTTCGGCACGAGGGTGATGCCGCGGGCCGCGAGGGCGGCTTCGACGCCGAAGAGGACCTCACTGTGGTCGAGGTCCTGCGCGTACCGCAGGCGCGCGGCGTCGATGAACTCCCGGCGGACGCAGAAGCCCGCGGTCAGGGAGTCCCGGGTGACGAGTTCGGGGGCGTCGGCGACGTTGTCCACCCCCCGGGTCCTGGCGTGCAGGGAGGCCTGCCAGGCGGGGCCGCGCTCCTTCTTGCCGTTGCCGGTGAGCCGTGTCCAGCGGCCCGCCACCAGGTCGGCCCCGGAGGAGCGCGCCGCCTCGAAGAGGTTCCGGCAGGCGTGCCGCTCCAGGAGTTCACCCTCGTCGAGCACGAGGACGTACCGCCCGCGTGCCGCGTCGAGACCGAGGTTCCGCGCGGCCGCCACGGACGGCGGGCTCTGCGCGCGGACCAGGCGCACCCGGTGCGGCTGGTCGGCGGCGAGCGCCCGCGCCGCGTCGCGGACGGGGCCGTCCGTCCCGGGGTCGACGAGGACCGCCTCGACGTTGCCCATCGTCTGGCCGAGCACGGACCGCACCGACTCTTGGAGCGCCTCGGCGTCCGAGCGGGCGACCACGACACAGCTGACGTCGTGCAGTTCCGGCATGCTCACGCACGGCCTCCTTCGAGCATGGCGTCCACGACTCCGGCGGCCGCGCGGCCGTCGTCCAGATCGCAGAAGGCCTCGCGGAATCGGTCGTAGGCGTCGGCGTACGGTGCGGTGGCCGCCCGGGGGTCGCGCAGCGCGGCGATGACCTCGTCGCCGGTGGCGAGCAGCGGGCCCGGCGCCTTGGCCTCGAAGTCGAAGTAGAAGCCCCGCAGGGTGTCGCGGTAGTGGTCGAGGTCGTGGGTGTGGAAGAGCATCGGGCGCCCGGTCTGCGCGAAGTCGAACATCAGGGACGAGTAGTCCGTCACCAGGACGTCGCTGATCAGGAGCAGTTCGCTGACGTCGGGGTGGCGCGTGACGTCGCGCACGAAGTCGGAGCCGGGGACGCTGCCGCCGACGAGGTAGTGCCTGCGGACCAGGAGCACCGTGTCGGCGCCGACGGCACGTTCGGCGGCCGCGAGGTCCAGCGGGAGGTCGAGGGCGTAGCGCCCGGACTGCTTGGGCTGGTTCTCGCGCCAGGTGGGGGCGTACAGGACGACGCGCTTGTCCTCGGGGATGCCGAGCCGTTCGCGCACGGAGGCGGCGACCTTGGCGCGGTCAGGGGCGTGCAGCAGGTCGTTGCGCGGGTAGCCGCGCTCCAGGACCTCGCCGGTGTAGCCGAAGGCTCCGCGCAGGACGGGTGTGGAGAAGCGGTTCGGGGAGACCAGCAGGCTCCACTGGTCGGCGCGGCCGGGCAGTGTCGCCATGTAGGCGCGGTCTCCCGAGGCGTGGCCCGCGAGGTCGCGTCCGATGCGCTTGAGCGGGGTGCCGTGCCAGGTCTGTACGACGTACTGGCCTTCGGCGCGCTCGAACCAGGCGGGCAGCTGGGTGTTGGTGACGACGTAGCGGCAGCGGGCGAGCGCCTCGTACCACTCGGCGCTCCACAGGGCGATCGGCGCGGCGCTCTCGGGCAGGCTCACCTGCTGGTCGCGCACCACCCACAGGTGTTCCACGTCGGCGCCCGCGCGGACCAGTTCCTCGTGCACGGCGCGCGGCGAGTCCGAGTACTGGCGTCCGTCGAAGCTGGAGTACAGCACGGCGTCCCGCAGCGGCTCCCCGCGCCGGGCCGCGTACACCTCGCGCAGCCGGCGCTGGCGTGGGCCGCCCCGGTCGGACAGGGGCAGCGCGGAGCCGGAGCGCAGGTGCAGGCCGTCGTGGGCGTGGCGCTTCAGGCTGAGCTCGCGGCCCGCCCGGGTGCGCAGCAGTGGCAGGTCACGGGCTTTGCCGGGGGCCACGCACACGGGGGTGTACCGCTCGGGGTCGCTCTCGCCGGGCGCGCGCAGGAAGAGGTTCCAGCGGCCTTCGGAGAGCGGCAGGGTGCCGCCGGGGCCCGGCAGGGCTTCGGGGCGCAGGGTCGCGGCGAACCGGCCGCCCCCGATCCGCACCGGGGCCGTGATCTCCTCGCCGTGGCCGCCGTGCACGAGGACCAGTTCCCCGGAGCGGGCCGCGGCGTCGGGGTGGCTGCCCTCGATGCGCAGTTCGTCGTCCCAGGTCACGCCGTCGGCGAGCGGGCGCACGGTCTGGTCGCGCAGCTCCAGGTTCCCCGACGCGTTGGCGAGGACGAGGAGTTCGCGTCCGGGCAGCAGCGCGTACCGTCCCGGAGCCACGTCGGGGCAGACGGCGAGCGGGGTGCGGGTACCGCCGTCGCGGACCAGCGAGACGCCCCAGGGGTCGGCCTTGTGCGGCGCCCCGGTGCGTGCGTTCTCACCGGCGTGGAAGAGGCCGAGAGGTACGTCCGCGCTGAAGTCGCGGCCGTTGACCAGGGCCGGGAAGAGGTGCGCCTCCTTGGTGTGCCAGTTCTCCACCCGTACGGCGTCGACGGCCTGCGACTCCCCCGGCGCGACGCGGCCGTGCAGCCGGATGACCCCGCCGCACCCCTCGTGCGTGACGAGCCGCGCCGCGACCCGCTCCGTGCGCACCCTCAGCCGCCCCTTGCTGACGGTGACGGCCGCCCGCAGGAACTCCTCCAGGTACCGCACGGGAAGCCGCGGGGCGCTGCCCGTCCTGACCGGCCCGGTGCGCGGCAGGAGTCCGCTGACCGCGCCCATCTCGACCTTCCAGGTGGTGCTCCGGGCCTTGGTGACGGTCCTGCGGGGGTCGATGACCGTCTCGAAGCCCGACCGGTCGTAGCTGTGCAGGCCCTGCTTGGAGCGGTAGGTCGCCTCGCGCGCGCGGACGGTGCGCAGCTTCAGCGGCAGCACGCGCCGCCGTCCGGCCCGCAGCCAGGCGACCCTGGCGCGCGCCCCGAGCCGCCCGGCGGGCAGGTTCGGGATGTAGGCGTAGCCCTTGAGCCGGAGCCTGCCCCGCTCGTCCCAGGCGATGTGCGTGAGCTGCGCGGTGAGCGGCAGGTCGGAACGTTTCAGGGCGACCGTCTCGCGCGGCAGTTCGCCGATCCCGGGGAAGTCGGCCCGGCGGCGGCGCAGCCCGCGGACCCGGAAGGCCTCGGGGTGGGACTTCTCGTACGTCATGAAGGCCAGCAGGTCGGTGACGCGGCGCTGGCGGATGAGCTGCCAGCGCACGCGCAGGGCGAGCGGCAGCGCGGCGACGACCGCGGGGTCGACGGTGGCGAGGAAGGCGTTGGCCTGCTCCATGAAGGCGTCGTGATAGGCGGCGTCGCCCTGCGGGAGGGCCTCCATGAACATCCACAGGTCCCCGGCGAGCACCGACGTGTCGTAGCGCCGCTTGGCGTCGGCGTAGACGTCGGCCTGCGGCGTGCCCGCCGTCCCGGCGGCCTGCGCCGCCAGGAAACCGCCGGCCGCGAGGACGGCGGCGGTGCGGTCGCGGATGGCCCGGGGGTTGGCCCGGCGCTTGCTGATGGAGCCGTCCCGGTCCCGCCAGAGGTAGGTGGGTTCCTTCAGGACGTCGACGGCCGTGGCCAGGAAGTGGGCGGGGATGGTGACGGAGATGTCCTCGAACAGGACGCCCTCCGGGAAGGCGAACGCGTGCCGGTCCCAGAAGTCCCTGCGGAAGACCTTGTTGCAGGTGATGCGGTCGGCGAGCAGGTCCCAGTCGCGGGTGACGTGCGTGCCGGCGCGGTCCGACTCCATCGCCTTGCGGAACATCGGCGACTGCTCGCTCCTGCCGCCCGCCCGCAGCCGGTGGACGTTGCCGGTGACGAAGTCGGAGCCGGAGGCATCCAGGGCCGCCAGCATCCGCTCGTACGCGTCCTTCGGCACCACGTCGTCGCTGTCCACGAACGCCAGACAGGTGCCCCGCGCCTCACGCGCCCCCGCGTTCCGGGCCGCCCCGAGCCCCGCGTTCTCCTGCTCGACCAGCCGGAATCTGGCGTCCCCCGCGGCGAACTCGCGCGCGATGCGCGGGCTCCCGTCGGTGGAGCCGTCGTTGACCATGACGACTTCGAGGTCCGGCATGGTCTGCTCGGCCAGTGAGCTGAGGCAAGGACCGAGGAACTCCTCGACGTTGTAGATGGGTACGACGATGGCGAGTCGGGGTGTCATGCGCTGCGCACATTCCTTCCGGAGAACTGACGGGCACGGCTGCGCGTCCTGCTGGGGGCCACCCGGTTAACAACGACCGCCCGTCCGGGTCACCCGCCCAGAGCCATTCGGGTGATCACGCCGACGAGCCCGGAACCCGGCGGCTGTCGGCCGCCGGGCACCGGGCCCCGTCAGGTGCGTGCGCCGGTCAGGGCTTCACCGCGATACGGCCCTCGTCCATGCGCAGGAGCAGCAGCCGCTCGCCGGTCTTGTCCATGAACTCGTCGACGGCCTGCCGGGACCCCTGCCAGTAGCCGTAGTCGTCGATGAGCAGGACGCCGCCGCTGACCAGGCGCCCGTACAGGTGCTCCAGTTCGTGCTTGGTCGAGGCGTACCAGTCGGTGTCGAGGCGCAGGACGGAGATCTGCTCGGGCGCCTGCCGGGGGACGGTGTCCTCGACCTTGCCCCGGACGTAGTGCACGCGCTCCTTGGGGTAGGGCACCTTCTCGAAGCCCGCCTTGACGTCGTCGAGGGAGGCGACCGCCCAGATCGGGCGGTCCTTGCCCTGCACCTTGAGCAGTTCCTCGGCGGACTTGCCGTCGAGACGCAGGTCCTCCTCGGTGGGCGGGGTCATGCCCTCGTACGTGTCGAAGAGGTACAGGTCGCGCTCGGTGTCACCGGCGGCGAGCAGGGCCTTGGCGCAGGCCTGCATCGAACCGCCGCGCCACACCCCGCACTCGACGATGTCGCCCGGGATGCCGTGCCGGACGACGTGCCGGGTCGCCAGGATGAAGGCGTTCAGCCGTTCGGGGGAGGTCATCGTGAACGGCTTCACCGCCCGGATGATCTCCTTCGCCTCGTCGTCGTAGTCGGCGGGCAGGCTCAGGGTCTTGGCCTTGGGCTTCGGCTTCGGTGCGGGGGCGGGTGCGGGTGCGGGCTTCGGCGCGGGGGCCGCCGCCACGCGCTGGGCCGGCAGGGGCTTGCGCGTCAGCTGGTATCCGGTCAGTTGCTTCAGTGCGCCATTCACAGCGCGTCGCCATGCCATGGGAGCGGACAGTACGCGCAAACGCCGCCGAGATGCCACATTTCGTCAACTTAGTTTCATCTGATGTCACTTGCGGCCGAAACGGACTGATCGTCGGTCTCGCGTGGTGCCACCACCTTCGGCCGGCCGCAGTCGGCGCGCCCCTCGACGGGCTTCGGCAGCGGGACACCGTCGACCCCGCCGATCCTGTTCGCCCACCAGTTGGTCGTGCCGCGCACGAAGGCCATCGTCAGGCCCGGGTAGTTCGCGGGCCGCCGGAACACGCCGACGGAGTCACCCCAGTAGGCGTGCTTGGCGTCGATGCTCCCGTAGGCGTGGCGGATGCCCTTCATGGGCGGGAAGTCCGTGTAGGCCTCGCGCAGTTCGAGCCGGGTGTACGCGGCCAGGGCGCGGAACCCGTCGGGGTAGTAGCGCCAGCAGTCCTGCGCGTCGTGCACGTGACCGCGCGAGGGGGCCGTCACGAAGGCGGTGCCTCCCGGCTTCAGGACGCGCGCGATGTCCAGCATCGTCGCCCAGAAGAAGGGGATGTGCTCGAAGGCCTGCCCGGAGATGACGAAGTCGGCGCTGCGGGACTTCACGGGGATGCGGTACGGCTTGGTCATCACCGCGTCGACGTTGCGGCCGTCGAGGACGTCGACGCCCACGTACTCCGTGTCCCGCCCTTCGAGCAGGGCCTTGTGGGTGCGGGTCTGCCCGTCGGAGACCCGGGCCCCGAGGTCGACGACCCGGTGGCGCCCGCCACGGGGCATGTACTGCTCCACACACAGTTCCATCTGTTCATACGCGGACTGGTGCACGTTCTCCTCCAAAGGGATCTTCTGCGGGTCAATCGCGTTCGAGGTGTATCGGCAGGAAGAGCCGCGCCATCAAGGCGTCTTCCTCGCCGCGTCCGTGCCCCGCCATCCGTGCGGAGTGCGGCGGGCGCACCACTTGCGCGCCGGTTCCTCGACGAACGTGAACAGCGCCCAGGAGGCCGCGGTCACCACGACCGCCACGCCCAGGAGCGTGAACACCGCGTAGTCGGAGGGGTGCGGGCGGCCCCAGGTGTCGATGATCAGCCGGTTGAGGGTCTGGTGCAGCAGATAGAAGGCGTACGACCAGAGCCCGAGCAGCACCATCGGGCGCGAGCAGACCCAGCCGCGGTGTCCGGCGAGCTCGCGCTGGACGTAGGCCGCGATGAAGAGGACGGCGAAGAGGGCCGCGACGGACCTGAGGGCCCAGGTGAGCTGGCCGGCCGCGTACGGCCCGAACAGGGTCAGGCGGTTGCTGTGGATGACGACGTACCCGACGAAGCAGGCGAACAGCACCGGCGGGTCGAGGCGGAGCCGGTGCCCGCGGCGCAGGGCCAGGGCGCAGGCCATGCCGACGCCGAACTCCGGCAGCCGGGTCAGCGGGTGGCGCATGACCCACTCGCTGGCGAAGGGGGAAAGGTGGGTGGCGGTCCACCAGTTGAGCGCCCACATCGCCACGAGGCCGCCGACGGAGAGCGCGACCAGGGTGCGGGCGCGCATCCGCAGGGCGCCCCGGACGGCGTACGGGAACAGGAGGTAGAAGAAGACCTCGACGCTGAGGGTCCAGGCGACGCCGTTGCCGGGGAACATCGGGGTGACCCCGGGGAACCACGTCTGCACCAGGAACAGCGAGGCGACGAAGCTGACGGCGTCCGTCGGCACCCCGCCCCAGAGGTAGAACACCCAGATGCAGGGGATGGTCGCGACCAGGTGGGCGGGCCAGATGCGGCCGAACCGGCGCCAGTAGAAGAGGCGGGCGCGGGTGCCGGGGCGGTGTCCCCAGGTGAGCAGGAAACCGGAGAGCACGAAGAAGAAGTCGACGCCGGTCGCGCCGATGATCGAGTAGGGGAAGAGCAGCGGGGCGTGGGCGACGCCGCCGTGGTCGCTGACCCCGGTGAAGTGGTGCACGAACACCGCGAAGGCGGCGAGGAAGCGCATCCCGGTGAGCGAGTCGACCCGGGAGACGGGGGCGGCGGCGGCGTCCGGTCCGGGAAGGGGCCGGGCCTGCCTGGGCAGAGCGGTCGTCATGCGAAGGCTCCTTCTCCCGGGCGCAGGGCGGGACCGCAGCCCGCCGGGCGCATCTCGGCGGTCATGGCGTCCAGGGTGGGACCCACGCGCTCGCGCAGCGCGGCGATCCGGGCGGGATCGCGGACCGCGTCCGCCCGGACGTAGTCGCCGCCGTCGCCCTCGGGGTGCAGCGGGACGTAGCCAGCGGCGGCGAGGCGGGGCGCGGTCAGGCCCGTGCGGCCGGTCCAGGCCGCGTGGACGTGGAGCAACTCGGGGCGCACGTCGTCCAGGACGTAGGCGCGCAGGGCGGCCGTGTCCCCGGCCGCGTAGGCGTCGGCCACCCGGCGGTCGGTCAGGCCCGCGAGGTCGACGACGCGCAGCCTTGAGGTCAGCAGGGTGCCGCCGAGGTCGGGCAGGGCGACGGTGGCGTCGCGCAGACCGAGATAACCGGCGTACGCGTTGAAGGTGTGGCCGTAGCGCTCGGCCACGAAGCACATGGACAGCGTCGGGCGCCGGAAGAACCCGCGGTCCCGCGCTGCCTGGCCGGTGACCGACAGGAGCAGGGCGCCCGCGAGCACGCAGCCCAACAGGACCCGCGCGCGCGGGCGTTCGGTGCCCCAGACGGTGACGACGGCGAGGGCGAGGGCCGTGGCGGCGAGGACCCACACCGGGGTGGCGAAACGGTACAGCGCCATCCAGTCACGGCCGAGCACGCCGTACGCGAGGAGGGTCAGGGCCAGCGGGACGAGCAGCGCGGCCAGGGCCCTGCGGGCCGGTCCGGGGCGGGCGAGCGCGAGACCGGCGCAGGCGGCGCCGGTCAGGGCGAGGGCCCAGCCGCCGTACGTGAGCAGCTCACCGGCGGAGGCCAGTTGGCCGAGCCGCGGGGGCTTCTGCGCCTTGGCCACCGCCGTGTTGGGGACCCAGCGGCCGAAGACCGCGTGCCGCCACAGCAGGAACGCCGCGTACGGCAGCGCGAACGTGCCGCAGCTCAGCGCCACCGCACGCGCGGTCCGCGCCAGGGCGGCCCGGCGCAGGAACAGCAGGGCGGCCAGCGGATAGGCCGCGGCGAGCACCGCGCCGTCCGGGCGGGTCAGCGCGGCGAGCAGCGCGAGGGCGCCCGCGCCCGCGGCGACGGCGGGCCGCAGCAGGGTGCCGCGCACGGCTGCCCGTACCAGCAGCGCGCCGGTCGCGGCGGCGGTCAGCGCGTACAGCGGGTTCTCCAGGCCCGAGAAGGACCATGCCACGTACGACAGGTTGGCGGCGAGGACGGCGCCGGTCAGCAGGGTCACGGCCCAGGCCCGGCCCGGCAGGACCGCCCGTGCCGCCGCGGCCACGCAGGCGAGGACACCCGCCGTGCAGAGCAGCGCGAGGGCCTTGGGGTAGAGCACCAGGTCGCTGACGCCGAGCAGCGCGCCGTGGTCGAACAGGCCGAGCCTGCGGCCGACGAGGAGCAGGGCGAGCCAGGCCGGGTTGGAGTAGCCCTCGACGGGGCCCGCGCCCGGCTGCTGCACGGGGCCGAGGCCCTCGTCGATGCTGCGGGCGTAGGCGAAGGTGATGGCCGCGTCGTCGACGATCCACTGGCCGAGGGCGCTCGCACGCCAGGCGACGAGGAGGGTCGTGACGGCCACGGCCGCCGGGTCGGCCCAGCGGCGGAGGGCGGCGGCGGCAGGCCCGCGGACCGGAGCGGGGGCTTCGGCCGGTGGTGCGGAGGGTTCCGTGCGGCGCTGGAACTGCGCGAGGGGACTGATCATTAAGGGAATAACTTACACAAATCACCTCAAGTCACCGCACATCCGCCAGGCGAGTGACCCGCACGCGGCCACACCCTCCGCCGGGGCCGAGTGCGGTCAAAGTGGTCCAATGCACCACATTGGGTTCACGCCATGACCCCGGCCCCGCCGCCCGCGGTACGGCGGCTCGTCGCCACCGCACGGACCACCCGCTTCCGCGCGGAACGCGCCGCGGCGGGCCGGACCGGCGGCGGTGCGCACAGCCTCCTGGCACCCGTGCACCTGTCGATCCGGGACAGCAGGACGCTCAACGTCGCCGTCGCCGCCCTCCCCGACGAGCGGACCGAGGGCGCCCAGCTGGTCGTCTCGCGCGGCCACCGCAGGGTCCGCGTCCCGCTCCGGCCCGAACGACACGCCCACGGCGGCCTGCTGCTCGCCGGGACCGCCACCCTGCGGGGTCTCGCCGAGGGCGTCTGGCGGCTCACGGTCGTCACCGCCGACGGCCGCGGGCGGGTCCGGCGGCGCGGCCTGGGCATCGACGGGGACGCCGAACTGCCGCCCACGCCGACCGTGCTGCATGCCCCCGACCCGCGGACCGGCACGCTCATCCGGGTGGTCCGGTGCCGCAGCGGGCGCGCCGTGCTCCAGGTGACCCGGACCGGACCCCGTGCCGAGCTGGTGCGGTTCGAGCCCGGCGGTGACGGCATCGTCGTGCACGGCCGGCTCGTCAGGGCGGGCGCGTCGCGGCGCTGGCGGGCGCAGGCCGTGCGGCGGCGGGACGGGGTGACCGTGCCCGTCGGGGCGGTGTGGGAGGGCGCCGAGTTCAGCTTCCGGCTGCCCATCGGCGAGATGGCCGGGGCGAGCCCCGGGCAGTGGGTGTGGGACTTCCACGTGGAGGCGGACGCCCCCGGCGGCTCGGCACCGCTCCCCCTGGGGCGCTGGCTCTCCGACGTACGCGATCCGGCGGCGGCCTGCCCGACACCCTTCCGCGTCTTCGCCCTGCCGGGCGGCGCGCTCGTGCGCGCCCACGCCCACTTCACCAAGGCCGGCGGCTTCGCCCTGACGTGCTGGGACATCTCGAAGGAGACCTCATGAAGATCACGTACCTGCTCGGCTGGGGCGACGAGATGGGCGGCACCGAGCTGGCCACCTACACCCAGGCGCAGCACCTCGCCGACCGGCACGACGTCGAGGTCATCTCCGTCTTCCGGACCCGCCCCGAGCCCTTCTTCCCCGAGGCCCGCAGCCTCCCCGTCCGCTATCTCGTCGACCGCACGGCCTCCCCCGAGCGCCCGGTGCGCGGCTCGCGCCTGGACGAGGCGGCGCGCCGCACCCTGGCCTCGCTGCCCAGCGAACTGATCAAGCCCGCCTGGGAGTCCGCCTTCGACCGCCTCTCCGACATCGAGATGACGGCCGCGCTGACCACCCTGGACACCGACGTCCTGGTCACCACGACGCCCGCCCTGATGGCCGCCGCCGTCGGGCTCGTGCCCGCCAGGGTCGTCACCGTGCACCAGGAGCACCGCCCCACCCAGCGCCGCGGTCCCTCCGGCGAACCCCTGCTGCTGCACGCGCCGCGCCTGGACGCCCTGGTCACGCTCACCGAACGCACCCGTGACTGGATCGCGGAGTCCCTGGGCGCCACCGCGCCCGAGCTGGAGGTCATCCCGAACGCCGTGCCGGACGGCTTCCGGCCCCGCGCCGACGGCGAGAGCAAGGTCATCGTCATGGCCGCGCGCCTCACCGGCGAGAAGCGCGTCGACCACGCCGTGCGGGCCTTCGCCGAGGTCGCCGACGCCTATCCGGACTGGACCCTGCGGATCTTCGGCGGCGGCCACCGCGAGCAGCACCTGCGCCGCCTGGTCGACGGCTTCGGCCTCCAGGACCGCGTCGAACTCCTCGGCCCCTGCCAGGACATGGCCGCCGAATGGGCCAAGGCGGGCCTCACGCTGATGACGGCCGGGCACAACGAGGCGTTCCCGCTGGTGCTGCTCGAAGCGCTCGCCGCGGGGGTGCCGGTCGTCGCGTACGACGTGCTCACCGGGCCCGCCGAGATCGTCAGGCACCGCGTCGACGGACTGCTGGTGCCGCCGGGCGACGTCCGTGAACTGGCCGCCGCCATGAGCGAGCTGATGGGCGACCCGGAGACCAGGCGCGGCTACGCCCACGCCGCGCGCGAAGGCGTCTACGCCCGCTTCTCCTCCGCCGACGTCACGGCCCGCTGGCAGGAGTTGTACTCCCGGCTCGTGGCGCGGCGCGAGGCCCCCGAGCGCCTGGACGACCGCGCGGACCGGGTGGCGCTCGGCGTCGCCTCCGGCGGCAGCGGTTTCCGCCCGACCACGCCGTACACCCTGGACGCCGCGCCCTCCACCGAAGAGCGGGCCCGCGAGGACGAGATCGCCGCCGCCGACACCAGCGGGCTGCTCATCCGCTCGGTGGGCCGGCTCGCCGAGCGCCGGGACGACGTCCTCGCGCCCGACATGACCGACTGGAACCTGGAGATCGCGGCCACTGCCCTGGAGTCGGAGGACATCCCCTACGTCCTGGTCCGCACGTCCGGCACCACGCACATGCTCGCCGTGGCCGACGACGAACGCGACGGGGCGCTCAAGGCGCTCTCGGAGTCCCTGCACGGCCAGCCCGTCTACGCCGAGCTGATCCGCCCCCGGGACGCGGCCCCCGGAGTCGTGCTCGCCGAGCGGCTCGACGGCATCGGAGAGGTCGCGGGCATCAAGCTCTTCAAGCCGGTGACCACGACGACGCTCTCCCTGCGGCACGGCGTCCAGCAGGCCTGCACGGTGGCGTTCTGGCCGCGCAAGGAGGACGGCGAGTTCCGGCGCGCCCCCTTCGGCACCACGCTGGCCGGGTCCGAGCTGCCCTCCCTGACGCCCACCGCCACGCTCAGGGTCGCCGACCGCACCTACCCCACGCTCGACGTCTTCTCCCAGGTGCTCATCGGTGACGTGGACTTCCCCGTCGACGCGGTCTACACCTGGGTCGACGACTCCGACCCCGAGTGGCGCGCCCGCCGCGCGGCGGCGCTCGGCGGCCCCGACGACGGATCGTCGCCGGACCACGGCGCCGTCCGCTTCCGCAACCGCGACGAACTGCGCTACTCGCTGCGCTCCCTGGCGATGTACGCGCCCTGGATCCGGCACGTCTACCTCGTCACGGCGGGCCAGCGGCCGTCCTGGCTGAACGAGGACCACCCGGGGATCACGGTGGTCGACCACCAGGACCTCTTCGCCGACCCGGACGCCGCGCTCCCCACCTTCAACTCGCACTCCATCGAGAGCCAGCTGCACCGCATCGAGGGCCTGTCGGAGCACTTCCTCTATCTGAACGACGACATGTTCCTGGGCCGCCCCACGACCCCGGAGACGTTCTTCCTCAGCTCCGGGACCGCCCGCTTCTTCTGGTCGTCGGCGTCCGTGCCCGCGCTGCCCGTCTCCCCGGACGACGAGGGCTATCTGGCGGCCGCGAAGAACAACCGGGAGCTGCTGCGGCGGGAGTTCGGCAGGACGACGACGCACAGCTTCTTCCACGCGCCCTACGCCCTGCACCGCAGCGTCCTGGCGGAACTCACCGAGCGGTTCCCCGAGGAGCTCGGGGCGACCGCGCGCAGCCGCTTCCGCTCCCAGGGCGACCTCGCCCTGGTGTCGTCGCTGCACCACCACTACGCGTACCTCACCGGCCGCGCGGTGCCTGCGGGCATCTCCTACGACTTCGTGGACATCGGCAGCCGCGCCGACCACGCGCGGCTCGGCCAGCTGCTCCAAGGCCGCAACAAGACGGCCTTCTGCATCGGCGAGTCCCCCGACAGCGAGCTGTCCGAGGAGGAGATGGCGCTGGCCATCCGCGCGTTCCTGACGGCGTACTTCCCGGTCCGCTCGCCCTATGAGCGGGGCTGACCGGCCAGGAAGAGCCGCCGCACGACCCGCTCGGCGGCGCGCCCGTCGTCGTAGGGGCAGAACCGCGCCCGGAAGGCCTTGCGCAGCTGGGCCGTCCCGGCCGTGTCCCACCGGCCGTCCCGGAAGAGCGCGGCGAGTTCGTCCTCGGTGGTGGCCACCGCTCCGGGCGTCTCGCCGGGCCGCCCGGAGAGCAGGTCGAAGTACGTCCCGCGGGCCAGGCGATAGGCCTGCCAGTCGGGGGCGTACGTCACGATCGGGCGGTCCAGGCAGGCGTAGTCGAACATCAGCGACGAGTAGTCCGTGACGAGGGCGTCGGAGGCCAGGCAGAGGTCCTCCACGCGCGGGTGCCCGGTGACGTCGACGAGCTGCGGGTGGGCGCGCAGGCCCGCGTCGGCGCCGTAGAAGTAGTGGGCGCGCACCAGCACGGTGTACGCGGGCCCGAGGACGCGCACGAAGCGCTCCAGGTCCAGGCGGGGCAGGAAGCCCTTCTGGTAGTCGCGGTGGGTGGGCGCGTAGAGCAGGACCGTCCGGCCGTCCGCGATGCCCAGCTCCGCGCGGACGCGGGCGACGTCCTCGTCCCCGGCCGTGAAGTAGACGTCGTTTCGCGGGTAGCCGGCCTCCAGGGCCTGGTAGGCCGTCGAGGGGTAGACCCGCTCCCAGACCTCCGTGGAGTGCGGGTTCGCGGAGAGGCTGAAG
Organism: Streptomyces sp. SYP-A7185; assembly: GCF_046103685.1. Lineage (NCBI taxonomy): Bacteria > Bacillati > Actinomycetota > Actinomycetes > Kitasatosporales > Streptomycetaceae > Streptomyces > Streptomyces sp. SYP-A7185. The sequence goes on from NZ_CP122310.1 coordinate 4,057,962, forward strand.
TCCCACTGGTCGGTGTGGTCGAGGATCTTCTGGAAGCTGATGCCGTGCGTGCCCGCGGGGTAGCGGCGCTGGTCGAGGCCCATCTTCTTGAGCGGGGTGCCGTGGTGGGTCTGGAGGTAGACCTGGCCGGGGCGCTTGGTGAAGCCGCCGGGGAAGCTGGAGTTGTTGATCAGGTAGGTCGCCCTGGCCATCGCCTGCCAGTAGCGCCGCGAGCCCTCGACGACGTACTCCACGCCGTCGGGCACCCGGTGCCTGTTGCGGCCGGAGACCACCCACACGCCCCGGACGTGCGGGGCGAGTTCGCGGGCCTTGGCGTGGATGGCGGCCGGGTTGCAGGAGATCCCGCGGTTCCAGTAGGCGCCGTAGACCGCGAGGTGGGGGTCGAGGGGGCGGCGCAGGTCGGTGCGGTAGGCCAGGCGCATGGCGCGGGCGCGCAGCTTCTTCTTCCGTTCCTTGAGCCTGCGCGCGACGCCGTTCTTGCGGGAGCGGTTCTTGCGGTGCGTCTCGTAGGCGGCGTACGAGGCGGTGGCCAGGGCGCGTTCGCCGGGGTTCGCGGCGGCGTCCGCCGGGCCGTAGGTGCGGTAGAGGCGGGCCGCGCCGCGGAAGAAGTCCCGGCGGTCGCCCGGCGTGACGCGTCCGGCGTCGTCGAGCACGGCGAGCAGATGCGCCGCCGCGTGCGGGACGAGGCGGGCGCGGTCGGCGGGGTCGGCGGCGGCGAGGAGTTCCTCGTACCGCCCGATGAGGGCGAAGTGGTCGCGGCCCGGGGTCGTGGCGAAGCTGCCGCCGCGCCGCTCGCGCCAGCGGACGCAGGCCGTGTCGAGCACGGCGGTGCGGGCCCCTTCGGCCAGGGTCGCGCGCCGCACCGGCACCACGTCCTCGTAGGGCCCGTCGCTGAACGCCAGGCGCCGCTCGTGCCAGAAGTCGCGTGCGAAGACGCGGTTCCAGGCGGCGACGGTGACGCCCAGCGGATCTCCGGCCAGGTGGTCGCCGCCCGCGCGGACGTTCTCCCACCAGTCGACGCGGTCGTGGCCGAAGAGCAGGACGTCCGGGTCCGCGGCCTCGTCCAGGGCCCCGGCGATCGCCTCCAGGGCGCCGGGCAGGAGCAGGTCGTCGCCGTCGAGGAAGAGGAGGTAGGCGCCGGTGGCGTGGTCGGCGCCGATGTTGCGTGCGGGTCCCGCGCCCGCGTGGGCCGGGACCCGCACGAGTTGCACGCGCGGGTCGCGCTCCGCACACTCCGCGGCGATCGCGGCGGACGCGTCCGGGGACGCGTCGTCCACGACGATCAGCTGGAGATCGTCGAAGGTCTGGTCGAGCACGGAGTCCAGGCACTCCCGCAGGTAGCCCTGGACGCGGTGGGCGGGGACGACAACCGAGAAGCGCGTCATGGACACCGACGGTAGTCAGCCGGACACGGCCTGTCGAAGACCGCGCATCACTCATTGGGATGAAGCAAGGCAAAGAAATTGACCGGAAGGGGCAAAAGGGATGAATACGCCCGTACTCCCACGATTACTCCCATGACTGGGAGCGTACGAAAGGCCGGTCTTCGTGCAGCCCCGTCTCAGCGTCGTCGTGCCCATCTACAACGTCGAAGAGTTTCTGGAGGAGTGCCTGGAGTCGATCGCCGGGCAGACCATGGCCGACCTGGAGGCCGTGCTCGTCGACGACGGCTCGACGGACGGCAGCCCGCGGATCGCACGTGAGTTCGCGGCGAAGGACCCGCGGTTCGTCTATGTGCGCCAGCCGAACGCGGGCCTCAGCGCCGCCCGCAACACCGGGGTGCGGCACGCGACCCCCACCGCCGAGTACCTGACGTTCGTCGACAGCGACGACGTCGTGCCGCACGACGCGTACGCCCGGATGACCCAGAGCCTGGACACGACCGGATCCGACTTCGCCAGCGGCAACGTCTGGCGTCTGAACGAGCGCGGGCGCCAGCAGGCCTGGCAGTACAAGTGGCTCACCGAACCGCGCTCGCGCACCCACATCAGCCGCGACCTGGAGCTGCTCGCCGACCGCGTGGCCTGGAACAAGGTCTTCCGCCGCGCCTTCTGGGACCGGCACGGCTTCACCTTCCCCGAGGGCAAGCTCTACGAGGACACGCCCGTCATGATCCCCGCGCACTTCCTCGCGGGCTCGGTGGACGTGCTCAGCGACCACGTCTACTACTGGCGGGTGCGCGAGGGCTCGATCACCCGGCGGCGCACCGACGTCAAGGGCGTGCGCGACCGGATCGCCGCGTGCGCGCACGTCAGCGCGTTCCTCGCCGAGCACGCCCCCCAGATGCGCAAGACGTACGACACCTCCTGCCTGCGCGACGACTTCGTGTACTTCCTGGAGGGCCTCCCGATGGGCGGGCCCGAGTACCGCGCCGCCTTCGTGAGCGGCGCCGCCGCGTTCCTGCGCCGGGCCGACCCCGGGGTCGTGGCGGGGCTGCCGGTCTCCCTGCGGGTGAAGTGGCATCTCGTGCGCGAGGGGCGCACCGCCGACCTGATCGACCTGCTCACCTTCGAGCAGCGCAACAAGAACGCCTTCCGGGTGCGCGGAGTGGTCCGGCGCAGCGCCGCCTATCCGCGCGGCTCGGGCGGCCAGATCCGCGTCCCGCAGGAGATCGCCCGGCTGGGGCGGGGCGAGCTGCCGGTCATCTCGCGGGTGCGGGAGGCCGGTTGGAGCCCGGACGGGCTGCTGCGGATCAGCGGGTACGCGTACGTCCGCAATCTGGAGGCGACGCGCCCCGGGCACTCCCTCAAGGCCGCCGTGCTCAAGTCGACGCGCAGCAGGACCCAGGTGCGCAAGGTCGCCACCCGCACGGTCACCGCCCCGCAGGCCACCGAGAACTCCCGGCAGCAGCTGCACTGCTACGACCTCTCCGGGTTCGAGCTGACCGTCGACCCCGAGCAGCTCAAGACCGGCGGCCGGTGGCAGCCGGGCAACTGGCTGCTCGGCGTGGTCGTCGCGGGCCACGGCTCGGTGCGGCGGGCCGCGGTCCGCCCCCTGGACGGTTCGGCCGCGCAGTCCGTCGTCCGCGAACTGGGCGACGGGCTCCGCCTGGTCCTCGGCTACAGCAAGGGCCGCCTGGTGCTGCGGATCCAGGCCTACGTGGCCCGGGTCGACGCCCACCACCGGGACGGGGACGAGATGGTCTTGAGCGGCCATCTGCCCAGCCACCTGCGCCCGACGGCCCTGCGCCTGACGCACAAGCACTCGTCGGCGGAGTTCGACTGCCCCGTGACGCTCTCCGGCGCCGACCGCTTCGACGTCCGCGTGCGCCTCGCGGACCTGGAGGACGTCGCGCCGACCCCGCACCTGGCCCCCAAGGAGGTCGAACCCCCGCACGGCGACCGCTGGCAGGCGAACCTGGTCCTGCCCGACGGCAAGCTGAAGTCCCTGGCGGCGGCCCTCGACCTGCCGCCGGGCCGCTATGCCTCCCGCGCGGGCGGCCGTGAGCTGTGCGCGTCGGCCAACGACCAGGGCCAGCTGGTCGTCGAGCTGACCCGGCAGCCGATCGCCGACCGGGTGGCGTGGAGCACGGACGGCACGCTGACGATCGAGGGCACGGTGGCCGACGCGGGCCGCAACGCGCCGGAGCTCGTGCTGCGGCACAGCGGCAGGGACGAGGAAGTGACGGTGCCGGTGGAACGTTCCGCCGGGCGCTTCCGTGCCGTGGTGAAGCCCGGCGGCGGAACACTGCGGGAAGGCCGCTGGTACGCGTTCCTGCGGGAGGCGGCCGGCGGGGAGCGGGACGGGGCGCCGCACGGGGAGGACGGGATGCCCGTGCGGTTGCTGGCCTCCGTGTCCGCCGGCTTCCCGCTCCATCAGACCGTGGACGGGCGCGAGTTCACCGTCGACCGGCGCTTCGGCGACCGGCTGCTGCTCGAAGCCGGGTCCGTGCTCATGCGCGGCGAGCGGGGGGCCTACCGCCAACACCGGCTGCGTACGGTGCACTACCCGCAGCGGCGCACCCGGCCCCTGCGGGACGCGGTGCTCTACTTCGACGGGGACTCCCCGCGCGCGGTCCACGAGGAGCTGGTGCGGCGCGGCGCGGACGTCGAGCACCTGTGGGTGACGCAGGACCAGCAGACGCGGGTGCCCGCGGGGGCCAAGGGCGTGGAGGAGCACAGCGCCGCCTGGTACGAGGCGCTCGCCCGCTGCCGGCGCATCGTCACCTCGGGCCATCTGCCGGACTTCTTCGAGCGGCGCGCGGGGCAGACCGTCGTACAGACCTGGAACGGCGCGCCCCTCAAGCGCATCGGCACCGACCTCACCGACACGCTCTACGCGGACCACGGCCACCTCGACGTCCTGCCCAGGCTCTCGCGCCAGTGGGACGTGCTCGTCTCGCCCAACCGCTTCTCGACCCCCCACCTGGGGCGCGCGCTCGCCTACGAGGGCGAGGTCATGGAGGCGGGCTCGCCCCGCAACGACGTGTTCTTCTCCGCCGACCGCGACAAGGTCGCCGACCGCGTGCGCCGCGAGCTGGGCATCGCCCCGGACAAGCGGATCGTCCTGTACGCGCCGACCTACCGGGACCACCTCGCCTACTCCCCCGGCCGCTTCCGCTACGAGCCGGCGCTCGACTTCGCCGCCGCGCAGGACGTGCTCGGCGACGACCACGTCCTGCTCGTCCGCAAGCACCCGCTGACGGCGGGCCGCCTGCCCGGCGCCCAGGCGCCCTTCGTGCGCGACGTGTCCTCCCACCCCCGCACGGCCGAACTCCTGCTCATCTCGGACGTGCTGGTGACGGACTACTCCTCCCTGATGTTCGACTTCGCGCACACCGGGCGCCCGATGCTCTTCCACGCCTACGACCTGGAGCACTACCGCGACACGGTCCGCGGCTTCTACCTCGACTTCGAGACCAGCGCCCCGGGTCCGCTGCTCGCCTCCACCGGCGAGGTCGTCGAGGCGCTGCGCGACCTGGACGCGCTCACGGCCCGGCACGCGGAGGCGTACGCGGCGTTCCGCGAGGCCTACTGCGACCTGGACGACGGGCGGGCCTCGGCCCGGGTCGCGGAGAGGCTCATGCGATGACCATGGTCACGCGGGGGGCCGCTCTCCTCGGCCGCCGCCAGGTCCACGGGGCGACGGCGCTGCACCGGCGCCGACGGTGGCGGCCGACCCCGTACGTCGTGTTCGGCGGCCTTTTCTGGATCGTCATGTCGCTGGCCTTCTGGCGGGTGCCGATGTGCTGCGACTTCGGGCAGCACGCGGCGGTGATCGAGCGCCTGAAGGCCGATCTGCTGCACCCGCGCCACCCGATGGCGGACCTGCCGGGCGCGGGCAGCCCGTACTACTCGCCGTACGCGGTGGCGCAGGGCGTCTTCGCGCGGGCCACGGGTCTCGCGGGCTGGGAGGTCGTGAAACTGGCGGGGCCGCTGAACCTCCTGGTGCTGCTCACCGGGCTCGGCCGGTTCGTGAAGGTGCTCACGCCCCGTCAGTGGGCGCCCGTCCTCGCCCTGTTCGCGATGGTGGTGCTCTGGGGCACCCGGATGGCGTGGTGGAGCGGCTACCTCGGCCTGATGTCGATGACGGGGAACCTCGGCTACCCGTCGACGTGCGCGATCGGCCTGGCGTTCTGGGCGTGGGCCTGGGCGGGTTCGCTGGCGCGCTCGCCCCGGAGCGGCTGGGCGCACGTGGGCCTGGGCGCGCTGTGCGGGGTGATCCTGCTCGTCCACCCGATCTCGTCCGTGGCGGCGGTGATCGGCGTGGTGGCGTTCGCGGCCTCGGCCCGCCGGCCCTTCGCGGGGGCGTGGAAGTGGGCGGCGACCGCCGTGACGGCGGCGGCGGTCGCGGCGAGCTGGCCCTACTTCTCCGTGTTCTCGCTCGTCGGCGACGAGAGCGTCGACTGGATCCACCGGCAGCTCTACACCGAGCTGCCGCAGAGGTTCTGGCTCGCGCTGATCGGCCTGCCCGCGCTCGCCCTGAGGTTCCGCGGGAACCGGCGCGACCCGCTGGTCCTGATGTTCGCCCTGGACTGCGCGGTCGTCGCCTACGGCTGGCTGAGCGGCCACTACACCTACGGCCGCATCATGGGCCTGACCCTCGTCCCGCTCCAGTTCGCCCTCGCGATCGAGCTGGCTGCGCCCCGCCCGTGGCGGTGGTGGCGCACGGCCCTGGGGGGCGTGGCGGCCACCGGGGCGGCCATCGGCTTCTTCACGCTCCAGGCGGGCGCGGTCGTGCCGCGCGGCCTCGATCCGGTGGGGTTCGACCAGCCGCCGCGCTGGCCGGGGTACGGCTGGGCGGTGAGCCGGATGCAGCCGGGCGACGTCGTCCTGACCGACGGCTACTACCCCACCCGGTCCGTCCCGGCGTACGGCGCCAATCTCGTCGCCCCCGCGTGGCCGGACGCCTCGCTCGCCGAGGACACGCGCAACCGCCGCCTCCAGGAGGTGCGCGACTACCTCGCGCCCGACGCGACCCGCGCGGAGCGCGAGCGGATCGTGGACCGCTACGACGTGCGCTGGCTGCTGCTCTCGCCCGACCAGAAGGTGCCCGCGGAGGCCGTCGTGGTGGCGTGGGGGCCGCGCACGGGCGAGGTGCTGGCGCGCGTGAGCGTCGGCGGCGGCACGACTGGACGCGACTGATCATGGCTGAGCCCGGCCGGGCGCGGCTGATCATGACCGGAGCACCACACCACGAACCGGCCGAAGACCCCCTAATCGGATAATTACTGGCAACCTCTAAAATTTCCCCCGTGGATCCCTCTCTGTCTCTCTCGCCCCCGTCGCCCCAGGTCTGCGTCGTCGTGATCGGCTACAACGACGCCGCGCACGTCACGGACGCGGTGCGCTCGGCGCTCGCCCAGGGCCCCGCCGTCCGCGAGGTGATCGCCGTCGACGACTGCTCGACGGACGGCAGCGGCGAGCTGCTTGCGGCGCTCGCCCGGGAGGATCCGCGCGTCACCCCCATCCGCCGCGCCCACAACAGCGGCGGCTGCGGCACCCCCCGCAACGACGGGATCGAGGCCACCACGTCCGCGTACGTGATGTTCCTCGACAGCGACGACGTCCTGCCGCCCGGCGCGGTGGACGCCCTCCTCAAGGCCGCCGCGCGGCACGACGCCGAGGTGGTCACCGGCCGCTGCGTGCGCCGCGAACTGCCCTCCGGGCGCGAGACGTCCTGGCAGCCCATGCTCTACACCAAGCCGAGGCTCATCGCCCGCCCCGAGCTGCGCACCCGCCTGGTCCACGACACCCTGTGCGTCAACAAGCTCTACCGCACCGACTTCCTGCGCCGCCACGGCCTGCGCTTCCCCGAGGGCCGCTTCACGTACGAGGACTTCGTCTTCACGGCCCGCGTCCTGGCGGCGGGTCCGCGCATCGCGCTCATCACGGACCCCGTCTACGTGTGGAACGTGCGCCGCACGGCGGCCAAGCTGTCGATCTCCCTGGACCGCTCGGGCATCGCCAACTGGCGCGCCCGGCTGGAGGCCCACCGCCAGTCGGTCGAGATCCTCCGGGAGGCGCGCAGCGCGTCGGGCGACGCGGGCAAGCGGCTCGCGCGGGCCGCGCGGGCCAAGTTCGTCGACCACAGCCTGCGGATGTACGCGCGGGAGCTGACCGCGCGGAGCCCGGAGTACCGCCAGGAGTGGTGGACGGCCACGCGCGCGTACCTGGAGACCTTCGACACGGCCGACCTGGACGCGGCGCCCGCGCCCGGCCGGATCATCGCCCGCGTGATCCTCGCGTCCCCCGGACCGCGCGACCTGACCCGCCTCCAGGAGGTGGCGGCCCGCCCCGCCCGCCTCTCGCCCCCTTACGCGTACGCGGCCGACGGCACCACTCCCGTCTGGTCCGAAGACCTCCCCCAGGTGACGCTGGAACACCTCCTCGTACGCCCCATCCGCCTCCTCCCGCTGGCGGTGGACGCCGAGCTGCGGCCGCGCACGGGCGGCAGCCTCCTCACGCTGCGGCTCCACGAGCTGTACGGGCGCGTGGCGGACGCCGCCCCGACGACGGCCGACGTGGAGCTGGTGCCCAGGAACGGCGAGGGCCCGGTGGTGCGCCGCACGGCGGCGTTCGCCCCCGAGGACCCCACGGCCTGGCGGACCGAGGTGGCGCTCGACCTCGGCGCGCTCGGCGGTGGTGTCTGGGACCTGCGGCTGCGCCTGCACTTCGGCGACGGGACGGCCCGCGAGACGACCGCGCGGGCAGTGGCGGGCCCGGGGCTGCTGCGGCGCACGGTGCTGCCGTCGTACCGGGGCGTGCTGCTGGCCCAGCCGTACCGGACGCAGGCGGGGAACCTGGCGGTGCGGCTCGCGCCGGGGCTGCGGGGCGTCCTCGGCGTGGCGCGCCGGCGCCTCGCGCGGTGGGTGGGCGGCGGGGGGCGCTGACGCGGTCCGTACCCGGGCCTCTGCCAGACTGCACGCCACGGCGGACACCCGCGGCCGGCACCACGGCCCACGTCACGACGCACGCACACCACAGGGAAGGCCCACTGACGATGACCTGGCTGATCACCGGCGGTGCCGGGTACATCGGGGCCCACGTGGTCCGCGCCATGACGGAGGCGGGCGAGCGGGCCGTGGTCTACGACGACCTGTCCACGGGCATCGCCGAGCGCGTCCCGGACGGGGTGCCGCTGGTCACCGGCTCGACCCTCGACGCGGCGCTGCTGTCCCGCACCCTGAGGGAGCACGCCGTCACGGGTGTGGTGCACCTGGCGGCGAAGAAGCAGGTGGGCGAGTCCGTCGAGCAGCCGCTGCGGTACTACCACGAGAACGTGGAGGGGCTGCGGGTCCTGCTCTCGGCGGTGGCGGAGGCGGGGGTCGCGTCCTTCGTCCTCTCCTCGTCGGCGGCCGTGTACGGCATGCCGGACGTGGACCTGGTGACGGAGGAGGCCCCCTGCCTCCCGATGAGCCCGTACGGCGAGACGAAGCTGGCCGGCGAGTGGCTGACCCGGGCGACGGGGCGGGCGCACGGCCTGTCGACGGCGTCCCTGCGGTACTTCAACGTGGCGGGCGCGGCGAGCCCGGCGCTGGCCGACACGGGCGTCTTCAACCTGGTCCCGATGGTCTTCGAGAAGCTCACGGCCGGTGAGGCGCCGCGCGTCTTCGGCGCGGACTACCCGACGCCGGACGGCACGTGCGTCCGCGACTACATCCACGTCGTGGACCTCGCCGAGGCCCATGTGGCGACGGCCAGGAAGCTGGCCGCCGCGCCGCGCGGCACCGATCTGACGCTCAACATCGGCCGCGGCGAGGGCGTCTCGGTCCTGGAGATGACCGAACTGATCAACGAGGTCACGGGGTACGACCTGCCGCCCGTGGTGGCTCCCCGCCGCCCGGGCGACCCGGCCCGGGTGGTGGCGTCGGCGGACCGCGTCGCCACGGAACTCGGCTGGTCGGCCAAGCGGGACGTACGCGAGATGGTGGCGTCGGCGTGGGCGGGGTGGCTGCGCCTGCACCCCGGAGCCGAGCGGGCCTGACCCGCGGGCGCTCAGCCCGCGCGGACGGGGCTCACAGCGCCCGCAGCGCCGCCGCGGTGGCCGTGACGAGGCTGCCCAGATAGCCCTTGGGGAGCTTCGCGCGCACCACCACCGAGCGCCAGTAGAGCGGGCCCGACACCAGGTCGAGGGCCAGGTCCTCGTCCACGTCCGCCCGCACCTCGCCGCGGGCCACGGCCGCCCGCAGGATGCCGTTCGCCACGCCGTGCTGCCCCTCCCGCAGGGCCTTCTGCAAGGCGTCCGCGATCTCCGGGTTGCGGGCCGCCTCCGCCTGGAGATCCGGGATCACCTGCGAGGCCACCGGATGCCGCAGGGCGCGTGAGGTCACCTCGTACAGGAGGCGCAGGTCGCCCTCCAGGGAGCCGCTGTCCGGCATCGGGAGGCCCTGCACCGCTATCGCCGACACCAGGTCGAGCACGAGGTGCAGCTTGGAGCGCCAGCGCCGGTAGACGGCGGTCTTGCCGACGCCCGCGCGGCGCGCGATGCCCTCGATGGACATGCGCGCGTACCCGACCGCCGCGAGCTCCTCGAAGACGGCGGACCTGATGGCCTCGGTCACGTCCTCGCGGAGCACCGCGGCTCCCGCGGGCGCTCTGCGGCGCGGCTGTTCATCTCCTGGCCTGCTCGTCGTCATACGGACAGCATAGAACGTGACGACGATACGGTTGCGTTCCGACGTCACATCGTCCTACTCTCGACGTTGCGACGATACGGGCCCGTCCCGACGTCGGCGCTCCATGGCTCCCGAGTGAAAGCAGCGGACGTGAGTCAGGTCCTCGACGCTCCATCCCGCCCCGCGGTCGCCGCACCCGACGCCGCCGAGCTCGCCGCCCGGCACGGCCTGACCGTCAGCGGCGCCCGCCCCACCCTCACGGGGTACGTCCGGCAGCTGTGGCAGCGCCGGCACTTCATCACCGCCTTCGCGACCGCCAAGCTCACCGCCCAGTACAGCCAGGCGAAGCTCGGCCAGGTCTGGCAGGTGATGACACCGCTCCTGAACGCGGCCGTGTACTACTTCATCTTCGGCGTGCTGATGAACACCAAGCACGACGTCCCGGACTACGTCCCGTTCCTGGTCACCGGCGTCTTCATCTTCACGTTCACGCAGAGCTCGGTGATGGCGGGCACCCGCGCCATCGCCGGCAACCTCGGTCTGGTGCGGGCGCTGCACTTCCCGCGGGCCGCGCTGCCGATCTCCTTCAGCCTCCAGCAGCTCCAGCAGCTCCTGTTCTCCATGGGCGCGCTGGTCGTGATCCTGCTCTGCTTCGGCGTCCCGCCGACGCTCTCGTGGTTCCTGGTGCTCCCGGTCCTGCTCCTCCAGTTCACGTTCAACACGGGCCTGGCCCTGGTGATGGCCCGCCTGGGCAGCAAGACGCCCGACATCGCCCAGCTGATGCCGTTCGTGCTGCGCACGTGGATGTACGTGTCCGGCGTGATGTGGAGCATCGACGCGGTCCTCAAGGACCAGCACCTGCCGCACGCGCTCCAGGTGCTCCTGGAGTGCAATCCCGCCGCCGTCTACATCGACCTGATGCGGTTCGCGCTCATCGACAGCTTCACCGCCGACCAGCTCCCGCACCACGTGTGGGCCTGGGCCCTCGGCTGGGCGCTGCTCGCCGGAGCCGGCGGATTCATCTACTTCTGGAAGGCAGAGGAGACGTACGGCCGTGGCTGAGACGACGACAGTGATCCCCGTGACGACAGCGACCCCCGCCCCCGAAACCCCCGCGGCCCCCGCACCGGCGCCCACCGCCCCGGCCGCCCCCACGGTCATCGTCGACCAGGTCGACATCGTCTACCGCGTGCACGGCGCCGGCTCCCCCGGCGGCCGGGGCAGCGCGACCGCCGCGCTCGGCCGCATCCTCAAGCGGCGCAAGGACGGCGAGGAGTCCGGCGTACGCAAGGTGCACGCCGTCCGGAAGGTCTCCTTCACCGCCCACAAGGGCGAGGCCATCGGCCTGATCGGCACGAACGGCTCGGGCAAGTCGACCCTCCTGAAGGCGATCGCGGGGCTCCTGCCCGTCGAGCACGGCCGCATCTTCACCGACGGCCAGCCCTCGCTCCTCGGCGTGAACGCGGCCCTGATGAACGACCTCACCGGCGAGCGCAACGTCCGGCTCGGCGGCCTGGCGATGGGCATGACCCGCGAGCAGGTCCAGGAGCGCTACCAGGACATCGTCGACTTCTCCGGCATCAACGAGAAGGGCGACTTCATCACCCTGCCGATGCGCACGTACTCCTCCGGCATGGCGGCCCGGCTGCGCTTCTCCATCGGCTCCGCCAAGGACCACGACGTCCTGCTCATCGACGAGGCCCTGGCCACCGGCGACCGCTCCTTCCAGAAGCGCTCGGAGGCCCGGATCCGCGAACTGCGCAAGCGCGCGGGCACGGTCTTCCTGGTCAGCCACAACAACAAGTCGATCCGCGACACCTGCGAGCGCGTGCTCTGGCTGGAGCACGGGGAGCTGCGCATGGACGGACCCACGGCGGACGTCCTGAAGGAGTACGAGCGCTTCACGGGCGGCAAGAAGTAGCCGAGCCGCCCCACTCGACCGGCCCCCGGAAGCCCTACCGCTCCAGGAAGAGGAACAGCTCCTCCCAGCGCCGCACGACCTCGCCCGTCGTGTAGCGCCGGATGTTGTGCCGGGCCAGCTCGCCCATCCGGTCCCGCAGCTCCTTGTCGGACATCAACGTGTCCAGCCTGCGCGCCAGTTCGGCCGTGTTGCCGAGCCGCGCGAGCAGCCCGTCCTCGCCGTCGCGCACGATCTCGTGCACGCCGGGCGCGCAGTCGAAGGCCGCGCACGGCACGGCGGTGGCCATCGCCTCCATCAGCGCGAGCGGGAAGCCCTCGCCGCGCGAGGACTGCACGAACACCGACCCGCCCCGCAGCGCTCCCGGCACGTCGCTCGTGCGCCCCATCCACTCCACGGAGCCGTCGAGCCCCAGGGACGTGCACTGCTTCTTGAGGATCTCCTCGTCCTCGCCGGAGCCGTAGATCCGCAGCGTCCAGTCCGGGTGCAGCGGCGCGACCTCCGCCCAGGTGTCGAGGAGCATGTCGATGCCCTTCTGGTCGTGCAGCCTGCCGATGCTCGTGACGACCTTCTCGGTGCGCCGCGAGGGCACCTCGGGCATGAACGGCAGCGGGTTCGGCATGAAGGAGGCGTTGTCCAGGCCCTGCCTGATCCACAGGTCGGCGTCCTCGCGGGTCAGCGCGAGCATCCGGTCGACGCCCTGGTAGTGCTTGCGCACGCGCGCCCCGCGCGAGGACGCCCGCGAGTAGGCGAACGACTCGTGGCTCATCCCGATGACCAGCAGGCCGCCGGTGTCGGCGCGTTCGACCCACTCCATCGCCCACACCTGCGTGACGATGACGACGGCTCCGGGCCCGGCCTGCGCGAACAGCGCGGTCAGCTTGGTGGCCTGCTCGTCCATGCCCTCCTCGCGCTTGGTGCGCAGCCGGTGCTCGGCCACGTTGAGCCGCCCCTTGATGCCGCGGGCCGGGCCCACGCGCGGCGGGTGCTCGTCGTACAGCGTCGTGGTGGGGTAGGGCAGGTCGGTGCCGATGTCCTGCGGGACGCCCGGGTCGGTGATGCCGACGACGTGCACGCGGTGGCCGCGCTCCACGAAGAGGCGGGCCATCTGGTGGGACCAACTGGTGATCCCGCCCAGCTCGTTGACGCTGTTGGAGACGAAGAAGATGTCCCGCGTCGGATCCGCTGTCTGACTCACTTGGCGCTCCAGTGCGAGAAGAACTGCTCGACGACGCTCTTGGCCGCGTCGCCCCGGTCGTACTCACCGAACTCGGCCACGAACCGCGCCCGCGCCGCCGCGTGGTCGAGTGCCTGCTCGTCCAGCGCCTTCAGCGCGCCGAACAGCTCGTCCTCGGTGTCGACCACCGGCCCCGGAGCCCTCTCCCGCAGATCGAAGTAGATGCCGCGGCCCTCGTGGACGTACTCCTCGTAGTCGTACGTGAAGAAGAGCATCGGCCGGTCCAGGAGCGCGTAGTCGAACATCACGGACGAGTAGTCTGTGATCATCGCGTCGGCCAGCTGATAGAGCGGCGTGACGTCGTGGTGCGCGGAGACGTCGATGACGCGGCCCCGCACGGACGGCGGGAGCACCACGTGGTTCAGGTAGTGCGAGCGCACGAGCAGCACGTACCGGTCGCCGAACTCCTCGGCGAACCGCTCGACGTCAAAGGGCAGTTCGAAGCGGCCGTGCCGGCCGCCGTGCCGCCGGAAGGTCGGCGCGTACAGGAGCACCCGCTTGTCCTCGGGGATGCCCAGCTCGGCCGCGAGCGGGCCGCGCACCCGCACACCGCTCGCGTCCTCCGCGCGCTTGGCCCGCACCAGCGCGTCGTTGCGCGGGTAGCCGACCCTGAGCAGCACCTTCTCCTTCAGGCGCAGGGCCTTGGCGAGGGTCCGCACGTCGTGCTCGGAGCGGATCAGGAACCGGTCGAAGCGGTCGAGGACCCGCTGCTGCTCGTCCTGCTGCGCTTTGCCGCGCAGCTTCCAGGCGGGCTCGTCGAAGCCCATGCGCTTGAGCGCCGAGCCGTGCCAGGTCTGGATGTACGTGGTCTCGGGCCGCTTGGTGAGCTTGAGCGGATAGCTCTGGTTGTCGACCCAGAACTCGGCCTGCGCCAGGGCCCGCAGATAGGGCAGCGACCAGCGCCGCACCAGCGTCGCGTCCTCGGGGAAGCCCTGCGGACTGCCGGTGTAGGACCACACGGCGTCGAAGTCGAGGCCCTGGCGGCGCATCTCCTCGTAGATCGCCCGGGGGCTGTCGCTGTACTGCTTGCCGAGGTGGCTCTCGAAGACGACCGTGCCCTTCTTCACGGGCAGGCGGCGGAACACCTCGTCGTACACGCGCAGTCTGCTCTGCCCGGAGGTGATGTCCTTGCGCAGCTTCTTCGCCCTGCGGAAGCCGGACTTGGCGAGCCGGCCGGGCACGCCCCGCGTCCCGCGCGCCACCAGGTCCTGGATCCGATCGCCCGTGGAGTCCCGTGTGACCAGGCGGAACGCGAGGTGGCCGCGCTGCGAGACCTCGGGCTCCAGGTGGTCGGCGACCAGGCGCGTCAGCCGCGGCCGGACCGGGAGCATGCCCTCGGCGAGCCCCGGGTCGCACGCGGTGAGCCGCGTCCTGGTGCGCACGCCGTCGGCGGTGAGGTGCAGGCGCACGTCCCACACCGCGTCGACGACACCGAGGGGACGCAGCCGCCGCGCGAGGTCGGCGGAGGCCTCCCAGACGATGGTGTCCCCCTCGTAGCGGACCGCGGACACGGGGAAGCGGAAGGTCTGGAGGCTGCGGCGGCGCGCGCTGAACTCCAGTTCGGCGGTGAGCACGGCGTCCGGTCCCACGACGCCGAGCGGGTTGGTGATGCGGCCGGCCATGCGGACGGTGCCCGCGGACTCCTCGTACCGCGTCAGGACGTTGCGCAGGAACATCTGGTCGAAGCGCTTGCTGTGGTAGCCGAGCGCGGTGACGTCCAGGACCCGGCGGCCGAACGGGTCGTCGAGGTGCTCGGCGCTCCAGTACACGCGCCCGTCCCGCTCGGCCAGCGGCGAGGAAATCTTGTCGCGGTTGGTGAGGGTGTCCACGGCGGGCAGCAGGTTCTCCCAGTCGCCCTGCTCCAGGAGGTAGGCGCAGATGGCCTGAATGGGCTGCACCTCGTCGTACGCGGCGCGGTCGAGCCCGGCGAGGTAGTCACGGGCGAGCCCGGCGAACTCCTGCCGGAAGGAGGCGTCGCGGAAGGGCAGGTCGCGCAGGTGGAGCACCAGGTCGTGCTTGAGGAACTTGACGTCCTTGGCCAGCCGCAGCTCGTCGAGGCCGCGCTCGGCGAGCAGCGCGTCGATCCGGCGGTGGATCTCCAGGCGGTGCCGGAAGTTGGTCATCTCGTGGCGCCGGTTGGTCACGGACTTCGCCGCGTCGGCGGCGCGCTCGTGGACGTGCCAGAAGTAGACCTGGTTGGGGACGAGGGTGATGCGCCCGGCGGCGAGATAGGCCTCGGCGATGAACATCAGGTCCTCGTAGAACATGCCCTTGGGGAAGCGCAGGGCGTTCTCGACGAGGAAGTCCCTGCGGTAGAGCTTGTTCGTGGAGAGCGTGTCCCAGACGAACAGGTCGGGCAGCTCGGTGACGGACTCCAGGGTGCGGGTCGTGGCGTAGAGCCAGGGGTACCACTGGTCGCGCTTCTTGTTGCGGGTGTCCACGGACAGCCGGACGCAGAGGCCCGAGACGATGTCGGAGCCGTCGCGCTCGGCGGCCTCCAGGAGGTTGCGGCAGGCGTTGCGCTCCAGGACGTCGTCGCTGTCGAGGAACATCACGTGGGTGCCGACGGTGTGCCCGATGCCCACGTTGCGGGGCTCCCCGCCGGCGCCGCTGTTCTCCGGCAGCTGGTAGGCCCGCACCCGCTCGGGGTGCTCGGCGGCCAGGCGCTGTGCCGTCCCGTACGAGTCGTCGGTGCTGTGGTCGTCGACGATGACGACCTCCACGCCCCGCAGCGTCTGGTCGAGCACCGACCGGACGGCGGTCGGCAGCCGCTCGGCGTCGTTGTAGACGATCACCACCACGGACACATCGGGTCGCGCCTCCGGCGTCCCCCGCTCACCTATCGCTCCCATGCGTCCCTCCAGTCAGATGCCAGCTCATCCTACTAATTATCGCTAATGCCCGATTGGCGCTCTTCAGGGGGGTGTGATCGGCCTAGTCCCGATACGCGAAAGGAGGGCGCCCCGAGCCGTCAGGCTCGGGGCGCCCCCCTTCTCCGCTCGGGGCCAGGGGCCTACGAGTGCGTGCGCAGCAGCGTCCGCATCGTCCGCATGGCGACCGACAGGTTCGCCAGGTCGAACGCGTCCGAGCTCTGGATCTCGTCCAGGGTCGTCCGCGACCGGCTCAGGATCGCCGCGTTCTTCTCCTCCCAGGCCTTGAAGCGCTGCTCGGGAGTGTCCTCGCCGTTCCCGGCGGCCAGCACGTCGGCCGTCAGGGCGGCGTGCGCCGCGTACAGGTCCTCGCGGATCGACGCACGCGCCATCGACTGCCAGCGGTCGGCCCGCGGCAGCTCGATGATCCGGTCCATGAGCTGGGTGATCCGCAGCCGGTCGGCGAGGTCGTAGTAGACCTCGGCGACGGCCATCGGGTCCTTGCCCGTGCGGTCGGCGATCGCCACGATGTCGAGCGAGGGGAAGGCCGAGGAGAACCCGGCGACCCGCTGGGCGAGTTCGTCGGGGACGCCCGCGCCCGTCAGCTCGTCGCGGATGCTCTGGTACCACTCCTGGTCGGAGCCGCGCAGCAGCTTCGGCAGCTCGGTCCAGACCTCGGCGACACCCTCGCGGAAGAACTCGATGGTCTCGGCGAGCTGGAGCGGCTGCGGCCGGTTGTTGAGCAGCCAGCGCGTGCCGCGCTCGACCAGGCGGCGCGAGTGCAGCCGGATCCGCGTCTGGACGTCGGCCGCCACCACGTTGTCGAGCGCCTCGACCGCGTCCCACACCTTGCTCAGACCGAAGATCTCGCGGGCCGCGAGCTGCGCCCGCACGATCTCCTCCAGGGAGGCACCCGTCTCCTCGCGCAGCCGGTGCAGGAACGTCGAACCACCGGTGTTCACCGTGTCGTTGACGAGCACCGTGGTGATGATCTCGCGGCGCAGCGCGTGCCCGTCGACCTGCTCGGGGAACTTCTCCCGCAGGGCCTGCGGGAAGTACGCGTGCAGCAGCCCGCGCAGGTACTCGTCGTCCGGCAGCGTCGTCTGGATCAGCTCGTCGGCCGCCGTGATCTTCGTGTACGCGAGGAGCACGGCGAGCTCGGGCTGGCTGAGCCCGCGCCCGGCGCTGAGGAGCTCACGGATCTGCCGGTCGGTGGGCAGGAACTCCAGGTCCCTGTTCAGGTGGCCGTCCCGGACCAGGCGGCGCATGAAGCGCTGGTGGGCGTGGAGGAGGGACGGGGACTGGAAGACCGCGTTCGACAGGGCGGTGTTCTGCGCGTAGTTGTTGCGCAGGACCAGGGTCCCGACCTCGTCCGTCATCGCGGCGAGGAACTTGTTGCGCTGCTTGACGGTCATGTCGCCGGCGCCGACGACCGCGTTGAGCAGGATCTTGATGTTCACCTCGTGGTCGGAGGTGTCCACGCCCGCGCTGTTGTCGATGGCGTCGGTGTTGATGTGCCCGCCGTCGCGCGCGAACTCGATGCGGCCCAGCTGGGTCAGACCGAGGTTGCCGCCCTCGCCGACGACCTTGACCCGCAGGTCGGCGCCGTTCACGCGGATCGCGTCGTTCGCCTTGTCGCCGACGTCGCTGTTCGACTCGGCCGACGACTTCACGTACGTGCCGATGCCGCCGTTCCACAGCAGGTCGACCGGGGCCTGGAGGATCGCCTTCATCAGGTCGGCCGGGGTCATCTTGCCGACGCCCGACTCGATGCCCAGGGCCTCGCGGATGTGCGGGTTGAGCTGGATCGCCTTGGCGCTGCGCGGGAAGATCCCGCCGCCCGCGGAGAGCAGCTCCTTGTCGTAGTCGGCCCAGGAGCTGCGCGGCAGCTCGAAGAGCCGGCGGCGCTCCGCGTACGACGTCGCGGCGTCCGGCCGCGGGTCGATGAAGATGTGCCGGTGGTCGAAGGCGGCCACCAGGCGGATGTGCTCGGACAGCAGCATGCCGTTGCCGAACACGTCGCCGGACATGTCGCCGACGCCGACGACCGTGAAGTCCTCGGACTGGGTGTCGGTGCCCAGCTCCCGGAAGTGCCGCTTGACGGACTCCCAGGCGCCACGGGCGGTGATGCCCATGCCCTTGTGGTCGTAACCGGCGGAGCCGCCGGAGGCGAAGGCGTCGCCGAGCCAGAAGTTGTAGGACTCGGCGACCTCGTTCGCGATGTCCGAGAAGGTCGCGGTGCCCTTGTCCGCCGCGACCACGAGGTACGTGTCGTCCTCGTCGTGGCGCACGACCTCGGCCGGCGGCACGACCTCGCCCGCCACCAGGTTGTCGGTGATGTCGAGCAGCGCCGAGATGAACGTCTTGTAGCAGGCCACGCCCTCGGCCAGCCACGCGTCGCGGTCGACGGACGGGTCGGGCAGCTGCTTGGCGACGAAGCCGCCCTTGGCGCCGACGGGCACGATGACGGTGTTCTTCACCATCTGCGCCTTGACCAGACCGAGGATCTCGGTGCGGAAGTCCTCACGCCGGTCGGACCAGCGCAGACCACCGCGGGCGACCTTGCCGAACCGCAGGTGGACACCCTCGACGCGCGGCGAGTACACCCAGATCTCGTACGCCGGGCGGGGCGCCGGGAGGTCGGGGATGGCCTGCGGGTCGAACTTCATGGAGACGTAGTTGTGCGGCTTGCCGCCCTCCGCCTCCTGGAAGAAGTTCGTGCGCAGGGTCGCCTTGATGACGGTCAGGAAGGAGCGCAGGATGCGGTCCTCGTCCAGGGACGCGACCTGGTCCAGCGCCCCGTCCACCTCTTCGAGGAGGCCGTCGGTCAGCTCGGTCCCGGCCCGCTGGCGGTCCGGGGACATCCGCGCCTCGAAGAGCGAGACGAGCAGCCGCGTGGTGTGGACGTTGTTGCGGAGGGTGTCCTCCATGTAGTCCTGGCTGAAGGTGGATCCGGCCTGGCGCAGGTACTTGGCGTAGGCGCGCAGGACCATCGCCTGCCGCCAGTTGAGCCCGGCCCGCAGGACCAGCGAGTTGAAGCCGTCGACCTCGGCCTCGCCCGTCCAGGCGGCGGCGAAGGCCTCCTGGAAGCGCTCGCGGCCGTCGTCGCCCAGGTAGTCGCCGCTGCCGTTCTGCGACTTGGGCAGGCGCAGCCCGAAGTCGTAGATCCAGGCGTTCGTGCGGTCCGCGCAGCGCAGCTCGTACGGGCGCTCGTCGGTGACCTCGACGCCCAGGCGCTGGAGCACCGGCAGGACGGCGGAGAGGGAGACCTGGCCGCCGGAGCGGTAGATCTTGAAGCGGCGCTCGCCGGGGGCGGCGCCCACCGGCTCGTACAGGCTGAGGGCGAAGTCCTTCTCGCCCCGCTTCAGCTGCTCCAGGTGCTGGAGGTCGGCGACGGCGGCGCGCGGCGAGTGGTCCGCCTTGTAGCCCTCGGGGAAGGCGCCCGAGTAGCGGCGAAGCAGCTCGGCGGCGCGCTCCTCGCCGCACTCGGCGGTCAGCGCCTCGCCGAAGCCGTCGGCCCAGGAGCGGGCGGCCTCGACCAGCCGGGCCTCGATGCGGTCGGTGTCGGCGTCGGTGAGCTGCGGGAGCCCGCCGCCCGGCGCGACGCGGACCACGAAGTGCAGCCGGGAGAGGATCGACTCGGTGTTCCAGGCGGTGAAGTCGACGCTGTCGCCGCCGAGCTCCTCCTTGAGGATGTCGATGATCCGCAGCCGGACGCCGGTGGTGTAGCGGTCGCGCGGCAGGTAGACGAGGGCGGAGTAGTAACGGCCGTACTCGTCCTTGCGCAGGTAGAGCCGGAGCCTGCGGCGCTCCTGGAGGTACAGGACGGACGTGACGATCGCGCGCAGCTCGTCCGGGGGCGTCTGGAAGAGCTCGTCGCGCGGGTAGGTCTCCAGGATCTGGAGGAGGTCGCGGCCGTCGTGGCTGTTGGGCGAGAAGCCCGCGCCCTTGAGGACCTCCTCGACCTTGCGGCGGATGACCGGCACGCGGCGCACGGACTCGGTGTACGCGGCGGACGAGAAGAGCCCGAGGAAGCGGCGCTCGCCGATGACGTTGCCCTCGGCGTCGAACTTCTTCACGCCGACGTAGTCGAGGTAGGACGGGCGGTGCACGGTCGCCCGGCTGTTGGCCTTCGTCAGGACGAGGAGCTTGTGCTCGCGGGCCTTCGCGCGCGCGTCCGCGGGCAGCCGGCTGAAGGAGGGGCTGACCGGGTGGTCCTCCTCCCCGTCGTGCTGCGGGTCGGCGCGCAGGATGCCGAGGCCGGTGCCGGGCACGGCGGTGAGCGAGTCGTCGTCCGTGAGGTCGTACTCGCGGAAGCCCAGGAAGGTGAAGTGGTTGTCGGCGAGCCAGCGAAGGAGTTCGCGGGCCTCGTCGACCTCCTGGTCGCGCAGGTCGTCCGCGGTCGGCTCGGTGGGCAGCTCGTCGGCGATGCGCAGCGCGGCGTCGCGCATCTTCTCCCAGTCCTCGACGGTCTCGCGCACGTCGGACAGGACCCTGATCAGATCGGCGCTGATCTGCTTCAGGTCCGCGCGGTCGGTCTCGCGGTCCATCTCGACGTGGATCCAGGACTCGGTGACCGCGTCGTGCGGGCGCTCCGTGCCGGGGTCGGTGAGGACCTCCAGGAGCTTGCCGGTCAGATCCCGTCGTACGACGACCTGGGGGTGGATGACGACATGGATGCCGCGCCCCTGCCGCGAGAGCTCGTTGGTGACCGAGTCGACCAGGAAGGGCATGTCGTCCGTGACCACCTCGACGACGGAGTGGCTGCACGTCCAGCCGTTCTCCTCGACGGTCGGGGTGTGCACGCGGACGTTGGCCGTGCCCTGCGGGCGCGTCTCGGCGAGCCGGTAGTGGGAGAAGGCTGCTCCGAAGACGTCGACCGGGTCACGGTCGGCCAGGTCCTCCGGGGCGGTGTGCAGGTAGTAGCGCTGGAGGAACGCAAGGGCCATGTCCTCGTCAGGAGTGGCCCCGTCGCCCTTCGACCCGGTCGGTGCCCCATTCGGTAGGCGGCCACCGACCGGGCTGTTCTCAGCTACCCGGGCCGCCCTGGTGAGCAGCTCGGCTTTGGCTTCGTCCAGCTTGGTCTGCATTGTCCTCTGACTCCTGTCGCGCGCCGTTGCGTGACGTAGAAGGAAGTGTTCCGACGTAACGCCGCGACGCGGGGTCTCCGGTCGAAGTCGACGTTATGCCGCGGTGAGAGATGAGCGGGCGGTTATCCGCCATTTTCAGCGGTTTCGCTGACCGATGGCCGGGATGAGTTGAGCGGCCGCACCGCGAAGAAGCGTCAGCGACGCCCCGGGCACGGATGTCCTCCGTGTTCCCCGGGCGCAGGGCGGGGGCGTACACGCCCCCGCGGGATATCGCGCTGATCACGGGACAAGGCTATCGCCCTCCACCCGGAACTCGTCATGAGCCGTATGTGTACAAAAGCAGGGGTGGAACTTTGACACTCTGCACAGAGACTTTCGCGCCATCCGTCGGCGGCGCACCCCCTCGCCGGACCGGTGGGCCCCCTTGGCAAACCGGACGGGCGGATGCACGTTGAGCGGGACGGACGGTCAGCGCGCGACGGGCGGACCCGGTCCACGGACGACGGCCCGCCCACGAGTGGGGAGCTAGCACCGATGGCAGCCAAGATCCTGATAGTGACCGGAGACGCGGCGGAGTCCCTGGAGGTCCTCTACCCCTACCAGCGGCTGCGCGAGGAGGGGTACGACGTCCACGTCGCCGCCCCCGCCCGCAAGACGCTGCGGTTCGTGGTGCACGACTTCGAGCAGGGCTTCGACACCTACACGGAGAAGCCGGGCTACACCTGGCCCGCGGACCTCGCCTTCTCCGAGGTCGATCCCGGGCAGTACGCCGCTCTGGTGATCCCGGGCGGCCGGGCCCCGGAGTATCTGCGCAACGACCCGGAGCTCCGCAAGATCCTCAAGTCCTTCTTCGACGCGGACAAGCCGGTCGCGCAGATCTGCCACGGCCCGCTCCTGACGGCGGCGATCGGCGGCCTGAGCGGCCGCAGCGTCACGGCCTACCCCGCCCTGGAGCTGGACATGCAGACGGCGGGCGCGACGTTCCGGGACGCGGAGGTCGTGGTCGACGGCACGCTGGTCTCGGCCCGCGCCTGGCCGGACCACTCGGGCTGGATGCGCGAGTTCCTCACGGTGCTGCGGGCGAAGGCGCCGGTGACGTGACCCCCCTCGGCTAGGCGGCCAGGTCCTCGGCCAGCTCCACGGCCTCGGCGAGGCTGTCGACCACGGGAACCCCCACGCCGACGGCCTCCAGGCTGGCCCTGCTGTGGGACCCGCCGGTGTAGAGCACGGCCTGGGCGCCCACGTGCTGCGCGGCCACGGCATCGTCGACGGCGTCACCGATCACGACGACGCGCTCGGCCGCCGCGACCCCTTCGAGCGCCGCCAGGTGCCGCACCATCCGCTCGGCCTTGCCCGCGTACGAGGTGTCCGTGCGCCCGTCGATGCGCACGAAGTGCTCCTCGATCCCGTGCCGCCGCACGATCGGCACCAAGTGCTCGTGCGGGGCGAGCGAGAGCAGCGACTGCGTACGCCCGGCCGCCCGGCGGTCGGCGAGCAGTTCGGCGGCACCGTCGGCCAGACCGCAGGCCTCGGCACGCGCCCAGTAGTGCTTGTGGAAGACGGCGTCCATGACCTGCCACTCGGCGTCGGTGGGCAGCCGTCCCATCAGCCGCTCGTAGAAGAGCGGGACCGGCACGCAGTAGAGATCGCGATATCGCTCCAGCGTGATCGGGTCCAGCCCGATCTCCGCGAACGAGGCGTTCGTCGACTCGATCACCGCATGAATGTCATGCAGCAGCGTGCCGTTCCAGTCCCACACGATGTGCGCCCCGCGCCGCAGCTTCCCCATACCGAGACGGTACCCGCCCCCGCCCCGGCCCCATGCCTCGGGCCGCGACGGCCGACGAGCGGCCGCCCGGGGCCCCGCACTCCGGGGCGGGCCGGCCCCTCAGGCGATCAGCCCGGAAATCTCCTGCGTCGCGAACCACAGCAGCTCGTGGTCCTCCAGCCCCTCCGCCTCGTCCGGGTCCTCCGCAGCCGCCGCCGCGGCCACGTCGGCCTCGGCCTCCCCCGCGTCCACGTGCACGGCGGCGGCCTTCTTCAGCCCGAGCCCTCCGGCGACGGACACCCGCACCGCACCGAGCTCGGGCCCCGCTCCGGCCCCCGGGGCGTCCCGGCCGTCCTCCACCAGTGCGTCCGCCACGTCCACGGCCAGCACGACCCGCCGCCGGGCCGCTCCCGCGTCCCGCGCGATCAACCGCAGCGAGGCTTGCGCGGCCTGCCCGAGGGCGGCGTACTCCAGTTCCTCGATGTCGTCCGTGGCGCACCACTCCCGCAGCGCGGGCGTCACGCCGTAAGCGGCCAGCGGCTCCGCCCCGGAGGCCACCTCGCCCGCCTTGTACGCCTCAGCGAGTCCGCTCAGGGTCAGGGGAACGTAGACGCGCATGACGGCCCGCTTTCACACTCGGAGACACAGATCAGAAGGTCAATGATCAGGACCCCAGAATACGTCCGGGAGTCCCCCTTCGAGCTGCCGCCCGCCCCCGCCTCCCGCGTCACCGGGCGCCCCCGCCGTTCACCCGCCCCACCCCGGCGCCCCCAAGGCCCCGCACGTCCCCGGCCACCCGGATAGGTGACTCCTGCGGCCCCGGGCCGCCGCCCCCGCGGCCCCTTGCGACGCCCGCCCCGGCCCCCGTACAAGATCCTCGACGGAAGTTACTCCCCGGTACGAACGGGGCCGTCACCACCACCACGACGGGGACAGCGAAACCGGAGGCGACACGGGATGAACAAGGTGATGACCAGGCCCCGCACCCGCCCGGCGGCCGCCGCCACCCGCCCACCGGGCCGCACGGACCCCCGGCGCCCCTCGGCGCCGCGCACCCCCGCGCGCCCCCTCAGGACCCCGCCCCAGCCCCCTCCCCACCCCACGGAGCTCTTCGCCGAACGCCTGCTCCTGGTCCTCAGCGGCCAGAAGCCGGTCCACTGGGCGGCACGCCACATCGCGCACACCGCCTTCGACGACCTGACCCGCCTCGCCGAGCGGACGCCCCTGAACGTGAACGGCCGGCGCCCCACCATCCACCGCATCGGCCACTACGAACCGCGCCCCGGGGTCTACGAGGTCTTCGCGCGGATCGGCGCGGGCCCCGCCCTCAGGGCCCTGGCGTTCCGCCTGCACCTGGGCGCGGACCAGCGCTGGCGCTGCACGGCGGTGGAAACGGGCCCTCCCCTCCCCTGACGCACAGAGGGGCTGCGCGCCCCCTGGCAGGCACGCGAAAGGGCCGGGCACCCGACGGCAGGCACGCGAAAGGGCCGGGCACCCGACGGCGCCCGGCCCTTCCGCTTCACGGTCTCACCGCGTCACGTCGCTACTTCTTGCGACGCCGCCCGCCCTTCTGGGCCTTGCGCCGCTCCGCGCGGGTCATTCCGTCCGACTCGGAGCGCACGCCCGCGTCCTCGGTCTCGAAGTCTCCTTCGTCGACCCCGCCCTCGGCGTTCGGCGCCTGGAAGTGGAGACGGTCGGGCCGCTGCGGGGCCTCGAGGCCCTTGGCGCGGATCTCGGGACGGCCGCCACCGGCGGGAACGGCGTCCTTCTTCTCCAGGGAAGCGCCGCCCGCGGCAGCGTCCGACACCGGAACCTCCTCGACCTGCTGCTCGACCTGGACCTCCAGGTTGAACAGGTAGCCGACGGACTCTTCCTTGATGCCGTCCATCATGGCGTTGAACATGTCGAAGCCCTCGCGCTGGTACTCGACCAGCGGGTCCTTCTGCGCCATGGCCCGCAGGCCGATGCCCTCCTGGAGGTAGTCCATCTCGTAGAGGTGCTCGCGCCACTTGCGGTCGAGCACCGAGAGGACGACCCGGCGCTCCAGCTCACGCATGATCTCGGAGCCGAGCTGCTCCTCACGCGCCTCGTACTGCTGGTGGATGTCGTCCTTGATGGACTCGGAGATGAACTCGGCGGTCAGCCCCGCGCGGTCGCCCGCGTCCTCCTCCAGCTCCTCGATGGTGACCTTCACCGGGTAGAGCTGCTTGAAGGCGCCCCACAGCCGGTCCAGGTCCCACTCCTCGGCGAAGCCCTCGGCGGTCTCCGCGGAGATGTAGGCGTCGATCGTGTCGTCCATGAAGTGCGTGACCTGCTCCTGGAGGTTCTCGCCCTCCAGGACGCGGCGGCGCTCGCCGTAGATGACCTCGCGCTGGCGGTTGAGGACCTCGTCGTACTTCAGGACGTTCTTGCGCGTCTCGAAGTTCTGCTGCTCGACCTGCGACTGGGCGGACGCGATCGCGCGCGTCACCATCTTGTTCTCGATCGGCACGTCGTCCGGGACGTTCGCCATGGCCATCACGCGCTCGACCATCTGCGCCTTGAACAGGCGCATCAGGTCGTCACCGAGCGAGAGGTAGAACCGGGACTCGCCCGGGTCGCCCTGACGGCCGGAACGACCGCGCAGCTGGTTGTCGATGCGGCGCGACTCGTGGCGCTCGGTGCCGAGGACGTACAGCCCGCCCAGGTCCTTGACCTCTTCGAACTCCGCCTTCACGGAGCGCTCGGCCTTCTCCAGGGCGGCCGGCAGCGCGGCGGCCCACTCCTCGACGTGCTCGACGGGGTCGAGGCCGCGCTGGCGCAGCTCCGCCTCGGCGAGGTCGTCGGGGTTGCCGCCGAGCTTGATGTCCGTGCCTCGTCCGGCCATGTTCGTGGCGACGGTGACGGCGCCCTTGCGGCCGGCCTGGGCGATGATCGGCGCCTCACGGTCGTGCTGCTTGGCGTTCAGGACCTCGTGCTGGACGCCGCGCTTGGAGAGCTGCTGGGAGAGGTACTCCGACTTCTCCACGGAGGTCGTGCCGACCAGGATCGGCTGGCCCTTCTCGTGCTTCTCGGCGATGTCGTCCACGACGGCCGCGAACTTGGCGACCTCGGTGCGGTAGATCAGGTCCGACTGGTCGGCGCGGACCATGGGCCGGTTCGTCGGGATCGGCACGACGCCCAGCTTGTAGATCTGGTGGAACTCGGCGGCCTCGGTCATGGCCGTACCGGTCATGCCGCAGAGACCGGGGGTCTCCTTGCCGTCGTGGTCGTGGCGCTTGTACAGGCGGAAGAAGTTCTGCAGGGTGATCGTGGCCAAGGTCTGGTTCTCGTCCTTGATGTCCACCCCTTCCTTCGCCTCGATCGCCTGGTGCATGCCCTCGTTGTAGCGGCGGCCGGCGAGGATACGGCCGGTGTGCTCGTCGACGATCATGACTTCGCCGTCGATGACGACGTAGTCCTTGTCCTTCTTGAAGAGTTCCTTGGCCTTGATGGCGTTGTTCAGATAACCGACGAGCGGGGTGTTCACCGACTCGTACAGGTTGTCGATGCCCAGCCAGTCCTCGACCTTGGCGACGCCGGACTCGTGGATGGCGACGGTGCGCTTCTTCTCGTCGACCTCGTAGTCGCCGGTCTCCTCGATGCCCTTCAGCTGGTTGCCCGGCTCGCCCTTGGTGAGGCGGGTGACCAACTTGGCGAAGTCGCCGTACCACTTCGTGGCCTGGTCGGCGGGGCCGGAGATGATCAGCGGCGTACGGGCCTCGTCGACGAGGATCGAGTCGACCTCGTCGACGATCGCGAAGTTGTGGCCGCGCTGGACCAGTTCGTCCTTCGACCACGCCATGTTGTCGCGCAGGTAGTCGAAGCCGAATTCGTTGTTCGTGCCGTACGTGATGTCGCTGGCGTACTGCTCGCGGCGCTGGGCCGGCGTCATGTTGGCGATGATGCAGCCGACGCTCAGGCCCAGGAACTTGTGGACGCGGCCCATCATCTCGGAGTCGCGCTCGGCCAGGTAGTCGTTGACCGTGATCAGGTGCACGCCCTTGCCCGACAGGGCGTTGAGGTACGCCGGGAGGGTGCCGACGAGCGTCTTGCCCTCACCGGTCTTCATCTCGGCCACATATCCGAGGTGCAGCGCGGCGCCGCCCATCATCTGGACGTCGTAGTGCCGCTGGCCGAGGACGCGCTTGGCGGCCTCGCGCACGGTGGCAAAGGCTTCGGGGAGGAGGTCGTCAAGGGTCTCGCCGTCGGCGTAACGCTCCTTGTACTCCTCGGTCAGCGCGCGCAGCTCGGCGTCGGAGAGGCTGACGAAGTCCTCTTCGATGGAGTTGACCTGGTCCGCGATGCGGTGCAGCTTGCGCAGGATCTTGCCTTCGCCTGCACGCATGATCTTCGAGAGGACGGACACGGGGGTTGGTCTCCTTGCCGGTCGGGCCTGGCATGGTCGGTTTACTCATAGGGCAACGGCCATCGTAAGCGAGGAGCGGGCCGCGCCGGGAGGTCTGCCGATACGTCAACGGACGGGGGGCCTGGAAGGTGCCGGGTTGTGCCGGTCAGCGCTCGGCGAAATGCGGGTGAAAGGACGGCCAAAAGCACTGGCCCACGCGGCCCGGCCCCCGCAGAATCGCCGGATGGAGCCCGTCACCCTCACGACCGAACGCCTGAGCCTGCGCACCTTCACGCCCGCCGACACGGACGAGACGTACGAAGCCTGCCAGGACGCCGACATCCAGCGCTGGACCACGATCCCCTCGCCGTACGCGCGTGCGGACGCGGAGGGCTTCGTCACGCGCATAGTGCCGGACGGCTGGCGGCACGACACGGAGTACACCTTCGCCGTACGGCCCCGGGGCGGCGGCCCCCTGGTCGCGGCCGCCAGCCTCCACCACCCGCGCTCGGGCGCCTGGGAGGTCGGCTTCTGGACGGCGAAGGAGCACCGGGGCCGCGGATACACCACGGAGGTCGTCCTCGCCCTG
Source organism: Streptomyces sp. SYP-A7185 (assembly GCF_046103685.1). NCBI lineage: Bacteria > Bacillati > Actinomycetota > Actinomycetes > Kitasatosporales > Streptomycetaceae > Streptomyces > Streptomyces sp. SYP-A7185. Next base: position 4,085,857 of record NZ_CP122310.1, read on the forward strand.
GCCAGGTGGGCCTTCGGGGACCTTGGCTGCAACCGCCTGGAGTGGCGTGCCGAGGTCGGCAACACGGGCTCGCGCGCGGTGGCGGACAAGGCGGGCTTCACCTTTGAGGGCACCCTGCGCGGCGCCCTCCTGAACAAGGCCACGCTCCGTGACTGCTGGGTGGGCGCTCTGCTGCCGGGCGACCTCGGTCTGCCCTCGTTCCAGCCCTACCTCCCGGCGCGGGAGGTCAGGAGCTGAGACGCGCCGGGGCCGGCCCCGCTCAGGTGCGCCCGCGGTCCTGGCGCATCCGGTGGCGTTGTCAGTACCGCCCTCTATCGTTTCCGGCATGACGAGCCTGCCGCGCCCCGCCATCGACCTCTCCGCCGACGAGGCACGCCGCATCGCGCTCCGCGCCCAGGGGTTCCTCGGCGCCCCGGACCGCAGGTCCGGCGTGCGGGGCGTGCTGCGGCACCTCGGTGCGGTCCAGCTCGACACGATCTCGGTCCTCGCCCGCTCCCACGAGCTCATTCCGTACGCACGTCTGGGCGCCGTCGGCCGCGACAGGGTCGAGGCGGCGTACTGGGACGGGGCGTCGGGCCCGGGTCCCGCCCGGCCGCACGCCTTCGAGTACTGGTCGCACGCCGCGTGCATCCTGCCCATCGAGGAGTGGCCGCACTTCGCCTTCCGCCGCCGCGCGTACCGCACCCGCCCGCACTGGCACCACGACCTGCCCGACGGCGCGTACGACACCGTCATCAAACAGCTCACCGCGGAAGGCCCCCTCACCGCGACGGAGTTGGGCGGCGCGAAGAACAAGGGCGAGTGGTGGGACTGGTCGGACGCGAAGGTCGCCGTCGAGCGGGCCCTGATGTACGGCGAGGTGGTCTGCACCGAACGGCGCAGCTGGAAGCGGGTGTACGACCTCGCGGAGCGCGCGATCCCGGAGCCGCTGCTCCATGACGACCTGGACGACGCGGAGTGCCTGCGCCGCCTGGTGCGGCTCGCGGGCCAGTCGCTGGGCGTCGGCACGCGCGCGGACATCGCGGACTACCACCGCCTCAAGGGCGAGCAGTTCGACGCGGTGGTCGCGGACTCGGGTCTGGTCCCGGTGACGGTCGAGGGCTGGGACAAGCCCGCCTGGGCGGACCCGGCCGCCCTGGAGACGGCCCCGCGCGGCCGCCACCGCACGACGCTCCTGTCGCCCTTCGACTCGCTGATCTGGGAGCGGGCGCGCACGGAGCGGATCTTCGGCTTCACCCACCGCCTGGAGGCGTACGTCCCCAAGCCCAAGCGGATCCACGGCTACTTCGCGATGCCGGTCCTGGCCGGCGGCCGTCTCGTCGGCCGCGTGGACCCCGCCCGCGAGGGCAGCACGCTGGTCGCCAAGCAGGTCTCGCTGGACGGCCCCAAGTCGGTGCCCGCGGTGGCCCAGGCGCTGCGTGAAGCGGCGACGTGGGTGAACTGCGATTCCGTGCGGGTGGAGCGCGTGGACGCGCCGGAGCTGGCGGCGGCGCTCGTCCGCGCCCTCACCTGATCTCGAGGATCTTCTCCCGCATCGCGTACACCACCGCCTCCATCCTGGAGTGCAGCTGAAGCTTCTCCAGGATGTTGCGCACGTGGTTCTTCACGGTGTTCTCGGAGATGAAGAGTTCTTTCGCGATGTCGCGGTTGTTCATCCCCGTGGCCACGAGTTTCAGCACTTCGAGTTCGCGGTCGGTCAGCCGCGGCGCGGGCACCAGCCTGCGCTCGTCGGTGCGCTGGATCATCGACTTGAACTCGGTGAGCAGCTTCGACGCCATGGACGGGCTGATCTGCGACTGCCCGTCGGCCACCGCGCGGATGGCCGTGGCCACCTCGTCCGTGGAGATCTCCTTGAGGAGGTAGCCGGTGGCGCCCGCCTTGATCGCGTCGTAGAGGTCGGCTTCCTCGTCGCTGATCGTCAGCATGATGATCTTCGCGCTCGGCGCGACCTCCTTGATGGAGGTGCACGCCTCGATGCCGCCGCGCTTGGGCATGCGGACGTCCATCAGGATGATGTCGGGCAGCAGGTCGGCCGCCTTGTCCACCGCCTCGGCGCCGTCGCCCGCCTCCCCGACCACCTGGATGTCCTCCTCCGCGGCGAGGACGATCTCCAGGCCGCGGCGGAAGAGCGCGTGGTCGTCCACCACAAGGACCCGGATGGGCTCCTTGCGGGGTGCGCCCGTGTCCGTGCCGATACCGATGCCGTCGTCGTCATCGGCATCCCGCATCGGTCCGAAGCTGTCCGCCATCGTTCCTCCCCCTGAAGGCCATGGCCCGTTGTGCGTCCGCTGCCGCCAACCGGAGGCAGCAGCACACCGGTTGGCCGGCTGGGCCCATGATTTCATGCCCGGACGGCCGAGCGGTGCGCGCAGGGGTCGCATGATGGTGCCCCTGGGGGCGCACACACGCTCCAGGGGCACCGACTCATCCTTCTGCCGACCTGGGTCAGCCGCCGAGCGCACCGCCCCCGCCGGCGGACTCGGCCCGCGCGACCATGGGGTCGGTGTTGAGGCGGATGACTCCGTAGTCGTAGGCGTGCCGGCGGTAGACGACACTAGGCTCCTTCGACTCCGAGTCGACGAACAAGTAGAAGTCGTGCCCGACGAGTTCCATCTCGTAGAGCGCCTGGTCGAGCGTCATGGGGGCCGCCACGTGGGACTTCTCGCGGACCACGAGCGGGCCTTCGCCCTGGATCTCCAGTGAGCCGATCCTCTTGACGGGCACGCCGTCCGGCTCGTCTTCGCGTACGACCGTGCCGTCTCCGTTGAGAGTGGCCGCGTCCGGCACCCGCTCGGCCACCTCGGCGGCGGAGAGCCTGCCGGTGCCGCGCCGGTTGTGGCGCTTCTCGTGCTGCTTGCGCAGCCGTGCGTCGAGCTTGGCCGTTGCCAGGTCGAGCGCCGCGTACGGATCGGTCGCCGCGGCCTCAGCGCGGATCACCGGTCCGCGCCCGCGGAGGGTGATCTCCACGCGGTCGGAACGGTCTGCCTGACGCGGGTTGGCCTCCTTGGACACCTCGACGTCCAGGCTGATCACCTTGGCGTCAAGCTTCTGGATCTTCTCCAGGTTCAGCTTCTCGGCCACGTGCTTGCGGAACCGCTCGGTTACCTCGGTCTTGCGGCCCTTGACGACGATGTCCACGCAGAACTCCGTTCCCGGATCGCCCCGCTTCGGTGGCGGAGCATCTCCCTTTTGCACCAGGCCCCGGTGACTCCCGGAGCCTCGGACTCGGTGACTTCCACCTCCTCCTCCCCCGCGAACAAGATCTCCACCCCGACCGGCCCGGGTGATTGCGAAAAACCCGGCAGCCGGCATTCCGATATGCGAGGGCCAGCGTCCGCCATTCCTCACAACCGAACATATCTCGCTCGGACGGATGTCGTCACCCTCTACCGCTGCATACCTCCATTCAGGTGTATTGACCCTCTCGCTACCTGCAACGATGCAAGTTCCCCGTCAGTTCCGGTTTATTCCGAAAGAATCCGGTGAGGAGGCAACAACAGCTGCGATGATCGTGTTCTCGCAGGTAATTTCACGGGCTGTTACCAATGGGGCCGGCCCTCGACTTTCCGTGCGTACGTCACGTATTGCGCGGGCCGCCTCGGCCAACGTCGCACCCGTGGTCATCAGGTCGTCCACGACCACGATCCGCCCGCCGGCCAGGAGCCGCCCGCCCCCGGCGGTCACCTCCAAGGCGCCTCGCAGATTCGCCCGCCGCTGACGGGAGTTGAGCCCCGCCTGGTCGGCCACGGCACGCCGCTGGCGCAGCACCCCGAGGACCCGGGCCCGCGTCCCGCCCCGCCGCAGCTCGCTCGCGGCGGCCAGCGCGATCCGCCGGACGGGATCATGACCTCGCGCCCGCACGGCCCCGCGAGCCGACGGCACGGGCACCAGCAGTACCGGAGCGTCACCACCGGCCCCCGAGAGCCGCCCCTGCCACGGCCCGGCGCCTTCCCGCAGCCCGGCCCGCACCGCCCCGGCGAGCCCGAGGCCCAACGGCGCCGCGAGCCCGAGGACGCCCCGCTCCTTGTGCGCGATCAGCACCTCCCGCACCGCGTTCCCGTACGGCGCCGCCGCATGCACGACCGGCAGCCCCGCCGGCCGGGGATCGGGGCTCACCCGGCGCGGCACGGCCCCGTACAGGGACTCGCGGCACTCGGCGCAGAGCACCGCACGCGGCCTGCCACAGCCTCCGCACGCGGCCGGCAGCACCAGATCGGTGAGGTCCTGCCACCACCCCGGCATGCCCACCACTGTGCCAAGACGTGCGCGCCCCTGCCACCCCTGTGGAAAACCGCCTGTGGACGACCACCCGGGAACAACCGCTCGCGGACAACTCGGCGGCACGAACGGGTCGTTGCCCCGCGCGAGCGGTCACCGCACCGACGAGCCAGAGCATCACCCCGACGGGCCACAGCAGCACCCCGACGCCCGCCCGGAGGGACATCACCCCGGATAGACCGGAGCCGTCCCCTCCTTGACCACCGTCTGCCACTGCGCGCCCGTCGGCAGCCGCACGATCCCGTCGTCCGAGTGCGCCACCAGCGGCTGCCGCTCGTCCTCGGACGCCGCGATCTCCTTCACGCCGGTGAGGCCGGGCAGCGTGGCGCCCGCGGGCACCGAGCCGTCGCTCTGCACGTACCGCATCTGCTGCACGCCGCCGAACTCCCGCCCGACCACCACGAGACGGCTGCCGCCCGCCCACGACATGGCGGTGACCTCCTCCATCTGCGGCGCCGCCTGGCGCAGTTCGTCCACGGAGATCTGCGGCTGCTCGCCCTTGACGCCGGTCCGCTCGACACGGCCGATCTGCAAGGTCTTCTTGCCGTCCTTCTTCACGAGCAGCGCGATCCGTACGCCGTCGGCCGACACCCGCACCGCCTCGATCCGCCCGTCGAGGTTCGAGATCTTGACCGGCAGCGGCTCTCCCGCGCCCTGCTCCAGCCAGAGCAGCCGGGGCCGCTTCGGATCCCGGTCGGCCACCCAGAGGTCGCCACGGCCGTCCCAGCTGGGCGTGGAGAGGCCGTCCTGCTCCGACTTGGCCTTGCTGCGCACCTCCGGCTTGCCGAGCGCGCCGTCGGTGACCAGCGACCCCATGTACAGCGCGCGCCCGTCCAGCGACACCCCGGCCGCCCGCTCCTCGTCCCGCGACACGGCGGCCGACCGCAGCGGCTGCTCGCCGCTGCCCAACTGCCCCTGCACGGGCTGCGGATCGACCTTGCCCTCGGAGTTGGCCCGCATCCGTACGAGGCGCCGCTTGTCGTCGATCAGATACTGGAAGTCGGGGTGGTCGGCGGTGCGCCGGGAGGCGACCGACTCGGCCCGCTCCTTGCTCAGGACGCACAGCTGCGAGCCGTTGCGGCGCTGGAGCTCCACCTCCTCGACGCCGGACGAGGTCAGGTCCTGGAGCGTGGAGAGCAGTTGCGCGGCCATCTCCGTGCACCGCTCCTGGCCTATGGGATCGGCCTTGGCGTTCAGCGGCACCGTCAGCTTGCCCTGGTCGTCGGGCGCCAGCGTCTTGGTGCCCTCCTTGAGCCGCGTGCCGGTCGGGAAACGCGTGCCCACGACCTGCTTGAGCCAGGTGGTCGGCCCGTCGAGCAGCGCCTTGACGGTCTCCGTCACGGGGTCTATTCGCTGGCGTATGTAGACGGGGTCGGCGACGAGCCCTTCCTGGCCGCCACCGGCCGCGCCGGACGAACGCGTCGCGAAGTAGTACTTGTTGACGGACCAGTAGATGCGCTGGAAGTCGGACTGCCCGAGCACGACGCCCTGCGGCACCCGGTCGATCCGCCACTCCTTGCCGCCCGCCCCGTCCTGCTGCGTGAGGTGGACGGTCTGGTTGTACGCGCGCCCGTCGAGCTGGTACGCGTGCTCCTTGTCCACGGTGGCGACCTTGCGGCCGGTCAGCGGGAAGGACCGGCCGGTGTCCCCGGGGTCCCCGACACTGCCCGAGCCCGTGTTCGGACCGTTCTCCAGGACCGTGGTCTGCACGCCCGGGTCCCAGCTCTTGGAGGCGTCCTTCGTCAGATACTTGCGCGCCATCGCGAACTCGGGATCATCGCTGGTCAGCGCCTCCAGGAAGCCCTGGACGATCTCCTCGGGACCGGCGTCCTCACCCGGCGGCATCGCGTAGACCCGCACCTGCGACTGCGAGTCGGGCCGCTGGGAGGCGTCGACCGCCTTGAGGTTCCCGCTGTCGGGCATCGAGGCACAGCCCGCGAGCAGCACCCCGCAGGAGCCGAACAGCACACCGGCCCGCAGCGCACGCCGGCGAGCGCGGCGATCGTGGTCAGCGCCCACGAGAGGCCTCCCCTTCCCTGGCGGGATCCGTGTGCGTCCCGTCCGCGTGCCCCGGGTCCGCCGCGGTGTCCGCCGGCCGTTCGCCGGCGTTCCCGTCCGCGTCGGCCGCGGGCCCTTCGGGGCCCTGTGGCTCCTCGTGGCGCGGCAGGTCGTCGTCCAGCGGCCGCCGCGGCACGACCCGCGACCCGCTGCCGGGCAGCGCGGTGGGGTCCACCGCCGCCGCCTGGGCGAGCCGCGGCGCGATCGGCGCCCTCGCCGGGACCGGCGGCGGCACCCGCTCCGACGTCGAGGGCTGCGCGGGCACCGTGGCGAGCTTGTTCGCGCCGCCGAGCGGCAGGCCCGCGTCGTTCAGTCCGCGGTGGCGCCGCGAGTCGTCGGGCTCCAGCGGTATCGGCGAGCCCCGCAGCGGCTCGTCCGCCGTGCGCGGCAGCGTCAGCCGGAACTGCGAACCGCCGCCCGGCTCGCCCCACGCCTGGAGCCAGCCGCCGTGCAGCCGCGCGTCCTCCAGGGCGATGGAGAGCCCGAGGCCCGTGCCGCCCGTCGTCCGCGCGCGTGCCGGGTCGGCCCGCCAGAAGCGGCTGAACACCCGGGTCGCCTCGCCGGGCTTGAGGCCCACCCCGTAGTCCCGCACCGCGATCGCGACCGCGCCGCCCGCCACCGCGAGCCGCACCACGACGTCCTGGCCCTCGCCGTGCTCCACGGCGTTGACCACGAGGTTGCGCAGGACCCGCTCCACGCGGCGCGCGTCGGCCTCGGCGACCACGGGCTGCTGGTCCCCCACGACCCGGATGTGGGTCCCCTTGCGGTCCGCGAGCGGCTCGGCGCCGCCCACGACCCGTCGTACGACCTCGCGCAGGTCTATCGGCTCGGCCTCCAGGGCCGCCGCGCCCGCGTCGAACCGGCTGATCTCCAGCAGGTCGGCGAGCAGCGTCTCGAACCGGTCCAGCTGGTCGGCGAGCAGCTCGGCCGACCGCGCGGTCACCGGATCGAAGTCCACGCGCGCGTCGTGGATGACGTCGGCCGCCATCCGTACGGTCGTCAGCGGCGTCCGCAGCTCGTGCGAGACGTCCGAGACGAACCGGCGCTGCATGCGTGAGAGCTCCTCCAGCTGCTGGATCTTCAGCTGGAGGTTCTGCGCCATCTTGTTGAAGGCCTCGCCGAGCCGCGCGATGTCGTCCTCGCCGGTGACCTTCATACGTTCCTGGAGGCGCCCGGCGGACAGCCGCTCGGCGATGCCCGCGGCCATCCGCACCGGCGTGACGACCTGGCGCACCACCAGCCAGGCGATGGCACCGAGAAGCACGACGACGAAGAGGCCGGCGGTGGCGAGGGTCGTTCTGACGACGCCGAGGGACTCCTCCTCCTGCGTCAGCGGGAAGAGGTAGTACAGCTGGTAGGGGTCGCCGTTCAGGTCGTTCAGGCGCTTGCCTATGACGAGGCCGGGCTGTGCGTCACGGCCGTCGTTGAAGACGATGCGCGTATTGCTCTGATAAGCCCTGGTGCCCTTGTCGACGCTGCTGCGCAGGGACTCGGGCACGCTCTGGATCGGGTCCACGCCCCCGGAGGCACGGGGCCCGCGCACGCTGCCGCCGTCGGCGCTGGACGTCGGGCTGAGCGTCACCACGTTGAACGCGCTCTGGCCGCCGCTGGAGAGCTGCTCCACCAGGTCGGACATCCACACGGCGGTGGGCGGCGTGGCCCCTCCGTCGGTCGTGCCGGTGTCCTGCCCGGAGCGCGGCCGGGCGGCGTTCGCCTCGTCCTGGGCCGCCCGGAAGCCACCGTCGGCCTGGCTCTGCGAGGCCTTGACCTTGGCCTTGAGCAGGCCGTTGTTCACCGAGCTCATGACGGCGAAGCCCAGCATCAGGACCACGCCGAGCGACATGAGGAGCGTCGTGACGACGACCTTCAGCTGGATGTTGCGCCGCCACAGCCGCAGCGCGGGCAGCAGCGGCCGCCGTACCCAGCGCACGAAGAGCCTCAGGACGGGGCTGCCCTGTACCCCGTCCTGCAACAGCAGACCGCCGTCGAGCAGCCGCCCGAAGGTGGAGGCGCGCCGCCCGCCAGTCCGCCCCGGGCGACCGCCCGGGGCCGGAGCCCCGGGCGGTGCGGGGGAACTGTCCCGGGACATGTCAGCTCGGTCCGGCCTTGTAGCCGACACCACGGACGGTCACCACGATCTCCGGACGCTCGGGGTCCCGCTCGACCTTCGAGCGCAGCCGCTGGACGTGCACGTTCACCAGACGGGTGTCGGCCGCGTGGCGGTAGCCCCAGACCTGCTCCAGGAGCACCTCACGCGTGAACACCTGCCACGGCTTGCGGGCGAGCGCGACCAGCAGGTCGAACTCCAGCGGGGTCAGCGCGATCGACTGGCCCTCCCGCTTCACGGAGTGCCCCGCCACGTCGATGACCAGGTCACCGATGGTCAGCTGCTCCGGCGCGGGCTCCTCGGACCTCCGCAGCCGCGCCCTGATGCGGGCCACGAGCTCCTTCGGCTTGAAGGGCTTCACGATGTAGTCGTCGGCGCCGGACTCGAGCCCGACCACGACGTCCACGGTGTCGCTCTTGGCCGTGAGCATGACGATCGGCACCCCGGACTCCGCCCTGATCAGGCGGCACACCTCGATGCCGTCACGGCCCGGCAACATCAAATCCAGCAGTACAAGATCCGGCTTTGCCTCCCTGAAAGCGGCCAGCGCCTTGTCGCCATCAGCTACGAACGACGGCTCAAAACCTTCACCACGCAGCACAATCCCGAGCATCTCGGCCAGTGCGGTGTCGTCGTCGACGACAAGGACTCGTCCCTTCATGCCTGACATCATCCCATTAGCTCATCGTTACCTGGCGTGACCTGGCACACAGCTCTCCCAGGCCCTCTGCTGTCACGGGCGACACGACACCCTCCTCGGTGACGATCGCCGTCACCAGTTCCGGTGGTGTCACGTCGAACGCGGGGTTGTACGCCTGGGTCCCCAGAGGTGCCACCGCGATCCCGCCTCCCGCTTCGAAACCGGCCATCGGCACATAGGGTGCCGTGACCTCCGTCACTTCATGACTCGCCCGCTGTTCCACCTCGATGGACGCTCCGTCCGGGGTGTCCGGGTCCACGGTCGTGACCGGCGCCACCACGATGAACGGGACGTGGTGGTAGCGGGCGAGCACCGCGAGCGGATAGCTCCCCACCTTGTTCGCCACCGAACCGTCGGCCGCGATGCGGTCGGCGCCGACCAGCACGGCATCCACCTCACCCGCCGCGAACAGCGACCCCGCCGCATTGTCCGTAAGCAAGGTGTACGCCATTCCGGCCCGCGCCGCCTCATACGCGGTCAGCCTCGAACCCTGCAGCAAGGGACGCGTCTCGTCCACCCACAGCCTGCGCAGACGCCCCTGCCGGTGCGCGGCGAGGGCCACCGCGAACGCCGTGCCCTCCCCGCCGGAGACCAGCGCGCCCGTGTTGCAGTGGGTCAGGACCCGGTGCCCGCCGCCGGGCAGCATCTCGTCGAGCAGCGCCAGACCGTGCGCCGCCATCCGCCCGCTGGCCTCGGCGTCCTCCCGGTGCAGCGCCCGCGCGGCGTCCAGGGCCGCGGCGGCCGCACGATCCCCGCCGGCGCCGGCCGCCAGCGCCGCGCGGTGGGCCGCAAGGGCCCTGTGCACGCCGTACCCGAGGTTGACCGCGGTGGGTCTGGCCCCCGCGAGCGCCTCCGCCGCCTCGTCCACGTCGAAGCCGCGGACGGCCGCCAGCGCGACGCCGTAGGCGCCCGCTATGCCGAGCAGCGGCGCACCGCGCACCGCGAGCGTGCGGATCGCCTGCACCAGGGCCGGTGCGTCCGTGCACACCAGCTCGGTCTCCTCGCCGGGCAGCCTGGTCTGGTCGAGGAGGACCAGTACGGGGCCCTCCGGAGGTTCGGCCCAGCGGATCGCGGAGATCGCCGGGCTCGCCGCCTTGCCGTCGTTCGCCGAGCTCGTAGGGGTGTCGGTCGGCCGTGTGTCCTCGCCTGATTGCGCGTACTGATCAGCCATCCGCCCAGTCTGCCCCTTACCTGACGGACAATTGAAGGTGTGCAGCCCATACGCTGCCCGGTCACCGCACGGGTGTGCCGTGGCACGATGGCTGCAACCTGCCGCCGCGACCGCGGACGGGCACCGTGAAGGAGCGACGATGAACGACACTCCGGGCTGGGCTTCGCCCGGATCTGCCCCCTCCGACGACGGACAGGACTCCGGCGGGCGCGCACCCGCAGAGCCCACCGAGCCCACGGACCGGCCGGAGGGTACGCCCTCGAAGTGGTCCAAGGAGCAGCCGCCGCCCGCCCAGTGGTCCGCCCCCAGCCCGCCGGCCGCCGGTCAGACCCCGCCCCCGCCGCCTCCGCCGCCCGGCGGCGGCTGGGGCGGAGGCCGTCCCCCCGGCCCCGGCGGCCCCGGAGGTCCCGGCGGCTACCCCGGCTGGGGCGCCTGGCAGGGCCCGCCGCCCGCCGCCAAGCCCGGCGTCATCCCGCTGCGGCCCCTGGGCGTCGGCGAGATCCTGGACGGCGCGGTCTCCACGATGCGTACGTACTGGCGCACGGTGCTCGGCATCTCCCTCGCCGTGGCCGTGTTCACGGAGATCGTCGTCATCCTGCTCCAGGGGCTCGTCCTCGACGACAGCGCTTCGACCGAGGCCCTCGACGACCCGAGCGCGACCGTCGGTGAACTGACCCGCGCCCTGGGCGACACCCTGCTGAGCTCCGGCGTGATCCTGCTGATCACCCTGCTCGGCACGATCGTCGCCACCGCCCTGCTCACGATGGTCACCAGCCGCGCGGTGCTCGGAAAGTCGGTCACCACGGCCGAGGCCTGGCAGGACGCCAAGCCGCGGCTGCCGAAGCTGATCGGCCTGACGCTGCTCCTTCCGCTCATCGGCATGGCGATCGTCGCCGCGGGCACCGTGCCCGGCGTGCTGATCGCGGTGGCCGGCGCCTCCGACGCGGGCATCAGCCTCGCCGTACTCGGCGGCTTCGCCGCGGGCGTCGTCGCCGTCTGGCTCCTGGTCCGCTTCTCGCTCGCCTCGCCCGCCCTGATGCTGGAGAAGCAGGGCGTACGGAAGTCGATGACCCGCTCGGCGAAGCTGGTCCGCGGCTCCTGGTGGCGGGTGTTCGGCATCCAGCTGCTGGCCGCGATCATCGCCAACGTAGTGGCGTCGATCATCGTCATCCCCTTCACCCTCATCGCGGGCGCGGTCAGCGGCGACGGGGTGACCGGCTTCCTCGACAGCGGCACCGGCGACCTCGGCTGGACCTTTCTGATCGTCAGCGGCGTCGGCTCGGTCATCGGCTCGATGCTGACCTTCCCGATCACCGCCGGCGTCACCGTCCTGCTCTACATCGACCAGCGGATCCGGCGCGAGGCCCTCGACCTCGAACTGGCGCGTGCGGCGGGCCTCCAGGACGCCGGCGGATCCTACGCCCCCGGAACTCCCGGAAGCTGATGCGGTGACGGGGGCGGTTCTGCACGGCTCAGGAGCGGCGAGCGCACGTCTCGTCCTCGCCCGCGGCGGCGAGGACGAACCACCGGTGACGATTCCGCGCGCCCCCGCACGGGAAGCCGCCGAGCGCGAACTCTCCAGGCCCGCGTACCACGAGAACGACCCCAGCCTCCTCCAGCGGGCCCTGAACCGCTTCTGGGAGTGGGTCGACGACCTGTTCACCGCCGCCTCGGGGGCGACCCCGGGCGGCGGTCTGGGTCTGCTGGTCATCGTCATCGCCGTACTGGCGCTCGTCGCCGCCCTGTGGTGGCGCCTCGGCACCCCGCACCGCGCCCCCGCGTCGGCCCCGGTGCTCTTCGACGACCGCCCGCGCACCGCGGCCGAACACCGCGCGTCCGCCGAGGCACACGCCGCCCAGGGCCACTGGAACCAAGCCGTCCAGGAGCGCATGCGCGCGATCGTCCGCTCCCTGGAGGAGCGCGCCCTCCTGGACCCCCGCCCCGGCCGCACCGCCGACGAGGCAGCGGCGGAGGCCTCCCGCACCCTCCCCACCCACGCCACGGAACTCCGGGCGGCGGCCCAGTCGTTCGACGCCATCACGTACGGCGCCCGCACGGCAACAGAACCGACCTACACCCGTCTGACCACCCTGGACAACGAACTGACAAGAACAAAACCCACCCTCAGCAGCGCCACGCAGGGAGCTTCGAGGTGACGCGCGCGGAGGGTGAGGGAACCCCAGGGGTTGAGGGGAACGCGGACAGTCAGGGAAGCACGCAGAACTCCGAGGCATCGAGCAGCGCCCCCGCGCCCGCCGCCCCCACCAAGACGGCACTCGCGCCCGACCCTGCCCCCGCACCCGCCTCCGCCTCTCCCCCTGCTCCTGCTCCTGCTCCTGCCGAGGGCCCCTCCCCCACCTCCGCGGCCCGCACCCCCCGCCAGCTCTGGACCAAGACCCGCGGCCTCCTCCTCGCCCTGGTCGTCCTGCTGGCGGCAGCCATCGCCATCGCCGCCGTCCGCTCCGGGGCTCAGCACGGCCGGCTCGACCCGCGCTCGGCCGACGCCTACGGCAGCCGAGCCGTCGCCGAACTGCTCGCCGACCGAGGCGTGTCCACCCGCGTGGTCACCACCTCCGAAGAGGCCAAGGCCGCCGCAGGCCCGGACACCACGCTCCTGGTGACCGCCCCCGACCGCCTCACCGAGCGCCAGCAGTCACGCCTCCACGCGGCCACCGAGAACTCCCGGGGCCGCACCGTCCTGCTCGCCCCCGGCACCCCCTCGGTCGGCACCCTCGCACCCGGGGTCACCGCGGACCCCACCCCCAGCCTCGACTCGACGCTCTCCCCCCGCTGCTCCCTGCCCGCCGCACAGCGCGCCGGCTCCGCGGACGTGGGCGGCCTGCGCTACGACACCCTCGCCCCGGACGCCGAAGCCTGCTACCTCAGCGACGGCCTGCCCAGCCTCCTGCACCTCCCCGCGGCCAAGGGCGACGGCGACACCGTCGTGCTCGGCGCCCCCGACATCCTCTTCAACGACCGCCTCGACGAGCAGGGCAACGCCTCACTCGCCCTGCAACTCCTCGGCTCCCGGCCCCACTTGGTCTGGTACCTCCCCTCCCTCTCCGACGACGCCGCGACGGACGAAGCCGACCGCGACTTCTTCGACCTGATCCCCGACGGCTGGCTCTGGGGCACCCTGCAACTCACCGTCGCCGCCGTACTCGCCGCCCTGTGGCGCGCCCGCCGCCTCGGCCCGCTGGTCCCCGAACGCCTCCCCGTGGCCATCCGCGCCTCGGAAACCGTCGAAGGCCGAGCCCGCCTCTACCGCAAGGCGAACGCCCGCGACCGCGCCTCCGCGGCCCTCCGCTCGGCCACCCGCACCCGCATCGCCCCCCTCATCGGCGTCTCCCCCGCCCAGGCACACGCGCCCGAGACCCTGCTCCCCGCCCTCTCCGCCAGGCTCCGCACCCCCGGCCAGGACCTGCACCCCCTCCTCTTCGGCCCACCCCCCGGCAAGGACGCCGAGCTCATCACCCTCGCCGACCAACTCGACGCCCTCGAAAGAGAGGTACGTACTTCATGATGGACCCGACCACTGACAACGCCGGGAGCTCCGGCAGCGCCCGCTCCTCCCTGGAGTCCCTGCGCACCGAGATCTCCAAGGCCGTGGTCGGTCAGGACCCCGCGGTGACGGGCCTCGTCGTGGCCCTCCTCTGCCGCGGTCACGTCCTTCTCGAAGGCGTCCCCGGAGTGGCGAAGACCCTGCTCGTCCGCGCCCTCGCCGCCTCCCTCGAACTCGACACCAAGCGCGTCCAGTTCACCCCCGACCTCATGCCGAGCGACGTCACCGGCTCCCTCATCTACGACGCCCGCACCACCGAGTTCTCGTTCCAGCCGGGCCCGGTCTTCACCAACCTCCTCCTCGCCGACGAGATCAACCGCACCCCGCCCAAGACCCAGTCCTCCCTCCTCGAAGCGATGGAGGAACGCCAGGTCACGGTCGACGGCACCCCGCGCCCGCTCCCCGAGCCCTTCCTCGTCGCGGCCACCCAGAACCCGGTCGAGTACGAAGGCACGTACCCGCTCCCGGAAGCCCAGCTGGACCGTTTCCTCTTGAAGCTCACCGTCCCCCTCCCCTCCCGCGAGGACGAGATCGACGTCCTCACCCGCCACGCGGAAGGCTTCAACCCCCGCGACCTGGCCGCCGCCGGCATCCGCCCCGTCGCGGGCCCCGCCGACCTGGAAGCGGCCCGCGCGGCCGTCGCCAAGACCTCCGTCTCCCCCGAGATCACCGCGTACGTGGTGGACATCTGCCGCGCCACGCGCGAGTCCCCGTCCCTCACCCTCGGCGCCTCCCCCCGAGGCGCGACCGCGCTCCTGTCGACGGCCCGCGCCTGGGCCTGGCTGACGGGCCGCGACTACGTCATCCCCGACGACGTGAAGGCCCTCGCGCTCCCCACCCTCCGCCACCGCGTCCAACTCCGCCCGGAAGCCGAGATGGAGGGCGTGACGGCGGACTCCGTCATCAACGCGATCCTCGCCCACGTCCCGGTCCCCCGCTGATGGCCCTCACCGGCCGCACAGCGCTCTTGGCGGCCCTCGGCACCCTCCCGGTGGGCCTCTGGGACCCCAGCTGGACCGGCATCCTCGCCGTGAACGCCCCGCTCGCCCTGGCCTGCGCCTGCGACTTCGCCCTGGCCGCTCCCGTACGCCGCCTGGGCCTGACCCGCACCGGCGACACCTCCGTACGCCTGGGAGAGTCCGCGGACGTCGAGCTGACCGTCACCAACCCCTCCGGCCGACCCCTGCGCGCCCAGCTCCGCGACGCCTGGCCCCCCAGCAGCTGGCACCCCGGCACCGAAGTCGAGGCATCCCGCCACCGGCTGACGATCCCTCCGGGCGAACGCCGCCGCCTCACCACCCGCCTCCGCCCCACCCGGCGTGGCGACCACCAGGCCGACCGCGTCACCATCCGCTCGTACGGCCCACTCGGTCTCCTCACCCGCCAGGGCAGCCACAAGGTCCCGTGGACGCTCCGGGTCCTGCCGCCCTTCACCAGCCGCAAGCACCTCCCGTCCAAGCTGGCCCGCCTGCGCGAACTCGACGGCCGCACCAGCGTCCTGACCCGCGGTCAGGGCACGGAGTTCGACAGCCTCCGCGACTACGTCCCCGGCGACGACACCCGCTCCATCGACTGGCGCGCCACCGCCCGCCAGTCCACCGTCGCCATCCGCACCTGGCGTCCCGAACGCGACCGCCACATCCTGCTGGTCCTCGACACGGGCCGCACCTCGGCGGGCCGCGTCGGAGACGCCCCGCGCCTCGACGCCTCCATGGACGCGGCCCTGCTCCTCGCGGCTCTGGCCTCCCGAGCGGGCGACCGCGTGGACCTCTTGGCCTACGACCGCCGCGTACGCGCCCTGGTGAGGGGCAAGGCGGCGGGCGAGGTACTCCCCTCGGTCGTCAACGCCCTGGCCACGATCGAACCGGAACTGGTCGAGACGGACGCCCGAGGCCTCACCTCGACGGCTCTGCGCACGGCCACCCGCAGCTCGCTGATCGTGCTCCTGACCAGCCTGGACGCGGCCCCCATCGAGGAGGGCCTGCTCCCTGTGCTCTCCCGCCTCACCCAGCGCCACACGGTTCTCCTGGCCTCGGTGGCCGACCCGCACATCGAGAAGATGTCCAAGGCCCGCGGAACGACAGAGGCCGTGTACGACGCCGCAGCCGCCGCCCAAGCGCACGCGGAACGCCACCGCACGGCAGAACACCTCACCCGCCACGGAGTCACCGTCGTCGACGCGACCCCCACGGACCTGGCCCCGGCACTGGCAGACGCCTACTTGTCCCTGAAAGCAGCCGGCCGCCTCTGAAGGCTTGAGGAAGCACCCGAGGAAATGCCCCTGAACATAAAAAGGATTTGAACGCAGAAAACCCCCGCACCCAGAGGGTGCGGGGGTTTCCCGTTAATGATAGTTCGGCGGCGTCCTACTCTCCCACAGGGTCCCCCCTGCAGTACCATCGGCGCTGTGAGGCTTAGCTTCCGGGTTCGGAATGTAACCGGGCGTTTCCCTCACGCTATGACCACCGAAACACTATGAAACTGTCAACCGCACCGCAGTCGTGGCCCGACATACGGGGTTGTTCGTGGTTTCAGAACCAACACAGTGGACGCGAGCAACTGAGGACAAGCCCTCGGCCTATTAGTACCAGTCACCTCCACCCGTTACCGGGCTTCCAGATCTGGCCTATCAACCCAGTCGTCTACTGGGAGCCTTAACCCCTCAAAGGGGGTGGGAATACTCATCTCGAAGCAGGCTTCCCGCTTAGATGCTTTCAGCGGTTATCCTTTCCGAACGTAGCCAACCAGCCATGCCCTTGGCAGGACAACTGGCACACCAGAGGTTCGTCCGTCCCGGTCCTCTCGTACTAGGGACAGCCCTTCTCAATATTCCTACGCGCACAGCGGATAGGGACCGAACTGTCTCACGACGTTCTAAACCCAGCTCGCGTACCGCTTTAATGGGCGAACAGCCCAACCCTTGGGACCGACTCCAGCCCCAGGATGCGACGAGCCGACATCGAGGTGCCAAACCATCCCGTCGATATGGACTCTTGGGGAAGATCAGCCTGTTATCCCCGGGGTACCTTTTATCCGTTGAGCGACGGCGCTTCCACAAGCCACCGCCGGATCACTAGTCCCGACTTTCGTCCCTGCTCGACCCGTCGGTCTCACAGTCAAGCTCCCTTGTGCACTTACACTCAACACCTGATTACCAACCAGGCTGAGGGAACCTTTGGGCGCCTCCGTTACTCTTTGGGAGGCAACCGCCCCAGTTAAACTACCCATCAGACACTGTCCCTGATCCGGATCACGGACCCAGGTTAGACATCCAGCACGACCAGAGTGGTATTTCAACGTTGACTCCACGAACACTGGCGTGCCCGCTTCACAGTCTCCCACCTATCCTACACAAGCCGAACCGAACACCAATATCAAACTGTAGTAAAGGTCCCGGGGTCTTTCCGTCCTGCTGCGCGAAACGAGCATCTTTACTCGTAGTGCAATTTCACCGGGCCTATGGTTGAGACAGTCGAGAAGTCGTTACGCCATTCGTGCAGGTCGGAACTTACCCGACAAGGAATTTCGCTACCTTAGGATGGTTATAGTTACCACCGCCGTTTACTGGCGCTTAAGTTCTCAGCTTCGCACACCCGAAAGTGCACTAACCGGTCCCCTTAACGTTCCAGCACCGGGCAGGCGTCAGTCCGTATACATCGCCTTACGGCTTCGCACGGACCTGTGTTTTTAGTAAACAGTCGCTTCTCGCTGGTCTCTGCGGCCACCCCCAGCTCATGGAGTAAATCCAATCACCAGTGATGGCCCCCCTTCTCCCGAAGTTACGGGGGCATTTTGCCGAGTTCCTTAACCATAGTTCACCCGAACGCCTCGGTATTCTCTACCTGACCACCTGAGTCGGTTTAGGGTACGGGCCGCCATGAAACTCGCTAGAGGCTTTTCTCGACAGCATAGGATCATCCACTTCACCACAATCGGCTCGGCATCAGGTCTCACCCTCATGTCATCCGGATTTACCTAGATGACGGGCTACACCCTTACCCCGGGACTACCACCGCCCGGGCTGGACTACCTTCCTGCGTCACCCCATCACTCACCTACTACCACCTTGGGTCGGCGGCTCCACCACTTCCCTTTGCCCGAAGGCTCCAGGACGGCTTCACGGCCTTAGCATTAATGGGCTCGATGTTTGACGCTTCACAGCGGGTACCGGAATATCAACCGGTTATCCATCGACTACGCCTGTCGGCCTCGCCTTAGGTCCCGACTTACCCTGGGCAGATCAGCTTGACCCAGGAACCCTTAGTCAATCGGCGCACACGTTTCTCACGTATGTATCGCTACTCATGCCTGCATTCTCACTCGTGAACCGTCCACCACTAGCTTCCGCTGCAGCTTCACCCGGCACACGACGCTCCCCTACCCATCCCAGCACCCGTTGGGCTTATTGCTGGAATGACACGACTTCGGCGGTACGCTTGAGCCCCGCTACATTGTCGGCGCGGAATCACTTGACCAGTGAGCTATTACGCACTCTTTCAAGGGTGGCTGCTTCTAAGCCAACCTCCTGGTTGTCTGTGCGACTCCACATCCTTTCCCACTTAGCGTACGCTTAGGGGCCTTAGTCGATGCTCTGGGCTGTTTCCCTCTCGACCATGGAGCTTATCCCCCACAGTCTCACTGCCGCGCTCTCACTTACCGGCATTCGGAGTTTGGCTAAGGTCAGTAACCCGGTAGGGCCCATCGCCTATCCAGTGCTCTACCTCCGGCAAGAAACACACGACGCTGCACCTAAATGCATTTCGGGGAGAACCAGCTATCACGGAGTTTGATTGGCCTTTCACCCCTAACCACAGGTCATCCCCCAGGTTTTCAACCCTGGTGGGTTCGGTCCTCCACGACCTCTTACAGCCGCTTCAACCTGCCCATGGCTAGATCACTCCGCTTCGGGTCTTGAGCGCGCTACTGAAACGCCCTATTCGGACTCGCTTTCGCTACGGCTTCCCCACACGGGTTAACCTCGCAACGCACCGCAAACTCGCAGGCTCATTCTTCAAAAGGCACGCAGTCACGACGTACAGCACAAGTGCTGCACGCGACGCTCCCACGGCTTGTAGGCACACGGTTTCAGGTACTATTTCACTCCGCTCCCGCGGTACTTTTCACCATTCCCTCACGGTACTATCCGCTATCGGTCACCAGGGAATATTTAGGCTTAACGGGTGGTCCCGCCAGATTCACACGGGATTTCTCGGGCCCCGTGCTACTTGGGTGTCTCTCAAACGAGCCGCTGATGTTTCGACTACGGGGGTCTTACCCTCTACGCCGGACCTTTCGCATGTCCTTCGCCTACATCAACGGTTTCTGACTCGTCTCACAGCCGGCAGACTGTGAAAGAGAGATCCCACAACCCCGCACACGCAACCCCTGCCGGGTCTCACACGTATACGGTTTGGCCTCATCCGGTTTCGCTCGCCACTACTCCCGGAATCACGGTTGTTTTCTCTTCCTGCGGGTACTGAGATGTTTCACTTCCCCGCGTTCCCTCCACACTGCCTATGTGTTCAGCAGCGGGTGACAGCCCATGACGACTGCCGGGTTTCCCCATTCGGAAACCCCCGGATCAAAGCCTGGTTGACGACTCCCCGGGGACTATCGTGGCCTCCCACGTCCTTCATCGGTTCCTGGTGCCAAGGCATCCACCGTGCGCCCTTAAAAACTTGGCCACAGATGCTCGCGTCCACTGTGCAGTTCTCAAACAACGACCAACCACCCGTCACACACCCTTACCAGGGCGCTATACCGGGGTCGGCAGTGAAGGCAGCCTTACGGCCATACCTTCAGATACCCAACAGCGTGCCCGGCCCGATCCATCAAACTCTGTGTTCCACGCCGAAGCAGTACTTACAGGTCCAACCGATCGTGCCGAATAGTCAACGTTCCACCCATGAGCTAACCACCGTCGAACATTTGCCGACGTAGTGGCTCTGGATTCCTTGCGGAATCTAGATGCTCCTTAGAAAGGAGGTGATCCAGCCGCACCTTCCGGTACGGCTACCTTGTTACGACTTCGTCCCAATCGCCAGTCCCACCTTCGACAGCTCCCTCCCACAAGGGGTTGGGCCACCGGCTTCGGGTGTTACCGACTTTCGTGACGTGACGGGCGGTGTGTACAAGGCCCGGGAACGTATTCACCGCAGCAATGCTGATCTGCGATTACTAGCAACTCCGACTTCATGGGGTCGAGTTGCAGACCCCAATCCGAACTGAGACAGGCTTTTTGAGATTCGCTCCGCCTTACGGCTTCGCAGCTCATTGTACCTGCCATTGTAGCACGTGTGCAGCCCAAGACATAAGGGGCATGATGACTTGACGTCGTCCCCACCTTCCTCCGAGTTGACCCCGGCAGTCTCCTGTGAGTCCCCATCACCCCGAAGGGCATGCTGGCAACACAGAACAAGGGTTGCGCTCGTTGCGGGACTTAACCCAACATCTCACGACACGAGCTGACGACAGCCATGCACCACCTGTATACCGACCACAAGGGGGGCACCATCTCTGATGCTTTCCGGTATATGTCAAGCCTTGGTAAGGTTCTTCGCGTTGCGTCGAATTAAGCCACATGCTCCGCTGCTTGTGCGGGCCCCCGTCAATTCCTTTGAGTTTTAGCCTTGCGGCCGTACTCCCCAGGCGGGGAACTTAATGCGTTAGCTGCGGCACCGACGACGTGGAATGTCGCCAACACCTAGTTCCCACCGTTTACGGCGTGGACTACCAGGGTATCTAATCCTGTTCGCTCCCCACGCTTTCGCTCCTCAGCGTCAGTAATGGCCCAGAGATCCGCCTTCGCCACCGGTGTTCCTCCTGATATCTGCGCATTTCACCGCTACACCAGGAATTCCGATCTCCCCTACCACACTCTAGCCTGCCCGTATCGACTGCAGACCCGGGGTTAAGCCCCGGGCTTTCACAACCGACGTGACAAGCCGCCTACGAGCTCTTTACGCCCAATAATTCCGGACAACGCTTGCGCCCTACGTATTACCGCGGCTGCTGGCACGTAGTTAGCCGGCGCTTCTTCTGCAGGTACCGTCACTTGCGCTTCTTCCCTGCTGAAAGAGGTTTACAACCCGAAGGCCGTCATCCCTCACGCGGCGTCGCTGCATCAGGCTTTCGCCCATTGTGCAATATTCCCCACTGCTGCCTCCCGTAGGAGTCTGGGCCGTGTCTCAGTCCCAGTGTGGCCGGTCGCCCTCTCAGGCCGGCTACCCGTCGTCGCCTTGGTGAGCTTCTACCTCACCAACTAGCTGATAGGCCGCGGGCTCATCCTGCACCGCCGGAGCTTTCAACCTTCTCCCATGCGAGAGAAAGTGTCATCCGGTATTAGACCCCGTTTCCAGGGCTTGTCCCAGAGTGCAGGGCAGATTGCCCACGTGTTACTCACCCGTTCGCCACTAATCCACCCCGAAGGGCTTCATCGTTCGACTTGCATGTGTTAAGCACGCCGCCAGCGTTCGTCCTGAGCCAGGATCAAACTCTCCGTGAATGTTTTCCCGTAATCGGGATCGCATCCGCGTTGAGCGGAACCAGGAAGAGGAATAATCTTCCGGTTCACAGCGTCCTCGCTGATGTTTTCTTCAAAGGAACCTCGTCCCGACCATGACGGCCGAAGACGGGGTATCAACATATCTGGCGTTGACTTTTGGCACGCTGTTGAGTTCTCAAGGAACGGACGCTTCCTTTGTACTCACCCTCTCGGGCTTTCCTCCGGGCGCTTCCCTTCGGTGTTTCTTTTGTCTTGCCGTCTTGCGTTTCCGACTCTATCAGACTCTTTCGTGTCCGATTTCCTCGGTGCCTTTCCGGTTCCCGCTCCGGCCTTTCGGCTTTCGCGTTTCCTTTTCCGGCGAGTCCGACTTTATCAGAAGTTTTCGGCCGGTCTTACCGGCTGGAGTTTCCGATTTATCGGGATGCGGCTTCTTGGCTTATGAGATTCAAGAAGCAGGCAGACTTTAACCGCCACCGCTGGACTTGTCCAGTTCTAGGCAACTGTTCGAATCTACCTCCCCAGTCCTTCCGTGTCAACGGTTTTTCTGGGGCGTCGAGGACACTAGCAGGTCAGCAGGGGCTGACGCACATCACGCTGCGGTGGGCACCGTGGCACTGCGTTCCATGGGGTCCAGGTCGCCCGTGGCGCCGGCGCGCGCGGCCCTGCCGCCCAGGACGTAGACGTAGGCCAGGAAGGCCAGTTCGGCGGCGATGCCGATGCTGATGCGGGCCCAGGTCGGCAGGCCGGACGGGGTGACGAAGCCTTCGATGGCGCCGGAGACGAACAGGACGAGCGCGAGGCCCACCGCCATGCCGAGGGCCGCTCTGCCCTCTTCGGCGAGTGCGGTTCGACGTGAGCGCGGGCCCGGGTCGATGAGCGTCCAGCCCAGGCGAAGCCCCGTACCGGCGGCGACGAAGACGGCCGTCAGTTCCAGGAGGCCGTGCGGGAGGACCAGACCGAGGAAGGTGTCCAGGCGGTCGGCGGAGGACATCAGGCCGATGCCGACGCCCAGGTTCAGCATGTTCTGGAAGAGGATCCAGATGACGGGGAAGCAGAGGAAAGCGCCCAGGACCAGGCACATGGCGGCTGCCTGGGCGTTGTTCGTCCACACCTGGGCGGCGAACGAGGCCGCGGGGTGGCTGGAGTAGTACGTCTCGTACTCACCGCCGGGGCGGGTGAGCTGGCGCAGTTCGTCCGGGGCCGCGATGGAGGACTGGACCTCCGGGTGCGTGGCGATCCACCAGCCGATGACGGCCGCGAGGACCGTCGAGAGGATCGCGGTGGGCACCCACCAGTGGCGGGAGCGGTAGACCGCCGCCGGGAAACCGTTGCCCAGGAAGTGCGTGACATCGCGCCAGGAGGCCTGGCGGGTGCCTGTCACGGCACTACGCGCGCGTGCCACGAGGTGGGTGAGGCGACCGGTGAGCTGCGGGTCCGGGGCGCTGGACCGGATCAGCGAGAGGTGGGTGGCGCTGCGTTGGTAGAGCGCGACGAGTTCGTCGGCCTCGGCTCCGGTCAGGCGGCGCCGACGGCGCAGCAGGGCGTCGAGTCGGTCCCACTCTGCTCGGTGGGCGGAGACGAAGACGTCGAGGTCCATCAGGTGGCTGCTCCTCGTACTGCGGCGCGATGCTGCCTCAGCTTGGCAGACTGGCCGTTCCGAGGGCAGGGCAGGGAAGGGCGGCTGGCGTGAGTGAGCTTGTGACGGGCGAGGCGGTGGCGCTGGAACTGCGCCCGGCGAAGCTGCCGAGCCGTGGGCTCGCCGTACTGATCGATCTGGTGGTGGCGTGGGCGGTCTACCTGGGGGTGACCGTGGCGATCGTGGCCTCCACGTCCTCGCTGGACGACGCGGCGGCCGCCGCGATCGCGGTCGCCAGCTTCGTGCTGATCCTGGTCGGCGGGCCGATCGCGGTGGAGACGCTCAGCCATGGGCGGTCGCTGGGCAAGATGGCGTGCGGGCTGCGGGTGGTGCGGGACGACGGGGGGCCGATCCGCTTTCGGCACGCGTTGGTGCGGGGGGCTGTGGGGGTCGTCGAGATCCTGCTGACGTTCGGGGTCGTCGCGTGCATCGCGTCGTTGGTGTCGGCGCGGGGGCGGCGCCTCGGGGATGTGTTCGCGGGGACGCTCGTCGTACGGGAGCGGGTGCCCGCCGGGCAGTCGTCCTTCGTTCCTCCGCCGCCGCCCTGGCTCGCGGGGCGGTTCTCCGGGCTCGATCTGTCCGGGGTGCCCGACGGGCTGTGGCTCGCCATCAGGCAGTACCTGACGCGGATGGGGCAGTTGGATCCGCAGGTGGGCTGGGCCATGGCCCAGCGGCTCGCCGGGGATCTCGCGGACCGTACGGGGGCTCCGGCTCCGCAGGGTGTGCCGCCGGCGGCGTACCTGGCCGCGGTGGTGCAGGAACGGCAGACGCGTGACTCCCGGCGGGCGTTCGCGGCGGCTCCGGGGTACGGGGCTCCTGGGGTCGGCGGGTCTCCTGGGGTTGGTGTAGCTGGTGGGTACCCCGGGGGGTCCGCCGGGCCTGTGGTTCATGCGCCGTCCCCGGTTCACCCCGTTCACCCCCCTGTCCACCACCCCGTCGGTCCGGCGCATCCGGGGGGTCCGGTCGCGGGGCAGGAAGGTACCGAGGCCGCGCCGTCCGGTACGGGGTTCGTGCCGCCCGCGTAGGCGGCTCGGGTCAGGCGAACGTCGAGGGCGGGGATTCGAGGTTCTCCAGCTCCGTGCCGGGGGCGGAGAGGACGACGTCGCCGGCGATGTGGACGGCGTGCTGCTCGCCGGTGTCCAGGGCCGTGACCTGGTATTCGTCCACGATCAGCGGTCCGTTGTCAGTGGCGTGTGCTTCGCTTTTCAGCAGGGCCCAGGACTGGTCGAGGGTGCGAGGGGCGAGGACCGGGTCCGTGAAGGCGACGAGGCGTACGCGGGTCGCGGGGGAAGCGGGGGTGAGGCGCAGGAGACGTGAGGTCGCGACGAGGAAAGCGGGGGACGTGCCGGTGAAGGCGTGGGCGGGGGCGTTGTCTTCAGTGGCATGGGTGCCGGTGGGGTCGGTGCGTACCCAGGTGACGCCGTCGATCGCCGCGGCGCGGATCTGCCAGTCCCCCGCGTGCAGTTCGAGCCGGATGGGGCGGCCGAGCTCGTCGAGTGCGAGGTCGACGGAGCCGGTGGGTTCGCCCGAGGGGTTCAGCCGCTGAGAGACGTAGCGCCAGCCGGACGGGCCGGGGGCGCAGTGGAAGTGTTCTTCGCCGAGGGGGGTGTGGTCGTGCGGATCGTGGAGCGAATAGTGGCCGCGGGGCATGGGGCTCGGTCCTTGTCGGGGGCGGGTTCACGTCCGAGGGCTGTCGCCGGTTTCCGGCCGGGGGTCGGGGCGCTGTGGGATCAGCGCCACTGTGCGGTGACGGCCGCTGTGGGGTGAGGGTCGTCGTGGGGTGCGGGTCGCCGTGGGGTGAGGGGCTGCTTCGGAAGGCTGTCGGTCGGCCCTGGGGTGCGGGGCGGGAGCGTGTCCGGCACGAGTCCATCACGGGCGCAGGCCCCCGCCGAGTGGCGAGGGCCTGCGGGTGAGCGTGGCCGGGGGCTGCGGGCAGCCCCCGGTGGGGTGGCTCAGTAGCGGTAGTGGTCCGGCTTGTACGGGCCCTCTACCTCCACGCCGATGTACGCGGCCTGCTCGGGGCGCAGGGTCGTGAGCTGCACGCCGAGCGCGTCCAGGTGCAGACGGGCGACCTTCTCGTCCAGGTGCTTCGGGAGCACGTAGACGTCGGTCGGGTACTCCTCCTGCTTGGTGAACAGCTCGATCTGGGCCAGGGTCTGGTCCGCGAAGGAGTTGGACATCACGAAGGACGGGTGGCCCGTGGCGTTGCCCAGGTTCAGCAGGCGGCCCTCGGAGAGGATGATCAGGACCTTGCCGTCGGGGAAGGTCCAGGTGTGGACCTGCGGCTTCACCTCGTCCTTGACGATGCCGGGGATCTTGGCGAGGCCGGCCATGTCGATCTCGTTGTCGAAGTGGCCGATGTTGCCGACGATCGCCTGGTGCTTCATCTTGGCCATGTCCGAGGCCATGATGATGTCCTTGTTGCCCGTCGTGGTGACGAAGATGTCGACCTTGTCGACGACCTCGTCGAGCGTGGCGACCTGGAAGCCGTCCATCGCCGCCTGGAGGGCGCAGATGGGGTCGATCTCCGTGATGATCACGCGTGCGCCCTGGCCGCGGAGGGACTCGGCACAGCCCTTGCCGACGTCGCCGTAACCGCAGACGAGAGCGGTCTTGCCGCCGATCAGGACGTCCGTGGCGCGGTTGATGCCGTCGATCAGCGAGTGGCGGCAGCCGTACTTGTTGTCGAACTTCGACTTCGTGACGGCGTCGTTCACGTTGATCGCCGGGAAGAGGAGGGTGCCGTCGCGGTGCATCTCGTACAGACGGTGGACGCCCGTCGTGGTCTCCTCGGTCACGCCGCGGATCTCCGAGGCGAGCTGGGTCCACTTCTGCGAGCCCTCGGTGATGGTGCGGTTGAGGAGCTGGAGGATGACGCGGTGCTCGTCCGACTCGGCGGTGTCCTCCGACGGGACCTTGCCGGCCTTCTCGTACTCGACGCCCTTGTGGACCAGGAGGGTGGCGTCGCCGCCGTCGTCCAGGATCATGTTCGGGCCGCCGGTGGGGGTGTTCGGCCAGGTCAGCGCCTGCTCCGTGCACCACCAGTACTCCTCCAGGGTCTCGCCCTTCCAGGCGAAGACCGGGATGCCCTGGGGGTCGTCCGGGGTGCCGTTCGGGCCGACGGCGATGGCCGCGGCCGCGTGGTCCTGGGTCGAGAAGATGTTGCAGGAGACCCAGCGGACCTCGGCGCCGAGGGCGACCAGGGTCTCGATGAGGACGGCGGTCTGCACGGTCATGTGCAGCGAGCCCATGATGCGGGCGCCGGCGAGCGGCTGGCTGGCGGCGAATTCCTTGCGGATCGACATCAGACCGGGCATCTCGTGCTCGGCGAGGGTGATCTCCTTGCGGCCGAAGTCGGCCAGCGAGAGATCGGCGACCTTGAAGTCCTGGCCGTTGATGAGTGTCGACATGTGTGAGCTGCTCCTCGTGGGATTGTTCGAGGGTGGGTGGACATGGCTGACCTGCGACGACGGCACGGAGAAGCACCGGCGTGCAGCAGCACAGTCCGTCGGAGGCCCTCTCTCCCTCGGCCGGTACCCATGAAGGCACCGCCCGACCGCCATCAGCAGCGACGTCTGGCTCGGTCACAAAGCTACACCGATTGGCCCAGCGAGCCCCAGCCCGCCTCCCCGGGGGCGCGGTGGGCGCGCCGGCCGCGAACGGCGCCACGAACGGGGTGGGGACGGGGTGGGGGCGGGGCGACTGCGGGGCGACAGACCTGCCCATTCGGGACCTTTGCGCTTTTGAACCTGCGCGCGTGTGTTGCAGGATGCCTTGAGATCGGGAACATTTGCGCGATCTTGTGTGACGAAGGCGTTAGGAGATCCACGTGACCCATCCGGCCGATCCCCCCATAGGCGGGAGCAGCGGCGAGCCGAAGAAGCTGAAGCTGCTCGCCGTGACCGCCTGTCCGACCGGTATCGCTCACACGTACATGGCTGCGGAGAAGCTCTCGCAGGCCGCGGAGAGCCTCGGCATCGACATGAAGGTGGAGACGCAGGGCTCCATCGGAGCCGAGAACGTACTGACTGACAACGATGTCAGGGATGCTGACGGCATCATCATCGCCGCCGACAAGGACGTCGACCGCGGCCGATTCGTCGGCAAGCGCGTGCTGTCCGTCGGCGTGTCCGAGGGCATCAGCCACCCGGAGCGGCTGATCGAACAGGTGCGGAGCGCTCCCGTGCACGGCGGAGGTGCCGGCGGCGGGTCCGCCGAGTCTGCCGCCGGTGGTGGCGCGGGCGGTGGCGGTGGCAGTGGCAGTGGCAAGGAGCGGAGCCTCGCGTACAAGGCGCTGATGAACGGCGTCTCGTACATGATTCCGTTCGTCGTGGTCGGGGGGTTGCTGATCGCGATCTCGCTCTCCCTCGGCGGCCACACGGATCCCAAGGGCGGGCTCGTCATCCCCGACGACTCGTTCTGGATGCACGTCAACCAGATCGGTGTCATCGGCTTCACGCTGATGGTGCCGATCCTCTCCGGCTATATCGCCTATGCGATCGGCGACCGGCCCGCGCTCGTGCCCGGCATGATCGGCGGCTGGATCGCCAACACCGGCGAGCTGTACGACTCCAAGGCGGGCGCGGGCTTCATCGGAGCCATCGTGACCGGCTTCCTCGCCGGTTATCTGGTGCTGTGGATCAAGAAGGTCAAGGTCCCGAAGTTCGCCCAGCCGATCATGCCGATCATCGTGATCCCCATCATCTCGACGACGGCGCTCGGCCTGTTCTTCATCTACGTCATCGGCAAGCCGATCTCGTGGGTCTTCGAGCATCTGACCAGCTGGCTCAGCGGTATGACCGGGACCAGCGCGATCCTGCTCGGCGCGATCCTCGGCCTCATGATCGCCTTCGACATGGGCGGTCCGGTCAACAAGACGGCGTTCCTCTTCGGCGCGGGTCTCATCGCGACCGGCAACCAGACCGTCATGGGCATGTGTGCCGCCGCGATCCCGGTCATGCCGCTCGGCCAGGGGCTCGCGACGCTGATCCGCAAGCGGCTCTACAGCGAGCAGGAACGGGAGACCGGTCTGGCGGCCTTGTTCATGGGCTTCTTCGGCATCTCGGAAGGCGCGATCCCCTTCGCCGCCGCACGGCCGGCGCAGGTCATCCCCGCGAACATGCTCGGTGGCGCCGTGGCCGGTGCGATCGCCGGTCAAGCGGGCGTCGAGGACGCGGTGCCCCACGGCGGCCCGATCGTGGCGGTCCTGGGCGCCGTCGGTGGCGTATCGATGTTCTTCATCGCCATCGCCATAGGCACCGTCGTCACCGCCCTCACCACCGTCACCCTCGTCGACCTCAGCGAGCGCAAGCGGCGCGGGCAGCCGGTCGTCGACGTGCCGGGCGGGCCTGAGCCCGTTCTCGCGGGAGTGGGAGCGGGGGCGGGAGCAGGCGGCGGCGCATCCGTCGTTTCCGGGGCGGCTGCCGCACCCGCAGCCGTATCCCCCTCCCCCAAAGCCAATGCCGAGGTTGAGGCCGAAGCCGAAGCCGAAGCCGAAGAACTCCTCTCCGGTTATCTCACCCGGCAGACCGTCAAGACCCGGCTGGGCTCCGCCGACAAGGACTCCGCGATCCGTGAGATGGCGGAGCTCCTCGCCGCCACCGGCAAGGTGAACGACGTCGACGAGCTCGTGGCCACCGCTCTGCGCCGTGAGGCCCAGGGCACCACCGGGCTCGGCGAGGAGATCGCCATCCCGCACGCCAAGACCGACGCGGTGTCCTCGCCGGTCGTCGGGTTCGCGCGGTCGGCCGAGGGCATCGAGTGGGGTGCGCTCGACGGTACGAAGGCCAAGCTGATCTTCATGATCTCCGTGCCAGAGGCCGCCGCGGGCGACGAGCACCTGCGGATTCTCGCGCTCCTGTCCCGCAAGCTGATGGACACCGGCTTCCGGGAGCGGCTCGAAGCGGCGCCCGACGAGGCGGCGATCCTTGAGGTGCTGCGGGAGATTCGCTAGCCGCGGCAGCTCCGCGTACAACCTCTGCGTACGACGAGGGGCCCCGCACCTGCACGGTGCGGGGCCCCTCGTCGTACGTACTCAGAAAATCAGTGGCCGCCGGGCGACTTCGCCGGGTTCGTGCCCTCGGCGGCGGCCGCCTCGCTGTAGATGTCCGGCTCCAGGTAGATCACGCGGGCGATCGGGACCGCCGTGCGGATGCGCTCCTCGGCGGCGTTTATGGCGGTGGCCACCTCGGCGGCCGTGTCGTCGTGCTGCACGGCGATCTTGGCGGCGACGAGGAGCTCCTCGGGGCCGAGGTGGAGCGTGCGCATGTGGATGACCTTGGTGACCGTGTCGCCGTCGACCAGGGCCTTCTCGATCTTCGCGACCTCTTCCGTGCCCGCGGCCTCGCCCAGGAGCAGGGACTTGGTCTCCGCCGCCAGGATGATCGCGATCAGGATGAGCAGGATGCCGATGCAGAGCGTGCCGATGCCGTCCCAGACGCCGTCACCCGTGCCGAGCGCCAGGCCGACGCCGATCAGGGCGAGGATCAGACCGACGAGCGCGCCCAGGTCCTCCAGGAGCACGACCGGCAGCTCGGGGGCCTTCGCGCGGCGGACGAACTGCGTCCACGTGAGCTTGCCGCGCGTGTGGTTCGACTCCTTGATGGCCGTACGGAAGGAGAAGGCCTCGGCGATGATGGCGAACACCAGGACGCCGACCGGCCAGTACCAGTGCTCGATCTCGTGCGGGTGCTTGATCTTCTCGTAGCCCTCGTAGATCGCGAACATGCCGCCGACCGAGAAGAGCACGATGGAGACCAGGAAGGCGTAGATGTAGCGCTCGCGCCCGTACCCGAAGGGGTGTTGGGGGGTCGCCTCGCGCTGTGCCTTCTTGCCGCCGAGGAGCAGCAGCCCCTGGTTGCCCGAGTCCGCGAGCGAGTGCACGCTCTCGGCCAGCATCGACGACGAGCCACTGAAGAGGAACGCGACGAACTTCGCCACCGCGATCGCGAGGTTCGCGGCGAGTGCCGCGACAATCGCCTTTGTTCCGCCTGACGCGCTCATGTGTGCCCGTTGTCCCTTCGCTGCGTACGTTCATGACCCACCGCGCCGGCATCGCTGCCGGCAGGACGCTGCTTTGCCCGTCCTTTGCGGTGGGTCATTGTTGCAGCACGCGACCTCTGGGGTGAGTCAGGCCACCACAGTGGCACGGAACACCGTGCCCACTCCGGACACTTCGGTCTTTTCCTCCGCGGGGACGAACACGGACTGCCCGGGTGCGAGTTCCCCGGCGTCGCCGACGCGCACCGAGCCCGCGACGCAGAGCAGGATCTGCGGGGTGGCGGCGGTGAGGTCGTGCGAGGCGGCGCCCTCGGGCAGGACGAAACGGGAGAGGCGGAACTCGTCGATCGGGGTGTCGTAGACCTCTTCGCCGTCCGGTGTGGCCTCGGGGCGCAGGATGCCGGGTTCGGTGGCCTCGAAGCGGACGATGCGCAGAAGTTCCGGCACGTCGACGTGCTTGGGGGTCAGGCCGCAGCGCAGCACGTTGTCCGAGTTGGCCATGATCTCCACGCCCAGGCCGTCGAGGTAGGCGTGCGGGACTCCGGCGCCGAGGAACAGGGCCTCGCCGGGCTGGAGTCGGACGTGGTTGAGGAGCATCGCCGCGATGACGCCGGGGTCGCCGGGGTAGTGGTGCGCGATGCCAGCGTACGGGGCGTAGGCGCCGCCGAGCCGTTCGGCGGCGGCGGTGACCTCGGTGACGGTCGCCGCCATCTGCTCGGGGTCCGCGGTCAGGACGGCCGTGAGGACCTCGCGCAGCGCGCCTTCCTGGGGCTTGGCGTGCAGCAGGTCGACGTACGGCTTCAGGGAGTCGACGCCGAGACCGGCCAGCAGGTCCGCGGCTTCGACGGGGTCGCGGAAGCCGCAGAGACCGTCGAACTCCGTGAGCGCGCAGATCAGTTCGGGCTTGTGGTTGGCGTCCTTGTAGTTGCGGTGCGGGGCGTCGATCGGGACGCCCCGGCTCTCCTCGTCCTCGTACCCCTCCCTGGCCTGTTCCAGGTCGGGGTGGACCTGGAGGGAGAGTGGGGCGCCCGCTGCGAGGAGCTTGAGGAGGAAGGGCAGGCGCGGGCCGAACCGGGCGACCGCCGCCCTGCCCAGTTCCCGCGCCGGGTCCTCGTCGATCACCTCGTCGAGCGGGCCGCGTCCGGTGCGCGAGGGGGCGCCGGGGTGGGCGCCCATCCACATCTCGGCCTGCGGCTCACCGGTCGGCTCGACGCCGAGGAGTTCCGCGATGGCGGTGGTGGAACCCCAGGCGTAGGGGCGGATGGTGTTGGTGAGGCGGTCCACGGAGGGGTTCTCCCTTGCGTACGTACGCGGGGCGGGGCGAGGCGGGCGGGGCGTCGGGCCGCGGCGCGGTGTTCGGGCGGTCTGGGGGGGGTGGGGTCCGGTGCGGGGCTCAGGTCATGACCGGGCTGTGGTCATGATCGGCCCTTCGGGGCGAGCGCCAGGTAAACGGCGGCGAAATCCGTGACGGCGATCAGCTCCGCGAGGGCTTCGAGGTCGTCGCCGTCCTCCGGTTCGAGCTCGCTGAGCGCGATGTCGTGGCCGTGGGCGAGTTCGCGGGCCGCGGGCGCGGCGCTGAGGCCGCCCGCGTCGACCGGGCGGTCGCGGAGCAGCACGACGCGGGCACGCAGCAGCTGGGGCTCCTCGACGCGGTCGCGGAAGAAGTCGTCCTCGCCGCCGTCCGCGCCGCTCGGGCCGAGGTTGCCCGCGAGCAGGGCGCCGTGCGCGGGCAGGGACTCGGGCAGCTCGCCCGCGACCGCGGGGTGCCCGGCGAGCTCGGCGAGGCCCGCGGCGAAACGGCGGCCCACGGGGCCCGCGAGGCGGCCCTCGGTCCAGATCACGGGGAGGGTTTCGTCCAGCTCGGCGGCGAGGGTCTTGGCCGGGTTGCCGTACGTCGCGACGACCGGGCCGCAGCGTTCCGCGACCTGGTCGAGGCGGTCGGCGATCTTCTCCAGGGTCTCGGCCGGCGCGGCGATGAGGCCGGTGCGGTCCAGGAGGATCAGGAGCGGGGTCAGCAGGGCCCAGAGGGTGGCGGGGGCGGAGGCGGCGGCCTCGTCGTCCAGGCGGCGGGCCTCGTAGGCCTCGGAGGCGCGCTCTCCGTCGTGCGGAGCCTCGTACTCCCCGTACGGGGATGTGGCCATCGGGACGGTGAGGCCGTGCGAGCCCTCGACGCCTTCGGCCAGCGGGGAGCGGGCGGGGGCCACGGCCACGACGGTGCAGCCGCGGCGGTAGGCCTGCTCGGCCAGGAGTTCGAGGCCGGGTTCCGTGCCGTCCGGGGTGGCGATGAGCAGCAGGTCCAGGGGGCCCGCCCAGCCGGGGAGCGCCCAGCGCAGGGCGCCTGCCGCGGGGGCCACGCCGGTGGGGGCGAGGCGGATCACGGGGCAGCCGGTGCCCGCGAGGGTGCCGAGCAGATCCGCCACGCAGGTGGCGGCCGTGCCGGGGCCCGCGATCAGGATGGCGCGGGGGCGGCCGTCCGGCTTGAGCTGGGTGAGCCCGGCCTCCGTGGCGTGCCGCACCGCCGTGCGGACACGGGCACCCGCCTCGGCCGCGCCGCGGAGGAGGCCGCGGCGGTCGGCCACGGCGAGGGCCTCGGGGGCGTCAAGGAGCGATTCGTCGAGCATGAGGTCGGGCCTCCGATTCGCCGGGCGACGGGGCGGGGTCCGCCGGTCGCGCCTTCTTGTCGTTTCGCCGGGCCCTGCGGGCCTTGCGGGGTCCTCTCCGCCCTTGCGGGGGCGGTGGGCCTCGGGGCTTTACGCGGGGCGGCGGGCCTCGTCGACGAGGAGTACGGGGATGCCGTCGCGGACGGGGTAGGCGAGGCCGCAGTCCTTCGCGTTCGCCGTGCAGACCAGCTCCGTGTCCGCCTCCTTGAGGGGGGCGTGGCAGGCCGGGCAGGCGAGGATCTCCAGGAGGCCGGCTTCGAGCGGCATGGGGTGGGTCCCTTCGAGCGGGTGGGTGCGGGATGTCGCCTGGTCAGCCTACCGCTGGCCCCGGGGCCTTGGGCTTGTCCACGGCCGGGGCTTCGCCCCAGGCCCCCCTGGGCGGGAGGCCTCGGGGCTTCGCCCCGTGCCCCCTGGGCCCCCGGGGGCGGGCGTCCTTGTCCTGCTGCGGCCCGGTGGGCGTTTGTGCCCACCCGTTCCGCCCTGCGGAACGCCTGCCCACAAACGCGACGACCGGCCGTGGAACCCGGGGCGCCCGCCCACGAACGCGAGCGGGGCTCAGGATCGGATGATGGTCAGGGCTTCGTCCCTGGTCTTGTTCATCGTCTGCTCGTCGCGGGCTTCCACGTTCAGGCGGAGGAGGGGTTCCGTGTTGGAGGCCCGGACGTTGAACCACCAGTCCGTGGACGTCACCGTGAGGCCGTCCAGTTCGTCCACCGTGACGCCCTCCTGGTCGGCGTACTTCGCCTTGATCGCGGCCAGGCGCGCCGTCTGGTCGTCGACCGTGGAGTTGATCTCGCCGGAGCCCGCATAGCGGTCGTACTGCGCGACGAGCTCCGACAGGGGGCCGTCCTGGCCGCCGAGCGCCGCGAGGACGTGGAGCGCGGCCAGCATGCCCGTGTCCGCGTTCCAGAAGTCCCGGAAGTAGTAGTGCGCCGAGTGCTCGCCGCCGAAGATCGCGCCCGTCTTGGCCATCTCCTCCTTGATGAAGGAGTGGCCCACGCGCGTGCGGACCGGCGTGCCGCCGTTCTCCCGGACGACCTCGGGGACCGACCAGGAGGTGATGAGGTTGTGGATGACCGTGCCCTTGCCGCCGTTGCGGGCGAGCTCGCGCGAGGCGACCAGGGCGGTGATCGCCGACGGGGAGACCGGGGCGCCGTCCTGGTCGACGACGAAACAGCGGTCCGCGTCGCCGTCGAAGGCGATGCCGAGGTCGGCGCCCTCCGCGCGCACCCGCTCCTGGAGGTCCACGATGTTCTTCGGGTCGAGGGGGTTGGCCTCGTGGTTCGGGAAGGTGCCGTCCAGCTCGAAGTACATCGGTACGAGCGTGAGCGGCAGGCCCTCGAAGACCGTGGGGACGGTGTGCCCGCCCATGCCGTTGCCCGCGTCGACGACGACCTTCAGGGGGCGGATGGAGGTCAGGTCCACCAGGCCGCGCAGGTGCGCCGCGTAGTCCTTGAGGGTGTCCCGCTCGGTGAGCGTGCCGGGGGTGGCCGCGGGCTCCGGGGCCCCGCTCTCCGCCCAGCCCTCCACGAGGGCGCGGATGTCCGCGAGGCCGGTGTCCTGGCCGACCGGGGCGGCTCCCGCGCGGCACATCTTGATGCCGTTGTACTGGGCCGGGTTGTGCGAGGCCGTGAACATCGCGCCCGGGAGGTTCAGCGCACCCGACGCGTAGTACAGCTGGTCCGTGGAGCAGAGGCCGATCTCCGTGACGTCCACGCCGAGCGCGGCGGCTCCGCGCGCGAAGGCGCGGGAGAGGCCGGGCGAGGAGGGCCGCATGTCGTGGCCGGTCACGATCGCGTCCGCGCCCGTCACCTTCGCGAAGGCCGCGCCGAACAGTTCGGCGAGCGACTCGTCCCACTGGTCCGGGACCACCCCGCGCACGTCGTACGCCTTCACGATCTGGGACAGATCAGCAGTCACGGCCAACCCTCTCTGCAGGTTCTGCGAGTTCAGCGGTATGGGAGAACGCTCGTCGAGCGCTCGGGAGAGCACTCGGCGGGCACGCGCCGGGTGCTCGCCCGGCACGCGTCGAGCACTCGTCGGTCACCCCAAACTACCCGCAACACCTGACAACCAGCTGTGAGCAAGGCCAAGCCGGTGTCAGGTGCGTGCCGTGCGACGTCAGGTCCGTGTCACGGCAGCATCCAGCCGAGGACCACCGTGCTCTGCCCCACCACGATCAGACACATCACCAGGAGCAGGCCGAGGCTCCAGGGCAGCACCTTGCGCAGCAGGTCGCCTTCCTTGCCCGCAAGTCCGACCGCCGCGCACGCGATCGTCAGGTTCTGCGGGGAGATCATCTTGCCGAGCACGCCGCCCGAGCTGTTGGCCGCCGCGAGGAGTTCGGGCGAGAGCCCGGACTGCTGGGCCGCCGTCACCTGGAGCGCGCCGAACAGCGCGTTGGCCGAGGTGTCCGAGCCGGAGACCGCGACGCCGAACCAGCCGAGCACCGGCGACAGGAAGGCGAGCCCCGCGCCCGCCGCCGCCACGAAGTGGCCGATGGTGGCGGCCTGCCCGGACAGGTTCATCACGTACGCGAGGGCGAGCACGGAGGTCACGGTGAGGATCGCGAACCGCAGTTCGTGCACGGTGGCCAGCCACTCCCGTACCGCCACGCGCGCGTGCACCCCGAGGATGACGGCCGTGCCCACGCCGGCGAGCAGGACGAGCGTCCCGCCCGTCGCCACGAGGGGCAGCGAGAAGACATTGCCGCCGACCGGATCCCCGTCAGGACCGGCGACGTTCAGGAAGGGCCAGTCGAAGGTCCGCGTCGCCTTGGCGAGGAAGTCCTTGACCGGCGGGATCTGGGCGACCGAGAAGATGACGACGATGAGGGCGTACGGGGCGTAGGCGCGCAGGATCTCGGGGCGCGGGTCGTCGTGGTCCAGGTCCTCGCTGCGTACGCCGGTGAGGACAGAGGCGCGTACGGGCTCCGCGGCGGGTTTGCGCGCGCTCGGCACCGCCATCAGCGCGCCGGCGCCGGCCAGCGCGGCCGCGATGTCGGCCAGCTGGGCGGAGACGTAGTTGGACGCGGCGAACTGCGCGGCGGCGAAGGCGAATCCGCACACCAGGGCGGGCACCCAGGTCTCGCGCAGACCGCGCCGCCCGTCCACCAGGCCGACCAGGAGCAGCGGTACGACCAGGGCGAGCAGCGGCGTCTGGCGGCCGACGACCGTGGCGACGGTGTCCAGCGGGAGCCCGGTGACCTGCGCGAGCGTCACCACCGGGGTGCCCATGGCGCCGAAGGCGACGGGCGCGGTGTTGGCCACGAGGGCGACGACCGCGGCCTTGACCGGGTCGAAGCCGAGCGCCACCAGCATCACCGCGGAGATCGCGACGGGCGCCCCGAAGCCGGCGAGCGCCTCCAGGAGCGCCCCGAAGCAGAAGGCGACGACGAGGGCCTGGATGCGGGGGTCGTCCGAGAGCCGCCCGAAGGAGCGGCGCAGGATGTCGAAGTGCCGGGTGCGGACCGTCATGCGGTACACCCACAGGGCGTTGACGACGATCCACAGGATGGGGAAGAGCCCGAAGAGGGCGCCCTGCGCGGCGCCGGACGCGGTCTGGCCGAGCGGCATCCCGTACGCGAGCAGGGCGACCAGGGCGGCGACCCCGAGGCCGATGAGGCCCGCGTGGTGGGCCTTCATGCGGACGACGCCGAGCAGGACGAGGACCGTCAGGAGGGGCAGGGTCGCGACGAGGGCGGACAGGCCGAGCGAATCGGCCACGGGCTCCAGCTGCTGCACGTACACGGGCGACTCCCCGGTTTCCGTGATGCGGAAGGTGATCTCTCACAACTGGGGGAATGGTCATGTCGCCGACATGGGCACGTCAATGGATCGTGCACGAGAACTTGTTCAGCGCTAAACGACGCTGAACGACAAGGGAAGCCCGGAGCGACGAAACCGGAGCTCAGGAGTCCGGTGAGCGCAGCACCCGCAGATGGCCGCGGCGCGCGACCTCCATCGGGTCCGCCCTGCGGGCACCGCCCCCGGCCTCCGCGGCGCGCTCCTGCGGGCGGGCCGCCTCCCGCACCGCGTTGGCGAGCGCTTCGAGGTCGTCCCCGCTGGGGCGGGCCGGACCGGAGGCGTCGGCGAGGCGGACGACCTCCCAGCCGCGGGGCGCGGTGAGGCGCTCGGAGTGCTCGGCGCACAGGTCGTAACAGTGGGGTTCGGCGTAGGTCGCGAGGGGGCCGAGGACCGCGGTCGAGTCGGCGTAGACGTACGTCAGCGTCGCGACGGCGGGACGGCCGCAAGCGGTGCGCGAACAGCGACGTACAGGGCTCACGATGTTGGACGGTACCGCACTCTTGAGCGGGCCGCGACGACTCTCCGCGAGGTCACCCCACCGTGTCGTGCCGTGATCCCCGTCACGAGCCGCTCCGGCGGCGCCTTGCTGACCTGCGGTGACGCAAGGGGCCCGGGTGACCGGTGGTGCGGAATCCGGTCACTGGTTGGCGCAAATACCGTCATTCAACGCGAGATCGACGGTCCCGGAGAGATGCGTAATCGGGCCCAACCCTGGCCGGAATGGTCATCCGGCGACATGCCGCACGGCGGCCACCCGGCTGCCGACCCGTTTCCACCCGGGCGACCGGCCGGAAGCCGGGCAGATGCCGGACGGAAGTCGTACGCGAGGAGTGGGGAGGCAGTACGGAAGCGGTACGGAGCCCGGCGGAAGCTGTGCGGAAAGGGCGATCTCGAGGACTACTCTTCGTCAGTGATGGACGACCCCGTACAGCCCCGCTCCGCAGACCCGAGGCCCCGCCGCCGCGACCGCCACGGCCGGGGCATGCGCGGCCCCGTCGCACCTCCCCAGGTGCCGCTGTCCGCCAGCCGCGCCGAGGCCTTCACGGACCTGGTGCAGGACTCCGTGGAGCGCCTGGAGCGCCGGTGGCCGCAGCTGAGCGAGATCGACTTCCTGGTCCTGGAGGTTCCCGCGCTGGGGCGGGGCGCGAGCGCGGGGTCGGGCGACGACGACTGGAGCGACGACGTCGTGCCGCTGGGGGGCACCATCGAGGCCGCCGAGGGGCGGCCCGCCCGGGTGGTCATCTACCGGCGTCCCGTCGAGATCCGCACCAAGGGGCGGGACGAGCGGGCCGCGCTCGTCCACGAAGTGGTGGTCGAGCAGGTCGCCGAGCTCCTGGGCCTCTCGCCCGAGTCGGTGGACCCGCGGTACGGCGAGGACTGAGGGCTCCCCCGCCCCCTCCGGGTCCGCCGCCGCCCGCCGGGCTACTTCTGGAGCACCGTCAGGTCCTGCTCCGCCTTCGGCACCGAGACCGTGCCCCGGTCGTCCGGCAGCGTCTGGACGGTGAACATCGGGACGCCGTCCTCCTGCTCCTCCAGCATGCGGGAGGCGTAGACGCCGTCTCCCGACACCGGCTCCACCGTGAGCGCGTACGTCCCCTTGAGGCCGGTCGGGACGGGCGGCTTGATCCCCATGGTCGTGCCGCCCTTGACCGTGTACGTCTTGCTCGTCGACGAGCCGCCCTCCGAGCCCTCCGAGGCCGTGACCTTCACTTTGCCGGTCCCGCCGGGGGCCACCAGGGACAGCGTGGAGCCCTTGGCGCGGTTGTCGGCCACCGTCGCGCGCGTGCCGATCGGGTTCGTGGCGGGGATGAACGCCGTCTCCTGGTCGGCGCCCTTGCCGCGCGTGACGCGCAGGGCCGCCACCACGGGTGAGGCCTCCTCCGTCGGCGTCAGGACCAGCGAGCCCGCCTCGCCCTTGGTGACGTCACCGAGGTCCACGGCGGTCGTCATGCCGGACTTCACGTGCAGGTTCGCGTGTCCCGCCGGGCTGATCGAGCCGGTGGGCGAGGCCAGTTGGACCTTCAGGTCGGCGTCCTCGGCACCGGGCGCGAAGGCGACCAGGCGTACCGAGGTGGCGTCCTTGGGGATGCCGGGCAGGACCAGGCGGCTCGCGGGGTCGGCGGAGGCGGGCAGCCAGTCGCCGCCGAGCTCGTCGTCCGAGGACTGCACGGCGGCCGCGACCCGGCCGCTGCGCGCGGTCACGTGCATCGTGAGGTTGGTCTGCTCCTCGGGCGAGAGCGTGGACAGCAGGACCGGGACGCTGGAGTGCGGCTGGACCTGGATCGCCTCCCCCACCTCGGTCTTGAGGGCGCCCTCCTTGCCGTACAGCTCGATGTCGACGACGGCCGCCGAGTCGTCCGGGTTCGTCAGGTGGACGTAGTCGCTGCGGCCCTTGGCGCTGCTCGTGCCCGGGAACCAGAAGTCCGTGTCGGGCGCCGTGCAGTTGGCGCCCTGGAGGCCGCGGCCGCTGCCCACGGCGTACTTGGTGGTCTGCTGGACGGTCCAGCCAGGGGCCAGGTCGCCGTCGGCGGTGCCGAGGAGCGCGGGCGACTCTCCTCCGGTCTCCTCGCCGGTGACGGGCTTGCCCGGGGTCTTGGGGCTCAGGAAGGGCTTGACGGCCTTCTTCTTGTCCGCGCCGGAACCGCCCTCCTTCGGGGCGTCCGTCAGCTCCCGGGTGGCGGGCAGCAGTTCCGCCTTGCCGTCGGCGCCGGAGGCCGCGCCCTTGGGCGTGAACGCCGTGTACGAGGTCTCGGCGAGGTCGGAGGCGCTGGGCACCGGGCAGAGCAGGCTGCTGCGTTCGACGGGCAGCCGCGCGGCGGCCTTCGCGTCGTCGCCGCCGCCGTCGGGCGTGCTGGTCATGGCGTACCCGGTGACCGCGGCGAGTGCGGCGACGGCGGCGATCAGGGACTGGGTCGTGCGGTTCACTGCTGGCTCCCGTCGGGGCGCTCACTGTCGTCGCCGTGCCGCGGCTGCGGGGGCTGGGGCGGCATCGGGGGCTGCTCGCCGTACCCGGCGTCGTACGACTGCCCGTACTGCTCGCCGCCCTGCGCGCTCCCGTAGGCGTACGGGTCGTACTGACCGCCCTGGTAGGGGTCCTGGTACCCCGCCTGGTCGGTCTGGCCCGACCGGTCGTAGGAACCCGGCGCGTACCGCGCGTCCTGGTACTGCTGCTCGCCCTCGTACGTGCCGTAGCCGGCGCCCGCGGGGGCGGGGGCCTGCCACTCCTCGTACGACTGCTGCTGGGGCACCGGGGCGTAGGACTCCTCCTCCGGAGGGGGCGGGGGCACGCCGGGGTCGTCCTGCCCGGCGTCCGCCTGCGCGGCGTCCTGCTCGGCCTGCGCGGCCCGCAGCCTGCGGGCCCTGCGGCCCTCGCCCTCGACGGGCTGCGCCGGGACGACGGGCTCGTCCGGGAGGTCGTCGTCCACGTCGCGGCGGCGGCCGGGCAGCGCGAGGACCACCAGGACCACGGCGAGCGCGCCCTGGGCCCAGAGCCATCCCGTGTGCCCCGCGGGCGTCTCGTGCGTGACGTCGAGGCGGCCGCCCGACGCGGGCAGGTCGAAGCCCTGCGCCCAGCCGTCCAGCGTGGTCCCGGTCAGCGGGCGGCCGTCCAGGGTCGCCGTCCAGCCATCGGCGGCGGCGTCGGCGAGCCGCAGGGTGCGGCCCTCCTCGCCCGCCGGGATGTTCGTGTGCAGTTCCACGGGGCCCGCGGCCACCGGCAGCGGGTCGCCGGACTCGGGGACGATCGCGGCGCGGGCGACCTGCCGGTCCACGCGCCACAGGGCGCTGCCGTCCTCCTGGCTGAGCCGGGTGAGGCCGGGGGTGGAGTCCAGGGTGCGGTTCATCTGGCGGGGCGCGCCGTCGCGCACGAGGACGTAGCGGACGGCGAAGCCGCCGAGCTGGTCGGCCTGGTCGGCGCCGGAGCCCGCGAGGAGCCGGGCGACGATCTTGTCGAGGTGCTTGTTCGAGCCGCCCGCGTCGGCGAGCTCGGCGTCGCCGAGGCGCGCGCCCGAACCGCGGACGAGGGTGTACGACACCTGGGCGGGCGACTCGCTGTCCAGGACGAGCGTGCGGGCCTGGTCCTGCGTGCCGCTCTCCTCGGCGACGAACGCGGGCACCTGCACCGGGTCGCGCCGCTCCAGGGGGCCGTCGGCGCCGCGGATCATCCACCCGGCGGCGACGAGCAGGGGCCCCGCGGCCGCCGCGAACGCGATGAGGACGGCGACCGGCTGGCGCCAGCCGAAGCTCTGCTCGGCGACCCGCGTGCGTGCGCCGTCGGCGCCGAGCGCGGCGGCGGCCAGGAGCGCGAGGCCGTACGCGAGGGTCGCCGGGCCCGCCCACGCCGAGCCGTTCGAGAGCGCGGCGAAGACCAGGGAGACCAGGGCGGCGATCCAGGCCGTGCGGACGGCGAGCTGCCGCTCGGCGCGCAGGAGCGCGGCCAGGGCGGCGAGCACGATGCCGATGAGGAGCAGCCCGTCCAGGGTGCCGGGGCCGCCGGGGCTGCCCCCGAGCAGGTCGAGTCCGGACGCGGAGCCGGCGCCGAAGGCGAGGCCCGCCTCCCCGAAGAAGCCGAAGGGCAGCAGCGAGAGCGACCAGGGCGCGAGCACCAGGAGCGGGGTGCCGAACGCGGCGAGGAAGCGCGGGCCGTACGCCGCCAGGTCGCGCCTGCGCACCACGAGGAGCGCGAGGCCGAGGACCAGGGCGATCGGCCACACGATCGGCGTGAAGGCGGTGGTGAGCGTCAGGAGCAGGGCGAACGCCCAGGAGGCGCGCCAGCTGCCGCGCCGGCCGCTCGACGAGGCGAGGCCGCTCGCCGCGATGCCCGCGCGCGCCATGAGGGGCAGCAGGATCGCGAGGACGGCGGTGCCGATGCGGCCGCCCGCGAGCGCGCCCGTGGCGGCCGGCAGGAAGGCGTAGGCGACCGAGGCCCAGGCGCGCAGCAGGCGCGAGGTGACCAGCGGCCGTGAGGCGAAGTAGGCGGCGAACCCGGCCAGGGGGACCGAGCCGACGAGGAGCACCGTGACCGCGAGGCCGGTGGAGCCGAACAGCAGGGTGCTGAGTCCCGCGACGAGCGCGAGGTAGGGCGGCGCCGACTGCGTGCCGCCGGTGCCGACGGGGTGCCAGGCGTCGAGATAGCGGTCCCAGAGGGCCGATGAGTCGCCGGGCGCGGGCAGCAGCGAGCCGCCCGCGAGGGCGCCGCCGCCGAGGAGTTCGCGGCAGGCGATGAGCGAGGCGAAGAGCAGCACCACGAAGAGCATCGGGCCCGGCTTGCGGGCCAGGCGCTTGAGGCGCGCGAACTGCTCGACCTGGAGGAAGTCCGCGTCGTCGCCGCCGGGGCCGGACTCGACGGCTCCGTGGCGTCCGGCGCCGGTGACGGCCTCGGGGTCGGAGCGGCCGACGACGCTGCCGGCGAGCTGCTCGACGGTGGCGCGCACGGTGGCGCCCGGCGGCGGGAAGAGCGGGCGCATCTCGGCCGGTTCGAGCGCCGACTTGCCGCGCTCCTTGCGGGCGCCGACGATCCGTCCGGGCCGCAGCAGCGTCCCCAGGAGACCGGCGACCTCGTCGACGGCCTGGCCGGGCACCTTGCCGACCAGATAGGCGACGGTACGCATCAGGGTGCCCACGACGAGGCGGAAGAGCACCCAGGGCAGCACGGCCGTACGGGCGTTGACGAGCAGGGTGTAGGCGGCGCCCGCCTTGTCCACGCGGTGCGGTGACGTCGACGTACGCCCGACGCAGTCGACGGTGCGGCGCTCGCGCGAGGAGGCCTCGGCGTGCCGCACGACGGCTTCGGGGGCGACGAGGACGCGGTGGCCGGCGTTCTGGGCGCGCCAGCACAGGTCGACGTCGTCCCGCATGAGCGGAAGGCGCCGGTCGAAGCCGCCGAGTTCGTCGAAGACCTCCCGCCGGATCAGCATGCCCGCGGTGGACACCGCCAGGACGGGCCGCACGTGGTCGTGCTGGCCCTGGTCCTGTTCGCGGCGGTCGATGCCGGTCCAGCGGCGTCCGCTGTTGGCGATGGAGACGCCGACTTCCAGGAGCTGGCGGCGGTCGTACCAGCCGCGCAGCTTGGGGCCGACGATCGCGACGTCCTTGCCGACCTCGCGTTCGTTCTCCACGGCGCGCAGCAGCTCGGCGAGGGCGCCCGGTTCGGGCGCGCAGTCGTCGTGCAGCAGCCAGAGCCACTGCTCGGGCTCGCCGTGCGGCAGGTCGGGGAGGTCGTAGGCGTCGTCGCGCCAGGACCTGCTGACCGGGTCCCAGCCGCTGGGGCGCTTCAGGTACGGCAGTTCCTCGGGGGTCAGCACGCCGGCGACGCGGTTCGCCTCGTCGACGGCGGTGCCGAAGCCGGAGCGCCGGGCCAGGTGCAGGACGCGGTCGGGGCCGAGTGCCTCGGTGACCAGGCGCGCGGAGTCGTCCGCGCTGCCGGTGTCCGCGGCCACGGCGTTCTGCACCGGGCGCTCCTGGCCGAGGAGGCCGGCCAGGGCGTCGGGCAGCCAGCGGGCGCCGTCGTGGGAGACGATCACGGCGGTGACCACGTGCCGCGGGAACTCGGGCGGGCGGGTCGGGTCGAACCCTGCGGCGGCAGCGTCGTGGTGAGTGGCTGCCGAATGGCTGTGCACGGACATCGAGGTACGGGCCCCGGTTCGATGGACTGCGGTGGACGCCTGCGCTTCATGGGGGCGCCGGGGCGTCTCGGACGGGGCCCCACACTAACGGCTGCCATCACAACAGCCCGCCGCCTGTGGATGTCCCACGGGCGGCGGGCTGTTCTTTACGTAGGGGTGTGTGCCGATTGGTCGGGCGATCCGGCCGGTGTTCAGACGGCGGCCTTCTTCAGACGGCGGCGTTCCCGCTCCGAAAGGCCGCCCCAGATACCGAATCGCTCGTCGTTCGCCAGTGCGTACTCAAGGCATTCCGAACGGACCTCACAGGCGAGGCAGACCTTCTTGGCCTCGCGCGTGGAGCCGCCCTTCTCGGGGAAGAAGGACTCGGGATCGGTCTGGGCGCACAGCGCGCGCTCCTGCCAGCCGAGTTCCTCGTCCGCGTCCTCGACCAGCAGTTCCTGAACCAGCTCGGTCATGTGCGCCCCTCGTCTGTCTGTGCGTCCCCGTGGTGCTTGCCGTTACCGATTTCGGCTGAACGACACGAGTGAAATTACAAGTGTGCCGATCCGGGCCAGTCAAGCCGAGATCTGCTATTGGGTCCCTTATTCACCCTGCGGAACCAAGGTAATGCGGAAAGTGTTCAAATCGGCATAAACCCTGACACTTGCCAGAGGCTCATCCCGAGCCACCCCACGACCGCCTTCACCTGGGAAGGACGTCACGGAGATCGGCCCCGTTGCGACCGCTCCGCCGAAGCGAAGAGGATCACATTCGGGTCACGGGAGCACGTCGGGGTTTACGCGCCGGGTGGGGCACATCGCAAGCGATGTCTCCCCTGGGTGTCCCGTGAACCGGGTGCACAAACCTTTCACCTGAGAGAACAACCGGATGAGGTGAAACATATCCCACATACCGGACATAGAGTTGACAGAGAAGGTGTGAGCCGCTGTCCTAGTGGGCATGCTCGCGAACTTGGCACTCTCGACGACCCGCACCAGCGGGCTCCTCGGTGCTGCCCACGCGCGCTGTTGCTGTTCCTGTTCCAGCTGTTGAGCCGTCCCGCTTCCAGCTGTCGAGCCCGCTCCGGAGCCTCACCGCCCGAGCTTCTCTCCCCGCTCCATCGCCTGACCCTCCCTCGCGACACCCCAGCACTCACGTTGAGGAACCACCGCACCATGAACAGCGACAGCGACCTCCAGATCGCCGGCGACATCCTCGAAGTCACGCACCTCCTCCAGCCCGCCCGCGAGCACCCGGCCACCGTGGCCGAGTTCGTCGGCCTGGCCCGCACCATCGCGGCCGACCGCACCCAGTGGGCCCACCTCGTCGAGTACGACGCGACCAGCCGCTGGTACCACCGCCTGCGCACGGGCCCCGGCTACGAGGTCTGGCTGCTCTCCTGGGTGCCCGGCCAGGGCAGCGGCACGCACGACCACGGCCGCTCCTCCGGCGTACTCACGGTCCTGGAGGGCGAACTGACGGAGCGTACGGAGCGCGGGCAGCGCGCGCTCGGCGCCGGGAACCAGCGCGTGTTCGCGCCCGGGTACGTCCACGACGTCGTCAACGACTCCCTGGAACCGGCCGTCAGCCTGCACGTCTACTACCCCGGCCTGACCGAGATGCCGATGCACGCGGCGCAGTGCGGCGTGCGGGCGGCCGCTCCGGCCGCCGGAGATGTCGTGACCGCCTGACGCACTGTCGTACCTGCCTGACATGCTGGGGTCC
This sequence comes from Streptomyces sp. SYP-A7185, assembly GCF_046103685.1. Taxonomy (NCBI): domain Bacteria; kingdom Bacillati; phylum Actinomycetota; class Actinomycetes; order Kitasatosporales; family Streptomycetaceae; genus Streptomyces; species Streptomyces sp. SYP-A7185. The sequence continues at coordinate 4,130,665 of NZ_CP122310.1, forward strand.
ATGCGCATTGTGGTCCTGGCCGGCGGTATCGGCGGCGCCCGTTTCCTCCGCGGGCTCAAGAAAGCCGCGCCTGACGCGGACATCACGGTCATCGGCAACACCGGTGACGACATTCACCTGTTCGGGCTCAAGGTCTGCCCCGACCTGGACACCGTGATGTACACCCTCGGCGGCGGCATCAACGAAGAACAGGGCTGGGGACGTACGGACGAGACGTTCAAGGTCAAGGAAGAACTCGCGGCGTACGGCGTCGGGCCCGAGTGGTTCGGGCTCGGCGACCGTGACTTCGCCACGCACATCGTGCGGACGCAGATGCTGGCCGCCGGCTTCCCGCTCAGCGCGGTGACGGAAGCCCTGTGCGAGCGCTGGCAGCCCGGCGTGCGGCTCATCCCGATGTCGGACGACCGCGTCGAGACGCATGTCGCCGTGACCGTCGACGGCGAGCAGAAGGCCGTGCACTTCCAGGAGTACTGGGTGCGGCTGCGGGCCTCCGTGGACGCGCACGCCGTCGTGCCGGTCGGCGCGGACCAGGCCAAGCCCGCACCCGGCGTCCTGGAGGCCATCGCCGACGCGGACATCGTGCTCTTCCCGCCGTCGAACCCCGTCGTCAGCGTCGGCACGATCCTCGCCGTGCCGGGCATCCGCGAGGCCATCGCCGACGCGGGCGTGCCCGTCGTCGGCCTCTCCCCCATCGTCGGGAACGCCCCCGTGCGGGGCATGGCCGACAAGGTGCTCGCGGCCGTGGGCGTGGAGACGACGGCGGTCGCGGTCGCCGAGCACTACGGCAGCGGACTGCTCGACGGCTGGCTCGTCGACACCGTGGACGCCGGGGTCGTGCAGCAGGTCGAGTCGGCGGGCATCCGGTGCCGGGCGATCCCGCTGATGATGAGCGACGTCGACGCGACAGCCGAGATGGCGCGCGCGGCACTCGCCCTCGCGGAGGAGGTGCGGGCGTGACCTCCTCCCCGGCGGCCGGTCCCCCGTCGTTCCGCGTCTGGGCCGTGCCCGGGCTGCCCGAGGTGCGGCAGGGGGACGACCTCGCCAAGCTGATCGCCGCGGCGGAGCCGGGCCTGGCCGACGGGGACGTGCTCCTCGTCACCTCCAAGATCGTCAGCAAGGCCGAGGGGCGGATCGTCCGGGCGGACGACCGCGAGGCGGCCATCGACGCCGAGACCGTGCGCGTCGTCGCGCGCCGCGGCACCCTGCGGATCGTCGAGAACCGGCAGGGCCTGGTGATGGCCGCCGCCGGGGTCGACGCCTCCAACACCGCCGCCGGGACCGTGCTGCTGCTGCCCGAGGACCCCGACGCGTCGGCGCGTGCGGTGCGGGACGGGCTGCGGGACGCCCTGGGCGTGGACGTCGGCGTCGTGGTCACGGACACCTTCGGGCGCCCCTGGCGCGACGGCGTGACGGACGTCGCCATCGGGGCGGCGGGCGTGCGCGTCCTCGACGACCTGCGGGGCGGCGCCGACGCGTACGGCAATCCGCTGACCGCGACGGTCGTCGCCACCGCGGACGAGCTGGCCGCCGCGGGCGACCTGGTCAAGGGGAAGACCGGCGGGCTGCCGGTCGCGGTGATCCGCGGTCTCGCGCACGTCGTCGGCGGGACCGGCGAGGGGGCGCGGGCCCTGGTGCGTCCGTCGCGGGACGACATGTTCCGGCTCGGGACCTCCGAGGCCGTGCGGGAGGCGGTGACGCAGCGGCGGACCGTGCGGGAGTTCACGGACGAGCCGGTGGACCCCGGGGCCGTGCGGCGGGCCGTGGCGGCGGCGGTGACCGCGCCCGCGCCGCACCACACGACGCCGTGGCGGTTCGTCCTGCTGGAGTCCGCCGAAGCGCGGCTGCGGCTGCTGGACGCGATGCGGGACGCGTGGGTCGCGGACCTGGAGCGGGACGGGAAGTCCGCGGAGTCCGTCGCCAAGCGGGTGCGGCGGGGTGACGTGCTGCGCAAGGCGCCCTATCTGGTGGTGCCGTGTCTGGTGACGGACGGCTCGCACACGTACGGGGACGAGCGGCGGGACGCGGCCGAGCGCGAGATGTTCGTGGTCGCGGCCGGGGCCGGGGTGCAGAACTTCCTGGTCGCGCTCGCCGGGGAGCGGCTTGGCTCCGCCTGGGTCTCCTCGACGATGTTCTGCCGGGACGTCGTCCGCCGGGTCCTGGACCTGCCGGACTCCTGGGACCCCATGGGGGCGGTGGCCGTGGGGCACGCGGCGGTTGAGCCCGCGGCTCGGGCCGTGCGGGATCCGGGGGACTTCGTTCAGGTGCGGTGAGGCTGCCCTCCCGGGCGGGGTGCGGGCGCTGGCGGCTGAGGGCAGGGGGCTGTGCTTCGGGTGCGGGTCGTGGGGGGCTTGTCGCGCCGTTCCCCGCGCCTCTTTCTCGCGGTCCCTTGATGCGTCGGGGCGGGTTCGACGTGGTTGCTCGCGCCGTACCCCGCGCCCCCTACCGGGCTCCTCTGCGGGCCTACAGCGCCCCGATGTTCCCCACCGGCATCCGGGGCTGTCTGCGGGCCGGTGTGCTGCCGCTCAGGAGGATCAGGCGGGCCGCCCGGTGGCGCTGGCCCTCGTAGGGGGCCAGGAGCCGCAGCATCTCCTCGTCGTCCGCCGTGCGGTCGCGTGCCAGCGCGTGGCCGACGATGCCCGGCAGGTGCAGGTCGCCGACCGTGACCGCGTCCGGGGCGCCGTTGCTGCGCTGGATCGTCTCCGCCGACGTCCACGGGCCGATGCCCGGGATCAGCTCCAGGCGGGCCTGCGCCTTGAGCGGCTCCATCGCCGCCGCCTCCTCCAGGCGTGCGGCCACGCGTGCCGCGCGCAGGATCGTCGACGCCCGCTTGTCGTCCACGCCCGCCTTGTGCCACTCCCAGGACGGGATCAGGGTCCAGGTCCTCGGGTCCGGCATCACGTGCAGCCGCAGCTGGGCGGGGGCCTGTCCGGGGGCCGGTTCGCCGAACTTGCGGACCAGGAGGCGCCAGGCGCGGTAGGCCTCGTCCGTCGTGACCTTCTGCTCCAGGATCGACGGGATCAGGGACTCCAGGACCAGACCCGTGCGGAGCAGCCGCAGGCCGGGGCGCCGGTGCTCGGTGACCGCCAGGAGGCGGTGGCGCGGCGTGAAGGCCGCGGGGTCGTCCGCGTCGCCGAGCAGCTCCGGGAGCCGGTCCAGGAGCCACTCCGCTCCCGGGCCCCAGGCCTCGGCCTCCACGGTGGTGCCGCGCAGGGCCACCCGGAGCGTGCCGGGGCCCTGCGGGGTGCGGCTCGCCCGCCAGGCCGAGCCGTCCGGGGTCGTACGGAACGTGGGGTCTGCGGGCCCTCTGCGCAGGGGGCCGACCGTCAGGCCCAGGTTCAGGGGGTAGGGCGGGGTCCAGGTGCGGGTGCGGGCCGTCGTGGCCCGGCGGGGCACGCCCTGAGGGATCGCCGTTTCGCCGCCGCGCACCGTGGTGCGGGTGGGGCGCGGGGCGAAACGGGATGACATCTGTACGAGGGTAAGGGCTTCAGTGACCGGGCGAGCCCCGATTCACTGGTCCGAGGAGAACCGCACCGACCCGGCGGGCAGCCGCGCCCCGCACCACACCCGCAGGCCGTCGCGCAGTTCGTTGTCGGCGCCGACGTCCGCGCCGTCGCCGATCACCGCGCCCGCGAGGACCGTGCGGGCGCCCACCCGCGCGCCGGCGCCGATCAGCGAGTCCGTGACGACCGCGTTCGGTTCGACGACCGCGCCCGCGAGGACCGTGCTGCCGTCCACCCGCGCTCCTTCGCCGATCACCGCGTGCTCGCCGACGACCGTGCCGCCGGTGAGCTTCGCGTCCGGGGCGACCGTGGCGGTCGGCAGGACCAGGCGGTCGCCGCAGCGGCCGGGGACCGCGGGGGACGGGGCGCGGCCGAGCACCAGGTCGGCGGAGCCGCGTACGAAGGCCTGGGGGGTGCCCAGGTCGAGCCAGTACGTCGAGTCGACCATGCCCTGGAGATGGGCCCCGGAGGCGAGCAGGTCGGGGAAGGTCTCGCGTTCGACCGAGACCGGGCGGCCCACCGGGATCGTGTCGATGACCGAGCGGCGGAACACGTACGCGCCCGCGTTGATCTGGTCGGTGACGATCTCCTCGGGGGTCTGCGGCTTCTCCAGGAAGGCCTGCACCCTGCCGGTCCCGTCGGTCGGCACCAGGCCGAACGCGCGGGGGTCGGTGACCTTCGTCAGATGCAGGGAGACGTCCGCCCCCGACTCCTCGTGGGTCGTGACCAGGGCACGGATGTCCAGGCCCGTGAGGATGTCGCCGTTGAAGATCAGCACCGGCTCGTCGGGGTCCGAGCGCAGGCGCGAGGCCACGTTGCGGATCGCGCCGCCCGTGCCGAGGGGCTCGGACTCCGTGACGTACTCGATGTGCAGGCCGAGCGCCGAGCCGTCGCCGAAGTACGGCTCGAAGACCTCGGCGAGGTACGAGGTCGCCAGGACGATGTGGTCCACGCCCGCCGCGCGCGCCCGCGCGAGCTGGTGGGTGAGGAACGGCACGCCCGCCGCCGGGACCATCGGCTTGGGGGTGTGCACCGTGAGCGGACGGAGCCGGGTGCCCTTGCCGCCGACCAGGAGGATCGCTTCTGTCACCTGTCGTCTCTGCTTCCTGCTGGGGCCGGCCGAACTTGAGTCGCGGCCGGCCAGTGTATGCAGATGGCTTTGCAGATCGTGCAGTGCGCTGTGCGGGTCGTGCGGTGTGCTGTACCGGTCGTGCGGAGTGCTGTGCGGGTCGTACGCCGGGCGGTACGGGCCGTGCGCCGTGCGGTACGGGTCGTGTGCCGTGCCGCGGACTCAGCGGCCCTGGTACCTGGCCGAGGTGGAGCGGGCCTTGCCCAGCTTCTGGTAGAGGCGGCTGCCGGGGCACTCCGTGGCGAAGCCGTCCCGGTGGCCGGAGATCACGTGGAGCCGGACCTTGCTGCCCTTCTTGTACAGATTCCCTCCCCCGGACTTCAGGTAGGTCTTCCCGCGCGGATTGGCGCCGTACAGGCCGAGCTTCCAGGCGCTCAGCCGGGCGACGGCGTTGACCGCGGCCGCGGGCGGACTGGAGTACCCGAAGCTGCCGAGGACGGCGATGCCCATGCTGTTGGTGTTGAAACCGAGAGTGTGGGCCCCGAGGACGGGCTTGGCCACACCTCCGGCACGTCCTTCGTAGATGCTTCCGCACTTGTCGACGGCGAAGTTGTAGCCGAAGTCACGCCAGCCGCTGCTCTTGACGTGGTACCGGTAGATGCTCCGCAGCACCGAGCCCGCCTGTGAGCAGCGGTAGTTGTTGCCGGACGCGCTGTGGTGCACGAACGCCGCCTTCACCGACTTCGTGTACGCGAAGTCCTTCTCGCGGAGCTTCTCGTCCGCGCCCCAGCCCTTGCGGGTGATGATGCGCGGCCGGGGACCCACGTAGGGCCTGGCCTTGCCCGCGGTCTCCGGGCCGCCGCGGGCCGCGAGGAGGTCGGCCTCCGTCTCCTTCTTGGAGAGCTCGGGGATGACGGCGGCGCCGAGCGGGGCGAGGTCGGCGTTGACCGCGGACGCGGCGGCCGTCTCGGCGGTCAAGGCCGGGGCACGGGGGCCTTCGGGGACGGAGCCCTGCGGGGGCGGCTCGGCCCCGGGGTCGACGAGTTCGAGCCGCAGGCCCGCCGGGAGCGCCTGTCCGGCGAGGTCCCGCGGGGAGCGCTCGGCGCCCCGGTGCTGCGCCGCCTCGCCCCGTACGCGGATCTCGACCCCGTCGGAGTCGCCGACCCACAGGGGTGCCGTGGAGCCGCGGACCCGGCCCGTGGCCCGCTCCGGGTCGTCGGGGTCCGCGGCGTGGTCGTGGTTGTGCGTCTCCACGGGCTGCCAGCCGGACCAGCTGCCGGTGCCGCTGGCCCGGGTGCGGACCTGGACGCTGCCGTGCAGTTCGTCGTCCGGGTCGTCCCAGATGACGCCTACCAGGGAGAAGGGCCGGACCTCCCGCTGGAGCAGGCCCTGTTCGCGGGACGCGCCGCCGCCCGAGGAGCGGTCGGAGCCGAGTGGGGTGAGCGCGAGTGACTGGGTGCTGCCCGGCACCGATTCCACGGAAGGCCCGGCGGGCGATACCGCGGCCGGGGTCGCGGCACGGGCGCCGGACGACGGCAGGGTGAGGGGCAGGGCCAGGGCGGCCGCGCACGTGACGCCGATCGAGGAAGCTAGAAATCCACGCATACGTCTGATAGTTGGCATAACCCCACACTTCTGTCCATTGGGGAATTGACGGACCGTCGGTTCATTCCGCCGAACCGGTGGCCCGCACTCCCCCGCCACGCCCGGGCGCCGCGGAGCACGCGCGTACCCTTGCGCCCGTGAACGCCACCGACCGCACCCCTGCCGACCTGCTGCGATCCGCGCTCGCCGCGGACCCGGGCCGCCCGCTCATCACCTTCTACGACGACGCCACCGGCGAGCGCGTCGAATTGTCCGTGGCCACCTTCGCCAATTGGGTGGCCAAGACCGCCAATCTGCTCCAGGACGATCTCGCCGCCCAGCCCGGCGACCGGCTCGCGCTGCTGCTGCCCGCGCACTGGCAGACGGCGGTCTGGCTGCTCGCCTGCTCGTCCGTCGGCGTCGTCGCGGACGTGGGCGGCGACCCGGCCGCCGCCGATCTCGTCGTCAGCGGCCCCACCTCGCTCGACGTGGCGCGAACCTGCTCCGGGGAGCGGGTCGCGCTGGCGCTGCGGCCGCTCGGCGGGCGTTTCCCGCAGACCCCCGAGGGCTTCGCGGACTACGCGGTCGAGGTGCCGAGCCAGGGCGACCGCTTCGTGCCGTACGCGCCCGTGGATCCGCAGGAGGCCGCCCTCGCGGTCGCCGGGGCGGGCGAGCTGACGGGTGCCGGGCTGGTGGAGCGGGCGCGCGCCGATGCCGCCGCGCAGGGGCTCGCGCCCGGCTCCCGGCTCCTGTCCGGCCTTGCGTACGACACCTGGGAGGGCCTGAGCGCCGGTCTGTACGCCCCGCTGGCCGCGGGCGGCTCCGTGGTGCTCTGCCGCCACCTCGACCAGCTCGCCGCTGCGGGTCTGGCGAAGCGGATCGAGGACGAGCGGGTCACGGCCACCGTCAAGTAGCGCCGCGCCTCCCGCTGCCCCCGGCCGTCCCCCGCCTCCCCCGTTCGGCTCAGCCGGGCCCCTGGCCCGCAGGCCCCCGGCGCCCCGCCGGTCCATGGTCGTAAGAGCGCACCATGCACCGACGTCGCTACGAGGGGTGGCCCCACACGTGTCCGACACCGCAGGCACGCCCGCCGGACCGGAACGACCGGACCCGGACGGCGCCCCGCCTGAGCCGACGGTCACGTACGGACCCGGCGCGGGGTCGAGCCCCACGGGTGCGGGCGTCGCCCGGCGCAGGCGGCGCTGGCTGCGCTGGACCGCGATGGGCGCCGCCGGGCTCGTCCTGGTGGCCGGGGGCGCGGGCTGGGCGATCTACAACAAGCTCGACGGCAACATCACCGAGGACACCGACGCGGCGGCGGAGCTGGCGCGCTACGACAAGGAGCGCCCGACGGCGCTGGTGCACGGCGCGCAGAACATCCTCCTGATCGGCTCCGACACCCGCTCCGGGCGCGGCAACAAGAAGTACGGCCGCGATCCGGGCACCCAGCGCTCCGACACCACGATCCTGCTGCACCTCGCGGCCGACCGGCGCAGCGCGACCGCGGTGTCGATCCCGCGGGACGTGATGGTGGACATCCCCCGCTGCCGCAAGAGCGACGGTTCGCGGACGCGGGCCCAGTTCGCCCAGTTCAACTGGGCCTACGAGTTCGGCGGGACGGCCTGCACCATCCGTACGGTCGAGAAGATGACCAAGATCCGGGTCGATCACCACATGGTGGTGGACTTCGCCGGGTTCAAGGACATGGTCGACGCGGTCGACGGCGTCCAGGTCTGCCTCAAGGCCCCGATCAACGACCGCGACGCCCATCTGCGGATCGCCGCGGGCAAGCAGACCCTCGACGGCGAGCAGGCCCTCGGCTACGTGCGGGCGCGCAAGAGCATCGGCAACGGCAGCGACACCGACCGGATGGACCGCCAGCAGCAGTTCCTCGCGGCGCTCGTCAACAAGGTGCAGAGCAATGACGTCCTGCTCAATCCGGCGAAGCTCTATCCGGTTCTCGACGCCGCCACTTCTTCGCTGACCACGGACCCGGCGCTGGCGAGTTTGCGTGGTTTGTACGAACTGGTGCGCGGCATGCGCAACATCCCCACAGAACAGGTGCAGTTCCTCACGGTGCCCCGGCGGTCGTATGTCTACGACGCCAATCGGGATGAACTCGTGGAGCCCGCGGCTGACGAACTCTTCACCCGGCTCCGAACGGACGCACCCCTTCAAGTGACGCGCACCGCGCCCTCGACCTCGCCCCGCGACGAGCGGGCCGAGGGCTACGAAGACTCCTCGGAGTACGACGATTCAGAGGACTCCGGGGACTACGACGACTCCGGCAACTCGGCGGACGACTACAGCGACGAGAAGCCCGACGACCCTTCTCCGCCGCCCAGCCCCGCTCCCACATTCCGCGGCAACACGGCCGCCGGAACGACCTGCGAGTAAAGCCATCCTCAAGCGCAAGACCGCCCGAACAAAGAAATAGGGCGGATTGCCCAGTTGTAGGGGAGTGGAATTTGTCACCGGCGTCGTTCAGCGCTGAACTGGCCGGATAGTGTGAGCGATCCGGTGCGCAGGGCCCTTCCGGGCCGCGCACCGCTGAACGACTGACCGAGCGCCTTTCTTGAGGGGGGAATGGCGCCGCGTGGCCCCGACGGAGGACGCAGACAACCGTGGACGCGCAAGGCCGTGGGCGGGCGGAGAACATCGACCCCGCAGACCAGTGGGTTCTCAACCCGGACACCGGCGATTACGAACTGCGACTGAGCCCTTCCGGAGGGCAGTCGGCAGTGCCTGGACCCCGCAGATCGACGCGGTCCTCGACACGCCAGGGAACGCGCGGCCGCGGCGACGGCCGGCGCGACGAGAAGCGTGACGAGCAGCGTGACGTGCCGCCGCAGCGCAGGAGGCGGGCTCCGCAGCCAGAGGCCGCCGGCGGCCGGCGCAAGCAGAAGCCGAAGAAGGCCAAGGGCAAGAAGATCCTGATGTGGACGGGCGGCTCGCTCGCCTTCGTCCTGGTCGCGGTGGGTGTCGGCGGGTACGTCTACTACCAGCACCTCAACGACAACATCAGTTCGATCGCCGACGACGGCGCGAGCACCGGCGGCTTCAGCAAGGACCGCGCCATCAACATCCTGGTGATGGGCACGGACAAGCGCAGCGGCAAGGGCAACGAGAAGTACGGCGACAAGAACAGCGTCGGCCACGCCGACACGACGATCCTGCTGCACGTCTCCAAGGACCGTACGAACGCCACCGCGTTGAGCATTCCGCGTGACATGATCACGGACATTCCGGACTGCCCGACGACGATGGAGGACGGCTCCAAGAAGACGATCCCCGGCAGCCAGGGGGCCCGCTTCAACGAGAGCCTCGGGCAGAAGGAGCGCACGCCCAGCTGCACCATGCGCACGGTCACGGAGATCACCGGGATCGTGCCGGACCACTTCATGGTGGCCGACTTCAACGCGGTCAAGACGCTCTCCAGCGCGGTCGGCGGCGTCGACGTCTGCCTGGCCAAGGACATCGACGACCCGGACTCGCATCTGAAGCTGCCCGCGGGCAAGCACACCATCGAGGGCGAGGACGCGCTGGCGTTCGTCCGCACGCGCCACTCCGTGGGCACCGGCGGCGACCTGAGCCGCATCGAGTTGCAGCAGCAGTTCCTCAGCTCGCTGATGCGCAAGCTCAAGTCGAACGACACGCTGACCAGCCCGACGAAGATGATAAAGCTGGCCGAAGCGGGCACGAAGGCGCTCACGGTCGACTCCAAGATCGCGGACATCATGAAGCTCCGCGACCTGGGCATGGAGCTCGGCAAGCTCGACATGAAGAACCTCAGCTTCGCGACCGTGCCCGTGGTCGACAACCCGGCGGAGAAGGTCCACACGACGGTCGTCGTGAACGAGGCCAAGGCCGACCCGCTCTTCGCCATGATGCGCGCGGACGAGTCGCTGACCGCGGTGAAGAAGAAGGAGAAGAAGGAGAAGGCGGCGGTGGCCGCCCGGCTCAAGGGCAGCAAGTCCGCGGCCTCCGACGTGCGCGTGAACATCTACAACGGCAGCGGAAAGACCGGCGCCGCTCAGGCAACTCTCACGTACTTGCAGAACACTGAGGGCATGGCCAAGGCGAGCCAGCTCGGCAACGCGCCGTCCGACCTGAAGAAGACGACGCTGGAGTACGCGCCCGACCAGGCCGACCAGGCCCGGCGGCTCGCCGACGTCATGGGGCTCTCCGGCTCCGCCATGAAGCCCGGCAAGAGCGAGAAGAACTCGCAGGGGCTTCCCGCCATCAAGCTGACGCTCGGCGGCGACTTCAAGGGGGCCGGGGTGCCGATCAGCACTCCGTCGAAGGCGCCGGAGGGCATTCAGAAGGTCGAAGCGGACAAGACTGTGTGTGCGAAGTGACCTGAGGCGGCCGTTCTGCGTCTCACTGGGCGCAGGACGGCCGTATTTCGGGGTAGCGCGGGGAGGGACAGGGGATGGGGAAGAGCAGCGTGCGTGGGGAGGGGGCGCGACCACGCGTCCCGCACGCCAGTGATCTTGGCTTGGAAGAGAGCCCGCCGCACGAGGGAGGGGAGCCCTCGGCGGGCAGTGGGCATCGGAAGCGGGGCCGCGGGGGTGGTGGCGGTGGCGGGCGTGCACCGCGTCCAAGACGCCGGATACTCCGCTGGTCGGCGACGATCCTGTCGGTGCTCATCCTGGGCACGGCCGGCGCCGGGTACCTCTGGTACCAGCATCTGAACGACAACCTGGAGACCGACGACCTGAACCTCGGCGAGCACCGGGCGCCCGAGCCCACGCCGAACGCGGCGGGCCAGACCCCGCTGAACATCCTGCTCATCGGTTCGGACGCGCGGGACTCCAAGGAGAACCAGAAGCTCGGCGGCGCCAAGGAGACCTTCGGCGGCACACCGCTCGCCGACGTCCAGATGCTGCTGCACCTGTCGGCCGACCGCACGAACATGTCGGTCATCAGCATGCCGCGCGACACCCTGCTCGACATCCCCAAGTGCACCGACCCGGACGACGGCAAGGTCTACGAGGCGTCGACGCAGCGCACGATGACGAACCAGACGCTGGGCCGCGGCGGCCCCGGCTGCACGGTCGCCACCTGGGAGAAGCTCACCAACATCCACATCAACCACTTCATGGAGGTCGACTTCGCGGGGGTAGTCTCCATGGCCGACGCCATCGGCGGCGTACCGGTCTGTGTGGACGCCAACATCCACTCGCGCGACAGCCAGGGCCACGGCTCCGGTCTGAAGCTGCGGAAGGGCACCACGGACATCAAGGGCGAGCAGGCCCTCCAGTGGCTGCGCACCCGCTACGGCTTCGACGGCGGCACCGACATCAGCCGGGCCAAGGCCCAGCACATGTACATGAATTCGCTCGTGCGCGAGCTGCGGGACAACGCCAACCTGAGCAGCCCCAACAAGCTGCGCAGGCTCGCCGAGACGGCCACAGAGGCGCTCAAGGTCGACGACGGCCTGGGCACCGTGAAGAAGCTCTACGACCTCAGCAACGAGCTGAAGAAGGTCTCCCCGGAGCGGACCACGATGACGACCATGCCGTACGAGTACGTGGGCGCGCGCGTCATCCCCAAGCCGGGCGACGCCGAGCAGCTGTTCCGTCTCGTGCGCGACGACATCTCGCTGGACGGCAAGGGCAAGAAGAAGCCGGCCAAGGAGAAGCTCTCGGACGATCCGGCTGCGGCGGACGACGAGATCGCCGTGCAGGTGCAGAACGGCACCCGTACCGACGTCGAACCGCCGGTCAGCGGGCGGGCGAGCACGGTGACGCAGATCCTCGCCGGGAAGGGCTTCGCCAAGGCGGCGGCCGACACGACGACGGCGCTCGCCCAGGAGAAGACCGTCGTCAGGTTCCCGAGCGCCGACCTGGAGGGCGACGCCCAGCGGGTCGCCAAGTCCCTCGGGATGAAGCTGAGTTCGGTGAAGAAGTCGACGGACGTCTCCGGGGTCACCCTGGTCGTCGGCGCCGACTGGCGGGAGGGGAACACCCCGCCCAAGTCCAAGCAGAGCGACAAGACGCCGGACTCGGCCGAGGCGCTCAACGGCTCGGACAAGAAGGCGTGCATGCACGTGGACCCGCAGTTCACCTGGAAGTGACGGACGGACCCGGCCCACCAGGGGTGGGCCGGGTCCGTCGTGGTGTGTCAGGGTCCGTCGGGGTCCGTCAGGGTCCGTCGGGGTCCGCTCGGGCGTCCGCCGCCCGGGATGTGCCTCAGACCTCGCTCGTGCCCCGGACCTCGTCGAGGACGGCCGGGCGGCGGGAGGCGATGACCTTCTTGGCCAGGGACCGCGGGCTGGTCAAAAAGCCCCAGCCCCACGACATGTGCATGGTCGCGAGCGCCACGGGGATCTGGAGGCGCGCCTTCAGCGGCAGCCCCTTGCCCGCGGGCAGCGAGCCGGCCGTGATCGCCGCGAGGTAGCCGGCCGGGACGACGAAGCCCCAGGGCGTGACCAGGGCGCCCACCACGACGCCCGCCGCGATCGCGCAGACCGCGGTCGGCGGGGCGAGGTAGCGCAGGTTGATGGAGCCCTCGTGGTAGCGGGCGACGACGTGGCGCCAGCGGCCGTAGTCCTTGTACTGCTTGGCGAGCGCCTTCACGCTCGGCCGGGGGCGGTACTGCACCTTCAGCTCGGGCGAGAACCAGATGAGGCCGCCCGCCTCACGGATGCGGAAGTTCAGCTCCCAGTCCTGGGCGCGGATGAACTCCTCGTTGTACCCGCCCTGCTGCTCCAGGGCCGCGCGCCGGAAGACGCCGAGGTAGACGGTCTCGGCCTGCTGGGCCGCGCCGCCCGTGTGGAAGGCCGCGTTGCCGACGCCGATCTTCGACGTCATGGCGGCGGCGACCGCGTGCTCCCAGTCGTTCTCGCCCTCGGCGTGCATGATGCCGCCGACGTTCTGCGCGCCGGTCTCCTCCAGGAGGCGTACGGCCGTGGCGATGTAGCCGGGCGACAGGATGCCGTGGCCGTCCACGCGCACCACGATCGGGTGGCTGGAGGCCTTGATCGCGGCGTTCAGGGCCGCGGGAGTGCGGCCCGTGGGGTTCGGCACGGTCTGCACCCGCGCGCGGTGGCCCGCGGTCTCTGCGACCAGTTCGGCGGCGATCTCGTCCGTGCGGTCCGTGGAGGGACCCAGCGCGACGACGACCTCCATCTCCCCGTCGTACTCCTGCTCCAGGATCGCGGAGACGGCAGCACGCAGATGCCGTTCCTCGTTGAGCACCGGCATGATCACGGATACGGCAGGAAGCTGCTCGTCGGGCGTCGCGTTCATCGGTGTCACGTTACCGCGAATGGGGGACACGGGTGCGCGCCGCCCGGCCTGCTGCCCCGGGTCGCAGATCGTATGGGCCTACGGTTCTCGCGTCCCCCGGCCCATCACGCGTCCCTTCCCGTCCGGCCAGGCCCGTCACCGCGGAGGTGTCCCCCCACGTGCCCACACCGCCCCGCCGCTCCCCCACCCCGCCCCCGCGTGGCCCGCGTCCGCCCCGTGCGAGTCAGCCCGCGCAGCCGCCGGCGGGGCGGCCGGCCCAGCAGCGCAGGCGGCCGCGGTGGGTCATGCGGGTGGCGGTCACCGTCTCCGTGACGGTGCTTGCGGCGGCCGGGATCGGGCACGGGGTCGTCACCGGTCTGGGCACCGAGATCGCCCGGGTGGACGCCTTCAAGGACATGAAGAACCGGCCCAAGGCCGGCAACGGCATGAACGTCCTGCTGGTGGGCACGGACGGCCGGGAGAAGATCACCAAGGCCGAGAAGGAGAAGTACCGCCTCGGCGGAGCCCCCTGTCACTGCACGGACACGGTCATGATCGTGCACATCTCGGAGGACCGGGACCGCGCCAGCGTCGTGAGCCTGCCCCGGGACAGTTACGCCGAGATGCCCGAGCACGTCGACCGGAACTCGGGCGACAAGCACCGGCCGCATCCGGTCAAGCTGAACGCGGCGTACGCGGAGGGCGGCCCCAACCTCACCGTGCGGACCGTCGAGAACATGACGAAGGTCAAGATCGACCACTATCTGGAGGTCGACTTCACCAGCTTCATGAAGACCGTGGACGTGCTCGGCGGCGTCGAGATCTGCACGACCCGCCCGCTGAAGGACTCCTACACGGGCCTCGACCTGGCGGTGGGCACGCACAAGCTGAACGGCGGCGCGGCGCTCCAGTACGTCCGCACCCGGCACGTCGACGGCTCGTCGGACCTGGGGCGCATGCAGCGCCAGCAGCGGTTCCTGGCGGCGCTGATCTCGAAGGCGACCGGCAGCGGGGTGCTGCTCAACCCGCTGAAGTTCCGTGACGTGTCCCGGACGCTGCTCGGCTCGGTCCGGGCCGACGAGGGCTTCGGGACGAACGAGATGCTGGCCCTGGGGCGGGCGATGCGGGGCTTCTCGCCGTCGTCGTCGGAGTTCACCACCGTGCCGCTGCGCAGCAAGGGCGTGCTGGTGCCGGGCATCGGCTCGACGCTGAAGTGGGACCCGGCGAAGTCGGCGAAGCTCTTCCAGGCGCTGCGCGACGACCGGCCGCTGGCCGCGCACAACACCGCGCGCAAGGCCATCGTGGACGTGTCGCCGCAGCAGATCCGGGTGCAGGTCGACAACGCCACGGGCCTGCCGGGCCTGGGCAAGCGGGTCGACAGCGGCCTGCGGGCCACCGGCTTCCGCACCTCGCGGGCCCCGGGCAATCTGCCGGGCGCCCCGCTCAAGCGCACCGTCGTCGCGTTCGACCCGCGGTGGGACCGCTCGGCGAAGTCGCTGGCGACGGCGCTGCCCGGCAGCCAGCTGCGGGCGGTGAAGGGCCAGGGGGCCACGCTGAAGGTCTTCGCGGGCCAGGACTTCAAGCGGGTCAGGCCGGTGCGGGCCGAGGACGCCTACCAGGGCGAGTTCGGAGCGCTGACCGGCGACCAGGTGGTGTGCCGGCAGAACGCGTGAGGGGGCGGCTCCCCGAGGGCGCTACCGCGTCGGGTGGCCGGACGGTTTCCGGCTTTCGGTTCCGGCTTCCGGCTTCCGGCTTCCGGCTTTCAGCTTCCCCGACGCTCCCGCGTCCGGCGTCCGGCGTTCAGTCGTCGAGGCCCTCGGCGGCCCGTGCCTGGCGCAGTTCCTTGATGGCCCGGCGGCGCGCGAGGCGGTGGGTGCGCCGGATCTGCGCCTCCTGGTACCTGCGGCGGTCCCGTTCGGTCTCCGGGAGCACCGGCGGCACGCCCCGCGGCTTGCCGTCCGCGTCGACGGCGGCGAAGACGAGGTAGGCCGAGCCGACCTGCTGCGCGGGCGTGGATTCGTTCCAGCGCTCGGCCAGGACCCGGACGCCGACCTCCATGGAGCTGCGGCCCGTCCAGTTCACCTGCGCCTTCACATGGACCAGGTCGCCGACGCGCACCGGCTCCAGGAAGGCCATCTCGTCCATGGACGCGGTGACGGCCGGTCCGCCCGAGTGCCGTCCGGCGACGGCCCCCGCGGCGTCGTCCACCAGTTTCATGATCACACCGCCGTGCACCGTGCCGAGGAGGTTGGTGTCGCCGTGGGTCATGATGTGGCTGAGAGTCGTGCGGGACGCCGATGTCGGCTTGCCCGGAATCTCCGATTCCGTGCCGGGGGCCAGGTCTGTCATGAGCTCCACCCTATGTCTGACGTACGGGACGGCCGCGCCCGGCCGCTTTGCATCAGCTCTGCAACAGCCCTGAACCGAAATCCCGTCTGCCCTGTGAGGCACATGGCCGGAGACGGCACACTGGGCCACATGAGCGATTGGCCTGACGACCAGGGCAACGGCCGCGCGTACGGCCGTGGCAGCGGGAGCGCGCAGCCTGAGGGCGCCCGCAGGATGCGGCATGTCCAGCGCGGCGGCCCGTCCGGCCGACCGGGCCAGCAGCAGGCGGGAGGCGTCCCCCAGCAGCCCGCGTACGACGACGGGTACGGCCAGCCGTACGGCGACGCCCGCGACGAGATGTTCGAGCCCCGGAGCCCCCGCCAGGACGGCTACGACAGCGGCTACAACACCGGCCAGGTCTACGGCTCACCGAACGCCGGCGGCCAGGGCGGCGGCTACCGCCAGGGCGGCGAAGGCGACGACGGGTACGGCCCCCGCGCCTCCCGCCCCGCCCCGAACTGGCGCCGCCGCATCAAGATCGGCTCGATCACCCTGGTCGTGGTGCTGCTCGCCGTCTCCATCGGGACGTACTTCTGGGCCGACTCCAAGCTCAAGCGCGAGGTCGACCTCTCCAAGGTCATCGAGCGCCCCGAGGGCGGCGCCGGCACGAACTACCTGATCGTCGGCTCCGACAGCCGCGAGGGCATGTCCGACGAGGACAAGCAGGAACTCCACACGGGCTCCGCCCCGGGCAAGCGCACGGACTCGATGATGATCCTGCACGTCGCGGACGACGGCGGGAACACGATGATCTCCCTGCCCCGCGACTCGAACGTCACGATCCCGTCCTTCAAGGGCGCCGAGTCCGGCAAGCTCTACCCGAACCAGGGCCGCCAGACGAAGCTCAACGCGGCGTACGCGGAGGACGGCCCCGAGCTGCTGGTGCGCACCGTCGAGTACAACACCGGCCTGAAGATCGACCACTACGCCGAGATCGGCTTCGGCGGCTTCGCCAAGATCGTGGACGCGGTCGGCGGCGTCGAGATGGACATCCCCAAGGGCTTCAAGGACGAGAAGTCCGGCGCCGACTTCGAGGCGGGCAAGCAGACCCTCGACGGCAAGCAGGCCCTGGCCTTCGTCCGTACGCGCTACGCCCTGCCGGGCAGCGACCTGGACCGCACCAAGAACCAGCAGAAGTTCCTCGCGGCCCTGGCCAACCAGGCGGCGACGCCGGGCACGGTCATGAACCCCTTCAAGCTCTACCCCACGATGGGCGCGGGCCTGGACACGCTGATCGTCGACAAGGACATGGGCCTGTTCGACGTGGCGTCCATGTTCTGGGCCATGAAGGGCGTCACCGGCGGCGACGGCAAGTCCATGAACATGCCGCTCGCGGGCTCCACCGGCGGCAACCTCCTGTGGGACAAGGCCAAGGTCAAGCAGATGGTGCAGCAGCTGAACAACGACGAGAAGGTCACCGTCTCCGGCGGCTGACCGACTCCCGCCCACGCCACAAGGGCCCCGCCGTTCGCTCGGCGGGGCCCTTCGCGTGCCGCAGCCGCGGCCCCGTACCCCGAACGCTTCGCCCGCCGTGAAGCCGCGGCTCCCGCGTGTCACGGTGGACCGGACCCACCCTTAAGTCCGGAGCACCCCCATGGCAGAACTGCAGGTCCGACCCGACACCACCGCCGAAGCCGGGGCGCTCGACCGGCCCCCCGCGCGGTCCCCCGAGCCCCCACCGATATCCGAGCCGGGACCGGTGCGCGAAGCCGCGCCGGACCCGCTGCGGCGCGCCCGCGCGCTGCTCGCCGCCCACCCCGTCGCCGACGGCTTCAGCGGGCTGCCCTGGGCCCTGCGCGGACTGCCCTGGTACGACCTGGAGCTCGGCGACAGCGCCGTGGACGCCGACGTGCCCCGGCTGCGGGCCGGCGGCGTGGGAGCGCAGCTCTGGTCCGTGCACGTGCCGGACAGCGTCCCCGCCGACCGCGTCCTGGGCGCGACCCTCGAACAGCTCGACCTCGTCAAGCACGTCGTCGCCGCCCACTCCGAGGGGCTGCGGCTGGCCCGCTCGGCGTCCGAGGTGGCCGACGCGCGGCACTGCGGACGCATCGCGATCCTGATGGGCCCGGCGCGCGCGGAGGCGCTGGGAGACTCGCTCGCCACGCTGCGCGCCCTGCACGCCCTCGGCCTGTGCTCGCTCACCCTCTCCGGCACGTCGTGGGCGGGCCCCGACGGTCTGACGCCGTTCGGCGAGGAGGTGGTGCGCGAGCTGAACCGGACCGGGGTGCTCGCCGAGCTGTCGGGCGCCTCCGAGGCCACCGCGCACCGGGTGCTCGCCGTCTCCAAGGCGCCCGTCCTGTTCAGCCGCTCGGGGGCCCGCGCGCTGCGGGACGCACCGGGGAACCTGCCGGACGAGCTGCTCGGCGCGCTCGGCGCCGCCAAGGGCCTGTGCCTGGTGCCCCTGGCGGCCGAGCAGACCGGTGCGACGATCGGCGAGGTCGCCGACCACATCGAGCACGTACGCCGGCTCGCGGGCCCGGAGTGCGTGGGCCTCTCGGGGACGTACGACACCCCGTCCACGCACCCCGAGGGTCTGGCCGACACCTCGCGCTATCCGCACCTCGTCGCCGAACTCGTCGCACGTGACTGGTCCGACGACGACCTCGCCCGCCTGACCTGGGGCAACGTCCAACGGGCGCTGCGTGGCGCGGACTTCGCGGCACGGGCGGCACGGGAACGGCTGCGCAGACAGGCGGGCGGCTGAGGACTGACGGCTGACGCCTCGGTCGGCCGATACGGCTGACGGCTCAGGCGGCCCGCGGCTCGGTCCGCGTCGATCCGGCAGAGGCAGAAGGGATGCCCCGCCGGATCGGCGCAGACCCGGGATCCGGACAGCCGACCACGATGTCGCGCAGGGTTCCGACGGGTGCCCGGCGGGGTCGGCGTGCACACGAAGAACTCGGCGCACGGCCCCGGGCTCAGGCGGAGGGGCGGCCCATCGCCCGGTACGTCCAGCCCGCCGCGCGCCACACCGCGGGGTCCAGTGCGTTGCGGCCGTCCAGGATCAGGCGGTCCGACGCGACCTCGCCGAGCGCGGCCGGGTCGAGCTCGCGGAACTCGCGCCACTCCGTGAGGTGCAGGACCACGTCCGCGCCCCTGACCGCGTCCACGGCCGTCTCCGCGTACCCGAGCGTCGGGAAGAGCCGGGCCGCGTTCACCATCCCCTTGGGGTCGTAGACCGTGACCTGGCCGCCCTGGAGGTGGATCTGCCCGGCGACGTTCAGCGCGGGCGAGTCACGTACGTCGTCGGAGTCCGGCTTGAACGTGGCGCCGAGTACCGCGACCCGCTTGCCCAGGAAGGAGCCGCCGCCCAGCGCCTCGCGCGCCATCTCCACCATCTGCCCGCGGCGCCGCATGTTGATGGAGTCGATCTCCCGCAGGAAGGTCAGCGCCTGGTCGGCGCCCAGCTCCCCCGCCCGCGCCATGAACGCCCGGATGTCCTTGGGCAGGCAGCCGCCGCCGAAGCCGATCCCGGCCCGCAGGAACTTCTTGCCGATCCGGTCGTCGTACCCGAGCGCCTCGGCCAGCTTCACCACGTCGCCGCCCGCGGCCTCGCACACCTCGGCCATCGCGTTGATGAACGAGATCTTCGTGGCGAGGAAGGAGTTGGCGGCCGTCTTCACCAGCTCGGAGGTCGGGAAGTCCGTCACGACGAAGGGCGAGCCCTCGCCGACCGGACCCGCGTACACCTCGCGCAGGAGCTTCTCGGCGTGCGCGCTGCGGACGCCGACGACGATGCGGTCCGGGTGCAGGGTGTCCTTGACGGCGAAGCCCTCGCGCAGGAACTCGGGGTTCCAGGCCAGCTCGGCCTCGGCGCCCGCCGGGGCGTTCGCGGCCAGTTCGCGCGCGAGGCGGTCCGCCGAGCCGACCGGCACGGTCGACTTGCCGACGACCAGCGCGGGGCGCGTGAGGTGCGGGGCGAGCTGCGCGAAGGCACTGTCGACGTAACTCATGTCGCAGGCGTACTCGCCGTGCTTCTGCGGGGTGTTCACGCAGACGAAGTGCACGTCGCCGAAGGCCGCGACCTCCGCGAAGTCCATGGTGAAGCGCAGCCGCCCGCTGGAGCCCTCGATCCCGGCGACGTGCTTGCGCAGCAGCTCCTCCAGGCCGGGCTCGTACATGGGGACCTCGCCCCGCTGCAGCATCTCGATCTTCTCGGGCACGACGTCGAGGCCGAGCACCTCGAAACCGAGCTCGGCCATGGCCGCGGCGTGCGTCGCACCGAGGTAGCCGGTGCCGATCACGGTGATCTTGAGGGCCATGCGGTGCTCCAGGGGTCTACGGCCGTCAGTGCGGTGCCCGAGCATAGTCGGGCCCTTGACCGGGCACGTTTCCGCCATCGCCGCCCGCGGAACGGCCGCTGTCGGCAAGCTCACGTATCCCTCACGTGAGCCGCCCTCTAAAATTTGGGTTACTTAACGGTAATTAGCATCCTTGGAGCGTGAGAGACCTTGGCCGGATCGGCTGATTTCGACCTGTACCGCCCGTCCGAGGAGCACGACATGCTCCGCGACGCGATCCGTTCGCTCTCCGAGGCGAAGATCGCGCCGTTCGCCGCGGCCGTGGACGAGGAGGCCCGCTTCCCGCAGGAGGCGCTCGACGCCCTCGTCTCCTCCGACCTGCACGCCGTGCACGTCCCGGAGAGCTACGGCGGCACGGGCGCCGACGCGCTCGCCACGGTCATCGTGATCGAGGAAGTGGCCCGCGTGTGCGCCTCGTCCTCGCTCATCCCGGCCGTGAACAAGCTGGGCTCCCTCCCCGTGATCCTCTCCGGGTCCGAGGAGCTGAAGAAGAAGTACATGACGCCGCTGGCCAAGGGCGAGGGCATGTTCTCGTACTGCCTCTCCGAGCCGGACGCCGGTTCGGACGCGGCGGGCATGAAGACCAGGGCCGTGCGCGACGGGGACTCCTGGGTCCTCAACGGCGTGAAGCGCTGGATCACCAACGCGGGCGTCTCGGAGTACTACACGGTGATGGCCGTGACCGACCCCTCCAAGCGCTCGAAGGGCATCTCGGCCTTCGTCGTGGAGAAGTCGGACGAGGGCGTCTCCTTCGGCGCCCCGGAGAAGAAGCTCGGCATCAAGGGCTCGCCGACCCGCGAGGTCTACTTCGACAACGTCCGCATCCCCGCCGACCGCATGATCGGCGCGGAGGGCACGGGCTTCGCCACGGCGATGAAGACCCTGGACCACACCCGCATCACGATCGCGGCCCAGGCGCTCGGCATCGCCCAGGGCGCCCTGGACTACGCCAAGGGGTACGTCAAGGAGCGCAAGCAGTTCGGCAAGCCGATCGGCGACTTCCAGGGCGTGCAGTTCATGCTCGCGGACATGGCCATGAAGATCGAGGCCGCGCGTCAGCTCACCTACGCGGCGGCGGCCAAGTCGGAGCGCGGCGACGCGGATCTCACCTTCCAGGGCGCGGCCGCCAAGTGCTTCGCCTCGGACGTGGCGATGGAGGTCACCACGGACGCCGTCCAGCTGCTCGGCGGCTACGGCTACACCCGTGACTACCCCGTCGAGCGCATGATGCGCGACGCGAAGATCACGCAGATTTACGAAGGCACGAACCAGGTCCAGCGGATCGTCATGGCCCGCAACCTGCCGTAACCCGCACCGCACCACCGCTCGTCCGTCGCCCTCTCCCTGTCACAGGGGGAGGGCGATGTGCGTGGGGGGGCGGGGGCAGGGCCCGCCGCCGGGTCAGCGGCCCGGGGTGCGGTTCAGGCGGAGGGCCGAGACCAGGAAGAAGATCCCGCCGAGCAGGGCGTAGCCGGCGAGCGTGCTCAGCGAGGCGTCGTCCTTGCCGGCCTGTGCGACGAAGGAGGCTCCGGCGAGGGTGGAGATGGCGCCGCTGGCGATCATCGGCCACTGGCCTCCCATGCCGCGCCGCAGGACGCCGACGATCAGCTGGACGACGCCCGCGGTGATGGCCCAGGCGCCCCAGACCCGCAGGACGGCCGGGATGCCGGAGGACGCCGCGGCGACCAGACCCGCGGTGGTCAGGGCGCTGAGCGCGATGTTCACGTGGAGGCCGCGCACCGGTCCGCCGGCCGCGCGGGCGGCCCGGGCGTCGACGACCGCGCACGCCAGGTCGAACAGGGGATAGACCACCAGCAGGGTCGCGCTGAGGACGCCCAGTGTGCCCGCGGACGTGAACAGCAGGGCGGCCCAGACCGCGGCGAACGCGAAGCGCACGAGGTACAGCCTCCGCAGTGCCGCGGAGGCTGCTGCCGCGGTGGCGGGTGCCGTGGGGGCGGGGGTGGCGACGGCGGTGTCCATGAGGGGGTCCTTCCGGTGGAAGCGCGTGGCGCGGGCATGACGCCCGAACGATGAGGGAGAACGTTCGGTCTCTTTTTTCATTGAAGGGCGCGGCCACCCCCTTGTCAAGACCGAACGTTCTCCCTCACCCGGCTGATACGGTGGACGCCATGAGCGCGCGCACAGAAGGCGGGAGCACGTCCGAGGCACGGGCCCGCCTGCTCGACACGGCGACCCGGATCTTCTACGCGGAAGGCATCCACTCCGTCGGCGTGGACCGGATCACCGCGGAGGCCAAGGTCACCCGCGCCACCTTGTACCGGCACTTCAAGGGCAAGGAGGAGTTGATCCTCGCCTACCTCCAGCAGGCCGACCACGGCATGCGCGCGCAGGTCGAGGCCGCCCTCACGGAGGGCGGGACGCCGGCCGACCGGGTCCGTGCCGTCGCCCGGACCATCACCGGGGGCATCCAGTACTCCGGGTTCCGCGGGTGCGCCTTCCTGAACGCGGTGGCCGAGTTCCCCGACCCGGAGCACCCGGTCCACCGGGCCGTGCTGGCGCACCGGCAGTGGTTCCTGGAGACCGTCACGGACGTGCTGGCGCAGGCCGGCTGCGCGCCCGCCGACGCGGCGGGGCGGCACTTCGTCATGCTGCGGGACGGAGCCATGGCGGCCGGCTGCCTCTTCGATCCGGCGCTGATCTCCGAGACGTTCCTGGAGGGCGTCGAAGGCCTCCTGACCGCCCCCGCGCGCACGACCCCGATGGCCCCGTCAGGCGCGGCACGGGCCCCGCAGGAGTAAGCGCGCGCGGGCACAGACCCGCCCGCCACCGCCCTCACCTCTCAGCTTTCAGCCCTCACCCCTCAGCCTTCAGCCCTTTCCCGTCGGGCGGAGTCAGGACCGGCGGGCTCCCCCACGGGAGTTCCAGGGCCGCCCGCAGGGCGCGGACCGGCGCTTCCCCGAGGCGGGTGACCAGCTCCTGTTCCACGCGGTGCAGGACCAGTTCCGCCCTGCGGTGCGTGCGGGCGCCCTCCTCGGTGCGGCGGATCAGGCGCTGGCGCGCGGAGGAGGGGTCGGGGACCTGTTCGAGCAGGCCCGCCGCGACCAGGCCGTGCACCGCCTGGTGGGCCGTCTGGCGGGTGACGCCCATCCGGCGCGCCAGCTCGGAGACCGTGGTGCCCTCCGCGTCCAGGACGGCGAAGAGGCCCGCCTGCGTCGGGGACACCGGGGCCTCCCCCGCTTCCTCCAGGGTCGCGAGGAGCGCGTCCTCGAACCAGCGGCGGGCGTCGCCGAGCAGTTGGGGGAGGTTGCGGCCGGTGGCGTGCATGGCCAGAGCCTATGCGCCGACGGCTTGCCCGACCCCTCGTTACTATGTCAGGCTGCCTGACATTCCAGCGTGTCGCACCGCACCCCCGGGAGAGCCATGACCATCGAGTACGCCACCCGCCACCGGCGCTCCTCGCGCATCCCCGCCGAACCGGGCAAGCCCTACGTCATCGAAAAGGGCGAGGGCGACCGCGCCCATCTCTTCGGCGACCTGGTCACCATCTACGCGGGCGGCGAGCAGACCGAGAACGGCTTCAACTTCTTCACCGTCGAGGGCCCCAAGGGCGACGTCATCCCCGCCCACCTGCACCCCGACACGTACGAGGTCTTCTACGTCACCCAGGGCGCCGTCCGGCTGTTCGTGGAGGACCTCGACGGCGAGCAGCAGGAGAAGCTCCTCACCCCCGGCGACTTCGGCTTCGTGCCCAAGAACTGCCCGCACGCCTACCGCATGGAGCGCCACCACAGCCAGGTCGTCGGCGTCGCCGCGGGCCCCGGCGGCACCTTCGAGCGGTTCTTCGAGACCCTGGGGGCGCCCGCCGACGACCTCGGCCTGCCGCGCGAACCCGTCGTGCCCACGCCCGGCAAGTTCGCCACCGTCCCCGAGCGGTACGACGTGCGCTTCCTGCCCGAGCACCGGTGGCACACCCGGTGAGCGACACCCTGCGGGCCCTGATCGCCGCGCCCCACCCGGACGTCGCGCCGCTCCCGCCCGTCCCGCGTCCGGCGCCGGGCCCGCGGCACCTGCGCGGTGTCCCGTACGGCGAGGTCGAGGGGGGCCGCCCGCTGGAACTCGACCTCTGGCTGCCGGAACCCGCGGACGGGCCCGCCCCGCTCGTCCTGTTCGTGCACGGCGGGGCCTGGCGGCGAGGGCGCCGTGACGACCTGGGCCCGCGGACCCGGCACTGGGATCCGGGCCCGTTCGCCCGCATCGCCGCGGCGGGCCTCGCGGTGGCCTGCGCCGACTACCGGCTCAGCGGCGAGGCCCGTTTCCCCGCCCCGCTGGACGACCTGCGGGCGGCGCTGCGCTGGCTGGCGCTGCGCGCGCCGGAGCTCGGCGTCGACACGGCACGGACCGTGGTGTGGGGCGAGTCCGCGGGCGGCCACCTGGCCTCGCTCCTGGCGCTCGACCCCGCGGTCGGGGCCGCCGGAGCCGTGGTCTGGTACGCCCCGAGCGACCTGACGCTCCCCCGCGGGCCCTTCGACCCGCGCAGCGCCACGACCCCCGAAGCCCTGCTCCTCGGCGCCGCCCCCGCCGCCGTGCCCGAGCGGGCCCGAGCCGCCAGCCCCGTCACGCGGGTGCACCCCGGGGCCCCGCCCTTCCTGCTGGTGCACGGCGAGCGGGACACGATG
Source organism: Streptomyces sp. SYP-A7185 (assembly GCF_046103685.1). Taxonomy (NCBI): domain Bacteria; kingdom Bacillati; phylum Actinomycetota; class Actinomycetes; order Kitasatosporales; family Streptomycetaceae; genus Streptomyces; species Streptomyces sp. SYP-A7185. The sequence goes on from NZ_CP122310.1 coordinate 4,155,373, forward strand.
GTGCCGGGCGCCCACAGCGAGGCGCTCGCGGCCCGGCTGCGGGAGGCGGGTGTGCCGGTGGAGCTGCGTGTGGTGCCGGGCGCCGACCATGGCTGGCACGGCGCGTCCGACGTGGCGGTGGACGAGGTCTTCGCGCGCTCGCTGCGGTTCGCGCGGGGTCTGGGGACCTGAGGCACGACGCGGGGGCGGGGGCGGCCGATCGGCCGCCCCCGCCCCCGTGTCACCTCTGTCGTGGAGCCCTCAGCCGTCCAGCTGCTGGAGCGTCGCGTTCGACGGGCCGCGCCGGGTCCGCACGTCCCGCGCCACGTCCTCCGCGGCGCCGAGCACGCGGACCGCGTTCTGCCACGTCAGCTTGGCCAGGTCCGGCTTCGACCAGCCGCGGGTCAGAAGCTCCGCGATCAGGTTCGGGTAGCCCGCCACGTCGTCGAGGCCGTCCGGCGTGAACGCCGTGCCGTCGTAGTCGCCGCCGATGCCGATGTGGTCGACGCCCGCCACCTCGCGCATGTGGTCGAGGTGGTCGGCGACGGTCGCGGCCGTGGCCACCGGGCGCGGCACGGACTCCTCGAAGGCCGCGTGGACCTTCATCGCCTCCGGTGTCGTGTCCAGGTGGTGGAAGCCGTGCGCCCGCATGTTCTCGTCGGCCGCCGCCGTCCAGTCGACCGCGGCCTGGAGGACGAACTTCGGGACGAAGGTGGCCATCGCGACGCCGCCGTTCGCCGACAGGCGTTCCAGTACGTCGTCCGGGATGTTGCGCGGGTGGTCGCAGACCGCGCGCGACGAGGAGTGCGAGAAGATCACCGGCGCCACGGAGGTGTCCAGGGCCGCCCGCATCGTCGTCGCCGCCACGTGGGAGAGGTCCACGAGCATGCCGGTGCGGTTCATCTCCCGGACCACCTCATGGCCGAACGGCGACAGGCCGCCCACCCCCGGTTCGTCCGTCGCCGAGTCCGCCCACGCGATGTTGTCGTTGTGGGTCAGCGTCATGTAGCGGACGCCCAGTGCGTGCAGCGCCCGCAGGGTGGCGAGGGAGTTGTTGATGGAGTGGCCGCCCTCGGCGCCCATCAGGGACGCGATACGGCCCTCGCCCCGCGCCTCCTCCATGTCCGCGGCCGTCAGCGCGCGGCGCAGGTCCTTCGGGTAGCGCGCGAGCAGCTGCTCGACGCAGTCGATCTGTTCGAGGGTCGCGCTCACCGCCGCGTCGCCCGCCAGGTCCGAGCGGACGTACACCGACCAGAACTGGGCGCCGACCCCGCCCGCCCGCAGGCGCGCGATGTCCGTGTGGAGGTGGCCCGTCTGGTCGGCCGCGATGTCCAGGCGGTCGAGTTCGTACCCCGCCTTCTCGCGCAGCGCCCAGGGCAGGTCGTTGTGACCGTCGACGACCGGGAAGTCGGCGAGCAGGGCGCGGGCGTCGGGCAGAGCGGGCAGCTCGGAGAGGCCGGAGGAGCCGGGCAGATCGGGAGAGGTCATGCGCTCACTTTCCCGAACCGAAGCCGAAACCGGAACCCTGGCCTTCGACCTTGGTCCGCAGCCGCTTGCCCTTCTCCGTGGCCTGCTCGTTCAGCTCCTGCTGGAACTCCCGCATGCGGCCCAGGATCTCGGGGTCGTGCGCGGCCAGGATGCGGGCCGCGAGGAGGCCCGCGTTGCGCGCGCCGCCCACCGAGACCGTCGCCACCGGCACGCCCGCGGGCATCTGCACGATGGACAGGAGCGAGTCCATGCCGTCGAGGTACTTCAGCGGCACGGGCACGCCGATCACCGGCAGGGGCGTCACCGAAGCGAGCATGCCCGGCAGGTGCGCGGCGCCGCCGGCCCCGGCGATGATCGCCTTGAGGCCGCGGTCCGCGGCCTCCTCGCCGTACGCGACCATCTCGCGCGGCATGCGGTGCGCCGAGACGACGTCGACCTCGTAGGGGATCTCGAACTCGTCGAGGGCCTTGGCCGCGGCCTCCATGACCGGCCAGTCGGAGTCCGAGCCCATGACGATGCCAACTACAGGTGCGGTCATTCGGTGATCGTTCCTCTGAGATAGCCGGCCGCGTGACGGGCGCGCTCCAGCACGTCGTCCAGGTCGTCGCCGTAGGTGTTGACGTGGCCGACCTTGCGGCCGGGCTTCACGTCCTTGCCGTACATGTGGATCTTCAGCTGCGGGTCGCGCGCCATGCAGTGCAGGTACGCCTGGTACATGTCCGGGTAGTCGCCGCCCAGGACATTGGCCATGACCGTCCACTTCGCCCGCGGGCGCGGGTCACCGAGGGGCAGGTCGAGGACCGCGCGCACGTGGTTGGCGAACTGGGACGTGATCGCCCCGTCCTGCGTCCAGTGGCCCGAGTTGTGCGGGCGCATCGCCAGCTCGTTCACCAGGATGCGGCCGTCGCGCGTCTCGAAGAGCTCGACCGCCAGGTGCCCGACGACGCCGAGCTCCTTGGCGACGCGGAGCGCCAGCTCCTGCGCCTGGCCCGCGAGGTCCTCGGAGAGGCCGGGGGCCGGTGCGATGACCGTGTCGCAGACGCCGTCGACCTGCTGGGACTCGACGACGGGGTAGGCAACGGCCTGGCCGTGCGGCGAGCGGACGACGTTCGCCGCGAGCTCACGCCGGAAGTCGACCTTCTCCTCGGCCAGCACGGGGACACCGGCCCGGAAGGGATCTTCGGCGTCCTCGACCGAACGCACGAACCACACCCCCTTGCCGTCATAGCCGCCACGCACCGTCTTGAGGATCACGGGGAACCCGTCGCCTTCGGCCGCGAAGGCCGCCACGTCGGCCGGATCGCGCACGATCCGGTGGCGCGGGCAGGGCACACCGATCTCCGTGAGCTTCTCGCGCATCACGCCCTTGTCCTGGGCGTGCACCAGCGCGGCCGGCCCCGGGCGCACGGGGATGCCGTCCGCCTCCAGGGCGCGTAGATGCTCGGTGGGTACGTGTTCGTGATCAAAAGTGATCACGTCGCAGCCCCTCGCGAACTCGCGCAGCGTGTCGAGGTCGGAAAAGTCGCCGATGACGACATCGCCGACGACCTGCGCCGCGGAGTCCTGAGGGGTGTCACTGAGGAGCTTGAACTTGAGGCCGAGGGGGATGCCCGCCTCGTGGGTCATGCGGGCGAGCTGACCGCCGCCGACCATGCCGACTACCGGGAACGTCACACCCCCAGGGTATCGGCCCGTATCGGCCACCCGGGAACGGCCGGTTTCCGGCACCGGACGGGCTCTCCCGTCACAGAGCCGCCACAGTGTGGAGGCGTCCCCGCGCGACGAACGGGACTCGCTGGTTAGCATGGCTGGGTTGACGCGACCGAAACACCACTTACGTCGACGTGACGACGACACCGGAACGAATCGACGACGGGGGTTGGGGCGACCACCATGACGGAACGTGGCGCACTACGGGTGCGACTGGACCAGCTCGCGCGCGAAGTGGCCAAGTTCGGTGCCGTGGGGGCGCTGGGCACGCTGGTGAACTTCAGCGTCTCCAACCTGCTGTGGCACACCACCGACCTCCAGGCCGTGCGCGCGAACGTGATCGCCACCGTCGTCGCCATCGCCTTCAACTACGTGGGCTTCCGCTACTTCACGTACCGCGACCGCGACAAGAGCTCCCGCACCAAGGAGCTCACGCTGTTCCTGGTCTTCAGCGCGGTCGGCCTGGTGATCGAGAACGGCGTCCTGTACGCGGCGATCTACGGCTTCGACTGGGACAGCCCGCTCCAGCGCAACGTCTTCAAGTTCGTGGGCATCGGCATCGCGACCTGCTTCCGCTTCTGGTCCTACCGCACCTGGGTGTTCAAGGCCCTTCCGGCGCGGGAGACCGTCGCCCGTGCGGAATCGTTCCTGGAGGACGGGCCCGCGGCCGCGCGGGACGCCGGCAAGCGTCCCGCCGTGCGCGGCACCCGCTAGGGCCCGGCACCCGCCAGCGCGCCCGCCGGGCCTAGCGGACCGTCTCGGCGGCCTCCTGGGCCCGCTTCTGCGGCGGCGTACGCGACAGGAAGAGGCCGAAGACCGGCGGCTTGGTCTGGAGCATCTCCAGCCGTCCGCCGTCCGCCTCGGCCAGATCCCGGGCGACCGCGAGGCCGATTCCCGTCGAGTTGCGGCCGCTGATGGTGCGCTCGAAGATCCGGGCGCCCAGATCGGCGGGGACGCCGGGGCCGTCGTCCGTGACCTCGATCACCGTCTGGTTGCCCGTGACGCGGGTGCGCAGGGCGACGGTGCCGCCGCCGTGCATGAGCGAGTTCTCGATGAGGGCGGCCAGGACCTGCGCGACCGCGCCGGGCGTGCCCACGGCCCGCAGATGCCGCTTGCCGGAGCTGACGATGGCGCGGCCCGCGCTGCGGTAGGCCGGGCGCCACTCCTCCAGCTGCTGCTTGATGACCTCGTCCAGGTCGAAGGAGACGGCGGAGCCGGTGCGCGGGTCGCGCGAGTTCGTGAGGAGCCGCTGCACGACGTCGGTGAGGCGCTCGACCTGCGCGAGCGCGATCGTGGCCTCCTCCTTCACCGTGTCCAGGTCGTCGGTGACGGTGATCTCCTCCAGGCGCATGGAGAGCGCCGTGAGGGGCGTACGCAGCTGGTGCGAGGCGTCGGCCGCCAGGCGCCGCTCGGCGGTCAGCATCCGGGCGATGCGCTCGGCGCTGCCGTCCAGGACGTCCGCGACGCGGTCGAGCTCCGGCACGCCGTACCGCTTGTGGCGGGGGCGGGGGTCGCCCGAGCCGAGGCGCTCGGCGGTCTCCGCGAGGTCGGTGAGCGGCGAGGCCAGGCGGTTGGCCTGGCGCACGGCGAGGAGCACGGCGGCGATGATCGCGAGCAGGGCCACGGCGCCGATGATCAGCAGGGTGCGGCCGACCTCCTGGGTGACCGCGGTGCGCGGCTCCTCGACGGTGACCTTCTCGCCCTCCTCGCCCTTGGCCGTGTCGTGGATGACGTCGCCGGTGGGGCGGGTGCCGATCTCGACGGGGGCGCGGCCGGGGATCTCGATGAGGGCGTAGCGGTCGGCGTCGACCGCGGCGACGTCCCGCAGGATCTCGGCGTTGATCTTCTCGTCGCCGATGAGCCTGCTGTCGACGATGCTGGCCAGGCGGAGCGCCTCGGAGGTGACGCGGTCCTGGGCGCTGCTGCTGATGGTCCGCGTCTCGACGATGACGAGACTCACCCCGAACACCGCGATCACCACGAGGACGACGGCGAGGGTGCTGCTGATCAGTCTGCGGCGCATCTACTCAGTGTCGCCGATCGAAGCCGCCCTCAGGGGCACGGGGAACCGCGCAGCGCCCAGGGGCGGGATCAGCTCTTCTCGAAGCGGAAGCCGACTCCTCGGACCGTGGCGATGTACCGGGGATTGGCCGCGTCGTCGCCCAGCTTCTTGCGCAGCCAGGAGATGTGCATGTCCAGGGTCTTGGTGGACGACCACCACGTGGTGTCCCAGACCTCGCGCATCAGCTGGTCGCGGGTGACGACCCGGCCCGCGTCCCGGACCAGGACCCGCAGCAGGTCGAACTCCTTGGCCGTGAGCTGGAGCTCTTCCTCGCCCATCCAGGCGCGGTGCGACTCGACGTCGATCCGCACGCCGTGGGTGGCCGGTGCCTGCGCGGGCTCGGCGGCGCCGCGCCGGAGCAGGGCCCGGACCCGGGCGAGCAGTTCGGCCAGGCGGAAGGGCTTGGTGACGTAGTCGTCGGCGCCCGCGTCCAGACCGACGACGGTGTCCACCTCGTCGGCGCGCGCGGTCAGGATGAGGATCGGTGCCGTGTGCCCCTCGGCACGGAGGCGGCGGGCCACCTCCAGGCCGTCCATCCCGGGCAGGCCCAGGTCGAGCACGACTAGGTCGACGCTGCCCTGCAGCCCGGCGTCGAGGGCGGTCGGGCCGTCCTCACGCACTTCGACCTCGTACCCCTCCCTGCGCAGGGCACGGGCCAGCGGCTCCGAGATGGACGCGTCGTCCTCGGCGAGCAGTACACGGGTCATGGGGTGATGGTAGTCCGCGCCGGAGGACCGTCGTGGGGTGATCGCCCAGTGATCGTCCGGCGGCGTTCGGCCCCTGCGGGTCTGGGGTGCGATCCTGAGGATCACCTTCAAATGTGGGCGGACGGTTCCACCGAAACCTGTGATCCATCTCTCAAGTCCTTCCATATGCCGCACTGTCGTGGCGTATGGTGACCCAACGCCTGATGCACTACCCAAGGACCTTTGGCCCGCTGTGCGGCCTTAGGTCTCTTTTATGTGCGGGCCGGCTTCTGCCAGCCTTGAAAGGAATGACCTGTGGTCGGGCCCTGCGCGTGAGACGCGCGCAGGGCGTGGATCTCGGAGTCACCGTCCAGCGCCTGTCTCCACACGGAGCGCGAACTCCCCCCGGGCGTGGGGGTGTGGACGCCTCGACCCCGGTGCCGACCGCCCCCCACCGGGCGCGCACACGCTCTTGCCGCGCGTCCCGAACCACGAGGATCGACCCATGGCGTCCAGCCTGACGAAGGACTCCGCCGGTACCCCCGGCTCTGAGAAGACCTTCTTCGGCCACCCCCGCGGACTGGCCACACTCTTCATGACCGAGATGTGGGAGCGGTACAGCTTCTACGGCATGAAGGCACTGCTCCCGCTGTATCTGATCGCCCCCGGCGGCATGAACATGAGTGCCACGACGGCGACGGCGATCTACTCCGTCTACATGTCGATGGTCTATCTCCTCGCCATGCCCGGCGGCTGGGTGGCCGACCGTTTCTGGGGACCGCGCAAGACCGTCGCCATCGGCGCCGGCGTGGTCATCCTCGGTCACATCACGCTCGCCCTGCCGAGCTCGGCGTCCTTCTTCGCCGGCCTCGCCCTCGTGGCGCTCGGCTCCGGCCTCCTGAAGGCCAACATCTCCACGATGGTCGGCCACCTCTACGACGGCCCGGAGGACCCGCGCCGCGACGGTGGCTTCACGCTGTTCTACATCGGCATCAACATGGGTGCCTTCCTCGCCCCGCTGACCATCGGCACCGTGGGCGAGAACGTCAACTGGCACTTCGGCTTCGCGCTCGCCGCGGTCGGCATGGCGCTCGGCCTGGCCCAGTTCATGCTCGGCTCGCGCCACCTGAGCGGCGAGAGCAGCGTCGTCTCCAAGCCCGCCACGGCCCAGGAGCGCGCGTCCGCGCTGCGCACCGGCCTGATCTGGCTGATCGCGGCGGTCGTGCTCTACACGTTCCTCGCCGTGACCGGCAACTTCGCCGACTGGGCGCTGATGCCGCTCACCATCGCCGGCCTGGTCATCCCGGTCGCCGTCCTGGTCCGCATGAAGCGCGACAAGGAGCTGACGAACCTGGAGCAGTCCAAGCTCTCCGGCTACGTCTGGTTCTTCGTCGTCGCCGCCGTCTTCTGGATGATCTACGACCAGAACGGCTCGACGCTCTCGATCTTCGGCGAGCACTCGACGACGAACAGCCTGCTCGGGTTCGACTTCCCGACCTCCTGGTACCAGTCGCTGAACCCGATCTTCATCATGGCGCTCGCCCCCGTGGTCGCCTCGGCGTGGCTCTGGCTGAACAAGCGGGGCAAGGAGCCGAGCACGGCGGTCAAGTTCGCCTCCAGCCTCACGCTGATCGGCATCTCCTTCGCCGTCTTCCTCATCCCGCTGATCGACACCGCCAACAACGGCGGCAAGGTGAGCCCGATGTGGCTGGTCGCGATCTACTTCATCCAGACCGTCGGCGAGCTGTGCCTCTCCCCGGTCGGCCTCTCGGTCACCACGAAGATGGCCCCGGCGAAGTACAGCGCCCAGATGATGGGTGTCTGGTTCCTCGCGGTCACCGCGGGCGACTCCGTCACCGGCCTGCTGACCTCCCCGCAGCTGGGGATCGACCTGAACAACTCGGGTGCGGTCGCCGTCGAGGCGGTCATCGCGGTCATCGCGGGCTTCGGCATCTGGCTGAACCGCAAGAAGGTCAAGGAACTGATGGGTTCCGTGAACTGACGTCCGCCGCGCCCCGACCGGGCCGACGGACGCACGGCGAGGGCCGTCGCACCTGCGGGTGCGGCGGCCCTCGCGTACGTCCACTCGCGCGAACAGGGGATCGTCCGCTCACCCGTGGCGGTGACACGGAACGTTTCTGTGCCGGTCGCGGGGCCGGGCGGTGGAGCATCTGGCCATGCGTCGTACGTTGCCGGTCATCGCCCTCTGCGTGGCGTTGCTGTCGTCCAGTGCCGCCGTCCGGGCCGCACCCCAACCACCGTCGGGCCGGACCTTCTCGTACGGGGGACACGCGCGCCAGCACGTCACCGTGTACGGCGACCGGCCCGGCCGCCCCGCCCTGATGATCCTGCACGGCGGCTCCTGGGTGCGGGACACCGACTGGAGCGCGCGGGCCCGGTGGTTCGCGGCGCGCGGGTTCACCGTCTACGACACCGACTACCGGCTCGCGACCGACGCCGCCTGGCCCGCCCAGCGCGACGACGTCCTGGCGGCGCTGCGGTGGGTGAAGCGGCGCGGCGGCCCCACTCCTATGGTGCTCGGGTCCTCCGCGGGCGGGCATCTCGCGGTCAGTGCGGGGGCGTACGGCGCCGGGCGCAAGCGGGTGCGCGGCGTGGTGGCCCTCTCCCCCGTGGCCTCGCCCCACCGCGCGTGGAAGGACGGCGGGACGCGGGCGGCCTCCCCGGCCCAGCGCAAGCTGCGGCGCACGGCGGAGCTGCTCGCGGGGTGCTCGCCCGCGCGCGACGGGCAGCGGTGCCGGGGGCGGTGGACCGACCTCGCCGCCGCGTCGCACGCCTCGGGATCGGACGACCCGCCGATGTTCCTCACGCACTCGGCGGGGGACTTCGTGCCGGTCGCGCACTCGACGGAACTGGCGCGCGCGCAGACGGTGGCGGGCCTGAAGGACGTCACCGTGCGCATCGAGCCGGGTACGGCGCACGGGGGCGAGCTCCTGAGGAAACCGGCTTTCGCCCAGGCGGTCCTGCGCTGGCTGCGCCAACACGCCTAGGGGGAGCCCTTTCAGGGGCGCGGGGAACCGCGCGAGCGACCCTGGGCGACCCGCGCCCGCCGGGCGGACCGCCGCGGGCAGATGCGTCCGCGGGGTCCGCGCCACCGGCCGGTGCGGGTCGTCTCTGGTGGCTCGCGCAGTTCCCCGCGCCCCTTCGGCGCGTCAGCGCACGCTGCTCCTTCGCCTGGGCAGGAAGGTGAACACCGCGCCGCCCAGCAGGATCACCGTTCCGGCGACCAGGCCGAGGGCCCGCAGGGTGCCGTTGTCGTCGGCGCCGGTCTCGGCGAGCCCGCCGCCGGTCGCGGCCGAGCCGCCGGCCGAGCCGCCCGCGGAACCTCCGCCGGTGGAGGAGCCTCCGGTGGACGAGCCGCCCGCCGCGCCGCCCGGCTGGGCCGCGGTGTCGATCTCCAGGGAGACCTCGGCCTTGGTCGGGGTGCAGGTCGTCGTCGTACCGAGGGCCTTGACCGTGAGGACGCCCGGCGAGAGCGTCGACTTGCCGTCGGCGCCCGGCTTGTAGGTGCCGGTCAGGTCAGGGATGGTCATCGGGTCGCCGGACTTGATGGGCTCCTTGTTGGTGGGGCCCTCCACGTGCACCGTGCCCTTGTCCGCGCCGCCCAGCTTGACCTCCATCGACGGCTTCACCGAGTCCGCGGGGATGTCGGCGGGGCTGTCCATGACGGACTTCTTGAACTCGACGGTGAGGCCGTAACTGCCGCCGTCCTTCTTGGCGTTGATCTGTACGGGGGACGTGGCGTCCTTGTCGCCGATGGGCGTCTTGCACTTGTAGGGGGTCTGGACCTCCTTGCCGGGGAAGTCGGTCTTGCCGCCGTCACCGCCGCCGGTGGCGCCGCCGGACGAGTCACCGCCCGTACTGCCCGCGGTGTTTCCGCCCGTGCTGCCGGCCGTGTTTCCGCCCGTGCTGCCCGCGGTGGTGCCGGACGTGGTGCCGCCCGCGTTCGTGCTGCCCGACGTCGTGCCGCCCGAACCGCCGCCGCCCTCCGTCACCTTGATGGTCGCGCCCGCCTTCACCTGCTCCTTGGGCGTGCACTTGGTGTCGGTCGACATCGGCTTGCTGACGTTGATGTTGTACGCGTCCGGGGTGAGCGTGACCTCGCCCGCCTTCGTCAGCTTCAGCTTGCCCTTCATGTCGGACAGGATCATCGGGCTGTTCTTCTTGATCGGCGGATTGACCCGCTCGCCCGCCACCGCCAGGTCACCGGTCTGGCCGCCGCCCACCTTGAGGGTGCCGGTCGGCTTCACCGTGTCCTTGTCCAGGTCGAGGATGTCCGGGTTCTTGGACGCGGCCTCGGTGGTCTTCCACACGACCTCGACCTCGTCGCCCACCTTCGCGGTGGCCGGCGCGGTGATCTCCACCTTCGTGGTGCCCTGCACCGGCGGCAGCCCCGATATCGACGGCGGAATGCACTCCGTCTTGTACGCCACCTCGGCCGCCTGCGCGGGCGCCGCGCCCAGCAGGGCGCCCGCCCCGCCGAGCAGCAGCGAGACCGAGGCCGCGCCCGCTCTCCGTCGTGTGCTGATCACGTGTTTCCCTTCGTCGTCGGGCTGTTCTCTGACGGTGCGGAGAGCTGTCCGGCGGGTGAGGTACCGGCGCCGGGGTCCGTGTCGGGGGTGAACCACGGGAGCGTGCCCGTGCTCGCCCCGGTGTCCTTGCCGGACGTGCGCTGCGGCTTCGTCCGGGGCGGCTTCGCAAGGGGCGTCCGGGCCGCCTCGTCCGCCGCGACCGCCCCCGGGGAGAGCCGCAACTTCGGGAGCCGGTCGGTGAGTTCGGCGATCCTGCCGGTGCGGTGCCGGCCCGCAGGGCGTGCGCCGCGGCCACCCCTGCGGCGGCCGGGCCTGAGCCTGTCCACCACCGCCATGCCGATGCGGAAGACGGCGGCGGGCACGACCACGCAGAGCAGGATCCAGAAGACGGTGACGCCCCACGGGCGGCCGACGCCCCAGGGCTGCTCGGCCAGGACCTTGCCGCCGAACCTCAGCGAGACGAGGTAGTCGCCGTGCGCCCCGGCGGCGAGCTCGACCGGCAGCTTGATCTGGGCCTTCTTGCCCGGCGCGACGGTGCCGCGCCACTGCTGCTCCTCCCACTGCGGGGCGAACACGCCGTGCGAGGTGCCGACGTGGAAGACCGGGTTCTTGACCGGGGCCGAGCCGACGTTGCCCACGGTGAAGACCAGCGTGCGGGAGGGCGGGGCGCCGAACCAGGTCAGGACACCGCTGGAGCCTTCGAGCCGCGTGTCGGTGAGCACGGAGAGCTTTCCGCCGCCCCGCCGCTCGGTCAGGGGCTTCACGGGATGCCCCGCGACCTTGAAGACGGCGTCCGCCTGGGCCTTGTCCCCGGTGACCGTGGCCACGTGGACCACGCAGGGGCAGGCCTCGGGCGGCTCGGCCACCGGGAGCTTCTTGCTGAAGGTCCCCTTGCCGTCGGTGGTGACGGCGCGGCCCGAGTCGTTGGCGCAGGAGTTCGTGCCGCCGGGCACACCGGCGGCCGGGGTCGCCTGGCCGCAGACCAGCATCATCAGGAGGGCTTTGGGGCGCCACCCCTCGCCCTTGACGGTGATGTCACCGCCCTTGCCCGCCTCGGAATCGGAGAGGGCGACGGACGGTTTCTCGGCGGCGGTGGCCCCCGCCGCGGGAAGCAGCAGGAAGGCCAGGGCCGCCAGCACGGCGGTTGCGGCGATGTACCGCTTGACTGCCCACAACGGATTGCCGTTCACAGCTGCTCTCCCTCTGCCGTCCCCACTCCCGCCAACTCCGGCGCCACGACGCCCTGTTCGGGACCGTCCGGCGGCACGTCCCCAGTCGCCTCCCCGGCCGTCTCCCCGGCCTCGTCGCCGCGCTCACGCGCGGTCCGTCCCCGGCCGCGCAGGAACCAGACGCCCGCCGCCACGAGGCCGAGCAGCCCGGCCCCGGCCCCCGCCACCGCGCCCCACGGCACGAAGCGGGCCTTCGCCGTCGCCTCGCCGTGGGCGCCGCCCGCCGCCGTGACCGTGAGCGTGACCTGCACGGAGTCGAGCGCCGGTGCGTCCTTCCACGGCTCGGTCAGGGTGACCCTGCGGCCGGGCAGCAGCTCCACCGGCAGCGTGCGGGGCCCCCGGTCAAGGAGCGGGCCGAAGAGACCCTCCGCGTGGACCGCGAGCCGGGGGGTCAGGACCGTGTTGCCGCGATTGACCACGTCGTACGCGATGCGCCCGCCCCCGGTCCGTACGCCCTCGACCGTGAGCGCGGACAGCGTCGGGCCGCTGACCCGCAGATGCACGCGGACCCCGGCGTCGCGGCCGCCCTCCCGCGCGACGATCGCCCCGGGGTGGTCGCCCGGCACCGCGCTCTCGGGCACGCTCACGCTGAACGGCACCTCGGCGCGGGTGCGCGGCGGCACCTTCACCTCGCGTTCGGCGAATCTGATCCAGGAACCGGTGTCCTCGGGTCTGCCGCGCTCCAGCGCGAACGCACCGCCGCGCGTGTTGTCCGCGTCCGCGCCGCTCAGCTTCACCGTGCGGGGCTCGGACCCCGGGTTGGTGACCGTGAGCGTGTCCTCCAGGACGGAGCCGGGCGTGCCCTCCACATAGAAGTAGGGCCGCCCGTCCTTCGCCGGCCGGGTCCCTCCTCCCGTGGAGGGCGCGACCGACCACGCTCCGGGGTCGTCGGCGAACACCGGAGTCGCCGGTGCCACGCCCGTCACCAGTAAGGCCACGACCACGGTGAGGGCACGGGCGACGGACGGCAGCGACGGCATCGGCGGCTCCTGGATCTTCGTACGCTCGGTACGCGGTGACACGTGCGCGCTGGCGGGCGGGGGCGCGGTCGCCGCGTCGTCCCCGCGACCGCCGCGCACCCATGCCTAGCGCGAGCGGGCCGCCTGGTTCCTGCGGGTCAGCCAGAGCGCACCCGCCGCGCCCGCGAGCAGCACCGTGCCGCCGAGGGTGCCGAGCGCGATGGCGGAGTCCGCCGGTCCGGTTTGCGGGAGCTCGTCGCCGCCGGAGGGGGCGCTCGCCGAGCCGCCGGTCCCGGCGTCGCCGCCGGATCCCGTGTCCTCGCCTGCGCCGCCGGTGGTCCCGCCGCCGCCCGAGCCCTTGACGTCCAGGGAGAGCGAGGGCTTGGGGCTGTTGGACGGCGTGCACGTCGTCGTCGTACCGAGCGCCTTGATGGTCAAAACACCCGCGGTGAAGGTGACCTTGCCGCTCTTCTTGGGCGTGTACGTCCCCGACAGGTCACTGATCTTGATGGGGGTGTTGGCGGGGATCGCCTTGTCGTTGGGCGCTCCGGAGACCGGGACCGTGCCGCTCTCCGCGCCGCCCAGCTTGATGAGCGCGCTCGGTTTCATCGCGCCCTTGCCCAGCTCCACGGGGCTGGAGGAGACGCCCTTCTGGAAGGACATGGTGAGTTTGTAGCCGCTGCCGCTCTTGACGCTCTTGATGTCGATCGGCGACACCGCGCCCTTGTTGCCGATGGGCGTCTTGCACTGGTAATTGACGTCCTGGACCTCGGCCTGCGCGGCGGGGGCGGCCATCAGCACCGCGGAGCCGCCGGCCAGGGCCGTGGCAAGCGCGAGCGTGACCATTCGTTTCTGGTGATACACCTCGGGTTCCCCTCATGCCGGTCGTGGCGTGCCGCGGTGCGGATTTACTGACGGCACATCAGATTGGGCGCTCAAGGTACGCCCGGGGCCTTGCCGAGGGAAGACAAAGAACGCGCCGGATCTTCAGTGATCCGGCGCGCTTACGAACCGTGGGTAACCCAAGGGGGAACTGAGGGGGCCCGCCCCGACGCCCTACGCGGGCGCGCTCAGCTCCGCCCACACCGTCTTGCCCGGGACCCCCGGGGTGCGGACGACGCCCCAGTCGAGGCAGAGGCGCTGGACTATGAACATGCCGTGGCCGCCGGGACGGCCGGCGCGGTGCGGGGTGCGGGGCGCGGGCTGACCGGCGCCGCGGTCGGACACCTCTATCCGCAGGACCTTGCTGTCGGACGAGAGCCAGAGCTCGTCGGGGCCGTCGGCGTGCAGGCAGGCGTTGGTCACCAGTTCGGACACGACGAGGAGGACGTCCTCCGCGGCGGCCCGCTGATCGGCGCCCGCCGCGGGCAGCCAGCCCCACGCCTGGAGCGCCTGGCGCGCGAAGTCCCGGGCGAGGGGCACGATCCCGCTGGCGCCGTTCAGGCTCAGCCTGCGGACCTGGCGCCCCTGACGGCCCGCGTCCGCCGCCGCGGCGGCCTGGTCCGCGGGAGCGGCCGCGACGACGACCTCGGACTCGGGGCCGCGGTCGCCCGGCGAACAAGGCCGGGTGGTGCTCATCAGCGCTTCACCTCACCGACAAGAGGACTCTGGACAAGGAACTGGTCAAGCAGCGGGACTCCAAGAGGATCATCGGCCGCCCGGCCGCTCCTGCTGTTGATTTGGCAACGTTTGTTCACGGACCGCTGTAGGGGTGTCCCGGGTGTCTCCTGCCCGGCCGAACCGTGAGAACACCCACTTGTTCGACGTGACCCGTGTGACGCTGGTAACGCGGTGATCACATGGAGACAACTGGCGCGTAACTCTTGGGCACGCTCCGTCAGCAGGCCGCCCGGTCAGCCGGCCAGCGCCGCTTCGAGCGTCTCGTGAACGGTGAAAACAGCTTCGGCTCCGGTGATCTCGAAGACCCGGGCCACCACCGGCAGCATCCCTGCCAGATGCACTCCACCTCCCGCGGCCTCGGCCTTGAGCCGGGCCCCCAGTAGGACATTGAGTCCGGTGGAGTCCATGAACTCCAGTCGCGAACAGTCGACGACCAGTCGCGAAAAGCCGTCGTCGAGGCAGGCCTCGAGTGGCTCACGCAACAAATCGGCGGTGTGGTGATCCAACTCACCCGCCGGAGTCACGACGACGCTCGGGCCCTCCGCCCGGACTTCGACCAGAAGTCGGCCCCGATGCGCGCTGCCGACTGTCCCGCGGTCCATTCCGTCACTCACTTCCGACCGTCGTGGCTGTTGATGACGCCCCCGGATATTACGCCTTCCTCACGCCTTCGGGTACCCGAACAAGCCCCCGAATTCGGACATTTCACAGCAGAACGCACTTGCGACCGGACTGTGGAAACGGGTAGGGGTAGAAGAGACAGTAATCAACACGGACGGCTTTGGAGGCGCCGCACACCGCAGTGCACGTATTGGCATCGGCAGCCATATGCCGAGAACGATGGAGGACACCATGTCACCCCGGCTCGACGAATCGCGCACTGACCGAGCGACGTCGACACCCCCGCCTCACCGTATCGAGACCGAGATCCCGGGCCCCCGCACGGAATCCGCACCGGATGAAGTTCCGGCCCCGACGGCCGTGCCGGAGACGGAAGCCCTCGAAGGGCTCTCCGACCTGCCCGAGATCCCGCCGTTCGACGAGGTGGGCCCGCTGGATGCGAGGGCGCTGTCCAAGACCCTCTTCGAACGCCTTGAGTCGCTCGAGGAAGGCACGCACGAGTACGCGTACGTCCGCAACACCCTGGTCGAACTGAACCTCGCCCTCGTCAAGTTCGCCGCCTCCCGGTTCCGCTCCCGCAGCGAGCCCATGGAGGACATCATCCAGGTCGGCACCATCGGCCTGATCAAGGCGATCGACCGCTTCGAGCTCAGCCGGGGCGTCGAGTTCCCCACGTTCGCGATGCCGACCATCGTCGGTGAGATCAAGCGCTTCTTCCGGGACACCAGCTGGTCGGTGCGCGTGCCGCGCCGCCTTCAGGAGCTCCGGCTCGACCTCGCCAAGGCGGGCGACGAACTGGCCCAGCAGTTCGACCGCGCCCCCACGGTGAGCGAACTGGCCGAGCGCCTCGGCATCTCGAACGACGAGGTCGTCGAAGGCATGGCCGCGTCCAACGCCTACACGGCGAGCTCGCTGGACGCCCAGCCCGAGGAGGACGACTCCGAGGGCGCGCTGGCGGACCGCATCGGTTACGAGGACCACGGACTCGAAGGCATCGAGTACGTCGAGTCGTTGAAGCCGCTGATCGCCGAACTGCCGCCGCGCGACCGGAAGATCCTCTCGCTCCGCTTCGTCGCCAACATGACGCAGTCGGAGATAGGCGACGAGCTGGGCATCTCGCAGATGCACGTCTCGCGTCTGCTGTCCCGCACGCTGGTCAAGCTCCGCAAGGGACTGACCGTCGACGAGTGAGGGATGCCGCCGCCCGGTGTTTTCACGGGCTACCTGATCGCCGCTTCACGGCAGATCGTCCGCACCCACCCGCTTGCCCCGCGTCCAGGGGTGGGCGGGTGGTTTGCTGCTGTTCAGCTGTCAAGGTGCCGCCGCGGCCCGGGGGTCTCCCCGAGCGCCGCCGTCACCACTGCCCGCGCCCGCGGTCGCGTCTTCGATGACGTTCTGGTACCCGACCCTGAACGCCTCATGCACCGCCCCGAGGCACAACTCCTCGTAGATCATCCGCCGCACGAGCGCAGGCCGCCGCGCAGCACCGCTTCGGCGGGACTTTCCCGCGATCGGCCTCAGGCCACCCGCGCACCCCGGCGCCAGACCTCGCTGACCAGCGGGACGCCCGGGCGGTACGCCAGGTGGACGTGGCTGGGGGCGTCGAGGAGGGCGAGGTCGGCGCGGGCGCCCTCGCGGAGCACGCCGATGTCGTCGCGGCGCAGGGCCGCCGCGCCGCCCGCCGTGGCCGACCAGATCGCCTCGTCCGGGGTCATGCCCATGTCCCGTACCGCCAGGGCGACGCAGAACGGGACCGAGGACGTGAAGGACGAGCCCGGGTTGCAGTCCGTGGAGAGGGCCACCGTGGCGCCCGCGTCCAGGATGCGGCGGGCGTCGGGCCACTGGGCGCGGGTGGAGAACTCGGCGCCCGGCAGGAGGGTCGCCACCGTGTCGCTGTTCGCGAGGGCGTCGACGTCCGCGTCCGTGAGGTGGGTGCAGTGGTCCGCCGAGGCCGCGTCCAGCTCGACCGCCAGTTGGACGCCGGGGCCGTAGGAGAGCTGGTTGGCGTGGATGCGGGGGTGCAGGCCCTTCGCCTTGCCGGCCGTCAGGATCGCGCGGGCCTGGTCGCCGTCGAAGGCGCCCTTCTCGCAGAAGACGTCGATCCAGCGGGCGTGCGGCGCGCAGGCCTCCAGCATGGGGCCCGTGACCAGGTCCACGTACGCCGCCGGGTCGTCCGCGTAGTCCGGGGAGACGATGTGGGCGCCGAGGAACGTGACCTCGTCGGTGTGGGCCGCCGCGATGCGCAGGGCCCTGGCCTCGTCCTCGGTGTTGAGGCCGTAGCCCGACTTCGTCTCGAAGGTGGTCGTGCCTTGGCGCAGGGCCTCGGCGAGGTAGTGGGTGAGGTTCGCCTCCAGCTCGGCGTCCGTCGCGGCGCGGGTCGCCGCCACCGTCGTACGGATGCCGCCCGCGGAGTAGGCCCGGCCCGACATGCGGGCGTTGAACTCCTGGGTGCGGTCACCCGCGAAGACGAGGTGGCTGTGGGAGTCGACGAAGCCGGGGAGGGCCGCGCGGCCGTCCGCGTCGTGGACCGTGTCCGCCGCGGGGGCCTTGGCTGCCGGGCCCACCCAGGCGATTCTTTCGCCGTCCAGGACGACGGCGGCGTCCTGGACGAGGCCCAGGGGGCTTCCGTCGCCCTGGGCGGGGTCGTTCGTGACGAGGCCGGCGATGTTCGTGATGAGCGTGGTGGGCATCAGGGTCTCCGGGGAGGGGTGGGGGCTGGGGAGAGGTCTCAGTCTCTGAGGGCCGCGATCGCCGCCGTCAGCGCCGATGCGACGTCCGGCACCGAGGCGTGGACCCCGTCCCGTACGACATGGCGGCCGCCCACCACCGTGTGGCGGACGTCCGCGCCGGTGGCCGCGAAGACCGCCGTCTCCGCCGCGAGGCGCGGCAGCGGGCCCGCCGTGCGGACCGAGTCGAGGGCGATCGTCGCGAAGTCCGCGAGGGCGCCGGTCTCGATCACGCCCGCGTCCGCCCAGCCGAGCGCCGCGTGCCCGTCGGCCGTCGCCGCCCGCAGCAGCGCCGCCGCCGTCCAGTGGCCCCGGGTGTGCGAGCGCAGGCGTTCGTCGAGCTCCATCGCCCGCGCCTCTTCGAGGATGTCGATGACCGCGTGGCTGTCGCTGCCCAGGGAGAGCGGGCTGCCGGCCCGCTGGAGGCGGACCGCAGGGCCGATGCCGTCCGCCAGGTCCCGTTCCGTCGTGGGGCACATGCACGTGCCCGTCGCCGTGCGGCCCAGCAGGGCGATGTCCTCGTCCGTGAGGTGGGTGTTGTGGACGCCCGTGGTGCGGGGGCCGAGCACCCCGTGGTCCGCCAGGAGGCGGGTCGGTGTGCGTCCGTGCACGGCCTGGCACGCGTCGTTCTCCGCCGTCTGCTCGGACAGGTGCACGTGCAGGGGTGCCTGCCGGGCGGTCGCCCAGTCGGCCACCGTGCCCAGCTGCCGTGCCGGGACCGCCCGTACGGAGTGGATCGCCGCGCCGATGCGCGCGTGCGGGCGGTCCTTGAGGGCCGACGCCCGCTCGGCCCACGCCTCCGTCGTCCCGTCGGAGAAGCGGAGCTGGTGGCGGTTGGGGGGCTCGCCCCGCGTCTCCGTCAGGAGCCCGGACGCCACGTAGGCCGTGTCCAGGAGCGTGATGCGGATGCCCGCGTCCGCCGCCGCCTCGATCAGCGCCTCGCCCATCGCGTTGGGGTCGGCGTAGGCCGTGCCGCCGGGCGCGTGGTGCACGTAGTGGAACTCGCCCACCGTGGTGATGCCCGCCAGGGCCATCTCCGCGTACACCGCGCGGGCCAGCGCGTGGTACGTCTGCGGGGTCAGGCGGTCCGCCACCGAGTACATGACCTCGCGCCACGTCCAGAACGTGCCCGAGCCCACCTGGACCGTGCCCCGCAGGGCCCGGTGGAAGGCGTGGCTGTGGGCGTTGGCCAGGCCGGGGAGCGTGAGGCCGCGCAGCACCGTGGCGCCGGGCGGGGGCGCGTCGACGCCCTTGCGGACGGCCGTGATGCGGTCGCCCGTCACCTCCACCGCCACGCCCGGCTCCACCGTCGGGTCGAGCCAGGCCTGCTCCAGCCAGTACGTGTCCGTCGTCACCTGCACGCCAGCCCTTCCAGTACGTCGGCCAGTGCGGTCACCCCTGCGACGCAGTCGTCCTCGGCGGCGAACTCGGCCGGGGAGTGCGAGATGCCCGTGGGGTTCCGTACGAACAGCATGGCGGTGGGGATCGAGCCGGACAAAATACCCGCGTCGTGTCCGGCGCCCGTGCCCAGGACGGGGACCGGCCGCTCCCCGCCCAGGAGCCTGCCCAGCTCGTCCCGCAGGGCGTGCTCGAACTCGACCACCGGCGTGAAGGACTCCCGTACGACGTCGAGCTCGATGCCGTGCCGGTCCGCGTACTCGCGGGCCGCCTTCTCGATGCCCGTGACGACCGTGTCGAGGGCCGCCTGGTCGGCGGCCCGCGAGTCGAGCCAGCCGCGCACCAGGGACGGGATCGCGTTGACGCCGTTCGGCTCGACGGAGATCTTGCCGAAGGTGGCGACCGCGCCCGCCAGTTCGGCCTCCCTGCGGGCCGCGAGGACCGTCTCGGCGTACGACAGCATCGGGTCGCGGCGGTCCACCAGGCGGGTGGTGCCCGCGTGGTTGGCCTCGCCCCGGAAGTCGAAGCGCCAGCGGCCGTGCGGCCAGATGGCGGAGGCGATGCCCACGGGGTCGCCGGTGCCCGCGGCGGAGCCGCTGTCGGACAGAGCCAGGGCGCGGCCCTGCTCGACGTGCAGTTCCACGAACGCGCCGATGCGGGCGAGGCGTTCGGGGTCGGGGCCGATGGCCGACGGGTCGTAGCCCGCCGCCTCCATGGCTTGGGGGAGCGTCACGCCGGACGCGTCCGTCAGCTCGTACGCCTTCTCGCGCGTGAGCTGTCCTGCGGTCAGCCGTGAGCCCACGCAGGCCAGGCCGAAGCGGGCGCCCTCCTCGTCGCCGAAGTTGGTGATGGCGAGGGGGCGGCGGAACGACACCTTGCGCGCCCGGAGTTCGTCCAGCGCCGCGAAGGAGGAGACCACCCCGAGCGGGCCGTCGAAGGCGCCGCCGTCCGGGACGGAGTCCAGGTGCGAGCCGGTGACGACCGCGTCGCCGCGTGACGGGTCGCCGAGCCAGGCCCACTGGTTGCCGTTGCGGTCGACCTCGTAGTCGAGGCCGCGTGCCTCGGCCTGCGCCTGGAACCAGAGGCGGCACTCGGCGTCCGCGCCGGTCCAGGCATAGCGGCGGTAGCCGCCCGAGGCGTCGCTGCGGCCGATGGGCCGCAGCGAGCGCCACATGGCGTGGAACGTGTCGCTCACGCGTCGCCGCCCTCGCGCATCGGGATCCGTACGCCCTTCTCGTCCGCCACCGACTCCGCGATGTCGTAGCCCGCGTCGACGTGCCGGATGACGCCCATGCCGGGGTCGTTGGTCAGGACGCGGCGGATCTTCTCGCCCGCGAGCGCGGTGCCGTCGGCGACGGAGACCTGGCCCGCGTGGATCGAGCGGCCCATGCCGACGCCGCCGCCATGGTGGATGGAGACCCAGGAGGCGCCCGAGGCGACGTTCACCATGGCGTTCAGGAGCGGCCAGTCGGCGATCGCGTCGGAGCCGTCGAGCATGGCCTCCGTCTCGCGGTACGGGGAGGCCACCGAGCCGCAGTCGAGGTGGTCGCGGCCGATGGCGAGGGGGGCGGCGAGGGTGCCGTCGCCGACCATGTCGTTGAACATGTCGCCGGCCTTGTCGCGCTCGCCCTGGCCCAGCCAGCAGATGCGCGCCGGGAGGCCCTGGAAGTGGACGCGCTCACCGGCCATCTTGATCCAGCGGTGCAGCGACTCGTTCTCCGGGAAGAGGTCCAGGAGCGCCTTGTCGGTCTTGTGGATGTCCGAGGCCTCGCCCGAGAGCGCCGCCCAGCGGAAGGGGCCCTTGCCCTCGCAGAAGAGGGGGCGGATGTAGGCGGGGACGAAGCCGGGGAAGGCGAACGCGCGGTCATAGCCCGCCAGTTGGGCCTCGCCGCGGATCGAGTTGCCGTAGTCGAAGACCTCGGCGCCCGCGTCCATGAAGCCGACCATCGCCTCGACGTGCCGGGCCATGGACTCACGGGCGCGGGTGGTGAAGCCCGCCGGGTCCTTGGCGGAGAGGGTCTGCATGTCGTCGAAGTCGACGCCGACGGGGAGGTACGCGAGCGGGTCGTGGGCCGAGGTCTGGTCGGTCACGATGTCGATGGGGGCGCCCTCGGCCAGCATGCGCGGGAGGAGGTCCGCCGCGTTGCCGAGCAGGCCGATGGAGAGGGGCTTGCGCTGGTCGCGGGCCTCCGTCGCGAGCTGGAGCGCGTGCTCCAGGGAGTCGGCCTTCACGTCGAGGTACCGGTGCTCGATGCGGCGCTCGATGGCGCGCGGGTCGACGTCGATACAGATCGCGACGCCGTCGTTCATGGTGACGGCGAGGGGCTGGGCGCCGCCCATGCCGCCGAGACCGGCGGTGAGGGTGATCGTCCCGGCGAGCGTGCCGTTGAACTTCTTGGCGGCGACGGCGGCGAAGGTCTCGTACGTGCCCTGGAGGATGCCCTGCGTGCCGATGTAGATCCAGGAGCCGGCGGTCATCTGGCCGTACATGGTCAGGCCGAGGGCCTCCAGGCGCCGGAACTCCTCCCAGTTCGCCCAGTCGCCCACGAGGTTGGAGTTGGCGATCAGGACGCGCGGGGCCCACTCGTGGGTCTGCATGACGCCGACGGGGCGGCCGGACTGGACGAGCATCGTCTCGTCCTGCTTGAGGGTCTTCAGGGTGCGGACCATCGCGTCGAAGGAGCGCCAGTCGCGGGCCGCCTTGCCGGTGCCGCCGTAGACGACGAGCTGGTCGGGGTGCTCGGCGACCTCGGGGTCGAGGTTGTTCTGGAGCATGCGCAGGGCGGCTTCCTGCTGCCATCCCAGGGCGCTCAGTCCACTGCCGCGCGGTGCCCGTACGGGGCGGGGTCCTGACATGGCGATGCCTCCTCGCGATGAAGCTCTGCTCGTGACGTACTGCTGTGACCTTGTTATTCACATCCTGCGATGTTGAATAGAGCTAGTCAATACGTTGACGGGGCAGCGCTACCGCATGGCGGATGATTGGCTGGAACACATGAGCGATCAGGGCAGCGAGCAGGGCGCGGAGCCGGCGCACGCATCCGGGGTGGCACACCCGTCCGGGGCGGCGCACGTATCCGAGGCGGCACACCCGTCCGAGGCGGGCGCGGCCCCGGGTGCCGCCGCCCGGCGCGACCTCGCCGTCCGCGCCGCCGTCGAGCAGGGGCTGCTCGACCCCGCGTCCCCCCTGGTGGGCCTCCTGGACGTCACCGGCGTCCGCGCGTCCGCCGCCGCCCTGCGCGCGGCCTTCGAGGAGGTCACCCCGCCCGGCACCCCCGTCCTGCACGCCTTCGCGGTGAAGGCCTCGCCCCTGGTCCCGGTCCTGCGCCTGCTGCGTGACGCGGGCATCGGCGCCGAGGTGGCGAGCCCCGGCGAGCTGGCCCTGGCCCGGGCCGCCGGTGTGCCGCCCGCGCACACCGTCCTCGACTCACCCGCCAAGACGCCCGCCGAACTGCGCGAGGCCCTGGCCCTCGGCATCGCCGTGAACGCGGACAACCCGCAGGAGCTGGCCCGCATCGACGCGATGACCCGCTCGGCACCCACCCACTCCCCCATCGGCCTGCGCGTGAACCCGCAGATCGGCGGCGGCTCCATCGGCGCCCTGTCCACCGCGACGGCCACCTCCAAGTTCGGGGTCGCGCTGCGCGACGAGGGCGCCCGCGAGTGGGTCGTGCGGGCCTGCCTCGACCGGCCCTGGCTGACGCGGCTGCACACCCACTCCGGTTCGCAGGGCATGCCGCTCGACCTGATGGTGCGGGGCGTGGCGGCGACGTACGAACTGGCCGAGGAAATCAACGGACGGGCCGGGCGGCAGCAGATCGACACCATCGACATCGGCGGCGGTCTGCCCGTCAACTTCGGTTCGGACGAGGAGAGTCCGACCCACGCGCAGTACGCCCGCCGCCTCAAGTCCCGCGTGCCCGGCCTGCTCGACGGGCGCTACGGCCTGGTCACCGAGTTCGGCCGCTCGCTGCTCGCCAAGCACGGCACGATCCTGGCCCGCGTCGAGTACGCCAAGACGGCGGGCGCCCGGCCCATCGCGGTGACGCACGCGGGCGTACAGGTGGCGACCCGCACGGTGTACGACCCCGCGTCCTGGCCGCTGCGGATCGCCGCGTACGACGCGAAGGGCCTGCCCAAGAGCGGCCCGGCCGTCGCCCAGGACATCGCGGGCCCGGCCTGCTTCGCGGGCGACCTGCTCGCCGAGAACCGTCCGCTGCCGCTGCTCGAACAGGGCGACCACGCGGCGGTCCTCGACACCGGCGCCTACTACTTCGCGCACCACTACGCGTACAACAGCCTGGCCCGGCCCGGGATCTACGGCTTCGTGGCGGCAGGATCGGACCCGGCGGGCCCGGCAGGACCGGTCGTCTTCGCCACCGTGCGGGAGCCGCAGACCCCGGAGGAGATCGTCGCCGAGTCGGGCGGCGGGCAGCGGGACGCCCTGCGCGACCTCTGAGGTTCCTCAACTCCCGCATCCTCGCGGCACTTCCGGGGCAGACGCTCCCTCCAGGCACACCCTCGGGGGAGATGATCCTGTGACGACGTCAGACACCGGAACCGGCACCCGGCAGCCCGCCGAAGAACCCGCGCTGAAGCGCGCGATCGGCCCCAGACTCCTGATCCTCTTCGTGATCGGCGACATCCTCGGCACCGGCATCTACGCCACCACCGGGAAGGTCGCGGGAAAGGTCGGCGGCGCGCTGTGGCTGCCGTTCGCCATCGGCTTCGTCGTGGCGATCCTGACCGCGGCCTCGTACGTCGAGCTGGTCGGGAAGTACCCGAAGGCGGCGGGCGCCGCCCTCTACACGCAGAAGGCGTTCAAGACGCCGTTCCTCACCTTCATCATCGCCTTCATGGTGATGTGCTCGGGCCTGTCGTCGGCGAGCGCGGCGGCCCTCGCGTTCAGCGGCGACTACCTCGGGGAGCTGACGGACGACGCGCTCCCGCCGACGCTGATCGCGATCCTCTTCATCCTGGCGCTCGCGGCGCTGAACCTGCGGGGCGTGGCCGAGTCCGTGAAGGCGAACGTGGTCCTCACGCTCGTCGAGCTGTCGGGCCTCGCGGTCATCCTCGCGATCGGCGCGTACGCGGCCCTGAGCGGGGACGGCGAACCCTCCCGCCTGACGGACTTCGAGGCGGGCGACGGCACGGCGTACGCCCTGATGACCGGCGTCCTGGGCGCCACCGCGCTCGGGTTCTTCGCGTTCGTCGGCTTCGAGGACTCGGTGAACATGGCCGAGGAGACCAAGGATCCGGCGCGCACGTTCCCGCGGGCGATCTTCATCGGTGTCGCCGTGACGGGCACGATCTACGTCCTGGTGGCGCTGGTGTCGTCCCTGCTCGTCGACTACAAGGTCCTCGAAGGGTCGAGCGGTCCGCTCCTGGAGGTCGTGAAGGCGGGTGGCATCGACTTCCCGCACAAACTCTTCGCCCTGATCGCCCTGTTCGCGGTCACCAACTCGGCGCTGATCAACATCATGATGGCCTCGCGGCTCTGCTACGGCATGGCCAACGAACGCATCCTGCCGCGCGCCATGGGCCGGGTCCTGCCGCGCCGCCGGACACCGGTGGTCGGCATCGTCTTCGTCTCGCTGCTCGCCGTCGGCCTGGTGACCACGGGGGAGATCGAGGGCCTCGGCGACACCACCGCGTTCCTGCTCCTGTGCGTGTTCGCCGTGGTCAACGTGGCGGTGCTCGTCCTGCGCCGCGACCCCGTCGACCACCGGCACTTCCGCGCGCCGACGGCCCTTCCCGTGCTCGGCGCGGTCACGGCCCTGGTCCTCGCGAGCCCCCTCGCGGACCGCCCGGCCGAGGTCTACGTCCGGGCCGGGATCCTGGTCGCCGTGGGCATCGGGCTGTGGGGCGTGAACAAGGTGGTGCTCAAGGCGCGCGGCGAGGAGTGACCGGCGTCCGGCGGACCGGCGTGGACGGGACGGGTGCCCCGCCGAGGGGCACTCCGGTCGTCCGGACACCACAATCGGTCAGGCTTGGGCCCGACCTGGACCGACCCGGCGCCGATCCCGTCGAGGTTGGGCATGTTCCCCTGGAAAGTGCCCATTTCGCGGGAATCTCCATCACTTCTGCGTACCTTCCTCACACCGGACGGCGCTGAGCCCCCGGTCGGGTGGTAGGGGCCACCCGGTTCAACCCTGGGGAAGGGGAGCCGCGTGCCCGGAATCGACGAGTGTCTGCTCGAAGCCATGACACTGCCCGGTGCGCGCGGCGCGGCGATCGTCGACTGGACCAGCGGGCTCGCCCTCGGTTCGGTCGGCGATCCTCCCGGCGGCGACCACGAGGCGACCGCGGCCGAGACCGCCGAAGTGGCCCGGGCCGCCGCCGAGTACCAGGCCTTCGCACCCCGGGACGACGCGCTGGACGCGACGCGGGACGACGAGCGCAAGGGGCTCCCCGTCGAGGACCTCATGCTCACCACGAGGACCGGCTTCCATCTGATCCGCTTCGTCGAGACGACCTTCGACAGCAGCGTGTTCCTCTATCTCTGGCTCGACCGGCACTCCGGAAACCTCGCCCTCGCGCGCATGCGGCTGCGTGAGCTCTCCGAGCGGCTGGTGCTGGTGTGAACTCCCTGCGCATCACGGCCTCCGCCACCTCGCCCATGCTGATGCGCCTGGCCGGCGAGCGGGCCACCGGGGCACTGCTGCGCGACCAGGGCACGCTCTACCTCGTCGAGGGCCGGGTCGTGCACGCGGAGAGCCCCGCGGCGCCGGGCATAGACGTCCTGCTCACGGCCGGCGGCGCGCTGCCCCGGCAGGGCTGGCAGGAGGCGCTCTCGCTGGCGGGGACCCGCAACGAAGTGGGGCGGCAGCTGGTCGACAGCGGCCGGGTCACCGCGGGCGAGCTGGAGATGTGCCACCTGGGCGCACTGTTCGACGCCGCGTTCTTCGTCCTCGGCCCGGCGAGCGGACCCACGCGGTTCCGTTACGGGGTCGCGCACTGGCTCGGCCGGGTGCGCCCGGTGGACGCCGAGACCGTGGAGCGCGAGACCCGGCGGCGCAGGGCCCTCCTCGACAGCGTCTGGCCCTGCCCCGAACTGGACACCTCCCCCGTCGTGGCGCGCCCGCCCGCGCCGGGCCAGACGGTGACCGGACGCCAGGACGCGCTCCTGCGGCTCGCCGACGGCGTCCGCACGCCGACGGCCATCGCCTGGGCCCTCGGCCGCCCGTCCTTCCACACCCTGCTCGAGGTCAGGCGGCTCGCGGCGGCCGGGCTCGTGGAACCCCCGCGGACGCCGGAACCCGCCCGGACCCCGTTCCCCGCCCCGGCCCCGGTCCCGGACGACTGCGTCGAGCCGGACGTCGCCCTGCTGCGCCGGGTCCGAGACGCGCTGGAGGCAAGTCTGTGAATGTCCGTGCCGTTCAAGGGACTTGGCCCCCGTGCCCATGAAGTTTTTCGCGCTCTGGAAGCGCGCCGGGAGGAGAGAGCTGATGGCTGCCGAAGCCGACGTACTCGTCGAACTGAAACGGCTGCGGACCCGGATTCCTCAGCTCAAGGGCGCCCTGACGGCCAGCGTCGACGGTTTCGTCCTCGCCCAGGACGCGCCGGACGTCGAACCGGAGGGCCTGTGCGCCCTCACCGCGGCGGCGCTCGGCGTGGCCCTTCGGCTGTCCGACGCGACGCACCAGGGCGGCTTCCGCGAACTGCTCATCCGCGGCGAAGGCGGATACGTGGCCACCTACACGGCCGGTTCGTCCGCCGTGCTCACCCTGCTCGCCGAGTCCCGCGTCAACGTGGGCCGGCTCCACCTCGAAGGCCGCCGTTCCAGCGTGGTCATCGGCGAACTGGTGGACGCCGCCGTCGAACGAGCGGAGGAAACCTGACCCATGTCCCCCACCACACCCTCATCGTCCTCGTCACCGCGGACGCCCAGCAGACGGAAAGGAAGTGCGAAATTCATGACCAACACAGAGACATCGCTCAAGGAAGTGACCACCTCGATCGAGGGAGTCATCGGCGCCGCCCTGGTCGACTACACCAGCGGCATGGCCCTCGGCACGATCGGCGGCGGAAAGGAACTGGACCTGAACGTCGCCGCGGCGGGCAACACCGACGTGGTGCGCGCCAAGCTGCGCACGATGGAACTCCTGGACCTCAAGGACGAGATCGAGGACATCCTGATCTCGCTCAGCAGCCAGTACCACCTGATCCGGCTGATCAAGGGGCGCAACAACAACGGGCTGTTCCTCTACGTGGCCCTCGACCAGAAGCGCGCCAACCTGGCCATGGCCAGGCACCAGCTCAAACGCATCGAGGCGAACCTGGACGTCTGAGCCGGGAAGGCGGGACACGGCGGGCCGGGCCTTCGGGTCCGGCCCGCCGTGCGGGTGCGTACCTGCGTCCGCGCTGTCGCGCAGGCTCGCTCAGGCGCTCACGCGCTGCGGGCGGCGGCGTGCGCCGCCCGGGGCCGCGTCCCCCGCGTGGACGCCGGTGGCGCGGTAGCCCTTCACCCGCCTGCCCGCCGGGGCTCCGGCGCGCGGGCCGAGCCAGTCGACGCGCACCCAGAAGAGCATGTCCAGGTCCCGCTCGCGCCGCCCGAGCCGGGCGGCCTTGGCCCAGAGCCCGGCCCCCGCGCCCGCCAGGGCCATGCCCCCCGCGGCGGGCAGCGCGAAGGCGCTCCCCAAGGCGGCGAGGAACCCCGCGGCGAGCCACCAGCGGTGGCCCCGGCGCCAGTTGCGTACGGTGACCGCGCGGTCCTGGAGGATGTCCTGCCGGGCCGCGCGGGTCGCCTCGGCGGTCAGGGCGGCATGGCGCCCGCGCCGGGCACACGTGACGGCGGCGGCCGTCACGAGGAAGAGGGCGGCGCCGGCGAACACCCCGACGCGGCGCCCGGTGAGCCCCTCGGGCAGCAGGCCGACGCCCGCCGCGAGCACCCCCAGCCACCACAGGGGAGCGGCCCCCGCCCTCACGACCACCGAAACCCTCGCAAGACCCAGCCCACCGCGTCCCACGTCGCCTCCCTGCCTGCCGTGCCTCTCCTTTTGGCGCAGGAGAGTAGCGGGGAAATCTGAGGGGAGGGTGAGAAGGCGCGCGGCTCACTCCACGAAGAGGCCCCGTGCCGCCGCGCCCGCGTCGAACTCCTCCAGGCGGGCCTGGGCGTCCGGCAGCCCGTCGCACATGGCCTCCAGGAGCACCCGGCCGAGCAGCATCGGCGCGCAGGCCGTGTCGAAGGCGAGGCCCGTGCCGACCGCCGCGGGCAGGAGGAGGTCGGAGTGCGCGGCCACGGGGGCGAACGCCGAGTCGGCGACCGTCACCACGGACAGGCCCGCCCCCTGGGCGTACGCGAGCGCGTCCACCACCTCGCGCGGGTGCCGGGGCAGGGCGAAGCACAGGAGCGCGGTCGCGCCGGCCCGTACCGCCGCGTCGATCCGGTCGGCGAGCATCGTGCCGCCCTCGTCGAGGAGGCGTACGTCGGGGTGGACCTTCGCCGCGAAGTACGAGAAGCCGTACGCCTGGGAGGCGGCGGCCCGCAGGCCCAGGACCGGCAGCGGGCGCGAGGAGGCGAGGAGCCGTCCGGCGCGCTCGACCGGCGCCGGGTCGGCGAGCACCTCCGCCAGGTGCCGGAGGTTCTCGATCTCCGCCTCGACCGCCTGCTGGTACTCGTTGAGGGAGGCCTCGCCCGCCGCCTCCGCGGGGGCCAGCTCCCGCAGGTGCCTGCGCAGCGCCGGATAGCCGTCGAAGCCGAGCGCCACCGCGAACCGGGTCACCGAGGGCTGGCTCACCCCGGCGAGCTCGGCCAGTTCGACGCTGGAGAGGAAGGGGACGTCCGCCGCCCGGCGCACCATGCAGTGCGCGATGCGCCGCTGCGTCGGCGTGAGCCGGTGGCCCTCGAAGAGCACTTGCAGCCGCGCCGCAGGACTGTCACTCATACCATTCCCCTCGCAACACCGTGGCCCTCGAAGGCCGTTCCACCCGCGGACCCGAGGTCCAGCCACAGCTCCGTGAACCGGTCGAGCAGCCCGGCCGCCGCCGTCACATCATCCGTCAACGGCCGGTCGGCCAGCTCCGCTTCGAGCACCGCGTCCGCGAGCTCGAAGGCCCTGCCGACCGGCAGCTCCGGGTCGAGCCGCATGTCACGCTGGCGCAACGCCCTTACGGCCGCGACCAGTTCACAGCCGACGACCAGGCGGTAGGCCTCGCACGCCCGCAGTGTCTGGCGCGCGGCGAGCGAGGCGAAGCTGGCCTGCTCCTCGACGCCGCGGGAGAGCACCGCGTGGCCCAGCGAGGCGGGCGCGGAGAAGGCCCGCAGGTCACCGAGGGCCGCTCCGGCCGCGTACTCCAGGATCATCACGCCCGACGAGGCGGGTTCGCCGTCGGCCAGGAAGGGCCGCAGGCGGGTGAAGCCCGGTTCGTTCAGGGTGGACAGGCGTGAGGTCGACAGCCGGGCGGCCTGGGTGACCGCGAGCCTGAAGTGGTCCAGGGACAGGGCGAGCTGGGCGAGGTAGAAGCCGCCGTGGTGGTAGGCCGCCATGTCGTCCGCCGAGATCAGCGGGTTCTCGGCGGCGGCGTTGATCTCGACCGTGAGGACGTCTTCGAGCGCGTCCGCCGCGTCGGTCGCGGGCCCGTGGATCTGCGGCACGCAGCGGAAGCCGTAGGGGTCCTGGATGCGGCCGAGCGGTGGCGTGGGGCGGTCGGCGGCGCCGAGGATCAGCCGCATCCGCTCGGCGACCGCGTACGACCCCGCGTGCCGCCGCGCCTCGTGCACGGGCAGCGCGTACGCCTCGTACGAGCCGTCGACGGCCATCAGGGACAGTGCCGCCACCACCTGCGTGGCCGCGATCAGGCCGCGCAGTTCGTGCAGGGCGAGCGCGGACTGGCCGAGGGTGAGGGCGTTGCTGCTGATCAGGGCGAGCGCGTCGTTGTTGTCCAGGGGCTGGGGCGCGGGGGCCGCGCCCGCGCCCTGCCAGGGGTGCTCGCCCGCGAGCGCGAGGCCCATCTGCGCGAGGGCGGCGATGTCGCCGGTGCCGACCGAGCCGAATTCGTTGACCTTGGGGTAGGCGCCCGTCTCCAGGGCCTCGCAGAGCGCCGTGACGACGGTGGGGCGCAGGCCCGCGCCGCCCGCGAGCAGCTGGTTGGCGCGGACCGCGAGCATCGCGCGGACCTGCCGGGCCGGCAGCTCCTCACCGATCGCCCCGGCGTGGCTGCGCAGCAGGCGCAGACCGTGGTCGGCGGCCGCCTCGGTGGGCACGGACTCGTTCCGGTTGGCGCCCACGCCGGTGGACCGGCCGTAGACGCGGCCCCAGGAGGCGATCTCCCGGGCGGCGTTCCACGACAGCTCGACGCGCTTCATGCCGTCCGTCGCGGGTACGGGCTTTGCGGTGGATTCGGCCATACGTACGACATCTGCGACCATCAGTCCCCGGCCGTCCAGGACGACGACCGAGCCGCTGCCGTCGGTCGCCCTGTCCGCGATACGAGACGACATCACTCGTAATTCCTCCTCAACCGGACGCTCAGTCTTGCCCTGCGATCACTCGTTACCAGTGATTTACGCCGGGGCGTGGACAAGCTATTGACAATCTATTCAGTCAACGAGAACTCTGCATGACGATATACAGCCGGGCAAGGGACTCCTCATGATCCAATTCGATACGGTCCACAAGCGCTTCCCGAACGGCACCACCGCGGTCCACGACCTCAGCCTCGACATGCCGGAGGGGGGCGTGACCGTCCTCGTCGGATCTTCCGGTTGCGGCAAGACGACCACGCTCCGCATGATCAACCGGATGGTCGACCCGACCTCCGGGACGATCCGGGTGGGCGGCAAGGACGTCCTGGAACAGGACGCCGCCGAGCTGCGCCGCTCCATCGGATACGTGATCCAGCAGTCCGGGCTCTTCCCGCACCGCACCGTCCTGGACAACGTCGCGACGGTGCCGCTGCTGCTCGGCTGGGGCCGCAAGAAGGCGCGGGCGCGGGCGGCCGAGCTCCTGGAGACGGTCGGCCTCGCCGCCGACGCCGGGAAGCGCTACCCGCACCAGCTCTCGGGCGGCCAGCAGCAGCGCGTGGGCGTGGCCCGCGCGCTGGCCGCCGACCCGCCGGTGCTCCTGATGGACGAGCCGTTCGGCGCGGTCGACCCCGTGGTCCGCACCCAGCTCCAGGACGAACTCCTGCGCCTCCAGCGGGAGCTGAACAAGACCATCGTCTTCGTCACGCACGACATCGACGAGGCCGTACGGCTCGGTGACCGCATCGCCGTCTTCCGCACCGGCGGCCACCTCGTCCAGTGCGCGAGCCCCGCCGAGCTGCTCGCCCGCCCCGCGGACGACTTCGTCGCGGACTTCCTGGGTGCCGAGCGCGGTCTGAAGCTGCTCTCCCTCACCACGCTGGCCCAGGTCCCGCAGGCCCCGGCCCCGGAGGGCGGTGCCTGGGCGCTGCGCCTGGACGCCGCGGGGGCGCCGGTCTCGTGGCGGCACAAGGACGCGGCGTCCGCGGACGTCCCCGTACGCCCCCTGCGCGACACGGACTCGCTCCTGTCGGCCCTGAACGAGTCCATAGCCGCCCCCGGCGGCCTGGTCGCCCGCGTCGACGCGGCGGGCGTCCTCACCGGCGTCACCTCCCGCGACGACATCCACGACCACGCGGGGCAGGTGCACACCGACGCGAGCGCGGTGGACGCGGGTGCCTCGGGTGCCTCGGACGCGGGTGCTTCAGGTGCCTCGGACGCGGGTGCCGTGGGCGCAAGCGCGGTGAAGGAGTGAGCGTCGACTGGTCGTGGATAGCCGACCACACCGACGACCTCACCACCCTCACCCTCTCCCACCTCCAGGCCGCCCTCACCGCCGTACTCCTCGGCCTGCTCATCTCGCTCCCCCTGGCCGTCGTCGCCCACCGCGTGCGCGCCCTGCGCGGACTGCTCCTCGGCCTGTCGAACGTCCTGTTCACCATCCCGTCCATCGCCGTCTTCGTGCTGCTCCTGCCGGTCAGCGGGCTCACCCGGACCACCACCGTCATCGGCCTGACGATCTACACGCTCGTCGTGCTCCTGCGGAACACCGTGGAGGGCCTGGACTCCGTCCCCGCGAAGACGAAGGAAGCCGCGAAGGCCATGGGCACCCGGCCCCTGCGCACCCTCCTCACCGTGGAACTGCCCCTCGCCCTCCCGGTGATCATGGCGGGCGTGCGGATCGCGACGGTCATGGCGATCTCCCTCGTCTCCGTGGCGACCTACATCGGCGACGGCGGCCTCGGCCAGCTCTTCACCGACGGCTTCCAGCGCAACTTCCCCACCCCCGTCATCGTCGGCGTCGTCTTGACCCTGCTCCTCGCGCTCGTCGCGGACGCGCTCCTGGTCACCCTCCAGTACGTCCTGACCCCCTGGACCCGCCGCAAGAGGAGCGCGTGACATGTACGAACTCTTCAAGGACCTCGGTGCCTGGCTGGTCAGCGGCGAGCAGTGGGCCGGCTCCGACGGCATCGGGCACCGCCTCGCCGAGCACCTCCAGTACTCGCTGCTCGCCACCCTGATCGCGGCCGCCATCGCGCTGCCGGTCGGGCTGCTCATCGGGCACACCGGGCGCGGCGCCTTCCTCGCCATCAACCTCTCCAGCTTCGGGCGCGCGCTGCCCACGGTCGGCCTGGTCGTGCTGGTCTTTCTCGCCAGCGGACTCTCGATGTGGCCCGTCTACATCGCGCTGGTCGCCCTCGCCGTGCCGTCCATCGTCACCAACACCTACGCGGGCATGACCGCCGTGGACCGTGAGGTGAAGGACGCCGCGAAGGGCCAGGGCATGCGCTGGCACCAGGTCCTCTTCCAGGTGGAGCTGCCCCTCGCGCTCCCGCTGATCATGACCGGCCTGCGGCTCGCGCTCATCCAGGTCGTCGCGACGGCCACCATCGCCGCGTACGTCTCTTTCGGGGGGCTCGGCCGGTACGTCTTCGACGGGCTCGCCCAGCGTGACCTCGTGCAGGTGCTCGGCGGTGCCGTGCTCGTCGCGGTCGTCGCCGTCGTCCTCGACCTCGCGCTCTCCGCGCTTCAGCGCGCCCTCTTCCGCCACCGCCCCGCCAAGTCGGCCTAGGAGCAGACCAGATGGCCCCCATGAACCGCAGGACCCTCCTCGGCGGGCTCTTCGCCGCCGCGTCCGTCCCCGCCCTCGCCGCGTGCAGCGGCGGCATCACCTCCCTCGACGGGGGAGGTTCGGGCGGCGGTGGCGGTGGCTCCAGCAAGGACGGCGTCAACATCGGCACCGCCAACTTCACCGAGAACCAGGTGCTCGGCCACCTCTACGCCGCCGCGCTCGAGGCGGAGGGCGTCAAGACCACCGTCCGCCCCAACCTCGGCACCCGCGAGATCCTCATTCCCGCGCTCAAGGGCGGTGACATCGACCTCCTGCCCGAGTATCAAGGCGCCCTCCTGCACTACCTCGACGCCAAGTCGAAGGCCACCGAGGAGGGCGAGATGCAAAACGCCCTCGCCATGGTCCTGCCGCGCGGCCTCCAGATCCTGCCCTACGGCCAGGCCGAGGACTCCGACGCCTTCGCCGTCACGCGCGAGACCGCCGAGAAGTACGGCCTCAAGTCGCTCGCGGACCTCGCGAAGCACAACGGCAAGCTCGTCATCGGCGCCGCGCCCGAGGTCAAGAAGCGCACGGTGGGCTCGGTGGGCCTCAAGGACGTGTACGGCGTGGAGTTCAAGGAGTTCAAGTCCCTGGACTCCTCCGGGCCGCTGGTCAAGGGCGCCCTGAAGAAGGGCGACGTGGACGTCGCGAACCTCTTCACCACCGACACGGACATCGTCGCCGAGAAGTGGGTCGTGCTCAGCGACCCCAAGAACCTGATCCCGGGCCAGCACGTCGTCCCGCTCATCGCCGACCGCAAGGCCGACTCGACGGTCCGCAAGGCGCTCGCCCGGCTGGGCAACGCGCTGACGACCAAGGACCTCACCGAGCTCAACCGCCTGGTGGACAAGGACAAGAAGGACCCCGAGGACGTCGCCGACGAGTGGGCGGCGAAGCACGGGATCAGCAAGAAGTAGCCCGGTTCGGCAGGGCGGCAGGGCGGCAGGACAGCAGGGCGGCACACGGCAGTTCGACCAGCAGCAGGGAGTCCACCGGATCATGGCAGACACTCTCGTGGAGCGGCGCTCCATCGACGTCGTCCCCGACGACGAACGGCACGGCACCGCGTTCAGCCAGTTCACCCTCTGGCTCGGCGCGAACCTCCAGATCACCGCGGTCGTCACCGGCGCGCTCGCCGTCGTCTTCGGCGGCGACGTGGTGTGGTCGGTGGTCGGCCTGCTGCTCGGCAATCTGCTCGGCGGCGCCGTGATGGCCCTGCACTCCGCGCAGGGCCCCAAGCTCGGCCTGCCGCAGATGATCCAGTCGCGCGCCCAGTTCGGGGTGCGCGGCGCGGTCGTCCCGCTCCTGCTCGTGATCCTCATGTACGTCGGCTTCTTCGCCTCCGGCAGCGTCCTCGCCGGACAGGCCACGGCTCAGCTCACGCACACGAGCGACACCACCGGCATCATCGTCTTCGCGGTGGTCACCGCGGTGGTGGCGGCGGTCGGCTACCGCGTGATCCACGTCCTGGGGCGGGTGGCGAGCGTGATCTGCGCGCTCGCCTTCGTCTACCTGGGCATCCGCCTCCTGGACCGCGTGGACCTGTCGGCCCTGCTCGGCGACGCCCACTTCGACCTGCCGATGTTCCTGCTCGCGGTGTCGCTCTCGGCGTCCTGGCAGCTCGCCTTCGGTCCGTACGTCGCGGACTACTCGCGCTATCTGCCGCGTACGACGTCGGGGCGGGCCACGTTCTGGTGGACCCTGTCGGGCTCCGCGCTCGGCTCGCAGTGGTCGATGACGTTCGGCGTGCTCGTGGCGGCGAGCGCGGGCGAGGCGTTCCTCGCCGACCAGGTCGGGTACGTGGTGGGCCTCGGCGGCACCGGCCTGATCGCGTCCTTCCTGTACTTCGTGATCGCGCTCGGCAAGCTGACGATCAACGTGCTCAACACCTACGGCGGCTTCATGTCGATGGTGACCAGCATCAGCGGGTTCCGGGGCCAGAGGACGCTCTCGCCCCGCGGCAGGAGCGCGTACATCGCGCTGATCATGGTCGCGGGCACGGTGGTGGCGCTGCTCGGCAAGGACAGCTTCCTGACGTCGTTCAAGGACTTCCTCCTCTTCCTCCTGACGTTCTTCACGCCGTGGTCGGCGATCAACCTGGTCGACTACTACCTGATCTCCAAGGAGCGCTACGACATCCCGGCGCTGTCGGACCCCGGGGGCCGGTATGGGGCGTGGCGCTGGGACGCCCTGACGGTCTACGGCGTGGGGCTGCTGGCCCAGCTGCCGTTCCTGGTCACGCACTTCTACACGGGACCCCTGGTGGAGCCGCTGGGCGGCGCGGACATCTCCTGGATCGTGGGCCTGGTCGTCCCGGCGGTCCTGTACTGGCTGCTCGCCCGCCGCGACACCTCGCACATCCCGGCGGAGCCGGAGCACGCGGCCGCGGCGGCGAGCGGGGCCCGGTGAGAAAGGGGGGTTAGCCCCACTGTCAGGCATCGGGCCGCTGCGTACCGTAAGAGGTTATGGAAGCCCGTGACGCCGAACTCAAGAAGGAACTCGACGCCACTCTGCACGCCCGCAGAGAGCTAGGCGAAGAGTATGAGTCCGCGCTGGTCGAATCGTTCCTCGGGAAGGTCGAGCAGCGCCTTGACGGCACCATCGACCGGCGGATGCGCCGGCAGATGGCCGAGCAGCAGATGGTCGTCGCCCGGGGCTCCCGCGCACCGAACAGCCCCGTGGACTCCTGGGGCGAGCGCTTCGGGTTCGGCGTCGTCTCCCTGGTCCTCGCAATCCCGCTGTCGGCGATCGGCGTGGTCAACGCCGACCTGCCCGGCCTGTTCGTCACCTGGGGCGGAATCGTCGGCGTGAACGCGGTCCACTCCCTACGAGGCCTGAGCCTCAACCGCAACAGAACCCGCACCCTGAAATCAGACTGGGACGACTGAACCCCGACGGCGTACGAGCACGGGCACGGGCACGCACGGGCACAGGTACGCGCATGGGCACGGGTACGTATGCGGGTGTCGTGCGCGGGGACCGCCGCACCCCCGGTTCACCAGGGGGCGGGACGACGGCGGTCCCCGCGAGGGACGGCGGCCGGGTCAGGACCGGGCCGCTGTCCGGGCGTTCAGAGGTCCGGGAGCCGCTCCGGAATTCCTGTACGCCGACAACCACCAATGTGCCGCAGCCGTGTTAAGCGGGTGCTGCGCGGACGTGTCGCGCTCGTACCACTTCCGCGAAGTTCACCCCACGGCACACCCGGGCCACCGGCTGCCACCGGCGGCTACTGCCCCTGCTGCTCCGCCAGGAAGGCCAGGAGGTCCTGGCGGCTCACCACACCGGTGGGCTTGCCCTCGACCAGGACGATGGCCGCGTCCGCCCTGCCGAGCACCGACATCAGGTCGGCGACGGGCTCGCCGGAGCCGACCTGCGGCAGCGGGTCCGACATGTGCTTCTCCAGCGGGTCGCCGAGCGAGGCACGCTGCGCGAACAGGGCGTCCAGGAGTTCGCGTTCGACGACGGAGCCGATGACCTCGGCCGCCATCACGTCCGGGTGGCCCGCGCCCGGCTTGACGATGGGCATCTGCGAGACGCCGTACTCACGCAGTACCTCGATGGCCTCGCCGACCGTCTCCTCCGGGTGCATGTGGACGAGTGAGGGCAGCTCGCCCCCCTCCTTGCGGCGCAGTACGTCACCGACGCGAGGCGCGTCACCGGCCTGCTCCAGGAATCCGTAGTCGTTCATCCACTCGTCGCTGAAGATCTTGCTCATGTAACCGCGCCCGGAGTCGGGCAGGAGCACGACCACGACGTCGTCCGGGCCGAGCCGCTCGGCGACCCGCAGCGCGGCCACCACGGCCATCCCGCAGGAGCCGCCGACGAGGAGCCCCTCCTCCTTGGCCAGGCGCCGCGTCATCTGGAAGGAGTCCTTGTCGGACACCGCGATGATCTCGTCGGTGACGTTCCGGTCGTACGCGGTCGGCCAGAAGTCCTCGCCGACACCCTCGACGAGGTAGGGCCGCCCGGAGCCGCCGGAGTACACGGACCCCTCGGGGTCGGCGCCGACGACGGTGACCCCGCCATCGGAGATCTCCTTGAGGTACCCGCCCGTGCCGGAGATGGTGCCGCCGGTGCCGATGCCGGCCACGAAATGGGTGATCTTTCCTTCCGTCTGCTCCCACAGCTCGGGGCCGGTGGAGTGGTAGTGCGAAAGGGGGTTGTTCGGGTTGCTGTACTGGTCGGGCTTCCAGGCGCCGGGCGTCTCGCGCACGAGGCGGTCGGAGACGTTGTAGTACGAGTCCGGGTGCTCGGGGTCGACGGCCGTGGGGCAGACGACGACGTCGGCGCCGTACGCCCGCAGGACGTTGATCTTGTCGAGGGACACCTTGTCGGGGCAGACGAAGATGCACTTGTAGCCCTTCTGCTGGGCCACGATGGCGAGGCCGACCCCGGTGTTGCCGGAGGTGGGCTCGACGATGGTGCCGCCGGGCTTCAGTTCCCCGCTCTGCTCGGCCGCCTCGATCATGCGCAGCGCGATGCGGTCCTTCACGGAGCCGCCGGGGTTGAAGTACTCGACCTTGGCCAGGACGGTCGCCTGAATGCCCGTGGTCACGTTGTTGAGCTTCACCAGCGGGGTGTTGCCGACGAGGCTGATCATCGAGTCGTGGAATTGCACCGTTGTCTCCGGGCTGCGATGTAGTGCGACGAATGGGTGCCGTCAGCGTAAGGCTCCCGTTCGGTCGTTCACCTCCGCATGCGATTGGCCGACCGTCCTTACGGGGCAATGAGTTGATGTAGGGCGGTACGAGGAGGTGGCTGCAGGGCATGTCGAGGGCGAGGGTGGCGCGGCGGATCGCCGCGGGCGCGGCGTACGGCGGCGGAGGTATCGGGCTGCTCGGGGCGGCGACCGTGGGAGTGGTCCTCGCGGAGGTTCAGCTGGCGAAGCGGTCCGTGGGCAACAGCGGGGAGCATCCGCCGCCACCGCGGGCGGACGGGCGGTACGGCTGGGGGTTCGCGGACCGGCCGGACGGCGCTCAGCCGCTGCGGTTCGCGATGCTGGGCGATTCGACCGCCGCCGGCCAGGGCGTGTACCGGGCCCGGCAGACCCCGGCCGCGCTGCTCGCTGCGGGGCTCTCGGCGGTGGCGGAGCGGCCGGTGGAGCTGCGGAACGTGGCGTTGCCGGGCGCCCAGTCGGATGACCTGGACCGCCAGGTGACGCTGCTCCTCGCGGACCTCTCGTCCTGGGTGCCGGACGTCTGCGTGGTGATGATCGGCGCGAACGACGTGACGCACCGGATGCCCGCGACACGGTCCGTGCGGCTGCTGTCGGCGGCGGTGCGGCGGCTGCGGACGGCCGGGGCCGAGGTGGTGGTCGGGACCTGTCCCGACCTGGGCACGGTCGAGAACGTGTACCAGCCCCTGCGGTGGATGGCCCGGCGGGTGTCGCGGCAGCTGGCCGCCGCGCAGACGATCGGCGTGGTCGAGCAGGGCGGGCGCACGGTGTCGCTCGGGGACCTGCTCGGCCCCGAGTTCCTGGCGAACCCGCGGGAGCTGTTCGGTCCCGACAACTACCACCCCTCCGCGGAGGGGTACGCGACCGCGGCGATGGCGGTGCTGCCGACGCTGTGCGCCTCGCTGGGGCTGTGGCCGGAGGAGGAGCGCCCCGACGTCTCGCGGCGCGAGGGCTTCCTGCCGGTGGCCCGCGCCGCCGCGCAGGCCGCGGCGGAGGGCGGCACGGAGGTCGCGGCCGCCATGCCCACGGGTCCGCGGGGCCCATGGGCCCTCATCAAGCGCCGGCGCCGCCGCCGCATCCACCCGGCCCCGGATCCCTCGCCTCTGCCGCACTAGCTCTCCGGGGGGCTGTGGCCGAGCCGCCCCCCGGGGCCCCTCAGGGCTGAGCAAGCGCTTAGAAAAATGCGGTCCGCATCACAGTCCCCGGGCGATGACCCGGAGCGATACGTACAGGTAACTTCCCAAGGAGTCCTGCCCCCTCGTCACAGGAGCCCCCTGATGCCCGAAGCCGTGATCGTCTCTGCCGCCCGCACCCCGATCGGCCGCGCCTTCAAGGGCTCCCTCAAGGATCTGCGGCCGGACGACCTGACCGCCACGATCATCGAGGCCGCCCTCGCCAAGGTCCCCGAGCTCGACCCGAAGCTCATCGACGACCTGATGCTCGGCTGCGGCCTGCCCGGGGGCGAGCAGGGGCACAACCTCGGCCGCATCGTCGCCGTGCAGATGGGCATGGACCACCTGCCGGGCTGCACCATCACCCGGTACTGCTCCTCCTCCCTCCAGACCTCCCGCATGGCCCTGCACGCCATCAAGGCCGGGGAGGGCGACGTCTTCATCTCCGCCGGCGTGGAGATGGTCTCCCGCAGCGTCAAGGGGTCGAGCGACGGCCTTCCGGACACGCACAACCCCCTCTTCGCCGACGCCGAGGCCCGCACCGAGGCCGTGAGCAAGACCGAGGGCTCCACCTGGCACGACCCCCGCGAGGACGGCCTGATCCCGGACGCCTACATCGCGATGGGGCAGACCGCGGAGAACCTGGCCCGCGCCAAGGGCGTCACCCGCAAGGACATGGACGAGTTCGGCGTCCGCTCGCAGAACCTCGCCGAGGAAGCCATCAAGAACGGCTTCTGGGAGCGCGAGATCACCCCGGTGACGACGCCCGACGGCACGGTCGTCAGCAAGGACGACGGCCCCCGCGCCGGCGTCACCCTTGAGGGCGTCGAGGGCCTCAAGCCCGTCTTCCGCCCCGACGGCCTGGTCACCGCGGGCAACTGCTGCCCGCTCAACGACGGCGCCGCCGCCCTGGTGATCATGAGTGACACCAAGGCCCGCGAGCTCGGCCTGACCCCGCTCGCCCGCATCGTCTCCACCGGCGTCACCGGCCTCTCCCCCGAGATCATGGGCCTCGGCCCGGTCGAGGCGTCGAAGCAGGCCCTGTCCCGCGCCGGCCTCACCGTCGACGACATCGACCTCTTCGAGATCAACGAGGCCTTCGCCGCCCAGGTGATCCCCTCCTACCGCGACCTGGACATCCCGCTCGACAAGCTGAACGTCAACGGCGGCGCCATCGCGGTGGGCCACCCCTTCGGCATGACCGGCGCCCGCATCACCGGCACCCTCATCAACAGCCTCCAGTTCCACGACAAGCAGTTCGGCCTGGAGACGATGTGCGTGGGCGGCGGCCAGGGCATGGCCATGGTCATCGAGCGCCTCAGCTGACCCGCGGGCCCCTCGGAACCCCCACGGATCCCTGTCTCGTCCATTGATTCGTGACTCAATCTCCCCCAGGATGTGACCTATCTCCTGGGGGAGATGCATATGCCCAGGTCAAAGCACATCTGTGGATAAACACCGGGCCGAAAGACCTGTCCAATTCGTGACGTAATGCACTGACAGGTGGATCGTGCAGGCTTCAAGCTGATGTAGGAAGTCGGGGGTCGACTTGAAACCGGGAGTACGTCAGTGAGCGCCATGCCTATCGCTTTGCTGCTCTCCACGGCCGCTGCCACGGTCGTGAGTGCCGCCGCTCTGCACGCCGTGCACGGGCTGCGGAAGCAGCTCGCAGAAATCACCGCCCTGCGCGCCGAGCTGGCCCAGAGCCAGTCGGCGACCGCGCACGCCGCGGTGCCCGCCGCCCGCACCACTCCGGACACCGACGAGATACGCACGGCTGTCGCCGAGGCCCTCGCCGAGGAACGGGAGCGCGAGCTGGCCGAGGCACGGGCCTTCTGGGCCGCCCAGGAAGCCCGTGACGCCTCGGACGCGCCCTCGCTCCTGAGCGGCCTGCCGGGCCTCTCCGACATGGCCGACGACCTGTTCCTGCCCCGCCAGGCGGACTTCTCGGGCCTGGAGGCGGACAGCCTGGAGCCGGTCATCGAGCCGTACGCCGACCAGGTCGACGAGTTCGCCGCCGACTCCCCCGAGCTGGCCGCGGCCCGCCGCCGCCACCCCTCGCACCCGGACTTCGTGCCGGTCCAGTCGCCCGTCAACGGCGACCACGAGCGCACCGTCGCCTGCCTGGAGGAACTGGCCGGCGCCCGCACCGCGCTCGCCGACGTCCGCCCGGGCCCGCTGGGCACCCTGGACGTCTACGTCTTCACCGACGGCACCACGCTCTGCATGACGCCGGGCCACCGCGAGACCGCGGAGCTGCTCGCCGACGCCCTGCGCGAGGGCCACGCCCCGGTCCTGCTCGGCGGCTCCGGGGTCTCCGGCGCCTACGCCCTGACCTTCGAGTGCGGCACCGAGAACGTCTACATCCTGGCCGACCGCGTCATCGCCTCGGTCTGAGCGGTCCGGCCGAAGCGACCCCGGCATCCTGCCGGGGTCGAGTCATACCCCGGCGCGCTTCTGCGCCTTCTCCACGAGAATCAGCGCCTCCGCGAGCTGACCCGCGTCCTCCAGCACGAGAGCCAGATCCCGACCGGCGACCGTGATCTGGTCGGCCGCCGCGAACATCCCGGCGTCCGGCATCTCCCGCGGCTCCGCGTCCGGCACCTCGATCCGCTGCGCCCAGTCCGCCAGTTCCCTGGCCAGAGCCAGTGC
Source organism: Streptomyces sp. SYP-A7185 (assembly GCF_046103685.1). Taxonomy (NCBI): domain Bacteria; kingdom Bacillati; phylum Actinomycetota; class Actinomycetes; order Kitasatosporales; family Streptomycetaceae; genus Streptomyces; species Streptomyces sp. SYP-A7185. The sequence continues at coordinate 4,196,975 of NZ_CP122310.1, forward strand.
CTCGGTCGCCGCCCCCCGCTGCAAGCGGCTCTGCGGGGCGGCCCGCAAGCGGTCGGCGAATTGGTCCACTGCGGCCGTCAAAGGCGTCGTATCAAGCACCCGGCGACTTTATGCGCCCGGACGGGACTGTTGCCAACGTCCGCACGCTCAGGCACGGTGTCGTGAAGGACGGAACACATCGCGACGCGTCCGGAGGCGCCGATGTCCCAAGTCTTCTCCGAGGAGACCCACCGCAATCTGATCGCCCGCATCCCCCACTGCACCGGTCGTGAGATCTCCGACTGGATCCGCGCCGTGGACGAAGGCCCTTCTCTGTTCCGCTTCGAGGAGAAGGTCAGCTGGCTCCGCTCGGAGCACAACCTGGCCTACGGGCACGCCAAAGCCATCATTCACGAGTACGACTTGCGGCGGGCCGCACGCAAGCTGCTCTGACTCCCCCTGTCCCTCACACAACGGCGAAGGGCCCCGCGGAACGTGTGTTCCGCGGGGCCCTCCGTTGATCGAGCCGGGGTCAGCCGGGTCAGTCGTTGCCCTGAAGGATGGCGATCAGGCGCAGGAACTCGAGGTAGATCCAGACGAGCGTCATCGTCAGACCGAACGCCGCGAGCCAGGCCTCTTCCTTCGGGGCGCCGTACGCGATGCCGTCCTCGACCTGCTTGAAGTCCAGGGCCAGGAAGCACGCGCCGAGCAGGATGCCCACGATGCCGAAGACGATGCCGAGGCCGCCGCTGCGGAAGCCGAGGCCGTCACCGCCGCCGATGACCGCGAACAGCAGGTTCACCGCGGTCAGCAGCAGGAAGCCCATCGCCGCGGCCATCACGAAGCCGTAGAAGCGACGGTTGACGCGGATCCAGCCCGCCTTGTAGGCGATGAGGACACCGATGAAGACCGCCATCGTGCCGAGCACGGCCTGCATGGCCGCGCCGCTCGCGATGCGGTTGTCGACGACGCTGGAGACGACGCCGAGGAAGACACCTTCCAGGGCGGCGTACGTCAGGATCAGCGCGGGCGAGGCCTTGCGCTTGAAGGCCTGCACCAGGCCGAGCACCATCGCGACGAGACCCGCGCCGATCGCGATGCCGTACGACTTGCCGATGTTGGCGTCGTCCACCGGCAGCAGCGCCCAGGCGAGCGCGGCCGTGACGACGAGCGTGCCGAGCGTGGTGGCCGTACGCATGACGACGTCGTCCATCGTCATGCGGCCGGCGGTGGTGACGGGCGCCTGGGGGGCGCCGTGCTGAAGGTCCTGCTGGGCGTACGGGTTCGTCGCGTACGGGTTGGTCGGGGCCTGCTGGCCCGCTGTGCCCGCGTACGGGTTGCCCTGCTGGGTCTGCGTCCCGGCGGCGGGTCCCCCGGCCTGCGGCTGCGTGCCGAAGCCCGCGTAGCCGTTGTCGCGGCTGAACCCCCGTCGCGAGAAGACCGGGTTACTGCTCCTCATTTCACTCCTCCATGGCCACGGTGGGTGGCTTTGGCTCAAGAGTAATGCGTAGGCAAAAGGAAGACCCTAGTGCTTGGGGAGGATCTTTCCCTCCTTGTGACCAAGAACGTCCGGCCCGGTGCTCTCTGTTCCCGGTGCGGCGGCCGATACACCCATGTCGGCCGGGGTGCGGCGGCTGCGCCGGACGAGTGGCACCAGCGAGATCGCCACGGCTCCGAGCACCGCGGCCACGGCGAAGGTGGTGAATCCGAGGGACGCGTTCCCGCCGGAGACGACGGCGCCGCCCAGCCAGGGTCCGACGACCGCGCCGGTGCGCCCGACGCCGGTGATCCAGCCGAGCCCGGTGGCGCGCTGGGCGGGCGTGTAGACGGAGGGGGCGGAGGCGTAGACCATCACCTGCGCCGAGAAGAGCCAGATCCCGGTGACGAAGACGATCACGTACGCGACGCCGAGCGGCAGCTCCGCCCTGAGCAGGAAGGTTCCGCAGGCGGTGAGCAGGAACCAGATCGCGGAGATCCGCACGGCGCCGAACTTGTCCGCCATCCGGCCCGCGACGAGCATGCCGACGATGCCGCCCGCGTTGATCACCATGAGGAAGGTGACGGAGGAGGAGAGGGAGTAGCCGGAGGCCCGCATCAGCTCGGGGAGCCAGGTGGAGACCCCGTAGACGAGGAGCAGTCCGGCGAAGGAGGCGAGCCACAGGAGCGGCGTGGCCAGGCGCTGCCCCGGGGTGAAGAGGGAGAGCACGGCGGCGAAGCGGCCCTTGGCACCGGCCTCGGGGGCTTCGGCGGGCGTCGGCGCGGGCAGCAGGTACCGGGCGGCGACGGCCTCGGCCTGGCTGGTGCGGCCCTTGGCGAGCAGCACGCCGGGCGACTCGGGCAGCCACTTCAGGACGAGGGGGATCGCGACGGCCGCGGGGAGCACGCCGGCCCAGAAGACGACGCGCCAGCCGTGGTCGGGCCCGAGCCAGAGCCCGAGGCCCGTGGCCGCCATGCCGCCCGCGTGGTACGAGGTCATCATCAGGCCGGTGGCGAGCGCGGCCCGGCGCGGCGGCGCGAACTCGGCGACGATCGCGAGGCTGATCGGCATGAGGCCGCCGAGTCCGAGCCCGGCGAGGAAGCGTCCGCCGCCGAAGACGGCGGCGCTCGGCGCGAGCGCGCAGACCGCGGAGCCCAGGGAGAACAGCGCGACGCTGCCCGTCACCATCGGCTTGCGGCCGAGCCAGTCGGTGAGCGTGCCGCAGCCGAGTGCGCCGACGAGCATGCCGAAGGTGGTCCAGGAGCCGATGGTGCCGGCGGTCGACGGGGTGAAGCCGAAGCCCTCGTCGTCGATGAGGTGCGGCATCACGGCGCCGTAGATGTTGACGTCCATGCCGTCGAAGAAGACGACGAGCCAGCACAGGGCTATGACGGGGGCGACGGATCTGAAGGTCCGCTGGGGCGCGGCGCCTCGGGGAGCGGTCACGGGGCTCTCACTTCTTTGTGGGACCTGGTGGGGACGGGGGTTCTCGCGGCGGGCTCAGTCGAGGGGGAAGCCCGTGTAGCCCTCGGCGAGGTCGGTCTCCGCCGAGCGGGCGGTGGCGATCCGGTCGAGGCGGGCGAGCTGGACGCGGTCGTCGAAGCCGGTGGCGTCGGGAGCGCGGTGCAGCATCGTGGTCATGTCGTACGAGAAGCGCTCGGCCTGCCAGACGCGGCGCAGGCAGGTCGCGGAGTAGGCCTCCAGGCGGGCGTCGGAGCCGGTGTCGCGGAGCTCGACGAGCGCGCGGGCCAGGGTGACGACGTCGCCGACGGCGAGGTTGAGGCCCTTGGCGCCGGTGGGCGGGACGATGTGGGCGGCGTCCCCGGCGAGGAAGACGCGTCCGTGGCGCATCGGCTCGTGCACGTGGCTGCGCATCGGGGTGACGGACTTGGCGGTGACGGGTCCGCGCTTGAGCGTCCAGGCGTCGTCGGTCTCCAGGCGCCGGTCGAGCTCGTCCCAGATCTCCTCGTCGCTCCAGTCGGCGGCGTCGGTGCCCGCCGGGACCTGGAGGTACGCGCGCGTGACGGTCGGCGAGCGCATGGACAGGAGCGCGAAGCCGCGGTCGTGGCGGGCGTAGACCAGCTCGTCGTGCGAGGGCGGCACGTCGGCGAGGATGCCGAGCCAGCCGAAGGGGTACGTGCGCTCGAAGACCCGGGAGACGTCGGCGGGCACCGCCTTGCGGGCCACGCCCCAGAAGCCGTCGCAGCCCACCACGTAGTCGCACTCCAGGACGTCCTCGCGGCCCTGGTGGCGGAAGCGGACGTGCGGGCTCGGGGTCTCGGCGCCCTCGACGGCGAGCGCCTCGGCCTCGAAGAGCAGCGGGCCCCCGGCGGCGAGCTGGAGGGCTATGAGGTCCTTGCAGACCTCGGTCTGGGCGTAGACCATCACGGACCGGCCGCCGGTCAGCGCGGGGAAGTCGACGCGGTGCCTGCGGCGGTCGAAGCGCAGCTCGATGCCGTCGTGCCCGATGCCCTCGCGGTCCATGCGGGCGGCGGCGCCGGCCTCGCGCAGGACGTCGACGGTGCCCTGCTCCAGGATGCCGGCGCGCTGGCGGTGCTCCACGTAGTCGCGGTCCCGGCTCTCCAGGACGACGGAGTCGATGCCCGCGTTGTGCAGCAGCCGGGCCAGGAGCAGGCCCGCCGGTCCGGCTCCGATGATTCCGACGGTGGTGCGCATCGGTCCAACCCCTCACACGACTTGTTCGCCTGGTGAACTTTCGTTCATAATGTGCTGACGGGAGTCTCCGACCGGACCCGGCGGCTGTCAACGGTTGCGGGGCCGCCACTTTCGGGACGCCCGCCGTCCACCCGTGCGAGGAGCGGCGCCATGCCAGAAGAGTCCGTACGCCCCCTGGAGCGCGGCCTCGCGGTGCTGCGCGCCCTCGCGGCCGGCGAACAGGTCAGGGCGGGCGACCTGGTCCGGGCCACCGGCCTCGCCCGCTCGACGGTGGACCGGGTCGTGGCGACCCTGACCCGCCTCGGGTACGTGCGCGAGCACGGCCAGGAACTCCACCTCACGCCCCGCCTGATGGAGCTCGGCAACGCCTATCTCGCGGCGAGCGGACTGAGCGGCGAGGTCGCCGCGCGCACCGCCCGGCTCGCGGACGAGCTGGACGAGTCGGTGTCCCTCGCGGTGCCGGACGGCAACGGCGTCCGCTTCGTCACGCAGGCCGCCCGGCGCCGGGCGATGTCGGTGGCCTTCCGCATCGGCGACCTGCTCCCCGCCGAGCGGTGCGCGCCGGGCGCGCTGTTCGCCGCCGAGTGGGACGAGGCGCAGTGGGCGGCGTGGCGGGCGCGTGTGGCCACCGATCCCGAGGGGCGCGCCTTTCCCGCGCTGCCGCCGGGCCCCGCGTCCCCGCCCCCGGACCTCGCGGGCCGCGTGGAGCGCTCGCGCGCGAGCGGCTGGGCGCTCGACGACCAGCTGATCGAACCGGGCCTGATCGCCACGGCGGTCCCGGTGCGCGACACGGCGGGCCGCGCGCGGTACGCCCTGTCCGCGGTCAGCCACACCAGCAGGCACACGGCCCAGGGCCTGGCGGACCTGGTGCTGCCCCGGCTGCGGGAGGAGGCCGCGCACCTCGAGTCACTGGCGGCGGCCCAACAGCACGCCGATCACGCGGATATGACGGGCCCTCATGCCGAGGAGAAGAGCGGGCCGCGCGAGCAGCCCGGCGCCGCCAAGGCTGCACTCGGCCCAGACTTCCTCCAGTCCCTGGCCCGCGGCCTCAGCGTCCTGCGCGCCCTGGGCGCCGCCCACGGCGACGGCCTGCCGCTCACCGCGATCGCCGCCGCCACCGGCCTGCCCCGGGCCACCGCGCGCCGCTGTCTGCACACCCTGGAGCTCGAGGGGTACGCGGCGCACGACGGCCGCCTCCACCGCCCGCTCCCCCGCATCCTGGAGCTGGGGTACGCCCGCCTGTCCCGCCTCGGCCTCCCCGACATCGCCGAACCGCATCTGCGCCAACTGACGGGCCGGGTGCACCAGTCGGCGTCGGTGACGGTCCTGGACGGCACGGACATCCTGTACGTGGCGCGGGCGGCGACGGTCCGCGTCATGAGCGTCCACATCGCGCCGGGCACGCGCTTCCCGGCGTACCCCACGGCCATGGGGCGCGTGCTGCTGGCCGGGCTGCCGGAGCAGGAGCGCGCGCGCCTCCTGGCGGCCGCCCCGCCCCGCCCCCTCACCCGGCGCACGCTCACCGATCCGGCGGCCCTGAGCCGCCTCCTGGACCGGGCCGCAGCCGACGGCTACGCCACCGCGGACGAGGAGCTCGAGGAAGGGCTGCGCTCGGTCGCCGTACCGATCGAGGACGCGCGGGGGCAGGTGGTCGCGGCCCTGAACGTGGCCCAGCACGCGGGGACCGCCCCGCTGGATCAGACCGTCGGGGAGCTGCTGCCCGCCCTGCGCGAGACGGCCGCGGCGATCGAGGCGGATCTGCACACGGCGGCGCGCTTCAACGGCGCGCTGATGCCGTGGCGTACGTACCCGCCGAGCTTTGGCGGAGGTGCCCGGAGCCGGACTTGAACCGGCACGCCCGCTAGGGGCAGCGAGGTTTAAGCTCGCCGTGTCTGCATTCCACCATCCGGGCAGGCCGTGGGCTCCGCATCAAGTGATTCGACCCTATCGGGGAGCGTCCCCCGAACAGCGGAACAACAGCCCGATGTTGTCTTATTTTATTGACGTCTGAGGGTGCATCAGCCACCGGTATGGCCCATAGGTACATGCCGCAGGCCCTTCCACCACTGTGCGGCCTCCGTGACGGAATGACGGAAATTGGCCGCCTCCGCCGCGTTCACGGGTCACCGGCGGGTGCTACCCGGCTCAGGGGCGGGTGTCATCCCCAGGTATGACATGAACGCCCGGAGTCCGACCGGAGAGGGCCCCGGGAACCGGAACAGCGGCTGACTACATCGCACGATCCTGCGCAGACGATGGAGTACGTCCCCACTCGTCGTCCCGACAGGAGCACCTTCCCGTGACCACCACCCCCTTCGCCGCCCGCACCACCGCGGTGGCAGCACGCGCCACGGACCTCTCCAAGGTGTACGGACAGGGCGAGACCCAGGTGGTCGCCCTGGACCATGTCTCCGTCGACTTCCGGCAGGGCGAGTTCACCGCGATCATGGGCCCCTCGGGCTCCGGCAAGTCGACCCTGATGCACTGCGTCGCGGGTCTCGACAGCTTCAGCGGCGGCTCCGTGCGGATCGGCGAGACCGAGCTGTCCACCCTCAAGGACAAGCAGCTCACCAAGCTCCGCCGGGACAAGATCGGCTTCATCTTCCAGGCCTTCAACCTCCTGCCGACGCTGACGGCCCTGGAGAACATCACGCTGCCGATGGACATCGCGGGCCGCAAGCCCGACAAGCAGTGGCTGGAGCAGGTCATCTCCATGGTCGGCCTGGCCGGGCGGCTCAGCCACCGGCCCACCGAGCTCTCCGGCGGCCAGCAGCAGCGCGTCGCCGTGGCCCGCGCGCTGGCCTCGCAGCCCGACATCATCTTCGGCGACGAGCCGACCGGAAACCTGGACTCGCGCTCGGGCGCCGAGGTCCTCGGCTTCCTGCGCAACTCCGTCCGCGAGCTGGGCCAGACCGTCGTCATGGTCACCCACGACCCGGTGGCAGCGGCGTACGCGGACCGCGTGATCTTCCTCGCCGACGGGCGGATCGTCGACGAGATGCTCGCGCCGACCGCCGACGGCGTCCTCGACCGGATGAAGGACTTCGACGCGAAGGGCCGGACGAGCTAGCCGACCACGCGCCTTCGCTCCTCGCCCGCCTTCTCCCCCACCAGGAATCACACCCATGTTCCGTACCGCCCTGCGCAACGTGCTCGCGCACAAGGCCAGGCTGCTGATGACCGTGCTCGCCGTCATGCTCGGCGTCGCCTTCGTCTCCGGCACCCTCGTCTTCACCGACACCTTCGGCAACGCCTACAAGAACAAGTCGGCGAAGAGCTTCGACCACGTCTCGGTCGCCGTGCAGTCCGAAGGCGGCGGCTCCTCCCTCTACGGGTCGAGCGACGACCGCGAGGCCAAGAAGCCGCCGCGGCTGACCGACGCCTTCCTGAAGAAGACGCGGAGCCTGCCGGGCGCCGACTCGGCCATCGGAGTCGTCTCCGGGTTCACCGCGGTCGCCGACAAGGACGGCAAGCTGGTCGGCGGCGAGTGGGGCACCACCGGCGCCAACTACTACCCCGGCAAGGGCGGCAAGGACCCCCGCTACGACTTCACGCGGGGCTCCGCGCCCACGTCCGCCGGTGACGTCGCGCTCGACTCCAGGACCGCCGGGCGCACCGGCTACAAGGTCGGCGACACGGTCCGCTACTCCACCGACGGACCGGTGCGCAAGGCGAAGATCAGCGGCATCTTCGACACCGAGGACGGCAGCGTCCTCGCGGGCGGCAGCCTGGTGGTGTTCGACAACGACACCGCGCGCGAGGTGCTCGGCAAGAGCGAGTACGACGAGATCGACGTGAAGGCCGCCGCGGGCACCTCCGAGTCGGCGCTGAAGGCCTCGGTCGAGAAGATCAAGCCGAAGGACACGGACGCCCTCACCGGCGCCCAGCTCTCCGACGACCAGGAGAAGATGATCGAGGAGCAGACCAGCTCGATGAGCCAGGTCCTGCTGATCTTCGCGGGCATCGCGCTCTTCGTCGGCATCTTCATCATCGCCAACACCTTCACCATGCTGGTCGCCCAGCGCACCAAGGAGCTCGCGCTCATGCGGGCCGTCGGCGCCTCGCGCCGCCAGGTGACACGCTCCGTGCTCATCGAGGCGTTCCTGGTGGGCCTGGTGGCCGCCGTGACCGGCTTCGCGCTCGGCATCGGCGTGGCCATGGGCCTGGAGGCCCTGATGAACTCCGCGGGCGCCTCGCTGCCCGACGGGCCGCTCGTCGTCGCCCCGACCACGATCGTCGTCGCCCTGATCATCGGCGTCGTCGTGACCATGCTGGCCGCCTGGCTGCCCGGCCGCCGTGCCGCGAAGATCCCGCCGGTGGCCGCGATGAACAGCGTCCACTCGACGCCGACCGTGCGCGGCCTGGTCGTCCGCAACACCATCGGCTCGGTCATCGTCGCCCTCGGCGCGGTCATGCTCTTCATGGACGACAACTACGTGATGGCCGGTGGTGCCGCCACGATCATGGTCGGCGTCATCGTCCTCACGCCGCTCCTGTCGCGTCCGTTCATCGCCGCCTCGGCCCCGCTCCTGAAGCCGTTCGGCGTCACCGGCAAGCTGTCCCGCCTCAACGCGGTGCGCAACCCGCGCCGCACGGCCTCCACCGCCGCGGCCCTGATGATCGGCCTGACCCTCATCACGGCGATGACGGTGGTGGCGACCTCCATGAGCAGCGCGATCAACAAGATGGCCGCGGGCTCCCTGAAGGCCGACTACACCGTCTCCATGGCGAACTACCAGCCGCTGACCCCCGAGGTCCGCGAGAAGCTGGACAAGCTCCCCGAGGTCGAGGCGAGCAGCCCGCTGCGCATGGCCTACGGCGAGGTGGACGGCTCGTACTCCCGGATCGCCGGTGTCGACGAGAAGGACTTCGGCAAGCTGACGAGCCTGGACTTCACCAGCGGCTCCCTCGCGGACCTGACCGGCGCCGCCACGCTGCTCGACAAGGAGACCGCGGACAAGAAGGGCCTGAAGGCGGGCGACACCGTCCCGGTGAAGTTCGACGACGACAAGACGGCGAAGCTGAAGGTCGCCGGCGTCTACCAGCAGAACGAGATGATCAACGGTCTCTTCACGCCGCTCGCCGTGGTCGACCCGCACCTGTCGAAGATCACCGACGAGCAGGTCCTGGTGAAGATGAAGGGCGGCACGTCCGACAAGGCCGAGGACACCATCGTCAAGGCCCTCGGCGACAACCCCGCCATCAAGATCCAGGACAAGGACGCGATCAGCAACGAGATCGCCGGAGCGATCAACCTGCTCCTGAACATGCTCTACGGCCTGCTCGCGATGGCCATCCTCATCGCGGTGCTCGGCGTCATCAACACCCTGGCCATGTCGGTCTTCGAGCGGAAGCACGAGATCGGCATGATGCGGGCCATCGGCCTGGACCGCGCGAAGGTCAAGCAGATGGTGCGCCTCGAGGCGGTCATCATCTCGCTGTTCGGCGCGGTGCTCGGCATCGGTCTCGGCCTCTTCATGGGCTGGGCCGCGGGCAACAGCATCACCGACTCGGTGAAGACGTACACCATGGAGATCCCGCTGGGCCGGATCGCGGTGTTCCTCTGCATCGCCGGTCTGGTCGGTGTCCTGGCGGCGATGTGGCCGGCCCGCAGCGCGGCCAAGCTGAACCCGCTGATGGCGATCAAGAGCGAGTAGCCGCGGCGCGGCACACGACAGGAGCGGGGCCCCGGACGACTCTCGTCCGGGGCCCCGCCCGTGCGCGTCCTACTGCCAGGCGCGGGCCCGCAGCGGCATCCCGGAAGCGCCGGCTTCCGGGGTCTTCACCGCGAGGACCTGGTTGACGCCGATGCGGTTGCGCTCGAAGGCCAGCGCGGAGGCCGCCATGTACAGGCGCCAGATGCGGGCGCGGCCCGGCGAGGTGAGCCGCTGGCCCTGCGCCCAGTGGGCCTCCAGGTTGGCGACCCAGCTGCGCAGGGTGAGGGCGTAGTGCTCACGGATCGCCTCCACGTCGCGGACCTCGAACCCGGCGCGCTCCAGCTGCCCGACCGTGGACCCCAGGGGGGCGAGTTCGCCGCCGGGGAAGACATAGGCGTCGATGAAGTCGTCGACGGTGTACGTGGACTCGTCGGCCTGGGGGCGGCGCGCGATCTGGTGGTTGAGGAGCCGCCCGCCCGGCTTGAGGAGTGCGTGCAGGTCGTGTGCGTACTCCAAGTACCGCTCGGCGCCGACGTGTTCGGCCATACCGATGGAGGAGATCGCGTCGTACGGCCCGTCCCGGACGTCGCGGTAGTCCTGGACACGGATCTCGACTTTGTCGGTCAGGCCCTCCTCGGCGATCCGCTTCCTCGCGTACGCGGCCTGCTCCTGGGAGAGCGTGACGCCGACGACGGTGACGCCGTGCTCGCGCGCCGCGTGGATCGCCATGGAGCCCCAGCCGCAGCCGACGTCTAGCAGGCGCATGCCGGGCTTGAGGGCAAGCTTGCGGGAGATGAGCTCCAGCTTGTCGCGCTGGGCGTTCTCCAGGGTGGCGCCCGCCCCTTCACCGGCCTCCCAGTAGGCGCACGAGTAGACCATCGAGGGGCCGAGCACCAGCTCGTAGAAGTCGTTGCCCACGTCGTAGTGGTGGCTGATCGCCTGGCGGTCGCTGCCCTTGGTGTGCAGGTGCAGGCGCCCGCGGCCACGCATCTCCTCCGGCGGCGGGGCGGGCGGCAGGAAGGGCGCGGCGAGGCCGACCAGGGTGCGGGCGGCGGCGCGGAAGCGCGGGTCGCGCAGCGACTCCCTGAGGCTCTTCGCTTCCTCGTCGCGCTCCCAGATGAACCCGGCGAGCCGTTCGAGGGCGGCGTACAGATCGCCCTCGACGTCCAGGTCACCGGCCACCCAGGCGCGGGCAAGGCCCAGCTCGCCCGGCTTCCACATCAGACGGCGCAGGGCGCGGCGATTGCGGACGACGAGGGTGGGGCCACCCGGGGGGCCTGCTTCGGAACCATCCCAGGCACGCAGACGTACGGGGAGCGGGGCCCCCAGCAATTGTTCGGCAAGGCTCTTCAGCCGCAGTGCGGCGTCCGGCATGGTGCACACCTCCGTGATTCGGGATATCCCGGATAGGTTCATCACCACGTAAACACCAACCGGGCGCTTGCGCAGTCCCGTTGTGGCGTCACGGATCGGCAAAATACTTGTAGCCACCATGTATACGGAGACGGAAAAACCCGAAGGGGCCGCCCGCACCACGGATGGCGGGCGGCCCCTTCGGGGCTGTGCGGTGACCGGAGGTCAGGAGGCCTTGGCCTTCTCCTCCGACGCGGCGACGACCGGCTCGGCCTTGGCCGCGGCGGGCTTCGGCGCGGGCTTGGCGGCCTCGTAGAACTCCTCGCGGGGAGTCTCCATGGCGCCCAGCGAGACGACCTCGCGCTTGAGGAAGACCGCGAGGGTCCAGTCGGCGAAGACGCGGATCTTGCGGTTGAACGTCGGCATCGCCATGCCGTGGTACGCGCGGTGCATGTACCAGGCGAGACGGCCCTTGAGCTTGATCTTCATCTTGCCCATGACGATCATCGCGACGCCCTTGTGCAGGCCGAGACCGGCGACCGCACCCTTATTGGCGTGGCTGTACTCCTTCTGCGGGAAGCCCCGCATGCCGGAGATCACGTTGTCGCCGAGGACCTTGGCCTGACGCAGCGCGTGCTGGGCGTTCGGCGGGCACCAGGCGTTCTCGTTGCCGGCCTTGCGGCCGACCAGGTCCGGCACCTGGGCGTTGTCGCCCGCGGCCCAGATGTAGTCGGTGCCCTGGACCTGGAGGGTCGTCTGGGTGTCGACGTGGCCACGGGGGCCGAGCGGCAGACCGAAGCGGGCGAGCGCCGGGTTGGGCTTGACGCCCGCGGTCCACACGATGGTGCTGGAGTCGACCTCGAGGCCGTTGTTGAGCACCACGTGGCCGTCCACGCAGGAGTCCATGCCGGTCTTGAGGTAGACCTCGACACCGCGGCCCTCGAGGTGCTCCTTGCCGTACTGGCCGAGCTTCGGGCCGACCTCGGGGAGGATCTTGTCCGCGACGTCGACGAGCACGAAGCGCATGTCCTCGCGCTTCACGTTGTTGTAGTACTTGGCCGCGTCGCGGGCCATGTCCTCGACCTCACCGATGGTCTCCGCACCCGCGAAGCCACCGCCGACGAAGACGAAGGTCAGCGCCTTGCGGCGGACGTCCTCGTCCGTCGTGGAGTCAGCCTTGTCCAGCTGCTCGAGAACGTGGTTGCGCAGGCCGATGGCCTCCTCGATGCCCTTCATGCCGATGCCCTGCTCGGCGAGGCCGGGGATCGGGAAGGTGCGGGAGACCGCGCCCATCGCGATGACCAGGTAGTCGAAAGGCAGCTCGTACGCCTCGCCCACGAGGGGGGCGATCGTGGCGACCTTGCGGTCCTGATCGATGGTGGTGACCCGGCCGGTCAGAACTTCCGCCTTGGGCAGCACGCGTCGCAGCGGGACGACGACGTGCCGAGGCGAAATGCTGCCGGCGGCGGCTTCGGGGAGGAAGGGCTGGTAGGTCATGTACGACCGGGGGTCGACGACCGTGACGGTCGCCTCTCCGTAGCGCATCTTCTTGAGAATGCGCCGAGCTGCGTACAGGCCTACGTACCCACCGCCTACTACGAGGATCCTGGGACGCTCCGTGGTGCTCATGCCATCGAGTATCCACCTGCCCGGCAGGGGTCGCTCGTGCGCCCCTTCACAAGCATGCGTGGACCCTCTGCTACACTTCGCCGCCCACGTGACGCAGGTCATGACGGCTCAGGGGAACCAGGCGATGACCCGGGACGTTGTGCACCCCTTGTGAGCTGCCACTCTGGCCCCACGGCCGGACTGGACCACGCGGCCGGTTCACCCCGCGGAAACACTCCCGAACCTTCACTGTCATGGGTCGCGGGGCCCTCTGGGGTCACTTTTAGGGGCTCGGAACCCCGGAACATCGTCCAACCGAGCCGATTTCCTTGTGAAGAACTTCACGAAGTTTCCCGACGGCGTGTCGCCGCCGGGCCCTTCGAGCCTCCGACAACGGCTCCGCAGCCGCTCAGACGCTACATGACGCGCTCAGGCGATCGACCAGGCGATGCCGTCGAGGATGTCGTGTTCGCTGACGACGACCTCCCCGGCACCGGTCCTTTCCATGATCGACAGGAGGACGAGCGCGCCGGACACGATGACGTCCACGCGGCCCGGATGCATCACCGGGATCGCGGCCCGCTCGTCGTGCGTGGCCGCGGTCAGCCGGGCCACGATCTCGCGCACTTGCTCGCGCGAGACACGGGAGTGGTGGATGGCCGCGGAGTCGTAGGCGTCCAGGCCGAGCGCGATCGCCGCCACCGTCGTCACCGAGCCGGCGAGGCCGACCAGGGTGCGGGCCTCGCGGATCGGCACGGTCCGTTCGGCCAGGTCGAGGGCGGCCGCGATGTCGGCGCGCACGGCGTCGAGTTCGGCGGGCGCGGGCGGATCGGTGCGGATGTGCCGCTCGGTGAGGCGCACACAGCCCACGTCCACCGAGCGGGCGGCGCGGACCCGGTCGTCGCCGACGACGAACTCCGTGGAGCCGCCGCCGATGTCGACGACGAGGTACGGCTTGGCGAGGTGGTCGCTGCCCGCCAGCTCCCTGGTCGCCCCGGTGAAGGAGAACTCGGCCTCCTGGTCACCGCTGATGACCTCGGGCTCGACGCCGAGGATGTCCAGGACGCCGCGTACGAAGTCGTCGCGGTTCTCGGCGTCGCGGGACGCGGAGGTCGCCACGAAGCGCAGGCGCTCGGCGCCGTGCTTCTTGATGACCCCGGCGTACTCGCGGCAGGCCGCGAAGGTCCGCTCCAGGGCCTCGGGGGCCAGGCGGCCGGTCTTGTCCACGCCCTGGCCGAGGCGGACGACGGTCATCCTGCGGTCCAGGTCGACCAGCTCGCCCGTCCGCGGGTCCGCGTCCGCCACCAGGAGGCGGATGGAGTTGGTGCCGCAGTCGACGGCGGCCACGCGGGTCACTCGGCGCCCTCCTGACCGGCGCCGGCGTCGACGCCGGCGCACGGCGTGACGCAGGGCCCCTTGGCCCACCACTGCGGCAGCATCGCGAGCGCCTCGTCGCCCAGGGGGTTCACCCCGGGTCCCGCGGCCAGCGAGTGGCCGACCAGGACGTGCAGGCACTTCACGCGGTCCGGCATGCCGCCCGCGCTCGGGAAGCCTTCAAGGACCTCGATGGCGTCGCGGCGCGCGATGTAGTCCTCGTGCGCCGCGCGGTACGCGGCGGCCAGCTCGGGGTCCGTCTTCAGCCGCTCCGACATCTCCTTCATGACGCCGTTGGCCTCAAGGGTGCCGATCGCGGAGGCGGCCCGCGGGCACGTCAGGTAGTACGTCGTCGGGAACGGCGTCCCGTCCGGCAGGCGCGGCGCCGTCTCGACGACGTCCGGCTGCCCGCACGGGCAGCGGTGGGCGATGGCCCGCAGGCCGCGCGGCGGACGGCCGAGCTGCTGCTTGAAGGCCTCGACGTCGGCGTCGGTGGGCTCGGTGCGCGGGGTGGTCGGCGGGGGCGTTTCCATGCCTGTCTTTCGATCGTTTCCGTAGAGGTTCTGTCGGGTCCGGGCGCCCGGACCCGAGCGTTCGAGCTCGGCCGTCCGAGCTCAGTTCTCGTCCGCGCGGTCGGCCTTGTCCACGCCGTCCCAGACGTTCGAGTACCAGGGCCTGGCGGCGGCCTTCTGGTCGGCGCGCTGCTTCTTCGCCGCCGCGGGGTCGATCACCGTGTAGCCGGTCTCGCCCGGCATCACGTAGTGCAGCCGGTCCCGGATGCGCTGCTCCGCGTACGCGTCGTCCCGCCAGCGGGCCTTCTCGTCGCGCAGCTTCTCGACGTTCTCGCGGCGCTCGGCCTGCTCCTTGCGCTGGTCGGCGATCTCCGCGCGCTGGGAGACGTACTGCCTTATCGGGTAGGCGAGCGCGACGACCAGCGAGCAGAGCACCAGCGCGAGGAGCGCGGCGCGGCCCGTGAGCCGGGAGCGGCGCGCCTGGCGCTTGGTCTGGGAGCGGTAGACACGCTCCGCGGTCTGCTCGCCGAGCAGCCGCAGCCTGGTCGCGGTGGAGAACCGGTCGCGGTCCTTCACGGCCATGTGTGCCGCCTCCCCGATACGTACGTACGTCCCCGCACACGGTACGGGACCGAGTGCGGGGACGTACGTAACTGCTCGGCGGAGCCGGGTCCGGTGAGCCCGGAGCCGTCAGCCCTTGAAGCGGGGGAACGCCGAACGGCCGGCGTAGACCGCGGCGTCGTCCAGGATCTCCTCGATGCGGAGCAGCTGGTTGTACTTGGCGACGCGCTCGGAGCGGGCCGGGGCGCCGGTCTTGATCTGGCCGCAGTTGGTGGCGACGGCGAGGTCGGCGATGGTGACGTCCTCGGTCTCGCCGGAGCGGTGCGACATCATGCACTTGAAGCCGCTGCGCTGGGCCATCTCGACGGCGTCCAGGGTCTCGGTCAGCGAGCCGATCTGGTTGACCTTCACCAGGAGGGCGTTCGCGGACTTCTCCTCGATGCCGCGGGCCAGGCGCTCGGGGTTGGTGACGAACAGGTCGTCGCCCACGAGCTGGACCTTGTCGCCGAGCTTCTCGGTGATGACGTTCCAGCCGGCCCAGTCGTCCTCGAACAGCGGGTCCTCGATGGACACGAGCGGGTACGAGGCGACGAGCTCCTCGTAGTACTCGGTCATCTCGGCGGCCGAGCGGGACTTGCCCTCGAACTCGTACGTGCCGTCCTTGTAGAACTCGGACGCGGCGACGTCGAGCGCGAGCGCGATCTGCTCGCCGGGGACGTAACCGGCCTGCTTGATGGCCTCAAGAATGAGGTCGAGCGCGGCGCGGTTGGAGTCCAGGTTCGGGGCGAAGCCGCCCTCGTCGCCCAGGCCGGTGGAGAGGCCCTTGTCCTTCAGGACCTTCTTCAGCGTGTGGTAGACCTCGGTGCCCCAGCGCAGGGCCTCGGAGAACGACTCGGCGCCGATCGGCGCGATCATGAACTCCTGGATGTCGACGTTCGAGTCGGCGTGCGACCCGCCGTTCAGGATGTTCATCATCGGAACGGGCAGCAGGTGCGCGTTCGGGCCGCCGAGGTAGCGGAAGAGCGGGAGGTCGGAGGCCTCCGACGCGGCGTGCGCGACGGCGAGCGAGACGCCGAGGATGGCGTTGGCGCCGAGCGAGCCCTTGTTGTCGGTGGCGTCGAGGTCGAACATCGCCTGGTCGATCAGGCGCTGCTCGGTCGCGTCGTATCCGACGAGCTCCGGGCCGATCTGCTCGATGACGGCGAGGACGGCCTTCTCCACGCCCTTGCCCATGTAACGGTTGGGGTCACCGTCACGGAGTTCGATGGCCTCGAAAGCACCGGTGGACGCACCGGACGGAACGGCGGCACGACCCGTGCTGCCGTCGTCGAGGCCGACCTCGACCTCGACCGTGGGGTTGCCTCGGGAGTCCAGGATTTCCCGGGCTACGACGACGTCGATGGACGGCACGAGCATCTCCTTCTGGGATGTGACGCGAGTACGCGAGGCGTTGGCCTCGCGGACACGAGCCTAACCGGCTCCCGGGCAAGAGCCAGCCGAGCGACCGCCCTGTGGACAAACCGAGAGCAAAATGTTTCCGAACGGAACAAAGCGTGGAGGGCACACATGACCCCGCCCCGGTGCGTACGGGGGATACGCGCACCGGGGCGGGGTGGACCCGTGGGGGACGGGGGTGGAACGGGCGGCGCCTCCGCCGAAGCGCCGCCGTCGCCGGCCCTTAGCTCAGGTGGAGCTGCTGGCCCGGGTAGATCACGTCGGCGTTGTCGATGATGTCGCCGTTCAGCTTGTACACCTTGTGCCAGCCGCCCTTGACGTTCTTCGCCTCGGCGATCTTGGAGAGGGTGTCACCCTTCTTGACCTTGTACTCGCCGTCGCCCTTCTTGACCGTCTTGCCGGTCGGGGTCTCGACGGTCTTCTTGGACTCGGTCTTCGGAGCCTCGGCCTTGGGAGCGGCCTGCTGCGGCTGCTCGGTCTGGGCGCTGGGCTGGCTCTTGGGCTGCTCCTGGGGCTGCTGCTGCTGCGGGGCGCTCTGCTGCGCACCGCCACCCTCGTTGGAGGCGCCCGAGAGGCCGACGCCGCAGCTCGGCCAGGCACCCTTGCCCTGACCCGCGAGGACCTTCTCGCCGATCTCTATCTGCTGGGCCTTGGAGGCCTTGTCCGCGCTGGGCGCGTACTTCGTGCCGCCGTACGCCGCCCACGTGGACGACGAGAACTGAAGACCGCCGGTGTAGCCGTTGCCCGTGTTGATCGACCAGTTGCCGCCGGACTCGCACTGGGCGACGGCGTCCCACTCGGAGTTCGTCGCGGCGGAGGCCGAGCCGGCCGCCATCAGCGGGGCCGCGACCGCGACACCGGTGACACCGGCGAGCGTGGCGACACGAGTGGCCTTGGACGGGCGGCGGTGCTTGCCCTTGCTGGAAAACAGCATGAGTGATCCCCTCACCGACGCCTGCGAGGTGAGCTGTCGGGTTCGGGCCGATGAAGTTGCCCGGCCGCGCTTCCTCGAAGCGCGGCTTAACCCCTAGCCGTTCCCGTCCGTCCGCCTCGCTCTCACGAGACTCAACGGCCGGGCCCGGCGGAAACCTTGGGTCCCCCGCTCCTGCCTACGGCGCTTACGCGACGACTGTTCCCGACCGGCCGTTGGCAGGACTCGGCGTACCGACCGGCGGGGCCCGCTGTGGCGAGCGGTCACGACCGTAGACATGCGATCGGCGGAATTTCAAAGACGATCAGGGCTTCTGAGACCCATCTCTCACTTGCGCCAATTGGGACATCAAGCGCAAAGCGACTCGCCAACTACCCCTACTTTTCGCCCAAATCGAGGCTCTGACCGGGAAGGATGAGATCGGGGTCGGAGCCGACCGACTTCTCGTTCCCGGCGTACAGCTCGGTCCACCCGCCCTTCACGTCGAGGTCGTCCGCGATGGCCGAGAGGTTGTCGCCGGAGCGCACCGTGTACGTCCCGTCCGAGCCGTCCCGCTGACGCTCCTCGCCGCGGGAGGCATGCCGGCCCGAGCCCTCGCGGGCGGTGTCGCCGGACGGTTCGTCGGCGGCGCTGCCGCCGCGGTGGCGGCCGCCCTTCTCGTCGGCGGAGGGGGTGGAAGGAGTGGAGTCGGGAGAAGTGGCCTCGTCCGCTTCGGACTTGCCGGTCTCGCCGGTCTCGCCGGACTTGGCCGAACCATCCGACTTGTCTGACTCGTCGTGATTCTTGTCTCGCGAGGCGTCGTCCGCGTCGGGCTTCCCGGAGGGCTCGGCCTCGTCCGAGGGGTCGGCCGACTTGCCCGTCGAGGTGCTCGACTCGCCCGACTTACCCTTATCGGACGACTTGTCCGACTCGTCCGGCGTGGCGGACTCCGCCGAGTCCGACGGTTCGTCAGAGGGGATCGTGATCGGGGCGCCCGGGTCGACGTCGGCCGCGGCACCGTCCTGGGTGAGACCGGCGATGGGTGCGCAGCTCGGCCACGCCTTGGGGCCCTGGTCGTCGAGGACCTTCTCGGCGACGGAGATCTGCTGGGAGCGGCTGGCCTGGTCGGCGCTCGGCGCGAAGTCGAGGCCGCCGTACTCCTCCCAGACCTCCTGCGTGAACTGGAACCCGCCGTAATACCCGTTGCCCGCGTCCGCGCTCCAGGATCCGCCGCTCTCGCACTCCGCGAGCTTGTCCCACGTGGCGGTGTCCGCCGCGCTCGCACTGGTGGCGCCGAGCAGCGGGATGGCGATGGCCGATCCCGCCACTCCTGCCGCGACGATCAGGGCCGGGGCCTGGCGGGGGCGTCGGTGACGACCATGGCCGGAGAGCATGCGGTTGCCTTTCGCGTGACTGGAGCGACGACTGCGACACGGGATGCCGAGTCGTCGTGAACGTAGCGGGAGTCGAACGCTTGTCACAAGTCGATGCAGCGGAGATCACGTGAAAGTCACAGTCTTGACGGCTTGTCAGCTGGACGGCGGTTCCGGCGTCTGATATTTGCTCCGCTGTGCGGGTGTGAACTCCACGGGCAGCGTGCGGAGTCCGCGCATGATGAGTCCGCCACGCCACCTCAAATCACCAGGTTCCGCCGCGAGTCGCAGGTCAGGGAGGCGGCGCAGCAGGGTCGCGAGGGCGGCCTGGCCTTCGAGGCGGGCCAGGGGTGCGCCGAGACAGTAATGAATGCCATGGCCGTAGCCGAGGTGTTGGTTGTCGCGGCGGGAGAGGTCGAGCGTGTCCGGCAGATCGAATCGTGCGGGATCCCGATCGGCGGCGGCGAGGACGACCAGGACGGGGTCGCCGGCCGCGATCTCCTCCACTCCGATCGTCAGCGGCTCGGTGGCGAAGCGCCAGGTGGCCAGTTCGACGGGCCCGTCGAAGCGGAGGAGTTCCTCGAGGCCGGTCTCCAGGAGCGCGGTGTCGCCGTCCGCGAGGGATTCCTGGAGCCGCGCGCGCTGCTCCGGGTGGGTGAGGAGGGCGTACGTCCCGTTCCCGATGAGGTTGACGGTGGTCTCGAAGCCGGCGAACAGGAGGATGAAGGCCATCGCTGCGGCCTCGTTCTCGGTGAGGTGCTCGCCGTGGTCCGAGGCGCGGATGAGTCCGGAGATGAGGTCGTCGCCGGGTTCGAGGCGCTTGCGGTGGATCAGCTCGGCGAGGTAGCCGCGCATCTTCTTCACGGACCGGGCGACCCCGCCCCGGGGCCCGCCGCCGTGGCGGATCATCATGCCCGCCCAGTCGCGGAAGTCGTCCTGGTCCTCGCGGGGCACGCCGAGGAGGTCGCAGATCGCGTAGATGGGGAGCGGGAAGGCGAAGTCGTGGATGAGGTCGGCTTCCCCCTTCTCCGCGAACCGGTCGATGAGGTGGTCGGTCAGCTCCTGGACCCGGGGCGCGAACTCGGCGACGCGGCGCGGCGTGAAGGCCTTGGAGACCAGGCGCCTCAGCCGGGTGTGGTCCGGCGGGTCGATGTTGAGCAGGTGCGTCATGAGGTTGGCGCTGCGCTCGCCCGGGATGCCGGTCTTGCTCTTCGCGTGCGCGGGCTCGACGTGGTGGGCCGGGTTCTTGCTGAGCCGCTGGTCGGCGAGCGCCTGCTTGGCGTCGGCGTACCGCGTGACCAGCCAGGCCTCCACGCCGCTGGGCAGCCGGGTCCTGCGCACGGGCGCGTGCTCGCGGAGCCAGGCGTAGGCGGGGTAGGGGTCGGTGGCGAACTCCCACGAAAAGAGCTCGGGCACGGGACCCCGGACCTCGGGCACGGGGGCGTGCGCCCCCGCGGGACAGGTCGCAGGGACGTCCCCTGCGGGGGCGGGCGGCGGCTGGTCTGGCATGGGGACGACGTTATCCGGCGCCATCGCCACGGACTCCGCCGCGTTCGCCCGCGGGTGGGGGGCGGGGCGGACGGGCCGGGCGGGCCCGGCGGGCCGGTCGGGCGGGCGGGCGGGCGGGCCGGTCGGGCGGACGGGCGGGCCGGACACGACGTGCGGCACATGGCGCACGGACCGGACGGCCGCGTACGACGGACGGGCCGCGCACGCCACGGACGACGGACGGGCCGGACAGCCGCGTACGACGGACGGGCCGGACAGCCGCGTACGACGGACGGGCCGCGCACGCCACGGACGCCGGACTGGCCGGACGGCCGCGTACGCCGGACGGGCCCCGCACGCCACGGACGCCGGACGGGCCGGGGCCCCGACCCCGGACGGGCCTCCCCTCCCCCGCCGGACCCGGTGCGGACCCCTACACCCCTACGCGCTCTCCGCCGCCAGCACCGCGTCCCGGTACGCGCGGGCCGCCGCCCGCAGTGCCGCCTCCGGGTCCGTGCCCTCCGCCTCGGCCCGCAGTGCGAGGGCCAGGAGTTCGTAGCCGATGCCGTGTCCGGTGGGGAGGGGGACGTCGAGGCCCGCCGTCCGTACCCGGGAGGCCAGTTTCGCCGCGAGGGCCAGGCCCGGCTGTCCCAGGGGGATGCCTTCCGTCACCGACGAGCGCTGCTTCTCCTCGGCCTTCGTGCGCAGCCAGTGCGCCTTCACGTCCTCGGGCGTGTCCGCCGAGTCGTCGCCGAAGACGTGCGGGTGACGGTGGATCAGCTTCTCGACGATCGTGCCCGCCACGTCGTCCACGGAGAAGGGGGACTCCTCGTCCTCCTCGGCGATGCGCGCGTGGAAGACCACCTGGAGCAGGACGTCGCCCAGCTCCTCGCGCAGTTCCTCCCGGTCGCCCTCCTCGATCGCCTCGACCAGCTCGTACGCCTCCTCGATCGCGTACTTCGCCAGGCCCTTGTGCGTCTGCTGGGAGGACCACGGGCACTCGGCGCGGATCTGGTCCATGACCTGGACGAGGTCGAGGAGCCGCGCGCCGGGCAGGTCGTACGAGGCCGGGAGCAGCTCCAGGTCCGGCATCGCCACGCGCCCCGAACCCGCGAGCCTGGCCAGGCCGTCCGTCAGGGCCTGGTCGCCCTCGGCCGTGGCGACGACCAGGACCGTACGGCCGCCGGCGCAGGCGTCCACCAGATCCTGGGCGGCGGGTGCCACCTGCTCCACCGCCACGCCCGCCTCGCGCAGGTAGGGCAGCTGGGGGTGGTCCGCGTCGGCGCACAGCACCCGGTCCGCCGCGTGCAGGGCCTGCCACGCGGGCCAGGAGAGGAGGCCGGGGGCCACCCGGTGGCTGGTGGTGAGGAGGATGACGCGGCCGGGGGCGTCGGCCGGAGGCGTGGTTTCGTTCACCCGTCGAACGTAACCCACGCCGCCGACGCCCCCTCGGGGGCGTCTTCAGGACTGCCCGGGGGTGCCCTCAAGCCTGCCCGGGGCCGTCCTCAGGCCTGCTTGGGCGCCGCGTCGCCGTCCTTGGACACCTCACGCACCCACGGCGTCTTGGTGTCCGCGCGCTTACTCTTCTCCACGTCCCACGTGCCGTACCGCGGGTTCAGGTCCACGTCCAGCTTCTTGGAGGCCTTGGACAGCGCCTTCCAGAAGGTCGCCTGGCCCTCCGGGGCGTTCATGTCCGCGCCGAGCGCCTTCGCCAGCTTCTGGGCCTCGATCTCCGTACGCAGGCTCTCCTCCAGGCGGGACGGAGCCACGCTGTACTGCTGGAGCCAGCCCTGTTCGAGCGCCTTCTTGCCGCCCGCCTGCTCTTCGAGGCCCGCTCTCATCGTCTGGACGTCACGGCGTGACACACCGACGCCGGCGTCCACCGCCGCCCGATGCAGCACCTTGTCCAGGACCATCGTGTGCAGCGTGCTGCGGGTGAGGCCGCCGGACTTGGAGATGGCCTGCTCGTACTGCTGCTCGTCGGGGATCGCGGCGCGCTGCGCGGCGCGCACCTCGTTCACCCGGCCCTCCAGCTGCGAGACCGTGATCCGGTCGTCGCCGACGACGGCCGCGGCGCCCGGATGCGCCTCGCTGCCGCAGGCGGTCAGGAGGGGAGCCGCAGCAACGGCTGCGGCGGCGAGAACGAGCGCGGTGCGACGGCGGCGGTGCAAGTGAGCCTCCCGAGGAGATTGTGCGGCGGTGCACAAAGTCTTGCGATGATCGATGTTAGGGAGTGGCCGGTCTCTCGGCCACCTATTCGACCAACGATTCTCGAAGAGTTGGGGCACCCTCCCGCCGAGCGGTCACTACCCGCGCACCTGTCCCAGCCACTGCAACGTACGCCGGATCTCCGCCGGGAAGGGATGCCCCACGCCGTGCATCCGCTCGGCGTCCATGAGCAGCCGCGCCAGCATGTCGTGGGCCGCCGCGCGGTCGCCGAGGGCGAGGAGCAGGTGGCCGATGCGGCGGCGGATGTCCAGGGGGCGTTCGCGGTCGTCGGAGGCGTAGCGGTTCTCGTAGTAGGGGAGCAGCGCGCGGTACTCCGCGAGGGCCGCCGCCGGTTCGCCCAGCTGCTCCAGGCACTGCGCGGCCTCGTAGCGGAACTGGAGGGAGTGCGGGTCGGCCTGGCCGGACTCGGCGGCGCGCTCGTCGGCGAGGCGGCGCAGCTCGGGCAGGGCGCGGCGGTACTGGCCGTCGTCCATGAGCGTGGCGGCGTACTGCTTGCGCAGGGAGCGGACCACCGGGGAGTGCTCGCCGTGCTTGGCGGCGGCCGCGGGCAGGATCGAGCCGAGGATGTCGACGGCCTGGGTGATGCGGCCCTCGCCGAGGAGCCGCTTGACCTCGTCGACCGCGCGGACGACGTCCGTCTGGCTGCCGGGGCCGCCGGGGACCTGGTGCTTGTCGGGGCGGTCCGGCTGGATGGCGGGGGCCGGCGGCGGGGTGGCCGCGCGGTCGGGCCACGGGGCGTGCGGGCGCAGGAAGGGGCGGGTGGGGTCCAGCGGGCCGCCGGCCGGTATGCCGCGCGCGGGGAGCAGCGGGGCCAGCTCCTCGTAGACCTCCTGGGCGCTGCCGTGCCGGTGCTGGGGGTCCTTGGCGAGGAGGCGGAGCACCAGGGCTTCGAGGGCTTCGGGGACCTCGGCGCGCAGCCGGCGGACCGGGAGCGGCGGTTCGTAGAGGTGGCGGTGCAGGACGCCGAGCGCGGTCGACCCGCTGAACGGCACGTCTCCGCTGAGCAGTTCGTGCAGCAGGACCCCGAGGGCGTACAGGTCGGTGTACGGGCCGACCGCGCCGCCCATCGCCTGCTCGGGGGCCATGTAGGCGGGGCTGCCGATGGGTGAGCCGGTGTGGGTGAGGCGGGTGGTGTCGGTGTCCATGACCGAGGCGATGCCCAGGTCGAGGATGGAGACCGTGCCGTCCTGCTTGACCATCACGTTCCGCGGCTTGAGGTCGCGGTGCACGATCGGCACGGCGTGCACGGCGGAGAGCACCGCGCACAGCTGGGCGGCGATCGCGACGGCCCACTGCCACGGGTAGGGGTCGTGCTCGGCGAGGTGGTCGCCGAGGTCGGCCCCGTCCACGTACTGCATGACGAGGTAGAGGTCCTCGCCCTCCGTGCCCGCGTCGTGGACGGTGACCAGGCCCGGGTGGTCGACCTGGGCGGTGACGCGGCACTCGCGCACGAAGCGGCGGCGCAGTTCCTCGGCCTCGGCGCCCGCGACCCGGTCGGGGCGCAGGAGCTTGACCGCGACGCGGCGGTCCAGGCGCTGGTCGTACGCCGTCCAGACCTGGCCCATGCCGCCCTGGCCGATGAGCGTGGAGAGTTCGTAGCGCCCGGCGACCACGCGGCCGCCCGTACCCAGGGACACGGTCAGTTGCCGCCTTCCTGCTTGCGCAGGTAGTCACTGAGCTCGTCGAGCTCGGCCTGTACTTGGTGGATGCGGGCCGGCGCGGGACGCGTGGGCGGGGGCGGCGTCTGCTGGACCGGCGGCTGGTGCGGCTGCGTGGGCCGGAGGTGCGGGGGCTGCGGCTGGGTGGCCTGCGGGTGCACGGGGGCGGGGCCCGGCTGCTGCGGGTAGCCGTACGCGGGCCCGGGGGCCGGGTAGCCGCCGTACGGCTGCGGGCGGTAGCGGCTGAAGTGGCGTATGTCCGCGAAGAGGTAGTAGGCGACGGCGGCGAGCAGCGTCGTCAGGAGGACCACCATGCCCGTGTTGCCGGGGCCCTGGAACTCGTCCTCGCCGGGGTCGACGCCGACGAGCACCAGGGCCGTCACGTCGAGTGCGGTGACGAGCCCGAACAGCGCCCAGTCGTACGCCTTGCGCGTCACGAGCGCGAGCCGCAGCATCGGCGCCCAGGCCAGCAGGCCGCACGTCACGACGGCCAGGACCACGAACACCACGCGCAGCGTCACATGCGTGCTGCCGGAGGTCGGCGGCGGTTGCTGCGGCGCATAGCCGTGGCCGTGCATGGCTGCTCCTGATGCCTGATGCGGCCGCGCGTTCCCCCGGAGGAACGCGCGGCCGAAAGTCGAAATACGAACTGATGCAGATTCGAGCGTATAGGCCGACAAGGAGAAGCGGTCCCGGGTTGTACCGAACCGTTGTCGTACTGGTCACGTCCCGATCGGGGACCGCTCCCGCGCCCGGCCGGAACCCGGTCTTCTCATTGCGGCGGAAGCGTGCCGTCCGTCAGTCCGTCGTGCAGTCCCCGCACCAACTGGGCGCCCAGCCTGCCCGCGAGACGCAGCGAGTCCTCGAAGGCGGCGAGCGCGCGGAACCGCTCCCCGTAGCCGCGCTGTCCCTCCAGCGGCAGGCGCGGAAGGCGCAGCCGCCGGACGTCGAGCCGGGCGGCGGTGGAGGCGTAACTGCTCGCCTGGCGGTTGTTGGCGGTGCCGCGCAGGAACCCGGCGAGGAACCACGGGTCGAGGGCGGCCGGGTCGGGCCGCAGGAGCGTGAGCCCCCGGCCGAGCGCGGCGCCCGCGGTGGCCTCGTCGACGACGCGGGCCGCGGTGCCGCCGCCCGCGAGGGGGATGACGACGTCGCCGGGCTCGGTCAGGACCGTCTCGGCGGTCGCGTCCTCCGGCGGGTCGGCGAGACCCGAGGGCGCGTCGCCGGACAGGAGGTCGTGCTCGGTGAGCACCGGGGTGCCGGGGGGCGCGCAGCCGGTGCCCGTACGCAGCGACAGGGCGCCCGCGCGAGCGAGTTCACCGACGGTGGTGACCGGCCGGTGGGCGGCGTC
This sequence comes from Streptomyces sp. SYP-A7185, assembly GCF_046103685.1. NCBI lineage: Bacteria > Bacillati > Actinomycetota > Actinomycetes > Kitasatosporales > Streptomycetaceae > Streptomyces > Streptomyces sp. SYP-A7185. The sequence goes on from NZ_CP122310.1 coordinate 4,222,633, forward strand.
CTCGACGACTTCGACGGCCCGGGCGGGCGGCGGCATGAGGTCGGCGGTCCGGCGCACGGCGTCCCCGAGGCGCTCGCGGACGGCCGCGAGCTCCCGCACCCCCCCGCCGGTGGCCGGTGGCGGCAGGCGGCGGGCCGGGGCCAGGTCGACCTCGTCGTCGAGGAGTTCGAGCACCGGCACGCAGCGGGCGAGCCCCGGCCGTTCGCCGACCGTGCCGTCCCGGTCGAAGGCGCGCCAGAGGCCGGTCACGGCGTCCTGCACCGGCCGCCAGGCCTGCCGGTCCCTGCCGTCGCCCGCGCAGAGGCCCGCCGTCTCGACGAGGAGCAGCGCGGACGGGGGCTGCGCGCCGGGCGCGGGCCTGCGCAGGACCCAGACGTGCAGCGGGATGTTGTACGGGGGTGCGGCGCCCGTGGGCAGCGCGATCACGGCCCGCAGGGCGCCCCGGCGCAGCAGGTCGGCGCGGACGCGGCGCCCGGAGCGGCGGGAGGCGGCGGCGGGCGGCATCAGCAGGACGGCGGTGCCGCCGTCCCGGAGGCGGGCCAGCGCGTGCTGCACCCAGGCGAGTTCGGACTCCGTACGGGCCGGGAAGCCGTACTCCCAGCGGGGGTCGTAGGCGAGTTCGTCGTGCCCCCAGTTGCGTTCGTTGAACGGCGGGTGGCAGAGCACGGCGTCGGCCCGCGTCTCGCCGAAGGCGTCCGCGCGCAGGGTGTCGGCGGCGGCGGCGCGCACGGTGGCGTCGGAGTGCAGGGCCAGGCGCAGGGCGGTGAGGGCGGCGAGTTCGGGTGCGCTGTCCTGGCCCTGGAGGCACTGGTCGGGGCGCGGGGCGACGGCCCGCAGCAGGGCGCCGGTGCCGCAGGCGGGGTCGAGCACGGTGGACGCGGGCCCGGCGAGCGCGGCCATCAGGCCGGCGGGTCCGGCCGGAGTGAGCGTGTACTGCCGGGGGTTGGCGTCGATGTGCCGCCCGATCAGGAACTCGTAGGTCTGCCGGGCCCCCAGCTCGGCGGCGAGCTCGGCCACCCCGCGCAGCAGCGGCAGGGAGGGCAGGAGCCGTGTGGCGTCCGGGACGGGCACGGCCGTCTGCCGCGGTCCCGCTCCGGTCGCGGCGGGTGAGCCGAACCGCGGGGCGAGGACCTGGGCGAGGGCGTCCGGGAGCAGCTGGGCGGTCCGCTCGTCCGACACCGCGCTCACCTTCAGCCAGTCCGGGTGGCGGTCGCGGACGAGGAGCAGGACGCAGCCGGCGTGGAGCAGGGCGGTGACGGGGCCCGCGGGGTGGCCCGCGAGGTGCTGCCAGACGCGTTCCTTGAGCGGCACCTCCCCCAGCTTGCCCTGGGTGCGCAGCCACTCCTCGATCTCCGCGAGGGCGAAGGAGGGGCTGGTCTCGGTGCCGCCGACCGGTCTGGGGAAGTCGGGGTGGCGGCGGCGCCAGTTGCTGACGGCCGCCCGGCCGACGCCCGCGAGCCGGGCGATCCCCGCGGCGGTCACCTCTGTCGTGTTCTCCCGCACCGAACCGGCTCCCCTCAGTCCCCGAGTCCCCTGCCGCACCGCACGAGACGCGTGGTCGCGGCGCCGTGGCTGGCGCCGAGCATACCCGCGTACGCGGATCCACCCCCTTCACGGCTGTTAACAGACTGCCATTCCGATGCCGTGTTGACTCGGTTCACAGCCTCTGCTCTGATGGTGACAGCACTTCCAATCCCGTGGGGGGATCTTCATGCGACACACCACTCTTGCCGCCGCCGTCTGCCTGGCCGCCGCGGCGACGCTCGGCCTGACGGCCTGCGGCACCGAGACCGCCGGCTCCGGAAAGCAGGGGGCCGCGAAGGAGACGGGACCGTTCCCCGGCCTGTCGGGGCCCGACATCGTCGACAAGGCCGTGAAGGCGACGTCCGGCGCCAGGTCCCTCAGCGTGAAGGGCAGCGTCCCCGACGAGGGCGGCACCATCACGCTGGACATGGCCTTCGACACCAAGGGGCAGTGCGCGGGCACGATGGGGATGGGCGGGGAGGGCTCGCTCGACCTGATCACCACCGCGCGCACGGTCTACATGAAGTACGACGAGGAGTTCCTGCGCGCCCAGGGCAAGGGGCAGCCCAAGGCCGAGACGCAGGCCGCCGTGGACATGCTCGCGGGCCGGTGGGTGAAGACCTCGGCGACCGGCGCCGACGCCAAGGACATCGCCGCGTTCTGCGACCTGGACGTCCTGCTCGCCGACTTCAAGGACGTCGACTCCGACGCCGACCGGGGCAAGACCACCACGGTCGACGGCACCCCCGCGCTCACGCTCACCGAAACCGACGGCGCCGACCGCTACACCCTGTACGTGGCGACGAAGGGCAAGCCGTATCTCCTGAAGGTCGTGAACGAGACCGCCAAGACCCCGGAGACCCTGACGTTCGGGGACTTCGACGAACCGGTCGACGCGACGCCGCCCACCGGTGACGTCATGGACATCGACAAGATGGCGGGCTGACCCTCACAGCACGTGCCGCACCCACACGTTCGGCTCCACGTACACCGCGTACCCCCGCTCCGGCTCGCAGAGCACCGGCACCAGCGCGCCCGGCACCTCGACGGGGCCCGCGGTGTCGAACGGCAGGCCCGTCCACGCCCGCCACTGCGCGAGCGAGCCGGACACCGTCATCGAGGCGTGCGCCACCTTCACGACGCTGCCGCCCGCCCGCACGTGCACCCGAAGCCACGGGTCGGCGGGCAGCCCGTCGTCCCGCGTGCGCCGTACGTACGCGTCGATCGACGCGGCCGGTTCGAGGTGCTTGGCGTTCGGGCGGACCGGGGCGACGACCTGGGCGAAGCCCCGCGCGCGTGCGTTGTCGCGCATCGCCGCGAGCATCCGTCCCGAGACGCCCTGCCCCAGGAACTGCCTGGCCACGGTGATCTCGATCGCGCTCACCGTGTCGGGCTTCCTGCCGTGCCGCAGGTCCGAGAACGCCCACAGCATGACCTGGTCCCAGCCGCCGTCCGGCAACTCCCCGCGCCCCTGGGCCTCCAGCGCGAACGGCACGCTGAACCCCTTGGCCGCGACCGTGCCCCGCTCGTCCGTGGCGACCAGGACGTACTCGGGGAAGTCGGCGACGATCCGCCCGATCAGCGACCACGCGAGCGGGTCGTGCCCGATGAACTCCGGCCAGGTCTCGTCCATCTCCCAGAGCGGCCCGGCGAGTCCGGGCCGCTCGGCCAGCGTCGTGATCTTCAGGTCCATGCCCCGGACGCTAGCGGACGCCGCCCCGCCCGTTAAGCCGTTTTCCGTGCGCCGGGGAGGCCTCAGCGGGCGTGGAACCGGCCGGGCGCCGCCGTCGGGCCGCCCCCGGACGGCAGCTTCTGCCGCGGACAGCCCGAAAGGACCCGCTTCATCGCGTCCCGTTCGGCGCCCGTCACCCACACCTCGTACTTCTTCTTCACCGCCACCTGCCGCGCCACATAGGCACAGCGGTACCCCTTGTCCGGCGGCAGCCAGGTGGCCGTGTCGCCGTCGCCCTTGCCGCGGTTGGGGCCCGCGTCGACCGCGAGGAGGTTGAGCGGGTCGTTGGCGAAGGCGATGCGCTTGCCCGGCTCCCACGTGCCCGCGCCCTTCTGCCAGGCGTCCGAGAGGGCGACGAGATGGTCGATGTCCACCTGGCTGCGGCCGCGCACGAACGTGACGTCCTTGCCGGTGTACGGGTCGGGCGCGAGCTTCCCCGCCGTCACCTCGCAGTCGCCGTCGCGGTACTTCACGTCCTCCAGGTCGCGCTTGAGGATGTCGTCGCGGGTGCCGCAGCCGTTGGAGTCCGTGTCGGCCCAGGGGCTGCCGAAGCGGTCGCGGTCGTAGCCGGTCTTGGGCGCGCGGCCCTTGACGGTGAGCGTGTCGACCGCGGCGAGCGCGGGGCCCGCCTCGGCGTCGGGCCCGGAGGATCCGCCGGCCACGTCCTGCGGCGAGCAGCCCGTGCCGGACGCGGTGACCACGAGGGCGAGCAGCAGCGCGGCCCGCACGCCCCTGCCGCGACGATCACGCTCCTGGCGCGGCATCGACCTCACCGGAAAACAGCTGCGTCCCACAACGGCCCCAAGCCCCACGGCACTTCCCCTCCCCTGGTTCGCGCGCTGGTGTCGCGCCCCCGCCACCGTACCGAGTGACCGGTACGGACCGGGTCGGCCACGCCCCCGCATGACCTGCGAGGTAATCGACCCCCGCCCGCCCGTGCGGAAGCATCGAAGCCATCGGGACGCACCCGCGTCCCCCGGAACACCGACCGAGGAGCCAGCCATGACCGCACGGCCCGCCGCCACCGAAGCCGCCACCCGCGCCGCCGTCCAGGCCTTCCTCCGGTACCGCCTCGCGGGGGACGCCGAGGGCCTGGCCGCCCTCTTCGCCGACGAGGTCGACTGGCTGCTCGCCGAGAACCCGGGCGTGCCGTGGATCCGGCCCCGCTCCAGCGCCGCCGAGTGCGCGGCCCAGTCCGCCGAACTCGCCGCGCACACCGTCCCGGAGAAGGCCGGAGCGAGCGTCGACACGCTCCTCGTCGACGGCGCTGACGCGGTGATCTTCGGCCGGCTGTGGGGCACCGTGCGCGCGACCGGCAAGTCCTTCGAGGGGCCGTTCGCGCTGCGGCTGACCGTCGAGGACGGCCGGATCACCCGGCACCACCTCTACGAGAACAGCCGCTCGATCGCCGACGCCTGCACCCCCTAGCGGGCCGCCCTACGACCCCACGATCGTCGTCAGGAACTCCCCCACCCAGCCGAGCAGTTCCCGCCCGATGAGCGGCTTCCCGCCGACCTTGGCGGTCTTGGGGCGCGGGACGAGCAGCTGGTGGGCGTTCTCCTTGATGACCGTGCCGGGGTAGAGCCGCTTCAGGCGCAGCTCCTGGGACTCCCGCAGCTCCACCGGGGCGAACCGGATGTTGTTGCCCTGGAGCACGATCTCGCCGACCGAGCAGGCGCGGGCCAGCATGCGCAGGCCCGCCACCAGGAGGAGGTTCTCCACGGGCTCGGGCAGCTTGCCGTAGCGGTCGGTGAGTTCCTCGCGGACCGCCTTGACGTCCTCTTCGCTGCTCGCCGAGGCGATCGAGCGGTAGGCGGCCAGGCGCAGGCGCTCGCCGGGGGCGTAGTCGTGCGGGACGTGCGCGTCGACCGGCAGCTCGACCTTGACCTCCAGCGGCGGCTCCTCCTCGACGCCGCCCTCCAGGGACGCGCGGTAGTCGGCCACCGCCTCGCCCACCATGCGGACGTAGAGGTCGAAGCCGACGCCCGCGATGTGTCCCGACTGCTCGCCGCCCAGGAGGTTGCCCGCGCCGCGGATCTCCAGGTCCTTCATCGCCACGTACATGCCCGCGCCCATCTCCGTGTGCTGGGCGATGGTCGCAAGACGCTCGTGGGCGGTCTCGGTCAGCGGCTTCTCCGGCGGGTAGAGGAAGTAGGCGTACCCGCGCTCGCGGCCACGGCCCACGCGGCCGCGCAGCTGGTGCAGCTGGGAGAGGCCGAAGTTGTCGCCGCGTTCGACGATCAGCGTGTTGGCGTTCGAGATGTCGATGCCCGACTCGACGATCGTCGTCGAGACGAGCACGTCGAACTTCTTCTCCCAGAAGTCCACCACCACCTGCTCCAGGGCCTGTTCGGACATCTGGCCGTGGGCGGTGGCGATGCGGGCCTCGGGCACGATGTCGCGGAGCCTGGCCGCCGCGCGGTCGATGGACTCGACGCGGTTGTGGATGTAGAAGACCTGGCCCTCGCGCAGCAGTTCGCGGCGGACGGCCGCGCCGATCTGCTTCTCCTCGTACGGACCCACGAAGGTGAGCACCGGGTGGCGCTCCTCGGGCGGCGTGGTGATCGTCGACATCTCGCGGATGCCGGTGACGGCCATTTCGAGCGTACGGGGAATGGGGGTGGCCGACATGGTCAGGACGTCGACGTTCGCGCGGAGCTTCTTCAGCTGCTCCTTGTGCTCGACGCCGAAGCGCTGCTCCTCGTCGACGATGACCAGGCCGAGGTCCTTGAACTTCGTCTCGGACGAGAAGAGGCGGTGGGTGCCGATGACGATGTCGACCGAGCCGTCCCGCAGGCCTTCCAGGGTCGCCTTGGACTCGCTCTCCGTCTGGAAGCGCGACAGCGCCCGCACCTTCACGGGGAACTGGGAGTAGCGCTCGGAGAACGTGCCGAAGTGCTGCTGCACGAGCAGCGTCGTCGGCACCAGGACCGCGACCTGCTTGCCGTCCTGGACGGCCTTGAAGGCGGCGCGGACCGCGATCTCCGTCTTGCCGTAGCCGACGTCGCCGCAGATCAGACGGTCCATCGGGACCGTCTTCTCCATGTCGTCCTTCACCTCGGCGATGGTGGTGAGCTGGTCGGGCGTCTCCACGTACGGGAATGCGTCCTCCAGCTCGCGCTGCCAGGGGGTGTCGGGGGCGAAGGCGTGGCCGGGGGCCGCCATGCGGGCGGAGTACAGCTTGATGAGGTCGGCGGCGATCTCCTTGACGGCCTTCTTGGCGCGCGCCTTCGTCTTCGTCCAGTCGGCGCCGCCCAGGCGGTGCAGCGTGGGGGCCTCGCCGCCGACGTACTTGGTGATCTGCTCCAGCTGGTCGGTGGGGATGTAGAGCCGGTCGCCGGGCTGGCCGCGCTTGGCGGGGGCGTACTCCACGACGAGGTACTCGCGGGTGGCGCCCTGGACCGTGCGCTGGACCATCTCGATGTAGCGGCCGACGCCGTGCTGCTCGTGGACGATGTAGTCGCCGGTCTCCAGGGTCAGCGGGTCGATCGTCTTGCGGCGGCGGGCGGGCATCCGCTGGCCGTCCTTGCCGGCCGCCTTCTGCCCCGAGAGGTCGGTCTCGGTGAGCACGGCGAGCTTGAGCGCCGGATCGACGAAGCCGTAGTCGATCGAGCCGCAGGAGACGTGCACCAGGGAGGGCGTCAGCTCGGTGAGCTCGCCGTCCAGGCGGGCCGCGATGCCCTCGCCGCCGAGGACCTCGACGGTGCGGGCGGCGGGGCCGTGGCCCTCGGTGACGTAGACCGTGCGCCAGCCGTCGGCGAGCCAGCCCTTGGTGTCGGCGAGGGCCTTGGCGGTGTCGCCGCGGTAGGTCTCCGTGGCGTGCATGCCGAGCTTGAGGGTGTCGTCGCCACCCGGCGCGTCAGCGCCATAGGTCAGGGTCTCGTCCGCCGCGAAGGGCGAGACCGACCACCACATCATGCCGAGGTCGCTCGCGTGGTCCCGGACGTCCGCGATGCCCCACAGGGAGGCCGCGCCCACGTCGATGGGCGCGTCGCCGCCGCCGGCGGTCGCGGCCCAGCTGGCCTGGAGGAACTCCTGCGAGGTCGCCACCAGGTCGGCGGCCCGGGTGCGCACCCGCTCGGGGTCGCAGACCACGGCCATGCTGTCCTTCGGCAGGACGTCGAGCAGCAGCTCCATGTCGTCGACCAGGACCGGCGCGAGGGACTCCATGCCCTCGACGGCGATGCCCTCGGCGATCTTGCCGAGCAGCTCGCCCAGCTCGGGGTGGGCCTCGGCCAGCGCCGCTGCCCGCTCGCGCACGTCGTCGGTCAGGAGCAGCTCGCGGCAGGGCGGGGCCCACAGGCCGTGCTCGGCGACCTCCAGGGAGCGCTGGTCGGCGACCTTGAAGTAGCGGATCTCCTCGACGTCGTCGCCCCAGAACTCGACGCGCAGGGGGTGTTCCTCGGTCGGCGGGAAGACGTCCAGGATGCCGCCGCGCACGGCGAACTCGCCGCGCTTCTCGACCAGCTCCACGCGGGAGTACGCGGCGGCCGCGAGGGCTTCCACGGTCTCGTTCAGGTCCGTGCTCTCGCCGGTGCGCAGCGCCACGGGCTCCAGGTCGCCCAGGCCCTTGACCTGCGGCTGGAGCACCGAGCGCACGGGCGCGACGATGACGGACACCGGGCCCGTCTCGGGGTCGTCGGGGCGCGGGTGCGCCAGGCGGCGCAGGACGGCGAGGCGGCGGCCGACGGTGTCGGAGCGGGGCGAGAGGCGCTCGTGCGGCAGGGTCTCCCAGGAGGGGTACTCCACGACGCCGTCCGGCGGCAGGATCGTGCGCAGGGCGGCGGCCAGGTCCTCGGCCTCGCGGCCGGTCGCCGTCACGGCGAGGACGGTGCGCCCGGTCTCACGGGCCAGGGCCGCGACGGCGAAGGGCCGGGCGGCGGGCGGGCCGACCAGATCCACGTGGGTGCGGTGGCCGTCGGTGGCCGCCTTGACCGCTTCGGCGAGGGCGGGGTCCTTGACGACAGCGTCGAGCAGACCGTGCAGGCTCATGTGGGCTTTCGCTTTCCGTCCAGGTTCCGGGGCGCGCGGGGCAACGCGAACCGCCCGGCAACGTCATACGGGCCGGGGGTCTCCAGCGTACGACCACGGAGTGACAGCCGCTGGCCGCAGAGACCAGGTGGCACGATCCGGCCGGCGCGCGCCCCCCTCTCGGACGGCAGCCGGCCCCGGCGGGTGCTCGCGCACCGGCCGGGGCCGTCTCCCGCACCCCCGTGGCGGGAGCTATTCGGTGGCGATGGCGTTCAGGACGTTCATCCGGCCCGCCCGGAAGGCCGGTACGAGCGCTGCGAACAGGCCCACGAACGCCGAGCCGACGAAGACGGTGAGGATCGTCGGCCAGGGGATCTCCAGGACCTTCAGGCCCTCCAGGGCGAGCAGCTTCTGCGCCGTGGCGCCCCAGCCCATGCCGAGCCCGAGACCCAGCAGCGCGCCGAAGAGGGCGATGACCACCGACTCCATGCGGATCATGCGGCGCAGCTGGCGGCGCGAGAGGCCGATGGCCCGCATCAGGCCGATCTCGCGGGTCCGCTCGACCACCGAGAGGGCCAGCGTGTTCACCACGCCCAGGATCGCGACGATGATCGCGAGGCCGAGCAGGCCGTAGACCATGTTCAGCATCTGGCCGACCTGGTCCTTGAGCGTCTGCTTGAAGTCGGTCTGGTCCATGACCTTGTACTGCGGGTAGTCGGACATGGCCGCCTTCAGCGACGCGTACGCCGCGTCCTGCTGCCCCTCGTCCGCCTTGGCGAACATGATCTCGTTCGGCGGCATGCGGTCGGCGGGCACGTACTTCGCGGCGGTGTCGATGTTGACGTACATCGCGCCGGAGTCGATCGAGGTGTCGCCGGAGGTGATGGCCCGCACGGTGATGTCGGCCGTCTTGCCGTGGTCGAAGGCGAGCCGCACCTTGTCGCCGACGGAGATGCCGTGGTCCTTGGCGAAGTCCTCGCCGACCGACATGGAGTCCGGCTTGTAGGCGTCGGCGAGCGTGCCCGCGACGGTCTCGCTGCGCAGGTCCTGCGCGTAGGTCGCGTCGGCGGCGCTCAGGCCCACCTCCTGCGCCTTCTTGCCGTCCGGGGCGGTCAGGTCCGCCTTGATGTCCTTGTACTGGGTGATGTGGGCGACGTGCTCGGCCTTCTCCAGGGACTTCGCGGCCTTGGGGGTGATCGCCTGGCCGTTGTCGGACTGGATGATGAAGTCCGCGCCGACCGACTTGTCGAGTTCGTCCGTGGCGGACGCGACCATCGAGGAGCCGACCACGGAGAGGCAGGCGACCAGGGCGAGGCCGATCATCAGGGCCGCGCCGGTGGCGCCGGTGCGGCGCGGGTTGCGCAGGGCGTTGCGCTCGGCCATGCGCCCGATGGGGCCGAACATCCGCAGCAGGACGGCGCTGATGACGCGGACCACGCCGTTGGCGAGGACCGGGCCGACGACGACGAAGCCGATGAGGGTGAGCACGACGCCGCCGCCGAGGAACAGCGAGCCTTCGCTCGCCTTGTCGGCCTGCGACGCGGTGTAGAGGCCGAAGACGCCGGCGCCGGTGAGGGCCAGGCCGATGACCGCGCGCAGGGCGCTCGCCTTGCCGTCGGCCGGTGTCCCGGCGTCGCGCAGGGCGGCCATCGGGGAGACCTTGGCGGCGCGCCGGGCGGGCAGGTAGGCGGCCAGGACGGTGACGACGATGCCGAGGACCATGCCGACCACGGGGGTCGTCCACTTGACGGTGAGGTCCTGGGTGGACAGCTCCATGCCCATGCCGGACATGAGCTGCATCAGGCCGATGGCGAGCCCGACGCCCGCGCCGACGCCGAGGACCGAGCCGATCACGCCGAGCAGCAGCGCCTCGACGAGCACGGAGCGGTTGACCTGCTTGCGGCTGGAGCCGATGGCCCGCATCAGGCCGATCTCGCGGGTGCGCTGGGCGACCAGCATCGAGAAGGTGTTGATGATCAGGAAGATGCCGACGAGGAAGGCGATCCCGGCGAAGCCGAGCATCGCGTACTTCATGACGTCCAGGAAGCCGCTGACGCTCTTGCGGTTGTCGTCCGCGCTCTCCTGCTGCGTCTTGACCTGGTACGCGGTGGCGTCGGCGCCCATGGCCTCGCCGACGTGCCGCTTGAGGACCGTGTCGCTGACGCCCGCGTCGGCGGTCACGTTGACGTGCGTGAACCGGCCGGTGGCGCCCAGGAGTTCGCGCTGTGCGGTCGCGGTGTCGAAGTAGACGATCGCGGCGCCGGGGTTGGTGACCTTGAAGGTGGCGATGCCGGAGATCTTGGCGGTGTGGTCGCCGGTGACGGCGATGGTGCGCAGCTCGTCACCGATCTTCAGGTCGTGCTTGTCCGCGGTGTCGGAGTCGATCATCACGTCGGTGGGTCCGCGCGGGGCGTGGCCGGAGGTGATGTCCATCGACCGCAGGTCGTTGCGGGTCCAGTTGCCGGCGATGGTCGGGCCGCCGCCGGTGGGGCCGACGTTCTTCTTCTCGGAGTTGACGACGGTGACGCTCTCGCTGACGACCGCGCCCTCGGCGGACTTGGCGCCCTGCGCCTTCTTCGCCCGGTCCACGACCGAGGCGGGCATCGACTCGGGCTTGCCCGTGTCGGGCCGGTCGCCGGGGTCCGTCGCGGACTTGGAGGTGACGGTGACGTCGGCGGAGGTCGCGGCGAAGAGCTTGTCGAACGTCGTGTTCATCGTGTCGGAGAAGACGAGCGTGCCGCAGACGAACGCCACCGACAGGATCACGGCCACGGCGGAGAGCGCCATGCGGCCCTTGTGCGCGAAGAAGTTGCGCATCGAGGTCTTGAGGACGCTCATGACGTACGCCCCCGCGCGTCGAAGTCCTTCATGCGGTCGAGGACGCTCTCGGCGGTCGGCTCGAACATCTCGTCGACGATGCGGCCGTCCGCGAGATACAGCACCCGGTCCGCGTACGAGGCGGCCACCGGGTCGTGCGTGACCATCACGATGGTCTGGCCGAGCTCGGTCACGGACTTGCGCAGGAAGCCCAGCACCTCCGCTCCCGCGCGGGAGTCGAGGTTTCCGGTCGGCTCGTCACCGAAGATGATCTCGGGCCGCGCGGCCAGGGCGCGGGCCACGGCCACGCGCTGCTGCTGGCCGCCGGAGAGCTCGGTGGGGCGGTGCTTGAGGCGGCCCGCGAGGCCGACGGTCTCCACGACCTGGTCCAGCCAGCCGCGGTCGGGCTTGCGGCCCGCTATGTCCATCGGGAGCGTGATGTTCTCGAGGGCGTTGAGCGTGGGCAGCAGGTTGAACGCCTGGAAGATGAAGCCGATCCGGTCCCGGCGCAGCTGCGTGAGCTTCTTGTCCTTCAGACCGGTGATCTCGGTCTCGTCGAGGTAGATCTGCCCGGAGGTCACGGTGTCGAGGCCCGCGAGGCAGTGCATCAGGGTCGACTTGCCGGAACCCGAAGGACCCATGATCGCGGTGAACTGCCCGCGGGCGATGTCCACGTCGATCTCGTCGAGCGCCACGACCCGGGTCTCTCCGGTGCCGTACGCCTTCACGACCTGGCGCGCCCGTGCCGCCACGGCCGTACGCCCTCCAGTGCCCCCGTGCCTGGGAATGGTTACAGCCGATGTCACGGTAAGTCTCCTAAGTCGGTTACGCGTAGGTCGGACGTGTTCGCCGCGCATAAAGATTCTGGTCGTCCGACGGCTTCCGCGCGCTGGTGCCCAGCGCAGTCTTCGGGTGGGGTAAACCCCACCCCCGAAGGTGTGGCTGGCCGACCGGCCCTTGTCCGGCCCGCCCCCGTCGGCATAAAGCCAATCTAAGAAGCGGCCGGGCCCTTCTCGTCCTCCGGCAGTACGAACGCCCCCCGGTCCGTAGTACGGAGGTTCCCCTAGGGGATCTCCACCCGCCGGTGGAGCAGTTCTCGGGGTCGCTCCACCCTCTTGCCGAGCGCACACCGACCCACCTGCCGGGATGCTCTCCACCCCTGCCCCCGGGAGTACACCGGGTGAGAGGGTGGCCGGGAGCAAATAGATGCAGGGGGAAGGGATTTCGGTGGACGCGGACGGCGGCACGAAGACGGCGGGCACGCAGGACGTAGTGCGGCGGCGCGGACCCGTGGTCGCCGCCCTCATGCTCGCCATGGCGCTCGCCGCCCTGGACTCCACGATCGTCTCGACCGCCATCCCGCAGATCGTCGGCGACCTCGGCGGCTTCTCCGTCTTCTCCTGGCTCTTCTCCGGCTATCTGCTCGCCGTCACCGTCACCCTGCCCCTCTACGGCAAGCTCTCCGACACCTTCGGCCGCAAGCCGGTCCTCGTCGCGGGCAGCATCCTCTTCCTGATCGGCTCCGCGCTGTGCGCCGTGGCCTGGAACATGGGGGCGCTCATCGCCTTCCGCGTCGTCCAGGGCCTGGGCGGCGGCGCGCTCCAGGGGACGGTGCAGACGCTCGCCGCCGACCTCTACCCCCTCAAGGAACGCCCCAAGATCCAGGCGAAGTTGTCCACCGTGTGGGCCGCTTCGTCGATCGCGGGCCCCGCGCTCGGAGGTCTGATCGCCGCGTACGCCGACTGGCGCTGGATCTTCCTGATCAACCTGCCCATCGGGGCGGTCGCCCTGTGGCTGATCGTGCGCCACCTGCACGAGCCGGAGCGCGCGCAGGCCACCCGGGGGCGCATCGACTGGGCGGGCGCGCTCGCCGTGTTCGCCTGCGGCGGCGTCCTGCTCACCGCGCTCGTGCAGGGCGGCGTCGCCTGGGGCTGGCTCTCCGCGCCCTCGCTCGCGCTCTTCACCGGCGGACTGCTGCTCGCGGCGGCCGTCGTGGCCATCGAGCGGCGCGCGGCGGAGCCGATCATCCCCGGCTGGGTCTGGCGCAGGCGCACGATCGCGGCCGTCAACCTCGCCCTGGGCGCGCTCGGCCTCCTGATGGTCGCGCCGACGGTCTTCCTGCCGACGTACGCCCAGTCCGTGCTCGGTCTCGCGCCGATCGCCGCCGGGTTCGTGCTCTCGGTGATGACGCTCAGCTGGCCGGTCTCGGCCGCCCTGAGCCAGCACGTCTACCGCAGGCTGGGCTTTCGCGACACGGCACTCGTCGGCATCGGCGGGGCCGCGCTCTTCCTCTTCGCGTTCCCCTTCCTGCCCTACCCGGGGCAGGCCTGGCAGCCCGCGCTGATCATGCTGCTGCTCGGCGCGGCGCTCGGGCTCTTCCAACTGCCGCTGATCGTGGGCGTGCAGTCCACCGTCGGCTGGTCGGAGCGCGGCACGGCCACCGCCTCCATCCTCTTCTGCCGGCAGATAGGCCAGACCCTGGGCGCGGCCCTCTTCGGCGCGGTCGCCAACGGAGTCCTCACGTCCAGGCTCGGCGGCGCGGGCTCCCTGGACTCGGTCGCGCACGCCCTGGAGGACCCGGCCTCGGTCGCGGATCCCGAACGGCTGCGCGGGGCGGTCGACTCGGCGGTCGACACGGTGTACGCGGGGGCGGGGTGCGCGGCGGTACTCGCCCTCCTCGTACTGGTGTTCCTGGCTCCTCGGCGGTTTCCGGTAATCGGGGCGGACACCCCGGAGAACGGCGAGGACGGCGAGGACGGCAAGAACAGCAAGGTCAGAGCCCCGAAGGCCGGGGAGAACACCGAAGTGGTCACGCGTGAACGGCCCGTGGAACGACCAGCCGAATAAACCGACCGACCAGTATGGGCAAAACCCTTCGCGGCTCTACTACTTACAAGTAACGTGCTCGATCCTCACCTCTCGCTCCCTGCGGTCCCGCACCGGACCGACGCCGCGCAAGGAGAACCGGGATGTCCCACCCTCACCAGCCCCAGGGGCCCGAGCACCACCGTCAACCCCGCTATCCACAGCACGCCTACCGCCCGCACACCCCGCCACACGACTCACCCCCCACCGCTCCCACGTCCCCCACACATCCCTCGTCGCCCTCGTCGCCCTCCTCCCCCTCTTACCTCACCTACCCCTGGCAGCCCGCCGCGCCACCCCCTCCCCCGCCGCCCCCACGGCTCCCCCGGCACCCCGCACTCGGCCGCCACGGCGACCTGCGCCGGCTGCGCAGCGCCTACCGCTGGCAGCGCCGCGTCGCCACCCTCACCGCACTCGGCTACTTCACGCTCTTCCTGATCCTCTCCGCCTTCGCCCCGTCCCTCATGACGGACACCGTCACCGGCGGACTCTCCACCGGACTCCTGCTCGGGCTGTGCCAGGTGCCCGTCACCCTGCTCGCCATAGGGCTCTACGAGTCCACGGCCCGCCGCCGGGTCGACCCCATGGCCGAACGGCTGCGCAAGCTCGCGGAGTTGGAGGCCAACCGATGAACCCCGCCGCCCCTCTGGCCGCCGACGCGGCCCAGGGCATGTCCCTCGTCGCGTTCACCGCCGTCGTCACCCTCACGCTGCTCCTGTGCGTGATGACGGGCCCCGACCGCGACAACCTCGGCGAGTTCTACACCGGGTACGGCGCCCTCTCCCCCCTGCGCAACGGCCTGGCCATCGCGGGCGACTACATCTCGGCGGCCACCGTCCTCGGCACCGGCGGCATCATCGCGCTCCTCGGGTACGACGGAGTCGTCCTGGCCCTGAGCACCGCCCTGTCCCTGATGCTCCTGATGTTCCTGCTGGCCGAACCCCTGCGCAACGCGGGCCAGTTCACCATGGGCGACGTCCTGGCCCGCCGGATGCCCGGCCGCGCCGTACGCGTCACGGCCTGCGCGGCGACCCTGGCCGCCCTGATCCCCCTCATGCTGGTGCAGCTCGCGGGCGCGGGCGACCTGCTCTCCTTCATCCTCGGCTTCTCCGGCGAAGGCGTGAAGACGGCCTGCGTCATCGCGCTCGGCGCCCTCATGATCAGTTACGCGGCGATCGGCGGCATGAAGGGCACCGCCCTCATCCAGATCATGAAGATGGTGATGCTGCTCGGCTCCGGGGTGGTCATCGCCGCCCTGATCCTGCGCCGCTTCGACTGGGACGTCGGCGCGCTCCTGGCCGCCGCCGAGAAGGGCAGCGGCGCGGGCCCGGCCTTCCTCCAGTCCGGCCTCCAGTTCGCGGGCGGCCCCCACCCGCGCCTGGACATGATCAGCTCGGAGCTGACGGTGGTGCTCGGCGGCGCGTGCCTGCCGCACGTCACGATGCGCATGTACACGGCGCGCAGCGCGCCCGAGGTGCGCCGTTCGCTGTCCTGGGCGGTGTCGTCGGTGGCGCTGTTCGTCATCGTCATCTCGATCATCGGCTTCGGCGCGACGGCGATGATCGGCCGCGCGGCGATCGCGGAGGCCGACCCACAGGGCAACACGGCCTATCTGATGGGCTCCAAGGCGGTGTTCGGGGCGAGCGCGTCGACGGCGGAGACCCTCGTCTTCACGACGGTCACCACGGCGATCTTCCTGACTCTGCTCGCCTCGGTCGCCGGAATGATCCTCGCCTGCGCCAACTCCCTCGCGCACGACGTCTTCGCGCACCTGCGCCTGCGCAAGCAGCTCACCCCGCGCCGCGAGATGACGCTGGCCCGCGTCTCGGCGCTCGGCATAGGGGGCGTGGCGATCGTCCTCGCAGTCCTGGTGCAGCACCGCAACCTTCAGCCCCTGGTCACGCTGTCGTTCTGCCTGGGCGCCTCGGCCCTGGCCCCGGCCCTGGTCTACAGCCTCTTCTGGCGCCGCTACACCCGCAGGGGCCTGCTGTGGACGCTGATCGGCGGCACACTCGGCTCCGCCGTCCTGATGACGGGCACCAACCTGGTCTCGGGCGCCCCCACGTCGGCGTTCCCGAACCACGACTTCAACTGGTTCCCGTTCACCACGACGGGCCTGGCGTCCATCCCGCTGGGCTTCTTCCTCGGCTGGCTGGGCACGGTGTCGTCGGGCCCGAGGGAGGCAGAGGAACAACGCAGGCGGTACGAGGCGGTGGAGGGCTGGATCTTGGCGGGGGTGACGCGGAAGTAGAGCGGAGCCCTTCGGCAGGAGAGAGGGGGTTGCCCTTCGGCAAGAGGGAGACCGCCGGGCGATCGGACGGGTGGGCGGGTAGGCGGGCGGGCGGGAGAAAATCGCCGCGAAGCGGCGGCTCGGAAGGCCCCCGCCCAGGCCTAGGGCGCCCCCTCGGCGGCAGCCCGCCCCGTGAGCGCCGCAAGGCTGCTGCGCACATGCTCCATGTGGGCCCGCACCTCGTCCCACTCCTCCCCGTGCTCCCGCAGCATCCGCTCCGTCTCCCGGGAGATCCCCTCCTCCCGCGCCACCGCGGCGGCGACCAGCTCCGCGCCCCGCGCCTCCGCGTCCTCCTGCCCGTGCCGGGC
Source organism: Streptomyces sp. SYP-A7185 (assembly GCF_046103685.1). Lineage (NCBI taxonomy): Bacteria > Bacillati > Actinomycetota > Actinomycetes > Kitasatosporales > Streptomycetaceae > Streptomyces > Streptomyces sp. SYP-A7185. Next base: position 4,239,140 of record NZ_CP122310.1, read on the forward strand.
GGACTCCTCCGCCTCCGCGAAGGCCCGCTTGGCCTCGGACAGGCCGGCCTCGGCGGCGGCCACGAGCGCCGCCTCCGCGGCCTGCGCCTGAGCCTCCCGCTCGGCGATCTCCCGCTCGGCGGCCTCCCAGCGCTCGGCGTGCTCCTTCTCCTGCTCCTCCAGGAGCGCGGCGCTGCGCTGCCGCATCTCCCGCAGGGCGGCCAGCGCCTCGCCCCGCCACTCCTTCACGTCACGGCGGGCCGCGATCCGCGTCTCGTCCGCGGTCGCCCGGCAGGCGAGCAGCCGCTGCCGGGCCCGCTCGTCGGCCTCGCCGAGGATCTCGTCCGCGTACGCGCGAGCGGCGCCGCGGACCTCACGGGCCTCCGCATCCGCCGCCTCGGTCGCGCGCTGCACGTCGGCCTCGGCCGTCTCCCGTACGGCCGAGGCCTCCGCCTCGCTCAGGGCGAGGATCTGCCGCGCGCGCTCGCCGAGCGTCTCGTACGTCTGGGGGGCGAGCTGCGAGACGACGTCCCGCAGCCGTTCCGCCTCCGCCTCCATCTCCTTGGCGAGGACGGTGAGCCGTGCGGCGCGTTCCCACGCGCCGTCGCGGTCCCGGGACAGGTCGAGGGCGCAGGCGTCCACCTGCTCGGGACGGTAGCCACGTCCGCGCACGGTGACGAAGCCGTGCTCCGACGCCGTTGAACCGCTGCTCATCTGGAATCCCTCCTCCGACGCACCACGCGCGTATTACGCGATTGGCGCACATCTTGATGGATCAAGCGGAAGTGCTCATAACGCGACACTCCGCTCATCTCATCCGTTCAAGGATGCGTCATTTCCCGGCAGAAGTCGGAATCGGGGAGGGAGGTCTCCGCGCGGCCCCGGAAAACGCCGAGGCGCCCGGCCCCCGGCAGGGGGCGAGCGCCTCGACCACGTGCGGCCCCCGCAGGGGCCGGCTCAGAGCAGGCCGTCCCACATCTGTTCGAGCAGCACCGACCACCAGCTCTCCGGCGACGCGAGCGCCGCCGGGTCGAGCGCCGCGAGCTGCCCCTGGAAGTCGACGGTCCAGCGGCCCGCCTGCTCCTGGTTGAGCCCGAACCGCAGCCGCCACATGCGGCCGAGGAGCGCCAGGCAGCGCGCGAACTCCGGCAGACCCGTGTTCACGAACTGCGGCGGCACCGGAGCACCGCCGGGACCCGCCTCCACGGGCACGGCCACGATGTTCGCCGTGCCGTACTGGACGCAGATCGCGCGGCCGAAGTCACTGCCCATGACGAGGTACGAACCGGCGTCCGACGCCGGCTGCACCCCGCGCTCCTGCGCCGTCTCGGCCAGCGTCGGCACCGGACGGCCCGGCTGGGCCTGCGCCCAGAAGAACGGGCCGAAGTCGACCGGCAGACCCGCCACGACCAGCGTGTGCGCCACCAGGTCGGGCACGCCCTGCCGGGAGACCGCCCGCTGGTCGAAGCGGAAGATGCCGGGCCCGAACGCGCCCATCAGCTCCTGCGCCACGCCCTCCGGCGGGATCGGCGGCGCGGGCTGCACCTGCGGCAGCGGCGCGCGCACCGGCGCGGGGCGCGCCGGACCGTCCGCGACCTGGTGCAGCTCGGCCTGGTGCGCGATGAGCTGCTGCATGCCGCCCTGCCGGGACCCGTGGTCCCTGCCGTACGGGGCGATGCTCGTGATCCGCGCCTGCGGCCAGGTCTCACGGATCATGCGGGCGCAGTACGCGCCGGGCAGCTCGCAGGACTCCAGCTCGGTATGGAGTTCGAGCACCTGCTGCGGCGGCACGTTCATGCCCCGCAGCTCGTGCAGGATCTGCCACTCCGGGTGCGGCGTGCCGGGCGCGGAGCGGCGGATGAGCTGCTGCTCGGAGCCGTCCTGCGCGCGGTAGCGGAGCACCGCCTGGTAGCCGGGTCCGACGGTCGGCTGACCGGTGGGCGGCTGCGGGTAGCCGTAGGGCTGACCGGGGCCGGGGTGTCCGGGCGCCGGGGGCGGCATGCCGGGGGCACCCGGAGCGCCCGGGGCCTGCGGCGGCATCGGCGCACCGGGGCCACCGACCGCGGGCCCGGCCAGCATGGTCGCCGCGTGGTGGACGCCACCGCCGGGAGCACCGGGAGCACCGGGAGCCTGCGGAGGCTGGGGCGCACCCGGGGCGCCGGGCGGACCGGGCGGCTGCGGGGCACCCGGAGCACCGGGCGCACCCGGCGGCTTGATCCCACCGGGGCCACCCATGCTCGGGTCCGCCAGCATCGTCGCCGCGTGGTGCACACCACCGGGAGGCGTCCCCGGAGCACCGGGCGGGCCGGGAGGCTGGGGCGCACCGGGAGCACCCGGGGCGCCGGGCGGACCGGGCGGCTGCGGGGCACCCGGAGCACCGGGAGCTCCAGGAGCACCCGGCGGCTTGATCCCACCGGGGCCGCCCATGCTCGGGTCCGCCAGCATCGTCGCCGCGTGGTGCACACCACCGGGAGGCGTCCCCGGAGCCGAGGGCGGCTGCGGGGCGTCCGGAGCCGCCGGCGGCTGCGGTCCGTCGGGGCCGAGTGCGGAGACGAGCTGCGTCGGGACGTAACCGCCCGCCGGGGTGCCCGGAGCGCCGGGGCCGGACGGCGGCGGCGTACTCCCCTGCGCCACACCGGGAGTCCCCGGGGCGCCGGGAGGCGGCGGCGTACTGGCACCGCTGCCCCGTGCGGCACGCGGCGGCGCGGCCTTGCTGGTCGCGGCGTCGGCGATGTCCCCCGCACCGGACGGCCCGGCGGGCCGGGCGGCGGCCGGAGCGGGACCACCCTGCGGGTAGCCGTACGCGGACGGGTCGGGAGCGCTCACGCCCGGAGGCGGCGGCATGTTCACCGCGGCACCGGCGGGCGGCGGCGGAAGGTTCGGGCCGGGAGCGGCCGGGGGCTGCCCGCCGGGGCCACCGGGAGCGCCGGGAGCGCCGGGTCCCTGCGGATAGCCGTACGCCGACGCGTCGGGAGCGCCGGGCCCCGCGGGCGGGGGTGTGTCCGGGCCGCCGATCGCGGGCGCCACCGTCGTCGACGGCAGGCCGCTGCCGCCGTGCATCAGCGCGGTCTTGGCCTCCGGCGCCACACCGGGCGGCGGCGCGTCGTCCGCGTCGCCGCCGACCAGCGGCGGCGCGAACACCGTCGCGGGCGCGGCCACCGAACGGTCGTCGTCCGCGGAATCCGCGTTCGTGTCCGTACCGGCCCACGGGGTGGCCCCGACGGGCGTGTTCGACTCCGCGGCGGCGGGCCACGGCGTACCGCCACCGGGCGCTTCGGGAGCGGAGGGCCCAGACGGCGCAGACGGTGCAGCCGACGCCGAGGCGGCGGAAGGCGACGGCGACGGCGACGGCGACGGCGAAGGAACCGGCTTCGCGTCCGACGGGCCCGACCCCGTGGCCGATTCGCCCCGGCGGTCCGGGATGCCCAGCTTGTCCGCCGCCTCCTGGAGCCACTCCGGAGGGCTCAACAGGAACGACGTCTGATTCAGGTCGACCCGCTCAGGCGGCGCCGGAACCGCGTCCTGCGGCGCCACGTCCGGGGCGCCGTACTCCTCTTCGTACCGGCGGATCACCTCGCCGACCGGCAGCCCCGGCCAGAGGGTCGCGTCGCCGCTGTCCCGCGCGATGACGAGCCGCTGCCGGCCGCCGTCGGACACCGGACCGTTCTCACGGTCCTCCGCCCACACGACGAACCCGAGCTCGAACTCCCGCACCCGCACCTCACGGTGCTGGTATCCGGGCACATCGCCGTTGATCCACTCCTCGGCGCGCTCCTGCGCCTGCGCGAAGGTCACCATCGACAAGTCACTCCCCCACCGGGACGGCGTGCGCGAAGCCGCCGTCCACCATCAGGTTCGCCACGGTCTCCAACTCCGGCGGATTGCCCGCGAGCCGGGACAAGAACGCGTCGAAGTCGTCACCGCACGGCAGCAGCAGCCGCTGCACCCGCTCGGCAGGCGCCCAGCCGGCCGTCTCCGAGACGTCCCGTGCGTCGTCGTACGCGCAGAACCACACCGAACCGATCTGGTCGCCCTTGACCTTCACGGCCAGCAGACCGCCCTGCACGAAACCGACCGCCAGATAATCCTTGGTCAGATGGTCGCGCAGGCATTTGTTCACGTACACCAGGTCGTTGACCGCGGCCTCGTCCCGCACCGTGAAGAACGGCTGGTCGATCAGCAGACCCAGCTCGGCGTCCAGCGCCGTGCCCACCGGGGCGCAACCGCCCGCGGCCTTCAAGAAGGAACGGTAGGCGCCCGGCAGCCGGTAGCCCAACTCCTCCTCCACGCCCAGGACGTCCTGCTCGCTCACCGCGACCGCCGACTTCGGCAGCGCCAGATGCGCGGGACGGGTCTCCTGCAACGGGCGCGTACCCCTCTTGTCCTGGTCCACCGGCGTCGTGGCGAGCCCGCCGTGGTGCCGCAGGAGCGCCTTCACCTCCACCGGGACCAGTTCGAGGCGCCGGCCGCCCGGCACGTGGTGCCAGGTCCAGCCGTGCGGCGTCGCCACCGGAGCGATCGTGTCCCACAGCTCGTGGTCCGCCGCCGCCATCGCCGCGTTCGCGGAGACGTAGTCCGTCAGGCGCAGCTCGTCGACGCCGAAGCCCTCCGGGGGCTCGGCGATCTCGGCCGCCGCACGCGCGTAGGCCGAGAAATCCGGATAGCCGTGCTCGTCCACCCGCACCCCTCGGGGGTGGCGCGTGGCCCGGACCGGATCCGGGAAGTGCACGACCTGCCCGGCGTAGGCCGCGTTCGGCGGTGCGGCCTGCTGCCCCAGCCGACCTGTCGTCATGGCGGTTGCCCCCTGCGGCACTGTGAAGAGTTCTGCGGATCGCTGTGCGTCGGTTCTGCGTACTTCGTCCCGCGTTCCGCGTCTGCGGATGTCGACAGCCTATGCGCAAGGACGACACCGGTCACCGGGCCTCCGGTTCCATGACCAGCAGCCACCGGACCGTCACCGTGCGACGAAAGCCGGGCGTGTCGCGGTGCCCCAGCTTCCGCACCACCCGCCCCATTTGGCAGGCTGTCCCCGCAACGCGGGGGCGTGGCACACGCGGTCACGACCGCGAGTTGCGGGGAGGGAAGCACCACCATGCACACGGCACAGACCGGCACGACCGGCCACACGGCGGCCACGACGGCGCCCTCGGCGACCGACGGCCACCCCGCGGGCGCGGGAGACCCACGCGTCGGCTGGAGCAGCACCACCGCGCACGCGCCCACCCTGCGCCAGCGCCGCGACGGCATACTTCCCACCGTCGCCGCCGCGCTCTCCGTCCGCGGCGCCACCCTCACCTGTACCGCCGGCCGCGGCGAGGAACCGCCCGCCCTGCACCCACTCGTACAGGACTTCCTCGACACCCTCACAAGCGGCCAGCGCGAACGCTTCACCGGGCGGTGCGCCGAAGCCATCCTCATCTCGCGCCACCTCACGGCCGCCGACGGCAGCCGCTCCAAACGCGCCGCACGCAAACCGATGACCAACGGCGAAGCCCGCAAAGCCCTCAAGCACGCCAAGCTCACCACCCGCCGCATCCGAGAGGACGGCGACCCCCTGCACGGCGGATTCGCCCGGCCCTGCCGCTCCTGCACCGCCCTCACCGCGCACTTCGGCGTACGGATCGTGGAACCCCCGACCCCCGAATCCTGATCCCCACCACTGAACAGCCGAGCCGCAGAGCCGCCGAGCACGCAGAGCCGTAGAGCCGAGCCACAGAGCCGCCGACCCTGAACCGCAACGAGGGCCACCCATGCACACCGAACCGCACACCGAGAACCCCGCACACACCGCCCAGACCGCGGCGTCGCCCCGCTTCCCCGTCCCCGTCGACGCCGCCCTGCGCGCCGCCGGCTGGACCCCCGGCCGCTGGGACATAAAGCAGGCCGAGATCTGGGCCGACGTCCTGCGCGGCCACACCTCACCCGCCGGGCACCGGCACGCCGTCTTCCCCGCGGCCGTCGAAGCGTGGGCCGAATTCGGCGGTCTCCACATCACCCCGCAGGGCCCCGGCCGCCACATAGCGCCCGCCGCCGTGCACCTCGACCCGCTCTACGGCCTCCACCTCGCCCGCACCCTCGGCGACCTCGGCCGCGCCCTCGACACCGAGGTCTGCCCCATAGGAGAGGAGACCGAGACCCAGGCCCTCCTCGCCATCGACGCCGAGGGCCGCGTCTACAGCCTCGACCACAGCGGCGACTGGTACCTCGGCCCGCACATCGACGAAGCCCTCGCCACCCTCGCGTCGGGCACCCAGCCGGAACGCCTCAAGGCGGGCTAGGCCTCTTCCTTCTCCTTCTCCTCTTCCTGCGACTGCGCCTGCGCCTGCACCGACGACGGCGCCTGCGCCCGCACCTCCCCCTGAGGCCGCTCGGCCACGACCGCCGCGGGCAGCACCGCCGACACCCGGAAACCACCCGCGTCCGTCGGACCCGACACGAACACGCCGCCCAACGCGACGACCCGCTCCTTCATGCCCACCAGGCCATTGCCCCCACTGGGCAGCCGGGCGTCACCCGCACCCGCCTCCGGCGGCGGCTCGTTCTCCACCTGCATCGCGATCTCCGCGCCCCGGTGCGCCAGCCGGACATACGTCTTGGCACCCGCCGCGTGCTTGTGCACGTTGGTCAACGCCTCCTGCACCACGCGGTACGCGGTCTGCTCCACGTCCGCCGCGTACGCCCGCGAATCGCCCTCCACGGAGAGATCCACCGCCATCCCCGCCGCCCGCGACTGACCCACCAGCTCGTCCAGCTCCGCCAGACACGGCCCGTCCTCGTCCACCGCGCGCGACGCGGCCGCGGCCGCCGCGAAACCCACCGCGGCCAGCGGCATCACGTCGGAGACCGAACCGTGCCGCCCGCCCGCCGCCGGCGTCGGCTCCCCGGTCCGCAGCACACCCAGCATCTCGCGCAGCTCCGTCAGCGCCTGCCGCCCCATGTCGCCGACCAGCGCGGCGTTCTTCACGGCCTTCTCCGGATCCTTCCGCGCCACGGCCTGCAACGCCGCCGCGTGCACCACCATCAGGCTCACGCGGTGCGCGACCACGTCGTGCATCTCCCGCGCGATACGGGTCCGCTCCTCGTTGCGCGCCCACTCCGCACGCTCCTCGGCCCGCTCGGCCAGCAGCTGCAACTCGCGCTCAAGGCTGTCCGCGCGCTCCCGCAAGCTCTCCATCAGGCGGCGCCGCGCCCCCACGTACAGCCCGAGCAGGATCGGTGGCGCGGTCAGACCGATCGACGTGGTGATCGCGATGAACGGTATGAACCCCTCCGCGAAGCCCAGCTCCCCGCTCTCCATGTCCTGCCGCGTCCGCACGAGCGTCACGATCAGCGTCCCCAGGAGCGACATCCCGGCGAGCGAGCCGATGATGCGGCGCGGCAGCTCGGAGGCGGCGAGCGTGTAGAGCCCGACCACCGTCAGGAAGATGCCCATCTGCGCGGGCGTGATCGCGATGGAGATGAGCACCACCGCGATCGGCCATCGGCGCCGCAGCACCAGCGAGGCGCCCGCCACCACCCCGAACGCGACTCCCACCCCCGTGGGAACCCCCGTGTCCCCCGCGAACGTGATCCCCTCGGCTCCGCACTCCGCCGCCGACGCCAGCGCGAGCCCCACATCCAGCACGGCACTGCGCCGCCGTTCCCACCACCACGGCCCGGTCACGGCCGCGCTGTGGTTCTCCCCCGTCGTGGTCATGTCTTCCAGCCTACGGGCGACAAGCCCTCCTTTTCCGGCGAGTTTCCGGCTCGGTGATCGAACACACGCAGCACCCACCACAAAACGAAACGGCCCGAAATCCCCCGAACGACGGAACCCCTCCCCACCCCCCACCCGGACGTCCGCATTCCGGACGAAGGTCTCCTCATGACGGAAATCACGGGCAAGTACGAGGCCGAACTCCCCGGACCGAGGGGCGACCGGCGGGAGCGAGCGCGCGAGTTGCGGCGGCAGGGGCGGACGTACGACGAGATCCGGGCCGAGCTGGGGTGCTCGAAGAGTTCGGTCTCCCTATGGGTGCGGGATCTGCCGCGCCCGGAGCCCACGTGCAAACCCGAGGAGCAGCGGGCACGCATGAACGCCGGACTCGCGCGGCTCCGGGCCGAGCAGGACCGCGAGCGCCGGGCGACCAAGCAGGAGGCAGCAGCGGCGGTCGGACGGGTGTCGGACCGGGAGTTGTTCCTCACCGGGGTCGTCCTCTACTGGGCCGAAGGAGCCAAGGACAAGCCGTATCGCCGCACCGAGGTGCTCCAGTTCATCAACAGCGATCCGAACGTGATCCGCCTCTACATGCGCTGGCTGGCACTGCTCGGCGTCGACCACGACCGCCTGACCCTGCGGGTCAGCATCCACGCATCGGCCGACGTGGCGGCAGCCGAGCGGCACTGGGCCGCCGTGGTGGGCGTCGACCGGGCCGCGTTCAGCAGGGCGACCCTGAAGAAACACAACCCCCGGACCGTTCGCCGCAACACCGGGGACGCGTACCACGGGTGCCTGATCATCTACGTCCGCCAAAGTGCCGATCTCTACCGTCGCGTGGAAGGCGCTTGGTACGGCATAGTGTTGGGTGCCGAATCGACGGCCTGACCCAATGTCCGGTTTAGGTCGCTTCGATCCCCCGTGGTGTAATTGGCAGCACTGTGGCTTTTGGTGCCATCTGTCCGGGTTCAAGTCCTGGCGGGGGAGCTTCCTGTCGACGGGTCCTGGCCGCAAGGTCGGGACCCGCCCTCATTTCTGGCCCGCAACGCCCCGGTATCCTGCGGATGTCCACTCCCCGCACATCCGAAGCCGAAGGGCACCCCCGTGAGCGCCAACAGCCCGGCAGCCGTCGTCGTCCTTGCAGCGGGTGAGGGCACCCGCATGAAGTCGGCCACCCCCAAGGTCCTCCATGAGATCTGTGGGCGTTCCCTCATCGGGCACGTGCTCGAAGCCGCGTACGCGCTCAGCCCGGAGCGGCTCGTCACCGTCGTCGGCTTCGCCCGCGAGCAGGTCGTCGCGCACCTGGGGACGATCGCCCCGGACGTGCGCACGGCGTACCAGGCGGAGCAGAAGGGCACGGGCCACGCGGTCCGCATCGGCCTGGACGAGCTCGGCGGTGCCGTGGACGGCACCGTCATCGTGGTCTGCGGCGACACCCCGCTCCTGACGGGCGAGACGCTGCGGAAGCTGGCGGACACGCACACGGGCGACGGCAACGCCGTGACGGTGCTGACGGCCGAGGTCCCGGACGCGACCGGTTACGGCCGGATCGTGCGGGACGGCGAGAGCGGCGCCGTGACGGCGATCGTGGAGCACAAGGACGCCACGGAGACGCAGCGTCTGATCCGTGAGATCAACTCCGGCGTGTTCGCGTTCGACGGGCAGTTGCTCGCGAAGGCGCTGGGCAAGGTCCGCACGGACAACAGCCAGGGCGAGGAGTATCTGACCGATGTTCTGGGGATCCTGCGGGAGGCGGGGCACCGGGTGGGTGCCGCGGTGGCCCGGGATCACGAGGAGATCGCGGGGATCAACAACCGCGTGCAACTGGCGCAGGCCCGTCGCACGTTGAACGACCGGTTGCTCACCGGGGCGATGCTGGCGGGCGTGACGGTGGTGGATCCGGCTTCGACGTGGATCGACGCCACGGTGACGTACGAGCAGGACGCGCTGGTGCATCCGGGCACGCAGCTGCACGGCGTCACGCATCTCGGCGTGGGTGCCGAGGTGGGCCCCAACACGCGTCTGACGAACACCCGGGTGGGTGCGGGGGCGCGGGTGGACAACACGGTGGCGTACGACTCGGAGGTCGGGGAGCAGGCGAGCGTGGGTCCGTTCGCGTATCTGCGGCCGGGGACGCGGCTGGGCGTGAAGTCGAAGGCCGGTACGTACGTGGAGATGAAGAACGCGTCGATCGGCGAGGGCACGAAGGTGCCGCACCTGTCGTACGTGGGCGACGCGACGATCGGTGATTTCACCAACATCGGTGCGGCGAGCGTGTTCGTGAATTACGACGGTGAGGCGAAGCACCACACGACGGTGGGGTCTCACTGCAAGACGGGTTCGGACAACATGTTTGTGGCTCCTGTCACTGTCGGGGACGGCGCTTATACGGCGGCGGGTTCGGTCATCACGAAGGACGTGCCCGCCGGTTCGCTGGCCGTGGCCCGTGGGCAGCAGCGGAATATCGAGGGTTGGGTGGCGCGCAAGCGTCCGGGGAGTGCGGCTGCGCGGGCGGCTGAGGCGGCGTCCGGGGAGTCCAGGAATTCGGCTGGCGGAAGCTGACCGGAAACAGGTGCGTCGGACACGGCGTACCGTGATAGATGCACACCATTTCGGCCGGCTCAGCGCGACGGACCATGTTTTTCCGGAGCGTGCGAGGACGGCAGCGGGAAGAACTCGTCTGAGGAGACTAGTGCTGTGACCGGGATCAAGACGACCGGCGAGAAGAAGTTGATGCTCTTCTCCGGCCGCGCCCACCCCGAGTTGGCCGAGGAGGTCGCACACAAGCTGGGTGTCGGCATCGTGCCGACGAAGGCTTTCGATTTCGCCAACGGCGAGATCTATGTGCGGTATCAGGAGTCGGCTCGTGGCGCGGACTGCTTCTTGATCCAGAGCCACACGGCTCCGATCAACAAGTGGATCATGGAGCAGTTGATCATGATCGACGCGCTGAAGCGCGCGTCGGCCCGCTCCATCACCGTGATCGTGCCGTTCTACGGGTACGCGCGCCAGGACAAGAAGCACCGCGGCCGTGAGCCGATCTCGGCCCGCATGGTGGCGGACCTGATGAAGACCGCGGGCGCGGACCGCATCCTCACGGTCGACCTGCACACGGACCAGATCCAGGGCTTCTTCGACGGCCCGGTGGACCACCTGTTCGCGCTGCCGATCCTGGCGGACTACGTGGGCGCGAAGGTCGACCGTTCGAAGCTGACGGTCGTCTCCCCCGACGCCGGCCGCGTGCGGGTCGCCGACCGCTGGTGCGACCGTCTGGGCGCCCCGCTGGCGATCGTGCACAAGCGCCGCGACAAGGACGTCGCCAACCAGGTCACCGTCCACGAGGTCGTGGGTGAGGTGAAGGGCCGCGTCTGCGTCCTGGTCGACGACATGATCGACACGGGTGGCACGATCTGCGCCGCCGCCGACGCGCTGTTCGCGCACGGCGCGGAGGACGTCATCGTGACGGCGACGCACGGTGTGCTGTCCGGTCCGGCCGCGGACCGTCTGAAGAACTCCAAGGTGAGCGAGTTCGTGTTCACGGACACGCTGCCCGACCCGGGCGACCTGGAGCTCGACAAGATCACGGTGCTTTCGATCGCGCCGACCATCGCGAACGCGGTGCGCGAGGTCTTCGAGGACGGTTCGGTGACGAGCCTCTTCGAGGAGCAGGCGTAGTCCTCGCCACCTTCGCCGGCCCGCTCCCGCGGGCCCGCTGAAGATCGATTTTCTGGGCGGCCTCCCCGCCGGGTAGACTCACGGAGTTGCTCGGCGAGGGAGGCCGTACCCATTGCGGTACGGCGGTCCGTTATCGACGCGCTCTTCGTAGCAGGCCAGTAGTCGCATGGCCGGGTAACCGCCCCCCTTCGACTTTTCTGACTCACGAGGAGTGCACATGTCCGAGGTCAAGCTCGCCGCCGAGGCCCGCACCGAGTTCGGCAAGGGTGCCGCCCGCCGCATCCGCCGCGAGGCCAAGGTCCCCGCCGTCGTCTACGGTCACGGCGCCGACCCCGTCCACATCACGCTTCCGGGCCACGAGCTGCACCTCGCGCTCCGTACGTCCAACGTGCTGCTCGCCCTGGACATCGACGGCAAGAAGCACCTGGCGATCCCGAAGGCCGTCCAGCGTGACGCCATCAAGGGCTTCCTGGAGCACGTCGACCTGCTGCTCGTCCGTCAGGGCGAGAAGGTCAGCGTCGACGTCTTCGTCCACACCGAGGGTGAGCTCGCCCCGGGCGGCAACCTGCTGGAGCACGTCCTGAACGCGCTGCCCGTCGAGGCCGAGGCCACGCACATCCCGGAGTCGGTGACCGTCTCCATCGCCGGTCTCGAGGCCGGTGCGACCATCCTCGCCAAGGACATCACGCTGCCCTCGGGCACCACGCTGAACGTCGAGGAAGACACCGTCGTCCTCCAGGTCCTGGCCGCGCAGGCCGAGGAGGCCGACGAGTCCGCCGAGGGCGAGGACGCCGCCGCCGAGGCCTGAGCCTCGACCGGGCTCTTCGTGGCCCGACTCCGCCGACCGCCGCTCCGCGCCTTCGCGCGGGGCGGCGGTCGGGCTATGGAGGAGGGCCGTCGGGCTATGAAGGAGACATGCAGATGACGACGACGGATCCGAGCGCGCCCTGGCTGATCGTGGGTCTGGGCAATCCGGGCCCCGGGTACGCCATGAACCGGCACAACGTGGGCTTCATGGTGGCCGATCTCCTCGCGGAGCGGATCGGCGGTTCGTTCAAGCGCAGCGGCCGTGCGCAGGCGCAGGTCCTGGAGGGGCGGATCGGTCCCGCGGGCCCCGCGAGCCGCCGTGTCGTACTGGCGAAGCCGATGTCGTACATGAACGTGTCGGGTGGTCCGGTGACGGCGTTGCGCGATTTCTACAAGGTGCCGACGGCGAACATCGTCGCGGTCCATGACGAGCTGGACATCGACTACGGCACGCTGCGGCTGAAGCTGGGCGGCGGCGACAACGGCCACAACGGCCTGAAGTCGATGACGAAGGCGATGGGCCCGGACTACCACCGGGTGCGGTTCGGGATCGGGCGTCCGCCGGGGCGGATGCAGGTGGCGGACTTCGTCCTGAAGGACTTCTCGTCGGCGGAGCGCAAGGAGCTCGGCTACTTCGTGGACCGGGCGGCGGACGCGGCCGAGGCGCTGGTGATCGAGGGGTTGGAGCGGGCGCAGAGCTCGTACAACTCCTGAGCGGTGGCTCGAAACGGTTGACTGAGCGCATGCCCATGGCCAAGGATCGCCGCCATGAATGCGCTGCTACTCGTACGCCGGACGGCGATGGGCGGGCTCGCGGCGCTGTTGCTCGTCGCGGGGGTCTGGGCGTCCTGGGGCACGGCGCAGCACGTGATGCTCACCGATGAGCGCGAGCGGGGCACGATGCGGGTGACGAGCTGTTCGTCCGACGACTGCGTCGGTACGTATGTGCCCTCGTCCTCCGGCTCCACGGCGCGCGCACGGGTGGTCATCGACCGTTCGATCGCGGAGAAGAAGGGCGAGCGCATTCCGGTGGCCGTGAAGCCGGGCACCTCCGAGGTGGTGCGCACGGGCGGCCCCGGTTTCCTGCACGCGTGGCTTCCGCTGGGCGGTGCGCTGCTCCTGGCCGCGGTGGTGGTGGCGGGCGGCATGCGCCTGTACCGCACGGCCTGGGGGCTGGCCCTGGCGGGCGGCGCCCTCCTGACGGCGTCGTTCGCGACCCTGGCGTTCTAGCGGGCCGCCGCGGCGGCAGTCGGCAGCAAGGACACAGCACGGCGGGGGGCGCCCGTCCGGGGTCGGACGAGACGCCCCCCGCCGGGGTCGAGGATCAGCCGGTGTTGCGCAGACCCGCCGCGACTCCGTTGACCGTGAGGAGCAGCGCGCGGCCCAGCAGGGGGTCCGGCTCCTCGCCCGCGGCCGCCGCGTCCCGCTGCCGCTTGAGCAGCGCGACCTGGAGGTACGAGATCGGGTCGAGGTAGGCGTCACGGATGGCGAAGGTCTGCTGGAGCTCCGGGTGGGAGCCGAGCAGCTCGGTGCCGCCGGTGATCCGCAGGACTTCCTGGACCGTGAGCGCGTGCTCGGCCTCGATGACGTCGAAGACGTGCTTCAGCTCGTCGGGGACGAGCGTGTCCACGTAGTGGCGGGCGATCCGCAGGTCGGTCTTGGCGAGCGTCATCTCGACGTTCGAGAGGAAGTTCCGGAAGAAGTGCCAGTGCTCCTGCATCTCGCCGAGCACGGTGTCCAGACCGGCCTCGCGCAGCGCCTTGAGACCCGAGCCGACGCCGAACCAGCCCGGCACGATCTGCCGGGACTGGGTCCAGCCGAAGACCCACGGGATGGCGCGCAGTCCGTCGAGCGACACGCCCGAGCCGGGGCGGCGCGAGGGGCGCGAGCCCAGGTGGAGTTCGGCGAGCTGGTCCACCGGCGTCGACGCGAGGAAGTACGAGGGCAGGTCCGGGTCCTCGACCAGCTTGCGGTAGGCGGTGTGGGCCGCTTCGCTCACCACGTCCATGGCCGCGTCCCAGCGGGCCAGCGCCTCGTCGGACTGGCGGGGCGCGGTGTGCAGGGCGGAGGCCTGGAGCGTGGCGGCGACCGTCAGTTCCAGGTTCTCGCGGGCCAGGGACGGCACGAGGTACTTGTCGGAGATGACCTCGCCCTGCTCGGTCACCTTGATCTCGCCCTCCAGCGTGCCCCAGGGCTGCGCGAGGATCGCGTCGTGCGAGGGGCCGCCGCCGCGGCCGACGGTGCCGCCGCGGCCGTGGAAGAGGCGCAGGCGCACGCCGTAGCGGTGGGCGACGTCACGGAGCCTGCGCTGGGCGCGGTGGATCTCCCACTGGGAGGTGGTGATGCCGCCGAACTTGGAGGAGTCCGAGTAGCCGAGCATGACCTCCTGGACGTCGCCGCGCAGTGCGACGAGGCGTCGGTAGGAGGGGTCGGCGAGCATCTCGTCGAGGATGACGTCGGCGGCGCGCAGCTCGTCCGTCGTCTCCAGGAGCGGCACGATGCCGATCTTCGCCCAGCCGGCGTGCAGGTCGATGAGGCCGGCCTCGCGGGCGAGGACCGCCGCCGCGAAGACGTCGTCGGCGCCCTGGCACATGGAGATGATGTACGACTCGATGACCTCGGGTCCGAAGACCTCCAGGGCCTTCTTGACGGTGAGGAAGACGCCGAGGGTCTTCTCCCCGTCGGCGTCCAGCGGGGCCGGCTGCGGGCCGAGCGGCCTGCGGGAGCGCAGCTCCTTGGCGAGCAGCTTCTGCCGGTACTCGCGCGGCATGTCCACGTAGCGCCAGGACTCCTCGCCCAGGCGGTCGAAGAGCTGGCCGAGGGCGTGGTGGTGGGCGTCGGCGTGCTCGCGGACGTCCATGGTGGCGAGCTGGAGGCCGAACGCGGCGAGCGTGCGGATCGTGCGGTTCATCCGGCCGTCGGCGAAGAGCGCGCCCTTGTGCGCGCGCAGCGAGGTCTGGACGAGGGTGAGGTCGTGGATCAGCTCGCCGGTGCCGAGGTAGTCGCGGCCCTCTTCGTGGGCGGTGCCGCGGGCCAGGCGCTCCTTGGTGTTCTCCAGCTTCTGCCGGATGCAGGTGGCCTTGAGGCGGTAGGGCTCCTCGGCGTTCAGCCGCTTGTAGCGCGGGCTGATCTCGGGCAGCCGCTCCAGGTCGAGCTGGAGGGAGGCCTTCAGTTCCTCGGTGGCTCCGGTGTAGCGGATGGAGTTGGAGAGGAAGCCGCGCAGCTCGTCGACGAGGGCGACGGCGTCGTTGATGCCGTGCTCGTGCTGGAGGATCAGGACGTCCCAGGTGACGGCGGGCGTCACGTTCGGGTTGCCGTCGCGGTCGCCGCCGATCCAGGTGCCGAAGGTGAGCGGCCTGGTGCCTTCGGGCAGCTGGACGCCGACGCGCTCCAGCTCGGCGGTGAGGTCTTCCAGTACGTCCCCGACGGCGCCGGCGTGCAGCTCGTCGAGGTAGTAGATGGCGTTGCGGGCCTCGTCCGCGGGCTCGGGACGCACGACGCGCAGCTCGTCGGTCTGCCACACCAGGTCGATGCTCTCGGCGAGGCGGGTGTCGTGGCGGCGCCGGTCGGACTCGATGACCGGGGTCTCCAGGAGCTCGGCGATGCGGCGGAGCTTGTTCAGCACCGAACGGCGGGCGGCCTCGGTGGGGTGCGCGGTGAAGACGGGGCGCACGTTCAGGTGCTTCACGGTCTGGCGCAGATGTTCGGGGTCGGCGTCTTTGAGGCGGTCCGCGGTGCGGGTCAGGAGCCCGCCCTCGGCGGCACGCCGGGCGCGCAGCTCGCGCCCGCGGTGGACCTGCTCGGTCACGTTCGCCAGGTGGAAGTACGTGGAGAAGGCGCGGACCAGCTTGGCCGCGGTCTCCAGTTCGGTGCCACCGAGCAGGCGCGCGGCGGCCTCGCCGTCCTCACGGGTCAGGCGGCGGACCTTCTCGACCAGTTCGAGGAGCTCGGGGCCCTCCTGACGTACGAGGGTCTCGCCCAGCAGGTCGCCGAGGCGGCGGATGTCGGCGCGCAGCTCGGTGCTGGCTGTGGTGGTCTGGTCGTCGGCACTGCTCACAGGTGCGGCTCCTTGCAGTGTTGAAGCACGTCAGGTCTGGGAGGGGGCCCCGGGCGGATAGGAATCGCCGTTCCGGGGGAAAGAGAGAGCGGACCGCGCTGTCCGACCGTTTCCAAGGATAGGTGTCACATCGCGGCACGGACTCTCGGCCTCTTGCCGCCGGGTTCCGCGCTGCCATACTTACGTCGCCGTAGGTTACGGGACCGTAGACAACGCGGGTCCCGTGATCGTGCGCCCGCCGCACCCGCGCCGTGACCCTCGACCCTCGACCCCACAGGGGACGTGCCCATGACCACATCTTCCGATGCGTATTCCGACACCGATGTGATCGAAGACGCTTCGCGCTCGCAGACCGACGCCGCTTCGTCCCCTCCTGTCCCTTCCGCTCCGGCGCCTTCCGCGACGCTGGGCGGTGAGCAGAAACGGTCGGTCGAGCAGATCGCGCTGCTGCTCTTCATCACCGTCCCGTTCGTCGCCCTGGTGGCCGCGGTGCCGCTGGCCTGGGGCTGGGGGGTGAGCTGGCTGGACCTCGGCCTGCTGGTGTTCATGTACTACCTGGGCTGCCACGGCATCACGATCGGCTTCCACCGCTACTTCACGCACGGTTCCTTCAAGGCGAAGCGTCCGCTGCGGATCGCGCTGGCCGTCATGGGGTCGATGGCCGTGGAGGGCCCGCTGGTCCGCTGGGTGGCGGATCACCGCAAGCACCACAAGTTCTCCGACGCGGAGGGCGACCCGCACTCGCCGTGGCGTTTCGGCGAGACCCTTCCCGCCCTGATGAAGGGCCTGTGGTGGGCGCACATCGGCTGGATGTTCGACGAGGAGCAGACCCCGCAGGAGAAGTACGCGCCGGACCTGATCAAGGATCCGGCGATCCGGCTCGTGTCGCGTCAGTTCCTGCTCTGGACCATCGTCTCGCTCGCGATCCCGCCGCTGGTCGGGGGCCTGGTGACGATGTCGTGGTGGGGCGCCTTCACGGCGTTCTTCTGGGGCTCGCTGGTCCGGGTGGCGCTGCTGCACCACGTCACCTGGTCGATCAACTCGATCTGCCACGCCGTGGGAAAACGTCCCTTCAAATCGCGTGACCGTTCGGGCAACGTGTGGTGGCTCGCGGTGCTGTCCTGCGGCGAGTCCTGGCACAACCTCCACCACGCCGACCCCACGTCGGCGCGGCACGGGGTCCTGAAGGGCCAGGTCGACTCGTCGGCGCGCATCATCCGCTGGTGCGAGCAGCTGGGGTGGGCGACGGACGTGCGCTGGCCGTCGGAGTCCCGTATCGACTCCCGCCGGAAGCCGACGACCGTCGGCCCGGCATGATGGACGACGTGGCGACCGACTCCGGCAATTCCAGCCCCTCCAGCAAAGAGAAGCAGCCCCGGCGCACGCGCCGGACCCGCATGACGGGCGCCGAGCGCCGGGAGCAGTTGCTGGACATCGGCCGCACCCTCTTCGCCGCCAAGGGCTTCGAGGGCACGTCGGTGGAGGAGATCGCGGCGAAGGCCGGCGTCTCCAAGCCCGTCGTGTACGAGCACTTCGGCGGCAAGGAGGGCCTGTACGCGGTCGTGGTGGACCGCGAGATGCGGGCGCTGCTCGACGGCGTGACGGGGGCGCTGACGGCGGGCCATCCGCGGGAACTTCTCGAACAGGCGGCGTTCGCCCTCCTCGACTACATCGAGACGTACACGGACGGCTTCCGCATCCTGGTGCGCGATTCGCCGGTGGCGCAGTCGACGGGCACCTTCGCCTCCCTCATCTCGGACATCGCGACGCAGGTCGAGGACATCCTGGGCCAGGAGTTCAAGACGCGGGGCTTCGACCACAAGCTCGCGCCGCTGTACGCGCAGGCGCTGGTCGGCATGGTCGCGCTGACGGGGCAGTGGTGGCTGGACGTGCGCAAGCCGAAGAAGGCGGAGGTGGCGGCGCACCTGGTGAACCTGGCCTGGCACGGCCTGGACGGCCTGGAACCAAAACCCCGCCTGATAGGCCACCGCAAGGCCTAGCGCGGGCCCGGGGCCCGGCCGGGCGCTTTCGGCGGGTGGCCGGCGTCAGTGGGGCTGGAGGAATTCCAGGCGGTTGCCCGCCGGGTCCGTCGTGTAGAAGCGGTGGTGGCCGGGGAGCGCGTCGTCCCAGGTGACCTCGGCGCCCCGGGCGGCGAGCCGGTCCGCGTACGCGAAGATGTCCCGCACCCGGAGCCCGGGGTGCGCCGTGCGGGCGGGCCGGAAGCCCTCCTCGATCCCGAGGTGCAACCGCACATCCCCCGCCTCGAACCAGCAGCCGCCCCGCGCGGCCAGCGCCCCCGGCTTCGGAACCTCCGTCATCCCGAGCACCCCGCAGTAGAAGGCCCGCAGCCGCGCCTCGCTCCCCGGGGGCGCGGCCAGCTGGACGTGGTCGACGCCGGTCAGCACGGGCCCCGCCTCGCCACCCCGAAGACCCTGCGGAAGGGGAAGACCGTGCCGCCCGCACCCGCGGGGTACGCCTTGTGCAGCAGCTCGCGGTACTCGGCGAGGAACGCCTCCCTCGCCTCCGGGTCCTGCGCCAGAGCCGTCAGCACCGGCCGCAGGCCCGTCCCCTTGACCCAGTCCAGGACGGGGTCCTCGCCCTCCAGCAGATGCAGGTACGTCGTCTCCCAGACGTCCGCCTCGCAGCCGAGGCCCACCAGGCGCTCCAGGTAGGCCGCCGGGGTGAGCACGGCGTCCGCGTGGCGCAGCCGCCCGCCGAGCCGCTCCCGCCACCGCCCGGACTCGCTCAGCTCCCGCATCAGCACATGGCTGGGGGCGTCGAAGTTGCCGGGCACCTGGAAGGCGAACGTACCGCCGGGGGCCAGCGCGGCGATCCAGGCGGCGAAGGAGTCGGGGTGGCCCGGCACCCACTGGAGGGTCGCGTTGGACAGGATCAGGTCGTACGTCCCCTCGGCCGGCGCCCAGTCCGCCGCGTCCGCCGCGGCGAAGTCCAGGCGCCCGCCGCCGGGCGTGGGGCCGGCCAGGGCCGCGGCCCGCTCCAGCATCTGGGGGGAGTTGTCGAAGCCCGTGACGTGCGCGGCGGGCCAGCGCTCGGCGAGGAGCCGGGTGACGTTGCCGGGCCCGCAGCCCAGGTCCGCGATGCGCGGCGGGCGGCCGCCGGCCGCGGGGAGTTCGGGGACGCGGGCCAGCAGGTCCACGAAGGGGCGGGCGCGATGCCCGGCGTGACGCAGGTACTGGCCCGGGTCCCAGGTGGGGGCGGGGCTGCTGCTGGGGGCGGCGGACATGGAGGGCCTCCTCTGGGCGCGGACCAGGCCTCGGACCTGCGTCGCACTGCGCGTCGTACTGCCTTCGCACACACGTCGTACGGCCGTCATGCCACCGTCGCACCGGCGTCGTACGCACGTCGTAGTGCCATCTTCGGCCCGAAGTATCTTGACGTCAAGAGACTTCATGTCGACAGACCCCCTACACTGATCGACATGGAGGACGAGGTCGACCGTCTGGTCGCTGCATGGCGCCGGGAGCGCCCCGACCTCGACGTGGAACCACTCGAGGTGCTCAGCCGTGTCAGCAGGCTCGCGCGCCATCTCGACCGGGCCCGCAGGCTGGCGTTCTCCGAGCACCATCTGGAGCCGTGGGAGTTCGACGTCCTGACGTCGCTGCGGCGCGCGGGCGCGCCCTACCAGCTCTCCCCCGGGCAGCTCCTGACCCAGACCCTGGTCACGTCCGGCACGATGACCAACCGCATCGACCGGCTCGCGAAGAAGGGCCTCGTCGAGCGGCTGCCCGACCCGAGCGACCGGCGGGGCGTGCTCGTGCGGCTGACCGCGGAGGGCCAGGACCGCGCCGACCAGGCCCTCGCCGGACTGCTGAGGCAGGAGCGGGCGATCCTCGCCGAGCTCTCGCGCGGACAGCGCGGCGAACTGGCCGCGCTGCTACGCCAGTTGACCGCCCCGTTCGACAACATCCCCGGCTAGGTCGACCGGGCCGACCCCCGCCCTGCGCGCGAGGGCGACCGCGGCGAGCGTGGAGTGGACGCCCAGCTTCCCCAGCACGTTCTGCATGTGCGTGCGCACCGTGTGCGGGGAGAGGAAGAGGCGCTCGGCGACCGCCTTCCTGCCCAGGCCCGCCACCATGCAGCGCAGGACCTCACGCTCGCGCGGGGTCAGCGACTCCACCAGGCGCTCGGATTCCGTGCGGTGCTTGCGGGCCGCGGTCAACTCGCGCAGGACGCCGGTGAGCAGCGCCGGCGGCAGATGCGTCTCCTCGCGCAGCACGCCCCGGATGACCGTCAGGAGCCGGGACAGCGAGCAGTCCTTGGCGACCCACCCCGACGCGCCGGCCTGCAACGCGAGGGCGGCCCTGCGCGGGTCGTCCTTCTCGGCGAGCACGACCGTACGCACCATCGGCTGGCCCGAACGGACCCCCGCCACCAGCGAGATGCCGTCCACCAGACCGTCCGCGTTGCCCTCCTGCACCGACGGCGCGGGCCGCACGCCCTGTACGGCGCTGGCGGACGCGCCCAGGTCGGCGTCGACGAGCAGCACGTCGTATCTGCGCCCCTCGGCTATCGCCCGCTCCAGGCAGCGCAGTGCGGCCGGGCCGCTGCCCGCCGCGGACACGTCGACGTCGGGCTCCGCCGCCAGGGCCGCGGCGAGCGACTCGGCGAAGATGCGATGGTCGTCGACGACCAGGACTCGGATACGAACCACTGAAACCCCCTTCCCCAAGCTCTCCTCGGAGAGCAGGGGATACCCCATCCTCGGAGGACGTACCGGTACGGGCACGACACCCGGAACGGGGATCGCCTCAGTCGCACGGCCGCCGCCGAGCTGTGACTGCCACCCCCACGCCGGGTGTCGTACCCGACTGTCTCGCCCCCTGATCAGTGCCGGCCCCCACCGGCACTGCCACTCAGAGTAGGGCCGCACGGCAGGAGCGGAAGGTAATTTACAGAACTGACTGGCCAGCGCGTTTATGGTGAGCCGTATGTTTCGTATGGAGACAGGAGTCGACAAAGAGCGGTTCGCTCTGCTTCTCGCCGGGCTCATGGACGCGAACACCAGGGCATCTCCGGTCATCCGCGCGCTGCGCGGCACCCCGCAGGACCGTGAAATACCGCTGGCCGTCTGGCTCATGGAACGCACGGAAGGCCTCGTCGGCGGTGTCGCCGGACACACCTGGGGCGGCTGGCTCCACGTGGACCACCTGTGGGTCAGCGAGCAGCACCAGGGCGCGGGGTTCGGCGCGTCGCTCCTGGCCGAGGCGGAACGCATCGCGCGCGAGGAGCGGGACTGCCGCAACTCCCGGGTGGAGACCTGGGACTTCCAGGCCCCGGGCTTCTACCGGGGCCAGGGCTACGAGGTGGTGTCGGTGATCCCGGACTATCCGGAGGGCGCCAAGGAGTTCACCCTGACGAAGAAGCTGTCCTGACGGAGAGGCCGTCCTGACAAAGAAGTTGTTCTGACACCTCGGCGCCCCTTGGGCCCCCTCACCGGGAAGGGGCCGGCCGCTCACGCCACCCGTCGGGCTCCCGCCGAGGCGATCGCCGGGAAGACCCGGGGGGCCGTGAAGCCCGCCGTGGCGAAGGACTCCAGGATCGACTTCGTCACCGGCTCCGTGTCCCCCGCCTCCACGAGGACGATCGCCGAGCCGCCGAAGCCGCCGCCCGTCATCCGGGCGCCGAGCGCGCCCGCCGCGTTCGCGGAGGCCACCACCAGGTCCAACTCCTCGCAGGAGATCCGCAGATCGTCGCGGAGTGAGGCGTGGCCCTCGGTGAGGACCGGGCCGATCGCCCGGACGTCGCCCGCGTCGAGCAGGCCGATGACCTGCTCCACCCGGTGGTCGTCCGAGACGATGTGGCGCACATAGCGGCGGATCTTCTCGTCCGTCAGCCGGGCCAGTGCCGAGGTGAGTTGGGCGTACTCCACGTCCCTCAGGTGCGACACGCCCAGGACGCGGGCGCCCTCCTCGCAGCCGGCCCGCCGCTCGGCGTAGGCCCCGTCGCCCAGTTCGTGCTTGACCCGGGTGTCGACCACCAGGAGCTGGAGGCCCTGGGCCGCGAGGTCGAAGGGGACCTGGCGTATCGACAGGTCCCGGCAGTCCAGGTGCAGGGCGTGGCCCTCGGTGGCGCACGCGGAGGCCATCTGGTCCATGACACCGCACGGCACGCCGACGAAGGCGTTCTCGGCGCGCTGGGCGAGGACGGCCAACCGGGGCCTGTCGATGCCGAGTTCGTACAGGTCGTTCAGGGCGAGTGCCGTGACGACCTCCAGGGCGGCGGACGAGGAGAGGCCCGCCCCGGTCGGCACGGTCGACGCGAGGTGGACGTCGGCACCGCCGGAGACCGCCTGGCCGGCCTCCCGCAGCGCCCAGACCACGCCTGCCGGGTAGGCGGCCCAGCCGCCCTGCCCGTATGCCGACAAGGGGGTCAGCTCGTCGACGCGCAGTTCGGCGACGGGGGCGTCGATGTCCGCGGAGTGCAGGCGCAGGACGCCGTCGCTCCGGCGTGCCACCGCCGCCACCGCGGTGTGCGGCAGCGCGAGCGGCATCACGAAGCCCTCGTTGAAGTCGGTGTACTCGCCGATGAGGTTGACCCGGCCCGGCGCCGACCAGACCCCGTCCGCCGCGTACCCGTACAACTCGGCGAACTGCCCCGCTACGTCCATCAGTTACCCCTTAACCCCAGGTGTCAGCGCTGGGCGAAGGCCCATGCGTCGGCGACGATGCCCGCGAGGTCCGCGCGGGTCGGATTCCAGCCGAGCCGCTCCCGCGCGGTGGCAGCGGACGCGACGAGGACCGCCGGGTCGCCGCCGCGGCGCGGGGCCATGACCTCGGGGATCGGGTGCCCGGTGACCTGGCGGACGGTCTCGATGACCTCGCGCACGGAGAAGCCGTTGCCGTTGCCGAGGTTGCAGATCAGGTGCTCGCCGGAGGTGGCCGCCTCGACGGCGAGGAGGTGGGCCTGGGCCAGGTCAGCGACGTGGATGTAGTCGCGGACGCAGGTGCCGTCCGGGGTCGGGTAGTCGTCGCCGTAGACCGAGATGGCCTCGCGCTTGCCCTGGGCGACCTGGAGGACGAGCGGGATCAGGTGCGACTCGGGGTCGTGGCGCTCGCCGCAGTTGCCGTAGGCGCCCGCCACGTTGAAGTAGCGCAGGGAGACCGCGGCCAGGCCGTGGGCGGTGGCCTCGCCGGTGATCATGTGGTCGACGGCGAGCTTGGAGGCGCCGTACGGGGAGGTGGGGGCGGTCGGGTCGGTCTCGGTGATGGGGGTGCTCACCGGTTCGCCGTACGTCGCGGCAGTGGAGGAGAAGACGAGCCTGCGCACGCCCGCGTCGCGCATCGCGGCGAGCAGCGCCATCGTGCCGCCGACGTTGTTGTCCCAGTACTTCTCGGGCTTCACGACGGACTCGCCGACCTGGGAGAAGGCGGCGAAGTGCAACACGGCGTCGAAGGAGGAGTCCAGCCACTTGGCGGCATCGCGGATGTCGCCCTCGACGAACGTGGCGCCGGCCGGGACGCCCTCACGGAAGCCGGTCGAGAGGTTGTCGAGGACGGTCACCTCGTGCCCGGCCTCGATCAGATGCTGGGCCACCACGCTTCCCACATAGCCCGCCCCGCCGGTGACCAGGTACTTACCGCTCATGAACTCGCTACCTCTCGCAGTCGCTGGGCCGCGGTTTCCGGCGGCACGTCGTTGATGAACACGCTCATGCCGGATTCGGAACCCGCGAGGAACTTCAGCTTGCCCGAAGTGCGGCGAATGGTGAAAAGCTCGAGGTGCAGGGCGAAGTCGTCCCGGTTGATCCCGTCGTGTCCCTCCAGCGCCCCGAAGGGCGCCTGGTGCCACGCCGCGATGTACGGAGTGAGCGACGCGCCCCGCGTCCCGCCTTCACCGTCGCCGAAGATCCGGTCGAAGCGCCTCAACAGTTCCAGATAGACCTGGGGAAACTCTGTGCGCGCGGCTTCGTCGAGTCCGAGCAGGTCCGGCACCCGGCGCTTGGGGTAGAGGTGCACCTCGTAGGGCCAGTGCGCGGCGCGGGGGACGAACGCCACCCAGTGCTCGGCGTCCAGGACGACGCGCTCGGCGGCCGACTCGTCGGCCACGACGTCGTCGAAGAGGTTGCGGCCCGTCTTCTGCTTGTGCGCGGCCAGCGACCGCAGCATCAGGGACGTGCGCGGGGTGACGAAGGGGTAGGCGTAGATCTGCCCGTGCGGGTGGCCCAGGGTCACGCCGATCTCGGCGCCGCGGTTCTCGAAGCAGAACACCTGCTCGACGGAGGGCAGGTGCGAGAGCTCGGCGGTCCGGTCCGTCCAGGCGTCCAGGACGAGGCGGGCCTGGCCCTCGGTGAGGTCGGCGAAGGACGCGTCGTGGTCGGAGGTGAAGCAGACGACCTCGCACCGCCCGGCGTCCCCGGCCAGCGAGGGGAAGCGGTTCTCGAAGACGACCACGTCGTACGAGGAGTCGGGGACCTCGCTCAGGCGCTCCCCGGCGGAGGGGCAGAGCGGGCACTCGTCGGCCGGCGGGTGGTAGGTGCGGCCCTGGCGGTGCGAGGCGATGGCCACCGCGTCGCCCAGGAGCGGGTCCCGGCGGATCTCCGAGGTGGTGGAGATGGGGTCCAGGGGCCTCTTGTCCACGGCGTCGCGCACCGCGTCGTCGCGCGCGTCGTAGTAGATGAGCTCACGACCGTCTGCGAGACGGGTCGAGGTCTTCTTCACGTCCGGGGCTCCTCACCAACACCCACCCAACATAACCGCACATAACAAATCACAAGCCAACAGCGTCGTCAATGGCCGCGCGCACGTGGCCATGCCCCAGGTGCAGACTTCACGCCCGATCACAATCCAACAAAGAACACCAACAGAAGTCTTCAGTTATTGAAGCGAGAAGCGTAGGTTCCGGTCTGATCAGTTCGCGCAACGAAGCGAGTTCCCCATGCAGTCCCCCACACAGACCCTGGCCGAGGGGCTTCGGCTGCCCACCAACGGCCTCGACTACGCGATCCTCGCGATCTACTTCGCCGTGGTCCTCGGCATCGGCTTCGCCGCCCGCCGCTCCGTCAAGACCAGCCTCGACTTCTTCCTGTCGGGCCGCTCCCTGCCCGCCTGGGTGACCGGCCTCGCGTTCGTCGCCGCGAACCTCGGCGCCACCGAGATCCTGGGCATGGCGGCGACCGGCGCCCAGTACGGCGTCGCCGTCGTCCACTGGTACTGGATCGGCGCCATCCCCGCGATGGTCTTCCTCGGCCTCGTGATGATGCCGTTCTACTACCGCAGCAAGGTCCGCTCGGTCCCCGAGTACCTGCTCCAGCGCTTCGACAAGTCGGCGCACCTGCTCAGCTCGGTGCTCTTCGCGTTCGCCGCGATCCTCATCGCGGGCGTGAACCTCTACGCCCTGTCGATCGTGGTCGAGGCGCTCCTCGGCTGGCCGCAGTGGGTGGCCATCGTGGTCGCCGGGCTCTTCGTCCTGGCGTACATCACGATCGGCGGCCTCTCCTCGGCGATCTACAACGAGGTCCTCCAGTTCTTCGTGATCCTCGCCGCGCTCATCCCGATCTGCGTCATCGGCCTGAAGAAGGTCGGCGGCTGGGACGGTCTGTCCGGCTCCCTGGAGAAGTCGCACGGCTCGGACTTCATGAGCGCCTGGGGCGGCACCGGCATCGGTGACGCCAACCCGCTGGGCGCGAACTGGCTGACGATCATCCTCGGCCTGGGCTTCGTGCTCTCCTTCGGCTACTGGACGACCAACTTCGCCGAGGTGCAGCGCGCCCTGTCCGCGAAGAACCTCTCCGCCGCCCAGCGCACCCCGCTGATCGCCGCCTTCCCCAAGATCTTCATCGTCTTCCTGGTGATGATCCCGGGCCTGGTCGCGGCCGTGCTCGTCCCGAAGATCGGCACCGCCGGTTCGGACCTCACGTACAACGACGCGATCCCGTACCTGATGCAGGAGCTGCTGCCCAACGGCGTGCTCGGCATCGCGGTGACCGGTCTGCTCGCGGCGTTCATGGCGGGCATGGCGGCGAACGTGTCGTCCTTCAACACCGTCTTCACCTACGACATCTGGTCGAAGTACGTGGTCAAGGGCCGCGAGGACGGCTACTACCTGAAGTTCGGCCGGCTGATCACCGCGATCGGCGTGCTCGCCTCCATCGGGACGGCCTTCATCGCCTCGTCGTTCTCGAACATCATGGGGTACCTCCAGACGCTGTTCTCCTTCTTCAACGTCCCGATGTTCGTGGTGTTCATCATCGGCATGTTCTGGAAGCGCGCCTCCATGAAGTCCGGTGTGTGGGGCCTGCTCGCGGGCACGACCGCCGCGATGGTCAACTACTTCTGGATCTACAAGCAGGGCGTCATCGACATCCCGACCGACCAGGGCGCCAACTTCGTCTCGGCCATCGTCGGCTTCGTCGCCGGCGCCGTGGTGATGGTCGTGGTCACGCTCTTCACCGCGCCCAAGCCGGAGACCGAACTGGCCGGCCTGGTGTACGGGACGACGTCACCGGGCATCGAGGAACCGCCCGCCGAGGGCGACGACGCCTGGTACCGCAAGCCCGCGCTGCTCGGCTGGGGAGCGATCGTGCTCGCCGCGCTCTGCTACCTGCCCTACTCGCTCTAATCCCGATCGGAGGTCTGGAAGAACATGTCTGAACTGCGAAACGAAGTCTCCGCACTGGAGCGCAAGTCCGCCACGGCGGCCCGTCTCTTCGACATCCGGCGGATCATCGGCGGTCTGTTCGTCGTCTACGGGATCATCGTGACGATCGCCGGCATCTCCCCGTCCGACGCCGACATGAAGAAGGCCGAGGACATCAACATCAACCTCTGGACGGGCCTGGCCATGCTGGTGCTCGGGCTCTTCTTCCTCGGCTGGCTGTGGCTGCGGCCCACGCCGCCGCCCACCGAGGCACCGGAAGAGGAGTAAGCGCCACAAGACGAGTGACCCCCCCCCGGGGGGAAGACCCCGGTCCGGGGCCCGAGTTCACTGTGCCGGTGACTCGGGCCCCGTCGGCGTCTCCGCGTCGTTCGCATAAGCCGCCGCGGGCCGTTCCGCGCGGTCCAGGAGACCCGTCCGCGCCGCGAGCGCCGCCGCCTCCAGACGGGATCCGACGCCCAGCTTCATCAGGACGCGCTGCACGTGCGTGCGCGCGGTGCTGGGCGCGATGCCCATCCCGGCGGCGATCAGCCGGGTGTCCTCGCCGTCCGCGACCCGCACCAGGACCTCGACCTCGCGCGGCGTGAGCATCTGGAGCAGCCGCTGGCCCTCGTCGTCGGGCTGCGCGGCCGGATTGAGCAGCTCGCTGAAGGCGCCCTGGAGCAGCTGCGGGGCGACGGCCGCCTCGCCGGCTCTCGCCTTCATGATGGCGCGCTCGACCCCCTCGATGCGCTCGTCATGGCGTACGTATCCGGAGGCGCCCGCGGCGAAGGCCGCCGCGATGCCGCGCGGGCTCGGCACCGGGCCGAGCACCACCACGGCGACCTGCGGCCGCTCCCGCTTGATCTTCACGACCGGGTCGAACATCCCTGCCTCCGCGGGCGTCGCCGTACCGAGCAGGCAGACCTCCGGGGCCCGGCTGATGACCAGTTCCGCGGCACCGGCCGCGGGCGCGGCCGCGGCGAGCACCCGGTGCCCGCGCAGTTTCAAGGCCGAGGCGAGCGCCTCGGCGAGCAGTCGGTGGTCGTCGACCACCATGAGTCGAACACCCATCGAGCAACCCCCCACTTTCCCCCACGGATCCCCCACGGATCGAGGGCCCCCCGGCCCCAGGCCCACTCATCCCCCGGAAGCTACACGCTTGTTCGACGCAGCGCGCCCCCTACCGGCGATAAGCGGCCCGGAATGCCGAAATCCCGGCCAAATTCGAGTGACGGGGAGTACATGCGTACGGAGGGCGAACGCGAGAATCGGAACGGCCCCGCTCCACGGTGGGAACGGGGCCGTCCGGTGCATACGCGGAGGTCGAGAGGTTACTGGGCGACGAAGCCCAGAGCCGTGTATTCCTTCTCGTCCTTCGAGTACGGCTTGCTGATCAGCTCTTTGCCGAGGTACAGCCTGCCGTCGGTGTAGAGGAGTTCGTTCGATTTCGGGACCATGCTGCTGATCGCGCTGCCGACGGACTCGGCGGCGGGGGTCTCCAGGAGCTTGGTCTCCTTCATCGTCTTGCCGTTGAGGGAGACGACCTGGGCGCCCTTGTTGTAGCCGCCGTCCTTGTAGGCCAGGATGTTGCCGCCGTCCATGCGGATCGGGAACATCTCGCCGTCCTCGCCCGCGTCGGCACGGTCACCCGTGGTCTTCCCGGTGGCCAGCGAGAACGAGATGATCTCGTTCGTCTGGCTGTAGCCGTCGCCGCCGCCCTCGTGCTGCCGGGTCGGGACGTAGAGCTTGTCGTTGCCGACGGCCAGCGCGGTGCAGGCGTAGACGACGTTGACCTCGCAGTCGTGGTCGTACTTGCCGTCGGGCAGCGAGATCTTGGCGCGGAGCTTGCCCTGGTCGTCGAGCGAGAAGGCGTCCGTGACGCCGCTCGCGGTGATCTCCTGGGTGTCCTGGCCGAAGACGACCGGGCGGGTCGAGATGATCTTGGCGTTGTCGACGCCCGGGGTCACCGGGTAGGTCCACTTCGACTTGCCGGTCTTGGCGTCGAGGAGCTGCACCTTGAGCTTCTCGTCGCCGTACGTGCCGCACTTCTGGACGGCGACGAGCTGCTCGCCGCCCGCGTACCCCTCGTCCTGGCACTTGTCGCCCGGGGTGGGCTCCCACAGGTGCTTGCCCGAGGTGAGGTCGAAGGCCGCGCCGCCGGCGCTGGAGCCGGCCGCGACGGTGCTGCCGCTGATGGTGACCTCCTGGACGCGGGCCTTCATGCTGCCCTCGTCGATGGTCTCCGTCCAGAGCCTCTTGCCGTCCTTCAGGTCGACCGCGGAGATCTGCGAGCAGGTCTCGTGGTCGCCCTTCTTGGTGCGCTTGCCCTCTTCGTAGGCGACCGCGACGATGCCGTCCTTGGTGACCTCGCGCGAGCCCGCGCACGTCTGGCCCGCGAGCGGCAGCGTCCACAGCTCCTTGCCGTCGGAGGGGTCGTACCCGACGATCTCGTTGACGCCCGCCTTGGCGTAGACGTCCTCGGTGAGCCAGGAGCCCTTGATGCTCCAGACGTCGTCCTTGGGCACCTCGGGCTGCGGGAGCTGCATGGAGACGGTGGCGCTGGTGCTGGCCGGGACCTTCTCCTGGCCGGGGCCGCTCGGGCCCTGCTCGTCGCCGCCGCCGCCCTTCTTGTCCTCGCCGCCCTTGCCCGTGGGGCCGGCGGAGCTGGCCTCGGTGTCGTCCTTCTGCGTCGAGGCGTAGAAGACACCGCCGCCGACGATGAGGGCGATGGCGACGACCGCGCCGATGATGATCTTCATCTGGCCGCTGAGCTTC
This sequence comes from Streptomyces sp. SYP-A7185, assembly GCF_046103685.1. Classification (NCBI taxonomy): domain Bacteria; kingdom Bacillati; phylum Actinomycetota; class Actinomycetes; order Kitasatosporales; family Streptomycetaceae; genus Streptomyces; species Streptomyces sp. SYP-A7185. The sequence continues at coordinate 4,268,725 of NZ_CP122310.1, forward strand.
GAACCGCCCGAGCCGCCCGGAGCCGCCTGCGGAGCCATCGGCATCGTGCCGGGCTGCTGGTAGGCACCGTAGGGAGCCTGCTGTCCGTACGGCTGGGTCGGCTGGCCGTAGGGCTGGCCGGGCTGCCCCGGGTAGCCGTAGCCCTGGGGCTGGCCGGGGGGCGGGGTGCCGGGGGCCTGCGGATAGCCGTAGGTGGGCTGGCCCTGCGGCTGTCCCGGCGGCGGAGGCGGGCTCTGGGGCGGCGGACCGGCCGCGGGCTGCCCCGCGGGCTGCGTCGGCGGCTGGGCCGGCGGCGGGGTCTGCGGGTAGCCGTACGACGGGTTCTGCGGCTCGGGGGCCTTGCCGAAGCCCACCGGCGGCGGGTCCTGCGGGGCTCCGAAACCGCCGGGCGGCGGGTCCTGGGGAGCGCCGAAACCGCCGGGCGGCGGGTCCTGCGGGGCGCCGAACCCGCCCTGCGGGGGCTCGTTGGGCGGCTGGGGCGGCTGGGTCATGACGTCGATTCCTTGGGGACGAGAGGTGAACTAGGCGACGAGGGGGGCGACATGCCCGACGGAGAGGATCACTTGCCGTAGGCCAGCATCAGCTTCTCCTGGCCCTTCGCGCTGCCCGAGAGCCGCGTGGTCGAGATGTAGAAGCGTCCGTCCACGAAATCGACGTCCTTCGAGAAGAAGCCGCTCTCGATCTCGGCGGTCCCCGCGGGGTTCTTCAGGAGGGTCTTCGGCGTGTGCGAACCCGAGAGCGGGATCGAGACGACCCGGCCGCCGGTGTCGTAGGAGGGAGTGACGTAGGCGATGAGCGAACCGCCGTCGATCTTCATCGGCAGCATCGATTCCGCAACCGGCGACTTGACGCGCCAGGCCTCCTTGCCGGTGGCGAGGCTGATCGCCACGACCTCGTTGGCGCCGGAGGTCGCGTCGGTCGGCAGGTAGAGGTTCTTGTCGTCGGTCGTCGCGCCCAGGCAGCCCTGGAGGCTGCCGCCGAGGAACGTCGAGCCGCCGCACTCCGGGGCGAACTTCTCGTCGACGCCGACCTCAGAGCGCGTGGCGCTGCTGTTGGGCTTCAGCGTGGTGATGTTCCACTGCTTCTTGTCCTCGTTGTTGAGGTAGACGATCGTCGGGCTCTCGGAGTAGATCCGCCCGATGCGCCAGCCCTTGGGGAACTTCTTCGTCCACACGGCGGCGCCGGTCTTCGGGTCGAGCTGCTGGAGCTCGTCGTGCTCGGTGGGCGAGCTCGCCCCGCAGGAGTAGGCGACCAGCATCTTCTTGCCGCCGGCGAAGCCGCTCGGGAAGCAGGTCCCGGGGTCCTTCTTGTCGGCGACGAAGAGCTCCTTGCCGTCGCTCATCCGCAGCGCCGTGCCGGACTGGGAGCGGCCGACCATCAGCGTGTCACCGGTGATGGAGAGGTCGGTGTTGAGGGACATGTCGAACAGCCCCTCCTCCTTGACCGTCTTCGTCCAGCCCTTGCTGCCGTCGCTCAGGTCGACGACCTGGATCTGGCTGCACTTGGAGTCGTCCTTCTGGCCGTCCTTGTAGGCGACGACGATCTCGTTGTCCTTCGTGACCTGCGGGGACGTGCCGCAGATCTTCTGCGGGAACGTGATCGTCGGCCAGGCGGTGTCGCCCGTCTTGACCTTGGAAGCGGTGAGCTCCTTGTACGCCGCCTTGACGACGACGTCTCCCTGCACCCACATGCCGTTGGCGTCGGCGCCGGAGCCGGGCACCTTGGGCGCTTCCTTGTACATGAGCACCTTGGATTCGCCGGGCTGGCGGCCCGCGTTGAGGTCCTCCGCCTGCTCGCCGCCGTCGCCCTTGCCGTCGCCCGGGTTGACCGGTGCGGAGCCGCTGACCTTGGGCTTGTCGCTCTTGCCCGCGGCGGGCTTCTTCTTGCCGCCGTCGTCACCGCCGACGACCGCCCAGGCGACGCCGCCGATGACCAGGGCCGCGGCCGCCACGGCCGCCACGATCAGACCGGGCTTGCCCTTGAAGGGGTTCTTCCCGCCACCGGCCGGCGGGGTGCCGGGCATGCCGGGGCCGCCGGGTCCGCCGGGGAACTGCTGCTGGGGGTAGCCGTACTGCGGCTGCTGGGCGTAGGGGCCCTGCTGCGTGGGCTGGCCGTAGGGGCCGGGCTGACCGGGCTGCGTCGGCGCGCCGTACGGTCCGGGCTGGGCGTAGGGGCCGGGCTGCTGCGGGTAGCCGTATCCCGGCTGGGGCGCGGGCGGGGTCTGCGGGTAGCCGTACCCGGGCTGGGGCGCGGGCGGGGTCTGCGGGTAGCCGTAACCGGGCTGGGGCGCGGGCGGGGTCTGCGGTGCTCCCGACGGCGGGGCCGGTGGCTGTGCCGGTGGCTGCGGCGGCTGTCCCGGTGGCTGCGGCGCGGATCCCTGCCGTGGATCCTGCGGAGCTCCGAAACCGCCGGACGGCGGCTGGTTGGGCGGCTGAGTCATCAGCGCTTCCCCCTTCACTGATTTTTCGGCACGCCAAGTGGTGCTCAGGCCGACCTTTCTATCACCCTGAGGCACTAGCACAACTGACCGGTCCGTCCCCTGTTCCCAAGGGAGGACCGGCCCGTGATGCGTCTGTTACGAGACCTCTACGCGCTCTCCGCGAGCTCCAGCCAGCGCATCTCCAACTCGTCCCGCTCGCCGACGAGTTCGCGCAACTCGGCGTCCAGTTTCGCCACCTTTTCGAAGTCGGTGGCGTTATCGGCGATTTGGGCGTGCAGCCAGGTCTCCTTGGTGGACATCTTGTCCAGCTGCCGCTCGATCTTCTGGAGTTCCTTCTTCGCGGCGCGGGCGTCGGCGGAGGAGACGGACTTCTGCGGGGCGGCGGATCCCGCCGCCGACGCCGGGCCCGAGGAGGCGGCGAGCGGGGCCGCCGGGGTGCCCGCGTCGGCCATGCGCTTGCGGCGCTCCAGGTACTCGTCGATGCCGCGCGGCAGCATGCGCATCGTGGCGTCGCCGAGCAGCGCGAAGACCTTGTCGGTGGTGCGCTCCAGGAAGAACCGGTCGTGGGAGATCACGACCATCGAACCGGGCCATCCGTCGAGGACGTCCTCCAGCTGCGTCAGCGTCTCGATGTCGAGGTCGTTCGTGGGCTCGTCGAGGAAGAGGACGTTCGGCTCGTCCATCAGGAGGCGCAGCAGCTGGAGCCGCCGCCGCTCACCGCCGGACAGGTCGCCGACGGGCGTCCACTGCTTCTCCTTGTTGAACCCGAACGTCTCGCAGAGCTGCCCGGCGGTCATCTCCCGGCCCTTGCCGAGGTCGACCCGCTCGCGCACCTGCTGCACGGCCTGCAACACCCGCAGCGTCGGCGAGAGTTCGGCGACCTCCTGCGAGAGGTAGGCCAGCTTCACGGTCTTGCCGACGACCACGCGCCCCGCCTCGGGCTGTACGTCGCCGTCGGAGCGCTGCGCCTGCGCCATCGCCCGCAGGAGCGAGGTCTTGCCCGCGCCGTTCACGCCGACCAGGCCGATGCGGTCGCCGGGGCCGAGCTGCCAGGTCAGGTGCTTGAGGAGCACCTTGGGCCCGGCCTGGACGGTGACGTCCTCCAGGTCGAAGACGGTCTTGCCGAGCCGGGTCGTGGCGAACTTCATCAGCTCGCTGCTGTCGCGGGGCGGCGGCACGTCGGCGATCAGTTCGTTCGCCGCCTCGATGCGGTAGCGCGGCTTGCTGGTGCGGGCGGGGGCGCCGCGCCGCAGCCAGGCCAGCTCCTTGCGCATCAGGTTCTTGCGCTTGGTCTCCTCGGTGGCCGCGATGCGCTCACGCTCGGCGCGGGCGAAGACGTAGTCGGAGTAGCCGCCCTCGTACTCGAAGACCGAACCGCCCTGGACGTCCCACATGCGGGTGCAGACCTGGTCGAGGAACCAGCGGTCGTGGGTGACGCAGACGAGCGCGGAGCGCCGGGTGCGCAGGTGCTCGGCGAGCCAGGCGATGCCCTCGACGTCCAGGTGGTTGGTCGGCTCGTCGAGCACGATCAGGTCGGGCTCGCCGATGAGCAGCTTCGCCAGCGCGATACGGCGGCGCTCGCCACCGGAGAGCGGGCCGATGACGGTGTCCAGGCCCTGCGGGAAGCCGGGCATGTCCAGGCCGCCGAACAGTCCGGTGAGGACGTCGCGGATCTTGGCGTTGCCGGCCCACTCGTGGTCGGCGAGGTCACCGATGACCTCGTGCCGCACGGTGGCCTTCGCGTCCAGCGAGTCGTGCTGGGTCAGGACGCCGAGTTCGAGCCCGCCGTTGTGCGTGACCCGGCCGGTGTCGGCCTCCTCCAGCTTGGCGAGCATCCGGATGAGGGTCGTCTTGCCGTCGCCGTTGCGCCCCACGACGCCGATCCGGTCCCCCTCGGACACGCCGAGGGAGACACCGTCGAGCAGGGCACGGGTGCCGTACACCTTGCTGACTGCCTCGACATTGACCAGGTTGACGGCCATTAACGCTCCAGGGAAGGGGATCGATCGGCCTCCAGCGTAGTCGGAGCCGGCGACGTCCGGCCCGGCGGCCGTCCCGCGGGTGATCAGCCCGTACGGCGCCGCCCCGCCCGCTCCACGAGCAGCCACCCCGCCAGCGCCATCCCCACCGCCACGGGCGCCGTCATCCGCACGGCCACCACGGTCGCGGTACGCCCCTCAAGGAGCCCCCCGAAGCCCACCATGGAGAGCCCGAGCACCCCGAACAGGCACAGGCCGACGCCCAGGGCCGCGGCCGGTCCCGAGACGGGCCCCGGCACGGCGAGGGCCGCGTCCCCCGGCTTCCCCGGCCGCTCGAAGCGCCGGAACGCGGCGACCAGCACCCCGGTGACCAGCGCCGCGGCCGCCATCCGCAGGGGCACCTGCGCCCACCACGCCCCGGTTGCGGGCTCCGGCAACGGCACGTCCGCGGCGATCAGCACCCCGTACACCCCGAGCATCGCCGTCAGGTGCCACAGGAACGCCGTCATCGAGACTCCGTTGGCCGCCACGACGCCCCGCCACACCCGGGGCCGCGCGAGCCACCGTGCCGCGGGCCCGCGCAGCAGCTCCACCGCGCCCACCAGCCACATCCCGTGGCACAGGAGCGCGAAGGTCGGCGGCGCCATGTTCGAGACGCGCTCGCCGGGCATGCCCACCATGGAGAGGGGATACGGGCCGAGGGCGACCAGGGCCGCGGCGCCCGCGAGCCCGGCCGCGGCCAGAGCGGCCGGGGCCCGCAGCCCGCCGTCGGCCCGCAGGAAGCCGAGCTGGTGCACGGCCAGCCACACGAAGGCGAAGTTCAGGAACTCCACGTACGGGACGCCGAAGGCGAAGCGCGCCAGGTCCACCGCCCCGGCGGCGAGCACGAGAGCACCGAACGCGCCCCAGCCATACCGCTCGTGGAGTTTCAGCAGCGGCGGGGTGAAGGCGACCATCGCCAGGTAGATGCCGATGAACCAGAGCGGCTGGGCCACGAGCCGCAGCGTCACGTCCAGCAGCGCGCCGCCCTCGCCGAGCAGTTGCACCGCGAGGGCCGCCGCGCCCCACACCCCGATGAAGACCATCGTGGGCCGCAGGAGCCGTTGCAGCCGGGCGCGCAGGAACGCCGAGTAGACGGAGCCGCCGCCCTCGGGGGCCTTGCGGCTCAGGGAGCGGTGGGACAGGGCGTGCGAGAAACCGCCGACGAAGAAGAACACCGGCATGATCTGGAGCACCCAGGTGAGCACCTGGAGTCCGGGCACGACGGCGAGGAGGTTGCCCACCTCGGTCCGGCCGTCGTCCCCGACGGTCACCGCGGCCATCAGCCAGTGGCCGACGACGACCGTGCCGAGCGAGGCGACCCGGAGCAGGTCGATGTACCGGTCGCGCCCGGCGGGCGTCTTCTCGGCCAGTTCACGAACGCTTGATCCCATGGACGTACGGTCGCGCGACCGGCGGGCCGGGCATCAGCGCGCGCGTACTCAGATACCGGTCTGAGTACGTCCGTCCGTACGGACCGGGCGGCGGCGCTCTAGAGGACCGTGGCGCCCGGAGCCGGCGAGTCCGCCACCCGGGCGGTGCGGCAGGTGCCGGAGGCGGTCAGCGCGTCGGCGATCCGGCGCGCGGACCCGGCGTCGGCGGCCAGGAACGCCGTCGTGGGCCCGGAGCCGGAGACCAGCGCGGCCAGGGCGCCCGCCTCGGCGCCCGCGGCGAGGGTGCCGGCGAGCGAGGGGAACAGCGAGAGGGCCGCGGGCTGGAGATCGTTGGTGACGGCACCGGCGAGCGCCCCGACGTCGCCCTTGCGCAGGGCGTCGAGCAGCGCGCGGGACGCCTGCGGGGCGGGAGCCTTGGGGGTCAGCCGGTCGAACTCGCGGTAGACCGCGGGCGTGGAGAGCCCGCCGTCGGCCACCGCGAACACCCAGTGGAAGGTGCCGCCGACCTCAAAGACCTCCAGCTTCTCGCCCCGCCCGGTGCCGAGCGCGGCCCCGCCGACCAGGCTGAACGGCACGTCACTGCCCAACTCGGCGCAGATGTCGAGGAGTTCGTCCCGCGAGGCCTCGGTGCCCCACAGCGCGTCGCAGGCCACGAGCGCGCCCGCGGCGTCCGCGCTGCCGCCGGCCATGCCGCCCGCGACGGGGATGTCCTTGGCGATGTGGAGGTGCACGTCGGCCGTCCGCCCGTGGCGCGCGGCGAGCAGCTCCGCCGCCCGGGCCGCGAGGTTCGTGCGGTCCAGGGGCACTTGCCCGGACCCGGGTCCCGCGCAGGTCACCCGCAGCTCGTCGGCGGGCGTGACGGTGACCTCGTCGTACAGCCCGACGGCGAGGAAGACGTTGGCGAGGTCGTGGAAGCCGTCGGCGCGCGCGGCGCCCACGGCGAGCTGCACGTTGACCTTCGCGGGGATCCGTACGGTGACGCTCACGCGCCCGCCCCCTTGTGCTCGGCGATCCGCGCGAACTCCTCCACGGTCAGCGCCTCGCCGCGGGCCTGCGGCGAGACCCCGGCGGCGACGAGGGCCGCCTCGGCTGCGGGGGCCGAGCCCGCCCATCCTGCGAGCGCGGCGCGCAGGGTCTTGCGGCGCTGGGCGAAGGCCGCGTCGACGACGGCGAAGACCTCCTTCTTGGACGCGGTGGTCTTGACCGGCTCGGCGCGGCGCACGAGCGAGACGAGGCCCGAGTCGACGTTCGGCGCGGGCCAGAAGACGTTGCGCCCGATGGAACCGGCGCGCTTCACGTCGGCGTACCAGTTCGCCTTCACGGAGGGCACGCCGTACACCTTCGAGCCGGGGTCGGCGGCGAGGCGGTCGGCGACCTCGGCCTGCACCATCACGAGCGTGCGCTCGATGCCGGGGAAGGTGTCGAGCATGTGCAGCAGGACGGGCACGGCGACGTTGTACGGGAGGTTGGCGACCAGCGCGGTCGGGGCGGGGCCCGGCAGCTCGCGCACGAGCATGGCGTCGCAGTGCACCAGCGCGAAGGAGTCCGCCTTCGCGGGCAGGCGGGCCGCGATGGTGGCCGGGAGGGCGCTCGCGAGCGTGTCGTCGATCTCGACGGCGGTCACGTGGGCCGCGGTGTCGAGCAGGGCCAGGGTCAGCGAGCCGAGCCCGGGGCCGACCTCGACGACCACGTCCTGCGGGCCGACGTCCGCGGTGCGGACGATGCGGCGGACGGTGTTGGCGTCGATGACGAAGTTCTGGCCGCGCTGCTTGGTCGGGCGTACGCCCAGGGCAGCGGCCAGCTCGCGGATGTCGGCGGCCCCCAGGAGGGCGCCGGGCTCACTGTTGCTCACGACCCCAGGTTACGGGCCCGGACCCCCCGCCTTCACCGGCCGCCGGCGCCCCGCGCGCTTTCCCGGGCGGGCGAGCCCTGCCGCCACGCTCCCGCCTCCCTCGCGCCCGTGCGTCCCGCGGACCTCCTACAACCGGCTCCCGCAGTGCGGCCACGGGCTCGCCCCGCGCTGGACGTACAGCTTCTTCGCGCGGAACGTCTGCTCGCCGGCCGACGCGTCCTGGGGGCGGCCCGAGCCGCCCAGGCCCTGCCAGGTGCGGGTGTCGAACTGGTACAGGCCGCCGTACGTCCCCGACGCGTCCACCGCGTTCGGGCGGCCCCCCGACTCGCAGTGCGCCAGCGAGCCCCAGTCCAGGCCCTCCGCCCCGGCCACCGTGTCCGGGCGCTGCTTCGTGCCGACCTTCACGATCTGCGTCTGCGGCTGCCGCACGATCTCCGAGCGCACCCGCCGCGGCTTCTGCTTGACCCCGTTGACCGTCCGCAGCGCGTACGTCACCCGTCGCGTCCCCTGGTGCCCCTGCTGCTCCACGACCTCCGTGCCGACGAACCGGTCGGGGTCCTGCGTCCGCCGCACCGCGAACGGGATCGGCTCGTCCCGCACCTCCTTGCGTCCGGAGATCCGCATGACGGTGATCGTCTGCCCGTCGCGCGGGAAGCTCTCGGGCGCGACCGAGGTCGTGTCCTGGCCGTGCAGGCTGATCCCGGACTCCTCGACCGCCTCCCGCACCGTCGCCGCGTTCGTCCGGATGGTCCGCTCGCGCCCGTCCGCCATGATCGTCACGGCGCGTTCGGTCCGTACGTCGAGATCGAGGCCGTGCCGTTCGATCCGCTTGCTGCGCGAGGCCGACAGATAGGCGCCCTCGGCCCGCACCCCGAGCTGCCGCAGCGCGCCGTCCACCGTGCGCGCGGTCGTCCACACCTCGCGCCGCCGCCCGTCGAGGGTGAGCTTGACCGGCCGCCCGTACCGCACGGCGATCTCGTCGCCGCTGGCCAGGGCCGTGGACGCGGTGGGCGCCACGATGTCGTGGGCGCCGAAGTCGACGCCCTCGTCCTCCAGGAGTTCGCCGACGTCGTCCGCGAAGGTGTGCAGGGTGCGCGACTCGCCGTCGACGCTCAGCTGCACGGCCTTGTCGTTGGCGACGAAGGCCGAGGTGCCGCCCGCGAGGAAGGCGACGACCAGCGCCTGCGGCAGCAGCCGCCGCAGCGAGTCGGGCCGCTCCGAGGAGGAGGCGGCCCTCGACTTCGGCCGGGGCTTCCCCGCCGGTTTCGCCTTCTTGCGCCGGGCGGCCCGGCGCGCCTCGGCCCGCCCGCCGTCGGGGAGCGCGGGCCCGGTGGCCTGCCGGGGGAAGTGCTCCCCGGTGTCGGCGGGGGCCTCGGGCCCGAAACCGTAACCGGGCTCGGAGCCGTAACCGGGCGCCGGCCACGGCTCCGGGTCCGGTTCATAGGTCGTGCCGCCCCCATGAGACGTCTCGTACTGCGGCGCATGACTCACGACGGCGCTCCAGCGTTCTCGTTCTGGTCCGGATCGGGCGAGGCGGACCAGAACCTAGCGGAGCTTTCGTCACTCTCCAAAGCAGCGCGACTACGCATCGTCGCCGCGCCGCCCGGAACCGCGGGGGTTTGGGCGTTATCGGTCAGTAATCGAAAGCGCGTGCCGTGTTCGCCGCGATCGCTTCCGCCATGGCGTCCTCGCCGATGCCGCACACCGCGGCCATGGCCCGCAACGTGACCGGAATGAGATACGGCGCGTTAGGCCGTCCGCGGTAGGGCGCGGGCGTGAGGAAGGGCGCGTCCGTCTCCACGAGGACCAGTTCGAGGGGAGCGACGGCCAGCGCGTCCCGCAGACCCTGCGCGTTCTTGAAGGTGACGTTGCCCGCGAACGACATGAAGTAGCCGTTCTCCGCGCAGACTTCGGCCATCGCCGCGTCGCCCGAGTAGCAGTGGAAGACGGTCCGCTCCGGCGCGCCCTCCTCCTTCAGGATCCGCAGCACGTCCTCGTGCGCCTCGCGATCGTGGATGACCAGGGCCTTGCCGTGCCGCTTGGCGATCTCGACGTGGGCGCGGAAGGACCGTTCCTGGGCGGCCTTGCCCTCGGGCCCGGTGCGGAAGTAGTCGAGCCCGGTCTCGCCCACGCCCTTGACGTGCGCGAGCGCGGCGAGGGCGTCGATCTCGGCGAGCGCGGCGTCCAGGGCCCCGTCCCCGCCGGCCTCGCGCGCCCCCTGCCGGGACCAGCCGTCGGGATCGCCGTGCACGATGCGCGGCGCCTCGTTCGGATGCAGGGCCACGGTGGCGTGCACCTGGTCGTACGCGGCGGCCGTCCGGGCGGCCCAGCGGGAACCGGCCACGTCACAGCCCACCTGCACGACCGTCGTCACCCCCACCGCGGCGGCCTTGGCGAGCCCCTCGTCGACCGTCCCCGACTGCATGTCGAGGTGCGTGTGGGAGTCGGCGACCGCCACCCGAAGGGGTTCGGGCAGCGGCGGCGCGGCGTTCTTGGCGTCGGCGCTCTTGTCGGTGGCGCCGGCGTCCCGGGGAGTGGAAGGCATGCCCCCGATCCTACGAAGGGGGCGTCATCCCGCCTTGCGGTGGTGGAAGGGATGCAGCAGCGCCGACAGATGCCAGTGGTGGTGCTTGGGTGCACGGGGCTCCGCGGAGTCGCCCGCCCCGGCCCCGGACAGCTCGGCCGCCGCCACCGCCCGCGGCGCGGGAGGGCGCCGCATGAGGTCGAGCACCGACGACACCTGTCCGGCCCGCATGATCCGCACGAGATGCCCGTCGCAGTTCAGGCACGTCGGCCGGGTCAGGGGCGAGGGCACCCGCCGGCCGTCCGCCACGTACGTCACGAATTCCTTGCCCTTGCCGTCCACGTGATGCTCGATGTCGTACGACTGCTCCCAGCCGTGCCCGCACCGCATGCAGGCGAACGCGTACGACTCGTGAACGGTGTGGGTCGCGTGTGGGGTGTGCATCGCGTCGGACGCCGTGGTGCGGTGACCGGTGTCGGCGATATCACTCATGCCAGCTCCTCTTGTCCGCTGGACAAGCACTGCCGGACCGGGGATTGCCTTCCCGGCCGGAAGCGTGGGGACGGGTGCGTCCCCTTTGACCAGTGGACGCCTTTCCCGGAGCGAGCGCATCAGACCTGTCGACAGTTGAAGGCGATTTGGCCTTTCCATGGAGTTCAGGCCCGGTGCGCGGCCCGCGCTTTGCTTTTCACGATAGTCCTTTGCCCGCCGATGGGGCGGTCTGAGCCGCATTCTTTGCCGCCACGACCGCATCGAACACGTCGCGTTTGGGTAGCCCCGCGTCGGCCGCCACGGCGGCGATCGCCTCCTTGCGTCGCTCCCCCGCCTCCTCGCGCACCCGCACCCTGCGCACCAGCTCCTCCGGGCCCAGGTCGGCGGCGCTTTTCTCGGGCGCTCCCTCGACGACGACGGTGATCTCACCGCGCACGCCGTCGGCCGCCCACTCGGCGAGTTCCTTCAGCGAACCGCGCTTGACCTCTTCGTAGGTCTTGGTCAGTTCGCGGCAGACGGCGGCCCTGCGTTCGTCGCCGAACGCCTCGGCCATCGCGACGAGGGTGTCGTCGATCCGGTGCGGTGCCTCGAAGTAGACGAGCGTGCGACGGTCCTCGGCCACCTCGCGCAGCCGCGAGAGCCGCTCGCCCGCCTTGCGCGGCAGGAACCCCTCGAAGCAGAAGCGGTCCACCGGGAGCCCCGACAGCGCGAGCGCGGTGAGCACCGCGGACGGGCCCGGCACGGCCGTGACCTTGATGTCCTTCTCCACGGCGGCGGCCACGAGCCGGTAGCCGGGGTCGGAGACCGACGGCATCCCGGCGTCCGTCACGAGGAGCACCCGGGCCCCGCCGACCAGCGCCTCGACCAGCTCGGGGGTCCGCGCGGTCTCGTTGCCCTCGAAGTACGAGACGACCCGTCCGCCCACCTGGACGCCGAGCGCCTGGGTGAGCCTGCGCAGCCGCCGGGTGTCCTCGGCGGCCACCACGTCGGCCGACTCCAGCTCGGCGGCGAGCCGCGGCGGGGCGTCCGCGACGTCGCCGATGGGCGTGCCCGCGAGAACGAGGGTTCCGGGGGACGGGTTTCCGGGGGAATCAGCGCTTCCTGTCACGGTTCCATCCTCGCAGGGGCAAGGGGACGGGACTCACACAGTCGGGTTCCCTACGATGGCGCGGTGACCAGTACCGCGTCTTCCCCGGACACCCGACAGGGCCAGGCAGCCGAGGAGCAGCAGCCGTCGTGGCAGCACAGGCTGCGCCGCTTCGGCCATGTGGCGCGAACCCCCGAGCTCACGGCCGATGTCCGGGCCCGGCTCGTGCCCGCGTACACCGAGCCGAGCCCGCGGCTGTGGGCGTCGATCGGGATGGCCAGGCAGACCGCCGACCAGCTGGTCCGGTGGTCGGGCTGGATCGGCCCGCTGCTCATCACGCTCGTCGCGGGGATCACCCGGTTCTGGAATCTCGGCAGCCCGAAGGCCGTGATATTCGACGAGACGTACTACGCCAAGGACGCCTGGGCGCTGATCCACCGGGGCTTCGAGGTCAACTGGCCCGAGAAGGTCAACGACTCCGTCCTCGAACAGGGATCGAACATCACGATCCCCACGGACGCCGCGTACGTCGTGCATCCGCCGGTCGGCAAGTACGTCATCGGGATCGGCGAGTGGATCTTCGGCTTCGACCCCTTCGGCTGGCGCTTCATGACGGCGGTGCTCGGCACCCTGTCGGTCCTGATGCTGTGCCGGATCGGCCGGCGGCTCTTCCGCTCGACGTTCCTGGGCTGTCTGGCGGGCGGGCTGCTCGCGGTGGACGGGCTGCACTTCGTGATGAGCCGCACCGCGCTGCTCGACCAGGTCCTGATGTTCTTCGTGCTCGCCGCGTTCGGCTGCTTCCTGATCGACCGGGACAAGGCGCGCGCGAGGCTCGCGGCCGGTCTTCCGGCCGACGAGGACGGCAGGGTGCGGCCCGACGCGTACGTCGCCGAGACGCTGCGCCTGGGGTGGCGTCCCTGGCGCTGGGCGGCCGGGCTCTGCCTGGGGCTGGCCTTCGGGACGAAGTGGAACGGCCTGTACATCATGGTCTTCTTCTGCCTGATGACCGTCCTGTGGGACGTGGGCGCCCGCCGCGTCGCCGGCGCCGAGCGCCCCTACCGCGCCGTCCTGAAGCGGGACGTGCTGCCCGCGTTCGTCTCGACGGTTCCGGTCGCCCTCGGCACGTACGTCCTGTCCTGGCTCGGCTGGATCCTCTCGCCGACGGACGGCACGGGCGGCTACTACCGCAACTGGGCGGCGACGGACGGCAAGGGCGGCAGCTGGACGCTGCTGCCGGACTGGCTGCGCAGCCTGTGGCACTACGAACACGCGGTGTACGACTTCCACGTGGGGCTCTCGTCGCCGCACACCTACCAGTCCAATCCGTGGAGCTGGATCGTCGACGGCCGCCCCGTCTCGTACTTCTACGAGTCGCCGCGGCCCGGCACGGACGGCTGCCCCTCCGGAACGGCCGAGAAGTGCGCGCGCGAGGTCCTCGCGCTCGGCACCCCGATGCTGTGGTGGGCGGGCGCCTTCGCCCTGCTGTACGTCCTGTGGCGGTGGGCGTTCCGCAGGGACTGGCGCGCGGGCGCGATCGTGTGCGGGATCGCGGCGGGATATCTGCCCTGGTTCATGTACCAGGAGCGCACGATCTTCTTCTTCTACGCCGTCGTCTTCGTGCCGTTCCTGTGCCTGGCCGTGTCGATGATGATCGGCGCGATGCTCGGTCCGCCGGGGTCCGGCGAGCGGCGGCGCGTCGTGGGGGCGGCGGCTTCCGGCGTCCTGGTCCTGCTGATCCTCTGGAACTTCATCTGGTTCTGGCCGATTTACACCGGCCAGGCCATTCCGATCGATTCCTGGCGGGCCCGAATGCTCCTCGACACATGGGTCTAGACACCTGGCGAAAAAGGACGCCCGGGACACCTCGGGTGCTCTTGGACACCTTCGGATAACAGCCCTCTCGTATGTCACTCCCTCCGCATAAAGTCGGTGCGAGCGACCCTCCCGAATTCATTCGGGAGGGCTCCTGGGGAGGGGAACGCGAGATGCACAAAGGGGTAAAAGTCACTCTGGTCGGCGGGGTGTTCGCCGTCATGCTCGGGGGCGCGGGATTCGGCGCGTACAACTTGGTGAACGGCGTGACGGGGGTCGGCGGTCCCTCCGGGTCGGGCCCCCGGGCGGTGAAGACGGGGCCGCCGACGAGCGACGAGACGGCCGAGGTGGCGAAGAAGTTCCTCGCCGAGTGGGCCAAGGGCGACGCCCGGCAGGCCGGTTGGTACACGAACAACGCGGAGATGGCCTCGGCGCTCCTGACGGGCTACCGCGACGACGCCCACCTGACGAAGGTGAAGCTCACGCCGGGCCGGGCGAAGGGCGCGACCGTGCCGTTCTCGGTCGAGGCCACGGTGTCGTACAAGGGGAAGACCAAGCCCTTCGCGTACGACTCCGAACTGACCGTCGTGCGCGGCGAGACCACGGGCCGCGCGCTCGTCGACTGGAGCCCCTCGGTGGTCCACCCGGACCTGGAGAAGGGCGACGCCCTGGAGACCGGCGAGGCCGCCGCGCCCCCCATCGAGGCCGTCGACCGGAACGGCAAGGTCCTGGACACGAAGGACTACCCCTCGCTCGCCCCGGTCCTCGACCAGCTGCGCGCGAAGTACGGCGAGAAGGCCGGCGGCACCCCCGGCGTCGAGCTCTACGTCCGGCCCGAGGACGAGAACGCGGGCTCCAAGACGCTGCTCACGCTCGCCAAGGGCAAGGCCGGCCGGCTGCGGACGACGCTGAGCGCGGCGGCGCAGGGAGCCGCGGAGAAGGCGGTGACGCGGCACGCGGACTCCTCCGTGGTCGCCGTGCAGCCGAGCTCCGGCGAGGTGCTCGCGGTCGCCAACCACCGGCGGGACGAGTTCAACGCGGCCCTGAACGGCCGCCTCGCCCCCGGCTCGACCATGAAGATCGTCTCGGCGGCGATGCTCATCGACAAGGGCGTGACGAAGGCGGGCGGCCCCGCGCCCTGCCCGGACAGCGCGGTCTGGCAGGGCCGGCGGATCGACAACCTCCCGGGCATGGCACCGGACGAGAACGCCACCCTGGCGGACAGTTTCGCGCGCTCCTGCAACACGGCGTTCGTGAAGCTGGTCGACGAGGAGGGCGTCACGGACCAGTCCCTCACCGAGGAGGCGCAGAACGGTTTCGGCCTCGGCCTCGACTGGAAGGTCGGCATCCCCACGTACGACGGGTCGGTCCCGGAGTCCGTGGGCGGCGAGCGCGCGGAGAGCATCATCGGCCAGGGCAAGGTCCTGATGAACCCGCTCGACATGGCGTCGGTCACGGCGACCGCGATGACGGGGGCCTTCCGCCAGCCGGTCCTCGTGGACCCGGCCCTGGACGGCAGGAAGCTGGCCCAGGCCCGCGGACTGCCCGCGTCCACCGTGCAGCAGCTCACCCGGATGATGAACCGCACGGCGGTCAGCGGCACCGGAGCCGCCGCCATGTCCGGGCTCGGCGGCAGCATCGGCGCGAAGACCGGTTCGGCGGAGGTCCAGGGCCAGGAGAAGCCCAACAGCTGGTTCACCGGCTACCGCGGGGACGTGGCGGCCGCCGCCGTGGTGGAGCAGGGCGGCCATGGAGGTGACGCCGCCGGGCCTATCGTGGCGGCGGTACTTGCCGCAGGCAGTTGAGACTTGTGGTCGGGGGCTTCATGAAAGCCGCCTAGTGTGGGGCCTTCCGGTGCGGAGCTTGGGGGCTCTGGGATCTGCGGAGGATCAGTGGGCAAGCGTGGGCGCGCCAGCGAGCGCAAGGGCATCAAGAACATCACGGGCATTCCGGGTGCGAAGAGCACCAAGGTGCACCCCGGGGTGCTCGGCGGCGCGGCCGCCGTGGTCGTGTGCGGCGTGGGCATCGCCGCGTACTCCCTGATCGGCGGCTCGTCCGACGGCGAGGGGCCGACGGTCGACGAGAAGCCGGTGGCCGCGGGCCCGCCGACGGCCGCCGAGGTGCGCGCCACCACCCGCGACTTCCTGGCCGCGTGGGAGAAGGGCGACCTGGCCAAGGCCGCGACGCTCACCGACGACCGGACGGCGGCCAGGAGCGCGCTCACCGCGTACGCCAAGGACTCCCACCTCACCGAGGTGAAGCTGGCGCCGGGCAAGCGGGCGGGCGCGAAGGTGCCCTTCTCGGTGACGTCCACGGTCTCGTACGAGGGAAAGACCAAGCCCTTCGCGTACGAGTCCGAGCTGACCGTCGTCCGAAGAAAGCACGACGGCAAGACCCTGGTCGGCTGGCGGCCCTCCGTCGTCCACCCGGACCTGAAGGACGGCGACCGCCTGGTCACCGGCGAGGCCGGGGACCCGCCGATCAAGGCGGTGGACCGGAACGGCGGCGAGCTGACGAAGGCGAAGTACCCCTCGCTGGGCACGGTCCTCGACAGCCTGCGCGAGAAGTTCGGCGACAAGGCGGGCGGCAAGGCGGGCGTGGAGCTGCGCGTCGTGCGCGAGGACAGCGCCAAGGAGGCCGAGAAGTCGGCTTCGACGAAGGACGACGCCAAGGCGACGCCCGACAAGACGCTCCTCACGCTCTCCCCCGGCACCCCGGGCACCCTGAAGACCACCTTCGACCCCGTGCTCCAGGCGGCTGCGGAGAAGGAGACCGGCAAGCGCAAGCAGGCCGCGGTGGTCCTGGTGAAGCCCAGCACGGGCGAGATCCTGGCGGCGGCCAACTCGAACCCGGGCGGCTTCAACACGGCGTTCCAGGGCTCGCTCGCCCCCGGTTCGACGATGAAGGTCGTCACGTCGTCCCTGCTCCTGGAGAAGAAGCTCGCGGGCGTCGACAAGAAGCACCCCTGCCCCAAGTACGTGACGTACGGCGGCTGGAAGTTCCAGAACGACGACAAGTTCCAGATCAAGGACGGCACGTTCCGGGCGAGCTTCGCCCGGTCCTGCAACACGGCCTTCATCAGCCAGGCCAAGAAGCTCCAGGACGACTCCCTGACCAAGCAGGCGCAGGAGGTCTTCGGACTCGGCCGCGACAACTGGTCGATCGGCGTCCCGTCCTTTGACGGCGCGATCCCGGTGCAGAGCGACGCGCAGATGGGCGCCTCGCTGATCGGGCAGGGCGGGGTCCGCATGAGCCCGCTGAACATGGCGTCGGTGGCGGCCACGGTGAAGTCGGGCACGTTCAAGCAGCCCTACCTGGTCTCCCCGGACGTCGACAAGCGCACGCTCGCGACGGCGTCGCGCACGATGTCGGGCGGTACGGCGTCGGCGCTGCGGGAGCTGATGCACTACACCGCGGTGGCGGGCACGGCGGTCAAGCCGATGTCGGGCCTCGGCTCCGACATGGGCGCGAAGACCGGCTCCGCGGAGGTCGACGGCCAGAAGAAGCCCAACGGCTGGTTCACGGCCTACCGCGGCGACCTGGCCGCGGGAGCGGTCGTGCAGCAGGGCGGGCACGGCGGCGACTCGGCGGGGCCGCTGGTGCGGGCCATGTTCCTGGCGGACAAGTAGCGGACGGGTAACGGCTCGTTCCCGGCAGCCAAGTAGCGGACGAGTAGCGGCTCGTTCCCGGCGGACGGGAACGGGCGGGTGAGCACGTCGTTCCGGCGGGAATGACTGTCCGGTATGCGGATACCTGGTCGCGTGCCCCGTACACGGACCGCTAGCGTGCCGGGCATGAGCGCTACGGAATCACCCGCACACCCCCGCTTCGCCGCGGCCCTCGGCGAGCTGGGCCTCACCGAACTGGTCGGCGAGGTCCGCCGCTTCCCGGAGGCGACGCGCACCGCCCAGGAGGCCGCCGCCGCCATCGGCTGCAAACTCAGCCAGATCTGCAAGTCCCTGATCTTCGCGGCGGACGGCGTCCCGGTCCTCGTCCTGATGGACGGCGCGTCCCGGGTCGACCTGGAGCTCGTCCGGCGGGAGCTGGGCGCGCAGAAGGTGACGCGCGCGAAGGCGGACGTGGTGCGGGAGACCACGGGATACGCGATCGGCGGCGTACCGCCTTTCGGCCACGCGACGAAGACGCGGGTCCTCGCGGACCGCTCGCTGCTCGGCCACGAGGTGGTGTGGGCGGCGGCGGGCACTCCGTACGCGGTCTTCCCGATGACGCCCGCGGAGCTGATCGCCCACGCCGACGGCACGCTGGTGGACGTGCGCGAGCTCGCCAAGTGACGCCGCTGGTCGCGGCGGCGGTCCTGCTGGCCGCCGTCACGCACGCGTGCTGGAACGCGATCGCCCACCACATCACCGACAAGCTGGTCGGCTTCACCCTCATATCCGGCGGCGGGCTCCTCATCGGCCTGCTCCTTGCCCCGTTCACGGCGATACCGGCCGCCGCGGCCTGGCCGTACCTGGTCTTCTCCGCGCTCATCCACGTCGGCTACTACGCCCTGCTGATGAAGTCCTTCAAGCTCGGCGACTTCGGCCAGGCCTATCCCATCGCGCGCGGCACGGCCCCCCTGGTGGTCACCGTCCTCGCGGCGGTCTTCGCGGGCGAGGTGCCCGACGGCTGGCAGGCGGCGGGCGTCGCGGTGTCGTGCGCGGGCCTGACGGGCCTGGCCCTCTGGGGCATCCGCGGCTCGGGGCGGCGGCCCGACTGGGCGGCGATCGGCGCGGCACTCGCCACGGGCGTCTCGATCGCGGCGTACACGGTGGTGGACGGCCTCGGCGTCCGCGCCTCCGGGTCCTCCCTGGGCTACATCGCGTGGCTGATGATCCTGGAGGGCCTGGCGATCCCGGTGTACGCGGCGTACCGCTGGCGCGGTGAACTGGTCGGCCGGCTGCGGCCGTTCGCGGCGGTCGGCCTCCTGGGCGCGGCCCTCTCCGTGGCCGCGTACGGCCTGGTCCTCTGGGCCCAGACGAAGGCGGACCTGGCCCCCATCTCGGCGCTCCGGGAGTCCTCGATCATCGTCGGGGCGGGGATAGGAGCGGTGTTCTTCAAGGAGAAGTTCGGCGCACCGAGACTGGTGGCGGCGGGTTTGATGGTGGCGGGAATCGGACTGATGCTGCACGCGGGGTAGGCCGCCCGGACGGCCCGGCGTTCGAGGAGGGGTTTCCGGGAAGGGGCGGGGCGTTTCCGGAAGGGGGCGTGGCGTTTCCGGAAGGGGCAAGGCGTTGCCGGGCAGGGGCTCGGTGGGGGATCCGGGGGTGGCGAAACCCCTACAGCACCCCCCGCAGGGCCCGTACCAGGCCCTGGGCCCGGGGATCCGCCGTGACCCCCTTGTTCATCCCGTTCGTCACGTAGCCGAAGCCCACCCCCGACTCCGGGTCGGCGAAGCCGAGTGCGCCGCCGCGGCCGGGGTGGCCGAAGGAGTGCGCCGACAGCAGCGGCGACGCGGGCCCGTGCAGCATGTAGCCGAGGCCGAAGCGGGTGTCGACGACCAGGACCCGGTCCGCGCCGGCGGACGACTCCCGCCGGGCCAGCTCCGCCGTCTCCGGGGCGAACAGCCGTACCCCGCCGTCCACTTCACCGATCAGCGAGGCGTAGAACCGCGCCAGCGACGAGGCGGTCGCGATGCCGTTCGAGGCGGGGAACGCCGCCGCCCGGTACGCCGGGTCGTTCTCGTCCGGTGCCGGAGCGAGCGAGCCGAACGCCCGCTGGGTGAGCGAGCCGGGGTCCGCGTAGGCCTCGGCCACGTTCCGGCGGGGGCGGATCTTCAGGCCGCCCGGGGCCGCCCGCTCCGGGATACGGCCGATCCGCCCGGCCCGCCCCGCCTCCGCGTCCGGAAGTCCGATCCACAGGTCGAGGCCGAGCGGCCCGGCCATCTCCGCCGCCACCCACTCCCCCAGCGTTTGCCCGGTGGCCCGCCGCACCAGCTCCGCGGTCAGCCAGCCGTACGTGAGCGCGTGGTAGCCGTGGTCCGTGCCCGGCTCCCAGGACGGGGCCTGGGCCGCGACCGCCGCCGCGGCGGCCTCGGGGTCCGCCGCCCGCGCGGGCGTCAGCGGACGGTCGAGCGCGGGTATGCCCGCCCGGTGCGCGAGCACGTCACGGACCAGCGCACGTTCCTTGCCGGCCGCCTTGAACTCCGGCCAGAGGGAGCCCACGGGCGCGTCCAGGTCCAGCTCGCCGCGCTGATGCAGCAGGAGCAGGACGGCGGCGGCCACGCCCTTGGTGGCCGAGCGGACGATCTGCGCGGTGCCGGCCTCCCAGGGCTCGCCCCCGTCGACGCCGTCGGCGCCGTCGACGTCCTTGGTGCCGCCCCACAGGTCCACCACCGGGCGCCCGTCGCGGTACACGGTGAGCGCCGCGCCCCGCTCGCCGAGCTCCCGGAAGTTGCGGACGAACGCGTCCCAGACGGGCTCGAACCCCTCGGCGACCACGCCCCGCACATCCACATCCACGACATCCACCTTCACGACATCCATGCCAGGACCAACAGCCGCCCCACGCCGTGGATTCCCTACCGGTTCACCTTCACCGTCTTCGGATCGAAGCCGAACGGCAGCTCAAGGCGGTGGGCCCCCATCAGGACCTCGTCGCCGAGCAGCTCCCCCGTCGGCCCGTCCGCGGCGATCACGCCGTCGCTCAGGATCAGCGCCCGGGGGCAGAGTTCGAGCGCGTACGGCAGGTCGTGCGTGACCATCAGGACCGTCACGTCCAACGAGCGCAGGATGTCGGCGAGTTCGCGGCGCGAGGCGGGGTCCAGGTTCGACGAGGGTTCGTCGAGGACGAGGATCTCCGGCTCCATCGCGAGGACCGTCGCCACCGCGACGCGCCTGCGCTGGCCGAAGGAGAGGTGGTGCGGCGGGCGGTCGGCGAACTCCGCCATCCCCACCTGCGCCAGCGCCTTGTGGACCCGCGCCTCCAGCTCGGGGCCGCGCGTCCCGGCGGCGGCCGGGCCGAACGCCACGTCCTCGCGCACCGTCGGCATGAACAGCTGGTCGTCCGGGTCCTGGAAGACGATGCCGACGCGGCGCCTGATCTCGGCCATGTGCTTCTTGCCGACGGGCAGGCCCGCGACGGTGACCGTGCCCGCGCCGCCCGTGAGGATGCCGTTCAGGTGCAGGACGAGGGTCGTCTTGCCCGCGCCGTTCGGGCCGAGCAGCGCGACGCGCTCGCCGCGGCCGATGGTCATGTCGACGCCGAAGAGCGCCTGGTGCCCGTCGGGGTAGGCGAAGGCGAGGCCGGAGACCTCAAGGGAGGCGGGAGCGGGGGTCACGGGGGGCGTGGGGGTCACGGCGGTCACAGCATCCATCCCAGCAAGCAGACGACAAGGGCGGCACCCGGCAGGGCGAAGGCGTAGGTCCACTGTGCACGGGAAGCGGTGACCTCGTCGATCACGGGCATCGAACCGGCGTACCCGCGGCTGAGCATGGCCAGGTGCACCCGCTCGCCCCGCTCGTACGAGCGGATGAAGAGCGCGCCTGCGGACTTCGCGAGGACGCCCCACTGGCGTACGCCCCGGGCCTCGAAGCCGCGGGACTCGCGTGCGATCTTCATGCGGCGCATCTCGTCCGTGATCACGTCGCCGTACCGGATCATGAACGAGGCGATCTGGACGAGCAGCGGCGGCAGCTTCAGGCGCTGGAGGCCCAGGAGCAGCGAGCGCAGTTCGGTGGTGGAGGCGAGCAGCACGGACGCGGCGACGCCGAGCGTGCCCTTGGCCAGGACGTTCCAGGCGCCCCAGAGGCCGTTCACGCTCAGGGACAGGCCGAGCACGTCGACCCGTTCGCCCTCGGCCACGAACGGCATGAGCACCGCGAACGCCACGAACGGCACCTCGATGAGCAGCCGCTTGAGGAGGAACGGGAGGGGGACGCGGGCCGCGTGGGCCACCGCGCCGAGCAGCACCGCGTACAGGCCGAACGCCCACATCGCCTCGCGGGGCGTGGAGACCACCACGAGCACGAAGCAGAGGACCGCGGCGAGCTTGGTGTGCGGAGGCAGCGCGTGCACCGGCGAGTGGCCGGGCCGGTAGAGGCGGTGGGCGTGGCCCGCGCCCATGTCAGGCGTTCTCGGAGACGGACGCCGTCGAGGCGGGGTCCGTGTCCGTCGTACGGCGGCGGCGCAGCGCCCAGAAGACGGCCGAGCCCGCGACGACGGTGACGCCGACGCCGATCACGCCGGCGAGGCCGCCGGAGAGGCGGGTGTCGGTGATGTCCTTGACGCCGTAGTCGGCGAGCGGGGAGTCGGAGGCGGCGTGCTCCTCGGCCTTCTTGTCGATGCCCTTGTCCTGGGCGACCTTCTCCAGGCCGTCGGGGTCGGCGGAGGCGTAGAAGCTGACGAAGCCCGCGAGGACGAGGGAGGCGACCAGGCCCGCGATCCACACCTTGCGGTGCGAGCGGGCGGCGACGGGGGCCGGTTCCTCGGCGGCCGGGGCGTCGACGAGTTCGCCGCCGACGCGGAGCTTGAGCTTCTGGGTGAGGCCGCGCGCGCCGTAGACGAGGTCGGGGCGGACGGCGATGACGGCGCCGACGGTGAGGGCGGTGATCACGGCCTCGCCGATGCCGATGAGGACGTGCACGCCGACCATGGCGGTGGCGACCTTGCCGATGGAGACGTCGGTGGTGCCGCCGAGCGCGTAGAGGAACGTGAAGGCGACCGCGGCGGCGGGCACGGAGAGCAGCGCGGCGACGAAGGAGGCGGCGGTGATGGAGCGGCGGGTGCGCGGCAGCACCTTCACCAGGCCGCGGAAGGTGAGATAGGCCACGATGGTCGTGACGATGGCCATGTCCGTGATGTTCACGCCGAGGGCGGTGAGGCCGCCGTCGGCGAAGAGGACGCCCTGCATCAGGAGGACGACGGAGACGCACAGGACGCCTGTGTAGGGGCCGACGAGTATCGCGGCGAGGGCTCCGCCGAGCAGATGTCCGCTGGTCCCGGCGGCGACGGGGAAGTTCAGCATCTGCACCGCGAAGATGAACGCGGCCACGAGGCCGGCGAGCGGCGCCGTCCGCTCTCCCCCGCTCCCCGAGCGGGAGGTGCCCCCCAGCTCGCGCCGTGCGCCGCGGAGGCTGACCGCGATCGCTCCGGCGGCGATGACCCCGGTGGCGGCGGAGACGGGGGCGTTGATGAATCCGTCGGGGACATGCATGCGCGCGCTCCTGGGCAGGACAGGAAGAAGGAAGGCAGAGCGGATCGCTCGTGAACCGTTCAATGATAGTGGTCTGTTGCGAACGGTTTGCAAGAGCGGCGACTACCCAGTTATCCCGGTCACAGCTGGAGCAGGAATCGGAATATATGGGACATTAGAGGGCAGAAGGCACGTGACGGTGAGGAGTTAGGCGATGTCCGCAGTAGAGCAGTACGCACGTGCCCACGTCGTCACGGACTCCCCCGACGACCAGCTCGCCGTCCCCGCCGTCCTGCGGTACGACCCGGAGGCCGACCCGCTCTCGGTGCGGATCGGCCTGCCCGGTTCCCACGAGTGGACCTTCGCCAGGCAGCTCCTGGAACAGGGCCTGCGGGCCCCCACCACCAGCGGCGACGTCCACATCTGGCCCTGCGGCCGGGTCCAGACGGTCATGGAGTTCCATTCGGCGCAGGGGGTGGCGGTCGTGCAGTTCGACGCCTCGGCCCTGATCCGCTTCCTCCGCCGCACGTACGCGACCGCTGCCCCGGTGTCCCGCTGACCCACGAGAAGACGGCGGCCGGCGCAGGTTCCTTCCGCGCCGACCGCCGTCTCCCGGTTCACGTTCAGACCCGGACCGGCTCCCGGTCCTCGTCGCTGTTGCGGGCCGCTTCCTTCTCTTCCGCCGTCCGCAGGCCCTCGCCCTCGATGTCCACGTTCGGCAGCGCGCGGTCCAGCCAGCGCGGCAGCCACCACGCCCGCTTGCCCAGCAGTGCCAGCACCGCGGGCACCAGCGCCATCCGCACGACGAACGCATCGAAGAAGACCGCGATCGCCAGACCGAAGCCGATCATCTTCACCATCTGCTCGCTGGAGCCGATGAAGCCCGCGAAGACGGCGATCATGATCACGGCGGCTGCCGAGACCACCCGGGCGCCGTGCCGGAAGCCGGTCACGATCGCCTGGCCGGGGCGCTCCCCGTGGACGTACGCCTCGCGCATGCGGGTCACGAGGAAGACCTCGTAGTCCATCGCGAGACCGAAGACCACGCCCACCATGAAGATCGGCATCATGCTCATGATCGGGCCGGTCTGCTCGACGCCGAAGAGCGAGCCGAGCCAGCCCCACTGGAACACCGCGACGACCGCGCCCAGGGCCGCGAGGACCGAGAGCAGGAAGCCGAGGGCCGCCTTGAGCGGGACCAGGATCGAGCGGAAGACGACGATCAGGAGGAGGAAGGCGAGGCCGACGACGAGCGCCAGGTAGGGCAGCAGCGCGTCGTTCAGCTTCTCGGAGACGTCGATGTTCATGGCCGTCGAGCCGGTGACCATGACGCTCGCGCCCGTGTCGGACGTGATGTCGGCGCCCGCGTCACGGATCGCGTGCACGAGGTTCTCGGTCTCGATGCCGCTGGGCTTGGACGACGGGACGACGCTGATGATCGCCGTGTCGCCCGCCTTGTTGATCATCGGCGGGGCGACCGAGAGGACGTCGTCGAGCCCGGAGATCGTCTTGCTGATCTGACCGGCGGCGGCCTTCGGATCCTCGCTCCCCTTGAGGTCGGCGACCGTCATCAGCGGCCCGTTGAAGCCGGGCCCGAATCCGTCGGAGACCAGGTCGTACGCCTTGCGCTGGGTCGTGGACGTCGGCTGCGAGCCGTCGTCCGGCAGCCCCAGCTCAAGGGAGGACACGGGCAGCGCGGCGGCGCCCAGACCGATGACGCCGATCAAGAGGACGGTCAGCGGGCGGCGGGTCACGAAGCGGGCCCAGCGCGTGCCGAGGTTGTCCTTCGGCGCCGCGTCCGCGGCACCGGCGGCCTTCGCCTTCCTGCCGCCGCCGAGCACCTTGCTCTTCTCACCCGTGGGCTTGACCTTCTTGCCCGCGTACCCGAGCAGCGCCGGGATCAGGGTGAGCGCGATGAGCACGGCGATGACCACCGTGCCGGCCGCCGCGAAGCCCATCTTGGTGAGCATCGGGATGTTCACCACGGCGAGGCCGACCAGCGCGATGACCACGGTGAGCCCGGCGAAGACCACGGCCGAACCGGCGGTCCCCACGGCACGGCCCGCCGCCTCCTCGCGGTCCCGTCCGTCGGCGAGTTCGCCGCGGTAGCGGGAGACGATGAACAGCGCGTAGTCGATGCCGACCGCGAGGCCGATCATCATGGCCAGCGTGGAGGTCGTCGTGCCCAGGTCGAGCGCGCTGGCGAGCGCGGTGATCGTGGAGACGCCGATGCCGACGCCGATCAGCGCGGTGAGCAGCGGAAGCCCCGCCGCGATCAGCGAGCCGAAGGTGATGACGAGGACGACGGCCGCGACCGCGATGCCGATGACCTCGGTCGCCCCGGTCTCGGGCATCGCCTGGAGCGCGTCACCGCCCACCTCGACCGTGAGCCCGGAATCCCGCGCCTCTTCGGTCGTCTTCTCCAGCGCGTCCCGGCTCTCCTCGGTCAGCTCCATCGAGGTGACCTTGTACGAGACCGACGCGTACGCCGTGGAGCCGTCCTTGCTGACCGTCTTGGAGCGGAAGGGGCTGTCCGCCCGCGCCACCTCGTCCGAACCGGACTTGAGGGCGGAGACGGTCTTCTCGATCTCGGCCTTGTTGCCGGCGTCCGTGACCTTCTCGCCGTCCGGCGCCTTGAAGACGACCCGGGCGGTCGCGCCGTCGGCGCTGGCCTCGGGCACCCGCTCTTCGAGCAGGTCGAAGGCCTTCTGGGCCTCCGTCCCCGGTATGGAGAAGGAGCTGGAGGCGGCGGTGGGCGCGGACGCGGCACCGACTCCGGCGAGGGTCAGGAGGGCGACCCAGATGAGGGCGACGAAGTGCCGCCGCCTGAAGGCGAGTCGGCCTAGTTTGTAGAGGAAAGTGGCCACGAGGGCGTACTCCCGGTCAGGTCGTGGTGTCTACGGGGCAGGGGGGATCAGCCCGACGACGTGAGCGGTTCGCGTCAGGTGGAAAAGGGTGGGTTTTCGTGCGGGGTGGTCAGACGCCGAGAGCGGGGAGGATCACGGCGTCGATGTAGGAACGGAGGAACGCGCGGTCGACCGTGCGGTCCTCGATCAGGTCACGGGCGACGAAGCCGCCGACCATCATGTGGATGACGTACCCGAGGGCGGGGTTGTCCGGGGCCACTTCGCCCCGCTCCACGGCCCTGCGCAACAGGGCGTTCAGGCCGGTGATCTCCGGCTCGATGAGCAGCTGCCGCAGCGCCTGGTGGAGTTCGGGGTTCTCGTGGATGACGTGGAACAGGCTCCGCATCAGCGCGGCGTCCCGCTCCATCTGACAGTCGTCCGAACGGTCGGCGCTCGCCAGAAGGTCGCCGCGCAGGGATCCGGTGTCGATGTCCTCGATGGACCCCGGCTTGTTGTGCCGCAGCGCCCTGGCGATCAGCTCGGGCTTGCTCCCCCACTGGCGGTAGAGGGTGGCCTTGCTGGATTTCGTGCGGGACGCGATGGCGTCCATCGTGAGCGCCTCGTACCCGACCTCGCGGAGCAGGTCGAGCACGGCCGCGTAGAGCTCGGCCTCACGCTCGGGCGTGATCCGGCTGCGCCGCGCCGTTGCCGCCTCAGCCATGATCCCTCCGCTCCCTCGTCGAGTGTTCCGTACGCCATGACTGTACCCGCGCGCTTAACGAAACGAAACCGTTTCGTACGTGTGCTGCATCACGCGCGTGCGGACCGGTCACCCCGGCGCCCGCGCACCCCCGTCCGCCCCTCCGCGTACGTTTCCGGGTCCTTGTACGAGTTGCCGGGCCCTGCGCACCGGAAAAGCATGGTGAAGTGACCGACGCGCGCGATGAAGCCCATGCTGACCACGCCTACCTGCGATTTCCGCACCTCAGCGGCGACCGTCTCTGTTTCGCGGCCGAGGACGATCTCTGGGTGGCACCGCTGAGCCCGGACGGCGCCCCGGCGGGCCGCGCCTGGCGGGTGACCGTCGACCGGACCAAGGTGAGCCATCCGCGCTTCTCGCCGGACGGCCGGCAGATCGCGTACACGACCTGGCGCAGCCTCGACCCGGAGATCCATCTCGCCCCGGTCGACGGCGGTCCCGCCCGGCGCCTCACCTACTGGGGGAGCACGGACACCCGGGTCTGCGGCTGGTCCCCCGACGGCGACATCCTGGCCGTCTCCTCGCACGGCCAGCCCTTCTCGTACTTCTGCTGGGCCTACAGCGTGCCGACCGACGGATCACCCGGCGGCAAGCTGCCCTGGGGGCCGGTCTACGACATCGCGGTCAACGACATCGACGGCGAGCGCAAGACGCTCCTGCTGACCGGGAAGCCGCCGCACGAGCCCGCCGCCTGGAAGCGCTACCGGGGCGGGGCCACGGGCCGCCTGTGGCTGCACGGCGAGCAGCTCCTGCCCGGCCTCGACGGCCATCTGGACGCCCCGATGTTCGTGGACGGCCGCATCGCCTTCCTCTCCGACCACGAAGGCGTCGGCAACCTCTACTCCTGCCTGCCGGACGGCTCCGACCTGCGCCGGCACACCGACCACGACGCCTTCTACGCCCGGCACGCCTCCAGCGACGGCACCCGCGTCGTCTACCAGTGCGCGGGCGACGTCTGGCTGGTCGACGACCTGTCCGCCGATGCCGTGCCGCGCCGGCTCGACGTGCGCCTGGGCGGGCCGCGCGCCGGGCGGCGGATCTACCAGGTGCCGGCCGCGCAGCACGTCGACTCGCTCTCCGTGGACACGACGGGCCGGGCCAGCGCCGTCGTCGTACGCGGCAGCCTGTACTGGCTCACGCACCGGGACGGGCCCGCCCGCACCCTCTCGGACACCCCGGGCGTGCGCGTGCGGCTCCCGGAGATGCTCGGCAAGGGCGGGCAGGTCGCCTACGTCACCGACGCGGAGGGCGAGGACGCCGTCGAGATCGCCTATCTGCCGCGTGCCAGCGGCGACCGCGCGCCGCGCAGGCTGGCGCAGGGGCAGCTGGGCCGGGTCCTCGAACTGCTCTCCGACCCCGAGGGCGAACGGCTCGCGATCGCGTCCAACGACGGGCGGCTGCTGCTCATCGACGCGACCGAGGAGTCCGACGGCGAGGTGACCGAGCTGATCCGGTCCGTCAACGGGCCGGTGCGGGACCTGGCGTTCTCCCCGGACGGGGCGTGGCTGACCTGGTCGCACCCGGGCATCGGGCGCTCCCTGCGGCAGATCAAGATGGCCCGCATCGAGGGGCCCGGCCGCCGCATCATCGTCGACGTCACCAACGGCCGCTTCGAGGACGAGAACCCGGTCTTCACCCGCGACGGCCGCTATCTGGCCTTCCTGTCCTGGCGCGGCTTCGACCCCGTCTACGACGTGCACACCGGCGACCTGTCGTTCCCGCTGGGCTGCCGCCCCTATCTGGTGCCCCTGTCGTCGGCGACCCCGTCCCCCTTCGCCCTCTCCCCCGACGGGCGCCCGGCGGCGGGCGGGCTCGAACCGGCCGACACCGGGCCCCAGGACGGTTCCGTCACCGTGGAGGTGGAGGGCCTGGAGAGCCGGGTGACGCCGTTCCCGGTCTCGGCGTCCAAGTACTCCGCCCTCCACCCCGTCAGCGGCGGCGGCCTGGTCTGGATGCGGTGGCCGATCTCGGGCGCGCTCGGCGAGACGTTCGCCAACCCGGCGGACACCTCGGGGCGCCCCACCCTGGAGTACTTCAACATCGCCAAGGGCAAGAAGTCCGAACTGGTCGACCACCTCGACTGGTTCGCGCTCAGCGGCGACGGCTCGCGGCTCGTGGTGGTCGACGAGGGCGAGCTGCGCGCGGTGCCGTCGACGGAGACCGGCGACGGCGACACGACCGTCTGGATCGACCTGCGCCGCATCCTGCACGAGGTCGACCCGGCGGCCGAGTGGCGCCAGTCCTACGACGAGGCGGGCCGCCTCATCCGGGCCTACTTCTGGGAGCCGCACATGTGCGGCATCGACTGGCCCGCGATCCTGGACCAGTACCGGCCGCTGGTGGAGCGGGTGGCCTCCCCGGACGAGTTCGCCGACCTGCTCCGCGAGGTCCTGGGCGAACTGGGCACCTCCCACGCCTATGTGACCGCCGCCCGCCGCAACGAAGGGCCGCCGCACTACCAGCGGGCCATGGGGCTGCTCGGCGCGAACCTGGTCTGCCGGGACGGCAGTTGGACGATCAAGCGGATCCTGCCCGGTGACTCCTCCGACTCCAAGGCGCGCTCGCCGCTCGCGGGCGCGGGCATCCGCGAGGGGGCGGTCCTCACCCACATCGACGGCCGCCCGGTGGACCCGGTGGCCGGCCCCTTCCCGCTGCTGGCGGCGGCCGGCGGCACGACGGTGGAGCTGACGTTCCAGCCGGCGGAGGGCGAGGGCAGGGCGCGGCGGGTGGCGATCGTCCCCCTGGTCAACGAGCGCCCCCTGCGCTACCAGGACTGGGTGGCGAAACGACGCGACGTCGTACGGGAGTTGAGCGGCGGCAAGTGCGGCTACCTGCACATCCCCGACATGGGCGGCTCCGGGTGGGCGCAGTTCAACCGGGACCTGCGCCTTGAGGTCTCGCGGCCCGCCCTGATCGTGGACGTGCGCGGCAACGCGGGCGGCCACATCAGCGAGCTGGTGGTCGAGAAGCTGACCCGGAAGATCCTCGGCTGGGACCTGACACGGAACGCCCAGCCGGTGTCGTACGCGTCGAACGCGCCCCGGGGGCCCGTGGTGGCCCTGGCCGACGAGGCGACGTCGTCGGACGGCGACATGATCACGGCGGCCTTCAAGCTGCTCGGCCTCGGGCCCGTGGTGGGCCTGCGCACCTGGGGCGGCGTGGTGGGGATGACCGGGCGGCACGTGCTCGGTGACGGGACGGTCATCACGGTGCCGATGAACGCGGCCTGGTTCGACGCGTACGGCTGGTCCGTGGAGAACCACGGCGTGGCCCCGGACCTGGAGGTCCTGCGCACGCCCCTGGACTGGGCGGAGGGGCGGCACGCCCAGCTCGACGACGCGGTGGGGGTGGCGCTCGAACTCCTGGAACGGCAGCCGGCGGCGGTCCCGCCGGGGCTCGACGAGGTCCCCGACCGGCGGCGTCCGAAGCTGCCGCCACGGGGGTGACGGGCCTGGTCCGCGCGGTCCCTCACCGCCCGTAATTGATCGAAATGCGGGGATTCTTCCCTCATGTAAGTCTGGTCGAGGCCCCTCCAACCTCACCCTCTAGGAGTGAACCCGCATGGGCATCAAGGACCAGTTCCAGGACAAGGCCAACGACCTCGCCGACAAGGCGAAGGGCGCGATGGGCGGCGAGAAGGACGAGGCGAGCGAGCGTGCCTCGCAGGCGCGGGACGAGGCGGGCGAGCGCGGCTCGCAGGGCCAGGACCAGGCCCGGGAGGCGGCGCAGGAGCAGCAGGACAAGTTCAACCAGGACTACGACGCCTGACGCTGCGCCGAGCTGTGACCGCAGGGCCCACCCGGACGCCGGGTGGGCCCTGCGCTTGCCTGCCGCCTTTTCGGCCCGCAGGCAACTACCGTCCCGTCCGGGCCTGTTCGTCGGCGGAGCCGCCCGCTCCGACGAGGCCGGTGGAGACCGAACCCAAGCGGGGTTCGAACCGCCGCATCTCGCGCTGGCCGACCGAGCCGATGATCCCCGGCAGGTACCCCCGGATGCCCTGCATCCCCCGCAGCCACCACTGCGCGTACACGTGGCTGGAGCGCCGCTCGATCCCGGCGACGATCCGGTCGACGGCGGGACCCAGCGGGTACGTCTTGCCGGCCGGCCACGGCAGCCGCTGCCGCAGCTCCCGCATCACGTCGTCCTGGTCAGCGCCCCGCACCATGTCCGTGTCCGTCCAGGACAGGTATCCGACGCCCACCTTCACGCCCTTGTAGCCGACCTCGGCCCGCAGGCAGTGCGCGTACGCCTCGACGCCCGACTTCGAGGCGCAGTACGCCGTCATCATCGGCGCCGGCGTGATCGCCGCCAGCGAGGCGATCTGGAGGAGATAGCCCCGGCTCTCCATGAGGACGGGCAGGAACGCCCGGCCCGTCACCGCGCTGCCGATGAGGTTGACCTCGATCACCCGGCGCCACGCCTCGGGGTCGGACTCCACGAAGGGGCCGCCGTTGGCGACGCCCGCGTTGGCGACGACGACGTCGACCTTGCCGAACCGCGCCTTGACCTCCTGGGCCACCCGCGCCATCGCGACATGGTCCGTGACGTCCGCGTGCCAGGCCTCGGCCTCGGTGTGCAGCCGCCCGGCCACCTGCTTCAGCTCGTCCGGCTCCAGGCCGACCAGCGCGATCTTCGCGCCCCGCGCCGACAGCTTGCGCGCGAGCAACTCCCCCACGCCCCGCGCCGCCCCGGTGACGACCGCGACCTGACCCTCAAGGCTGACCTTGCTCATGCGCTGCTCCCCTCAAGCCCCTGAACCCGCTGTTCGCCGGCCCGTACGTACTTCTTCGCGAGGGTCCTGATCCCCTCGGTGACCGTCTCCGGCGCCTCGACCGGCGTCATGTGGCCGATGCCGGGCAGCTCGGTGAGGCCGAGCGAGTCCGGCAGCATCTGGGCCAGGCGCCGCGCGAGCGGGACGGGTGTCATCCGGTCCGCGGTGCCCGCGATGATCGCGGTCGGCACGGTCAGCTCCAGGACGCCCGCGTCCAGCGCCAGCTCGTCCAGGACGTGCGACCAGCGGTGGCGCACCACCCTCGGGCAGCCGTGCACGATCCGCGCGCACACCTCGACCCGCTCCGGGGCCGAACCCGGGCCCATCGTGGCGTACTTGAGGACCCGGCGGGCCATGGGCGTGACGGGACCCAGCGGCGCCTTCGCCCCGAGCACCGAGCGCGTCAGCCGCGTCCGGATCCGCCCGGCCCGCAGCGGCACCACGGTCGACGCGGCGACGAGCCCCGCGCTCCCGGTGCTGCACAGCAGGGCGGCGGCCGCGTGCTCCCGGAACCCCGGTCGCGTACTCGCCGCCATGATGGTCATGCCGCCCATGGAGTGCCCGGCGATCACGGCCTGCTCCCCCGGCTCCAGCGTCGCCGCGAGCACCGCTTCGAGGTCGTCGGCGAGGGCGGTCGTGCTGTACCCCTCGACGCCGTCCGGCGCGGCACTGCGCCCGTGGCCCCGCTGGTCGTACGCGATCACCCGGTGGTCGGCCGCGAGGTCGCGTATCTGCGCAGCCCAGAAGGCGGTCGAGCACGTCCACCCGTGGGCGAGCACCACCGCGGGCGCGCCCTGCGGGCCGTGCACCTCGGCGTGCAGCCGCGCGCCGTCCGCCGACACGACGGTCAGCTCCCGCCCGGCGGCGGGCGGCGCGAACGGTCCGGTCGTCACATGCGTCAGCCTGCTCATGCCGCTGCCTCGGCCTTCTTCGTCTTCGTCCGGCGCGACGCGCCCTTGCCCGCCTCGGCCGCCGCGGCCTTCCGCCCGGGAAGCCGCAGCACCTCGTACTCGGCGAGGTCCACGTGGCGCGTGGCGGCGCGGAACTCGCTCGTGGTGCCCGGCCAGATCGTGGTGTTCACGCCGTTCTCGTCGAGGTACCAGCTGTTGCAGCCGCCGGTGTTCCACACCGTGCGCTTCATGCGCTCCTGCACCTTGTCGTTCCAGGCGTTCACGGCGTTGGTGCGCACGGCGAGCGCGGCCCGGCCGCCGAGGACGTCCAGCTGGCGCATGTAGTCGGCGAGGTAGTTCAGCTGGGACTCGATCATCAGGATCATCGAGGAGTTGCCGAGTCCGGTGTTCGGGCCGATGACCGTCATGAAGTTGGGGAAGCCGGCGGCGGTCGCGCCGCGCAGCGACTTCATGCCGTCCTTCCAGGTCTCC
Organism: Streptomyces sp. SYP-A7185; assembly: GCF_046103685.1. NCBI lineage: Bacteria > Bacillati > Actinomycetota > Actinomycetes > Kitasatosporales > Streptomycetaceae > Streptomyces > Streptomyces sp. SYP-A7185. Next base: position 4,301,236 of record NZ_CP122310.1, read on the forward strand.
ATCATCGTCACCCCGTCGGGCCCGACGACGCGGTGGGCGATCGGCATGTCCGTCACGTGGAATCCCGTGCCGAAGATGATCGCGTCGACCTCGGTCTCGGTGCCGTCGGCGGCGACCACGGTGTTCCCGCGCACCTCGCTGAGCCCACTGGCCACGACGTCGACGTTCGGCTGCGCGAGCGCCGGATAGTAGGTGTTGGAGAGCAGGATGCGCTTGCACCCGATGCGGTACGAGGGCGTCAGCTTGGCCCGCAGGTCCCGGTCCTTGACGGCGCGGGCGATGTTGCCCTTGGCGAGCTGCTCGACCAGGCCGAGTTCGTTCGGCCGCTTGGTGAACGCCTGGACCTGCAACTCCCGGATGCCCCACAGGATTCCGCGCCGCGCCTGGGTGGTGAACGGCAGCCGGCGGTGCAGCCAGCGTTCGGCCCTGCTGATGGCGCGGTCCATGCGCGGCATCACCCAGGGCGGGGTGCGCTGGAAGAGGGTCAGCTTGCCGACCTCGCGCTGGATCGCGGGCACGATCTGGATGGCGGAGGCGCCGGTGCCGATCATCGCGACGCGCTTGCCGCGCAGGTCGTAGTCGTGGTCCCAGCGCGCGGAGTGGAAGACCTTGCCATCGAAGGTGTCGAGGCCGGGGATGTCCGGGAGCTTGGGGTCGGAGAGCGGCCCGGTGGCGGAGACCACGACGTCGGCGGTGAGGGTGCCGTTGCTGGTCTCGACCTCCCACCACAGCTGCTCGGCGTCCCAGCGCATCTGCTTCACCTCGGTGTCGAGGCGGATGTGCGGGCGCAGCCGGAAGGTGTCGGCGAGCTGCTCCAGGTACTCCTGGATCTTCTCCTGGCCCGAGAAGGTGCGGGGCCAGTCGGGGTTGGGCGCGAAGGAGAACGAGTACAGGTGCGAGGGCACGTCGCACGCGCAGCCCGGATAGCTGTTGTCCCGCCAGGTGCCGCCCACGGCGCTCGCCCGCTCCAGGACGACGAAGTCCGTGATGCCTTCGCGGCGCAGCCGGACCGCGGCCCCGAGCCCGCCGAAGCCGGACCCGACCACCGCCACCCGTACGTGTTCGTGTGCGCGACCCGGGTCGCGCCCCTGCTCGCGCTCCCGCTGGCGCTCGTCCTCGGCCATGCCGACGCCTCCCGAACTGCTCACGACTCTGCCAGTGACCACTGGCGCAATTGGGAGAGTAGAGCAGCCGCGTACTGATGGGTAGGGGTCTGGCGCATCGAGTTACCGCCGGTAGGGCCCCACCGTTAGAACACCAGCGCGATCCGGCAGCACATAGGCTGCTGCCGTGGCAGAGACACGCGAGTACCGCATGGAGGAGCTGGCCGAGGCGGCCGGCATCACGGTGCGCACCGTGCGCTTCTACCGGGAGCGCGGACTGATCCCGCCGCCAAGGCGCGAGGGCCGCATCGCCTGGTACGACGACCACCACCTGGCCAGACTCCGGACGATCGCCGCGCTCCTGGACCGCGGCCACACCCTGAGCGGCATCGCGGAACTCGCGGAGGCCTTCGAGAACGGCCGCGACGTCGGCGAACTCCTCGGCATCGGCGAACCCACCGAGGAGACCCCGGTCCGCCTCACCCCCGAGGAACTGGCCGACCGCTTCGCCGGCGAGGTCACCCCCGAGAACCTCGCCGCGGCCCTGGACCTCGGCTATCTCGGCACGGACGGCGAGGACATCGTCCACGTGAGCCGCCGCCTCCTGGACGTCTCCTCGGCCCTGGTCCGCGAGGGCGTCCCGCTGGCCGCGGTCCTGGAGGCGGGCCAGCGCGTGCGCGAACACGCGGACGTCCTGGCCGAGTTGTTCATCACGATGATCCGCACCCACACACCGGCGGGGTCGGGCGACGTCAACGTCGCGCGCCTGCGCCCCCTGGCGAAGAGCGTGGTGGAGGCGGAACTGTCGATGGCCCTGGACCGCCGCCTGGCCGCCGAGAAGCCGGACGAGGACTGACCGGACCCGACGGCCGCTCTCAGCGCGGCAGGAACCAACGGGCCTTGTAGATCCCGCCGTCGACGAGCTCGTACTCCCCCGCGGGCCGGTGCACGCTCACCCTGGTCGTCCACCAGGTCTCCTCCAGACCGGCCTCCGGCACGGTGGAGACGACCTGGCCGGTGCGCGGATCGTCGCCCACGGCCTTCACCGACTTGCGGGAGATCTCCTCGTGCCCCGCGAAGTCCCGCTCGAAGGACTCGGCGCGGATGTCGTACTGGAAGACGGAGGCGTTGGTCGTCACCCACAGCCGCCCGGGGCGCGCGGCCACCGGGAACAGGTCGTGCCCGCCGGGGGTCTTGCCCGGCGTCCCGACCGGGAGCCCCAGCGAGGACCGGCGTGTCAGCGTGGGCCTGGCCCGGGTGCCGCCCACCTCGTACGTGACCAGCTCGTCGTCGCCGATGGCCCACAGCACCTCGCGGGCGCCGTCCCAGTGCAGTCCGTGCGCGCCCTTCAGCTCCGCCTCCGCGTACCGCGAGGCGCGCGGGCCCTGCGAGGCCGCATACAGCCTGACCTGCGCACCCGTGCTGCACGCCACCGCGACGTTGCCGTCCGGCAGGATCTCCGCGCTGTGGGGGTTGAAGAGATCGTCGCCCGGACCGATCGCCGTACCCCAGTAGCGCTGGCCGGAGGGGTGGTGGACGACCGCGACGAAGCCGAAGGACGCGGTCGTCAGGACGTACGTACGCCCCTTGTGCCGGCGCACCTTCGACTCGCTCGGATACACCCAGCTGTCCTCCGGCCGCAGGTCGCGGTATCCCGGCTGCCGCAGCGGCGAGAACTCCCAGCGCACGACGGACGCGTCGTTCTGCGGGTCCCAGACCCGGCGGCGCGGGTCGAGCACGAGGATCTTCTGGGTCGCCTGGTCGGTGAGGAGCACGGGAGGCGTGCCCCGCGGCACGTCTCCGCCGCCACCAGCGGCACCGGCGGCACTCGCGGCACCGGCGGCACTCGCGGGCGCCGCGGCGGCCGGCGGCAGTCCGGCGCCGATTCCCGCACCCAGCGCTCCGAGCAGCACACCCCGACGAGACGGTCTCGACGCACTCGACTTACCGGACATGAAGTCTCCCCCACACGGCTGGCAGTTGAGACATTGTCAGGTACGCGCTCGCAACATGCCATGGCGCCGCGCGGCATCACATGTCGTAGACCACCGTGACGGGTGCATGGTCCGACCACCGCTGCTCGTGCGTGGCCGCCCGCTCCACGAAGCCCTTGACCGCGCGCTCCGCGAGCCCCCGCGTCGCCACGTGGTAGTCGATGCGCCAGCCCGTGTCGTTGTCGAAGGCGCGGCCGCGGTAGGACCACCAGGAGTAGGGGCCCTCGACGTCGGGGTGCAGCGCGCGCATCACGTCGACGTATCCGGCCTCCTCCTCGAAGACCTCGCCGAGCCAGGCGCGCTCCTCGGGCAGGAAGCCCGAGTTCTTCTTGTTGCCCTTCCAGTTCTTGAGGTCGGCCTCCTGGTGCGCGATGTTCCAGTCACCGCAGACCACGACCTGGCGCCCCTCGGCGGCGGCCCGCTGCCTGAGCCCCTTCAGATACGTGAGGAACTCCCCCATGAACCGGATCTTCTCGTCCTGCCGCTCCGTGCCGACCTCGCCCGAGGGCAGATAAAGGCTCGCGACCGTCACGCCGGGCAGATCCGCCTCGACATAGCGCCCGCTGCCGTCGAACTCCTGCGACCCGAATCCGATCCGCACCCGGTCCGGCTCGCGGCGCGTGTAGAGGGAGACGCCCGCGCGCCCCTTGGCGGCGGCCGGCGCGTGCACGACGTGCCAGCCCTCGGGCTCCCGCACGCCGTCCGGCAGCTGCTGCGGCTCGGCCCGCACCTCCTGGAGGCAGAGCACGTCGGCCGAGGTCTCGGCCAGCCACTCGACGAAGCCCTTCTTGGCGGCGGCGCGCAGCCCGTTCACATTCACAGAGGTCACAGTGAGCATCCGGGAACGATACCGGCACACTGGACGGAGCCCGTTTAATGCACCCCCGCCCGCCACCGCATAGAAGTACGATGGTTCGCATGAGTATCCAGTCATCGTCGCAGCGTGCCGCCGTCGAGCTGCGCCCCACCCCCTTCGACCACCCCGACGCGGTCCGGCTCAACGACCGCGTCCAGCTCGAATACGCCGAGCGGTACGGCGACGAGGGCGACGTCACACCCCTCGACCCGGCCATGTTCGCGGCGCCCCGGGGTCTGTACCTCGTCGCGTACGACGCGGCCGGCACCCCGGTGGCCACCGGCGGCTGGCGCGGCCACGAGCAGAACGACGAGGGGTACGCGGACGGCGACGCCGAGATCAAGCGCATGTACGTGACCCCGGAGGCGCGCGGCCTCGGGCTGGCCCGCCGCATCCTGGCGGCCCTGGAGGACCACGCGCGGGCGGCGGGGCGTACGCGCATGGTCCTGGAGACGGGCACGAAGCAGCCGGAGGCCATAGCCCTCTACACCTCGACCGGTTACACCCCGGCTCCCGCGAAGTTCGGCCACTACCGCTTCGAGAATCTGAGCCGCTGCTACGTGAAGGCGCTGTAGCCCCCGGGCCCTGCGGGGCCCTGCGCCTCTCGCGGCACACGCAAAGATCCCGCCCAGTTCGATGAACTGGACGGGATCTCATGTGCAGTGGACCTGTGGGGATTTGAACCCCAGACCCCCTCGATGCGAACGAGGTGCGCTACCAGACTGCGCCACAGGCCCTTGCAACGAGTGAAACTCTAGCATCCCGATCCGGGTGCTCGGAAATCCGTTCCTGGCTGGTCAGGACTCACTCGTTGGCGGCCCGCGGCCGCTCGCCTTCCTCGTACTGGTCGAAGAGGGGCGTGCGTCCGCGTTCCCGGGCCCTGCGCGCGGACGCGGCCCGCCGTGCGTCGCTGCGGCCACCGCCGCCGTCCGCGGCCTCGGCGGCCTCGGCGCCCTCCGCCTCGTCGGCGGCATCGGCGTACCGGCTCATCTCCGCCTCGCCCCGCGCCTCCTCGGCGGTGGGCTCGACGGAGCTCGACCGGGCCGAGCTCCAGGCGTCGGGGGCGCCCAAGTCGACGTCACCGGTGGCCCGCGGGGCGACCGGCGCGGTCACGTAGGTCGGCAGGGGCACCGGCACCGGGTCCCAGCTGTCGCCGTGGCCCGGGCGGCGCTGCCGCTCACGCTGCTGGTCCACCCACTCCGCGTGGTCGGTCTGCTCGACCAGCGCGCGGCGGTCGGCGGCGAGCGCGGAGAGTCCGGTCTCCGTGTCGGGGGCCGGTCCTTCCTCCGCGTCGTCGAGCATCGCGTCCGCACCGCCCGGCGCGCGCCGGCGCGGCTGACGCTCGCGCAGCCGCTGGGCGGCGACCTCGGCCCTGCGCCGGTCCATGGTGTAGGTGAAGCGGCGCCGCTCCTGGGCGCGCAGATAGACGATGTACGCGCTCAACAGCGCGGCCGGCGCCGCGGGCGCCCAGAGGAACGCGAGGCCCCCGACGGCGGCGACGATCGTGCCGATGGTGAAGGCGACGAACAGCATCACCGTCGTACGCCGTCGGCGCGCGAGCACCTTCGTGCGCCGGGCGCGCGCGGCGGCTTCGGCCGACGCGGCGCGCTGGCCGGGCGACTGCTGGGGGCGCGCCTGCGAGCGCGGCGCAGGCTGCTGCGGCTGGGGCTTGGCCGGCGCGGGCTGCTGGGCCTGGGCCTGCGGCTTGACCGGCGCGGGCTTGGCGGCCGGCGCGGGTTTCACCGGCACCTTGGCCTGCGGCTCGGGCCGCTCCTCCTGACCGCTCAGCCGGTCCTGGCCGCCCTGCCGGTGCGGAGGCGCGACGAAGGCCCGGACGTCCACCGAGCCGGTGGCGTTGTCCGGTTCGCGCGACTCCTCCTCTTCGGGCGAGCGCGCTTGCAGGTCCTTGGCGTACCGGCGCTCCATCCCCGCACGTCCGGACAGGAGCCGGATGGCGGTGCTGAAGCGTTCCGTCGGACGGGCTTCATTGAGCTCGTCCTGCCTACGGAGCCACATCGGCACCAAGTAGGCGGCCCAGGCCCCGACGATGACTGCGTAGATGAGGCCGCTGCTGCTCACGCCTCACACGGTAGAGGGGTTTGCTTGAGGCCATCTGCCAATTGCGCCGGTGTGTCGCACGATCTGGCTGATATCTCGAACTTTTTTTGTGACTGATGCGATCAACAGGTCGCCACGACCGTGAAATTAATGCCTCAGGGGGACCAAGTCGGGCCCCAGACGGTCGATCACCGCTTTATTTCAAACACTTATTCTATTTACGCGGTGTTCCGGGGTCGTGCCTGGTGCCAGCGTCGGAGCAACCCTTCCGGTACCTCTTCCGCGGTCAGCGCGAAGACAAGATGATCGCGCCAGGCGCCGTCGATGTGGAGATATCGTGGACGAAGCCCCTCCTCGCGGAATCCGAGTTTCTCCACGACCCGGCGGCTCGGCCCGTTCTCCGGGCGAATACAGACCTCGATACGGTGCAGCCCGACCGCCCGGAAGCAGTGATCGACGGCGAGGGCGACGGCGGTGGGCATCACGCCGCGGCCCGCGACCGACTGGTCGACCCAGTAGCCGACATGGCCCGAGCACATCGATCCCCAGGTGATCCCGGCGACCGTCAGCTGCCCGACGAGCCGCCCCTGGTACTCGATCACGAAGGGCAGCATGCGCCCGGCGTGCGCCTCGGCGCGCAGGTGCCGCACCATCTGACGGTACGTCGGGCGGTGCACGATCGGGCCGCTGGGCGTGGGCGGCGGAATGGTCGCCTCCCAGGGGCGCAGCCAGTCCCGGTTGCGCCGGTTGACCTCACGCCAGGGCCGCTGGTCGCGCATCTTTATCGGACGGAGGGCGACGTCGCCGTCCGTCAGCTCGACGGGCCAGGAAGGGCTGTTCAGCTCGCACCGCCCGGGGGTCTCGGGTGGTCGCCGCCCCGCAGCTGCTCGACGGCGTGCACCAGCAGGGGTTCGAGGACGGCGATGCCGTCCCGCACACCGCCGGTGGAGCCCGGCAGGTTCACGATGAGCGTGCGCCCGGCCACTCCCGCGAGGCCGCGGGAGAGCGCGGCCGTGGGGATCTTCTCCCTGCCGTGGGCGCGGATCGCCTCCGGGATGCCGGGCACCTCGTGGTCGATGACCGCGCGGGTGGCCTCGGGGGTGCGGTCGGTGGGCGAGATGCCGGTGCCGCCTGTGGTGAGGATCACGTCGAACCCGGCCTCGGCTCCGGCCCGCAGCTCCTGCTCGACCGGATCGCCGTCGGGGACGACCCGGGGGCCTTCGACCTCGAAGCCGAGCGCGGCCAGCGCCTCGGCGATGACCGGCCCGCCCCGGTCGGCGTAGACCCCGGCGGCCGCGCGGTTGGAGGCGGTGACGACGAGCGCGCGGTAGGCGGTCATGCCCCGGTCCCTTCGCGGTTCCAGTCCCCGGACTTGCCGCCGGTCTTCTCCTCGACCCGCACGTCCGTGATGACCGCGCCCTTGTCGACGGCCTTGACCATGTCGATCACCGTGAGCGCGGCGACGCTCACCGCGGTGAGCGCCTCCATCTCCACGCCCGTACGGTCCGTCGTCTTCACCGTGGCCAGGATCTCGACGGCGTCGTCCGCCACGGAGAGGTCCAGTTTCACCCCGGAGACGGCCAGCGGATGGCAGAGCGGGATCAGGTCGGGCGTGCGCTTGGCCCCCATGATCCCCGCGATCCGCGCGGTGGCCAGGGCGTCCCCCTTGGGCACGCCCTCGCCCCGCAGCAGCTCGATCACACGGGGCGAGACCAGGACGCGGCCACTGGCGCGGGCGGTGCGCGCGGTCACGTCCTTGGCGGATACGTCGACCATCCGGGCGGCGCCCGCTTCATCGATGTGCGTCAGTCTCGCTTGCGTGCTCATGTGCTGTGGCGCTCCCGGTCCGGGCCCTCCCGCGGTGCGGTGCGAGGGGGTTTGTGTGCGCGACACCGTACCGCGCGCGACCGCCTTTCAGCCGAGCAGGACCACTTCGACGTCGGCGCCGGGCTCCACCGACGTGGTGTCCTCCGGGACGACGATCAGCGCGTTCGCGTGCGCGAGGGCCGCGACGAGATGGGAGCCCGCGCCGCCCACGGGGCGCACGCCGCCGGCCTCGGCGTCGTACTGCCCGCGCAGGAACTGGCGCTTGCCCGCCGGGGAGGTGAGCGCCTTGTCGGCGGTGAGCGTCGCGCGCGCCGTGGTCCGGTGGACGTCCGGCAGGCCCATCAGGGCGCGCACGGCGGGACGCACGAAGATCTCGAAGGAGACGTACGACGACACGGGGTTGCCCGGCAGGGCGAGCAGCGGGGTGTGGTCGGGGCCGATGGAGCCGAAGCCCTGCGGCTTGCCCGGCTGCATGGCGAGCTTGCGGAACTCGACGCCGCCGCCCGTCCCGACGCCGTCCTCGGTCTCGCCCACGGAGGAGAGGGCTTCCTTCACGACGTCGTACGCGCCGACGCTGACGCCGCCCGTGGTGACGATGAGGTCGGCCCGGATCAGCTGGTCCTCGATGGTGGAGCGCAGCGTCTCGGCGTCGTCGGCGACCGCGCCCACGCGGTAGGCGATGGCTCCGGCGTCCCGGGCCGCGGCGGTCAGGGCGAAGCTGTTGGAGTCGTAGATCTGGCCCTTGGCCAACTCTTCGCCCGGCTGGATCAGTTCGCTGCCGGTGGACATGACGACCACGCGGGGGCGCGGGCGGACCGTGACCGTGCTGCGGCCGATCGCGGCGAGCAGGGCGATCTGCGGGGCGCCGAGGACCGTGCCCGCGGTCAGGGCCCGGTCGCCGGCCCGGACGTCGCTGCCCCGGGCCCGCACGTGCGCGCGTGCCTCGGCGGGGCGGTGCACGCGGACCTCGCCGGAGGCGCCCTCGGGGGCGGCGCTGTGCGCGCGCATCCCGGAGACGGGGCCTTCGCCGAGGCCTCCGTCGGTCCACTCCACGGGGACGACGGCCTCGGCACCGGGCGGCAGGGGGGCGCCGGTCATGATGCGGACCGCCTGGCCCGCGCCGACGGCCGGCTGCTCGCCCTGGCCCGCGGCCACGTCACCGACGACGGTCAGGACGGCGGGGAACTCCTCGCTCGCGCCCGCGATGTCGGCGACCCGCACCGCGTACCCGTCCATGGAGCTGTTGTCGAAGGGCGGCAGCGAGACGGGCACCGTGACGTCCTCGACGAGGACGCAGCCCTGCGCGTCGAGGAGTTGGAGCTCGATGGGCTCCAGGGGGCGGACGCACCCGAGGATGTCGTCCAGGTGCTCGCTCACCGACCAGACGTGTTCCTGGCCGGTGATCTCGGTCGTCGCGCTGCTGCTCAAAGTGCTACATCTCCTCGGACACGTAACTGCGGAGCCAGGCCTGGAAGTCCGGGCCCAGGTCTTCACGTTCGCACGCGAGTCTGACAATGGCACGCAGATAGTCGCCCCGGTCGCCGGTGTCATAGCGCCGGCCCTTGAAGACGACGCCGTGCACGGGGCCGCCGACCTTCTCGTCCACGGCGAGCTGCTGGAGCGCGTCGGTGAGCTGGATCTCGCCGCCGCGGCCCGGCTCGGTCTTGCGCAGTATGTCGAAGACGTGGGGATCGAGGACGTACCGCCCGATGATGGCGTAGTTGCTGGGGGCGTCCGCCGCGTCCGGCTTCTCGACCAGGCCGGTCACCTTGACGACGTCGCCCTCGTCCGTGGCGTCCACGGCCGCGCAGCCGTAGAGATGGATCTGCTCGGGGGCCACCTCCATGAGGGCGATGACGCTGCCGCCGTGCCGCTCCTGCACCTCGACCATGCGGGCGAGCAGCGGGTCGCGCGGGTCGATCAGGTCGTCGCCGAGGAGCACGGCGAACGGTTCGTTGCCGACGTGCGGCGCGGCGCACAGGACGGCGTGACCGAGCCCCTTGGGGTCGCCCTGGCGTACGTAGTGCATGGTCGCGAGGTCGCTGGACTCCTGGACCTTCGCGAGTCTCGCCTCGTCGCCCTTCTTCAGAAGGGCCGACTCCAGCTCGTAGTTGCGGTCGAAGTGGTCCTCCAGGGGGCGCTTGTTGCGGCCCGTGATCATGAGGACGTCGTCGAGGCCTGCGGAGGCGGCCTCCTCGACCACGTACTGGATCGCCGGCTTGTCGACGACCGGCAGCATCTCCTTGGGAGTGGCCTTGGTGGCCGGCAGGAACCGGGTGCCCAGACCGGCTGCGGGAATGACAGCCTTGCTGATCCTTGGGGGGTGAGACTCAGTCATGTCCGTAACCATAACCGGTGCGTATGTGCGGAATCTGTGCGTCCGGACTATTTGTTCTCATATGAGCGCACCTGGAAGGGTTTGTGAACACGCCATGCAAGAAACCGGCTCGGGGCAGCCAACCAAGCGCACCTTGCGCGGAGAATTCCTCGCGGTGAGAAGCGGGTTGACTAGGGATGACGCGCAGAAGGCCGCCGCGGTTCTCGCCGACCGCGCACGCGAGCTGCCGGAGCTCTCCGGGGCGCGCACGGTCGCGGCGTACGTCTCCGTGGGGAGGGAACCTGGTACCCGCGCCCTCATCGACGCGCTCCATGCGCGCGGGACCCGGGTCCTGCTGCCGGTGCTCCTGGAGGACAACGACCTGGACTGGGCGGCCTACGCGGGCGAGGGCTCGCTGACCCGCGTGCAACACCCCGGGAAGATGGCGCTCTTGGAGCCTTCGGGGCCGCGCCTGGGGCCCGAGGCCGTGACGGAGGCGGACGCCGTGCTGCTGCCGGGTCTGGCCGTGGACGCGCACGGGACGCGGCTCGGGCGCGGCGGCGGGTCGTACGACCGGGTGCTCGCCCGGCTCGCGCGGGCCGGCGCCGACCCGGCCCTGGTGGTGCTCCTGTACGACACCGAAGTCGTCGCCCACGTCCCCCGGGAGCCGCACGACGAGCCGGTGCACGCCGTCGTCACGCCGTCGGGAGTACGCCGCTTCCGCTGACCCCGCTGACCCCGCTGCATGCGGAAGGGCCCTCCACGCGTGCGTGGAGGGCCCTTCCGGTGACGCTCTTGCGGTGACGCCCTTTCAGCGGGGCGTGCGGCGGGTCAGGGCCGCAGTACCAGGGTGTCGTTCGTGCTCTTCTTGACGGCGTCCTCCGTGTAGGACCACGGCAGCAGCTCGCCCTTGACCCACTTGCCGGTCTGGTCGGTGTAGTGCGCGCTGTAGGCGTGTCCCGAGGCGCCGGTGAGGTTGATCCACTTCGACTTGTCGAGGTCGTCGAGGTTCACCACCATGCGCATCGACGGCACCCACTGCACGCCGTAGCCGCCCGCGGCGTTCCAGCCGGTCGCGTTGACCGCCGCCTCGCCGCCGCCCAGCTTGAACGGGCCGCGGTTGAGCATGAACTGGAGCCAGCCGGGGCCTTCGACGCCCAGGGTCTGGTTCTTCAGGGTCAGCCGGTGCAGGCGGCCCCAGCTCCAGGTGTCGACGTCCTTGCCGAGCTTGGCCGTCAGGTCCCAGCGCGCGTCCTCCATGGCCCGCCCGAAGAGCTGGTCACGGGTCGTGGTCGCGGTGTCCGTGCGGGTCTTGGGCGACTTCCACCAGTCGTTCTTCTCGTCGTCGATGATCGACCGGATGACCTCGTAGTAGCGGTCGCCGCCGTCGGGCTGCGCGGTCTCCGCGTCCCGCTGGCCGCACTCGCGCACCGGCTCGGCCTCGTCGGCGGGACCGGTGTTCCCGGCCGGCTCGACGTTCAGGCACTGGCCCTTGACCCGCAGCTCCTTAGGCAGCTTGTTGCCGATGGAGAGCTTGAGGATGTTGCGCCAGACCGAGTTGAAGTACGCGGCCGCCGCCGAGTCGGGGTCCTGGGTGTAGTCCCAGCCCTCGAGGAGCTTCTGCGCCTCACGGACGGAGCCGTCCTTGACGTCGATCTTGAGCAGCTTGGGCACCAGCAGCTTGGCGATCTCGCTGCTGTTGTCCATCTGCATCGTGCGCATGTCCTCGGTGGAGACCTTCCCACCGTTCTTGATCTTCGACTGGATCAGGTCGGTGATGCGCTGGCTGCGTGCCCCGTAGCCCCAGTCCGCCGTGAGGTCGTACGGGTAGTCGGTCTTGTCGGGGTCGATGACGGCCTGGTTGGCGGTCACGATGTAGCCGCGCTTCGGGTCGTACTCGTAGGGCAGCGCGGACTGCGGGATGTAGCCGGTCCAGCGGTAGTCGGAGTCCCAGCCCGGCGCGGGCAGCGCGCCGTCGCCCTTGCCGCGGACCGGGATCTTGCCCGGCGCCTGGTAGCCGATGTGGCCCTTGGTGTCGGCGTAGATCAGGTTCTGTGAGGGGACCTCGAAGGAGGCGGCCGCCTTGCGGAAGCCGGTGAAGTCCGTCGCCTTGTTGAGCTCGAAGACGGCGTCCATCGACCGGCCCGGCTTCAGCGCGGTCCAGCGCAGCGAGACCCCGTAGCCGTCGCCCCGGTCGGGGGCGGCGCTGTCGACGGTGGCCTTCTTGCCGACCTTCACCAGCTCGTCGTTGCGGTCGGAGAGCAGCGGGCCGTTGCCGGTCTCCCGGACGGTGATCTTCTTGGCCTTGCCGCCGGCGACCTTGATGGTCTCCACGCGCGTCTTGAAGGGCAGCACCTTGTCGTCGTACGCGTAGCCGTCGCCCTCGAACTTCTCGAGGTAGAGGTCGGTGACGTCGGCGCCGAGGTTCGTCATGCCCCAGGCGATGTCCTGGTTGTGGCCGATGACCACGCCCGGCATGCCGGCGAAGGTGTAGCCGGAGACGTCGTACTGGCAGTCCTTGGAGACCGACCGGCAGTGCAGCCCCATCTGGTACCAGGTGGAGGGCAGCTGCGGCGACAGGTGCGGGTCGTTGGCCAGCAGGGGCTTTCCGGAGATCGTGTGGTCACCGGAGACCACCCAGGAGTTCGACCCGATGCCGTTGCCGTTCGGGCCGAGGCCCGCGTCCGGGACGCCGTCCAGGACGTCGGAGAGGCCCGACAGCTGGGACTGGAGGCCGTCCGGGGCCTGCGCGTTGCCCGCGAGGCCCGTGCCCGCCGCGCCGCCGGTCTGCGACTGCGACTGGCCGCTCGCGCTGCCCTTGCCGTCGTACTCCTTGGTGACGCCGTTGTAGGCGCCCTCCTGGACGATGGGCTTGTTCCGGGCGTACGGGTACTTCGGGTACAGGTCCTCGATCTGGGACGGGCCCAGGCGGCTGGTCATCAAGGAGCGGTCGATCTCGTCCTGCATGTTGCCGCGCAGGTCCCAGGCCATGGCCTTGAGCCACGCCACGGAGTCGACGGGGGTCCACTCCTGGGGCTCGTAGTCGTTGGTGAAGCCGAGGGCGGCGTACTCCAGGGAGATGTCCTTGCCGCTCTTGTCCTTCAGGTAGGCGTTGACTCCCTTGGAGTACGCCTGGAGGTACTTCTTCGTGGAGGGCGAGAGCTTGGTGTCGTACTCCTTCTGCGCCACACGGTGCCAACCGAGCGTCCGCAGGAATTCGTCGGTCTTTACCTGACTCTTTCCGAACATCTCGGAGAGGCGACCGGAGGTCGTGTGGCGGCGGACGTCCATCTCCCAGAAGCGGTCCTGCGCCTGGACGAAGCCCTGCGCCATGAAGAGATCGGCGTCGGACTCGGCGTAGATCTGCGGGATGCCGTAGCCGTCGCGCTTCACGTCGACGGGTCCGGCGAGGCCGTCGAGCTTGATCGTCCCCTTGGTCTGCGGGAAGGAGGCACGCACCGTACTGACGCTCCAGTACGCCCCGTAGCCGATGCCCGCCACGATGGCCAGGACCAAGACGATCACGAGGAGGCGGGCTCGGCGCCCCTTCTTCTTGCCGGACTTATGACCGGAAGAGGCGGTGGTATTCGAGGGCATCGCTGTCCTTGCTGTCCTTACGCGAGCGGCAGGGCTGGCTGGGCGGTGGTGGGAGCGCTGGAGCAACTGTAGGCGCAGGGCACAGCGGCCTCGGACGCGGAGTCAGGAACCTACATGGCAACGCATCGCACAGGCATTCGAAGGCGTCAAGGAAGCGTTAACAATTAGGTAAGGTAACGAAGTACTTGGCACGCGCGGAGGAAGGAACGGCCCCTGACTGTCCACGACCTCAACCAGCTTCTGCTCATCTGCTCGCTCGTCCTGCTCGTCGCGGTGGCGGCGGTGCGGATCTCGTCGCGCAGTGGGCTGCCCAGCCTGCTTCTCTACCTGGGCATCGGCATTGCCATGGGCCAGGACGGCATCGGCAACGTCACGTTCAACAATGCCGAGCTGACGCAGGTCATCGGCTACGCGGCACTCGTCGTGATCCTCGCCGAGGGCGGTCTCGGCACGAAGTGGAAAGAGATCAAACCCGCGTTGCCCGCGGCCGCCGTCCTCTCGCTCGCCGGCATCGCCGTGAGCGTCGGCGTGACGGCCGCAGGCGCCCACTACCTGGTCGGCCTGGAGTGGCGCCAGGCGCTCATCATCGGCGCGGTGGTCTCCTCGACCGACGCGGCGGCGGTCTTCTCCGTGCTGCGGAAGGTGCCGCTGCCCTCACGCGTGACGGGCATCCTGGAAGCGGAGTCGGGGTTCAACGACGCCCCCGTGGTGATCCTGGTCGTGGCCTTCTCCACCGCGGGACCCGTGGAGCACTGGTACGTCCTGGTCGGCGAGATCGCCCTGGAGCTGGCGATCGGCGCCGCGATCGGCCTCGCGGTGGGCTGGCTCGGCGCCTTCGGCCTGCGGCACGTGGCCCTGCCCGCTTCGGGCCTCTACCCCATCGCCGTGATGGCCATCGCGGTCGCCGCCTACGCGGCAGGCGCCATGGCGCACGGCAGTGGATTCCTCGCCGTCTACCTCGCCGCGATGGTCCTGGGCAACGCGAAACTGCCGCACTGGCCCGCCACCCGGGGCTTCGCCGAAGGGCTCGGCTGGATCGCGCAGATCGGCATGTTCGTGCTGCTCGGCCTCCTGGTCACGCCGCACGACCTCCTGGACGACACCTGGCCCGCGATCATCATCGGCTTGATCCTGACCATGGTGGCCAGACCGCTGGGGGTCGTCCTCAGCCTGCTGCCGTTCCGCCTGCCCTGGCAGGAGAAGGCCCTGATGTCCTGGGCGGGCCTGCGCGGAGCCGTGCCCATCATCCTGGCAACGATCCCGATGGTGAACGGCGTCGACGACAGCCAGCGGATCTTCAACATCGTCTTCGTGCTGGTCGTCGTCTACACCCTCATCCAGGGCCCCACGCTGCCGTGGCTGGCCAGGAAGCTGCGTCTCGGCGACTCCTCGGGCGCCGCCGACCTGGGCATCGAGTCCGCGCCCCTGGAGCGCCTTCGCGGGCACCTGCTCTCGGTGGCGATCCCCAAGGGGTCGCGGATGCACGGCGTCGAGGTGGGCGAGCTGCGGATGCCGGCCGGGGCGGCGGTCACGCTCGTCGTTCGCAACGGCGAATCCTTCGTGCCGCAGCCCACGACCGTCCTCCAGCGCGGGGACGAGCTCCTGGTGGTCGCGACCGACCCCGTGCGCGACGCGGCGGAGCGGCGGCTGCGGTCGGTCGGCCAGGGCGGAAAGCTCGCCGGATGGCTGGGAACCGCTGGTCAGGACGGTCAAACGCCTGAACGACGGGCCAATCGCAGGTGACGGGTGCCTCAATCTCCGTATTCACAGGTCTGATGCACCCGTTCCCTGTACGATGAAGGCACACTTCATCTGTACCAACTGATCGAACCAACTCTGTCTGAAGCAGAGCTGGCGCCGACCGTATGGCGGCCGTTCGTCCTCGCAGTGGGCGACGGCATCTACCGCAGTTCCGCGCTAGAGGACAGCTCTCGGCGCCCTCGCCCCCGACACGGGGGCCGCGCTACCAGGCAGCAGAAAGGCACGGGCCGTGGCATCCACGGTCACCTCCCGCCCCGGATACGGACAGCTGCTGCGCACCCGCGGCGCCTGGACGTTTCTCCTGCCCGGCTTCGCGGCGCGCCAGCCCTTCGCGATGCTGACCATCTCCATCGTGCTGCTCGTGCAGCACACCACCGGCTCGTACGGCGCCGCCGGCGCGGTCTCGGCCGTCACCGGCGTCTCCATGGCGGTGTTCGCCCCCTTCGGCGGCAAGCTCGCCGACCGGTTCGGCCAGCGGGCCGTCCTGGTGCCCGGCGTGCTCATCCACACCGCGTCGGTGCTCTCCCTGACGGTGCTCGCGCTCTCGGACGCCCCCTTGTGGGCGCTCTTCGCCGCCGCGGTGCCCACCGGCGCCTCACAGCCGCAGATCAGCCCCATGGTGCGGGCCCGCTGGGGCGTCAAGCTCCAGGACTCCCCGCTGGCGGGCACGGCGGCCGCCTTCGAGTCGGTCACCGACGAGCTGACGTTCGTCCTGGGCCCGCTGTTCGCGACCGCGCTGTGCACGACCATCGACCCGGCGGCCGGACTCTTCACGGAGGCCGGACTCACGCTGGTGGGCGGTCTGCTCTTCGCCGCACAGAAGAGCACCCAGCCCAAGCCCGCCTCCCGCGAGGAGCACGCGCGCGTGCAGCACGTCTCCGCGCTGCGGATCCCGGGTGTGCGCGTCCTGATCGCCACCTTCCTGGGCATCGGCGCCGTCTTCGGCGGCATGCAGGTCTCGCTCGCCGCCTTCACCGAGTCCATCGGCGAACCCGGCATGAACGGCGTCCTGTACGGCACGTTCGCGGCGGGCAACATGCTCTCGGGGCTCGTCTGCGGCGCCATCGCCTGGAAGATCTCCCCGCAGCGCCGGCTCCTCGTCGGGTACGCGGCGCTGACCCTGATGGCTTCCGGGCTGTGGGCCGCGCACTCCGTGCTGCTGCTGGCCGGACTCGGCCTCCTGGTGGGCGTGTGCATCGCGCCCGCGCTGATCACCGGCTACACGCTGGTCGACCGCCTGGTGGACCCCTCCGGCCGGACCGAGGCCTTCACCTGGCTCACCGGCGCCGTCGCGCTGGGCCAGGCCGCCGCCGTCACGGTCGCCGGGCAGCTGGAGGACCACCTCTGGGACGGCGCCGGATTCCTGGTGCCGCTGGGCGGTACGGCGCTGGCCCTCGCGGTGCTCGTGAGCCTGCGTTCGCGGCTCGTCCCGAAGTCCGTCGGACGCACGGTCGCACGTGGCGTGGGTCACCGCGAGCCGGTCGCGGTGGACTGATCCAGCGGAATACGTCACTATGGACCGTCGTTAGCACTCATCGAGTGAGAGTGCCAGGAGGAAGCAAGTGCCGACGTACCAGTACCAGTGCACCGAATGCGGCGAGGGCCTCGAGGCGGTGCAGAAGTTCACGGATGACGCCTTGACCGTGTGCCCCAGCTGCGACGGACGCCTCAAGAAGGTGTTCTCGGCCGTCGGCATCGTCTTCAAGGGCTCCGGTTTCTACCGCAACGACAGCCGCGGCTCGTCGTCGAGCAGCACGCCGTCCACGGCGAACGCGTCGAAGTCGTCGGACACGAAGCCGTCGGACTCGAAGTCCGCCGCGAGCTCTTCGTCGTCCTCTTCGTCTTCGTCGTCCTCGGACTCGAAGTCGTCCGGCTCCTCGTCGAGCTCCTCGGCCGGCTCGTCCAGCTCGTCGAGCTCTTCGGCCGCCTAGTCCTCGCACCCGAAGCCGTCCGGCTCCACCTCGGACGGACGGCTCCGCGCACGCCTTTCTTCCGGGTCCCCGCCGTCCTGTGACGGCGGGGACCTCGGCGTTCCCCCACGCGGCTACTGTGCTCGGCATGGTGAATACGGCGAACGCGGCGCGGGCCGACATCGGTGTCATCGGCGGCTCCGGCTTCTACTCCTTCCTCGACGACGTGACCGAGCTCCAGGTCGACACTCCTTACGGGGCGCCCAGCGACTCCCTGTTCATCGGCGACGTCGCCGGGCAGCGGGTCGCGTTCCTGCCCCGGCACGGCCGCGGGCACCATCTGCCGCCGCACCGCATCAACTACCGCGCCAACCTGTGGGCGCTGCGCTCGGTGGGCGTGCGGCAGGTGCTCGGTCCGTGTGCGGTGGGCGGACTGCGGCCCGAGTTCGGGCCGGGGACGCTGCTGGTGCCCGATCAGCTCGTGGACCGCACGAAGACCCGTACGCAGACGTACTTCGACGGGGTGCCGCTGCCGGACGGGAGCATTCCGAACGTCGTGCACGTGTCGCTGGCCGATCCGTACTGCCCCGCAGGCCGCAACGCCGCCCTGAAGGCGGCGCGCGGACGGGAGTGGGAGCCGGTGGACGGCGGGACGCTCGTGGTGATCGAGGGCCCGCGGTTCTCGACCCGGGCCGAATCCGTCTGGCACGCGGCGCAGGGCTGGTCCGTGGTGGGCATGACCGGGCATCCCGAGGCCGTGCTCGCGCGGGAACTGGAGCTCTGCTACACGTCGTTGACGCTGGTCACGGACTTGGACGCGGGTGCGGAGAGCGGCGAGGGCGTCTCGCACGAGGAGGTGCTCCAGGTCTTCGCGGCGAACGTGGACCGACTGCGGACCGTGCTGTTCGACGCGGTGGCGGGGCTGCCTGCGGAGGGCGAGCGGGACTGTGCGTGTGCGGGGGCGCTGGGCGGGATGGATCCGGGGATTCGGCTGCCGTGAGGTGAGCCGCGAGGTGGAGCCGCGAGGTGGAGCCGCGAGGTGGAGCCGTGAGGTGAGCCGTGAGCCGGGTGGCCGGGAGGGTGGCGGAACTTCCCCTTCGGGTGAGGGAGTTGTCCACAACCGGCGAGTAGTCCACGGGGCTCAGCGGGATCCGGCGGGAGCCCGCATCGTGGGAGCGGAAGGCAAGATCCGCAGCTCTCTCGACATCGCAGGTGGTGGCCGCCGTGACGCACGTTCGCTCGACTCCCCCGGACATCTCGTCCTCTTCCCCTCCCCCGCCGTGCCCGGTGCCGCACTTCGCCCCGGTGCGGGTGAGCGGCGGCCACCGTGGCCTGCGCAGGCTGCTGCGGCACAGGCGGCGGGCCATGGCCGCGGGGCTCGCGGTGACCGCGGCGGCGCTCGTGGCCGCCGGGCCGCGGGACGCCGGGCCGCGGGATGCCGGGCAGGTGCGGGCGCAGGGGCCGCCGGTGGCCGCCGCCGCGCCTTCGCGGGCCGAGAAGCCGCGGGGTGCGGCCATGGTGACGGCGCCGGTGCGGATCGCGGACGCGCAGACGGTGCGTCTGCTGCACCGGGGCGACCGGGTCGACGTCATCGCCTCGGACGGCTCGACGTCGCGGGTGGTGGCCGCCGGGGCGAGGGTGACGGAGGTGCCCGGGCCTGAGGAAGGCGTGGCCGAAAGCGCGGCGGAAATGGGGGCGTTGGTGGTGCTCGCCGTGCCGAGGGCGACGGCGGCCCGCCTCGCGGGAGCCGGCGCGGGCATGCGGCTGGCGGTGACGCTGTGCTGACTCACGCCGTGTGCAACTGCATCGACTTTCTGTCAAGTCGCTCGTTCGGGGTACCCAATTGGACAGTCCTACCAGGCCCTGCCGTAGTTTGCGAAGCTGTCTGTTTCCTGAACTGCATGTGCAACGAAAGGCCTCGTGGTGAGCGAGAAGAACGAACCGGGTCTCTGGGAGGGCTTCAAGGCCTTCCTGATGCGCGGCAATGTCGTCGACCTGGCGGTCGCGGTGGTCATCGGAGCGGCGTTCACGAACATCGTGAACTCCGTGGTGAAGGGTGTCATCAACCCGCTGGTCGGTGCCTTCGGGACGAAGGATCTCGACCACTACAGCTCGTGCCTGAAGGCTCCGTGCGTCATGAAGGCCGACGGCACGGTCGAGAGCGGCATCCCGATCATGTGGGGCACGGTGCTCAGCGCCACCCTCAGCTTCGTGATCACCGCGGCCGTCGTCTACTTCCTGATGGTGCTGCCCATGGCCAAGTACCTGGCGAGGCAGGCCGCGCGGAAGGCCGAGAAGGAGGGCACGCAGGAGGTCATCGAGATCTCGGAGCTGGAGGTCCTCAAGGAGATCCGCGACGCCCTGGTGGCGCAGCGCGGCTCGGGGCACGACGAGCGCTAGCGCGCGCTCAGAGGTGGTGGGGCGGCTTCTCGTCGAGGAAGCGCGCCAGGTCGGCGGCGCTGTCGCCGCCGGCCGGAGGCCGCTCGCCCCACCCGCGGTCGGTGTCGTCCGAGGACTGCTGCGACAGGGGGTCGTCGAAGACCAGGGCGCTCTTCGGCTTCCGCGGCTTCTTCGGCGCCTCGGAGCCCGCCGAGGTCTCCGGAGCCTCCGGGCTCTCCGGGCTCTCCGGGCTCTCCGGGCTCTCAGCAGACTCGGAGTCCTTCGGGTCGCGCGGTTCGGGGGCGGGGGCGGTGCTCATGCGTCCAGGGTACGTCCGCGGGGCGGGGCGGCGGCCGTCAGACGGCCGTGAGGCCCTGGGCCGCGAAGATCTCCCGGGCGGCGGCCACCTGGGCGGGAGTGGGCGAGGGGGTGTCGCGCAAGGTGAAATCCTTGCCGAGGGCGTCCCACTTCGCCTCTCCCAGCTTGTGGAAGGGCAGCACGTCGACGCGCGAGACGTTGCCGAGCGAGGCGGCGAAGCGCGCGACGCCCTCGATGTTCCGCGGGTCGTCGGTCAGACCGGGGACGAGCACGAAGCGCACCCAGACGTCCTTGCCGAGAGCGGCGAGGCGCCGGGCGAAGTCCAGGGTCGGTCCCAGGGGGCGCCCGGTGACCTTCTTGTACGTCTCGCGGTCCCAGGACTTGATGTCCAGGAGCACGAGGTCGACGTCACGCAGCAGCGCGTCGGTGGCCCGTACGCCGAGGAAGCCCGAGGTGTCGAGGGCGGTGTGCAGGCCCAGCTCGTGCTTGAGGCGGTGCAGCAGCTCGCCGGTGAAGACGGGTTGCAGGAGGGGTTCGCCGCCGCTGACGGTGGCTCCCCCGCCGGCCGCCGCGATGAACGTGGTGTATTTGGCGGCTTCCCTGATCACGTCGTCGGCGGTGGTCCGCTTACCGTCGCGCATCCGCCAGGTGTCGGGGTTGTGGCAGTACAGACAGGTAAGCGGGCAGCCCGAGAGGAACGTGACGAAGCGGGTGCCGGGGCCGTCGACTCCCGTGGACAGGTCCCAGGAGTGGAGGGACCCGGTGACGGGGCGCCGGGTGACCGCGGCCGCCGGGGTCTCCGGTGTCGCCGTGTCGAGCAGGACAGCCATGGCAGAACTCCCGAACTACTGGCAGGACGTGGTGTGCGCGGCGCCCGGAGCCGGAGTGAGGGTCCGGCTCCGGGGCCGCGGATCGGGGCGGGCTCGCGGGGAGCCCGTGGCTCAGAGCGAGCCGTGGAAGGTGCGGTTGATGACGTCGAGCTGCTGGTCGCGGGTCAGGCGGATGAAGTTGACCGCGTATCCGGAGACCCGGATGGTCAGCTGCGGGTAGTTCTCCGGGTGCTCCATGGCGTCCTCCAGGGTGGCCTTGTCGAGCACGTTGACGTTCATGTGGAAGCCGTCGCTCGCCATGAAGCCGTCGAGGACTCCGGAGAGGTTCTGGATCCGCTCCCCGGGCGTGCGGCCCAGGGCGTCCGGCGTGATGGTGTTGGTGAGCGAGATGCCGTCCTCGGCGTCGTCGTAGTCGAGCTTGGCGACCGACAGCGCGGAGGCGATGTAGCCGTGCTCGTCCCGGCCGTTCATCGGGTTGGCGCCGGGGGCGAACGGCTCTCCGGCGCGGCGCCCGTCGGGGGTGTTGCCGGTCTTCTTGCCGTAGACGACGTTCGAGGTGATCGTCAGGACGGACTGGGTGTGCACCGCGTTCCGGTAGGTCGGGTGCTGCCGGATCTTGCCCATGAAGTCCGAGACGATGCGCCGGGCGATGTGGTCGGCCCGCTCGTCGTTGTTGCCGTAGGCGGGGTAGTCGCCCTCGATCTCGTAGTCCACGGCGAGGCCCGTCTCGTCACGGATGACCTTGACCTTGGCGTGCTTGATGGCGGAGAGCGAGTCGGCGGCGACGGAGAGGCCCGCGATGCCGCACGCCATCGTGCGCAGGATCTCCTGGTCGTGCAGCGCCATCTCGATGCGCTCGTAGGCGTACTTGTCGTGCATGTAGTGGATGACGTTCAGCGCGTGGACGTACGTCTTGCCGAGCCAGCCGAGCATCGCGTCGTAGCGCTCGGCGACGGTGTCGTAGTCGAGGTAGTCGCCCTCGATGGGCTCGAAGCCCTCGACGACCCGCTTGCCGGTCTTCTCGTCGCGGCCGCCGTTGATCGCGTAGAGCAGGGCCTTGGCGACGTTGACGCGGGCTCCGAAGAACTGCATCTGCTTGCCGACGGCCATCGCCGACACGCAGCAGGCGATCGCGGTGTCGTCGCCGTACTTGGGGCGCATCAGGTCGTCGGACTCGAACTGGATGGCCGAGGTGTCGATGGCGACCTGGGAGGCGAAGTCCTTGAAGCCCTGGGGCAGTTCCCGCGCCCAGAAGACCGTGAGGTTCGGCTCGGGGGCCGGGCCCAGGTTGTAGAGGGTCTGAAGGGCACGGAACGTGGTGCGGGAGACCAGCGGGCGGCCGTCCTCGCCGATGCCGGCCATGGACCAGGTGACCCAGGTCGGGTCGCCGGAGAAGCCCTCGTTGTACTCGGGGGTGCGCAGGAAGCGGACGATGCGGAGCTTGACGACGAAGTCGTCGACGAACTCCTGGGCCTCGGCCTCGGTGATGCGGCCGGCTTCGATGTCGCGCTGGAGGTAGATGTCGAGGAAGCAGTCGATGCGGCCGATCGACATGGCGGCGCCGTTCTGCTCCTTCACGGCGGCCAGGTAGGCGAAGTACAGCCACTGGATGGCCTCGCGGCCGGTGGTGGCGGGGGCGGAGATGTCGTATCCGTACGACATCGCCATGGCCTTCAGTTCGCCCAGGGCCTTGATCTGCTCGGAGACCTCCTCGCGGGCCCGGATGACGTCCTCGGTGGCCCACTCCTCGCCCAGGCGGGCCTTGTCGGCCTCCTTGGCGGCGATGAGGCGGTCGACTCCGTAGAGGGCGACGCGGCGGTAGTCGCCGATGATGCGGCCGCGGCCGTAGGCGTCGGGCAGGCCGGTGATGATGCCGGACGAGCGGCAGGCGCGGATCTCGGGCGTGTAAGCGTCGAAGACGCCTTCGTTGTGGGTCTTGCGCAGGTGCGTGTAGACCGCTTTGACCTCGGGGTCGGCGTCGTAACCGTAGGCGTTGAGGGCGCTTTCGACCATCCGCCAGCCGCCGTTGGGCATGATGGCGCGCTTGAGCGGGGCGTCGGTCTGGAGGCCGACGATCAGGTCGCGGTCGGCGTCGACGTAGCCGGGCTTGAAGGCGTCGATGCGGGACGGGGTGCTCACGTCCACGTCGTGGATGCCGCGCTCGATCTCGGCGGGGAACATCGCCAGGAGCTTCTGCCAGACCTGGGTGGTGCGCTCGGTCGGCCCGGCCAGGAAGGAGCCGTCGCCCTCGTACGGGGTGTAGTTCTGCTGCACGAAGTCGCGGACGTCGATGGCGTCGCGCCACAGACCGCCCTTGAAGCCGTCCCATGCCTCGCCGTGCACTGTCGTTTCCGCGGGAGTGGCAGTCATCGCCGGCACCTTCCGAGTCGCCTTTTCGCTACACGTCCATTGCACTCCGGTGCGGCCGCTCAGGGGCCCCGCAATGGTCCCCACTTCAGGGCCCGAGGTCCTTACTCGCCACCCCCGCCACCGGCAGAACCCCCTCTGACCTGCCCCTTCTCCCGGGACTTTGGACCTAAGTTCGCTTGTGAATACATTCACAAGAATTTCCGCGACATCTCGTGGTATGGGGTCGTCGGAGCGCGGCGGCCCGGTCGGCGGCTCGGAGCACGGCCGTACGGCGTCCGGGCATGCCGGTGGGCCGGGTGCTCCCACACCCGGCCCACCGTGCCGACACCGCTCGGGGCGTCAGCTCGGGGATTCCGCGCCCTTGCGGGCGTAGAACCACCAGCAGACCGCGATACAGCTGACGTAGAAGGCCACGAAGCCCCACATCGCGCTGGTGACCGCGAAGTTGGCGAACATCGCCGGGATGAAGAAGAAGCCGTAGGCCGCGATGGCGGAGGTGAAGCCGGTGACGGCACCCGCCTCCATCTCGGACTGCTTCAGCGCCTTCGCGTAGACGGGGGTGCCCTCCGTGAGGCCCTTCAGGTGCTGCGAGCGGAAGATCACCGGGATCTGCCGGAACGTCGAGCCGTTGCCGATGCCGGAGAAGAAGAACGCGCACAGGAAGCAGGCGAAGAAGCCGTAGAAGTTGCCGTTGTCGCCGCCGGAGGGGAGGAAGTTGATGACGCCGATGATCGAGACCGCCATGCCGACGAACGAGATGATGGTGACCCTGGCGCCGCCGATCTTGTCGGCGATCCAGCCGCCGGCCCAGCGGGCGAGTGCGCCCACGGCCGGGCCCATCCAGGCGTAGGTGGCCGCGGAGTAGGCCGCGTCGATGGGCGTGAACGTGGTCTTGATGAGCATCGGCAGGGCTGCCGCGAAGCCGATGAAGGAACCGAACGTGCCGACGTAGAGCCAGGTCATCAGCCAGTTGTGCTTGCGCTTGAAGATGATCTTCTGCTGGCTGAAGGGGGTCGACGCGACCTTCAGGTCGTTCTGTCCGAACCACGCGACGGCGGCCAGGATCACCAGGACGGGCACCCACAGGAACGCGGCGTTCTGGAGCCACACGGGCGTGCCGTCCGCCTTGTGCTGGGCCGAGCCGACCGCGAGGACCGAGCTGGTGATGACGATCGGGGTGACCAGCTGGACGACGGAGACACCGAGGTTGCCGAGGCCTCCGTTGATGCCGGTGGCGTTGCCCTTGTCGCGCTTGGGGAAGAAGAAGCCGATGTTGGCCAGGGACGAGGCGAAGTTCGCGCCGCCGACACCGCAGAGGGCCGCGATCGCGACCATCACGCCGTACGAGGTGTTCGGGTCCTGCACCGCGATGCCGAGCCAGATCAGCGGGATGACCAGGACGACCGTGGAGAGCGCGGTGAAGCGGCGCTGGCCGATCATCGGGCCGAGGAAGGTGTAGAAGACGCGCGCCGTGCCGCCGGTGATGCCGGGGATGGCCGTCAGCCAGAACAGCTGCGAGGTGGAGAAGCCGAAGCCGACGTCCTTGAGGTTGGTCGCCGTGACCGACCAGACCTGCCAGACGACGAACGCGACCAGGAGCGCCGGGACGGCGATCCACAGGTTGCGGGAGGCGACCTTCTTGCCGACGGACTTCCAGAAGAGTTCGTTCTCCGGCTCCCAGTCGGTGATGGTCTTGCCGGGGCGGTACTGCGCGGGGTCGTACGTACTACCCGATGGCGCGGTCCGCGTTTCTTGGGCGGCAGGCGATGTCATGTTGGATCCCAGTTCGCTACGGGTCCCGACCTTGCTCCGGGGCCTGACACTTCCACGCTCCCTGGTGCGGCTCTTCACGAGCAGAGTCGTAGGGCACGCGTCGACCGGCCCAAAGACACGAAGATCAGAGGGCCTTTAGACGTTCGGGCCGCCGGGCCCGCCGCGCGTGATACGCAGGTCGGCATGGCTTCCTCAAACCCCTCGGCCGACCACGCGAGCGAGACCTCGGCCGCCCCCTCGACCGGCCCCACCAACTCCCTCACCGATGTCGCCGGGCTTCGCGTGGGTCATGCCACCCGCGTCGCGCCCGCCCACCCGGGCCACCTCACCGGCACCACGGTCGTGCTCGCCCCGGAGGGCGGCGCCGTCGCGGCGGTGGACGTGCGCGGCGGCGGGCCCGGCACCCGCGAGACGGACGCCCTGGACCCGCGCAATCTGGTGCAGCGGGTCGAGGCCGTCGTCCTGACCGGCGGCAGCGCGTACGGCCTCGACTCCGCGGCCGGCGTCATGGCGTGGCTGGAGGAGCAGGGCCGCGGCGTGCGGGTGGGCCCCGATCCGTCCCACGTCGTGCCCGTGGTCCCGGCCGCCTGCGTCTTCGACCTCGGCCGCGGCGGCGACTTCACGGCGCGCCCCGACGCCTCGACGGGGCGCGCGGCGGTGGAGGCAGCCGCGGGCACGGAGGCGGGCGCGCCCGTCGAGGAGGGGAACGTGGGCGCGGGCGCCGGCGCCCTGGTGGGGAAGGTCAAGGGCGGCATCGGCAGCGCGAGCGTCCGGCTGGACTCGGGCATCACGGTGGCCGCCCTGGTCGTGGCGAACGCGGCGGGCTCGGGGGTCGACGCGGGGACGGGCGCGCTGTACGGGCGGTACTTCGAAGGGCGGCGGGTGGCCTACCCCGCCTCCGAGGTCCACGCGGAGGCCACGCGGCGCCTCGCCGAAGCCGCCGCCAAGGGTGGGCCGCCGCCGCTGAACACCACGCTCGCCGTGGTCGCCACGGACGCCGAACTCACCAAGGCCCAGGCGCAGAAGCTCGCCGGCACGTCGCACGACGGCATGGCGCGCGCCGTGCGCCCCGTCCATCTCCTCAACGACGGGGATACCGTCTTCGCCCTCGCCACCGGCGAGCATCCGCTGCCGGGGGCCGGGCAGAACCCGCTCGCCCTGAACGAGATCCTCGCGGCGGGCGCGGACATGGTGACGGCGGCGATCGTCCGGGCGCTCCTGGCCGCGGAGTCCGTGGAAACACCGGCCGGCAGCTTCCCCTCGTACAGCGACCTCTACGGCGAGTTCTGAGCCAAGGCAGGTCGCATGAACGACAACGACAAATAGCGGCATGGCGACGCCTGTTGGGTGGCCGGCGGGCCATGTCCGTGTGCCCGCGCTCACATTAAGCGGACGGAACCTTTCCGCCCGCGGGCCGCTCTTATCTCGCACTGGATCAGAACGCGCACTTCGCACAAAGATGGAGCAGCCCGTGACAACGTCGCACATAGCCACCCCCCGGCGGCGCACCCTTCTGGCGGCCACCGCGCTCGCCGCCGTTGGCGCGCTCGCCCTCACGGCCTGCGGCGGGGACGGCGGAAGCGACGGCAAGGACGGCAAGGACGGCACGCCCAAGGCGCAGGGCGCCGACATCACCATCTCCGCGAAGGATGGCTCGACCGGCGCCTCCATCAACGCCACCGGCGTCAAGGTCAAGGGCGGCAAGCTGACCGAGGTGAAGATGACCCTGGTCTCCACCGGCGCAGCGGTCGACGGCACGCTCTCCGCCGACGGCACCAGCTGGAAGCCCAAGGCCCAGCTGGAGCGCGGCATGAAGTACAAGATCACGGCCGACGCGAAGGACGCCAAGGGCAAGGAGGCGACCGAGAACGCGATCTTCACCACGGTCTCCAAGGCCAACAGCTTCATCGGGAGTTACACCCCCGACGGCGGCACGAAGGTCGGCGTCGGCATGCCGGTCTCCTTCACCTTCGACAAGGCGATCACCGAGAAGCAGTCCGTCCAGTCGCACATCAAGGTCACCTCGGACAGCGGCCAGAAGGTCGTGGGCCACTGGTTCGGCAACCAGCGCCTGGACTTCAGGCCCCAGGAGTACTGGAAGGCCGGCTCCAAGGTCACGATGAAGATCGACCTGGAGGGCGTGAAGGGCGCCGACGGCGCCACCGGCGTGCAGAACAAGACGGTCACCTTCACCGTCGGCCGCGCGCAGGTCTCCACCGTCGACGTGAAGGCCAAGACGATGACGGTCGAGCGGGACGGGAAGGTCGTCAAGACCATCCCGATCTCCGCGGGCAGCCCGTCGAACCCCACGTACAACGGCAAGATGGTGATCTCCGAGAAGTTCACCCAGACCCGGATGAACGGCGACACGGTCGGCTTCGGCGGGGAGTACGACATCAAGGACGTCCCGCACGCGATGCGCCTGTCGTCCTCCGGCACCTTCATCCACGGCAACTACTGGGGCTCGCCCTCGATCTTCGGCAGCGCCAACACCAGCCACGGCTGCGTCGGGCTGCGGGACGCGCAGGGCGCGGGCGACTCCAGCACGCCGGGCGCGTGGTTCTACGACAACTCCCTCATCGGCGACGTCGTGACGGTCAAGGGCTCCCCGGACGAGACCATCGCCCCGGACAACGGCCTCAACGGCTGGAACATGTCCTGGAGCCAGTGGACCGCGGGCAGCGAAGGCTGATTCCGGCCGCCACTTCTGACCCTCTGACCAGGCCCAACACCACGAGCCGCACGGGAACTTGCCGTGCGGCTCGCACGTTTTCCCGTTCCGGGGCATGATGTCCGACCCAGGGGCTACGGTATGCACTCACAAGGTGACATGCAGCAACGCCGGGAGAGACCTTGAGCGTTCCGTACGAGTACGAGACGGCGTACGAGCCACAGGCTGCCGAGCAGGGGCCCGCGCACTCTCCGCAGGAGCATCTCGAGCGGCTCCTGCGCCGCGCCATGAACTCCTTCGACCTGCCGGACGAGACGACGGCACTGCTGGACACGGCCCTGGCGTACGACAGTTCGCTGCACTCCGCGCACCACAGCGCGGGCATGCACCGCGAGACCTACCGCCACACGTGGCTGCTCGCCGACGCCGGCGCGCTCACGCTCTGGGAGCTCGTGCACAACACCGGCCCCGGCAGCCACCCCCAGTACGAGGTGTACGCGGACGAGGAAGAGGCCGGGGTCGCCACCTCGCGCCTGCCGCTGCCGCCCGACACCCTCGCCAGCGCCTGCGAGCAGCCCGTCGTGCTCCATCTCCCGGTAGCCGACGAGCCCCGCCACACGTACGCGCCGGACGACTCCGCGGACCACGGCCGCCGACTGCTGCGCCGCGCGGAGAACTCGGTGGCGGAGGGGCGCCCCGGCGAGGAACTGGAGCGGTTACTGCGCTCGGCGTTCGCGCACCAGATCACCCAGGCCTTCGGCCGCCCCTGCCTGGCGGGCGAGGCGCGCCTCTGCTTCTCGCTCTACGAGCACGCGTTCCTGCTCTTCGACGGCAGCGAACTCAGCCTCTGGGAGGTCGAGCACACGGTCACACCCGACAAGCGGCACCGCTGCGAGGTGTACGTCACCGAGGAAGCGGCCCGCGCGGCGATGGAGCAGCGCGCGAGGAGCGTCCCGCAGCAGCGGACGAAGTAAAACCAGACGGAACCAACCGGAACCAACCGGCAGCAACAGGCAGCAACCGCCCAGCAGCTGCCTCAGGAGCGGCCGTCGCCGAACTGGCGTACCAGGCCCGCGAAGGCGGCCCGCTCGTCCGGCGTCAGTTCGACCGTCTCCGCACGCGGCGGTCCCGCCTGCGCGGGCAGTGAGCGCAGCGCCTGGGAGCGGCGCCACGCGTCCACGTCGTTCTGATCGCGCCGCATCACCCGCACCAGGCCCACGGCCCAGACGACGGTCGCCGCGGCCAGCACGGCCACGCCTGCCTGCTGGAGGATCGAGACATTCTGGAGCATGCCGCACAGTAGACAACACGATCCGGGGCTTACGACAGGGGGGTTGTGGGACTTACGTCCTGAAGTGACGCATGTCGCACAACCCCCCTCATAGGGGCTGAAGGGCCGGAGTCAGACGTCTGAGTCCCAGACCTGCCCCTACCGGCCCAGATCGGCCCAGACGGGACCGAACCAGCTCAGACCGCCGCCGGCATCCGCTTCTCCCCGGCGGTCTCCCCGGCCGCGGCGGCACCCTCCGAAGGGGTGGTCTTCCGGGCGCCCTTGAGCAGGATGACCGTCACGGTCGAGACGCCGACCCCGGCGAGGATCGCCACCAGGTACAGCAGCGGCTGCCCGATGAGCGGCACCACGAAGATGCCGCCGTGCGGGGCCCGCAGCGTACAGCCGAAGGCCATCGACAGGGCGCCGGTGACCGCGCCGCCCGCCATCGACGCGGGGATCACCCGCAGCGGGTCGGCCGCGGCGAACGGGATCGCGCCCTCCGTGATGAACGAGGCGCCCAGGAACCAGGCCGCCTTGCCGTTCTCGCGTTCGGTCTTGGTGAAGAGCCGGCCGCGGACCGTGGTGGCCAGGGCCATGGCGAGCGGCGGGACCATGCCGGCCGCCATCACCGCGGCCATGACCTTGAGGCTGCCCTCGGTCGGGCTGGCGAGGCCGCCGACGGCGAAGGCGTACGCGACCTTGTTGAGCGGGCCGCCGAGGTCGAAGCACATCATCAGGCCGAGGATGACGCCGAGGATGACGGCGTTGGCACCGGACAGGCCCTCCAGCCAGTCCGTCAGCGCGCTCTGGAGCTCGGCGATGGGCTTGCCGATGACGAGGAACATCAAGAAGCCCACGACCGCGGACGAGATCAGCGGGATCACGACCACGGGCATGATCCCGCGCAGGACGGCCGGGATCCGTACCCGCTGGATGCCCATGACGACCGCGCCCGCGATCAGACCCGCGGCGAGACCGCCCAGGAAGCCCGCGTTGATCGTGACGGCGACGGAGCCGCCGACGAATCCGGGCACGAGTCCCGGCCGGTCGGCCATCCCGTACGCGATGTAGCCCGCGAGGACCGGCACCAGGAAGGCGAAGGCGAGTCCGCCGATCTGGAAGAGGAGCGCGGCCCAGCTGGTGGTGTCCGTCCACACGAAGTGCTCGGCGACGGACGGCGCCTTGTCGATCTTCCAGCCGCCGATGGCGAAGCCCAGGGCGATGAGGAGGCCGCCGGCGGCGACGAACGGGACCATGTAACTGACGCCGGACATCAGCCACTTGCGCAGCTTGGTGCCGTAGCCGTCGCCGCTGTCACCGGCGTTGTCGACGGGGCTCGGCCCGACGTCCGCGGTGGTCTCGCCGCGGGCGGCCTTCTCCCGCACCTCCGCGATGAGCGCGGCGGGCCTGCTGATGCCCGCCTTCACGCCGACGTCGACCGTGGGCTTCCCGCCGAAGCGGTCCTTGTCCCGTACGGGGACGTCGTGGGCGAAGATGACGGCGTCGGCGGCGGCGACGACCACCGGGTCGAGGCGGGTGAAGCCCGCCGAGCCCTGGGTCTCCACCGTCAGTTCCACGCCCGCCTCGCGGGCCGCGTTCTCCAGGGACTCCGCCGCCATGTACGTGTGGGCGATGCCCGTGGGGCAGGACGTGACCGCCACGATGCGGAACGGTTCCGCCGGGGCGGGGCCGCCTTCCGGCCGCGGCTCGGCGGGCTCCTGCGCCTCGGCGGGAGCGGTGGGCTCCTCCGCAGCACCGGAAGTGCCGGGAGCGGTGGAAACGGTGGAAACGGTGGACTCTTCCGCCGCACCGGAAGCGCCGGAAGCGGTGGACTCCCCGCTGATCAGGGCCGCTGCCGTCCGCGCGTCTCCGGCTGCCCGCAGGGCGCCCGTGAACTCCTGGTCCATCAGCTGCCGTGCCAGCGACGACAGGATCGTCAAATGCGCGTCGTCCGCGCCCGCCGGTGCCGCGATCAGGAAGATGAGGTCGGCCGGCCCGTCCGGCGCCCCGAAGTCGA
This sequence comes from Streptomyces sp. SYP-A7185, assembly GCF_046103685.1. Lineage (NCBI taxonomy): Bacteria > Bacillati > Actinomycetota > Actinomycetes > Kitasatosporales > Streptomycetaceae > Streptomyces > Streptomyces sp. SYP-A7185. Next base: position 4,332,290 of record NZ_CP122310.1, read on the forward strand.
TGCCCCGGGCCGAGCGGCCGAAGGCCAGGGTCGGCTCGGTGACATGGGCGCTGCGGCAGTGCGGGATGCCGATGCCGCCGTCCAGGCCGGTCGGCATCTGCGCCTCGCGGGCCGCCACGTCGGCGAGGAAGCCGTCGAGATCGGTCACCCGCCCCAGGGCCACCATGCGCTCGGCGAGGGCACGGGCCGCCGCTTCCTTGGTTCCTGCGGACCGGTCGAGTTCGAGGTCGACCAGTTCCGCGGTGATCATCTCGCTCATCGCGGGCTCCTTCGCACGCGTATCGCCCGGGGGAGGGCGGGGGTGGGGACGGGGGTGGGGACGGGAGTGTGGGGCTCGTGGGGCTGATAGGGCTCGTGTGACCGACGAGGCGCCGACCGACGAGGCGCCGACCGATGAAGAGCCGACCGGTGACGCGCCGGGCCGTGGGGAGGCCGCCCGAGGGGGGTCATGACGCGGGCTCGGTCAGTACGCGGTCCAGCGGGATCCGTGTCGTGACGGTGACCGCGGCGGGCGCGAGGTCCGCCGGGGTCGGCATCGCGCTGCCCGGCAGCTGGACCGCCGCCGCGCCGTGCGCCACGGCCGAGGCGAGGGCGGTGGCTCCGGAACCGCCCGCGACGAGGAAACCGGCCAGGGAGGCGTCACCGGCGCCGACGTTGCTGCGGACGGCGTCGACCGGAGCGCTGCCGAAGTACGTGCCCGAGTCGTCCACCAGGAGCTGGCCGTCCGCGCCGAGGCTGGCCAGCACCGCACGCGCGCCCGACTGCCGCAGTTCTTCGGCGGCCTTGACCGCGTCGCCGACCGTGGTCAGCGGGCGCCCCACCGCTTCGGCGAGCTCCTCCGCGTTCGGCTTGACGACGTCCGGGCGCTCGGCGAGGGCGGCGAGCAGGGCCGGGCCCGAGGTGTCGAGGGCGATGCGGGCCCCCGCGGCATGCGCGCGGGCCACCAGGTCGGCGTACCAGGAAGGGGCGAGGCCGCGCGGCAGGCTGCCGCAGCAGGCGATCCAGTCGGCGCCGCCGGACCGCTCGCGCACGGCGGAGAGCAGCGACTCGGCCTCCGCCGCGGTCAGTTCGGGCCCGGTTGCGTTGATCTTGGTGAGGGTGCCGTCCGGTTCGGCCACCGCGATGTTCGAGCGGGTCTGGCCCGCGACCGGGACCGGCGCGACCTCGATGCCCTGCTCGTCCAGGAGTTGGGCCACGAGCGCGCCGGGCGCACCGCCGAGCGGCAGGACGGCGAGGGTCGCCCCGCCCGCGGCCGCGACCGCCCGGGACACGTTGACGCCCTTGCCGCCCGGGTCCATCCGGTCGCCGGTGGCCCGGATGACCTCGCCGCGGTCCAGCGAAGGGACCTCGTAGGTGCGGTCGAGGGAGGGGTTGGGGGTGAGGGTGAGGATCATGCGCGTACGTACCGTTCCGTTGCCGACCCGTGTGGGGTCGCTGCTCGCGTTCTTGCCGGCGCCGTGGCCCGCGCCCGGGGTGCTCTCGCCGCCGCTCATGTGCGGATCACCTCCGTGCCGCCGCTCTCGATGGCCGCGGCGTCCTCGGCGCCGAGGCCCGCGTCGGTGATCAGCAGGTCCACGTCTGAGAGGTCGCCGAAGCGCGCGAAGTGCTCCTGGCCGTGCTTGGTGGAGTCCGCGAGGAGCACCACGCGGCGGGCCGCGCCGATCGCCGCGCGCTTGACGGCCGCTTCGGCGAGGTCGGGGGTGGTCAGGCCGCCTTCGGCGGAGAAGCCGTTCGCGGCGACGAAGACGACGTCGGCGCGGATCTCTCCGTACGCCCGCAGCGCCCAGGCGTCGACGGCCGCGCGCGTACGGCTGCGGACGCGGCCTCCGATGAGGTGGAGCTGGATGCCGGGGTGGTCGGCGAGGCGTGCGGCGGTGGGCAGGCCGTGCGTGACGACGGTGAACGTCGCCTCCAGCGGGAGCGAGGCCGCGAGGCGGGCCACGGTCGAGCCCGCGTCCAGGATCACGCTGCCCTCGGCCGGGAGTTCGGCGAGGGCGGCGTGGGCGATGCGGTCCTTCTCGTCGGCCGACGTCCCCTCGCGCTCGGCGAGGTCGGGCTCGAAGTCCAGGCGCCCGGCCGGTATGGCACCGCCGTGCACGCGGCGGACGAGACCGGCCCGGTCGAGGGCCTTCAGGTCGCGCCGGATGGTCTCCGCGGTGACCTTGAACTCCTCGGCGAGCGACAGCACGTCGACCCGTCCGCCGTCCCGCGCGAGCCGCAGGATCTCCTGCTGCCGCTCCGGTGCGTACATGTCCGTTCGCCTCCGAGTGATGCCCGAACCTGTGGTTTCACTCGCAGAATACGGTCAGGTTCCGGCAAAGTAAACAAGCTCGGGCCTCAAGCAGACACAAACGGACTTTCGTCCCGCCGGGGAGCGCGTCTGCCGGGCCCTGCGGCCCGCACCGGACCGTGCCGTACGGCACTCAACCTCGCGCCCCTGGACCTTGGGCTTGGGCCTCGCCCCGCGCCTCACACCCGCCGCCCCGCGCCTCACGGCCAGCGGAAGCTTTCCGAGCCTCACGGCCAGCGGAAGCCCTCCAAGGCTTCGACGCAGCGGTCCGCCAGGGCGGCGGGGCCCGCCTCTCCCCCGGCGGGATCGTCACCGGAGGCCCAGGTCTCCACGGCCACCCGCACCGCCGCGCTGGCCACGGCCGCCACGAGCCGCAGCTCCAGCGAGGGCGGCACCCCGGCCTCACCCGCCACCCCCGCCCCCGCCCCCGCCCCTGCCGCCCCGGTGCCGGTGCGCTTCCCGCCTTCCCCGTGGCCCTGCCGTTCGGCCAGGACCGCGAGCAGCGTCTGTTCCGCGTCGTGACAGGCCTCCGACCACACCGCTCGCAGGGCCGCGCTCTCCCCCGCCATCCGCAGCAGCGCCCGCACCCACTCCAGGGCCTCCGCGTCGCCGATCGCGAGCCCCGGGGCCGCGTCGCCGTCCGGGACCAGCGCCCTGGCCGCCGCGTGCCGCAGCGCGTCCCGCACCGCGAGCCGCGGGGGCGCGTCCCGTACGGCTTCCGCCCACTGTCGCGCGCCCGCGGCGAACAGCGGCGCCACGGCCTCCTCCTTCGTCGCGAAGTAGCGGTAGAAGGTGCGCGGCGCGACGCCCGCCGCGCGGGCGATGTCCTCGGCGCGGGTGGCCCGCAGGCCGTTCTCGACGAAGAGCGCCGCCGCGGTGCGGGCGATGTCCAGGCGCGTCTCCGCCTTGCGGCGCTCCGTCAGCGAATCGGGCGGGTTGAGCGAACTTGCGGGCATGCGAGGCAGGTTATGCCAGCGGCCGAGGACCACCTGCCGAGGACGACCCAAGGCACAACATGCCTCTATGACAGAATCTGCCACCGGCCTGCAATCGGCCCGCAAGATCCAGCGCGTTCAAGAAGGTGGCAAGCCCGGTGCGTCGTCGACAGTTCCTGACCAAGTCCGCCGGTCTCACCGGCGCGTCCGCCCTCGGCCTCGGTCTGGGCGCCTGCTCGTCCGGCAGCGACACCACCACCCTCAAAGTCCTGGTCGCGAGCTACGACAAGAGCGTCGGCTCCTCCATCGGCGACCAGTGGGACGGCCTGGTCACCGCCTTCGAGAAGAAGCACCCCACCGTCAAGATCGCCCTGGAACGCGTCCCCTTCGTCAAGCTGGACCGGACGCTGGCCCGCCGCGTGAAGGACGGGGAGGCCCCCGACATCGCCCAGTCGAACGTCTTCGCCCCCTACGCCGAGGACGAGCAGCTCTACGGCGCCTCCGAGCTCTTCGACATCCGCACCGAGGCCGACTTCACCCGCTCGTTCGCCGAGGCGGGCTCGGTCAGGCACATCCAGTACGGCATCCCGTTCCTCGCCAGCACCCCGCGCCTCTTCTACAACAAGGCGCTCTTCAAGCAGGCCGGCATCACCGGCGCCCCCACCTCCTGGGACGAGCTGCGGTCGGCGGCCGTCGCCCTCAAGGGAATCGGCGTGAAGACGCCCTACGGGCTTCAGTTGGGCCCCGAGGCCGCCGAGGACGAGACCCTGGCCTGGCTGCTCGCGGACGAGGGCGGTTACGCGGGCCTGGCGGCCGGCTACGACTTCCGCACCGCGTCCAACGTCCGGACGCTGACCTGGCTCCGGGACGAGCTGGTGGCCAAGGGGCTCGCGGGCGCGGACCCGGCGGGGCTCAACAGGACGGCCGCGTACGAGCAGTTCCTGCGCGGGGGCATCGGGATGCTGATCGCGCACCCGGTGCTCATGGGCGCCGCCGACAAGGTCAAGTTCCCGTACGCGCATGCCGCGTTCCCCACGCGGCAGGGCGGGGCGGCGGCGCCGGTAGGCCTGAGCGACTGGCTGATGGCGTTCAAGCAGAACGGCCACGGCGAGGCGTGCGGCATGTTCCTCGGCTACCTCTACGGCCGCAAGTCGGCGAAGACGTACGGCGGCGGGCAGACCGCGCTTCCGGTGACCGGCTCCGCCTCGGCGGACCTGCGCGCGGACCCGGCCCAGCGCCCGCTGTGGAAGTTCATCGACCAGATGCCGCAGGCGGAGTTCCAGCCGGTCAACCTGCGCTCCTGGCCGACGGTGAGGGCGGCCATCCGCAAGGAGATCGGGGCCGCCGTCACGAAGGGCGGCGACCCCGGCGCCGTACTGGAGTCCCTGGACGCGACGGCGACCCAGGCGGAGCTCTAGGCTCCACCTGGGCCGCCGCGCCCGCCCCTCCCGCGGAGGGGCACCTCTCAGGGGGTCAACACGGGCTCCCGCCCGGAGGATTCACCGGCCGCCACGGCACCGGCGTCCGCGGAGTCCTCCTCCGTGAAACCCTCTTCCGTGGAGTTCTGGGAGTTCTGGGAGTTCTCGGAGCCCCCGGAGTTCTCGGAGTCCGCGCCGCCGCCTTCAACGTGCTGGCGCGGCTTGGCCGGCAGGGCGAACATCAGCAGGAAGATGGCGACGAGCACACCGACGACCCACCACAGCGAGTTCTGGAACGCGCCCACGATCTCCATCGGCACCTCGCTCCGTGCCGCCGTCTCGTCGATCATGCCGAAGAACACCACGGAGACCAGGCCGAGTCCGAGCGCCGTGCCCATCTGCTGGACGGTGTTGAGCAGGCCGGACGCGGACCCGGAGTGCTCGCGCGGCACGTCCGACAGGATCGCGTCGGTCAGCGGCGCGACGATCAGGCCCATGCCCGCGCCCATCACGACCAGCGGCAGCGCCATCTGCCAGGACGCGATGCCCGCGCCGTACCGGTCCGCCTCCCAGATGTAGAGCAGCACCCCGGTGGCCATGACGAGCGCGCCGCCCTGGAGCACCTTGCGCCCGAAGCGCGGCACCAGCTTCTGCACGGACATGCCGGCCGCCACCGAGACGGCGATCGAGAACGGGATGCCGGTCGTGCCGGCCCGCAGCGCGCTCCAGCCAAGCCCCGTCTGCATGTAGAGCGTCCAGACCAGGAAGAAGATGCCCATCGCGACACCGAACACGGTCTGCACCGCGATGCCCGCCGCGAAGCTCTTCACCTTGAACAGGGACAGCTCCACGAGCGGCGAACCGTCCTTGGCCGCCTTCGCCTTCTCGTACGCGACGAGCGCCCCGAAGACGACAAGGCCGCCGGCCATCATGGCGAACCCCCACAGCGGCCAGTCCAGCTCCTCGCCGCGGGTGAGGGGGTAGAGCACCATCAGCAGGCCGAGCGTGACCAGGACGACGCCGACGAGGTCGAGCTTGAGGGCCTTGGGCGCCTTGGACTCGCTGATGAACTTGCTGCCCAGGATCAGTCCCGCGATGCCGACGGGCAGGTTGATGAGGAAGATCGGGCGCCATTCGAGCCCGAAGAGGTTCCACTGCGTCAGGAGCGCGCCGAGCAGCGGTCCCGAGACGGCCCCGAGGCCCACGATCATCCCGAAGAGCCCGAAGACCTTGCCGCGCTCGTGCGCGGGGAAGGTGGCGTGCACGATCGACAGGACCTGCGGCACCATCATCGCGGCCATGCCGCCCTGGAGGATCCGGGACGCGACCAGCATCTCCGGGTTGGCGGCGAAGCCGCAGAGCGCGGAGGCGAGCGTGAAGCCGCCGATGCCGATGAGGAACATCCGCTTGCGCCCGTGGATGTCGCCGAGCCGCCCGCCGGTGATGAGCCCGGCCGCGAACGCGAGCGCGTACCCCGCGGTGATCCACTGGATCTGGCTGAACGAGGCGCCCGCGTCCTGCCGGATGGACGGGATCGCGATGTTGACGATGGTGACGTCGACCAGGTCCATGAAGGCCGCGGTCATCACGATGGCGAGGGCGAACCAGCGGCGCCGGTCGGCGGCCGCGGCGGCCGCTCCGGTGGGTGCTGTGGCGGGGCTGCTGAAAGTCATGAGAGAAGACTAGGAGCCATATAGGTCAGGTCATGACCTAGATGGACGGCATCCTTGGAGACATGACTTCGACTTCCGGCACGACCTCGGAACGGTCCGGCGGTACGGACACCCCGGCCCGGCTGCTGCAACTCCTCTCCCTGCTCCAGACCCCGCGCGAGTGGCCCGGCGGGGAGCTGTCGGAGCGCCTTGGCGTCAGCCGCCGCACGGTGCGGCGCGACATCGACCGGCTGCGGGACCTCGGCTATCCGGTGCAGGCGAGCCAGGGGGCGGCCGGGGGGTATCGCCTGGTCGCGGGCAAGGCGATGCCGCCGCTCGTCCTGGACGACGAGGAGGCGGTGGCGATCGCGGTGGGGCTGCGGGCCGGGGCGGGCCATGCGGTGGAGGGGGTGGAGGAGGCGTCGGTGCGGGCGCTGGCGAAGCTGGAGCAGGTGCTGCCCTCGCGCCTGCGGCACCGGGTGCAGACCTTGCAGGTCGCGACGATCCCGCTGACCGCCGGGGACGGGGCGAGCATCGCTCCCGAGACGCTTACGGTGATGGCGTCCGCGGCGGCGGGCCAGGAGCGGCTGCGCTTCGCGTACCGCTCGGGGGACGGGACGGAGACGCGCCGCCTGACGGAGCCGCATCGGCTCGTGTCGACGGGGCGGCGCTGGTATCTGGTGGCGTACGACATCGACCGGGACGACTGGCGCACGTTCCGGGTGGACCGGGTCTCCTCGCCGTTCGCGACCGGGGCCCGCTTCGTGCCGCGGGAGCTGCCGACGGGGGACGCGGCGGAGTTCATCCGGCAGTCGATGTGGCGGGGGCAGCAGCGTGCGTACGAGATCGACGTGACGTTCGAGGCGTCCGCGGAGGCGGTCGCGGCGGCGTTCCCCTCGGCGCTGGGGGTGCCGGAGCCTCTGGGCGCCACTACCTGCCGGCTGCGGGCTGAGGTGTCGGATGCGGTGGAGTGGCTGGCGGTGCGGCTCGCCATGACGGGCCATGATTTCGTCGCCCACGGGCCGCCGGAGCTGGTTTCTGCTCTGCGGTCCCTGGCCTCCCGCCTAACCCACGCGTCCACCTCGGCGTAGGCCTGGCTGCCCCGCCGGGGGGCCGCGGATCTCTCCCACCGCGCCGTGGGGGCGCCCCTGTCCGCCGCGGGGGCCGCCCCTGCCCGGCGCTTCGCGCGGATCTTTGCCACTGTGCCGTGGGGGCGCCCCTGTCCCGCCGTGGGGCCCGCCCCTGTCCCGCGCTTCGCGCGGATCTTTCCCGCCCACCCACCCGATTACCCCGGAGTAATGGGTGGGTGGGTGGGAGACATCCGCGCGAAGCGCGGTAAAGGCCCACCCGCCCGGCAGCCGCAAGAAGCCGGGCAGCCCCGCCCCAGAGGCAAAGTCGCCCGGCAGCCGCCCCAGGTCAGGGAAAGGAATGAGCCCCGGTGCCGGGGGGGGATGGCGCCGGGGCTCAGCTGGTGGGGGCGTTCGAGGCCGGCCGCCTAGGCCGCCGCGTCGAAGCCCGTGTCCCGAGCCAACTTCTTCAGTTCGAGCAGCGCGTGCTTCTCGATCTGCCGGATCCGCTCCCGCGTCAGCCCATGCTGCTTGCCGACCTCCGTGAGGGTCCGCTCGCGGCCGTCGTCGATGCCGTACCGCATCTTGATGATGGAGGCCGTGCGCTGGTCGAGGCGGCCGATCAGGTCGTCCAGCTCCTCGCTGCGCAGCAGGCTCAGGACGGACTGCTCGGGGGAGACCGCCGAGGTGTCCTCCAGGAGGTCACCGAACTGCGTGTCGCCGTTGTCGTCCACGCCCATGTTCAGCGAGACCGGGTCACGCGCCCAGTCCAGGACGTCCGTGACCCGCGCGGGCGTGGTGTCGAGCTCCGCGGCGACCTCTTCGGGCTCGGGGTCGCGGCCGTTCTTGCGGTTGAACTCGCGCATGACCCGGCGGATCCGGCCGAGCTCCTCCACCAGGTGGACGGGGAGCCGGATGGTGCGCGACTGGTCGGCTATGGAGCGGGTGATGGCCTGACGGATCCACCACGTGGCGTACGTGGAGAACTTGAAGCCCTTGGCGTAGTCGAACTTCTCGACCGCGCGGACCAGGCCGGCGTTCCCCTCCTGGATGAGGTCCAGGAGCGGCAGGCCACTGCGGGGGTAACGGCGGGCCACGGCGACGACGAGGCGGAGGTTGGACCGGATGAAGACGTCCTTGGCCCGCTCACCGTCGGCGACCAGCGCCTCCAGCTCCTCGCGGGACGCGGCGGCACCGGAGACGGAGTCCTCTATCTCGCCGTCCAGTATCTTCCGGGCGTACACACCGGCTTCGATGATCTGGGACAGCTCGACTTCCTTGGCGGCGTCGAGCAGCGGCGTACGCGCGATCTCGTCGAGGTACATGCCGACCAGGTCGCGGTCGGCGATCTCCCCGCCTACGGCGCGAACACTGCGTGCCGCGTCGGTCTCGCCGGAGGAGGCGGACTTACGACGGGCGACGGCACGGGTTGCCATGCGTGCTCCCTTGCGTGTGGAGGTCCTGGTCGGCCCTTTTCACGGGCCTCTGTGGTGGAAACCACACCCTTGCGGGTGCCCTGCTTCCGATGGAAACAACGACTGGAATCCGGACAGAATTCCCAAGCCGCGCATCTATTTTCCTGACGTTGCAGTACCCTGTGCCGCCACAAAGGGAGGCCGGATGCCGTCGGAACGTACAGAGGTGCAGGTCAGGCCGGGCACGGAGGCTGATCTCGCGGCCCTGACCGACATCTACAACCACTACGTACGTGAGACGGCGATCACATTTGACACGGCCGTCTTCCTGCCGGAAGAGCGCCGCCCTTGGCTGCTCTCCCACCCTGAAGACGGCCCCCACCGCCTGTTGGTTGCCCAGGAGCGGGATTCCGGCCTGATCCTCGGGTACGTCACCAGTTCTCCTTTCCGGATCAAACCCGCCTACGCCACCTCGGTCGAAGTGAGCGTCTACTGCGCGCCGGACGCCGCGGGCCGCGGCATCGGCACCCTGCTCTACAAGGCGCTCTTCGAGGCCCTCGAAGGCGAGGACCTGCACCGCGCCTACGCCGGGATCGCCCAGCCGAACGAGGCCTCCGGGCGCCTCCACGAGCGTTTCGGCTTCCGGCACGTCGGCACCTACCGCGAGGTCGGCCGCAAGTTCGGCCGCTACTGGGACGTCGCCTGGTACGAGCGTCCCCTGGGCCCCGCGGCCGCAAGCGGGTCCTAGGTCCCCCCGGGGTCCGGTGTAGGTCCCGAGTCCGTCCGGCGTACGTCCGGCGTACGTCCCGACCTAGGGCGCATGGCCGTTACGCCCCCGCGCGCACCCCGCCTAGCGTGCCGCCATGGACACGACGGCCGACACGACCGGCACCCTCGACGAGGCCCTCCAGCGCCTGCACGCCTCGGGCCCCGAACGGCTCGGCCGGCTCACCAATCACGCGCCGATGGCCGTCGAGGCGCTCGCCGCGCACGGCCGGGCCGACGCGGTCCACCGCTGGCTAGACCTGTACGCGCCGAAGCTGGAGGAGTACCCGGGCGCGGTCGAGCCAATCACCGCCGCCAACCGGCGCGAGGCCCTCGGCGATCCGCGCCGGGCGGCGGACTGGATCGCGTACTTCGGCAGGGAGCTCGACGGACGGCCGTGGCGCGAGGTCCTCGCCGCGTGGTGGCCGCTCCTGCTGCCCGGCCTGTACGGCGGCTCCACGCACCCGGTGATCCGCGTGGGCCACGCGGTCCGCACGCTCCTGGCGGGTGAGGCGACCGCTCCCCGCGTCGCCGAACTCGCCCACGGCCTGGGCTACTGGGCCGCCCGCCACCGCCCCGTCCCCGGGGTCGCGCTCCTGCCCGTGGACGCCCGGACGGCGACCGCAGCCCTGGACGCCGTCGAGCCGATCCCGGACCGGGACAGCGGCGGCTTCCCCGCCCGGCTGGAGCGGGTCACGGCCCTGCCCGCGTGGGCGGCCGGCGTGCGCGACCCCGACGAGGCGCGCCGCGAGCTGACGGAGCTGGTGCGCGCGGCCACCCACCGGTACGCCACGCACGGCCACGGCGAGGCGACGATGCTGGTGCACGCCTCGACCGCGCCCAACGCGGTGCTGCGCGCCCTGCCCGCCCTGCCCCGCACCCTGTGGGCGCCGAGCCTGCACGCGGCCTGGACGGCTTCGGCCGCCGTGACCTCGATGTACGCCCCGGACGCCCCGGTCGCGTACACCGCTCCCGGCGCCTTCGCCCCCGAGGAGGTCTTCGAGCGGGCCCTGGCGCACGGCGACGAGCACGTGATCAAGTTCGCCGACACGGCGCTGGACGTGGGCGACGGGCGGGCCCTGGCGGCGGCCCTGCGCGCGATCGAGATCAGCGAGCCGCCGGCGGCGTAAGGGGCGCTTCAGCCGAACTGCACCGACCGCTTGGCGAGCCCCATCCAGAACCCGTCGATCACACTGCGCTGCCCGCCGAGGTCCCCGGCGGCCTCCGCGGCTCCCAGCGTCACGAACAGCGGCGCGAAGTGTTCCGTCCGCGGATGGGCCAGCTCGCCCGCCGGGGACTTGTGCCGGAAGTCGAGCAGTGCGTCCACGTCGCCCGCGTCGAGCGCCTCGTGCCCCCACGCGTCGAACTCCGCCGACCACGACGGCGTACCGCCCTGGCGCAGTGCCGCGAGGTTGTGCGTGAAGAAGCCGCTGCCGACGATCAGCACGCCCTCGTCCCGCAGCGGCGCCAGCTTGCGGCCGATGTCCATCAGCCGGGCGGGGTCGAGGGTCGGCAGGGAGATCTGGAGAACGGGGATGTCCGCGTCGGGGTACATCTCGACGAGCGGGACGTACGCTCCGTGGTCGAGCCCGCGGTCCTGGACGTCCTGTACCGGCGTGCCCGCCCCGCGCAGCAGTTTCCGTACGGAATCGGCGAGTCGGGGGGCGCCCGGTGCGGCGTACGTGACCTGGTAGTAGTGCTCGGGGAAGCCCCAGAAGTCGTAGACCAGCGGCACCGTTTCCGTCGCACCGAGCGCGAGCGGGGCCTCTTCCCAGTGGGCGGAAACCATGAGGATGGCCTTGGGGCGCGGCAGCCCGGCCGACCAGGCGCGGAGCTGGCCGGGCCAGAGCGCGTCGTCGGCCAGCGGTGGTGCGCCGTGGCTGAGGTACAGGGCGGGCATGCGCTCCTGGGTCGCGGTCATGACGGCACCTCCGGGTACGTGCGGGGAACGGATCAACGAATCGGCGAATCAGCGGTTTACTTTAACTCTCAAGCTTCTATCTGGGGACGACCCTACTCCCGCTTTGTTTAAGATTCAAGGAAGGGCTGCGTACAGTGGAGTACATGGACACGGCACCCACTTCTCCCCCCGACGGGGAACCGCGCTGGCTCGACGACGAGGAACAGCGCACCTGGCTCGCGTATCTGCAGGCCACCACGCTCCTGGAAGACCACCTCGACCGCCAGTTGCAGCGCGACGCCGGCATGCCGCACATCTACTACGGCCTCCTGGTCCAGCTCTCCGTCGCCCCGCGGCGGCGCATGCGCATGACGGAGCTGGCCAGAAACACCAAGATCACCCGGTCCCGCCTCTCGCACGCCGTCGCGCGCCTGGAGAAGAACGGCTGGGTGCGCCGCGAGGACTGCCCCTCCGACAAGCGCGGCCAGTTCGCGATCCTCACCGGCGCCGGGTACGAGGTGCTCCGGCGGACCGCGCCCGGCCATGTCACCGCCGTGCGCCAGGCCCTCTTCGACCGGCTCACCCCGGAACAGCAGAAGTCCCTCGGCGAGATCATGGTGATCGTCGCCGAGGGACTTCAGCCGAAGGAGGCGGGGGCGGACCTGCCCTGGCTCCGCTAGGCCCCCTTCAGGGTGTGCGGGGTGCCCGGGGTCAGTGCGCGACCACCGGGATCCGCACCTCGTCCGCCACGCCCTCGCCGTCGCCGGACGCGGCCGGAGCCCCGCTCTGGGCGCCGGTGTTGATGAGGGCGAAGGCGATCGCGGCGGCGGCGGCCAGGATGCCGACGGCCCACCAGATCGCGCTGGTGTACCCCTCGACCATGGCCTGCGCCTGGACCAGCTTCTGGGCCGCGGGAGTCGTCGCACCCGCCGCGTGGTCCGCGATGTACGCGGTCGTGGCGGAGGCGGCGATGGTGTTCAGGAGCGCGGTGCCGATGGCGCCGCCGACCTGCTGCGAGGTGTTGACCATCGCGGAGGCGACACCGGAGTCACGCGGCTCGACGCCGTGCGTGGCCAGCGACATGGCGGGCATGAACGCCGTACCCATGCCGAGACCGAGCAGCAGCTGCGCGGGCAGGATCAGACCGGCGTACGAAGTACCGATCTCCAACTGTGTCAGGAGCAGCATGCCGATGGCCGCGACCACGAAGCCGGGACCCATGAGCAGCCGCGGCGCGACGCGGGTCATCAGACGGGCACCGATCTGCGTGGAGCCCGTGATCATGCCGACGATCATCGGCAGGAACGCGAAGCCGGTCTTGACCGGCGAGAAGCCCTTGACGATCTGGAGGTAGTACGTGAGGAAGAGGAACAGGCCGAACATCGCGATGATCGCGAGGCCGAGCGAGAGGTAGACGCCACCGCGGTTGCGCTCGGTCAGGACGCGCAGCGGGAGCAGCGGCGACTTGACCTTGGCCTCGACGAGGACGAACGCGGCGAGCAGGACGGCGGAGCCGACGAACATGCCGATCGTCAGGGAGTCCGACCAGCCAGCCGACTCGGCGCGCGTGAAGCCGTAGACCAGGGAGACCAGTCCGAGGGTGGACAGGACCACGCCCGGGATGTCGAGCGGCGAGCGGTTGCGGGAACCGGCCGGCTCACGGATGACGAAGTAGGCGCCGATCGCGGCGACGGCGGCGAAGGGGATGTTCACGAAGAACGTCCAGCGCCAATTCAGGTACTCGGTGAGGAAGCCGCCGAGGATCAGGCCCACGGCGCCACCGCCACCGGCGATCGCCCCGTAGATGCCGAACGCCTTGGCGCGCTCCTTGGCGTCGGTGAACATCACGGCCAGCAGCGAGAGGGCGGCGGGCGCGAGCAGCGCGCCGAACACGCCCTGAAGCGCGCGGGCGCCCAGCATCATGGCCTCGCCGGTCGCGGCGCCGCCGAGCGCGGAGGCCGCGGCGAAACCGATCAGGCCGGTCACGAAGGTGCGCTTGCGGCCCCAGAGGTCGGCTATGCGGCCGCCGAAGAGGAGCAGACCGCCGAAGGCCAGGGCGTAGGCCGTGATGACCCACTGGCGGTTACCGTCCGAGATGCCCAGGTCCTGCTGGGCGGAGGGCAGCGCGATGTTCACGATGGTCGCGTCGAGGACGACCATCAGCTGCGCGAGCGCGATGAAGATCAGCGCTTTCCAGCGCCTGGGATCTGTTTCTGACATGGGAGTAGCCACCTAGCGGTACGTGTGGTGAAAAGTGACGTGAAATCGTAAAAACGTGAAAAGACGCGTGGCGGGCACGGCCGAGGCGCGTGCCGCGTACGGCGAAGTCGGTCGGGGTCAGGCGGGGTTCAGAAGAGTCGGGCCGGAGTCCGGCGGGACTCAGGACTGACGGAGGTCCTCCAAAGTCGCCGCCTCACCGGGCAGCTCGGAGCGGGCCGGCGCCATCAGGCCGTCCAGGAACAGTTGCAGATGGCGGTGGACGAAGCGGTCCATGTTCGGGCACGCGGTGCCGGGCAGCGGCCTGGTGAGCTGGGAGAGGGCGACCATCAGGTCCCCGACGGCGATGTCGGTGCGCAGCTGCCCGGCCGCGCGCGCCCTGTGCATGAGCCCGTCGGTGACGGCTTCGAGCCGCTCACGGGCGTCGACCAGATCCGGATGATCGGGGTCGAAGGCCGCCTGGAGCATCGGGCACAGGGCGCCGATCCGCTCGTCGGCGGAAGCGTGCACGAACCGGCGCAGGGCGTCGAAGGCGACGCCCGGGTCGGCGTCGGCGGCCGCGATGGCCGCCTCGGCGTGGGCCGTGACGCGGTCGGTGACCAGCAGGACGACCTCGTTGACCAGTTCGGACCGGTCGGAGAAGTGCCGGTAGACCGTGGCGTTGCCGACGCCGGCCCGGCGCGCGACCTCGTCGAGCGGCACGTCGGCGCCGTACTCGACGAACATCTCGCGTGCGGCGGCGACGATCCGCTCCCGGTTGCGCAGGGCGTCGGCCCGCGGGCGGGGCGTGCGGCGCCGTGCAGCGGTGGCGGTCTCCACGACGGCTCTCCTCAAAGCTGGTGGCGGGGTTCCGGACGGGTCCGGAGCCTCGGGTGGGCGATGCGGGGAGTGATTCCCCGTTTCGCTCGGACACAGGTCTAAACGGGGAGACAGTCCCCGGATATTTCCCGTCCCCGGACTTTCTTTCTGTGACCCGCGTCACACCTAACTGGAAAAGAAACCCACGATCGGTCGCACCCAGCGAGCGCCCGCGCACCCACCGGCACAGGGTGAGCGAAAGGGTGCAGCCAGGACCGGCGGCTGCCGCAAGGGGAAGGCCCACGCATGCAGCAGCCGACCTGGCGGCAGATACGCGGAGCGCGACGTGGCGCGGCACTGGCCACGTGCGCCGCCCTTGCCCTCACGGTCACCACATCGGCGAGCACCGGCCGTCTGATGGAGGAGTCCCCCACGGCGGCGGGCTCCGTGTCCCTGGCCCGCGCGACGACGCTCAGCCCTTGCATGATCAACGGCGCGATGGGCGTCCAGATGTCGGAGGGCATGCCCACGCCCGTCGGCTACTCCCGCTCCACGGGCACCGTCCGGGCCCTGAACCTCATGGTCGACTTCTCCGACGCCCCCGGCGAGGGCACGGCACTCGACCGGCTCGCGGAGTTCTTCCCGCAGACGTCCGACTGGTTCCGCACCAGCTCCTACGGACGGCTCGACTACCGCCCCGAGTCGCCGATCACCGACTGGCTGCGGATGCCCAAGAGCTTCAAGCAGTACGGGATAGAACGCGGCGCCCCCTTCGACCCCGGCTACCGCGAGCTGGTCCAGGACATCGTGGCGGCGGCCGACCCGGACGTGGACTTCCGGGAGTACGACCTGGTGAACATCCTCGTCACACCGAACGCGGGGCCTTCCGCGCTCGACACGGTCCTGTCGGTGACCTTCGCGGGCAACACCGAGGCGCCCGTCGCGGACGGCGTCCCGGTCTCCAACGCGTCCTTCGTCTACAGCAGGCAGGACGACGGCTCGGGCAGCTACCGCGAGACCGGCTTCCGCGTGCTCCCCCACGAGAACGGCCACGTCTTCGGCCTGCCCGACCTGTACACGCAGGAGGGCGGCGGCGCGGTCGGCCACTGGGACATCATGAGCGAGGACTGGGGGGCCAACAACGACCTGCTGGCCTGGCACAAGTGGAAGCTGGGCTGGCTCGGCGACGACCAGGTCAGCTGCGCGTCGAACTCCGGTACCACCGAGCACACGCTGAGCCCGCTGCCCACGGAGGGCGGCACCAAGCTCGCCTTCGTGCCGCTGGGCACCCGGTCCGGTTACGCCGTCGAGGTGCGCACCCGCGGCGGGAACGACGAGGCGGTCTGCAAGCCGGGCGTGCTCGTCTACCGGGTGGACGCGGACGTCGACACGGGACAGGGCCCGGTCACCGTCTCCGACTCCACGAAGGACAGCGGCGGCTGCACACGCCAGCCGAACGTCCACGCGGAACTCTCCGACGCGACCTACGAGCCCGGCCAGACGTTCACGGACAAGCGGACGGGCGTGCGCATCACGGTGACGGACATCGACGCCGAGGGCCGCTACCGGGTGCACGTCACGCGCCCGTGAGCCCACGGCTCAGGCGCCGTTGAGCTTGGCGGCCGAGCCGGCGCCCGGCACGGTCTGCTGCACCTGGCGCAGGAAGGCCGCGTTGTCCGGGGTCTTGCGCAGGCGTTCGATGATCGCCTCCAGGTTGCTCTGCGGGTCCCTGCCGTGCAGGGCGCGCCGCAAGCCGCGCACGGCCGTCAACTCGTCGGCGGGCACCAGGAGTTCGTCGCGGCGGGTGCCGGAAGGGGTGACGTCGACGGCGGGGAAGACCCGCCGCTCGGCCATCCCGCGGTCCAGGCGCAGCTCCATGTTGCCGGTGCCCTTGAGCTCCTCGAAGTAGTAGTCGTCGGCGCGCGAACCGGTCTCCACGAGCACGGTGGCGAGCATGGTCAGGGACCCGCCCTCCTCCGCGAGCCGGGCCGCGCCGAAGAGGCGCTTGGGGCCCTGGATGGCGGCGGCGTCGACACCTCCGGAGAGGGTGCGGCCACCGCTGGAGGCCGCGTTGTTGTAAGCGCGGCAGAGCCGGGTGAGGGAGTCGAAGAGCATGACGACGTCCTTGCCCTCCTCGGTGAGCCGCTTGGCGCGCTCGACGGCGAGTTCGGCCAGGGCGATGTGCTGCTTGGCGGGCCGGTCGAAGGTCGAGGCGAGCACTTCGCCCCGTACCGAACGCTTCATGTCCGTGACCTCTTCGGGGCGTTCGTCGAGCAGGACCACCATGAGGTGCGCCTCGGGGTGGTTGGCGCTCACGGCCGCGGCGATCTGCTGGAGCAGGACGGTCTTGCCGGTGCGGGGCGGCGCGACGATGAGGCCGCGCTGGCCCTTGCCGACGGGGGCGACCAGGTCGATGAGCCGGGTCGCGACACTGCCGCCGCCCCCGCCCGGCGTCTCCAGACGGAGCCGCTCGCGGGGGTGCAGCGGGGTGAGGTCGCCGAACCGGGCGCGCCCGCGCAGGGCTTCGGCGGAGTGGCCGTTGACCCGGTGGACGTCGGTGAGGGCGCGGGTTTTGCCTGAGACGCCTTCGACCAGGTCACCGGCGCGCAGGCCGAGCCGGCGGATGAGCGCGGAGGGGACCTGCACGTCGTTCGGGGTGGGCAGGCAGTCGCCGGTGCGCAGATGGCCGTTGGCGTTGTGGCTCACGTCGAGGATGCCGGAGACGGCGACGACGGGGTTCTCGGTGCCGGAGGTGGTGGTCCCGGTGGCGGACCGGGCCGTGGCCCGGTCCGCGGTCCGGGTGGTGGCCTGGGTGGTGGTCTTGTCGCGGGTGATGGTTGCGGTACTCATGATGGGGTCCTTTCGCGAGCATGCGAATGAAGGGGCCCGGCGGGACGGTGTGTTCACGTCCCGTACGTCGGGCGGAGTGAAGAAGTGCAGCGCAAGGGCTTCGGAGACATCCGGAAAGCCGGACGGCGAAGCTTCGGAAGCTGCGGGGGCCTCGACGAGGCGGAAGAAGAGAAGATCGGCACCGGCGCCGCGAGAAGGCGGCGTACACACGTGCTGTCCGCACCGTAGCACAGCTTTCCGGCGGCCCGTCGTGACGTGGGTCACCCTGATCGTACCCGGACGGGCGCACCCATCCACATGAAGCGCCCCGCGGTTATGTGGGCCGCACACATGGGAACCCCGTACGGCGCACCCTTACGTTTCCGGCCATGACGAGCCCCACTCCGCGCGGTGTCGCCCCCGCCGTCCCCTCCGCAGGACCCGACCTCACCGGACGCACCGCCCTGGTCACCGGCGGCGCGAGCGGCATCGGCCGGGCCTGCGCCGTGGCCCTGGCCGGCGCCGGTGCCTTCGTCCACGTCGTGGACCGGCACGCCGACGCGGCCAAGGACGTGGCCGACGAGATCGACGGCGAGGCGCACGCCGTTGACCTCGCCGATCCCGCCGCGCTCGACGCCCTGCCCGCCCGCGTCGACGTCCTCGTCAACAGCGCCGGGCTCCAACACGTGGCCGCCATCGAGGAGTTCCCCCCGGAGCGGTTCGACCTGATCCAGCGCGTCATGGTCACCGCGCCGTTCCTCCTGCTGCGCCGGACCCTGCCCCACATGTACGCCGCCGGGTGGGGCCGCGTCGTGAACATCTCCAGCGTGCACGGGCTGCGCGCCAGCCCCTTCAAGTCCGCGTACGTCGCCGCCAAGCACGCCCTGGAGGGCCTGAGCAAGGTCACCGCCCTGGAGGGCGCGGAGCACGGCGTCACCAGCAACTGCCTCTGCCCCGGCTACACCCGCACGCCCCTCGTCGAGGACCAGATCAGCGCGCAGGCCGCCGCCCACGGCATCGCCCCCGAGCAGGTCATCAGCGACGTACTGCTGCGGCGTTCCGCGGCCAAGCGGCTGATCGAGCCCGAGGAGGTCGCCGCCGCCGCGCTCTGGCTCTGCGGTCCGCACACCGGCTTCATGACCGGCGCCTCGCTCCCCCTGGACGGCGGCTGGACCGCCGCCTGACCCCCGCTCCCCCGCCGACCGGCCCCAGTTCCCGTCGCGACACGTCCCCGCAGCGACACGGCCGCACCGAGAACGTCCCCCGTCGCGACACATCCCCACCGAGAAACGTCCCCATCGAGAAACGGATCACGCCATGGCAGCCGCAACGCCGCGTGCCCAGGGCAAGACCCCGGGCACGCCAGGTATCGCCCGCATCATCAGCGCCAGCCTCATCGGCACCACCATCGAGTGGTACGACTTCTTCCTCTACGGCTCCGCCGCCGCCCTCGTCTTCAACACCCTCTTCTTCCCGGACAGCGACCCGCTGGTGGGCACCCTCCTCTCCTTCCTCACCTACGCGGTCGGCTTCGCGGCCCGCCCGCTGGGCGGCGTCGTCTTCGGCCACTTCGGCGACAAGATCGGCCGCAAGAAGCTGCTCGTGCTCAGCCTGATGATGATGGGCGGCGCCACCTTCGCGATGGGCCTGCTGCCCACCCACGCGACCCTCGGCGTCGGCGCCCCGATCCTGCTCACGGTGCTGCGTCTGATCCAGGGCTTCGCGCTCGGCGGCGAGTGGGGCGGCGCCGTCCTGATCGTCTCCGAGCACGGCGACGACAAGAACCGCGGCTTCTGGGCCTCCTGGCCGCAGGCCGGCGCCCCCGGCGGCAACCTCCTGGCCACCGGTGTCCTCGCGCTCCTTGCCGCCGTCCAGTCCGACGAGGCGTTCCTCGCCTGGGGCTGGCGCATCCCCTTCCTGCTCTCCGGGGTGCTCGTGATCATCGGCCTGTGGATACGGGTCTCGGTCTCGGAGTCCCCGCTCTTCCTGGAGGCGCAGGCCCGCGCGGAGGCCGAGGCCGCCGCGGCCGGTGCGGCCGCCGTCAAGCAGGACGCCCCCGTCGTCGAGGTCTTCCGGCACAACTGGCGCGGCGTCCTGACCGCCATCGGCACCCGGCTCGGCGAGAACGTCTCGTACTACATCCTCACGGCCTTCGTCCTCGTCTACGTCACCGTGCACCTGGAACTGCCCAAGAGCACCGCCCTGAACGCCGTACTCATCGGCTCCGCCGTGCACTTCGTGACGATCCCGCTGTGGGGCGCCCTCTCCGACCGCATCGGCCGCAGGCCCGTCACCCTCATCGGCTCCATCGGCATGGCGATGTGGGCGTTCGCGTTCTTCGCGCTCGTCGACAGCGAGTCCTTCGCCGTGATCACCCTTGCGGTCACCGTCGGGCTGCTCTTCCACGGGGCGATGTACGGGCCGCAGGCCGCGTTCATCTCGGAGATGTTCGACACGAAGGTCCGCTACTCCGGGGCCTCGATGGGCTCGCAGCTCGCGTCCATCATCGGCGGCGCCCTCGCGCCGATCATCGCCGTGGAGCTCCTCAAGGACTTCGGGTCCGCGACGCCGGTGGCCCTCTACGTCTGCGTGACGGTGGTGATCACGACACTGACCGTGCTCGTGGCCAAGGAGACCCGGGGCCGCTCCCTCGCCGAAAAGGGGCCGTCGGCCGAGGGTGCGACCACCGCGGCCTCGGCGACAATCGGAACCTGAACCCCACCAGCACCACGCGCACGGCACCACGCGCACCCCGCTCCCGGAGGCGACCGTCGTATGGCCCACGACTCCATCTCCCCAGACGCCGCCCACCGGGAGCAGGCGTGCACCGGCCACCGGGAGCAGGCCTGCACCGCCCTGCGCGAGCTGCTCGACCTGCTGGCCCAGGACGCACCGGCCGAGCAGTTCGCCCGGCCGGCCGCCGCGGCCCGCGCGGCCGGGGCGAGCGGGGCCGAACTCACCGCCATCGACGAGGCCACGCAGACCGCCCTGCGCGTGCGCAGCACCCTGAACCAGCACCAGCGCAGGGAGGCCGAACTCACCGCCCTGTTCGACACGGCGGGCGACCTCGCGGCGCTGCGCGACCTGGACGCGGTGCTGCGCGCCATCGTGCACCGGGCCAAACTGCTGCTGCGTACGGACGTCGCCTACCTCTCCCTGAACGACCCGGAGGCGGGCGACACCTACATGCGCGTGACGGACGGCTCGGTCTCCGCCGCGTTCCAGAACGTGCGCCTGGGCATGGGCGAGGGACTCGGCGGCCTGGTCGCGCAGACCGCCCGCCCGTACGCCACCGTCGACTACGAGATCGACACCCGGTTCAAGCACACCCACTCCATCGACAGCGCCGTCCTGGAGGAGGGCCTGCACGCCATCCTCGGCGTGCCGCTGCGGCAGGGCACCCACGTCATCGGCGTCCTGTACGCCGCCGACCGCACCCCGCGCGCCTTCACCCCCGACGAGGGCGCGCTGCTGTCCTCCCTCGCCGACCACGCGGCGATCGCCATCGACAGCGCCCGCCGGATGGAGGAGACCCGGGCCGCGCTCGTCGACCTGAACGCGGCCTCGCAGACCATCCGCGCGCACAGCGAGGCCATGGTCCGGGCCGAGGACGCCCACGACCGCCTGACCGATCTCGTGCTGCGCGGCGGCGACTTCACCGAGGTCGCCACCGCCATCGGCGCCCTGCTGCGCGGCGGCACCCTCATCCACGACGCCGACGGCACCGAACTCGCCCGCGTCGACGCCGACCCGCGCACGCCCCCGGCCAGGGCCGTCGCCGCCTCGCGCGCCAGCGGCCGGGCGGTCCCCCTGGACGGGACGTGGGTGTGCGCGGTCCTCGCGGGACCCGAGCTCCTGGGCAGCATCGCCCTCACCGGCCGCGCCGACCTGGGCGAGGCCGACCGGCGCCTCTTCGAACGCGCCGGGGTCGTCACGGCGCTGCTCCTGCTGCTGCGCCGCTCGGCCGCCGAGGCGGAGGACCGCGTACGCGGCGAACTCCTCGGCGACCTGCTCTCCCTCTCCGGCACCCCGGGCCGCCTCACCGCGCGGGCCCGCCGCCTGGAGGTCGATCTGGCGCTCCCCCACTCGGTGTTCGTCGCGCACGGCGACACCGCGGCCCGCCAGCTCCTGCTCTCCTCGGCCGCGCGCGCCGCCCGCACCCGCCACGGCCTGTCCGGCCTGCACCACGACCACGTGGTCCTGGTGCTCCCGGCCGACGACACCGGCGCCGCGGCCCGCGCGCTCGCCGCCGAACTCACCCAGGCCGCCGGGGCCCCGGTCACGGTGGGCGCGGCGGGCCCCGCGACCGGCCCCGAGGCCCTCTCCCGGGCCCACGCCGAAGCCCTGCGCTGTCTGTCCGCCCTGCGCGCGCTCGGCCACACGGGGCGGGGCGCGGACCTGCCCGACCTGGGCTTCCTCGGCGTACTGCTCGGCGAGGACACGAACCTCGACTCGTACGTACGCCGCACGCTGGGACCGGTCCTCGACTACGACACCAAGCGCGGCACCGAACTGGTCCACACCCTGCGGGCCTACTTCGCCTGCGGGATGAGCCAGTCCAAGGCGAAGGAGTCCCTGCACGTCCACGTGAACACCGTGGTCCAACGCCTGGACCGCATCGGCCACTTGCTCGGTCCCGACTGGCAGTCCCCGGAACGCTCCCTGGAGATCCAGCTGGCGCTGCGCCTGCACGCCTACACGGGGGCGGCCTGATCCCGTGCGGCTTCCGCGTCCTTGGCGGGGGCGGCGGACGGCACGAGGAAGGTGGCGATCAGCCCGAGGACGACGAATCCGGCGGCGACATAGCCGCCGAGGGCGACCCCGTCGGTCATCGCCGCGCGTGCCGCGTCGGCGACGGACGCGGTCTCGGGCCGCTCGGCGAGGGGCCGGATGGCGGCCCCCGCGCTGTCGGTGACGGCCCCGGTGAGCCGGTCGGCCTGCCCGCCCGGCAGCCCGGCATCGACAAGGCGGTCGCGCAGGTTCGTGCTGAGGGTGGTGAAGTAGACGGTCGTCAGGGCGGCGATCCCGAGCGCGGAGCCGAGTTGGCGGAAGGCGCTCTGGATGCCGGAGCCCTGCCCCGCGCTCTCGGGCGGCACCTCGGCGAGCACCACGTTGGTGACCTGGGCCGTGGCGAAGCCGACGCCGATCCCGTACACGAAGAGCATCAGCGCGACGGCCCACCAGGAGCTGTCCGGGGCGGCGATGAGGCCGACCCCGGCCAGTCCCACGGCTTCCAGGGCGAGGCCGATGCGCACCTGCCCGAGCGCGGGAACCCGGGCGGCCAGCGGAAAGCTGACACCGGTCGCGACGAAGCTGCCGACGGCGATGGGCACCAGCGCGAGCCCGGCTTCCAGGGCGCTGTAGCCGAGGGTGAACTGAAGCCAGAGCGGGAGCACCGCGACGATGCCGAACTCGCCGAGGCCGATGATCAGCGTCGCGATGTTGCCGTTGCGGAAGGAGGCGATCGAGAACAGCCGGACGTCCATCAGGACCCGTGCGGAGTCTCCGCCCCGGCTGAGCGCGGTCTGCCGCCGGACGAACGCGGCCAGCGTGACGGCGGAGAGCACGAGGGCGACCAGGACGGGCGAGGGCCCGCTCCCCCAGCGGATCCCGAGCACTTCCAGCGGCTCGATGACGACGAACCAGCCGTACGTACGCCCTTCGACGAGCCCGAAGGCGAGCAGCCCGAGCCCGACGACGGAGAGCACCGCACCGGCCACGTCCACCCGGCCCTTGGTCCGGGGCGAGGGAGCCATGTAGAGCAGCACGCCGACGGCGACCAGGACGGACAGCGGCACGTTGATGCCGAACGCCCAGCGCCACGAGACGTGTTCGGCGAGCCAGCCGCCGAGCAGCGGGCCCAGCGCGGCGGCGGCGCCGATGGTCGAGCCCCAGACGGCGAAGGCCTGGCCGCGCGCCTTGCCGGTGAACGTCGCGTTCAGCAGGGAGAGCGAGGTCGGCAGGATCATCGCCGCGCCCGCGCCCTGGAGAAAGCGGGCCAGGATCAGCAGCCCGCTGCCGGGCGCGAGCCCGGCGAGCACGCTCGTGACGGCGAAGATCACGACGCCCGCGACGAAGATCCGGCGGGCGCCGAAGATGTCCGCCAGGCGCCCGGTCAGCAGGAGCAGCGCCGCGAAGACGATCGCGTACGACTCCTGGATCCACTGCGCCTGGCCGGAGCTGGCGTCGAGGTCCTGGATGACCGACGGGACGATCACGTTGACGATCGTGGTGTCCACCACGACCAGGGCGACGCCGAGAGCGATGGCGAGGAGACCTAGCCAGCGGCGGACGGAGGGCCGGTCATGCATTCCAAGTACCTCCATGGTGAAATAATTACACGGCAAAGTAATTCCATGGTGAAGGTAATTTGGGATCGCTCGGGTTGTCAAAGCGGGCCGGGAGGGCGGGATCGGCAAGACGGGCGCGATGAAGCGGGACCGGTGAAGCGGGGCCGGTAAGTTGTCACGGCACGCGCGTACGGGCGGGCAGGGCAGGCAGTGCGGGCAGGGCGAGCAGGGAGAGAGGGCGGCAGGGTGGCGACGCAGGACCAGGCACCTGGCGAGGTCGCGGCGCGAGACCGGGCGGCCGGGGAGGCCGCGGCGCAGGACCTCACACCGGGCGACGTCGCGGCGCAGGACCGGGCGGCCGGGGAGGTCGCGGCGCAGGATCAGGCGGCCGGGGAGGTCGCGGCGCGGGACCCGGACCCCGCACCAGCCGAGATCGCGGCGCAGCGTGAGCGTCTGATGGAAGGGCTCAGGGGGTACGGCGAGCGCTACAAGGAGCTCGGACGCCGGTTCTCCCTCTGGCTCGGCCTGCACTCCACGGACGCGGAGGCCCTCCTGGAGATCGTCGCCGCCGAGGAACGCGGCACCCCGCTCTCCCCGGCCCGCCTCAGCGAACGCATCCAGCTCTCCTCGGGCGCCACGACCGCACTCCTGAACCGCCTCGAAGGCGCGGACCACATCGTGCGCACCCGCGAGCACACCGACCGCCGCGTGGTCACCCTGCACAGCCGCCCGCACATCCGCGAGCGCGCGGACGAGTTCTTCGCGCCGCTCGCCGTCCGCATGGACGCGAGGATGGCCACGTACCCGCCCGAACTCCTCTCGCGCTTCGAGGAGTTGCTGGCCGATCTGCGGACGGCGATGGACGAGGACCTCGCGGAGCGGGACTGACCGGGCCTGGCGTGACTACAGGGCCTGACCGTGACTACCGGGCCTGACCGTGACTACTGGGCCTGATCGAGCCTGACCGCACCTGATCAGGCGGTTCCGGCTGGCCCGGCAACCATTCCTGCCCCTGGTGGCGACTGCTGTGCGCGGCGCAGACGCACGCACACCCACCATCACCAGGGCGGTTGAGGCCATGAAAGCGATCAGGGACGAGCACCGGGCGCGGGCACGGGCACGGCACCGCAGACGGCGGACAGGACTGAGGTTCGGCCTTCCGGTGGCGTCGGCGGCCGCGGCGGGACTCGCGTACGGCTCGGTCTTCGGAGTTTTCGGAGTCTTCGGGGAGGGCGCGCAGGCGCGGGCTTCGGCGGCTGAGGGCACGGCGGGCACGGCGGTTTCGGCAGCTCACGGCAGGGCGGCCTCGACAGCGCAAGGCACGGCGGCTTCGGCAGCTCGCGGCACGGCGGCTTCGGCGGGTTCGACCGCCGCCGCGGCCACCGCCCTCACCGTGGCGAAGGACGGCAGCGGCCGGTTCCGTACGGTCCAGGCCGCGGTCGACGCCGTGCCCGCGAACAATCCGTCGCGGGTCGTCGTCTCCATCGCGCCGGGCACGTACCGCGAGACGGTCAGGATCCCGTCGAACAAGCCGCACGTCACCCTCCAGGGCACGGGCGGCAGCCGCAAGGACACGGTCCTCGTGTACGACAACGCGGCCGGTACGCCCAAGCCGGACGGCTCGGGGACCTACGGCACCTCGGGCAGCGCCACCGTCGCCGCGGAGGCGGACGACTTCCAGGCCCGCAACCTCACCATCGCGAACGACTTCGACGAGAAGGCGCACCAGGATCTCTCCGGACACCAGGCGGTGGCCCTGCGCACGGCCGCCGACAAGATGTTCCTCGACGGCGTGATCGTCGAGGGCGACCAGGACACGCTGCTCCTGGACACGGCCGCCAAGGACAGGCTGGGCCGGGTGTACGTCAGGAACTCGTACGTCGTGGGCAACACCGACTTCATCTTCGGCCGGGCGACGGCCGTGGTGGACCGCTCGGTGATCACCCTCAAGAAGCGCTGGGACGGCACCTCGCAGGGCTATGTCACCGCCCCGAGCACCGCGCCCGACCGCAAGGGCTTCCTGATCACCGACAGCACGATCAGCGGTGACGTCTCCGCGCGCAGCTTCCACCTGGGCCGCAACTGGCACGCGGGCGGCGACGCGAACCTGGACCCGCAGGCGACGGTGCGTGACTCCACCCTCGGCGCGGCGATCAGGACGACTCCGTGGACGGACATGGGCGGCTTCTCCTGGAAGGACGACCGTTTCGCCGAGTACCGGAACTCGGGCGCGGGCGCGGGTCCCGCCGGCAGCGACCGCCCGCACCTGACGGACGCGCAGGCCGCGGGGCAGGAGACCGCGGACTGGCTGGGCAACTGGACGCCGGGTTCCTGAGGGCCACCACCGGAGGACGGCCGCCACCCCAAGTCCCCCAGCCCCCAGTCCCCCCGAGTCCCCCCGGCTGCCACTCCGGGGGCACTCAGAGGGTCACCTGAACGGACGCCCCGCCTCGCCGCAGGGCCCCGGGGACGATCCCCTGGGAACAGCGCGCCCGAGCGCGGCGCGGCCGTGCGGCGAGGGGGCCGCCGTGACGGAGGAGCGCCCCATGGACCCGAGCCGGCAGGACCGCCCTGGCGACCGGCGAGGTCACGGCGACCACCCGGGCGACCAGCGAGGTCACGGCGATCGCTCGGGCCACCGACCAGGCCACGGCGTCAGTTTCTCGCCCACCCGCCCCGCGTCGCACGCCCGCAAGGTGACCGCGCTCCTGCTCGGCACCCTCGTCTGGATCGCGGCGGGCGCCCTGGCGGTGGTCCTGCTGGGCCACAGCTACATCCTGCGCCACCTGCTGCTCGCCGTACTGATCTCGTGGATCGTCTTCGGCGCCGTGCTGGCCTGCTGCGTCGCGATGCGCCACCGGGAGGAGCGCCGTGAGCTTCCTTGACGTCCTGCTCGCCTTCCTCGCGTTCTACCCGGTGGTGACGGGCGCCGCGTGGATGGTGGGCGGGGTCCTCTTCCGGGTGCTCGAGGAGCGCGCGGACCTCACCGAACCGCCGGGCGGCTGGCCCGGGGTGACCATCCTGGTCCCGGCCTACAACGAGGAACAGGTCATCGCCCGCTGCGTCGAGGCGCTGAGGCGCGTGGACTATCCCGAGCTGGAGATCCTCGTCCTCAACGACGGCTCCCGGGACGCCACGGTGGCCGCGGCCCGCGCGGCGGCGAGCGGCGACCCCCGTGTCCACGTCATCGACGACGGCGTGAACGTCGGCAAGGCCGACCGCCTCAACGACGGCATGCGCCGCGCCCGCCACGACCTGGTCCTGGTCACGGACGCGGACACGCACCTGCACGCCGACGCCGTGCGGTACCTCGTCGCCCGGATCGAGCGCTCCCCGCGCTACGCGGCCGTCGCGGGCAGCCCGCGCGTCACCAACCGGCGCGAGGTGATCACCGTGATGCAGATGCTGGAGTCGGCGTCGCTGATCGGCCTCATGCGCCGCACGCACGCCCTGGCCGGCCGGGTCGGCACGGTGGCGGGCGTCCTCGGCCTCTTCCGCCGCGACGCCGTGCTCGCCGTGGGCGGCTACGACCCGAGGATGGCCACCGAGGACATCGAACTGACCTGGCGCCTCCTCGAAGCCGGCCACCTGACGGGCTTCGAACCCCACGCCCTGGTGGGCATGCAGGTCCCGGAGAACGTACGGGGGATCTGGGCCCAGCGCACCCGCTGGGCGCGAGGCCAGGGCGAGGTCCTGCGCACCCACGCCCGCACGGTCTTCCGCCCCCGCCACTGGGCCCTGTGGCCGATCGCCCTGGAGGCCCTGCTCTCGTACGTCTGGGTGCTCACCATGCTCGTCGCCACCGTGTGGGGCGTCGTCCACTGGATCACCCACCCCGGCGACGCCAAGTTCCGCTGGATGATCGCCTGGGGCGTGGGCATCGCGGTGGTCGCGGTGCTCCAGATCGCCGTGGCCGTCGTCGTGGAACGCCGCCTGGACCCCAAACTCCTGTACGCCTGCCTGCTCCTGCCGATCTACCCCCTGGCCTACTGGACGATCAACGCTCTGGCAGCCATCACGACCCAGACGAAGGGCCTCCTCCAAGGCCCCCGCACCAGAAGAGTCATCTGGGACCTACCCCGAAGCTCCACGTGACCCCCGACGGCCACATCCCACCGCACCCGGGTCATCCGCTAGTCTGTGCTGGGCCGCTCACAGCAGCAGCCCAGGACCTTGCACCACGTACAAGGCCCGCCTTCGTAGCTCAGGGGATAGAGCACCGCTCTCCTAAAGCGGGTGTCGCAGGTTCGAATCCTGCCGGGGGCACCAGCCGAAAGGCCCCGGACCGATCATGGTCCGGGGCCTTTTGCCATGCCGTCGATGCAGGCCGCCATACGCCGGCGGCGCGCCCCTCGTTGTCTACGGGGTGGGGGCGTCGTCTGGGTTTTGGGGTGGGGGTGGGGTGGGGTCTTGGGGGTCTGTTGCGTAGGGGTGGACGTAGCGGTCTTTGTTGAAGGGGGTGAACCAGTTGGTGATGTTCATGGGGGTGACGCCCAGGGCCTCGCCCAGTTCGCTCTCGTCGATGCCGTCCATCGCGTCGTCGTAGAGCCACTCGTGGTCCATGTCCTCGTAGACGAGTTCGGCGAAGGACTCCAGCGCCGACGAGACGTCCTCGTCCAGGAGGCCGAACGTGTCGAGCGTGACCTCGGCCTCGTGCAGCAGCAGCCGCAGCGCCAGTTCCTCCGCCACGCAGCTCAGCCGCAGGAAACTTCCGTCCGTCAGCCGCGTGGTCAGGGCGATCGCCGTCACCAGGAACCGCCGGGCGAAACGCGCGTCGTACTGCAAGGCGTACCGCGGCGGCAGCTCGTCCAGGAGCCACAGGGGGCCCTCGGCCTCGGCGACGTTCGTGCTCTCCCGGTCCAGCGCGTGCGTGTCCTGGAACAGTTCGTCCAGGAGGACGTCCGTCCCCCAGATCAGCGCCCCCGCCGCCAGCTCCGCCGACTCGGACGCCGCTCCCCTCGCGCCGCCCTCGCCCTCGCCTCCCTCACCGCCCTCGACGTCCTCGCCTCCTTCGACGCCCGCGAAGCCCGCGCCGCCCGCGCCGAACGCCGTCAGTCTCGGGGCCATCGTGCGGATCTTGGCGCGGATCGCGTCCGCCTCCGCCGTCGTACCCGTCGCGTCGTCCGTGGAGGCCGCCCCCGCCGCCAGGCCCATCAGGCGCGCGCGTCGGGACTCGACGTCGTTCGGTGGCGCGTCCGGGCCGTCCGCCGCGTCCAGGCTCTCCTTCGCCAGGTCCGGATGCAGCTCCACCTGGCATCGTGCGACGGTCCAGTCCTCCAGCAGATCCGTACGCTCCAAGAGGTCCTCCACCAGTTCCTGGACCGCCTCCTCGGCGAACTCCAGCGCCGGAGCGTCCACGAAGACCTTCAGCAGCGCACCGCCGGGATACACGCCCACAAACGTGTCGAGGAGTTTGATCTCCATCCCGTCGGGTCCCGCGATCTCCTCCACGGTCTCGAAGCCGTTCTCGAGAAGCGCCGCGGCGCCGACCCGCTGCAGCTCATCCAGCTCCGCGGTTCCACCGGCTATCCGGATGTCCACACTCACTGCGTACGTCACAGGACACAGCCTCGCAGGCCGCGCCGCCGATTGCGCACGCAATGCGGACTTCCCGGGCGGCCCGGTACCGATCACCGCGCCGCCGCGCCCCGCCCCGGCACCCCTGCGTCCTCCTGGGGCCTTCGTGGTTTCAACTTGTGTTGATCGCCCCGCCTCGGGAACCCGTCCCCAAGAGCGGTGGCTTCGGGCCGAGAACACCGGCAACGGTGGGGCACGCCGTCGCCGCTCCCGTACTCCCATGAGGTCGGCGCACTCCCGCGTCGCCGACCCTCATGGTTGAGGCGGGCCGGCCGCGGCCATGGGGAGCCGCCGCGGCCGGGCCCTGCCACCCCTCGGCCAGCTCGGCGCCCCGTCCCCTCGCCCGCCGCGAGCCACCGGCCGCCACCCCCGCAGCCGCCCAACCCCCCAGCTGCCCAGCACTGTTACAAGGCCCTGACACCCTTCATCCTGTTACGTCCCCCTAATACCTCCGCGGCCAACCCCCGCCCCCGCGCCCCCCTCTCCCCCAGCATGGGGACACACACTCAGGGGAAGCCGGTGCGCACGCCCAAGAACCCCCGCGCCCGCAGGCCACGACGGCGACGCCGCCGCCTCGTCGACTACCCCCGGCACGGCAGACGCGGCCTCCGGCGGTGGCTTCCCTCCTGGCGGCAGTGGCTCGGCGCGCTCACGTTCCTCGTCGCCTGCCTCGGCTGCCTCTTCGCCGTGGTGTACGCCTCCGTCGACATCCCCGACGAGAACGCGGCCGCCCGCCGCGAGGCCAACGTCTACTACTGGGCCGACGGCACGCAGATGGTGAGCACCGGCGAGGTGAACCGGCAGAACGTACGCCTCTCGGAGATTCCCGACGCCGTCGAGAACGCCGTCATCGCCGCCGAGAACGACACCTTCTACAGCGACTCCGGCGTCTCCCCCAAAGGCCTGGTCCGCGCCGCCGTCAACATGGTCCGCGGCCAGGAGACCCAGGGCGGCTCCACCATCACCCAGCAGTACGTGAAGAACACGTACCTCTCCCAGGACCAGACGCTCACGCGGAAGGTCAAGGAGTTCGTCATCGCGCTGAAGGTGGACCGGAAGAAGAGCAAGAGCGAGATCCTCCAGGGGTATCTCAACACCAGCTGGTTCGGGCGCGGTGCCTACGGGATCGAGGCCGCGGCCCAGGCCTACTACGGCATCCCCGCCCGCCGGCTCGACCCGAGCCAAGGGGCCGCGCTCGCCGCCCTCCTGAAGGGCGCCAAGCAGTACGACCCCTCCGTGAACGCGGTCAACCACCATCGCTCCGAGTCCCGTTGGCAGTGGATCCTCGACCGCCAGGTCACGGCGGGGCTCATGAAGCCCGAGGTGCGCGCGGAGATCACCGACTACCCCGAGCCGCACAAGGAGTCCCGCAGCACCAGCCTCGGCGGGCAGACCGGCTATCTCGTCGACGTCGCGAACAAGTACATCCGTCAGCACACCCCCCTCACCGACAAGGACCTCGCCCGCGGCGGCTACAAGATCCACACCACCTTCGACCGGCAGAAGGTGCGGCGTCTGAAGGGCGCCGTCGAGCGCGTCCTCGACCGGCACATCGACCCAAAGAAGCGCGCCGCCGACCGGGGCGTGCAGGTCGGCGCCGCGTCCGTGCGCCCCGCCGACGGCGCCATCCTCGCCCTGTACGGAGGCGCCGACGCCACCCGGCACTTCACCAACAACGCCGACACCACCGGCGTCCCCGTCGGCTCCGCCTTCAAGCCCTTCGTCCTCGCCTCCGCCTTGGAGAACGGCGTCCGTACGCCCAGCGGGTCATCGGGTGACCGCGGCAACCGCTGGCAGGCCGTCTCGACCGGCAGCTTCTACGACGACGGGGGCCTCCTGCGGGGGACCGTCGCACCCGCCCTCGCGGGCGGAGCAAGTGGAGCAAGTGGAGGAGGTGGAGCAAGCGGAGGGGGAACTGCCACCAAGACCAACCCCGTTCCCGACGCGCCCGACGCTTCCGACGCTTCCGACGCTTCCGGCAGCAGCACCCGGCCCACCCTCCGCCGCGCCCTCGCGCAAGGCGGCAACGCCACCTACGTACGCCTCGGCAAGGACGTCGGCTGGGAGCGGGTGCGGCGCACCGCCCTCGCGGCCGGGCTGCTCGACGGCAGCATGGCCCGCCTGGAACGGACCTTCCCCATCGGTACGTCGACCCCCAGCGCGATCCGCATGGCCGGCGCCTACAGCACCTTCGCGGGCCATGGCCTGCGGCACGATCCGTACTCGGTGACGAAGGTCGTCAAGGACGACGAGAACGTCGCCGGGCTCGCGCGGCCCGGTGCGCGCCGCGCGCTGGACCCGGACGTGGCCGACGCGACCGCCGAAGCGATGCAGGGCGTCGGCGTCTCGGCCGTCCGCCGCCCGGTCGTCGCCGGGCGCACCGGCGATCAGGACCGCCTCAGGTCGGCCTGGTTCACCGCGACCACCGAGGATCTGTCGACGGCGGTGACGATGTTCCGCACCAGCCCGGACGAGCCGCAGCTCCTGCCCATGTCCGGCGTGGGCGGCGCGGATTCGCGGCACGGGAACGTCTTTCCCGTCCAGATCTGGCGGGACTACGTGAGCGGAAAGTGAGCGGAAACGTGAGCGGCAAGGGGTGCGGAGCAGGGCGTGAGGAGCGGGGCGTGAGGAGCAGGGCGTGAGGAGCGGGGCGCCTCGACCGGCGCGGGCGGGCGGGCGTGCGTGAGGGCGTGCGCACGTGCGGAACCGTCCGCGCCGCCGGTCTCCGCGACCACGGCGTTCCGCACCGAGCGGACCGGCTCCGGGGCGCTCCGCGACCGAGCGCCCCAGAGCCGGACCCTCACATCCGGGCCCCGAAGCCGCCCGCGCTCGGAGCCCGGCGCCCTTCCCCCGCCTCCCGGCGGCTGTCATCGTTCCGGCATGTATCCCTATGGGCCACCGCCCGGGCCGCCGCCCCGCATCGACGCGGGGCAACTACGGCCCCGGCGGCGGTGGTTCGTTCTCGCGGGGGTGATCGCGGCGGTCTGCGTGGGCATCGGCGTCGCGAGCTTCCTGCTGACGCTGACCTCGACCGTGGACTCCGTCGACGACGACAAGGCGTTCCCGAGCGGGCGGTCCGTGACGCTGCGGATCGGGCCCGACGACGACGCCGCGATCTACGTGCGCAGCCCCTTCGTCGCCCGCGCCCACTGCGAGGTGGTCTCCGCTCCGGCCGGCTCGGAGCCGCGGGTGACCGTCCCCGGCAGCACCTTCACCGTCACCAAGGGCAGCAGCGAGTGGCAGCGGGCGTTCGTGCTGAAGACGGACACGGACGCGGACTACCGCGTACGGTGCGACGACCCCCGCGGCGTCCTCACCTTCGCGCCCGGTGACGACGCCGACCTCGCGTCCTTCGTCGGCGGGATCGTCGTGACCGTCGTCGTGCCGGTCCTCGGCCTCCTCGCGGGCTCCGGCATCGCGATCATCGTCGGCGTACGCCGCGGCAGGCACCGCCGCTGGCTGGAGGCCCAGGCCTACTACGGCCACCAGCCCGGCCACCGGCCCCCACCGCCCGCCTGAAGCGGGCCGCCTGAAGCGGGCCGCCTGAAGCGGGCCGGCTGCTGACGCACCCCGCCGCACCCACCGCCTAACGCCTAACCCCTTGCGCCTAGCGCCTAGCGCCTAGCACTTACCGCCTAGCGCACGCTCTCCCGCAGCTCATCCGGGCAGGCGGTGCCGCGCGGCAGCTGGTAGGGCGCGCCCAGGCGGTAGACGCCGGGGCCGGGAGCGAGCAGCTCGGTCCACTTGTCGCCCTCGGCGTCCTCCTCGGCCTCCATCAGGCAGCCGTTGACGTTGTCGAACTGCTTGGGGCGGTCCTCGTCGTCCTCCCGCAGCCGCTTGGACTCGTCGGTCTCCTTCGGCCGCTCGACGCCCTTGCCCTCGGCGTCGACGAGGCTGAGCCACGGCGAGTACGGGACGCGGATCAGGACGCGGCCCGCCTCCTTCACCTCGATCGTCATGCCGCCCGCCTCGGCGCGGTCGACGACCGCGGGCGGATCGGCGAGCGGGGTCGGGTCGGTGACCTCGTACAGCTGCCAGTTCGAGTCCACCCACACCTGCTTCAGATACGGCAGGCCCCGCTCCACCAGTGCCGCCTCGCGCTTGCCGCCGTCACCGTCGGGCTCACCCTTGGGCAGCACGACGTAATGCACGGACCAGCGCTGGAGCCACTCGTGGTAGTTCGCGGAGTTGAGGGTGTCGTCGTAGAAGAGGGGGTTGCGCTCCATGTCCGCCTGGCGGTTCCAGCCGCGCGCGAGGTTCACGTACGGCGAGAGGGCCGACGCCTCGCGGTGGCTGCGCGCCGGCACGACCTCGACGCGGCCCTTCTCGGCGCCGACCTCCTGAAGTTCGTTGACCAGCGGCGCCAGCTCGCGCGTCCAGGAGGCCTGCGGCGTCGTGTGCACTATGTCGTCGATCGCCTTGAACCCGACCCAGCCGGTGAAGCCGACCAGGGCCAGGACGATCGCATACCACTTGCGGGACTTCGGCACCGCGAACGGCAGCGCCGCCAGGAGCGCGACGCCCGCGAAGGACATCGCCAGACGGGAGATGTTCGAGCCGATCTGCGAGCTGATCAGCCAGACGCCGAGGACGAAGGCCGCGTACACGGCGGTGGTGATCCGCACGGTCTTCCACTCCCTCGGCACGAGGAAGTAGACGAGACCGGAGCAGATCAGCGGCAGCGAGGCCGACCCGAACGACATCGGCTGCGTCCCGGAAAACGGGAAGAGCCACGCGGAGATGCCGACGACGACGGCGGGCGCGAGCCCGAGCGCGTACGCACCGGGGTAGCGCTTGCTCAGGAACAGCGCCACGGCGACCAGCCCCACGAAGAGCCCGGCCACCGGGCTTCCCATGGTCGCGAGCGCGGCGAAGGGCGCCGCGACCAGCGCCTTCGCCCAGCGCTTGTAGCGCCAGCGGTAGGGCCAGCAGAAGACGGCCGCGACGGCCATGAGCGCGAACATCTGACCGAGGCCGTACGTCACGCGGCCCGACACCGCGTTGCAGAACAGCGCGAAGACACCCGCGAACGCGGGCCACAGCGGCTGCTTCACCGCACGGCTGCGGACCAGGATCATCGTGAGCAGCGCGGCGGAGACCGTCCCGGCGATCATCATCGTCGTACGGACGCCGAGCACCGACATCAGATACGGCGAGACGACGCTGTACGACACCGGGTGCATCCCGCCGTACCAGGCGAGGTTGTACGCGGAGTCGGGGTGCCGTCCGACGAACTCGGCCCAGGCGTCCTGCGCGGCCAGGTCACCGCCGCTGTTGGCGAAGGTGAAGAACCACAGGATGTGCAGGACCGCCGCGCTGACGGTCGTGATGGTCACGGGGTGGCGCAGGAACCTGCTCCACCGGGAGTCCTGTGCCGCGGGGGCGGGTTCGGCGCTGCGCTGCGCGGGCAGCCGTATTCGCGCCCCGGTGCGGGTACCGCCTCCGGAGCCGGGCTCAGGATCGGCGTCGTCGGCTCGCGTCGGCTCCGCTGTGGCCACTTACGGCACTCCCCGTGTCGTTCTGTCCGTCCAGGGGGCCGCGCCAGGGGGTCCGTCCCGGAACACCCCGTCGCTCAGCCCCGGTCTACTGCTCTCCCCGAACTTGTGACGCTAGCACGCACGGCGCCGTCGGAGCCTGGGGCGGCCCAAGCTCCGGGCACAGGCCTTGGGCGCCACCTCCGGACGCAGGCTCCGGGCGCAGGCACGGGCCCTCGTACGTCAGCGCGTACGAGGGCCCGGTGCGTCAGGTCAGCCGACGCGGGTGAGCTTGGCGCCGAAGCCCGGCTCCGCGAGGTCCTTCTGGAGCGCGACGGGCACCTCCACGGCGCCCTCCTTGCCGTCGCCGACGCTCAGCACGCCCACCTTCGTACCGGCCTTCGCCGTGTGCGGGATCGAGTCGCCGGCCTTCTCGTCCAGCTTCAGCTTGACCGTCAGGCCCGACCAGCCCGCCGCGGCGACGTCCTTGGTGGCGACGACCGGGGTCGTGCCCCCCAGACCGTCGTCGACCTCGCCGACGACGTCGCCCTTCTTCACGATCTTCTTGGACGTGAGCGCGCCCTGACCGGCCTCGATGAGCTTCCGGGTGACCCCGGTGACCTCGTCGATGTTGGCGACGCCCGGCTTTCCGTACTGGCCGAGTGCGGCACCGATGATCGTGCGGGTCTCGCCGCCGACCTTCTGCTCGGCGGCGAAGAGGATGTTGCCGCCCGCGGCGGTGGTGGTGCCGGTCTTGATGCCGATGGCGACCGTCGGAACGAGCCCGAAGAAGTTGTTCTGCTTGTCGCCGTTGAGGTCCTTGTAGTTGGGCTGGCGGGAGATCTCGTTGAAGACCGGGTCCTCCATCGCGGCCCGGCCCAGCTTCACCAGGTCCGCGGCGGTGGAGACGGTGGTCTTGTCGAGGCCGCTGGGGTCCGTGTAGTGGGTGTTCTTCATGCCGAGTTCCTTGGCGGTCTTGTTCATCTTCGCGACGAACTCGTCCTCGGAATCGCTCTTGGTGTCCCAGCGCGCGAGCAGCTTGGCGATGTTGTTCGCGGACGGCAGCATGACCGCCTGGAGCGCCTCGTACTCGGTGATCTTCTGGCCCTCGGCGACCCGGACCACCGACTCGTTCTCGGCCTTGCCCGTCTCGTAGTGCTTCTCCGCGGCGGCGTCGACCGGGATCTTCGGGCCCGGGTCGCCGCCCTTCTTCAGCGGGTGGTCACGCAGGACGAGGTAGACCGTCATGACCTTGGCGATGCTCGCGATCGGCACCGGCTTCTGGCTGCCGGACGAGCCGAACGTGCCGATGCCGTTGACGTCCATGGCCGCCTGGCCCTGGCTCGGCCACGGGATCGACGGCTTGTCCCCCTCGAAGGTGACGGTCTCCTTGGCGGTGAGCGCGAGGGTCGGGGTCGGCAGCGGGCGCACGGCCTGTACGACCGCAAAGACGACCACCATGAGGAGCACCAGCGGCGTCCAGATCTTGACGCGCCGCACAGCGGTGCGGACCGGGGTCTCCGGGGGCGGCGGAGTGTTGGTCAGCTCGGCGAGCAGGTCGAGCGGCGGCCTGGGGGGAAGAGGCTGCTGGGTGGTGCGCTCGGGGCCTACGCTGCCTGCGGCGTTCTCGGCGGTGGAGGCGTTCTCCGGCGCGGCTGCGGGCGCGGACGCGGCTGCGGACGTGGCCCCCTTGGCTCCGGGGGCCTGCTTGGCCGGGGGCACGGGGCCGCTCGGCGCGGGGCCGTCCAGGGGCTTGAGCGCGACGAACTTGCTGGTGCGCTCGGCGGCACCCTCGGGCTTCGCGGCGGGCTCTGCGGCGGGCTTTGCGGACGGCTTTGCGGACGGCTTTGCAGTGGGGGTGGCCGGGGAGGCCGCCGCGGGGGTCGCGGAGGCGGCGGAGGCTGCGGAGGGCTTCGCGTCGGCCGTGTTCCCGGCCTTCGAGTTCGCGCTTCCGGGCTTCTGGTCCTCGGGCTTCTGGTCCTCGGGCGACTTGCCCTCGGGCTTCTTGGCGACCGGCTTGTGGTCGCCCAGCTTGAGCATGGTGGTCGGCTGGTCGACGGACTTCGGCGGGAGCGCCTTGAAGACGGCGGTGGCCTGGTCGACGCCGCGGGAGGGGGGTTCGGGGGTCTCGGCGGTCTTGGGAGCCTCGGGGGTCTTGTCCGAGGGCTCGCCCGACGCGTCGTCGCCGGCGTCGGTCGCGGCCTTGGGGTCGTCCTCGGTGTCGGCCGGGTCCTCCGTGGCGTCGGCCGGCTCCGAGGCGTCCGCGTCTGCGGACTCGGCAGTCTCGCCGATCTCGGCGGCAACGGCAGCGTCACGGGAGTCGTCCGTGGCGTCCGTGGCGTCCGTGGCGTCCGTGGCGTCCGCCGCAGCGGCCTCGTCCGCGTCGCGGGGCTCGCTCCCGGCGTCCGCGGCAGCCGTGGAACCGGCCGCATCCGCGGTTTCGCCCGGCTCGTCCCCGTCCGATGCGGCGTCGTCAGCCGAAGCCTCGGCGGCCGGAGCGGTCTTCGCAGCCGGACCGGCGGAAGGTTCCTCCGGGGCGCTCTCCTCGTCGGCGGAGGGCACGTCGCCCTCGGCTGCGGAGGTCGCGTCGTCGCCCGAAGCCGCCTTCCCGGCGCCCGGAGCCGCCGCCTCCGCGGGCTTCCCGGCGTCCGGGGACCCGGGGGCCTCGTCGTCCGCCGAAGCCACCCACGCGGCCACAGCGGCCCGCAGCCGCGCGTCGCCCTTCTCCTCGCCCTTGCCGGACTCGCCGCCCTCGCCCTTGCCGCCCTGGGGCTCCGCCTCGCCACCCTCGGAGCCCTCGGAGCCCTCGGACCCCTTGGCGCCCTTGACGCCCGCAGGATCCTTCGCGTCGTCCCCGGAGCCCGACTTCCCGGCGGCGTCCGCGGATTCGGCGGAGTCCGCCGCCATCGAGTCCGTGACCGCCTTCGTCGAGAAGACCGCCGTGGCCCGATCCTCGCGCGCCGCGGGGACCTCGCGGGCCACCGCCAGGCGCGGGTCGCGTTCCTCCGGCGACGGCGCCGGCACGGACGGTTCTGCCCCAGTCGGGTTCCCCGACGACTTCCGCTGCTTCGACCTGTCGGGGGTCTCGCCCGCCACCGATGCCTCCTCGTACGCCATGCCGCTCGCGTTGCCGTTGCGCCAAAAACACGGCCGGACCCGCTGTCCGAACCATGTACCAGTGTCCTGTGTGGGGGCTTAACCCCCGTGGTAGAC
This sequence comes from Streptomyces sp. SYP-A7185, assembly GCF_046103685.1. Taxonomy (NCBI): domain Bacteria; kingdom Bacillati; phylum Actinomycetota; class Actinomycetes; order Kitasatosporales; family Streptomycetaceae; genus Streptomyces; species Streptomyces sp. SYP-A7185. The sequence goes on from NZ_CP122310.1 coordinate 4,370,130, forward strand.
GAGAACGACATACCTACTGGTTCCCGTACTTACCGGTCACGCACTCTCGACAGACCAATGTGAGAGGGGTCACCCTGTCATTCATCCACGCGGGGAGGCATGGATGGGCAGGAGCCGCAGAACAATTCCGGAGGAGCTTCTGCTGCTCGCTTTGGACCCGGCCACGGGTACCACAGCGCAGCCGCAGTCGCTCGACCTCGGTCTGGCCGGAGCACAGCTAGTGGAGCTGGCGCTGGCCGGACGGATAGCCCCAGACGGGGATCGTATCGCCGTGGTGATGCCACGGCCGACCGGAGATCCGACTCTGGACTCCGCACTGGAACTGCTGCGCAGGCGCGGCAGCCCGGTTCGGGCGGTCCACTGGATTGGCGGGCCCCGACTGGGGCTGCGCCAGATCTACCTCGCGCACCTGGAGCGGTGCGGCATGGTGCATGCCGTGTCGGGCCAGATGTGCGGAGTACTGCCGACGACTCGCTACCAAGCGACGGACACGGCAATCAGCCGGGACATCAGGTCCCGACTGGACAGCGCGATCCGCACCGGCGTACCCCCGGACCCGCGGACCGCGGCGCTCGCCGCGCTCGCTCACGCAGTGGGACTCGGCAAGCACCTCTACCCCGGCAACGAGGGGCGTTCATCGCGCTCCCGTCTCCGGGACCTGATCAGGCACGACCCGATGGGCGGCCTCGTGGCACACGCCGTGATGGACGTCCAGAACGGTGTGGCCGCTCAGCCACGCCGCAGCCCGGCCCCAGCGGGACCGGGCGGGCCGGGCGGACCAGGTGGACCAGGCGGTGGCCGACAGCCGGCCAGGACCGCGCCGGAACCCGGCGGGGTTCCGATGCAGCCGCGCCGCGGATCCATGGCACGTGCCGTGGCCCACTGAGCCCGGTCGGAGAGAGGTAAGAACCCCCTCACCGAAGCACCCGCAGTACACGCAGTACACGCATCAGAAACACCCGCAGTACACGCATCATGCGCACCATCGGCAACAGCAACGCCGCACCGCAGTCCCCCAGACCCGGTTCGGGAGCCGCTGGGCCGCGCGGGGCAACGGCACCGGGACGTCCGGACGACGACACCGGTACCACCGCCCCGCGCGGCCGCATGTCGTGGCACCGCGCGGCCGGGCCGCACCCTCACACCGTTCCTCACGTCCGCCCTCACGTCGCACGGCGATCCTCAATGCGACCTCAATGCGATCCGCATTGCCTTTCGCATTGCGCTTCGCCCTTCACATCGGCTGTTTCCCAGCGGTGCGCGACGCGATGGTGGCACTCTGCTGAACAGCAGATACGCAAAGTAGAGGCATGTAGTCGGAGGTGCACGTCCCGTGGCGTCCAATGTCAATCCCACCGTCAGGCGACGCCGGTTGGGCCAGGAGCTCCGCAGGCTCCGCGAGCTCAAGGGCATGACGGCCGAGGAGGTCGCCGAGCGCCTGCTGGTCTCGCAGTCGAAGATCAGCCGCCTCGAGAACGGCCGCCGTTCCATCAGTCAGCGCGATGTGCGCGATCTCTGCGGTGTTTATGAGGTCGAAGACCACCGCATCGTCGACTCACTCATGCAAATGGCCAAGGACTCCCGCCAGCAAGGCTGGTGGCACTCCTTCGGCGACATTCCGTACAGCGTCTACATCGGTCTGGAGACGGACGCCGCGTCCCTGCGCGTGTACGACCCGCAGGTCGTCCCCGGTCTCCTCCAGACCCGGGCGTACGCGGAGGCGCTGATCACCGGCGCGCTGCCGGAGACCACGCCGACGGACATCGAGAAGCGCGTCCAGGTCCGCGTCCGCCGCCAGGAGCGCATCAACGCCCCGGAGAATCCTTTGCGCTTGTGGACCGTCCTGGACGAGTCCGCCCTGCGCCGCGTGGTCGGCTCCCGGCACCTGATGCGCGACCAGCTGGAACACCTCGTGGAACAGTCGCAACTGCCGCACGTGACCGTGCAGGTGATTCCCTTCGAGATGGGCGCGCACCCCGGCCTGAATGGCCAGTACGCGATCCTTGAGTTCCCCGATGCCGCGGATTCCAGCGTCGTCTACATCGAGGGCGTGACCAGCGACCTCTATCTGGAAAAGGCGAACGACGTCCAGCAGTACAGCGTGATGTACGAACATCTGCGGGCACAGGCCCTGAACGTGGACCAATCACGCCAACTCATCGCAGACATCGCGAAAGAGTACGCACGCTGAGGCGTAAACCGCGTATGTGACGTATCCGTGCGGGAAGCGCCGCACGGTACACCTCTTCCTCGGCGAGGCGGAAGACCCCACTGGAATATGCCATCCGGTCGAGTGAACGCTCCCTTCACTCAGCGATGTTGGCGAGTAGCGTCATTCACGCCATCAAGCAACATCTGTTGGCGAAGCCGCTCTTGGCGGTGACCCGCAACTCAATCACTGGGCAAACCGGAGTAACCATGGCAATTCATCAGGGCGCTACGAATACGTGGGTCAAGTCCTCGTATTCCACGGGAAACGGCGCATGTGTCGAGGTCAAGTCCCCGATCGCAGCGGCGATCTCGGTCCGGGACTCGAAGGTCACCGAGGGCCCCGTCCTCGCCTTTCCCTCCGACTCGTGGCGCGCCTTCGTCGCCGAGGTCGGCCGGGAGACGTCACACCTCGACTGACACGACTCCCGTCGCGCATCAGCACCACAGGACCAGCGAGAGACCAACAACCGCATAAGCAGAACCGATTGAGCCCTCTCGACTGGCCCGCCGTCCCGGCCGAGGGGGCTCGGCCTTCTTCATCGCAGCTGGTCGACGTACAGGTCCGTGCCCGGCACCGTCGGAATGAACGGCGCCACCAGCTCCACCCTCCCCAGCCCGGACTCCGCCACCGCGTCCGCACGCCCGGCGAAGAGCTCCTGCCAGCACTCGCGCGGATCGGCCTGGAGGAACCACAGCAGCGTCAGCCGGGTGTCGACTCCCTCGACCTGCTTCACGTACGTCATCCGGTCGCCCGGCAGCGGCGTCGGCCGGAAGATCGTCACCATCGCGGCGGGCGATCCGGCGAGGGCACGCGGCAGCTGCTTGGCCCGCAGCCACTCCAGCAGCCCCGCGCGGTCGGCGGCCGAATCGGCGTCGACGACCTCCAGCACGAGCCCCTGGTAGGGGTGGTCGAGGGCGTGAAAGTCGCGGGGTCCGGCCGCCCCGTCCCGGTAGACGGTGGCCTCGTGGTCCTGGAACGCCGTGAAGACGTGCGTGCGGTCCTGGTAGACCCGCCCGTCGCGGTTGAGGCGCTTGTTGATGCCGACGGTCCACTTCATGTGCTCGTCGTAGCGGCCCTCGGTGACCCAGTACGTGGAGAGGTAGCAGCCCGCGGTGACCGGCTGGGCGACCGCCGACTTCTCGGGGACGCGCAGGAGCTGGAACTCCCGGGGAGCGACCCAGCGGCGGCCCGCGAACATCCAGGGCATCGCCATCGCGCCGGCGTAGTAGTGGTCGTCCTCGTACCAGCGGTTGTACGCGTACTCGTGGCCCGGGTGCGGTTCGACCATGGTGATCAGGGCGTGGCCCGGGTGCACGCCGTAGGGGCCGACCCCGGCCAGCTCGCCGTAGACCGCGCTGCGGGTGTCCTCGCGCGACGGCTCACGGGTGTCCCGGCGCGACGGCTCACGGGTGTCCCGGTGCGACGGTTCGCGGGTGTCCTCGCCTGCGCTCTCGCGGGTGTCCTCGCTCATGCCTCTCCCCTTCCTCCCTCTTCCTTCCTCCGGTGTGCGCCCATACTCTGACGCCCCGTCAGCAAAACTGCCAGAGCCGGGAGGCGCTCCATGCCGTCGCTCCTCGAAGGAAAGACCGTCGTCGTCTCCGGGGTCGGCGCCGGCCTCGGCCATCAGGTGGCCGCCGCCGTCGTACGGGACGGGGGCCGCGCGGTGCTCGGGGCGCGCACGGCGGCGAACCTCGCGAAGTCGGCCGGGGAGATCGACCCCGAGGGCACGCGCACCGCCCATCTGCCGACCGACATCACCGACGAGGCCCAGTGCGAGGCTCTGGCGGCCCTGGCGCGCGAGCGCTTCGGCGGGATCGACGCCGTGGTGCACGTGGCCGCCTGGGACAGCTACTTCGGCGGCGTCCAGGACGCGGACTTCGCCACCTGGCAGCAGGTCATCGACGTCAATCTGCTCGGCACGCTGCGGATGACGCGGGCCTGCCTGCCCGCGCTCAAGGAGCGCGGCGGCTCGGTGGTGTTCATCGGCACCCAGTCGGCCGTCGCGGCGCCCTCCCAGGTGCGCCAAGCGGCGTACGCGGCCTCCAAGGGGGCGCTGACGTCGGCGATGTACTCCCTGGCGCACGAGGTCGGGCCCGACCGGATCCGGGTGAACACGGTGCTGCCCGGCTGGATGTGGGGCCCGCCGGTCGAGGCGTACGTCCAGTTCACCGCGCACACCGAGGGGGTGCCGGAGGACGAGGTCCGCGCTCGCCTCGCGTCGCGGATGGCGCTGCCCGAGCTGGCGACGGACGGGGACGTGGCGGACGCGGCGGTGTTCCTGGCGTCGGACAGGGCGCGAGCCATCACGGGCCAGTCGCTCCTGGTGAACGCGGGAGAGCTGATGCGGTGACCGCCGCGCCCGCCTCTCGGCGAGCGCAGCGCGACGGAACAGGCGACGGCTGTACGGGACTTCGGTCCCGTACAGCCGTTTTCTATGGGTTCGTGACTCTTCCGCCACACCCCACCGACGCCCACTCTCAATCAAGCATGTGAACGTGAATCAGCAAACAGAACGATTTTACTCGCTCTTGACCTCACGGCCGGTTGTCGGGGGCACACGCCCGAACCCACGATGAGCGGGCACTTCAGGCCGCCCAGGTCCGTATGTCACGAAACTGGCGAAGTGCACGGCATAACAGCGCAGTTCACAAGGCGGACCCCTGGAGGGGGCACATGAACAGTCTCGACTGGGCCGTGCTCATCGGCTACTTCGGCATCATGGTCGCGATCGGCGTCTGGTCCCACAAGCGCGTGGACAACGTGAGCGACTTCTTCACCGCGGGCGGCAAGATGCCCTGGTGGCTGTCCGGCATCTCGCACCACATGTCCGGCTACAGCGCCGTGATGTTCACCGGATACGCGGGCATCGCGTACACCTACGGCGTCACGTCCTTCATCACCTGGTCGTTCCCGATCGCGCTCGGCATCGCGATCGGCTCGAAGCTCTTCGCACCCCGCATCAACCGGCTGCGCTCACGGCTGCACGTGGCCTCGCCCCTGGAGTACCTGAAGAATCGCTACAACCTCCGGACGCAGCAGGCGCTCGCCTGGTCCGGAATGCTCCTGAAGATCGTGGACGTGGCCGCCAAGTGGGCCGCCATCGCCACCCTCCTCTCGGTGTTCACCGGCATCTCGATCAACCAGGGCATCCTGATCACCGGTGTGATCACGGCGATCTACTGCACCATCGGCGGGCTGTGGGCCGACGCGCTCACCGAGCTCGGCCAGTTCATCATCCAGCTCCTGGCCGGCATCGCGATGTTCGTCGCCGTGGTGTCCAAGCTCGGCCCGCACGGCGGCTTCTTCGGCGTCTGGGACGAGCCGGAGCTCGCCGGTCACGCGAAGCCGCTGGTCGGGCCGTACGGAACGATCTTCCTGCTGGCGTTCCTCTTCATCAAGCTCTTCGAGTACAACGGCGGCATGCTCAACCAGGCCCAGCGCTACATGGCGACCGCCAGCCCCAAGGAGGCCGCGCGCTCGGCCCGGCTCTCGGCGGTCCTGTGGCTGGTGTGGCCGGTCATCCTCTTCTTCCCGATGTGGATGTCGCCGCTCCTGGTGGACGCGCAGAAGCCCGACGGCTCCGACTCGTACGCCCTGATGACCGAACAGCTCCTGCCGCACGGTCTGCTGGGCCTGGTCATCGTCGGGTTCTTCTCGCACACGATGGCCATGTGCTCCTCGGACGCGAACGCGATCGCCGCGGTCTTCACCCGGGACGTGGCACCGGTGATCTCCAAGCAGGCCCGGCGCTGGAACGAACGCTCGGGGCTGCTCGCGGCACGGCTGACGACCGTCGTCTTCCTCGGCCTGTCCATGGCAGTGGCCACGCAGGTCACCTCGCCGACGTTCAAGGACATCATCACGGTCGTCATCAAGTGGGTGGCCGGCCTGATGGGGCCGATCGCGATCCCGATGATGCTGGGCCTGCTGCGCACCTTCCGCAAGTCCGGGCCGACCGCGGCGCTCACCAGCTGGTCGATGGGTCTCTTCGCCTTCTGGCTGGTCAACTACCCGATCAACTGGAACGTCGAGGGCGGGGTGCCCCTGGAGTACCAGGTCTCGATACCGCTGGCGGTCTCGCTGATCCTGTACGTCCTGGTCGGGCAGCTGAAGCCGGAGGACACCCCGGAGCGGGACGCGATCATCGAGAAGATCAACACGGACGGCTCCGCCGGTTCGGCGGCGGTTCCGCCCCCGGCCGAGGATGCCGACGAAGCACTCGCCCCGCAGAGCCGGTTGCCGTAGATCACCGGCCTCGCCGAGTGCGTCCTCAAGCGCCGGACAGGCTGATGTCCGCCTGTCCGGCGTGCGTGCTCGCCTCACGCACGCGGATACCGCGCAAGCCATCCCGGGGACGAGACCGCCGGGCCGTGCAGCGCCGGGCCCTGTGTCATCTCCATGGCGAAGTCGTCCGCGAGTTCCAGGATCGTCGCCCGTCCCTCCAGCTCGGTGAGCCATCCGGGCGGCAGCGCGGTCTCGCCGTGCAGCGCGCCGAGCAGCGCCCCGCACAGACCGCCCGCCGCGGCGGACGCGCCGCCGTGGTTCACGGCGAGGCGCAGCCCGTGCCGGATGTCCTCGCCCACCAGGGCGCAGTAGACGGCCGCCGCGAGCGCGCCCTCCGCGCCGCCGTCCCCCATCAGCTCCTCCACCCGCGAGGGCGTGGGCATCCCCTGCCGTACGGCCCCCAGGGCGTGCTTCAGCGCATCGGTGACGGGCTGGTGGCCGGGCCGGGAGGCGAGCAGCGCGAGGGCCCGCTGGATGGCTCCGTCCAGGGACTCGCCCCGGGCCAGCCCGTGCACCAGGACGGTGTGCGCCCCGGCGGTGAGGTAGGCGGTGGGGTGCCCGTGCGACTGGACGGCGCACTCCACGGCCAGTTGCAGCACCAGCTGCGGCTCCCAGCCGACCAGGAGGCCGAAGGGCGCGGAGCGCGTGGCGGCCTCGGCGCCCTGCTCGTCCGGGTTCTTGGGGGCCTCCAGCGTGCCCATCGTGTCGTCGCCGAACCCGAGCAGGCAGGCGCGGGCGGGCGAACGCCGGGAGTAGAGCCACTCCTCGCGGGCCAGCCATCCGTCTTCCTTGCGCCGTTCGTCGGGGCCCCAGTCGCTCTGGGTGGCGGCCCACCGACGGTAGGCGCGGTGCAGGTCGGTCGGCGGGTGCCAGGCTCCGGTGTCGCGCCGGACCTGGGCGCGTATGAGTCCGTCGACGGTGAACAGGGTGAGCTGGGTGGCGGCGGTGACCGCGCCGCGCCTGCCGTGGGCGGCGGCGGGCTCGGTGAGGCCTTCGGCTCCGTGCGCCGCACGTATCTCTTCGAGGCTCAGCGCGTCGACGGGAGCCCCCAGGGCGTCCCCGACGGCGGCTCCGAGCAGGGTCCCGCGCACCCGGCTGCGGAAGTCCTGCTGCTCGGCCCTGCCCCAGACTCCGGTGGCTGCTGCGGTGCTCACGGCACCTCCTCCCCTGCTCGCCCCCGCACTTCTGCGCAGCACTGTAATCGACCGGGAACCGTCGGTTCTGGGTCGATGCGATTTCTAAGGAGACGCCCTTCAGATCACTTTTGACCGGCCTTCACCTGGGCTTTCACGGATCTCCGCAGCCCTCCACCAGACCCCAAGTCGGGCTCCACGCACGGCCTTTCACCACCCCGGAGCGCCGGGGCCGAAAAGACGCGGCCGGAATCCAGGGCTTTCGGCGGTGAATGTCCGGGGCCGGTAACAAGAACCTGCGGTGTACAACCACTCCCCCGGGGCGCCTGTCTTCCCTTACGTCACAGAAGTTTCCCCACAGGAGGACCAGTGCGTCGCTCACTCATAGCCGCCCTCGCGGTGACCGCGCTCGCGACCCCGTTCGCCGTCGTGGCCACGGCGGGTTCCGCCATCGCGGCGCCTGCCGCGGCGAGCAAGCCCGTGACCGACTTCAACCATGACGGGTACGCCGACCTCGCCGTCTCCGCCTACCGCGGTGCCGTCAGCGGCAAGGCGGGCGCGGGCTACGTCTCGATCGTGTACGGGTCGCCGTCCGGCGCCGACACCGCGCACGCCCAGCAGATCGACCGCACCACCGCCGGCGTACCCGGTGACCCCGAGGAGGGCGGCAGCTTCGGCGCGAGCACCGAGGCTGCCGACCTGGACGGCGACGGATACACCGACCTGACCGTGAACAACGGCTCCAAGCACGTCGTGCTCTGGGGCTCCGCCACCGGCCTGACGCAGGGCAGCGAGCTGCCGGGCGAGTACGTGAAGGAGCTGAAGGCCGGCGACTTCAACGGCGACGGCAAGACCGACCTCGCCGCCAACTCCACGTCCACCCTGGAGGTGCGCTACGGCCCCTTCACCCGCGACGGGAAGCCCGCCTCCACCTCCTCCGTCGAGAACGACGACGACGGCCCCGACGAGCTGATGGTCGGCGACGTCACCGGCGACGGCGCCGACGACCTCGTCACCAGCCACAGCTTCGAGGAGATGCAGCACTCCTCGCGCCTGTGGAAGGGCGGCAAGGACGGCCTCGCCACGACGTCGACGCCCACCAAGAAGTTCACGACGAACGGCGTCATCGCCGACGTGAACAAGGACGGGTACGGCGACCTGGTGGCCCGCGAGGTCGACGAGGTCTCCGAGATGCAGGTCTACGACGCGGGCGCCGTCCGGGTCGTCTACGGCTCCGCGGCCGGCTTCTCCACCCGCACCGCGAAGATCGACCAGGACACCGCGGGCGTACCCGGCGTGGGCGAGCCCGGCGACCCCGACCTGAACGACAGGGGCGACCAGTTCGGCTACTCCCTCACCGCGGGCGACGTCACCGGCGACGGCTACCCGGACATCGCGGTGGGCGTGCCCGGCGAGGACGTCGACACCGCCGGGGACACCGGCGCCGTCGTCCTCCTCAAGGGCGGCGCGAGCGGCCTGACCGGCACCGGCGCCCAGGCCTTCAACCAGACCACGGCGAACGTCCCCGGCGTCTCGGAGTCCGGCGACAACTTCGGCACCGAGGTCAAGCTGGCCGACGTGAACAAGGACGGCCTCGCCGACCTGACCGTGGGCGTCCCGCTGGAGGACGGCACGACCAAGGACTCGGGCGCCGCCTGGCTGTTCCGCGGCGCCAAGACGGGCCTGACGACGACCGGCATCACGTCGTTCAGCCCGTCCTCGCTCGGCACCCCGGAGGCGGGCGCCCGCTTCGGAGGCGAGCTCTCCTGACCCCGCCCCCGCAGGGCTGACCGCTCCCCCGCGTCAGTCCGGCATCAGTCCGGCATCAGTCCAGTACGGGAAGCAGCTCCGGGAGGTGGCCGTCCGACGCGGCGGCCGCCTCCTGCCGCTCCACCGGCACCTCTCCGTACAGCGTCGTGCGCGGCTTCGCCGGACGCCCCGCCTCCTCGGCGATCGCGACGAGATCCTTGACCGAGCGGTACGAGCCGTAACTGGAGCCCGCCATCCGGGAGATGGTCTCCTCCATCAGCGTGCCGCCCAGATCGTTCGCGCCCGAGCGCAGCATCTCGGCCGCCCCCTCCGTGCCCAGCTTCACCCAGCTGGTCTGGATGTTCGGGATGTACGGATGGAGCAGCAGCCGCGCCATCGCCACCACCGCGCGGTTGTCGCGGGTCGTCGGACCCGGACGCGCGATGCCCGCCAGATACACCGGCGCGTTCGTGTGGATGAAGGGCAGCGTCACGAACTCCGTGAACCCCTCCACCCCCTTGGCCAGCGCGTCCCGCTGCATCCCGGCGAGCGTGCGGAAGTGCCCGAGCCAGTGCCGGGGCTGGTCCACGTGCCCGTACATCATCGTGGAGGAAGAGCGGATGCCCAGCTCGTGGGCCGTCCCCACGACCTCGATCCAGGTGGCCGTCGGCAGCTTGCCCTTGGTCAGGACCCAGCGCACCTCGTCGTCGAGGATCTCGGCGGCCGTGCCGGGGATCGAGTCAAGGCCCGCCTCCTTCGCGGCGCTGAGCCAGTCACGTATCGAAAGGCCCGTGCGCGTCGCGCCGTTCACGACCTCCATCGGCGAGAACGCGTGCACGTGCATGCCCGGGACACGCTCCTTGACCGCCCGCGCGATGTCGAAGTACGCCGAGCCCGGCAGATCCGGGTGGATGCCGCCCTGCATGCACACCTCGGTCGCACCGACCTCCCAGGCCTGCGCCGCCCGGTCGGCGACCTGGTCCAGGGAGAGGGTGTACGCGTCGGCGTCCGTGCGGCGCTGCGCGAAGGCGCAGAAACGGCAGCCGGTGTAGCAGACGTTCGTGAAGTTGATGTTCCGCGTGACGATGTACGTGACGTCGTCGCCGACCACGGACTTGCGCAGGTCGTCCGCGACACCGCAGAGCGCGTCGAGCGCGGGCCCGTCCGCGTGCAGCAGGGCGAGCGCCTGCTCGTCGGTCAGGCGCGTCGGGTCGTCGGCGGCCGTCTTCAGGGCGGCCCGCACGTCACCGTCGATGCGCGAGGGGACCATGCCGGGCGCCGCCTGCTCGCGCAGCGCCTCCCAGTCGCCGTACACCTCGTCGAAGTCGTCGCGCCGGTCGGACGTGCGGCCCGTCGTGTCGATCGTGCGGTGCAGGTCCGTGCGGCCCGAAGAAGCCACGAACCCCTCGTCGGGCTCCTGCCAGGGCAGCCCGGCCGGCCGGGCGTCCTCGTTGGCCAGGCCCGTCTCGGGGTCGACCAGGGCCCGCACGTGCGGCAGCAGACGCGGGTCGAGCCAGGGCTCGCCGCGCTCGATGAACTCCGGGTAGATCGTGAGCCGTTCGCGCAGCGTGAAGCCCGCGGCGGCCGTCTTCCCGGCCAGCTCCTCGATGTGCGGCCAGGGCCGCTCGGGGTTCACGTGGTCGGGCGTCAGCGGGGACACCCCGCCCCAGTCGTCGATGCCCGCGCCGATCAGCAGCGCGTACTCCGCGTCCACCAGGTTCGGCGGCGCCTGGATGCGGGCGCTGGGGCCCAGGATGTGCCGGGCCACCGCGATGCACGCGGCGAGCTCCTCCAGCTCCGCGTCCGGCATCCCGCGCATCGCCGTGTCCGGCTTGGCGCGGAAGTTCTGGACGATGACTTCCTGGATGCCGTGGTACGAGCGCTGCGTCGCGCGCAGCCGGAACAGCGCGTCCGCCCGCTCCTCGTACGACTCGCCGATCCCGATCAGGACGCCGGTGGTGAAGGGGACGTTCGAGCGGCCCGCGTCCTCCAGGACCCGCAGCCGGACCGCGGGCTCCTTGTCGGGCGAGCCGTGGTGCGGGCCGCCCGGCTCGCTCCACAGCCGCGTCGCCGTCGTCTCCAGCATCATGCCCATCGACGGCGCGACGGGCTTGAGCCGCTGGAGGTCGGTCCAGGTCATGACCCCCGGGTTGAGGTGCGGGAGCAGGCCGGTCTCCTCCAGGACGCGGATCGCCATCGCGCGGACGTAGGCGAGAGTGTCGTCGTAGCCCTCCGCCTCCAGCCACGCGCGCGCCTCGGGCCAGCGGTCCTCGGGCCGGTCGCCGAGCGTGAAGAGGGCTTCCTTGCAGCCCATTTCCGCGCCCCGCCGGGCGATGTCGAGGACCTCGTCCGGCGAGAGGAACATGCCGTGCCCCGCCCGGCGCAGCTTGCCCGGCACGGTGACGAACGTGCAGTAGTGGCACTTGTCGCGGCACAGCCGCGTCAGCGGGATGAAGACCTTCTTCGAGTACGTGATGACGCCGGGCCTGCCCACCGCCGCGAGCCCCGCGTCACGCACCCGTGCCGCGGACGCGGACAGGTCCGTCAGGTCCTCACCGCGCGCCTGCAGCAGCACGGCGGCTTCGGCGGTGTCGAGCGCGACGCCGTCCCTGGCGCGTTTGAGCGCGCGGCGCATGGCGTTCGCGGTGGGCCGTGCCGGCGCTGGGGTCGGCCCCTGGGGTGCTGAGTCCTGCGGCGCGCTGTTGGTCATGCGTCCGAGCATACGAGCGACCTCCCGGAGAAACAGCTACAGGTCAGTGGCGGTCACCGGAGGCGGGTGTGAGATGCACGTACCGCTGGAACCCGTCCAGGACCTTCAGCACCTCCGCTTCCCCGCGCGCCGGGAGCTGCACGACCACCTCGTCCACGCCCAGTTCCGCGTAGTGGGCCAGCTTGCCCTCGGTCGGCTCCACGGCGGACAGCGCCACATACGGGCCGGCGGGGTCACGGCCCGCGTCGGCCCAGGCGGCGCGCAGCGCGGGCAGCGAGTCGCGCAGCCCGCCGCCCCCGACGGGCAGCCAGCCGTCGGCGAACTCCGCCACGTGCGCGAACAGCGTGGGGCCCGCCGCCCCGCCGATCAGCGTGCGCGGACCGTACAGGGCGCCCTGCGGGCGAAAGCGCGGCGCCCGCAGCGGCTTGGGGTGCGCTTCACTCGCGGCGACCCGCGCGAACTCCCCCTCGTACGCCGTCGGCTGCTCGGCCCACAGGGCCCGCATGACCGCCATCCGGTCCCGCACGAGCGCCCGCCGCGTGCGCCACTGGACGCCGTGGTCGGCGGCCTCCTCCTTGTTCCAGCCGTAGCCGACACCGAGCGTGAACCGGCCGCCGGAGAGATGGTCGAGGGTCGCGATCTGCTTGGCCAGGTCGATGGGGTCGTGCTGCCCGACGAGCGTGATGTTCGTGCCGAGCCCCAGCGTCCGCGTGACGGCGGCGGCCTGCGCGAGGGCCACGAACGGGTTGAGCATGCGCGCGCACTCCGGCGGCAGCTCACCGCCGGGGTAGGGGGTCGTGCGCGAGACGGGGATGTGCGAGTGCTCCGGGAGATACAGCGCCGCGAAGCCCCGCTGCTCCAGCTCCCGGGCCAGGCGCACCGGCGTGATCGTCCGGTCGGTGAGATAGAGGGTGGCGGCAACTCGCATGGAACGGCCTCCTGTTCCTTCGGCGTACCGCTCCCGTGGCCGGTCGTCGACGGCCGTCGTACGCGAGCGGGGATCACTTCCTAGCCGTCAGCGGCGCAGGAGTCCATGCCGAACGCCCGCCGTCCGCCGCCGGTTGAGGCGGCCGTCACCGCGACGAGCAGCGGCGCCCACCACGGGGGAGGGAAAAATCATGCGACCTCGCGCGCCCGCCGAACTAGCCTGCCCCCCATGAGCAGACGACGCCGCAAGAAGCAGTCGGCGAGACTGGTCGCGGCGGCGCAGCTGGGCCGCGCCACCGAGGTGAAGGCACTGCTGCGCGCGGGCGCCGACGCGCGCACCCCCGACACCGACGGCACGACCCCGCTGTACGGCGCCTCCGTCCACGGCGTCGCGGCCGTCGTCGGGCTGCTCCTGGAAGGGGGCGCCGACCCCGACGCGGAGAGCGGCCACGGCGACCAGGGCACGCCCCTGTGCGGGGCGGCGTGCTGGGGCCACACCGACGCCGTACGCCTGCTCCTCGCCCACGGGGCCGATCCGAACCTCCGCGAGGACCACGGCACGGGCAACTCCCCGCTGCGGTGGGCGACGCAGTGCTCCCACGAGGAGACGGCCGCCGTGCTCCGGGCCGCGGGCGCGCACACCTAGGCGCGGGGCGGCCCATGCCCTAGGCTCCGGCAGATCCGGGGAAACCGGCGGAATTCGGGAGCCTTCATGCGACGACGTCTCGCGACCGTACTGCTGCTGCTCGGCGCGCTGCTGGGGGGTGCGGCGTCGGCGGGCGCGTACGCGGCCCCCGCGCGCACCGCGGCGACGTCCACCCTGACCCCGGTCACCTCGACGGCGCCGGTGACGGGGGCCGCGGCCGTCAAGGCTCCCGCCAAGGTGGCGGACGAGGCCCAGGCCAAGCCCAAGAAGAAAAAGAAGAAGTCCAAGGGCGGCATCGGCCTGATCATCGGGATCATCGCCGTCATCGCGGTCATCCTCATCGTGATGATCGTCGTGCGGCGCGCGCGCAAGGGCCGCCACGGCGGCTGACGGAGCTTGGCGGCTGCTTGGCGGCTGCTTGGCGGCTGCTTGGCAGCTGCTGAGCGCGGCCGACGGCGGTCGGACCCCGCACCGGACACCGCCCGTAAGTCTGTCAATTTCCTTCCCTTGGCGGGGAGTTCACGGCTCAATACCAGGGTTGCCCTGCAGTCCCTTCCGACACCCTGGGGAGCCGACACATGTGCGAGGACGAACACCACCGGACCAGACCCGCCACCACACCCCTGAACCGGCGCGGTCTGCTCGTGACGGGAGCCGCCGCCGCGCTTACGTTGAACAGCGTGAGCTTCGCGAGCGCCGCAGGGCGTGACTCCGCAAGTGGCGACGAGACCAAGGTGGTGCGCGGCACGCTGCCCACCGGGTCACCCGACTTCGTGTACCTGCCGGTCGAAGTCCCCGACGGCGTGCGCGAGATCCACGTCGCGTACACCTACGAGAAGGTCACCGTCCCGGCGGGCACCCCCGGCAACGCCCTCGACATCGGCATCTTCGACCAGCGCGGCACCGCGCTCGGCGGCAGGGGATTCCGCGGCTGGTCGGGCGGCGCGCGCACCGAGTTCTTCATCCGCGCCGACGACGCGACCCCCGGCTACCTCCCCGGCCCCGTCAAGGCGGGCACCTGGAACATCGCGCTCGGCCCCTACACCGTCGCACCCCAGGGCCTGCCCTACGAGGTCACGATCACCCTCAAGTACGGGGCGCCCGGCACGACGCCCCGGCCCGTCTACCCGCCGGAGCGGGCCAAGGGGCGGGGCCGCGCCTGGTACCGCGGGGACTGCCATCTGCACTCCGTGTACTCCGACGGCAGGCGCACCCTGGCCGAGATCGCCGCCGCCGCGCGCGCCGCGGGGCTCGACTTCATCAACAGCTCCGAGCACAACACGCACTCCGCGCACGCCCACTGGGCCGGCCTCGCGGGCGACGACCTGCTGATCATGCTGGGCGAGGAGGTCACCACCCGCAACGGCCACGTGGTCGCCCTGGGCACGGACCCCGGCACGTTCATCGACTGGCGCTACCGCGCCCGCGACAACCGCTTCGGCAAGTACGCCCGGGAGGTCCGCGACGCGGGCGGCCTCGTCGTGCCCGCCCATCCGCACGCCACCTGCGTCGGCTGCAACTGGAAGTTCGGCTTCGGCGAGGCCGACGTCATCGAGGCGTGGAACGGCCCGTACACCCCGGACGACGAGGTCGCCCTGGCCGACTGGGACAGCATGCTGGTCGCCTCCGTGCGCGGCCGCAGGCCCTGGATCCCCGCGATGGGCAACAGCGACGCCCACCGCGACCCCGACCCCGTCGGCAGCCCGCAGACGGTGGTCCTCGCCGACGACCTGACGCGGGACGCCATCCAGGCGGGCCTGCGCGCGGGCCACAGCTACGTCGCCGAGTCCAAGGACGTCGCGCTCACGTTCACCGCCACCGGCGGCCGGGGCAAGCAGGCGGGCATCGGCGAGCGCCTCTACGTCGAGCAGGACGCACCGGTGACGGTCCGCCTCGACGTCAAGGGCGCCCCCGGCTCCACGATCCGCTTCGTGACCGACCAGGGCGTCCTGTTCACCGGCCCCGCGATCCCGGCCTCCGGGACCGGCACGGCCGAGTGGCGCACCACGCCCTCGTACGCGGCCTACGTACGGGCCGAGGTCCGCCACGCGCCGACGGTGCCGGGGCTGCCGGGCCCGCTGACGGCCTTCACGAACCCCATCTTCCTGGGCCGCAGCTGACGCTCCACCGGGCGCCCGTTCCCCTCCTCTCGTGGTGGGGGGGCGGGCGCCGGTTCAGGCGCGCAGGTCGAGCGTCCAGTTCTGGCCGACCAGATCGTGGCCGTAGCTGTGGTGGGGCTCCTCGTCGACGAGTGCGAAGCCGAAGCCCCGATAGATCCTGCGGGCCGCCGTCAGCACGTCGTTGGTCCACAGCGTCACGTGCTCGTAGCCCGCCTCCCGGGCGAAGGCGAGGCACTCCTCGACCAGGCGCGTCCCGAGGCGAAGGCCCCGGCCTTCCGGGGTGACGAGCAGGATCCGCAGCTTGGCCACCGTCGGCCGGTCGCCCGCGACGAGGAAGACGCACCCCACGCGCCGGCCGTCGACCTCGGCGATCCAGCCCCTCTCGCGGGCCGGGTCGTGCCGGGTTCCGTAGTCGGCGACGATCGTGGCGACCAGCGCCTCGAAGTCGGCGTTCCAGCCGAACTGCCGGTCGTACTCCTCGCCGTGGGCCATCACGACCCAGCCCAGGTCACCGGGTCGGTCGGCGCGGCGTACGACGACTTGTTCCTGGGGGCGCTTCTGGGGTTGCGCCTGCGGTCGCGCCTGCGATTGCGCCTGCGGTCGCGTCCGGGGTCGCTTCTGGTCTTGCTGCGGCATGAGCTGCTCTCCTGGCCCCCGTGATCGTTCCGTCCACATCGCTGTTCCCACGTCGCTCCGCCGACGCCACTGAAACAGTCGTTTCAGTTAGGCTAGCCGCATGCCCCAGGAAGCGCCAACCCCCTCCGCCCGGCAGCACGAGCTGCTGGAAGCCGCGTACCGGTACGCACTCGCCCACGGCCTGGCCGACCTGTCCCTGCGCCCGCTCGCCGAGGCCATCGGCTCCAGCCCGCGCGTCCTGCTCTTCCTCTTCGAGAGCAAGGACGGCCTGCTGCGGGCGCTCCTCGCGCGCGCCCGCGCCGACGAGCTGGCGCTCCTGGACCGGGCCCGGCAGCCCGAGCACCCCACCGGACTCGCGCCGGCCGTCGCACACGTCTGGACGTGGCTCGCCGCGCGGGAACACCGACCGCTGCTGCGCCTGTGGGCCGAGGCGTACACACGCTCCCTCGTCCAGCCCGAAGGACCCTGGGCCGGGTTCGCCCGGACGACGGTGGAGGACTGGCTCGGCGTCCTGGCCGGCTTCCAGCCGCCGGCCGAACGCGACAGCGCGGACGGCGCCACCCGCCGCACCCTGGCCCTGGCCGTGCTGCGGGGCGCCCTGCTCGACCTCCTCGCCACGGACGACGAGCAACGCCTCACCGAGGCCGTCACCCACCAGCTCACCCTGCTGCGGGCCCCCGCGCCGGACAGGACCTAGGCTCGGGCGACCACCAGCACCCCCGGGAGAGCCGCCCCATGCCGTCGTCCGCCACGCCCCGCCTCCTGCTCGTCACCGACCTCGCCTACGAGGCCAGGGGCCGCCGCTACGGCGACGAGGACATCGCGCTCGCCTCCCGCCTCCGCGAGGACTTCGCCACGGCGCTGTGCCACCCGCTGGACGCGGCCGCGCTGATGGACGCCTTCGACGCCGTCCTGATCCGCAACAGCGGCCCGGTCCTGCACCACCAGGCGGAGTTCGACGCCTTCCGCGCCCGCGCGCTGGCCTCGGGCACCCGCGTCCACAACCAGCTCACCGGCAGCGCGGACATGGCGGGCAAGCAGTACCTCGTCGACCTGACGGCAGCGGGCCACCCAGTGATCCCGACCGTCGACAGCCCGGCGGACCTCGCGAAGCTCCCGGACGCCCCCGAGTACGTGGTCAAGCCGAAGCAGGGCGCGGACTCGATAGGCCTGCGCTTCCTGCCCCGCGCCGCACTGGCGGACCACGCCACACCGGACGGCACGGTCCTGATCCAGCCCCGCATCGACTTCACGTACGAGGTGTCGTTCTACTTCGTCGACGACACCTTCCAGTACGCCCTGCACGCCCCTCACCCCGACCACCGCTGGGTCCTGGAGCCCTACGCCCCGACCCCCGCCGACCTGACCTTCGCCCAGCACTTCATCGACTGGAACACGATCGACCACGGCATCCAGCGCGTCGACGCCTGCCGCACCCGCTCAGGAGACCTGCTCCTGGTCGAACTGGAAGACCTCAACCCCTACCTGTCCCTGGCCCTCGCCCCCGAACACCACCGCGACGCCTTCATCACCCACCTGAAGACGTCGCTGCGCAGACTGCTCGCGGACTGAGAAATTTCGCTACATAAGCGTTGAATACGAATAAAAATTGGCAATAAAGCCTTTCCTTACTCGTTCACGCGCCCGGTCTGGGAATGTCAGTGGCACATCCCAGCCCCAGAACGCCACCCACTCCCCGGCTCTCGCCGAAGGCTTCAGGCAAGCAGTTCACGCCTTGAGGGTGGCCAGCCCAGTCGTCATCCAGGGAGGTGCCCTTGACGACTCCGTTCCGTACGAGTGAGCAGACCCACCCCGCTGTGCTTCCTCAGCAGCAGGCTCTGGAATCCGTGGCAGCAGACACCCCTTCGGGAGAGGCCGAAACGGGCCATGGACTCCTCGTGTCCTCACGAGGCACTGGTGCGGTCCAACGGCGAGGGGAGATCTCCGGTGGCGGCACCCGCCACCGGAGGCGTCACCCTGCAACCGGGACATCCGGTCAGGGAGTGTTCGAGGACCGTGAGGTCCTCACCGCCTCCGCTCACGCGGGGGTCACCATCGGTGTGGGCGAGCAGCGCGTCTTTGTGCTCGACCGGCACGGCAGACCACTCATGCCGTGTCATCCGGCGAGAGCTCGGCAGTTGCTGGGGCGCGGGCGCGCTCGTGTCGCTCGCCTCATCCCCTTCACCATCCGTCTGGTCGACCGCGAGCTGGCGAAGAGCGAGGTGGAAGGGGTACAACTCCGGATCGATCCCGGCAGCAAGGCCACGGGAATCACGCTGACGGACGACAAGCAGGATGTCGGGACCGGGAGTCCTTCCGCTTCAGTGCGGCGCGGACTGGTCTCCGTCGAACTGCGGCACCGCGGCGCACAGATCAGGGCCAAGATGCAGAGGCGTGCGACCCTGCGGCATCGGCGGCGGACAGCGAACCTGCGCCACCGTAAGCCCCGATTTCGCCATCGAGGCCGGGCTCCTGGCTGGCTACCACCCTCGCTCGGCCATCGCATCGACACCACCGTGGCCCAGGCGAACCGGCTGATGCGGCTCGCGCCGGTCACCGAGATCCACGTCGAGCAGTCCGCCTTCGATGTCCATGCCCTCAGTGCGGACGGACCGCTGGAGGGAGCCGACTACCAACGAGGGACCCTGGCAGGACACGAGGTCCGCGCGTATCTCCTGGAGAAATGGCAGCGCTCCTGCGCATACTGCGGCGCGACCGGCGTGCCCCTGGAGGTCGAGCACATCCGCGCCGTCGCCCGAGGCGGGACGGACCGCATCAGCAACCTCACCCTTTCCTGCCGCCCTTGCAACCGGCGCAAGAACACCACCCCGGTGGCCGACTTCCTCGCGGATCGACCGGAGCGCGCCGCCGCAATCGCACGCCAGGCGCGCACTCCTCTGACGGACGCCGCCGCCATGAACGCCACCCGATGGCTCCTGCGGGGGCGGCTCGCCGCGCTGGGTCCTCCGGTCACCGGCTGGTCCGGGGGCCGCACCAAGTTCAACCGAAGCCGGGCAGGTCTGCCGAAGAGCCACACCCTGGACGCGCTCTGTGTGGGTGAGCTGGACGACGCCACCCACATCGTCCGTCACCCCGTCCGTCCGCTCGTCGTCAGCTGTCACGGCCGTGGCACTTACCAGCGCACACTGACGGACGCATACGGCTTTCCCCGGCTCCATCGCCCACGCACCAAGAGCCACTTCGGGTTCAGCACCGGCGATCTCGTCGCCGCCCGTGTCCCCAAGGGAAAGAAGGCCGGGCACCACACAGGAAGACTCGCCGTCCGAAGCGATGGATACATGAACATCCGGACCGAAGCCAAGCTGGTCGACGGCATCCACCACCGACACATCCGGCTGCTTCAGCGCGGCGACGGATACGGATACGTCCGGGGCGCACCCGAGCCGCGCCCTCGGCCCTGATCTCGACCGCGCGACGGGTCAGTCCGCGACCACCAGGGCCGGGGTGTCCCTCTTCAGGATCTCGCCGCGGAAGAACGCGGGGCTCTTGCGGCCCATCACCAGCATGATCACCACGCCGAGCAGCAGCAGGCCCACGCCGATCACGAAGACCGAGCCCACACCGAAGACGGAGGAGCCGCTGCCGTAGGCGGGGTTCCACATGTCGATGAGGGTCTTGGCGAAGACGCCGGTCAGGAGGATGCCTCCGAGGACCGGGAGCAGGGCCTTGAAGACGAAGTCCCTCGCGGAGTTGAAGAGCTCACGGCGGAAGTACCAGGTGCAGGCGAAGGCCGTCAGCGCGTAGTAGAAGCAGATCATGAGGCCGAGCGCGTAGATCGTGTCGACCAGGACGTGCTCGGAGACCAGCGTCATGACCGTGTAGAAGACGGCGGTCGCGACGCCCGCCGTGACCGTCGCGCGGCCCGGCGTCTTGAAGCGCGGGTGGACGCGGGCGAACGACGGCGGAAGCGCCTCGTAGGAGGACATCGCGAGGACCGTGCGGGCCACCGGGATGAACGTCGTCTGGAGGCTCGCGGCCGCCGAGGCGAGAACCGCGACGAAGAGCAGGATGCCGAGGGTCGGGCCCATCACGGGACCCGCGAGGACGGCGAAGACGTTGTCGGAGGTGTCGGGGTTGGCGAGGCCGAGGCCCTTGGTGCCCGCACCCACCACCATCTGCGCGGCCACGGCCGTCGCGAGGTAGGAGCCGACGAGGACCACCATCGCGATGAGCGCGGCGCGGCCGGGGGTCTTGTCGCTGCCGGTCGTCTCCTCGTTGGCGGCCAGGCAGGCGTCCCAGCCCCAGTAGATGAAGATCGCGAGCGAGAGACCCGCGGTGAAGGAGGAGAACGACTTCACCGCGAACGGGTTCAGCCACGACCAGGAGAAGTCCTGCGAGAGGGGGAACTGGGCGCTGCCCGCCTTCTGGAAGGCCATCACCACGAAGACCGCCAGCACGACCAGCTGAAGCCCCACCAGCGCGTACTGCACCCCCTTCGTGGCCGTCATCCCCCGATAGCTGATCGCCGTCGCCGCGGCGATCAGGGTCAGGCACGTCAGGATGTGCACGGCCTTGTTGTCGTCGAGGGCCGCCACCGAGTCGCTGCCCGTGATCTCGCCGGCCAGGAGCCAGAAGTACGAGGTCGCCACGCCCGCCAGGTTGGACAGGACGATGATCGTGGCGATGACCAGGCCCCAGCCGCACATC
Source organism: Streptomyces sp. SYP-A7185 (assembly GCF_046103685.1). NCBI lineage: Bacteria > Bacillati > Actinomycetota > Actinomycetes > Kitasatosporales > Streptomycetaceae > Streptomyces > Streptomyces sp. SYP-A7185. The sequence continues at coordinate 4,391,215 of NZ_CP122310.1, forward strand.
CACCCGATCCGCGGGCCGAAGGCCTTGACGGTCCAGGTGAAGGACGTGCCGCAGTCCGGCATGGCCTTGTTGAGCTCGCGGTAGGCGAAGGCCACCAGGAGCATCGGCAGGAAGCCCGCGAGGAAGACCGCGGGCATGGCCAGGCCGACCTCGCCGGCCGTGGAGCCGAGGGTCGACGTCAGGCAGTAGACGGGAGCGACGGTGGAGATACCGATGACGGCGCTACCCATGAGGCCGACGGAGTTCCCGCCGAGGCCTTTGGCGCGTACGCCCCCGTCGGGGGCGCCGCTTACCGTGTCTCCGGCCTGGGGCCGTACGTCCAGCTGGGTCATGAACAGGACGTTAAGTCCTGCGGTTTCCACATGCGGAGGGACAGCATCCGCATCTCTCGGCTTGTAATCGACGGAGAAAATGGGGCAGTCGCCATTGATTGGCCGAGCTGTCTCCGGAAACCCTTATTCATTGCCAGGCAAAAGCCAGACTGTCCGGTATGCGGGAACCGCAGCACTGTCCGTTTTGACCCGTTTCTAAATTTTCCCGTGCCTCTCCCCGCATTTCACATACCGGACTTCTCCCCGCCTCTCAGCCGGGCCACACGATCGACTGGAGCTCGCTGTACGCGTGCAGCGCGTACGACCCCACGTCCCGGCCCACCCCGCTCTTCTTGAACCCGCCGAACGGCGCCTCCATGTTCCGGGCGATCGTGTTGACGCCGACCCCGCCCGCCCGCAGCCGCCGCGCGACCCGGAAGGCGCGCGCCACGTCACCGGACCAGACGTAGTCCAGGAGGCCGTAGTCGCTGTCGTTGGCCAGGGCGATGCCCTCCTCCTCGTCGTCGAAGGGGACCACCACCACGACCGGCCCGAAGATCTCCTCCCGGACCACCCGCATGTCGTTCGTGCAGTCCGCGAGCAGCGTCGGCGCGACGTAGAAGCCGCGCTCAAGGCCCGGTCCCGCCGGGCGCTCGCCGCCCGCCACCAGCCGCGCACCCTCCTTGCGGCCCAGCTCCACGTACGACTCGATGCGGTCGCGGTGGGCCGCCGAGATCACCGGGCCGACGATCGTCCCCTTCTCCCGGGGGTCGCCGACCTTCATGAAGGCGATGTAGCCCGTCAGCTTCTCGATCAGGGCGTCGCAGACGGACCGGTGGGCGATCACCCGCGTCGGGGCCGTGCAGATCTGGCCGCTGTAGAAGGAGAACGTCGTCCCGATGCCCGCGACCGCCGAGTCCAGGTCCGCGTCCTCGAAGACGAGCGCCGCGCCCTTGCCGCCCAGCTCCATCAGCTGGCGTTTCATGTCCCGGCCGCACACCTCGGCGATCCGCTGCCCCACCGCCGTCGAGCCGGTGAAGCTGACCATGTCGACGTCCGGTGCGTCGACGGCCGCCTCGCCCACACCGGGGCGCGCGCCGCTCACCACGTTCACCACGCCCGGGGGCGCCCCGGCCTCCTGAAGGGCCGCCGCCATCCGGTACACCGACAGCGGGTCCTGCGGGGCGGGCTTCACGACCACGGTGTTGCCCATGGCCAGGGCGGGCGCCACCTTGCCCGCCGGGTTGGCCCACGGGTTGTTGTACGAGGTGATGCAGGTGACGACACCCACCGGCTGGCGCACGGTGAGCGCCCCCACGACGCCCGCCTTGCCCATCGGCCCCGCCTCGTTGATCTGCGGGGGCAGGCCCTCCTCGACCGGTTCCAGGGCGCCCTTCGCGTACCGCTTGAAGCGGGCCACCGCCACCGCCACCTGCATGCCCCGTGCCGTGCCGGTCGTCGCGCCGCTCTCGGCCTGGGCGAGGTCCGCGTACGCGGCGAGGTCACGCTGCATGATCGCTGCGGCGCGGTCCAGGACGGCGGCCCGCTCCTCGGGGGTGGTGCGCGACCAGGTGGCGAAGGCATCGCGGGCGGCGCGGGCGGCTTCGTGCACCTGCGCGCGGGTCGCCTCGGGCGCCAGGCCCACGACCTCTTCCGTCGCCGGGTTGATCACCTCGTAGTGCCCGCCGTCGGGCTCGGTCCACTCGCCGCCGATGAACAGCCGCCGGCCTTGTGTCGGTTCGGTGCCTTGCGTCGGTTCGGCGCCCTGCGTCGGCCCGGCGCTCACTTGGTGCTCACCGTCCTGGTGTCCCGGCCCGAGCGCAGCACCGTGCCGGGCGTCGCGCCGGTCACCCGGTCCTCGCGGATCGCCTCGACGCCGTTGACCCAGACGGCGTTGACGCCGAGGGCCTTGGAGTCCAGGCGCGGGCTGTCGCCGGGCAGGTCGTGCACGAGCGTGGCCTTGCCCGCGTCGATGCGCTCGGGGTCGAAGAGGACGAGGTCGGCGTGGAAGCCCTCCTCGATCCGGCCCCGCTCGCGCAGCCCGAAGAGCTGGGCGGGGTCGTCGGTGAGCATCTTGACCGCCGCTTCGAGACCGACGAGCTTGCGCCCGCGCAGACAGTCACCGATGAACCGGGTCGTGTACGGGGCGCCGCACATGCGGTCCAGGTGCGCGCCCGCGTCGGAGCCGCCCAGCAGGACGTCCTCGTGCTGCCAGGTCTCCTGGCGCAGGGCCCACGAGTCGGGGTCGTTGTCGGAGGGCATGGGCCACAGGACCGTACGCAGGTCGTCGTTGGCGCAGATCTCGACGAGGCACTGGAAGGCCTCCTGGCCGCGCTCGGCGGCGATGTCGGCGACGACGCGGCCGGTGAGGCCCTCGTTCTCCTTGGAGTAGGTGTCCCCGATGACGTACCGGTCGAAGTGCGCGAGCCGCCGGAAGACGCCGGCTTCCTTGCTGTCGGCGCGGCGCAGCATCTCGCCCCTGACGTCCGGGTCGCGCAGCTTGGCGATGCGCTCGGGGACGGGCAGGCCGAGGACGTCGCCCCAGCCGGGGATGAGGTTCAGGGCGCAGAACGTGCCGAGCGACATGTTCATGGGGGTGAGGATCGGCATGGTGAGGGCGACGATCCGGCCGCCTGCCTCGCGGGCGCGCTCGCTGGGGATCAGCTGGCGCGGGACGCGTTCGGGGACGGCGGCGTCGATGGTGAGGACGTTCCAGTTGAGGGGCCGGCCCGCGGCGGCGCTCATCTCGACGAACAGGTCGATCTCGTCGTCGCTGAACTGGTCGAGGCAGCCCGCGACGATCGCTTCGAGCTGGGTGCCCTCGTGTTCGCCGACGGCCCGGCTGAGCGCGAGCAGTTCGCCGGGCTTCGCGTGCCGGGAGGCCACGGGCCGTCCGTCGCCGTCGGAGTGCGTGGAGGACTGGGTGGTGGACAGGCCCCAGGCTCCGGCGTCCATGGCGTCGTGGAAGAGCCGCAGCATCTCGTCCAGCTGCTCGGGGGTGGGCTGCCCGCCGACCGCGTCCGCGCCCATGACGTACCGGCGCAGCGCGCAGTGTCCCACCATGAAACCGGCGTTGACGGCGACCCGGCCCTCCAGGGCGTCGAGGTACTCGCCGAAGGAGCTCCACGTCCAGGGCGCGCCTTCTTCGAGGGCCACCAGCGACATGCCCTCGACCTTGGACATCATGCGCCGCGTGTAGTCGGCGTCCTCGGGGCGCGCGGGGTTCAGGGGCGCGAGGGTGAAGCCGCAGTTGCCCCCGGCGACGGTGGTGACACCGTGGTTCAGGGAGGGGGTCGCGTAGGGGTCCCAGAAGAGCTGGGCGTCGTAGTGCGTGTGCGGGTCGACGAATCCGGGCGCGAGGATGCGCCCGCGGGCGTCCTCGCTGGTCCGGCTCTCCTCGGCGACGGTCCCCGGCTCGGCGATGACGGCGATGCGGCCGTCGCGGATGCCGACGTCGGCGGTGTACGCGGGGGCGCCGGTCCCGTCTACTACGGTCGCGCCCTTGATGAGGTGATCAAGCATGGCGGGGAAGGTCCCCCTTCGGAGAACGGGTGGGTGAGAGGGAGCGGACACGCCCGAAGGGCGTGCGGGGGCCCCGGCTCCCGTCCGGGAAGGGGAAGCCGGGGCGGTCAGGGCCGGCGGCTCAACCGCCGGAGGCACCCCGCATGCGGGAGGTCCGGTGCACGGGATCCGTGTCGATCTTCGGGATCACGTGCTCACCGATCAGCTTGATCGTGTTCTTCGTGTCCTCGGGCGAGATCCCGATCGGAAGCCCGAAGCTGAGCTGGTCGGCACCGGCCTGCTCCCACCGCTTGCACTGGGTGAGCACCTCGTCCGGGTCGCCGCAGATCATCAGCTCCTCGGCGATGAGCAGCTCGATGATCTCCTCGCTGTACTCGGGGAGCAGCTCGGGCCACTCGGGGATGCCCTCGGGGCGCGGGAAGGTGTCGTGGTAGCGGAAGAGCAGGGACTGGAGGTAGTTCAGCCCGCCGCTGACCGCGATCTCGACGGCCTTCTTGTGGGTCTCGGCGCAGATGGCCGTCGAGGTGACCATGACGTTGTCGTTGACGAAGTCACCGACGGGTTCGGCCTGTTTGACGGCCGTCTTGTACGAGTCGAGGACCCACTCCATGTCGGAGACCTTCTGCACGCTGAAGCCCAGGACCCCGAGCCCCTTCTTCCCGGCCATCGCGTACGAGGGCGGGGACCCGGCGGCGTACCACATGGCCGGGTGCGACTTCCCGTACGGCTTGGGCAGGATCTTGCGGGGCGGCAGCGACCAGTGCTTGCCCTGGAAGCCGACGTACTCGTCCTGGAGCCACATCTTGGGGAACTCGGCGATGGTCTCTTCCCAGAGTTCCTTGGTGTGGTTCATGTCGGTGATGCCCGGCATGAAGCCGAGTATCTCGTGTGACCCGGCGCCGCGGCCCGACCCGAACTCGAAGCGGCCTTCGGAGAGATGGTCGAGCATGGCGACCTTCTCGGCGACCTTGACCGGGTGGTTCACCGGGGCGAGCGGGTTGAAGATCCCGGAGCCGAGGTGGATGCGGTCGGTCGCGTGGGCGAGATAGCCGAGGAAGACGTCGTTGGCGGAGAGGTGCGAGTACTCCTCCAGGAAGTGGTGTTCGGAGGCCCAGGCGTACTTGAAGCCGGACTTGTCCGCCTGGATGACGTACTCGGTCTCCTCGATGAGCGCCTTGTGCTCTGCTTCGGGGTCGACCTTGGCCCGCTTGGCGGGCACGTATCCCTGTACAAAGAGACCGAATTCCAAGGAGGTTCACCATCCTCGTGAGTATCTGACGAACCGTCAGATTGTGATGCGTCGACTGTTCCACCGGCCGCGGGGACCGTCAATACCCGGGGCCACGCTTACTGACGAACCGTCAGGCCTGTCATTGGACCCGCCCGTGGACCCGCCCTCGGGCCCGTCAGCCGATGCTGACCCCCGCGAGCCATCCCCCGTCGATGACGAACGGCTGCCCGGTGATGTACGCCGAGTCGCCCCCGGTCAGGAAGAGCGCGAGCGCGGCCACCTCCTCGGGCCTGCCGATCCGGCCGAGCGGCACGAGCTTCTTGTAGAACTCGTCGACGGCCCCGGAGTCCGCGGGACCGGCGGCCGGGTCGAGCTGCGCCGGGTTGGTCATCGGGGTGTCCACCGCCCCCGGGCAGACGGCGTTGACGCGGATGTTCTTGGCCGCAAGCTCCAGCGCGGCGACCCGGGTGAGGCCGAGGATCGCGTGCTTGCTCGCGGCGTACGCGCCGACGTACGCCAGCCCCGTCAGCGCCGTGTACGAGGCCGTGTTCACGATGGTCCCGCCGCCGGCGGCCGCGATCTCGGGCGCCACGTTGCGGATGCCGAGGAAACAGCCGACCTGGTTGACCTGGACAATCTGCTGGAACTCCTCCAGCGGAGTGTTGACCAGTTCGTTGAAGCGCAGGATCCCGGCGTTGTTGACCAGACCGTCGATCTTCCCGAAGGCATCCTTGGCCGCGCCGACCGCCGCGATCCAGTCGGCCTCCTGGCTGACGTCGAGGTGCACGTACTTGGCGACGTCCGCGCCGAGCTCCTTGGCGAGGGCCTCACCCTGCTCGTCGAGCACGTCACCGACGACGACCCGCGCCCCCTCGGCGGCGAAGAGCCGCGCCTCCTGCTCACCCTGCCCGCGCGCCGCACCGGTGACGATGACGACGCGTCCGTCCAGCTTGCCCATACGAGTCTCCTTGAATGATGGCGAGTGATGGCGAGTGATTGGCGAGTGATGGCGAGTGATTGGCCAGTGATGGCGTCAGGGGTGCCCGGGGCGCGGCGGGCACCCGGGGTGGGGGTCGGCCGGGCACGGAGGTTCCGCTCAGGGAGGTTCCGGGCACGGAGGTTCCGGGCACGGAGGTTCCGGGCACGGAGGTTCCGGTGAACGGAGGTTCCGTGCCCGGTTTCTCAGTTGAGATGCGGGGCGACCTCGGCGGCGAAGGCAGCCATCTGGTCGGTGAGTTCGGTGCGGCCACGGCTGCGGAACCGCACCTGGATCTGCTGCACCCCCATGGCCCCGTACGCGCGCAGCGACTCCGCGAGGACGTCCGGCTTCCCGCTCAGGGTGCGCCGGCCCACGGACCAGCCGGGCTCCCCCACGTACAGGGGCTCGGCGATCGCGCCCACGACGATGGGCTCCGCGACCCCCGCCTCCTCGCGCAGCCGCTTGAGCCGGGCGATCTGCGCGGGCAGCTCGTCGCGCGGATCGCCCTGCGGCAGCCAGCCGTCACCGCGCACGGCGGCCCGGCGGACGGCGGCGGGCGACGAGCCGCCCACCCAGATGGGCACGCGCTCCTGCGCGGGGCGCGGCTGCTGGCCCAGATCGCTGAAGTCGAAGCGCTCGCCGTGGTGTTCGGGGTACTCCTCGGGCCCCAGCGCGGCCCTCAGCGCGTCGATGCTCTCGTCGAGGACGGGCCCGCGGCCCGCGAAGTCCGCGCCGACGGCGTCGAACTCCTCCCGCACGTGACCGGCCCCCACCCCGAGGATCAGCCGCCCGCCGCTGAGCCGGTCCACGGTGGCGTACTGCTTGGCGCCGACGAGCGGATGCCGCAGCCCGACGACGGCGACGTGGCTCATCAGCCGTACGTTCTCGGTGATCCCGGCGAGGAAGGAGAGCGTGGCCACCGGGTCGTACCAGACGGTGCTCATGGCGTCGGCGAGCCGCCGCGGAATGGCCACGTGGTCACAGCTCGCGATGTACGCGAAGCCGCCGCGGTCGGCGGCGCGGGCGATCTCGGCGAGATCGCCGACGCCGGCGTCCGCCTCCCACGCCTCGGCGTACATGACGCTCTGCGACTGGATCGGGAGCTGCATCCCGTAGACCAGTCGCCCCTGCGGGAAAATGTGCGCCAGCGCGTTGGCAGCCATGGGAACCCGACCCCTCACCTTGATCTGACGGTCTGTCATATACGGCGACGGAACTCATCGTCGTAGCTGACGGTCCGTCAGGCAAGGGGTGGGAGGGGAAGGACTGGGCGCGGGGCGCACGCGGACCCTCTCCGCCACCCGGCGGGGCACGTGCGCCGCTGCGGCCCCTTTCGCCGCGTGGCGGTGCACGTGTGGCGCCGCGAGCCCCGGGTACGCGCCCGTACGCCCCGGGCCCCGCCTGCGGGTACGCGTCCCTACGCCCCGGGCCCCGCCCACAGCCCGTCGTCCGTGAGCCCCAGCAGGTCGATCGCGTTGCCCCGCACGATGCGGTCCACGACGTCCGGCGCCAGGTGCCCCATCTGGGACTCGCCGACCTCCCGGGACTTCGGCCACGTCGAGTCGGAGTGCGGGTAGTCGGTCTCGTACAAGACGTTCCCCACACCGATCGCGTCGAGGTTCTTCAGCCCGAAGGCGTCGTCGAAGAAGCAGCCGTAGACGTGCTCGGTGAAGAGCTCGGACGGCGGCCGGTGCACCTTGTCGGCGACCCCGCCCCAGCCGCGGTTCTCCTCCCAGACCACGTCCGCGCGCTCCAGGATGTACGGGATCCACCCGATCTGCCCCTCGGCGTACATGATCCGCAGGTTCGGAAAGCGCTCGAACTTGCCGCTCATCAGCCAGTCGACCATCGAGAAGCAGCAGTTGGCGAACGTGATCGTGGACCCCACGGCGGGCGGCGCGTCCGCGGACGTGCTCGGCATCTTGCTGCTCGACCCGATGTGCATGGCGATGACGGTGCCGGTCTCGTCGCAGGCCCGCAGGAAGGGGTCCCACTCGTCCGTGTGGATGGAGGGCAGGCCCAGGTGGGGCGGTATCTCGGAGAAGGCGACGGCCCGCACGCCGCGGGCGGCGTTGCGGCGGACCTCGGCGGCGGCGAGCTCGGCGTCCCAGAGCGGAATGAGGGTGAGCGGGATGAGCCGGCCCCGCGCGTCCGGGCCGCACCACTCCTCCACCATCCAGTCGTTGTAAGCGCGCACCCCGAGCAGGCCCAGCTCGCGGTCCTTGGCCTCGGTGAACGTCTGCCCGCAGAAGCGGGGGAAGGTGGGGAAGCAGAGGGCGGACTGGACGTGGTTCACGTCCATGTCGGCGAGGCGGTCGGGCACGCTGAAGGAGCCCGGGCGCATCTGCTCGTAGGTGATGACCTCCAGTTTGATCTCGTCCCTGTCGTACCCGACGGCGGTGTCGAGGCGGGTGAGGGGGCGGTGCAGGTCTTCGTAGACCCACCAGTCGCCGATCGGGCCGTCATCCCCCTTCGCGCCCATGACGGGAGCGAACTTCCCGCCCATAAAGGTCATTTCCTTCAGCGGTGCACGGACGACGCGCGGCCCGCTGTCCTGGTACTTCGACGGAAGCCGGTCCCGCCACACGTGGGCGGGCTCAACGGTGTGGTCGTCCACCGAGATGATCCTCGGGAACGTCGGCAAGGTCTCAGTAGTCTCCATGTGCTCGACGGTAGCGCTAATCTGACGATCCGTCAGCTCCCTGTCGGGGATCCGTCGGCCACCGCGCATCCGATCTCAGGCCGTCCGCCGGCCGCCCGCTTGCCGCCCGTCGGCCGCCCGCCGGCCATCCGATCTCCGGTCGTCCCCCCACCGCCACCCGGCCACCACCCGGCCGTCACCCCGCCGCCCATCCGCCCTCCGCCCGCCCTCCACCCGCCCGGCCCCCACCGGACGGCGAGTGCGTGGACCCTGTGAGAGCCGTCTCGCACAGCTGACGCATCCGCCATGAACAAGGCAAACTGGCGGGGAACAAGGACCAGGTAAAAACGGAACCAGACAAAGAGCGACAATCGCGGGCAGGGCAGACCCGCGGCGCACGACCAGGCACGGCGACGGCCGGGTACGTCAGGGCAGCAGGGGGAGCGATGGACGGTGTACCGCGAGTACCGGACCAGCGACGTCCGGCCCCGGGGAACGCCCCCGAGGAACTGAGACCGCACTTCAGCGTGCTCGGGCCCGTACGCGCATGGCACGGCACCGAACAGCTCTCCATGGGCTCTCCGCAGCAGCGCGCGCTGCTCGCGGCGCTCCTCCTGCGCGACGGCCGCACCGCCACCGCACACGAACTGATCGACGCCCTCTGGGGCGACGAACCGCCCTCCCAGGCACTGGCCGCCGTCCGCACCTACGCCTCACGGCTGCGCAAGGTCCTGCCCGCCGGAGTCCTGGTCAGCGAATCCGGCGGCTACGCGATCGCGGTCGCCGACGGCGCACTGGACCTGGCACTCGCCGAAGACCTCTGGGCGGAAGCGGAGAAAGCACGCGGCGTCGCCGACCTCTGCCAAGCCCGTTCCCTGGTCAACAAAGCACTCGGCCTCTGGGACGGCGAACCCCTGGCCAACGTCCCCGGGCCGTACGCCGAAACGGAACGTACGCGCCTGGAGGAATGGCGCCTCCAGCTCCTCGAATCCCGCCTCGACATGGACCTGGAAGTCGGCTGCCACGCCGAGGCCGTCTCCGAACTCACCGCCCTCACCGCCGCCCACCCCCTGCGCGAACGCCTCCGCGAACTCCTCATGCTGGCGCTCTACCGCAGCGGACGGCAGGCCGAAGCCCTCGCCGTCTACGCGGACACCCGCCGCCTCCTGGCCGACGAACTCGGCGTGGACCCGCGCCCCGGCCTCAAAGAACTCCAGCAGCGGATCCTGCGCGCCGACCCGGCACTCGCCGAACCCTCCGCGGCCGCCCCCGAACCCGCCGCCGCCGTCGTGCGCCCCGCACAGCTCCCCGCCACCGTGCCCGACTTCACCGGCCGCGCCTCCTTCGTCACCGAACTGAGCGAGATCCTCTCCGCCGCCGAAGGCCGCGTCATGGCGGTCTCCGCCCTCGCGGGCATCGGCGGCGTCGGCAAGACGACCCTCGCCGTCCACGTCGCCCACGTGGCACGCGCATCCTTCCCCGACGGCCAGCTGTACGTGGACCTCCAAGGCGCCGGCGCCCGCGCCGCCGAACCCGAAACCGTGCTCGGCGCGTTCCTGCGGGCCCTCGGCACCGCCGACTCCGCCATCCCGGACTCCCTGGAGGAACGCGCCGCGCTCTACCGGTCCGTGCTCGACGGCCGCCGGGTCCTAGTGGTCCTGGACAACGCGCGCGACGCCGCCCAAGTACGCCCGCTGCTGCCGGGCATGGAAGGCTGCGCCGCCCTCGTCACCAGCCGCATCCGGATGGTCGACCTGGCCGGGGCACACCTGGTGGACCTGGACGTCATGTCCCCCGAGGAAGCCCTCCTCCTCTTCACCCGGATCGTCGGCGAAGAGAGGGTGACGTCCGAACGCGAAGCCGCCCTCGACGTGGTCGCGGCCTGCGGCTTCCTCCCCCTGGCGATCCGCATCGCCGCCTCGCGCCTCGCGGCCCGCCGTACCTGGACCGTCTCCACGCTCGCCGCGAAGCTCGCCGACGAGCGGCGCCGCCTGGACGAACTCCAGGCGGGCGACCTCGCGGTCAAAGCCACCTTCGAACTGGGCTACGGCCAACTGGAACCCGCCCAGGCACGCGCGTTCCGCCTCCTGGGCCTCGCCGACGGCCCCGACCTCTCCCTCGCCGCGGCCGCCGCGATCCTCGACCGCCCCACGGAGGAAACAGAAGACCTCCTGGAATCCCTGGTCGACACCTCCCTGGTCGAATCAGCGGCCCCGGGCCGCTACCGCTACCACGACCTCGTCCGGCTCTACGCGCGTGCCTGCGCAGAACGCGAACTCCCGCCAACAGACCGAGAAACAGCGATGTCCCGCCTCTTGGACTTCTACTTGGCGACGGCGGCAGGGGTCTACGCCCTGGAACGCCCGGGCGACCGACTCGTGGATCACCTCGCCCCGACCAAGTACGCGGGCCTGTCGTTCGACGACCGGCACAAGGCTCTGGGCTGGCTCTACACCGAGGCGAACTGCCTGCTGGCCTGCGCACAACAAGCCGCGAAGGGCGCCAGCCTCCAGCGGGCGGTCGACCTCCTGTGGGCCTCACAGGACCTCGCGGAATCCGGCGCCAACTCCAAGCAGTACGAGACCGTCGCCCTGTCCGCACGGGACGCGGCCCAGGCCTCCGGCGACGCCCGTACGGAAGGCCGGGCACGGACGACGATCACCAACGTCCACCTCGTCTCAGGCCGCTACGACGACGCGGACGAAGAGGCCCGCCTGGCCGCGCTGCTCGCATCGGCGGCCGGAGACCGCACGCCGGTCTACTGGGCCTCGAACGACCGCGGCATCATCGCCCTGAACCAAGGGCGCTACGCGGACGCGGAAGAGCACCTGCTGCGGGCGATCGACGGCGCCCGGGCGGACGAGAGCCGTCCCAACGAAGCCAGCGCCCTGTGCAACCTCTCCCGCATGCACCTCTTCATGGGGCACACCTCACGCGCCATAGAGCTCGCCCAGCAGGGCATCGATATCTACGACCGCATCGGGCACACTCTGCGCCTCGCCAACGCCCAGTACGCCCTCGGCATCGCGCTGACCCAGGCCGGCCGCCACTCGGAGGCGCTGGGGCAACTCTTCGAAGCCCTGCACAAGTTCGAGACGAACCGGCAGCGGCTCTGGGAGGGCACGGCCCACTTCCGCATCGCTCAGGCCCACCTGGAAGCCGCGCGTTCGACCCAGGCAGCCCAGCACGCGGAACAGGCCCTGGCCATCGGCTGCATCGGCGGCGACAGGACACGGGCCCACGTCCTGACGACCCTGGGCAAGGCACTGGACCGACTCGGGCAGACGGACCGCGCCCGGGCATGCTGGCTGGAGTCTCTCTCGCTGTACGAACAGTGCGGAGCAGCAGAAGCGGACACGGTACGCGGCCTGCTCACCCCCCTCACAGCAGCCTGACCCAAGCCCCTCCACGCCGGAAACCACCCAGCTCCCCGGGGCCCGAGCCACCCCACTCCCGGGGCCCGAGCCGCCCACGCCCATGGCCCGAGCCACCCTGCTCGTCGGCCCAAGCCGGCCCGCCCACCGGCCCGAGCCATCCCACCCGTCGGCCCCACCCGCCGACCTGAGCCATCCCACTCGCCGGCCTGAGCCATCCCACCCCCCGACCCGAGCCGATGCATCGGCGGCGTTCATCGATTGTTTATGCCCACCATGCATGCTGAAAGCAGTCGATCCGTCGCGTCGGGGGGCAGACGGGTCGCCGGGAGCCTTACCTCTCGGGTGAGCGTTCCACCCGCCCCCTGTCCGGCGGTCCTCGGGGGAGTCGCCGGACAGGGGCGTTCTATATAGTTGCCCGCCGCCGACATCTCAGGAGTTGACAGCAATGAGCGACGCAGCGAAGAAGAAGGACGCCATCACCACGCAGGGCGACCACCACAGCCCCGCCCCGCCGGCCGACGGCGCCATCACGACGCTCGGCGACCACCACAGCCCCACACCTCCCGCCGACGGCACCGTCACCACGCAGGGCGACCACCACAGCCCCGCCCCGCCGGCGAAGGACTGAAGACTTCCATCCTGACGGGGGGGATCGGCCGCGGTGGCGCGGAGGGGAAGCCACCGCGGCCGATGCATGCCTGGAGCCGTGCGGGGGCTCGGCTCAGGCGAAACCCCCGCACGGGGGGGCCGGTGGCCGGCTCAGGCGGCCACCGGTACGGGGGCAGGGGTCGTCTGGTCCGTCTGAGACGGACCAGACGACCCACCGGCATCGAGACCGACCGGGCGGCTGCACCGACCAACGCTCAGCCAACGCCAGGGCCCGCTGCCCGGCCCCGGAACGGACCCGGGGCCAAGAGGCGCGGCGAGGGATCACCACAAACCGGCCGACGCAGGAACAACCCAAGTCGATAGGCGCCGTGGGCGAGGGGTCCCGGGGGGCCGGGGGCCAACGAGACCGCCGGTGCACGAAATCCCCCACCCGGCGAGAGCTGACGAACGTGGGCTGGTGCTGGCCCGAGACACGTGTGACTGAAGCGCCGAGCGCGACTGAAGCGTCTCCCCGGGCCACCCAAGCGACGCACATACCGCCCATATCACCCACATGAGGCACCACCCGACCCCCAACTGCAAGAAACTCCCAACCTCCCGCCCGACCAACGGCACGTCGCGGGACTTTCTTGCACCCCGCCCCCTGCCACACCCCTCCCCCGCTCCCACAGCCCCACCCCCACCCCCACCCAAGCCCCAAACCCAATCCCCCACCCACCGAAAGCCAACCGCCCACCGTCCCCCGTAGCGCCCACACCAGAAGAACAAATCCGCACCCGGCAGGACGCCTCCCCACCCACCGGAGCGAGCCCGCCCCCAGACAGCACCCCTCCCCCTGACGCCCACACCAGAAGAACCAGCCCGCACCCGGCAGGAAAACGGAACCACCCCTCCACCCCAGCCCTACGCCCCCTCCCCGGCCGCCCGGTCAACAGAAGCTCCTGCGGTGGAGGTGGGGCAGTCAAGGGTGGAGCGCAGCGGAATCGGCGCAGCCGACGCGACGCAGGAGCGCCCTTGACTGACCCGCCGGAACCGCCACACTCCGGAGCACCGGGCGGCCCCGGCCACCACCCCCCACAGGCCAACCAAAGCCTCGGGGGCCCCTCCCCCTCCCCTCCCTCCCCCCTCACCCACCCCCCGCCACCGCTGCCCTGACCCTCCTCACGAACGCCTCCGGTGCGCCGAAGACCTCGTCGGCGCCGAAGCGCAGTACCACCCGCACCTCAGGGCAAGAGGCGAGGTCGTTGTAGCGGGCCATGTCCCGGCGGTGGGCCTCGCGCGTGCCGTGATACGCGTAGCCCTCGATCTCCACGACCACGCCCACCCCCCGGAAGAGGAAGTCAGGGCGTAGTAGCCGGCCCGACGGGGTCAGCAACTCGGCCTGCGTCTCTGGGCGCAGCCCCGCGTCACGCATCCGAAGCCGCGCGACCGTCTCCGCCGGTGAACCCGCCCCCGGGTCGGCCAGCGTCAGCCACCGGTGCGCCCTTGCCACTCCCGGCGCTCCCGCCACCGGTGGTGTGTCCAACGCCTCGGCCACGGCCTCGATGCCGCCGATCAGCGGGCCCCGCCAGTGACGTCCGCCGTACCGGCGGCTGCTCAGTGCGGAGTCGAGGGCCACCAGGGCGTCTTCCCTGGGGCCGCCGCGCAGCAAGTCCACCAACGTACGCACGACCGTCGTGACCCTGAGGTCCCCCACCACGGTGATCTCGGCGGGCGGCAACGGAAGCCGGTGGACGCGGGCACCGACCTTGCGGCGCGTACCCAGCGGGTCCGTGAACTCCAGCTCCTCCCGCAGTACTTCGATACGCCACAGCACCGCCGCCGACCGGTGGCTCGCGACCAGGCCCGGTGTCGTCAACTGCCCGGCCCAGAGCCGCACCGGCAGATCGAGCGCCCGCCCCGGCTCCGCCCAGCCGCCGCCCGGGATGCGCGTCCACCCCTCAGCGGCAAGGCTTCTGGACAGCGTGCTCGCCGCCCAACCCGCCTCCTTGGCCCATCCCGTGAGCAGCACCCCCTCTACGGCCAACTCCCGCAGGTCCCTCACGTCCCGCAGGCCCCGCAGGCCCCGGCGATCCCTCAGATCTCTCAGTCCGGCCCGTCCACCTCCACCTTCACCAGCCCCACCTCCCTTGCCCTTCCGCTCCCTCGAACGACCCATGACTCAAGGCTGCCGCACATCGGCCGACGACGAATCAGCCTGTGGATATCCCCGCCTCTGTGGATAACCGCGGGTTCTTCCTCCACCCCAACCGGCCTCCCACTCCAACCCGACACCGGCCCAACCCGACACCGGCCCAACGCACATGGCAGGAAAGGAGGGGTGCTCGTCATTGCCGACACCCGCAGCCTTCACAAGACTTGAGCCACAGCACGGACCCAAACAGAGCGGAACCGAACGGACCGGACCGGGTCGGAACGACACCTCACCGCACGACCCTGCAGGGCACCCCATCGCACCTCACCCCGAAAGGCACCCCATGCAGATCGCCATCGTCCTCTACGACAAGTTCACCGTCCTCGACGCGATAGGTCCCTACCAGACCCTCTCCGGGCTTCCCGGCGCCGAAGTCGTCTTCGTCGCCGAGGAGGCGGGCCCCGTCCTCGACGACGCCCGGAACCTCTCCCTCGTCGCCACGAAGTCCCTCGCCGAGGTCACCAGCCCGGACATCGTCGTCGTACCCGGCAGCCCCGAGCCGGACCTCAAGAGCGAGGCCCTCCTCGGGTGGCTGCGTGCCGTCGACGCCACCACCACCTGGACGACCTCCGTCTGCACCGGCTCCCTCATCCTCGCGGCCGCGGGCCTCCTCAAGGGCCGTCGTGCCACGTCCCACTGGCTGGCGCTCGAACAGATCAAGCAGTTCGGTGTCGACTCGACGGGCCAGCGCGTCGTCTTCGACGGGAAGTACGTCACCGGCGCGGGCGTCTCCGCCGGGATCGACATGGGCCTCACGCTCGCCGGCAAGATCGCGGGCGACGAGCACGCGCAGACCGTCCAACTGCTCATCGAGTACGACCCTCAGCCCCCGTACGACGCCGGCTCCCCGGAAAAAGCTCCCGCCGCACTGGTGGAGAAGTTCAAGGCACAGAACGTCCAGACTGTTTAGGCCGTTCAGAGCGTTCAGAACCCCTACGACATGCAGGGCGACCAGGACAGGCAGTACAGGCAGAACGTGTCCTAGCCGTGTCCCGTACGGGCCGTGCGCGTCACGCGGGCGTGGCAGAGTCTTCGGCATGGTCCACACGGTCTGCATGGGCACCTCAACTCGGCGGAGGCGCCTCCGCGCGGTGTCCGCTCTCCTCATGGCCACCGCCACGGCCGCCACCATGGCCTCCCTCACCGGCTGCGGCGAGCAGCGGCACGGCGCCACCGCCGGCTCCGCCACCACCTCGCCCCCGACCGCGTCCCCATCAAGCCCTGGCGCGTCCCCGTCGGGTCCTGATGCTTCGCCGTCGGGTCCCGGGGCTTCCCCCTACGTGGAACCCGGCGTCGTGGACGGTGCGCCCCACAACGGGGAGAACAACGCCTACCGCCGCCCCGGCGACATGTCCCCGGCGAGCGAGGAAGCCGCCCAGGCCGAGGCCGCCCGTATGCAACCCGTCCTCAAGCGGCTGCACAGCAAGGGCAAGTGGGACTTGGAGAGCGTTCGGGCGGCTCTCACCGGCGAGCTCCACTACAAGATCCTGAAGTCGGACAGCAAGGGCAAGATCCTCGGCGGTGAACTCATCGTCCAGAACATGCGCTCCCGCTACAAGAACGGCGAGTACGTCGTCCCGGAGGGCACCATGATCGGCCTGCGCGTGCGCGTCGACGCCTGCGTCACCGCCTTCGTCCAGCCGACCAACTACGAAGCGAAGGCCAACGGCCCCTTCATGGAAACCGGCTGCATGGAGCCCCCCGTCGGACACTGAGTCACGGAGTCACTGAGTCACCACGTCCAACCCTTCGCCCCTTCGCCCCTTCACCGCGTCACCCCTTCACCGCGTCACCCCTTCACCGCCCTCAGCCACTCCACCAGGATCCGGTTCACCTCGTACGCACGCTCCTGCTGCACCCAGTGCCCGCAGCCCTCGAGGATGTGTGAGGAGACCAGACCGGGCAGGGTCTGCGGGTACGCCTTGATCGCGTCGGCCATCCATGTCGTCGACGCGTCCTGGTCGCCGCCGATGAACAGTGACGGCTGGGGGATCGGCATTCCGTCCCACGCCGCCAGGTCCTCCCAGTCGCGGTCGACGTTGCGGTAGCGGTTGAGGGCGCCGGCGAGTCCCGTGCGCTCGAACTCGGCGGCGTAGACGTCGAGATCGGCTTCCGTCAGCCACGGCGGCAGTGCCTCCCCCTTCGGGAAGCGGTCCGACATCCTTCCGCCTCTCGTCACGAAGTGCAGGCTCCGGCCCTCCGCCGCCCCCAGCGATGACCGCGCCTTCTGCCATGACGTGTCGGCCGAAAGCCCCGCGTAGAACCCCGCGAGCCAGCCCCGCACATCCGGTTCGATCTCCGCCTCCGCCCTGCCTTCCTCCTGGAAGTAGCTGACGTAGAACTCCTCGCCCGCCCCCTCCCCTCCTGCTTCTCCGGACCCTCCAGCCTCTCCAGGCCCTCCCCGCCCTCCCGCCCCCTCGATGCGCGCGAAAGCGTCGGTCGGCCGGAAGCCGTTCCTCGGGGCGTAGGGAACGCTCAGCAAGCCCACCGCGGTGAAGACATCCGGCCTGAGCAGCGCCGAGTTGGCGGCGATGGGCGAGCCCCAGTCGTGGCCCACGACCGTCGCGGTCTCCGCGCCCAGCGCGCGGACGACTCCGACGTTGTCGGCCACGTGTGCCAGCATCCGGTACGCGTCCACCTCGCGCGGCTTGGACGAGCGCCCGTAGCCGCGTACGTCGATCGCCACGGCCCGGAAGCCGGCCTCGGCGAGGACCGGGAGCTGGTGGCGCCAGGAGTACCAGGACTCGGGGAAGCCGTGGACCAGGAGGACCAAGGGGCCCGTTCCCTGCTCCACCAGGTGGATCCTCCCGCCCGGTACGTCCACCAGTCGGTGCTGCTGGGGTGGGTGGTGCGTCATCGTTCCTCCCGTTTCCGCCGAGATCAGGACTGGCGGGCATGTACGAGTCAGGGCTGGCGGGCATGTACGAGTCAGGGCTGGCGGGCATGTACGAGTTCAGGGCTGGCGGGCATCTACGAGTTCAGGGCCGCCGTCATAGCCATGAAACACCGCAATGAAGACAGATCAGCTGCTATGCGTGCAGAACCTCTGCCCACTCCCTGATCCTCACCCCGGCCTTCCCCCGCCCGCGAGGAACTTTGCCGACCCGGCAAATTCGGGCGGGTCAGCGGGCGAGCCAGCGGGTGGGCCCCCAACCCCCACCACCCTCTTTTCCGCCACCCCGCCCCCAACAACCCCTATTCCATTGGACAGTCACCCCGCAGCTCACCGATCATGCCGCGCATGACCTCACTCGTGCGCCACCTCACGTTCGACTGTTCCGACGCCTACCGTCAGGCCACCTTCTGGGCCGAGATCCTCTCCGGGAAAATCGCCGAGGACGACTTCCCCGGGGACCCGGAGGCCCTGGTCACCGCCGAGGGGATCACCCTGCTCTTCGTGACCGTGCCCGAGGGGAAGACCATCAAGAACCGCGTGCACGTGGATCTTCAGCCGCAGGACCGCAGCCGTGACGAGGAGGTCGAGCGGGTCGTCGCGCTCGGCGCCAAGGTCGTGGGTGACCATCGGCTTCCGGACGGGCGCGGCTGGGTCACGCTCAGCGACCTCGAGGGCAACGAGTTCTGCATCGAGCGCAGCGCCGCCGAACGGGAAGCCACAGCCAAGTAGTGGCCCTCCCCGGCCCTCCCCGGCCCGCCCCGGCCCGCCCCGGCCCTCCCCGGACCACCCCTCCTGCCCCAGTCCGCCCCCCTGCCCCAGCCCACCCCGCCCTACCCCCGCCTCCCCCTCAACTCCCCCTTCACCACCTTCCCGCTCGCGTTCCTCGGCAGTTCCGTGACGAACTCGATCTCCCTGGGGACCTTGTAGTTCGCCATCTCGCGGCGGGACCACGCGATCAGGTCGTCCGCCGTGAGCACGGCTCCCGGCCTGCGCACCACGTACGCCTTGCCGACCTCGCCCAGTCGTGGGTCCGGGATGCCGATGACGGCCACGTCCGCCACCTGCGGGTGGATGCCGATGAGTTGCTCTATCTCCGCGGGGTAGGCGTTGAAGCCGCCGACGATGAACATGTCCTTGATCCGGTCGGTGATGCGGAGGTTGCCCGCCTCGTCGAGGACGCCCACGTCGCCCGTGCGCAGCCAGCCGTCCGGGGTGATCGCCTTCTTCGTCTCGGCGGGGTCCTCGAAGTAGCCGCGCATGACGTTGTGTCCGCGTACGAGGATCTCACCGGGGTGGCCGGGGGAGAGTTCCTCGCCCGCGGGGTTCACCACCCGGACCTCGGTGTCGGCTATGGCGCGGCCCGAGGTCGATGCGATGACCTGGGCGGCGTCTTCCCCGCGGCACATCGTGACGATGCCACTCGCTTCGGAGAGGCCGTAGGCCGTCAGGACCGTGGCGATGTGGAGTTCGGAGCGCAGGCGCTCGACCAGTTGCAGCGGGACCACCGCCGCGCCCGTCACGACCAGGCGCAGGGCCGACAGGTCGTGCTGGTCGCGGGCGGGGTGGTCGAGGAGGGACTGGTGCAGGGTGGGCGGTCCGGGCAGGACGGAGATACGTTCCGCCGCGACGTTCGCGAGGACGGTGTCGACGTTGAAGACCGGCTGGGGGACCATCGTCGCGCCGCGCATGAGGCAAGCGATGATGCCGGCCTTGTAGCCGAAGGTGTGGAAGAAGGGGTTCACGATGAGGTAGCGGTCGCCTTCGCGCAGGCCGGCGAGCTCGCTCCAGATGCCGTAGCAGCGCAGGGTCTGGGCGTGGGTGATGACCGCGCCTTTGGGGCGTCCGGTGGTGCCCGAGGTGTAGATGATGTCCGAGGGGGCGGAGCTGTCGACGGCGCCGGCCCGGACGCGTACGGCGTCGCCGCTGATGTCGTCGCCGCCGGCCAGGAAGTCCTTCCAGGTGCGGAAGTCCTCGGGGGCGTCGTCGGAGAGGACCACCACCTGTTCGAGGTGCGGGAGGCCGGGCAGGGGGCCTTGGCCCGTGCCGTCGGCGGTGGCGCGGCGCAGTGAGGCGACGTAGGAGGTGCCGAGGAAGGTGCCGGTCACGAAGAGGGTCTTGGCGCGGCTGCGGCGCAGGACGTAGGACGCTTCGGTGCCTTTGAAGCGGGTGTTGAGGGGGACGAGGACGGCGCCGGCCGTCACCGCGCCCAGGGCGGAGACGATCCAGTCGAGGGTGTTGGGGGCCCAGACGGCCACCCGGTCACCGGAGTCGATGCCGCTCGCCATGCACGCGGCGGCGGCCCGCTCCACGCGCTTGCCGAGCTCTGCGTACGTGACGCGGGTGCGGCCCTCGACGACCGCCTCCCGGTCGCCGTACCGCTCGGCCGCCGCCCGGACCAGTCCCGGGATGCTGCCCCACTCCAGGTCGCCGCGCATCGCAAGCCCCTCCGCCGCAGTAGCTGACTATCCGTCAGATTAGCTGTAACCTGACGCGCTGTCAGCAGTCGGGACGACGTATGGCGAAGCCCTGGGGCCTCGCCGGTGGCGGAGGTGTCGTTGCCCATGGCTTCACTCAAAGACGCTACAGCGATAGTCGGGATCGGGCAGACCGCGTTCGCCAAACAACTGCCCGAGGACGAGAAGACGTTGGCCTGCCGGGCGATCGTCGCCGCGCTCGACGACGCGGGCATCGCCCCGTCCGAGGTCGACGGCTTCGCCTCGTACACGATGGAGGAGACCGACGAGGTCGAGGTCGCCAAGGCGATCGGCGCGGGCGACGTGACCTTCTTCAGCAAGGTCGGCTACGGCGGCGGCGGCTCCTGCGCGACCCTCGCGCACCTCGCCGCCGCCGTCGCCACCGGACAGGCGAGCGTCGGCGTCGCCTGGCGGTCCCGCAAGCGGGGCAGCGGGCCGCGCCCCTGGAAGAACACCGCGGTGCAACTCCCCACCCCCGGCCAGTGGACACGCCCCTTCGGGCTGCTGCGCCCGGCCGACGAGATCGGGATGCTGGCCCGCCGCTACATGCACGAGTACGGGGCCACCCGCGACCACCTCTTCAACGTCGCCCTCGCGTGCAGGAACCGGGCGAACCAGAACCCGGCCGCGATGATGTACGAACGCCCCCTGACCCGCGAGATGTACATGTCGTCGCGCTGGATCAGCGAGCCGCTCTGCCTCTTCGACAACTGCCTGGAGACCGACGGGGCGCTGGCGTGCGTGATCGTGTCCGCCGAGCGCGCCCGGGACTGCCGGCAAAAGCCCGTGTACGTCCACTCCGTCGCCCAGGGGCTGCCCGCGCAGCACCACGGGATGGTCAACTACTGGAACGACGACCCGCTGACGGGCCCGGCCTGGACGGCGGCCCGGCAGCTGTGGAAGCAGGCGGACTTCGGGCCCGAGGACATCGACGTGGCGCAGATCTACGACGCGTTCACCCCCCTCATCCCGCTCTCCCTGGAGGGGTACGGCTTCTGCGGCCGGGGCGAGGGCGGCGCGTTCACGGAAGGGGGCGCGCTGGAGAGCGGGGGGCGGCTGCCGATCAACACCGGGGGCGGCGGGCTGAGCGAGGCGTACGTCCACGGCTTCAACCTCATCAACGAGGGCGTGAAGCAGCTGCGGGGCACGAGCACCGCCCAAGTCCCGTACGCGGCCACCTGCTTGGTGACCGCGGGCGAGGGCGTACCGACGTCGGCGGTCCTGCTGCGGGCGCCCTGAGGGACGCGGGGGCCGTGGGGGCCGCAGCGCCCGCCCGCCCCGCTCCCCACTCCTAGCCCCAGCCCCGAGCCCAGCCCTCTTCGGCTCCACCCCCAACCCCGGCCCCGCCCCCCACCCGACCAAGGACAATCACATGCCGGACACGAGCACCGAGCCCCTGCTGACCCCCACCATCGACGGCGACGGCGCCCCCTTCTGGGAGTACGCCGCCCGAGGCGAACTCCGCGTCCAGGCCTGTGCCGCCTGCGGCGAGCTGCGGTTTCCGCCCAGGCCCTGCTGCCCGCACTGCCAGTCCTTCGATTCCCGGTGGCAGCGCATGAGCGGCCGGGGCCGCATCTGGTCCTACGTCCGGCCGCACCCGCCCCTGCTGCCGGCCTACGCCGCGCAGGCCCCGTACAACGCGATCATCGTCGAGCTGGCCGACGCCCCGCGCATCCGTCTGGTGGGCAACCTCGTCACGACCGCGGACGCCCCGTTGAACTCCGTGGACCCCGAGCGGCTGCGCATCGGCGCGAAGGTGCAGGTCGCGTTCGCCGACGTGGACGGGATCGCGATGCCCCGCTGGCTCCTGGAGCGGCCGTGAGCCTGCGGACGGAGACCGACAAGGACACCGGGGTCGCGGTCGTCACCCTCGACCGGCCCGCCCGCCACAACGCCATCGACGTCGAAACGGCCGACCAACTACGCGCCACCTGGCGGGAGTTCCGGTTCAACGACGGCGTACGCGCGGTCGTCCTCACCGGAGCCGGGGACAAGGCGTTCTGCACCGGCATCGACCGCGCCACGGACGTCCCGCAGCCCGGCTCCCCGTACTCGATGGACGATCCGCTCCTGACGGTCGGGCCCAAGGCCAACGACCTGTGGAAACCCGTCGTGGCCGCCGTCAACGGCATGGCGTGCGGGGGCGCCTTCTACCTGCTGGGCGAGGCGGAGTTCATCGTCGCCGCCGAGCACGCCACGTTCTTCGACCCGCACACCACCTACGGCATGGTCAGCGCGTACGAGGCGATCCTCATGGCGCAGCGCATGCCGTTCGGCGAGGTCGCCCGGATGTCGCTGATGGGGACGGCCGAGCGGATCTCCGCCCGCCGGGCGTACGAGACGGGCCTGGTCACCGAGCTCGCCCCCGCAGCTGACCTGCCGGCGGCGGCCGTCCGCGCGGCCGAGGTGATCGCCGCCTGCCCGACCGAGGCGGTCCAGGGGACGGTACGGGCGCTCTGGGCAGCGAAGGAGGCGGCCCGTACCCAGGCCCTGGCCCAGGCGCCGCACCTCATCGCGCTGGGCAACCTGCCCCCGGAGCGGCAGGCGGGGCTGTTCACGGGGCGCGGCGGCGGCTTCCGTACCAGGTGAGGATGTCAGGCGTCCGCCTCGCGGGGTTCACGCACTCGGCGTAACGTCACGAGTGGACGGCCGCCGTCCGGACCCCCTTCCACACCTGGCACGACGGCCGTCACGAGGCGGTATCGCCTCGAACCCGAGCCACGTGTGCCCCGAAGACCGGGCAAGCACCCCCGAGACCGGGCGGACGGCCCGGAGACCGGGCGGACGGCCCGGAGGCTGGGGCGGGCCCCCGCGACCGGGCGCCGCGCGGCGAGCGAACGGCGCCCGCCCAGCGAGCCCTCCACGAAACCGGACGCACCCACGAGCGGTAGACGCCCAACCTCCAGGCCGTCCCGGTTGCCCCTGACAGGCCGTCCCGGTCGCATGCGACCACACCATCCCGGTCGCCTATGTCCCCGCCATCCGCTCCCCAAGGCCAAGGCCAAGGCGCCCCAGCCTCCTCGCCCCCCCTAAGCCCGCGCCGTCCCCGTCCCCCGTTCCGCGTCCAGTGCGTACACGCAGCGGTCCTTGCTGCAGGCGTAGACCACGCCGTCCCGCACCACCGGGGCGCCGGTGATCTCGCCGCCCGTGGCCAGTTTCCAGCGCAGGCGGCCGTCGTCCGCCTTGAGCGTGTAGAGGAGGTGGTCCGTGGAGCCGAAGTGGATGCGCCGGTCGGCGACGACGGGGGTGCCGACGACCTCGCCGCCCGCCTGGAAGCGCCACTTCGGCGTGCCCGTCACCGCGTCGAGCGTGTAGAGCCCCTTGCCGCTGCCCACGTGCACGTGCCCGTCGGCGACGAGGACCGGCTCGATCGACGCCCGGGACTCCGTGGCGATGCGCCACCGGTCACGGCCGTCCGTCGCGTCGAGGGCGTACACGGTGCCGAGGTAGTCGGCGAGGTAGACGCCGCCGCCGGTGACGGCGGGGCCGGGAGCGAACGCGGGCGGGCACAGGAACGCGGCGGGTGCCTCGAAGTGCCAGCGGACGTGCCCGCCCGCCACGTCGACGGCGAGGACGCGGGAGCCCGCGGACACGTACACGTACCCGTCCTGGGCGGGCGCGAGCCGCACCGGGACGCCGCCGCAGGAGGCCGCGTCGCCGATGGGGTACGACCAGCGCTCCTCGCCCGTGCGTGCCTCCAGGGCGCGCAGCCGGGCGTCCTTCCAGACGTAGACCGTGCCGTCGTGGACGACGGGTCCCGCCTCGGGGGTCTCGAAGTCGGTCTGGGCCCCGGTGATCTCCCAGAGCTTCTCGCCGTTCGCGGCCTCCCAGGCCTGTACGCCGCCGCCGCGCGTCCCGGTGACGACCGTGCCCCGGTCGACCTGGAGGGAGTACACCCAGGCGTCGGTGTTCAGGCGCCACAGGTCGGTGCCGTCGGCGCCGTCCAGGGCGTAGAGCGTGGGGCCGTCCGAGGCGTGGATGCGCCCGTCGGCGACCCCCATGGACCAGGCGACGTCCCGTGTCTTGAAGCTGCGGCGGCCGGTGCCGACGTCCAGGGCGTGCACCTCGAAGGAGGTGACGTAGACGAGGTTGCCCGCGACGGCGGGTGTCCCCCACACGTCGTTCGACATGCGGAAGCGCCACGGCCGCCAGGCGGCCCCCGCGTCCGGCGCGGCGGCGGGGGCGGGCACCACGGGGTCGGCGCCGTTCGCCACGGCCCGGGAGCGCGACCAGGAGGCGGCGAGCCCGGTGTCGACGGGGACCGCGCTCACGGCGGCCCGCGCGTCGGCGACCCGTGGGCCGGGCCCGATCGGCACCTTCGCCCCGGCGAGGTGGACGGGTCCCGCGTCCGGGACGCCCCCGAAGGGCGGCGGCTGGGTCGGCGGGGCGGGCGGCGCGTGCCGCGGCGGGGGCGGCGCGGCGACGGGAGCGGGGGCGGCGCCACGGCCGCCGCTGCGGCCGGAGGAGGCGAGCGCGGCGCGCGCGGGCGGGCGGCCGCCCCGGCGAGCCTCGATCAGCGCGACGGCCCGCTCGGGCAGCCACGCGGACGCCGTGCCGCTGTCGCCGTCCTCGCTCTCGGAGGCGAAGAGGTGCGGTGCGAGCTGGGCCTGGAGGTCGGCGGGGCTGGGCCGCAGCGGCGCCTCCATCTGCATGCACGTCTCGATGAGCGGCCGCAGCTCGTCGGGGAGTCCCGCCAGGTCGGGGCCTTCGCGCAGCAGCATGAAGACGGTCTCGACGGGGTTGGCGCCGTGGAAGGGCGCGTGTCCGGTGGCGGCGAAGACGAGCATCGAGCCGAGCGAGAAGACGTCGCTTGCGCCGGTGACGCTGCGCGAGTCCTTCGCCTGCTCGGGCGACATGTACGCGGGGGTGCCCACGGCGACGTTCGTCATGGTCAGGCGGGTGTTGGAGACGCCGGACGCGATGCCGAAGTCGATCACGCGCGGGCCGTCCTCGACGACGAGGACGTTCGACGGCTTGAGGTCGCGGTGGACCAGGCCCGCGCCGTGGATGGACTCCAGGGCCTCGGCGACGCCGGCGGCCAGCCAGCGCACGGCCTGGGTGGGCAGCGGCCCGTGTTCATTCACTATTTCTTCGAGCGAGGGAGCGGGCACGTAGGCGGTGGCGAGCCACGGCACGGCCGCGCGCGGGTCGGCGTCCACGACGGCGGCCGTGTAGAAGCCGGAGACGGCGCGTGCCGCTTCGACCTCGCGCGTGAAGCGGACGCGGAACAGCTGGTCCTCGGCGAGCTCGGTCCGCACCGTCTTGATCGCCACGCGCCGCCCTGACGCGGAGCGCGCGAGGTAGACAAGGCCCATGCCACCGGCTCCGAGCCGGCCGAGCACCTCGAACGGGCCGATCCGCCTCGGATCGTGCTGCGTCAGCTGATCCACCACTTGCCCTGCCACCTCCCCGTACGCGGGCGCCGTATGAGCGGCCCCGTGCAGCGTCTCACCACCGAGCCGCTACGGCGGCACGCACCCTGATTCTTCCTGTCCGGGGCGGTGGTGGCGAACCCGGGGCGGGATCGGGGTGTTATGGGACAAACGAGACGCAAAACCGGCGCGGGAGGGAGGGGATGCGGGAGCGAAACTTGATTCGAACGTACGATCTATTCATGGGCGGCTCGCGACCGGCGCACGGAATCGAGGGGAATACGGCCCCCAACCCCATTTGCACTCGGCCGAATCGCGCTCCGATCACCCCTCGGTAAGCTGACGGCATGACAGGACAGGTACGTACCGTCGACGGCCGCGTGGCCGGTCGACGCGGTCAGGCGACGCGTCAGAAGCTGCTCGAGTGCCTCAGCGAGATGCTCAGCTCCTCGCCCTACCGGGACGTCAAAGTCATCGACGTCGCCCGGAAGGCGGGGACTTCACCCGCGACCTTCTATCAGTACTTCCCCGACGTCGAGGGCGCCGTCCTCGAGATCGCCGAGCAAATGGCGGCCGAGGGGGCCGAGTTGACCCAGCTCCTCGACGGCCGCTCCTGGGTCGGCAAGGCGGGGTGGCAGACCTCGCAGGAGCTGGTCGAGGGCTTCCTCGACTTCTGGCGCAAGAACGACGCGATCCTGCGGGTCGTCGACCTGGGCGCCGCGGAGGGCGACAAGCGCTTCTACAAGATCCGCATGAAGATCCTGAACTCGGTCAACAACTCCCTTACGGACACGGTCAAGGAGCTCCAGGCCAAGGGGAAGGTCGACAAGGACGTCAACCCCGCCGCCATGGCGGGCTCCCTGGTCGCGATGCTCGCGGCGGTCGCCTCGCACCAGCGCGGCTTCCAGACCTGGGGCGTCAAGCAGGCCGAACTGAAGCCGAACCTCGCACTGTTGGTGCATCTGGGCGTAACAGGCAAGAAGCCGACGAAGTAGGGCATCCAGCACGAGCACGTCTCTTTCCGCGTCCTTGCGGCGCCCCTTCTGACGCTTCCCAAGTCCTGTCACCTCAGCGGCGGATCACGGTGTACCAGTGATCCGCCGCTGTGCTGCCCGCCGCCGGCACCCACAGGGGGCCGGCACGCCGGCCCGTGGCACCCGCCGGCCCCTCCCATCCGACTGCTCCCGTCAAGCCAGTTCGTGCAGCGCTTCGAGCTACTCCGTGCGGCGTTCCAGGCGGAACAGGCGGATCTCGCGGTCCACACGGGCCTGGTACGTCGCGTACGGCGGCCAGAACTTCAGCGCCGCCGTCCAGACCGCCGCGCGCTCCTCGCCCGCCAACAGCCGTGCCCTGACCGGGATGTCCGCGCCCCGCCAGTTGACGACCACGTCCGGGTGGGCGATGAGGTTGCCGGTCCAGGCGGGGTGCCCCGGGCGGCCGAAGTTGGAGCCGACCAGGATCCAACTCCCGGACTCCTCCGGCATGCAGGCCAGGGGTGTACGCCGCTCCAGCCCGCTCTTGGCGCCGCGGGCCGTCAGGATCAGCCCCGGCAGCATCCGCGCGCTGAGCAGCACCTTGCCGCGCGTGAGGCGGTGCACCGCGCGGTCCATCGCGGGGACGAAGTGCGGGGCGATCTTCGCGAAGGCCCGGGTGGACGACACCTTCTGCATCAGCCGGACACCGGGGGCCGCCGTACGGGCGCCGGCGGCCATCAGACGGCCACCGTCGGCTCGGTCCCCGTGGGGGTGAACAGCTCGGCCCGTTCCGCCGCGCGGGCCCGCAGCCGGTGCACGGGGCCGAACAGCAGCTCGTCGCTCGACGCCCGCTTGAAGTACAGGTGCGCCTCGTGCTCCCAGGTGAAGCCGATGCCGCCGTGCAGCTGCACAGCCTCCGAGGCAGCGGTCCGCAGCGCGTCCAGGGCCTGCGCCAGCGCCAGCCCACCCACCTGCTCGGATCGCACCCCGCCCGACCCGGCCACCCCAGTTTCCCCGGCCACCCCTGTCTCCCCCGCCGCCCCGGCGGCCCCGGCCGCCCACGCCGCGTAGTACGCCGCCGACCGCGCGGCCTGCACCTGTACGTACACGTCCGCGAGCCGGTGTTTGACCGCCTGGAAGGAGCCGATCGCCCGCCCGAACTGCTCGCGCTGCTTCACGTACTCGACGGTCCGCTCCAGGGCCCGGTCCGCCGCGCCCACGGCCTCGGCGGCGAGCACGGTCGCGGCGACGTCACCGACGGCGGCCAGCGCGCCCGGCACATCGGCGTCATCCGTACCGCCCAACAACTCCGCTGCCACGTCCCGCAGTTCGACGCGGGCCTGCGGCCGGGTCTCGTCCAGGGACGTCTGCCGGGTGCGGACGAGCCCGGCGGCCGTGTCGCGCACGAGATAGAGGAGCGTACGGGACCGCGCGAAGCCCCCGGTGTGCGCGGCCACGACGAGCAGGCCCGCGCTGTGCCCGTCCAGGACCTGCTCGGCCTGGCCGTAGAGCCGCCAGACGCCGTCCGCGAGGGTGGCCTGCACACCGCCCGCCCGCCCCCCGCCCGACCAGTCGCCGAGGTTGTCGCCGACCAGGCCGAGCGCGGTGGCGAGCCCGGACCCCGGCACGGCGAGCGCGGCGGCGAGCCTGCCCGCCGCGATGCGGGGCAGCAGCTCCGAGCGCTGCTCCTCGGTGCCGAGCCGCTGGAGGAGCGGGGCGACGAGTGCGGCGGTGGCGAAGAGCGGCGAGGGGGTGAGCGCGCGGCCCAGTTCCTCGCTGCCGAGGGCGAGCTCCGCCGCACCGCACCCCACGCCCCCGTACGCCTCGGGGAGCGCGAGGCCGGGCAGGCCGAGCTGTTCGGCGAGCGCGGACCAGAGGGCGGCGTCGTGTCCTGCGGGGGTGCGGACCGCGGCCTTCACCTCGTCCGGTCCGCACCGTTTGGTGACGAGCTCACGAAGGGTGCGGCGGATTTCTTCCTGCTCCGCAGTGAAGGCGGCGTCCATCGGCGGGCTCCTCCCCGGGCGCGGCCGTGCCCCTCGGCGCCGTGCACGAGGGCGGGCCGACCCAGATCTGACGGGCCGTCATGCTAGGACGGCACCCGCCAGATGCACAGGCCCGCGACGCCACGGAACACCTGCCGCCGCCGACCTCATCTGATGTACCGTCAGATTCATGCCAACTACACACCCCACAAGCCCTGGTGAGACGGCGGGCCGCCCGCGCAAGGTGGCCGTCGTCGGCATATCCCTCTCCGACTGCGGCCGGGTCGACGAGGCCACGCCCTACGCCCTGCACGCCCAGGCGGCCCGCCGCGCCCTCGCCGACTCGGGCCTCGGCCGCGAGGTCGTCGACGGCATCGCGTCGGCGGGCCTCGGCACGCTCGCCCCGGTCGAGGTCGCCGAGTACCTGGGCCTGGAGCCGCGCTGGGTCGACTCCACCTCCGTCGGCGGCGCGACCTGGGAGGTCATGGCGGCCCACGCGGCGGACGCGATCGCGGCGGGCCGCGCCAACGCCGTCCTGCTCGTGTACGGGTCGACGGCGCGGGCGGACATCAAGGCGCGGCGACGCACGTCGAACCTCTCGTTCGGCGCGCGCGGCCCCCTCCAGTTCGAGGTCCCCTACGGGCACTCCCTGATCTCCAAGTACGCGATGGCCGCCCGCCGCCACATGCACGAGTACGGCACGACGCTGGAGCAGCTCGCCTCCGTCGCGGTCCAGGCACGGGCGAACGCCGCGACGAACCCCGACGCGATGTACCGCGACCCGATCACGGTCGACGACGTCCTGGCAGGCCCGATGATCGCGGACCCGTTCACCAAGCTGCACTGCTGCATACGGTCCGACGGCGGATGCGCGGTGCTCCTCGCAGCCGAGGAGTACGTGGCCGACTGCGCCTCGGCCCCCGTCTGGGTGCTCGGCACCGGCGAGCACGTCTCGCACACGACGATGTCGGAGTGGGAGGACTTCACGGTCTCCCCGGCGGCGGTGAGCGGCCGCCTGGCGTTCGAACGGGCGGGCGTGCGCCCCGAGGACGTCGACGTGGCGGAGATCTACGACGCCTTCACCTACATGACCCTGGTGACCCTTGAGGACCTGGGGTTCTGCGCGAAAGGGGAGGGTGGCGCGTTCGTCGAGAAGGGCCGCCTGCTGCGGGACGGCGAGCTGCCGACGAACACGGACGGCGGCGGCCTCTCGGCCCAACACCCCGGGATGCGCGGCCTGTTCCTGCTGGCGGAGGCGGTACGGCAACTGCGCGGCGAGGCGGGCGAGGGCCGCCAGGTCCGCAAACGGGGAGGAGCCCTGCCGGAGGTGGCGGTGGCCTCGGGGACGGGCGGGTGGTTCTGCTCGTCGGGGACGGTGGTGTTGGGGCGGGGGTGAGGCGTCGGGGGTGGGAATGAGGCGTCGGGGCGGGGTTGGGGCCCAGAGTCGGGTGTCGGTGGTGACGGCAGGCGCGGGGTTATGGGGGGGGGTGTGGGACCCAAGGACATGGGGGCATGGGGGCATGGGGGTGTGGGGCGTGGGGGTGTGGGACCCGAGGGCGTGGGGATGGCTCGCGTAGGTTCGTCGGATGGACGACTCCGATGCCAGGCCCGACGACATTGCCCACGGGCGCGCCCTCCTGCGTTCCCTCCGCGTCTGGGACACCGAACTGCCCCCGTTCGACCTGGAGGCCGCGCCCGGCGACCCGCTGGCCCTCTTCTGGCAGTGGTTCGTGGACGTCGCCGAGGCCGGGCAGGTGGAGCCGCACACGATGACCCTGGCCACGGCGGACGCGTCGGGCCGCCCCGACGTACGGACGCTGATGCTGCACGACGCGGACGACGCCGGCTGGCACTTCGGCTCGCACGCGGGCAGCGCGAAGGGCCGCCAGCTCGCCGCGCGCCTCGAGGCCGCGCTCGGCTTCTACTGGCCCGTGCAGGGCCGCCAGGTGCGGGTCCGGGGCCGGGTCACCCCGGCGAGCGCCGCCGACAGCCGCGCCGACCTCGCCCGCCGCTCGCCGGGGGCACTGGCGTCGGCGCTGGTCGGCAGGCAGAGCGAGGTGCTGCCCTCGTACGGGGACCTGGTGGCCGCGAGCCAGGCGGCCTGGGAGCACGCGCAGGCGGACCCGGACGCCCCGGCACCGAGCTGGACCCTGTACGTGCTCGAAGCGGCGGAGGTCGAGTTCTTCCAGGGCGAGGCACGCCGCAGGCACGTGCGGCTGCGGTACCTGCGGGACCCGGACGGAGGCTGGACCAAGGAGCTGCTGTGGCCGTGAGGCTCCGCGCCACGGGCGGTTTCGCCGACCGATGGGCGGGACGGGCTGTGGGCGAGACGGTCCGTGGGCGGGACGGTCTGTGGACGAGACGGTCCGTGGGCGAGACGGCCTGTGGGCGGGACGGTCTGTGGCGCGGGTCAGCGGGTGAAGCGGTACTGCGTGAAGTCCCGCACCGGGCGGAACCCCAGCCGCTGATACAGCGCGTTGCTCGTGGGGTTGCCGACGTCGGTGAACAGCAGCACCTCGTCCGCGCCCGCCGCGAGCGCCGCACGGCTCACCTCGGCGGTCACCGCTCCCGCGTAACCACGTCCGCGCTCGTGGGCCGGGGTGTAGACGGGGGCGATCCGGATCTGGCCCGCGACCTGGCGGGTGTTGCCGGCCATGGCCACCGGGGTGCCGTCGGGGGCCTCCCAGAGGGTGACGCCCCCATAGGAGATCCGGGCGTCGGCCCACTCGCCCGCGCCCATCGCCCCCTTCTCCCCGATGGCCTCGTGGAACGCCCCGTGCCAGCGCACGAGCAGCGCCCGATCGGCACCGGTGGCGACCCTCGCCCCACCGGCCGGTGGCGGCTCGGGCGGGGTGAGGGTGCCCAGGCGGTAGAGCCGCTGGGGGAAGTTCACGGCGGGGGTGGCGTTCGTACGCCGCCGCCAGGCATCCGCGAACGCGGCCGCTGTGACGCTCTCGGCCCCCACCCCGGCAGGCGCAAGGCCCGCGTCGGCGAGGACCGCGGCGAGTTCGTCGACGGCCGCGTCGGCGTCACCGCCACCGCCCCCCTCGGCGAGCGGGCTCAGGGCGAGGAAGTGCGGCGGGGTCCAGAGGAAGGCACCGGTGACCACGGGCTCCCCCGCCCCTGGCCCTTGGCCGCCATCGCCATCCCCCTCCCCATCCCCAACCCCATCGCTGTGGTCGTCGCCACCCCCGCCGGTGCGGAACCCGAAGAGGGGGTCCTCGTCTCCGTACGCATGGAGCCCGCGCGTACGCAGGGTGTCGGTGACGCTGAGCAGCGCGGTGTGGAGGGCGGGCGCGGAGTGCAGGAAGGTCTCGGCGCGTGAGTGGAACTCGTCGAGGTCGGAGGTCAACCGCCACCCGGAACCGGGCGAAGAAGAGGAGGGGGAGGAAGCCATGGGCGATGATCCCCCGCACCCCACCCCCGGCAGAAGCGATTTACGTACCCCGCTGCCGCCACCGAAGCCGCCCCGCCCCACCACCGATTCGGCGGCCGAGGCCCCAAAGCCCCACCCATGCCGGAACGAAGAGCCCACCTGAGCACGAGGAACTACCTCTCAACCCGGAAGAACCGCGCACCTCACCCAACCCGCCCAGCCCTACGAAACACCGGCACAGCCAAACCCTCCCTCGTACCCGCACCCTCGCCCTCACCCGCACCCTCGCCCTCACCCTCACCCGCCGCACGGAACGCGACCTCAAGCGCCATCCCGATCCACAGCTCCCCCTCACCCAGACC
Source organism: Streptomyces sp. SYP-A7185 (assembly GCF_046103685.1). Classification (NCBI taxonomy): domain Bacteria; kingdom Bacillati; phylum Actinomycetota; class Actinomycetes; order Kitasatosporales; family Streptomycetaceae; genus Streptomyces; species Streptomyces sp. SYP-A7185. The sequence goes on from NZ_CP122310.1 coordinate 4,423,515, forward strand.
GACGCTCTCGCCCCCCTCTCCCCCGACGATCTCCGTCATCATCCGCGGCCCCTCGGCGAGATCGACGACCGCAGCGACGTACGGCACCCGGGAGCCGAACGGCGGCAGGTCGTTGCGGTGCACCACGGACCAGGTGTAGAGCGTGGCCTGACCGCTCGCCCGCTCCCAGGTGACGTCCTCGCTCCAGCAGTGGGGGCAGAACTCGCGCGGGTAGTGGTGCGCCTTGCCGCAGCCGCCGCAGCGGCGGATCAGGAGGTGTCCCTCGGCCGCCGCGTCCCAGTAGGGGCGCGTGAAGGCGTCCGGCTCGGGAAGGTCGAAGCGCGGCCCCGTGGGCCGGGTCCCGGCGCTCACAGGAAGAGTCCGATCGCGTTGTCCACGGACCAGGCCTGCCAGGACATGGCGAACAGCGCGACGAGCGAGATCAGCGCCATCATCGCGTTCTGCCCCTGCTCGGCCCAGTCGTGGATCATGAGGACGAGGTAGAGGAGATTGAGCAGCAGGCCGCCGATCAGTGCGATCGGCGTCAGGAATCCGACGATCAGGCCGAGTCCCAGGGCGAGTTCGGCGTACACGACGACGTACGCCATGGTCTTGGGCCGGGGCGCGACCACCGTCGAGAAGCCGCTGCGGACCGCGTTCCAGCGGTGCTTCTCCGCGACGCTCGCCGCCCAGGCGATCCCCGTGCCCCGCTCGAACCAGCCCTTCTTGTCCTTGTGCCGCCAGCTCTCGAGCCACCACAGGCCGAGGCCTATGCGGAGTACGGCGAGCCATTCGGCGCCGGTGAGCCAGATCGTGTCCATGCGGCGGCTTCTCCCACTCCGACGTTGCCGTCATTGGTTTCTGACGGTACGTCAGTTCAGCGCAAGCCCGGCGCGTGCGCAAGAGGCGTACGCAAGAGGGCGTACGGCACGCGGGCCCGCCGACGTGGCGCGGAACGCACGGACGGAGGGTGCGCCACGCATACCCGTGATCAATTCGCAACCGGTTTGGGGCTTGACCGTCCCCCATCAAGTGACAACGTGATTACGCTCAGACGCATGGCCGACACCACTCCCCCACAAGCGCCACAACAAGACCGCCCCGTGTACGTCGTCGGCGGCGGACCCGGCGGGCTCTCCGTCGCGGCCGCGCTGCGTGCCCGCGGGGTCCGTGCGGTGGTGCTCGAGAAGTCCGACCGGGTCGGCGCCTCCTGGCGCACGCACTACGACCGCCTGCACCTGCACACGACGCGCCGCCTCTCCGCGCTGCCGGGGCTCGCGATACCGCGCTCCTTCGGCCGCTGGGTGTCACGTGACAACGTGCTGCGCTACCTGGAGAAGTACGCCGAGTTCCACGAGCTGGAGATCGTCACCGGCGTCGAGGTGTCCCGCGTCGAGCGCACGGCCGACGGCACCGGCTGGCTGCTGCACGCCAGCGGCGGCCGGGAGTTGACCGGCAGCGCGGTGGTGATCGCCACGGGGTACAACCACACGCCCCACCTGCCGGACTGGCCCGGCCGCGACACGTACTCCGGTGAACTCGTGCACGCGAGCGCCTACCGCGAACCGAGCCCCTACGCGGGCAAGGACGTCCTGGTCGTGGGCGTCGGCAACACCGGCGCCGAGATCGCCGTGGACCTCGTCGCGGGCGGCGCGGCCCGCGTCCGCCTCGCGGTGCGCACGGCGCCGCACATCGTCCGCCGCTCGACGGCGGGCTGGCCCGCGCAGCGCACGGGCATCCTGTGCCGCCGGCTGCCCGTCGCGCTCGTGGACCGGCTGGCGGGCCCGATCGCCAAGGTGAGCGTTCCCGACCTGTCCGCGCAGGGGCTGCCCCGCCCCGACAGCGGCCTGTACTCGCGCGTCAAGGAAGGCGCGATCCCGGTCCAGGACGTGGGCCTGATCGACGCGGTCCGCAAGGGCAAGGTCGAGCCGGTCGCGGCCGTCGACTCCTTCGAGGACGGCAAGGTCGTCCTGGCCGACGGCACCCGGATCGTCCCCGAGGCGGTCATCGCGGCCACCGGTTACCGCCGCGCCCTGGAGCCGCTCATCGGCGACCTCGGCGTGCTCGACGCGAAGGGCAGCCCGCTGGTCCGCGGCCCCCGCACCCCGAAGTCGGCCCCCGGCCTCTACTTCACCGGCTTCACGAACCCCATCAGCGGAATGCTGCGCGAGATGGCACGAGACGCAGAAAAGATCGCAAAGGCAATAACAAAAACACACCCAACCCCCCACTGAGCGACCCACCTTCGAGGGGCGCCTCGACAGGGCCACGAGGACCAGCACAACCAGCCCCGAAAGGGCCACGAGGACCAGCACAACCAGCCCCGAAAGGGGCGCGGGGAACTGCACACCCAGCCCCGAAAGGGGCGCGGGGAACTGCACACCCAGCCCGAAAGGGGCGCGGGGACCTGCGCGACCAGCCCCGAAAGGGGCGCGGGGACCTGCGCGAGCCCCACGAAAGGGACACAGACAACCGCACGCCCAGCCCCCCAAGGGGCGCGGGGAACTGCGCGACCAGCCAAGACGGCCCCGCAGACACCAACACCCCCCAGCGAACCCCCGGCGCCGCCACCCCCGCGCCCCGCCGCCCCCGCGCGACCCCCGCCGCCCCCGGCGGCGAACCCGGCACCGCCCGGGCGGCGAACCCAGGCCCCCGGCACAACCCCCGGCGACGCCGGGAGGGGCACCCACGGCCACCCCCATGGCCGTGGCCGATACTCCCCCTCCCCCACCCCTCCCCCACCCCACCCCCCGGGAGGGGGGAGTAGCCCCCCAGGGCACCTGGGTACCGCTAAAGGGCCGACCCAACTCCAGGCTTTGCGTGCAGCCCTGTTCCTGACACAGCGTCAGTTCAGTAATCTGACTATGCGTCAGTTGAGTTGCTGTCACACAGGAGCGGGCGGACCGATGCTTGGATCGACTTACGGCACCTTCACCACCGACCCCCGCCGCGCGCGTGTTGTGGCCTGCGGCGAAGCCCCGGCACCCGCCGTCCACGGACAGGCCGCCACGGCGGACGACGTGGACGTCAGCGGACGTCCCCTGCACGCCGACATACCCGATCTCGACCGGTTCTTCCGCCCCGAGTCCGTCGCCGTCATCGGCGCTTCGGACGCCGAGGGGCGGCCCAACACCGGCATCACGCGCCAGCTCATGGACTGGGCCGAGCGGGGCGGCGCCCGGCTGCACCCCGTGCACCCCACCCGGCAGACCGTCTTCGGCACCCCCTGTTTTCCCTCCGTCGCGGACCTGCCGGAACAGGTCGATCTGGCCGTACTGCTCGTCAGCGACCCCCTGCCCGTCATCGAGGAACTCGCCGAGTCCAAGGTGAAGTTCGCCGTCGCCTTCGCCTCCGGGTTCGCGGAGACCGGTGAGGAGGGCGCGGCCGCCCAGGCCCGCCTGGCCGCCGCCGTGGAACGCTCGGGCCTGCGGCTCCTCGGGCCCAACACCAACCTCAACGCCTTCGAGAAGTTCCGAGACGACCTCGAAGGTCCGGCGATCGCCCTGATCACCCAGTCCGGCCACCAGGGACGCCCCGTCTTCACGATGCAGGAGATCGGCGTACGCCTCTCGCACTGGGCGCCCACCGGCAACGAAGCCGACCTGGAGACCTCCGACTTCATCTCCTACTTCGCCGACCGCCCCGAGGTCGGCGCCATCGCCTGCTACGTCGAGGGCCTCAAGGACGGCCGGTCCTTCCTGCTCGCCGCCGACCACGCGGCCCAGCGCGGCGTACCCGTCGTCGCCGTCAAGGTGGGCCGCACCGAGACCGGCGCCCGCATGGCCGCCTCACATACCGGCAAGCTCACCGGCGCCGACACGGTCGTCGACGCGGCGATGCGGCAGTACGGCGTGATCCGCGTGGACGGGCTCGACGAACTCCAGGACACGTCCGCCCTGCTGGCGCGCGCGAAGCCGCCGCGGGCCGAGGGCGTCGTCGTGTATTCGATCTCGGGCGGCACGGGCGCGCACTTCTCGGACCTGGCGACCGAGGCGGGGCTGCGGCTTCCCGCGCTCTCGGACGCGAAACAGGCGGAGCTGCACCAGTGGATACCGGACTACCTGAACGTCGCCAACCCCGTCGACAACGGCGGGCACCCGGTCGGCGACTGGCGCGGCCGGAAGATCATCGACGCGATCCTGGACGATCCGGAGGTGGGGGTGCTGATCTGCCCCATCACCGGCCCCTTCCCGCCGATGAGCGACAAACTCGCGCAGGACCTGGTGGACGCGGCGGAGCAGACGGACAAGCTGGTGTGCGTGGTGTGGGGCTCGCCCGTCGGCACCGAGGAGGCCTACCGCACGACGCTGCTCGGCTCGTCGCGCGTCGCCACCTTCCGCACCTTCGGCAACTGCATCACGGCGGTGCGGGCCTATCTGGACCACCACCGGTTCACCACCCGCTACCGCTCCCCCTTCGCCGAGGCCCCGCGCGCGGCCTCGCCGTCCTTCCGCAAGGCGCAGGCCCTGATGCGGTCCGGCCAGCAGCTGAGCGAGCACGCGGCGAAGCAGCTGCTGCGCGCGTACGGGATTCGCGTACCGCGCGAGCAGTTGGTGACCAGCGCGGCGGCGGCCGTGCGGGCCGCGGGGCTCGTCGGCTACCCGGTGGTGATGAAGGCGTCCGGAGCGCGACTGGCGCACAAGAGCGACCTGGGCCTGGTCAAGGTCGGTCTGACCTCGGCCAGTCAGGTGCGCGACGCCTACCGGGAGCTGACCGACATCGCCCGCTACGAAGGGATCGCGCTGGACGGCGTCCTGGTCTGCCAGATGGTGGAGCGGGGCGTCGAGATGGTGGTGGGCGTGACGCAGGACGAGCTGTTCGGGCCGACGGTGACCGTCGGGCTCGGGGGCGTCCTGGTGGAGGTGCTGCGGGACGTGGCCGTGCGGGTGCCGCCCTTCGGGGAGGACCAGGCGCTCGCGATGCTCTCGGAGCTGCGCGGGCGGCCCCTGCTCGACGGGGTCCGCGGCGGGCCGCCGGTGGATGTCGACGCGCTCGTCGAGGTGGTGCTGCGGGTCCAGCGCATGGCTCTGGAACTCGGCGACGAGCTGGCGGAGCTGGACATCAACCCCCTGATGGTCCTGCCCCGGGGGCAGGGGGCCGTCGCGCTGGACGCGCTGGCCGTCTGCCGGTGAGCCGGCCCGCACGACGCGGACGCGGCGGCGCACAAAGCCTCCCCCGGCTCTCACGCCTCTCACGCCTCCCCCGGCTCCCTCAGCTCTCCCGTCTCCAACGGCTCTCACGTCTCCCCCAGCGCTCCCACTTCCCCCAGCTTTCCCGCCCCTCGCGTCTCCTTCAGCTCCCCCAGCTCCCCCACCCCTCCCGGCTCTCTCACCTCTCGCGCCCGTCCACGTGATCACCCAGCAGCGAAACGGAGCCCGCACCCCCATGTCACCCTCCCCCGAACCCACAACCGATGCCGCAGCCTCAGCCACAGCCGCAACCGCAGTCACAGCCACAACCCGAGCCACACCCGAAGCCGCTTCCCCTCCCGCGACCGAGACCGCGACCGCAACCACGCCCACAACCGCAACCACAACCACAACCGCGACCGATCCCCTGGACTCATTGGTACTCCACGCCACTGACAACGGCGTCTCGTGGATCACGCTCAACCGTCCCGACGCCATGAACGCCGTCACCTGGGACCAGCGCGAACGCGTCATCGCCCTGCTCGCCGACGCCTCCGCCGACCCTGCCGTCCGCGCCGTGGTGATCACCGCGACCGGCAAGGGCTTCTGCGCGGGGGCCGACCTGCGCGGGGCACCCGGCGCCGGTGCCGAGCGCGTGCCGGGCGACGTGGCCCGCACCATCAGGCGGGGCGCCCAGCGCCTGATCGCCGCCGTCCTGGACTGCGAGAAGCCGGTGATCGCCGCGGTGAACGGGACCGCGGCCGGCATCGGCGCGCACCTCGCGTTCGCCTGCGACCTCGTCATCGCCGCCGAACGGGCCAAGTTCATCGAGGTGTTCGTCCGCCGCGGCCTGGTGCCGGACGGCGGCGGCGCCTATCTGCTGCCGCGGCTCATCGGCCCGCAGCGGACCAAGGAGCTGATGTTCTTCGGGGACTCCTTGCCGGCCGCGGACGCCGAACGGCTCGGCCTCGTCAATCGCGTCGTACCGGCGCAAGAGCTGGAGAAGACGGCCCGCGCCTGGGCGGAACGCCTGGCGACGGGGCCGACCCGCGCCCTCGCCATGACCAAGCAGCTCGTCAACGCCTCCCTCGAATCGGACCGTGCGACGGCCTTCGCGGCGGAGGCCGCGGCGCAGGAGATCAACATGACGACGCGGGACGCGAACGAGGGCGTGAGCAGCTTCGTGGAACGTCGCTCGCCGTCGTACGAGGGCCGTTGAAGTCGCCCCTACGCGAACGCCCCGCGCCCTTCCAATCTGACGAACCGTCAGCTTCAATGGCTGGTGTGATGGGACATGCAGGGATGGCGGCCACCGCCGTCCGATACCTCAGGTCGGTCGGCGCACCGACCACCACCGGCCCGGTCGAAGCCCTCCCCCGCCCGCAGTTGCGGGCGGTCGGCGACGACGAGCGGGCGCCCCTCGACGCGGGCGAGTTCCGGCGCGTCCTCGGGAACTTCGCGACCGGCGTCACCGTGATCACGGCACCGGCGTCCGACGGCGAGGAAGGCCCGGCCGGGTTCGCCTGCCAGTCCTTCTCCTCGCTCTCCCTGGACCCGCCCCTGGTCTCCTTCATGGTCGCGCGTACGTCGACGACGTGGCCCCGCATCGCCCGCGCGGGCGTCTTCTGCGTCAACATCCTGGGCGCCGGCCAGGGCGCCCTGTGCCGCGGCTTCGCGGTCAGCGGCGCCGACAAGTTCGCCGGAGTGGTCCACGACCCCGCGCCGGTCACCGGCTCACCCCGCCTGTCCGGCGCCCCGGCCTGGATCGACTGCACCATCCAGGCGGTGCACACCGGCGGCGACCACCTGATCGTGGTCGGCCGCGTCGAGGCTCTGGGCGCCGCCGACGACGGCGAACCGCTCCTCTTCCACCGGGGGAAGTTCGGCCGGTTCGACCCGCCCGCTACGTGAGCGCGGACCCCGCCGCCTCCGCCTCCGCCTTCTCGTCCGCTTGCGTCTCCGCCTTCTCGTCCGTCTTCTCCCCTGCCTCGTCGGCCGCCTTCCCGTCTGCCTTCTCCGCCGACGCCTCGCCGGCCCGCCGGATGACCAGGGCCATCAGCGCCGCCGCCGCGCACAGCGCCCCGGAGGCGATCCACATCACGTCGTACGACCCGAAGGCGTCCCGCACCACGCCGCCGATGACGGCCACGAGCGCGGCGCCCACCTGGTGCGAGGCGAGCACCCAGCCGAAGACGATGGCGCTGTCCTCGCCGTACTGCTCCCGGCACAGGGCCAGGGTCGGCGGCACGGTCGCCACCCAGTCAAGGCCGTAGAAGATGATGAAGAAGACCATCGGCGGGTGGACCGCCGAGTCGAGCAGCAGCGGCAGGAAGAGCAGCGAGACGCCGCGCAGCGCGTAGTACAGGGCCAGCAGCCGGCGCGCGTCGAAGCGGTCCGTGAACCAGCCGGACGCGATCGTCCCCACCACGTCGAAGACGCCGATGACGGCGAGCAGCGAGGCGGCGGCCGTGATCGGCATGCCGTGGTCGTGCGCGGCGGGCACGAAGTGCGTCTGGATCAGCCCGTTCGTCGAGGCGCCGCAGATGGCGAAGGTCCCGGCGAGCAGCCAGAACGGCCCGGTGCGGGCCGCCTTGAACAGCACGGTGACCGCCCGCCGCGCGGCCCCCGTGGCGGGCGGCGGCTTCTGCACGAACTCCTCGGACCCGTACGGCTTCAGGCCCACGTCCGCCGGATGGTCGCGCAGCAGCAGCCATACGAAGGGGACGACGGCGAGGGCGGCCAGGGCGACGGTCACCGCGGCGGGCCGCCACTCGTGGGCGTCCACCAGCCAGGAGAGCAGCGGCAGGAAGATCAGCTGCCCCGACGCGGAGGCCGCCGTGAGGATACCGGTGACCAGGCCGCGCCGCGTGGTGAACCAGCGGTTGGTGACGGTGGCGGCGAAGGCGAGCGCCATGGACCCCGAGCCGAGCCCGACGAGCAGCCCCCAGCACAGCAGCAGCTGCCAGGCGTGCTGCATCCACACGGTGAGTCCGGAGCCCAGCGCGATCACGACGAGCGCGACCGCGACCACCCTGCGGATGCCGAAGCGGTCCATCAGGGCGGCGGCGAACGGCGCGGTGAGCCCGTACAGCGCGAGGTTGATGGAGACGGCGAGGCCGATCGTGCCGCGCGACCAGTGGAACTCGTCGTGCAGCGGGTCGATGAGCAGGCCCGGCAGGGAGCGGAACGCGGCGGCGCCGATGATCGTCACGAAGGTGACGGCGGCGACGAACCAGGCCCGGTGGATGCGGCGGCGGCGCCGCACCGGCGCCTCCGGGGGCGGCTCGACCGCCTGATTCAGGTCTGTCTGGGTCACGACAACAAGCATCGGGACCCGGCCACCCCTCTTCGAGTGGCCCGAAGGACAGCATTGACTAGGATCGGGCCATGGCTTCATCGACGGACGGTCCCACGAGCGCGCCGCGGCACCGGGTGGTGGTCCTGGCCCTGGACGGCGTCATCCCCTTCGAATTCGGCATCCCGCAGCGGATCTTCGGCCGCGCGCGGACCGCCGACGGCACACCCCTGTACGAGGTGGTGACCGCCTCCGTCCGCCCGCCGGGCCCGGTGCGCACGGACGCCGACTTCGCGATCCTCGTAGAGAACGGCCCGGAGTGCCTGGCCACCGCCGACACGGTGGTGATCCCGGCCTCGTACGAGCTGGGCCCGGTCTACGAGGAGGGCCGTCTGACCGACGAACTCGCGGCGGCCCTCGCCCACATCAGGCCCGGCACGCGCCTGATCTCCATCTGCACGGGCGGGTACGTCCTCGCCGCCGCGGGCTGGCTGGACGGCCGCACCGCCACGACGCACTGGAGGTCGGCGGAGCACTTCCAGCGTCTCTTCCCGCGGATCACGGTGGACGCGGAGGTCCTCTTCATCGACGACGGGGACGTCCTCACCTCGGCGGGCGTGGCGGCGGGCCTGGACCTCTGCCTCCATGTCGTGCGCAGCGACCACGGCACGGCGGTCGCCAACGACGTGGCCCGCCTCACGGTGGTGCCCCCGCACCGGGACGGGGGCCAGGCCCAGTACATCCGGCGCCCCGTCCCCGAGCCGCAGTTGGCGACGACGGCCTCGGCGCGGGTGTGGGCCCTGGCCCGCCTCCACGAGCCGATCCAGCTGCGTGACATGGCGGACCAGGAGTCGATGTCGGTCCGCACCTTCACGCGGCGCTTCCGGGAGGAGGTGGGGATCAGTCCGGGGCAGTGGCTGGCGCAGCAGCGGGTGGAGCGGGCGCGGCACCTCCTGGAGTCGAGCGATCTCTCCGTGGACCGTGTCGCGCGGGACGCGGGCTTCGGTACGGCGCAGTCGATGCGGTTGCACTTGCAGGCGGCCTTGGGGGTGACCCCTACCTCCTACCGGCGTACCTTCCGCTCCGGGGCGGCTCACCCCGCGGCCACCCCCTGAACGAACAACCCTTTCCCACCCACGCGCCCGTTTGCGCCGCAGTCACCCCCGCCGATCACCCCGCAGCCACCCCCCTCAGAACGTCAGCACCCCCCGCGCCACCCGCCCCGCCTCCGCGTCCCCCACTGCCTTCGTGAAGTCCTCCACCGGGTAGGTCTCCGTCACCAGCTCGTCCAGCAGCAGGCGGCCCTCCCGGTACAGCTCCGCGTACAGCGCGAAGTCCCGCTGCGGTCGCGCCGACCCGTACCGGCAGCCCAGGATCGACTTGTCCAGGAACAGCGACGACACCAGGAACGACGCCTCGGCCGTGGCCGGCGGCACCCCCAGCAGGATCGCCTGGCCGTGCCGGTCCAGGAGATCGATCGCCTGCCGGATCAGCTCGATTCGGCCCACGCACTCGAAGACGTGGTCGGCCCCGGTCGGCAGCAGTTCCCTGACCCCCTCCGCGTCCGCCGACGGGAAGAAGTGCGTCGCGCCGAACTGCCGTGCCACGCCCTCCTTCCCGGGGTTCGCGTCGACCGCCACGATCCGCGTCGCCCCGCCGATCCTCGCCCCCTGGAGCACGTTCAGACCGATGCCGCCGGTCCCGATCACCACCACGCTGTCCCCGCGGTCGACCTTCGCGCGGTTGAGGGCGGCCCCCACCCCCGTCACCACCCCGCAGCCGATCAACGCGGCCGACGTCAGCGGGATGTCCTCCGGGATCTTCACGGCCTGCACGGCCTTGACGACCGTGCGTTCCGCGAACGCGGAGTTGGCCGCGAACTGGTAGAGGGGCGTGCCGCCGCGCGAGAACGGCTGGTCCGGCATCCCGATGGCCCGTCGGCACATCGTCGGCCGCCCCCGGTTGCACTCCCCGCACGTGCCGCAGCTGGCGATGGTCGAGAGCGCCACATGGTCACCGGCGGCCACATGGGTGACCCCCGCGCCGACGGCCTCCACCACCCCGGCCCCTTCGTGCCCGAGCACCACCGGCGAAGGGAAGGGGATGGTCCCGTCGATCACCGAGAGATCGCTGTGACACAGCCCCGCCGCCTTGACCGCGACCAGCACTTCCCCCGGCCCCGGGTCCCGTATCTCCAGGTCGTCGACGACCTCGACCCGGCTCCCCTCGGCCCTGCTCCTGTCGAAAACGACACCCCTCATCGCGCCTCCCTGGGCAGGCCGAGCACGCGCTCGGCGATGATGTTCCGCTGAATCTCGTCCGAGCCGCCGTAGATGGTGTCGGCCCGCGTGAAGAGGAAGAGCCGTTGCAGGGCGTCGAGTTCGTACGGGGCGTCCTCGCTCCAGTCCCCGGGCCCGACGGCCGCCGCGGCGCCCCGCACCGCCATGGCCAGCTCCCCGAGACGCTGATGCCACCCGCCCCACAGCAGCTTGGCCACGCTGGGCGCACCGGCCCCGGAGCCGTTCGAACCCCCCAGCGTGCGCAGCGCGTTCCAGCGCATGACCCGCAGCTCCGCCCACTGCCGCACCAGCCGGTCCCGCAGCACGGGGTCGTCGACCGCCCCGGCGGCCAGGGCCTCCCGCAGGACGGTGCCCAGCTCCTGCGCGAACCCGATCTGCTGCACGAGCGTGGACACCCCGCGTTCGAAGCCGAGGAGGCTCATGGCCACGCGCCACCCGTCGCCGGGGCCGCCCACCACGTGCGCGGCACGCGCGACCGCGCCGTCGAAGAAGACCTCGTTGAACTCGCTGGTCCCCGTCAACTGCCGGATGGGCCGCACCTCGACCCGCCCCGGCTGGTCCATCGGCAGCAGCAGGAAGGAGATCCCCCGGTGTCCGGTGGATCCAGGCTCCGTCCGCGCGAGCACGAAGCACCAGTCGGCCTCGTGGGCGAGCGAGGTCCAGATCTTCTGCCCGGTGACGCGGTACACGTCACCGTCCCGCACCGCGGCCGTCCGCAGCCCCGCCAGGTCAGAACCGGCCCCGGGCTCGCTGTACCCCTGGCACCACAGGGCCTCTCCGCGGGCGATGGGCGGCAGGAACTCGTCCTGCTGCTCCCGGGTGCCGTGCGCGAGGAGGGTGGGGGCCAGCAGGTTCTCGCCGATGTGGCCGTGCCGCCCGGGGGCCCGCACGCGCGCGTACTCCTCGGCCCAGACGACCTGCTGGGTCAGCGTGGCCCGCCGGTTCCCGTACGCCTGTGAGTCCCACCCGAGTCCGATCCACCCGCCCCGGCCCAGCTCCCGCTCCCAGGCCCGCCGCTCCGCGACCCCCTCGTGCTCGCTGCCGGGCCCGCCCCTCCCCGCCGCCCCGGCGAACACCCCCGTCAGGTGCGCGCCGAGCCAGGCCCGTGCCTCCGCGCGGAACTCCTCGTCCCGCGGCCCGAATCCGAACTCCACCGCCCGGCCCCGGCCTACGCGTTGGGCCGGTCTTTGGCGGCCGCGGCCTTCGCCATCGCCTCCAGCTGGGCCAGCATCGGCATCGGGTCGGTGCCGACCGTGCCCGGCAGGAAGTCGGCGATCTTCTCGGGGGTCCAGCCGCCCTCGACGTATCCGGCGCGCAGCTCGCGCGGCTGCGCCCACACCGCGATCTTCGGCCCCGCGACCGTGTAGACCTGCCCGGTGATCTTCTCCTGCCGGGCCCGCTCGCTCAGCAGGTAGGTGACCAGTGCGGCCACGTCCTGTGGCTCCCCGATCTCCTTGAGCTCCATGGGGACGTTGGCGGACATCCGGGTGCGTGCGACCGGCGCGACGGCGTTGGCGGTCACCCCGTACTTGTGGAGGCCGAGGGCCGCGCTGCGGACCAGGGAGATGATCCCGCCCTTGGCCGCGCTGTAGTTGGCCTGGGCGACGGAGCCCTGGTGGTTGCCGCTGGTGAAGCCGATCAGCGTGCCCGTGCCCTGCTTGCGCATGACCGCCGACGCGGCCCTGAAGACGGTGAACGTGCCCTTCAGGTGGGTGGCGACCACCGGGTCCCACTCCTGCTCGGACATGTTGAAGAGCATCCGTTCGCGCAGGATCCCGGCCACGCACACCACGCCGTCGACGCGCCCGTACTCGGCGAGCGCGACGTCCACGATCCGCTGCCCGCCCGCCATGGTGGAGATGTCGTCGGCGACGGCGACGGCCTCGCCGCCCGCCGCCCGGATCTCCTTGACCACGCCGTCGGCTATGTCGCTGGTCGGTTCCGCGCCCTCCATGGACACGCCGTAGTCGTTCACGACGACCCTGGCGCCCTCGGCTGCGGCGGCGAGCGCGACGGCTCTGCCGATGCCGCGTCCGGCACCGGTCACGGCCACCACCTTGCCTGCCAAGAAGTTCCCCACGTCCGGCCCCTTCCCGCGGTTTCTGACGGACCGTTAGATTCTATGACCCGTCAGATACCCGAAGACAAGCCCCGGGGAGGACCCATGTCAGACTCGGTATCCACAGGCACCGCCGGATCGGCTCTGCCGCCCGAGTTCCACGACATCGCCAAACGCGTCAACAACTGGGGCCGCTGGGGGTCCGACGACGAGATCGGCACCCTCAACCTCATCACCGACGAGGTGGTCCGCGAGGCGGCGGCCACCATCCGCACCGGCCGCCGCGTCCCGCTCGCGCTCCCGCTCAAGGAGGACGGCGTCCAGACCGGCCTGATCCCCGGCCGGATCAACCCCCTGCACACGATGGTGCAGATCAATCAGGAGCTCTTCGGACCCGGCACCGTCGCCACCAGCGACGACGCGGTCACGATGGGCCTACAGGCGGCCACCCACTGGGACGCCCTGACCCATGCCGCCCACTCGGGAAAGATCTACAACGGCCGCCCCGCGGACACCATCGCCGCCCACACCGGCGCCCGGTTCAGCGGCATCGACAAGGTGCCGCACCTCGTCTCGCGCGGCGTCCTGCTCGACGTCGCCCGCGCCAAGGGGCTGGACCGGCTGCCCGGCGACCACGCGGTCACGCCCGAAGACCTCGCCGAGGCCGAGGAGTTCGCGGGGGTCACCGTCCGCTCCGGCGACATCGTCCTCGTACGCACCGGGCAGATCCAGACCTACCTGGCGGGCGACAAGCACGCGTACGGGTATCCGTCCCCCGGTCTCTCGGTCCGCACCCCGGAGTGGTTCCACGCGCGCGACGTCGCGGCCGTCGCGAACGACACGCTCACCTTCGAGATCTTCCCGCCCGAGATCGAGAACCTCTGGCTGCCCGTGCACGCACTGGACCTGGTCGAGATGGGGATGCTCCAGGGCCAGAACTGGAATCTGGAAAAGTTGTCCACAGCCTGTGCAGAACTTTCCCGTCATGAATTCCTGCTCTCCGCGATGCCCGAGCCGTTCGTCGGCGGCACGGGGACGCCCGTGGCACCCGTAGCGGTGCTGTGAGTTCCCGGATGGCGGTGAGGTCGTGAGCTCTCGGCGCCGGCGCGGTGGTCGTGAGCTCTCCGTCGGTGCGGTGGTCGTGAGCTCTCGGCCGGTGCGGTGGTCGTGCGTTCTCGGATGGCGGCGCGGCCCGGCTTCCGCCCGAGCGCGTCGCCACGCCCGCCGCCATCCGGCTCCGGCGCGCTGGTCCGCTCTTCGGCCACGAAGGGACCGGCGCCGGCGGCGACCCACATCTCGTCGAGGACCGGGTCACAGAGCACCGTCCCTCGTCGTCCCCTCGCGGCGAATCGCTGCACACAAGCGTGATCAATCGGACACGTTACGTCAACACCCGTCCGGTGATTAATGAATTATGCCGCTTATGTACGGGCCGCGCACGGCCGCGCATCGTGGCACGTGACGGCGCATGCGGGCGCCCGCCACCGGCGTACGGGGGTCGGATCGCCGGTCAGACGGCTTCGTACGCGACGTCCTCGTACGTCGTGCCGCCGAACGCGACCGCCTCGACGCCCGGCTCGCACCGGTCCACCTCGCACCAGATGCTCTTGCCCGCGCCCTCGGTCTGCCAGCCCCAGCGGTCCGCGAGGCCGTCCACGAGCTCAAGGCCCCGGCCGTTGGTCGCGTCGCCGTCGGCGTGCCGCTGCTTGGGGGGCCGGGCGCTGGCGTCGGCCACCTCGACCCTGACCGTGCCCGGTCCGGCTCCCGCACCCGGTCCCGCTCCCGGGGCTTCGTCGGGCGCGTCGGGGACGTCGGGCAGGCACATGCGCAGGACGGCCGGACAGCCCGTGTGCACCACCGCGTTCGTGACCAGCTCCGAGATCAGCAGGATCAGCGTCTCGGCCAGTGGCTCGTCCACCCCTATTCCGGACCCGGCGAGCCGCGAGCGCGCCCACCTCCGGGCCCGCCCCACCTCGGCGGGGTCGGGCCTGACCTCCAGCTGTACTTGAAGCACCTGCACCGCTCACACCATCCGAACCGGCGGACACATCGCCTCGCGACTCCACAGGGTCACGGAACGTGATCCCCTTGAGAGACAGCATGGTTGACGTTCAGTCACCCCAACAAGCGCTTCAGGCATATTCCAGCGCGAAGGAGTACGCGTGCGGCATACTGTGCGACGCACGCCGCAGGGGGTCGAACAGGCGGGCATACGGCCCCTTCCTGCGCTGCGAGCGGCACGCATCGCCGGGCCCGGCGCCACCTCAGGGGCAGCACCGGCATGGCTCGACCTCAGAACCACTCGCATCTCACACAAGGTACCGGAGCGGAAGCCCGACTCCATGCCGTGACGAGTCACGCCTAGGACACAACCCGATATCGACGCTCAGTAGCCTCCCCCCACTTGGGGGAGGGCACAAGTCGATCACTCTCCGCACAGAAGTCCCAGGCCGTATCCCCGGCCTCAGCAGCCCCCTGAGGCCCGCTGAAGCCCCCGAGGCTTCCGGGGCCCCAGGAGCCTCAGAGTGCCGCCGCCAGCTCCTCCTCCGCCCGTGCGGCCGGCTGTCCGAGGCCGGCGCGCACCCAGGCCCGCTTCAGGTGCAGATGCACGTCGGCCTCCCAGGTGAAGCCCATCCCGCCGTGCACCTGGAGGCAGTCGCGGGCGCCGCGGACCGCCGCCTCGTCGGCGAGCAGCTTGGCGGCGGCGATCTCCGCGGTGTCACCGGTGACGGACGCCGCGTACACGGCGGCGCGGGCGACCTCGGTCCGGACGAGCATCTGGGCGCAGAGGTGCTTGACCGCCTGGAAGGCGCCGATGGGCTGCCCGAATTGGGTGCGCTCCCGGGCATACCGGACGGCCGTCTCGCAGGTCTTTCCGGCGCTGCCGAGCTGTTCCGCTGCCAGGAGCAGGTCCGCCTCCGGGGCGCCGCCCGCCTCCCCGTCGTCGCCGGGCACCCGGTGCAGCGGCGTCAGCGGGTCGACGGAGCGCAGGGGCACGGCGCCGGTGGCGTCTCCGCGGACCACGTCGGCCGCGTCCAGCCAGGGGACGAGCCCTCCGGAGACGGCCGTCACGACGGTCTCCCCCCGGGCCGCGCCCGTGACGTCGCGGGCGGCGAGGAACGTGGCGACCAGCGGTCCGGGCAGCAGCGCCCGCCCCGCCTCCTCGAAGGCCAACACGGCTTCCGGGAGGCCCAGTCCGACCCCGCCCTCGTCCTCGGGCACCCGCAGCGCGAAGAATCCGGCGTCCCCGAGCTCCCGCCACAGGGCCCGGTCGAGCGCGGGAGCCCCGGGGTCCGGTGCCGCGGCGTCCCAGGCCACCGCTTCCCGCAGCGCGGGCCCGCCGAACCGCCCCTCCAGGAGCTCGCGCACGCCCTTGCGCAACGCCACCTGGTCGTCCGTGAGTTGGAAGTCCACGCGCGCCCTCACCGCCCCTTCGGGAGGCCGAGGATCCGCTCGGCCACGATGTTCTGCTGGATCTGCGAGGTCCCGGCGGCGATCGTGTACGACAGGGAGGAGAGCCGGTCCAGGGTCCACTCGTGGCCCAGGTCGAGCGCGCCGGGGCCGAGGACCTCGCCCGCGGCGTCGTACAGCTCCTGGCGTGCGTGGGAGTAGCGCAGCTTGAAGACGGAGCCGCCGATGCCCGGGACCCCGCCGCCGGCCCGCTGCGACTCGCTGACGTTCCACTGCGTGAGCCGCCACAGTGCCCCGAACTCCGCGCTGAGCCTGCCGAGTCTGCGGCGCAGCACAGCGTCGTCCCAGCGCCCGTTCTTGCGGGCCTCGCGGGCCAGCTCGCCCAGGACCCGGCGGCAGGCCACGACCTCCCCGACGAAAGCGGTGCCGCGTTCGTAGGACAGCGTCACCATGGTCACGCGCCAGCCGTCGTTCTCCGCGCCGACGCGGTGGCCGACCGGGACGCGGACCTCGTCGAGGAACATCTCGGCGAACTCGGTGGAGCCGGCGAGCGTGCGCAGCGGGCGGACCGTGATGCCGGGCGCGTCCATCGGCAGGGCGAGCCAGGTGATGCCCCGGTGTTTGGGCACGTCCGGGCTCACGGGCGTGGTCCGTACGAGGAGTTCGCACCAGTCGGCGACCTCGGCGTGCGAGGTCCAGATCTTGGAGCCGCTCACCACGTAGTCGTCGCCGTCGCGCCACGCGCGCGTGCGCAGCGACGCGAGGTCGGAGCCCGCGTCCGGTTCGCTGAATCCCTGGCACCACACCTCGTCGCCGCGCAGGACGGGCGGCAGCCAACGGGCGCGCTGTTCGGCCGTCCCTTCGGAGGCGATGGTGGGGCCCGCGTGGAGCAGGCCGACGAAGTTCGCCCCCACGTAGGGCGCCCCCGCCTTCTCGGTCTCCTCCAGGAAGATGAGGTGCTGGGTGGGGGTGGCGCCCTGGCCGCCCGCGTCGACGGGCCAGTGCAGGCCCGCGTATCCGGCGTCGTACAGCCTGCGCTGCCAGCCCGTGTCGTACGCGCGGCGCCCCGGCCAGTCCAGCGGGTCGGGGCGCGGGGGCAGGTGGGGGAGGGTGCGGGCCAGCCACTCGCGCAGGCCCGCCCGGAAGGATTCCTCCTCCTCGGTGTAGGTGAGGTCCATGTCAGGCCCGCTGGTCCAGGTCCTGGTTCCGGCCCTGGTTCCGGCCCTGGTTCCGGCCCTGGTTCCGGTCCCGGTCCAGGTCGAGGCCGAGCATGCGGATGGCGTTGCCGCGCATCAGTTTGTAGACGGTCTCGTCGTCCAGGCCCTTGACGTGGTCGAGGGCGACTTCCTTGGTGTTCGGGAAGGTGGAGTCGACGTGCGGGTAGTCGGTCTCGAAGGTGGCGTTGTCGCGGCCGACGACGTCCAGCGAGGCGACGCCGTGCTTGTCGCGGAAGAAGCAGCAGAACATCTGCCGGTAGTAGTACGTCGACGGGGGCTCGGGGATCAGGTCGCGCACGCCGCCCCAGGCGCGGTGTTCCTCCCACACGTCGTCGGCGCGCTCCAGGGCGTAGGGGATCCAGCCCATCTGGCCTTCGCTGTAGGCGAGTTTGAGGCGGGGGAACTTCACGAGGACGCCGCTGAAGAGGAAGTCCATCATCGAGGCCATGGCGTTGTTGAAGGAGAGCGCGGCCTGGACGGCGGGCGGGGCGTCGGGTGAGGCGGCGGGCATCTGGGAGCTGGACCCGATGTGCATGTTGACGACGGTGCCGGTCTCCTGGCAGATCGCGAAGAAGGGGTCCCAGTATCCGGAGTGGATCGAGGGCAGGCCCAGGTAGGTGGGGATCTCGGAGAAGGTGACGGCCCTGACGCCGCGCGCGGCGTTCCGCTTGATCTCGGCGACGGCGAGGTCGATGTCCCACAGCGGGATGATGCAGAGCGGGATGAGCCGGCCGCCGCTGTCGCCGCACCACTCCTCGACCATCCAGTCGTTGTAGGCGCGCACGCAGGCGAGGGCGACCTCCTTGTCGTGTGCTTCGGCGAAGGTCTGGCCGCAGAACCGGGGGAAGGTGGGGAAGCAGAGGGAGGCCTCGACGTGGTTGAGGTCCATGTCCTTGAGGCGTTCGGCGGGGTCCCAGCAGCCGCGCCGCATCTCGGCGCGGGTGATGCCGTCGAGGGTCATGTCGTCGCGGTCGAAGCCGACCGCCGCGATGTTCCGCTTGTACGGGAACTTGAGGTCCTCGTAGATCCACCAGTCGGTGGGCGGGCCGTCGGGATCCATCGTGATCTGGTATTTGCCCGCCACGTAGGCGAGTTCGCCGATGCCGGCGGTGAGGGGCTTGGGGCCGCGGTCGCGGTACTTGGCGGGCAGCCAGGTGTCGAAGAGATGCGCGGGCTCGATCACATGGTCGTCGACGCTGACGATCCGAGGAAGCTCGGTCATGGTGTCTCCTCCGGTCATCTCTCCGGTGTCTCCGGGCTATCTGATGACCCGTCAGATAGCAGGCTAGCTCCGCGCCTCTGGACCGACAAGGCGGTGAGCCTTACGCTCTCGGCACGATCTGACTGCCCGTCAGTTCAGGGCTCGCCAGGAGGGGATCGCATGAGGACCTCACAGAACGCGACCGCGTACGAGCTGGGGGCCTCGGGCACCCTCTGGGAGCTCGTCGAGCGCCGCGCCGCGCTCACCCCGGACGCCCCCGTCCTCATCCAGGCCGCGGCCGACCCCGCCGACGACCGGCGCCTGACCTTCGGGCAGCTGCGCGACCGCTGCGAGCGCGTGGCCGCGGGCCTGTACGGGATGGGGGTGCGCCCCGGGACCGTGGTGGCCTGGCAGCTGCCCACCCGGATCGAGACCGCCCTGCTGTCCTTCGCGCTCGCCCGCGTCGGCGCGGTCCAGTCGCCGGTCATCCCCTTCTACCGCGACCGTGAAGTCGGCTTCGCGCTGCGGGAGTCGAAGGCCGAGTTCTTCGCCGTGCCGGGCGTGTGGCGGGGCTTCGACCACGCCGCGATGGCGCGCCGGCTCGGCGCGCGGGGCGTCTTCGAGGCGTACGCGGACGGCGACCTGCCCGACGGCGATCCCTCCGTGCTGCCCGCGCCGCCCTCCGACGGGACGTCCGTGCGCTGGATCTACTGGACGTCGGGGACGACCTCCGACCCCAAGGGCGTGCTGCACACCGACCGTTCACTGATCGCGGGCGGCTCGTGCCTGGCGCACGCGCTGCACCTGTCGGCGGACGACGTCGGTTCGATGGCGTTCCCCTTCGCGCACATCGCGGGCCCCGACTACACGGTGATGCTGCTCCTGTACGGCTTCCCCGCGGTGATGTTCGAGACCTTCGCGCTGCCGGACGCGCTCGACGGCTACCGGCGGCACGGCGTGACGGTGGCGGGCGGTTCGACCGCGTTCTACTCGATGTTCCTCGCCGAGCAGCGCAAGCTGCCGCCCGGCGAGAAGCTCATCCCCACCCTGCGCCTCCTGGCGGGCGGCGGTGCGCCGAAGCCGCCGGAGATCTATCACGCGGTCGTACGGGAGATGGGCTGCGGGCTCACCCACGGGTACGGCATGACCGAGGTGCCGATGATCACCATGGGGGCGCCGGACGACACCGCCGAGAACCTGGCGACGACCGAGGGAAAGCCCCCCGAGGGCATGGAGATCCGGGTCACGGACGCCGAGGGCAAGGAGGTGCCCGCCGGGGTCGACGGCGAGGTGCGGCTGCGCGGGGAGGCGGTCTGCCAGGGGTATCTGGATGCCGCGCAGAGCGCCGGGGTCTTCGACGCGGACGGTTTCCTCATCACCGGCGACCTGGGCCACGTGCGGCCCAGCGGGCACCTGGTCCTGACCGGGCGGGCCAAGGACATCATCATCCGCAAGGGCGAGAACATCTCCGCCAAGGAGATCGAGGACCTGCTGCACCGGCATCCGGCCGTGGGGGACGCGGCGGTGATCGGCCTGCCCGACCCCGAGCGGGGCGAGCGGGTGTGCGCGGTGATCGAGCGGCGGCCGGGTGACCGGGACGCCGGCGGTCTGACCCTGGAGGCCATGACCGCGTATCTGCGCGGGGAAGGGCTCTCCACGTACAAGCTGCCGGAGCAGTTGGAGCTGGTGGAGGCCCTCCCCCGCAACGAGACGCTGCGCAAGGTGCTCAAGTACAAACTGCGCGAGCGGTTCACGCGGGTCCAGCCGGGCTGAGTGCCCGGTGGGTCACTCCGGGACGGTGAAGTACGCCGCGAACGCCGCGACGATCTCCTCCTCCGTCACGCGTCCGTCGCCGTCGGTGTCGAGGGAGCCGCCCGCGGCGCCCGCGACGTCCTCCGGGACGCCCAGGGCCTTGAGGACGCGCTCGACCTCCTGGTGGCTGACCGCGCCGTCGCCGTCGCCGTCCGCGAGGGCGATCGTGGCGTCCAGGAAGGGCCGCGCGATCTCGGCGAACCGGGCCGGGTTGTCCCGCAGGCGCTTCACGGCGCCGCCCACGAACTCCGGCTTGGTGATGCGCTGGTCACCGTCGCGGTCGGCGATCCCGGCCATGCCCTGCCAGAAGGCCTCGGCCCCGATGTAGAGCGCCTGCCCCTTCTCGGAGCGTGCCGTGGCGCCGAACTCGCTGAGCAAGGCGACGGCCGCCGTGCTGAAGTCCTCACGGGAGATGTAGCCGTTGCCATCTTGGTCGAAGGTGGCGAAACGGGCCGCGATCTTACGCTCGTACTCGGCACTGTCCATGGTGTTCGGGCCGCCTCACTTCTGCGGTTGGGTGCGTGTGCACAGGGGGTTCCCTGGGTGTCCTGGCAGCGAGCGTACGTGCTCGGCGACCGCCCGGAGGCGGGAAGCCGTCGCTTGTGCCAAGACCGGGACAAGAGAGGTTGTACCAGGAGCCACCCCCAGCCGATCTTTTGACCCTCACTTGACCCTCCCCGGGCGACGGCCGATGTGTGATCGACCACTAGAACGACCTCTACGGGCCCCGAGCAGTACGTCAGAAGTCCTCAGCGCCAAGGGAGTCGACCTCTCCTACGGCTCCACGCCCGCAGTCCGCGACGCCCATCTGACCCTGACGCGCGGGGCGGTCGCGGACACGTTGCCGCTGGTGGGGCGGCGCATCGACCCGGAGCTGATCCGGCGGGACTGAGGGCCCGCCGGGCGGCATGCGTCCGTCAGGCGGAGAGCGGGAGTGCCTCGTCGTCCACGGCCGCCGTGACGTCGGGGTAGACCTCGAACAGGCGCCGTACGCCGAGGGCGGCGAGGACGCGGTTCACGTGGGAGCCGTCCTCGGCGCCCTTCGCGGGCAGTATCAGGCGCAGCCGCCCCTGGCAGGAGCGGAACAGGCGGCGCGTCGCGATCAGCACGCCGACCCCGCTGGAATCGCAGAACAGGACGTCGGAGAGGTCCAGGACAAGGCTGTGGCGACCGTCGGCCACGGCGTCGTGCACGCCCTGGCGCACGACGGGCGAGGTCACGAGGTCCATCTCGCCGGACACCCGCAGCACGGCCCAGCCGTCCTGCTCGTCCACGGCCACCTTCAGCGTCACACGCACGCCTCTCGCTCGCTGATACCGCTCGCTCGTAGCTCGCCGATGCGGAAGCCTTCCCTACGCTTCCTACGTCGCGGCTGCCCCACCTCTTCTCCATGAAACACCAGCACCCCCGTTCCCTATCATCCGAGGCCGGTGGCGAGCGCACTTTGCCTTAAAGGGAGTGCGTTGTCGGTGGTGGCGACTACATTCGATGGAGGGTTTCGGTCAGGACGCGCAGATCGGGCACGCGTTGATCGGGACGGGCAAGGAACGGCACGCGCAGAGGGGGCCGCATGGCGAAGGACGCGCCGCGCCGCTGGGACCGCCGCATGCAGCAGCGACTGGCGCACGGGGAGGCAGCCGCACTCGGCGAGCTGTACGACCGCTTCGCCTCGCTCGTGCACGGCCTCGCCCACCGCGTCCTGGGCGACGAGGACGCCGCCGACCGCATCACGCGCGAGGTCTTCGCCCACATCTGGGAGAACCCCGACGCGTACGACCCCAAGCAGGGCCCCCTGCGCTCCTGGGTCGCCACGCTCACCCACCAGCGGGCCGTCCGGCGGCTGCGCCAGACCGAGTCCGCCGCCCTGGCCCGCGGCGGCGAGGGCACCACGGAGGACCTGGAGCGCAAGGTCCGCCGCGCCTCGGCCGCCGCCCGCGCGGACTACATCGTCACGGCCATGCCCGCCCCGCTGCGTGCCGCCCTGGAGCTGGCCTACTTCCAGCGGCGCGACTACCGCCAGACGGCCGCCGACCTCGGTGTCACGGAGGACGAGGCGCGCCGCCGCCTGCGCCTGGGCCTTCAGCTGCTCTCCACCGCGAACGACGCCGCGGGACCGGCCGAGCCGCACCCCGCACCGGGCGCACGCCCGGGATACGGGAGAGCGCTGTGAACGGCCCCGAGCGGCAGGACCCCTTCGAGGAACCGGACCTCCCGGAGACCGGGGGCGGCGCCGGGGGTCTGGGTGGCCCGGAAGGCCCCGCGAGCCCGGGCGGCCGGGCCGGGCCCGGTGGCTCCGACGGGCGTGAGGGTCCGGGTGGTCCCGACGGGCGTGAGGGTCCTGGTGGTCCCGATGGCATCGGCGGCCCCGGCGGCCATGGCGGTTCCGGCGGCATCGGCATCCCCGGCAGCCCCGGCGGCCAGGGCCGTCCCGGTGGTCCCGGCAGCAATGGCGGTCCTGGCAGTCCCGGTGACCCCGGTGGTCCCGCCGCCCCCGGTGGCCCCGTCGCCCGTGAGGAGCATCCCGGCGCCCGTCGGCCGCCCCGGATACCGCTGCCGCGCACCTCCATAGAGGACACCGGCGCCCCCTTGCCGGACCCGCCCCTCTCCCTCGACCACCGCGTCCTGAAGTCCCTGCTCGGGGCCTGGGCGCTGGCCGCCTGCTCGGTCGAGGAGGCCGTCGCCGTCGAGGAGCACCTGGGCCACTGCGGCCCCTGCGCGGAAGAGGCGCTGCGGCTGCGCGACGCGGTGGGCCTGCTGCACCAGGAGGAGAGCCTCGACCTGGACCCGGGTCTGCGCAACCGCGTCATCGAGAGCTGCCTCGGCCGGCGCCCGCCCCGCATCCCGGTGCCGGAGTGGGCCGTTCCGTACGACGCGGAGACCGCCCGGCTCGACGCCCTCCTGCGCGACTTCGGCGACTCGGAGTGGCACGCTCCGGTGCGCCTGCGCTGGTTCGACGAGGACAGCCCGGTCAGCCGCAAGACGACGGTGGCCGGGGTGATCGCCCACCTCCTCGCCGTGGACGGCCTGGTCGCGCTCGCCCTCGGTCTGGACGACCCGCTGGGCGGAGAGGCGCCGCCGCAGGCGGACCCGGGCCGGCGCACCGAGGCGTACTGGCGCGCTTCGTACTTCCCGCCCACGCGAGGGGTGCGCGGCCCCTGGCGCGAGCAGACCCACGAGCTGATCCGCACGGTGTCCTTCACGGCGGGCGGCACACAGGGCTCGGGCTCCGGCGGCCTCACCGTCCCGTACAGCGCCCCGGACGAGCACGGCCGCCGGGCCGAACTGCCGCTGCGGGACTCGATGCTGGACCGCGCCTTCGAGTGCTGGATCCACGCGGGCGACATCGCGGACGCCGTGGACTACCCCTACGAACCGCCGAACCCCCGCCATCTGCACCGCATGATCGACCTCGCCGCCCGGATGCTCCCCGGCACGCTCGCCGAGCGCCGCCGCGCGGGCCTCGCCGCCCCGTCGCAGGGCCTGGTGGCGGCGGGCGCGCCGGGCCGCAGCCTGCGCCTTGAGGTGGAGGGCATGGGCGGCGGCGAGTGGTTCATCCCGCTGGACTCCCCCGGCGCCGAGGCGTCGGCGGATCGCGAGGTGGCCCATGTTGCCCTGGACGGCGTCGAGTTCTGCCGCCTGGCCGCGGGCCATGTGTCTCCGGAGGAGGCAGCGGCAGGACAGGTCGGCGACCGCCAGGCGATCAGGGACGTGCTGTTCGCGGCGGCGTCCCTGAGCCGGATGTGAGGCGAAGGGGGGTGGGAGCCGGACCTGAGCCGGACGCGCGCCTCACTGAGCCGCGCCCACTGAGCCCCGCCGCCCCTGCGGTCAGGCGAAGACCACCGTGCGGTGGCCGTTCAGCAGGATCCTGCGCTCGGCGTGCCACTTCACGGCCCGCGCGAGCGCCTGGCACTCCACGTCCCTGCCGATCGCGACCAGCTGGTTCGGCGTGACGTCGTGGCCCACCCGCTCGACCTCCTGCTCGATGATCGGCCCCTCGTCGAGGTCCGCCGTCACGTAGTGCGCGGTCGCGCCGATCAGCTTCACGCCGCGCGCGTGCGCCTGGTGGTAGGGCTTGGCGCCCTTGAAGCTCGGCAGGAAGGAGTGGTGGATGTTGATGATCCGGCCGCTGAGCTGCTTGCAGAAGTCGTCCGAGAGCACCTGCATGTACCGGGCCAGGACGACCAGCTCCACGCTCTCGGCGCGCACGAGCTCCAGGATCTGCGCCTCGGCCTGCGCCTTGTTGTCCTTGGTCACCGGGATGTGGTGGAAGGGGATGTCGTACGAGGCGGCCAGCTCGGCGAAGTCCGTGTGGTTCGAGACGACCGCGGCGATCTCGACCGGCAGGGCGCCGATCCGCGAGCGGAACAGCAGGTCGTTCAGGCAGTGCCCGAACTTCGACACCAGGAGGACGACGCGCATCTTGTCGTCGGCGCGGTTCAGCTGCCAGTCCATGTGGAAGGAGTCGCCGATCGCAGCGAAGCTCGCCCGCAGCTTCTCCACCGTCACCGGCGGCTCCGCCGAGAAGTGGACGCGCATGAAGAAGAGTCCGGTGTCGTGGTCGCCGAACTGCTGGCTGTCCTCGATGTTGCACCCGGTCATGAAGAGGTAACTCGACACGGCGTGCACGATGCCCTGCTTGTCCGGGCAGGAGAGGGTGAGGACGTACTGCTCAGCGGGGTCGGCGGACGCGGCGACGGACGGCTCGTTCATGCACCCAAGGTTCCCACAACCGGCGCCCGCCCCGGTCCGCCGTTCCGCGGGTCGGGACAGGCCTTCAGCTCGCGGTCCGCGTCATGATCCGCAGGACTTCGAGCGTCCGCGGCGGCACGTCGGGCTCCTCGCCGTCGCTCACCGCGAGGCGGACGTGCGCGTCCCGTGCGGCCCGGACGGCCTCCGGCCACCCGGGGTGGTCGAGATAGGCGGACACCAGCGCGTCGGGCCCGACCTCGTGCATGATCCGCAGGACCCGCAGCACCGCGGCGTCGACCAGGGCAGCCTCCTCCGCGTCACGGAAGATCGTCCCCACGTACTTGTCGGCGGACCAGTTGTCGAGCCACGTGTCCTCGACCAGCCGGTACACGGCGTCGGTCACGTCCCCGTACTCCTCGCGCCCGGCGAGCCAGCACTCACGCTGGAACCCCGGGTCGGAGAGCATGTGCAGCGCCGAGCGCACGTTGCTGCGCCAGCGCCACCACGGCATGTCGTTCGTTGGCATGCCGCCCATGGTGCTTGAGCGACGGCCACGACGGGAAGAGTTCTCCGAACCTTGCACGGTCATCGATCGTACGTTCCCCCTCCGGGCAGCCGAATCGGCCCCTGTCATTCACCTGCTTGTCACCATGCGTTGAGAACGCGTCACTCCTTGGTTGGCACTGCGGCGGAATCGTGCATGCCCATGCCCGTCTCGCGACGCACCCTGCTCCCCCGCCCCTCCAAGCCCGCAGCGCTCGCCGCGACCGCCCTGGTGGCGGCGTGCGCGTCCCTGACCACCGCCTGCGGGGTCGTCCCTGGTTCCACGGGGGGATCCAGGGAGGACCCCGTGACGGTGATGACCTGGGCCCCCGAGAAGACCAAGGCGACGAACAAACCCGGCATACCCGCGATGGCGCAGGCCTACGCGCGCTGGGTCAACGCGAACGGCGGGCTCGACGGCCACGAGCTCAAGGTCATCACCTGCAACGACCACAACGACCCGGTGGGCGCCGCCGACTGCGCCCGCAAGGCGGTCGACCGGGACGTGGCGGCCGTCGTCGGCTCCTACAGCCAGCACGGCCAGTCCTTCCTGTCCCCCCTCCAGGTCGCCGGCATCCCGTACATCGGCGGGTACGGCGTCACCGACGAGGAGTTCAGCAGCCCCCTGTCGTACCCCGTCAACGGCGGCGAACCGGCGCTGATGGCGGGCAACGGCCGCCAGCTCGCCGCCCGCTGCGAGCACGTCTCCCTCGTACGCCCCGACACGATCGCCGGCGACGACCTCCCCAAGCTCCTGGACGCGGGCCTCGCGGAGGGCCACCGGGGCGCCTCGTCCGACGTACGGGCGCCCGAGGACGGCACCGACTTCACCGCGCAGGCCGAGCAGGCCCTGGAGCGGGCGGGCACCGGCGGCTGCGTGTCGGCGGCGCTCGGCGAGCGCACGGACACTTTCTTCGACTCCTACCGGCGCACCGAGGACGCGTACCCGACCGCGAAGATCTCTTCCGTGCTGGGAAGCGTCGACCAGTCCCTCGTGGACCGCACGGGCGGCGGCAACGGCCCGTACGAGGGCGCCTACCTCACCGGCTGGTACCCGGCGGCGAGCGATCCGCGCTGGGACGAGATGCGCGAGGTCATCCGGCGCCAGGCCTTCGGCGACAACCGGGTCGACCCGACGGACGCGGGCGTG
Source organism: Streptomyces sp. SYP-A7185 (assembly GCF_046103685.1). Lineage (NCBI taxonomy): Bacteria > Bacillati > Actinomycetota > Actinomycetes > Kitasatosporales > Streptomycetaceae > Streptomyces > Streptomyces sp. SYP-A7185. The sequence continues at coordinate 4,450,300 of NZ_CP122310.1, forward strand.
CAGACGACGTGGATCGCCTACACCGTCCTGAAGCAGGCCGTCGAGTCGCTCGACGGCGGCGAGGTCTCCTCGCGCACCCTGCGCAAGACCCTCGACAAGGGGCTCAAGGTGTCCACGGGCGGGCTCACGCCCACCCTGAGCTGGCGCTTCAAGGACATGCTCGCGGCGAGCGACTTCCCGCGCCTGGTCAACGCCGACGTCACGTTCCAGCTGGTCCGCGACGGCCGCCTGGTGCCGGCGCGGAAGGGATTCGTGAACGTGGCCAAGACCCTGGAGCGGGTGCGCTGAGCAGAGCCGCTCCGGGGCCGCGCCGCGCGGCTAGAGCTGGGACTTGTCGCGGGTGGTGAGGCCGTACTTCTCGGCGATGGTGTTCCACAGGCCGGCCGCCTCCTGCTTGGCCACGGTCGCCTCGCCGCTCGACTTGTTCCCGGCGACGGTCTGCGGGGTGTTGCGGGCGTGGCCCTTCTTGCAGCCCTTCTTGCCCGCGACCTGCCCCGCCCACGCGGCGTAGTGGTTGTCGGCCGCGGCGGACGCCTTCCACGCCTTGGTGAGGGAGGCGGTGAGCCGGTCGTTGGCCGGGAGCTTGTCCACGGAGAGCTGCGAGAGCCGCGTCACCAGGCCGTTGCGCTGCTTGGCCGCGTTGCGCAGGTCGGTGGCCGACTTGGCGAGGTCGGCGCACTTGCCCACGTTGCGTACGGCGGCGATCACCGAGTCACGGCTGTTGTTGCTGTCGGCGAGGAGCTTGTCCAGGGCGACGGCCTGCTCCTTGGCGGGGTCGACCGTCGGCGAGGGCTTCTCGTCGGCGGGCGCGGACTCGGAGACGGTCTGCGGGCTGTCCTTCTCCTCGTCGCCGCCCCCGCTGAGGAGGGCGCCCGCGCCGACGCCGACCAGGGCGATGACGACGCCCACGGCCGCGAAGAGCGGCACCTTCGAGCCGGTGCGGCCTCCGCCGCCACCGCCGCGCGCCGGGGCGGCGGCCGCGGCCCTGCGGGCGGCCCGGCCGCCTCCGCCGTCGCCGTGCGCGGCGGGCTGCGGCGGTTCGAAGCGGGGCATCTGCTGGGTGGAGGCGGGGCCTTCGGGCTCTTCCTGTTCGGTACGGAAGAGGCTGTCGAACTCGGCGGGCGGCTGCCGGTCGCCCGGGGCGCCGGGCCGTATCCCGAAGGGTGCCTTGCCGGGCTCGGCGGGCACCGGGGGTATGTACTGCGTGGGCTCGCTGTCCGCGCCGGCCGCCGGGGGCATCGGGGCGCCCGGCATGGGCGAGCGTCCCAGGAACTGCGTGGCCTCGCCCGCGGGCGCCTCGGGAGGCAGGGCGCCGGGGGCCACGGGGGGTATGTACTGCGTGGCGCCTTCGTCGACGCCTGCTCCTGCCGCGGGCACCGGGGGTATGTACTGGGTGGCGTCCGCGTCACCCGCTGCGGCGGGCGGCAGCGGGGCGAGGCCGCCCGCGACGGGCGGCAGCGGGGCGCCGGCGCCGGAACCACCGGAGCCGCCGGGGGGCAGCTGCCCTGCCTGCGCGGCGGGCGGAAGCTGCCCGGCCTGCGGGAGCGGCTGGCCCTGCTGGCCCTGCTGACCTTGCTGGCTCTGCTGGCCCTGCTGCCCCGGGTATCCGGCGTCGGCGGGCTGCCCCGCGTGGGCTCCGCCCGCCTGCTGTCTCGCGTGGGCGCCGCCCGGGCCCTGGCCCGCGTACGGCATCTCACCGGCGGGCCGCCCCGCGTGCTGACCGGCGTGCTGGCCGCCCTGCGGGTGTGACGCGTGCTGGCCGCCCTGCGGGTGCCCCGCGTGCTGCCCGCCGCCGTAGAGGCCCTCCTGCTGCCCGCCGCCGTACGAACCGTCCTGGGACGCGCCGTACGGAGCCTGGGCCGCCCCGTAGGGACCGCCCTGTGCCTGGCCGCCGTACGAGGCCTCGGGGGCCCGGCCGCCGTACGAGCCGGCCTGCGGCTGTCCGTGGCCCGCGTGGCCGCCGTACGAGCCGCCCTGCGGGTAATCCGGCGGGTAGTCCTGGTGCCGTGCGCCCTCGGCGGGCAGCGGGGTGCCCGCGCCGTACGACTGCTGGGGGCCGGGAGCGGGGTCCCAGGCCTGGCCGGAGCCGGGCTGCGGCTCGCTCGGGGCCGGGCCCCACGGCTGGCCCCAGGGGCTGCCGCCCGCGGGCGCCACGTGGTCGCCGGTGGTGCCGGGCATCAAGGGCTCGCTTCCGTCGGCGGGCAGCACGATGCCTTCGTGCGCGTGCCGGTCCGCGGAATGCGGATCGGAGGAAGCGGCGCCCTGCCCGCTCTGCTGCGTCACCGGGACTCCTACGAGTGGGGGACCTACGGAACCGTCGGCCCACGCTACCGGGTCGCCACAGCCGTCTGCCACGCAGCTCAAACCTCCGGCGCCGCATCAATCGCCGAAGTAACAAAAGCTCTCCGCGAAACGCTGCTTATGTCACCAGGGCGGATCGGCCGCGAACGGGAGTTGGCCGTTCACGGTGCGGAAAGGGCGGGGACGGGCGACGTTCACCGGTGCGCGACACACGTCACAAACCTTTCACGCGCCCGGTCCCGCACACCTTCACGCCGCCTGGACGTCCATCCGCGCCCCGAACTCCCTTACCACCGGCTCCTCGCGGTAAGGCGCGAGCCGCTGCTGGAAGTCCTCCAGATACTCGGCACCGCGGTTCGAACGCAGCGTTCCGAGCAGCTCCACGGCCTTCATGCCCGTGTGGCACGCCTGCTCGACGTCCCGCCGCTGGACCTGCGCCGTCGCGAGCAGGACGAGCCCGATCGCCCGCCGCCGCGCCCGTGTCTCGGGGTGCCCCGCGAGGGACTCCTCGGCACTGCGCGCCGCCGCGTCGGCCTGGCCCAAGTCACGGTGACAATGCGCCAATTCATCGGCCAGATACGCATGGTCGAAGTGCCGGATCCACACCGGGTCGTCGCCCGAGCCCGCTTCCCCGGCCGCCCGGTCCATCGCCTCCACCGCACGGCCCGCGACGGCCTGGGTGGAGCGCCCGTCCCCGAGCAGCGCGTGGCCCCGCGCCTCGGCGGCGTAGAACATGGCCTCCGCGCGCGGGGTGACCCGCCCGCGCGTCCCCTCCTGGGCCGCCCGCGCCAACTGCGCGATCTCCCGCGGGTTTCCGAGCTGGGCCGCGAGATGGCTCATGGACGCGGCGAGCACGTACCCGCCGTACCCGCGGTCGCCCGCCGCCTGCGCCAGGCGCAGCGCCTGGATGTAGTAGCGCTGGGCCAGGCCGGGCTGGCCCGTGTCCACCGCCATGTACCCGGCGAGCTCCGTCAACCGCGCGACGGCGGCGAACAGTTCCCGCCCCACCGATTCGCGGTACGAACCGGCGAGCAGCCCGGACACGACGCTGTTCAGGTAGTGCACGACGACCGGCCGGACGTGCCCGCTGCCGTACTGGTGGTCGAGCTGCGTCAGGGCGTCGGTCATGGCCCGCACCGCCGCCACGTCGGAGGGCCCGACCCGCGGCCCGGCCATCCGGCCGACCTGCGCGTCCGGGGACGAGATCAGCCAGTCGCGGCTCGGCTCGACGAGCGCGGACGCGGCGACGGAGGAGCCGGACAGGAAGTCCCGCCGGCCCACGTCGCTGCGCCACAGCTCGCAGACCTGCTCGATGGCGCCGAGCACGGTGGGCGAGAACTGGAGGCCGACGCCGGAGGCGAGGTTCTTGCCGTTCGCCATGCCGATCTCGTCGATGGTGACCGTGCGGCCCAGCTTGCGGCCCAGTGCCTCCGCGATGATGCCGGGCGCCCTGCCGCGCGGCTGCTGGCCGCGCAGCCACCGGGCGACCGACGTCTTGTCGTAGCGCAGATCGAGACCGTGCTCCGCGCCGCACATGTTGACCCGGCGGGCCAGGCCCGCGTTCGAGCAGCCCGCTTCCTGAATGAGTGCCTGCAGCCTTTCATTGGGCTGCCGCGCGACGAGCGGCCTTGCGGCCATGGCGTACCCCCTGATGTGCACCGTGGTTCATCTGGACGGAGCGACCGGATTCGGCCACCCCAGATGATCAATGCCCTTGGAACAAACGGAAGATGCACCACAAACGGGCGATAAGTCGGCAAGTGGGCATCTTCGGAGTGCCTCAGACTGGCTACCCGCACATGGAACCCATTCCCCATGCGCGCCCCCACCCGTGCACCCATGCGCCCCACATGCAGGATCGATGCTCCGCCCCCGCGCACGCGACGGCCGTAACCGTAGGTGTCGGGCGGAGTTGAGAAGTCCGTGGAAGAGACCATCGGAGTCACGTCAGCCGCGCACATCCCGAAGCAGCGCGGAGAATCCTTGCTGGACACGGCCGTGCGATACGCGGAAGAGCGCCACTGGGACGTGTTCCCCGGGACGTGGCTCGAGTCCGTCGAGGGGGCCGAAATCTGCTCGTGCGGTGACACCGCGTGCACGACACCCGGCTCGCACCCGGCGCGCGAGGACTGGGCGACCCAGGCGACCGGCAGCGCGACCGTCGCCCGGCGCCTGTGGTCCAAGCAGCCGAAGTCGTCGATCCTGCTGCCCACGGGCCGCACGTTCGACGCGATCGACGTGCCGGAGACCGCCGGGTTCCTCGCGCTCGCCCGCATGGAGCGGATGGAGCTCACGCTCGGACCCGTCACCTGTACGCCCGACCGCCGCATGCAGTTCTTCGTCCTGCCCGGAGCCACCGCCAAGGTCCCCGACCTCGTACGCAAGCTGGGCTGGCCGCCCGCCGCGATCGACCTGATCTCGCTGGGCGAGGGCGCGTACGTGGCCGCGCCCCCGACCCGCTTCGGCGCCTCGGGCGCCGTGCAGTGGGCGTGCCGCCCCACCGCGGCCAACCGCTGGCTCCCCGACGCCGAGGAGATCATCTCCCCGCTGGCCTACGCCTGCGGGCGCGAGGCACGCCGCTAGGCACCCGGGGGCGCGCGAACGCCAGGCACCCGGGGGCGCGCGCGGTCGGACGGGCCGGATATCCGCCCCGTCCGGCCTTCGCCCCCTCCGCCGACGTATCGTGCGCGAACGGCGACGAAAGGCGGGCACCGTGACCGAGGCAGCACCGGCGGCAGCACCCGGACCCGCGGCGGTGCGGGTACAAGGGCTGTGGAAGTCCTTCGGCCGGCAGATCGCGGTCGCCGGGATCGACCTCACGCTCCCCGCGGGCAAGTTCATCGGCCTCGTCGGCCCGAACGGCGCGGGCAAGACCACCACCCTGTCCATGGTCACCGGCCTCCTGCGGCCCGACCGGGGCACGGTGGAGGTCGTCGGCCACGACGTGTGGACCGACCCCGTGCAGGTCAAGGCCCGCATCGGCGTCCTGCCCGAAGGGCTGCGCCTCTTCGAGCGCCTCTCGGGACGCGAACTCCTCGCCTACACCGGGCGGCTGCGCGGACTGCCCGGCGCCGAGGTCGACAAGAGGGCGACCCAGCTCCTGGACGTCCTTGACCTCGCGGGCGCCCAGCACAAACTCGTCGTCGACTACTCGACCGGCATGCGCAAGAAGATCGGCCTCGCCGCGGCCCTGCTCCACAACCCCGAGGTCCTCTTCCTCGACGAACCCTTCGAGGGCGTCGACCCCGTCTCCGCGCAGACCATCCGCGGCGTCCTGGAGCGCTACACCGCATCCGGGGCGACCGTCGTCTTCTCCTCGCACGTCATGGAGCTCGTCGAATCCCTCTGCGACTGGGTCGCCGTCATGGCGGCGGGCCGCATCCGCGCCCAGGGCACCCTCGCCGAGGTGCGCGGCGAGGCCCCCTCGCTCCAGCAGGCGTTCCTCGAACTCGTCGGCGCGGGCGGCCGCGACACCGGATCGCACCTCGACTGGCTGGGCGGCGGCACCCGATGAGCACGGCACCCACGGCCGCCGCGGGCCCCTCCATCACCCCCGTCTTCGTCCGGCTCAAGCTCTCCCTCCTGCGCAACGGCCTGCACCAGTCCTCCGGCCGCCGCGCCGCCTACATCGCCTCCGTCGCCGCCACGCTCCTGGTCGCCGCCCTCCAGCTCCTCGGCCTGATCGCCCTGCGCGGCAACGAACACGCCGCCACCGTCTCCGTCCTGCTCACCGCCGTGCTCGCGCTCGGCTGGGCGGTGATGCCGCTGTTCTTCCCCAGCGGCGACGAGACCCTCGACCCCACCCGCCTGGTGATGCTGCCGCTGCGGCCCCGGCCGCTGGTCCGCGCGCTCCTCGTCGCGTCCCTCGTCGGCGTCGGCCCGCTCTTCACCCTCTGCCTCGCCCTCGGCTCCGTGATCTCCCTCGCGCACGGCGCGGCGGCGGCCGTCACCGGGGTCCTGGCGATCGCGCTGACCCTGCTCGTCTGCGTGGCCCTCGCGCGCACCGTCGCCGCCGCCAACATCCGCCTCCTGACCAGCCGCAAGGGGCGCGATCTGGCCGTTCTGAGCGGCCTGGTCATCGCGGTCGGGGCGCAGCTCGTCAACTTCGGGGCGCAAAAGCTCGGTTCGTCCGGGCTCTCGCAGCTCGACCCGGCGGCGGACGTCGTGCGCTGGATCCCGCCCGCGTCGGCCATCGGCGCCGTCGACTCGGTCAGCGAGGGCTCGTACGCCACCGGGGCCGCCCAGCTCGCACTGAGCGCCGCCGCGCTCGCCGGGCTCCTCGCCCTCTGGCAGCGCAGCCTCACCCACCTGATGACCACCCCGGACGGCTCGACGCTCGCCGCGGCCGAACCCGCCAAGACGCGCGCCGCACGCGGCCCGGGCCGGCTCGTGCCCGGCGGACGCACCGGCACGGTCATGGAACGCAGCCTGCGCTATGTGTGGCGCGACCCGAAGACGAAGGCCGCCTGGGTGACGTCCCTGGCCATCGGCCTCATCGTGCCGCTCTTCAACGCCCTGCAAGGGACCGGCTCGATCTACTTCGCGTGCTTCGCGGCCGGGATGCTCGGCGTCCTCATGTACAACCAGTTCGGCCAGGACACCTCGGCGTTCTGGATGGTCGCGATGGCGATCTCGTCGACCCACGACGCGTACGTCGAGATCCGCGCCCGCGCCCTGGCGCTCCTTGTGATCACTCTGCCGTACGCGGGCCTGGTCACGGTCCTGACGGCGGCGGTGCTCGGCGACTGGAGCGGCCTCGCGGAGGCGCTCGGCCTCTCCTTCGCGCTGCTCGGCGCGATGCTGGCCACGGGCGCCTGGTCGTCGGCGCGCTTCCCCTACTCGATCCCGCAGGAGGGCTACAAGAACGTGGCCCCCGGCCAGGCGGGCCTGGCCTGGATCTCGATCTTCGGCGGGATGGTCGCGGCGGCGCTCCTGTGCGCCCCGGTGCTCGCCTTCACGATCTGGCTGCACGTGTCGGGCGCGGACAACTGGTCCTGGCTGCTGCTGCCGCTGGGCGGGGCCTACGGCACGGTGATCACGTACCTGGGTCTGCGGCTGGCGGCGCCGAGGGTGGCACGACGGCTGCCGGAGATCCTCTCGGCGGTCAGCAAGGGCTGACCCCGGAGAAGCCCGGAAGAGCCCACAGAACACCCGGAGAGCCCGGAGAGCCCGGAGAAGCCGGAGAACCCGGAGAACCCTGAGAACACAGACGACCCGCGAGCCGTGGTCCCCGCCGCATGAGACGGCGGGGAGCCGGCCGGACGTACCGGCGGCTCGCGGGTCGGGTGACTGCCTGGGATTGGGCCGGCTGCACGCACGTCACACGTGCTGGTCCGGCGCCGAAATCGAGTTGCGACGACGGGCCACTAGCCCGCAGTCACCTCACGCGTCCGGTTTCCATACATCTGCCGAACCACCTCCTCTCCGTGATGACTCACACCCTAGGAACCCTGTCGCCTCGTCTCAACCGCTTTTTCCGGAAGCCGGTGGGACGGGCTCCTCCCGGGTGTCGTAGGCGTAACCGTCACCGCGCTGGAGCAGGCGCAGATTGCGATGGGAGACGTTGATCCGTCCGCCCGACGTGGTGATGCTGTGCTGGCCCCTGGCCCGTACGGAAACACGACCGTGCCAGGTGCCCGCCCACTTTCCGGTGGGGACCGTCGCACGTACGAAGTCGCCGGTGACGTATCCGAAATGCTGTTTGCTCCGGGCCCGCTGAAGTCGGGGGAAGCCGAAGCGGTCGGGGGTGGTACGAGCGTAGGAACCCCGCCCGGTGGCCTTCACGACCAGAACGCGGCCGGGCACGCGGACGATCCGGCCGCCGTTCTCCCGATCCAGGTCGCCGACGGCGAGGGCGTCGAGGGTGTGGGTCTTGCCGAGCCCCATTGCCGTGCGGTTCCGATGGGTGTGGCTGCCCGGCCGGACGTGCACGGGCGGGCCGAGAGCGGTCAGCTCCTCGATGAGCCGACGCCGGGTCGAGTTCATGACCGCGGCGTCGCGCAGGGGTGCACGGACCTGGGCGAGGACCTCCGCGAGTCGCTCCGGTCGGCCGGCGAGGAAGAGGGTGACGGGTGTGCTGCCCTTGGCCTGGTTGCAGGGCACACAGGCGAGGACGAGGTTGGAGAGCCTGCTGGAGCCACCGCCGCTGACGGGGTGCACGTGGTCGATGTTCAGAGCGACACCGGTCGCTCCGCAGTACCGGCAGGCCCTGCCGTGAGCGGCCAGCAAGTACGCGCGAGCGTCCGTTCCGGCGAGTGGACCGTTCTGGTGCTCGCCGTCCCTGAGCCGCTTGCCCGCGGTCAGGGAATGGGTGTCGAACCCGACGCTCTCCACGTGGATCTCCATGACCGGCGCGTACCGGCAGAGGCGGTTCACCAGGGAGACGGTGGTGTCGACCCGGTGGCGCAGTGAGGGGGCCAGCCACCCCTCCGGGCGGGGGCGGTTCTGGCTTCTCGGTGCTCTGTGGCGAAGGTTCGCGGACCGTCGCCGGTGCCGGTATCCGGCCCGCTGCTTCATCCGGTGGCGGATCTGGTCGCCGTGGTGGCGGAGTTCGACGGCCATCAAGCCCCTGCGCGCCAAAACGGTTTCTCCGGGCAGACCCGTCACCGTTCTCTCGTCCGTGAGGGCGAAGCCCGTGGCCTGGGATCCGGGGTCGACGCGCACCTGTACGCCGTCGACCACCGACTGGTCGCGCGTGCGGTCCTTGAGCCGGATGGTGAACGGGACACGCAGGTGGACCACGGCCCGCCCCCCGTCGAGCAGTTGGCGTGCCCGTGCGGGGTGGCACGGCATCAACGGGCGCCTGTCTCTGCCCAGTACGAAGACTCTGCTGTCGCCGATGCCGCCGCCGTATTCCGGAAGTGAGGGAGCGTCACCGCTCCCGGTCTCTGCCGTCTCCACCGCCGCAACGGTCGCTCCGGCGTGACGCCGACGGGGTCTGACGCGATGCCCGCCGGTCTCCCCTCGCCCATGTTCCCCGCCGGTGCCCCGCGCGACGGCGGGGAGTCCGTGAGCCGTTTCGTCCTCGCTCCTGAGGGTGTCTGCTCTCACGGATTCCAGTGCGGGCTGCTGAGGAAGCACAGCCAGGTGGGTCTGCTCGCCCACGGAGAACGTAGCCATCAAAAGGCGCCTTCCTCTGACCTGGTGGTCCTGATGACTCGGACTGATCACTCGGCGTGTCCTTGGGGGACAGGCTCCGGCCGTGTGCCGAGGAGCGAGTGATCTCCCTTCATGTGTTGCGTCGCCGACGCTAGCGATCACGACGCCCCCGGGGATCTGCATCACGTGATGCCAGCCATTTGTGCGAATCTTCGGACGTGCGTCTGATTCCGGGCCTCCACCCGCGCCCCGCATTTTCGGGCAACGATTTCGTCCAACTTCTGGGAAGTACCTGTGGGCTGCGTCACGTTCGAGTTCAATGATCTGACGTGCGGTATACGCAGAACATGCAGCTCATGAGGACACGGCCTGCAGGGGGTGCCAGGTGAGTGCTTCCCGGCGCAGCGGAACCACCGACGAGTTGGGGCCTGAAGAACCCGAGCCCGGTGGGGCCGAATTGCTCGCGGCATTGCTGGACGGGATGGACGCCGCCTTGTGCGCGTTCGACGCCGATGGGGTGGTGACGCACTGGAATCGTGAGGCCGAGCGGATTCTCGGGTGGTCGGCGGCGGAGGCCGTCGGGCGGCGGGGGTTCGCGGGGTGGGCGGTGCGGACGGCCGACGCCGAGGAGGTCGAGACGCGGCTGATGTCCGCCATGGAGGCGCACGGACGGCAGGTGCACGAGTTCGCGCTCCTGACGAAGGACGGCGGCCGGGTGCTCGTGCGGACGCAGTCGGCGGCCGTGCGGGGCGCGGACGGGAAGCCTTCCGGGGTGTACTGCGCGTTCAGCGAGGTCCATGCGCAGATCGACCTGGAGCGGTCCATCGCGCTGAGCGAGGCCCTGTTCGAGAACGCGTCGTGGGGTGTGGTGCTGGTCGACGCGGATCTGCGTCCCGCCGTGGCGAACGAACATGCCGCCCGGTCCTTGGGGATGGGGCGTACGGCTCTGCTGGGGCGGCCGCTCGGGGAGTTGCTCGGGCAGGGCGTGGAGGAGCTGGAGAGCGCGCTGAGCCATGTGCTGGCGGAAGGCGCGCCGCCGGCGCCCGCGGAGATGTGGGTGTCGGTGCGGGCCACGGAGAGCGGTGAGCCGGAGCGGCGTTGCTGGCGCAGCGGCTTTCTGCGGCTGGCCTCGCCGTTGGCGGAGGAGCCGGTGCCGTTGGGGGTCGCCTGGCTGTTCCTGGACGTGACGGAGGCCAAGCAGACCGAGCAGGAGGCGGCGCAACTGCGGTTCCGTTCGCAGCAGTTGCACCGGGCGGCGCGGGCGGCGGGTGAGTGCGAGGATCCGATGGAGGCGGCGACGGTCCAGCTGGACTTCGCCCTGGCGGGTTTCGCCGACCACGCGTTGATCGATCTGGTCACGGGCGAGGAGGAGCCGGTACGCCTCATCCGCGTGGCCGCCACGCCCGCCGGTGCTCCGGGCCCTTGCCTGCCGGTGGCCAAGGCGGGGCTGCCGGTCCGCTATCTGGAGGGGCATCCGGCCCCGCAGTGCGTGGACCGGGTGGGTTCGGTGCGGGCCAGTGCCGGTACGGCGCCGCCCGAGCGGGCCCGGGAGTGGGCGGCGGCGCGGCAGTGGCCGGAGGATTCGGTGCACGCGTTGTGCACGGTGCTGCGGAGCCGGGGGCGGACGCTGGGGGTGGTGACGTTCTTGCGGGGCGCGAGCCGTACGCAGTTCGAGCGGGCGGACGCGACGTACGCGGAGAGCGTCTCGGCGCGGGTCGCGGCCTCGCTGGATCTTGCGGGGGTTGCGGGGGCCAGGTGATTTCTTCGGGCCCCTGGGCCTGGGTGGGGGGCGGTTCCACTGCGGGTGGGTGGGGGCGGTTCCACTGCGGGTGGGTGGGGGCGGTTCCACTGCGGGTGGACGGGGGTCGGCTCCACTGCGGGTGGGTGGGGGGCTAGCCCGCCGCTTCGCGGCGGGTGTTTCCCGCCCGCCCACCCGTTTGCCCGGCGGTGTGATCGGGGGGGGTGGGAGGCGATTGCCGTGGTGCGGCGCCTGCCACCCCTTACGCCGCGTGCAGCGCCAGTGTCGGGGAAAGGCGGGCCGCCCGTACCGCCGGGTACAAGCCTGCCACCGTGCCGATGGCCAGCGTCGCGGCGAAGCCGCCGGTGACCGCCCAGAGGGGGACCACCCAGGGGAGTCCGCCCGACGCCGCGTACGCGCCCGTCGCCGCCGCGCCCAGGGCGATGCCCGCAAGGCCGCCGAGCCCGGACAGCATCAGGGACTCCGTCACGAACTGGATCCGGATCTGCCCCTTCGTCGCCCCCATGGAGCGGCGCAGGCCGATCTCGTGGCGTCGCTCGAGGACCGAGATGATCATAGTGTTGGCGACTCCGACGCCTCCCACGAGCAAGGCGATCCCGCCGAGGCCCAGGAGCAGCGTGGAGAAGGCGCCTTCCGTCGTCGCCTTCGCCTTGAGCGCGGACGACGGGTCGGAGACCTGGACGTTGCGCGGGTTCTCCGGGTCGATGGAGGCGGCGAGCAGGTCGCGGACCTCGTGCACGGAGGCGTCGGTCGACCGCTCGTACACCGAGGTGGGGCGGCCGTCGAAGCCCAGTTCGCTCGTGGCCGCGTCCCAGCCGACGAGCGCGGAGCGCTCCACGTCGGGTGAGAGCGGCAGCGGGTCGAGGATGCCGACGACGGTGAAGTAGCGGTCGTCCACCCAGACCTGCTGGCCCGGGTGCGTGATGCCGAGCCGGTCGGCGGCGACGTGGCCGAGGACGATCGCGGGGTAGCGGCTGTTGGCCGCGTTGAACCACGTGCCGTGGTCCATCCGGCCGCGCAGCACCTTCAGGAGGCCCTCGGTGGCCGCCTTGACGGCGATGCCGCCGGTCTCGTCCTCGGGGATCTTCTCGCTGCGCCGCACGGTGCGGTCGAGGTCGCCGGTCGCGCCGACGTCCCGTACGCCCTTCATGCGCGAGACGCGGCCCGCCGCGTCGCGCGGGAGGACCACCTTCTCCCCGGAGAACAGGGGCTCCCCGGGGGCCGCCACCAGCAGGTTCGTGCCCAGTTCGTCCAGCTCGCGCAGGAGTTGCGCCTTGCTGGACGAGGAGATGCCCACCACGGCGATCATCGTGGCGATGCCGATCGCGATCCCGAGCGCGGAGAGCACGACGCGCACGGGGCGGCTGCGCAGGCCCGCCGAGCCGACGTGCAGGACGTCCCGCGGCCCGAGCCGCGCCGCCTTCAGCCGCGGGGTCGGCCCCGGGTTCGGCCCCGGGTTCGGTCCCAGGTTCGGTCCCGGGTTCGGTCCCGGGTTCCTGATCTTTTTCGTACGGATCATCCGGACCGCCCCTCCTCACGGGCCGCGGCCCGCACGTCCGCCACCACCTGCCCGTCCCGGATCCGCACCTGCCGCGGCAGCCGCCCCGCGATCTCCGTGTCGTGCGTGATGACGGCGATGGTCGCGCCCTGCGCGTTGAGGTCGTGCAGGAGCTCCATCACCGCCTCGCCGGACGCCGAGTCCAGCGCCCCGGTCGGCTCGTCGGCCAGGAGCAGGTCCGGCGCCCCGACGACCGCGCGCGCGATGGCGACGCGCTGTTTCTGGCCGCCGGACAGTTCGTGCGGGCGGTGTCCCATGCGGTCGGCGAGGCCGACCCGGTCCAGGGCTTCGGCGGCCCGTGCGCGGCGCCGGCCGCGCGAGAGGCCGGAGTACAGCAGGCCTTCGGCCACGTTGTCGCGGGCGCTGATCCCCGGGACCAAATGGAAGGCCTGGAAGACGAAGCCGATGTGCCGTGCGCGCAGCGCGGAGAGGCTGCGGTCGGGCAGCCGCGCGATGTCGTGCCCCGCGATCGCCACCGAGCCCCGTGAGGGGCGGTCGAGGGTGCCGATGATGTGCAGGAGCGTCGACTTGCCGGACCCGGAGGGGCCGACGATGGCGAGGAGTTCGCCCTCCTCGACGCGCAGGTCCACGCCGCGCAGGGCGGCGACCCCGCCGGGGTACTCCTTGGTGACTGCGCCCAACTCCACGACGGTGCTCATGTCTTGGGCACCCCGACCTTCATGCCGTCCTCAAGTCCGCCGCCGGTGACTTCGACGCGGCCCTGGCCGAACATGCCGAGTCCGACCTTCACCTGGCGGGCGCGGCCGTGCTCGACGACCTGGACGCCGTAGCCGCCGCCGGGCAGGGCGAGCAGGGCGTTGACGGGGACGGACAGGACGTCCTTGCGGGTCTGGCCCGTGAGGTTGACCGTGACCGGGGACTGGTCGAAGCCGCCGACCTTGCCGGGGTCGTCGAAGGAGACCGTCACGGGGATCGTGGGGGTCTTGTCGGCGGGGTCGTCGCCCGGCTTGGCGGTCTTGCCGACGGACGCGATCTTGCCCTTGGCGGTGGTGCCGTCCGGCAGGTCCACGGTGACCTTGGTGCCCACCTCGGCGAGCTTGCCCTCGGCGACGTCGAGCCGGAAGCGGACGACCCGTTCGGAGCCGGTGGTGGAGAGCACCGGCTTGCCCGGCGCGACCTGGTCGCCGACGGCCGCATCGGTGGACTTCACGCGGACGCCGCCCGGCGAGAAGGCGATCTGGTCGGGTCCGACGCGGCCCGTCTGCTTGCGGTCGTGGGCCTTCTGCCACTGCTTGACGGCGGCGGCGGTGCCGTCCGTGAACGTGTCGTCGACGGCGAGCCCGGCCCCGTACCCGAGTGCCCGGAGGTTCTCCTCCAGCTGTCGTACGTCGTTGCCCTCGTCGCCGGTCTTGAGCGTGCGGTACATGGGTTCGGTGCCGTACATGAGGCGTACGGGGACGCCGTTGACCTCGTACAGGCGGCCGTCGCGCCGGACGGTGGAGCCGCTGTCCGCGGTCCGGGTGAGGATGCCGGTGGTGCCCGCGTTGACCTTGCGTTCCTTGGCGTAGCCGAGGGTGCCGTCGGTCTGGGTGCCGCTGCTGAGGTCGCCGCGTTCGACGGGGGCGGTGGCGGGCGGGAGTCCGGTGTCCCGCCGTGCGGAGGTGTCCTTGCCGGGGTCGGCGAGTGCGGTGACGGCGACGCCGGTGATCGCGAGCAGGGCCACGACGGTGGCGACGACGGCGGTGCGGCGCCTCACGCGACGATGTCCTTGCACGCCTTGGCGGCCTTCTCCATCTTCTTGGCCTCGGCGCCCTCGGGCATCTTCTGGGCTTCCATGGCGCCGCCGTCGAACTTCGGGTCGGGCATGTCGAAGCCGTTCTTGCGCATGCACTGGGCGTACTTGAGCATCTTGTCCTTGTCGGCCTGCGAGACCGATCCGCCGCCCGGCCGGCCGTTCTTGCCGGTGCACTCCTTCATGGCGGCCTCCATCTTGTCCTTGCTGAGGTCGCCGCCGATGGTGATGCCGCGGGTGTCCTCGCCGGCCTTGGGCTCGGGGACGTCGAGGCCGTGCTTGCGCAGGCACTCGCGCTCCTTGAAGGCGGCGTCGGCCTGCTTGCCCTTGCCGCCGTCGGCCTTGTCCCGGCTGCCGCCGTCGCCGTCGCCGAAGGAGCAGGCTCCGGCGAACAGGGCGAGGGCGGCGAAACCTGACGCGATGGCCGCCGAGCGCGTACGGGTCTTCGTGGCAGTCCTCATGGCTTCCCCTTCACTGGTGGTGTCGGCGCGGCAGCGCGCCGGCGCGCCCAGGCTGGCGGGAAGGGAGGTTTCGTTTCTCTCAACGGAGACGCTTACACCGACGAAAGGTGCACTTCAGGTACACAGGGCCGCATGCGCGTACTGCTGGTGGAGGACGAGGATTTCCTGGCCGAGATGATCGCCGACGGGTTGCGCAGGGACGCGCTCGCGGTCGATGTCGCGGCTGACGGCCTGACGGCGCTGCGCAAGCTCCAGCTGGGCGAGTACGACGTGGTCGTCCTGGACCGGGACCTGCCTGGCCTGCACGGCGACGAGGTGTGCCGCAGGGTGGTGGGGCAGCGGCTGCTCACGCGGGTCTTGATGCTCACGGCGTCGGCCACGGTCCGCGACCGGGTGGCGGGGCTCGGTCTGGGCGCCGACGACTATCTGACGAAGCCGTTCGCGTACGACGAGCTCCTCGCCCGCGTGCTGGCCCTCGGCCGCCGTACGCGCCCCGCGCTGCCGCCGGTCATCGAGCGTGCGGGCCTGGTCCTGGACACGGCCCGGCGCCAGGCCAGCCGGGAGGGCCGGCATCTGGCGCTCTCGCGCAAGGAGTTCGCGGTCCTGGAGGCGCTGCTGCGGGCGGAGGGCGCGGTGGTCAGCGGCGAGGACCTGATCGAGCAGGTCTGGGAGGAGGACACCAGTTACCGCACGAACGCGGTCCGGGTCACCCTCTCCAAGCTCCGCACGAAGCTGGGCGACCCGCCGGTGGTGGAGACGGTCCCGGGCGCGGGCTACCGGATCACGGGCTGGTCGGCGTGAGGCGCACCGCGGGGAGGTGGATCGCGGGGAGGCGGATCGCGTGGGGGCGGCTCGGGGCGAGGCGGTCCGGGGCGAGGCAGGCCGACGGGAGGCAGGCAGACGATTGGCAGGCCGAAGGGAAGCAAGCAGACCAAGGGTGGGCAGACCAGGGGGCGGCCGGCGGGAGCGGCTTTCGAGTCGGGCGTCTCAGCGGTGAACGCGCCCGGCTCACCGCCCTCTACGGCGGCATGCTGGTCCTGGCGGGAGGGCTGCTCACCGGGCTCGTGTACCTCCTGGTGCGGCAGGGGCTCTACTCCTCGATCAGCACCGCCGTCACCACCGCCGTCCCCGCCCGCAGGATGGATCCGCCCTGGCTGCTGCCCACTCCGGCCGCGTCCGCTTCGGTCGCCAGGCGGATGCCCGCCGACGGCGTCACGGCGACGGACATCACGCAGGGACTCGCCGTCACGAAGATCAGTGACATCGCCGGGCAGGCGGCCCTCAGCAGGCTTCTGACGGTCTCCGTGATCGTCCTGTTCGTGTACGCGGCGCTCTCGATCCTCCTCGCCTGGTGGATGGCGGGCCGCGTCCTGCACCCGGTGAGCGTGATCACCGGCACCGCGCGCCGGCTGTCCGGCGAGAATCTGCACGAGCGGATCGCGCTCGACGCACCGCCGGGCGAGCTGAAGCAGCTGGCCGACACCTTCGACGAGATGCTGGGGCGGATAGAGCAGCTGGTCAGCGCGCAGCAGCGGTTCGCAGCGAACGCCGCGCACGAGCTGCGCACCCCGCTGGCCGTGCAGCGGGCCGCCGCCGAGATCGGTCTCGCGGGTGATCCGGACGCGGACCAGGTGGCCCGGATCCGTACGAAGCTGATCTCCGTCGCTCAGGACAGCGAGCACCTGATCGAGGGGCTGCTGCTGCTCGCCACCTCGGAGCGGGGTCCGGAGCGGCGGGAGTCCGTCGCGCTGGACGTCGTCGCGGGCGCGGTGACCGAGGGGCTCACGGTCCGGGCGGCCGGGCGTGGCGTCGCCCTGTCTTTGCACGCCGAGCCGCTCACCGTGTGCGGTGACGGGGTGCTCCTGGACCGTCTCGTGCACAACCTGGTGGCGAACGCCGTGGACTACAACGTCGAGGGCGGCCGGGTCGAGGTGCGCACCGGTCCCGAGGGCGTGCGGGTCACCAACACGGGGCCCGTGGTCCCGCCGGAGACCGTCCCGCACCTCTTCGAGCCCTTCCGGCGCCTTCGGGAGCGTACGCACGCGCCCGGGGAGGGTGCGGGGCTCGGCCTGTCCATCGTCGCCGCGATCGCCCGCGCACACGGCGCTGAGGCGACCGCGGAGGCGAACGGCGAGGGCGGGGGCCTCACGGTGCGGGTGCGCTTCCCCACGGGCCCGCAGGGGCTTCGGCGGGGCCGCCCGGCGGGGGGCTCGGAGCGGGCGTGACCTGGGGCGGCGGCGAGGCCCTCAGCGGCGGTAGAAGATGCGGTCGCCGTACTCGGCGAACACGCGGCCGTTCCACTCGTGCCCGCCGTCCACGTTGCCCGAGCGCAGCAGCGGGGGCTCGACCCCGCGCGCGGCGAGCTGCTCGACGGCGGTCGCCGTCACCGCCTGCATGATCGCGTTCGTGACGACGCTGGAGGCGGGCCCGAACGGCGCGTCGACCGTGTCGAGGCTGAGCTCGGCGTCCCCGAGGGCGATCTTGGAGTCGATCACCACGTCGCAGTGGTCCTTGAGGAAGGTGCCGGACACGTGCCGCGACTTCGTCTCCGTCGCGTACGCCACGGACGTCACGCCGATGACCTTGAGGCCGAGGGCGCGGGCGTTCATCGCCATCTCCACCGGCAGCGAGTTCCGCCCGGAGAGCGAGATGATCACCAGGACGTCGCCGGGGCGGGCCGGTGAGGAGTCGAGGACGGCGCCCGCGAGGCCGTCCACACGCTCCAGGGCCGAGCCGAGCGTGGCGGGCATGACGTCGACGCCGACGACGCCGGGGACGGCGAGGAGGTTCATCAGGGCGAGGCCGCCCGCGCGGTAGACGACGTCCTGGGCGGCCAGCGAGGAGTGCCCGGCGCCGAAGGCGAAGAGCCTGCCGCCCGCCTCGACGGCGTCGGCGAGCAGCGTGCCCGCCGCGTCGATGCTCCCGCCCTCCTCGTCGCGCACCCGCCCGAGCAGTCCGATCGCGGCGTCGATGTACTGACCGGCCAGCTTGCTCTCGCTCTTCGAGCCCATGCGCCGAGGAACCTTTCCGGGGACGAATGCCGTGTGCCGCGGATCACGTTGCGGTCTGGACCAGTGCCCTGTCAATACGGCCCGAGCACCTCGTCCGGGCCGTGAGGACCGGGTTTTCCCCTGGCGCGACCCGGTTGTCGGCGGTATGCGTCAGACTTGAGGGCAGGGCCGGCCGCACGAGCGAGATCTGAGGGGCACCCATGTCGGGGCTTATTGACACCACTGAGATGTATTTGCGCACCATCCTCGAGCTGGAGGAGGAAGGTGTGGTCCCCATGCGCGCCCGGATCGCCGAGCGGCTCGACCAGAGCGGGCCGACGGTGAGCCAGACGGTCGCGCGCATGGAGCGCGACGGCCTGGTGGCCGTCGCGAGCGACCGCCATCTGGAGCTGACCGAGGAGGGCCGCAGGCTCGCCACCCGCGTGATGCGCAAGCACCGCCTGGCGGAGTGCCTCCTGGTCGACGTGATCGGCCTGGAGTGGGAGCAGGTCCACGCGGAGGCGTGTCGCTGGGAGCACGTGATGAGCGAGGCGGTGGAGCGCCGCGTCCTGGAGCTCCTGCGCCACCCCACCGAGTCTCCGTACGGCAACCCGATCCCGGGCCTGGAGGAGCTGGGCGAGAAGGACGGGGCGGACCCGTTCCTGGACGAGGGCATGGTCTCCCTGGTCGATCTCGACCCGGGCGCGGAGGGCAAGACCGTCGTGGTGCGCCGCATCGGCGAGCCGATCCAGACGGACGCGCAGCTGATGTACACGCTGCGGCGCGCGGGCGTGCAGCCCGGTTCCGTGGTGAGCGTGACGGAGTCCGCGGGCGGGGTGCTCGTGGGCAGCAGCGGGGAGGCGGCCGAGCTGGACGCGGAGGTCGCCTCGCACGTCTTCGTCGCCAAGCGCTGAGGATCCGCTCGGGGGTCCGCGGGGCCGCACGCCGGCGCCCGCGGCCCCGCGCGACGGCGCGATCCGGCCCCGTTACCGGGAGTACGAGTCAACTCGCGGTAATCCTCGGACAGTTGTGAAGACGCCGGGATCGCGCGGGGTCCAAGATTCAGTGTGCCGATTGGCAGCGCCCGGACGTTTTGCGTGCAAGGCTGTCGCGAGAGGCATATGACCTGAGGGCTCCGTGACGGGTCTGCGCCGGTCGGACCGCCACGGCCGTGGGAGGGGGCAGGAGGATGTGCCCAGCTGGTGAGCGGGAGCGTGTTCGCGAGCGGTGCGGATCAGCGCCTCCTTCACGTACAGCACGTACAGCACGTACAGAGGGCCCCGGCGCCCTTGAGCGCCGGGGCCTGTCCTCCCCCGTTTCGACCCGGAGCCCCGAGCTCCCAGGGTCGTCCCCCGCGGGCCGTTTTCCCCGAGCGGCCCGCCTCCCGATGAAGATCTCCCCTCGGCAGCGGCGGCCAATCCTTGAGTGTGGTCACTCGAACGAGGGGTGTTGCCGGCGATCTGGCCGCTTTCGAAAACGGGTTCGATAGCGTGCGGGGGTGCGTGACGGAACCAGGCGTTCGGCCCGAGTGGATTCAAGGGGGGTGCCAGGAAACATGGTGCGGCGCATCGACGTGACGGGCGCGGGTGGCGTACGCCTCGCGGCCTGGGAATTCGCCGATCCTCCCAAGTCCAGGGAGACCGACGGACCGCCTGGCGGCGTGCTGTTACTGCACGGCCTGATGGGCCGTGCCTCCCACTGGGCGGGCACCGCCCGCTGGCTCTCCGAGCGACATCGCGCGGTCGCACTCGACCAGCGTGCGCACGGGCAGAGCGACAAGCCCCCCGAGGGCCCCTTCACCCGCGAGGCCTACGTGGACGACGCCGAGGCCGCGCTCGTCCAGCTCGGACTCGCCCCGGCCGTCCTCATCGGCCACTCGATGGGCGCGCTCACCGCCTGGCAGCTCGCCGCGAAGCGCCCCGACCTCGTCCGCGCCCTGATCATCTGCGACATGCGGGCCTCCGCGCTCGGCGCCGCGTCGCAGCGCGAGTGGGAGGACTGGTTCAAGGCCTGGCCCGTCCCCTTCGCCACGCTCGCCGACGTGCGCAAGTGGTACGGCGAGGACGACCCCTGGGTCGAGCGGCCCAACCCCTCGCGCGGAGAGTTCTTCGCCGAGGTGATGACCGAGGGCCCGGACGGCTGGCGCCCCGTCTTCCACCGCGACCAGATGCTGAAGTCCCGCGAGACCTGGGTGTACGACGCCCACTGGGAGTCCCTGGCCCAGGTCCAGTGCCCCGCCCTGGTCGTCCGCGGCCTGGACGGCGAGCTGGGCCGCGCCGAGTCCCAGGAGATGGTCCGCGTCCTGCCCCGCGGGGCGTACGCGGAAGTGGCCGACGCCGGGCACCTGGTGCACTACGACCAGCCGGAGGCCTGGCGCGAGGCGATCCAGCCGTTCCTGGACGGGGTCCTGACCGGGTAGGGCACCGCCCCTCCCCCTGCGGCCCCCGCGCGGGCCAGGACCCTCGCTCAGGGGGCCTTCGCGCACGGCACCCGCGCTCAGGGGCTGAGGCGCTCCACCCGCCAGCCCGACGCGGCGGCGGTGGCCGAGGCGCCCGTGGCGGCGTCCGGCTCCGCCCGGACGTACCGCAGGCGGTCGTGCAGGCGGTTCGCCCTGCCCTGCCAGAACTCCACGGACTCCGGAGTGACCCGGAAGCCGCCCCAGTGCGGGGGCGCGGGCACCTGCTCGCCCTCGGGGTAACGCGCCTCCAGATCGGCGTACGCGCCGTCCAGTTCCTCGCGCGTGGCGATGACCGAGGACTGGGCGCTGGCCCAGGCGCCGAGCTGGGAGCCGTGCGGGCGGGTGCGGAAGTACGCCACCGTCTCCTGGCGGGGGACGCGTTCCGCCGTGCCCGTGACGATGACCTGGCGTGCCATCGGGTGCCAGGGGAAGAGGAGCGCGATGTTCCGGTTCTCCGCCAGTTCCCGGGCCTTGCGGGACCCGTAGTTGGTGAAGAAGACGAAGCCGCGCTCGTCGTATCCCTTCAGCAGGACCGTGCGTGAGCTGGGGCGGCCCGCCTCGTCCACGGTCGAGACGACCATGGCGTTCGGCTCGTGCAGGAGGCCCGCGTCGGCCGCGGCGAGCGCCTGCGTGAACCAGAGCGCGAACAGCTCGACGGGTGTCCCGGGCGCGTCCCCCTCGACGAGCCCGTCGGCGCCGTAGTGGGCCCTTATGGCGGCGGGGTCGGGCACGGGAGAGACGGGAGCGGCGGATGCGGCGGCGGATGCTGAGGCGGCGGCTCGATCGGTCACGCGGTCATCCTGCCGTATACGAAGGGCTGTCCGAGGGGGTGTCGCGCACCACGGGGAGGTGACGTGTGGCACTGAGTGCCGCACACCATCGCCAAGGGTGCCGCCAAGGGATATCGTGCGGCTGCCGAATCGGTTGGGTGACCACCAGCCGCACGGGGCATCACCGGGATGACCGATCCGGACCGCGAGTCGAAAGCCGGCAGCCGAGAGCGCACCGGCAGACCGTGGAACCGGGCCGATCATGCCCACTTCTGACACATGGTCACGAGCTGTCTGTCACCACCATCTGTCGTACACATCACGAGGAGCCGCCTGATGTCCGACTTCGTACCCGGACTTGAGGGAGTCATCGCGTTCGAGACGGAGATCGCCGAACCGGACAAGGAAGGCGGCGCGCTTCGCTATCGCGGCGTCGACATCGAGGATCTGGTCGGCCACGTCTCCTTCGGGAACGTCTGGGGCCTGCTCGTCGACGGCGCCTTCAACCCCGGTCTGCCGCCCGCCGAGCCGTTCCCCATCCCGGTGCACTCCGGCGACATCCGCGTCGACGTCCAGTCCGCGCTCGCGATGCTCGCCCCCGTGTGGGGCCTGAAGCCGCTCCTGGACATCAGCGAGCAGGAAGCCCGCGACGACCTCGCACGGGCCGCCGTCATGGCCCTGTCGTACGTCGCCCAGTCCGCGCGCGGCCAGGGTCTGCCGATGGTCCCGCAGCGCGAGATCGACAAGGCCGACACGGTCGTCGAGCGGTTCATGAAGCGCTGGCGCGGCGAGCCCGACCCCAAGCACGTCCAGGCCGTCGACGCGTACTGGACGTCGGCCGCCGAGCACGGCATGAACGCCTCCACGTTCACCGCCCGCGTCATCGCGTCGACGGGCGCGGACGTGGCGGCGGCCCTCTCGGGCGCCGTGGGCGCCATGTCCGGCCCGCTGCACGGCGGTGCGCCCTCGCGTGTCCTCGGCATGATCGAGGAGATCGAGCGCACGGGTGACGCGGTCGCGTACGTGAAGCAGGCGCTGGACAAGGGCGAGCGCCTGATGGGCTTCGGCCACCGGGTGTACCGCGCCGAGGACCCCCGTGCGCGCGTCCTGCGCCGCACGGCCCGCGAGCTGGGCGCGCCGCGCTTCGAGGTGGCGGAGGCGCTGGAGAAGGCCGCGCTCGACGAGCTGCACGCGCGCCGGCCGGACCGGGTCCTGGCGACGAACGTGGAGTTCTGGGCCGCGATCGTCCTGGACTTCGCCGAGGTGCCCGCGCACATGTTCACGTCGATGTTCACCTGCGCCCGGACCGCCGGCTGGTCGGCGCACATCCTGGAGCAGAAGCGCACCGGACGCCTCGTGCGCCCCTCGGCCCGGTACATCGGACCGGGCACGCGGGACCCCCGCGAGGTCGAGGGGTACGGGGACATCGCGCACTAGGGAACCTCGGGGAACACGCTCCCGGACGTGGAGGGGCCGCATCCGCGGCCTCCCGCGTCCGGGAGGGCTCAGCCGAGCGCCCCGGCGAGCAGCACCGTCCACTGCGCCACCACGCGGTTTCTGCGCGCCCCGTCGTCCGTCAGGAGATTGGCGAGACCGAGGCCCCGGGCCATGTCCAGGAGGCCCTGGATGGTCTCCCGCACCCCGGGGCGCGACTCGTCGGCCCCGAGGAGCCGCACCGCGATCCGGTGCGTCTCCCGGCCGACCCGGGCTTCGAGTTCCGTCACGCGTGAACCGAGCTGCGGCTCGTTCGAAGCCGCCACCCACAGATGCAGCGCCGCCCGGAACAAGGGCCCGGTGTAGAGGTCGACGAGGGCGGCCACCACCGACGCCCGGTCCTGCGCGGGAAGCTCCCGCAGGGCGGTGGAGCGCTGCTCGGCCACGTACTCCACGGCCGCCGTGAACAGGTCCTCCCGCGTGGGGAAGTGGTGCTGGGCCGCCCCGCGCGACACCCCGGCCCTCTCGGCGACCACGGAGACCGTGGAGCCCGCCCAGCCGCTCTCTGCGAGGCACGCCACCGCGGCCTCCAGGAGCCGCTGCCGCGTGGCACGGCTGCGGTCCTGCTTGGGCGAGCGGTCGGCCGCGGTCACAGCACCCATGGGCACTCCCGTCGTTCGAGGAACGCCCCCATCCCCTCCCGCGCCTCCGCCGAAGCGAAGAGCCGCGCGGACAGGGCGACGAGGGAGTCCGTGTGGTGGTCGAATGCGTCGAGCACCTTAGCCGTGAGCAGCTTCTTCGTCTCGGCCAGGGCCTGCGGCGCCCCCTTCCGCAGCCCGTCGATGAGGGGCGCGAGCTCCGCGTCCACGTCCTGCCCGGCCGCCGTCACCAGACCGATGCGCGCCGCCTCTGCCCCGCCGAAGCGCTCCCCGGTGAGGAAGTAGCGGGAGGCCGCGCCCGGGTCGAGCCGGGCGAGCAGCGGCATGGAGATGACCGCGGGCGCCACCCCGATCCGTACCTCGGTGAGCGCGAACGTCGCCCCCGGCCCCGCGACCGCCAGGTCGCACACGCCGAGCAGACCGAGCCCGCCCGCCCGCACGTGCCCCTCGACCCGCGCCACCACCGGCTTCGGCAGCTCCACGATCTGCCGCAGCAGCGCCACGAGGTCGAACGGGTCCGGAGGCTCCCGCAGGTCGGCGCCCGAGCAGAACGTGGAGCCGGTGTGCGCGAGGACCACCGCGCGTACGCCGGGGTCCTTGCCGCAGTCGTCCAGTGCCCCGGCGAGGTCCCGCAGCAGGCCCGCCGAGAGGGCGTTGCGGCGGTCGGGGTCGTCCAGGGTGAGCGTGACGATGCCGCGCTCCTGGGGCGTGCGCACGAGTCCCATGAGTTCTCCAGCGGTTCAGAGGCGGGGCGGGCGGGGGCAAGGCGAGGGGTCAGTACGACTTGGGCAGGCCCAGCGTCTGGTGCGAGACGTAGTTCAGGATCATCTCCCGGCTCACCGGGGCGATCCGCGCCACCCGTGACGCCACGATCAGCGAGGCGAGGCCGAACTCCTTGGTCAGGCCGTTGCCGCCGAGGGTGTGCACCGCCTGGTCGACGGTCTTCACGCAGGCGTCGGCGGCGGCGAGCTTGGCCATGTTGGCGGCCTCGCCCGCGCCCATGTCGTCGCCCTCGTCGTAGAGCCTGGCGGCCTTCTGCATCATCAGGCGGGCCAGCTCGACGTCGATGTGGGACTGCGCCAGGGGGTGGGCGATCGCCTGGTGGGCGCCGATCGGGCTCTTCCAGACGCTGCGCTCCTTGGCGTATCCGACGGCCCGGGACAGGGCGTGGCGCGCCATGCCGATGGAGAACGCGGCCGTCATGATCCGCTCGGGGTTGAGGCCGGCGAAGAGCTGGAGCAGTCCGGCGTCCTCGTCGCCCACCAGGGCCTCCGGGGGCAGCCGCACGTCGTCCAGGGTCAGCTCGAACTGCTTCTCCGGCGCCTGGAGTTCCATCTCGATCCACCGCCGACCGAAGCCCTCCGTCTCGCGCGGGACGATGAAGAGGCAGGGCTTGAGGCTGCCGGTCCTGGCGTCTTCCGTGCGGCCCACGATCAGCGTCGCGTCGGCGATGTCGACGCCGGAGATGAAGACCTTGCGGCCGGTCAGGAGCCAGTCACCGGTCGACTCGTCCTTGCGGGCGGTGGTGGTGATGCGGTGGGAGTTGGAGCCCGCGTCGGGTTCGGTGATGCCGAACGCCATGGTGCGGCTGCCGTCGGCGAGACCGGGCAGCCAGGCCGCCTTCTGCTCGTCGGTGCCGAAGCGGGCGATGACGGTGCCGCAGATGGCGGGCGAGACGACCATCATCAGGAGGGGGCAGCCCGCGGCGCCCAGTTCCTCCAGGACGATGGAGAGTTCGGCTATGCCGCCGCCCCCGCCGCCGTACTCCTCGGGCAGGTTCACGCCGAGGTAGCCGAGCTTGGCGGCGTCGGCCCACAGCTCGTCGGGGTGGCCTTCGTCCGCCACGACACGGGTCATGTAGTCGCGGCCGTAGCGCTTGCCGAGTGCGGCGACGGCCGCGCGCAGTGCCTGGTGCTCTTCGGTTTCGAGGACGGTGCTCATACGGATGATGCCTCCTGTACGACGTCCGGGACGTCTACGACGGCGAGCAGCGCCCCGACCTCGACCTGGCGGCCGGGCGCGGCGTGCAGGGCGGTGAGCGTGCCGGAGGCGGGAGCGGAGATACGGTGCTCCATCTTCATGGCCTCCAGCCAGATGAGGGGCTGCCCGGCGGTGACCGGCGCCCCTTCCGTGAGCCCGTCGGCCAGGCGCACGACGGTGCCGGGCATCGGGGCGAGCAGGGAGCCGGGCTCCTGGCGGGTGGTGGGTTCGGGCAGCAGCGGGAGCGCGGTGAGGGCGGTGTTGCCGACGTACACGCGGCCGTCGCCGTACGAGCTGACGGGGAACTTCTTGCGCACGCCGTCGACTTCGAGGACGACGAGGTCGCCGGAGACGGAGAGCACCCGCACCCCGTCCGCGCTCAGGCCCTCCCGCGTGTGCCGGTAGCGCACCTCGTGTGCGGTGCCGTCGGGCTCGCCCCGGAAGAGTTTGACCTGGGGCTGCGAGGCGAGGTTGCGCCAGCCGCCGAACCGGGAGCGCCCGTGGGCGTCGGCGAGCGCGGCGGCCAGCGGGGCGTGCGGGTCCGGTGCGGGGGCGGCGAGCTCGTCGAGGTGCCGGTCGTAGAAGCCCGTGTCCATGCGGGCCTCGGTGAACTCCGGGTGCCGCAGGGACCGCACGAGCAGTTCCCGGTTGGTGACGGGCCCGTGGACGGCGGCGCGCTCCAGGGCTCCCGCGAGGGCGCGCAGGGCCTGCGCGCGCGTGGGGGCGTACGCGATGGCCTTGGCCAGCATCGGGTCGTAGTGCACGCCGATCGTGTCGCCGTCCGCGTACCCGGTGTCGAGCCGCACGCCCGGCACGGTCAGCCGGTGCAGGGTGCCGGTCTGCGGGGCCCAGCCGGCCGCCGGGTCCTCGGCGTAGAGGCGGGCCTCCACCGCGTGGCCGCGCGCGGACGGCGGCTCGTCGGGCAGCCGTTCGCCCTGCGCGACCTGGATCTGCAACGCCACGAGGTCGATCCCGAACACGGCTTCGGTGACGGGGTGTTCGACCTGGAGCCGGGTGTTCATCTCGAGGAACTGCGCCCGGTCGCCCTTGGCCAGGAACTCCACCGTGCCCGCCCCGCGATACGCGGTCACGCGGGCCGCGCGCACGGCCTGCGCGTGCAGCTCCTCGACGAGCCCGGGGGCCAGGCCCGGCGCCGGGGACTCCTCGACGACCTTCTGGTGTCGGCGCTGGAGGGTGCAGTCCCGGGTGCCGAGCGCCCAGACGGTGCCGTGCGCGTCGGCCATGATCTGCACCTCGACGTGTCGGCCGCCCTCCAGGTAGGGCTCGACGAAGACCTCGCCGTCCCCGAAGGCGCTGGCGGCCTCCGCGCGGGCGGCGATCAACTCGTCCTTGAGCGCGTCCAGTTCCCGTACGACGCGCATGCCGCGTCCGCCGCCGCCGGCCGACGCCTTCACCAGGAGCGGCAGATCGGCCTCGGTGACGTCGTCCAGGCCCATCGGCGCGATGCCCATGAGGTCCTTGGCGCGGGTCTTGGAGGCCATGGACTCGATGGCCTCGGGCGGGGGGCCGATCCACACGAGCCCGGCGTCCAGGACCGCGCGGGCGAAGTCCGCGTTCTCGGAGAGGAAGCCGTAGCCGGGGTGGACGGCGTCGGCGCCCGCCGCTTGGGCGGCCTTCACGACGAGTTCGCCGCGCAGATAGGTGTCGGCGGGGGCCGTGCCCGGCAGCCGCACGGCCGTGTCGGCCTCCCGGACGTGCAGGGCGTCCGCGTCGGCGTCGGAGTACACCGCCACGGTGGCGATGCCGAGGTCGCGGCAGGTGCGGAAGACGCGGCAGGCGATCTCGCCCCGGTTGGCGACGAGTATGGAGCTGATCATGGTCTGTTCCTCACATCCGGAAGACGCCGAAGCCGCCGCGCGCGCCCTGGTAGGGGGCGGTGTGGATCGCGGACAGGCACAGGCCGAGGACCGTGCGGGTGTCACGGGGGTCGATGACGCCGTCGTCGTAGAGGCGGCCCGAGAGGAACATCGGGAGCGACTCCGACTCGATCTGCTGCTCCACCATCGCGCGCAGGGCGGCGTCCGCGTCGTCGTCGTAGGGCTGCCCCTTCGCGGCGGCGGACTGCCGGGCCACGATGGACAGGACCCCGGCGAGCTGCTGCGGCCCCATGACGGCCGACTTGGAGCTGGGCCAGGCGAAGAGGAAGCGCGGGTCGTAGGCGCGCCCGCACATGCCGTAGTGACCGGCGCCGTACGAGGCGCCCATCAGGACGCTCAGGTGCGGGACCCGCGAGTTCGACACGGCGTTGATCATCATCGCGCCGTGCTTGATGATGCCGCCCTGCTCGTACTCCTTGCCGACCATGTAGCCGGTGGTGTTGTGCAGGAAGAGCAGCGGGATGTCGCGCTGGTTGGCCAGCTGGATGAACTGGGCGGCCTTCTGGGACTCCTCGCTGAAGAGCACGCCCTGCGCGTTGGCCAGGATGCCGATGGGATAGCCGTGCAGGGTGGCCCAGCCGGTGGTGAGGCTCGTCCCGTAGAGCGGCTTGAACGCGTCGAAGTCGGAGCCGTCGACGATGCGGGCGATGACCTCGTGCGGGTCGAAGGGCACCTTCAGGTCGCCGGGCACGATGCCGAGCAGCTCGTCCTCGTCGTACTTGGGCGGCTCGACGACGGTGACCGGATCGGCGTACGCCTTGCGCCAGTTGAGGCGCTTGACGACCCGCCGGGCCTGGCGCAGGGCGTCGTGCTCGTCCTCGGCGAGGTAGTCCGCGAGGCCGGAGGTGCGCGCGTGCATCTCGGCGCCGCCGAGCGACTCGTCGTCGCTCTCCTCGCCGGTGGCCATCTTCACCAGGGGCGGGCCGCCGAGGAAGACCTTGGCGCGCTCCTTGACCATGATCACGTGGTCGCTCATGCCGGGGACGTACGCGCCGCCGGCCGTGGAGTTGCCGAAGACGACGGCGATGGTGGGGATGCCGGCGGCCGACGACTGGGTGAGGTGCTTGAAGAGCGCGCCGCCCGGGATGAAGATCTCCTTCTGCGAGGGCAGGTCGGCGCCTCCCGACTCCACGAGGTGGAGCGAGGGCAGCCGGTTGGCGTGGCCGATCTCGTGGGCGCGGAAGGCCTTCTTCAGGGTCCAGGGGTTGCTGGCGCCGCCGCGCACGGTCGGGTCGTTGGCGGTGATCAGGCACTCCACGCCCTCGACGACGCCGATGCCGGTCACCATCGAGGCGCCCACCGGGTAGTCGCTGCCCCAGGCGGCGAGCGGCGACAGTTCGAGGAACGGCGTGTCGGGGTCCAGGAGCAGCTCGATGCGCTCCCGGGCGAGGAGCTTTCCGCGCCTCCGGTGCCGGGCCACGTACTTCTCGCCGCCGCCCTCCAGGGCCTTGGCCTGCTCGGCGTCGAGTTCGGCGAGCTTGGCCAGCATGGCCTCGCGGTGCTCGGCGTACTCGGCGCTCGCGGGGTCGAGCGCGGACGCGAGGACGGTCACGGGAGTACCTCCGTGGGTTCGGGCGTTGCTTCGGGGGCCGGTTCGAGGAGTGCGGCCGGCAGGTCGACGTGGCGGGCGCGCAGCCATTCGCCGAGGCCCTTGGCCTGCGGGTCGAAGCGGGCCTGGGAGGCGACGCCCGCGCCGAGGATCTTCCCGACGACGAAGTTCAGGGCCCGCAGGTTCGGCAGGGTGTGGCGCACGACGGTCAGTTCCGCGGCCTCGGGGACGAGTTCGCAAAACCGCTCGACGGTCAGTTCGTGGGCGAGCCACCGCCAGGCGTCGTCCGTGCGCGCCCAGACGCCGACGTTCGCGTCGCCGCCCTTGTCGCCGCTGCGGGCCCCGGCGATCAGGCCGAGGGGGGCGCGGCGGGTGGGGCCGGGCGGGAGGGGCGGCGGCAGGGGCGGCGGGGGGAGCTCTTCGAGTACGCGGCTGCCGCCGGACGGCCGGGCCTGGGGCTGCCGCTCGCCGCCGGGCAGGACGGCCACGTGCTCGACGGTGCCGCGCTCGACGTACGCGGCCTCGAAGACGCCGTACGGGGCGCCCTTGCCCGGGGGTGCCGTCACGTGGAAGCCGGGGTAGCTGCCGAGGGCCAGTTCGATCGCGGCGCCGCTCAGGGCGCGGCCGACGGGGTCCTGCTGCGGGTCGCGCACGACCAGGCGCAGGAGGGCGGAGGCGGTCTCTTCGCTGGGGGCGTCCGGCTGGTCGGTGCGGGCGAGCTCCCACCGCACCTCCTGGGGGCGCGACTTGGCGCGCGCGAGGGCGTCCTCGACCTGGGCGCGGACCAGAGCCGCCTTGGCCTCGACGTCGAGGCCGGTGAGGACGAAGACGACCTCGTTGCGGAAGCCGCCGAGCCGGTTGAGGCCGACCTTGAGGTCCGGCGGCGGTGCCTCTCCGCGCACCCCGGAGACCCGTACCCGGTCGGGGCCCTCCTGCGTGAGGGTGACCGTGTCGAGCCGGGCGGTGACGTCGGGGCCCGCGTACCGGGCGCCGGACGTCTCGTACAGGAGCTGCGCGGTGACCGTGCCGACGTCGACGAATCCGCCCGTGCCCGCGTGCTTGGTGATGACGCTGGAGCCGTCCTCGTGGATCTCGGCGAGCGGGAAGCCGGGCCGCAGCAGGGCGCGCTGCGGTCGTTCGGCGAAGAAGGCGTAGTTGCCCCCGGTGGCCTGCGTCCCGCATTCGAGGACGTGCCCGGCGACGACGGCACCGGCCAGGCGGTCGTGGTCGCCGTCGCCCCACCCGAAGTGGGCGGCGGCGGGCCCGGTGACGAGGGCGGCGTCGGTCACGCGCCCGGTCACGACGACATCGGCCCCGGCGCGCAGGCAGGCGGCGATTCCGGCGCCGCCGAGGTAGGCGTTGGCGGTGAGGGCGTCCGGGAAGCGGCTCCCCAGGTCGTCCCCCTCCACGTGTGCGACCCGCACCGCGATGCCGAGGCGGTCGGCCAGCTCCCGTACGGCGTCGGCGAGTCCGGCGGGGTTGAGCCCGCCGGCGTTGGCGACGATCTTGACGTCCCGCTCCCGGGCGAGCCCGAGGCACTCCTCCAGCTGCCGCAGGAAGGTCTTGGCGTAGCCCCGCGCGGGGTCCTTGAGGCGGTCACGGCCGAGGATCAGCATGGTCAGCTCGGCGAGGTAGTCCCCGGTGAGCACGTCGAGGTCCCCGCCGGTGAGCATCTCCCGCAGGGCGTCGAAACGGTCGCCGTAGAACCCGGAGGCGTTCCCGATACGCAGGGGCGAGGCGGGAGGAGAACCGCCGAACGAGACACCCCGGGAAGCGGCCGACGTGCCGGTCACCGCCCCTCCCCCTCACCCGGCAGCGCACCTTCGGTAACCGACCCCGTGACGCGCTCATCCGGATGCGTCGCGCCCTCCCCGGACGGGCGCCGTCCCGCTCCCGGTGGGCCCGCGAAGGCCTGGGCGATGGTCAGCCACCGGTCGGCGTCGGGGCCCTGCGCGCGGACCGCGAGGTCGTCCCGGTGGGCGCGCTGGGTGACCAGGAGGCAGAAGTCCAGGGCGGGCCCCGTCACGCGCTGGGGCGCGTCCTCGGGGCCGCTGGCCCAGGCTTCGCCGGACGGCAGCCGGAGTTCGACGCGGAAGGGGGCATCGGGCGCGCTCAGGCCCCGTGCGCCGAACGCGAAGTCGCGGGCCCTGACCCCGATGTGCGCCACGTGCCGCAGCCGGTCCGTCGGCACCCGCGTGACGCCCAGCGCGTCGGCGACGTCCTGGCCGTGGGCCCAGGTCTCCATCAGCCGGGCGGTCGCCATGGAGGTGGCGGACATGGGCGGCCCGTACCAGGGAAAGCGGGTGCCGCGCGGGGCGGCCGTCAGGGCCTTCAGGAGGGCGTCGCGCCCGGCGCGCCACCGCGCGAGCAGCTCGTGCGGCGGCAGCGCGGCCCCCTCGGCGGCCCCGTCGTCGACGAACGACTCGGGAGCCGCGAGGGCTTCCTCGACGAGCCGCCCGAAGGCCTCGCCGTCCGTGACGGCGGTCAGCGCGGCCCGGTCGGTCCAGGCGAGATGGGCGATCTGGTGGGCGACGGTCCACCCGGCGGCGGGGGTGGGCAGCGCCCAGCGCTCCCCGCTCAACCCCTCTACCAGCTGGTCGAGTTCCTCGCTCTCACGGCGCAGATCGTCGAGTACGGGCACAGCTTCGGACACGGAGCGCTCCCCTCGGGCACGGATGGGGGTCCCCCCTGCTCGAACGGAGTGGAGAGCTTGGGGGAGTGCCCCGGAGCATGGCAGCGCCCGGAGAAACAAGCAAGCGTGCTTGCATTACTTTCCGGTCGTCGTCTCCGGAACGTGCCCCCGAGCCTCGACTTCCGCCTCGGCCTCGACCTCGGCCTCGACCTCGACCTCCGCTTCGGCCACCACGGCCTCCGGAGTCGCCCCCGAGACCACGTCTCCGGGCTTGCGGGCCCGCCCGCGTCCGACCTGGGTCCGGACGGCGCCCATGCTGGCGGCGATCACCAAGGAGATGGCCAGCGCCTCGTTCACGGAGAGGGCCTGGTTCAGGACGAGGAATCCGGCGACGGCGGCGATGGCCGGTTCCAGACTCATCATGATCGCGAAAGTGGACGCGGGAAGCCGGCGCAGGGCGAGCAGTTCGAGGGTGTACGGCAGCACGGAGGACATCACGGCGACTGCCGCGCCGAGCGCGAGCACCTCGGGCCTGACCAGCTTCTCGCCGGACTCGATCAGGCCGAGCGGCAGGAAGAGCACGGCCGCGACGACCATCGCGAGGGCGAGCCCGTCGGCCTGCGGGAAGCGCCGTCCCGTACGGGCGCTGAACATGATGTACGTGGCCCACATGGCACCGGCCCCCAGCGCGTAGGCCACGCCGACCGGGTCGAGCCCGCTGAACCCGCCACCGCCGCCCAGCAGGAAGACGCCGCACAGGGCGAGCCCGGCCCAGACGAGGTTCACGGCGCGCCGGGACGCGAAGACGGAGAGGGCCAGCGGGCCGAGCACCTCAAGGGTGACGGCGGGGCCCATGGGGATGCGGGCGACGGACTGGTAGAAGAGTCCGTTCATGCCCGCCATGGCCACGCCGAAGGCGATGACGGTCCCCCAGTCGGCGCGCGAGTGCCCGCGCAGCTTCGGACGGCAGACGATCATGAGGACGAGCGCGGCGAAGGCGAGCCGCAACGTCACGATGCCGAGGGCGCCCGCCTTGGGCATCACGCTGACGGCGATGGCCCCGCCGAACTGGACGGAGACACCTCCCGCGAGCACGAGCCCGACGGGTCCGAGGGCACCCCATCGCCCACCGGGCGCCGCCTCTTGAGCACTCCTCGACGCGTCCACAGCCAACCCTTCCGCTTCCCTGCTCCCAGCCATTCCCGGCCAGTCCACTCACCTGAACTGCTCCGTCCAAGGTAGTAGACCACGTCAGGATTGTGGAGCCCTTTCACTGCTGTACGCAAACCGCGTCCACATTCCGGGTTCCGACGGCCCGGCGGAACCCCGCGCGCCCCCTGCGACGTCTTGCGTGCAGTCACCCCGGAGCCCTACGGAAGCAAGGTCGGACCATGGAACACGACGTGAGCCGCCCGGCCGCCCGGTGGGGACACAGGGGGTACAGAGGTGCGCCGTACGGCTTCGCGCTCCTCGTCTCCGCCCTGACGGCCCTCCTGGGCTGCGCGATCGTCGCCGGCGGCTTCGCGGCGGCCTGGGACACCTTCGAGGGCGTCCGGGAGTACGCGGACCGCAACATCGCCAACGAGGACTCCTACGTGGCCTACGCCGACGGCGGCTGGTTCCCGCTGGTGCGGGTCGGGCTCGCGGTGTCGGGCCTGCTGCTCGTCCTCGCGCTCTGCGTGGTCACCGTCCTGCACGCCGCGTACGCCGTCGGGAGCTCACCCGCCGCGCGGGACGGGGGGCCTGTGGACGGGGGGCTTGCGGACGAGAAGCCTGTGGACGAGAGGCCTGCGGACGAGAAGCCCTCGCAGGAGCAGCCGTTGACCGTCCGCGCGCTGTGGCGGCGCACCCGCGGGCGCCTGCCCGCCGCCCTCGCGGTCAACGCGCTGTGCGGTCTCACCGTGCTCGTCGTGGCGCTCGTGGCCTATGTGCTGTGGATGTCCGTCGAGCTCGGCGAGGTGCCCGGCGTGGAGCCCACGCCCCTGGGCGGGACCGCGAGCCCGCGGTACACGCTGGTGGGCTGGGTGCTGCCGTTCGCCGTCCTGTTCCTCGGCCCGCTGCTGTACTTCCGCCTGTCCCTGGCCACCGCCGAGACGGTCGTCGGGCGGCGTTCCCCCTTCGCGGCGCTGCGCCGCTCCTGGGTGCTGACCCGGCGCGCGCGGTGGCGCACCCTCGGCTCGGGCACGCTGCTCACCGCGGCCGCCGTGCTCGTCTTCCTCCTGGTCCGGTACGCGGCCGGGCCCCTCGCCCACTACGCCGGGCTCGGCATGCTGCGGATCAGCGGCGACAACGTGTGGATCACCGGAGTGCTGACGATGATCACGCCCACCGCAGTGGCCCTCCTCCTGCTCCCGCCGCTGGTCATGCCCCTGGTGTGCGCGACGTTCAGCCGCCTTTACGGGGATCTGCGGGCCCGCGAGGAGCACGGACCGGGCCCAGCGCCTCGGCGATGACCTCCGCCAGGTGCCGCCCGCGCGCCCCCTCGCCCAGCTGCTCCAGCTGGGTCCGGCAGGAGAAGCCGTCCGCGAGGACCAAGGGGCCGCCCTCCGACTCGGGCACGCGATCCCGTACCGCAGGGAGCAGTTGTTCCTCCGCGCACGCCGTCGAGACCTCGTAGTGGCCCGCCTCGAAGCCGAAGTTGCCCGCGAGGCCGCAGCAGCCGCCGCTCAGTTCGCCCGCGAGGCCCGCCTTCTGGCGCAGGCGGCGTTCGGCCGCGTCGCCGAGGACCGCGTGCTGGTGGCAGTGCGTCTGGCCCACCACCGGTCGCTCGATCCGGGGCGGCGACCAGTGCGGGGCCAGTTCCTCCAGGGCCTGCGCGAACGTCCGCACCCGGCCCGCGAGTTCCGCCGCCCGGCCGTCGTCGCCGAGCAGTTCCACCAGGTCCGTCTTGAGGGCCGCCGCGCAGCTGGGCTCAAGGACCACGAGCGGGGCCCCCGATGCCAGCAGGGGTTCCATCCGCTCCAGCGTGCGCCGCATGACCGCGCGGGCCCGGTCCAGCTGGCCCGTGGAGACGTACGTCAGACCGCAGCACACGTCCCCCGGCGGTACCACAGGCCGCAGCCCGGCGTCCTCCAGGACCCGCACCGCCGCCCGGCCCACTCCCGGTGAGAGGTGGTCCGTGAAGGTGTCCGGCCACAGCACGACCGCCGGACCCGTGGCCGCGGCGGCCTCCCGCTCACGGAACCAGCGGCGGAACGTCCGCCCCGCGAGGCGCGGGA
Source organism: Streptomyces sp. SYP-A7185 (assembly GCF_046103685.1). Lineage (NCBI taxonomy): Bacteria > Bacillati > Actinomycetota > Actinomycetes > Kitasatosporales > Streptomycetaceae > Streptomyces > Streptomyces sp. SYP-A7185. The sequence goes on from NZ_CP122310.1 coordinate 4,484,818, forward strand.
TCTCCCGCTCCGGCGCGATCCCGCCGAGGCGCTTGGCCAGCGAGGCAAGTACCCCCACGCGGGCCAGGGCGTTGGCGACGCCCGCCGTGCGCGTGCGGTCCGCGAGCCGCAGCCACAGCGGCAGCCAGCCCATCGCGTAGTGCGCCGCGGGGCGCCTGCGGCCCTCGTAGTGGTGGTGCAGGAACTCCGCCTTGTACGTGGCCATGTCGACGCCCACCGGGCAGTCCGAACGGCAGCCCTTGCAGGACAGGCACAGGTCGAGGGCGTCCTTCACCTCCTCCGAGCGCCAGCCGTCGGTGACCACCTCGTCCGCGAGCATCTCGTGCAGCAGCCGCGCCCGCCCCCGCGTGGAGTGCTCCTCCTCGCCGGTCGCCCGGAAGGACGGGCACATCACCCCGCCGCCCGAACCCGCCGACTGCGTACGGCACTTCGCGACGCCCACGCACCTGCGGACCGCCGCGGAGAAGTCCCCGCCGTCGTGCGGGTAGCCGAAGGCCACGTCCACGGGCCCGCGCGGGAGCGGGTCGAACCGCAGGTTGGCGTCCAGCGGCGCGGGCCGCACCAGCATCCCCGGGTTGAGCAGGTCCGCCGGGTCCCACACCCCCTTCACCCGCTCGAACAGCCGGACGAGGTCGGGGCCGTACATCTTCGGCAGCAGTTCGGCCCGCGCCTGTCCGTCGCCGTGCTCGCCCGACAGCGAGCCCCCGTGCGCGACCACGACCTCCGCCAGGTCCTCCGAGAACCGCCGGAAGCGCCGCACGCCCACCTCGCTCATCAGGTCGAAGTCGATGCGTACGTGGATGCAGCCGTCCCCGAAGTGGCCGTACGGCGTGCCGCGCAGGCCGTGCTCGGCGAGCAGCCCCCGGAAGTCCCGCAGATAGGCGCCGAGCCGCGCGGGCGGCACCGCGCAGTCCTCCCAGCCGGGCCACGCCTCGCTGCCGTCCGGCATCCGCGTCGCCGTCCCGCTGGCGTCCTCGCGCACCCGCCACAGGGTGCGCTGCCCCACCGGGTCCGTCACGACCACGGAGTCCACCGTGTCCCCGCAGACGGCCCGCGCGATCGCCTCGGCGCGCGCGCGTGCCTCGGCCTCGGTCGCGCCGCCCGTCTCGACGAACAGCCAGGCACCGCCCTTGGGCAGGCCCGCGGACGCGCGCACGAGGTCGGCGGCCATGCCCTCCACGGTCAGCGGCCCGTGGGGCAGCAGTCCGGCGGCGGCCTCCGCTGCGGCGCTCTCGTCGGCGTACCCGAGGACGGCGAGCGCACGCGCGCGGGGCGAGTCGACGAGGCGTACGACCGCTTCGGTCAGCACGCCGAGCGTGCCCTCCGATCCGCAGAAGGCGCGCGCCAGATCCACCCCGCGCTCGGGCAGCAGGGCGTCGAGCGCGTAGCCGGAGATGCGGCGCGGGAGGTCGGGGAAGCCGGTGCGCAGGAGTTCCAATTGGCCCTCCAGGAGCGGGCGCAGGCCTTCGGGGGCGCCGGACCAGCCCTGGCCGAGCGCCAGCCGGGCGCCGGCGCCGCTCACCACGGAGAGCGAGGCGACGTTGTCGGCGGTGGTGCCCCAGGCGACCGAGTGGGAGCCGCAGGAGTTGTTGCCGATCATGCCGCCCAGGGTGCAGCGGTTGTGGGTGGACGGGTCGGGGCCGAAGGTCAGTCCGTGCGGGGCCGCCGCGCCCCGCAGGTCGTCGCAGATCACGCCGGGCTGGACGACCGCGGTCCGCGCCTGTGGATCCAGGGACACGATCCGGTTCATGTGCCGGGTGAAGTCCAGGACGAGGCCCGTGCCGGTGGCCTGCCCGGCGATGGAGGTCCCGGCGCCGCGCGGCACGACCGGCACCCCGCGCTCCCGGCACACGGCGAGCGCCGCCGCCACGTCGTCCGCGTGGCGCGGGGCGAGGACGCCCAGGGGCACCCGGCGGTAGTTGGACGCGTCCATGGTGTTCAGGGCCCGCGCGGTGACGGAGAAGTCCACCTCTCCCCGCACGGCGGCCCGCAGTTCTCTCTCCAGGCCCGCGGCCGCGTCCGTGCCCGGACGCACGGGTGTGCCCGTGCCCGCGTCTTTGCCCGTGTCCGCTTCCGTGCCCACGCCTCCGAGATCGCTCATGCCCTTATCCATGCCCTCAGGATGCCCCCGCGAAGGGCCCGATCCTGGGCGGAGCCCCGCCGCGTCCACGTGGCGTGCGGGGCGATCTCACCCGACGGACACCCCGAAGCCACGACGCCGGAAGCCGCTAGGCTCACCCCGTGGCTGAGATCCAGATTCCCGCTGACATCAAGCCCGCCGACGGACGTTTCGGCGCGGGCCCCTCCAAGGTGCGCACGGAGGCGCTGGACGCGCTCGCCGCCACCGGTACCTCTCTGCTCGGCACGTCCCACCGCCAGGCCCCGGTCAAGAACCTGGTCGGCAAGGTGCGCGACGGTGTGCGCGACCTCTTCTCCCTCCCCGAGGGCTACGAGGTGATCCTGGGCAACGGCGGCTCCACCGCCTTCTGGGACGTCGCGACGCACGGCCTCATCGAGAACAAGTCGCAGCACCTCAGCTTCGGCGAGTTCTCCTCCAAGTTCGCCAAGGCCGCCAAGCTCGCCCCGTGGCTGGCCGAGCCCACCGTCATCACCAGCGAGCCGGGCACGCACCCCGAGCCGCGGGCCGAGGCGGGCGTGGACGTCTACGGCTTCACCCACAACGAGACCTCGACCGGTGTCGCGGCCCCCGTCAAGCGGGTGGCCGGCGCGGACGCGGGTTCGCTCGTCCTGGTGGACGCCACCTCGGGTGCGGGCGGCCTGCCGGTCGACATCGCCGAGACGGACGTCTACTACTTCGCGCCGCAGAAGTCCTTCGCGTCGGACGGCGGCCTGTGGATCGCCGCGTTCTCCCCGGCGGCCATCGAGCGTGCCGAGCGCGTCCACGCGAGCGGCCGGCACGTCCCGGAGTTCTTCAGCCTGCCCACGGCGATCGACAACTCCCGCAAGAACCAGACGTACAACACCCCGGCGCTCGCCACGCTCTTCCTGCTCGGCGAGCAGCTGGACTGGATGAACGGCCAGGGCGGCCTGGACTTCACGACCGGCCGCACGGCCGCCTCCTCGCGCACCCTGTACGGGTGGGCGGAGGAGTCCAAGTACGCGACGCCGTTCGTCACGGACCCGGCCAAGCGCTCGCAGGTCATCGGCACGATCGACTTCGCGGACGAGATCGACGCCGCCGCCGTCGCCAAGGCGCTGCGCGCGAACGGCATCGTGGACACGGAGCCGTACCGCAAGCTCGGCCGCAACCAGCTGCGCGTGGCGATGTTCCCGGCGATCGACCCGGCGGACGTCGAGGCGCTCACCAAGTGCATCGACTACGTCATCGAGAAGCTCTGACGCGTTCACCGGCGCCCGCGGGCGCCGAGTGACGGAACGCGCGGTTCCCCGCGCCCCTTCGGGGGCGCGGGGAACTCTGCTTCACCGGCTCAGCTGCTTGAACCTGCGGACCGCGAGCGGCAGGAACAGGAGCGAGATCGCGATCGGCCAGACCACCGCCATCAGGACGGCGTTCTGTTCGACCCAGCTCGCCCCGCCCGCCCCGGGGTTGCCGAACAGCTCGCGGGCCGCCGTGCCCGTGGAGGAGACCGGGTTCCAGGCGGCGATCGGGGCCAGCCAGTCCGGCATCAGGGACGGCGCGACGAAGACGCTGGAGATCATGGTGAGCGGGAACGCGACCGCGTAGAGCCCGCCGGCCGCTTCCGGTGTAGGCACCACCAGGCCCAGGAACACGCCCACCCAGATCAGGCTGAACCGCAGGAACAGCAGCAGCCCGAAGGCCGCCAGGGTCTGCGCGGGGCCCACGCCCGGCCGCCAGCCGATCGCGAGGGCGGTGAGCGCGAGGATCGTCAGCTCGGCGCAGGCCACGATCAGGTCGGCGAGTCCGCGCCCGGCCGCCACCGCCGAGGGCGCCATGGGCATCGAGCGGAAGCGGTCGATGACTCCCTTGCTGGAGTCCGTGACCACCGCCATCGCGGTGTTCATGAAGCCGAAGGCCATGGTCATCACGAACATGCCGGGCATCAGGAACTGCTTGTAGTCGCCGTCCTCGCCGCCGCCGGGCACCTTCATCGCCTCGCCGAAGACGAATCCGTACAGGAGCACGGAGATGATCGGGAAGCCGAGCTGCCAGGCGATGGTGACCGGCTGGCGCCGGAAGTGGGTGAGGTAGCGGCGGGTGATGTTCCAGGTGTCGGCGAGCGCCCAGTGGAGGCGTCCGCGCGAGGGCCCTGTGTCCTTGGTGTCATGGGTCAGTACGGCGCTCATGCGGCGACCTCCGTCTTCTCGTCGGCCCGGGTGCGGGTGCCGGTCTCGGGGCCGGTCTTCTCCGTGCGGTGTCCCGTGAGGCGCAGGAACACGTCGTCGAGGCTCGGCCTGCGCAGCCCGATGTCCTCCACGGCGACCCCTTCGTCCTGGAGGGTCCGCGCGACGTCCGTCAGGGCGGCGACCCGGTCGGTCACGGCGGCCTGGACGCGCCGCTCCAGGTCGACGGATTCGGGCACGCCCCGCGCGACGCGGGCGACGGCCCGCACGGCCGCCGGCAGGTCGGCGCTCTCGCGCACCACGACCTCCAGGTAGCTGCCGCCCACCGTGTTCTTCAGGCCGTCCGGGGTGTCGTCGGCGATGGCGCGGCCCTGGTCGATGACGGTGATCCGGGAGGCCAGCCGGTCGGCCTCCTCCAGATACTGCGTGGTGAGCAGCACGGTCGTGCCCTCGGCCACCAACTTCCGCACGGTGTCCCAGACTTCGAGGCGGCCACGCGGGTCGAGCCCGGTGGTCGGCTCGTCCAGGAAGAGGACATCGGGCGAGAGGATCATCGAGGCCGCGAGGTCCAGCCTGCGCCGCATGCCGCCGCTGTACTGTCCCGCGCCCTTGCCCGCAGCCTCCACCAGGTCGAACTGTTCGAGGAGTTCCTGGGCGCGCCGGGCGGCCCGCTTGCCGCCCAGGTGGAAGAGGCGGCCGAACATCTCCAGGTTCTGCCGGCCGGTGAGGACCTCGTCGACCGCCGCGTACTGGCCGGTCAGTCCGATGCGGCCGCGCACGACGTCGGGCTGCCGCACGACGTCGGCCCCCGCGACCACCGCGCGGCCCCCGTCGAGCCGCACCAGCGTCGACAGGATGCGCACGGCGGTGGTCTTGCCCGCGCCGTTCGGGCCGAGCAGTCCGTGCACCGAGCCGCGCTCCACGCGCAGGTCGAAGGCGTCGAGCGCCTTCTTCTCGCCGTACCGCTTGTCGAGCCCCTCGGCCCGTACCGCGTAGTCCTTCGTCTCGCCCACTGCCCCTCCAGCTCTTCACGTGCCGGCCGTCCGTCCGGACGCCCTTCTGGGTACGCCGTACTCATTTGAGAGTACACCGTACCCAGTTCCCTGGGTACGGTGTACCCAATTTCTGGGCCGACGATTAGGCTGAGCGCCATGACGAGCACGAACGGCGGCGACACCCACCACACCGGCAGCGACATCGCCCGCAGCCTGGAACTGCTCTGGGGTGACGGCGAACGCCCCACGCGGGGCCCCAAACCCGGGCTCACCCTGGACCGGATCGTCACCGAGGCGGTGCGCCTCGCGGACGCCGAGGGGCTCACCGCGGTCTCGATGCGCCGCCTGTCCACGGAGCTCGGCACGGGCACGATGTCCCTGTACCGCTATGTCCCGGGCAAGGGCGAGCTGGTCGACCTGATGCTGGACCGGGTGTACATGCCGGCCCCCGACGCGGAACCCCCGAGCGGCGGCTGGCGCGCGGCCGTGGAGGCGTACGCCCGCGAGACCCTCGTCCTCTACCGGGCGCACCCCTGGCTGCTCCAGGTGAACCAGGCCCGCCCGGTGCTGGGCCCCGGCTCGGTCGGCGGCCTGGAGCGGACGCTGTCCGGGATCACGTCCATGGGCCTGACCGACCCCGAGCTGATCGGCGTGATCGTCATGGTCGAGGGGTACGTCACCGGGGTCGCCCGCACCCAGGTGCACGAGGTGGAGGCGGTGAAGAAGAGCGGCCTGACGGACACCGCGTTCTGGGAGGCGCAGTACCCGACCCTCGAACGCATCATGAACAGCGGCCGCTACCCCCACCTCGCCGGGCTCTCCGACGACGCGTTCGGCTCGCACTTCGACCACTTCGAGTTCGGCCTGCAACGCCTGCTCGACGGCCTGGACGTGCTGGTGGCCCGGCGGGAGAGGGAGGAGGGGGGCGCGGGCGCCCGGGGCGGCACGGACGCCGCCGGGGAGGCCTGAGCCGCGCCGGTCCGCCGCTACGTGCGGCGGAACGCCCGCTTCAGGCCGAAGAAGGCGGCGAGCACGACCGCCAGGGCCAGCGCGCCGACCTTCACGTCGCTGCCGAGCCCCGTGCTTCCGCCGTCCCCGCCGTCGGCCGAACTCCCGCCGCCGGACGAGCCGTTGCCGCCGCCCGCTCCCTCGACCTCGACGGGTTCGACGTCGCTCTGGGCGCCCTCGGTGCCGTACAGGAGGGTCGTCCCGTCCGGGGTGTACGTCACGGACTCGCCCTGCCGCTGCAACGGCACGCTCAGCCGCCCCTCGCGCTCGGGCTTCCTGCCCTCGCCCTTCCACGCGTACGAGACGCCGCCGAGGTAGCCGCGCAGGGCGAGCTGCTTGCCGTCGGGCGAGAAGGCGCCGTCCGTGGTCCACAGGCCGGTGGTGCCCAGGCGCTTGAAGACGTTCACCCCGGAGGAGGACATCCGCGCGGGCCCTTCGTACAGCGCGCCGCCCTCCTCCTTCTTGTCGGCGATGTAGATCCGGCCGGTCTTGGGGTGCACCATCAGCGCCTCGGCGTCGCGCGGACCGTCCTCGTACTTCACCGTGTACTGGGTGGCGCGGACGGTCTGGTCGCCGAGTTTCTTCGGCTCGGGCAGCCGGTAGATCCAGACGTGGGACCAGGTGCCGCCGAGGTTGTCGCCGATGTCCCCGACGTAGATGTTGCCGTCCGCGCCGACCGAGACGGCCTCCACGTCACGGGGCTTGCCGACGCCCGTGAGGGTGAGGGTGGCGACGGTCTTGCCGGTGCGGCCGTCCACCGCGTAGAGCAGCGCCCCGTTCTTGTCCTGGTCGTTGTGCGTCCAGTAGACGCCCGGGTGGGCGCGGGAGGCGGCGAGACCGCTGGACTCGATGATGCGGGGGTCCTTGATCGTGAACCCGTCGCGGCCGTCGTCGGCCGCGACGGCGGGGCCGGTGGCGCCGGCGAGGAGGAGCAGGGCTCCGGCACCGATGACGGCGCCGGCACGGACGGCACCGCCGGCACCCGTCGAAGAACGCAGTGAACGCATGGACCAAGCCTGCCACCCCGGCGCCGCGGGGCGGGCCTCCGCCGGGTGTTGAGCCTCACATCGCAGGCCGGGGCCTTGATCCGCGATGATGAGCGGATGCTCAGGTTCATGTTCGTCGGCGACTCGATGACGATCGGCAGCGCGGGGGAACACACCTGGCGCTACCGGATGTGGCAGCATCTGCGGGCCTCGCTCGGCGCGGACGGGTTCGCCGTGGTGGGCCCGCGCCGCGCGCTGCACGACAAGGCCACGGGCGAACCCGTGTCGTACGCCTACGCGGGCGGCGACCCGGACTTCCCGCGGGAGCACTTCGCGGGCTGGGGCGAGGGCTGGCTGCACATGGCGCCGCAGATGGCGGACGCGGTGCGCGCGGACCGGCCGGACGTGCTGCTGATCTCGCTCGGCCTGATCGACCTGGGCTTCTACACGAACGCGGAACAGACGGCGGAGAACGTGCGCCGGTGCGTCGCGGCGGCCCGCTCGGCGAACCCGCGCGTCCGCCTCGTCCTGCTCCCGGTGATACCGAACGTCCGGGCCCGGACGGACGCCCCGTTCGCCGCCGAGGTGGCGCGCTTCAACGTGCTGCTCGCCAAGGCGGTCGCGGACCTGGACACGGGCGCATCGCCGCTGCTCCTCGCCTCGACGCCGCCGTCGTACGACATCGACGCCGACACGTACGACGGGACGCACCCGAACGCGAGCGGCGAGCACAAACTGGCGTCGGCCTTCGCGGACGCACTGCACCAGGCATGGGGAGTGGGCACGCCGTACGGGACGACGCGCCCGGCCGCTTCCGAACTGACGGCTGCCGGCTGAAGTTCCGCGCGGACGCCTACCGGCTGAAGTTCGCCTTGAGGGCCTTGAGTCCGGCGATGTCCCACTTCGTGTACTGCCCGGCGTACTTCTTGGCACGGGTGACGCTGCCGCCCTTGCCGATGGCGTGACCGCCGTTGGGCGAGCACATCACCGGCAGGTCCTTGCTGCTGTTGGTGGCGCACTCGTACGGGTCGGCGGTGCGGTTGGCGTCCGAGCCGTCGACGTTGGCGTGGTCGAGGCCGATCGAGTGCCCGAGCTCATGGCTGATGAGGTTCTGGAGGCGGTAGGAGTCGATGTGCCAATCACCGTTCCAGTACTCGCTGTCCATCCATATCCACCCGCCCCAGGCGCTCTGGTTGCCGCTGGCCGAGCAGGGGTGGGCCTGGGAGTAGCCCGGCTTGCTGCCGGGGGTGAAAGGCCGGTACTTCATGCCGACGGCGATGACGTGCCGCTCGGCGGCGGAACACGCCGTCACTTCCTGCTGGTAGCCACTGGCCAGCGTGAACTTCGTCCCCGTGACGGAGGTCAGCTGGGCGGCGCTCTTCTTCAGCTGCGCGCGCAGCTGGGCCTCGGCGGTCTTGGCCTGCGCGGCGCTGAGCTTGGCGGAGGCGGTCGGCTTGACGATCTTGATGACGTACGGATCGGGGCTGAGCGACTGAATCCCCTGCCCGGTCAGGATCCGCCACCCGGTGCCCTTGTACACGTCCCCCGCGGCATAGGCGGGATTGCTCAGCGCGACGAGTCCCGCGGCGGCGGCGACCACGCCCACGGAACGCAGGATCTTCTTCTTCACGGTCATCCCGCGATCCTCACCCACCCCACCAACAACTCCCCAACACCCCTGTGGCGAGCGCCGCGTGGGACCAAGGTCGGGTGGGCGGCGCGGCGGGTGTAGTCCTTCGGCGGGCGGGGTGAGACCGAAGGCGGATGCCGGGGGGGTGGGGGGATTTCTAGCGTGAGGGGATGACCGTTGAGAGCGCTGGGGAAGGCACGTCCGAGAGGGCCGGTGACGGCACGCGTGGGAGTGCCGGTGACGGTGCGTCCGAGAGGGCCGGTGACGGCGGGCATGAGAGGGCCGGTGACGGCGCGTCCCGGGTGTCGCGCGCCGCGCCCCGCCGTGCCGGGGTGCTGCCCGGGGAGCGGGCGCTCGCGCCCGATCTCGCGCGCGGGATCATGCTGTTGTTCATCGTGCTGTCCAACACCGCGTTCCATCTGACGGCGGCCCGGCACGGGCCTTCCGGATGGCAGCCGGTCGACGGCGGATGGGCCGACCACGCCGTGCAGTTCACCATGATCACCGTGCTCGACCTGCGGATCTACCCGCTCTTCGCGTTCCTCTTCGGGTACGGCATGATGCAGCTCTTTCTGCGGCAGACGGCTGCGGGGACCTCGGAGAAGGACGCCGTGCGGCTGCTGCGGCGCCGCAGTCTGTGCCTGGTCGCCATCGGGCTGCTGCACTCCTCGCTGCTGATGGCCGGGGACATCGTCGGGTTCTACGGCCTGATCAGCCTGGTCCTCGGATGGGCCTTCCTGCGGCGCGGCGACCGCGCGCTGAAGTGGTGGATCGGGATCGCCGCCGCGCAGTTCGTGCTGCTCGCCGCCCAGCCCGTCGTCGAGGCGGCGCTGGCGGGCGAGTTGGGCGGCCTGGGCGACGCGGGCGCCGAACCGGGGGCGGAGGCCTACGCGGCGGGTGAGGGCGACTGGCTGACCGCGGCGGGCACCCGGCTCACCAGCGGCCTGTTCGTCACCTTCGCGGCGGCTCCGCTGTCGCTGGTGGGCGGCGCGTACGTCATCTTCCTGCTCGGCTTCTGGGCCGCCCGCAGGCGCGTGCTCGAAGAGCCGGGGCGCCATCTGCCCCTCCTGCGCCGGACCGCCGTGATCGGCGTCGCGGTGGGGTGGCTGGGCGCGCTGCCCGCCGCACTGGCCCACGTGGGGGCGCTCACCGTGCCGGACGACGCGCAGAGCGAATCCGGGCCGCTGACCGTGCTGCGGGACGTCACGGGGAACGCGGCCGGGCTCGGATACGTCGCGGTGGTGGCGCTGTTCGTCCACTGGTGGACCGGACGCGACGCCCGCCGGGATGTCCGAGGCGGCATCAGACGCGACGGCCGCCGGGATGTCCGAGGCGGCGTCCGAAGGGATGCCCGACGGGACGCCCGCCCGGACACGCGCCGGGGAGCCAAGACCGTCACGGCCTTCGCCGCCGTCGCCGCCGTCACCGCGGTCTCCGCCGTCGCCGCCGTCGGGAAGCGCTCCCTGTCCTGCTACCTCGCCCACTCGCTGCTCTTCGCCCCGGCCCTGGCCGCCTGGGGGCTCGGCCTGGGCGAGCATCTGACGAGCGCGACCATGGCGCTGTTCGCGGTCGGGGTGTGGCTGGTGACCGTGGCGGGGGCGTACGCGATGGAGCGGGCGGGCCGCCCGGGGGCCGGTGGAGGCGGCGCTACGACGGATCATGTACCGCTCACACCCCTCCCGGCCGCCCGCGCAGGGCTCCGAGGAAGCCGCACACGGCTCCGGGGAAGCCACGCACGGCTCCCAGGACGCCACGCACGGCTCACGGCAGGACGCGCGCGGCCGCCTCACGTAGCCCGCGTCAGCCGGTTCGCCAGCGTCGACATGGTGTACGTGCCGATGCCCATCACGACCTCCAGGGCGTTGCGCTCCGTGTGGCCCGCGGCCAGGAACCGCTTCAGCTCCTCGTCCCCGACGCCGCCCGCGGTGGCGAGCACCTCCAGGGTGAACCGCCGGACGGCCTCCAGCCGTTCGTCGGCCAACTCCCGCCCCTCGCGCAACGCGGCGATCAGCTCCGTGTCCGCACCCAGCTTGCGCAGCTTGCCGGTGTGCATCGTCACGCAGATGTGGCAGTCGTTGCGCACCGCCACGGTCATGACGACGACTTCCCGGGCCACCGGCTCCAGCGTCGTCCGCTCGAAGGACGCGCTCAACTCCAGGAAGCCGTTGAGCAGTTCGGGCGACTCGGCGAGCCGCGCCACCGCCTCCGGCGTCTTGCCGAAAGCGGCGGCCGTGCGCTCCATCGCGGCACGGGACTCCGCGGGCGCGGTGTCCACGGTGTGGTCGACGAACAAGAGGTACCCCCTACGATGGACAACGTGGTTGACGAAAAAAAGGTAAACCAGGTTGTCGATTCTCGCAAGGACCCGACGGACGCCGCCCCACCGGAGGCCGACGGCCGCGGCTTCGAGCTGCCCCTGCTCCTCTTCGCCGGGTTCCGCACGCTCATCGACCGGCTGCACGCCGAGCTGGCCCGCCAGGGCCACCCGGACGTGCGCCCGGCCCACGGCTTCGCGATGCAGGCGATCGGCGTCCGGGGCGCGAGCGCCAGCGAGGTCGGCCGCCGCCTCGGCGTCTCCAAGCAGGCCGCGGGCAAGACCGTCGACCGCCTCATCGCCCTCGGCTACGCGCACCGCACGGACGACCCCGCCGACGCCCGCCGCAAGCTGATCCGCCTCACCCCGCACGGGGTCGACGCCCTGCGCCGCTCGGCGGCGGTCTTCGACGAGCTGCACGCGGAGTGGGCGGGGCGGCTCGGCGCGGAACACCTGCGCGCGATGGAGGACGGCCTGCGCGCGGTCGTGCCCCCGGACGCGTTCCGCCTGGACGCGGCGGGCTGGCTGGGCGGCTCCTGACCGCCTCGCGGGACCCGCACCCTTGCTTAGAGCGCACTTCACGTCGTTGGCTGGGGCCCCATGGAGTACACGCAGCTGGGACGCACAGGACTCAAGGTCAGTCGACTCGTGCTCGGGACCATGAACTTCGGGCCGCTCACGAACGAGCCGGACAGTCACGCGATCATGGATGCCGCGCTCGACGCGGGCATCAACTACTTCGACACGGCCAATGTGTACGGGTGGGACGAGAACAAGGGCCGCACCGAGGAGATCCTCGGCACCTGGTTCACCCAGGGCGGCGACCGGCGCGACAAGGTCGTGCTGGCCACCAAGGTGTACGGGAACATGGCCCTCGACGGAAAGCCGGCGTGGCCCAACCACGACCTGCTCTCCGCGGTGAACATCCGCCGGTCGGTGGAGGCCTCGCTCAAGCGCCTCCAGACCGACCACATCGACATCTACCAGTTCCACCACATCGACCGCCGCACCCCGTTCGACGAGATATGGCAGGCGATCGACACCCTCGTCACCCAGGGCAAGATCCTGTACGCCGGCTCGTCCAACTTCCCCGGCTACAAGATCGCCCAGGCCAACGAGACCGCGCGCCGGCTCGGCGGCTACGGCCTCGTCAGCGAGCAGTGCCTCTACAACCTCGCCGAGCGCAGCGCCGAGATGGAGGTCATCCCGGCCGCCCAGGAGTACGGCCTCGGCGTCATCCCGTGGTCGCCGCTGCACAGCGGCCTGCTCGGCGGTGTCCTGAAGAAGGAGGGCGAGGGCAAGCGCCGCACCGGCGGACGCGCCGCCCAGGAACTCGCGAAGCCCGAGGTGCGCGCACGGGTCCAGGCGTACGAGGACCTGCTCGACAAGCACGGCCTCGCGCCGGGCGAGGTGGCGCTGGCCTGGCTGCTCACCCGGCCCGGCATCACCGGGCCGATCGTCGGTCCGCGCACCGCGGAGCAGCTCACCAGCGCACTGCGCGCCGTCGAGCTGGAACTCTCCGGCGAACTGCTCGACGCCCTGGACGAGATCTTCCCGGGGCCGGGCCCTTCGCCGGAGTCCTTCGCCTGGTGACCGATGGCGTTCGGTCGGCGCCGGGCGAGGTTCGCCCGGCGACGGGCCGCGCCTGACGCCGGCGGCTTCACACGGCCGCGGTCATCGCCTCACTGGCCGACCGCGGCTGCCACCGCCACGACGACGAACATCAGCACGAGCACACCGGCCATGATCCGGTTCCTGGTTTTCGGGTCCACGTGGTCGAGGTTAACCGCCCGGGCCCAGCGCCCGGCGACCGACCACCTCATAGCGGGGCCGCTCCCCCGGCACCCCGCTCACGGGCAGGTTGCTCCGTACGAGACACAGCTCGCCCACGGTCCACTCCGTGCCCGCGAACTCCGCGAGGCCCTCGGCGTACGCGCGCAGGGACGGCTCCCCGTGGCCGCGCGCCAGCGTCAGGTGCGGGCGGTAGCTGCGGTGCTCCTCCATGGTGATCCCGCACCTGCGGGCCGCGGCGTCCGCGCGCCCGGCGAGCAGGCGCAGGGCGGCCACGTCACCGCCGGCCCCGGCCCACAGGGCCCGGTCCCCGAAGTGGCCTCCGCCGTGCAGGGCCAGCGGGAAGGGAGCCGTGCGCCGGGCCACGCGGGACAGCCGCTCGGTGAGCTCGGGGAGGGTGTCGTCCTCGACGTCGGCGAGGAAGGCGAGGGTGAAGTGCCAGCTCTCGCGGCGCGTCCAGCGAAGGTCTCCGGCGCCCGGCAGGGTCTTCAGCGTGGCCACCGCCCCGGCCAGTTCGTCCGCCGCCGCGGGAGGCGGCAGCACCGCCGCGAAAAGTCTCATGGGACGAGTCTCGCCGAAAAGACCGGGACGGCCGGGCCGCCGGCGGGGTCCGGGTCACGGCCCCCGTTTCGGGACGGGGCGCGGGTGGGGAGGGAAAGCCGCATGGACAGCCACATAACCATCCGCCCCGCCGGCCCCGACGACATCCCCACCGTGCTCGCCCTGTTCGACGAAGCAGTCGCCTGGCTCGTCTCCCAGGGACGCACCGGACAGTGGGGCGACACACCCTGGTCGGCCAACCCGAAGACCGTCGCCCTGGTGGAGAAGTATCTGACGACGGGCTCCGCCTGGATCGCGGAGATCGGCGGGCTGCCGGTCGGCACGCTCACCCTGACCGAAGGCCCGGGGTCGTACATCGCCCCGGTGGACGAGCCGGAGCGCTACATCCACCTCCTGGCCTCCCGGCACGGTACGGGCGCGGGGGCCGCCCTCCTGGAACACGCGGCGGAGGAGACCCGGAGGCAGGGGATCTCCCTGCTCCGGGTCGACTGCTACGCGGGCGACGACGGCAAGCTGGTCGCGTTCTACGAGCGCAACGGCTTCACGCGGACCGAGGCCTTCAAGGCCCAGGAAGGGACCTGGCCGGGCCAGATCCTGGCCCGGCGCGTCTAGCCCGCCCGCGTCAGGATCACGCAGCCGTCGCCAGCTCACGCGGCACGAACTGCACGTGCTGCTGCCCGCGCCGCAGATCCACCTTGAGCCGCAGGTTCGCGGCGCGGGCCAGCATCAGGCCGACGCCGACCGCGGCCACGGCGCAGATGAGGCCGCCGGCGGCCATGCTGACGCGCACGCCGTACGCGTCGGCGAGCCAGCCGAAGAGCGGGCCGCCCAGCGGGGTGCCGCCGGTGAAGACCATCATGAACAGCGACATGACCCGGCCCCGCATCTCGGGGTCGGTGGCCATCTGGACCGAGGAGTTCGCGGTGACGTTCACCGTCAGGCCCAGGATGCCGATCGGGACGATCAGGGCGACGAACATCCACAGCTCGGGCGCGAACGCGGCCACGATCTGAAGGACGCCGAAGGCGATCGCCGCCCCGGCGAGCAGCCTGAGGCGCGAGGTGCCGCGCCGGGCGGCGAGCAGCGCCCCGGCCAGCGAGCCGATCGCCATCAGGGTGTTGAAGAGCCCGTACATCCCCACGCCGCCGTGGAAGATGTCGTCCGCGAAGGCGCTCAGCCAGATCGGGAAGTTGAACCCGAAGGTGCCGACGAAGCCGACGAGGACGATCGGCCAGATCAGCTCGGGGTGCTTGGAGACGTAGTGCAGGCCTTCCCTCAGCTGTCCCTTGCCGCGCGGCTTGCGCGGGGTGGGGTGCAGCTCGCGGGTGCGCATCAGCATCAGGCCGGTGAGCGGCGCGAGGAAGGACAGGCCGTTGGCGAGGAACGCCCAGCCGGGGCCGACGGCCGCAGTGAGACCACTGGCCACGGCGGGGCCGATGAGGCGGGCGGACTGGAAGTTGGCGGAGTTCAGGCTGACGGCGTTGCGCACCTGGTCGGGGCCGACCATCTCGGACACGAAGGACTGCCGGGTCGGGTTGTCCACGACCGTGACGAGACCCGTGAAGAAGGCCGCGAGGTAGACGTGCCAGACCTGGACGTTGCCGCTCAGGGTGAGCGCCGCCAGGAACAGGCCGCTGATGCTCATCGCGCCCTGGGTGCAGAAGAGCAGCTTGCGCTTGGCGAAGCGGTCGGCGATGACGCCGCCGTACAGGCCGAACAGGAGCATCGGCAGGAACTGCATCGCGGTGGTGATGCCGACCGCGGCCGAGGATCCCGTGAGGCTCAGGACCAGCCAGTCCTGGGTGATGCGCGCCATCCACGTGCCGGTGTTGGAGACAACGGCGCCGGAGGCGAAGAGCCGGTAGTTGCGGATCTTCAGCGAGCTGAACATCGACGACTTGGCGGCGGGGTTTCTGTCGAGGGTGGTTGGTGCGGGGGCGGAGTCTGCTCCGGATCCCGTACTCAAAGGCGGTTCGCCTCCTTGGCGTCGTGCGGTCGTACGGCACACGGCGGGTGACCCGCCGGGTGCGCTGCTTACAAGTACTGCTTACAGATGCTGCTTACAGATGCGCGAGCTTCTCCAGGACGGGGGCGGCGGCACGCAGACGCGCCCACTCGTCCTCGTCGAGGTGCTCGGCCAGGCCGGCCAGCCAGGCGTTCCGCTTGCGGCGGCTCTCCTCGAGCATGGCCTCGGCCGTCTCCGTCTGGGTCACCACCTTCTGGCGGCGGTCCTCGGGATGCGGTTCGAGACGGACCAGACCCTTGGCTTCGAGCAGCGCGACGATGCGGGTCATCGACGGCGGCTGCACGTGCTCCTTGCGGGCCAGCTCACCGGGGGTGGCGTGGCCGCAGCGGGCGAGGGTGCCGAGCACCGACATCTCGGTCGGGCTCAGCGACTCGTCGACCCGCTGGTGCTTGAGTCGACGGGACAGGCGCATCACGGCGGAGCGCAGGGAGTTCACGGCGGCGGCGTCGTCACCATGGGAGAGGTCCGGCATGTTCGTTAGAGTAACTCATTACTCTAGCTAAAGACCACCCGAGTTCCCGTGTGCGGGCTCACGGAACCCTTTCGTCACCCATATGAGTGAGGTGACTTCGGAAAGTGAGACGCGGCCCGCCGGGTGGCGGCGACCCTGTCACGCATGGGATCGACAGTGCTCAGCCTGCGAATAGACGGTGAGCTGCTCGACCGGCTCAAGCAGCACGCCGCGAAAAGGGGGATGAGCGTCCAGGACTATGTCGTCGGGACGCTCATGCGCAACGACTTCGACGAGCGCTTCCAGAGCGCCGTCGAGGAGACGGAAAAGTTCTACGGGGCGGCCTGATGGCCGCCCCGCAGGCACTACGGACGATCGCCCGCCTTTACGTGAGGCCCAGCGCCGGCATCAGGTAGTAGAAGGCGAAGACGGCCGAGACGACGTACATCGCCACCGGCACCTCGCGGGCGCGGCCCGACGCGAGACGCAGCACGGTGAAGCTGATGAAGCCGATGCCGATGCCGTTCGTGATCGAGTACGTGAACGGCATCATCATCATCGTCAGGAACGCCGGGATGGCGATGGTGAAGTCGGCCCAGTCGATCTGTCCGATCGAGCCGGACAGGATCAGGAAGCCGACCGCGAGCAGCGCGGGCGTGGCCGCCTGGGACGGGACCATCGTGGCGATGGGCGTGAGGAAGAGCGCCACCGCGAAGAGACCGCCGGTGACGATGTTGGCGAAGCCCGTACGGGCGCCTTCGCCGACGCCCGCGGTGGACTCCACGAAGCAGGTGGTGGCCGACGAGGACGAGGCGCCGCCCGCGGCGACCGCGATGCCGTCGACGAACAGGACCTTGTTCATGCCCGGCATGTTGCCGTGGGCGTCCGTCAGCTTGGCCTCGTCGCCGATGCCCATGATCGTGCCCATGGCGTCGAAGAAGCAGGACAGGAGCACGGTGAAGACGAAGAGGATGCCGGTCAGGAGGCCGACCTTCTCGAAGCCGCCGAAGAGGCTGACCTGACCGACGAGTCCGAAGTCCGGCGTCGCGACGGGGTTGCCGGGCCACTTGGGCGTCGTCAGGCCCCAGGAGGGCACGGTCGCGACCGCGTTGATGATCATCGCGACGACCGTCATGACGACGATGCTGATGAGGATCGCGCCGGGCACCTTGCGCACGAGCAGGCAGAGCGTGAGCAGCGCGCCGAGCACGAAGACGAGGACGGGCCAGCCGTTGAGGTGGCCGTCGCCGCCGAGCTGGAGCGGGACCGTGGTGTGCGCGGCGTCCGGGATGCGCGAGACGAATCCGGCGTCGACGAGGCCGATCAGCATGATGAAGAGGCCGATGCCGATCGCGATGCCCTTGCGCAGGCCCAGCGGCACGGCGTTCATGACGCGCTCCCGCAGGCCGGTCGCCACGAGCAGCATCACGACGAAGCCCGCGAGGACGACCATGCCCATGGCGTCGGGCCACGACATGCGCGGCGCGAGCTGGAGGGCGACCACGGTGTTCACGCCGAGACCGGCGGCGAGCGCGATCGGGACGTTGCCGATGACGCCCATGAGCAGCGTGGTGAAGGCGGCGACCACGGCGGTCGCGGTCACCAGCTGGCCGTTGTCGAGCTGGTTGCCGTACATGTCCTTCGCGCTGCCCAGGATGATCGGGTTCAGCACGATGATGTAGGCCATCGCGAAGAAGGTGGCGAAGCCGCCGCGTACTTCCCTGGCCAGGGTCGATCCCCGCTCCGAGATCTTGAAGTACCGGTCCAGACCCCCCTGCGGGGGATTCGGGTGCGGCGTTTTGTCGACCGGAGCAGTGGCCGAGGGGGACATGGGGGACCTCATGACCTGTGATGGAGGAGTTGCGCCGAACGCAGACAAACTCGCCGAATTTAGATCTTCGTACGAAAGCAATCGGCCATTAACGAGCGGTTTCAGTATGAATACATGAAGGGGAAATCGCTATCTCCGCGCGTAGACCCTTGTGGTGCGGGGGAAGCGGGGTGCGTGGCGGACGTGTCCGAGGGCTCCGGCTCGCGGCTCCGGGGCCGGGCATAAGCTAGGCGCATGGAGAAGTGGACCCCCCAGCACGACGCGCCGGAGCCCCTGGAAGGCCCCGTCGTCGCCACCATCACGGGCGGCACGATCCTCTGGTTCGTCCTCTTCCTGGTGCAGCTGCCGTTCTACGGCTGGTTCGACGACCGCGACGCCACCTGGTGGGTCTGGACCTGCCTGGCCGGAGCCGGCCTCGGCCTCATCGGCATCTGGTACGTGCGGGGCCGCGACGCGGCCATCAAGCGCGACGCGGAGCGCAAGGCCGCCCCGGCCGGGGAGTGATCCCCCCACGGGCACGCGCCCGTACAACCACGGGAGTGTCCGTGTCCTACCGTGGTCGGATCTTTGGGCCGCTCAAGGGGTGAACCCCCCTTGACGCCCGTACCGTCGAAGCCATGACGCATATCGACGCGGGCGCCGAGCTCGACCCGGTCCACCCGGTGGCACCGCCCACCGGACGCGCGACGGGCCTGAGCGCCGCCGAGGTCGCCGAGCGGGTCGCACGCGGCGAGGTCAACGACGTACCCGTCCGCAGTTCACGCTCGACCACCGAGATCGTCCGGGCGAACGTCTTCACCCGGTTCAACGCGATCATCGGCGTGCTCTGGGTGATCATGCTCTTCGTCGCGCCGATCCAGGACTCCCTCTTCGGCTTCGTGATCATCGCCAACACCGGCATCGGCATCATCCAGGAACTGCGCGCCAAGAAGACCCTGGACGGACTCGCCGTCATCGGCGAGGCCAAGCCGACCGTGCGGCGCGACGGCAAGGCGGCCGAGATCTCCACCTCCGAGATCGTGCTCGGCGACCTGGTGGAGCTGGGCCCCGGCGACAAGATCGTCGTGGACGGCGAGGCGGTCGAGACCGACAGCCTGGAAGTCGACGAGTCACTCCTGACCGGTGAGGCCGACCCGGTCATCAAGAAGCCCGGCGACCGGATGATGTCGGGCTCCTTCGTGGTCGCGGGCGGCGGCGCCTTCACCGCCACGAAAGTCGGCCGCGAGGCGTACGCGGCCCAGCTCGCCGAGGAGGCCAGCCGCTTCACGCTCGTCCACTCCGAGCTGCGGTCGGGCATCTCCACGATCCTCAAGTACGTGACGTGGCTGATGATCCCGACCTCGATCGGCCTCATCATCAGCCAGCTCGTCGTCAAGGACGACAACTTCAAGGAGTCCATCGCCTACACCGTCGGCGGGATCGTCCCCATGATCCCGGAGGGGCTCGTGCTCCTCACCTCGGTCGCCTTCGCGATCGGCGTGATCCGCCTGGGCCGCCAGCAGTGCCTCGTCCAGGAACTCCCCGCGATCGAGGGCCTGGCCCGCGTCGACACGGTCTGCCTGGACAAGACCGGCACCCTCACCGAGGGCGGCATGGACGTCACCGAGCTGCGCCCCCTGAACGGCACGGACGAGAGCTACGTGCGCAAGGTCCTCGGCGCCCTGGGCGAGTCCGACCCGCGGCCGAACGCCTCGCTCCAGGCGATCATCGACGCCTACCCCGACAGCGAGGAGTGGCGCTGCACCGAGTCGCTGCCCTTCTCCTCGGCCCGCAAGTACAGCGGCGCCTCCTTCAGCGAGGGCGACGGCAACACCTCCACGTGGCTGCTCGGCGCCCCGGACGTGCTGCTGCCCGACGGCGACCCGTCCCTCGCCGAGATCGAGGACCTGAACCAGCAGGGCCTGCGCGTCCTGCTCCTCGCCCGCGCCGCCGGGGAACTGGACGACGCGAAGGTGGCCGACGGGGCGCGGGCGACCGCCCTGGTCGTCCTGGAGCAGCGGCTGCGCCCGGACGCCGCCGACACCCTGCGCTACTTCGAGGAGCAGGACGTCAGCGCCAAGGTCATCTCCGGCGACAACGCGGTCTCGGTGGGCGCGGTCGCCGGAAAGCTGGGCCTGCCGGGCGCGGAGAACACCGTGGACGCCCGCAGGCTGCCCACGGAACAGGGCGAGATGGCCGAGGCCCTGGACGCCAACTCCGTCTTCGGCCGGGTCACCCCGCAGCAGAAGCGCGACATGGTGGGCGCCCTCCAGTCACGCGGCCACACGGTCGCGATGACGGGCGACGGCGTGAACGACGTCCTGGCCCTGAAGGACGCCGACATCGGCGTCTCGATGGGCTCGGGCTCGGAGGCGACACGGGCGGTGGCCCAGATCGTGCTCCTGAACAACAGCTTCGCCACGCTGCCCTCGGTGGTCGCCGAGGGCCGCCGGGTCATCGGCAACATCACGCGGGTCGCGACGCTGTTCCTGGTGAAGACCGTCTACTCCGTGATCATCGCGCTGCTCGTGGTCTGCTCCCAGGTGGAGTACCTGTTCCTGCCGCGCCACCTCACGCTGCTCTCGACCCTGACGATCGGCGTCCCGGCCTTCTTCCTCGCCCTGGCGCCCAACAAGGAGCGGGCCAAGCCCCACTTCGTCCGCAGGGTCATGCGGTACGCGATCCCGGGCGGCGTCGTCGCGGGCGTGGCGACGTTCTGCACGTATCTGCTGGCCCGGAGCCACTACACGGGCGCGGGAGCACGGGAAGCCGAGACCAGCGCGGCCACGCTGGCGCTGTTCCTGATCGCCATGTGGGTCCTCGCGATCATCGCCCGCCCCTACACGTGGTGGCGGCTCGGGCTGATCGGCGCGATGGGTCTCGGCTTCCTGCTGGTGCTGACCGTGCCGTGGCTCCAGGACTTCTTCCAGCTGAAGCTCGTCGGCACGACGATGCCGTGGGCGGCGGTCGCGATCGCGGCGGTGGCCTCACTGGTCATCGAGGTCGTCTACCGCTGGGTGGGCCGCCGCTTTCCGGCGTAGGGACCGACGGGTGAGGACTAGTTGACGTCCACGAAGTCGGCGGTCGAGGTGACGGCCGGGGTCGTGGAGGTGCCGGCGAAGACGTAGCGGTAGTAGCCGTCCGCCGAGGCCGTCACGGTCGTCTTCAGGTTGCCCTTGGAGTCGGACGTGATGGTCTTGAGGGTGGAGTAGGAGGCCGCACCCTTCTTCTTGTACTGGAGCTTCACGGACTGCTTGGTGTAGCCCGCGTACTTGAGGGTGTCCCAGTTGGCGCGGGTCAGGGCGCCGGTGACCGTGAGGGTCTTGCCCTTCTTTATCGGCTCCGGGGAGGCGTTGGTGGTGAGGCGGGCGTAACGCTGGAGGCGGGCATCCGACTTGTACGCCTCGACGCTGGTCGAGTCGTCGTCGTTGGCGCCCGCGGCGGCGTAGACCTTCCAGCCCGACCCCGCGAGGTCGTTGTAGAGGTCCGGCACCGGGTCGGCGACGATGGTGACGGTGCAGGTCGAGGTGGTGGCGTTGACGACCTTGCACGTGCCGTCGTAGTCGTCCGGCGTCAGGAGACCGTCCGCCGCGTCGAGGGTGCCGTGGTACAGGAAGGCGCTGCCGCGTGCGACGCCCGACGGGTCGGTGGCGGTGACGGCCACGGTGAACTGCACCTTGTTGGTGGTGCCGACCACGATGTCCTTGCCGGCGTTGACGGAGACCTTCGTGATCTTGGTGTCTCCCGCGTTCTCGCCCTGCACGGCCTGTGCGGCCTTCGCGGCCAGACGGGGGGCGGACGACGGGCCGTCGGCAGCCTGCGCGGCCGGGACGACAAGTGCGGAAAGGGCCAGGGTGCCGGACAGTGCGGCCACGGTGGCACGGATGCGCATGTGTTCCCCAGGTGGGAAGGGGGCTCCGCGGTGCATTGGGGGCTGTCACGCGGAACCCGGTGATCTAGGAGTCTGTTGACTCGGAAGATCAGACTCCCAGCCATGGCCTGGGGTTGTACGCGGGGTGAAGATTCTGTGACCGGTTTCCGGGCCGTGCCCCGAAGGGGCGCGGGGAACTGCGCGACCGGCCCCCACGCACCCGCAGACGACCCAGCACCCGCCCCCGCCCCGCCCCGCCTCAGTCGAACCAGCGGTCCCGCTCCAGCTCCTCGGTCCGCGAGGGATCTTCGAGCAGCGCCGCGACCTCGAAGCGGCGCGGCCACTGCCCCGCCGCCCAGGCGAGCCCGGCGGCGACGCCCTCCAGGGTGGCGGCGTGGACCGTGCCGTCCGGCGTCCTGCGCCAGTCCAGCTCGACGTCCCCGGCGAACAGCTCCTCGTACTCGGTGTACGTCTCCGGCGTCGCGGGACCGAGCAGGATCCGCACCGATTCCGGCACCGGATGCACCTCGCCCTCCCCCGAAGGCTCCACGGCCGCCGTCTCGCTGAGCCTGCGCACCTGGAACAGCTCGGCCAGGTCCCCCGCCCTGCGGGGCTCCACCGGCAGCAGCGCCACTCCCCCGGCCAGCGGCAGCAGGTCGGGCGCATCGGCGACGACCGCGTCCGCCACGTCGACCACCACGACCTCGCCGTCCACCACGGCCCGCACCTCGTCCGGCAGCGTCACCTGATCCGGGTCCAGATCGGCCAGGGCGCCGTACAGCGCGTGCAGCTGGGCCGCCGAAACGGTCCTCTCCGGGTCCGCGAGCCGGTCGAGCAGCTCGGCCGCGCCGCCCGGCTCCTCCAGGAGGGCGGCGACCGAGGTACGGACGCCGAGCGCGCGCAGCACCTGCTCGTCGTCGAACCCGGCGGCGTCGGCGGCGTCGTAGAGCCCTTCGAGCAGCGGGTCGCCGCCCGAGGCCCGCAGCCCGGCCGGACGCCGGCCGCCGAGCACCGGATTGCCGCGCAGCCACCACGCGGTGTACGAGCGGACGCTCTCCGTCGTGCCGTCCGGGAGCAGGATCCGCAGCGGCTGCGTCAGGGCGTCCCGCAGCGGCGGGCGCGCGAGCATCTCCAGGGCCTGCGGCCAGCAGTCGTCGTCGACCAGGTCCAGGTCCCGTACGGCGATGATCTCGGTCGCGACGGGCGGGACCGGGGTGTCGGGCAGCCGGTCGAGCACGTCCTCGCACCACACGTCGACGGCGTCCAGCAGACCCGCGTCGTCGGGCTCGGCGAAGTCGCCGTCGCGCGGCTCCAGTTCGTCCGGGTCCAGGACCACGTCCGTGGCGCGGACCAGCGCGAACGTGGCGAGCACGCCGCACGCGGCGAGCGGCTGCTCGCCCCAGCGCTCGGCGAGCTCGGTGTCCACGGCGGCGAGTTCGTCCTCGCGCATGACCCGGGCGAAGGGGCTGCCGGGCAGGACGAGCTCACCGGCGGGGGTGAGTTCGCCGTCCTCGTCGTCCGGCAGGGCGAGCGCGCCGAGCCAGGGCTCGTCGCCGGGCGCGAGGTTCGCGTCGCGGACGAGCGCGAGCACGATGTCCGCCAGCTCCTCGGCGTCCAGGGCGTCCTCGTCCCAGGTGTCGTCGTCGAGGGAGGCGGCGACGGCGGCGCGGACCTGCGGGGTCGTCAGGACGGCGCGGGGCGTCGCGGGCAGGGCGCCGAGCTTCTCCAGGAGGGGGTGCACGGCGTCGGGGTGCGCGACCTTCAGGCCCAGGCGCACGAGCGCGGCCGGGTCGCCGTCGTCGCCGATGACGGGCAGGAGGACCTGGCGGGGCCCGATGGTGGTGCGTCCGTCGGCGAGGGGGACGGGAAGCCCGGAGAGCCGGTCCGGGTCCACCCCGGCGAGGGTGTCGTACAGCCGCCGCCACCAGTCCGGCTCCCGCTCCAGACCCGCGAGGCGGTCGATCGCCTCGGTCAGCGG
The DNA here is from genome assembly GCF_046103685.1 of Streptomyces sp. SYP-A7185. Lineage (NCBI taxonomy): Bacteria > Bacillati > Actinomycetota > Actinomycetes > Kitasatosporales > Streptomycetaceae > Streptomyces > Streptomyces sp. SYP-A7185. The sequence continues at coordinate 4,508,523 of NZ_CP122310.1, forward strand.
GACCCGGGCGACCCCGAGGGTGCGCAGCTCGGCACGCCGTTCGAGGCCCGCGGGCAGCAGGCTGGGCAGCACGTCGGCGAGGACCCGTACGGTGTCGGCGCCCGCGCCCTCCACGACCTCCGCGTCACGCGGGCGCAGCGCGAGGGGCATCTCCCACTCGGGCACGTCCGGGTCGTCGTCCCGGGGGGCGGGCTCGACGGCGGGCGGCAGGAAAGCCGTGCGGGGCAGCCGGTCGAGGATGGCCTGGCGCAGGGCGCCGTCCAGCTCGCTCTTGCCGAGCGGGCCGGGGACGAGGCCGATGATGCCTTCGCCCACGGGCCGCCAGTCGGCGAGCAGTTCGGCGTACGCGTCGGCCGCGCGCAGCACGAGGAAGTCGGTGAGGGGCCCGGGTGCCGCGTGCCGCCGGGTGGTGTCGAGCGGGAACGAGGCGATGAGCAGGGCGGGGACGCCGAGGGGCTCGTCGCTCGGGGTGGGCGCGTGCAGGACGGGGGCGCTGCGGGGTGCCTGCGGGGCGCCTTCGGGGTCGGTGGGGACGGCCCAGGTGACGGACCAGTGGGGGCGCAGGCGCTCCTCGACGGGCCGGTCGGCGAGGAGCTGCGGCTCCAGGGGTCCCTGCCTGCTGACGGTCCGCCAGCGGGTGTCGCCGTCACGGCTGTCGGAGATGTCGACGTAGCCGGGTTCGGCGGTGCGGCGCAGGGTGCGGGGCGCCTGGTCGCCGACGTGGACCGTCACTTCTCCGAGGCCGGGGAGGGCGAGGAGGAGCGCGTCGTCGACGTCGGCGAGGAGCCGCAGGACGAGGTCCTCGGCGGCGGCGTCGCGCAGGGGCAGGATGACGACGGTGTCGTACCCGTCCGGGGCGGATCCTTCGGCGGCGAAGGGCAGCCGGAGCAGGGGCACGTGCCCGTCGCGCCGGCGGATCTCGTCCCCGAGGCCGGGGCTGAAGCGGGCGGTGTCGGCGGCGAGTTCGCGTGCCTCGCCCAGGGACCAGCGGACGCCGCCGGTGCGTCCGACGAGGGCGGGCTCGTCGGAGACGGCGAGTACGGCGGCGAAGCCGACGCCGAAGCGGCCGACGGCGCCGTTGTTCGGCTCCTCGCGCTTGGCGGAGGCGCGCAGGGTGGAGAGGGATTCGACGCCGGTGGCGTCGAGGGGGGCGCCGTTGTTGGCGGCGGCGAGCACGCCGTCCCGGAGGGTGAGGGAGAGGCGGCCGGGGGCGCCGGCCCTGGCCGCGGCGTCGGCGGCGTTCTGGGCGAGTTCGACGATCAGCCGGTCGCGGTAGCCGCCGAGGGCGAGGTCCTCCTCGGCGTTGGCGTCCTCCCGGAAGCGGGCCGGGCTGGCCGCCCAGGCGTCGAGGACACCCCGCCTGAGCCGTGCCGTGCCGAACGGGTCAGTGCCCTCGGCTGCCGGCCGCACGGTCTTGCTCACGGTGTCGTCTCCCTCGCTCGGTTCGCGGGCCGAACGGTACCGCGTCCGGGGGACCACCCCCGACGAGCGGTACACCCCGCCTGGCCGGGTGCCACCCACCCCTGAGACACCACGGGGCAATCGGTCGGGCGGCCGGAAAAGCCCAGCGCGAAGCACGGAAAGCACGACCACCGGCCCGCAGACAGCCGACACCCCGGCACCACCCCCGACACACCACGGGGCAATCGGGTGGGTGGGCGGGAAGAAATCCGCGCGAGGCGCGGGAAGAAACGGCACCCCCAGCCCGGGGGCACCCCAGCACCCCAGCCCCCAGCGGGAGCTCAGGAGTGGCCGAGATCCTCCGCCCCCGCCTCCAGCGGAACGGAGCCCGAGTCGGGAGCCGGCCGCAGGGGCAGGACGTCCACCCGGGTCTCGTCGAGGACGGGCGCGGCGGGCCGCGGCGGTTTCGGCATCACGGCGGCTTCGGAATGCCCCCCGCAGCCGTACGCGAGCGACACCACGTGCCCGTCCGCGGGGCCGAACTCGTTCGCACATACACCGAACGCCTGTCCGAGCGAACCGCCGATCGGCGCGAGGAACCCACAGCTGACGCAGGACGCGGGCGCGGCCTGCGCCATCGCGGTCTTCGCGCCGTGCGACTCCTCCCAGCGGTCGGCCGCGGCGTGCAGGCCGTACCGGGACAGGACCCGCGCCCGGCGCATGCCCAGCTCGTCGGCGAGCGCGGCGATGGACCCCCGGGCGGGAGCGGCGGGCAACGCGGCCGGCGACACGGGAGTGATCTCCGCGTCCTCCGCCTCGGCCAGCTCCGCCATCTCCTCCGAGAACACGGAGTTCGGCGGCGGCTCCTCCTCGCCCGAGTAACCGGGCTCCAGGCGCAGATCCTCCGCGTCCGTGGGCAGCAGGTCCCCCGGGCCCATGTCACCGGGGCGCAGCCGCTCGCTCCACGGCACCCACTCGGGGGCGAGGAGCGCGTCCGGGCCGGGCAGGAGCACCGTCTCGTCGAGCGTGACGACCTTGGCGCGCGAGGCGCGGGCCACGGTCACGGCCCAGCGCCAGCCGCGGTAGCCGAATTCCTTGCACTCGAACAGGTGCGTGACCACGCGGTCGCCCTCGACCACGACCTCGACGTGCTCACCGACCACACCGGGCGCGGCGGCCTCCTCGGCCGCGTCACGGGCCAGTCCCACCGCCTCGGCGCACAGGCGGTCGGGAGTACGCGGGGTACGCGGGGTACGGCTTCGCGTTGTCGCTGCGCTCACAGGTATCGCTTCTCCATTACGCCGTCTCACGAGTGCGCCACCCATACGCGGGAGAGCGGACGGAGCGGACCTGGGGGCCGCGTCGACGTCCGCGCCCGAACGTCCTCGGGCGCACCTACGTCATCCATTCTGCGGGATGACCGAGAGGCGCGCGGCCAAGAACAACCGCCGCAGGCGCGCTACGCACGCTACCTTCTCCTGGCCCCTGGGCCTACACCGGCGTGCCCGCCCCCCTGCCTCGGGCCCCTTCTCTTGCCGCTTCGCGGTGTTTTCCCACCCGCGGGTCCGCACGCCCCGCGGCCGATTTTCCCGGGCGCCGCATACGCCCACGCGATTGCCCCGCAGCGTATGCGCACTAGTACGGGCCATTAGGGGGCACTATGACGAGGTGGCTGCCGCAAGGTCGACGTCCCAGCGAGTCGGCGGACGGGGTCCGGTGCTGAGCCGGGCCGCCCGCCGGATCGGTCGCGCCCTGCACCTGCCCTTCACCGGCACGGCCCGCGGCATCCGCAAGGCCACCCACGCGCACGGCGCGGGCGAGTCGGGGCTCGGCAAACTCATCGAACTGCACGCCGTGAACGGCGCGGGCGACGTCATGGTCACCGTCGCGCTCGCCTCGACCGTCTTCTTCTCCGTGCCGACGGACGAGGCCCGCGGCCGTGTCGCCCTCTATCTCGCCATCACGATGGCGCCCTTCACGCTCCTGGCCCCCGTCATCGGCCCGCTCCTGGACCGCCTCCCGCACGGCCGCCGTTACGCGATGGCCGCCGCGATGCTGGCCCGCGCCCTGCTCGCCCTGCTGCTGTCCGAGGCGGTGATCACCGGCAGCCTTGAGCTCTATCCGGCGGCACTGGGCGTCCTGGTCGCCTCCAAGGCGTACGGGGTGGTGCGCAGCGCCGTGGTGCCACGGCTGCTGCCCACGGGCTTCTCCCTCGTCAAGGCCAACTCCAGAGTCACGCTCGGCGGGCTGCTCGCCACCGGGATCGCCGCCCCGATCGGCGCCGGGCTCCAGGCGATCGGTCCGCGCTGGCCGCTGTACGGGGCCTTCGTGCTCTTCGTCGTCGGGATGTTCCTCTCCGTCTCGCTGCCGCCCAAGGTCGACTCGGCGAAGGGCGAGCACAAGGCGCTGCTCGCGGCCGACGAGGAGCACCTGCATCTGCACGCGCGCACCGAAGCCGCGGCCGACACGTCCAAGAAGCGGCGCATGGGGCTGCGTACGGTCGGGCCCGCCGTCACGCACGCGCTCGCCGCCAACGCCGCGCTGCGCTGTCTCTCCGGCTTCCTCATCTTCTTCCTCGCCTTCCTGCTGCGCGAGGAACCGCTCGGCGGCCAGAGCGCCGCGGTCTCCCTGGGGATAGTGGGCGTCGCCGCGGGGGCGGGCAACGCGCTCGGCACCGCCGTCGGCGCCGGCCTGAGATCGCGGGCGCCGGAGGTCATCATCGTGACCGTGGTCGGCGTCGTCCTCGGCGTGGCGATCACCGCGGCGGTGTTCTTCGGGGCGGTGGGCGTCGCCTGCCTGGGCGCGGTGGCGGGCTTCGCGCAGGCCATGTCGAAGCTGTCCCTGGACGCGCTGATCCAGCGGGACGTGCCGGAAGAGGTGCGCACCTCCGCCTTCGCCCGCTCGGAGACCATCCTCCAGGTGGCGTGGGTGGTCGGCGGCGGAATCGGCATGGCCCTGCCGCTGAACGGGTCACTGGGGTTCTCGGTGGCCGCGGCGATCGTGGCCGCCGGCTGGCTGTCGACCGTGCGGGGCCTGCTGTCGGCGGCCCGGCACGGCGGACAGCGCCGCCCGCGGGTGGCGTGAGCCCGTCGGATCCCCCGGGGCGGCACGCCGCGACCCCCACGTGGCGGGACGGCACGGGGCGCCCGATAGCCTTCGCCCATGACCTCCCTGCTCCGCGGCGGAGCCGCACACGTTCACAGCTCGGCGCGCCGTCGCCGCTCCGTGGCCGCCCTTGGCGCTGTCTCCGCCGGACTCCTCGTCCTGTCGGCCTGCGACAAGCCGACGCCGCTCGCCACCGTCACGGTCGGCAGCGACTCGGTGAACTCCGAGGCCTCCTGCTACAACGACGGCAAGGAGCTCGAGCAGTCCCAGCTCCAGGACTGCCTCAAGGACAAGGACGCCGAGTCCATCAAGGTCGACCCCGACGAGAAGGTCCGCTTCGGCGTCGACCCCGAGGTCGCCGAGAAGGGCTGGACGCTCCTGATGAACGGTCAGCCCCTCACCGAGGCCAGCAAGAAGACCTACGTCGTCATCCCGGGCAGCGTCTTCTTCAACCAGCAGTACGGCGGCGGCAAGAACTCCACCACCGTCAGCATCCTCGAAGGCGGCAAGGGCTCCTCGACCAAGGCGACCGGCCTGTGGTCGTTCAAGCTCGAGAAGGACGCCTGACCGGGTCCGTGTCCCCGACACACCCCCCGCGCGTGCTGGTCGCCACCGCCGTCCCGGCCGAACGGGACGCGGTGGCCGGCCGCCTGCCCCCGTACGCCGACGCCGTGGCCGTCGGCGTGGGGCCCGCGGCGGCCGCGGCGCACACGGCGGCCGCCCTCGCGCGCACCCCGTACGACCTGGTGGTCTCCGCCGGGATCGGCGGCGGCTTCGCGCCCGGGGCGCCGCTCGGCTCGCTGGTGTTCGCCGACGAGATCACCGCGGCCGATCTGGGCGCCGAGACGCCCGACGGCTTCCTGCCCGTCACCGAACTGGGCTTCGGCGCCGTCACCCACCGGCCGCCCCCGTCCCTCGTACGGGACCTGGCCGCGGCCTGCGGCGGACTCACCGGCGCCGTCCTGACCGTCTCCACCGTGACCGGCTCCGCCGAGCGCGCCGCCGGGCTGCGGCGGCGCCATCCGTCGGCCCTCGCGGAGGCGATGGAGGGATTCGGCGTGGCCGAGGCCGCCGCCGCCTTCACCCTGCCCGTCCTGGAGATACGCGCGGTCTCCAACGCCGTGGGGCCGCGCGACCGCGCCGCCTGGCGGATCGGCGAGGCCCTTGGCGCGCTGGGGGACGCGTTCGGGAAATGCGCGCCCGTACTGGAGAGTTGGAACCGGCATGACTGAATCGCCCGCGCGGGACGCGCAGCCCCTGAAGATCGCCTACTCGCCCTGCCCGAACGACACGTTCGTCTTCGACGCCTGGGCGCACGGCCGCGTGCCCGGCGCGCCCGGGCTCGACGTGACGTTCGCCGACATCGACATCACCAACGGCATGGCGGAACGCGGCGAGCTCGACGTCCTGAAGGTGTCGTACGCCGTGCTGCCCTACGTCCTGGACGAGTACGCCCTGCTGCCGTGCGGCGGGGCGCTGGGCCGGGGCTGCGGGCCGCTGGTCCTCACCCGGGAGGCCGGGGTCGACCTCACCGGCAAGACGGTCGCGGTGCCGAGCGAGAGGTCCACGGCGTATCTGCTGTTCCGGCTCTGGGCCGCGGACACGCTGCCCGGCGAGGGCGTGGGCGAGATCGTGGTGCTGCCCTTCGACGAGATCATGCCCGCGGTGCGGGACGGCAAGGTCGACGCGGGCCTGGTCATCCACGAGGCCCGCTTCACGTACCAGAACTACGGGCTCCACTGCCTCGCCGACATGGGCGAGCACTGGGAGCGGACGACGGGCCTGCCCATCCCGCTGGGCGCGATCATCGCCAAGCGGTCCCTCGGCGCCGAGCGCCTGGAGCGGATCGCGGACGCCGTCCGGACCTCCGTGCGCATGGCCTGGGACGACCCCGAGGCCTCCCGGCCCTACGTGCAGGAGCACGCGCAGGAGATGGATCCCGCCGTCGCCGACCAGCACATCGGTCTGTACGTGAACGAGTTCACGGCCGATCTCGGCGAGAACGGCTACGCGGCGATCCGCGGTCTCCTGACGCGAGCGGCGGCGGAGGGGCTCGTACCGCCCCTCGCGCCGGATGCGCTCAGCTTTGGCCGGTAATCCCGTACGGCGGCCGGAACCTATACGTCGAGCTGGTCGGCGACGGCCCTCAGCAGGCCCGCGATCTTCGCGCCCGAGGCCTTGTCGGGGTAGCGCCCCTTCTCCAGCATCGGCGTGATGTTCTCCAGGAGGGTCGTCAAGTCCTGGACGATGGACGCCAGTTCGTCGGGCTTGCGGCGCTGCGCCGCGGCGACGGACGGCGTCGGGTCGAGGATCGCCACCGACAGGGCCTGGTCACCGCGCTGACCGGCGACGACGCCGAACTCGACGCGCTGGCCGGGCTTGAGTGTGTCGACACCTGCGGGCAGTACGGAGGAGTGCACGAAGACGTCGCCGCCGTCATCGCGGGAGAGAAAGCCGAAGCCCTTCTCGCTGTTGAACCACTTGACCTTGCCGGTAGGCACCTGAAGTCCTCGTCCTCGTACTCGTCGTCAAACGCGTCTGTGCCGCGGAAAACGGCTCTGGATAGCACTACAGCGGGTCGCCCGACCCGCCGCCACCAAGACTATGGGTCCGGGGGCCGGTGACAAGACGTCCCCGGATTCTTCCTTCGGGCAGGGAACTACCCTGGTGGGGTGCGTGACAAAACCCAAGCGAATTCCGCCGGACCGGGCGACGGCCTGGTCCGTACCGGAGCCATCATCTTCTTCGTCGGAGCCCTGGCCACTCTGGTCACGGTGGCCCCGCTGTTCCTCGGCACCGACCCCTTCCCGTCCCTCGCGTACGCGGTGTGCATGCTGATGGGCGTCGGGTTCCTCGTCGCCGTGGCGGGCGTGCTCCGCTCCATCGCCGTCCAGCGCCGCCAGGCGAAATCCGCGTCTACCTGACGCCGCCCCCGGCGACGTGGGCGTCGAGCCAGGCGGGGAACCCGCTCAGGTCGGTGAGCACGACGTCGGCGCCCGCCGCGCGCAGTTCCGCTGCGTCGCACGGCCCGGTCGCCACCGCGACGGAGAGCGCGCCCGCCGTACGCGCGCCGCGTACGTCACCGGTGTGGTCCCCGACGTACACCACCGCGTCGTGCTCGCGCAGGGCGTCCGCCTTCGCCTCGGCCCACAGCCAGCCGATCACCGCGTCCGCCTCGATGCCGAGGTGCGTCAGGTGGAGCTTCGCGTTCGGCTCGTGCTTGGCGGTCACCACGATCGCCCGGCCGCCGTGCGCGCGCACCGCCGCGACCGCCTCGCGGGCGCCGGGCATCGCGAGGGTGGGGGTGATGGCGTATGTGGGATAGATCTCACGGTAGCGGTCGCCCATCTCCTGGATCCGCTCCTGCGGAAACCAGTGGCGCAGCTCCTGCTCCAGGGGCGGACCGAGCCGCGTGACGGCGAGGTCGGCGTCTATGTACGTCCCGGTCTCGGCGGACAGGGCGCGGTAGGCCTCCCTGATGCCGGGCCGGGAGTCGATCAGGGTCATGTCGAGGTCGAAGCCGACGGTCGGCGCGCGTGAGGTCATGAGCCCATTGTGCCGACGACCACGGCCGGGAAGAGGCCCAGGACCGCCCCTTAGACTTAGCCGAGCCTTACCTCAGGGGCGCTCCCCGCCCTCACGAATCCTCGAATCATCGAGTCCTCCGAAACGAGCTCAGCCGATGCGTGTGCCAGCCAGACGCGCTGTCGCGATGACGGCGGCCGTCGTGGCCCTGCTGCTCGCGATCCTGCTCAGTCTCTCCGTCGGCGCCCGCGCGATCGCGCCGTCCGCCGTCCTCGACGCCCTGCTGCACGGCGGGCACGGCGACGCCGCCGACGTCATCCGCGAGATGCGCGTGCCGCGCACGCTCATCGGCCTGATGGTCGGCGCCGCGCTCGCCCTCGCCGGCACGGTCCTCCAGGGCATCACCCGCAACCCCATCGCCGACCCCGGCATCCTCGGCGTCAGCCAGGGCGCGTCGGTCGGCGTGGTCATGGCGATCGCGTTCGCGGGCGTGCACACGCTCACCGGGTACGTCTGGTATGCCTTCGTCGGCGCGGGCCTCGCCTCCGTCGCGGTGTACGCGATCGCCGCGAGCGGCCGGGGCGGTGCGACCCCCGTGAAGCTCGCGCTCGGCGGGGCCGCGATCAACGCGCTCCTGGTCTCCCTGACCACCGCCGTCCTCACCACCAGGGCGTCGGCCCTGGACGAGTTCCGCTTCTGGCAGGTGGGCTCGCTCTCCGGGCGCGACGCCGAGATCGTCGGGCAGATCTGGCCGTTCCTCCTGGTGGGGCTCGTGCTCGTGCTGTCCGTCGCGCGCGGACTCGACGCGCTGGCCCTCGGCGAGGACGTGGCCAAGGGGCTCGGGCAGAAGGTCGCGGCCGTGCGGATCGTCGGAGGGCTCGGGGCGACCGTGCTCACCGGCGCGGGGGTGGCCGCCGCCGGGCCCATCGCGTTCATCGGCCTCGCGGTGCCGCACATCGCCCGCGCGATCGTGGGCAGCGGCCACCGCTGGGTGCTGCCCATGGCCGCCGTCATCGGGCCCGTCATGCTGCTGGTCTCCGACACCGTGGGGCGCGTGGTCTTCCCGCCGAGCGAGGTGCCCGCCGGGGTGATGACCGCGCTCATCGGGGTGCCGTTCCTCGTGACGCTGGTGCGCCGGAAGACGGTGGCGGCGTGAGCGCCCCGCCGGTCGCCGCCGCCGGGCGCGTGCGTCCCGCCGGGTACTCCGTGCTCCGGGTCCGCCGTGCCGCGTTCCTGGTGCACCGCAGGGCGACCGCGGTCGCCCTGCTCCTGGCCGTGCTCCTGGCGGCGTCCTGCCTCGCCTACCTGTGCGTCGGCGAGTCGTTCGTCGCGCCCGCCGAAGCCCTGAAGGTCGTCCTCGGGCAGCCCTCTCCCGACGAGCTGGTCGTGGGGACGCTGCGCGAACCCCGGATGGTCGTCGGGCTGCTCGTCGGCGCCGCCTTCGGGGTCGCGGGCGGGCTCATCCAGACCGTCGCCCGCAACCCCCTGGCCAGCCCCGACATCATCGGCATCAGCCAGGGCGCGAGCGCCTTGACGGTGGGGGCGATGACCCTCGGGGTCACCTCGGCCACCGTCCTGCCCTACCTCTCGGTGCTCGGCGGCGTCGCGGCCGCCACCCTCGTGTACGTCTTCGCCTGGCGCGGCGGCCTGCACGCCACCCGCTTCGTGCTCATCGGCATCGGCTTCGCGATCGCCCTGCGCTCGGTCACCACGCTGTTCATGACCAAGGGCGACTACCTCGTCGCCCAGCAGGCGCAGATCTGGATGACCGGCTCCCTCAACGGGCGCGGCTGGACGGAGGCCGCGCCGCTCGGCCTGACCCTGCTCGTCCTGCTCCCGTTCGTGTGCTGGGCCGCCCGCGCCCAGCGCTCGGTGACCATGGACGACGACACGGCGACCGCCCTCGGAGTGCGCCTGGGCCACGTACGGCTCGGTCTGGTCCTGCTCGGCGTGGTCCTCGCCTCCGTGGCGACCGGCGCCGCGGGGCCCGTCGACTTCGTGGCGCTGCTCGCCCCGCAGATCGCCCGCCGTCTGACCCGCACCGCGCAGATCCCGCTGTTCTGCTCGGCCCTGCTCGGCGCACTGATCATGGTCCTCGCGGATCTGCTCGCCCGGCGCCTGTTCTCGCCCACCGAGCTGCCGGTCGGCGTCCTGACGGCGGCCGTCGGAGCCCCGTACCTGATCTGGCTGATCGTCCGCAGCCGTTCCGTCCGCAATGGAGGCACCTCGTGACCGCCGCCCGCCTCAGCGCCCGCGAGCTGACCCTCGCCTACGAGGACCGCGAAGTCGTGCACGCACTGGACCTCGCGGTGCCCGACGGCGAGGTCACGGTCATCGTCGGCCCCAACGCCTGCGGGAAGTCGACCACCCTGCGCGCCCTCGGCCGCCTCCTCAAGCCCAAGAGCGGCGCGGTCCTGCTCGACGGCGAAGCCCTCGCCAAGCTCCCCACCAAGAAGATCGCCCGGCAGATCGGGCTGCTCCCGCAGACGCCCGTGGCACCCGAGGCGATCACCGTCGCCGACCTCGTGGCACGTGGCCGCCAGCCGCACCAGCACTGGTGGCAGCAGTGGTCCGAGGACGACGAGCGGGCCGTGACGGAGGCGATGGAGCGTACGGACGTCGCCGCGCTCGCCGAGCGGTCCGTGGACGAGCTGTCCGGCGGGCAGCGCCAGCGGGTGTGGATCGCGATGGCGCTCGCGCAGGAGACCGAGCTGCTGCTCCTGGACGAGCCGACGACGTATCTCGACATCGCGCACCAGGTCGAGGTGCTCGACCTGGTGCGCCAGCTCAACCACGACCGCGGCCGGACCGTGGTCGTCGTGCTGCACGACCTCAACCAGGCCGCCCGGTACGCCGATCACCTCGTCGCCATGAAGAGCGGCCGGATCGTCGCGGAGGGCCCGCCCGCCGAGGTCGTCACCGAGGATCTGGTCCGCGAGGTGTTCGGTCTGGACTGCGTGGTGGTATCGGACCCGGTGACGGGGTCGCCCCTGGTCGTGCCGGGGGCTCCGTGGGCCGCCGAGCCGCGCCCGCAGCCCGCGTCCGACCGAAAGGTGGGCCCCACACCATGACCGCACCCGTGACCGCCGCGTCGGCGCACCGCCGCCGCGCCCTGACCGCCGGGGCGCTGGCCCTCGGCGGAGCGCTCGTCCTCGCCGCCTGCGGATCGCCGGACTCCGGCGACGGGGCGGGCGCCGGCTCCGCCCCCGGCACGCGGCACACCGTCGCGACGGCCATGGGAGACGTCCGGGTCCCCGTCTCCCCGAAGCGGGTCGTCGTCCTCGACACCGCCGAACTGGACTCCGCGCTCACACTGGGCGTGCGGCCGGTCGGCGCCACCCACGTCGAGGCGTCGTCGGGCTTCCCCGGCTACCTGCCCCAGGACGAGGTCAGCGGCATCGAGGACGTCGGCGAGATGCTGAACCCGAACATGGAGGCGATCGCCGCCCTCAAGCCGGACCTCATCCTCACCAGCAAGATCCGGCACGCGGCGAAGTACGCGCAGCTCAAGCAGATCGCGCCGACGGTGATGACGGAGAACACCGGCTACCCCTGGAAGGAGAACTTCCGGGTCCACGCCGAGGCACTGGGCAAGGAGGCGGAGGCCAAGAAGGTCGTCTCCGCCTACGACGCCCACGCCGGACGGGTCACGGCCGCCGTCGGCGGCCCGGCGAAGGCCAGGGCGACGGAGGTCAACGTCGTGCGCTTCGTGGAGGGCGCGGACATCCGCATCTACGGCGAGCGGACGTATGTCGCCACGCTCCTCAAAGACGTGGGCCTGGGCCGCCCGCCGATCGCCGCCAAGGCCAAGGACGGCTTCTCGTACGACGTGTCGCCCGAGAAGATCGACCTCGCGGACGCGGACGTCATCTTCCGCTCCACATACGGCGACCCGAAGAATTCCAAGGAGACGCGGACCGTCGGCAGCGGCCTGTGGAAGAACATGAAGGCCGTCAAGAAGGGCGACGTCCACACCGTCGACGACGAGCTGTGGATCCAGGGGATCGGCTACACGGCGGCGAACAGGATCCTGGACGAGCTCCAGAAGGCCCTGACGCGCTAGGCGCGCGGGAGCGGGTGCCCGGGGGCGGCTACCGCTGCCGCTGGGACCTCCATACCAGATAGAGCGCGGAGGCGATGGCCGCGCCGCGCACCACCCACGGCCAGGTCTCGGCCATCGCGTCGCTCATGTGGCCGTCGCGGACGGGGTCGCCCCAGCGGCCTTCGTTCCTGCCCCACAGCCAGGTGATCCCACCGGCGACGACGAGGCCGGGCAGCCCGATGACGGCCCACTTCGCCTCGGCCCTGCTGAGCCTGCGCGAGGCGTAGGCGAGGAGCCAGCCGCCGCCGAGGGCGAGCCAGTTGCCGAGGACGGCACCGACGGTGAGGAGGGCCGCGGCGAGCAGGAGGAGGGGGTTGGTGAAGCGGGGGGCGGCGGGGGCGAGGGCGGCGGACCGCCGAAAGCGAAGCCGCCGGGCGGGGGCGTGCTCGACGCCGCCTTCGTCTTCTTCCTCTTCCTGACCTTCATCGTCGACGTCGTCGGCTTCTTCTTCGGCGTCGGCTTCGGCGTCGGGGCGCTTCTTGGGCGGGGGCTTGAGGATCTCGGGGATCTCCACGCCGCCGGTGAAGCCCGGCACGGTGTCGGCGAGGCCGAAGGGGCTGCTGTCCACCCGCCACCAGTCGGGCTCGGAGCCGCTCTCGCCGAGCTCGTCGGTGCCGGCGAGGTGGGGCGGGGAGGGGCGGTACTCCTGGACCGGCTCCACGTCCTCGGCGGCGGGCCGTGGCCGGGGGACGACGCGCCGCAGCCGCTTGGGCCGCTCTTTCGGCTCGGCAGAGCGCGGGCGCGCGGGGCGGGGCGGGGCTTGCTTCGGTACGTCGTCACCGCCGGCGGGGGCGCCGGAGCCGCCCGCGGCTTCCACGAGGTCTTCGGGGGTGCCGAGCCGGTCGAGGATGCGGCGTATGGCGGCCGGGCTGTCGGCCGCGGCCTTGGCCCGGCTGCGGTCGATCTCGTTGCGGAGGTCGGAGACGAGGCGCATGCGGGTGCCCGAGGGCAGGAGGCGCTGTTGGGCCAGGTCGCCGACGCGGCTCAGATAGTCGAAGACGAGCTGGTCGCTCTCGATCCCCACGAATTCCCCTCCGGGGCAGCCCCGTTGAAAACCACCGAATACCCCGACGTTACCGCGTCCCCTCCCCCGGTCCGTCCCCCGCGGCCAAAAGCACCGGCACCGTGCCGGCCCCCACCCACCGGCGGCCGGCCGACGCACCGACACCCGACCCGAACCTCCGTACCGCCACACCCGCGGACCCCCGGCCCCACCCCCGTCCCGGCTCCCCGGGCCCCGGAGCCCGCCGCCAGGAAGGCCCGGGCGTGCACCCCGACCCGCTACCGTGAGCCTGATGAGCACCGACGAGCAGCCCCAGCGCCCAGCGGACACCCCCCGGTCCCTCGCCGAGGCACTCCGCTCCCGTGACGACGCCTCCCTCGGCGCGCTGCTCCACGCCCGCCCCGACCTGCTCACCCCGGTCCCGAACGACCTCACGCAGCTGGCGACGCGCGCGGCCACCCGCGCCTCCGTCGTCCGCGCCCTGGAGCGGCTCGACCGGTTCGCCCAGCAGGTCGCCGAGGCACTCGCCGTGGCCCCGGAACCCGCCACGTACGAAGAGCTGCACGCTCTCGTGGCCGGTGACGAGGACGGCGACCCCACCGTCGACGCGGCCCTGGCCCGCGCCCTCGCCACCCTCCGCGAGCAGGCCCTGATCTGGGGCGCCGACGACCGCCTGCGCCTGGTCCGCACCGCACGCGAACTCCTCGCCCCCGCCCCGCAGTACCCCTCCCCCACCGGCCTCGGCCCCACCGTCGCCGAGGCCACCGCGGGCATGTCGCCGGGCCGCATGCAGGACATCGTGGCCGCCGCCGGGCTCCCCTCCACGCACGACGCGGTCTCCGCGGTCCGCTCGCTCACGGAACTCTTCACCGACCGCGCCCGCATGTCCGCGCTCCTCGACGAAGCCCCCGCCGAGTCCGTCGAAGTGCTCTCACGCCTCGTCTGGGGCCCGCCGTACGGCCAGGTCACCGCCGATCCGGCCCGCCACCTGCGCTGGCTCCTGGACCGCGGGCTCCTGCTGCCCACCTCCCCCGGCACCGTCGTGCTCCCCCGCGAGGCGGCCCTCCACCTGCGGGCGGGCCGTGCCCACCGGGTCCTCGAACCGGCGCCGCCCGCCGTCGAGCCGCTGCGCGAACACCGTCCACAGGCTGTGGACGCGGCGGCGGCGAGCCAGGCGTACATGGCACTGGACACCGTCGAGGAACTCCTGAAGGACTGGGACGAGGGCGGCCCCACCGTGCTCCGCGCGGGCGGCCTCAGCGTGCGCGACCTGAAGCGGACCGCCGTGGCCCTGGACCTGCCCGAGCCGGTGGCCGCGTTCTGGGTCGAACTGGCCTACGCGGCGGGCCTCGTGGCGTCGGACGGCGAGGCGGACGAGCGGTACGCGGCGACGCCCGCGTACGACGACTGGCAGGAGCTGCCCGCCGCCGAGCGCTGGTCGGTCCTGGCCACGGCCTGGCTGACGGCGACCCGCACGGCGGGCCTGATCGGCGGCCGGGACGGCAAGGACCGCACGCTGTCGGCGCTGGGCCCGCACCTGGACCGCTCCTCGGCCCCGGAGATCCGGCGCCGGGTGCTCACGCTCCTCACCACGCTGCCGGACGGCGCGAGCCCGACCCCGGAGTCGGTCATCGCGCGCCTGCGCTGGGAACGCCCGCCGCGCGGCGCGGCAGGCGGCGGCACGACGTCCGGCGCGGCCCACGCAAGCGGAGTCGGCCACAGCGCCGCCCCCATGGAGCTCCGCGCCCGAATCGCCCAATGGACCCTGAACGAGAGCGAGTTGCTGGGCATCACCGGCCGCGGCGCGCTCTCCGCACACGGCAGGGCCCTGCTCGGCTCCGAGAGCGGCGAGAACGCGGCGGAACCAGCGGGCGGCGGGGGCGCCCCGGACGTCCCCCACCCCTCCCCCGCCGAACTGGCCGCCGCCGGGGCCCGAGCCGCCCGCATCCTCGCCCCCCTGCTCCCCGAACCCCTCGACCACGTCCTGCTCCAGGCCGACCTCACGGCCGTGGCCCCCGGCCCGCTGGAGCGCCCGCTCGCCGAGACGCTCTCGGTGCTCGCCGACGTCGAGTCGAAGGGCGGCGCGACCGTCTACCGCTTCACGCCCGGGTCCGTACGGCGCGCGCTCGACGCGGGCAAGTCCGCGTCCGACCTGCACGCCTTCCTGGCCGCGCACTCCCGCACGCCGGTGCCGCAGCCGCTGGCGTACCTCATCGACGACGTGGCCCGTAAACACGGCCACCTGCGGATCGGCGCCGCGTCCGCGTACGTGCGCTGCGACGACGAGGCGCTCCTGAACGAGATCCTGGCCGACAAGCGCTCCCAGCCCCTGCGCCTGCGCCGCCTCGCGCCCACCGTGCTCGCCGCGCAGGCCGACCCCGGCACGCTCCTCGAAGGCCTGCGGGGCATGGGCTTCGCGCCCGCCGCGGAGAGCGCCGACGGCGACGTACTGATCACGCGGGCGCACGCCCACCGCTCGCCGCCCCGCACCGCGCCCGAGCCGGTGCACGACGGCCCGCCGCTGGCCGACAAGACCATGCTCGGCGCGGCCGTACGCGCCATCCGGGCCGGCGACCTGGCCTCGACCGCGCCCCGCAAGGCGACCCCGGAGAAGGGCGGAGCGCTGCCCCGCACCACGGCGGCGGAGACCCTCGCCACGATGCAGGCCGCGGTCCTGACCGGCGAGGCGCTGTGGATCGGCTACGTGAACGCGGAGGGCTCCGCGAGCCAGCGCGTGATCGCCCCGATCCGGGTGGAGGGCGGCTTCGTCACGGCGTACGACCACACGGCGGACGAGGTCAAGACGTACCCCCTGCACCGGGTGACCGGCGTCGCGGAACTGGCGGACGACTGAGCCGCCCCCGGCTGCCGGCACGACGGCCGGAACGTGAGCCGGAACGCACGCAGGACCGTATGAGCGCGCCATGCGGCACACTGGACGTTTGGCTTACCGAAAGGGTGCGCGCGTGAATGGTCCCCTGATCGTCCAGTCGGACAAGACTCTCCTGCTCGAAGTCGACCACGAGCAGGCCGAGGCCTGCCGCCGTGTCATCGCGCCCTTCGCGGAGCTGGAGCGTGCCCCCGAGCACATCCACACCTACCGCGTGACGCCGCTCGGCCTGTGGAACGCCCGTGCCGCCGGGCACGACGCCGAGCAGGTGGTGGACGCGCTGGTGGAGTTCTCCCGCTACCCCGTGCCGCACGCGCTGCTCGTGGACATCGCCGAGACGATGGCCCGCTACGGCCGGCTCACGCTCTCCAAGCACCCCACGCACGGTCTCGTCCTGACCACCACCGACCGGCCGGTCCTGGAAGAGATCCTGCGGTCCAAGAAGGTGCAGCCCCTGGTCGGGGACCGGGTCGACGCCGACACCGTCGTCGTCCACCCCTCCGAGCGCGGGCAGATCAAGCAGACCCTCCTGAAGCTGGGCTGGCCCGCCGAGGACCTCGCCGGGTACGTCGACGGCGAGGCGCACCGCATCGACCTCGTCGAGGACGGCTGGGCGCTGCGCCCGTACCAGAAGCAGGCCGTCGAGGGGTTCTGGCACGGCGGCAGCGGTGTGGTCGTGCTGCCCTGCGGCGCGGGCAAGACGCTGGTCGGCGCGGGCGCCATGGCCGAGGCCAAGGCGACGACGCTGATCCTGGTGACGAACACGGTCTCCGCCCGGCAGTGGAAGCACGAGCTGATCAAGCGGACCTCCCTGACCGAGGAGGAGATCGGGGAGTACAGCGGGACCCGCAAGGAGATCCGGCCCGTCACCATCGCCACGTACCAAGTCCTGACGACGAAGCGGAAGGGTGTCTATCCGCACCTGGAGCTCTTCGACTCGCGCGACTGGGGGCTCATCCTCTACGACGAGGTGCACCTGCTGCCCGCGCCCGTCTTCAAGTTCACCGCCGACCTCCAGGCCAGGCGGCGCCTGGGCCTGACGGCCACGCTGGTGCGCGAGGACGGCCGGGAGTCCGACGTCTTCTCGCTGATCGGCCCCAAGCGGTTCGACGCTCCGTGGAAGGAGATCGAGGCGCAGGGGTACATCGCGCCCGCGGACTGCGTGGAGGTGCGGGTCAACCTCACGGACTCGGAGCGGCTGGCGTACGCGACGGCCGAGGCCGAGGAGAAGTACCGCTTCTGCGCCACGACGGCCACGAAGCGCAAGGTGACGGAAGCGCTCGTCAGGAAGCACGCGGGCGAGCAGACCCTCGTCATCGGCCAGTACATCGACCAGCTCGACGAGCTGGGCGAGCATCTGGACGCGCCCGTCATCAAGGGCGAGACGACCAACGCGCAGCGCGAGAAGCTGTTCGGGGCGTTCCGGGAGGGCGAGATCTCCGTGCTCGTCGTCTCGAAGGTCGCGAACTTCTCCATCGACCTGCCCGAGGCTACGGTCGCGATCCAGGTGTCGGGGACCTTCGGCTCCCGGCAGGAGGAGGCACAGCGGCTCGGTCGTGTGCTGCGTCCGAAGGCCGACGGTCATGAGGCGCGCTTCTACTCCGTCGTGGCGCGGGACACCATCGACCAGGACTTCGCGGCGCACCGGCAGCGGTTCCTCGCGGAGCAGGGGTACGCGTACCGGATCGTGGACGCGGACGAGTTGCTGGCCGGCAGCTGAGGCCCGCCAGGAGCGCCAGGGCGAGCAGCGGATAGGGCGAGGCGAGCGGCTGCTGCCAGTGGGGCAGCCGTAGGTCCAGGTCGCCCTGGTGCGGGACCAGCCACAGGGTGCGGGCCGTGAAGAGGGTCGCCACCGCCGCGGTCAGGCGGGGGCGGCCCTCCGCCATGAGCAGGGTCAGGAGCGGTACGCACCAGACCCAGTGGTGGGACCAGCTGATCGGCGAGACCAGGAGCGCGGTGGCCGCGGTCAGGAGGACCCCGCGGCCTTCGTCGCGGGCCCGGGCCGCGAGCCACAGGCCGGTGACGGCGACCAGGACCGCGGGGAGGGCCCACAGGAGGCCCGGGTGCGGGTCGTGGGCGGTGCGGGCGACGAGGCCCTGGAGCGACTGGTTGTCGACGATCCACGCCTTGCCGACGCGGCCCGTCTCGAAGATCCGGCGCGTCCAGAAGTCGGCGCTGGCCCCGGGCAGCGCGAGCGCGCCGAGCGCGAGGGTTCCGGCGAGGGCGGCGGTGGCGGTGAGCCCTTCGCGGACGCGTCCGGTGAGGAAGAGGTACGCGATGAAGACGGCGGGGGTGAGCTTGATCCCGGCGGCGACACCGATCGCGACGCCTCTGCCGAGGGAGCCGGGGGCCCGGGTGACGTCCCAGAGGACCAGACAGACGAGCACCAGGTTGATCTGCCCGAAGAGGACGGTCTGGAAGACGGGCTCCAGCCACAGGGCGAGGGCGGTTCCGGCGAGGAGGGGCGCGAGGCGCGCGGGGAGCCCGGCGAGGCGCCGGGAGAGGTGGACCAGGAGGGCGAGGAGGGCGATGTTGCCCCCGAGGAAGGCGAGCTTGAGGGCGGGGAGGGGAAGCCAGGTGGTGGGCACGAAGAGGAGCGCGGCGAACGGCGGATAGGTGGCCGGCAGCTCCCACCGGGTGACGGTGAACCCGTAGAGATCCCCACCACCGACGACGGCGGCCCCTTCGGCCCGGTAGACGAGGGCATCGGCCATGGGGAGAGGCTGCACGAGACAGAGGAGGGCGAAGGCGCTCAGCGAGGCGAGGGGCAGCAGGACCACGGGAAACGTGACACAACGCAATGATTCACTCACAACCGGTACTTTCACGGCGGTGACCTTAGCGGCTAACTGCGGGGTGATCGGGCGGGTGGGTGGGAAAGGCTTGTTCGACAAAGGCCCGGCCCCGGGGGTGAAAACCGGTGGCTCCCCGGGAGGGCCGCCGCATAAGATGCCCGGTCTGCCCGCGTGCCTCGCGCCCGCCGCCGACCGGACGGCAACCGGCCGGCCCAGAACCCGCACCCCGCCGGAGGCAACCCGTGCACGCCGCCCACCCCGACCCCCTCTCCCGAGAGCGGAACCACCTCGCCGCGTCCCGCTCGGCCCTGCGCGCCATGCGCGAGGACGCCGAGGCACTCGACATCCGCGACGTCACCGCGAACTGGGTCAACGCCGCCGTCCTCCAGAGCCAGATCGACGAGCGCATCAAGTCCCTCGCCGACCTCGCCCACACCCCGCTCTTCTTCGGGCGGCTCGACTACCTCCACGCCCCCGGCGCCGACCAGGCGGAAGGCGCCGAGGGCGAGCAGTTCTACATCGGGCGGCGGCACGTCCACGACGCCGACGGCGACCCCATGGTCATCGACTGGCGCGCCCCCGTGTCGCAGCCCTTCTACCGCGCCTCCAAGAAGGCGCCGATGGACATCGCCCTGCGGCGGCGGTTCGGCTACACGGGCGGCGACCTCACCGCGTACGAGGACGAGCACCTCAGTGACGCCGACGAGGCCGAGCGGACGAGCAAGCTGCTCCAGCAGGAGATCGAGCGGCCCCGCGTCGGCCCGATGCGGGACATCGTCGCCACGATCCAGCCCGAGCAGGACGAGATCGTACGAAGCGACCTGAGCGGATCGGTCTGCGTGCAGGGCGGCCCCGGCACCGGAAAGACCGCCGTCGGCCTGCACCGCGTGGCCTACCTCCTGTACGCCCACCGCGAGCGCCTCGCCCGCACCGGCACCCTCGTCATCGGGCCCAACAAGTCCTTCCTGCACTACATCGAGCAGGTGCTGCCCGCCCTGGGCGAGCTGGAGGTCAAGCAGGCCACCGTCGACGACCTCGTCGCCCATGTGGAGGTGCGCGGCACGGACGACGCCGCCGCTGCCGTCGTCAAGGGCGACGCCCGCATGGCGCGGGTGCTGCGCAAGGCCCTGCGGTCGCACGTGACCCTGCCCGAGGAGCCCGTGGTCGTCGTGCGCGGCTCACGGCGCTGGCGCATCCCGGCGTACGAACTGGAGGAGATCGTCGCGGAGTTGCTCGCGCGCGACATCCGGTACGGGGCCGCACGCGACGCCCTGCCCCAGCGCATCGCGCACGCCGTGCTCGTCCGGATGGAGCAGGCGGGCGAGGCCCCGGACGACCGCGTGCAGGACGCCGTCGCGCGCAACGCCGCGGTGAAGGCCGCCGTCAAGGCCGTGTGGCCGCCCGTCGACCCCGCCAAGCTCGTCCTGCGGCTGCTCTCGGACGCCGAGTTTCTCGCCGAGCACGCCGAGGGGATCCTCGGCCACGAGGAGCAGAAGCTCATCCTCTGGGAGAAGCCCGCGCGGAGCGTGAAGGCCGCCAAGTGGTCGGCCGCGGACGCCGTGTTGATCGACGAGGCCGGTGATCTCGTCGCGCGGACCCACTCGCTGGGCCATGTCGTCCTCGACGAGGCGCAGGACCTCTCCCCCATGCAGTACCGCGCTGTGGGGCGCCGCTGCACCACCGGTTCCGCCACCGTCCTCGGGGACCTCGCCCAGGGCACGACGCCGTGGGCCACCCGGAGCTGGGAGCAGGCCCTGGAGCATCTGGGGAAGGCCGACGCGGTCGTGGAGGAGCTGACCGCGGGCTTCCGCGTGCCGCGGGAGGTCATCGCGTTCGCCTCCCGGCTGCTTCCGTCCATCGCGCCGGGCCTCGCCGAGGTGAAGTCCGTGCGGGAGTCGCCGGGTTCGCTCGTGATCCGGTCCGTGGCGGGCCGCGACACCGCGTCACCGCAGGCCGTCGGCACCGCGCCCCTGGACGAGGCCTCCCTCGAAGCCTGCGTCGAGTCGCTGCGGCAGGAGGGTTCCATCGGGCTCATCGCCGCCGACGCCCGCATCCCCTCGCTGGCGAAGGCCCTGGACGCCGCCGGGATGACGTACCTCTCGCCCGGCGAGGAGACCACGCCGGACACCCGGCTCACGCTCGTGCCCGCCTCCCTCGCCAAGGGTCTTGAGTACGACTACGTGGTCCTGGACGAGCCGGCGGCCGTGGTCGACGGCGAGCCCGACGAGCGGACCGGTCTGCGGCGGCTCTACGTCGCCCTGACCCGTGCCGTGTCGGGACTCACCGTCGTGCACGCGGCCGCGCTGCCCGAGCGGCTCGCCCGCTAGACGCGCGCGGCGCGGGTCATGACCCGCTCGCCCCGGAGCCGTCCGCCGGTGCGTCCGCCGGTGCGCCGGCGGACGGCAGATGCGTGACGATCAGCACGAGTCCGGCGAGCGTCACGATCCGCGTGGCCGCGTCCAGGCCGTTCCAGTCCTCCGACTGCCACATCGCGAACCACTCGCCGCCGATGCCGATGAAGCCCGCCCCGAACAGGACGAGCACCATCAGCAGGCCGAGCGTGCCCGCGCGCCGCGCCCGGCGCAGCCCCTGGGGCCGGCGCAGGGCCCCGGCCCACAGGACCGTCGCCGCGATCAGGATCAGGGCGGCGAGCGTCTCCCAGACGATGATCGCGACGTACGCGGTGTCCTGGAGCGCGGTGGATCCCACCGCGCGCCACATCAGGTCGTCGTCCTTGAAGGTGGTGTCCATCGCCAGGACGTGGCGCACGAACTGCTGGTTGGTGTCGAAATCGGTGATGTTCCCGAACGCGACGAGCGCCATGTAGAGCGCGACCGTCCCGGTGAGCAGCGTCGCGGCGACGGGCAGCGCCCCGGCCGCGAGCATCCGCTCGGCGGGACGCGTCCTGGCTGCTGGCTCGGCTGCTGTCTCGGCTGCTGGCTCGGCTGCTGGCTTCGGCATGAAGTCCCCTCCCTGTACGCCCAGTTGTACCGCGTCTCAGGGGTGGCGCGGACAGCGCCCCGCACCGGAAGCGCTCAGGCGTCCACCGCGGCCCGCCACCGGGCGACCGCCTCGGCCGACACCGGCGCCGTCCAGCCGTCGGGCCGTGACGCCCCGCCGATGTGGAACGCGTCGACGCCCGCCGCCTTGAGCCGGGGCAGGTGGTCGAGGCGCAGTCCGCCGCCGACGAGGATCTGCTGCTCGTAGCCCGGCTCACCGGACCGCGCGGCCTCGTCGATCAGCGTCGTCAGGCCGTCGTCCACGCCCGTCGCCGCGCCCGCGGTGAGGTAGGTGTCGAGGCCGGGCAGGTCGGCGAGCTGCTTGCGCAGGGCGTCGCGGGCGGGCGCGCGGTCGACGGCGCGGTGGAACGTCCAGCGGCAGCCGTCGAGCGCGTCCACCACGGCTTCCACCGCGGCCAGGTCGGGGCCGCCCGTCTCGTCGAGGAAGCCGAGCACGAACTCGTCGGCGCCCGCGCTCCTGAGCTCGCGCGCCCGGCGTACGAGCGTGTCGACGTCCCCGGCGGCGAAGCCGTCCGCGAGGCGCAGCATCACGCGCAGGGAGATGTCCACGGCGGCGCGGATCTCGGCAAAGGTCTCGCGGGACGGGGTGAGGCCGTCCGCGGCCATGTCGGTGACCAGTTCGAGGCGGTCCGCGCCTCCGGCCTGGGCGGCGACGGCGTCCTCGGCGTCGAGGGCGATCACCTCCAGGACTGCACGCTTGCTCATGGATGTCTTCCTTCGGGTCCGGGGCCGCGGGAGCGGGCGACACAGAGGGAAGAAGTCTCCCAAGCCGTCCCACATAGGTCTAGTCCAATTACCCAGCCTACGCGCAGATCACCCCGGCGCGACCCAAGCGCACCGGGGTGATCGCAAAGACATGTACACGTCGATTGCGCCCGGAGTTCGGGGAGTCGGCCCCCCGCCGTTCAGCTCAGCGGCCTGAATCCCCGCAGGCGCAGGCTGTTGCCGACCACGAACACCGAGGAGAACGCCATCGCGGCGCCCGCGATCATCGGGTTCAGGAGCCCCGCCGCGGCCAGCGGCAGCGCGCCCACGTTGTAGGCGAAGGCCCAGAAGAGGTTCGACTTGATCGTGCCGAGCGTCCTGCGGGAGAGGCGGATGGCGTCCGCCGCCGCGCGCAGGTCCCCGCGGACGAGCGTGAGGTCGCCCGCCTCGATCGCCGCGTCCGTGCCGGTGCCCATCGCGAGACCCAGGTCGGCCCGGGCGAGCGCCGCCGCGTCGTTCACGCCGTCGCCGACCATCGCCACGCTGCGGCCCTCCGCCTGGAGCCGCTTGACCACGTCGACCTTGTCCTGCGGCATGACCTCCGCGATCACGTCCTCGGGAGCGATGCCCACCTCGGCGGCGACCGAGGCGGCGACCGCCTTGTTGTCGCCGGTCAGGAGGATGGGCGTCAGACCGAGGGCGCGCAGGCGCTCGATCGCCTCGGGGCTGGTGTCCTTCACGGCGTCGGCGACCTCAAGGACCGCCCGCGCCTCGCCGTCCCAGGCCACCGCGACGGCCGTACGCCCGGCCGCCTCGGCCTCCGCCTTCGCCCGCTCCAGCTCGACGGGGAGCCCGATCGCCCACTCCGCGAGCAGCGCCTCGCGGCCGACCAGGACCGCGTGGCCCTCGACGACGCCCTGGACGCCGAGTCCCGCCACGTTCGCGAAGTCCTCGGGGGCGGGCAGCGCGCCCACCCGCCCGGCCGCGCCGAAGGCCACGGCCTGCGCGACGGGGTGCTCCGACGCATGCTCCAACGCGCCCGCCAGACGCAGGACTTCGGCCTCGTCGACGCCCCGCGCGACCCGCGTGGCGAGCAGGGTCATCTTGCCGGTGGTGACGGTGCCGGTCTTGTCCAGGACGATCGTGTCGACCCGGCGGGTGGACTCCAGGACCTCCGGGCCCTTGATCAGGATGCCGAGCTGGGCGCCGCGCCCGGTGCCGACCATGAGGGCGGTCGGCGTCGCGAGCCCCAGGGCGCAGGGGCAGGCGATGATCAGTACGGCGACGGCGGCGGTGAACGCGGCCGTCAGACCGGAGCCGCTGCCGAGCCAGAAGCCGAGGGTGGCGACGGCCAGGGCGATGACGACCGGCACGAAGACCGCCGAGATCCGGTCGGCGAGGCGCTGGGCCGCGGCCTTGCCGTTCTGCGCGTCCTCCACCAGCTTGGCCATCCGGGCGAGCTGGGTGTCCGCGCCGATCCGCGTGGCCTCGACGACGAGCCGCCCGCCCACGTTGAGCGTGGCGCCGGTGACCGGGTCGCCCTCGGCGACCTCGACCGGCACGGACTCGCCGGTGAGCATGGAGGCGTCGACCGCCGACGCGCCTTCGACGACCCGGCCGTCGGTGGCGATCTTCTCGCCGGGCCGGACGAGGAAGCGGTCGCCGGTCCGCAGGTCGCCCACCGGGACGGTCTCTTCGCGGCCGCCGTCCCGCAGGAGCGTGACGTCCTTGGCGCCGAGCCGGAGCAGCGCCTTCAGGGCCGCGCCCGCCTTGCGCTTGGAGCGGGCCTCGAAGTACCGCCCGGCCAGGATGAAGGCGGTGACGCCCGCCGCGGCCTCCAGGTAGATGTTCCCGGCGCCGTCCGTGCGGGCGATGGTCAGCTCGAAGGGGTGCGTCATGCCGGGGGTGCCGGCCGTCCCGAAGAACAGCGCCCACAGCGACCAGAGGAACGCGGCCGACGTGCCGACCGAGATCAGCGTGTCCATCGTCGCCGCGCCGTGCCGTGCGTTCGTGAAGGCGGCCTTGTGGAAGGGCCAGGCGGCGTACGTCACGACCGGCGCGGCCAGGGTCAGGGACAGCCACTGCCAGTACTCGAACTGGAGGGCGGGGATCATCGCCATCGCGACGACGGGCACGGAGAGCAGCACCGCGGTGATCAGGCGCTCGCGCAGGGGCCGCAGCAGGTCGTCGGCCTGCCGTTCGTCGTCGTCCGGGTCCGGCTCCGCGCGCTCGGCGCGGGCCGGGGCGGGCTCCTGGGCGGTGTAGCCGGTGGCCTCGACGGTCGCGATCAGGTCCTGTACGGCGACGTCCTGCCCGCGGTAGCTGACCTTGGCCTTCTCGGTGGCGTAGTTGACGGTCGCCTCGACGCCGTCCATGCGGTTGAGCTTCTTCTCGATACGGGCGGCGCACGAGGCGCAGGTCATGCCACCGATGGCGAGTTCGACCTCTGCCACCTCGGTGCTGCCGGGAGGGGGAGTGGTGGACATGGCTGCGGACTCCTCGCTCGGGGGGTACCCGGGGTGGGTACCCCTGACGTAGGATCCATGTATACCCCTGGGGGGTACCAATCGCAAGGGCGACCGATGCTTGACTTTATACCCCCAGGGGGTACCTTCGGAGGCATCGGCAGTCCTTTCCTCCGTCCTCAGGGAGCGGTCATGAACACCGGAATGAAGATCACCGCCTTCGCCGCGGCCGTCGCCGCGACCTTCGGCACCGCGTACGGCGTCGGCCAGGCCGTCGACCCCGCGAGCGCCCAGAAGAAGCCCGCGAGCGAACACGACGGCGGCGGCCACGCGGGCGAGAAAGACGGCCACGCGGGCGAGAAGCACGGGCACACCGGCGAGAAGGAGGACCCGGGCGGCAAGGACACCGGCGCCGGGCACGCGGACACCGTCCCCGGCGGCCTCCAGATCTCCGAGCGCGGCTACACCCTCGACCTGAAGACCCCCCGCGTCGACGCCGAGAAGCGCGAGGAGCTGCGGTTCGCGGTCGTCGAGGACGGCAAGGGCAAGAAGGGAGCGGGCCGCAACCTCACCGCGTACGAGAAGGAGCACGACAAGGAGCTGCACCTGATCGTCGCGTCCCGTGACCTGACGACCTACCGCCATCTGCACCCCACCCGCGCCGCCGACGGCACCTGGTCGACGCCGGTCGAGCTCCCCGAGGCGGGCGGCTACCGCGTCTTCGCCGACTTCAAGCCCGCGGGCGCCAAGGAGGGCCTGACCCTGGGCGCGGACCTCGCGGTGGCGGGGACGTACGAGCCGAACGACCTGCCCGAGCACCGCACGAAGGCCTCGGTGGACGGCTACGAGGTCAGCCTCGACGGCGAGCTGAAGCCGGGGAAGTCCGCCGACCTGACCCTGGACGTGGCGAAGAACGGCAAGCCGGTCACGAACCTCCAGCCCTACCTCGGCTCGTACGGCCACCTGGTCGCCCTGCGCTCCGGCGACCTGGCCTACCTCCACGTGCACCCCACCGGCGAACCGGGCGACGGCAGGACGAAGCCCGGCCCCGGCGTCTCCTTCGCGGCGACGGCACCGAGCCCGGGGGCGTACCGCCTGTTCCTGGACTTCAAGCACGAGGGCAAGGTGCGCACGGCGGCGTTCACGGTCCATGTGGGCGGCGGCGCGGCGCCCGGCTCCGGGAGCGAGGAGACTGCGGAGACGGACGGGCACGCCCACTGACCGATGAGTTCGGGCGCCCCGGCCGGTCTCACCCTCGTCGCGACCACGGCACACGCAGGAGGACGACGTGACACAGCTGCTTCGGGTCCAGAACTTCACCGTCTCGCGGGACGGATTCGGTGCCGGAGAGCACCAGAGCATGGAGCGGCCGTTCGGCGACGCCGACCCCGGGGAGATGTTCACCTGGGCCGGGGCCACGGCGAGCTGGCCCAACCGCACCGAACCGGGCGGCAGCCGGGGCCTGGACGACTACTTCACCCGGGACTTCGCGCACAACATCGGCGCCGAGATCATGGGCCGCAACAAGTTCGGACCGCAGCGCGGCCCCTGGCAGGACCACGAGTGGCAGGGCTGGTGGGGCGACGAGCCGCCGTTCCACACCCCGGTGTTCGTCATGACCCACCACCCCCGGCCCTCGTTCACGCTCTCCGACACCACGTTCCACTTCGTCGACGCCGACCCGGCCGCGGTCCTGGCGCAGGCGCGGGAGGCGGCGGGCGGCAAGGACGTCCGGCTCGGCGGCGGGGCCACGGTCATCCGGGAGTTCCTCGACGCGGACCTCGTCGACACCCTGCACGTGGCGGTCTCACCGGTGAAGATCGGGGCCGGTACGCGGCTCTGGGAGTCGCCCGACGAGCTGCGCGACCGCTTCCACCTGGACGTCGTGCCCAGCCCGAGCGGCGTGACGCACCACTTGTTCTGGCGCAGGTGAGGAGCCCGGAGCGGGCCCAGGACGGGGCGGGAAAGCGTCCTCAGCCGAAGATCGCCAGCTCCCGCTCCACCGCTCCGGCGAGCTCGTACCGCGTGCCCGTCAGCGGACGCCCCGTGCAGAGGCGGATCAGCGTCGGCGCGTCGCCGATGTAGCGCGCGGGCGACCGCTTGCCGTCGCTCGTGCCGAGGACGAGCGGTTCGTCGAAGCCGTCGAGGTCCGCGTGCAGCGCCACGGCCTCGGTCCTGCGGCTGTGCTCGGCGAGCAGCCGCAGCGCGTCCCCCAGCCCCGCGCCGCCGTACGCGCCCGGCTCGCCCCAGGCCTCGCGGACGTCGCCCGCGTGCACCCACTCGCCGACCGCGACGCCGTCCAGGAGTCCCTTGGCGCGGACGATGGCCGCGCCCGCCTCCGTCATGCCGCGCTCCAGCTCGTCCACCACCCGGGAGACGGACCACTCGGCGCGCTCGGCGATGTCGCGGTCGTTGCTCTCCGGGCTGAAGACGCCCTCCTCGAAGCGGCCATCGACGACGCGCGTCAGGGCCGCGCCGCAGTGCGCGAGCACATGCCGCACGGTCCAGCCGGGACAGCAGGTCCGGATCGCGTACGCGTCGTCGGGCGCGGCCCGCAGCAGCGGGATCAGCGCGTCGCGTTCGGTCCGCAGGAGGCGCCCGGGGCGCTCGGGGTCGTACATGTCGCCGGCACGCGTCGAGGTCGTCATGGAGGAAGCCAACCGTGTCGCTCCCGCCCAGGGCAACGGACGGACCGGACTTCAGGGCCCCTCCCTCCAGAGTCCTTCCCTTTAGGGTCCTTCCATGGCCGACGACGAGAACGACGAGCTGCGCCACCGCTGGCTCACGACGCTGCTCCGGGCACGGAAGACGGACGAGTGCGTCTACAACCCGTACGAGTACGCGGACAACCTGCTCGCGCGCTGGGCGGAGCCGCAGCGGCGGTACCACACCACCGCCCACCTGAAGGCGGTCCTGGACCACGTCGACGTACTGGAGGAGCACGCGGACGACGCCGATCTCGTGCGGCTCGCGGCCTGGTTCCACGACGCGGTGTACGCGCCGGACCGCTCCGAGAACGAGGAGCGCAGCGCCCGTCTCGCCGAACGCGCCCTGCCCGAGGCCGGGCTGACCGACGTACAGACCGCCGAGGTGGCCCGCCTGGTCCGCCTCACCGTCACCCACGACCCCGCCGACGGCGACCACAACGGCGAGGTGCTGTGCGACGCCGACCTGGCGGTCCTGGCCGCCGCCCCGGACGCCTACGCCGCGTACGCCGCCGCCGTCCGCGAGGAGTACGCCTTCGTGCCGGACGAGGACTTCCGCGCGGGCCGGGCGGCCGTGCTGCGGCAGCTCGTGGCGCTGCCGCGGCTGTTCCGCACGCCGTACGGGGCGGCCGAGTGGGAGGCTCCCGCGCGGGCGAACCTGGCGACGGAAATCGAGCTGCTCGGCGCCTGAGGCTCCCGTACTCTCGGCCCATGATTCCGATGGGTGGGGACCAGGTCGAGGAAGCCGCCGCGCACGCGTCGAAGGCACTGCGCGCGGCGGTGGAGCTCGACTGGAGCGTCAAGGCCGGGGGCCTCGACTGGAGCTGCCTGGAGACGGCCGAGCACGTCGCGGGCGTGCTCGTCGCGTACGCGGGGCAGCTGACCGGGCGGGCGACCGACGGGTGGGTCCCCTTCGAGGTCGCCTTCGACGAGGGCTCGGGCCCCGACGACGCGATCCGCGTCCTGGAGTCCACGGGCCGCCTGCTCTCGGCGGTGGTGCGGACGACTCCGCCGGACGTCCGGGCCTACCACCCCTACCCCTCCGGGAGCGCCGACGCAGAGGGCTTCGCGGCGATGGGCGTCACCGAGCTGCTGCTCCACACGGACGACATCACGCGGGCGCTCGGCGTGGCCGCCCGGCCGCCGGCCGCGCTGTGCGAGGCGGTACTCGCCCGGCTCTTCCCGCAGGTCCAGCCCGCGCGGACGCCCGCCGAGCAGTGGGAGACGCTGCTCTGGGCCACGGGGCGCGGGGTGCTGCCGGGGCGGGCGCGCCGGGACGGGTGGCGCTGGCACAACGCCCTGTCGATCCCCGCCGGGCGGGTCGTGCTGCGGGAGGTGTCCCCCGCGGCGGCGGCGGATCTCGCGGCGGGCGGACCGGGGGGTCTGCGGTGGATCGAGGGCGGGCCGTTCGAGGGGACGCGCCGGGCCGCCGAGATGGTGACGAAGGCGTACGCGTCGGGGGTGCACCGGCCCGAGTGGGGGATGTTCGCCCTGGTGCGCGCGGAGGACGAGGTCGCGATCGGCGGCATGGGCTTCCACGGGCCGCCGGACGAGGAGGGGGTGGCGGAGGTGGGGTACGACCTGGCGGTCGCGGCACGGGGTTGCGGCTACGCCACGGAGGCACTGAAGGCGCTCACCGGGGAGGCGCTGACCCGCCCCGGGGTGACGGCCCTCCTTGCAGTGATCGAACCGGAGAACAGCCCCTCGCAAGCAGTGGTGAAGAGAGCGGGCTACACACGCGTCTCGGACCGGGCAGAGAACCACGCCTACCTACGCCGCGCCTGAACACCGCTGCCCGCCGGGGAATGCCGCCCCCGCCCCCGGCGTTCAGCACTGTTATGCCCACTCCTGACCCAGAGGCCCCCGGGCCAGGCACCCGCATGCCCGTCGCCGTCCACATACTCGGGCTGGCCGTCTTCGCCCTCGGCACGAGCGAGTTCATGCTCTCGGGCCTCCTGCCCCCCATCGCGGACGACATGGACGTCTCCATCCCCCGCGCGGGCCTCCTCATCTCCGCCTTCGCGATCGGCATGGTCGTCGGCGCCCCCCTCCTCGCCGTGGCCACCCTGCGGCTCCCCCGCCGCACCACTCTCATCACCCTCATCACGGTCTTCGGCCTCGGCCAGGTCGCCGGCGCCCTCGCGCCCACGTACGAGATCCTCTTCGCGTCCCGCGTGGTCAGCGCCTTCGCCTGTGCCGGCTTCTGGGCGGTCGGCGCCGCCGTCGCCATCGCGATGGTCCCGGTCGACCAACGCGCCCGCGCCATGGCCGTGATGATCGGCGGCCTCTCCATCGCGAACGTCCTCGGCGTCCCGGCGGGCGCCTTCCTCGGCGACAACTTCGGCTGGCGTTCGGCCTTCTGGGCGGTCGGCGCCGCCTCCGCGATCGCCCTCGTCGGGGTCCTGACCCTCATCCCCCGCATCCCGCTCCCGGCCGAGAAGCCGCGCCTGAAGCGGGAGCTCGCCATCTACCGCGACCGCCAGGTCTGGCTCTCCGTCGCGATCACCGCGCTCGCCGCGGGCGGCGTCTTCTGCGCGTTCTCCTACCTCTCCCCGCTGCTCACGGACGTCGCCGGCCTCGACAAGGGCTGGGTCCCGACCGTCCTCGGCCTCTTCGGCGCGGGCGCGCTCCTCGGCACGGTGATCGGCGGGCGCTTCGCCGACGCGCACCTCTTCGGCGTCATGCTGAGCGGCGCCGCGGCCTCGACGCTCTTCCTCGTGGCCCTCGCCCTCTTCGCCGGTACGGCGCCCGTGGCGATCGCCCTGTCCTTCCTCCTCGGCGTCTCCGCCTTCTACACCGCCCCGGCCCTCAACGCCCGTATGTTCAACGTCGCCGGAGCCGCCCCCACCCTCGCGGGCGCCACCACCACGGCGGCGTTCAACCTCGGCAACACGGGCGGCCCCTGGCTCGGCGGCACGGTCATCGACCTCGACCTGGGGTACGCCTCGACGGCATGGGCGGGCGCGGCGATGACGGCGGTGGCGATCGTCGCGGTCACCGTGTCACTCCGCCTGCACCGCAGGACACCGAGCCGGGTGATCACGACGTCGAGCCCTACGCCGGCCGCCCCTTGGGCCTCCGCAGCCCCGCCTCCGTGATCCTGCGCACCAGCTCCTTGGAGCCGATCTCCACCGCCCCCGCGCGCACCGCGTCGTCGTAGCGGTGCGAGGGCAGGTCGTAGTGGTCGCGCTCGAAGGCGCGCCGGGGGGCGCCGATGCCCGCGGCGAACGCGTGCAGTTCCTCGTACGAGACGTCGCTGACCAGGTGTGACCACATGCGGCCGTGGCCCGGCCAGGTCGGCGGGTCTATGTAGACCGTCACGTCAGGCCGCCCACCGGGGCCACCACGACGCCCGCCTTGCCGCAGACCCAGTGCGGGTCGGGCCCGAGCTCCGGCTCCACGTCCAGTGCGTGCGGGTCCCCCGAGCCGCAGACCGGGCAGAGCGGCCAGCGGCCGTACTGCTCGAGGAGCGAGTCCTGGACGTCCTGGGCCACGAGCCCCGCCACGTACGCGACGCCCTCGGGCCACTGCTCGACCCACCAGCGGCGGTGCGCCACCGACTCCTCGACCAGGGAGACGACCTCGGCCTCGGCGACCTCGCGGGCCACGAGGTCGGCGAGGACAAGTGCACGAGCGGCGTGCAGCGCCTGCTCCAGAGGGTCGATCGCGTCCATGCAGCCATTGTCCACCCCACGCGCAACTCGCCGGAGATCCCACCGAAACCCCGAAGATCCAACCGGATCAGAGGTGGGGCGGAGGTGAGGCAGGTAACCACGATCGGGACTTAAGGGGTCTTGACCGCCCCCCGGTCCGAAAATATCTTTCAAGCGTGACCAATGACGTGAAGGAAATTTTCGCGGGTGCGGCGCCCCCCGCCCCGGCCGCCCTCGCGGCCAAGGTGCGGACCCTCGCGCCGTCCATGACCCGCTCCATGCAGCTGGTCGCCGAAGCCGTCGCAGGCGACCCCGCGGGCTGCGCGGCCCTCACGGTCACCGGCCTCGCCGAACTCACCGGGACCAGCGAGGCCACGGTGGTCCGCACCGCCCGCCTCCTCGGCTACCCCGGCTACCGCGACCTGCGGCTCGCCCTCGCCGGACTCGCCGCCCAGCAGCAGTCGGGCCGCGCGCCCGCCGTCACGGCCGACATCGCCGTCGACGACCCCATCGCGGACGTCGTGGCGAAGCTGGCGTACGACGAGCAGCAGACCCTCGCCGACACCGCGGGCGGCCTCGACACCGTCCAGCTCGGCGCCGCCGTCGCCGCGCTCGCCGTCGCCCCCCGCGCCGAGATCTACGGCGTCGCGGCCTCCGGCCTGGTCGCCCAGGACCTCGCCCAGAAGCTGCTGCGCATCGGCCACATCGCGCACGCGCACTCCGACCCGCACCTGGCCGTCACGAACGCCGTCACCCTTCAGTCCAAGGACGTGGCGATCGCGATCACGCACTCCGGTTCGACCGGAGACGTCATCGAACCGCTGCGGGTCGCCTTCGAGCGCGGCGCCACCACCATCGCGATCACCGGCCGTCCCGGCAGCCCCGTCTCGCAGTACGCCGATCACATACTGACCACCTCCACCGCGCGCGAGAGCGAGCTCAGGCCCGCCGCGATGTCGTCCCGCACGAGCCAACTGCTCGTCGTGGACTGCCTGTTCGTGGGCGTCGCCCAGCGGACGTACGAGACCGCGGCCCCCGCGCTCGCCGCTTCGTACGAGGCACTCGCGCACCGGCACAGCCCGCGCGGCGGCAACCGCTGACCTCCGGGCAGCCGCCGGCCTCCCCCGCAGCCACCGCGGGACCGCCCACCTCCCGCTCCCACTCCCCCTCACCCCCGCCGCACACGAAAGAGCCGCACCTCATGACCTCCACGACCGACGCCACCCCCTCCCCCTCCTCCGGTGGCGACGAGACGTACGGCGAACTCCGCGCCCAGCTGGACACGCTCACCACCGAGGCGTTCCGGCCCGAGCTCTCCGAGATCGACCGGCTGCCCACCGCGGAGATCGCGAAGATCATGAACGGCGAGGACGCCACCGTGCCCGCGGCCGTCGCCGAGCAGCTGCCCGCGATCGCCGCCGCCATCGACGGCACCGCCGAGCGCATGGCCCGCGGCGGCCGGCTCATCTACGCGGGCGCGGGCACCGCGGGCCGCCTCGGCGTGCTGGACGCCTCCGAGTGCCCGCCCACCTTCAACACCGACCCCGCGGAGGTCGTCGGCCTGATCGCGGGCGGCCCGAGCGCCATGGTCACGGCGGTCGAGGGCGCCGAGGACAGCAAGGAGCTCGCGGCCGAGGACCTGGACGCGCTGCGCCTGACCGCGGACGACGTGGTCGTCGGCATCTCCGCGTCGGGCCGCACCCCGTACGCGATCGGCGCGGTCGAGCACGCCCGCGCCCGCTACGGCGCGCTCACCATCGGCCTCTCCTGCAACGCGGACAGCGGACTCGGGGCCGCCGCCGACCACGGCATCGAGGTCGTCGTGGGCCCCGAACTGCTCACCGGCTCCACCCGCCTGAAGGCGGGCACGGCCCAGAAGCTCGTCCTCAACATGCTGTCGACGATCACGATGATCCGCCTCGGCAAGACCTACGGAAACCTGATGGTGGACGTACGCGCCTCGAACGAGAAGCTGCGCGCCCGCTCGCGCCGGATCGTCTCCCTGGCCACCGGCGCCTCCGACGAGGAGATCGAGGCGGCCCTCGCGGCGACCGACGGGGAGGTGAAGAACGCCATCCTCACCCTGCTCGGCGGAGTCGACGGCCCCACGGCCGGCGAGCTCCTCGCGGCGTCGGACGGCCACCTCAGGGACGCCCTGGACGCCGCGCGCACGCCCCGCACCACCTGACGCACCTCATCCCCAGCCGCTGAAGAACAGCGCCACCCCGCACACAGCAAGGCACCCCGCACCATGGCAACTGACAAGAACCGCGCCACGGCCGCCGCGATCCTCCCCCTCGTCGGCGGCGCCCAGAACGTCACGTCCATCGCCCACTGCATGACGCGCCTGCGCCTGAACCTCGCCGACCGCTCCCTGGTCGACGACGAGGCGCTGAAGGCCCTGCCCGCCGTGCTGGGCGTGGTCGAGGACGACACGTACCAGATCGTGCTCGGCCCGGGCACGGTCGCCCGTGTCACGCCGGAGTTCGAGGCCCTCGTGGCGGAGGGCGCCTCGCAGGCTCCGACGGCGGCCCCCGAACACGTCCTGACGGCGGACGAACTGGCCGCGCAGGGCGCCTCGATCAGGGCGGCCCGCAAGGAGAAGAACGCCACCCCGTTCAAGCTCTTCCTGCGCCGCATCGCGAACATCTTCGTGCCGCTGATCCCGGCTCTCATCGGCTGCGGCATCATCGCGGGCATCAACGGCCTCCTGATCAACCTGGAGTGGCTGCCGGCCATCACCCCGGCGCTCGCGGCGATCGCCTCCGGGTTCATGGCGCTGATCGCGGTGTTCGTGGGCTTCAACACGGCGAAGGAGTTCGGCGGTACGCCGATCCTGGGCGGCGCGGTCGCGGCGATCATCGTCTACGCGGGCGTGGCGAACATCGAGGCGTTCGGTCAGAAGCTGTCCCCCGGGCAGGGCGGCGTGCTCGGCGCCCTGGGCGCGGCGGTCCTGGCGACGTACGTCGAGAAGTGGTGCAGGAAGTGGGTGCCCGAGGCGCTGGACGTCCTGGTGACCCCCACCCTCACGGTCCTCATCTCCGGCCTGGTCACGATCTTCGGCCTGATGTTCCTGGCGGGCGAGGTCTCCACGGGCATCGGCACGGCGGCGAACTGGCTCCTGGACAACACGGGCGCCTTCGCGGGCCTGGTCCTCGGCGGTCTCTTCCTGCCCCTGGTGATGCTGGGCCTGCACCAGGCCCTGATCCCCATCCACACCACCCTCATCGAGCAGCAGGGCTTCACGGTCCTGCTGCCGATCCTGGCGATGGCGGGAGCGGGCCAGGTCGGCTGCGCGCTCGCGGTGTACAAGCGCCTGAAGAACAACACCTCGATCCGTACGACGATCAAGTCGGCGCTCCCGGCCGGGTTCCTGGGCGTGGGCGAGCCCCTCATCTACGGCGTCTCGCTCCCCCTCGGCCGCCCCTTCGTCACGGCGTGCGTGGGCGGCGCGGCGGGCGGCGCGTTCATCGGCTTCTTCTCGATGATCGGCGACAAGGTCGGCTCCACGGCGATCGGCCCGTCGGGCTGGGCCCTGTTCCCGCTCCTCGACGGCAGCCAGGGCCTGGGCCTCACGGTCGCGATCTACGGCGGCGGCCTGCTGGTCGGTTACGCGGTGGGCTTCGTGGCGACGTACTTCTTCGGCTTCAGCAAGCAGATGCTGACGGACCTGAACGCCGACACCCCCCTGACCCCGGAACAGCCGGCACCGGGCTCCACCACGCCGACCACCGCTCCGGCGAAGTCGCCCGCAGCGGTCTGATCCCGCTACCGCCCAAGGACGGCGCCCCCACACCGGGGCGCCGCCCTCGCCGTTCGCCGCACGCCGAGTGGCCCGAACCGTACGAGCCATCGCGACCGCAGCGAGTTGTCCGCGAAATCCCCCGGAATTGTCCGTGATCGGTAACGGACGGGGCCCCGGTGCATCCCCGGCCCCCCACCGCTCGTCCTGCCAGGTGGCCGCGCGTGACCGGGGGGCGGCGAGGGACTGGACGCAAAGGGGCGGGCGATGGCGCGGCACAGCGGCGGACGTGGCTGGTACGGCAAGCTGATCGGGGCGGCGCTCGGCGTGACGATGCTCGCCACCGGCGCCTCGGTGTGGACCGCCCAGGCCGGCACCTCGGCCCCCGAGGCGAAGACCCCGGCCACCAGCAAGGTGAAGCCGGTCGCCGCGACCATCGCGCACGCCTCCGAGAAGGGCGAGCAGGGCGTCAACCTCACCATCGACGACGGCCCCGACCCCGTATGGACCCCCCAAGTCCTCGCCGTGCTCAAGGAGTACGACGTCAAAGCAACCTTCTGCATGGTGGGAACGCAGGCCGAGGCCCACCCCGACATGGTGAAGAAGGTCGTCGCCGCCGGCCACCGCCTCTGCGACCACTCGGTCTCGCACGACACCGGCATGGACAAGGACTCCAAGGCCTACCAGTCACGGCAGATCCTCGACGCCGAACGCATGATCACCAAGGCCTCCGGCGGCGTCCGCCCCCTGTACTACCGCGCCCCCGGCGGCGCCTTCACCCCCCACAGCCGCAAACTCGCCGCCTCCAAGGGCATGCGCCCCCTCGGCTGGAACGTCGACACCAAGGACTTCGAGCGCCCCGGCACGGACGCCATCGTCGCCACGGTCGAGCGAGAGCTCCCCAACGGGCCGACTCTCCTCTTCCACGACGCCGGCGGCGACCGCACCCAGACCGTCGAGGCCCTGCGACGCCTCATCCCCCGACTGAAGCAGCAGGGCCACACGTTCGGCTTCCCGGTCCGCTGACCGTCAGGGCAGACGCCGCTCCCGGTTCAGCCTCCGGACCTTCTCCCGCAGCACCTCGCCGGGTGCCGCCTCTCCGAGCGACTCGGGCGGGCAGTCCCACTCACGCCCTCCGCCGAGCGGCCTGAGGTGGACGAGCCCGCCCTCGCACCCCATGACCTGCCCGACGCTGCCGTCCCTGAAGTCGACGGCGTACGTCCCGGCCTCCGGGACCGTCGGGTCGCCGTTCACCGCGCGCCCCCCAGTACGGCCGCCAGCCGCAACGCCGTGTCGAGATTGCAGCGCCCCAGCTCGACCAGGGGCAGTGCCCCTTCCGCCGCCGCCGTCAGCGGATCCATCCGCAACGAGGGCAGCGTGACGCCGACCTCTTCGAGCCCCGTTCTCAACTGCCGCACGGCCTCCTCTGCCGCCCGCACCCGTTCCTCCGCCGTCAGCGCCATGAGCTCCGCCTTTCACACTGGGTGTTGCTGTTCCATCACCCAGCGTGTCTGCCGATGCGTAGCCTGAGAAGTAACCACGGCCCAACAGAGAGCGCTGTTGGATGAGGAGCTGCCCATGCCGCGCCCCAAAGACCTCGACCCGTCGTCCAACCCCCGGGCCCTCCTCGGCTGCGAGCTGCGCCACGCCCGGGAAAGAAAGGGGATCAGCCAGGAAGCCCTGGGTGCGCCCCTGTTCGTCAGCGGCTCCTTCATCGGCCAACTGGAGTCCGGGACGCGTCGGATGCACCTAGAGTACGCGCGGCACTTCGACGAAGTCCTCGAAACGGGCGGCTTCTTCACCCGCAACTGCCAGGCGGTGGCGAAGTCGAAGTATCCCGATCACTTCGCGGAGGCGGCGGAGGCGGAGGCGGTGGCGTCTGCCGTCCGGGAGTACGCGCCGCAGTTGGTGCCAGGGCTGCTCCAGACCAAGGAGTACGCACGGGCGGTGTTCTGCGACGGCCGACCCACTGCGACGGATGCCGAGATCGACGAGCTAGTAGCGGCTCGCCTGGATCAGACTCGTCTACTTGACGACCCAACAACGCCCCTGTTGTGGACGATCCTTGACGAGGCGGTTCTGCGCCGAAGGGTAGGTGGGCCGAGCGTGATGGCGGAGGTGCTGCGGCACATCGAGGCATTCGCACGCAGGCGCCGAGCCATTGTGCAGGTGCTGACGTTCGCGGCGGGCGGGCATATGGCGATGGGCGGCTCCCTCAAGCTGATGACCTGCGAGGACGCACCCCCACTCGCCTACCTGGAGAGCTTCGGGACAGGGCGGCTCGAAGACGATCCGGCCACTGTCGCGCAGTACGAACTGGCTTACGACTTGCTCGCGGCCAGCGCCCTTTCGCCCCGTGATTCTCTGGCCTTGATTGCATCAGTGGCAGAGGATTACCTACATGAAGAGCAACGGCCTTGAGTACGACTTGAGCAACGCCTCGTGGCACAAGTCCAGCTATAGCGATGCGAGCGGCGGCAACTGCCTGGAGATGGCCCGCTGGCGCAAGTCGACGCACAGCGGCGGGGACGGCGGCAACTGCCTCGAAGTCTCCGACGGGCACCCCCACGTCGTCCCCGTCCGGGACTCCAAGAATCCCACCGGCCCGAAGCTCGTGTTCCGGGCCACGGCCTGGTCCGCGTTCGTGGCGGAGTTGAAGGAGAACTGACCCCGGGGCTCAAGCCACGAGCAGCGAGCCCTCTTAGCGAGGAACGGGAGGCGGGTCTCAACCCGCCCTCCCTCCCTTGGAGTTGGCACAGTCGATCACTTTCGGAGTCCGACTTGCCACGCAGGGTGACGAAGCTCTAGCGTGCCCGAATAACGAACAACCCCCGCCCGGTGCTGCGAACACCTGCGGGGGTTTAACCATCAAGATCGAAAGCAACTCGACCTCATGGCTGACGCCCAGCTTAGTGCCGCCCCCCGCCCTGCGCACGCAGACCTCCACCCCTTCGCCAATCCGGGTTACGGCAAGCGCGCCGCACCCCACCAATTGCGCCGCACGGCAGGTGACTTCACGCACCTCCCGCCCCGGGAGGGAGCCATCGCCGGGTACCTCGACCGGCTCCCGGACGGCGCGGACATCTCCGTAAAGACGCTGGCCAAGCACCTGCCGTACGGGCAGTGCGCCCTGCGGACGGCCCTCAACAGGCTCCAGGCGGCGGGGCACTTGAGGCGGGGCAAGGAACGCCTGCTCGGGACGGGCAGTGCCCGATGGATCACCCGAACGTGGTTCTCGCGGACCGCGAGGGACGACGCGTGGTGGGCACGGTTCACGCGTGGCGACATGGCGGAGCCGGAGCCGGACAGACCCCACCACCCCACCCGCAGCAGGGCGTTCATCCTGCTGGCGGCGCTCGGCCGCGAGACCCCCGCCCTGTCCCTCTCGTACGCGGACTGCGTGGCCCTGGAGCCGCAGGTGACCGAGTGGTTCGCGCGGGGGGCAACGGAGCCGGACGTACTGCGTGCTCTGACGGCGGGGCTGCCGAGCCCGGTCCACAGCCCCGCGGCCCTCGTCCGCAGCCGCCTCACGAGCAAGCTCCCGCCGGAGCCGCCGCCCCGGCCGGTACTGCGCGTACTGGAGTGCGGAAGATGCGGCACCCCCGGCCGCCCCGAGGCGCTGCCGGGCGGTGTCTGCGGCCCGTGCCGGGGCGGGCCGGGACACGCGCCCCGGGCGGGGGCGGCGTTCCTGTCCCCCGAGGCCGTCCGCGCCCACGCGGCGGCGGCCAGGGCCGCCACACGTGAGGAGACCCGCGCGACCGTGCGGCTCCAGCCCCGCCACGGGTCGCCTTCGGGACATACTTCCCCGGCCCCGGCCACCGGAGGATGACCGAGTCGAGCATCACCGCGGCACATGCGTAACGACGGCGCTCGCCCTCGCCCCGGCCACGGGCGCGGGGCTGCGTACGGCACACGTGAAAGCGGCCAACGTGCCGCTGTCCGAAAGGCTCCCGCCGACCCGCCGGATCGGGACGGCCACCTTCCGGCGGCCAACACGCCTACCGAGGATGGCTCGTGCCGTCATCGAAGCCGCACCACCGGAGGGGACCCTTCATGACCGAGTACAACGACTTCAACGACACCGGCCAGCCGGTCGAACCGCAGATCTCCGAGGCCTTCGGAGCCGCGGCCAACATCACGCTGGCGCCCGGACCGAGGGAAGTCTTCGAGGCCGCGCCCGCCCCGGACCAGGAGTGGGCGTTACCGGGCGGCAAGGCCTGGGTGTACCTCGCGGACCCCCGGCAGGGCCTGACCAAGCCCGTGATCATCAGCGACGGCTTCAACACCGGGGCCAGTGATCTGGACTTTCTGTGGGAGGGCATGGAGCGCGGCGGGTACCCGTTCATCGGCGAGCTGCGGCGGCGGGGTTACGACGTCATCCTGCTGGGCTTCGACGAGCGCAGCGCGTCCATCCTGGACAACGCGAAGGCCGCGCGCTCGGCGATCCAGGAGGCGATCGCGCGGCGCACCGGCGACCACCCGCTGACCGTGGGCGGCTTCAGCATGGGCGGCATGGTCACGCGGTACGCGCTCGCCAAGATGGAGCACGAGAGCGTCGACCACCAGACCCAGCTGTACTTCTCGTACGACACCCCGCACCGGGGCGCCTGGATCCCGATCGCCCTCCAGTCGTTCGCGCACTACATCCGGCGGCTGAACGCGGCCTTCTCGAACCAGATGAACAGTCCGGCCTCGCGCCAGCTGCTGTGGCAGCACATCTCCGAGTGGGGCGACACCCCGGAGACGGACAAGGAGCGCGTGGAGTTCCTCGCGGAGCTGGAGCGGGTGGGCGGCTGGCCGAGCCGGCCGCGGAAGATCGGCGTGGCCAACGGCGTGCGCACCGGCGTGTCCAACGGCATCGCGCCGGGTGAGCAGGCGTTCCACGGCAAGGGCCTGGCGATCACGGGCACCCACCTCTACACGCAGCCCGAGGGCGAGGAGAAGCTGGTCGCCCAGCTGCGCGTGGTGACCCTGCGCAGGCCGCAGATCCGCACGTCGGGCCTGCCCTCGATCGACGGGGCACCGGGCGGCTTCCTGGAGGGCTTCGGCATCCTCGCCGACGAGCTGAACAAGATCCCCGCGATCATCGGCCTGGGCTCGGAGGCGGACATCCGCGAACACTGCTTCGTGCCGTCCGTGAGCGCGATCGCCCTGCGCGACATCGACACCCACGAAAAGCTGCACGCCCCGTTCCCGGAACAGTCGCAGGACAGCGAACTGGACGAATACCTCTGCGCCACCCACAACGAGGCCCACACCCTGATCACGGAAGAACTCTGCACCTGGCTCCTGGACCGCCTGCCGTAACGGGCCCTTCCTGAGACGCCCGAGGGCGGCACCCCTTCGTGAGAAGGAGTGCCGCCCTCGGTTCGCGTGAAGCGACGTGAAGCGATGAACCGCTGATCCGCGAGGGATCAGAAGTCCATGTCACCGCCCGGCATGCCGCCGCCGGCCGGGGCAGCGCCCGCCTTCTCCGGCTTGTCGGCGATGACGGCCTCGGTGGTGAGGAACAGCGCGGCGATGGACGCGGCGTTCTGCAGGGCAGAGCGCGTGACCTTCGCCGGGTCGAGGATGCCCTCGGCGATCATGTCGACGTACTCACCGGTCGCGGCGTTCAGGCCGTGGCCGACGGTCAGGTTGCGCACCTTCTCGACGACGACACCGCCCTCAAGACCGGCGTTGACCGCGATCTGCTTCAGCGGGGCCTCGAGGGCCAGCTTCACGGCGGCGGCACCGGTGGCCTCGTCACCCTCGAGCTCAAGCTTCTCGAAGACGGCGGCGGCCTGGATGAGCGCCACGCCACCACCGGCGACGATGCCCTCTTCGACGGCGGCCTTCGCGTTGCGGACGGCGTCCTCGATGCGGTGCTTGCGCTCCTTGAGCTCGACCTCGGTCGCGGCACCGGCCTTGATGACGGCCACGCCGCCCGCGAGCTTCGCCAGGCGCTCCTGGAGCTTCTCGCGGTCGTAGTCGCTGTCCGAGTTCTCGATCTCGGCGCGGATCTGGTTGACGCGGCCCTGGACCTGGTCGCTCTCACCGGAGCCGTCGACGATGGTCGTCTCGTCCTTGGTGATGACGACCTTGCGGGCGCGGCCGAGCAGGTCGAGACCGGCGTTCTCCAGCTTGAGGCCGACCTCCTCGGAGATGACGGTGCCACCGGTGAGGATGGCGATGTCGCCGAGCATGGCCTTGCGGCGGTCACCGAAGCCCGGGGCCTTGACGGCGACGGACTTGAAGGTGCCACGGATCTTGTTGACGACCAGGGTCGACAGGGCCTCGCCCTCGACGTCCTCGGCGATGATCAGCAGCGGCTTGCCGGACTGCATGACCTTCTCGAGGAGCGGAAGGAGGTCCTTCACGTTCGAGATCTTCGAGTTGACGATCAGGATGTACGGGTCGTCGAGCGACGCCTCCATACGCTCCATGTCGGTGGCGAAGTACGCCGAGATGTAGCCCTTGTCGAAGCGCATGCCCTCGGTGAGCTCAAGCTCGAGACCGAAGGTCTGCGACTCCTCGACGGTGATGACGCCTTCCTTGCCGACCTTGTCCATCGCCTCGGCGATGAGCTCGCCGATCTGCGTGTCGGCGGCGGAGATGGAGGCGGTCGAAGCGATCTGCTCCTTGGTCTCCACGTCCTTGGCCTGCTCAAGGAGGGCGCCCGAGACGGCCTCGACGGCCTTCTCGATGCCACGCTTGAGGGCCATCGGGTTGGCACCGGCGGCTACGTTGCGAAGGCCCTCGCGGACCAGCGCCTGGGCCAGGACGGTCGCGGTCGTCGTGCCGTCACCGGCGACGTCGTCCGTCTTCTTCGCGACCTCCTTGACCAGCTCGGCGCCGATCTTCTCGTACGGGTCCTCGAGCTCGATCTCCTTGGCGATGGAGACACCGTCGTTGGTGATCGTGGGGGCGCCCCACTTCTTCTCGAGGACGACGTTGCGACCCTTGGGGCCCAGGGTCACCTTGACGGCGTCGGCGAGCTGGTTCATGCCGCGCTCGAGGCCGCGCCGTGCCTCCTCGTCGAACGCGATGATCTTGGCCATGTGAAGTGGTCCTCCCGGACAGGGGTGGCATGCATCCGGATCGCGTCAGCGCCCGCGACGGACGGCCTGCAAGCCTTGTGGTTC
Organism: Streptomyces sp. SYP-A7185; assembly: GCF_046103685.1. Classification (NCBI taxonomy): domain Bacteria; kingdom Bacillati; phylum Actinomycetota; class Actinomycetes; order Kitasatosporales; family Streptomycetaceae; genus Streptomyces; species Streptomyces sp. SYP-A7185. Next base: position 4,550,758 of record NZ_CP122310.1, read on the forward strand.
CTTGCCCCACCCGGCCTGCGGGCCTCACCGACCCGATCCAAGTTCTGTCACTCTCACTCGGAGAGTGCTAAGCCCAATGATTAGCACTCGACCCCTGCGAGTGCAAGCGCCTCTCACGGATCCCCGACGCACGAGGGGGCGCACGCACAGGGGCGCGCGGGAGGGGTTCCGGCAGGGACGCACGGGGAACGCACGGGGAACGCATCGAGGGGCCCGTACCCCTTGCCGGGATACGGGCCCCTCGTCACTCGCTAAGTCACTGGCCGATCGCGCCGAGATCAAACGGCGAGCTTGACCATGTCCGCCTGCGGACCCTTCTGGCCCTGCGAGATCTCGAACTCAACTCGCTGACCTTCTTCAAGGGTGCGGTAGCCGTCCATCTGGATCGCGCTGTAGTGGACGAATACATCCGCACCACCGTCGACCGCGATGAAGCCGTACCCCTTCTCCGCGTTGAACCACTTGACGGTGCCCTGAGCCATGCCTAACTCCCCTATTACTGGCCCTTGCACGGACCCGCACTTCGCGGACCCGGGTCAGACCTCACCCCCCCAATGGGTTGTGGAGGCGTGCGCCGGAACGCGTCGACCGCGGCTGAATGTATCTGTCCAACTGCCCTCTGCAACAGGTCAATCGGACGAGAATTCTGGGCACGCCTGATCGGAAATATGCGAAGAATTCGCCGGAGTTCAGGGCAAGTCGGGCCAGACAAATGCCACGGGAAGGGCAAATGGGCAGTGCACTTTGGCTACTTCTTGTCGCCCTCGGGGCGACTTCGTATATGCGCTCGGCACAAACGGGGAAGCTCGTTTCCCAACTGTACCGCGCTCAACCACATGGAATTGCCCCCTCCGCTTCTCTCGCGGAGGGGGCAATGTCCATTACACAGGGTATTTCTTTAAAGAATCAACCACCCGCGACGGCGGGGATGATCGAGATCCCGGCGCCGTCCGGCGTGGCCGTCTCCAGGCCCTGCTCGAAGCGGACGTCGTCGTCGTTCACGTAGACGTTCACGAAGCGCCGCAGCTTGCCCTGGTCGTCCAGGACACGGGCCGCGATACCGGCGTGCTTGGCCTCCAGGTCGGCGATGACCTCGGAGAGGGTCGCCCCCTCGGCGGCGACCTCGGACTGCCCGCCGGTGTAGGTGCGCAGGATGGTGGGGATTCGGACGTTGACGCTCATGGGGTTCACCTCTTGATGCGGGGAGGAAGCGCCCCTGCAAGGGGCGCGGGGAACTGCGCGACCAGCCACAACGGCCCGCAGGCAGCGAACAAGGTCAGTCGGCGAGCCCGGCGGCGCGGAACGCCTCAAGGCTGGGCCGAATGGTCGCGGTGGCCTGCGAAGTCTCAGCGACGGCGTCAAGCGTCTTGAGGCCGTCACCCGTGTTCAACACAACCGTGGTGAGCGTGGGGTCGATGAGCCCCGCCTCGATCAGCTTCTTCGTGACGCCGACCGTCACACCGCCGGCGGTCTCCGCGAAGATCCCCTCGGTCCGGGCGAGCAGCTTGATCGCGTCGACGACCTGCTCGTCGTTCACGTCCTCCACCGCACCGCCGGTGCGCCGCGCGATGTCGAGCACGTACGGCCCGTCGGCGGGGTTGCCGATGGCGAGCGACTTGGCGATGGTGTTCGGCTTCTGGGGACGCACGACGTCGTGTCCGGCCTTGAAGGCGGCGGACACCGGCGAGCAGCCCTCGGCCTGCGCACCGAAGATCTTGTAGGGCTTGTCCTCGACCAGACCGAGCTGGATGAGCTCCTTGAGGCCCTTGTCGATCTTCGTGAGCTGGGACCCCGACGCGATCGGGATGACCAGCTGGTCGGGAAGGACCCACCCCAGCTGCTCGCAGATCTCGTACGCGAGGGTCTTGGAGCCCTCGCCGTAGTACGGCCGCAGGTTCACGTTCACGAAGCCCCAGCCCTCGCCCAGCGGGTCGCCGATGAGCTCGGAGCAGAAGCGGTTCACGTCGTCGTAGTTGCCCTCGATGCCGACGAGCTCGCCGCCGTAGACCGCGGCCATGACGACCTTGCCCTGCTCCAGGTCGTGCGGGATGAACACGCAGGAGCGGAAGCCGGCGCGGGCCGCGGCGGCACCGACGGCGCCCGCGAGGTTGCCGGTGGAGGAGCAGGAGAGGGTGGTGAAGCCGAACGCGCGCGCCGCCTCGATGGCCTGCGCGACGACACGGTCCTTGAAGGAGTGCGTCGGGTTTCCGGAGTCGTCCTTGACGAACAGCTTGCCCTGGTCGACGCCGAGCTCGCGCGCGAGGTTGTCGGCCTTGACGAGCTTGGTCCAACCGGGGTTGATGTTGGGCTTGTCCGCGACGTCCGCCGGGACGGGCAGCAGGGGCGCGTAGCGCCAGATGTTGTCGGGGCCGGACTCGATCTGCTTCCGGAGCGCCTCGGGGTCACCGGTCGGCAGGTCGTACGCCACTTCGAGCGGGCCGAAACAGGCCTGGCAGGCGAAGATCGGGCCGAGGGCGTAGAGCTCGCCGCACTCGCGGCAAGAGAGGCCCGACGCGGGGCCGAGGTCCACGGAACCCGTGGTGGAGGGGGTGGTGTCGTTCGATGCGACGGTCTGCGCAGCCATGGAGGCGAGGCCCTTTCTCCTCATCTTCCTCGCGACGCATCTCGCCGCGAGACGGAATTGGCACCTTCCCCACCGAGACCTCGCGTGCGCGGTCGGCGGGATGGTTGCCGGGGCTTCAACGGGCCGTATCCCTCTGCCCCTCTGGATGAGCGGTATGGCGCCGGGCTTCGGGGCCCGGGGCATTTGTGACGCGCCGACCCCCGACATGCGATGGTCATCCGCGTTGTTCAAGACTGTAACCGACGGCCTGGACCCTTGAGATAGTCGTCCGCACCGCGAGATGGATCACATGTAGGCCACACACAGGAGGAGCCACCCGTGCTGGAAGAGGCCGAGCGCTGGCTGACCAGGCGTTCCTGGTCCGTTGCCGACCGTCCGCTCAGCGCACTCCTCGACGCCAAACGGGCGTCGGGAGCCTCGGTGAGCGTCGTCCTGCCCGCGCTCGACGAGGAGGGGACGGTCGGTGAGATCGTCGCGGAGATCCGCCGCGCGCTCATCGAGAAGGCGCCTCTGGTCGACGAGCTCGTGGTGGTCGACTCCGGCTCGCGGGACCGCACGGCCGAGGTCGCCCGGGAGGCGGGCGCGCGGGTCGTGCACCGCGACGCGATCCTGCCGCGCATCCCGGCCGTGCCCGGCAAGGGCGAGGTCCTGTGGCGCTCGCTCCTGGTGACCGGCGGCGACATCGTGGCGTTCGTCGACGCGGACCTGAAGGAGTTCTCGGCGGACTTCGTCACCGGGATCGTGGGCCCCCTCCTGACCGAGCCGGACGTGGACTTCGTGAAGGCGATGTACGACCGCCCGCTGGCCGGTACGGCGGGGCAGGGCGGCCGGGTCACCGAGCTGATGGCGCGCCCGCTGCTCAACATGCACTGGCCCCAGCTGGCCGGGTTCGTCCAGCCGCTGGGCGGGGAGTACGCGGCGCGCAGGTCCCTCCTGGAGCGGCTGCCGTTCCCCGTCGGGTACGGGGTGGAGCTGGGCCTGCTGGTGGACGCGCTGCACACCGTGGGCCTGGACGCGCTCGCGCAGGTCGACGTGGGCGTGCGCAAGCACCGGCACCAGGACGGGCAGGCCCTGGGCAGGATGGCGGCGGCGATCTACCGGACCGCGCAGCTGCGGCTCGCGCGCGGCCATCTCGTACGCCCCGAGCTGACCCAGTTCGAACGGGGCGAGCACGGGTTCGAACCGCGGACCCATTCGGTGGACACGGAGGAGCGTCCGCCGATGGGCGGGATCGCGGAGTACACGGCTCGCCGCGTGGCGTAACCACCCCGAACCGTGCATTTTGTCTACATTCCCCACTTATGTGGGTCAGACAGGTAATGGGAAGCGCGCGACGCGTCGGTGCCGTGGCCACGGCGACGGCCACCCTCGCGGCAGGGGCGCTCGGCGCGGCCACCGCGCCCGCCGCCGCGGACGTGGTCGAGCCCTTCGCCAAGCGCTACGACGAATCGCTGTACGGCGACTTCAAGACCATCGGCAACACGGTCATGGGCTGCCCGACGACGCCCGCGAGCATGGCGGCGCGCTGCGCCACCGCCGCGGACGGCGAGGGCAAGGACAACAACAACACCTTTGTCATGCAGCGGATCAACGCCGCGGGCATGGACGACCGGTACGGGTCGAGCACCGGCCAGGTCGCGATCCCGCCCGGCGCGAAGGTCGCCTACGCCCGGCTCTTCTTCGGCGGCAACGACGGCACGTACAAGGGACCGAGCGGCGCGCAGCTCAAGCGCTGCGACATCTCCGGTGCCGACGTGCGGCCCTCCCCCGGCCAGCCGCTCGACACGGTGCCCGCCGTCAGCGTGGCGGGCGCCACCCCCGTGCAGGTGGACCCGACCGACCTGGTCAGGGACCCCGCGTCCACCAACGGCCCGCACTACTACACCGGAGAGGCCGACGTCACCGACCTCTTCGGCGGGGTGACCGGCACCGGAAGCCCCGTCCCGGTCGCGGTCGGCGACATCTGGGCGCCCACCGGCAAGGGCTGCGTCGCGGGCTGGTCCCTCACGGTCGTCTACAAGTACGACGCGCCCGACGAGGAGCACGCCCCCGACCGCCGCAACGTATACGTCTACGGCGGCCACGTCCTCCAGCGCTCCACCTCGCCCGCCACCAGCGTCAAGGTGGACGGCTTCTACCGCACCGACGGCAAGCCGCGCGCCAGCGTCACCGCGTACGAAGGCGACTGGAACACCCCCGGCGACCGGTTCGCGGTCGGCGGCCAGAACATCACCGAGACGCACACGGGCAACACCAACAACTTCTTCATCAGCGAGGACGACGGCGCCCTCGCCCCGAAGATGCGCAACAACCTCTCCATCGACGCCAAGGAGTTCGACGTCACGGGCAGCGGCACGCGCGCGCCCGCCGCCGAACCGATCCCCGTCGGGGCGACCTCCACCACGCTGAGCTTCTCCACCAAGGGCGACACCTACGTCCCCTCGGCCCTCGCGCTCTCCGTCCCCGTCCCCGACCTGGAGGTGACGAAGACCGCGAGCCCCAAGAAGATCAAGCCGGGCGACACCCTGACCTACACGGTCAAGGCGAAGAACAGCAGCAAGCTGGACTACCCGAACGCCAAGTTCAGCGACGACCTGAGCGACAACCTCGACGACGCGACGTACGGCGAGGACGCGAAGGCGAGCACCGGCGAGGTCTCGTACACCAAGCCGAAGATCAGCTGGACCGGCGACATCCCGGCCGGGCGGACCGCGACGGTGACGTACTCGGTGAAGGTCCACGACCCGGTCACCGGTGACGGCAAGCTGCTCAACGACGTCGACGTCGAGTCCCCGCGCTCCAACTGCGACGCGGGCAGCACCGACCCCCGCTGCGGCGCGGCGCCCGTCATCGAGCGCAGGCAGCCGCCGGTCAAGGTCAGCAACGTGCCCGCGCGGCGCACCGCTCCGCCGTGCAGCGAGGTCAAGAACACCATCACCGTCAAGAACCCCTCGCCCAGCACCCGCACCGGGGCCACCGCGTCCTGGCAGGCGACCCCCGGCTCCGAGCCGGTGGCCAGCAGCGGCACGGTCACCAAGAAGGGCGGGCGGTACGTCTGGAAGGGCGACGTCCGGCCCCACGGCAAGGTCACCGTCACCCAGCGGCTCAAGCTGTCCTGCAAGGCCGGCACGGTCCGGGTGATCACCGTGACGATGCCCGGCAGCAACTGCCCCCGGGCCGTGCGGGGCGGCGACGACCCGTGCACCTCGGCGATCCTGGCCCGGCGGGTGCAGGCACGGCCCGCCCCGCAGGACCAGCAGGCCGCGCCCGTGAGCCGCGACGGCACGCCGGGGCAACTGGCCGACACGGGAAGCGACTCGGACACCATGCTGTACGCCGGTCTGGCGATCTCCCTGTGCGCCCTGGGCGTCCTGGCGGTGGCGGCGGCGCGGAGCAGGCGCGACTAGGCCGCTGACGATCGACAGGTCACCGGTGGTCCGCGGCCGGTGACCGAACGCGTACGGCCGGGCCCGCCGGGGTCCGGCCGTACGTTTGAGTACCGCCCTCAGGGGCTAGGTTTCGCCACATGGTCTCCGAGCACTCCTCCGCCCAGATCCTCGTCGCGTCCAACCGCGGCCCCGTCACCTACACCCTTGAGGACAGCGGTGAACTGACGGCCAAGCGCGGCGGGGGCGGGCTTGTCTCCGGGCTCAGCGCGATCGGCGGGTCCGAGGGGGGCGAGCGGGCCCTGTGGGTGTGCGCGGCGCTGGGCGAGGGCGACCGCGAGGCCGTGCGGCGCGGGGTCGGCGAGCCGGGCGTGCGGATGCTGGACATCGACGCGGGTTCGCACGAGGGCGTGCACGCCGAGGCGTACAACGGCATCGCGAACTCGGTCCTGTGGTTCGTCCACCACATGCTGTACCAGACCCCGCTGGAACCGGCCTTCGGCCCGGAGTTCCGGGCGCAGTGGGCGTCGTACGAGACCTACAACCGGGCCTTCGCCGAGGCGCTCGCGGAGAGCGCGGGCGCGGACGCGGCGGTCCTGGTGCAGGACTACCACCTGGCGCTGGTGCCGGGCATGCTGCGCGAGCTCCGCCCCGACCTGCGCATCGGCCACTTCTCGCACACGCCGTGGGCCCCGGTGGACTACTTCCGGATGCTGCCGGACGACGTGGCGGAGCAGCTCCTGCGCGGCATCCTCGGCGCGGACCGGGCGGCGTTCCTGACGGGACGCTGGGCGGACGCGTTCACGGAGTGCTGCGTGGCCGTCCTGGGCGGTACGTCCGGTACGCGCATCGGGGTGCACGGCCTCGGGGCGGACGCGGACTTCCTGCGGGATCGCTCGCGGCAGGACGACGTGGAGGAGCGCCTGGTCGCGCTGCGGGAGCAGATCGGCGGCTCCGGCGACCGCAAGGTGATCGTCCGCGTGGACCGCACGGAGCTGTCGAAGAACATCGTCCGGGGGCTCCTCGCCTACCGCGAACTCCTGGAGACCCGCCCCGAGTGGCGCGAGCGCGTGGTGCACGTCGCCTTCGCCTACCCCTCCCGGCAGGACCTCGCGGTGTACCGCGACTACACGGCCGAGGTGCAGCGGGTCGCCGACGAGATCAACTCCCGCTTCGGCACGGAGGGCTGGACCCCGGTCGTGCTCCACGTGAAGGACGACTTCGCGCGCTCCCTCGCCGCGTACCGCCTGGCGGACGTGGCCCTGGTGAACCCCATCCGGGACGGCATGAACCTGGTCGCCAAGGAGGTCCCGGTGGTCTCGGACGAGGGCTGCGCGCTGGTCCTGTCCCGGGAGGCGGGGGCGTACGAGGAGCTGGGCGAGGACGCGGTGGTGGTGAACCCGTACGACGTGACGGCCACCGCGCAGGCCCTGCACACGGCCCTGACGATGCCGCCGGGCGAGCGCTCGGAACGGACCAAGCGCCTGGCGGCGGCGGCCACGGCCCTGCCCCCCGCCCAGTGGTTCCTCTCCCAGCTGCACGCGCTGGGCACCGCGGGCGGCGGTCAGCGGAGTTGAGCCGCCACGGCGCCCAGTAGTTCCACCACGCCCTGCGGGCCGTCCACCACCAGGTCGGCCCGCTCGGCCAGTTCATTGACCTCCGCGCTGCCGCTGCACACGAGCAGGCCCCGGACCTGGTCCGAGCGGAGTTTCTCCACGGCCGCGAAGGCGGGCAGGTCGCCCAGGTCGTCGCCCGCGTACAGGACGGTCTCGGCGCCCACCTCGCGCACGTAGTCGGCCAGGGCCACGCCCTTGTCCATGCCCGGCGGGCGCAACTCCAGGACCAGGCGGCCCGGTTCGACGATCAGGCCGTGGCGGGACGCCAGCTCGGCGAGGGGTTCGCGCAGCGCGTCGAAGGCGGCCTGCGGGTCGGCGGCACGGCGGGTGTGGACCGCGACCGCGCGGCCCTTCTCCTCTGTCCACGTGCCGCGCCAGGCGCCGATCGTGTCCAGGAAGCCCGGCAGCTCCGCGCGCACGGACGCCACCCCCGGGTGCGGCTCGGCCGCGTGCACGGTGGAGGAGACGGCGTCCCAGCGCTCGGCGCCGTAGTGCCCGAGCACCACGAGGTGTTCGAGGCCGGGGACGCCCGCGAGGCCGCCGTAGCGCACCGCGACGCCCGCCGGGCGGCCGGTGACGACCGCGACGGAGCACACCTTCGGCGCGAGCGCGGCGAGCGCGGGGACGGCGCCGGGGTGGGCGCGGGCCTGCTCGGGGTCGGGCACGATCGGGGCGAGCGTGCCGTCGAAGTCGAGCGCGATCACGGCCTTCTCGGGCCGTGCCAGGAGCGCGGCGAGCCCCTCGCGCCCCGCGGGGGTCACGGGCTCGGGCAGCTCGGGAGAGTACTCAAGGTCACCCATGGGCCCGACCCTACGCTCAACGCTCGCCGCGCCGGGACTCCCTGACCCGCCGGAGCCGGTTGACGGTGACCGGATCGTGCGCGAGGGCGCGGGGATCGTCGAGCAAAGCGTTCAGGAGCTGGTAGTAGCGCACCGGCACCAGGCCCAGCTGCTCGCGCACGGCCCGCTCCTTGGCGCCGGGTCCCGTGACCCAGTCCCGGCGCTCCAGGGCGAGGATCGCGCGGTCGCGCTCGGACAGGCCGGTGTCGGGGAACAGGTCGCCGCCCCTCGGCCCGTCGTCCCTCGCGTCGTCGTCCGGTGCATCGGTCATGCCGGCCACGCTATTCCGAGTTCTCCTCGGTGGCCGCCTTGGTCTGGATCTGGGTGAGGATCGACGCCGGATTGCCGTTCGTGTCCACGGCCTTGCCGATGTACTTCTTCACCTGGACCGAGACCTGCGCCCAGGACGTCTTGCCGACGGGGTACAGCTGCGAGGTGGGCAGCTCTTCCAGGAACTCGGCGAGCGCCTTGTCGCCCTTGTTGTCGGTCATCTGCTCGGCGGCGGAGTTCGTCACCGGCAGCAGGTCGTACTCGCGCGAGAAGTCCAGGACGTTCTCGGTGCTGTAGGTGAAGTCGAGGAACTTGCCGATCTCCTCGCGGTTCCCGCGCTGCTTGAAGGCCATCATCCAGTCGGCGACACCCATCGTGGCCTGGGTGTGGCCGTTCACCCCGGGCATCGGCACCATGCCGTACTTCACGCCCTTCTTCGCCGCCATCTGCATCAGCGTGGGGTGGCCGTTGAGCATGCCCACGTCGCCGCGCGTGAAGGCGGCGAAGGCCTCGGCGCGGTCGAGCTTGGCGGGCGGCGTGGGGCCCGTCAGCCCCTTGCCGACCAGCTCGTCCTTCAGCCAGGTGAAGGTCTTCACGTTCTGCGTGGAGTCGATGTCGTACGTGCCGACGTTGTCGGTGTAGCCGCCGCCCCCGCTGAGCAGCCACTGCATCGTCTCGGCCTGCGCCTCTTCCTTGCCGAGCGGCAGGGCGTAGGGGATCTTCACGCCGCGCGCCTTGAGCGTCTTGGCGGCGGCCGCGAGGTCGGTCCAGCTCTGCGGCGGGGTGAGGCCGGCGTCCTTGAAGATCTTCTGGTTGTAGAAGAGCAGGCGCGTGGAGGAGGCGAACGGCATGCCGTACTGGACGCGCTTGACCTCGCCCGCCTCGGAGAGGGGGGCCATGAAGTCGGCCTGGGTGGAGATCGAGACCAGGTCCTCGGTGCGGTACAGCTTGTCCGCGGCGGCGTAGTCGGCGTACGCGCCGATCTGCGCCAGGTCCGGGGCGTCGCCCGCCTTGACCATTTCCTTGACCTTGCGGTCCACGTCGGTCCAGGAGTAGACGCTGACGTCGATCTTGATGCCGGGGTTCTCGGCCTCGAACTTCCTGGCCAGCTTGTCCCAGTACTTCTGGGAGCTGTTGTCCTTGGAGTCGCCGTAGTCGGCCGCCACCAGCTTGAGGGTGACGTCGCCGGAGTCGCCGGGACCGCCGCAACCGGCGAGCACCGCTGCCATGCCCAGTGCGGCTATCGCCGCGGTCAGTCCTGTCGCGCGCCGCTGCACAGCTGTTCCCACCCTCGATGATCTTCGTGAACTGCGATTTTCCCTCGCGTATGGACACGAGGTCTACACCACCTCAGTATCGCTTGTGCAACGGCGTACCACTGACGTCCCACCGGCAAGGAGCCTTGACGCATGTCGCTCACCGCAGCAGAGATCGCAACCCAGCCCGCCTGCTGGCACCGGGCGGCCGAAGCCGCCGCCGCCTTCGACGGACTGCCGGAGCCGGGCGAGCGGGTGGCCGTCACCGGGTGCGGGACGTCGTGGTTCATGGCCATCGCGTACGCGGCGCTGCGGGAGGCCGCGGGGCAGGGCGAGACGGACGCGTTCGCGTCCTCGGAGTTCCCCGCGGGCCGCCGGTACGACCGCGTGGTCGCCATCACCCGGTCCGGGACGACCACGGAGGTCCTGGAGCTCCTGGGCGAGCTGAAGGGCGTGGTGCCGACCACGGCGATCACCGCCGACCCGAACACGCCGATCATGGACGCGGCCGACGCGGTGGCGGTCCTGGACTGGGCGGACGAGAAGTCGGTCGTCCAGACCCGCTTCGCCACGACCGCGCTCGCCTTCCTGCGGGCCGGGCTCGGGGACGTCCCCGGCGTGAAGTCGGTCGCCGAGGCGGCGGCCGACGCGGAGCTCGCGGTGACCGAGCCGCTGCCGGCGACGGCGGTGGAGGCCGAGCAGTGGACGTTCCTGGGCCGCGGCTGGACGTACGGCCTGGCGCTGGAGGCCGCCCTGAAGATGCGGGAGGCGGCGGGCGCCTGGACGGAGTCGTACCCCGCGATGGAGTACCGCCACGGGCCCATCGCGATCACCGGCCCCGGCCGGGTGGCGTGGATGTTCGGCGTCCTGCCCGAGGGCCTTGCGGGAGACGTGGCCCGGGTGGGCGGCGAGCTGATCGCCCACGAGGCGGCGGACCCCCTGGCGGACCTGATCCGCGCCCAGCGCCTGGCGGTGGCCCTGGCCGAGTCCCGAGGCCTGAACCCGGACACCCCCCGCAACCTGACCCGCAGCGTGATCCTGAGCTGATCCGGGCCTTCCGGGACGCCTGGTGGGCGGGAGACATCCGCCGCGAAGCGGCGGTTTAGGGTCACCCGCCCACCGGCGGAGCACGACGATTGACCGGAGTGGACTAGACCTCTCGCGGGCGACGCGCGAGACTGTCCTGCGTGAGACACGTCATCGCCCTCGATGTGGGCGGCACCGGAATGAAGGCCGCCCTGGTCGGGGCGGACGGCACGCTCCTGCACGAGGCCCGGCGGGCCACCGGCAGGGAACGCGGGGCCGACGCCGTGGTCGAGTCCATCCTCGGCTTCGCCGCCGACCTCCGCGCCCACGGAATCGCCGAGTTCGGCGAACCCGCCGCCGCGGCCGGCGTGGCGATCCCCGGGATCGTCGACACCGAGCACGGCATCGCCGTCTACGCCGCCAACCTCGGCTGGCGCGACGTCCCCATGCGCGACCTCCTGAGCCGAAGGCTCGAAGGCATCCCCGTGGCCCTCGGCCACGACGTCCGCACCGGCGGCCTCGCCGAGGGCAGGATCGGCGCGGGCAAGGGCGCCGACCGGTTCCTCTTCGTGCCCCTGGGCACCGGCATCGCCGGCGCCATCGGCATCGGCGGCGGCATCGAACCCGGCGCCCACGGCTCCGCGGGCGAGATCGGCCACATCATCGTGCGCCCCGGCGGCCCGCCCTGCGGCTGCGGCCAGCGCGGCTGCCTGGAGCGCCTCGCCTCCGCCTCGGCGGTCAGCGAGGCCTGGGCGGCGGCCAGCGGCGACCCGGAGGCGGACGCCGCGGACTGCGCCAAGGCCGTGGAGTCCGGCGACCCACGGGCCGTACAGGTGTGGCAGGACGCCGTCGACGCCCTCGCCGACGGCCTCATCACCGCCCTCACCCTCCTGGACCCGCACACCCTGATCATCGGTGGCGGTCTCGCCGAGGCCGGGGAAACCTTGTTCACACCCCTGCGGGCGGCCATGACGGAACGCATCGTCACGTTCCAGACCCAGCCGCTCCTCGTCCCCGCCGCCCTCGGGGACACCGCGGGGTGCCTGGGCGCGGGCCTGCTCGCCTGGGATCTGCTCGAAGGAACCGACCCCGACCCCACCCATTCCACGGAGGTAACCGCCTGATGGCCACTAGCAAGGTCCTCGCCGGTGCTCAGGTGGTCCTGCCCACCGGGACCCTTTCCAACGGCCGCGTGATCGTCGACGGCACGCGCATCGCGGATGGGGGTACCTCCCTGCTCGAGCGCGGCCGAGAGCCTGGGGGAGCTCCCGCGGATGCCGAAGTCGTCCAGCTCGGCTCCGACCACTGGGTCGTCCCCGGCTTCGTCGACCTCCACAACCACGGCGGCGGCGGCGCCTCCTTCACCTCCGGGACGGTCGAGGACGTGCTCAAGGGCGTCCACACGCACCGCCTGCACGGCACCACCACCGTCGTCGCCTCCACCGTCACCGGCGAGATGGACTTTCTGGCCCAGCGGGCGGGCATGCTCAGCGAGCTGGCCGAGCAGGGCGACATCGCCGGCGTCCACTTCGAGGGCCCCTTCATCTCGCCGTGCCGCAAGGGCGCGCACAGCGAGGTCCTCCTGCGCGACCCGGACCCCGCCGAGGTCCGCAAGCTGATCGACGCGGCCCGCGGCCGGGCCAAGATGCTCACGCTCGCCACCGAGCTGCCGGGCGGCATCGACTCCGTACGGCTCCTGGCCGAGCACGGCGTGATCGCGGCCATCGGGCACACGGACGCGACGTACGAGCAGACGGTGGAGGCCATCGACGCGGGCGCCACCGTGGCGACGCACCTGTACAACGCGATGCCGGGCCTCGGCCACCGCACGCCGGGCCCCATCGCCGCGCTCCTGGAGGACGAGCGGGTCACGGTCGAGCTGATCAACGACGGGACGCATCTGCACCCCGCCTCGTTCGAGCTGGCCTTCCACCACGCGGGCGCCGCCCGCACCGCGCTCATCACGGACGCGATGGACGCGGCGGGCTTCGGCGACGGCCGGTACATGCTCGGCCCGCTGGAGGTCGAGGTGAAGGACAGCGTCGCGCGCCTCGTCGAGGGCGGCTCGATCGCGGGCTCCACCCTCACCCTGGACCGCGCGTTCAAGCGCTCGGTGACCGTCGACGGGCTCTCCGTCGACGACGTCGTGCGGGCCATCTCCGCCAACCCGGCCAAGCTGCTCGGGATGTACGACACGGTGGGCTCCCTGGAGCCCGGCAAGGACGCCGACCTGGTGATCCTGGACGCGGAGTTCGCCCTGGTGGGCGTCATGCGCAAGGGTGACTGGGTGGTTGCCCCGCAATAGTCACAACTGGGGTGATTTCCCCCTCCGTTGAACGAGTGACGAACAGGACGCGGTTGGCCCTGACCCCTGGGCCAACCGCCTTCTCTTTGGCATGATCAGCCCCGAAAGAGACCGGCAGCAAGCGCGTTCTCCAGTGATCTCGGGGGTGAATGGCACGTGATTCTCACGGTGACCCTGAACACCGCCCTGGACATCACCTACCGCGTGCCCGCCCTCGTCCCGCACGCCTCGCACCGCGTCACCGAGGTCGTGGAGCGGCCCGGCGGCAAGGGCCTGAACGTCGCCCGCGTCCTCGCGGCCCTCGGCCACGACGTGACGGCGGCCGGCTTCGCGGGCGGCGACACGGGCCGCGTCCTGCACGAGCACCTCGCCCGCGAGCCCCGCGTCACGGACGCGCTCGTGCCGGTCGGGGGCGCGACCCGCCGCACGCTCGCCGTCGTCGACGCGGCGACCGGCGACACCACCCAGCTGAACGAGCCGGGCCCCACGGTCACCCCCGCCGAATGGACCGCCTTCCGCGAGTCGTACGAGGAGTTGCTGCGCTCGGGCGCCGCGGCCGTCGCGCTCTGCGGCAGCCTGCCGCCGGGCGTCCCGGTCGGCGCGTACGCGACGCTCGTCCGGGCCGCGCGGGCCGCCAAGGTCCCGGTGCTCCTCGACACCAGCGGCGAGGCGCTGCGCCGCGGCGTCGCCGCCCGCCCCGACATCGTCAAGCCGAACGCCGACGAACTGGCCGAGCTGACCGGCTCCCACGAACCCGCCCAGGCGACCCGTGACGCCCGCCGCAGGGGCGCGCACGCGGTGGTGGCATCGCTGGGCGCCGAGGGCCTGCGCGCCGTCACTCCCGAGGGCACCTGGCGGGCCGCCCCGCCCACCCGCGTGCGCGGCAACCCCACCGGCGCCGGTGACTCGGCGGTGGCGGGCCTGCTCTCCGGCCTGGTGGAGGAACTGTCCTGGCCCCAGCGCCTGGCCCGGGCCGTGGCGCTCTCCGCGGCGACCGTGGAGGCGCCGGTGGCGGGCGAGTTCGTGCCCGCGACGTACGAAGACCTGCTCGCGCGGGTCGCGGTGACCGGGGAGGCCACCGCGGCGTGAGGACACGCGTCACCGCGTGGGCGACGCACAACGGGCCGGACCGGCCCAGGAATTGGGGACATTCATCGTGCCACTCGTATCCACCGGTGACCTGGTATCCGACGCGCGCGCGGCGGGGCGCGGGGTCGCCGCGTTCAACGTGATCACGCTGGAGCACGCGGAGGCGATCGCCGCGGGCGCCGAGCAGGCGGGCTCCCCCGCGATCCTCCAGATCTCCGAGAACGCCGTGAAGTTCCACGGCGGCCGCCTGTCCGCCGTCGCGGCCGCCGCGGCGGCGGTGGCCCGCGCCTCCTCGGCGCCGCTGTCCCTGCACCTGGACCACGTCATGGACCCCGAACTCCTGCGGGCCGCGCACCCCGAGGGCTTCAGCTCGGTGATGTTCGACGCGTCGAAGATGGCGTACGCCGAGAACGTCGCGGCGACGGCGGAAGCGGTGCGCTGGGGCCACGAGCGCGGCATCTGGATCGAGGCGGAGCTCGGCAAGGTGGGCGGCAAGGAGGGCGAGGCCCCCCTGGACGCCCACGCGCCGGGCGTGCGGACGGATCCCGCGGAGGCCGCGTCCTACGTCGCGGACACGGGCGTGGACGCCCTCGCGGTGGCGGTCGGCTCCTCCCACGCGATGACGTCCCGCACGGCGTCCCTGGACCATGAGTTGATAGCCGCCCTCACGGCGGCCGTCCCCGTGCCCCTGGTGCTGCACGGCTCAAGTGGCGTACCGGACGAGGAGATCCGGGCGGCGGTCGCGTCCGGCATGGTCAAGATCAACGTGGGCACGGCCCTGAACACGGCCTTCACGGGCGCGGTCCGCGCGTACCTCACCGCCCACGGGACGGGCGTGGACCCCCGGAAATACCTCGCCCCGGCTCGCGAGGCGATGACCGGGACGGTGGCGGAGTTCCTGGGGCTGCTGAAGTAATCCTGGAGCAGCCCCAGGGGACGGGCGGGGGCAGGTCAGCCGTTGCTGCCCTCGACGAGCCACATCTGGTCGATGTTGGCCCCGGTCGTCCCGCACAGGTCGCTCTGGGCGCACGTGAGCGTGATCGAGTTGGTGCCCTTGGTGAGCTGGACCACCGCCCAGGTGTTGGTCCAGCCCTTCTCCCAGTTGCCTTCCTCGGCGTGGGAGAAGTTCTTCATGTTCAGGGGCCGGGTCTGCTTCTTGCCGTTGACGAGGATGGTGGCGTTCGAGTCCTTGCCGGGAACGCCGTAGTTCACCCGCAGGCTGTAAGCGCCGGACTCGGGGATGCCGTTGACGGTCCACGTCACCTGGGCGCCGACCTTGTCGAACCCGCCCACGTAGACACCGCCCTCGGCCTCGGCGCCCGCTATGTCCGAGGCCGTGGTCGTGCCGCCCTCCAGCTTGAGGGCCTTGGCGTCCGTCTTGGGGAGGTCGACCGGGTCCTTCTCGGGGTCCTTCGTCGGCTTCTCGCTGGGCTTGACCGTCTGGGCCTGCGTCGGCTTGGTGCCCGCGTCGTTGCCGTCGCCCTCGTCGTCGCCGCCGCCGGACAGCATCGCGGCGGTGATGCCGATGGCGACCACCGCGACCACCGCGATCGCGGCGATCAGGAGGCCCTTGGTGTTGGGGCCGCCGCCACGGCCGCCGGAGCCTCTGGACGCCGGGGTGTACTGCGGGGTCGCCGGGGCTCCGCCGGGCTGCGTCTCCGGTGCGGCGTAGTGCGCGTTCGGCTGGCCGTAGGCCTGCTGCTGCGGCGGCACCTGCTGGCCGTACGCCGGCGCGGCCTGCGTGCCGTACGTGTTCGGACGGCGGTCGCCGACCGCGCGCACGTGGTTGTACGAGGACCGCGGACCGGGATATCCGTAGCCGCCCCCGCCGCTGGGCGGGGTGGCGCCGGCCGCCTGTCCGTCTTCGTACAGATAGCCGAACGGATCGTCGTCGCCCTCTGGCGGGTTCGGCGTGTGCTCGCCGTTGTTGCCGGGCGTCATTCCCAGGTCACTCCCTCATGTCGCTGACCGGGGGAGCCTACCCGCTCCGAGTGATCCCACGGGGTGGCGTTGACCTCATCCGGCCCGCCTGTGCTGCTTGGCACGGGACCGTTTCTCCACGTACATCCGCTGGTCAGCGGAGTGCAACACCTCGTCAGCCGACATCCCGCAGTGGGCCCAGCCGATGCCGAAACTGGCACCGACCCGGACCGCCCTGCCGTCCACCCGGATCGGCGGGATGATCGCGTTCCGCAGCCGGACCGCGAGGTCCTGCGCGTCCGCGCGGCCGAGGCCGTCGGCCAGGACGACGAATTCGTCGCCGCCGAGCCGGGCGACCGTGTCCCCGTCGCGGACCCCGCTGGTCAGCCGCCTGGCGACCTCGATGAGCACCGCGTCACCCGTGTGGTGCCCGAAGCGGTCGTTGATCGACTTGAAGCCGTCGAGGTCGCAGAAGAGCACGGCCAGGCCCTTGGTGCCGTCGTCCGTGTCCCCGTGCCCCTCGGGCGGCGCGATCGTGTGCACGTGGTGGTCGAAGCCGTCGCCGCCCTGCTGGAGGGCGTGGGCGTTGTTCGAGCCGTAGTCGAAGCTGTGCTGGCCGTCCGCGTCGTACACGCCGTCGTACGCCGCGTCCAGCGAGTCCACGGCGCTCGGCTGACCCGCGTGCGGCCTGCGACAGAGCCGGGCGCTGAGGCGCGAGCGCAGTTCGGCGGAGTTCGGCAGACCGGTGAGCGAGTCGTGCGAGGCGCGGTGGGCGAGCTGGAGCTCGCGGCGCTTGCGCTCCTCTATGTCCTCGACGTGGGTGAGCAGGAAGCGCGGCCCGTCGGCGGCGTCCGCGACGACGGAGTTGCGCAGGGACACCCAGACGTACGTCCCGTCGCGGCGCGCGAGGCGCAGCTCGGCCCGGCCGCCCTCGGCGGAGGTCCGCAGGAGGGTGCCGATGTCCTCGGGGTGGACCAGGTCGGAGAACGAATAGCGGCGCATCGCGGAGGCGGGGCGGCCAAGCAGGCGGCACAGCGCGTCGTTGGTCCGCAGGATCCGCCCGTGCTGGTCGCCGCCCATCTCGGCGATGGCCATGCCGGAGGGCGCGTACTCGAAGGCCTGGCGGAAGGACTCCTCGCTGGCCCGCAGCGCCTGCTGCTCGCGCTCCAGGCGGACCAGGGCGCGCTGCATGTTGGCGCGGAGCCGGGCGTTGCTGATCGCGATGGCGGCCTGGAAGGCGTACATCTGGAGGGCCTCGCGGCCCCAGGCGCCGGGCCTGCGGCCGTTGCGCGGACGGTCCACGGAGATCACGCCGAGCAGTTCGCCGCCGGCCGCGCCCGTGGCGTACATCGGGGCGAAGAGGCGGTCGGCCGGGTGCCACTCGTCCTCGAAGCGGGGCTCGGGGCCGTCGGTGTACCACTGGGGGACGTCGTCCTCGTCGAGGACCCAGCCCTCGGTGTACGAGATGAAGCGCAGGGCGCCCCAGGCCTCGCCCATGGAGAGACGCTTCTCCCAGGCCTCGCGGGAGCCGACGCGGCCGGTGATGAGGGCCTCGGCGGCGGTGTTGCCCGCGAAAGCGGCGACCACGAGGTCGCCGTCAGGGCGCACGAGGTTCACGCACGCCAGTTCATAGCCAAGGCCGTTGACCACGCCGTCGGCGACGGTCTGCAGCGTGTCCGCCAGGCTCCGGGCCGTGTTGAGATCCGCCACCACCTGATGCAGCTGCCGCAGGGTCGCAAGACGGACGTACGGCTCCGACTCGGTCTCCATTGCTCGCTCTCCCCGAGACCTCGACAGCAACTCCAGGATTCGCAGCGCCCTTAGTGTTCTCTCAGTACCTGAGTTCTCTCAGTGTCTGATTGCCACCGTCACTGAATCACAGCGAGCAGCCCGCTCGGTACACAGGGTCAACAAAATATGGGTCCTGTGACTCAAGTCACAGATGGGAAGCCTTCGTTGGTCCAGTCCACTCGCATTCAACACCCCTCGTGAGGCGCCGTGCGGGGGCTTCGCGGCCCGCATCGGCCATCGGTCCTAGGCCCGGTCTCGGCCCTGGGCCCGATGTGGCGGCGGGGAGCGCGGGGCTAGCGTCACTCCCGTGGTTCCCGTACTGAAGACATCCCCGGGGAGCGCTTCCGCGACTCCTCCCGCCCCGCCCGCCCCCCGTGCCCCGTCCCCGGACGGGCATCCTGTGGGGGTGAGCAACGAAGAGTTCCGCGCCGCCATGTCCCGGCTGGCCGCAGGCGTGGTCCTGGTGACCGCGTGCGAGCCGTCGCTGGACGCGGACGACCCGCAGGCGCCGGTCGGCGAGGACGTCGGCATGACCGCGACGGCCTTCCTTTCCGTGTCCCTCGATCCGCCGCTGGTGCTGGTCAGCCTGCGTGAGGGGTCCCGGATGGACGACCTGCTCGCCGAGCAGCCGCTGTGGGGCGTCTCGGTGCTCTCCGAGAGCCAGCGCCACATCGCGGGCCGGTTCGCGATGAAGGGCCGGATCAGCGACCGGCTGCTCTTCGAGGACCTGCCCTACACCCGGGGCGAGACGTCGGGGTCGCCGCTGATCGGCGGCGCGCTCGCGACGCTGGAGTGCCGGACCGAACAGACGGTGACAGCGGGTGATCACACCCTCGTCATCGGGCGTGTACTTTCGGCTGCCCTGCCGAGCGCCGAGGGGGGCCCGCTGGTGTATTTCAAGGGGAAGTACCGACAGCTCGGCTGAGGGGCCGGTCCAGGGCCCGGGCCCGGCCGATGGTTTTAGGTTGAACGACATTTGCTGCCGCACCTTTGCCCGGGAAGGGTGCGGAGGCCGCCCCGGGGAGCTCAGCCCCAGCCCTCTCCCGCGCGTCCGCGCTTGGTCTGGCTGCGCTGCTTCTTCTCGCGCAGCCGCCGTTCGTTGATCCCCCGGGGGATCTTCGTGGCGCGGCGGGGGCGCGGCGGCGGCGCGGTGGCCTCGGCGAGCAGTGCGGCGAGGCGGGTGGCCGCCATCTCGCGGTTGCGCCACTGGGAGCGGTGCTCGGAGGCCCGCACGCTGACGACACCGCCGACGAGCCTGCTCGCGAGCCGCTCCAGGGCGCGCTCCTTCCACACCGGAGGCAGCGCTTCGGTGTGGGCCAGGTCGAATCTCAGCTCCACCTGCGAATCGCTGGTGTTGACGTGCTGACCGCCCGGCCCGGAGGACCTGGAGAAGCGCCACATGAGCTCCGCCTCGGGAAGACAGACGGAGCCGCGGATGACATAGGGACCGGACATGGGTCCTATCGTCCCGCGTCTGTCCGGTCCACGTCACCCGTATTTACGGCGCGCCCCGCTTGCGACGCGTGGGGCGCCAGAGGTGAGTAAAGAAAGTAAAAGGAGCTGGAACCTCTGGGACCCCGGTCGACGTTCATAGGGGTGACGGTAGCTTCGTCCCCAGAACGAAGCCCGTTCGTACGCAACGAGGGAAGGGACTCCCAACAATGGCAGTAAGCCTGTCCAAGGGTGGCAACGTCTCGCTCACCAAGGAGGCTCCGGGCCTGACCGCCGTCACCGTGGGCCTCGGCTGGGACGTCCGCACCACCACTGGCACCGACTTCGACCTGGACGCCTCGGCCATCGCGGTGAACCCGCAGGGCAAGGTCTTCTCGGACCAGCACTTCGTCTTCTTCAACAACAAGGCGACGCCGGACCAGACCATCGTGCACACCGGCGACAACGTCACGGGTGAGGGCGAGGGCGACGACGAGCAGATCAACGTCAACCTGGCAGGCCTCCCGGCCGACATCGACAAGATCGTCTTCCCGGTCTCGATCTACGACGCCGAGAACCGCTCGCAGAACTTCGGCCAGGTGCGGAACGCCTTCATCCGCATCCTCAACCAGGCCGGCGGCACGGAGATCGCCCGCTATGACCTGAGCGAGGACGCCGCCACCGAGACCGCCATGGTCTTCGGCGAGCTGTACCGCAGCGGCGCGGAGTGGAAGTTCCGCGCGGTCGGCCAGGGCTACGCCTCGGGCCTCGTCGGCATCGCCCAGGACTTCGGCGTCAACGTCTGAGGTTCACCGGCCGGTTCATGGGCCGGTTCGCGAGGGCCCCGGGCGCAAGCTGCGCCGGGGGCCCTCGCGGCGTTCGAGGCACCCCGGCTCCCGCGGGGTCGTCGCTCCCGCGCGACGGCGGCAGCCGGGGCCCGCTCCCGTACGGCAGCGCGAACACGATCGTGCGACAGACCCGCGCCTTCGAGTCCCTGCGGACGGGCGGCTAACCGAGTGCGGGGCTACCCTGCGCCGCATGATCCTCGAACCGCTCGTCCCCGCGGAAAGCGGCGCACTCCCCGGCGAGCTGCTCACCGAGCTCACCGCCCTGTACGCGTCGAACCACGCCTTCCACGCCCTGTCCGGGGACTTCCCGGACCCGGACGACATCCGCCCCGAGCAGGTCGCCGCCGCGCTCGCGGACGAACTGGCGGTGCCCGGGTCCGAGGTGCTCGTCGCGCGGTCCGCGGGCCGGGTCGTCGGGATCGCCGTCACGCTGGACCACCACCCCGACCCCGCCGACCCCGACCCGTGGATCGGCCTGCTCATGGTGGACGCCGGGCAGCAGCGCTCCGGCCACGGCCGCGCGTTCGCGACCCGCGTCGAGGAACGCTTCCGGGCGGCCGGGCGCACGGCCCTGCGACTGGCGGTGCTCGACGGCAACGCCGGCGGCCTCGCCTTCTGGCAGGCACTCGGCTACGAGATCATCGGCCACCGCGAGGACCGCGCGGCGAACCGCCCCTGCACGGTCCTGCGCAAACCGCTCTCCTGACCGCCGGGAGAGCGGGCCGAGACCCCGCGGACGCCTCGGCTTCCGGCCTACGGCCGCTTCGGCTTCCCGTCCCCGTACAGCCAGGGGCCCCAGATGGCGCGGACCTTCTCGCGCGCCTTCTCGCTGCCCGCGTGCCGCTCCACGTACCGCGTGAAGTCCTCGGTGTCCGCGTTGCCGTGGCGGTGGGTCTTCGTCCAGCCCTGCACGATGTCGTAGAAGGTGTCGTCGCCCACCGCCCGGCGGATCTTGTGGATCACCATGCCGCCCCGCTCGTACACCGGGCTGTCGGAGATGGTCGCGGCGGACGGCGGCTTCGCGGGCGGGAAGGCCCAGATCGCCTCGTTGTCCTCGTCGTCCTCGTAGTAGTCGTCCGCGTAGATCTGGTCGAAGATCTCCTGCGCGCTGTCGCCGCCGTGGTCCTCCTCCCAGAGCCACTCGGCGTACGTCGCGAAGCCTTCGTTCAGCCACATGTCGCGCCAGGACTTGGGCGTCACGGAGTTGCCGAACCACTGGTGGGCCAGCTCGTGGACGACGAGTCCGGTGCCGGGCGCGCCGGGATAGGTGGGGCGCGTCTGGGTCTCCAGGGCGTACCCCGCGTCGCCCTCGGCGCCGACGATCGCCCCGGTCGACGAGAAGGGGTAGGGGCCGAAGTTCAGCTCCTGCCACTCGATGATCTCGGAGATACGGTTCAGCGCCTTGGCGCTCGCCTTGGCCTCCGAGGGCTCCACCGCCGTGAGCACCGGGATGCCGGACTTCGTCGTGGACTTCTTCACCTCGTACGGCCCGATCGCGACCGTGGCGAGATAGCTCGCCATGGGTTCCGCGCTGTGCCAGGCGAAGGTCGTGCGGCCGTTCTTGGTCGACTCGCGGGTCAACTCGCCGTTGGAGATGGCCTTCAGGCCCTTGGGGACGGTGACGCGTATGTCGTACGAGGCCTTGTCCGAGGGATGGTTGTTCGACGGGAACCACGCCATCGAGCCGGTCGGCTCGCCGAGCGCCAGGGCCCCTTCCTCGGTCCGTAGCCACCCCTCCTCGGAGCCGTCCGCGTCGGTGATGGTCTCGGGGCTGCCGGAGTAGCGGACGACCGTGCGGAACGTCTCGCCCTCGTCGAGGTCGTCGGCGGGCCGGACCGTCAGCTCCTGCCCGTCGCGGTGGAAGGAGGCGGCCTTCCCCTCGACGGTCACGCCCCGCACGTCCAGGCCCTTGAGGTCGAGGTTGAAGGCGCTGAGGTCCTTGGTCGCGCGGGCCGTGACCTCGGCCGTGCCGGTGAGGTGCCGGGCTTCGGGGTCGTACCCGAGCGTCAGGTCGTAGTGCGCGACGTCGTAACCGCCGTTGCCCAGCTGCGGGAAGTACGGGTCACGCACGCCGTCGGCTCCGGGCGTGCCGTGCACTCCGGAGCCGCCGCAGGCGGTGAGGACGAGGGCGGTGAGGGCCGCGGCGGATGTGCCGCGCAGCGCCGTGGATCGTGGGTACACGCCTGTGATCTTATGCGGCATATGTTCGGTGGCGCCTACAGGACGGCGATCCCCAACGGGCGCTCCCCGGCCGCAAGCCTGCGGGTGTCGCCGCTCTCGACGTCGACGACCGTGATGCCGTTCCAGTACCCGTCGCGGGTGAAGCCGCCGGTGACGTAGGCGGTGTCACCGTCCTCGGAGACGGCGACGTCCTCGTGCGGGCCGTCCAGGGGAAAGACCTTCTCCTCGCCGTCCTCGGTCCGCACGGTCAGCGAGGGCCCCTCGTCCTGCGAGGGGTCGATCGGTCCCGTGCCGACGGCGAACAGCGTGCCGTCCCGCGTGATCCGCGCCCCGTGCTGATGGGTGTCGGCCGTCATCGGCTCGATGTCGGACTCGCCGGTGCGCGGGTCGAGCACGACGAGCTTCTCGCCCTCGAAGGGCAGCAGGAGCTTGCCGTCCGAGGGGCGTACGGCGGCGTAGTGCGGCTTCAGCCAGGAGCCGAGGCCGCCTTCGGTGCCGTAGGGGGCGACTTCGATGCGGCGGGGCTTGAGCGTGTCGGCGCGTACGACCGTCACGTCGAACGAGTCGTGGTTGGTCGCGTACACCTCGCGCCCGTCCTTCGACACGTCCACGTCGAAGGGGCGCCGGCCCACCGGAACGGTGTCCGTGACCTCGCGCGTGCCCGTGTCGATGACCTCCAGCGTCCCCTTGCCGTCCGGGACGTTGACGCCCACGTAGGCGTGCCCGCCGTCCGGGGACAGGGCGATGCCCATGCCGCCGCCGCGGTACTCCCCGCTCGTCGCGGGGCCGCTCTCGGTCTCGTACGGGATGCGGTCGACGCGCTCGCGGGTGCGGGTGTCCACGACGGCCACGGCGTCCGCGGTGGCCACCCAGGCCCGGCCGTCCTCGCCCACGGCCAGGCCGTACGGGGCCTTGCCGACCTGCACGGACTCGACGGGCCCGCGCTCGGGGTCGACGAACGTGACGGTGTCCGAGCCGAAGTCGGCGACCAGGAGGGTGCCTTCGGGGGTGCGCTCCTGGGCGGGGAGGGTGGCCGTGGCGGTCGCTCGGGAGGGCTTGGGGCCGCTCGCCGCGGCGCCGTCCCCGGCGCTGTCCCCGCTGCCGCCCCCGGTGCCGCAGCCGGCCAGGACCGCGGCGCCCAGGAGGGCGCTCCCGGCGGCGAGCGCCGCGCGGGAGGTCCGTATCGCGCCCGCCGCCCGGGGAGCCCTCACGGGGCACCCCGCAGCAGCGCGGCGATCTCGGCGAAACCCCGGCGCTCGGCGTGCGCGAGCGGGGTCACGCCGTCCCGGTCGGCAAGGCCGGGCGTGGCGCCCGCGGTGAGCAGCAGCTCCACGATCTCCTGGTGCGCGCGACCGCCGTCGCCCAGGATCACGGCCTCCAGGAGGGCGGTCCAGCCGAGGTCGTTGACGTGGTCCACGTCGATGTCGGTGGCGCGCAGCACTTCCCGTACGTACGCCACGTGTCCGCGCTCCGCCGCGGGGATCACGGAGATCCCGCCGAAGCGGTTGCGCAGCTTCAGGTCCGGCCCAGCGGGGAGCAGGACGTGCAGCATGGCGACGCTGCCGGTCACGCCGGTGGCCAGCCAGGGGCTGTCGGCGCGGTGGTCCTGGGCGTCGACGTCGGCGCCCGCGGCCACCAGGGCGCGCGCGGCCTCGACGTGGTCGCCCAGGACGGCGAGCAGCAGCGGGGTGCGCAGTTCGTCGTCGCGGGCCTCGACGCGGGCCCCCGCGTCGAGGGCGGCTCTCACGTCACCGGCGTTCCCGGACCGTGCGGCGTCGAGCAGCCACAGATCGTCGGCGGTCCTCGTCATGTTCGTCCTCCTCGTCGTACGGACCGGGAACAGCCTCGGCAGCATGAGATCAGCCGGTTCCGGAAGCTTCGCAGCTCAGCGGCTTCAGCGGCCGAGCGCCGCGACGCCCGCCTTGGCGAACTTCTCGTCCAGGTCGCCGCTGGGGGCGCCCGCGACACCGATGCCCGCGATGGGCGCGTCCTTGGCGGTGACCGGCGCGCCGCCCGCGAGGAACAGGGTGCCGGGGATGTCCTTCAGGTTCGGGGCCTGCTCCAGGCGCTTGACCAGCTCGGAGGTGGGCGCGTTCCAGGAGACGGCGGTGTACGCCTTCTTCACGGCCGACTCGGGGGACTGCGGGCCCGCGCCGTCGCCGCGCAGCTCGACGATGGTGTTGCCGTTGCGGTCCACGACGGCGACGGAGACGCGCTGGTTCTCCTTCTTCGCGGCGTCGAGGGTGGCCTGGGCGGCCTTGGTCGCGGCGGCGACGTTCAGGTGCGTCGACTGCGTGAGGTTCTTGTCGGCCGCGTCGGCGGCGACGGCGGCCTTGGGGGCGGCGGCCGGCGACTCGGCGCTGGCGGAGACGGCGCCGAAGGTGCCCGCGCCGAGGACGGCGGCGGTGGCGGCGACGGTCAGGACACGGGTGCGGCGGGAGAGCTTCTGCACGGGGTGCTCCTCTGAGCGAAGCGGGACGGGGTCCCGGGGGGGGGAAGGCGATCGGGGAGGTTGTTCTCCCTGCGACCAATCCTCCGGTCGCCACCGGCCCGCACCCCTCGGCGTACCGGCTGGGAGCCGCGCGCGACTCGGCCGACACCAGGGTCAACCGATCGGTTGACCCCACCGTGGCCCCACCGGGTCACAATGAGGGTGTTTGCCCAGTTCAGCGCGTCGGAAGGAACGAAGCCGTGGGACAGGACGAGGGCTCCCCCGCACAGCCCGCCGCCGCGCGACGCGCCGCCCGCCCCCGCCCGGACGCCGTCCGGGGGCCGTCCGGCGTTCCGGGCAGGGACGCCGCGGACCCCGACGCGCGCTGGCTCGCGGCCGTCATGCACGCGACGTTCTACCTGCTCCTGGCCACCTCGCTGGCCCGCTTCCTGCTGCGCCACCCCGGCGGCGCGCGCGTCCCCTGGATCATCGCGCTCTCCGTGATCCTCGCCGTCCTCTACGCCCTCCCCCATCTGGCCGGCGCCCGCCCCGGCAGGCGCTCCACGCCGTACGCGCTGGGCCCGGCGGCCGGGGTCCGCCCCACGCCACGCCGCCTCACCTGGCTCGCGCTCGTGATCGGCGTCTGGCTGGTCCTGATCGTCCTCGCGCCGAGCTTCGGCTGGTGCGCGGTGCCGCTGTTCTTCACCGGGCTGCGGATGCTGCCGCCGCGCGCGGCCCTGGCCCTGGTGGTGGTCCTGACCGGCTGCGTCATCGCCTCGCAGCTGCGGCTCGCGGGCCGCTACGACCCGGACCTGATCCTCGGGCCGCCCGCCGTGTCGGCGATCGCGACCGCGGTCTTCGCCTACATGCAGCGCCAGGCCCGCCGCCAGCGCGAACTGATCGACGACCTCATCCGCACCCGGCGCGAACTGGCCGCCACCGAGCGCCGCGAGGGCACCCTCGCCGAACGCCAGCGCATCTCCATGGAGATCCACGACACCCTCGCCCAGGGCCTGTCCAGCCAGCAGATGCTGCTCCAGGCCGCCGACCGCGTCTGGGACACCGACCCGGCCAAGGCCCGCGCCCACGTCCGTACCGCCGAGTCGATCACCGAGCACGGCCTGGCCGAGGCCCGCCGCTTCGTGCACGACCTCGCACCGGCCGACCTGGCCGACGGCGGCGGCCTCGACGAGGCGCTGCGGACGCTGGCCGCGCGCACCGCGCAGGACGCGGGCCTCACGGTCCGCTTCCACGCCGAAGGCGTGCCGGCGACGCTCCCCGACCGGACGCAGTCCGCGCTCCTGCGCATCGCCCAGGGCGCGCTCGCCAACGTGACGGAGCACGCCGACGCGACGACGGCCGCCCTGACGCTCACGCATCTGGACGACCAGGTGGTGCTCGACATCGCGGACGACGGCCGCGGCTTCACCCCCGCCGGCCAGCCGCCCGCCTCCGACCGGCGGGGGCACGGGCTGCCCGCGATCCGCGCCCGCGTGCGGCAGCTCGGCGGCACACTGACGATCGAGTCGGCACCGGGCGAGGGCGCGGTCCTCTCGGTCTCGATCCCGCTCTCCCCCCAGGAGGACCCCCGATGAACCCCACTCCCCCTCCTCCCCCGGCCGCCCCCTCGGTCCGGCTCCTGGTCTGCGACGACCACATCGTCGTACGCGCCGGACTGCTCGCCCTGCTGGGCAGCGCGCCGGACATCGAGGTGGTCGGGGAGGCGGGCACCGGCGAGGAGGCGATCGCGCTGGCCGCGAAGCTGGCGCCGGACGTCGTCCTGATGGACCTGCAACTGGGCGAGGGCATGGACGGCGTGGAGGCCACCCGCCAGATCACGTCCGCCGCCGGACCCGTCCCCCACATCCTGGTCCTGACGACGTACGACACCGACGCCGACATCACCCGCGCCATCGAGGCGGGGGCCACGGGCTACCTCCTGAAGGCCGAACGCCCCGAGGAGCTCTTCGCCGCGATCCACGCCGCCGCGCAGGGCCGCACCACGCTCTCCCCGCCGGTCGCCTCCCGCGTGATGGCCCGCATGCGCAAGCCGCTGCCCACCCTCACCGACCGCGAGCTCGACATCCTCGCGCAGCTCTCCCAGGGCCTGGGGAACCGCGAGATCGCCCGCGCGCTGTTCATCAGCGAGGCCACGGTCAAGACGCACCTGGGCAGGATCTACGACAAGCTCGGGGTCGACACGCGTGCGGGAGCGGTGGCGGTGGCGAAGGAGCAGCGGCTGCTGCCGTGACGTACGGCCTCCGGAGCCGTGACACCATCGTTGACGTGCTCGACATCGGCTACGCCCTCTCCCACCGCTTTCCCGACCCCCAGCAGTTCGACTACCGCCGGGCGGACGTGCACGCGCTGCGGCACGACCTGTTCTGCGGGGACGTGTACCTCGCGGACACGAAGGCGGACCGGGAGCTGTCCACAGCCTGGGGATGGGTTCCCGTCCTCGACTTCGCGTGGGCGCTGTGCGACATCGTCGAGCTCGTGGACCAGGATCCCCGGGGCAGCCGGGCGTCCCGTCCCCAGTACGCCGAGCTCGACTTCACGGAGTCGACGGACCGCATGCTGTTCACCCGCCGGTTCGGGTGGGTGGACATCGAGGCGGACTGGATGCGGGAGGACGAGGCTCCCCTGACGTTCTCCCACACCGAGCTGCGGCGCGAGGCGCGGGACTTCCTCCACGACGTCCTGGCGGACCTCATCGACCTCCACGAGGACCTGGCCGAGAACCCCACGATCTGGACCCTCCAATCCCGCTTCCCCCGCACGTAACCAGGGGCCCCTCGCCAAAGCCGCGGGGGACCACAGACCCCTCGCCAGAGCCACGCGTGACCAACGGCCCCCCGCCGAAGCCACGCGTCACCACAGACCCCCCACCAAAGCCACGCGTGACCACACCCCCCCCCCGCCAAAGCCGGACGCTAGTCCACCCGCACTCCTACCTGCGCCGCGAACGCCGGCGCCAGGTCCATCAGCTGTGCCGTACTGATCACCGACCCCGCCAGGCAGTCGATCCCCCGGAGGATGTCCACCTCCGCCGCCTCCCGCAGGTCGACGTCCTTCATGCGGACCCCGCTGAAGTCCGCCCCCTTCAGCACGCAGCCCACGAACTCCACCCGCTCCAGCACCGCGTGCCCGAAGTCCGGCTCCACCAGCACGCAGCCCTCGAAGACGACGTCCTTCAGCCGCGCCTTCCGCAGGTTCAGATAGTCGATCTTCCCGCCCCGCACGACCACCCGCTCAAGCACGCTGCCGTGCAACTGGACGCCCCCGAGCCGCGCGTCCACCACCTCGACGTCCCGCAGCGAGGCCTCCACCAGCTCGGTGCCGACGCCCCGCAGCTCCGTCAGGACGGAGTCCACGAAGCGTGCCCGGCTGAGCCGGGTCTCCGTCACCCCGCACCCCGTGACCGCACAGTCCAGGAACAGCGCGCCCCCGCCGTCCTGCCCCGCGAGATCGAGGCCGGTGAAGGCGAACCCGTCATAGTCGCCGTCGGGCTCCAACTCACCCCCGCCCTCCACCTCATCGGCCCCGAACGCCCGCAGCACGGGCAACCGCACCTCGGGCCGCCGGGCCTTCTTCACCCCTGCCGCGTCCTTCTGCCGATCCCTCAGTCCCATGCCCCCATCGTGCACCCACCCACTGACAACACCCCCGCCCCAACGGACGCCCCACAACCCACCACCCGGCACCCGCCACCCGGCGGCTCTGCGCCCCACGACCGGCACCCACCAAGTCCACGACCCACCACCCGGCAGCCACCAACTCCGCGACCCGCGGGCCACACCCCGACGGCCGCCGACCTCGCGACCCGGCGCCCGGCACCCGGCAACCGGCACCTCTGTGCCCCCATCCCACACCCCAGCAGCCACCAACCTCGCGCCCCACGACCCCAGCACCCACAACCCCGCAGCCGACACCCCCGCACCCGCCCACGCCTCCGCCCCCACCCCCGATGTCACATCCCGGCCACCCCCACCCGTCGTACCGAATGAGCGCGCTCACCGGCACCGCGCACCCGGACACGACAGGAGCCCACCCCATGCCCACCCACCTCACCGTCATCGGCGGCGGCCTCGCGGGGCTGACCGCGGCCATCACCGCCGCGGAATCCGGCGCCCGCGTCACCCTCCACGAGTCCCACCACACCCTCGGCGGCCGAGCCCGCACCGCCGAAGGCGCGTACCGCACGAACGAAGGCCCGCACGCCCTCTACAACGGCGGCCCGCACTGGGCCTGGCTCAAGCAGCGCGACCTCATCGGCCCCCTCGCCCCCCTGCCGCCCATCGAAGGCACCCGCCTGCGCCTCCACCACCAGGGCAAGCTCCGCCGCACCCCACCCCTGGCGATGGTGAAGCTCCTGCGGCGCAAGTCCGAACAGGCGCCCGTGGAGCTGGACTTCATGACCTGGGCCACCGGCGAGGTCGGCGAGGAAGGCGCCCGCGCCGCCGCGCACTACCTCGCCGTGGCGACCTTCCACCACGACCCCGGCTCCCTCTCCGCCCGGTTCGCGCACGAGCGCCTGCGCCGCGCCACGAAGCTGCCCCCGGAGGCGCACTACCCGCGCGGCGGCTGGGGCTCGGTCGTCGACCGCATGGCGACGCTCGCCTGGAACCTGGGCGTACGCGTGGAGACGCTGTCCCGCGTCGACACCCTCGCCCCGTTCGCCGCCAAGGGCCCGGTCGTCGTCGCCACGTCCCTCCCCGCGGCCCGCCACCTCCTCCAGGACGACGCCCTCCGCTGGGAAAGCGCCCGCACCACCCTCGTGGACATCGCCCTCACCTCCCGCAGGGGCGACCTCTTCGCGCTCTCCGACCTCGACCGGACCGGCTGGATCGAGCGGTTCACCACCCAGGACCGCAGCCTCGCCCCCGCGGGCCAGGAACTCGTCCAGGGCCAGATCCCGCTCGCCCCCGAAGAGTCCAAGGCGGACGGCGTGGCCCGCGCCGACCACCTCCTCGACCTCGGTTTCCCCGGCTGGCGCGACCGCCTGGTCTGGCGCCGCGACGCCGTGTCCAACGGCCGTACCGGCGCGGTGGATCTGCCCGGCACCACCTGGCGCGACCGCCCGGCGATCGACCGCGGCGACGGCGTCTACCTGGCCGGCGACCAGGTCGCGGCGCCCGGCCTGCTCTCCGAGGTGTCCTTCAACAGCGCCCTGGAGGCGGTGACGCTGGCCCTCACCCCCACAAGGCTTGACCTCAAGTCCGCTTGAGGTAAGAGCCTGACGTCACCACGCACCGAGTGGCCGCCGCACCACCCCCACGGGGTGGCCCCGGCGCCGCCCGCCCAGCCCGAGGCCCGAGGAGCGAGCCCATGCACGCCATACGTCTGCACACCTTCGGCCCGGCCGACCACCTCACGTACGAGGAGGTCCCGGACCCGGCACCGGCCCCCGGCCAGGTCCGCATCGCGGTGACCGCGGCGGGCGTGCACCTCCTGGACACCGCGATCCGCGAAGGCATCAAGGGCCCCCTCCCCGCCCTTCCCGAACTCCCCACGATCCCCGGCCGCGAGGTGTCCGGCACGGTCGACGCCGTGGGCGAGGGAGTCGACGCGAGCCGGCTCGGCAAGCGCGTGGTCGCCCACATCGGCTTCGCCCCCGGCGGCTACGCGGAACGCGTCGTCACGGAGGCGTCCCGCCTGCACGAGATTCCCGACGGCCTGGACGACGCGCAGGCCGTCGCCCTGATCGGCACGGGCCGTACGGCGATGGGAATCCTGGGGTTCGTCGACCTGACGCCCGCGTCCGTGGCCGTCGTCCCGGCCGCGGCGGGCGGCATCGGCACGCTCCTGGTCCAGTACGCCAAGCACGCGGGCGCCACGGTGATCGGCCTGGCCGGCGGCCCGGAGAAGGCGGCCCTGGTCGCGGCGAACGGCGCCGACCTCGCGGTGGACTACCGATCCGAGACGAACCCGGACTGGCCGGACGAGGTCCGCGCGTACTTGTCGAAGCTGGACGTCACCACCACGGGCACGGGAACGGGCGGCGTGCCCGGAGCCACCGTCGTCTTCGACGGCGTGGGCGGAGACGTGGGCCGCGCCGCCGTGGACCTCCTCGCCCCCGGCGGCACGCACCTGGTCTTCGGCTGGTCGGGCAAGGGCCCGCACGACGGTGAACCCCTGGAGTTCACCGAGGACCAGCTCGCGGCCCGCGGCATCACGCAGACGAACGTGCTCGGCCCGGCGATGATGCGGAGGGCGGGCGGCGAAGACCCCCTGCGCACCCTGGAGCTCGCGGCGCTCACCGAGGCGGCGAAGGGCCACTTCACCCCGGCGGTCCAGCGTTACCCGCTGGCCCGGGCGGCGGCCGCCCACGCCGACCTGGAGAACCGCCGCACCACGGGCAAGGTGGTCCTCATCCCTTGAGGGGCCTCCCGAGCCCGGCCAGCGCCTCGTCGGTCAGCCGGTACACGGTCCACTCGTCCTGCGGCAGCGCACCCAGCGACCGGTAGAACTTGATCGACGGCTCGTTCCAGTCGAGCACGGACCATTCAAGGCGCTCGTAACCCCGCTCCACGCAGATCCGCGCGAGCTCGGTCAGGAGCGCCTTGCCGTGCCCGCCGCCGCGCGCCTCGGGACGTACGTACAGGTCCTCCAGGTAGATCCCGTGCACCCCGCGCCACGTGGAGAAGTTGAGGAACCACAGCGAGAAGCCGACGACCTCCCCCGAGGCGTCGTCCTCGGCGATGTGCGCGAACGCGGCGGGCCGCTCCCCGAAGAGCGCCTCGCGCAACTGCTCCTCGGTGGCCCTGGCCTCGTCGAGGGCTTTCTCGTACTCGGCGAGGTCACGCACCATGGCGTGGATGACGGGGACATCGGCGGGCGTGGCGACACGAATCATCCCGGCAGAGTACGACGCCCGCCGCCGGACACCCCCGCACGCCCCCCTGCCTCCTGCCTCTGCGCCTGCCTCTGCCTCTGCCGCTGCCGCTGCCCGCGCGCGGGTCTCACCCCCGCGCCCCCGACAGCCGCCGCGCGACCTCCAGATCCTCCTCGTCCAGCGGGCGCCCGTCCTCGATCTCCCACAGGGCGTTCTGGAGCACCCGCCCCAGCGTCCAGGCCCTGGCCCGCTCGCGGTCGAGGCCGAGGATCTCGCTCATCGCGTCGAACCGCCACAGCACGTCCTCCGCGTCGAAGTGGTTGTTGAGCGCGGGCCAGAGGTCGAAACCGGGGTCCCCGGCGAGCGGCTTCGGGTCGATGGCGAGCCACGGCTCGCGCTCGGCCGCGAGGACGTTCTCGAAGTGCAGGTCCCAGTGCAGCAGCCGGTCACCGGGCTCCCCGATCACCTCGCGCACCGCGCCCCCGCCCCGCTCCACGAGCGCCCGCTCGACCGGATCGGGGATCGCCTTCAACGCCCCCGGCAGGTCCTCCAGCATCTCCCCCGCGATGTCCGCGAGCCGCCGCATGCCCGCGGGCGCGGGCACCGACGTGAGCCGGGCGAGCAGCTCGGCGATGACGAGCACCGCCTGCCGGGTGCCCTCCACGGTCGTCGCCATGGACGACAACATCCGCCCGGAGTCCAGGCGTTCGAGCAGCATCGTGCCCGTGTCCGCGTCGTGGTCGAGCAGCCGCACCGCCCCGTCGCCGCCCCACACCCGCAGCCCTACCGGCTCCCCTTCGGTCTCCTCGTCCAGGAGCTGGAACTTCACCGCGGCGGGCGTCCCGTCCCGCCGCACCACCGGCAGCACCAGCGCGGCCATGCCGTGCATCGAGGGCCCGTCGACCCGCAGGTCCCACCGCTCCACGAACTCCGTCACGCGGGCGGGCAGCGCCGCGATGAAGGCGCGGCCCGGCTCCCCGGCGTACTCGTACTGCGACTCGATCAGCCCGTCCGGAATGCGAATGTCGATCACGCCCGCGACGCTACCGCCGTGGGTGAATCGCCGCATGGGGATTATGCGGCGCACAAGGTCCACGGACCGGTCCACGCCAGGGACCGCGCCACGGGCCGCGGCTCGGTCCACGGCACGGGCGGTCGGCTCCTACGTCCGCAGCGCCCCCGGGACGTACATCTGGCTCGCGGTCCTCTTCCTCACGACGGTCGCGATGCACCACATGTCACCGGAGTTCGAGAAGGAGTTCCTGCTCCAGCGCTCCACGAACATCCACGAGCTGTCGCGCAACCCCGTCCGGGTCCTGGTCGCCAGCGCGTTCTGGACCGACGGCGGCACCTGGCTGTCGTACGCCGTGCTCTACACCCTCTTCCACGCCACCGCAGAACGCCGGCTCGGCACCGCGCGCTGGCTCGCGGTGGCGGCGGGCGCGCACGTCATGGCCACGCTCATCAGCGAGGGCGTCCTCGCCCTCGCGATCCGGCACGGCGCCGCCCCGACGTCCTCCGTCAACACCTTGGACGTCGGGGTGAGTTACGCGCTCGCCGGGGTGGTCGCCGTCCTCACCTACTGGGTGCCGAGCCCTTGGCGGTACGCGTATCTCCTGATCGTCGCCGCCGTGTACGGCCTTCCGCTGCTCACCGGCAGGACCTTCACCGACCTGGGCCACTTCACGGCGGTCCTGATCGGCCTGGCCTGCTACCCGCTGACCCGGAGCGCCGTACGCCCGGCACCGAGGGGACGGACGGTCAGGAGATCCCGGAAGCCTTGAGCTCCTCGGCGAACGCGCTCTGGTCGAACAGCGACTCGCTCTCCGCCTTCTTGCCGTCGATGACGACGGTCGGCGTCCCCTGCATGCCGTCGTCGGTGAAGGCCTGCATGGCCTCACCGACCCACTTCTCGTACGTCCCCTTCCGCACCGCCTTGTCGAACCCGGCGCCCCGCAGGCCGTCCACCTGGTCGGCGATCTTCAGCAGGAAGGCGGGCGTGTAGGCGTCGTCGGTCTCGACCTCGGCCTGGTTGGCGAAGACCGCGGCGTGGTACTGCGGGAACTTGCCCGCGTCCA
Organism: Streptomyces sp. SYP-A7185; assembly: GCF_046103685.1. NCBI lineage: Bacteria > Bacillati > Actinomycetota > Actinomycetes > Kitasatosporales > Streptomycetaceae > Streptomyces > Streptomyces sp. SYP-A7185. The sequence continues at coordinate 4,584,644 of NZ_CP122310.1, forward strand.
CCGAGGCCCGCAGCGCGTTGGCCGCGTTCACCGAGCCGCTGCCGCCGAGGTTCTTGTCGAGGAACGAGGCGAGCGTGTACTCGACCTTCACCTTGCCCTCGGCCACGGGCTTCACCAGCGCCTGAGCGCCCGTCTCCTCGAACTTCTTGCAGATCGGGCAGCGCGCGTCCTCGTACAGCTTGACCGTGTGCCCGGCCTTCGGGTCGCCGACCGTGATCACGCCGCCCTTCACCGTGGCGGGTGCCTTCGCGAGCGCGTCGGTGCCGGCCGGCGGCTCCTTCGCCTCGGGGCCGCCGGCGGACGCGGATCCGGAGGCCGACGCGGACTCCTTGCCGTCGCCCCCGCCCGTGAGGTCCTCGGGCCCGCAGGCGGCTGCGCCACCGGCGACGAGTGCGGTGGCTGCCACCGCGGCGACGATGCGCCCGGCCTTGCGTACGGCCATCTGAACAGTCCTCCTGGATCTCCGCACACGGCGCTCCGCCACGTGCCGGATCAACGTATCGGAACGGCCTCCCCCAGACCCCTCCCCAAAGCCCCCACCAGCGCAGTAACGTCCGGAACATGAGCAGCACGATCAACGGCGGCATCTCGTACTGGTACGCGGACCACGGCACCCCGGCCCCCCGCGAACCCCTGCCGGGCGACGAGAGTGCCGACGTCTGCATTGTCGGCGGCGGCTACACGGGCCTGTGGACCGCGTACTACCTGAAGAAGGCCGCCCCCTTCCTCCGCATCACCGTCCTCGAACAGAAGTTCTGCGGGTACGGCGCCTCCGGCCGCAACGGCGGATGGCTCTACAACGGCATCGCGGGCCGCGACCGCTACGCCCGCCTGCACGGCAGGGAGGCGGCCATCCGCCTCCAGGAGGCGATGAACGACACGGTCACCGAGGTGATCGAGACGGCGAAGGCCGAAGGGATCGAAGCGGACGTCCACCACGGCGGCGTACTCGAAGTGGCCTACACCCCGGCCCAGTTGGCGCGCCTGAAGGAGTTCCACGCGGCCGAGCTCGCGTACGGCGAGAAGGACCGCACCCTGCACGGCGCCCGCGAGACCGCCGAGCGCGTACGCGTGGCCGGCGCCGTCGGCTCCACGTGGACCCCGCACGGCGCGCGTCTGCACCCGGTGAAACTGGTGCAGGGCCTGGCGGCGACGGTCGAGGCCCTGGGCGTCACGATCCACGAGTCGACCCCGGTCACGGAGATCAAGCCGAAGCACGCCATCACGCCGTACGGCACGGTCCGCGCCCCGTACGTCCTGCGCTGCACGGAGGGCTTCACGGCGTCCCTGAAGGGCCAGCGCCGCACCTGGCTCCCCATGAACTCCTCGATGATCGCGACGGAACCGCTGTCGGCCTCCCAATGGGAGTCGATCGGCTGGGAGGGCCGCGAGACGCTCGGCGACATGGCGCACGCGTACATGTACGCCCAGCGCACCGCCGACGGCCGCATCGCACTCGGCGGCCGAGGCGTCCCGTACCGCTACGGCTCGAAGACGGACAACGACGGCCGCACCCAGCCGGCGACGATCGAGGCCCTGCACGAGATCCTGACCCGCTTCTTCCCCCAACTGGCCGGAATCCAGGTGGCCCACGCCTGGTCGGGAGTCCTGGGCGTCCCGCGCGACTGGTGCGCCACGGTCACCCTGGACCGCGCCACGGGCCTGGGCTGGGCGGGCGGCTACGTCGGCTCCGGCGTGGCCACCGCGAACCTCGCGGCCCGCACCCTGCGCGACCTGGTCCAACAGGACTCGGGCCAAGCGGGCCCCACAGCCCTGACGACCCTCCCCTGGGTCAACCACAAGGTCCGCAAATGGGAACCAGAACCCTTCCGCTGGCTGGGCGTCCAGGGCATGTACGCGACCTACCGCAACGCGGACCGCAAAGAACTGACGACCCCCACCACCACACCCCCACCCCTGGCCCGCCTCGCAAACCGCCTGTCGGGGAGGAACTAGTCGGCTTCGAGCTGGGCCATCCACGCGAAGGCGCCCGCGGTGAGACCGGCCCGTGATCCGGTCCGCCAGTGGTCGGTGACATCGGTCCAGCCGCGGAGCACCGCGCTCTCGGCACCGTTCTCGGCCGCCTGGTCGTAATGGAGACTGAACGCGAAGACCCTGCCGTCGGCGGAGATGACCTGCCCTTCCTCGTGGTCCGGGCCCTCTTGCAGGAGATCGACGACCACCGTCCGGTCCGGGTCGAGCCCCTGGCCTGTCAACAGCTCCCGCAACCTGCGCCAGAGGTCGTACTCGCTGGTCCGCAGGAGATCCGTGTACTGAACGACGATGCTCGACACCATGAACCCCATGATCGCCACCGGCGCCGCCGCAGGGAAGTGACGGCCGACACAATCCCGGCCACGCGCCCACCCGTCATGCACTGAACAACAAAACCCCAGCTCAGAGCGATCCGAGCCGGGGTTTCAGGGGAGCCCCCTGTCGGATTCGAACCGACGACCTACGCATTACAAGTGCGTTGCTCTGGCCATCTGAGCTAAGGAGGCGTGCACCGGCGTGCCCGTGCAGTGTAACCAACGCCGCCGGTGGGCCCGTCGAAAATTTCCTCGAAGGTCGCGGGTGCCTGAGTACTGACAGAGCGGTCCCCCCCGGGGTACCGTCCGAGCAGTTCACCCAGGTGGACTACACCACTCCCTCTACTCGGATCGTCCGGCACGTTCCTGCCGGTGGAAGGGGCCCTCACCATGGCCACTGTTTCGTTCGACAAGGCGACCCGCATCTACCCGGGTGGCGACAAGCCCGCCGTCGACCAGCTCCAGCTCGACGTCGCGGACGGCGAGTTCCTCGTGCTCGTCGGCCCCTCCGGCTGCGGAAAGTCCACCTCCCTGCGCATGCTCGCGGGCCTGGAGGACGTGAACGCCGGCGCCATCCGCATCGGTGACCGCGACGTCACGCACCTGCCGCCCAAGGACCGGGACATCGCCATGGTGTTCCAGAACTACGCGCTCTACCCGCACATGACGGTCGCCGACAACATGGGCTTCGCCCTGAAGATCGCGGGCGTCAACAAGGCCGAGATCCGCCAGAAGGTGGAGGACGCGGCGAAGATCCTCGACCTCACCGAGTACCTCGGCCGCAAGCCGAAGGCCCTCTCCGGCGGTCAGCGCCAGCGTGTCGCCATGGGCCGCGCCATCGTGCGTGAGCCGCAGGTCTTCCTCATGGACGAGCCGCTCTCGAACCTCGACGCCAAGCTGCGTGTCTCCACCCGTACGCAGATCGCGTCCCTCCAGCGCCGCCTCGGCATCACCACCGTGTACGTCACCCACGACCAGGTCGAGGCCATGACCATGGGTGACCGCGTCGCCGTGCTCAAGGACGGTCTGCTCCAGCAGGTCGACTCGCCGCGCAACATGTACGACCGCCCGGCCAACCTCTTCGTCGCCGGCTTCATCGGCTCCCCCGCCATGAACCTCGTCGAGGTCCCGATCACCGACGGCGGCGTGAAGTTCGGCAACTCCGTCGTGCCGGTCAACCGCGAGGCGCTGTCCGCCGCGGCCGACAAGGGCGACCGCACCGTCACGGTCGGCGTCCGCCCGGAGCACTTCGACATCATCGAGCAGGACGGCGCCACGGCGAAGACCCTCTCGAAGACGACCGAGGACGCCCCGGCGGGCCTCGCCGTCTCCGTGAACGTCGTCGAGGAGCTCGGCGCCGACGGCTACGTCTACGGCTCCGCGGAGGTCGGCGGCGAGCACAAGGACCTCGTGGTCCGCGTGAACGGCCGCCGCGTCCCGGAGAAGGGCACCCAGCTCCACGTCGTGCCCCGTCCGGGCGAGATCCACGTGTTCTCGACGTCCACGGGCGAGCGCCTCACCGACTGACCCCGCACGACCACACGCCTCACCGGCGTGACCAGGGCCCCGCACCTCGGTGCGGGGCCCTGCGCGTTCGTCCACGGTGTCGACAAATACCCCGGCAGACCGGTCATTTCGCCGCGGCCCCGTCAACACCGCTCCAGAGAAACCTCATTCCCCATCCCTCGACCGAGTGACGTAATGTCGCCAAATCATCACCGACCGCTACGCTCACTCGCGTGACGCACTCCGCCAACTACACCCAGAAGCCGCGCCGAGCCCACCGAGGCCCCGCCCGACGCATCGGCCGCACGCTCGCCCTCGTCCTGCCCGTGATGCTGGTGCTCTCCGGGACCCTAGCGGTCACCAGCGTCAACTGGTCCGGCAACTCCTCGGATTCGATGCTCACCGCATCCGCCGACGACCTCTCCGCACCGGCCAAGTCCCGCGCGCCGCAGGACCTCCTGCGCGACCGGCTGCTCCTGGAGCTCCAGGAGAAGAACCCGGGCGTCGCGCTGACCCACCTCCAGCAGGAGGTGAACCGCCACCCGTCGCTCGCCAAGCACTGCGTCTCCATCGCCCGTGCCCTCGGCCGCGCCGCCGTCCGGGCGTACGGTCCGACACGCGCCCAGTCGTTCGCCCGCCCGGTCTGCGACACGTCCTTCGCCACGGGCGTCGCCGCCCACCAGAACGGCTGATCCGGCCGGCACGTAGGGTTTCCGGCATGACCGGCGACCCTCACGCTCACAGGCCCACGCAGGCCGTCGTCCTGGCCGGTGGCCAGGGCTCGCGCCTCCGTCCGTACACCGATGACCGGCCCAAGCCGATGGTCGAGATCCCTGGCACGGGGACCCCGATCATCGGCCATCAGCTTTCCTGGCTGGCGGCCGAGGGCGTGACGGACGCGGTCGTCTCGTGCGGCCATCTCGCCGAGGTGCTCCAGGAGTGGCTGGAGTCGGCCGATCTCCCCCTGAACGTCACCACGGTGGTCGAGAACGAACCCCTGGGCCGCGGCGGCGGCTTGAAGTACGCCGCCCGCCACCTCCCGCACGCGGACCGCCCCTGGTACGCGACGAACGGCGACATCTGGACCCGCTTCTCGCTGCGCGACATGGCGGCCTTCCACGCCGAGCGCGACGCCACCGCGACCCTCGCCCTGGCCCGCCCCCGCATCCCGTGGGGCGCCGTCGAGACGGACGCGTTCGGTCACATCACGGACTTCATCGAGTCCCCGCCGTCCCCTTATCTGATCAACGCGGGCGTGTACGTCTTCTCCGCCTCCTTCACCGGCCTCCTGCCGGACCGCGGCGACCACGAGCGCACCACGTTCCCGCGCCTGGCCCGCGAGAAGAGCCTGGCGGGCTTCCCGCTGCCGCAGGGCGCCTACTGGCGGGCGATCGACACCGCCAAGGACCTCACCGAAGCGGCCAAGGAGCTCGCGGCACAGGCGGGTTGAGACACCTCCGGCTCCCTCTACGCCTCCGAGTTCTCCCCTGCAACCCCGAGCCCCCTTGCACCTCCGGGCTCCCTCTACGCCGACGGGGCCCCGCACAGTGTCTGTGCGGGGCCCCGTTCGCGTACGGGCGGGAGAGCCGGGTCAGCCGCCGCCGAGCAGGCCGCCCACGAGCCGGTCGTTGCGGCCACCGCCGCCACCCCCCGTGCTGCCGCCGCTCGTGGCGTTCTCGGGCGCACCGCCACCACCGCCGCCGCTGGACGTGGGTCCCGCGGTGGCCGAGGCCGGAGGCTGCTGGGGCGACGACTGCTGAGGCGGAGCCTGGCCGGTGGTGCCCTGCGTCTGGGTGGGCTGCTGCGCGCCGGTGCCCGCGGTGGCGGTCTCGGGAGCCGCGCCCGGGGTGGCCGCCGACCCGTCCGCGCCCCGCGTGGGGCTCGCCGAGCTGCCCTGCGTCGGCGCCTGGGAGCCGTCGGAAGCCGAGGGGCTCTGCGACTGGCCCTGGCGCTGGCGCTGCTTCGCGGGGTCCTGCGGGAGCGGGGAGCCGGGCAGTTCGTTGCGCGGAGCCTCACCGGGACCCGGCACCGTCACGCGGTCGGCGTCCCGCACGGCACCACCGAGCATCGAGCCGATCAGGAGCGTGAGCCCGACGACGAGCGACCCGATGAGCGCGCCGCGCCGCAGCACACGGCGCCGCAGCTCCCAGATGTCCACGCGCGGGCCGAGCGTCCGCCAGGCCTCTCCGGCGAGGCGTCCGTCCACGGAGTACACGGGCGCACCGGCGATGATCAGCGGCGACCACGCGGCCAGATAGATGATGTCCGGCGCGTCGTAGGCGGGGACGGTCTTCCAGCTGACGGTGACGATGAGCGCGGCGGACAGGAGCACGCCGATGCTGGCCGCGACCCGCTGCCAGAGCCCGAGCACCGTGAGCACGCCCACGATGATCTGGAGGAAGGCGATGCAGAGCCCCGCACCCACCGGGTGCGAGAGGGCGAAGTCGCGCAGCGGCTCGGCGAGCGCCCAGGGGTGCAGCGAGTTGAGCCACTTGACCATGGAGCCGCGGTCGCCGCCGTCGAAGTACACGGGGTCGCAGAGCTTGCCCATGCCGGCGTAGATGGAGATGAAGCCGAGGAAGACGCGCAGCGGGAGCAGCACGACGCCGAGGTTCATGCGGCGACCGGGGTAGTAGGCGTGCCGGACGGGATCCGCCCCGTGCCGCCGCACGACCTGGCGGTCGTCCCCGTCGTCGTCGAAATCGTCGTCCCCGTAGGGGAGGCGCTCGTCGAAGTCGCTCTCCGACGCCGGCATGCGCGGAATGAGCCGGGTCTCGGGATCGGGGTTGCGGGGGCCGATGACGGCAGGCGTGGCCTGCGTGCTCTCCAGGTCGTCCTCGACGCGGGGAATGACCTGCGTGGCGCCCGCGTCATCGTACGAAGCGCCCCCGGCCTCGGCCGAATGGCGCACGCCCGTGCCACGCACCGCCTGGAGCAGGCCGGTGGCTCCGGGGTCGCCCGGCTCGGACTTCCCGCTCCAGACGACCGGCGCGCGCCGCCGGGCGGCGGAGCCGACCGCGGGGATGCGCACGGTGTCGTCGGCAGTGCTCAAGTGCCGTGCGATACGCGGGGATTGGGTCCGCTGCGCGGTGGGGAGCTGCACGCGGAAGCTCGCGTGATTCACGATGACCTGCGCCGGGTCGCTCGGCACCTTCACCATGCTCAGCGCGGGAGCTTCGTCGAACCCTGACGAGCTTCCCCCCGTGGGATTGCGGGGTGTTCTGGTGTCCACACTCATCTAACCGAGTGATGTGTGTTTAGGACACTGCCTTGACCACGGGGAAATGTCCGGACCGCGTCAAGATCTCCCAGGGCATCCCCGACACGGTCTCCCGCGAGCCCCGGCCGGCCCGCGGAATCGGGGCCGGCCGGGGTCCGGCAGGACGGCTGTCGCCGGGGAGAACGGCTATCGCCTGCTGCGGGACGCCTCGTAGAGCACGACGCCCGCGGCCACACCGGCGTTCAGGGACTCCGTGCCGCCCGGCATGGGGATCCGCACGCGGTAGTCGCAGGTCTCGCCGACCAGCCGCGACAGGCCCTTGCCCTCGCTGCCGACGACGACCACCACGGGCCCGGACAGCGCCGGCAGGTCACCGACCTCGTGCTCGCCGTCCGCCGCGAGGCCGACGATCGCGAGCCCGGCCTTCTTGTACGCCTCAAGGACACGGGTCAGGTTCGTGGCCCGCGCCACCGGCGTACGCGCCGCGGCACCGGCCGCGGTCTTCCACGCGCCCGCGGTCATGCCCGCGGCCCGGCGCTCGGGGACGACGACGCCGTGGCCGCCGAAGGCGGAGACGGAACGCACCACGGCACCCAGGTTCCGCGGGTCGGTCACGCCGTCGAGCGCGACGATCAGCGGGTCCTGGCCCAGGTCGTACGCCGCCGCCGCGAGCTCCTCGGGGTGAGCGTACTCGTAGGGCGGCACCTGGAGCACGAGGCCCTGGTGGTTGAGCCCGTTGGTCATGCGGTCCAGCTCGGGGCGCGGGGCCTCCATGAGGTGGATGCCGCCGCGCTCACCGGCGATCTGCAACGCCTCGCGGACGCGCTCGTCGTTGTCGATGAACTGCTGGACGTAGAGCATCGAGGCGGGCACGCCCTCGCGCAGCGCCTCGACGACGGAGTTGCGCCCGACGACCATCTCGGAGGTGCCCTTGCCGCGGCCCTTCACGGAGCCGGGACGGCGGCCGCCGCCGGGACCGCCGGCGGCCTTCTTGGCCTGGGCGGCGGCGATGCGGTTCTTCTTGTGTCCCTTGCGCGCCTCGGCGGGCGGCGTCGGGCCCTTGCCCTCAAGGCCGCGGCGCCGATTTCCACCGCTGCCGACCTGCGCGCCCTTCTTGCCGGACATGCGGCGGTTGTTAGCGGCCATGACCTACCTGTCTCTGTGATGCGTGCGGCTGCCTGCCTGTTGCATGGCTGCCCACTGCGTGACTGCGTACGTATATGAAGTGTGCCGCCCGGGTCGCCGGGCGGCACATCGCGCGTCCCGGGGGACCCGGCCGCTCAGCGCGGGCCGAGCGTCCACCGCGGTCCGGTCGGGCTGTCCTCGATGACGAGACCGGACTGGTTGAGCTGATCGCGGATGGCGTCGGCGGTGGCCCAGTCCTTGCGCCCACGCGCCGCCTCCCGCTGCTGGAGCACCAGGCGTACGAGGGTGTCGACGGCCCCGTGGAGGTCGTCGCCGCGGTCGCCGTCGCCGGCCCAGTGCGGGTCGAGCGGGTCGAGGCCGAGGACGGCCAGCATGGCCCGCACCTCGGCGAGCCGCTCGACCGCGGCTTCCTTGTCGTCGGCGGCGAGGGCGGAGTTCCCCTGGCGGACCGTGGTGTGCACGATGGCGAGCGCCTGCGGGACGCCCAGGTCGTCGTCCATGGCGTCGGCGAAGGCGGGCGGCACGTCGGCGGCGGGCTCCACGACGCCCCCGGCCTTCTCCACCACGCGCTGCACGAAGCCCTCGATCCGCGCGAACGCGGACTCGGCCTCGCGCAGGGCCTCCTCGCTGTACTCGATCATCGAGCGGTAGTGCGGGGTGCCCAGGTAGTAGCGCAGGACGATCGGGCGCCACTTCTTGACCATCTCGGACACGAGGACCGAGTTGCCCAGCGACTTGGACATCTTCTCGCCGCTCATGGTGACCCAGCCGTTGTGCACCCAGTACCGCGCGAACGCGTCGCCGAAGGCCTTGGCCTGGGCGATCTCGTTCTCGTGGTGCGGGAAGATCAGGTCGATGCCGCCGCCGTGGATGTCGAACTCACGGCCGAGGTACTTGTGGGCCATCGCCGAGCACTCCAGGTGCCAGCCCGGACGGCCGCGGCCCCAGGGGGTCTCCCAGCTGGGCTCCCCCTCCTTGGCGGACTTCCACATGGCGAAGTCGCGCGGGTCGCGCTTGCCGGTCTCGCCCTCGCCGGAGGGCTGGCGCAGGTCGTCCAGGTCCTGGTTGGAGAGCTCCAGATAGCCCGGGAAGGACTTCACGTCGAAGTAGACGTTGCCGTCCGACTCGTACGCGTGGCCGCGCTCGATCAGGCCGCGCATCATCTCGACCATCTCGGTGACGTGACCGGTGGCCCGCGGCTCGTACGTGGGCGGCAGGCAGCCGAGGACGTCGTAGCCGTCGTTGAAGGCGCGCTCGTTCTCGTACCCGATCGACCACCACGGGCGGCCCTGCTCGGCCGACTTCCGGATGATCTTGTCGTCGATGTCCGTGACGTTCCGGATGAACGTGACGTCGTAGCCCCGGTGGGTGAACCAGCGGCGCATGATGTCGAAGTTCAGGCCCGACCGGATGTGCCCGATGTGCGGGGCCGCCTGGACCGTCGCGCCACACAGGTAGATCGAGACACAACCGTCGATGAGCGGGCTGAAGTCTCGGATCTGCCGGGCGCTGGTGTCGTACAGGCGAATCGTCACCACTCCAGGGTAGTGGTCGCAGGACAGTGCCCTGCGACCTCCGGGGGCAACAGGGCACGGAACTGTGACATGCGGGGTGTGGAAAGGCGCGGAACGGGCGCGGGAAGGCCTCAGAGGCGGCCGACGACCTTGCGCGGGGTGACGCGGACGACGACGCGGGTGCCGTCCTGGTCGGACTTCTTGTTGAACTCCGCGTACTTCAGGCCCGTGTACTTCAGCGCCAGCTCGTCGATGAGCTCCTGACCGCCCTCGGTGGTCACCGTCGCCTCACCGCGGATCTCGGCGTACGTGTACGGGGCGTCGAAGGGCTGGAGCAGCACCGTCACGCGCGGATCGCGGCGCAGGTTCTTCTCCTTGCGGCGGCCGAGCGTGGTCGAGAAGAGCAAGTCGTCGCCGTCACGCTTCACCCAGACCGGTGAGACCTGAGGGCTGCCGTCGGGCTGGATCGTGGCGACGGAGACGAAGACGGGGGTGTCGAGCAGGGCCTTGAGCTTGTCGGACAGTTCTGCGGCCATGGCGGGTGCCTCTCTCTCGTATCTCTCGTACGCCGACCGGCGCGCGTCTCTCGTACGTCGACGGTCGGCGTGCGTCTCTCATACGTCGACGGCCGGCGCGCGGCGGTCGCCGTGCTGCGGTCGCCGTGCTGCGGTCGCCGTGCTGCGGTCCAGCTGTAGGGACGCGTTCCCCGTACCGCTCAACGCACCCCGTCCCCGCGGCATTTCATCCGTCGGCCGCGGGGGGTCAGCCGGTCCGTACGACCAGGGCCGTCGCGATCGCGGCGAGGCCCTCGGCGCGGCCGGTGAGGCCGAGCCCGTCCGTCGTCGTGCCGGACACCGCAACCGGGGCGCCGACGGCGGCGCTCAGCGTCTTCTGCGCCTCGTCCCGCCGCTTGCCGACCTTGGGCCGTACGCCGATGACCTGGACGGAGACATTGCCGATCTCGAAGCCTTCGGCGCGCACGATCCTGGCCGCCTCGGCGAGCAGGGTCACCCCGGAGGCACCGGACCACTCGGGCCTGCCGGTGCCGAAGTGCGCGCCGAGGTCGCCGACGCCGGCGGCGGAGAACAGGGCGTCGCAGGCGGCGTGCGCGGCGACGTCACCGTCCGAGTGCCCGGCGAGGCCCGCGCTCTCGCCCTCCCAGAGGAGCCCGGCACACCACAGCTCGCGCCCCTCCTCGAAGGCGTGCACGTCCGTGCCGATGCCGACCTGCGGAAGGCGGAGCCGCTGCGGCTGGTGCTCAGAAGCCATCGTTGGCCCTCCTGCGGGCGAGCACGGCCTCGGCCAGGACGAGGTCGAGGGGCCGCGTGACCTTGAAGGCCTCTTCGTGGCCGGGCACGACGACGACCTGGAGGCCGAGCTGCTCGACCATGCTCGCGTCGTCCGTGACGTTCTCGGTGACCGTCGCGTGGGCGCGGACGAGGGTGTCGCGGTCGAAGCCCTGCGGGGTCTGCACGGCTCGCAGCCGGGACCGCTCGGGCGTGGCGACCACGGGCTCGGGCGCGCCGGGCTCCGCAGGCTCGACCTGCTTGACGGTGTCGGTGAGCGGCAGCGCGGGGACGACGGCGGGGGCGCCCTCGCGCACGGCCTCGATGACGCCGTCGACGGTGTCGACGGGGACGAGCGGGCGGGCCGCGTCGTGCACCAGGACGACGCCGATGCCGTCCGGCAGGGCGTCGAGGCCGAGCTTCACGGACTCCTGGCGGGTCTCGCCGCCGGGGACCACGACGAAGTCGGTGCGCTCGGGCAGCGCGTGGTCGGCCAGCAGGGTCTTGACCTCGGCGGCGCCCTCCGGCGGGGCCACGACGACGACGAGCGAGACCGCGCGGGAGGCGGCCATGGCCCGTACGGCGTGGATGAGCATGGGCGTGCCGTTCAGCGCGCGGAGCGCCTTGGGGGCGCCCGGGCCGAGCCGTACGCCGCGTCCGGCGGCGGGGATCACGACCGCGGTGCGGGATTCCTCAGACATCGCTTCCGTTCAGGTTTGTGTGCTCGGCAGGGCTGGGTATGGCCTTGGAGGAGTGCCGGGCGCGAGCCTTGACCGGACCCTTCCGTGACCTCTGGTCGAGCCAGCTGCTCGCCCGGCACGCAACACCTGACAGCACCGAGCAAGACGAGCCTGACGGCCCGACGAGTACGACACGAGTACGACGTAAGAATGTGAGACCGTTCCTGCGTCCGCAGATGTCTCGCAGAAGTCTCTGCGTCTGCGTCCGGCAGGGACGGCGTCTGGGTATGAACATGCCGCAGCGCCCGGCGACTCCATTGAGGGTCAGCGGGCACCGCGGCATTCATGGCGCCAAGACGTATGCGTATGTCAGGACGCGATCAGGACGCGAGGACCTCGTCGAGCAGGGCCTCGGCCTTGTCCTCGTTCGTGTTCTCCGCGAGGGCGAGCTCGCTCACCAGGATCTGGCGAGCCTTGGCGAGCATGCGCTTCTCACCCGCGGACAGTCCGCGCTCACGCTCACGACGCCACAGGTCACGCACGACTTCCGCGACCTTGATGACATCGCCCGATGCGAGCTTCTCGAGATTTGCCTTGTAGCGACGGGACCAGTTCGTCGGCTCTTCGGCGTACGGCGCGCGCAGTACTTCGAAGACCCGGTCGAGCCCGTCCTGACCGACCACATCACGCACGCCGACGAACTCCGCATTGTCCGCAGGCACACGTACCGTCAGGTCGCCCTGGGCGACCTTCAGCACCAAGTAGGTCTTGTCCACGCCTTTGATCTGGCGAGTCTCAATGGCCTCGATCAGCGCGGCCCCGTGATGGGGATAGACCACGGTGTCGCCAACCTTGAACGTCATGTGACAGGTACCCCTTCCGTGGCTATCCATCCTAACACGAGAATCGCCTCTTCTGAATGGCGTTTTCGCAGGTCAGGGCATATCTCGGGGCTTGACAACAGCAACAAGAACGTGCTGCGAAGGGCTAGTGGAGCGAGGTATTCGCAGGTGGGAGCGGCTCTTCGGGGAAGCAGAAACACGCCCGTCACACGCCCTCCGAGAGCGCTCCCGGATGCCGAACGTCCCGGTTTGCCGGGTTCCGAACGGTGAACTTCCGCTACTCCGTTCGGAGACCGGGGACACATGCGAGCCCGCGTTCGACGGAAATCCGGAATTGATCAAGCGCCCCCGGTGATCAATTCCCCGCACTTCCCCGGACTTCCCCGGACTTCCCCGGACTTCCCCGGACCGCCATGCATTCCTTACCGGAAATCCGCAGGACGGGCCCCGATGACTCTTGACGGCACTTAAGTGAATGGTGAACGAGGGGTCAATGGCGTGGACGTGACACCAGAGGCGCACGCGCCCCAAGACGAGCCGTGGGAGTCAGGCTCACCACCCGTAGGGGCGGGTCGGGTGCGGCGGCACGGGAACGGCTCGGTAACCTAAGCCCGCTGACACACGCTTAGGACGGCTTCCGGGCCGTCCGCCCCTTCCGTTCCGCCCTCGTTCAAGGAGTTGCCGCCGCCGTGAGCCGCAGCCTTCGACGTGGCGCCATCGCCGCCACCGCCATCGCGTTCTCGCTCGCGTCGCTCGCCGCGTGCGGCGCCGGTAACAACGCCCAGACACACGAGATCAAGCCGGACAACGCCGCGACCGCCGTCGGCGACATCAAGATCCAGAACGCCATGGTCATCACCCAGCCCGACCTGAAGTCGACGGGCCCCGCGGTGGTCGCCGCCACGATCTTCAACAACGGCACCACCGACCAGACGCTGGACGAGATCGCGGTCGACGGCACCGGCAAGAAGGCCAAGATCACCCCGGCCAAGGACGACAAGAAGTCGAAGCGGGGCGGTCCGCTGACCATCCCCGCCGGCGGCTCGGTCATCATCGGCGGCAAGGACAACGCCACCGCCGTCCTGCCCAGCAGCCGCGAGGCCGTCAAGGACGGCAACGCGCAGCCGGTCACCTTCGCCTTCAGCAAGACCGGCGACGTGAAGATGAAGACCTTCGTCGTGCCCGCCGAGAGCTACTTCAAGAAGTGGGGCCCGAGCGAGGTGCCGGAGGCCCCGGACGCCAAGCCGTCCTCGGGCACGTCCACGAAGCCGTCCGACGGCGCGTCGGCCGACCCGTCGGGCTCGCCCTCCTCGGACGCCTCGGGCACGCCCGCCGGCGGCGCGAGCGACAAGCCGTCCGGTGCGGCCTCGTCGCCGGCCGGGGGCGACACCGCCGAGCGCTGACCGACTCGCCGTACGCCTCGCGTACCGACGAAAGGGCGGGAACCCGGTGCCGGGTTCCCGCCCTTTCGCGTGTCCGGCAGCGGCTCACGCGGCTGCCGTGGGGCCCTCTACGGCTCGAACTTGTAGCCCAGGCCCCGGACCGTCACCAGATAGCGCGGGGCGCCCGGGTCCGGCTCGATCTTGGCGCGCAGGCGCTTGACGTGGACGTCGAGGGTCTTGGTGTCCCCCACGTAGTCCGCGCCCCAGACGCGGTCGATGAGCTGCATACGGGTCAGGACGCGGCCCGCGTTGCGCAGGAGCATCTCCAGGAGGTCGAACTCCTTGAGGGGCAGGTCGACCTTGGAGCCGGAGACCGTGACGACGTGACGGTCCACGTCCATCCGGACCGGGCCGGCCTCCAGGGCCTGCGGGGCGACCTCCTCGGGCTCGCCGCGGCGGCGCAGGACCGCGCGGATGCGGGCCACCAGTTCGCGCGAGGAGAAGGGCTTGGTGACGTAGTCGTCGGCTCCTATTTCCAGGCCGACCACCTTGTCGATCTCGCTGTCCTTGGCGGTGACCATGATCACCGGGACGTTCGAGCGGCCGCGCAGCTGACGGCAGACCTCGGTGCCGGGCAGGCCGGGCAGCATCAGGTCGAGCAGGACGAGGTCGGCGCCGTTGCGCTCGAACTCGTCGAGTCCGTCCGGGCCGGTGGCCGCGATGGCGACCTCGAAGCCCTCTTTGCGAAGCATGTAGGAGAGGGCGTCGGAGAAGGATTCCTCGTCCTCGACGACGAGCACTCGGGTCACGGAAGGACCTCCGGGGCAGGGATGGGTTCGTACGCAGTGATCTCGTCGGGCCGTGCGGTGCCGGCTTCACTGCCGTCTCCGCCGTGACCGGATCCGCGGTCGCGGTACGCGGCTGCTTCGGGCAGCCGCAGGGTGAAGGTGGAGCCCTGTCCCTCGGAGCTCCACACGGTGACCTCCCCGCCGTGCGAGGCGGCCACGTGTTTGACGATGGCGAGGCCGAGGCCGGTGCCGCCGGTGGCCCGGGAGCGGGCCGGGTCCACGCGGTAGAAGCGCTCGAAGATGCGCTCCTTGTCCTTGTCGGAGATGCCGATCCCCTGGTCGGTGACGGCCACCTCGATGAAGTCTCCGCCCGGCGCGTTGACCCTGCGGGCGGCGATGCCGACCCGGGTGCGCGCGGGCGAGTAGTTGACGGCGTTCTCGACGAGGTTGCCGAGGGCCGCCGCCAGCTGGCCGCGGTTGCCCCATATCTGGAGGTCGGCGGTGCCGCCCGCGGCCATGGTGATCTGCTTGTGGGAGGCCTGGTGGCGGCTGCGGTCGATCGCCTCCGCCACCAGTTCATCGACACGGACGGGTTCGGCGTCCTCCAGGGGATCGTCGTTCTGGACCCGGGAGAGGTCGATGAGCTCCTGGACGAGGTTGGTCAGGCGGGTCGCCTCGATCTGCATGCGGCCCGCGAAGCGCTCGACCGCCTCGGGGTCGTCCGAGGCGTCCATGACGGCCTCGGAGAGCAGGGAGAGCGCGCCCACCGGGGTCTTCAGCTCGTGGCTCACGTTCGCGACGAAGTCGCGTCGTACGGCTTCGATGCGGCGGGCCTCGGTGAGGTCCTCCACCAGGAGCAGGACCAGCCGGGAGCCGAGGGGCGCCACGCGCGCCGAGACGGCCAGGGCCTCGCCCCGGCCGGTGCCGCGCCGCGGCAGGTCCAGCTCGACCTGGCGTATCTCGCCGTCGCGGCGGGTGTCGCGCGTCATCTGGAGCATGGGCTCCACGGCGAGCTTGCCGCCGCGGACCAGGCCCAGCGCGTACGCGGCCGAGCTCGCCTTGACGACGCTGTCCGCCTCGTCGAGCACGACGGCCGACGAGCGGAGCACGGAGAGAACCGTGTCGACGCCCGGCGGCAGTACGGGGTCGGTGTGCAGGGAGGTCCGGGTGGGGCGTTTCAGGTCGCGCTCGCTCCAGCGGAACGCCAGCATGGCGATGACACCGGTGCACACCCCGGCGATCGCTGCCGCTGCGGCGACCGCCGCGTTCACGTCCATGCCTCAAGGTTATGCGCCGGACGAGCACCTGCCCCAGCCATCCGGGTGCCCGCTCGAACACTCGTCGCCCAGAGTTCACCGAGGGGACCGTGTTGGTTCACTTCGGCCGAACGGGTTGCCCGGGACCGCACCGGCGCGGATCCGGGCGGGGCGCTGCCCGTCGCCCACAGTTCACCTCGGTGACAGGGGCGGTTCACTCCGGATGCCGGAAACGGACGCGTCGGGGCCGCACCGTGGGAGCGTGGGGGTCACCCCCCGGGACGTACTAGAGAGGGACATCCACATGCGGGACGCGTACCACGAGGAACTTGACTCGATCGGCGAGGGCCTGGTCGAGATGGCCCGTCTGGTCGGGTCCGCGATCGGGCGCGCCACGACGGCCATGCTCGACGCCGACCTGAAGCTGGCGGAGAGCGTGATCGCCGCCGACCAGAAGGTCGACGATCTCCAGCATGAGCTGGAGGCGCGCGCGATAGCCCTGCTCGCGCGCCAGCAGCCGGTCGCCACCGATCTGCGCATCGTCGTCACCTCGCTGCGGATGAGCGCCGACCTGGAGCGCTCGGGCGACCTCGCCCAGCACGTCGCCAAGCTGGCCCGGCTGCGCTTCCCGTCGTCGGCCGTTCCGCACGACCTGCACGCGACCATCCTGGAGATGGGGCAGCTCGCGCAGCGGCTGATGGCCAAGGCGGCGGAGGTCATCATCACCAAGGACGTCGACCTCGCGCTCCAGCTGGAGCAGGACGACGACGAGATGGACCTGCTGCACCGCACGCTCTTCCAGCACCTGATGGACGACCGCTGGAAGCACGGCATCGAGACGGCCGTGGACGTGACGCTCCTGGGCCGCTACTACGAGCGGTTCGCCGACCACGCGGTGTCGGTCGCGAAGCGGGTCGTCTACCTGGTGACGGGCGAGCACGCGGACGAGATGCAGCCGACGGGGACGCCGGTCGAGGGCGCCTGAGGCTGGTTTGGCGCGGCTTCACGCGACGTGGCTGCGCGCGTGACGGGGTGTGTCCCGCACCGATGGTGCGGGACACACCCCGTTTCCGTGTTTCCGCGCTTCCGTGTTTCCGCGCTTCCGTGTTTCCGCGCTTCCGTGGGCGTCAGCCGCAGCCGCCGCCGCACTGGCACGATCCGCCCGACTGGCAGCCGCAGCCGCAGCCCGAGCCGCAGCCGCAGGAGCCAAGGAGCACGAGCGTGGGCAGGCCCGGCGTGACGACCGACTGCTCGGGCACGGATTCGGTCTTGGGGGACGCGGCCATGGGTCTCCTCCTCGAGGGCGTACTGCCTGATGCCCGTTCCATGCCCACCGGAGAGGGGCGCACCAACGGCGCACACGCGCGTGCCGAGACCCCGCCGCACCGGACGCGGACGCTCCACACCGGTCCCGGAGTCCCAAAACCCACTCGTGAAACTCCCTCCACAACCTTCACGGGGATGCCTTACTGTGAGGGCCCCGTGATCGGGGTTCAAGGCCCAGGCGTCTGACCTGGGTTCTTCTTATGTGGGGGGTCACATAACGTGCGTACGCGCACCATCTCGACCGCGACAGCGCTCGCGGTCCTCTTCAGCTCCGCGGCGCTCGTCGCGGTGACGTCCGCCCCGGCCGCGGCGGACTCGTGGAAGCTCCTGAACGTGAAGTCGGCGGGCGACGTGCTCGTGGACGGGGAGCACCAGCGCGTCTACGTCTCCGACCCGCGCGGCGGCAAGATCGTCGTCACGGACTACACCGGCGTCGTCAAGGCCACCCTGGACGGGCTGCCGGACGTCGAGGGCCTCGCCCTCTCGCCCGACTCCGGCCAGGTGTACGCGGCCGTGGCGGGGCTCAACAAGATCGTCTCCGTGGAGACGTCCTCGTACACCCAGAGCGCGAGCTACGCCCTCGACGGCGCCGAGAAGCCGCGCACGCTCGCCCTGGCGAGCGGCAAGCTGTGGTTCGGCTACGGCCCGTCCGCCGCAGGCGGCATCGGGTCGCTCGACCTCTCCGGCGCCGAACCCGTCGTCACGCTCGGCCAGGACGGCGACGCGAGCTTCTACTCGGCTCCCGAACTCGGCTCCGACCCCGACTCGGGCGTCCTCGTCGCCGGCGAGAAGGACACCAGCAGCGACGCCCTGACCGTGTACGACGTGTCGGGTCCGAAGGCCGAGCTGAAGGTCTCCAAGCCGGTGGAGGGCGGCTTCTTCGACGACATCGCGGTATCCCCCGACGGGACGCAGGTCGTCACGGCCAGCGGCTCCCCGTACTACCACCCGGTGTACTCCACCACGGACCTCGCTCCCCTGGGCCGCTACGACTCCGGGGACTACGGAACCGCCGTGGACATCGCCCCGGACGGCACCGTGGCGGCGGGCACCTCCTCCTGGTATGGGCCGGACGTGCACATCTACCGCCAGGGCAAGTGGTCCAAGGTGCGGGAGTACGACTTCCCGAACACCGGCAACAGCAGCGGCTCGGACACGCTCGTCGACGGCGGCTTGGCCTGGGCCCCGGACGGCAGCCGCCTTTTCGCGGTCTCCGAGAACAGCGAGGGGGTCTTCTCGCTGCGGGTCCTGACCGAGCCGGGCAAGTCCCTGCCCAAGCTCACGGTCGCCGCCCCCGCGCAGGCGCCCCGCGCCAAGTCCCTCACCGTCACCGGCAAGCTCGCCGACACGGCGACGCCGCTGCCCGCCGGGACCGAACTGACGGTCACGCGCAAGGACGTGGACTCCCCGGACGGCAAGAAGCTGCCCGCGGTGAAGACCAAGGCGGACGGCTCCTTCTCGTTCACCGACACCCCGCCCGCCGGCGGCAAGGTGACGTACAAGGTCGCGTACGCGGGTGACGCCTCGCACGCCGCGACCTCCGGTTCGGACACGGTCGAGGTCTCGCGGTCCAAGACCACGCTGACGCTGAACAAGAACGGCAACGTCTACTCGTACGGGGCCGACGTCTCCTTCACCGCGCACCTGGGCAGCACGTACAAGAACCGTACGGTCGAGATCTGGGCCAATCCCTATGGCTCCGACAAGCCGAACAAGCTGGTCAAGAAGGGGGTCGTCAACTCGCGCGGCGACCTGTCGGCCACGGTCGACATGAAGCGCGACACGACCGTGACCGCCGTCTTCGCGGGCGACGCCCGCTACGCCTCCAAGAAGGCCACGTCCACGGCGGGCGCCAAGGTGCAGGTCTCCACCGCCGTCTCCAAGCACTACAAGACGGGCAAGATCGGCTCCACGAAGTACTACTACTTCCACAAGAACACCGACCCGGTCCTCACGACGTCGATGACGTACTACCAGGGCCGCAAGCACCGCTTCCAGCTGGAGGTGCGCGTGGACGGCAGGTGGCGTTCCGCGGGTGCTTCCGAGTACTTCGGCCTCGGCACGAACGGCAAGTCCGCGGTGCGCCTGGAGGCTCCCGGCGAGTCGGGCATCCGGGCGCGGATGCGTGCGTCGTACGTGAACGGGTCGTCGGGGGACAACGTGAACTCGACGACGCACGGGTCGTGGAGGTACCTGAACTTCACCCGGTGACCGATCGGTTCACCGGGTGACCGATCGCTTCACCCGGTGACCGAACGCTTCACCGGGTGACACCGGGGATGCTGTCGGCGACCGCGTCGGGTGCGGGGACGGTGGGTGCGGGGACGGTGGATGCGGGCACCGCACCCACCGTCTCTTCTTCGGGCAACCCCCTCATCAGCGACCAGTAGCCGAGGGCGGCGACGGTGCCGATGACCGCGCAGGTGCCCCAGAGCCACTCCGCTCCGAAGCGGTCGATGACGAAGCCGGACATCAGCGGGGCGACGAGCGCGGCGACGGCCCAGGACAGCGTGTACATGCCCTGGTAGCGGCCCCTGCCGTGGAGCGGGGAGAGCCGTACGACGAGGCCGGTCTGCGTCGGGGCGTTCACGATCTCGGCGAGGGTCCAGACGCACACCGTCAGGGCGAAGACGCCGATGGACCCGGCGAAGGCGGTGAGCCCGAAGCCGTAGCCGGCGAGCAGCGCGGAGACGACGAGCAGGCGCTGCGGGTCGCGGTGTTCGATGAACCGGGTGACGGGGATCTGGAGGGCGACGATCAGGACGCCGTTGACGGCGATCGCGAGGCCGTAGTCGGCGGGCGTGAACCCGGCCTCTCCCATGGCGACGGGCAGGCCCACGGAACCCTGCATGAAGATCAGCGCGATGAGGAACGAGAGCCCGACGACGCCCATGAAGCGCCCGTCGCGCAGGACGGTCCCGAGCCCGACGTCCGGCTCCGCCTCCTTCTCCAGGGCGGTCCGCACGGGCCGCGACTCCGGCAGCTTCGCGAAGACGACGACGGCGCAGACCATGGTCATCGCGGCTTCGATGAGGAATCCGGCGAGGTAGCTGAACTCGGCGATGAAACCGGCGCCGGTGGACGAGATGGCGAAGCCGAGGTTGATGGCCCAGTAGTTGAGCGAGAAGGCCCGCACCCGGTCCTCGGGGCGGACGATGTCGGCCATCATCGCCTGGACGGCGGGGCGCGAGGCGTTGCTGGCCATGCCGACGAGGAAGGCGACGGCCGCGATGGCCAGGGGGTCCTTCATGAAGCCGAGGAGGGCGACGGACAGGGCGGTGGAGGCCTGGGCGATGAGGAGGGTGGGGCGCCGCCCGAGCCGGTCGGTCATCACGCCCGCGCCGAGCGAGGAGATGACGCCGCCGAGGCCGTGCAGGGCGGCGACGAGGCCGGCGTACGTGGCGGAGTAGCCGCGGTCGAGGGTCAGATAGAGCGCCATGAAGGTGGCGACGAAGGCGCCGAGGCGGTTGACGAGGGTGCTGGTCCACAGCCACCAGAACTCGCGGGGAAGACCGGAGACGGACTCCTTGGCGGCACGTCTCAGGGCGGCGAGTGGCATCGGGTCCCCCACAGGATCAGCGGCAAGCATGTAAGTGTCGCTAGCGACGAGCGAACATTACGACTTCCGTGTGCGGAAGAGCCAGCGGATTAACAGAACCCGTCAACTGTCCGCGAGCCGGTGGCCGCGCTGTCCGGGCTGCGGGCGGACGCGCGGGGCACCCGGGGGTTCGATTACGCTCAGGGGCATGGCCGACGCACCGTACAAGCTGATCCTCCTCCGTCACGGCGAGAGCGAGTGGAACGCGAAGAACCTGTTCACCGGCTGGGTGGACGTCAATCTCAACGAGAAGGGCGAGAAGGAGGCGGTCCGCGGCGGTGAGCTGCTCAAGGACGCCGGCCTGCTCCCCGACGTGGTCCACACGTCACTCCAGAAGCGCGCGATCCGCACGGCCCAGCTGGCGCTGGAGTCCGCGGACCGCCACTGGATCCCGGTCCACCGCAGCTGGCGCCTGAACGAGCGGCACTACGGCGCGCTCCAGGGCAAGGACAAGGCGCAGACGCTCGCCGAGTTCGGCGAGGAGCAGTTCATGCTCTGGCGCCGCTCGTACGACACCCCGCCGCCGGCGCTGGACCGCGACGCGGAGTACTCCCAGTTCTCCGACCCGCGCTACGCGACGCTCCCGCCGGAGCTGCGCCCGCAGACGGAGTGCCTCAAGGACGTCGTCGTCCGCATGCTCCCGTACTGGTTCGACGGCATCGTCCCGGACCTCCTGACCGGCAAGACGGTCCTGGTCGCGGCCCACGGCAACTCGCTGCGCGCCCTGGTCAAGCACCTGGACGGCATCTCGGACGAGGACATCGCGGGCCTGAACATCCCGACGGGCATCCCGCTGTCGTACGAACTGAACGAAGACTTCAAGCCCCTGAAGCAGGGCGGCACGTACCTGGACCCAGAGGCAGCAAAGGCAGCCATCGAGGCAGTAAAGAACCAGGGCAAGAAGAAGTAAGCCCACGGCTTCGGGCCCCCTGCCTGCGGGTTCTCCGCTGGTAGGGGGCTTTTTGCTGTTGCCTGGAGTCAGGGGGTGCCTGGGGTCAGGGGGTGCCTGGGGTCAGGGGGTGCCTGCGTCTGTTATTCCCTGGGCCAGTTGGCCCACGGCGTTCAGGATCCATTGGCCGAAGGCCGTGGGGGCGATCAGGACGCCGAAGACCAGGACGATGGCCACCGTCAGCTGCTCGTCGGTCCGTTTGCGGGCCTGGGTGCGCCTGCGTAGTCGCACGACGATGATGACCGCCAGCAGAACCGCGAGGTTGATCGTCAACACCATCGGCCAGCCCTCCCCATCAGGCCTTCGGGAAAGAACGTCCCAGCTACGTCCCCAGCTTTCCTGTTTAGCCGGAACTCCGTGATGGGCGCACGCAGTTGAGTGTGGGTTGGCGGCAAAACGTCCGTCGGGGGCCGAATCGGTGGACTTGTCAGGTCAGGGGTGCAGCTCGCGCTGCGCCTCGTACAGGTTGCGGGGGCGGACCGTGCCCGTCGTTCCGTACAGCTCCAGGCGGGCGTGGAGAGGGCCGGTGAAGTCCGGTACGTCGGTCTGGTCGAACTCGCGGACCTCGTTGATGCCCACCGTCGCGCTGTACGGGGCCAGGCCGTCTATTTTCATCAGGCCCGCCCGCTCGTTCGTCACGCGGATGTTCCAGTGGGTGAAGCGGGCGCCGAAGAGGGGGCCCGCGCTGGCGTCTCCGCCGTGGCGGCCGTTGTTCTCGACCGTGATGTCCGTGCGGACGTTCGCGAACGGCATGCCCCGGTGGCTGTCGAACGTGCCCATCTCCATCTCGCCCCGCGACCAGACGTTGTAGGAGGAGAGGCCTTCCACGTTGATGCCGTGGAGTTGGGTGCCCGGCGGCGCCGGAGTCGTGCGCCGCGCGACGCGGAAGTCCTCGGTCAGGTTGTCGTGCGAACCCTCCCGGCAGAAGTACGGATGGTGCGCACCCCTGCCCTCCACGCGCGTGCGCCGCAGCGTGCAGGCCGAAGCCGCCACCAGGCCGAAGCCGTTGTCCACGTGACGCACCACCACGTCGTCCGCCCAGCAGTCGTACGCGCACTGGAACGTGACCCCGTTATAGCCCCGGTCCAGGAGGTGGGGTGACTGCGGGGTCTCCACCGCTTCCAGCGTGAGCGCCTCCACCCCCGCCCCCGTCAGCGCCCCCACGTGCGTCGTCAGCCGCGGGTCCCATTCCTCGCGTACGTCCAGGGGGAGCGGGCGCTCCAGCGTGACGCTGCTCCTCTTCACCGACGTCACCCTCACCGGCCACTCGTACGGGACGTACGACGTCAGCTTCGTCTTGTCGTCCCAGGTGTACGCCTCGGGCCCCTCGCCCCCGCCCGCCATGTGCTCCAGAAGCGTGTGGTCCGCGTCGTCCGCCAGGCGGAGAAGGACCAGGTCACCGCGGCGGAGTGCGGACGGGTCCGTGACCCTCAGGGTGCGGTCGCCCCGCCTCGCGGGGGCGACCGTCGTCAGCGTCCGCCACTCGTCACGCTTGTTGCCCGTCCAGCCCTCGAAGGGCCACGCCTTCGCCTTGATCGCCTCCGTCAGCGACTCCCAACGGGAGCGCGGGCAGAGCCAGATGAGGCCGCCGGCCCAGGACCAGCTCGACTTGTCGCCGCCGTAGCGCGAGCCGTAGGGGCCGATCAGTTCCGTGAGGTTCTTCGTCGCGTGCAGGGTGGTGCGGGCGCTGCCCGCTCCCCTCAGGACCACGTCGTCGTGGGCGATGCGGATCACGTCGTCGATGCGGTACCTGCCGGGCGGGACGAGGACCGTGCCGCCTCCCCGCGCGCCCGCGTCCGCCAGCGCGCGGTTGATCGCGGGTGCCGCGTCCTCGGTTCCGTCGGGCTTCGCCCCGTAATCCCGCACGTTCGCGACCACCTTGGGGCGGGGCAGGCGCCGGGCGCCGGCACGGGCGCCCGCTCGGGCCACGTAGGGGATCTGCGGGTGGGTGTACGGGGTCGCCCTGAACTCCCGCCACAGGGCCGGGGTTTCGCCGGGCCCCGCCATACCCGCGTAGGCCCCCGCCGCGTTTCCGGCCGCCCACGCCGTCCCGCCGGTCGCCCCCGTCGCGGCCACCGCCGCCACGGCTATCGCCCCACCGAGCACGCCCCGCCTACTGGGCTGACCCTTGCCGCCCGTACCCCTGTCCATGCCCGCCGCCACCTTCCATGGATGTGAACACCATTCATGTCTGCGATGGCGGCGAGCATGCCACGGGAGCTCCACGCGGGGAAGATGTCCCGCACGGCGCGCATGTTCCGCAGGGAACGGCGCGCATGTTCCGCAGGGACACGAGGGCTCTGGGGCTCTGGGGCTCTGGGGCTCTGGGGCTCTGGGGCTCAGGGGCTCAGGGGCTCATCGGGGATTTACTAGCCCTGCGGCTGGGTCAGATGGCTGAACGCGTCCAGGTTCCGCGTGGACTCCCCCCGCGACACCCGCCAGGCGTACTCCTTGCGGATCGCCGACGCGAATCCCAGCTCCAGGAGGGTGTTGAAGGAGCCGTCCGCGTTCTCCAGGACCGAGCCGAGCAGACGGTCCAGCTCCTCCGGCGTGACCGCCGCGAGCGGCAGCTTGCCGGTGAGGTAGATGTCGCCGAGGGAGTCGATCGCGTAACTCACGCCGTACAGGCGGAGGTTCCGCTCCAGGAGCCAGCGGTGCACCGCGTCGTGGTTCTCGTCCGGGTGCCGGATCACGAACGCCATCAGCGTGAGCGCGTGCTTGCCGACCTTGAGGGAGAGGGTCGTGGAGAGCTTGCGGGTTCCGGGGAGCGTCACCACGTACGAGCCGGCTTCCGGGGTCTCCCACGCCAGGTCCGCCTCGGTCAGCGTCCCCTCGATGATCGCCGCCGCGTCCTTCACCGCCGCGTCCCGCGCCGCCGTTTCGTTCACCGCCGCGCCCTTGGATGCCGCGTCCCTCGCCGCCTCATCAGCCATGATGCGAGCGTACGCGACGCCTGTGCTCGTGCACGGCCGCCGTGTACACGTCGGCCGTGGCCGACGCGGCCGTGTCCCAGCCGAAGGACTGCGCGTGCCGTGCCGCCGCGTCGCCCATGCGGTCCACGAGGTGGGGGTTCTCGGCGAAATCGCGCAGCACGCGCGCGTAGTGGGCCGGTTCGTGGCCGTCGACCAGGAAGCCCGTCACCCCGTCGCGTACGGCGACGGGCAGACCGCCCACCGACGCCGCGAGCACCGGAGTGCCCGCCGCCTGCGCCTCTATCGCCACCAGGCCGAACGACTCGCTGTACGAGGGCATCACCAGGACCGAGGCCGCGCGGAACCAGTCCGCGAGCTGCTCCTGGCCCACCGGCGGCTGGAAGCGGACCACGTCCGCGATGCCCAGCCGGGCGGCCAGCTTCTGGAGCCCCTCGGGCTTCGCGAGCCCGCTGCCGCTGGGGCCGCCCACCACGGGGACGACGATGTTCGAGCGCAGCTCGGGGCGCTGGTCCAGGAGGACTGCGACCGCGCGGAGCAGTACGTCCGGCGCCTTGAGGGGCTGGATGCGGCCCGCGAAGAGCGGGACCAGGGCGTCCTGCGGCAGGCCGAGGCGGTGGCGGGCCGCCGCGCGGCCGTCGGCGGGGCGGAAGCGGTCGAGGTTCACGCCGGGGTGGACGACGGCGACCTTGCCCGCGTCGGCCTCGTAGTGGCGTACGAGTTCGTCGGCCTCTTCGGAGGTGTTGGCGATCAGCCGGTCGGCCGCCCGTACGATCTGCGTCTCGCCGATGACGCGGGCCGCGGGCTCCGGGGTGTCGCCCTCCGCCAGCGCCGCGTTCTTGACCTTGGCCATCGTGTGCATGGCGTGCACCAGCGGCACGCCCCAGCGCTCGGCGGCGAGCCAGCCGACGTGACCGCTGAGCCAGTAGTGGGAGTGGACCAGGTCGTAGTGGCCGGGGCGGTGGCCCGCCCAGGCCTGCATCACGCCGTGCGTGAAGGCGCAGAGCTGGGCGGGCAGCTCCTCCTTCGCCAGGCCTTCGTACGGACCCGCGTCGACGTGGCGCACGAGGACGCCCGGAGCGAGTTCCACGGTGGGCGGCAGGGCGCCCGTCGTGGAGCGCGTGAAGATCTCGACCTCGATGTTGATGGCCGCGAGGCGCTTGGCCAGCTCCACGATGTAGACGTTCATGCCGCCCGCGTCGCCCGTGCCGGGCTGGTGCAGCGGGGACGTGTGCACGCTGAGCATGGCGACCCGGCGGGGGCGCCGGTGGGAGCCGGGGAGCCGCAGCCTGCTGGGCACTGCCGGCGAGCGACGGCCGAGCCTGGTCACGTACTGGCTCACGTGGCGGTCCTCCTTGTGCGCGCGCGGGCATGGCTTAAGGGAGGGCGTGCACGGTCCTCCAGAGGGAGAACATCGGAAGGAGCAGCTCCATTTCCTCTTTGCCAAATCATTACTGGTTGCGTCTCAACCGATTACCTCAGGCGACGCCTATGCCTCAGGCGACGCGTTTGCCTCAGGGGGCGCCTATGCCTCACGCGGCTCCCGTGGCCTCGCATGGCCCCCGTGGCCTCACACGGTTCCCGCCGCGTCACACGGCTCGACGCGTACCCCCTCCCCCACGGCGCATACCCTTTCCCCATGGCCTCCCGCACCCCTTCCCGCCCCGTGGGAACGGTGACGCGCGGGACCACCAACCCCAACCGGCTGCGCCGCATGGACCGCTGGATCGCCGCCACGCACGGGGCCCGGCTGCGCCGCTCCCCCGAGCCCGTCGCCGTCGACCTCGGTTACGGGGCCGCCCCCTGGACGGCCGTCGAACTGCTGGCCCGTCTCAGGACCGCCGCCCCGCACGCGCGCGTGGTCGGCGTCGAGATCGATCCGGCGCGGGTCGAGGCCGCGCGGCCGTACGAGCGCGAGGGGCTCTCCTTCCGGCACGGCGGCTTCGAGGTCCCGCTGCCGGGCAGGCCCCTGCTGATCAGGGCCGCGAACGTGCTCAGGCAGTACGACGAGGAGCAGGTCGCCGCCGTGTGGGAGCGGCTGTGCGGGCGGCTGGCACCCGGCGGGCTGCTCGTGGAGGGGACGTGCGACGAGATCGGACGGCGCCACGTCTGGGTGGCGCTGGGACCACAAGGGCCGCGCACGGTGACCTTCGCGACCCGCCTCGGCTCGCTCGACCGGCCGTCCGACCTCGCCGAGCGCCTGCCCAAGGCGCTGATCCACCGGAACGTTCCGGGCGAGCCGGTGCACGCGTTCCTGCGCGACTTCGACCGGGCCTGGGCGGCTGCCGCGCCCTACGCCTCGTACGGCGCCCGGCAGCGCTGGATCAGGGCGGTACGGACCCTGACCGCGGACTGGCCGGTGGCGGACCGCCCCGCACGGTGGCGGCAGGGCGAAGTGACCCTGCCGTGGGAAGCGTTGGCCCCGCTTCAGAGGTGAGCGGAGGCCGTTCGGAGGCAGGCACGGGGTGCCGCCGGAAGAACGCGTGGGCCTCCGGCGGGTGAACGGGTCGGCCGCCGGCAGGTGAATGCGCCGCGCACCGGCGGGTGAATGCGGGGGGACACCGGCGGGTGAATGCGGGGGACACCGGTGGGTGAACTCCCCGTGCGGTGTGCCGCGGAGGGAACGATCTACGAGTGCCGTTCGTCACAGGGGACGGGTGGGGATCGGAGTTGCCGTGGCGCTCTGTCGCATTGCGCGTCGGCATGGCACCATCCCCGGGCAACCGTAAGTTACTGACGGTAAATCAGCTTTGGGGGAGGCGGACGTGACCGGCAAGCGGAGTTCGACTGTGGCTGGCCTGGCGCTGATCTGCGCGGCAGTGGTGCTGAGCGCGCCGGGCGCGGCCTACGCGAGTCCGGCGAAGCCAACGCCCGGCAAGAACAAGTCCCTTGAGGACGTGCGCAAGGAGATCGAGAAGCTCTACCACGACGCGGGCGTCGCCACGGACGCGTACAACGCGGCGGAGGAGAAGAGCGAGAAGCAGTCCAAGCAGATCGTGAAGCTGGCCCGGTCCATCACCGAGGGCCAGCGGAAGCTGGACAAGCTCAAGTCGCAAGCGGCGGCAGCCGCCCGCGCCCAGTACCGCAGCGGCGGGGTCTCCTCCGAGGCCCAGTTGATGCTGAGCGACGACCCCCAGGAGTTTTTGGACGGCGCCGGACGGATGCGGCAGGGCCAGAAAGCCGCCAAGGGCATGATGACGGACATGGAGCGGACGCAGGAGGACCTGCGGATCTACGCCAAGGACGCCACCGCCCAGTGGAAAAAGCTCGAGGCCAACCGCAAGGCGAAGGCCGAGTCGAAGAAGAAGATCAAGAAGAAGATCGCGGACGCCGAGAAGATGGAATCGGGCCTCGAGAAGAAGGAGCGCGAGCGGCTCCGGAAGCTGGAGGAAGAGGCCCAGCTCAAGAAGCAGTCGGCGTGGGTGAGTTCGGGCGTCCTGAAGGACGTGAAGGGCAAGGCGACCGGGCCGGGCAAGAAGGCCATCGAGTTCGCCACCGCCCAGATCGGCAAGCCGTACGTCTGGGGCGCCGAGGGCCCCTCGTCGTACGACTGCTCCGGCCTCACCTCCAAGGCCTGGGCCGCCGCCGGCAAGGGAATTCCGCGTACGTCACAGGAGCAGTGGAAGCAGCTCCCGCGCGTCGACATCAAGAACATGCGCCCCGGCGACCTGATCATCTACCACGCGGACGCCAGCCACGTCGGGCTGTACGTGGGCGACGGCGCCATCGTGCACGCGCCGCGACCGGGACGTGACGTGACCGTCGCGGGCGCGGGATCGATGCAGATCCTGGGGGTCGTCCGGCCGGACAAGTAGGCGTTCGGGGCGGTTGCCGGGGGCCGCCGGGGCGGCTTCCGGGGGCCGCCGGGGCGGTTTCCGGGGCCCCCGGGCGGCGACGGGGGTGGTTTCCGGGCGCCGCCGGGGTGGGTTCCGGGGGCCTCCCGGGCGTCGCCGGGGCGGTTTTCGGGCGCCTCGGGGACGGCCTCCGGGCGTTGCCGGGGTGGTCTCCGGGTGCTGCCGGGGCGGTCTCCGAGCGCCTCCGGAGCGGGTTCCGGGCGCCGACGGGGTGGTCTCCAGGCGCCTTCGGCGCGGGTTCCGGGTGCCCGCCGGCACGGGTTCCAGGTGCCCGCCGGCACGGGTTCCAGGTGCCCGCCGGCACGGGTTCCAGGTGCCTCCGGCGCGGCTTCCGACTGCCGCCGGGGCGGTTTCGGGGACGTGCCCGGGGTCCGGGAGTCGACCTGTGGGCCACGTCATGTGACCCACCGCACCCTCGGCCCGCCGCTCAACCCTCCGGGCGTGATGTTCGTCATCCCTGTCAGGGGTAGTCGTGCCCAATTGCGGTCCTAGATGCGGCATATGACGCTGGCTCTTTGCCGAGCGCCATTCCAATCGGGCCTCGGCTAACGCTATGGTCCCCGTCGGTGGAGCGTTCGACCGTCGATCCACCATGCCCTCGGGGGGAGGGAAGGAAACCGAAGCCATGCCCGTACCCATACCGCGGCAGAGAGCGATCCCGGCCGCGGAAGGCGGTCAGGCTCACGCTCTGCCCACGCCGACCCAGACGCCTGCACCGGCGCCCGTGCAGGCTCCCGAAGTCGTACCCGCACCCGTAGGGCACCTGCCGACGTCCAAGGACACCGGTCGGCCGGCCGGCGACACCGACCCGGACGTCAGGGACACCGACCCGGAAGCCCGGGACACCGGCCAGCAGGCGAGCGGCCCCGGCCTCAGCCTCCTGGTGATCGAGGACGATCCGGTGGGCTCCTTGACCGTCCCGCAGATGCTCGACTCCGCGGGAAAGCCCATCCGGGTCCGCACCGCCCGCAACCTCACCGAGGCCGAGCGGCTGCTCACCGACGACGTGCACTGCATCCTGCTCGACCTGGCCCTGGCCGTCCCCGCCGCCTCCCCGGAGGAGGACGAGGACGAGCTCGCCACGCTCAAGCACGTCCTGCGCCTCGCGCCCCGGCACGCCGTCCTCGCGCTCACCGCGAGCGGCGACACCGAGGGCGGCGCGGAGGCCGTGCGCGTCGGCGCCCAGGACTACCTCTTCCGCGACGAGCTGGACGGGCGGCTGCTCAGCCGCGCCATCCGGTACGCCGTGGAGCGCAAGCGCGCGGACGCCGCCCAGCGCCAGCTGACGGAGTCGCGGCTGCGGGCCCAGGAGAACGCCCGGCTGGAGCGCGGCCTGCTGCCGACGCCGCTCCTGGACGGTTCGCCGCTGCGGTTCGCCGCGCGCTACCGCCCGGGACGGTCACGGGCCCTGCTCGGCGGCGACTTCTACGACACGGTGCGCACCCCCGACGGCTCCGTGCACGTCATGATCGGCGACGTCTGCGGCCACGGCCCGGACGAAGCGGCCCTCGGCGTCGAGCTGCGCATCGCCTGGCGGACGCTGACCTTCGCGGGCCTGTGCGGCGACGAGCTGCTCGGCACGCTGCAAAAGGTCCTGGAGCACGAGCGCGCCGACGACGAGATCTTCGCGACGCTCTGCACGGTCGACATCGCCCCGGACGGCCGCCGGGCCGGACTCTGCCTGGCGGGCCACCCGTCACCGCTGATCGCGCGCGACGGCCACCTCGCCGAGCTGCTGCCGTACGAGAACAACGGCCCGGCGCTCGGGCTCCTGCCGAACGCCCGCTGGCCGCGCCGCCAGGTGGAGCTGGGCGGCAAGTGGAGCCTGATGCTCTACACGGACGGCCTGATCGAGGGCCGCATCGGCCAGGGCAACCAGCGCCTGGGCCAGGACGGCATGGTGGCGATGCTGCGCCGCCAGATCGCCGCGGGCCTGCGGGGCGACGAGCTCCTGGAGGCCGCGGTGAACGAGGCGCGCGAGCTCAACGGCGGCGATCTGACCGACGACGTGGCCGTGCTGCTCCTTGACCGGGACTGGACCGGAACCGGGACCTGGACCTGAGTCTTTGAGCGGGGCCGGGCCGGCGGTCCTTGGACGGGGCCGGGGCCGGGGTCCTTGGACGGGGCCGAGGCCGGGGGTCCTTGGACGGGGCCGGGGCCGCGGAGCACTTGAACTGGACGGGACCGCGGAGTCCTTGAACTGGGCGGGGCCCGCCGTCTCTAGCGGCCGCCGTTGTACGGCCCGTACGGACCGTCGCTGCTGGAGCCGCGGCGTCCGCCGCCGCCCCCGCCGGTGATCTGCCGCAGCGCGGGCCGGACGTCGACCATGTAGACGATGGTCGCGATGAGCCCGATGATCGGCAGGAACGACAGGATGTTGAAGATCAGGTTCACGATGAAGGCGAGCCCGAGGATGATCAGCCAGAACGGCTTGGTCTTCTTGTCCGCCGCGCGATAGGCGTCCTCACGACGGATGGCCGCGTCGGCGAGCGCGAAGCCGCTGAAGACGATCAGCGCCAACGACAGCAGCCACATAAAGTTCGCGAACCCCTGCATCAGCACAACGTCCACCACCAGTCTCGGCTTTTGAAGCCATACACATCGTCGAAGCTCTTCAGTACGCGGACACCGTACCCGCTACCCGGAGAACGGGCCGGGCACTTCGAGAGTGCCCGGCCCGTCCCCGTGACAAGCGCCCTGCCACGCGCCTACTTGGCGGGCGGCGTGGTCTTCTTCGCCGCCGGCTTGCGGGCCGGGGCCTTCTTGGCTGCGGGCTTCTTCGCCGAGGCCGCGGCCTCGGGCGTGGCCGTGGAGGTGGCGGTCTCCGACGTGCCCGAGTCGGCGGTGGCCGGCTCCGGCTCGACGGCCACGGCGAGCTCGGTGATCTCCTCGGCGGCCTCGCCGCGCCAGGTGCGCACGGCCTGCTCGCCGTGCTCGGCGACCTCTTCGTACTTCTCGCGCGCCTTCACGGCGTACTCGGCGGCGACACCGACGGAGCTGAGGGCGAGGCCCTGGGCGCTCTCGCTCAGCTTCTTCAGGTCCGTGTCGAGCGTGCCGAACAGCTCGGAGAACCTGGCCTGGATGGTCTCCTGCGCCTCCTTGGCACGGGCGACGGCCTTGTCCTGGACGGCCTTGGTGTCGGTGTTGCGCACGGCGTCGAAACGGGCCGGGGCCTCGGCGATCAGCTGCTCGATGGCGCCCGGAACCTTCTTCGCCTGCTGGAAGGCCAGGTCGGCGGTGCCGACGACGAAGTAGGCGGGGGTGGTGTCGGTGAGGGTGTTGCGCAGGTCGTCCTTGATGGCCATGGCGATGGTCCTCCCGGATTCGCGTCAGCTCGGTCAGTTCGGTCAGCGTGCTCAAGCGCGGTCAGCTTGTTCAAGCTCATACGGCTTGCTCAAGCGCGGTCAGCTTGAGGGGTGGTCCTTGGTACGGGCATCACTGCCGTCGGCCGTGCGGGGGCCGTCAGCGGTGGCGTCCAGGTCATCCGCGGACAAGCCCTCGTCCGCGTAAGCCTTGTCGTCCACGAACGCCGATTCGTCCGCGTACGCGGTGTCATCCGCGTACGACGAGTCGTCGGCGTACTCCGAGACCTCGAAGCCGTTCTCTTTTCTGAACGACTCGTAGATCTGCAACAGGACCTGCTTCTGCCGCTCGTTGATGGAGGGGTCGGCGAGGATGACGGCGCGCGTCTCCAGCTCGTCCCGCTCCTTCTCGTCGAGGATCCCGGCCCGGACATACAGCGTCTCGGCGGAGATCCGCAGCGCCTTGGCCACCTGTTGCAGCACGTCGGCGCTCGGCTTTCGCAGGCCGCGCTCGATCTGGCTCAGATACGGATTGGACACTCCGGCGGCGTCGGCGAGCTGCCTGAGCGAGAGCTGGGCGTTGCGCCGCTGCTCCCGCAGGTACTCACCGAGATTGCCGACGTTGAGTGATGCCATGCGTCGATACTGCACGCCCCTTGCTAACTATTGCAAGCGCCTGCTTGCAAAAGTGCGCCACGCCACTGATCGTCACCCCCTCGCGGCCGCACGCCTGGCGCCACGCAGGACACACATGGCGCCACACCGCGCCACATCGCACCACGCGTGACGCCATAAAGAACTCGACATGGCACCACTCGTGTGCCACGATGGCATCACCGCACAGGAACTGCTCAAGAAGCAGCTGGGCGCGACGAGTTCACGGGGCCGCATCAGTCAGTCAGTAGAGCCGCCGGAACCGGT
The DNA here is from genome assembly GCF_046103685.1 of Streptomyces sp. SYP-A7185. Classification (NCBI taxonomy): domain Bacteria; kingdom Bacillati; phylum Actinomycetota; class Actinomycetes; order Kitasatosporales; family Streptomycetaceae; genus Streptomyces; species Streptomyces sp. SYP-A7185. Next base: position 4,617,453 of record NZ_CP122310.1, read on the forward strand.
CGAGGAAACCGAATTAACCGGAAGCGGAAGAAGAGGAAGGGGCCGGATCATGCGGACAGCACAGGATCGGCGGTCGGCGGCACCCGGCGCCTTCACCTCCTTCGCCCGCTTCGTGCTCTGCGGCGGCGGGGTGGGGGTCGCCTCCAGCTTCGCCGTGGCGGGCCTTGCCACCTGGCTCCCCTGGGCCATCGCCAACGCTCTGATCACCGTGGTTTCCACTCTCCTGGCCACCGAGCTGCACGCCCGCTTCACCTTCGGTGCGGGCGGCCGGGCGACCGGGCGTCAGCACGCGCAGTCCGCCGGGTCGGCGGCGGACGCGTACGCGGTGACCTGCCTGGCGATGCTGGTCCTCCAGCAGCTGGTCGCCTCGCCCGGCGCGCTGCTCGAACAGGTCGTCTACCTCTCGGCATCCGCGCTCGCCGGTGTCGCCCGGTTCGCGGTGCTGCGCCTGGTCGTCTTCGCCCGCACCCACCGCTCGCAGACCATGGCGGCGGTGCCAGTGGCGAGGACGGCGACGAAGACGGTGCCGGTGACGGTGACGGTGACGACCACAACGGCGCGTGCGACAGCGACGGCGCGTGTGCCTGCGACGGCGCGTCCGACGGTGACGAAGGCCGCTGCCTCTCCCCGCACCTCCCGCCCCGTGCAGACGGCCATGTCCCCCGCCCCGGCCCGGGCCGCCACCACCGCCGCGCTCTGCCCGGCGGCCTGACCTTCCCTCTCCCTCCAGGCCTCCGCCCGCGTCGCCGGCCGCCGCTTGTCCGCGGCGGTCGGTAACGTTTCTCGTGTGTCTGCGTCTGTGTCCCTTCCCGACCTCGTCCGCCTGCGCCAGGCCCGCGACCGGATGGACCGCGACTACGCGGAGCCCCTGGACGTCCCGGCGCTGGCCAGGGCCGCCCTGATGTCGCCGGGGCACTTCTCGCGCAGCTTCCGCGCCGCCTACGGCGAGACGCCGTACAGCTATCTCATGACCCGCCGCATCGAGCGGGCCAAGGCGCTGCTGCGGCGCGGGGATCTGTCGGTGACGGAGGTCTGCATGGCGGTCGGCTGTACGTCGCTCGGTTCCTTCAGCTCGCGCTTCACCGAGCTGGTCGGCGAGAGCCCCAGCGCGTACCGCGCCCGCGACCACGGCGACGGTGCCGCCATCCCTGCCTGCGTCGCCAAGATCCACACCAGGCCGGTCAGGAACGGAGAAGCGAAACCCGACGCGGGTACGTAGCGTCGGACCCATGGAAATCAACCTCGCACAGTGCTTCATCGCCGTCGACGACCACGACAAGGCCCTCGCCTTCTACCGCGACGTGCTCGGTCTCGAAGTGCGCAACGACGTCGGTTTCGAGGGCATGCGCTGGGTGACCGTCGCCTCGCCCTCCCAGCCCGACGTGGAGATCGTCCTCGAACCCCCGCTCGCCGACCCGAACGCCTCCGCCGCCGACCGGCAGGCCGTGGCCGAGCTCATGGCCAAGGGCATGCTGCGCGGTGTCATCTTCCGGACCACCGACGTGGACGGCGTCTTTGAGCGGATCCGCGCCGCGGGCGGCGAAGTGCTCCAGGAGCCGATGGACCAGCCGTACGGCGTCCGCGACTGCGCCTTCCGCGACCCGTCCGGGAACATGCTGCGGTTCAACCAGCCGCGGGAGAAGTAGGGGCCCGGCCCCTCTGGAACCTCTGGAACCTCTGGGGAAAGGGAAGCAGAGGGAGGCGGCGGCCGGGGCGTGGCAAGCCTTACGTCAGCCATGCCCCGTCACGCATGAGGAGCCTGCCGCTCAGCTCGTGCTCGCCGCGCCAGGCGCGCACCGTCCGCGGTGTCACGCGCAGGTACACGTAGGAGCCGTCCTCCGCGCGCGGGTCCCAGCCGAACTTGGTCGCGAACCCGTCCGCGGCGTCCGCCGGTACCTCGCCCGCCGGAAAGCACTCCGCCTCGCCCTGGACGAGCACCACGTCAAAGGTGTCCGGCAGTGCGAGGCGCACCCGGGGCTCCTCGCGCGCGTTGCGGACCGTCACGGAGGTCCCGCCGGTGCACAGCCACACCGCCCGGCCGTCCCAGCGGAACCACAGGGGTACTTGGTGCGGCCCGTGCTCCGGGTGAGCCGTCGACAGCCAGATGTCCCGCTCCCGGTCGAGGCGCTCCAGCGTCGCGCGCCTGCGCTCGGGGCCCTCGCGTCGGACGCTCTCCGTGTTCCGCATGATCACCGACCCTAGCCAGCGCTTCCGCACCGCGCATGGGGCCCGGGACCTACTCCTCGCGACCGACTCCGGTGCCGGCGAACGCGTCGCGGCCGCCACCGACGCCAGCACCAGCACCAGCACCAGCACCGACGCGTTCGCCCACGCCGACACCCGCACCCGCACCCGCACCGAACGCCCGCCGGTAGTCCCCCGGCGACACCCCCACCTGCTTGAGGAAGTGGTGCCGGAGGTTGTTCGCCGTGCCGAGGCCGCTCAGTTCGGCGATCTTGTCGATCGGGGCCGACGTCGATTCGAGGAGGCTCTGCGCACGCGCCAGGCGCTGGTTCAGGAGCCACTGGAGCGGCGTCGCGCCGGTGGCCGCCTGGAGCCTGCGGTAGAGGGTGCGCGGACTCATCGCCGCGCGCCGGGCCAGGTCGTCGACCGTCAGCGGCCGGTCGAGGCGGGCACGCGCCCAGTCGAGTACGGGCCCGAGCCCCTCGTCGTCCGTCGCGGGCACGGAGAGGTCGATGAACTGGGCCTGGCCGCCCGGGCGGTGGGCGGGGACGACCATGCGGCGGGCCAGCTGGTTGGCCACGTGCGCGCCCAGGTCCCGGCGGACCAGATGCAGGCACAGGTCCAGGCCCGCGCTGACGCCCGCGCTGGTCAGGACGTCGCCGTCGTCCACGTACAGGACGGAGTCGTCGACCTCCACCTTCGGGTAGCGCGCCGCCAGTTGGGCCGTATGCATCCAGTGCGCGGTGGCCCTGCGCCCGTCGAGCAGCCCCGCCTCGGCCAGCGCGAAGGCGCCGGTGCACAGGGAGACCATGCGGGCACCCGCCTCGTGGGCGCGACGCAGCGCCGCCGCCAAGCCGTCCGGCAGCGGGCGGCCCTCCTCCACGCAGGCGTCCGGCACGGACGTGACGATGACCGTGTCCGCCCCGACGAGGTCGTCCAGGCCGTGCGGCGTACGCACTGTCAGACCGAAGCTCCCCGCCCCGCCCTCGCCACCGCCACCGCCACGCGCGTCACCGTCCGCGCCACCGCCACGCGCGTCACCGCCCTCGCCTTCACCCTCGTACGCCCTGCACAGCCGGAAGTCGTACCAGTGGTCCGACAGGTCCGGCTGCGGCTTGCCGAACACCGTGCAAGGGATGCTCAGTTCGTACAGATCCCAGGACGGGATGGCTATCTCCTCGGTCACGACCAAGGCCACGGAACCAGCGCTCATACGCCGAGCGTAAGCCGCGCCCGAACCGTTTCAGCGCGTGGCAGGAATTTGGCGGTCACCGTCATCCCTGTCACTGTCCAGCGCCGCCGCCCGCTGCGAGCGTGGTCCACATGAACGCAGAGAACAGCACCTCCGCCCCGCAGAACACCGAGAAGACCCCCGTCACCGTCATCGGTCTCGGCAACATGGGCGCCGCCCTCGCCGCCACCCTCCTGGAGGCCGGCCACCCCACCACCGTCTGGAACCGCTCCCCCGCCAAGGCCGCCCCCCTCACCGCCCGGGGCGCCCGCCTCGCCGCCACCCCCGAAGAGGCCGTCGCCGCCAGCCCCTTGATCGTGGCCTGCGTGCTCGACGACACCGCCCTGCACGCCGTCCTCGACCCCGTGGTCGAGGCCCATCCCGGCTCCCTCACCGGAAAGTCCCTCGTCAACGTCGTCTCCGGCTCCCCGGAGCAGGCTGCCGACGCGGCGAAGTGGGCCGCTTCCCTGGGGCTCGGCTACCTCGACGGGGCGATCATGACCACGCCGCCGGGGGTCGGCAACCCCGAGATGATGTTCCTCTACAGCGGCTCCGCCGAGGTGTTCGAGACGCACCGCCCCACGCTCGCCGCCCTCGGCGACCCGCTTTACCTGGGTGAGGAGACGGGCCGCGCCTCGCTCTACGACGCCGCGCTGCTCGGCCTGATGTGGTCCACGTTCACCGGCTGGCTGCACGGCACCGCCCTGGTCGGCGCGGAGGCGACCCGGGCCACGGACTTCACCCCGGTCGCCGTCCGCTGGCTGCGGCACGCGGTCGCCGGATTCCTGGAGACCTACGCGGCCCAGGTGGACGCCGGGCACTACCCGGGGGACGACGCCACCGTCGACGTACAGATCGCGGCGATCGGGCACCTCATCCACGCGGCGGACGACCGGGGCATCGACAATGCGCTGCCCCGGCTCCTGAAGGCCACCATGGAGCGGACGAGCGCCGCCGGATATGGCTCCGACAGCTATGCAAGCGTGATCGAGGTCCTCCGCGGGCAGCAACGGGAGGGTGCCGGCGCATGACGGCCGCGCACCCCGGCGGGCGGCAGCCGGGCCCCCCTCGCGTGTGACCGTTCGGCAACAAAGGGGAGAAGAACCATGAACCCGGGCGCATGATGAAGCGTCGCCACATCCTGGGGTGCGTCGTGGCAACCTGATGGCAGCCTGGGGTCGTGTCCGTGATGGGTCTCGGTACGTGATCTCGGTACGTGATCTCGGTACGTGATGGTTCTCGGTACGTGATGGGTCTTGGGGGGACCGGATGAACAAGCCGTTGCGCCACATAGCTCTCTTCTGCGGGGTGCTCACGCTCGCCCTGCTCCTGCGGGCGACCTGGGTGCAGTTCGCCGAGGGCGAGTCGCTGGCGAAGCACGACAAGAACCGGCGCGTCCAGATCGAGGCCTTCTCCCACCCCCGCGGCGACATCATCGTCGGCGGCAAGCCGATCACCGGCTCCAAGGAAGTCAGCGGCACCGACTTCAAGTACCAGCGGGTCTTCAAGAACGGCCCCATGTACGCGCCGGTGACCGGCTACTTCTCGCAGGCCCAGGGCGCGACCTTCCTGGAGGGCGTCGAGAACGACGTCCTCAGCGGCGACGACGACCGCCTCTTCATCCGCCGCACCCTGGACATGCTGACCGGCGAGAAGCGCAAGGGCGGCGACGTCATCACGACCATCGACGCCAAGGCCCAACGGGCCGCCTACCAGGGCCTGGTGGATCTCAATGCCCGGGGCGCGGTCGTCGCGCTCGACCCGCGCTCCGGCAAGGTCCTCGCGATGGCGAGCACCCCCTCGTACGACCCCTCCGTCTTCGCCGGGATCTCGCAGAAGGAGAGCAAGGAGTTCACCAAGCTCCGGAAGGACAAGAACCAGCCGCTCTCCAACCGGGCGCTGCGCGAGATCTACCCGCCCGGGTCCACCTTCAAGATCCTCACCGCGGCGGCCGCCCTCGAACACGGCGTGATCGACGACATCGACGAGCCCACCGGCGCCAAGACCCCCTACAAGCTGCCGCTCAGCTCGACGACGATCGGCAACGATGTGCCGGGCGCCCCCTGCGACAAGGCCTCCCTGAAGGTCGGCATGCAGTGGTCGTGCAACAACGTCTTCCTCGACGCCGCGCTCAAGGTCGGTGACGACGACATGCGCGAGACGGCGGAGAAGTTCGGCTTCAACAAGCAGCAGTTCATCCCGGTGCGCTCGAACGCGAGCGTCTACCCGGACGGCCTCGACAAGCCGCAGACCGCCCTGACCGGCATGGGCCAGGGCAGCGTGACCAGCACGCCGCTCCAGATGGCGATGGTCGCGGCGGGCCTCGCCAACGACGGCAAGGTGATGAAGCCCTACATGGTGGAGGAGCTGCGCGGCCCGGACCTCACGACGATCGAGAAGGCCAAGCCGCAGGAGCTGGGCCAGGCCGTCTCCGAGGACACCGCGGGCAAGGTGCAGGAGATGATGGAGAACACCGTCGAGAAGGGCACGGCGAACAAGGCGCAGATCGACGGCGTGACGGTGGGTGGCAAGACCGGCACCGCCCAGCACGGCTCGAACGTCAACGACGAGCGGCCGTACGCCTGGTTCGTCTCGTACGCCAAGCAGGACGACGGCTCGTCGCCGGTCGCGGTCGCGGTCTTCGTCGACCCGAAGGACATGAACATCCCGCGCTCGGAGATCGCGGGCGGCAAGCTGGGCGCGCCGATCGCGAAGGCGGTCATGGAGGCGGTCCTGAACGACTGAGGTCGGCCCCGATCCCGAACGACTTCCGATCCCGAACGACTGAGGTCGGCCGCGGGCTCCCGGTCTCTTCCGCCGGGGGCCGCCGGCCCGTCAGTCCTCCAGGAGCCGGCCCGCCAGTCGTTCGATGCGGGCGTGCCAGTGGGCGAGCGCCTCGTCCCTGGCCCTCGCGCCGTCGAAGGGGCCGGTCTGCGTGAGGACGAGCCGGGTGCCGTACCCCGTGCCCTCGCCGAACTCCCAGCGCACCTCCCCCTTGGGATGCACGGCGTACGTGAGGGCCACCGGCTCCCGCAGCGCGGTGACCGGACCTGCGGACACGCCGTCCGCCAGGAAGCCGTCGGGCGCGGTGTCGCCCTCCAACGGAACCTCGCCGGAGCAGAGTTCGGCCCACACCGCGTCCGCGGACCGCACGAGCTGGCGCTCGAAGCGGATGCCGTCCTCGGTGATCTGCCCGTGGCCCAGGTCGAACTGCTCCAGATACGCCTCGTGCAGCTCGCCCGCGTCCCGGCTCACCTCGGCCCGCCCGCCGTCGAGGAACTGGCCGAGCGCCGAGACGCACAGCTGCCAGCCCGCGGCGAAGCTCGGGGCGCCGAAACGGTCGCCGAAGGTGTGGACGAGGGTCAGGAGCGAGCCGCGGCCGTCGGGGCCGTCCGGGGTGATCTCCCAGCGCAGGTGGTCGTCGCCCCAGGTGAAGGCGAAGAGCCGGGGCTCGTCCACGTCGGTGACCTCGCCGGTCATGCCGGGGCCCTCGTCACCGGGGAAGTGGAAGCCCATCGCGCCGCCGGGCCGCAGCTCCAGCGTCACCTCGGAGGGGAACCACTGGGCGAGGTGCTCCGGCCGGGTGATCGCGGCCCAGACCTCGGCGGGCGGGTGCGCGAGACGGCGCTCCATCCGCAGGACGCTGTGGCCGCCGTCCTCGTCGGGACTCAGGGTGTCGGAGTGCGGGTTCATGAGGGGTCACCGTCCATGGTCATCAGGATCCACCGCGAGGCGCCGTTCATCCACCGCGACGTATCGTTCGTCCGCCGCGAGATGCGGTTCGGCCGCCGCGAGATGCCTTTCGAGCGCGTCGAGTCGGTCCGTCCAGAGGTGCCGGTAGTGCGCGAGCCATGCGTCGAGCTCGGCGAGGGGCTCGGGCCGCAGCTCGTACCACCGGCGCTGCGCGTCCTGCCGCACCCGTACGAGACCCGCGTCGCGCAGCACCCGCAGGTGCTTGGACGTGCCGGGCTGGCTCAGACCGAGCCGCTCGGTGATCTCGCCGACCAGATGGGGACGCTCGACCAGCAGATCGAGGATCTTCCGGCGGCTCGGCTCGGCGAGGACGTCGAACGGTATGGGCATGCCCCCGAACATACTCCCATGGATATATAACCGCAACGGCATACACCCAGTCCCACCGCCACTGAGCCCTCAGCCCGCAACCCCCATCCCCAGCCCCCAGCCTTCGACCTTCGGCCTTCGGCCTTCAGTCAGACCTCCCACGGCAAGGGCCTCACATGCAGCACGTCGAGCCGCGATACCGCCCTGGTCAGGACCACGTAGAGGCGACTCGGCCCGCGGCTCTCCGCCTCCGCGATGGCGGCGGGTTCGACGGCCACCACGTGGTCGTACTCCAGGCCCTTCGCCATGGACGCGGGCAGTACCGTCACGCGCGCGCCCAGGTCGTCCGGCCCCGCGCTCTCGACGCCGGCCGCGGCGAGGGCGGCGCGCAGCCGACCGGTGTCGTTGTCGGCGGCGATGACGCCGACCGAGCCCTCGCGGGCCAGCGCGCCCCGCACCGCCTCGACGGTGGCGGCGGCCACGTCCCGTACCTGCCGGATCCGCAACTCACCGTCCGTACGCAGCGAACGCGCCGGCGGTACGTCGACGTCGAGCGAGGCGAGGACGCGGTTGGCGAGCCCCACGATGGCCTTCGGGACGCGGAAACCGGTGGTCAGGGGTGTGACGGTGGCGTCGGGTTTGCCCAGGTGGGCGAGGAGCCCGGGCCAGTCGCGGGCGGCCCACGGGGTGGTGCCCTGGGCGAGGTCGCCGAGGACGGTGAGCGAGCCGAAGCCGGCGCGGCGGGCGATGACGCGGGCCTCCATCGGGGAGAGGTCCTGGGCCTCGTCGACGACGATGTGCCCGTACCCGTCGGGCCGCTCAAGCAGCCCGTCGATCTCGTCGAGCAGCACGAGGTCGGCCGCGGACCACTTCGCCGACTTGTACGAACGCGGCGGCTTGACCCAGCCGATCGCGCGCCGCTCGCCCGCGTCGAGGATGCCGTCGGCCGCGGCGGCGAGGGCGGCCGGGTCGGCGAGCAGCTCGGCGAGCACCTCCTCCGGCTTGACCTTGGGCCAGGCCGCGTCGACGAAGGCGGAGACGGAACGGGCCCGGGAGATCTTCTGGAGCCAGGCGTTGTTCGCGGTGCCCGCGCGGCGCTCGGCCTGCTCCCGGATGTGCCGGACGGCCCGGGTGCGCACGCGCTCGCGGCCGACGGCGTAGGGAGGCTCCTCGGCGCGCACGTCCGCGATGATCCGCTCCAGGTCGTCGAGGGCGACCCGCCAGGTGTACGAACCGTCCGGCACAGCGATGGAGTCGGTGGGCGCCGTGACGCGCGAGTAGAGCGCGCGGCGCAGGACCTCCGCCATACGGGCGTCGTGCTTGACGGCGGCCGCGGCCGCGTCGTCACGGGCCCGCACCGGAGCGGTGGGCCGGGCGATCTCGTCCGCGACGGTGGACTGGCGGACGCCGGTCTCGCCGAGGGAGGGGAGCACTTCGGCGATGTAACGGAGGAAGGTGCGGTTGGGGCCGAGGATGAGAAGCCCGGTGCGCTGTACGCGCTGGGGGTGGGTGTAGAGCAGATACGCGGCGCGGTGCAGGCCGACCGCCGTCTTGCCGGTGCCGGGGGCGCCCTGGACGCAGACGGAGGCGGTGAGTTCGCCGCGGACGAGGTCGTCCTGCTCGGGCTGGATGGTGGCGGCGATGTCGCGCATCGGGCCGACGCGGGGGCGCTCGATCTCCCCGGCGAGGATGCGGCTGCCGCCGACTCCCTGGACCGGGGTGTGCGATTCGGCTGCCGAGGTGAGTGTGAGGGGTGCGAGGGGTGTGAGGGGTGTGAGGGGTTCGTCCTCCAGTCCTGTCAGGTCGTCGGAATCGCCCTTGCTGCCGGGGGCCCAGCCGAAGCGGCGGCGGACGGCGACGCCCTGGGGTTCGCGGGATCCGGCCTGGTAGAAGGCGCGGGAGACGGGGGCGCGCCAGTCGACGACGAGGGGCGGGGCCGAGGGGTGTTCGGTGATGCGGAGACGGCCGATGTGGTAGCTCTGCCCGCGGTGATCACCGGCTTCGGCGGCTGCCGGGCCGTCGGCGGCGAAGTCGAGACGGCCGAAGAAGAGGGGCGCGTCGGGGAGTTCGCGCATCGCTTTGGCGTGGCTGCGGAACTGGTAGCCGAGGACTTCGGCGTCGGCGCCGGACGCGGAGACGTCGGCGCCGTTGACGACCTGCTGCTCGGCGCCGTCGACCATGCCGGTGAGGGCGGTACGGCAGGTGTCGTGAAAGCGGCGTTCCTGGGCGAGGGCTTCGTCGGGTCGCGTCATGACGTCGAGAATAATGTAACCGAGTTAAATTTGTTGCCTGGTTAATTCCATGACTAGGTCAGATTCGTTACCACGACTCAGACGTGCGATAGGCTCCCGCCATGACGGACGAAGAAGCGGGCGCGGAAGCAGGCGCGGGAACGGGAGCGGGAACGGAAGCGGCTGCGGCTGCGGCTGCGGCTGCGGCTGCGGCTGCGGCTGCGGAGACCCGCGCGAAAGCAGACGCCCCCACCCCCGGCCTCCGCGAACGCAAGCGGCAGCGGATGTACCAAGCGGTCTCCGACGCGGCCATCGCGCTCTTCCTGGAGAAGGGCTTCGAGAAGGTGTCCGTCGCGGAGGTGGCGGCAGCCGCCGAGATCTCCAAGCCGACCCTGTTCCGGTACTTCCCGGCCAAGGAGGACCTCGTACTGCACCGGTTCGCCGATCACGTCGACGAGGCGGCGAGAGTGGTGGCCGCGCGCCCCGCGAGGCGCTCCCCCCTGGACGCCCTCCAGCGCAACTTCCTCGACGGCCTGGAGCGCCAGGACCCGGTGACCGGCCTGTGCGACAACGTCCACGTACTGGCCTTCCACCGCCTGCTGTACGGGACGCCGTCACTGGTGGCCCGGCTGTACGCGTACCAGGAGCGGTCGGAGGCGGCCCTGGGCGAGGCCCTGAGCGAGGCGGCGGCAGCAGCCAAGCCGGCCAGCGGCCGGCCGACCCCGGAGCCGGACCCCTTGCCCGCACGCCTGGCCGCCGGCCAGATCATCGCCGTACAGCGCATCCTCGCCCTGGAGAACTGGCGCCGCATCGACGCGGGCGAAAGCGCCGAGACGGTGTGGCCTGACGCGGTGGCGGCGACGAACAGAGCCTTCAGCCAACTACGGTCGGGGCTCGCGCGGTACGCCTAAGAACGCGGGCCGCCCCCACCTCACCGATCCCCCACCTCGTCGGCCCCGCACACCCACCTCACCGATCCCCCACCTCGTCGGCCCTGCGCCCCCACGTCAGCGATCCCACACCCCGACGGCCCCACACCCCCACCTCACCGATCCCCCACCCCGGCGGCCCCGCACCCCCACCTCACCGATCCCCCACCAGCACCGCCACCCCGTCCAGCACCCGCTCGATCCCGAAGTCGAACTCCGTGTCCTCTGCGTCAGCGACGTCGAGGACGCCCGCCGCGAGCATCCGCCGCAGCGCCGGGAACCTCTCGGGGGCGTCGGAGGTCAGGGCGTCGACGGTGCGCGCGTAACGCCGCATCGCCTCGTCGGGTTCCTGGCCCCCCGCCCGCATGGCGTGGTCCAGGTCGGCCATGAGCGAGACCTCGTTGCGCACGAAGCCGCCCACCAGCATGAGCACGGAGATCTTCCGGCCCTCTTCGAGGCCACTCCCGTCGAGCGCGGCGAGGCCCTGCTCCATCCACTCCAGGTAGTGGGGGGACGCGGGCGGTGACGTGACGGGCATGCGTACGAGCCACAGGTTGCGGCGGAAGAGATCGCGCTGGGCCCGCGCCCACCACTCCAGCCGCGCCCGCCACCCCGTGACGTCGGCGGGCATCTCGGGCGGAGCCCCGGTCGCCGCGTCCTGCATGAGGACGTACAGCTCGTCCCGGGCGGAGACGTACCGGTAGAGGGACATCGGCGAGGCGCCCAGCGCCTTGGCGACCCGCCCCATGGTGACCGCGCCGATGCCCTCCGCGGCCGCGACGGCGATGCCCGCGTCGACGATGCGGTCGAGGCTCAGGCCGGGCTTGGGACCCTTCGACGGCCGCTCGCGCAGCCCCCAGGCGGTTTCGAGAGTCGCGGAGAGCCCCGAACCGCCCACGTCGCCGCGCCCCCCAAACCCCTTGCTCACGCCGTCGTCCTGCGCGCCCTCACCGTCCGCCGCCATGATCCGCCGTCGCCTCCTCCTCCTGAGCTGCCGTGCTTGACGCACATCGTAGTTCTGCGTAAGGCTTACACAACCATGCGTAATACTTACGCAGTGACGAGGCGGCCACGAGACGGAGAAGCCCTCATGCCCTTTCCACCGGCGGCCATCGAGGCGACGGCCCTCACCAAGACCTACGGCCGCCCCGGCGGCCGAGCCGCCCCCGTCCCCGTGCTCCGGGGCATCGACCTGCACGTCCCGCCCGGCACGGTCTTCGCGCTCCTCGGCCCGAACGGCGCCGGCAAGACGACCGCCGTCCGCATCCTCACCACGCTCACCACGCCCGACGCGGGCTCGGCACGGGTGGCGGGCCACGACATCCGTACGGGGCGTCGCGAGGTCCGGCGCGCGATCAGCCTCACGGGACAGTTCGCGGCGGTCGACGAGACGCAGACCGGCGCGGAGAACCTCCGCATGATGGCGCGGCTCGCGGGCCTCCCCCGCGCCGCGGCCCGCGCACGGGCCGCCGAACTCCTGGCCCGCTTCGACCTCACGCGAGCGGCCGACCGCCTGGTCCGCACGTACTCGGGAGGCATGCGCCGCCGCGTCGACCTCGCGGCGGGCCTGGTGGGCGAGCCGGAGGTCATCTTCCTGGACGAGCCGACGACGGGCCTCGACCCGCGCAGCCGCCAGGAGATGTGGGAGGTGGTGCGCGACCTCACGGCACAGGGCACGACGGTCTTCCTGACGACCCAGTACCTGGAGGAGGCGGACCAACTGGCCGACCGGATCGCGGTGTTGCACGAGGGGGTCATCGCGGCGGAGGGCTCACCGTCGACCCTGAAGTCGCTGGCGTCCGGCCACCGTCTGGAGGCGACGCTCACCACCCGCGAGGCCTACCTGCGCCTGACCGACCGGGCCACGCACCACGCCCCGGAGACCCTGACGCTCGGTTTCCCGACGGACGGCACGGCGCCGGACGTACGGGCCCTGCTGGACGAACTGGACCCCGGCCGCACGGACTTCGCGGCGTTCACGATCCGCACGGCCACGCTGGACGACGTGTTCCTGAGCCTCACGAGCACCCCGGCCCCCGGGCCGGCCCCCACCACCCCGGGACTGACCCATGTCTGAAGCCCTGATCATGACCGGCCGCGCGATCCGCATCAGCCGCCGCAACGTGGACGCCCTGATCACGGCGATGGCCCTCCCGGTGATGCTGCTCCTGATCTTCGTCTATTTCTTCGGCGGCGCGATCAAGACGGACACCCGCGCGTACGTGACGTACGTGGTCCCCGGAGTGCTCCTGCTCTGCGCAGGCTTCGGCTCGGCGAACACGGCGGTGGCCGTGACGGAGGACCTGAAGGGCGGCATCATCGACCGCTTCCGGTCCCTGGACATCGGCGGCACCCAGATCCTGACGGGCCACGTCTTCGCCTCGGTGGCCCGCAACCTGATCGCGACGACCCTGGTCCTGGCCCTGGCCTTCGCGATCGGCTTCCGCCCCTCGGCGACCCTGCCCGGCTGGGCGGCGGCAGCGGGCATCCTCCTGGCCTTCATCCTGGCCCTGTCCTGGCTCTCGGCGGCGGTGGGCCTCCTGGCCAAGTCCCCCGAGGCGGCCGGCGGCTTCACGTTCTTCGTGAGCTTCCTGCCCTACCCGAGCAGCGCCTTCGTCCCCACATCGACCATGCCCACATGGCTCCGCCCGATCGCCGACAACCAACCGGTGACCCAGGTGATCGAAACCCTCAGGGCCCTGCTCCTCGACCAACCAGCGGGCACGACCCCGTGGGTGGCCCTGACCTGGTGCACAGGAATCCTGGCAGCCTCGGTGGCAGCCTCAGGCGCCCTCTTCAGGTGGCGTACGGCGTGAGATTTCAGGTGGCGTACGGCGTGAGGCTTCAGGTGGCGTACGGCGTGAGGCTTCAGGTGGCGGACCGCTTGAGACTTCAGGAGGCGGACCGCTTGAGGGCCGAATGCGCCCGGTGCAGCCCCAGCGAGGCCTTCGCCGCGTCCAGCGTCATCGCGTACGAATCGACCGCGCGCCGTACGTTCGGGCTGTCCAGGGCGGCTCCGGTCGCGAGCCGGTCCAGGTCCACGTAGGCCGACCGGACGAGTTCGATCCAGCGGTACACCGGCCAGTCCTTCTCCCAGCCCCGGGTGTACTCGGGCGCCAGCACGCGGGCCCACCGCGCGAACATGCGCTGCCGGATCTCGACCCGTGTGGGCGTGAGGTGCAGATGACGCACCAGGTCGTAGAGGGGATCTCCGATCATCGCCAGCTCCCAGTCGATCATGGTGAGCCGCCCGCCGGACTCGGACCGCACGAGGTTCCAGGGATTGAGGTCGCCGTGGAGGAGCACCGGGGTGCGCGCCGTGGTCACGTGCCTTTCGAGGATCTCCTGAAGCCGCCATCCGTTCGGAAGCCCCCGGGACCTGGCCTGCCGCTGGGTCTCCTTGGGCAGCGAGTGCACGAAGCGGACCAGTTCCCTGCTGAGGCAGCCGTAGAAGTCGGTCTTCGGCGCGGCGGGATCGAGCCCCCGGCAGTCGACCCGGGTCAGTGCGTGGAGCTGGTCCACGAGGCTGTCCGCCTCGCTGGGCGAGAGACCGTGGACCGGGTGGTTCGGCGGCTGCTCGCCACCGAGCGGGCCTTCGTAGGAGTGGACCGCGAACGGGCCGCCCCGGTCGCTGGAGCCGAGGGCCAGGATCCTCGGCGCGCTGACCCCGGCCCGTGACTTCTCGATGGCGGCGAGTACGGCGTGTTCGCTGAGGAATCCGCCCTCGCGGCGGGGCACACCGCCTGCCTTCCGCCGCACCACGACGGGATGTTCCACGCCGTCCACCCGCACCACCGTGTTGAGGTGGGCCGTGCCCTTGAACACCCGGTGCTGCTGTGCCGCGCCCTCGGCCGCCAGGGCCTGGAGAACCGCGGTCCGGGGGAAGTCGGGACGTTCGGGCACGCGGTCGTCGGGCTGCCAGGAGACAGCGGTCACGATCGGCGGTCCGCTGACCGCCGCTGCCGCGTGCCGGCGCTCGATGCGGGCCGCCTGCCAGCGGAAGAGCGCCTGCTCGACCGCGCTCACCTCAGGCAGGACCGTGAGGCCAAGGACGTTCTCCGCCGCGTGCAGGCATTGGCGCACGGATTCGGCGGCCGTGCCGAGCCGCGTGCTGTCGAGCGTGTCCCCGAGCGAGCGGGCCGCTCGCATCACTTCGAGATGGACGGCACGGACCTGTTCCAGGGCGATGTAGTTCCAGACGTCCTTCCCGACCCTGGTGACGGCCGCGGGTCTCCTCTTGCGCATGGCGAACACCCAGGCCTCGACGACCTCCTGCCACTGGAATTCGGGATAGCGCATACGCACCAGATGCGACGCCAGGTCGTAGGCGGGGTCACCGTACGTCGCCTGGGACCAGTCCAGGCTGACCGGCTGCTCCCGGTCGCACGTGATGAGGACGGTGGCCCGGCGCAGATCCGTGTTCAGAAGGCTGTACGGGCGCCTGGCCATCGAGGGCGCGCGTGCCGCGCACTGGACCAGCGCGTCGGGTGCGATCCCGAAGGCGCCAAACAATCCGCCGAATTCAGCCCAATTGGACTGCACGTCTCGCTCGTGCAGGTGCCGGGCGAGTTCCCGCAGGAACCCTCCGCTGTCCTTCTCGTCGTGCGGCCAGGCGCCGGCAGGGGTCGGCAGCGACTCCTTGCGCACCAGGACCAGCTGCGCCACCAGCTCGGCCAGGGACCTGATCTGTCCGGAGTCGACCGGTTTGCCGTCCTCGCAGAACCGCTCCAGGGGTACGCCGACCGTGTAGCGCAGCGCCGCCAGGTCGTCCGGCGTGACCAGGTGATCCGGTAGCTCGGGCAGTACGGGGCGGACGGCACGGAAGACCAGAAATTCGTTCGTCCAGGCGCTGATCGCCACGTGCTGCTCCTGATGCTCGCGCGCGTACCCGAAATTGCCGCACAGCCTAATGACACGCACTGATCCGCGCGACGCGAGGGCAGCACATGGGCGAGAGTTGCCATGGAGGTAACGCTCCTGTGCGCCCGGCGTTACTCGGCGAGCAGTTCCCAGCAGGAGATGAACCAGGACTCCATGGAACGGACGAACAGGGAACCCTGGGACTCCGCCCCAGGAGTCTCTTCCTTCACGTAGTGGCTCAGGTCCGAACCCAGGCCGAGGACGTCCACGACTTCGACGTCTTCGCCGTCGTCCATGACGATGCGGCGCTCCACCACCTCGTAGGGACCGAAGAGCGCCGTGACGCCGTTCAGGACATAGAGCTTGAACGTCGGCACCAGCGGGACCCGCCGTATCTCCACCGTCGCGGAGGGCACCAGACCTTCGCTCTGCAGTTCCCGCAGCACGCGGCGCAGCGACTGGGTGTGGGCCCGGGTGATGGAGCGCAGCCGCTCCTGTGGGCGTGGATCGTCCGGATTCTGCTTCGCCCGCGGGTAGGGCAGGTGCAGCGACTCCGAGGGGAGCAGCATCCGGACCGTGATCCGCTGCGGGTGGATCTCTCCGGCCTGGATGCGGTCCGCCTGTAGCCGGACGTGGGCGTCGAGCGATTCGGAGGTCAGCAGCGCCACGTCGAGGGTGACCTCGGGGTGCTCGAAGGCCCGGTCGATGAGTTTTCCCAGGTGGACACGGTCTGCCGCCGGGCTCGCCGAGTGCACCCTGGACACCTTGACGACGCGTGCGCCGCTGCCTTGTCTGGCCTCGATCCAGCCTTCGCCGATGAGGACGCGCAGCACCCGCTGGATGGTGTCGCGCGAAACGCCGAACTGCTCGGCGAGAGCCCGCTGGGTGGCCAGCCGGGAGCCGACCGCGTACGTGCCGTCCGACAGCCATGCGCGCAGCTGGTCCAGGACACGCTGGAACTCCTTGCCTCCCGGACCGAGTCGCTCGTCGCTCACACGGTGACCGTACCGCTCACGGCCGCCAACCGGGCCATTTCCAGTCAACTATGCCTCGACATATGCCCTTTGGTTAGTCGATGTTGTCGGCCGGGGACAACTCCCCCAAGTATTCAGCCCAATTGGAATGATCGCGAGGAATTGATCGCGGGGGAGAAGGAATCATGGCCATCGCCCACCTACTGTCGGCCCTCATGGTCGTCGGCCTGGAGCAGTTCATACAGTGGCGGTACGGAGCGGTGGGGCTCATCTGTCTCGCGCTGCTGTTCGCGGGCACCCGGGCGCGCAACGGGAACTGGATCGCACTGGGCGCGGTCGGCCTGCTGCTCTCCATGGTGCAGGCCCCTTGATCAGCCTTCGCCCTGCCCCTTCGTACGGAGGATTGCCAGCACGGGTGCGAGCGAGCTCACGATGTGCTCGCGCTTGACCCCCGCGTCCCGCAGCAGCCCATGCTTGCGCTCGTTGCGCGCGTAGCCGAGAAACGTCACTCCTGCCTGGACCGCCGCCTCGTAGTCCGTCGCGGCGTCGCCGATCATCAGTGCGGCGGACGGGGCGGCCCCCATGGCGCTCAAGGCGCGCTTGATGCAGTACGGGTTCGGCTTGAGCAGATCGAGGTTCTGGGTGCGGCCGTAGATGTGCGGGGCGAAGCACCGGGTGAGGTCGCGCGACTCCAGGTACTTCGCCACCGCCCTCGGGGAGTTGTTGGTGGTGATGGCGAGCTTGGCGTCGACATTGACCCAGGTCTGGATCACCAGATCGGCGTACGGCGTGGGAAAGGCGGTGTCCGTCGCCTTCAGTTCCTCCTGGGTGAGCTGCTCCTCGATCTCGGTGATCAGATCGCTGCCGGGGTGCCGGGCGGCGACGGCACGCATGACGACCTGCGGATCCGCCGTCTCCAGCACCTCCTGCGGCAGCGGTCCCCGCGGGCCGCGTTCCGCGAACCCGCGCACCATGCCCGCGGCGATCCGCTCGGACGGGTGCCGGGCGAAGAGCCGGCAGATCGGCCCGTCGAAGTCGAAAAGCACGAAACGTGGGGAAACGATCAGATCACGCAGGTTTTCGATCTCTTCTGCCATCTGTTCGGTCTGCTTCGCATCAGGAGTCACTAAGAGAGTGTCAGCTCCGTCGCGATCGTTTCCCAGAGCGCGTCGAACCATTTCTGGGACTCGTCCACGAACGCCGCGTCCCGGGGGGCCGCACCCTTGTCGAAGGAGAACAGGGGCGACTTCAGTCCGGAGACGTCGTACGCCTCCATCTCCGCGCTGCCGAAGTCGAGCATGCTCCGTTCGATCGTGTAGTACGCCAGGAGCGCCTCCCGCTGGTTCAGCAGGTACAGCTTGACCGGGGGCGTGAACGGCAGGGCGCGGAACGAGACGTCCACGTCGATGCCGTGCGAGGACCGCAGCGCGCGCAGGTTGTGGCGCAGGACCTGGCCCTGGGTGTTGCGCAGGGCCAGCCAGCGCTGGTGGACCCTGCCGTCCGCGTCACCCTTGCCGTTGACCGGCCGGGGAAAGGCCAGGTCGATGTCGCTGCTGGGCAGCAGGATGCGGACCTCGATCGACTCGGGGCGGATGAGCCCTTCATGGATGCGGCGCAGCGGATCGCCCAGCGCCAGGATCAGCGTCTCGGCCGTGTACGACACCACGTCGATCCGCACCCGTGACTCCGAGAACGCGTCCGCCAGGCGCGGGGCCAGGCCCACCATCGACGCCTGGGGTTCCACGCCGGCGTAGGTCGAACCCGGTGGTTCCGCCGCGATCCGGGGTGGGCTGCCCTTGCTCACGTTGGCCAGCAGTCCGTCGCCCTGGAGTGTCTTCAGCGCCTGGCGCACCGTGCCCCGTTCCACGCCGAACTCCTCCGCGAGCACCGCCTGTGTGGGGAGGCGGTCACCCGGCTTGAGGTCACCGGTGCGGATGCGGTCGCGGAGGGTGTCTGCGATGTCCTGGGGAGTGAGTTTTCTGCTGCCGTTCACTGCCACGTTCTCCTGGGTCACGACCAGACGATACAACTACCCGCCATCTCAGGGCAGTTGTCTTAAAGTTGTTTATGTAGTGGGACCAAGTGGGGACAACTTAAATGAAGTTGGTTGCCAACTCACCCGAGATGGCAGAAGGGGGAACCATCATGGCCGTCCTCGCCCTCCTCGCAGCAACATGCGCCATCACCGTCGAGCAGTTCGTGCAGTGGCAGTACGGGACCACCGGCATCGTCGGGCTCCTGCTCCTGACCATCGGAATCAAGGCGAAGAGCCCCACCTGCAGCTCCATCGGCGCCGTCGTCCTCGCGCTGATGATGACCGGCCCCGCCCTCTAGCGTCGGCGACGGGAGTCCGGCCGGCCCGCAGCTAGCGGCGCGCCAGCTCCAGGTCCTGACTGATCGTTCCCCAGAGCGCGTTGAACCAAAGATGCGACTGCTCCACGAAGGTCGTGTCCCGCAGGCCGTCGCCCTGGTGGAAGGGGAAGAGCATCGACTGCGCGCCCTGGGCGTCGTACATCTCCAGGTACTCGTGGTCGATCTCTTCGCTCTGCTTGGTCAGCGTGTAGTACGCGAACAGCGCCTCGGAGCCGTTGAGGAGATACAGCTTCACCGGCGGGGTGAACGGCAGCGCGCGGAACGACACGTTCACGTCGATTCCGTGCGAGGACCGCAGCGCGAGAAGGTTGTGGCGCAGCACCTGGCCCTGCGCGTTCCGCTGGTCGAGCCAGTGCTTGTGCACCTGGCCCTCCTCGTCGTCACCGCTGTCCACCGGCGCCGGAAAGGCGAGGTCGATGTTGCGGCTCGGCAGCAGCACGCGGACGTCGACCTTGGCCGGATTCCGCTGCCCGGCGTGGATCTGGCGGAGGGGTTCGCCGATCGCCATCGTGAGCGAGATGGAGGTCAGGCAGAGCGCGTCGATCTCCACGTGCGGGGCCTCGAAGGCCGCCGCGATCCGCGGTGCGAGACCGACCATGGTGGGCTGCGGCTTCACGCCGCCGGGCCCGGACAGCGTCTGCTTCGAGGTGACGGCGACCGTGGCCGGGCTCCCCTTGGACACGTTCGCCAGCAGGTTCTCGCCCCGCAGGGTGCGCAGCGCCTCGCGTATCGCGCCGCGTTCGACGCCGAACTCGTCGGCGAGCTCGGCCTGGGTCGGCATGCGCTGGCCCGGCCGCAGCGTCCCGGACCTGATCCGGTCGCGCAGCTCGTCGGCCACCTCGTGATGCGACCGCGGCGGCCTCTTCATCCCGTTGACGGGGGCATGTTCCGGGCTCACAACCAAACCGTACAACTTCGCGCCATCTTTGGGGAGTTGCTCGGAAGGTGGTTATCAATCGAGCCATCGCGGAGATAACTCAGGTGAAGTTGGTAGCCAACTTAAGCAACCTGGCAGGAACTCCAAGGGGTTGGCCCCACTGGTTGCTCATCGGATGGCTGTCGACCGGAGGGGACGGGGCTCGGCGCCCCGTCCCGAAAGGGGGAACGTCATGCCGCTCATCGCCATCGCCATCGCCGCCCTCGCCATCGGATTCGAGCAGCTCATCCAGTGGAAGTACGGGCCGATGGGCATCGTCGCCTTCGTCCTGCTGACCGTCGGCATCAAGGCCAAGAACACCAAAATCAGCGGTGTCGGGGCTGCGCTCCTCGTCCTGCTGCTCGCCCAGTCGGGCTGACAGAGCTGGCTGACCGGGCCCCCATCCGGAGGGGAGCCGGGAGTCCGGTCAGCCATTGATCCGGGTACGTGCGGGCCACCACGGACCCGCACCCCGTACCCCGCGGGTGCCGGACCGGCGGTTCAGTGACCGCCCCCGGCACTCCGGGCGCCGGAACGACGACGTACGGAACAGGGCGCCGGCCACAGCGTCGGCGCCCGCTCCTTTGTCCGTCCACCGTCCCGCCGCCGCACGAGCCGCACCGCGGACCCGCCGCCGGGCAACAGCGTCCCCCTCACCCACGCCACGGGACAGCCCGGCCGGGTCCGCGGTCGGTACGTGAAGCCGCGCCGGACACCCCGGCCAGGAAAAACACCAGGCCGGCCCGCAGCCCGCAGCTCCCGGCCCGCAGCCCGCAGCTCCCGCCGCGCGCAGCCCCCAGCCCCCAGCCCCCTAAAACGCCGCCCTGATCTCGCCCACCTCGACCGCACCGCCCAGCAGCGGCGCCCGGCCGACGCGGGTCAGTACGTCGCCCTCCAGGCCCGCCAGGGCCAGCGCACGGGCCAGGACGGGGCCAAGGGCCCGTATCCCGCCGTCGTCGATCTTGAAGGCGAGCGCGCGGCCGTCCGGGAGCGCGAAGGCCTGGACCGCCTCGGCGCCCATCTTCGACAGGGCACCCGGGACCTCCCGCATGAGCCAGGTGTCGGGGCGGCGCGTGCCGGCCACGTACTCCGGGTGGGCCCGCATCGCGTCCGCGACCCGGCGCTCCGGCGTCCCCTCGGGGGCGAGGACGAAGTGCCGGAAGGCGCGGGCGAGGCCGGTCAGGGAGATCGCCATCAGGGGGGCTCCGCAGCCGTCCGTGCCGACGGCCGCCACCTTCTCCCCCGCGGCTTCCTCGACGACCTGGAGGATCAGCTGCTGGAGGGGGTGGGCCGGGTCCAGGTAGGACTCCGCGGGCCAGCCGTTCAGGTCGCAGACCGCGAGCATCGCCGCGTGCTTGCCGGAGCAGTTCATCGTTACCCGGTCACGAACGGCACCCGCTGCCAGATATGTCTCGGCCTCGACCGCGTCGAGCGGCAGGTCCGGCGGGCACTGGAGGTCCGCGGCCGTCCGGCCGTGCTCGGCCAGCATCTTCTGGACGAGGTCCCGGTGGAACCCCTCCCCCGAGTGACTGGCCGCGGCGAGCGCCAGGCGCTCCCCGGCCAGGTCGAGGCCCGCCCGCAGCACACCGGCGGCCTGCATCGGCTTGTTGGCCGAACGCGGGAAGACGGGGGCCGTCACGTCCCCCATCGCCAGCTCCACGGTGCCGTCCGCCGCGAGCAGCACCAGGCTCCCCCTGTGACGGCCCTCGACGAAGCCTGAACGGACGACCTCGGCGAGGACCGGGGCTATGACAGGGGTGGCTGCGGACTCGGCGGACGTGGAGGTCATCTTCGGCCTTCCGGGGCGGGGGTGGCGTGACGGCCGCCCGCGGAAGCCGGGATCACCGGGTCACGCGAGCAGATCGTCTACTTGTGCTTCGCCTTCACGGTACCTGCGGGCGATCTCCGCGCTGCAATCGTCCGCCGTGCGCTGGAGCTGCTGGCGGCGCCGGGAAACCTGCTGCTCGTAGCGGACGAGCCGCCCCATGGCCGTGTGCAGCTCTTCGTCCGTACGGGCGTCCAGGTCGGAGAGCTCGACCTCCGCGAGCATCTCCGTCGCCAGCAGGCCGTACTCCGCGCTGTGCGGCGTGCCCAGCGTCACATGGCGGGCCGACGACCGGTGCCGGGCGGGCCCGTCCGTGAGGATCTCCGAGAGCCGGTCCACGAGCGGCCCCACCGGGGCCGGCGCCGCCGGGTCCCTGCGGCGGGTGACCTCGGCCCGCAGGATGTCGATCCGCCCCTGGAGCAGGCGCCGGACGTAGCTCAGGTCCGCCTCGTTCTGCTGCGCGTTCCTGCGCAGCTCGCGCAGCTCCCGCAGGAGCAGCGCGGCGAGGTCCGGCGCGGGCTGCTCGGACAGCACCGCGCTGCCCGTCGTGCGCTGCGTGGGCGGGCGCGGCACGTTCGTACGCCGCGTGGCGCTCGCGCGGGTCAGCGACACAGCTCCCGGCGGCTGACCCGTACTTGGTGTGCTCATGTGGCTCTACCGTCCCCTCGACCGGCGCGGTACACCGCGTGTGAGCATGGTGCCACCCTCGGTGGCCGCTATGTGAGCGAGTGCCCCCAATCGGCCCCAGATGGGGGGTTCAGGCCAACCTCACGGGCGGCGCATCCGGCGGCGACTCGGCCGTACGGAGCACGGCGCGGCGCACGCCGCGGTGCACGGCATGATGGACCGTATGCGTGCTGTGGTGCAGAGAGTGGACGGGGCGAGCGTCGTCGTCCAGGGCGAGGACGGACCCGAGACGGTCGGCGAGATCACCGGTGAGGGGCTGTGCGTCCTGGTGGGAGTGACCCACGAGGACACCAAGGAGAAGGCGGCTCAACTGGCCCGCAAACTCTGGTCCGTTCGGATGCTCGCCGACGAGAAGTCCTGCTCGGACATCGACGCGCCCCTGCTGGTCATCAGCCAGTTCACGCTGTACGGCGACGCGAGGAAGGGCCGCAGGCCCACCTGGAACGCCGCCGCGCCCGGCGATGTCGCCGAGCCCCTGGTGGACGAGGTCGTCGCCCAACTGCGCTCGCTGGGCGCGACGGTGGCGACGGGGCGCTTCGGGGCGCAGATGCGGGTGTCGCTGACGAACGACGGCCCGTTCACGGTGCTGCTGGAGATGTGACGGGCCGGCCCCCGAACCTCCGGAGACCGGCCGTCGGACTACGGCTCGACCACGACCTCCTGCGAAGCCGCCACCGCCCCCGCGAGCAGCCCCGCGTCCAGCGGCACGTTCCGCTTCACCAGGGCGAGCGCGATCGGGCCCAGCTCGTGGTGGCGTACCGCCGTCGTGATGAAGCCCAGCTTCCGGCCCTCCTCGCCCTCCGAGGCCAGGCGCAGCTCCGTGCCCGCCACCGGCAGGTGCACCTCGCTCCCGTCCAGGTGCAGGAAGACCAGGCGGCGCGGCGGCTTCCCCAGGTTCTGGACCCGGGCGACCGTCTCCTGGCCGCGGTAGCAGCCCTTCTGGAGGTGCACCGCCGTACCGATCCAGCCCAGCTCGTGCGGGATCGTGCGGTGGTCCGTCTCGAAGCCGAGCCGCGGCCGGTGCGCCTCCACGCGCAGCGCCTCGTAGGCGAGGATGCCGACCGCCGGGCCGTTCTCCTCGGCGTACGACTCCAGGGACGTCCGCGGCAGGAACAGATCACGTCCGTGCGGCGTCTCGCGTACGACGACGCCTTCGGGGACCGCGGCGATCGAACCGGCCGGCAGGTACACGACCGCGAACTCGTCCGTACGGTCGGCGACTTCGACCCGGTTGAAGAACTTCATGCTCTCCAGGTACGCGACGAGGGCGTCCTGCGTACCGGGCTCGACGTGCGCCCACACCGTCTCGCCGTCGTCGACGAGATAGAGGGCGTGCTCGATGTGGCCGTTCGCGGAGAGGATCAGCGCCTCGGTGGCCCGTCCTACGGGCAGCTCGGTCACGTGCTGCGTGAGCAGCAGGTGCAGCCAGCTCAGCCGGTCGGGGCCGGAGACGGTGACGACACCGCGGTGCGAGAGGTCGACGAGACCGGAGCCGTCGGCGAGGGCGCGCTGCTCACGGAACAGGTCGCCGTAGTGGGCGGCGACGCCTTCGTCCACGCCCTCGGCGGGGACGGCGCCGGGCAGGGACAGGAGGGGGCTCTTCATGTTCACCCACACTACGACCCGGCGGCGGCCGTTCTTATTCCTCGTCGGCCTTGGCGGCCTCGACGGCCTTCGCGGCCTTCGCGGCCTTGGCCGCCTTCGCGGCCTTGCGGGAGCAGTCCTCGCAGCGCCCGAAGATCGCGAAGTGCTTCAGGTCCGTGTCGAAGCCGAAGGTGTCCCGCAGCTTCGCGGTGAACTCCGCGGCCACCGAGACATCCGCCTCGATGACGTTCGTGCAGTCCCGGCACACCAGGTGAAGGTGGTGGTGGCGGTCCGCGAGGTGGTACGTCGGCGCGCCGTGCCCCAGGTGCGCGTGGCTGACCAGACCCAGCTCCTCCAGGAGCTCCAGGGTGCGGTAGACCGTGGAAATGTTGACCCCCGACGCCGTCTTCCGCACTTCGCAGAGGATGTCGTCGGGGGTCGCGTGCTCAAGGGCGTCGACGGCTTCGAGGACAAGCTGGCGCTGCGGCGTCAGCCGGTAGCCGCGCTGTCGCAGGTCGCTCTTCCAGTCGAAGTCGGTGCTCGCCACACAGGCAGTCTAGGCCAGAAGCGGCAAGGGCCTCCGTGAAGAAGGCGGCAAGGGCCTACTTGAAGAAGGCGATGCCGTCGTCCGGCAGGTCGCCCAGGCCCCTGGCCATCTCGGCGACGTCCTCGGGCGAGACGACCTTCTTCAGCTGCGCCGACATGTACGGCCGCAGCGGCACCTCGGGGGTCTGCTTCTCGCCGACCCACATGAGGTCGCCCTTCACGTACCCGTACAGACGCTTGCCGCCGGTGTACGGGCCGGAGGCCGCCGTACGGGCGACCGCGTCCGTGACCAGGTCGATCTGCGGCTTCTGGTCGGCGAGCTCGCCGTACCAGACCTCGACGACGCCGTCGTCGCGCACCATCACGGTCTCGACCTTGCGGTCCTTGTCGATGCGCCAGAAGCCCGACTCGGACTCCAGCGGCTTGACCTTGTTGCCCTCGGCGTCGAGCACCCAGGTGTGCGAGTGGTACTCGATGAAGTCCCGCCCGTCGTGCGAGAAGGACACCTCCTGGCCGAAATTCGCCTTCTCGGCGCCGGGGAAGTCGGTGACGCCCGCGCCGGCCCAGTTGCCGAGGAGCCAGACGAGGGGCACGAGGTCGGGGTGCAGGTCGGACGGAATCTCGATCATGGGATGCTCAGACGATCTCTAGGTGGCGTACGGGACCTACGGGGCTCAGCGCTGACCCTGGTACAGCTTCTTCACGGTCAGACCGGCGAACGCGAGAACGCCGACGCAGACCAGAACCAGCAGGGCGGAGAAGAAGGCCTCAAGCACGGGGTGCTCCTCGGTGAGCTATGGGGTGAGCTAGGCAGGCAGGTATCAGAGCCGCTCCCACTGTAGTCGTGCGCGGCCCGCCCCTCTCTGCGAGGTGGCCTTATGGGTGGTCGCCGGGTGGTCGCCGGGTGGCGGCACCGGGGCGCGGTCCTGAGCCTTACGATGCGGCCATGGCGAAGAAGCTCGTGATCAAGGTGACCGCAGGGACCGACGCCCCCGAGCGCTGCTCGCAGGCGTTCACGGTGGCGGCCGTGGCCGTGGCCAGCGGGGTGGAGGTCTCCCTGTGGCTGACCGGCGAGTCCGCGTGGTTCGCGCTGCCGGGGCGCGCGGCGGAGTTCGAGCTGCCGCACGCGGCGCCGCTGCCCGACCTGATCGACTCGATCCTGGCCGCGGGCCGGATCACGCTCTGCACGCAGTGCGCGGCGCGTCGCGAGATCACCGAGAAGGATGTGCTCGAAGGGGTACGGATCGCGGGCGCCCAGGTCTTCGTCCAGGAAGCCATGACGGACGGCACCCAGGCCCTGGTGTACTGACCGGTCTACTGACGGACCCACCGGGCAAGACCCACCGCGCACGCGGACCGCTACTGACGAGGCCGCCGCTTCCCGTCCAGCTCGTCCCACCACTCGTCGGACTTCGAGTCCCCCGAGGGGTCGTCCCACCAGCGGTCCTCGGGTCCACGCCGGTTGGCCACCATCGCGGCGACCGGCGGGATCACCATCGCCACGACACACATCGCGACGGCCGCGGGAATCGACCAGAGCCGCACGACGCCCCACGCCAGGACGAAAAGTGCGATGCACGTCCCCATCATGGCGAAGTAGGCGTGCCGCCTTCGCGCATACATACGTCCAGCGTAAGCCGAAGGACCGCACCCCGATCCAGTGGCGTCCAACCCCAGGGGTGCGGCCCTTCAGCCGTCAGTGATCCGTCGTCGCGGACCGCGGTCGTCAGACCGCGATCGCGACCTCCGCCAGGCCGCCCGTCTGGGCCACCACCGTGCGGTCGGCCGTGCCGCCCGGGATCAGGGCGCGCAGCGTCCAGGTGCCCTCGGCCGCGTAGAAGCGGAACTGGCCGGTCGCCGAGGTGGGGACCTCGGCGGTGAACTCGCCGGTCGAGTCCAGGAGGCGCACGTAGCCGCTGACGGGCTCGCCGTCGCGGGTCACCTGGCCCTGGATGGTGGTCTCGCCGGGCTTGATCGTCGAGGCGTCGGGTCCGCCGGCCTTCGCTCCACACATATGCGTTCGTCCTTACCTGGTCACTGCGGGGTTTCGGGGAGGGTTACTTGTTGGCGCCGAGCTCGATCGGGACGCCGACGAGCGAGCCGTACTCGGTCCAGGAGCCGTCGTAGTTCTTGACGTTGGTCTGGCCGAGCAGCTCGTGCAGGACGAACCAGGTCAGGGCCGAACGCTCACCGATGCGGCAGTAGGCGATGGTGTCCTTGGCCAGGTCGACCTGCTCGTCCTCGTAGAGGGCCTTGAGCTCGTCGTCCGACTTGAAGGTGCCGTCGTCGTTGGCGTTCTTCGACCACGGGATGTTGCGCGCGGACGGGACGTGGCCCGGACGCTGCGACTGCTCCTGCGGCAGGTGCGCCGGGGCGAGCAGCTTGCCGCTGAACTCGTCGGGCGAGCGCACGTCGACCAGGTTCTGCGCGCCGATCGCGGCGACGACGTCGTCGCGGAAGGCGCGGATCGAGGTGTCCTGGGGCTTGGCCTTGTACGAGGTGGCCGGGCGCTGCGGCACCTGGTCGCCGTCCACGAGGTCGCGGGAGTCGAGCTCCCACTTCTTGCGGCCGCCGTCGAGGAGCTTCACGTCCTGGTGGCCGTAGAGCTTGAAGTACCAGAAGGCGTAGGACGCGAACCAGTTGTTGTTGCCGCCGTAGAGCACGACGGTCGTGTCGTTCGCGATGCCCTTGGCCGACAGGAGCTTCTCGAAGCCCTCCTGGTCGACGAAGTCGCGGCGGACCGGGTCCTGGAGGTCGTCGGTCCAGTCGATGCGGATCGCGTTCTTGATGTGGTTCTTGTCGTACGCGGAGGTGTCTTCGTCGACCTCGACGATGGCGACCTTCGGGTCGTCGATGTGGGCCTCGACCCAGTCGGCGTCTACCAGGACGTCGCTGCGGCTCATACTTCTTCTCCTCCGGGGCAGTTGCGGCGGGGCTGCGGTGCTGTGCGAGGGGGTGCCGGGTACGGAAGGTGACTGCGCGATGGCGCGGCGTACGCGGCACGGGGTGGCCCTGACGGTGTCAACGGGCCGGGGGACGCGAAAGTCGGAGCTTCCGCTCAGAAGGTGCGACAGAGCATGGCGGCGACGCGGCACAGGTCTACTGCCCGCCGCTTCGTGAGGTCCGCCTGTCGCTGCATGCGTCCGATCGTAAGGACGCAAGGGCGGCCGTGTCACCGGGGTGTCGAATGGTGAGACGCGATCATCCACGATGTGGGATCGGTGTCGGGTCGGCCGGACGACGAAGCCGCCCGTGCGGGGGCGGGGGGCACCTTCGGGCCCTCTCCCATCCACCGCGCGGACGGCTTCGTCTCGTACTGCGGACCGGGCCGCTCTCAGCGCCCCTCAGCCGCACCCCTCAGCCCGCAGACCGGAGCCCGCGGACCCAGCCCTCAGCCCTCAGCCCTCAGCCCGCGAGCTTCACGTTCGTGCCCTTGACGGTGATCTCCACGCCGTCCGCCGCCGGTGTCACCTCGTCGATCTTGATGCCGCCCGGCAGCCCGGTGACCTTCTCCTCGAAGTCCGTCACGTCACGGACCATGCCCTCGGGAAGCGGAATCGATACGCCCAGGACCTCGAACTTCTTCGGGATCTCGTCGGCGTTCACCTTGATCGTGTCGTTCTCGGCCTTCACCGAGCTCAGCACGTGCACCGGCTTGGGCAGCTTCGCGCCGCCCTTGCTCACCTCGACCTCGACCTTGATCTTGTCGCCGCCGCCGTCCGAGAGGCCGACCACCTTGCCGGTGGCGCCGAGCGGCAGCTGGACGGGCTCGCCCTGCGCCTGCTTCAGCAGCTCGTCGTACGAGATCAGAGCCGTGCCGGTGGCCTTCTGGGCCGTGGCGGAGCTGTAGTCGCCGGAGAACTCGACGCCCTGCATCCGGGCGTTCAGATCGGCGATGCGGATCTTGTCGGAGCCGGAGGTGGCGTCGTAGTCCTTGATCCCGATCTCGACGTCGTCGAGCGTGCCGCCCGCGACCTGGGTCAGGAAGGGGAAGCCCTTGATGGAGACGTCGGGCGTCTCGCCGAGCCCTTCACTGGTCCGCAGCTTCTGAGCCGCCTCGTCCTCGGCGAAGCCCACCGCCAGGCGGTCGGCGCCCACGAAGAGACCCCCCAGGATCACGAGGACGATCAGAAGTATTCGTACGGAGCGCTTCATGTCCGGTGTTCCCCCACCTTGTTCCCCCGCCTGACTGTCGTTGCCGCGAGCCTAAAGGACAGGTCCCCGGCGGGAGAGCCCGGCCGGGGACCTGTCGATCAGCTGTGACGATCAGAGGTGACCGTCGCTCGCGCCGGTCAGCCGATGGCCCGCCCGAGGACGTAGACGGCCGGGGCCGCCGCCGCGAGCGGCAGAGCGACACCCGCCGTCATGTGCACGAAGCGGGACGGGTAGTCGTAACTGGCGACCCGGTGGCCGATCAGCGCGCAGACGCCGGCCCCGAGGCCGAGCAGCGCGCCCTTGCTGCCGAAGTCCGTGGCGCCGCCGACGGCGACCCCGGCTCCGGCGGCGGCGAGCAGCGCGACGACGACCGAGGCGGGCGTCGGCAGGGGCAGCGCGCGGGCGATCACGGCAACCGCGACGGCGACCCCGCCCACCGTCACGGCGTCGGCCGCCGCCGCGAGATGCCCGGCCGCGATGATCGCGAGCGCGGCGGACACGACGGTCGCCGTCAGGCCGTACATCCGCTCGTCGGCGGAGGCGCGGCTGCGCAGCTGGAGCACCAGGACGAGGAGCACCCAGACGCCGAGGGTGCCGAGGATGGCGGCGGGCCCGTTCGCCTTGCCGGTGACGAGCAGCGCGATGTCGGCGACGACACCGCCCAGGAAGGCGAGCGCGATGCCCTGCCGGGCGGGCCACATGCCGTTGAGCCGGAACCAGCCGGCGGCGGTGACGGCCTGGAGCAGGACGAGCGGCACGAGGAGCGCGTACTGCCCGACGGCGGCCGTACCGGCGAGCAGCAGCCCCAGGACGGCGGTCAGGGCGGCGGGCTGGATGCCCGGCTCTATGATCGGCGACCGCCCTTCGGCCCGCGCCCGCTGGGCATCGGTGACCCGGGGGTTGCCGGTGGTGGTGGCGGGGCCGTAGGTGGCGGAGTCCGCCGCGGGCCGCGGCTCGGGCTCCGGGGCCGCCGCGGCCATGGACACGGACGCCGCGGCGGGGGCCGGCTGCGCGTAGGACTGCGGGGGCAGATAAGCGGTCTCCGTCACGTCCACCGCGGGCGAGGGCTGGATCTGGGTGTCCCAGGTCTGCCCCTGCCACTGCTGGGTGTACGAGGAGTCCTGGGCGTACGGCTGCTGCGGATAGGCCTGCTGCTGAGCCGGGTAGCCCTGGTGCGACTGCGGCTGCTGATAAGCCTGCTGCTGCGACTGGTACTGGTACTGCTGGTCGGAGGCGTAGGGCTGCTCGGAGGCGTAGGACTGCCCGGACGCGTAGGGCTGCTCGGGCGCGTAGGACTGCTCCGAGGCGTACGGCTGCCCTGGGGCAGGGGTGTACGGCTGCTCGGAGGCGTACGGCTGCTGCGCCTGTCCCGGGGCGTACGGCTGCTGCGCCTGCTCCGGCGGGTAGCCCTGCTGCTGCCCCTGCGGACGGGCCTGCTGTCCCGGCGGTTGTTCCTGACGGTAGGGATCGTGGTCCCCGTACCCGTCATGACCCTCGTACCGCGGATCGCTCATAGCGCTGCTCACCCTCCTGCGAACGGCGGGAGCACCTCGACCGTGCCGCCCTCGGCCAGCCGTACCGTCTCATGCCCGCGGGTACCCACGGGGTCGCCGTCGATGAGGAACGAGCATCGCCGCAGGACACGGACCAGCTCCCCGGGGTGTCGCTCGCGTGCCGCGTCCAACGCCTCGGCCAGCGTCGTGGCGGCGTACGGCTCCTCCGCGACGCCTGCGGCTGCTTTGGCCGCGGCCCAGTACCGAATGGTGCCGTTCACCATGGCAGCTCCTCTCTCTCGGCGGTTGCCGACGTCCATGATGCCGTGGCCCACCCGGCGATCCGACCGAGCAGGGCGTCGTCCGCCGCGTTCTCCGCGTGCCCCATGCCTTCCTCCAGCCACAGCTCGGCCCCGCCCCGCGCGGCGGCGGCGAGCATCCGGGGGTGGTCGACGGGAAAGTACGGGTCGCGGTCGCCGTGGACGATCAGCAGGGGCGTGGGGGCGATCAGCGGGACCGATTCCACCGGCGAGAGGGGCACGGGGTCCCACTCGTGCGGGTGGATTCGGGTGCGCAGGCCCACCCGGCCCACCACGCGCCCCATGGGCCGCGTCACCAGCCAGTGCAGCCTGCGCATCGGCGCCGTCCCCCGGTAGAACCAGCGGGCCGGAGCGCTCACCGCGACCACCGCGTCAATACGCGCTTCAGTGCGCCCCTCGTGCGCGGTACCGGCGAGCGCCGCGTGCCGGAGCACCACGGAACCGCCCATCGAGAAGCCGACGGTCACCACGCGTGCATGGCCGAGTGACCGTGCCCACTCCACGGCGGCGGCCAGATCGAGCACCTCGCGGTCGCCGACGGTGGAGAGTCCGCCGGACGCCCCGTGCCCCCGGAAGGAGAACGTGATCACGGCCGCACGCTGCGCGAAGACACCCGCCGCGCGGCGCACGTGCGGCCGGTCGACGCAGCCCGTGAAGCCGTGCGCGAGCACGACCACGAGCTCGCCCGCGGGGTCGGGTCCGGGGTCGTACGCGGCCTCGATGGCGACCCCGTCGCGCGTACGGAGCGTTACGCGCCGTTGAACGCGGGGCGGAGTGCGAGTGATCGGGGGCACAGAAGATCCCGCCTCTTGGCCTGCCGGACCGGAAGTCATGTGGGCTATTCTCCTTGGCAGAGGATCCGGGCAGCGAAGCCCCCGGGTCCTTTCGTGCTTTCTGAAGGCTCCGCGGCGACCGGGCGACCGATCGCCGCGAGGCGGCGGAAACCGCACGTGGAGAGCCCAGGGCGCGGACTCTCCGCCGCAGGAACGAGCAGGAACCAGTACGAAGCAGTGCCGTAAACGTCCTCGCAGGGACCGAGGAGGAACCGACGTTATGGGCGAGCGAAACGTGCACGACCGTAGGACGACCCAGGCAGGTGAGCGGCGATGAGTTCTCTGCTGCTCCTTACCAATGCCCTTCAGCCGTCGACGGAGGTGCTTCCCGCCCTCGGCCTGCTGCTGCACAACGTGCGGGTCGCTCCCGCCGAAGGCCCGGCCCTCGTCGACACCCCTGGTGCCGACGTCATTCTGATCGACGGCCGCCGTGACCTGCCTCAGGTCCGCAGCCTCTGCCAGCTCCTCCGCTCCACGGGACCCGGCTGTCCACTCGTCCTCGTCGTCACGGAGGGCGGCCTCGCGGCCGTCACCGCCGACTGGGGCATCGACGACGTACTCCTCGACACGGCCGGTCCGGCCGAGGTCGAGGCCCGGCTGCGGCTCGCGATGGGCCGCCAGTCGATCACCGCCGACGACTCCCCCATGGAGATCCGCAACGGCGATCTCTCCGTGGACGAGGCGACGTACAGCGCCAAGCTCAAGGGCCGGGTCCTCGACCTGACCTTCAAGGAGTTCGAGCTGCTCAAATACCTGGCGCAGCACCCTGGGCGCGTCTTCACGCGGGCCCAGCTGCTCCAGGAGGTGTGGGGCTACGACTACTTCGGCGGCACGCGGACGGTCGACGTCCACGTACGGCGCCTGCGCGCGAAGCTCGGCGTCGAGCACGAGTCGCTGATCGGCACCGTCCGCAATGTCGGCTATCGCTTCGTCACGCCGGAGAAGATCGAACGTGCGGCCGACGGAGAGAAGGCAAAGGCGGCGACCCCGCCGGCCGAGGGCGAGCACCGGGAGATCCCTCAGCGGGAGGCGGCACCCGTCGCGTCCGCGCCGAAGGAAGCTGCCGTACGCCCTGCCCAGCGGTAGTTCCATCCGCGTAGACTCCGCGCGTGGCCAAGGTGACTCGGGATGACGTGGCGCGACTTGCGGGTACTTCCACCGCCGTCGTCAGCTATGTCATCAACAACGGACCCCGGCCGGTTGCCCCGGCCACGCGCGAGCGTGTACTCGCCGCGATCAAAGAGCTGGGGTACCGGCCCGACCGGGTCGCCCAGGCCATGGCGTCGCGGCGGACCGACCTCATAGGCATGATCGTGCCGGACGCCCGGCAGCCGTTCTTCGCGGAGATGACGCACGCCGTGGAGCAGGCGGCTTCCGAGCGCGGAAAAATGGTGCTCGTCGGCAACACGGACTACGTGGACGAGCGCGAGGCCCACTATCTGCGGGCCTTCCTCGGCATGCGGGTCTCCGGGCTCATCCTCGTCAGCCACGGTCTGACGGACCAGGCCGCCGCCGAGATCGACGCGTGGGACGCGCGGGTCGTGCTGCTGCACGAGCGGCCCGAGGCGATCGACGACGTCGCCGTCGTCACGGACGACCTCGGCGGCGCGCAGCTGGCCACCCGGCACCTCCTGGAACACGGCCACGAGTACGTGGCGTGCGTCGGCGGCACCGCCGAGACGCCGACCGTGGGCGACCCCGTATCGGACCACGTCGAGGGCTGGCGCCGGGCCATGCGGGAGGCCGGGCGGTCGGTGGAGGGGCGGCTCTTCGAAGCCCCGTACAACCGCTACGACGCGTATCAGATGGCGCTGGAGCTGCTGGCCCGGCCGGACCGGCCGACGGCGATCTTCTGCTCCACGGACGACCAGGCGATCGGCATCCTGCGGGCGGCGCGGGAGCTGCGGATCGACGTGCCGGAGCAGCTGGCCGTGGCCGGCTTCGACGACGTCAAGGAAGCGGGCCTCACGGATCCGCCGCTGACGACGGTGGCGTCGGACCGGCCCGCGATGGCGCGCGCGGCGGTGGACCTCGTCCTGGACGACGGGCTCAGGGTCGCCGGTTCGCGCCGCGAGCGCCTCAAGCTCTTCCCGTCCCGGCTGGTGGTCCGGCAGTCCTGCGGCTGCAACTGACCCACGCCCCCGGGCGGCTTTATATGGGGCATACGAGGTTCTACCGGTGTTCTCAGGGCGTACTCAGCCGCCTCTCATGAACGCCCCGCAGCCTTGAACCCATGACCGACATCTTCCGCCAGAGCGGCGAGTACCCCCAGCAGCAGTCGTCAGCGCCTGTTCACCACGGCGGTACGCAGGGCGCGTACCCGCCCCCGCCCGCTTTCGCACCGGAAGCCCCGGCAGGACAGGCCGGACCGGCTGGACCGGCAGGACCGGCCGGACCGGAAGAGCCGCACCAGCCCCAGCCCCAGCACCGGCGCCGCGCCAAGGGCCCCCTGGCCCTCCTCGCCGCCGTCGCCATCGCGGCCGCAGCGGTGGGCGGCGGCACCGCCTACGCCTTCCAGGAGCTGACCGGCAAGGACGGCTCGTCGAGCAGCGCCACGAACACGAACGTCGTGCCCACCAGCCAGAAGGGCACCGTCTCCGGCGTCGCCGAGGCGGTCAGCCCCAGCATCGTGGAGATCAGCGCGCAGTCGAGCTCCGGTGAGGCCACCGGTTCCGGCGTGATCATCACGGACGACGGCGAGATCGTCACCAACAACCACGTGATCTCCGGTGCCTCCTCCGTCAAGGTGAAGACGAACGACGGCAAGACGTACACCGCGAAGGTCGTCGGCACCGACAGCAAGAAGGACCTCGCGCTGATCAAGCTGGAGAACGCGTCCGGCCTGAAGGCCGCGACCCTCGGCGACTCCGACAACGTGAAGATCGGCGACGACGTCGTGGCGATCGGCTCCCCCGAGGGCCTGACCGGCACCGTCACCAGCGGCATCATCTCCGCCCTCGACCGGGACGTCACCGTCTCCACGGACGAGGACCAGGGCCGGCAGCAACAGCAGCAGGGCGGCGGCAACTGGCCCTTCGAGTACGGCGGCGAGCAGTTCAACGGCGACACCGGCTCCTCGAAGACCACGTACAAGGCGCTCCAGACCGACGCCTCGCTCAACCCGGGCAATTCCGGCGGCGCCCTGATCGACATGAACGGCAACATCATCGGCATCAACTCCGCGATGTACTCGCCCAGTTCGTCGTCGCAGAGCGGTGAGCAGTCGGGCTCCGGCAGCGTCGGCCTCGGCTTCGCCATCCCCGTCAACACGGTCAAGGCCGACCTCGACACCCTGCGGGCCGGCTCGACCGACTGATCCCGACCACTCCCCCGGAGCCCTTGGAGGCCGCCATGCCCGGACCCCTGATCACCGTCAACCGCGCCCGGCACACGCCGGCCGCCACCGTCGGCCGGGACGGCCTCCCGGACGGCCTCCCGGACACCGATCCGGCGGGGCTCGGCCTCCCCCTCTCCGTCGCCCGGGAGCTGCACGGAGCCGCCGCGGCCCGCGCCCCGGAAATCGCCACGGCCACGGCACCGTCCCGGCCCGCCGCACGCCGCACGCCCCGCGCGCGCGTGCGAGGCTGATACCGGCCCCCGTCCGACCCCCGATCGGACCCGTACGCAAGGAAGTCACACGCCGATGAGCCCCGCCGAAGGCGAGCAGCAGCAGCGCATCCTGATCGTGGACGACGAGCCCGCGGTGCGGGAGGCGCTCCAGCGCAGTCTCGCCTTCGAGGGCTACGGCACGGAGGTCGCCGTCGACGGCGCCGACGCGCTGGAGAAGGCCGCCGCCTACCGCCCCGACCTGGTCGTCCTCGACATCCAGATGCCCCGCATGGACGGCCTGACCGCCGCGCGGCGGCTCCGCTCGACGGGCTCCCTGACGCCGATCCTGATGCTCACCGCGCGGGACACCGTGGGCGATCGCGTCACGGGTCTGGACGCGGGCGCCGACGACTACCTGGTCAAGCCGTTCGAGCTGGACGAGCTCTTCGCCCGCATCCGGGCCCTGCTGCGCCGCAGTTCGTACGCGGCCGCCGCGGGGCAGGCCGAGGAGGGCGACACGCTCTCCTTCGGCGACCTGCGGATGGACCTGGCGACGCGGGAGGTGACGCGGGGGGCGAGGACGGTGGAGCTGACCCGCACGGAGTTCACCCTCCTGGAGATGTTCCTCGCGCACCCGCGCCAGGTGCTGACGCGCGAGCAGATCCTGAAGGCGGTCTGGGGCTTCGACTTCGAGCCGTCCTCCAACTCCCTGGACGTGTACGTGATGTACCTGCGCCGCAAGACGGAAGCGGGCGGCGAGCCGCGCCTCGTGCACACGGTGCGAGGGGTCGGCTATGTGCTGCGGCCGGGGTCCGGGAGCGGCGAGTGAGGGGCTTCTTCCTGCGGTACCGTGCCATGCCCCTGCGCTCGCGGCTCGCACTTCTGGTGACGTGCACGGTGGCGCTGGCGGTGGCGGCCGTCGCCGTGTCCTGCTGGCTCCTGACCCGCGCGCAGCTGCGGGACCAGATGGACGACTCGCTGCGCAGCCTGAACGTCGGGGGGCCCTACCTCGCGGACACGGTATCCCGCTGCCGCGACACGAGCAGTGCCCCCAACTCCGAGACGGCGCCCGGCACCACCACGGTCTTCGTGCAGGTCGTCCAGCCGGACGGCACGCGTTGCGTGGGCCGCGGATCCCCGTCCGTCGTAACGGAGGAAGCCGACCTACGGGTGGCCCAGGGCACGCGGGAACAAGCCCTGCACGACGGCCGGACCGACGACGGCCAGTCGGTGCGCGTGCTGACCCAGGTGGACCGGGCCAGCGGCTTCACGGTGTCCCTGTCCCGCCCGCTCTCCGAGATCGACACCCCCCTGAACAAGCTGGCCCTGCTGCTTGCGGCAGCGGCGGGGATCGGCGTCATCGGCGCCGGCGCCGCCGGGCTCTGGGTGGCCAGGACCGGGCTCCGTCCGGTCGACGAGCTGACCGCGGCCGTCGAGCACGTGGCCCGTACCGAGGACCTGAACCTCCGCATCCCCGCCGAGGGCGACGACGAGATCGCCCGGCTCTCCCGCTCCTTCAACTCCATGACCGCCTCCCTCGCCTCCTCCCGCGACCTCCAGCAGCAGCTCATCGCCGACGCGGGGCACGAGCTGCGCACCCCGCTCACCTCGCTGCGCACGAACATCGAGCTGCTGGCCCGCAGCGAGGAGACCGGACGCGCCATCCCGCCCGACGACCGCAAGGCCCTGCTCGCGTCCGTCACCGCGCAGATGACCGAGCTGGCCTCGCTGATCGGCGACCTCCAGGAGCTGTCCCGTACGGATTCCGGACCCGGCAGCGGAAAAGTGCAGGTCATCGCCCTGCACGACATCGTGGAAACCGCCCTGGAGCGCGCACGTCTGCGCGGGCCCGAGCTGACGTTCACCGCGGACCTCGCCCCCTGGTTCGTCCGCGCCGACCCGCCCGCGCTGGAGCGGGCCATCGTGAACGTCCTGGACAACGCGGTGAAGTTCGGTCCGGCCGGCTCCGCCGTCGAGGTGGCCCTCAAGGAGGGCGCGCTGACCGTCCGCGATCACGGCCCCGGCATCCCCGCCGACGAACTCCCGCACGTCTTCGACCGCTTCTGGCGTTCCCCGTCGGCCCGCAGTCTCCCCGGGTCGGGCCTGGGGCTGTCCATCGTGGCCCGCACGGTGCACCAGGCGGGCGGCGAGGTGGCGCTCCGGCCCGCCGACGGCGGCGGGACGGTGGCGACGATCCGCCTGCCGGGAGCACCGACCCCGCCCCCGGCCGCGTAAGCAGCGCGGACGGCTGTCGGCTACTTGCCGATCCCCAGCCCCGTGCCGCTCAGCCGCACCCGGATCCCGTCCTGCTGCACGCTCACGTCCTGGAGCCAGACGTTCCCCTTGCCCGGCAGCTTCGGCAGCTGGAAGGCGAGCGTGAGGCGGTCGGCGAGGACGGGGCGGGTGAGCTGGGAGAGGCCCTTGAGCAGCGCCGGGTCAAGGCCCAGCTTCTTCAGGAGCTCGGGGTGGCCCATCGCGACGTCGATGAGGTTCAGGCCCATCACGTCGTTGATGAAGCGCGGGGTGCCGACGAGGTCGTGCAGCTTGGCGTCGCTCTTGAGGGCGCCGCTGATCACCGGGTCCGGGACGTCGAGCCGCTCGACGATCGACGGCACGGAGAGCAGGGCCTTGGCCTTGGCGGTCTCCCGGGCGAGCCGGTCCGCGGTCTCCTTGCTGAGGTGCAGGCCCTCGGAGTCGCGGGTGCCGGGCCGGTAGGTCGCCAGGTCGCCGATCTGGAGGCTCATCCTGCCGATGTCGGTGGAGATGCCGCGGTCGCCGTTGCGCTGGATGCGGGCGTCGGCGCGCAGCTTCAGGTCGTGGCCCGCGACGGGCAGCGTCCCGCGCGCGAGGACCTGGTCGCCGCCGCGGCCGGTGAACGTCACCTGGGAGGCGCCCAGTTCACGGTTCAGGTCGTCGAAGGAGAGCAGGACCTCGCCCTCCATCTCGCGGATGAGGGCGCCCTTGATGTCGGTGGGGCCGTCGCCGGTGATCTTCACGTCCGTGGCGGTGGCGGAGACCTGGGCGAGCGAGATCCGGTCGGCTGCGACGTCCGGGACGGTGACCCTGACCTTGTCCACGCGCTTGTCGAGGACCTGGGTCAGGAAGGGGAAGCCCTCGATGTCGACCTCGGGCGCGGCGCTGAGGTGCAGGGAGTCCTTGAGCTTGGCCGCGGCCTCGTGCTCGGCGTAGAGCAGGGCCCAGCGGTCACCGAGCGCGAGGAAGGCGGCGAGGACCACGACGGCCACGACGGCCTTGGCGGCGAGCGGGAGTCCGGCGAAGCGGTTGCGGCGGCGGCTGCCGCGGCGGTGGTTCGGGGGCTGCCAGGGGGCCTCGGACTTGGCGTCCTCGTCGTCGTCCGTCTCGTGGAGGAAGTCCTCCAGCGGGTTCGGCGACGCGAGGGCGCCGAGCTCGTCGTACGGGTTCAGGGGCGCGGTGGTCTCCACCGCTTCCGGAGGCGCCTCTGCGCGTGCTGCCGCGGATGATTCAGCGGAGGCGGAGGCGGAGGCGGAGGCGGGGGCAGGGGCGAAGGCGGAGGCGGAGGCTGCTGCGGGTGCTTCTGGGGGAACCGATGCGGCGTGCCAACCATCAGACGGAGAGGCCTGGTTGTGATCGGGCGGAAGCGTGGCTATGCGGTGGGGGGAACGCATCAGCTGATTTCACCATACGTTCACACCCCACCCCAAGCCTTACGCCCAGTAACGGCCGTTTTCGACCGCCTTCTGAGCACGCGAGTTAACGCGTCATTCACTTCACGACGGTGATCCGGTCCGCCTTGGGCGGCGCGATCGGCTTGTCCGCCGAGGAGTTGGCGGTCAGGTAGTCGTTGAGCGCCTTCAGGTCATCGCCGCCGACCAGCGGCTTCGTGCCCTTGCCGAGCTCGGTGAAGCCGTCGCCGCCGCCCGCGAGGAAGGAGTTCATCGCCACACGATAGGTGGCGGCGGGATCGATCGCCTTGCCGCCCAGCTTGATCGAGTCTGTCACGACACGGTCGGCACCGGACTTCGTCATGTCGAGCGTGTACGTGAGGCCGTCCGAGATCTGAAGGATCTTCGGGGATGCCTGGTTCGGCCCGCTCACCTGCTGCTTGAGTCCGGTGACGAGCTGCGCGCCGGTCAGGTCGACCAGATTGACCGTGTTGCTGAACGGCTGGACCGTGAAGCCCTCGCCGTACGTCACGACCCCGTCGCCCTCGCTGCCGCTCGCCTTGTGGACGAGGTCGGAGCGGATGCCGCCGGGGTTCATCAGGGCCAGATCCGTCTCCGGGTCGAGCGACGTGCCGTGGGCGAGCTGCGCGTCGGCGATCAGGTCGCCGAGCGGTGCCTCGGGAGTGGTGGCGCCGCGGCCCGGGATGTCACCGGAGATGAACCCGACGGGCTTGTTGGCGACCGGCTCGGCCAGCTTGTTCCAGCGCCCGATGAGCGAGGTCATGTCCTTGGCCTTGGCCTGCTCGCGGCTGACGACGTGGTTCGCCGACTTCACCGACGTACGGACGATGTCGTTGGTCTTGCGGTCGTACGTGAGCGTCGTGTCGGTGTAGAGCTTGCCGTACGAGGACGCCGAGGTGACCATGCGGGGCTTGCCCGAGGGGTCCGGGACGGTGCACACGTACGCGGCGTGGGTGTGGCCGGTGACCAGGGCGTCGACCTTGGGCGTGATGCCCTTGGCGATGGTGGTGATCGGACCGGAGATGCCGTCGCCCGCGCCCGGGGAGTCGCAGTCGTAGTTGTACGCCTGGCTCGCGGGGGCGCCGCCCTCGTGGATGAGCGTGACGATCGACTTCACGCCCTGCTTGTCGAGGATCTTCGCGTACTTGTTGACCGTCTCGATCTCGTCGTGGAACTTCAGGCCCTTGACGCCGTCGGCCGAGACGATGTCCGGGGTCCCCTCCAGCGTCACGCCGATGAAGCCGACCTTGACGCCCTTGTTCTTCCACACCCAGTAGGGCTTGAGGAGGGGCTTGCCGGTCTTCTCGTCGGTCACGTTGGCCGCGAGGTAGGGGTAGTCGGCCCCCTGGAACTTCTTGCCCTTCTCGAAGCAGCCGTCCTTGGGGTGACAGCCGCCGTTCTGCATGCGGGCCAGTTCCTTGGCGCCCTCGTCGAACTCGTGGTTGCCGACGCTGGTCACGTCCAGATCGAGCTTGTTCATCGCCTCGACCGTCGGCTCGTCGTGGAAAAGCCCCGACAGGAGCGGGCTGGCGCCGATGAGGTCGCCGGCCGCCGCCGTGACGCTGTACGGATGGCCCTTGCGGGCCGTGCGCAGCGAGGTGGCGAGGTACTCGGCACCGCCCGCGTCGATCTTCTTCTCGGTCCCGTCGGGCTGCTTCTCCGTGACCTGGCCCGAGGATCCCGCGGGCGGCTGGAGGTTGCCGTGGAAGTCGTTGAAGGACAGCAGCTGCACGTCGACCGTGCGCTTCTTGCCCGACGTGCCCGCAGCGCCCGCGTGGTCCTGCCCGGCGCTCGCGGGCAGCGCGGCCGCCAGCGCACCGATCGTGGCGAGGCCGGCCGCGGCGGCGAGCACACGGGTGGCGCGGCGTCTGGGCCTGCGCGGCTGAGGAGTGACTGGCACGTGTCCCCCTAAGAGAGGTGTGGAACGACTGAGGGTGTGAGACACCGCGCAGCCTAAAGTCAACGCGCGTAGAGCGACAGGGGGTTGCGGGTTACGAGGTGGTTGCCGTCAGGGGCTCACCGGGGGCGTTGCGGACACTTCGGACAAGACTGACGGCGCGTGGAGGTGCGGACGCCGGTGCCTGCGAGGTCCGGGCGCCGGCGTCTGTGTGGTCCGGGCGCCAGCGTCTGTGAGATCCGGGCGGCGGCCTCTGTGTGGTCCGGGCAGCGGCGTATGGAAGTGCGGGCGGCCGGGTGCGGAGATGTGGGGGCGGCGGCGTACGGAGGTGCGGGCGGCCGGGTGCGGAGATGCGGGGGCGGCGGCGTACGGAAGTGCGGGCGGCCGGGTGCGGTACCGAGGGCGCGTACGCCGTCGTGCGCCACCCCGCGGTGCCCGCGTACGTACGTGATCTGCTGCTCGGACGGCCGCCGCCGTACCCTCGACTCCATGACTGACGAGCAGCAGCCTCCCGCCACCCTGCGGCAGATCGACACGGTCGCCGCCCTCACCTCCGACCAGGCCGACGCCGTGCTCGGGCTCATCGCCGAAGCGGCCCGCACGGACGGCCAGCAGGCCGTGTCCGAGCAGGGGCGGCTCCAGCTGCGGGGCGGGGCCAGGTCGGGCGTACGGCATCTGCTGCTCGGCCTCGGCGACGAACTCGTCGGGTACGCACAGCTGGAGGACACCGACCCCATCGAGGCGCCCGCGGCCGAGCTCGTCGTGCACCCCGCGCACCGGGGGCGCGGGCACGGCCGGGCGCTGGGCACCGCGCTGCTCGCCGAGTCGGGGCGGCGGCTGCGGGTGTGGGCGCACGGCGGGCACTCGGCCGCGCGGCACCTGGCCCAGGTGCTCGGGCTGACCCTCTTCCGTGAACTGCGGCAGATGCGGCGCTCGTTGGGCGACATCGACCTGCCCGAGCCCGTCCTGCCCCAGGGCGTCACCGTACGCGCCTTCGTCCCCGGCCAGGACGACGCGGCCTGGCTCGCGGTGAACGCCGACGCCTTCGCCCACCACCCCGAGCAGGGCTCCCTCACCCAGCGCGACCTGGACGACCGCAAGGCCGAGCCGTGGTTCGACCCGGCGGGCTTCTTCCTCGCGGAGAAGGACGGCGAACTGGTCGGCTTCCACTGGACGAAGGTCCACGCGGACGAGGGCCTCGGCGAGGTGTACGTCCTCGGGGTCCGCTCGGGCGCCCAGGGCGGCGGCCTCGGCAAGGCGCTCACGACGATCGGCCTGAACCACCTGGCGGCAGCGGGCCTGCCGACCGCGATGCTGTACGTGGACGCGGACAACAAGGCGGCCGTGAGCGTCTACGAACGCCTCGGTTTCACCACCCACGAGACGGACCTGATGTACCGCACGGAGTCGTAGGCACACCCGCGAGCGAACTCCCCGAGGGGCGGCGTCACTTGACGCCGCCCCTTTCTTGCACCACCCTTTCACTACTCAATTAGTGAAAGGGTGGTGCAAGGGCATGGTCGAGTTCCGTATCG
Source organism: Streptomyces sp. SYP-A7185 (assembly GCF_046103685.1). NCBI lineage: Bacteria > Bacillati > Actinomycetota > Actinomycetes > Kitasatosporales > Streptomycetaceae > Streptomyces > Streptomyces sp. SYP-A7185. The sequence goes on from NZ_CP122310.1 coordinate 4,659,302, forward strand.
ACCGGCGCAGTGGCGTCGCCACCTATCTCCAGATCGTCCAGCAGACCCAACAGGCCCTGCGCCTGGGACTGCTGGAGCCGGGCGACAAGCTGCCCACGGCCCGTGAGGTCGTCGAGGCCACGGCCATCAACCCGAACACGGTCCTGAAGGCCTACCGCGAACTGGAACGCGAGGGCCTGGTGGAAGCCCGCCGCGGGCTCGGCACCTTCGTGCGCAGGACGCTGGGCGCCACGCCCGCGGACTCCCCGCTGCGCGGTGAGCTGAGCCAGTGGGCGGCCCGGGCCCGTGCGTCCGGTCTGGAGAGGGACGACGTCGCGGCGCTGTTCAGCGCCGTACTCGAAGAGCAGTTCACGCAGTCAGAGCAGGCAACCAAGGGGGACCACGCATGACCGACACCGCCATCGAGGCGGCCTCGCTCGCCAAGAGGTACGGGCGACGGGGCCACGCCCTGAGCGACTGTTCCTTCCGGCTGCCCGCCGGGCGGATCTGCGCGGTCGTCGGGCCCAACGGCGCGGGCAAGTCGACGCTGCTCGCCCTCGCCGCGGGGCTGCTCAGGCCGAGCGGGGGCGCGCTCAGGGTGCTCGGCACCGACCCGGCCGCCGCGCGCGGACGCCTCGCGTACGTCGCCCAGGACAAGCCGCTCTATCCGCAGCTCAGCATCGGGGACACCCTGCGGATGGGCGCCGAGCTGAACGCCGGGCGCTGGGATGCCGCGCTCGCCGCACGTGTCGTACGGGAAGGGGGCCTGGACCCGAAGGCCCGCGTGCGCACGCTCTCCGGCGGGCAGCGCACCCGGGTGGCGCTCGCGCTCGCCCTCGGCAAGCGGGCCGAACTCCTGCTCCTGGACGAGCCGATGGCCGACCTGGACCCGCTGGCCCGGCACCAGCTGATGGGGACGCTGATGGCCGAGGCGGCCGAGCACGGGACCACCGTGGTGATGTCCTCGCACATCGTCGGTGAACTGGCCGAGTCCTGCGACCACTTGCTGCTCGTGTCCGGTGGCCGGGTGCGGCTCGGCGGCGGCATCGACGACCTCGTCTCGGCGCACGCCCTGGTCACCGGGCGCCGCCCCGTCGAGGAGCTCGCCCCGCACACCGTCGTCGAATCCCGCGCCACGGGGCGCGGCCTGACCGCGCTGATCCGCCCGGAGGGCCGCCCGGTCGGCGACGGCTGGGCCGGCTGGGACGTGGAAGAACCTTCCCTGGAGGAACTGTTGCTGGCCCATCTCCGCTCCCCGGAAGCACCGGCACTCCTGACGCCGGGCACGGCGCCCGCCGAGCGCGAGGTGACGGCATGAGCACGCCTCTCCTGCGCGGCCCCCGCTGGACGGACGTCCGGCTGCACCGCGGCGCACTGTGGACGGGCCTCGGCATCGTCGTGCTCGCGGCCGTGGTGACGGGCTATCTGCGGTGGGCGAACCACGCCTACCCCGAGCCCACCGGCGCCTGCACCTCCACCGGCACCTGCGACACGTTCCTCGGCTTCACCAGCGCCCGGGTACTGCTGTACACGTTCGTGACGGACTACTCCATGGGGATGCTCCTGATCCCCGTCCTGATCGGCGCCTTCGTCGCCGGCCCGGTCGTGGCCCGCGAAATGGAGTCGGGCACCCACCAGCTCGCCTGGACCCAATCGGTCTCGCCCGCGCGCTGGCTGACGTCGAAGCTGACGGTGTTCGCCGTGGTGAGCGTGGCCGGTGGCCTCGCTCTGATGGCGGTCTTCTGGCTCGGCCGGTCCGGTGTCGGGCCCGTGTCGGACCTGATCTGGGCCGACCGGGGCGTCTACGAGTCCATCGGCCCCGTCTTCGTCGCGTACTGCCTCTTCGCCGTCGTGGTCGGCGCCCTCATCGGCCTTCTCGTGCGCCGCACGCTGGTGGCCCTCGCCGCCGGCGGCCTCATCACCGGCCTCGTGCTGTTCACCTCCGGCAGCGTGCGCTGGGACCTGTACCCGGTGACCACGCTCTCGGGGCCCGCCTCGGGCACGAGCACCGGCTACACGATGCACCACGTCCCCGTGGACTCCCTCATCGTGGACATGGGGGTCCACAACGCCGCCGGTGAACGGTTCGTGGAAAGACAGTGCTCGTCGGAGCCGGGCGCGCACTTCCCCTGCCCCTCCGACACCAAGGTCACCGGCTGGTACGCCGAGATCCACCCCTACTCCCACTTCTGGTACGTCCAGTTGATCGAGACCGCCCTCGTCCTCGCCCTCACCGCGGCCGCCGCCTACGCCGCCTTCCGCGTCCTGAAGCGCCGTACCGCCTGAGCGGCAGAACAGACCCCCGGCCGTGTAGACGTCCGGGGGTCTCCCGCACATGTCCCGCACGTCATGTCGCCGTAACCAGTGATTCAGACTGGCTTGCGACCCTCGCTCAATGCAGCCTGCCGTGCCCGACCCTCCCCCCATGAACGGGAAGCTCGTCCTCGCCCCGGCACTCTCCGACGCGCCCATCGGGGTCCCCGCGCGGAACAATGGGGCCATGAGCCAGCCCAGCGCGCAAGGTACGGTCCAGCACCCCCAGCCCTCCGTCGGCTCCATCGCCGCGCACAGGCCCCACACCCTGTCGGCGGCGGTCTCCGACCTCGACCCCGACATCGACGCGGATCTCGACGCGTACGACGAGGACGGCCAGGTGGGACACGACGGCCAGGAGCTGCCGCAAGGCCGCTTCCTGGACCGGGAGCGCAGCTGGCTCGCCTTCAACGAACGGGTCCTCGAACTCGCCGAGGACCCGAACACCCCCCTACTCGAACGGGCTAATTTCCTGGCGATCTTCGCCTCGAACCTGGACGAGTTCTTCATGGTCCGGGTGGCCGGCCTGAAGCGCCGCATCGCGACCGGCGTCGCCACCCGTTCGGCCTCGGGCCTCCAGCCCCGCGAGGTCCTGGAACTGATCTGGAACCGCTCCCGCGAGCTCATGGCCCGGCACGCCGCCTGCTACCAGGAGGACGTCGCCCCCGGCCTCGCCGACGAGGGCATCCACCTGGTCCGCTGGAACGAGCTGACCGAGAAGGAGCAGTCCCGCCTCTTCACGCTCTTCCGGCAGCAGATCTTCCCCGTCCTGACGCCCCTCGCGGTCGACCCGGCGCACCCCTTCCCGTACATCTCGGGGCTCTCGCTCAACCTCGCCGTGGTCGTGCGCAACCCCGTCTCGGGGCACACGCACTTCGCCCGCGTGAAAGTGCCGCCGCTGCTCTCCCGCTTCCTGGAGGCCTCCCCCCAGCGGTACGTGCCCATCGAGGACGTCATCGCCGCCCCCGCGCACCTCGCGGAGCTCTTCCCGGGCATGGAGATCCAGGAGCACCACATGTTTCGGCTCACCCGGAACGAGGACCTGGAGGTCGAGGAGGACGACGCCGAGAACCTCCTCCAGGCCCTGGAGAAGGAGCTCATGCGGCGCCGCTTCGGGCCGCCGGTGCGCCTGGAGGTGGAGGAGTCCATCGACCGGAACGTCCTCGACCTCCTCGTGCGCGAGCTGAAGATCAGCGAGGCGGAGGTCTATCCGCTGCCGGGCCCGCTCGACCTGACCGGGCTCTTCGGCATCGCGTCCCTCGACCGGCCCGAGCTGAAGTACCCGAAGTTCATCGCGGGCACGCACCGCGACCTCGCCGAGGTGGAGTCGGCGTCCGCGCCGGACATCTTCGCCGCCCTGCGCGAGCGCGACGTCCTGCTGCACCACCCGTACGACTCGTTCTCCACGTCCGTGCAGGCCTTCCTGGAGCAGGCCGCCGCCGACCCTGACGTGCTCGCCATCAAGCAGACGCTGTACCGGACCTCGGGCGACTCCCCCATAGTCGACGCGCTGATCGACGCCGCCGAGTCGGGCAAGCAGGTGCTCGTCCTGGTCGAGATCAAGGCGCGCTTCGACGAGCAGGCGAACATCAAGTGGGCGCGGAAGCTGGAGGAGGCGGGCTGCCACGTCGTCTACGGCCTGGTCGGCCTCAAGACGCACTGCAAGCTCTCCCTCGTCGTCCGCCAGGAGGGCGACACCCTGGTCCGCTACTCCCACGTGGGCACGGGCAACTACCACCCTAAGACGGCCCGGCTGTACGAGGACCTGGGACTGCTCACCGCCAAGCAGGAGGTCGGCGCGGACCTGTCCGACCTCTTCAACCGGCTCTCGGGCTACTCGCGCCGCGAGACCTACCGCCGTCTCCTGGTCGCCCCCAAGTCCCTGCGCGACGGGCTCATCTCGCGCATCGAGAAGGAGATCCAGCACCACCGTGCGGGTCGTCCGGCCTATGTGCGCATCAAGTGCAACTCGATGGTCGACGAGGCCATCGTGGACTCCCTCTACCGCGCCTCGCAGGCGGGCGTGCCGGTGGACGTATGGGTGCGCGGGATCTGTGCCGTGCGGCCCGGGGTGGCGGGGCTCTCGGAGACGATACGGGTGCGGTCCGTGCTGGGCCGCTTCCTCGAACACTCCCGCGTCTTCGCCTTCGGCAACGCGGGCGAGCCCGAGGTGTGGATCGGCAGCGCCGACATGATGCACCGCAACCTCGACCGCCGTATCGAGGCGCTGGTCAGGGTCACCGACCCGGCGCACCGGGCCGCCCTGAGCCGGCTCCTGGAGACCGGTATGTCGGACACCACCGCCTCCTGGCACCTGGGCGCTGACGGCAACTGGACCCGGCACGCGCTGGATCCGGAGGGCCAGCCCCTGCGGAACGTACAGGAGATGCTCATAGACGCCCGGAGGCGCCGGCGTGGCACAGCTAAACCATGAGACGACGACGGGCGACGTCCTGTCGGCCTATCTTCAGGGCCAGGCCACGGAGTTCCTGCGCTCGCTGCGGCTGCACCGCGAGTCGTCCTCGGACGCGCAGGGCGCCGAGGCGGCCCTGGAGGCGGCCCGGGCCCTGCGCCGCGCGGCCCGCCGCATCGGGGGCACCCTGCACACGTTCCGCCCGCTCCTGGACCACGAGTGGGCGGCGAACCTCCGCCCCGAGCTGGCCTGGCTCTCCGGCACCCTGGCCCGCGAGCACGCGTACGGGGCCCGCCTGGAGCGCCTCCTCGACGCCCTGCACCGCCTGTCGGGGCCGCCCGGGGTGCCGCAGCCGGCGGGGCACGCGGCAGCCGCCGCCGCGGGCAGGCGTCCTGCCGGGCGGAACGGATGGGAGCGGCCCGCGGCGCCACCCGCGCCACAGGGCTCCGGTGAGCCCGGGGGTGCTCCACGGGGCCTGACCGTGGGCGCGGCCAAGGCCGCGGCCCTTCTGGAGCGTCAGCTGACCCTCGCCCGGACGCGGGCCCACTCCGCCGCCCTCCAGGCCTTCGGCTCCTCCCGCTTCCACGCGGTGGCGGACAACGTCGCCGTACTGGCCAGCGAGGTCCCCCTGATCCAGGCGGCGGAGGACCTGAAACCGCTGGCCGCGAGGGCCGAGGAGGACCTCGCCGAAGCCGTGGCCGCCCTCCCCCTGGGCCAGGCGGGCCACCCGTACAACGCGGAAGCGCTGACGCACGGCCTCGCCGCCGACCCCGCGCCCGAGGCGCAGGACGCCCCCTGGCTGAAGACCCGTGCCCTGCTGCGCCTGCACCGATACGCCCAGGAGGTCCTCACGGCGGGCCCCGGCGGCGACCTGCGCCTGGCGGAGGCGGGCCGCGCCCTGGACCGCCACCGCGAGGCCGCGGACGCCGCGTCGGCCGCCACGTCGGCCGCCCGCACCCCCCGCATCGCCCCGGCGACCGCGTACGCCCTCGGCGTCCTGCACGCCGACCAGCGCCACGAGGTGGAAGCGGCCCGTTTCGCGTTCCACCAGGCCTGGCTCCGGGAGGCGGAGGCGGTGAGCACCCGGTGAAGCGGCCCGAGGGCGGCGTCGTCCTGGCGGCGGGCTGCGTCCTGTGGCGCCGCTCGCCGTTCGACGGCGGCCTGGAGATCTGCCTGGTCCACCGGCCCAAGTACGACGACTGGTCGCACCCCAAGGGCAAGCTGAAGCGGGCCGAGACCCCCCTCGAAGGCGCCCTGCGCGAGGTGGAGGAGGAAACCGGCCACCGCTGCACGCCCGGCGCCCCGCTCCCCACGGTCCGCTATCTGGCCCAGGGCCGCCCCAAAGAGGTCAGCTACTGGGCCGCGGAGGCGGCCGGCGGCCACTTCACGCCCAACGACGAGGTGGACCGCATCGTCTGGCTGCCGCCCGCCGCCGCCCGCAACCGGCTCACGCAAGCCCGTGACCAGCAGCTCGTCGACGCTCTGCTCGGCGTGCTCAACCACGCGTGAGCGATCCACTACTTTCCGTGGTGCGAGGCCTAACCAGGCCGACCGCCGAGGTTCACCCGCCGTTCACTCGTGCCCATCGGTCGCTTCACTTGCCCTGCCTAATTTCAGCCTTACAACACACCGTAAGACCGCAGGACAGAACGACCGCAGTACCGCAACGACGCAGACCTCGCACGCCGCCAGCAACGGGCCGGCGGCTCCCGGAAGGAAAACCCGAAAGTGAAGCTTCAGCGCAAGAACCGGCTCCGCGCCCTCTCCCTCGGCGCCATCGCCGTCTCCGGCGCCCTGGCCCTCACGGCGTGCGGCTCCGACGACACGAGCGGCGGCGACGGTGGCACCGGCAAGGAGACCAACGCCAATGCCAACATCAAGTGCGACGACGCCAAGGGCCAGCTCGCGGCCTCCGGTTCGTCGGCCCAGAAGAACGCGATCGACGCCTGGCGCAAGGTCTACTCGACCACCTGCAAGGACGTTCAGCTGAACTACAACCCGACGGGTTCGGGCGCCGGCATCACCGCGTTCATGCAGGGCCAGACCGCCTTCGCGGGCTCCGACTCGGCGCTGAAGCCCGAGGAGATCGAGGCGTCGAAGAAGGTCTGCAAGAACAGCCAGGCCATCGACCTGCCGATGGTCGGCGGCCCGATCGCCGTCGGTTACAACGTCCCCGGCGTGGACAACCTCGTCCTGGACGCCGAGACCCTCGCCAAGATCTTCGACGACAAGATCAAGACCTGGGACGACAAGGCGATCAAGAAGCTGAACCCCGACGCCAAGCTGCCCGGCACCAAGATCCAGGCGTTCCACCGCTCGGACGAGTCCGGCACCACGGACAACTTCACCAAGTACCTCAAGGGCGCGGCCCCCTCCGCCTGGGCGCACGAGCCCGGCAAGTCCTGGGAGGCCAAGGGCGGCCAGTCCGCCAACGGCTCCTCCGGTGTCGCGGGCCAGGTCAAGCAGACCGCCGGCGCCATCTCGTACTTCGAGCTCTCGTACGCCTCCGACGGCATCAGCACGGTCGACCTGAAGACCGACGCCAAGGAGCCGGTGAAGGCCACCGTCGACAACGCCTCCAAGGCCATCTCCGAGGCCAAGGTCGTCGGCAAGGGCAACGACCTCGCCCTGGAGCTGAACTACAAGCCCACCGCCGAGGGCGCCTACCCGATCACCCTGGTGACGTACGAGGTCCTCTGCGAGAAGGGCAACAAGGCCGAGACCCTGGCCGCGACCAAGTCCTTCCTGACCTACATCGCCAGCGAGGACGGCCAGAACGTCCTCAAGGAGAACGACTACGCGCCGATCCCGGCCGAGATCATCGCCAAGGTCCGCACGACCGTCGCGGGCCTGAGCTAGCTGAACCGAGTGCGGCCGGCCCGGCGACCCAGGGCCGGCCGCACCGTCCGGTGCACCGCCGCCAGGAGCAACGGCCGCCGACCGAGCGGCCCGTCTGCTCCGCAGACCGGAGAATCCCATGGATATACCAAGCAGTACGACCGCACCCCCACCCCTCGACGACGTGAAGCCCTCGGGCATCACCCCCAAGAGCCCCCGCCGCAGCGCCACCCGCCCCGGTGACCGGATCTTCCTCGGTCTCTCGCGCGGCTCCGGCATCGCGCTGCTGGCGATCATGGCCGCCATCGCGGCCTTCCTGACCTACCGCGCGGCCCTCGCGCTCGCGGACAACACGGGCAACTTCCTCACCACCTTCGAGTGGGACCCGGCCGGTGCGACCACCGGCGGCAAACCGTACTTCGGCATCGCGGTCCTGGTCTTCGGCACGGTGGTGAGCTCGATCATCGCCCTGGTGATCGCCGTGCCCGTGGCCATCGGCATCGCGCTGTTCATCTCGCACTACGCGCCGCGCAAGCTGGCCACTCCGATCGCCTTCGTGATCGACCTCCTGGCCGCCGTGCCGTCGATCGTCTACGGCCTCTGGGGCGCCCTCGTGGTCGCGCCCAACCTGACCGGCCTCTACAGCTGGCTCGACGACTACTTCGGCTGGACCGGCGTCTTCGAGTACCAGGGCGGCGCCCCGCGCTCCCTGATGACGGTGGGCATCCTGCTCGCCATCATGATCCTGCCGATCATCACGAACGTCAGCCGCGAGGTCTTCCTCCAGGTCCCGAAGATGCACGAGGAGGCCGCGCTCGCGCTCGGCGCCACGCGCTGGGAGACCATCCGCATGTCGGTGCTCCCCTTCGCCCGCTCCGGAGTCATCTCCGCCTCGATGCTGGGCCTGGGCCGCGCGCTCGGCGAGACCATCGCCGTCGCCACCGTGCTCTCCCCGAACTTCCTCATCAACGTGTCCGTGCTCGACTACGGCGGCGGCACGTTCGCGCAGAACATCGCCAGCAAGTTCAACGAGGCGACCGAGTACGGCCGTGACGCGCTCATCGCCTCCGGTCTGGTCCTCTTCATCATCACGCTGCTGGTCAACGGCGCGGCCCGCTTGATCATCGCGCGCCGCAAGGAGTACTCGGGGGCCAACGCATGAGCGCCACCATCGTCAAGCCCACGAGCCTGCGGGGCGCCCGCCTCCCGCGCTGGACCCCGGCCGTCGTCGCGCTCGGCTCCGCCGCCGTCGCCATCGGCATCGGCGTGGGCGCCGGCCTCGACAGCCGCATCCAGTGGGGCCTGATCGCGGCCATCCTCTACGTCGGCGCCTCGTACGCCCTCGCGGTCACCGTCGAGGGCGGACGCCAGGCCAAGGACCGCCTCGCCACCTCGATGGTGTGGGTGATGTTCCTGCTCGCCGTCGTCCCGCTGGCCTCCCTGGTCTACGAGACCGTCGAGCGCGGCACGAACGTCTTCAACGGCTACTTCCTCACCCACTCCATGGGCGTGGTCGCGGACGACGAGCCCGGCGGCGGCATCTACCACGCGATCATCGGCACCCTGGAGCAGGTGCTCCTTGCCTCCCTGATCGCCGTGCCGATCGGCCTGCTCACCGCGATCTACCTCGTCGAGTACGGGCGCGGGAAGCTCGCCAAGGTCGTCACGTTCTTCGTGGACGTCATGACCGGCATCCCGTCGATCGTCGCGGGTCTGTTCGTGCTCAGCTTCTGGATCCTGATCCTGGGCTTCGACTTCTCCGGCTGGGCCGGCGCCATGGCGCTCGCCATCCTGATGATGCCGGTGGTCGTGCGCTCCACCGAGGAGATGCTCAAGCTCGTCCCGAACGAGCTGCGGGAGGCGTCACTCGCCCTCGGCATCCCGAAGTGGCGGACCATCCTGAAGGTGGTCCTGCCCACCGCGATCGGCGGCATCACGACCGGCGTCATGCTCGCGGTCGCCCGTATCGCGGGCGAGACCGCGCCGGTCCTGCTCCTGGTCTGGGTCAACCCCATGATCAACACGAACCCCTTCGAAGGCTCGCAGGCCTCGCTGCCGCTGTACATCTACCAGCAGTACGCGGCGGGCAACCAGGCCGGTTACGACCGCGCCTGGGCGGCGGCCCTGGCCCTCATCGGCTTCATCATGATCCTCAACCTGGCGGCCCGCGGCGTAGCCCGCTGGAAGGCCCCCAAGACGGGCCGCTGACCGCGGCCATCAGCGACCCTCTCGTACCCCCTCGAAAGCAGTGATCCCCATGGCCAAGCGAATCGACGTATCGGGCCTGACCGCGTACTACAGCTCCCACAAGGCCATCGAGGACATCTCGATGACCGTGGAGCCCCGCTCCGTGACGGCCTTCATCGGCCCCTCCGGCTGCGGCAAGTCCACCTTCCTGCGCACCCTCAACCGCATGCACGAGGTCACCACCGGTGGCCGCGTCGAGGGCAAGGTGCTCCTGGACGACGAGGACCTCTACGGTCCCGGTGTCGACCCGGTCGCCGTGCGCCGCACGATCGGCATGGTCTTCCAGCGCCCCAACCCGTTCCCGACGATGTCGATCTTCGACAACGTGGCGGCGGGCCTGCGGCTCAACGGCTCGTACAAGAAGAGCGAGCTGAACGCCATCGTCGAGAAGTCCCTCAAGGGCGCCAACCTCTGGAACGAGGTCAAGGACCGCCTGAACAAGCCCGGCTCCGGCCTCTCCGGCGGCCAGCAGCAGCGTCTGTGCATCGCGCGGGCGATCGCGGTCGAGCCGCAGGTCCTGCTCATGGACGAGCCCTGCTCGGCCCTGGACCCGATCTCGACGCTCGCCATCGAGGACCTGATCGGCGAGCTCAAGGAGCGCTTCACGATCGTCATCGTGACGCACAACATGCAGCAGGCGGCGCGCGTCTCGGACCGTACGGCCTTCTTCAACCTCGCGGCGGTCGGCCAGCCCGGCAAGCTCGTCGAGATCGACGAGACGGAGCGGATCTTCTCCAACCCGTCCGTGCAGGCGACCGAGGACTACATCTCGGGCCGCTTCGGATAGACCCTGGTGTCCCCCTGACTCCCCGCGGTGCTGCATGGCGGTGCCACCGCAGGGGCAACAAGAAAGGCCCGCCCCCTGGCTCCCGGGGGGCGGGCCTTTCCCTTTGCTTCTCCGTCTCGCTAGAGGAACGCCAGATTCACGATCCAGAAACTCACCGCGGCGACGATGGCGGCCGCGGGCATCGTGATGAACCAGCCGAGAATGATGTTCTTGGCGACACCCCAGCGCACCGCGTTCACACGCTTCGTGGCACCCACACCCATGATCGCGGAAGTGATCACGTGCGTGGTCGAGATCGGCGCGTGGAACATGAAAGCGGTGGTGAACATGATGCCCGCGCCGGTGGTCTCGGCGGCGAATCCCTGCGGCGGGTCCAGCTCGATGATCTTGCGGCCGAGCGTCCGCATGATGCGCCAGCCACCTGCGTACGTACCGGCGGAGAGCATCAGCGCACAGGCGATCTTGACCCAGATCGGAATGGGCGCGTCGGCGTCCTGGACATCGGAGATGACCAGGGCCATCACCACGATGCCCATGGTCTTCTGCGCGTCCTGAAGGCCGTGTCCGAGGGCCATGCCGGCCGCGGACACCGTTTGCGCGATACGGAATCCGCGCTTTGCCTTGTGCGGGTTGGACTTCCGGAACATCCACATGATCGCGCACATCACCAGATAACCGGCGACGAGTCCGACGAGGGGCGAGATGAACATCGGAATGACGACCTTGTCGAGCACTCCGGACCAGATCACCCCGATCCCGCCGGCGAGCGCGGCTCCGACCATTCCACCGAAAAGCGCGTGGGAGGAGGACGAAGGAAGCCCGAAATACCAGGTGATGAGGTTCCACACGATGGCGCCCACGAGGGCGGCAAAGAGGATCCACATTCCCTTGTTGCCTTCGGGCGTCTCGATCAGGCCCTTGCTGACCGTCTTGGCGACACCGCTGCCCATGAAGGCACCGGCGAGGTTCATGACGGCGGCCATGGCGAGTGCCGCGCGAGGCGTCAGCGCACGGGTGGAGACGGAAGTGGCGATGGCATTCGCAGAGTCGTGAAAGCCATTCGTATACGTAAATCCGAGCGCGACGCCAATGGTCACGATCAAAGCAAAGGTGTCCATGGAGAGGCCTCAGGACTCCTTGACCGCGATGGTCTCCACCGTGTTCGCGACGTGCTCGAACGCGTCGGCCGCCTCTTCGAGCACGTCGACGATCTGCTTCAGCTTCAGCACCTCTATGGCGTCGTACTTGCCGTTGAAGAGCTGGGCGAGAAGCTTGCGGTGGATCTGGTCGGCCTGGTTCTCCAGACGGTTGACCTCGATCCAGTACTCGGTGAGGTTGTCCATCGTCCGCAGGTTCGGCATGGCCTCGGCCGTGAGCTCGGCGGCTCGCGACAGGACCTCGATCTGCTGCTCGACTCCCTTGGGGAGTTCCTCGACCTGGTAAAGGACGACCAGGTCGACGGCCTCCTCCATGAAGTCCATGATGTCGTCGAGGCACGAGGCCAGGTTGTAGATGTCCTCGCGGTCGAAAGGCGTGATGAAGGAGGAGTTCAGCTGGTGGAAGATCGCGTGGGTAGCGTCATCTCCAGCGTGCTCCGCGGCCCGCATACGCTCTGCGATCTCGGCTCGGGCGGAGGCGTCAGCCCCGAGCAGTTCCATCAGGAGCTTCGAGCCCGTGACAATGTTGTCCGCGGATGCGGCGAACATGTCGTAGAAGCTCGTCTCCCTGGGGGTCAGACGAAAGCGCACGTGGGGTCCTCGGGGTGCTTTGGATTCGGTCAGGCTGATGCTAGGCGCATCATCCGGCCACGGCTAACCGGCCAGACCCCAGTGTCGCCCATCAGGCACAGTGATCCGCACACCCCCCGAACAATCGAGTATCCTATACCCTCTAGGGGTATAGGAAGCCAGTGAGGCCGTGGCTTTCCCTATCACTGCCCAGCAGAGTGACTGTCCAAGCAGGAGGACGCGATGACGACCATCGAGCCGGCCGGTGTGGCCATGAACACCGAAGCGCCCTCCGAGACCGCCGGCGGTCACGACCAGGGCGTCCACGGCTACCACAAGCAGAAGGACGAGCACCTCAAGCGGCTGCGGCGCATCGAGGGCCAGATCCGGGGCCTCCAGCGGATGGTCGAGGAAGACGTCTACTGCATCGACATACTCACCCAGGTCTCCGCGGGCACGAAGGCCCTCCAGTCCTTCGCCCTCCAGCTCCTGGAGGAGCACCTGCGGCACTGCGTGGCCGACGCCGCGGTCAAGGGCGGCGACGAGATCGACGCGAAGGTCGAGGAAGCGACCAAGGCGATCGCCCGCATGCTCCGCACATAGCGCCGGGCTTCCCCACCCACCCGATGACCCCGCAGGGCGAACGGGCGGGTGGGAGACATCCGCCGCGAAACGGCGGGCTTGTGGCTTGTGGGGGGCGCCGCAGGGCCCGGGCCGCGCCCTTTCCCCCGACTTCGGGGGGGCCGGGACGGGCTAGTCCCGGAGGTTGCCCAGCCGCTCCACCTCGGTGGAGACGTTCAGGACCTCGTCGATGCGGTCGGAACTCATCCGCTCCTCCCCGGCGGCACTCGCCGCAATGATGAGTTCACCGCACAGCTCGATCTCGGCAAGGGCAACGTGGTCCTGAACAGTCGTACCGCGCACCAGAGCCACGTTCATCACTCACCTCTTCCTGACCTTGCTTCCTGCCGGTACCGACTTCCTAGAGTAGGGAGCGGCCTACACACCGCGCATGGCACGGACGGACCATTTCCACACCCCCGGGCGCGACTAGCCGCGCCCCCGCGCACTCCTACTTCTCGGCGATCTTCCCCGCGAAGATGTCCTCGCTCGCCGGCAGCCGCACGTCCACCGGCGCACCGAAGTCGAACAGCAGCGTGGTCGACGCCACCTCGGCGTTCGCGACGCTGAAGTGCTGGCGCACCTTCCGCAGCCGCCCCTCCTCGTCGAGGTACGCGTCGAACGGCACGCGCCCCTTGCTGAACCCTTTCGCCGCCGCCCCCAGGGCCTGCCGCTGCCCCGCGGAAGCCGCCTTCGCCGCGCGCGGCAGGTCCGCGGTGCCCCGGTAGTGCCGCACCGTCACCCCCGCCACCGCCGTCTCCCCCACATACGACGCCGTGCGCGCCCCCCGCAGCAGCTCCGCCGCGGCGAGCGGATCCGTGGCCCCGCCCGTGACGAGATTGCCGTCCGAGAGCGACGCCGTGTCGATCCGCACCCACTTGTCGGCGGGCACCCCGGCCCCCCGGTTCTTCATGTAGAGCGCGCCGCTCGCCATCAGCTCGGTGATCGGACGGTGCTCCTCGGCCCCGGCGGGATCCTTCGGCAGCACCACCACGAACCGCCCGACCTGCCGCCGGAAGTCGTACGAGCCGTGCCCGCGGATGGTCACACGGGTCCCGCCGCTGGCCATCTCCATGGACGTACGGGCCTTGGAGCTCTTCGCGCGGACCAGGACGTCGGCGGAGGCCCGCACCGCGTCCACGGCGTCCTGGGAGGCGCGCGCGTCGTCGGCCGCGGCTCCGTCGCCCGAACAGCCCGTGGCGACGGCCATGAGGCCCACCGCCGCGGCCGTGACGACCGCACCGCCCGTGCGCCTGTGCTGCTGACCCATCGCCGACTACCCCCAAGCCTTCCCGCGAGGTGCTGTAGCCCCCTGTCGTTCCGTGTAACGACCGGTACGTTGACCCGTCACGCGGAAGAGCGTTCACCCGGCGTGGGTACGGTGGAGCCGTGGCCGAGCAGCAACAGGACGAACCCCACCGCACGACGACGGTCGAGCAGGGCCGCTTCTGCGCCGCCAGGTGCACCTGCGGCTGGCGCGGACCGGCCCGCAGAGCGCGCAGCAAGGCCCGCTCGGACGCGGAGTCCCACACGGCGCCCCGCTAGAGCGCGCGGCGCCGCGCTCAACTCCCCTTTCCGCTCACCGGAACCCACGGGTCCCGTATGCCGTCTCGTACTCCGGGAAGCAACGGGAGGGGCGTCATGGAACGACGTACGTTCATCGGCACGGCGGCGGTCGCCACGGCGGCCCTCGCGACGGCGGGCTGCACCGGCTCCGGCGGGAGCGGCGGCACCGGTGGCGGCGGGGGCACGGCGTCGCGCGGCGCGGGTGCCTCGCGCTCCGGCACCCCCATCCGCACGTCGAGCGCCGCGGCGTCCACCCCCGCGAACCTCACGGCCCTCGCCAGGGACCTGGACGGCACCCTGGTCAAGCCGGGCGAGGCGAAGTGGGCGGCGGCCCGTCAGCTCTACAACACGCGCTACGACAGCCTGAAGCCGACGGCGGTGGCCTACGTGGCGAGCCCCGACGACATCCGCACCACCCTGGCGTACGCCCGCGCACACCGCGTCCCGGTCTCCATACGCAACGGCGGCCACTCCTACGGGGGTTGGTCGTCCGGCACGGGCCGTCTGATCGTCGACGTGTCGAAGCTGAACAAGACGCGGGCGTCCGGTGCGACGGCCACGGTCGGCGCGGGCGCGAAGCTGATCGACGTCTACCGCACGCTGGCCGCCAAGGGCGTCACGATCCCGGCGGGCTCCTGCCCGACGGTCGGCATCTCCGGCCTGACGCTCGGCGGCGGCCACGGAGTGGTCTCGCGGGCGTACGGCCTGACCTGCGACAGCCTCACGTCGGCGACGCTGGTCACGGCGGACGGCAAGCAGCTGACGGCGAGCAAGTCCGAGAACAAGGAACTCTTCTGGGCGCTGCGCGGCGCGGGCAACGGAAACTTCGGCGTGGTGACGGAGCTGCGGTTCCGGACGCACGCGGCCCCGCAGGGCGTCTCGGCCTACATGAGCTGGCCCTGGTCGAAGGCCGCCGCGGTCATCAGGGCCTGGCAGGAGTGGGGCCCCGACCAGCCCGACGAGATCTGGTCGTCGGCGCACCTGGCGAACACGCCGGGCGGCACGCCCACGGTCTCGGTCGCGTGCTTCTCCCTGGGGACGTACGGCGAGCTCCAGAACGCGGTGGACCGCCTGGCCGACAAGATCGGCTCCCCGGCGCGCAGCGTGTCCTTGAAGCGCCGCTCGTACGAGGAGTCGCTGGAGGTGTACGCGGGCTGCTCGTCGTTCGCGTCGGACGCCCAGTGCCATCTGCCCGGCGCCACTCCGGGGCGCAGCCCGCAGGGCGCCCTGAACCGTGAGACGTACGCGGCGAGTTCGGACTTCTTCGACCGCTCCCTGTCGGCGGCCGGTGTCCGCACCCTGCTGAGCCAGGTGGAGAACGTGACGGGCGCGAGCGCGGGCAGCATCGCGCTGACCGCGCTGGGCGGCGCGATCAACCGGGTCGACCCGACGGCCACGGCCTTCGTCCACCGCCGCAGCCGGATGCTGGCGCAGTACATCGCGTCCTGGCGCCCGGGCACCTCCGGGAAGCCGGCCCAGGCATGGCTGAAAACGGCTCATGGGGCGATGGCCCGCCATGCCTCCGGGGCGGCCTACCAGAACTACGCGGACCCGACGCTGACCAACTGGCGCGAGGCTTACTACGGTTCGGCGGCGGGCCGCCTGAAGAAGGTCAAGCAGCAGTACGACCCGAAGCGCGTCTTCGACTTCGCCCAGGCGCTGTGAGCTGGGACGCAGAGCTGTCAGCGTGGCCGGGGCGCGGTGAGCTTCGTCCGGGTCCCTGTGGCCCTGGCCCGGGTCCGGTGGCCCGGCGGCTCGGGGCGCCGTGGCCCTGGCCGCCAAGGCACCGCCTTACCCCGGACGGCGGTCTTCGCAACCCGAACAGCTCACGCGACACGCCCTCGGGTGGCCCACTGCGCGGGACCCGGCTGCTCTGGGGACATGACCCCGCGAATAGGCAAGAGAACCGGCAAGACCGCGGCGGCCACCGCCGCCCTCCTGGCCCTCGCGGCCCCGGCCGCCCACGCGGCGACGGAGGATGAGCACCCGGCGTCGGGCCCCCTGACCGCCGCCTCGGCGGGCGTCACCGTGGCCGCGGGCGGCGCGGGCTGGTGGCTCCTTAAGCGCCGCCGGGAAGCGGACGCTACGCCGCGAGACCCCGCTCGTCAGGACCGGACGCCGACGCGGAGGGCTGAGGAAGCTCCGCAACGGCCTCCGCGGGCTTCGACCACACCAGCCACCCGGCCCGCCGCGTCCGCCCCACAGCCTTCGCCACAGGGGTGAGCACGGCCATCGCCAGCGGGGACAGCAGCAGCGCGACGGCCGTTCCGAGCGCGAATCCGCCCACGACGTCCGTCGGATAGTGCACGCCCATAAAGACCCGGCAGAAGCCTTCGAGCAAGGCGAGAGCGATACCGAAGAGACCGAACTTCCGGTTGGCCACGAAAAGGCCGACGCCGAGAGCCATGGCGAGCGTCGCGTGATCGCTCACGAAGGAGAAGTCGGTCTTTCCGTGCACGAGCAGCTCAAGTCCGTCGTGATCCTTGAATGGTCTGCGGCGTTCGACGAATCCCCGGATCGGCACATTCACCAGGACGGCGATCGAGGCCGCCAAGGGCGCCCAGACGACGGCGGCGACGGAAGAGGCGGCGTCATCGAGCGCGCCCCGCTTCCGCTGCCCCCACCAGCACCAGACGACCAGCAGAACAAGTGCGAGCAGAAGTCCGTACTCACCGACGAACGCGATCGATTTCGCCAGCCAGTCCGGTGAATCCTCGGCCAGGCCGTTGATGTCGTAGAGCAGGCTGACGTCGGGGTTCGACCCTGTGGTGTCGAGTCCAGCCATGGTGCTGCGGCCCCTTGTCTCCTCGCCTCGGACGCACCTTGCCGTGCGCCCTTCCATCAACCCCCGTGTTCAGTGCTGCTTGCTGCGTGGTCAATGCCGCTCGCCACCGGGTCGGTCGTGCACTGCGGCACTTCCAGTCAAGGGAACGCATGGTCCCCTTCCCCACGTTCCGCTCTCCACCGAATGATCACGCAGACGTTACCGAAGAGAGACTCATCGCCGCAGCTCAGAGAAGTGTACTGACGGAGAGTTCAAGCCACATCACGCTCCGGTCACACCTTCCCCATGGCCCCGGTCGGGGGCTTCCGCACGGCCCGGTCCAGGGCTTCCGCATGGCCCCGGTCCGGGGCCTTTCAGGCGGCTGACAGCTTGTCGGGGACGGCGTTCGCGCCGTCCTCGGTGACGCGGGTCGCGCCGAAGTAGTCAGGGGTGTCGATCGGGTCGAAACGGATCACCGCGCCGGGTCGCGGCGCGTTGATCATGTAGCCCCCGCCCACATAGATCCCGACGTGCCGGATGGCACGTGAATTGGTGAGGTCGTCCGAGAAGAACACCAGGTCGCCCGGGAGCAGTTCGTCCCGCTTCGGATGGGGACCCGCGTTGTACTGGTCGTTCGCGACGCGCGGGAGATCGATGCCGACGCTGCGATAGGCGGCGAGCGTAAGACCGGAGCAGTCGAAGCGGCCGTTCTGGTCGGCGGTTCCGTTTCCGCCCCACAAATAGAGCGTGCCGAGCTTCTTCTGCGCGTAGTAGATGGCGCCTGCCGCCTGCTGCGAAGGCTGCACCCTGCTGGTGGGCCGGGCGAAGCTCTTCTCCAGATCCGTGATGATCTTCACGTAATTCTGGGTCTCGCGGTAAGGGGGTACGCCACCGTATTTGATGACGGCGTACGCCCCCGCGTTGTACGCGGCGAGCATGTTCTTGGTCGGGTTTCCGGGAGCGTCCTTCACATAACTGGCGAGTTTGCAGTCGTACGAGGCGGCGGACGGGATGGCGTCCTTCGGGTCCCACACGTCACGGTCGCCGTCACCGTCACCGTCGAGCCCGTGCGTGGCCCAGGTCCCCGGGATGAATTGCGCTATCCCCTGGGCGGCGGCGGGGCTCTGCGCCTTCGGGTTGAAGCCGCTCTCCTGGTAGAGCTGCGCGGCGAGCAGGGCGGGGTTGATCGCCTTGCACAGGTTGCCCCACTTCTGGACGAGCGGTTGGTAGGTGGCGGGCACGGCGCCCTTCGCGAGGCCCACGCTGCCCTGACTGCCGCCGCCGGCCATGCTTCCGGCCGCCATGTACGTCCCCACGACGAGCAGCGCGATGAAGCTCATCGCCCCACCGATGCCGACGCCCGCGACCAGCCACGTCTTACGCACCGTCAACCACCCCTCACTGCGCGGGAGTCCACCGCGCCTCAGTGTAGAGGCGGTGACCACACCTGCGGGGGATCACCGGGCGACGGCTCTCGTTCCGCACGAACTCGCCGGTGCCGAACGAAGTCGCCGGCGCTGGGGGCCGCACGAACTCGCCGGTGCCGCACGAAGTCCCCGGTGCTGCAAGAACGGTCAGTTCCGCACGAACCGCCGGTGCCGCACGAGCCGTCAGTTCCGTACGAACTCGTCCGTCAGCACGCAGCCGTCGACCGACGCAGGCAGGGCGACCGCATCTCCCTGCGGCCGGAAGTTCGGGTTGCAGTTCAGGATGAGGAGCCCGTCGCTGGTCTTGAAGACCCGGATCCAGCCGTGTCCGCCGTCGTCGCACGTGCCCCGGAACTGCACGCCCCAGGTCGCGGCGAACTGCTCGTCCATGGGGTGGTACCGCTCGTCGGACGGATCGATGCTGTACCGCTCGCACGTGGTGAAGCGCTGGAGGTACCCGCCCGCGGCCATGACGGTGCCGGCCCGGGACAGGTTCTCCAGCATCCACTTCCGCCGGACTCCGGGGCCTCCACTGGTACCGCCGTTCCCCCGTCGAGTATGGACGCCGGGACCCTAGAACAACCGCATGTCCATGATCAAACGAGGCCGTGTGCGTCCCGCACCGCCATTCCAGGCGCGGGGCGTTTCCGCAGGTCAGATAGGTGGAAGCATCCCAGCGTCCCAGATGGCCGGCCACTCCTTGCCCCGGTCGGAGCCACCCCCTTAGCTGTGGTCACCACAGCCCATCAGCACCGCATCGGGGGACCCCATGAAGCACACCCGCAAGGCCGTCGCAGCCGTCATCGGCCTCGTCGCCGCCCTGTCGCTCACCGCCTGCAACGGCGACGACAACGCGTCGGCGGAGACGACCTCGTCACCCACGGCGTCGGCGGACAAGGGCGGCGACGGCGCGGACACCGGCACCGGCTCCGACACCGGCGGCTCGGGCGGCTCGGGCGGCGGCGAGGCCTCCGACGGGGGCAAGGCGACCGGCGGCGGCAAGGCGTCCGAAGGCTCCGCCCAGGGCACGGCAGCGGGCACCGGCGACAACAGCAACGGCAAGGTCGGCATCTGCCGTACGGACGAGCTCGAAGTGGACGCCACCGACAACACCACGGACAAGACGGAGGGTGTCGTCACCGTCGTCTTCAAGAACGGCGGCGGCCGCGACTGCACCATCAAGGGCTTCGCCGGGGTCGACCTGACGGCGTCCACGGGCGACACCCTCTCCGTGAGCCGCAACGGCGAGGCGCCCCCGTCCGGCGTCCTGAAGGACGGCGAGTCCGCCGCCTTCAACATCACGTTCCCGTACAACAACTCCGGCGGCTCCGGCGTCCGCATCACCAGCCTCGTCGTCACACCCCCGAACGAGACCAAGCACGTCACGCTCGACTGGCCCGCGGGCACGCTCCCGGTGTCGGACGGCGAGAGCGCGGTCAAGCTGGAGATCAGCCCGGTCGGCAAGGTCAGCGGCTCGCCGGCGGGCTGAAGCTCACGCCGCCATCACCTGCTCAAGCGGCCCGCGGACGTACGACCTTGAAGCTGAAGCCGTACGCGCCGATCGACTCGGCCACGCCCAGGAACAGATACGCGGCGTGCTCCTGCCCCCGCGCGGTCACGATGCCTCCCAGGTCCAGCTGGGAGGCATCGGCCCATCCCAGGTCCCCCAGCAACCGCCGGGTGGTCCGCTTGGCGTCGGCGTCATCACCGGAGAGGAAGATCGTCCCCGGCTCCTCCAGACTGCCCGGGTCCTTCATGACGGCGGAGTCGACGGTGGCGAGCGTCTTGACGACGGCGGTCTCGGGAAAGGCGGCCTGAATCTCCTCGCCGAGGCTGTAGTTGGGATGGGAGAGCTCCATGTCGCCGGTGAACCCCACCCCGACATCGACCATGACTTTCCCCCGCAGAGCAGCCGCACCGATGTCCCCCAGCACCCCCATGGAGGCGGTACCGGGCGTGGCATTGACCACCACGTCCCCGTGCCCGGCGGCCTCACCGAGCCCCACGACGGTGAACTCCCGCAGCTCCTGCGCACCTCCACGCTCCTGCGGGGAGCGCGACCCCAGTACGACGTCATGCCCGGCGCCTCGCCAGCCACTGGCCAGCGCACGGGCGACATTTCCGGTTCCCAGCAGTCCGATTCGCATGGGACCGACGCTAGGCACCACCCCCCGAAAAAAGATCCGCCGGAAGTCCCGCCACCCCTGCCCCCATCGACGTACACCCGAGGCCCGAGCCCGGTACCTCCCGCTTCGACCCCCAATGAAGCAAACTTCGCACTAGCGAAATCAAGCCCCTCGCAGATAGCGTCACCTGACTCCACACAACCGCCACGGGGGCAGGAATGGCCGAAAGGCTGAGACTCGACGCCGTCGAACTCGAAGGATTCATGAAACTGCTCGACGGCTCCGTCGAGTCCTTGAAGGGCCTGCGCAGCGCGCTGTCCGGTGCGACGGTCGGCGGCCTCGGCACGGGCGAGCTGGACAAGGCCTGCGAGGACTTCCAGGAGGACTGGAAGTACGGCGCGGAACAGATCGGCGAGCAGGCCGAGGACCTGAGCAAGATCATCGAACAGAGCAAAGACGCCTTCCTCGAGGTCGAGGACGCGCTCGTGAAGGCCTTGCACAAGCCGGGGAAGACGAACGACGACATCGTCGAGGTGCCGAAGTGACGGACGCCTCGACGTATCCGGATCTCGGTTTCGATCCGGCTCCCGGGGACTGCGACACCGTAAAAGAGCTGCGCAGGAAGCTGAACACGTGCGTCACCGTCCTCCGCGACACCCGCAAGGTCGTCACCAAGCTGATGGACGGCAGCTACTGGGAGGGCGACGCGGCGGTGGCCTTCCGCGAGGCCGTCAAGGAGGGGCCGCTGTCCCTCAACCTCAAGAACGCCGCACGCTCCATCGAGAAGGCCGCCGCGCAGCTGGAGCGCTGGGAGGGCGACCTGGACGACTACCAGCGCCGGGCGAAGGCGCTGGACGGCAAGGCCAAGGACGCCCGGGAGGCGCTGAAGACGGCCCAGGGCCACGCCGACACGGCGGGGGACGATCCCGCCCTGGAGAAGAAGGGCGACAAGCGGGACGACGCGAAGAAGTCCCTGGAGCTCGCCAACGGCAAGGTGGAGGACGCCCAGGCGGAACTGGACCGGATCCTGGCGCGGGCGCGGAGCCTCCAGGAGGAGCACGGGAAGCGGTCCGAGTACCGGGCGACGAAGATCCGCGAGGCGACGGACAAACTGGCACCGCACGAACCGGGCTGGCTCGAAAAGTCCTGGGAGTGGGTCAAGGAAAACCTCCCGGACATCCTCAGCGCGATCGCGGGGGTGCTTGCGCTGGCGGCGATTCTGGCCACCGGGCCGCTGGGCATCGGGGTGGCGGCCGCGCTGATGCTGGCGGCATCCGCCACGAGCGCGGCGGCGCTCGGGACCCGGCTGTCGGACCCGACCACAAGGGCATCGCTGGCGGACGGCTTCACCAAGGGCGAGTTCGACGCCGACTTCTTCGGCAGTCTGGTCTCGGTCGGAGCCGACGCCGTAGGGGTGGTGCCCGGGCTCAGCGCCGTGGTCAAGGGCGGCCAGGTCGCCTCTCGATCGGTACGGGCGGGCGCCGGGGTCATGAGCCTCACACAGAAGGTCGCCGCCTACGGCGTGGAGACCTTCGAGGCCGGCAAGGGCGTCGCCCGCCTGGGAAACCCGTTGATCAGCGCGATGGTCACCGGTGAGACGGCGGCCGAGAACGTGGCCGTCACCTCGGGCGCCTTGGGCCTCGCGACTGCTGGCTACGGGCTCTTCGACGATGACGACGGCAGGGCCGAGGCGACGACCAAGGTCGACGGCGGGCGTCTTCTGCTCGATCTGCCGGGAATCCCGTCCCTCGCGCGTTTCGCCTTCTCTTGACCACTCCGCTACAGGAAGAAGCCGCCCCATGAACGCCGCCGACCACCCCACGGCATGGCAGCATCCGCCGACGCGACGCGCGTGGTACCTGCTCATGGTCAAGAACATCGCCGGTCTCATCGGATGGGTCGGCGTCTGGATCGCGCTCCTCCGCCTCTCCCTCGACGCGGAATGGGTGGTGTGGATCCTGATCCCCTGCTCCATCTACGGGAGTTGGCGACTGTTCGTCCAGGTATTCGGATACTTCCCGATCGCCGTACGAAAGCTCCGCATTCTGCGTGCCTACCCGTGGCAGGTGCTTCAAGGGGTTCCGCACGGCCTGACCGACCACCCCGATGTCCAGGGTTCACAGCACGGATGGTTCGAGCTCCCCAACCCCGCCGACCGGCAGCAGCTGCTCCCCCTCGTCATCTCCAACCACCTCCGTGTGACCTGGTGGCACCGCAGGATGGCACCTCGCGCCAAGCCACAGTTGAAAGCCCGTATCGAGACGATCTGGTTCGCCGGCGACCCGCGGATGATCGGCCTCCTGGCCGCCCCTTCCCCGAGCGGCCGGACGCCTGGCCACTTCAAGATCCTCAGGCAGCGTCTGGCGGGGGCCGACCAGGCACTCACCACTCAATGGGGTGCCACGGCCGAGGACGTGGAGCGAGGCCGGAGCGCCGGATTCACCCCTCACGTCGCCCCGCGTGATCCGAAGGTGAAATCCCTGTGACCACGCCCGCGTTCCTTCTTGATGCGTCGGCCCGCAACCCCGCGGCGGACATGTGGTTCGCCGAGCCCGCAGGCTTCACCACGATTCCGGTCCACGCGCTGCTGAACGCCCCCGGCTCTTCCGGAGCGGAAGCGTTGCACAGTGCCCTCGCTCCGGTCCTGGACTCCATCGGGGACGACCTCGCACGCCAGCACTTCCTGGTCCAGCTCGCACGGGGCCAGCAATTGCTGGCCGCGATCGCGGAGACCGGTACGCATCACTGTTCCATCGGCCTGCACCGCGACGACGTCTCCGGTGACGGCAACGGCCACCTGCTGTCCCTCTTCACCATTTCCTGGCGGGACATCGCCACCGCCTCCCCCGCCCTCACCGCCGCCCGGGCCGTCGCCGGGGCCGAGGGGCACACCCATGTCGAGTACGTCGAACTGCCCTGTGGTCCGGCATCGTTCAGCGAGCTCGTCCGCACCCCGGACCCCGCATCCGGCCTCCCCCCGGACCCCCTCCTCCAGGTCTTCGCGCACCTCCCCCACCCGGACGGAAAACGCCTGGTGGTCCTCACGCTGGGCACGACCGCCGTCGACCGGCGTGCGGAGTACCGGAGCCTCGTCCAGCAGATCGCCGAGAACGTCAGCTTCGAGAATCCGCTGCCCGCACCCGAAGCGAACGCCGAGGTGCCCGAGGGCGGTTAGGACGCAGAGCCACCGCCCTCCGCCATCGCCCTCGTCAGGATCGCCGTGACGACCTCCGTCTTGGCGTCCGCGTAGTTCTGCATGTACTCCCAGGTCCGTCGGGACAGGGCGCGCTTCGTGTTCGCGTACAGGTTGCGGTCGGCGGGGGTCGTGCGGAGGTGGTCGCGGAAGCGCAGCATGCGGGTGGCTTCCTCGCAGCCCTCGGGCAGCACGTGCAGGTTGGCCGAATCGACGCTCGGGTCGAGGTCGTGCCGGCGCAGTACGCGATGCTCGTACCACTCGGGCTCCCGGATGACGAGCGTGAAGCCGAGGCTCTCCAACGCCGGTACGTAGCGTGCCTCGTCGCCCGGGTCGGGGACGGTCAGGAGCAGGTCGACGACCGGCTTGGCCGGCAGGTCCGGGACGGACGTGGAGCCCACGTGCTCGATCCGGTGCTCGACGTGGCCGAGGCGCTCACGGATGCGGGCGGCCTCGCGCGCGAAGACCGTGGGCCACCGCGAGTCGTACTCCCGCAGCGTGACCCGGCCGTTGAGCTTGGGCGGCGCGGTCACATGGGCCGCCTCGATCTGCTCGGCGGTCATGGCGCCGGAAGGGGATTCTTCGGTCTCTTCGCGTTCACGTCGTGCGGGCCGCACTGGTACTCCCGTCTCGAAGGGGGTGGCCGCCGGCCGGGGTGAAGATCTTGGACAGGTGATAGTCCAGCGTGGCGCGTACGTCGTCCAGGGTGCGGCGGCCGTGCAGTACGTCCCCGCCCAGGCCCACCGCGGCCGCCACCAGCAGATCCGCCTCGCGTCGCGCGTCCAGGCCGGGGGACGTCTGCCCGCTGTCCCGAGCCGTGGCGATGAAACCGGCGACCAGGTCCTCCAAGGGATGGTCGTCGCTCAGGAAGACCGCCGCCACCGCGTGATCGGTGAGGCTGCGCGCGTAGTACGCCGAGAACACCCGCAACGCCATGGCCCGTTGGGCGTCCAGCGGCAGGAACTCGTCCAGCATCGCGCTCAGTACGCCGCGCAGGTTCGCGGGGTCGTAGTGGATGCGGGTCCTGGCCAGGCGTTCGTTCTCCCGGTGGAGCATGTGCAGGGCGGCCACCAGGAGTTGGTGCTTGCTGCCGAAGTGGTACTGCACCACCCTCAGCGACACCCCCGCCTCGGCCGCGATCTCCCGCATGCTCGCCGCGTCGAGGCCCCGCTCGGCGGCGATGCGCCACACCGCCTCGGCGATCTGGCGGCGCCTGCGGGACCGGGCGCCGGACGGGGGCGCGGGGCTCTCGGGTGCCGGGACGGGCGGGCGCTTCCGCTGCCGGTAGGCCCTCGCCTGGCAGCTGCGGGAGCAGTAGAGGGCGGGGCGGCCCCGCTTGCCCGCGGTGCTGATTCCGGCACGGCAGACCGTGCAGCGGGGCTTCTTTTCATCACGCACAGCTCTCACTATAGAACCTGGAAAGTGTGACGTAACAATCTTTCTTGCGCCCGTGGCAGCTGATTGACGCGAATTCCGTTGATACGTTCGTACCGTGAAATACGACTTCCTGCAGATCCTCGGCGCGGTCCTGCTGTGTTTCTCCGCGCAAGGCCTCATCCGGCTGCTCCTCGACCACGGCCACACCGGCCTCCTCGGCTGGCTTCCCGGCGGCTTCGCGGTCCTTCTCGCCGCTTACGTCGTCGTGGTCGCCGGGGGCGTTCTCCTGACCGGCTGGTCCCACTCCCGGGCGAAGGCCCTCGGTCGCCGCGACTGAGGAGTCGCCGCGACTGAGGAAGTGGGCCCGGGTTCGCCGAAGACTGCGTGGCCGAAGGCTGCGTGTGCGGTTGACGGGTGTCCAACATTCCCCGATCGTTGGGGAATTGGGCGCAAATCAAGGCGCCGTGTGCGTGGTGACGGCTGGGGGGAGCCGAACATGCGACCTGGTGATGAGCACGTGCCTGGGCAGGGGCCCGACGACACGGCCGCCGACCGCGGGGAGCCCAGAGACGCGGCCTACGACCGCGGGGCGCCCGGAGGCGACACCGCCTCCGGCCGCGAAGAGCCCAGAGACGCCGCCTACGACCGCGGGGAGCCCCGAGACGCGATCCCCGGCCGCGGGGAGCCCAGAGACGCCGTACCCGGGGCGTCCGGGCTGCCCGAGGCGTCCTCCGGCGAGGCCAGGCCCGCTGGAGCGTCCGCGTACGGGCCTACCGGAGCGTCCGCGTCCGGACCTACCGAAGCGTCCGCGTACGGGCCCTCCGGGCAGGCGCAGGAGCCCAGTGACGCGACCCCCGGCGGGGGAGGCGAAGCCCATCGCGCGACCCCGGGCGCGGAACAGCATCCGGCCCCCGGCCCGACGCCCACCACGCCACCACAGGCCCCCACCCCGACCACCGCGCCGGCCCCCGCAGCGCCCGCACCCGCCCCATCCACCGCACCCGGCCCCGCAGGGCCAGCCCCCAGCTCTCCGCCCACCCCCGCCCAACCAGCCCCCACCCCACCCCCACAGACCCCCCACACAGCCCAATTCGGCCCACCCCCCACCATGGCCGCACCACTAGCACCACCCGCCCCGCCCATCCCCCCACAACCACAACCCCACGCCAACGCCACCACCCCCCTGCCTCCCCCACCCCCCTCCATCCCACCCACCTACGGCCCACCCCCAAGCCCCCCCGCGCCCACCCCCACGCCCGCCCCCCTCCGCGCCCTCTCCGCCGCCCTCCTCAACCTCACCGGCCTCGGCCTCGGCTACGTCCTGCTCAAGCACTGGCTCCTGGCCGCCCTCTGCTGGGCCGCGACCGCCGCGCTGCTCTTCGTGGCGTTCCCCGCCGAGGTCGACGGCGTCCCCGGCGGCGTACTCGTCGGGTTCGTGGCCTTCCTCCTCCTCGCGGCCGCCGACGGCGCCCGCCGCGCCCTCCGCACCCACCGGACCTGGCCGCTCCGCGCGCCGCTCGCCGTCGGACTCGGGCTCGTCCTGCTGGCCGTCCCCGCCGGCGGCGTCATCGCGTACGACGCCGCGCGCGACGAAGCCGTCGAGGAGATGCTGCTCGACCAGCTCGACAAGGCGGACAAGATCGTCACGGCCGCCGACGGCCGCACCTTCGACGCCGCGAAGGACGACTACCGCTCCGCCCTCGCCATCTACCGCGACCTGGGCGACGACCACCCGGGCTCGAAGGCCGCCCGGCGCGTCCCGGACAGCCTCGCCGCGTACTACAAGTCCGTCGCCGCCCCGTACGACGAGCGCAAGTACTGCGACGCCCTCGAACCCCTGAGATACCTCCGCACCCTCCCCGGTGCCCTCGGCAAGGACCGCGTCGGCACCCTCGCCACCTGGCCCGACGACCGCCTCGCCACCTCCCTCTACGAGTGCGGGAGCCAGGGCCTCGGGACCACGGCCGGCGGCCGCGAGCTCGGCGAGCTGCTGCGGACGTTCCCCGACTCAGGCCAGGCCGACAAGGTCGAACCCGCCATCCGCGACGCCATCGAGGCCCGCTCGTCGGACCTGAAGGGCTCCGACCCCTGCAAGGCCACCGAGGAACTCCGCGGCATCGGATCCACCGCCAAGACCCTCCCGGGCAACGCGGGCGACGGCCTCTCCGACGACGCGGCGAGCGCGGTCGAGACCGGGGTCTACTCCTGCGGCGTGGACGAGTTCAAAGACGGCAAGTTCAGCCAGGCGGCCAAGACCCTCGACGACTTCACCTCGACCTACAAGAGCAACGGCAAGCGCGAGCGGGCCAAGGACATCGCCATCGCCGCCGAGATCGCCGCGGCCAGCCCGGCGGCGGGCCGCAGCCTGCCGCCGACCGGATCACCGGGCGGCACGAGGCTCACGTACGTCATCGAGAACGGCGGCCCGGGCTCCCTGGAGGTGCTCTACACCGGCCCTCTCACCGGCACCCTCAAGCTCGCCGCGTGCGGCGGCTGCAAGACGTACACCAGCAAGGCCCAGGGCAAGAAGGCCTGCCTGGCGGGCGACAGCCACCCGAAGAAGACCCTCCGGCTGCCCCCGGGCGACTACCACTTCCTCTACAAGCGCGGCGCGAGCGCCGTGGGAGGCGTCCGCAACAACTCCGAGAGCAGCAAGGTCCAGCCCGGCTACCGCTACACCGACTGCTCGTACGTGGTCACGGGCGGCGGTCTGGGCGACCTCGACGGGCTGGACGGACTGGACGGCCTTGATGACGTGGACTACCGCAATGGCACCGACGGGCGTCCATGACCCATGATGTGAGTCTCCGTCACCGGATCCGGTCAGAATGAGACCTGGTCAGAGGGCACGCCGGGCCGTCATTGCCCGGCGTCACTCACCGTGATACACAGAGTGACCGTACGTTTCAGCCAACGAATGACGCCAAGTCGACATGCACTGGCCCATTTGTCGGCGAGAATGAGCTGTCCTCTGTACTGCGGTAGGCAGAGGTGACGGAACAACCCACTAGGGGCGGTGAGTTACACATGCTTATGGCAGCCGAAAAGGGCGACATCACCACCATCATCGGCGGGATCGCCCCCGACTGGGGTCCCTTCGGGAGCCTGGGCAACGAGGCACGGGTGATGATCGAGGTCGTGATGGCGATCGCCATCCTCCTCTGCCTCGGCATTGCTATCTGGGGCGCGGCGAAGCAGCGCATCGGCGCGACGGCGCTGCGCGACACCTTCAGCGCCGAGCAGGGCAAGGGCCTGATCATCGCGGGCCTGACCGGCGTCTTCATCATCGGATCGCTCGGAACGGTCTTCACCATCGTGTACGGCATGGCGGTATAGCCCCGCCCATCACTTACGTCCCCGTCCCCCCACCCCCTGTCCCCCCTTCGACCCACCCATCCGTCGTGCCCACCGGCTGAGGTTGCAACTCCCTGATGTCGAGTCACCACACCGCGCCCGCGCGGGAACCAGCACGGCTACCGTCGTACGTGGCGGTTCACCGAGAGGTCGAGGGGGCGTACGCGGCATGAGTCTCGACAACGAGCGGAACGGCGGGCTCTACGGCGGCTCGGGCGAGACCCGGACACGGCTCCCCGAGGGCGAGGGGGGTGGCCAGGATGTGTACGGAGGAGGGCGCAGATCCGGCCGTTCTTCGTCCCGGAGTCTCGTGACCGTGGTCGGTGTGGTGGTGCTGCTCATCGCGGCCATCGCCTTCGCGAACCGCGGCGGGGACTCCTCCGGAGAGGGGGACGACGCCGGCAAGAAGCCCGGGGCGAACCCCACGGCCGCCTCCGGCACGAAGCCGGTCGACGGCAAGACGTCGGGGATCCCTTCGGGGTACGCGAAAACGGCCCAGGGGGCGCAGTCCGCTGCCGCGAACTATGCGGTGGCGCTGGGCTCGGCGGACATGTTCGACAAGACGAAGCGGGACGGCGTCCTCCAGACCGTCATGGCACCGTCGAGCGTGAACAGCTTCAAGGCGGAACTCGACAGGGCGTACGGACCCGGCTTCTACAAGAACGTGGGCCTGAACGAGGACGGTTCGACGCCCAAGGGCTACAAGTTCGTCTCCCGCACGAGCCCGATCGGCACCACGGTGACCGCCTTCTCCGGTCAGAAGGCAACGGTGGAGGTGTGGTGCAGCGGCTTGCTCGGCCTCGCGGGCGAGCGGTCCACCAAGCCGGTGACCAGCAGCTGGTTCACCATGACCATGAAGCTGGTGTGGGTCGGCGGCGACTGGAAGGCCGCGACGCACTCCCAGAAGGACGGTCCCGCCCCGGTCCCGGGCGATGATCGTGCGTCCGGCTCCGATGACATCGCGAAGGCCGTAGAAGGGTACGGAGGGTTCACGTATGCCCGCTAACCGTCACGTACTCAAGGTCGCGGCCGCTGTGACCGCCGTGCAGTCGGCGGCGGTCGTCTTCGCGACACGGGCCTTCGCCGCCCCCGACGACGATCCCTGCGACCTCATCCACGGCCCCGCCAAAAAATACTGCGAAAAAGGCGAATCCGGAGGAGGAAGCGGAGGCGGAAGCGAAGGCAAGTACCCCACCGACGCCCCCCTCGACTCCACCGCCGACCCCCTCTCCTCCCTGGCAAAGGGCTGCGCCGAAGCCGCGTCCTGGACCGTCGACAAGCTCTCCGACGCCGTGAAGGAGACCGCAGAGGTCGACTTCACGAACCCCAGCTTCCTCAAGCAGTACGCGGTCGTCTTCGCCGCGTCGACCATCCTGACCCTGCTCCTGTGGCTCCTCGCCGTCGCCAAACGCGCAGTGAGAGGCGTCCCCCTCACCACCGCGCTCTCCGAAGCCATCGGATTCCTGTGGCTGACGGTCCTCGCCTCCGCCTTCACGCCGCTGATCCTCTACACCGTCGTCTCCGCGGCCGACGGCGTCACGGACGTCATCGCGAAGGCGACGGGCGGCCAGACGGACAACTTCTTCGGGACGTTCTCCGGCGCCCTGAAGAAGGGCGAGGACATCGGCGGCGGCCCGATCATGCTGATCGTCGTCTCGCTCGTGTCGATCCTCGCGGCCGGCGTCCTCTGGCTGGAGCTCGTCATCCGGGCCGCCCTGCTCTACGTGGGCGCCCTGCTCGGCACCGTCGTGTACGCGGGCCTGGTCGACAAGAACCTGTGGACGCACGTCCGCCGCTGGGCGGGGATCATGATCGCGGTGATCCTGGTGAAACCCATCATCGTCATCGTCCTCGGCCTCGCCGGGGCGCTCTCCGCCGACGACGGGCCCGACTCCTTCTCGGCGGTCGTCTCCGGACTCTCGATCATCCTGCTCGCCATCTTCGCGAGCGCCATGATCTACCGCTTCGTCCCCGGCTTCGGCGACGAGATCGCGGGCTCCCGGAACAACCGCATCTCCCAGGGCGCCGAGAACCGCGCCGCGGCCGTCATCACCTCCCCCGCGTCCCTCGTCTCCCAGGGCATCAAGACCCACAGCTCACGTGGCGGCGGCGGAGAAGGCGGCGGCAACAACCAGGCGCGGCCCTCCAACCCCGCCAGCGGCGGCGTCGCCGCCCACAGCAGCCGCCCCAGCGGCGGCGGCTCGTCGAACGGCGGCGGATCTGTCCCCTCCGCCGCACCCCCGCCCCGGGGCAGCGCCACCAGCACTCCGCACGCGCGCAACCGCGGCGGCGCGGGAACCGGTTCCACTGGAAGTAACAAACGCACGGGAGGTGAAGGGCGTTGACGACTCAGTCCCACGTGTCGCAACCGATCGCGCCCCGCCGCACATATCTGATCGGCCGCGCGCGGCCGAACGCGATCGTCGGCAAGAACCGGGAGACCGGCGAGATCGCGATGATCATCGCCGGGGCCTTCCTGGGGATGATGTGCGGGCTCCTCGTCCCTGTCCTCTCCTTGCGCATCGTGCTCCTCATGGGCTTCCCCATGCTGGCGATCGCCGCGGTCTACGTCCCCTACAAGGGCCGCACGTTCTACAAGTGGTTCGAGATCAACCGCAGCTACAAGCGCTCCCTCAAGCGCGGCACCGCCTACCGCTCCGCCACCCCCGAAGCGGGCATCCGCTTCGACGGCAGGGAGGTCGAGGTCGGCCCGCCGCCGGGCATCGGCCGCATCAGCTGGCTGGCCGCGCCCTTCGGCCCGGACGAGATCGCCGTCCTGCTCCACGCCGACCGGCGGACCGTCACCGCCGCCATCGAGATCGAGGGACCCGGCGTCGGCCTGCGCGACTCCGAGGACCAGGAGGCGCTGGTCGACCGGTTCGGGACGCTGCTCAAGCACGTCGCGAACGGCGACGGCTTCGTGACGCGCCTCCAGATGCTCGCGCGCACCCTGCCCGCCGACCCGGACGCCCACGCCAAGGACGTCAGCGTGCGGGGCGACGACCGGGCACTGCCCTGGCTCCAGCAGTCGTACGAGCAGCTCCAGTCGATGGTCTCCACCAGCAGCGAGCAGCACCGCGCGTATCTGGTGGCCTGCATGCACTACTCCCGTGACCTGGCCGCCGAGGCCCAGGCCATGGCCCGCGCCAGCCGCCCGCACGGCGGCCGGAAGCTCGACAAGGACGCCGGCCTCGCGGTCGTCATGGCCCGCGAGCTGACCGACATCTGCTCGCGGCTCCAGGAAGCCGACATCCGGGTCCGCCAGCCGCTCGGCCAGGGCCGGCTCTCCTCCCTCGTGCACTCCATGTACGACCCGGACCACCCCATCGACCACATCCAGGCGATGACCAAGCGCAACGCCTGGCCCGCAGAGCTCGACGCCATGGAGCCCACCTACCTCCAGGCCAAGACCCGCGAGTCCTCCACCCGCGCCCCCTGGTGCCACGCCACGGCCTGGGTGAAGGAGTGGCCGATGACGCCGGTCGGCGTGAACTTCCTCGCCCCGCTGCTCGTCCACACCCCGGACGTGATCCGCACGGTCGCGGTGACCATGGACCTCGAACCCACCGAGGTCGCCATCGAGCGCATGCTGACGGAGAAGACGAACGACGAGGCGGAAGCCAGCCGCCAGGCCAAGCTGAACCGCACGGTCGACCCCCGTGACATCGCGTCGAACTCCCGTCTGGACCAGCGCGGCGAAGACCTGGCGAGCGGCGCCGCCGGCGTCAACCTCGTCGGCTACATCACCGTCTCGTCCCGGTCCCCCGAAGCCCTCGCCCGCGACAAGCGCACCATCCGGGCCTCCGCCGGCAAGTCGTATCTGAAGCTGGAGTGGTGCGACCGCGAGCACCACAGGGCCTTCGTCAACACGCTGCCGTTCGCGACCGGCATCCGACGCTAGAGCTGAGGGCTGCCACCATGCGGGATCCGCTGACCATCCTCACGGACGCCTTCACGTCCTTCCTGTTCGGGAAGGTGGAGACGACCCGACTCCCGGTCCGTACGTCGACGGGGCAGGCCCAGGCGGTCTATCTGCCCACGGCCGCCCCCGGCCTCGGCGACTCGGGCGTGATCATCGGGCGCGAGGTGTACTCCGGCAAGGGGTACATCTACGACCCGTTCCAGCTCTACGGCCAGCAGCTCCCCGCCCCGCACTGGCTGGTGCTCGGCGAGTCGGGCAACGGCA
Organism: Streptomyces sp. SYP-A7185; assembly: GCF_046103685.1. Classification (NCBI taxonomy): domain Bacteria; kingdom Bacillati; phylum Actinomycetota; class Actinomycetes; order Kitasatosporales; family Streptomycetaceae; genus Streptomyces; species Streptomyces sp. SYP-A7185. The sequence goes on from NZ_CP122310.1 coordinate 4,692,220, forward strand.
AGTCGGCGCTGGAGAAGACGTACGTCCTGCGGCAGCTGCGCTTCAAGGACCGGCAGGTCGTGGTCCTTGACGCACAGGGCGAGGACGGGGTGGGCGAATGGAACCTCATCGCCCAGGAGCTGGGGATAACTCCCATCCGGCTCGACCCCACGGCCGCCCTGGACATGGGGATCCGGCTCAACCCCCTCGACCCCGCGATCACGACGACGGGCCAGCTCGCGCTGCTCAGGACCATCATCGAGGTCGCGATGGGGCACGGGCTCGACGAGCGCTCGGGCTTCGCGCTCAAGGTCGCCCACGCGTACGTGAACGAGACGATCGTGGAGCGCCAGCCCGTCCTGACCGACATCGTGGAGCAGCTGCGCCACCCGGAGCCGGAGTCGGCCGAGGCGATGAACGTCGCCATAGACGACGTACGGGCCTGGGGCCTGGACGTCGCGCTCGTCTTGGACCGCCTGGTCGACGGTGACCTGCGGGGCATGTTCGACGGCCCGACGACGGTGGGCATCGACCTCGACGCCCCGCTGATCGTCTTCGACCTCTCGCACATCGACCGCAACTCCATCGCGATGCCGATCCTGATGGCGATCGTGGGCGTCTGGCTCGAACACACCTGGATCCGCCCGGACCGCAAGAAGCGCATCTTCCTGGTGGAAGAGGCCTGGCACATCATCAACTCGCCCTTCGTCGCCCAGCTCTTCCAGCGTCTGCTGAAGTTCGGCCGGCGCCTCGGCCTGAGCTTCGTGGCGGTGGTCCACCACCTGAGCGACGTCGTGGACGGGGCGGCGGCCAAGGAGGCCGCCGCGATCTTGAAGATGGCGTCAACCCGGACGATCTACGCCCAGAAGGCGGACGAGGCGAGAGCCACCGGCCGGGTCCTCGGCCTGCCCCGCTGGGCGGTGGAGATCATCCCCACCCTCACGCCCGGCATCGCGGTGTGGGACGTGAACGGCAACGTCCAGGTGGTCAAACACCTGATCACGGAGACCGAACGCCCCCTGGTCTTCACCGACCGCGCCATGACGGAATCGTCGGCGGACCAGCTGCTCGGCGACGACGCGCTGCGGGCGGCCGAACTGGAGGCGGAGGAGCGCGCCGCCTACATGGAGCAGCAGATGAACGGTCCCTCGTCGTCGCGTTCCGGGGTGGCATGAGCGATGGGATACCGCGAGCCTGAGCCGGAGTACGGCCACCGGGGCGGGCGCCGCGAGTCACGGGAGCGGGGCATCCCCGACGGCCTCCTCGTCGGCGGCCTCGCCTTCGTGCTCGGCCTGACGGTTCTCGTCTGGTCGGCGACGGGCCTCGCGGGCCTGTTCTCCCACGGCTCCTGGCCCGATCACGTCACCTTCGGCCATACGCCGGTCGCCATGCGGCACCTGGTCCAGCAACCCCACGACATCGCGGGCGCCTGGCCGGCCACCCCGGCGTCCCAGCTCACGGGCTACGGCCTGTTCTGGGGCCTCCTGATCGGCCAGCTGATGGTCCTGGTGGTCCTGACGATCTTCGTCATGGGAACGGTGACGAGATGGCGGGCGGTACGGAGGGCGAGGCGTCTGCCCGCTCCAGTGCCGACGCCTCAGCCTCCGGCTCCCGTAGAGACGGCTCCGGCTCCGGTAGAGACGGCCCCGGCTCCAGTAGAGACGGCTCCGGTCGAAACCGTTCCTGCTCCTGCCCCTGCCCCCGCTGTGGGCGAGGGTCCCCGCACAGAACCCTCGACCACAGAGAACCTCCCCCTCCCCACCCCCCGTACCCCCCTCGTCCTGGGACCGAGGGAGACCAGGAGACCCGTGGCCGCGGAGGCGATCCGCGACGCGGAGGGCGCAGCCCTGGTCCTCACCTCCGACCCCACCCTGTGGGAGGAGACCAAGGACGCCCGGGCGAAGCTCGGCCCCGTCCTCGTCTACGACCCGAACCACCTCTGCGACACCCCCGCGAGAATGCACTGGTCCCCCACCGCCCACTGCGAGGACAAGGCGGTGGCCACCCAGAGGGCCAACGCCCTGCTGGCCGCCATAAGGCCGAGCGCCAAGCTCGACAGCTCCGTGGCCGACACCGCGGAGACCCTCCTCAGCAGCTTCCTGCACGCCGCGGCGGTGGACGGCCGCCCGGTCAAACACGTACACCGCTGGGCCCAGGGAACGGGCGTCCAGGACGCCGTCCGCGTCCTGCGCACCCACCAGAAGGCCGCAGCGGGCGCAGCGGGCGAGCTGGAGGCGGCCCTCACGGCGTATCCGGAACGCCGGGACATGGCGCAGGAGTTGACCGCACGCGCTCTCTCCGCCCTCTTCACCCTGAACGTACGGGAATCCTGCACCCCCAACCGAACCGATGCCCTCACGTTGGATTCCTTCATCGATGAAGGGGGCACGCTTTTTGTGGTGGGTGAAGCGATCGAGGACCCCAAGTCACCCCAGGGGCCGGGCGCCATGCCCCTCCTCACGGCACTCGCCGCAAGCGTGGTCGAGCACGGCCGGCGCATGGCCGAACGGTCATCCTCCGGTCGGCTCGACCCACCAATGACCCTGGTCCTGGACGACGTGGCGGCCGTGGCCCCGCTCCCCCAGCTCCCGCAGCTCCTGTCCACCGGCGCGGACCGCGGCCTGCCCACCCTGGCCCTCCTCCGCTCCCGCGAGCAGGCCCGCACCCGCTGGCCCCACGCGGAGCTCCCCGGCTGACCCGGACGGCGCGCTCAAGGGCCCCGCCGGCCGCCCCCGCTCAGGGTTCCCCGCCAGCCGCTCTCAGGGTCACCGTCCTACCCCGGTACTACCCCCGCCGCCCACGTCCCGCCCCTGGTCCGACGCCCCGCGCCCCCGCGGGCGCCAGCATCGGAAGCATGATTCGGGCACACGAACTCACCAAGCGGTACGGCGAGAAGACCGTCGTGGAGGACCTGTCCTTCACCGTCCGCCCCGGCACGGTCACGGGCTTCCTCGGCCCGAACGGCGCCGGCAAGTCCACCACCATGCGGATGCTCCTCGGCCTGGACGCCCCGACCCGCGGGCGCTCCACCATCGGCGACCGGGCGTACGCGACACACACCGCGCCCCTGCACGAGGTGGGCGCGCTCCTGGAGGCCCGGTCCGTCCACCCGGGCCGCACCGCCTTCCACCACCTGATGGCCCTGGCCCACACCCACGGCATCCCGCGCCGCCGCGTCGAGGAGGTCCTGGACCTCGTGGGCATCCACGAGGTGGCCCGCAAGCGCGTGAAGGGCTTCTCCCTCGGCATGGGCCAGCGGCTCGGTATCGCCGCCGCGCTTCTCGGCGACCCGGCCACGGTCATCCTCGACGAACCGGTCAACGGCCTCGACCCCGAGGGCGTCCTGTGGATCCGCAACCTCCTCAAGTCCCTCGCCGCCGAGGGCCGTACGGTCCTGGTCTCCTCGCACCTCATGAGTGAGATGGCGCTGACCGCCGAGCACCTCATCATCATCGGCCGCGGCAGGCTCCTGGCGGACACGACGGTCGAGACGTTCGTACGCGAGTCGGGCACCGGCTCCGTCAAGGTCGTCACCCCCGAGGCGGGCCTCCTCGGCGAGCTGCTCGCCGCACCCGGCGTACAGATCACGGGCGACGCGCCCGGCGTCCTCGACGTACGCGGCACGGACGGCGAACACATCGGCCGCACGGCGGCGCGGCACGGCATCCCCCTCTTCGAACTGACCCCGCACGCGGCGTCCCTGGAGCAGGCCTTCATGGACCTGACGCGGGACTCGGTCGAGTACGTCACGTCGGCGTCCGCCACCGACGTGCCGGAAGGAGCAACGGCATGAGCACCACGTCCTCCACGTCCTCCACGCCGACCACGTCCTCCACGCCCACCAGGGCCGTGGAGCCCACCGCCCTCCCCCGAGCCCCCTACCGCCTGACCTCCCGCGGAATCCTCCGCTCCGAGTGGCACAAGCTGTGGACGCTCCGCTCCACCTGGATCATGCTCGGCCTGGCGAGCGTCAGCACGGTGGCCGTCGGCGTGATCGCCTCCGCCACGTACTCGCCCGACCCGCGCAACGAGATCGACCCGGTCACCTACGCCCTGCTCGGCACCCAGATCGGCCAGGTCGCGATCGCCGTCCTCGGCATCCTGATGACCGCCGGCGAGTACGCGACGGGCATGGTCCGCGCCACGATGACCGCCGTGCCGCGCCGCCTGCCGGTCCTGCGGGCGAAGACGACGGTGTTCGTCACCGTCGGGCTCACCACGCTCCTGGTCACGAACTACCTCACGTTCCCGCTGGCCCAGCTCTTCCTCGGGGGCACGGACCTCGAAGCGTCGCTCGGCGATCCCGGCATCGCGCGCGCCATCGCCGGCTCCGCCGCCGGGACCGTCCTCATCGGCGTCATCGTGCTCGGCCTCGGCTCGGCCCTGCGCAACGTCCCGGGGACCATCGGCGCGTACGTCGGCGGCCTGATCCTCCTGCCGCAGCTCGCCACGATGATCCCGAACGACACCCTGCGCGACGTCCTGGACCACTTCCCGCTGCCGGCCGCAGAATCCCTCGCCACCGTGCACACCGCGTCCGGCGAACTCTCCCCCGGCGCGGGCTTGCTGACCCTCCTCGGGTGGGCGGCGGCGACCCTCGCGGCAGCGGCGTATCTCCTCAAGCGACGCGACGTATGAGCGCGTGCCGTACGAGGATGACACCGTGACCCCTCGGACCTCCGAGCAGGACGACACCGGCCACCAGGGCGCCCCGGACCACGACTGGCCCGCGGGCGCCCAGCCGCTGACCCGGTACGTGGAGCGCGGCGTCCAGTGGGTGCGCGCCTTCGACCGGCGGCGGCCACTGGTCTGGGACCTCCTGCTGACCGGCTTCTTCGTGTTCGCCGCCTTCATCGACGTCGTGGGCGGCGGCTGGCACCACATCGCCGCGAACAAGGACACCCCGCTCTGGCTGGTGTGGGCGATGACGACCGCCTTCACCGTGCCGCTGCTGTGGCGCCGCCGCCATCCCCTCGCCGTCTACGCCGTCATGACGCTCGCCGCCCTGCTCAACACCTGGTCAGGAGCGATCCTCCAGGCCGCGCTCACCCAGCTCGTCGTCGTCTTCAACATCGCGATGCGGCTCCCGGCCCGCATCCTGGCCTGGACGTACGGCCTGATCGTGGTGCCGCCCGTCATCGGCCATCTGCGGCATCCGCAGGGCAGTTGGGACCAGCAGGTGGTCCCGACGATGATGAGCTTGGCGATCGTCGCCCTGATGGGCATCGCGTTCCGCACCCGCCAGGAGTACCTGGCGTCCCTGGTGCAGCGCGCCAAGCAGCTCGAAGTCGAACGCGACCAGCAGGCGCGGCTCGCCACCCACGCCGAACGCACCCGCATCGCCCGGGAGATGCACGACATCATCGGCCACAACCTCTCGGTCATCACCACCCTCGCCGACGGCGGTTCGTACGCCGCCGCCAAGTCCCCGGAGCGCGCCGCCCAAGCCCTCACGGCCATCGGCACGACAAGCCGCCAGGCCCTGACGGAACTGCGCCGCCTCCTGGACGTCCTGCGCGAGGAGACCCCCGAGGCCGCCGCGCTCGCACCCCAGCCGGCCCTCACCGACCTGGACCAGCTCATCGACGGAGTACGGGCTGCAGGCCTTCCGGTACGCAGTACGGTGCTCGGCCGCGCGGACTCGCTCCCGGCGGGACGCCAGCTGACCGTCTACCGGGTCGTGCAGGAGGCCCTCACGAACACCCTCAAGCACGGCGGCCCGGAAGCGACCGCCTACGTCGAGGTCGCGTACGGCGACGACGGGGTGCGGGTGACGGTGACCGACACGGGCGTGGGCGGCCCACGGCAGCCGATCGCGGAATCCGGCGGCAGAGGCCTCTCAGGAATGCGCGAGCGAACGGCCCTGTACGACGGGACACTTGAGGCGGGCCCGCTGCCGCACCCACCGGGCGGCTGGCACGTCGAACTCCGACTCCCCGAGGAACCCGCCCCGTGACGACCGTGCTCATCGTCGACGACCAACCCATGCAACGCTTCGGCTTCCGCATGCTCCTGGAGAGCCAGGACGACATGAAGGTGGTGGGAGAAGCCGGCAACGGCAGCGAGGCGGTCCGCATGACCGCCGAACTCCACCCGGACGTCGCCCTGATGGACATCCGCATGCCGGGCCTCGACGGCATCGAGGCCACGCGCCGCATCGTGGCGGCGGGCGCCCGCACCCGCGTCCTCATCCTCACCACGTTCGACCTGGACGAATACGCCTACGCGGGCCTGCGAGCGGGAGCCTCGGGGTTCCTCATCAAGGACGCGCTGCCGGAGGAGCTCCTCTCCGGTATCCGCGCGGTCGCCTCGGGAGACGCGGTGGTGGCCCCGAGCCTGACCCGCCGGCTCCTGGACGCGTACGCCGACCACCTGCCCACGCGGCCGGGCGACGACGACACCGCAGTCCGAGACCCGCGCCTGGCCCCACTGACGGACCGTGAGCGGGAAATCCTGACGGTCATCGGTCAGGGCTGGACGAACGCGGAGATCGCGGGCCGGCTGCACCTCGCGGAGTCGACGGTGAAGACACACGTGGGCCGCATCCTCGCGAAGACGGGGGCGAGGGACCGGGTGCAGGCGGTGATTCTGGCGTACGACACGAAATTGGTGAGGCCGGAGTAATGCAGTGGGGGCAAAGGCCCTGAACACCAACAGGTCCTGAACACCAAAGGGTCGTGAACACTAAAGGTCGTGAACGCAGAAAACCCCCGCACCCAGAGGGTGCGGGGGTTTCCCGTTAATGATAGTTCGGCGGCGTCCTACTCTCCCACAGGGTCCCCCCTGCAGTACCATCGGCGCTGTGAGGCTTAGCTTCCGGGTTCGGAATGTAACCGGGCGTTTCCCTCACGCTATGACCACCGAAACACTATGAAACTGTCAACCGCACCGCAGTCGTGGCCCGACATACGGGGTTGTTCGTGGTTTCAGAACCAACACAGTGGACGCGAGCAACTGAGGACAAGCCCTCGGCCTATTAGTACCAGTCACCTCCACCCGTTACCGGGCTTCCAGATCTGGCCTATCAACCCAGTCGTCTACTGGGAGCCTTAACCCCTCAAAGGGGGTGGGAATACTCATCTCGAAGCAGGCTTCCCGCTTAGATGCTTTCAGCGGTTATCCTTTCCGAACGTAGCCAACCAGCCATGCCCTTGGCAGGACAACTGGCACACCAGAGGTTCGTCCGTCCCGGTCCTCTCGTACTAGGGACAGCCCTTCTCAATATTCCTACGCGCACAGCGGATAGGGACCGAACTGTCTCACGACGTTCTAAACCCAGCTCGCGTACCGCTTTAATGGGCGAACAGCCCAACCCTTGGGACCGACTCCAGCCCCAGGATGCGACGAGCCGACATCGAGGTGCCAAACCATCCCGTCGATATGGACTCTTGGGGAAGATCAGCCTGTTATCCCCGGGGTACCTTTTATCCGTTGAGCGACGGCGCTTCCACAAGCCACCGCCGGATCACTAGTCCCGACTTTCGTCCCTGCTCGACCCGTCGGTCTCACAGTCAAGCTCCCTTGTGCACTTACACTCAACACCTGATTACCAACCAGGCTGAGGGAACCTTTGGGCGCCTCCGTTACTCTTTGGGAGGCAACCGCCCCAGTTAAACTACCCATCAGACACTGTCCCTGATCCGGATCACGGACCCAGGTTAGACATCCAGCACGACCAGAGTGGTATTTCAACGTTGACTCCACGAACACTGGCGTGCCCGCTTCACAGTCTCCCACCTATCCTACACAAGCCGAACCGAACACCAATATCAAACTGTAGTAAAGGTCCCGGGGTCTTTCCGTCCTGCTGCGCGAAACGAGCATCTTTACTCGTAGTGCAATTTCACCGGGCCTATGGTTGAGACAGTCGAGAAGTCGTTACGCCATTCGTGCAGGTCGGAACTTACCCGACAAGGAATTTCGCTACCTTAGGATGGTTATAGTTACCACCGCCGTTTACTGGCGCTTAAGTTCTCAGCTTCGCACACCCGAAAGTGCACTAACCGGTCCCCTTAACGTTCCAGCACCGGGCAGGCGTCAGTCCGTATACATCGCCTTACGGCTTCGCACGGACCTGTGTTTTTAGTAAACAGTCGCTTCTCGCTGGTCTCTGCGGCCACCCCCAGCTCATGGAGTAAATCCAATCACCAGTGATGGCCCCCCTTCTCCCGAAGTTACGGGGGCATTTTGCCGAGTTCCTTAACCATAGTTCACCCGAACGCCTCGGTATTCTCTACCTGACCACCTGAGTCGGTTTAGGGTACGGGCCGCCATGAAACTCGCTAGAGGCTTTTCTCGACAGCATAGGATCATCCACTTCACCACAATCGGCTCGGCATCAGGTCTCACCCTCATGTCATCCGGATTTACCTAGATGACGGGCTACACCCTTACCCCGGGACTACCACCGCCCGGGCTGGACTACCTTCCTGCGTCACCCCATCACTCACCTACTACCACCTTGGGTCGGCGGCTCCACCACTTCCCTTTGCCCGAAGGCTCCAGGACGGCTTCACGGCCTTAGCATTAATGGGCTCGATGTTTGACGCTTCACAGCGGGTACCGGAATATCAACCGGTTATCCATCGACTACGCCTGTCGGCCTCGCCTTAGGTCCCGACTTACCCTGGGCAGATCAGCTTGACCCAGGAACCCTTAGTCAATCGGCGCACACGTTTCTCACGTATGTATCGCTACTCATGCCTGCATTCTCACTCGTGAACCGTCCACCACTAGCTTCCGCTGCAGCTTCACCCGGCACACGACGCTCCCCTACCCATCCCAGCAGGCGTTGGCCCTATTGCTGGAATGACACGACTTCGGCGGTACGCTTGAGCCCCGCTACATTGTCGGCGCGGAATCACTTGACCAGTGAGCTATTACGCACTCTTTCAAGGGTGGCTGCTTCTAAGCCAACCTCCTGGTTGTCTGTGCGACTCCACATCCTTTCCCACTTAGCGTACGCTTAGGGGCCTTAGTCGATGCTCTGGGCTGTTTCCCTCTCGACCATGGAGCTTATCCCCCACAGTCTCACTGCCGCGCTCTCACTTACCGGCATTCGGAGTTTGGCTAAGGTCAGTAACCCGGTAGGGCCCATCGCCTATCCAGTGCTCTACCTCCGGCAAGAAACACACGACGCTGCACCTAAATGCATTTCGGGGAGAACCAGCTATCACGGAGTTTGATTGGCCTTTCACCCCTAACCACAGGTCATCCCCCAGGTTTTCAACCCTGGTGGGTTCGGTCCTCCACGACCTCTTACAGCCGCTTCAACCTGCCCATGGCTAGATCACTCCGCTTCGGGTCTTGAGCGCGCTACTGAAACGCCCTATTCGGACTCGCTTTCGCTACGGCTTCCCCACACGGGTTAACCTCGCAACGCACCGCAAACTCGCAGGCTCATTCTTCAAAAGGCACGCAGTCACGACGTACAGCACAAGTGCTGCACGCGACGCTCCCACGGCTTGTAGGCACACGGTTTCAGGTACTATTTCACTCCGCTCCCGCGGTACTTTTCACCATTCCCTCACGGTACTATCCGCTATCGGTCACCAGGGAATATTTAGGCTTAACGGGTGGTCCCGCCAGATTCACACGGGATTTCTCGGGCCCCGTGCTACTTGGGTGTCTCTCAAACGAGCCGCTGATGTTTCGACTACGGGGGTCTTACCCTCTACGCCGGACCTTTCGCATGTCCTTCGCCTACATCAACGGTTTCTGACTCGTCTCACAGCCGGCAGACTGTGAAAGAGAGATCCCACAACCCCGCACACGCAACCCCTGCCGGGTCTCACACGTATACGGTTTGGCCTCATCCGGTTTCGCTCGCCACTACTCCCGGAATCACGGTTGTTTTCTCTTCCTGCGGGTACTGAGATGTTTCACTTCCCCGCGTTCCCTCCACACTGCCTATGTGTTCAGCAGCGGGTGACAGCCCATGACGACTGCCGGGTTTCCCCATTCGGAAACCCCCGGATCAAAGCCTGGTTGACGACTCCCCGGGGACTATCGTGGCCTCCCACGTCCTTCATCGGTTCCTGGTGCCAAGGCATCCACCGTGCGCCCTTAAAAACTTGGCCACAGATGCTCGCGTCCACTGTGCAGTTCTCAAACAACGACCAACCACCCGTCACACACCCTTACCAGGGCGCTATACCGGGGTCGGCAGTGAAGGCAGCCTACGGCCATACCTTCAGATACCCAACAGCGTGCCCGGCCCGATCCATCAAACTCTGTGTTCCACGCCGAAGCAGTACTTACAGGTCCAACCGATCGTGCCGAATAGTCAACGTTCCACCCATG